>JBEQAB010000001.1:0-191516 GCA_041640555.1 Bacillaceae bacterium
GGTCCAACGGGTCCAACGGGTCCAACGGGTCCAACGGGTCCAACGGGTCCAACAGGTCCAACAGGTCCAACGGGTCCAACAGGTCCAACGGGTCCAACCGGCCCAACAGGTCCAACAGGTCCAACCGGCCCAACAGGTCCAACAGGTCCAACCGGCCCAACCGGCCCAACCGGCCCAACCGGCCCAACAGGTCCAACAGGTCCAACAGGTCCAACAGGTCCAACAGGCCCAACAGGCCCAACAGGCCCAACAGGCCCAACAGGCCCAACAGGTCCAACGGGTCCAACAGGTCCAACCGGCCCAACAGGTCCAACCGGCCCAACAGGTCCAACGGGTCCAACAGGTCCAACCGGCCCAACAGGTCCAACAGGTCCAACCGGTCCAACGGGTCCAACAGGTCCAACCGGCCCAACCGGCCCAACAGGTCCAACAGGTCCAACGGGTCCAACAGGTCCAACAGGTCCAACAGGTCCAACCGGCCCAACCGGCCCAACAGGTCCAACCGGTCCAACCGGCCCAACGGGTCCAACAGGCCCAACAGGTCCAACAGGTCCAACGGGTCCAACAGGCCCAACAGGTCCAACCGGTCCAACGGGTCCAACAGGTCCAACCGGCCCAGGAGGAAGTACAATTTATTTAGGTACTGACCAATCACTATCTAATAACCATTATCTAGGACTTGGTACATCTGAAGCTAATCCAGTACGTACTTCTTTAGTTATTGGCCAGAATATGACTCTAACAGGACTTGTTTTTAGTACTCGTGATAATACTTTCACAACAGCTACAGCAACAGTATTTAGAAGCACAAACTGTGGAGCATCCTTCCAAGCAACAGATCTTTCAGTAACAGTGAACAGCCCTGCTTGTTTTGGATCGGATACTGGATCGTTACAAGTTAATACCGGAGACCTAATCACTGTGCAAGTTAACACAGGAGGCGGTGCCTTTGATACGGGTGCAGCCGCTACAATCCTCTTTAGTATCCCATAAAGATTCATCTAAAAATGTTTTTCGGAACTCAGGGTATGACTTGAGTTCTATTTTTTTAGCATTGAAAAATAAATGTAGTAAATGAATATAATTGATTGGGGATACGTCTAACACCCTCTTTGCCTTGATACATATGATATTTATTATGCTATCGATATAACAAAAAAAGAGGTATAGAAGAAATATGAGAGGAGGGAGTAAAATGAAGGTGTTAGTTACAGGAGGTTTAGGGTTTATTGGTTCACATTTAGTTGATAGACTCATTTCTGAAGGGTACGATACGTACATTATTGATAACTTGACAACAGGTCGATTAAAAAACTTGAATCCAGCTGCAACCTTTTATCAAGTTGATATATTAAATGAGTCTCAACTAAGGAAGATCTTTAACGATGTAAAACCAGAAGCTCTATTTCATATGGCTGCCCAAATTGATGTGCAAACCTCCATTAATAACCCCAACCTAGATGCCATGTGCAATATTATAGGTTCCTTAAACCTAATTGAATTATGTAAAACATATGATTGTAAAATTATTTATTCCTCATCTGCCGCAATTTATGGATCACCTAAATATGTACCTGTTACAGAAGAACACCCAATCAATCCGATATCAAATTATGGCATTTCTAAATATACACCCGAACTGTATATACAAACATCTGCAAACCTCCATTCTTTAAATTTTAATATTTTAAGGTATGCAAATGTTTATGGTAATCGTCAGTCAAATAACGGAGAAGGAGGAGTAATCTCCATTTTTATCGATAAGATAATCAAAGGAGAGAGGCCTATTATTTTTGGGGATGGAACGCAAACTAGAGACTTTATTTTTGTAGAAGATGTGGTTTCAGCAAACATAGCAGCTCTAAAATGTTCTACAAATGGTACATTTAATATTAGTACAAATAAAAAGACTACTATAAATGATTTAATCCATCATTTAAATTCAATCTTGGATAAGAAAGTTGTCCCTATTTACGAACCGATAAGAAAAGGGGATATCACTCATAGTACTCTTGACAATCAATTAGCAATCAAAGCGCTTAACTGGAATCCCAAATTTTTAATAAAAGAGGGTCTAATTAAAACATGTGATAACGTTTTAAACAATATGAGTTATTGATAATGTCTAAGGAGATTGAGACATGGAAAAAACAGAAATAAGAATATGCCTTTGTATGATTGTAAAAAACGAATCAAAGATAATTGAAAGATGTTTGGAGTCAGCGAAATCAATTATTGATTATGTTTCTATATGTGATACAGGCTCAACTGATCAGACACCTGAATTAATTCAATCATGGTGTGAAAAGAGTGGAATTCCAGGAACTGTTCATTTTGAACAATTCAAGAATTTCGGATATAACCGAAGCCTGGCAGTTTCCTTAGCTAAAAAGACGTACCCTGAGGCAGATTATCTACTTTTGTTAGATGCCGATATGATTTTACAAGTTGATTCTTTATTTGATAAAAACAGTTTATGTTATGACCAATACTTAACGCCGCAGCATACAGGCCAGCTGAAATTTTGGTTAACACGGTTGATAAAGACATCTTTACCCTGGAAGTCAGTTGGTGTTACACATGAGTACTGGGATGTTGACCGATCTAATCTTGAAGGTTCCTATTTAGATACAAGGGGAAGATTGGATAGTTTAATAATCGATGATCAAGGGGATGGAGGCAGTAGATCGGACAAATTTGAGCGGGATAAAAAGCTTTTACTTGAAGGGGTAATGGATCCTTCCACACCAAGTTATTTAATCCCTAGATATATGTTTTACTTAGCTCAAACTTATATGTGTCTAGGAGAATACGATGAATCAATAAATTGGTATAAAAATAGAGTTGCAGTTGGTGGATGGGTTGAAGAAATATTTTATTCTCTTTTACAAATTGGAATTTGTTATGAGGATTTAGCAAACCAAAATTCCTCTGAAAATGAACAAAAGAAAGAGGGAAGCTTAATACTGGAAGAAGAACAAAACCTTGCATTAGCCATACATTACTTTCAAAAAGCATGGGAATATAGGCCAAGTAGAGCGGAGCCGTTGTACCACCTTGCAAGAATTAATCGTATCAAAGGAAATTACAATTTAGGAATGATGTACGCAAAACAAGGTCAAAACATGCCTTTTCCAAGTGAAGATATCCTATTTGTAGATTTTCATGTGTATGATTATTTATTTGACTATGAGTTATCCATTTGTTCATATTATGTTGAAAATGCGTATGAAGTTGGCCTCGATGCTCAAAACAAACTGAACTCCAAGATTAAGAGCTTACCAGAAGATATTGCTCAGGTTGTAAAACAGAATGCAAAGTTTTATAAATAATAGTACGGGCATTCCTAAGGAAAGAGGGATGCTCTCTTATTTTAAATTATATTTCGTATTAAAATTCAATTGTATGAATAATTAATAGATATAAAAATTAAGAATAATAAAAAAAATCTAAATATAGTAATATCCAGTAGAGAAATACCATGTTAATCAAAGAGATACCGCTAGTTTCCTCATGATAATATTATGTCAATAAAGTTTTTGTGTTATTAGGAATCTAAGGAGTAATAATAAATGCACTGACCACAACTTTTTCACTTCCTCATGATACTATTGTAGTAGTATAATATAGGATAAAAGTAATTCTAATGACATTACAACTAGATCTGAACTAAGACAATCATTTGAACTAGTGGGGGATAAGATGTTTATAAAAGTTGAGACATTGGCAGATCTTAATACATTTAATGAAATTTGGATGGAATGCTGGCTCGAGAAGGGTTATATGCTAGATCCGACCTTCGATGAGTCAGACCGATTTATTATTTTGGATCAAGCCAATAGAGAAATTGGTACGATTGAGTTCAAATCCTACTACCCAACGTTGCAAAATTACATTAACACAGTTTTCCCCTTTCATGAGATCGAGATGTTAGAAGCAAATCCCATGAAGGTCATTGAAATAGATAAAGTATCTATTTTAAAGAAATATAGAGGAAAAAACCTTGAAAGATTATTATCTCTATTTGTTCATTACACAGAATTCTACCAAATGAACTATTGCGTGGTTCTTTTGGAGAGAGTATTCTATAGAGCATTAAGAAATGTATACAAAATACCTATCGAAGCTGTTGCGGATCAAATGTATTACAAAGGTGATTACGTGATTCCTGCAATTATCCACTCTAAAGAGGTATATTCAAATAAACAAAAATATCCATGGATTATTCCTTCCGCTCAAGGGTTTGATAGGAAACCGATTTATATATAAAAGGAGAAAATAATGTACGCCCTGAAAAATAAAAAGTTTGCTTACCTTTTTATCGCTTTTTTTATCATTTCAAACTTCTTATGGAATTTTTTCTTTCAGCATAAGCAAGCTTTTTTGGATTGGGGAGGTGTCGTATTCCAAACCATTGCCTGCTTAATCTCATTCAGTTGGCTATTAATGACATATAAAAATGACGATGGGAAGGCTAAAAAGTTTTGGCTGTTTTTAGGCCTAGGAATATTAAGTTATATAATAGGGATTTTTATTTGGGTCTTTTACGAGTTTATCTTAGGTGTTCATGGAGATACTCTTCTGTTCCCAAAAATCTTTTGGATTGGACAGAATGGGTTTTATTTTGTTGCCCTTTTATACATGATGAATGTGGTAAAAAGTAAATTACTTACGATACGATTTTCCTTTGATATGTTGATCATCATGGCGGTTGCAGCTACATTTAATTGGGTGTTCATTATCGCTCCGTTATTAAAAATGGCGGGAAATCCATTTCATCTCGTAGAACTCATGTATCCGATATTAGATCTTGGGGTTTTAGGTGGAGTCATCAGTCTTTTTATTGCTTCAAATACCGTTTTTAATAAAAAGACTTTATATTTATTAATAGTAGGTTTATTAGTACAAATCTTAGCAGATACCTTTTTCTCCTATTTAACTGTGAAAAATTTATACACAGTAGGAAGTATTTCAGAGCCATTATGGATCCTTTCGTTATTTTTCCTGGCTTTAGCTGGTATCTATCATGAAACACCATCCCAGGTGAAACAGCAGAATGATTCACAAATTGAGAATCGATTCTTTGTAAGGCACAGTTTGCCTTATGTGGGGGTGGTGTTGCTATCTTTGTATGTGATCTCTCAAATTTACCACACTGCGCCTGTGGTCGTAGGCCTGTTTTTAACGATTCTATTAGTGGTCTTAAGACAACTTTTTACCTTGTTAGATAATGATAAATTGGTTACTGAATTAAATGATTTAAATGAGCAACTCGAGGTAAAGGTTAAAGAGAGAACGGACAGGCTGGTTGAAACGATTAATCAGATGGAGTATTTAGCTTATCACGATGTTGTGACCGGTTTGCCCAATAGGAGATTTATTGAAAAGCGGCTTTCAAGAGCGATCAGTAATCATAATGTACGGAGCAAAAAGAAAATAGCCTTCTTGCTTCTGGATTTAGACCGCTTTAAGCATATCAATGACAGTCTAGGACATTCATACGGAGATTTATTGCTAAAAGAGGTAGGAGATCGATTAACTTCGAGTCTTAAACCAAATGAGCTAGTTTGCCGTATTGGTGGAGACGAATACGGAATCTTGCTCGAAAATAAAAATGAATCACAAATTGAGAACATTGCAGAAAATATTCTTACTGTCCTTCGAAAAACCTATGATATTAGAGGGGAAGAACTATATGTGACACCTAGTATTGGTGTGTCAATTTTCCCGGAACACGGAAACAGCTTTGAGTCTCTATTAATGAAGGCTGACACAGCCATGTATAAAGTGAAGGAAGCTGGAAAAAATCACTATAAAATTTATCATACTGAAATGGACATAGAACCTCAAGTAACAATGGAGAACGCGTTACGAAAAGGGATTGAGCGAAATGAACTAGAGCTATACTACCAGCCACAGATTTCTCTTGAAAACAATAGGATTGTTGGAGTAGAGGCGTTATTACGTTGGATCCGACCTGATCAAGGGATGGTTCCACCGTGCGAATTTATCCCTCTTGCAGAGGAAACTGGACTGATTCTTCCTTTAGGTGAATGGGTATTGAAAGAAGCTTGTTTGCAATCTGTGAAATGGGAAGAACAGGGTATTTTACCGATTCGAATCGCCGTCAATATATCAGCGATCCAATTTCAACAAAAAAGCTTTATTGAAAAGGTAACTGAGACATTATTTGAAACAAAAGCAAATCCGGAGAATATTGAATTAGAAATTACAGAAAGTGTGGCAATGGGTTCAATAGAAGAAACTCTTTCTAAGTTGCAATCTTTAAAAGAAATGGGTTTCCATATTGCTATGGACGATTTTGGCACAGGCTATTCTTCGTTACAGTACTTGAACCAGTATCCTATTGACCACTTGAAGATTGATCGATCTTTTATTTCTTCACTAAATACAAGCGAGAAAAATGTTGCCATAGTTAAATTGATTGTTTTGATGGCTAAAGGATTAAATTACAAGGTGATTGCTGAGGGAGTAGAAGACGATAGCCAAAAGATGTTCTTACAATCCATTGATTGCGACGAATATCAAGGTTATCTGTTCAGTCCGCCGTTAAACAAACTAGATACAGAGGTACTTTTGCAACAGCAATTAACCAATAAATAAAAAGAAGAGCGTTTCTACATGTAGAAATGCTTTTTTTGTGGAGTATAGTTTCCATTTTTTTTGAAAAGCGGTCAAAGTAGCAATTTTAGATTAGAATGATTATGATAAACTTATATATCCAAGTCGCATAGTGTCTAAGGTATACATATATATAACTGCTTATGGTATAGGAGGATTCATATTGGAAATAGGTGTAAGTACATTTGTAGAAACAACACCGGATGTTGTGACAGGAGAGGTAGTTAGTCATGCACAACGGATTCGCGAAGTAGTGGAAGAAATCGTTCTAGCTGACCAAGTCGGTTTAGATGTGTTTGGGGTAGGGGAGCATCATAGAGAAGATTTTGCTGCATCTTCTCCAGCAGTTTTATTAGCTGCTGCTGCTTCACAAACAAAACGTATCCGTCTGACGAGTGCGGTTACTGTGCTCTCATCAGCTGATCCTGTTCGTGTGTTTCAAGATTTTGCAACCCTAGATGCGATTTCAAATGGGCGAGCCGAAATTATGGCAGGACGAGGATCATTTATTGAGTCATTTCCATTATTCGGGTACGATTTAGCCGATTATGATGAATTGTTTGAAGAGAAGTTGGATTTATTACTGAAGATAAGAGATTCTGAAATTGTTTCTTGGTCAGGTAAACATAGACCTGCCATTCATCAAAAAGGAGTGTATCCACGTCCTGTCCAACATCCACTTCCGGTATGGATTGGAAGTGGGGGGAATTCCGAATCGGTCATCCGTGCTGGAATTCTTGGCCTTCCACTCGTTTTAGCGATTATAGGAGGAAGACCTGTACAATTTGCTCCACTAGTTGAGCTTTATAAGAAAGCAGCTGCTCATGCAGGTCACGATGTTTCAAAGCTAACGGTAGCTTCTCATTCTCATGGATTTATAGCAGAAGAAACGGAAGTAGCTGCAGACAAATTTTTCCCATCAACCCAACAGGTCATGAATGTACTTGGACGGGAGCGCGGTTGGGGTCATTATGGGCGTGCTAGCTTTGATGCGGCACGTAGTTTTGAAGGTGCTTTATACGTAGGAGATTCAAAAACAGTAGCAGAAAAAATCATTCATTTACGAAAGAACGTTGGAATTACTCGATTTATGCTTCACGTACCGGTTGGCTCTATGCCTCATGAAGATGTAATGAAGGCAATCGAATTACTAGGCAAGGAAGTGGCTCCGATTGTAAAGGATGAAGTGGCAAAATGGGAAACATCTTTAGGTAACGAGTAAGAGTGGAAACTTCAAATCATTTGACTTCTCTTCATACTTACACGTATGATAATTAGGAGGATAATTAATATCAAAGGGGAGTAGCTATAACAATAAAGTCGTCATTACGAGATAAAATTCTCCGGCTTTGTTGGGCAATCTTTGTTGCTAGCGAGACCTTTGCCAATGTTTTGGTAAAGGTCTGCCCCTTTTTGTAGGATCATTACCATGAAGGTAATGATCCTTCTTATTTTTAATAATAAAATACTGGAGGAGAAAAGTATGAGGTTAAAGTTGTTGGCAGTTGCGTTATCTGCGGTTATTGGCTTAAGCGGTTGTTCGTTTTTGGAAGAAGTGAATGGTACACTCGATTACGTAAATGAAGCAACAGAATATGTAAATGAAGCGACGGAATTTGCAAACGAAATACCAGCAATGGCCGAACAAGCAATGACCGATACACAAGCTTTAGAAAATTTAGAAACAAGATTATTGGAGATGAAACAAGAGATTGAAGCTTTTAGTAAACTCGAAGCTCCAAGTATCGCAGAGGATATCCATCAACAGGTGATGGAGCAAAACGACAAGGCATTAGAGGGGATAAATGTATTTTTATCAAGTATTGAAAATGGGGAACTAGACCCTGCTTTACTGGAAAATACTGAATTATTTACTACTATTCAGGAGTTAACAGAGCTTTCTAATCAAATTCAGCAGCTTGGCGAATAATATAATTATTCAAATATTTTGTCGTAAAAAAACTTCAGAAGAAATGTAATAGAAAAGGTAAGCGTTGAGCTTACCTTTTTTCTCAATGGGATAATAGATACTGCTTATGCTTTACTAAAGGCAGGCATCCTAAAGATTGTCATTAGTACATAGCTCAGTTTTTCTAGCTTATAGAGTATTTTTACTATCATCATAAAGGAGCGGATTAGCATATTCAAAGTATCACCCTCCACATTGAATTGTGTTTTTCAACACAGTCTTAGTTTGCTTTAATAATTTAAGCGTATTCATTAAGGCAATCTCGTGAATTAATGTAGTAAGCTCTTTTTTTTGAATTCGAAAAGAATATAATGGAGAAAAATGTTGCTGTCACTCATGGAGGAATGTGGTGTGGATTGGGTTGTGGCGTTATTAAAGGAACCATTGCTATTATTATTTGTTATCTTATTCTTAGGATCTGTTCTCGGACAAATGGAGATAAGAGGGTTAAGTTTGGGATCTTCAGGTGTTCTTCTTGTGGCCATGTTTTTTGGTCACCGGGGTTATGATATTCCCCATACGGTTCAGAATCTCGGATTAAGCTTATTTATTGTCGCAATTGGATTGCAGGCTGGACCACGCTTTTTCCGGATGATGAGATCTAGTGGAATGATCTTTGGATTTATTGGGTTAATTATTGTATTTGTCGCAGCGATTACAACTGTAGTGGTTGCGAAGGCGTTTGATTTATCTCCAGCACTTAGTATAGGAATTATGACTGGAGCATTGACAAGTACTCCTGGTCTTGCGGCTGCCTTACATGCTACAAATGATCCTCTCGCATCCGTTGGCTATGGGATTGCTTATCCGTTTGGCGTATTAGCTGTGGTGCTTTTTGTACAATTATTACCAAAAGTACTTAAAGTAGATATGGAGAAGGACCTGATTGAATCAAATGGTCCTGTTAGAAATGAAGAATCACCTGAAGTGACAACTATCGAGGTCATGGACCCTGATATCAATAAAAAAACATTAAAAGAGTTACGATTTAACCAATATGGTTCTGTTGTTATCAGTCGAGTGGTTCGGGGAGACAGAAATATTATTGCATTGAATGATACGGTAATTTTGAATGGTGATCGATTGGTTGCAGTTGGCTTAAGGGAAGACTTAAAGCGAATTATTGAAGATATAGGAAAAGAGGTTTCAACTAATTTACAGAACCATGACCACGTAAAGATTCGTAAAGTAACGGTTGATTCAGAAGAGATCATTGGGAAAAACATAAAAGAACTAGAGCTAAGAAGGAAATACGGAGTTACGGTTACAAGAATTGAGCGTGGAGGATTCGAGTATAATCAAAGTGCAAGATGGCCGCTTGAAAAAGGAGATATCTTAACGTTGGTTAGTAGTGTAGACCGACTAAACGATGCGGAAAAGCTATTTACCAGAAAGACACTAGTAGTAACGAATATCCATATTCTATCGCTAAGTTTAATATTATTAATTGGAATTGCGGTAGGAATGATTCCTATTCATCTTCCAGGGCTAGGTACGATTACATTAGGGGTGGCAGGAGGACCGCTTTTTATCGCCTTGATTATTGGTCATTTTGGGAAAATCGGCCCGATTCGAGCGCGTTTTTTCCAACCCTCTAATCAAGTAATCCGTGATATTGGACTTGTATTATTTTTAGCAGGAGCTGGAACAACAGCTGGTCAAGGGTTAGTTGAGGTAATTCAGGAAGAAGGGTTCCGCCTGGTGTTTGGTGGGGCATTAATCACCGTCATTCCGATGATTGTTGGCTTCTTTTTATCAAGAAAGGTATTTAAAATGAGCGTCATTCATTCTCTTGGAGCATTATGTGGAGGGATGACTAGTACACCTGGTTTAGGTGCGGTGAATCAACAAATTGATTCTGATGACGCATCGATTGCCTATGCTGCTGCATATCCTTTTGCACTTATTTTTGTCGCAGTCATTTCACAGGTACTTATCTTTTTTCTATAAATGAAAAGGAACAAAGCTTAGGGGAGTGACCTAAGCTTTGTTTCTTTTTAACATGATTTCTTTCTCCTCTGTGCTATCTGATTCCGAAGTGACACTTTTTCAAGTATAAAAGAACACTCAAAAGTTTCTTTACCGTGTGTTACGGAATAAATTCCTGTAAGTCTAGTTCCTGTTTTCTTACATGTTTTGAGTGTGCCGATGCCACCATATACTTGGTGATCAAACAGTTGATAATTAAGCGAATATTCTAGGCAACCGTCGCTGTTAATTAACCCAAATAACTCTCCATTTCGTATGCTTTCCCCTTTAATACTCGCATGGATGAGACGGTCGTATTGTTTAAATGAAAAAATCGTTCCGCTAGGAAAAAAAGATGTAGCATCCATGGATGTACATATAAATAATTTATTGTTGTAATCACTCATTCTTTTCCATCCCCCAACTTTGTTCTGCTATAGTCAATAAAATAATCATCGAATGTACGAATCGGTACTACATGAATGGTAGTTCCTTCTGCTTTAATCGTTAAATAAGCGAAAAAATAAATGGTGAAGCATAGTGCAATTAGACCTAACATTGTACTTCCCCCTTTTTGTGTATGGAGAAAAGGTAAAAGATGATAAAATTACTAGTAAGTTATACCATTTTAAAGAAAACCATTTCTCCCTGTTTATTACATTTTTAGCTTAACTGGTGAAACGCGTTTCATAGCAAGAAAAAGTTTTTTAAAGGGTGAGTGTATGGCAAATATTCGTGAAATAGCAAAAATGGCTGGAGTTTCTGTTACGACTGTCTCCCGTGTATTAAATGAACACCCGTATGTGAGTGAAGAGAAAAAGGCAGCTGTGCAACAAGCGATGGAAGAAGTGAATTATCAACGTAATATTAATGCTGTTCACTTAAGTAAAGGAAAGACGTATTTGATAGGAGTGGTTATTCCTTTTTCAAATTCACCTTATTTCGGGTTTTTAGTAGAGGGAATCGCAAATGAGGCAGTTAAGAATAATTACAAGCTCGTTCTCTTTCAAACAAACTATGAGTTGAAAAGAGAAATAGAAGCATTAAATATGCTAAAGCAAAAGCAAATTGATGCCTTGATCATTTGTTCAAGGATTAGTGGCTGGGAAGTAATTAATGAATATAAAACATTTGGACCAATTATTTTATGTGAAGAAGTAGAAGACCAAATCGTGTCTTCAACTTATATTGATCATTATAAAAGCTTCTCGATTGCCTTGAAATATTTACATCAAAAGGGGCATCAGCGAATCGGTTATTGTATAGGGAGAAAATCAGGTAGGAATAGTGAAATGCGAGAGGCAGCTTATAAAAATTTCCTACTGGAACATGGACAACCCTTGGTGCTGGATTATATTTTTTATGATAGCTTTCGTTTCGAAGATGGGGAGGGAATCGTCGCCCGGTTAAAAGAAATGAGTTCTCCTCCTACCGCTTTATTAGTTACAAGTGATCAAGTAGCCGCAGGAATTATTACTTGTGCGAGGGAGCTAGGAATACTTGTGCCTAATGAGCTAGCGATTATGGGTTTTGATAATCAGCCGATTGCCAAAATTATGAATATCACTACACTTGAAATTCCGCTTGTTGAGGTGGGTAGGAAATTATTTATTCAAGCGATGCAGTACCCAACGATCTTTCAAGAGGAAATTGAAGTCAAGTTAATCGAGCGATTAACAGTGTAGTTCATATAGACTAGAGAAGTGAAATAGGGGCGTTTGTAATTGTTTGGTGGCTTTGGTTCCGAGGTAAAGAATAATGATTTGAAAAGATAAATCACCCCACACCTCCCTAGATTCAGAAGGGTGTGGGGTTTGTTTTACAAGTCAGATTTAGGGTTTGTATTGAATTTCCCATTTTTGTTTTCTTTTTCATGTCCATGAATTTGGTCTCCGCCGTTACCCTTCTCTTTGACAATCTTTCCACCTAGTTTAACATTTGGGTTATCTTTTTCAGTCATGATATTTCACCTCCATCCTCTTTACTATCCAAAAAGGGGGCGGATTCTATGCAAAATCCAAAAATTTTTTCTTATCAAGTAACGGAATCAAAGCTTGGTGGATATGCTACTTTTCCACTTATGTTTAGAAGAGTATTCTCATTCAATTCAACTGCCATAAATACTTCATCTGGTACAGGGAAGGGTGGAGTTATTCCAAATAAGCTGGCTGGTTTGAAGCCAAACCTTGGATAAAATCGGGGATGGCCTAACACAATGATATGTTCAAATCCCAACTCTCTACAGGATCTTATGCCTGCTTGGACCAACTGAGACCCAATTCCTTTTTGTTGAAAGTGAGGATCAACTGCCATTGGTGCTAGAGCAAGAGTGTTTACAATTTCATTAGTTGTTACAATTGAAATTTTGCTAAACAAAATATGCCCAATAACCTGATTATTTTCTGTTATGGCCACGAGAGAAAGTTCGGGAATAAACTCTTCGGAATTCCGAATGGCTTCCACTAAGTTTGCTTCATTTTCTCCATTCGTAAAAGCTGTGCTATGTAAAGCTCTAATTTTAGACTGATCCTCCGTTTTTTCTTTTCTAATTACACACTCCACACCAACAACTCCTCCACAAAAAGATTTATTCAACCTCTATTGTAGCATTTAAAATAAGAAATAGTGTACGCCTGAGACGGACAAAACACCGCAAACTGTCCACGAAGGGTGACAGACACCGTAATCGATTTTCATTTTTATGGTAGAAAAGTAGTGTTTCTTATTTTGCAATGTTGAAAAATATGGTATGGTACTTTATGGTGATAAAATTGTTAATGATTAAAGATTTATTTACGAATTTAGCTATTGTTGTTTCTTTACTATTCCTATACTCACATATCTTTTCAACGAGCCCTTTAACCAGAGACTCCACCTTCCTGAGAAAAGTCTTGTTGGGTGTAGTTGGTGGATTGTTTTCTAATATTCTCATGCAATACGGCATTCGAATAGATACAACAATCGTTGATTTAAGACATATTCCAATTATTTTACTTGCTTTTTTTGGTGGTTCTTTGCCTGCATTAATGGGTATGGTGTTAGTCATTTTAGGTCGTTTTATTATTGGAGTGAATACGTCTGCGTATGCATCCGTCATTCTTATGGTTCTTATTACATTATTTTCGATATTGATTTCTTCACAAAGAATATCCAAGAAAAACAAAGTAATATGGATGCTTACCTTTTCCAATATTATCTTTACCTTTGTGATCATTTATTTAGTAAATGATGTTACTTTATTGTTCAAATTAATCCCCTTATATTGGATCATTTCATACATAGCAGGTTTTCTTTCCTTCTATATTCTGGATTTTATTAGGAAGAGTCAGTTTTTATTGGAAAAATATAAATCGGAGTCTACAACGGATGGATTAACAGGGTTAAATAATGTTCGGAAATTTGATGAAGTATTTAATTCCTTGCTTAATGAACTGAATAAAAGTATTCAAAGTTTGTCTCTTCTTTATATAGATATTGATTTCTTTAAAAAAATTAATGATACGTATGGTCACTCGGAAGGGGACCTGGTTTTAAAGCGATTAGGAACGTTATTAACCGAGGGTACGAGGAACTTTGACATCGTCAGCCGGAATGGGGGAGAGGAGTTTACGGTCCTTCTTCCAGATACTTCAGTCGCAAGAGCACTAGATATTGCAGAGCATATTAGAAAAACAGTAGAAAATACAGGGTTTTCCTTATCAGACGGTGGAGTAATAAAGGTAACGGTATCGGTTGGGGTCGCCTCTTATAAAGATACTACAGAAAACCCAAGCATGCTTATAGAGGATGCGGATAAGGCTTTGTATGTAGCGAAAAAAACTGGACGGAACAAAGTTTGTTGCCATAACTCAATAGATTCACTCCCTTAAGCTCTAGACAAGTTTGTCTCGGGCCCTTTTTATGTTAAAATTTACTTCTTACTCTTGATATTGTATCAGAAATTTTACCATGAGAAACAATCTTGGATTGTCAACATTTATATAAAGAGATGAAAAAAGGTTGCTGTAGACCCACCCAACTTTCGATTGTTATTCTATTTAAGGAGGTTTTGGGCTCGGAGGTGTGAATATGGACAAAGAAAGATATGAACAGTTAAGGTTAGGCGAGCGTGGGGCGATAATCAGCATCGTTGCTTATATTTGCCTTTCTTTAATTAAATTACTGATTGGATTTTCTGCCCAGTCTGAAGCGTTAAAGGCGGATGGGTTTAATAATTTGACTGATATAATTGCTTCAATTGCTGTATGGATAGGACTAAGAATGTCTCAAAAACCACCAGATGAAGATCATCCTTATGGCCATTGGAAGGCGGAAAATATTGCGTCATTGGTTGCTTCGTTTATTATGGTGGCAGTAGGTTTAAGCGTATTACATAAAGCAGTTGTTTCAATTTTCTCAGATGAAAAAGTGGTTCCAGATATGCTAGCCGCATGGACTGGTCTTCTATGTGCTGGGGTTATGTATTTTGTCTATCGGTATAATAAAGCGCTTTCGAAAAGAGTAAAAAGTCAATCTGTATTAGCGGCAGCTAAGGATAATCTATCAGATGCATGGGTGAGTATTGGAGCAGCAGTTGGGATAATAGGTTCACAATTTCATCTGCCTTGGCTTGATCCGCTAGCTGCTATAATTGTCGGGATTTTAATATGTAAAACTGCCTATGATATTTTTTACGATTCCTCTCATCAATTAACAGATGGATTTGATGAACAGTTAATTGAAGAATATAAGGAAAGTATATTAACAACTACAGGTGTAACTGGCATTAAGGATATTCGCGCAAGAAATTATGGAAATAACACAGTTGTTGATATTATTATCGAAGTAAACGAAGACTTAAGTATTCGAACAGCACATGATATCTCTAGTAAAGTAGAAGAAAAACTAATAAGTGAATATGATGTATATAATGTACATGTTCACGTTGAACCAAGCTAAGTCAAGAAAAGGGTGTCCCATATGATTTAGGGTCACCCTATTTTTTACATAAAAAGTCTTTTGAACATATGGTTCCTGGCATTCGGAATATTTGAGACTGGAACAGAGGGTGGTAAGACCAATCTGGCATAATATCACTTCCAATTTACGGTAGTTAATAATATTTTATCATTATCTACCATAACAAAATGTAGGAACAAAGAAGAATGAGATGAATTGGGGTTGAAAAGATGAGTGGTACAAAGACGGGGTTTCCAAAACTTGCGAAACCGGCTATAAGGGCTTTAGAAGGTGCTGGTTTTTTTCAATTAGAACAATTGACTGAGGTTCAAGAAGAAGAACTTGCTAGGCTACATGGTATAGGACCGAAAGCCATCGAACAGCTTCGGTTGGCTTTATTAGAAAAAGGATGGAAGTTCGGGACAAAATAGCAGTGGTGGAATGTTTTACCATAAACTATTTTCAAAGAATTCAATTTTACCCAATAATTTCTATGCTATGATAACAGTAAAAAATCCATTTATAGAGGCAAGGCTATGAAAATATGGGGTCAAATCACATTTGTATTTTTTACGTTGGGAATAACCACTTACCATAATTTGTCTCATGGCGAAAGCATCTTCACTATAGAGATTCTCTTTTATGGGGCACTAGCGTGGTTCCTTGGAAGGCAATATGACAAGGCGAAGTATTATGAAAAGATTGCAAGGTTAAATGAGAGAAGTTATAAGAATCTATTAGATTCTCTCCCTAGCGCAATTATTATCCATAAAGATCAGCAAGTGATTTACGTAAATGATTTGGCGGTCACGATACTTCGTGCACCTAAACGTGAAGCACTAATTGGCAAACCAACATTAGAACTTGTTACTCCAAAGTATGCAGATCAATTGAAAAAGCGTACAAAAGCTGCATCAAGTGGAAATGAACCTTTGAAAAGCATTGAATATAAGTTGAAACGACTAGATGGAACGACGATGGATTTTGAGGTGTCATCACTCAAAATTATTTTTGAAGGGGTAGAGGCCGTTCTTTCTATTGGTAAGGATATTACAGAGAAGAATGAGCAGACCGATCAATTACTACAAAAATCAGAAAAACTGGCCCTTTTGGGACAAATGGCGGCAGGGATTGCTCATGAAATTCGAAACCCTTTAACTTCCATACGTGGATTTGTTCAATTGTTTAAAGGCGATGAAGGTCAAAATGTGTATTATGATATTGTTCTATCAGAATTAGATCGTATCAATGGTATTGTAGGTGAGTTTCTATTTCTCTCGAAACCAACCATAACAGCAATGCATGAGCGCGACGTAAAGAAGTTATTAAGTGATGTCGTAACATTAATGCAAACACAAACAATTCTTAGCAATATCCAACTACATATGGAATATGAAAGTAATTTGCCATTTGTTTATTGTGATGAAAATCAGTTAAAGCAAGTTTTTCTAAATATCCTTAAAAATGCTACTGAGGCGATGCCGAATGGAGGAACCATTGAGTTAAAGGTTACAAAGGATAATGAAAGAAGAGTAATGGTACAAATAACTGATCAAGGTATGGGTATACCAAAAGATCGTATTCCGTCACTCGGTGAACCATTTTACACAACAAAGGAAAAAGGTACAGGGTTAGGTTTGATGACTTGTTATAAGATTATTGAGAACCATCAAGGGCAACTTCAAATAGAAAGTGAAGTAAATAAAGGGACCACAGTCCAAATTATTTTACCTTCTGCAAAGGCTGAATTAAAAGAAACGGGCACAAGCTATTAAAAAGCTATTAAACTTTCAAGATAACGTTATAACCTGTCATATTAAGTAGAGTTTTGAGGTGGAATATGATTGTCGTTAGTGCATGTTTAGCGGGATTACCAGTTCGATACAATGGGCTTAGCTCTTTAGATGAAAAAGTACATAAACTGGTAAGTGAAAAGAAAGCAATCACTGCATGTCCTGAATTGCTAGGTGGGCTAGAAACTCCTAGGGAACCAGCTGAAATTGTCGGTGGGGTTGGAGAAGATGTGTTAGATGGAAAGGCTAGGGTCATAGATTGCAAGGGTATAGACGTGACGGAAGCTTTTGTTCAAGGTGCTTATGAAACACTTGATGTAATTATAAAGATCCAAGCAACTATAGTCGTATTGAAGGAGAACAGTCCATCATGTGGGAGCGGGAAAATCTATAACGGTACTTTTACAGGTAAAAAAGTCGAAGGACACGGGGTAACAGCAGCTTTGTTAATAAGAAATGGTGTGCAAGTCATTTCGGAGACACAATTTCTAAAAGAATATTAGGATGAAAAAAGCGCAAGGTTACTCCTGCGCTTTTAACTTTATTAAACGAATGACTTCCACGAGTAGGATTACAAGTACTAAGAAAAATAAAGACGTATATATCGGAATTAGCAACAAAGCATTTACCCAAAGGTTTTTGGTCCACATTTTATGAATAAGAAGGGGTTCAATTCCTCTTTTTTTGCTAAAACGTGGGAACATAAAAAAGAGAAAGACCGTTGTAATTGCCAAAATCCCTAATGCTGATGAAGCCCTGTTTTGATCTCTTTCTTGTGTCAGAGTTTCCTCTGTGGAAGCGTCATTCTTTTCCGAATCTGAAGGTGCCACTACTTCCTTAGTAGCATTCTCTTGAATATTCTCTGCTTCTTTATTTTCGGAATACAACCCAACACCACTTGCTTTGGCTTCTAGCATTGCTTCTTCAATGCGGGTTTCGTACTTATAGGTACCATAATCGTAAAAATCCTCGACTAAGCCAGCCTTTGTAATTTCCTCTTGGTGAAGTTTTCCATCAACAAACACCCAAGCTAACAAACGGTCATATTTGTCAAAAAGGGAAGGACCGTCGGTTTCAATGGTTATTTGTCCATTTTGTAATACAGAACACGAAAAGTCGCTTGCTTCTATTCCGTAAGGTTCCTGTTGGTTGGTACTTTCCGGTGTATCAATATATAGGAACCTGGTTTTATAGGAAGTACCATTAATTGAAAATGTCGCAGTGTCCCCATCTGTACATTTTTCTAATGTGGCTTCGTACGTCTTCCCCAATTCCAATAGGTTATTGGTTGAAGTTGATGTGGAATCAATAGCCATTTTTGAAAAAGTATACCCTTCAAGGTCTACTTTGCTTTCCGTTAGTCCACTTGTACATGAGTTGCTATTATGTTTTTTAATTAAGGTGATGAGCTCTGATATATTGGTAGCACTTTTTGCAAGCCCCGTTGGCTCATGTAATAAGTACACGCAATCAGCTCTTCGAAAATGCCCTCCAAGCTCATCTCTTGATCCATTATGCGCCCATGCCTGGAAAGGAAGAATGGACATAAGAACAAGGGTAATCATGATGGTAATTATCGGGGTCTTTCTAGTCAATAACGTTTCCTCCTAAATCTATTTGCTATCAGCTAATATATCATAACGGAATAAATGCTGAAACAGTAATAAACCAAAGGTGGAGGTAATATGAATGAATTGACTTTAAGCTTCATTAATGAAAGGGGGCTACTTTCAATGAAAGCTTCTTTTTTAACAGATGATCATGATATGTTTAGAAAAGCTCTACGCAAAATGCTTGATAAGGAAGCCTATCCATTCTTTCAACTGTGGGAGGACAAACGCCATATACCCAAGGGATTTTGGACCAAGCTTGGTGAAAATGGATATTTGTGTCCGTGTATTCATGAAAAATATGGTGGTTTAGGACTGGATTTCTCGTATGCGATGATCTTAATTGAAGAGCTCGAACGGGTAGGGCAGGGAGTGGCTAGCGGAATTTGTTTACACTCTGAAATCGTAAGCCCTTACATTGAACAATTAGGAACGAAAGAGCAAAAGGAAAAATGGTTACCTGACTTTATTAGTGGAAAAATAATATCAGCTATTGCAATGACAGAGCCAGGGGCAGGTTCAGATTTAGCTGCCATAAGAACGACTGCTAGAAGGGACGGAGACTTTTTCATCGTTAATGGAGAAAAAACATTTATTACAAATGGAACTGAGGCTGACTTTGTGGTGCTTGTGTGTAAGACAGACTCGAATGCTTCACCTGCTCATAAAGGAATCAGCTTACTTGTCGTGGAAGAGGGGACACCTGGTTTTAAAAGAGGTAAGAAGCTAGATAAAATTGGTATTCATAGTGGAGATACAGGTGAGCTCATATTTGAGGATGCAAAAGTTCCAATAAGCAATTTACTTGGTGAAGAAGGAAAGGGCTTTTACTATCTAATGGAAAATCTTCAGCAGGAGCGTTTAGTCGTTGCTCTCCAATGCCAGATAGAAGCGGAAGTGATGATTGAATTAACGATCGATTATGTGAAAAATCGGCAAGCTTTTGGTCAATCAATTAGTAAATTCCAGAATACTCAGTTTAAAATTGCAGAAATGGCCACCGAAATTGATATAGGAAGAGTGTATGTAAATCAGCTGGTTGAGCGACATGTGAAAGGAGAAAGGATTGTAAAGGAAGTATCGATGGCCAAGTGGTGGATTAGCGAAATGGCCAAGCGAGTGGCAGCTGAATGTTTGCAGCTTCACGGCGGGTACGGATACATGGAAGAATACGAGATTGCAAGACGATATCGTGACATTCCTGTGGCGAGTATTTACGCAGGTTCCACTGAGATCATGAAAAATATTATTGCCAAACAACTAAAGCTATAGTAGTGGCTTGAGGAAATTCTCAAGCTTTTTTTTGTGGTAATATGAATGTATTATCCACTCAAAGGAGAATTGGTATGGAGACAGAATTGCTGCGGATTTTTAATGAAGACCATGAGGCAATAGGAGCTGCCACAAGGGCAGAAGTACATGAAAAAGGATATTGGCATGAGACATTTCATTATTGGTTGATGGAAAAGGAACAAGGAATTGATTACATATTTCTTCAGCTGCGCAGCCCAAAGAAAAAAGATTACCCACAACTTTTAGATATTACCGCTGCCGGTCATCTACTTGCTAATGAAACAGTAGTAGATGGAATACGAGAGGTGGAAGAGGAAATAGGCATGACTGTCCAAATGGAGGAGTTGATATCACTAGGAATTCTCAAGTATTCTGTTAATATAGGCCCCTTATTTGATAATGAATTAGCACATGTATTCTTACATCAAAAGAATGTCCCCTTCGATTCATTTGTTCTACAGGAAGAAGAAGTTGCAGGGATATACCGAATTAAGTTCACGGATTTTTCTGCTCTTTGGAGGAATGAAATGGAGTACATTCCCATGCAAGGTTTTGAAGTGGAAAATGGAGAGAAGAATTTTAATGAAAGATCTGTTGGAAAGGAACAATTTGTCCCGCATGATCAATCGTTCTATGTGGCTTTAATTAATAAAATTCAGCAGGAGCTAAAATAGCTCCCATGCTGTTTGTAGTAGGTTAATGCCGGTATGAATTTCAGTTTCTGTTACACCACCATATCCTATTAATACCATTGGATTTAGAGAATAAGTATTTCCGTCATAATAAACGGAAGTAGGATACACCTTTACACCGACTTTTTCAGCATGATATATTAATTCACTTTCGGTCATGCTGTTATGCACTTCGAGTAAAATATGTAATCCAGAGTCTACCCCAATTACTGTCACATGGTTTCCGAATTTTTCTGTTATAAGAGTGAGCAGGGAGGTTTGTTTTCTCCTATAGGTCGTTCGCATTTTTTGTAAATGCCGACTCCAGTGACCCTCATTCATAAACAGATACAGAGTTTGTTGATGCAGTCTTGATACGGTCTGCTTATAAATGGAAAAATGATTTTGATATCGTGAAAGAAGGGGAGGAGGAAGCACCATAAAACTTATTCTTATAGAAGGAATTAAAGATTTCGAAAAAGTACCAAGATAGATAACCCGTCCCTGGTGATCAAGGCCTTGTAGCGAAGGAATGGGTCTTCCTGTATAGCGGAATTCTCCGTCGTAATCATCTTCAATAATATAACTATCCGTTTCATTGGCCCATTTCAATAGCTCCATTCTTCGAGAGATGGGCATCACCATTCCCAATGGAAATTGATGCGAGGGGGTCACATACGCAACGGTTGCCTCACTATTTCTCAAATCGTCCATTTTAATCCCATTTTGATCTAAACTAATTCCGAGGAGCTTGACACCTTGGTCTCTAAACGCCTCCCGCGATCGGTGGAAACCAGGATTCTCCATTGCGTATATTCTATCCCGTCCAAGGAGCATTGTTAGAAAGGTAACCATATATTGTGTTCCAGCACCAATTATGATTTGATCAGGTTCACATCGAACTCCACGAGATTGATATAAGTACTTGGCGATTTCGACGCGTAGAGGGAGATCACCTTGCCGATGACCACTTAATAAGAGGTGACTTTCATCTTCATAAAGGCTTTGTATAGTCAGTTTACGCCAGATAGAAAACGGAAACTCATTTAATGCAATGTTTCCGTGACCAAAATCTACACTTATGGAATTAGGTAAAGGGATCTGGAAGTTGTCGCGTGCTGCAGTGTGTTCCTTTTCAATTGGAAATATATCCATTTCTAATTTGTTGACAAATAATCCCTTTCTCGGTTCGCTTTTTACATATCCTTCAGCAATTAACTGTTGATAGGCTGTCTCAATGGTTGTTTGGCTGATTCCCAAATGTATTGAAAGTTTCCTTTTTGAGGGTAATTTAGTATTCTGAGTCAGTCTGCCTTCAACCATTTCTTTTTTTAAAAAAGAATAAAGCTGTAAGTATAGTGGCTCGTCTAGATTGGAGTCTAAATTAACTGTAATTTCAAGGATATGTATCATCTCCTTTTTTAAATCTGGCATGGTTAATTATAGCATATCTGGCACTTTAGTAATGGTCAGAAGATGAGTAAAATAATGAAAAAAGGAGATGAAAACATGGTTACGATACATTTTGAAGAAAGTAAAGAAATTTCTGCAGTGGAATTGGCAGACGTCTTTCATAAATCAGGGATAAGAAGACCTGTTGAAGACCTGCCAAGACTTCAAAAAATGCTTGACCAAGCAGATCTTACAATTACAGCTTGGGACGGAATGAGGCTTGTTGGTATAGCAAGAGCCATTACTGATTTTAGTTACTGCTGTTATTTATCAGATTTAGCCGTTGATCGAGATTACCAGAATCAAGGAATAGGAAAAGAACTAGTGAATCGCGTCAAAGAACGGCTAGGAGAAGAAATATCTTTAATCCTTTTAGCATCACCGATAGCCATGGACTATTATCCGAAAATTGGATTTCAAAATATCCAAAACGGCTATATCATCCCAAGAAAATAGAAAAAATCTAAATTTAATGGGAAATTTGTATGAGACCATGAAGATTTTTGTCGAATTTTGGAATACTATATAGTAAGAGAATAGAGAAGGAGTGGTCACTTTTGAATTATCATTCCGTCTGGTATATTGCGTTGGTGGCCGCAAGTAGTTTTCTTTTCTTATATACTTACTATAAAAAGAGGAATCAGCCAGTTTTCTTTTTATTTTTAGCGGCAGTTGGGTTTGGTTATATCATTGAGGGGGTTATTTATAACTTTCTGCAAAGTTATGTGTATTACCCACGTATTATTAGTAATCCTACGTATGATAGTAATCTTGGTGCCATCGCTTCTAATGCATTTGTCTTACCAGTTGTGGGCGTTTTTCTTGCGACCTTTAGAAAGAATTGGAGATGGTTACTGTTCTTTTCACTACTGCTCATTTGTATTGAATGGTTGTTTCAAGAGCTTGCTATCTATAAACATAATTGGTGGAGAAATGAGTTTACCTTTTTCGGATTATTATTTGTTTATTTTCCAATTATCAAATTATTGTACCGATGGTTATTGAATAAACAAGAAGGCATTCGCCACTTTGTATTGTTGTTTTTGATTGTTAGTCCGATCTTGGGTACGATGCATATGCTTCCTATCATGTTTTTATCTAATCGTTATTACGATTTGGGATGGTATGAAAATGTGTTTCAGGATACCAATGCATTTGCAGCTGTTTACTATATATGTATTGGTCTATCTGTTGTGGCCTTGGCGATATGGAAGATAAGTCATAGATGGCTGAAATATCTCGTTTTAATTATTAGCCTCTATTCTATTACCCGTTTCATGTTGTTGACCGGAATTCTGCATGTTTTTATTTGGTGGGACCCATATTTTTACATTATTTTCCCTGCAATTGTATTAATTTTAGCAGAAAAGATTAGTAAAAAATTGGGGGTCGTAATGTATCGGAAAAATAGCACAGGGATTTAACTGTGCTATTTGCTGTGTAAAAGTTCATTATTATGGAGAAACTCGAAACATCGGGAGAGCCTCGTGGGAAATTATGTAATAGGAGATGCTCGGTCATGGTAAATGTACTATATGCGTCCGTTTGGGCTTTTGCGATGTGGAAATGGGGTGATTGGAAAAACTGGGGAAAATACTATCCAACCATTCTTTTTTTTATCATAGGGGATTTTCTCTATTTGTATTTACTGTCAGATCTCTATCCTATGTGGCAATACCATCCACCTGAAATCGACAAACAAGCAGGACTCACGAATACACATATTTCATTATCCATAATGGTAATTAAATATCCTGCCACTACACTCATCTATCTATCCAAATTTCCGCGTTCACTCAGCAAGCAGTTTTTTTATATATTAGGTTGGACTTGTTTGTACATGATTAATGAAGGGATTGATTATAAAACAGGTCTTATCCAATACTCTAATGGTTGGAGCATAAAGTGGTCTTTCGTTTTCAATCTGACGATGTTTACGATACTATGGATCCATTATCGCAGGCCTATTTTAGCGTGGGTTATGTCTATTTTATTCATCCTATCATTGTGGCAGATCTTTAATGTACCCTCCACGGTTTTTAGGTAAAAATACTTAAGATCTCCAATGAATTATATAAGTTATTTACAGAAACCAGATTTTTCGTTAGACTGAGCAGAGTCACAATGAAAGGAGGAGAAAGTATGATTAAAGATATTATTCTCGTACTAGTTCTTCAGTTAATTTACGTTCCTACCTTTACACTGAGAACCATTTTCCTAGTAAAGGGGTTGAGAATGCAGGCAGCGTTTCTTGGGTTACTTGAGGCCCTCATATACATATTCGGACTATCAATCGTATTTAATGGGGAGCAAAATGTGGTTGTAATGATTGTGTATGCCATTGGATTTGGATTAGGTATCATCATTGGATCCATGATTGAAGAAGCATTAGCGATTGGATATACAACGATCCAAGTGATTTTAACCAATAAAAATATGAACCTCATTGATCAGCTTCGTAAAGATGGCTATGGCGTGACTGTTTACGAAGGGGAGGGAATTGAAGCCATTCGCTATAAGTTAGAGGTATTAACGAAGAGAAACCAAGAAGAAGGTCTATACGATATGATACAGCAATATGAACCTAATGCGTTTATTATTGCCTATGAGCCGAAAACATTTAAAGGTGGTTTCTTGCTGAAAGCAATGAAAAAAAGGAAGAAAATGAAGAAGCAAATAGAGGAAAACCATGCCTAATGATAAAAACACATCTGACCTTAATCAGATGTGTTTTTAGTTGTATTAAAGTTAAGCACTTTTTCGTTTCGAACGATCTCTGTAATATAATTCATCGTGATCGTTGCAGCTTCATCGAAATTATAGGTTCTACGGTTGTTTAAGACATTTGTAAACATTCCTTGCCAAATAAGAATGGTAATTTCATTAATTGCGTCAATATTTTCTTCTTTGATATATCCTGCTTTACTTGCAAGTTCAAGTACGGACCTTCCTCTTTTAGAGACATTTCTTTCAAATAAAACGGGTTTTAGTTCTTCAGGAATGTTTATCAAGTCACTTGGATACGTTTTATAATATTCTTCTAGTAATTTTTCCGGGTTTTCCCCTAGATCCATGATAAATACCGCATTAAAAATTTCTGGTGTCTCAAAGGAATGTTTACAAAAACACTCCCATGCCAATAAGTACTGTTCAAGCGGGTCTTGCGCTCTTTGCATGTAGATGACGACTTCATCCGTATAGGATTTTAGAAACTTCATAGACGCAAAGAAGATCAGATGAGAAACTTCCGAAAAATAATTATAGATCGTTGCACTATTATATCCTGCACGGTCAGCAACTTTACGTATGGTAATTTTGTCTATACCTTCCTCTTGAATAATCTCAGCTGTTGAGTCTACAAAGTATCTCCACATTCTACTTTTTTTAATGTCCTTCTTGTTCAAATATCATTCTCCTCACAATTATATAATTACATTCTACAGCAATTATCTGAATATTTAATATTGTTTTGAAATTTTTTCTATGTTATTATAATCATAGTTAAAAATTAATCATGATTACTTTTTTATTTTAACACGGAAAAAGCAGTTTTTGGAAAAGATTTTTAAATGATCAAAAAGGGGTTGGATAAATGGAAAAGGTAAAAGTTGATCCAGTGGTATTTTGGTCTTCGTTATTAGTTATTGTTGCGGCAACATTATTATTAGTCCTGAATCAAGAAGCTGCAGAACCCGTATTAAATAACCTAATGACACAAATTACTTATAAACTTGATTGGACTTTTCAACTTTTAACGGTTGGATTATTTGTCTTACTAGTTTGGTTGATTTTTGGACGGTATGGGAAGGTAAAGCTAGGGGATGGGAAACCTGAATTTTCAAATTTCAGCTGGGGTGCTATGTTATTTTGTGCAGGAATGGGAACAAGCATTATGTTCTGGTCTATTATGGAACCAATCTACTATTATATTGGTCCTCCCTTCGGTATTGAACCAAACAGCAATGAAGCAGCAGAGTGGGCCGTTACATATGGGTTATTTCATTGGGGAATTTCCGCTTGGTCATTATATGCGTTACCAACGGTCACCATTGCATACTCTTTCTTTGTGAAAAAGCAATCATCATTAAAAATTAGTACAGCATGTCGTGGTGCATTAGGTAAATATGCAGACGGATGGATTGGGAAAATTATAGATATTTTAGTGATTTGGAGTCTTGTGGGTGGTTTAGGAACCTCCCTAGGTCTTGGTGTTCCAATGATTTCAGCAGTAATAGGTGAAATTTTGGGTATGAAGCAATCACTGGGTCTCAGTATTGTCATCATTTTAATTTGGACAGTTATTTATTGCTCTAGTGCTTATCTAGGACTTTATAAAGGAATCCGTAAGCTAAGTGATATCAATGTTTACCTAGCTTTGGGACTTGCCGTTTTTGTTCTCCTAGTAGGACCAACTTTATTTATCCTCTCTTATTTCACAAATAGCCTTGGTTTAATGCTACAAAATATCGTTCAAATGAGTTTTTATACAGACCCAATCAATAAAGGTGGATTTCCACAGGCATGGACGGTTTTTTATTGGGCATGGTTTGCTGCTACAGCACCTTTTATGGGTTTATTTGTTGCACGTATTTCCAAAGGAAGAACAATAAAAGAACTAATAAGTTCGATTCTGCTTTGGGGTTCATTAGGAAGTTGGCTCTATTTTGCCGTTTTTGGCGGATACGCCATGCATCTTGAGCTCAATAATATCCTTCCAATCACTCAAATTTTAAGTGAACAAGGTGGACCGTCTGTTGTGGTAGAACTATTAAACACTTTACCTCTTAGCAAGTTAGTTCTCATTTTCTTTGTTGTACTAGGTTTTATTTTCCTAGCCACATCACTTGATTCTGCTACATACATCTTATCTGCAATTGCAACGAAAGAATTAAAGGATCAGCAAGAACCTGCACGCTGGCACCGATTGTTATGGGGGGCAATTCTTGCAATCATGGCAGTCGCTCTATTAATGGTAGGTGGTCTTAAAGTAATTCAAACTTCATCTGTTATTGTTTCTGTTCCTGTTATTATTATTTATTTGTTATTAGCCATCTCATTAGTTAGATGGTTAAAGCAGGACTTCGGAACGGATCAATCCATTATAGATCCCGAAAGAAAAGTAACTGGAAGAAAGTCTGCCATGACAGACAAGGAGGAAAGTTTTTAATAGAAATAGCATGTTACAAAGGAGGTATTTTCATGGTATTTAATGTGCGTGATACGAATCTGTCTATTAAAAATGAGTATACTCACGAAATTCAAGAGATAGAGCATGTCTGGATTCCCATGTCAGATGATACTAAATTATCTGCACGGATTTGGATGCCGACTGATGCTGAACAAAATCCAGTACCAGCTATACTAGAATATATTCCTTATCGAAAAAATGATTTTACGGCGTTGAGGGACTCCATTCGTCATCCTTATTTTGCGGGACATGGATATGCTAGTATACGAGTAGATATGAGAGGATCTGGGGATTCGGAAGGAATTCTTTATGATGAATACTTACCTCAAGAGCAAGAAGATGCGTTAGAGGTATTAAGCTGGATTTCCGAGCAGCCTTGGGCAACAGGAAGTGTTGGAATGATTGGGAAGTCCTGGGGAGGGTTTAATGGACTTCAGGTTGCAGCTCGACAACATCCTGCATTAAAAGCGATCATTACTTTATGCTCAACAGATGATCGCTACGCTGATGATGTCCACTATATGGGTGGGTGTCTACTTGCATCAGATATGTTATGGTGGGCTTCGACAATGCTTGTATACAATGGACGCCCTGCAGACCCTCGGATTGTTGGGGAAGGGTGGAGGAGTTCTTGGCTTGAGCGCCTAGAAAAGACACCTCCATTTGTAGAGAAGTGGGTCGAACATCAGCGTCGTGACGATTATTGGAAGCATGGATCCGTTTGTGAGGATTATTCAAAGATTACTATTCCTGTGTTTGCAGTCGGTGGCTGGGCTGACGGTTATACAAATGCAATTTTTCGATTGCTTGAAGGGCTAGAAGGTCCACGAAAGGGATTAATTGGTCCATGGGCACATGAATATCCGGAAGTAGCAATACCCGGTCCTGCAATTGGATTTCTTCAGGAGTGTATTCGTTGGTGGGACCAGTGGTTAAAAGGGGAAGACACCGGTGTGATGGATGAGCCTTTACTTAGGACTTGGATACAAGATAGTGTTCCTCCACAAGTAGATTACAAAGAAAGACCAGGGAAATGGGTGGCGGAGACAGAGTGGCCATCACCAAATATACAATTTGAGGAGTACTGGTTAGGAGAGGGAAAGTTTGTTGATAGCGCATTAGAGGAAACGATAGTTACTATTCCTAGTGTGCAAAGTCATGGATTATATTCGGGGGTATGGTGTCCGTTCGGGCAAGAAGGTGATTTAGCCTCTGATCAGCGATTCGAGAATGGTTCAGCCGTATGTTTCTCTTCCGAACCTCTACAACATGATATAGAAATTCTTGGATTTCCAGAAGTGTCCGTGGAAGTGTCTTCTAATAAGGCCAATGCATTACTCTCGGTTCGGTTATGTGATGTGGACGAAGATGGTGCATCGACATTAGTAAGCTGGGGATTACTGAATCTAACCCACCGTGATAGCCATGAGCATCCTACTCCATTGGAGCCAGGGAAGCGCTATACAGTAACTGTTCAATTAAATGCAGTAGGTCATAAGTTGAAAGCTGGTCATCGATGGCAAGTTGCTTTGTCACCAACTTACTGGCCTCATGCATGGCCATCTGGAGAAGCAGTTACATTACAATTATACTGTGGGAAAAATACAAAATTGAGGCTTCCATTACGAAATCCTTCTCCACTAGATAACAGTCTTCATGAATTCGATCGACCGGAAACTGCTCCCGTGATGGAAAGAAAAATTCTAAGAGATGAGAGCCGATCACGAAACATCTCTTATAATCTACTTACTGGTGAATGGGTACTTGAGGATTATTCTGATGAAGGAGCACGACACTTAATAAGTAATGATATTGAGTATGGAAGTGAAAATAGAAATATCTATCGGATTAAGGATGGAGATCCACTATCTGCAAAAGTAACCTGTGAATGGACATTGAATGTAGGTCGAGGAGATTGGCAGACTAGGCTAGAAAGTTTCAGTACGATGAGCGCGGATAAAAATACTTTTTATATTCAAAATGAATTACATGCGTTTGAGGGGGAGAAACAGGTGTTTAGTAAAACTTGGACCTCTGAAATTCCTCGTGATTTGGTATAGTTTTAGTAGCCCTTGCATTTTCATATGTAAGGGTATTTTTTTACAATTGGAAATTATACATTTACACTATAGATATAGGGGAGTGAGATACATTGAAAAAAATTACTTATAAAGAAACGGTTTGTACAGAGGATGAACTTCGATCTATGCTGGGGTTTCCAAGTGATCTGGTGAAAAACAAGACCATTTCTATTATTGATGACCATTGTAGAGATTTTATTTCAAAATCACCTTTTTTAGTATTATCCACGTCTGATACGGAAGGGCATTGTGATGTGTCGCCGAGGGGAGATATGCCTGGATTTGTACATGTGTTAAATAACAACCAGTTGGTCATTCCTGAAAGACCTGGTAACAAGCGAATGGACTCTATGCGCAATATTTTATCAAACCCACGAGTGGGATTAATCTTTTTCATACCAGGACTTGGTGAAACATTGCGGGTAAACGGGCAGGCTACCTTGATAAAAGATCCGGAAATTCTGGAGATTATGGCGGTGAAGGGTAAGTCGCCCCTAGTAGGTATTGCTATTGATGTGGAAGAGTGTTTTATTCATTGTGCCAAAGCATTTATTCGCTCAGGTTTATGGATTCCATCTTCATGGCAGGAGAAAGAATTATTGCCTTCAGTAGCAACGATTATTTCTGATCATGTGAATCAACCGAATACGACTGCTAAGACGGTAGAGGAAGGGTTAAAAGAGAGCTACAAAGAAAGACTTTATTAGAAGATGTTTGAACATTCGTCCTTGTGTTATAAATTGACAATATTTGTGAAGAGGTGTACATTTAACTCGGAATAAATACTTCTTTTTTAAAGGGTGAAATAGAACCAATGAGTTCAATTCAAGCACTAGACTTAAAGGTATTAAAAAAGTTTAAAAACGAACTAACAAGATTTATGATGTTATATCAATTTGGTATTGATGAGCTAAACACGAAAATTGATATTTTAAAACAGGAATTTCAATATATTCATGATTACAGCCCCATTGAACATGTAAAATCTAGAATCAAATCACCAGAGAGCATTCTTAAAAAAGTACAGAGGAAAAATCTAGATTTATCATTGCCTAGCATCAAGGAAAACATTAAAGATATTGCGGGAATTCGGATTACTTGCTCCTTTATTTCTGATATTTTTGAGATAAGTAGAATGCTAGAGAACCAGAGTGATATTGAGGTAGTGGATAAGAAGGATTATATTAATCATCCGAAACCAAACGGCTATCAGAGCTTGCACTTAATCGTGAAAATTCCAGTTTTTATGTCCAATGGGATTGAACATGTATATGTGGAAGTGCAAATCCGTACCATTGGGATGGATTTCTGGGCGAGTCTAGAACATAAAATCTATTATAAATTTGATAACGAAGTTCCCGATTATTTATCGAAAGAACTGAAAAACGCTGCAGATACCGTAGCGATGTTAGACAAAAAAATGGAATTATTGCATGAAGAAATCCGTAAGTTGGATAGCGATGATGACATAGAAAATGAGCTTAACCTATTAAATGCAAGCGGGCAAAAGTTAAATATTCCAATGGCACTTCTAGAAAGCTTGTCTAAGGATAAAGAGTAGCAGAAACAAATGAAAAAGGACGATTGAATACCAATCAATCGTCCTTTTCTTATATTAATAATCTGTCACAACGATGTCTCGATCAAGGAAGGCTTCAATTACTTCACTGATACGGAAAGAAGTTTGTGGTGAATCGTAGTTTTCAAATGCATGCTCACAGCTAGTTTTATAAGCCATATTTTCGTCATAATGAGACATATGGCGGTTAATCACTTCCTCATTATCCTGCCGCTCCTTTTGACGGGAGATAACTGTTTCTCGATCTGCGTAAATGAAGAAGCGCATCACACGATCCCCATACATCTCCTTCAATTTTTCAGTACCTTCAGGATTGAGTGTCAAATAAACAAGGTTATGCGATTCAAAAGCTTTAACAATATCTTCCTCACGTATTCCGTAATGGAAACCATCAATTTCTACGCTCTCAAGAAATTCTCCATTGTCCTCCATTTTTTTGAACGTAGCTTCATCAATAAAATGATAATCTTCACCATTTTGTTCGTAATGACGTGGTGAACGAGTAGTATAAGAAAGAACTGTTTCCATGTCAAAAGCAGTTGCAACCATTTTGGCAATTGTTTTTCTTCCAGAACCATCAGGACCTGTGTAAATAAATAATTTTTGTTTATCTTTAATTTCGTACATAGATTACCTCCTGAGAATATATTTAAAAAGTTTCAAACAAAGTGAAAGGTGAAAAAAATAAATATCTATATCATCCTAATTATAGCAGAAAGAGCCATATTAATCTGATAACAAATATTTGAAGAGATACAGTAGAAGACGATTCTAGGAGGCATTTGGTATCATCATATAGAATGATTATGTAAAATATTCTGATAACTTAATATAAGAATGCCAAATTTGAGAGAAAAACGCAAGAAATTAACCTGTTTTTTTTTGTAAGATAAATTAACAGTATAGTTTGAGATGAGCACAGCCATTAATGTGATTAGCAAAATCAACGGAGAACGCTATGTGGATTACGATGTATACAAGGATAATACAAAGAGGGCAGAAAAGTTTGTATTAACACTTTCTGCCCTTTTTTGAATATTTTGATTGTCATAATGTTAAAAAGATCGTATAGTTATAGTTAATGAGAATGATAATCAATAACAATTGGTTATGGGAGAGTGTGACAATGGTGAAAATGGATCTTTTTGATGTAACAATCATCGGAGGCGGGCCGGCAGGCCTGTACTCTACTTTTTATAGTGGGTTAAGGGAAATGAAGACGAAATTAATTGAATTTCAGCCTCAATTAGGTGGAAAGATTCATGTGTATCCAGAAAAAATGATTTGGGATGTTGGAGGGATGACACCAGTTCCTGGAGCAAAACTTATCGAGCAACTGGTTGAACAAGGACTTACCTTTGACCCAACAGTGGTACTTAATGAAAAGGTAGAATCTATCGCACGAAACGAAGATGGTATTTTTGTTCTTGAAGGTTTCTCAGGTGAATATCATTTTTCAAAAACAGTGATTGTTGCCGTTGGTAGTGGAATTCTGAAGCCGCAAAAACTGAACATTGAAGGAGCCGAACGGTTTGAGGTATCGAATCTGAACTATACCGTGAAATCATTAAAGCAATTTAAGGATAAAACCGTAATCATTTCAGGTGGTGGTAATTCTGCGTTGGATTGGGCAAATGAGCTTGAGCCTGTTGCAAAAAAAGTCTACATTACGTACCGAAAAGACAAAATGTCTGGTCATGAAGCGCAAGTGTCACAATTACAAAATAGCTCAGTGACTTGTTTAAGTACTTCGTCCATAACGAAGTTAATAGCTATCAACGATCAGGAATTGATTGAAAAGGTAGAGATTACTAATAACGTAACTGGGGAAGTTACTCTGTTATCGGTTGATGAGGTAGTAATTAATCACGGATATGAACAGGATGCAGGGCTGTTGAAAAACAGCGATTTACATATCAATATGCTCGAGGATTTTTATATTGAAGGGAACTCTTATAGTGAAACCTCGGTTCCTGGATTATTTGCGGCCGGTGACATTCTTAAGTTCGATGGGAAATTGAACTTAATTGCGGGAGCCTTCCAAGACGCAGCCAACGCTGTGAATAAAGCAAAGAAATATATTGAACCAGATGCTCATCAAGCTGCAATGGTTTCGTCACATAATGATGTGTTCAAGCAGCGCAATCGGGAGTTAGTGAAACAATTGGTAAAATAGATATCTGTCAAGAAGATTAACGAAATCGTTAAATCTTCTTTTTTTTATACATATCGATCTGGAAAAGCAATATCTCAAGGTTCAGACATATGTATTTATATACCTTTTGAACGGAGGTGCTTTTGTGCCGGCAATAAATGGGCAAGATTTCTTGGAAAGAATTCACCAACTTCAACCTGAGATATGGCTTGAAGGAAAGAAAATAACAGATATATGTAATCATGAAGCGTTTAAGGGCATTTTAACAAGTAAAGCAGCACTTTTTGACTTTCAAATGAACAAAAAAAACATGGATTTGATGACTTTTGTTTCTCCAGAAAGCGGAGAACGGGTTGGAACGTCATTTATGCAACCGAAAACAAAAGAAGATTTAGAAAAGAGGAGACTTTCTACCCAAGAATGGGCAAAGTTGTCAGGAGGAATGATGGGGAGATCTCCGGATTATATGAATTCCTGCCTGATGGCTCTTGGGACGGCCTGGGATCATTTTCAGGATTCGCGTTTAATAGGAAAACATATATTACAATTGTATGAGCGTGCTAGAGAAAATGATTTAACGCTTGCTCACACATTTGTAAATCCACAAGTAAATCGATCCATGCTTTATTTTGAAGATGAAGAACATCCAATATCCGCAAAAGTTGTAAAGGAAACGAGCGATGGGATTATTATTAAGGGTGCTAGATTGTTAGCGACTCAAGGTGGCATCACAGATGAGTTGCTCGTCCTACCCATCGGAGGAAAGTATATCGGTGAGTCATTTATCTACGCATTTAGTGTCCCAAGCAACACCCCAAATTTACGGTTTATTTGTAGAGAATCTTTTCGGTATCGCTCTTCCACATTTGATCATCCACTAGGTGCTAGATTTGAAGAAATGGATACCATCGTTGTGTTTGATAATGTTTTGGTCCCATGGGAACGGGTATTTTTATACAACGATTACTCCATTTCTATGCAACTAGCAAGTGAAACAAGTTATTTTACGTTTTTACTTCACCAAGCAACCGCTCGTCAGGTCGTGAAAACAGAGTTTCTATTAGGGCTCGCACAGTTAATGGTGGATTCGATTGATATAGGAAGCTATACGCATGTTCAAGGAAAAGTAAGCGAGATCATTACAGCACTAGAGACCTTAAAAGCCTTATTATTAAGTTCTGAGATGAATGCGAAGCTCGATAAGAGAGGGAGGATGGTTCCAGATGTGAATCCATTATCGGCGGCTATAACCACCTTTCCTAGGTTGTATCCAAGATTCATTGAAATTTTAGAAACGTTAGGAGCCAGTGGTTTAATATCCATACCAACTGAAAAAGACTTTGAGTCACCGATACGAGGAGATTTGGATCATTATCTACAAGGTGCGTCATGCAAAGCCAAAGATCGAACTCAATTGTTTCGTTTAGCATGGGATGTCTGTTTAAGTGCCTTTGGGGGAAGACAAAAACAATATGAGAGATTCTTTTTCGGAGATCCGGTACGATTAGAATCTGGACTATATAATAGCTACTCTAAAGAATCTGCTGTGAATCTAGCAAAATCCTTACTAAATAGTAATCTAAAAAAAGAATGACTGTACCAAGCATCTGCTTTTATCGGTAGATGCTTTTTATAAGTAAAAAACAGGTGTGTTTTAGTAAAAATTCACGTTGACATAAATTCTTTAGGATGGATACAATGAAGTCTAAGAATACTAAAGCGTTTTCTTATGGAGGTATGATGGTGACTAAATTACATACTGCAATAGACTCAATAATAAAAGAACAATCAGAGGTAAACAAAAATCATTGGAGATTGAATTATCATGTAACCACTCCTGCCTTTTGGATGAACGATCCAAATGGGTTTAGTTTTTTTAATGGAGATTATCATCTGTTCTATCAACATCACCCGTATTCACCGGAATGGGGTCCCATGTATTGGGGACACGTAAAAAGTAAAGATCTTGTTCACTGGGAACATATGCCGATCGCTCTTGCCCCAACGGAAGAATATGACCAAGATGGTTGCTTTTCGGGAAGTGCCATTGAAAAAGACGGTAACCTTTATGTGATGTATACGGGGAATACATGGACAGGAGATGACCATGATAAAGATTTATTACAAGTGCAATGCCTAGCAGTAAGTGAAGATGGCGTTCATTTTACAAAGCTTAAAGAAAACCCGGTTATAGCTGAAGCTCCTATAGGTGATATTCATCCGTATCATATTCGTGATCCAAAAGTGTGGAAACAGGGTAATGACTATTATTGTGTGTTAGGTTCAAGAACCAAGGATCATCATGGACAAGTGTTGCTGTATCGTTCTATTGATTTAGAACATTGGGAATTTATCAGTGTTATGGCTAAAAGTGACGGGAAATTAGGGTTTATGTGGGAGTGTCCTGATGTGTTTCACTTAGAAGGTCATGATGTTCTCATGATGTCACCACAAGGGGTTAAACCAAAAGGAGATTTGTATCATAACCTCCATCAAGCAGGATATGTGGTAGGGGAATTAGATTATCATACAGGTGTCCTTTCACATGGCGATTTTCATTTATTGGATTATGGATTTGATTTTTATGCTCCACAAACGATGGAAGATCCTCAAGGTAGACGGATTATGATTGCATGGATGGCGATGTGGGAGAGTCACATGCCTGAACAAGAATACAATTGGGCAGGAGCTATGACGATTCCTCGAGAGCTTGAATGGGTGGATGGAGAAATTTACAGCAAACCTGTTTCAGAGTTACAGGAGCTTCGCGGGAATCTGGTTCGACTTGAACATGTGATGGTAAAGGAAGAGAAGATTATTCCTGAACTAATGGGGGAAAGTTATGAGCTTGAAGTAACGATTGATGCAAAATCCGCCGAACAGTTTGGTGTGAAGGTTCGAGTGAGTGAGAAAGAGGAAACAGTTATCGGTTATAATCGACTAGAAGGAAAGGTGATCTTAGATCGGAATCGGTCTGGGAAAGGTCCAAAAGGAATACGAAAAGCTCCAGTGCAGCTAAAAGAAAATCTTCTCCATCTGCGCATATTTGTTGATCACTCATCGGTAGAAGTATTTATAAACCAGGGAGAAAAAGTCATGTCAGCAAGAGTGTATCCAAACCAAAACTCGAAGGGTATCAGCTTTTTCTCTGATGAAGAGATAAACATTGTAAGCATAAAAAAATGGGATTTAAAAAAATGTATTCACCCATTGAGTGTTAGTTTCGATTAAAAGCAATTACTATGTAAAGCCCACGACCTTCACACTGATAGGTGTGGGTTTTTGTTTTTATAATGAATGAACTCACTATGTTTGTAAATTATTTCATTTTTTCATCTAAGTTACTTTACAAGAAGAAAAGAAAGAGGTAGAATTTCTATATACCTAAAAAAACTAGGTAGGTGAAAAGATGTTTAATCGTGAATTGGTTAAAGGTAGTACTTCACTTTTATTACTTCAGCTTTTAGAAGAGCGGGATATGTATGGATACGAGCTTGTTAAAGAACTTGAAAACAGAAGCGGAAATGAGTTTTCTGTGAAAGAGGGTACTTTATATCCGGCACTACATAAGCTTGAAAAGCAGGAATATATTGAGTGCTATTGGAAAGAGCAAGAGAAAGGTCCAGCTCGTAAATATTACAAAATTACAGAAGCTGGTAAAGAGATGCTGCTGGAAAAAACACGTGAGTGGAATGATTTTGTTTCAGTAATGAACAAGATGATGGGGAGAAAGAAGCATGGAACGGCTGAAGAGTGAGTTTTTAGAAAGCCTGAAAGAAAGCCTCGGAAACCACAAGGAAAAGGAATCCATAATAGCGGAATATGAAATGCATTTGGATGAACTTTTATTAAGCTTATACCAAATGGAGTATGACGAAATTCGGGAAGAAGTTTACTCCAGATTCGGGACACCTGAAGAGATCGCTGCGATGTGGAAAGAAGAGTTATCCTTTACACCTAGCAATATGAAGTGGTTGTTTATTGCTGTGAATATACTGTTCTTTACAGGTGGCGCCGTTCTCACACTTGCACATAATCTTCTTGATTGGAAGTGGCTGACAAATTTATGGTTTAATCTTACTTCTTTTCCTATTATCATTGCCTTCATTTATATGTTCTTTTGGGCACTTCTAGGATATGAGATTGGGAGGGGATTTGGTCATAAAGGGAAAAGAGTGATGAAAAGGACCTTTATTTTTGCCTTAATACCAAATGTAACTTTAATGGTCTTAACAGTCTTTCATCTTATCCCACGTGAGTGGTTTTATCCACTATTATCGGAAACCTTTATCGGCGTCTGTATTTTTTTAACACTTCTACTTTACCCAGTGTGCATAATTAGCTATCGCTGGGGGAAAAAAGCTTCAATCTAAGCTTTTTTTTGCAATATTACATAGAATAACTATGTATATAGAAAAACGATATAATGGAGGGGAAATTTGATGGGGGAAAAACTGTTGAAAAACGATTGGATCTTTTTGGTTCTATGTGTCATTTTAGGTATTGTTGGGGAAGAGGCTTTTTTTAGGAGTCAAATTGGAATATCTTATTTTGTTTTTATTATTTCATTCTATACGGTATTTTTCTGGAGATTTCGTAAGTTTCCGTTTTCACACCAAAGGGTTGGATATTTCATATTAATCTGTATTTGGTTATTAACCGCTGGATACTATCTTTATGACACACAGCTTTTTTACGCGTTAAATATTGTTTTCATACCGGCTCTTGTGATCTTTCATTTATCTCTAGTAACATCGTCTAATAATAGAGTTTGGCATAATTGGTATTTTTTCCTTTACACGTTTCTACGTCTATTTGACGGCTTGAAATATCATGTGTTCTTTACCAAATACATTACAAACCTATCAAAGAAGGGGAACCAAAGAAACTTTGAAGTATGGAAAAAAATAATACTTGGTATGATCTTATCCGTTCCCGTGTTGTTCATTGTTTTAAATCTGCTCATCTCAGCAGATGCTCAGTTTGAGCGGTTGGTAATGGAAATACCGTATTTATTTAGCTTTAATGTTGACTTACTCCTTCGAACCATCATTGTACTTGTGTATACTTTTGGCTTCTTCGGATACATGCAAGGGCTATTAATTAAAAACAATAAAATCATCCAAAAAGAGGGGCCAATCAACCCTTTATCAATGGACGGAGTCGTTACATTAACTGTCTTACTCTTGTTAAATTTCGTGTATATTGCATTTATTGCTGTGCAGTTCACATACTTTTTTAGTGGCTCATTGGAGGATGGCTATACGTATGCTGAATATGCCCGCCGCGGTTTTTTTGAATTGCTTTTTGTAACCTTGATCAACTTGACTGTTACAACAAGTTCAATTCAATTTTCGAGAACCGTTTATGGTACGTTAAAGAAGTTCATTCGTGTCGCTTTATCTGTGTTAGTTTTATCAAGTGTGGTTCTTCTTATCTCGGCATTTATGAGGATGATGATGTACGAAGAGGCGTATGGCTTTACTTTTACAAGAGTACTCGCCCATTCGTTTATGATTTTTCTAACGGTAATATTTGCTTATACACTAGTGAAAATTTGGCTTGATAAACTTTCTTTGTTTCATTTTTATTTCATTGCAGCTCTAGTTTATTATGTGGGTATCAATGTTGTAAATATTGACCAATTTGTTGTCGAACAAAATATGATGAGATACGAAACAACCGGGAAAATTGACATTAATTATTTAAACAATCTCTCAGACACGGGAACACTTGGGCTTATTGTTCTTTATCAAAGTGGAGCCGATATACCGGGATTAGAGGAGTTGCTTATACAAAGAAAAGCAGATCGATCGTATATTAAAAATACCTCATGGCAGTCTTATAACCTAACCCGGAATAAGACAGATAACGAGCTAAGAAAGTTAAATCTTTCAGAGGGAAAAAAATAATCACTTGGGTTGAAAAATAGTAAGAATATTTTAAATAGTATATTTTTTATTTAAAATAAATAGTAAGATATTGTATATACTATCCTTTGATGGAGGTGAATACATATGGATGGAAAACCGTTACATTATGATGGAAGTTTGCATGGAGCTCCAACAGAAGGGGAAGTGAAAGAGCAAGAGCCTTTCAAGATCACTGATGAAATGAGAGCAAACATTAGTGGAAATCCTTTCACAACAGAAAACTGAATTTTTGAAGGAAAGGGGCATCCGAAGGAGCGTCCCTTTTTCATTTGAAAAATATTGGTTAGATGCATACAAAAGTTGTTTTCTCACAAACTAGAATGCACAACAATAGAAGAAAGGAAAGATGAAAATGACAAAAGTTCTTTACATTACTGCTCATCCACACGATGACACACAGTCTTATAGTATGGCTGTAGGTAAAGCATTTATTGACACGTACAAAGAAAAGAATTCAGATCACGAAGTCTTACATTTAGATCTTTATAAAGAGGATATTCCTCAAATTGATGTTGACGTATTCAGTGGTTGGGGAAAGCTACAATCAGGAAAAGGTTTTGACGAGCTTTCTTCAGAGGAAAAGGCTAAGGTGGCACGTCTTGGTGAACTTTGTGATCAATTTATCTCTTTTGACAAGTATGTATTTGTTACTCCACTTTGGAATTTTTCATTCCCTCCAGTGATGAAGGCGTATCTTGATGCGGTTTCTGTTGCTGGAAAGACATTTAAGTACACAGCCGAAGGACCAATAGGATTATTAACGGATAAAAAAGCGTTACATATTCAAGCACGTGGTGGGGTTTACTCCGAAGGGCCTGCTGCAGACCTTGAAATGGGACATCGATATTTAAGTGTTATTATGCAATTTTATGGTGTACCTTCGTTTGAAGGATTATTTGTAGAAGGTCATAATGCAATGCCAGATAAAGCACAAGAAATCAAAGAGAATGCGATTGCAAGAGCAAAGGATTTAGCCCATACATTTTAACACAAAGAGCCAACGAAACAACTCGTTGGCTCTTTTGCTCTATTGCTTTAAAACTTGTTGTTCCCATTCTGATCGTAAAATGCCCATCATGATGCGATCAGAATAACGCCCGTCACGATAAATAGCAGAACGAAGTCTTCCTTCTACGATAAAACCTGCTTTTTCATATGCTCGGATCGCCCGACTGTTATAGCCAATAACGTCCAAACCCACTCGATGTAGATTTAACTCATGAAATGCATAACGGAGGATTAATTGTAATGCTTCACTACCATAGCCTTTATTTTGATAGTTTGTATCTCCTATTCCAATGGCTAAAGAACCGAGCCGATTATTCCATTCGATAGAGTGGATGACAACAAAACCAATTAATATGTCATTCTCTATTGTGCGTAACCGGAAATATGCTGAATTAGAGCTTCGTTCTTTATCCTCTTCAAGTTCCGAGATTGAATGAGGATAGGCGATATCTGTATCAAGATTACGTAAATAGTCTGAGTTTTCCTCCCATGATGCCATAATTGCTGCGTCCTCTGCTCGGACAGTAGTAAGCTTTATTAACTTCCCCTTAAATAAATTGGTCATATTGTTCTCCCTTTTTTGTATGAATATGAAGGAATCACATCATGCTACGCAATAGAATCTTGCCCCCTAATGTCTAGATAACTTAATCTTAATGTTCTTTTTTCCATTCAGCAATCTAATATTTTAGAAAGAAGGAAATATTTCCATCTTTATCGAATGTATAGTCTAGGAGATTTACATCATCTTTTATAGGAGTGGCAATGATGTTTATAGAAACAGAACGGTTAATAATAAGAGGTTTTGACATAAACGACTATCTAGCAGTTTTTGAATATACTTCAAATTTGGATGTGATGAGGTATATTCCAGAAGGTGTTTTCACTATAGAAGATGCAAAGCATTTTGTGTTGGAAAATATGGGGGATAAGGTTGAGAAGTACCCGGTTATTTTAAAAGACAATACTACTCTTATTGGACATATTGTCTTTCATCGTTATTTTGGCGAACATACTTATGAAATTGGATGGGTGTTTCATCCAGATTATTATAATAAAGGATTTGCCTCCGAGGCTGCGAAGGCAGTTCTGGAGTATGGATTTGAGGAATTAAAGTTACATCGAATCATCGCTACATGTCAGCCTGAAAATATTGGATCCTATCGTGTAATGGAAAAAATCGGGATGAGACGGGAAGGATATTTTAAAAAATGTATCCCAACTGATGATGGATGGTGGGATGAGTATTACTATGCCATCCTTAAGGAAGAGTGGAGAAAATAATGGGTCAAACAAAAAATATTAGTCTAGATCTATTCCAACTTAAATATAAGGAGAGTTTACTTTCATTTGAGCTTCCTAACGATCAAGTGAAGTTTACTGCCTTGCCTAGTCATGTGCTTGAAGTACAAGAGGGACAATTTCCGATTGTAATTGTAGAAGATGACGTTCCTGTTGGTTTTTTTATCTTGCATTCAACTTCCCGTGTGAAGGAATATTCAAATAACCCCAATGCTATGCTATTAACGGCATTCTCCATTGATTATTCAAAACAGGGGAGGGGTTATGCAAAACAAGGATTACTTTTACTCAGTAAATATATACAGAAACAGTTTCCAAGCTGTGACGAAATCGTTCTAGGGGTTAATCATCAAAATGTTCCAGCGCAAAATCTGTATATACGAGTAGGATTCCAAGATACGGGGAGAAGAGTAATAGGTTCGCTTGGAGAACAGTTTGTTATGACTCTACCTATATAAGTTTTACTTATCTAGAGCTACTGATTTGGTAGCTCTATTTTAAATTGAGCGGATTTTTCTGTTTTATTACTTAATTAATTGGGTGGTCAACCGATATTAAGAGTATTAGTATGTAGTGAAAGAAGGAATATAGTATGACTTCCCTAGAAATAGATTCTAATATCCATATACTATTGTTTCTTTTTTTGTATTTCCTTACCATTTTGACTGTGGTATTAGTTTCAAGGAAACTAGTAAATAGAAAATTATCTGGACCACCTAAGCGGTTTGGGAAAGCTCCGACCTTTTTATTTGTGTTAATTTCAATAACCCTTTTGATTTTCGGATTTGTACTTGATAGTACTTTACAGGAAAAAGAGTATAAAGAGTACTATGATATGGCAAAAAATATGGGAACTATTTTTAGTCGTGATCTAAGAAATGAGGGTCATGCTACTCTGTATCAATCAGATACAGATAGAAGTAAGGAATATACGCGTATCCATAAAAAAATGACGGACTGGCAAAATCATATTAGAGAAATACAATCAGTCTATACGATGAGAATGAATGACAATGGCCAAATATACTTTGTCGTGGCACCCGCATCTGATTCTAATAAGGACGGCTGGATTCGTGACGAAGTGGAAAAACGTATACCTATGGGTACAATATACACGAAAAAACTTCCAGAATTACAACGTGCTTTTGATGGAGAATTCTCAATGGAGAAAGAACCCTCAACCGATGAATGGGGTTACAGTATTGGTGCCTTTATTCCTGTTTTTAATGGGAGAGGTGAAGTGGAATCAGTTCTAGGAATTGATTTTGATGGATATCAATTTATGGAACGTAAAGCAAATGAAAGATGGAAGGTTTTAAGTCTTGTTGTTTTAATTTTTATTGTTTTTGTATTAATTTTTGTCCTCAATCTATTATCTTTAGCAGAAAGAATTCATACAAATAAGCATAAAAATGAACTTCGTAAAATGGCTTATTACGATGAACTTACTGGATTACCTAATCGAAATTACCTAAACAATATTCTTCCATTAGTTGAGTGGGGAGAAGAGAAAGGGGTAGCAGTTATACTCTTCGGATTTGAAGGGTTGGATGCCATAGATGATTTATTTGGGAATTCGAAATGTGATAATGTGTATGTAGCTTCGATAAGAAGAATTCAAGCTAGTTTGAAAGACCCTATGATGCTAGTTAGATGGAGTGAAAGGGAGCATTTAATTATTGTAAAGGATTATGATTCTGAAGAGGAGATTGTAAGTCTTGCAGAATCGACGGTCAAACAATTTTTAACCCCAGTTCATGCGGGAAGTAGAGATTTTTATATCTCACCGAAGTTTGGCATTTGCTTTTATCCTAATGATGGATCTAATTGGAACGCACTTGTGAAAAATGCCAATTTAGCTAAGATACATGTTCCCTCAGAAAATGACATAAGAGTCATGGTATATAATAGTCAGCTTCTTACAGAATCCAATGAAAAGAGAGACATTGAGCTGGAGCTTCACCATGCTGTTATTACCGAACAATTTGAGGTGTTTTATCAACCCCAGCTTTCCTTATATTCTGGGAAACCCATTGGGATGGAAGCTCTCATTCGATGGAATCACCCAACGAAAGGAATTATTTCTCCATTGAAGTTTATACAGCTTGCGGAGGAATTACATTTAATTAATCAAATTGGACTTTGGGTATTGAAAAAGGCTTGTACACAAACGGTAGAGATAAATGAGTTGTTTGGCCTTGATTTACGGGTGTCTGTGAACTTATCCTCGGTACAACTTCAGCATCCTAGACTTTTACAGGATATTATAGAAATACTTAAAGAAACGGGATTGGAACCGAGGTTATTAGACTTAGAAATCACGGAAGGTAGCCTGTTTAATTTTGAAAAATCAAGTCAAATACTTGAAGATATTAAGAATTTAGGGATTCATATTAGCTTAGATGATTTCGGAGCGGGATATAGCTCACTAAGTTATTTAAAGAAATTAAGTATACATCGTCTAAAAATCGACCGGATATTTCTTTCAAATATACCGAAAGAAGATACCCTCATGACATCAATTGTTACACTTGGTCATAACCTGAATCTAAAAGTACTGGCAGAGGGAGCAGAAACGTTAGAACAGGTGGATTTTCTAAAGACAATAGAGTGTGATGAAGTACAAGGTTATTATTTTGCAAAGCCTTTACCTTATTCTGAGTTTACCGCTTATCTTGAAAAATACTTAAATCTTAAATATAGACTAACACGTGATTAAACAAGACAATCACGTGTTTTTTTAATTAGAAAATGAAACCAACGTAACAGTGGATTCGTATTACATTATCATAGGTAAAGGAGGGTATAGATGAAAATCAGTCGGAAATACCCAACTATTGATGAATCTGTAGAGAGAGAGTTGCTTACCAAAAGCTGGATTGGTCTACGAGAACCGAGAAATGTATGGAGTTCTATTTTACTTTCATTGCCATTTATGTTCTTAAATGGTTGGATAACAATTTCAATCGTGAATCTATTTTCTCCTTTAACTTTTAAGGAATTTGGAATATCAGATAACGGTGTAGAAATAAACTTCAACTTAATTTATGTTGTAGCTCTATGGCTCTTGGTTGTGATCCATGAGATATTACATTTAGTTTTTATTCCTAATTTTCATAGGTCGAAAATAACATATATAGGACTTAGTTGGTTTGGCGGTTTTGTAATCACAGAAGAGAAAATGAGTAAAATTAGGTTTCTTATTATCTCGATTGCTCCTTATTTGCTCCTCTCCATCCTATTACCTGTGGTGCTAGGTTGGTTAGGTCTGTTATCAACTCCTATTAAAATACTAGTGCTCTTAAATTCATTGGCCTCTTCAGTTGATATACTCGTTTTCTTTCTAGTCTTATTTCAAGTACCTAAGCATGCTGTAATTGTAAACGGTGGTCCCAGAACATATTGGAAGTTATTGGAGGAGCTTAGAAATGTTTGAGGTTCGTAAAATAAACAATCTTTCTCAAGTAGATATTAATACTTTGATATCAGAGAGTATAAAAGAGGGGTTCAATTTTATAAAAAGGTTAGTAAATGACTATGAAACTGGTGACAACCGTTTTTCTCTATCTGGTGAAGCGCTATATGGTGTTTTTGCTTTAAATGGAGGACTTGTGGCAATAGGTGGACTAAATCAAGACCCCTTTTCAAAGCAACCTAGCATTGGAAGGCTGCGAAGGTTTTATGTAAGAAAAAGATATAGAAGGATGGGGGTAGGGAAATTATTATTAGAATTAATCCTCTCTAAAGCTGATCCACATTTTCATGTCATTGTTTTACATTCAGACACAATGGAAGCAGATCGATTTTATGTAAGTTTTGGATTTCAAAAGGGAGAGTATTTCCCTAATAGTACTCATTTTTTACTCTTAAAGGGAAACGAGAGGATCGGGAATGAAAGTTCAAAGTAAGTTCATTCGTATGACAAAGGTGTTGTCTCTAGCATTTACTATTTTTCTGCAAATCTACTGGTACAAGGTACGAAGAAAGCCTGAGTCAGAGTGGGAAAAGCTTTGGGGGAAGATTGGTGAGCGGTTTCGGAAAACCCTGTTCGAATTAGAAGGATTATTGATTAAAATTGGTCAAATATTAAGTATTCGTTCTGATTTACTTCCACATGCATTTATCAAACAAATGGAGGACTTGACTGATCATGTACCGCCATCAAAATGGGAGGATATAGAGAAAATCCTTGAAAAAGAATGGGGGGGCTCAATTTACCAGCATATTGTATCTATTGAAAAAGAGGCGATCGCATCTGCCTCTATCGGAGAAGTGTACCAAGCGTTGTTAAAGAATGGAACAAAGGTGGCTGTAAAAGTTCAGCGTCCAAACATACAATCTATCGTTCAAATCGATTTTCGGACATTAGCAATCATCATTTGGTTTGCTGACCATTTTGTTCCCGTACCAAAAGGATTTATTAATTTTCAGATGTTATATAAGGAATTAAAAGAAGTGATTGAAAGGGAACTAGACTTTGCAAAAGAGTTAGAAGCTCTGCAATCATTTTCAAACCGATTTAGTGATCGTGATACGGTTAAAATACCAAATGTATTTCCAGAGCTCTGTACGAAAAAGGTGCTTGTCATGGAATGGGTAGAAGGAATAAAACTGACCGATGTCGAAGGATTAGAACAGGTAGAAATCAGTCGTAAAGAAATCGCTCAAAAACTCATTGAACTCTTCCTGCCACAATGGTTAGAACCAGGTTATTTTCATGCCGATCCACATCCGGGAAATGTTATGGTTAGTCAGGAAGGAAAAATTATTTTATTAGATTTTGGAATGGTAGGACGAATCAGTAAAAAAGATGCCTCCTATTTTCAAGCACTCATTGAGGCATTCTTAGCAAAGAATTACAAAAAAGCAGTAGAGTGTTTGGCACAATTAGGATTCTTACTTCCAGATGCCGATACTCAAGTAATGGAGAGACTTTTATCTGAGCTCTTGTCCTTTCAAATGAGCGAGTTGAAAAATATGGACCTACTTGCTTTAAAATTAGAAATGAATGACATAATTCAAGCCCTTCCTATTCAGGTACCTACAAGATTCGTGTTTTTAGCAAGGTCTGTTGGAACGATAGAGGGGATTCTACGAAACGTGGCTCCAGAAGAAGAACCACTCGATCTTGGGAAACCAGTGTTTATGGAATGGCTTAGGAACGAAAGCAATACATGGACCTTTATCTGGCAGTGGCTTCAATCACAACCGATCTTTAAAGTACTTCACTCAGCCAATGAATTTCTTCAAACACCACAAAAGCTTGAGCAATTAAAGGAAACCGAACAAAGACGAGAGTTCCTATTTATTACTCAAGAAAATCATAAAAAGCAAATGTTTCATCTTTTGTTAGTTGGATTAATGGGTGTAGGGTTTGGGTTGTATGTAATGAATCCTTTCATTTGGAAAATAGGAATGGGCATATCGGCAGCTTCCTTTGTAGCCTATTTAGGTGCGAACTATAAGCAAAAAAAATGGATGAAATACTTGCCGGAGAAGAAGAGGGCATAAATATCGGGGAGCGCGCTCAGTTGGTGATATCACTTAATAAAAAAGAAAGAGGCTTATTAACAATGAAACATATACTTTTATGCTGTGGTGGAGGTTTTTCCTCAAGTTTATTGGTTACAAAAATGCAGGAAGTTGCGAAGCAATACGGAGAAAATGCCTATCATATTTGGGCAATTGGTGTAGGAGAAGTTGAGCGACATTTAGAACATTTACGAAAAGCAGATGTGTTACTTGTTGCTCCACAGGTACGCTATTTACTTCCTGACTTTCAAAAATTAGCCAAAAAAGAGGGATTGCAGTTACCGATAGATATGATTCAGCCCATGCATTACGGAACTTGTAATGGCCAAGCCGTTTTAACATTTGCAGATGAATTAATAAATAAAAAACCATAAGAAAGAACCGGATGAGCTGAAAAAATAGATCACTCAAATCGAGTGATCTAGCTGCGGATTACCGGTCATAGTTAAAGTCGCTTAAAGAATCCATATGGCTCGCGATCATGGCAATAATCGTACTTGCTTCCTCTTTAGAGAAGATAAAATTGGTTTCGTCTTTAATTAATTCGTCGTCATCTGTCCAAATTCTGTTCACTCTTCGAAGAACACCGTCCCCTGTTTCTTGGACAATACCGAATTGGTAAGAAACTTCAATTTCATCTTCATACATAAAGGCTGTCACTTCAGGTGTTTCCCACTCGACATCAACCTGTTCTAGTATATCATCGCTTTCATCCTCGTCGTCCATGAGAACATAATCAACTTCAACATCGTCATCTTCGTCGTCGTCCACTTCGTAGTAAACGTCATCATCGAAATCATCATCATTCATAAAGTCATGCAAACTTTCATGAACCGCATCAATAATGTCCTCAATATCAGCAAGGATTGTTTTTGATGTTTGTCCAAGCTCTACATCAATGGAATCAATATAGAACTCTTCGTTATGTGGATCAAAATAAAGGGTACAGAAATACTCCCGATCATCGTCTTCTGTTTCTACGTAAAACTCCATTCGTGGATGTTTTGCACCACGATCAACAGACATATGACCTACTTGATCATACTTATCACAAATAGACTCTAGATGATCCTGCAATTCGCCACTTACTCGGTCAAACCATTCTAAAGACATAGAAAATCCCTCGCTTTCAAGGTTATCGTTCATATTATTTCCTACTTTTTCATTTAGGTACGTACCATAAAAAACCAATATCAGATGTGGTGGCATTCACAAAAGATACCTACTTTTTTCGTACATAGTTCTAAATCTTTAAAGCATCCTATCATTAGGAGGTGTGTGAACGTGGAACCAAGAAAACCTGGGAGCGATAAACTACCTGATTTTGAACAATTAGATGATCGTGTAATCGCCAAACATACAGAAGCACCCATGTTAGTTATTAAAACAAATTTAGATCCAGAGGATTCTACAGTAGATAATCCATATTATAAAAATAAAGATCTAACAGATACGAAAGAATTTAGAGAGTACTTTAATGAGAATAAGTAATGTACATCAACACTTCTCCCAAATAGGAGAAGTGTTTTTTTATAAGAAGGAATATGAAAATTAAAGATCTTCTATTTTATATGGTCTTTTTATATTGAAAAATCATAAACAAATTTATATAATGTTTATATAAAAAGTAAACAATATGCTGGGGTGTTTGTATTGTCAAATGAAGAACGATTTTGGGAAGCTACTGTAGAGGAACTGTCTCAAGGCTTTTATTATGATGGTGAAAAAGAAGGGTATACTTGCTTATTTTGTTATGAGGAGTTTGAAGATGGTGTGATATATTCTATGAACGATAGGTTTCTTGAAGCGAAAAAGGCGGTAGCACAACATATTAAAAATTCACATGGATCTCCATTTGACTATTTGCTGTCCATGGACAAAAAGTATACGGGATTATCAGATCACCAAAAAGATTTATTAACTTTCTTTAAAGTAGGCTTAAACGATAAGGAGATTGTGAAAGAAATGGATGGCGGGAGTCCATCAACGATAAGAAACCATCGTTTCAAATTTAGGGAGAAGGAAAAACAAGCTAAGATTTACTTAGCTATTATGAACGTTTTGAACAATCAAACGGAAAAAAACCAAAAAGATTTTATTCAAATTCATAAGGGGGCAAAAATGGTGGATGAACGATATGCAATAACCGTAGAAGAAAAAGAAAAAGTACTCGAGACTTATTTTAGAAAGGGTCTGGATGGTCCATTGGACAGTTTTCCTAGCAAAGAAAAAAGAAAGATTATTATTCTTCAACATATTCTCACTCGATTTACACCAAATAAACAATATACTGAATTTGAAGTAAATACATTGTTAAAGTCGATTTATATTGACTTTGCTACGATTCGGCGATACTTAATTGAATATGGTTTTATGGAACGTAGCAAGGATTGCACGGTATACTGGGTAAAGCAATGAACACGACTTTTTTAGTCGTGTATTTTTGTGGAAATATGTAACATTTATAAAAAATTCCCGTCTACCTTAATAGTGAAAAAAACAGATACAGCAACCAACATAGCAGCGGATCAACCACCCATTTATTGTTAGGAAAGGGTGTAAGGCGGAATGTTAAAAACAAGAATTTTTTTACTAATCGGGATCGGACTATTTATGGTGTTGCTATTTCTAACACCAAGTTTCTTACCTCCAAAAACTGTCCCGGTATTAGATCTATCTGTAAAGGCAGAGGAAAAGGTAACAAAAGAAGGAAAAGAAAATAAGAAAATCACAAGTGTTCAATGGAAAGGAAATATATATCGAGACCTTGAAACACATTATTATCTTTTTTCTACCAGCAAAAAAGGCACGATTAATGTAACTTGGGGACCGAATACAGATGGTTCAGATTTTATCATTACTGATCAAAATTGGGGAGCTATGTATGGGAATGGAGATGTATTACCAGTAGGTGACTACATGTTTGTTGTCACTTCGAATCCAATTGAATCACCGGAAGATCCGTCACTTCTTACTTACGAATTTACGCTAAAAGGTCTTTCGTTCAAGGAAGCACCAATTACTACGCTGCCTCAATTATTAATCGAGAGTCCTGTTGATTTGGTAACACATCTACCAGGAGGCGATCATATCATCACTTTTAAAGGTCGTTCAGATGCAGATTTCTTACTATTTGGTGCTTCTGGATATGGAGATGAAGTGACGGAAACCTTAACGAGTTCATTTGAAAAGCACCTTGTATTCAATGAAAATAGTCCAGCCTATAATTTTTATAGAATAACAGCTACCAATGAAGCTGGTAATACTGTCAATCGATATTTTGAAGTATTGTATGAGGGTGGCATAAGAGAATAACAGGGTCTGCACTTATCGGTTGGGGGATAAAGGTAAGCAGTCGACTGGATAAATAGACGGAGAGGTTCCGCTTAATTAATAATTATTATTAAAATAGCTTACAATAGACGGAGAAATTCCTCCTATTGGATCGGAAATTTAAAAAAGGGGGAGATTTTGCTTTGCATAAGCGGAAAATCTCCCCTTATTTACCCCGAAACGAGCTCCATTCTGCAACTAACGGAAAAATCTCCTCTTATTCGGTACGTATTTTAAGTTAAGCACCTCAAACTTTGCCCTAAGCTTTTATTATTTGAGAATTGATAGAAAGGATCTATCACATGCAGCCATTTACACAACAAGTAGTAATGATAATAAAAAATATCCCAGAAGGAAAAGTGATGACCTATGGGCAAATTGCCAGACTTGCCGGTAGTCCTAGAGCTGCTCGTCAAGTAGTTCGCGTTCTACACTCGATGAGTAAAAAGTATGGGTTGCCTTGGCATCGTGTCATAAATGCAAAAGGGCAAATATCGATTCAGGATGATTCCTCTTATCATGATCAAATTTTAACCTTACAAAGTGAGGGAGTGAAAGTAAGCGAAACAGGACAGGTGTGCTTAGATATATATCAGTGGAATCCAGAAGGAAAAGAGAGTAGCAATTAGTTGTTGCTAGTTCTCTGTTTTTTTGATATTACCGTTTCATAGCTAACGATTTTTGAAAACTTAGAGGTGAGAACCAAGTTCAAGTAATGAAAGAGGAAATAAATAATGGGAATATACACCCTAGAGATGCAAAAATGTTTCTAGCCAAAACGATTGTAAGGATGTACCATGGGATAGAACAGACGTAACAAGCAGAACCGAATTTTATTTCAGTTTTTCAAAAAGGCTCTTTTCTAAAACATTGTTGCTATTTCAACAGCTGCTAATCAGTTTAGAAAAGAGCTCCTCTCAAAATAGACCAATAAACCCAACGTTATACGGGGAAAAATCCGGCTTCTGGGATTTTTCCAAAACAACAAACTTTACGAAATCAGCCTTTCAAAAAGGCTCAATGCCAAATGATATCCCAAACGTGATATGGGAAGTGGAAACGAAAACGTCATTGATTGAGCTTTTACTAGCACTAAACATGTTAGATTCGAAAAGTGAAGCAAGACGAATGATAGAGAACAAGTGTGTTAGAGTAAATGGAGAAAAAGTAGAAGATATTCATTTTCATTTAACTCTTTCTGACGGTTTGATTATTCAAGTCGGTAAACGAAAGTTTGTACAAATACAATTAAACAAGTAAAGGTGATCATATTGAAAAAAGTAATATTTATGGATATCGATGGAACACTTGTCAATGAACACGGAGTAGTTCCAGAATCAGCAATAAAGGCTATCCAACAGGCTAGAAAAAATGGACATCAAGTATTTATTTGTACAGGCCGTTCAAAGGCAGAATTATTTCATGATATCATGGAAATCGGATTTGATGGGATTATTGGTGCTGCTGGTGGTTACATTGAAGTAGATGAAAAGGTTTTAATTCATGAGCGAGTTTCTACGGAAGATGTTATCCATTTGGTTGAGTTTTTCAATAAGCATCAAATAGATTTTTACCTCGAGTCAAATGGAGGCTTATTTGCGAGCAAGAATTGTAAGAAGCATATACAAGGCATTATTAATAATTTTATAACAGAAAATCCACATGCTGAAGAAGAGGTCAAAAAGGGAATTCAGCCTTTTCATGATTGCTTAATTGATGATGAGGATTTAATTCGTGATGATATTAATAAAATTTCTTTTTTAGGCTCTAATGTTTCTATTGAAATGATTAAGCAGGAATTCTCATCAAAATTCACGGTGATACCAAGTACGGTTCCGCTGTTTGGAGAGAATAGTGGTGAGTTATCTGTCCCAGGAATTCATAAGGCGGTGGCGATTGAGAAATTGCTTGATCATTTACAAGTGGACAGGAAGCACACATACGCGTATGGGGATGGGATGAACGATTTAGAGATGTTACAGTTTGTCCAATTTGGGATCGCAATGGGAAATGCAAAAGAAGCGTTAAAAGATGCTGCTGATGATATCACAGATACGCATGATAACGATGGGATTTATAATAGTTTTAAAAAATATCAATTAATATAAAACATTATCAGCTACCGTCATGGTAGCTTTTTTCATGCGTTCAAGATTTTCACTTCCATTTTCTTGTATTTGAGTGGGTTGATATGGAGGATAGACCTTTGGTACAGTATTTATATAGTGAATTTTCAGAATACTATGCTGGTGCAAGAAATAAGATAGTGATTAAATAGAATACTAGTTGTAAGCGTTTGCCTTTAGTTGTTAGTTACCAATATTACAGATAAAAGAAACATGAAAAATTAGGGAGGGTATATACAAAAATGACAGATGTTTATATCGTAGATGGTGCACGTACAGCTTTTACGAAATTTGGTGGTGTGTTATCACAAATAGGTGCTTCGGAGCTAGGAACAGCAAGTGCCATTGAAACACTTCGTCGTTCAAAGGTAGAGCCGGGTCAAATCGATCATGTAATTTACGGGAATGTCATTCATACCGGTAAAAATGCTTCCTATCTATCAAGACATATCGGATTGCATAGTGGAGTTCCAAAAGAGGTTCCAGCGCTCACTTTAAATCGGCTATGTGGTTCAGGGCTGCAATCGGTTGTAACTGCTGCACACCATATTTTAGTAGGAGATGCAAACATCGTTCTGGCAGGAGGAACAGAAAATATGTCTCAAGCTCCCTACTCTAATTTTTCACAGCGGTTTGGGGGATCTAAAATGGGGAATCTGCAATTTGACGACATGCTGTTAGAAACATTGACAGACCAGTATACAGGAAGCGGAATGGGGATGACTGCTGAGAAGCTTGCACAAATGTATGGTATTACAAGAGAAGAGCAGGACCTATTTTCAGTAGAATCGCATCAGCGCGCCGCCCAATCTGTCAGCATGGGAATCTTTGAAGAAGAAATCGTACCTGTTGAGGTGAAAACAAGAAAAGGTATCCTGATGGTGAAGGCAGATGATCATATAAAGCCTGATGCACACATAGAGTCCCTTCAAGTTCTTAAGCCTGCTTTTAAAAAAGATGGAACCGTTACAGCAGGAAATGCCTCAGGAATTAATGACGGTGCAGTATCTCTCTTGGTTGCTAGTAAAAAATCCATCCAAGAAAATCATCTAAAACCAGTTGCAAAAATTGTATCTTGGGCAGTGACAGGAGTAGATCCAACGATAATGGGCATTGGTCCTGTTCCTGCAATCAATCAAGCATTACAACGGGCCAACCTTTCTCTTGAGGATATGGATCTAATCGAAGTGAATGAAGCATTCGCTGCACAATACTTAGCGGTGGAAAAAGCACTTGGATTAAACCGAGAGAAAACAAATGTGAATGGAGGAGCGATTGCGCTAGGTCATCCAGTCGGAGCGAGTGGAGCAAGGATTTTACTATCCGCCGCGAATGAGTTAAGAAGGAGAAATGGACGTTTTGCGATTGTTAGCTTATGTATTGGTGGGGGACAAGGAATTGCAATGGTAATAGAGCAAGGTTGATGCAAGAAGGGGCTGGTAGAGTGTAAAATGTAAAATGAACAGCAGCTTCCGTTAGTCGTGGAGCTGCTGTTTTATTAGGGCTCTTTATGAATGGGTAGTTTTATTACAAATGTAGTCCCTAAATTTTCCATGCTTTTTGCAGTCATATGACCATTATGATTTTCAATTATTTTCTGTGAAACCGATAGGCCCAAACCGGTCCCCGTATCTTTCGTTGAAAAAAATGGTTCGAAAATATTTGTCAGAATAGAGCTAGGAATACCTTTTCCATTATCATTGAACTTTATTTGAATATGCTCATCTTCTACATTAGTACAGATTCTTACTTCTAGTGGACTATCACTTTCTGCCTGTAAAGAATTTTGAAATAGATTAATAAATACTTGAAGCAACTCTTCACGATTACATAAAATAAATAGATTCTCCGTATGTGATGGTATATGAAAATCCAAATTTGCGTTATGCAGCAATGCTTCACTTTTAAGGAAATTCCATAAATAGTCTGTAAAGAAATGCTTAATTTGCATGCGTTCAAACGCTTTTTCGGAAGGCTTTGCAATACTTAGAAAATCTGAAATAATTTTGTTCGCACGATCAATTTCCGGAATGAGTAGATTCGAAAATAATTGACCGGTATCACTCGCCACCTCTTTTTCAAGGAATTGGAGGTACCCACGTACCGTTGTCAGAGGATTCCTTATTTCATGCGCGATACCAGCAGCTATACGCCCCGCTAATACTTGTTTTTCTGCCGTCTTTATCTTTTCCTCCATAAAAAAGCGATCGGTCATGTCACGTAATTGTCCGTACGCTCCGATAACCTTGTCACCCTCATAAATCGGTTGTGCATCAAAAAGACAAATAATTTGGTCTCCCGAATTACTTTGGAAAATGACTTCTATACTATCATATATTTCCTCCATAGTAAGGACCTTCTTAAAATAGTCTCCTATAGGAAAATTATAAATACTTGTAGTAGGGTGCTGAAAAATTTCCTTAGCAAATGCAGTAAACTCTAAAATCTTCCCGTTTGCATCAGTAATAATGATTCCATTTCTAGCACCATTCAGCAGCACCTGATTAAAGATATTGAGCTTGCGATTTTGTTTTCTTAAAAGCAATTCTCTCTCAATGGAATCTACTAATTGGTTAAGCATTGGCAAAAATAAAGGATTGTGAAAAGCGATAGGGACCATAATGCTTACACTACCTAATAGATTATCCTCATCTGTGTAGTGAAAAGGAGCACCATAACAGGCCATTTCATAAAGAAAGGTATGGTAATGGTCCTCTCCGACAACCTGAACAGGATGCTGGTGTTCTAATGCCAAACTAACTACATTTGTTCCTGTATCTTCTTGTCTAAATAAACTTCCCAAGTGAATTCCAAATTGATCAATAGTAGACTTTATGAGGTCGTCACCTGCGAGGTCTAGTAGGTACCCTTCAGCATCTGAAATAGCTATAAAAATGGGAGTTTCTTGTAAAGAAAGAATCAGTTTTTCTGAAAAGAAACGAACAACTGACAGTATTTCTCTATACGCCTCTTGCCTTTTTTGGATATCTAATTTGGATAAAGTTACTTTGGGACGAACGATCTCATTTGGATTCATCCCAATTTCTTTACACTTCAGCTTTGAAAGTGTGATATAACGTGGTTCCTTTTCGTTCATTGGATAGCACCTCAAAAATAATAAATGCAAATTGTATTATAACATGGAATATGTATCTTTTATCCAAGTGTTTTACCCTTGGGGAAAATCATGAAGAAGATGGAGATTATTAACAAGTTATCGAAACTTTTTCTAAGCCTCTTCGTAAATGATTTTAAGCAAGATTATCAAAAAGGAGGGATAGGGTGAAAACTCATAAGAACTTGTTTTTATTTGTCTTTGGTATCTTAATCTTATCTATTTTTTCAGTGTTCACCTATTACATTAAAAATGGTGAATTTGTAAAGTGGAGCCATTCTTGGATAACGAAAGATAATGAAATATTCTTTGTACAAAAAACCCCCGTATACTTAGGCTATTCCTTGGATTGGAACGGGATAGGAAAACCAGTGATAAAAGATATTCTTTTGCTTAAAGAAAATGGTAAGGATATAAAAGAAGATGAAGATCAAATAGAAATCATCTCTTTCATTATAGATGAGGATTTTGGTTCCATGTTTTACGAAGTTGATGCCATTGAAGAGGGAGTTGTGGAACGGCTTCGTCCAGTCGAAAATTATAAAGTAACAAATGAAAAATTAGATATTGTATTAAAGGTGCAACTGAAAGATAACAATTGGGACAAAGACATTGCTAAAATGGTAATTGAATATAAAAACCTAGGGATTCCTCGAAAGCAAACGATTCATTTTGATGGCATTATTGATAAAGATAGCTAAGGTAAAAGGCGCAATTGGTGATGCGTTCATGATATAATGGACAAAAAACATAGACATCATTATTAGGTTAGTAGACAAATCATGTGATGGTTTTTAAAGGAAGGTATCTATGGTAGAAGATAACATAACAAGGATTCATCTAGACGGAAAAGAATACATACTTATTGGGACTGCCCATGTGTCGAAGCATAGTGCAGAGCAGGTGAAAGAGGTTATTGAAGCTGAGAAACCTGATGCTGTCTGTGTTGAGTTAGATAAGCAAAGGTATAAATCAATTACGGACGGAAGTAAATGGAAAGAAATGGATATTATACAAGTGATTAAGGAAAAGAAAGCCTCCTTATTGTTAATGAACTTAGCGATTTCTTCCTTTCAAAATCGAATGGCCAATCAGTTTGGCATTAAAGCAGGGCAGGAAATGATACAAGGAATTGAATCTGCGAAGGAAACAGGCGCAACTCTTGTTCTCGCTGATCGGAATATCCAAATTACCTTTGCGAGAATTTGGGGTGGAATTGGCCTTAAAGGAAAAGCGCTTCTTTTAAGCCAAGTGATCGCAGGTATTTTTAGCAAGGAAAGTATTACGGAAGAAGAATTGGAAAAAATGAAAAGTCAGGATACGCTTCAAGCAATCCTTAATGAATTCACGGAAACCTTTCCGCGATTAAAAAAACCTCTGATTGACGAACGAGACCAATATCTTGCCCAAAAAATAAAAGAGGCTCCAGGAGAAAAAATTGTTGCCGTACTTGGAGCAGCACACGTACCAGGTATAAAGGAAGAAATAAAAAAAGAACAGGACTTAGCAAAGCTAACCTCTGTACCCCCTAAATCAAAATGGCCAAAAATCATTGGCTGGAGTATTCCAGTAATGATTTTAGCAATCATTGCGTATACGTTTATTGCAAACCCGCAAGCAGGGTTATCCCAAACATTCAGTTGGATTTTGTGGCACGGAGGTTTATCCGCATTAGGAGCAGCAATTGCACTTGGTCATCCATTGACGGTTTTAACAGCCTTTTTGGCAGCACCCATTACTTCCTTAAACCCAGTTCTCGCAGCAGGCTGGTTTGCCGGACTTGCCCAAGCTTACGTCAGACGCCCAAGTGTTAATGATTTTGAAACGTTGTCTGAAGACGTGTTTAGTGTAAAGGGATTCTGGAAAAACAAAGTCAGCCGAATATTGTTAATTGTTGTATTATCGAATCTTGGAAGTACACTTGGAACAGTTATTGGCGGAGCGGACGTCATCCGAGTATTCTTCGAGAATTTATAATGTAAGAAGATGAAGATCCAATCAGGGTCTTCATCTTTTTAATTTTTTAAAAATGGTATTGGTGTATAATGGAAAGTATCACGACAGTAGGTGAGAAATATATGAAAATACGAAAGCTTAATACGGGGGAGTCAGTCCCATTCGATTTGTTGCTTGAAGCTGATCCTTCTCGGAAAATAGTAGAAGAGTATATCAGAAGGGCAGAATGCTATATAGCTGAAGACTCCAACACTGTAGTTGGTGTGTATGTATTACTTCAGACGAGACCAGAAACTGTTGAGCTAGTGAATCTTTCCGTCTTGGAGAGTGAACAAGGAAAAGGGCTAGGTAAAAAGCTTATTTTGCACGCCATCCAGACAGCGAAAAATAGTAAATATCAACGAATAGAAATGGGTACCGGTAATTCTAGCATTGGCCAGCTGGCTCTATATCAAAAATGCGGCTTTCGGATTGTGGGTATAGACATTGACTATTTTAGTAAAAATTATCCAGAGGAAATCTACGAAAATGGTATTCAATGTAGAGATATGATTCGATTATCAAAAGATTTGTAAGAAAAAGGGGATGCTTTTAAATGATTTTAGAAGCGGTTATGCTTCAGGTAAAAGAGGGGCTTGCAGAAGAATATGAGGATGCTTTTCGACAAGCATCCGGGATTATTTCCAATATGAAAGGTTATCAGTCACATGAGTTACAGCGCTGTTTAGAAGTGAAGGGCAAGTATTTGTTACTGGTGAAGTGGGACACACTTGAGGATCACACAATTGGATTTCGTGGGTCTGCTGAGTACCAGGAGTGGAAGCTATTATTACACCGTTTCTATGACCCGTTTCCTACAGTAGAGCATTTTAGTAAGGTTAATCTTTAAGTCTGGGTAACTTTATTTTAATATGAAATAGGTCCATTGCGCGATAAAGGGGTTGCATAACAGCAATCCTTTTTTCACTTTCCTGTTTGAGACAGTGAGATTCTTTTAATACTAATCTTACTAGACTAACCAAAGGTTGTGAAAATAAGGTGAATCAAACGGTTGTAATTCTATTTCTTACACTCTTTACGCTGATTTGTGGAGGCTTTGGATTGTACGCGATGTACCATGCCTTTAAGCCTTTTAATAAAGGAGACAAGTTTTTTGAGGATATGGCTGGTACAGATTTCTTTTTATTTGAATTGTTTATTGATGTTATATTATGGCTGATTAAAAAATGGTTTCCAGAACAATTTTATCAAAAAGCCTATCGAGTTCTTGCTTTTCTGTTTGGACTTTTTATGTTATCGCTTGTTGGTGTTATTTGGTTTGTAGTTTTAACTTAAGAAAAAATATAAATCCATTGAAAAAGATGTGTAGTAGTATATGAATATGGTAGTTGTTTATATTTGGAAGAGGAGTGTACAGGTTGTCTCATCAAACTATCAGGAATAAAGAACTTTTAATAGACTATAAAGCGGATTGTGAAAATTGCTTTGGCTTATGCTGTGTCGCTTTGCCTTTTATCAAATCAGCTGATTTTGCAGTAGATAAAGATGGAGGGGTACCTTGTAAAAATCTTCAGGACGATTATCGTTGCGCAATACATGAGGGCCTACGCGGGAAAGGATATAAAGGGTGCACCGTGTATGAATGCTTTGGAGCTGGACAAAAGGTTTCTCAATATACCTATAAAGGGAGAGATTGGCGGGAAGACAAGGATGCAGCAAAGGAAATGTTTCATGTTTTTCCAATCATGCAGCAGCTTCACGAGATGCTGTATTACTTACAGGAAGCACTTAATCTTTGGGAAACTCGTCCCATTCATAACGAGATCCAAAAGGTACTAGATGAGACGGAAGCCCTTACGAAACTTACTCCGATTGTGCTAAAAGATCTTAATGTATCCAATCACCGTGTCAATGTAAATGAATTGCTTTTAAAATCAAGTGAACTTGTTCGTCACAATCTTAAAATATAGAAAGGTCATCAGAAAAAAGTTGGCAAAGGAATGGATTTAATCGGTGCCAAGTTAAAAGGTGCAAATCTGAAAGGTTTGAGTTGGAGGGGAGCATTTTTAATTGCCGCGGACCTTCGGGAAAGTGATTTGCGTTTTTGTGACTTTATCGGTTCCGATTTGAGAGATGCCCATTTACATGGCGCTAATTTACAAGGAAGTATCTTTCTCACACAAGCACAAGTAAATGCTGCGGAAGGGGACAAAAATACTAAATTACCATCTCACTTAAAAGTGCCGGAACATTGGTTATCATAGGTTAAGCAATCTTATAGGGGAATGGGTAAATAAATGATTTATTATCAATTTTTTGCTGCTCAATTTACATTGTTTAGTATCCTTTTTGTTTTTAATATTGTGATGGACACTTTTATAAGTAAACCCTTTACTCACGTTGATGTAATTGCAATTGTAATAGGGGTACCTGTCATTATGATTATATTTAGCTTGGTAAGTAAAATATATAAAAGATTTAAAATGTCATATCGAGTAAAAATTATATTTTCAATTCCAGCGTTTGTTCTTTCTTTGATGTTTGTGGGCTTTTTTGGTAGTTTTATTTATTTTCAGTAGGAGAGTAATGATGGAGATTTCTTTAATAAGGCATGGAAGATCCAAATGGGTACAGAATGAATGTATTACCTCTAGTCAATTTGAAGACTGGGTAACTAGATATGATGATCATGGGGTTCATGAAGAAGAGACTTATCCACAGGAAACGCAAAAAAAGTTAAAAAAAGCCACCATCGTTTATACAAGTGATTTATTTAGGTCTAAGGAGTCTGCAAAATTATTATTTCCCACCGTGGATTTTGTTTCTGATTCTATGTTCAGAGAAACAGAGTTGCCTACATCAGGATTTTTTTCGAGAATAAAATTGCAGCCGAGCGCTTGGGCGGTCTTGATGAGATGTTTGTGGCTTGCGGGTTATTCTAGAAAATGCGAATCCTTTGCGTATGCAAAAAATCGAGCGAAACAAGCTGCAGAGGCATTAGTGCGATCGGCTGAAAAAACCCAATCTGTGGTATTGGTCGGGCATGGATTTTTCAATATCTTAATAGCCAAAGAACTTTTACAAATGGGATGGTCAGGGGCGAAAAGACCTACGACGAAGCATTGGCAAGTTACTACTTATACTAAATGAATACTTACGAAGGAGTTAATCAAACAGGTTAACTCTTTTTATTATTAGGAACTCTTGAACCTTACATTAGTGTTACAGTTTAGAATGAAAGTATCAATTGAATGGAATTATATTTTAAATAGATAGGAATGAAAACGTGTGAAAACATATAAGCATTTATTTTTTGATATAGACGATACCTTATTAGATTTTCAAGCTACCGAAAAGGAAGCATTACGCGCGCTCTTTGCAGAACAGAATATGGTTTTAACGGCAGAAGACGAACGAAGGTATAAAGTAATAAACCAAGGTTTGTGGAAAGCATATGAAAACGGAAAGATCGATCGAGACGAGGTGCTTAACACGAGATTTTCGACTTTCTTTATGCAATATCATTTAAAAATGGATGGAAGGTTGTTAGAAAAAAAGTATCGTAGTTATTTAGAGCAAGGACATCAGCTTATTGATGGTGCGAAGGACTTAATTATGCACTTGCATTCACAATATGAACTGTACATTGTCACGAATGGCGTGTCCAAGACTCAGGATAGAAGAATAAAAGATTCTGGATTATATCCATATTTTAAGAACATTTTTGTCTCGGAAGACACAGGATTCCAAAAGCCAATGAAGGAATTTTTCAATTATGTGTTTGACAGAATTCCAAACTATATCCCTGGACAGGGGTTGATTATCGGAGATTCTTTATCTGCAGACATTAAAGGTGGACAGCTCTCTGGTCTGGATACCTGTTGGTTTAACCCTGCACAAAAAGAAAATAAGTCAGTAGTAAGCCCTACTTATGAGATTCGACAGTTAAAGGAGATACATCAAATTTTACCGAATTTGGTGAAAACTTTATAGGAATGATAAAGGAAGAGCCGAGTTGATATTGTGCTCTTCCTTTTTTCTATTTAATATGTTACCATTTAGTCACAAATTATATGTGACTAAATGGTAACATATTATTTTTAAAACGAATCTGGAAAGGATCATTATGATGGAGGATGAACTTTCGGCTCTTTTTAAAGCACTGGGCCACCCGATCCGAAGACGCATTCTTGATTTATTGAAACAATCGCCCAAAACGACGGGAGAACTAAATGATTTTTTTCCCGAAGTATCAAGATATGCGATTATGAAGCATTTATCAGCCTTGCAAGAAGGAAAGTTAGTAATTGTTCGACGAGAGGGGAAATACAGGTTTAATTATCTAAATGTCATTCCTTTAGAGGAAATGAACGATAGATGGGTGGGGAAATATACGAAGAAGAATTCTAGATCACTACTGAATTTAAAATCATTAGCTGAACAAACAGGAGGAGAATTAGAAATGGATCAACCAAAACAAGCACGAGTGTTCCGTATAGAGCAAGAAGTAGTCATAAACGCACCACGGGAAAAGGTATTTAAAGCGTTAACCGAGAAGGCAGAAGACTGGTGGGAATTTCGGTTAGCTCCAAAAGGTGTGCCGTCAACATTTTCTTTTGATCCAGTACCAGGAGGACAATTTATTGAAAAATGGGGCGAAAATGATGGAGCAGTATGGGGAAATGTGTATTATGTAAATGCTCCAGAGGAAATTCGACTACATGGTCATTTAGGCATGCGCGGGGCTGTTAATAGTGCCTATACTTATCGATTAAATGAAAAAGAGGGTGTTACAATCCTTCAATTATCCCATACAGCTTCAGGCGTAATTGAAGAAGAATGGGAGGAATCACATACTCATGGATGGAAGCATCTTCTTGGCACGTTATTAAAAAAATATGTTGAAGAAAATAATAACGAACTATAGATGATCCAATCTCAACTGGAGGAACATAATCATGGTAGACGTGTTTACTGAAATCATTATCAATCGTCCGTTAGAAAAGGTAGCAACGTACGCATCAAATCCGGAAAATGCTCCAGAATGGTATGTGAATATACAATCGGCTGAATGGAAAACTGAAAAAACGGTACAGAAAGGATCTCAAATTGCATTTAAGGCGAATTTTCTTAGACGAGAACTTGCTTATGTATACGAGATTACTGAATTCCAACCAGGGGTGAAGTTAGTCATGAAGACTTCTTCTGGTCCGTTTCCAATGGAGACTATCTATACATGGGAGGCAATTGAATGGGATGTTACTCGTATGACTCTTCGAAATAGGGGAATTCCCACTGGCTTCTCTAAACTTTTCTCTCCTTTTATGTCCACGATGATGAAGAAAGCAAATATAAAGGATATGAAAAAGATAAAAGCCATTCTGGAGGATTAAGGAAGGGAAATATTTTCCAATATTGATAAGTAGGCATTCGCCCTTCCGATTTTTTTCTGTCATCATAGGATAGTATGGTAACGCTTTAGGGAGGTGTTTATGAATGTATAACAATAGTTTTGCGTTAATCGTTGTACTATTCATCTTGTTAATTATTGTTGGTACTGCATTTGTTGCCTAAATGGCATAAATATGTAAAAGAGTCAGCCTTAACTGGTTGACTCTTTTTGATTTTAAAAAAATTTTGTTATTGTGTGCACGATTTTAGTGTGCTATTGTATTTTTGTAACTTATTAAAGATGTTTAATAAGTGTCTGAAATGGTGGTGAAGTGATGAGTGATTTAATTGCAACTCCGAAATCAATGAAAAATGTTATCTTAAAGGGAATTCGAACGGGATTACTTGAACTAGGGAGTGCAACAAAAGTTGAATTAAGTAATAAATTAGGAATTAGTTTTCCTACGATTAGCAAGTTTCTCGCACAAATGGAAAAGGATGGAGAACTGTTGGTCGTTGGCCTTGATGATTCGAGTGGAGGAAGAAGGGCTAAACGCTACTCATACAATCCCGAGTATATGCTGGGCTTGGCAATATTTATAGAAAGTAATGAAACTCACTATACCGTTTTTAATTGTTTGGGTGAGGTAAAGAAGCAAGGAAACACGTCAAGCGTATTAAAGAATAACGATTTAAGTCTGTTAACAAAGCGTATACAGGACATCATTGCGGAGTATCCAGGAATATCTTCCATTGCGATTGGCGTACCTGGGTCGGTCGATAATGGTCGTATATTTTACATACCTGATTATGACCATTTGCAGAATTTTGATTTAAAAGGATATTATGAAAATCTTTTTTCTATCCCTGTTGTAGTCGAAAACGATATGAATGCAGCCGTACTTGGCTACTTTAAATCGCTTGGGAATACGGACAATCAGTCTCTCGTATACTTGTATTTTGGCCATAATGGTCCAGGGGCTGGTGTTTTAATTAATGGAGATGTAGTGCGTGGACGTTCCTTTTTCTCAGGTGAGGTATCCTTTGTTCCTCAGTACGAAAAACAAAACTTTGTTCAGGCCTTGGAAAACCGTTCGGCATTTCTTGATGATCATACTTTGGATGCAGTAAGTAGGTTGGTAGCTACATTTGTTGCAATAATAAACCCTCATATGGTTATTTTTTGTCATGGTGAAGTGAATGAACAGGTTCTTGAAGAGATTAAAAGACAAAGTTCGATCTATGTTCCAAGTGAGCATCTTCCTGAACTAACCGAAAGTAACTGGAAGCAAGACTATTTGTTAGGATTACAGAATTTAGGGCTGGAGCTCATGATCACGAAAACAAATATATAAACAGGCAAGAGAGGAGAACTTCTAATGGCAACATTTTTCTTAGTGATCATTTATTTGGCTTTTATTAGCTTAGGTTTACCTGATTCTTTATTAGGGGTAACATGGCCATTAATGCGGTCAGAATATGGAGCACCAATGGAAATGGCTGGCTTGTTATTTATGACGATTGCAGGTGCCACGATTGTTTCGAGTCTATTTACAGGGAAAGTTCTTAATAGGTTCGGTACTGGTAAGGTGACTTTTATTAGCTGTCTCTTGACGGCTCTAGCCATACTTGGATTTAATTTTTCACCATCAATCATTTGGTTGTTTTTATGTGCAATCCCACTTGGATTAGGAGCAGGTTGCGTGGATGCTGCTTTAAACAATTATGTGGCTGCTCACTATAAGGCACACCATATGAGTTGGCTTCATTGCTTTTGGGGAGTAGGGGCTACGCTTGGGCCCATTATTATGTCCTCGTTTCTAACGGGAGATCAATCGTGGAGAAGTGGATATTTTGCTATTGCTGGTCTTCAGTTTGGATTAGTCGTTATTCTTTTCTTGACCTTGCCGTTATGGGAAAAGGTAGCAAGTAAATCGAACAACAAACTAAACACAGAAATAGATGTTTCTAACAGTCAGACTACAAAAAATGAAAAGCCTCTTCAAATTAAGGGAGTAAAGTTAGCCATGGCTACTTTTTTATTTTATTGTGGTGCCGAAGCGGGAATAGGTCTTTGGGGAAGTAGTTATTTGGTAAACGTAAAGGATTTGTCAGTTGGAGTTGCTGCTCAGTGGGTTTCTTTGTATTATGGAGGCATTACGATAGGCAGGTTCTTGACCGGCTTTATTACGCTAAAGGTGGATAACAAAACGTTAATTCGCTCAGGCCAGCTTACAGCGCTTGGTGGTACGGTCCTTTTGCTATTACCTCTACCTTCAATCTTTTCTCTGGTAGGTTTAATATTAATTGGTTTAGGTTTGGCACCCATTTTCCCTTGTATGTTACATGAAACTCCAACACGCTTTGGAAAAGAACATTCACAGACGATCATGGGATATCAAATGGCGCTTGCCTATACGGGAAGTACCTTTTTACCACCATTACTAGGATTGGTGGCTGCTCAAACAACGATTGGAATATTCCCATATGTGATCGTACTCTTTGCTTTTGGAATGTTTTTGGCTTCTGAAAGGTTAAATAGAATCATGGTCGAAAGGAAGATCTTATTGAAAAGAAATCCTGAAACACCTGCCATATGACCCAAGAGGGAGGAGTAGAGAGAGATGAAGATTGAGCATATAGCCATTTGGGTAAAAGATTTAGAAAAGATGAAAGCTTTTTATGAAAGATACTTTAACGGAAAATCAAATGTAAAGTATCATAATGTGAAAAAAGGCTTTGAATCTTATTTTATCCAATACGAAAGTGGAACGCGTTTAGAGGTTATGCGCAAAATAGGTGTGGATAAAGAAGATCAAGCTGACAGAATTGGTTGGGCACATGTCGCCTTTTCACTTGGCAGTAGAGAGAAAGTTAATGAACTTACGGAAACATTGAAAAAAGATGGGTTTATTCTTGTAGATGGGCCTCGTCTAACTGGTGATGGTTATTATGAAAGTGTTATAAAAGACCCTGAAGGGAATCTTATTGAACTAACCGTATAAAACATAAGTAAAGGCTACCTTTCAGGGTGGCTTTTTTATTTTTAGTGACCTAGCTATCTTTTACCAGAACAGGGTCTAACCCTTTTTTGAATCCATAAATAAATGGGGGCATTTTTTTCATTTAGGCATATGATGAAATGGTCAATTAATAAATAGATAACATGAGTAGGAGGTTGTATCTATGTACAACTACGGCAACCCGTATTACTATGCCTATAATTATCAACCAGTCCAACCTTATTATTATTATTTCGAAGATCCATCTGTTTCTGCATTAAGACAACCAGTCGATTTAGGGAGAAGATGGGAAGTTGAAGAAGGTGGTTGGAGAGCTGTTTGGACAAGACGTGGAAACAGCAATGTGTTTGATGGTAGATGGACTAGAGCCGGACAAACGCCAATTACTGCTGTATTGAGAATGACTGTGGACGGCAATTTCGTCTGTATTTCAAGAAGAAATAGTAGCGACGGAAACAATTGTCAGTATGTAGGCAGAATTGAAGGGAACAGAGTTGTAGGTAGCAATGTATGTAACAGAGGCGGTGGGTCTTGGAGCGGTACGATTTTAAGAGGAGCTGCCGAACCCGATTTAGGTAGAAGATGGGAAGTCGAAGAAGGTGGCTGGAGAGGAGTTTGGACACGAAGAGGAAATAGCAATGTTTTCGATGGTAGATGGACTAGACAAGGTGCAAACCCAATAACCGCTGTCTTACGCATGCAGCAGCAGGGAAATCAAGTTCGGATTGAACGTAGAAATAGCAGTGATGGAAACAACTGTACCTACACAGGTAGAATAGAAGGACGTAGAGCATCAGGAAACTTCACATGTGACCAAGGTGGAGGAAATTGGAGTGCTACGATTACTGGATAATGAAATTGAGAAGGGCTACTAAATAGTAGTCCTTTTAGTTGTCTCTTCCCTTTAACTGTAGGATAAGGATGTAGAGCAAATAAATCCCTAAATAACCACCAGTGAGTAAGAAGAGAGGGTTAAGGAAAATTCCATGAATATTGGTCATAAATACGGACTCATCTTTGATAATGTCATAAATTGCAAAGGCAGAAATATTGCCAAATATAAGGGAGCTAATGAGAGCGGCTAGATGAAAAAAGTTTTGAGTGTTTTTCCATTTCTTTTGTAGGATTACCATCAATAAAGGCAATACCGCACTGGTTAAAAGTAAAAAAAGTTTCATTAATATCCCTCCATATTACCCAATTCTAATTAATATTACTCTTTCCCTTACAAGGAAAATTACCACTTATAATAATAAAATCACTCTAATAAGACATACTAATTTTAGTATGAAACTTAATGGAAGGAGAATTCATATAATGAAAAAAACAAATGAATCCTCTATAAATGAACCTACCATTGCACCTGGAATGAACACGCAAGAGGAACTGGATCGAGACGCTACAAATAAGGATTTGGAAAGAGGAGAAGTAACACACGTAACAAGAGTGGAAGTAGATCCGATGTAAGGGTTGCGAAGGCAACCCTTTTTTTGTGTAAAGATGTGCTCTAATTTGCTAAAATGGATAATTAAGGATGATGGGAAAACTATGTGGATCCTTTTATCATTTATTTTTCTAGCCCTTGCTTTTGCTTTCTGGATTGATTCCAAAAGAAAGAAAAACAAGAATAATCCCCACATCCCAACAAATCGAACGTGAAACCTGGAGACAGCACTAATTATATGATGGGGGATACGGGTGGATCCCAATAATTGTGGTGAAACAAGTAGGAGTGGTAAATTGAATAAGTCTGACAAACTCATCATTGTAATCCATGAAATATATGGAGTTAACCAACATATTAAGACATACTGTAATCATTTTGCTAAGTTGGGTTATGAGGTTTTTTGCCCTAATCTTTTAAATAAAGAACAACCCTTTCCCTATGACCAAGAAGAAACAGCATATCAGTATTTTACAAATGAAGTCGGTTTTTTAAAGGCAAGAGACAAGATCAATATAATAATAAAAGAAAATAGGGAAAAGTATAAAAAAATTTATCTTGTCGGATTTAGTGTAGGAGCAACCATTTCTTGGCTTTGCAGTAATGTTAATGATGTTGATGGGGTAATTGGTTATTATGGGTCGAGAATTAGAAATTACATGAATGTGTATCCAAAATGTCCTGTATTACTATTTTTTCCTGAAAAAGAAGAAGCTTTTGATGTAGATGATATAAACCCTAAATTAATAGAAAAGAACGTAGAAGTACACAAATTCGAAGGAAAACATGGATTTAGTGATCGCTTCTCTATGAAATATAATAAACATTCTGCCGAAGCAGCATTTCAAATTGTGGTAGATTTTTTAGATAGTCTAGACGTGCGCCATATACCAATCAATTGAACGGTCAAAAACACAGTGGAGAGGGATAATCTCCACTGTATTTTATTCTGAGAATGTAATAGGTGATCCCGTTGACGTGTGTTGATTCATCCATTCCATAGAAACTTTTGAGACCGTTTGCCAATCAGGGATTTCTGATTTGTGTTGCTCGACCCAACTCATACAGAATTGTGAGTCAATGCCATTTTCTTCGCATTGTTGTAAGAATGATTGGATACTCGATTCCGTACAATTTTCGAAAGAGCCGCAAGTGGCTTGAAAAATCTTCTCCATTTTTGTTTGTAGTGCATTTTCCTCGACCATAATAATTCCTCCCAACAATATTTGTTTGCCAACTTAAGTATCTCCATATGTGAAAAAATTATTTTCGTTAACCTGAATTCAGTTAATACGATGACTCTGGTTAATGCATTCAATTTGATTCAATATTTAATTTTTTCATTCGATACTGTAGACTTTGGCGGCTTAACCCTAATAGGTTGGCTGACTTAGAAATATTAAAGTCGTTTTTCTTTAGGACATGTTCGATATATGATCGTTCAAACAATTCCATTTGGTCTTTTAGTGGGACGGTAACATCATTGCCTTCTTTAATAAACTGGTCCACTGTTGATAAAGGGATCATCATTTCTTTCATTTGCATTTTACTTCGATATTGGAAAGGTAAATGAGCATATTGAATTTCTTCTTCATCCATAATAATGTTCATGGCAGCCTCAATGATATGTTCAAGTTCTCTAACATTTCCGAGCCAATCATATTCCATGAAGGATCTAGTCACTTCTTTAGATAAACCCTTTACGTTCATTTGAAAACGATTGTTGTATTTCTCAATAAAATGCTTAACTAATAGAGGGATATCTTCTTTTCGATCCCTTAATGGAGGAACAAAGAGAGTGACAACTCCCAGTCGATAATACAAGTCTTTTCGTAAATGATCATTGGCAATCGCATCGATTGGATCCTCATTAATATTGGCAATGACTCTTACATCTACCGCTGTATCTTTTGTATCACCCACACGACGTATCATTTTTTCCTGTAAAACCCGTAATAATTTGGCTTGAAGATTTAGATTTAAGGAGTTGATTTCATCCAGTAATAGGGTACCTCCATTTGCTTGTTCAAATAACCCAGGTGAGTCAACAGCACCTGTAAATGCTCCACGCTTTGTTCCAAATAATAGACTTTCTATTAAATTATCAGGTAGGGCGGCACAGTTTTGTGAAATAAATGGAGCCGAAAACCGGTTGCTAGCATTATGAATGCTTTGCGCAAACAGCTCCTTTCCCGTTCCGGTTTCACCAACAATTAATACATAAGAAGAGGTTCGTGCAGCACGTTTGGCAAATTCAATGACTTCCTTAATCGCAGGACTATTGCCGATAATATGATCAAACGTAAACCGAGTCGTCCCTTTTGTATTCATATTTCCTTTCATAAGGCGTTCTAGTTTTGTGACATCATTGGCAATTTCAACGGCTCCTTGAATTTCACCATCTTTAAAAATAGGAAATGTATTGTTTATCGTTGTAATTTCTCGACCTTTATTGTTGAAGTACGTTTGTTTGACATTCGTGGTCTCTTTGCCTTCTTGAAGTGCTTGTACAAGAGTACTAGATTGATCGTCTTTAAACATAAACACATCTAGTAGATTTTTATCAATTACATCGTGTAAATCCATTGATTCCATCTGCATCATTTTTTTGTTATAGATAATGGTCTTTCCGGTTTCATCCACGGCGTGTACGCCAACTTCTACCTCGTCCAAAATTCTCTCATATAACTTATTGACATATTGAAGATACGATAATGATTTCTTTGAATTCTCCATGAGCGTTCTCCCTTGATTTAGTCTCATTACCAACTATTTAATCAAAACAAACTTCATAACGCAAAATATTTTTTGCTATTTGTGACAAAAAATCGAAAATAGTGCAAAAAATCATTGCGTCTTCTTTAAGAGAAACCTTTATATGACGCAAAATAAGAGTTGGCACGAAACTTGCATTAAACATGTTAAAGAATCAAAAGGGGGAAAAAGAATGAAACCTTATACACATGAACCATTTACTAATTTTTCGATTGAAAAGAATAAACATGACTTTCAAGAAGCTCTAGCTTATGTTCAAACACAATTAGGAAAAGACTATCCAGTGATTATTGGAGAAGAAGAAATTACAACAGAAGAGAAAATCGTTTCAATTAATCCAGCGAATAAGGAAGAGATGATCGGGACCGTATCTATGGCCAATCAAGAGCTAGCGGAGAAAGCGATGCAGGCTGCTCTGACCGCTTTTGAAAGCTGGAAAAAGTGGAAACCTGAGCATCGTGCAAACATATTATTCCGTGCTGCTGCCATCATGCGCCGCCGTAAACATGAATTTTCTAGTTATCTAGTAAAAGAAGCAGGTAAACCATGGAACGAAGCAGATGCGGACACAGCAGAAGCGATTGATTTTCTTGAGTATTACGGTCGCCAAATGTTGAAGCTGAAAAACGGCATGGATGTGCAAAGTCGTGAGGGTGAGTACAATCAATTTCACTATATTCCACTTGGAGTAGGAGTCATTATTTCACCGTTTAATTTTCCGCTTGCCATTATGGCAGGAACGACAGTTGCGGCGATTGTTACAGGAAATACGGTGTTATTAAAACCGGCGAATTCAACACCAGTCATTGCGGCAAAATTTGTAGAGTTAATGTATGAGGCGGGATTGCCTAAGGGTGTATTGAATTACGTACCTGGTAGTGGTGCGCAAATCGGAGATTATCTTGTTGATCATCCAAAAACTCGCTTTGTTTCGTTCACGGGTTCTCGTGAAGTGGGTTGCCGGATCAACGAGCGTGCAGCCAAAGTTCATCCTGGACAAATTTGGATCAAGCGAGTGATCGCTGAAATGGGTGGAAAAGACACGGTAGTCGTAGATAACGAAGCGGATCTAGATCTAGCAGCTGCTTCAATTGTTTACTCCGCATTTGGATTTTCAGGACAAAAATGCTCTGCAGGATCACGAGCAGTAGTCCACCAAGATGTGTATGAAGAAGTGCTAGAAAAAGCTGTTTCCTTGACAAATCAGCTGACTGTAGGGAATCCAGAATTACTAGAAACTTACATGGGACCTGTTATTGATGAAAAAGCATATAAAAAAATCATGGAGTATATTGAAATCGGCAAACAAGAGGGCATGTTAATGGCTGGTGGTGAAGGAGACGATTCTAGAGGATTCTTCATTAAGCCAACCATATTTGCCGATGTAGATGAAAAAGCCCGCTTAATGCAAGAAGAAATCTTTGGACCCGTTCTAGCATTCTGTAAAGCTCGAGATTTTGACCATATGTTGGAGATCGCAAATAACACGGATTATGGACTAACAGGTGCCCTCATTTCCAACAACAGAGAGCATATTGAAAGAGCTAGAGAAGAATTTTATGTTGGAAATCTTTACTTCAACCGTACGTGTACAGGTGCTATCGTTGGCTATCAACCGTTTGGAGGCTTTAATATGTCAGGAACCGACTCTAAAGCTGGTGGTCCTGATTATTTACTATTGCATATGCAAGCAAAAACAACTTCAGAAACTCTATAAAACAAGGAGGCAACACAATGAATCAAACAACTTCAAAAACTACTAATATTATTGCACAAACACAAAAATTTGGAGCAAACAACTATCATCCGCTACCAATCGTGATTGAAAAGGCAGAAGGTGTATGGGTGGAAAATCCGGAAGGCGATCGTTATATGGATATGCTGAGTGCTTACTCAGCAGTGAATCAAGGGCATCGTCATCCAAAAATCATACAAGCTCTGAAGACTCAAGCGGATAAAGTCACATTAACTTCACGTGCCTTTCATAATGATCAGTTAGGACCTTGGTATGAAAAGATTTGTAAGATAACCAAAAAAGACATGGCACTTCCAATGAACACAGGGGCAGAAGCGGTGGAAACCGCACTAAAAGCTGCTCGTCGCTGGGGGTACGATGTAAAAGGGATTGCTGAGAATCAAGCGGAAATCATTGCATGTACAGGTAACTTTCATGGAAGAACTCTTGGGGCAGTATCCTTATCATCAGATCCTGAATACAAGCGTGGCTTCGGTCCACTTTTACCAGGGATTACGTTAATTCCTTACGGTGATTTAGAAGCTCTAAGAGAAGCCATCACGCCAAATACAGCAGCGTTTCTAATGGAACCGATCCAAGGAGAAGCGGGAATTCTTTTACCACCAGAAGGATTTTTAAAGGCTGCTTCTTACTTATGTAAAGAACAGAACGTATTGTTTATTGCAGACGAAATTCAAGTGGGACTCGCGCGTACAGGAAAAATGTTTGCATGTGATTGGGAGGAAGTGGACCCAGATATCTTGATTTTGGGCAAAGCACTGGGTGGGGGTGTATTCCCAATCTCTTGTGTGGTTGCAAACTCTGATGTTTTAGGAGTATTCAATCCAGGTTCTCACGGATCTACGTTTGGAGGAAATCCTCTTGCTTGTGCCGTTTCGCTTGCTTCTCTTGAAGTTATTGAGGAAGAAAAATTAGCAGAGCGTTCCTTAGAGTTAGGGGAGTATTTCCTAAATCAACTAAAAACAATCAACAATCCTAAGATAAAAGAAATTAGAGGAAAAGGGTTGTTTATCGGTGTGGAACTGACTGAAGCAGCTCGACCATATTGTGAGCAACTAAAAGAAGCTGGTTTATTGTGTAAAGAAACGCATGAAACGGTGATTCGTTTTGCACCACCATTAATTATAACCAAGGAAGAAATCGACTGGGCATTTGAAAAAATTAAACACGTGTTAGGTTCTTAATTGTTAACAGTAGCCAACCAATATTACTAATTCGACGAGGGGTAGAATGATGCCTAATAATTCTGTGGTTAATGCAATCGAAAAGGATCAACAAAAAGAACAAGAATCACTTAACTTGTTTTACTCAACACAAACGGTTATTCAGAAAGCCTTAAATAAGCTAGGGTATACTCAAGAAATGTATGAATTATTAAAAGATCCTATCAGAATGCTAACGGTTCGTATTCCGGTCCGTATGGATGATGGGACGGTTCAAATTTTTACGGGATACCGTTCACAGCACAACGATGCAGTGGGACCGACGAAAGGTGGCGTTCGTTTCCATCCGGAAGTAGATGAGCAAGAAGTAAAAGCCTTATCTATCTGGATGAGCTTGAAATGTGGAATTACGGACCTTCCTTATGGAGGCGGAAAAGGTGGAATTATTTGTGATCCGCGAAAGATGTCTTTCAGAGAACTTGAAAGATTAAGCCGTGGATATGTGCGGGCAATCAGTCAAATTGTTGGACCAACAAAGGATATTCCTGCACCAGATGTGTACACGAATTCACAAATTATGGCGTGGATGATGGATGAGTATAGCCGTTTGCGAGAGTTTGATTCTCCCGGTTTTATCACAGGAAAACCAATTGTATTAGGCGGATCTAAGGGCAGAGAAACAGCAACTGCCCGAGGAGTAACGATTTGCGTCGAAGAAGCGGTAAAGAAAAAAGGCTTTGAATTACAAGGAGCAAGAGTGGTTATTCAAGGGTTTGGAAATGCGGGAAGCTATTTAGCAAAATTTATGCACGATGCCGGGGCGAAGGTGATCGCTGTTTCAGATGTATATGGCGGAGTTCACGATCCAAATGGGCTCGATATCGATTATCTTTTAGACCGACGCGATAGTTTCGGAACCTTTTCTAAAATCTTTGAACACACGATAAGTAATTCTGAGCTATTAGAGCTTGACTGTGACATTTTAGTCCCTGCGGCCATTTCAAATCAAATTACCGCAAAAAATGCAGCCAATATTAAAGCGAAAATTGTGGTCGAAGCTGCTAATGGTCCAACCACCCTTGAAGCAACAACCATTTTAACAGAACGAGGAATATTATTAGTGCCAGATATATTGGCAAGTGCTGGGGGAGTTACTGTTTCCTACTTTGAATGGGTGCAAAATAATCAAGGTTATTATTGGTCAGAGGAAGAGGTCGATGACAAACTATCTAGAGTAATGATCCATTCCTTTGAAAATATCTATCAAACTGCTGCGCTCCATAAAGTGGATATGCGTTTAGCAGCCTATATGGTAGGGATTAAGAAAATGGCAGAAGCGGCTAGATTTCGTGGATGGGTATAAGGTGAACCAGTGAATTAAGGTTACCCAACCCTTTATTAGGTAGCCCTGTAAGAAAAAAAGGATGGTAAAAGGAGTGAACCTAGTTGCTAGGTAAAGTATATGAATGTATTTATAGTTCTTGTTCCGGGACGATTGAGAAGGTTCTTACAGGGGAAAATAACCACGTGTATGAATGGGAAAAGTTATTCATAATTAAAAAGAATAACGGTAGTACAGAAGAAGTAACAATCGGCATTAGTGGACATATCACTTCTTTACACGTAAAGGAAGGCGAAGTGGTGAATCCCTTGACCGTACTAGCTACCATTCAGGATGACTTAATCATTACCGGGTCCGATTAGAAATAAAAAACTCTTTCCGAGAAAAGGGAAAGAGTTTTTTGCATCTCTTATGCAAAATTAACGCTCACATGCCAAATCCGTTTGCAGAATATGTTCGAAAAGAGTTCACAATTATACCTTTTCAATTTGGCATGAAATTTGCATCACTAAGAATGTAACCGCATACTTACATGGGGAAAAGGGGGATAAAATGAATATTCCGGAAAACAACACTTCACATGAATTAAAAAGAACAATGAAGACTCGTCACTTATTTATGATCTCATTAGGAGGGGTAATAGGATCAGGTTTGTTTTTAGGATCTGGCTACACGATTAGCGAAGCGGGACCTATGGGAGCCATTCTTTCTTATCTAGTGGGTGGACTTATTATGTTTTTAACGATGCTGTGCCTTGGTGAGTTATCTGTTGCCATGCCTGTATCAGGCTCCTTTCAAACATATACGACCAAGTTTATCGGACCAGGCACAGGATTTGCCCTTGGCTGGTTATATTGGTTGGGATGGTCTGTCACGGTCGCGTTAGAGTTCCTTGCAGCAGGGCAGTTAATGGAAAGATGGTTCCCTGATGTTCCGGTTTGGATTTGGAGCGGGGTCTTCGCTGTCGTCTTGTTCTCCTTAAATGCATTATCGGCTAAAGCTTTTGCGGAAGCAGAGTTCTGGTTCTCTAGTATAAAAATATTAGCAATCCTACTTTTCATTGCTTTAGGTGGGGCAGCACTGTTTGGTTTGATTGATTTAAAGGATGGACAAGAAGCGCCGTTTTTAACAAATTTTACAGCGCATGGTTTACTTCCGAACGGATTTTCTGCGTTAATTATTACGATGATTGCTGTGAACTTTTCCTTTCAGGGTACAGAATTGATCGGGATAGCAGCAGGAGAAAGTGAAAACCCAGAAAAAACCATTCCTAAATCGATCAAGCAAACGGTTTGGAGAACTCTTGTATTCTTTGTACTTGCGATCTTTGTTGTCGCTGGACTAATTCCGATGGAAAAGGCCGGAGTGATTGAGAGTCCGTTTGTTGTTGTATTTGATAGTATTGGAATACCATATGCTGCTGATATTATGAATTTTGTTATTCTTACAGCCTTGTTATCGGTTGGGAATTCAGGATTATATGCTGCTACTCGTATGCTGTATGCGATGTCAAAGGAAAAAATGGCCAGTCCTGTTTTAACAAAAGTAAACAAAAATGGTGTACCAATGAATGCCTTGATTTTAACCATGGGAATTTCTCTTTTGTCGCTACTTTCAGGATTTTTTGCTGCAGAAACGGTGTTTGTATGGCTACTATCAATTGCTGGACTTGGTGCACAAGTTGGTTGGATTTCAATTACGGCATCTCAGATCGCTTTCCGTAGAAAATTTATTCGTGATGGTGGCAAGTTGGAGGATTTGAAATTCAAAACACCGTTTTTTCCAGCCCTTCCACTGATTGCACTTATATTAAATATTATTGTCCTTGCTAGTTTAGCATTTGACTCTGAGCAACGATTAGCCCTCTATCTAGGTGTTCCATTTGTTGTTGCGTGCTACTTGATTTATCACTTCAAGATAAAAGCACAACATGAACTCAAGGAAGAAGATTACCAAGTACGAAAAGTACAATAAACATAAAAAACAAGAAACCTTTACGCTTCTTACCCGTATATAATTGTAAGGAGCGAAAAACACCGAGTCTTCCAATGAGAGGAGAAAGTGTGATGAGTTTAGATATAGTTTTAGGGATTGTCGGAGCTTATGTTTTATTATCAATATTATTAGTACCTGTTCAGTATAAATATATAAAACATTTAAAAGAAACTCATGAAAGAAACAAGAAACGAGGAGTTTCTCTAGAAGATCACTATGATCAAATGAGTTTTGAAACACAGCAATTACACTTCAATGCCCAAGGAAATCTATTATTCATTGGAGCCAATCTGTTGGCAACCCTTGTTTACAATTTCAAGAATAGAGGGAAGAAGTAAAACCGTTTTATCATAGTGGATTATTTGCTGCCGTTTTGGCAGTTTTTTTAGTTAGTTTGTACTATTCATAATATTAGAAATGAAAAAATCCACTCATTGCATTATACTTAACTTACTACGTATAGGTGAGGTATTTATGGAAAATAAAATTGTACCTTTAACGAATTTGATAGACTTAAAAAATCATGGTCATATATTGTATACATACAATAAGCTTGATAATTATATTGATAATGCCATCTCATATATCGTTTCGGGGATTGAACAGGGTCATCACATTATTGTTATTGAAAGTAATGATAACTATGAAAAAATGAGAGGAATATTACGAGAGATGTTGGCGCACGATGCTCTTGACTGTATCCATTTTTTTGATAATTATGAGTTTTATCGACTTTATGATAATTTTCATTGTGACTTAATTGTCAGTCATTTTTCAGATGTGATTAGTCATTTTCAAGAAAAACATATTACCGTAAGAACATGGGCGAATGTTTGTTGGAATGATGAACGGGAAATTGAGTTGAAACTTGAGAGTTTCGAAAAAAACGCAGATCAATGTGTTCGACATTCCAATCTAATATCGGTCTGCGCTTATAATGGGAACAAAATAACCGCCACTCTCCAAAATAGCATGCTAAAATTCCACGAGTATATTATGACCGATCATGAATTAGTGAAATCTTATTTTTATAAAAATAATTCCGTTCATTTACCTTCGTTAACTATCGCAAAAGAAACCCAACTCGAAGAAAAATTAATTGCTACTAAGCATCAATTACAATCTTTTATCTTTCAAAATTTAGATCCTGTTGTCATCATTGATAAGTGGGATAAAGTCATTACAGTAAACGCGGCATTTCACTCAACCTTTGGATTCTCCGCAATTGAAGTGTTGGGCCTAGATGCTAGCGAACTTCCTATCCTACCAGATGATAGAAAATTTGAAGTGATACTTAATAGAAGTTTTACTGTTCTTGGCGAAAAGGTAGAAGGGTATGAAACGATAAGAAAAACAAAGGATGGCAAAGTGCTTCAGGTACTGTTGTCTTGTTTCCCATTGCTTGATGAAAAGAATGAGTTAGATGGCTGGGCTGTGATCATACGAGATATTACCGAAAGAAAGCAAGCTCAGGAGTTGTTAATTAAGTCAGAAAAATTGTCCATTGCTGGAGAGCTAGCTGCCGGCATAGCTCATGAGATTCGAAATCCAATTACTTCGGTGAAAGGATTCCTTCAGTTGATGCAATCAAGTAACTTTGAAAAGCAGATTTATTATGACATTATGTCTTCTGAAATTACACGAATAGAGCAAATTCTTAGTGAACTTCTTATGTTAGCAAAACCGCAGGCCGTTCATTTTGCACGTAAAGATATAATGGTCCTTATACGAGATGTAGTAACGTTACTAGGACCGCAAGCAACGCTCAATAATGTTCAAATCGTCACGGATTTAAAAACAGAATTAACACAGATTATGTGTGAAGAAAATCAGATCAAACAAGTTTGCATCAATTTTATTAAAAATGCAATAGATGCAATGCCTGATGGAGGAAACTTAGTCATACAACTGATTTCTAGTAAAACACAGGAGTTAATCATTCGTTTTATAGACGAAGGAAACGGAATTCCAGATGAACTAATTTCAAAGCTTGGCCAACCATTTTATACGACGAAGGAGAAAGGGACGGGTCTTGGATTCATGGTGAGTAAAAGGATTGTAGAGAATCATCAAGGGACAGTCACCATTTGTAGTGAGGTAGGGAAAGGTACTACCATTGAAGTGAAATTGCCGAACTAAATTACCTGTAACATGGAAAGGAGAACAAGAATGAAACAACAGCTAAATTCAACTGAATATGCACCTTATTATTCCAATTATGTAGACTTAGTTCCTGAGGGAGATTTGACTAACATCTTATTGCAACAAATGAAGGAAACAGTAGATATTCTTAAGGGTTTAACTGAGCAACAGTCCCATTTTTCTTATGGAGTAGGAAAGTGGAGTATCAAAGAAGTGATTGGACATATTGCGGATACGGAACGAATCATGGGATATAGACTTTTATCTTTTGCACGTGGCGAAAAAGCTGAACTACCAGGCTATGATGATAATGAATACGTAAGAAATGCATATTTCAATTCTTTAGCCCTGCAAGATCACCTTGATAATTTTGAAATCACTCGGGAATCTACGTTACAATTAATAAAAAACCTTCCAAAAGAAGCATACTTACGTAGAGGAAAAGCTAATGGATCAGAGGTTTCCGTCCGTGCAATAGTATGCATAATTGCAGGTCATGAACTACATCACCGTAAACTTATTAAGGAGCGCTATATTGGTTCGAAGGAATTTCCTAAATAATGAGTGTTTAAAAAATTCGTGTTTCTTTGGATATGATTGATCGAAATGGGTAAGGATACAGTTATTATTGTATGTTTAAAGGATGATTTCATTGTCAAATACCCGTCTTGAACAATTCGATAAAGCCGTACAATTGAGAGAAGATTCAACCGACTTATTTATTCAGATTTGGAAAGAATATCATTTGTACTCTACATTGGAGTTCTGGATAATGGTATCGGTACTTGTCGTTCCATTAGTAATATTATTTTTTAAAATTGATAAAAGTAAGATTTTTTTAATTGGATTTTATGGCTATAGTGTGCACGTAATTCTTGCTTATGGTGATATTTATGGTATGAATGCAGGATATTGGCATTATCCTTTTCAGTTACTACCTGCCTTGCCAAGTTTATCAGTAGATGCCAGTATTGTCCCGGTAGGTTGTATGCTTATGTATCAATGGACGTTAAATCATAATAAGAACTACTATATATATGCTGTTTTAACAGCAGGTGGTTTTGCGCTTGTATTTAAACCATTACTTGTTGGCCTTGGATTATTTAAACTGTACGGAAAGGCTAATTATATTTATTTGTTTGTAGGGTACGTTTTACTCTTACTTACCGCAAAATTCGTGACCAATGTATTTTTGTGGGCTCAAAAAAGATATGGATCTTCAACTAAACAATATTGACCATACCTTTACAAAAGTAAAGGTATTTTTTTATGGGAAAGTGTGTAAGAGAAGGAATAAAGTACCTCGATGTAGAATTAGTTAAACTTGTGTTTCTGCAAACAATAAAAGAAGAGGAAAGGGAAGTTTATCATTCACTATAAAAAGTAGTGGAATTGTTAAATAGGGGGATTTAATAAATGGATGCATCGTTATTGTTACAATATGGTTGGGTTTTGCTTATATTAATTGTGTTAGAAGGATTATTATCTGCTGATAATGCCCTAGTCTTAGCAATTATGGCAAAGCATTTGCCTGAAGACCAACAGAAAAAAGCGATAAATATCGGATTGCTTTTAGCATTCGTGTTTAGAATAGGCGCCATTTTCATCATTTCGTTTCTATTCCATGTGTGGCAAGTACAAGCCATTGGAGCAGCGTATTTAATTTATATTGCTTTAAAGCATTTGTTTACAAAGCATGAGCGTGAAAAGGACGCGAAAGGGAAAAGTTATCGTGCAACTGTAGCTTCCATTGCTTTAGCTGATATTGCCTTTGCAGTGGACTCTATTTTGGCTGCGGTTGCCCTAGTTCTTGCGCTACCAGACACGCCACTTGGAGATATTGGTGGAATGGATGCAGCACAATTCATTGTTATCTTATTGGGTGCCATTGCTGGGTTAATTGTTATCCGATTTGCTGCAGCATTCTTTGTTAAAATCTTAACTGAACGTCCAAGTCTAGAGCGTGCTGCCATGCTATTAGTTGGTTGGGTAGGGATTAAACTCCTAATGCACACTCTTGCCCATCCATCTGTTCACATCATTTCACACGATTTTGTTGAAGGTCCCATTTGGAATACCATCTTCTGGTCTGTCATGTTATTAATCGCGCTTGGTGGTTGGTTCATGTCGGGCAAACAAAAAGCAGTTGGTCACTAATATGAAGAGGTGCATGAATCCTTACTGGATTTGTGCACCTTTTTAATTAATTATGTATTAGTGCAAGTGCTGAAAAGCATCCTCTATGCTTCCATATCCTTTTTTGTCATCAAATTTTGGTTCATCCGTTTCTATGGTCCATTCTTTATTAATAAGTGAAAATTGTCCATCCTGATTCATTTTATATGTTTGATGAAGCATAAATGTCCCACCATTTTGGTTAACGGTATAGCCAATATAATAATCTCCATTTTGCCCTTGTTCTTCAAAAAGACCTATATCTTCTAACTTATAGGTATCCATTAATGTATTAAAAGATTGTTGTAATGTGTTCATGATTTCCTCACGTGTAACATATTCCATCTTTATCATCCTTTCGGTGTGTATGTAAAAAAAATCCTTTATCAGTAGTAATATCCTACAGAGTTAAATTTATTAGAAAAAAAGTAAAATTACGGACCTTTTCTTATAAAACCAATAGATCTTTGGAAAGATAAAATAACTACTCAACTTAAAGGGTGTTATATGGAATGGAAGATAAGACAAAAATTCGGTTGACTGCTGCTGAAATGGCGATGTTATGGACTCAATATATTAACGACACAGCTTCCATTTGTGTAAATAGTTATTTTTTAGAAAAGGTAGAAGATATAGAAGTCAAAACCGTAATTGAATATGCTCTGTACGGTTCAAAACAAAATATCATCTTTTTGAAGGAGCTTTTTACAAAAGAAAGCTTTCCGATCCCTATGGGTTTTACTGATAAAGATGTACACGTAAACGCACCGAGACTATTCTCAGATACGTTTTTCTTAATGTACTTAAGAAATATGTCTGTCCTTGGGATGACGGCAGGAGGAGTTTCACTAGGTTTGGTCACTAGACCAGAAGTGGTAACCTTTTTTAAAAGTGTTCTGAAAAAAGCAGTTGGCTTACAAGATTTAACACGAGATTTAATGCTAAAGCAAGGGACTTATGTCCGACCACCCTTTATTTCTACTCCAGATAAAGTTGATTTTATTGAAAGACAAAGCTTTTTAACTGGATTTTTAGGAGAAAAAAGGGCACTTGTGGCACAAGAAATTACGATGTTATTTAATAATATCCAAACAAATGCCATAGGAAAAACGTTAATCACTGGTTTTGCTCAAACAGCTCAATCAAGAGAGGTAAAAGAGTACTTTATAAGAGGAAAACGAATCGCGCAAAAGCATATCGATATTTTTAGTGACATTTTAAAAAAGGAAGATTTACCTGCCCCAATGACATGGGATACCGCTTTGTCGGATTCGACCATACCTGTTTTTTCAGAGAAACTAATGATGTTTCACGTTTCTGGTATGATTGCCGCTGGTATAGGTAATTATGGTGCATCCATGTCAGGGAGTCCTCGTAGAGATTTAGGGTTAAAATATGCATCCCTAATTCCTGAGATCGCCCTTTATGCAGAGGATGGAGCGAATATTATGATCAAACATGGATGGTTAGAGGAACCACCTCAATCGGACAATCGAGAGAAATTAATCAAGGGGGAATAAAAAGACCAAATGTAGGACCATACATTTGGTCTTTTAAGTGGTAGTTATGTACTGCTTTTTTCAAAGTGAAGGAAGATATTTGTAACCCATTTCGATAGGATGCCACCGCTAATGTACCATAGAAACAAATGAAAGTAAGTAGATCCTTTGGATAGCTGAAATAAATCAAAATAAGTTAAAATGGGTTTAAATACAAATGCAAACAGCGCAGCTACAATGAATACAGCAATATAATAATTCTTATTGCGATTTAACGTCCATTGATATACTAGCATGATTACAACGGGAATTAATGACGTGTCTAATCCCATATTTATGGGTAAGAAAGGAACAGTTTTATATGGATACTCCCAATATCCAAATCTTGTGGAGTAACCATCGATATATGTTGACAATATATGAGCGCTATACCCAAAAAAACCGATATGAAAAGCTTTGGATCGGTCGAGCTTAAAATATAGAACCATTAAAGGAATAATCAAAAAGGCAAGATTCAACCAAAACTGCCAGGTATCGAAACTAGAATACTCTTTCCAATAATCGACCCAATTGTGAGCTAACTCACTGGACGAACTCCTTAGATTTTCCAAACTCTTGGATTGTTCTTCATTCATGTAGATCCCTCTTTATACTTATATGATTACGATTGGTTATAGTTTGTTAATAAATGTAAAATAAAATACTGAAAACTTTAGATATAAAAAAAGGACCAGCCACTGGCGAAGTCCTTTGATCATTATATAAGTGTCATGAGTGCTCCGCCGATCAAACCTGTTAGTACTATGATCCATGGAGGTAGCTTCCAGTATACAAGCATACTAAATAAAATAGCTGCAAATGCAAAATCAATTGGTGCTAAAATGGAACTGGTCCAAATAGGTTGATAAAAGGCAGATATTAGAATACCTACCACTGCCGCATTCACGCCCATTAATGCCCCTTTTATTTTAGGATTACGACGTAATGAGTCCCAAAATGGTAATGCTCCCAGCACTAGAAGAAAGGCGGGTAGGAAAATGGCGAAAGTGGCTAATAACCCGCCTTGCGGGCCGCTTATAACCGTTCCTAAATAAGCAGCAAAGGTAAAAAGGGGACCAGGTACTGCTTGTGTAGCACCATAACCAGCTAAAAAGGCCTCTTCAGACAACATTCCAGTTGGGACAAATTCTCGTTCTAGCAATGGTAACACCACATGTCCGCCACCAAATACTAAAGAACCTGATCGATAAAAACTATCAAACAAAGCTACCCAATGAAGCGAGGTGGCCTCTCTTAAAATGGGGAGCAATACTAAAAGACTAAAAAATAGTAGTAAGGAGATGATCCCAAAACGACGACTGATTGGAAATGCCATCTTATGTTCGTTTGTATCTGTTTGTTGCCTGTAAAGGTAGAATCCTAGAATACCTGCAATGACGATCACTCCTACTTGAGTGAAGGCTGTTTGCCAAAGGAGTGTCACAATTAGAGCAAATAGTGCAATTGCTTTTCTTTTCATATCAGGAGTTAAATTGCTTGCCATACCTAAGATTGCATGGGCAACGACTACAACAGCAACAATTTTCAACCCATGTATCCAACCGGCTTCACCTACTTCAAATCCACGAAGTAAAAGAGCAAATAGCATGAGAGCAACAACTGAGGGAAGAGTAAAACCGATAAATGATACAATTCCTCCAAGAACTCCAGCTCTTATGACGCCAATCCCAATCCCAACTTGACTACTTGCTGGACCAGGTAGGAATTGACATAGTGCGACTAAATCAGCGTAACTTTTTTCATCTAACCACTTTCTTTTGCGAATATACTCATTGTGGAAATAACCTAAATGGGCAATTGGACCTCCAAAGGATGTTAATCCTAATTTGGTAGACACAATAAGAATTTCCAATAATGATTTCAGTTGATTCACCATATCACCTCAAGTGCTAATCTTTGATTTCTTTAAATAATTCATATGCCTTATTTCTAGCCTCATTTAAAATGTGAATGCCTTTATCGGTCGTTGAATAATACTTTCGTATTTTCCCTTCAACGTTTTTCTCTTCCTTTGATAACAATCCATCTTCTTCCATGGAGTGGAGAATAGGGTAGAGAGTACCAGAGCTCATGTTGTAGCCATGTTCTTTTAGTTCCTCTAGCATCCACACACCAAAGATTGGTTTTTCCTTGGCATGATGCAAAATATGAATGTGAATAAAGCCTAGAAATAGTTTCCTCAATACCTTGTCTTCCAAAGATTCACCTCCAAATTACCAATATAGGAAACCGATATTGACTTTCGATATCGATTATAACAGTAATCCATAGTATTTCTTTTCATCACAAATAATATTTACAAAATCTTAACATTGTTAGGATGCTTGCTAGCTTGATAAGTTATTATTTGCGGATAGGCAATGCCACACAAAATAACAAGAACACCTGACCATTGTATCCATGTCACTTGTTCTTGAAGTACCCAAACAGAAGCGATTACCGCTACAGGGAGTTCTCCTGCACTAAGAATACTAGTAAGTGTGGGGCTAATCTTAGGTGCTCCTAAAGAGAAGAGTAGGATGGGAATAACGGTTCCGAAGGCACCTAAAAGCAAACTGTAATACCATATACCATCACCGAGTGAAGATAATAATACTTTAGGTGTAAAAATGGTCAATAGGACTAATAAACCCCCCGTAGATATGTAGAAGCTTCGTGTAATTAAAGGGAGTTGAGTTTCAACTTTTCCACTTAATAAAATAAATAAGGTCATCATTACAGCAGCAAGTAAACCAAAAAGTAATCCTAGCATATTTATTTCCTCAGCATTACCTCCAACCATTCCACCTGCTAAATAAGTACCGGCTAATAATAACACGATAGATATAAGGGTGGGTTTGGATGGCCATTTTTTGGTGGCTATGGAATGAATCACTATTCCCATCCATGTGAATTGAAAAAGTAAAATAATCGCTATTGAGGCTGGAATTGATTGTAGAGAATAGTAGTAAAAAACACCAGTCAATGCCGTACATGCGCCAACTGCGGCCAGACGAATAAACTGTTTCAAATTGATTTTTTGTCTGGAGAAAATAATCATTAAGATAAGCATAATTGCCCACCCAAAACCATATTGCCCGGTTGTTACTTCTCGAAAAGTAAATCCTTCTTTATAAGCCAATTTCACGATCGTTGATAATATGCCGAAGGAACAGGCTCCTAGAAAAACATAAACAGAATTCAGGACCAAACGTAACAAATTAAAACCCCTCCTAAAAATTTAAGGCTGTTTTCGCTAAGATTGTTGTTAAAATCTAAAAGCTGATTTTAACGTGGAAATAGCTATTTTGCGCTTATGAATATAGTTTGAAGGCTCTTTTCTGCTGAAATTTAGCACAATTATTAAAATTAGGTTCCAGAAATCAATAAAGTTTAAGAAAAGAGCCAAATATAAAGAACCCATCTTTATTGTTTTAGTTTCCAGAAAACAATAAAAATGGGTTCTTTGAGTTAACAAAATTATACTTTTTATATAGGGGTTGTGACAAGGAATATACTTCTATTTTTATAGATTATGAGGAGCAAACAAGCTTTTATATTCATATCAAACGGTGATCACTACTTTGCCTTGCGCATGACCTTCAGAAAAATAATTAAAAGCATCAGCAATCTCGCTTAATTTATATTTTCTGTCGATAACTGGCTTCACGCTACCTGCTTCCAGTAATTCTTTAACATGGATTAAGTCGTTTTTATTAGCTCTTTGAAGCATATTTCCAACTTTTTTCTTTCCTATGATCGATGTCCATGGTGCTTGTAGCATGGTTTGAAATAACTGTTCTCCAGAACCTCCCACATGAAGAAAGAAGCCTTGTGGATTCAATGCTTTCTTATATACAGATAAGGGTTGACCTCCATTCACACCTAGTATCAAGTCATACTTTTCTTGAGATTGGGAGAAATTCTCTTTCTGATAATCGATAACATGGTCAGCACCTATCGACCATAGAATTTCCACATTTCTTGTGCTACATACTCCGGTAACCTCAGCGCCAAGAGATTTTGCTAATTGCACAGCAAATGTTCCGACACCACCAGATGCACCGTATATCAAAACTCTTTGTCCGGGTTGAATTTTCCCTTTATTACGCAGTGCTTGCAAAGCAGTAACTCCAGCCATTGGAACTGCTGCCGCTTCCTCAAAGGTCATATTTTTCGGTTTTAACACTAGAGCTTCTTCAGGAACGCATACATATTCAGCAAAGCCACCCCAGCCGTAGGCAGATAGATCACCGAACACCTCATCACCTAGTTGAAATTGTTCTACTCCAGTGCCTATTGATTCAACTTCACCTGCAATGTCACCTCCAGGAATGGAGTATTTCGGTTTAAATAAACCAAAAGCAAGTCGAGCCAAATATGGTTCGCCTTTTAAAAGTACGAGGTTTCCATAATTGACGGAAGAGGCATGTATTTTCACTAATACTTCCTTTTCCTTAGGAATAGGTTTATCCACCTCTTTTAATGAAAGTACTTCAGAATTGCCATACTTTGAACAAACAACTGCCTGCATGTACATTCCTCCTATTAATCAAAAAAACTCAATATATTTTCCATAACTTAAAGATATTCCAGGAGAGAAGTATTAAAAACCAAACTGGTTCTTTTTAACAAACAAATGGGGTGGGATAAAAAAATTCAAAATTTTTTAAATTCCTAGTTTACAGGTAGGGATAATATGGATTATAGTATAGAAACAAAGTTACTTATGGAAGATTGGAGGCTATGAAATGAAAAAGTTAATTGTATTTGCATTTATTGGTTTATTTGCTCAGCTAATAGACGGCGCATTAGGAATGGCGTACGGGGTGACGTCCTCATCCATGTTACTTGCCTTTGGAATTGCACCAGCTGTTGCATCCGCATCGGTTCATTTAGCAGAAGTGGTAACAACGGCTGCATCTGGAGCTTCACACATTAAATTTGGGAATGTGGATAAACAAACTGTAGTTAGACTTGTCATACCTGGATCGATTGGAGCATTTTTAGGTGCTACATTTTTGAGTAATATTCCTGGTGACCTTGCCAAACCCTATATTTCTATTTTTTTACTTGCCCTAGGGGTATATGTTTTAGCTAGATTTCTATTTATGTTTAAAGTTGGAGAACAGAAAAATAATATTGGTTTATCAAGAAAAAAATCCATTCCACTAGGATTGATCGCAGGTTTTGCTGATGCAACTGGTGGAGGAGGCTGGGGCCCCATTGCAACGCCTGTTTTGCTATCTCAAAAAGGAATCAGTGCACGAAAAGTAGTTGGTACCGTTGATACAAGTGAATTTGCCATTGCTGTATCTGCTACACTTGGATTTTTAATCTCGCTTGGTTGGGAACAAGTAAATTGGTTATGGGTAGGAGCTTTAATGATTGGTGGATTAATTGCTGCACCGATTGCTGCCTGGTTAGTACAAAAGATCCATGCTCAACTAATGGGTGTGCTTGTAGGCGGATTTATTATCTTAGTAAATTCTAGAACTCTTGTAACCACATGGATTGATCAAACAAGTGTTTATCCATTTGTTTACGTAGGTATTGCTGGTATTTGGATAGCTTCAATTTTGTATATCGTAATAAAAATTAAAAATACAAATACGAATGCAAGTGAAGTATTAAATTAGGTTTTGCCCCCCTAAAGATTACAAAGTAATTCATTTTTATATGCAAAAGTCGACTGATTTACTCAACAATTAAATTATTATGATAAAATGTTGACTAGAATACTCGACTTTTCGACTAAGTCTTGAATGACTGAGTGAGGGAAAATAGGGGGAAAACAAAATGAAGGTTTCAAGTAAGGGAGAATATGCGCTAAGAGCATTACTTGTTCTTGGGGAACATCACGGAAGAGTAGTATCGATTCAAGAAATTTCAGATAAAACTTTAGTTACTGTAAGTTATTTAGAACAAATTTTATTAAAGCTAAAAAAATTAGGGTATTTAGAAAGTAAGAGAGGTACAAATGGAGGATATATCCTAAAACGGGAGACAAGGGACATAAACATTGGTGAAGTCATTCGGGTGTTAGAGGGACCACTATCTCCTATGGGATGTGCATCCATTACGAAATACGAACCATGTCAATTAGAAACTTCATGTCAACTAAAACCGCTCTGGTCGCTTGTAAGAGATACGATCGCGTATGTGTTGGATCAAACAACTTTAGAGGATTTATTGGAGAATCGATTAACTTTGAACAAAGGGGATGATTTTCTTGCTTTCAAAAGGACAAATTGATGAGCAAGTACTAGAAAAAGTGAAGGTTTTACTCGAGAACTTAGAATATGGGACGGTTCAAATAACTGTGCATGACTCTCAAGTGACTCAAATCGATAAAATAGAAAAACACCGTTTACCTTTACAAGCAAAAGGAAAAACACAACAAAAACATGCTAGATAACAAAAATAAATACATGCCGATCGGACAACCGAAGGCTCCTGTTAGTTAACTGTTCATGAACATGGACCGTTTCTAAGGGGGCTTTTTATTTTGAAAAAAATGAAAGAGGAGTGGAGAAAAAATGGGACATCCAACGATTTATCCAACAGGAGCTACTGTTTATCAACCAGAAAAAGCAAGTAGTGGTTATACAATTTATCAAGCTGCAGATTTAGGAGCACTTTTGATTGACATGAATGGAAAGGAAGTCCATTTGTGGAAAGGACTTCGTGGGTTTCCTAATAAACTTTTACCCGGAGGTTATGTATTAGGGAGTACAGCCGAAAGAGATCCTCAATATGGGTTTCAAGACGAAGTGGATGTAGTACAAGTAGATTGGGAAGGGAATATTGTTTGGAAATTTAACCAATATGAATTTATTAAAGACCCTGGGCATGAACCGCAATGGATGGCGAGAGCTCACCACGATTATCAACGAGAAGGAAACCCAGTGGGATATTATTCTCCAGAATTAGAGCCTCGTATTATTGGTGGAACAACGTTAATTTTAGCTCACAAAAATGTTCATAAACCTGAGATCTCAGACAAATTATTATTAGATGATGTCATCATTGAGGTGGATTGGGAAGGAAATATTCTTTGGGAATGGGCTGTTAGTGATCATTTTAATGAGCTAGGCTTTGATGAAAGTGCGAAAAATGTACTTTTCCGGGATCCGAATACTCGTTTCTTTGGAAACTCTACTGAAGCTTCGGCTGGAGACTGGATGCATATCAATTCCATGTCTACGATCGGACCAAATAAGTACTATGATCAGGGAGATGAACGTTTTCATCCTGATAATATTATTTGGGATGCGAGAGAAACGAATATTATTGCGATTATTGATAAAAAAACTGGAAATATTGTTTGGAAGTTGGGTCCAGACTATTCCACAGCAGATGTGAAGCATTTAGGCTGGATTATTGGTCAGCATCATGCACATATCATTCCTCAAGGCTTACCTGGTGAAGGGAATCTCCTCGTATTTGATAATGGTGGATGGGCTGGATATGGATTGCCGAATCCTGCTTCCCCATATGGAGTAAAGAGCGCGGTACGGGATCATTCAAGAATTCTAGAAATTAACCCTGTCACATTAGAGATCGAATGGCAATATACACCAACAGAAGCCGGTTTTCAAGCACCATTAGATTCTTATCGCTTCTATAGTCCGTATATAAGCTCTGCCCAACGTTTGCCTAATGGAAACACATTGATTACGGAAGGGGCAGATGGAAGGATTTTTGAAGTAACACACGAGCATGAATTAGTTTGGGAATATATTTCTCCTTATAAAAATAAAAGAAATGCAAACATGGTGTATCGTGCTTATCGTGTCCCATATGAATGGGTACCTCAGTTAGATAAGCCGGAAGAAACAGAAATTGTACCACTGAATATTGCTGAGTTTAGGGTTCCAAATGCAGCAAGTACGGGTACAGATTCAGTAGTTACTGTTGCAGGGACGGTTTCTTATGGAGACGGAGCATTTTGTGTAGCAACTATAGACGAAACGAAAAAAGAGAGTGTAAAAGATTAAGAGTATTCTAAGGGGGAGATAGAATGAAAAACATAAACTTATCAGTACTTAGTATTTTACTACTTTTTAGCCTTATTATAACAGGATGCTCGAGCACCATAAAAAGCAGTACAAGTGATTCAGAAGGAAAAGAAAAGGAATTGAAGAAGGTCAGATTGGCCATTGATACGGCTGCTGGAGGATCTTTTCAGTTTCGAGTTGCAGAAAAGCAGGGATATTTTGACGAACAAGGGGTAAATGCAGAGCTATCTAATTTTGCTTATGGTATTGATACAGTAAACGCCATTTTGACTGAACAGGCGGACACAGGACTTGCTGCTGATTACGCACTATTAAACTCGTTAGGGAAAGGCGATATGGTGGTTGTTTCAACACTTACAAGGGGGCATGAAAAATCATTAAATGATAACCAGCTTCTTGTTCGGGGAGATATAAAGAGTCCAGAGGATTTAAAAGGAAAGAAATTAGGTGTTCCTAAAGGGACAGTTACCGAGTATATATGGGCGAAATATTTGGAAGTCAATCGGATTAGTGAAGAAGACATCACTTATGTTCCTTATAGTACACCTGATGAAGCCATTGTAGGAGTGAAAAAGGGAGATATTGATGCCGTTTGGAGTTCAGGTGCCTTAAAAGATAAGTTCAAAAATATTGAGGGAGTCATTCAACTCGATGATTTAGAAAGTGCAGGTGTCACCATTGATAGTTACCTTCTTGCGAAACGATCCTTTGTGGAGGAACACCCAGAAGCAGTGGAGTCGGTTTTAAAGGCATTATCACAAGGTATTGAGTATGTAGGAAACAATCAAAAAGAAACAGCCCAAATTGCCTTTGAACAATTAAAAGTACCTGAAGAAGACGCGTTAAAAGATATTGAAAGACAAAATTATGTTTTAGGATTTACTGAGGAGGATGTAAAGCATTTAGAGGATATGAAAGAATGGCTAGAGGAAAAAGGGATATTAAAAGAGTCATATGAACTAAAGGATAAACTGTCCCTTGAGCCACTGAAGAATGCGTTTCCTGATTTAGTAACTGTTGAATAAAGGAGGAAAAATGATGAGCAAAGTAAAGGAAAAAGTGATGAAAACTCCTGCATCAATTTCCATTACAGGATTATCAAAATCCTTTCACAATAGTAGTTTCCATGTTTTGGAGGAGGTGGATTTATCCATTCAACGAGGTGAGTTTTTTATTCTTCTTGGTCCGAGTGGGTGCGGAAAGTCTACCTTACTAAATATCATTGCTGGGTTTATTGATAAGACTGCCGGTGAGCTGATCGTTGACGAAGAAGAGGTTCATAAACCTGGCAGAAATCGTGGGGTCGTTTTCCAGCAGGCGGATTCTGCACTTTTCCCATGGCTAACTGTAAAAGAAAATATTGAATTTGGGTTGAAAATGAAGAAAGTATCCAAAAACATTCGTCAAGAAACATCTTCATATTATATTAATCTAGTCGGACTAAAAGGTCACGAAGGGAAATTTCCGAGAGAGCTTTCCGGTGGAATGAAACAAAGGGTACAGTTAGCTCGAGTATTAGCCAATGATCCAGAAATTTTATTAATGGATGAACCTTTCGGTGCCCTTGATGCAATGACTAGAAGAACGATGCAATCCGAATTAGTTCGAATCTGGAAGGAAACGAATAAAACCGTTATTTTTGTGACACATGATATTCAAGAGGCACTGTTACTTGGGCAAAAGGTTGGTGTTATGTCAGTAGGACCGTCCTCAAATATTCAAACCATATATGATATTCAGTTGCCATATCCTAGGAGATTTACTGATAAAGAGTTTAGTCTCTTTTACCATACTATACAATCCCATTTTGATTAAAAGGAGGGGGACAAATGGGTGCTTTAAGAGAAAAAGTGATAAAAAGTGAGAAAGTATTTCGAAAGAAAAAAGATCCATTGAGCCTTCTGGTAAAAATGATAAACAGTGGAGTTCTTGCGTGGCTTCTTGTTTTTGCGATTTGGAGCATAGCAGCTAGTGTGTCTGATCCGCAGTTTTTACCAAGTCCATTGGCTGTTTGGAAAGGCGCGGTCGATCTTAGTCAAGATGGTTCACTCTTCCTTTATATATGGGTGAGCCTTGTAAGGGTAATATCAGGCTGGACATTAGGAAATCTTGTAGCGATCCCAACTGGATTGCTAATTGGTCGAATTCCCTTACTCCGAGCATTATTTGATCCAATTATTAACTTTGTTCGATTTATCCCACCACTCGCATTTATCACCTTATTTATGCTTTGGTTTGGTATTGGGGAACAGTCGAAAATCTTTTTAATTATGTACGCCACCTTTTTCATTGTAACCATTAACACCATTACAGGCGTGCAAGCGATTGAAGAGGATAAAATACGGTCAGCTAGAAGTATGGGAGCAACAGAAGGGCAAATTATGTTCCACGTCATTATTCCAGCTTCTCTTCCTTATATTTTTACAGGTGCAAAGCTAGCCATGGGTTCTTCCTTTATGGCCATCATTGGGGCAGAAATGGTTGCAGCTAACGAAGGAATAGGCTATATGATTTGGAATTCAAGATTGTATTTTAAAACAGATTGGATCTTTGTGGGGCTCGTAATTCTTGGGCTTATGGGTTTCACGATGGACCGTATCTTCAACCAGTTTGGAAAGGTAATTCTTAAAAGATATAACGTGGTTAGGAGTTGATGAAAGAACTCTTACCTTACTATTTTATGTAAAAAACAGTTTGGTTTACCAAAAGTACAGTAGTAAGACTTGTTGGTAAATGAATAAACTAAACTGGAGGTATAGAGGATGTCAAAACAATTAAGATCAGCAGTAGAAAAAAGAAAAAATTATTTAATTAATTACTTAATCAAAGCAGGAATCTACAAGAAGAACGAGCGACATTTGTTTGAACTAACACTTACAGACTTAGAGTTAGAGTATAAAAAGTGGAACCAAGATCGTAAGGAATAGGTGTGGACCTTCGTTTAGCGAAGGTCTATTTTTTATTAGTTCATTTATTAGTGACTGGTCATGGGTAACACGCCTATAAGAGTTGAATATAATTTAACATACAACTTTAAGGAGTATGTTATGGACGATAAGTTCAAAGAAATATTTGGAGCGGTGGTAGCCGCAATAGGTACCATACTGTCAGCGGTTGCAAGCTTCCCATCTGAAACCACTAGAATTATTGACTTATATAAAGATTTTGATATTGTTGGAAATACTCTACAAGCTGTGGGTAATGCACTTCAAGCAGATGGCCAAAAGGAGCCTTCTCTTGAGAAGCTGGGAAATGAAATTCAGTCAATTGGAAATAGCACAGTACTTGCTGGACTTGTATGGAATATAGAAGATGATAGTAAAGAGAAATTAATCATTACAGGTAATTGGCTGCAAGCACTGGGTGGGGCAGTGGCTTTGGGGGATGAATTTAATGATCCAACTGCAGCTGGTCAAATTTACAACATAAATGGGAACTTACTACAGTCTATAGGGAACTCTCTTCAAGCTATCGGTGGTAGCATTAATCTTAAGGAAAAGCAGCTTTCAAAAGAAGAGGAGACGGCTTCCTCGGGAGATTCTATTATTTTTGCAGGAAGTTGGATTCAAGCAGTTGGTTCCGTTCTCTCGGCAATTGGTCAAGTAAAGGAGGAAAGTTAGAATATGAAACAAGGTTTGGGGGTGTTCTATTAACCACCCCCATCTTATTACCTACTTAAAAGAAGTAATTTTATCCCCAACCCAGCAAATATCGTTCCCTTAAAATAATTAATAATGTTAGATACCAATGCGTTTCCACTCAATTTGTCCCTTAAACGTGAAGAGAATAATGACACAATAAAAAAGACAATAAAGGTTTCAATAATGAAGATGATTCCTAAGAAAAAGATTTGAAATGATTCATCACCTGTACCTACATGCACAAATTGTGGTAAAAAGGTCAAAAAGAAAATGGGCATTTTGGGATTAGCGATATTGGTGATGAAACCTTTTCTAAAGAAGCCTTTTAATTGTGCACCATCTGGTTCTAATTGAGTTGGTTGACTTTTTTCACGAAAAGATTGAATGGCTAAGAATAGTAAATAAACAGCTCCTACATACTTAATAACTTCAAAGATAAATGGTGATTTTTGAACGATGATGGACAAGCCAAACGCAGCAAGCAAGGTATGAATAAATGTTCCAGTTAAGGAACCTAAAATCGTACGGACTCCTGCTTTTATACCTGATGAAATACTTTGTGTAAGAACAAATATCATATCGGGACCAGGTATAAGAATGATAGATAATGACATGCAAATGTAGAAAAACATCGTACTACTCCTTCAATTTTCTTTTTTACATATTAAAACATAGAAAAAGAAAATCTCTCAAGAGACTCTACTAATGTGTTAGCAATCTACTAGACTAAAGAAATGTTCTAGCTTTGTCTATGTACCTCACGTGCAAGAGATTCTAGAATATATACAACGGGCACTTGAGTAGTAATATTGGCTCTTTCATAAATTTCTTCCGTCACGTAATAAGCAATGTTTACATCAGATATTTTGGCAATTGTTGAACGTGTGTTATTAGTGATGCTAATAATTGTACTTCCTTCTTGTTTTAATTGGTTCAAGTGTTCAATTGTAAAATAGTTTTCACCTGACACAGATAACGCGATCGTCACGCTTTTATCATGGTGTTTGGAATGAAGCTGTAAGAAAGGGTCCTTTATATAAAGTGAAAATTTCCCTAAACTCGAGAAATATCTAGCTCCATATTCAGCAACAATCCCTGAACTACCACTTCCGATAAAAAGAACATGATCTGCTTCTGCAATCAGCTTTGCTGCCTCTATAATTTTCTCTTCTAAATCTCCATTTAATGTCCGCTCGAAAAACTCAACTACTGAATGGTCTGAATATTTTAGTGTAGCTTTTTTTTCTTCACCTAGATGCATTTTAAGCTTCACTTTGAATTCTGAAAAACCTTCACAATTTAGTTTACGACAAAAACGTAAGATGGTTGCTGTGGATACATGTGTTTCATCAGCTAATTCACGTATTCTCATATAGGCAACTTTCTCACCATGTAGGCAAACATAATTATATATAGATGTTTCTAATTCATTGAATGATTTAATGACCTCATTTGTAAACATAAAAGGAACCTCTCCTTAAAAATCGCTGCTCTTTAATCATACTTTCATTAATGTAACATAGTGTTACAACTTTGTAACGTATAACAACCGTTGTTATTAAAAACTAGATACACCACAAATATTTACTATCAGACGAATTAAAATTACTATATTCCTATAGACTAACAAATGTCATTTTAGAGAATAGGCTAGGAGGAACAATCATGAAAAACAATCAATTCCCAGAAGGGTTTTTATGGGGTGGAGCTACGGCTGCAAACCAATTAGAAGGTGCATATAACGAAGGTGGTAAAGGGTTATCCATCTTTGACATGGTTCAATTTGTTCCAAAAGAAGAACGTGGTAATGAGATCGAGATGGACGTGAAAAGCAAAAAAGAACTAGAAGATCTTTTAGCAGGTAAAGGAGGAGATAACTTCCCTAAGCGTCGTGGAATTGACTTCTACCATCGTTACAAAGAAGATATTGCTTTGTTTGCAGAAATGGGCTTTAAAACATTCCGTATGTCTATTTCTTGGCCTCGTATATTTCCAAACGGCGATGATAGAGAGCCAAATGAAGAAGGACTAGCTTTCTATGACAAGGTATTTGATGAGTTATTAAAGTATGGAATTGAGCCGCTTGTGACTTTATCACATTACGAAATTCCACTTAGCTTAGTACAAAATTACAATGGTTGGGCAGATCGTCGTGTAGTTGATTTATTTGTAAATTATGCTGAAACGGTATTCAATCGTTATAAAGGAAAAGTAAAATACTGGCTAACTTTTAATGAGATCAATATTTCTACACTTTCTCCGTATATCGGAAGCGGAATCTTAATTGACGAGGTGGAGCGTAAAGAACAAACGGTATATCAAGCTCTACATCATCAATTTGTTGCTAGCGCAAGAGCGGTTAAAGCTTGTCATGAAATAATTCCTGAAGCTATGATTGGATGTATGTTAGCTCGTATGGAAGTATACCCTGAAACATGTAGCCCGGATGATGTATTAGAAGCACAAAAAGAAGATCAAATGAACTTATTCTTCACTGATGTTCAAGTTCGTGGATATTATCCAAGCTATATGTTGAGCTATTTTGAAGAAAATGATATTAAAATTAACATGCTTCCTGGAGACGAAGAAATTTTATTACAACATACAGTAGATTTCCTATCATTCAGCTACTATATGTCAATGGTTGCTAGTGGGGCACCAGGCAAGAAAAAGGAAAAAGGAAACTTCTTTAGTGGAGTGAAAAATCCTTATTTAGAGTCATCGGATTGGGGATGGCAAATCGATCCAAAGGGCTTGCGTATTACATTAAAGAAAATGTACGATCGCTATCAGGTACCTTTATTTATTGTTGAGAATGGTCTCGGAGCCTACGATAAAGTAGAAGAAGATGGTTCTATCAACGATGATTATCGTATTGATTATATGCGTGCTCATATTGAACAAATGAAAGAGGCCATCAAAGAGGGCGTAGATCTAATTGGTTACACAAGCTGGGGCTGCATTGATTTAATTAGTGCTGGTACGTCAGAAATGTCTAAACGTTATGGTTTCATCTACGTAGACCAAGACGATTACGGCAATGGTACATTAGCAAGAAGCAAGAAGAAATCGTTCGATTGGTATAAAAATGTTATTGCTTCCAATGGGGAACAATTATAAACCCAATACTATATTAAAGAAAGGCATCTCGATTTTGGGATGTCTTTTTTTATATCATACATTCTTTTCTTTACTTTTATTCAGTGAATGAACGTTTTTTGGGTATTATTTCATCTTATATATTATAGGCTTCTGCCAAAAAATACTTGTGAACCGATCAAAAGAATTAGGGGGATGTATATGTTCTATCATATAAAAGAACTGCAATATAACGCAAAACCAAGTCAGCCAGATCCAGTTTATGCAAAAAAATTACAAGAGATACTCGGTGGACAATTTGGAGAAATCTCTGTTATGATGCAATATTTATTCCAAGGTTGGAACTGTCGGGCGGAAAGTAAGTACCGAGATATGTTATTAGATATTGGAACCGAAGAAATTGCACACGTAGAAATGATTGCAACGATGATTGCACAATTATTAGACGGTGCACCAGCACATGACCAGGAACAAGCAGCAAAGGATCCGGTAATAGAAGCTGTACTTGGTGGGATGAATCCTCAACATGCCATTGTAAATGGACTGGGCGCTCAACCAAACGACAGTGTCGGATATCCATGGACCGCTCGTTACACGATTGCAAGTGGAAACTTGTTAGCAGACTTTAGAGCCAACTTAAATGCAGAATCACAAGGAAGACTTCAGGTGTGCCGTCTGTACGAAATGACAACAGACCCTGGAGTCCGTGATATGCTTTCTTTCTTGATTGCTCGTGATACCATGCACCAAAATCAATGGATGGCAGCAATTGAAGAGTTAGAAAAAACTCAAGGAGCAATTGTTCCTAGTACTTTTAATCAAGAATATGAAAAACAAGAAGTATCCTACTCATTCATGAACTTCTCTGAGGGAGAAGATAGTCGCTCAGGTAGATGGGCAAATGGACCAACACTTGATGGACAAGCTAATTTTGAATATGTTCAAAATCCGCAAGCAATGGGTCAAAAACCAGATCTTAAACCAGGACCAGCCTATATACATGGAACACCTCCTCTAGATATGAGAATCATTCAAGGTGCAGGGAAAATGGAGCCAAATACCTTTATGAACAACCAACCTCTTCAGTAGTACTTAGAATCTAACAAATTATTTAAGCATGGGTCTGGTATGTCATCGGGCCCTTGCTTTTTATTTTGCCCAAAATATTACCAATTCACATTTTAAAAAGGAATAAAATGGTATGATAAGAGAATAAATAACCAAAAGGAGTAATGATGACATTTCTTTTAGATCAAAAAAATAATGTAATGGCAGTTTTATTTCTTGTAGGTATTATTGTAATCTCATATGGTATGTGGTTTTGGACTGGAACAGTATTATTGCTGTTATTAATAGTTTTGAAGAATACTAAATTCCAGTTTTTAGCGTCCATGTTTCTATGTTTTCTGGTTAGTTTAATCATTTATCAGTTAATCAATATTGCGATTGGCCAGTATGATTTTCAAAAAGAGACAAGGATTATTCTAAACCGGAGTTTACTGTTGATAGTGGTAACGGGCTTATACACTTCTCATCGATTAAGTAAAAAGGAATTCTGTTTTTATCATCACCGTCCTCGGTGGAGTCAAGTGATACAATTACCCTTTCACGCGATAAAGCTATCCAATTTATTGGTTGTCGTGGTTGTATCTTCTGGAGGAGCATTTCTCCCATTTATTTTACAAAATGATCTGCTTATAAGTAATTCATTCATTGTTTTTTGTATTTTATTTTCTCTTATTAACGCTACACTTGAGGAATGGATATGGAGGGGGATATTATTATCATCCTTAGTTAAATATGTTTCGGTTTCATATGCACTGGTTGTTACAAGTATTGGATTTGGACTAATGCATTTGATCATAGGAATTCCATTTATTCTTTGTCTCTTCTTTTCATTGGGAGGACTTTTTTATGGAGTGATAGTTTTAAAAACAAATAGCCTTATCCCATCTATTATTTTTCATATCGTGATCAATATAGGCATGGTTTTTAGTGGTTTTATTCTTTAATTTATGGGGGAATTATATGAATAAAATAGGGAAAATTATTTTAGTTTTTCTGTTGTTACTTCTAATGGTAATTATGGCAATGATCATTAGTTTTAACATGAGTATGAAGCCAGATAAAGAAAAAGAAGTGGAAGTAAGAGCTCAAGCAAACGAATACTTGAAAGAAAGGTTTAATGAAAAATTTGAAATATATGATACCCTGTTCGACAATATGGGGAATTTTGAATTTGAATATGCGGCCAAGGTGCGAGATAAAGAGAATCAAATAGAATTTTTAGTATATATGGATAATGAAACAAATGTAATCGTCGATACATATGTAGCAGACAAGTGGGCCGCAGAATTAGAAAATGAGGTTCGTTCGTACATTATAGATAAATTGGGTGAAAAGGCAGAATACTTTGTTATGTTCTCTGACACAATCGGAGTAGATTTAGGGATTGATCCATTGAATGTAGGAAGTTATAGAGATTATGATGCAAATGCTATGATCCATATAACTCTTCCACGAAAAAAAAGTGAAAACGATGATACTCTCTTTAATCATTTTGTCTCCTATATGGAAAACAATGATTTGTTACATAGCGGGACTGTATTTGTAGGTTATGTAGCTGAAAACGGAGTAATATTAGAGGAAGAGGGGTGGAGTAAAGATTTTTAACAGGATAAGACGATTGCTTAATTGAGTAATCGTCTTTTTTTGTGAAATTATGGTAGAATAGTGGTGTTGAGTGTTATCTATCGTATTTGATAGGATTACATAGAAGAATTAAAACGGAGTGACAATATGACAACAATTGCAGATATTGCTCGTATCGCTGGTGTGGCGAAGAGTACCGTTTCACGTTACTTGAACGGTGGGTCGATTGGAGATGCGACAAAACTGAAAATAGAGAGAGTGATAAACGAGACGGGGTATGTTCCGAATACGTTTGCTCAAAGCTTAAAAGCAAAAAGAACGAGTATTATTGGAACCGTTGTTCCCAGGTTAGATTCTTTTGCATCTGCAAGAACACTTATTGGTATTGACGAACAACTCCGAGAAGCTGGATGCCAATTGGTCATCTCGAATACAAGTCAAGATGAAGATAGAGAAATTGAGAGTCTTTATAGCTTTGCAAGACAAAAGGTAGCAGGAATTATTTTGTTGGCTACTAAAATAACTGATCAGCATCTAGAAGCTTTTGAAAAAATTGATATTCCGATCATTCTAGTAGGCCAACAGCATGATGACGTTTATAGTATTATTCATCAAGATTACGAAGCAGCAAAAACAATGGGAAAACATGTTTTGGAAAAAGGTCATAGAAAAATAGCTTATTTAGGTGTAACTCAGAAAGATATTTCTGTTGGAGTTCAACGGAGAGATGGCTTTAAAGATGCAGTATCAGGTATTGAAGGGTGCGAGGTCAAATATTATGAAACTGGGTTTGGAATGGGCGACGCTCTTGATCAAGCCACGCGAATTATTGACGATTTTAAGCCATCGATTATCGTTTGTGCCACAGATAATATTGCCCTAGGTGTTTGTAAAGCAGCCTTTTTAAAGGGCTTAGATATTCCTAAGGATTTATCTGTTACGGGGTTCGGGGGATATGAGGTAACAGAGTACATTCATCCAAGCCTTACGACTGTTAAATATGAATTTAAACATGCCGGGAAAATAGCAGCGCAAAAAATACTTAAATTAATTGAAGGGGAACAAATAGAAAAAATTACCTACACAAATTTTGAGTTAATTTCTCGTGGAAGCGTTGACAGTTGCATAAAGCATGAATTATAATCAACTTATCGGAACCGGTTCCAAACCAATGAGTCTAGGAACCGGTGATATAATACTTAAAAAAGGAACCGGTTCCACAATGAGTGAAATTTTTTTTAATTAAGTTTGGAATCGGTTCCACCATAGTATAAGGAGGAAATACCAATGAATTATTCATTAATTGCTGAGGAGATTCTTAAAGCTATTGGCGGCAAGGAAAATGTGTCAGCAGCTGCACATTGTGCGACAAGACTTCGACTAGTTTTAGAGGATGAAAGCTTAGTAGATACAAATATTCTTGAAGAAATGGATGTAGTAAAGGGAACGTTTTCAACAGGAGGTCAGTATCAGATTATCCTTGGATCCGGTACGGTAAATGAAGTATATAAAGAGTTTACTAGGTTAACAAATATAGAAGAAATGTCTACAAGCGACGTAAAGGATGCTGGATCAAAGAAAATGAATCCGCTTCAACGTTTTGTTAAAATGCTTTCGGATATCTTTGTACCTATTATTCCAGCAATTGTAGCTGGTGGTTTATTGATGGGGATTAACAATCTATTGACGGCTCAAGATTTATTTATCGCTGGAAAATCACTTGTTGAAGCTAAGCCTGAACTTGCTGATTTAGCCGCACTTATTAATACTTTTGCGAATGCGGCATTTGTTTTCTTACCGATATTAATTGGATTTTCAGCAACAAAACGTTTTGGTGGGAATCAGTATTTAGGGGCAGCTCTTGGAATGCTGATGGTTCACCCAGATTTATTGAATGGGTATGGTTATGGAGATGCTTTGTTAAATGGAACGATTCCGGTTTGGAACATTTTTGGTTTAGAGATTGAAAAGGTCGGTTATCAGGGTAGTGTTCTACCAGTTCTTGCAGCATCATTTATTTTAGCAAAGATTGAAAACGGTTTACGAAAAGTCATTCCATCTGCATTAGATAACTTATTAACGCCATTATTAACGATATTTGTGACAGGACTTTTAACATTCACAGCGGTTGGCCCTATAACACGTTCCGCAGGGAACTTACTAACCGACGGTTTAATTTGGTTGTATGACACGACTGGTTTTATCGGCGGAGCCATCTTTGGACTTCTTTATGCGCCAATTGTAATCACAGGTATGCACCATAGCTTTATTGCAGTAGAAACGCAACTTCTAGCAGATATGGCTAAAACAGGCGGTTCTTTTATCTTCGTTATTGCTGCCATGTCAAATATTGCTCAAGGTGCAGCAACACTTGCGGTTCTGTCAATTACGAAAAATGCCAAGACAAAAGGTGTTGCTTCAGCAGCAGGTATTTCAGCGTTACTCGGTATTACGGAGCCTGCTATGTTCGGAGTGAATTTAAAGCTGCGTTTTCCTTTTATCGGTGCCATTATCGGATCAGCGGTAGGAGCAGCGTTTGTAACTCTATTTAAAGTAAAAGCTGTTGCTCTTGGTGCGGCGGGTCTTCCAGGCATTATCTCTATTAAGCCGGGATTCATTATCTCTTATATAATCGGAATGGCCATTGCCTTTGTAGTAGCCTTTGCAATGACATTTATATTAGGGAAGCGTGAGGAAAAGAAAGAAAAAGAGAAAAACGGGCTTAAAGCAGCTTAAGGATTGAAAAATGAGGAGGGAGAATCGAAATTTTGATTCCCCTCTGTTTGCATAAGGAGAAGACTAACATGGAATGGACAAAAGAGCAGAGATATCGTAGGTTGGAAGAAGCTAGTGAGGAAGAATTATATGAGTTGGAACGAAGAGTGAATAGTTCTTTATGGAGACAAACTTTCCATATACAACCGAAAACAGGATTGTTAAACGACCCAAACGGTTTTTCCTACTTTAACGGAGAATACCATTTGTTTTATCAGTGGTTCCCTCTAGGACCAGTTCACGGGTTGAAATATTGGTATCATGTAAAATCAAAGGACTTGGTGAGCTGGGAAGATGCTGGAATTGCAATCAAGCCAGGGGACTATTTTGATAGTCATGGAGCATACTCAGGGAGTGCCATCGAACATGAGGGGAAACTGTATTTACTTTATACAGGAAATACGCGTAATAAGGACTGGGGAAGGAACCCCTATCAATGTTTAGCCGTAATGAATCAAGAGGGGGAAATAACAAAGCTCCCTCCAGTAATATCTAAGGTACCAGAAGGATATACTGATCATTTTCGTGATCCGAAAATATGGAAAAAAGACGATCAGTTTTTTATGGTGATCGGAGCTCAAAGATCAAATGAAACAGGGTGTATAGTCCTTTATCAATCAAATGATTTATTGAGTTGGTCCTTTAAAGGTGAAATGAAAACAGAGCTTCCTTCATTCGGTTATATGTGGGAATGCCCTGATTATTTTGAATTGGGAAATCAAGGGATTCTAGTCTTTTCACCACAAGGAATTTCACCAAGTGGGGATTTATATCAAAATATCTACCAATCTGGATACCTAATCGGGAATCCACTTGATGTGGAGAATGGTTTCTTTTCCCACGGAGAATTTCAAGAACTGGATCGAGGCTTTGATTTCTATGCACCACAAACGATGGAGGATCATAAAGGGAGACGGATCTTAGTAGGATGGGTTGGTCTTCCAGAAATAGACTATCCAACGGATGCGGATGGTTGGGCTCATTGTCTTTCCTTACCAAGAGAACTAACTGAAAAAAACGGGAAACTACTACAAAATCCAGTAGAAGAACTAACAGAGTTAAGAAAAAATGAAACAGGTATAGAAGATATCCTACAGGATGAAGGTAAATCTTATGTTGGCTTCACTGGCAAAACTTACGAGCTAATCACTGAATTTCAAAACCAAGATGCAAAAACCTTTGGGATTGAATTTCGAACAGGAAAAAATGAAAAAACAATCATTACTTATGATACGATAGAAAAGAAGCTAATCCTCGATCGGACACATTCTGGAACATCTTTTGCCACGTCTTATGGGACAGTGAGAAAATGTGTGATGGACAGCAAGAAAATAAAGCTTCAGATGTTTGTTGATGTGTCCTCCGTAGAGATTTTCGTTAATGATGGAGAAGAAGTTTTTACAAGTAGAATCTTTCCTAGCGAAGAGAGTGAAGGAATTCGCTTTTTTGCTTCAGGAGGGAAGGTTTCATTTCAGGCTAAAAAGTGGGAATTACAAACAAATCAGTAGAAAGAGGTAGCAAAATGGGGAAGTTATTTTCTATCGGAGAAGTATTAATTGATTTTATCCCTTTGGAAAAAGGAAAAGCATTAAAGGATGTTATTTCTTTTGAACGAGCGCCAGGAGGAGCTCCAGCGAATGTAGCGGCAGCAGTAGCCAAATATGGTGGATCCTCGTCGATGATTACAAAGCTTGGAGAAGATGCGTTTGGTGATTTTTTAGTAGAAAAGTTGGAAGAAGCCGGTGTAGAGACAGATAAAGTTAGCAGGACTTCAGAGGCCAATACAGGTCTTGCCTTTGTATCTCTTCGACTTGACGGAGAGCGGGATTTTTCTTTTTACCGTAATCCTTCAGCCGACTTATTGTTAGATGAAGCAGAAATTAATGAAGAGTGGTTTGATAAGGGAGACATTCTCCATTTTTGTTCGGTTGACTTAGTTGAAAGCCCAATGAAAGGGGCGCATTCGAAAGCAATTCAAGCAATGAAAGCAAAAGGCGGCCTTGTTAGCTTTGATCCGAATGTAAGACTTCCACTCTGGAAGGATGCAGAAGAATGCAAACATACCATTCTGGAATTTATTCCAAAGGCCCATATTGTCAAAATTTCGGATGAAGAGTTGGAATTCATTACAGGAATAGCTGACGAAGAAACGGCCATTTCTTCTCTATTTCAAGGAGAGGTAAAAGCAATCATTTATACCAAAGGAGCCAGCGGTGCTGAACTTTATGTAAATGGTAAAAAGTATGCATCTCATGGGTTTAAGGCAGATGTTCAGGATACAACCGGTGCTGGAGATGCTTTTATTGGTGGATTCCTTTACAAACTTTTAGAAAATAACGCTAGTGTTGAAGAATTGGAACAACTACTAGAGACAAAAGCAGAGGAGTTTCTTACATTTGCGAATGCAAGTGGGGCATTAACGACAGAAGGAAAGGGAGCCATCTCTGCTCTTCCTACAGTTGAAGATATTTATACATTGATCAACAAATAGAAAAAAGGAACTTGCTGTAATTTAGCAAGTTCCTTTTCATAATGATCAAACAGATCAAATTATCGAGTAATCACAATTGGTCCGTTTTTAGTAAGAATGATGGTATGTTCACATTGAGCGACAAAGCTTTTTTCTGTGACGTACGTCCAGTCATCACCTTCGTTTTGGAACACTTCCTCTTCTTGTGTAGAGATAAATGGTTCAAAAGCGATTACCATACCATCTTTTAACAGTTCGTCATCCCAGGTTTCATTGTAGTTGTAAATATGATCTGGGGCTTCATGTATTCTCCGGCCAATGCCATGACCCGTAAGATTTTTAATAACTGTTAATCCATTCTTTCTGGCTACAGACATTACAGCTTTTCCGAGTCCACTCTTCTTTGAACCAGGTTTTGCTTTCTTCAATCCCATTTCGAATGCTTCTTTTGCTGTTTCGCAAATCTTCGTAAGAATAGGGTCTCCCTCACCAACAACAAAGGAAATACCTGTATCGGCGAAATAGCCATTTTTAGAGCCGGACACATCAATGTTAACAATATCTCCTTCTTGTATCACACGTTTTCCGGGAATACCATGTGCCACTTCTTCATTCACACTTATGCAAGTGAAACCAGGAAAATTATATTCACCCTTTGGTGCAGAAATAGCTCCGTGCTCTTCAAAAAGTATACCTGCCCTATCATCAAGTTCTTGTGTAGTAATCCCTGGTACCGTCTTTATTACCAATTCCTCACGAATCAAGGAAACAATTCTCCCGATTTCCTTCAATCCATTAAAATCTTCTTCTGTTTTTGCAATCATAATAAATCCCCTTCAAATTAAATAAAAGTTCGATTGTTCTAGAATACCCTTTTCTCACGGGAAAATCCACTTTTACTAATCGGAAGTCTAGAAAAATATTCTCTAAAAATACATAAAATTAGCACCAGATACTAATAGTTAGTTATAATGGGGTTATATCTATTAATGAGGTGAAGGAATGAACGACTCAAGAGCACAAATCACTGCTGTAGGTTCATATGTACCAGAGAAAATACTAACAAATGAAGATCTAGAGCGGATGGTTGACACAAACAATGAATGGATCATCAAACGCACGGGTATTAAGGAAAGAAGAATTGCAAGTGAACATGAGTTTACAAGTGATATTTGTGTAAAAGCAGTAGAAAATTTAGTGGAAAAATATAACAAGTCTGTTCATGATGTAGATATGATTATTGTATGTACCATGACTCCAGATTTCAAAACGCCAAGTGTCGCTGCATTAGTCCAAGCTAAGCTAGAAATTCCTCATACCGGAGCGATTGATCTGAATGCGGCATGCGCAGGATTTTCGTATGGTTTGCACGTTGCCAATGGTTTAATTACTGCTGGTTTGAATAAAAAGGTGTTGGTTATTGGTGCAGAAACGATGTCAAAGATAACTGATTTTACTGATAGAACGACTTGCGTGTTATTTGGTGATGGTGGGGGAGCGGTTCTTGTGGAATATAATGAAGATAGTCCAAGTTTCCTTTCTTCACATTTAGGTTCACAAGGAGAACTAGGGAAGAACTTATACTGTACCGATCTATCTGAGAGTATAAACGGAGAAAGCCTAACAGCAAAAGGAAACATTACACAAAATGGGCGAGAAGTATATAAATGGGCTGTTAATACAGTTCCAAAAGGGATGTTGTCCGTATTAGAAAAGGCAGAAATAAGCTTACAAGAAATTGATTGGTTTGTACCACATAGTGCGAATCTTAGAATCATTGAGTCCATTTGTGAAAGAAGTCAATTTCCGATAGAAAAAACACTAAAAAGCTTAGTGGAATATGGGAATACCTCTGCAGCAACAATTCCACTTGCACTAGATAAAGGGCTAACGGAGGGGAAAATAAAACAGGGAGATAAAATTTTATTATACGGCTTCGGTGGAGGATTAACTCACGCCGGTGTGTTATTGAAATGGTCAGTATAGCATGATTTTTTTCCTATCTAATTTTTATGAATGCTTTATTTTTATTGAGGGAAGATATGTTGTAGGATATCCAATCCTATTTGAGCGCATGCTTAATAAAAATAATTAAAAGTAGCATGGAGGGACCAACATGGGAAAAAAACATCGTGCACAAGCGAATCGTCCGAAAAAAAATAACCATATTCCTGCTGAGGCTATCGTTGCTGAACACGAAGCACATGCAAAAGAGAATTCGGCAAAAGGAAGAAAAAATACGTAGGGAGGCAATTGCCTCCCTAATTTTAATTAATTTCCTACTTCTGAAGAAAGAATAATCAGTTCATCATGATCTTTACTTGCCAGATTTTCTGAGTAGATCAGATTTGTATGAAATCGATAGGTAATGTTGCTAGTGGTTGGTTGGAATTTATCCGTTATGACAAAAGTGAAAGGGAATTGGAGCGTTTCATTTTCACATAATTGCTCTGACATTAAGATGGTTGTCACTTCTTCAACCGTATCGAAGCTTCCATCGTCGTATTCTCGAACTAAACTACATTCAAGCCTCTTAACCTTTTGAGTTTTACGGCCACCATGTAGATAAAAACAACCAGTTATTGTCTCACCGATTAGAGCAGATGTCTGATTAATTTTAAGGTCAACAGTAGGTGCACCGGCTTTTAGCAGAGTAGTAAATATATTAAACAATTGATACCCTCCATTTTATGGATAAACTAATTATTTGAGTATTTATATTTTCGGAATTAGATTGTATCGCTATGAATCTAGGTGGTGAATATGCTTCTAAGGTTAACCTTTATGCTACCAACTTCCTGATCAGCTGAGCCATGGAGTTTTCTTACGGACATCATAAGACGAATAAAATTCTTTGTAATGTACATACGATAGATAAATAAATTAGTTTCATTAATTTATAAAATAAATATACTCTGATTAGTCTAATCAAAAAAGAGAATGAATCTTAAGCGGTAGCTATAAGAGAAATGCTGTGATGGCAGTAAATTAAGAAAGATAGAGTTCATATTAAATTAAAAGACCATCTCCTGACTGAGATGGTCTAATGTTGAAGTAATTGTCTTAAAAAGTCAGCATGCCTACGATTGGTATCAATGACTTTTTCAACGATTTGTCTACTTTCAGGATCTAAATCTCCTCTTACAAGTTCTTCGGAATAGTGTACACCATAATCATCTACACCTTTTAAAGCATCCTTAAGAATATCTTTGGGCTCCTCTGAGAGCATCATGCGATGTAGATAACCTTGCATGGCTCCTGTTATCCCTTCACTATCAGCTGGTACACCATTTAAATTTTGAATCCGCTCGGCAAGTATTTGGGCATTGTGCTTTGTTTCCTGTTGCATTGATTGAAAATGTCTTCTTAATTCCTCATCAGCGACTTTTTCAATATAATGTTCCATCGAGCGAATTCCCATGTAGGTACCCTTTAGTAGGGCATTTAGCTCTGCAATTACAGTCTCATTTTTCATAAAAGCACATCCTTTCATTCTATTTTTAGGAGTTCCTCTTGAAATATTCGTTTTTTCCTAAGGCTCTTAAACTTTGTTGCTTTTTGGAACCTAATATTTAATAATTGTGCTAAATTTCAGCCTGCAAACTAAATTCTTAAGCGCAAAATAGCTATTTCCAAGTTAAAATCGGATTATAGATTTTAACAACAATCTTTATAAAAACAGCCTTTCCTAAAAAGGATAAGTTATCCGTATCAATGAATTTGTGTGCTTTTTTAGAATATATTTTAGTTAGGGAAAGAAAACTAGCTCCACTTTTTAATGCGTTCGATATTATCTAAATAATGGGAGACAAGGTCAGTAAATGAATAACGAGAATCTCCAATGAAGTATTCAATCGAGTTTTCATCTCCGATGTCATTGTTTCGTGTGTGACTGAATCTTGGCTTCACATGGCTATTTTGGATTAATGCTTTTGCAAGTTCAATGGCTAACTTTTTATTTTCGTTCACTCCAACCACCTCCAGGATAATAAATACCTATTAATGGGTTGTCCATTATATGACAGGTCATAATATTTTATTAACTTAAATGATTGTGATACCCTTACTAAGTAGATTTCAAGATAGATAGGTGGCTGTATATGGAAAAAGAATTTGAAATTGTTGATAAGCTCCTGTCCCATATAACTATTTCTTCGAATCCAAATAATCAACCCGTTTCGATTCATGGGAATGTAAAAGAATTGAAGTGTATTGGTATTGGTACGGATGCAGCTGTTTTTCAATATATTCATGAGCCAGCCTATGCATATAAATTGTTTGCTGATGATAAATTAGAAAAAGTTCAGATGGAAGCAATGGTGTATGGAAAACTCGGACCTTCTCCTTATTTTTCGACTTTCTATAAAGCCAAAGACCGGTATTTAGTCGTAAGTTATGAGTCTGGAATCACACTTTATCATTGCCTCCAGCAGGGGATTCATATTCCATCACAGGTGATTCAAGAGGTGGAGAAAGCAAGAGCTTACGCTAGAGAGAAGGGACTAAATCCTCGAGATATTCACTTGAAAAATATACTATTGCAAGATGACAAGGTGAAAATCATCGATGTATCTGAATATTTATTACCTGGAGATGACGGTCGCTGGGAGCATTTAAAAAGAGGATACGAGGAGTATTATCGGTTAATTGATGGAAAATCGATTCCAACATGGTTGCTAGAAACGGTTAGAAAAAGCTATAACAATAGACAAACAACTAGCATTGAAGATTTCTTTAAGGATGTATTGAAATTGAAGTGGTTTTAGGAGGAAGTAAGAGCTTTCTCTTTTTTTATGAAGTATTTAAAAGGATTTTTTGTGAAATACGTGTAAAATACGAACGATAAGTGTTTACGTATATTAAAAGTTCGTATATAATACATTTTGTTGTGAAGTTTCATTCGTATATTCTTAGAAATATGGTCTGAGAGTCTCTACTAGGAACCGTTAATTCCTAACTACGAATGGGTAGGAGAAGTCTACCCATTTATAGTTAGGAATTTTTATATTTAGGCTCTTTTCGTTACTTTGTTGGTATGGATAAAGAAAAAACCGGCATTAAGGTTTTTTTATTACTTTTTGAAACTTATTTTGTACGAATAAGAATTCATTAATTGGGAAAAGAGCACGATGCATGAATAAATTCGTGTATTTTTCTAAGTACGTAAACAACAATATGTACGATATCAGCCACTTATTAGGAGGATTTATGGAACGCTTTTTTCAGTTAAAGGAATTAGGAACAAATGTAAAAACAGAGATTCTCGCGGGAATCACTACCTTTTTAACGATGGTGTATATCATTTTTGTAAACCCTGCGATTCTTTCAGCGGCAGGAGTACCATTTAATCAAGTGTTTGTGGCGACGATTGCCTCAGCCGTTATCGGGACGTTGATTATGGCTTTATTTGCTAAGTATCCAATCGCTATTGCTCCAGGGATGGGGATGAATGCTTATTTTACAAGTGTAGTAGCTGTTCATGGAATCAGTTATCAAGTTGTTTTTGGAGCTGTGTTTTTAGCAGGTGTGTTATTTCTACTATTATCTTTTACGAAGTTGCGAGAAACATTAATACACTCCATTCCAGCTTCTTTAAAATACGGGATTACATCAGGTATTGGCCTTTTTATAGCTTTTATTGGATTGAAAATGGCGGGAATTGTCGTCGCGAATCCGGATAATTTAGTAGCTTTTGGGGATCTTCACCAACCGGTAACGATTTTATCTATTGTTGGATTGTTCGTAACTCTTATTTTGATTGCACGTAAAGTAAATGGAGCATTGTTTATTGGAATGCTTGTCACAGCTGTAATAGGTTACTTTACTGGTGACTTGAAATTTGACGGAGTGGTTGCCCCTCCACCACCATTTGTCTTTTTTGATATTGATATTTGGGGTGTTTTCACCAACGGATTGTATACTGTTGTATTTGCCTTTTTACTTGTTACGATTTTTGATACAACTGGAACGATGATTGGGGTAGCGGAACAAGCTGGACTGATGAAAAATGGAAATCTACCAAACGTAAAATCTGCACTTATGGCAGATGCAGTAGCAACAACTGTAGGATCAACGTTAGGAACTAGTCCATCAAGTGCATATATTGAATCATCAACTGGAGTGGCTGCTGGTGGTCGTTCCGGATTGACTTCAATCGTAGTTGCTATTCTGTTTTTCTTGGCATTATTCTTTTCACCAATTGTCGCAGCTATTTCATCATTACCTGCGATAACCGCTCCTACATTAATTATCGTTGGTTGTTATATGATGGAGGGGTTATCAAAAATCAATTGGAAGACTTTTGATGAGGCATTTCCTGCATTTGCCATCATTCTCACAATGCCATTAACAGCGAGTATTGCGACGGGAATCTCCATTGGATTTATTACGTATCCATTAATGAAATTGGTAAGTGGAAAAGGGAAAGAAGTTCATCCGATTTTATATGTTTTTGGGGCAATCTTTATTTTGCAAATGATATTCTTTCCTTCTCATTAATCTTTAAAAATAGAGTGCATAGGCATCAAGGAAAGGACGTTGACTAGTGTGTCTAACGTCCTTTTTCTATTTAACAATAAATTATACTTTTACACATCTGAAGAATCATCATAATCATATCTGAAACCATCTTTTTGTGCGGAGACGTTTTGATCTGTGTTCATTTCCTTTTTATTTTGTAATTCTTGATTGTCATTGGTTACCGATAGGTTTTGTTGATTTTTATTTTCATTCATTTATATTGGCCTCCTTATGCGTGTTTCTTCATATATTGTTCCTGAATTTTTTTCTTCCTATACTTTTAAGGAGACTTTTATAAATCTATACATTAAAGACGTTTCTTTAGGTTAAACTGTGAACAAACACTTGAGAGGATAGTGGGTATGCACGTTACAATTGCGATACTAACGATCTTTGCAGCGATAAAGTGGGGGAAAGGGAAAAACTGGCGCGAATATCATCCCAGTATGCTATTTATTTCCACAGGTGGTTTGCTGTATGAATATATCGTACAAGAGAATACATTATGGAAATTTCATCCTGATTTTCTCTATGGTCATGAATTGGTTGTCATTATTTATGCAATAAACACGATGCCCTTAAGTATCTTTTTATTTCTCTCCCACTTTCCTAAGAAATGGTTTCAACGGGTCTTTTACATATTTATTTGGTCAGCAATTTATATTTCAGTTGAATGGATTTTACACATGTTTGGCCGAATATCGTATCAAAATGGGTGGTCCTTACTATATTCATTTCTATTTGACCTTGTGATGTTTTCGGTTATTGCTTTACATCACAATAAACCACTCCCAGCATATATTATTTCTTTGTTTATTATCATTTTCTTGATTGCGCAGTTTGATGTTCCATTTAAATTTGCAAAATAACCAAAGATGTTTGGATTTATGTCAATTCATCTTTGGCTTTTATGATCTTTCAAGCTCTTGACTTATAAAAATATCTATCTTATAATATCTTTAAATCAAGATATTTAATTTCGAGGTAATTTTGAGATATATCTCAGTTTCGAGATATAGACGATATTCACTTTTAAGAAATAGGAGTGGTTTAAAATGGTTAAAAAAAGTATGGGAATACATCATATTACAGCGATTGTTGGTCATCCTCAGGAAAATGTGGATTTTTATGCTGGGGTGTTAGGGCTTCGTTTAGTTAAACAAACGGTGAACTTTGATGATCCGGGAACATATCATCTCTATTTTGGAGATAAAGGTGGAAAGCCAGGAACCATTATTACCTTTTTCCCGTGGGCTGGTGCTCGTCAGGGGGTTATTGGTGACGGTCAAGTGGGGGTTACTTCGTATGTAGTTCCTAAAGGTGCGATATCATTTTGGGAAGAAAGATTAGAGAAGTTTGCTATCCCGTTTACCAAGCTCGAGCGCTTTGGGGAAAATTATCTTGAATTTGATGATCCACATGGGTTACATCTGGAGATCGTTGAAAGAGAAGAAGGGGAAGCGAATCAGTGGGAATTTGGAGGAATTACAGCAGAGTATGCGATTAAAGGATTTGGAGGAGCAACACTATTATCCACTCAACCGAACAAAACAGCAGATCTGTTAGAGATAGTAATGGGGCTTGAAAAAGTGGGTGAGGAAGGTGATATGGTTCGTTTCGAGTCTACAGGAGACATCGGAAACATCATTGATTTAAAACGAACACCGATTGGGCGTGGACAACTGGGAGTTGGCACGGTTCACCATATCGCGTGGAGAGCTGCAGATGATGCCGATCAACTGGACTGGAAAAAGCACGTTGAAGATAATGGATATGGAGTAACTCCAGTTCAAGATCGAAATTACTTTAATGCCATATACTTTAGAGAGCATGGAGAAATCTTATTTGAAATTGCAACAGATCCTCCAGGATTTGCTCATGATGAGTCAGCAGAAACAATGGGAGAAAAGCTTATGCTGCCAAGCCAATATGAACCACATCGCAAGCAAATAGAACAAGTTCTACTTCCGTTTGAAGTTAGAGAGCTAGGTTAAAGGGAGGGATTCGTCACATGCTTTCCATTGACCCGTCAACATTAACCGAAAGAGAAAATTACAAGCTGTTAATCGGTAGTATTATCCCAAGACCGATTGCCTTTGTTACTTCATTATCGGATCGAAGGGTACTGAACGGTGCTCCTTTCAGCTACTTTAATATTGTATCCTCAAATCCTCCGTTGATCTCTTTATCGATACAGAGATCAGGTGGGAAACAAAAGGATACAGCTAGAAACATACTTCATTCAAAACAATTTGTTATTCATATCGTTGATGAAGATAATGTAATGAAAATAAACGAAACGGCAGCAGCTCTTCCACCAGATGAAAGTGAAATTGAACTAGCTCAATTAACTCCGGTGAACAGTGTGAAAGTTGCTGTACCAGGAATAAAAGAGGCGAAAATCCGTTTCGAGTGTACGTTAGAGCAGGCTCTAGAGTTAGGTGGGGAAGATACACCTGGCTGTGATTTGATTATTGGGAAAATCGTGCACTTACACATCGACCCAGCCATTTATCATGAGGGAAAGATTGATCCAATAGCCTTAGGAGCAGTAAGTCGGTTAGCCGGAATCAATTATGCCAAAATAGGTGACATCTTTTCGATTGAAAGACCAAATTAAAAGCAGGTGGGGGAAGCATGTTAAAAACTGTCGGCATCCATCACATAACAGCCATGGTAAATGATGCTCAGCGTAATATTAATTTTTACACAGAAGTTTTAGGTTTAAGGCTTGTGAAAAAAACGATTAATTTTGATCGTCCGGAAGTGTACCATCTCTATTTTGGAAATGACTCCGGACAACCTGGAACGGTGATTACTTTTTTCCCTTGGGCCCATCAGCAAAAAGGAAGAATTGGAACCGGACAGGTTGGTGTCACCAGTTATATGGTTCCAGAGAACTCATTCTCTTTTTGGGAGGAGCGTTTACAATCATTTGGTGTTCGGTATGTAAAAACGAAGCGATTTAAAGAAGGGTATTTGAGTTTCCAAGATCCTGATGGATTGGAGATTGAATTGGTTCAGCGACAAATCGGTCCCCGAAATGAGTGGAATGTGAACGGTATTGTTCCAGAGGTTGCGATAAAAGGATTTGGAGGAGCTACTCTACTGTCCGCAAAACCCCATAAGACGGCAGAGGTGTTAGAAAATGTTCTCGGACTTACATGCATCGGGCAGGAAGAAAACTTTTTACGGTTTCAGTCAGAAGGGGAGCTAGGAAACACAATTGATATTAAACTATCTCCGTCTGTTCGCGGTTTGATGGGTGCAGGAACCGTCCATCATCTTGCGTGGAGAGCTAAAGATGAAAACGAGCATCAGAAGTGGCAAGAAAGATTAGTGGAAAAAGATTACTTTCCAACTGACATTCTTGATAGAAATTACTTCCAAGCGCTATACTTTCATGAAGAGGGTGGCATTCTTTTTGAAATAGCTACTGACCCACCAGGCTTTACTATTGATGAACCCCAAGTAGACCTTGGTAAGAATTTAATGTTACCATCTTGGTTAGAGTCAAAAAGAGAAGAATTAGAAAATACATTGCCACCAGTTGAGGTTCGAGTGTTGAAAGGAGAAAAAAGATGAAACATATTTATCAAAAGGGGAAAGACCCACAAAAACCAACTTTGTTATTACTACACGGTACAGGGGGAAATGAATTAGATTTACTCCCTATAGCTGGTATGATTGACGATTCTGCGGGTGTGTTAAGTGTGAGAGGTAATATTCTAGAGAACGGCATGCCACGATTCTTTAGACGTTTAGCTGAAGGGGTATTTGATATCGAAGATTTGATTTTCCGCACAAAAGAGTTAAATGAGTTTCTAGATGAAGCATCAGAAAAATACGAATTTGACCGTAACAACATTGTAGCCATTGGATATTCAAATGGAGCCAACATTGCGGCAAGTCTGTTATTCCATTATGAAAACGCCTTGAAGGCTGCCGTGTTACACCATCCAATGGTACCTTTGAGAGGAATTGAACTGCCTAACTTGGAAGGAACATCCGTGTTTATCGGTGCAGGGACCAATGATCCCATTTGCTCACCGGAAGAATCGACAGAGCTTCAGAAGCTATTAGAAAGTGCGAATGCAAAAGTCGAGCTTCATTGGGAGAACCGAGGGCACCAACTTACTGCAGATGAAGTCGAAGCAGCAGCTACATGGTATCGAAATTTATAAAAATACAAGTGTTATATTCAGGGTAAACTAACATATCTAACTTTGAGGAGTGAAGATATGTTTTTGAATGGCACCATTATCGACGGTATCTTTGATTCCACTGTAAATGAGTTCACTTTACAGAGAGTGAAAAGCTTTAATACCCAATCGGTTCTTAATGAAACGCAATTATTTAGTATATATCAATACTTACGAATGCATCGGGATAATGAGGACGGACAAATCATTACTCTCTATGATCAAATGCCACTAAGACTTTCAAGAGAAGAAAGCAACCAATTGATTGGGGATATAGAGAAAGTAATGACTATGTATCACTAATGGTATTTTTAAGGGGAGAATTAAAACAAAGACCGCAAATTTTTATGAGAAAGTTGCGGTCTTGACATGTTTTAGAGAAACTTTTTTATATCTAAAATTGTTTGCATATGTAAGCCTTCGTGGAAAATCGTGCGAATGAGTACTTGTTCAATCGTATGAATTCCCATCTCTGTAGGTGGGAATTCTTCTTCTAATCTTTCTCCGTACATTTCTTTGATCTTTACAGGCTGTTCTCTTACTAATCCCTTTAACTCTTGGAAAGAAGGAGTGTCCTTCTCGAAACTATCAGGACTCGATCCATATCCAAACCATGATTGAAATTGCTCTGGCACACCTGCTTTTTCATTTGTAACCGCTTGGATCCAAAGGTACTGATCTAGATAAATATGTCCAACATTCCATCGAATATTATTCTTAAATCCGTCAGGTATGACTTCCGCTTGTTCTTCCGATATACCCTTTAAGACTCCCAACAACTCACTTCGATAGCTTTCCAATTGAGTAAACAACACCTCATGACGTGGATTCATTATATTTTCCCCCTTATTTTTAAATATGTAATTATTCGATAAGTTGAACAATTATCCTGCTAACAGAAGAAAATTAATGGTAGGTATATGCTATAATTGTAATATATTTCATATTAATAATTTACCAATCTTGGAATTACAAAGGGAGCGAGTCATGAACTATAAAATAATGAAAGCGAATTCAAAAGAAATGGATTTACTACAAAATTTACTTCAATTTTATATTTATGATTTCTCAGAGTTTATTGATATCGATGTTGAAGAAAATGGGGGATTTAGTAAGTATCCACTCAGTAAGTACTTTACAGAGACGGGTCATTTTCCATATTTACTTTCAGTAGAGGGGAAGTATGCGGGGGTTGTTCTTGTAAGATTTATACAAGAGGAGAGAAAATCGTATTTTTCTATAGCTGAATTTTTTATTATGAAAAAATATCGTCGTGCAGGAATAGGTACATTAGTGGCAAAAGAAATTTTTCAATTACATAAAGGCAGTTGGGAAGTATTTCAGATGAGTAAAAATATACCAGCACAAGTTTTTTGGAGAAAAGTAATCAATGACTTTACTAGTGGAAATTACAGTGAGAGAGTCATAGAAGGAAAGCGTGTAACTCAAGAGTTTAGTAGTTAACTTTCGTAGAAGGAGAAGGTTATGAGGAATTGGAAATATCCCATGTTACTCGTTTCGGGAATTGGAGTCTCTTACTTAGGTAACTGGATCTATTTAGTTGCATTAAACTTATTAGTATTAGAAATAACAGGATCTGCGGCAGCGGTAGCGGGGCTTTTTATCATAAGACCGATAGCCTTATTGTTAACAAACTTCTGGTCGGGTAGCATTATTGATCGTGTAGACAAGAGAAAGTTAATGATCACGATTGATATCGCAAGAGGGATACTTGTATTTTGCCTTCCTTTTATTGAGTCGTTATGGTTTATTTACTCGCTTTTGTTGTTGATTAATATGATTGGAGCTTTTTTTGGACCTAGTTCATCCATCTATATCACCAAGCTCGTACCAGAAGAAAACCGTAAACGTTTTAATTCAATAATGAGTATGACCACATCAGGTGCATTTTTAATAGGTCCTGCTATTTCAGGAGTACTAATTATGTATTGGGGGACGGATGTTTGTATTTTCTTTAACGCACTTACATTTTTTATTTGTGCGGTTCTTATTTATTTGCTCCCAAGTCTAGACGAAAAAGAGGGGGGGATAGGAGAAGCTGTTAGTTTTAAACATCTAATGAATGATTGGAAAATCGTTAAAGAGTTCATCCTGAAAGCAAGGTTCTTTATAACCGTGTACGTATTGTTTCAAAGCGCAATGCTTATTGGATATGCACTCGATTCACAAGAGGTCACATTTATTAAGCAAGAACTTTTACTAAGCGACCAACAATATGGGTTAATTGTTAGTTTAACTGGCCTTGGTGCATTAGCTGGCGCGCTTGTATCAACATTGCTAGCCAAAAGAGTACAGCTGAAGATCTATCTAGGAGGCGGCATGTTTTTAATCTCAGTTGGATACGCCTTGTTTTACTCATCTGAAAGCTTTTTAACTGCAGCGGCTGCCTTTATTTTTCTAGGCTTTTTTATGACGTTTGCGAATGCAGGTTATGCGACATTTTTTCAAAATAGCATTCCGATTAACATCATGGGTAGGTTTGCGAGCATTGCAGATTTGATACAGGGCTTGGTGCAAATCGGATTCACCTTACTATTAGGACTGTTTGCCGAATGGTTTTCATTAACAATTGTTTGCATTACTTTTTCCGTTTTCGCAATGATTATTTCCTTGAGTTTATTAGTTATAACTATATTGCCATCAAGTGCTGAAGGATTTAAGGAGGTAACAAGTGAGGGGAGTGTGAAATGAAAATAACCTCAATAATGAGGTTATTTTCTGTTTGCTTGACGTCCGCTTTTTTTCTGACTTTGTGATTTTGAGTTGCCGACTTGAAAATCATCGCCTAATTCTACATCATTACGCTTATCCTGCTTTTCAATTTTTTCTCTAGTTTGATCTTTGTTTTGCATTCCTTGATGAGACAATCCTCTCACCTCACTTTCATGTAGTATCGGTTGTAGTATGTGCATGGTGGGAGGAATTATTTATAAAAAAATAACGGAGGTAACGACATGGAAAAGCCAATAAAAAATGAGATTGGTGCAGTATTTATCCCTGTTAGTGACATTGAAAAAGCTAGAGAGTGGTATTGTGATGTATTAGGTTTCCCATTGGATGGGGAAATTTTCCATGGTCATATCTATGTCCTGCCAATGAAGGGAACTGGAATTGTTCTAGATAGTAAAATCTACTCAGAGGAACGTGTCTCCACCATGCCAATGTTCCATTTTAACACGGATAATATCGAGGAAGCCTTTCAATATTTGAAGGGAAAGCAGCATGTGGAAATCGTTTCTGACATTCAGCACGGGCATTATTTTAATATCAAAGATCCAGACGGAAATACACTTATGATCTGTAAGTTTTAACGGAGGTGAAACATGCGAAGCGAAAAAGAAATGCTAGATCTAATTTTACGAGTGGCAAAAGAGGATAACCGAATTCGTGCAGTTTATATGAACGGATCAAGAACAAACTCTCACGTTCCAAAGGACATTTTCCAAGATTATGACGTGGTTTATGTTGTAGAGGAAACGGCTTCATTTATTGAAGAAAAAAATACATGGATTAATGTGTTCGGGGAATTGCTTATGATTCAGGAGCCTGACAGAAATGACCAATTCAATGGTAGGGAGGTAGATTTGAGACAGTCTTACGGGTACTTAATGCTTTTTACAGATGGTAATCGTATCGATCTTCGTATTCAAACACTAGGAGAAATGATTAAGGATTACGGAAGTGACTCACTAACAGTCCCTTTATTGGATAAGGATGGAGTTTTACCAATCATTCCACAAGCATCTGATGAAGACTACTATATAAAACGCCCAAGTATAAAACATTATTTGGCTCATTGTAATAATTTTTGGTGGTGTCTTCAAAATGTAGCAAAAGGGATTTGGCGTGACGAATTGCCTTATAGCAAGCAAATGTTTGAGTTGGTTATTCGGTCAGAATTACATCAAATGGTTGATTGGTGGATTGGAAGTCAGAACAATTTCAAGATATCACCTGGGAAATTTGGGAAGTATTATAAAAAACATTTGCCTGCGAGGTTTTGGGAGATGTATAAAAAAACTTATTGCGATAGTGAGTATGATCATATGTGGGACTCGCTTTTTACAGCATGTGAATTATTTCGAATTTTGGCAGTTGATGTGGGGGAAGAATTGGGTGTGGAGTACCCGCATATAGAGGATAAGAACATGATGAGGTATTTAGAGGGGGTTCGGAACTTACCTAAGGATGCAACGGATATTTATTAATGATTTTGAACATTTATTATTTTTAGATATTCCAATTAGGGTGTACCTATTATGTACCGATCTCTTTGTGTAAAAAGGCAGGTGAAACCCATTTTTCACCTGCTACATTTTTGTAAATTGTTTAAATAGCTGTATGTTTTTGATTTCCTCTAAATGAATTTCTGATAATTTTTCCAATATATTTAGTCCTTTATTAGTCACACGAATGAGCACGCTACGGCCATCTTCAGGGTTACTTTCTCTTTCAACAAGACCAGCTTCCTCACAGCGATCGATCAGGCCAACACATGCATGATGAGTAATTTGAAGTCTTTCTGCTAGCTCGCCTGTTGTAACAATACTCTTTCCAGGGAAACCTTGAATGGCTAATATTAATTGATGCTGCTGAGAGGTGATCCCTTGTTCTTTTGCGGCTGCTTCACTGAATTTTAGAAATTTACGGAGCTGGTAACGAAATTCACCTAGATATTCATATATTTCCTTTGATAATAGAGAACTCAACTAATTTCAACCTTTCTCGTCTGATTGATATTTATATCTTAACATGATATAATCAAAATACAAAATAATATCTTAATGCGATATAAATAACTTGAGGTGATGGGGATGAATGAAGAAGTGGGTAAATGTAAGAAATGTGGGAAGACGATTTTCTGCTTGGATGGTTTTCTCAATGGGGTAGTGAACACTAATGGCGAGATTGAATGTTTTTCTTGTTCAGAGGAAGAGCCTCAGGAGTAAAAAGTTAGTAAGCCGATGTCTCTGGAAGATCAATAGAAGGGAAGATAAGAATTGAGTCAATCATTAATCAGGGTAGGAACAACGTATATACCGGTAACAAATGTGGAAGACTCTGCTGACTGGTACGTTACGAATCTAGCTGCAGAACTTAGTTATCAAGATGCAGACAAAGCGATTATTAATCTAGCGAACCAGAGTTTTTTCTTAGTTAAAGCCATTAAAAATCAAACTTCTAATTTCTTAGATTATAAAGGGGAGAAATGGTTCTCAGTCACATTCGAGGTGGATGGAATGGATGCCTTACAGAATTTACATAAAGATCTTAAAGAAAAAGGTGTGGGGGTTGGAGACATCGAAAATAGAGGTCATGCAGGAAAAAACTTTGTCTTTTATGATCCTGATGGAAATGGGTTTGATGTGTGGAGTGAATTGAGTCCTATATTTAAAAGATAATCAACTTATGGCCCGAGGAGATAGAAAAAGTCCTCCATCGGGTCATAAAGCCTTTTTTATTACCCGATGGAAGAGAAATAAGGATCTATAAGGTTTTACAATCCATATTTCTTCATCTTATTATATAATGTCACACGTGACCATCCGAGCATTTTGGCTGCAGCGGATTTATTTCCATACGTTTGATGAAGAACTTGAGTGATTTTGGACCGTTCATCCTCAAACGTTTCCTCACGCAACACATTGACGGTAGGCTGGGCCTTGCTTTTAAAAAGAGCGGTTGGCAGTTCGGCAACAGTGATAATATTTTCATCAGCCAGAATCATCATTCGTTCCACCGTGTTTTTGAGCTGACGGATATTTCCGTTCCATTGGTAATGCATGAATGTGACCATTACCTCTGGTGCTACATCAGGAACAGGCTTGTCGTATTTTGTGGAGAACTCCTTTAAAAATAATTGGACGAGCTCAGGTAAATCCTCGATCCGTTCACGCAGAGGAGGAAGAGGAACGACAACGACATTTAATCGGTAATACAGATCCTCGCGGAATAATCCTTCCTCCACCATCTTTTCTAAGTCCCGATTGGTCGCTGCGATAATCCTCACATCAATAGGAATTGGCTTATTCCCACCCACTTTATAATATTGCTTTTCTTGTAATACGCGAAGTAGTTTCACTTGCAACTCAAGTGGGAGCTCGCCAATTTCATCTAAAAACAAGGTACCATCCTTCGCAGCTCCAATTTTACCTAGTTTTCCTTCCTTTACAGCGCCCGTAAATGCTCCTTTTTCATATCCAAAAAGTTCACTTTCAAAAAGGCCAGCAGGGATTGCTCCACAGTTCAAGTCAACAAAGGGACCATCAGCACGTGTACTTGATTTGTGAATGGCTTGTGCAAATAACTCTTTTCCAACCCCACTTTCACCTGTAATCATGACGGTAGCGTCCGTCCGAGCTACTTTTTTCGCTAGGGTAATAGACGTATTGAGTGCTTGACTGCGACCTTTAATTTTATAAAATGGGTCATCGATTTCATTCGGCTCAATTTGACTTTCTAAATCCTGAATATATGCGGCTGTGGTGGATAGCTCATCATTTAGTTTTACGATATCGGTAATATCACGTTCTACCGAAATTCCTCCAACAATCTCTCCGTTACTCATCAAAGGAAGGGAGTTAATCAACACGTGTACATCTTGTTTTGGCTGGTTGTATTGTCGAGTAACCGTTGATCCGTCTGATAATGTCTTCATTAATACGACCGATTCTTTTTGGAAAAAGTTGGTAATGGGGTGCCCAATGATCGTTTCAGCAGTTGTTTCGTAAAGTTCTTCCGCCTTTGGATTCCAGGCAACCACCTGCCCTGATTGATCGACGATTGTAATGGCGTCATCGACTGCTTGTAGTAATGTTTCGTACATATTTGACAAGGCTTTCCATTCTTGGAAAATCACTTCGGAAAGTACAGGCTTTGGAACTATGAAGGCTGGAGTACCTGAATCATCTGTCAAAAGGATATCCTCTAAAGATTGAACATCTGACAAACGAGCATGTAGGGGATAGGTTTGCATTTCTTCTATATAAATAGCTCCATCAATCGGTTGGGAAAGAGCTTGAAGCAAAATGTTTTTATTTATCATTCGATCACCTTCACTACTGTAAATTTGGTTTACAAAATTGTAAAGACTTTACACATATTTTACAATCTTGTAAATGAGTTGTACAGATAATTTCCCAATTTCGTACGTTTTTAGGTTGGCACGCTTCTTGCATATTAAATGGATATACAAACAAGGAGGAGGATGGTTATGTATAGTTACAAACATGAACCATTTACAAATTTTTCAATTGAGGACAACCAACTAGCTTTTAAAAAAGCTTTAGAATTAGTAAATTCACAGTTAGGAAAAGAATATCCGCTAACCATTGGCGGTAAGAAGATCACAACAGAGTCAAAAATTACTTCTTATAACCCAGCAAACAAAGAAGAAATAGTAGGGGTAGTTTCAAAAGCAAGCAAGGAAATCGCTGAAGAAGCTATGCAAGCTGCGTTAACAGCGTTTGAATCTTGGAAAAATGTAGAGCCAGCCACGCGAGCCAATGTTTTATTCCGTGCGGCTAACATCATGCGTCGACGTAAGCATGAATTCTCGGCCTATCTAGTAAAAGAAGCAGGAAAGCCGTGGAAAGAAGCAGATGCTGATACAGCTGAAGCAATCGATTTTTTGGAATTTTACGGAAGACAAATGAATCAGCTTTCAGCCGGTGTACCGGTTCAAAGCCGTGACGGAGAATTCAACCAGTACAACTACATTCCACTAGGGGTGGGAGTGATTATTTCACCATTTAACTTCCCGTTAGCCATCATGGCTGGAACAACCGTAGCGGCGATCGTTGCAGGAAACTCTGTATTACTAAAGCCTGCAAATAACACGCTTGTAGTGGCAGCTAAGTTTGTTGAATTAATGGAAGAAGCCGGACTGCCAGAAGGGGTTCTTAACTTCGTTCCTGGAAGTGGAGCAGAAATTGGTGATTACCTAGTGGACCATCCAAAAACTCGTTTCGTTTCCTTCACAGGATCACGTGAAGTTGGTTGCCGTATTTATGAGCGTGCTGCAAAGGTACAACCAGGTCAAATTTGGTTGAAGCGTGTGATTGCAGAGATGGGTGGTAAAGACACCGTTGTTGTTGATAAAGATGCGGATCTCGATTTAGCTGCAACGTCCATTGTATACTCTGCGTTTGGTTTCTCAGGTCAAAAATGTTCAGCCGGTTCACGTGCTGTCATCCATGAGGATGTGTACGACGTTGTATTAGAAAAAGCAGTCGCTCTAACAAAGACTTTATCACTTGGAAATCCAGAAGATGTGAACACATACATGGGACCAGTAATTGATCAGGCAGCTTACGATAAAATTATGAGCTATATTGCTGTAGGAAAAGAAGAGGGTCGTATCGCTGTTGGTGGAAATGGTGATGATTCAAAAGGATACTTCATTGAACCAACGATTGTAGCGGGTGTGAAGGAAAAGGACCGTTTGATGCAAGAAGAAATTTTTGGACCTGTAGTGGCGTTCTGTAAAGCTCGTGACTTCGACCATATGATGACGATTGCCAATAACACAGACTACGGTTTGACAGGAGCTCTTATTTCTAATAATCGTGCCCATATCGAAAGAGCGAGAAAAGAGTTCCACGTAGGAAATCTTTACTTCAACCGTACGTGTACAGGGGCCATCGTGGGTTACCAGCCATTTGGTGGATTCAATATGTCAGGTACTGACTCAAAAGCAGGCGGACCAGACTACCTGGTATTACACATGCAAGCGAAAACAACTTCTGAAATGTTCTAATTGAATTCTGGCTAGGGCTGCACGTACCAAAGTGCAGCCCCGATATAATGGGGGAGAAAGAGTATGATAGAGGCGGTTTCAAAAAACTTCTTTTTAAAAGTGTCTCAAAACAAGTCGATGAACAAAGCTGCTCGAAAATGGGGTCTCCGCTTTGGTGCTAGCCAAGTTGTCGCAGGGGAAACGATTGAAACAGCGATCACAGCGGTAAAAAGGCTAAATGAAAATGGAATCGTTGCCACACTGGATCATCTTGGTGAGTTTGTATCGAGCAAATCAGAAGCAAGTGAAGCAACGGATTATTGTGTTCGTACGTTACATGCCATGGCAGCTGCGAAGGTAGATGGCAATCTCTCTGTTAAAATGACACAATTAGGCTTAGACATCGATAATCAATTTTGCTTAGACAATATGAGAAAAATCGTCTCCGTGGCAAAACAATACAACAACTTTGTTCGGATTGACATGGAGGATTCCACACGCACTCAAATTACCTTAGATATTTTAAAGGAATTACGCAAAGAGTATGATAATGTTGGTACAGTAATTCAAGCGTATTTATATCGATCAGAGAAAGACGTGAAAGAATTAGTGGGAGTTCCGCTTCGCCTAGTCAAAGGAGCGTACAAGGAGCCTTCAGAAGTCGCCTACCAGGAAAAGACTGACGTGGACAAGAACTATATGACGATCATTAAAGAGCATTTGAAAAGTGGAAGCTACACGGCAATTGCCAGCCATGACCACAACATCATTGCGAAGGTGAAGGAATTTACCAAGCAAGAAAATATTCCAACTTCACAATTTGAATTCCAATTTTTATACGGTTTTCGTAATGAACTTCAGCAAAGTCTCGTTAAGGAAGGTTATAAAGTTCGTGTATATGTTCCGTTTGGGGATGACTGGTTCGGCTACTTTATGCGTCGCTTGGCGGAAAGACCGCAAAACATTGCGTTTGCTTTTAAAGGATTCTTTTTTAAATAAGGCTCTTTTCTAAAACATTGTTGCTATATACACTTTTTAGGAAATTAATTAGATGTTTCAATAGCCAATCAGAATATTATCATCCTAGGAAAGAGATACTCTCCAAATAGACCAATAACCCCAGCGTTATCAAAACAACAAACTTTACGAAAACAGTCTTAAATAATCGTGTAATAAGAAGAGAAGCGTGAATGTGGAGATTCAGGCTTCTTTTTTGCTGAAAGTTGAAATCTCCCTTTTTATACGTGTAAAAGCGATAAAATCTATCAGTTCTTCCTTCGATAATGTTTCTCCGTCCAATGTGAGTGCGATTGATTCCTCTTCCACTAGTTTGGTTAGCTCTAACGATTGATCACTTCGTCCAAGAATATGGTCCACACTTGTTTCAAATAAATCGGCGATATCCGATAATGCCTGCAAAGAAGGCTCTCTATATCCATACTCATATCCTGCGTATGTACTTTTTGCGATTTCTAGACGATCTGCCGTTTCCTGCATCGACCACTTTCTACTTTTCCTCAAAGTTACTAATCGAGATAACACGGTTCATTCTTCCTCCAATGACTGATTGTTTTGTTCATTATAGCATGTTAGTAATGACAAGAACACAAAAATGTGCGCGAATTGAAAACATATATTGCTTTATTTAATGATTTAATTATAATAAGCTTATAATAAATTGCAAATCGCGTACATATACGTAGAGGAGAAGAGAAACCATGAAAAAAATATTACTGCTCGCAACTGGTGGGACCATTGCATCGTTAGAGGGAAAGGACGGATTGGTTCCAGGACTAGCTCCAGTGGACCTTTTAAGCTATTCTTCGGATGTATCCTTGGCTGCTGATGTGACTTGTGAGATATTAATGAATAGAGACAGTACGAATATGCAGCCGGAACACTGGATAGAAATGGCGTCTAAAATTGCTGATAGCTACGATCAATATGATGGATTTGTTATTACACATGGAACGGACACACTCGGGTATACATCCTCTGCATTATCCTACATGCTGCAGGGCTTAAATAAACCTGTTGTAGTAACTGGATCTCAAGTACCGATTAGTTTCAAAAGAACGGATGCGATTAAAAATCTAAACGACGCCATCTGCTTTGCTTGTGAAAACGTTGGTGGAGTTTATGTTGTTTTTGATGGACGAGTGATCATCGGGACAAGAGCGGTAAAAATGAGAACGAAAAGCTTCGATGCGTTCGAAAGTATTAATCATCCATACGTAGCACAAGTAAGAGAGAACAAGGTAACGTATTACTGGAGACCGGAACAAACGATTCAGTCATTAAAATTAGATGTTAGTCTTTGCCCAGATGTGTTTGTTCTGACCTTACATCCTGGTACGAAGCCTGAAATTTTTGATTGTTTAAAAGGGTTGTATAAGGGAATTATTATCGAAAGCTATGGAAATGGTGGCGTTCCTTTTGAAGAGCGAAGCTTGTTGCCTAAGATAAAAGAACTAACAGAAGCTGGTGTTGCAGTTCTTATCTCTACTCAGTGTTTAGAAGAAGGTGGAGACCTATACTTATATGAAGTCGGACGGAAAGTAAGTCAGTACAATGTGATCGTCTCCGGAGATATGAATAAAGAAGCAATCGTACCAAAACTAATGTGGGCCATAGGTCAAACGAACGATTTGTCGCAGGTGAAAGAAATGATGGAAACTCCGATTTCGTATGATCTATCTGTTGAGTGGGGTCAAGAAGAGTGAGACAAGCGTATCATTTATTTCTTTTACATGTAGGGATCGCCTTAGTAACAATAAATATTCACTTTTTTCTAGCACCTAATCAATTCGCTGCAGGTGGATTAGGTGGATTGACCATAGTGATGCATCACTTTTTTCCTAACGCTTCAATTGGTTTGTTAATGTTATGCTTTAATGTGGTGTTGTTTGGATTAGGATTCATGTTTCTCGGTTTTAGCTTTGGTCTAAAGACGATTTACTCTAGTTTTATGTTATCGTTTATGGTTTGGTTGTTTGGGGAAGTTGCTCCTATGACTGAACCTCTAAGTGAAGATAAACTGATTCAACTAATGGTCGGTGTATTAATTGCTGCACTTGGGTTGGTTATTGTGATGAAAGAGGGAGCTTCAACCGGAGGGATGGACCTGATCGGAATGATATTGAATAAGTATTTTTCCATTGATATAGGTAAAGCCGTTTTGTTTTCCGATTTGATTATCGTACTTCTGTCGATTATTGCCTTTGGTGTGGAAAATGGGTTATATGCACTATTTGGAATTGTGTTAAGAGGAGTCGTAATCGACTATTTAATTCAACAGTTTAGCTTAACAAAAGAAGTTGTCATTATTAGCTATAAATGCGATTTAATTAAGAACTTTATTATTGAAAATCTAGGCCGCAGTGCTACCGTACATGAAGCCAAAGGAGCCTTTAGCAACGAGCAAAAGGAAGTCATAACAATCGTCCTAAAACGAAGCGAGTTTCATTCGTTGAAAAAATATATTAATGAAATCGACAAACGAGCTTTTATTAGTGTACATAATATGAGTGAGGTCGTCGGAAATGGATTTAAGAGCATGGTTTAGGTTGAGTGGGTTGAGTAAGTTTAGTGATCTATAGTATCGTGTTTTATTCATGCGGAATTAGTTCGATAGTTTTTGCTAGTCTCTGGAAAATGAACGTCTTAAACTCAGACTTAGTGCCCTGAATCCACTAAAACCTGGAAGCAGAGGTCACTAAACTAAAACTTAGTGCCCTGAATCCACTAAAACCTGGAAGCAGAGGTCACTAAACTCGAACTTAGTGCCCTAAATCCACTAAAACCTGGAAGCAGAGGTCACTAAACTTGAACTTAGCGCCCTGAATCTACTAAAACCTGGAAGTTGAGGTCGCTAAACTTGAACTTAGTGCCCTGAATCCACTAAAACCTGGAAACTGAGGTCACTAAACTTGAACTTAGTGCCCTGAATCCACTAAAACCTGGAAACTGAGGTCACTAAACTTGAACTTAGTGCCCTGAATCCACTAAAACCTGGAAACTTGTGTCGCTAAACTCGAACTTAGTGCCCTGAATCTACTAAAATCTGGGAACTGAAGTCACTAAACTAAAACTTAGTGCCTCGAATCCACTAAAATTTGGAAACTGAAGTTGCTAAACTCAATCATAACGCCCTGGATCTACTAAAACCTGGAAAATAAGGTCGCGAACTCAAACATAGTGCCCTGCACCAACTAAACCCGGAAGCTAAGGTACTAACCCAAAGGTACTAACTCAAAAGTGCACTAGCATAGTCCTTTATCTTCAAATAAATCCTATGTTACATTCCTGAAATATATGTAATAAACAAAAAAGCAATCATTTTTTTCTTAAGTAAACCTGGTAATTACACCCATCATATTAGCGGTTAAAGCCCGGTCTATCAATATATTGTGTCAATAAAATTTATTTGTCCAATAATTGGAACATGCACGGGTATATTACATCTGGTAACCTTCTTGGTATCGACAACAAGGAGGTATTTTTTATGAAAAACATTCTAAAAAAACTACTTGTTCTCTCTACTCTATCGTTCACATTGGTTGGGTTCGAAACTACTTCAAGCGCAGCTGAACAAACTCTTTCAGTGAAAAGTGGAGAAACATCTTGGAAAGTAGTAAGTAAAACGGATAACTCTGCTCTTGAATTAATAAAAGAGAATCATGATAAATTTCCAACATTATATGAAAAGGAAATTGATGTTACAGACCAGGAAAAAGAATTGATGGCTCAACTCGTAAGTGCGGAAGCAAAAGGGGAGCCGTACGAAGGGAAAGTGGCTGTGGCAGAAGTTATTATTAACCGAGTAGAGCATCAGGAATTCCCTGACACGGTAAAAGAAGTTGTATATGAACAGGTGTCTGGTACGTATGCATTTTCTCCTGTTCAAAATGGAGAAATTAACAAGCCGGCGGATGAGGAATCAATGGAAGCGGTAGAAGAGGCTCTAGTTGACAAGGAGAATGATTCAGAGGCTATATATTTTTATAATCCGGAAATTGCAACGGACACATGGATTTTATCAAGACAAGTGATAGAAACGATTGGTAACCATCGATTTGCGATTTAAAAACCAGGGAAAAAATCCCTGGTTTTTCTATTGAATAATATATTGCTTTAATGCTTGTTGTAATGTTCCTAAAGTTTTTGTCTTCTTAAAGAAGGAGGAAATATCTAAATGAATCATCTTTTTAACCACTTCGGCACGTAAACCAGTAATAATCGAATGGCAACCCATCATAGAAGTACCATCGATAATTTTCATAAGATGATCGATAACGTCGGGTTCCATATTGCCAATTCCTGATAAATCAATAATTAAGGTTTGAATTCGTAGTCTACCAATCTCTGTTAGAACCTTTTCTTCAAGTATCGCCGTTCGGAAGGAGTCTACAGTCCCGATTAAAGGCAATATACATACAGAAGAAGTGATTGGAATAATAGGCACTGATAGATTTTCAACAAGTTGTCTTTGTGCAACAATTAGAGAATCTTTGTATTTTGAATAACTGATAAAGAAAGTATTCAAAAACTGGTCGACACGGTTATTAATTTGTAGCTCGAGATGAAAGAACTCATCCAAATCATATTTGTTGGAAAGATTGTTAAACATTTGAATAAACTTCCAAAGTGTTCGCCGTATTGCTTGAACCCATTCCAGTTTGAAGGATAATTCAATTGAATGGGTTGCCCAAACAATTCCCTCTTGCTTGGCAAAGGCTTTTAGTTCATCCTCATTACCATCAATAATGTCGATTACTAGTTTTTGAGCATTTGAAACTAAGTTGATATTACCGATTCTGAGTATTTCATCAATCCGACCTTTTACATTTACAGCCTCTAGAAGAAGTGAGTTCTTAAATTTTTCTTTATTTTCTTCAATAAAGTATTTTAAGTCAAAAGAAGCTTGATATGTAAATTCCATAAGATGTTCCCCCTTTACCATTCCCCAAAAACAAATACCCTAAAAAGGCATTTAATAAACATGTTTTTAATAAAAAATAATAATTAAATGATTAATAGGGAAAAAGGGTGATTATTAATAAAAAAAATAGTGACTTTTATCATAGTAATCGACTAATTTCGACAAATATCAATTTCTTGGTTTGCTAAAATAAAAATAAAATTGAAAAAGGCAAACTCATTGAAAGGTGGGGACGCAAAGCTACAGGTCTAAGGTTCAATAGGAACTAGGATGGCTGAGTTGCCAAGGGAATAATCGGAAGACCTATATCCCTTTTGGTGTAGGTCTTTTCTGTATTTTATTAAGTTTATTGGCCAAATACCTTTTACATTACAATAGAAATAAAACAGAAGAAGGTCATGTCATGAGCAACCAAAAATTCGATTTATTGGAGAAAGTGTTTCATACAAGTAATGATTACTTAATTGTAAAAGATGTTAATGGAAGATGGATCGAAGCAAATAAAAAGACTCTGCAATTATTTGATATTGAGGAAGGGGCATATATAGGAAAAACGGATGAACAACTTGCACAGAAATACAAAAAGTTTGAGAACTATGGTCCTCTTTGTGTTCATTCAGACAATCAAGCGTGGGTAAGTAAAACAGAATTTCAATTAAAAGAATCGTTTCGTATGGATGGGAATGACTATACATTTCATGTTAGAAAGATTCCTCTTTATGATGAGAACGGTTATGCAGATAGTTTAGTCGTAGTAGGTAGAAATATTACGGAGCAAGAAAAATACCAAGCCATTAGTGATAAACAGTATAAAGCCTTACAAATGATTGCGTCAGGTGAACCATTAATTGATGTTTTTCGAAATATTGTGAATGCTGTGGAGGTACTATCTAGTAACAGTATTTGCTCGATTATGTTTTATGAAGAGAGTGAGAATTGGTTACGTAACGGATATTCACATAGCTTTCCGGATGGTTTTTTAAAGAAAATCGACCGGTTTCCAGTTGGTTTAAACTATGCATCTTGTGGACATGCTGCCTTCACGAAAGAGATAGCAATTGTCTCGGATATTGAAACTGACCCATCTTGGTCTAATTGGAAAACGATCCCTTTGAGCTATCAATTGCATTCTTGTTGGTCGATTCCCATTCTGTCGTCAAAAGGAGAATTATTCGGTACATTTGCGATCTATCATCCTGAAGTAAGAAAACCAAAGTCGTATGAAATCGAATTGCTTAAAGTATTCAGTTATTTAACTGGATTAGCGATTGAAAGGGATAATCAGGTAAAGGAAATTCAATACTTGGCATCTCATGATACATTAACAAATCTCCCGAATATCCGATTTTTAAAGGATGTTATTGATCGTTTAATTAGTAGACAAGATGAGTTTGCGATTTTGTTTATTGATTTAGACCGATTTAAGCCTATTAATGATACCTTCGGACACGCGGTAGGAGATCAGGTGTTAAGTGAAGTAGCAAGACGGATAAACTCAAATATCCCGAAGAAAGGGATCGTCACCCGTATGGGTGGTGATGAATTTGTCATCCTTTTAAGAAAAATGAAAATTGAGAAACAACCAAAAGCAGTGGCAGAAAAAATATTACAAGCAATAAAAGAACCGATAGTAATAAATGACCGAGAGTTTTACGTATCAGCAAGTATTGGGATTAGTATGTATCCATTTCATGGTCATACAGGGGACATATTAATTAGAAATGCAGATGTTGCGATGTATAGTGTAAAAGGCGAGGATGGACAATCTATCCAAATGTTCAATGATTCCCTCACGAAGCACGGTACAGAATTATTTATGTTACAAGGAGAACTTCGCGAAGCGATCAAGCAAGAGCAATTTTTTATACAATATCAACCGAAAATTCAATTGGCAACAGGTAAATTTACTGGTCTAGAAGCACTCATCAGATGGAAGCATCCAGTAAAGGGGAACATCAGTCCTGACACATTTATCCCTTTAGCAGAGGAAAGTGGATTTATTGATGCGCTAGGAGAATGGGTTCTTCGGGAAGTATGTTTACAGGTAAAGAAGTGGAGAGAGACAAACCTTGCACATTTAGCTGTTGCAGTAAATGTGTCTGTGAGACAATTTGTTTTAAATGATATCCCTAGTTTAGTGGAAGCTATTCTAGCAGAATATGATCTACCATCCGAATCAATTGAGATTGAAATTACAGAAAGTGTGTTGAGTAAGCATGAATATTTAATTCAAAATGCAGTTACCAAGCTTCAAGAAATTGGAGTGAAAGTGTCAATTGACGATTTTGGGACAGGATATGCTTCAATGACTTATTTAAAACAATTTCGTGCAAATAAAATCAAAATTGATCGTTCTTTTATCAGCTCTCTTCCACATGATGCAAATGAAGCGGCCATCGTTTCTGCGGTTATTACGTTAGCACGTGATTTACATATGGATGTTATTGCAGAGGGCATTGAGACGAAGGAACAACTCGACTTTTTATTAGAAAAAGGCTGTTCTGAAGGCCAAGGGTACTATTTCAGTCGTCCGGTATCTTCAAATGAAATCGAGGAACTAGTTGAAAGAGTAGATAAATTTATAAAGGAGGGAAAACTTTGAAAGTTGGATTGATCGGCTTAGGAAATATGGGTTTACCGATGGCAGAAAATCTTTTGAAAAATGGATATGAATTAGTAGTATACAATCGGACGAAAAGTAAATGCCATGACCTTGCCACAAAAGGAGCCATTATAGCTAACACTCCTGCTGAAGCAGCAAGACAAACGAATATCGTACTTACTATACTTTCTGACGATACAGCATTGGAGAACGTCGTGTTTGGTGAGGAAGGAATACTTGCGGGGTTACAACCAGGAGGCATTCATGTGTCTATTAGTACCATCAGTGTGTACTTGGCAAAAAAACTAATGGATGACCATGAAAATGCCCGTCAACATTTTATTTCTTCCACCGTTTTAGGTCGTCCTGAGGCAGCTGCAGCAGCTGCTTTACGCTTTATAGTTGGAGGTCCAGAAGAGGCAAGGAAGAAAGTAATTCCGATCCTTCAATCGTTAGGACAAGCTGTTTTTATTGTTGGTGAGCAAGGGTATTTATCAAATGTGGCTAAACTTGGAAACAACTTCTTACTTGTTTCCATGCTAGAGTCCTTATCAGAAATTTTCGTTATGGTAGAGAAACATGGAGTAGAACCAAAGCAGTTTTTAGAAATTATTAATTCTCTGTTTGCATCTCCAGTTTATAATACTTATGGAAAAATGATGACAAATGAACAGTTTGATCCTGCTGGCTTTAAGCTAAAGCTAGGATTAAAGGATGTGAACCTCATGATCGATGCAGCGAATGAGGTATCCACCGAGTTGCCAATTGCAAATCTCGCGCAATCTCACTACAGTTATGCGATCGAAAAAGGCTGGGGAGATTTAGATTGGGCAGCGATCATGAAGGTACTAAAGGAGATCAATTAAGTAGAGTCAATGGGCTCTACTTTTTAATTTGTGGAGAGGAAAATAAGAGTTGGGGTTAGGCAAAATGATGACCAAAAAGCTTGTCATCATTTAGAAATATACCTGTAATATCCCTCGAATCAAGAAAAAAATGAAGAGACATCGCTGGGAATTTGATCCTTTTCAAAGCTTATGAACCGTTGATGCTATTGCTATTGGGAAAATTAACTAATTGAAGGGAAATTTTGGTTCATGAAACGGTATGTTACATCTGGTAATCTACTAGTTGTTCGAGAAAACAGCAATTGGAGGTACAAACTATGAAAATGGTAAAAAAATTACTAGTGATCTCAACTCTATCATTTACATTGGTTGGATTCGGATCAGCAGCAGGTGCTGCAACTCAATCACATGTAGTACAAAAAGGAGACACGTTCTGGAATATCGGGTCTAAGTATGGTGTATCTGTATTAAATTTAATGAAGCAGAATAACAAAACGACATCACTATTATATCCAGGTGAAAAGCTAGTGATTCCTGCAACTAATTTGTCAGCAGCTGATAAGGATTTATTAGCGAGACTAGTAAGTGCGGAAGCTAAAGGGGAGTCTTACGCAGGGAAAGTAGCTGTTGCGACTGTGATTTTAAATCGTGTGAATCACCCAGATTTTCCTAATACAGTAAGTGAAGTCATTTATCAAATCGACCAAGGTTATTATGCATTTACACCAGTTAAAAATGGAACTATTAACCAGGCAGCAGATGAAGAATCAAAGCGTGCAGTTGACGAGGCGCTAGCGTTCCAAGGGCAAGGACAAGGTTCATTATACTTTTACAATCCACAAACAGCGGCAAGCGACTGGGTGTTCTCTCGTGAAACAACGATTACGATTGGAAACCATAGATTTGCGAAATAATAAATAGCAAGAGGGAATGTCCCTCTTGCATACATAACATTTCTACCCATAAATAGCCACTTGATCTCATCATTCGCTGTATTATGCAAAGAATTAACAACAATCTTTACGAAAACAACTTTTTCTAAAGTAATGCGTTTTATTTTATCAGATAACCCTAGTGAAAGAACTAATGTTTAGTACAAAAGGAAGTACGTTGGCTATGGTACAAAAAAAGTGTTCACTTAGGGTGAAAGATAAATCCATGTAAGCTTTAACTAGAAAAGGACAAAATAAAAACGTACGCAAATAAGTAATGAAAAAGAGGTGCAATTATGTGTCCTAAAGAAGGCCAACACGATATGGATCAGTACAAAATGCCGAAAGCTTTGCAGCAAAAACGTACCGCAAATTACCGAGTAGGTTATACAGCAACAACAGGAAATCAGACAAGTGGTGAACCTGAATTAGGGAAAAGATCTGATTGGGAAAATTGACAGAATAGGTGTTCGAATAAATAAGGCAGGAACTAATTCCTGCCTTATGGTGTTACTTTTGTTTTTTCTGTTGAGCCTTCATTTTATTACTTGTTAACTCTGCTGCATATTCTTCTTGCGACATTCCTCGTTTGGCGCTTTCAGACTCAATCTTTCTTGTCTTGTTATCATTGCGATTTGGCATAGTAACACCTCCTTTAAACAAAGATATTTTGTACAAAGTTTTCACTTCTATTCAAAGTAGAATACGTATGAAAAAAATAAGTAAACTAAAACCGTATTGCCAAACAAAGATAAGGAGGGTGAGACAAGATGGCGAAAAATAAAAACAATCAATTTAAGAATAATAAAAATGCTTTACCTAAAGCGGATGTAGAATTTTCATCTGAAAATGGGTTGGAAAGAAAAGCCTTGAAAGTATTGAAGAAAGTAAATAAGTAAAAATGGAAAAGTCGAATTCCCGTTATTTTAGGAATTCGACTTTTCCAAATAGTAGAGACTCCTCCAACTATTTCTTATAAACTATAAGAAATAGCATCAGGAGGAGTTTTCATGTTTGAAGCAATTATTCATGGGTTTATTTTAGCATTTGGATTAATATTGCCTTTAGGAGTTCAAAATGTTTTTGTTTTTAACCAAGGCGCGACACAGGCTCGATTTTTAGGGGCGTTACCTGTTATTATTACTGCGGCTATTTGTGACACATTACTTATTTCTCTAGCCGTCTTAGGAGTCTCGGTGGTGGTTCTTGACTATGATTGGTTAAGAATGCTTTTGCTTTTTACAGGCATCATCTTTCTCATTTATATGGGATTTGTTACTTGGAATAGTAAACCAGCAATGAATGAAGGGGAGAGTAGAATATCTTTTTCTCCGAAAAAACAAGTTATTTTTGCTATGTCGGTATCGTTGCTCAACCCTCATGCTATTTTAGATACAATTGGAGTGATTGGAACTAGCTCCTTGACCTATATAGGGGTGGAGAAACTAGCATTTTCCATTACTTGCATACTGGTCTCATGGTTGTGGTTCCTTGGCTTAGGAATTGTCGGCAGAATGACGGGTAGGCTTGATCAATCAGGTCGCTTCTTATTAATCTTAAATAAAATCTCAGCAATTGTTATGTGGGGGACAGCTGTTTATATTGGTGTTACCTTATGAGTTATAAGAAGAAGGACAAAAAGCATTGGAACAGTGATCCATGCTTTTTTGTTTGCCCACAACTTCATCTATGAATAGTTGGAAGAATTGGAGGGAACATACAACTAATGTGAAAAAGTTGGGTTGTAATAAAAGGAGATACTTCTAATGATAGGACTGCCACTTACTTTGGTAATAGCTTTAACATTAGCGCTTGTCTTCTATTTTCAAACAAAATCATTCAACTTTTTAGAAAACTCCATCATATACATGGTTCTGACCATTATCACAACCAATGTATTAACCATTCTGTCCTTAAATTTAAAGTGGATCACAACAACTAATCATCCATTTATCTTTCCCGCTTATTTACTTTATCGAGATGGTATCATTCCTCTACTCGTACTCATTTTCGTGAATGGTTTTCATACAACTAAAGGATTGCGAATAAGGACAACTTATTTCTTTATATGCTTTATCTGTTTACAGGCTATGGAAGTACTTTTGCTAAAGTATAAAATAATCGAATATACGAAATGGAAATGGTTTTTCTCTTTTCTTACAAATATTGGATATCTGATGATGGGTTTAATTATAGCGAAAATGCTTCTGTATGTTGTGAAAAGGAGTCCCAAGAATGACAGCCGTGTATGAAAGGTCTTTTGATTGGAATGAGTGGTTTGTTATTATTGTGTTAATTTCTTTGCATGCTCTAATGATAATAACACCAAAGATTTTCTCGAAGACAGAGGGGATTGCTCATTATTTATATGGAATTACGATCGTTTATTTCTTTGACCATACCTTAAGTACCAGACCATGGGATTTTTACGATGTGAATGACAATTCGAATTTCCAGATACTCGACTTTCTATACTATATAATGAACGGACCCTTTAGCTATTATTTTATTTACTTATATCAAAAATTAAAAATTGATGGATTTCGTACGATTCTTTATCTTTTACTTTGGTCTAGTTTGGCTGTTCTTACGGAATGGGTAGGATCTAAGATAGGTCTGTTCCATTATGATAAGGGGTATAATATGCATTGGTCTTTTCCTATTTACATGACGGTTCAGATCATCCAGATTATTTTTTATCAAAAAATACGTAGATCAATGGATCATTTATAATATGAAATAAAAGTCAATCTTCTTTGAGGGAAGATTGGCTTTTATACTGAAGAAGTTTATTTCATAAAAGTCTTTATTGAGTCTTAGAAAAACTTCTAATCATACCCATAAGCGCTCGTACAATAAGAAAACTAAAGGCGATCGACAGAAAACTATAATATGAGTTCCACGATTTTTTATAGGTTATTAATTTTGTCTTCCTTTCAAGAAAGTGTTCAGCTATGGCAGAGGGAACACTAAAATAAAGACATTTTTTTACTATGTCAAATACGCTAGAAGTCTTAGTGATTTGGTTAAAATACACGCATGAGATCGGGAACAGTAAATAACTAAATAATACACTGATATCAAAGCCGCTGATTAGATTGACAGGATATTTTAAGAACCCTTTTCTTACAAGTAAGTTATCAATAAAGGTAGCGAAGTAACTTTTCAGAAAAAATACTAGCAACCAATCTTTAATAGGAGGTTTCCTTAATAAGTTAATGAACAACCCCAAACTGATAATAAATAAAGCTTTCAAAATATTCATTTCTAATTTATTCCTCATAATGTCCTCCATACTTGAAATAGTTTATCCATCGGACTTTTTCCTCAAGTATTTATTATGTACGCTAGTAAGAAGTATCAAAGTAATGATTGAGCCTGCAAGGGTAAGCGACATATCCCACTGTGAATCCCATATATCACCTTGAGTGCCTAAAAAATCCTTCGATGCTTTTCCACCATGTGTAATGATTGACACAAGCCATTCAATGATTTCATATAAAGCCGCGATAGCAAGAGCAACACTTAAGGAAAGGAAAGCTAACCATTTTCCTTTTGATAATGGTGATGTTCGAATTAAGATTTCTCTGATCACAATGATCAAAAGTCCCTTTAAGAAATGACCGAACCGATCATAGTGATTCCTTTCGAAATGGAATTCATCTTTAATCCAATTAAAAAAGGGGACTTCAGAGTAGGTATAGTGCCCTCCGATAAATGTAAAAATGGACAGTATAGCAATTATAAGGTAGGAAAGGGTTGTGAGTTGAAATTTTTTATAAATAAAAATCACAACAAGTAGTCCAATAACCGCAGGGAGGACCTCCAATGTCCATATTCGATAACCAACAGGTTTAATAGCCGACCAAATAAAAACAGCAACTACAATTAGGAGCATGATCAAATGAATTTTTATGCCAGCCTTTTTACTCAATATTTTCACCTCCACTAATAGTATTGACAATCGATAGTAGGTAAATGCAGTCATGCAGGTTCATTCGAAGGATACACTCCATCTGCAGGTTTCTTTAAGGAATATCAAAATGATTGTTACTAAGTACTTTGATGTTCCTAGCAGGGAAGACTCCTGTGACAACAGAGTACGAACAAGGAAGTTCAACTTCATCAAACCGGTCCAACGATTACATTCTCTGTTGAAGAAGCAGCGAAACAGTCGGAAAAGAAAAGTAATAAATCAGCTCACAACGGCCAGCTCCAAGCATATATGAACCAAGTACATGCGCAAAGTGGCAAAGCATTTACAGAAGAGCATGCTAATATCTGGACTGACCTTGCCAAATCTTTAATGAAGTAGATGGAAGTTGGATGGGCCGTATACGGTCTATCCAGCTTTTTGCATTATATAAGAGTAAATACAAATAATAGAAAAAATACGTTTCGGATTTGTGAAGGGAATGGGTGTTTGCATGTGGAAGGATTGGGGCGTAGCAAAGAAAGCAGCATTACACTTTGTCATTTTTTATATCACCATAAGCTGCTTGTGGGTTTTATTATCCGATTATATTTTCACAAGAAACCTAAATAAATTTCCTGAATGGATGAATACGTCAAAAGGCTTGTTTTTCATCATATTAAGTGGGTTTATTTTTTATAATTTATTAAAAAAAATGATCAAAGATATTATTCAAGATGAGCGTTATTACAGGCTAATTGTCGAAAATGCTTCTGATTTAATTTTGGTGATTGACCAGCATGGGAAAATCGAGTACATTTCTCCATCGCTTCAATCGATTGTTGGCTATCACCCACAGGATTACATAGGAAAAACGGTGCAAGAAATATTCAGCCAAGAAGAGATAACAAAATTAAGGTACAGCTATATACTAAAAAATCAAAACGTACCAATAAAATTTAGAATAAACAACAAAAGTGGGAGAACCATTCTTCTCGAAGGTAAAGGGGTGTCCATCGCTGACGAAAAGGATTCAGGGCGTTATGTTGTTATTGTTCAAGATATTACGGAACGTGACAGAGCAGAAAGAGATCTATTAGAAAGTGAAGAGAGATATCGGAAGCTAGTCGAATATTCACCTGAAACCACATTGATACATAAAAATAGAAAAATCATTTACGTGAACCAAGCTGGCGTAAGGTTAATAGGGGCTCATCATTCTAAGGAAGTCATGGGAAGAGATGTGCTAGATTTTATATATCCAGAGGACCTAAACCATGCTATTGAAAAGATGAAGCAAGTCAAAAAGGGGATATCTGAAATTAGTGAATATCGTATCCTAAGGTTAGATGGTACAGTCATTTATACGGATATGATGGCGTTTTTAACGACCTATGAGGGAGAAGAAGCTACTCAAGTCATAGTCAGAGATATTTCAAAACGGAAAAAAGCAGAAGAACAAGTTCAATTATTAGCATATTACGATTCATTAACCGGCATGGCAAACCGCAATCTTTTGTATGAGCATTTAAATGAAACAGTAACAAGAAGCGAAAAGATAGGACAATCCTTTGCTGTCATGTTTTTGGATTTAGATCGGTTTAAGATGATCAATGATACTTATGGACATAGTTTTGGGGATTTATTATTACAGAAGGTAGCTACGAGACTAAAGAACTCTATAGATGAGGAAGGGAGTATCTTTCGTTATGGAGGGGACGAGTTTATTGTTGTCCTAAAAACTGGTAAACGGTCTAGAGTGTCTGAGATAGCGGAAAAAATCATTTTTATGTTAGCTTCCCCATTTGTAATCAATGACCGACAAATGTTCATTTCAACAAGTATAGGAATAAGTATCTACCCAAAAGATGGAGATAATGTAGAAGCAATTATCCAAAATTCAGATATTGCCATGTACAATGCAAAGGAAAATGGAAAGAATAATTACCAATATTACACTTCTTCTCTAAATCTTAGTAATCAAAGGAGAATGGAATTAGAAACTGGTCTCCGGAATGCCATTAACAATAACGAATTGAGCCTTCATTATCAACCCCAGGTAAACCTTCTATCCAATCAAATCATTGGACTAGAAGCATTGATCCGTTGGAAACACCCTGAATTTGGTTTTATCTCTCCAGCAGAATTTATCCCACTTGCCGAAGAGACAGGACTCATTTTCTCGATTGGAAAGTGGGTATTAAAAACGGCGTGTACTCAGTGTAAGCAATGGATTGATTTCGGTTTACCGATTGAGAGTGTATCAGTTAATGTGTCTCCCTTACAATTTCGAGAGAAAAACTTTGTTACATCCGTCAATCAGATACTAGAGGATTCAGACCTACCTCCAAGATTTCTTGAACTAGAAATTACTGAAAGTGTAACTAGCAATGTGGATCAAGCACTGAGCATAATGAAAGAAATTAAAGAGCTCGGGGTAAGCTTTGCTATTGATGACTTTGGTACAGGGTATTCTTCTCTTAATTATTTAAGACATTTTCCCATTCATAAGTTAAAGATTGATAAATCCTTCATTGATGAAATCAATCAGCATAAGGACGGAGAAGAGATTGTAAAAACAATCATTGAACTCGGCAACCGGTTACGTTTCCAAGTCATAGCTGAAGGAGTAGAAGATGAACTACAAATGACCTTCTTAAAAGAAAATAACTGCTTTTTAGCGCAAGGGTATTACTTTAGTATGCCACTTCCGGTTAAAGAGGTTGAAATTCTTTTAAGAAAGAAAATAGTGGAGTAAAAATACCTTCCAAAAAGCATCTAATTGGAAGGTATTTTATTTGTTTATAAAATTTTCCAAATTCTCTTCCCTTACATTGGAAATATAGTTATAATTAGTGTAAAAATACACTAAATATTTCATCGGGAGGGTATTATGAGGTTATTTGGAGCGATTGTAGTTGTTTTCGTTTTTGGGTTTATTGGATTCTATGGAACTATCATTTTAACAATCTCAAGATCGTCCGAGTTTTATCCTATTTTTACACCCATTGTGGTACTTGGTTTAATGATTATGTCGATCTTAGGTATTTATGACCGATTGAAGAAAAAGGTAGTAAAACGACTCTCAATCGGATTTCTGGCTCTGGCTGTCTGTGTGGTGGGGAGTTTTGAAGGATATCAATATTATTTAAAAAGTCTAGAAGTGGTAAGTACGCAAGATGTGGATTTGGCTCAATATCTCCCGTTTGTAGATAACTCAAAGGTGGTAACGTTAGATGAGGAATCTACGTTTAAAATTGAAGAAAATCTTCCAACACTAGATGGAGCCACGGCGCTTTATCCGGTATATGCAGGATTTGTTCAAGCTGTTTACCCGGAAAAAGATTATTCTTTAGATGAAAGTGAAGTGGTTTCGACTCAAACGAGTTATGCGTTTGAGCGTTTAGTGAACGGTGAGGTTGATATGGTTTTTATGGCACATCCCTCTGAGGAACAAATGGAGAATGCTAGACTCCAAGGAGTGGTACTAACTTTAACTCCGATTGGAAGAGAAGCCTTTGTGTTTTTTGTTCACAAAGACAATCCAGTGGAAGAGCTAACGATTGAGGAGATTCAAGGAATCTATTCAGGAGAAATCACCAACTGGAAGGAAGTAGGAGGAAAAGATGAAGAAATCCGTGCCTTCCAACGGCCAGAAGGAAGTGGTAGTCAATCAGCACTAATAAACTTTATGGGGGAAATACCCATAATGGATCCACCATCAAAGGATATCGTTTCTGGAATGGGAGGCATCATTCGAGAAACGAGTAATTATCAAAACCGTCGGAATGCTATCGGTTACTCATTCAGACATTTTTCAGAGGAGATGGTGCAGAATGGAAAAATAAAGCATATTTCCGTAAATGGAGTACTTCCGACAAAAGAAAATATCCAGAGTGAGACGTATCCAATTGTCGCCAATTTCTTCGCTATTACAGGTATCAGTCAAAATCCTCATCTTGAAGAATTTCTTCAATGGATACAATCGGAGCAGGGGCAGGAAATTGTCGAGAAGTCTGGATATGTTCCGGTTGAGTAGATTTTTCTACTTCAATTGGATGCGGATAAAACAGTCCCCTCTAATTAACAGAGAAATTACAAAAGTGTTTATCAAGACACAGGATGAATTGATATACTTATAATCAACTAATCTTGCTTTAGGGGGGAATTACTTGGAAGTTTTTTCGTTGTTTCGAATTTTACATATTGTTGCTGGGTTTATAGCATTCATTCTATTTTGGATCCCACTGGTGACAAAAAAAGGTGGCAGGGTACACAATAAAGTCGGATGGGTGTATGTGTTTGCCATGGCATTGGTGTCGTTTTCTGCTTTTTATATGGGGATATACCGTGTCCTATTCGATGAAACCGCAGATGCTACAAGAGTCTCTTTTTCATGGTTTTTAATTTTTATTTCTATTTTAAGCGGTGCTACTTGTTGGTATGGCATAAGGGTGCTACGGTATAAAAAGAGAAAAGAACGACATCGAAGTGGTGTCGACTTATTCGTTAGTTCCTTATTATTGATCTCTGGTATCGCTATTGCATGGTACGGGTATATAATGGGGACTCCACTGATTACATATTTTCCTCTATTAGGTGTATTCCTAGGGAGTTTGCAGCTTTATTATTGGTTACGAAAACCGGTGAAAAACATGCACTGGCTGTATGAACATTTAAGTGGAATGATTGCCTGCAGTATTTCAACAGTAACAGCGTTTACTGTCTTTGGCGCTCCTAGACTATTAAATATCTCGTCATCTAGTCTATTCCTTTGGTTTTTACCGACGATGGTCCTCGTCCCTGTGTTAATTTTTTTTACTATTAAATACGAAAAGAAATATAATAAAAATTCAAAACAATAAATAGGAAGTGGTTTCAATCATCAGTGCAATGATGTTGTTTATATTTGCAGGAGTTGCAGAAATAGGTGGAGGGTACTTAATCTGGCTTTGGCTACGAGAGGGCAAACCGGTGTATTGGGGAATAGCTGGTGGAATCGCATTAGCTCTATATGGTGTGATTGCAGCATTTCAATCTTTTCCTTCCTTTGGTAGAGTATACGCTGCCTATGGTGGAGTGTTCGTTATGCTTTCTGTCCTATAGGGATGGGGAGTGGATAAGAAAACACCTGATTTATATGATTGGGTAGGAGCTGCAATCTGTATACTAGGGGCTGTTATTATCTTATTTGCCCCACGTCAATAAAAAGGCGCATTGCTAAGAACATAGCAATACGCCTTTTTCATTTTTTGTTCCGTAACACGGAAATAAATCCATCTAAAATTTCATGGCTCACGGAAAAGCCTTTTTGCTTATAAAATTCTAGAGCCGTATCATTCCCATTTGAGACATAAATAAAATAATCTTCTACTTGATCGAATGACTTCAACCATTCCATCGCCATTTGGAAAAGGGTAGAACCCACTCCATATTGTCTGTACTCTTCTTTTATGTAAAATTGAGACAAGCATCCTACTTCTTTTCCCTCTACGGAAGCTAAATCAAAAAAGGTCGCAAAGGTATTTGAATACACTTCCTTTGGTGAGATGTTGGCATAAACATAGGCAACATCCCTGTCACCGTCCTTAACAACTACCGTATAATTGTTGGTTGCTTTTTGAATGGAAGGGACCAATCGAGTATCAAAATTCATGGTGTCAAATAATTCTGGTTTTATATTCGCTTTTGATTTTTGAAAAGCCATCAACTCGTTGCATAAATCTCGACAGCGCTCAATTTGGTCGTCAGGAATAACTTCATATACTAATGTCATTTCTTTCCTCCCTTTAAAAGCTTTTTATCATTAAAACATGAGGAATGTTTGCATCCATAAAAACATCTGAGGCGGTGTGATAGCCCAGTTTTTTATAAAAGCCTTCTGCTTGGGTTTGGCCGTGCAATTTTGCATGTGTCATGCCTTTTTCAAGAGCGATTTCCTCCAGTGTTGAAATGATCATTTTTCCAAGTCCATATTTTCGGTACTCTTCTAGTATACATATTCTTTCTAATTTGCCAAAGTGGTCGACAAATCTTACGCGTCCCGTACCTACAGCTTCTTCCTGATAATATACTAAAATATGTTCACAATCCGTCCCTAAGGTATCAAATTGATCAAATTCTTCCTCAAATGGAACACCTTGCTCATCTACAAAGACCTTCTCTCTAATGTAAAAAGCTTTTTGTAAGTCCTCTTGGGTGGTAATTTTTTTTGAAAACATGCTCTCATTCCTTTTCATGACTGTTTGAATTTAAATATAACAAAAAATTAATTACTTGTCCTAGCTGTAACCTGTACTGAATTGGTCATTTTTATATAGAAGGAAAGAACAAAGCCAACCAGTAGAATACAGCCCAACACGCTAAAGGACAACACGTAAACTCCCATTTCAATTAAGGTCAATGCCAAAATAGGTCCAGTACTAGCACCAATAAATAAAATAAAGGCATTGAATGAAACTGCACTGCCTCTAGCATGGCCGGCTAGTTGGCTAACAATGGAGATTACAATTGGATTGGCTGTTGCAATTCCTAAAACAAAAATGATACTTGCAAAAATAATGAATGGGAGGGATGGGCTTACACCTATTCCAAATAACCCGGCAGCAGCCAGAGCCAATCCTGTTTTTAGGGTCAGAATGGTTCCAAATTTTTGTGCCAGTCTCCCGGCAAAAAGTGATAATAGCATTCCTATGATTCCAGCAGCACGAACGAATAAGATTTCATTTTCTGTTAAACCGAACTGATTGGACAGATAGCTTCCCAGAATGGTATACATACCTACTAGTGATAACAATAGGGAGAAAGTAATACAAAAGGCCAGTAGAAGCTGTGTTTGTTTTCCTAATAAGGTCATCTTTTTGAAAGCTTCAAGCATATGTACTTGAGGTCTTTTTATTTTATCCTTAGGTAAAAAGAAAATAATTAGAATAAGCGTAAGGAAATAAATAATTCCTAGCAGGAAAAAAATAGCCTGCCAACCCCAAATTTCATTCACTATTCCACTATATACTTGCCCCACAACTCCAGCCATTAAAAGACCCGAACTGACAAATCCAACAGCCGTTAATCTTTTTTCTGGTGGAAACATTTCACCTGCATACACCAAAGAGATAGGAGCAAAAGCAGCAGAAATCAGTCCTTGTAACCCTCTCAGTATTAGTAGTATGTAAAACTGGTCTACAAAAGCAATGGAAAAGGTGATTACGGTTAAAAGACTAATACTGGTCACTAAAAACACTTTCCGCCCATAACGATCAGAAAATGGACCATAAAGTAAACATCCTACGGCATAACAAATCGAATAAGAACTTGCGAGCCAAGCCACCTGGGTTACGTTTTTGTGAAAAATATCAGAGAATACCGTGGCTAAAGGGATAGTAACGTACATGCAAGATAATACGACTAACCCACACCAGAACAAGATGCTGGTCATTATTGGATAGTTATATAGTTGTTTATTTGGTTGTGTCATTTCATTACCTCCCGTTCACAATTTTGATAAAAAATAAACTAATCATTGTAGAAGTTAAACCGATATACATAGTGACATTATTAAAATTGAACATCTTGGAGGGTTTAACTTGCTGAAAAAATTGGTCTCACTAAAAATCAGAACGAAACTAATGTTGTTTTCGTTAGGTATTCTTTTACTACCATCAATCATTATTGGAACGCTAGCATATTCTAGTGCCAAGCAGGAAATTGAAAAACAAATGATGTCTACTTCTTTAGAAAGTATTATGTTACTAGACTCATTTATTACAAGTACGGTCAGCCTAAAAGTACATGATGCAGAGACGTTTGCAAAAATGGTCACCTCTGACTTGGTTAAGGGTGAGGATAGCCCAGAATTACGTGTTAAATTAGAACAATATACGAATCTTCATCCTGAAACCGTCAGTATTTATTTAGGAACAACCGACGGTTTGATGATTCAAAATCCAAGAAAAGAACTTGCGGCAGATTATGACCCTAGGCAACGTCCGTGGTATCAAGAAGCGATGGCTAATAAAGGACAAGTTATCATCACAGATCCGTATGAAGCCTCTTCAGGTGGAATCGTCATTACTGTAGCAAGAACAACGGATGACGGCAGTGGCGTAATAGGAATTAACTTAATGATAGGCAATATTACACAGTCGGCCAGTAAAATTAAAATTGGAAATGAAGGCTATGTGATTCTTTTAGGTAGAGAAAAGAATATGATTTACCACCCAACGGTAGAAGCTGGAACCTTAGTGGAAGAAGATCATTATCAGCTTATGTACAAGGACAACAAGGGAGAATTTGACTATCAATTAGACTCTCGAGATAAAAAGATGAGTTTTACAACCAATGAACTTACAGGCTGGAAAATTGGTGGCACGATGTATACGAGTGAAATAAGTGATAGTGCCTCTCCAATTTTTAACAAGACATTAATCACCGTAATGATCTCGCTAATAATCGGTGCGGTCGTAACCTTTTTCATCATCCGTTCCATTGTACAACCTATTCGTCGTCTAGTTGGAAGTACATTAGCCATTAGCGAAGGGGACCTAACGCATGAGATTGAAGTTAAAGGCAAGGATGAGATTGCAGAGTTGGCCGCTTCGTTTAAAAATATGACTGACAATCTAAAAGAAATCATTACACAGGTGGATATGAATACAGAACAAGTAGCGGCTGCAGCTGAAGAATTAACAGCATCATCTGATGAAACAACGATCGCTACCAAACAGGTGGCATACTCGATCCAACAGGTTGCAAGTGGGGCTGAAAGTCAAACGATTGGAATTGATAAAACAGTAAGTACGATGAATGAAATCACTCATGGCATGGAAACCATGACGAACAATTTCGTTCAAGTAAATTCCCTTACACAACAAGCAGTAAAACACGCTGAAGAAGGCGGAGACTCGGTTCAACATACAGTAGCACAAATGAACGAGATTCATAGGCAAGTAGAAAGTTCAGATGTGATTATTAAATCACTTTACGACCGTTCAAAGCAAGTAAATGAGATTATCGGTGTGATTAGTGACATTTCTAATCAAACGAACCTTTTAGCTTTAAATGCTGCAATCGAAGCGGCAAGAGCGGGGGAGCAAGGAAAAGGGTTTGCCGTCGTGGCTGATGAAGTTCGTAAACTTGCTGACCAATCTCAAAGCTCAGCAAGCCAAATAGCTAAACTCATTCAAGCGATCCAAGAAGATACTGAGAAATCGGTAGAAGCCATGCAGCTTGCAACAAAAAGTGTGCAAGACGGAATACTTGTATCAAATAAAACGATTGAGAAGTTTGACGAGATTTTAAATGGAGTAAGAGTCATGGCACCTCAAATAGAAGAAGTATCACAAATAGCAGAACAAATTACAGCAGAAATTAAAAATGTAACTGACACATCATATGAGCTATCTGAAATTGCTAAGGAAAACGCATCTTCTTCAGAAAATGTGGCTGCGTCAACAGAAGAACAATTAGCATCTCTGGAAGAAGTCGCTTTATCAGCCAAATCATTATCAGAAATGGCGGAAAACCTTCAGGAGCTCGTTAGAAAGTTTAAGATCTAATAAATAGCAGGAGTCCTAGAAAAATTTTTAGGGCTCCTTTTTCTGTTGGACAACTCTCCATACAAAAGAAGGGGGAGAAACATAAACTGAGAGTAATATGAAATGAAGGAGGGAATGAGGTGCCTTGTTACCCGGGTTATCGTTATTGTGGTCCTGGTTGTAGTGGACCAGGACGTCCCGTCAATCAATTAGACGCACTTTGTATGAAGCATGACGCCTGTCTTCGGCGCTATGGGTCACATCGAATGTGTGACGAAATATTTATGCAACGATTAAGACCTATTAGGAATCAACGGAACAAAATGGGAAGAGATGCCGCTATCATGAATGGTTTTATGAATCTAAAACGAATGTTTTCAGCTCATTGAGGAAATAAGAATATCCCTTACGATGTGTAAGGGATATTCTTATTATGCTTCTTGATGAAGTGGATTCGTCTTTTTGTTGATTGCTTTGCGAATGATTGGTAGTACATAATAATCTAAACCAAATCTTCCTGCATTGTAACCAGCGACGATTAGAATGAAGCCCATTAAAATATCTGTTGGATTATGAGACACTGTTCCAGCAAGTACGAAAGCGAAGTTCATTAGTACTCCGAAAAAGGCAGCTGCCGTAGTGAAGCATCCAAGGATTAAACCTAAACCCACTAAGAATTCTCCCCAAGGTACTAAGAAGTTGAATAACTCAATATTTGGTAATGCGACGCCTTCAAGGAAAGATACATACCAACCGTATACAACACCATCTGGACCTGCTACCGGATTAGCGATAGCGCCTTTTAAAAATCCTGCAGCATCAAAGCCACCGCCAGTTATTTTCCCCCAGCCAGCCGTCATCCAAGCAAACCCGAGGTATACACGTAAAACGGTCAATAGACCAGCAACAATCTTGTTTTCTCTTAATAATTGATTAAACATAAATGATTCCTTCTTTCGAAAAAATGTTTTTGTGTTTCTATATTCATAATATATACCGTGGCTATATATATAAACATAGGTTTGTGATGTTGTTCACAAATTGTTAAAAGTTTATTGAATAAAATGTGAACGCGGCAGTTTTGCCATTATCTAGGATGATATAAATTATTTAGTAGATTTTATTTAAAAAATGTTTAACCACTAGTATAAAGGGTATAGATACAAGAAATCTCATTTTATCAACTAGGAGGGGAAGTTCTTTGGAAGGAACAAGGGTCGTACATAGAAATCAAGAGTACATAGTTATGCACGATTACAAGAACGGAATGGTAGAGATACGCAATAGAAATTATAAGTTTGATATCCGATTGGTTTCTATTCATGAGCTACTTTTTTCTAGTGGACAACAAGAAGAGTACGGCCAAACGGGTTGATCATGTGATTTCGGAAAGCCTTTACGCAAGCAAAAACGTAAAGGCTTGTTCTTTTTATTTTGGCTTTTTTCTATAACATTGTTGCTATATACACACTTTTTAGGAAATTAACTATATGTTTCAACAGCCACTTTAGAATATTTTCATCCTTAGAAAAGAGCTACTAATCCAAATAGACCAATAACCAGCGTTATTAGGGCAAAATCCGGCTTTTGGGTTTTTTCCAAAACAACAAACTTTACGAAAACAGCCTTTATTTTAGAAACCACTTTAATTTTTTTAACCCATCTTTCACATTTGGATAACGGAAGGGTAAATCAAATTTTGTTGTTTGTTTTAGTACACTTTTACGATGAGAAAATGTGTCAAAGCTTCCTTTTCCATGATACGCACCGATTCCGCTTGAGCCCACTCCACCAAAAGGAAGATATGGAGAGGCGAGATGATAGACGGTATCATTGATGCAGCCACCTCCGAAGGAAATATGATGTAAAACCTCTTGTTGTATGCTCTCATTCTCAGAGAAAAGATAAAGCGCTAGTGGATTCGGGTGTTTATGTATCCCATCAATAACCTCTGAAAGCTCGCGATACGGAAGGACAGGTAGAATTGGACCAAATATTTCATCCTGCATAATGGGATCATTCCATGTAATGCCTGTCAACACAGTCGGTTCAATCGTTAGCGTTTCCTCATTTGACCCACCACCCATGAACATGTCTCCATTATTCAAAAAGGTTAGTAATCGATCAAAATGTCGTTTGCTCACGATCCGTGTGTAATCCGAATTTTCGAGTGCTTTTTCACCATACAGTTCTTGAGTTGCCAACTGAATTTCCTGTAATAACTCATCTCTTATGCTCTCCTGAACATACAGGTAATCGGGTGCCACACAGGTTTGACCAGCATTTATAAATTTTCCCCAGGCAATTCGTTTGGCAGCGAGCTTTATACTTGCATCATGATGGACGATACAAGGACTTTTTCCGCCTAATTCGAGTGTAACAGGTGTAAGGTTTTTGGCTGCTGCCTGCATAATGACTTTTCCAACAGGAACGCTTCCGGTAAAGAAAATGTAGTCAACATCCTCTGCAAGTAGAGCTTGACTTGCTTCAACTCCGCCTTCCACCACGGCAATATATTCTTCTGGAAAAAGGTCAGTAATCATCTTTCTTAGTAATTCAGAGGTTTTGGGTGTTAACTCCGAAGGTTTTAAAATCGCACAGTTTCCGGCAGCAATTGCTCCTAAAAGTGGTGCAATCGCCAGCTGAAACGGATAATTCCATGGTGCAATTATGAGAGTGACACCGTAAGGCTCTGAGTAAATATAGCTAGTCGAACCAATATGGCTAACAGGGGTTTTAACTTTTTCTGGCTTCACCCAGTCGTTTACATGCTTTAGTGTGAAACGAATTTCCTCGAGAACGACCCCAATTTCGGTAGCATAGGCTTCAAATTCTGATTTATTTAAATCCTCTTTCAGGGTGTGAAAAAGCGATTGTTCGTTTTTACGAATGCTCTCCCGAAGTTTTTCTAATGCCTGAATTCGATAGGACAACTCCTTTGTAACGCCTGAACGATAAAACGCTTTTTGTTTTAAAATCAGTGAATTATAGTTCTCCATAAGTGCAACTCCTATTTATTCCTTTATCATTTCATATATTCTGAATAAATCGTGTTTGTCTAATATTTTTGGAACCGGATAAAGCGGATTGGCTTCACGAAACGCACGGTCCACCATGATCGGAAGGTCCTGGCTCAATAGACAATCAAATGTATTTGGAATATTCATGTTTCGGTTCAGTTTTTTAATTTCTTCAATAAATTTTTGGGCCTTGTGAGAGTCCGTTTCGTCTGCTGAGGAAATACCAATCAAATCGGCTAGCTCTGCTAACGGTTGATGGACGCTCTCTCCATAATACTCTAGCACATATGGGAGAATAATGGCATTCGCTAGACCATGGGGGACCGAGTAAAAACCGCCTAATGTATGGGCGATCGCGTGAACATAACCAACATACGCACGAGTGAATGCAATCCCAGCCAAATACGACGCCTTTTGCATGTTTTTTCGAGCCTCGATATTCGAACCATTCGAATATACTTCATATAGATTTTCAAAGATTAATTGAACCGCTTCTTTGCTGCATTGGAGAGTTTCCTCCGTATTGCTTCGGCCAATGTATGCTTCGACCGCGTGGGTGAGTGCATCCATTCCCGTCGTCGAGGTGATAGGAGGGGGAAGCTTCACGGTAAGCACCGGATCGAGAACGGCCAGATCCGGAATCAATACATGATCATTAATCGCATATTTTTCCTGTGTTTCACTGTTTGAAATGACCGCAGCTACCGTCGCTTCGCTCCCTGTTCCGGCAGTTGTTGGTACTGCAATGAGTGGTGGAGTTGGCTTTCTTACCTTCAGCTGTCCCTTCATCTCAGGTATCGTTTTATTAGGACGTGCAATTCGTGCAGCGACTCCTTTTGCACAGTCAATGGGAGAACCCCCTCCAAAGCCGATAATTCCATGGCATTGATAGTCTTTATATAATTGTAAAGCTTCTTCAATATTATCGATCGTAGGATTTGGTACGGTTTCGTCGTAAATAACATAGTCAATTTCTTTTCCTTCTAATCCAGCCAGTAAACGATCAAGCAAACCAATGGATGTAATCCCTTTATCTGTCACAATTAAAACGCTCCCAATTCCTTTTAGTTTCAAGAGTGGGGGAAGCTTGATCAGACTGTTTTCTCCTTCTAAAAGCTCAGGCTTTCTCCAATTAAAAAAGGGAGCAGCGGTTTTATAGACGAACTGATACATTCGACAATAGAGGGTGTACATCGCAATTTCCTCATTTCTAAAAAGGTCTACTAATATTAAATGAGGAAATATTTGGAGAAATGCCTAAAACCTCCAAGCTTGTTTCAGCAACTTTACACCTAATTGGATTTGTTCGATTGATAGATTACTAAAACCAAGCTTAAGTATGGTTCCCTGTTCGTTTGTTACATAATAAATGGAGGTAGGATACACTTTTACTCCATGTGAAAGTGCTTGTTGAATCAGTTCGTCCTCCTTTGTTGCTCTTTGAATTCTGATTAGTACATATAATCCTGATTGGGAACCGATGATTTCAATCGCCTCTCCGAATGTTTCCTGTAGGCAGGTGACTAATGTGTGCATCTTCCTTTTGTAAGTGGTGCGCATTTTCCTTATATGTGAATTCCAATACCCTTGTTCCATGAAGCGTGCCATTGTTCGCTGATGAATGCTAGAGGTACCTTGTTCGAGACCGGAGAACTGAGTTACATATGGTTTGATTAGGATAGTTGGCAAAACCATGTAGCTTAATCGAATCGAAGGGATAAACGCTTTTGAAAAAGTACCCAGGTAAATCACACGCGCGCCAGGCTGTAACGATAATAAGGCTGGAATCGGTTTTTGCTTGTAACGGAATTCGCTATCATAATCATCTTCTATAATAAATCCATCCTGTGTTTCTGCCCATTTCAATAATTGCTGACGTTCTGGAACAGGCATGGTGACACCGGTAGGAAACTGGTGGGATGGAGTGATGTATACAAGCTTTGATTGTGTCATTTCAAGCTGTTCTAGTACTAAACCTTTTACACCTACTTCTATGGGGTCTAAGTGATACCCATGAAGTTGAAAGACTACCCGAGCTCCGTCATAGCCAGGATTTTCTACGGCAATGCTAGAAAAATCATTTTTAAGAAAAAGGGACAAGTGCATCAGTAGTTGTTGTGTGCTACTGCCGATGATGATTTGTTCCGGAGTGGTTTGAATTCCCCTTGATTGAAGTAAATAGCTAGAAATTTGACTTCTAAGGAGGGGATCACCCTGCATTTCTACGTAAGTATAAATCATGTCTTCCTTTAACACATCGTTACTACATCTTCGCCAAGCTTTTAACGGGAAAGCCTGTTGATCTACGGTTCCAGCACGAAAATTCACTTTTATGGATGCCTCGCTAGCGTGAAGGTTATTCTCTATTGAAATGGAGTGCTGTAAATCAATAGGCTCAAACGCTTCGACAAAGTACCCTTTTTTCTCTTCACTTCGTATATAACCCTCCGCTATTAATTGTTCATATGCAATAAGAGTGGTGTTTCTGCTCACATGTAAAATCATAGCTAACTGACGAATGGACGGAAGTTTTGTATCTTTGGCGATCACTCCATCTTCAATAAGAGAGCGAATGTTTTCATAGATTTGTTTATATTTAGGACTATTGTCGTTTAGTTGTAAGACTAACTCTTTCATCAAGAACTCCCATCTGACATATGTATTTGACAAAAACTGTTCCTTTTATTATGTCAGATAGATTGTAAGATAGAAATAAATTTATTGAAGGAAGGGAAGAAGAAGATGGATATTATGAAGGCAGATATAACTTCACTAGATCTAATAACCCCATTATTCAATGCATACCGGATGTTTTACGAACAAACTTGCGATCTTGAAGGTGCAAGACAATTTATTCAAGAAAGAATAGCTAATCAAGAGTCGGTCATTTTTTTAGCGATGGAGGGAGAAACGGCAGTGGGATTCACACAGCTTTATCCAACCTTTTCGTCTGTTGGTATGAAAAAAGGATATATCCTAAATGATTTATATGTGGATGCAACCTATAGAAAGAAAGGAATCGGAATAGCATTAATTCAGGAAGTTTTTCAGTTTTGTGAAGAGAGAAATGCCCATTTTGTTCAATTAGAGACAGCTTCAGATAATGTTCAGGCTAAGACTTTATACGAAAAGATGGGAATGCAGTTATCAAATGAGTATGATTGTTATGTGAAAAGGTTCTAGAAATAGGGGGGAAAGTGAACCATGCTTGGATTTAGAGCTTTGGTTTTTTTTATTAGTTTTTAACAGTGATAATTGTACAAACATGTTATTATATATTTATTATGGTAAAAATGGATTTCATAGTCAAAAGGGAATATGGATAAGAAGCCAGGAGGGAAAAGAATGCTTAACTCGCCAATCGCAAAATTTCGGCTCATGGGCCTACTAGAGGGTATATCTCTGCTCGTTTTGCTATTTATTGCTATGCCCCTTAAATACTTCGCAGGATTTCCGGAAGTAGTCACATTGGTGGGTTCGATTCACGGTATGCTATTTGTCATGTATCTGATTATGATTGCGTATGTCACTTTTAAAATTAGGTGGTCTTTTGTATGGATCACATCGGCATTTGCTGTTGCTTTTATTCCTTTCGGTAATCTGGTGCTGGATGCTAAACTTCGTAAATCACGTTACAGTTAATTTGTAATGAACTTCATTGTATGCGGTTACTATAAACCTACCTACAAGAATGGCTACCAAACATTGGTAGCTTTTTTTACGATTGCGATAACTTAATCATTATTTTTTCTACCGTTTCTTTTTCAGTGGATGATCTTACAATCGTTGCAATGTCAGAAAGTACTTTTTGGTATTGATCGGCCTCTTTCGCTAAAGATACGAGATGTTTTAGATCGCTGTAGGATAATTCATTTACTAAAGCTTCCCATTTATACCCATCCTCGTAATCTCGTAAAATTCCTTCCACATTGCCTATCACAGAATTCTTGATCCTACGCATTGGAACTCCTCCTATAGGGATTCATTTTGATTTGATTATAAAAGAGGAAAATGAAGTTAGTTTTAACGTTGTGTAAATATTATGAAATGGTCATTTATATTGGTTCTTTTCTAAGACATTGTTGCTATAACCACACTTTTTAGGAAATTAACTATATGTTTCAACAGCCAATCAAAATTTTTTCATCCTTAGAAAAGAGCTACTCACCAAATAGACCAATAAACCCAGCGTTATACGAGGAAAAATCCGGCATTTGGGATGTTTCCAATAACAACAATCTTTACGAAATCAGCCTTTATATTAAACAGGGAATGGTACGTGCTGAAAATTAGAGTATAATAATCAAAAAGAAGAAGCGAGGAAGAGCGATGACAGAAAGAATAACAAAAACATGTTCACAGTCTAGAGTGATTAAGACAAGCAGGGTATTTCCTCTTGATACCAATAACCATGGGACATTATTTGGTGGGAAATTGATGAGCATGATCGACGATGTTGCATCGATTTCTGCCTCAAGACATGCACGGTGTGAGATCGTAACGGCATCAACGGATTCGGTTGATTTTCTATTTCCTATCCAAAAGGACGATTCAGTTTGCTTGGAATCTTATGTCACATGGGTCGGGAAATCTTCAATGGAAGTGTTCGTTAAAGTAATTTCTGAGAATCTGATGACAGGGGAAAGGCAATTAGCTGCTACCTCATTCCTAACTTTCGTGGCCCTTTCTAAAGAAGGAAAAGCATTGACAGTACCAAATGTAAAACCTGTAAGTGAAGAAGAAATTATGATGAATGAGAGTGCACCGATGAGGGCGGAGAATCGAAAGAAACGAAGAGAACATAGTAAAACCTTAGGGGAAAAAATTAATGTGAACGTACCTTGGGGTTGATAACTAGTTTGTCTAGTTGTTTTGAAGTCCAAATTTGAACTAACCTTGCTATTTAAACGGTATTCCCCACTTAAAATAATAGGTAATTTGATAAGCAAAAATGCTTGGAATGGTCCCCAAGCATTTTTTCAATATTTAGCATGATGGTTTCAATAAGCTTGAAAATAAACGGATAAATTCCGTTTGTTTTGGGAAATACAGTCATTTCCCGCAATATAAGCGGAGTTTTTTCGCTTATATGAATCTATTCTTTAGATTTAGTTATATATAGAGATGTTAATCGAAATATATCCGCTTATATCTGCTTCTTGAGCCCCTACTATACACATTAACCGGAATTTCTCCGCCTATGAATACCTATACGTCCACGAAAATTTGGTTGCTAATTAAGTTTTGTACTCGAAAACCGAACCCATTTACCAAAAAGGGTGAGAGTCTTTTTATCAATCCTTGTTTTCTAACATGGAGATGATGACTAAGTGGACTAGTTAACTCCTTGTTCGCTTGAAGTTCAGCAAACTCCTTCTCTAACGCTATTAGGACTCCAGGAATGATAAATTCTGGGGCTGAAACCTTGGCCCAATCTGTATCACTTCCAAAGTAGAAGCTTGTATGGGAAGGCTGATTGTTTCACCTGTTTCCCCATTGAATACAGTTAAATATTCGGGCCCTTTGAAAAAGGTTAGTAGAAACATGCAACCGATTATATTTGAAATATTCTGAATAATAATGCGATATTCAGACGTTTTCATATAAAGACAGAGACGAGGGGAAGCGAACGGGTGGAGTCTGAATGAGGAGTGGATTCGGACAGAGCGGAAGGAAAAGGGGTAGGTGGAGTCCAAATGAGAGCTGGATTTGGACAGAGCGGAGGTCAAACGGGTCTGTGGAGTCTGAATGAGGAGTGGATTCGGACAGAGCGGAAGGAAAAGGGGTAGGGGGAGTCCAAATGAGAGCTGGATTTGGACAGAGCGGAGGTCAAACGGGTGTGTGGAGTCCGAATGAGAGGTGGATTCGGACAGAGCGGAGGTCAAACGGGTGTGTGGAGTCCGAATGAGAGGTGGATTCGGACAGAGCGGAGGTCAAAGGGGTTAGGTGGAGTCTGAATGAGGGACGGATTTGGACAAAGTGGAGGTCAAAGGAGTTTGTGAAGTCCGAATAAGAGGAGGATTCGGTCAGAGTCCGTAAAAATAAATTGCACACAACTATATTAAAAAATAAAGACTTAAATAAGATTTGATTTTTTAGTATGGTTAAGGAATGAATGGTAATTGAAAGATTTAGAGGTGTAGTATGTCGAAAATAATAAAAGTGGATCGTCCAAAAGTCTCAACCGATTTGCCACATGCTAATTTTCATGTTGTTTTTTATGAAGAAGAAGCAGAGTTAGTCAACTGTTCGGTGGTAAATTCCCAAGTAGAGAATGAGGAAATCGAAAGACTCATTCTATCAAAAGTGATTTTTAGAAACGTCATATTTATAAGCAGTTCCTTTGTCAATATAGATGTTACCGATGTGGTATTCGAGAATTGTAATTTATCAAATGTACGTTTATGTGGGGGAAACTTGCATCGAGTGGAGTTTAAAGATTGCAAATTGTTAGGTTTAGATTTGTCTGATGCGATCCTAGGGAATGTTCTATTTGAAAACTGTGATTTGAACCTAAGTAACTTTGCTGATACTCGTTTGAAACAAGTGAATTACGAGCAGTCAGCATTGAGAAGTGCTAACTTTTTCAACTCTAAATTTACTAAGGTATCTCTTAATCGATGCGATCTGAATGATGTGGATTTTACCAATACTATCCTTAAAGGGGTTGATATTAGTACTTGTACGTTTGAACAGATCAATGTATCGACCGAAAGTTTGCTGGGCTGCGAGGTATCTTCGAATCAAGCAATTGGGTTTTCAAGGTTATTAGGATTGAAAATTAAAGAGTAATTCATGATATTTGGAAAATACACCTATTAAGTAAAATTTGCACTTCCTCCATTAAAGTACCTGTATCAAGCCAAGCTCGATACAGGTTTTTACTATGGGAAAAATATTTGGATATTCAGAGAAAAACTATTATAGTTTAACTATCATCAACGAAGTAGGGGGTATATAGAGTGAGCCTAAAGCGTCGAATAAAGTACTATCTGCTCCGGTTGTTTCGAATAAAGGATAGTCCTCAACAAGTGGCCTATGGCCTAGCGCTAGGTTTTGTTCCTAGTTGGTTCCCAACGTTTGGTTTAGGCCCTCTACTATCCATTGGAATGGCCAAGGGTTTCCGGGTAAATATATTAGCTGCTTTGATTGGAGGAGTGATTGGAACACCAATTTGGCCCATTCTATTTTTCTTTAACTATAAAATGGGTAGCATGATCTTGGAAAGACAACACAGAGTAGATGAAATAGATGATGTTAATTACGAACATGTTGTCAATGAAACATTGGGAAGCCTTCAATCTGGTGGTTTCACATTCCTCACTGGGGCATGTGTCAATATGATTATTTCCACTATCGCAATATATGTAATTGTTTTTATTCTATTTAAGAGGTACCGAGTGACCATTCTGCAAAAAATAAATTTCTAATAGAATCAGGAGAGGTTATATGAGATGCGGATCAAAATGCTTTTTGGTCACAATTGAAATGAATGGACAAAAGAAAAATAAATCAGTCACTGCGAGATCACCTGTTGACGCAAGAAAAACCATTCGGATGGAGTACGGCTCTGAGGCACAGATCTTATCGGTAATAAAAGAGGAAAAGAAACGGTAGGGTTAATGAAAATTAACCTCCTTTTTATTATGTTATGAAAAGATTGTGTCTAAAATTTGAACAAAAAAATAAACATTATTTATTATAGTCCGATAGTACTGATAGTAGATGTTATTTATGTATTAGACGACAGGAGAGAGCGACAATGGGGAAAAACATCATAAGAATAAATCTCAAGCTAGGAACAAAGATCAATGTAATTGTTATATCAATTATCACTATTCTTTCCTTAGTTATTGGATTTGTAGTAAATGGAGAGATTACGAGGGGGATTAAAGAGTTTGCTACTGAGAAAGCAAAAGGGGATTTAGGACTCGCTTATAGATATATTGACAGCAAATACCCTGGAGAATGGGAAGTCAAAGATAATACCCTTTATAAGGGAACAACCCAGATCAATGATAATAATGAAATAGTAGATACAATTGGGGAAGATACGGGAGACACCGTTACGATTTTTCTTGAAGATACACGTGTGACAACCAATGTATTGATAGATGGAGAGCGTGCGATTGGCACACAGGCTTCAGCGGAAGTAGTCGATACTGTCCTTACAAAAGGAGAATCTTTTTATGGGGAAGCAAATGTAGCAGGGAATATGTATCAAACAGCTTATATGCCGTTAGAAAATGCTTCTGGAGAAGTAATTGGAATTATGTATGTAGGTGCTTCAGAAGAGATAATTGACAATATTATATCTTCTTTCCTAATGAAATTCGTGATTGTATTGGTAATAATGATCGGTCTAGCCTCTGGGGCTGTGTATTGGTTCACATGGAAAATGAAAAAGAGACTTTCGAATCTTACAAAGGCACTTGATATGGCTGGGAATGGTAATTTTACTGCAAAAGTAGAAGATCAATCAGGTGATGAGTTAGGTACTTTATCTGATAGCTATAACAAAATGACAGAGAGTCTGAAAGACATGATGAATGAGGTTATTTCCACTTCTGAACTTCTTGCTTCTTCGTCGGAAGAATTAACAGCAAGCTCAGAACAGACAAGTAAAGCAACAGAGACCATTACTGACTCCATTCAGCAGGTAGCAGATGGTGCAGAACAATCCACATCAAGTGTACAGGAGAGTGCAGTAGCATTAGAAGAAGCCACGAAGGGAATACAGTCTATTGCAGATAATGCTTCGATCGTTTCAGAAGTAAGTGTACAAGCCACTGATAAGGCTAAAGAGGGCGGATTGTTTGTTAATAAAACGGTTAATCAAATCCTTGAAATTAATCAATCTGTACTCGCAAGTGGTGAAGTAATAAAAACGCTTGAACATCGTTCGCAGGAAATTGAGAAAATCACAAATGTCATTACAGCAATTGCAAATCAAACGAATTTATTAGCTTTAAATGCTGCTATTGAAGCGGCAAGAGCAGGGGAACATGGAAAAGGATTTGCGGTTGTTGCGGATGAAGTTCGAAAGCTTGCTGAACAATCACAGCAATCTTCTTCACAGATTTCGACATTAATTAAAACCATCCAAGAAGACATGACCCAATCTTCCCAATCTATTGAACAAGTTTCTGTCGACGTAAAGGAAGGATTAGCGATTGTTAACCAAACGAAGGAAACTTTTAAAGAAATTCTTGAATTTATGAGTAATTTAACCGGGCAAATAAATGATATGGCCGCAACTTCAGAAGAAATATCAGCGAGCACACAAGAAGTTTACGCCACTGTATCTGGAATGATCAATATTTCTGAACAAACATCCATGCATTCGCAGAATGTTGCAGCCTCAGCAGAGGAACAACTTGCATCAATGGAGGAAATCGCCACTTCTGCATCGGCATTATCTAATCTAGCAGACGATTTAAAAGTTTTGATTGGTAAGTTTAAGGTTTAAATGAATGATTCATATAAAATGACTGGCCAGTTTGGTCAGTCATTTTTGGGTTAATGTTTCAATTATTCAGTTATTTGTAGAGAAAGGTACGGCGGTTTTTCGAAAATAACCGTTGATAGATGGTGAGATAACTGTCTAGTCTTTGACTGATCCGGATGGTATTTTGGCTGCCAAACCCTTCTTGCATCCCTGTGTAAATCAATTCGCCACGAATAAGTTCAATTTTAATATATAAGTATACTTCATCATTTTCAAAAATAATCGGCGGCATATCAATGACTCCTATGGCTATAATTTCTCTAGGTCGTATATGTTATTATTACATATTTTTAAAAGAAAAGGGAATATTTGATAGCAATTTTAATAAAATGTTTATCTTTTGTAAAAAAGTCACTTGATACCTAAAATTTTGATAAAAATTAAAAGAATGATTGACATTCAACTAGGTTGAACCTTTATCCTAAATATGTAAACCAAACAAAGGGAGTGGTTAGATGTATCGATGGGATGGAGGGTTTATTATGGTGCATCCTGATCAATTTGAGGATGCTATTCAATGGTATCAGGATGTATTTGGCTGGGAGTGTATGGATCAAATCACTAGTTGGGTTGGAAGAAAAGGGTTTATGAAGCTACCTAGAGCTGGAATGGTAACAATCAAGTCGTTTGAGGGAGATCATGATCACTTACAGTCTCCAGAAACAGAAGGAAACGTGAGGCTCGGATTTGCCACATATCATCTGGATCAAACCCTTTCTTATTTAGAAGATAGAAAGATAGAAGCTTCGGCTATAAAGCAGCTTCCGAACGGACAAAGATATTGTGATATTGTAGCATTTGACAACACTAGATTAACGTTAGTTGAGGAAAACAAAGGCGAGGACGAAAGGGAGTATCATCCATCAGGAGTGCTTGGTTTTGGAAATGTGAATGTTATTATTCATGTGAAGGATCCTGTATTTTCAGCCTCCTGGTATAAAGAGCATCTGGGGTTTGCGATTGAGGAAATAGATGAGGGGAGAGGTTTTGCTCACCTCAAGACAGAGGATGCCTATGATAGAAACGTATTAAACGAATGTTTTTGGGATCATATTTGGCTTTTGAAAAGCAAAGACACTGTTTCGAAGCCAAATGATAATCGAGCCAGAACCTATTACGACATTCGGCCTGAGTTTGTTTTCGATGAATATCATAGGCTGATAAAAATTGGATTGGAACCTTCCGAGATGGCTGGTGACCCAATAAATGGTTGGGGTGGTTTTCATTTTTATGATCCGGATAACAATCGTATTAATGTGTGGTCCTATAAATGACCGTATGAAAAACTTTTTTTCTCGACAAAGGTATTAATTTTTTTAGTGGAAGCGTTATAATTATATAGGTAGTGAAAGTCCTAATTCCATCTAAAAGGGGTAGAGATGTATGATTAACAAAGTTGGTCAAATCATGTTGTATGTTACTAACCAAGATGAGGCAAAAGCTTTTTGGACAGAAAAAGTCGGGTTTCAGGTCGTTTCTGAAGAAGATAACGGTCAAGGTTTTAGATGGATTGAGGTAGCTCCAAAGGACGCTGAGACAAGTATTATTTTACATAACAAGGAATTTGTAGCGAAAATGTCACCTGAATTAAATTTAGGTACACCTTCTTTAATGTTTTTTACCGAGAATCTTGAAGATTTTTATAACGATTTATCAAATAAAAACGTTACAGTTGGAGAATTAGTCGATATGCCTTTTGGCAAAGTCTTTAACTTTGCAGATGATGAAGGAAATTATTTTGCGGTTATGGAGAGAAAATAGGAATTTTGGTTAAGTAAAGAGGAGACTTTGCTCATATAAGCGCATAGATCCTCTTTTTTGATTAGATCTCTTGTTTCAGATCATTTGTTCGCTCTGGTAATCCATTTCGTTTCGTACCGATATCAAAAATATCAAACGGTGCCGCTATTGTTATATTAACCATCCAAACCACATAGCCTATCACGCCAAATGTGATCGATACCATATTCTTTTGTAATGTCAAAATTTGGGTTAGTGATCTACATCTAATATATATTTACCTATATAATTTCCTGATTTATAGGTATTATGTAGTGATGGTTATGAAAAAAGTAATGAAGTAGATCCGATCGAATTATTTAGCTAAATGTTGCAGCCGAGATCGGTCGACAATCAGAAATCCTCCAGAATGTTTCTTTATCGTCCCTTCTTCGCCTAGCTTCGCAAACACATGCAATAAATGACGGTATGACACACCTAAGTATTCGCAGGCTTCGGTGTGTTTTTCTTTGTAAAAATCCTGATCAGCTGAAACAAGTATAAAAGCAGCTAGCCGGTTAATTAACGGATATACTTGATTTTCCGTGTACTTTGCGGAAATGGTTGTTGCTTTTTGACTAAGAAAAATGCATAAATGCCTCAAAAAAGTAGCGTCCGTGAGAAGCTTCTCTTTACAAGTCTGAATGGGAATGGCCATACAAGTAACTTTCGTAACGGTTTGAATCGCTTTTGATATACGTTCTTCATTTAAAAGTTCAATTTCTCCCATAAAAGTAGGGGCTTGTAAAAAATTGATCAGTGATACTTTTCCATTTTCGTGGGTCACATAGAGCTTTGCTTTGCCTTCAACAAGATAGTATAAATACTCAGGATAGGAGCCTTCTTGGAAAATAAATTCCCCACGTTCAAACTGACATACTTGAATATAGGGTGTGATAGGAAAGGAGAACAGGGATTCAATTGGGTATTTTGAAAGATAGTAATTGCGTAAAGGTTCAACTAAAATTTGCATGAATTCCTCCGGGAAAATATGAGATATCTCATATTATTGTATGAGTGTTCATGGTATGATGCAAGAATCACGGAGGTATGAAAATGAATATTCAACACTGGCTTTCACGGAATTTTTTTGTGTTTTTTATTACATGGGGTGCATTTTTACCCTATTGGACAGGATGGCTCGTACAAGATAAGGGATTAAGCGTTACTGAAGCGAGTCTAATTATGGGAGTAGGATTAGTGGCAAGAGGACTTTCAACGCTGTTCGCTTTTCCTTTTGCGTCAAGATTTTTAAGCGCCCATAAGGTCATTCTGAGTTTGACGGTTATCTCACTCATTGCCACCATTCTTTATATTCCATCTTCTTCGTTTACAACCTTATTCGTTGTAACGATCCTATTTAGTGCTGTTTATCCGACACTCCTACCGGCTGTCGAAAGTGCTGCGGCAGTGTTAGTGAGTCAACATGGGGTACATTATGGGAAAAGTCGAAAATACGGATCGATTGGATTTGTTGTTTCCGTTTTTATCATTAGTATGCTAACAGGGCAGTGGGGAGAGCAAGCTATATTATGGAGTATGATTGTCGGCCTTGGTTTCATGCTATTTATGTGTTTTTTACCAACCCCTACGATTTTATTAGAGGCACCATCAAAACAAAATCGAAAAGGGGCATTATCTGTCCAGAAATTATTAGAAGTAAAAAGCTTTCCGATTGTATTACTCATTGTTGTGTTATTACAAGGAGCACATGCTTCATATTACAATTATGGTTATATTTATTTACAAGACTTACAAGTGAATCAATATTACATCGGTTTGATTATTAACATAGCGGTCATTTTTGAAATCTTCTATTTTATGAAGGCCGATACCTTGTTCCAAAAATGGAATACATCCTCCTTGTTATTGCTAGCGGCAGCAGGTTCGACTCTAAGGTGGATCCTTTTGTTTTTGTTCCCGAATATCTGGGTATTTATTCTTTCTCAAGGTTTACATGCATTATCCTTTGGAGTGGCACATTATGCGTTTATCACTTATATTACTAAGAATTTACCAAAGGAACAGATTCCAAATGCTCAAGGAATTTATTCTGCGATTGCTTTAAGCTTGAGCACAGCTGTATTAACACTATTAGGTGGATACTTGTATGAGATATCCCCGAATCTTGCCTTTTTAGGAATGATTATTTGTACCATTCCAGCGATTCTTGTTATTATTGGGTCAAGAAGGCGGTTTAATTTTTAAAATAGGTTTGAAGAGAGCATCGGACGATAAAGTCCATGCTCTTTTTATTAGAATAAGAAAAGGCAATTGGTAGAGCTTTCGAGTTATAAACGGTTCCTTTTGACGCGCATTCTTCTGATTTCTCTCTTATGATGTCATAAAGTTTTTCTCTTGGCGCACCATATAAACATATTAAGTTTTGGGAGGGCCCATATGGAAAAAGAAAACAGTGAGTACAAAAGTATTCATCAGATGAAAGTAGAAAATGAAGAAAAGCTAGAGATTAGTTCAACGGGATATGGGTTAGAAAATGCAGTTGAAGAGAATGAAACAAAGAAGTCAGACAAGAGTTAATAAAAGTGTAAAAATAAACTGAAGAGAGTTATCCTCGAGAAGGATTAACTCTCTTTTTGTTGAATATTCCTTTAGGGATATTTTTACAATCTGGAGGAAGAATATGGGGAATATTTCAGTACAAGATGTAACAATTTCAAATTTTTCTAAATGTATCAATCTACAATTGGGAGAAGGACAGGAAAATCAAATTGCTTCCAACCTTTACTCAATTGCTGAATCCAAAGTAAATCCATGTTACACCCCTTACGCTATATATCTAGATGACACAGTGATCGGTTTTGCCATGACAGATTATGATCCAGCTTTGGATGAAAAAAATAAGTATTGGGTTCCTAGGCTAATGATTGATTCTCGGTATCAGGGCAAAGGGTATGGAAAAGAAGCGATGAAAATAGTAATAAATGATCTAAAATCCAAAGTAGATTGCCGATACATTCGCTTGTCTACTGATCCTTCTAACAAACATGCGATCAAATTTTATGAATCGATAGGATTTGTAAAAACGGGAGAGTGGCTGGAGGAGACGGAAATCATTTTGGAATATAGGGTGAGAAAATAGGGCGTTTATCCACTAGGATGAACGCCCTATTTATTGAAAAAACGTTTGAACGTGAAGTTTATAATGATTCAGTGCATTAGTTCTAATAAATACGGGTAGTAAAACAAGTGGAGACTTTTATGTTAAATAGTGGGGGAAAATGACGAGGGGAGAATGGAATGCGACATCATGATACAATATGTTCAGAAACAAACTAACTAAAGGAGTGAAAAATATGGTAAATACTCGAAACAAGCCATGTCCTTGCGGTAGTGGAGAAAAATATAAAAATTGTTGTTTAAAGCATAAAGATAAATACACCATATATTGCGATGAATCAGGAAATAGTGGTAGTAATTATCTAGATTTTGAGCAACCTTTTTACATTATAGCCGGTTGGATTGTTCCTAATAAAAATGTTGATAAGATTTCAAAAATTAGAGATTGTGCCGTAGCCCTTGGAGTAGAAGGTGAACTTCATGGCACCAAATTAATAAAGCGTAAAAAAGCTCAGAAAGAGTTCTTAAAATTATTTGATATTCTTTCTAATGAAATTGAGTGTATACCTACGTTTATTATAGCTGAAAAGAAGTATTGTATTGCAGCTAAAATTATCGAGACAATTCTTGATCCGATGTATAATGATGAGGTGGATAATAGTTATACTTATGACAATCTGAAGAAAAAAAGGTTAGTAGAAATATTGTATAATTTCTTACCTGATCAACATCTATCAGAATTTATATTATCCTATAATGAAGCTAATTCAACTCGTATGGGGAAATGTATAATAAATATTTGTAATTTTCTTGATTCAACAAATGAGAAGGATTTATCTAAAAAATTGATGGGCGGACTTAAGTGTTTAGAGGATAATTTACAATCTGAAAAAAACTCACATGAAAGTTTACCAAACAAAACCATGATGAGTTTAAATGTTCCTACATATGTAGCCTATATTAGTTTATTAGAGAAAGTAGGTAGAATGGTTAATGGGAGTTTTACTCTTATACACGATAAAACTAAACAATTTGAAGAATCATATAATGAATTGTTTAGCTTATTTTCATCTAAACCAGAAAATCATGAATTCCCTTTAAGTGATGGGAATTCTATTTTAATAGGTTTTAACCATTTGAAAGAATTTTCCTTTGCAGATTCAAAAGAAAATGAATGGATACAAGCGTCTGATATTTTGGCTAGTGTACTTGGAAGAGTCCTTAAAACTATTTATTGTAATGAGAGTTTGAATGAAGAACTTTTTAATTTAGCAAAGCCAGTTTTACCTCTCCTTCTAGTTGATGACATGAAACTTGCAGAATCCATTTGTTCAGATGTAACGAGGACCAAAATATATCGGGCTTTATTGAATAAAACTGAATCGTGAAGAAGATAATGTGGAATTAAAAATCAACTTTTTGTAAACATTTTTTTTAAAAATGCTTTACTTCTTCAGATAACTTAGTATAATAAATATATAAGGTTAAATATAATGCGATAAATATGTCTTGCAATAACCTCTTCGGCTTGGTATGATATTTATATCTAAGTTAAGGGGGAATTTTTTATGGATTGGAATTTTTCTCACGATATTTTAACTGCTCATGAGGTTAATCAAAATCCGCTTGTTTCTGGAAAGCAAATACTTCAAAAATTGGTTCAAAAGCACCCACAACTTCTCGTTCATGGAATAGACGCAGTTTATCAGCACGTAAATTTTATTCGTCGACTGGTAAATAACAGACAACCAAAGTATCCGAAAAAATATACTCAATCAATGATTAACATTTTAAAAAATGCTTAATTCCAGACCATTAATGGTCTGTTTTTTTATTTTATCCTACTATTTACCTTAGCTTTAAGTAAATAAATTTTGCTATCATTCATTTATGTCTAAAAGATAATACATTTAATAAAATGGAGGTGTCACCAAGTTACATGACACGAATGGAAAGACGACAACAAAGAAAGTCATCAAAGTTTTCTTGGAATGCCTTTGCTTCAAAGAGCGCAAAAATGAAGATTCTAGCAGCCGCTATTGGTGTGGCTCTCGTTTTCTTTATGATTTTTAATATCTTAATCTGGACAACAGACGTGAGCAAGTTGAAAGAACCTGCACCACAACCGACTATCATTTTTGATCAAAAGGGAGAGGTCGCAAGTAAAATAGCTTCTTCTAATATTGAAGGGGTTAGTATGGAGAAAATACCGGACACTGTTGTACATGCGGTGATTGCAACAGAGGACCAGATGTTTTATAAGCATGACGGAATTAACTACTTTGCCATTGCAAAGGCATTGATAAAAAACACCTTGAGTGGAGAAGTTGTTGCTGGTGGTAGTACACTAACACAGCAGCTGGCAAAGAATGCTTTTTTAACACATGAACGGACATATACGAGAAAGTTTAAGGAACTTATTATTACTAAAAGAATAGAACAAAAGTATTCGAAAGATGAAATCATGGAAGGGTACTTAAACCAAATTTATTTCGGTGAAGGGGCATGGGGAATCCAGCGTGCTGCCCAGACGTACTTTGGAAAAGATGTTAGTGAATTAACTCTTGGGGAATCTGCTATGATAGCGGGATTAATAAAAGCCCCGTCCATTTTATCTCCTTTTAAAGATATGGACCGATCGGTAGAACGAAGAGATCTTGTTTTATCACTAATGGAAAAAGAAGGCTATATTACGGAAGCGGAACAAAACCAAGCAAAAGAACAGCCCATTGTTCTAGAAGGGAAAAAGATTGATGGATATAAAGGGAAATATCCTTATTATGTGGACCATATCATTGCAGAAGCGATTGAACAATATGAGCTAACCGAGAACGAAATTTTGTCAGGTGGTTTGAGAATTTATACAGAACTAAATCCAGTCATTCAGAACGCGGCCGAGGAAGTGTATAACGATAATAGCTTATTTCCTGAAAGTACGTCTGATCAGTTGCTTCAAAGTGGAGCAGCCTTTATTGACCCAGCCACTGGAGGAATTACCGCTCTTGTGGGAGGCCGAGGAGAACATGTATTTAGAGGCTTTAACCGTGCGACTCAATTGGAGCGCCAACCCGGATCTACAATGAAACCATTAGCTGCGTATACCCCTGCCCTTGAACAAGGATATGACATATTTGATAAGCTTCAAGATCGTCCGATCGATATAAATGGATATCAGCCATTGAATTATGACAAACGATTCCGTGGAGAAGTATCGATGTATGATGCCTTGGTTCACTCCTATAATGTGCCACCCGTCTGGCTTTTACAGAAAATGGGGGTGGAATATGGGGTGAATGCCGTAGAACGCTTTGGTATACCATTGACGGAAGAAGACCAAACAGCTGGTATGACTCTTGGTGGCTTACACAAAGGGGTATCCCCCTTAACCATGGCACAGGCCTATTCTACATTCGCTAACAAAGGGGTAAGAATAAATGCCCATTCAATTACCCGTATTGAAGATGCAGAAGGAAAAGTGATCGCACAATGGAAAAATCATGCGATCAAGGTAACGGACCCTGAGGTTACTGAGAAAATGACGTACATGTTAAAAGGAGTCGTTGAAGAAGGGACAGGAAAGAATGTGATGGTAAGTGGCTGGGATATCGCTGGGAAAACTGGAACGACCGAACTTCCATTTGCTAATGAGGCTGGAACAAAGGATCACTGGTTTGTCGGATATTCTCCTGAATTGGTAGGAGCGGTTTGGATGGGGTACGATCAAACCGACGAAAATCATTTTCTAACCACATCTAGCAGTTCCACCGTTACGATTTTATTTAAAGAAATATTTAGTCGCTCCTCTTCAGTGTTCACCGAAAGAGAATTTGACCTTTCTTCTATAGAAAGAAAGTATCGTGATGAGAGAAAAGAAGAGGAAGAAGACGAAAAAGAGGAGGAAAACGAAGAAGAGGAGGAAGAAAACGAAGACGACGAGAAGGAGAGAGAAAAAGAGGAAAGAGAAAGAGAGAAGGAACAGAAGGAAAAAGAAAAGGGAAGAGAAAAGGAACAAAAAGAACGAGAGAAAGAAAACAAAAAAGGTAAGAATGATGATTAGTGTTTTTAGGAAAAAGGCATCTACTGTTTCACTTCACAGTAGGTGCCTTTTCCTATTGGTTCTTAAATTTTTACTCCATGACGCTCAAAAGCAGCTGCTTCAAGAACAGAGATCCCTTGATTTTCAGCGAATGTCTTTAGTTTATCTGACACATTTGGTGCAAACAGCTTGCCAGGGGAAGAATAAGACATTTCTCTTGCGCGTGCGGAGTTGCTACGAGCGAATGGTCCCCAAATCGCAAATGTCTTCCCTGGTGTTTGAATATTAACAAAAAGTGTTTTGCCATCAGGTGAGAAGATCGGACCAGCTAATTCTGAGCCACTTAAACGGTTATTCGCAAAAGGATAGATGTTTCCTTCTGGTGTAATCCCCATGATACGGTCGTTTCCGGATCCATCCTCTGCAAACCATAAATCTCCCCACGGTGTCATGCAAATATTATCCGGTGACTCCATTAGCTCTCGATCGGTTGCTTCATAGAATAGCTCCAAAGAATTGGTTGCTGGTATGTAGCGGTAAATACGTCCAAGGTTTTGTTCACCAGCCGAGCTGTCATCAAACCAGAACACTCCGGCTTGGAAAAAGGCTCCTTCTAGCTTTTTAAACTCGATACAACCTTGTGCTTTCGCATCCTCACGGCATAAATCCGGATTCAATTCCTTCCACACAATTCCTATAGTTTGTCCCGTTTTAAAGGTACTGGCTTTTGGAGAAGCGATTTCTTCAATTGCAGCAGCGTATAACTTACCGCCTTTTTGCAAGGCACCTGGTTTTTTGCTCGTGTCATTTGGAATGAAGCGGTATAAATAACTTGGGCTCGCATCCTCAGTCAAGTACACATACCCTGTCGCTGGATCGATCGCACAAGCTTCATGAGAGAAACGGCCCATATCCTTGATTGGCGTTTTTGACAGTTCGTTTTCAGGATCTAATGGATCAACTTCGAATACATAGCCATGTGTGGAGGAGCGTGTTTCTTCACAAGTTAACCAAGTTCCCCAAAGAGTGGCTCCACCTGCACAATTTCTGATGGTACCTGAAGAACTTACATATTCTTTTACTACATTTCTAGCATTATTAATGATAAGTGTCGTTGTACCACCTACAGCTGCAGAGCTATACGGGTTTGTTCCAATAACTGGATTGCTGGCGCTTGTCCCTAATTCATGGTTACGAACAAGAATAGTTGTGTTGTTTGGTCCTTCGAAAGCAGCCATTCCATCAAAGGCTCCTGGAATCGCTTTTCCGTTAGTCATTGGCTTACCTTCTTCGGAAATGATCTTATAATGAAAGCCTTGTGGAAGGTCAAGAATACCATTTGGATCGGGAACTAAAGGTCCATATCCTCCAAACCCACTTGTCGGATTATCGGCAGAATCGGCTAACACATTTGATCCTAATGATAGAATTCCAGTGGAACCAAGAGTTAAGGCGAGTGTTCCTACACCTCCCGCTTTTAAAAAATCACGGCGGTTTAATCCATTTTGAGTTGTTTCTTTTTTCATAAAACATTCCTCCCTCAAATTGTTCGTTTTCAAAAACTAGTTTCATAGTAAAGGTAGAGGATTAAGTTGAAATGGAGAGATTGTAAGAATTTTATGAATATGACAAATGAAATGTAAAAGATTTCTTGATACTTATTTCCTAAAGTGCTGTTGGGGAGAGGTAAATTCTATTTTCACTATTAATAATTTCTTAACACTTTTTTACAGTAGCTTCATTGGTTTTGGTTTTTGCCTCCTCTATAATCAAAACTATTAATATCAAACTACTAGTGAATGAGGAGGTTTTTCGATTGTTTCAAAATATAGGAGTACCAGGCTTAATCCTTTTGCTTGTGATTGCACTAATCATTTTTGGTCCATCTAAGCTACCAGAACTAGGCAGGGCAGTAGGATCAACATTAAAAGAGTTTAAAAAATCCACGCGAGAGTTAGTATCAGATGATGCACCTGTGAAAAAAGAGGGAAAAATAAATTAAAAGGAATTTGTAAGATGTAAGTGGTTACTCCTACTTACATCTTATTTTATGGAATGAAGAGGGGGCAAACAGATGCAAAACAAGGATGTTCATTTAGTAGAGCATTTAGAAGAACTTCGGAAACGAATCATCATTACATTAGGTGCCTTCATGATTTTCCTTATGGGCGCCTTTATATTTGTAAAAGATTTATATAATTGGTTAATAAGGGACCTCGATGAAAAACTTGCCGTACTAGGGCCAAGCGATATTTTGTGGGTGTATATGATGTTATCAGGTGTATGTGCTTTTGCATGCTCCATTCCTGTAGCGGCTTATCAAGTATGGAGGTTTGTCACGCCCGCATTACATAAGAAGGAAAGGGAGGTAACACTCCGGTTTATCCCTGGCTTTTTTCTATTATTTATTTTGGGAATCAGTTTTGGGTACTTTGTTTTGTTTCCTATCGTTTTAGGGTTTTTGATGGGGCTATCAGAGGGACAATTTCAGACCATGTTTACGGCAGAAAGATACTTTAGCTTCTTAATCAATCTCACATTACCCTTTGGCTTTCTGTTTGAAATGCCACTGGTCGTCTTATTTTTAACAAGATTAGGCATTCTCAATCCTATGAGACTAGTAAAGGCGAGAAAGGTCTCTTATTTTGTTCTTATCGTCGTTTCAATTCTCATCACACCACCGGATTTTATTTCTGATTTTCTAGTGATCATTCCCTTACTTACGCTTTATGAAGTAAGTTTAACTCTTTCCAAGATTGTTTATAAAAAGAAGTTGAAGGAAGAGGTAGGATTTCCAGAGTTTAGTTAAGTTGCAAAGACCAACAAACAAATGTTGGTCTTTTTTTAATCAATATTAAAATTGATTGACAATTTGGAAAAAAAACCATATGATGATTTCAAAAAGTTGCACTAGGGAAAAAATAAAGCGGGAGGGAAATTAAAATGAATGGGTCAAAAATATTAAAATTGTTTGATGCTAATATTGGTGATGCTGTTCGAATTACACATTTAGATATTAATGGAGTGATGAGAAGGAGGTTACTAGACTTGGGTTTTGTTCCTGGAGCAATCGTTAAAGTGCTTAGGAAGAGTCCGCTTGGAGATCCAATTGCTTTTCGTGTAAGTCAAACGACGATTGCTTTGAGAAAAGAAGAAAGTACAAAAATTGAGGGGGAGCTGGTTAGCTATGAATGATAACCTCAGGATTGCACTTGCTGGAAATCCAAACACAGGGAAAAGTACGCTATTTAATCTGCTGACAGGACTAAAACAACATACAGGTAACTGGGCAGGAAAGACGGTAGACTTAATGGCCGGCACCTTTACCTTTAAAGGAATTTCTTATGAGATGATTGATTTGCCTGGAACTTATTCTTTATTTTCAAATTCTAAAGATGAAGAGGTTGCTAGAGATTATATCGTTTTCGAAAAGCCAGATATTACAATAGTTGTTTTGGATGCGACTGCACTCGAAAGAAACATGAATTTAGCTCTTCAAGTAATGGAAATCACAGAAAAGGTAGTTATTTGTATTAATTTAATTGATGAAGCAGAAAAGATGGGAATTAACATAAAAGAATAAATTCTGATGAAACGGTTAGGAGTCCCAGTGATTAAAATTTCCGCTAGGAATAAGATTGGTATCCCTATGTTATTAGATACGATTGATCGTCTGATAAAGGGGAATATTCCCTGTAATGCATACAAAATGACGTATGATGAAGAAACTGAAATGAAAATTGAGCAGTTAATACCTTTTGTGCAGAACATTACAGGTGATCAATTATTAGCTAGGTGGCTTTCTCTAAGATTAATAGATGGAGATAAGTCCCTTTTAAAGGAAATAGAACAAAGACTAGCGAAAAAGGATGCGATATAGATGACTAGTGAGGGATTGGAATTAAAAAACCAAATTCAACAACTTACCCGTCAAGCTGAAAAGCTATCCACACCAGATATTCGTGATCATATTGTCGAGCAATTATATAAGAAAAGTAATAATCTGATGAAAGAAGGAGTAACTTTTACGAATGCAAAAATGGACGAGAGAACGGAGAAATTAGATGCCATTTTAACCTCCCGTATTTGGGGGTTTCCAATTATGCTGATCATGTTGGGAGCTATATTTTATTTAACGATTGCTGGTGCAAACATTCCTTCATCTATGTTAGCTAATTTTTTCGGATGGATGGAAGGATATATAACGCTAGTATTCTCCTATTTCCAAGCACCAGATTGGCTCCACGGTGTTTTGGTCTTAGGGTTATATAGAGGTACCACTTGGGTAATCAGTGTCATGCTTCCTCCAATGGCTATATTCTTTCCTGTATTTGCACTTCTTGAAAATTATGGATATCTCCCGCGTGTCGCCTTTAATATGGATCGTTTATTTAAATCAGTAGGGGCACATGGCAAGCAATCCTTAACCATGGCTATGGGATTTGGGTGCAACGCAGCAGCAGTTATCTCTTCAAGGATAATTGAGTCACCTCGTGAAAGAATGTTGTCTATCTTAACAAATAATTTTGTCCCTTGTAATGGACGATGGGGTACATTAATTGTGTTAGCTTCTTTGTTTATGGCAACAGGGTTTACAGGTGGAATGCAAACTTTAGTAACAACTCTAGTAGTAGTTGGTCTGGTTATGTTTGGTATTTTCGTCACGTTCATTGTGTCCTGGACATTATCAAAGACAGCATTGAGAGGGGTACCGACACACTATACATTGGAACTTCCACCGTATCGCAAGCCAAAACTCTTTGATACTGTCATTCGAGCATCATTAACAAAGTCTATTTCTGTATTAAATCGAGCGGTGAAAGTAGCTGCACCGGCAGCCATTTTAACTTGGATAATCGCTAATATACAAATGGGGGATACCAGCATTTTAATGCACATCGTAAGCTTCTTAAATCCGTTAGGTCAAGCAATTGGTTTAGATGGGTTTATCCTTATGGCTTTTCTGATAGGTTTACCTGCAAATGAAATTGTACTGCCTGTATTATTAATGGGATATCTATCAACTGGAGCATTAGTGGATGTGGAAAGTATTCAAGGTTTAAAGCAAATTTTTCTTACTAATGGTTGGACTTGGTTAACAGCTTTAAATATGATGCTATTCTCCTTGCTTCATTATCCATGTGGAACAACTTTAGTAAATATTTATAAAGAAACTAAGAGTTTAAAGTGGACATTTTGGTCCTTTATCATACCTACCGGGATTGCGTTCTTTGTCACATGGATAGTGACTGAGGTTGTGCAATATATGAGATTATTAAGTTAAAAGAATGGGAGAGAAACGGCAGTAAACTTGCTGTCGTTTTCTTATACCACGGTTTTGTACCTAAAAATAAGAATTGTAGAATGGTGGCTTTTTTTGTAGGAAAAAGGAATTAGAAAGTTTTTATCGAATATGTGATATAGTAAAAAATATTATTGCTGGGCAAGTATTTACAGGGGGACGGGCTCCATGCTTCAAGGGATAGAACTCATTTTAAATCAAGTGTTAATGGTGCTTTTTCCTATATGGACGTACCATTTGTTATATCAGAAAAAAGGGGCTAGACAAGGGTTTAAACCAATGCTTATATTGGTTCTAACCATCTCTCTTTTGCTTACCCTAACATTTTCCATTAATTATTATGATACATTTTATTTTGATTTAAAAATGGTTCCTATCATTATTGCTTTTCTATATGGAAGCAACCCATGTGGTTTACTGATCATCGGTATTACCGTTGTTTATAAAATTATTTTTAATGATGATCCCCCATTAATAACAGTCATAAATTTTGGAATTATAAGTGGATTACTTATTCTTATAGCAAAGAAATTTCGTACATATAGTGACTTTAAAAAGATCTTTTTAATTAGCACTCTTTATGGCCTCATAACCATTACAAGAGGTATATTGCTTGTGTATACGAATCACTCTCAGGAAATAGGAATCGTTTTTACATTTTCTTTTATAACTTGGCTTACTTTATTGTCAGCAATGTTTATATTTGAAAATATGAACAAGCAGATGGAATTAGAGCTTAAAGTGCAACGGGCAGAAAAATTCGATGTGGTTGGTCAACTTGCAGCATCAGTAGCGCATGAGGTTAGAAATCCGATGACCGCTGTTCGAGGTTTTCTTCAGCTTATGAGTGATGATAAAAATTTAACAGAGTCTCAAAGAAGATATATACGAATTTCAATGGAAGAATTAGATCACTCACAGGTCATCTTATCTGAGTACCTTTCCTTAGCCAAGCCTGCTACGACTGATTTGAAAATCCTTAACATAAAGTCGGACATAGAAAATATTATTGAATTGATGAGGTCATTTACGAATCTTCAAACCATTTCGATTGTATCTTCATTAGAAGATAGACTGCTAATCAAAGGAGACAGTTCAGAAATCAAGCAAGTTTTTGTGAACCTTCTTAAAAATAGCATTGAAGCGATTGGGGAAAAAGGCGAGATAATGGTTAGTGCCTATCAAAATGGAAAATATGTAATTGTAGAGATTGAAGATAATGGTCAAGGCATGTCAGAAACACAACTGAAATATCTCGGTACCCCTTTTTATTCGACTAAAGATAAAGGAACAGGAGTAGGGCTGTCTCTATGTTACAAAATTGTCCACTCGATGAAGGGTACAATAAAGGTTAGAAGCAAACAAGGAAGAGGGACAAGGTTTACGATTCAATTTCCATCAGTAGAATAACCCTAAATACAGGGCATAAAGGTTTATTTTGTTTGAAAGATAGAAAATGACGTTTCTTTTTGAGTGCACCCCAATGGTTGGACACATAATCTAACCATTGGGGTGTGTTTTCTGGCACCCATAGTTAAATTTTAACAGTCATCCGACTTATAATGATGAAGGGGAGGAGGGATTAACCAGCCTTTTTCTTTATTCAGACGTAAAACTTTCCCACCAAATGTAGCTTTTTGCATGTGAAATTGACCGAACATCGCGGCGATATCTTCTCGGATTGCTTGTCCAATGATTTTACTACATGCAACCAGTCCTGCCGCTACGTCCGCTGATAACGCTGCTGCGATTTCTGGATCCATAAATCTAGCACCAACAGGAATATCTTCCAAACAAGCTTTCGGACGTTCAGGTGGAGTCGGCGGTAAACCAACACCATTATCCTTCAATAATTCTTCCACTTGCTCCATTTGTTGTTGGCATTGACTTAATGCTTCCTCTAGGAGTTTATGTAGATCTTCATCCCCAGCATGATTCAAATGCGTTTGATATCCAGCAACGGCTCCTTTAGAAACCATTAAAAAAGACCAAAGAGAATAAACTTCCCCATAATGCAATGGTTCGTTCTTTGGATTTCCACTTAATATACCCATTAAGACACCCCTCATAGTAGTTTTATTTTTCATAACATACTTAGTCCTTTCACTTGCTACAGAGTAAGCGTTTAATAGTATTCGTTGAAATAGTTAACCTATTCCTTGAAAATGTTTTTTGTAAAATATTATTTGTATATAATAAAAACCCGAATAGTTTCCACTTAGGATAATTGGCTATTCAGGTTATTACATAATCAACTAAACGTAAATTTATATCCTTCCCCAACGATGAGCTGGTTTCCGATATGAACAGGTTCGTGATTTTGATCAAAAATGACCGTTTTCATTAAAAACAAAGGCTCACCGGACGGTACTTCTAGCAACTGTGCTTCTTCCTCTAGGGCACGGACAATTTCTAACGATGTCTCACCAGGATTAGAAGGGTGAATATGGTGTTTTTCTTTTAAAGTTTGATAAAGGGAGCCATCTAAGTTTTCATTTAACAAGAATTTATATTTGCTATAAGGGAAGTAGTTGTTTTCTAGCATTAATGGATTTTCTCCCGCATACCTGACACGTTGAATATAGACGACAAGATCATCAGGTTCCAACTGAAGCAATTGAATGACTTCCGGTTCCGGCTGGAGAATTTCTCTTTTGATCACCTTGCTGCTTGCTTTAACCCCGTTTGCTTCACAGGCTGCTGAAAAACTAATAAAGTGAACGATCTTTCTTTCGATTTTCGGTTTACTAACAAAGGTTCCTTTTCCTTGTTTTTTAATCAGGTAACCTTCTTCAACTAATTCAGTAATCGCTTTTCTCACGGTGACTCTACTAATATCATATTTCTCGCTCAATTCCACTTCCGTGGGGATTTTTTCTCCAGACTTCAGTTTCTTATTGACAATTTCACTACGAATCGATTCTTTTAATTGAAGATACAGTGGAATCTTGTTCTCCTGGCTAAGCATTTATATCACCTTCTTTTTAAAATGTATACGCTGTATTTGTAAAACGTATTGTATCATCTTACCCTGTGAAGCGCCACTCATTTGTCCTTGTTTTAAGAGAGTAAGAGGTGAGATTTCAGAAAATACTAAAAAGTATTGACGAGTATTCTTTTTGTATAGTATATTTTCATAAAACGTTTTAATACGTTTTAAGTACATAACAATATTTTTAATAGGTTCGTTGATTTGTATATTACCTTAAAAAGGAGGAGTGAACTTAAAATGGATTTGGATTTTACTCAAATTGCACCATCTATTCCATATATCTTAAAAGGGTTGGGTATCACCATACAGATTGTTCTAGCAGCAGCTCTCCTTGGATTTACACTTGGGATTATCCTAACTTTATTTAAAATCAGTAAGTTTCGGATGTTACGTTGGTTTGCCGATGGTTATACCTCTGTATTTAGAGGAACACCTATGGTTCTACAATTATTGATTATTTACTACGGATTGCCACAGATCATAGGGTTTGAAATCACGGCCTTTCCTGCAGCAGTTATCGCATTTGGAATGAACTCAGCCGCTTATATTTCTGAGATTATTCGTGCAGGAATACTGGCTGTTGATAAAGGACAAAGTGAGGCATCTCTTGCCCTTGGAATTCCATATCGTCCCATGATGAAGGATATCATCCTCCCGCAGGCAATGAAGAACATCTTGCCCGCGCTAATGAATGAGTTTATTACTCTGACAAAGGAGTCTGCAGTCGTAACGGTAATTGGTGCGATGGATGTGATGAGACGAGCGTATATCGTCGGTGGCCAAACGTATCGTTATTTTGAGCCACTTCTGATTGCGGGGATCATTTATTACATTTTGGTTATGGTTCTTACGATTCTTGGAAAAGCGATCGAGAGGAGAATGAGAAAAAGTGATTAAAGTAACGAACCTCGAAAAATCGTTTGGAAGAAATACGGTATTAAAGGGTATTTCAACAGAAATCAAAGAAGGCGAAGTGGTGGCCATTATTGGACCCTCTGGATCCGGAAAGTCGACATTTCTTCGGTGTATGAATCTACTAGAAACACCAACCAAGGGGGAGATTTGGTACCGACAAACAGAGGTAACCGATCCCAAAGTAGATATGATGAGTATTAGACAGAATATTGGCATGGTCTTTCAGCATTTTCACTTGTTTCCACATAAAACCGTTTTAGAAAATCTCACGTATGCACCAATGACCGTAAAAGCGATGACGAAGGAAGAGGCTGAAAAAATAGGATTAACCCTTCTTAGTAAAGTAGGTTTAGCGGAAAAAGCAGCCGAATATCCAAATCGACTATCAGGCGGTCAAAAACAGCGTGTAGCTATCGCGAGAGCATTAGCGATGTCACCAGAAGTGATGCTTTTTGATGAACCTACCTCCGCACTCGATCCAGAGATGGTGAAGGAAGTGCTTGATGTGATGAAATCCCTTGTACAAACTGGAATGACCATGGCAATCGTCACCCATGAAATGGGATTTGCACGTGAGGTAGCGGATCGGGTGTTATTTTTGGATGATGGAAAATTAGTAGAAGATTCACCACCAGCACAGTTTTTCACCTCGCCAAGAAGTAGTCGAGCAAAAGAGTTTTTAGAAAAAATGCTATAAAAATATTCGTCCTGTACTTCTTCAGTAGAGGATGAATGTTAACTATAAAAAGAAACGTTTTAATACGTATTAAAAAGGAGAGGGAATAATGAATATTCAAGAAATCGTGACACAAATCCAATCAGCAAAAAAAGAGGGAATTAAGGAAGTGTACCTAGTGGCTTGTGGCGGCTCACTGGTCGATATGTATGCATCTAAATACTTGCTAGAGAGTGAAGCAAGAGAGTTACGCGTGGGTTTTTATACGAGCAATGAGTTTGTTCATGCATTACCTAAAGCTTTAGGGGAAAGTTCCGTAACAATTGTTTGTTCACACGGTGGAAATACTCCTGAATCGGTTGAGGCTGCGAGACTAGCAAGAGCGCATGGGTCCACAACCATCACCTTAACACATAATGAACAGGCAAACCTTATTCAACATGCGGACCATAATATTTTATACATGTGGGGAGCCGAATCGAATGTGAAAAACAACCCGATGGCTATCATCTTGCACATTACTTTTGAGATTTTAAATGCGACAGAAGGTTTTGAGCACTACGACAAGGTTCTTGAAGGGTTAGAACGAATCAATGGCATTATCGAAAAAGCAAAAGGGATTGTGGCCGATCGAGCGAAAGCTTTTGCTGAAAGATATGAACATGAAGACTTATTTTATGTAATGAGTAGCGGTGCTTCCTACGGTCATGCATATGGATTTTCGATTTGTTCGTTAATGGAAATGCAATGGATAAATGCTTCCGCTATTCATTCTGGGGAATACTTTCATGGACCATTTGAGGTAACTGATAAAGAAACACCATATATCCTTTTAGTCAATGAAGGAAGAACGAGAGCCCTTGATGAACGAGCGCTTAAATTTTTAAACACTTATGCTGAAAAGGTAGAGGTGATTGATAGTAAGGAACTAGGAATTAGTACGATTGATGATACGGTTGTGGAGTATTTCAACCCGATTCTTTTCTACAGTATTTTAGATGTGTATCGTACGGAGCTTTCGAATATTCGAAAGCACCCATTAGAAACAAGAAGATATATGGGGAAAGTAGCTTATTAAAAAATAGAGAAAAGGGGTTTATTAATGAAAAAATTCTATTCGGTATTTATGTTGGTTGTGTTAGTGATGAGTGTATTGGTTGCATGTGGAACGTCTAATCCTTCAACGTCTGGAAGTGAGGAACAGGCTGAAACAGAGGAGAAAAAGGTGTTAGTGATGGGAACGTCAGCTGATTTCCCGCCATTTGAATACATTGATACTGCAAAAAGCGAAGAAATTATTGGTTTTGATGTGGATATTATTCATGCATTAGCTGAGAAACTAGGGTATGAAGTAGAAATCAAAGATATGGATTTTAGCGGATTAATCGCTGCCCTACAGGCCGGGAAAGTTGATTTCGTCATGTCTGGAATGGCACCAACCGAAGAGCGAAAACAAAATGTTGATTTTACAGACAGCTACTACCGTTCCGATTTGGTTTTATTATTTGAAGAAGATAGCAAGATCACAAGTGCAGATGATTTAAGTGGGAAAGTTCTTGGAACTCAAGTAAATTCCTTCCAAGAAGAAGTAGCCAAAGAGTTAAATACCACGGTGGATTTTACCCTTGAGACACGTGACCGCACACCTGACTTAATACAAGAACTAAAATCGAAGAGATTTGACGCGGTGATTATGGAAGAAGCCGTTGCGATTGGGTATATGAGCACAAATGATCATCTCAAAACGATCTCCGTTCCCAATGGAGAAACACCTGGTACAGCCATTGCTTTTCCAAAGGGAAGCGAGTTAACAGAAGAATTTAACACGGCTTTAAAGGAAATGATGGATAGCGGGGAAATCGATGAACTGGTTGTGAAATGGTTTGTTGAGTAAATACTGAAATGAGACTGGCTTTAAAAGTGGACATGTCCTGCTTTTGAAGCCAGCTTTTTTACTATAATAATATTATGTAAACTAATTGGCTGAGGGACGAATCTTATCTATCGTCCCAATTACTTTTTAAATTCATTCAATCTTTCGAACGTATCAAGCAGGAAATCATAAAACAAAGCTTCGGTTGGGAGCAATTTCCGTTGGGTTGGATAGATTACGCCGACCGTTCGAGTAAGACTGGCATCTGATAAGGGGATCATAACGGTGGATCTTGGGGTATTATCCACCAGTGTCATCTCGGGCATCAAGGCGACACCTAATCCAGCCGAAACCAACCCTTTTAATGCATCAATATCCTTTCCTTCGAAGGCGATTTTTGGCGAAAAACCAGCATTCTGACATCCTTGAACCACTTGTTCGCGAAAGATAAACCCTTCAGGTAAGACACAGAAGGAGTCATCCTTTAAGTCACGCAGGCGAATGGAATCTCGATCCGCTAAGGGGTGGTGAAGTGGGATTAGAGCAACGATATTTTCTGTGAAAAGAATATCTCCTTTGATTTTTCCCTCTTTTTCCTGATGAGGCATGGGAGCAATCATGGCTAAGTTGTATTCCCCATTGATAACACCATCGATTAAATCATAATAAAGGGCATTACTCATATGAAACTTAGCTTCCGGGTATCTGTTGCGGAAGGCATAAATAATGGAAGGTAAGGTATGTGCGGCCATACTAATTGGAAACGCAATTCGAACGGTTCCTTTTTCCGGATTAAGATATTCTTCTACTTCGCGCTTGGCATCCTCCATCATGTTCCACACTTGCTTCATCCGTTCGTAAAAAATTCTACCTAAAGGGGTTAACCGTACACTTCTCCCTTCTCGAATAAATAGTTCGACCCCCAATTCGTCTTCTAAATTGAATATTTGTCTGCTAACAGAAGACTGTGCAACATGTAAAGCATCTGCGGCATCTGTGACATGTTCTCTTTTTGCTACTTCTAAGAAATATTGTATTTGCCTTGTTTCCATTTTTACCAGCTCCTGATTCATGCGTTTAACGCATGGATTTGATCGAATTTTGATATTGGAACTATTAATTACAAAATTATAAAATGAAAACACATTTAAGAAAAGAAAATATTCTTAACTTTATAATAGATTAGGGGCGAAATTTTTATGAAAGTGTTAGAAAAAGTAGAAGATAGTCAAATGCAATCGGTAAAAGAGTATGTTAATCGTTTATTTACAAAGGTTCAAGAGAGCAATCCAAACGAAGGAGAGTTCCAGCAGGCCGTAAAAGAAGTGCTGGAATCTTTAGTACCCGTTCTTGTAAAAAATCCTATTTATATTAAACAAGCGGTTCTAGAAAGAATGATTGAACCTGAGCGCTTGATTTCCTTCCGAGTTCCATGGGTAGATGATTATGGAAATGTAAAAGTTAATCGTGGATATCGTGTTCAGTTTAATAGTGCGATTGGACCTTATAAGGGAGGTCTTAGATTTCACCCTTCTGTGAACGCGAGCATTATTAAATTCCTTGGCTTTGAGCAAATTTTTAAGAACTCTTTAACTGGGCAGCCGATCGGCGGTGGTAAAGGTGGATCTGATTTTGATCCAAAAGGAAAATCAGATTTTGAAATTATGCGTTTTTGTCAAAGCTTCATGACAGAGCTTAGCAAACATATCGGACCGGACACGGATGTTCCTGCTGGAGATATCGGAGTAGGGGCTAGAGAGATCGGTTATATGTTTGGTCAATATAAGAGACTAAGAGGCGCTTATGAGGCTGGCGTATTAACAGGTAAAGGAATTGGGTATGGTGGAAGCTTAGGCCGAAAAGAAGCAACTGGTTACGGTACGGTTTACTTTGTGGATGAAATGCTAAAAAGCAAAGGATATAGCTTTGATGGCAGTACGGTTGTGGTATCTGGATCAGGAAATGTTTCCATTTATGCGATGGAAAAAGCAATCCAATTCGGTGCAAAAGTGGTCGCATGTAGCGATTCATCAGGCTATGTTTACGACCCGAATGGAATTCGGTTAGATACCGTTAAACGATTAAAAGAAGTAGAAAATAAAAGAATTTCCGAATATGTGAAGGAACATACTGGTGCTATCTATCAAGAAGGTTGCTCAGGTATTTGGACCATTCCTTGCGATATTGCATTGCCATGTGCAACGCAAAATGAATTAAATAAAGAAGCTGCAGAATTGCTAGTTTCGAATGGAGTAAAAGCGGTAGGTGAGGGAGCAAACATGCCTTCCACATTAGAAGCCGTTGAAATTTTTATCGAGAATCAGGTATTATTTGCTCCTGCCAAAGCAGCCAATGCTGGTGGCGTGGCTGTGTCAGCATTAGAAATGGCACAAAATAGTGCAAGATTAGCTTGGACACAAGAAGAAGTGGATCTTAAGTTACAACAGATCATGAAAGATATCTATACAAAGAGTCAGAAGGCAGCAGAAGAATATGATGCACCAGGTAATCTGGTAGTCGGAGCGAATATCGCTGGGTTTGTAAAAGTTGCGGATGCGATGATCGCACAGGGAGTTATCTAATGATTTCAGTCAAAAGGTCACTATTTGGTGGCCTTTTTCTGTTTTAAGAGATGGAAATAGAATATTCTTAGGAAAAGTAAAATATATAAGAAGTAATAGAAAAATGTATCTTTAAGGTGCTGATTCTTTGTATAGAAATAAAAATGTTAATTTATTTATTATTTTGCTGTTTATCTTGTTTATCGTTCTTTTGGTTCATGTGATTCTTCATGTTAAAGTTTATATAGTATACAGTGCTAGTATTGGGTCGATTTTCATGATCGGGCTAATCATTATTCTTATCATTTTACTTTATTTAAAAGGATAATAGAATGAAGAAAACTCGCCCGAATGAGCGAGTTTTTTGGTGTTCTTATTCTTCATATTTTAATCCGTACCCAAACGCGCCTTCCACCATACAGGTGGTTGCAGCAAACTCGGCTGCTTTACTTAAGGATTCTTGGATTAATGCTTCCTCTTCTAAATTTGGCGAATGACCAACATAGTTTAACAAAAACGCCGTAATAAACGAATCTCCGGCACCCAATGTATCAACTGCTTCAACAAGATTGGGGGCTTGAGTGTAAAACCTTGTCCCGTTATATAAAAGTGCTCCTTTTGATCCAAGAGTTCCAACGACGATTTGACTTCCAAGTGAGTGTACTTTTTTTAACAGTTCCTTCACAGTGCTTTCGTCGAGATGGCTACAGGATAGAAAGCTAAAGGTTACAAAAGGGGCAACTTGCTCGATGTATTCTTCTGTAAAATCATCAGAAAAATCAAAAGAGATTGGAACACCAGTAGATTTTATTTTTGGGAGCTCACCTTCTATGTAGCTATATTTACTAGAGTGAAGGAGCTGAAAGCTTTTAATATATTCTAGGTCCTCAGCGGATAAATGATAATTGCTTGTATTACTGATGCCACCTTTATTGCTACGAAGGAAAACACGGTCTCCATTAACAAGATCAACCATGGCATAGCCATTTTCACCTTCCATTACTTTGCAATGAGAAATGTCTACTCCGAGTTTTTTTAATGTGTCTTGATTATGCGTTGCTGCCAAATCTGTTCCGAAAATGCCCATAAAAGAAGAATCGCTTCCAAGCTGTTTGGCATAAACCGTGAAATTTAATGTGTTACCACCAGGATACATCGTTTGTATATCAACATACTTATCTACGACATTATCTCCAAAACCAATGACTTTCATCTAAGTATTCCTCCTATGCTTTATTCAAAAGAAACGTTATAAAACGTATTATAATACATTTGAACAGAAATTTCAGTAAATTTAAGAGAGAAAGTTCTTTATATCAAAAGTGGAGCTTTATGACGTGAGAGTTAAACAAATAGAAGGGATCGTGTCATAAGAAGGGGTTTAAGACGTGAGAAGCAAAAAAATAGATGTGAATTCGTCATAAGAAAGAGTTTATGACGCGAGAGCTATAAAAAAAGATATAGACGCGTCATAGAACAATAAAATCAATTTGTTACACGCAAGAGGGACTCACCAAGTTGGTAAGTCCCTCTTGTTATTCATGAAACACAAATCGACAGTGATCATCTCCATCTGTTTTGCAGCAAATGCGCTCTACTTGTTCGGTACCGACCACTTTTTTGAACATGTCTGTTTCACATCGGCAAGCGATCTTAAATTCTTTGGCTACCGCATAGATCGGACAGTTATACTCAATCATTTCATAGGAGTGTTCGTCCACTTGATTCACTTCGGTCATATAGCCTTTGTCATTTTGTAGCGTGGCGAGCTCTTTTATTTTTTCAGACAAATTCTGTTTCTCTTGAACCTTTATGTGATATTCATTCGTAATTCGTTTTTCTCTTTTATCAAATAAAAGCTGAATCGTTTCTTCTCCATGGAGTTCTTGGATGTCTCGTAGAAACTCTACACTTATGCTTTCATAATTTTTTGGGAAAAGCTGTTCTCCTTTTTCAGTTAAAGAGTACATTTGGAGGGGACGGCCCATGGGCTGCTTGATTTCTACCGATTGGATGAGATGATCTTTCTCAAGAATAGTTAAGTGCTTTCTGACAGCCATATGGGTAATGTGCAACCGTTCGGTCAGCTCATTAACAGCCAGTGACACTTCCTTCTTTAATAGATCCAATATATGTTCTCTGGTGTTTTTACTCACGACTGTAACACCTCAATTCTATCTCAATATAAGACTTATTATACTATATAGTATAAATAATGAAAAGAAACGCTCCTAGTTGGGGTCAAAATAAGAAAATTTTAGAAAAAAGTTAAGCAAATACATTGAATAATATGAAAGATTGAGGTAAATTATAAATATACTTTTTAAACCATAAAGTATAAAAAGGGAAATTAAAGGGGATTGTTATGATGACAACTTACACATTACCAACATTAGCTTACGATTTTAATGCATTAGAGCCTCATATTGACCAGCAAACAATGGAAATTCATTACGGAAAGCATCACCAAACATATGTAAATAACTTAAATGCAGCTCTAGAAGGAAAAGCTGACCTTCAAGAAAAAGACTTAGAAAGCTTGTTGAAAAACTTAAATGACGTACCTGAAGCGATTCGAGGAGCGGTTAGAAATAACGGTGGAGGACATTTAAACCACACATTATTCTGGGAAGTGATTGCGCCAGCAGGGAATGCTGCACCGAGTAGTGAATTAGCGGCAGCGATTGAAAAAGCATTTGGTAGCTTCGACAGCTTCAAAGCAGAATTTACAAAAGCCGCACTTACTCGTTTTGGATCTGGTTGGGCTTGGCTTGTGGTAAATGAGCAAGGCGCTCTTGAAGTAACAAGTACACCTAATCAAGACAACCCAATCATGGAAGGCAAAGTGGCGGTCCTTGGGCTTGATGTTTGGGAGCATGCATATTACTTAAATTATCAAAACAGAAGACCAGATTATATTGAAAGCTTCTTCAAGATTATTAACTGGGACGCGGTTACTAGCAAGTTTGAGCAAGCAACAAAATAAGAACGTAGGAAAAGGGACAATACAAATTATTGTCCCTTTTTAATCATGTCGGCAATGGATACCACACGTCTCGCTTGGTGTACGATTGCTTTTTTAAATGTTTCTTTGTCCCCAATGATTTCATTGTTTTGGTCTACTGATACACTTGTTCCATAAGGGTTTCCTCCAGCGGCAAAAAGTGACTGATCGGTATAACCTGGAGCTACAACGATCGCACCCCAATGATACATAGATGTGTAAAGACTAAGGATTGTTGCCTCTTGACCGCCATGGGAATTTTGCGCCGAAGTCATCGCACTTACGACTTTATTGACTGTTTTTCCATGGAACCAAATGCCACCGGTTGTATCTAGAAATTGCTTCATTTGTGCTGCCATATTCCCAAAACGAGTTGGCGTACTAAAAATCACCGCATCCGAATTTTCGATATCAGCAGGAGTAATGACAGGAATATCTTTGGTTGCTTCTACATGTGCTTTCCAAGCAGGGTTCCCATCAATCACTGTTTGTGGGGCAGTCTCTTGTACTTTGTAAATGGTCACATCGGCACCAGCCTCTAATGCTCCATCAGCAGCCCACTTAGCTAATTGATAGTTCGTACCGGTGGAGCTGTAGTAAACGATCGCTAATTTAACAGTCATGATTCATCCACCCTCTATATTAGTAGGTAATACAAAGCTACTTTTCCCATGGGTCATAATAGTTATACCAATCTTTTCCTTTAGTTCCTTCAGGACAAACTCAGCTCTTTTAAATATTTTTTGTTTTGATGGAAAAGAATATGAAAAGTGAGGTGTGATATGAGAAAAATTGTTATTATAGGAATTCTTATTTGTGTTTTCATTTTTCCAGGAGAATATAAAGCAAATGTACAAAAGTATGACGATGACGATCTTCCGATTAGCTTTGAAATTGAGATTCTACCTTGGGAAGTCGCAAAAGACATCTTGCCAAAATATAAGAAGTTTACCGTGATTGATGTTGAAACAAGGAAACAGTTTCAGGTTCAAAGACGAGCGGGGAGCAGACATGCAGATGTTCAGCCACTTACAACAAAAGATACAAAGATCATGAAGGAAGTATATGATGGAAAGTGGAGTTGGAAAAGAAGAGCGATAATCGTAAAGGTAGGAGATCAGTTTATTGCAGCTTCTATGCATGGAATGCCTCACGGAGGAGGGGCACTTCAAAACGGATTTCCGGGTCATTTTTGCATTCACTTTTTAGGAAGCACCACTCATCGCTCAGGAAAGATGGATAAACTCCATCATCTCATGATCTTAAAAGCGGGCGGAAAAGAAGAAGAGTACCTACATACTGTCGATCCGTACGAAATGATTGAGTTTTTTGTTACAGGCTTAAATTATCAAGACCCTCATTTACTAAAGGTAACGATTGCGGAAAACAAGACTTCTACAAAATTAATGAAAATGGCCAAATCCTTTACTTATTTCCGGATTACCTCCATGTCCTTTTTACCCGTAGAAGATCTGGATGGTCAGCTGGTACTAGAAGTTCCCGTAGAAGTAAAATATCACTCAGATAAAAGTGGAAAAGCAACAAAGAATATGAGCTTTATCTTAAGAAAAAATAGTGTGATGGATCGGTGGAGAATTGACGCGGAGCATTTTTTCAATGAAATACAGGGGAAAAATTGAAAACCTACATGATTAGGTTTTCTTTTTTTGCTATACTAAAAAACAAACCATTTTAAAATGGTCGTATAGTTTTGAACAATAAGGAGACAACCCAAATGAAATTACAGGCATCAGCTAAGATGGACAAACTTACAACCTCCATTTTTATAGACTTAGCCAATCGAAAACATGAACTTTTGAATAGTGGGAAAGATGTGATCGACTTAAGTGTTGGTAGTCCCGATTTACCTCCATCGACTTTGGTGATGGATACGATTGCTACATACAGTAAAGATCCAGCAAATTATGGATATACGCTAAAAGGAACGGCAGAATTTAGTGAAGCGGTTAGCTATTTTTATAAAAATCGTTACGGAGTGGAGCTTAACCCGAAGGATGAAGTTCTTCAGCTCATGGGTTCACAGGATGGACTATCACACTTGGCAACGGCGATGGTGAATCCGGGTGAATATGTGCTTGTGCCTGATCCAGGTTATCCGATTTACGAGGCGAGTGTCACGATTGCGGGTGGAGTCGTGTATCCAATGCCCTTATTAGAAGAAAATGATTATCTTCCTATATTAGAGGACATACCGGAAGAGGTGTTAGTGAAAACAAAAATGATGATCTTGAGCTACCCAGGAAATCCAGTGACTGCCATTGCGGATAGGAGCTTTTTTGAAAAGTTAGTAGCTTTTGCGAAGAAGTATGACATTCTTGTGGTACACGATTTCGCTTATTCCGAACTTATTTTTGATGATCATCCTCAATTGAGCTTTATGTCTATTGAAGGGGCGAAAGAAGTTGGTATTGAATTCAATTCTTTATCGAAGACCTTTAATATGGCTGGTTGCCGAATTGGATACGTAGTAGGGAATGCTCTGGCATTACAAATTCTAGCCTCTCTAAAGTCACATATGGACTACGGAGTATTTTTACCGATTCAAAAAGCAGCTGTAGCGGTATTAACTTCTGACTTTGAGATGCTTGCTGAACAAAAATACATATATGAAGACCGAAGAAATACATTAATTCATGGACTGAACCAAGGCGGATGGGAAGTGAAAACTACCCCGGCAACGATGTTCATATGGACGAAAATCCCTCAAGGCTGGACCTCTCGCCAGTTTGCTTTTGAATTACTTGAACATGCGGGTGTGGCGGTTGTACCAGGAGATGCCTTTGGAGCAGGGGGAGAAGGGTACGTGCGAATCGCATTAGTACAGCCTTCTGAAAGATTAGCAGAAGCTGCAACGAGAATTCAGAAGTTTTTACAAACTTTTCGACCTGAAACCATATAATATCAAATCCCTTTCTATAGTAGGAATCTTTCTGCTTGATAGGGATTTTTTTTGCTTTTAAAAAATGGGAGTGTGTGCTTTTTGTAATATTGTCTGAAAAAAACTTGTCCGATGCTTGGTTGTGGGTATGGTAATTGTAGTAGTAAACAAAAAAGAGGAAGTTTCCTGGCGGCTCGGCTACCATAGCAATTGCTTTAGGCCCGTGGCTTTGCGTCTCTTATTTTCATAAGGTTTGCCTTTGCAGGATAATAGTTAATTAATCTGCTTGGTAGCTAAATCAATGACAGATTGTAGAAGTTGAATATCGTCCCATATTTGCTCTCTTATCGCGTTATTTTTACATTTGGAATGGTCATAGTGTAAGAGCTCTAATTCCTTCTTGAAATAAATAACATCAAGGGCATCTTGAAGACTTTGCTTTGAAATAGGATCATGTTGTGAATACATCAACCTTCTTATCACCTCATTTTTTAAAAATTGGATAAACTCTTTTTCTAAGTTAAATTTAATGGCTCGAATAATAATCGTTGATAATTGTTCATCATCTAGTCTTTGTAGCGAATTCATATGGAAATCCTTTCTTACTTTCTACTAAATTAGTATATATAGGATAAGTTCATTAGTCCAAAGGTAACTGCATTCATCAATAAATATTTTTCGACAAAATTCATCGTATTTGGTTGGTTGAAGTAGTGACATATATCCATACCCGCAAAAGAAGAAATGTAGACATAAAATGCAAAAGAATTGTAGGTAAATTATGGTTGGAGTAAAATGGATGTTGTTAATCAAAATTTTCACAAAGGGAGAAAGGATATGGCAGAAATACAATCAAAACAGGTTCGTCAAGCAGAGTATGATATGGATCTAAGCTATTTAAACCGATGGTCGCCACGTTCGTTTTTAGAAAAAGAAGTGCCTGAGAACGTTCTAATGAGTGTGTTAGAAGCAGCACATTGGGCTCCATCTGCAAATAACTCGCAGCCTTGGAGATTTGTGATTGCACGCTCACAAGAGGATCGTGAAAAATTTCATTCTTTTATCAAGGAAGGAAATCGTAAATGGTGTGAAAAGGCTCCTGTTTTTGTAGCGGTTTTGTCGGATAAAAATTTCGGTTACCATGCATTTGATTCAGGTTCGGCTTGGGGGTATTTAGCACTACAGGCAAGTCAAAAAGGCTTAATTACTCACCCGATGGCAGGTTTTTATCAGGAACAAGCTCGAGAAGCACTCCATGTGCCGGATGACTTCGACATTCAAGTGATTGTCGCAATGGGATATCAGGGAGAGAAAGAAGCACTGCCAAAAGAATTACAAGACCGGGAGCAACCTTCAGGCAGACGACCTTTGAAGGAATTAATATTTGAAGGCGAATATAAGTAGAGAGCAAATCACTGTGTGGTTTGCTTTTTTAGGCGGGTGATTTACTTATGGGTTGTACATGTGAATACCCGGGGTTTCCAGGAATAAGTAGAATGAGGGAACTAAGTTTGGATTTAGTGCCCGTGGTTTCCAGGAATTAGTGGAATGAGGGAACAAAGTTTGGATTTAGAGC
>JBEQAB010000001.1:191616-891711 GCA_041640555.1 Bacillaceae bacterium
CCGTGGTTTCCAGGAATTAGTGGAATGAGGGAACAAAGTTTGGATTTAGAGCCCGTGGTTTCCAGGAATTAGTAAAATGAGGGAACTAGGTTTGGATTTAGTGCCTCAGGTTTCCAGGAATTAGTGGTATGAGGGAACAAAGTTTGGATTTAGAGCCCGTGGTTTCCAGGAATTAGTGGAATGAGGGAACAAAGTTTGGATTTAGAGCCCGTGGTTTCCAGGAATTAGTAAAATGAGGGAACTAGGTTTGGATTTAGTGCCTCAGGTTTCCAGGAATTAGTGGAATGAGGGAACAAAGTTTGGATTTAGAGCCTCAGGTTTCCAGGAATTAGTGAAATGAAGGAGTTAAACATCAGCCTTGTCCCACGAATCCTTACTACAATCAAAGGAATGCCTCCGCCAACAACGTATACGTCTCCATTTTATCCTGAAAGTTATATACATTATTAATAATCATAAATTCATCTGTACGATACCGTTCGCTTAACCTAAGTATGTCCTCTTTCACTTTCTGGGGTGTACCTATGATCATGCGTTTGCGGTTTTCTTGGATTTTCACTATGTCTGCACTTGTTAGAGGAGTTCGTTTTGCCTCCTCAAGAGACATAATCTGAGTATCCAGTCCTTTTTCGATAGCTAAAAGCCACATGTCCTGGCTCAGCGCCAATTCTTCTGCTTTATCCTGTGTGGATGCACAAACCACGAATACGCAGACATTTGCTTTTGGTTTTTCGAGCAGAGGGGAGGGCTGGAAGTTTTCATAATAATAGTTTAACGCCCGTTGTCCGTTAACCGGAGTAATAAAATGTCCATACGTAAAGGCTGTCCCATATTCTGCAGCCAAACTTGCACCTCGGTGTGTAATTCCGAGCATCCAAATGTCAGGTACTCTTGAAGAAACGGGGTAGGCATTCACAGACTCATAAGGATGGTCGGCAGGTACGTCATTACGCAGAAAGGCTTGCAAATCCCTGATTTGACGTGGGAATTCATTCAAACTTTTCCTTAGTCCATCTGTTAATGCGATTCGTGTGGTTGCCGCACCACCTGGAGACCGACCGATTCCTAGGTCGATACGGTTGGGAAATAAGGCTTCTAATACTTTAAAGTTTTCGGCAATTTTATATGGGCTGTATTGTGGGAGCAAAACTCCGCCAGACCCGACAATTATTTTTTTTGTACACGAGGCAATATGAGAAATGAGCACTTCCGGAGAAGAGCCTGCGATTCCGTTTGAATTATGATGTTCGGCAACCCAAAACCGAGTATACCCTAATTCCTCGGTTAATTGCGCGAGTTTCAAGGTATTTCGTAGTGCAGTTGTGGCCGTTGCTCCTTTACTGATAACTGATTGATCAAGAACACTGAGTTTCAAAACATATCCTCCAACTGAATTAATTAATTCCACTTTAAATGATGTAGGACCATGAAGCAAGAAAAGTAACCCTTCTGCCACTTTTTACGTCAGTAGTAGAAATGAATGCTTTTTGGGAGGAGATTTCTATTGAAGTACGTAAAAACTGTGGTCATCTTTTTGATAGTAGTCGCTAGTCTATTCTTGGCAAATAGATTCATAACTTTTGGACCTCCTTCACCAAGTGTAATTGTGGAGGATATAGATGTCCCAACGGTTCAAGGGTCCTATTGTTGGAGCGGATTCTTAAACTCAAAGTGTGAAGATATGATTCCTCCTCCAGAATTGATGTCAAGCGGAGAAATTAAACCGATTCAAGTACGTCCTCAATCAAGTATAAAAATTAAATTTAATAAACAACCCAAACCGGGCTCATTAGGTGCTAATCTTTGGATTAAGGGTACGCCTCAAACGGTCAATGTAAAGGAGAATCAATTCTCTGCACCAAGAGAGCCAGGAGTGTATGTTTATGACATCTTTGCAGCATGGGAAAAGGGGTCGTCTATTTATGCTTTTATGATTGAAGTGAAATGAAATTATTGCAGAAGTAATCTATAATGAGATAACGATATAAATTAAAGTAGTAAAAAAGGAAGATTCATCAATGAAAAAATACGAAAATCAAATACCAACCTCTATGAATATGAACCTAAAGTCGATAATCAGCATGATGAAGGATTCCGTAACAAGTAAAAGTATTCGAAGGCCAAGTGGTCCCATTCAAGTGGAAAAGTTTGTAGAGGGAACGGCTTCACATCCAAGAGTTACCTGGTTTGGACACTCGGCTTTTTTGCTTGAGCTAGAAGGGAAGAGGCTATTCTTTGATCCGATGCTTGGCGACCGTCCGTCACCGGTTTCATGGGCTGGTACGAAACGGTTCCGCACAAACTTGCTTATTGAACCTGAAGCATTCCCCTTTGTTGATGCGATTGTGATTTCACATGACCACTATGATCATCTGGATTATTCATCTATTCGTAGGCTAAAAGATAAGACACAAAGATTTATTGTACCGTTAGGAGTACGACGATGTTTAGTGAATTGGGGTGTTCCTTCAGAAAAAATTACTGAGCATGCGTGGGGTGATGAAGTACAGATTGAGAATCTCACCTTAGCTTGTATGCCTGCAAGACATTTCTCTGGAAGAGGTTTATTTAATCGAAATTCTACCTTGTGGTGTTCATGGGTGATAGCAGGTCGTGATTCAAAAGTATACTACAGTGGCGACAGCGGTTATGGTCCACACTTCAAGGAAATTGGTGAAACCTATGGACCTTTTGATGTTACTTTAATGGAATGCGGTCAATACGATAAGCGTTGGTCCCATATACATATGCTACCGGAAGAAACGGTACAAGCACATCTTGATGTTCGTGGTCAGTTGTTAATTCCTGTTCATTGGGGAGCCTTTACCCTAGCTTTCCATTCCTGGATTGAACCGGTTGAACGGGTTATAAAAGCGGCATCTCAGCACCAGGTAACCATTGCGACTCCAAAAATTGGTGAAACCGTTTGCATTGGTAAGGATGAAAGTCCAAGAACTCCTTGGTGGAGAGAGAAGTAGACGTATGTTTGCTTCTTTTTTAGTGTAATCGATCTATTTGACCCTCGTGTACAAGGAGAACTTCATCTAAGCATAAGATCTCGAGATTTCCATTTCCATAATCAAATACTACATGACACTTTAGACCTTTATAAAGGACTATCTCATAAATCAATTTCCACACACCTTTCAACGTTTTATTTTTCAACACAAAAACTATTTTAACAACATCAGTCTTTAAATTAAACCATTTATTACCAACATTTTCAGTCAATATACAACAAATTTCAACGATTCCTTGTCGACGCTCGTTCGTCTACCTTCTTTTATCCTTTTTTATAAACAAGACTTTTGTTGTATTCAAATCTCTCGGTGATGAGAGTAATATATGAGGATGTATGTGGTGAATTACAAAGAGAGAAGGTAAGTAAGATGGATGTTTTGTCGGTCCAACTCGACTATGATATGTTGAAAGATTTAGGGATTTCTATAGGAGTTTTGTTTTTATTTATTCTATTTAGGAACCTATTTACGAAGTATGTATTTCAATTGATTTTAAAATTGTCTAGAAAAACACCAACAGATTTCTTTACGCAAATATGCTTAAGCTTTGAACGGCCGATCGGCTGGTTATTTATCATTATCGGGTTGTATATTGCTATGGATTACTTCCCATTTATTGAACAACACAACGCGTTATTTTTAAAATTTTTACGATCGATGGTGATTGTGACCATTACGTGGGGATTATTTAATCTTTCTTCCCCAACCACAGGAATTATTATGAGTGTGAATCAAAAGATTAATAATAAGATAGATTTAATTTTGATTCCTTTTATCTCTAGAACGATTCGTGTGATCCTTGTTGCTATCAGTATCAGTATTATTGGTCAGGAGTTTGATTATGACGTAAACGGCTTGGTCGCAGGACTCGGGCTAGGCGGACTAGCTTTTGCATTAGCAGCTAAAGAAGCGGTAGGCAACCTGATTGGCGGAATCGTGATTGTCACGGAAAAACCATTTTCGATTGGAGATTGGATTTTAACTCCTAGTGTCGAGGGAACAGTTGAGGATATCAATTTCAGAAGCACGAAGGTTCGGACGTTTAGTCAGGCTTTAGTAACGGTTCCGAATTCAACTCTGGCGAACGAACCAATCACCAACTGGAGTCGAATGGGGAAAAGGCGAATTACTTTCCACTTAGGACTAAACTATAAATCTACTAAAGATCAAATTCAAAGAGTCGTTCAGCGAGTGGAGCATCTGCTGCGAAATCATGAGGATGTTCATCCGGATACGATTATGGTGGCATTCGATCAGTATAATGATAGTAGCCTTGATATCCTCTTATACTTTTTCACGAACACAACCGTCTGGGGAGAGCATGTGAAAATTAAACATGAAATCAATATAGCGATTATGGCGATTTTAGAAGAAGAGGGAGTCGAAGTGGCGTTCCCAAGTCGAACGATTTATGTGTCACAGGAATCCAGTGATATGCTTCAAACCATGGGTTCGTTTGATTGAAATTGAAGTGTTAAGAGACCAACCGTAAATTTCTGCCGGTTGGCTTTTTTTTATATCGCTTCATTCTTAAAGAAGGATTCTATCTGCTGGATGTTGAATTATTTATAGTGGCATACAGACAAGGAGATTACGAATGTGAAAAAGGAACTACGTTATATCGGGGAAAAGATTGTAAAAAATGAGGATATATTGGCTACCAGAATTTCGGAGTTAATCGATTCGGTTTATTCCTCCAGTTTAAGTAAAGCTGGAGCTCCAGACCAACAGTTACATGCTTACAGAGCGGAACTGGTCAGATACTTCGGTCAGGCATTATACGAGGACCAGAAGCGCATTCAAGAGCTTGTGATCCAGTGGGGGAAAAAGGCCGCTAGATTTGCGTTGAAATATCAGGTGTCTTTAAGCAATGCCTTACGCGCTGTTAGCTTTTACCGAACCATTTTATGGGATGTATTTACCGATGAGTTAGCAGAAAAACAATTCGCAGCTATTACGATGCTTGATGTGTCTAAAATCATTGATCCTTTAATAGATAAAGTACTGCAAGTGATGAGTGAAGTGTATGAAAAGAGAAACACAGAATTAATGAAAATTGCTTATTCCGCTGTAGAGGAATTATCCGTTCCTGTTGTATCGGTCACCAAAGGGATTGCGGTCATTCCACTGATCGGGACGATAGATACAAACCGAGCGCAATTAATTATGGAAACTGCGCTCAATGAAGGAACACGTCTGCAGCTAGATTCACTGATTTTGGATGTCTCCGGTGTTCCTATTATTGATACGATGGTAGCTGACCAGCTTTATAAAATCATAACGGCTCTAAAACTAAGTGGAATAGAACCGTTGATCACAGGTATACGTCCAGAATTGGCGCAAACGATTGTGAATATTGGTTTAGATTTTAATGAGGTTACAACACAATCATCACTGGAGAATGCGTTAAAACAATTAGGTTTTTCAGTAGAAAAAAGCCGGTAACTTACATACAAATTCAGGTAGCCCTGATTGGTTCATAAACCAATCAGGGTCTTTTTTATTAAAATTTATGGTTTGTTGTGTTTATCCAAATAATATAGAGATTTCATGAGTAATCAAGAGATGATTGCGCTTTCTCGCTATTTCACAATTTCATCACATTCTTATATACTTATTCCTGTTAAAAACGGCCCCGACTTTCATGAGAGTTGAAAGTCACTACAAATAAAAAAAGAAGAGGTGCTTCATGAATTTAAACACAATTAAATATGAATGGTTTGGGAACATCAAAGGAGATGTGTTGGCAGGATTAGTCGTTGCCATGGCTCTGATCCCAGAAGCGATTGCCTTCTCAATTATTGCAGGTGTAGATCCGATGATTGGATTGTATGCGTCCTTCTGTATTGCTGTTGTGATTGCGTTTGTTGGGGGAAGACCTGGGATGATATCTGCGGCAACCGGTGCTACCGCCTTACTGATGACCACATTAGTGGCTGAACATGGACTGCAATACCTGTTAGCAGCGACGATTTTGACAGGTATTATTCAAATTGTCATGGGTGTACTGAAACTAGGGAAACTGATGAAATTTGTTCCTCGATCCGTAATGGTTGGTTTTGTTAACGCGTTAGCCATTCTTATCTTTACAAGCCAATTAACACACTTTGTTGGAGAATCTTGGGCGATGTATGCAATGGTAGCGGGGGCATTAGCGATTATTTATATTCTCCCACGATTTACAAAGGCTGTTCCATCTCCATTGGTGGCGATCGTTGTCATTTCTGCTATTGCTATTTTTACAAGTAGTGGTGTGCGTACGATCGGAGATATGGGTGAATTAACACAAGCATTACCTATGTTTTTACTGCCTGATATTCCATTTACGTTTGAGACGTTGCAAATCATTTTCCCTTACTCACTTTCGATTGCGATTGTTGGTTTAGTGGAATCCTTGCTAACAGCAACGATCGTTGATGATATGACGGATACGAAAAGTGATAAAAACAAAGAGGCACGTGGTCAAGGGATTGCCAATATCGTATCAGGCCTGTTCGGTGGAATGGCTGGTTGTGCGATGATTGGTCAATCGGTGATCAATGTCAAATCGGGTGGACGTGGCCGACTCTCTGCTTTTGTAGCAGGCGTGTTCTTAATGATTTTGATCCTAGTGTTAAATGACTTCCTTGTTCAAATTCCGATGGCAGCGCTAGTGGGCGTGATGATCATGGTGTCTATTGGGACATTTGATTGGGGTTCAGTGAAATCTCTTCACAAAACACCGATTACTGATACGATTGTAATGTTCGCAACCGTTATTACGGTATTAATGACACATGACTTATCAAAAGGAGTTTTGGTAGGTATTATTTTAAGTGCGATATTCTTCGCGTCAAAAATTTCTAAGGTAAAAGTTACAACTCTTGCCTCAGATCATTCTAATAAGAAATTCTACCGAGTTTCCGGTCAGCTTTTCTTTGCATCTGTCACAGATTTTGTTGAGCACTTTAATTTCAATGACAAGGTGAAAGAAGTGAATATCGACTTAACGGAAGCTCATTTATGGGATGATTCCGCAGTTGGTGCGATTGACAAAATCGTCATTAAATACCATCAAAACGGAGTGAAAGTCAATCTAGTAGGATTGAATAAAGAAAGCAATAAATTAATCAATAAATTAGCCGTTCATAACAAACCAGGTGGCTTAAAGAAAGTCGTAGGACATTAATGAGAAACCGCAAAGCGATACATGCTTTGCGGTTTTTTTATGAATTTTCGAAGAAAGAGAATGACTACAACATGCTTAATAATTCCTCTCCTTCTTGGAGAATCTAACAATATTCATGATAAAAAAGATGGAGGAATCATTTTGGGAGTTGAAGCTGAACAGATTCAGTATTGTGAGAACTGCAAAGAGGAGACCCTTCACAAAACCTATGAAGATGCGTTGGAAATCACTTATCGTTGTACACGGTGTGAGGGAGAGTCGGAGGTATTTAAATCCTTTTTCTGATGGGAATAGTAGGGGACATTAAGCACTGGAATGGCTTTAATTACATGTAAGGTAGTAGAAAGGTGATCGAGTTGGGTTATGTACAAATGCTAGTTGAATTGGTTGGTGGCTATGTTTTTCTATTCATTATCGTGAAAGTTCTTGGGAAAACCCAAATTAGTCAAATCACTCCCTTTGATTTTATATCTGCACTTGTGTTAGGTGAGTTTGTAGGAAGTGCAGTTTTTGATCCGGAAATAAATCTTTTTAAGATCCTTTTTGGTATTACGGTGTGGGGTCTCCTGATTTATATAACGGAATTTACGACCCAGAAATCCCTAAGACTGCGACTTTTTTTAGAAGGAAAACCATCCTTTATCATACATGAAGGAAAATTAGATTGGAAAGAATTGAAAAGGAATCACCTTGATATTAATCAACTTCAACAATTGCTGCGATCTAAGGATGTATTTTCCTTACGAGACGTTGAATATGCCATTTTAGAACCAAATGGATCGATAAGTATTTTAAAGAAACAAGAGGCAGATAAACCTACATATAAAGATTTAAACTTGAAAATATCCAAACGAATGGTTCCTTTGACGATAATCAGTGATGGGGAAGTCATTATGGAACATTTAGAAGAATCTGGTATGGACTATAAAGGGTTAATCAAACGCCTCAATGAAAAAAATATATCTTCAGTGAAAGAAGTGGCATATGCGGAATGGGAATCAGATAAAGATTTGTTCCTTCAGGTCTATTAATGGTTACAGATATAACCCCCTGTCAATGAACATGACAGGGGTTAGCTCTTTTATTCGCTATCAGACTCTTCCGTGCCTTCTTCCGTTTGGTTTTCTTCTGTTTCTGTTTCTTCAGTTGTGTCCTCGGCGCAGCCTGTGGCAAATCCAATTACCATAAAAGTTGCTAACAAAGCGAGTAACCCTTTTTGTAGTTTCTTTAGTTTCTCCATTTTCATTGCCTCCTCAAAAGCTTCTAAGTAACTTACAAACCTATCATACATCAGAACAGGTGAGAGAATGTCCAAGTTACCATTTATTTACACAATTAAGGAACAATATTTAACTTTTTAATACTGTGTAAACAAAATTTTCAATCCATCAATAATCTAAGTCTTATGAAAGGTCATACTAACCTTAAATATAAATTTAAAAGGAGAGGTACTATGCCAAGAAAGCCTGCACAAACGGAAGAAGAGACAGAAATAGAAAAAATTGTCCATTTGAAGAGTAATCAACCGAAAAAAGAAGAAATCGAGACCCTTACACATATGCTAGCAGCTGTATTGGAGTATATATCAGATGAAGAAGTAGAAGAAATAGATTTTGAATACATATTGGATCATACAGAAGGTCTCAGAAAATGGTGGGAGCAATATCAAGAAAACAATAGAAAAAAAATTGAGGAAGAAATAAAGAATTCCCTAAGTGAACTTTCCTTTGAGGAGCTTCAAAAAATACGTGAACAGATTAAAGAAAAATAAAACTGCATAGCCAATAGCATTCCTATTTTAGGAATGCATTTTTTTGTATTGAATACCTCTTTCCAGATTTACCAAATTTTATGGATGGAATAGATAGAATGTATCTATTTCATGATACAATAGGAATATACGTTCGTTTAAGGGGAGAGCTATGCTAAAAACGGAACAAGATATATGTACACTTATTAACGAAGATGAGAAAATGATGAATGTCTTAAGGGCTGCCAGAACACTGAATTTACCAGATTGGTGGATATGTGCGGGGTTCGTACGCTCGAAAATATGGGATACCTTACACGATTTTCGTGAAAGAACCCTCTTGCCAGATGTGGATGTTATATACTTTGACCGTGACAACAAGGAAGAAATAACTGAAAAGAGGTATGAAGATACATTAAAGAAAATCATTCCTGGTATTCCTTGGTCAGTAAAAAATGAAGCAAGAATGCATCTCGCTAACCATTTTCCGCCTTATTCATCTTCTGTAGATGCCATATCTAAATTTCCAGAAACAGCAACGGCAATTGGAGTGAAATTAGATGATAATGACAAAGTGATTCTGACTGCACCATGTGGAATAGAAGATGTGATCAACATAGAAGTGAGACCTACCTCATTTTTCATGGGATCAAAAGACAGGGTTGTTATTTATGAAGAGAGAATTAGAAAGAAGAATTGGGAATCTATATGGCATAAGCTGAAAGTTTATCACATGGCTACGGATGGGAGTAGAGAATGAGTCAGAACGATATCGTATTGGTTGTAAGTGTGAGCGTTATGAAGGATAACAAAGTGTTATTGATCAAAGAAAATAAACCATCTGCCCATAATAAGTGGAATTTCCCGTCCGGACGAAATGAGGATATTCTTGAAGCGGCCAAGAGAGAAGTAAGAGAGGAGACGGGCTTGGAAGTGGAGCTCTTAAACACTACCGGTGTATATAATTTTGTAAGTGAGACAAATCATCAAGTGAATTTGTTCCATTTTATTGGTGACATCACAGGTGGAAAAGTTAAGCTAGCTGAAGATGAAATTTTGGATAGTAATTGGCTATCATTGCAGTGATTAATGAGTCTAAGTGAAGAGGAAATTCGGAATCCACAGGTGGTAAGACAAATTGTAACAGCATTGCAAAGGGGCAATTTTACTCAATAACAATATTTAAAGAAAAGGTGAGCGCCTTTGGCTAAGAAACGGGGTTCAATTTGAAAAAGCTGTTATGCATTTCAATCGTAATATTTCTATTTATATCACTTACCGGATGTAGTGGAATGGAATTGCAAAGTAGTGGAGTATCCATGGAAATGATTACATACAACAGTCTAACAAATGAGGAAAAGGATTTGATTCTAGTTAGCCCGAAAGACTCAAGTGTTGAGAAGGTGGCTGTTAGTCAAGAAATCGTATCTATGATAGACGAGGAATATGAAAAAGTTGAAGTGTACAGGGTCATCTTTAACAATACGGATTCTAATAATTCTGGTAAGCTTGTGGTGTTTGTTGACTTAGATGGAGAAACCGTTGTTGGAAAAGGATTTACTAATAATTGATTTGAAGATATTAACTTGATAATTATTTGTTGAAACGATTACAGGTATGGAAAAATCTCTGGTTGGTGGAGGAGAGCTAGTTTATTTTAAAAGTGCAGGATCCATTGGTAGAGAGATGAATGGTGAATAAAATCATATATAAATTGGGGTCTACCATGTGCGATAAGTTTTTTATTCAGGTAAAATCCTAAACGCTCCAAAACAGATCTTTGGGGAAGGAAAATTTGAGGGTGAGCATAAGGATTCTATTCGTTGGAGTTGGGTGAGCCCCATACAAAAACTAGGCTCAGAGCTTAATAATCTCTGAGCCTTTTTTGTCGTATAAGGTCTTACGCCTGAAACTTCTTGAGCTCTTCCTGAAGTTCCTCTGCAAAATGATTTAAAGTGAGGGCAGATGCAGCGATTTCCTGCATTGTGGCCAATTGCTGTTCAGATGCAGCAGCCACATTTTGAGAGTTAGACGATGTGTCTTGGGCAATAGTGGCAAGAGATTGAACGTTTTTCGTAATGTTTTCAGTGGTCTTAGCCATCTTTTCAGCAGAAGTAGAAACCTCGCTAATACGATTGGTAACCATTTGAACAGAGTCAAAAATTCGTTTGAAGTTTTCTCCAGTTTCATGAATGACCTTGGTTCCAACCTCAACTTCCTGTAATCCATTAGCCATGGATTCTACAGCAGTAGCTGTATGGAATTGAATTTGGTGAATCAGTTGTGCTATTTGGTCTGCAGATGTTTTTGATTGCTCTGCTAATAATCTCACTTCGTCTGCTACTACAGCAAAACCTCTACCATGGTCTCCAGCACGGGCAGCTTCAATAGCTGCATTTAGAGCTAAAAGGTTGGTTTGATCGGCTATCCCTGTAATAACACCAACAATTTGACCTATTTCATTAGAACTTTCACCTAAAGTATGAACAAGATTAGACGTGTGACCAACGGAATGTTGAATCGAATCCATTTGTTGTATCGCTTGTAGAACCAGTTCATTACCTTCTTTTGCTCGTTGAGTAGAATCTTGAGATTCTTTGGCAGCTTGGTTAGAAGCTTGGGCGATACTCACCATATTTTGGGCCATGTTATCCATTGTCAAAACGGTTTCATGGGCACTAACAGACGAAGTTTCAGCACCTGAAGCAATTCCTTGGATAGAGAAAGTAATTTGTTCCGCTGAAGAAGAGGTTTGTTCAGCGGAAGCTTTAAATTCCTGTGAAGCAGCAGCCACTTGATTGGATGTTTCAGAGACCTTTTTTATTAATGACTTTAACTGATCTACCATGATGTTCGACGCTCTGATTAAACGTCCGAGTTCATCTTTTGATTTTGTTTGTAAATGATCTCCACGTAAATCGCCATTCGCGATCTTTTCTAATCGTTTTACTACAAGAGTGATATGATTCGAAATCACTGTTGCATTATATAACCCAATCATAATTGCAATTACAATGGCGATAAGTGAACCAAAAGTAATGAGACGCTCAGAACTATTTGCTAAAGATTCCACATTCTCTGCTTGAGTCACGGTAATTTGATTCTGCAAGTCAACTACTCTTACCCAAGCATCGATCGCTTCCTGGCTGTATGGTAAGCATTTTTCCTCCATTAGAGCAATAGCCCCTTCCACGTCACCGCTATCATAGAGAGGGATAATTTCATCGGTTACAAGTTTTCTCCATTTACTGGTTTTTTCATCTGCATCAATTAAATCCGACTCGATTTCTTTAGAAATACGTCCTTCCTTAATTGCCGCTAATAACATTTGTTCGGTTTCTTTTGCCAATTCTGTATCGGATAGAAACTTTTCTTTAAACTCACTCTTATTAAATAGTATGTAATCTCTAGCTATTTTTGCGCGATTGGCCACACTAAAGCTCATCGAATTTGCAGCTTCTAAAAATTTCATATCATTTTCAGTGATGGTTTCTACATCTTTAGAAATTGAATAAATCGAATAGTAGCTGTAGGATGCTATGACAACCAATATAGCAAGAATTAGACCAAAACTTAATAGCATTTTTCCTTTAATACTCCTCATGAAAATTCCCCTTTTACATTTTATTAATGTGACGACGCTAGAAATAGATGGATTGTAGAAACTCAGAACTCATTCATTGAGTCTTTTGGCCTATGATTATAGTAAAAAAAATCCTGAATTTAGAATAAAGTTTGAATTGAAGATAAAAAAGTACAAACTGGCTTCTATTTTTGCATCCTAATCCGCATTCTAGTATCCTCGTAAGTAGAACTTTATTGTAAACATGTGCAACTTAAAAGACAATTTTGAATGTGTTCTATCATTCAATTTAAGTAATTCTGAAAAGAGGTTATAAACCATGAAAATAACTTTAAGAAATGTTCAATCGACAGATCTAGAACATCTTTTATTGATTGAGAATGAAGGGTTTTCTAAAGAAGAAGCTGCCACGAAAGAAGCTTTCGCAGAGAGAATTGAGTTAATTCCTGACACGTTTATTGTGGCAGAAAAAGAAGGGGGAATTCTTGGATATATTAATGGCCCTATTATTAATCAGCCTTACATAACCGATGATCTTTTTGAGAAAATCAAAGTGAACCCGACAAGAGGAGGATACCAGAGCATTTTAGGATTAGCCGTGTCCACACAGGTAAGAAATCTAGGAATAGCAAGAAACTTAATGAATAGAATAGAAGAGCTTGTATTAGAGAACGAGAGAGAAGGTATCACCTTAACATGTAAAGAAGATTTAGTACCTTTTTATGAAAAATTAGGCTTTGTTAATCACGGAATTTCCCAATCGCAACATGGAGGAGTACGTTGGTATAACATGGTCAAACACATCACTCTCAAATAAAAAAAGGAGGACATCCTCAATAAGAATGTCCTCCGAGTACTTATCGTTGATTCGTATGAGTGGGACTTGATAGTGAGTAACTTTTAATCATTTTTTGTAAATTAAGATGCCCTTCTCTTAATTTAATGGTTTCTTGTAGGATTTTCTGGAATCCTTCCAAATCACGATCAGATGCATTTAAAACAGATTTAGGTATCGCCTCTACAAGTTGTTGTAAATTTAAGTCTGCCATAAAATGACCACCTTTCTTATTTTTATAAAATTACTTGAAATTCATTTTTTCGTAGTGTTCATAAAACACTTTAAATAGTCTTTCATCCCCACCACGATCAGGATGAAGGAACTTAAGTAATTTTTTTAGCTCTTTCTTCATGAAGTCATTGCCAGCATCCTCTTCAATCCCTAATAGGGAGTGGATGGTATAAGGGGCAGGCGTGAATAATGAATTTTCTGATCGGACCATTTTTTTTAATGAACGAACTTTGGCTTGTTCAATTCGTAGAGTTATTTCTAGCTCTTCCATTTTTTCTTTTAATCTGGTATTTTCCTGAAATGTTTTTTCCCAATGTTCATAATCTACGCCGAATTGTTGACTCAATCTCTCATTTCTCTTTTCAACAATAAAAGTGGCTAAATCGAAAGGGTCGATAGAAAAGTTTATGTTCAAATCCTTTGTTCTTTTGGCCCTTATTTTCCCATCAAGAATCCAACGAATAACCGTTTCTTCACTATCCGCGATACCTTCACTCCGAAGTAATTCAGTAGTTTCTTTTACATTTAACATAGTATCAACTCTTTAAACTTACTTGTAAATTTAATGTATCATAGGATTCACTATTACAAATTTACAGGTTTGTTTAAATTAGATGATAAATGTAACTAATATAACGTTTGTATTAAATTTTAAAGAGAGAAATGGAGATTATGAGCTTTTTTATCATATAAATGGAAAAAACTAATGTTTATAGTAAAATTAGGTAGAATTAATAAGAAGTTATCTTCTATAGATTTATTCGAAACTCTTAATTATGTTGTATGCAATTTTAGTTTGATGGTTTACATACGTTAGAGAAGGTGAGGGAACGACATCTGTCATTCCTTTTTAGCATTTTCGAACGACTATACAAAACAAGGGGTGGCGGTATGAGCAAGAACTCAAAGGTAAATATAGAAGGACTTGATTTTAATTGGGATGTTGAAAATGGAAGGTTTCAATATGAAAATCAGGATGCGGTCCTATTTTGGATCAATAGTGCAATGAAGTCATTCTTTGACACCATCGAAGAGGTATCCGGGGAAGAGGCGTCTAATTTGGTCCTCGAGACGACCGGGTATCGTCAAGGAATTGTAGTAGGGGACTACTTTCGAAAAATAAAGGACTTTGATGTATCAGAGGCAGCAAATATGATTACTAATACATATGCTTCTGCCGGCTGGGGAAGAGCTGAAATAAAGCACCTCAATTATGAAACGAATACGCTTGTGGCTCATTTCAGAAATAGTTGGGAATACAAAATCAACTTGGCTCAAGGGAAGAACAAGGGAACTGCCTTTTTAGCCGCTCATTTCGCGGGGGTATTCAGCAGCCTTTTTGGAGTGAACATTTGGTACGAATATGAACAAGACCAACTGGAAGGATCTGAATACAGCATCGTGAAGTACTATCCTTCCCATATTACGGCGACCTCAAATATACACCAGTTAGCTCGGAAAAAAGAGTCAGAGCAAATTTTACGCTTAGAAGAAATGGTGGAACAGAAAACAAGTGAACTTCGAAATTTGGTGAAAAAACTTTCCTCTCCGCTCATACCGGTGTTTGATGGAATTGTCGTTGTTCCACTCATCGGGAAATACGAGGAGGACCGTTCAGAAGCTCTAATTATTAATACCTTGAGCAATTTGCCAAAGCATAAAGCAAATTATCTGATTCTTGACTTAACCGGTCTTGACACAGAAGTAGATGATTTTACGATCGACCTCATTAGAAAAATAGGCTCTTCTGCTTCTTTAATCGGGACCAAATCCATATTGGTCGGCATTCCTGTCAGCTTAGCCATACAAATGGCTCAAGCCCATGTGACGCTTAGTCGTTTTGAAGTATTTCAAACATTGCAGCATGGGATTCAATATGCACTTTCACAGGTGGGGAAAACGATCCGTTAACTATGCTAAGTTGAGGGTATCCAGGTGGTTTTAGGTAGAAATGGAGGATAAGATGGAAAAGCTATTACATAAGATGGCAAATTGGATAAATAGCAGGGATGGAAAAATAATGATTGGTATATCGGGCCATGGTGCTTCTGGAAAGACTACATTTGCTCATAGTCTATTAAAATTACTGGATCCTAATGAGGTGAATTATATGAATACGGATCCATACATTATTGGCTCGAATCTTAGGAAGTACACGCAAATAGATTATGAGTATGGAAATCAAATTCATCGTGATAAAATGACCGCTTGTCATCCATTGGCACATCAGGTATCTGCATTAGAAAGAGATATACATATGTTAAGAGAGGGATATGATTTTTATTCGATTGGCAAAAAAAGAACTTTGATTTCTACCAAAAAAGTGAATATCGTAGAAGGCATGAGTGTCGCTTTTACTGATCTAGATTTATTCGATTTGAAAATCTACTTCTATACGGATGAAGAAACCGAGTTGATGAGAAGGAGTATTCGTGATGTTACTGAAAGGGGAACCGACCTAAATTACTTGAGAAATTCTCATAAAGAGCGCAGAATTCAATATGAATTATTCATGCATCCATATCATCATCATTTCGATATGGTTGTAAAGAGTTCAAATGAAGATTATGTTGTGGAGAAAGCTTTAAATTAACAAAGAAAGGCCCCATCTGTATAGATGGGGCCAACTATATTGCGTTATTGCTTAATAATTTTTTCTTCTACGCGTCTTTCGATCCTCTCGACTAATAATTTATCCTTGAGTAATTCCTCTTTGTTTCGTTTCATCAGTTCTTCTAAAGTTGGTTTTCCGGGTTTCATCTCTTTCTTCCTTCCTGTTATTAAAATTTGATTTTTCTGACAATATCATTCAATAAAAAACCTCTACCACTATGGTAAAGGTTTAATGTAAATAAACCTTTACAAACAGGTAAAGGTCTTGCTAACAACGACAAATGGTTGCCAACAAAGCCGGGAGAATAGTGACTCCGTAGTGACGACTTTGCTGTAAAAGCTACTCCCCTTTAAGGAGATATTTGTTTGTATGTGTTAATGATAAAAGATTGTGAATTATTAGTCAAATGATTTGCGTTACTTTTCTAAGGAAAAATAAAAATTTAATGGGGTGAAAGTGAAAAAGGGGATATTCGCAGATTTATACAGGGAGGTTTGTAGATTGGAGTTAACTAATATGGTGAAAAGTAAAGCCCATTCTGAATACTATTAGGATTCGGACTGGCCAGCGTCATTTCGGTATGATACAGTCCGAATAGCCTCTGGATTCGGACAGGGCAGTGTCAAATCGATGGAGAGCAGTCCGAATAATCACAGGATTCGGACAGGCCAGCGACATTTCGATAAGGTCCAGTCCGAATAGCCTCTGGATTTAGACAGGGCAGTGTCAAATCGATGGAGAGCAGTCCGAATAATCACTGGATTCGGACAGGCCAGCGTCATTTCGAAGGAGGGCAGTCCGAATAATCACAGGATTCGGACAGGCCAGTGTCAAATCGATGGAGAGCAGTCCGAATAATCACAGGATTCGGACAGGCCAGCGACATTTCGATAAGGTCCAGTCCGAATAGCCTCTGGATTTAGACAGACCAGTGTCAAATCGATGGAGAGCAGTCCGAATAATCACAGGATTCGGACAGGCCAGTGTCAAATCGATAAGGTCCAGTCCGAATAGCCTTTGGATTTAGACAGGGCAGTGTCAATTCGGTAAAGTCCAGTCTGAATAGCCTCTGGATTCAGACAGGCGAGTGTCATTTCGATGGAGAGCAGTCCGAATAATCACAGGATTCGGACAGGCCAGCGACATTTCGATAAGGTCCAGTCCGAATAGCCTCTGGATTCAGATAGGGCAGTGTCAATTCGATGGAGAGTAGTCCGAATAATCACAGGATTCGGACAGGCCAGTGTCATTTCGATAAGATCCAGTCCGAATAGCCTCTGGATTCGGACAGAGCAGTGTCAATTCGATGGAGAGTAGTCCGAATAATCATAGGATTCGGACAGGCCAGCGATATTTCGATAAGATCCAGTCCGAATAGCCTCTTGATTCAGACAGGGCAGTGTCAATTCGATGGAGAGTAGTCCGAATAATCATAGGATTCGGACAGGCCAGCGACATTTCGATAAGATCCAGTCCGAATAGCCTCTGGATTCAGACAGGGCAGTGTCAAATCGGTGGAGAGCAGTCCGAATAATCATAGGATTCGGACAGGCCAGCGTCATTTCGATAAGATCCAGTCCGAATAGCCTCTGGATTCGGACAGAGCAGTGTCAAATCGATGGAGAGCAGTCCGAATAATCACAGGATTTGGACAGGGCAGTGTCAATTCGATAAGGTCCAGTCCGAATAGCCTCTGGATTTAGACAGGCCAGTGTCAAATCGATGGAGAGCAGTCCGAATAATCACAGGATTCGGACAGGCCAGCGCCATTTCGATAAGATCCAGTCCGAATAGCCTCTTGATTCAGACAGGGCAGTGTCAATTCGATGGAGAGTAGTCCGAATAATCACAGGATTCGGACAGGCCAGCGACATTTCGATAAGATCCAGTCCGAATAGCCTCTGGATTTAGACAGACCAGTGTCAAATCGATGGAGAGCAGTCCGAATAATCACTGGATTTAGACAGACCAGTGTCAAATCGATGGAGAGCAGTCCGAATAATCACTGGATTCGGACAGGCCAGTGTCAATTCGATAAGATCCAGTCCGAATAGCCTCTGGATTCGGACAGAGCAGTGTCAAATCGATGGAGAGCAGTCCGAATAATCACAGGATTCGGACAGGTCAGTGTCATTTCGATAAGATGCCAGTCCGAATACCCTCTGGATTCAGACAACCTAGTGCAAATTCTATCAAGTCCAGTCCGTATACTCTCATTTTCTATGTCTTTTAACTGTATAGCGATTCAAAACAAAACAATTGAAGCAGAAGCTCCGAACGGTTTTCCTTTACTTCGTTAATGTCTGATTAGAACCTGTATTTATTTTGTTACTGTTAGAAGCTTTCCCTAAAATAATGGTAGCTAATACGTATCCAAGAACAACTGTAACCAAAAGGGTAATTAGAGAGCCGACCATGGCGAGCTTCATTGTCATTAAAAATACAATGCCAAATCCAAGCATGGTCATGATCATAAATGAGTTCCAAAGAGTTCTGTTATGTATCTTTTGTATAAGTACGGTAGAAGGGGAGCTGTTTGTTTCATTGTTCGCTGCTTCTAAAATAGCTTTTAAACGTGGCAGGTTGATTACGGGTCCCATAATTGTCATTGCGATAAGAGTAGCTAAGCAAAGATCAATCCAACCCGTTCCCCAGCCCCAAGTCGAAAACACTAAATATAAACCAGGAAATAATATAAAGACTACACTAATGGGAATGAGTCCATCTGACTTCACCGCAACCTTCGCCCATGTTCTGATCGACTTCGTATCCTTTGCATAAAGGATGGAGAGCAATGCCGTTAGAGCAATGGCAACCCCCATAAACATCAACAAGGTCCCAAATATGTGGAAAAACAACATTAGGTTATAAAGCATAGATCTTTCCTCCTATTTTAATTTTCTTCCAATTATACATAAATAAGGAAAAGGTAACAATTACATTATGAAAATATTAGAAACTAAAATATTTCATTTTTCCATAAAGCTGATATAAGAATTCGGTTGAATGGCAGCTACAACAGGCATTCGAAGGGTGTTTCCGAAACGATCGGAGGGTAATATACTTTGTTTCGAAGGGAGCTTTCGAATCATTCGTACCTATATACTTTGTTTCGAAGGGAGCTTTTGAATCGTTCGCACCTATAAACTATGTTTCGAAGGGAGCTTTTGAATCGTTCGCATCTATAAACTTTGTTTCGAAGGGAGCTTTTGAATCGTTCGCACCTATAAACTATGTTTCGAAGGGAGCTTTCGAATCGTTCGCACCTATATACTTTGATTCAAAGGGAGTTTCCGAATGATTCACAAGGATATATTCTTAGTTTCGAAGGTTGTTTGCGAATGATTCGGAGGGGAAAAGGATACATGGTCGCCACCTATTTGTAACAAATGGAAGTTAAGCTATGAGGGCGTTGACCGATATAAGATAAGAGGGAACTATATGTTTACCAATTACCAACAAAAGAGACTTCCTGGGGGTAGGTTTATGATAAAGAGAAAAAGTAGTATTAAAATCAAAATGCTCAGTATGTTTTTACCTATTATTCTTATTTCTACGATTGCAATTACGGCTTTAAGTTTTTTTAGCTCGAAAAAAGAAATCACTGAACTGACAGATTCTAGTGTGAATAATCAAATGGCGACGGTTTTAGAGGAGATGGAGCATGGTTTCACAGCCCACACTAGGCTTGCTGAGTCCATTGCTACGTTGTACAAGGTTAAAGGGAACGCGCTAGTTAAAGACGATTATAAAAAATCCTTAGAAGAAACTATTAAATTAAACGCGAATACCTTTGGGCTTGGTATTTGGTTGGAGCCATTTCAATATAACGAGAATACTGAATTTTTTGGACCGTATGTTTATAAAGATGGTGAGGCGATTACGTACACAGAGGAATATGAAACTGCTGAATATAACTATCCGGAGCTAGATTGGTATATTCAAGGGAAAGAGGTAGGGGAAGGGAAGATCGCATGGTCAGCACCTTACTATGATGAGGGGTTAAATAAGACATTAATTACCGCTTCTGTTCCGATTTTTGTTGATGGGAAGTTTATTGGAAATATTACCGCAGACTATGATTTAACAACGATACAAGACTTAATTGTTACTCAAACGTTTGAACAATCAGGCCATCTGTTCCTTTTAGGATTATCGGGAGAATTTATTGCTCATAAAGAAAAAGCAATGACCGATAACATCCTGGACGATTCCGAGCTAAAACAACTAGGAAAAGAGATCCTTGGTCAAGATAATGGAAACATGGTTTTTACATCGAACAATCAGGAATGGGAGGCTTTTTACTCTACTTTTCCTGAAACTGGATGGAAACTGGTTGCGGTAGCGCCTAAGAGTGAACTATATGATGGAGTTACTTCTTTGCTAGTAAAATCCGTTGGTATAACTGCCTTCTTTTTACTAGTTTCCATCACTTTAATTATGGTGTTTAGTTCAAACATGTCAAAAAAGATGAAGCAATTTGTGGAGAAGATTGGATACCTTGCGGAGGGTGATTTAACTCATCCGATTCAAATAAAATCAAATGATGAACTGGGACAAATGGGTGAGCATTACAATCAAGCATTAAATCAATTAAACCAAATGTTTTATACGATTCGTTCCTCTTCTGAACAAGTAGCGGCAAGTGCAGAAGAATTATCGGCGAGTGCGGAAGAGACAGCTTCTTCCGTAGCGGAAGTAGCCGGGTCTATCCAAGATGTAGCTGCGAATAATAATGAGCAAAACAATTATACGAGCCAAATGAAAAATAGTACGAGTGCGATTTACCAAAGGATGGAGCAAATTACCTCCAATATAGAAAATGTGAAAAACTCTTCTACACAAACGACGATTCTCGCACATGATGGAACCAACGATGTGAAAAGGGCCATTGAACAAATGAATGAAATCCATTCAACCGTCCAACAAACCTCTCAGTCCATCGACCAATTGGATAATAAATCCAGAAAAATCGAAGAGATCGTTGGTCTAATTAATTCGATCGCTGAACAAACCAACTTGCTGGCATTAAATGCAGCGATTGAAGCCGCTAGAGCTGGGGAGCATGGAAAGGGCTTTGCCGTTGTAGCAGATGAAGTGAGAAAACTAGCAGAGCAATCAAGTAAAGCCTCTGGTGATATTAAGGAGTTAATACACGAAATTCAGAGTGAGATTAGTACCTCTGTGTCTGTTATGAAATCAAGTACAGAGTCTACCCGGTCAGGAATTCATGTGGTCGAACAAACAGGACAATCCTTCCATCAAATTTATGATGCGATTGGTCATATGACGAAGCATACAGAAGAGGTCTATCACTCGATCGTTCATATTCTTAGAGAAGTGGATCAAATGAAAGCCGTTGTGGATGCGGTGAATGAGTTGGCTGTAACCAATGATGAAAGAGCTCAAAATGTATCTGCTGCAACACAGCAACAAGCGGCCATGGTACAAGAAATGACAGCATCAAGTGAAGCGTTAGCTCAAATTGCAACTGATCTTCAACTAGAACTAGCCAAATTTAAGCTGTGAGAAAGAGAAGGAAAGATGGAAATTGACCATCTTTCCTTCTTTTGTTTCATTTTGTAAAATGAGAAAGTGGAGAAATTTGGGGGAATGAGGAATGGAGGAATATCAATGCAGCCATTAAAAGAAAAAATTGCGATTGTTACAGGGGTAAGTCGGCTGAAAGGAATTGGCGCGGCTATTTGTTTAGAGTTAGCGGAGGCAGGCTACCATCTGTTTTTTACATACTGGACACAATATGATCAAACGATGCCTTGGAGTGTTCAGAGTGATGAGCCAGATCGATTAAAAGAAGAATTGGTGAAAAAAGGGGTGAAGGTGGGGTGTATGGAGTTAGATTTAACGCTAGCTGATGCGCCCACACAGCTACTCAATCAGGTATGTGAAGAGTTGGGTGAACCGGATATTTTAATTAATAATGCCGCCTATTCTACGAATAATGATTTTTCAAATGTAACGATTGAAGAATTAGATAAGCATTATTTTGTCAATATTCGGTCAACCACATTAGTGAGTACGACATTTGCTAAAAGGTTTCAAAAAAAATCAGGTGGAAGAATCGTCAACCTAACTTCGGGTCAGTTTAAAGGGCCGATGCCAGGTGAATTAGCGTATGCAACCACAAAGGGGGCTATCGATGCGCTAACAATTACGCTATCAGCAGAAGTGGCTCCTCTAGGTATTACGGTGAATGCCGTGAACCCAGGACCAACAGATACCGGCTGGATGACAGAAGAACTAAAAGTGGAGCTAACGCCATTGTTTCCTTTCGGGCGAGTAGGAATGCCAAGTGATGTGGCAAAAACGATTAAATTTCTCGTTAGTGAAGAGGCGGACTGGATCACGGGTCAGATTATTCATTCCGAAGGTGGATTTAAAAGATAACAAAAAGGCGGGGATAAACCCGCCTTCTACGTAACGCTTAGAAGCCTCTTTTCTTCCTTTTTAGGTTCTTTAATTAACATCACTCCGACTAATCCCATAAAGGAGAAAAGCACGGGAATTAAAAATCCATAATGATAGCCCATATGTATGGCATGTTGCGGAAATAGATCTAGTACTTTTCCAAAAATACTGGGCAATAAAACGGCACTTAGAAAGCCGCCTGTATTGGCAAAACCGGATACAACGCCCACTTCTTCTATAGGAAACGACTTTCGTACAACAGCAAATGTTAGTGAACTCGCACCATTTCCAAATCCAATGATAAAAAGCAAAGCCACTACCATGAAAAAGGAAGGATTCACACCAGCAAAAAACAATCCGCCCCAACTAAAAAAGACGGTGATATGAATGAGGGTGTAAATGGTTTTGATCGAATCTAATCTGCTCGTAATCCAACTGATTAACGGTCCACCAATAATGGAGCCGAATAGACAATACATAATCAGTTGGCTGGCCTCAGCTCGTGACAAGTCGAACACTTGAATTCCAAAAGGAACGCCCCAAGAACCGATAAATCCAATATAGGTACCAACAATTCCAAAGTGGCAGAGGAACGTCGCCCAACCTTGCTGAGTGGAAAACACACGCTTGAGAATCACCCAAACATTTTCACGCTTTTTGCTGGAACGTTTTTTGGATGTGGGAGTATCTTTAAATAACTTTTTAGGCTTGGAAACTAGAACGGTATAGAGAAGAACGGATGATGCTATTAAAATGAGTCCGATGGTTAAAAAGGGTGTTCTCCAACCTGAAAAAGAAATCCACGCAGAAAAGGGAACAGTTGATGATAGAGACCCAAGACTAGCTGTCATAGAAACGATACCTAATAAACCGATAAATTCTTGAACTTTAAACCACTGGTTCATAATTAAAACAAAATTGACAAAAATCGTCGCGTCTCCCATTCCCACTAAGATTCGAGAAAGCAATAACACATACTCATTTGGGGCCACACTGTATATGACACTTCCTATTCCATTAAGCAGGGTTCCAAAAATAAGAAAATGATTAGGACCGAATCGATCAGACAACAATCCGACCGGTATTTGCAGTCCTGCATAGGCTAAAAATTGAATTCCAGTTATAAGTCCGATAAGAGAAGCGGAAACTTGAAAATCAGTCATTAATTGGTCGGTAATCAGACCTGGTGCGGTTCGTTGACTGACGATTAAAAAGTAGGCAAACAAGACACTGCCAAACACAACCCATCGGTAGCCGCTTTCCTGTTTATTCATGTAGATTAAATCCTCTCTGAGCTTTATTCTGATACATTGAATGTTTTCGTTCGGAAAAAGCCACCTAGGTCGGCGACAGATGGAAAGATAAAACGAAAGGTTGTCCCGACTCCCACTTCGCTTTGCACACGAATCATCCCATTCATGGCTTTCACAATACTATATACCACCATCATGCCAAGACCCGTACCCTTTGACCCTTTTGTGGAGTAATAAGGTTCTCCCAATCGATCCAATTGTTCTTTTGTCATACCAATTCCGTGGTCAGTGACGGAAATGATTACATTTTTATTGTTCGTCTCTGTACGGATGAGTAACTGACCACCCGTAGGCATGGATTCAATTCCGTTTTTTAACACATTCAACAGACATTGGTGAAATTTTAGCCGATCACCGATAATATATCCTTCCTTTTCAATTTTACAAATAACTTCAACCGAATTTTGATTGGCTGTGGGTTGCAGCATTTTTACAATAAGAGAGAGTTCCTTATTAACATCAATTGGTTCCACTTGTTCTAACGATGGCTTTGAAAAGGTTAGATAATCCTTTATGACCTGTTCAGCTAAGATCAATTCATGTGAAATGATGTTTAGATATTCGGTGTGTTTTTGAGAGGTTTGTGGCCCTTCTAATAGCAACTGAACAAAACCCTTAGCAGAGGTAAGTGGATTTCGTATTTCATGGGAAATGGCTGCGCCCATTTGTTCCACCACTTCTAACTTACCTGATTTAATCAATTGATTTTGTAAATGGAAATTCTTTATTACAAACTCACTCGTTATGGAAATCATGGCGATTCCTAAGTTAGGAACCACTAGGTAAGCTATGTATGCATCCAATCGATTAACATGTAAATCCATAAATACTAAAGAAGATACAGTTAAGATACTAAGTACCAGGCCAAACGAGATGGAAATGACTACCCGACGAGATGGACGTTGATTCCAAAACCAGGGATAAATTTTCCAAAAGATAAAGGCTAGCGGTAAATAAAGGGTGATATTTGCAAAGAATCCTGCATCAATACCATACAATCCTCTAATAAAAATAACCATCAAAGAAAGGATAGGGCCAATACCTAAGTAAAGTCCACCAATCAAGACGGGAAGCTCTCGTAAATCCATTGATATATGTGGTACGGGCTGATATGAGAACTGAAAGCATGACCAAAGGAGAACAATGCCCCAAAACAATGAAAAACGTTTCGATATAGAAAAATTTCTCATCTTGGCCGACCAAACAAGGGCAAAGAACAGGATAATGATGATTAAGGAAAGATTAAAAAAGAAATGTTGAGTGATTTCCATGAGACTTCCTCCGACAAATGCAACCATTTGATTCTATTATATATAGGGTGATTAGAAAAAACATTAACATATTTCACGTTGCTTTCTTGCTGTTGTAATCAAATTATAATATGGAAATTTATGTTACGATAGATATAAAAATAAAAAGAGGGAGCGTGAAAGGGATTTTACCTAGAAAAATCGTCGCTGCATCCTTATCAGGGTCTATTTTTGCTATAATTTTTGGTTTGATTTTTCTTTCTCTTGGGGAAGGTAATAGCCAAACGTATTTGGTTTCCGCTATAACGAGCATTCCTTTTTATATGATGTATAGCTTTCCCGTTATTTTAGTGTATGGGGTAAGTACATCGATGATTAGTGACAAGCTTGGTGAGATTATTTCAAAACAAAATCAAAAGACCGAATGGATGGTTTCAGCCATTTTACATATTCTCTTTGGACTCATTTTGAGGTGGGTTAGTCTTGGAGTAGCCGTCTTATTTTTTATAACCGATCGGTTTTTAAGAAGACGCAAGCCTTTTTATACTTGGGGAGAAGCGTTGAAAAGTTTGTGTATACCCATTGGAATTTGGTTAGGATGTATGGGGCTGGTTTGGGCTGGGTTTTAAAAACAAGGAACGTTATAGTAACATTTAAAGGAAGCCCAATAGGGTTTCCTTCATACTTTTTGGCGTCCCCATTGAAAAAGTAAGATGTTTTAAAAAAACTCATATAACCCGTTGGCGAAATAATCATAATCATCGTGATCAATTATCTTACTTCCATAGCCTTCAAAGAAGATTTGTTTATCTATTTCTTTTACAAAGGCATTTGGTTTAGGGCGGATGGCTAAAGATACGTCACAACGTGGATCACCATAAGCTCCACTACTCCAATCGATAACTCCAGTAATTATTCCATTTGAAACCAAAACATTATCAATCGTAAAATCTCCGTGAATAAGAGTTTGTTTATATTCTTTTGGTTTCTCTATTTTTAATCTTTCTAATAACTCTTTAGTACCGTCAACTTCGTGATTATTGAAGTTATATTCGGCTTGATATAACATTTGGTCAAGCCACGGTTGTTCATTAATAAGTTCATCTGGACACGGAGTTGAATGAATTTTAGACAAGATTTTGCCAAAATTAAATATAATTTCTTGTCGTTTTTGATTGTTATCCTCATTCAATAAAGCTAGTCTTAAAGTTTCTCCCTCAAAAAAGTCTAGAAGAGCCCAAGATTCAAAAGTCTTTCTTTGTTCTATGAATTTTTTTACTTTTGGAACGGGTAATTCTGTTTTTTTGTTCAAACAATTTAAAATAGATACTTCTTTCTTTAACATGGAACTAAATAATGTTCCCTTTGTTCTTTTAAGTGCAAAAATTCCTTGGTTACTTTCAATTATTCCTAAATTAGAGGAATAGCCTTGACGTGGAAAACTTATAGAAATTATATTATTCAAGTATTCTCTAATTTCAATTGGCATTTCATCAATATGTATTGGTGGCAATGTTTCTCCTCCTCAATGAACTTTTTCTTCAACAACACTTTGAAGAAGTAGTATATAGAATATTGACAGTAGAAAACAATTATATAAATTATTGCAAAACGTGTTCTTACCCTGACAACCACTCTGAATACTCGTTCTTATGTGGATTATATATATAATTCGAACAGGTATCAAATATCAATATTTTAACTGTAACAGAGCAAAAAACAAAGATAGAAGGGCTGGTGGCTTCAGTTGGATCATATATTTTGCAATTGCGAACAACAGACTTGTTTTGTAGTAAAAGTGGAAGCAGATGTTGGAGCAGATCCTCTCTGGTGTCAAAGATGCGGATATAATCTTGACATCGATCAAATTACACTATCCATGGGTGTAAAGAAAGAATTAATGAAGTGGACACAGCAATACGGGGAATGGATCGATTGGAAGGCAGATAAGTTGGTTGAAAATGGGGTTGAGTGGGAAGAGAAACATAATATTCAAGGAGAAATCCTAACGGAAAGAGTGAATAAAGAACTTGGAGCAGGATACAAAGTTGTTTTTTCACCTTCATCAATTGCAAGTAGTTATGAAAAAAAGTAGCCAGCTTCCCAAGGGAAACTGGCTCTTTTTATGTAGCGCCGCCTTTGCCGTATGAAGTGTAAGAAAGTTTTAAACCACCACTCCTCAAAGTGGGTGTCCGCAGAAACATTCCTGCCTGTCCTCCAAATCATATAGATGGAGACTTGTCATTCCTGTTTCAATGTTAAACTCCCTATTACAGCTTAAAGGTTAAAACTTACTTAGAAATACGAACAACGCAGCTTATATTGTTATATTAATATAATGATTGGTGATTATTCAATGGTAATTTTTTCCCAGAAACTAATAGTGATGAAAGCCAGACAGTTATTTGGGAAAATCTCACTGATGAAGGACGTTGCAGCATATGTTTAGGTTCATAACAACCTTCATCGATGCTATGAAGAACGTTTTAGCTTTAACCGTTGCCCAAAATGTCCTTCATCGATGCTATGAAGAACGTTTTAGCTTTAACCGTTGCCCAAAATGTCCTTCATCGGTGCAATGAAGAACGATTTAGCTTTAACCGTTACCCAAAATGTCCTTCATCGGTGCTATGAAGAACGTTTTAGCTTTAACCGTTGCCCAAAATGTCCTTCATCGGTGCAATGAAGAACGATTTAGCTTTAACCGTTACCCAAAATGTCCTTCATCGATGCAATGAAGAACGTTGTAGCTTTAACCGGTACCCAAAATGTCCTTCATTGATGCTATGAAGAGCGTTTTAGTTTTAACCGTTACCCAAAATGTCCTTCATCGATGCAATGAAGAACGTTATAGCTTTAACCGTTACCCAAAATGTCCTTCATTAATGCTATGAAGAACGTTGTAGCTTTAACGGTTACCCAAAATGTCCTTCATCGGTCCTATGAAGAACGTTATAGCTTTTTCCAAAGTCCGAAATGATGTTCATCAACGTTATGAAGATCATTTCCGTTTCATTATCAGCTCTAAGTGATGTTCACCAAGTCTAGAAAGCTCTTATTATCTCAAATAATCGTTACATTTCACAGCTCCTCCCACTCCGGGCTCCATCCATCTATCTAAGTAGCTATCATTAAAATTTAGAACCATTTTTTTCACTTTGAATGGGGAAAAGAAGAATATGAAAACGGTTTCAACATAGAATGAAGTACACCGAGAATCAACCAGCTAGAATCGAAATGAAAGGGAGGGGACAAAGTGAGGATTTTATTATGTTGTGCCGCGGGGATGTCTACGAGTCTATTAGTGACGAAAATGGAGAAGTCCGCGGAGGAACAGGGGTTAGAGGCGAAAATTTGGGCTGTATCCGCAGACGTGGTTCGAAATCACGTCGACCAGGCAGATGTATTGCTTGTAGGTCCGCAAGTTCGCTACATGTTACCTCAACTGAAAAAACTAGGCCAGGAAAAAGGGATTCCGGTGGACATGATTAATACCGTGCACTATGGAACATGTAATGGCGCCGAAGTGTTGAAATTTGCAAAACAGTTAGTCACCAAATAAGGAGTGATTGGAATGAGCAAATTTACGGATGTGTTAGAAAACAAGGTAATGCCAGTAGCTGGACGCATTGCCGGACAGCGTCATTTACAAGCGTTACGTGATGGACTTATTTTAACGATGCCTCTTATTATCGTCGGTTCAATTTTCCTAATTCTCGGATTTTTGCCAATTCCAGGATATGAGGAATTCATGGCCAATACGTTTGGGGATGCGTGGCTAACAAAGCTCCTTTACCCAGTAGGTGCGACCTTTGATATCATGGCGCTCATCGCCGGATTTGGGATCGCCTACCGGTTAGCGGAAAAGTACAATGTGGAACCATTATCTGCGGGTGCGATTTCGGTTTCTGCGTTTTTACTTGCGACTCCATTTGAAGTGTCCTTTTTAGCAGAAGGTGCCTCAGAAGCTGTTATGGTTGGTGGTGCAATTCCTGCTGCTTTGATGGGAAGTAAAGGATTATTCGTTGCGATGATCATCGCGATGCTGTCTACTGAAATTTATCGATACATTATCCAGAAGAATATCGTTTTCAGACTGCCTGATGGCGTTCCGCCTGCAGTTAGTAAATCGTTCGTTGCGTTAATTCCAGGAGCGATTGTTATTTTCGTTGTTTGGATTTTACGTATAGTAGTAGAAAATACTGATTTTGGAAGCTTACACAATATTGTCGGAGAGATTCTTGGGAAGCCACTAGGCGTGCTCGGTGGAAGCTTGATTGGTAGTTTAGTAGCTGTTTTCCTTGTACAACTCTTATGGTCCTGTGGGTTACATGGTGCCTCTATCGTAGGTGGCGTTATGGGTCCGATTTGGTTAGCGTCAACGGATGCAAATCGTCTTGCTTTCCAAAATGGAGCGGAAGAGTTACCGAATATTTTCACGGCTCAGTTCTTTGACTTGTTTGTGTATATCGGAGGATCTGGAGCGACGTTCGCCTTAGTGGTCATGATGCTACTAAGGGCGCGAAGTCAACAAATGAAACAGCTCGGACGGCTTGCGTTCGGACCGGGACTTTTCAATATTAATGAACCGATCACGTTTGGGATGCCAATCGTCATGAACCCACTGATGATTGTTCCGTTCATTTTAGCACCACTTTCGATAGTGATTACCACGTATATCGCAATGAGCACCGGGCTTGTAGCGAAACCAGCAGGTATTGCGGTGCCATGGACGATGCCACCAATTATTGGAGGCTATTTAGCAACAGGAGGGAAGATCTCTGGAGCCCTTCTGCAACTCTTTAACTTCTGCGTTACTTTTGCGATTTACTATCCATTCTTTAGAATGTGGGATCGCCAGAAGTATGCGGAGGAACAAGGGAATTAAAGCATGTTAGGAGGAGCCTATGACTAAGTTAGTAATCAACGCCGATGATTTCGGGTACTCGAAAGGAGTCAATCTCGGAATTCTTGAAGCATACAAACACGGAGTCGTCTCCTCAACCACCATGATGGTCAATATGCCTGGAGCTGCGCACGCCGCAGCTCTAGCGCTTGCCCATCCAGGGTTGGGAGTCGGCATACATCTTGTTTTAGACTGTGGGTATCCGATCCATCCAAACGTACCGTCACTCGTCGATGAATCGGGCCGTTTTTACAAAATGGAGGAAATGCTGAAAAAAGCAAAACTTACCGATATCGAAAAAGAACTCAATGCTCAAGTCGAGCAATTTTTCAAGTATGGTTTATCTCCAACGCATTTGGACGGGCATCATCATGTTCATGGAAAAGAAATGGTTTATCCGATTGTGGAAAAATTGGCAAGAAACTACAAGCTTCCCATTCGAAAAGTGTCAGCGGATGATTTTCATTCAAGCAATCAGCTTCTACAAACCACTCAAATGTTCTTCTATGAATTTTATGGAAACACATTAACTCCCACTTCTCTCATAGACTTAGTAAAGAAGTCCACTTCCTTTGAAACCGCAGAAATCATGTGTCATCCAGCATATATTGATGAAGAGGTGCTAACGGGTAGTTCGTACAATATCGAGCGTGCAAGGGAGTTATCGATTTTAACCCATCCAGATGTCAAACGGATGATGGAAGAAAACCAAATCGAGCTTGTTACATACAGAGACGTGATCAAGTAAGAGGGGGAGAAACATGGAACAAGAACAAATTGTGTTTCAAATCATTTTACACGGGGGGAACGGTCGGAGCTCTTCGATGGAGGCGATCATTGCAGCAAAGGCAGGAGACTTCGAAAGAGCACGGGCCAAGCTTCAGGAAGCAGCCGATGAGTTACATGAAGCTCATAAAATACAAACCAATCTCATTCAATCAGAGATTCGGGAAGGTCCTTCTACGGTCTCGCTGTTAATGGTCCACGCGCAGGATCATTTAATGAACGCGATCGTCGTAAAGGATCTTGCAGCAGAATTTGTGGATTTGTATGAATCACTAGGGTGTTCACAGGAGGATGAAGCATGACAAAAAAACTGAAGGTAGCCACGATTGGCGGAGGATCTAGCTATACTCCGGAATTAGTGGAGGGATTTATTAAACGATACGACGAGTTCCCGGTGAGTGAGCTTTGGTTAGTCGACATTGAGGCAGGGAAAGAGAAGCTTGAAATCGTCGGAAACCTGGCGAAACGAATGGTGAAAAAAGCAGGACTACCGATTGAGGTCCATTTAACATTGGATCGCCGGGAAGCGTTAAAGGATGCGGACTTTGTGACCACTCAGTTTCGGGTGGGATTGCTAGAAGCACGCGCGAAGGATGAGCGAATTCCATTGAAATACGGCGTGCTCGGGCAGGAAACAAATGGTCCGGGAGGTTTGTTTAAAGGGTTACGGACGATTCCTGTGATACTAGACATTTGCCGAGACATGGAAGAGCTATGTCCGAACGCGTGGTTGATCAATTTTACTAATCCAGCTGGCATGGTGACAGAAGCCGTTCTACGGTATTCTTCTATTAAAAAAGTCGTCGGGCTCTGTAATGTACCAATTGGCATGGAAATGGGGATTGCGAAGCTATTGGGTGTGGAACACTCCCGCATCCGCATTGATTTTGCAGGGCTCAATCATATGGTGTATGGTTTGGATGTGTTTGTGGACGGTGAGAGTGTGAAGGAAAAGGTATTCAGCCTGTTAACGGATCCGAACAACACAAGTTTTGTGAAAAACATCCCAGGTTACGGCTGGGAGCCACAGTTTTTGAAAGCACTAAATGCCCTGCCATGTCCGTATCATATGTATTATTACAAAACAAAAACGATGGTCGACAAAACACTTGAAAGTGCCGAAAAGGAAGGCACGCGAGCAGAGGTCGTTCAACGTCTCGAAAAGGATTTGTTCGAGTTATACAAAGATGAAAACTTAAACATTAAACCACCACAGCTCGAAAAACGTGGAGGAGCATATTATTCCGATGCTGCCGTTCGGCTCATAACGTCTATCTATAATGATAAAGGCGACATCCAGCCAGTTAACACGATGAACGCCGGTGCGATCGCTAGCATTCCGTTCGACTCGGCCGTAGAGGTGAGTTGTATCATTACAAAGGACGGTCCGAGACCGATCACGATGGGGGATCTTCCGGTGGCTGTTCGTGGATTGGTTCAACAGATTAAGTCGTTTGAGCGTGTAGCAGCAGAGGCAGCGGTGACCGGTGACTATTCAACCGCACTACTTGCCATGTGCATCAACCCACTGACTCCGTCGGATACCATAGCGAAAGAGATATTGGACGATATGTTAGAGGCACATAAGGAGCATTTGCCTCAGTTTTTTAAAGAGAGCGGCGTGTGAATACACGTCGTTTTTTTGTGGGGGTGTGATTTTGTAACTGTGGTTACAGGGAATTAGGGGGATGGGGGTGATGAGTTTGGGTTTAGGTTTAGGTTTAGTAAGTACCTGGAGAGGCCAGAAATTAGTAGAATGAGGTCACTAAGATTAGATTTGGTGCCCGTGAATTCCAGGATTTAGCTAGAATAGGGTCAATAAGATTAGATTTGGTGCCCGTGAATTCCAGGATTTAGTAGAATGAGGTCACAAAGATTAGATTTGGTGCCCGTGAATTCCAGGATTTAGTAGAATGAGGTCACTAAGATTAGATTTGGTGCCTGTGAATTCCAGGATTTAGTAGAATGGAGTCATCAAGATTAGATTAGGTGCCCGTGAATTCCAGGATTTAGTAGGATGAGGTCGCTAAAATTAGATTTGGTGCCCCTGTGTTCCAGAATTTAGTAGAATGAGGTCACTAAGATTAGATTTGGTGCCCATGAATTCCAGAAATTAGTGGAATGGGGTCACCAAGATTAGATTTGGTGCCCGTACATTCCAGAAATTAGTAGAATGAGGTCACTAAGATTAGATTTGGTGCCTGTGAATTCCAGGATTTAGTAGGATGAGGTCGCTAAAGTTAGATTTGGTGCCCATGTTTTCCAGAATTTAGTAGAATGAGGTCCCTAAGATTAGATTTGGTGCCCGTGAATTCCAGGATTTAGTAGAGTGAGGTCACAAAGATTAGATTTGGTGCCCTTGCATTCCAGGATTTAGTAGAGTGAGGTCACAAAGATTAGATTTGGTGCCCTTGCATTCCAGAAATTAGTAGAATGAGGTCACTAAGATTGATTTGGTGCCTGTGAATTCCAGAATTTAGTAGAATGAGGTCGCTAAGTTACCTTTAGTATATATAATCACCAATTGCTTGGTCATTTTGTTGATGAAAATCTCATTAATTATGTTTTTGATCGATCGGAAATGGTAAAATTTACATTAAAGAAAGATAAAGGAGGTCCACCTAAAGATGCCTGCTATCATGGCTAGTATTTTTTCAACTCTGATCATTTTAATGACTGTATCATTCATGATCAAAGTTTTACTTCTTGGTTATAAACGAAAAGAAATTAGTTTTCGACGACTTCTCCTGTACGTTAGTGCCTGCGTGGCTGTTGGAGCAGCCTTTGCTATAAGTCTGCCTTTTGTGTATACAAAGCTGTTTCACTGGGTATTAGGAGCTTAATTTTATAAAAGGAGTGGCTAGAGTGATACTATCAACCGAAAGATTGATCCTGAGACAGCTAGAAGCAACCGATGCCGAACGTATTGAAGAATTAGCAGGAGACTTTGAGGTGGCGAAAACGACACTAAATATTCCTCATCCCTATCCAAAAGGATCTGCGTTGGTCTTTATACATAGTGTAATAGAATCTGAGAGCAAGGGGAATTTGGTCACATTTGCTCTTACAAAAAAAGATACGAACGAGCTAATCGGACTGATGGCCATCAGCATCCATTCTACCTTTAACCGCGGGGAGCTTGCGTATTGGGTCGGAAAGCCTTATTGGCGACAAGGCTACGGAACCGAAGCGGCGAGGGCACTTCTCCAATATGGATTTGAAGTACTCCAACTTAACCGAATTTATGCGCAAAGCTTTACCGATAACCCAGGCTCTTGGAGGATCATGGAGAAAATCGGTCTCAAATACGAAGGAACCTTGAGACAGCATGCATCCCGCTTTGGCGAGTACTATGATTTGGCTCAATACGGCATCCTTAAAGAAGAATTCGATTAAGGAGGATTGAGTTGGAGAAGCAGACTGAGAGAAAGCGAGATTATAAAAAGGCCCTATATTGGTTGATCGGGTTCACGATGGTCACAACAATTATGTATTATTTTGACAAGCAAAAGGTGTACAAAGAAGAAAAGCCACCCGTTCCGGTCATTTCTTTAGGTGAACAAAAAACACAAGTCTTTCTTGGTTCGTATACATGGAATGACGGTGAGGTAAAAAAGGAACTGGCTGACCTTAAAGACGTCAATTATAAACGAGTGGCATACCGAGATCAACTTCATATTGATTTCCCAGAAGGAAAGGAACCTTTGTACATAGCAAAAGGGGCGTACGATCCGAATGGAAAGGCTACTTATCCAATTCCTAGTATGTTTAATGATGAAAGTGTTAGCTTTTTGGGGAATTATCCAAGCGTCCTGACTCTTTCTTTAAAAGCTTACTGGAAAAATGGTAAGCGAGCGGAGTATATTGTTCCTTTAAACGTTGAGCCCGTAGCTCCTGAAAAAGAATATTTACCCGTTAACAAGGGGTTTTATTCCTTGCTTGGCGTATACAATGGTGACTCAGAGTTGAATACAACGATTCATCAAAAAATTTCTGAAGCTTCACCGAATTTTCTGATGGAGTATAAGGGATATGTTCATATAGAAATGGCCAAGAATTATTATCGAGAGCTACAAATAGAAAGTGGCCCATTATATCTCCTATTTTATGAAGAAAAAGAAGTTTTTCGAACAGATTCTGAAAAGGCATTATTGCAATATATTAAAGACCACACGTATGTTAGTAGAGAGACGATAAAAGGGATCGTAACGAAAGTGGATCGGGAATTAGGGTTCATTTATGTGGATGACCATCCTTTTTCACTAACGGATACATTTATCCGAGTGGGCCAAAACATTCAACTAGAAGTGGGGAATGTGAGCAAGGAGCTTCCTTATCAGCAAGTAGTGGAAAAGTTCGAGGTGCTTGAAGAGCCCGATAAAGTTCTTCTGAATAAAGACTGGTTATCCAAAAAGGAGGACAATTTATCGCTTTTGGTCATAGGAGATGAAGATTTCAGCACTCCTTTTAAAAACCCACAACAAAAGGATTTCGCTTTAATCGACCAGATCACGATGAAGCAGTCACTTTCCTCTTTGGAAGGACCATCAATTTTTGTGTTTAATACGGATGAGCTGGTCTTTCAGACAGATGACTATAACAGTCTATTAAAATATTTATTTGAAATGGAACAGTTGTTGCCTTTAAAGGAAGATCTTGACTAATATCAACTGCATGCTGGAGACCATAAAAAGGTCCTCAGCTTTTTTTAAAGATTAAAAAAATCCAGATTAAACCAATTCTGTGCTATAGAAAAGGATTATATATGAATGGTAAAAATATAGAATGAAACTGTAGTGATTTTAATAGTTAGGAGGAGGTATAAGTATGTAAAAGTAGTTAGAGCTTATTATTGTAAACGCATTCAAAATAATTCGTGTAAGCCAATACTTGTTTAATAGGTGAGGGGGATGGATGATGAAGACATTTAAAAGTTTGATAGTAATGATACTAACGGTTGCTTGTGTTATTGCCACCATTGAACCTTTACCTTCTCAAGCAGCACGTGCAGGAGGGAAGAACATAGACATCGTGAAGGTTGAAGGCGGGTTAGTGAAAGGGGTAAAAACAGATGTGGAGGGGGTTCAGTTATTTAAAGGAGTACCGTTTGCAGGTTCTACTGCTGGTGAAAACCGATGGAAGGAACCTCAACCAGTGCAGCCTTGGAATGGGGTAAAGGTTAGTGATAGCTGGGGTGACCAGGTTATGCAAGATGTCACCTTAAATCCTGTTGGAACCTTTTGGGGAGATGAGTTTTACTTTGATGACAGTTTTACTCCTAAAGCAAGTGAAAATGGACTAAACCTAAATGTGTATACTCCTGCTAAAAAAACAGATGAGAAGCTCCCTGTGCTTGTATACATCCATGGCGGAGGAAATAATCATGGCCATGCATCGGAAATGGAGTTTTATGCATCTAAATTAGCTGAAAAAGGGATTGTTGTTGTTACAGTTCAATACCGTGTAAGTATGTTTGGATTCCTAGCCCTACCAGAGCTATCAGAGGATAGTGAACATGGAGTGTCAGGAAATTATGCCGTGTTGGACTTGGTGAAATCTTTAAATTGGGTGAATGATTATATTAATGGATTTGGTGGAAACCCGAAAGAAGTAACGATTGCAGGACAATCGGCTGGAGCGATGAATGTAACAGCTCTTTTAAGAACTCCATTAGCTGATGGGTTATTTAATCGAGCGATTATTCAGAGTGGTTTTTATGGCCTATTAACGGCACAAGGAGCATCAGCTTATAAATCTCTAAATGCTACAGAAACTCAGGCTGAAAATGCAGTTACCAAGGCTTTTGGAAAAGAGATGAGTCTAGAAGAGTTAAGAGCGTTACCTGCGGAATATTATATGACTACAAAAACCGCTGATGGAACCCAAACTCTGTATGATGCATTAACAGCAGCTTCCTTACAAGGTGGTGGGTACATATTAGATGGATATGTATTCACAGAAGAATCTGTGGATCTGATGAGAGATGGAGCGTTAGATGGAATCGATATTATGATTGGGGGCACCGCAGATGAAATGACTTCGCTCGTTCCAGGACCTTCTACTATGTCGTTGGACGATTTCCAAAAGACAATGGAAGCAACATATGGCGAGGACTATTCAAAGGCATACCATCCTACAAACACAGAAGAAGCCTATAACTTATCTTTACGTGCACGAAGTGATCAGTTACATCAAACATACCTACTATCAGCCGAATATATCAAAGCCCATAACAAAAACCTAAATGTTTACACCTACTACTTCGATCATGCACCACCTGGCAGAAATGAAGAATTTTATGGGGCCTTTCATTCCTCAGAATTATGGTACTTCTTTCACTCGATTAGAGGTACAGCTGGTCAGAGATCATGGACTTCTGCTGATTACTCCATGGCAGAAATTATGTCCTCTTACTATGCGAATTTTGTTAAAAAAGGAAATCCAAATGGCAAGGGTCTAACGAAGTGGCAGGAAACAAACTATAAAACTGGAAAAAACTCTACTTTTATCAGATGGTTTGATGGAAAGGCTGAAAATGTGACAAACACTCCTTATCCATTGAGAGATGAGTTAAACCGCAATGTAGTGTTAAAAACCTTCGGAATGACAGAGGAAGTTCTTAAATAAGGATAATAGGTACACTGTTTTTCTGAGCATTCATTGGATGAGTGCTCTTTTTAACATATTTAATAGAGAAAAAAATGAGTACATCACTAAAAAAGTGAGACTTTCTGTAAAAGACTACACTTGATATGATCAAAATATAAAGCGTTTACAAAAATTTGGGTAATTGGGGGGAGAAGCATTTTACTAATGTGAAAGATTAATTACTGAATAAATAGTTTGAGAGGGGAGTAAAAAATGAAATCACAGTTAAAAAGGTATATGTATTTTCTACTAATTGCTATTTTTATCACGAGTGTCTTTGCTTTGCCAGTTGTGCACAAGATATTGGGGTGAACGTGGAGAATGGTGTAAAAAAAGAAGGAGTAACAGTTAAACGGGATAATCATTCCCCTACAGGATATACAGCAACTTTTGTATATAAGAATAGAACGGCTAATTCCGTTCAGTTTTATGGACAATTCCAATTTGCAAAGCCCGATGTAGACTATCCAATTGAAAATGTACCAACATATAGTCCAGAAGAGTGGACAAAAGAAATGTTTCCGTTAAATATGAGTACCCCATACGTAAAGGAAATGACAAAAGTAGAAGGAACAGACTTTTGGACAATTAGCATGCCACTTCCTAGTGGTGGGTACCCATATTCCTATATTGTTGATGGGGTAACCATAGCAGATCCATCAAATAAGCCAATCCAAAACCAGGATACTGGAAAACAGACTCTAAGCATGGCTTATATTCCTTTTGATTCAAAAAAACAGTCCTTTGATTATTCCTATGTTTTGCCGAAAAACGGGGAAAAAACTGGAAGCGTTTCCTTTGAAACTTATTCAACCAATGGGCTATTAAATACCGATCAGTCTTTAGGTATTTATATTCCAAACGGTTATGATGCAAATCGTAAGGAGCCTTATAAAGTGATCTATCTTTCACACGGCGGTGGTGGGAAAGAAGCAGATTGGTTTAATACAGGTAGCGCTGCCAATATTCTTGACAACCTAATTGCACAAAAGAAAACAGAGCCAGTGATTGTGGTAACGATGAATAATTCCGTTTTTGGTTGGGACATGACGAAAATTACAAAAAATGTAATGGAAAATATTATTCCGTATATGGAATCAAACTACCATGTATCTAAAGACTCCAATGACCGAGCATTTGCAGGTTTATCCATGGGAGCTTTAACCACTACGAACATTTATTACAGCAATCCAACTGATTTTGGTTATTTTGGAATTTTTAGTGGAGCAGATGCTAGGGTGGATTTAAGCACATACAATTTAAATGATTTACGACAGCCTAACCTATTTGTAGCTGCGGCATGGTACGATATGGCATATCATGATGTAGGTTTCAATTCTGACATTAATACGATAAAATTTATGTCAGTGTTAGATGCAAACCAAATACCTTACGAATTTGAAAATGTAAATGGAGCACATGATTGGTTTACATGGCCTCAATTGCTGAATAAATTCTTAACAGACATTGTGTGGAAATAATAAGCTAGTAAACATTCTTATACTCGTATAAGAGTGTTTTTTTTCTATAATAAACCACCTACTAAAGTCTGATTTTTCTGTGATATTTATTTTGCTAAAATTGATCTCATCATTAACGCTTGTGAACGATTAAAAGAGAGGAAGATAAATTCTCCAATGAGAGCCCAATTAGACAGTCAGTCAATGGACGTATCTAAGCAAGACTCAGAAAAAATGATCGAAGAATTTGGCGTATTTACTAATGAAAGAATTCAAAAACAGTTTCAAATCGTTAAACAATTGATTGAAGGCGATCTAGAAAGTGCAGATCAATCAATCAGTGAATTATTGGGACTGATACAACGAAGTTCATTGCCCAATCATTTAAAGAAACAAGTCGTATACGGATTTTTAGATATCTTAATGTTTAAAATTCAACATCTTTCCCTTTCGAAAGAAGGTACAAAAAAAGAAGACCTACTATCGTTTTCTGAAATCAACAACATGTTAACAACGAATGACTTCCAGGAGATTGAGAGGATGTTATTAATCATTTATAGAAGGATAATAGAGTTTGAGAATCATTTGAAGAACAGCAGCAAAATGAAAGAAGTCTTAAATTATATCGATACGAATTATCGAGACCCAGAGCTTTCCTTAAACAGTATAGCTCAGAATTTTGAATTAAATCATACATATGTCTCTAATACGTTTAAGAAAGAATTCGGGTATAATATTCTCGAATTAATCCAAATAAGAAGAATAACTGAAGCGAAATACTTACTTGAGAACACAAAACTGAGTGTCTCAGAAATCGCATATAAAGTTGGCTATTACAGCTACAGAACACTTTCTAATATTTTCAAACGCTTGGAAAAAATGACACCAACAGAATTTCGGGAATTAAAAGAGAATTTTAAATCAAATGGTTGAACGAGACATTCTTAAAAATAAGAATACTTTTTCGTAATTTATCTGAAATCATACCGATTTCAGATTTTTATTTGAAAATTTTTCTAGCTATCAGGAAAAAAATGGTGTAATATTTAAGTGTGCTTAACATTTAATATAAGTAAACTATTTATCCTTCTTAAGAAAGGAGAACTTCCATGGACCTAAAGCAAATTCTCATTGAAGCCAATCGTTTTTCTGAAGACATCAAATTTGTTTTTATCAACGAATACAAAAAGCTACTAGATGAAAATGAGTTATCTCAGAAACAATCTCTCGTTCTAAGCATAATAGAGAAAAAACAACAATTGACGATGAATGAAGTAGCAGAAATTATCAATGGAACCCCCAGTGCAGCCAGCCAGTTCATTCAAAAGTTGGAGAAAAAGCAGTACGTGAAACGAGAGGTGAACAAGGAAAATCGCAGAGAGGTGTTCGTGTTACTTGATGAAAAGGGAGAGGCGTTTTTTAACGAGATGACTGCGATTGATGAAAGAGTGTTAGAAAAATACTTTCTGCAGCTTCCAGAAGAGGATATTATCAAGTATCATGAAATTTTGAAAAAGCTTCACCAAATCGTAGTGCGAGGAGGGGAAGGGTGATGGAGACGGCATTCGCTAATCGACATTTTTCTTATCATAAAAAGTCAGGTTATACCGGCTTTATCATAGCGATGATATGTGTTTGCGTCGTAGAAACGGTCGGAGTCTCCTTTTTATTATATAAATGGAGCCCCGTTCTTCACTGGATTCATCTATTTTTATCGGTATCGACTATTCTTTTCCTCAGCCTTGATTTACGCGCTGTCACTAAGAATCCAATCCTCATTCAACATGACGAACTCATCATAAAAGTAGGTCTTCGCCCAGCTGTTCAAATTCGACTTTCAAATATCTTAGAAATCAAGAGTGGGAAAATGAACTTTGAGAATGACCGAAAAAAGAAAGAAGTGCTCGACCTCTCGTTATTAGGCTTTGACGAACCCACTTTTGAAATCGTTTTAGCAGAACCTATCCATGACAAAAATAAGAGCATTCAACGTATCTTTTTTACCGTCGATGATGAACGTGCCTTTTACGAACTTGTGAATCAAGGGAGGGGAAATGATTGAGTATTTTCTATTGGATGGTCCTTCTATTTCTCGTGACGTACGAACCCGTCTATGGTTATTTTGATTATCAGAATTTTAAACGGAGAGTCGCACAATATCCATTGGAGAGAGTGAAGTATTATAAGAAGGTTATGCTCGGACTATGGATTCCGACCGTTCTGATTCTAACAGTAACGGCATTTGGTCCTTTGAACTTCCAAGACATCGGCTTAAATGGAATCACCATTAATACCTCAACTTTAGGAACTTGGGTCACGTATGGTTCTTTCGGATTAGCAGGGCTCTATCTGGTTAGTCTCATATATTATTTAATAGGTTCTAAGGTTAGTATAAAAATGAGAGCCGACATTGCTGAGCTAAAGAAAAGAGAGCATGAGAAAATCGCATTCAAAGACATTTTGCCACAATCGAAACAAGACAAACGAGTATGGACGTTTGTGTCTTGGACAGCGGGAATCACGGAAGAAATCATATATCGAGGCTTTCTAATTTTTGCCCTTTTTCAGCTATTTCCGGGCCTTTCCATTTGGACCGTGTTGATCTTTTCCTCCTTGATATTTGGTTTGGCCCACACTTACCAAGGAATTTTGAATGTCATTAAAACTTCATTGATTGGCTTGTTTTTCGCCATTTTATATATCGGATTAGACTCGATTGTCCCCCTCATAATTTTGCACTTCTTAATTGATTATGTTGGAAAGATCGGGGATGATGGGGAATGAAATAACCCGATTTGTTTAATACCTATTATAACAAGTACTTTCAGGATAATTATGGTAAAATTAAAGATAAGATAGCAAAATTTTCTGGAGGGATTATCTCATGGAGAAAATTTTAGTGAAAACGGGGATATATTCATTTATAGGTTCATTTTTCTTATTAATTATTTTTTTGAAAAGGGAACAAAACACGATAGACGTAGACGGGATGACTACATTTACGGTTACCCCTTACCCAGAGTATTTCTTTACTATTTTAAGATATTCGGTAATTTCTGCAGTCATTGCAGTTGTACTTGTATGTGGTTATATACTGGCAAATAAGAAAAGTTCGGAATAAATTTAACAGATTTATTTATGGTTTATGATGGGTCGTAGTTTCTAAAGCACCCGAGTGGAGAATTAGGCGGAGAAATTCCGCCTATTGGCCCAGTAAAATCGAAATGAAGTGATTTTTCATTGCGTAACCGGAAAAACTCCTCTTATTTACCCCATAACAAGCTTCATTGTGCATTTAACGGAAAAATATCCGCTTATTTTACTTTAGCTGGTTACTCGATTAAGGACAAAACAGCTTATTAGTTTTACTTTTTTATATACCAATAGAGATGCACATACGACTGTCATTTCGGCACGAATTTTAAGAATAGTACCTCAAAACGGAACCCTTTATTTAAGCACTTGTTGCTCTTTTTTATGAAAGAAACCACTATAACAAGCATATATTAAGGACAGGCCATAAATCGTTCGGAGATGAATCAACATGGTGTATTTCCTTAAGAAAACGGGAATTGTCCTTCTCGGCAGTATGTTATTGTCTTTTGGTATTAACTTCTTTTTAGTTCCCTTTGAGGTTCTTGATGGTGGAATCATTGGGATTGGTTTAATAATCAAGTATTTAACGGGGATACAAGCGGGTTTAGTCATTATATGTTTGAGTGTCCCGATTTTTGTGCTAGCTTGGTTATATAACAAAAATTATTTTTATAATAGTTTGCATGGAATGCTCATCTCTTCCTTTGTCATCGATTTACTGGCCTCTTCTCAATTTTTACCAGCTGACATGATTTTTCACCCGATAGTTAGTTCGATATTGGGAGGGATTTTTATTGGAGTGGGTATTGGGATCATGCTTAGATATGAAACAAGTACAGGAGGAACAGACCTCATTGCCCAATTTTTATCAAAATTTTTTAACATCAATGTTGGAATGATTATATTTGTTATCGATACGGTTGTTATTTCCATAGGAGGATGGCTCATTTCAAAAGATACCTTTCTCTTGTCGATTTTGACCGTGATCTTTGTAGGCTTTTTTACTAGCTTTTGTACATGGAACTACAAAACAGAAAATGGGTAGAAGTCATCGTTAGTTGGGTGTAATAGAACTTATATGAAAATTGGCATTCCTTTAAAAAAGGGGTGCCTTTTTACTATTAAAAAAGCTTTGATTATTACTCGAACAGGGAGTTAAAAAAACGTTATAAAGAATAGATATTTGTAAAAAGTGTGAAATAAATGAGGCTGTGAATCGACTAATTGATAAGTATAAAAAATCGGAGGGATTAGGGAGTTGACCAGCTCATGAGTAGCAACAAAATTTCCGAATGGTATTATTTGTACAACAAAGATATCTACCATTTTTTGGTTTATTACATTGGATCGAGTGATGTTGAGGATCTGGTGCAGGAAGTTTTTATCCGAGCCATTAAAGGCTTTGATACGTTTCAGCAAAAATCGAGTCCTAAAACCTGGCTTTTTTCGATTGCACGCCATGTAGGGATGGATGAAATGAGAAAAAGGAAGCGCGTAAGGATGATGCAAAAACTTTGGTTCTGGGAAGAGCAAACGGAAAAGGAAACACCGGAGATCATTCTCCAAGAAAGTGAAAATAACCGGTTACTGTACGAGGCGATCCAATCATTAAAAGCAAATTATCGAGATGTGATCATCCTAAGAGGAATTAAAGAACTCTCTGTATCTGAAACAGCATCCATATTACATTGGAATGAAAATAAGGTTCGAATCACCTATCATCGTGCACTAAAGGCACTGCAACAAACAAAGGAGGATTTTCTATATGAAAGATAATGAGAAATTTCATGATTTAGAGAGAAACATCCGATCCTTACCTGAACCGGATTACGATAAACAGTTTACAAAGGAAACCCAAAATCGCATCCATGAAAATGTGTTACAGTTTGCAAGTTCTTATGAGAAAAAGAAAAAGAGAGTGACTATGATGAAAAAGATTTCATTAGGTTTAGTTAGTGTTGCAGCCCTCGTGTTATTCGCCATTCTTACCCTTCCAATAAATAAGGAGCGTCCATCTAGTTCTGATCCAAATGAACAAACGACAACAGATGAAAATGTAGTGGACCACGAAAAAGATGTTATTGATCAGAATAAAGGAACAGAAATTCTTTATGAAAATACAGAATATGGTTTTACTTTTACCCTTCCAAAAAGTTGGGGTGATTACCAGATTGTAACGGATTCTTGGGAAGGGATTTCAGAACAAAATAATACAATGGAACATGGTCCCATTCTTTCCATTAGGCACCCACAGTGGTCAGAGGAAAAGCCAAGACAAGATATTCCGATCCTGATTTTTACTCTTACTCAATGGTCCTCGCTTGAAAAAGGGGAATTTCATATAGGTGCAGCTCCTGTTGGTCCAACTTTATTAGGACAAAATAATGAGTATGTTTTTGCGCTTCCCGCAAGGTATAACTTTGCCTTTTTAGAGGGGTATGAAGAAGTAGAAACGATTTTAGCTAATCAGCCACTTCAACCGAATGAAAAGAGATAAAGAACAAATAATAAGTGGAAAAGGTATATAAAGGCGAGGGAATTGATGAAAAAAAGTGCCATGGTGTTCCTATGTTTTCTTATTGTCCTGATTCCATCACAAGTTTTCGCTCAGCGGAAAGTCCCTATCTTAATTTATCATTCGATCGATGAATTTAAGGGTGTGGGTTCAAAAGATTTATATGTAACCCCTGAAAATTTCGAGAAACAAATGATCTATTTACGAGATCATGGATTTACTTTATTAACGTTTGAACAATGGGAAGATCGATATAAAGTACAAAAACCAATTTTCATTACGTTTGATGACGGATACAAAAACAATTTGAATGCATTTGCCATTTTTCAAAAACTGAAAAATGAAAGGTTCAAACCGAAAGGTACGGTGTTTGTTCTTTCTGACTTTATCGGCCGTTCCAACCGATTATCAGAAGCAGATCTAAATATGATGGTTGATTCCGGTATGATCTCGATCCAATCTCATACCGCTACACATCCTGATTTGACGAAAATAAATAATTTAGAAATTGAACTAAAAAAGTCTAAAGAAAAAATTAAACAGATAACGGGCAAACCTGTGATTGCTCTTGCTTATCCTTATGGAAATACAAATAAAAGGGTGGTAGAAGAAACGAAGAAGTACTATTCGTTTGGACTTACAACTACACCTGAACTATTTTCTGAGAAGGGTATGAAAGATGAGCTTTACTTTTTACCAAGGATGTATATTAAGTATTCCACTACTCTTGATGAGTTTGCAAAGATTGTGGAGGGGAAATGAAAGCATGATAATGGGGTATACGGATGGAATTAGCTGCTAATCAGGCAGCTTTTCTTGTTCAATGGAGTGTATAAAGAAAAAAATACAAAAACATAAAGGGAGAGGGTTTACTTGTTCAAAACGTTTTGGAAGAACTTTAAAATATCCTCTATTACATAACCTCCAGGCCCAAATGAAATAAAGAATGACAAAAATAAAAAAGCAATAAGAGAGTTTAGAATTAATCCGATAATACCTAGTGCTTTAAATGAATCTTTGTCGATTGCGACAATAGCTATTCCAGTTCCTACAAAATTTAATACCAGAGGTATGAACCCAACTATTCTTTGAGTGAGTGAAAGTGACTGTTCTGGATATTCTGATGGGAAAAAATAGTCAACAAAAAAGATGAAAAAGAACAGCAAGGATAGCAACCCGTATTTATTATTTTTCAAAACTCTCATCTCCTATTTCTCTGAGTGCAGGTCATTTTAGCACTGATCTCTTTTCTTAATATGTGCAAAAGGTGATCATTTGATAATAGCTTAGATGTATGACTGTATTTTTTAGGTAATTTAAGAGAAGCTAAAAAAAGATGGAAAATTTTTAAAAAGGTGTGGCTTTCTTGTATTATTTATTAGCTATTGGATTGATTGGATTAGGAATAGTCGGAATGTATGTGTCTATTTTTAAATATACAAAAGATCAATACAAGTCGGTGAAATTTACAGGAACTGGTCAAGGTTTAGATGGTGCTATCTTCGCAGCCATTATGAATGTACTTCCGTGGTGGATGGTCAAAGGCTTTTTTGTTTTTAGTAGTCTTGTTGCGGTTTTCATAGGATTCATGATCCTTTTAACTATGTAACAAGCTAATTTTCATAATGGTGTGGCAACAACAGATTATGCTGTTCTAGGAAGTATTGAAATATCAGTGAATAGAATAAAAGCCAATGAATATAAAAGTAACTACCATGAAGAACAAGAGGAAAATAAAGTGGGGAAAAATAGCTTGCCCTCGTTACATAACCAATGTGTACCGAGGGCAGGAACCAAAATACTTAAAATTGTTCCTTTACACTATTTTTATCTAACGAATCTAATCTACATCAATGTGTATGATTAATCATCATCTTTGTCATCATCATCTTTGCGGATAGGTGACGGGAACCTAGCAGCTTCGAAACGTGAACCGTCCTCTCCTGGGTCAATTGTTCCAGCAATGCTGCTTTGAGCAAACACTTCGACCACATCATTTTCTTTCAAATTTAAGATGGTAGATACTTGTACACTGTTTACAAATGGAGTTCCTCCACCAAAGAAATCATTGTCAATGGCTACCGCGGGATTCCCATTTACACGAATTTCAATTCTTGCACGATAGTCCAAATTCGGGTTAGATGGTGCGAATCCAACTGAGGCTAAAATTAAATATACGCCCTCAGTTTCTGGAATAAACGTTGAGCTATTTGGGTTATATTCACCAGCTAAATCAAATTGCTGTGTTGGAAATATAACTTTTATTGGACTATTTGCTGGGACTGGTTGAGGAGTTGTAACGTTAACAGCTCTGAATGCGGATGCTCGTACTAGATTCTTGTTTTTACCGTTTTTACCCATAATATCATTCCTTTCTATTATTTTGGGTTCATAGTAAAACTACGAACCTTCAATCAACAGCATATGTATCAAATAAAAAAATGGTAGGGCAACTAGTAACCGACAATCGTACATTTTTAATATAATGTGTTACCATTTTTAAATGTGTAGGTAAGGAATGGAGATTAACGTAATAGACTAATATTCCTAGAATCAGTTCAGAGAATTAGAGTTTTTATTCGTATGTGACACTCAACTTTTTGTTCCCCAATGGAAGTTTTTATGATTAAATGAGGACAGAAAAGGGAGAGGATGGATCCAATGGCAGAATTTACGAATGTAACAATCTCTACGAAAGCAAATATTTACTTTGAGGGAAGGGTAACAAGTAGAACCGTTGTTTTTCAAGATGGAACCCGAAAAACGTTAGGCATCATGCTTCCAGGAGAATATGAATTTTCAACTTCTCAAAAAGAAGAGATGGATATTCAAGCGGGAGTCCTTGAATATAAATTACAGGGGCAAGATTGGAAGACGATCGAAAATAACGGCGTGTTTTATGTACCAGCAAACGAAAGCTTTTTATTAAAAGTTCATTCGGTTGTTGATTATTGTTGTTCTTATCTTTCTGAGGAGTAAATGGTTAGATTCATCACAAACATTCAAGGCCGGCACACTGTCCAACTGTGTGCGGTCTTTTTTGTGGTAAAATTTTCTTGACTTGATGTAAAGTTTGCTATACATTATGTATAACAGGTTTAACATGATGTAAAAGTAAGTTGACAAGGGGGTTAATTATGACGTATCAAGAAAAGAAAAGTATCGTGTCCATAATCAGTACGGTTCTCATTTTTGGGTTTTATTGTTTGTATATGTACCCTCAGTATCCTGAAGGAGGGCTAGAGTCTCCTGAAGCCTTTCGTTTTTGGGGCAGCTTTGTCCTCACCTTGACTGTCGTTTCAATTGTCGCTCACATTGTAATTAGCATCATCTTTAACATCATCTTTAGAATCACAACCAAAGAGAAGGAACCGAATTTTGCGGATGAATTGGATAAGTTAATCGACCTGAAAGCGTTCCGAAACTCATTTTTTGTGTTTGTCATCGGATTTCTTCTTGCTATGGGATCACTGATCATTTACCAACCGTTACACGTAATGTTTATAGTCTTGATTCTTTCGGGCTTTGTTTCGGATGTGACTGGATCAGCTACGAAACTTTATCACTATCGGAGAGGAGTCTAGAATGGGAAAAAATCTTGTCGGCAATCACATCCGAAAATTACGATTTAATCATGATGAAATGACTCAGCAGCAATTAGCTGACAAGGTGGGTGTTACCAGACAAACCATCGTGGCTCTCGAAAAGGGAAACTACTCCCCGTCCCTTGAACTCGCTTTTCGCATTGCTCACGCCTTTCAACTACGGTTGGAAGAAGTATTCTTTTACGGAGATGAACCAACTCAGTAGAATGTTTGATTGTTTTTGCTATACCGTTTGTCAATTTATGAACAGAAGGGGATAAATAAATGATGATAAACAAAAGAGCAGACAAATTAGTAGGAGTATTGTTTATTTCTGCGGCCGTTTCGGCGGTAGCGGGTGTAATGTTATACGATCCGATCTTAAATGGTTCTGATTACTTGATCAATGGTTCCAAAAACGCGAACCAAGTCATATGGGGAGCGTTAATGGAATTAATTCTTGTTGTTTCAGTCGTTGGTACAGCAACGACGATGTTTCCAATTTTAAGGAGATATAACGAAACCATCGCTTTATGGCATGTTAGTTTTCGATTTCTTGAAGCCATTGTTATTACGATTGGTGTGATCAGTGTGCTGTCCCTTCTAACGTTAAGTCACACGTATGTTGCAGCTGAAGCTCCAGATGCTTCAGCTTTTCAAACGTCAGGTACCATATTAAAAGCCATCCATGAATGGACGTTTATGCTTGGGCCCAATTTCATGCTTGGAATCAATACGATAATGTACAGTTATATATTTTATAAAACCAAGCTCGTACCAAGGTTTATCCCAATTTTAGGTATGACTGGGGCAGCTCTTGTGTTTATTTGTGCCTTGTTAGTCATGTTCGATATTATAGAACAAGTGTCTGTTTGGGGTGGGTTGTTGGCACTGCCAGTAGCAGCGAATGAAATGATTTTAGCTGTATGGTTGATTCTGAAAGGTTTCAATTCCTCTGCCCTTGCTAGTTTATTTTCAAAAAAAGATTAAAATAGTGAGGAAATAACTGGATATACATGTAGCGGACCTCTAAATCAACGGAAGTCCGTTTTTTGTGGGAGTGTGATTTAGTGCCTGTGGTTACTCAGTGTGTTTTGGGTGCTGAGTTTGAGTAAGGTTTAGTGACTGGTGATTCCAGTTATTAGTAGGTTAGAGGCACTAATTATAGATTTAGTGCCTTCGAGATCCATATTTTAGTGGGATGAGGTCACTAAGTTTAGATTTGGCGCCCGTGAATTCCAGAAATTAGTGGAATGAAGTCACTAAGTTTAGATTTGGCGCCCGTGAATTCCAGAAATTAGTGGAATGAAGTCGCTAAATAAAGATTTTCTGCCCTTGAGATCCATATTTTAGTGGAATGAGGTCACTAAGTTTAGATTTGGCGCCCGTGAATTCCAGAAATTAGTAGAATGAAGTCGCTAAATAAAGATTTTCTGCCTTCGAGATCCATATTTTAGTGGAATGAGGTCACTAAGTTTAGATTTGACGCCCGTGAATTCCAGAAATTAGTAGAATGAAGTCATTAAGTTTAGATTTAGTGCCCTGAATTCCACAATTGTGGGGAATCATTATCGATTAGCTGGGGAAGAGTGAACCTCTTTCCCAACCAATCTTCTACGTCCATTCATTTCTTAACAACTCGACGGCGGGAATATCAGCGGGGGCCCAAACAAGGGAAGACAAATGTTCTCGTTTCAGCCAAAGGAGCTTCGAGTGTTCACTTGGCAGAGGGGTGCCATCCACTAAACGACATTTGATCGTGATCAATTGAATAATAAAGGTCTCATATTCATGTGTATGCCGTTATGTAATTCATCGGCTTCGATATGACAGCCGAGTTCTTCGAGAATCTCACGCTGGATCGCTGTATACAAATCCTCATCCTCTTCAACCTTTCCACCCGGGAACTCCCATAGATTTGGCATGGTCATGGTTGGGGAGCGGAGAGCGCATAAAATTTCTTCGTGTTCATTTTCAATTACAGCAGCCACGACCTTGATGGTTTTCTTCATGTTTACCTCCATAAGAGTGGTTTCTTACTCAATAGTATGACCATTAAAAACATAAAAGTAGTCTTGTCCATGATATATGAACCATGCAAGAAAACGATTTCAATAGTATAATAGAAGAAAGAAGGATATTGAACTAAAAAAGATGTAGTTTTACAAGCTTAGGCCTCATACACATAATAGTACTTAAATTCGTTGGAAACAAATCAAAAATGATTGAATGGGAGTGAGGTCCATGAAAAAGAGTGAATATTTATTCTTCTGCCAGCATTGTGGAGTGCCTCAACGTATTCCAGAATTTGCGTTAAAAACGTACCTGTGTAATGAATTGGTGAAGCAATATTATTGTAATAATTGCAGTCGAGAAAATAAAATTCCGGAATACGTGAAAAAATTGAAATCGGAGCTCTAGGTAGGGCAAGGATTCCACATATGGCTACACAGATACCATGTAAATGCTTACATGGTATTTTTTTATTTTTAAAGAGAATAGTAGTTAGAAAAAAAGTTATCAAAAAATTTAAAAAAGATGTTGTCGAAATGTGAAACATCTATTATAATTCATTTTAATGAATGTCATATAATATAACACAGTGACGGGGGATTATCTAACATGACAAATACTTTAGTAGAATTAGAAACTTCAACTCTAGAACAAATTAAAGAAACGATAAAAGAAAAAAGTGTAGAATTATTACACTTACAATTCGTTGATATTGAAGGAATCTTAAAGCATGTAACAGTAACAGTGGAGCAATTAGAGGATGTAGTAGAAGGAAAAATGATGTTTGACGGATCTTCTGTAAAAGGGTTCTCCCCTATTAATAAGTCAGACCTTTACTTACAACCGGATTTAACAACATTTGCTGTTCTACCATGGTCAGTAGAAGAAGGATATTCAGAAGCTAGATTTTTATGTTCTGTAAAAAATCCAGATGGAACACCATTTGATGGAGACACAAGAAATGTTTTAAAGAAAACTGTTGAGCGTGCGGCTGAAAGTGGATATACGATTTCTGTTGGACCTGAGCTAGAATTCTTTTTATTCAAAACAGATGAAAATGGCTACGCAACTCAAGAACTAAGTGATAAAGCTGGCTATTTCGAGCCATCACCACATGACCTTGGAGAGCGCGTTCGTTTAGAAATTTACCGTGCTTTGAAGGCAATGGGCTTCACGATTGAAGCGTCTCACCATGAGGTAGCTGAAGGACAGCATGAAATCAATTTCAAGTATGCTGATGCTTTAACAGCAGCAGATTTGTCTACTACGTATAAATGGGTAGTGAAGACGATCGCTCAGAAATTTGGATTACATGCAACATTCATGCCGAAACCAGCATTCGGAATCAATGGTTCTGGTATGCACGTGAATATGTCGTTCTTTGAAGGGAGCGAAAATGCCTTCTTTGATCCATCAGATGAGTTACAATTATCAAAGAAAGCTTACCATTTCATTGCAGGAGTACTTGAAAATGTAAAGAGCTTTGCAGCTGTAACAAACCCGCTTGTAAACTCTTATAAGCGTTTAGTACCAGGCTATGAAGCGCCTTGCTACCTTGCTTGGTCAGCATCTAACCGTTCGGCTCTTATCCGTATTCCAGCAAAGAAAGGTCTTGCGACTCGTGTAGAATTACGTTGTCCAGATCCATCTGCAAATCCATACTTAACGTTTGCTGTCATTGCGGCTGCAGGTTTAGATGGAATTGAAAAAGAACTAGAAGCTCCAGCTCCAATTAACGAAGATATCTTCCATATGACAGATGAGAGAAGAGCTCATTTAGGAATTGAGAATCTTCCTGGTAGCTTAAAAGAAGCTGTAGTTGAATTAGAAGCTAGCAACTTTGGTGCTAAAGCATTAGGCGAGCATGTATATGGCGAATATGTGGCAATGAAGAAAGCTGAGTGGGATAGCTATCGCATCTCCGTTCACGCTTGGGAAATTGAAAACTATCACTCAAAGTTCTAATTTGAACAATCAAGTATATAGAAGAAAAAGGATGGAACGCGAATGTTCCATCCTTTCCTTTTGTAAATGATCAATTAAATGATGGTAATGGTAAAGTCAGGGGAGAATAAATCCATTTTTTCTAAGTCCCATTCAAAAGTTAAAATAGCCGATTGTTTGGATTGGTGCGTAAGGAGACGTTTCCCATTCTTAATAACTAGACTTTCAGCTTCCCAAAAGGGTATCGACTCATCTTCTCCTGTACGATTACAAACAAATACACACAATCCAGTATCTTTTGATCTTTGTTCCCACTCACCGTTAGGGCCGTGTAGCCCTGGGCCCCAGGAGGATGGTGCAATTAAGATCTCGGCTCCTTTATGTAAAAAGGTATCCGCAATGTTTGGGGTATAAGCATCCGCACAGATTAACACACCAATTTTCACATTTCCCATGTCAATAGGTTCAATGGAAGTGCCAGAGGTAGACCAATCATCGATACTTGCAATCTTCCTTTGTTTACCTATTAATTGACCATCATGGTTTATAACAAACATGGAATTATAAAGCTCTCCAGTTTCTGACCGTTCAGGACATCCAAGAAATACAGTAGTATTCAAAGATTGAACATAGGCAAAAAAGCTTGTCATCCATTCATCCGGTTGCTGCTTAATCCACTGAGTTCCAATCTTTTGAGAAAATTGCAATCCGCTAACGGCTAATTCAGGGGTAATAATCCAATCTACCTGTTGATCCGCCGCTTGCTTAACGGCTGTTTCAATAAGCCTTTGATTTTTTTCGATATCACCTGCAATTGGCAGCAAGTGCAATAAAGCGACTTTTATTTTCCTCATGATAGCCCCCATTTAGAATTACTAATAATAACTATTATATCAATGAAACGGGGGAAGGGAGCTGATCACAGAAGACCTTCCTAATAAATTTGTTACATGCTATGTTGAATGGTGATTATCATGATCATAATTTGGTAATGAACTAGATTTTTTTAATAGGCCGTTTACTACTTTTTCAGTGATTGGCATAAACGTATTAAGGATTAGTCCTCCTAAACAAACAGTTAAAAGAGTTCCGATACCAATGGGTCCTTTTAAGAGGATGGCCATGATCAAGAATATGAGATAAATAAATGTTCTCGAAACAAATAGATTTGTTCTAGTTAATTCTTGGATGATTAATGTTAGTCGGTCCACTGGAATCGGTGCAAAATGGGTGTGTAAATACGTTGCCGTTCCTAAGCCTATAGCAACTAAACCCATTCCAAAACAAATCAATTGGCTGTACCAATGTTCAGGTGAAACAACATCGTGCAATAGAAAAAGCCACATATCAATACCAATGCCCGTGATCAATGCCGTTAACAATCCCAAAAATTCAGGTCTTTGTCTTTTTAAAATAGAATTACAAGCAATGATTAGGAAAGCAATGATGATTTCCCAACTACCCACAGTAAATCCCACATTCTTGGAAAGTCCCACTAAAACGGCATCAAAAGGTGAAGTACCCAGGTCTGACTGAATAGTGAATGAAATACCAAGGGTTAAGATGAATATTCCTACTACAAATAAAACATATTTCAATTTTCTCAACCTCTTTATCATTATTTTTTTGTTGCAAACGCAACAAAATTAGGTTAAATTTAACATATATTATTTTTATTGTATTTGCAACAAAAATACATGCTGAGGAGGGAATTATGAAGGAAATTCTTCGTGAAATGGGTATGATTGCAAGAGCATTAGATTCAATCAGTAATATAGAGTTTAAAGAGTATGACCTGACAAAAGGACAGTATTTGTACTTGGTGAGAATATGCGAAAACCCTGGGATTATTCAAGAAAAGGTAGCGGAAATGATAAAAGTGGATCGAACAACAGCCGCTCGTGCGATAAAAAAACTCGAAATGAATGGTTTTATTGAAAAAAAAGAAGATCAACAGAACATGAAAATTAAAAAACTCTTTCCAACAGCGAAAGGGAAAGAAGTTTATCCTTATATTAAAAGAGAAAATGATTATTCCAATAAAGTGGCCTTAGAGGGATTTTCCGAAAAAGAAGTAGAAACCATGTTCAATCATCTTCAAAGAGTAAGAAAAAATATAGAAAAAGACTGGGAATATGTAAAAAAGGGAAACAAGAGAAATTATTAATGATGTAAAGGAGCGACATGTTTAAAATGACTATAAAATTAAAAGAGTGTACCCTTGAGGATTTACGTCAACTTCAAGAAATTAGTTATGTAACTTTTAATGAGACATTTAAGCACCAGAATTCACCCGAAAATATGACAGCCTATATGGAGAGGGCATTTCACTTAGACCAGCTAGAAAAAGAATTAGCCAATATTTCTTCCCAATTCTTTTTTGTTTATTTGAATCATGAACTCGCTGGATATCTAAAGGTTAATACCAAGGATGCTCAGACGGAAGCAATGGGTGATGAAGCACTTGAAATCGAGCGGATTTATATAAAAAGAGAATATCAAAAACACGGTCTTGGTAAATATATGCTAAATCAAGCGATAGAAATCGCAAAGGCACGTGATATGAAGAAAATCTGGTTAGGTGTATGGGAAAAAAATGAAAATGCGATTGCTTTTTATGAGAAAATGGGTTTTGTCCAAACCGGAGCTCACTCTTTTTATATGGGTGACGAAGAACAAAGGGACTTTATCATGACAAAATCACTCATCTAACTTTTTTAGTAAAGGGGAATTATATGTATATTCCAAACTATTTTAAGATCACAGATGACACAATAGCCTACGATATGATGAAAGAGCATAGTTTTGCGACACTTATTTCTGGGCATCAGGGGTTGCCATTTGCGACTCATTTACCATTAGTTTTGAACAAGGAAAATACCTACTTATATGGACATTTTGCTCGTCCCAATCCTCAGTGGACCGATATCCTAAACCAAACCGTTCTAGCTATTTTCCATGGTCCCCATTGTTATATCTCCCCATCCTGGTATGAGACGATTAAAGCCGTTCCAACATGGAATTACGTGACCGTTCATGTTTATGGAGAAGTGGAGCTATTAGAGGACGAACAGGAGTTAATGAATTCTTTGCATGAAATGGTATTAAAATATGAAGCTCCTGACAGTACATACAGATTACAAGACGTAGATGCTGAGTTTCTCACTGGTATGAACAAAGGAATACAAGGTTTCAAAATAAAAATCAAAAAGATCGAAGGAAAAGCGAAGTTAAGTCAAAACCATTCCATTCAGCGAAAAGAGCTAGTGATAAAACAATTAGATCAAATGTCAAATACAGATGAGAAACAGATCTCTTCTTTGATGAAGGCAAATCTAAAAAAGTAATGTGTTCCAAGAGGAACCCTATTGACAGTATTTTGTGCTAGTAATATATTTGTTTAAGATAAAACTAAATAAAAAAGCCGAATCTTTCTTGAGCGGGGGAACCAATCTTTTGGGGTGAATCTACATTCTGTAGAAGGAGACTCTCAACTCCTAATCCGTCAGCTAACCTCGTAGGTGTTTTTGAGGGTGGATGTATTTTTACATACAGGCCATTCTATTCTTTAGAGTGGTCTTTTTTTAATGAAGAAAAGGAAGGAAGTTACAGATGAAACAAATAGCTGTGCTTGGTTTGGGTAGATTTGGAGGAAGTTTAGTAAAGGAATTTAATGAGTTAGGAATTGATACGATGGCGGTAGATAAGAGTATCGATAAAGTAAACGAATTCTCTCAATATGCTACTCATACGATTCAAGCCAATACACTGGACGAATCCACTTTAAAGCAATTGGGTATAAGAAACTTTGATTTGGTGGTTGTTTCTTTCGGAGACGATATTGAAGCCAGTCTCTTAACAACCCTTCACCTAAAAGAGTTGGGAGTTCAGCAAGTTTGGGCTAAAGCACAGAATGATTATCATCACAAAGTACTTGATAAGATTGGTGCTGACCGAATTATTCATCCTGAAAGAGATATGGCTAAAAGGGTAGCCCATCATATTGCATCGGAGAAGATTATTGATTTTATCGAGTTGTCTAAAGAACATAGTATTGTTGAAATTGTCGCTTCAGAAAAACTTCATAATCACACGTTGTTAGAGCTTGATATTCGTGCAAAATATGGTTGTAGTGTTGTAGGAATTCAGCGCGATGAAAATGTGATTGTGGCACCACTTGCTGAAGAAGTTCTCCAAAAGGGTGATGTGTTGATTGTGATTGGTCATAATGCAGACTTGAATCGCTTTGAAGAAAAAGGTGTATAAGAATGAAAACCAAGATGATAAACATTAATCCTTCACAACTATTAATTTTAGTTTTTTCAATCTTTATTATTTTAGGGACGATTCTTCTTAAACTTCCATGGGCAACCACGACATCGATCAGTTGGTTGGATGCACTATTTACGGCAACTTCAGCCATGACTGTTACAGGCTTGGCCGTGGTAGATACAGAAACAACATACACCTTATTTGGTGAGATTGTGATTGCCTCCTTAATTCAATTAGGCGGATTAGGAATTATGTCATTTGCGGTTTTAATCTTCATGGTTCTTGGAAAAAAGATTGGATTTAGGGAGCGAATCCTTGTTCAACAATCCATGAATCAAACTTCACTTGGTGGAGTCGTTCAATTAGTCAGGAACTTGTTTATTTTCTCATTAGCGATTGAATTCATTGCCATGGTGTTATTGTCCTTACGATGGGTTCCAGAGCTGGGGTGGTCGAAGGGGATTTATTATAGCTTTTTTCATTCTATATCTGCGTTCAATAATGCTGGCTTTGCGTTATGGTCGGATGGACTTAGTAGATACGTAGGTGACCCCATTATTAATATTGTCATCACTTTATTGTTTATCATTGGAGGTCTTGGATTTACGGTTTTAGCTGATTTAAAAAATAAAAATACCTTTCGAAAACTTAGTTTACATTCAAAAATAATGATTATCGGTACCTTTTCTATTAATATTTTCGCCATGTTTATCATTTTCATTTTAGAATATGGAAATCCGAATACACTTGGCTCCTTATCCTTTGTTGAACAATGGTGGGCATCTTATTTTCAAGCAGTGACTACTAGAACAGCTGGATTTAACACCCTTGATATTGGAAGTTTGAGTGATCCCACTATCCATTTTATGATATTACTGATGTTTGTAGGTGCAGGCAGTGCATCGACAGGAGGAGGAATCAAACTAACGACATTTATTGTCATCCTGTTAGCTGTGGGTACGTACCTCAAAGGTAAAAATGAAATTGTAGTGGCAAGAAGAACGGTCAGTGAAACCATCATATTCCGATCATTAGCTATTACGATGATCTCTCTAACATTAATTTTCTTGGCGATCTTTGTATTAACCATCACGGAAGAGGCAGCTTTCCTACCGATTGTGTTTGAAGTCGTTTCTGCCTTTGGGACAGTTGGCTTATCAATGGGAATCACTGGTACGCTCTCGATCATCGGTAAGCTGGTTATTATTATTGTTATGTTTGCAGGTAAGTTAGGTCCTTTAACGTTTGCTTTTTCTCTTGCACGTCAAGAAAAGTCGAAAATCCGTTATCCGCAGGAAGATGTGTTAACAGGTTAATCCTTTTACACATTCTACTCATTCTAGTAAATACAGTTTGCAAAATAAAGCCCCTCTCAGCGGAAAACTGTGAAGGGGCTTTTGATATTTAGTAACTAACCTCTGAAGTAGAAGTTTTATTCAATGCCAAATATACAATCATGAACAGGATGCAAGTGGTGCCTAGCCATTGGAACATACCAAAGGGTTCTTTTAACCAAAAGACGGTGGTTAATACGGCCGCAAGTGGTTCGATACTTCCTAGTAGACTAGATTCTTTAGGGAGTAGACTTTGCAAACTTTCAATATAAAACCAAAAGGCGATCATGGTACCAAAAATAATAACAAAGATGAGGTATAGATAGGCTTCGAAAGGTAAAGTCTTCAAATCAATTTCCCAAGGTGGATGGATAAAGCTTAAGGCCAAACCTCCGATAATCATCGCCCATCCGACAATAACAAGAGAGTCGTATTGTTTGAGTAAGGGAATGGCATATAACGTATAAAAGGCTAGGGCGACTCCAGATAAAACTCCCCAAACGATCGCTAGTGTGGGAACAGACAATTGTGAGAGGGATCCGTTTGTTAATAAGAAAAAACTTCCGACTAAAGCAAGTACAACGGTGATTAGATCTCTTTTTGTAAGAACCGCTTGGTGGCGCAAAATTAAGTAAACGATAATCATGACAGGTGCTAAATATTGTAATAGAGTGGCCACTGCAGCATTTCCGTGTTGAATGGAAGCCATATAGGTGTATTGAACAGCAAGCATACCAAGTATCCCAAAGATGATCAATGGAATGGCCGTGTGCTTGGCTTTCCAAACTCCAAGGATTTGCGAACGGTCTTTACTGAAAAATTGGATGGTTAACAGCAAACATCCGGCAATGAGCAAACGGGTCGTTACCAGCCAATCCACATCCATTCCATACTGTTCAAAAAGCTTCTTTGCAACAGTTCCTCCTATTCCCCAAAAAGTGGCCCCGGTAATCACAAGAAAAATCCCTTTATTTCGATTCATTTTGTTTCTCCTTTAAATATAAAAATAGTGCTATAATATTTTCTATCTTACCTAGAAAACACATGAAATAATATCGTAATTGAATAGAAAAATATAAGGATATTGAGGTGGTCACATGCAAATCAAAAATTTTATGGTTGACCATAGTTTAAAAGAATTAACCGATCATCGAACCGTGGTGCTACCCTTTGCTTGTTACGAAACGACCATTAATCAAAATATTAATGGATATATCCCACTTCATTGGCATGATGAATTTCAGTTTGTACGGGTGTTAAAAGGAGAGGCCATTTTTCAAATCAATGAAGAAATGGTGGTTGTTCAAGAAGGGGAAGGGCTATTTATTAATGCTGGCTGCCTCCACATGGCAAAAGATAAGAATGATTCGGGCTGTGTGTATCTTTGTTTGAATGTTCTACCTAGCTTTGTTCTCTCGCAAGAGCTGTATTCCACCTTTGTTTACCCTTATATTCAAGCAACCAATATCCCTTATTTGGTTTTGGATCCAGAGGAGAGTTGGGCGAGTACGATCCTAGACTCGATGATGGGAATTAGTCAGTTGGTCAATGACAATCCACCATACTTTGAAATCGACATCAGTGTGCATCTAACGTTGATTTGGAAGAATTTGATTAAGAATGGTGTTTCATTAGAGGTGGAACAGTCGGAAATTGTAAAAAGCCAACGAATGAAGCAAATGCTCCATTGGGTCCATCAGCATTATGCGGAGAAAATCCACTTAGAGGATATTGCACGAGCTGGCCAATTAAGCCGATCGGAATGTTGTCGCTATTTCAAACGAATGCTAAAGAACACACCTTTGAATTATGTCACTGATTACCGGATCCAAAAAAGCTTAATTTTATTGCAACAATCCGATTCCAATGTGACAGATGTTGCCTATCAGGTAGGATTTAACAGCACCAGCTACTTTATTGATAAATTCCGAAATGCGATCGGCATGACACCGTTAGCTTATAAAAAATATAAAAGTTGCCGAACGGATACACATATATAAAAAGCGTTTGTTGGAAAGGATCAGATAGACATGTAAAGGGTTCCGTTTTCGGTTGGGGGATCCAGCTTAAGCAAGCGGAGGGGAAAAATAGAAGGAAAAATTCCGCTTAATTCATAATTTTTATGAAAAATAGCTTAAATAGGGGGAGAAATTCCGCCTATTGACTCGAAAAATTCAAAAATAGGAGAGTTTTCTTTGTATAATCGGAAAATCTCCCCTTATTTTCCACTAAACGAGCTCCATTCTGAATTTAACCGGAAAACCTCCGTTTATTTAATCAAGTCCTTAATATTGAGACTCTATTCTTTTTACACAATTATACGGACGTAATCCTGGAAGGGGCTTTATTGCAGGTTGCCAAAATGCAGGCATAAAAGGGGTTTGGTTCAATCCTAATAGGAGGAAGAACGATACTGAAATCAAGCTTTCCGCCGAGATTCATTCTTTTGACAGCATATTAAGTTTTACATAATAAATGTTTCTTTATATAAAAAGTCATAATTGAGGTGTATGGTGTTGGTAAAAGGTCTTAATCATTTGTTATTTTCTGTATCTAATTTAGAGGATTCGATAGAGTTTTATCAAAAAGTGTTTGATGCTAAATTGTTAGTTAAAGGGAGAAGCACCGCCTATTTCGATTTAAATGGTATATGGCTTGCCCTTAATGAGGAAAAAGAGATTCCTCGTGATGAAATACACCATTCCTATACACATATAGCATTTTCGATAGATGAAACAGAATTTGATCAGATATACGATAAACTAAAGAAATGGAATGTAAATATCCTGTCAGGTCGTCCAAGGGACAAAAGAGATAAAAAGTCTATTTATTTTACAGACCCAGATGGTCATAAGTTTGAGTTTCACACAGGTACTTTACAAGACAGAATGGAGTATTACAAAAAGGAAAAAACACATTTGGAGTTTTTCAATGAATGATGAACCTAAAACCTTAAGTTAGTAAATAAAAAACCCTTTCAAAATAAATCCTAGGAGGTGACCTGACACCTCTTTTTTTTGTGTTGACAAATTTTCTAAAAATTAATAAAGTTTAATTGTTAACCAAAATAAAAAGTAGTTTACAATAGAAGGGGTGAAGCAAATGAAAAATCAACAATTGAAATTAAGAATGATGATTGTGACCGCGTTTTTTGCTGCAATCATTGGAGTAATGGCTCAAATGACCATTCCACTTCCGCTCGTTCCAATCACAGGACAAACCCTTGCTATTGGCTTAGCAGCAACCATCCTGGGTTCACGTTATGGAACCTTATCGGTTATTTTATATTTAATTATTGGATCTGCTGGAGTACCCGTATTTGCTGAATTTTCAGGGGGAGTTTCAAAGCTTATAGGACCTACTGGGGGATATTTAGTTGGCTTCCTTCCAACTGTCTTCCTAATCGGATGGTTCTTGGAAAAAAGAGGCTTCAACTTCAAGAATGCTGTGATTGCTAATGCGATTGGTATGCTCGTGACTTTGACATTTGGCACAGCTTGGTTAAAGATTGCTGCCGATCTTTCTTGGTCAGCTGCTTTTGCAGGCGGATTTACTCCATTTATCCTTGTTGGATTAATCAAGGCTTGGCTTGCTTCGTGGATTGGTGTTATAGTTCGAAACCGATTAATTTCTGTAAGGCTATTGTTTTCAGATATAAAAGACCCAAAAAAATCAGCCTAAAAAATATTAATGATTTGTAGTTTATGCTTTAGCTCCATCCCTCGGGAAAGCTATTTACCTATTATTCTCACCGTAAATGAGTTCTGAAATGTGTAAATAAAGCTTTATTATTTTTTGTAGAGGACCAAAGTGAAATGCTTGGTCCTCTTTTTTTTTTTTTTTGAATAGTTGAATAATAATGTGTTTAATGGTATAAATATACAAATATGATTTAGGAGGTAAATACATGTCAGAGAATGAAATCACTTGTTGGACAAACAAAGAAGGATTCACGATTAGTACAGATAAAAATTATTTAAATACAGAAATAATACATACGTTCCTTAGTAAGGAATCTTACTGGGTAAAGGGTATAACTAAAGAATTGGTAGAAGCATCCATTGAAAATTCGATCCTTTGTTATGGAGTTTACGAAGGCAATCCTACTAATGGTACTGTGAAACAAGTGGGTTTTGCACGGGTTGTGTCTGACCTTGTTCGATTTTCTTGGATAGGTGATGTTTTTATTATTCCGGAATATAGGGGGAAAGGACTTAGCAAATGGTTAATGAGTATTATTACAGATCACCCTAAATTAAAAGGAACAAGTTTCCAACTGGCTACAAAAGATGCACATTCTCTTTATGCACAATATGGTTTTAAGTCTTTGGGACAAATAGAAAACAGAATGGCTAGACCTCTTAACTGGGAGTTAGTTTATCAAGGTTATGGGTTGGAAAAATAATTTATAGATGTACTAGAGGATGGGGGAAGGATATTTATGGAGATTAAACTCGATGATTTAGGTCCTACAAAGGAAGATTTTATCAGTTTGCATCAAACAACTGGATGGAACGCTAAAGGCTTATATACATATGACCAATTATATACGGCTATTTGCAACAGTTGGTACTCCGTTTCTATTTATCATAATAAAAATTTAATAGGATTTGGCCGGATAATATCTGACGGAATCTATCAAACTCTTATTTGTGATGTCATGATTCATCCTGATTACCAAAAACAAGGAATCGGGAAAAAGTTAATGAAAGCATTGCTAAGCAAATGTGAAAAGGAAGGAATCAAGTGGGTTCAATTATTTTGCGCAAAAGGGAAACAAGAGTTTTATCATAAACTAGGCTTTAAAACCCGAGAATTCGATGCACCTGGTATGATGCTGTTTTTATAATTATACATGGAGGGAAACTATTTAAGTTCCATTCGTTTATTCAGGCCTGGAAACTCTCTTAAGACATTTTTCAAAAGTTCCCATACAAAAAAAGCTCAGAGCGTCTCTGAGCTATAATTGTGCCGTATATTCTGTTCTAGTTGCCGATATATTTTCATATCCATTCAAACCTATCCAATAGCTATCAATCCTCTGAATAATAACTATCCAAATGACAGAAATTATGAAGGATGTATGAGTTTAGGAGGAATGACATGTTAAATATTATAGAAACCATCATGGATGCTATGAAATCACAATCTGACCAGGACAAAGACCAACCTCTTCATGTAGGAGAAGTAATGGCTTGCTGGCTTTACTTATCAGGCCTTGAATTAGCCAAAGTATCTGTTCAAGCAGGGATTAATACGACATCTGATGAGGAACTAAATGCCATTCTTGAGGAAGATATGAAATTAGGTAACAGTCAAAGACAAAGACTCCATGATTTCTTGATTAAGGAAGGGATTCCGTTACCTACTGCCCCTGAAGATATGCCAAAATCAGATTCTAGTGATATACCTCTTGGTGTTAAATTAACGGATGATGTTCTGGCAAATGAGTTATCCTTAAAAATTGTTAGTTTAATTATGCAAGCTGCAGGAGCTGCTTCCGAATCCATTCGTACAGATGTGGGTTTAATGTTTATTCAGTTTCAAGCTGAAAAATTTGCGTTTGCTACTAGATTAAAACATTTGATGCGTAAACGCGGTTGGATTAGAGTACCACCTTTTTACCATCCGCCTGGATCCCAGATTTAGGATCATGGGGACAGGTTTACTGTCCCATTTTTTCGTGGATTGGCTAGCTATATTGAAATACAGATATTTTTCAAAAACAGAGTTATCCTAACTCAAAGAAGCATTGATATTCATGAACCCAATCATTTTGTGGGGTTTGAATGAATATTAGTTTTACTAGCTATTTAAAATCCGTTTTTCACGTAAATAAAAGAGAAGCTCGTCCTCGCTAAGAGGGTGGCTATAATAGTAACCTTGAAGCATGTCACATCCGTTATCAGTTAGGAATTTTGCTTGTTCAGATGTTTCTACACCTTCTCCAATGACCTTTAACCCTAATTTATGTGCCATAAAAATAATCATGGTTGCGATATCTTGGTCCTCTTTATTTTGTGAAATCTCTTTAATGAAGGAACGGTCGATTTTTAAAGTATTAATCGGAAAAGACCTTAAATAACTGAGGGAACTGTAACCTGTTCCAAAGTCATCGATGGAAATAGAAACACCGAGAGACTTTAAATCATTGAGTATTGAAGTTGTAAGCTGAACGTTTGCTGTCATACTCTCTGTAATTTCGAAATGTAATCTTTTAGGGTCTATTCGCTTATCTCTAATGATCTTAGCTACCATGGATACAAAATTTGGTTGATAAAATTGACGGATAGAAAGATTCACGGCTACATTGATTTGGTGATATCCTTTTAACGCTAACATCTGTAATTGCCTACAGGATTGTTCAATCACCCAAGTACCAATTGGGATAATCAATCCATTCTCTTCTGCGATAGGAATGAACTTTGCAGGTGGAATCCATCCCATTACGGGGTGATTCCAGCGAAGCAACCCTTCAATCGAAATGACCTGATTAGACTGTAGATCAATAATTGGTTGAAAATAGAGAGATAACTCATTTTTATATAGTACCTTTCGTAACCCGTTTTCTATCTTCAGTTGTTCTTCTTGCTCTTTGTCCATAGTCAGATCATAAAACCGAAATGTGTTTCTACCATCCTTTTTGGCTTTATACATGGCAACATCAGATTTTCTAATTAACTCACTTTCATGTTGACCATCTTCAGGATACATACTGATTCCTATACTTGGCGTCACAAATATTTCTTTCCCATTGATCTGAAAAGGGGTAGATAATATGTGTAGGATACGGTTTGAAATTTTTTCTACTTCATTTCTTTTTATATTGTTAAGGAGTACGATAAATTCATCTCCTCCTTGTCTCGCAGCTATATCATGAAGGCGAATACTTGATTTTAATCGGTCGGCTACTCCCTTTAAAAGGAGGTCGCCATAGTCATGACCAAGTGTGTCATTTATGACTTTAAACCGGTCCAAATCAATAAATAAAAGCGCCGAGCTTTTATACTTACCAAGGGCGTAAGAAGTTTGTAAATCAAACAGTCGACGATTGGGAAGGCCAGTTAATTCATCATGGTAGGCCATATAGTTGATTTTTTGTTCGGATTCATAATGTTGGATTGCTAAACTGGTTAAATAGGTAGCCTTTTCAATAACCAGCATGTCCATATGATTGGGTTTTTTTGATTCGTTATAATATACGGCAAATGTTCCTAATGTTTGAGAATGATTGTCTAATACAGGATATGACCAGCATGCTCGTAAATTATGTTTAAGAGCAATGTGTCTATGTTCGTTCCATAGTGAATCACTTTCTATATCTTCAACTATTACGGGTCTTTGACTATAGGCAGCTGTTCCACATGAACCGCTCGCCGGACCAACACTCACTCCGAGATGAATAAAATCATTATATTCAAGCGGCAAACTAACGGCTGTGCCTTTTTTAAGGATTCCAAGACTATGATCCATTAATAAAATAGAACACAGACTTCCTGTTAGTACATCCTCCATTTGAAGGACAATCGCATCTAACACTTCTTGTAGCGAGTATCCTTTAGCTACCATTTCTAAAACTTTATTTTGACCGTCTAGAAGTTTTTTCGTTCTCTTTTCTTCCGTAATGTCCTTAGCATATCCAACCACACCTTTTATTTCGCCATCACTAATGATCGGTAAAGCGGCTACGGAAAGATTCACCACATGTCCATTCTTATGAATAATGGACGTCTCAAATCTGGATCTTTCACCGTTTACAACTGCTCTACTAACGTGATGCACGGTGAGAGGCAGATCTTCTTCTCGAATCAGAACTTGAAAGGGCTCCCCAATCATTTCTTCTTCTGTAAAACCAGATATTTCTACAAAGGCATCGTTAATAATGGTAAATCTTCCTTCAAGGTCCATACCGTAGCTGGCATCTTGATTATGTATAAATAAAGTATTATAGACTTCATTGGCAGCCTTACTATCAATTAATTTCTTCATTATTTTCATCCTTTAAATGATCTAAGCCTATTTTACTACAATTCCTCTTTCATCAATATGGGGTATGATTTTACATTGTTGTTATATTATGGTAGGGGTAAGTTGGTTTTTGGTAGGAAAAATAGAGGGGGATTTGGAATTGGTGCAGAAAATTGTAAGTGGTCTGTGTTTTCATAGAAGTACTTATGACCCGCCAGGTATTGAAAACTAACCATGTAAGAGAAATTAAATAAAAGAGGACTTGTGTTTATTTTTCAATTTGTATAGAATGTAAATCGTAACAATTACGATTAAGAGGAGGGAGATGAAACATGTTTGAGTGGTTAGTGATTGGAGGAGGAATTCATGGCTGTACGATTTCAACTTATTTAATTAAGCATGGTCTAGTTGGAAATGAAAACCTTTGTATCATTGATCCCCATTCGGAGCCTATGGCTAGATGGAAACGAAATACGGAAAAAATAGGTATGCCATTTCTGCGGTCTCCGTTCGTTCATCATATTGATGTTGATCCTTTTAGCTTACAACAATATGGGAAATTTTGCAGTCTACATAACCTTTTTTTGGGGGTGTATAAACGTCCATCGCTTCAATTGTTTAACGAGCATAGTGATCAAATAATTTCCGAAACAAACCTAAAGAAAAGTTGGCATCAAGGTATAGTTGTTCATGTTCAAAAAGGGAAGGGGTGTTGGGAAGTAACGACGGAAAAGGGGAATTTGATTCAGGCTAAAAATATGGTTATCGCAATTAGTGTAAATGAGCAACTATTGATACCTGATTGGGCAAAGGAGCTTGCCTCTCATTCTCCCAATCGAGTTCACCATATTTTTGACGATAAGCTTGAAGATTTAAATAAAATGGAACCTCCGATTGCTATCATTGGCGGAGGAATTACGGCAGCTCACCTTGCTATTAAAATGTCAAAAGAATTTCCAGGGGAAGTGACATTAGTAAAGCGTCATCCATTTCGGGTTCACGATTTTGATAGTGATCCAGGCTGGTTAGGGTTAAAACGACAAGGACCCTATCGTAAGGAGAAGGATTATGCCATTCGTCGAGAACAAATAAAAGAAGCTAGATTAAAAGGTTCTTTACCTAAGGATGTCTTACAAAATGTGAGGAGACTAGTAGCTGAGAAAAAGCTGCATGTAATTAACGGAGAAGTAAATTCTTTTACCATGGAACAGGACGATCTGACCCTTGGGGTAAGCGCCATGTTCTTGAAAGTCCAACATGTCATACTTGCAACTGGTTTTTCACCCTCAAGACCTGGAAAATGGGTTGAACAATTGATTCAAGAGGAAAGTTTAAGGTGTGCTCATTGTGGCTATCCCATTATAAGTAAAAACCTTCAGTGGTGTCCGCATTTGTATGTGATGGGACCGTTGGCTGAGTTGGAGATCGGCCCAATTGCAAGAAATATTTCCGGCGCAAGACAGGCAGCCGAAAGAATTGTAGCTAGTTTATAAAATTTAAATCGTAATGATTCCTAAAATTAACGAAGAGGTGGAGAAACCATATGAGAAAAATACCAGTAACGGTTTTAAGCGGATATTTAGGTTCAGGGAAGACGACCTTGTTAAATCATGTGTTACAAAACAAAGAAAATTTAAAGGTTGCCGTTATTGTTAACGATATGAGTGAGGTAAATATTGATGCGTCAATGGTAAAAAAGGGTGGATTCAGCCGCACGGAAGAGAAACTGGTTGAAATGCAGAATGGCTGTATTTGCTGTACATTGCGCGAGGACTTAATGGTGGAAGTAGAGAAGCTTGTGAAAGAGGGAGACATTGACTATATCTTAATTGAATCATCGGGGATCTCGGAGCCTGTACCCGTTGCTCAAACGTTTAGTTATATGGATGAAGATTTACGAATGAACCTGCCTGAGTACTGTCAATTGGATACGATGGTGACAGTGGTTGACGCGAATCGTTTTTGGCATGACTTTGCGTCAGGCGAAAGTCTCCTTGATAGAAAACAGGCGAATGATGAGACAGACACAAGGGAAGTGGTAGATCTACTTATTGATCAAATTGAATTTGCGAATGTGATCATTTTAAATAAAATTGATCTAGTTAATCGAGAAAGTATTGATGAATTGAAAGCAGTGCTTCAAAGGCTGAATCCAGAGGCAAAAGTGGTTGAAAGTGCACATTCGGTTGTTGCCTTATCCAATATCCTACATACGGGGCTTTTTGATTTTGACAAAGCAAGTCAAGCGGCAGGCTGGATAAAGGAGTTAAATGAAGAGCATACGCCTGAGACAGAGGAATACGGAATCTCTTCCTTTGTGTATCGCAGTAGAAAGCCATTTCATCCGGAAAGATGGAATCAGTGGTTGGAAAATTGGCCATCAGAGATTGTTCGTGCGAAGGGGTTCTTCTGGCTAGCGACTCGAAACAACATGACAGGTCTACTCTCGCAGGCTGGACCCTCTATTATCTTTCAGGGAGCAGGAGAATGGATTGCCGCAGCTCCTCAAGAAGAACAAGCGAGAATTCTGGAGGAGGAACCAGAATTAAGGGAACGTTGGGATGAGGAGTATGGTGACCGAATGAATGAACTGGTTTTCATCGGCATAGATTTTAACAAAGAAGAACTGATAGACAGTCTAGATTCCTGTTTATTAACAGAAGAGGAAATGGTTCAGGATTGGAACAAGCTAAGTGATCCACTTCCACCTTTTTATGTAGAAGAAGTAACGGTGTGAGGAAGATTTATGACTCGTTGGGTATCAAATAGGAGGTTGCAGAGGTCATAAAGTGAAAGTTATGACGTCTGATGCATGGGATAAGGAAGGAGAGAAGTCATAAAGAGAGTGTTATGACTTCCGTAGCGAGAAATAGGAAGAGCATTTGTCATAAAAAATAATCGGAGGTAAAAAATATGAAACCAAATACACATCCTACTTACAATAAAGTGGTTTTTATGGACGTGAACAGTGGCTATAAATTTTTAACCGGATCTACAAAAAGATTGAACGAGAAGATTGAATGGGAAGATGGAAAGACGTATCCCTTACTAAAAGTAGAAGTTAGTTCGGACACCCATCCCTTTTACACAGGCAAGCAGAAGTTTGCGGATAAAGGTGGAAGAGTGGATCGTTTCCTTCAGAAATACAATATGAAAGAAAAATAAATCGTAATGATTATGCTTATCATAGAGGAGGAGTCTAATATGGCAAAGAAGTCTAAAGTGGCAAAAGAGCTTAAGAGACAAAAGCTAGTGGAACAATATGCAGAAATTAGAAGAGAACTAAAAGAAAAAGGGGATTACGTAGCGTTAAGTAAACTTCCTCGTGATTCCGCTCCATCCCGCCTTCACAATCGCTGTTTAGTGACAGGGAGACCAAGAGGATATTTAAGAAAATTTAAGATGTCGCGTATTGCCTTTCGTGAACTTGCCCATAAGGGTCAGGTCCCTGGTGTAAAGAAATCCAGCTGGTAAAAGAAAGAGGGCATGGATCATGAATGAAAAAATGATGGAGGTTTTTGTAAGAAATATTGTAGCTTCCTTGCCTAGGAATCGGAGAAAGCTTTATCAATTTATTGAAGGGATTGAAGACTCTCTTGCTCAGCAATCCGATACGAGGGAAGAATTCTTATCCCTTCTTAGGGAACATTCCCCACATCATCAAGCGGCCGAGCGATTCAATATGTCAATAGAGGAAACGCTAAGGTTCATGCATGACATTGAGGATGAAATTAGCGAAAAACTTGAAAATAAACTAAAGAATTATAAGTGGATTGATTTTACAGAACAATTACACGGGAATCAAGGAGAAACGAATCAACAGGTACGGTATTTCTTTGTTACTTCGTAGGATAGTAAGGCTGATTTTTGAGAAGAGATCAGCCTTACTTTTTTTATGAAACGAAAATAGAATTTAATAAACTAGTAGTTTTGTGTTGTCAAATCGAAATCATTCCGATATAATACAAATCATAATGATTCCGATTATCAAAATATACATGGTTGAGAAGGAGAATAAAATGAGTATTAGAAATGGGTTTAAGAAACAAAATTACATAAAAGTTAGCTTGTTAAAATTGGCTATTTTTTTAGGAGTCATCTTTTTAAGTGCTTGTTTAAATTCTTCAGGGAGTACAGAAAACAAAGAAAAAGATAAGCATATAAGCTTTCTATACAATTTCTCTACGAATTCTCTAGATCCTCATGTGGATTCCAGTTATGTTCCATTAAGAGCAGGAATTACAGAGACGTTAGTTCGATTAGACGAAGAAAACTTAACGATTGCCCCATGGCTAGCAGAAAGCTGGGAAGGGGAGGATGGACTACATTGGACGCTTCATCTTCGTCAGGATGTAACGTTCCATAACGGTAAAAAGATGGATGCAGAAGCGGTGAAAGCATCACTTGATCGAGCACTGCAGGAGAGTGTAGCTATTCAAAATGCGTTAAAAATCGAGGCGATTGAAGCGGAAGGATACACGTTAAAAATCTCTTTGAAACAAGTGTTTCCAGAATTCATTTCTGAACTTGTGAATCCGAATGTCTCTATTATCGACGTAACTGAGAAAGATATAATTAATCAACCAATCGGTACAGGTCCCTTTGCTCTTGAGTCCTTTACACCAGGAAGTAAGCTAGAAGTAAAGAGATATGATGAGTACTGGGATGGAGCTTCGAATCTTGATTCCGTCACATTTGCTTTTAATGAGGATGCCAATGCTCGTACCCTAGCTTTGAAGTCTGGACAAGTGGATATTGTGTACCGTCCTGAAGTAGAAAGTTTAGAGTCGCTACGGGCCCAAGAGGGAATCAAGGTGGAATCCACATCCACCTTCCGTGTGCATCAAATGACGATGAATATGGAACGTAAAAGTTTACAGGATGTGAATGTACGTCGTGCGGTTGATGCATTGATTGATCGCCAAAAGATTGTGGATACGATTCTTCTAGGATATGGGGAACCGGCAGTTGGACCGTTTTTACCATCGTTGCCATTTGTTCCATCGTATGAGAAGAGTGAATCAAAGACAGCTGTTAAGTATTTAGAGGACGCTGGCTATTCACTTGTAGATGGAAAAATGCAAAAAGATGGGGAGCCACTAACATTTACCCTTTTAACGTATAGTGCGAGAGCAGACTTGCCATTAATTGCTCAAGTCTTCCAATCGGATGCGAAACGAATTGGAATTGATGTGGAAATTCGTCAAATTGATACTCCTGAGGAATACATGGCGTCAAACCGTGATTGGGATTTAGCCACCTATAGTAATTTAACGGCTCCACGTGGAGATGCAGGTTACTACTTAAACGCCACGTATCACCCAACGGGGGCTCTTAATTTTAGTGGAGCAGAAGAGCCTGAACTGACGGCCATTATTGACCAACTGAATCGAACCGTTAGTCAAGAAGATCGAGCGGCACTTGCGGAGCAAGCGGCAGATTATGTTCATAACAATGTGATCAATTCATTTGTTTTGCACCCGTCTACCATTGTTGCTTATGACGACAACAAAGTGAAAAATTGGGTAACCACACGTAGTGAATATTACATGATTTCTAACGAGTTGGATGTGAAGTAATGCTCCAAATCATCACAAGGAAATTTTTTGAAGTAGTAGTGTTTGTACTATTTATTACCTTTGTTAGCTTTTTGTTTGTTCGAATGGCACCTGGTGATCCGGTATTGACGATTCTAAATGTGGATGAGCTATCGGTTAGTCAGGAGCAAGTAGAAGCGCTAAGAGAGGATATGGGTTTTAACAAACCTTTACTCGTCCAGTATGGATTATGGCTAGTGAATTTTATTCAGCTTGATTTTGGGTTGTCCTATGCGACAGGGCAACCCGTATTGGATATGATTCTCATGGGGTTACCTGCCACCATCGAATTATCGGTCGGTGCATTGGTCGTCATGTTACTCATATCAATCCCTCTAGGCTCCTTGTCTGCTCTCTATCGAAATAGCTGGATCGATCAAATCAGTAGAGTCTTATCCATTCTGGGTGCGGCTATTCCAAGCTTTTGGCTTGGTCTCATATTTATTGATCTGTTCGGTGCGCGTCTTAATATCCTTCCGACCATGGGAAGAGATGGGTTGATCTCATTGATCTTGCCATCATTGACCCTTGGTCTTGCTATTTCAAGTGTATACGTGCGTTTGCTTCGTTCTAGCTTGCTAGATTCACTTAGTCAGGAATTTATTCGAGCGGCTAAAGCTCGAGGATTATCAGAAATGCGGATTTTTTTCGCCCATGCGTTTCGACACAGCCTGCCTCCCGTTATCACGGTATTTGGTGTTAGTTTAGGCAGCTTAATCGGCGGGGTTGTGGTGATTGAGGTATTATTTGCGTATCCAGGTATAGGGAAGATGGTGGTTGATGCCATCCGTCAACGTGATTATCCACTCATCCAAGGTTATATCTTAATCATGGCCATTATTGTGTTCTTAGTAAATACATGTGTGGATATTTCTTACCGATATTTAAATCCTGAAATGAAATTAAAAGAAAGGGAGACGAATTAATGACAGGGTTGTCCATACGTTTGCCGAGGGCGAAAAAACACAGATTCCAAGCGGTAACCGCCTTGTTATGTGTCGTCTTCTTATTAGCCGTTTTTATCTATACATTTCTATATTTACAGCATGATCCAACATTAACCGATCTTGATCATCGTCTACTTGAACCGACCCTACAGCATCCACTTGGAACCGATCAACTCGGTCGGGATGTGTTGACGAGGTTACTATTAGGTGGTCAACAGACACTAGGGTTTAGCTTGCTGGCATTGATGATAGCCCTTCTTATTGGCGTTCCTTTTGGCATTATTTCTGGATATAAACGAGGGCTCGTTGACCGAGTGTTTATGAGAATTGGGGATGCGTTTTTATCTTTTCCAGATACCATTGTAGCGATTGTTCTTAGTGGGTTAATGGGGCCAGGGATCGGTAATTTAGTGTTAGCGATTGTATTGGTCAAATGGGTAAGCTATGCCCGTCTGGTTCGTAGCACCGTTTTATCAGAATCGCAAAAAGATTATGTGTTAATTGCACGAATCAACGGACTATCTTCAAGGAAAATTATGCGTAAGCATTTACTTCCACACGTAGTAGGGCATGTTCTTGTTCTTGCAAGTCTTGACCTTGGGAAGATTATTTTACTTATTTCTGCCTTTTCCTATATTGGACTGGGGGCGCAGCCTCCCATGCCTGAATGGGGAGCCATGTTAAATGACTCACGACCGTATTTTGGGTCGAGACCGGAATTAATGATCTATCCTGGTTTAGCCATTGTAGGTGTGGTGTTACTAACCAATATGCTAGGCGATTATTTACGAGATCGTTTTGATGTAAAGAAAGAGGTACGCTAATGATATTATCGTTGGAGCAAGTATCAATTGGAACGAGAGAAAAGAAAATTGTGGACAATGTGTCGCTCTCCATTCGTGAGGGAGAGTGGTATGCACTAGTGGGACAAAGCGGAAGTGGCAAAAGCTTACTCTCACAGGCCATTGGCCGTATGCTTTCACCTAATTTGCAAGTGGAGGGAAAGATCTTTTTTAAAGATCAAGATTTACTTTCCTTATCACCCAAAGAAATTAGGGCGATTCGTGGCCAAAGACTTTCCTATATTTTTCAAGATTATCAGGGCTCTTTTACCCCTTTTCGAACGATCGGTCAGCATTTTGGAGAGTACCTTAAGACACATGGGAATCGTGATTCGAGCATCAGGAAAGCGAAAACGATAGAAGCACTAGAATCGGTTGGTTTAGATGAATCGGTATACAAGAGATATCCTTTTCAGTTAAGTGGTGGACAGCTGCAGCGTGTTTCGATCGCGTTGGCCCTTTTATTATCGCCTGATTTAATCATCGCTGATGAAATGACGACGGCTCTTGACAGTGTATCCGGGCATCGAGTCCTAGAGTTACTTGCCAAGCGACAACAAGAAACAGGATGTACGATTTTGTTCATTACTCATGATTGGCGTCATGTGAGACGCTATGCCACGCGTATAGCGGTCATGAAGGAAGGGAAAATCGTAGAATCAGGTGGTAAGCATCGCATACTAGACCACCCACAACACGAATATACGAAACAGTTAATACAAGCAGCACCGATCTTACAACGAGGGCTTCCATCAGGGTTAGAGGAGGTGGGAAGTCTATGAGTCTACTCGTAGTGGAAAATCTAATGAAAACATTTCCCGGAGGAAAAAACGCGCTAAACAATCTTTCCTTTCAACTGGGCAGGGGAGAGTGTCTCGGCCTTGTCGGAGAAAGTGGCTGCGGGAAAAGTACGTTAGCTCGTTGCTTACTGAGGATTGAATCGGTAGACAGCGGCTCGATTTATTTAAATGATCTAGCGATAGAACGACTGAACGAGCGTCAGTTATATTCTCATCGAAAAAAAATTCAAATCGTATTTCAAAACCCGACAGCTGCTTTAAATCCAAAGCTGAAGATAAAAGAATCCATCTTTGAACCTTATGAACAGTATAGGAAAGAACTGACCCTTAATCACTTTTCCTATACCTCAAAGGACGCATTTATCCGACAGCTTCTTGAAGCGGTGGAACTGCCTTCACATGTAGCGAATCAATATCCGCATGAATTAAGTGGCGGACAAAAGCAACGTGTAACGATTGCACGTTCGATTAGTATTGAACCAGATTTGATTGTTCTAGATGAGCCGACCGCTAGTCTGGATGTCATATCCCAGGGGGCCGTGCTCACTCTTTTAACAGAGCTTCGTGAAACCTTGAATCTTTCTTATTTGTTTATTTCACATGATCTTGCTGCAGTTAAGCAGATGAGTCAAAGAATCATGGTCATGAAAGAGGGAGAGATTGTCGATCAGTTCAACCAAGAACATCTATTTAGTACTGAGCGTCATCCATACACAAAAGAATTGATATCCATTTTCTAATGAAAGGCTGTTTTCATAAAGATTGTTGTTTTTGGGAAAAACCCATATACCGGATTTTTCCCGTATAACGCGGGGTTTATTGGTCAATTTGGAAAGGAGCTCTTTTCTAAGGATGAAAAAATTCTGATTGGCTGTTGAAACATATAGTTAATTTCCTAAAAGTGTGTTTATTTCAACAATGTTTTAGAAAAGAGCCTAATGAAAAAAACCAGTCTCCAAAGGGAAACTGGCTTCTTTCATATGTAGTGCCGCATTTGCCGTATAAAAGGATAAGAAAGTTTTAAACCACCACTCCTCAAAGTGGGTGTTCGCAGAAACATTCCTGCTTGTCCTCCTTGTCATATAGACGAAGGCTTGTCATTCGTGTTTCAATGTTAAACTCCCTATTACAGCTTAAAGGTTAAAACTTTATTATGAATACGAACAATGCAGCTGATGTACTTATATTACTATGATTTGATGTCAAATTCAATGGTAATCATTCCTCATGCATCCTCTAACTTACACTTGCTATACTCGGAAAGGCCACATCCAGGGGTAATAAATATTTTCGACATTATTTGAAAAATTTCTACATTTATCATTCACTTGTGCTAAATTAAAGGAAAAATACTTTCCTAAGAGGTACCACAAAGTGAATTCGGAATTAACCGCTTATATCACCCTTATCTGTACATCCAGTGTATTAAATTTGTATCTATTTTTTTACGTGTTTTTCAACCGTCACAAATATACGAAAATCGCCCATTTGTTTCTTCTTTATACCGCAGCTACAACCATTTATTGTTTAGGTGCGGCCTTTGGTATGATGGGTACGACCGTTGGACAATTAAAGTTTTGGACTACAATTCAATATGTTGGCATGCCATTTTCTCCACCATTGAGCTTATTGTTTACGATGCAGTTTTTGGGGTTGAAAGTCACTAAAAAACGGATCATCTCTTTTCTAATCATACCTTTTATTAGCTTAGTGATGGTGGCGACCAATGATTGGCATCATCTTCATTATCGCGTGTTCGAAGTGGATCCAACGCTCGGGGCACCTTATATTCACTTGGAGATCGGTAAATGGTATGTGGTTCATGGCATTTTCACCTTCTCTTGCTTGTTTGCCGGATTTGTCCTCATCCTTGCTCATTGGAAGGAAACAGCCAAAACGTATCGTCCACAATTGATCGCTCTGATGTGCGGGCAATTGGTACCGATGATCACCGCTTTTGTTTATTTGATCGGATTAACACCTCCAGGAGTGGACCCGGTCCCAATGGTCAGATGGCTTGCGACGCTCTTTTATTTATGGGCCATTAGCTCTTCACGCCTGTTTACGATTATGCCGATTGCTAAAGATGAGATCTTTAATAGCATTAATGATGGGGTCATGGTGTTGGATGATTCCACTAGATTAATAGAGTTTAACGCAGCTTGTAAAAAGATGTTTCCCCAATTGAACAAATCCATGTTTGGGAACGACCTCGAAAAGGTTTGGGAGGACCTGTCGGGAACTTCTATTCCTTTTACACTAGACGCGACCGAGCTTCATCAGGACATCGAGGTGACAACTGCCGAGAATGACAGGAGAATCTATCAGGTACGAACCTCGTTATTGCAGAATTCGAAAAATCAAAAGGGATTATTGATTATTTTTAGCGATATCACAAAGGTCAAAAGACTGCAGGTTCAGTTGGAGCACCAAGCGTATTTTGATGAACTCACCCAAATTTATAATCGACGTGCGTTTTTTCAGAAAAGTGAACAGGATTTCGCCAATGCCATGAAAGAACGGGTTCATTTTACCGTGATCTTATTGGATATTGATTATTTTAAAAAAGTAAATGACACCTATGGACATCATGTGGGTGATCAATTACTGATTCATGTCGCTAAGGCTTGCCAAACCCAATTACAAGATGGAGACATCTTTGCCAGATATGGCGGGGAGGAATTTGTTTTCTCGCTAAAGGGGCGGACAGCTTTAGAAGGGGAAGTGGTAGCCAATCAGATCCGGGGCTATATAGAGAAGCATCCACTAAAACTGGATGAAGGTTGTATTCCTGTCACGGTCAGCATGGGAGTAGCTGAAGCCAGACATGAGACAGGGACGACCTTATATCAGCTATTGAACCAAGCGGACAAAGCCTTGTATACGGCGAAAGAGAACGGACGTAATCGGGTTCAGGTGTATGTAGAACACACTCTTGCATCAACTTGTTCGTAAGGAAGAAGAAGCTCATTTGAAGGAGTAGTGCTAATAGAAGAATCTCTTTCCCCAGCTGCTAAAACAAGGTTTTACATTTGATATCACAGCAAAAGACACTCCTTAGCAGAAACAGGAGTGTCTTTTGCTATAAAGGGAACTAGATTTTTAACAGAACAAGTTCTTAGTCCATTAGTAGATGCTTGTGACGTGTAAAAATGTCCTGTTGTTGTTCTGTTGAAGACATCGGTGGTTTCTCCTTAAATGCCCTTGAAAGAAATTTGGAATACTGCTCTTGAAGTTTTGCTTGCTGCAATGACATTTCCTTGTGAATGTTTTTTACGTTAGGATCCTTCATCATAAGGGCAGATATAAAGTTCATATTCGCCATATTTTGACCAGTTGCTCTTCCCTCAATTGCGACGGGTTTATCTTGTTGAGCAAATGGTCCTTCGACTGAGGGTGGAAAAGAATCTAATTGAATGGGTGCAAGTGTTACTTCTTTTATACGGTTAGGATCTAGAAGTTCTAGCATTACTCTAACGTGATCGAGCATAAACATGTATTGCTTTTGAATGATTTGTTTTAAAATCGGGTGCTTTGAATGGTAATAGTACATTCTTAGTTTATATAAAACTCCTTCATGAGTGGTCAAGTGCTCGTTCATTAATTGAACATCCATTGCAGGTAAGATCAACTTTTAGCCCCTCCCATTTTATAAATAGGTGTATAACTATAGGTTATGTGAGATCACCTGTTTTGTTATTGTTTATGAAATGAAAAGAGGTACAACCTTTTTAAATAATATTATAACGGTAGAGACACACTAGAAGTAAAAAGGTGGTATAAATTTGTTTGAATTGTCCATACGAATTATCTTATCATTTTTCTCTTTATTAGTTTTAGCTAGAATCATGGGTAGGAAAGAAATTAGCCAAATGACTTTTTTTAATTTCGTTTCGGCTATTACAATTGGTACAATCGGTGGAGCCCTTATTACTGACCCGAATTTTACCATTTGGGAAGGCATCTATTCATTAATTGGGTGGAGTTTATTGACTCTTACAATGGGTATTGTAGACATAAAATACCAGAAGTCCAGGAAAGTGATTGAAGGAGAACCAATCATTGTTATAAAAGATGGAAAAATTATGGAAAAGTCATTAAAGACGGTTCGATTAGATATAGATGCGTTAAAAACCATGCTCAGAGAAAAGGATATATTTTCAATCGCAGAGGTGAATTATGCCATTTTCGAAACAGATGGAAAATTATCCGTATTGAAAAAGGAAAGTAAACTTAACGCAACAAAAGGTGATCTACATATGGCACCTGAAAATCGTACTTATAATATCCCAACAAGTGTAGGGGTTATTTCAGATGGTGTGGTTGATTTAAAAAATTTAGCGCAATTAAATCTGGATAAGCAGTGGTTAGAAAAACAATTGCGTCAGCAAGGAATCCATTCAGTTTCAGATATTTTTTATGCAGAGGTTCAGGAAGATGGAACACTATATATCGATAAACAAAATGATACATTGCATTAACCACACCTAAGAATTTAGTATGGTTTTTTGACGACCTCTTTCTAGTAACCATCCTCTTTTTTGCTTTGTTACAAAGTCTTAAAAGATTTTCAGTTGGAGCACCAAGCGTATTATGATGAACTCACCCAAATTTATAATCGCCGTGCGTTTTTTCAGAAGAGCGAACAGGGTTTTGCCAATGCCATGAAAGAACGGGTGGATTATACCGTGATCTAAATGGATATTGGATATTGATTATTTTAAAAAAGTGGGAGTGGAAGAAGCAACGAAAGAGACGGGGGCGACTCTCTATCAGCTACTAAATCAAGCGGTCAAAGCCTTATACTCAGCGAAAGAGAGCGGACGTAATGGGGTGGAGGTTTATACACTGGACCCATTAGAAAAAAACTTACACGAACTTGATATAGATATGAAGGAAATGCCAGGTGAAATCACTTGGCATTTTCTTTTCCCAGCTACTAAATTTTTCATGTTAAAATATTCCTATAAACTAAAGTCTTTCGAGGGGTATGTATGCTAAAACCAAAACGCTCGATCAAACAGTTGAAAGAAACCGCGTCCCGGCAGTTTACCGATCGTGAGGAGCCGCGACGTTCGTATATCAATGCCTTCCAATCGTTATCACTCGAACAATACAAAGTACTCGTCTATTACGGAGTCGGTGGAATTGGCAAGTCAAGGTTGCAAAAAGAATTACAGCATATGACTAGCTCACTTGATGACACTGCCATAAAAGTGACGATTGATTTTCGTGAAGAAAAACACCGAGATCCTTCAGAAGCCCTGATTTGGTTTCGTCAGCAATTAACACAGGAGCATAACATCAAATTTACGACCTTTGATCTCGCGTATGCCATTTATTGGAGTCGGATGAAATCGCAAATCACGATGAAGTCTGAGAGAAAGTCGATTCCATTTTTAGAAGAAGGAAGCTTTGTGGCTGAATTAGTCACCCAGTTGGAAAATCTTCCGGTTGTTCAATGGATTCCAAAAACAATTAAGCTCATAGACGGATTATCCAACTACCGAGACGTGATGCAATGGTGGAATGGAATCGGCAAAGAAATTCTAGCCGACTTGAAGGACATGCATCCAAAGGATATTGAAGACATGCTTCTGGTGTACTGGGCGGCAGATGTAATCAGTTGGTTGAAAAAAACAAACAAAAAAGCGGTGTTCTTTTTCGATACCTATGAAGCCTTATGGGAAAAGGATCGTTCTATCGGTTCCTTCGATGAAAGGGACGAGTGGATTAAGGAATTGATCCTGCAATTTGACGAGGTCTCGGTCCTAAATGTCATTTGTGGACGAGAAAAGCTCGTCTGGGAAAAAAGCAATCCGGAGTGGAGTTCGGTAGTGGAGCAGCACTTAATGGGAGAACTGTCTCCAACGGACTGCATAAGCTTCCTGAATTCCTGCCTCATTTCAGATGAACACATCCAAGAGGCGATCATCCAAGGAAGCGAAGGACTTCCCTACTATTTAGACTTAATGGTAGATACCTATCAGCTGATCTCGAGAAAGCAAGTGCCTGAAGTAGCCGACTTCTCCAAGCGTCCAGAAGAAGTGCTTCATCGCTTTTTAAAATATTTAGACCGACCGGAAAAAGAAACTTTAAAAATCTTATCGGTTCCGAGATTTTGGACAGAGGATCTTTTTGTCGAGCTAGTTACCGAATTCAAAACCTTTTATCCTGTGACGGCCTTTCCCGAGCTTTGTGAATTCTCCTTTATCCAAGAGCTTGACCAGGACGGATCGTGGTCGATGCATAAGTTGATGAAGCAAGGACTGTATCATCAGGTGGAGGAGCAAACACCATCCTTGTTCCAACAAGTCCATTCGTTTCTTCATACCTATTATTCTAAAAGACTAGGACAGCAGGAAGAACTACCAACCACATTTGTGGAGGCCCTTCATCACGGGGAAAGGGTTCTCACCACGGATGAATTATTTAACTGGCTTTCTCAATACTCTCTGGTGATGACCAATAACGGGCATTGGAGTTCGTTAATTAACGAGTATGAGAGATTAGCGGAGGAGTACAGCGACTGGCAAGTACAGACGATGGTACAAAAAGGTCTTTGCGAACTGTATCTGTTAAACGGACAATATGACTTAGCGGAAAAGCGGGCGAATAGGGCCATACGGCTTTACCAAATACATGGTGAAAGCCAGAAACAAATTGCCTATCTTCAAAAGAAGCTGGGAGACTTGTATCGAAATACCAATGACTATGAAAAAGCGGTTCATTCGTTTGTGAGTGCGATTCAAGAATTAGAAAAAGTCCCAGAAGATGCACAAGTTCTCCAAGAAATCGCTTGGATTTCCACACGACTAGGAAAAATCTATAAACTTCAATCGAAATACGAGCTAGCTCAACAATCGTATCAGCTGGCCTTAGACAAGTGCACAAGATTAACGGAATGGGGTCATACTTCAGCTGAACTATACGCCACCCTCGGGCAAGTGCATGAAAAATTAGGAGAGTTACAGAATGATGAAGGGTCACTTGGCGAGGATCTTCATCATTTTTACCAATCCATTCAAGCATATGAGAAGGCACTGTCATCGAAGGAGCTAAAGGATACCATCACCATCCGGGCGCACCAAGGTCTGGCCTATAAACGTCTGGCAGAGGCCATTTCTACCGAAAAAGAAAAACTAGCAAACTTCCATCAAGCGATTTCCATCTACAATGAAGTGATCGAGAAGGCACCGGAATATGTGGATGGGTATGAAATGCGAGGGCATGCGTCAGTGGATCTGTTGGATTTGTATGCCGACCTTGGTCAATTCAGTCCAGCCTTTGAAAGCTTTCAACTCGCGGTGGAGTCTTTTGAAACAGCGCTAGAGCTTTCAGAAGTCCAAGGAAGTTCAAGAAATAGGCTCAGTTCTGCATATCGCTCACTTGGAAGATTGTATAGAAAACAAAAGAACTACTCATTAGCCATTGAAGCGTTCCAAACCTCACTGATCAAAAGTGATGAATTGTTCCAGCATTCCCCTGAATACATTTATGCCCACAACAGCCGAGGCAAAATTTATCGTGAAATGGGAGATTGTTATTTAGATATGAAGGAAATGGAGCAGGCCGTTCGTTCTTATAAAGAGAGCGTGTTATGCTTTACCAAGCAGCTCGAACATTCACCAGGCTCCAAGACCGCGATAGCTAATATTGAAAAATTGGAGAAATTAATCGTTCGTTTGTTAGCATAAATAACTTCTTTATAAGCGTTCCTATATTAAAAATTGAAGAGTAGGAAAGAGGTGAGGGGATGAACAACATTATTTTGTTCGATGGAGAATGTAACTTTTGTGATCATAGCGTTCAATTCATCATCAAAAGAGATAAAAAGGCCGTATACAAATTCACCTCGCTACAAAGTGAAATCGGGCAAGAGATAAAAAGAAAGTACCAAGTGCCTGAAGATATTGACAGCATAATTTTAGTAAAAGACGATAAGTGTTACTTTAAGTCTGCAGCAGCTCTTCGGATCAGCAAGCACTTATCAGGCGGTTGGAGGCTCTTATACGTACTTTCCATCATACCAAGACCCATACGTGATTTTTTCTACGATATTCTTGCTAGGAATAGATACAAATGGTTCGGAAAAAAGGATCATTGTATGCTACCGTCACCAGAAATAAGAAAACGCTTTTTATAGAAAGGGAGAGGCCTATGAAAAAAGTGGTTATAGCCGGGGGAACGGGTTTTATCGGCGAATACTTTCAAAAGAGATTCAAAGACCAAGGGTACGAGGTGAAAATCATCTCGAGGCAAAAACAGCATATTTCATGGGAAAACAAGGAAGACATTGTGGAAGCTCTAGAGGATGCTGAACTCTTAATTAACCTTGCAGGTAAATCAGTCAATTGCCGATACAACGAGGTAAACAGGAATGAGATCATGAATTCAAGGGTGAAGACTACAACGATCCTTGGAGAATCCATTCAAGCGTGTACCCATCCACCTAAGACCTGGGTAAACTCCAGTACAGCAACCATTTATCGACACGCAGAAGACCGTCCGATGACGGAAGAAAACGGAGAAATCGGTTCGGGTTTCTCGGTAGATGTCGCAACCAATTGGGAGAAAACGTTCTTCTCCTTTGACCTTCAAAACACGAGACAAGTCGCCCTACGTATAGCCATCGTTTTAGGAAAAGACGGTGGAGTTATGACTCCTTATAGAAATTTAGTTACATTCGGTCTAGGAGGGCACCAGGGGAACGGAATGCAAAAGTTCAGTTGGATTCACGTGGAAGACTTATTCCAAATTGTCCTATTTTTAAAAGATAGAAACGATCTGAGCGGGGTGTTCAACTGTTCATCCCCAGCCCCTGTTAGCAATTACGAGTTCATGAGCACCCTCCGAAAGACCATGGGAGTCCCGTTCGGATTACCAAGTCCGAAATGGATGTTAGAAATCGGATCTATATTCATCAAAACCGAAACGGAATTAGTGTTAAAAAGCCGTTGGGTTCTTCCCGAGCGATTACAACGTGAAGGCTATACATTTGTCTACCCAACCATTGATAAAACCTTACAGGACATACTGGACTTAGGAGAATGATGATAGAGGAGTCGATTCCATGAGTAAAGTTTCCACACTCAGCATAGGTTTAGTGATATTGGCAGCGATAGGACTCAGTAATTGGGCTCACGTTTCTGATTTTGAATTCGGTAAATTCGACGACTTTGAAGAAGCACTACAAAAAGGGATCCCACATCAAATTAACCATATCGTTCATAAGGAAAACTACGACGGTGTAACAATTGTGATCTATACAACATTTCCCGACCAAATGGAACTACCCCTCGCAGATTATGAGGCCCTCGCTGTTGCATTTTTTAAAGGTAACGACAAAGAAGGTTGGGAAAGCATTGGCCAACATGGATGGAGTCACTATGAAAATGACCATATGACACTTTATAGTGAAGCTCTTCGTGACTATGACAATAAAGGCAATACCCTTCATGATTTTTACGTGGTGTTTGGAGAAATTAATAACCCCAATATTGTAACAGTGGAAACAAAAACACATGAGGAAAAAACCTTTGAGGAAGCAAAAATTATTACGAGTAATGGATTACGATACTACTTCCAAATAGGAAGAGAAATGATTGTTAGAGGTCTATCTGGGAGTGGAGAAGTGATTGACAGGCAAGGTGGATAAGATCTAGGAGGTGGGACATCTAACTAGAAATTATGTAAAGAGAGAAAAGGGGAAATTCCATGCTTGAAGATACAACCGGTGTCCGTCTCCTCGCATTAAAAGAAATCTTTCTTCGAGAGACGGATGAAGTCAAACAGCTTTCCATTAAAGAGTTGGTGGAAAAGTTACAAATAGAAATACCAGGATGTACAGCCAATGAGAAAAAAGTAAAAGAGTATATCGAAATCTTGAAAGATACGGGATTTGAGATTATTGATAATACCGAAAAGTATGGGAAGAAATACTACAGTCACCAAGATCGATTATTTGAAAAATATCAATTGAGACTGTTAATTGATCCGATTCTATCGGCTCGTTTCATCACCGAAGAAGAAAAGAGAAACATCGTATCCAACGTGAAAAAATTGACAAGTAGCCATGTAGCAAAGTCTCTTCCAGATCCAATTGTTTACCAGCAATCCATTAACCAAGATTACAACCTAATCAAATTACATATTGATAAAATTCATGATGCCATTTTTGAAAGTAAGCTGATTAAATTTCAGTACGGAGACTTTAATATTGAGAAAGAGTTTCAACTCCGTAAAGGTGGGGAGCATTATCAGATCAAACCACTGGCACTCATTTGGGAATCGGACTTTTATTACTTAATCGGCGAAGATACGAAATACAGTGAAGAAGACAATCCTCGAAACTACCGATTGGATCGAATGAGAGATGTGGTGATTACCGAAAACAAGTTTGTGAAAAATAGAAGAGATATTAGCAGCTATGTTCAGCAATCTTTTCATATGTTCGGTGGACAAGATGAATGGATCACCCTCCAATTCCGTTTAAATCGCGTCGCTCTCAATGGAGTCATTGATAAGTTTGGCGTGGATGCAGACATTAGAAAGGGAGAAGACAACACCTTTATTTTAAAAGCAAAAGCTAAGCTGAGCGAAGGATTGAAGGGGTGGATTCTTGGATGGGGAAGACATGTGAAGGTGTTATCTCCTCCATCACTTGTAGAGGATATGAAACAGGAGCTAGAGAAGATGATGCGTGCCTATGAAGAGTAGGGTGGTCCAAAAATGGAACACCCCTTTGTTTATAATAGAAAAAAACGGTTTTAACGATAAAAAGGAGGACCAATAATGAAAATCATCCTCGGCTTTTGGCTGGATTCGGCCTCTTATCCGGACGCGCTACATGGCCAAGAGGCTTCTGCGGGTACGGTGGTCACGGGATTCAATGGCTTACTTGGGATTTTGGAAACACAGTTAGGCTTAACCTTTCCAAAGCAATCGGAAAACCTGCGAATTGCTGAGTGGCAAGAATTACTACGAAAACACGATAACGGGAATAGGCTATATTCTCCATCCTATCAAACCGATTCTTGGAACACAGCGAGAGAATTGCTGCGTCGTCGGGATGAACTCGTCTTAGCTGGCTGGGACCCAACGATTCATATGGGCGGTAGCAAATGGTTGGAATTGTTAGGGGAATTAGAGGAATTCAATCAAAACCGTATATGGGGATTGCCGGATCGCGTTCGCGCCCTACTAGCCAAGCTCGATGAACCGGTACAAGTACATATCGATACCATCACGATCGTCGATGAGGACGAAAGCTTATGGGACCCTTGGTGTAAGCAGTTGATTGAAAAATTGAACCACCATGGAGTGGAAATGGTGAAAGCTCCTGTTGAAAAAGAGAACCAAGAGGAGCCGACAACTGACCTTTCTCTTCTAAAAAGTGTTCTCGCTGGAGAGTCACTGTCTCAAGAAGCAAAGGGGGACGGAAGCTTATTACTCGTTCGCTCGGAACAAGAATGGGACGCCGCTGATTTTCTCACCAGCTGGCTACAGGAACATGGCACCGAACAGACGGTCATTATAAAGGACGAAGGATCTCTATTATTGGACGAGCTCCTTCACCGCCGCGGAGTGGCAGGAGCCGGGGCAGAGGGGGCTTCGAAATGGCGTGCGGTTCTCCAGGTGTTGCCTCTCACGATTGATACGTATTGGAACCCGATCAGAGTCGAGCGAATGATGGAATTGGTCACGATTCCTACTTCTCCTATCCCAGGACGAATTCGTTATCGATTGGCTTCCGCATTAGCGAATCATCCAGGAATTGGCGGTCCTGTATGGACAGAGGCCATTGAGCAGGGACTTCGCCATTATGAAGAAGCATGGGTGGAAGAAGGACTGGACGATCAGGAAAAGAAAAAGCGCCGGAAAAACCTTGAAGAGAAGTTGGATTTGTGGGTTCGCCACGAGTATTATGACCCGAATGAAGGAATGCCGTTAGAAACCTTCGTTCACATCTGTCAAAAAGTGAGCCAATGGGCCGCATCCACCTATCAAAGAACTCATGACCCGATCTATGCTCAGGCCATCAAACATGCGCAGGAAGTATTAGATGGAGTAAGAACGCTTGGTGTGACATCTGTCTCTCAACTGCAGGTCGGACGAATCATGGACTCGGTTTTAGGCGAAGGAGCCAAGCTCTCTCATTACGGAGAGGAAGCGGCCCCATGGCAGGTGGTTAATCATCCGGGGCAAATTTGGGGCCGAGCCGACACGATCCTTTGGTGGGGATTTCTTAAAAATAGGTCAGGACCAAGCATTCGAACGTGGACGGTAAAAGAACGGAATTGGCTCAAGGAACAAGGCGTATTCCTGACAGAGGAAGATGTTCGTCGCCGCCGAGAGGCCGTTTCTTGGCAAAAAGCGATCCGTTATGCCAATCGAAAACTGATTCTGTTTGCTCCGTCCAAAGTAAAAGGAGAAGAGATCCCGATTCACCCATTATGGGATGAAATTCGGTATGCCGTCGTGAAAGACCATCATACGGAGAAGAAACTCACCTTGGACCCAGCGGAATGGCGGAAGCAGTCAAGTGTGACCTTATTTGATGAACCCTTTGAACGCGTGGGGTTGAACAAACGGAACATCCCAGAACCTATCCGCATGTGGCAGGTACCCGAAAAAGTCGTTCTCCCTCGAGAAGAGGAATCGGCAACAAGCTTTGAAAGCTTAATTGGTTGTCCGGTTAAATGGACGTTTCGATATGCAGCGAAAGTGAAACCAGCTAGTGCCCTTTCGATCCCTCATGAATCGCTCATGTTAGGGAATTTAGGACACGTGATATTAGAACATCTGATTACGGAAAAATCTAGCTGGAGCGAGCAAGAAGTACGCTTGAGAGCAGGGGAATTATTTGATGAACTGATGCCAAAGTTAGCAGCTCCTCTATTAGAACCAAAAAATAGTATTCGTCGAGTTGAAACACGGAGACATTTGCAAACCTCTTTACAGCAATTTTTCAAAGTCTTAGATCAAGCGTGTGTACAGATTCAACATACCGAGCTTGAATTGCAAAAATCGTGGAGCCAAGGTGTCGAGTTCAAAGGAAGATTGGATTTGGTTGGTGAAACACGAACCGGGAAAAAGATTCTTTTCGACGCGAAGTGGTCGAGAAAACCAAGCAACTATAAAGAACGCTTAGAAAAGGTGTCGATCCAATTAACGCTCTATCATTGGCTGTTGGCGGATCATGAGGATGAAGAACTGCCTGTGGCGTATTTCATGCTACGAAGCGGACATTTTTACAGTTTGCCACACGAAGACTTTCCCGAAGACTACCATGTACCCGGACCATCGCTTTTAGAGAATCATGACATGGTACGAAAATCGGTAGAAGACGTGTGGACTCAGATTCAACAAGGGACGATCATTGCTCCAGGTGTACCATCAAGAGATGCAGAGGAAGCGGGTTCTTTCGCCTCGATCATTGACCCACCTTGTATGTATTGTGAATATCAGAATCTATGTGGAGTAAGGAGGGTGACCACATGAGCGGAAAATTAACCATGTTAAGCGCTGGGGCGGGAGCAGGGAAAACTTTCCGTTTATCAGCCGAAATTGTCAAAGCTATCCAAAATGGGGTACCTCCGGAAAACATTATGGCAACCACGTTTACCACAAAAGCGGCCGATGAACTGATTGAGAGAGTTCGTCTGAAATTGCTGGAAGCAGACGATCCGGAATCGGCAGCACGAATCCTCGATGGCTATGTAGGAACGATGAATAGCGTGTTTGGCCGGCTGTTACGAGAATTTGCTCTTGAGATGGGCCTTTCTCCCGTTCAAAAGGTGTTAGCTGAAACAGAAGCAACCATCCTTTTTGATACGGTAGCCGTCGAGGAAATAGACAAATTTTATCGTGATTACCGACTCGTGTTTGAACGCTTGGGTCAAGAAGATTGGCGTAAAAAGGTGCTTGAGATATTGAAGCTGGCTCGAGAAAATGGGCTGAGCGCAGAGGATGTGAAAGCCTGTGCCGATTATTCGTGGACGACGATGTCGAATTGGCTTCCCACTCCACTCGAAAACCCTGCTAAGTTAGACAACGAGTTAAAGGGGGCCCTGAATTTTGCGAAGCAAGAACTTCCTGGGGAAGATACCACAAAGAAAACCTTGGAAGCGGTGGAGTTGATCAAAACAGCGCTTGCCGATTGGGAGCGGAATGGATCACTCACCTGGCAAATGTGGGCGAAACTAAGTAAGCTCGATGTTGGGAAAAGCAGTCGTGACGTCGCTTACCCTATACAAGATGCGGCTTCCGTTCATTTCCGTCATCCCGGCCTGCATCAAGATATGAAAGACGCCATTTATGGCTTATTTCTTTGTGCGTCCGAAGCGATGGAAACGTATAAAGTGGAAAAAAGCAAACGAGGCTTGATCGATTTTACGGACCAAGAGTCACTCGCCCTTCAATTATTAAAGAATGAACCAAATAAAGAGGTGCTAAAGGATCGGATTTCGGATGTGTTTATCGACGAATTTCAGGACTCGAGCCCTCTACAAATCGCATTAAATATGCAGCTACGTGAAATCGCCCAAAAGGCAACATGGGTAGGAGATGTGAAGCAGGCAATCTATGGCTTTCGTGGAACCGATCCTGAACTGATGCAAACCGCGATGACGAGCATTCCCGATTTGGACATCGAAATACTAGATGCCTCTTATCGTTCCCGCAAATCTTTAGTAGACTTCGTGAATGCGATATTCGTCCCTGTGTTTGAAGCCAGAGGAATGAGAGCGGACCGTGTCGCTTTAGATCCAAAGCGAGAGGACAAGCCGGAACAAGCCGTAGCGGTGGAAGCTTGGTCCTATCTGAATTCAAAAAATCAAAATAGCGACGCCGCTCATTTGGCTGCTGGTGTCCAGAACATTTTACGTCAAAAAGATCAATACATCCTTATCGATAAAACCACCCGTGAGCCTCGATCGCTGAAAGCTGGGGATATGGCGATCCTATGCCGATCCAATGATGAATGTGTAAAAATCGCCACCGCACTTTCTAAATTAGGCATTTCTGCGACCGTAGGAGAAGGCGGATTAATGGCTACATCCGAAGTCGTATTTGCCGTAGCGGCTATGCGTTACTTAGTAGACGCCAATGATACTCTGGCACTCGCTGAATTAGTCCACTTTTCTTCAGACACATGGGGAGAAGGTCGTTGGCTGACTGATTGGCTACAAACAGACAAAGGAATGGACACGATCAAGACGGAGCCATTGATCCAAGGTTTGGACCAGGCTCGTCAGAAAATCGTTCAAATGAGTCCTTCCGAAGTGTTGGATTTGGCATTAGTTACATCAAAAGCGGACGAAGTTGCCCTAAGCTGGGGGCAGGGAGATCAACGCTTAGCCAATTTGGATGCCCTTCGGAAACTAGCGACCAAGTACGAGGATCTGGCGGGAACCAATGGAACAGCGGCAACTGCGGTTGGATTTCTGTTGTTTTTAAATGAAGTCGAAAGAGACAAAGAGTTAAATCTGGTTGCTGAATCCACGGATGAACATGCGGTAAGAGTACTCACCTATCACAAGGCAAAAGGGTTAGAATGGCCTTTCGTGATTCTGAATTCCTTGGAGAAATCGTCTGAAAAGAATGGTCCACCTCCGGTATTCGATCGACCGATGGCCGTCAGCACCACCCCATTTAATGTGGAAGATCCTCTTCATGGTCGCCGGCTGTATTATTGGCCATGGCCGTATGGAAAAACCTATAGCAAGGTGGGGCTAGACGCGCATGTAGCAGAGGCACCAGAACTCCAGCAACGCAAGCAACAGCTGCTAGACGAAAATCAACGATTATTATATGTAGGAATGACACGAGCAAGAGATTATCTAGTGTTTGCCGCTCGTGATTTTTCAAAAGTAAAATGGATTCAAGAAATGACCGATGTGTCCGGGCGTCAAGTGCTATCCAGCATTGGGGTGCAAAACGAAGATCAAGAAGAAGTGCCACTTCATAATCGAGACGGAAAAATGATCGTAAATGGCGAGTCATTTCCTTGTAAGGTAAGGGTGCTGTCAATCGAAGAAGCAAAAGAAACAGTCTTTGAAATGAATGAAGAACAGGAAGTTGTCTATGTGGGCAAAACCATTGAAAGCGTCACCTTTGTCCCTGCAAGATTTAGTCCGAGTGCCCTAAAGAGCGAACTGGGCACAGAAGAAACTGTTGTAAGCCTTGAGACAGACACGAATCGAATTCATCCAATCGGCAGCCGCCTTCCACTCGCTGGGAACCCGGACATGGCTCTATTGGGAGAAATGGTACACGCCTTTTTAGCTGCGGACAATCAAAGGATGGAAAAAGATGAGCGATTAAGCCTGGCTCAAGCCATTCGGGACCATTATAAGATTTCAGCACTATCCACTGAGTCGATGATAGAAGCCTCCGACCGACTGGAGGAGTTTTTAACAGAAAACTATCCGGAACTTCTGAAAAGACATAGTGAATGGCCTGTTCATCTGCAAAAAGGCCTACAAAAGGCATCAGGCTGGATTGATTTACTGCTACTAACTCCAAAAGGCTGGGTCATTGTCGACCATAAAAGCTTTCCGGGGAAAGAAGCCGACTGGGTCACGCAAGCGACGAGTTACCTCCCGCAATTGCGTACCTATGCAGAGGCCCTCCATAAAGCAACCGGACACCCGGTCTATGAAGCTTGGATTCATATGCCAGTAGTTGGAGCGATGATTCACTTTTCAGAAGAAGAGTTCAACTTTTAAGGAAATGGCCTATAAATGAGCAAAAATACTCGTAATCGTTCACTAACGACTACGGGTGTTTTTTGTTTTATAGGAGGTACGAGGGAGGGGGACAATTCTTATCCTCTTTTCGTATCAGTCAAAGTAAATATATGGTAATATTTAGTTAGATGAAATTTAAAAGGAGTTTCCCTTTTATGAAAATCCTCGGGTTATTTTCGTTGTTTTTTCTATATGATTGGATACTGAATCGGTATCTACGTAAAAAGTTGCAGATTGAGAAAACTCCATGGGGCATTTACAAACCCTTGAACAACACTCAGAAATGGCTAGAACGGGCCTTATTAATGGGACATTTAATTTTACTATTGATTATTGACGACATCTTTCTATTAACCATCCTCTTTTTTGCATTGTTAAACAGTCTACGAGCATATATGGAATGGAAATATGAGAAAGAAAAAAAGACATTCGTGTTGACGTTACTTGCAGTCTTTAACATTTTGTTATATGGAACCATTATTCTAATTTTTAGAGATACGATAATCTAGTTTCATTCTCTTTAACTGAGAAAGTCGTAGAGTCTTAGGTTTGTATATGAGTTGAATTCAATTTTAGGGGTTGAATGGAGTTGTTTGAAACAGAAAGATGTTTTATCCATACTTTGCAAAAATCGGATACCATGGATGTGAAAAAATTATATGTAAATCAGGAAGTAAGAAAATATCTTGGTGGTACACGCGAGGAACATTCAATTGAAGTATTAGACGACATGCTGAATGCAGGTACGGACTCTATGTATTGGGTGGTTAGAGAAAAACACACAGAGGATTTTATTGGTTTGGTTTCTCTGGACCCTCACCACGAGGGCGTTTACCAAGAAATTTCCTATCAACTTTTACCGAATTGGTGGGGGAAAGGGTATGCATCAGAAGCAGTTCAGGTACTAATAAATTATGCATTAAATGAATTAAATCTACCAAAAGTACTAGCGGAAACGCAAACGGCCAATACATCCTCATGTAAGCTATTAGAAAGACTAGGGATGGAATTAGAACGAACGATTACCCGATATGGGGCTGAGCAAGCCATTTATTCTAAAAAAAATAACTAAACAAAGCCAATTGTAGTGCAGTAAAAAAATCTATTAAGTTTACTTAGAGGGGGAGAAATAGAATTGGAAAAAATAAAAGCATTACCAGAAAAGATGTCATTTGCTATAGGCTTAACTTTACTATTAGGTAGTGGAGTCTTGTTATTCTTGTTATCACTGTTGTTTCCTATCGGAAAGGTGACTACCATGATTGTTGGAGGGATTGTTTTTTGTATTGCTTTCTTATTTATAGCGAATGCGGCTGATAAAAGACATAAGAAAACGTAAGAGCAATATGCTCCATGCTAGATGAAATAAAAAAGCTCAGAGTTCAGCATAAGCCGTTCTTTTTTGAGGTACCCGCATAGGAAATAGCAAATATAAAGTAACTATAAAAGCAGTGTGTTTCTCATATGAAATCACACTGTTTTTAGCATGTTTATAGGAAGATTATGTTAAAATTATTTATAGTAGCTTCTTCTAACGGAGCAGTAATGTTCAACTAGGAGGTGCGTTGGAAATCATACAAGAGGAGAAAAATACAATGGTTAAGGCTGTTATTTTCGATTTAGATGAAACCTTACTTAATAGGGCTATCGCAGTAGAACAAATGTTTTTTATGATTTTAGAAAAATGTTATGAAGATGTTAAAAATTCATTGAAAAATGAAATGTTGAAGAAATTCAAAGAATACGATAAAGAAAGCTATGGAGACAATGATAAAACAAAAGTTTTCGAATCATTTTTTAATGAATTTCCGCCAAAGTATATATTGCCACGCAATGAGTCCCAAGATTTTTGGAATAATAATTTCCCCCATTGTTTTACTATAAACCAAGATATCATTAATTTAATAAATACAATAAAAGGGCAAGTTAAAGTTGCAATAATAACAAATGGCTCAACGCTGAGACAAAAAGCAAAAATAAGTAATACTAATTTAAATAGTTGTTTTGATACAGTAATTATTTCTGAAGAAGTAGGATTTAGCAAACCTGACAAACGAATATTTGATTTAGCATTAAATAAACTTAAAGTTCAACCCGAAGATGCATTATTCGTTGGAGATGACTTAGAAAAGGATATTTGTGGTTGTCAGAATGCAAATATAAACGGTGTATGGTTCAATCCTCGTGGAACCAAGAATCCTACAGAAATAAAACCATATGCTGAAATCAATTCTTTGAATAGTTTAGTAAATTATATTGCATAATCGTTGTTGAACGGGTGCTTTAGCAGAAGAGAAAAGTGACATAAAAGTGGGAACTTCAAATGACGAAAGAGCAGCTTTTGACACGGAAGCGGTGTTTATTCATGTTACTAAATTTTTTGAAGCACCAGAGGCATCCGAGGGTTTAAATATTTTAGAGTTTAGCGGAATAGAATAACAAGGAGTTCAACACAGGGTTATAGAACCAGAAGAAAGCTTTGTTTACAACGGGTAATTTAATCTTCTCAATAAGCTGTTTTATTCTATCAACTCCTATTCTTTATAATTTAAGGATAGGTTATATCCTCATGTTAAGATGGGAGTGCTGCGGTGGTCTTTTTTGTTGTTGTGCTAAAGGGCATCATTAGTTCAATAAAGATATACGGTAAAATAAGGGGTATTATGGTGAGGTGATTGTATGAATATAGGTAGTGTATATTTAAAAACAGTTATTCAACGATTTATGGATGCAAAAGTTACCGCTGAAAGAGCCTTAGAACAATTAACTGAAAGTGAATTATTTTGGGCTCCGAATGAAGAGTCCAATAGTGTCGCTATCATTGTGAAACATATGAGTGGTAATATGGTATCTCGCTGGACTGATTTCCTTACAACAGATGGAGAAAAACCCAACCGAAATCGTGATGATGAATTTGTGGGAGATATTCAAACCAAAGAACAGATGATGGAATTGTGGGAATTTGGCTGGAATACCTTTTTGAACGCATTGAATAGTATTGAAGATGAACAGCTCTTAAAAATAATTACCATTCGAAATGAACCCCATTCAGTTATGGAAGCTATCGAACGCCAAATGTACCACTATTCTTATCATATTGGGCAGATAATTTATGTAGCAAAAATTTTAAAATCAGGTGATTGGAAGGCATTAACTATCCCTCGGAAAAAATAAAAATTTAAACTTCATCTACTATCTGGGTGCGATTCTTCAATTAGATAAAGATCATATACTACCTCTTATTCCTTCTCCGACAGATATAGACTATCATGTAAAAAGCCTACAGAACCATTGTTTATCTAGATTAAATGGAATGTTACTATCAATGACATCTCCTGCGACTAATCTTTAACACTTGGATTTTGTGAAAAAATGACTATATTTTTTTATTTATTGTAGTTTTTTTCTAATTATTATATAATTTTCCTTGTAAGCGAATACAACACCTAAGAATAGTTAGAGAAAGTAAAGTATGTATAGTCTAGGAGGTGCTCAATCAATTAATCAAGTATAATTTTCAATTCTATGACATTAGCTTTATTTTTTTAAAAATTAATTAACGCGCGTTAGTTACGTAGATGGTATATTTTTTTACTGTAAAATTAACGCGCGTTAGTAGGGGGTAAAAGTGTTAATGAAAAAGGCAATTGCTTTATTATCGATGCTTTCATTATTGTTTGGTGTATTTATAACTGGATTAGTTCAAAGTCCGCATGTTGCAAAAGCAGCAGAAAGACCAATTGGGACTTCCTTTATTGATCAATTTAATGCTTTTGACTCAGAACGTTGGTCCAAAGCAGGAATTTATTCAAACGGTGCAATGTTTAATGCAACTTGGTATCCAGAACAAGTTACTTTTTTGGATGGTAAGATGAGTTTGCAAATTGATAAAGAAGATCAAGAAACGGCAAGCCCACCATACAAGTCTGGAGAACTACGAACAAACGATTTTTATCATTACGGATTGTTTGAAGTGAATATGAAACCTGCAAAATCAACGGGAACTGTCTCCTCATTTTTCACCTATACTGGACCTTGGGATTGGGAGAACGATCCATGGGATGAAATTGATATCGAATTTTTAGGTAAAGATACTACTAAAATACAATTTAACTATTTTACAAACGGTGTAGGCGGTCATGAGCAATACCATGAATTAGGATTTGATGCATCAGAGGACTTTAATACGTATGCTTTTGAGTGGAGACCAGACTCTATTCGTTGGTTTGTAAATGGTAAATTGGTTCATACAGCAACAGAAAATATACCACAAACACCACAAAAAATAATGATGAATTTATGGCCTGGCATTGGTGTAGATGAATGGACAGGTAAATTTAATGGAGAAGATACTCCTGTAGTTTCACAGTACAATTGGGTGAAGTATACACCACTTGAGGAACTGGGTTGTTACAATGAGAAAAATGATAAGTACAAAAAATGTAAGAAAACGAAGGTAAAATAAAACATCTTGGGATGACGGGATGTGAGACATTAATATAAAACGGAGGTTGTCGCAATGGTTAAAGGCGTTGTGGCAACCTTTTTTTAGAAGATCCATTTTCTTTTAACATGCCATTTTTATAAGTGTAAAAGTTAGAAACCCTTGTAAACATTCAATCTTACAAAAACAAATTTGTTATAATAAAAGAAAATATTTGCTTAGTAGGTGTAAGGCTTTATGCGTAGTGAAGATTTGGCTAAACTTCTAGGTGTCTCAAGAAGCACGATTTCGAGAGTAATTAATAATTATCCAGATATTCCTCAAGCTACTCGTGATAAGGTATGGAAGGCAATTGAGGAGTATAATTATGTTCCAAATGCTTCCGCCCGTAAACTTGCAGGAATAAGAAATAATATGATCGCCATTTTTGTATTGGATGTAAAAGAAGGTAGGGTCCCACACCACTTAAAAACAACAGATGACACACTAATATATAATAACCCTTTTTTTTCACCGATCATTAATGCTGTTAGTGACCAAGCAAATAAATTAGGCTATTATGTGTTAATTTCGATTGTGTATTCAAAAGAAGACTTTAAAAAAGTGGAGAATGTTTTTTCACAAAAAATGATAGATGGTGCCATCTTTGTTGGAACGGAAGAACCAGATAACGAATTCCTCTTTAAGCTAATTGAAAAGGAGTATTTTCTTGCTCTAATTGATACAAATGAAACCCATCATGTAAATCATAGTGCGCTTTATGTAAATGCAAATAACTATGAAGGTAGTTGTCGGGCTATTTCCTATTTAGTTGGTCTGGGACATACAAAAATTGGGATGATTACTGGAAATTTAAAAAAGTTATCTGCAATGGAAAGATTAAAGGGTTATAAAAATACTTTAATAAAGTACAAGCTAGATATAGATGAAAATTTCATTTATTATGGGGACTTCATGGAGAGTGGCGGTTATCATGGGGCAAAGTATATATTAAGTCAACCGAATCCTCCGACTGCACTATTTGTGGGCAATGATACAATGGCTGTAGGTGCTTATAAAGCGGCAAGTGAATTAGGATTCAAAATACCTGAAGATATCTCAATTATAGGTTTTGATAATGCCGTTTTTTCCCAATATTTATCTCCACCATTAACAACCGTTGAAATGCCATTTGCTGAATTAGGGAAAAGAGCTGCAACATTATTAATAGAGTCAATTGAGCAAAAGAAACAACGTGGAATCGTAGAAAAGTTGAAAGTAAAACTTATCGAGAGAGAATCGTGCAAACGAAAGAAATCTTAAATTAGATTTTGTGTTATTGCAAACATCGAGGAAAATAGAAATAAACTTTTGGAAAAAACAAATGTTATGGCAAATTAATGTTAAGAGGAAGCATAAAATTTAATAGAGTTGCCTCTCTATATTAAATAAATAGGGTCTAACGCAATAGATCAACAACGTAGGATAAGGGATTCCCGGTATAAGGATTGAAATGAATATGTATATAAAAAAGGATCGATAGAGCATGGTTATCTTGCTCATCAATCCTTTTTTATATGTTACGGGGGATCTAATATCAAAAAGTCTACGATTCTTGATTCTCCTCATCACTTCTATATTCCAATATATCTCCAGGCTGACAATCCAAAGCCTTACAAATCGCCTCTAAAGTGGATAATCGAATGGCCTTGGCCTTTCCATTTTTCAAGATCGAAAGGTTTGCCATCGTGATTCCCACTCTCTCCGAAAGTTCGGTTACACTCATTTTCCGTTTCGCCAACATCACATCAACATTAATTATAATCGCCATTATATTCACCTCAGACCGTTAAATCATTTTCAGATTTGATATCAATTGCTTCTTTTAAAAGTCTCTGGAGAACGGCAGCAAAGACGGCGATGACCAAGGAAGCAAAGGTAGGAACCATTCCCATAAGGACGAGACCTGGTGCATCGTCAATTTCTGCGACCATAAACACAAATGGCAGAACGATCACATACAACCCACTAAAGGCCAAGGCACAGAATTTGATCTTCTGTAGAGCTTTCACAGACAGCTCAGAAAAAGCTTCGTTTTTGTCAATATAGTTCAACAGCTTAAACGCCTGATACAAGGCACCGAAGAACGGAATCACCGACACATACATGCCGGCTAGGATCGGATACAGAATGTGGTCAAAATCGGCATTGAATGGATGTTTGGGTAACCATGTTAACCCAAATATAGACAAAGCCAGAACAGGAATCGCAATAAAAACAAGTGCCATCCTTAAAAATATAGTTGAACCTCGTTTCATAAATAACACCTCGCTAATGTATTTTCATATTGATTCTAATACATTATTTATCGTTTTACAATAAGTAATTGTTGTTTTGTTATAATTTTTCTTTCGTCGATGTGAAATAATCATAAAAATCATGCAAAGGGGGTCCGAAAATGGACCACCTTTTTTCTTATACTTCAACTATAGGAATGAAGGAAGAGGAGAGTGCGTATGAACCAACAGCAGATCAGAAGTGCCATTGGAGTATTGGCAGACTTATTTTACTCCGATAAAAAGAATCAAGAACTCGCGATGTTAACGATGGAACATTATATTGACGATTTGAAGATGTTAAAAGATGTTCGAACGGTCGCGAGGGAGCTCGAGAATCAGCAAGCCTTCTCGTTGCTCGCACCGATGAAATGGTTTGATATGAAAGCAGCAGAAGAAATTGAAGAAGTGCTTAAAGGGGATGTATTTTTTCGTAGGTGAAATGAGCGACTGGATCAGACCACTGATGACTTACTAGTTTTATAGAAAAAATGAATGAGGTGGAAGATGATGAGAGGTTGGTTGAAAGTTTTCTTTGCAGTAACTTTATTGGTGTTTCTATCCGCATGTGGAAATGAGCTCGCAGGAGATACCCATTCTTCGGAAGGGACCGAAGAGCAAGCCGCGTCCAAACAAGAAGAAACAAAAGAAGTTCAAGAGGAGCCAAAGCTTGAAATTGTCCAGTCCACTGGGGGAGCCTGGAAAGATTCCATTGATAGCGTTTGGGTGCATTCCTCTGCGATCTTTGAAAATACGGGCGATGTTCCGGTCTTAATTGGAGAAACGCAAATGAATTACAAATATCAAGAGGGAGGCATTCTCGGAACCTCCACGATGATCTACTCAGTTCCAAGCGTGGTAGGTCCTGGTGAACAAGCCTATATTACCGAAACGACGATCCTTGAAGGAATCACCGACCCTTCACTTTACGGGGAAACGACTTACAATTATGGGTTTGATCCAACCGAAGAAAGTGCTAATTTACTAGAAGTGTCAGGAACGAAAGGAATTCCTTCCACCGATGACTATAGCACGCCGTACACCGTAACAGGAGTAGTGAAAAATACGACAAGTGAATTACAAGATGACATCCGAATTTCTGCCGCGTTATTTGATGAAAATGGAACCTTACTTGGTGTGTTAAATGGGAGTGTGGATGTGGGTGTGAATCCAGGTAGTGAAGCCGGATTCGAATTAAACTACCCTGAAGTACCAAGAGAAATTGCCGGCAAAGTTAAAACGATTGATGTAAAGGCGTATGGTTGGACTTGGTAATATAGTGAAATTTATATTAGGAGGAAAAAAATGAAAAACTTTATGATCACGATGACGGTGCTTATTTTTACTCTTTTAACGGGGTGCTCGTCATCGGACACATCGACGGCAGCAGACAAAGAGAACAGTGAGGCAACGGAACAAGATCCAACCAATGAAGCGGTGGAAGTGGATAAAGGGTTACTCAACGTAGAAGTCACTCTGCCCGCTTCCATGTTTGAAGGAGAAGATGTGGATGCTTCCATTGCTGAAGTAGAAAAGGAAGGCGTTAAAGCAACGAAGAACGAAGACGGTTCCGTCACGTATAAAATGTCCAAATCAAAACACAAGGAAATGATGAAGGAATTAGAAACAGGCATCATCGATTCCGTAGAGGACATGAAAAACAATGAAGACTTTGTTTCGATTCAAGAGATCACGTACAATAAGTCATTTTCAGAGTTTACGATGGTGGTAGATCAAGCAACCTATGAAAACAGCATGGATAGCTTTGTTATCTTTGGGCTTGGTTTATCTGGAATGTACTATCAGTTGTTTAACGGGGCAGATAGTGAGGACTATCAAGTGAAAATCAATGTTAAGGACCAAGCAACCGGAGAGGTGTTTGAAGAAGTGGTTTATCCGGATGCATTGGAGGAATAGGGGGTCTATGCCTAACCTGGTTAGGCAGATCCTTGACTTCAATAAGTAATAGGCTAAAGGAGAAAGGCTAGGAATTGTAAAAATTCTCCTTAATTAGTATACTCCTATAAGGATCTATGGGAGAAAGTGCGTGGGAATATAAATCTACGATCCTATGTAAATAGTAAATAACTGGCCCAAGGCCTGTTTGTTTAAACGATCTCGTACTGAGGGTCAGATACATAATACAAAATGGAGGAATCAACAATGAAATCACTGAAAAGAATGCTGTATGAATTAACGATGGATAAAGAATTTGTCGCCTTAAAATTCCTAATTGACCGTCCGAATGTGTTCCATGTCGTGGGGGCTACCCATTTAGAAACGTGGCATTCACGGTTTTTAACTTGGCTGTTGGATCCGACTGAACGTCATATGCTAGGATATTATCCGTTTCAAAGATTCTTAATGGCCGTGGCCGAATCGGCAGATGAAAATTTGGATGATATTACGGATCTCGCCATGCTAAATGTGAATCAATTTAGACATCCAGAAGTTATTGCTGAAAAGGATATTAACAAACTGGATATTGATGAGCAGGAAACATTAGAGGAATCTGAAAAAAATGACGACAAAGGAAGGCTCGATGTTTTCTTTAAGGTAAATATCGTCGATGAAAAAGACCCTAGTCAGGAAAAAAGGTTAATCCTTGCAGTGGAACAAAAGGTTTACGCCAGAGTGGACGTGAATCAATGCCATAAATACTTAAGAAAGTTCGAAGAGAAATTCAAAGACGAAACGTTCCTACTGGTAGGCTTAGTACCAAAAAGCCAAATCAAAGAATCCAATGAAGCAACGTTTGGTAGCTCCAAATGGAATGGAATTGATTATCAGCAATTAGTAGACATCGTTCTCATGCCTTGCCTAGAAAATCCTGATTTAAGCATTTACGCCAAACCCATCATTCAGCAGTATGTAGATGCCTTACGTATGCCTTATAAAGGAAAACGTGAAAAATTAGCAACGATTGAAGAAGAACGCATCCTCGTTCGCTCCATTTATGACCGCTTTGAAGATGTGTTTAAAGCCATTACGAACATATCAAATGAAGACGATAGTGAAGAAAGAAACTACGTGAACACGGTCGTGAACGAAACCTACGGTGAAGTGTTCAGAACTATCAAATGGATCCTGAATGAGGAAAACGATGTTGAAGAGCTATGGAATTTCTCGACCCCATTCCAAAGAACCATACACAAAAGATGGGACGAGCTTCATATCGTGATTAATCATGAGAATGAAGAAACCATTATTGATGGAAAAACTGTGGCGGAACTTTGGAAAAAGACGTTGCAGTGGATTGAAGAGCAGCAACTTCCTCTTCATCAGCTGGTTGAAGAAGGCTTTATTCTTGGGGGCGGAGATAGAGGGAACCGTTATGCCATCGCGTTGCAGCCGATTCATAAAAACAGGAAGAAATTTGCTTCCATTCATACCTATGAATCTATCATTACTGGGGAGACTTACTATTTGGAGACGAAGATTAATCCTCATAGTGGGATGTTGACGATTGCTAAGCTACTAAAGAATCTTGGTGTAAGGGTCGAAACTCCTCTCTTAGAAAACAGCGGAGGAGTTCTCGTGTAGACTTTTTGGACAATTAAATAAAAAATTTACGACAAGATACATACCATGTACTTGTCGTTTTTGTTGGTCTGAATTCTAATAATTTAAGATCTTAGAGAAAATTAGTAAAGGAAATAATTTTCCACACGTATAAATTTGCTATAATGACTTCGAGAGAATTTTTCAGTATTTGATAGTGAGGGCTTCTGATGAATAACTATAATCTTATAAAAGATTTAATAGAAAAATTATCAATGTTATCAGCTGCTGAATTGGCTGAAATCCTTGATCTTGCGAATAAATATATCAATTCAGATCCGAAAAGTTCGTTAACTAAGTCCAGAGAAGCACTGGAAAGAATCGTTTTGGAAATTTATAAAGAAGAAATGAAGGAAGAACCTAAGCGTGTGGAATTAGGGTTCATGCTAAATAATAACCAATTTACAAGAAAAATAGACACCCGGATTTTAAAGTCAATGAATTATGTTAGAGATATGGGGAATATGGGTCCTCATAGCTTAAACGGTCAAGTAGAAGAAATTGATGCAGTTCGTGTATTGGATCAACTGTCTGATATTATTAATTGGTATCTAATCCGTTACCAAGCAACAGATCAAAGGGCAGAAACACTCCAATCACATATTCCTCAAATAGTAGGTGACGATGACTTTGAATTGGCAGTAAAGTTCGATCATGAAGAAAATTATATCGACTCATTTTTCCACTATAGTCAAGCGGCAAATATAGGTCATATAGAAGCTCAGTATCAGCTGGGATTATTTTTTAAGGTTGGAAAAGGTGTAGTACAGAATGTAAAAGAGGCCATGAAATGGTTTGAAAAGGCCGCACTACAAGGGAATGTAGAGGCTAAATATGAAATTGCTTGTTCTTTTTATAAGGAAAAGCAATATGAGCAAGCCTTAACTTGGTTTGAAGAAGCGGCTGCCCATGGCCATGTAGAAGCACAATCCCAGCTAGGGATAATGTATAAAGAAGGACTCGGAACAGAAGTTAACTTCGTTCAATGTTTGACTTGGTTGAAAAAGGCATCTGCTGCTAATGATGCCATGGCACTTACTCAATATGGATTGCTTTTTGTAGAAGGAAAATTTGTTCAGCCGAACTATGCGAAAGCATTTGAACTGTTTTCTAAAGCAGCACAGCTACATTATGCAGAAGCAAAATATCGATTAGCTACACTATATGGAAGTGGACTAGGTGTCGGGGTTGATCATGAAAAGGCAAGCTATTGGTACGATGAGGCGTTAAAAGGTGGATATGAAGAAAAGCTATATCACAATGAGACGATCGAGGACAACAGTATTGAACTAGGTCGTATAGAATTTGTAGGGAAGACAGATGTTGAAAATACTCGTGAGAGTCAGGATCAAGAAGAGTACAAGCATTTCCTAAAAGGGGAAAAAGGGATCTATAAGATTAAATATTATTTAAGTGGGAATGAACACTCAACGGTCATGCTTTGTGAAAAGGACGAAAAAGAGTTTATTGGCAAAGTTTCTAAGTACTCGGGTAGAGATCCTATTGTAACTGAAATGTTAAAGGGAATGAACAATAAGAGAGTGATTCAGATCGTCGATGAAGGTCTTCATAAAGGAGACCCTTTTGAAATTACTCCTTACTATAGTAAAGGAGACTTACGATCCATTAAACCAGTAAGAGCCGAATACGATGTATACAAATTGGTTGAACAGATGAACGAAATTTTGCGTTCAATTCATTCACGTAATATTATTCATGGAGATATTAAACCTTCCAATCTATTTATGAATGAAATGTTTGAACCAGTGATCGGTGATTTTGATACAGCTAGATTTAATGAAGTACATGCCACCGATTATGCCTATATGGTAAACCATGGGCCTGTTGTTTATTATGCAAATGATAAATATCGCATCACAGAAGATTATATGGAAACGGTGATGTTCTTATCTTGTACTCCTGGATATGCAGCCCCAGAAATATATAGAGGTGCGAGGTTATACAAAAGTGATTATTACTCCTTAGGAATCATGATTCTAGATTTAGTCAGCTGGGACTTTCCCTTCAAAGGAATGACTGAAAAAGAGATGATTCAGATGACCCTAGAAAAGAGAATTCCTATCCCTCCCTATATTTCTAAGAACATACAAACCCTTATTAAAGGATTAACCATTCATGAACCGAATCATCGGTGGGGTTTTTATGAGGTTTATAATTTTTTACAGGGGAAAGAGGTTCCTATCATAGAATGATAGGAAGGTGGAAACAATATAATGTGTTGGGCTTCAATCAGAGTTGAGACAAATCAAATCATTCTTTTGGAGCCAGTATTAGAAGGAACAAAAATATGAAAAACAAAGCGTTTATCCTACACCAGAGGATAAACGCTTTTTCACATTATGAAGACGGATACCGATTAAACACATAAAGATTACTAAACTGCGACCCATTCTTCCGGACAGTTTCATATACAGTTATAATGCCAAATTTAATCGCCTTTTGAAGCATCGTTTAAAGGATGATCGTGAAATCATACCAAGCTCTCCACGTTCCTCATAGATACTCTTAAGCATAGTACCTATCTTCGCGTTACAAACTCCCGGCACCTTTTCAGCGAAAAGGATCAATCGTTGTAATGCAATCTGCTCATTTCTTGTGAAATGACTCTTATAATCTACCATCCATAAAGTCACATGCTCACGAAACTCTTCCAAATGATTAAACTGCGAATAATCCACAAAAGCCTCGATTGTACTAGCCTTGATTGACACATGCTTTCACCTCCATTTACTTACTATATATAAGGAAGAAGCTCAATTGGACAGGCTACATGACAATAAATTGAACATTCCTCTATTCTGTAAGAAGATGCAACTTTTGTTGTATAATGGGGAAAAAGTAAGAAATTAGTCCCGTAAAAAACTTTGTGTTGTTGGAATAGGAGAAACCAATGCCCGTATACAATAAATTAGTCCGTGATCAGATACCTGAGATGATCGTTTCGACTGGCAAGCAATATTCTACAAGGATATTAGAAAATCAAGAATACATAAGTGAGCTGAGAAAGAAGAGTAGAGAAGAGCTAGAGGAATACATGACCGCTGACAGTAATAAGGCGGCTATTGAAGAATTGGCAGATTTGTTAGAGGTTATTTCCTCCTTAGCAAAGGTTCATGGTTCTTCATTTGAGGAAGTGGAAAAAGTAAGAAATGAAAAGTTTATGGAACGTGGTGGATTTGATAAAAGAATTCTTCTTGTAGAAGTGGAAGATTAATGACGTACGGAGTGATTACATTTGTTAGATAACATCATAATTGAATTAGTAAAAAGGGTAAAAACCATTCATACCTTAACTTCTAAGAAAGAGAACGTTATTACGAAGATCGATGATAAAGGGATTTATGTAGAAACGGAATCCTCTAAATCAAAGTATCATAGTGGTAACAAAAGAGTACCTGATGAATTCATCTCGTTTCGCTTCTTTCTTGATGGATGGTATGAATTTATCGATATTCGGAATGCTGAAGCTAATGATTTTAAAAAGGTAAGAGGACGATCTTCCTTCATAATGTCTTTATTTTCATCTCTTCCTTTTGTGGAAGTATCAAAGGGAAGAAGCACTTCTATTCATTTAAGAGAATTCCAGACTGACGAACTGCCCAATGTCTCTTATAAAAGCGTAAAAGAATTTTTAGATGAGATTATATCTGGTACCTATAATCCAACACAGCTAAATGAGCAGTTCGAGGGGAATTTATACAGAATCAAATCAAGAAGCAGACAGGATGCCCGGTTGATTGGTTTTATTAATGAGTTTAATGAGTCTAATCACTTTCAACTAAGAGAGTATGTGGAGTCGGAACACGAGGATCAATACATAAAGAGAATTCTATTGAATCTGGGATATTTCCGTGTGGTGCTAATTTGCTTGGACCTTCTTCGTCATTACAGCAAGTCAGACAAGAAGGCTGCCATCGACGAACTAGGAATGCTCGTCGTCCGAAATTCACGTGGGGATAACCTGATGGTGGAGTCTGTGGCAAAGGAAAGAACGAACCTACTTCTTCAATGGTTGGAGCACACAAGATTAATCGATAACGAATGGACTCCAACAGAACCCTTCTTTGATACCTTAAGCATAAAGGAGCAGAAAATGGCAAGTGATATTCGCAGCAATCTATTGAAAGTAATGAAATCCTACTTAGATGCAAAAAGAGAATCCTTTGGAGGCAACCAGCTAGGGGCCTTTGTTCGAAATGATATCCCACTAGGGTTTTATCAGCTCGATTTTATTGATTCCTCAGAGTATGTGGTGACAGGATCGGTTGGCCAAGGGAACTGGGCTTCTGTTCCATGGATAGCAATTATGAATCGAAAGATTACTGTTTCAACCCAACGAGGGTACTATATTGTATATCTGTTTAGTGAGGATATGCAGAGTGTTTATCTAACACTTGCACAGGGAGTAACGGAGACATCAAAGGATGAAATGCTTAAAATTAAAGAAGACATTCGCCAATCCATACCTAGCTCAAGTAAGGTGAAAAGAGATGACTTAATCAATCTTGGGACAAGTCAGAAAGCGAAGCAATATGCTCTTTCTACAGCTGCTTATATCCGTTATAACATCGACGAGATGCCAAGTGAAAGTGTCCTTGTAGCAGACCTAGGTGAAATGGTAACTATTTACGAAAACTATATTGCTAGTAAAAATGGACTTACATACGAAAGCCCTACGGATTCACATAGTGAGGTACATGAGCATGAAACGGTCAAACTGAATGATAAAGATTTAATTGAGCATATTTACTCCTATATTCGAAGCAAGGGTTTCTATTATAAAAAAGAAGAAGTAATCAATCTATTCCTATCTTTAAAAACAAAACCATTTGTGATTCTCTCCGGGATTTCTGGTACTGGAAAAACAAAAATGGTTCAATGGTTTGCGGAAAGTGTAGGAGCAACCGAAGAAAATGGACAATTTGCTTTAATACCGATTCGTCCTGATTGGAATGATGGCTCTGACCTACTTGGGTATGTTGATATAAAAGGAGAGTTTAAAGAAGGACCACTGACGAAAGTGATAAAAAGAGCAGAAAATCATCCTGATCTACCATACTTTGTGCTATTAGATGAAATGAATTTGGCACGTGTGGAGTACTATTTCAGTGATATTCTCAGTGTCATGGAAAGCCGTAAGTGGAAGGATGGAGATATTGTTTCTTCGAATTTACTTTCCGAGGAAATAGCAGGATTCGACTTAAAACTACCGAAAAATCTTTATATCGTTGGTACAGTCAACATGGACGAAACAACCCATCCATTCAGTAAGAAGGTATTAGACCGTGCGAATACCATTGAGTTTAATCGGATTGCTCTTGGTAACCTTTCATTTTTACACGAGCAAGAGCAAGTGGATCCAATTGTAAGTGATCAAGATTCATTTGCTTCGACTTACCTCCATTTAAAGGATCTTTATGTAAAGAATAATCGTATTGTTGAGTTGGTAACAACCGAATTAGAACGAATGAATGCTGCTCTCCAGTTAATCAATGCACATGTTGGTTATCGTGTACGTGATGAGATTTGTTTCTACATGGCATACAACGAAGAGGCAAACCTGTTGGAATTCTCCAAGGCACTTGACCATTGTATCTTACAAAAGATATTACCTCGTATTGCCGGAAGTGATATGAGGGTCGAACAACTACTCAAAAAGCTTTATGTCCAATTTACTAAGAAGCAGTATGAGGAAGAGATAGAGTTATCTGAACAGGATTTACAAATTGCGAAATACCCGAAAAGTGCCGCAAAGGTAGTGGAAATGCTAGGGAGGTTAAGAGAAGATGGCTTCACTTCCTTCTGGATCTCGTGAGGATGTTGAATTAGTTAAGGTGGAAACAGAAGACTTAACCTTAGTGTTAAAAGGAAAACCATATCATGAGCGGTATGAAGGGCTAAAGCAATATAAGAGCATGGATTACCATGATGTCATGGAATTCAATGTCGAAGGAGTAAGTATCCAGGAGATTAAAGTCTACGACATCAATGAACAACAGATGGTCAATCCAGTAAATCTACGACCGATCTTTTTCGAAAATGGAGTCTATCAGCTAGTCGTTTGGTCTAAAACTGGTCAAGAACTAACCTTCTATAATGAGCACCCTTTATTACGGCAAGCCGTATCAGCAATGGAATTTGGAACTCAATCAGTGCTTATGGGTAACTTGCAATTCCAAAATGAAGTGGGATTTACAACCTTTCAGATTCTTCAGGATCAGAAAAAGCTTTTAGAAGTAACTCTAGAAATTTTTCCATCAAAGCTTGATTACAAAAACGACTACAAGAAACTTCTAGAAGAAGTCAATGACGAGATCTATAATCTGGCCTATCACTTCATACGAAAAACGTATTTAGGAGCTTCGGTTAAATTGGAGGGGAAGCCATCTAATGCGGAGTTTTACAGATTAATTTCTGAGCATTTCCGTCAGTTTACACAAGCCATTGCGCGCATTGAACATCAGCCCCATCATACACTTCAAAAAACGTATGAAAAGGCAAGAGGGGATCAACTCAAGAAAATTGATAGTACGAGTAGGACATACCTGCGAAAGAGATCTAGCTTTTTTGTTGAAGTTGAAAAAGGAATCGCTATTAATAGTAAAAACTTGATGCCTCATGAGGGATTAAAAGCTAAGAAAGAGTTAACTTATGACACACTGGAAAATCGGTACGTCAAGTGGATGATGGAGAGATTGATACATAAGCTAAATGATCTATTAGAGACCGTTCAAAAGATGAACAAATTTATGGTAGAACCCGATCCAGATTTAATGGAGAAAATCACAGAAATGATTACTCAACTTCAAACCAAATTGAAGAATCATTTCTGGACAAGAATCGGAAAGCTGGACCAATCTGTTATGAGTCTCGTGTTACAAATGGCTCCAGGCTATAGAGATGCTTTTCAAATTTTCTTAACGGTGTCCAAGGGACTTGCCCTACAAGGCAAGCTGTACCAGATGTCAGTAAAAGATGTAGCAACTCTTTATGAGTATTGGACTTTCCTCAAGCTTGGACAAATACTTGGACGAAAGTATACTCTCGTAAGTCAGGATATTATCCAGGTGAACAGAGAAGGATTATTCGTGAATCTGGAAGCAAATCGAATGGCCAAGCGTGTATTTAAGCATCCCCTTACAAATGAAGAAATCGTGTTAACCTATCAAAAGTATGAAGGGAAACTACCTACCATTCCACAAAAGCCTGACACGATGTTGAGTATTGAGAAAAAAGAAAAAGACTATACATTTAACTACATCTTTGATGCTAAATACCGGATTGATTATGCCAAAGAAGGTAGCTACTATAAAAATCGATACAACACACCTGGTCCTATGGAAGATGATATTAATACGATGCATCGATATCGAGATTCAATTGTTGCTGAGAATAATGGTCCTTATGAAAGAACAGCTTTTGGAGCGTATGTACTGTTTCCTTGGTTTGATGAACATTCTTACCAAAGTCATCATTTTTATCAAAGTATTAATAAGGTGAACATCGGTGGTCTGCCTTTTTTACCAAACGCGACGGTGCTAGTTGAGCAATTTGTAGAATTGCTAATCAATAAAAGTCCTGAGGAAATTCAAAAAGAAGGAATTTTGCCAAGAGGTACAGTAGAGGAATGGAAATCCAGTCTAGACGAAATGGTTTTAGTTGGTCTTGTTTCAAATGGTGAGGATTATCTCCGTTTTATTAAAGAAGGATACTATTCTATCCCGGTTAACAAATTGAAAAAGGGATGGCAGGAAGCGAAATATGTAGCTTTATATGTTAAGAGCGGAATTGAGCAGCAGGGGAATGGGATCAAATACTATGGGGAAATTGAAGAAGTTTCAACAGCATTATTTGATGGCGTGGACTGTATAAAGTTTCGTGTGTCAAATTGGATTACTTTAAATAGCCAAATAAAACCAGTTGGTTATGGGATTTCTAGTTATATGTTAACTACCTTAAATAGCTTGAAGGAATCGACTGAACTTCCGGAATTGTTTATGAAGTCGAGTGAGGAAATGATTATTTGGAGAATGTTGAGGAGAGTGTCCGACAAAATTGTTCTGAATTTAGATAATGATAATGTGGATTATGCAAAGCAGGTAACTTACTTTAAAATAAATAATATAAAGGTAAGTTTTAATAGCATAGAACAGAGTATTAAATTTACCAGCGATCATAATGGGTTTGAAGTTGCTAAGTATGAATTAATAAAGAATCCTAGTGGGGTTTTTAAATTGTTAAACACCATATTTTAAAGCCTAATTTATTAACGTTTTATCGATTGTACGACTCGAAATCGTGTTCCTCTGGAGTGTCGGTTCGACCCCGACCACCGGTATCAAGCACTGCTTGCCAATGCAGTGAAATCAACGTTTCTTACATTTGTAAGAAGCGTTTTTTATTTTGTCTTAAATACGATTTTTACAAAAATATCGTATTCAAAAAATTGTGTGCGTACCTGTCAAAACATAAGGAGGTATTGAAAATGGCAAGGCGTATAAATGAATTAACTATTGAAGAGTTATCTGTAATTAATACTTCAAAAGTAGTAAAGGATATTGATTTTCAAACTGCTCTTACTTTGTTTATCGATGATTGCGAAATTAGAAATTTAAGACCTCAAACAATTCGGTTCTATAAAAATGAGTTGTCGGTGTCCTACAAAATACTAAGAGAAAATGATATCAACCCACAACCAGACAGTATAACCAAAGAACAAATCAAAAGAATTATCCTATTCATGAAAGAAAATGGTTTACAAACAGTAACTATAAATACAAGATTAAGAGCAATAAGAGCATTTTTTAATTTCCTTTATCGTGAGAGACACATTAAAGACAATCCTCTAAGTGAAGTAAAATTACTAAAAGACCGTAGAAAAGTTGTAGAAACATTTACAAAGGAACAACTTCATGAAATATTTAATCAACCTAATTTACGTTCTTTTGTTGGTGTTAGAGATTATACTTTCATGCTATTACTACTTGAAACAGGTATACGTGTAAGCGAATTAGAGGATGTCTGTGTACAGGATATATTATGGAATGTTTCAAAACTTCATATTCGAAATACAAAGACGTATAAAGAGCGTTTAGTGCCTATACAATCAAAGATGAAAACACAATTTCAAAAATACATTCAAATACGTGGAGTTCTGGAAACAGATTGCTTAATTTGTAACTCTTGATGGTAAACCAATGTCAAAGAGACAATTCCAGAACAGAGTAACTTTCTATGGCAAACAAGCAGAAGTAAAAGGAGTTAGATGCTCTTGTCATACATTTAGACATACTTTTGCTAAATTGAGCGTAAAGAACGGTGCAGGAATATTTGAACTTCAGCAGATACTTGGTCATACCTCAATGGAAATGGTTAGGGTGTATGTAAATTTATTTAGTGACGATGTAATGGAAAAACATAAAATATTTTCACCCTTAATTAATTTGCAAACGAGGATGTAAAGCTAACAATATTAAGGAAATTATGCAGATGCAACTCCGTTGCCCTGCACCTTCATTTACAATCTTAAATTGGTAAAGATTTTAAACGAAAAAAACCTTCTTAATAAAGAGTATTCTAAGGTGGATAATTATCATAATGTAAAAGTCAATAGATAATAATACGTTTTTTGGACTTTCTTTTTGATTTATGGTATAATATTAATTGTAGTCAGGGCTTTCAGTGACTATAAAACACATAAAACTAACAACAACTAAATAAATCAAGTAAGTAAAACATTAAAAGAAACAAACCAAACACAAAATTTACCTCTTTTTATCATGTGGTTATTTTGTGTTTTTTTGTTTTAAAACAAGTGATCGGAAGGAGGTGGAAAATTAACTGTTAATCGAGCCGTTTTGGTACTTTTTCGGCTAGGCTTTGGAAAACGACAGTTTTCCAAAGGATGGTGGTAAAAAGTACAAAATAATTATTCAGCCTAAAGTAAAGGTAATCACCTACAATACTAATTATTTTATTATTACGAGTAATTACCTTTACCTTAAAAATACTTTAAAAGGAATATAGAAAAAATGAACACACTTATTTTAACAAAAAGAGAATCAGTAGAATTATATGGGTCGGAGGATTGCAAGAAGCACTTTGCTAAATATGGGAAATTCACCAACAAGGATATAGAGAAGTCTTTAATACAAGAAATGAGAAGATATTACCATTCTGTTGTAATTGTCAAACCAAAGAAAGGTCGTGGTTATGTGTTTGAACTTAGTGGAAAGAAGGATGTAGTTACAGCTAAAGAAGACGGTAGAATTAATAATGGTGCTTGGAGTATTCCATACACAAGGAACATGGATATTATGGTTGTTTCTGTGTTAGAACAAGGTTTAATTGAGGAAACTGCACAACCTCTTTCGAAGTGGGCAGTTGATTTTGGTTTAATAACTCCTAATATGTACGAGTTATTGAAATCAAGATATAATGAGTTTTTGAGGTCACAGCACTTACAAGATTTGAAAGCAAACAATATTATCTTTGAAGGCGAAGACAGAATCCTAGATGATTTTACTTATATGGTGAAGGAAATTAATAACCAGTTAGCAGGTACACTTAGCCGAATGCAAAAAGCAGATATTATTGAATATTATCCTGTATATAAAGGTCATTTGATGGAAACAGGTGAAACTATTACCTTACATGAGGATACTGTCAAACAAATTCTAACACTAAAAAGAAACTTGATGGAAAAGTATGATGTAAATGATTGGTACATAAGCCTATATAAAAACGCATCAAAAACTAAAGCGTATAATCAAGAGTGGAACGCAGGTCTTGCACAAGTCACAGATGAAAAAGGTGAAGTATTAAGATTGCATTATTACTATAAGGTATATGCAATCATCTTGAAGGCTAGAAAGAAAAAGGTTATTAAATACCTTGAAAAATACAACAAGGATGTAATTGAGAGATACAATCAAAATGAAGAGTTATTTTTTTATGACAATGAAAGCAATTATCACAGGGAACGACATGATTTTGTCTTGAGGGAAGCTCAAGAAGGAGAAAATAAATTCTTGGGTAAGAAAACAAAAACTTATACTTTAGATAAAAACCTCCAAGAAGTCTACGGAACGGAAACCAAAATCAAAACGTATTATAACGAAAGAGACAATTTCACTTTTGATGAAGGATATTACGTATTATACTTTGAAAAATTGTATGCTGAACGAATTAAAAATCTTCAAGAATATTATGGATATAAATTTAAATAAACACACATTAAACGTAGAGTGAAAACATGCGAGCATATGAGGTCTTGAAATTTTTGATTAACCTTATATAAAACACAAGAACATATATATAATGCTAATCAAGCATTTCAAACGCAAATGATAATATTAGCCCTTACAACCATGTGAGGGCTTTTATAGATAAAAGAGGAATTTTACTCGGTTTTTGAGAAAATATCTGTTACGCTCCCACGATCGTGTTAAATATTCTTTACGTACAAAAACCAAGAAAATAGCGTCTAAAGAGATATTTTTACGTATGAAATAGCTTTATTCAGAAGTATATTTGATTTATTGAAAATAGTGATGTAGAAAATGTAGTTAATTTACATTTTACGTATCAAGTAATTAATCAGAGTATTTCATGGCCTTTCCTTTATATACAAACAAAATGTATTCCTGAGAGGAGTTTGTAAAGATATGTCGAATATTTTAACCGTAAGTATATAAAAAGGGAAATAATGGGGGATTAGTATGGCAGTTGAAGATTGGTTAGCACTAGAAAGTTTAAAAAGCAAAGTCAATAAGATTTTTCCATCTCTAGATTTAAAATTAAAGCCACCAACAGAGGATCATTCTTCAGAGTTTACTCTAGAGGGTTATCGAGTTAATATTATTGAATCTAAGTATTCACATGAAATGGGTATTTTAGATTCTGAATATCTCGGATATAATTCTTCACACGATGAGTTCGTTAAACTATATGAAAGTGTAATAAATAATGAAACTAACCTCTCCGATGTAAAGAAAACATGGAGGTTTCCTTCCCTATATTTTATTACAGTTTCAAAAAATTTCCATGATATAGAAAAGAACGATGAACGAATAATTCAGTTTATTGGTGAAGAAATACGTGATGATAAGTTATATAATATCTGCAAAAAAGAGAATGGAAATATGTTAACAGTTGAAAAACTCATTTATATTGGTAGAACTACTGATATTGTTAATCGTTTTAGAGATGGGCATAAAGTGACTCAAGCACTTAGCGATTCTAAATACGATGGTACTAAAAAAAGAATATACATAGCTGAAATCGATATATTTAATATATTTGACTTTAAAAAGTCTACAGGGATAAGTAATTTTCAGGACAAATTCTTAGAATTTACACCAATTGAATCGATAAACAATAGAGAACTAATTGATGACATACAGATTTTTCTTGAAAGATATTTTATTTCCCACTATCTAGTACCTGTTTATAATGTAAAGGATAAGACTCCAAAAGTTAATTTTGTAAAATGGCCAATGGTTTCAAAACCAAAATTAATAACCATAAATGATTTCAGTGAATCATGCTTATTTAAAGAATTAAAATTTGAACCAGAGTTTAGTATAGATGAACTTCTTGAAGAGCCTAGAAGGAAATATGAAAATAGCATGAAATATATAAAACAAAAAGAACAACAATTTCGAGAAGAAAAATAATAAACAAAATATTTTTTACTAAAATATTTATAACTAAAATCAATACAGTTATTGCACTTCCACTTCTATGTGGAAGTTTTTTATGTTTCAAAAACGAATGTTTATGATACATAATGATACAAATAAAGAAAACATATAAATATAGCCTAAAACAAGTATTAAAAGTCGTATCAAAAACATTGTATCTTTATTTACCGATATTAACGTTTTTGATACAATATAGATAACAAATTGATACTTAAAGGTGGTACATATGAGAATAGGTTATGCAAGGGTTAGTACACACGAACAGTTATTAGACTTACAATTAGATGCTTTGGAGAAAGCTGGATGTGAAAAGATATACCAAGAAAAAATGAGTGGAATGAAGGATGATAGACCTCAACTTAATCAATTAATTGAGTATGCAAGAGAAGGTGATGTATTAGTTGTTTATAAACTTGATCGACTTGGGCGTTCTACAAAAAGATTGATTGAGTTGTCGGAAGAACTTGAACAACGAGGAATTGAACTAGTAAGTATAAGGGATAGCATAGACACAACTACAGCAGTAGGGAAAGCAATGTTTAAAATGTTAGCTGTGTTAGCTGAAATGGAACGCGACTTAATCTCAGAACGAACTAAAGCAGGTCTTGAGAGTGCTAGAGCAAGAGGGAGAAATGGTGGAAGACCTAAGAAGGATAATAAGCAGGTAGAGAAGGCTTTGAAACTATATTATACAGAACAGTATACAGTAAAAGAAATAGAGGAAATAACAAATGTTTCAAAGGCTACATTGTATAGGGAATTAAGGAAGAGGTGTTAAGAGTAACTTTTATAAATACCACTAATTAAATGTTTTATTTTGAGAGGAGGTACTTTCTACTCAGTCAATCTTTATATGTAAATTAATGGTATAAAATTTTCGGTTATACAAAGTAAAGATTAAATATATCTAGGAGGTTATTTTTTGAGACTTTCTTTGTCAGATACTAATCCAGAATTATTAAAAGAATGGGATTATAAAATTAATAGTATTAACCCTAGTGAAGTAACAGGTGGTTCACATAAAAAAGTATGGTGGCGTTGTATAAAAAATTCAAATCATGTATGGCAAAGTGTTATCAGAAATAGAGTAAAAGGCAGTTTGTGTCCATATTGTAGTGGAAAAAAGGCACATGTCGAAAACTGCCTCGCAACGTTGAAACCTGAGATAGCAATGGAGTGGCATCCCACATTAAACAATTTAACACCGAATGAAGTGACTCTTGGCTCAGCTAAAAATGTGTGGTGGCAGTGCAAAAGAAATTCTGAACATATTTGGCAAAGTGTTATACAAAACAGAGTTACAAACAGTAATTGTCCATTCTGTTCAAAGAAAAGAGCAACTGATGAATACTGCTTAGCTAAAGCGAATCCTAGTTTATCTTCTGAATGGCATCCTACTTTAAACAATAAATTATCCCCTTTTAAGGTAACACCACGTTCATCAAAAAAAGTGTGGTGGACTTGTAAAAATAACCCAGAACATGAATGGTTAGCAACTGTATATAATAGAGTAAAGGGGTCGAAATGTCCTTACTGTAATGCATTTTCTCAAACCTCTTTTCCAGAATTAGCAATTTTTTATTATATGTCTCTTTTTTTAAAAGATGTAAAAAATAGATATTTATTGGATGGGACAGAAATAGATGTATATATCCCACATTTAAAGATTGCTATTGAATATGATGGATGGTTTTATCATAAAGGGCAAGAAAATAGAGATTTAGAAAAAAATAAAGTAATACATAGTCATGGAATAACACTTATTCGTATTAGAGAAAAACCATTAAAACCAGTAGAAGAATTTGGAGTAATAAATCTACAGGTTAAGAGGAGTAACGATAAAGAAACAAATAGAATTATTAAAGATTTGTTCAATTTAATTATAGCTAAATTTGAAGTAGATTTAGAAACTAAACAAAAAATAAATAATTTTGAATTTGATATTGAAGGAGACCGTTTTAAGATATTAAATGAAATAGACTTGATACGAAAAGAAAAAAGTCTAAGTTCTCTTTTTCCAGAGTTATCAAATGAGTGGCATCCATCACTAAATGGGAAACTTACTCCCGACCATGTATCAACAGGCTCAAGTATGCCTGTTTGGTGGTTATGTAATAAAAGTCCCATGCATGTTTGGAAAGCAGTAATTGACAATAGAGTAAGAGGTGACGGTTGTCCTTATTGCAGTAATAAAAAAGTCTGTGAAGATAACTGTCTAGCAACAACACATCCTAGTGTAGCAATGGAGTGGCATCCCACATTAAACAAAGATTTAACTCCAAATGTGGTTACTCCTGGTTCACATAAAAAAGTATGGTGGGAGTGTAAAAAAAATTCTAATCATGTTTGGTCTGCAACAGTTAAAAGTAGAATAAAAGTGCAGAAATGTCCATTTTGCTTAGGCAAGAGAGTAAGTCAAGATAATTGCTTAGCTACTGTTAATCCGGCACTTACAAAACAGTGGCACCCCAATTTAAATAAAGAGTTATTACCAACCGATTTTACAGCAGGTTCATCAAAAAAAGTGTGGTGGATTTGTAATATTAATAAAACTCACTCGTGGGAAGCAACAATTTACAATCGAAATAAAGGAGACGGTTGTCCTTTTTGTAATAGTAAAAAAGTAAGTCCAGAAAAGTGTTTGGAAAATGTTTGTCCATCTATAGCTAAAGAGTGGCATCCCGAATTAAATGGGAACTTAAAGCCAAGTGATTTTTTAAGTAAATCACAGAAAAAAGTATGGTGGCGTTGTATAAAAAATTCAAACCATGAATGGCAAGTAAGCATAGCTAGTAGGGTAGAAAGTGGTTCGAGTTGTCCTTATTGTACGGGGAGAAAGGCAAGTAATGATAATTGTCTTGCAACCCTTTATTCATCCATAGCAGAAGAATGGCATCCTGTTTTAAACGGATATTTAACAGCATTTGATGTAACGCACGGCTCAAAGAAAAAAATTTGGTGGCAATGTAGAGAAAAAGAGAACCATGTATGGAAAACAACTGTGAACAATAGAGTAGCAAATAATTCAGGTTGTCCTCAATGTAGTAAAAAAAAGGATAATAGCAAGAGAACTTTGTAGAAAAAATCATAACATTATTCTTTTATGTGGGGGTACATCTAACCAAACCAAATAGTATAATAACAATACTTTATAATAGGTGTACAATCACCACAATAAAGGTTATTTCCTGAGTGTCGGTTTACTTTGTTCCTTTAAATAACTAAAGGTATAAAAATGTAATATAGCTCAAAGGTAGTAGGATTGTGGTTAGGAGGGATTTATATTATTACTTTTCATAGTTATGATCATTTTAAAAAATATTGCTTTAAAATTGCTTCAAACAAAGAAATAAAACTAGTAAAAAAACAATATAAGGCTTTTGATGAATTTGAAATAGTTCCTGGTTTTCTAAACCAGCTTAAAATAAGTAAAAAAATTGATTTTAAAGATTGTGTACTGAATAAAATAGTTGCATTATTTAAAAGTAATAAGATTGATGAAGCTACTACTACTATGGGTTATTTGGGGAGAAAAATAGAAAAATTTGAAAAAGGAGAGGTAAATATATATTATGTCTTTACATCATTCCAAAGCATGCTTGGAATGGAAATAGAATTTACAGAGGAGTTTATTAACTCCATGAATGTTAAAGATGTTTGTTACCCTTCTAAAATAAGAGTATTAGAGATTACAGAAACAACTGAAAAAATATATTCTATTTCAACTGATGGTATTGAGGGAAAAGGGATATTTGGTATTTATTTTATTTATGATAATGCAGGTAATCTTGCATATATCGGTAAAAGTAGCAGTTGTGTAGTTACTAGAAGTATTGCTTCTGCGACTGAAAGAAAACTAATAGACTTTTTAAGAATTGAAATAAGAGAAACAAAGACAAAATCTGACATTGCAATATATGAAGCTTATTATATTTCAAAATTTAAACCTTATTGTAATAATGATCTTATTTTTGAAGATGAAACAACACTATCACTTCCAGAGTTGCCAGTAATAAAAACATTTAAAAGGGATGTAAGTAATGATTACTTTGAATTTAAATATTCATATGTTCAAAGTAAAGTGTATGATATAGATATAATATTGCCAAAATTAAATGATAGTATATTTATAGAAAACGATAAGAATAAAACCCTTTTAGAATCTATTGGTCTTTTTGATAAGTATACTATGAGGAAAGAGGCATATGATAAATGTCTAAATGAGATAAGAGAAAATGGATATATTAATGTTTCTGACTTAAAGTTTAATATTTAATAGGGTAATCATACCAAGTATATGATATTATATAGTATATAAATTGACAGGTCGTATGACACGATTTTAAGAAATGTTGGATAATAGCATAATACCATAATACCAATGGTTAAAGGGTTCAGACGTTCAAGCACGACTCAAAATCGTTTTCCTCTGGAGTGTCAGTTCGACCCCGACCACCGGTACCTCTAGGTAAAAACGAGTTAATTTAAGAAACAATAAAACACTCACAAATTTTGATATATCAATGTTTGTGGGTGTTTTTTGTTTTGTGGGGAAAAGGATGAAAAAGGTTGGTTTTTAATTGATTTTACACATTTTTTACACAAGAGAATACCTTAGATTGTTTTCGGTGAAACCATTAAATAATGTAATAAGCAGTTAATAATGCACAGTAGACTTATACTGCGCAGCAAAGAGGATCAGCTTCTGGTGAACTTATGATTCGATAGGGTAGTTTAGTGAATAGAATTTTATAAAATAAATCTAGATATTTATTGCATGATATGCGTGGTATAATTTACCTGTAATACACTTATAAACTAAAGAACGATAAGATACTGCTCGAAACGTAATCAATCTTGACAAGACAGAAACTTGTTTGTTGTTTATTTTATTATTTGTAGTGCTATATGTGGTTGATTAATAACCATCAAATCTATTACGAAGTAATTAAAGCAGGGGTGAAGTAATGTTAGCCGAGATAAAAGCAGTTAAATATGAAGGGAATAAAGTTTGTTATTTATGTGAGATTAATTTAAAGGATTATATCACAAATCTTCCCCATGATTTTATGAATTATGAAATACAGAGGGGTATTGTACCCAATAAATACTTGGATAATTTGATAAACACTGTATTAACGCAGTCACATATCCCCCCGTTAACCCTTGTGGTTGAGGAGGAACTGGTTCCAAAAGATAATAAAATTGAGATTAAAAAATTTAAAATTTTAGATGGTTTACAACGAACTTATAGGTTGAAAGTTATCTGGGACACTATTGGATTATTTATTCGGTTGTCGAAAACTGAACAGGATATAGAAAAATATACCCAATATAGATTATCCCGCTTGTTTGGAGAAGAATTGAGTAAAATTAATTCTTCACCTCTTGTATTATCCAAAATCTCAAAGTACGTAAATGAACATCAGGGAATTGACTTAATTACACTTATTGAACAAAATAACCAATGGTTTGAGATTTGGGGCAATCTTTCTCCGAGAGATGAAGTTGAAAAGATGCTTATATTAAACGCTGGTCACAAAACTGTTCAACCCAAATTACAACTTGAGCTGCTTTTTTTGAACCTCATTCCGCACTTGGAGAAACATAAATGGATTAATGATGTACAATTTAAGTTAATACGAGAAAGAGAGGTGCCATCGGCACAATTTAGTAAGAAACGAGATGTTGGAGAATTTCACTTCTCTCATCTTATTGCAGCAATATTATCGCTTATTGAAGGTAATACAATTACGACCAACACTTCCCTAATTAACGAGTTGCAAAAGAGTAGCTTTGATGTACTTGACTATTTTGAATATGACTTTTTCGAAAGTTTCATTACCTTTTTGTTGAGTCTCGACGTTAAATTACGTGACTTCTATGGAGAGGATGGGACTCAGTGGATTTCTAGAGAAACGGTAATCGTGGGTATTTTTGGCTCAATGGGAAGATTTATTAAAGAGTCAAATCTTGATTACTCTTCTGCATTTAAAGTGTATGAAGATAAAATATTATCGGATGTGAGACATCTAAACATATTTGAATATAACATAGTACGTTCTAGCTTAAACCTTAGTAAGGTTAATATTGGAAACGTTGCAAAAAAAGCAGTATATGAAGGTATATATGAGTTTATAAAAAACGGCGACCTTTCACCTGTTAATTGGAAAAAATTTTTTAAGGGGGTTCAACGGTGAGCACAGTAGCAACGACAGCCCCAGTAACAAAGATGTACATTGATATTTTTTACGAAAAGCTGAAATGCTTGGTGGAAGTATTGACCAAAGAAGAGTTGGTAAATACCTATTCTGAAGTACATGACGGTACTGAGAAAGGAGAACAGTTCCAAGAAAAGATTGGTGAGATATCAAATTACTCAAACCTTTTTGATAGATTAAAGAATGAAAAAAAGGTATTCACCGATTTTGATACACTTGAACAAATAATTACTGATTTGTATAGGGGTTTTACAGATTATTCTACGTTAGATAAGGCTGTTAGTGATACATTACTATCCATTTGTAGAAAAATAGCAACGTTAATTGTAACAGAAGAATTTCCGGATGATTCATTCGAAACAAGTCAGTTCGATCTAATTAGAGTTGACGAAGCTCTTATTGGAAGGGAAATTTCAATTAGTAATTACCTTTATGATAAATTACCCTCAGTAGAGAACCATCTGATGGTTATTACTCCAAAAGATGATTTTCTATCATTTATTCAGAGATCCAATTTTGAAAACTTAGAAGATTTTTTATTTATATTCTTGGATAAGGTTGAAATTTCCAATACATTTGTTACAGGGAAGTTTGTCTTTTTACATTCGAATTATAAAGAAAATATTAAATCAATTATTTCTTTCATTGAACTTCACTACGTTTCACTCGGTGGTAAGATACATAACTCTCAGGAATATCGTAATAACCCGACTATAACTTTTTCAATTAATGCTGATATTTCTAAGAATTATCATCAATTTTCTGAAGTTCTATACATTTTAAGCGAATATAACTCACAAAAAGATATTCTTGATAAGTACCTTAAAATTTATCAAGTAATTGAGAACTTTATGTTTAGATACCCAGTTTGTAATCTTGTAAATAAACTTACCCCTGCTATGTTCTCGATTAGAGATTTTAGGAGACTGTATAAGAGAGTTGAGAAGGATGAGATTTTAGCATTAGAGGATTTAATAGAACAAGTTTTTAATGAGATAGATTATAACAGTACAACAAAATTCAAAAAGTTCGTACTCGACAAGTGGAAAAGCTTAGATCCAACTAAGATCAATGAGATTAATGATGCTCTTAGTAAATTATCTGTTTCTAGCAAGAAAGGGGATTATACTCACGATAAAATTGAAAACAATAACATAATTCCTTTTTATACAAAGCTGGTTTACATGGTTAGGAACTCAATAGTTCATAATAAAGAGACAGAATATCATTTGACATCAAATAACTTATTACCAGGAATAATCTATATTCTTGAGAATTTCCTTTTGATTACGACGGAAGAGATAGTGTATAATCTCATTATGAATCACAATAATTTAGTATGGTACAAGCACCCAGAGTTATATTTGTTTAGGTGATAGAATTGGACTCAAATCGTCTATGTTGGAAAGGCAGCCTATTTATTATGGGCTGCTTTTTCTATTCAGGTTAGAGTAATGCCGAATAAGATCTAGTTGCTACGCAGTACAAAGATATTAGTCACTAAATATATATTTAACCACGATCACATTTTTGATGTGATCGTTTTTCATGTTTGACACGTTAATCTTTCGACGAGATCTTCCAAACTACATATTGTGCCTGAGGCACTGAATCTCAAACTTCTTGATTTACTGTACGGTGAGATAATTCATATTTGTGTATAAATTCGGACATTAAACATGGTATAATTTAGCAAATAAGAACAAACGTTAGCCAGTTAAAGTTAAGTTATATAACAAGGGGGAAATTAAAATGGGAAAAAGGAAAAGTTGGGAAGAAGAGGATGCATATACAGGTGAGACCCCACCTTGTCCACGATGTGGTGAGTCATTAACTAAAAAATATGTTTATAGTGAAATGTACTGTACAAATTGTAGATATGGCTTAGATGGTGACGATGATGATAATGATGAATCTTTAAGCGTTTACGAAGCTGCAGAGATTTGGGCTTCACACGGAAAAGATGAAGATTACATGTTTGGGTATACTGAAAAAGAATTGGAAGATGTTTTATAAACAACAGGACTCTCCCGGCAAGAACGGCCGGGAGGGTATCTATTTCTCTAGTTTAATAAGAACGACGAAAAACCAACATTCTATTTATTGCACAGTACAAATATACTATGCAATAAAATGAATTTTTTTAACAAAGAGTGGTTATTATGAATAGTGATATATGTAAGCTCAGAGTTAGTCTTGAGCTTACATATTCTCAAAAGTTTCAACCGAATGTTTCTCCTCTTCCTCCCGCAGTTCCTTAAGCACGTGAGAATAGTGCTTATAAGTCGTTTCGATAGTGCTATGTCCCAAACGCTCGCTTACATAATTAATGTCAACTTTCCTATATAATAGAACACTTGCATGTGTGTGTCTTAAGCCATGCATCGTAATTGGATCGATATTAAGTTCTTGTAAGGTTTTTTGTAGGAGCTTGTTTGCATTGGTGTTGCTAATTACTCTGTACTTGGATTCTGGGGCATAAAAGACTAATCCGTATAGATTAGGTGTTATAGTCTCAAAAAGTCTTCTAAATGCGTTCATTGTTTTTTTATCTAGTTTGATTGTACTGATGGATGCTTCATTTTTCGTCGGACCCAACCCTTCAGGATGTCTTTTGGCATAACCCCATGTTTTGTTAATGGTTATTGTGTTGTTTTTAAAGTCAAAATCCTTTCTCATCAATCCCACTAACTCTCCAGACCTCGCTCCAGAAGTCAATCCTAATAGAATTAAATAATAACCTAGTCCTTCACCTAACAAGCTATATATCACTTCTAGTAATCTTTTAGTTTCAAAATAATTTAAATGCTTTTCTTCTGGCTTCTTCGCAGGATTGCTCCAGTTTAATACGGCTTTTCTTGTGAAACCATGCAGGATAATTTGCTCTTCAATCGCATCCTGTACGCATGATCGAATATGGATATTCACTTTTTCAACAGTTTCTTTAGCCTTATCAGCTCCAAAGTTATTTAAAAAAAGCTGGTAATCATGGCGTTTGATTTCCTGGAGTGGTTTTCCGCCAAAATATTCTTTCATTACTCTAAATGTATAATCGTAATGAAGTTTGGTTGTTTTAGTTAAATTAGATTTATAGAGTTTGAACCATTTCTCGAAATACTCATCAAACGGCATCGACTTTAGATATGGTAATATTCCTTTACTTAATTGCGCTTCTATTTCTGCAGCAGCAATTTGTGTCTCTTTTTTGGTTTTGAATCCACCTTTTCTTATCGGCTTCGCTACACCGTTAACCGTGTGACTCACGGTGAATTGATAGGTTTTACCCCGTTTTTGTATACTTGCCATTCTAAGATGTCACATTTCTAATGTTGTTTGGAGTTTAACCAAGCACTGTAAAGAGGGGGTGCTTGGTAGTTGTGTATATTAGTAATCTATAAGAAAAAATCCGGTCAAAGTTTTCATCTAAAAACTTTGCCATTTTTGATGCTTGAAATGACCAAGTTTGTCCCTTACTTCGTGGATAGAATACAAATCCACCATTTTGTGCATCCAGTACTTTACGGAAACGTGAAGGATAAAGGATATTTTCTTTAATCCATTCACTTTTTCTATTCACTCGTCTTTCAAGATCTTTCAAAGACCAGTAGACTCCCGCCAATTGAAGTTTTTTCAGTTCTTGTAATTCGATTTTAGAAATTATAACGCTATCTGCAGGTACAGGGATGTTTATATTAACTGATAGTGATTGAACATAACTCGATTCCTTTTTATGGTAGAAAAGTTGATTTTCACTTTGATTTTCTTGAAAGATAGTTGCCATTCTGCTCACCTCCTAGTTGAAAAATATTTATCAAAGATACTTGGTTAACGGTAGAATATTAGAAAACTCATTGGGCTAATTTATGGAAATTTTGTGATGTGAAACGGTAAATAGCTTACGTATTTATAGTAATATTGATTTAGTAGACTGGAAAAATTGCTGGGGGGTACCAGAGTAAAGTTATTCACTAAACATCTATAACTGATTTGGGGGTAGGTTAGTAAGGACTATTTATTTTTTAGATGGTATCGATAAAATACATTTAAAATGAAAATAGATTATTACATATAAAAGGAGTATAAAATGGCTAGTCCGATTACTATTTTAAAAAACAACGACTTATTATTTGAAGCTAAGAATATACAAGAAGCAGCCAGGTTTTTTGAAGAATATTTTAATTCAAGTAAATATAAATACTATGACCTCATTGAAAGAGGGTATGTTTATAACATTCCTTACTACGATGGGGAAGATGAATATCATTTTGTTGCACCTAAAGAAATCGCAGTGAATCGTCGTAAAGAACTTGAAGAAAGAGGGCACAAAAATGCCCGCCGTGTTTGGTTGGTACCTGCTAATCCTAATGAATATGACGTAGAAGGTGCATTTAGCTATTATGATACGATCGATTGGAAACGTTCTTTTAACTATGAAAATGGCGATATACTATTTATTTATGTATCCGGTAATACTCGAAAGGTACGCTTTAAGGTAGAAATTATAGAAGGTATTGTAAAGGATAAAGATATTACATATGATAAAAAATTCTGGTTGGATGAAGAAAAATATAAGAAGTCTAAGGAATTTGATTATACAAGAGTTCGATTACTTGATGAAGTGGATACTCTAGAACTTTCTCTTGCCAAATTGCGCGATTACGGTCTAAAAGGAAATATTCAAGGATCTATGAAGCTCAAGGGAGAATTACGTGATTATATCATGTCATTTTTTGAACATGGCTTAACGGAAGGATATTATCCTGAAGAAGTTTCTGAGGCGTTAGACGAAGGAAAACGTAAAACTATTAACGTTAATGTATATGAGCGCAATCCCCTTGCTAGGAAGCAATGCATAGATTTTTACGGTGTTCAATGTCAAATATGCAATTTTAATTTTGAAGAGAAATATGGGGAAGTTGGCAAAGATTTTATTCATGTACATCATATTGTTCCCCTACATCAAATACAGGGGGATTATAAAGTGGATCCAATAAAAGATTTAATTCCTGTTTGCCCAAACTGTCATGCAATGTTGCATAGAATGGAAAATTGCACCTATTTATCTGTAGAAAAATTAAAAGAGCGGATTAAAGATAATTAAATGATGCTTTAACGTGTCACAAGATACAACAAAATTATTAAAAAGTATAGGAAAGGAAAAAAGGAATTACCATGGATTTTAAAAGTTTTCTTATGGATGAATTTAAGTTAGGAGAAAAATCAGCTCGTGATTGATATATTGAATTTAAAAAGCGTTGAAAGTAGGTGATTGAGATGAATATTAGTATAGGTCAACGTGAATATATGTTGGAAATACTTAATTATGAGTACGTTGTACCTAATGAATTTCATGCATGTATTAAAGATGCTATAAAAAAATATGCCACTAATAGCAGATATTCTGAGGCAACCATTGATTTAATGTTAAAAAAGCCTCAGAGCATGGCAACGAGTATTAGTGCAATCAGGGATAACAATTTAAGTCTTTTCAGAGGTAAATTTGCTGAATGGCTGGCATGTATTGAATATAATGCGTTAAAAAACAAGGGAAATGTTTTGATGACAATAATTAATCCTGATTCAACTTCAAAGGCAGATTTATTTCATATCATTAAAAAGGGTGATAAATATGAAGCTATTCCCGGGCCAGATATTAAATGCGGGGGTAGTACGTATGTCTTAGACCAGTGGAACAAAATTGTAAATAGTAGATATGACATACCTATGGTTGATATGGATGGTATTCTGACAACCGAAGAAGGATTAAAAATGCTTACTGACAAGCAAAGAGAGAAGTTTGAGCAGCTCAAACAATTACATCCTAAGAAGAGGCCTATTAAATCGGAGTGGAATAAACAAGACATTAATAGGCTTATGATGGATTATCTTAAATTTGTAAGCGATTGTATTACACCCGGTGATTCAGAAGATAGACCGTTTGTTGCCAGTAAAGAAAATCGAGATAGAATAAGAGATAAGTTATCTAAACTACCAGGTAAAATAGAAAATCAGTCTAGTTGGGATGAGTTCTTTAAAAAAGCTTCTGAATTACCGAATATACCAGAAAATTATTTGAATCATATGACCATCGCAAAATTAGAAAAGAAAAAACTCGAAGAAGTTTCCAAGAAAAATATTAAAGTTTCAACTGAAAATATAAAATATGCAAACGGAAAGGGAAATAATAAAAAAACCAAATGTGTACAAGAGAATAAAAAAGTTAACAAATCCCAGCAGAATGGCTCTACAAAAAGGGTAGCAAATTTCTTTGGATATGCATCTCGTACTAAAATGGCGCTTGATGTAGGTGGAAAAATAGTAACCTCTCCCCCAGTTAAAGCTGCTGGTAGGGTATTGGTGAACAAGTTGTTTAGAAGGGGTTCGGGCCCGGGATCAAGTCTAATTGATAATCAGGGAAATGAAAAAAACGTAAATGTTTCGACAGAAATAAAAAATAGTGCAAATGAAAAAGCTAATACAAATAATGCTACCCATGCTTCTCCTAGGGAACATAATGTAAAGGGGCATGGGCAGCATTACAATACAAAGGAAGGTCCGATTTGGAAAGAAAAAGAACCATATTCACGTGGGAAAAAGGATGAAAGTATATAATTATTATTATGATGTTGAGTTTCTCTATAAAAATCTATTAAGCTAGGGATAAAGAATAAAGAATATTAATGTTTTTAGACAGAATTCCCCCGTAATAGGAGGGGGAAGTAATATTAATCATTATCAGGATCAGAATTCGGCCCAACATAAATTCGAGTAACATCATCTCGTCCATGTCCAAGCTGTTCTGCTACTAATTTACGAGATGCTTGGCGGGAAAAGCCTTTGCTAATAAATTCATGATATCTTCCTCGGGCAAAAGAGTGGCGGAGACCGTGGTATGTTAGATTAGATTATAAGATGTAATCATTTTTATTACCATCTAATTGGCCTTGTACAGGGTCGCTTTCCTCTGTGAACTTAGAACGATTATTGATAATCCAATTTTGAATACTTTTCTTAGGCTTGAGCATGACTGCGTCCATGGGAAACAAAAATCTTTTCATACGAAGTTTCTTTTAAAATGTTAGAGATAATCATTTTAGCTTCTGAATCGAGAGGAATATCTCTTAATATTCCGTTCTTAGTATTTCTCAAGGATAAAAATCCTTGAACTAAAGCTTCTTTAAGCTGAGTTCTAGTCAAAGCAGTACATTCTTCTAATCGGACCCCACAATTCCTAGCTAGTTTGAGGGACCATACAACATCATTTCGATTCAATAAAAGTGCTAGATTAATAGCAACATTGAATTCTTTTTCAGTCCAAGCACGATCTATTTGTTTTTTCGGTCGTTTTTCAACACCCAACAAATCATTTCCAATAGTAAGTTGATACCTTGTTTTAGGAATAAGTTTGTGAAGCTTCCTGATTGCAGATAGATCGGTCTAATGTTGATATATCAACACCTGCTGCGATAGATTCTTCAATAAAGCTAATAAGATGCTTATCTTGTATGTTTCTAAGTTTTGAGCTCGGTATTTAATAGCAAGATGCTTACAAAAAGCCCTTAACCCATTCCTATACCGTTCTGTTCCTCTGAAACCTTGTTGATGATTAGTGTAATTAAATATTGCTACTATCTGATTCCATAGATTATTAAAAAAGCCAGTTCTTTTGCGGTAAGTTTCCAGTTGCGTTTCTCTGACATGTTTAATCCTCCTGTAGTTTGTAGTCCGTTATTAGTGATGTTAATAATTTTATAAAATCCTGTGCATCATTTTTGCTCTTGGGATCCCTACATTGATTGCAAAGATTTTCAATTTCGGATATATACTTCTTGTTTTGCTTTTGAATTTTCTTCTTCAATTCCAACCATGATAGTCCCTCTTTCACATGAAGATCTTCTTCTATATATTTGACATGATTTTCATTGATTTTAGGGAGATAGGATAGCTGCTGATAATATTTTTTCTGAGTTTCCATATCTTTTGTAGCAAGTTCATATCCAGCCCCTATTGTTAACTGATTACACCCCAGTAAATCCTTAAATTCATCACTTAAGTTGGATAATTTTCTATATCGCTCGAATTTTGATTTGGTGATTCCCATAGTAGTGGCTCCATCCCGTATTGTCCCAGTTAGGGACAGCTGATAAGCCTGTTCAATTAATCGTAGAATGTTCTTCTCCGTCCCACGTCGCAAGGAATTATCTGCAATCATAAATTGTACTAGTTCAGATGTACTACCTTGAATTATTTTGCAAGGGACAGTGGGATAATTTAAGTCTTTTGTAATTCTTAATCTATTATGACCGCATAATAGCATTGACTCATCTGTTATCAGTAATGATTGTAAAATCCCGTGAACTTTTATATTTTCTTTAAGGACATTGTATAAATGATCATTTAGTGGAGAGAAAAGCGAAAAGTTGTCCTTGTGCTCGCAAATTTTCTCAACGGGTACTTGGATTACTTCATTTTTTATTTGCATTATTTTTTAGCTCTAGTTCCATACATCGGATCCATAAGCTATGAGAGCCTTAAAAAGATTGACGGATATTAAGGTTAATGGAATTGCAGGCAGCCATTTAAATTCGAGAGCCGATCGCTTCCTTGGGCGGTTAAAAAAAAGCAGGGATCGTTTTATTGAGTGGTGCACTAAACGATACAATCATGCACTTGGCAAAGACTCTAGTCACCTGTATTTACGGGTTCAAATTTGATTTGCTATGTCGTTGGAAGATGTTAAAAATCAACCACTTGCATTTGCGGGTGTCGACATTCGTACTTAGTCACTTACAAATATATAAACTGAGATAGATATTATAGGATACTAATTTATCAATGGTTTCCCATGGAAGTTGCCATGAGTTAGACATGAAATCAGACATTTTGTCAGTGGGTTAAGTATGCACTTTTTTAGAAAAATTTTCATCATAGATGGTTTCAAAATGAGTTTGTATGGTATGGAATAATCTCTTCAAATTCTTCATTTACTGAATAGATGCTTACAAGAAGGCTTACTTTATCAATTAAGGCTTCTTTATCTATATTTCTATCAATCATATATACTACCTCCTCATATAATTTAGGGATACTCCTCTTCAATAATCCTAGCGAGGTTTTTAAACACTACGTTTTTACTTTTTTTATCAAGGTCATCTCTAAATGTCGGGAATATGTTCTTTTTATTGTTGCATTTCAAAATGCTTCACCTTCTTAGTTGTTTTTAGAGTTAGCAAACTCTATAATATGAGATTATTTGAAAAGCAAGGTAGATGTCGAATTGGTCAGGGGGGGTACGATTATATTTAGTTATCTATGTTTACTAGGAACAAAGACAATAACAGGAAGCTTTACTAAAATGAGCATTAGATGCATGGTGTGAAAAATATCCACAATTAATAATTTACGTTATAAAGCAGTGAAGGCATCCACTGTGGGATTTAGGCAGTATCCACCCGAATCACTCTTCCACAGGCGGTCTTCGGGTGGGTATTTTTTTTGAGTTTATTTATTAATCTTTAAATAAGAATAAACCAGTGTACAAATGACTACATACGACCTTTGTTGAAATAACTAAAATAGGAAGTTTCATATTGATGGCAACATACCAATGATTTTCCGGAGTGTGACAGGATCTATTTATTATAGACTTATAATTTGAGAAGGGACCCTTTATGACTATGTTACTAGATTACATAGTAGGGTAGGTTCCTATTCTTTTGTTTAGAAAAACATGAAAATTAAAGTAGTGTTTAAAAATATTTACAACTAAATTGACAATGGTAAATACTTAAAATACGATGGATATATGGAGGGGTATTATGGAAAAAGAATTGGTATCTCATTGTCCAAGGTGTAGTAACGATTTAATTGCAACACATTTGATATGTAAAGATTGTAATTTGGAACTATCCGGTAATTTTGGATTAAGTAAATTTGATTATCTTTCAACCGATGAATTGGATTTTGTATTAAATTTTTTAAAGTATCATGGTAGTTTCAAGGCTATCCAGGGCGAAAAGGGTATGTCCTACCCTGCAGTAAAGAAGAAGATTTCCGAGATTGTAAAGAAATTAGGAATTGAAACCACAAATAATGGAAAAGAGAATGTTACCGATACGGTATTAATTAGTTTTTTACAAAAAGGACCTAATGATAGTCCAGTAATAGCAAAAATTAAAGAAAAGCTCAATGAATGCGATGGAAAAACAACTATAAAGCTTTTGCAAGGTGATACTTGTGAAATATGGTTTGATACATTTGGAAAAGGATTAGTTTCACCTAAAATTCCTCCAGCTAATCAATTAATTTGGGAAGCATTTGATGCTGCTGTAGAGGTTGTTGTTAATAATGGAGGCAAAGCAGCAAAAGGGAATGCTCGTTCAGGGGCAAAACTTGGAAGTAATGAACTACCTTTAAATTCAGTAGAAGGTTTTATTGCACATAAGGTACATGGAGTTCAAGAAGGTGAAACGGCTTTCGGCCCCGGATTTGTCATTTCCGCAGTATTGGACTGGGCCGGCATTTGTAGAAACGAACGTGGTTTTTTATCTATTAATCCTAGTTTTGTAAAGGAGTTAAACAAATAGGAGGAAAAGACATGGAAGTTTTTAATAACATTACTAAAATTGTAAAAGATGATTTAGAAAAAGTTATTACTCCTAGAAGTAGCATTTCTATAGCTGCAGCAACCTTTTCTATTTATGCGTATGAGGAATTAAAAAAACAGCTAAATAGTATAGACTCGTTACGCTTCATTTTCACATCTCCAACATTCGTTGCAGAAAAAATTCCAAAAGAAAAGCGTGAATTTTATATTCCTAGGTTAAATAGAGAAAGAAGTATTTATGGAACAGAATTTGAAGTAAGGTTGAGGAATGAACTTACTCAAAAAGCTATTGCACGAGAATGTGCAGAGTGGATTCAGAAAAAGGTTACCTTTAAGTCAAATGCTACAAATGATAGCATGGGCGGATTTCTTAATGTTCAAACAGATAATCAGGATTATACATATATGCCTTTAAACGGTTTTACAACCGTTGATATTGGATGTGAACGAGGAAACAATATATATAATATGGTGAACAAGTTTGAAGCGCCTTTTAGTAAGGAGTATATTCGCCTTTTTGAATCGATTTGGAAAGATGATAGCAGACTCCAAGATGTAACGCAAGAAGTTATCGAATACATTTCTGCAGTTTACCAGGAAAATTCACCAGAACTACTCTATTTTATGACACTTTATCATATTTTTAATGAATTTCTTGAAGATATATCTGAAGATGTCCTTCCCAATGAAGCTACAGGTTTTAAAGAAAGTGTAATCTGGGATAAACTTTATAATTTTCAGAAAGATGCTGCCTTAGCAATCATCAATAAACTTGAACAATACAATGGCTGTATTTTGGCAGATAGCGTTGGTCTTGGTAAAACTTTTACGGCCTTGGCAGTTGTAAAATATTATGAAAATAGAAATAAAAACGTTCTTGTTCTGTGTCCGAAGAAATTAAAAGATAACTGGATGACATTTAGAGGAAATTTAATTAATAATCCACTGGCAAAAGACCGACTTCGTTATGATATTCTTTTTCATACTGATTTATCACGTGAACGTGGCAACTCAGTTGTGGGTTTGCCGTTAGATCGGATTAATTGGGGGAATTATGATCTTGTTGTAATTGACGAGTCTCATAATTTTCGAAATGGGGGTGCCACCTCAGGAGAGCTAGATGAAAAAGAAAATCGTTATTTGAAATTATTAAATAAAGTCATTCGTCCAGGTGTTAAGACGAAGGTATTAATGCTTTCTGCTACACCGGTAAACAACCGTTTTAACGATTTACGTAATCAATTAGCCTTGGCATATGAAGGTCACGCTGATTTAATTAATGATAAGTTGAATACCAAAACAGATATTGATACCATTTTCCGTCAAGCTCAAAAGGTGTACAATACTTGGAGTAAGCAGCCAGCAGAACTTCGAACGACAGATTCTTTATTAAAACATCTGGACTTTGATTTTTTTGAAGTATTAGACAGTGTAACTATTGCTCGTTCGCGTAAGCAGATTCAAAGATATTATGATACATCTGAAATCGGCAATTTTCCGGAGCGAAAAAAACCAATTTCTCTTCGTCCAATGCTTACTACTTTGGATAATGCCATCAACTATCAACAAGTCTACGAACAGCTTTTGGAGTTGAATTTATCGATATATACACCAACAAATTATATTCTTCCTAGTAAGTTGGAAAAGTATATTGATACCGAATCGGATCAAAGCAATCGATTAACTCAAACAGGACGAGAAGAAGGAATCCGCCGTTTAATGAGTATCAATTTACTTAAAAGAATGGAAAGTTCCGTTCATTCATTCAAACTTACTGTGAAACGTATTTATAGTCTTATTCATGAAGCTGTAGATAACATAATTCGGTATCAGTTCGATAAAGAAATTGAAGTTAGAGATATTAGAGATTTAGGGGACCTTGATTTAGATGATCAAAATATCGATGTTTTCAACGTAGGAAAAAAATTTAAAATTGATATAGGTGATATGGACTACCTATCTTGGAAAAGAGATTTATCGGCTGATTTAGAAGTCCTTGAACTCTTGATTCTAATGATTGAGGATATCAGACCAGAATTTGATTATAAGTTAAATGAATTACTAGAGGTAATTGAGAAAAAAATCAAAAATCCAATAAACCCAAATAATAAAAAAATACTTATTTTTACAGCATTCGCAGATACAGCTGAGTATTTATATGAAAATATTGGTTATTTTGTAAAAGAAAAGTTTGGGTTAGAAAGTGCTTTAATTACTGGTTCAGTAAATAAAACAACCATTCCTAAATTCTCAAATGATATGAATACAATATTAACTTGTTTTTCTCCAATTTCAAAAGAGAAATCTTTAGTAATGCCAGGTGACCATCATGATATCGATATCTTAATTGCAACAGATTGTATTTCTGAAGGTCAGAATCTACAGGACTGTGATTGTTGTATAAATTATGATATTCACTGGAACCCAGTTCGAATCATACAACGTTTTGGTCGGATTGATCGTATTGGAAGTAAAAATAAGGTGATTCAGCTTGTAAACTTTTGGCCAGATTTAGCTTTGGATGACTACATTAACCTAAAAAGTCGTGTGGAAGCAAGAATGAGAATATCTGTCATGACCGCAACTGGTGATGATGATTACATTAATCAGGATGAAAATGGGGATCTAGCATACAGGAAACAACAACTTGAAAAGCTTCAGAATGAAGTTGTTGATTTAGAAGAAATGACAACTGGGATTTCTATTATGGATTTAGGGCTTAATGAATTTAGAATGGATTTACTCGCTTATATAAAAGAGCACCCAAATTTAGATCGTACACCATTTGGAATTCATGCTGTAGTCCGTGGTGAAAAACAAGGTGTTATTTTTGTTCTTAAAAACACAAATGAGCAATTAGACGTTAGACAAAACCGTCTTCAGCCGTTTTATCTAGTTTATATTGGGGAAGATGGTGAAGTAATTAGTAATCATATGGAACCTAAAGCAATTCTGGATATAATGCGTTACTTATCCAGGGGTAAAAAACAACCTGATATGGATGCCTGTCGTATTTTTAATCAAGAAAGCAATGACGGAAGGAAAATGGATCGTATATCAAATTTGCTTCAGGATGTCATTTCTTCCATTATTACCGTTCATGAAGAAAATGATTTTGACAGCTTTTTTGGTGAAGGGGAAACAAGTTTTTTAACCAGTAACATATCAGGATTAGATGATTTTGAATTAATTTGCTTTATGGTGGTGATATAAGTGTTAGACTTTCCTAGTAAAGCTACTGTAGGAAGGATAATGCCAAAAGAGGCATTTTATAAACGCTTAGTACTTAGCAGCGAACTCCGTAATAAATTTGTTTCGGATATCAAACGTATTACTATTGAATATAAACTTTCACCAGATACTTTGAATGTTGAAAAAGCTGGAGAGATACCGGAAATACTTGTTCTTTCTATTGAATTAAAAAAGAAAGAAGTGGACTATCGGATTATAGAGAACATTGCAAGGCAAAATGCTCACAGGCTATTGTTTTTGTTAAAACTTGAGGATGAAGGGCAACTGGTTATTTACCACAATAAGCTATACAAAACAGAATGGAATCAGTTGTCAGAGATCACTATAGAAACAATTGGATTAAACACCAGTTCTATCTGGGAAGGGTTTATCGAACAAATTGCTCTTCAAGAAGAAGCATCTAAAAATGAAAATTTTTCTGTTGATGAAAAACTGAAAAAACAAGAAATGATTATCAATTTACAAAAGGAAATTGATAAATTTGAAAAACTTTCACGTAAAGAAAAACAACCCAATAAGAAATTTGAGTTATTTACTCAACTTCAAAGTTTGAAAAAGAAAATAGTTGAAGAAACAGGTGAATGAATATGGATAGATTGAAAATGCATTCCGTGAATAAAGTGGAAGAAAATATAAAAAAAATAGTAGAGCTGTTTCCCAATGCTCTAACAGAGGATATAAGAGGATATCGTGAGGATGGTTCAGCAATCATCAATTATGCTATTGATTTTGACATATTGCGTCAGGAACTTTCTGATATTCTGGTAGATGGTTCAGAGGAAAGATATCAGTTCACATGGCCTGATAAGAAAAAGTCTATATTGTTGGCAAATGCTCCGATAGCTAAAACACTTCGTCCTTGCAGAGATGAAAGCGTAAATTTTGAAGAAACAGAGAATCTTTATATAGAAGGAGATAATCTAGAAGTACTAAAGTTATTACAAGAAACTTACCTTGGCAAAGTGAAAATGATATATATAGATCCACCATATAATACTGGAAATGATTTTGTGTATGAGGATGACTTTGCGCAAAATACAGAAGATTATCTTGCTAATAGTGGGCAATTTGATGAGTATGGCAATCGTTTAGTACAAAACACTGAAAGTAACGGACGGTTCCACACTGATTGGCTAAATATGATTTATCCTAGATTAAAATTGGCTAAAGATTTACTCCATGATCATGGTGTTATATTTATAAGTATTGATGATAATGAGGTTCACAATTTACGCAAAATTTGTGACGAAATATTTGGCGCAGACAACTTTATCTCAGACATTATTTGGGAAAAAAGATATGGTAGAAGTAATGACGCAAAGCTAATGTCTTCTGTTATGGAACATTTACTTTTGTATAGAAAATCAAACAATGTTTTCTATTTAAGAGAACCAAGAAGTGAGGAAAATAATAAAGATTATTCAAACCCTGACAATGACCCACGTGGCCCATGGACAAGCGTATCTTTTGTCAGTCAACGAACTAAGGTAGAAAGACCAAATTTAGCATATACAATAACCAATCCTTTTACAGGAAAAGAATTTAGTCACCCTACCAATTCGTGGAAATATAATAAAGAAAAATATGAAGAAATGTTATCTGACAATAGATTTTATTGGGGGAGAAATAAAGACCAAGACTTCCCAAGGATAAAAAGGTTCTTATCAGAACTTTCAGAAGGAATGGTGCCAGTGAATTTATGGAAGCACTCAGACACTGGGACTACTGATCAAGGAACGAAGGAAGTGAGTAATTTAATTGGCAAAAATATCTTTACATACCCCAAACCTATTTCTTATATTCAAAGAATGTTAAAGATGGGCTGTGGAAAAAATGACATAGTTGTTGATTTTTTCTCAGGTTCAGCTTCTACTGCACATGCAGTTATGCAGCTAAATGCAGAAGATGGTGGAACTCGTAAATATATTATGGTGCAATTACCAGAGAAAATTGATGAAAAATCTGATGCCATAAAAAAAGGATTTATAAAAATTAGTGATATTGGAAAAGAGCGTATTCGTCGTGCAGGAAAAAAAATTCTTGAGGAAAAACCAGAAGTAGAAGATAAATTGGATATAGGTTTTCGTGTATTGAAAGTTGACTCTACAAATATGCGGGATGTTTATTACAACCCAGCAGAATATTCACAAGGTTTGCTTTCAGAAATTGAAGACAATATAAAGCCCGATCGTACACCAGAAGACTTATTGTTCCAGGTTATGTTAAATTTAGGTGTTCTTCTCTCAAGTAAGATTGAGGAAACCATAATTGAAGGGAAAAAGGTTTTTAATGTTGCTGATGGTTATTTAATTGCTTGTTTTGATGATAATGTAACTAGTGAGGTTATAACCAAAGTTGCTAAGATACAGCCTTATTATGCAGTATTCCGTGACAGCAGCCTTGCAAATGATAGTGTAGTAACTAATTTTGAACAAATTTTTGAAACATATAGCCCTACTACAGTAAGAAAGGTACTGTAATGGAGGTGTCAAAATGAAGTTTAAATTTAAAGTGCAACAATACCAAACAGATGCAGTTAATAGTGTAGTAAACATATTTGAAGGACAGCCCTTTTCCAATCAAGTTAAGTATGTTCGTGACTTAGGTATCAAAAGAACTATACCAGAAAAACAATTATCCATGTTTGAAGATCAACAAATATCAATATTAGAAGATGGGAATTTTCAAGTAGATGATATTTCTACAGGTTTTAAGAATGCCGATTTTATTTTATCAAATGAACAATTACTAATAAATGTCCGTAATATGCAGGCAAAAAATAATATAAAGCAGTCGGAAAGTCTCGTCGGTCATTTAGGTAAGTGTAGTTTAGATGTAGAGATGGAGACGGGGACAGGTAAGACTTATGTTTATATTAAAACAATCTTCGAATTGAACAAGAAATATGGCTGGAGTAAATTTATTATAGTTGTTCCTTCTATAGCAATTCGTGAAGGAGTTAAAAAGTCGTTTGAAATTACTCAAGAACATTTCATGGAACACTTTGGAAAAAAGGCGAGGTTCTTTATTTATAATAGTAAGAACCTAAATGAAATTGACACATTCAGTTCAAGTGCCGGAATAAATGTCATGATTATTAATATTCAAGCGTTTAACACTTCTCTGAAAGAAGGTGGCAGAAGTAAAGAAGCAAGACGTATTTATGAAAAATTAGATCACTTTGGCAGCCGCAGACCGATTGATGTTATTAAAGCGAATCGTCCAATCCTGATCCTGGATGAACCACAAAAGATGGGTGGGGATAAAACACAAAAGGCTTTAGCAAATTTCAATCCTTTGTTCTGCCTCAATTATTCTGCTACACATACTCAGCAACATAATCTTGTATATGTATTAGATGCATTGGATGCATATAATAAGCGTTTAGTAAAAAAGATAGAGGTCAAAGGATTCGAGTTGAAAAATCTCCGTGGAACTGATAAATATTTATTCCTTGAGAATATTATCATTTCGCCGAAAAAACCTCCAAGGGCAAAAATTGAATTGGAGATAAAGTATCAAAAGTCTATTAACAGAGAATCGAGGATTTTAGGTGTTGGCGATGATTTATTCATTGAATCCAATAATATGGAGCAGTATAAGGGATATTTCATTAATGAAATAGACCCTATAAGAGGTACTGTAACCTTTACAAATGGTGAAGTATTAATACGTGGTGAGCTTGTGGGTGATGTGTCTGAAAAGGATATGCGACGAATTCAGATTCGTGAGACAATTAAATCACATTTTGAAAAAGAAAAACATATGTTTGAATTAGGGATTAAAACACTTTCGCTGTTCTTTATTGACGAAGTAGCGAAGTATCGGGTCTACAATGAAGCGGGTGAAGAAGTTAATTCAGAATACGGTGAAATGTTCGAACAGGAGTATATAAATATTATTAATGATTATTTAACTCTGGAAGATACCCCGTATAGCCGTTATCTAAATCGAATTAGTCCAAAAGCCACTCATACTGGTTATTTCAGTATAGATAAACAAGGGCGCAAAGTAGACAGTCCGACTAAACGAGGTAGTGATGAGAGCGATGATATCTCTGCATATGACTTAATTCTTAAAAATAAAGAGCAGCTGCTCAGCTTTGATGAACCTGTGCGTTTTATCTTTTCCCACTCCGCTCTCCGTGAAGGATGGGATAACCCAAATGTGTTTCAAATATGTACGCTAAAGCATGGTGGCATTAGTCCAACACTAAAGCGACAGGAGGTTGGTCGAGGATTACGCCTAAGTATTAATCAAAAGGGAGAACGGATGGATGTTGAAGCATGTGGTGAGTCAGTTCATTCCATTAATGTACTGACCGTCATTGCTAGTGAAGGGTATAGGGACTTTGTCTCTGATTTACAAACCGGAATTAAAGAAGCATTATATGACCGCCCATCTAAAGCAACCCAAGAATATTTTACAGGTAAAACTGTCATGGTTGGCGAACAATCTTTTGTGTTGGGTGTTAAAGAGGCAAAAGATATATATCGTTATCTAGTAAAGAACGATTACATTGATGACGAGGATAATGTTACGGAATCATACAGGGTAGATCTCGAAAACAACTGTCTAGTGTCTCTACCGACTAATCTTCAACCTCTTGAGGAAGGTGTCCATAATTTAATTCAAAGTGTATTTGATGAGAGTATCCTATCGAGAATGTTTGAAAATGGTAATGAGACGAAAATACCTGAAAATTCATTGAATGCAAATTTTTACAAAAAGGAATTCCAAACACTGTGGGGATACATAAATCACCAATATGCATATACGGTTGAATTTGATAGTGTGGAGTTAATTAAAAAGGCTATTAAATCTATTAATGATAACTTACACGTTAGTGAACTAAAATATACAGTTACAATTGGTCAACAAATAAAGGACCTAGACGAACATTCCATTAATCGAAAAGATAGCTTTGTACTGGATAAAACAAGGACTGAATCATTAAGAAATGCAGCAACCAGTCAAATTACTTATGATTTAGTTGGAAAAATTGCTGAGGGAACAAAACTAACTCGTCGTACAGTAGTTGCCATTTTATCTGGTCTTGAGAACTATAAATTTGCTATGTTTAATCAAAATCCTGAAGAATTTATTACCAAAGTGTCCCGTTTGATTAAGGAACAAAAGGCTACCATGATTGTTGAGCACATATCTTATGATCAAATTGAAAAGCAATACGATAGTAGTATTTTTACAGCTGAAAAAGGGGCTGTTGACCTTAAGAAAGCATTTCGTGCTAAGAAGCATGTTCAGGATTATGTTATTACGGATGGTTTAGCAGAGAAAAGTGTGGAAAGACGTTTTGCGGAAGACATGGATCATGCTGAAGAAGTATGTGTCTATGCAAAACTACCAAGGGGGTTCGCTATTCCAACTCCAGTAGGAAATTATTCACCTGACTGGGCGATTGCTTTTAATGAAGGCAGTGTGAAACATATTTACTTCATTGCTGAAACAAAAGGTACAATGGAGAGCTTGAATCTACGTCCAATTGAACAAGCAAAAATTGCCTGTGCGAAGAAGCTCTTTAATGAAATATCAACAAGTAAAGTGAAATATCATGATGTAGATAGCTACCAAAGTTTGCTTGATATTATGAGTAAACTTTAAATTGAATAAATAAAATATTGGTAATGTATATGCAGGTGAAAACTAATTCACCTGCATATTTGGTAGAAACCTGTAAAAATATTGGTGGAGGCTATTCTATGAATAAAGATGAAAAAATCCAGTATGCAAATTATTAAATTGATGAAATTACTATAAAGTTTCTTCAAAAGGATAATCCATATATCATAATGGAAGGCTAAGAGTATTTTCGTGAAGTGATTACATTTTATGCAAAACAATCAAACTTATTGGAAAGTACTTTGCTATTAATTGAAAATAACCATGCTGAGGAAGCTTATGTATTAGTAAGGTCAATGCTAAACAACGCAATGTTAATTGATTACTTATGTAATGATGATGGAGAAAGATATAAAAATTACATGATACAACCTACTAAAGCTGAGCTTTCATTCTTTTACGACATTAAGAAGGCATTGAAAAATGGATGGCTTAAGGAAGCCCCTCCAGAGTTAGATAAGAGAATAAAAGAATATGAGGAGCTTCTTAAAAATGAAGGCTTTACCACACAAAAGAAAACTAGAGGTAAACTTCAAGATATTATTGACACAAAACTGTTAAACATAAAGGGAATGGCTTTAACTAATGAACTCTTATTTGCTCACTATATGATGTTTTATTGAGAGGGAAGCAATTACGAGCATTCAGATTTTTCCTCATTAGAAGTTTATAGAATGCCATTGAGGATCTTCCTAATACAGTTGCTTTTATTTTGGATTTATCAAGAACTGATCCTGTACTTGAAGAAAAGTTGTTGAATCTTGCTATTACAATTTATTCTCTTACTTTCATTAGACTATTGCAGCATATAACCAATAAACAGGGTCACTTAATACAAGAAGAGAGAAAGCCCGAGCTAGCAAAACTCTCTTTAATAATTCAATCTAATAATTTATACTTTCCATATACGAAGCAAGAAAATTCAACTAAATGAAAGTGGAAGCTTAATGAAAGAGGGAAAAAGGAAATAAAATGTTTATGATTGTCTATTACTGCATTCCGATTAACTCTATGGTCTTAACCTAGTGCTATTTTACATGTTGGAGGACTCTTATGGATATAAATGAAGAAAGAGAAAAATATATTAAAGAAAATCCAATGGATTATTTAAAAGCTTTAGAAGTTCTTAATCGTTTCCCGAACGATGCTTTTAATACGATTTATAAAATAATAAAATTACATGTTCCTGATGAGGTTTATAAATATTACTCGTTAACTAACAATGAGGAACTTAATAATATGAAGTTTACAACATTAGAAAACAGAGAAGTATACCTGTCATATGCAAGTGAGTTTAATGACCCTTTTGATAATCGATCCTATTATTATGATGTTGGGAGATTGAAAAAATACAAATTTGGATTTTTCTTTGATGAAAGTTTTGTAGAAGATAAAATAAAATATACAAGATTGGCATCCTTTTCAAAGTCTGGGATTAGTAATTTACCAATGTGGGCGCATTATTCCAATAATCATCATGGTTTTTGCGTAAGTTACCCAACAGACTTTAATAAAAATAAAGAACTTAGCCCATCTTTATTCCCGGTACAATATTTAGAGGGACGAGTAGATGTTACGGAGTATTTTGAGGGCTTTTTAATTAATGTAGAGTATAATTACGCAAATGCTATTAAAGAACAACAAAATGAAATATTAATTGATAATTTAATGTTATTATGGGTTCAAATCTTAACTTGTTACATTAAACAGAAGAAGTGGGAATACGAACAAGAATTTAGAGTAATGAAACCTGCAAATGTTCTTAAGGCTGATTACATGAGAGCAAATCCATCAGCAATTTATATTGGTTATAAATGCAAAGACGAACATATAGTCCGATTGGTTAATATTGCTTTTACTTTAAATATTCCAATTTATAAAATGGAATTAAATCCAACCTCAGAAGACTTTGAACTTGTACCAAAAATAATTTCTTTATAAAACGCAAAGCGTGAATCAAGTAATTTCCTAATGCTCTGATTTACAAATAATATTAGGGAATAGGTATGAATGTTTTAAGTTATTAAACTTACCTTTTTTGAATAAGTTTTGCTCATCTAAATCTTTTTACACAAATTTTACACATAATTAGTAAAAAAACTTATAAACTCAATAACTATCAAACTATTTCAACCCCGACCACCGGTATCTAAAGTGAATTTTTATAAGACAGAGTTACAAATCTTTTAATTTGATTAGTAACTCTGTATTTTTATGTAAAATAATATCTAACTTGATAAGATAAGTCCTCCATTTAATAAAAATAAATAAAAAAATGTGTACCAATTTACGTTAATAGTAAAAACTGCTTAGATTTTTAAAATGAATAAAAAATTTCACATAATTTTCACAAGGATACATCCTTAAAATAGCTAACTTAATTAAAAAGACAAAGGAGGTTAGTCATGAAACATAGTATTAACAAAACATTTTTGTATCTAAACAGACTAGGGATTATAGAAGTTCAAAGTACAGAGGTAGATGTAAAAAATATTATTAACACTATGAAGTTGAACAAGGAGAAAAATGAAAAACGAACATTACGAAGGCTAAAACGTGATTTTAAAGGAAAGACAATTCAAAAGGTAGGAGATAGTTGGATAATTAGTTAGTGTTGTTATCTCTAAATAACCTGAAATGCTAGAGAATTATGGATGTTTCTTCTGATTTTTAAAACCATCGTAATGGCTGAGTATTATAGATTTGGTGTCCAGAAATGGGCGCTTTTTTTGTATTGTATAAAGGATTGGATGATTATACTGTACTTATAACATAGCAAGTATAAAACCTACCTCGAAATTGTTTCGTCATAAAATAGACAAAAATTTTCTGAAATACACCTAACCTTTTTCCTTATCACTTTATATATCATCTATGAAAGCATTTTTTATAGATGAAAGGATGAAGTTTCAAATGGCAAGATACCGAATCGTTCGTACTGATTTTTGGAAGAACCCAGTGATTAATGAGCAGTTGAATGGGGATGAAAAATACTTTTATCTTTATCTACTGACCAATCCAAACACGACACAAATTGGCATCTATAAAATTATGAAAAAGCAAATGTCCTATGATATGTGCTATTCCCTAGAAAATATTCATTCATTAGTGGAACGATTCTCTGAGGATTATCAGTTGATTCGTTACAATCCTGAAACAAGGGAACTTGCAATTAGAGACTGGTGGAAGCATAACCTACAAAAAGGTGGGAAACCAGTGATGGATTGTATATATAGCGAGTTAAAAGAGGTTCAGGATCTCTCACTCATCCGGTATGTCTCAGAAACCATTACTAAGCCAGACATCTATAGCCTCTATGAATTCTTTTATAATCAAGCGGACAGAGATTCTATAGATGCAGTAAGTGTTGTAAATGAAACGGATACATACGTAGAGCTGGTTTGTGAAGAAGCGGCCGATACGTTTACGTGTCGTGATACGCTTCGAGAGCAAAATAGAAAAACTAAAAAAGAAAAAGAAAAACAACAAAAAGCTTTTACTCCAGATTTAGAGATAAATAATCAGATAGAGTCGCCACCTGTAACTCAAGAGTCAGGAGATGTAAAAGAGATTATTGAGTTTTGGGACTACAATGGATTTGGTTTGACAAACGTAAACGGAAAAGAGCAACTGTTAGCTTGGTTAGATAATTCTCGATTTTTACAGCCAAAAGAAATCATCCTAAAAGCCATGACGATTGCCTGTGCCAATAATAAGCGCAAGTTGAACTACGTGGTGGGCATTCTGAAAAACTGGGAGAATCAATCTTTACTAACCGTAGAAGAAATAGATTCGTATGTGGAGGACCAAAAGCCCTTACCAAAGCAAAAGCAAGCATCTGGATCATTACCTGGTGGAAGAGATATTCCAAGTGGATTTGTGCTTGATCTTACGGCTGGTGAAAAGTGATGAGTATTCCTGAAAAAGCATTTTTAGGCAGCTTGATGAAAGCAGAGTACTTACTCAAGGATACCGTGATTCACCCGGAACAGCTTGAACTCTCGCGTCACAAAGAACTCATGAGAAGAATGCTAGAGTTCAATCAAGCAGGAAAGAATATTGACTTAATCACCTTAACAACCTTACCAGATCTAGAATCATTTGGGGGAATGTCCTATCTTTCGGAGCTGTTATCACATGCAGATGTGGAGAAATTTGACGGGTTTGAAAAGCTTATTCTGGATTCCTGGAAAGAAAGGGAAAAGAGAAACATCCTAACGCTCGCAACCATGAATGATTGGGAGGTTGCTAAAGTCATAAGTGAATTAGATAAAATCAACCAAGCGAAGATGGATGATCACACGCCTTTAAAACAAGCGTTATCATCCATTTGTGAGGCTCCTTGGGAAGATCCAATAGGGTTACAAACGGCAACAACCGGTATTAAAAAGCTCGATGAAGTAACGGGAGGCTTTCAAGGAGGGGAGGTCACCATTCTAGCGGCTAGGCCATCGATGGGAAAAACGGACGTGATGCTTCATTTTGCCAAAATGTCAGGCTGGGCGGGGTTTCTGCCACTCGTCTTCTCTCTGGAAATGCCTGAAAAGTTAATCACTTCTCGATTAGTTGCTTCCACAGGAGGCTTTAACCGTAGAAAAATGAAAGATCCGAAACACAGCCTAAGTGAAAGTCAAAAGAATAAATGGTTTGACGTGATTGGTGAACTAAATGAAACCAATATCCAAATATTTGATGGATCTGGACAAACCATTAGTGAAATAAGAGCAAAAACACGAAAATTGATCAACCAATTTCCCTACAAGAAACCCGTCCTCTTTATTGATTACTTAACATTAATCCGATCAAGTGATTTTTACGGAGGCAATGCCCATCAACAAGTAACGGAAATATCCAAATCTCTAAAAACGATGGCGAAGGATTTTGATTGTCCAGTGATTTGTTTGGCCCAGCTCAATCGATCGGTCGAATCAAGAGCCAATAAGCGACCGATGATGTCTGACATTCGGGAATCGGGGAGTGTGGAGCAGGATGCGGATGTGATTTTGTTCTTGTATCGAGAAGCCTACTACGACAAAGAAACAGAGGATCGTTCCCTTGAAATCATTATCTCAAAAAATCGAAACGGTCCAGTTGGAAGCATCAAGGTGGATTACAACGAGCATACAGGAGAGATTGAGGAACAAAAGGAATCAGTTATTTCTTGATAGACCAAATAGAGCCCATTGAACAGATAAAAATATCAAATGCCGAGGTGTTTTAACATGGTTGTGAAAGAGGTTTACCGAGATTGTATCCTATATGAAGAATCCGCATTGGCCCACTATATCCACCATTTACTCGCGGAGAAGAAACTGTCATTAGACGATAATATGTCCAAAATTGACTTAAACCAAGCCAACCATCAAAAAGTAAGGGAAATGATTGAAAAGAATGTGTTAGGTTTTCGTAAGGTTGGCATCTACTCCTTGAAGATGAACCAGGAGAAGTTTATTTTTATCTTTGCTCATAACCGGGAAGAAGCCATCCAGTTCTTTGTGAAAACCTTTCATCGCAATCCATTGAACTGCCATGAATATTCACTAGATTTCGAGCTTGCTAGAGGGAATGATGTGATTTCGTTTCGAGATATGAGGAAGGAGTTTAAGAGTTTTCCAGCGATTGCGGGGTGTTATAGAAGGATGTGGTGAATAGGGATGTTCATGGGAAAAAGATTGGCTGGCGGTGTGAGCATAACAACAGCTACCTTTCTAACATTCATTTCGTCTCACCCACAGAAAGAGGAAATAGTACAAGAGTTCATTTTTCAGGAGTCTGAGAATAGTCACTTACTGAAGGGGGAACAAGTTGTTGATCCGGCATCCGTTACTTTAATTGAACCTATAGATGGGATACGATTAAAGTTCGATTAAACGGGAAAACGGAAACTGTTAGATATTTGTTGGTTGATACACCTGAGTAAAAAAATCCAAATATGTGTGTTCAACTTTATGCAAAGGAGGCTTTTTTACGAAATAGTGAGCTTGTAAATAACGGAAAGATCACTCTGGAATATGAACAGGGGTCCACTAGAGATGCCTATGGCAGACTGTTAGCCTATGTTTTTGTTGATGGAGTATCCGTTCAAGGAACACTGCTAAAAGAGGGCTACGCGCGAGTTGCTTACATAATGAAGCCTTTTTATAAATATCTTGAACATTATAAAGAAATTGAAAATCTGGCAAAGAGTGAAAAAAATAACATATGGAGTATAGATAATTTTGTTATGAGCAGGGGATATGATGGATGTTTGCCTTATAGTCTTTGATGTTATTCCATATTAAGGGGATGATTGTCTACCAAGTGTCCGCCTCTGTCTTCAAAGCCTCTTGATGCAAAGGGTATATAAAATAAAAATAAAATTATACGCCCTTTGCATACAATAAGCAAACAAATTTTAATAATTGGAATAAATTACCGATTGAATAAATCCAAGTTCCTATGGATAATTGTGGCTATAAAAGTTTTTCATGGGAACTGGGGGAGCAGAATTGATTAAAAAGGAACAATATGGAATTTTATATAAAATCACAAATAAAATTAACAATAAGGTTTATATTGGTATTACAAAAAAGAACTTTAATCAAAGATATTCCGCTAATGGAGTAGGCATTGAGCGAGTTTTAAATTATTACTTGGCAAATAAAAAAAGAAACAGTTATATAAATAAACATTTAGTTAGAGCAATTAAAAGATATGGTTTGCAAGCATGGGAAATTGTGCAAGAATTTGATGTGGCATATACAGAAGAAGAATTATATGAAAAGGAAAAATTTTGGATTCGATTTTATGATTCAACCAATTTAAAATATGGCTATAATCGAAGTGCTGGTGGTGAAAGTACAATCGTTGTTAAAGGAAAAGACCACCCTAAATATAATTCGATTACCTATATTTGTGAGATCTGTGGAGTTGAAAGCACACAAAATCCAGCTAAATTTAATCGAGCTAAACATCATTATTGTTCACAGGAATGTAAAGCCAAAGGCAATTCTCTTTTTCATACTGGTGAAAATAATGCTGGTTATAAGAGAAATACCATATATTGTGATAATTGTAACAAACCTTTAAAAAGATGTGATTCACTAACAAATACACATAATTATTGTGATAGAGAATGTCAACGGGAACATTACAGAGAATTAAATAAGGGAAAAAATAATCCGAATTTTGGCAAAGGTGAAAAAATAACGGGTAGTAAAAATGGTAGAGCTAGAAAAGTGATATGTCTTACTACTAACGAAGTTTTCGATTGCTGTTTAGATGGTGCTGAAAAATATGGCATAAGAAATAATTATATTGTTGCAAATTGTACAGGTAGACAAAAAAGTGCTGGGAAATTAGAAGACGGAACTCCTTTAGTTTGGACCTATTATGATGAAAAAAGCTAGTCGTTCCCGACTAGCTTTTTTGCATGTAAAAAACATGTACAATCAAAATACATAGTAAGTTAGATAAAATTTATTGAAATCATTTAGGGTGATTTTTCGAGATGAGCAGTCGTTTTTTTTTTATTCGATGTGGAGTAGTTGTATGGGGTTGGGTTTTAAATATTTTCACTTCTGAAAAAATCAAAAACTCATTTTTTATTGAATAGCTTATACCTATCTTGTTACTAAATTTTGGTATAATATCAATGTAATTAGTTGTTAAATAGTTCTGTAAATAATGTGCGATCAGCGGGTTCACAACCAAGTAGTTATTAGCATTTTACTTACATAGAGTTACTTTGGCTGCTGTGAGAACAATATTCTAAAGGGTGATGATAAAAATGAAAGCTTCTGAAACAAATTTTTTGAAATTCCTTCAAGGTACAAAACAATTTATTATACCGATTTACCAAAGAAAATATAGTTGGACAATAGAACAGTGTAGGCAACTTTGGAATGACATTGTTCGTGCCTCTGAGGATGAAACCGTTAAAGGTCATTTTGTAGGATCCATTGTTTATATAGAGAAGGGCTTATATCAAATCTCTGCTGTTCCTCAATTACTTGTAATAGACGGGCAACAACGTATGACAACACTTACTCTCTTACTTCTTGCTTTGGGAAGAGCGATAAAAGAAAGTACTGAAGCAGTGGAAATTACCAGTAAAAAAATCATGAATTACTATTTAGTCAATAATGAAGAGGAAGATGAACTATTTCACAAGCTAATATTAACTCAGACTGATAAAGATACTCTACTTTCAATCATCAATGAAAAAGAAAGACCTGAACCATATTCCCAAAGAGTATTTGAAAACTTTACTTTCTTTTTAAATCAATTAAATAAAAGTGGAATAGAGCTAAATTCCATTTATAGAGGTATTTCAAAACTAATTGTAGTGGACATATCACTTGATCGCGATCATGATAATCCACAGTTAATATTTGAAAGTTTGAACTCCACTGGCTTGGATTTATCACAGGCGGACCTTATTCGTAATTTTGTATTAATGAAACTTGATACAAAAGAACAGGAGACTCTTTATAAATCTTACTGGCATCCAATGGAGAAGAGTTTTGGAAACCAAAGTGACTCTTCTATGTTCGATAGATTTATGCGTGATTATTTAACTGTAAAAACAGGGCGGATACCAAACATTAAGTCAGTCTACTCAGATTTTAAAGATTACGTAACACAAAAAGAGAATTTGAGCATTGAACAAGCAGTTCAAGATATTTACCTGTATTCAAAATACTTTGTGAATCTAGCCTTTCTGACTGAAAAAGATAAGGAGATAAATGATGTCCTGAAAGACATTAATTCCTTAAAAGTTGACGTATCATACCCATTTTTGCTTGAGGTTTATGATGACTTCAAAAAGCAAAAAATAACAAAAGGAGAATGTATTTCTATTCTAAAATTGGTCGAAGCATATGTGTTTAGAAGGGCAATCTGTGGAGTACCGACGAACTCCCTCAATAAAACTTTTGCAACATTTAATAAGGAAATAAATAAAACTAAGTACCTAGAGAGTGTAAAAGCAATTTTTGCCCTTAAAGATTCTTATAGAAGGTTTCCAAGTAATGAGGAATTTGTAAGAGAGCTTAAAGTTAAGGATGTATATAATTTTAGGAATCGAAACTACTTATTGAGGAAGTTAGAGAATTTTGATCGAAAAGAAATCGTCGATATTGAAGCCTATACGATAGAACATATTATGCCTCAGAATGAGAACTTATCATTAAAATGGAAAACTGATCTCGGTGAGAACTGGGAAGAAATCCAAAAAACGTTTTTACATACGTTAGGCAATCTGACGCTTACAAGGTATAACTCTGAATTAAGTGATAAGCCATTTAAAGAGAAAAGGGATATGAATGGTGGTTTTGCGGACAGTCCTCTACGACTAAATAGAGAATTAGGTAAAATTGAAGTATGGAATGAACAAGAAATTATGTCGCGTGGGCAAAAACTTGCTGAACAGGCCGTTTTAGTTTGGAGTTACCCAGATATATCAGAAGATGTTTTATTACAACACAAAAAGAAACCTGTAGTAAGTGAAAAAGATACATATACGATTAATGACTATCCTGAGTTGACTAGAGAGATGCTAAATCTTTTTCAAGAACTTAGCAAAAGGATATGTAACCTTGATAGCTCAGTTAGACGAGAGTTTAAAAAACTCTACATCGCGTATAAAACGATAACCAATTTTGTGGATATTGTGCCACAGAAGCAAAGACTTCGATTAAGTCTTAACATGCCTTTTAATGAAATTCATGATCCAAAAGGAATATGTAAAGATGTAACAAACCTTGGTAGATGGGGAAATGGTGATGTAGAGGTGGGTATATCCAAACCTTCTGAAATTGAAGATATCATGTATTTGATTCAACAATCTTTCGAAAAGCAGAGAGATGAAGAGTGAGTTGTGATTGAAAAATTCGCTCATAGTATAAAAAATTTTTTACATTGTTAATTTAACTGAACAATTATTTAATGGAAAGGGATTTCACAATTTGTGAAGTCTCTTTTTGTTTACATGGGGCCCGGTTACATTTATGTTAAAGTTAGGATGGAAGTAGAAAAAAAGGAGTGTCATATGATTAATCTTGATTTATACAATTCTGTAAAAGTCTATAAAAGAAATAGAAAGAATTATATTTATGATCCTATTAGAAAAAAGCTTATTTTACAAACACCAGAAGAGTTGGTAAGGCAAAAGTTTGTACAATATTTAATTCATGAAAAAAACGTACCTAAAGAATTGATAGGAATAGAAGTGCCTATGTCCTACTTTGACCCTAAAGCAAGCGGTAGAGCAGACATAATAGTTTATACTACCGATCAAAATGATTCTCTCATTCCAATTTTAATTGTGGAATGTAAATCCCAATATACACCATTAATTGATGATGTTTTTAATCAGGTTTATGATTATGAAGATGTTATCTATGCAGATACGATTGCAGTGACAAATGGTGTCGAACTTTTTGTAGAATCATGGAATAAAGAAAAGGATCAATACATACCTTTAGAGGAATTACCGGATTATGTTAGTTTGGTAACAAGAAAGAACTATAGATATATAACCCAAGAACCCATTGTTTATAAAAGAAGAAAAATTGAAGATTTTAATAATAAAGATGTTCTTGAATTCTATCAGAATCGATTTTACGGAATTACTGAAGAGAAACTGTATTCGTTTATAATTAACCTCAATGAATTATTCTGGGATGATTCTGTAAAGATTCCTTATAAGGAACTTAACGGAATCAAGTTGGTTGAAGATCTTGGTGTAAGGTACACCAAGTTTGGTAATGCATCAGGGTATGATTGGACTGGAGATTATCGCTCATTTATTGTAGAGGACAAACAAGGAAGTAATCAAATCGTTAGTTTTGCGATATTAGGAGGATATCTAATTGTAGCAATAGACAATGATAAATATAGTCATAATTCACTACAATTGTTTATACAAAATTTTGTAGAGGTCCAAGGAAATAATGTTAAAGTGTTCCATAATGGAAGACTTACTTTAGGAAAGAGTGGAATGGTCAAGTATTCCGAGGTGCTTGATTACGTTGAAGAAAAGGCTCCTGGATTAGTAACCAACAATAAAAAAATAGATCTTGGATATCTAGATAACTCAAAGCAATTTGATTGGGAACAAGAAGATGTTCGTAATTTCATTGGGAGACTAGTCAAGTATGCAATTATAAGAGATGATTTTAGAGAACAAAAGAGGAAGCAACTTACAAAAAGTAAGAAGAGAAGTTTATCCAAAAAGTAATGATTTTTTTACTATGGTGTAAAAATCAATCGAACAAAGAGGGTAAATCCTTACAATCTGAAGATAAACAGAGAATCAATAGCTTACAAAGGGAGAATCGAATGAAACAAATACTGAATTTATTTAAAAAGAAAAAAGTTGACGATAAAACAACAAGTGAACCTACAACTCCTCTTATAAAGAAAAATAATGAAAAAATCGCAAATCGTAAAGGTGAACTGGGTGAATATAAAATTAATATTCAGTTAGACCAACTTCCTAAGGAGTACAAATACTTAAGTGACGTACTGGTCGAAAATGCAAAAGCTAAGTCCGGATATTCTCAGATTGATCATATTGCTATCACTCCTTATGGGATCTTTGTAATTGAAACAAAAAATTATCAAGGAACGATATATGGTGGAAAAAACAGAAAAACATGGTCTGTTAATGGGAAATTCAAGATGATGAATCCATTCGTTCAAAACTATGGTCACATCCAAGCAATAAAAGATATTCTTGATAAAAAGTACCATGATTTATTTATCTCAATGGTCTCCTTTACGAAACGGTGCACTTTTAAGATTGATGAGTTAGATTTTAGGAAGATCGCTTCTGATGAATTACTTGTATATGATGTGGAATTGTCTGAGTATATACATAGGAAGGTGTCAGTGCTTAAGATACACCATAAAGAGCCACTATTAAATGAGGATGATATCAGAATTATTTATAAAGCAATAGGAGAAGCAAATATTGAGGACCAAGTGATTAGAGATAAACATGTTCAATCTTTAAAAGAGGATGTTGTGCCTGAGAGAGAGTCAGCTATAAAAGAAAACAAGCAAGATAAATGTATGGTTTGCAATAAGCCTGTTTCGGATAAAGTGAGAGATTTTTGCTTATCTAACAAAAAGTTTAATGGGAAAGTCTTTTGTTTTGAACATCAAAATAAAAATTAGGAACATGAAATAGAGAATAATAAGAAGGAACTTCACATGGATCTTGTCAGATATCTTAGTAAAGGGGCAAAACGATGAATAACAAACAAGAATTCGAAGACTCCGGAAAATACTTTTCGGATGAAAAGCTTTGGGGGAAATTAAAAAAGTTTGCAAAAAAAGCAGGTTCTTCGGTTGTGTATGCAGTTTTACTACTATACTTTACTCTTCAAAAACCAGAAGTACCAGTAAAGGCAAAGACAATCATCATTGGAGCATTAGGATACTTTATTCTTCCGCTTGATTTAATTCCAGATATAGCGGTAGGCGTAGGGTATACAGATGATTTAGGTGCTCTAGGAGTTGCCTTGTTCCAAGTAGCTATGTATATAGATGAAGATATTAAGAATAAAGCAAAAGTGAAATTAAGAGAATGGTTCGGAGATAACGTTGATACATCTGACATTGATGGAAAGATTGGTTAATAAACATGAAAGCTAGGGATTATGCCCTGGTTTTTTCTATTTTTTAACGACTATTCTTATTGCGGGAAATATGGATGGTCAGAAGGGATTGATACAGAAAAGGTATTAGAGCGAACTCCTTAATAAGATCTGAATACCTCTCAGTAAAGTATGTTGCTTGGACGAAAAACCTTGAGAGATTTTTTTAGGGACAGTTCTTCAGGAGAAATCCTGAAATCTGCAATGATTAGATAAGTCAAAGCATTAGATGAATATTTGAACGCTGAAAAACACTTGAATTACTTAAGTAAACACTTCTTCATAGCCATAACTAGTCCAATCGGTTTCGCTTAATGAAAGAGCTTGTCTGATCTAAACCCGATTTAATGGTTGGATTTAATAGAGGGAAAATAGCCTTCAAAGACGGAAAACCCTCCAACAACCCTATGTGTTGTCAATTACACTCCACACACGTTGAAGGTGTTGCTAACCTAATATTGAAATAGATAGAAAAGGGTACCCCAGTAAATTTAACTGAGGTACCCATTCATCTTTTTTTAAAACACTTTCGTAGTCCAATCCTCACAATTCCAAATATCAGTCGCAATTTCACGATAGAAATCAGGTTCGTGGGATACCATCAAGATACTTCCGCGATAGGCCTTTAAAGCACGCTTCAATTCTTCTTTTGCATCCACATCCAAGTGATTGGTAGGTTCGTCTAGAATTAATAAATTCGTTTCTGTGTTAAGAATTTTACACAATCGAACTTTGGCTTTTTCGCCACCGGAAAGGACTTCGATTTTACTTTCAATATGTTTCGTCGTTAATCCACATTTTGCAAGAGCAGCACGGACTTCAGCTTGATTCATACTTGGGAACTCGCTCCAAATTTCTTCAATACAAGTGTTGTAATTGGACTGTTTCACTTCCTGCTCGAAGTACCCGATGTGTTGGTACTCACCACGTTCCACTTTACCCTCCAGCGGATCAATCAACCCAAGAATACTTTTTAGAAGGGTAGACTTCCCAATACCGTTTGCACCAACGAATGCAATTTTTTGTCCGCGTTCCATTTTTAAATTCAGAGGACGAGAAAGTGGTTCATTGTAACCAATAACCAAATCTTCAGCCTCGAAAATCCAACGACTAGTTGAACGAGCTTCTTTAAAGTGAAACTCTGGTTTCGGCTTCTCTTTCCCCAATTCAATAACTTCCATTTTGTCGAGCTTCTTCTGACGAGACATCGCCATATTACGAGTCGCAACACTTGCCTTGTTACGAGCAACGAAATCTTTCAAATCAGCAATTTCTTGTTGTTGACGCTTGTAGGCAGACTCTAGCTGTTGCTTCTTCATTTCATATATTTTTAAGAAGTTATCATAGTCACCAACATAGCGGTTCAACTCTTGGTTTTCCATGTGATAGATCAAGTTAACAACATTGTTCAAGAATGGAATATCATGTGAAATCAAGATAAATGCATTCTCATATTCCTGTAAATAACGCTTCAACCATTCGATATGCTGTTCATCCAAATAGTTTGTAGGCTCGTCTAGTAAAAGGATTTCAGGTTTTTCGAGTAAAAGCTTAGCTAGCAAAACTTTCGTACGTTGCCCACCGCTAAGATCATCTACATCTCGATCGAGTCCAACAGCGTCTAATCCTAGACCACGAGCTACTTCCTCAACTTTTGAATTAATTTGATAGAAATCATTACTATCTAACGTTTCTTGTAGCTCTCCAACTTCTGCGAGTAATGCATCGATATCGGCACCTTCATCACCCATTTTTGCATAGAGCTCATTGATTTCTGCTTCAGCATCAAAAAGATATTGAAAAGCAGTACTCAAAGCGTCACGCATAGTAGTACCTTTTTGAAGTACAGCATGCTGATCTAAATAACCAACACGAACTTTTCGTGACCACTCCACTTTCCCTTCGTCGGGTTGCAACTTCCCAGTAACAATATTCATGAAAGTAGACTTACCCTCACCATTTGCCCCAACTAGTCCAACATGTTCGCCTTTTAATAGTCGAAAAGACACATCATTAAAAATGGCACGATCACCGAAACCATGACTTAAATTTTGTACGTTTAATACGCTCATTTTCTTAACCCCTTATCTAATATCACATGTGGATATCTTACTAGATTTTGACTAGATTTTCTATCTTGAAATTATTTTATTTGCAAAATGTAATCCGATTTTTGGATTAAATTGAAGTCTGCCCCTTCGTTACTAAATGAGGATATTTATTTATATTTACTTTTGCGTCTATAAATTGGGTAGAGACTTTTTTATAACCGAGCCAGAAAGATTTTTAAAACAATGTAAACACATCAACATCCCATCATGTATTTGTCATACACTCCACACATTGTGAGGCCTTGGAAAAAGGGCTTTTCCATTGACAAAATAAGTAAAAATCTTTCATTAATATCTTTCAAGTTTAACATATAAAGAATATAATATTTTTATAAAAATAATGGTAGAGAGGGGAGCAAATGAGAAAAGGATTATTATTTGGATTCACTTTGGCTGCTCTTTTGGTATTGGTTTTTTCTCTATTAAACTCAAAAGAATCGATCCAAATGGCTGACAAAGAGATGGGGAAGAGTGTAGTAGAAAAGGAACAGAATCTGATAGAAAAAAAGGTTCAAACAGTTACAACTGCAAAAGTCGAAACAAAGGTTCAAAATTCTACAAATGTTAATGCCGAAACGGAATCAAATGAAAAAAAAACACTTGTTGAAGATAAATTTGATTCTAAAGCTGAGTTTAATAGAATCACACAGGAGGCAGAAGTAAACTTAACTGCTTTACTAGATACAGCCAAGAAGGAAGTAAAAGTGAAAAAAGAAGGCAATATGGATCTATCTATCATTCCAATAAAATATGAGGCGATTCTAAAAGAAAAAGAGAAAGAAGTAGACAGCCAATTTAAAGTCTTTTTAGAAAGGCTGGAGTTAGACATGCATGAAAATAACCTACCTGCTTCAATGGAAGAAGAGTATAAGCGAGAGTACGAACAAAAGAAGTTAGATCGCTTATTAAAATTAAAGGAAGAAATGAAAAAGCTTGATTAACCTCAGAAAGTAAAGAGAGAGAATTTAATAATTTGGGAGTGGAGCTTTTGAAAAACAAGTCACTAGTATTCTTGTTAATCTTTTTGTTAATCACTAATCCACTAATGACGATGGCTGAGTCATTCGTTACAAGTGATCAAACAACAGAGTCTGATTATACGGGACCTACCCTTAATAACGTTCAATTATCTACGACAGAGGTGAATGTAGGGGAGGAGATTGTTTTTACAGCCTCAGTGGTGGATAACATTTCCGGAGTATCAAGTGTATCTGCCATGATGTACTTTGCAGACAAATCTGAGCCGAATGGTGCCCGGTACATTGAATTTGTCTACGATCCTGCATCATCTAATTGGATCGGGACCTATACTGTAGGAGTGAATGATGTACCTGGAGAATGGATTTTAGAGGAAATTCACATGGTTGACAACATGTATAATTCAAACTGGGCTTATATTTCAGAGTCCTTTACTATACATAACGCTGATGGTGACTTCACAGCTCCAACAGTGGATAACGTTGTCATTGATCCGGTTACAGCTAATGTTGGGGATGTTGTTAATATCTCAATGAAGGTTACCGATGATAAGTCTGTTATTTCTTATGTAAATGCGTATTTGAAATCTGTTAATGGAACGAATCGTTATGTCTATTTAGAATATGACCAAGAAAAAGCGGAGTGGGTTGGTTCATATACTGTACAAAAAAACGACAGTCACGGCTTAAGTACTTTAATGGTTGATTCACAAGATACAGCAGGTAATTATGGAACAATCGATACGTCTAAAACACTTTATATCAATAATGAAGATGGAGATTATACGGCACCGGTTATTGAAAATATCGAAACTTCTACTTCTACTATTCAAGTAGGGGAAACTGTTACGATAACTGCTGATGTAAGCGATGATAAATCAGGAATTCGCGAAGTCTCTGCTAATCTTCATTCATCTAACTACGAGCAATATATAACAGTAAAGATGAACTTCAATCAAGAACTAAATAAATGGGTCGGAACCTTCCCTGCAAAGGAAACTACACATGATGGTGATTGGTATTTCTCTGTCCATGCAACGGACAATTTTGATAATTACAGCTGGAATTACAATACACCATATTTTACTGTCATCAATCCGGATGGGGATTATTCAGCCCCTACAATCTCAAATTTAGAAGTTAATCCGACAAATGTAACTGTTGGTGAACAAGTGACATTGTCAGTAACTGTGGAAGATGACAAATCAGGTGTAGCCTATGTTCAAGCTAATCTGGACTACTTAGGTAATGTACCATTCAAGTATGATCCTGAAAGTGGAAAGTGGACGTCAGCAGTCACGATACCTGAATCTATAGAAGATGGAAAAGAGATCTTTATTCATAATGTAGAAGCAATCGACTTTAAGGGGAATAAAAAGTCTGAATGGTTATCAAAATCATTTTATGTATCCAACCCAACACCACTAACATTAGAAAACGTTGAATTTTCTTCAAATCCTGTTATGGCAGGCGATAATCTTCAAATTCAAGCGGAATTTGCTAATGATCAGAATGTGGTTAATAGTGTGTCAGCAAGAATTACGGATGAATTAAATCTCAACAGATTCGTAGAACTTACTTATGATTCAGAAAGTGGAACATGGAATGGAAGCTATCCTGTTCCTCCAAATGACAAACCTGGAGAATGGTATGTATACTTTAATGTAAAGGATGTAAAAGGGAATCATTATTACTTTTCAGCAGATAAAACTTTCACCATAGAAAATCCAAATGCTGATACGGAATTGCCAGTAATCGAAAACGTGACGATTACACCGGATATAGCAACTATCGGTGATGAGGTAACGATTGAAGTAGAAGCATCCGATATCGGCTCCGGAATTAACTTTGTTCATGCATTTTTGACTATGGATGACATTAGTAATCGCTATATTCCACTTACCCTTGATCAAACAACAAAGAAATGGATAGGGAAATTCACCGTGGAACAAAGGGATGCATCGGGTGTATGGAATGTTGAAATCACGGCAAGTGACTTAGCCGGTAATATCCAGTCTAATTCCGGCTATCAAATGGAAATCAATAATCCAAATCAAGATACAATTGCACCTACTGTTGAATCCTTTAGCTTTGATAGAACGATCGCACAACCTGGTGAGACAGTTCAGTTTGAAGCGAAGATTAGCGAAAATGAATCAGGAATAAATCGAGTCTACGTTCAAATCAGTCAGAATAATAATTGGAAGAATGTAACACTTTCCTATGATGAGACCCGTAACCTATGGGTAGGGTCTTATACCATTCCAGCCTATTCCACTGCAGGATTACATTCTATATCTTTATACGCTGTAGACCAAGCGGGCAATTGGGGCTATGGATATGGGATGAACAATGAATTATTAATTTTGAATGATACACCGGATAATGATAAACCAGTTCTAGAAGAGTTGACCTTCACACCTGGGACCGTTAAATTAGGTGATTCAGTTTCTTTCAGAGTAAAAGCGACAGATGCAGGATCAAATGTTGAAAGTGTCAGTGTTACTTTCATAGATGGACAGTTTTGGAATGTAAGTGAATTTGGCGGAAACTTTGAAACGATCGACTTAGAATATTACCCTAATGAAAAGGCCTGGGTGGGAAGTAAAACCATTACTTCAGTAGATTATACTGGAAAATGGAGATTGGAAGTATCGGCAACAGATGGAGCAGGAAATAATGTTTATGACACATTTCCTCTGCCACTATATGTCGACCAAAAAGAAAGTGAAACAGTGACATCAGTGAATCTTGAAGTTAATCAAGCAAGTCCGCAAATTGTAGGTACAGCTATTTCTGTTAAGGCAACTTCAGAAGGAAGCAGTAATCCAGAGTATCGTTTCTATGTCCGTGATGATAAAGGAGACCTTACAACTATTCAAGAGTATAGTAGTCAAGATACCCTAACATGGACACCGAATGTGCCAGGTAACTATACAATTATCGTCGAGGCAAAAGATAAATACCAAACTGGCACCGCTAGTTTTTATGAAGCCCGAAATGAAATAAACTATACGATTAATGTTGGAAAAGTTACAAGCGTACAGGTTGAAGCTGATCAAGCTTCCCCAAATGTTGTTGGAACACCTATTACGTTTACGGCAACATCTGAAGGAAGCAATGAGCCTGTGTACCTTTACTATGTTAAAGACGCCAAGGGGAATCTAACCACTCTTCAGGAGTATAGTGATGATAACACCTTTACATGGACACCAAACAGTAAAGGCCACTACACCGTAATTGTTCAGAGTAAGGACAAGGGATCCAAAGAATTATTTGAAGCTCAAACTGAAATGAGTTATAAGATTAAAGATGGAAAAGAAACAAGTGTTCAAGTTAAGGCAGATCAGCCTTCAACAACAATAGTTGGAACACCGATTACGTTAACAGCAACATCTGAAGGAATTAATAAACCTGAGTACCGATTCTTGGTCAAGGATGACAAGGGAGTACTTACCACTCTTCAGGAGTTTAGCAGCAATGATACAGTAACTTGGACACCAAAGAATGCAGGCAGTTACACGATTATTGTTCTTCTTCGTAAAGAAAAGGGTAAATCTGGTTCTAGTGAATCCTTTGAAGCACGTACAGAAATGCTATTTAATGTACAATAATGATTTCGATATGATTTACGGTATTTTTTAAGCTATTGAGAAAGCCCTATCCAATAACAGTTGGTTAGGGCTTTTTATTCCCAACAGGATATCATGGAGCTGTAAGTGCAGGTGTGGATACTGGATCAACGGTTATATTTTTAAAAGATATTAGTTATGTACATTTCTCAGGGACGGTGATTCCAAGACCACTGTTCGCTTCACTAAGTAGGGTACTGCGGTTTGATTTCCCACCAAAATAATGAAGATCATAAGAAAAATGGCTATCGTCAATTTGTTTCCTCCTTTTAAGGTTACTCTTTAAAATCCTTAGGATAGTAATGAAACTAAAAAAGAGCTGAGTTTATCAGCTCTCTCCTTACTCCTATTTATTAACCACTAATTCTTTTGCAAAGTGTTTTGCAGATAAGATCGCTCTTTCAATCGCTTGCTGTTTGATATTTTCTGCTTCTTCTGGTTGTAAAGCATGACCTTCAGCTACAATGGTTTCCAATTCAATACCCATTAAGTCTAAACAAGTCTTTAGCAGAGTGTCTGCATGTTCAGCTACTGTCATAGGACCATCAGAATAAATATTACCTCGGGATTGAAGATGTATAGCTTTCTTTCCAGTAATTAAGCCAACTGGTCCGTTTTCTGTGTAAGTGAATGTCTTTCTAGCAATAAGTACAGTATCTAAGTAGGATTTAAATCTAGCTGGAATAGTAAAATTCCACATAGGTGAAACAAATACATATTTATCAGCTGCTACGAACTGTTCCGTTAACTCTTCAATTCTTGATAATTTTGATTGTTGTTGGCTCGTTAATTCCTCGAATGTACCACCAGAACGAAGGTGACCCCAGCCTTCTAATACGTCAGCATCAATTTCAGGAATGTATTCATTATAAAGATTTAATTCTACGATTTCATCTCCAGGAGAATATTCCTTATATGTATTGATAAACGAGTTACCCATAGCCAATGAATAAGAGCGTTCTTTGTCTAGCGGATGTGCCACTACGTATAATAGTTTTGACATTGTCATAACCTCCTAGTTTTTCAATTTTTTGACTCTATTATTTTACCAATCGTTTACATTTAAATCAAATATCTTATATTAAGACTATTACAAATAGATAATATTCAAGACTATGAATCAGAAGGAGAATAGAATTAATTATTTCCAAAAAAGAATTTCTTCAATTAAATAGAAATTAGTTATTAACTATCAATATGCAATACCGATATAAAGTATATGACAATATTATCAATAGATATGTAGATTGGAAATGAGTTTGAAGGTATTGGAAAAACATATTGAAAAAGGTATATGTTAAAAGGAGATTTTCGTGTTAAAGAAATTCAATCATACAATTATTTTAATTCTTCTTGCCGTTATCGGTGTGATACTACAAAGAATCTTTATTCTTTTGTTAGTTATTCCAATCGGTATATTATCGTTCATACTACTCTTACTTGGAGTCAGTGAACGAGTAGTTGAAATCATTTTCTGGATTTGTACCTCAATCATTCTGTTACCATGGATTATTCTTGCGGTATTAGATTTATTTGAACCAATTTTAAACAGGAAAACTAATAAAAAAGGAAAATACAAACTTTAATAGCAATATTTAAGGCAAGGTTGTAATAGCTATAGTAATTAAAAAAAATAATATTTGGCAAACTTATTGAAAAATAAGGACGCAAAGCCATGGGTCTAAGGGAGTTATTTCTATGATCGCCGGGTTGCAATAATATCTTTGGATTAATTATTCACGTGGCTATTCACCTATAGGTAATAGCTTTTTTTTATATTCCAATATAATAAATAGTTTGAAGTCAAGACTATATTTCCTATAATTGATTGTAAAAGCTAGTAAGGAGTGTTTTAAATGGACGGTCAATTGTTCAGTCATAGTTTGTTTGCTCTCAAAGGGGACGACCTCCGAATCATTTTTGCTCTATTTAATAGAACCAATATCAGTAACATCATCACTTCTAAAACAAAAGATTTTCTTTCTGTTGATGAACAAGATCATTTACATAAACACCTTTCTAATGAGGTGAAAAAATTAGAGGATATTAGCGATGATAAATTGCGTTTTTATTTATTCCTTGAGATAACGAAGGTATTAGGAATAAAAGGTGTAAGGTATACATCAGAAAACCGACTTGAATCACAAGCGTCAAAGATCGTAGACGAGACTTACAAATTACTTGAACAACAAGAACCTAATTTTTCAAACATAAGGATGTCTGTTTATCAATCTAAACTTCAACAAATTCTGGTGTTTCAAATAGAGAAGCTAATCACTAATTTATGCAAAGGCTATTTGCATTTTGAGAAAGAAGAGAAACACGAATTCACCACTAGATTGTATGGATATATCTGTGATTTATCTATTGAAAATCAAGAGCAAATAAAGAGTGAATGGCAAGTCACAAAGATGGATTTAGACACCCTTACCATGGTAATGGGGAGGGGGAGTCTAGATACTGTACTAGATACTTTAAGAAGAGTAGAGGGTTTTTCTTTCTACATATATATCGGAGCGATTCTATCTATTTTTCAAAACCAACGTCCATTAAAGGACACATCAGCATATGGGCTGATTGAACCTTCCAGTCTCTCAAACCTAATAGGGCTGGGTGATCTTTTAAGGGGAATGCCGGATCAGCAATTTCAGCTTCGACTTTTACCATTCATGATGATACAAATGTGTTTATTATACCTAAGCAGTGAAAAAGAATATCCTATCCACTCAAAACCATTTATACAAGAATGGAAGATCCGTTTTCATCGCTACGTCAAATTAAAAGAAGAACAAACGGAGTGTGTAAAGAGGCAAGAAGAAGTTAAAGAAGAAATAAGCAAAAAAACAGAGATCTTAAATCAATTAGAGACGAATCTTTCTAGATGCAAGAAAAGCTTGGAAATGGAGAAGTCATCCATTTTATCGGCCTTAAAATCGGGGGATTTACACTCGCTAAGTATAAGTCCATCCTTTCATGGGCATTTGCAGACCTATCTGACAAGACAAGAAAAAATTTCTTCGATAAAAAAGGCACAATCTCACACCCAAGATGAAGGAAGCATCTTAAAGAAAGTAAGTCAATCGTTTGTTAATTTGTATCGAGAATATAATTTAGTCGAAGAAGAAAAGCAGTTGGACACCATTTTAATTCATATGGTGGATGACGTAATTGCGTCGACCAGTCCTTTTTGCCAGAAAGAACGTGAAAAGTTTCTGGCTTTAACCAAACTTTTAAAGCAATTAACAAGTCAAAAGGAAGCAGAAGAAGCAAACAAGGTTGAATTAGAGAATAAACGAACTTCAATCAACCAAGGGCTATACGCCATTCATCAAACTATTAGCAAATACGAACAAGAGAATTATGGTCTAAAAGATATCCTGCTTGTTTCTGAAGATTTTAGTCAGTTTCAACAGAAGCAAGTGGAAGAGACAAGGACAGAGGAAGAAGAAAAAGAGCGTTACAGTCAGAAAAAACTGTTATTTATTTATCCGTTTGAAACGAAAATAAAAGAACTTGAACAACAAAACAAAGAGTCCCTCTCTGAACTAAATGAAAAAGAAAACGAAATGCAAACTCTAATTCAACAAACGAAACGTTTGGAAATGCAAATTGAGGAGCTAAGCATTCATAAAGAGCGTGCCGAGCGCTTGAAAGCAGAAAAGGCTGACTTGATTGAACAAAAACAACAGATCATAGAAGAAAATGAAAAAGAAAGAAAACGGCTATTACAGGAACAGGAATCCAATAACGAATATAAATACAATGAGTTGAAAGAAGCAGCGGAGAAACAAATTCAATCCTTGCAGGAACTAACACAAGAGTGGAAAGGAAAATATGAAACGCTTGAGTTGGAGGAAAGAACCAAACAACAGGCTTTAGAAAATGATATGAAACGACTACTTAGGGAAAACACTAATTTAACCGATTCTCTCGCAGTCGTTCGACAACAATTTCAAGACTTAAATAGGAACTATCAATCCAAACTAAACACTCAAGAAAATCAGACCATTCAACAATTAGAGGAGTTCAAAAAAGAGTCTGAAAAAAAACTAGACCAGTTAACGAATTTCTATAACGATCAACAAGAGAAGGCAGTAGAAAAATTAGATCAAAGCTGGAGAATAAAGTATGAGGAGATTGAAAATAAATACAAAAATCTACTAACAGAGAAAACAAACCTCATTGATCAATTACTAAAAGAAAAACTGACATTTGAACAAGAATCGCAAACATTAAACAATCGTCTAATAGACAGTCACAAAAATGAAATCGAAGCCATGAAGGAAGAAAAAGTACAATTACATGAAAAGAATCTTGAAATGCAAGAACGCATCATCCAGTTAGAAAAAGAGTGGAACGAAAAACTAGAAGATATGAAAGCTCAATATCAATCTCAAATGGATCAATTTAACAAAAAGATAGAAAAAGAGAAAAAGGAAGAGGTTCACTTATTTGAGGAACTGGATGATTTAGATCTTATCTTATTTGGAACCAATGAAAAAATAAAGGTCTAATCCAAAGGAGTTAGCTTTATACGACAATATGTTAGGGTGCCGACCAACTTTCATACTTGAAAGGGGTCGAGCCCCAAAATTTAAGACATTAAAAAAGTGATCCCTGCTCGTAGAACTCAGTGTCTTTTTCAATCAGCTGTTTTGAAGAAGTTTCACTTTCTATTTTCTTCATTAAATATTGATACATCTTTTCCATCTCTCGTTCAAATTGATCATATCCATCTATACTTTCTAAAACAGGTATACCATTCGAGATGAGTTCTAGGTTCCCTTGGACAGCTTCTTCGTCTTTTTCTAACGGAATGGGTGTAAACAAAAATCGATCGTGATCTCTTGCAAATTGGATCGTATGTTGAGTCCCGCTCTTCATTGGCGTTTGAACGGGGCATATCGCTAGGGATAGACCACTTTGGATCCGGTCTCGTTTGACGAAATTTCCTTTGATATTTTCTTTATCGTTAGGTGATTCACTTAATAAAAGACCATCATTTTTTAATATATCGCTTGAGAGTGCTCTATTTTCTACAGGATATATTTCTTTTAGATTTCCAGCTAATACTGCTATGGTTTTTCCATTTTCAACTTGAAGGGCTCCTTGATGTGCGGCGGTGTCAATACCAAGGGCAAGACCGCTCACAATAGTATAGCCACGTTGTGCAAATGTGCAAGCAATCTTTTTGGCAGAAGCAACCCCTATCTTGGTAGGCTTACGAGTTCCCACAATAGCAACATTTTTAGCACTCTTTAATAAACCAAGATTCCCTTTTGCATACAAGATAGCAGGTGGATCATTGATCAATCGCAATAATGAAGGATAGTTTGTACTACTTATTGGAATGACAGAGATATCAGCTTGCCTGTGAGCTTCCATATGGGTAAACGCTTTTTCTTTTAATTCTTGCATATAAGTTTGGTTGGTTAACTGTTCTTGAACGGATTTCGAGACCACTTTAATAAATGAAGATTGTAATAGGTTTGGAAAGTCAGCTGTGGGACTTTGTATATATAACTTTTTTATACCGGTATTACCCAATCCTTTAACAAAGGTCAGAGTAATCCAAAATAAATCATTCATTATAAATTCTCCTTGGAGTATTTTTTTGCCGAGGGTGTTGTTTTTAGTATTTTATCATTTTACAATGGATTCTGTTTGGACTTCCACTGAATAAGTGTAACTCGTTTTTTAAGTATCAATTCACTGCATTCAACTTTGAAATAATCGAGGATGTATGTAAAATTTTACTATATTTTTTAAGGGATTTTATGGATTTTTTTTGTGATAAACTAGGTTTAAAGAACTAAATATTATAAAAATTATGTAATACAAAATACTTATTTTCGGGGTGTTTTATATGGGATTAAATAACTTTGTCATTTCAAATGCTCGACCATTACCTGTCTTTATTCTTGTCGATGCAAGCGGTAGTATGCAAGGACCTAAAATGGATATGGTTAATAATTCGTTAAAAGAAATGATTTCATCTCTTTCAAATATTGAAGGGGCAAAAGGTCAAATCGAAATTTGTTTAATTAAAATAAGTGGTGATGTTGAGGTCATTCAGCCATTAGAAAAAGTGGAAAAGGTGGTTTTACCAGAATTAGTCGCCAGTGGGAGAACTCCAATAGGTGGAAGTGTCGAGAAAGTTGTGGAAATGATTGAAGATCAATCGATTGTACCTAATCGAGCGTATACACCAGTCATCATTCTTATTAGTGATGGAATTCCAACTGACATTACAAGAGAAATGTATGAAAAAAGACCATTGGATAAAAAACAGTACCTAGAATGGGAACCATTGCAGCATCTACATACAGCTAATAGAAGTCAAAAATGTATGAGAATGGCTTTAGGAATTGGTGAAGACGCTGATTATGAATTACTAAAAGCCTTTATCAATAAAGAGAATGTACCAGTTATTAAAGCGGTTGAGGTTACGACTATCGGTAAGTTTTTTGAATGGGTGACAATTTCTGTTAGTCAACGTTCAGTAAGTGCAAACCCTAATCAATTTGATGAAATTCCTTTCGAAGACTTATTTCCGGATGATGCATTGGTATTGTAGAATGAAAAAACTGAATTTTTATTCGGACTTTGATGAACATGAAAATGATGAATATAAAGTGGCATTTAATGCTATTTCCGTTAAGGGAGAACGTCACCAGAAAAATAATGAATATAACCAAGACTATTTCAGATGTAATGTGAAAAACCATATAAAATATGCGATTGTAGCGGACGGATTGGGTTCTGCCAAGCAGTCTCATATCGGATCAAAAAAGGCTGTTGAACTGCTGGAGAATATGATTCAAGAGAACTTAAATAATGACGTCATCTTATCTGAGACAGAGATAACTGAATTTAATAAGAGATTGGTAGAAAAGTGGGAAGCGAGCTTTCCAGATCACATGCGGGAATATGATACCACTTTACTTTATCTCATCATCTTTAAACATGGAGTTCTTGTAGGAAGTATTGGAGATGGGTTAATTTTATGCTCCATGAAAAATGAAGTGGTTTATATAAAAGAAGGAAAAAATTCCTTTTCAAATCAAACCTACTCTCTTGCATCACATCAAGCATTAGCTAACTTCACGTCAATCTATCAACCTATAACGTTTAAGGAAAAGTTACCTATCGTATTTATTTTAGCGACCGATGGGGTATCTGACGACTTGAAGCCAGAAATGATCCAGGAACTACCTGCTTATCTTTACGAAGAGTTTAGAGGAAATAGTGTAGTAAAAATGCAAAACATTATAGGCAGCTGGATTTTGAACTGGGAAACACAACATCATTCAGACGATCGAACATTTTGTATATTGACGATGTGGAAAGCGGGAGAACAAGAATGAAGATAATAAAAGGTATGGAAGTGAAAGATACGGAAGGTAGATCCTATATCGTAAAGGATAAGATGGGAGAAGGAGCTCAAGGAGCGGTTTATACGACTGAAAATGATGCCTTTCTTATTAAAGTGATTCGTGCAGATGAAGAGAAACGTCCAGAAATAGTGGAACGTTACCGATGGATTATGAAACAACGAATATCGAATGAAGCAAGAATCATTACACCGATAGCGATCTTGCAAGAACCATTTATTGGATATGTGATGAAGAGAGCGAAGGGACATGAATCGTTAAATAAGTATTTATATCCTGGAGCAAATAGTCAGTTAGGCGAGTGGTTTAACCAGGAAACGGGTGGCCTAAGAAAAAGATTAGAAATCGCCATTTCATTGAGTAAATGCTATCGGCAACTTCATTTGCAAGGATTATGCTACTGTGATGTTTCTCCCAATAATATCTTAGTTGCTAGAAATCAGAGATCGATCGTTCTGATTGATTCTGATAACTTAACGTCAACGAGTCTCTTTTCGTCTTCTATCTTAGGGACACCGCGATATATTGCGCCAGAGTTGTTTACACATAATAAGCAACCAAATTCTATTACTGATACGTATTCATTTGCCGTTATCCTCTTTGAACTGTTAAGACTTGGACACCCTTTAATTGGAGATCTGATTTTGGAGGGAACTCCTGAGGCGGAAGAGGAAGCGGTGCAAGGAAAAGCGGTTTATGTGGATCATCCAAGTGACGACAGCAATCGTAATTCCACCATTTTGCCATCAGAAGTGGTATTTACGAAGGAATTACAAGAACTCTTTGAAAAAATGTTTGTTGACGGATTACATGAATATATGAAAAGGCCGACTCTCTATGAGTTTACATCTGCCTTGCAAAAAGCGGAGGATCAATTAATTCAATGTGATAACGAGCATTGTAAAGCCTATTACTTTACACAAGAGGGACCAGAACAAATTTGTCCGTGGTGTGATGAACAAAAACAGATGCTCTTTACGGTTAATTTAGTTGAAACGACGAATATTACAGACGAACTATTTGTTGATGGAAAAATGAAGATTGGAAGAACACTTTCCTGCATTACGTTAAATAGTGAAGCAAAAGCGATTTATCGAAGGCATGTAGAGCCATATGTTTCTCAGGATTCCGATAAAGCGATTGCCATCCTTAAAAAAATTGATCACGATCATATTGTTTTAAAAAATTGTAGCGACCAACCATTCCTCATCATTTATAAAGAGTCACGAAAAAGAGAAGTCATGAAGCCGGATGAAACAAAAAACTTAAATATAAAACTAGAGAATGTTGTTATTGATGTAAAACAAAATGTAGATGGTATGAGTGATGTGTTTCAAAAAAATAATGTGCTTAAGGGCTTTGTATTTACTATTCATTAGGAGGATGTTTCGTGTTAGCTACAGATATTCATTTTGGTCAACAACTTCAATATAATGCCCAGACAAATGCTCCCTTAGAAAAAAAGTATGAGGGTACGTTGGTGAAAATGATCCATTCTGGAGGTTCAATATTTCTAGATGGTGGAAATGGAGTTAATAGTTTAGTTGAATTGGTGTTACCAGAACAATCGTTACAAAAAGTTATTCATGATTTGGAATATTATAAAGATGCTTGTTTGTTTCGAATCGATCATATCCAACGAAGATCTATTCTTTTTACAATGATGACCTTTACAAAAGCGATTACTTTCGATGAAAAGGAAGCACTAAAATTCGTTGTAAATAAAGCGGTAGAAAGTGATATTAGAAAGTATTCAATTAAAGAGGATCTCCTTACATTTATTACGGAAGAATTTTTACTTGATGATCTTTGTTTTGCGCGTACGAATGAAAATTCGGACAAAGTGACCTTAATTGGGACTCGATATATGTGTGTGTTCCAGAAAACAAAACAGAATTTTTTACAAGCGATTGAAATTACTAGATTGCATAATCAGGCAGCCATTTACGGAAATATTGTTTTACTTAGAGGAAATCTCTCGTTTCAGGATCATTTAAACAATGCACAGTTATCGTACGAAGCGCAACGAAAGTATCAAGATAGTCTAAAGGATACGCAAGAGCTTTTAAAGCTTTGGCATTTATATAGTGACTTAGAAACAGAGGCAGCGAAGGAACAAATAGAAGAAATCGGAGGTTATAAATACACCTCTACTTTTAATCGGTTCGGAGAAAATAATCGTCTTTTACAAGTCTTCTATTTGGAAAAGAAACCATCATCTGCATTTTTACAATCGGATATTGGTTATGCTGTTGCAACAGTGGATGATTTTAATCAAGAAGATATTTCGAACTCTAAAAGCTATTTTATTGGAAGTCAAGCAAGTCTTGAAAAGAAACGGCAGGGTGACCAGTATGAGCTTTCCATTGAGTTAGAAGATGAATATGCTTCCATTCCTCCGTCTGGTTATCTTTTAGGTAGTTTTACAGGCTCGAAGGTGATGGCTAAAAGAAGAGAGCAGGCCCTTCAAAAAATACTTGATGGGAAAACACCTTTGGTTAACTTAAAAATGATTTTGCAATCGGGTGCTTCGGAAGAAATTGTAATGAAACATAAGAATGGTGCGAGTGATGAATTGCACAAAAAGATTTTTGGTACGAAAAGTATAAGCTTTACTGAACGTCAAAGAGAGGCCATTGATATAGCGATTAATACACCAGATATCGCGATCATTCAAGGCCCACCGGGAACAGGGAAAACGACCGTCATTCGAGCGATTATTGCGAGATTAAATATGATTAATAAAGGAAATGTCCGCATTTTAGTCTCAAGTGCTCAGCATGATGCAGTCGATAACGCGATTGAGAAAGTGGAATATGGTGGTCTTCCTGTCAACAGAATCGGTGGGAAAAAGGGAGACCAATCCAATGTAGCAGAACGATCTATTTTAAAATGGGTGGGAGAAGTGTTCAATAACCTGGACGTCGTTCTTACCCGTGAAGGGAACGGTCAGGAAAGAGCGATTATTCGAGAAATCTTAATGATTCAGCAGAAGATGGATCAATATAAAAAGGATAAACAAGAGGTCCATAAATCCCTACATCAGCTGTATCCTCTAGTAAAGGAGATTTCCCTAGAGCCAAAGGTTATCGAGAGACTCGAAAACCTACTTAAGAAAACAAGTAATGATCGCACTCCTGAAGTTCAATCAACAAATGAATCATCCGAGATTGTCTCTTATTTACAAAGACAAAGATTGTCGTTTGAATCGTATATGGATGATGGCCGAGATCAATTGTCCCAACTAGTACGTTTTGTCCGTACATCCATTGATATCGAATTCGACATACCGCCTGTATGGTATGAGTTACGCATGGCCATGGAAGAAGAAGAAATCAAACATCTGCTTCCATCTTTCAAAGCGTCGATTGACACCCTACTTGACCAATTTAACATAGGTGAAGCAATTGAGCTGGATGAGGATTTGTTTGAATTAGACATAGAAATGTTTTTGAACGAACTTCAACTTTATTTTGAAAAACGTTTTAACCAAGGGGAACAAACATTATCTGATGTACTTTGGGATTTTAGAGATCAGCTTGAGAACCCAAACAAAATTTCTGAGTTAATTAAAAAATATACCAAAGTACATGCAGCCACTTGCCAACAATCTGTCCTAACTACTTATGAAGGTCTGAGATACGACAAAAATAAGACCTATGACTATGTCATCATAGATGAAGCAGCAAGGGCCAATCCATTGGATCTCCTGATTCCCATGAGTTTAGGGAAAAATATTATTTTAGTAGGTGACCATAAACAATTACCTCATTTATTAGAAGATAATGTGGTTCAGAGTTTATTAGAGCATAAAGATACTCCAGAAATAAGAGAGTTACTACATGAACCATTGTTTTCTCGCTTGTTTAATATGCTTGAAAAAACGAAGTATACGTCGCACAAACGGACGGCTATGCTAAAAGACCAATATCGAATGCATCCAATGATTGGGGATTTTGTAAGTGCTTGCTTCTATGATGGTCTTCTGTCATCTAGTTTTGTAAAAGAAGAACAAAAAGCCCATCAGTTAGAACGGTACAACGGTTCTCCTATTGCTTGGATTGACGTACCTCAAAGTTATGGTAAAGAGTATTCGGTGAATGGACAAAGTAAAAGTAGAAAAAGTGAAATCGATCAAGTGATGGAAGAGCTAAAGTACGTGTTACAGGCGAATTCTGATTATTCTATCGGGGTTATAACTTTTTATAAAAAACAAGCAATAGACTTACAGAATGAAGTAAACAATCTGTCTTTAGAGGACCAAACTCGAATTCAGGTAGGTACCGTAGACTCCTTCCAAGGGAAAGAATTTGATGTGGTTATTTTATCAACCGTACGTTCAAATAACTTTAAAGATAAAAGGAAGAGTGTAGGATTTTTAGATTCTAAAAACCGATTAAATGTCGCGTTTAGTCGTGGGAAGAGATTGTTAATTGTGGTTGGAGATACGGATACAGTTGCCATTAATGAAGGTCGTATCGTGATTCAAGAGTTGCATGACTTCTATCAACTTTGTAGAAAGAAGGGTTACTGTGGGCAAGTTCTGGTACACCATTGATTTAGGAAACAGCCCTTTAAAGAAGCATTATTTTCATAAGGCAATTGCTTGGCCAGTTTATGCGTGGAAAGCGATTTTACCAACAGTTTTAACGGATGAACTAGATATATTACAAAAATTAATTCTATCACTAGCAAGAATAAACAAATTGAACGATCCTACCATTCTATATCAACTTGGTATATCAATAGATCTAGTTCAAGCGGTAAAACAGTCTTGTATGGATAAAGAATATTTAAATAGTGACAATACACTGACGGAAAGTGGTGTACAACTGTTAAGTAACAGCTTAAGTGTAGAACAGAATATGATGATGAACTATGAACAAATGTATATATTTAGAGATGCATTAACAGGGGACATCATCCCTAATTTTCAAGTGAAGGAATTGCCGAGAGAAGAAAGAAAAGAATATGATTATGTTCTTGAAGAAAATGTGCATTTTAAATATCAAAAACCAACATTTATTGATATTGGACGAGCTTTAAGGGTTCGTAAGCAATTAAATAGATTAGCAGAAACCCTACAAAGTGATTATTCCAGTGAGGTGTTAGAACCAGAACAGCTTAGCTCCTTTGATGATTTCGAGTTGCAAATGGAAGATATAGACTGGGAATTAATTAATGACGAGGGTGAATTGGAAATTACTACGTTGGCGGAAAAGGAAGAAACCGAAGAGAAAGAAAGAAGAGAATCTGAGGGACCAACAACCATGAAGATTATCAGTCAAAAACCGGAAGTTCTTTTTCTCGATGCGACTTTATTTGTGGATCCTGATATCCCTGAAAGAATTGCCGTTTCTTCTCCTTTTGGTCAATACGAAGATGATTGGTTGACCAAACATTTGCTTATGCATAGCCAAAAAAGTAATCGTGTGAAGGAATATTTAGAGTTTTTCATGGAAGAAGCGAAAGAAGAATTAATGGATCAATTTCCTTTCAACAACTACTTAGATATCGAGTTGTTTAAGAAATATCCTATGATTGCTAATTATCAGGAATGGAAGCCACTCCGAAATCAAATCGAAGCAACCACAAGGGCTTACAATCGCTTAGTTCAAGGACATGAAGACTATGATACCTTTTATATGCGTGCGCAAAGGACGCTTGAAGGGGTGTTAAAATACTCTATTCTACAAATTCCTAATAAACAAGAAATTATGAAACCTGTCACTAGATTTAGTTTTACAGGTTCGGTCAAGCAAATAGGTGAAGAGTTAGGGATTTTTATTCCATCTAATTTAAATAGTCCAGATTTTTACGGACGTTTAAAGAATGTTGCGAGAGATAGAGGGTTATCGAGTAAAGACCGAGCGCTCTTCTTAGCCTTTGATGCGTATTACAATAAGGAAGAAAGCCCTTCTTTATCTTTACTAAAGACAATTCCTGACTTTTATAAACGTATTAATCTCATTACCAATATTCGAAATCACTCAACCCATTTTAACGAAGAAAACCTAGATTCCCCACATTTTGAAGACATTAAACAACATCTTGATTTTTTAATAGATAGCTTGATTGCACATTACTTAATTCCAAGGAGATAGCAAAATGGCAAAAAAACAGCGGAGTAATCTCTTCACCAGGAAAGATCATCAACCGACAAAACAAGAAAAGGTAAAAGAACTTCGAGAGCAAAAGCTTCAAGAAAAGGAAAAAGAAATTCTTCAAGACGATCGGATTCAACAGAAAATTCAAGAATACGAAGAGAAAAAAGCAGAATGTGAACGTCAAATCGAAGAAAAAGAAGCCGAGCTTTTAAATAAAGAACTCGAACTTGAATCAGAATACGAAGCGCTAAAAACAAAATTAAAGAGTAAATTAACGGAACAAGAGCAACAGTTAGAACAAGAAAAAACGAATCTTCTCGCAGAAAAAAGAAAAATAGAAGAAGAGCGCGGAAAAATGATTGATGCGTTAAAAGCAGAGGAAAAACAGATCCAGGAATCGTATCGACAAGAATTACATGCGATCTGGGAAAGTGACTTGCAGAAAAAACTAACGGAAAATCAAATGATTGTTACAAAAGCAGAGGAGCAATATCAGGAAACTTTAAAGAAAAATGAAGAAGTCTTATCAAAGGCGAATACGAAGCTGCTAGAAGCACAGGAACAAGCTCACGAAATAAAGTTAGCGGCTGAAAATGAGAGATTAAAAGTAGTACAAGCTTCTCAGGAAAGAGTAGAGACAGAGTATCACGAACTCATAAATGAATATGAAGCAAAAATGGCAAGCTTGGTTGAAAAGGAAACCGGTCTGAAGCGACGGAAACTGGAAATTGAGTTACAAGAAGAAGACATGGAGTTCATGAAACAAGAGCTAATGGAAAAGCGGAAATTTTATGAAACAAAGCTAAAGGAGCTTTCACCACAAAAGGTAGAAGAACTTCAATTTGAGATTAAGTCGATCCAAGAACTCCGTGAACTAGACCAAGAAATCATTCAAAAACAGAAGGAAGAGATTCAACACTTATCAAAATTCATTCCTGACGATGAATTACGCTCCGTGAATACCCTAGTGGAAGAAATGGAATCTGTACGAAGAGAGAATATGAGATTGCGAGATGAACTTGCTCAATTTCCTTCACAAGAGGAGTTGCTATCTCTCCGGAGCAGTGTAGACAAGGTAGAGCTGTTACAAGATAAGTTGAAAGAAGAACAACGGTTAAAACTCGAAGCGGAAAATAGAGCAGAATCTCTTAGTCTAGGGGTAATTGAACTAGAGCAAACCAAACGTGTGGCAGATACACTAAAGACGTTAAACGCGCAGCTTCAAGAAGAACTAAATAAGATCAATGAAGTGTATAAATCTACTACACAAAGTAAGTTTCCAAGCTTGATTGAAATAGATCGTCAAATTGCTACACAGGAGGTCATTCGTGCTTCGAAAAATAAACTAGATTTAAAGGTCTTAGTTCAGTATTTAAGAGGGTATGGTGCCTCTAAGTTAGGTCTTTACTATTCGGAAAAAACGATTCGAGCATTTATCGCTTCCCTTGCTGCATCAAAATTATTAATTTTACAAGGGCTCAGTGGAACAGGTAAATCAAGTTTACCTAGATTATTTAAAGAAGCGCTGCAACTGGAAACCGCATTAGTTCCTGTCCAGCCATCTTGGCGTGATAATCGTGAACTATTAGGCTATGACAATGATTTTACACGCAGATTTAAAGAGACGATTTTTACGAAGAAAGTGTATGAAGCTTCGGCAACGGCTAATCGTGAAAAAATGTACTTTATCGTGTTAGATGAAATGAACTTAGCTAGAATCGAATATTATTTCGCGGATTTCTTAGCGGTTCTTGAGGAAAGTCCAGAAAATTGGGTGATTCCTTTAGTATCGAATAATGATGAACCGAACATCGACAATCGACCGCAATCTTTAGTTGAGAACCATACTAGCTTGTTTGTCACTCCGAATATTTGGTTCATTGGGACAGCCAATAGGGATGAATCTACGTTCGGTATTACCGATAAGGTATACGATCGAGCTCAGATCCTAAACTTTAACTCACGTGAGGAAGAATTTACTGCAGATGATCAAAAGCAATTAAGAGTTTCTTTTAGTGAATTTAATGGGCTAGTAGAAAATGCCCAATTACAAAAGGAAAATGCTCTTAGTGCGGATGATTGGGCACAGATTGATCTAATTGATCAATTTTTACGGGATCATTTAGATATCACATTTGGTAACCGTATTAAAATGCAAATGGAAAAGTTTGTATCTGTCTATGTAGCAGCTGGTGGTACAAAATTAGAAGCAATGGATCATCTCATTTCACATAAAGTACTACGAAAATTAGAAGGTAGATACGAAACGTATTTGAAGGATCATTTAAAAGAGCTGGTTGAACACATTGAACTGGTATTTGGTCGTGAACATTTTACTGAGTGTAAGAAGTTAATTTCACAAAAAATTAATCGTTTAGGTGGGTAATGATATGAGGCTAGTAGTAAAGAATAGTTTGGGCTACAGTGAAGAACTATTCGTCAAGAGTCAGACTGTTCGTATTTCCACCTTATTCAATTATCTAGAGGTAACATTAGATGACGAAGCATTACATGAAGTAACCATTAATGACCAACTGTATCCTTGTCAAAAGAATCAGGATGGTTGTTATATCATTCCGTGTTATATGAGCAGAGAAAATCATACGGTCATTACATTCGTTATTAATCGAAAGCCTATTCGACTAGTTATCAAATACACCGATGAACTTTTCGTGGGAGATTCATTAATTGACAGTTTTGGTGATTTTCATCGAAATATTACAGAATGGTTAAATGGCGAAAAAAAATCGGTTCATCAATTAGTAGAGGCGATTAAGGGTGGAGATATTCACTTGCTACAAATCATTAATCCTCTTACGGGCCTAGATGATGGGTCGTTATTAGAAGATATTTATAAAGTGTTACCATTTGCACTCGATATTTGTACTAAGCCTAGACAACATTTACGTATGGATGAAGAAGTCATGGATGTGGAATTAGTGAAGAGGATCACCCCCTCTTCACTGCAGCATCTTGCTTCACACTCGGAGCATTGGCGCTCTAGAACGGTAACAGGATTAATTCCTTCAAGACTCAAAGCAGAAATATATGAAGATGATCTAAACATCTATGAGAATATTTTTTTCAAAATGGTGATAGAAGCAATCTTAAACTATGTCGTTAAAAAGCATGATCAAATCAAAAAAGCCATTTCACAAAAAGATACTTTACACGATTGGGAATTTTATGCGGGTGAGATTAATGATTATCATAAATTAACAATGCTACAAAGTTTATTGCCAGAATACGATAGTGAAGCAGAAGAGAAGATAAGGGGTCAATTTAGAAATCTTGAAGGAAAGATTATTACGATAGAAAAACAATTATCTTCCGTTATTTCTACACCCTTTTTCCAAAGTATAGACCCAACTAGGAGATTAGAATTACCTATTCAGCCGACGAATATCATAAACATGGATAATCGATATAACGAGCTTTTCAAAGTGTGGAATAAACTTATGGCTTTACAACATAAGCCGCAAGAAGAGATAACGGGTGCTAGTATCGTTGATATTCATGAATATTATCGGGTGTATGTACAAGTGCTTTGCATTTATTCCCTGCATTTATTGGGTTACACATTTCATGAAGATTCGTTTGTTGAGTCCGCAAGTGATCACAAGATTCATTTTTCTTATTTATTTAGTCATGACTTTTATATCATACATGTTGAAAATCACTCACAAGAACTTGAGGATCTCGTTACCTTTAGAATGGAAGAGTCTTTATCTTATGAAGTTCCTTTACCTGAGTCTTTTCCTGCCTCATTCAATGAACTGGAAGAAGACTTCATATTTAAAGAAATTATGAGAGACAATCAGCGAATTTTGGTATTTCGAAAAAAACCAGATAGTTCTTTGGAGAAAAAGCTGGGTCAGGTGATTAAAAAATATATCGATGATCATAAACATCTTACAACCAATCAAAAGATGTCATTGAAGAAACTAGACACGATATGGAGAAAACAATTATCTGAAGAAGTAGCCAAAATCCCTTCAAATAGAGTATCAGAGTTAAATTTGCACATGCTCTTTACTTTAATTGGTAAAACAGAAAATGATCTTCAAAAATACACAGATTATATATTAAATTCTGCTGAATCTTCGCCTCATTCTACAGATATCTTTATGCTTCCAATAACTATCGAGTACTTTGCTAAGGTCGAAAACCTGGGTCTTTTACAACGCTTGATTAATTTTGGAGAAGCATACGCAGAAAATGATGCACCGAAATTCGGTAACTATAGAAGAGGGATTTTACCAATTAGTCAAACAGATTTGCGTTCAATTCAACGCTTAAGTAAACTTTTCCACTTGTTTATATACAAACAGCTGTTTAGTTGGGGAACAAACTTTCTGGAATGCCCTGGTTGTCAATCTAAAAATATTCTCAAGATGGATGAGCACTCATGGCAATGTAGGGATATGGACTGTCAACTAGTTTGGGGAGTAACTAGATGCTCCACAGGTTGTTTGGAATTTTATGAGTGGATGAAACCATCTCTAAAATTAAAACTGTCTAAGAAACCGAATCCACAGTCAGAAGGATATCTTTTAGATAAAATTTTATTAAATGAAATGCTCTTTGACCGTTCAGTTATTACTGCCTTTGACTATAAATTGGATAGGGAAAATGGGTTGATCTATCATCCACGATGTCCAAAGTGCGGGAAATCTTCATTTCATTAAAAGGGGTTCATACATGCTTTCGTTTACTGTAAAAGTGAAAAATATCATCGTAGATTACCATTCCTTATTGAGGGAGTATGAACCAGAGAAAATTATCCAATTGATGAAACAACTATCAACTAAATATCAAATCATCATTCTTAGAGAATCGGATTACCAGGAATATCATGAAATATTGCAGCATTTTCCTTATTTGATGACACCCGAAGAACTTGTAGCTTCAGCAACTTCAACTGTATTGCTAACAGGAGATGCAAAGAAACTACAAGCCTTTCATTCAAGAAATATTTCTACCATTTTACTAGGTGAGAATGTGAAGAGTTTAATTACGGCAGACGATATCTATCGTTTGCCTGATTTGATCCTTTCGATGGATCGGGTTAAGGGATTTTTGTTGTACGATTTGGACTTTGGATACAGAAACGAAATCGCGGTTGAGAATTACCTAAAGAAATCAGGTAACGGTGTACTCGAAAAACCGAAGGGACTTTTATATGTAGCAGGTGAGATCCAACATCAGATCTATCCAAATATAAAAGCTGAGTTAATTGTACCGGGTAGGTTCTTCAGTTCAGGTGATACGAGAGCGTACGCTGATGTGTTAACTTTATATTTATTAAAATTAAAAGACGAAAAATCCTTCGCTGTAAACGTGTTTGCTGAATCGTTAAAGACTTGTTTGCATTTATTAAAGCAAAAGCAAACGTATGACGTTATCACAACCGTGCCATCTAGAACAATGAAAAATAAATTAGATTCGATTTTATTTACAAATGAATTAAAAGAATATAGAGATTTTGTTAACTTGCGGCTATTAATGGTAGTAGAAAGGTACCGAGCGCAAAAGTATGTCCGTAATCCCATTGATCGAATGAACAATGTACAAGATAAATTTGGGTTTACCAATCAGATCAATGGTCATGTGTTGCTCATTGATGATATATATACGACAGGGGCGACAACCTTAGAATGTGCTAGAATGCTATATCAAGCAGGAGCCAAAAGCGTCACCATTTTACCATTTGGGGTCACTCAGCATAAGGTGACTACAACAATTAGAAAACCGGTAAAAGATGCCAATGATGATATTTATCAACTAAGGTTAAATCATGTAACTGGCGAACCTTTTTGGGTTTCAGAAGGTAGTAGTTATGAAGAATTTCATCAGATTCGTAATTATTATTTTTCTCAATAAAGTTAGGATTTGAAAATAGGGTGAGTTGGAGGCTTAGATATGTTTGAAATCTTAGAACCAATACTTATCAAAAGCAGACTAGCTCGTATGTTTGATTTAAGAATTAAGGATGATAACACAGCAAATTCAAGACCTTGGGTTTCTTATCGAGTTAAGAGTAATATATAAGGGCGTTTGAACTATGGGGAGAAGGTCCCGAACTATTTAGGATTTATCACGCAGATAATATGAATGAAAGCCTTAAAACATTGTTGGATTCCTTTCCAGAGGTGTCAACCTCCAAAAGATCATATACTAACTTTAAGACAGATGATTATGTTACTTTAGCTTCTAAAATAGCTGATATTCTACAATCAGATGAAATCATAATAGAGAGCAAAACCAACAGTAAACTAGCTCGTACATCAAAATTTGAGGGTCTTGAACTACCCGATGTAGATACTTCACTAGAAAATGTCTTAGGACAAACCTTTACATGGAGAGAAGTAATTGTTATTTGGGAAGATAATTCAGAAGATAATAAGCTAAAAAAGGTTTTGCGTCAAAATGGTATTTACATTCAACAATCCGAAGATGGAAAAAGTAGATACATAGGTAGTGCCTATAACAGCGACGGAAATATAGGTAGATGGATGGCACATTTAAATTCTCTTGGTGATGCACAACATCTTAATTTGTTTGTTCTAGAAAACGGCTATAATTCAGTCATCTTCTCAGTCATTGAATTTATGGAAGGGACCGATTCTGAAATCATCAAGCGTGAATCGATGTGGAAGAAGACTCTTGGAACAATCAACCGCGGGCCATATAACGGAAGTCAGTTGAATAATAATTAGGTGAATAATAGCGTCCCCGACTACTGTTGTCTGGACGCTTTTTTATTGGATACTAATCCTTTAATCACTAGAAGTTGAGATTCTGATTAAGAGATAGTTCTGTGATTTAATATTATTATCTAACTTGTTGTAAAAACTTGCCTTTTTAAAATAAATTTAGGAAAATATTACTAAGGAACCAACGAGAGAGTAATTCTTAAGTCTCGAATTGGGCAAAAAATGAAACGGCTTTAGTTGTAATAAAAATCAAAAGGGGGAATTCCCATTATTAATAGAATTTCAGGAAAAGAAGAAGCGATAGAATCATTAAATAATAGTTTGAAACAGCCACTATACTCACTTGTAAATGTTCTAAGCAATTTAGCTGAACAAAGGTTTTCTGCTAGTAGTTATATTCTATCGGAAGAATTGGTAACATGTCCAAGTTGTGATCTTATGTCGGAATGTAAGTACGAATTTGAAGGAGTGTACTATTGTTCTGAAACATGCGTGAAGGAACAAATGGTCCTAATGAATCAAGTGGTTACGATTTGTGGTATTACGGGTCTTAATGCAATGGAAGTTGAAAAAACATTGTCTGTAAATAGTTGGTCCCTTGATGAATTTACTAATAGAATTGATGATTATTTAGATGCACTCTCAAAGGGGGCATCCATTCCTGCGGCCACTGTATCAGCGTTCAAGAATGCTGGTATTTATAACACATTGAGCACTAATTTATCTCTTCTAAATACAAACCAGGGAGGCGCAAATTTTAAAGGGTTTGTTTTTGAGCATCTTCATGCAACTAGCGCTACAGTCTCTGGAACGCCAACATCGGTGATTGGCAATAATGGTGTTGCAGATTTTTTAATCTTACAAAAAGATGGAACGACGGTTTTAGGACAAGCAAAAGCAGGTTATCAAAATACATACATCGATTTTCAAAAGTATCATGGACAAACGATTGTTGTAGATAAAGGAAATGCGCAACTTATAAAACGTGCTAAGGCAGCAGGTCTTGAAGTCATAGAATCAGATGTTAGTCTTAAGCAGAGCAAAAATTTATCGGAAATTATGAAGTTGGAAAGTAACATCTTGCGCACCGCAAATGCACCATTAACTTCAAAAATTTATGCCCTAAATCAGGCGGGTATTGCATCCGCAAAAGTTGGTGGCGCTACTGGGGCTGGGTTTAGTATTGGAAGCAATATTGTGGAAGTATTTTCTGGTGATAAAGATTTAGAAGAAGCAGGCAAATCGGTTGTACGTGATACAGCAATTGCTACAGCCTCCAGTTATGTAATTGGAGCCGCCGCCGCTACCCCTGTAGGTGTCGCCATAGCGGGCACAGTGACTTCAACAGGTACAGCACTTGCTGGAACAGCAGTTGGCAGTACAGTGATAGCGGGAGCAGGAGCCGTTACAGGAGCGGTAACAGCGGCTACAACAGCCGTTACAGGTGCTGTTGCTGGATCTACTGTTGGTGTAGGAGTTGCTAGTGCAGCAACTGCAGTGGCGACTGCCACAACTAGTGCAGCAACAGCAGTGGCCGGAACAGCAATAGGGACTGCCGTTACAGGTGTAGCAACAGCCGCTGCAAGTACGACTGTTGGTGCTGCTGCCATAGCAGGAGCTACTGCAATAGGTGCTGCAGCTGTTGCAGCTGCACCCATAGTAGCAGGAGCAGCTGTAGTTGGAGGAGTATTTGCAATAGGGAAGAAAATTTTTGGTAGGAGATAACTATACAAGTCAACGATTTTTCATCTTTGAGAATTATTTAATAGAAAGACTAGTCTAGAGAATGAACAGGGCTACTCCAATCCTTTGTAGTATGAGTAGTTAATAAATTCCGAAGTCTATTATAGAGGGACAAGAGAGCAATTATCAAAGGTAGGAGTGTATAGAATGTTAACCTTAACTGAAGAAAATGTGACTGAGTCCTTGTTAAAAGTTGAGCCAGGTCTAAAAAAGTATATGAATATTTTAGAATTGCTACATTCAGTAGATGTTTCAGAGAATATGGATTTTCAAAAGGCGTACAATGGTTTTTATCGAATGAGACAAAGGTCGGAACAATTTTATTCTTCGTAATATACATATATGGAAAATAACAAAAAAGCCAAACCTTCTTTTGAACAAACGCTTAACTATATTTACGATGAACTCGGGAGAACCGAAGCATCCTTTGCCAGTATACTAGTCGCTACCATTAATCCGAATCTACCAGTCTGGGATTCTGTCGTTCTCAATAACCTAGGTTTAAAATCTCCAGCTTACGGGGGAACGAACAGAAGAAGAAAAATCATCGATATTTATAGTAAAATCACCGATTGGTACGGTAGCTTTTTAGTGTCAGAAAAAGGGAAAATGGCTCTGGATTTATTCGACATGCACTTTCCTGATAGACCCTTAACTTCATTGAAGAAGGTAGATCTCATTCTTTGGCAAATTAGGGACTAAGATCTAAGACTAATATGAGTAGAGAATTTAGGGGGATTAAAGTGGAAAATTACAAAAGCAGACTTATTCAAATCCATTGGGATGGACCATATTATTTAAAAGACTTAAACAAGTTAATGGATGAGCAAAAGGATTATGGAATCTATCAAATCTATGGCAAGCATCCTGTATATGGAAGTAATGTCCTTTTATATATAGGAAAAGCGGATTATCAAACAATCGGCAAAAGGATCTCACAAGAGAATTGGTGGGATACCAATGATTCCATGGTACTTACGATTTATGTAGGACGTTTATCTGGGGAAAGGGTACCGAATGAAGCCCAGTGGTCTAAAGAGATTGATATAGCGGAGAAGCTTTTGATATATGTTCATAAACCAGCCTATAATTCGAAGAATCTTCAAAATATACCTGATAAGGAATTACAAGATATACATCTATTAAATTGGGGATCGTATCGCGACTTGCTCCCTGAACTTACGGGGTTAAGGTGGACAACCAAATTAGACAGTCTAAATTATGAAGTCTACAGTTTAAAATAAGTTAGGGATTTCAAATTGCCAGTACGTTAAGAGAGAATATCTTCATTTGCTATTATACTTTACACTTCAAAAACCGGAAGTGCCAATAAAGGCAAAGACCATCATCATTGGAGCTTTAGGATACTTTATTCTGCCGCTCGATTTAATTCCAGATGTAGCGGTAGGAGTAGGGTATACAGATGATTTAGGCGCTCTAGGAGTTGCTTTGTTCCAAGTGGCTATGTATATTGATGAGGATATTAAGAGTAAAGCGAAAGGGAAATTAAGAGAATGGTTCGGAGATAAGGTTGATACATCTGACATTGATGGAAAGATTGGTTGATATGGGAAGGACACTAGGGGGATTTCTCCCTAGTATTTTATTTATTCCCTTATATATCTAAATTCTGTAAGTTTTAAAAATGAAATGATTTCCATCAGCATACGGACTAAGTTGGGGAAAATTCCCTTTAGGTAAACATAATGCAATTAAAATGAGCAGGAGTTATGGCGAATAAGACAATCCAGATCACTCATATGTATATAAAAAAATTGGGTGTGATGGGGCATGAAAAATCAAACTGTAGTTTTCTATTCAATTCGAGGATCTACAATTAAAAAGTTTATCATACTTGATTGTATAACTGGTACAGGGATATATTATGCGTTGATATTTATAACTTCTAGTATTCTAGTTGGGATTGTTGGAAGTATGGTTTGTACAGAAGGTCTTAAAAGATTGTCTTGTAAGTTCAGCGCATAAGCAATCAGGGCAAATAATCCTTGCTAGAATTATTTGTTATATTTCTTGATAGGCTTAGGCCAGATTTTGAAAAAATCATATTGGAGGGGTTTTATGGAGTTAGTTGGGAATCAAATTTACCTTCGATTTTACAAAACTTCAGACGCCAGCGAGTTAGCTAACTTACATACTAGAAATCGTGAATTTTTTCAGCGAGTTTGCCCATTACTTCCAGAAGTCTTTTATACAGAAGAACATCAGAAAATACGCATTGAACGGGCATTAAAAATGACAGAAGAAGGACAATTATATGCTTTTGGAATCTTTTTAAAAGCAACTGATCAACTTATCGGAGACATTTCATTAACTCAAATTGCTAGGGGAGACGTCCAAAGCTGTTAAACGGGGTTTACTTTAGATAAGGAGTATAATGGAAAGGGCTATACAACAGAAGCTCTTCAACTGGTTGTAGACTTTGCTTTTAGAGATTTAAAGCTACATAGAATTGAAGCTGGAGCTATGCCTGACAATCTAGCATCTATTCGTGTATTAGAAAAAGTAGGGTTTAATAAAGAAGGGATTGCTAAAGAAAATCTAAAGATTAATGGAAAATGGACCGATCATCAAATATTAGCTATCATCAATAGCTCGGATGTGTAATTTGAATATACCTTATTCTCCAGAGCCCATACCCATTGAACTGATCATGGATGGAGAAATGATTGATAAAAATGCAGTCGGTCCCTACAATCAAAAATGGATTGAGGCTGAATGTAAAAAAAGAAATATTCAGATTGAAGATGTCTACTATGCAGTGGTGAATAGTGATGGCTACCTTTTTATTGATTTGTATAAGGATAAAATTCTTTCACCTACAGATGTTGAATAAAAAATTGCTAATAAGGTGGATATAGATGGAGAATTTTCCTATCATTCATACAAACATTTGGGATGCATTCATGGCAGTCCCATTGGTTTTTGTATTTACACAAGTCATTAAATGGTTTCTGCCTATCCGCAAATCTTTTATTCCCACTGTAGCCAACGCGATTGGTCTAGTGATTTCCATTTTCTTTGCTCATCGGAATAACCTTTGGGCGGGGATATTTATGGGTTTCTTCTACGGTAATGCAGCAGTCGGTCTTTACGCATCTTTAAAAACCCAAATAAATGCTTTTAGAAATACAGAAAAATAGAGGGACCAAAAGACCATCAAACGTATAAAGCGTTTGATGGCCTTTTATCTTTATTGCTGTAAATGATATTTTTTAATTTTAAGATAAAGTGTATTTCGACTAATTTTTAGGATCGTAGCGGCCTTACTAATATTCCAGCTTACATATTCCAACGTTCTTCGAATCACTTCTTTCTCTGAATGAACCAGAGAGGTAAGAGGATCCTTTTCTTCCTGAAGAGATGGTTTATCCTGCTCGTATACGATTTCAAAATCCAAGTCCTCCGCCTTAATCTCATTTCCATCAGCTAGAAACGAGGCCTGCATGAGAACACTTTTCAGCTCTCTCACATTTCCTGGCCAATGATAGAAAAGAAGCTTCTCTTCTGCATCCTTTGAAAGAGGTAAAGAAGGGTATTCTAAATGTTTCATTAAGTGATTGGACAATTCAATAAGGTCTGAACGCTCGCGGAGAGGAGGGAGTGTTAGAACCACACCTTTCAGTCGATAATACAAGTCTTCTCGAAAACGCCCGGCTTCTATTTCTCTTCTCAAGTTTTTATGTGTGGCTGCAATCACTCTTGTATTGATGGGTATAGGTTTTATTCCACCTATACGGGTGACTGATTTTTCCTGTAAAACTCTTAGCAAAACCGCTTGTGCTTTGAGTGACATGTCACCAATTTCGTCGAGAAAGAGGGTCCCGCCATTCGCTGCCTCAAATTTCCCTATCCCTCCTTCACGATTGGCACCGGTAAATGCTCCCTTTTCGTAACCAAACAATTCGCTTTCAATGAGGTTCTCCGGTATCGCGCTGCAATTAACCGCTATAAAAGGCTGATCTCCTCTTGGTCCAGAGGTATGTAAAGACTGTGCCACTAACTCTTTTCCAGTCCCGCTTTCCCCATATATGATCATTGGAAAATCGGTTAGTGCTGCTTTTTGTACAATTCTTCTTATCTCATTCATCTTTGGGCATGAACCGACAATGTCCTTAATGGTATATAGATGTTGTGGAGTCAATTTCTTATTTGTTGTTTGATTTAAAGCTAATATGGATCGATATTGTTTACGTGTTGGATCAGACACCACTTTTGTCGGATATCCCTTTGTATTGTGAAATTCTTTTCCCAAACAGTCGTCACCTAGTAATTTACGTGCGGACTGATTGGCACGGATGATTCTTTGGTCATCATCGAGTGAAAGAAGGGGGACATTTGCCAAGTTCGCAGTCGCTTCCAGTTCTTTCATGGTCAAAACTTTTTCATTTTTCGCCATGTCTAAAAGCAAGCTATTTTGAATAAAAGTCGCCATGATGTTGGTTAACGAGAAAATAAATGGATGATACATTTCCTTTCTTGCACTGATATTAACGGCACCAATTAGCTCACTCGTTGGGGAATAAACAGGACTGGCCGCACATGTAAGGAATTGATTTTTCACATAGAAGTGGTGATCGGCATGAGTGATAATGGGTTCTTTTGCATAGATGGCAAGCCCCATGGCATTGGTTCCTTTGTTTTCTTCAGACCAATTCGAACCTATGGATAATACATCAACAGAACTGGGTACATCCAATTGCCCTACTTTATGTATGATGGTTCCGTGTCGATCCACAAGGGTGATCACTAGACCAGAATAGTAGTTGGGAAAGAGTGTGTTTATAGCAGAAGAGGCATGGTTGATTAATGGTTCATTTTCTTTAATCAGATCACTCAAAACTTTACCAGTCAAAATAGAGTCCTCAAAAGGATCGGTTGGTGAGAGGCCAAAATCATGACAACGCTTCCAAGATTGACTAATGAGATTGTACTTATCGAAAAGAACTTCCGTAACCATATGACGATTATTACCTCCTTTTCACATTTAGGCCATTCTGTCTTTGTCCATATTATACTATTATTTCAATATTCAGGAAAAGGTTAAAAGTCATTTGTCTTAAAATAGGACACCCTATGCTCATTTTTTGAACACGCTTTTACCAGGGGGCAGATGAGAAATGCTTACATAATCACTTTTTAGAGTTGGCATAAAAATTGCAATGATATGGTTGGTTGTCAATAAAACTTCATAACAAAAGGGGAGGATTTTCACATGAGGGGAAATAGAGCAGTAGCTTACATGGGTGCAGGTAAAGTAGAGGTAATGGATATTGGTTATCCAGATTTAGTTTTAAGAGATGGACCTGGAGTCAATCCTTTAAACGTAGGACGTAAATGTGAACACGGTGTTATCTTGAAGGTAGTAACAACAAATATTTGTGGAAGTGACCAGCACATGGTGAGAGGGAGAACGACTGCTCCCGAAGGACTTGTGCTTGGGCATGAAATAACGGGAGAAGTCATTGAAGTTGGTCGTGATGTGGAATTTATCAAAAAAGGGGATCTGGTGTCTGTCCCGTTTAATATTGCGTGTGGACGATGCAGAAGCTGTAAGGAGCGCAACACACATATTTGTGAAAATGTAAATCCTGATCGTCCGGGTTCGGCGTATGGTTATGTAGATATGGGAGGCTGGGTAGGCGGTCAGTCTGAATATGTAATGGTCCCTTATGCCGATTTCCAATTATTGAAATTTCCAGATAAAGATCAAGCGATGGAAAAAATTAGAGATTTAACAATGCTATCTGATATTTTTCCAACCGGTTATCATGGGGCAGTGAGCGCAGGTGTGAAGCCAGGAGCTACGGTTTATATTGCAGGAGCAGGTCCTGTTGGGCTAGCCGCTGCCCATTCGGCACAACTATTAGGTGCTGCAGCCGTTATTGTAGGGGACTTAAATGAAGAAAGGCTTGCCCAAGCAAGAAGCTTTGGTTGTGAAACCGTCAATCTACGTAATCACCCTGATTTAGGAGAGCAAATTGATCAAATTCTAGGCAGTCCTGAGGTTGACTGTGCAGTAGATTGCGTAGGCTTTGAAGCATCTGCACATGGTGCAAATGCGACAGAAGCGCCGGCAACGGTATTAAACTCCATTATGCAGGTCACTCGTGCTGGGGGACGACTGGGGATTCCAGGTCTATATGTAACAGGAGATCCAGGTGGAGTGGATGAGGATGCAAAAATTGGTACATTGAGAGTTCGTTTAGGATTAGGGTGGGCGAAAGCACATACATTTGTGACAGGTCAAACACCAGTCATGCAATACCACCGTGACTTAATGCAAGCAATCTTAAGTGGAAAAGCACAGATTGCAAAAGCGGTTAATGCAACGGTCATATCCTTAGATGAAGCGCCAAGGGGCTATGCAGAGTTTGATAAAGGAGCTTCAAGAAAATATGTCATTGACCCTCATGGACTTGTGAAATAAGGGTGACTGCTGATGGAGACACCCAGCCTATTCAAACGATGTTTTGGTGAAGGTATCGGTACGGCTTTATTAGTTCTTATTGGTCCTGGCACAGCCGCTTTTAATGGAATCATTACGGCTAATAACAACGAGACTACCACATTGGCTGATATTGGAGTGATAAGCTTTGCCTTCGCAATTATTGTTATGGCAATGATCTATTCAATAGGAAGATTAACGGGTTGTCACATTAACCCAGCTGTCACAATCGCACTAGCTTCAACAGGTCATTTTCCTTGGAAAGAGGTAGGACCCTATCTACTTGCACAATGTGTGGGTGGTACCATTGGGGCGTTTGGAATTGTAAGCGTTTTAGGCATGGATGGAGTATTAATAGGTAATTTAGGAGCTACTGTCCTTGCACCATCTACCGGGTATATTCAGGGTATATTAATCGAAGCCATTGCAGCGTTTATCCTTATGTTCGTCATTATGGGAGTTGCAGTCGACTCCAAGGCCCCAAAGGATTGGGGTGGACTTGTGATAGGTTTAACGGTTGGTGGGATCATCATGATGACCGCCGGGCCTACGGGCGCATCATTTAATCCCGCAAGAACCTTCGGGCCATATGTTGTCGATAGTTTACTCGGCGGCAATATCAACTGGATTCAATTCCCTGTTTATATCATTGGTCCAATCATGGGTGCTATTGCAGCGGCGGTAGTTTATACGTATATGACTAGTTCGGAAAAGCTACCGGTAATAAAGGAAAACACTCATAAAGAAATAGGTAAATAGAGTTTTGTAAAGTTGATAGTCTCTGCCGAAAACCTAGTTTTTGGGAGGTGACTATCGCCTTTTTTTGTCTGGCTGGACTGTTTTTTTGCAATTCGTGTTTTCACTAGAGATGCCTGAAGATCTAATAACTTTTCGCTTGATAGCTTAAACAAGAGGCTATTTGAAACCAATGTTAAGCCAAAGTCAGAAAGATAAGTGGACCGATGTATAGTTGATCTAAGTGAAACGAATATCCAAATATTAGCCCCTGAACAAGAACCAACATTTTATAAATGTCCCACTGAGTAATAATTGTTTCAGATTTTCCTATAATTAAATAACCTTTTACTCACTTTGCAAGCCTATATTTTTTACAATAGTTAATTTATTGGTTACTTTTTTGTTGGTTCAAATAATATTAGTTCACCCCCATAGTTTCACCTTCATACACAAGGGGACAGTAATCCTGTAATAGTCGAAACCTAGATGTTGAAAAGTTTGTTAAGAAATACACTTAAAGTAACGGGTAGCTTTACTTAAGGGAAAAAGAGAATTTGGACCATGGTCCTTTTTATTTTTGTTTTATATAGAATGTACGTTCGTTTATAGTGATATAGAGGTGAATAATATGGATACAAGACCGATGTAAAAAGAAGTGGCAATTTGCCTTTGGGGTGCTGGAATTGATTAAGGATCAACGAGATCTTTGGATCGACCAGGAAAGAATGGAAAAGCCAATCATTGGTGAATATCAAAAGGAAGAGTTTGACCAACGTATCTAATATGCGATGGAGTATAACCTACCGGTAAGGTAAAGATATGGGCAGACGGTTTTACATCTGTTATTACTGGTGTATCCATACCTAGACCAAATATCGCACGAACTGAGGATTGAACTTCAAGGAGGGGTGTTTCGAAGAATTGATTTCGGGAATGTTATAGAAATTGCTGTTGTAATTTGAATGTGTGTCAAATGTCTATCTTTATTCATCGTCTAGTTCGGCTAACATTGCAGTTGCTTTCCTATTTGAGTTAGTGGGCAAGTTGGTTTAACTATAAATAAATTTATTAAACCTCACAGGTCGCTTGAAATAATATACCAAATATGAAGGCTTTAAGAAGATAAATAGAAGGTACTATTCAAGAAACGGAACCCTATTCAACTATAGGAATCGGTTTTTAAAAAGAGTAAACTAAAGTTCGTTGTCAGTTGAGGAAACCTTGACTGATATGTGGTACTATTAGTTAAGTTACTTCTGAATCAACTAGGGGAGAAATTATCGCATCATGTTTAATACTGAAATGTTTCTAGTTAATATATTAGATTTATTGGACTTTAAAGTAACATATGATAATGGAAATACCTTTGATAGTTTAATTTCATTAATAACGGGAATCTCAGGTGGTTTATTATCGTTAGTAGGGTTAATTGCAATTTTTCTTTCTATAAATACCCAACATAATATGGAAAGAGCAAGAGAAATTCTCTGGGAATTAGATTTTGCTGAAGAATTATCCGAAAAGAAAATAATAACATATATTCAACAATACAAGACTTTGCTTAAACTAAGTCTGCCGATTACCTTAGTAGTTATTGTCGCTATAGTTACGATAGTATTTGTAGGTCTTCTTTGGGCTAATTTATGGATTACAATTACTAAACTTGGGATCTATCAAAACTATTTTACATCGTTTCTCTTTTTAGGAAGTATCTTTATATTATTTTTATTCTTTGCACTATTATTACTGTTACCTATTACTAGATGGTTTGGTGGATTACCAAAGTGGGAGAGTATAATTAATGGGTCAGAAGTGAAATTCCCAGTATTAACTTTATTCTCACGTACAGTAGATATCACTATCACTAGATTTTTTAATAAACCCTTTGAAATTTTTTTACGCAGTAGTAAAATCCCCTTTTATAATATAAGAATTAGTGGGAAAATTATTTGTGCTGTAAGTGGAGAGCAAGAACATAGACATCATTATAGATTTGAGGATTATATTATTACTAGGGATAACAGGGGGGATCAACAGATTAAATTGGAATTTGGTTTAGATAATCATTTTCCTGGAGCACCGGCCCCAGAAGAGATAGATTTAGATTCTTATGAAACCCTGAGAATCTTTTTATATATTATTGATAAAGAAAACCCAACTAGAAGGCTAGTGACTGATTTTGTTGTTACTCCTGAAGAATTATCAAAGGGTATTTATGTACAAAAAAAGTTGTTTTTTGGTAATAGTCCGGGGTTTGTACGTTTACAATCTCCAACTATTAAGGATAGACTTAAAATGATTATATCTAGGAAGAAAAGTGACGATAATTAGGGTGCAGTTCAAATCCCAGTCGCTTTTTTTTATTGGCATTTAGTTCAGTTGAACCTAAAATTTACGAAACTATGCTATACCATTCCTACAAAATTATCTCAATTAAACAACCGACAAATCTATAATTGTTAAACATTACAATATTTCTAAATATCTCATGGATATTATTAAATGCCCTATATAGTTGGGTGTTTTTATTATATGGAATTAATTAAGTTGGAGTAGATAATTATTATGATATTGACAAAAAGTAGAATAAATAATTAACGGAGGTATTATGGAACAAGGACAAAAAGAGCAATTTAAAATAAATAAAGAGACTATTAAGGAAGAAGTTGATGAAAAGTCAGAGAAATTTTTTAAAGGTTTTGATATAGCTATATGGATTACCCCAATTCCTATTTTAGGATATGGTATTACGTTTACATATGAGTTGGGAATATCTGACTTTTATCAGTACCCAACCTCCTTTATCAGCTTGGATCCTACAATCGTCGCAAAAAATAGCATAATTTTAGTCTTTCTCCTACTTTTTGTAGTAATCTTTCCAGAAGTATATGTTTTGTTTTCTAATTGTATAGAAAAATTAATTAATAAATATCAAAAACAAAAAAAAGGAAAATTAGATCAACAAGCAATGGAAGGAATTCTAAGAATTGGAGCTCTTCTTATTATATTTTCTCTTTCATATAATTCAACTATAGGAGAAGTAATAAAATTTTATTTTAATAATAATTTGCCTTCTATATTGCTAGATGAAAAATACATAACTTTATTAAGATTAGCTTTTGTTAGTTTACAGATGATGTGCTTTTTTGCAACCATAATTATTCTACTTTGGGCCTATCACTCTTTTGCAAAGAAAAAATACATTGTTGGGGGATCCATTCTTATAATCTTCATTTTAATAATCCCATACATTTTTGGGTTGTCCGGTGTAATTGGAAAATCCTCACATTATGTCATTGAAGGGGACAAGGAAACCTATGTACTGTTGAATTTCGTTAAAGATAAATTGTTAATTGCTCCTTTGGACTTAAGTGACAGAACCATCATACCAGAATATTCCTTAATTGAAGCGAAAACTGACTTTGAGCCAAAGGGTGAAAAAGAAGGAAAGCAGCTAACATTTAATTTAGTCAAGACGGGTCCTTTAAAAGTAGGAGAAGCGCAATCTTTGTTTGAAAACTAGGCTGAAATAATATAGTAAGGATAGTACGAATCATATATCAAAAGTACTATGGAAAATTGGAGATCTTAAAATGGGTGAAAACAAACATAAAAAATAAAGAAATTATAGTTGAGGAAACTATTTTACTTGGATCCGAAATCACATTGGACATACAAATAAGTTAACTGATATAGAACTTATTAGAGGACAGGTTTTTAAAAATACACCAAATTTAGCAAACTTAGTATTAAAGGCAATTTTTAGTTAAAAGTAAACATTGCTTTATGTAAAAGCCACTGGCATTACTTGTCAGTGGTTTTATTGTATTTATTACGTTCTTTAAATGATTCTGCTACCTTATCATAGTTAATCTTAGATTGTTTTTCCAGCTGAAGTTGTCTAATCCCTTGAATAAGTTTAAATTGTAAACTAGGGTTAGTCATTTAATAACTACTCCATTAAGAGTTGTTTAACATCGCTAAATAGTGATATAGCCTTTTTGACTATAAAAAAAATTTTGAAAAAGACTTATCAATATTCTATCGTATGTATAAAACGATATAATATACGATTAACTATATAAACAGAAAAAGCAAGTGATCTATGGATTTCCTCTTCCTTCAAATTTGACAATAAAGTGAAATATGTCTTAACTGTGAGCTATATCACACCTACTTTTTCTGATCGTTGTTAAAGTGAAATCATTATTGAATGACTATGTAAAGTCACCTAATGATTAGAGGGTAGGGGGAATTTAAATGAGTATGTTTTGTTATCAATGTCAAGAAACAGCAAATGGAACAGGCTGTACGATTGCTGGTATTTGTGGGAAAAAAGATGATTTAGCAAATATGCAAGATTTATTGGTTTATGTGGTAAAGGGTCTGGGGATTGTTCACACAGAAGCGAGAGAGCTAGGATTGAAGCATAGTAAAGTAGATGAGTTTATTGTAAATAGTCTATTTATGACGATTACAAATGCCAACTGGGATAAGAATGACTTTTATAATAAGGTTAGAGAGGGTCTGAATATTCGTGAAGAGATCAAGTCATCAATTGAAAAGGCTGGCTCAAAATTAGCTAATACAAGCGATTTTGTTACCTGGTATGGCGAGACTACCCTTGAGTTTGAAAACAAAGCCGCTTCACAAGAGGTAAGCATTCTTGCTACAAGAGATGAAGATATTCGCTCGTTAAGAGAACTAATTACATATGGTCTAAAAGGATTGGCTGCATACCTTCAGCATGCCGCACATTTAGGCTATAAAGAGGACTCTCTGTATGCTTTTATGCAAAAGACATTATCGCAGATCACAGATGATACATTAACATTGGACGAATTGATCGCCCTTTCTATGGAAGTTGGAAAGTATGGGGTTCATGGGATGGAATTATTAGATACTGCCAATACCTCCACTTATGGACATCCGGAGGTAACAAAAGTAAACATCGGTGTGGGTAAAAATCCTGGAATTTTAATAAGCGGACATGACCTGAAAGATATTGAACAATTATTAAAGCAAACCGAAGGCACGGGTGTGGATGTGTATACACATAGTGAAATGCTCGTCGCCAATTATTATCCAGCATTTAAAAAATATGATCACTTTGTAGGCAACTACGGAAATGCTTGGTGGGAACAAAAACGTGAATTTGAAAGCTTTAATGGTCCGATTCTCATGACAACCAACTGTATTGTACCACCGAAAGCTACCTACAAAGATAGAATGTATACCACAGGAGCAACAGGAGTAGAAGGTGTTACTTATATTGCGGAGAAAGAAGATGGAACAAAAGACTTCTCAGTGATTATTGAGCATGCGAAACAATGTGAACCTCCTATTGAGATTGAAAAGGGTGAAATTATTGGAGGATTTGCACATAATCAAGTCGCTCAAGTGGCTGATCAAGTAGTAGACGCTGTTAAGAATGGAGATATTAAACGATTCTTTGTTATGGCAGGCTGTGATGGACGCCATAAAAGTAGAACGTATTATAAAGAATTTGCTGAAGAGCTTTCAAACGATACCATCATCCTAACAGCTGGTTGTGCGAAATACAGATACAATAAGCTTGATTTGGGTGATATCAATGGGATTCCAAGAGTACTTGATGCTGGTCAATGTAATGATTCTTATTCACTTGTCATGACCGCATTAAAACTAAAGGATGCCCTTGGCTTGGAAAGTATTAATGACCTACCATTGTCTTATAATATCGCATGGTATGAGCAAAAGGCAGTCATTGTATTCCTATCACTTCTCTATCTAGGTGTGAAGAATATTCATGTTGGTCCGACATTACCAGCATTCCTTTCACCAAATGTAACAAACTTCTTAGTAGAAAACTTTGGTGTAGGAAGCATTACGAATACAACGGATGATATTGATATGTTTATGAATGTGGTAGCAAACTAAATTACAGTCACTTCATTATACCTACGTGGTGGTTGAGTATATAAGCAACTATACGGAAGAGGTATATTGCAGCTACAATTCATATTTATGGTGACGATTCTTAAGATTCGCTAAAAATGATAAAAATAAAAGAGGGAAAACATGAATGATTGATGTTTTCCCTCTTTTCCTATCTTCTATTGGAGTTACATATAATCATAAACTGAATCATCAAAATAGAGCCAGTGGTAATATTCAATCTGTGAATCTGTCATTTTAGAAATTTCTTTCTCATTGAATTTTTGTAGCTCAATTAATTTCTGCACTTTTGTATTTCTTTCAACTTGGCTCATTTTATATCCTCCTATAATATGAGAAGTAACTATGTAATTGAATGTTGTTGAAAACGTTTTCTTTTCTTGTTTTTATTATATATCTAAATATTAGATTAAACCAATATTAAATTTAGATTGTTTTTTAGAAAATAATATAGAAATTTTATTTATCTACTTACTTTGAAGATGGTAAAAGGGTATGGGTCGCCATGCTGTGTATTATTAAGGGGGCTGGAGTAATGTTAATAAGTTGAACTAGAGAAAAATTAGGGCAAAGGAGTTGACAAAAAGTACGTACATATAATAGAATTATCTCAAGTTAAAGATATTTGGTTTCAAAATAAAATAAAAACATTATTTTTTTGGTTATATATCTCGAAGTCAAGATAACTGAAATGAAGGAAAAAAGTTTTACATCATGTCACAACAATGATTCGTATTTCAGAACTTATAAGGAGGTGAAAGTAGGAAATGGGATTTTTAGATAAATTATTTGGAAAAAAACAAGAGGAGGAAGAAACAATGACAAAATTAAATATTGGGATTATTTTAGGTTCAACACGTGAAGGTCGTGTAAGTCCACAAGTAGGTGCATGGGTAAAAGAAATTGCTGACAAACGTGGTGACGCTAACTATACCATTATTGATATTGCTGATTACAAATTACCATTACTTGGTGAAGCTGGTGCAGATGCTTCAGGAGCTGCCGCTTGGTCAGAAATAATCGCTAATCAAGATGGATTCGTATTTATTGTTCAAGAATACAATCACTCGATTACTGGAGCACTTAAAAATGCATTAGACTATCTACGTGCTGAGTGGAACAATAAAGCAGCTGGAATCGTTTCTTACGGTTCCGTAGGTGGAGCTCGTGCGGCTGAACATTTACGAGGTATTTTAGGTGAGTTATTAGTGGCTGACGTTCGTGTACATCCAGCATTATCGTTATTCACTGATTTTGAGAATGGAACGGTCTTTAAACCACAGGCCGTTCAAGAGGATTCTGTCAATCAAATGCTAGACCAATTAATTCCTTGGTCAAAAGCATTATTCACGATCCGATAATTTACTTAAAAATGTGACTGAAGTGTAAAATATGTACATGAGTATTTTTTATACCCATGTACATATTTCCAAACATTAAGAAGTATGAAGGTTGAGCAGGTCATATTAAGCAATATTGATAGATGTGCTCAGTAGTTATGCTAAAGAGATCCTAATTTTAGGGACGACACATTAAACAATGAAACCAAGCTTACTATTAAATCTCAAATTTCTAGGAGGAAAATAAATTGAACCATCTAAAAGGAATACACCACGTAACAGCTATTACCAGTAGTGCAGAAAAGAACTATGAATTTTTCACCTATGTATTAGGGATGCGTTTAGTTAAAAAAACAGTCAATCAAGATGATATTCAAACCTATCATTTATTCTTTGCTGATGATAAAGGCAGTGCGGGCACAGACATGACATTCTTTGACTTCCCGGGCATCCCAAAAGGTATGCATGGTACAAACGAGATTTCTAAGACCTCTTTCCGTGTACCAAGTGATGCAGCATTGGATTATTGGGTAAAACGTTTTGATCGTTTAGACGTTAAGCATACGGGAATTAAAGAGCAATTTGGCAAGAAAACACTCTCTTTCGTTGATTTCGATGATCAACAATATCAATTAATTTCAGATGAATTAAATAGAGGCGTAGAATCTGGTACACCTTGGCAAAAGGGTCCTATCCCATTGGAGCATGCCATTACAGGTTTAGGTCCTGTCTTTGTTCGGATTGCGAAATTTGATAACTTTAAAGAAGTGTTGGAAAAAGCTCTATTATTTAAAGAAACGGCTAAGGAAGGATCCTTCCATTTATTCGAAGTAGGGGAAGGCGGTAATGGAGCATCTGTTATTGCAGAGCACAATACGATTCTCCCTCAAGCTCGACAAGGTTATGGCACCGTCCATCATGCGGCATTCCGTGTAGAGGATCGCTCCGTATTGGATGAATGGACAGAACGATTGAGTAGTTTGGGATTCTCGACATCCGGTTATGTTAATCGTCACTTTTTTGAGTCTTTATACGCAAGAGTTGCTCCACAAATTTTATTTGAGTTTGCTACAGACGGCCCTGGTTTTATGGGGGATGAACCTTACGAAACCCTTGGGGAAAAACTATCTTTACCTCCGTTCTTAGAGCCTAAGCGTGCACAAATTGAAAAATTAGTACGCCCCATTGATACAGTGAGAAGTACAAAAGAAATCATCAAAGAATAGTAACTGTTTCATCATTCCATTCCTCTGAAAAATAGGAAAATTATTTTAATAAGCCCGTACATTAAGAATGAATGTCTTGAATGTACGGGCTTATTTTTTTGTTATAAGTATCAATGAGTAAAGCACTAAAAGGGCTTTAGTTACATGTGGGGTAAGAAGTCTACCAAATGGAGGGGGAAATTCCACTTCATGCTTACAAGTACATAATAAAGAGTATTTTTAAAAATAAATGCTTATATGCAAAGGGCGTACAATTATAACATTTTTTGTCCGCAACTTGCAAGACTTGGAAGAAATTACCGTTGAAAACCCTTTTATCTTTCATGGATAATAACGAAAAAAGGGGGGCAGAAATGGGAAAAAGGAAAAAAACTCATGAAGAATTTGTGGCTCAAGTTTATGCTAAATATGGTGATGAATATTCTGTTCTAAGCCTTTATGTTAGCTATCATAAGCCAGTGGACATTAGACACAACCCATGTGGCAGGGTAAAACCTAAAACCCCTGCAAGATTCTTTAGCCAAATCAACAATTGCAAGAGTTGTAACAGTCAAAAGAAAACACAGGAACAGTTTGAACAGGAAGTTTATGAAGTTGTTGGTGACCGGGTGACTGTTCTTGGCAAATATATTAATTACAATACACCTGTCTTATTTAAAGACCATGATTGTGGTCATGAATTTACAACCAAACCAGACACATTTTTTAGGAGCAAGAAGTGTACTCAATGTAGTACCAATTTCAAGAAAACCCATGAGCAATTTGTCCAAGAAGTTTATGACCTAGTTGGTACTGAATACACAGTTTTGTCTTTATATGAAAATGCAAGGTCTATTATTGATTTTAGGCACAATGTATGTGGCAATACATTGCCGAAGGAAGCACAAAGTTTTTTATCTGGTATTAGATGCAGGGAGTGTTCGAATGAAGCAGGCGCTAAAAAACAGCGACATACTCATGAACAATTTGTAAGAGAAGTTGATGAAATGTATGGTGATGAATATACGGTTTTAGGCACTTACTTTAATAATACAACACCTGTATTAATTAGGCATAATATCTGTGGACATAACTGGGAGCCCATTCCTAGAAATTTTAAAAAGGAAAGACAATGCCCTAAATGTCGAAGAGGGTTGCAAAGAACAACCCAACAATATAAAGAAGAGGTTTTTGCATTGGTTGATGATGAATACACCGTATTAGGTGACTTTGAGAGTATAAGCAAAGGCATCTTAACTAGACACAACAAGTGTGGATGTGAATGGAAGCCCACACCTAGAAATTTTTTGCATCATGGTAGAAGGTGTCCAGATTGCAAAGAATCAAAGGGTGAAAAAGCGATTGCTAAATGGTTAAAGAAGCAGGGCGTCTTATTTGAAAGGCAATATAAAATAGATGAGTGTAGAAATATCAAGCCTTTGCCATTTGATTTTGCCGTATTTTTAAAAGATGGCTCATTTTTATTAATTGAATATCAAGGTCTTCAGCATTTTAAAGCAACAGTTCATTTTGGTGGAATGGAGGGACTAATATATAGGCAAAAAAATGATGAAATCAAGAGAGAGTATTGCAGCACCAATGGTATTTACTTGCTTGAGATTCCATATTGGGATTTTAAGAAAATAGATCAAATATTAGCCAATGATCTATTGACACTACATTTAAGTCCATCAAATCAACCATTTGAACAATTAGCATTTGTTTTAAAATAATGGTCTTGCAATATATTACTGGCTGATATTGCAGGGTGAATAAACAAGGTGTGCTTACCTAAAAAGACTATTACTTAAAGAATATGTAATAATAAAATTAGTTTGCTATAATAAGGAAATTATATAGTGGGTCATTTGGAGGGGTATACATGTTTGAAATTTTAGAACCCATTCTAATCAAGAGTGGATTAGCTAGAATGTTTGATTTAAGAATTAAGGATGATAACACAGCAAATTCAAGACCTTGGGTTTCTTATCGAGTTAAGAGTAATATATACAAAATAAGAGCGTTTGAACTATGGGGAGAAGGTCCTGAACTATTTAGGATTTATCACGCGGATAATATAAATGGAAGCCTTAAAACATTGTTGGACTCCTTTCCAGAGGTGTCAACCTCCAAAAGATCGTATACGGATTTTAAGACAGATGATTATGTTTCTTTAGCTACTAAAATAGCTGATATTCTACAATCAGATGAAATCATACTAGAGAGCAAAGCCAACAGTAAACTAGCTCGTACATCCAAATTTGAGGGTCTTGAACTACCCGATGTAGATACCTCACTAGAAAATGTCTTAGGACAAACCTTTACATGGAGAGAAGTAATTGCGATTTGGGAAGATAATTCAGAAGATAATATGCTAAAAAAGGTTTTGCGTCAAAATGGGATATACATTCAACGATCTGAAGATGGAAAAAGTAGATACATAGGAAGTGCCTATAACAGTGATGGAATTTTAGGTAGATGGATGGCTCATTTAAATTCACTTGGTGATGCACAACATCTTAATTTGTTTGTTCTAGAAAACGGTTATAATTCAGTCATCTTTTCAGTCATTGAATTTATGGAAGGGACGGATTCTGAAATCATCAAGCGAGAGTCGATGTGGAAAAAGACTCTTGGAACGATTAATCGTGGTCCTTATAATGGAATTCAGTTAAATAATAATTAGTAGAATAAGAGCGTTGGATATATAGTTAGAACATCCTATGCAATATTTTGATTGCAACAAAGAACGAATAGAAATAGATGCTAGTGGTCCAAGGGAGGATACATATCAATGACAGAAGAACATCACAAACATGACAATAATTTTAAACAGTTATTCAAGTTTTCCGTGAAAGACTTTATGAAGCTCTTCTACAATAAATTATATCTAGACTTGGACACAAACGGGAGATGGTTGGCATTAAGCGAGGATGTCACGTCACCTTATAGGCATCTATATCAGCACTTGCTAGAAAAAGATGATGGAAAGAAGTATTTAGACAGAGCCTTTTTGGTTCGAATGGATAATGTAGACAAAAACGAAATTATTCTTCATTTTGAGTATCAATCAACGAACGATAACAATATGGATGAAAGGGTAAGGGACTATCACAATCTTCTTACTCACACATTCAATAATATTCCTATTCTTTCAATTTTAATAGGTTTTAGAGGGTTTAAACACACAACTACAAAGAAGTTCGCTTATGATTTTATGAGTTACGGAATGAAATCTCACAAATCCTTTGATTATGATTTGATTAACTTAACTGAGCAAATGGGTATGGAATGCGCCGCTATTTTATAACACGAAGGACCCGAACCCCGTCGCTATTGCATTTTGGGGATTAATGTCAGATAATAAAGTTATTAAAAAAGATGGTGTTATGATGATGTTGGAAGGGCACAGGTTATTAGCCCAAATACAATCTAAGGCAGACTATCCCGAACAATTATCTCAACCTTACAAATTCCTTTTTGATTACGTTTATAACGATATGAGCTCTAAACAAATAGACGAGTTTGAAAAGGGTCTTGAGGAATTAAAGAAAAGTGATGAGGGGGAAAAAGTCGTGGAATTAATCAAAGTTGCACAAAGAGGACTGCATTACAAATCTGAAACCGATAAAATTGTAGAAGGTTTAATTAAAACTTCTCTTGAGACAAACCATGTTTCTGGGAAAGAGAAAATCATTGAAGAATTAAATCACACGTTTGATAGTAGTATTATTTCTCATTCTTGGGAATTAATCAGCCAGGACCCTACAGGAAAATCTTTAAAGAAATTCTTAAACATAGAAGAGAGCAAGGTTATCTAATCTAGCTCTCTTTTTTATTTGTCCAATTTTCTAGAAACTGTACCCCACATCGATCCCTTCAGATAAGTCCCGCTTCTGTTTCTTGAGCTGGGTAATTAAATCGGTAATATCTTTTTGAAGTGGGTGTGTTGGCATCCGCTTAAATTCATGAATAAGCAAATTAAGTTGCTGGTAGATATCCATACTATGAATGTGCAGTTTCTTCCTTATATCACCGACATGTCTAAACTCATACTCCGATTGCTTTTCAAATACCTTCTTCAATATCTTTCCTACCTGTTCTTCTGATTCACAGTTCTTTAATTCAATCATATATTCATCCGTTAAGGGAGAGTTTGGCTGAAAGGGTATTGGATATATAGAGAGTATGAGTTCATTTGTATCCGGTGATAGTTCCAGTTTCTTGTTTAAGTATTCATATATAAAGCGTTTTCGCTCTTCAAATGTATCCCTAACCGGTTCCATTTCATACGCCTCCTGTCAAATTCATTAATATATCTATTACCACAATATATAATTTATAACCTTTAATATATTTGGTTTCAAAATAAAATCAAAACTATATTCTTTTGGTTATATATCTCGGAATTGATATAAATGAAATAGAGGGATCATTCATGTGCATAGGAGATATTTGTTGAAGTTGGCAATAAAGTATGAAGTAACTGAGTGCATCTGGCCTTATTCCTAACCCTGTTGTGTCCCGCAAAGGTAGGATAATGAATAGCATTGAAAAAATAATTATCAGATATTAATACAAAATATCACATTTGGTTATATAGTTTAATAATTTTTTATTTTTATATCAGCATTAAAGATAACATTTTTCTAATTTATTGCAATTTAAACCGATTAAATAGTATTATATGGTTATATACTAATCGATATGGGGTAAATACAATGACATTAGATAAAAAGGATGCTTTACCTTTATACAAACAGCTGACCGATCTAATTCGTAGTGATATTGAAGTAGGAAAGTTTAAAAAAGGTCAAAAAATTCCAACAGAAGTTGAATTGAGTAAACTCTATAATGTTAGCAGAATTACGGTACGTAATGCTCTAGAAGAGTTGGCGAAAGAAAATCTTTTAATTCGAAAACAGGGGAAAGGCACATTCGTAAACACTGAGAAATTAAGTAGAGGGATAAGTGGTTCTATAAGTTTCTCAGATATGTGTCGTGAATCTGGTTGTAAACCGGGTGCAAAGGTTATTAAGTGTGTAATTGAAGATGCAAATGATAAGGATACTGAGGTGTTACAATTAGACCCCAACTCAAAGATCATCGTAATCGAGCGTATTCGTTATGCGGATGGGGTACCAGTTGCATTTGAAATTTCCCGATTACCGGAACGCTTCACTTTTTTATTGGATGAAGATTTGAATGATACTTCCATGTTTTCAATTCTGGCTGAAAAGTATGGTATTGTCTTTACGAATCCAAGAAAAGAAATTGAGTTAACCTATTCCACATATGAAATGTCACGTTATCTTAGTTTATCATTAAGTCATCCACTTCTATTAATAACGGGTCTATCTTATGATAAAGAAGGTATACCAACCCATCGATCCATGCAATTTATTGTGGCAGACAAGTTCAAATTCGTTGTATAAGTAGATGTTTCTTAAGAAGCGTTGAAAGTAGCCATTCAATGGCTTTATAAAAGACTAGCACATAATTCAAACAATTTTCCATTCGTTGTTTGGGTTATGTGCTTTTTGTTCTATCGGCATTCAATTGTATTATTCTGAAAATAAATATAATTCAATGAAATCATATTGACATATTAGAATGAAGTTGTAATACTATTTGTTATAACCTATAAACTCCACGATATAACCTTCTGTAACAATTAGCATTAAGATCGTCATTTGTACCATTCACAACTAACGCTTTACAGTTGTTTTAAAAGAATCAGTGTGTTTTGACTTTATTTCTATTGAGAAAAATAGATATTAAACCAATAAAGTTACTAAATTGTTATAATATTTCAAAAAGTTGTTGAAATACTCCGTAAATATGGTACTATATTGTTATAGATATATTAGATACAATATAATACAAATAGAGAGGGAGTACATAAACATGGAAATTAAATCAATTATTAGTGAAATTAAACAGAAGGTAGATGCAGCAGGTGGATTAAAAGCAGTTTATTTCGTTGCATGTGGTGGATCTCAAGCTGCTATTTATCCAGCTAAGTTCTTAATGCAAAGTGAAGCGAAAAATATAGCAACTGCAATTTATAACAGTAACGAGTTTGTACATGCTACTCCAGCAGCCTTAAATGAACAAACGATTTGTATTATTTGTTCTTTAAATGCAACTCCAGAAACAGTAGAAGCTGTAAAGGTGGCAAACAACGCTGGTGCTATTACCATCGCAATGACTGGTTCACCTGATACGTTAATGGCACAAAATGGTCAGTATAAAGTGATTTACTCAAATGGAGACAATCAAGTATACTCCCAGGCAAACCAAGCGCTAGCTTTAAAATTAGGATTTGAAATTCTTCATCAATTTGAAGATTACCAAAACTATGAAGTTGCTATGGCTGCATATGATCAAATTGATGATATTGTTGCTTCTGCGAAAGAGAACCTACTTCCAAAGGCTCAAAGATTTGCACTAGATTTTAAGGATGATGAAATCTTTTATGTGTTAGGTAGTGGACCGCTATTTGGTACAGCTTATACAATGGCTTGCTGTCACTTCATGGAGATGCAATGGAAACATGCTGTTGTGTTAAACTCTGGCGAATATTTCCATGGTCCATTCGAAACAACTGACAAATCTCTTCCATTCGTATTACTAAAAAGCTTAGGACGTACTCGTCCGATGGATGAAAGGGTAGAAACATTCTTGAATCAATACGCAGAGCGATTTATCGTAATCGATGCAGAAGAGGTAGGCTTAAACGAAATCGATCCTGCTGTTGCTGAATTCTTCAATTCTGTTGTAATGATACCGGTAGAAAGATATTTCGTTTACCAAATGTCGCTTATTCGAAATCATTCAATGGATGACCGCCGTTACATGTGGAAAGTTGCGTACTAAAATAAATCACGCCTTCTTTTTGATGGATATTCGGCCTCTAACAAAGGGGCCGTTTTCCAAATAAAAAAGTATTAATAGCAAAGCGATTTTAGAGAAAAGGTGACAGGAATTATAGATATTTAAGAAGAGGTACTATTTTTATATTTACAAAATGATTCTAAATAGGCTTTATTGACAAAATTATAAATTTTCTGTAAATATAGTACAAAATTGTTACATATTTAAGTTTGATAGATTAATAGGGTAATGAATTTCCAAAAGGAGGAAACGGTATGAGTTACATGGTAGGTGTGGATGTTGGGGGGACTTTTACAGATGTGACATTGGTTGATAGTAAAACGGGGGAGATCAAAAATCACAAGGTTTCTTCAACCCCTGAAGATCCTTCACGGGCCATTATGAAAGGTATAAAAGATATTCTAGAAATAAATGATATTGCCCAAAGTGATGTCCAATATTTAGCGCATGGAACGACGGTTGCTACCAATGCCCTAATTGAACGAAAAGGTGCGGTTACTGGTCTTATCGTTACAGAAGGATTTCGTGATTTACTTGAAATTGGACGTCAAACCCGTCCTAGTTTATACAATTTCTTCGAAGAAAAACCTCAACCCGTTATTCCTGGCAATTTAAGATATGAAGCTAGCGAAAGGCTTTTAGCAAATGGTGAAGTGTATAAGGTCATTGATGAAGACAGCCTACACAAAGCTATTGATGCATTAAAGGAACAAGGGGTAAAATCGATCGCAGTTTGTTTCCTATTCTCTTATTTAAATCCAGAGCATGAAAAATTTGCAGTTAAGGAAATTAGAAAGCGTTTTCCGGATGTATACGTTTCAGCTTCCCATGAGATTGTTCCTGAGTTTCGTGAATACTCCAGATTAAGTACAACAGCATTGAACGCCTACTTAGGGCCTGTAATGAAGAACTATATGGAAAACTTCTTGAATTCAGTAAAGGAATATGGAATTCCGGTGGAACCCTATATCACACAATCTAATGGTGGAATTATCTCCATTCATGAATCAGTTGCCTCACCTTTACGTACTGCTGTATCTGGCCCAGCGGCAGGAGTGGTAGCAGCTAAGAATTTAGCAGAGCTTACTGGATATAAAAATATGATTACTTTCGATATGGGAGGTACATCAGCGGACTTTAGTTTAATTGAAAATGGAGAACCTAAGATTTCTATGGAAAGAGAAGTGGAAGGTTTTCCTGCCCGTATCCCTATGTTAGATATTCATGCTTGCGGTGCTGGTGGTGGCTCGATTGCTTATATTGATAACGGTGGAGCATTAAAGGTTGGTCCTGAAAGCGCCGGTTCTACACCTGGTCCTGCGTCTTACGGTCGAGGAGGTACAAAGCCCACTGTTACGGATGCAAACCTTTTACTTGGTCGGTTAAATCCGAAAGAGATATTAGGAGGTCGTATGTCAGTAGATATGGATGCTGCAAAGCAGGCCATTCAAGAACACATTTGTAACCAATCGAAGCTTACTTTAGAAGAAGCAACAGCGGGAATTATCTCTGTAGTTAATGCTAATATGTCACGGGCCATTCGATTAATCTCTATTCAAAAGGGACATGATCCAAGAGACTTTACTCTTGTATCATTTGGTGGAGCGGGTGGATTGCATTGTAGTGCTCTAGCTAAAGAGTTAAATATTCCTAGAGTCTTAATTCCACCTTCACCAGGAACCTTTTGCTCATTAGGCTTGTTGGTTACAGATGTAAGAACAGATTATGTTCGTTCAACATTGGAAGATGCCTCACCAGAAAGTATGAATGTAGTTGCCTCGCATTTTAAGGAGTTAAAAAATGAAGGGGTTAAATTACTAGAAAAAGAGAATATCCCTGAGTCAAAACGCAAATATGAGTTGGTTATCGACGTACGGTTCAAAGGGCAAAACTATGAAATTCCCATTCCGGTTGAATGGGATGAGTTGACATCAGCTGGTTTTGCGGCATTAAAGGAACGTTTTGAAGAACAGCATGAAAAGATTTATGGTTATGCCAAGAAGGATGGGATTTTAGAATTTGTAAACTATCGTCTAACTGCTGTAGGTCAATTACCTAAAGCAAGATTTGAAAAATCAACTGCTGCAAACGAAACGGCAATCCCTAGAGCTGCTCGTCAGGTTTATTTTTCTGAAATTGAAAGACCAGGGTATTACGAAACAAAAATCTATGATCGCAAAAATCTTAAGCCAGGGAATAAAGTTCAAGGTCCTTTAATCGTCGAACAAATGGATACAACGATATTAGTCCTACCCGACCAAACTATGGAGGTAGATGATTATGGGAATCTGATTATAAATACGTTTGGTGGGGAGGAGTAAAAGAATGGTGAATCAAGTAGATCCTATTACTCTAGAAATTGTTGGGAACTTATTGCTTTCTGTGGCTGAAGAGATGGGAATCACTCTTGTTAAAACAGCGTTTTCAACGAATATCAAAGAACGGAAAGATTGTTCAACGGCTGTTTTTGATGCAAAGGGAAATATGACAGCTCAAGCTGAGTATGTACCGATGCATTTAGGATCAATGTTAGATGTAGTCAATGAAGTCCTAAAAAGATACCCTACAGATTCAATTTATCCAGGGGATATGTTTGTTACGAATGACCCTTACTCAGGTGGGGGGACTCATTTACCGGATATCACCATGGTTGCGCCAGTATTCGAGGCAGATAAATTAGTAGGTTTTGTAGCGAACATTGCCCACCATTCTGATATTGGTGGAATGGTTCCAGGTAGTGTATCGCCTGATTCAACGACAATTTATCAAGAAGGCTTGCGTATTCCTCTTGTGAAAATTTGTTCTAAAGGTGAATTAATAAGAGAAAGTTATGATTTTATCACACTCAATACGAGAACTCCGGTCGAAAGACAAGGAGACTTAGATGCTCAGATCGCTTCCAATAAAGCGGGTGTTAGAAGACTACAAGAAGTAGTTAGAAAATATGGTGTAGATTATTTTGAAGCATGCACGGATGCACTACTGGATTATGCGGAAGAGTTAATGCGAGCTGGAATTCGTTCATTACCAAATGGTACCTATACATTTGAGGACTATTTAGATGATGCGGGAACACATTCACAGGATCCGGTTCTCATTCGTGCCCAAATCACAATTGATGAAAGCAATGCCATTGTGGATTTTGAAGGAACCAGTCCGCAGGTTCCTGGACCACTCAATATGGTATATTCCGGCTTAGTTACAACCATCTTCTATTGCTTTAAGGCGGTTGCTGGGCAAAATGTTTTCTCGAATCAAGGTATTTATCGTCCATTAACAGTGAAGGCTCCAAAGGGTTCCATCGTCAATTGTACATTGCCGGTCCCGGTAGGACAAAGGATTGATACTTCGCAACGTGTGGTAGACGTCATACTTGGGGCGCTCTCCAAGGTTGCACCTGAACGAGTATTGGCAGCATGTAACAGTGTTGTAACCTCGGCGATCTTCTCAGGAACCAATCCAAACACAGAAAATTACTTTGTCTATTTAGAAACCATTGCGGGTGGGTCGGGTGCACATGCATTTGGAGATGGACTTAGTGGAGTACAGGTTCATATGACCAACACTTCTAATCTACCAGTAGAAGCACTTGAAAGAGAGTATCCAATCTTAATTGAGAAGTATGCGCTTCGAACGGATTCGGGTGGAGCAGGCTTACACCGTGGAGGATTAGGAATTCAACGTGACTATCGTATTTTAACCGATGGCCTTTCCTATACCGGTCTTGGGGATCGACATAAGTTTGCACCTTGGGGAATTAATGGTGGAAAAGAAGGAAGTCCTGGTATTTTCTCTTTTGCAAAGAACGGAAAAGAAGAAATTAAATTAAGTTCAAAAGTATCCGAACTTCCATTAAATAAAGGTGATGTTGTTAGAGTAAGTTCACCTGGATCAGGAGGATTTGGATCACCATTTGAAAGAAATCCAGAGTTAGTTTTATTTGATGTTATTGATCAGAAGGTCTCGGTAGAAAAAGCTTTAGAAGACTATGGTGTTAGTATCAATTATAACAATGGAACCTACTCTATTGATATAGAAGAAACAAAGAGAAATAGGCTTGGTGTCTTGCAAAATAGTATTTAATAATAAAGCGCTCTCTACATGTTTAATAAGAAATTCAAGGTAGGAGCGCTTTTATATCTAAATTTGTTTTTAATATAATAAGAGTTTTGTGTTAATTTTCAAATAAGATTGAATATTCTCATAATAGGACTTATAATATATTATAACAAAACAATACCAATGGGCGTTCTAATAGGAGTTAGGAGGGATGTTTGTGGGGAATGCACTTCTTGATATAAAGGGTTTATCGACTGTATTTAATACAGATTATGGTGTTTTTCCAGCCATAAAGGATGTCAACTTGTCCCTAAAAAAAGGTGAAACGTTATGTATCGTAGGTGAGAGTGGGAGTGGAAAAACCATTACATCTATGTCACTTATGCAGCTTCTACCTTCTTCCGGGAAAATAGCATCAGGTGAGATTCTTTTCCAAGATATAGATTTGGTGAAATTAAACAGAGTAGAGATGAACAAAATTAGAGGGAAGTCTATCTCGATGATCTTCCAGGATCCAATGTCAGCCCTTGATCCTGTATTTACTTGCGGAAGTCAAATAACGGAAGCGATCCAAATTCATGAGGACATTTCGAAAGAAGAGGCTAAAAGGAGAGCAATCGAACTGTTGAAGGAGGTTGGAATCCCTCACCCTGAAACCATATTTGATGCATATCCCCATGAACTTTCTGGTGGAATGTGCCAACGTGTCATGATTGCGATGGCCCTATCCTGTAAACCAGACTTATTAATTGCCGATGAACCGACAACTGCTTTGGACGTGACTGTGCAAGCTAGAATTTTAGATTTATTAAATAAAATCAAAAAAGAGTTTAATATGGCCATTCTGCTAATTACCCATGATTTAGGAGTAGTAGCCGAAATGGCTGATCGAGTTGCCGTTATGTATGCGGGGCAAATCGTCGAAGAAGCAGATGTAATGACCATATTTAAAAAGCCCAAACACCCGTATACGAAAGGGTTAATCAAATCAGTTCCACCATTACATCAGGTTGATAAAACCCTATATAGCATTCCAGGAAATGTTCCGACAATTAATTCAATGCCAAAAGGCTGTAGATTTAATCCACGTTGTTCTTTTGCTACAGATTTGTGTGTTGAAAAGGAACCAGAGTTACAAAAGATCAAATCCAATCATACGGCTAAATGTTGGCATATAAACGAAGGAGTGTGAGGAGACATTGAAAAGTAACACTCTTTTAGAGGTTAAAAATGTAAAAAAACACTTTCCTGTTAGTGATAAAAAATTATTTTCTACACATAAAAATTATGTTCAAGCAGTAAATGGTGTTAGCTTTACCATTAATGAAGGAGAAACCTTTGGTTTAGTTGGTGAATCCGGATGCGGTAAAAGTACTTTGGCACGTTTGATTATGGGGTTAATCAAAGCAGATAGCGGTGAAATCAACTTTGAAGGTAGAAATTTCCTAGAATTACGTGGGAGGGAACTACGTAAAAGCCGAAAGCAAATGCAAATGGTATTCCAGAAACCCTATGAATCCCTCAATCCTAAAATGACCGTTGGACAGATCATTAGTGCACCGTTTGATATACATGGGGTTTATAACAAACAAGAACGTGTACAAAAGGTTAAGGATTTACTAGAAATGGTGGGCTTAAGTCAGCAGTATATCAATCGATATCCACATGAATTTTCTGGAGGTCAAAGACAGCGAATCGGAATTGCGCGTGCGATTGCCTTAAACCCAAAATTAGTTATTTGTGATGAAGCGGTATCTGCGCTTGACGTCTCTATTCAATCTCAAATTTTAAATCTATTAAATGAATTACAAAAAGAATTTAAACTAACTTATTTGTTTATCTCCCATGATTTATCAGTCGTAAAACATGTGAGCGATAAAATTGGTGTGATGTACTTAGGAGAAATGGTTGAGGTTGGGGATGCAGAGACAATCTACAAAAATCCTAAGCACCCATATACGCAAGCTTTACTTTCAGCAATTCCAATCCCAGATCCTACCTTTAAAAAGGAACGAATTGTCCTCGAAGGAGATCTACCTAGTCCGATTAATCCGCCGAGTGGTTGCCGATTAAGTACAAGATGTCCTTATGTTATACCACTTTGTAAAGAAATGAAACCAGAGCTAAGTACGATAGGTTCCAATCACATGGCTGCTTGCCATTTATTCTCTGAATCCAAATTACAAAAGATCAATTAAATTTTCCGAGAAGTTGGGGGTGAGATTATTGCTTCGTTTTGTATCGAAAAACGTTGGAGTAGCTATTGTTCAAATTTTCATCGTTGCGACCCTGGTATTTTTATTGCTTCGTTTCATGCCTGGTGATCCTGCAGTCTTAGTCTTAGGTACAGAAAGAGGCGCTGATCCAGCTGCTGTTGAAGCGATGCGTGCGACCCTTGGTTTGGATCAGCCACTATTAACACAGTACTTTACTTGGTTTGCAGATATACTCAGATTGGACTTTGGACAATCTCTATTTAATAACATTGATGTTACTACATATCTAGCTGAAAGGCTTCCCAAAACACTTGAATTAGCAATTGTTGCAATTATTATCGGGTCAATTATCGGAATCAGCCTTGGAATTATTGCTGCTGTCAAACGAGGCGGAGTTGTAGATATGATTGTTTCATCTATTGCAGCAGCTGGATTATCCTTCCCAGTGTATGTAACTGGTACCGTGTTAATTTTACTTTTAAGCTTACAATTGAATTTGTTACCTGCAAGTGGGTATACCGCTTTTTCAGAAGACCCGGTTGCCCATATCCAAAAGTTGTTCCTCCCTGCCATTACGGTAGCCCTACCGCTGGCTGCATCGATCGCGAGAATGACTCGATCCTCTATGCTTGAGGTCTTGGGCAAGGACTTTGTTCAGACGTTACGTGCTAAAGGCCTGGCTGAAAAAATGATCATTTTCAAGCATGTACTTAGAAACGCCATTATTTCTGTTATCACAGTAATAGGCTTAGAGTTAGCTAATTTAATTGGTGGAACCGTATTAATTGAGTTTTTATTCAACTGGCCTGGATTAAGTTCATTATTAGTAGAATCCATCAATAACCGTAACTATCCGATTATTCAAGGTTCAATTATCGTAATCGCAGCATTCTACATTCTTATTAATAGAGCGGTTGAAATCATTTATGGGTTAATGGATCCTAGAACACGTTAACCAAGTATTTTTATAGAAAGAGGGTGGGAGGATGGCTCGGAAGTTTTTACATCACAAAACATTCATCGTTAGTTTTATCATACTTCTTCCGATTCTCATTATTGCACTTATTGGTCCATGGATTGCCCCAAATGATCCTTTAGAAATCGATTCTACCAACGTATTAAAAAGCGGTACATCCGGGCATCTATTAGGAACCGATGAATATGGAAGAGATATACTTAGTCGTCTAATCTTAGGTATTCGTCCAACTATGCTTGTGGCAATCGGAGCAACGTTAATCGCATTTTTTGGAGGAGTCGGGTTGGGTGTAATAGCCGGTTATGCTCGAGGATTTACTGAAAAAATGATCATGCGAGCAATCGACATTGTTTTATGTTTCCCACCGATTCTACTTGCTTTAATGGTTGTTGGATTTTGGGGTTCTGGTGTAAAAAACCTTATTTTGATTATCGGTGTACTTTATATCCCGCGTTTCGCACGGATTACCCATTCAGCCACACTTCAAGTTAAAGGATTGGAATATGTACAAAGTGAACTTTCTTTAGGAGCTTCTCATTTTAGGGTCATCACCAAAGCAATTCTACCCAATATCATGTCTCCGTTAATTATCCAAATCAGCTTAACGATAGCGGCCGCTATTTTACTAGAATCTGGATTAAGTTTCTTAGGGCTAGGAGTGGTTCCGCCTGAACCATCATGGGGACAAATGATTGGTGATGCTCGAGGTTATATTTATAACAATCCAATGTATGTTATCTGGCCTTCATTATGTCTGGGTGTAACGATGCTTGCCATTAATTTAATGGGAGATAGTTTTAGAGATATCTTAGACCCGAGACTGAAGAATAAACAGTAGAAGGTATTAAAAGCGTTTACCATATATTTTTATTAAAGGGAGTGAAAGTATGGCTAAAAGATTGATGGTATTGGTTGTCTTATTGTTTGGGTTAGTAGTGTTCTTAGGAGCTTGTTCAAGTAAGGAAAATGCATCCTCTGATTCAAAATCGGGGGATGCAACAGGAGATAAATCCGGAGGTTCTTTAACGTTTGGATTAGCTGCAGAACCTACAACCATGGATCCTTATATCCAAAATGGAACTCATGGTAGAACGGTTAAGTTTGCGATTTTCCGTGGGCTTTATAATTACAATGAAAAAGGCGAGTTAGAAGCAGAATTAGCAGAATCGTACACAACAAATGACGAATTGACACAATACACATTTAAACTTCGAGATGCAAAATTCCATAATGGAGATCCGGTAACTGCAGAAGATGTTAAATATACTTACGAGCGTATATTAGCTCCAGATAGCAAGGCCACTTTCAAAACAGAACTGTCAATCATTAGTAGCATTGAAGTGATAGACGAAAAAACTATTTCGTTTAATCTTTCAGAGCCTTCCGCTCCTTTCATTCACTATACGGCACTTCCAGAATCTGTTGTAGTATCAAAGTCTTATACTGAAGAAAACGGAGAAGATATCGCGACTAAGCCAATGGGTGCAGGACCTTTTAAGTTTGTTTCATGGGCTCAAGGAAGCAATATCATTGTTGAAAAGTTTGATGATTACTACAAAGAAGGCAAACCTTATTTAGATGAAATCAAGTTCCAATTTTATACAGATGAGAACACACGTGTAAATGCTCTTCGTGCGGGCGATGTCACTTTGATTGAGAATGTTCCTTGGAAGGATACAGAATCCATTGGTCAGATGGAAAACCTAAAGCTTGAAAGTGCAAATGGACCATTTATGGCATTACAATTTAATACTGACTATGAACCATTCAATAATCCAAAGGTAAGACAGGCGATTGCCTATGGTATTGATCGTAAAGCCATCCTTAATACGGCATTTAGCGGACGTGGAGAGGCAATCTATGGAATGGCGATTTTAGAAGGTTATATGGGCTATGACGAAAAGTTCACTAAATACTTTAAGCATGATGTGGAAAAAGCAAAAGAGCTTCTAGCTGAAGCCGGTTATCCAAACGGGTTCAAAGCGAAACTATTATCCACTTCTCAGTATGGAATGCACGAGCAAACAGCTGTTGCAGTACAATCAGAGTTAAAGAAAATTGGTATTGAGGTAGAATTAGAACTTCCTGATTGGGCAACTAGAATTAATAAAAACGTTCAAGGGGATTATCAATTCCTAGTCGCAGGTACTTCTGGAGACATTACAGATGGTGATTGGATGAGTAACTTCTACCAAGGAGGACCGGCAAGATTAAATAACTCAGCAAACTTTGATGATGAGCAGATTAATAGCTTACTAGCTCAAGGTAAGAAGGAAAAGGATCCTGCAAAACGTGAGGAAATCTACCAACAGTTGATTGAAAGAGCAATGGAATTATCACCATTCGTTTACTTGAATTGGAGAGAACAAAGCTATGGAATGCAAAAGAATGTTGATGGTTTTGTAAACCTTGATGGTTTCCTATCTTTCCAATCAGGTTTAACTTTAGAAGACACATATCTTAACGATTAGACTCTACTAAAAAGTCATGGAGTGGAAGGTTTATGAAGTTAGTTGGAATAGGTGATAATGTCGTCGATTTCTACGAAGATCAAAGCACGATATATCCTGGTGGAAATGCTCTAAATGTAGCTGTTGTTAGTAAAAGAAATGGAGCAGAGAAGAATGGGTACATTGGAATTATCGGTGATGATTTAGAGGCAGAACATATATTAAATACTCTAAGACAAGAAGAGATTGATGTGACGAGAATTCGTAAAATGTATGGCCCAAATGGTAAAGCGTATGTTGCTTTAGATGAAAACGGAGATCGGGTCTTTAAGAAAACCAATCGAGAGACCCGAGTACAATCGATAGCAACTTTGCAATTTACGGATGCTGATCTAAATTATATTAACGAATTTGATGTTATTCATACGAGCATAAACAGCAACATTGAACATGAACTGCAAAGATTAAGTTACAAACCCATTTCTTATGATTTTTCAATAAAAAGTAAATATAGTAAAGAGTATTTAGCAAAGGTTTGTCCTTTCATACAATTTGCCTTCTTTTCCGGAAGTGGAATGAATGCGGATGAAATGGAAGAATTAATCCAATACGTCCACACATTCGGTGTAAAAATTGTTGTGGTAACAAGGGGCGGAGAGCCAGCTATTTGTTCAGATGGTCAGAAACAGTATTTGCAGCCACCAAACGAAACAGAAATTGTTGATACAATGGGGGCAGGAGATTCTTTCATTGCAGGCTTTATTACATCCTATTTCGATACACTCGATATACCGACAGCCTTAAGGAATGCCGTGTTCTCGGCAGGGAAAACCTGCAAGACTTATGGTGCATTTGGGTATGGGAAAAAGGTGTAGAAGAATAATTGTTTATTTATTGAGGAAGGTGTTCAGCGATTGTGCTGAGCACCTTTTTGAATGTGCATAAGAGTATGTGCACATGCGAAAAGGTGTAAGATCCGAACTAACTAGTTACTTACAGAAAGAAAGAGGTGATTCGAAGAAAGTTGGATTATGTCAGCATAGACCGATTAGAAGATGCTGAAATGAAAAAACACTATTGGGTTAGAAAAACTGGTTGAAATGAGCACAGGCATCGCCATCGGTGCTGGTATGGATGCAGATGAAAAAAGGGAAATCGATCTAGACTTGAGAAGTATTATTCTAGTGATATTTTCCAAAAGTAAAGATCTGGTTAAACTAGATTGTAATAATGCTGATAATAAGGTAATCAGAGAATTGGAGAGAGCCAAACATGTATGAACCGAAGATGAAAGAAACCGACAATAGTGTATTTGAATTTATTGAACGTGTGGAAAGTGAGAAGAAGAAGGCAGATGCCTATCAGTTATTAGAAATTTTTGAAGAGGTAACAGGTTTCGACGCAAAAATGTGGGGTCCTAGTATTATAGGCTTTGGTAGCTATCACTATAAGTATGCATCTGGACATGAAGGGGATGCGCCTTTAGTGGGTTTTTCACCAAGAAAGGCGAAAATTAGTCTTTATTTGTCCTATGAAAGTGAGGAAAGAGACAAATTATTAGAAAGCTTTGGTAAACACACGAAGAGTAAGGCTTGTATTTATGTAAATAAATTAGCTGATATCGATACCAATGTTTTAAAGGATTTAATTAAACATACAGTAGAAACCTATCAGAATCTTTATCCGAATGAATAAAGTTATGCCAAGCTTGTCCTAGTGACTCACTTACTGCACAAACCAGCAGGTTGGTTGATGAATTCAACGGATGAAAAAGCAACCTTTTTACAAAGGTTGCCTGCAATTAGTAAATGAGATTTAGACAAAAAAGAAAGTAAAATGAATGATTGATCATTTCCGTTACTCATCGAAAATTATGTTTTAGGTAAACGACAACCTTCAGGACCACATGAATTACTATCGTATAGAGTGGCTTCTTGTGCTTTTTCTTTCGCTAATTGTTCTTGTTGCCATTCCATGTCAATGGTGGGTGAAAATTTTTCTGGATAACGGATGTACCATCGTTGTTTGCGAATAAGAAAGTTATCTGTATCCAAAAGAAGAGCCTCATCAAGTTCTTTTAATGCTTCTTCTTTCTTGCCATTATTCGCATATTGCAAGGCTAACTTAAACTTAGTTTCAGAAAGCTGTTTTTCCATGTGACCAACTTGGTTGACTGGAACAGGTTTTTCATCATCTAGCACAACTTTTTCTACGGTACCATTTATTAATTTTTCTATTGCATTCAAATGTTCTGGGTCAGTGACATAAAATCTTTGTTTAATTAAACGAATAATACCGTTTTTATCAATGAAAATTCCATTCGGTACGACTTTGAATCCAAAATAATTTGCCATTTCATTTTCAAGATCTATTACTGTTGTATATGATTTATTTTGTGCATATGGTTTTACTACCTCTGCCCCTTGAACATCAACTGAAACCGAAAGTATTTCAAAGTCCTGATTCTTATGTTTTTCATGAAAATTCTGCCAACCTGGCAGCTGTTCACGACATCTTCACCAAGATGCCCACATAAATATTAAAGTATTTTTCCCTTTAAAATCACTGATGGATACAGTTTCTCCGTTTATATCTTTGAATGAAAAGTTTTTGATTTTAGTTAAAAGCACATTATCCCCTCCTAAAGTTAGTTTATTATGTATATTCTGTTTTTGCAATTGTTCACAATGAGAGAAAATGTTCTATATCTGTAAATGGAGAATAACGATGGAAGATGTTAAAGAGATATAGCTAAGATGGAAAAAAACTCTTACGGCAGTATGTCTTTTAATAGAAATCAAGGCTTTATATACAAGTTATGCATAAAATCTTGTATATAAAGCCGTATTTAAATAGAGGGTTCGTTCATGAAGATCATTATAGAATCATTGGTAAGAAAAAATGAAAAGTTAGGATTTATTTTTTGATCCGTATATCAACTTATTTGATTTTTACTATTATTTTCCCTTTCGCCCTTCCTGACTCCGCATATTCCATCGCTTTTTGAGCATCTTCAAAAGGAAAAACTTGGTCAATGATAGGTTTGATTTTTCCAGTTTCTATAAAGTTGGCGATTATACGTAATTGCTCTCCACTCGGCTTCATAAACAAAAATGAATATTGAACATTATGCTTTTTTTCAAGCTTAGTTAGTTTATGGCTTGCAGCTGAAAACAACAATGTTTTAAAAAATCCGGAACCATATTCTTTGCCAAAACGAGCATTCGGTAATCCAGAAACGGAAACCAGTTTTCCTCCGCTTTTTATCACTTCGAAGGATTTTTCCAGTAGCTCGCCCCCAAGTGTATCAAACACAGCATCATAGTTTTTCAGTATCTTCTCAAATTTTTCTGTCTTATAATTGATTATTTCATCTGCACCAAGAGATTTTACTAAATTCGCACCAGCTTCACTGACAGTTGTTGCAACAGTAGCACCCATCAATTTGGCCAGTTGAATAGCGAAGGTACCGACACCACCAGCCCCAGCTTGGATGAAAATTTTTTGTCCCTTTTGTAATTGCAAAATGTCTGTTAGGGCTTGGTAGGAGGTTAACCCAACAAGCGGGACCGAAGCAGCTTCTTCAAAGCTCAAATTTTTAGGTTTTAAGGCGATGTCGTCTTCATGAATTGCGATATATTCAGCAAAAGTACCGATTTTAGACTTACGTGGACGGGCATATATTTCGTCACCAATTTTAAAACGAGTCACTTTTGCACCCACCTTTGTAACGACACCAGAAAAGTCATTACCTAGGATAAGAGGCATTTTGTATTTAACTAACAATTTTACTTTCCCATCGCGTATCTTAAAATCAACAGGATTAATACTAGCAGCATAAATTTCTGCGAGTACCTCATATTCACCTATGTCAGGTGTGGGCATTTCAGCCAAACGCATGGGAACTTTCCCATATCGATCAATAACCATTGCTCTCATAGTCTGTACCTCCAAGTAATGTGTGTGTAAATTCCATCATTTCAATAAAAGTTCTGCATGAACTTATCGATATCCGACACAAGCGTTCTTAATAAACCTAATTCTGTTCGTACATTAATATAATAAAAGTTTTTTGTCCCTTCTTTACGCATTAAAATCACACCAGCATCTCGTAAAACCTTAAGATGATGGGACACAGCCGGTCGAGAAAGATGTGTTTGTTCAGTGATTTCTCCCACACGTAATCCCGTTTGACAATCCGTCCCCATTAGAACTAACAAGATGGATTGACGTGTTTCATCACCAATTGCCAATAGTACTTTTTGACAATTGATAAAATCCTCTTTGATTATATTAAGTTGGTCCTGTTTATTCATTCTGAAAAATACCTCCAATAATCTGTTTATTGGTTTAAGTTGATGAACCATATAACTGGATACAACAATATACGATTGTTGTGTTAGCTGCAATATTGAGAAAGAAAATCGAGACGAATACATCTGAGAGAGAGGCATCACTGAACAAGACCTTTTTCCTTGTTTATAAAACTTTTTGTATGGTGCTAAAAAGAAGGGCATTCTAATGACTAAAAAGGAGGTGCTATTAATGTTAGGCCGTAAAATTCTATTTCTACTATTTTGCACGCTTCTCTTTTCAAAAGTAGCAAGCGCAGAAGTACCCTTAACAGCTGCGTTTATTCGTGACAATCAATTATGGATAAAACAAGGAGATCAAGAAACGCAACTGACTCATTCACGATATGTGCATTCGCCAAAATGGTCCTATGATGGCCGATTCATTGCTTACATTGATGGTGATGAGCAGGGGGAGAAAAAGGATCTATTCATATATGATTTAAAGAAGAAGGAAAGTTATCAGCCTTACATAAAGGTGGAAGCAACTGATTTCAAATGGGCACCTACAAAAAATCAACTAGCCTATAATGATAGAGGCTTACTAAATGTAACCCATATGGAAGATGGACGACCCATGGGTTTTGAGAACGTTTCATTAGGTGTGAGTGGATTCGAATGGTTTCCGAACGGGGAAGAATTTATCGTTTCATCACAATCTAATTTGCTTCCAACAGGTTGGGGACCTATCGAATTGTATAAAATTCCGGTGGAAGCTAATCTAAAAATTGATAAAAAGAATCATTTGTATACCATTCAGACAAATGATGATTTATTCGCGATAAGGACGGATTACTTTAAATGGAGCCATGATGGAAAGTGGGTTAGTTTTATAGGAATTCCTACAGCTTCTTGGTCAAATGATAGTAATTCACTTTGTGTAATCTCTCCTGATGGAAAGAATTTCCAAGAAGTAGGAAAAATGCTTTGGTATAAAGATTGGTTCAAATGGGCTCCATCAAAGAATCAGTTGGCTTATATATCTGGAGAAGGAAGATTCTTTGTGGAAAATAAGAGAACAAAGATTGCCGAGATGCCTGTTATCTTGCAGCAGAAAGAATATACCCCAGAAGGATATGTTGACCTAGACCTGGAATGGTTTTCACCTGAGAAGGTGATTGTGGCGCGTTCAAAGGAAAATCTGGAGTGGAAGGAAGGGCCCGTACCAACCATGTTTACAAGTCTTTTTACGATTAATATAAAATCTGGAGAACAAAAACGGATTACTTCACCTGGAGAACATAAGAGAGATGTAGCCCCACAAGTAATCAATGACAATGTAACTTGGGTTCGTCATATTGGAAAGGAAATAATAGGTGATGTTTGGATACGGGATGGATTAAAAGGAAAGGATCAGTTGTGGATCAAACATGTTGATGATGCACCAGTATTTTTAAAAGGAACAATGGGAGCCACCAATCCATAGGATGATGCACCAGACCCTTTAATAATATCTTTTGTAAAGAGTATGGATCTCCACCATTCAGTTCTGTCTGAATATATGTGGAGATCCTTTTTTTTATTAGATAAAGATCCTAGTAAGATTAATAAACAGGCTCTATAATTGAACAAAACCAAATTTTAAAAACACAAGAGTAATATTTTATAAATCAAGTAGGAATTTAATCTGTTAATATTTAAAATAATTAAAAAATTAGTAATAGTGGAATTGTTAAAAGAACAAAGGAAGATTTTAAAACAAAGTTTTCAGAAATTTCTATACTATCTAGTTAAGGGGGAACATGCTTGGCTGAGATCTTGATTGTTGATAATGATATCGAAGCAAGAAAAGAGCTTTGTGAGTTAGTTAGAGAAAGTAAGTACAGCTATTTAACAACCTATGAAGCGAGTACCGCTCAAAGAGGATTATTACTTCTCAAACAAAATCAACCTAGTGTCCTTATCATCGATCTTTCTTTACCTGAAATGAATGGCATGAATTTTGGAAGGGCGGCTTTGGAGCTTTATCCTAATCTTCCTATTATTATTGTCACTCAGTTAAAAATGTTTGATTTAGCACAGGAAGCAATTAATTCCGGTTTTTCCTCCTATTTATTGAAACCGCTTACTAAAAATGAGTTGATTCATACCTTTGATCGCGTGTTACCAAAAGGGATCAGTAAGGAAGTCACGCAAAGCATGAATCCAGTAAACCGATTGGATTCCAATGATTTGAAGAATCCGATTGAAAGTGCAATCCAGTTTATTCAATCGAATTATGGTGAGCCACTCTCCTTAAAGGGAATTTCCGATCAAGTTTATTTAAGTCCTTCCTACTTTAGTAAACTTTTTAAGGAAGAAACGGGGATGACCTTTGTAGAATACTTGTCTTTTGTCAGAGTGCAAAAGGCCAAAGGGATGCTAAGACTCTCTGCCCTTCCTATAGATATTATTGCTCACAATACAGGTTTTTCTAATCAAAGCTATTTTTCAACAACGTTCAAAAAGATCGTTGGGAAAACACCAAGTGAATACAGGGACCAATTTCATTGGGAGTATCACAAGGAAGTCAAAGTTTAGGAGGTGGACAAATGATCTCAATACATAAAGAAATAAAGAGATGTCAACAAAATCAACTCAGGGGTGTTCTCGGTACGATCATTTCAACAGAAGGTTCTACCTATCAAAAGCCAGGGGCTAAATGCTTCATTTCCAGTGACGGAACCTTAACTGGTCTCTTAAGTGGGGGCTGTGTAGAAAGTGATCTTATCGAACATGCGAATAAGGTTCTAGAAAGCGGAGTTCCACAAACCCTCCATTATAATTTCCAAGATGAGGGTGACATTGTTTGGGGGCTTGGACTTGGCTGTAATGGAAAAATGAATATATTACTTGAACCCTATGAACCTGAGATGAACCCAGCATCCCGTATTATAGAAGCGTTTTTTACCACTTCCTTAACCAAGCAAATAGGTCAGCTAATCGTTGTAGAGGCGAATAAGCCTCATTTGATTGGGAAGCGATGGCTGCTTGATCCTCAAAATGACCAAGAAGAGTTACTGAATATCGAATATCCTGAGATTTCTAATTATTTTTTACAAAATAACATTCCATTAAAACCAGGAGTTACCTTCGTGGGTGGAGAGCATCAACTTCATATCTATAGCGAAATCACGACTCCACCTCCTAACTTAACCATATTTGGTGCAGGCCCTGATGCTATTCCGCTTGTACGAATAGCCAAACAATTACATTGGTATGTCACCTTGGTCGATCATAGAGCTGCCTATGCAAACTCTTCTCGATTTCCAGAAGCAGATGAGATTATCGTCTATAGCAAAGATCAATACCCACCGGTTACGATCACAAGTCAATCCTACGTTGTGTTAATGACCCATCATTTCTTACAAGATCAAATGTTCTTAGAAGGATTGTATCAATCAGATGCTGCTTATATTGGTTTACTTGGTCCGAGAAAAAGAACCAAGGAACTGATTTCAACCAGTCAGAAACTGAATACGATCGATGATTTTTCAAACATCCATAGTCCGATTGGGCTTGATATCGGTTCAAAAACACCAGAAGAAATCGCCTTAAGTATCCTAGCGGAAATCACGTTGGTTCACCGCGGGGGATCTGGATTAAAGCTCACTGAGTTAAAGGGAAGTCTATCGTTCTCCCCAAAAAGGGGTGTGATGAATTATTGAAGCTCAACATCAAGTATGGGGTGTAATCCTAGCTGCTGGCTTTTCCAGAAGAATGGGAACGGCAAAAATGCTACTACCTTATAGAGGGAAATCGATTCTTCAACATGTGATTGATCAGGGGTTAAGCTCTTCATTATCTGGCATATCCGTTGTCATTAATCCGGATGTCCCTGGACTTTATCAAGATGTGTCTGTCACGGGAGTGAATCAGATTTTGATCAATGATCAAGCTTCGGATGGGATGTCCTCTTCTTTCAAGCTAGGCTTACGTTCCATACCGAATCATATAAAGGCTGTCGTATTTTTATTAGGAGATCAGCCACTTCTTACGTGTGATGAGATTAATAAGGTGATCAAGGATTACTATTGGCAAAAAGACAGACCATTAATCGTGCAAGCCTCCTATCAAGGAGAGAAGGGACATCCAGTCTTATTTGATAAGAAACTATTTCCTTATCTTTTCGATGCAAAAGGGGATGAAGGTGGTCGTACGATTTTGAAAAAATTCCAAAAAGAAGTGTTTTATTCAGAAATGGGGAAAAAGCAAATCCCAGATATTGATACGTTAGTAGACTATGAACATTTACTTCGGGAGGAGGTCGTGTAATGGAAAAAGTCATAGGCCAAGCGGTTACAAGAGTAGAGGATGGAAGACTCTTAACCGGACAAGGAAAGTATATTGATGATATTGGAACACCTGCTAACACCGCCCATATTGCCATTTTAAGAAGTACGTACCCACATGCCAAAATCATCTCCATTGATACCTCTGAAGCGCTGAAACTACGTGGTGTGAAGGGAATAGTGACGGGAAAAGATATCTTGCCCTATGTTCAACCCTTTAGCGTGGGGGTGAGCGCTCCAGTAAAGTATTATCCGATGGCGATTGATAAGGTGCGCTATGTAGGTGAACCGGTCGCAGTCGTGGTGGCCAAAAATCGTTATATTGCAGAGGATGCTTTGGAAAAAATTAAGGTCGTCTATGAATCTCTTACACCCATCGTAGATATAGAGAAATCGTTAGAGGAGGATGCTCCACTTCTTCATGAACATATCGGTTCTAATATTGCGAACCATCGGACCTTTCACTACGGAAAGGTGGATGAAGCCTTTGAAGAGGCTGACCGCATTGTTAAACACAAGTTTCACTTTCCTAAATATTCCGCAACACCCGTAGAAACCTATGGAATGATTGCCCAGTATGAGGAGAGTTCCAATCAATATACGATTCATGCGAATTTTCATGGTCCCTTTGTTATTCAATCGGTCATGGCGGGTGCCTTAAAAATACCTAGTAATCGATTAAGAATTATTGTTCCGAAAGACATTGGCGGCAGTTATGGAATTAAGGCTGGAACCTATCCATACATCGTTTTATGTGCCGTCGTTAGTAGAATGGTTGGCTGTCCCGTCAAGTGGATTGAAGACCGCCAGGAGCATTTATCTGCTAGTTCGAGTGGAACGGACCGTGTCACCTATATAGAAGCAGCTGTCAAGGAAGATGGTAAGGTACTAGGGTTGAAAATGAAGTTAATTGATAACGTAGGAGCTTATATTCGAGCACCTGAGCCCGCGTGTTTGTATAGAACCCATGCCAATTCAACCGGTGCCTATGATATTCCTAATTTAATGATTGATGCTTACGCCATTATGACCAACAAGCTACCAACAGGGCTGATTCGAGGCTATGGGGGCCAAGAATTATATTTTCCACTAGAGCGAATCATGCAAGAAATTGCCCATCAATTACAGCTGGATCCTGCTGATGTGCTCAGAAGAAATTTAATTAAAAAAGAACAATTCCCTTATCAAACAGCCTCTGGAGGTATTTATGATAGCGGAGATTATGAAAAGGGCTTTGAGCTTGCCTTAGACATGGGGAACTACAAGGAAATTGAACAGAAAAGAGAAGACGCGAGACAAAGAGGGAAATTATTTGGTGTCGGCTTAGCCTGTATTGTTGAACCGTCAGGCTCGAACATGGGGTATATCACGATTGCCCTTACACCGGAGGAGAGGGCTTCCTCTTTACCGAAGTCAGGCTGTGCCGAAGCAGCGACGATCTCCATGGATCCGATGGGCTGTGTGAATGTTCGCATCAGTACCACGCCTTCTGGGCAAGGTCATGAAACGGTTTCTGCCCAAATTGTCTCAGACGTATTAGGAATACCAAGAGAACAAATTAATGTCGTCGCTGAGCTGGACACCTCAACGAGTGCCTGGTCGATTGCTTCAGGTAGCTATTCCAGTCGATTTGCGTCGCTAGGGTCTAGTGCGGTATTTTACGCCGCGCATAAAGTAAGAAAAAAATTAATCAAAATCGCGGCATATCATCTACAAGCTGACGAGGATGACTTAACCATTGAAAACGGATCAATCGTTTCTAAAAAGGATCCTTCGATTAAATATTCAATGAAAAGAGCGGCAGGTTCTGCTCATTGGAATCCGCTCTCTCTACCAGATGGCATGGAGCCGGGAATTTATGAAACCTACTATTATACCGCAAAGGTCGCAGAGCCACCGGATGAAAATGACTTAGTGAACTCATCTGTTACCTATGGTTTTGTTGCAGATATGGTGACCGTTGAAGTTGATCCTGATACTGGTGAAGTTCAGATTATCGATTATTTTACCGTACACGATGCTGGGAAACTATTAAATCCGTTAATTGTAGATGGTCAAATATACGGGGGACTCGTTCATGGGCTAGGAGGAGCTATGTATGAAGAGCTTGCCTATGATGAGAAAGGCCAATTTTTAACCGGGTCCTTTATGGATTATTTATGCCCAACCGCACCAGAAATTCCAAATATCACAATAAAACATATCGAAACTCCATCGCCTCTTACTCCACTAGGAGCGAAGGGATTGGGAGAAGGAAATACGATGAGTGCACCGGCGGTTATTGCCAATGCCGTTAATGATGCGTTAAAGCCGTATGGAGTGATGATTGATACTTTACCTTTAAGTCCGAATCGAATTTGGAATCTATTAAATCAGGCGAAAGAAAAGAAAGGGGCGAATCAAGTATGAATGGAGAAGGAAGCTTAACGCTTGAAGCAGGATTGCAACAATCATGGGATATTCTACTAGATCCAAATGTTTTACAAAAATGTATTATGGGCTGCAATAAACTAACGCAAGTCGAGGAAAACAAATATAAGGCGGAGTTAGCGATTGGAATTGCAGCGGTTAAAGGAAAATATGAATCTACTATCGAAATCGCCGATATTGAAAATCTAAAGAGTTATAAGTTGATTGTGAAGGGGGAAGGGGGACCAGGAAATGTGGAAGCAACTGGTGTCATTCATCTGGAGCACCAAGACGAAAATCAAACCTTATTGTCGTATACGTATGAAGCAGAAGTGGGCGGAAAGGTCGCGATGGTCGGTCAACGAATGTTGAGCGGGGTGGCCAAACTGATTATTCAAGACTTTTTCAAGAAGTTTGGGAAAGAGTTAAAGAACATCGAAAAAAGTGCTTGATGAAAAGAAAGGAGGGATGATAGCGATTGAAACCAGCTAAATTTGACTACTATTGTCCAAAAACCGTAGATGAAGCACTTACTCTATTAGAAGAATCTGGTTTTGATGGAAAAATCATTGCAGGTGGCCAGAGTCTCGTTCCCATTATGAATATGAGGCTGTCTACCCCTGATTGTTTAATCGATATTAATCGCTTGCAGGATTTAGACTTTATCGATTACGAGGAAGGACTTGTAAAAATCGGAACCTTGACAAGACAAAACCGTGTTGAGACATCGGATCTCATCCGTCAGCACATCGGTTTATTAAGTGAAGCGGTTCCATTCATCGGCCATGTCCAGACCCGGAATCGTGGAACCATTGGTGGTAGTTTGGTTCATGCAGATCCTACCGCCGAAATCCCTCTTGCCTTAATGACCATGGGTGGTTCCGTTCATATCGCATCCACGGATGAAGTGAGAACCGTTAATGCGGAGGATTTCTTTGTCACCTACCTAACAACTGATGTGATGCCTACGGAACTTTTAACGGAGATTCATATTCCTATCTGGGAGGGCAGAGTGGGTTATTCCTTTCAAGAAATCTCGCGCAGGCACGGGGATTTTGCTTTAGTTGCCTCTGCCTGTCAATTAAGCGTGGATGATCAAAATCGTATTTCAAACGCACGATTGGTTCTTGGTGGTGTCGAATCGGTTCCATTATTAGTGACAGAGGCGAATGAACTTTTACAAGGTGAACGATTAACGGATTCGCTTCTAGACAAAGTGGCATCCATTGTTTCAAAAGTGATTGAGCCTGAATCCGATCTCCATGCTTCAGCTGACTATCGGAGGCATTTAGCTCAATCATTGGCCAAACGAACGTTACAAGAGGCATATGTAAAAGCAGGGAGGTGATGACCATGACGGTTCATGAAGTGGAAGTGAAAATTAACGGAAAAACATACAAAGAAGAAGTTGAATCCAGAATGCTGCTAAGTGACTTCTTGCGAGAAACCTGTGGATTGACCGGAACACACGTAGGTTGTGAACATGGTGTTTGTGGAGCATGTACAGTCATTGTGAATGATTCGGCTGTAAGAAGCTGTTTAATGTTTGCTGTTCAAGTCGATGGCCAAGAGATGCAAACCGTTGAAGGATTAGCACAGAACGGTCAGCTCAATTCCTTACAAAAGAACTTTGTCGAATGCCATGGATTACAATGTGGATTTTGTACACCTGGAATTTTAATGTCCACTACAGATTATTTGAAGAAACATTCAACCCCTTGTAAAAAAGATATTCAAGACATGCTTTCAGGGCATCTTTGCCGATGTACTGGTTATGACGGCATTGTAAAAGCGATAGAAAAAACGGTAGAGGATCAAAAAATAAACATCTAAATGTAGGAAGGGAGTTGCATGAATGAATCTTTCAACGATTTTTAATTTTGCGGTGGAAAGGCATCCGAATCGGGTTGCGGTTGTTGAAGGGAGTAGACGCTACACCTATAACCAATTAGACAAAGAAATTATGAAAGTAGCAGCTTCTTTACAAAGAATCGGAATTCAAAAAAATGATCGGGTCACGCTTTTATTAAAAAACCGCCTTGAGAATGTCATCCTATATTGGGCCATCCAGGCTTTAGGGGCTGTTTACACGCCAATCAATTTCAGATTATCGGCAAAAGAAGTGGAATATTGCGTAAATGATTCCGAATCTAAGGCAGTGATCTATGAAAAGGCAAGTGAAACCTCGGTATTAAAAGCAACCTTTCATACAAAACCCATTTTATTAGGGGTCGGAGAAGTAGAAGGGGCAGATATTTACTATGATGAGCTTGTTCAGAGAAGTCCTGGAACCTTTGTGAAACCAGAAATTCATGATGATGATATCGCTCTTATGCTGTATACATCAGGGACAACCGGGAAACCAAAAGGAGTACCAAGAAGCAATAAAAATGAGTATTCGGCAGCGGTTGCTCACATTATCCAAAATAAATACGAGGATAATGAGAGTACATTAGGTACGATGCCCCTTTACCATACGATGGGGATGAGATCTCTTCTATCGATTGCCTTTTTAAATGGGAAATATGTGGCTTTACCTGATTTTGATGCAAAAGAGGCGCTAGAAATTTTAAGCTATGAGGAAATTACCTGTGTGTATTTAGTTCCTACTCTCTATCACGATATGCTGAATCACAAGGATTTTCATCAATACAATCTTCAGAGATTAAAGAAAATTGGGTATGCGGGGGCATCGATGACGACCGCCTTAACGGAAAAATGTGTAGAGCTATTAAAGCCAGATGTTTTTGTGAATCACTATGGTAGCACGGAAATCTATACCTTCTCTATTTGCCCAAATGTGGCTGAGAAACCGGGATGCGCCGGGAAACCAGGATTTCATCAACGGATTCGCTTAGTGACAGCAGATGCGGAGGCGAATTCTACACCTGAGGACCAGATTGGAAAAGGGGAGATTGGTGAGATTATTGTTTCTCTTGATTCGATCGAAAGCTTCAAAGGATATTGGAACAGACCGGATGCCACGAAGAAGGCGATTCGTGAGGGCTGGTATTTTACTGGTGATCTAGGGGTCATGGATGATGATGGTGACTTATATGTAGTAGGCCGAGTAGATGACATGATCATTTCAGGCGGAGAAAATATCCATCCACTTGAAGTGGAAGATGTCCTTTCAAAGCATCCGAAGGTTTTCGAAGTTGCGGTAGCTGGTGAAGATGATGATCGTTGGGGTCAAATTGTAACCGCATTCATTGTTCCGAAGGATGGAACCGTAACCGTGCAAGAGTTAGATGAATTTTGTAAAAATAATCCGAAATTATCTAATTTTAAACGACCAAGAAAATATGTGTTTATCAAGCAAGTTCCAAAGAGTCCAGTAGGAAAAATCCTACGACGTAAATTAAGAGAAGGCGAGTTTGAAGTATTTCAGAAAGATAATAATTTAGTAGGTTAAAAGAGAGGGGAAATCATAATGGTAGAAACTGCAAAAAAATATGATCATATCAGAGTAGAGAAAAATATAGAGAAGCAAACGGCAACGATTGTGTTTGATCGTCCAGAAAAAATGAACTATATCAGTATGCTGGCGAGAGCCCAATTTGCTGAAATATTTAAGGAACTAGATCAAGATGATGAAGTTCGCGTGATTATTATTAAGGGTGAAGGGACTCAAGCTTTTAGCGCAGGAGGAAGTATTCCTGAATTTATGGAAACACATCAGGAAGAATTATCCCATCTCGCGGTTCATGTTGCAGCCCCGGAACGTTCACCAAAGCCCGTTATTGCTCAATTACAAGGATACACATTTGGTGTGGGATTTGAAATTGCCATGGCCTGTGATTTTAGAATCGCAGCAGATGATACGCTTATGGCATTACCTGAAATGAATCTTGGTATGATTCCAGGAAGCGGTGGAACCCAACGAGTCGCAAGAGCGGTAGGATTGACTAGAGCCAAAGACATGATTATGAGAGCCAGAAGAATTCCGGCTGATGAGGCCTATCAATGGGGATTAGTAACAAAAGTGGTGTCTAAAGAGGAATTAGATAAAGAAGTGGAATTATTAGCCGAGGAGCTAGTGAGATTTTCACCGCTTGCTCAAAAGGTATGTAAAGCGGTGTTAAATGCAGCGGAGGAATCGCCGCTAAGTGCTGGACTAGATATTGAAGGAAAAGCATACGGACTGTTAAGAACAACAGATGATTTCCGTGAAGGGGTAGCTGCATTTGCTGAAAAGAGAAAACCTCATTTTACAGGGAAGTAAGAGAAGGGGAGGTTACCTCCCCTTCTTAGAGGGTGAACCTTAATTTCATTTTGTGTTTAATTTTCCGAATTTTCAAATAAAAGGAGGGTTCGAAATGAGTAAGTTTAATCTAGGTCAAAGTCTAAAAGGTGTACCTAAATTCCTAAATCTTAATACCATAAGCGCGGGAACACTTGCGGCTATATTTGGATGTACTGGCCCAGCGTTAATTGTTATTGGTGGTGCAGCAAGTGGAGGATTAACCCATCAACAAGCGATTTCTTGGTTATTTGCCATCTATTTCTTCGGAGGACTTTTAGGTATTTATTTAGCTTTAAAATATCGTCAACCCATTGCTGGTGCGTATTCGATTCCAGGTGCGGTGTTGGTTGCAGGTGCCCTTACCCAATTTTCATTAAATGAAGCAGCTGGAGCGTATTTCATTGCTGGTGTACTGGTCCTTATTCTAGGAGTGACAGGACTCATCGGAAAAATCATGAGGTGGATCCCTTTACCAATTGTTATGGGAATGATTGTTGGAGCCATGATCCGTTTTGGAACGGGTATGATTACCTCTATCGAAGCAGCACCATTAATTGCTGGTTCTGCCGTTGTTGTCTATTTACTTTCCTCAAGATATCTCAAAAAAGTGCCACCTATTGTCTCTGCATTTATCGTATCCATGATGGTAGCCCTACTATTAAATCAATTTAAAATGGGAGATCTTGAAAGCGGATTCATTACGCCCCAACTCGTCATGCCAAGCTTTAGTCTAGATGCCATTGTTTCCATCGCTATTCCACTTGCTCTGTTAGTCATTGGGGCAGAAAATGCGCAAGCTACTGGGGTATTAATGGCTCAAGGCTATAAACCACCAGTCAATGCCATGACGGTTTGGAGTGGAATTGGAGGAATGATCACCTCATTTTTTGGAGGTCATAACGCGAATATTGCTGGTCCGATGACAGCCATTTGTTCATCTCATGAAGCTGGTGAGAAGAAAGAAGGGCGCTATGTAGCGGTTATTGTAAATGGAACACTATTTGCTTCTTTTGGTCTATTTGCAGGTGTTGTTGTGCCATTTGTCTCTGCCATGCCGGGAGTCTTAGTTGCTACCGTAGCAGGTCTTGCCATGATTGGTGTTCTCTTGACTTCCCTCCAAGCCGCTTTCTCTGATAGTAAATTTCAAATAGGGGCTTTCTTTGCTTTAATTATCGCCATGTCAGGTGTAAGCTTCTTTAGTGTAAGTTCACCGTTCTGGGCCATTATTGGTGGGGTGGTTGTCTCTTTAATTATTGAAAAGAGCCATTTTACGAATAAAAGTGAAGAAACTAAGAAAGATGAAACTACTGCGGTTGAAGTGGTTTAGTAGTATATTAATTAATAGGGGATAGCCTTGACGGGTTATTTCCTTTTTTTTGTTTAAAATTGTTAGAACAACATAAAAACGGAGCTGAGTCCCCAATGAAAGTGGGAACGGTTTTATAACTTCTTGAATCAGCTACCAATTAGTTTATCCTGACTGAGGAACTATACAAGAAGAATATTACTAAAAAATTTACTAGTTGAAAATTGAACGTTAATAAGAAAGTCGAACTATATCAGTGTTTAACCAACAAATAAAACTATAAAAATTTTTAGAAAAGTTAGTTTTTATGCTTGTAAGCCCTTCCATAAGATGTTATTATTCGAGTATACCCAGTAAATATTTTAGTAATCGATAAGTAAAATATTTACGGGTGTCGAAAAGAACATGAAGAGGGTTATGAGATGGCTACTATCAAGGATATTGCGGACAAGTCGAATGTGTCGGCATCTACGGTTTCACGGGTCTTAAATAACGATGATACGATTTCCGTTCAGGATGAAACGAGGGAACGTATTTTCCAGGTCGCTAAGGAGCTTGGATACGAAACGATTTTAGAAAGACGGTTGAAACAAAAACAGCAGACTTCGAAACATATCGGGATTATCGTTACCCAATCATTGGACGAAGAAATCAATGATCCCTATTTTTTATCGATCCGCCAAGGGATTGAAATGGAACTTGCGAGTCATGGGATCAGAACCGTTACGCTCCGTTTACATGAAACGGAGACCAATCAAATGATTGACGGGCTCGATGGGCTCATTGTCGTGGGCCGGGTAAAAGAGATCGCGCTCAAGGCCATCAGTAAGGTGGAAAATGTGGTGTACATTAACCATTCGCCTAACGAGGATTTATATGATGCGGTGGTGATTGATTTTGAAAAGGCCACAGAGAAAGCAATCAAGCATCTATTAGCCACCGGCTACAAGAAAATCGGGTATATCGGTGGAAAGGAGAAGGAGCATAGCAAAAATAAAAAGTTCCTCTCTGAAGATAAACGTCTCACCACCTTTGAACGCTTGATGAAAGAACAAAAGATGTTCGATCCGGAAACCGTCTTTGTCGGTGAGTATACAATGGCACAGGGTTATGAATTAATGAAAAAAGCAATTGATAGGAGGAATTTCCCCGAGGCGTTTTTTATTGCCAGTGATCCGATGGCGATTGGGGCGTTAAGAGCATTACAAGAAGCCAATCTCAACGTTCCTGAGGATGTAGCCATTATTGGCTTTGATGATATTGAAGCTGCCTCATTCGCGAGTACACCTTTGACGACTGTCAGAGTGCATACGAAGGAGATGGGGAAAACAGGAGTAAAACTTTTACTAGATCGCCTGAATGGAAGAGAGCTTCCATTAACCGTGACCTTGCCGACAGAATTGGTGATCAGGGAGAGCTGCAAGAAAAACAAATAACTTTTTAGGAGGTGGTTCTCGGAAATACGACAATGTACATCTTGTTCACCTATTTAATGCCCACCCTGCACAGCACGAAAGCTTACAGGGTGCAAAGTGACTGCCATCACACTGCATTGGGCAAAAACTAACTACTCCACCAATGAACGGGAGCTAATTCTATTATATAGTTGCTCCCAAACGTCAGCAAGAAATTGAACTCATTTTAATAGGTAATTTTACTTATTGTTTAAAAAATGACTGAGGGGGCGTTTATTTTGAAAAAGCTTTTAAAAACGGTGGCGGTTGCAGCCGCGTTGACAACGATTGTGGCTGGATGCAGTAAAGCATCCGGGGGGAATGAAGCAAACAGTGATCAGACAGTTGTAAACTTGTATTCGACTGTAACGAATGAAGCAGATAAAATCACACTGCAAAATGTGGTAAAAAAGTTTGAAAAGGAAAATCCCGATATCGATATTAAAGAAAATTATCCTGCTGATGGGTATGAAGGAATGCTGCGAGTCAAAATGGCGGCCAATGATATGCCTGACTTATTTGATACCCACGGCTGGGCAATTCACCGTTACGGGGAATATGTAGAAGATTTAAAAAATATGGACTGGGTGAAGGATCTGGATCCAGCACTAGAGCAGATTTTAAAAGATGAATCTGGAAAAGTCTATGCGTACCCTCTAAACCAGGCAAAAGACGGACTTACATATAACGCAACCTTGCTAGAGGAATATGAAATTGAGCCGCCGACCACCTTTGATGAGTTCGTGACAGCACTAGAAACCATCAAGAAAAAAGGAAAGGGCGAAGTGACGCCACTTTGGTTTGCTGGTTCTGATAAATCCGCATTCGGACAGTATTTTGATCAGTTTTCCACACCACTATTAATTACTGGAGAACAAAACTATCAAAGAGAATTGCTAGATGGAACGTTTGATTGGTCAAATTATACGTTTCTAGCAGAAAAACTAAAGGAAATGCACGAGAAGAAGCTCCTGAATGAAGATATATTAACGGCGCAGAATCATCAGATGGTCGACTTAATGGCGCAAAACAAAATTGGATTTATCGTTGGCGGCGGAATGCTTGGTCCTTCTGTTGAAGAGGTAAACCCAGAGGTCAAGCTTGGGGTCATTCCCATGCCTGTGATTGAGGAAGGCGACGAGCCAAGCTGGATTGGCGGGGAGCGTCATACATTAGCGGTATGGAAAGATTCTAAAGTGAAAGAAGAAGCAAAAAAGTTCTTAGAATTCATTTCACAGCCGGAGATGGTGAAAGAGATTGCGGAAGGGACATCTCTTCCAAGTGGTCTGACGAATACGGAATCGAAAAACTATTACTCTGATTACTACGAAAAGTACGCGGATGTGAAAGTGGAACCTTACTTCGACAGAATTTACCTTCCAAGCGGTATGTGGGACCCAATGGGTGCTACTGGTCAGGAATTATTGTCTGGAACAATGACACCGGACGAAGTTTCGAAAAAGATGGAAGAGGAATATAAGAGATTGCTAGCGCAGAAGAAATAGTTTTGTGAGGGAGGAAGGTTTTCGCCTCTCCTCCAAATCTAACATTCTAGGAGTTGGTGACGTTGATAGGAGTGGAGACAAGAAGCAAGTCGATGGCCGGCTCTTCTGTAGAAGTGAAAAGGAACCGTAAAAGGCGGAAGGAATCCTCGCTTTGGTGGATGTATCTTCCCGCTCTAGCTGCTGTCTGCTTTTTCATCCTTTACCCATTTTTAAACGGATTTAAAATTTCTTTTACCAACTGGAACGGGTTTTCACAAACGTACGACTATGTTGGCTTCAGTCAATATACGAGGATGCTGAAAGATCCGGATACGTGGCTGGTCGTAAAAAACACCCTGCTGTATGGTGTGGGCAGTACCATTTTGCAAAACGTGATCGGTCTTGGGTACGCCCTTTTATTAAACCAAAGAATCTACATGAAAAATTTTACGAGGACAATTGTGTACCTTCCGGTGATTATCAGCCCGCTAATTATGGGCTATATCTTCTACTTTTTCTTCGCCTTCCAAGGCGGGGCACTGAATGATCTGCTTTTATTTTTCGGATTGGATAAAATTAATGCATTAGGTGATCCAAAAATAAATATTTGGTTGATCGTTTTCGTTAATACCTTCCAGTTTGTCGGTATTGCAATGATTATTTACCTGGCTGGATTGCAAAGTATTTCAAAGGATTATTACGAAGCGGCACAAATTGACGGAGCGTCTAGTTTTCAGCAATTTAAAAATATCACCCTGCCCATGTTAATGCCGTCGATCACCATCAACATGGTGATTAACATTATTGGGGGATTGAAATTGTTCGATGTGATCGTCTCGCTGACAGGCGGCGGACCGGGCTATGCGTCGCAATCCATGTCTACGTTTATGTATGACCTGTATTTTAATAGACAAGATGCGGGATATGCCGCGACGCAAGGTGTATTTATGGCTATTATCATTTTGATTCTTAGTCTGGCAGCGCTTGTGTACTTCAAACGGAAGGAGATTGAGGCGTAATGGACTATATGGGTAAAAAGAAAAAGTGGTTACTCTCAGGAGTCGCGCTTTTGATCTCAGCCTTTCACCTTATTCCTTTTTATATTTTGATTACGACTGCATTAAAGGAAAGGGGAGATTTTAGTTCGAAGTGGGTGTTTCCCAAGGTCCTAGCGTTTGAGAACTTTGCGGAGGCGTGGGAAACGGCGAGTCTTGGCAATGCGCTTTCGAATACTTCCATTATTACCTTCGTAAGTGCTTTATTATTGATAGTTCTTGGCTCGATGGCCGCCTATCCCTTGGCCAGAAGGCAGACGAAACTAAATAAATTTGTTTTCATGATATTTATTGCGGTGATGGTGATTCCGCCTTTAACCGCTTTAGTTCCATTATATAAGCTTGTAGTCGACATCGGAATGATGAATACGCTCGAAATTGCCATTTTGAATAACGTGGCGTCCTTTCTTCCATTAACCATATTTTTGTATTCAGGCTTTATTCGCTCGACGATCCCGAAGGAATTGGAAGAAGCCGCAAAAATGGATGGTGCGAGTACACTGGGAATCTTTTTCCGGATTGTATTCCCTTTGTTGAAGCCGGTTACGGCATCCATTTTAATCATTTCATGTGTATTCATTTGGAACGATTACCAATTCGCCATCTTCTTCCTTCAAGCAGAAGAAGTGAAGACCAGTACCGTAGCGCTAGCAGGATTCTTTGGGGAAAATGCCAACCGAATGAATCTTGTCGCTGCCGCCGCCATCATGGCTGTCCTTCCGATGGTCGTATTGTTTCTGCTATTGCAGAAGCACTTTGTTAAAGGGTTGGCATCTGGATCAGTTAAAGGATAATTTACGAGAAATAGCTTCATATATTCATTTAAACTCACTTAAAAAATTGGAGGTTCACTTATGTCTAAAATTACTTTTCTTGGCGCAGGTAGTACTGTATTTGCAAAAAATGTATTAGGAGATTGCATGTTTGTTGACGCGTTGGACGGCTTTGAATTTGCCTTATTTGATATTGATGAGCAGCGTTTACGTGATTCAGAAAAAATGCTGAACAATTTAAAGGAAACTCTTGGGAAAAACCTAACGATTAAAGCGTATACGGATCGGAAGGTGTCTTTAAGAGGCGCGAAATATGTCATCAATGCAATCCAGGTAGGAGGCTATAAACCGAGTACCGTGATCGATTTTGAAATTCCGAAAAAATATGGCTTACGTCAGACCATTGCCGATACAGTTGGAATCGGTGGAATCTTCCGTAACCTACGTACGATTCCGGTGATGCTTGATTTTGCGAAGGATATGGAAGAAGTTTGTCCGGATGCCTTATTTATGAATTATACCAACCCGATGGCTGTCTTGACTGGGGTCATGAATCGTTTTACCAATATTAAAACGGTTGGCCTCTGTCACAGTGTACAGGTTTGTACAAAAGATTTATTTGAGGCATTGGGCATGGACCGTACAGGGGTGAAGGAGAAAATTGCCGGGATCAATCATATGGCGTGGCTGCTTGAGGTTAGCAAGGATGGCGTGGACTTGTATCCTGAAATTAAGAGAAGAGCCCGTGAATTGCAAAAAACAAAGCATGGCGATATGGTTCGATTTGAATTAATGGATAAATTCGGGTTTTATGTGACGGAGTCATCTGAACACAATGCAGAATATCACCCGTACTTTATCAAATCTCGTTACCCTGAGTTAATTGAGCGTTTCAATATTCCGCTTGATGAATATCCACGTCGCTGTGAAAAGCAAATTAATGACTGGGTAGCTATGAGAGAGGATCTGGTTAACAATCATTCCTTGACTCATGTTCGTTCTCGTGAATATGGATCCCGCATTATTGAAGCTATGGAGACAGATGTTCCGTTTAAATTTGGTGGAAATGTCTTAAATACCGGAAGACTGATTAGCAATCTTCCAGAAAAAGCTTGTGTCGAGGTGCCTTGTATCGCGGACCGCAGCGGAATCACCCCAACCTATGTGGGAGACCTTCCAGAGCAACTCGCAGCATTAAACCGTACGAATATCAACACGCAACTCTTAACCATCGAAGCAGCCGTCACCTTGAAAAAGGAATATATTTATCAGGCTGCCATGCTTGACCCACATACCGCCGCTGAGTTATCCATGGACGACATTATCTCTCTATGTGACGACTTAATTGAAGCACATGGTGAATGGCTGCCTAAATTTACAAGTGAGAATGGTATAGCTATTACATTATAGGTACCAGTTTCATCATAAAGGAGACCGGATTCTGAGTGAATCCGGTCTCTATTTTTATTACTTTTGCAAATTAGCGGCAAATGAGTTTTAATAGACGGAAGAATTCCGCTTAATTAAAAAATACGATAAAAATTAGCTTAAATAAACGGAGAAATTCCGCCTATAGACTCGAAAAACGTGAAAATAGGGCTTTTTCCTTTGCATAACCGGAAAATCTCCCCTTATTAACCCCCGAAACGGGCTTCGTTCTGCATCTAACCGGAAAAACTCCGCTTATTATACTTTGGAAGCTACCGTCCTTTTAATAACTTACTTATCTTAATAAATTCACATCTAAGACTGATCAAGCATATGGGGGAGAAAAGATTATTATATAATAAGGAAATGTAAATTCCTAACATAAAATTAACATTCCATCCTCGCCAAAACCTTCTGAAAACCACCTATTCTAGTAAATAACACTTTCTAAAAAGGTAGAGAAAGCAAAAATAAGAATGTTTCCCTTTACAAGAAATTTTCAAAAAATTAGTCGTGCGTCTAATGTCGCTTAATACCGATCTATTACACTTACATTTATAGTTTCGGAGAGGAGGTTGGATTACCTATCCATTCCGTGTATTCAGACGAGCAGTAGTAGGCATCGTTCATTATGAGACTTGCAAAAATTACATACGAATCATTAAAACAATCTTTCAATTCACAAAAACAATAATCTTAAGGAGGAAGTAAACATGAATAAAGTAAAAGGTGGATTACTCTTAGGTCTTGTATCATTCGCACTTGCTGGTTGTGGGAGTGAGGAAAGTAATGCAACGAGTGAAAGTGCAGCTGCCATTGAAGGAGATCTATCTTTTTACACCTCACAACCAGATGAAGATGCACAAAAATTAGTAGATGCATTCACAGAGAAATATCCTGATGTAACTGTTCAAACGTATCGTTCAGGAACAGAAGAGGTCATTAGCAAAATTAAAGCGGAGCAAAAAGCGGGAGATATTCAAGCAGATGTCTTATTAGTAGCGGATTCGGTCACGTTTGAGGATTTGAAGGAAGACGATCTATTACTTGAATATAAGTCAGAGGAACTCAGTGAAATACCCTCTAATTTAGTCGATCCAGATGGCATGTATGCGGGAACAAAGGTGATGGCCACAGCCTTAGTAGCAAACACAGCAAATGTATCGGAAATGCCGGACTCATGGGATGTTTTAACAGATGAGAACTCTAAAGGGGAAACTATCATGCCAAGTCCTTTTTATTCAGGAGCGGCTGCTTATAATTTAGGTGTGTTTACACGAAATGAAACTTTCGGCTGGGATTATTTTAATAGTTTAAAAGAAAATGATATGACGGTGACAAAAGGAAATGGAGCGGTTCTTCAAGCGGTTGCAGGTGGTGAGAAATCATATGGGATGGTTGTTGACTTTATCGTTGCACGAGCGAAAGCAGAAGGATCTCCAGTAGAACTGATTTATCCAAAAGAAGGAGTACCAGTGATCACAGAACCAATCGGGATTATGAAGGATGCGGAAAACGAAGCAGCAGCCAAAGCGTTTGTTGATTTCGTTTTATCAGAAGAAGGTCAAGAATTAGCCGCGGAAATTGGTTATACACCAATACGCAAAGGTGTGGAAGCGCCAGAAGGGTTACAAACGATTGACGAAATGAATGTGATGGATGCAGATATTAGTGAATTATATCAAGCAAGAGAAGATGATAAAAAGGAATTTGAAACCATTTTTGGACAATAGAAGTTCTTCATAGCTATAAGGCTACTCAAATTCTTCCGTTGAGTTAGCCTTATTTCATAAGGTCATAATCATCTAAGGAGAGAAATCCTGAATGTTGCAAAATGTTATGAGTCGAGTTCAAAACCAAAATAAATGGTTGTTTTTCATAGGTGTAGGTTTCGTCGTGGTCTTTTTTGTTTTACCTATATTTAGACTGGTTTTTCTAAGCTTTTCTTCCGAGGGTAGCTTCACCATAGGAAATTATACGTCCGTCCTTCAAGATCGTTCCACATGGAAAACGATTGAAAACACGTTATATGTCGTTGGAGGTTCGTCGATTATTGCGATCGTCTTAGGGGTGATGACGGCTTGGGTAGTAGCGTACACCAATATTAGGCGAAAAAAGCTGATTCAAGTTTTTATTTTTTTACCTTTTATTATTCCGTCTTATATCACAACCTTAGCATGGACTCAGTTCATGAATAAAAATGGATTTTTCGCTCATCTATTAAGCTTGCTTCCGGGATCAGTAGATCCTTTGAATATGTATAGTTTACAAGGAATCATCATGGTTATGGGATTCTCGCATTATCCACTTGTCTATTTATTGACGGTGGGTGTTCTTAGAAAAATTCCTCGTGATCTGGAATATGCGGCAAGGGTGTCAGGAGCAAGCAAGTGGCAGTCTTTCCAAAAAATCACCCTTCCGCTAGCAATACCTGGAATAGCGAGTGGTGGTTTTCTTGCCTTTCTTGCCAGTTTAGATAATTTTGGTATTCCTGCGTTTCTTGGAATACCAGGTAATATCCGAGTGCTAAGCACATATATCTATGAGCAAATCGTAGGGTTTGGGCCAAATTCCTTTGAACGGGCAGCGACTTTATCGGTGATTTTAGGATTCATTGCCTTAACAGGTACGTTGGTTCAGTGGTTGCTAGTCAAGAAGTCTAAACATACGGAAACAGCGGTAGAGGATAAAGAACCTCGATTTCTATTAACTAAAAGAACCCGTCTTACGATTGAACTGCTGTTATGGAGCTTTTTGCTAGTAACCACCATGGTTCCGCTTCTATCTATGCTTTCTGCCTCACTGATTAAAGCATATGGGTTGCCGTTTGCGCTTGAAAATATAAGTTTAAAAAACTATCAATTTGTGTTGTTTGAGAATCAAAAGGCCATCACTTCTTTAAAAAATAGTGCTAACTTAGCGATCTTCACGGCAGTTGTTTGTTTGGTGATCGGTACGGGAATAGCTTACGTTAGGACAAAAAAGCCCTCTATGATCTCAAAAGGGTTAGAAATGATTATTGGCATTCCTTATGCCTTACCTGGTACGGTTTTAGCCTTAGCGATGATTTTTGCTTGGATGGAACCCATCCCGGGTTGGAATCCCGGAATCTACGGAACCATCACGATTTTATTCATCGCTTATGTGACCCGTTTTTTAATTTTACAGGTCAGGGGAAGCATTACCGCGTTTATGCAGGTTGACCCTTCGATCGAGGAAGCAGCGAGAGTGAGTGGTTCGAATGGTTTTTATAAATGGCAGCAAATTTTAATACCATTGATTTTTCCTGGAGTCATCAGTGGTGCATTACTCGTCTTTTTAACCGCACTAACGGAACTAACGGTTTCCTCCCTTTTATGGTCTAGTGGATCGGAGACCATCGGGCTTGTGATCTTTAATTTTGAACAAGCAGGGTATTCCACTTACTCCACTGCTTTCTCAAGTATCATTGTTTTGTTTATTTTATTAATCTTTGTGATGTTAGCGGTTTTGCAAAAGGTATGGGATAGGAGGATGTTGCATCATGACCACTCAAATTAAGAACGTAAATAAAAATTATGGTTCCTTTAACGCCTTGCATCAAATCAACCTGGATATAAAAGAAGGGGAGTTTGTTGCAATTCTTGGGCCATCAGGCTGTGGGAAAACCACATTGCTTCGATTATTAGCTGGTTTTGATTCACCATCTTCAGGAGAAGTGTGGATGAATCATAAATTAATCGCAAACTTAACCTTCTTCTTGCCACCCGAAAAGCGTAATATCGGAATGGTCTTTCAATCCTTTGCTTTGTGGCCGCATATGAATGTAAGGGATCATATTCGTTTTCCTCTAAAACACCATCAATTTTTAAGTAAAGAACTGAAACCCAGCATCGATCATCGAGTGGACGAAGTGTTAAAAATGGTAGATATGCTTCATCTTGGAGAAAGAATGCCAAGTGAACTTTCAGGAGGTCAAAAACAAAGGGTGGCTTTAGCACGTGCGATCGCTCCTAAACCCGCCTTATTGTTAATGGACGAACCACTTAGTAGCTTAGATGCTGAATTGCGAAAGGGGATGCGAAAGGAGATTCAGCAACTTCACCAAGTGACAAAGGCTTCAATTGTGTATGTGACACATGACCAAAGTGAAGCACTAGCCATGGCGGATAAAATCGTTGTCATGAATAAAGGAAAGATTGAACAAGTAGGGACTCCGAAGGAAATTTATAATTCACCAACCACACCATTCGTTGCCTCCTTTGTGGGGAAAGCGAACTTAATAAAAGGAAAATGGGAAGGTGCAGCCTTTTATCCATTTCATCAACCTTCTATTAAATGGGATGGAACGGCGGTCACCTCAGAATTAAGAGCGAAAAACCTCTTTCCAGCTCGACCCGAACAACTAGAACTCTCATTGAGTGACGATGGTGTAAAAGGAATAATCACGAATGTGCAATATCAAGGAAAAGAGATTCACTACACGGTTACGGTAGAAGGGGAAGAGTGGGTGATTCATCAAGATATTTTTGCTGAATTTTCCATCGGGGATGAAGTAACTGTTCATTTAAAGGAATGGACATATGGTAAGAAAATGGATGAGAGAAAAGAACTTCATTTTGCATGAATGAAAAAACAGGGCTGACTTAAGGAAGGTATAAGTCGGGCCTTGTTTTATTTTTTTACCCTTCTTTACAGTAGTTTCGACTAAGGATTCCTTTTTGTCATTGCTCCCTTTAAGTAGTAACTCATAGTTTATTTTTAGTAACAAAAGAGTTGTTCAGGAAGCAGGTATAAGGATGAGTAAAATTGAATAGTAGAAAAAACTAGAATAATAGGGGTGTTCATCTTGCTAGTTAAGGTCCTAGTTGTAGAAGATGAAGTAGTGGTCCGCAATGGAATATCAAATTTTATTAATGAGCTTGGTCAACCCTTTACCTTGATCGGCACTGCTTCAAACGGGGAGGAAGCACTTCAGGTAATCAAACATAATTCCCCTCATATTGTGATCACTGATATCAAGATGCCTAAGATGGATGGACTCACGCTAGTGAAAATGGTTAAAAAAGAGTACCCAGATATCATCATTACCATCTTAAGTGGTTATGCAGATTTTACTTATGCCACGAAGGCCATGCGTTACGGTGTTTCCGATTATTTATTGAAGCCGGTTAATAAAGAAGAGTTTATGGTGACTTTAAATAGACTGATGACAGAGGTAGCAAAGGGATCCATTAAATATTCTCATGTCCTTCAAAATCAGCCTAAATGGGATACGGACTTAATTCGCTTGGAAGCACAATTACTAGATTGTTTAGAAATGGCCAATAAATCTGGGTTAAAAGAAAGGGAACAATTCTTTATTGGTGAAATTAGAAAGCGCTCTCAATCTGATGTAATAAAAGCTATTCCATATTTTACAGACTTTCTTGTCTCGATTCGAAAAAGGGTCGTAACCAATGATGAAATAAAGAAGTTTATTGAACCTATTTTAGATAAAACAGTCGAATATCTTGCTCCAGATACGGAATTTACTATCATTGAAGAAAAAATACATCAACTTCTAGAATCCTGTGTTTATATCGTAGGACAGTTTAAAAAACAAGCTTCACCAGATCTTGTAATCAGATGCAAGGAAATTATGGATGATAACTACAATAAGGAAATATCTCTGCAAGAGGTAGCTGAGAGCATCGGTGTCTCTGCTGCTCATTTAAGCAGAGTCGTCAAAAAAGAATTGGGAAAGAATTTCACGGAATATATTGTGGATCTAAGAATGGAAAAAGCCAAATCCTTATTGAAAATAACTGATTTTAAGATCATGGATATTTCTAAAACGGTTGGCTATGAAAATCCTGATTATTTTTCGAGAATCTTCAAGAGACACTGTGGCTTTTCACCACAGGAATATCGGCATCAATTTGTGAGCGCAGGTGAGAGAGGATGAAAAAGGGGACTCTTTACCAAAAAATTATCGTCATGCTTCTCTTTCTCACAGTCATACCACTCCTAACGGTAGGGTATTTGGGGTATGAATATTTTTCCTCAATCTTAGAAGAAAAAATCACTCAATCCAATTTAGAAACGCTTGATCAGGTTCAGGATCGATTGGACAGCTATATAACCGATGTCGATTCTGTAGCAAAAACGATTGCAAACTATGAAACCTTTCAAAAGCTAGCCGTTTTACCGGGGGAAAATAATTATACGTATTACCAACAAACCCAAACTTTTGTCACCTTTTCCAAGTTAATGATTCTCACTCATCCAGACATATTGAGAATCACCATTGTCAGAAAGGACCTATCCCGAATTGATAGTATGGGGAGATACTTACCAACTGGTGGGAATCTCGATAAAGGAAAATTTGAACACGTATTAAACTTAAAAAAACCAACAGTTCTCTCACCGGAAAAAACGGAGCAATCCCGGTGGGTCATTCCGTATGCCCAATCCATTTACGATCCGAAAGATGGAAAGGTAATTGGAGCGGTCATTGTAGATCTGGATCTTCAAAGGATTCAAGATTATTTACGAGATTCAAAGCTTTTGCAATCGGGATTTCTTTTAGTCGAAGATGAATCTGGTGCAGATATATACGCTCCGGAGCATTTTAATAATAGAAATTTGTTGAGGGCTTCTTCTAAAAAGGATAGTTTTTTCCTAAATCGTGAGGGAAAGAAAGACTTGGTGATTTATACCTCATCCACTTTTTCGAATTGGCATATATACGGTATCATCCCTTACCAGGAAATCTCCAATCAATTACAGAAAACTCGGAATGTGGTTTTCCTTTTTGCGATCATTATTATCACCGCTGTGGCTGGTATGGCCTTGTTTTTACGGACCTACTTGGTCAAACCGATACAAAAGCTGCAAACCTTGATGTCCGATGTAGAACAAGGAAATCTTCATGTAAGGTCTCATTTTAAAAGAAAGGATGAGATTGGTAAGTTAGGAGAAAGCTTTAACCAAATGATTGGACAGCTCCAGCAATTAATTAAAGATATTCAGGTCTCAAGGAACAATGAATCACAGGCCCTATTCCTGCAAAAAGAAGCACAGTACCAGGCACTTCAGGCACGAATCGCTCCTCATTTTCTCTATAATACTCTCGATTCAGTTAGCTGGCTGGCGAGAGATAAGGGGATACGAGAAATCACAGCTGTTGTCGATTCATTGGCAGGCATGATGCGGTATAGTTTAGACTGTTCTACTCCTTTAGTCAAAACTAGAGAGGAGTACCATCATGTCCTCTTATATAGTGAAATTATTCGTTTTCGGACAGCAGATAGTATAGAGTTTGAATTTCAAATCCCAGATCAACTACTAGATCTGTTAATCCCTAGATTTACTCTGCAGCCACTCGTTGAAAATGCCGTGCAGCATGGATTAGAGCCTCTTGGGGGTACGGGGAAAATCATCATTTCTGCTCATATAGAATCGGGTGAACTATTCTATGAAATTTCTGATAACGGGATCGGCTTGGAACCAGAAAAAATAGAAGATTTAATGTCCTTTTTAGCAGATGGAAAAGATGAGAGTCCTTCTTTTGAAAAAATTGGACTAGCCAATGTTCATAATCGCATCAAAATGACCTATGGAGAACCTTACGGACTATCCATTAAAGAAAATGTGGACTTCGGGTTGACGGTGCAAATCAAGCTCCCATTCAATAGTAGTGAAAATAATCAAAATAGTGAAGAAATGATATCAAATTTGACAGGTACCCTATACTAAATAAAGTTGTCATAATGAAATTAACGAAAACGCTTACAACATTGAGAAAAAATAGGGGGGAAACGGAATGAAAGTTCGCAAGTGGTTACCAGTTTTAGCAGCTTCTTTCTTGTTATTATCAGGCTGCAGTTCATCCAGTTCAAGTTCTTCCAGTGATAAGGACAAAGTGGAAATTTCGCTTTATGCCAACAATCAGGGTGGGACTGAATACTTGGATTATTTGCAAAACGATGTTATTAAAGGATTTGAAGCCAAGCATCCCAACATTAAAATCAAGCTTGTTAAAAATTCCGATCCTGAAGGACTAGCAAAGCAGCAATTAGCGGCAGGAGGTGGCCCTGATGTTATTGCTTTAAATGGTCCAACCTCTGCACAGGATTTTGCCGCAGCCAATTATTTGCTTCCATTAGATGAGTATGCAGAAAAATATAAATGGGAAGAAGATTATTATCCTTGGGCTTATCAAACTGTACAAAATAATGGAAAGCAAATCGCCCTGCCAGGTTCTTATGAAACTTTAGTAGTCTACTACAATAGAGACATGTTTAAGCAAAATGGGTGGGAGGTTCCAACCAGTTATGAGGAACTAGAGGAACTGAACAAAAAAATGGCTGATAAAGACATAATTCCATTCGCGTTTGGAAGCTCAGACTTTAAAGCGGCCAATGAATGGTGGTTGTCGGTCGCCTTTAATGAAACCGTCGGAGCGGATGGCTTCAAAAAGGTATTAACGGGTGAAACACCATGGAATAGTCCGGAAATGAAAGAATCCATCGAAAAGTTGAACAATCTATGGACGAAAGGGTATATCAACAGTAAACAATCACAAGCGATTACCCTTGATGATGCCACCTCCCTCTTTTTGAGTGGCAAGGCGGCTATGAAAATGGAAGGTACCTGGCTGTTATCGACGTTTAAAGGAAGCCCGCCACCATTTGATTGGGATGTCTTCATCATGCCTTCTTGGAAAGATGGAGTCGAAGCGAATCTCCCACTTGCCTTAGGAGGCGCTGTTGGAATTAATAAAAATTCGAAGCATCCAGATGAAACCGCTGAATTTATAGATTGGATGCACAGCAAACAGAATGCGGAAAAACTGTTGGAGATGGGTGGGTTTCTTCCTATTAATGTGCTAGAGGCGAAAAACCTGGATCCGCATGTTCAAAAATCTTTTGATCTATTAAATGAAGCGATGGAAAACAATCAAACGGGCTACGCGGCATGGACCTATTGGCCACCGTCTGCGGAAACCTTTGCATGGAGCAATATTGAGTCTGTTTGGTTAGGTCAAATTGATACAGATACGTACTTGGATAAATTGCAAGAAGCCTTTGAAGAAGATAAACAAAAAGGAAAGCTATTTAAATTCAACGACTAGGGAGGATTTTCTTCCTCCTCTTTTTTCCTATCTCTAATTCGAAAGGAGGAAACTTTAAGTGAGTTCGGATTTAGTCATCATAAATGAAGTCATTCAGATTAAAAGGTCAAGACGTAATTGGAAAAAAGCGATGATTCCGTGGCTTTTCCTTTCCCCAGCTCTGTTCTTAATTCTTCTAGTCGTGGCAGGCCCAACGATTGGGACGTTAATCCTTTCCTTAACGGATTGGGATGGAATACAGCAGCCGAAATTTATCGGGATTGAAAACTACCAAGCCCTACTCTCCGATCCTAATTTCTTTGCAGCACTTGGGAACAACTTTAAGTGGATGGCCATCTTTTGTACCGTTCCCATTATTTTTGCGTTAATCATTGCCTATATGGTGAGCAAGGTAAAAAGGGGGCAAATGTTTTATCGTTCGTCTTTCTTTCTTCCTCAAATTGTCTCAACGGTGGTTAGTGCAAAAATTTGGGCATGGATTTACAACCCTTTTATGGGACTTAATACGGTTTTAACCAAATGGGGCTTTCATAATGTCCCGATGTGGTTAGGGGATCCGGCCATTGCCTTATTCTCTGTAGCATTAGTTGATGGCTGGAGATATTGGGGATTCTTAATGGTTCTTATCTTAACCGCACTACATCAAACGGATAAGAGTTTAGAAGAAGCGGCTGTGGTCGAAGGAGCCAATAAGGTTCAAATCTTTTGGTATGTGATTCTTCCACAATTACGACCGACTTTGATGCTTATTTTAATGTTAACGATGATCTGGTCTTTCGCGGCGTTTGATTATGTGTTCGTCATGACAAACGGAGGTCCTGGAAACGCCACTGAATTAATAAGTACGTACATGTATAAAGAAGCGCTGCAAAATCAGTCACCTGGATATGCGAGTTCCATTGCTTTAGCTATGGCCGTGCTAAGTGGAATTATCATTTTTGTTTTCGGAATATTGAAAAAGAAAGGGTGGGATATGTAATGAAAACGAAACCAATTGAAGTCGTATCCCGCCATTTTTTCCTATTTTGTGTCTTTTTGTTTGCGGTAGGTCCATTATTTTTGTTAGTAATGAATACTTTTAAGCCCAAAGAGGAATTTTTAACGAATCCTATGGGCTTGCCTTCAAGCCTAACCATTGATAACTTGATCGCCGCCTGGACAGAGGGAGCGTATGGGCAAGCATTTCTAAATAGCCTGTTAGTAGGTGTCGCTACGATCATCATTGTTTGCATAAGTGGTGGGTTTGCGGCTTATGCGCTAGCCAAATACGACTTTAAAGGACAAAACACCATTATGGCGTTTTTACTCCTTACGATGTCGGTTCCCATGGGATTATTCCTCGTTCCGCTATTTTATGTATGGCAAAATTTGCACCTTATGGATTCGCTTTTCGGTTTAATTATCATTTACAGTGGTATCTTTCTACCATTTAATATTTTCCTTTTGCGTTCCTTTTTCCTCGGAATTCCTAAGGAGCTCCTTGAAAGTGCTAGAGTGGATGGCTGTAATGAATTACAAGTATTTATGAAATTAATTGTTCCATTATCAAAGCCCGTGTTTTTAACGGTTGCTCTATTGGTCGGGTTATGGACTTGGAATGAATTTTTCTTTGCCAATGCGTTTATTCAATCCGATGAATTAAGAACCGTTTCAACCAAGTACCTTGCTTTTGTAGGAAGCTTTAGTTCCGATTGGAGCAAAGTTTCAGCTGCTGGTCTGATTTCGACCCTACCAATGGTGGTTCTTTATCTATTCTTGCAGCGTCAGTTTATTGAAGGTTTGACCGAAGGAAGTATAAAAGGTTAATAGGGAGGAATACAAATGACTGAAGTGCGTCTAACTCAGGAAGGTAATGTAGTAAATGCAGGACGAATTCCGGCGGATTATGTGGAAAAAGTGTATGCTGGCTGGCTTGGAAAAGTGATTGGGGTCCGTCACGGTGGGAATGTAGAAGGATGGAGCTATGAACGTTTAGAAAGAGCTTATGGGGAAATTACCGGCTATTTACATGAATTTAAAAATTTTGCTGCGGATGATGATACAAATGGACCGATGTTCTTTCTTAGAGCATTGGAGGATTTTACCCATACCAGTGATATTACAGCCGAGCAAATGGGCTTAACTCTATTGAATTATGCACCTGATGGCCATGGCTTTTTCTGGTGGGGAGGGTATGGGAAATCAACGGAACATACCGCCTATCTGAATTTGAAAAATGGCATCATGGCGCCTCGATCGGGTTCGATTGAACAAAATGGGCATGCGGTGGCTGAACAAATTGGCGGTCAAATCTTTATCGATGTTTGGGGACTAATTGCTCCTGGAAATCCAGAATTGGCGGCGGATTATGCGAGCAAAATCGCGAGTGTTACGCATGATGGGAATGGAACATATGGTGGGATGTTTATCGCCGCTTGTATTGCCCAAGCGTTTGTGGAACAAGATATCGAAAAAATCATTGAGGCTGGATTGGCCGTGATTCCAGACGATAGCGAATATACACGAATGACTCGGGATGTGGTCCGTTTTTACAAGGAGAATCCTACGAATTGGCGCAATTGTTTTAAGTTTGTTCAAGACCATTATGGCTATGATCGATATCCGGGTGTGTGCCATATTATTCCGAATTCAGCCGTGATTGTCCTTTCGCTTTTGTATGGAGAAGGAGATTTCTCTAAGTCTATTAATATTTGTAATATGTGTGGCTGGGACACGGATTGTAATGTAGCCAATGTCGGGACCATTATTGGCGTTCGTAATGGACTGGAAGGAATTGAGAAGAGCTGGAGAGAACCGATTAACGATTTCCTTTGCTGTTCGAGTGTAATCGGTTCCCTAAATATTGTCGATATCCCTTGGTGTGCTACTTATATTTCAAGGTTAGGGTACTTAATTGCAGGGGAAGAAATTCCGTCGAAGTGGTCGGACATTCTAGAAGGTAAAGCCTCACGTTTCCATTTTGAATATCCAGGCTCAACACATGCGTTTCGTTTGGAGTATAATGCTCATCCGAATCAGCATATTACTGCATCGCTTGAAAATACTGAGGAATGTTCCGAGACGGGAAGCCGGTCGCTAAAAGTCGTTTTTGATCGGGTTCAAGGCGGAGATGGATACCGAGTGTACCAGAAAACCTACTATCGCCCGGAAGACTTTAATGATAGTCGCTATGATCCAAGCTTTTCACCGATTCTTTATCCAGGTCAAACGATTACAGCAAAGGTCTTAATTCCAGAAGATCTGGGTATCGATGTTCTGGTGCGATTATATATCAAAGATGGGAATAAAGGAACTTATATTTATGGGGAAAAGGAGAAGGTTGAAATCGGTAAATTCTCTTCGGTCTCTTATGATATCCCTGCTCTACAGGATGTTCATATTGAAGAGGCTGGAGTTGAATTCATTCCGGTTGTAGACAGGTATTATCCTGGCGGTTTAATTGCTTATGTTGATTCCTTTGACTTTACTGGGAAGCCTGATTATGCAATTAATTTTGCTAATGAAAGAATGGAAGTGTGGAATCCTCTTCATTTAGAGGTAGCTCAGTGTACGTATCTTCGCGGAATTTGGAGCTTAGAAGAAGGGGAGTTAAGCGGCAGTTATTACGGAGAACCAGCTGAATGTTATACTGGAGATTTTTATTGGAATGATTATCAATTCTCTGCTGAAGTGAAACCGATGCTGGGGGAATACCATAATATTCAATTCCGCGTCCAAGGTGGCATCCGTTCTTATGCTGTAGGTCTGGCTCCGAACCATGAAGTGGTTTTATATAAAAATGAAAACGGCTATCGCACCTTATCCTCTGCGAAGTACTTATGGGATGATCAGCAGACCTATAACCTACGAGTTGAGGCAAAAGGGAATACTTTCTCTGTTTATGTGAATGAGGAAAAAGTGATTGACTTTACAGATGAGGAAAATCCGTATTTATACGGCCAAGTTGGATTCTCTAACTCTCATGGCAGTCATACCCACTATAAAGGATATTCAGTCAAAGGGTTGTAAGGAATATGGGGGATTGAGACCTTGTGTTGGTAACGGCACAGGTCTCTTTCCTATTAATCTCTTAGGAGGAAACTATGAACATTCTAGTAGTTGGAAGTATTAATATGGATATTGTCAATCGCGTGGGAAAACACCCTCTTCCTGGTGAAACGATTAAGGGGGTAAGTACCCATTATTCACCAGGTGGAAAAGGAGCAAACCAGGCGGTTGCCGCTGCCTTAGCCGGCGGTCAAGTTACGATGCTGGGGGCCATAGGAACCGATCCGTATGGGTCTGTGTTATTACAATCATTAGAAGATTTACAGGTAAAACCCCATGAAGTTCTTCATAAAGAGGGAACCTCAGGAATGGCGTTTATCACGGTGGATGAGACAGGGGAAAATACGATTATCTTATCAGAAGGGGCGAATGGAGCCATTTTGATAAGTGACCTTGAAGAACGATTAGATTTACTGGAAGGGGCAGATATCCTTTTATTACAAAATGAAATTCCATTGGATACCACGTTATTTGTCTTAAAGGAAGCCCATCAAAGAGGAGTGAAAACATTCTTTAATCCGGCTCCCGCTTTGGAGATTCCAGAGGATGCTTTTTCATTGATTGAGTACCTTATCTTAAATGAAACGGAGATCGAAGTGGTGACAGGCATTGGAATTAAAACGGAGGAATCGAAAGAGAGGGCTATTCATTGGCTGATTGATAAAGGAGTGAAAAAGGTCATTTTAACTCTTGGTGAGGAGGGCTCTCATTATTATTCTAAAGAGGAATCAACGATCATCACACCCGGCTTCAAGGTAAATGCGATTGATACAACGGCTGCCGGAGACACCTTTATCGGGGCATTTGCAGCCGCCATTGCCTCGGGGGAAAATTCGAAGGAATCTCTTTTATTTGCAACGGCAGCTTCCGCCATTACGGTTACTAGACATGGAGCACAAAATTCCATTCCGAGGAAAAAAGAAATTGAAGAATTATTAACCATTCAGAATGGTTGATTAATGTGTGTGAGCCTAGGTGTTATTGGAAACTTATCATGAACTTTGTGGAGGGAATGTGAGATGTTAAGGCAACTTGTAGCAGTAGCACCCCATAAGGCAGAACTTTTGGAGTATGAAGATCGTCCATTGCAACCGAATGAAGTGAGTGTAAAGGTAGAATTTGCTTCACCGAAACATGGCTCTGAATTGGCCTTGTTTCGCGGGGAAAGTCCTCATATAGAGGATTATTATGATGAAGAGTGGCGTACCTTTTTGCCCCGGTTGGCTCTTAAGAAAAAAGGTGATGAGTTTGGTTCTTGGAATCTAGGAAACCAATGGGTCGGAGTGATTACTGACATAGGTTTAGATGTAAAAGCATACCAGGTGGGTGAACGGGTCTGCGGATACGGGGGAGTCAGAGAAACACAAATCCTTCCTGCAGTTGATAATTTTTATCTTTTCAAAATGCCAGAAAACATGTCTTGGAAAAGTGCTGTTTGCTTTGACCCATTGCAGTTTGCCTTAGGCGGTATCCGAGATGGGAATGTCCGTGTTGGTGACCGCGTTGCCATCATTGGGCTTGGAGCGATCGGCCAATTGGCAGCACAGCTAGCGAAATTAGCTGGTGCAAGCTATGTTGCCGTGGTTGACCCAATTGCCAGACGTCGCGAAGTAGCAATAAAGGCCGGGGCAGATGCTGCCTTTGATCCGGCAATCGAGGATGTGGGCTTAGAGCTGAAAAAGGCAACGAACAAAATGGGTGTGGATGTGGTGATTGAAACAAGTGCCAGTGAATTAGCTCTTCAAAGTGCCTTAAGAGGGATAGCGTATGGGGGGACGATTACCTATGTTGGCTGGGCGCGCCCATTTCGGGGAGGACTTGATTTGGGAAGAGAGGCTCATTTTAATAATGCTAGAATTGTATTTTCCAGAGCATGCAGTGAACCGAATCCCGATTATCCGCGCTGGAGCTGGAGACGTATAGAAGAAACATGCTGGAAGCTTCTTTCTGAAGGCCAGCTAAATTGTGAAGAAATTATTGAACCGGTCGTTTCATTTGAAGAATCTGTTAGTGGCTATGAAACCTTCGTAGACCAGCACCCTGATCAAAGTGTAAAACTGGGAATTAAATTTTAAATAGGTTTCAATTTTAAAAAAAGAACAGGGGGGAAGTAGGTCAATGAAATTAGCCGTTCAAGATCGTGGATTTTTTGGTGAGAGCTTTAAAGAAAAGCTTTTAAAGGTGAAAGAATATGGTTTTGAGGGAATGGAAATAAGTGGGGATGTATTAATTAATCGCTATGATGAAATCAAGAAAGCTACTACGGATACCGGAATTCCGATCAGTTCCATTTGCGGAGGGTATCGAGGCTGGATTGGTGCTTTCGATAAAGATGAGAGACAACATGCCATTCAGGATATCGGGGAGATATTGCGTTATGCGGCCGAAATTGGAGCAAATGGAGTGATTGCACCAGCGGCCTACGGCATGTATTCTACTAAGCTACCACATCCGAAAGCTCCTCGAACAGCGGACGAGGACCGAGAAGTATTATTGGACTCTCTCGAACAGTTAAATAAACTAGCAATAGAAGCAGGAAGCAAACTTTACTTGGAGCCGCTAAACCGATATGAAGACCATATGTTGAACCGTTTGGAACAGGCCCAATCATTGATTATTGCTGGCGGATTTACATCCGTTCAACTTTTAGCTGACTTCTTCCATATGAACATAGAAGAAGCAGATATTTCAAAAAGTATTTTAGAAACTAAATCTCTCGTAGGGCATGTCCATTTAGCTGACAGCAACCGCCAATTCCCTGGCTTAGGTCACTTGGATTTTCACGCTGGATTTCAAGCTTTACATCAAATTAATTTCTCAGGATTTTTAGCGATTGAGTGTGAAGTAACACATCCTGAGCAAAACTATGCGAATGCCGTCCATTACTTAAAAGGGATTATCCAAAAATCTTATGGAGAGTTATCGTAATTTTAGGGAGGCGGCAATCCCATGGTGGGGAATCTATCATTTTAGCATTCACTTTCAAAAGGGGCTAAGAAAATCAGCCCCACTTGTTTTTGGCTTAGACGAAGCTCAACAACTTTTGGATTAGTTTTTCTATTATTAGGTAAATACTTAAAAATACACAAGAATTGACGAATGCACTTATCGGTTGGGGGATTAGGTTAAGCGCCCGAGCGGAAAAATAGACGGAGAAATTCCACTTAATTAGTAACTTTTACTAAAAAAGGCATAAATAGACGGAGAAATTCCGGCTATTGGCTCGAAAAATTCGAAAATAGGAGATTTTGCTTTGTATAAGCGGAAAACTCCCCCTTATTTAACCCGAAACGAGCTCCATTTTGCATCTAACGGAATAATCTCCGCTTATTTGACTTTTACTGGTTACTCGAGTATTGGCAAGACATCAATTTGAACTCATAAATCCAAGAGAACCTCATATTTGTGCAAGACGGTGAACTGTATCACAATAAGTGAGGTTTTAAATAAAGGCTGTTTGTGTAAAGTTAGTTGTTTGAAAAGATCCCAAATGCCGTCTCTTCTTTCTATATTATCTAATGCTATAGGGAAAGAGCTTATTCTGAACAATATTCTTCAAAATAGGCTCTTTCTTTTTATACCGTATATAAATTATTATCCTTTTATCACAAGCAGTCTTTCTCTCGTTTGTTTGGCTGCTTCAACCATTACCTTCAGTGCTGCAATGGTCTCATCCATTCCTCTGGTTTTTAAACCGCAATCAGGATTGATCCAGAACAGTTTGGGATTAAGGACTTGAAGGGCACGATCAATGTTTCTGGTCAGTTCTTCAAGATTTGGTACACGTGGACTATGAATATCATAGACACCGAGTCCGATGCCTTTGTTATACGTATATTCTTCGAAGGCATGAATCAATTCACCATGACTTCTAGATGTTTCGATTGAAATAACATCCGCATCAAGCGCTGTAATAGCATCGATAATATTTTTGAAATCGGAATAACACATATGTGTGTGAATTTGTGTTTCATTTCGGACGGATGTAGTGGCGAGCTTAAAAGCATACACCGCCGCATGTAAATAATCTTCCTTTTTCTCCTGTTTTAGTGGCAGCCCCTCACGAATAGCTGGTTCATCCACTTGAATCATACGGATTCCATTTTCCTCAAGAACTTCCACTTCTTTTCGAAGCGCCAGGGCAATTTGATTAGCAACCTCATAGCGTGAAATATCATCTCGAACAAACGACCAGTTTAAAATGGTAATAGGTCCTGTCAGCATGCCTTTTACAGGCTTGGTTGTTAACGACTGGGCATATACCGTTTCTTTGACGGTCATCGGTTCTTGAAAGGATACGTCCCCATAAATAAGTGGTGGCTTGACACAACGGGAACCATATGACTGGACCCAGCCGAATTTGGTAAATTGAAAACCGGCTAATTTTTCACCAAAATATTCGACCATATCTGTCCGTTCAAATTCGCCATGCACAAACACATCTAGACCCAGTTCTTCCTGAATTTCAATCCATTTTTTCATTTCCGCATTAATATATTCTTGATAATCCGCATTAGTTAACTCGCCTTTACGCCATTTTAAACGCTGTTTTCTTACTTCTTGTGTTTGTGGGAAGCTTCCAATTGTGGTCGTTGGAAGAAGGGGCAATTGAAAAGTCTCATCTTGAATCTGTTGACGAACCTCAAATGTTGCTTCCCGTTCAGCTCTATACGTGTTCAAGTTTTGAATCGCTTCTTGAACTTGTGTGTTGTTACGAGAGGCTGATTGATTTAGTGCTTGAATCGCTCTTGTACTTGCTGAGATTTCGTTTTGTATGGTTTCTTTCCCACCTTGTAAGCCTTTGGTCAGTAAAACAATCTCCTGTAATTTTTCATCAGCAAACGATAGTGCCTCTTTTAACACTTCCTCGAGTGTTTCTTCACTCTTAACGGTTACAGGTACATGTAACAAACTGGATGAGGGCTGTAGGATCAAACGCTCTTCTGTCACAACATCCACAATCTCTGAAAGAAGGGAGAACTTATCATCCAGATTCGCACGCCATATGTTACGACCATCAATGATTCCAGCAGCTAACACTTTATCTTGTGGGAAGCCAAACTTTTTCAAAGCAGCAAGGTTTTGATTGTTATCATGTACAAAGTCAAGTCCAATTCCTTGAACAGGGAGGGAAGTGACCTCTTCATAATGGTCAATGCTCTCAAAATAAGTTTGTAAAATGACATTTATATTTGGAGCTGCTTCATTCAACTGTTTATAGACATCTTGAAATATAGAAATTTCTTCTTCTGAAATCGTTGTAGCTAGAATCGGCTCATCGATTTGTACCCATTCGACACCTTCTGTTTGTAATTCACTTAAAATAGTAGCGTAAAGCGGGACAAATTGATCAATAACTGTTTTTAATTCATTGACTTTATAGCCCTTTGATAGTTTTACAAAGGTGATGGGTCCTAAAATCACTGGCTTTCCGTGAATATCTAGTTTTTGTTTCGCCTCTTTATAAAATTCAAGGGGACGGTTCTCTACAAGAGTAGGGACTGCCTCGTCTAGTTCTGGAACAATATAGTGGTAGTTTGTGTTAAACCATTTAGTCATTTCAGATGCAACCGCACCTTTCGTACCTCGTGCTATATCAAAATACGTTTCTAGTGATACTTTACCTCCCGTGTATTCATATCGTTTCGGTACAAGACCGAACATAGTAGCTGTATCGAGTACATGATCATACAAGCTAAAGTCACCAACAGGGATGAAGTCAATTCCTTGTTCCTTTTGTTTCTGAAGAGAGGAAAGGCGGATTTCCTCCATTTGTTGTAAGAATGTCTCTTTTTCTAGTTTGCCTCCCCAAAACTGTTCAAGCGTTCTTTTCCATTCTCGTTTTTCCCCAATTCTTGGATAACCTAAATTCGAGCTTTTTACCATCGTCATTTTCCACTCCTTGTTTGATTGTTTTTTCGTCTTCAACAAAAAATCTCCCTTTTCAATGAGAAAAGAGAGATTCATACGCATAGTTAACTAGAGTTGAGACAGTCTGGTTTTCTCAACACGTATTCCTCACTCCTCTCTATACATCCGTAGAGTACAAGTGCATACAACAGACAGGTCTCCTGACTCTGGTTCACAGCTTCTTATCCCTTCCCATTTCATAAATATGAAACAGTGGTTCATTGATAAGTTGCTCCCCATTACAGTGGCGGGACCGTGCCGGATTTTCACCGGCTTCCCTTTTAAGCTGAGTACATGACATACGCAGCATCTGTTGCATTTTGTATTAAGTTTTCATAGAAAAATATAAACATGGCTTATCTTTTCATATAGACAAAAGACCTCTCTATTCGAAAATAGAGAGGTCCTCATCCTCTCTTATTTATCAAAGCCACATGCTTTGCAGGAATTAGCACCTTTTTAACAAATCTGCTAAATGGTTGCCGGGCTTCATAGGGCCAGTCCCTCCGCCTCTCTGAATAAGAGTATATTAATATTTACATGTTTGAATTTGTTAATCATATTAGCATGTTAAATTCAGGCTGTCAAAAAGAATTTTGAAAATTCTTTGAAACAATCATTTCACTAGATCCATTTATTCATTTTCTTACAAAATACGAATTCTCTGTGTTTATTTATGAAAGGGGGATAAAGATTAAGGGTTTATTGATGAAACATGTAATCATTTGATATAAAAATGGAAAAAGATTGATTTTTAGAAAATTTATAGTGCGATTCTAAATATTAAATTTCTCTTAGTTTGCTATAAAGTAAAACACCTCAAATATGACATCAAGGTGTTTATACATTAATAATTATTCAATCTTTAATCTATTTTTATTTCTCTTTTTAGCATGATACATATTTTTGTCAGCTTTAGAAAACAAGGCGATCATATTGCCCAAAGATTGATCTTCGAAAGAAAAGCCGATGGATAATTTGATTTCTCTCCTAGAGGTTTTATTATATTTTTCGAACTCCTTTATTATTTGATCGGCTAGTTCTTTCGCGTTGTCCTCTGTAGACTGTTCAAGTATAAGAGCAAACTCGTCTCCACCAAGTCTAGCAACTGTTACTAAATCTGAGGAGAATCTATTGAGTAACCTCGCTGTTTCAATGATGATAAAATCTCCCTCTTTATGTCCAAAGTGATCATTAATATATTTCAACTCGTCTAAATCACATATGAAAATGGCTATTGGAACATTTGCCGTATGATCAAAGAGTTCAAATTTATTTTCAAAGTACTCCCGATTATATATACCAGTTAAAGAATCGTGACTAATTTGATACTGTAACTCATTTTCTAACTGGATTTTATCGTCAATATTTCTTAAAACTCCTTGTATGGCAACAAGCTTTCCATTTTTATAAATGGGCGTAGCATATTCTTCAAAGTATCTATATTCCCCATTTTTATCAAGCCATCGCTGTACAATACTCTCGTCAAAATTTAGTTCTCCCTTAATTTTTTTATCAAGAATATGATAATCTTCGGGATGAATTTCTATAAAGGGTATGTCGGGATTCTTCATGGCACGCTCAATTGAACCTGTTCCAAAAAAATGTTCAGCTGAAGGACTAAGATACTTGAATTCTCTTTTTGGATAAATCTGAAAATAATATAGAAAATCCCTTGTGTTTTCAATTATATGAACAAAACTTTTCTTATTTTCTATTATCTTCTTTTTTTGACTTTCCCATTTTCTAAATAAAAGAGGGATTATCAAACTAACTAAAGCCATTCCTGTAATTAACCCAGTTGTATACTCCATGCTCATTTTAGACCCTCATCTTTTAGAATATATTAAAAAATAAATCATACCATAAAGTAATAGGATGTCCATTATTTCTATCGTACTGAATTAATAAAAGACCTACCGCTACCGATAGGTCTTGAACCACTTTAATCGGTAACTGGCTAACATAGTCGAATATGACTTTAGTCCCTATAGCTTTGCGTCTTCATTTTTCAATGAGTTTGCCTTTTTTAATTATTGAGTAAATAGTCCTATTTCTATTATAATAGCTAGATTTGTAATATCAATAAGATTATTTATTTTATCCTATGTTAAACAGTTAAAAGGAGATCCTGTGAACCGACAGTAAACTAGGCAGTATAGTAAATACTAAATGACTAGGAACCAACTAATAAGAGGTGATTATATGAAAAACTGGCTCGTACGACACAAGTGGGATATTCCCCTTGCTATTGTATTTTTGGTATCGGTTACGATCATCCTTCAAGCACAACCTGAAGGAACTTCGTGGCATTTGTTAACAATCCCTCCTTATTGGATACTTGCATCCATACTTAGGAGCAAAAGAAAAAAACAGATCTTCGGTTGAATCCCTTCTAAATGAATAAAAATTAATAAGTGAATTCGTATATGAATTTTTTAAAGAAGTTTTCACCTAAAGAGGAAGGAGAAGAGGTTGGGATAAAGAAGGTCTTCATCAGACGAAGAATTGGTTTCCTTTGGAAAGATAGAGTCTGAGTTTGAGTATGCAGAAGATTCTATTATTCTGTCGGTTCAGGCAGATGCCAAAAACTATACATTCAGGTATCAACCGCCCGTTGGGGAGTTGTTTACCATAGGTACTGGGGAATGTTTTCTTATAATACCGAAGTAGCAGGTGGATTTACTGGTATATTCTTTGGACTTTATGCCACAGGAATTGGACGTGCTTCAACAAGCCCTGCGTATTTTGATTGGTTTGGATATCGGATGTGATTGTTGGCGCGCCCTAGAGTACTACTTTTCATAGAGAAATAAAAGGCACTAAAAATGTTTGAAAAAGTGTTTTAAGAGGTCTGTCATTTTGGCAGATCTCTTTTATATGTACCATTACAGATGACTTATTCTCGACAGTCCTAGTGCTCCATTTTTCCATAGAATGTTTTCAATCATATGCCATTGATGATTTTCACAACGTATCATTAATACTATTTCAGATGAAAAAGATTTTGTTGCTCTTTTATTTTTTTTAATTATTAACATTTTTATTAAAAAACCTATAAGCAAGCCACTAACTGCGCCGATAATGCCCCATATAATGGGACCCCATTCTAAGATATAGCCATATATTGCTCCTAAAAGCATCAAACATGTGCCGATTATAGCAGCTAGATCAAACAAACTGAGTCCATCAGCTTGATGAATCGTATCAAACAGTTGTTTATGGTCCGTTTTTTTATCAAGTGGTGCTGCTAAGATCTTATCATTTGGAATATCATTTTGTTGTAGTTCAGTTATTGCTAATTCAATAGATAAAGAATTTTCAAAAGTAGCAATGACAAACAAAATATTCACACTCCTTTTATATGGGAGGTTTAAAATTCTTATTTTGGTATTTATTTCGTAAGTATAAGGACATTTCTTTTCCAAATAGTTTGTTGTGCTCAACTGCCGAAACATAAGAATCATAAACGACAAAAAGGTAGATCGATGGAAAGTATAGTGTCCATTGCATATCAAGGACCTCTTTCGCTTGTACAAAATTCCCCAACATGGAGAGGTGTATAGCATGCAGAATATGTCCAAAATAACAAATTCCTACTGTATAAAGAAAAATAAAAAATCCAGATATGACATGATGAAGGTACAAATGTCCGAGACCGGGGAATAGAGCTGACCATACTAAGGCAACCCATGGTTTTCGTTTATCTAAATAGTTCATGTCCCATGCACCCATTTTTAAAGGCAAAATGGGTGCATCTTCTCGGTCCGCTAAGATATATTGTTTATTTAAATCTATGGTAGTACGATAACTATCCCATATACCGAACATATAAATAGATACATATAGCATTAACCAGCGTTCATCTAATACTTCTTTAGCTTTGTCAAAGTTACCTAATAACGAATATAGAATACCAAGGTTTACATTAGCCATTTGATTTATGAATGTTTCCCATAAAATCAAAATAAAGGCCGCAGCATACCGGTGGTGCATTAGATGTCCAAATCCTGGATATGAAAACGAAAAAAAAGCAACTACCCATGGATTTTTTAAATGAATTTGACCCGTTGTAAATTGAGATAAAAAAGCCCTTTGTCTTCGGTAGGGAGAGAGTTGATTCATAATTTATTTCGTACCTCGCTGATTGTATTTCCATATTTGCTAAGTGTTTCCTACATAATTTTACTAAATACTCCATTTTTAACTTCTCCAACTAATAAAGTCTTGATTCAATTAAATAACAATCAGGTCAAATGGTTTAGTAAAGAAGGGGTGTTCAAGAAAAAAATTGAATTAAATAGAATACTGATAAAATATTGAATGGGAGGAAAATAAGTGGGCAATATCGATAAAAGAAATCGATTTGACGAAGCTCCATTTAGCTACAAAGTGACTAAAAATAATACGGTTCTTATCGATTATTATGGAAAACAAGTAAAATTATTAAAAGGGAAAGATGCTGAAAAAATATTACAAAAAATTAAAACAGCTGAAGATGAAAAAGCAGTACAACTTATATTGGCAAAGATAACAGGAAATTTTAAAAGAGGAAATGAACGAGTGACGAACCCTAAGAATTTGTGAACATGATCGTCAAAGTTGCAGGTGCACCATTCCTCCTATTGGTGCTCTTTTTAAAATTGGTTCTGTGCTCCTCAACCCGATGGTCTTGCCTTATAATGGTTTACAATATACTGCGTCATCCCATAAGCAACCATTGAAATGGTTAAATCTAAAAAGAATAGATGAACAATGGTAAGTCCCTTAGTGATGGAGACGAGACCTGCTAACGTCTCTAAGGGGGCAAAACCTAAAGCAAAAAATGCGCTAAGTCCAGTCGTCCATAAAATGAAAGGTTTTTCTTGATTTGTACAATATTGATAAAGAAGCATAAAGGAAACAGGTAAAATGGATGCTGTTGTTCCAAATGCTTGTGGCAAGAATGGCATGAGGAAATAATAATGGTCTATATAACCTTGTCTTATAAGTGCTAGATCTGTATATGTCCATAAAATATGTACGGTATAACCAAAGAAAAGAATTTCAAAGGTTCTATTACGGTCAAGCTTAATCATAAGCACAACCAGTGGAACAAGTAAGCAGAGTAATAGGAACCAGAATTGCCAGTTTCCCCAGTCAGAATGCTCATGCCAATAAGAATGCATTAGAGAGGTAACTCTCTTACTCGATTCGTTGATTTCCTTCCAATATTGCATTACTGGCATGTTATCACCTCTTTTTTGCTGAAAAGCTATAAATGCTCGATTCTTGGGAAGCCTTTCCAATTTCTTGCTTCAATCGCATGTTATTAAATTAGCCAAGCAACTTCTTTTTATGCAAAAAAACAGTAAAGCAATGGATCATTTAATTGAAAAAATACATTGTAGACATTAAATTTCTATAAATTCAAACAAATCAAAAATGTAAGCGTTGACAACTATTGGTAAATTTAGTAGATTTATATTGAAATCTATATCATTCAAAGGAATGTTACCTCTTTTGGGCATAACCTGAACAGATTTGAATCTATTTCTTGATTCATTCTGTTTGGGTTTTTTGTTTTTAAAAAGAATGGAAGTGAGGTGTTAAATATACATAGAACTTGTCCTATTCGGTAGTAACACACCTTTTGAGTGATCAAGATTTTAATATGTTTCATTTCTTAAAAAATTTCTTGAAGGAGTGAGGTAATAGTGAAGAGAGTCGTTAAATACTTACTGGCTTTAATACTCGCAGTAGGTTTAGTAGGTAGTAACGTTTCAGCAGCATCTTTAAATTCTACTAATGAAAAGACACAAGTTTCATCCTCTCAATCTTATAAAAAAGGAATCACTCAAGAAACAACATACGGAAATGTAAAAGGATATGTGAATGTCGAGGAAAATGCCTTGGTTTGGAAGGGAATTCCATACGCAAAAGCACCAGTTGGAGATTTGAGATGGAAAGCTCCTGAAGACCCAGCTCCATTTGAAGGTACCTTTGATGCAACAAAACCTGGCAACATTGCCATTCAGTCTTCTGCTCAAGGCATTATAGGAAGCGAGGATAGTCTAAATATAGACATTTATCGACCAAATACCAATAAAAAGAATCTCCCTGTGTTATTTTTCATTCATGGAGGTAATAATCAAACAGGAACAGCCCAAGAAATCACAGGTGAGGCCATTGTCAATGACTTAGATGCTATTTTTGTATCAGTCAATTACCGACTTGGACCATTAGGATTTAATCCTCTTCCTGCCCTAAATACAGGGAACGGCTTAGAGGACTCAGGAAACTACGCGCTCCTAGATATTGCTAAATCCCTTGATTGGGTTAAGGAGAATATCAAAAGTTTTGGTGGAAATCCCAACAACGTGACCATTTCTGGATTTTCTGCTGGAGGCAGAGATGTCATGGCAGCGTTAGCTTCTCCTATCTTTGAAGGGAAATTTCAAAAGGCTATTGCCTTCAGTGGTGGAATGACAATGGCCGATCAAGATGATAGTGTGAAAGTGTTCGCGAAAGCCATTGCGCCATTAGTTGTACAAGATGGGAAAAAAACGACAGAAGAAGAAGCCTATCAATGGCTACAAACGGATGATGAGGAAGTAAGAAAGTATCTCTATTCTTTAACCGCTGATCGATTAAGTGGATTAATGAGTAATGCAGCCATTCGAATGAGTGTTTTTCCTCATTTGTATAATGATGGGGTCGTTCTTCCAAAAGAAAAATTTGATACAAAGAATTATAATTCGGTTCCTTTAATTATGTTAACTGGTGCATCGGAATTCTCTTTCTTTGCTTATGGAGACCCGTATTTTGCAGGTAGTGTACTAGACGAAACGAAGTATGCAGAATACACTTTTGCTAAGAAATATGGAAGTAAGCTATACGGTTTGTTTAACACTCAGGAATCAGCTGAAAAAATGTATGACAGCTATAAGGCACCAATCTATACCGTTGAAATGCCTTTTGGAGAAGAACTGACGAAAACTACGGATATGTCTCTTTTCGGTTCCTTCCATGGAGTCTTTGTTCCTCTTCTTGATAGTAATAATAAAACGTACCTACCTATCATGAAGGAATCGTATAGTCTAGAAGGAGCAAAAGAACTAAGCAGTCAGTTCAAAGAATATTTAGCTAACTTCCTTCATAAAGGCACCCCTAATGGCAAAAAATTAACCGAATGGAACCCTTGGACTAAAAAGAAGCCTGCTAGTTTAATATTAACTGCAAATGAGACAAATGCAATTGCAAAAATGTCTAAGGTTTCAACGAATAAAATGGATGTGATCGAGGAGATAGAAAAAGATATTTCTATATCTTCAGAGGCAAAGAAAAAGATCATTAGTGAAGTGTTGAATGGCCGTTGGTTCAGTGCGGAGCTAGATGAATATTATGGAAATAAGAGCTTGTGGGTTAAATAGTTTCTAATTTAATCAATTGAAATGTAGCACAGGTCAGTATAACGACCTGTGCTATGTTAGTTCGTAGGCTTAGTAATAATAGAAAACAATGAACCTTTGAGTATTGTGAATTGGGCGTCGCTCATTTAAGTACGAACATGTAATTAAACATATTCGCCTTTTGCAAATTGTTTTTTATATTGCATAGGTGTAAGACCCGTGATTTTTTTAAATGTTTTTGAGAAATGTTTCACTTCAAAAAATCCTACATTGATTCCGATATTAGAAACTAGCTCGTTACTTGATTCAATCAGCTCCTTTGCTTTTTGAATACGATATGTAATTAAATATTTTCTGGGGTTAATACCCATTTCTTTCGTAAATATTTGACTAAAATAGGAGAGATTCAATTTAAGATGTTCTGAAATCATGTTGATAGTAATGTCTTCGGTGTAATGATCGTGAATAAAATCAATTGCTTGAAGAACTAAAGGATTTTTAATCATATATCGATTTGAAATTTCCCCTCGTAACAGATGAATAGACTCTATGAGGTTCGTATATTTTTGTTCAATCGATGAATAGACCAGCTCTTGTGGCGAATTGTTTTCGATGAGGCGATTTTTATATAAATTTCCGAATTTTTCAAGTAAGGCTGCGGATATCGTTGTTTGACAATAATAGTAGATATTATAGCTACAACTAGGTTTGATCATGTTCAAAAAAAGATCTTCTAGCAATAGTTCTAATCTTGGATCGGTGATATTATGGTCAATCAGTTCTTTTACTTGTTGTAAATAATCGTCTATTTTTATGTGGTCAACTTTTTTCCTAGAAGTTTCAATCAATTCAGGTGTCAGAAACTCTGCTTCTCTGCAAAAGAAATTGTATATTTTTAAACGGTGGTACGATTCATAGGCGAGTCTGATATCTTCAATCGTTTTAATGAAAGAACTTCTATAACGAAACGCTGTTTTACAGTTTAAGACAGCATTTAACTTCTTCATTAATTCTCCCTGTTTTTGAATACGAGTGGCTTCACTATTAGAAGGTATGTCATTAATAATCAAACAAAGATGTGTCGGAGTAATATAAAAGACTTCGCCACCATTATAACTATCCAGGACGGACTGACATTCTTCACAAAGTTTTTCTCCTACATAGTAATAGATGTTTTTGTTTAAATCATGATCAACATACTCAATCTCCGCTAAATTCCACAAACATAAGAAGAAGCCACTATCATTTAGTTGTAAAGAAGCTTGTTTTTTATAATATAAAAATTCCTGTTTCGTAACCCCACGCAAAATATCATTCATATATTCTGTCTTTTCTAATTTTTTTAAACGAGAGCTCATGATGGAATTCGTTCTTGAGTTTTCTCCGATATAACTAAAGAAACAATTATAATCTTTCTCAAGAGCGTTGGAAAAAAAGTATTTAAGTTTTTCAAGTAAGCCAGAATCATTATATGTAGTTGTAAAATAGGTTATTTCATCATCTGAGGTCGTTTCAAATGCAAAAAGAAGGGGTGATATATTTGCCTCTGCTAAATCAGCAAAAAAGTTTTGAGCATGATATATGGGTGTTCTAAGTTGGAACATGACTATATCTGCTTTCAATTCTATCATTTTATCGATAAGTTTTTCATAGGAAACAGAATTGTAAACGATTTCAAAATCATCGCTGTGAAATGGTGCAGATTCATATAATAATTCTTGTATCTTTTCTTCAGTATATATAACCATTTTTTTTGCCATCGTAATACACCTCCCAAATCGTTCTGAAACTCTTATTAATACCATTATAATGTTGTCTTTTAAATTCAGCAAATTCAGAAAAGTAGAAAAAACAACACTTATTTCTAAAAAAAACACGATTTTTATGAAAGCGTATTCATTATAATTCAAAATAAGAAAGCTGCTTCAAACAAAAAAGGGGGGTAACGATGGAACAAAACGTAACAGTTTATAAACCGGAGGAAACATTAGTAGATTCAAAGGGGTATATTAAAACAAGTCCAAAACCAGGTTTTTACAAGCTAGATAGAAAAGAAATCATGGGGTATTCATTAGTCGATTTTGCAATGAACCTAGTATTTCAAGCAGTACTTATGTTTATTACTTTTTACTACACTGATGTTTATGGACTTACAGCTGTTGAAGTATCATTGATGTTCCTGTTATCTAGATTTTGGGATATGATCAACGATCCTATGATGGGGGCAATAACGGAGCGTTTGAAACCTAAAAAAGGAAAATATAGACCTTATATATTATGGGGTGCTATCCCGTTTGCATTAATGGCGATTTTAACTTATACCGTTCCAGACATGGGTCATGCAGGTAAGCTAGTGTGGGCCTATGTAACGTATAACTTACTTAATATGTTATTCACATTCATTATCCAGCCATACATTTCATTAACAACGGTTATGACAGCAGATCCACAAGAAAGAACAAAATTGAACTCAGTCCGCATGATGTTCGCGCAGGGTGGCGGAGTGGTGGTTGCCTTGTTCATTCCGATTTTATCCGCTTATTTTGGGAAAGAGGACCAGGCTACAGGTTATCAAATAACCGTTATTCTCTTATCGATTATTACTGCAGCGATTTTAATCTACAGTTATACGACCATTAAAGAACGGATTGAATCAACTTCCCATCTTGATCCTGTCAAGATAAAGGACATTTTCATCCAGTTAACGACAAACCGTCCAAGCATTATATTGTTTCTTTTATTCCTGGGAGTCTATGGATATAATACGGTTGCTTCAGCCTCAGGTATTTATTATATGACCTATAACGCTGAACGCACCGATCTCATTGGATTATTTTCATTATTAAATGTATTGCCTTCGGTCATTGCTGTTCCATTTGTGCCATTGCTTGTTCGAAAAATAAAAAAGAAAAATACCGTCGCTTTAGGGTTGACGATTGCAGCACTTGGTTCATTAGCACTTTACTTTATCCCTGCATCAGCCATTACACTGATGATGGTTGCAAAGGGAGTGGCGTCATTTGGCTACGGAATTTTAATGGGGATTTTATGGTCCATCATTCCTGATGCTGTTGAATATGCAGAATATAACACAGGTAAACGCTATCCAGCGATTGTATACACGACAATTGGCCTTGGTTTAAAAGCATCAATGACCATTGGTGGAGTCATTCCAACTTGGGTATTAGCAAGTGTAGGGTATGTGCCGAACGTTGCACAATCTGCAGATGCGCTAGGTGGAATTCTATTCCTAGTTTCGGGATTACCAGCGATCATTTGTCTGGTTACACTAGTGATCTTTATGGTGTTTTATAACTTAACAGAAGAGCGTGTCGAACAAATCATGGATGAGTTGGCTATTCGAAATGGAGCAAAGAATTAATAGTTTAGGAGGAATTAGTGCTTTGGAAAATAATTTGAACGATTTTTCACTGGATGCCTTTTCATTGAAGGGAAAAGTTGCGATAGTCACAGGTGCAAATCAAGGGCTTGGAATGGCATATGCAGTAGCTTTTGCAAAAGCAGGAGCTGATTTATATATACCGCATTTTACAGATCATGTGTCAGAAGTAAAAGAATTAATAGAAGCAACGGGTCAAAAAGTAGCATTTATCCAAGGAGATTTGACAGATAAGTCTTATGTTCAAAAAGTGGTAGAAGGATGCATCAATGAGTATGGGAAAATTGATATTCTCGTAAATAATGCGGGTGTTGGAATATTTGCAGATTTTATGGATTATCCCGACCATTTGTGGGAAAAAGTCATGGATGTCAACTTAAACGCAGTGTATTACTTGAGTCATCTCGTTGTGAAGGAAATGGCTAAACAACGCTCAGGAAAAATTATCAATATTGCTTCTGCACTTGCTTTTACGGCTGATAAAAAATGTCCACCTTATACAACAAGTAAGCATGCCATTGTTGGGTTGACCAAAGTATTTGCGAATGAAGCAGGTCAGTATAATATCCAAACAAATGCCATTGCACCAGGGTTTTTAGAAACAGAAATGACAAAAGGATTTCAGGAAGATCAAGCATTTTACACTAAAATCGAAAATCGTATACCAGTTGGTCGCTGGGGAGTATCAGCTGATTTAATGGGTACAGCAGTATTTCTTGCGAGCAGTGCCTCTAATTATATCAATGGCTGGACGATTAATGTAGATGGCGGATTTGCCACAACACTATAGGAGGGAAAATATTGAAAACAATTGCCGCAGTAAAGATTGGCCGATTAAATGATCCTAATGAGGAAACACGAGGAGCTGTAGAAGTCATTGATTTTCCTGAGCAACAGCTTGGGGAAGAAGATGTCAAAATTCAAGTGGCATACTGCTCCATTTGTGGGTCTGACCCACATCTTGTGGAAGGTGTATTCGGATGGGAGCCTCCATTTGGTCTTGGTCATGAAGTTTCTGGAGTTGTTGTAGAACTAGGGCCAAAAGCGACGAAAAAAGGACTTAAAGTAGGAGACCGGGTAGCAGGGAACTTTTTAAAATTTTGTGGAACCTGTTATTACTGTTTAGACGGCCGAGAGCAATTTTGTGAAAACGTACATGATTACAACAGACCAGGTATGTCTGAATATATCGTTTGGCACGAGTCACAGGTGTGGAAAGTACCTGATACGGTCTCTCTTGAAGAAGCATGCTTACTTGAACCCATTTCAATTGCTGTTCGAATTGTTGATAAAGCAAATATGAGAGTAGGACAGCGTGTGGCCATTTCAGGTGGCGGTCCAATCGGCTTATTAACGCTACAGGTACTAAAAAGATTTGGTGCAACATCACTTACATTGATTGAACCAATAGAAGATCGACGAAATCTAGCAAAATCATTCGGAGCGGAGCATGTCATCAATCCGCTTGAAGAGGATGTTAGAGAAGTAGCAAATACCATTACAAATGGACGGGGATTTGATGTCGTCATAGAAGCATCAGGTTCTCCGCGTGCAGCAAATGTAGCGACAGAGATTGCATCAAGAGGGGGCACCGTTTTATATATTGCAATGTTCCCAAAGGATTACGAAATGCCTCTAAACCTTTATAAAAAATGCTATGAACAAGAATTAACCATTTCGGGTACTTTTGTAGCACCTTATGCGTTCCCACGTGCGATCCAATTGATGCCTCATCTTGATTTAGAGCCTTTTACACAAAAAATCTTCCCGCTTGAGCGCGGAGTAGAAGCTTTCGACGCTCATATGAGTGGGAAATATCCAAAAGTACTAATTAAGTGTAATTAATATAAAGTAAAAAGGAGAGAAAATGATGAACAGTACTGTAAATGAATGGACGATTCAGGAACTAGAAGACAAAGCTATTGATATTCGTAAAGATTTATGTACCTTTATTTATCGAATCGGCATCGCAGGTCATTTAGGTGGAGAATTGTCAATGATTGATATGGCGGTGGCCCTTTATTATAAATATATGAATTATGATCCGAAAAATCCGGAAATGCCTGAACGTGACCGACTTATTTTAAGTAAAGGACATTGTGCAGAAGCACTATTTACCATTTATCAAGATATGGGCATGTACACAATGGATTATATGGTTGATCACTTTGAAACACTAGAGACAGCGAAATTCAGTATGCATCCAAATCGCAAATATGTGGATGCAATCGAAGCATCTACTGGTTCCCTAGGTCATGGGATGCCAATAGCGACAGGATTGGCCCTTGGTGCAAGGATGTCAAATGAAACCTGGCGGACATTCTGTATTATCGGTGATGGTGAACTTCAAGAAGGAACGAACTGGGAAGCATTTATGACCGCAGGACATTATCAACTTGGTAATCTAGTAGCGATTATTGATAAAAATGACTTGCAAATGTCCGGTCCTACGAATCAAACAAATTCCATTGATCCACTGGATGAGAAAATGAGAGCGTTTGGCTGGGAAGTGATTGAGGTGAATGGAAATGATATGGGTGAAGTTTGTGGGGCGCTAGAATCCCTTCCTCCATCTGATCCACATATTCGAAGAAAACCCATTTGTATTATCTCAAATACAACAAAGGGTAAGGGCGTATCGTTTATGGAAAATGTCGTAGCTTGGCATGCAGGGGTTTTGAACAAAGAAGATTTGGAAAAGGCAATAGAATCTATCGAAAACACAAGAAAGGTGAGATAAATTATGGCTGTAGAAGTGAGCTTAAACTTTGACCAAATATTATCATCTGCACGTGAGGTATATGGAACGGAATTGAGAAAAATGGCTGACGAAGGAATGGAATTTGCGTTTGTTTGTTCGGACAACGTGGCTCCATCTTCTGAAGTCGGAAAATTAATGAAAGCGTATCCAGACCGTTGTATCAATGTTGGAATTGCTGAAGCCAATCAGGTTGGGTTGTCTGCAGGTCTTGCGTTATCAGGAAAAGTAGTTTTCTCACAAGTATTTGGACCATTCTTACCCCTTCGTGCAGCAGACCAAATTCATGCAGATATTGCTTATAATGATGTCCCCGTTCGTTTAATCGGAACCCATGCGGGCGTAACGTCAGGTGGAGGACCGACTCATAATGCGATAGCAGATCTTTCGTTTTACCGTGCAGTTCCCAATTTAACTGTTGTTTGCCCCGCTGATGCCAATCAATGTGCGAAAGTGGTTAGACAGTCAATGAATTATCCAGGACCAATGATTATCCGTATCGCCCGAGGTGCTGAGCCAGATGTATATGCGGATAATGATTACGAATTTGAATTTGGTAAATCCATTACCATTAAAGAAGGTTCAGACTTAACATTAATCGGTACAGGTAGCTCAGTGTACTGGTCATTGAAAGCAGCACAAAAATTAGAACAGTACGGAATTTACGCTAGAGTAATAGATATGCATACCATTAAACCGTTTGATGAAGAAGCCGTTCTTAAGGCAGCAACTGAAACGGGATGCGTCATTACGGTTGAAGACCAAAGTATCAATGGAGGTCTCGGAGGGGCAGTAGCGGAAATCATTGCGGAATCAAATATTCCAACTAAGTTTAAGCGGATTGGTTTACCAGATGAATTTGCCGTACTAGGTGAGCCAAATGATGTCTACAAATACTATGGCATGGATCCAGATGGTATTGCGAAAACAGTCCGTGAGTTTTTTAATCGCTAATTAACTGTGAGAGGGGAATGACCAGATGACACACCTCGTTTGTCAACAATGTGAACAGGTAGTCGAATTTATATCCTCAGAGAAGTCCAGCATAATATATGGTCACTGTACTAGTTGTAGTCATGAAAATAGAGGGATTAAAGAAGAAATATCAGAAACGTAGATTAAGAGGGAGCCGACAAGACATCCTATTTTTATCTTGTCGGCTTATTTTTGCACATAGTTTGAAAGGATTAAATGAAGGATTACCATGCAATGAATATGGAGGGGTGAAAAGCTATGCAACAGTATGAATTATTAACAAAAAGTTATATTAACGGAGAATGGGTGAGTGGCGACAGTGGACGTGTATATAAAGATTTGAACCCGTATGACAACTCGGTTATTGCTGAAGTGAATATTGCATCTAAAGAACAGATGGAACAAGCATTTGAAACCGCTGCTGCAGCGCAAAAAGAATGGGCAAAATCAAATGTGGAAGAGCGAAAAGCAGTTGTAGAAAAAGCAATTGCTTACTTAAAAGAAAATCGAGAAGAAATTGTTCAGCTCATCAGTCGTGAAACAGGGGGAACCCTTTTAAAAGCGAATGTCGAACTTCATCTTACACTTGAAGTAATGGAAGAAGCTCTTCATTATGCGGATGAGGCTTGTCATGTTCGTGAAGTCTCCACTGGTGTAGAAGGAAAAGTAAATCGTATTTATCGGTTACCTTTGGGTGTCATTTTATCTATTTCTCCATTTAATTTTCCAATGAACTTATCAATGAGAACAATCGTACCAGCAATTGTATTAGGTAATGCGGTGGTTCATAAACCGGATATTCAAGTCGGTTTAGTTGGTGGTGTTGTACTAGCAAAAGCATTTGAACAAGCGGGACTTTCTGCTGGAGTTTTTAATATGCTATTAACAGATGTGGAGGAGATGGGTGACGATATGTTGACACATCCCATTCCACGTTTAATAAGCTTTACGGGTTCAACAGCAGTGGGGCGTCATATCGGTGAAATTGCTGGCAGAAATTTAAAACGGGTAGCACTTGAACTAGGTGGTAACAGTCCATTTGTTGTGTTATCTGATGCCAACGTGGATCAGGCCGTTAATGCAGCGATATTTGGGAAATACATTCATCAAGGACAAATTTGTATGATAATTAACCGGATTATTGTGCATAAAGACCAGTATGAATCCTTTGTTTCAAAATTTGTAGAGCGAACAAAAGAATTGACTACAGGTAATCCACTGGATCCAAGTACAATCATTGGACCACTAATTAATGAACGTCAGCTCGAAAAAGCACTAGGTTACATAGAGGAAGCGAAAAAAGAGGGAATAACCGTAGCCCTTGAGGGAAGACGTGAAGGTAATGTACTAACACCTTCTATTTTAATAGACGTAAAGAACGATGGGGAACTTGCTCAGAAAGAATTATTTGGACCGATTGCACTCATTATTAAAGCTGAAAGCGATGAAGAAGCGATTGATATGGCAAATGATACTCAAGCGGGTTTAAGTTCAGCTATATTTACAAGTGATCTTGAAAAAGGGGAACAGTATGCCCTTCAGATAGATGCAGGAATGACACATATTAACGATCAAACCGTCAATGATGCACCCAATATTCCATTCGGTGGTAACAAATCAAGTGGAATGGGCCGCTTCGGAAACCCATGGGTAGTCGAAGAATTTACAACAATGAAATGGGTATCTGTCCAAACAAAAGAAAGGAAATACGCTTTTTAATAGTAGATAATTCAAAGTAATGTTACATCTTTAGGGCATAACCTGAACAGATTTGAACCCACTTCTTGGTTCATTCTGTTCGGGATTTTTTGTTTTATAAAAAGAATTGAAGTGAAGTTCGGTGTCATTAGCTATCGCAACTTCATCGATCACTCTATACTATTTCTCCAAAATAGATTTATCTGTTAAAAATTAGGTAAAATAAGAATGATGAACTAATAAAAAAATTTTAATATTCCTCAAACTATAGTTATAAGGAAGTGAAATAATTGGTTTCCTACCAGACAATTCGTAATGATTTAATCCATGAACTAGAAACGTTTTTAGTTGGTCCAAGAAGTGAAGAGGAAATATTAGGTTCAAAGATTCGCCCTATGGCCCTTTATTTAACTGGCAAGCTAGTTCCGATTGGTGCTACTTCTGATGTAGTGAACGAAAAAGAACAGGCAATTGAAACTCATGTTGAAATCGAAGAAGAAGAAATAGATGAACAATTATTAACGAGAAAGATCTTTAGACCTTCTAGCATGGGACTTAGCTTCAAGTTGAAAAAGTTAGTACCTATTGAATTGGAAGCTAGTTGGGCTATTTATGAAGGAGAAGAACATAAAAGAGAACAACAGAAAGAAACCTGGGTCATTGACTTTTCGAAAGAAACGTCGGTGCTACTGGAAAACAACCATCATTCTAAAATTGGACGCGTACGTTATACGGTTTCTTTTCGAAATAATCTCTACCATGTGGGGGTTTTCTTATTTAATCAGTTAAAACGGAATGAATATCCCCTGCAAAGCGAAGTTATGTTTCAATGCCAGATCAAAGTAAATATACCAACAGAGAACCTAGGGGTTTTTACATCCAAAGCGGACCGTTATCATTTGCAAGAAGAGTTGCTCTATCGTGATAAAAAAGAAGTAGCCATCGGTCATGGGGTTGGGGTGGATTGGATTGAACATGATCAAAATACCTCTATTTATTCCACATGGATGCCAAGATACGAGTTATCAAGTGTGGAACATCGTAAATTGGAGAATCATTCATTTTCTATGAAAGAACTTAGTGAAATGTCAGCGGAGCAATTGCATGAAAAACTTCATGTGCTTCCTCATGCGTTCAAAGACTGGTTAACTCAACAAGAGGCAATCATTAAAAAGAATTCAATGCCCAATTATTTAAAACAGGAAGCAACGCAGAATGTACATAAAGTAAAGAAAATTATTTCTCGATTAGAAGAAGGGATCCAACTGGTTACAAAGGATGAACAAGCTCTAGAATACTTAGCTTTTCAGTTTGCAAATAAAGCAATGGTCTTGCAACGGGCATTTTCAACCGTTGCACAAGTGTATCGATCCGAAAAAAAGCGTGTAAAGCCCGAGTTAACGGGTGAATGGCGCCTATTTCAATTGATCTTTTTGCTGATGAATGTGGCGGGGGCGTCAAATGAACAGCATGAAGATCGTCAAATGGTGGATCTAATTTGGTTTCCGACAGGTGGAGGGAAAACGGAGGCCTATTTAGGAGTAGCGGCTTACACGATGGCATACCGTCGAATGCTCGCACCAGAGCGAGTAGATCAATACGCAGGAATTGCGGTGTTTATGCGGTATACATTGCGGTTACTGACGACCCAACAATTCCAACGGGCCGCCGCGTTAATTTGTGCTGCTGAAATGCTTAGAAAACATAATCCGAAGCAATTAGGTCTAGAACCTTTTAGCATTGGTCTTTGGATTGGTGTGGATTCCTCACCTAATCTTTTTAAGGATGCCATGGAGAAATTAGAGCTGCTTCGTAATGGAAATGAAGTGAAAACAGGAAATCCCATGCAGTTACTACATTGTCCATGGTGTGGAACGGAACTAACACATGAACAATATGAAATCTCAGAAAAGCATCAAGAGATATATTGTGCAAACCAAGAGTGTTCCTTTGCCTCTGGTATACCCGTTTTTACAGTGGACGAAGCCATTTATCAAAAACTTCCCACTTTATTGATTGGCACAGTAGATAAAATTGCTCAACTTCCTTGGAAAAAGGAGATGCATGAGCTGTTTGGTAATAAAAATTTATATAGTGTGGAGTATGGGTTCAAATATAGTTCAATCAAAAAGAGAGGCTATAGCTCAATCAATCGATTAAAGCCACCAGAGCTGATTATTCAAGACGAACTTCATTTAATATCAGGTCCACTTGGATCATTAACAGGGTTATATGAGGTATCCATTGATCTGTTAACCCGACATAATGACATTCCTGCAAAAGTGATCGCCTCGACAGCTACGATCAGTGGGGCGGATGAGCAAATTAGGGCTTTATATGGCCGTTCCATGATGCAATTCCCGCTCGCTGTTCAAAAAGCGAATGATAATTTTGTTTCAAAAGAAATACCCACACATCAAAAGTATGGTCGCTATTATGTGGGCGTATGTGCCCCAGGGGTCAGTAATAAAATTCAGGCCATTCATATGTATAGTGCGTATACCACCATTACAAGAAGTCAAAAGAAGTTCAATGTGGATCCATATTATACGATGCTTGGATACTACAATACCGTGAAAGAATTAGCAGGGATGATGACTACATTCAAAGATGAGATTATGAGTCGTATCAATATGTTGGATCCTAATGAAACATTTAATCATGACTTGGTCATCGAAGAATTGACGAGCCGGAAAAAAGCACATGAGATTCCTCAATTACTTAATCGGATGGAAAAAACGATGAATGATGCAGGAGTATTAGATGGTGTACTTGCGACGAATATGATCTCAGTGGGTGTCGATGTGGATCGATTAGGAACGATGATTGTACAAGGTCAACCTAAAACCACATCTGAATATATTCAAGCAACCAGTCGAGTGGGTCGTCAATATCCTGGGCTTGTCTTTGTTTTATTAAACTCTTTGCGTTCAAGAGACATCTCTCATTTTGAACGTTTCAAGGCATATCATCAAAGTTTATACCGACATGTGGAAACGATGAGTGTTACTCCTTTTGCGAAAGGAGCCTTACACAAAGGATTATCTGGAGCATTGATCGGCTATATTCGCCAATCATTAATGGAAGTGAATGCAGAGAATAGCCCCTGTCAGGTACTCGAGCTTCAAGACGAACTAGCAGACAGGATCCGCACATTTTTAGAACGTGCAAATAAGGCAAATAGTGAACCGATCGAAGCTGAGGTAAAAACATTAATCGATTGGTGGACATTCATGGCGGAGAAATACAAAGAACAAAAATTAGCGTATCGTAAGTCAGAATGGGTGAAGAATCATTTATTAAGAGGCTTTAATGAAAATGGTAAAATAGAAGAGGCTCGTCCAGCGATGATGTCATTAAGGAATGTAGAGGATGCATTAGAAATTGAGGTGTTAAAATCATGACAAAGAAAGATACCATTCGACCATCTCAGTTGATCTATCAGTCTGGCCCTGGAGCCGTTGTGGACTTAATGGAAAAAAGTGTAATGATCAAAGCTGCTGATCAATGGAATACTTGGAACGCTCCAAAAGAAAATGATGTACGAATCACCTCCATCTTAGGTGTCGACCATGTACGGGTACTAAACGAAAATCCTGATCGTCAAAAAGTGAAAGCAGTGGAATTCCCTAAATGGAAAATATGCCCGTCATGTCATCGAATGACAACGTATGATAATCAACAATGTTATTTTTGTAAGCAAAAAGGGGAAGAAAAAGACCTATTTGCCAGTCGTTTCGTGCTAGCCTGTGAAAAGGGTCATATTTCTGATTTCCCATACAATGAATGGGTCCATCGAAATCGCTCATGTTCCGAGACGGCAAAGGAACCGAAGTTAAAATTAATCACCAGAGGAAATAGTGGTTCACTATCAGACTTGCATGTGGTTTGTAGTCACTGTAAGCATAGTGAAAGTTTAGGGACGATCATGAAACCTGATGAACAAAAACATCGGTTATTTACCTGTAAAGGCGAACGTCCATGGATTGGTTCAAACGCAAACGAAACATGTGGATGCAAAATGAGAACAACCTTACGTGGTGCTTCCAATGTGTATGCTCCAGCGGTTAGTAGTTTTTTACAAGTACCTTTAACGTCGTTAAGCACAGAACAAGATATATTGTTTATCGTGAAAAGTAACCTTGACTTATTTAGAGAAACTTACGAAGAATCCGGTGATATCGGCCTTAAAATGGCCTGTAAATTTTTAAAGATTTCAACGGATTTCCTTCCCGTCATCCAGCGTTTTCTAAACGGTGAAATAACGATAGAAGAAAGCACGACGTATGAATCCATCCGTAAACAAGAGTGGAACACATTGATACAAGAATCGGTAGATGAGCTGAATTTTACGTCGAAAAGAGTAAAGATGCATCCCGAGTTAGAACCTTATTTTGATTCTATTTATCGAGTGGATTCCGTACCAGAAGTTCAAGTATTAAAAGGTTTTACACGTCTTGACTACGTAGACCGACTAATGGATGACGAGGCTGTATTGCAGCCAGTCGTTAAAAAGGAAGAAAAGTGGTTACCAGCGGTTCGGAATTATGGTGAGGGAATCTTTCTAAAGTTTCATTTAGAGAAACTTAAAGCCTGGGAAAAGTCGGAACTATTGACAAGTGAAACCTTTCTCGCCTACAACCATTATCGCGAGGAGTTTGACAATACGCCTTTACACTTCGAACCAAGGCAAATATTAATACATACATTCAGTCATGCATTATTACGAGAATTAGCCGCTCATTCTGGATATACAACGACCTCTTTGAAAGAACGAGTCTATGCAATGGATGGCATGTACGGGGTATTTATTTACACAGCTTCTGGTGATTCAGAAGGAAGTCTCGGTGGCTTAACGAGTATAGCTCAATGTGATAAATTGTATCCGATTATTCTCCGCGCATTAGAAAATATGAATTATTGTTCTTCTGATCCGATCTGTTCGGATGGAGATTTTGAGTATCATACCGCAGCCAATGGGGCAGCCTGTCATGCTTGTACCTTTGTGGCAGAAACCTCATGCGAATGGGGAAATATGCTATTAGACCGTCGTACCTTAATCAATATTAATCCAAATGAAAAGTACGGATATTTTGATGAGTTATTAAATATACAGTGAATTTGTGAGACAGGTAGAGGTGACATGTAGTTGGATATTAAGTTAGTCGATAATAAAGGTGATAACACATTAATTCAAACGTTGAAAAACGAAGTGAAAAAAGGCTCGAAACTGGCCGTTGCTTCTGCTTACTTTAGTATTTATGCTTTTGCGGAATTAAAGAAGGAGCTATCTAAAGGGGAAGAATTCCGGTTTTTATATACAAAACCTACTTTTTATGATCATGAGAAAGATAGCAATCATCAGTATAGAATAAAAGTGAACAAAGAAAATTATCCAACCTTTGAGGGGAATGAGTTGGAGTTATCACTTCGTAATAAAATGTTGTCCAAATCGACGGCGATCACCGCATCAGATTGGATAAAAGAGAAGGCTCAGTTTAAAACCTTATTAGGTGATAATACCTTTCCAAAACAAATAATTTTGCAAAATGAAAAGGGAAATGATGTTCAAATTCAATCGGAAATTGAATTTACAGCCGATGGATTAGGGATTACGAAATCCAATCGATTAGCCAGTTTTCCTGTTATTTATAATGGTGGCCCCTTAACTGAGCAGCTAATGAATGAATTTAATCGTATATGGAATGATGAAACGAAAGTTAAAGATGTGACCAAAGAAGTATTAGAACAGCTTCAGCTTATCTCAAAAGAGAACTCACCGGAATGGCTCTATTTTGTCACCCTTTATCATGTCTTCTCAGAAAATATAGAAGGATTATTAGAAGAAAATATTATTAAAGAGGGGACAAACTTTAAAGATACGGTGGTTTGGAATAAATTATACCCCTTTCAACGTGATGGCGTCATTGGCATTATTGATAAAATGGAAAAATATAATGGCTGTATTTTAGCTGATAGTGTAGGTTTGGGAAAAACCTTCTCCGCCTTAGCTGTGATCAAGTATTATGAACTTCGAAATGATCGGGTGTTGGTTTTATGTCCGAAAAAATTGCGGGATAACTGGACCGTCTTCACTCAAAACGACAAGCGTAACTCTTTAAGCAAAGATCGATTTAATTATGATGTGTTAAACCATACGGACTTGAGTCGTGACCAAGGATATTCCGGTGAACTCCGCCTTGATACAGTCAATTGGTCAAATTATGACTTAGTCGTAATCGATGAGTCCCACAACTTCCGAAATAATAGTGCGCGAAAAGATCGATTAACACGCTACCAGAAATTAATGCAAGACATTATTAAAAAAGGGGTCAAAACGAAGGTATTATTATTATCTGCCACCCCTGTCAATAACAAGATGAACGACATAAAAAATCAAATTGCTTTCATTACAGAAGATAATGATACCGCACTCGAACACGATGGAATTGAATCGATTGATTATACCCTTAAAATGGCTCAAGCCTCGTTTAATCGCTGGACAACCTTACCAGCAAAAAACCGAACGACAGAAACCTTTTTAGATATGGTCAATCCAGACTACTTCCAACTCTTAGATATATTTACGATTGCCAGAAGCCGAAAGCATATTGAAAAGTATTATAATGTGAATGATATTGGGAAGTTCCCGACCCGCTTAAAGCCTATCTCCATTAAAGCGGATATTGATGAACAAGGAATGTTTTTGCAAATGGCGCAGGTAAATGAACGATTAGAATCTTTAAGCTTTAGTATGTATCAGCCGATGAAATATGTCTTGCCACAAAAGCGAAAGCATTACGAGGACCTTTATGATACGAAAGTAAAGGATGGGAAAAGCACCTTCAAGCAAACGGACCGTGAATTTGCCGTAGCGGCTTTAATGAAGGTAAACTTATTTAAACGTTTGGAAAGTTCCATTTCATCTTTTAATCTTACCCTGCAAAAACTAGTGGCTAGAATCGAGCATACGCTAGAATTGCTGTCTCTTCATAAAAGTGTGATGCTTAAAGAAGATTATGATGAAACCCATGATTTTGATGATGAGCAATTAGAAGCCATTACGGTGGGAAGTGAAAAGGTTCAAATTCATTTATCGGATATTGATGCCTTAAAATGGCGCGGTGATCTACAATACGATTTAACAATTTTAAAAGATTTATTGCAACAATCACAAGATATATCTGCTAGTCGAGATGCAAAGTTACTTGAGCTCCGAAGGGTGATTAAAAATAAAATTGAGCAACCCATTAACCAAGGAAATAGGAAGATCATTATTTTTTCTGCTTTTGCAGATACAGTTAAATACCTGTATGACGAATTAGCCCATCCATTACTTGAACTTGGCTTACATTCAGCCATGGTGGTTGGAAATGGTGCGAATAAATCTACTTTAAAGGGAATCCGCGTTAAGGATCTTAACGATATCTTAATGAACTTCTCACCCAAATCAAAAGAACGTGAGAAAATTGAACCGCAGAGAAAAGATGAGATTGACATTTTATTTGCGACCGACTGTATTTCTGAAGGTCAGAACTTACAAGATTGTGATTTTCTGATTAATTACGATATCCATTGGAACCCGGTACGCGTGATCCAACGCTTTGGGCGAATTGACCGTATTGGCTCTACGAATGATGAAATACAGCTAGTGAATTTTTGGCCCAATATGGATTTAGATGAATACATTAACCTGGAAGAACGAGTCAAAGGTCGGATGAAAATATTAAATACCTCTGCTTCAGGTGAAGAAGATATTTTCGATACCTCTGGGAAAGACATGAATGATTTAGAATATCGTCGTAACCAATTAAAGGCTCTTCAAGACGAGGTGGTTAATTTAGAAGAAGTGTCAGGAGCCATTTCAATTACGGACCTTACCTATACGGATTTTAAAAGTGATATGAATGCTGCACTGAAGCAATATAAAAAGGAGCTCTCCCAAGCGCCGAAAGGGCTATATGCCGTCACAACCAATCGGGAATTTACCGAGGCGAAACCAGGGGTTATATTCTGTTTTAAACAATATGGTGCGGTGGAAATGAAAAATAATAGTCTTGCACCTTACATTATGATCTATGTAACCGAGCAAGGGGAATCACATATTCACTATACGAATGCGAAAAGTATATTAGATATTTATCGTCGCTTAGCTCTTGGACAAAGTGAGCCATTACAAGATTTAGTAACACAGTTTAATGAAGAAACAAATAATAGCCAGGACATGTCAAAGTATTCAGACCTGATGAAACAGGCCATCGATATTATTAAAAACAAGCATGAAGATACGGCTTTTGATAGTTTCTTCTCCATTGGGGGAACGAGCATTCAGACCAATATGGAATTTGAAGTGGACGACATGGAACTCATTTCGTTTTTCATCATAAAGGGTGAGTAGAAATGAATGATGATCAGCTCATAAAATCTATGGAATTACCGAAGTCCACCCATGTGTTAAGGAACTTTCCTTATAACAAAATCGAACCCCAATTAAATACGGTCCAGCGAAAAGTGGTTTCTGAACAGGTTCTGTCACGTGGAATTCGGATCCTTGCCATCATTAGCACAAATAACACGAACATACCCAAATTTGAAGATGAGAGGGTAAGGTATGAAGAGATCCATTTTTATGCGATTCAACTTCACAATTTAAAAAAGGCAACAGATGTCTATAAAGTGTTTGCTCAGATCATTCCGTACCCACTCGTAATTGTATTTACAGATGGAGAACACACACGGTGGGTGATGGCCACACATCAAAAGCAAAAACAGACTCACTTATTAACGACCAACCAAATCTTTGAATTTGATGAAAGCATTACTCTTGAACAAGTAGAGAGTAATGTGAGTTTTTCCACAATGGATAAATTGGATATGAAAAGGGTCTATCATTCTTGGATTGAGCAATTATTGCAAGTGGAATTAAAAGGGAAGTATGGACTTACACGTGACATTACGTTAGAGAATAATCTAGTGAAACAACTAAAAGAGCTTGACCGGCAAATCGAGCTTTTAGTCGCTCAAGCCAAGCGGGAAAAACAAATGAATAAACGAATTGCTTTGCAGGTTGAGGCAAATAAGCTTAAAAATGCAAAACAGGCATTAATGGAAAGGGAGTAATACCTTCATGGAAAATAAACTGAGTGGGGAATCCACAGATCTTACTAAGAAAAATCTTGAACGGTTAAAAGAATTATTTCCAGAGGTGTTAACAGATGGAGATAAAATCGACTTTGATCAGTTAAAGACCGTACTAGGAGAAGCAGTGGAGGACAACAGTGAACGCTATCAGTTCACTTGGTATGGGAAGAAACGAACGATTTTGGGAGCACAAAAACCATCCAAAGGGACTTTACGACCAGACCCTGAGAAAAGTAAAAGCTTTGATTCCACAGAGAATTTATACATAGAAGGAGATAACTTGGAGGTATTGAAGCTTTTACAAAAATCGTATAATGGGAAGATTAAGATGATTTATATTGATCCTCCGTATAATACGGGAAAAGACTTTGTTTATAAAGATAACTTCAGAGATGGTGTTCAAAATTATTTAGAGCAAACACGTCAAATAGATGCAGAGGGCAATCGCCTGACGACCAATACGGAAAGTAATGGTCGGTTTCATACTGACTGGTTAAATATGATGTATGCACGATTGAAACTTGCTCGTAACGTACTCACGGATGATGGAGTTATTTTTATTAGCATTGATGATAGTGAACAAGAAAAATTAAAAATGATTTGTAATGAAATTTTTGGTGAAGGGAATTTTATTGCTCAAATCATTTGGGAAAGAGCATTTGCGCCGATCAATTTAAAGAAGCATTTCTCTGAATCTCATGATTTCATTTTATGTTATGCAAAAGACAGGAATCAATTAATCTGTAACGGGTTGCCTCAAACTGAGGAATTGCTTGCCAGGTATAAGAATCCAGATCATGATCCTAGAGGTCCATGGCAGAGCGATAACTTCTCCGTTGGTCCAGCGATTGAAGAAAAAAGATATGAAATTACCACACCAGGGGGAAGAAAAATCTATCCACCGGATGGTCGCTGTTGGCTCCTTACGAAAGAAAGATATCAGGAATTTCTCGCTGACAATCGAATTTGGTTCGGAGAAGACGGGAATAATGTTCCCCGTGTCAAAAGATTTTTGTCTGAAGTGAAATCGACTGTCACGCCAATGACGATTTGGAAACATGAAGAGGTGGGACACTCTCAAAGTGCAAGTCAAGCACTCAAGAAATTATTTAATGAAAAATCTTATTTTACCTATCCAAAGCCAGTCGATTTGATTAAACGGTTACTATTGCTCTATACGAATTCAGATTCCATAGTGTTGGATTTCTTTTCAGGCTCTGCAACAACCGCCCACGCGGTAATGCAGCTAAATGCGGAGGATGGTGGCAATCGTAAGTTTATTATGGTTCAGTTACCAGAACTTCTAGAAGAGAAATCAGAAGCGTATAAAGATGGTTATCGAACGATTTGTGATATAGGGGAAGAACGTATTCGTCGTGCTGGTGAGAAAATCAAACAAGAATCTGCTGGTAAGGATCCAGAGAATCTTGATATTGGATTTAAAGTACTAAGATTAAGTTCATCCAATATTAGAGAGTGGAATACAGATTTTGACAATCTCGAGGATGAATTAGATTTATTTGAATCTCCGTTTATAGATGAGAGATCTGAATTAGATATTGTATACGAAATTATGCTGAAACATGGCTTAGAACTTACCTACCCAATCGAAGTATTTGAAGTGAACGGAAAGAATGTGTATGACATTGCCTTTGGTAACTTATTTATTTGTCTTGCCGACCACATTGATACAATGGTTGCCCAAGCCATTATTGATAAACGGAATGAATATGGAATTGAAACTAGTAGTGTCGTATTGAGTGATGCTGGCTTTGGTGGGAATGATTCAGAAAAATTGAATTGTATGGAATTGTTAAAGGATGCAGGTTATCCAGAAGATAATCTGTTGACGATATAGAGGTGAGTGGAATGAAGATACAATTTGATGAGCTTAGTTACCAGAGTGATGCGATTAACTCCATTATCAATGCATTCGATGGTCAACAAGTACGGAAATCTGAATTCACCATTATGGATCAAGATGCTCAAGGAAAGTTATTTGGTGATAAGGGGATCGGAAATAAGATTGATTTATCCGTAAGTAAATTATTACAAAATGTGCAGCAGATTCAAATTGAGCAAGGAATACCGATTTCAGAGTCCATACCGATGCCCACTCCACAGTTTAATATCGAAATGGAAACAGGAACTGGAAAAACCTTTGTCTATTTAAAATCCATTCTTGAACTCAATAGAAAGTATGGGTTTACTAAGTTTATTATTGTTGTCCCTTCGGTTGCAATTAAAGAAGGGGTAATGAAATCGATCGGTATAACCAAAGATTATTTTAAATCACAAATGCAGGGAATTGTCTATCGGGCATTTATGTATGATAGTAAAAACCTCAATCATGTACAGGCCTTTGCTACAAATGAGGATATCGAAATCATGATTATTAATATTCAATCATTTAACAGCAATGATAATATATTTAATCGCAACGACATGGATGCTTTATACGGAATTTCACCGAAAGAATTAGTTAGTGAAACGAATCCCATCGTGATTATTGATGAACCTCAAAGTGTCGATAACACGGAAAATGCGCAACAAGCGATATTAGCGCTAAACCCTTCAATCGTCTTCCGTTTTTCAGCAACGCATAAAAATAAGAGCTATCCTTTGCTCTATAAATTAGGCCCGGTAGAAGCCTATCAGCAAAAGCTGGTGAAGCAAATAGAAGTGGCTGGAATCAAAAAATCAATTGATGGAAACGAAGCATACATGAAGTTGAAGGGAATCAAATCGACAAAAGCTTCGATTACAGCCACCATTGAGATGTTGGTCAAAAACAAAACTTCGATTGAGAAAAAAGAAATCAAGCTTAAAAAAGACGATGATCTCTACTTGAAGTCCAAACGGATTGCTGCTTACGAACAAGTCGGCTTTGTAAAAGATATCTCTGCGGAACCCGGAAATGAATATATCGAGTTCTCAGGGAATCCGTCAATCATCCGATTGAGTGAAATGTTAGAGAATGATCTGTATTTAAAACGTGGTCAAATTCGAAAAACCATTGAAGAGCATCTAAACAAGGAACTGAAGCTGAATCCACTTGGGGTTAAGGTATTGAGTCTCTTCTTTTTAGATAATGTATCAAGTTATCGTCAGTATGATGAAAATAATAAAGTGGTCAATGGGGAATATGCAACCATCTTTGAAGAAGAGTATGAAGATGTGATTTCCTCGGAGAAATATAAAGTGTTGCGTGATCGTCATATTCCAGTATCAGAAGTTCATGATGGGTATTTTTCCGTTGATAAAGGCCGATATAAAAATACAAATGGATCAAGTCAAGCAGATGAGAATACGTACCAAATTATAATGAAAGATAAAGAGGATTTACTTACTTTTTATGACGAGTCAAAGGGAAATGTTAAAAAAGCTCATAAGCTACGCTTTATTTTTTCTCACTCCGCATTAAAAGAAGGTTGGGATAATCCTAACGTGTTTCAAATCTGTACACTGATTGAGACAAGAGATACCATTACGAAACGACAAAAGATCGGACGTGGCTTACGGATTGCGGTGAATCAAAACGGGGAACGTATGCCAGGATTCGATGTTAATACGTTAACCATTATGGCTAATGAAAGTTACGACGAATTTGCCAAAGGGCTTCAGCAAGAGTACGAAGAAGAAGGCGTTGATTTCGGACTGTTTGCAGCGGATATATTTAGCTCCTTAGTGGTTGAAGTCGACGAGGAAACAGGATACAAAACGCCACTTGGTCATGAAAAATCAAAAGAGTTGATACGATATCTGAAAGAGCAGAACTTCGTAGATTCCAAAAATAAAGGGACGGAAAGCTTGGCAAAAGCGATAAAAGACGGTTCCTTTGATATTCCGGAGAGCTTTAAAGAAATGGCAGTGGATATGAAAGAAAAGATCATTGCTGCCATTGAGCAAAAGTTCAATGTGGATAAGATTGAAATTAAAGACAATGCCAAAAAAGTTTCGGTTAAATTAAATAAGGAAGCTCTAGCTGGTCCATTTTTAGAGCTATGGGAGCGAATCAAGTATAAAACCAGTTACTCAATTCAATTGAATTCGAACGCTTTTATAGAACAAGCGGCAAGTAAATTAAGGGATGAACTGGAAATTCGAATGGTCAAGCTTGAATACGAGCGCCATCGATTAGAAACAACGGGGTCAGGAATTGAAACAATTGTTGAAGAGCAAACACCATTCGCGATGTCTGAAAACCAGTACAAAAAAGCTCCTGACATTTTGACTTTTCTACAGAATGAAACAAAGTTAACACGTAAGACATTGATTGCCATCCTAAAACAAAGTGATACCTTGCGTGATTTTAAACGAAACCCACAAACGTATATGATGGAAACCGCTCGTATCATTAATTCCGCCAAACGATTGGCCATGGTTGATGGAATTAAATATGAGAAATTGCCACATGGGGAAGTGTATGAACAATCCTTATTTGTACAAGAAGATATAGAGAGCTATACGGATTCAATCGTTCGTGTGCATGACAATCGCTCTCCTTATGACCATGTTGTGGTGGATTCAAATGTAGAAAGAGACTTTGCACAGGCTTGTGAAACCGATAAAAACGTAAAATTTTACATCAAACTTCCACAAGAGTTTAAAATCAAAACTCCTTTAGGAAGATACAACCCAGACTGGGCACTATCTTTAGAACAAGAAGGAACGGACAAGCTCTATTTTATTGTTGAAACGAAAGGCAGCACCTCAGCGGAAGGTGTACGTACGACAGAAATGGCGAAAATTCGTTGCGGTGAAAAACATTTTGCGGCAATAGATACAGGGATTACCTTTAAACGAGCGAACGAACAGCGCTCCATTTATTCTTAATTTTTAGAGGTGGGAGGTAAGACGATGGCTGAAATTAAGTATGAAATTCAAGAAACAATCGGTTCGATTTCGCAATCTCCTAAAGGATGGTCAAAGGAGTTAAACCTGATTAGTTGGAATGGAAAAGCACCTAAGTATGACCTCCGCGAATGGGCTCCTGAACATGAGAAAATGGGTAAAGGTGTCACGTTAACGGTAGAGGAATTGAAAGAATTAAGAAATCTATTAAATGGGTTGGATTTATAAAGGTATAAGGCCGGCTATGTAAGCCGGCCTTATTACCATTCAACCTTAAGCTTGAATGAACGTTCCTTGCATGTTATTTTGCAAAAATGGAGTTGGATCACCTACACTGTAAAGCTGCAAATGATGCATGGCTCTCGTGCAGGAGGTATAGAAAACTCTACGAAGGCTCTCATCACCGTAAACTTTCTCTGAAACGTCATAAATAATGACCGCTTCAAATTCGATGCCTTTGGACAAATATGACGGTATAACAACCACTCCTTGTTCATATTCCATCGAGCCACTTCTTAAGAGCTTAAGATTGTCGATGTCGGACAAAGCTTCGTAGGCGCTCATACTTTCCTCCGCGGATTTGCAAATGATCGCAATACTATTATAATGTTGACTTCTTAATGTGGCGACTTTGGAAACGATGGAGCGGTGCAGCTCTGTGTGATCAAGCACTTGTGTTAGTACGGGTAGGTCTCCGTCGCGTTCGAAAGGGATAATCTTATCACCATTAGGCACTAGATGGCGGAAAAATTCGATAATCGGTTTAGTGGATCGGTAGCTTTTTGCCATGTTGATGACTTCCGTTTCGCTCTGTCCGTATAAGTTGATAAGAGGGTGAAAATCATTCATATCGCTAGCATGGGCAAATATCGCCTGATTAAAGTCACCTAGCACAGTCATTTTTGCTGAAGGAAATAAACGCTTGAGAAACTCGAATTGAAACGGTGAATAATCCTGAGCCTCGTCAATCAGTATATGCTTGATCGAACCGTTCGAATGAAAGCCAAGAATCAGCTCTTGCATAAGTAAGAACGGAGTAGCATCCTCGTACGTTAATTTTCCTTCATCAAGCCTTTCGATTGTTGTCTGGCAAATCTCCTCCCACTCGGCGGGTTTTTCCCCATCAATCCACTGATGGATCTCTTCATGATCCGCAAAAAGCTGTTGGTATATCTTTTTCATATCTACAAAATGCAACGCCTGAACTCGTTTTCGCAACGGTTTCCATTTTTGGTGAACAATCAGTCGGGCCAATGCGTCAGGCTCGATTTCATAATCGGCCATTTCTTCCCTAGTAAATCCTCGTTTTTTCGCTAAGAAGGTATGTGCCCTATGGTATTCCTCATTACTTAACAGCTCGATTTCCTCCTGAACCCATGACTTCCTTCGTTCATCTTTTTCGGCTTTATTGATTTGCTTCACCAGCCAATCCTTCAATCTTTCAATCCTGTTAGGGAAGCGGAGGGAGGTGTCGGTATGATAAAACCTGTCTGATATTTGTTGAGCGGTCACAATCGGCCTTCCTCTAAACATAATGTCCTTGAATACCATGCCAGATAACTCCAGTGATTTCCTGTAGGAATGGAGCGCTTCAAAGAAGAGAAGAGATGCTTTGAAGCGGATGCCCGCTACCCTTGATTTGTACGAAGGTGTATTTGTGGCCGTTAACACATATTCCAATTGCTCGTAGGGATTTTCAATGTGAAACTCTTTACTTAGCCGGTGGTCCAAGTATTCCTGAAAAGTGACTTGTTGCATATTTTCTTCGCCAAGTTCCGGTAGCACATTAGACACGTAACTATTAAACATGGAATTAGGAGAAAATAAAATAATTTGATCTGCATTCAAATGAGCTCGATATGTGTAGAGCAAATAAGCAATCCGCTGTAGGGCAGCTGATGTCTTGCCACTTCCAGCTGCACCGTGAACGATAAGCAATCTTCCACGATCATGACGGATAATTTGATTTTGCTCCTGTTGAATAGTGGCTACGATATTGTGCATATGTTTGTCCGTGCCATTTCCTAATACCTGCTGTAAAATCTCATCTCCAATAGTGAGACTTGTATCAAACATGGATTGAAGAACGCCACCACGGATTAGATACTGCCACTTTTTCTCCAACATGCCTTGGATCGTCCCTCCAGGTGTAACATACTTAGCTGGACCGGGCTGGTAATCGTAATAGACACTTGCGATTGGTGCTCTCCAGTCATAAATTAGGAAATCATCACCACTTTCATCTGTAAGAGTAGAGATTCCAATATAGATATGCTCCTGATTGGAATTTCCTTCTTCCAGGAAATCAATTCGCCCGAAGTAGGGAGCTTCTTGCATTCGGCGTAGTGTAGACAATCTCTTGGACGCATGTTTATGGCTGCTTTGACTTACCGAAAGAGCCTGTGCTTCTTGTCTCAACCCAATGATGGTCTCAAGAAAATCGTCAAAGGTATCAAGATTCACCTTGATTTCATCCCAAAAGTGTTTGCGGATATGAATCACTTCGTTCCGATGCTGAGCTGTTTCTTCCTCCAAATTGCCGATGTGATTTTTTATGATTTGCATAACACTTTCCACTCGTTTTTGCTCCTGCTGTAACGCTGAATTCATAGGCAAGCACTCCTTAAAAATTTTGTAATGGGGGTTGACGAACGAAACTATTATGTTGTATAATTAAAGTAGGGGAAATATACGAAATTTTAATTATACAATGTGTATCTATATAAATTTACCATAAGATCTTTCGTTTTTCAATGGATCGGACTTATTTTTATAGTGAAAAAGAGTAGTATTTTACGTTTTGACGTGAATACTACTCTTTTTTCTATATGGGGGGAGAGGTTAGGGGATAAGGGGAATTTTTTTGCAACCATTCCTTTCGAGCACCGTCTAACGTTTGGAAGGGTGTGAATCATGTTAGAGAGTAAGAGGATAGAGATGGAACCTATATTTTATACAAAAGAAGAAACCATTGAATGGTTGATGAATGAATACGGAAAACAGGTGGTAAGACTAGCATTTACATATTTAAAGCAGGAACAACTGGCTGAGGACGTGGCTCAAGATGTATTTATCAAGTGCTTTCAAAAACTAGACACGTTCCGAAATGAATCAACCTATAAAACTTGGATATATTCCATAACCGTTAATCTATGTAAGGACCGATTAAGAAGTTGGAGCTTTAGGAATATCATTATTAATGATTTTTTCTCCCATAATAAAATCAGTAGAAAAACACCAGAGGCTGAATTATTGGAAATAGAGTCGAAAAGTGAGCTTTCCCAATGCGTGTTAGATTTACCCATAAAGTACCGAGAAGTTATTATTCTATTTTATTATGAAGAATTGTCTTATCAACAAATAACAGAGCTAATTGGGATTAGTAATCAAACCATTAAATCGAGGTTACACAGGGGAAGAAATCTACTGAAAAAGAAGTTACAAGGAGGGAGAAGCATTGACTGATCGGTTAAAAAACTTAAAGAAAGACATGGACGATACGGTGTTAAAAGATTTAAATTTCAGTGAAAAAAACAAAGCAATCGTGAGAAAACATTTGGTTAGCAACCAATATAGTAAAAAATCCGTGCTTCATCCACGAATGGGGTTCGTATTAAGTGTATGCTTCTGTACTTTTTTTATAGGAAGTATCAGCTTGTTCGTTCTAAATCACGAAGGCTTCTTTAAACAAGAGAACCAGGCAAGTCAGGAGGAAACGGATGAGGAAAAAGGGGAAGAGAAGATCCTGGAGATTGCCAAACACCCTGTGCCAAAAGAGAATTATGAGAATCTGTCGAAGGAAGATATTTTAACAAGACTCCTTAACTCCGTAGATTATTTTGAAACAGCAGCTGGAACCTATGAAACGTTTGACTCTTATTTTGATGGTTCTACCAGTAAAACAAAAGTGGAATACAAATATAGCAAGAAGAATGTCATTGGTGGATATGAAAAAGTGATTAACTACCCGGATGAAAATAATCCTCATTCTGAACTCCAAGAAAATGAGATTTATTATAACGAGGAATTCACGTGGAATATAGATGTAAATAGGAAACAATTTGTTGTTCAAGACTACTTCGGATTTGGTGGAAAAAAGGATAAAGTTCAAGCGAAGGATGTCTTCCAAATTGATTTATATAAAATTTATGATTCTCATGATCAGTTCAGAGTACGACCACCAGTCAGCGGAAATCTATTCTGGTATGAATTTGTCGCAAAATATTTACGATACGAAGACCGATGGGATATTGAAAAACAGAATGAAGAAGTCATTGGTCACAATACCATGGTTATTTATGGTCATATTGATGAGAGTATAAGAGAGATGAATCATGTACAACCAGATGAGACGAGCTTTCGAATTTGGGTTGACAAAGATACAGGGATCATTTTAAAAAGGGAAATTTATAACCAATCTGAAGAGATCATCAGTTCTTTATACACGACTTCCCTTGTGATAAATAAGGAATTTAAAGAAAAAGAGTTTATTCCAGAAGTAGACGATTATAACCGATATATCCCTACTTCCCCTGTAAATGATGAAAGAGAATACGATATTGAAGTGATCGAACATGCGGATACCATTTCAACGGCAGTAGAAAAAGTAATGGGCATTCAACGAGATACAATTCCCTATTTCTATGAATTTAACGATTCAAAAGTAACCCCTTTTTCAGCAAGTATTGAGAAATATCATGACGATCAGCAAGCTTATGTTGTCTACAGCTATAACAAACCAGAGTCGGAACAAGGGTCTGGTTCAAGATTACTGTACACAAGGATGTATCCTGAAGATACGGTGGTGAGAACAACTGGAGACTTTCCTGCAGAGCTTGGAGAAGAGATCGAAAATGTTAAGATAAATGAGATCAACTGGAAGGTATACGAAATCAACGGGATTCCCAATTTTCATCTAAAAGGTGAAAAGGATGACTATATGTATGAGATCGTCACACAAGATGTACCACTACAAGAAGTAAAAAGATTATTAGATACCTTTAAGTGAATGAAAAAGATTAGAGCATTTCCGTGTAACTAGGAATGCTCTTTCCCTTTTATAGAAAAACAATAGCCGGTGTGATAAAGTCAAATGGAAAATAATTTATTGAATCTATTCGTGGAAACTTTCTGGGTGTTTTCGTAGACATCCAGCTAGTTTACTCATCATTGTCTGCTCTTTTATATAAGCGAATTAGGCATTGATTAAATAACTAGGTCAAATAAACGGAAGTAAAGGATGGGTGATTATTATTAATTCCGAAAAATTTGTTTATCCAGCATTTATACAACAGGACGATGAGGGAGTGTTTGGTGTTTATTTCCCCACTTTGTTTTCTGAGGCTGGTTGGGACTTTCCTTTATCTCGAGGGGAAACCAAACGGAAAGCGATAAAAAACGCAAAAAAGGATTTGGCTTACTCTTTGGCAGGCATCTTATATGATAATGAAGATCTTCCTGAACCCATCCCAATTCAAACTAAACACCTATCCAAAGATATGGAATTAATCGATATAGAGACTTCGTTTGAACCGTATGCAGACGAAATCCAGAAACATTTAAAAGGGCGCCATTGGCATATTAGTTATTACCTTGAAGAAGAGAATGAATATATAGAAGCGATTGGGTTTAAAAATGACCAAGGGATGTGGGATATCTTTTTTGAGGATTTTTCTAACAAAGAAGAGAATCCTGAATATCCTGAACATACGTTGCTTTTTACAGTCAAGACACATTCCGAAGCAGAGGAGAAATTTTATCATTTTGTTGAAGAGGTGTTTCTAAGGGGCCGAGCTTAGATAATTTTAAACGAACACCTCTTGGCGGGTGTTCGTTTTTTATTCACAATAGGAAAGGATAAAGACATAATGCTATAAAATCGGAGAGGGTAATTAGTTAAGGCTGTTTTCGTAAAGAATGTTGTTAAAATCTTAAAGCCGATTTTAACGTGGAAGTAGCTATTTTACGCTTAATAATTTAGTTTGCAGGCATTTTTCTAATTAAAATTAAAGCTATTTTCTGCTTAAACTTAGCACAATCATTAAAATTATGTTCTAAAAAACAACAAAGTTTAAGAAAAGAGCCTTAGTTAAAATTATCTATGTTTAGACCTGTAATTGTCGATGTAAGAATTTACAGTCAAAAACGAACCAATCAAGAATAATATTATTCCTGTAATACTAGTAGGATACAAGAGTTCCCACATATAAACCCCTCCTTGTTTATATCGTATTAAGATTCTTTATTATTTAAAATCATATCATGTTGAGATATAATTAACAACATAAAAAGAGTGTATTCCTTGTTATGTAGAGTGATTAGAAAACGTGAGCCTAAGTGCATTTTACGAATTTTAAGGAGGGAATAATGATGAAATATTTACATTTAATTAATGAGTATAAAGAAAGTTACAGCAAAATAGTTACGGAAATGGATGGTTTAACGAAAGAGCAAATCTTATATAAACCATCTGAGAAAAGCTGGAGTATAAGGGAAATCGTCATTCATGTTACGGATGCGGAGCTAGTACATATACATCGAATGAAGTCCGTTTTATCAGAAAATAATCCTATTCTTACTGCCTTTGATCAAGATGCATGGACGTCTAACCTACAGACGCATGACCTGGATCATCAGCTGTATCTTACGTTGTTAGAAACGATGATTAATAGTTTTATTCCTATTTTAACGAAATTAAGCGAGGATGATTTCTTGCGTGTAGGAACCCACAATATTGATGGAGAATTTACGTTTAAAGAGTTGTTAGAACACTCAATAGAACATATCCAAAACCATGTGGAGCAGATTAGAAAAATAAAAAAAGGATTTTAACAGCAATCTTTGCGAAAACAGCTTTTTTTAAAATGGAAGGAGACAACATTCATGCCATTAGAAATCATCCGCCATGATCTAACAAAGATGAAGGTAGATGCGATTGTTAACGCTGCGAACACGGAATTAAGAATGGGCGGTGGTGTTTGTGGGGCTATTTTCCAAGCTGCTGGTGTGAAGGAACTAACACATGCTTGTGAAAAGATTGGAGGCTGTCCGGTTGGTCAGGCGGTCATCACAGATGGATTTCATTTGCCTGCCAACTACGTCATACATACACCAGGTCCCATTTGGAAGGATGGTTCTCATCAAGAATCAGAACTCCTTAAGAACTCATACGAGCACTCTTTAAAGCTAGCTAAGAAAAATCAATGTAAGTCCATCGCCTTTCCGCTAATTTCGACGGGGATCTATGGATTTCCTAAAGAAGAGGCCTTACAAATTGCCGTTTCTACGATTAGTCATTTTCTTTTACACAATGACATGCTTGTTTATTTAGTCGTGTTCGATCAAGCCTCATTTGGTTTAAGTCAAAAGCTTTTCTCCTCAATCTATGAATATATTGATGAACACTATGTTGAGGAAGTAGAACTTACGTTTCATCGCCGACAAGACCGGTTTATGACGGAAGATTTGCAAGAGATTCACACTATTCCAGAAGAATGTTACGAAATAAAGAGTGAGCTTAACCTTGTAGATCTAGTAGAGGAACTCGATGAGTCATTCTCAGAACGTCTGCTTCGGTTGATTGATGAGAAAGGAATGACAGATGTGGATACTTATCGAAGGGCGAATGTGGATCGTCGCTTGTTCTCGAAAATTCGAAATAAACTAGAATACACGCCTACAAAGAAAACAGCCCTTGCCTTTGCCATTGCTTTACATCTAGATGTACACGAAACCAACGATTTGCTGTCTGCAGCCGGATATACTTTGTCCCGGAGCAGTAAATTAGATGTAATTATTGAATTTTTCATTCAACAAGGCAAGTATAATATTCACGAAATCAATGAGGCATTATTTGCTTTTGATCAACCATTATTAGGTGCGTAAATGTCGCTTTTGAAGCGACCTTTTCTTTATCCAATCTTGATATCCTACATGTATAAATAAATGAAGTGGAGGATTTCAAGAATGAAAAAGAATGTAACAGAAGTGGTGTTTATCCTAGATAAAAGTGGTTCCATGGCTGGACTCGAAAAGGATACAATCGGTGGCTATAATTCCATGCTAAACAAACAGAAAAAAGCAGAAGGGGAAGCCTTTGTTACGACGGTATTATTCAACCATCAGTATGAACTCCTACATGATCGAATCAACGTAAGAGGCATCTCTTCTATTACGGAGCGTGACTATGAGGTAGCAGGGACAACGGCCTTACTGGATGCAATTGGCTTTTCTATCCAAAAAATCGTGAATGTACAAAAACACACAAGTGCAGGTGAGCGAGCGAATCAAGTCCTATTCATCATTACCACCGATGGAATGGAAAATGCTAGTCGTGAATTTACTCCTGAAAAAATTAAGAAAATGATTACACATCAAAAAAAGAAATATGGATGGGAATTTATGTTTCTCGGGGCGAATATTGATGCGATCGCAACAGCCGAACAGTTTGGAATTGAAGAAGACTTTGCGGTAGATTACCATGCCGACAACAAAGGAACACAATTAAATTATGAGATGGTAAGTGAGGCTGTAATAAAACTTCGTAGCGGGAAGAAAATCGATCGAAGTTGGAAAGAGGGGATTGAACGGGATTATCAGGTGCGTTTGAGAAAAGATTCGTTCCCCAATAAGTCCCGTTAACTCGTGACCAGATTCTATAGGTGGAAAGCTCGAATGCTTTCGAGCTTTTTTCCATTGGTTTGGTTATTTGTTTTATTTTGGCTGTTTTCGTAAAGATTGTTGTTATTGGAAAAATCCCAAATACCGGATTTTTCCCCGTATAACGCTGGGTTTATTGGTCTATTTGGAGAGTAGCTCTTTTCTAAGGATGAAAAAATTCTGATTGGCTGGTGAAACATATAGTTAATTTCCTAAAAAGTGTGTTTATAGCAACAATGTTTTAGAAAAGAGCCTTTATTTTTTATTTTCCGCAGAAACAAGCTCCAATAGAGCCCTTACGGCGAAAGATTGATATCTGTCTTTTTTCGTGATAAATCCAAGTTCCCACATCGGTGGAGAGGTTAATTTAATCATTTGAATGGTGTTGTGATCCATTTTTCGATAGATGGATTTTGGTAGTAATGTAATGCCCAGCTCCGCTCCAACCAATTCCGTTATTAAATCCCATTGTGAGCTTTCATGTGCAATGTTTGGTTGAAAGCCCGCTTTCTGACATTCTTTGATCACTAGTTCGTGTAAAGCGAATTCCCGATTAAACACGATAAAATTCTCTTCGGCTAGTTGTTGAAGGCTGACCTCTTTTAACGTGGCAAACTGATGCTTGCTACTTGTATACAGCATGAACTCTTCTTTAATAAACGGAGTAATATCGAATTTACTATCGTCCGTGGGAAAAACAATGATGCCTACATCGACTTGACCTTCTTCTACTAATTGTTCAATTCGTTTGGCTCCTCGTTCAATTAATTCTAAAGAGACCTGTGGATATTGCTGTCTACAGGTTTTTGCTATCCCTGGAAAAAAAAGCGTTCCAATTAAAGGGGGAATTCCAATCTTAATATTTCCGGTTGGCAGGTTGATTAAATCATCTAATAAGCTGGAAAGTTCATCTGTCGCTCCTAATATTTTTCTAGCTTGCTGAAGAACAATTTCTCCAGCATCAGTCAACATTAATGATCGTGTCGAACGTTCAAACAGTTCGACGTTAAGCTCGGATTCTAATTTTTTTATGGATTTACTTAATGTAGGCTGTGAGAGATAAGTGCTTGCCGCTGCTTTTGTGAAGCTACCGTAATTCGCTACTTCGGTAAAATATCGTAGATCCTTTAATTCCATCATTATCACCACTTTATTCTATTCTGGAATAAATCATATAACTATTATTCATTTTACTCATAAGTGAGAATGCTGTAAATTTAAAGTAATTAATAAATGAAAAATTCTGATTTATCGATAGAAGGGGAGGCGCAGATGGATGGCTAACAACAACGAGGTTGTGATTGTAAGCGCTTTAAGAACGCCGATTGGTCAATTCGGAGGCAGTTTAAAAAATGTAAGTGCTGTTGAATTAGGTGCAAAAGTGATAAAAGCCGTCCTTGAACAGGTAGGTGTACAAGGTGATCAAATCGATGAAGTGATCATGGGGAATGTGCTTCAAGCAGGACTGGGCCAGAACCCAGCTCGACAGTCAGCTATCCTTGCAGGTCTACCTAAGCATGTGTCTGCTTTTACGTTAAATAAAGTGTGTGGATCAGGATTAAAGGCGGTCCATTTAGCCGCTCAAGCGATTTTAACAGGAGATGCCGAAATCGTAGTGGCTGGCGGAATGGAAAATATGAGTCAAGCACCTTACTTATCTATGGGAGCAAGAGACGGGCTCCGAATGGGAGATCAAAAGCTGATAGACAGTATGATTCATGATGGTTTATGGTGTGCTTTTAATGATTATCATATGGGAATCACGGCAGAAAATCTTTGTGACCAATATGAAGTAACGCGTCAAGAGCAAGATGAATTTTCTGCATGGAGTCAAGAAAAAGCAGCAAAAGCCATACACGAAGGGACATTCAAGGATGAAATAGTCGCTGTTGAAATACCGCAACGTAAAGGAGAGCCCCTTATTTTTGATACGGACGAATTCGTGAAGCCGGGAACCACGGTAGAAAAACTAGGTAAGCTAAGGGCAGCATTTAAAAAGGATGGTCGTGTAACGGCAGGGAATGCTTCAGGAATTAATGATGGAGCCGCTGCGGTTCTCATGATGAGTCTTCGTAAGGCGAAAGAACTTGGTATTGAACCACTAGTTACGATTCGAGCCAATGCCAGTGCCGCAGTAGACCCAAGTGTGATGGGAATCGGTCCAGTTCCAGCCACGAAAAAAGCCTTACGTAAAGCAGGTCTTAGCATAAATGACCTAGATTTAATCGAAGCGAATGAAGCATTTGCGGCACAAGCACTTGCGGTTGGTAGAGAGCTTCAATTTTCAAAAGATCAACTCAATGTAAATGGAGGAGCTATTGCCTTAGGAGATCCGATTGGAGCCAGTGGGGCAAGAATTCTTACGACTTTGATTCATGAATTAAAAAGAAGAAACGGAAAATATGGCTTAGCGACGTTATGCATCGGTGGTGGCCAGGGAGTTTCAACGATTATAGAAAACTATGAAAAAGAGGTGCAATGAGATGAAAAAGATTTTTACTAGTTTTGAAGAAGCGGTGCAAGACATTAGAGACGGGATGACTCTAATGGTTGGGGGATTTGGACTGGTGGGAATACCAGAGAACCTTATCAAAGCTCTTTGTGAGAAGAACGTGAAAGATTTAACGGTCATTTCAAACAATTGTGGAGTAGATGATTGGGGACTTGGACTTTTACTCCAAAATAAACAAATCAAAAAGATGATTTCATCGTATGTGGGTGAAAATAAAGAGTTTGAAAGACAAGTACTAAGCGGAGAATTAGAGGTCCAACTCACGCCACAAGGATCTTTATCGGAGAAAATTCGGGCAGGTGGAGCCGGGGTTCCAGCTTTTTATACTCCAGCTGGAGTGGGGACACCTATTGCCGAAGGAAGAGAAACAAGGGAATTTCATGGGAAGAAATTTTTACTTGAAGAGGCACTTACGGCCGATTTTAGTTTAATAAAAGCGTGGAAAGCCGACAAGATGGGGAATGTGATTTATCGGAAAACCGCTCAAAACTTCAATCCTATGATGGCGGCAGCAGGGAAAATAACGATTGCTGAGGTAGAGGAAATTGTAGAAGTTGGAGAACTAGATCCCGATCAAATTCATACACCAAGTATTTATGTTCAAGGACTAATCGTAGGGAAACAGGAAAAGAGAATCGAACGACTTACGGTTCAAGCATAATATAGAGGAGGGGACAAAGATGACAAAAAACGTAAGAGTACAAATTGCACAAAGAGCGGAAAAAGAAATTCAAGATGGTTTCTACGTAAACTTAGGTATTGGGATGCCAACGATGGTTGCAAACTATCTTTCTGAACATAAGCAAGTGGTTCTACAATCAGAGAATGGTTTACTAGGGATTGGTCCATATCCCATGAAAGAAGAGGTAGATCCAGATCTAATTAACGCTGGAAAAGAAACCGTAACGGCCATCCAAGGGGCCAGTTTCTTTAGTAATGCAGAATCATTCGCCATGATCCGTGGGGGTCATATTGATTTAGCCATCTTAGGTGGGATGGAGGTTTCCGAAAAAGGTGATTTAGCCAACTGGATGATACCGGGGAAAATGATTAAAGGCATGGGTGGAGCGATGGACTTAGTTCATGGAGCCAAAAGAATTATTGTGATCATGGAACATGTGAACAAGGCCGGGGAGCCCAAGATTTTAAAAAAATGCTCGTTGCCTTTAACAGGCCAACAAGTAGTGGATCGAATTATCACCGATCGTGCCGTTATTGATGTAACGAAGGATGGATTAAAACTGGTGGAAGTGGCACAAGGCTATAGTGTACAGGATGTGATTGACTCGACTGAGCCGGAGTTAATCGTTTCGGATGAAGTGAGGAGTCATGCGTATTAGATAGATAAATATAAAGTGAGGGACTCTATCTAAGCTTAATAGTGTCCCTTTTTTTCACAATTTAATCTATTCAAAGCGTTCTTAATCTTGCATGGCTCCTGCCTCTCGAGAAGTCATGGCACCTTTTCCTTGTCTTACATCATTTTTTATTTCCTCTTTCACTTTTTGTGCATCTGTTCCAGCAAATTCAGGCTTGGTAACAGCTTTTGCTTGTTGATTTTGTTGCATGAATGTCCCTCCTTCATATTGCCATCCAATTTTAGTATTTCCAATAAACAGTCGGAAAATCTGAAAAAGGTGCGTTTTTACTGATTAAGATCAACTATTGATAAATGATAGCCTTAATAGAGGTTTCCATATTTATCTGGTTTTTCTTTTAAGTTGCAACACTGACATCATTTATAGTGTTGATTTACATTCAGATGAATCTAGAATGTTAACGTTTTCATTTAGACTTGAATAGAAATCTCTTTTTCATATTTTTTTAAACGATCATAAAAGGATTGACGTGAAATTCCAAGCAGATCAATGGCTTGTGAGCGATTATTTTTAGTAATTGTAAGAGCCTTAGTAATTAATTCAATCTCCATCTTTTTCATATTTTCCGAAATATTTAATACGCCATTTTGGACATAGGTATCGAGTGCTATTTTACTATTTAGAAGCGGAATAGTCTTTTCTAGATGTTTAGGATGATTTGCAATTGAACCTGGCAAATCACTAATTTGAATCTTATCAGTCTCGGCTAAAACAAAGCCGTGTTCAAGCGCACTCTTTAACTCCCGGACATTACCAGTTAAAGGATGGTTTATTAAGAAGTCATTCGCTTCGCGGCTAATGCCAATTTGTTTATTGTATTTATGCGAAAATTCTTTCAGGAAATGTAAGATGAGGATTTCTATATCTGTTTTCCTCTCACGTAAAGGTGGGATAGTAAGTGTAAATCCATTTATTCGATAATACAGATCTTCTCGAAACCGATTATTTTCAATCATGTCCTCAAGATTACAGTGAGTGGCAGTAATTACACGTACATCCAGTGGTATGACCTTACTTCCTCCCACTCTAACTAGTTCTTTCTGTTGTAGGACTCTAAGCAGTTTTGCTTGGAGATGATAGCTCATTTCACCAATTTCATCGAGGAAAATCGTACCTCCATTTGCTAGTTCAAATTTCCCTTTGTTTCCTTGTTTTTTTGCTCCGGTAAAAGCGCCCTCATCATAACCAAAAAGTTCACTTTCCAATAATGACTCAGGAATAGCTGCACAGTTAATCGTAATATACGGTTTTCCCATTCGATTAGAAAGTTGATGAATTCCTTTTGCAATTAACTCTTTTCCAACCCCACTTTCTCCGCGGATCAGAATGGCTATATCAGTTGGGGCAAGTTTCTTTAACTTAGAAAGTTCCGCAATAATAGGACTTCCTTTTGATAGAACAAATTCTTTCATTTCTAAAGGAACCATTTGAGTTCTATGTAGTTCATTTTCAAGAAAATCAATATATTTATTTAGATTCATACTATCAATAGAAGATTTTAGTTTATTTAATTCACTTTCATCTTTATGTGTGGACACAGCTCCAACTACTTCTCCTTTATATTTCAAAGGTGAGGCATGTACAATGAAGTATTTTCCAAGTACATAACTATGTTTGTGAACTTGAGGTTGACCTTCATGTAACGCCTTTTCAAGAATGGAATTAGGAAGGAGATCTCTCAAGTTTCTACCTAACCATTCTTCTCGGACTATCCCCATATTTTTCTCCGCTGATTTATTTATGAAAATGAAGTTGCCTTTTTTATCTACAATTTTCACTCCATCATAAATTGCGTCAAAAATATTCGCTAAGAAGGAATGATCTATTTCAAAAGCATAAAGGGAAGATAACATGTATTCACCTCATTAGATTAATTAATCATTATTTAGAAAATAATATATTTTTTGAATATTGTCAATTTTTCAAATGGGTATTTGATTTTTAGACACCAAAAATAATAATATTGTCTAATTTTTAGACTATTAAGATGAAAAAATCAGATGAAATCAATTGGCACAGTTCTTGCAATATATAAAAGCAAGTAGTCGACAGATTACAAAATACAGTATTTCGAACGCTATTGGTTATCAGAGACTGCAAAAGGGGGAATGAAAGGAAAAATGCAAGAGCTTAAGCGAGCAGATCCTTTGTATGAGCAAATTTATCGTTACCTGGAAGAAGGAATACTTAAAGGTCAAGTTACCATAGGGGAAAGATTAATAGACACAAAAGTTGCCAAGGATTTTGGAGTTAGCCGAAGCCCAGTGAGAGAAGCCTTTCGAAGATTAGAAAAAGATGGCCTGCTTATTAATAACGAAGGGATTATAACTGTATTTACTCCTTCCCTTAAAGATGTGATTGAGCTGTATCAAGTTCGTATTGGTTTAGAAGCTAGTGCTGCCTATTGGGCTACAAAGTATATTACCAAACATGAACTAGTTGAATTACATCAGATTTTAGAGCAGACTCAATTAGCGATTGAACAAAAAAATATGGAAGATGTTATTTTATTAAATACTCGCTTCCATGATTCCATTGTGACTTATAGTCACAACAGCCGATTAAAAACCATGATGCATAACATTCAAACTTTAATTCGCCTTTGTAGAAATACCATTATTAAACAATATAATCGTTCCGATAGTTTCTTATTGGAACACTATGAAATATATAATGCTATGAAAAAGAAGGATAGTGAGTTAGCGACAGAAAAAATGAAACAACACATCCATAGGGATATGAAATATTTTGAGAAATTTTATCAAAATGAAAAAACAAAACATACGACCAACTTTAAGGGGGATTTACAAAATGAGTACAGAAACTAAAACACTTTTTAAGCTACCGTTTACCGGAATTCAAGAATATAAAATGTTTATTAACAATGAGTGGGTTGAAAGCGTTTCCGGAAAAACCTTCGATTCTGTAAACCCATTTACTGGGGAAGTATGGGCTAAAGCACCCATGGGTGAGGAAGAAGATATTCATCTAGCGGTTAAAGCAGCTAAGGATGCCTTTGAGACTGGTGAATGGTCAAGATATACTGGTGCCGAGCGTGCGGCCCGTTTACGTAAATTAGGGGATTTAATTGGCGAAAATGCAGAAATGCTAGCAATCAGTGAAGTAGTGGATAATGGAAAATTAATACGAGAAATGCTCGGGCAAACAAAGTCATTGCCTGGCTGGTGTTACTATTTTGCAGGGCTTGCGGATAAAATTCACGGAGAAAGCATTCCAGTGGATGTGCCAAACATGATTAACTATACCGTTCGTGAGCCACTTGGAGTAGTAGGGGCCATAATTCCATGGAACTCCCCTTTATTATTAACACTATTTAAACTAGGTCCTGCACTTGCAGCAGGAAACACTATGGTCATTAAGCCGTCTGAAGTGACCCCAGCTTCCCTATTAGAATTAGCTAAACTCATTGTAGAAGCTGGATTCCCACCTGGAGTTGTTAATGTTGTAACTGGATATGGAAATACAGCCGGTGCTGCTCTAACAAAACATCCTGACGTTCGTAAACTAGCATTTACTGGCTCCTCTGCAACAGGAAAATTAATTGTCAAAAATTCTGCAGAACACTTTGCACGTGTTTCCTTAGAACTAGGGGGGAAATCGCCAAATATTATCTTTGAGGATGCGAATATAGATAATGCAGTAAATGGTGTTTTAGCGGGTATTTTCGCTGCGTCAGGTCAGACGTGTATGGCTGGATCAAGGGTGTTAGTACAGGATTCTATTTATGACGAATTTGCGGAAAAGCTTGTAGAAAGAACAAGTAAAATTCGTCTCGGAAATCCACTTGATATGGAAACAGAAATGGGAACCGTCGCGTTTGAAGGTCAGCATGAAAAAGTACTTAGATATATAGGGATTGGTGTAAGTGAAGGGGCAAAATTACTACATGGTGGAAAAAGGCCTACAACAGGTGAATTGAAAGATGGCTTCTTTGTTGAACCAACGATCTTTGGTGATGTTGAAAATAGTATGCGTATTGCACAGGAAGAAATATTTGGTCCAGTCGTTTGTTTAATACGCTTTAAGGATGAAGCAGATGCTCTTCGTATTGCCAATGATACAGAGTTTGGTTTAGCGTCGGCTGTTTGGACAAAAGATGTACAGCTTGCCCATCGAATGGCGAGTAAATTAAATGCAGGTACAGTATGGATTAACAACTATCGGAAAGTATCCTACGCATCACCGTTTGGCGGCTATAAAGCTAGTGGGATTGGAAGAGAAAACGGAATTCATGCTGTTAATGAATATACGCAAGTAAAAAGTGTCTGGGTAGATACAGGAAACATCATTACGGATCCTTTTAAAATTCTTTAAAAATGGCTGTTTTCGTAAAGTTTGTTGTTTTGGAAAAATCCTAGAAGCCGGATTTTTCCCCATATAATGATGGTTTTATTGGTCTATTTTGAGAGTAGCTCTTTTCTAAGGTGATAAAGCCCAGATTGGCTGTTGAACATATCGTTTATTTCCGAAAAAATGTGTAGATAGCAACAATGTGTTAGAAAAGAGCCTTAAAAATAAAATATAAGATTGGATGGTGTAAAAATGAGTAGATTCGATGCATTTAGAGAAGCTGGCAACCCAATGTTTAATGAGAATCAGTTGAAATTAGGAATCTTCGGACCGAATGTAAATAACTCTTGCGCCATGACACTTGCAGATACAACTTTTAAACCAGATTTTGAAACGAATAAAAAGATAGCAATAATGATGGAAGATGCAGGTTATGAGTGTATTGTTCCGGTTGCTAGATGGAGAGGGTTCGGTGGCCCTAGTAATTTTAATGGTCGATGTATGGAAACTTATACATGGGCTGCAGCGATGGCCGCAGTTACTAAAAAAATCTATTTATTTACAACCACCCATATGCCAACGATACACCCAATTGTCGCTTCAAAGATGATTTCTACTATTGATGATATTTCGAACGGGCGAATTGGCTTAAACACGGTAGTTGGTTGGTTCCCTAAAGAAATGGGGATGTTTGGTGGAAAGAAATTAGGGCATGATCAAGGCTATGAGTTTGCAGCTGAGTGGATGGATGTTGTTTTAAAAATGTGGTCTGAGCAATTCTTTGATTTTAAAGGGGAATATTTTGAAGTAAAGGATGGTTGGCAAGAGCCGAAACCAAGTCAAAGTCCTCGTCCAGTACTTATTAATGCTGGTTCTTCTAAAGCAGGTATGAATTTCGCTGCAAAATATACAGATTTTCATTTCTCATTTATTGAGTCAATGGATCAAGCGAGTGAATGGACAAATCGAATGAAGAAACTAGCATGGGATGAGTATCACCGTGAAATCAATACATTTACAACTAGTTTTGTTGTATGTCGTCCAACTGAGAAAGAGGCATGGGACTTCTATAACCACTATGTTAGAGAAAACGGTGATGATGAAGTGACTGACATTATTTGTGAGTTATTCAATATTGATACAGCGTCCCAATCACCTGAGTTCAATAAAAAGTTCCGAGAAAATTTTATCGCAGGATGGGGTGGATATGCCCTTGTCGGAACTCCTGAACAAGTGGCTGAAAAGCTAATTAATATTGCCAAATCAGGTGTGTCAGGTACACTCCTATCATTTGTAGATTATATGACAGAGATGCCATATTTCAATGAGCAGGTAATGCCTTTGTTAGAACAAGCTGGAGTAAGAAAGTCGTTTCAGCAAAATGAACAAGAGTCTATTACTTTTCCGAAACAATTACAAGAAAAAGGGATCCTACTTCCTAGCTAAAACTAGTAGATTTTTCTACGATAGAAAATCAATTCTAAATCCTATAGGGGTGAAATAATGAGTAGATTTGATGTGTTCAGAGAAGCAGGCAATCCAATGTTTAATGATAATAAATTAAAACTTGGCATTTTTGGACCAAACGTGAATAACTCTTGTTCCATGACATTAGCGGATACAACCTTCAAGCCTAATTTTGATACGAATGTAAAAATTGCGAAAATGATGGAAGATGCAGGTTATGAATGTATCGTACCTGTGGCACGTTGGAGAGGATTTGGAGGATCAAGTAACTTCAATGGAAATTGTATGGAGACATATACTTGGGCTGCAGCCATGGCTGCAGTAACTGAGAAAATCTATCTTTTTTGTACCTCTCATGTACCAACTATGCATCCAATTGTAGCTTCAAAAATGCTTTCTACCATTGATGATGTGTCAAAAGGCAGAATTGGTTTAAATACGGTTGTGGGTTGGTTCCCTAAAGAAATGGAAATGTTCGGCGGAACGAAGATGGAGCATGATAAAGGATATGAGTATGCAACGGAGTGGATGGAAGTCGTTTTAAAAATGTGGTCCGAACAATTCTTTGATCATACCGGACAGTTTTTCGAAATAAAAGATGGCTGGCAAGAACCAAAACCTAGTCAAAGTCCTCGTCCGGTATTAATTAGTGCGGGAACTTCTAAAAAAGGGCGAGATTACTCTGCGAAATTCACTGATTTCAACTTCGGCTATATCGAGTCAATGGAACATGCAACCGAATGGACGAATTATATGAAAAAATTAGCCTGGGAGCAGTATAGAAGGGAAATTAATACCTTTACAACTGGTTTTGTCGTATGTCGTCCAACAGAAAAAGAAGCGAAAGACTTTTATAATTACTATGTTCGTGAGCAAGGAGACTGGGAAGTTGCCAATATTATTTGCGATATGTTTGGTATCCAATCTTCTTCTAACACTGCTGAGTTCTTAACAAAAATGAGAGAAAACTTCATCGGAGGATGGGGTGGATGGAGCTTTGTAGGAACCCCAGAACAAGTAGCTGATGAAATGATTAAATTATCTAAGACGGGCGTGTCCGGAACGCTAGTATCCTTCCTAGATTATATGGAAGAAATGCCTTATTTTAATGAAAATGTTCTTCCTTTACTGGAACAGGCTGGGATAAGAAATCCAATAAAAGAAGAGCCTGCTGTTGAGCAACGAACTGAACAAGCTGTTTACTAATTCTTCATAATCAATTTTATGAAAAAATTATTAATTAATAGAATGGGGGATTTAATTATGAACAAGTGGGTTTTATATGGGAAATCTGGTAATCCGGCGTATGAAATTACAAAAGCATGGATGAAAAACAATGGGATTCCTGTTGAAAATAACAGTGTTTTTCAATTAACAAGAGGAGAAATAGGAAGACTCGCTGATATCATTCCAGGTGGTGCGAAGAATCTAGTCTATCCTGATACATTTTCTTTTTCCTTGATTAATCCTCAGAAAAAGACAGAAAAAGAGCATATCGAAAGGATCCATAGTGGGAATCTATCAGAGGAAGAAATTAGAGATCTATTAGCCCTTTACCCTTCATTAGTGATCACTCCTATTATTACAGACTATAAGACCATCATAGTTGGTTATGATTTAGATACTCTAGTGTCGACGTTCCGTTTTGTTAAGGTAAAAGACGTAACAATGGCTTGATTGAAGGATAGGGGGTTATAGAAGTGCTATTAGTTGGAATTTGTGGAAGCTCTGCTTCTAGTAGACGTACCCGGGCATTAATTGAAAGCGCTTTAGAAGGTGCGCAGTCAGTTAATAATGAAATAAAAGTAGAGATCATAGATTTATCCATACTAAAACTAGACTTTTGTGATGGAAGGCCTATTGAGGAATATAACCATCAAACCCAGCTAGTCTTGGCCAAGATTAAGCAAGCAGATGGTTACCTATTTGGATCACCTATGTATAGAGGAACTATGACAGGTGCTATGAAGAATCTTATCGATTTAATTCCTGACCAATATGTGAAAGGAAAAGCGGCCGGTCTAATAGCAACTGGAGGCAGTGATCATCATTACCTAGGTCTAGATTTAGGTTTTAGAACAGCGATGTCCTTCTTTCAAATTCATACAATCCCAGGAGTGCTCTATTATTCTCGCTTCACAGTTGAAAATGGAAGAATTTTAGCAGATAAAGTAAGAGAGCAGTCAGAACAGTTCGGTCAAGACTTGGTTCAATTGGTGAACCTTACTGGAGGGAAAGCTCTGGGTCCATCACTTTACTAATGACAAATGGGGGGTTCATATTGAGTAATGACAAAGATTTATTTAAACAAATTATGGGTAGTTATCCAACTGGTGTAACGATTGTGACAACCACTGACCTTGAGGGCAAACCGTTTGGCCTAACTGTGAACTCCTTTGCATCAGTGTCCTTAGAGCCTTTATTGGTTCTATGGTGTATCGATCGAAAATCCACATCACTTGAAGCATTTCAACAGTCTAAAGGATTTGCCGTCCACGTTCTTTCGGAAGATCAAAAAGAATTATGTTGGGCTTTTGCTGGAAAAGATCCTGATCGTTTTTCAACAGCTACGTGGACTATTTCAGACAATAACCTTCCTATACTCTCTGGTTCTTTAGGTGTACTTGAATGTAAGACAGTACAGCAAATTGACGCTGGTGACCATATCATTTTCATAGGTGAAATCATTCAAATAGAAAAAGAAGATAAAGAACCAATGTTGTATTTTCGTCGAAAGGTAGGGATGATTCCTACCGATTGGCCAGCATAATCAATTACTCTAAGTAGCGGGTAGGTAGAGATATCTACCCGCTATTTGAAAGGAACTGAAACGTCATGAATCTTACTGGTATTGTTGTTCACGGTAAAAAATTAGCACGTAAAATGGGTTTTCCAACGGCTAATCTTGAAATAGAAAACCAGAATTATTGCTGTGGTTTACAAAAAGGTGTTTATGCTGTTTTAGTTCAACATGAAAATATGAAATATGAAGGTGTAATGAATATAGGTTATCGACCAACTGTTAGCGAAACTAATTTCACCATGACCATTGAGGTGCATATTCTAGACTTTGATAAACAAATTTACACTCATCCATTGGATGTTCAACCACTATCGTATATTCGTGATGAAAGGAAGTTTAATAGCTTAAACGAACTAAAAGATCAAATCTCGAAGGATATTCAAATGGCAAGAGAGGCATTTTTAAAGAGAGGACAATTGAACCATGTTAAGTAAATTGAATGCCTTACACACCGGGGAAAAACTTATTATTCTTTTTGATGATCTTAATAGTCAAATTGGCTATTTAATGGGAATGGCTGAGTATGTTAGTGGAGAAAGTGTCAATTATATGACACATTTTGGTAAAGGATTAGTTTATGTATGTATTCCTTCTGATAAAGCACAACAGTTGAACTTACCACTAATGAGCGATGGTACTAATGAAGAGGATAAAGACTTTACAGTATCTGTAGATTTTAAGACGAACACAACAGGAATATCAGCATTTGAAAGAGCCGATACGATTAAAGCCTTTATTCAAGAGGATATCACTCCATCTGATTTTATAAGACCAGGTCATACGTTTCCTTTAGTCAGTAAGGAAAGGAACTTATTGGACCGCATAGGGATAGCGGAAATAGCTGTATTTATCACAGAAAAAAAGTCAAAATATCCAGTTTCCTATGTATGTGAAATCTTAAACGATGAAGGAGGAGTAGCTAATAGAAATGAAGTAATGCAGTTGAGTACACATCACAAGCTTCCCGTTTTAAGCTTTAGTGAGATCATCCATTACTATTATGAAAACACTCCCTGGTTAAACCTAAGTGATAAGCGATATCTTGACGATTCAAATAAGGTAGCTGCTTATATCATAGGTAATAAGCTTACTAATGAGAATCTAACTATCATTTTAAGACAAGATAGTGAATGTAAAAATAATATTATTTTTTATAGTGAGTGTACATTTGGAGATTTACTTGATAGCTATACATGCGGATGTCATAAACATTTTAAAGATTATTACACGCAATTATTAAATGAAGAAATTGATGCGATTGTATATGAAAATAATCAACATACTTATAAAGATCTTACCATGAAGGGATATATTTATAAGCAAATCACGAGAATCATTGAGGGAGAATTAAATTCAAACCAAAGGAAGATGAAAGTAGGCTCTCATAATGAAACATAATCCGGATATTTTCAACCTACCCGATTTATTATTTGTTCAGGTTTGTAATGAAAAATACGGTGTGAATAAAGGAGTTTTTAATACAATTGATACTTGGTTTTATCAAAGAGGGGTTATTAACATATTGAATAGAAGAGAGGCTATTTTTGAGTTTCTTGAATGGTTCAAAGCCGGATCAGAAAAGACACAAGGAAAAATTAAAATCGGTCATGGAAATTTATCAAATAAATTAAAGCTCTATTTTGAAAGCACCCACATGAAGAGAAACATTCTATTATAGTCTCTGTTATGTGAATGTCACTAAAAACGTCTTTCCACAGCTTTTAAATGAATATGTTGGGGGTGTGTGTTATGCAAGAAAAAGCATTAAAAGGATTACGTGTACTTGAAATGGGTCAATTAATTGCCGGTCCATCCGCTGGTAGACTATTTGCTGAGTTTGGAGCGGAAGTGATTAAAGTCGAAAGTCCAAACGGGGGAGATCCGATAAGAAAATGGCGTGTCGTTGAAAACGGGACCAGTTTATGGTGGCATGTACAATCTAGAAATAAAAAATCGATTACGTTAGATTTAAAACAACCGGAAGGCCAAGAGATTATTTGCCAATTAGCAAAAGAAGTAGATATCATTATAGAAAATTTCCGGCCAGGAACAATGGAAAAATGGGGAATTGGATATGAACATTTAAAAGGAATTAATCCTGGCCTGATTATGATTCGAATTAGTGGTTATGGTCAAGATGGACCATATCGAGACAAACCAGGATTTGGATCTATTGGTGAAGCAATGGGTGGATTACGCTATCTAACAGGCTATCCAGACCGTCCTCCAACAAGAGTAGGGATCAGTATCGGGGATTCCATTTCATCTTTATATGCAGTAATTGGGGCTATGATGGCTGTATACCACCGGGATATTAAAGGAACCGGACAAGGGCAATGTGTTGATGTAGCATTATATGAATCTATTTTTAGTTTTATGGAAAGTACACTTCCTGAATATGATCGTACGGGTCTAATTAGAGAACGAACGGGTAGTACCTTACCTGGCATCACTCCGTCCAATACGTATCTATGTAAAGATGGAAAATATGTGGTGATCGGTGCAAATGGAGATGGTATTTTTAAGCGTTTGATGATAACCATTGGCTATCCTGAGTTTGCGGAAGATTCCCGCTTTGAAAATAATGCAACTAGAACCGATCATGCAGAATTCTTAGATTCTATTATCGAAAAATGGACAAAAAGCTTGAGTTTAGTTGAGGTTTTGAAGCTATTAGACGATGCAAAAGTACCAGCAGGATCGATTTATTCTATTGAAGATATTGTTACCGATCCGCACTATAACGCTAGAGGTATGATCCGGGAAGTAGAGGTTGAAGGTATTGGAAAATTAAAGGTGCCCGGAATTGTGCCAAAACTGAGTGAAACGCCAGGTGATATCGAATGGTGCGGTCCGAAACTTGGCGAACATACAGAAGAGATTTTAACGAATATCTTACACATGAAGAGCGAAGAGATAGAAAGGCTTAAGCAAAATAATGTTGTTGGGGATTCACATACTACGGTAAATCATTCGTTTCAATCTAAATGAATAGAGATACATCCTTTATTTGAAAGGAATTCGTATGCCTAGTAACTGTCGACAGTATATCATCTACTAAAAAAGAGAGGGTTGGACTTATGGGAATGACCATGTCAGAAAAAATACTAGCAAGAGTTTCTGGACAGTCAAAAGTAAGCGCTGGAGATATTGTTTGGGTAAAAGTAGATATTGCGATGATGCATGATTTACTAGGTCCATGGTTGGTGGATGCTGGATTTCGGCGGCTAGGTGGCCAGTTGTTCGATAAAGACAAAGTGGTTGTTGTGTCAGATCACTGTACACCACCTGCAACTGTTCAACAAGCAGATATTTTAAAATTCACACGTGATTGGGCCCGAAATCAAGATCTTACGTATTACTATGAGTTTGAAGGACCGTGTCACCAAGTGATTGTTGAACATGGGCATGTTCGTCCAGGTAGACTAATACTTGGTACTGATTCCCATACCTGTATGGCTGGTGGCTTAGGTGCGTTTGCAACTGGAATCGGCTCAACAGAAATGATTGGTGTCTTGTTAACTGGAGAAACATGGCTAAAAGTACCTGAAACGATTAAAGTGGTCTGGGAAGGGAAAATTCCTCATGGGGTGTATGCTAAAGACTTGATCCTTGAAACCATTAAAGATATTGGTCATGCAGGAGCAACCTATCAATCGATTGAATTTTCCGGAGAAGCAATTAAGGATTTATCTATAGATGAACGGCTAGTTTTATCTAACATGGCAGTTGAAGCGGGGGCAAAGACTGGATTAATTGAGCCCGATGAAAAAGTCGCAAACTATTTACGTTCCAAGGGTGTCGATGAAGAGCTAGATTTAATACGCAGCGATGAAAACGCTTCATTCTCTCGTGTTTTGTATAAAGATGCCTCCATTTTAGAGCCTCAAGTCGCCTGTCCACATGAAGTAGATAATGTACATTCTGTTAGTTTAGTAGAAGGAAAACCGGTGGACCAAGTGTACTTAGGCTCCTGTACCAATGGGCGTATAAGTGACCTTCGAATTGCGGCAGAAATACTTAAAGGGAAAAAAATCTCAAAGAATATTCGGTGTTTGGTCGTTCCAGCTTCTCAACAAATTTGGATGCAGGCTAATAAAGAGGGAATATTAGATATTCTTACTGAAGCAGGATGTATAGTAAACATGCCTTCTTGTGGGGCTTGTGGCGGATTTACGAGTGGTGTAATCGGTGCGGGAGAAGTGGTCATGTCTTCCTCAAACCGTAACTTTAGAGGAAGAATGGGCAGCCCCAAAGGAGAAGTATATTTAGGTTCTCCAGCAACTGTTGCTGCAACAGCTATTGAAGGGAAAATAACGGATCCAAGAAAATATTTATCCATGGAGGTTAGATAAATGTCATTCATTATTAGGGGAAGGGTTTGGAAGTACGGAGATAACATTAATACGGACATCATTTCACCTGGCCAATATATGAGTTTACCAGTAGAAAAACAAGCCGAGCACGCAATGGAAGCCATTGATTCTACCTTTTCACAAAAGATTAAAGCTGGGGACATACTAGTAGCTGGAAGCAATTTCGGCTCGGGATCTAGTCGAGAAACGGCCCAAATGGTGCTTAAACATCATAAAATAGGTGCCATTGTTGCTACTTCATTTGCACGTATTTTTTATAGAAACTCCATTAACGTTGGTCTACCTGTTGTAGAAATAGATACTTCAGTTATACAGGAAGGTGATGACTTAGAAATCGACTTACTGGTAGGAAAAGTCATAAATCATTCCCAAGGAACAGAGTACAAAGGAACCAAGTTACCCGAACATTTAATAGAAATGGTTAAAATGGGTGGTTTAGAACCCTATTTAGCTAAGAAATTAAATATATCTTAAACATGGAGGTCTTTATATGAACCTACCAAAACGTGTTGAAATAATTGAAGTCGGACCACGAGATGGAATTCAAAACGAGGTCAATTTTATCCCTACCGAACAAAAAATCGCCCTAATAAACTCATTGAATAAAACTGGAATTACTAGAATGGAAGCTACTTCTTTTGTCCATCCGGTTTATGTACCTCAGATGAAAGACGCCAAAGAAGTCATTCAGGGCATAACGCAAAAACCCAATATACAATACATGGCTTTAATTCCTAATGAAAAGGGATATGATCTCGCAGTAGAAAATGGAGTGTGTGATCTGTCATTAGTGGTAGGTGCTAGTGACAGTTTCAATTTAAAAAACGTTAAAATGAGCAGAGAAGATTCTATTCGAAAGTTTGAAGGAGTAATAAAAAAGGCAAAGGCTAACGGGATATTTATTCGATATAATATCGCCACTGCGTTTTGGTGTCCATATGAAGGAAAAATAAATCCTGACATCGTGTTAGACATGATTCAGAGAATTGACGTTTTAGGAGTCGATGAAATCGTTCTCTGCGATACGATTGGTCGAGCAAATCCAAAAGATGTATATAAATTATTCCAAGCGACTCTCTTACAACAGCCGAAAGCAATGATCACGGCTCATTTTCACGATACGTATGGTTTTGGTCTATCTAACATTATTGCCTCATTGCAAGCTGGGGTTACCAGATTTGATGCGTCGATTGGGGGCCTTGGAGGATGTCCATTTGCACCAGGAGCAGCGGGGAATATTGCTACTGAAGATGTTGTTTTTATGCTCCACGAGATGGGAATCGAAACAGGTATTAATCTTCAAGCCCTCCTTGAATGTGTAGATCTGGTAAAACCTTACACATCTAGAGAATTAGTAGGTCATTTTCAAAAATCACCTGCAGCTGAATCTATCTATATATAGAACCTTCTATTTGTGCTCAAGGTGTTTAATAGAAAATAAGTGGGGTTTTTGTAAAAAAAAGCTCAGCAAGAGGTAAAAATTTGCTGTGCCTTTTTTGCTAGGAGACAACACTTAGCTTAATCCAGGTTCATTTTATGTACCTGAATGAAAAATAAAAGGCCTCGAGAAATCGAGGTTTTTTACGTCTGGCTATGATAAATAATTGTAGATATTGTGTCGATTCCAACTGAAAATATCTTTTAAAGAAAGTAGGATGATATAATCAATTCGTACAGAAAGGGCGTGAAACAATCATTGAAGATCAAAATCTATCTAGCCATCCTACTAACCATTGCGGTATTGGTTGGATGTAATAATGCTGGCACAAATGAGGAAGCTTCCTCTTTAAAAGAAAATGAAATTGAACAGATCAAAGAATTGGTAAGTGATTATAGTCTAGGAAAAATCAAAAACGAGTCTGCTTCCATTACTTCTGAACATCTGATTGTGAAGAAAAGTGATGGAGATGAGGAAATCTACGACTTGCCCGAAGATGAATTTTTTGTTTCTATTGCTCCTTACCTAAATGAAACTCATCCTTGAACGAATCATAGCTTGACAGGTTGTCAAGGTGAACTGGTTGAAGAAACATTTGATGTATTTATTGAAGATAAGGACGGCAATGTAATATTAGATGGAGAAGTGGTCTCTCATAGTAATGGATTTTTCGATCTATGGCTTCCGCGTGATCAAATTTATAAAGTAAAAATTGAACATCATGGGAAAGTAGTAGAATCCGAAATATCTACTTTTGAGAATGACGGTACTTGTATAACAACTATGCAATTAAGTTAAAAACACAACCGTACCAAGTTATAGCATAAGTTAGATTAGCAATTAGCCCGGGAAGCATGGAGACGGTTCTCCTGCTTCCTCTTTATGTTTTTTTATAAGTGACTTACGTATAATTGCTTTTATCATAATCTACTATTCTGTTTACGGTAGTCAGTAGCTTTAGGAAAATTAGTGGAATAAGTAGCCAACTGCGTAACGATTCCTATCATGATTACCAAAGGATGGGGTTGCTACGGATGATGATAAGAAACGAGAAGAATTTATACAAAGAGCGTTAATAAGTTTGCTCTCCTGTCTAGAGAAGGGCATTGCTGTCATTGGTTATATACACTGGTCCACCTTTGACAATTTTGAGTGGCAATCAGGTGATGGAATGAAGTTTGGATTAATTGAGGTAAATCGGGATACACAGGAAAGAAACGTAAGAATAGGGGATATTATCTAGGTAGAATCGCAAAAGAAAATAAATGGATTGCAACATTAGAAACCCATTTATGACGGGAACAAATAGGAAATATGGTAGATAACGTCCCTATTTTGAATTCGTTCGATCGGCAATCGTCCCCATAATTGGATCATTTATGGTATCCCATAGAGTAGAAACAAACATGATACCTGCTGCAGCTCCGGCCGAAATACCGAATTGGGTAGGTAGAAACGACATGCAACTTACTAAAGAATAAAGACGCAATCAATGTATGCACACAACATATCAAAAAGTACGGTGAACGCGAAAGTGGCTGGCATTCAGACAGGATTTTGATAATCTTTACAGTTCTTGTTCGAATGAGGCAGGTAATCAGACAGGATAGTGCCATTCTCAAAGGCTATTGTCCGAATGAGGCAGGTAATCAGACAGGATAGTGCCATTCTCAAAGGCTCTTGTCCGAATGAGGCAGGTAATCAGACAGGATAGTGCCATTCTCAAAGGCTCTTGTCCGAATGAGGCAGGTAATCAGACAGGATAGTGCCATTCTCAAAGGCTATTGTCCGAATGAGGCAGATATTCAGACAGGATAGTGCCATTCTCTAAAACCCTTGTCCGAATGAGGCAGGTATTCAGACAGGATAGTGCCATTCTCAAAGGCTCTTGTCCGAATGAGGTAGTTATTCAGACAGGATAGAATCATTCTCTAAAAGTCTTGTCCTAATGAGGGGCTTATTGAGACAAGAAATTGTCATTCTCAACAACTCTTGTCCGAAAAAGGTAGTTATTTAGACAGGAAACTGCTATTCTCTAAAGTTCTTGTCCGAGTTTGTTAGTAATTAATGTATCGAGTTAAACAGGTAAATACCAGATAATGTAAAACGCGTGGATAAACATTCTGTCCATGTGTTTTTATATGTTAATTGAAGCTTTAATGTTAGCAATAATACATTACCGAAACACCATATGCAATTTGTCTTATGCATTCATTTTTCAAAACGGAAAGTAAACTACTTTATGATTCATTTTTTATTGGAAAACTCGGGTGTGGTCGTCCTAAAAGAATAATTAATTTCGCTATTCTGGGACATACTCTTTTTGATATGGTTTTTAATGGATTTTTAGATCATGCAACATAAATTGACAGAGGTGGGACTTTTTGAAATGTTCACAATGTGATTACGCCAATCCAACTGGTTCGAAGTTCTGCTTAAGCTGTGGTGAAAAGTTCCTTAAAATGAATACACCACAGGATGAAAACAGCTTTTTTTATGAGTTTGCCAATTATGTAAATGTTGTTCCAAAGGTGGAACGGTCGGTTGAACCAAAATTCGTCAATATCTTTTCCCGTGTTTTTGCTGATCATAGTGAACTCGAAGCGGAACGACTGTTTATTGTTGGAACAGCACTTACAACACCGAAAATATCGGAAGTAAAGGATACATGGCCCAAACCTTGGCTATTTGCCCGGTTATTCATTATTGCACTACTTGTTTTTGCTGGATTTTACGTAGGTGCTAGTTACTTTGGAAATGCGAACTTTTTACCTGGACTGATTATTGTCGGGGCATTTGGGGTTCCGTTGACCACGTTAATTTTCTTTTGGGAAATGAATGTACCCCAGAATATTGCGATTTACCGTGTGATGTATGTGGTGTTAGTTGGCGGTATTCTCTCGATGTTAATCGCACTCGTGTTTTTCGATATATTGAAAAACAACATCACTCCCATTACCATTGGAATTATTGAGGAGCTTGCGAAAACAATCATAGTGATTACTTTTGTTCACTACAGAAGGTACAAATATATTTTAAACGGACTGCTTATTGGTGCAGCAGTTGGAGCAGGTTTTGCCGCTTTTGAAACGGCTGGGTACGCACTAAGAGCACTGCTTTCGGGAGATGCAACAAGTCTATATGGAACGATCCTATTAAGAGGGTTCTATGCTCCAGGTGGGCATGTGGCATGGGCTGCTTTGACCGGTGCTGCGTTCTGTCGAGTACAAAAGGATCAACCGTTCCGTTTTAACATGCTATTTCATTATCAATTTTTACAAGTGTTTATCTTAGTCGTGGGGATACATGCTCTTTGGGACACAAAGATTCCAGGAATGTTCCCGTTTGGACATGTCATCTTAATGGCTACTTCATGGCTTGCCGTATTGCTGTTCATTCGTGGAGGTCTTAAGGAGATAGGCGAGAGGAAATTAATGTCTTCAAAGTAATTTTTTTGTTTTTTAATGAAAGCATTTGATAAAAGTTGGGTATTAGATAATCAGGTAGCAACATCTACTATATTTAAAAGTACAGAGGAAACTTCTGAAGAGAAGAAGTTTTTCTTAAAGGAGATTATTAGTGATTTCTAATTGACTGAAGATGAAACTAACACAAATTTGCTTTGATAAATTCAACAAAAAGTACTGGCCAAATATAATTTCGGCCAGCTTTTTATGATGAATCTTCTATTTATACTGCTCCAACCGATTAAAAAACTGAATTAAAAACTGATAAAAATTCCTCTCAGCTGGTGCGAGTTCGCGATGTTTCGGAATAATAACCCCAACCGTCCGCCTCGCTTTCGGTGTTTCGATCGGTATTTTGACCGTGAATCGGGGAGTAGAGTCATAGAACGTGCTCTCTGGTAATAGACTAACGCCGATTCCGGCGGAAACGAGTCCTTTTAGCGCGTCCATATCCTCGCCTTCAGTTGTAATCTCCGGATCAAATCCTGCTTCTCGACACGCCTCTACCGCAAGTTTTCTAAGAACATAGCCTTTAGGAAATAACACGAATTTATCGTTTCGCAAATCACTTAAAGGAATCCGCACTTTCTCTGCCAATGGGTGCAGAGAAGGCAGTAAGGCCACAATGTTTTCCATAAATAAAATCTTTGTTTCTAAGTCGGGATCATTCGTTGGGACAGGCCCAAGAAAAGCTAAATCAATTTCCCCATTTTTCACAGCATCGATTAAGTTAGCATACGATCCTTGACGCAGATGGAAGGATACATTGGGAAAATCATTCTTATAGGCAGAAATCACTGTTGGAAGCCAGTACCTGGCAAGGCTGGTCGGATAACCAATTTTAATCGTTCCGGCTTGTGGGTCTAGAAACTCGTCTATTTTTTCTTTTGCTTCATCGAGTTTTTTTAATGAGCTTTTGACATACTTCAAAAAGATATACCCAATCTGTGTAACCTTAATGTTTCTCCCCACGCGTTCGAGTAGCTTGACCCCTAACTCCTCTTCTAACTTGGTAATTTGATAGCTCACCGCTGATTGTGCCACGTTTAAGTTATCGGCTGCTTCCGTCATATGTTCCCGCTCGGCTACTTCTATAAAATATCGCAATTGTCGAAGCTCCATTTTGACTGTTCTCCCATTCATATTAATTTTCGATTAATTTAATATAAATTATATATTGTTTATATCATTTTGAAAACATAGAATGTTGTTATATGAATTTTTCGACAACAATCGGCAGGGAGAGAAGAATATGACATATCATCAATTACCAAAAGCACAAGGTCTCTACCGTCCTGAATTTGAACATGATGCATGTGGAATCGGCTTATACGCTCACATAAAAGGGAACGCCACACATGATATAGTGGCAAAAGGACTATCAATGCTTTGTCAATTGGATCATCGCGGCGGACAGGGAAGTGACCCGTTAACAGGCGATGGCGCAGGACTAATGGTTCAAATACCGGATCTATTTTTCAGACAAGAATGTTCTGACATGAACTTACCTGAAAAAGGGAAGTACGGTGTGGGAATGCTATTTTTCTCAAAGGATGACAAAGAACGGGAAGCAATAGAAGCAACTATTAATCAATTAATTGAACAAGAAGGTCAAACCGTGCTTGGTTGGAGAAATGTTCCAGTCGATGCAGGGAAAATTGGAGTGACAGCACAGGAAAGTTGTCCGGTCGTTCGCCAGGTGTTTGTTGGCGATAACGCAGGAGATTCACTAGCATTTGAAAGAAAATTATACGTGATTCGTAAACAAGCTGAAAACTGGGCAAAGGGTTCTGACTATCGTTTCTATTTTGCTAGTTTTTCAAGTAGAACGATTGTTTATAAAGGGTTATTAACTCCTGAACAAGTAGATCAATTCTATTTGGATTTACAGGATGAGAGCTTTGTGTCTGCGTTTGCTTTAGTGCATTCACGCTTTAGTACAAATACCTTCCCAAGCTGGGAAAGAGCCCATCCAAACCGCTATTTGATCCACAACGGGGAAATCAATACGCTTCAAGGAAATATTCATTGGATGAAGGCACGTGAAACACAATTCATTTCGGAAGCATTTGGATCTGATTTAGAAAAAGTATTGCCGATCCTTGATACAGATGGAAGTGATTCATCGATTTTAGACAATGCACTTGAATTCATGGTTCTTGCCGGAAGAAAGCCAGCGCATGCTGCGATGATGTTAGTGCCTGAGCCATGGTCTAATAATCCTCATATCACGGATGAAAAGAGAGCTTTTTATGAATATCACAGCTCATTAATGGAGCCATGGGATGGACCATCAGCGATTTCGTTTACAGACGGAAAACAAATCGGTGCGATCTTAGACCGTAATGGACTTCGTCCAGCTCGTTATTATGTAACGGAAGATGATTATATTATTTTCTCATCTGAGGTTGGTGTCATCGATGTAGAGCCAGAAAAGGTATTATACAAAGAACGTCTTCAGCCAGGAAAAATGCTTTTAATTGATTTAGAAGAAGGACGTATCATTTCTGATGAGGAAATTAAATCTGAAATGGCTCAAGCGCAGCCTTACCAGCAATGGCTGAATGACGAGCTTGTTCGCTTGGAAGATTCTGTAGAGGCAGAAGGAGAAGTTCCAGAAGATTTAATTGTTCGTCAAAAAGCATTTGGATATACGTATGAAGATATTCAAAAATACATTATTCCAGCTGTAAGCGAAGGCAAGGATCCACTTGGAGCGATGGGGAATGACATGCCGCTAGCGGTATTATCAGATAAGCCGCAGAATTTGTTTAACTATTTTAAGCAATTATTCGCGCAAGTAACAAATCCACCGATTGACGCGATTCGTGAAGCAATTGTTACGTCAACGGTATCTTATTTAGGTGCAGAAGGGAATTTGCTTCATCCATCAGCAGAAAATTGCCGTCGCATTCAGTTAGAAACACCGATTTTAACGAACAGCCAGCTTTCAGTCTTAAAGAATGGAAAAGAATTTAAAGCTGCAGTTATTGACATAGTGTTCAAGGACGAGTTAGAAATCAGTCTAAACGATCTTTGCCGTCAAGCAGAAGAAGCGATTGCGGGTGGAGCTAGTTTACTAATCCTTTCTGATCGTAATATTAATGAAACAACTGTTGCGATTCCATCACTACTTGCAGTAAGTGCCCTTCATCAGCATTTGATTCGTGAAGGATTACGTACGAAGGCAAGTATTATTGTGGAATCTGGGGAAGTAAGAGAAGTTCATCATTTTGCTGTATTACTTGGATATGGTGTGGATGCGATCAACCCTTACCTAGCTTTCTCAACTTATCAGCAAGCTGTTTCAGAAGGATCATTACCATTCACGTACCAAGAAGCGGTGAAAAAGTACATCGTTTCTATGAATGAAGGCGTCGTGAAGGTTATGTCAAAAATGGGAATTTCAACGGTTCAAAGTTACCGTGGAGCTCAAATTTTCGAAGCGGTTGGAATCAGCTCTGATGTGATCGACCGTTACTTTACTGGTACGGTTTCACAGCTTGGAGGAATTGGCTTAGACACGATCGCGGAAGAGGCGAAGGTGCGTCACGCTGAAGCTTACTCTCCATTATCAGACGATACGTTAGAATCCGGAAGTAACTTCCAATGGAGACATGACGGCGAACACCATGCCTTTAATCCAGGAACGATTCACACATTGCAATGGGCTTGCCGAAACGGTGATTACGAATTATTTAAAAAATATTCAACACTTGCCAATGAAGAAAGACTCGGCTTTTTACGTAACCTATTCTCTTTCAATGGTAGTAGACAACCGTTACCTATTGAAGAGGTAGAAAGCGTCGATTCCATCGTTCGCCGTTTTAAAACAGGCGCGATGAGCTTTGGATCCATTAGTAAGGAAGCGCACGAAACATTAGCGATTGCCATGAACCGTTTAGGTGGAAAAAGCAATAGTGGTGAAGGTGGAGAAGACGCTAGCCGTTTTGTTCCTGATGAGAATGGTGACAACCGTGGAAGTAAGATTAAACAAATTGCTTCTGGTCGTTTTGGTGTGAAAAGTCATTACCTGGTGAACGCTGAAGAGCTCCAAATTAAAATGGCTCAAGGAGCGAAGCCTGGTGAAGGCGGTCAGTTAATGGGGAAAAAGGTTTATCCATGGGTAGCAGATGTTCGTGGTTCAACACCTGGTGTGAGCTTAATTTCACCTCCACCACATCATGACATCTACTCAATTGAAGATTTGGCTCAGTTGATTCATGATTTGAAAAATGCCAATCGACAAGCTCGCATCAGTGTGAAGCTTGTATCGAAGGGCGGCGTTGGTACGATTGCAGCTGGTGTGGCGAAAGCGGTAGCTGACGTAATCGTTATTAGCGGGTACGATGGCGGAACAGGTGCATCACCAAAAACAAGTATTCAGCACGCTGGATTGCCTTGGGAACTTGGATTAGCAGAAGCACATCAAACACTTATGCTCAACGGATTGCGTGACCGTGTGGTTCTTGAGACAGACGGAAAGTTAATGACAGGTAAAGATGTAGTTATGGCTGCTTTACTCGGTGCCGAGGAATTTGGCTTTGCTACTGCACCATTAGTCGTTCTTGGCTGTGTCATGATGCGTGTATGTCATTTGGATACTTGTCCAGTAGGGATCGCGACTCAAAATCCAGAGCTTCGTAAAAAGTTCACAGGTGAAGCAGATTATATCGTGAACTACATGCGCTTTGTGGCACAAGAAGTTCGTGAGATGATGGCGGAGCTTGGATTTAGAACAGTGGAAGAAATGGTTGGGCGGACCGATGTATTAACGGTGAGTGAACGTGCAAAATCACACTGGAAGGCGCAACATTTAGATTTAACAGCACTTCTGCACAAGCCTGAAGGGGCAACAACCTTTAAACACCCGCAAAATCATCGAATTGACGAAAGTCTTGATATAAAGCATATTCTACCGGCTGTTCAAAAAGCAGTAGAAGACGGAACTCCTGTAGAAGCAAGCTTCCCAATTACAAACGTGAATCGCGTAGCGGGTACGATTGTAGGAAGTGAAATCTCAAAACGTTATGGTGAAGATGGTCTTCCAGAGGATACGATTTCCTTAAAGTTTAACGGATCCGCTGGTCAAAGCTTTGGAGCATTTGTACCAAAGGGAATGACACTTGAATTGACTGGTGATGCGAATGATTATGTTGGAAAAGGTCTTTCTGGTGGAAAAATCATTGTGAAAGCGGATGAACATACAAAGCTTGCATCAGGCGAAAATGTTATCGCTGGTAATGTTGCCTTCATTGGTGCTACCAGTGGTGAAGCGTATATCAACGGACGTGCCGGAGAACGTTTTGCTGTTCGTAATAGTGGTGTACATGTAGTCGTAGAAGGAATTGGTGACCATGGCTGTGAATATATGACAGGCGGACGTGTTGTAGTTTTAGGCGATGTGGGTAAAAACTTCGGTGCTGGTATGTCCGGTGGAATTGCCTATATTTATACAGAAGACGAGAAAGCTTTTAAGAATCTATCTAACCAAGAAATGATTGAATTCGAAACAGTATCCTCTCCTACTGAAGAAGAGGAACTTAAAACATTAATACAAAACCATTACCGCTACACAGACAGTGTGAAGGCGAGTTGTATTCTAGAAGACTGGGCAAAATGTGTCAGAAAATTTGTCAAAGTCATTCCAAAAGATTATAAACGAATGATCACGTTGATCGAGGAGCAAAAGTTACAAGGATTATCGGAAGAAGAAGCCGTCATGAGCGCCTTTTTAGCGAATTCCGGAGCAACATCAAAACCATCGAAACAGCAGGAAGCTGCCATCCGCTAAGAAAGGGGAGTTTAAAAAATGGGAAAAGCAACAGGATTTATGGAATATGCTCGTGAAAAAGCTGCAGAAAGAGATCCATTACAAAGACTAAACGATTGGAAAGAACATAAACTTCCTATTTCAGATGAGAAATTAAGTACACAGGGGGCGCGCTGTATGGACTGCGCCACTCCCTTCTGTCATATTGGAATGGACATCCAAGGGGCTACATCCGGATGTCCCATTCATAACTTGATCCCCGAGTGGAATGATCTGGTATATAAAGGCCGTTGGAAAGAAGCATTGGATCGCTTGTTAAAAACGAATAATTTCCCTGAATTTACAGGAAGAGTGTGTCCGGCTCCATGTGAAGGCTCTTGTACAGTGGCTCTTTACGACCCGGCCGTTACCATCAAAAACATTGAACAAGCGATTATCGATAAAGGATTTGAAAATGGATGGATTACACCACGAATTCCTGCTTCTCGCTCTGGGAAGAAAGTGGCGATCATCGGTTCAGGTCCTGCTGGTTTAGCAGCAGCGGATCAGCTGAATCAAGCCGGCCACTCGGTGACTGTGTTTGAACGTGCGGACCGTCCAGGAGGCTTGCTCATGTACGGAATTCCAAACATGAAGCTTGAAAAAGAAGTGGTTGAACGCCGCATTCGTTTATTAACGCAAGAAGGAATCGACTTCGTAACGAATACAGAAGTGGGCAAGGACATTCAAGCGTCTGAACTTCAAGAGCAATTTGATTCAGTTATCCTTTGTACAGGGGCACAAAGACAACGTGATTTAGTCATTGAAGGTCGTGAAGCAAAGGGCATTCACTTTGCGATGGATTATTTAACTCTAGCAACCAAAAGTTTACTAGATTCTAATTTTAAAGACGGGAACTTCATTGACGTGGAAGGCAAAGATGTCATCGTGATCGGTGGCGGGGACACTGGTGCGGATTGTGTCGCAACCGCTCTTCGCCAAAAGTGTCGCAGCGTCGTTCAGTTTGGGAAACATCCACAATTGCCAGCAGAACGTACATCTGATAACTTATGGCCTGCCTATCCAAATGTGTTTACGATGGATTATGCGTATAAGGAAGCAGAAGCGAAATTTGGAGAAGATCCTCGTCAATATTCTATTCAAACAAAGAAAATCGTTGCTGATGAGAATGGGAACTTGAAAGAGCTTCATACGATTCAAATGGAAAAACTTAAAGATGAAAACGGACGTTTTTATTTTAAAGAAATTCCAGGCACGGAAAAGGTATGGCCAGCTCAGTTTGTGTTTATCGCGATTGGCTTTGAGGGAACTGAGATGTCATTGTTAAAGCAATTTGGAGTAGAATCAGTTAACCAAAAGATTAAAGCTACAAAAGGTGATTACAAAACAAATGTAGAAGGCGTGTTCGCTGCTGGTGATGCCAGAAGAGGACAAAGCTTGATCGTTTGGGCAATCAACGAAGGCAGAGAAGTGGCTAGTGAAGTCCACAAATATTTGATGGTATAAAATGACACATGTAGGCTGCTTTGGCAGCCTATTTTTTTCTATCATTCCTGTAATCCGTTAATCCATTAAACTACTTATTCGTTGCGTAATGGAATACGCTTATGTTAAAACTATCAGTAAGCAATTCAAAAATTGCTAGAACATGATTAATAGAGGTACATCAAATGAACAAAACGGATTTAATCTACTCAATAGCGATGAAATGTGATTTACCGAAAAAGCAGTCAAGAAAAGTAGTAGATATTATCATAGATCACATTTCCACTTCTTTAGCAGATGGAAACCAGGTACAATTATTAGGCTTTGGAAACTTTAAAACTCGTGAACGATCGGAGAGAAAAGGTAGAAACCCGAAAACGGGGGAAGAGATTACAATTCCAGCGACCAGATATGCTGTTTTTAGCCCTTGCAGTGAGTTGAAAGATGCCTTAAAATAGGTTATTTTTTTATAAGTAACCAAATAGGAAAACGCTGTTGATTTTGTTTTCAGCAGCGTTTTTTAGTTAACTGAAGCCTTCTTCATAAACTATTTCAAGTGTTCACCCGAAATAAAACATATTGACAAATAATTCTAAACATTCTAAAATCAACCTTGTAATCGATTACATTTACCTTCAACCCATCAACTATACTGAAAGTGGGAAGTATCATGGCAAATATTCAACAGGTAGCGAAAACTGCGGGTGTTTCAGTGGCTACAGTTTCCAGGGTACTTAACAAGGCTTCGTCAGTAACTCCTGAAACTAGAATGAAAGTTGAACAGGCGATCAAGACTCTTAATTATGAACCTAGTATGTTAGGGAGAAATCTAAGAAACTCTGAAAGTCGACTTTTACTTGTGCTAATCCCCAGTATCTCCAATCCTTTTTACACAGAAATTATCAATGGCATCCAGAATATTGCGATTTCTAATCATTACAATATTCTCCTTTGCGAAACGGATTCAAATCCTGATCGAGAAAACATTTACTTTAACATGGTTAAAAACAAAGTGGCCGATGGCGTAATTTCAATGGATCCTACCGTCAATATGCAAAAACTAAACGAACTTGCCGAGAATCATTCCGTGATTTTATGCAGTGAGTATGAAGAAGGGGGGTCTATTCCATACGTCACGATTGATAATGAATTAGCTGCGTATCATGCCGTAAAGCATTTAATTCAATTGGGTATGAATCAAGTGGCATTAATTAATTCTGATGAAAAATACTTATATGCTCGTCAACGTAGAAATGGGTATGAAAGAGCGTTAAGCGAATTTCACCTCCCTATTCGTGAAGAATGGATCTATAACACAGAGCAACTGGATTTTCAAAACGGTGTGCAAGCGATGAGAAGACTTCTTCAATTAAAAGATAGGCCCAACGCGGTGTTTGCTGTTTCTGACACCTTAGCGATCGGTGCATTAAAGGAGTTAAACACAAGCGGTCTACTTGTTCCTGAAGATATAGCGGTTGTTGGATTTGATAAGATTAGCTTTTCAAATATGACTAACCCCACCCTTACGACGGTTGCTCAGCCCATGTATCAAATGGGTTGTACGGCAGCCACCCTGTTGATTAATCAGATCAAGGGCAACAACGTGGAGAGTATCATTTTGGAGCATGAATTAATTATTCGAGAATCAACCATGGGATAAAAGAAAGCAAGTGAAAAAGGAGGATACACACTTGGGGATAAAAGTAGGGATTATTGGCTGCGGGTCCATTGCGAAATACCGACATGCACCAGAGTATCAAGCCAATCCACATGTGGATGATATGATCTTCTTTGATCGAAATCCAGAAAGAGCAAAAACCCTTGCTCAAGAATTTGGAGGTCGTATGGCAGAAACCGTCGAGGAGCTATACAATGATCCAACCATCGTAGCCATCAGCGATTGTTCCTCTAATGAAACCCATCATATCCACTCTAGTCAAGCCTTGTTAAGTGGGAAGCATGTGTTATGTGAAAAACCATTAGCCATTTCCGTAAAAGACGCAGAGAAAATTCTCGAGGCCGAGCGGAAATCAGGTAAGAAATTAATGGTTGGCCATAATCAAAGATTCACAAAGGCTCACCAAAAAGCTAAGGAACTGATTGATAATAAGGAATTAGGAGAGGTGTTGACCTTTCAAACCACCTTTGGTCATCAAGGACCCGAAACCTGGGGAGTAGACAAATCAAATGCCACTTGGTTTTTTAAAAAAGATCGGTCTCACACAGGGGTGGCAGGCGATTTAGGAATTCATAAAATTGATTTAATTCATTACCTTTTAACCGATGAAATCGACGAAATAAATGGTTTTCATGGTGCACTAGATAAAGTCGATGAGTCAGGGAAGCCCATTACCGTATGTGATAATGCCGTATGTGTCATGAAAACAAAGAAAGGTCGGTTAGGAACTGCTTCCTTCTCGTGGACGAATTATGGATCTGAAGATAATTCTACAACCATCTATTGTCAAAAAGGGATTATGAAGATTTATCAACATCCGAAATATCAATTAATCCTTGAAAGAAAGGACGGGGAGGTGAGGAGATATGAACTCGAACCAATCCAGACCAATGACAACCAAACCAGTAGCGGAGTCATTGATTCCTTTATTGATGCCATTATTATGGATAAAGAACCATTGATTACCGGCCAACAAGCACTTGCCACGTTAAAAGTTATTGAGAAACTACTTAACTCTTAAAAAACTTCTTTGAACTAATAAAAATCCCACTTTTTTTCTACCAGCATATACCCCACCAAATTGAATCTTACACAAGAACTTTTATACTATTTTTGTAAACGATTTCATACCTTGTATATAGGTATATATAATTGTTTATGACAGCTTAGTAGTTTTCTATTACCTATTAGATGGGAGGGTGGTCATGCTACAACAGTTAACCATTAATTCTAATACGTACCATGGTTTTTCTTTAGAGGATGCGGTAATAGGAGCAAGCAAAGCAGGTTTTACACAAATCGAGTTAGCAGCAGTGAAAGATCATACGGCACATGTGTTACCTGAGATGTCGAAGAAACAACTAGAGGAGATTAAAGTCTTGCTTCACACCCACGGAATGAGCTGTGTAGGGATTGGAGCACATAGCAATGTGATGACAGAAGAGGGAAGAGAAAATCTATTTAGAAGCATTGACTTGGCCGTAGAATTTGATTGTAAATATATCATAACCTCAACAGGGGATGCACATAACGATACAGATAAGATTGAGGATGAGGAGACACTAGCAAGGAATCTTGAACCACTACTTGAAAAATGTGAGAAAAGAAATAAAATGCTTCTGCTTGAAACCCACGGAAATAATTATGCAACAGGGCTTTCACTGAAAAAAATAGTCCAACGATTAAATAAACGCGTAAAAATCAATTATGATACGGCCAATGTCGTATTTTATGCGAATATTCTCCCTTATGAGGACTTAGAGGCTTCGGTGGAGTATGTTGAATTTGTTCATTTAAAAGACAAACTTGGTTCCTATCAGGAATGGAATTTTCCAGCCATTGGGGACGGATTATTGGACTTTCCAAGAATATTTCAGACTCTTAAGCAAGTAAATTATCAAGGACCGATCAGTATAGAAATTGAATTTACTCCGTTAGGTCCTAAAAACCTAGATGAAGTGAACGAAAGTGTTATCAAGTCTTTCAACTATCTTTCAAACATGTTTAAAGTGTAAGAGGTTGTGAGGAGGTACCATGAAGAATATTGGATTAGTTGGATTGGGGTTCATTGGGAACAAACATCTAGAAGCGTATAAGCACATGGAGAATGCAGAGGTCAAGGCGATTTACACGCGAAATGGGAGGAAGGACGATGCTGAAGCTTTAACTTATCATTTTGTGAAAGAATACGACGAGTTACTTGCTAATAAAGAGATTGATATCGTAGACATTTGCTTACCATCCTATTTACATGAAGATTACATCCTAAAAGCGGCAAAAGCCGGAAAGCATATCATTTGCGAAAAACCGCTCACATTAACTGTTGAATCAGCCCATCGAATTTTGCAAGAAGTCAACAGAAACCAAGTCAAACTATTTGTTGGCCATGTGCTTCGTTTTTGGCCTGAATATGAAATCATTAAATCCTACAGCGAAAGTGACCTATTAAGAACGATAGAAGTGATTCATGCCAAACGTATAGGGCAATCACCTGCATGGAGCAACTGGTTTCAATTTCCGGAAAAAAGTGGCGGTGCACTATTTGATCTACATATCCATGATATCGATTTTATTTCTTATCTATTAGGGAAAGTCGAATCGGTTTATGCCGTTGGAACAAAGAACAGCTATGGTGCATGGGACCATGTGATGACGACGCTTACGTTTCAAAATCAGAGCAAGGCCTTTGTCGAAGCTTCTCAAAAAATGCCAAAAGGCTACCCATTTACGATGTCTTTTCGGGCACAGACCAGCCAGAGTGTACTGAATTTTCATCTTGTGGCTGGTGAAAATATTGAAAACATTAATAACAGTGAGCACCAGTTTTGGTATTACGTCCACCAGAAGAAAATTCCTATTCCATCTGATTCGAGCGATCCTTTTCAAAAGGAACTTTCCTACTTTGTGAATTGCCTAGAAAACGGGGAAGAGAATCAGGTCATCCCAAATGAAGATGTGTTATATACGCTACAGATACTAGAAGCCATTGAACGTTCCTTGGAAACAAAGAGTGAAATTAAGCTATTAAATGAATGAGTGTAATGGTCAATCATGGATTCCTAGTTCACCATTTTAAGGAGGTAATTTCATATGAAAAAAGCTTTCAAGTCAATCATGGTCCTTCTATTAATTTTGGTCCCTTTTTTAAGTGCATGTGGTGCAGATTCAACGAGCAACAATACGAACACAGATAATGAAAACGATTCTGGTGCAGAAAAGAAAAAGATTGGAATTCTCGCACCAGCCGTTACTCATGGTTGGGTGGCAGCTGTTGCTTACCATGCGGAGGAACGGGCGAAGGAACTTTCGAATGAAATTGAATACCAAATTCAAACGAGTAGTAACGCGGCAGAGATGACCTCTCAACTAGATGATTTAATGACATGGGGAGCAGAAGCAATTGTTGCCTTTCCACAATGGGAAGGGATGGAAGTGCCGATCCAAAGAGCCCTTGACGCAGGGATAGAAGTGATCAATTTTGACATCGCCATTGATGCAGATGGCGTCTATCGTGTATCTGGAAACAATGAAGATATGGGCATTCAAGGTGCCAACTATATTGTTGACAAAATTGGGACCGAAGGAAATGTAGTGATCCTAGAAGTTCCAACATCTGGTTCGGTATCGGAATTAAGAAAGAAAGGCTTTGTTGAGACGATTGAAAAGATAGCCCCTAATCTAAATATATCTACCTATGCTACACAGTTTACACGAGAAGATGGATTAAAGGATTTTGCTGATATCCTCACTAGTAATAAACAGATTGATGCCGTGTATTCTATGGACGACGAAACGTCAATCGGCGTATTACAAGCGATTAAGGAAGCAGGAAGAACGGATATCAAGGTCGTTACAGGAGGGGGAGGAATGCAGGAATATTTTAAAATGATGCCAGAAAATGAAGAAATCTGGATTCAATCCGCTTTATATAGCCCGGCGATGGTAAAAGATGCAGTAGATGTAGCCCTAAAGGTGTTGAAAGGCGAGGAAGTAGAGGAAGTTACCATTATTCCAACAACCATTGTGGATAGAGAAAATTATACAGAGTTCCTTGACGACAAATCTCCGTATTAAGATTTCCGAAGAAAAGCACTACGAAAGAGAGGTTATGGCAAAGCTATAGCCTCTCTTTTTATCAAGAATAGAGGTGATGATATGATTATTAATATGGAAAATATCACCAAGTCCTTTGGGAGTAACGAGGTACTTAAACAGGTCACTCTTACGATCAAAGGCGGTGACATTTGTGCCTTACTAGGTGAAAATGGTGCCGGAAAATCGACGCTAATGAATATCCTCGGAGGCGTGCATCAGATGGATTCTGGCACGATTTCGATTGATGGGAAGCATGTGGAGTTTAATCAGCCTAAACAATCGCAAGAAGTGGGAATTGCCTTTATTCATCAAGAACTTAACCTGATTAACGACCTACCAATCTATGAAAATATGTTCCTTGGTAGAGAATTACTAACCAAGAGGGGACGTCTAGACCTTGAGAAAATGTATGGCGAGACCGAGAAAATGTTTCAGAAAATGAAGATTGATTTAGACCCAAACACCATGGTTCGTGATCTCGATTCATCCTATAAACAGATCGTGGAAATTTGCCGAGCAATGATGACGAACGCATCAATTATCATTATGGATGAGCCGACCACTTCTCTAACAGATCAGGAAACAGAACGTGTGTTTGATATGATGAGAACACTAAGAGACCATAATGTAGGGATCATTTTTATCTCACATAAATTAAATGAGGTTATTGAGGTATGTAATAGATATGTTGTATTAAGAGATGGTCATCTGGTGGCAGACGGAAATGTGTGTGAGATTACGATTCCTGATCTTGCACGGTTAATGGTTGGTCATGAAGTAAGGTCAGAGTTGCTGCGAAGAAATCTATATCTTGGGGATGAACTGTTACGTGTCGAGGGTCTTACCAGTTATCCATTCTTTAAAGATATTAACCTTTCCATTCAAGCTGGTGAAATTGTAGGTGTGACAGGGCTACTCGGTGATGGTCGAAGTGAACTTTTTCAATCTATTTTTGGTGCAATCCGTATCATATCTGGACAGATGTTTCTAAATGAGAAGGTAGTAAACATCAAAAGTCCCACTCAAGCATTGGAAGAAGGAATTGCGTATCTGCCAAGAAATAGAAAGGAAAATGCCATTATCAAAGATATGGATATTTTTGAAAACGCGTCCATCGTGACGTGGCCTCTCTTCTCAAGGCGTGGTTTGATTAATAGAAAAAAACATGAAGAAACCTTTGCTGAACAACGTAACACGCTGAAGTTGAAAATGGGGAATCTCACCGATAATATTTCTAGTCTATCTGGCGGAAACCAACAAAAGGTGGTATTAGCAAAATGGTTAGCAGCAAACCCCAAACTATTAATCTTAGATAATCCCACACAAGGTGTGGATGTGGGAGCGAAGGAAGACATCTATGATATCATCCACCAGCTTGCCGAGCAAAACATTGCGGTAGTGGTCCTTTCAAGTGAAGCGCAGGAAATTATGCGGGTGTGTGACCGAACTTTAGTTATGTATCATGGTGTAATTCAAGGTGAATTAACGGGAGAGAAAATGAATGAGCACAATATCATGACACTTGCTACTGGTGGACAATTGACATAGGTAAGGAGGGATTCTTAGATGGTCAATAGTAAAAATCAAGGTTTTATCGTATGGTTTAAGCAAAAATGGACGAATGGACCATTATTTAGTACAGCCATTGCCCTTATCATTATGATTATTGTACAAACATTAGTATTGGGCTTTGATTACGATTCATTTGGGGAATGGTTTCACTCGTGGTTGAACAACTGGATTAATATTCTGAGAAATAATGCAGGTACAGGAATTGTTGCATTGGGAATGACCTTTGTGATTATGACAGGTGGCATAGATTTAGCGGTTGGATCTACTTTAGTTGCCACAGGTGCGTTTTCTATGATCCTTTTGAACACGGGTTCCCAAGGTTTATTAGGCGGAATAGGGTTAACAGGAGCACCAGCCATTATCGTTACGATTCTTTTGGTATTGTTACTTGGGTATTTATTAGGTTCATTAATCGGCTTATCAATTACAAAAGGGAAAGTGCCCCCATTTATCGCTACTTTAGGGGCGATGATGATTTTTCGAAGTGTGACTCAACACTTTATGCAAGGCTATAACACGACCATTCCAATGGAATTTTTACAAGTAGCTAGTTTTAAAATGGGGAATTACATGCTCATGCCTATCATTTATTGGGCAGTGATTGCGTATATTCTATATTATGTGTCCAAGCGTACGACCTTTGGGAGACAAATTATTGCCGTAGGTTCTAACGAAAAAGCAGCCAAACTTTCTGGTGTCAATGTGGAAAAAGTAAAACTACGCGTATACATGCTAATGGGTGTTCTTGTTTCGATCGCTTCTATTATTCAAGTATCTCGGATTGGTTCGATGGATTTTTCAAACGCGGGTAGAGGAATGGAAATGGATGCTATTGCTGCTGCGGTAGTGGGCGGTACTAGTATGAGCGGTGGAAGAGGACTGATTCTAGGAACCGTATACGGAATGTTAATTATCGCCGTAATGAATAATCTTCTTAATCTTTTCGGTGTTCCACCATTTTTAAGAGAAGCCTTTAAGGGGCTAATCGTTATTGCCGCCGTCCTTTTACAGAAAAAGGAGAAAACCTCATGAAGGGATAGAATAGAAGGAATCCGAATTCAACCTCTACCTTTGGCTAGAGGTTTTTTTGTATACTTTGCAGATTATTTCTATTCCATGATGATTTAGTAGTGAATAGATAGGACTAGTTTGCTAAAAGTAAAATACAAAACAATAAATAATTCCAGATACAACTAAAAAAATACAGAACAATAATCAGCGGAATATTCTGATTTTATATAAGCTTAATGTAAGCGCTTTAATTAAACTTTGAATAGACGAAGGGTGAGTGGGGGTAAACATGTTAAAGAAGTTAAAGAAAAACAAAAGAAAAAAGTTATTAGCATTGGCCATGGCATCAACGGTGGCATTATCGGGATTCTCAACTATACCCATAAGTGCAGCTGAGAATACTACCACAACGGTACAATCTTCCGTCTTTGCGACTACGCCAAAACTAGTGGATGAAAAATCGATTGATGCAGTAATTGCAGCGATGACACTCCAGGAGAAGGCATTTATGGTTGTAGGAGGAAATAAAGGTGGCTTGGTATCCGAAAACGGAGAAGTCATAGGCGGTCAGTCTACTAAGGTACCAGGGGCTGCTGGTCAGACACAGGCGATTGAACGTTTAGGTATTCCGGCTATCGTGATGGCAGATGGGCCAATGGGTGTCCGGATTTCTCCGACCAGAACAGATGACAGTAAAACCTATTATGCTACAAAATTCCCTTCACCAACCGTCCTTGGTTCCTCATGGGACAAGGAGTTAGCGAATGAGGTCGGAGAGGCGACGAGTCAGGAATTGAAAGCTTTCGGAATTGACCTTCTACTTGCCCCTGGAATGAATATTCAAAGTTACCTTCTTAACGGCAGAAACTTTGAATACTTTTCCGAAGATCCAGTCGTCACGGGTGAAATGGCCAGTTCGTTTGTTAATGGAGTGGAAGATAACGGAGTAGGAACAACGATCAAACATTTTGCCGCCTTTAATCAGCGAACCAACAACAATGGAAATATGGTCGTTAGCCAGCGTGCACTTAGAGAAATTTATCTGAAAGGCTTCGAAATTACCGTAAAGGAATCTGATCCATGGTCGATTATGGATTCGTACAATATGATCAATGGAACATATGCGACGGAAAATAAAGAACTCTTAACCGATGTGTTAAGGAATGATTTTGGCTTTACTGGGTTCGCTATGACAGACTGGGAGTTCGGCCTGAGAGATATTGCTAAGCAAATGGAAGCAGGGACTAATCTCTTGATGCCTGGAAGTGCCGCACAGTCACAAAGAATAATGGATGCCGTGAATAGCGGGATTCTGGATGAAGCCATCCTTGACCGAAATATTAAGGAAATTCTAAAAATAGTGGTTAATACACGCACATTCAAAGGGGAAACGGCTACAAATAATCCGGATCTCACGGAAAATGCCAAGATTTCAAGAAAAGCAGCTGCAGATGGAATGGTTCTTCTTGAAAATAATAAAGCGGCCTTACCAATTAGCAAAAAACAAAGTGTTTCCTTATTCGGGGTACCAGTAAGTGAGATCAATACAGGTGGCAGGGGAAGTGCCTTAGTTTATGCGCCTTACCATGTAGGAGTTGCTGAAGGACTCCGTAATGCAGGCTTCACACTCAATGAAGATTTGATTCAGAAGAATGATCAATATGTTGCGGAAATGAGGGCCAAAGATGAATACAAAGGTACGCCTGGGACATTCGGCTCTGTTGGACCAAAACTACCTGAGATGGATATTAGCCAAGATGTAAAAGAAGCTGCAAAAAATACGGATGTTGGAATTGTGGTCATTGGAACAGCTCCTGGCTCCTATGCGACCGATCGGGCAGAAGAAGATTTCTATCTCTCTGATTCCCAGAAACAAATGGTAGAACAAGTGTCTAAAGCTTACCGAGAGCAAGGCAAAAAAGTCATTGCGGTGTTAACGGTTGAAGGTCCAATTGAGACGGAAAGCTGGAAAGATCAAGTAGATGGAATCCTGCTTTCTTGGCAACCGGGACAAGAACTTGGAAATGCGGTGGCAGACATTCTGACCGGAAAAGTAAATCCTTCCGGAAAATTGGCGCAGACCTTCCCGAAAGACTACGAAGATCTTCCATATGCAGACCGATTCCCTGGATCAGCAGACGGTTTCCCTTATGAAGAGGATATCTATGTTGGGTACAGATATAATACAACCTTTGACGTTCAACCGGCTTATGAGTTCGGTTATGGATTGTCTTATACAAAGTTCAATTACAGTAACATAAATGTGAGGGAAGGAAAGAAATTTGATGGAGAAATCAAAGTCACTGCTACGGTGAAAAACACTGGGAAAACGTCTGGAAGAGAAGCGGTTCAACTCTACGTGAACGCTCCCGATGGGAAGCTTGAAAAACCTGAGCTTGAATTAAAGGATTTTGCCAAAACAAAAGAATTACAACCAGGAGAAAAACAAGAACTCACCTTTAAACTAAATGCAAAAGACTTAGCCTCTTTTGACGAAGAATCCTCCTCTTGGATTCTTGAAAAAGGTACCTATAAAATTAATATAGGCGCATCTTCAGAAGATATTAAAGGATCGGCCGTATTCAAAGTGGATAAATCGATCGTCGTTGAGAAAGTAAGTGACGTCCTAGCTCCACAGGTTGAATTCGAGAGATTGTCAAAAAATTAGTATGGAAAAAAGGGACCCCAAACACTCATTTTAGTAGACCTCCAGGGGTCTCTTTTTTTGTCTGGGAATTCAATAACCGGTCATATCTTGTACACCCAAGCCAATGGAATAAACCTTATCCGTGAAGTATAATGTAGTTAATGATAGGGAGGTGAGAAAGATGGAACAAATGCTACAACAAATACTTGATAAGCTCCAAGCGGTTGAAAACAGCCAATTAGACATGAGGAAAGACATTCATGACATAAAGATAGATCAGGCAGAAATGAAAGCTGATCAGGCTGAAATGAAAGTGGAGCTTGCGGATATGAAAGCTGATCAAGCAGAGATGAAAATAGAACTAGCAGAAATGAAAACTGATCAAGCAGAGATGAAAATAGAGCTAGTAGAAATGAAAGCTGATCAAACAGAAATGAGAGAAGAGCAGGGAGAGATGAGAAAGGAAATTGCTCGATTAATAGGAGAACAGACAGAGATGAGAACAGAAATTGGTGGATTAATAGGAGAACAGACAGAGATGAGAAAAGAGGTAGCTTTTTATTATGGGAGTCTTATGAAAAAGCTTGAAGAAGTAAAAACAGAATTAAGCAGTGAAATCAAACATGTATCTTCGGTTCAAAAGCAACACCAACATGTACTTGAGATAATAAACGAGAAGCAATAACCTTCATTACCTTGACCCACTAATAAAAACCCCAAAGTGATTAAATTCCGTACTCGCTAAACAACCCTCTGAAAATCTACTAGCATGCAGAGGGTTGTGTTCCATTTTTTTCCATCCTTTACTTTCCTGTTAATTCCTGAATCTCCCGTATAACAGGCATTTCCTCTAATTCCTCTTCCGTAACAAGCTCCCATTGAATCCCACTTGGTTTCTTATAAGGGGAATGGGTCTGGATTAAACCGTTTTCTGTGGCGATCCAATCAACGGTTAAGTCATATGGATCTCTTGGTATTTCATGATCTGTCAATTGACCACTATGAATCGTTCCGATGATTGGTACATCTGGGTTACCGAGTTCTCTGATAATAGCATATTCACGGTCAGAGTACCCTTCTCCTTTTCCCACTCTTCTACCATCTCTATGTAGGGCAACAGAGCCAGTAAAAAACAAATCAATTCTAGGCATCTCTGAAAGAGAGATTTCCTTGCCGTAGGATTTGATATGAGAGAGGCTGGCTGCTTTTCGCTCTTCCCCTGCTGGGACCCATTCAGGCTTTATCATAATAAACCCCGCTTTTAGTCTAGGGGTAGGAACAAGTAAGGTTTTTCCGTCCTTTAATACTTGTGCACGAATCGGCAGCTGGGGAGAGTCTGGGTTTACTTTAATAACTTTGGCGTTTTGATACTCAGGCATCGTCGTGACAAAATGTGCCGCCTTTTCGGCCCCTTTGAAATTGGGAATTCTATTTTGTAAGGGAAAAGGAAATCTCCCTAATTTATGTTCGGTTAAATAATTCCATTTTTCTTCACGAATGTCTTGTTTGGTTTTCATCACGTCACCTACAATATTTTTAATATAAGTTTATCAAATCTTACATAATATTATAAACTCAAGTAAAGAAACTAACACATGGTTTGTATTTGCTAAACAGCGAGGAGTGTTTATATGGAAAAAATGAATGAGTACTTCGAAACCGCCCTTGAAGCTTGGTCCATGATGCAGAAAACAGAAGGCGATGAAGGAGCCGAATGGGCAGAGAGATTTGAACGTTATTTTTACAAATTTTTTGATGAATTAAAGATATGGTGGAACCGTCTGGTTGAAAAGCCTAAAACAGTAGAAGAAGCAGAAGAGTTACCCGAGATTAAGAGATTTGCAGAACGAATTCCAGGTCCTGTATATATTACATTTTTGACTGAATTAGAAGACATAATAGATGGTTTTGAAACAACGAGGTATGATTAAGGATTAAAATTACCATAATATTATTATGTAAACTAAAAGTAATTAGGAGAATTTTTGGAGTGTTTGGAATGATTTCTACTTCGATGATGCCGATCGGGATACTGATTTTCGGCCCAATGGCAGATGTGATTAAGGTGGAATGGTAATTGGTTGGAACGGGAATTTTGATTTTAATCCTTTCCTTTTTCTTAGGAGTGAATAAAGTTTTGCTCGAAACGAGGAAGGCAGTAGTAGAGGAACCGGCAAAATAGCAGAATTCTATTAGAAAAAGGCTCAGAGAGTTTAAGCTCTGAGCCATTCTTTATTTTTATCTATGTTGGTCTAATAGAATAGGGTTCCCATCTGGGTCTTCAATCGTAAAGTGTGCGGGCCCTTCACTTGATTCATTGACTCCAAAGACAATAGGGATTCCTTTTTCTTCAAGCATTTTTTGAAGTTCTCTTACGTCCGTAAAGGATTCCAGATTTTGTGCATTTTCATCCCATCCAGGATTAAAAGTTAGGATGTTTTTTTCAAACATTCCTTGGAAAAGCCCTATTATACAACTTTCATTCTTCATAATCAGCCAATTTTGAGAAATATCCCCTCCAAGTGCATCAAACCCAAGTTTGGAATAGAATTCCTTTGATTTATGTATATCTTTTACATTTAAACTAATAGAAAAAGCACCAAGTTTCATCCTTCTGATCTCCTTTTAATATAGTATTTGTTAGATTTATACATTTTCTATATTCAGTATAATGGAGTAGGGGTGAATAAACAATTTTATACAGCTAAAAAGGTAATACACTGACCAAAGAAGGACTTGGTGTAGACACGTTGAATTAATAAGTGGGTGTAAATAGAATTCTACAATTGATTTGAAAGTAGGAGATTCACTTGAGTATAAACTTTGAAATAAAAAGAACGATTCAGGTAGCTGGAGAAATTGCTTACCAAGGGTTACTCGATCTGGATTCGGCTAAGCTCTGGATGCAAGGGTTAGTGAGAATTAATCGACTAGATGAAGGTCCCATCCGCGTGGGAAGTCAGTGGAAAGAAACAAGAAAGATGTTTGGAAAAGAGGCAACTGAATATTTTGAGGTGGTCGAGCTCATCGAACCTCAAAAAATCGTGTTGCGTTGTGATGGAACAAAAGGGACAACGGGTAAAGGAGAATTTGTGTTTACTTACACGTTATCTTCCACTGAAAATCATACAGAGGTAATATTAAATGGAGAGATTAATGGACTCACAGGATTAACCAAATTTTTCGGGAAATTGATAGCGGGGACTTTTAAGAAAGCCTGTGAGAAGGATTTGGATAGGTTAAAACACTTTTTAGAGCAGTCATAGAAAAGAATAAATTAGTCTTTTTGTCACAATAATGAAGGAGTATTCTTATTTTCACTAGAATACATAATAGAATCTAAAAAAATAAATTTATCCAAAATAGGAGGAAATTATGGGCAGACCCATTCATTTCGAAATTCACGTTGATAACATGGAGCGAGCAAGCAAGTTTTATGGAGAAGTATTCGGCTGGACCTTTCAAGACTGGAGTGAGTATGCAGGCATGCCCTATTTTGGTGCTGTGACCGGAACGGAAAGTGAACCAGGAATTAATGGAGCCTTAATGCAACGTCAAGGTCCGCCTCCAGAACCAAACCAAGCGATGAATGGCTATGCTTGTACCATGGGAGTAGAAGATTACGATTCGATTGAAGCGAAAATTCTAGAGAATGGTGGAACGGTAGCCTTACCCAAACACGCACTTCCTGGCATGGCATGGCAGGGGTATTACCTTGATACAGAAGGAAACATCTTCGGGATTCATCAACCAGACGCGAATGCCAAGTAACCGGCATGTGAGAGACCAGGGTCATTCTTCTGACTTTTATTGTTTTTAGTTGAGAAATAGGGAAAACAACGGATAAGAAGGAGATATACATGATCATCAATAAAATTGGAAAAATTTCTGTATATGTAGAAGACCAAGAAAAAGCAAAAGAGTTCTGGTTAAATAAACTTGGTTTTGTTCTAAAACTCGAACAACCGATGGGGCCCAATATGAAATGGATAGAGGTAGGTCCGAGTGATGATGAATTTACCACTTTAATTCTTTATTCGAAGTCAGCTATGGAACAGCAACAGCCTTCTAAAGTGGTACATCCATCCGTTCTTTTCAGTACAACTGATATTGAATCCGCATATGAGAAAATGAACCAGAATGGCGTGAAAGTGGGAGAAATGTTAAGAATGCCGTTTGGTACCATGTTCTCTTTTTACGATCAGGATAACAATGAGTATTTATTAAGGGAAGATAAATAGGGAAGATGACCAGATTTTATAAAGGACAGGAAATAACTCCTGTCCTTTATAACCTTTGTTACATATTCATCTCATGTTCATCTAGGATCCTTACAGCTCTTTCTTTTCTAATCCCAACTAACAGTAAAACCGTTCCCCCAATCACAAACAAAGGCTCCAACCAATTCGCCTCCGGGCCACTCGTTATCCGGTGAAGCTGAAAAATCCAATGAAACACCACAATATCAAAGCTTAAGAAAAGACCGGTGGCAACGATAAAACCATGGAAAAACGATTTTGAAAACAATCGATTAAACAAGGTCATGAGTAAAAGAAGGATAAGGATTCCAAAACCAACCGCTCCAATTCGCTCTGGTCCAGTATCAGCCTTCAACCCGAATGCTAACGCATCTATGATATGAAAAAGAAAATCTACTGTAAAAAAACCTACAATTGCTCCTAAAATTCTCATATAGGCACTCCGTTTCTATCCAAAAGTCTTATTCATTATACCTTGTAATCCATCCAGCTGGTGAGGAAAGTGTAGTATCCCTGTTTCTTGTTAGAAAAAATTACTAGCAAATAGATGAAAGAAAAACTTATTCATATAATAAGAAATAAATCTAATTAAATTAACATTATGTTAAAAACAATACCATAAAAATTGTACAAAGTGACTAAGGTTACTCACAGCATCACAGGATATAATTACATCAAGAAAAGTCTGATTAATCAAAATATTTAACCAAGGTGGGAAGTCTATGAAAATAGCTTTAGCACAAATGAAGCCGGTTTTACATGACAAAAAGAAAAACCTAGAAATGATGCTTCACCATATTCAAAAGGCATCCCAGCATAATTGCCAGCTTATTTTGTTTCCAGAACTAGTGATAACGGGCTATTTTACCCGGGACAAAACAAAAGAACTTGCTGAAGACATTAATGGAGAGAGCATCTTGCAATTAAAAGACTGGGCCCGTGAATACAAGCTAATGATCATTGCTGGATTTCCTGAACAAGGACAGGAGGAGGTATTTAATTCAGCTGTCATCATTGATCAAAATGGAGAGGTACTCGGTACATATCAAAAGGTTCATTTATGGGACGAGGAAGAGAAGTATTTTTCTGCAGGTCAGGAGTTTCCGGTCTGGAAAACGGCTTTCGGTACAATGGGTGTCATGATTTGTTATGATACCGAGTTTCCAGAGACCGCTCGAATTTTAGCAGATAAAGGGGCAGAACTTATTTTGGCTCCGACGGCAAATATGACCCCACTTGAGCATTTACAAAAAACATATATTCAAAGTAGAGCCGCAGAAAATCAAGTTTTTGTCGCAACCACCAACCGAATTGGAATAGAGGAGACAACCAACTTTTTTGGACAAAGTGCAGCAGCCAATCCATTTGGAGAGTTACTAGTTCTAGGTGATGGTGAGGAGAATCAATACTATGTGGAGCTGGACTTTTCAGAAATTCAAGCAGCTAGAAGTCAATTTTGTTATCTAACGGACCGAAAACCAAGTGTGTACCAGTCGGACTTGAAACGAAAGGGGGAAACAAGCATATGAACACTCCAATTATGGGATACTCGGTAATCATTCTATTTGCCGTTATTATGACAGCTATTACCCTATTCATTAATAAAAAGGACGGAAATCAAAATGTCGATGATTTGTTAACGGCTGGGCGAAGAGTTCCGTTTGGGCTTGTTGCTGCCAGTGTTTGTGTGGCATGGATCTGGACGGGCACGATTATGGCTTCTGCAGAAGCAGGAGTGTGGTTTGGAATTAACGGTGGCTTTAACTATGCCTGGGGGGCAGTTGTTCCTTTTATGATATTTATCCCAATTGCTCTAAGGTTACGAAAAATTATGCCCAAGACTACCACGTTTATTGAATTCATTCGTGAACGATTTGGGACACAATTAGCTAATGTGTACTTATTATTCGGAATTGCCTTGGTGCTATATGTTTGTGTCATGCAGGCGGTAGGAATTGCTTATGCCTTCGAATATACCTTTCATCTAAATTTTAAGGTCGTTGCTTTTTTATCAGCGGTCCTCTTCTCAAGCTTCATTGCCATGTCTGGGCTGAAAGGCTCCATCTATAATTCAGTCTTCCAATTTTTCATTATCATGATTGTCATTTTTGTAACGATTCCTCTCATTATTAAAAGCGTGGGATTAGAGAATATGTACGAGGGAATGCTTCGGGCCGCAACAGATACGAGTCATCCACAGCATAATCCAGATGCCCTGAACTTTTTTGGCTCGGCCGGTTGGATGTATGGATTATCAGCTGTGGTCATTGCAATGGGGCAAGTAGTTCTCAGTCAGGGATATTACTCGACGGCCGCCGCTGCATCGAGTTCAAAGGGCTTATTTTGGGCCTATCTTATCGGTACCATTCTAGCGTGGTTACCAATTCCGATCATATTTGGAAATGTGATAGGAGGAAGTGTCTATCATTTAGGAGTTTCCTCAGAAGAGCTTGGGGTATCTACGGGAGCCGCTCCATATATCTTTGATTATTTTCTCGGTAGTGGTGGGGCAATTATCTTTGTTATTATGATCTTTATGGCAGGATTAACGACGGGTGGAAATGGTTTAGCCGGACTACAGGCAATGCTAACCATCGATTTTTATAAAAGATACGTGAACAAGCAAGCGACTGAAAAACAACAACTCATGTTTGGCCGAGGAGTTATCTTTGCGTTAGGAATCACCATTGGAATTTGTTCTCTTTTTTTAGATGGAGTATCTCTCTTAACCATTGATATTTTTAGTGGAATATTATTTGCTGCTCCAACTGCATCGCTAATTATTGGTTTATGGTCAGGTCGACTAAACCCGAAAGTATCGTTGCTATCAATTGTCATTGGACTGGCTTCAGGTTTAACGGCGTATTTTATGATCGGAAATGATGATCTCAACTGGTTTGTCGGAAATATGCTATCACTCTTCTTACCCTTTATCATTATCATGATTAGCCTACCATTTACCCATAAAAAGTATGACTTTAACAAACTGAAAAACTATCAACCGGAACATAAAATCAACCTATAAAAAGGAGGCTAAATAGATGTCATTTGGTGCTTATCAGTTTTTTAATTGGCTTATTTTTATATGGTGCGGACTGGGAATGTTATTTATCGCGATTGCGTCCATTCGGGAAGTGTATTTTCAGTTGAAAAAGTCAGGAAAACCAAAGGATCAGCATACAAGTACGGATATAAAAATGTAAGGAAGCAGGGGACCCACCTCTGCTTTTTTTGCTATAAGATTCTAGTAGTTCCTCCTTAGCCTTTCTAAAAAAACACATGCTCCGCATGAAGTCTTTCATCCACAGTGATAATCCCGAACGAGGGCTTCGGTTGTCTTCTTTTATCCGTGCAGGATCCAGGATTAAATAATAAAATGCCGTTCGTCTCCTTCAAAACCGGAATGTGAGAATGACCAAAAATAATGCAATCCACATGTAATTCCGCAAATGCTTCCAGCGCACGCCTCTCTGTCGTCCAGCCTTTCCCATGACCATGAACGACCCCTATCCGGAAACCCACTATTTCAATAATTTGCTTTTCAGGAAGGCGTGATTGCAGTTCAACAGAGTCCACATTCCCATATACTCCTTTTACCTCACCGTATTGTACTAACTCATGAAAAACCTCGATCGTTTGCCAATCTCCAGCATGAATGATTAATTCACTTTGTTGTAATGCTTTAACCACCTGGATAGGAAGTGTTTTAGCTTTTTTAGGCATATGTGTATCAGAAATAACGGTTATTTTCATATAGAACCTCTTGGCTTCAAAGAATACAGAATTATACTCGTATGTATAACATGCCCTTATTTGAAAACACTATACAAAAGTGGATTATCCAACCAATTTCACCCCATCCTGTTTAAGGGAGAATTTAAATGAATACTGAAAAAATAAGTGGACTCCAACTTTTTTATATTATGTCTGGATATATCCTTGGAACTGCCATTATTTTAGGCTTAGGTCAAGAAATGAAGCAGGATGCTTGGTTACTTATCGCCTTTGGTATGAGCGCTGGGTTAATATTAATGGCTGTTTATACTAAATTAGCTAGTTATTATCCAGGTGACACACTTGTTCAGATGCTTCCGAAAATCATGGGGAAATATCTCTCCTATCCCATTATCATCCTATATATTTTACATTTTACCTATTCTGCATCCAGAGCGTGTAGAGAATTAGGAGCTCTTATCATTACTACCATCTTAAATGAAACACCCATCATTATTGTAATAGGAAGTTTTATATTGTTGATGATCTATTGCTTACGTGGGGGCGTTGAAAGCTTTGGCCGAGTAGTTGAAATCGTTTTTCCCATATATATTTTTTCACTGCTTTTTATTTGGATTCTCTTATTGACTGTTGATCATGTTAATGTGAAAAATTTAACTCCCATATTAGGTGAGGGGGTTAAACCTTCCTTAATAAAAGCATTTCCAAATGCAATTAATTTTCCATTTGGAGAATCCATTGTCATCATGATGTTTTTTCCTTTTCTAAGCAATAAGCAGCATGTACGAAAAGTAGGTATGTGTAGTTTGATACTAGGAGGTATTCTATTAATCATTAATAGCATTATGATGATATCTGTAGTCGGAGCGGAAATATACAGCTTGGATGCATTTACACTTCTAACCGCTACTCAAATGGTATCTGTTGCTGATTTCCTCGAACGCTTTGACGCGCTTGTGATATTAATGATGGTTTTAGGGGTGTTTTTTAAGGCAGGAGCTTTTTTTTTCGGTGCAGCGGTTGCCACATCTCAACTATTTCGATTAAAACAAAATCGTTCTGTCCTTCTTGGTCTAGGGACGATTATTGCCCCTTTATCGGTTGTGAGTGCATCTAGTTATGTAGAACATTTAGAATTTGGATTTGAGTATTATGTTCCATATTTTCTTTCTTTTTTACAAATCGTTATGCCAATCATGCTTCTTTGTGTAGCATTAATTAGAAAAATTATATCTCGATAAAGATTCATTTTTACATTGGGCGGTGCTGTTCATGGGAAGGTTAAGGTGGAAAAAAAACTTCACTTCCAAAATTCAGAGTTATCATGACAATCTTCAAGTGCCATTAGAAAAAGATCAATTATCAGGCAATCTCGAGGAAGACTTTATTCATATCCAACAGCTTTTTGAAGGTGCCGAAGATTTTGCTCATCGAAAGCTTAATATATGCTCGACTTATTCTGCAATCATCGTATATCTTAATGGGTTAGTCAACGTAGAAAGAATGGAGTTCCATGTAATCAACCCTTTAATTTCCAATAATGGGGAATTACTTAAGGGTACTGAACCAACGATGGACCATATCAAATCTATTATGAGTTCAGCACAAGTATCTCATGGGCGAACCATCCAGGAAGTAATTGACCAAATTTTGTCAGGCGGTACGATCCTACTCGTCCATGGCGTTAAAGAAGCGCTTTTCATTAGTGAACAGTCCTGGGAGCAGCGCTCAGTGGAAGAACCTTTGTCTGAAGCAGTTGTATTAGGTCCGAGAGAAGGCTTTACAGAAAATATTCGAACGAATGCAAGTATGATTCGGAGACGGTTAAAAACAACCAAACTAAAAATTGAATTCATGAAGATCGGAACACACTCACAAACGGAAGTCGTCATTACCTATTTAGAAGATATTGCTCAGCCATCAATTGTTAAGGAAGTTAGGAGTCGACTAAGTGGGATTGAAATTGATTCCATTGAAGACAGTGGCTACATTGTTGAGTTTATTGAGGATGAACCATTCTCTGTGTTTCCTCAGGTACTGCAGACAGAACGACCAGATCGAGTGGTGGGGAATCTTCTAGAAGGAAAGATCGGAATTCTCGTGGACAACAGCCCTTTTGTCCTTATCGTACCTGTTTCCTTTTTTGAAATGATGAATTCACCTGAAGATTATTATGGAAGGTTTATTATTACTTCGTTCATAAGGTTTATAAGGTATTTATTTTTATTTATTGCCTTATTGTTTCCCTCCATTTATATCGCGGTGACCACATTCCATCAAGAATTATTGCCGACAAATCTTTTGTTTAGTGTTGCTTCTTCAAGGGAAAAGGTACCCTTTCCAGCCGTTGTTGAAGCACTATTAATGGAAATTACGTTTGAAGCATTGCGTGAAGCGGGTTTACGATTACCAAAACCGATTGGTTCTACCGTTAGTATTGTGGGTGCATTGGTGATTGGTCAGGCTGCCGTGGAAGCTGGAATTGTTTCTGCGCCATTAGTTATTGTGGTTGCTACAACCGGGATTGCGTCTTTTATGTTTCCTAATTATGCCTTAACAGGAGCGATTCGACTCCTTCGATTTTTTATGATTTTTTTTGCTGCCATGCTTGGTTTTTATGGAATTCTTTTAGGCGTCCTTTTTATATTAGTTCACCTTGTACAACTTCGATCTTTTGGTGTCCCCTATATGGCACCGGTTGCACCAACAAAATTCAACAATTTTAAAGATCTTATTATTCGAGCTCCTTGGTGGAAAATGGAGTTGCGACCTCAACAAACCGGGAAAAGAAATGTAAAGCGGTTAGCTTCAAGAAATCGTAAATATTAGTTTTGTAAGGATTGATGGTAATGATAAAAGTAACTAGAATGTTCTCGATTGGTATGATGACTCTTATTTTACTTACGGGATGCTGGAATCGTATAGAAATTAACGATATTGCTATCGTTACAGCTATGGGGTTTGACCTTACAGAAAGTGATGAAATCCACTTATCACTTCAAGTTGCCATTCCTTCAAAATTAGGGTCATCTGGGCCAACAGGAGGATCCAGTGAGAAAAGTACTTTTGTCATATCAGAGACGGGTTCAACCATTGCGGAAGCTTTCCGTAACATCCAAGGGAAGCTTGCGAGAACTATATTCTTTTCCCAGAGCAGGATAGTCATTATCGGAGAGGAATTAGCCAAAAAAAGTGTTTCTCATGTGATTGATTTTCAAACAAGGTATGCCGAACCTCGGATCAACAGTTTTATTATGGTTACAAAAGGAGAGGCATTCAACCTTATCAAAAGTATACCGAAATTTGAAAGTATTTCGGCAGAAGAAATGAAGGAAATGGCTAAACTAGATGTCAGCCTAAAGATTTATATCAGAGATTTTCTGAATATGCTTCTTACAGATGGTATAGAGCCCTTTGCTCCAAAAATTATATTAAAACCATTAGAAGTAAATACAAAAAATAAATCAGAGAATACACTGGCTGTAGATGGAATCGCTGTTTTTAAAAAAGACAAGTTAATTGGCTGGATGAGCGCGGAAGAAACACGGGGTCTTTTATGGTTACGGAATGAAATGGAAAAAGGAGTGATTACTACTAAAGTCCCAGACGACAAAGGTGGTGGGTATATTAGTATGGAAATTGATAGAGCAGAAGTGAAAGTCGTTCCCATCATTAAGAACCAAGACCTAAAGATCGACGTAAATATAATCACAGAATTGTCCGTCATAGAAAATGACTCACAACTGGAACTTTTTGATACAAAGGTAATTGAAGATATACAAAAAGAGATTAATAATCAAATAAAGAATAGAGTTCAAATGGTTGTTGATAAAGGGCAAAAGGAGTATAACTCAGATATTTTTGGCTTTGGAAATCTAGTTTATCAAAAATACCCAAAAGAATGGAATGCCAATTATAAAAATAATTGGGACCAGAAATTTCAGGAGTTAGAGGTATCCATTCAATCAAAGGCTCTTATAAGAAGAATTGGATTAACCAAATAATAAAAAGGAATAGAATATGCTGAAGATTCTTATGATTGTCCTCATTTTTATAATATTTTTTGCAGTTGAAGCGTCAAAGTTAGTAAGAAAGAGAGAAATAAAAGAGTTAGCTGTTTTTTCCTTTCTTATGATTATTGGCTTAGCCCTTAGTCTGTTTATGATTGTTCGGTCTTTTGTCTAGGCTGTTTTCGCAAAGATTGTTGTTAAAATCTAAAAGCCGATTTTAACGTAGAAATAGCCATTTTGCGATTAAGAATTTAGTTAGCAGGTTCTTTTCTTATTAAATTCATGCTATTTTCTGCTGAAATTTAGCTCAATTATTAAAACTAGGTTCCAAAAAGCAAATAAGTTTAAGAAAAGAGCCTTATCTAGTGCATACAAAAGTAGATTCATTTAACTTTCAGCATTAAAGGTCTTTCTCCTAAGGGAATAAAATCATACCACTTATTAGATAATATTCGTAACCGTATGTCATAAGAGGAGTGTAACCAACTTGACTAAAAAAGACGCGTTTCAGTGCCAAGAAGACATGGATCAAGTCCACCACCAACTCATCGAACAAATCGCTCGAATCAGTGTGGATGAAGAAGAAGAGCGAATGAGAGATGAGCTGGAAATGCAAAAAACGGAGAAAGCTGACTGAAGTTTAGGTCAGCTTTTTTTGCATTTCACTTAAGAGTAGATCGAATTAAGCCCTTAATCGGGAGTTGAATTGTAGAGGTGAAATAATAATATACACCAAATCTAAGAATATACATGTTAGGACTTTATAATTGGAGGTGGTAAACATGAAGGAAAAATTAATTCAATTAAAAGATCGATTGAATGATCTGAGTAAAAGTAATCGATCGATTCGAATGTTAAAACTGTATGATAAATGGGCATTTGATATTAGCTCTATCGACCATTTAAATCAAAAGATAAATGCAAAAACCATCCTTGATCAAGTGATGGATCAAAAAGGGAATCCCGTACTGGTTAAGCAAGATATAAATAATAAAGAATCATTAGTACAATCAGGCAAATTAACCTCACTTTACCGTAATATTAAGGGAATTGAAGAAGAGACTGGATTATACGATTTATATGTTGGTTATCCCTTTGTTTCAGGCTGCATGCTAGATGGAACATACATACGATCTCCTTTATTTTTATACCCTGTAAGACTTGAAAAAGAACGAGTAAACGGAACACAGTGGAAATTGTATCTCGAAGAAGGAGAACCACAGTTAAATCGAACACTTATTTTAGCATTTAAAAAATTCAGTGGCTTAGATATTGATGAGAAAATATTTGATGAAGCTGAAGAACAAGCAAAATCCATTGACTTTCTAAAATTGATTTCATGGTTAAAAGGCTATTCCTTAAATATTCTCTGGAACAATCAGCCAGAGCTTGAAAAGTTTATTGATTATAAACTGGATACCATTCCCGTTTTTCAAAAAGGTCAATTTCAATTGGATCATCTCGCCGTCTTAGGAAATTATCCTCAAGGAAGTTCTGCTTTGCTAAAAGATTATGAGGATCTAATTATGGTAACTGAGAACGGAAAAGACAACCTTGGGATTATTGGTGAATTATTACAAGCGGGGAAAAGCTTTGAAACATCTGATCATAAGGAAAATGACTCGATTCAAGGTAGTATAAAATCAGAACAAGAAAAGTTCTTTGTCCTAGATACAGATGCTTCGCAGGAAGAAATCATTAATGAAGTCGATCGAAATCGTGGGTTAGTTGTTCATGGACCCCCAGGAACAGGTAAATCCCAGGTTATTGTTAACCTAATAGCGAATTCGATTGCTCAGGATAAAAAAGTATTATTAGTATGTCAAAAGAGAGCGGCACTGGATGTTGTATACCAACGATTAGAAGTATTGGGATTATCTGCGCACGTTGCGTTGTTACACGACGAGAAAAATGATCGAAAACCATTGTATAAAAAGCTCCACACTTTATTAGAAGATGATCGATCACCACAAGAATATGAAAATGAAATGAACCAAGTTTCTAATAAAATTGAGGAATATGAATCTAAACTGAATGCAATTGCTAAGGGATTATATGAAGTACAGACCCATGGATATAAGGCTTATGATTTATATGGGTTAGGAAAGCCCATCTCAGAAATTGAAGTGATCTTGGAGTTAAAGGAAGTGATTCATTCCATTACCAAAGATAATATGGATGAAGTTTTAATGAAGATCTTTTCTTATGGTGAATATTACAGCCGTTTTGGTGGAGAAAAATATCCATTAAAAGATAGAAAATCCTTTGCAAAACTTGAGCTGAAAGATCGTCTGACAATCGTAGAAATCGTAAAGAATGTCATTGAAAAAGCGAAAACGAGCATGCATTATTTAAGTAAAATTGATCAAGACGATATTACTCCTGAATACACTTGGTTGATCAATGATAAGTTAGAGAAAATTTACGAGGATCTTAATCCAGATGAGAAAAGGACCTTGCAGAAATTGCGATTATGGTGGTGGACTTCGTTTACTGGAAAGACCATTGTTGAAGAACTATTAAACGGTGATAAATTTAAAGGTGTTTCTTCTAAAGAATGGCCACGAATAAGAGAAAGTATAAAGATATTATTTGATCTCTCCCAGGTTTCTGAAAAAATGTCAAATGAAGTGAAAGCTTTACAAACATATTTTAAAGATGAGCTAATTACCAAATATTACGAAAGAATTTCTAAAGGTGATATACCTTTAAAGGAATTTGAACAAAAGCACGAGTATGTTATACAAGACTTTGAAGACTTACGTAATATGGACCGTGAGTATGATGAGAATGAATCAACTATCAAAAAAATCATTGATCAGCTAAAGGACAAGACGGGAAATAATATTCATAAGCAATTGTCAGAAGAATGGGTAGATATTCTGAAGCAATCTGCGTTTATACATTGGATTGATCAGATTGAAAGCAAACATCCCATGTTAACAAAAATTGGTACAGAAGAAATGGAAAGAGTACGTGAACAATTTAAAGAGTTATTACTACAAAAGAGAGATCTCGCGGTTAAAGTCCTTATTAATCGACTATTAAAAAACTTAAATCAAGTAAAACAGACGCACAGCAAAGCGATGAAGGAATTAAAACATCAAGTGGGTAAGAAAAGAATGATTTGGCCAGTTAGAAAACTCGTTCGAGAGTTTTCGTTAAATGGTCTTTTAGACGTTATGCCTATTTGGTTGACTTCGCCAGAAACGGTATCAGCTATTTATCCATTAGAAAAAGAACTCTTCGATATTGTTATATTTGATGAAGCATCACAATGTACAGTTGAGAACGGACTTCCAGCCGCCTATCGTGGAGCAAAGCTAGTCGTTGCCGGTGATGAGAAACAATTACCTCCTTCTAGTCTATTTAAAGGTGTCATTCAAGAGGATGAGGATGATCTAGAAGTAGATGATTTCAATGAATCGGAAAGTCTTCTAAACCTTGCCAAGAGAACGCTGCCAGAAAGAATGTTGCAGTGGCATTATCGATCAAAATCGGAGGAATTAATCAACTTTTCCAATCATGCCTATTACAACGGAAACATACAAATTGCACCAAATGTTGAACCCTTGCTAAAACCTGCAGCCATACAATGGCATAAAGTGGATGGAAGATGGTTGAATCAGTGCAATGAGGTAGAAGCGAAAGCTGTGGTAGAGTTACTCAAAAAGTTACTCATAAAAAATCCAAAGAAAACCGTGGGAATTATTACATTCAACGCGAAACAGCAGGATAAGATTCAAGATATTATCGATGCTCAAATAGAGACCGATCAAGAGTTTGGTGTATTATATCAACAAATAATGAGTAGGGACTTGGATGAAAGAATTTTTGTGAAAAATATTGAAAATGTGCAAGGGGACGAGAGGGATATTATTATCTTTTCTATTGCATATGCAAAAAATCAAGAAGGTAGGGTATATAATCGGTTTGGTACCCTGGGACAACAAGGTGGAGAAAATCGATTAAATGTAGCAGTTACTCGTTCTAAGGAAGAAATTCATCTAGTTACAAGCATCGAACCTAATGAGTTAAGTGTTGACTCAACGAAAAATGATGGTCCGAAATTTTTAAAAAGTTATATGGAATACGCGAAAGCTGTATCTTATTTTAGAAAAGATGAAATTGAAGCGATACTCACTAAATTAAATGAGCATCAACATACGAAAAAACAAGATGGGCCATTAATTTTTGATTACCCATTTGAAGAGCAAGTCTACACGGCGTTAACCAATTTAGATTATAAGGTGGATACACAAGTGGGAATGTCAGGCTATCGAATTGATCAAGCCATTGTTCATCCTAATCATCCGGAGAAGTATATTCTAGGAATAGAATGTGACGGCGCCATGTACCACAGTTCCCCTTCAGCAAAAGAAAGAGACGTGTATAGACAAAGATTTTTAGAAACAAAAGGCTGGAACATTACTCGTATATGGAGTAGGAATTGGTGGAAGAATTCCAGTGCAGAAATTGAAAAGATTGATCAATTAGTAAAAAAATTGATTAGAGAAGAGAATATAAAGAATGAAGTAATGGTTTAATTCAAAAAGAATGGAGGGATTTATATTGGCTGATTTACAAGATGTGGTAGACGTGTTAAACGATATTCTGTTGGAAATTAGGGATGTAAATCATAGAGTGGATTCCTTAGAGAGTACTCTTCATTCTATTGATAGCAATATAAATTCAATTGATACTTATGTTCACTCAATAAAACTTGACGTTGAAACAATGGATCGAAATGTGAGTTCGATTGATTCGTATGTCCATTCCATAAAATTAGATGTAGAATCAATGGATAGAAATATAAATTCCATTCAAATGGATGTTTCTAGTATCGATATAAAAGTTGATTAATTTTCAGAAAACTGGTGGGTTATAACTACCAGTTTTTTTGTTTATATTTAACAACTCATCCTAAACCGCATCCTTTCCCTATTTGAGCAAATAATAACGGATATATCAAGAAGAAAATGGGTGAAAAGTGAATGAAGAAAGAACAAAGAGGGTTGTCTGCTTGGCAGCTGACGATGATGGCGCTAGGAAGTGTTATTGGGGGTTCCTTTTTCCTCGGATCCTCAGTTGCGATTAATGCGGCAGGACCTGCGATTTTGATATCGTTTATATTAGGGGGAGCACTTGTTTATTTTATCCTTTATGCGCTGTCAGAGATGACGGTAGGAAGTCCAACGATTGGATCATTTAGTACGTTTGCCGCGCGAGAACTTGGTCAGGGTACAGGTTTTGTCGTTGGTTGGCTGTACTGGACTGGTACAATTCTCTCGATGTCCAGTGAAGCAACGGCGATTTCGATGCTCATTAGCAATTGGTATCCAAACGTGTCGATCGCTTGGCTAGGCGGATCAATCATTGTAGGAATTACGCTGATTAATTTATTAGGAGTAGACAAGATTGGGAAGCTTACTAGCGGATTATCCGCAATTAAGGTATTCGCGATTATCTTTTTTATCCTAACGGCATTAGGATTAATTTTCGGAGTCTTCCCTGGAGGCTCTGCGATTGGCTTAGGGGAAGTTACGAGACAGCCTTTCATGCCAGCAGGAATCAGCGGAATTGCAGGAAGTATGCTACTAGTCATTTTTACATACGCCGGATTTGAAATTATTGCCCTTGCTGCAACTGAGGCCGACAATCCCACTGACACCATTCCCAAAGCCATTCGTAATACCGTGTTGTGTTTGGTAGGGCTGTATCTGTTATACGTGCTTGTTTTGCTGCCACTCATCCCTACAGCCGTTCTGAGTGAAAATATCAGCCCGATGGTTGCCTCTCTCACTCGATGGGGCATCGGTTGGGCTGGAACGGCATTAAACCTAGTATTGATTTCAGCCATTCTTTCAGCTATGCTGTCAGCTGTATTTGGTTTAGGAAGAATGATTCGCTCCCTAGTGATTGAAGGTCATGCACCACAAAGATTAAAGGACAACACAGACGTTCCTTATCGCGGGATCTTATTTTCTGGTTTAGCGATGCTCGCTGGATTAATTTTTGGTCTTATGTTCCCAAGAGCGTATCTCGTGTTAATCACATCAGGTGGGTTTGCTTTAATTTTCACCTATGCCGTGATTATGGCTAGCCATATACGTTATCGCAAAAGAAACGGCTGTCCTCCAGGAGGCATTTGTCAGATGCCAGGATTTCCTTATACTTCATGGATTGCTTTGGTAAGCTTGATCATTGTGCTACTCAGTATGCCGTTAATTCCTGGGCAAACAGCGGGCTTAGTGACTGGTATAAGCATGGTGGTCTTCTTCTCGTTAACCTATTTTGCTGTGAGTCGCAGAGGTGGTCTACAAGGTAGCGAAGAGCGAGTTCGAGGTACGCTGCAATCGAATTTTGCGACCGAGTTTTCTGAGGAACTATATGGAGATAATGATAAAAATAAAGAATAATCTTTTGAACTCTTCTTGTCCATTCAAGAGGAGTTTCTTTTTGTATCATGGAGATAAATACGCCATAAAGAGGCCATTCATATAAAAGTGTTAAATGATAAAGGGGATGGTAAAATAAGTTTATTTATCATGAAAGAGGTGAACTCATTGTCCATAGAAAATATCGTGCAAAAACAAATAGAATTCTACAACGCCGGAGACCTTGAAGGCTTTGCAAGTACATACGCTAATGATATTACTGTCTACACTTTTCCAGACAACTTGGTCACAATTAGCGGTAAGGAAGCCCTGATCGAACGGTATACAGAAACTTTCAAAAAGAAGATGCATGCAGAAATCAAAAATCGGTCGATCGTTGGAAACAAAGTGATTGATTGGGAGTTTGCAACGAACGGTTTAACAGGTGATACGGTAAGTTTAATGGCCATTTACGAGGTGAATAACAACCTCATTTCTAAAGTATGGTTTATAAGAGAATAATGGCTTTATAAACCATCTTTTTTTGCAAAAATGAAATTTTTCGAAAATTTGGTTGACTTATCTCCTGTCTCATAATAGAATTAAGAAAATTTAAAAAGTTGAAACACAGTGAATGGGAATATTAAGGTTCATTTATTGTTTAGAGAGCTGTCGCTTGGTGAAAGACAGTCAATAAATCCCCCAACTCGCCCAGAAGTGGTAAGGCTGAAGTGGTAGTAGGCCTTAACGGATGACAACCGTAATCAAGTCATAAAGTGGGTTTGTTGCGTTTATGAGCGAACAAACCAAAAAGAGTGGTACCACGTAGGCAAAGCCTGTCGTCTCTTATGAGATGATGGGCTTTTTATATTTTCTGAAGAAAGGTCGTTGTGACAATGGAAAAATTTGAGAAGTACTCTAGAAGTTATTTTATGCCTCCTGTCAAAAGCATGAAGTGGATGGAGAAGGAATATATTACCGAAGCACCTTTATGGTGTAGTGTGGATTTAAGGGATGGAAACCAAGCGTTGGTTGTTCCGTTAACACTTGAAGAAAAGCTAGAGTACTTCCAATTGCTCGTAAAAATTGGGTTCAAAGAAATTGAAGTTGGTTTCCCAGCTGCTTCTGAAACAGAATATACATTTTTACGTACATTGATTGAGCAAAACTTAATCCCAGACGATGTGACGATCCAAGTGTTAACACAATCCAGAGATCATATCATCAAGAAAACATTCGAATCGCTTCAAGGAGTAAAAAAAGCAGTTGTTCACTTATATAATTCAACGTCTGTTGCTCAAAGGGAACAGGTGTTTAGAAAATCAAAAGTGGAAATCATTGATATTGCCGTAACTGGTGCGAAGCTACTACAAAAGTATGCGTCGGAAACAGAAGGGGAGTTTGTTTTCCAATATTCGCCTGAGAGCTTTACAGGAACGGAAATGGAGTTTGCGCTAGATATATGTAATCGAGTCCTTGACGTTTGGCAGCCAACGAATGAGAACCAGGTGATTATCAATCTACCTGCAACGGTCTCTCACTCGATGCCTCATGTATATGCGAGTCAAATCGAGTATATCAGTGATCACTTAAGCTACCGTGACAACGTCATTCTATCGATTCACCCTCATAACGACCGTGGTAGCGGAATTGCTGATGCTGAATTGGCGGTTTTAGCGGGAGGACAACGAATTGAAGGAACATTGTTCGGAAACGGTGAACGAACAGGAAATGTCGATATCGTGACACTCGCACTGAATCTATACTCACATGGGGTGGATCCAAAGCTAAACTTCGAAAATGTCATCGAAATCATGGAAACGTACGAGCGCTTAACAAAGATGAAGGTTCATGAAAGACATCCATATGCTGGGAAACTAGTATTTACGGCGTTCTCTGGTTCGCATCAAGATGCCATCACAAAGGGATTCAAATGGCGTGAGGAAAAGGAAAATGTAGCGTGGAATGTTCCATACTTAGTAATTGATCCAAAGGACATTGGTAGAGAATACGAGGGAGACATTATTCGAATTAATAGCCAATCGGGTAAAGGCGGTATTGGATATCTACTTGAACAGCAATACGGTTTTGATCTTCCACCGAAAATGCGTGAACACTTTGGGTATGCCGTCAAAAATGTATCTGATCATGAAAACAAAGAGCTTATGCCTAGTGAAATTTACGACATCTTTATCAGTGGCTATGTGAATATTGCTGATCCAATTCAGTTCATCCAGTCGAAGTCGGCTAAAAATGAAAACTATGATACGATCGTTTCGGTAATATATGAAGGAAGTCAAATGGAAATACCAGGAGTAGGTAATGGCCGATTGGATGCAGTGAGCAATGCATTGCAAACCAAGTTCGGCATTGAGTTTGCTGATTTAGAGTACAAACAGCACGCGCAGGAAATGGGATCTAAATCAAATGCCGTTTCTTATATTGGTATAAAAGATCAAAATGGCACCGTCCATTGGGGCTGTGGTATTGATACAGATATTATGACTTCATCCATCCGTGCATTATTTAGTGCCGTGAATTCTTTGGTAAATAGCAATCGGAAAATGGAAGCCCTTGCTCATAAGTAACAGATAAGCCAGCCTAAATCGTATGCTGATTTAGGCTTTTTTCATTTAATGTGAGAGTTTCAATCTTTATTTATGAAAGGATTCTCTTTTTGCTCTTATTCTGTGAATGTTTCCTGTTAAAGCAAACAATACCCCGGTTAGAGAAGAAAGGTAGAGGGCTACACTCCCACCCTTAAAAAGAAAGACCATTCCATTTCCAACTAGTAAAAATCCTCCGGTAAGAAAATATAGCAGAGACAGATTTTTTGCCTCTTTGGTAGAATACTGTTTTTTATTAAACATGATTACTGTACCCCTCCTAATTAAGAATTTCTATCTATACTTCCAACCATTTTATGTTATTGCATTTTTTGGAAGAAGTACAACAATAACTGTATTTTTAAACTAAAATTCCCCTACAAAGGAAAAATGAGCCTGTTCGATGTGGTAAAATAGAGTAGACAATTGCATAAGGCAGGGTGGGGCGATTGAGCCTTCCGTATGGGAGGTGATAAATATCGTAGATTTGAATACCGCAATGTTTATGATCGCGCTGGTAACTCTAATCGTACTTTTGATTGATAAAATAAAAAAGTAAAACCCACCCTGATCTTGGCGGACAGGTGGGCTTTACTAAGTAAACACTAATGTTCATGCCAATCGCATCATTCTGCGATTATGCGTTGTCAAGGTAAGCGTAGTGTTCCGAGCACTGCGCTTATTTTTATTATTTGGAATATCTAACCTTATTATAGACTATTTTTACAAAAAAATAAATGAATTAAAATGGAATCTTATAACAAATTCCAAAAACAAATGGCGATAGTGAAAAGCCATTTAATGAGCTGCTCTAGAATCAGTGGGCTATAGGATAAATACCAATACCTTTGGAAATTATAAATCAATAATATGGTAAAAAAGTATTTATGAATTCTAAAGAAGGAACAAAATCATGATTATACCAAAGGAAGCTGCGAAAAAAATAGATCATGTTTACAAAGATTTAGTTAAAGCTGACCAAAAAGACCATGATATTTGGTTTGAATATGTGTTTTTATCCTGGCAATGGTGGCTTTGTATCATACTTTCGATCATTCCTTGGATATTATGGTGGAAATATAGAAAAAAAGAGTCCACGAATCGATTATTGCTCGGTGCATTTTTTATTATGTTCATTTCAACACTCCTAGACTCTTTTGGAACAGAACTAGGTTTTTGGGATTACAGATATGAACCTGTTCCGTTCCTACCATCTTTCGTCCCTTGGGATTTAAGTCTTCTTCCAATTACATTTCTTGTTCTTGTGCAAGTAAAACCCAATATCTCTCCAATATTAAAAGCCATACTCTATTCCATTTTTTGTGCATTTATTGGGGAACCTTTTTTCGAATGGCTAGGATTTTATCAATCATTAAAATGGAACCATCTGTATTCATTTCCTATCCATTTCTTCATTTTTCTAATTGGTTATTATCTTGTAACAGGGAGGAATTTTGAGGGGATAAAAAATGATAGGCAATGAATATTTTTTGGAAATAGGCTTTTGCCCTTGACATGCGATACTGTAATGATTAATATTACAGTAAGATTTAAAATCTATTCGAAGGAGGCAACCCATGAATAGTGATTTCACCCTTGCGATTCACAGTTTAACTCTTCTGGCGTTGCAGCCGGACCGAATGTCAACGAGTGAATATATCGCGGAGAGTGCAGGAGTACATCCCGTTCGTATTCGTAAAGTGCTTAGCTTGTTAAAGAAGAATGGTTTTATCATATCCAAAGAAGGTACAGGTGGCGGATTTATTTTTGCCTTGGACTTGGATCAGGTCAATCTTTGGAATATTTATCAAATCACTTCTGAAGGTGCTCTCCAGCCAAAATGTACAGAGTCTAACGGTCAGTGCATTGTTGGAGCGAATATGAAGAGTGTTCTGTTCTCCATCTTTATGGGGGCGGAAGCACATTTGGGTGAATATTTGAAAGAATACACGATAAAAGAAGTCGTTGAATTGGTGAAACAAACAGAAACATATTAGTGCGTTTCTTTTTCGAATAAATGTAATAAAAATCATTACAGATGCAAAAGGAGACCTACCCATGAAAGTAAAAATCAATCGTAATGCAGCAAAGGTATTAAAGAGGATGTTGGAAAGTGAAGAGGCACAAGGAAAAATGGTTCGTGTATACGTGACAGAAAATCATGTGAATCACGCCCACTTTGATCTTAAGCTGGACACACCAACCGAGCATGATGAAATTGTAAAAACAGATAAAGATATTGAGATTCTGTTAGATCGTCGTGAAAGCTTTTTAGATGACGTATGGATTCAATATTTCTTTCTACCAAAGGAAGAATTTATGATTACGAATCCATCCACGGGATTTCACCAACATTAGTCGCTAGTTAAAATGTAAAATAAAACATTACAGTTAAGGTGGTGCAACTTGATGAAACCTTTCCAAGTGGGAGATTGGGTAAGAGGGAAAACAAACTACGGAGAGTTGTTTCATGGTTATATTCATAGCGATGAACCATTCTCACAGAACATGAAAGTAAGAGTCATTAAGAGTGATAATGAAGAGATGGAAGGAAAGGTGATCTCAGCAAATCCTATAAAAATGAGACGCTTAGAAACATCCTCTACCTATTCCAAGGATTCAATTCTTTCATTAATAGATATTTCTCTTTTGATTCAGGACAAAGAATGGTTTATGGAGCTCACCTCCTTGTTAACGAAACCAACCAAACTTGAAGCACAAATGATTAATAAACCAGCGATCAATCGCATAGAAAAAAGACAGAACATCTAAAGAAAGAGGGATAAGAATGAGCATTGTGAAGATTACTGATGATACGTTTAAAAATGAAATAAGCAACGGGTTAGTCCTTGTTGACTTCTGGGCACCTTGGTGTGGACCATGTAAAATGATCGCGCCTGTTTTAGAAGAAATCAATGAAGAAATGGGAGACCAAGTAAAAATTGCTAAGCTAAATGTAGACGATAACCAAGTCACAACAGCGGAATATGGTGTCATGAGTATTCCAACCCTGCTTGTATTTAAAGACGGAGAAGTGGTCGAAAAGGTTATAGGATTCCAACCTAAGGAAAATCTAGTAGAGGTACTATCTAATCATCTTTAATATAAAAAAATGTGCCCTGCACCATAAAGGAGTTTATCGATGAAACATTTATTCACCCCTTATGAAATCAAAGGACTATCATTAAAAAACCGTGTCGTTATGCCACCTATGTGCCAATATTCCGTTACGAATAAGGATGGTATTGCTACAGATTGGCACTATGTGCATTATGTAAGCCGCGCCATTGGTGGTGCCAGCCTAATCATTATTGAAATGACAGACGTAGAGCCAGACGGCCGCATCAGTGATTACGATTTAGGGTTATGGTCCGACGAACAAATCCCTGCACTTGCTCGCATTGTGGAAGCTTGTCATCAGTACGGTGCAAAGGTAGGTATTCAAATTGCCCATGCTGGACGTAAAGCGCAGGATGCAGCTGAACCCGTTGCACCATCTGCTATTCCGTTTGATGGGAATTCAAAAACACCAAGAGAACTTTCCACCGTGGAAGTAAAAGAAATGGTTGAAAAATTCCGTCTAGCCGTTCGCCGTGCTGTACAGGCTGGGGTTGATGTGATTGAAATTCACGGGGCACATGGATATTTGATCCATCAATTCACCTCTCCATTCACGAATAAAAGAACCGATGAATATGGTCAAGAGCTAACCAAGTTTGGCCGTGAAGTCATAGAAGCTGCAAAAAGCGAAATGCCTGAAGATATGCCTTTAATCATGCGAATCTCTGCTAGGGAGTATGTGGAAGGTGGATATGGTATTAATGAAAGCATCGAGTTCTCAAGAGTATTCCAGCAAGCGGGAGTAGATATATTCCACGTAAGTGCGGGTGGAGAAGGACCAATAGCTGCTGCCGGTAAACCTGGCACACATGTGGCGTATCAAGTACCACTAGCAAGAGCAATCAAAGAAGAACTAAATATTCCCGTTATTGCCGTTGGTCGTTTAGATGAACCATCTCTTGCTAACTCCGTAATTGGCAATGAAGACGCCGACCTTGTTGCGGTGGGAAGAGGAATGCTAAGAAATCCTTACTGGGCCATTGAAGCAGCAACGGTATTAAAGAAAGAAGTAGCATTACCTAAGCAGTATGAATTTGGTTTTCCGAGAAATTAAGGATATATTTGAAAAACGCTCAGAGATTATCTTTGAGCGTTTTTTGTGTAAAAATTATGGCGGGTTGCGGTTCTATAAATCATTAGATTCAAGATTATTAAAAGAAAAAGGAGAATAAATAAGTACATAATATAAGGATCTCCACCTGAATATATTCCATCTGCTAAATACCCACCAATGATTCCAGTGATCGTTGACACCAATAATGAAATGCCACTAAACAAGACAATCGTAAATCCATTAACGAGTTCTTTCTGTTTAAATGGTCCCATCATAAGCAAGGTGATTAGTAGAGAACTCCCTATAAAGATAATTAATATAACTTTTAGAAAAAAATATTTCCATTGAGTGCCACCCCTTCCAACCTGCGATATGCTTATTTTAGCATATTTTTACATTTTAGATAATTTGCTATGGAGAGATTTGATGACAAATATATATTTTGTGAGACACGCTCACTCTACCTATACACCTGATGAAATGGAATGGCCTTTATCTGAAAAGGGCTATTTGGATGCGTTAAGGGTCACTGAGTTATTAATAGAAGAGAACATCGATGTGGTCGTTTCAAGCCCACATAAACGAGCCTTTCAAACCGTGCAGGGGACGGCAGATTTTTTCCATAAAAAGATTGAGATAGTAGAAGAATGTATAGAACGTCTATTAACTACATCTCCTGCTGAAAACTTTACATATGCCATCACAAAGGTATGGGAGGACTACAACTTTTCATGGGAGGGTAGCGAGTCTAATTTCGTTGCACAACAACGTGGTATAAAGGGTATTCATCGGATTTTGGATAAATATAAAAATAAAAATATCGTGATTGGTACTCACGGGAATATCATGGTATTAATCATGAATTATTTAAATCATCAATACGATTTTACCTTCTGGAAAGAACTTGATATGCCTGATATTTATAAATTTACTTTTGAAGGTATAGAACTAAAGGAAGTAAAGAGAATATGGAGAAGAATTCCACAATGATCATAGGGAATGTTGAGATTCGAAGACCAGAACCTTCGGATGTACTTGAATTACATGAGTTTTTTAGAAGGGTCATAACCGATACGTTTATAAAAGAAGGTATCGGGGACTTATTGGATGATATTGAACAGGAAATAACAACAAAGAAGGATTATTTAAGGAAAGACTTAGAAAGTGGCGGAAAAGATAGGTATTTCCTCATTGCTTTACATGCAAATAAAATCGTTGGAACCATTGAGTATGGTCCAACAAGTGAGCTTATCAAACAATGTACAAACGATGTTTTAAAGGATCTGAATGAAGTGGGGACAGTCTTTGTTCATCCAGATTATCAAAGACAGGGAATTGGTAATAAGTTATTAATTAAGATGTACGTAACTCTAAGGAATCATCGAATCGAAGAGTTTTGTTTAGATTCTGGATATACAAGTGCACAAAAAATTTGGAAAAAGAAATATGGAGTACCAGATTTTTTGTTAGAAGATTATTGGGGGAAAGGTGTACATCATATGATCTGGAGGATAAAGTTAGAATTTCATTAGCCATTACTTGTCCACAATACATAATCAAATCCAAAGTCTCGCAAACACTAAGGGGCATTAATCTAAGAAGGATTAATGCTCTATTTTTATCTTGTTGGTTCAAACGGGTCCATTGATTGATTTGCGCATATCGTGCAGATTATATCATGACAAATCTCCGAGAATAACAATCTACTTTGTAAAATGTTCACTTATGAAGGAGTTTCTACCCAGCTTCACTCGTTTATTCCTATAAATTTAATTCCATAATGGTTGAGATTTTTTTAAACCCAAGTGATTTATACAAGTCTTTAGCTGGATTTCCGGTGAATACGTTGAGCTGAATAGTTTGTATTTCTTGCTCATAAAAGTTTTTAATTGCTGCTTTCATTAAATTTTTACCTATACCTGTCTTTCTGTAAAAAGGAAATACATATAACTGCTCAATATGTCCGATTGCCTTACCTGTCAACCGATTCCAATCTATCGTTAACAAAATCCAGCCTTTTAGAATCCTGTTCTCCTCGTCAATCAAATAATAGCCCCCGTTATGAATAACAGGGACAAACATGGTATAAGAATTTTCAATACTATTGGGTAAATACCCCATAGAGCTCTCGTTAAGCACAGTTCCTGAAAGCCTAAGAATATAGTCGGTTTCCATTGCATTGGCTTTTCTTATTGTCATAAGTGCACCTCAAATCAAACATATAATGAATAATATATATTTTAAGAAGTTTAATGGTGCTTGATTAACTCACTGACAAGTAAGAAATAACTTTGTTGTCTAGGATTTATTGCCTTATATGTAATAACAAGTGGGGAAAGAATGAGGATAGGAGAATTCTTAATGGTATAAGAAAAATGCACTCTTTAAATAGAATGCATTTTTCTTCTAAAATATTATTTTGACTGGGCAGCCATCCATTCCATAATGGTAGTTGTTTTCCCGTCGATTATCGTAGATGGTTCGTTGTTGTAAACATAGATCCAAGACCAATGTCCAGGGTATTGGTATGGAGTACCATCTGCGTTTTTATATAATCCCGATGTGTCGTGTACATCTTTAAACAATGATAAATGTACATTGGTAGCACCAGCTTCAAGTAAACGGTTATACGTTGGTATAGTGTTTTGTTCAGGGCGAAGAGTGGTGTCGTTTTCAGCGTGTACAAACCAAATTGGCGTTTGTTTCAGAGCCTGAATATCATCATCCGAAATTAACGAATCATTTAATCCTTCACAGACTGGGTAGGCAGCTGCAAAGTATCCTGGGTAATCACGAACCATCAACATAGTCATATATCCGCCGTTCGAAGCTCCGCCTATATAGATGCGGTTTGGATCTACATCTTTATGATTGGCTACATAATCTTCAATTAAAGCCATAAGAGCCTCTTGGTAAATCGACGTTCCGTCAGCAGAACCTGAAATACCCTGCATCCATCTAGTTGGTGTCTGAGGTGCAAGAACATGAGCACCATCAAAGTAGGATTGAATTTCTTCAGACGCAAAGGCAGTAGCTTTATTAGCTGAAAGAGGGATGGTGGTATCAGTTCCACCTTCACCGCCACCGTGCAGCCAAATGACTAGTGGATTCTTTTCTTTTCCTTTTGTTTTTTGAGGTTCATAATTTGCAAATGTTAAAGTCGTATCTTCATGTGTGAAACTTCCAGATGAGAAATCGTCAACCAACTCTCTCGTTCCTCCATCACTTGAAGTAACAACTAATCCTGATATTTTTCCTGAATTGTATACAATATCCTTCACTTGTGTAATGGTATATTCACTATCAACCCAGTCGTTAAATCGATAATAATTTAAAGCGGATCCTAATGAAATATTTGGTCCAATCTCCATTTCTAATACAACATATTTCCCTCTCACAGCAGGGTTTCCTTTTGCATCAGAAACATAAGCGTTGGTGACCTTACGATTACCTTCCTCTAAAAAAGGATTGGCTAATCTGTCGTCACTTCTTTTTACATGAACGTTAAACGTATCTTTTGTGACCGAATTCTGAGGAATAGGGGTGTTCAGATCAACGATGACCTTTGTGATAGCCGCGCCCCAGTCTTCAATTTCTGTGACGGTTCGATAAGTGGACGAGTTTGTGTCTAATTGCTTAGCGGCGGATGCATCAATGGTGAATGAAAAAGTCATGGCAGCAGCAAAAGATACCATCATAGCGGATTTTACACGTTTTTTCATTGTTTTTAACATGTTCTTCTTTTTCCTCCTTTGTGTTAACAAGTAATGGGCACAGAAACACTACATTAGGAAAAAAGATGATCCCTCCTCTATTATATTTTATGTAAGCCCTTACAAATTAAAGATTATCATGAAGAGGACGATAGGATAAGGGCTGATGTATAGCAATTTTTTGTGTTTACGAGTATTTTTTTATTATATTCAGAAAATTAAAATAAATATTAAATTCACAAGAGTCGTATTACCTAATAATGAAGATCAACAGCGAATTATTTTCTCAAAATCCCTAAATATTCCTTCCACGGACCAACATCGGTTTGGTATCTTTTGGCCATCACACGTACAATTTGTGCCATATGGGTTAGATCATGTACGACCCATGTGGAAATCAACTCTCTTACCTTTACCACACCAAAAGCAGGATGGATGCCAGTTAACTCAAGATGTACCTCTGGATTAACCAATTCTTTCAACTTTTTAATATTTTGCTCTCTCAAACTTTTAAACTCTGTAAACTTTTCCATCAAACTTTGCTCAGACTTTTGGTCTAAGTGGACAAAACGGTCAAAAGGGGGAAAGGGTTTGTTTTCACCGTCTTCTAGGATCATTTGTAAACGAGGAATCCAATTTGTTTTTTCTCCATCAATCAGATGATCAATGACTTCTACGGCATTCCATGTTCTTTCTCCTTCAAAACTTTCCAGCCAGCCCTCCGATAAATCAAGAAGGAATGTTTCTAGGGTGTGGGGTGTTTTTCCCAATACCTCTATCGCTTCTTCGAGTGTAAAATTCATAACTTTTCTCCTTTCCGAATATACCAGGAATCTGGGAACATTGTATAATAAAATATATACATTTACATAGGGAGAGACTTTTATGAGATCAATCACGTTCAAAGATATTCATAAAGTAGGTCATAATATACACGAGACAGAGACATTCACACATATCCATTATCCAGAAATGCTATCAAGATATAATAGTAATTTTATAGAATACAAAACATGGGTATCAAAAGAAGAGTTCTTAAGTGATATAAATTATTTACGAAAGTTTCATGAAAAAAAGGGTCAAAAGCATGTGAAGTTTTACTTTCCAGCTGGGGGAGAAATCCCTGATGACATAATGAACGTATTAACTGAAAATGAATTTGATGTAGAAAAAATGGAATTATATTCCTTACAACCAAGCTTGTTTCCTCGTGTAGAAAATCACCCGGATATAAGCATTCAACCAGTAAGCAATTCGAATGTTGAAGACTTTTTATCCTTACAGTACCAACAGGATATTCAATTTGGAACTAACTTTGCCGGGGAAAAGATCGCTTTGTATAAGCGATTCTTTGAAGATCCTAAAATCGTCCAGTTGCTGGCTTATTACAAAGGAATACTAGTGGGTTCTGTACATTTAATTCTATCTGAAGGTACAGTTGAAATCGATGATTTTTCGGTAAAACTTGATTATCAACGAAAAGGGATCGGTAGTAGACTGCAAAAATACGTTATGGAACATTATTCAGATAAAACGGTTATTTTAGTGGCGGAAGGTAGTGATACGCCTAGAGACATGTATCAAAGACAAAATTACCAATTGATTGACTTTCAATTTGAAGCAACGAAAGTCTATAAATCATAAAAAAAGGAAAAAAGCTGTTAAACATCTCGATTTTGTTTAACAGCTTTTTCATTAGTTGGGGTTCTACCTTGTAAATAATCATCTTCTTCGTTCATCATTCATAGACTTAGGTAGAAAAATGTTTATCGAGGTCACCGTTGTGTGTAGGGTACTTGTTCATCATGTGCTATTTTTCAATGGAGGTTATGAATATGATTAATTTTTATTCTTTCCAAGGTACCGTTACTATGATTAGTGATTTTAACACGGGACAAAATGGGGAGACAGCAGGATGTAATAAATTCATTTCAGTTGTGGATGAAACGGGAGCAGTGGTTAATTTCGTCGTTTCTCCAAGCACTTATTTCGTTGATCAGGCTATTGTGGCCATCGGAGATCGTGTAACGGGTTATTATGATGGAAATGCACCAACTATTCTTATTTATCCTCCACAGTATCAAGCATTGGTTATGGTGAAAGAAGCAACAAATCGAAATGTCAAAGTCGATTATTTTAATAATCAGTTGGTAAGTAGCGATGGACAATTGCAGTTAAATCTTTCACCATATACGCCAATCTTATTAACGAATGGTCAACCTTTTTCTAGTATCCCTGCGAATCGAGATTTAATTGTCATCTATGGACCTTCCACTATGAGTATTCCTGCTCAAACTACACCGTATCGGGTCATCGTTTTGTGTTTTCAATAGTTCTATCCTGAAACTCGTTAATCATAACGAGTTTTTTCGTAAAGATAGAAATTATATTGAAATATTTGTTATACAACTACTTACAAATAAAACCTGTCAATATTCATTTTCACTATAATTATTGGTACAACTTGAAAAAAATAGTAGATTTATAGAAATTTGGTAACAACCTTTTATAAAGCGATAAATCCTTTATACGGAAAGGCCAACGAAGTTTTACTAACAAGTTTTTAGAAGGTAATAGTTAGAACTGTAAATTCCTTCCTGAAATATGACAAAAATCGTATGATACGATGAATTTGTCATGAACGACCAATTGATTTTAGGAGGAAGAACACATGATAAAGAAAAAAGTCATTCTTACAGTTGCTGCAGCGGCAGCATTAGCCGTAGCAAGTCCAATGGCAGAAAAAGCAAGTGCTGCTGAAAACACGACGACCGTTCAACAGAAGGTATACGTGTACCAGGGCTCCAATTTAAATGAATTAAATAGTTACCTACAAAAGTATTTTGCTAATCTAGGAATCAATTTCAATACAAATACAACAACAACAACAACTGAGACGCAACAACCAACAGAAACAACAACTCAACCAACTCAGAAGCCAATGACAACCACCGAACCAACTCAAACTACTCAAACGACAAGCGCATTAAGCGCGTATGAACAAAAAGTAGTTGAACTGACGAACCAAGAGCGTGCGAAAAACGGCTTAGCGGCTTTAAAAGTGGATACAGCTTTGAGCAAAGTGGCTCGTGAAAAATCACTTGATATGTCAAAGAATGGCTATTTTAGTCATACAAGCCCAACGTACGGTTCACCTTTTGATATGATGAAGCAGTTTGGCGTTTCTTATCAATATGCAGGTGAAAACATTGCGATGGGACAAAGAACTCCTGAAGAAGTGGTACAAGCATGGATGAATAGTGAAGGTCATCGTAAAAATATCTTAAGTGCAAACTTCAACTACATTGGCGTTGGGTTTGTAGAATCAGGGAATTATTGGACGCAAATGTTTATCGGAAAATAAAAGATGATTTGTGGAGCGTATCTAAATGGATACGCTCTTTTTAGTAGCCCCTCATTGACATAAGAGTGATTGTCCCAAACATACAATAAAAGAATTAGATGGTCATTCAGACGAGTAGTCAATATTAGGAGGGTGTTTACATGTTAAAGCATGTGTGGAAAAGCTATCGAATGATTCAAGAATTGCTCAAAGAATTTCCGGTTAGTCATACCCCTATAGAACAACAAATGACCCCTCTGCTGAATGGTGCAAACACGGTATTATTCTCAACACTATCAACCTTGCAACAATTCCCTTTAGCAAAAAAACAACTTAAATACTCGTTGTCTGCGATTTATCAAAACGTCGAAGAATTGGACCGACTCATGCGCTCATGGGTACGAGCATCCACGTGGATGGATAGCGCAGACAGCGATGAAATCGAACGACGCAAGCAATTACTGTATCAACTAAATGACCAGCTAAAACAGATGGTCCCTTATATAGAAGATCTTTATGGAATCGAGGAATCTCATACTATCATTCCAGCGTTATATCGGAGTAAGAAAGGGTTGATGTCTGGGTAATGGGTGGTTTGGCCGAAAAGAAGGACGTTCATATCCAAATAAAGACCGTTCTTGTAGTTCCTAACTCTGGGAATGGTCTTCAAAATTCAGATGAAGACCATTTGTCTGAATAGAAACTACCGTTACAGTCTTCATAACGCCAGAAGACCATTTCTCGCTTCTACGAACAATCCTTAGGTAGTCATCAACCTAATCCCGGAATAAATGAATTGATTACTATATAATGTTAGGGAATAGCTTTAATACCAAAAGGAAGTGACCTTACATATGAATCCCATCCTATTCGGTAGCCTTGTCATCCTTACCACTTTTCTAATGGGTTCCTCTTTTACAGTTGGAAAAATCGGACTCGCCTATGTATCTCCACTCTTGCTAGTGGGCCTACGGTTTACGATCGCAGGCATGATCATGGCATTATTCGTAATGAAAAAGCCACTTCCACGCAAAACTCTCGACTGGGGTCGAGTGATTCTAGTAGGTTTTTTCCAAACTGCGGGAGTCATGGGTTGTATTTTCCTAAGTCTACGAACGATCACAGCAGGTGAATCATCGATTCTCACCTTTAGTAATCCGTTAATGGTAGTCATTCTAAGTACTCTTTTCTTAGGTGGAAAATACGAAGTGCTACAGTGGCTTGGGGTTATTTTAGGCTTTGCCGGTGTGTTTATTACCCTAGGCTTTCATCTACAACTACAGGAGGGCACATTACTTGGACTTGGATCGGCCATCTCATGGGCCACAGCGACTGTACTAATCAAAGCGTGGGGACAACGTTTTAATGTATGGGTCTTAACGGCTTATCAGATGCTATTTGGAGGGATTCTTCTTTTAATTATGGGGGTAACGATTGAAACTCCTAAACTCGTCTTTCATCCGACGTCCGTCTTTATCATCCTATGGCTAGCGATCATGGCATCGATTGTCCAGTTTGCCGTCTGGTTCTACCTCTTAAACCAATGCGATCCAGGCAAGACGAGTGCATTTCTGTTTTTAGCACCGTTTTTTGGAGTGCTCACAGGTTGGCTGTTATTGGACGAGGTAGTGGATTGGTACGTGTGCATCGGTGGTGGTTTTATAATACTAGGCATTTTCTTTGTGAACTGGACTTTTAAACCAAAGGATATGCCCACCTCTGAAAATGGTTATTAAAGGACTTAACCAATGAAAGGCTAGGTCTTCTTTACATATAGAAAAAATCCATCGCATATACATAAACTGTGTGACAACGAACGGACCACAGGAGGAGATGAATTTGGGATAATTTCAGTCATGAATTATAAGGGTGGAGTAGGGAAGACAACGGTTACATCAAACCTAGCAGCGGAACTCGCACATCAAGGAAAGAGAGTTCTACTTATAGATTTAGATCCTCAAGCAAACTTAACTCTTTCGTTTGTCAGTTTTGAAGAGTGGCGAAATTTGGACCAACAGAAAAGAACGATTAAGGACTGGTATGACGAATTTTTAGACCACAACACGAACGCACCTTTAAGAAATTCCATTATTACTCCTTATCAAGTGAACAATCGGCTTCATTCTTTTTTTAATCAGGATGGAAAAATTGATCTAATTTGCTCTCACTTAGAATTAATTCATGTGGATATGGAGCTATCAAGCAGACTCGGTGGACCGACGGATCGAGCCATTCGTGGGAATTATTTACGTGTGTTATCACTTTTAAAAAGAAATCTAGATTCTCTTAGAGGGGAGTATGATGTAATCTTAATTGATTGCCCACCTAATTTTAATATTGTGACGCAGAACGCCATGGTCGCAAGCGATTATTACATAGTCCCTGCGAAAGCAGATTATTTATCCACCCTCGGCATTCATACTCTTATACGACATATCCATATTTTAAAAGACAAATACAACCACCATCTTCGTCAGGGGGACGCTTATCAGTTAACTGAGATTTCTCCAGAAATGTTAGGTGTGGTTTTTACGATGATCTCCACCAATGGAAAAAAACCAATAACCATTCAACAAGAATACATGAGACAAGTGAGAAATGATTTTCATATCTTTACCTCTTTTCTGCGTGAAAATAAGACACTGTATGCAGATGCCCCTGAATCAGGCATACCTGTGGTGTTAAAGAAGGTCAAAAGGCAACAAGAAGATGTGATCAAGGAAGTGCAAAACCTTGCGATAGAAATACAGAAACTGACAAATTTATAGGAGGAAAATATGTCTAAAAAGAATGTTGAAGAAATATTTCAATTGATATTGGATACCTTGAAGCAATTGTCTGAGGAACAGGTTGAGAACCTAGGTAGTGGTAGTGCAACTCTAAAATACACCGAAACTAGAAAAAAAGTGCATCCTTATGAAGAAATTAGAGAAAAAATTCAACAAGCACATTCTATAAGTGATATTGAACAGATATTAACAACTCATACCAAAAAGTCATTGCTGTCCATTTCTAAATATTATCAAATTCCAACAAAATCTTCAGATACAAAAGCGGTCCTAACAAATAAAATAGTCACCCATTTTGGGAATTCTACGAAAAAAATACCGGAGGAGTCAACCGAGTTCGAAAACATCCAGCAACAACTTGAAAAAATAGAAACGATTAAGGATGGAAAAACATTCATCAATAACCATGCTACTCTTAAAACCAAAGTAAACTTAATAAAGCTAGCCAAGTCACTAAATGTGTATGTTGATCCGAACAATAAAAAGAAAGACATTCAATCAAGAATCGTGGAGTCCATTGTCGGTGCCAGACTAAGGGGAAAGGGAATAAGAGATAGAGTATAAGAATGATAAAAACAACCTGAGACTTAACTCAGGTTGTTTTTATAGGAGGCGACCAGATGAGTATGGAGAGTAAGTTGAAGTATTTACTTCAGGAAATTAACGAGAATACTTCATTCTTTGAAAAAAGAAAAGACAAACATAAAAAGCGAGCCTACTGGTTAAAGTTGTTATCCATTATATCCTCATCCATTGTCACGCTGTTACTAGGATTAAAGGCAGTTAATCTGAACCTTTTTTCGAATATCGCTTTATTTTTTGCTGCGTTAGTTACGATATTCAATGGAATCGAAGGCTTTTTTAATCATAGGGCCCTGTGGTATAAAGATACAAATACGCTAATTCGTCTTAAACAGCTAAAAAGAGAGATAGAATTTCTCAATTCAGGAGATCAAGAAGACTCGATATCTATGACTCTTCTCACACAATATAAAGATATCCTTCAAGAAATCCTGATGGATGATGTCCGTTCATGGTCCAGTATTCACGAACATCAAAAGGACGAACCATCAAATAAGTAGAAATTATTTAGACAAAGTGGCCATGGAATTAACATCTTCACTAACTTCTTCCGTTTCTGTGGAAGAGTTTAATAAAACAACTCCGCCTATAATAAAAACCATTCCCACTAACATAAGGACCGTTAGAACTTCACCCCAAAATACGACACCAATTATCGCAGTCAAAGCGGTCCCTACACCAGACCAAATCGCATAGGCCAAGCTGAGAGGAATCGTTTTTAAAGATAGTGATAACAGATAGAATGCTAGACCGTAACCGACCGCAACTCCCAATGAAGGAAGCAAAACAGTCATTCCATCCGACAGTTTTAACAAGGAGGTAGCCACTAATTCAGAAATAATGGATATAGATAAAAATAGATAACCTTTCATGAATGAGCTCCTCCTATATTTAAAAGTATTACTCCACCGATAATGAGCAAAATTCCCCATGCTTTTTTTCTATTAAAATGTTCTTTATATATAAAGACACCAACCAGTGCGGTGAGGGCGGTACCTAAACCGGCCCAAACGGCGTACGCTACACCGAGTGATAAGGTTTTTAGTGAAAGGGATAAGCAGTAAAAGGCCAATCCATAACCAATCACAAGCCCTAGGGTAGGGAGAAGCTTTTTAAATCCATTTGTCGCTTTAAGCATAGAGCTACCAAACACTTCACAAACGATAGATACGATCAAAAGAACATAGGCATTCATATTGTTACTCCTTGTTTTCCGTCATCGCAAATAATTGATGTAACACTTCATCTTGTCTCTCTTTTTCTAAGGGAGCAATGTTTAGCATTTTAGAATAATACAGACCATCTAAAGCTAAGCGAATAATGGTGGCCGTCACTGGATCGATTCCGTCATTTTCTAATTTTGTTAGAATCGACTGATAGTCCTTTGAAATATCATTTGCTAAATCGGGATCTAGGTATGAGGTCGCGAAAATCCCCACATTTAACTCGGCATTTTGCTCCAAATCTGTTTTAGAAGCTTCGATTAAGGCTCGAGTCCACTTCCCTGACTTCTTTGAGTCTTTTTCAGCAAATTGATCAAAATTTAAATAAAGTTCCTTGAATACAAATTGTGCTAACCCCTTGATTAAGCTATCTTTATTTGGAAAATGATATAACAACCCGCCCTTACTAATACCCGCTTGTTTAGCCACCGCATCTAATGTGAGGGCATTAAAATCCTGCTCAATTATGATTTGAATAGCAGTTTGTAAGATCAGCTGGCGTTTTTGGCTCGCTTTTGATTCCATCGTTTCTCTCCTTGTATAGTATGAGGTGTATTTATTGTACCGTCTGGACGGTTTTATTGTCAAAAGAAAAATTCAAAAAAACACCAAACCCATAATAGGTTTGGTGTCAAAAACTACTTCCAAGTAGTAACCGCATCTACCGGTAAACGATAAGAAGGGCGGCCTTCAACCGCTGCTTTTCCAATTGAAATCAGCATTACAGGAACATAGCGGTCTTTATCTAAACCGAACGCTTCAGCAATCAATTCTCTATCGAAACCACCGATTGGATTTGTATCATATCCATGTGCACGGGCAACAAGCATGATTTGCATCGATACAAGGCTAGCATCTATTAATACCAATTCTTTCATTGATTGAGCTGGCATGTTTTTATAAAGGGGAGCGTACATACCTAGAAGCTTTTCCTTGATTTCTTCCGGCATAAACCCTTGTTCAACTTGCTTACCGTAAATTTCGTCTGCATACTCGATACTGTTCATATCACCAAATACGGCAATAACTGCTGCAGAAGTCGTCACTTGCGAGGAATTAAATTGAGCAAGCTTCAACATTTTTTCTTTCCCTTCAGGAGTATCGACTACTACAAATCTCCATGGCTGCATATTGATCGAAGACGGAGCAGTAGTTGCTTCTGATAAAATCTCTTCCATTTCCTCGCGACTGATCTTTACATTTGTGTCATAATTTTTTACTGAACGTCTTCCGTGTAAAATTTCTTTAAAATCTGTTTGTTTCATGTTGTAATCACTTTCCTTTTTTTAATATTCTTTTATGTTCGTTTGAACACGGATTAGCATGGTCACTAAAGAACGTAATTCTTCCTCCGAAAAATCATGAAACATTTGTTTAATAAAGCTTAGCTTATCTGATTGACAGATAACTATGCGTTCGCGTCCTTCATGGGTTAATTGGACAAATGTTTCTCTATTGTCAGACGGATTCCTTCGTCTTGAAACCATTCCTTCCGATTCCAACTGTTTCAAATGTCTTGTGATGGCTGCATGATCAATATTGACCACCTTTTGCAAGGAAGACTGTTTGATCTCATCCACCTGATACAATTGATGCAACAGTTCATATCTGGATAAGCTAATCTGAGTATTACGCTCAAACTTCGGTCCCATTTGATTACTAAGCTCTTTTAGCAAAAACAAAATGTGCTCTTGATCGGATATGGAATGAGTCACGTCTAAGCCTCCATTACGAAAATATATTCATTGAGGTATCAATTATTGACCTATCAATCATAAGACAAATTTATTTTGAAATCAAGACATATGCACTTTTTCAGAAAATATAATTTTTATTATTTTAAGGCTATTTTCGTAAAGAATGCTATTAAAATCTTAAAGCCGATATAACGTAGAAATAGCTATTTTACGCTTAATAATTTAGTTTGCAGGCTTTTTTCTAATTAAATTAAAGCTATTTTCTGCTTAAACTTAGAATAATCATTAAAATTATGTTCTAAAAAGCAACAAAGTTTGAGAAAAGAGCCTATTTTAAAAAGGATAAGTAGTTAACCAAAGAGCAGGAATAGTGAACGGTATTGTAGAACAGTTACACAAGCAGGGGAGTGATAGGATGATTGAAATCAAACAAGCGGGAGTAAATCACATTAATGGAATTATCAAGGTTTGTTCAGAAGGATATCGGGGTACCTATATAGATTCTCATCCAAAAGAGTATATTGAGCGAATAATAAGCGAGTTTTATCATTATGAAAGAGTGAAAGAAGAAGTCTTGCATAGTAATGAGGGCTGGAATGGGTATTATGTAGCTATTGAAGAAGACGAGGTGGTTGGGGCGATTGGTGGGGGACTGATTGATAAAGACCAAAGTGAGGTTTTTGTCCTTTATTTAGATCCCCATCGTCGAGGGGAAGGAATTGGAACCAAGCTCCTACAAGTTTTAACAGAAATCCAGCAGAAGATAGGGTCAAGAAAACAATGGGTTTCTGTTGCAAAAGGAAACGAAAAGGGTATTCCCTTTTATGAAGCTAGAAATTTTCAATTGGTAAATGAACAATCCAGCTATGGAAATACGAATGAGGAAGAATATGTATCATTACGGTATTGTAGAGAAATTTGAATGGGAGGTTAGAGAAATTTGAATGGGAGGTTAGAGAAATTGACTTACGAAGAAATAATGGAAAAATTGAAAGAGTTAGGTACAGAGCAAACCAAGAGGATTTATGAAAATCACGGAGTCCAGGAGCCGTATTTCGGGGTCAAGATAGGTGATTTGAAAAAGTTAGTAAAGTATGTGAAAAAGGATCATGAATTGGCTCTTCAATTATATTATTCAGGGAATCATGATGCGATGTATTTGGCTGGTCTTTCCATCAACCCAAAGCTGATGTCAAAAGAAACCTTACAAGATTGGGCAAAGAAGGCATATTGGTATATGATTGCAGAGTATACCGTAGCGGGTGTAGCTGCTGAAAGTGAATTTGCGGTTGAGCTAGCAAGAGAGTGGATGACATCTGAGATTGAAATGATCGCAGTTTGCGGATGGAGTACGTATGCGAATTATTTATCCATTACCCCTGACGTGAAATTAAATATATCGGAAATCAGAGAGTTATTGAATGTAGTCAAAAATAGGATTCATAACGAAAGAAACCGGGTTCGGTATGTTATGAATGGATTTGTAATTGCAGTAGGTACCTATGTCACTTCTTTAAATGAGGAAGCAAAACAAGTAGCCGAGCATATTGGAAAGGTACATGTAGATGTGGGGAATACGGCATGTAAAGTACCCTTGGCTTTTGATTATATTGAAAAGGTGGAAGCGAAGAACCGAGTCGGTTTGAAGCGGAAGACCTGTATTTGTTGATAAATATTTTTCAAAGATGTTGCATTTATATAAGATATGGAATCGCCAGTATCAATGTATACTGGTTTTTTTGTATGAATAAAACAACAGCCCCCTCTTGACATTGATAATCATTATCAATTATTATGTAGTTAAATCAATGGTAATGATAATCATTTTCAATTATACCTATGCCTTATAACCGGGAGGGAACTATATCAATGACGATCCTCACGTGTGAATGGTGCGGTTTTACAGAACAACAAACAGAAACATGTGACAACACGGAACCTTGTCCATGTTGCGGTCTATTTATAGAAGAGTTAGAAAATTAAAAAGGAGGAGTTCTTTTGACCAAACGTCTATTAGAGTGGTTTATCCAGAGCCCCTATCATGTAAAGGATTCTAGTACTAAGCCCTGTTGGAAACATGAGGTTCAACTTATGATTAATCAGGTTGTTCGGCATTATTTTCAACTGCCTAGACCCATACAAAATTCTATTAGCATCATGAAATTAATTGATACATATCGAAAGAATTTGCAAATAGAAGGATTTGAGTCTGTCTCCCATTACTGTGTGGTAATGGCAAAGATCACCGATCATTTACTTGCTTTCCTTTCAAGTGAATCTAAACACGTACCACAGATCTATTTTTACCATCCACAAGAAGGGATACATTCATTTCCCATAAACTTAGAGTTGACAGAATATTCGAGTAAATCGTATAGTATGAAGAAATATTTATTACTTGCAGATGATGATTTAATTACAGGTTTTCAATTAATGCTGTCAGTTTATTCGGTAAATGTATATGGAAAATTACCTGACAAGGTTCAAATAGTAACCTTGATGGACGGAAAGACGTATGAATATTCTCCGACGGCGGAGGATCTCATTCTTGGACATCAGTATGTGAAGGATTTAAAGAAAACTAAAATGAAACAGGAAAGCTGGGAGAGAAGATTATGAAAACAACACCTTATATTGCTGTAAAAACATTTGACCATCAAGTTGACTGCTTCTGCCCAGATGCGGATCATAGCGAGGTAGTTACGATTCAAAGGGGAGACATAATCGAAATTACTCCTGAGCGGAAATACACGGTTATCAATGGTTGGTATGCTTTAGTGATTATCAATCAAAGCTTTTCATTTTATATGGCTGTGGAAGATATCGAATGGTACTTTACAAAAGAACAACTAATATCCATGCTGGATGTAGATCTTCAGATCAACTATTATCAATATAAAATCAACCAAGCTCTCGATGAGGCTGATGAAATATCCTTTATGAATTACACAGAGAGAATGAACGACTCTAATGAGATGAAGGAAAAGTTGCAAATGTATTTGCGGAATGTAGCTGTTTAAGCGGTCCCTCCGTGAAGTAATGGGAGACTTTTCTAATTATTGGTTAATGATGACCGTTATTAAAAGGGGTCTCCTAGCAAGTGGTCATCATAAGGAAGATGGAAGACCAGTATTATTAAAAATTGAATGGTAACGGTCTTCATTCACGCTATGAAGACCGTTATCTTATTAATTGAATACTCTAATGACCTTCATAAAACATGAATATCTATTCCACCACATTTCCCAAAATCACAAGAACTTCATCCATATAATAAAACCACAAAAAACGAGTAAACAAAAAGGCAGCCACACAAAACTTTCATTCTCCAGTAAAAGATTCGTCATAATTTGTTCATATTTTCACGATATCATACACGTATCAAAGATAAATTGGGATACGATTCCCTTCTTTAGGAAAGGAGCTCTTACAAGCAGTTATGAGGGAGAAGAGGAAGAATAAAATACTCTTTACTCGGATGAATATTCTCTTTTTTATGGTCTTTTTGATGTTTTCGACTTTGATTATTCGACTGGGGAAAATTCAAATTGTTCAAGGACAGGAATACGCGAAGGAAAGTGAGGAGACAACGACCACCGTTTATTCCTGGACGACTCCTCGCGGAAAGATCTATGACCGTGATGGAAATGTTTTGGTGGAAAACGAGGCCATTTTCACATTAACATACATCAATCCTTCGAACGAGCACAGCCAGCAGGAACGACTTGAATTAGCACAAAAGATTGCTGGATTAATAGAAGTAAGTACAGAAAATGTAAAAGAGCGCGACAAAAAAGATTATTGGATTTTTACTAGAAAAGAAGAAGCATATGCGAAGGTGACCGCAAAAGAACAAGCGAATTTGGATGATAATGAAGAATATCAACTGATTTTGGAGCGAATTACGCAAGAAGAGTTAGCGACCATCACAGCTAAGGAAATGGAAGTTCTTGCGATAAAAAGAGAAATGGATGTGGATAGCTCCTCCATTAAACGAATCAAGATGGGATTAACGACAGAAGAAATGGCCATCATCAATGAGCGTCTTGATGAGCTTCCAGGTATCGAGGTCAAAGTGGACTCTACCCGAAAATATGTATATGGAAATACACTTCGTCAGCTTTTTGGCAATGTGGGTCACATTCCAGAAGAAGCAGTCGATATGTATAAAAGTAATGGGTACCAATTGAGTGACCTTGTTGGTATAAGCTTTATTGAGCAACAATACGAAACCTGGCTTCGCGGGACCAAGGAAAAGCAAACGTATGTACAAGATAAGACGGGAAACCTTATTGAAGGGGAAGTGACCCCAGGGGAATCCGGTAAGGACTTGATTCTCACGATTGACTTAGCCCTCCAACAGGAAGCGGAGAAAATCATAGAGGAAGAGTTGAAAAAGGACAGTGGTGCGAGTGAAGCTTATGCGGTCGTAACCAACCCAAAAACAGGGGGAATTCTTGCAATTGCCGGAAAAAGTGTAGAAAATGGTGAGATCAGTGATGAAACGTACGGGGCACTATATAACGCTTACGCAATGGGCTCGGCGGTTAAAGGGGCAACCGTATTAACGGGATATGAAACAGGAGTAATTTCTCCAGGAGATACCTTCCTCGATACTCCGATAAAAATTGCTGGAACTCCAACGAAGAAGTCATACCAAAATATGGGGACGATCAACGATCTAACGGCTCTTGAAAGATCATCGAATGTGTATATGTTCCATATCGCAATGAAAATAGGAAATTATGATTATGGGAAGAAAGAAGGCTTTCACGATCCGGATGAAGCATATGCAACCATGAGAAAGTTTTTTAACCAATTCGGTCTAGGAGTAGAAACGGAAATTGATCTTCCTAGTGAAGCAACAGGCTACAATGGTGGGGTTCAGCAACTAGGGAACTTAATGGACTTTGCAATTGGACAGTTTGATACGTACACGACTCTTCAGCTTGCACAATATGTTTCGACCATTGCGAATGATGGAAAGAGAGTGCAGCCTCATTTGTTGAAGGAGGTACGCGAGCCGGACCATGAAAATGGGGAGTCAGGTGAAGTGATTGAGGAATTTGAAACCAATGTGTTAAACACGGTGGATATGGAATTATCCTATATTGAACGTGTCCAAGAAGGATTCCGCCGAGTAATGATTGGATCAAAGGGAACCGCCGCATCCTACTTTAAAGGGGTCACGTATGATCCAGCGGGCAAAACAGGGACGGCTCAAGTGTCAGATGGCAATGGTGGGTACAACTATAACTTAACATTAGTTGGCTACGCACCTTATGACAATCCCGAAATCGCCATCTCTATTGTTGTTCCAAATGCAGAAAATGATAGCAGTGGAATTAATAAGTATATCGGAAAGAGAATACTTGATTTTTATTTTGAAAAAAAGTAAACCAGCGTCCAATTGGATGCTGGTTTATTAAATATGGAAAATTCAGTTAGAACTAGCTGATCACACATTATTTGTTTTGCATTTTAGCTAAATGGTCTAATAGATCATCAAAAGATAAATCAGACATAGAAGTTAGCCGATGAACATGACCTTTAAAGTCTAAGTATTGTGTAACAGGGTTAGGAACGATGACACAATGAAGTCCGGCACCGACTGCGGCGGTTAGTCCATTTAAGGAATCCTCAAAGCAAAGGGCTTCGTTCGGCTTGACACCAAGTTCCTGAAGAGCCTTTACATACAGCTCAGGATCTGGTTTAACCTTATCAACATCATCAGCAGTTTTTATCACCTGAAAATAATCCAGAATTTCAAATCGTTCTAGGTATTCAACAACCCAAGTTCTATGAGAGCTTGAAGCGAGACCAATCTTTAAGCCATGCGTTTTCGCAGCTTGAAGATAATCTAACACTCCCTCACGAAGGGCAAATTGATCTTTTCTTTGCTGATAAAGTTCGTTTGTTCTTGATCTCACGAACTCTCTATCAATTGGTTGATTGGACATGGCATTCAGTTCGTCGTACAGGCCACCACCCGTCGTTCCTATGTATTTCGCAAAGTTCTCAAGCTTTAAATCACAGCCATAGTCTAACATGACCTCCTTAGTCACGTCATACCAAACAGACTCGGTGTCCACAATTAATCCATCAAAATCAAAAATGATCGCTTTATACATAATCTCCTCCAGTTATTGTTAATAGGTTATAATACATTATATCCGTTTAACAATATAATTGAAACATAAAAGCATGCTTGAATCACGGTTTTTAAGCTAACTTTAATTATCCAATTAATATGATTTTCACTTTCTATATTATGACTTTGGATACATAAAAAACGTTATAAACTATACCTATATGTTGGTAACTTTATGGTAATATAGGTTTATCTACCAACTTATTTAAGTAAACAAAAAGTATTAATTAAATCGACAGAGAATCTAGGAGATCAAAAGTGGCAACTGAACAAAATATTCGTACAAAAGTCGTTTCAAGCAAGAGCAAAACAAGTTTAATCATTCCATTTGTATATAGCAAGGATTTTCAACAGATAGAGGATACCCTTTGTCACAGTTGGATGGTCAATAATGAACATATCGAAAGAAAAAATATACTAGAGCATGTTTCCAATTTAGTAGCGGCAAATCCAGAAGAAATGACAAAGGGAACAATCGGTCAATATTTTGAATTTAAAAAAGAAGCAAGAGAAAAATATGGGTTACCAAAAAATGAATCAAATAACTTTTATTTAATCAATAAGAAAGAGCAAGAGATTGCTTGTTTTAAGATTCATAAAGTTTCTTTGTACTTATTTGAGACCAATGTCGGTTTACTGGTTTACGATATCAAACATAATAGCGATAAGGTAGATAACATCATACTCACTAATTACAACTTAAAGCACTTAAATCATTTATTTCAATCTCATTTATATACTCAGAAAGAATACTTTCAAGTTAAAAATAATAATGAACGATCTTTTCAAGACTTACCGAATGACATGCGAACGTTATCAGATATCACAGCCAACATGTTAAATGATTTAGACGTTCAAACATACTTTACAAATTCAAAAAATGGACCTGAAACAGCGCTTGTCTATAATTTTATGATTCTAGACAAAACCTTGCTAAGAGAATGGAACTCACAAGAGAAACTGAAGCTAGCTTTGTTCAAGCTTAGAAAAGGCTATAAAGACTCTTATAAACCGAATCCAAATGAATTTGATACAGAAAATAATCCAGAGACTCTTCAACTTTTTGAAAATAGCTTTTGGGGTGTCTCGTTAGAGGGTCTTACCAATCTAGTCCACCTTACAGATGACGATGTGACAAATGATTTTTTCACAAGCAATTATGCTGGAAATTTAGAAGTATCTTATTTTTATATCTATATTCTTGCGCTTCATCAAAGATATGCCTTTTTAAAACTCAATGCATTAGCCTCAGAGATTAGCAGGGGAGAAGAAGAAGCCATCATAGAAAAGGAATCCGTAACGATTATTCCAAAATTAAGAAAAGACATCAATTTCTTAATACTTAGAGGCTTTTTTAAACATGTATCAAGTGTGTCACATCAACAAAAATTATATGAAGTCATTGCGAAAAATTTAAGCATAGAAGAATTGAAGGAAGATCTTCATTTTGAATTAGAAGCATTGGCGGCTATTGTTGAACTTCAAGAATCAAAACGTCAAAAAGAGATGGAAGCACTATATCAGCAGTCAGAAAAGGATCAATTTGATCAACGCGAGAAAAATGCAGATCGGTTTTTAGCGGTGTCAACGGTCTTTGTTGTGCTCTCTACTATTACGGGATCTTGGGCGATTTTAGTTGATTTTTTCGAGAAAAGCAATCGTCCACCTTTAGCATTTCCTGCACCTTATGCCTTACTCATCCTTTCGGTCTTATTAAGTTCAATAGGTGTATGGGGTTATAGATATATTAGTGCAAAATGGAAAATTGATAGAACATCTAAATAATAGAAATTGATTTAAGGAGAAATCATGGATAAATTCGAATTTTTTCTTTACGAACCCTATCTTTCAGAGTCCAATTTTAGTCATTTGCAAAATTGCGCTATGTCTTATAGGGAGAAACAATATTTTGCTTCAGCCATATGGGGAGCAGTATTTTTAGAAGGATTTCTAGCAGAACTCCTTCGAGACTTAAACGTAGAAAAAAATGATTTTAAGGTATTGAACGATTATATTGAGCACTTAAAAAATATCAAAAAACGTGAAAAGGATATTAATATTACCGTACCTCAAGAAATGATATTTCGTTGTAACTTAATCCGAGAAATTCGGAACGGATTAGTGCATGATACAGGTTATTCCAAAACCTCTAACCAAAGTGAAGCACAAACGATATTAACGAGTCTAAAGACAATACTTGAACTATACAAAAAACATTTTCCATTAAAAGAAGAAGCCATCCAAAAGGAAAATGAAGTTAAAATGATTAGTGAAGATGACTTAGTTCCCGTATTTATTAGTGCAATCAATCCAGATAATGAGCTACAGCACTACTTCATGGAATTGTTTTATAACCGGTTAAGACAAATAGGGATCAAACCCGTACGTGCTGTTTTAGATGATTACGATTTTAACAAACCGATGGAGAGAATTGTTGAATTCTTGGAAGATTGCGAGGGTGTGATTGTTATTGGACTGGAAAGAAGTCATGCTTACTTTTTACGTGATCGAGTAGGCGGGTCAAAAGAAGAAGATAAAATTCATACCAAGTATACATCTAGCTGGCTACACTTGGAAGCTGGTTTAGCCCACGCTCTTAAAAAGGATATTTTCGTTACCTGTCAGTCAGACATTTGTAACGATGGAATTTTTGACCGTGAGTGGAATAGTTATAAAACCATAGAATTTGAATGGACGAATAACTTTAAGGATATAGCTACTCTGTTAAAGAAGGAAACTGATAATAAACTAAATAATACCTTTTTTCCTAAGTTAGAAAAATGGGTGCAAAAAAAGAAAAAATAATCAATACACCAGCATCAAATGTGTGATGCTGGTTTTTGTTGTCTAAAACGGGTTACCCTAACTACTATCAACATGATTTGGTGGTGTACGATGATGACAGTTGAAAAACAATCCTTTCAGTTTCGAATGGAAAGCGCCTCAGGTATGGTTGAGGTGGAAGGAGAGGTAAGTGGCCCGTTTCGGATTCCTGGTCAAGATGATATGAAATTAAAAGCCGTTCTTGCTCTCTTACATTCCGTGGATCAAGAAAATTTTAAAAAGGTAAACGAAGTGGAGCTCTTTCATGAATTAATAGAGCAGATTGAAGGTACCATTGATCACATGAAAAAGTATGACCATTTTCAGGGTGAAAGGTTAGATAAATAAATGTCAACAAAGCCAAAATCCTATAAAGATTTTGGCTTATTCATTTGATTTTATTTGGATTCTTTACGTTCGGGTAAATCAATGGCTTCTGGTTGTTTGATGCCATTGAACGAATGCTTTTCATCCGTACGAGTGTCCCAAATACTATACTTAATGTCATTCGAGCTTTGTTTTTTATTTGTCACCCTAAAAAACACCTCCTTATTATAGATTTTTATAAATGGAAAATTCTATACAAATATAATAATAAAAGAATATTAGCAATTTTCTTTCGTATGGAAAAGTACGGATTGATTGTATATTCTGATAAGATAAACAGTTTTTGAAGGGTGGAGTATTTTGTGGGGAAGCATCACGACAGTGAGAAGTTACAGCGCGGTTTAGACAACAGGCACATCCAGTTGATTGCGCTAGGAGGGGCCATAGGTGTTGGCTTATTTTATGGATCAAGTGCAACGATTCAAATGGCTGGTCCTTCGATTCTTCTCTCTTATATAATCGGAGGGATCGTTATCTTTACGATCATGAGAGCTTTAGGAGAAATGGCGGTAGATGAGCCGATTTCTGGTAGCTTTAGCTCGTACGCTCATCGTTACTTAGGACCGTTTGCCGGATACTTATCAGGTTGGACGTACTGGTTTATGTGGGTAGTTGTCGGAATGGCCGAAATCACGGTTATCGGTGTTTATGTGAATTACTGGTTTCCAGATATCCCTCAGTGGGTGACGGCACTTGCTACGTTTATAGTCGTTACATTGATTAATTTGATGAATGTAAAAGCTTTTGGAGAGTTCGAATTTTGGTTAGCACTGATTAAAGTTGTCGCGATTATCGGAATGATATTAGTTGGTTTAGGCATTATTTTGTTTGGGTTTGGTAATGGTGGACAACCTATGGAACTAGACAATCTTTGGGCTCATGGCGGCTTTATGCCAAATGGAATAGAGGGAATTTTATTATCATTGGTTTTGGTCATGTTCTCGTTTGGCGGTGTAGAACTAGTAGGGATCACAGCAGGGGAAGCGAAGGATCCACGCAAATCGATTCCATCTGCGATTAACAATGTCGTTTGGCGAATTTTGATTTTTTATATTGGTGCTTTAGGAATCATGATGATTTTATACCCTTGGAATGAAGTTGGTTCAAATGGCAGCCCGTTTGTTTTGATTTTTGATAAAATTGGGATTCCTGGCGCTGCACATATTATCAATTTTGTCGTGTTAACGGCTGCTTTGTCCGCATTTAACAGCGGGATGTTCAGTACAGGGAGAATGCTTTACAATTTATCATTACAAAATAATGGCCCTAAATACTTTGGTCAGTTAAACAAGCATCAAACACCAAGACGTGGAATTCTATTCTCGGCTTCGTTTTTACTAGTCGCTGTATTTCTAAATTATATTATTCCAGAAAAAGTATTTATGTTTATTTCGTCTGTTGCAACAGTGGCAGTAATTACAAGCTGGACGATAATTCTACTCACACAAATAAAGTTTAGACAATCAAAGTCAAAAGATGAGGTGGGTAAATTAGCATTTAAAATGCCTCTTCATCCACTTTCGAACTATGTGGCTCTATTGTTCTTAGCTTTTGTGATTGTGTTAATGGCGTTCATGGACGGCATGAGAGAAGCCTTATACGTAGCACCTGTATGGTTTCTTATCCTTTACGTTGGCTATCGAATGAAAACAAGGAAATAACAACAAAGCGGTCTCTCAAATACGGAGACCGCTTCTTTTAGTTAGCGTAATAATTTTGTGTGTAATAAGGTTGAGCTTCCTCATTAAAGGCGACTCCAACACCTAAGTATTCAAAACCTGACTTTACAATGTTTTTTCGGTGTCCTAAAGAATTCATTAATCCTTCATGTGCAAAAATGCTGCTAAACTGACCGTACGCAAGATTTTCTCCAGCCAAGGTGTACCGTATTCCGTCTTCTTCCAATCGATCAAAAGGAGACTCTCCTTGAAGATTCGTATGATCAAAATAGTTATTGACCGCCATATCCGAGCTATGTTTCCGGGCTGTTTGCATAACATGTTCATCCCATGAAACGACCTGAAGTCCATGATTGACCCTCGTCGCATTGACCAGGTCAAACATTTGTAACTCAAATCCTTCTTTTAATGCGTCACTTGGCTCTGAATAGATCGATCTTTTATTGTTTTCTACCTCTTCGGTTAAAATCTGAATGGCGGTAACCGTATTTTCTTCATGCGCATCATAAAAGATTGTCACGTAAGTGTCATCAAGTTCGAACATATCATAATCACTGTCTTCTTGTAACTGATAAAAAACTAAACCCTTTTGTAATCGAGTAATTGGTTGCCCTAATGTGTCGCGAACGGTTTGTTTTGGACTGTTTAACTTGATTCCGTTTGTAGATGATATTAAATCTTGATTCGTGTACAGTCCAATCACTTGTTGTTGGTCATTGTACATGACTTTGACAAAGTTATGGTAGTTTTCATGATACGTATGCCATTCCGTTCCATACTCATTCATCTCTGAACGCTTAGGTGCTCCCAACATAGTTTCGATATCTGCCTTTGATTCACCAAGTTCTATATTATAAATTGAAAACATTTGATTGGTAGGTGATTCAAGATTGGGAGAAGGGACTTCTATTTCAGAAGGCAACTGTTCCTCCGCTAATTCTTCTACTATTCCCTCAAGAAACCCGATACTGCCAGCTAAATCGTCCAAGAGCTCAGATAACCCGATATTCTCAAGTTGTATCTTAAAATCCTCTGCAACCGCTCCAATTTTCACTTCTTTTCCGTACGTATCCCACAAATAATTCAAACCAAATAATAATATAACTAAGAGAAAAAGTCGTCTCAAGTTTTCCCCTCACTTTCTAACAAAATCGCATTATTTCCATTATATCTATCACATTTATCGCTCATACGTATTACCATTCTATACGAAGTTCCTTTCTTCATGATAGTAAAACGAACTTGCAGGAAAGTGGAAAAATTTGTTGTATTATTAATAAGAACATAATTAGGAGGGACGATATGAGTGCTTCAGATTTACATATAAGAATGGCGACGACTAAGGATAGTGTTCAAGTTCATCATTTACTAAAAACACTTGCGGAATGGATGAAGGATACAAAAATCAACCAATGGAGTTTTTTATTAGAAGGAGAAGATGACGAGCTGAAAGAGTGGATTTTCGAGGGACTGACCTTTATAGTCGAAAAAGATGAAGAACTTATAGCTACATTCACTCTCTTACCGGAAGCAGGGGAATGGGACAAACATATTTGGGGAGATGATCTTCCCGCAAATACCTCTTATTTGCATAGACTTGCCATTTCCCCAGAGTATATGAGGCAGGGAATTGGTCAAAAAGTGATTGAGTGGATTTCTACAAGAGAGATACACAGAATAAGATTGGATTGTGTTGCAGACAATAAAAAATTAAACCAATTTTACGAAAATAATGGGTTTGAGTTGAAAGGAATAACCGATGATCATTGTAAATATGAAAAAATCTTGAAGAGGGGAGAGTTTAGTTAAGAGTGCTACTTACGGGGTGTAAAACATTTTTACACCCTATAATTATAGTAAAGTACAAAACCTCACTATCTCTACTCTTTTTATATTCCTTGAAAATATCCAATCGCATCCTTAACAGTGGCAAGCGAATGAGTGGAAGATAAGTTTAGTCCTTGCTCGACCGAGAGCTTTGCCAATTGTGGCCTTAGGCCGGTAATAACAGAACGTACACCTAAAAGTGACATAACGTGAACGATTTTAAAAAGAGTATCAGCAACTAATGCATCTAGACTAAAAATTCCAGAAAAATCGATAATGAGGCATTCCACCTTCTGTTTTTGCACTTTCATCGGTATCGAATCAAGAAGCTGCCTTGCTCGTTCCTCATTGATTGATCCTACAAGTGGGAGGACGGATATCTCATTCGTAAAAGGCACTAGAGTGGATGATAACTCATTAATTTGTTTTTGCATTTCCTTTTGTTGGTGTTCATATTCTTTTCGTGCTGTGATGTCCCATACGATGGATTGAATAGCCCTTTGATCTCCAATCGGAGCAGGATGACAATACAAGTCAATATCTACCGTGGTCCCGTCCATTCGGTAAACGGTTTCTTCAATGACTGGCATTGGTTGCTCGTAAGCAGATTGGATTCTTTTTTCAATGGAGGTTTTGGAAAATTCTTGGAAAATATCAAGCGGGCTAAGGCCAACTGCCTCTTCTTTGGTGGTTCTAAAAAAAGCTGCAGCTGCTTCGTTGATGTAAATTATTTTTAAATTGGTATGAATAATAATGGGGTCAAGCGAATATTCAACAATCTGGCAGTAATTGATATTTGATAGATCACTCACGATGTTCACTCCCTTGACATAAAGGGTAAAGGTTCATAGAAAATTTTTCAAGGAAATTAAGATAATTTAGAATAATATTAAAATGGATTGCAAATCGTTATAATGATACATATATAAAGTTCAAGCATGAGAGGTGGGCGTTCATGTGCGGAAGATTTTCTTTAACCGAAGAAATATATAATCTAAAGAAGCAGTTTGAATTTGAATTCTTTGAGGAAATCAGTCCAAGGTACAATATTGCTCCTAGTCAAATGGTGTTAGCGATTGGTCAAAATAAAGGGGCAAGAAAAGGAGCGTATCTAAAATGGGGCTTGGTCCCGTATTGGGCAGATGACCCAAAAATAGGGTATAAAATGATTAATGCTCGAAGTGAAGGAATTGATGAAAAACCATCATTTAAACAACCTTTCAAACAAAGACGGTGCCTCATCTTAAGCGATGGCTTTTATGAGTGGAAGAAGAATGGTAAAGAGAAACAACCGTATCGATTTGTCATGAAGGATCACAAGCCGTTTGCACTAGCAGGGCTTTATGATGTTTGGAAAAAGGAAGGGCAAACACCACTTGTCACTTGTACGGTACTTACGACCACACCAAACGAAGTGACTGAGGAGGTACACGATCGTATGCCAGTTATATTAAAAAAAGAAGACTATGACATATGGTTAGACCCGAATCATCAAGATACTTCTCAATTAAAATCTCTTTTAACACCTTATCCCGCTGAGGAAATGATGAAGTATGAAATTTCAACGTTAGTAAATAGTCCAAAAAATGAAGTGCCAGAAATTCTTCAACAGATAAATAGCCAGTAAAAAAAGACCTCACTCAGGAAAAATGAGAGAGGTCTTTTTGTTCTAATGGATGGCTTTTTTCTTAAATCTACCGCCTCTAACCTCCGCAATATCTGCAATGGCTAAAAAGGCAGAGGGGTCAATTTCTTCAACAATACTAGTCATTTTCGATTCTTCTAGCCTTGTGATGATACAGAAAATCACTTTCTTTTCATCACCAGTATACGCACCTTCTCCATGTAAAAAGGTAACTCCTCTACCAAGACGGTCGGTAATCGCATCGCCGATTTCATGGGCAAGGTCACTAATAATCCAAACCGATTTGGATTCTTCCATCCCCGTAATTACAACATCAATCGCTTTTGAGGCAATCACGTATGCTAGAATCGAATACATGGCACGATCCCACGTGTACACAAAACCAGCTGAACCAAGAATGAATAAGTTGATAAACATTACAATTTCACCGACAGAAAAAGGAACCTTTTTACTGATCACGATCGAAAGGATTTCTGTTCCATCAAGTGCTCCACCATTACGGATAACTAGTCCCACACCAATTCCTAAGAAAATACCCCCAAATATCGTAGCTAGTAAGATGTCATCGGTGAATGGATCGACTGGATGAAAAAATGTTGCAAATAAGGATAACATGATAATTCCATAGATCGTGGAAATCGCAAATGTTTTTCCAAACTGCTTATAACCTAGGTATACAAAAGGTAAGTTAAGTAAGAAAAGAAAAATTCCTAATTTAAATCCCGTAATATGAGAAAGCATAATTGAAACCCCAGTTACACCCCCATCTATAACCTGGTTAGGAATCAAGAATATCTCTAACCCAACAGCCATCAAAAGCGCCCCAAGGGTTATAAAAATTCCCCTTTGAACGATTCTTAGGAAAGACAATCTTTGGTGTTGTCTTTTTTCTAACGCTAAATCGGTCAAACTCATCACGCCTTTTCTTGATAATGTATAAAAAATAAGACTCTGTAAGCAACATATTTGTATGTAACATAAGTATATAATACAATAAGGTTATGTTACCAATTTTATGCTCAAAAGAAGGGAATTAATCACTATGGAATATGTAGATGCGATACGTGATACAGCAAAAATAAAAGCCCTTAAAAAGCATCTTAAAGACCAATCGTCTAGAGATTATTTACTCTTTGTGCTCGGGATAAATACAGGTTTAAAAATCAGTGAGATTTTGACCATCAAGTGGAGTGATATCCTTAATGAAAATGGGAGTATTAAAAATTTTATAGAACGAGATGAGCAGGAAATCCCTACTTATGTGAACTCAAAGGTAAAATACGCAGTTTCTCTTTATCATTCCTCAATTTCCTATCATTATAGAGACTATATTTTTAAATCCTCTAAAACAAATGCCCCCATTACGAGACAACAGGCGTATCGAATCATCAACAAAGCAGCAAGACATGTGGGGATTGAAGGAAATATCGGAACACATTCCATGAGAAAAACCTTTGGTTACCACGCATACAAAAAAGGAATCGCCATTGCCTTACTACAAAAGATCTTTCACCATACATCATCTTCTGAAACATTAAAATATTTAGGATTAAAAAAGGACGAAAATATTAAAACAGAAATTGATGTGAATTTATAAGGGGGAGAATACATGATTAATATTGATTACTCGATTTTACTAGGTTCGTTACTTCTTATTATAGGAATTATCACCACTAAATTCTCAAGTCGACTAGGCATGCCCGCCTTGATTCTCTTTTTAGCAGTAGGAATGATTGTTGGAAGTGATGGGCTAGGCATTATCTACTTTGATAATGCCACCTACGCTCAATTAATTGGTGTACTAGCACTGATCATTATTCTATTTGAAGGTGGGTTGCAGACGAGATGGACAACAGTTAAATCCGTGTTGAAGCCGTCATTATCTCTTGCAACTGTAGGGGTATTGATTACGACTTCTGTGGTAGCTGTTGTTGTTAGTTTATTATTTGATGTGCCTTGGCTGGAAGCATTTTTAATTGGGTCAATCGTTGGTTCTACTGATGCTGCTGCTGTCTTTGCTGTATTAAAGGGTCAGAATATTAACCCTAAACTAGGATCTACCTTGGAAGCTGAGAGTGGCACGAATGATCCTATGGCCATGTTTTTAACGCTAATGTTCATCCAATTGCTAACGATTGAAGAAACCAACGTATTCTTACTTATCCTTTCTTTCTTTTGGCAGATGGGAATGGGATTGCTTATAGGGGGTGTCTTAGGGAAACTAGCAACCATGGCGATTAATCGGATTAATCTAGACTCTAGTGGACTTTATCCTATTTTTGCTGTAGCTTTTGCCTTACTTACCTATAGTTTCACCGCATTGGCACACGCCAGTGGACTGTTGGCCGTTTACGTGGCAGCTCTTGTTATAGGGAATTCTGACTTAACCTATAAAACGTCCATTTTTCGATTCAATGAAGGATTTGCCTGGATGATGCAAATCTTAATGTTTATCATTCTTGGATTGTTGGTTTTTCCTTCTCAACTTTTTACGGCTGATGTAATGCTAAAAGGTCTGCTCATTTCAATAGCTTTAATTTTTGTAGCACGTCCGATCGCCGTTTACATTTCTACGATAAAAATGGATTTTAATCATAAAGAAAAGATCTTTGTCTCTTGGGCAGGATTACGGGGTGCGGTGCCGATTGTATTAGCTACATTCCCTATGCTTGCAGGAATTGCCGATAGCCAGACGATCTTTAATGTCGTATTTTTCGTCGTGTTTACTTCAGCATTGATACAAGGGTCAACTATTCTTTTACTCGCCGGTAAACTAGGGCTAACGGGACCAAAAAAGACCACCCCCACACACTCCTTGGAACTTGTCTCCATTGGCAAAGCCAATGCAGAAATCATTGAGTACGAGATTCATAAAGAAGATCTGTTAGTGAATAAAAAAATCGTAGACATTTTATTTCCAGAGAATGTCCTAATCAACGCTATTATCCGCTCGGATAAATTGGTCACACCAAGAGGGGATACTTGTTTACTTGAAGGTGATATTCTATATATCCTCACACCAAGAAGCAGCATCGGGAAGTTAAAAGAGATGTTTAAGGGTCATGAGTTTTAATTTAATTCGGACAGTTATTCGCGAAAGAATAGCTGTCCTTTTTTTTCGAGAATGCTTGGCAATTTTATACATATGATGGGTATATAAACAAATGGAGGTTGTCCATGTCCATACTCCCAATTATTGTCTCATCCTTATGTACCGGGTTAGGTGCCTTGCCAATTTTACTCGTCAAAGATGTTTCGCATAGAGGAAAAGATGTGTTATTAGCTTCTGCAGCGGGTATCATGGTGGCTGCATCTGCCTACGGTTTAATTCCAAATGCCATCAAGCTATCAAATGTAACCGTTTTGGTAATTGGAATCTTGTTTGGAACACTCGTTCTCACCTTGTTAGAAAGTATGATTCCGCATGTGGATCTCGACCATTCGGAGCAACCGTTAAGAAAAAATAGAACCGTCTTTTTGTTTCTAGTAGCCATGTCTCTTCATAATTTACCTGAAGGACTATCCGTAGGAATAAGTAATGCCAGTGAAAATCATGAGGTTGGATCACTTGTATCGTTTGCCATCGGCTTGCAGAATATCCCAGACGGATTTTTGGTTGCATTATTCCTTCTTAGTCAAAACGTAAGTGTTTACCGTTCGATTTTGCTTGCGACTCTAACGGGTTTCATTGAAATGAGTGCAGGTTTAATGGGAGTACTTTTGGGGGATACGTTTGAGCCAATTATTCCGTATGGACTTGCATTTGCAGCTGGCTCCATGCTATTTGTCGTATATAAGGAGCTGATTCCAGAAAGCCATGGAGACGGAAATGAGAGGGCGTCAACATGGGCATTTATTATTGGGTTTGTGGCTATGATTATTGTGACAGAGGTTTTTCGATAAGTAAGATTATCTTTCGCTAATCATTCCGAAACCCTACCTAACATAAATATAATCAAAAATTCAAAACACAATAAGGGCGATAATGACACTCTTGTCAAGACAGTTCATCATCGCCTTTATCTATTTTATCGACCACTAGGAAAAACTCGTTGAACCATTTCTGTGAATTCCTCAACCAATCCTTTAACTGGTTCACCTTTTTGGATCTTGTCTCCATAATCACCCATGCGGTCAACGAAGTCTGGGTTACTAGATACAAAAACATTTCGAATTTCTTTGTCGGTTGATTTTACTTGATCCGATATTTTTTTCTCTAAGTCCTCTCTAACATCCCCCTTTGTATTGTCCTCTAACACAACAGCGACATAAGCATTATTCTCAGTTACAATTACGTTCGCATGACGCACTTCTTGCATATTTTCGATTTTGTCCTGTGCTTTGTCAGCTACACGCATTTTAGAATCGTTGTTTTCATCATCTACGTTTTGAACCTTTGTTCCTCTGTTATTTTCCTTTTTGTTATTGTCATCTGCTGCACTATCTGCGCCGCATGCTGTTATGAACAATAACAATGAAAGGATAGCAAGCCATTTGAACATTTTCATAGAATCCCTCCTAAATAAATTCATTTATAAAGTTCCCCCTTTGACTGAATTTATGTAAGTTCGGAAAGATTAGGAAAGAGGTGATACAAATGGTGAAATATATGGTTGGAATGTTTTTATTCGCATCCATCATCGTTACTTCTAATACCAGCTATGCACAGCAAAAAGAATGTCCTGATGCCCATACACTCGAAGTGGTATCCATTGAGAATATTCCTGAAGTGGAAAAAGCGTTGCGGGTTCTTGTTCCGATAGCTTATGAAGTGGGCGAGTTTCCAGAGCTTTATTCAGAATGGGAGGTCGTTACACTAAAACCTTTTCCGAGGACAGTGGGTAAAAGTGAGGAAGAAAATTATTACGGTATGGCTAAATACTTTTGCGGCGAAGAGGTGGCAGACAGATCCTGGTTCGTCCGTTTGCATTTTTTAAAAGTAAAGGCTGACAGTAGAAACCAAGGCCAGATCTTTATTGCAAAAAAAGAAAAGAGCGGCTGGTTTGTCTGGTTTAAAAATCACTAAAACCTAATTATCTCTCATATGGATGACACAATATAAGTCAAAAAAACGCTTAGGTAAACATAAACCCAAGCGTTTTTGTTTTATTTATTTAAATCTTTCTTGGTGATTTCGCTACGAATATCTTTTTCCTTTGCGAATTCTGTAGCTTGCTTTTTATTGTTCGGATATTTATTTTTTCGTTCGCGGTTATCGTTTCGGTTGGTCAAGAGTATCACTCCTTTCTATGTAGTCGGAATTATTATTGGCTATTTTTATCCTATATATTAACTATTCATGTTTAGACCATACTCCAAACACCCCAACATTTCCCACATTGTGATACAATAGAAAAATGTCTATCCAACGGATCTCAAGTTTAAAAAGGAGTCTTGCTACGAACATGCCAATCGCATTGGATTCAAGATTCACAACATATAAACAAAAGATTCAAGCCCTGCCGTACATCACAGAGGAGACGATTAGATCAGAAACCTTTTTACTAGATTCTAACGAAAAAAAGAAGATTGAAATCTACTATGCACCCTTTGAATATGTGAACAACACAGCCAAAATAGTGATCATTGGGATCACTCCCGGATACTTTCAAATGCAGCAATCCTTTTCAACCATCTGGAATCATCGCGACCAAAATATTTCAGATGAGAAGCTTCTACATGAAGTGAAAAAACAGTCGAGCTTTCAAGGACCCATGCGGAAGAATCTGATTACTATGTTGGATGAATTGGGACTACATGAGTATCTACAAATTCCATCAACGACCCATCTGTTTGATACTCATGCTCATTTGGTTCAAACCAATTCGGTGATAAAGTATCCTGTGTTTTATCAAGGAAAAAATTACAATGGCTCTACACCAAGTATGATCAGAACAGACGCTCTTTTAACGTATATAAAAGAGGGGTTTGTACAGGAAATTAACATGATGGACAAACCCTTACTCATTCCACTTGGTGTGAATGTTTCTCAACTTCTAGATTTTTTAATCGAAAATGAACATATCAAAAAGCAAACAATTCTTCGCGGCTTCCCGCATCCTTCCGGTGGTAATGGTCACCGGCACCGGCAGTTTGCAGAAAATAAGGAAGTGATGAAGAGGAACTTACAAGCATGTTTTCAATCATAAAAAGAAGGTGTTACTTTGAAGAAAATCAGTATTTATTTGTTACTAGGGATTAATTTATTTTATATCGTCAATTTTTTAGTAAACTTTGAACATGTTTTTCTGGAATGGTATTGGTTGTTCTTTTTTATCATTGGACTAGGTTTTTCCATTTTTCATTTGTTAAACCCAAATAAAGAGAACTCTTATTTATTAATTGCATTATTAGTCACAAGCCTAAGTTCGATTGGATTTTATGGCTTTCAATATTTCCTTTCTCATCTTATGGGTTAGTTAGAAGGGGGTAACTTGTATGAGTGCAATAATGAAAACACCGGAACCACCTTATTACGCGGTGATATTTTCCTCGCAAAGAACGGAAGCTGACGATGGATATGGAGTAATGGCCACTAAAATGGTTGAATTAGCCTCCAAACAACCAGGATTTCTAGGGGTAGAAAGTGCCCGAGATGAACAATTGGGAATTACGGTTTCTTACTGGAGCTCTATCGAAGCGATTCATGAATGGAAAAAACATTCCTCCCACATCATCGCACAGGAAAAGGGGAAAGCCGAATGGTATCAGTCTTTCTCATTAAGGGTGTGCAAAGTTGAAAGACAAAGCTTTTTTGAAATATAAAAAGACATCCGACTATGATTGGATGTCTTTTCCATGAATTCTCCTTTTGATTTCCGTTACATCTGTATTACTGTACTGACTAGTTCCTATACCACCTGTTTGAGACAGTAATGCTTTTACTTCATTATAAGATAAGCCAGATTCTGCATTCTTTTTCTTAACCTCGTTAATATCTGTTCCAACCTCTGTATATTTCTTGTGATCCATAGAATAACCTCCTGACACCTTTTTTCTTACTCTTTCTTTTTCACGATAAATTTATGTAATGAAAGGTACTTAACTTGTTAACAATTAAGGGGGAAAAGAAGTTTATCAGTTAGGAGTTAGCTTATGAGCAATTTAATCAACTTACCAGCATTACTGATACTTGATGTTCAAAAAGGATTTGATGATCCCTACTGGGGGAAAAGGAACAATCCCGAGGCAGAGGAAAACATGGCTCGTTTGCAAGCGGAGTGGAGGAAGAGGAAGGGGACGATCATTTACTCCAAACATCTTTCTGTTCAACCGCAATCACCACTACATCACACGAACAAAGAGGGAACAGAGTTTAAGGAACTGATCAAACCAGAGCCTAATGAAACGGTTTTTACGAAGCAAGTGAACAGTGCGTTTATTGGAACAGAACTGGAAACGTTTTTAAATAAGCAACAAATAAATACGGTTGTTATCACAGGTCTATCTACACAACATTGTATTTCGACAACGACTAGAATGAGTGGTAACCTAGGCTACCAAACCTATCTGGTTTCAGATGCGATCGCGGCTTTCGAGATTACGGATCACAAAGGGAAGACACACTCGGCTGATACGATTCAGGAGCTTGAATTGGCGATGCTTCAAAAGGAATTTGCTACGATTTTAACAACTGATGAAATAATAAATCAACTCCATCAAATTTTATTTAATATTTATGTATAGCGCAGGAGGCTCTGCGCTATTTATTTAGCTTAAATAAATTTAAAAACCGATGGTACGGACACTTGGATAATGACGTATCATCATCTCGTAAAAAATATTGTCTCCATTCAAAATTATCTTCCGACCCATAGCTATTTAACTCGGGGTGAATCGGTATAGAATCGTAATGGGTCAACCGTTTGCGCACCTGTTTTTTAATATTATTGGCATAAGAATCATTTTTGCCAAACTCTTGTAACACCCATCTCGGAGTAATTGCGAGCATCATTGTATCAAAATGTCGGCTTTGTCGATTTTGGTGAGAGGGTGTGGCACAGTACATAAAGTATTTTTCTCCATGAAAACAAAACTCCCAAACCGGGTCATGGGGGTCAGTGGGAATGTCTTTTGGCCAATCTATCCCGTCAATCGCAGAAAGAGCAGCTAATTGCTGCCAAAAAAGTTGTTCAAACTGTTCCACTGTATATGTTTCTTTTACTTCTTTTGCAATATCATAAAAAACAATCAGTGAGGTATAGTTACCAAAACCTTTTGCTTCTTCTGTAAACGATTTTAATAGGTGTGCCAGTTCTTGAACGGAGGTATCCCTCCTTGGATCATCTACAAATCCATAGCGCAGTTGATTCGTGGAAAAGCCAATAGTAGCTGGTATGCAAGGGAATGGTCTTTCTCTATCCGTCATTTTTGCTTCGAATTTTTCTAGAGCATTTCTTTCCCATGGGGCTAGTTGTTCTCGTAAAATCATTTCATCTTTATATAAACCTCTGATAATGATCACCTCACAAAAGCTTCTATACAATATGCCTAAAAGCTTTTGCTGGATGAATGTCCTAGTGAAATTGGGCGATTGTGAATAACGAAACTATGAAGACCCTTAAAAATTATGTTTCATAATTAATGATTTTCAAACCATCCATCACGGTTCAATCTATTAATCAAACCACCTTACACCTGCTCCCCAGCAGTAACTCCCAATCTCTCCATAATTCTTCTTTTTCGATACAGCATAACTCCTACTTCTGCCAGGTCATTGATCATTGAGCGGTTGGTGAAGGCACCGAAGATCATTCCAGCAATAGGAACCATTTGAAATAGTTTTTTCCAGCCAAATTGATCACGATAGGTATACACAACTTCTCTCCATCCTTGAAGCTGGGACATCATTTCACCTGATTGACTACCGTTTTGGTAGTAGCTGGATAACTCTTTGAGAATGGCCTTTTTTCCAACGATATCAGCTGATGAAAATTGTAAGCATTTAATGATAAAGATTCGCTCGTTTTTTTCATTAGGATTGTAACCATGGATGATGGCAATTTCTTGCAGTGTTTTTAAAGAGATGGCTAATAGTGCGGGCACATCAATCGCGAGAGTGAAGATTCCTCCGATTCCTGTTGTTGCTCCCTGCACTGTTGCGACCTTTTTACGGTTTTCCGTTAATTTTTGACTGACTGTATTCATGGTGGAAAGAGGGATGTCTTTAATCTCATTAATACTCTCTATTGTTAGGTTTGTTTCTTTTCCAATGAGTTCAAATAATTGCTTATCCGAGACTAAATATTTTCCACCATTTTGAATGTAATTTCCAATTTCGTCTAATAATACCCCCACTTTATTATGAACAAATTGCGGAGTAATTTTGTCTAGTAATTTAAATGGGAGTCTTCCAAGTCGTTCCCAAATCCACAAATTCCCTTGGTCCTTTTCCCATTTTTCAATTACAGCAAGTTCTTTTTTTAACTCTTCTTTTTTTTCCAAAGTAATCATCCTTATTCTTCTCCATTTTTCTCAGTTTTTCATATTCAACATGATTCTAATCATCTGATACGTGTTTACCTATTAAAAGGTTTCAAAAGGATCTTCTAAGAAACATGATTAAGAGGGGAAAGGTCATACTAAGTTTATTCAATACATAGAGGTGATAGTGATGGATAACGTATTTGATTATGAAGATATACAATTGATCCCAAACAAATCGATCGTGAACAGTCGAACGGAGTGTGATACGAGTGTGACGTTTGGAGGTCACACGTTTCGATTGCCGGTGGTGCCTGCGAACATGCAGACAATTGTTGATGAAAAAATATCTGTATTTCTCGCAGAAAATAATTATTTTTACATTATGCACCGATTTCAACCAGAAACGCGAATGGATTTTGTAAAAGATATGAAGGATCGTGGCTTGTACGCCTCAATCAGTGTGGGAGTGAAGGAAGAGGAGTACCCATTTATTGAACAGCTAGCAAAGGAAAATCTGTCTCCTGAATTTATAACAATAGATATTGCCCATGGTCATTCGAATGCTGTAATCAATATGATTCACCACATTAAGAAGCATCTTCCTGCTAGCTTTGTGATAGCAGGAAATGTGGGAACTCCAGAAGCTGTAAGAGAGTTGGAGAATGCAGGGGCGGACGCAACGAAGGTTGGTATTGGACCAGGGAAAGTTTGTATAACAAAAATAAAAACAGGCTTTGGAACAGGGGGTTGGCAATTAGCTGCCTTACGCTGGTGTGCGAAAGCCGCTAGTAAGCCCATTATTGCAGATGGGGGCATTCGGACTCACGGTGATATTGCAAAATCTATAAGGTTTGGTGCATCCATGGTTATGATAGGTTCGCTTTTTGCGGGCCATGAAGAATCACCAGGAGAAACCGTAGAAAAAGATGGAAAAAAGTTTAAGGAGTATTTTGGTTCTGCCTCTGAATTTCAAAAGGGTGAACGAAAAAATGTCGAAGGAAAGAAAATGCACGTGGAATTCAGAGGGTCATTAGCGGACACGTTGATTGAAATGGAGCAAGATTTACAATCATCCATTTCCTATGCAGGAGGAAACAAGCTGTCAGCGATTCGAACGGTCGATTATGTGATCGTGAAGAACTCGATCTTTAATGGAGATAAGGTATATTAACAAAGGCTCTATTCTTAAACTTTGTTGAAAAGGAAAGTGAGCATTACCCAGAGGGATTGCTCACTTTTCTATTTCTTTTATCCTTATATCGCTGAAAAAAACCGATTGCTAACATGAGCCAAAATGCACTGATAAAATACCCTGCAAAAATGTCACTGGGATAATGAACACCAAGATAAATTCGACTTAAACCTATAGATAGGATAACGATACTACTCACAATTATGTGAATCGTCCTTTTGAAGGACGTATTGATATGACGCCATAAAATAAAGGTCAGAACTCCATATAAAGAGAAAGCCATAGTCGCATGACCACTTGGAAAGCTATAATTAGTCGCTTCGGCTAAACGATGCAAATCAGGTCTTGCCCGTTGAAAGAACATTTTTAACGTGAGGAAAAGGATATTCGCCCCTAACATGACCCCTAAAAATAATACTAGTTCCGCTCTATGGTTCAATACCTTGTAAAGAAGAAACAGACTGCCTATTGTAAGGATGATCACGGGAATGGTATCTCCAATAAACGTGAAAAATCTCATAATGGTGGTCAACCACGGTGCCTCAAGACCTTGAACATAGGAAATAATGTTGCTATCCAAAGAAGCAATCGTATTTCTTTTTACTAAAAGAGCCATTACACTAAATGCTAGTAAAGAAACTAGGCTGATAATAAATGCGATGAGTAATTGAGTTTTTAATTTCATGAAGGACTCCATTTTTTTTCATAATAGCGCTTAGAAACCATCATAAATTTTAAAATAAGTGCTCGGACGACAACTCCAAGAAAGATGTAATAAACGAAGGAATACAAGTAATTCCATTTGAAATACCGAACGAGGTCGAGCCATTCACAAAAGGGTTCACCAATAAAGGCATACGTGAGTGCCATGATAACTTGGGCAATAATGAAGGATTTCCATGTTTGAAAATATTGAAATAATAGAATAAAAGCTACGGGTACCATGGATACATCAAATGGAAACCCCCTTGGTATGACGGGCAGAAACTCTACCGGATACTCCCAAAAGGAAAACTGCATTCCTACAGTATCCAAAAGAAGAGTCACATTCATCACGATCATACCGAATAGAAGAGACTCCACAAACCATTTTCTTTTTTTCATAATAAACCAGAAAATCCATGGTACAACAAAAAAACAGAGTAAGATCCACCATTCCCAAGTTAAAAACTCATTCTCAAGCCATCCTCTAGCATCTAGCACAAATAACTCATCTTCTAACAACCGTACGTCTTCAAGGTTTTCTTCCCGAGTACCCATACGAACCACCACCTGCTCATCTATCTATAAATCCTATTTTTACCCATTTTCATGTTTTCATGTTAATGACAAATAAAAGACCGTAGAAACATCTACGGTCAAAGAAAACTAGTTGGAGATCCCTTTGTACTCTTTTTTAATTTCCTTTAAAGTCTTGACAAACTCCTCACCCCAAAGGTCATTAATGGTATGAAATATGACCTCACCATCACTGTTCAACATTCCATAGCCTCTATAAGCCATGTCACCATTTTTCATCCCAAATAAATCGATTAATTCTAATTCAGGATCAGATAGGAAAGGCATGCTACTACCGAACATGTCCACTAATGCTTGATATAACTGCAATTGCTGATCAGGGGTATCACCACTAACAATATATATATTCACATCTAAATCTTCTAATTTTGATATATTTTCATGCAGCTGAACCAGCTGCTGTTGGCAGTGAGTTCAGGTATAAGTGGTGATAAAAAAGAATATAGTTGGTTTCTCTTGCGGAAAGGTGACTTCCTTGTTATTTTGGTCAACTAGAACCATCGAACCTTCCATTTTCTCCGTTCCGCAAGATGTTAAGAAAAGGACGAAAGCTATTAGAATAAATAATCTTTTTGTTTTCATTGTTACACCATGACCTTGTCTTTATATTTGAGCGGGAGTTTCTTTCGTAGAAATTTTCGAGTCTAGACTGAACATCGAGCTGCCGGTTATTGATAAAAAGACAGCGATCGCGAGTAAAACCACGTCTAATTCGTATCCACCCATGAAACCTGCGTCAATTTTTACTTTTACAATCGCACCTAGCATGATGAGTGCAAACAGGGCTGAAACAATTTTTGTTCCAAGTCCAATGATTAAGGCAACACCACCAAGGAGCTCAATTCCAGCAACTACATAAGCTAGTATTCCTGGCAAACCTATACTTGCAAACCATCCAGCTGTATTTTCAATTCCTCCTTGTAATTTGGCTAAACCATGGATAAAGAAGGTAATTCCTAGTACAACCCTTAGAATTAGGGCACCTATTTCATGTTTGTTCATTAATTCATTCTCCTTTCATTTATTATTAAACTACGTAATGTAGTGTAAAACCTAAAAAATATTAGGCAGTGGTGAGTAAAACCATGCCTATGAAAAAAAGCAACACATGAACCGAAATGAAAATGGTTTTTGTGGTCAACTTAATCGGGATCGCTTCTTTTGGTTCGACTAATTGCTGTAGCCGGAAGTTAATAGAACCACCAGAAAAATGAACCAATGAAGGGGTATCCTTTAATGTAACATGATACTTAATCAGCTTGATTAAAGCCGTGCTTAACTCTATTTCTGAGCCCATTTTTCGTACCGCGTATTCATCTGCAAGAATTTCACTAATGATACTGTAATTTTGTTGACACCATTGTGTAAGCGGAATGAACCATAAGGACTGGGCGATAATCTCTAACATAAACACCTTTAACGGATCATGATTGTTTTTATGGAAAGTCTCATGCTCGATCACTGCTCTTAACTCTTCTTTTTCAAGCAACTGAATTAAACCGGTTGAAAGAACGATAGTAGGTTTAAAGTACCCCATGGTGAAGGCATGTACGGAATCACTTTTGACAACGATTAGATTTTCGTTATGCCCATAAGTAGTTTGAATCAACAAGGTTAACTCAATATCCTTGCATTCCAATAATCGCCTAGTAAATCTTTTAGATACAAATACTTGTCTGCCTATTTTTGTTAAGGTTATTAACAAAATATAGGTGAGAAGGGTGTTAACGAGAAATATCACTAAAAAATAATAGAACGAGTCTTCCATAAACAAGCTTAAGCAAAATTTAAAAAAGTTCATTTTTAGGTGCGTGCCAAAAATCAAATGAGTAAGAAACATTCCCATTTGAACCCATATAAGGGTTGCTAACCCAAGGCTTAGTAGAAGTAAGTAGAGTGACTTCTTTTTCCACCACATCATAACTTGTCCTTTTTTAATTGTTGAATTTTTTGCTCGAGTTTATTTAATAATGTCTCATCTACGTCGGTGAGGGAATCAATCATGTGACTGATCACAACGCCCCCAAATTCATCAAGTAAATTTTCAGTTAGTTTTTTAGACTGATCTTCCAAAAATTCCTCTTTTGTTTGAACCGGACTGAAAAGAGAAACACGACCACTTGCTCGTTTTTTTAGTACCCCTTTGTCTACCAGTCGATTCATAACCGTCATAACGGTATTAAAGTTGATATTTTTTTCAGAATCGAGGCTTTGCTGTACTTCTTTAATACTGAATTCACTTTGTTCATGTTCCCAAAAAAGCTCCATAATTCTAGCTTCTAACGGACCAAAGAAACGAGAAAGACCTTCCTCATTGTACTTAAATCGTTTAATAGACAAGCTAATCACCTTCCACTACTGATTGTAGTGTGAAATGAAAACAGAATCAAGTGAAAAACTTCCTAACTTAAAAAGAAAGGGAGGCTGTCGAAAAAGCATACAGAAATTTTACAATCTTTCGCTATATGATGCAAAATAAATATGATAAAGTAGCTTAGTAATCTATAAATGGAAATTTTTATATAACTGAAAGAAGGGAATCATAAATGACAAAACTAAAACAAAGCCATCTAAAACTTGTGATTGCTGGGCTTCTGCTAAGTATCCTCATGGCATCTATGGATAATACCATCGTCGCAACTGCCATGGGAACGATTGTCGGTGAACTAGGTGGATTTGATAAGTTTGTCTGGGTGACATCTGCCTATATGGTCGCAGAAATGGCAGGTATGCCGATTTTTGGAAAGCTATCGGATATGTTTGGCCGTAAGAAATTTTTTATTTTTGGATTACTCGTCTTTTTAGGTGGTTCAATTTTATGTGGAACAGCAGACACAATTACACAATTAAGCATTTATCGAGCTATCCAAGGAATTGGGGCAGGGGCTTTGATTCCCATTGCTTTTACTATTATGTTTGATACGGTGTCGATTGAGCAACGAGGAAAATTAGGTGGATTATTTGGTGCTGTGTTTGGTCTCTCTAGTATTTTCGGACCACTTTTAGGTGCATATATTACCGATTATATTAGCTGGGAATGGGTATTTTATGTGAACATTCCCATTGGAATTTTAGCCTTTGCTTTTATCGCATTTTTTTATAAAGAGTCCGCTGTTCATGAGAAGCAGCAAATTGATTGGTGGGGGGCCACCACATTAGTTGGCGCCATTGTTAGTGTCATGTTTGCACTGGAATTAGGCGGGAACGAATATGCGTGGGATTCTACTTTTATCCTCGGACTGTTTACATCCTTTATTGTTCTCTTTATCATTTTTATTTTTATTGAAAGAAGAGTTGCTGAGCCGATTATTTCTTTTCCTATGTTTAAAGTTCGTTTGTTTACGACCAGTAATGTAATTGGTCTTTTTAGTGGAATGGCGTTTATTACGGCATCCGTTTATATCCCCATCTATATTCAAGGCGTATTAGGTGGAACGGCCACCAACTCAGGTCTTGTCCTTTTACCGATGATGCTTGGGTCAGTGGTTTCGGCGACACTGGGTGGATTTTTAATGAATAAGATTAGATACCGCACGATCTTAGTCTTTTTTTCTATTATCCTTGTAGCGGGAATGACTTTACTGACAACCTTAGATGGTGATTCTAGCCGTTTAACCGTAACCATTTATATGATTATTACCGGTCTAGGAATCGGAGCAACGTTCTCAGTTTTGCCTAATGCAGCCATTCATCATTTTGAACCGTCTCAACGTGGTTCTGTTAACTCTACGGTCTCGTTTGTTCGTTCATTAGGGATGACATTGGGGATAACGGTATTTGGGATTTTACAAAGGAATGAATTCACTGCTAGTTTGGAGAATGCTTTTGCCGGAATAGGTGGCGGAATGAATCCATTTATGTCCAATGATCCGAGAGAACTTCTCTCTCAAGAGGCACGAGCACAAATACCAGGACCCATATTAGAAAAAATTACCGATCTCTTGTCATCGTCGATCACATATACGTTTATGTGGGCCCTCATTCCATCCGCCCTAGCATTGCTCGCAGCCTTTTTCATGTCAAAAGAGCGGTTAAGTGAGTCTGTAGAGTATAATCAATCAAGGGACGACGTATAAACACCTTCACTCTAGAAGGTGTTTATTTTTTGAAGAAAATAGTATGATATATTGGGTGTGAAAAAAAAGTATTTTTAGATAGGAAAAGAAGTAAAGTTTTAAATTTCTATCTACTATTGATAACATAAAAAAGTCTCATTTCATGAAGGAGCAAGGGTGCAAATTATGTCAATCGTTAGTAAATTAAAACTAGATAAGTATACAAATATGGCAGTTATCAATCAACCGAGTGATTATGATGTTTTTACAGGATATCCTACACAATTAACAAAAGAACATGATGCAATCTTCATCTTTATTGAAACATTGGAAGAAATGGTCGGTCATACACAACAAATAATTAAAGACCAATTATTACTTGAAAAGGGCTATCTTTTCTTCGCCTATCCGAAAAAAGGGAATAAACGATATAGTACATATGTGCATAGAGACGATATCTTTCCTGCGATGGGAGTAGGGGAGGACGGGTATATTGGTGACAGTGATATTAAATTTGGAAGAATGGTTAGTATGGACGATGTGTATACTGTTGTTGGCTTAAAGCGAGAGAAAAAGAAAGTGAAGAAAACTCCAGCTGCTAGTCAATGTGTAGCTGATTATGAGGACAACGTTACAGATGTGGAGGCATTATTAGCAGATGCACCATCTGAACTTGCTTTTTTTCAAAGCTTAACTCCTGGATATAAAAGAGGTTGGGCGAGATACATCTTCTCAACAAAACAACAGCAAACAAGAGACAAGCGCCGTGGTGAAATGGTTGAGGTCCTATCACAAGGATTTAAATCAATCGACTTGTATAAACAGCAAAAGAAATAAAGTGATAGACGGATGAGATGAGCGCTCATTCGTCTTTTTTAGAAAGTAATTGACCATGTGGTGCACCCCACAGTTTATCCTGTAAGTGGGAGGAAATGATGTATAAGATTAGTGAATTTGTCGAGCTAACAGGATTAAGCAAAGAAACGCTTCGTTACTATGCAGAGGTAAAGCTTCTCGAACCCGCGTTTATTGATCCAAAAAACAACTATCGTTACTATGACGATGGAAGTGTCTTTTTAGCCACTCTATTAACAAAGCTCAGAAACTTAGGATTCTCGATTCAAGAGATGATTTGTGTGATGGAGGACGAGTCCTTTGCGAATCTAGAAACATTATTAATACAAAAGAAAAGAAATATACTGCAGCAAATCCATGACCTTCAGTTGCAAGTTGAAGAAATAGATGGATTTTTAGCATCAGGCAAGGAGGAAACCTAGTGATACAGTGGAAGGAAGAAAAAGTGATTACTGCCAATATCGAAACGGTATGGAGTTTATTTTCAGATAAAAATATTAAGAGAATCATGCCAAAAGTAGAAGAACATATATTAATTGAAAAAAGGGAAAGCGAAGCAGGAGCCAAGCATCGACAAACGTATCGCGAGGGGAAAAGGCTAGAAACCTATCTAGTGGAAACACTCATTTATGAAGACAGGGAAGAGGAAAAGAAAAAACAAATTCAGTTTGTTTTAGGAAAAGCCTTTGCAGTTACCCTAACTTTTACACTAATAAAGGTCGATGATTCCCAAACAAGATTGATATACGAAGGGGAGAACAAAGGGGTCAACTTTGTTGGTCGAGCGATGCTTAAGCTTGCTGGGAAAAAGAGTAATCATGATGTGGTGATGGAGTTTCTAGAGCGGGTACAGATAGAGGCAGCGAAATAAAGACAGCACAACACAAAAATGTAAAACATACCCAAATGAAAGGTGTATCTTTGGTAAAGACAATAGGAAACGTTCTTCATAATGCTTATGAAGGACGTTTCGGTAGAAATACTAGGAGCTAACGGTCTTCATGAGCCCGATGAAGGACGTTACAATCAGAAATACCTATGCTAATGGTCTTCATAGACAATTTCCAAGGTCCATTCTTAATATCTTTACATAAAAACCTAGTTGTACAACATTTGTACAACTAGGTTTTTTCTCGCGGTTATTATTTCCTGAGCTATTTATCTTAAAATAACATTATAGGTAGGATATCCTTGATTTAACTTTCCTAATTCCGGTCGATTCTTGTCGTGTAATTTCTGGTGCTATAAATTTGAGTAAAAAAAGAACGCCCATTAGCGTCCCTTTGCATTCTATTAATCTACATTTTACAAACTGCACGTCCTCTTTTTCTAACCCTATAGGTAGAGGATATATACGTGAATCACAAGTAAACGAAGAGCTTTTCTTTAAATTTTTTCAATTTAATAAAAAAGTAACATTCTTCACAGAATCCAATCCAACATTTCCTTTACAGTAAATAAAAATCAGAACAGTTTGAAAAAGAAGCTGTAAAGGAGGAGTTCTGATGAGAAGAACACATTTGCCGTTGGTCTATTCATGCTCAGGCTGTTCTTCAGCCGCACAAACCGCAAACTTAATCGCCATTAAAATGGATCGGGAGGACATTGCCGAAATGTCTTGCATTGCTGGAGTTGGGGGAGATGTTAAGTCACTTGTAAAAACAGCAAAATGTGGGAGACCAATCATCGCCATTGATGGTTGTCCGTTGGCCTGTACAAAAAACTGTCTCGCTAGGCATGATGTTCAACCAATACATCATTTTGATCTATCTAATTTTACTGTGGTAAAGAAAAAAGGGGAAAACCCAGACTTAGATGTGTTTAGGAAGACCTATGAGAGAATAGTAGAGCTCATATAATCAAAAAAGGATATGTTCATCTTGAACATATCCTTTTCTCTAGATTGACAGACGAAATGCTTTCACTATAATGCCATCATTGGCTGGCTCAAAGTCGTATTGTGGAAAACGTTCGAATCCAAAATGTTCATACAGTTTTATCGCATCTGCCATAAATTCTCCTGTATGTAACCCAATCGCCAAATAACCCTTGGCCTTAGATCGCTGAATGCATTCCTTTATTAAAGCAGATGCAATTCCTTTTCCTCTAAATTCTTCAGCAACAGCCAAGACACGAATTTCAGGGTGATCCAGTTCGTCAACCATCCCTTCATACGCGTCCGTTTTAGCTGGAAAAAGTGCCACACTACCAACGATTGTTCCTTCTACTTCTGCCACAAGGAGCTCCACACCCGGCTGACTGTCGGCATCAGAAGAGATGGCTTTTTTTAGTGCCTCCCAGTGCGCATCCGGAATATTTCTAGCATGTTCCGAATACGCATTTACACGTTGTTCCCGTATAAAAGAGATTTCTTTCTCTTTTGCCTCACGAATAATCATATTGTTAATCCTCCTATTTCCTTAAAAATATGTCTGGTTGATTACTTAATAAATGACGATTATGCTCACTGTTCCAACCTGATAAATCAGGTCCTTTTGGCAAGATTTTTACAGATGTATTGTTAGGATCAATGGTTATAGATGTGTGGTAGTGTTTTTTTATAGCATCAAAGTCTGTGGTATCTCCAAAGCCAGGAGTCTGGTAGAGTTCACGAGCATATCCCCATAGATTCTTATATTGGCTAATGAGCTGTCGGTTGGTATTAAATCGATTATAGTAAGCTGTATCAAACCTGACCAAGGTGACAAAAAGACGAACATCCGAATCGGTGATATAGTCCCCAAACAGAAACCTTTTTTTGGATAAGCGCTCCTCAAACTCATCGAGACGAGCAAACAACGTATCATACGCTTGTTCATATGCTTCTTGCGATTTAGCAAACCCACATTTGTACACCCCATTATTAATATCGTTAAAGATGATTGTGTTTAAATCATCAATCTCTTTTTGTAGATGCTCGGGGTACAGAATAGGAGCATTATCTTTATGAAAGGAAGCCCATACGGTTTCTAAGTAATTTGTTAGTTTAAAATAATCATTGTTAACGGCTTTAAACTCTTTTACATCCACCATAACGGGAACGGTTGGTCGGCCAGCATACTCTGGATCGGTTTTTGTATAAATTTCACTCATGTACCGGATACCAAGAATCGGATCTACACCGTTCTTATCTAGAGAAAACTCCCAATCGACATGAGGGAGGTGGGGGCGAATCGGACTTACTGTTCCTAAACTGATCACATCCTCTAACCCTAGCAAACTACGAACAATAACAGAGCGATGTGCCCAAGGACAAGCTTGAGACCATAACAAACGATAGCGGCCAGGCTCAATAGGTAATTCTCCAGGGCCGTCTCCAAAAGGAGTTGAAAATCGATTGCCCTGTCTTTTGAAAGATCCATCTTTATTAAACTCTTTATTAGTAAGTTGTTCATCCTGCATATTTATCAACCCTCTTTAGCGAATTATGAAAATACTCTGAATTTGAGACTTTAATCAAATTTTAGACTTTTTCTATGGGCTTCGTCAATTTTTAAAGCCATGTCATCTGTTGTAACCGCATACAAAAACTTAATAAAATTTAATATATTTCAATGACCGAAACAATTTACTTTAGCAAGGCAATGTTATAGAATGGTAAAGTTACAAACTTAGGAAATTATGAATCTTCATTTTTAAAAAGAAAGGCGAGAGGGACTTGAACAATTTAACAGGTACAAAGCGTTTACAGCTGGCATTGCTTCTAGGGTCTCTGGCGATCTTAGGTCCGTTTACCATCGATATGTATTTGCCTTCTTTTCCAACTATTGTTGAAGAGTTTGGTACAACGGCATCCTTCGTACAAATTAGCTTAACTTCTTGTTTGTTAGGCTTAGGACTGGGGCAATTGATTATCGGTCCAATGAGTGATGTGCAGGGACGAAAAAAACCATTATTAATATTCCTTATTATGTATTTGGTTGCCTCTGCCATTTGTGCATTCGCTCCAAATATTTATTTCTTTATTGCGGCTCGATTCTTACAAGGATTTTCAGCAGCTGGCGGGATCGTTATTTCGAGAGCAGTGGTTCGTGATAAGTTTAGCGGAAGAGAGTTAACGAAGTTTTTTGCGTTATTAACATTAGTTAGTAATCTTGGCCCAATTATCGCTCCTGTGGCAGGTGGCGCGATTCTCGCCTTTACAAATTGGACGGGAGTATTTGTCGTTTTAAGTGTCGTCGGTTTAGTATTATTTTTCACGGTTTTTTCAAAGCTAGAAGAATCACTTCCGACGGAGAAGCGTGTACCAAGTAATATTGGGCAAACATTTAGGAACTTTGGAACTTTATTAAAAGATCGTCAGTTTACGGGTTATGCCTTTACACAAGGATTTATTGTGGCAGGAATTTTCGCATATGTTTCGGGTACTCCTTTTGTGTATCAAAATATTTATGGAGTTTCACCACAAGTTTTTAGTTTATTATTCGGGTTGAACGGAATTGGATTGATACTTGGAAGTCAGGCAGTTGGAAAGTTCGTTGACGTGATTTCTGAAAAGACATTCTTGGTTATAGGTCTGACCATTTCAAATATATCAGGTGCCATTCTTCTTGTGGCTTTATTACTAAAAGCTCCTTTAATCGCAGTGGTTATTCCTATCTTTTTCTTCGTTGCATCGATTGGGATTATTGGAACCACATCGTTCTCACTTGCCATGGAGTCACAAGGGCATATTGCCGGTAGTGCATCGGCTCTATTAGGTTTATTACCATTTATCCTTGGCTCTATTTCATCTCCACTTGTAGGGATTGCCGGTGAGAATTCAGCCATTCCGATGGGATCTATTATCTTTGGCGCTAGCTTTTTAGCTTTTCTATCGTATGTTCTTTTCGTACGAAAGGCATCCGTTGTGAAACCATCTATCGAAGAACCTGGTAAAATCTCAGTATAATATCAAGACGCTATCCAAAACGGTAGCGTCTTTTCTTTTAAATATATCTGTAGATTGAGGTCATCCAAACGATTGAAAATGATGAGTATGAATTCAAAAATCATCTAATGGTTGGCACGCCATGTGGGTCCCGTTTCAGTAGGAAATCTATCATGTTCGTGATATAAGTAGTTGTAAAAAGAGAAATATTCAACTATTATAAAGTCTATCTAAAATGAATAGTTTTCCAAAAAGTAAAGATGCCAAGATGGCTTAAAAGGGAATCTGGTGAAAAACCAGAGCTGTACCCGCAACTGTAAGTGTGGACGAAATAAGAAAAACCCTGTGTACAAACATGATTCGTATGATATGGGAAGGTCTTAGAGTAGGAAGAAGCACGAGTCAGGATACCTGTCTTTCTTTTAAACGTTCCAGTTTCTCCGGGAGTAGAGAAGGTGTTTCGATGGTGAGAATAGACTCTGTTATTCTATTTGTCTTTTCAGGCTTTCGTTTCATCCGCTCATTCCTGTGAGCGGATTTTTTTATAGAAATTTTTCATTGAGTTGAGAACTCTTCTTAGTTTGCTTGATAGGGGCAAAATGAAAATTCTTTTGCTTAAAAGGGTGGCAGGGTGAAATCGTTTACCTGAAGTCACCTGATATAAGGCACTTACAGGGCTGGGACGAAAGATCATCTAGCAGTGATTGCCGACATGAATGTCAGTTAAAACGGAAGCAGAAACCACTTACACAGGAGCAAACTAACCCGTACTCCAGAAGAAAAAACAAGTATTGTCACGATATCTGTTGTACAACTTCACTATTAAATGAGGGGAGGGCATATCATGTCTAGAAGAAGATTGGTTATTGCTGGAACAGGGAGCGGCGTTGGAAAAACAACGTTAACGATCGGCCTCATGTCTGCTTTTAAGAAAAAAGGGCTGGCCGTTCAAGGTTTTAAATGTGGACCTGATTACATTGACCCAACCTATCATACGGCCGTTACCGGTAGGCCATCAAGAAACTTAGATAGCTGGATGCTCGATCATGAGCTTGTAAAAGAAGTCACCGTACGAGGTAGCGAAGGAGCTGACATCTCGATTATCGAGGGTGTGATGGGATTTTACGACGGGAAAAATCCGACATCAAATGATGGAACTACGGCAGAAATTAGTGTGGTTACAAAAAGCCCTGTCGTTCTTGTCGTCAACTGTGAAAGCATGGCTCGTAGTGCTGCGGCAATCGTAAAGGGGTTTCAAGCCTTTAGCACCAATGTCAAAATTGTGGCGGTTATAGCCAACCGAGTAGGTAGCGAAGGACATTATCATTTAGTAAAAGCTGCAGTCGAGCAAGAATGTCAGATTCCTGTTGTCGGCTATTTGAAAAGAGATGATGAATTATCCATTCCTGAAAGACATCTTGGCTTGGTTCCTTCGATTGAGCGTGGAGAGCTAGAGCCATTTTTCGAAAAACTTGGTGAACTTGTGCTTGAAAACATTGATGTTGATAAGCTATACGAGTTAGCACAAGCTCCTGACCTTGTGGTTCAAGTACAACAGCTTGGAAAAAGCAAAGTCAAAGACGTGCGTTTGGCTTTTGCTAGAGATGCTGCTTTTAATTTTTATTATCAGGAAAACTTGGAATTGCTCGAGTCTTATGGGGCAGAGTTAGTAGAGTTTTCTCCGTTAAAAGGAGAAAACCTCCCAGAAATGGTGGACGGTCTATACCTCGGTGGAGGGTTCCCTGAGGAGTTCGCAAAAGAGTTAGCCGAGTTGGACGAGGTCAAGAATTCTATTAAACATGCGATTGAAAACGGCTTGCCAACATTGGCCGAATGTGGGGGCTTTATGTATTTAACAGATGCTATCGAAACCACAGGGGGAGAAAGTTTTCCGATGGTTGGCTTGATTCCTGGGGTCGTTCAAATGCACAAAAATCTAGCTGCACTTGGTTACAGGGAGATCACCGGAGAAGAAGAAAATAAGCTATTTCAAGGCAATCAGGGCGCGAGGGGTCACGAGTTTCACTACTCTACTTTTCATCCAACGACCAAGTTACCATCAGCTTATCAAACCAAAGGCATGCGTGGAACAAAAAAGGAAGGTTTCTTAACAAGAAATCTCGTTGCTGGCTATACACATTTACACTTCGGATCCTGCCCAGACTTAGTGGAGAACTGGATATCACTATGTAAAGAGTACAAGGGATCTAGGGCTCAACAGATTTAAGGGACGCTCTTGTAGGGGGACATCTTCATTTCCATTTTGAATCCAACGTTGACGGACCTCACCTCTAAGCTCGGCGTGTTTATCATTTTCACCAGCACAAAACTAACTGGAAATTCCACACAGTAAATTTACATTCCTTTTACAGAACCTTAAAAATGGAAAGGTAAAGTTTTTTAATAGAGGAGAGTTTAGAAATCTACTCTCCTTCCTATTTTAAAACTGGGGGATGTATATGAGGAGGAAAAACAGCAATTTATATCAAAAGTACTATGCCATAGTACTAAGTACAAGTTTAATATTTACGTGTGGAGGGATATCAATTCCGTCTGTCACCATCGCTGCTGAAACTACCGTTTCAACAAGTGACGAAACACTGCAAGAAAATGAAACCTCGACCAACACAGAAGAAACCCAACCAACAACATCTGAAGATACCTCACAAACAGACCAAGAAACCAGCATTACTGAAACACCTCACCAAGAAACAAACGTTCCAATTGAATTAGAAGAGAATTCTATCACAGAAGTTCCCGAAGAGGATAGCCAATCATACTCACCAATCTTGATTACTGAGATATCACCAAATTCAAAGGGGTCAGGAACTGATTATTTTGAGTTTATCGAAATCTATAATAATAGTAACCAACCATTGCCTCTCACGAATTACTCTTTCGTTTATCAGTATACAGATGGCAGTCGGGCAGACCTTCCATTCCAGGTTCCTTCTGTTACGGTTGAATCTCAGAAATCCATCATTCTTTGGTTTAATAATGGAGGAAGGACTCTCGAGGATTTTAATACAAATTTTGGAACCATCCTTTCGAGAGAATCAGTCATTGAATTTACAGATACGTTTCCAGGGTTTGCAAACGGAGGAAATAGAGCCATCACGATTCGAAACCAAGAGGGAAAGGTCTTGATTACGGCTTCATACTTAGGAAGTGAAAACGATAATAACGGGAACGGTATTGCCTATAAGTACCCTTTGTCTGGTACTTTGATGGATAAGTACAGCGTTTTAGCCTCCCCGACACCTGGTGTGATCGAATCTCAGCAGGTTCCTGCCCAACCCGTTGAAATACCTGAAATTCCAACAGACAAGGAAACACCGAGTGTTCAACACGAACCAGTACAAGAAGCAACCGAATTTTCACCAATTACGATAACAGCAGAAATTACAGACGATTTGGCCGTATCAAATGCCAATCTCTTTTATAAAAATGAGACAATGAACACATTCGCAAGTGTTGCTATGTTAACAGAGGGAGAATCCAATCTGTTTACTGCTGACATACCCGAAATAGATGTATCGAGCCAAATGACCTATTACATAGAAGCATCAGATGGGGTAAACACGGTAAAATCAGAGGAATACCGAATAGAAGTCAAACTCGCACCTGTTGATTACAACTCTCTACCACCATTTTTAGTAACGGAAGTATTACCTGACTCAACCAATGTTGGCTCGGCAGATGGGTATGAGTTTATCGAGATATATAATAATTCAACAAGTCCTGTTAGTCTTAAGGATTTCAAACTAAATTATCGCTATTATACAAACGATCCTGGCTCTGATGTTGTCTGGGCCTCTGTTCCTGATAACGTGATTATCTCCGCAAAGGAAACTCTAGTATTTTGGATAATTAACGATCAAAACGGCTCAAAAACGGTAGCTGATTTTAATCAACATTTTGGTACTACTTTAGTAGAAAACGAGGACATTGTTCGTATTTTTAGCAGTGGGATGGCCAATGGAAGCTTACGCGGACTTGTGATGGCAACCAACACAGGGAAGGAAATTGCCGTCGCCTATTATAATGATGAATCCAATGTGGATGATACGTATGCAGACAAAGGAATTCAATATAAATATCCAACCGATAAGAGTACGAAAATGCAAAAACTAACGATTGAAGCAGCGACTCCTGGGAGTGTTAGGGCCTTTCAAATTCCAGCAACCGCACGTGAATTTCCGTTAGATTCAAACAACCCGGTACTTGAAAACCTAACCGACATGACAACGGTCAGTCAAAAAGAGGATATTGAGGTTATTGCAAAAACAACGGATGATAGAGAAGTAAAAACGGTAAAGATTTTTTATAAGATATCAGGTCAAGAGCAGTTTACTGAAGCAATTGTGAAAGAGAATTACGATGATAGCTTCTTTCACCAAACGATTTACTCACCAGACCTAATTGGAAAAGAGTATGTAGATTATTACTTATTTGCATCTGACGGCACCAATGATGTGACTAGTGAAACATATCGCGTACAGATCACCAATGATTTGGACCAATCTAGTTTACGCCTAAATATAAAAGAGGACGATATACTAGCTGGAGAGCAAGTGCTAAAAGCAACTTCCGCGTCTGATGGTCCTGAAAACGTCAAGCTATTGATCGACGAGACTGAAGTAACAACGGATCTGTATTCCTCCTTGGAACATACAGCATATCTCGCATTTGAAGCAAATGGATTAAACACCTACTTCCAAAATGCCGTAACGATGGGTGAGGAAATCTTATATTTGATGGATAAAGACTGGTTATCCGCTTGGAAAACATTCTCTGTACCAATCACTGCCGACCAATTACAAGTGGGAGACAATATCATCACGATTCGTTCAGGAAATAAAGCCTCACCGTTTGACTTAGAATCAGCAGAAAACAGGGATGATTATGATCTTCGTAACGTAAGGCTCGTTTTAGCTGATGGTACCGTGATCAAAGATCCTAACCACAGCGATCCTGCACGTATTTTAAAAATGAATGATGGAAACCCATTTGTGGATTTCCACTTTCCTCTTACGGAGGAGCACGCAAGATCAAAGTCGTATGTATGGAATACAACAACCGTTCCTGATGGAGAACATACGATTACGGTAGCTGATCTTGATGAGGAATTGAGTGCAACCGTCTTAGTGGATAATACCGCACCTACAATCACAACGAATGTGAAAGAAGGAAAAACCTACAAAGGAGCCTTCACAATTCAAGCGAAAGCAAAGGATGCTGGTGCAGGGGTAGAGGTGGTCGAAGCATTTTTAGACGATAAGCCTATCCAAATACCGTATGAAACAGCTTCATCAAAACTCATGCCAGGTGAGCACAAGCTCTCTGTTACAGCAAAGGATTCAATAGGGAATTCCTTCACGATGATTGTCCATTTTTCTGTTGTCAATGAAAATCCCTTGCCGCCAACGGACGTTTCATCGTTTGGAGAAACACCTGTAGAGGGAGACCCTGTTCTCAAGGTAAAAGTGACAGACCCTACGAATGACAAAATGGATGTATCGTTCTATGAAGGGTTCCAATACGATATTGGTGACCAATCCCACGTCAAAGGGTATTCAAACGTGGCCGATGTGGAGCCACCTAATGAACCTGCACCTCAAGGAGAGGAGACATTTTCACAAGACGATATTTCACTTGTTTCAGTGCAAGACGGGAAGTATTTAACGAAGGATTCTAGTGAAGGATTTCCATATCACCGATTTGATGTGACCGTCGATGAAAAAGTGGATGGTAATGATGTGGTTGAGTTATTTTGGACAGGAAATTCTCTACCCGGGAGAAAGGTATCTATGTACGCATGGAGCCACGCGACAAGCAAATGGGTGCTCATCGACTATAAAATTGCAGGAGAAATCGATTTTACATTAAAAGGAAATGTGGAAGTGAATGAATTTGTTCACGAACAGAAAATTAATGTTCTTGTTCAGGACGAGATTCCTGCTAACCCAAGTGAATATGATTATACCTTTGTATGGATGTCGGATACGCAATACTACTCGGAAAGCTTTCCATATATATATGAGCAACAAACTAAATGGATTGCTGAGAATCAAGACGATATGAAAATCAAATACGTTTTCCACACGGGAGACCTTGTGAACATCTCAACTGATATGAACCAGTGGAGTCGAGCAAATGAGTATATGAAAGTGCTTGATGATAACAACATCCCGTATGGGGTGCTAGCCGGGAATCACGATGTTGATCAAGTGTCAACAGACTATACGAATTATTATCAATATTTTGGTGAAGACCGTTTTAGTAATAAACCTTATTACGGGGGATCGTATTTGAATAATCGGGGCCATTATGACCTCATATCAGTCGGAGGTAATGATTATATCATGGTGTATCTTGGCTGGGGAGTAACAGATGAAGGAATTGAATGGGTGAATGAAGTGTTAAAGGCACATCCGGACCGGAAAGCGATTCTAAATTTTCATGAATACCTTCTAGCAACAGGAACACGTCATCCACTTGGAGAGAAGCTTTACAATGAAATCGTCCTTCCAAATAAAAATGTAATGGCGGTATTAAGTGGACATTATCATGAAGCACAAACATTAATTGATGAAATTGATGACAATGGAGATGGAACTCCCGATCGAAAAGTATATCAAATGTTAGCTGACTACCAAGCAGGTCCTGAGGGTGGCCAAGGCTATATGAGATTATTACACTTTGATGTTGATCAAAATCGGGTGTTCGTGAACACGTACTCTCCGTATTTAGATGATTACAATTTTTATAATACTGATACGTATGGAAATAAGGACCAGTTTGTAATGGATCTAGACCTTGCTGCAGCAGACAAACGAGTGGCAACCGATTATTTTTCCGTTAATATATATACTGACAACTCCATCGGAGAAGATCGAAAGGTAAAAAGCGGAGAAATAGCCGAAACCACTTGGAAAGGACTAGAGGAGAATCAAACGTATTCCTGGTATGCTGTTGCTTCTGACAAATTTACTGGGAACACCATATCACCTATCTGGACCTTTGTTAAGGGTAAGTCAAAAAGCAATGGTGGAAAAGGAAAAGGAAATGAAAAACCGTTAAAATAAGGCACAAAGTGCGGACCATGAAAAATTATTTGTAAAAAAGAGGAAGGGCAGAAAGTATATTTTCTGCCCTAAATTTATTAGTAGCCAACCTCAACAGCTGCTACAACTATGTACATCAAATCATTTTTATCTTCTTTATCAGGAAGAACGATTCCGCTTGTTGTTAGCATTCCACCATCCTGAACGTGAACAGTCACCTCTCCGTACGGAAGAACTGCTTTCACTGCTTCAATATCTAACAACTCTTTATCACCAGGAATGGCCAATTTCACATTTACCTTCATATTTTCCAGCTTGTTCTCCGGAAGAACCGTACGAATACCTGGCATTGAGTTAAAATGAATTGCATTTTGAACCGCGCGAATTGCTGCTTTCGTCACGTTTTGCCCGTGAACATCAATCCCCATTCCTGTTTCAATAAACATAATCTGATCCATAAATTTCCCTACCTTTATATTTTTTTCACTCTAAGGATAACGTAATTTTGTCTTTTTACCAACTAAAAGGGTTGGGTTGGTCTAGTTCTCATAAAATAGAAACAATTGGGTAATTTAATAAAAAATAGAAGTTTACAGTGTGAATGAAGACCTGATTCGAAGTAAGGGTATCACCAGCCCATTCGCAGTCCAATGAGAGACTGATTCAGACTGCAGCAGCCACTTATACTAATTTAGAGTCCAAAAAAAGGGCTGATTCGGACAATATCGGCTGCTCCTATTATTTCAAAGTCCAAATGAAGGCCTGATTTGGACAGCGACAGCATCAACAACCAATACACAGTCCGAATGACGCATTCATTCCCATACAAAACAAACACATACACCTATCATTAATCCAAAATAACCAAACGAGTTGATCACATGAAAAAAAGCATTCTTTTATTAATCATCGTCGCCATAACAAATTTAACTACATGCAGCTCTTATGCTGAAAATAACGATGAAATTCAAACCATTCCAACGAAAAAATCAGCTTATAACGGGGTACATCTTCAAGCAAATATTGTGTACGCGAAGACAGAGGTCAAACCCTTACATATGCACATCCTGCTACCAAAACAAAAATCAAAACCTCGTCCATTGATTGTGTTTATAAAGGGAGGGGGCTGGGGATTCCATCATCCTCAAAAGACTTTCGAGTTCATCCCCCAATTAGTGAGGTTCGCCCAAAATGGATATGTGGTGGCGAGTATTGAGCATCGAACCAGTCATGAAGGAAAATTTCCGACCCAGCTATACGATGTAAAAAACGCCGTACGTTATTTACGTGCACACGCATCTCAATACAATATCAATCCCCTTCGAATCGGTGTATGGGGTAATTCTTCTGGCGGTCACTTAGCAGCTTTACTAGGAACCACAGGAGAAGTCCGTGAACTAGAAGGGGATGGTGAATACCTAAATGAGTCAAGCTCTGTGCAAGCTGTTGTCGATTGGTATGGACCGACAGATATGTTACAGATGAGTAAATATCCCGCCGATGTTGATTTTGACTCACCAAACTCACCAGAATCAGTGCTCATTGGAGGACCTCTTCAGGAAAATAAGGAAAAAGTGAAACGCGCCAACCCCATCACGTACATAACCAAGCATGATCCACCGTTTCTTATTATGCATGGAGACAAAGATCTTAGGGTTCCTTACAATCAAAGTGTTCTGTTATTTGAAGCACTAAAAAATGCAAACGTAGAAGCAACCATGATTAAAATTAAAGGAGCTGGTCACGGCGGATTTTCCCAACCGGAAATATTAAATACGGTACAACAATTTTTTGATAAACATTTAAAAAGGTGAGCCACTAGGAGCGCTTGACGCGTTAACTCGAATGGAAATGCAAAACCTAATTGAATCCGTATGGAAAGAGAATCGACTCACCGCGATTTTAGTCACCCATGATGTCGAAGAAGCCGTTCTTTTATCCGACCGAGTAATAGTGATTGGAGAAGGAGAAGTGGTGATGAACAAAAATATTGATTTACCTAGGCCGAGAAGTCGTTCTAATCCAAAATTTTCATCACTATACCGAGGAAATTCTTGATGTGATTATGGAAGAAAGCTGCGTCAAGAAAAGTGGGTACAAAATTGTTTAATGATTCTTTCATCATTTGTTCATAAATTGGTAATAATTTCTGGACATCCTACCTTCTGTAGTACAAAACATAAGTTGAAGGAGGAAAGAAATGATGAAAATAATCAGTGGATTATTTGTGGTTGCTCTAGTTTTTGGATTGCTTGGGTCTGTTCAAGCACTTGCAGCGACGGAGGAAAAGGTAGAGGTGTCATCCAAAGAAGCACACGCTCATAAGAGACATTTCCACCACAGTCCGGAGTTTCTTGAGCAAAAAGCGAAAGAGTTAGGAATTTCAACTGAAGGAAAAGATTCCGAAACAATAGCGAAAGAAGTTCGTGAAGCCATGATTAAAAAGAAGGCGGAAGAGCTTGGAATTAAAACTGAGGGAAAGAACTTTGACGCCTTAGCGGAAAAAGTAAAAGAAGCCTTTATTAAAAAACAAGCAGACGAGCTTGGTATCAAAACGGATGGAAAAGATAGTGACACGTTAGCAAAAGAAGTACGAGAAACCCTCATTAAATCAGAGGCAAAGGAACTCGGGATTTCCACTGAGGGGAAAGAACTCAAAGAACTAGCCAAAGAAGTTCATGAAACCAGTATCAAGAAAGAAGCGGAAGAATTGGGGATATCTATAGAAAATAAGGATTTCCGACAGTTAATACATGAAGTCCGAGTAGCAAAAATTCTTCAGGCGGCAAAGAAATTAGGGCTTTCTACCGAAAATAAATCGATGGAAGAACTATTTGATGAAATGATGACCAATCATGAAGAGGAAGTAAAAAAGTTAAAGCTGTTTCCATGAAGTCAAATGTGACTATTCTATTAGAGTAGTCGCATTTTTATGTTCCAAATAGTGGTACCACCACATACATTTCGTATAAACTAAAAAAAAAGATGGTGACCCCGTATCTTTATTTCTCCATTCTTCGTTTAAAGGATAGAGAGTGCTGAAGGAGTGATGGTTGTGCATAGTAAAGTTAGTAAACATGAGACAGATGTCCAGGAACATCCTAGTCTTACACATGAGGAAGAAATCGAGGAACTTTATTCAAAGCTTCAACGATATTGTCAGTTCATTTCTCAAAATAAATGGGATGGAGAGGATTTGGCTCAGGAATCGTTCCTCAAGGCGTGGCTTCATTATAAGTATCAGCCGGAGATTTCTGCCGCGCTTGTAAATAAGATTGCTCATAATGAATGGATCGACACCATTAGAAAGCGCAACAAAGAAACTCTCGAAGATATTCCTGAACAATTTCAAAACGAGACAGAACAAATTGTTAACCGCTTTGAAGCCATTCAACAACTGATTCACCAATTAACACCGAAACAAGCAATTATGTTTGCCTTAAAAGAAGGCTTTCAGTTTCAACTTTCGGAAATAGCGGAGCTTTTGGATACTTCTGAAGAGGCTGTAAAGGCGGCGATCTTTCGGGCAAAACAGCGGCTTGGAAAAAGGGACTCAGAAGATCACAATCCGTTCATTGAACAGTATTGGAATAAGGAAGAACGTCAACAAATCGAGATCCTTCTTCATGATTCTTTCAAGTCTCAAAATCCGTCGATACTCATTCGTTCTATTCCGAACATTCGCTCGTTACGAAAAGATGATACCCTAACTTGCAGAATGAAAAAACCATCACCTCTCTTCAATCATTCTTCACGCACTGTCTATATGGCTGCATAATTTTATGCAAGTGAAACGAAGGAGGAAACAAATATGAGTTTAATTCCTTATGTAATTGAACAATCAAATCGCGGAGAACGTTCGTACGATATTTACTCTAGACTATTAAAGGATCGAATTATTATGATCGGTGAGGAGATTAATGATGCTGTAGCTAATAACGTAGTAGCACAGTTATTATTTTTAGCAGCAGATCAACCCGAGAAAGACATTTCTATCTATATTAATAGTCCTGGAGGTTCCACTTCGGCGGGGTTTGCGATATATGATACGATGCAATACATTAAACCAGATGTTAGAACGATCTGTACAGGGATGGCTGCTTCCTTTGGGGCGATGCTCTTACTTGCTGGAACAAAAGGAAAGAGGATGGCACTCCCGAATAGTGAGATCATGATTCATCAGCCTCTTGGGGGAGCGAGGGGGCAAGCAACAGAAATCGAAATCTCAGCCAAACGGATTATCAAACTTCGAGAACATATCAACCAGATTATTTCCGACCGAACTGGCCAGCCAGTGGAGAAGGTATCGAGGGATACAGACCGAGATTATTTTATGAGCGCGGAAGAAGCGAAAGAATATGGGATTATTGATGAAATTATTAAATAGAGAAAAGGAGTAGCTTTTTAATATGGCTACTCCTTTTATGATACTAGCTTTAATCCAATTACAGATCCTAGCACTAAGGCTATAAAGAGCATACGTTTCCAATCGTTCGACTCACCGTAAAAGATAATCCCGATGATCGCACTACCTGCAGTCCCAATTCCTGTCCAAATCGCATACGCTGTTCCCATCGGTATCGTTTTCATCGCAAATGAGAGAAGAAAGAAACTCACTCCAAATCCAAGTACAACAAAAGCTAGCGAGGACCAATTTCGCTTTAGATTGAATTGATTGATTAAACTTACACCAACAATTTCAAACATTCCTGCCAAAATTAAGGCAAACCACGCCATTATCTTTCCTCTCCTTCCAGAACTTTTTCTCCCGTAACCATCTTAAGTCCAATGATTCCAATCAATAAAATCAGAATCAGCAGCATTTTTTCTATTTTAAAAACGTCTCCAAAAAACAAGATATCTGCCAATACCGTACCGACCGTTCCTAATCCGACAAAAACTGCATATACCGTACCAACAGGCAGGGCGCGGCTCGCACGAAGCATCACATAGAAACTAATAGCAATCGAAATCACTGTTCCTAACCAACCCCACACATCATCAGCATGCTTTAATCCAATCACCCAAAACACTTCAAAAAACGCAGCAATAAATACCATAATCCAATGCTTATTCATGTGAAATCCCTCCGTAAATTATTATTCCCACAAAACAAAAAAAGCCCGAGAGCTACTGATAAATCAGTTACCTCCCGGGCTTTTATCCCTCCGTGACACAGCCGAAAAAACTGTGAGTTTCCTCTCGGTCCAGACCAACTAGCTGTTGCGGAACCCTAGAAAACATTTTCCATATATAACAAAATATATTATACACATATATGAAATTTATGCAAATAGTTTACATATTTTATAGTTTTATAAATAAGTATGATAGTAAGAACAAATTTACTACTACTTTTGTCGAAATATGATATAATTCTCGAGGGATAATTAAAAAGAGGTTCTAGCTACCCTCTCTAAAAAACTAAGGAAAACAGTACTGCTTTCTTAGTGGTACTGTTTTTTCCGTTAAAAAGGAGCATGCAAATTGAAAAACGATAAAGCCATTGTTGTGTTTAGCGGCGGACAGGATAGCACGACTTGTTTATTTTGGGCACTTAAAAACTTTAAAGAAGTCGAAGCAGTAACGTTTGACTATAATCAACGTCATAGCTTAGAAATACAATGTGCAAAAAATATAGCCAATGAATTAGGTGTCAGACATCATATTTTAGATATGTCATTACTCAATCAATTAGCACCAAATGCGTTAACTCGCTCAGATATTGAAGTTAAAGAAGGAGAAGATGGAGAACTTCCGTCCACTTTTGTTCCAGGGAGAAACCTCTTATTCCTAACATTCGCTGGTGTATTAGCACGTCAAGTGGGTGCGAAGCATTTAGTAACAGGCGTTTGCGAAACAGATTTTAGCGGGTACCCAGATTGTCGTGACATTTTTATTAAATCATTAAATGTTACCTTAAATCTTTCCATGGATGATCAATTTGTCATCCATACCCCGCTTATGTGGTTAAACAAGGCCGAAACATGGGCATTAGCATATGAGTTAGGCAAGCTTGATTACGTTCGTGAAAACACATTAACCTGCTACAACGGCGTCATATCTGATGGTTGTGGTGAATGTCCGGCTTGTGTGTTACGTAAAAGAGGCCTTGATGATTTTTATAACGGGAGGTTTTAAAACATGTACGGATTTCGCATCGTAGAAAATCTTCAGAAAATTGATCAAGATATCAAACGAAACGAACTTAAATATCATACTAAGCGCGTGCTTGTAAGTAAGGAATTTACGTTTGATGCCGCCCACCATCTACATTGTTATGAAGGAAAATGTAAAAACCTTCACGGCCATACGTATAAAGTGATTTTTGGCATTAGTGGCTTTGTTGATGACAGAGGCTTAATGATGGACTTTGGTGACATTAAAGACATTTGGAAAAATGAAATTGAAATTTTTCTTGATCATAGATATTTAAACGAAACACTTCCACTGATGAACACAACGGCTGAAAACATGGTTGTCTGGATTTATGAAAAAATGCAAGAAGCTGTTACTACAGAAGAACGTCAAAAACTATATCAAGGGGCAAGAGTGGAATTTGTCAAACTCTATGAAACTCCTACAAGTTACGCGGAAGCAAGAAGGGAGTGGATGGAAGAATGAGTAAAATACCTGTGTTAGAAATTTTTGGTCCTACGATTCAAGGGGAAGGCATGGTTATCGGACAAAAAACGATGTTTGTTCGAACAGCTGGCTGTGATTATTCGTGCAGCTGGTGTGACTCAGCCTTCACATGGGATGGAAGTGCAAAAGACGATATCCGCATGATGACCGCAGAAGAAATTTGGCACGAGCTCAAAGAAATCGGCGGAGATAATTTTTCATTTGTAACGATTTCTGGTGGAAATCCCGCCCTTTTGAAAAATTTTGATGGATTAATTGGCCAACTTAAAGAAAATCAAATCAAGATCGGGATTGAAACACAAGGCAGCCGTTGGCAGGATTGGTTTTTACAAATTGACGAGCTAACTCTTTCTCCGAAGCCGCCAAGTTCTGGCATGGAGACCAACTTTGAGGTATTGGATAGCATTTTTGCAAACTTGCAAGCAGGGGACTTTGCGAATCAAGTGAGTATAAAAGTGGTTATATTTGATGATCATGATCTAGAGTACGCGAAAATCGTTCATAAAAGATACGCTACCATTCCATTTTACCTGCAGGTAGGGAATGACGACCTCACCAATACAAACAACGACGAACTTGTCAAAAAGCTTTTACAGAAATACGAATGGTTAGTGGATCGCGCCATTGCTGATCCTGATTTCAATGATGTAAAAGTTTTGCCACAATTACATGCGTTTTTATGGGGAAATAAGCGCGGAGTATAACATACAACAGAAGCATTCACCTTATTGGTGGATGCTTTTTTATTTCATTCTCCGAAACTTTCGAGAGTGAAAATAATTCCAATTTATGTTACAATATTAAGATATAAATCTTGAAAAGTATTAGCGAATGATGAAAATTGGAGATGTAGAGGATGGAAACGTGGAAACGAAATTTGTGGGTACTTTGGATTGGCGTCTTTTTTACAGCAGCTAGTTTCTCAATGGTCATTCCGTTCTTACCCATATTTCTGATCCAAATTGGTGTGCACGACCATACGGAAATGTGGTCTGGATTATTGTTCAGCTCTGCCTTCTTTGCCGGGGCAATCGCTTCACCATTTTGGGGAAGAATAGCCGATAAGTACGGTAGGAAACCAATGATTGTAAGGGCTGGAATTGTCCTGTTCTTTATTTACACTCTAATGGCCTTTGTCACTAACCCTTATCAAATTTTGGTGCTTCGAATACTACAAGGCTTACTAAGTGGTTTTATACCTGGTGCCATTGCTCTTATCGGAACAAACACTCCTTCCAAGCACGTAGGCTATGCATTATCGCTTATATCGACAGCGTCAGCCTCAGGTATGATTGCTGGACCCTTAATTGGTGGTGCCATTGCAGAGTGGGTTGGAAACAGATGGGCATTTGCAACAGGTGGGCTGATTGTATTCATTGCCACCATTCTTATTATCTTATGGGTCAAAGAAGAAAACTTTGTTCCTAGTAAAGAAAGAGGATCTGTAACGAACGATATTAAGTTAGCAATATCCAATCGCCCATTAATGATGGTCATAGTATTGACCATTATCACCAGTTGTTCCATCATGATTCTTGAGCCTGTTCTACCACTGTATGTAGTGAAAATCGGTGGATCCTATGAAAATACTTCACTATTAGCAGGAATCATTTTCTCCTTGCCTGGAATTGCTAGTGCCTTGTTCGCACCGGTATGGGGCAAATGGGCAGATAAAGTGGGATTTCATAAAGTATTGTTCATCGGCCTTCTTGGTGGAGGAATAGGCATGCTCGCCCAAATTGCTTTTACAGAAATTTGGGGATTCTCAATCGTCCGCTTTTTGTTTGGAATCTTCTTCTGTGCGGTATTCCCAGCATTAAACGGTCTTGTAGTAAGAGCAACGGAAGAGGATTTCCGTGGCAGAGCGTTCGGACTGAACCAAACCGCTAACCAAATAGGCGGGATGATCGGACCGATGCTTGGTGGAGCAATCGGTGGTCTATTTCCAATCCAAACCGTTTTCCTCGTTACCGCAATATTATTATTTGCAGCAACAGCTGTTGTTTTCTGGAGCGGAAACGGAGTTCAGACATCACCTAAAAGAAGAGTCGTACATAGCAAGTAAAAAGGACGTTACTCTGTAAAATTAAGGGAAAGTGGATGTACCTTTTTATTGGCATTGTAGATGATTGTCTTTAATGTCAGTCATTAAATAAAAATTAAGTACATCACTTGTATATAGTGGTGTACTTTTTTAATTTATTTAGACCTCTAAATGACCTCATATACAACAACAACAATTTATTACTTGACCCTAAGGAATTAAAAGTCGCTATGAATTACTGGTCTTTAATGGTGAATGGGAGCGACGGAAGAAGGGTTAAGTTTCTTAGATTTAGTAAAGATACTGTGAAATTACTGATGCGGTATATAATAATGACCGACTCCAATATGACGAATTCCAACGCAATTTTGAAGAATTGCCAAATGAGGCTCCAATATTTATTACGGCACTAGGGACCCAATCTTATTAAACTAACTAAGCAGTTTTATAATAAGTGTCAATCTCATATGGTAAAATTAGGGTAGAAAAAAGGGGGGGTATATATGAATATTAGAAACTCAGCAAAAGCTATAATACTTAAAGACAATAAACTCTTACTAACAAAAAATAAGGATGAAGAAGGTTATTTTTATCTTTTTCCTGGTGGAGGGCAAGAGCACGGAGAAACGATTCATAGTACTTTAACTAGAGAGTGTATTGAAGAGATTGGGGAACAAGTAGAAATTAAAGAGCTCCTTCATATTAGAGAGTATATAGGTAAAAACCACGAACATTCTTCTTTCGATTTTAATGTTCATCAAGTTGAATATTACTTCATTTGTAACCTTATTAATGGACTAAATAATAATGTATCACCAACTAATCCTGACAGTCACCAAGTGGGAATTGAATGGGTTCAAATTAATGATTTTCAAGATTATAGAATATATCCGAAGGAATTAAGAAGATACATAGTAAGATATTCTAGGAATGAAAAATCTCCTGTTTATTTGGGAGATATAAACTAGATAAAGGGCGATTCTTCCATAATTAAATAAGGAGTTTAGCAATGGAAAAGTGGGATTTATTTGATAAGCATCGTAATAAAATAGAGAAACATATAACTCGTGGAGATGAAATGACACCAGACGAGTTTCATTTAGTTGTACACGTATGTATATTTAATTCAAAAGGAGAAATGCTTATTCAGCAGCGTCAGCCCTTTAAGCAAGGATGGCCGAACCTTTGGGATATCACCTGTGGTGGTAGTGCAGTTGCAGGCGATACAAGTCAGCAGGCTGCTTCAAGAGAGTTATTCGAAGAGTTGGGAATTCATTATAACTTTGAAAGGGTTCGTCCACAATTTACTATTAACTTTGAACGTGGCTTTGATGATTATTATTTAATTGAATATGACTTGGATTTGAATGATTTGACATTACAAACTGAAGAGGTTCAAGCAGCCAAATGGGCTTCTAAAGAGGAAATCTTAAAGCTAATAGAACTAAAACAATTTATACCTTATTATAAGAGTATCATTGGGTTCCTTTTTGAGAGTCGACATCATTATGGCTCTATTCGTCCTTAAATGAATGAAACTTGCAAGAAAGTTTGGACACGTACTAAAAGCCTTTCTCTTGTGTCGCTATAGAAACAGGATTGTTGTATAAGATTTTCTTTTCTTGTTGATATGGTCGCAATAATAAAGGGTTTTTTTGGGAAAATATCAAATTATACAATGTTCTTGTTTAAAAAGGGAGGATTATATTTGTTTAATACTGAAGTCTTGACAAAAACTTTTCTGACGTTTGCTGAGAGGGAATGTAAAGGGTCTAGTTTATTATACGAATATTTGTCCAAAAAAATTGCTAGTGATGAAAATCTGCTTGAAATTTGTAGTATCGCACGTGCTGGACAACCTGTTCCAAACCTTCTGTTTGGTGCAGTTCACTATCTCTTACTACATGGTAAGGAACACCCATTAAAAGAGTATTACCCGAGCATAGTAAATAATCCAAAATTATTTAATGAGTCATTTGAAGACTTTAAAGATTTTTGCCTTAAATATCGAAATGAAATTGAGTCGATTCTTAAAACTAAGCTTGTTCAAACCAACGAAGTACGAAGATGTGCATACCTTTATCCTGCTTTTTGTACTATTTACGAGAAAGCAAAGAAACCATTAGCACTTGTCGAAATTGGGACAAGTGCGGGTTTACAGCTTCTTTGGGATAAATATTCATATTCCTACGGGCAAAATAACATTTATGGTAATAAAGATTCTAAACTTAATATTTCAGCAGAAATAAAAGGAGAAAATATTCCAATCCTCCATTCGACACCGCCGCCAGTTTTAACAAGGGTTGGCTTAGATCTAAATATAGTTGATCTAAAAAATGAGGAAGAGCACTTGTGGCTAAAATCATTAATATGGCCCGAACATAAAGAGAGGTTGTTTATGTTTGAAGAAGCTGCAAGTTATATCAAGGACGGCTCAGTACACTTGGTTGATGGGGATGGGATTAGTCTATTATCAGAATACATTGAAAATATACCAGAGGACAGTGCAATTTGCATATTCCACACTCATGTTGCGAACCAAATATCATTAGAAATGAAAAAACGTTTATTAAAAACTGTTGAAGCTATAGGTAAGGAAAGAGATGTCTTCCATATTTACAATAACGTTCAAGATAGATTCTTACATCTAGATTATTATTTGAATGGCATTGAGAGTCAAAATACTATTGCAGCAACCGATGGGCACGGTAGATGGTTTGAATGGTTTTTGAAAAATGAGCTGCCAATTACACAGTAAATATAGAACTCGGTAAAGCTGCAAATTATAGGCAGCTTTCTTTATCTTGTAAAACTTTTTGAGATTTTGCACTTAAACAATAGGGGGCGTTTGCACAACAACATTATATTTTTTTGTTGTAGTAAAAGAGGTCATTTGTTGTACAAAGAGAGGATAGATAGAGCATATTTTCTACTGCTCACCTATCCTCTTTATTTTAACCATCTATAATGTCTGACATTAAATAGAAATTCATTATTGATAAAGGTTTTAAAAAATATATTGATCTTTAATAAAACCCCGATCGTCCTTTTTGTGTTACCCAATTTTAGCAGCAGGAGCGGATTGCTCTTCTGTATTTTTTTTAATTAAGAAAGAAGTGAGTAGAGCTAAAATACTACCGATAAATCCAAACTGGAATAAATGATGAATTCCGTCCATATCGGATGCGCCTGTAGTTAACAGATAACCCATAACGGTTACCCCGATAACGGTACCCATGTTTCTACAAAGCATAAAGAACGCTGTGGAGACTCCTTTTTCATGTACGCCCACCAGCTGTTGAACTCCAATCACTCCAACTGTTGACAGCATTCCAAACGCAATCCCTTGAATAAGCATGACAAAGAATACAAACCAAAAACCATGACTTGGATCTAGAAGAAGCAACAAAAGACCAGATACAAATAAAAATGTATTACCGATTATCAGCAATCTTCGATATCCATATCTCAATATCCACTTACCTGCTGGAACGGCTGCCATCATCCAGCCAATAGCCGAACCGAGGAGCGCAACACCACTAAGGAAAAGGGAAAGACCAGCGATATTTTGTAAAAATAATGGAATATAACTAGCCGTACCAAAGAGAGCCAGATTCCCAATAAAACCATTAAAATTAATCCTCGAAATCATTTGATTTTTAAACATAGAAAACGGAACGATCGGTGATGCTTGTTTTTTCTCGAAGAAATAAAATCCTACAAGTAATAACACTCCTACTATGCAAAAGATCCATCTATTTTCTTGAACTACTGTAACAAGAAGCAAGCTAGTGATGCTAGCACCAAACAGTACCGCACCAATATAATCAACCTTTGCTTTTTTCGGTTCATATTCCTCTTTATAAGCTAATAAAGTGACAAACGAAATTAGACAGATTGGTAGGTTAATATAGAAAATCCATCTCCATGTTAATACTTCCACAAAGAATGATCCTAAAAGGGGAGCAAGCACAGCCGATAAGCCCCACATTCCTGTGAATAATGCTTGTATTTTCCCACGTTTTTCGACTGAGAACAGATCACCAGCGATAATGGCTGGAAAAGGCATCATAAATCCAGCACCCATTCCTTGTACGGCACGGAAAATAACCAATTGTATCATATTGGCAGATAATCCGCATAGAAGTGATCCAGCTAAGAAAAGTATGATACCGAAGCCAAATACTTTCTTTCTTCCAAACAAATCAGATAATCTTCCAGCCACCGGGGACAAAATGGTGCTTGCAATCATATAAGAAGCAAATGACCATGCATACAAATCAAAACGGCCTAGCTCCTCTGCAATGACGGGCATGGTGGTGTTCATGATGGTTGTATCAATGGATGCTACGAGCATCGCGAGTACAATACTAATCATGACGGTTACTCGACTTTTCATAGAAATTCTCCTTTTTACGGCTTGATATATGTATAATACTTCGAATACAGAAGTATCTTGAACTTGAAGTATATTAAAGCAATTGGTGGTTTATGTCAAGAGGTGGTGTTGGACCATAAGTTTCATAGTATTTTGTAAACTTGAGTGCACATATAAAAGACGTGAGTTGGATTTTCTAGTTACTCACTCAATTCTGCTACTTGCTCAGCGGTTAATGCCCCTGATTAATGAAGCGTGAGTTGGATTTTTGTAATATTTGTGTGGTCATATGGAAAAACAAAATAAAATATTTATCGTGCGAATAGGAATTTTGTTCTTAATCACGAATTATTATAAAGAATAAGGAAAAGGGGGAGTAGGTGTTATGAAAATGAAGAAGATAATTTTACGTTCCATGGTAATTGGATCACTTTTAGCATCCTTACCAATGACAGCGTTTGCAAAAGACAGCAAACAAGTCGACTATGTGGCTCTTGGTGATTCATTAGCCGCTGGGGCAACACCTTATCATAAACTAGATAAAGGGTACGCAGATTTTCTGGTTGATCGTTATGAGCAATCACAGTATGAAATCACATTAGATAATTATGGTGTCCCTGGATACAGAACTACCAATATCGTAAGCGAGCTACTCAATCCTAACAATGCCAATTACGCTGAACTACGAAACTCCATTAAAAACGCTGAGCTTGTTACCATTGATATTGGTGCCAATGACTTATTAGCCAATTTAAATACTATAAGGCAAAATCCGTCCACCGCACCTGCTGTATTAAACACCATCGCCGAAAACTTATATCTTATTTTAAGTGAAATCGATAAGATCAATCCAGGAATAAAGGTCTATGTTATGGGCTACTACAATCCATTCCCTCATCTACCAAAGCAAGAGCAGGCTGCCTTACTTCCATTATTAGATGCGCTGAATCAGACCATTGAAAAAGTCGCTTCCGCCAATGGTGATGACTTTGTCCCTACAGCAAAAGTGATTAAAAAATATGAAACATTATATGTGCCAAACCCTAACGACATCCATTTAAGTTTAGAAGGATATAAGGCCGTAGCGAAAGAATTTTGGAAGGCAATTCAAGAAGAGTAAAGTTCCTCACGCCCTATTTCACAATGAAAAAGGGCGTGCAAATTTTCGGAGGAGGTGAAAGAATTGAAGTCCATTCAAAGCATGTATGATCACTTGCATTGGGCAAATGAACGCATCATCAACACCTTGCTTTCACTAAGTGTACCCAATAAGCCAGCAGGAAAATTATTTGCTCACACCTTATTAGCTGAACGAGTGTGGATCACTAGGCTGGCGGGGAATAGCAGCGCACACCTTCCTATATGGTCCGACCTCTCTATAGAAAGTTGTAAGGAACTACTTCACAAGAATCATCATGATTATCAGCTTTTTTTATCAAAATTAACAGAACAAAAGGGCGAACAAACCGTTACATATAAAAATAGCACGGGAACTGAGTTTCAAGACTCGATCAGAGATATCCTCGTTCATGTAGCTCTTCACGGACAGTATCATCGAGGTCAAATCAATCTTCTTCTCCGACAACATGGCGAAGAACCCATTGCCTCGGACTATATCATTTTTAAAAGGGAAAAAGAATAAAGTGGGTGCTTACGAGCTTCACCTTTGTTCGTTAAATAATCCCTTCAAAATCTCATCTTCATCTAGCAACTGTTTGGCTTTTTCACGATACCTTTCTTCGTGTAAAAATGTATACCGATTAGGCTTTATGGTAGGCGCCAAATCAATCGCTTGCAGGTATTCTTCTTTATGTAGTGACAATGTTTGTACATAATCAAAAAATCCCGTACGTTCAAACACTTTTCTCACACGTTCGTGTCTGTGATTCTGAACTTTTGCTACGATATACGTTGCTATTCCAACCTGAACACCATGCATTTGTGGTGTATCTGATATTTTATCTAATGCATGTGAGATTAGATGCTCAGAACCGCTAATCGGAGCACTATTTCCACTTATATCGGTCGAAATTCCACCCATCGTCATCGAACTAACCAATTCTTTTAAGAATATTGGATTCTTAATATCGTCCATAGGTGTTCGGATAAAACTATTCACCGCTTTTTTACTTAGCATCGCCGCAAATGCATTCACATAACCAACCCCATGTTTCTCCTCAAAGTCCCAATCATATAAGGCGGTGATATTTGATAGTAAATCACCAATTCCTGCTAGAATCATTTTTGTTGGAGCAGTCTGTATGATATCAAGGTCCACAACGATTCCAAAAGGAATTTGTGCTGGAACTGTCGTCTTTTTGCTATTTACCACAATCGAACAATTGGAGCTTGCAAATCCGTCATTTGACGCCGAAGTAGGGATGCTAATAAACGGAAACTTTCTAACAAATGCAATATACTTTCCATAATCAACTAGAGCACCACCCCCCATAGCTAGGACAACATCATAGTTCTTTAGTGAAAAGGCAACTTGAATCAAATCATTGATATCCAATCCAGATTTTAATACCTTTGTATCAAGAGAGAGCCTTGTAAAGGAGGACCTAATGGTTTCAGCAAAAGCATCATTCGTAAATGGATCAAAAAAGATTATTGCATCACGAAAGCCATGCTTGACTAAATAGGTTTCTAATTGTTGAATAACCCCACTGTTAATCTCTAATAAAGAAGGAATCGAAATATTTGTACTTTGACGCATTATCGTGAAATCAGCCCTTTATTAATTAAATATTCTTCAATTTCTGTGAACTCCTCCACAGCTTTGAAAGGGACACTTTTTTCCTCTAGCATCTCTTGTAGAGCATCCTTAGCAAAGGTAAGGTCAGCAAATACAGCCGGATGCGAGTCAGGCTCACTGTCTCCAGCAAAATACACTAGCTCATATTCTTCCTTTAATTTTTGAATCACCTTTGATTTATCAATTCCATATCGCTCAGAGTATTTCCATTCGTTACTATCAATTTTCATATGAATATTTTTTTCGTGAAAAAATCCTTCGTTTGAAAACACAGTCACGTCTTTTATGTCGTATTTCTTGAGAATATGATGAATGTAATAATCCGTACCTGCGCTTAGTATGTAAAAATCGCCACCATTTTCTTGAACATGCTTGATAAATGAAGGGACATACTCGTCAATTGGTATTGTATGTATATCTTCGATAATAAGTGCTTCTTCTTGGTGAATCGCTCGAAAGACGGTTGCAAGGAAATCAATATCTTTGATCTTCCCAGCCTTCCATTCCTGAAATAGTTCTTTCCCTTCTGAAAAGTATTTATCAATCACCATCCAGTAAAAGTCTTTTTTTGAAATCGTACCATCAAAATCAGATACAAATGCCCATTTTTTCATCTACAAAAATTCCCTTCACAATAAATTAGGTGTTTCCCATATTATAAGCAAAAAATGGCAAGATAACGAAGCAAATTATAAAAGGCTCATGGAATATTCCATGAGCCTTAGTAGGATCGTTTATCAGTCTCTTGTTCCGGTTGAAAGAGCTTCGTAGATACAGCATTTAGTTTATTTAAAAACCGATTAAAACCAAATCCAACAAAAAAAGCGATGCTGATTTGTGCGTATGGAGTATCTTCATATTCAATAAATTGAATTAATAAAATCCCACTTTGTATGAGGGTAACCGCCACAACGGCTGTCCCTGTAGCAAATATAGGATAAAATATATACATAATCCACTTTCGATAATCAGTTAATTCCCCTTTCATATAATGGGAACAAAACATATATAGATGCCGAAGCGAACCACCAATTGCACCCGCAAAGAAATAATAAAGAAAGATTTCTATTTTAGAAACCTCTGGAATCCACTTTTCAATCCTTCCCGTCCATAGCATACCTACAGCGATAAAACTTCCGAAGAAAAGAAGGGATAAATAGACGAGTATTACGATTTTTAGCCATCTCTTCATGGTTATCACCCCGTTTTACACTTTATGAAAGTGAAGACCGTGAAATGCCTAAGAGCTACTTCTATTTACCAAGCTATAGTACAATACAAATAAATAGACCAACGGAGGTTTGTATGAACATACATAACATTCTAATAGCAGGGGAGTATCAGAAGGAATTTGAGACATATTTTCCAAACATGGAACAAAAGGAATTTCGCTTTCTCCCCATAGAGGCGATCACCGAAAATGACTTAGACTGGGCAGATGCCTACGTGGGTTTTAAACCATGCGGGAATTTTCAAATACCGAAAGTGAAATGGGTTCATTCTTTTAATGCAGGTGTGAATAATTATTTAGAAATAGAGGGCTGGAAAGAAAATCAAACTCTCCTTACTCGTACCATTTGTTCCTTCGGAGAGCGAATTAGTGAGTATTGTTTAAGTTTTTTATTAAAAAACCTGCAATATCATGAGCAATTTCAGGAACAACAGCGACATAAAAAGTGGATTCAGAGAACTCCTAAGTTGTTGAAAGACGTTACGATCATTATTTTTGGAACTGGGGCCATTGGTCAAGAAGTGGCCAAGACATTTAGCCATTTCGGTTCCACCGTGATTGGCGTCTCAGAAAGCGGGAAACAAAAGGAATATTTTCATAATATTGTTCCGATAAGCTCCGTTTCTTCGGTACTCAGAGAAGCCAACTGGATCATTAGTACACTTCCGCTGACTGAGCATACAAAACAATTATTCAATGAAAAACTTTTTTCTCAATTGGAATCAGTTGGTTTTATTAACGTAGGAAGAGGCGCAACCGTTGATGAAAAGGCACTGATCACTGCGCTCGACTCAGGGTACATACACACGGCGATTCTAGATGTACTAGAGATAGAACCACTACCTGAAGAATCGACTCTTTGGTTAAGGAAAGACGTGACCATTACTCCTCACATTTCTGCAGTAACCGAACTGGATGAAGCGATCACATGTTTTGCTCAAACCTTACAGGCCATAGAATCAAACCTTCCCTTACCGAATTCAGTGGATTTTGATAAAGGATATTGAAAAAAATAAGCCTGTTTCTATCACAATGATGGACACAGGCTATTTATAGTTCGTTTTCTTCTATAATAAATAATTGTAAGATAACTTAACAAACTATACTCCTATGCCGATAAAAAGAATGAAGAAATTTGTCGATTGTTAGAAACAATCACCTAGTTAGGGGGAGTAGTATGTTAAGAAGGGTAAAATGGTCAAACATCAAGATTGGTGGAAAGTACATGGTGATCTTCTCTTTTATGACCATTGCTTTTTTAATTTCTGTTGTAGTAACAGGAATTTTCATTAAAGACACAAGTAAAAAAATGGGAGATACAGTGACCAGAAACCAAGTAGCAGTAGATGCTGGAAACTTGGTAACTCTTTACCATGAAAAGTACTTACTAGTTCCGGAGTACATTCTATTGTCAGATGAAACAAAGTTGAATGTGTATTTGGATCATAGTCAAGAGTTTGTCAATATCGCTAAAAGAATAAAGAAAAATCTAACTACCAATCAATTGGAAACGTTTAATCAGCTCATAGAGAACAATCATAAACTCGACGAGTATTTCTTTAGTACAATCGTACCAAAAGTACAACAAATTAATACAGAAGAGTTTGTGACATTAGAACGTGAAGCAAGAGAAATGAAAAATGAAACCATTAAATTGGGATATGAGTTAAAGGATTCAGCAACAAAAATTAGTGAAGATGACTTAGCATCCGCACAAATTCAACTGGAAAGACTGTACCTTATTCTTATTCTTTCATCAGTTGGATCCATCATTCTTTCTTTCATCATGATTTTTATTCTTAGCCGTAGAATCAAGAGAAATCTGGAAGAAATCGTTGTACAAAGTAACGAGATTGCTAGTGGCAGACTGAATAATGAGAAATTAACCTACAGTGGTACTGATGAAATTGGACAACTCTCTCATTCTATTAATGAAATGGCAACAAGCTTACGAGGAATGATTTCCGAAATCTCAACTTTATCAGCTGAAGTGGACAAACAAAGTGTTACATTGTTTGAGTCATCTGAGGAAGTAAAGCTGGGTAGCGAACAAGTTTCCATTACGATTGAAGAAATGGCGAAAGGCGCAAGCTCACAAGCGGATAATGCAGCGAATATTGCTTCAAAAACGAAGGAATTTAATGAAGAAATCGTACAATCTAACTCACAAGGGGAAAGATTAGTAGAATTCTCTGGTCAAGTGTTAGATGTGGCTGTTCGCGGCGACAATCAAATGAAAGAATCACTACAACAAATGAAGAAAATTAATCATGTGGTAAGTGAATCTGTTCACCAAGTGAAAAATTTAGAAAGCAAAACACAATCGATCACAGAAATCGTACATGTGATCAAGTCCATTGCCGACCAAACCAACTTGCTTGCTTTAAATGCATCCATTGAAGCGGCCAGAGCGGGAGAAGCAGGAAAAAGCTTTGCTGTTGTAGCAACGGAAGTAAGAAAATTAGCCGAAGAGGTTTCGCGTTCAGTTGAAGGAATCGCATCCATTGTTTTCAGCATTAAAGAAGAAACATCAAAAATCGCTGAAAATTTAAACGAAGGATACGGTGAGGTGAATAAAGGAACTGTACAAATTGAACTAACCGGCCATCAATTTGCCGACATAAAAGAAAAAGTCGAACATATGTCCAATGGCATAAAAATGATTTCAGAAAGTTTTAATAAAGTTCAACAATCAAGCCAATCCATGAGTGAGAATATCGAGCATATTGCTGCCGTATCAGAAGAAACCGCCGCTGGTTCGGAGGAGATATCAGCAGCTGTTCTTCAACAAAACCAATCACTCGACAATATTTCTGTAAGTGCCAAAATGCTTACAAGCATGGTAGAAAGAATGAACAATTTGATCAAAAAATTTGATCTATAAAGGCTCAATAGAAAGGAGGATATATATGAAAAACATTACAAAGATGTCTCTCACAAGCTTATTTCTAATAATTGTTATGATTGTTACAGCTGGTTGTTCCTCAACTGGGAAAACACAAAGCGCTAACGACTCAAAATTAATCACCGATGAATCAAAACCATATGTCGGATTTTTATTGGATACGCTAAAAGACGAAAGATGGTACAAAGATAAAGCACTGTTTGAAGAAGAAATTAAAAAGCTGGGTGGTCAAGTAAAAACACTGGCCGCTAACGGTTTGGATGAAGTTCAAATTAAACAAGCCCAATTATTAATTGAAGAGGGAGTAGACGTATTAGTCGTCGTTCCTCATGATGTAGTGATTTCAGCAGAAATAGTAAAAATTGCCCACGAAGCAGGGGTAAAGGTAGTTTCCTACGACCGATTGATAAAAAATGCTGATGTTGATTACTATATTTCTTTTGATAATGAAAAAGTAGGGGAAATTCAAGCTACAGAAATTATAAAGAAAGTACCTAGCGGAAATTTTGCTTATATCGGTGGAGCAGAATCTGACAACAATGCGATACTTTTCCGAGAAGGTGCCATGAAGGTTTTACAGCCATTAATTGATAATGGAACTGTGAAGCTCGTTCATGATCAGTATACGGATGATTGGAATCCAGACATTGCAAAAGAAAATATGAAAACGGCCCTGAGTAAAAATGGAAATGCTATTAACGCGGTTATTGCTGCCAATGACGGAACGGCTGGTGGGGTAATCGAGTCATTAGCAGGCGTTGGTTTAGCTGGGACCGTACCTGTTTCTGGTCAGGACGCCGAGCTTGAAGGAGTTCGACGTGTTGTTCAAGGACTACAGACGATGACCGTATATAAACCGATCAACTTATTAGCGATAAAATCTGCCGAAATGGCGATGATGGTAGCAAAGGGAGAAGAAGTAAAGACCGACAAGCAAATTAACAATGGAAAAATCGATGTCCCAGCTGTCTTCTTAGATCCAATTGCCATCACAAAAGAAAATGTTCGTGATACCGTGATTAAGGATGGATACTTGAACGAGGCAGACGTGTTTAAATAATCATAAGTACAGGACCAACCGATTATCGTTGGTCCTTCTTTCGTCAAATGGTATGATTTTTATACAAGAATAGTCTGACCGAAAATGTAAGTTTACATTTTTATTAAAAACGATCTTTTAAATCGTAAAAATTACGATTAAATATTGACACTTTTAAATTAACACATTATAGTCTATTATCATTGCTCGGTACGCCTACGGAGCATTTGCCGGAATTGTATATGAATCAATTCAACTATAGGGGCTAGGATACCTTATCATCTCGCTAGCAATGTGTATATATATTCCTAGCACTTTGTTATACTAGATACTTTTATCAAGAAAGGGGAGGAGTATGAACTTAGCTTCTGTTAAACAAATGGTTCACCGTTATTCAAATACATGTACTCATCGTGAATATTTAATACTCGCTTTTCCATTAATTTTATCTGGAGTATCTACTCCTTTATTAGGGGTGGTAGATACCGCCGTCGTAGGGAGAATCCAAGATCCAACGGCGTTAGGAGGGGTAGCAATTGCTGCCGTTATTTTTAATACGATGTACTGGCTTCTCGGCTTTTTACGTGTAACGACAAGTGGGTTCACGTCTCAAGCTGATGGAGCAAAAAATGAAGAAGGCATAATGCTTGCCCTTTATCGCCCAATGATTATTGCCATATTGATGGGATTGCTATTCATTCTTTTTCAAAAGCCCATCATCCATCTTTCCCTCCTATTGATGGGAGGGAATTCAGCAACAAATGCTCTTGCAGAAACCTACTTTCTTATTCGTATCTGGGGAGCACCATTTATTCTACTAAGCTATGTAGCCATTGGTTGGTTAGTCGGATTAGGTAAAGTGAAAATGTCTTTGTTCCTGCAAATTGGTATGAATCTATTAAACATTGTGCTAGATATTGTATTTGTTCTGTTCCTACATATGGGGGTTGCAGGCGTGGCCTATGCCACATTAATCGCTGAAGTGTCCTCGGTTATAGTTGGAATGTTTCTTATTTTTCAAACAAATAAAAGTCGTTTCTTTATTCCTTCGCTTAGTGCATTAATCAAGAAAGATACCCTAATTCAAATGTTTCTTGTTAATCGCGACCATTTTCTCCGAACATTATGTTTGGTTACAATGACTGGAATACTCACCTCCAAAGGAGCAAGTATGGGTGAGCTCACTTTAGCTGCAAATGCGATCCTTTTACAAATTCAGTATGTAATGGCCTATCTATTTGGAGGATTCGCTAATGCCTCAAGTATCTTAGTGGGAAGAGCGTTTGGAGGAAAAAACAGCTCTCTTTATTTTCGAGCCCTGTCGTTGTCTGCTACCTGGGGGGGTGCCACAGCTATTTGTTTATCTCTTTTGACCATCCTGTTTGGAGACTTTATCGTGTCATTATTCACGACCATTCATGAGGTTAGAGATACCACACATGTATTCTTATTTTGGATGTTTTTATTTCCACTTGTCGGATTTTGGGGATTACAACTAGAAGGTATTTTTTCCGGTGCAACGGACGCGAAATCAGTAAGAAATTCTATTTTCATTGCTTTACTTGTGTTTTTAGCAGCCATTGTAGGTCTTGTACCTGTTTCTGGGAATCACGGAGTATGGATGGCTTTTATCTTATTTAGTCTATCTAGAAGCGTCTTTTTATCACTATATGTCAAAAAACTAACTAATCAATTAGTCGGATAAGGAAATTTGCGGAGAAATGTCATAACCTGCGCTTGCCTAGGAAATACCATGATTTCCTAGGTTTTTTATTTCCACAATAGTTCTTAAGAATTAGGTATATAGCTTTATTTTTTATACAATACTTACACTTCCTTTACAATTGCTTAATATTCCTTTGCCATAATGAGGGGGACAACGGGTGAAGGATGTGTAGGGATTGAAGTCTATTGATAAATGGGTTAATAAAATTAAGAGTACAAAATGGCGGTTGCCAATCATAAAAAGTCCATTTCAATCACAAAGTATTCGCAAAAAAATCATGCTAAGTTTCGGACTAGTATTACTAGTTTCTAGTGGACTAGCTATTTACTCCATGATCAATACCCAAAAGGCAAATGAATTAGCAAAATCACTTATTCTGGAAGAATCACAGCAATTAAACGATCTGCAAGATTTACGATTTTTCATGGCTGAGCGACTAAGACTGGTAAATGAGTACATGCTTGAAGGCTCTCCCCAGGCCAAGGAAAGCTTTGAAAGCAATGTACGGCTAAGTACCCAATTTGAAGAAAGACTATTGGCTAACGTAGCTGGAAACAAGGATGAAGCCGCAGTAAAAAAGGTCATTTCCGACGGTTCCAAATGGAATGAGATGATGATGAAAGAAGCTTTTGATGAATTTGATAACGGAGAGAAACGCCAAGCCTTACTCAATGTTGGATCTGAGAAATTTCAAGCTGAACAAACGATGGCAAAATTAAAGGCTTTAGCTGACGAAAAAAACAAAAGTGTAGAACAACTGGGAGAAGAAATCATTTCTAACGGAAATCAAGTTCTACTTTGGACAATGATTCTTACATTTGTAGTTATTTGTATTTCCGTAATAGTTGCCGTCGTATTGATGAATTCTATTCACGGTCCTATCCGTCGTTTATCAGAGAGAATACAAGTAGTTGCAGAGGGTGACTTTAGTCATGCAGATATGAAGGTTACATCAAATGATGAAATTGGCGAGCTAACTACTACTTTTAACCGGATGGTAAAGGAACTACGAACAGTAATCTCCCAAGCATATGAGACAACCACGCAGGTTTCTGCATCTGCGGAGGATTTAACAGCAAGCTCGGAGGAAACCGCACAAGGTTCAGAAAGTATTACTTTTTCCATTCAAGAGGTTGCTGCTGCTTCTCAAAAACAACTAGATAGTGTAAACGAAACCATACATACAATGAACACATTGGCTTCGATTCAAGAAACTCTCACTTTTTCTTCAGAGAAACTGGAAGCGTCAGCTAATATGGTTGATGGAGTGTCCAAAAACGGAAACAAGGTCATAGAGAATGCAATAAAGCAAATGTCACATATACATCACTCTGTAATTGAAGTGTCAGGAGTGATTGGTAACCTTGGGAAACAATCAAAGGAAATCAGTCAAATAACAAAAGTGATCACAGGTATTGCGGACCAAACGAACTTACTCGCTCTAAATGCAGCAATTGAAGCAGCACGAGCCGGAGAGCATGGAAAAGGTTTTGCAGTGGTTGCTGATGAGGTTCGGAAACTTGCCGTGCAGTCCAAGAGCTCTTCTAACGAAATAATAGATCTTATTTTGAAAATCCAAACCGGTACAAATCAAGCCGTAAAAGCAATGGAAAAAAATACGTTTGAAGTAGAAAATGGGTCAATCGCTGTAAATGAGGCGGGAAGATCTTTTATACAAATCACTGACTCTATCACAGACATTCGTAAAACGATTCAGTCTATTCATCACTATGTGCAAAAAATGACAGAAAGCTCTAAATGTGTAACTGCCAATATCGAAGTGCTAACAGAAATTGCAAAGGTAAATTCGAACTCCTCATATGCAGTTGCTGCAGCTGCTGAGGCACAGTTGGCAACGATGGAGGAAATCGCTTCTTCTGTTCAGACAGTTAATGAAATGGCAATTAACTTAAAAGAAGTTTTAAGGAAATTTACGATTTAATCGGCTTCCTCCTGTTGGTACAGGGGGAACTTTTTTTACTTTTTAAATAATTTATAGTTGCGTTATGAAAAACCTTCCACTATGATGGAAATATAGTTTCATAGGAAATCTACTAGGGGGGCCCGTATGTTCGGGCTGAGAGAAAACAATGCAGTTTTCGACTCTTGGAACCTGATCTGGCTCATACCAGCGGAGGGAAGTAGTTACTGCGAAGATGAATGTTTATTTTTTCGTAACTATGCCAGGTTCTATAAGAATCTGGCTTTTTTTGTCTTGAAATCGTTTTGCTAATACGAAAGGAGCAGGGAAAAATGAGTCATGAATTTTTAACATTAATTGATAGAGTAAGAGAGCAATCACCGTTAGTTCATAATATGACGAATGTCGTAGTAACTAATTTTGTTGCAAATGGATTGTTAGCTATCGGCGCTTCACCCGTTATGGCCTATGCCAAAGAAGAAGTAGCTGACATGGTAAGCATCGCGAATTCCCTTGTGCTTAATATCGGCACATTAAGGGAACCTGAAGTAGAAGCGATGATCATTGCTGGTAAAGCGGCGAATGAAAAAGGCGTTCCAGTCGTCCTTGACCCGGTTGGAGCTGGTGCAACACCATACCGCACAAATACTGTAAAACGAATCCTATCAGAAGTGAACATTAGTTTATTACGTGGAAATGCTGCCGAGGTAGCCAACGTAGTAGGTGAAGAATGGCAGACACGCGGTGTTGATGCTGGTACAGGTGAAGGTAATATCACAGACCTTGCTCGAATGGCAGCTCAAAAATTACATATGACCGTGGTGGTTACGGGAAAAGACGATGTTGTTTCTAATGGAGAAAAATCGATTATTATTTCAAACGGGCACCCTCTTCTAACAAAAGTAACTGGAACTGGTTGCTTATTTTCATCTGTCGTAGGAGCGTTTGCAAGTGTAGAAACAAATTATTTACTTGCTGCGGCAGGGGCTTCAGCCTTTTATGGTGCCGTTGCTGAGCGCGCGATTTTAACGACAGGTGACCAACATGTTGGCACTTTTCAGATGGAATTTCTTAATCAACTCATGATAACTTCATCCTCTGATGTGGTAGACCTCGCCAAAGTCAGCATTGCAGAAGTCACATCCATATGAGGCAGCAAAAGGAAATGGATTTTCTAAAACTGTATTTTATTATGGGCAGTCAAGACTGCTTGAATCGTACACCTGAAGAAACGTTAGCTCTAGCCATTGAAGGTGGAATATCCTGCTTTCAATATCGAGAAAAAGGGAGCAGCACTCTCGGAGAAATCGAGAAGTACGAGCTTGGAAAAAAACTGCGCGAACTCTGCGGGACACATAAGATCCCATTTATCGTCAATGATGATTTACCACTGGCAATCGCTCTTGATGCAGATGGAGTACATGTTGGCCAGGATGATGAAAATGCAAAATATGTGAGGGAGACAATCGGTCCAAATAAAATTCTTGGTGTATCCACTCACACGGTTGAAGAGGGACTTCAGGCCGTTCTAGACGGAGCTGATTACTTAGGAATTGGACCGATGTATCCTACCATTTCAAAAGCGGATACCGAAAAGCAACAAAGCTTGGATATTTTTACTGAATTTCGTAACGCTGAAATCTCTCTGCCTCTTGTTGCGATTGGTGGAATGAATTCTACCAATGGAGAAACTGTAATAAAAGCAGGAGCTAATGGTCTTGCAATTATTTCCGATATTTGTCGAGCCAGTGATATCCCAGAGCATACCAAAATTTTACGTAGATTAGTTGATGAATTTAGGCAAGCAAGGAGAGGTTATTCACTATGGTAAATAAGGCATTAACCATCGCAGGGTCAGATAGTGGAGGAGGGGCTGGTATACAGGCCGATCTGAAGACATTTCAAGAATTAGATGTATACGGAATGTCTGTGATAACAGCTGTAACTGCACAAAACACAACAGGCGTACAAGGGGTCTATTCAGTTCCTTTGGAAGGAATTCAAGAACAACTTCAATCGATTGCTGAAGATTTGCGTCCAGATGCGATTAAAACCGGAATGTTATTTAACAGCGATACCATTGACGCGGTTTCGAGATTTATACAATTTTATGAGATGAAACATATCGTCGTAGATCCGGTGATGATTGCAAAAGGGGGAGCATCACTTTTACTAAATGAAGCCGTTAAAGCTTTAAAAGAAAAATTACTTCCACTTGCGACCATCGTGACACCAAATATCCCAGAAGCAGAGGTGCTTACAGGAATAAAAATTGGGACGATGGATGACCGAAAACAAGCAGCTAAAATGCTCCATAGCATGGGTGCAAAAAACGTCATGATCAAAGGCGGACATGATCAAGGTAGGGAAGAAATGATTGATCTTTTATTTGACGGGCAACAATTTCACACCTTTAGTTCGAATCGGATTCCCACAAAAAATACTCATGGCACAGGTTGTACCTTTTCCGCTGCCATAACCGCTCAACTCGCAAATGGGAGCTCCGTAATTCAAGCAGTGCAAGTGGCAAAAGACTTTATTCAGGCAGCCATCGAGGAGAATTTTCACATCGGATCCGGTCACGGTCCAACCAATCATTGGGCTTACAAACGAAGCAAAGTTAAAATCGCAATCAAATAAAATATGAAATTAGCTAGGGGTGCCTAAAAGCTGAGAGGAATCTATCCAACCCTTGAACCTGATTTGGTTAGAACCAACGTAGGGAAGCAATCATTTTGCATGAGCTCTATTATGAGGTAAAGCTTTATGTATGAATGTGAAGACTTGCCAAGATTGGTAAGTCTTTTTTATTTTTCCAAAATGAACCAATAGGAGGAACCACAATGACCGACTTATTAACGATTGGAAACACGCAGTTACATAATCGACTACTAACAGGAACTGGGAAATTTTATAATCACAAGCTAATGAAAGAAACACTCACTCAATCCGGTTCACAAGTCGTCACTGTCGCTTTAAGACGAGTCGACCTGACTGCGACTGGAGAAGAAAACATCTTAGAAGATATTCCTAAAGACATGATTTTACTTCCGAATACGTCGGGAGCGAGAACGGCGGACGAAGCCGTTCGAATTGCCCGTCTTGCCAGAGCAGCAGGGATGGGAAACTGGATAAAAATCGAGGTCATTTCCGACCAAAAGTACTTGCTTCCTGACAATTACGAAACCGCTAAGGCAACTGATATTCTAGCGAATGAAGGGTTTGTCGTCCTACCTTATATGAGCCCAGACTTAATGGCAGCAAAAGCGATGCAAAATGCTGGAGCAGCAGCGATCATGCCACTTGGTTCTCCGATCGGTTCAAATCGAGGTATTCGTACGAAGGAACTGATCCAAATTTTGATAGAAGAAATGGAACTTCCAATCATAGTTGATGCAGGAATCGGAAAGCCATCAGAAGCAGCGGAAGCGATGGAAATGGGAGCAGCTGCTGTACTTGTAAATACAGCCATTGCTACAGCTAAGGATCCCGTTGAAATGGCCATTGCATTCGACTTAGCAGTCAAGGCTGGAAGGAAAGCTTACTTGAGTGGAATAGGACCTACGACAACGACTGCACAAGCGTCATCTCCATTAACAGGATTTTTAGGGTAGGTGAGTGAAATGTCATTTTATGAAGAGTATATACAAATAAAAAATTATCCATTTGACCACTTTTTCTCCACCATCACCATTCAAGACGTAAAACAGGTTATACAAAAAGAAAGACTTCATACAGAAGACTTCTTAATTCTTTTATCTCCAGCTGCTGAAAATTGTTTAGAAGAAATGGCACAAATCGCCAATAATCGTACCGTTCAGCATTTTGGCCGTACGATTCAATTATACGCACCACTGTATTTAACCGATTATTGTGTGAACAAATGTACGTACTGCAGCTTTAGTATTGATAATGATTTTCCACGGAGAAAACTGACCTTGGCTGAAATTGAAGAAGAATCAAAGGCACTTGTCAAAATGGGATTACGACATATTATCCTGCTAACAGGAGAATCTCGCCTCCATTCCTCCGTTGATTATTTGTGTGAAACGATTGATGTGATGAAAAAGTATTTTTCTTCTTTATCCATTGAGATACAGCCATTAGATACGGAAGAGTACCGAACGCTTGTTGCCCGAGGAATTGATGGATTAACGGTGTACCAAGAAGTGTACAACGAAGAAATTTATAAACAGCATCACTTAAAGGGACCGAAACGGAATTATCGCTATCGACTAGAAGCACCTGAAAGAGGTGCCAAAGCTGGCATGAGATCCGTCAATATCGGAGCACTTCTAGGAATGGATGACTGGAGAAAGGAAGTCTTTTTCACTGGTCTACATGCTCATTACTTACAAAAGAATTATCTTGAAACGGATATTGCTTTGTCATTTCCTCGAATTCGACCAAACCTTGGTGGCTTCCAACCAAAGGTCAATGTATCCGATAAAAATTTGGTTCAAGCCATGCTGGCGTCCCGTTTATTTTTACCACGCGCAGGTATGACTCTTTCCACACGAGAAAGCGCGGAATTAAGACGGCACTTACTTCCATTGGGGGTGACCAAAATGTCCGCTGCTTCATCTACCGTTGTTGGGGGCTATGCCAATAAAGAACATACACATAGTCAATTTGAAATTTCGGACAAAAGAAGTGTCGCTGAGGTAAAGGAATCACTAAGGGAACTTGGATATCAACCTGTCGTAAAAGATTGGGAAATACTAACACATTCATCTTAAGGAGAGTCACAGCATGCACTACGAAGATATCAAGCAAAGAATTCTCACTTTTATTGAAAAGGAAGAAAGAGATTCATTTAATTCATTAGCATTACAGGTCTTCACCTACCAATACGAAAATAATCGTATATACCGGAAGTTTTGTCGATCAAGAAAGGTTCACCCATCAATGGTGCAATCCTATCAGCAAATTCCTCCTGTACCAGTAGGTGCGTTTAAGGAGGCCGATATTACCTGTACACTGATAGATGAGGCAGAGACATATTTTCAAACAAGTGGCACAACTAGTGGAAAACAAGGAAGAAATTATCACCGCGACTTAGAAGTGTGGACGGCTTCGATGAAGTCACATTTTGAAGATAATATCATGAAAGATAAGTCCCGTGTGAAAATGGCCATTCTATTTCCACATCCTAAGGAAATGCCCAATTCCTCTTTGTCACAGTATTTGTATACAGCCATTCGCGACTATGGAACGGAGGACAGTGTCTATATCGCCAATAATGGGGCCTATGATTTCGAAAAGCTCGTCTTGTTCCTTTTAGAATCTGAACGCACCAACACTCCTGTATATTTATTAGGCGCTACGTTTTCCTTTATCCATTTTGTTGAGTACATGAGAGGGAAAAACCTACAATTTCAACTGCCAGAAGGAAGCCGTTTAATGGATACTGGAGGTTCTAAGGGTCGAGCCATCGAAATGAGTTCAGTTCAATTTAAACAAATGGTGTCACTAGAGTTTACCTTACCAGTTGAAGATTGCGTGAACATGTATGGAATGACCGAGCTAAGCTCCCAGTTTTACGATCAAAGCGGATCTGGGCAACAAAAAGCCCCTCATTGGGTAAGAACAGTAGTCATCAATCCTGAAAACGGTTTGTGTGTACAAGACGGTGAACGGGGAATACTCGTTCATTATGATCTAGCCAACTTCCATTCGGTCCTTGGGGTTATGACGGAGGACTTAGGGATTTCAAAAAAAGGTGAATTTTACTTGTTAGGAAGAAGCGAAGGAGCAGAAGCAAAGGGCTGTTCTCTTGCCGTAGAGCAGTTTCGTAACGGAGTAAGCAAATGAAACTAAAAATCGGTTTTGTCCCAAGCGTGATCTCACCTTCTTATGAAGAACGAACGTTTGATACTCTAACCCTACTTGTGCCAAAACTTACGAGTGAGGAACTAAAACAAGTCATTTTACATCTAAGACAGCAACAACTAAAGATACAAACGCGAAAAACGAATGACATTATTGACATACTTGACCAAGCTATTCAGCTCTGGCTTGACCCGAGCTACCATTATCGAAAATTAGCGGAAGAGCTTCTTCCCATTATAACGGGCTATGACTCGGAAATGATACGTGTGTTTTTACATTCATATTTACGTTCCTTTCGTAAAGAAAAAATGCAAAGAATGGTCGAGGTGGATTTCCCTAATCCTCTTGTCCTTGACGACTTTCGTCCACGTTCATCAGGTGGCTTAACAAGAGCCTATGGACCTGAGCTCATTACTCATGTGTTTTCCGGAAATGTTCCTGCCTTGCCGTTATGGAGTTTAATAAGTGGCCTTTTAGTTAAGTCTAGTACACTTGGGAAGCTCTCTTCCTCCGAGCCTTTGTTTCCCTCTCTGTTTGTTGAAACATTGAGTGAGATTGATAGAGACTTGGCAGAATCCATCAGCATCGTTTGGTGGAAAGGGGGGGAAGAAGAATTAGAGCGAATAGCGTTTTCTTCATCAGAGGCAGTGATTGCATACGGAAGCAAGATGTCCATTGATTCGATTAGAAAAAAAGTTCCATCTTACGTCAACCTACACGCACATGGACATAAATTGAGTGCTGGCTTTATAGCAAAAGACTGCTTACAGCGCGTTCTCGTAACCGAAACTGCCAGGAGGGCCGCAAAGGATGCTTCTCAATTTGATCAACAAGCTTGTCTTTCTCCACATGTCTTTTTTGTCGAGGAAAAGGGAAATGTAGCGGTACGTGAATTTGCTAGTTTATTAGCGCAAGAAATGAATAACTACGAGGTGAAAATGCCAAGAGCTAGATTAAGCGAACAAGAAAATCAAGCAATCATTCAGGCACGCTCTACCTTTCAATTTCAAGCTTTTCAAACGAATGAAATAGCACTTTTCGAAAGCGAAGAAAGTACTTCATGGACAGTTGTTTACGATCAGAAAACGAATTTGTTTCCGATATCACCATTAAATCGCTTTGTATATGTGATTCCCGTTCAGTCCATTGAAGATGTTCCATCCTACCTGCATGAAGTTCGAGGAGTATTACAGACCTTTGGGGTCGCCTGCTCGCCAAACCATTTTCGTTCCATCATAGAAGTGCTCAGCCAATGTGGAGTTAATCGAATTACCTTTTTAGGCCGCATGGGAGAACCAGAACCTGGTTGGCATCATGATGGCAGACCTCATTTAGCCGACTTGGTTCGCTGGGTCGATGTGGAGGCTAGCGTAGAAATTGAAATGGATGCGTACGATCCGAACCGAATATAAGGAGAGAAGGGACATGCAGGCACCATATATACAATTAAAAGAGATCGGTCTTACCTATAACAAAGATCAGAGAGATACCATCCGTCAGTTTTCCCTTGATATAAAGAAGGGCGAATTTATCAGCATCGTTGGAAAAAGTGGCTGCGGAAAAACGAGTCTTTTGCAAATGGTTGCAGGAATGCAAAAGCCTAACTCTGGATTGATTACAATAGGTGGACATGAGGTAAAAGAACCGGTTGATGAGCTTTCATACGTTTTTCAAAAACCTATTTTACTAGAATGGAAAACGATCTTGGAGAATGTCTTACTTCCATTACATTTAAAGCGAAAATTGACAAAAAAAGATACGAATAAGGCAAAGGAAATGCTAGATCGTGTTGGACTAACCGATTCGATTCATAAATTTCCATATGAGTGCTCGGGAGGAATGCAATCAAGAGTGGCAATCGTACGTGCTTTACTTGATAAGCCACAAATCCTTTTGATGGACGAACCATTTTCTGCACTAGATTCTTTTACAAGGGATCAATTGCATGTTCAACTTAATGAATTAATCGATACGGACAAACCAACCGTATTATTTGTCACTCATGATCTGCAAGAAGCATTTTTCCTGTCTGACCGAATTATTCTTCTAGGTGGGGAACCGGGACGAATTCTTCAAGAATACCAAGTACCGTTTACTCGACCACGACAGAAGTCTATTTTATTCGATCAGTCATTTCACAACTTTCAGCAAGATATGAATGAGAGGCTTCAATCATGAAGAAAATCTATCTATATTCGACTCTACTATTTATTTTCCTGCTTATTATGTGGGAGATGATTGTAAAGGTGAAGAAAATATCACCGTTAATATTACCCAAACCAACAAAGATTGCAGAAAATCTTTTCACCCTGTTACAGAGTGGGTATTTTACACCACATATTTTCACAACCCTTGTTGAAATTATTAGTGGATTTTTTGTGGGTTCTCTTATTGGAATCGGACTGGGCCTTTTGGTTGCACAGTCGAACACCCTTCGACTTGTCTTGAAGCCCTATATTATCGCAACACAAGCCATGCCAAAGGTCGCATTAGCTCCGCTTCTCATTCTATGGTTTGGGTACGGATACACGCCAAAGATTTTGATTGTGGCATTAATTAGCTTCTTTCCTTTGTTCGAGAGTATGATTACGGGCTTGTTAGTAGTCGACAAGGACCGTTTAGCCCTTTTTCAGCTATTAAAAGCTAGCAAATGGCAAACCTTGTGGAGATTGCAGTTGCCGACCGCCATCCCTTACTTGCTTTCGGGTATGAGAGTGGCGGTTGTCCTTAGTGTGGTTGGAGCCGTTGTTAGTGAGTTTATTGGTGCCAATAAGGGATTGGGAGCACTAATTATCGTGGCACAAGGAATGATGGATACACCCTTATTATTTTCAGCCTTTATCCTTTTAACAGTTATTGGCATCCTCTTATACGCTTCGATATGTACGATCGAACATCTATTACTAAGAAAATATACAACTTATCGGAGGAAAAAGTCGTGAAAAAAGTATTATTACCTATTTTATTAATTATAACAGTCATCATAGCAGGTTGTTCAAAGGAAAGTAGTCAACCAACGGAAACGGAAAATCAAAGGGAAACCATTCGAATGGCTTCATGGAGTAAACCAATTGTCGAACAAAGCAACTTATACGTGGCTGAGGAAAAAGGTTTTTTTAATAAAGAAAATCTAACCTTTGAATACATACCTGGTGCTGGTGGAGGAGATGCGGTTAAGAATATCCTGGCTGGAAATGCTGATATAGCTTTTGCTAACCTAGAGGCCGTCCTTTTAGCAGTTGAAAAAGGTGAAAAATTAAAGATTATTTATAATATTTATCCTGAAAATGTATTTAACTTGGTTTCCTTAAAGGAAAGCAATATTCAATCCATAGAGGATTTGAAAGGAAAAAATGTCGGCGTATATAGCTTGGCTAGTGGGACTTATCAAAATTTACAAGTGCTTTTACATGACGCTGGAGTGAAGGAAGAGGAAATGACGATAACAGCAACCGGTGTTCTTAATTTCGCCCCTTTAATGGAAGGGCAAGTGGCTGCTACCGCTGCTACAGATACCGGTTTATATGACGCCAAGCAAAAGGGCTTAGGCGAAGTAAATATCATTGAAGTAAAAGATGTGCTAAATACTCCATCTGATGTGTTTGTAGTTACTGAAAAAGTATTTAACGAAAAGAAAGATCTGCTTATACGCTTTCTTCAAGTCTATAAAGATAGCATAAAGTACACGATGGAGAATCCAGATGAGGCGGCTGAGATTGCAGCGAAACATGCAGTGGACGGTACCGATATTACAAGAAACCAAGAGATTATTGCGATTAGAAACGAAACTAGTGAGAACGACAAAGGTCTCGGAATGTTCGACTATACAGTTTTAAAAGAGGTTGAAACGTCTTACGTAGAAATGGGATTATTACAAAAAACGGTCAATATTGAAGACCTGACAACGAATGAACTTGTTGAACAGCTGAAGTAAGGGGTGTTAATGTGAATCTCTCATTAGCAGGAAGGGTATGTATTATCACGGGTTCAAGCCGAGGCATTGGAGCGGCATTTGCTGAAAGCTTCGCCTCCGAAGGCTGTCATATCGTTATTAATTATTTAAAAAATGCAGAAAAGGCAGAAAAGCTGGCGGAAAAATTACAAAAGGAACACGGAGTGGACTGTTTAGCCATTCAAGCAGATGTTACGGATGAAAACGATGTAAAAAGATTAATAAGTATGGTAATGGAAGAGTTCGATCGGATCGACATTGTCGTTAATAATGCCCTCCATGGCTACCTTTTTGATCCTACTGAAAGAAAATGGGCATGGGAAGTAGAGTGGGATGATTTTCAAAAACAAATCGATGGTTCGTTAAAGGGTACTTATCTCCTGAGTAAATACACGATCCCACATATGAAAGATATGAACTTCGGTCGAATCATTAATATGACAACCAATTTATTGTATCGCCCGATTGTACCCTACCATGACTATAACACAGCCAAGGGAGCCGTCATGACTTATTCTCAAAACTTAGCCGCTGATATTGGAAGATTCGGTATTACCGTTAATTGTATTGCTCCAGGGCTTGTATATCCGACAGAAGCAAGTAAACGAACCAAGGAGGAAGTGAAATCAGTTATTGTTGCTGAGACACCACTAGGGAGAATTGCCCGACCTGAAGATATTACAGGGACGGCACTCTATTTAGCTAGTAATTGGGCTAGATTTGTAACAGGTCAAACCATCATCGTTGACGGTGGATATACGATGAAATAAGGAGGGCATGATGAAAAAAGAATTGCATGTCATTTCAACAGGACAGCAAGAAAAAGCAGATATGACCAAAATTGCCCGAAGCATTCACAAGTATGTGGATTATATTCATTTACGGGAGAATCATCGGTCACCAGAAGAAATTCTTCACTTCATTCAAGGCATGAAAGAAGCTGATATACCCCTTTCAAAGGTCATCCTAAATGGTTCGTCAAGTGTGGCGTTAGTTGGAGGAGTAGCTGGAGTTCAACTTTCCCATAGAGGCGAAGATGTACTAATAGTAAAAAAGCATTATCCAATGTTACGTGTAGGATGCTCCGTACATTCACTTAGTGAAGCATTGGAAAAAGAAAAAAAAGGTGCCGATTTCTTACTATTTGGCCACGTGTTCGAAAGCAATTCTAAGCCTGGACTCCGTCCTCGTGGTCTGCATGCCTTACAGGAAATCACTGCTTACGTATCAATTCCTGTCATTGCAATTGGCGGAATAATTCCTTCGAATGTACAGGAGGTACTTACGGCCGGTGCTAGTGGAGTGGCTGTTTTATCGGGTATTTTTGGAGCGAATGATCCCGAAAGAGCTGCCTTCAATTATCATAAGGAACTTGAGGTGATAGAAAGATGACTATTTACGTTAACGGAAAAAAAACACTGTTAGGAACGGGAACAAATACAATTATGACACTTATTGAATATTTCGAACTAAATCCAAAGGTTGTCATTGTTGAACGCAATAAAGATATCGTTGCAAAAGAAAACTATGAGTCAACGATTCTTGAAAAAGGTGATCATATCGAACTCGTACATTTTGTAGGGGGAGGTTGAAGATTTGAACGACCGTTACTCGAGACAAGAACTTTTTTCACCAATAGGAAAAGAAGGTCAAACGCAAATACAGCAATCCCATGTATTAATTATTGGAGCAGGCGCACTAGGAACAGCACTTGCTGAATCTCTCACACGAGCAGGAATAGGGAAACTAACCATCGTTGATCGGGACTACGTTGAATGGAGCAATCTTCAACGCCAGCAGCTATATAGTGAATCAGACGCGCGTGATCGGATCCCGAAGGCTGCAGCGGCAAAAAAACGGCTGCAAGACATCAACTCTGAGGTGGAAGTAGTATCACACGTGATGGATGTAAGCATCGAGGAGATGGAGCAGTTAATCGTAGGGGTTGATCTTATTTTAGATGCAACCGATAATTTTGACACGCGACTGCTCATCAATGATATATCACAAAAAGCGAACATTCCGTGGATTTATGGAGCATGTGTGGGGAGTTACGGGTTGTCTTTTACCATCATTCCAGGAAAAACTCCATGTTTACAGTGTTTATTAGAACATATTCCTCTAGGTGGAATGACCTGTGACACAGCCGGTATCATTTCACCCACAGTGCAAATCGTCGTTGCTAACCAAGTAACAGAAGCACTTAAGCTTCTTACTAGAAATCTAACAGCACTTAGAGGCTCTCTTTACTCGTTTGATCTGTGGCTTAATTCATCGTCATCGATTTCAGTAGATAAAATGAAAAAAGATGATTGTCCATCTTGCGGAAAAACTCCAAGTTATCCGTATTTAGATAAATCCAACTTAACAAAAACAGCGGTTCTCTGTGGAAGAAATACCGTACAAATTCGGCCGGCAACCAACACAAGCTTAAATCTTGAAACACTAGCTGTTCAATTGAAACCGTACGGACAAGTGAGTAAAAACCAATATTTACTGTCACTGACGAAGGGAGAATACCGACTCGTTTTTTTTACAGATGGGCGTGTACTTATACATGGAACAAAGGATATTGCAGAAGCAAAAAAATTGTACTACCAGTTTGTAGGATAAAGGAGGGGGGCCTCGTTTTTAGAACAGGACCCCTTTAGCTATTATTGTCCAGTCACACTCACATTTCTGACCGAAAATTCCGTTTTCTTCTTCTCTTTTGTTAATACCAATACATCTATTTGTGAGGATTCACTCTCAAGAATAAGGTCTAGTTGTTTTAGGCTCCAGGTTCCTGTTAATGGGACTTCCAGTTCTTTTTCTTTTAAAAATTTCCCTCTAGCATCTGTTTCTTCAATTTTTAATATGACCACATCTGACCCTTTGGCTTCCATTTGAAACAAGATGTTTTTGGATTCAAGATCTTTAGGTGTTGAAACAAAACCTTCTCCGGCCTTCAATCCTTCTGTTTTAATGAGAAATTCTCCGTTTTGCTCCTCTTGAACAGTAGCACCTACACCAAGTAACGGAAGGCTCGTCATTTCTTTCGCAGAAATACTTTGACTTTTTACCATAAAAGCCAGCAAGATTACCAATAACACATGCATCGTTTTTTTCATTGCTATATCCTCCTATTTGATTACCGCATCTAATTTACTGAGAGTTGCTGGACCTGCAATACCATCAGCTTTTAATTTATATTTCTTTTGAAACGCAATGACGCCATTTCTTGTTGCTGCATCATACACACCATGTGAATTCCCTCTGTAAACACCATTTTTCTTTAACTTGTTTTGCATATCCACTACAGCAGCTCCTTTTGAACCAGAGCGCAAGGTAGGGTACTTTTTAACAGAGGTTGTAGCTGGTTTTGATACGGTAGCCACTTTGGTTGGGGCGATTACCGCATCAAGCTTGGATAAAGTTGCAGGTCCTGCGACACCGTCCGCTTTTAGCTGGTATTTTTTCTGAAAGGCAATGACAGCATTACGCGTACTTGTATCGTATTTACCATGCACACTTCCTTTATAAATTCCCGCTTTCTTTAGTTTATTTTGCATATCCGTAACCGCTGAGCCACTCGATCCCATACGAAGGGTTGGATATTTCTTTGCTGGTACTGCTACGACAGGAGCAGGTGCTCTTGGTGGCGCTACGGCTGGTTTGGGTGCCGGAGCAGGTGCAGGTGCAGGTGTTGTTGGCACGGGAGCAGAGACGGCTCCTGGTGTATTAGCAGCTGGTTGACTTGATATTGGTTGCTGATTGGTAGATTCGGTTTGCAAACCATTTACTTTCAAAGCTTGTCCTATAAAGATGGAATCAGTTGTCAATTGGTTCCATGCTTTCAATTCATCAACGGTCATTTTATAAGCGGTCGCAACTTTCCAAAGTGTCTCTCCAGATTGAACGATATGTGTAACAGCAGAAGAAGGAGCCGTGCTTCCTGTTTGCTCCTTTGGCTGAGTTTCATTAACGGTAGAAACTTCTACTTGTCCATCATGTGCCAACCATGTACGATACGATTGCCAAATGGAGGAGCTTTCTTGCCCTAAACTCCAACTTCCAGAGCCTTTTAAATTATATTTATGAATTAACTGTAACTTCGCTTTTATTGACTCATGATTTTCATACCAAATATGATAAGTACCAGCAGTAAGAGTGTTGCCAGCAATGGTCATAGTTGGGTCTCCTGGTTTAATCGTAATGGTTGCTTTAGGGGATTGTGACTTCTCATCGTAGGTCACCGTACCGCCGTATTTGGCGAGCATTTCATCAACGCGGTTGTTGGAAATCCCCGCTCCGCCTGTTGCTTCACCTTCTTTCCAGTATCGTCCATAAAAGGGGACTCCTAGAACAATTTTCTCAGAAGCAACTCCTTGATTCAAAGAGTATTGAATAGAGCGTTCTACCCAGCTATAACTTGCGACAGGACCTTGAGGTCCACCGGTATAGCTTTCATCATATGCCATAATCATTAAATAACTCGCATATTTCGCAAGTTCTTTGTAATCATAAGATCCATGCCAGCCTTTGGTCCATCCGTTCGGGTTAGCGGCAACAGCGACCGAAATCTCCTTGTTTGCAGGAAGTTTTTCACGTAACAAGCGAACCAAATCTGTGTAGGCTTCACGGTCGATATCTGTCACATTTTCAATATCCACCTGAACACCATCAAGATTATTTTTCACGATAAAGTCGGCGATTTGAGAAGATAATTTTTCACGGTTGCTAAGTGCCTGGCGTCCGAGCGTTCGGTCCCAATGATTACTTAAAAAGGGAACGACTTTAATTCCACGGGCATGCATTTGAGTAACAAAAGCTTGATCAAATTGAGAACTAATTTTGAGCGATCCATCGGCATTCAAATCAAAATAGCTTGGGGACACTTGACTTAAGTTTCCTTGTGTCTTATCTACTTGAGAAATATAAGAGTTTGTATTTCCAAAATACAAATAACTCATGTTAAAAGTTACTTCGTGAGCGGAAGTTCTTAATGAAGGGAAGTTAGCAAGAATCATAGCACCAGAAACAACAAGAACCCTTGCAATCTTTAAACCAGGGAATTGCTTTTTAACAAATCCTTTCGCTGAGTGCTGGAGAGTATCGTTCTCTTTGCCAAATTCCGTACTAAACTCAGTTAGTAAACTATTTGTATGTGTGTCCATATGTACAATAGCTATAATCTGCCCGTCTTGTTCTTTTAGTTCAATTTGAGAAAATTCATACATTTTGTTGATCACTCCCTAGTGTTAGTATGTTCTATCTGTCTGGTCATCATGAAAATTACTAACAGATAAAGGAAGGTTTCTTGGTATAATGAAGCCATAAAGAAATTTATAAGGGGAGAGGAAAGGAATGATCATTCGTAAAGCCATTCATGCGGATGCGAAGGGCATCGCAAAAGTTCATGTTGATAGCTGGCGAACCACTTATAAGCATATTTTTCCTGAAGATTACCTACAATCATTAACGTATGAAAGTCGACAAGAACTATGGAATGGGGTCATCCCAAACGGAAATGTATATGTCGCTGAAAATCATCAGGGGGAAATCGTTGGATTTTCTTCAGGTGGAAAAGAAAGAACAGGAGACTACCCCGGGTATGAGGGAGAATTATATGCCATATACATTCTGCAGGAATACCAAGGGAAAGGGGTTGGGCGCCAACTCGTGAAGCCATTAATTGAACAGTTAACAAATGATGGAATGAATTCCATGACGGTGTTTGTCTTAGAAGAGAATCCTTCAAAGCATTTTTATCAATCACTTGGAGCAACAGAAATCGACCGGTTAAAAGATAACATAGCCGGAAAAGAAGTAATTGAACTGGTATACGGTTGGAAAGACTTATCAATCATCAAATAAAATACACCATTATCGAATACAAACAACTCATTAATTTCATTTGTTTCGCCAACAATAAGAAATAAATGAAATTAATGAGAGGACGATTATCGTTGAAAATGCAAATGGATTTAACTGCTAGTGAACAAGGCTATCTCTGGTCGATGTACCAGTCACTTTCCATGAATATGTGTATTCTAAAGTATTTTGACCAAGTTGTTGAAGATGAAGAAATTAAGGGATTAAATAAAGAAATTTTAGCTTATTGTTTGACCACACAAGGTGAATTAACCACAATTATGAATAATGAAGAATTTCCCATTCCTGTTGCCTTTACTGATCAAGATGTGAACTTACAAGCAGGCAAACTATTTACAGAACCACTTATTCTTTATTATCATTGGTTTGTTTCAAAAGGAAACTTAAATTATTCATCCATAGCCTTGAATACGATTGGACGGGAAGATGTATTTGCTTTATTTAAGCGATTTAATACCGAATCTTTAGAATTATTGGATAAGGCAAGAATTCTTCTACTCGAAAAAGGATTATGGATTCGATCACCTTTTATCCCGATACCAAGTGAGGTTCAATTTGTTCAAAAACAAAGCTACTTAACGAAGTGGCTTGGGGAGCATCGTCCATTGACAGGACAGGAAATCTCAATGATATTTTATAATATTTTAACGAATGAAGTAGGACTCACGGTGATGAAAGGATTTATTCAGGTCACAAATGATGAGCCTTTCAAATCGTATATGGTCAAAGGGAAAGAAATAGCTACAAAGCATATGAACACATTAAGTGAGATATTTCAAAAAGAGGAAATCTCGACTCCTGGAGCATGGAGCGTGAGTATAACTTCTTCCAAAACAGCTCCTTTTTCAACAAAGCTAATGATTTCGCTTATTAATTTCTTAAACACTCAGGGAATTGCCAACTATGGTGTTGCTTTAACAAGTTCAATGAGAAGTGATATTTTTAGAACCTTTACTAGCCTGATGGCTGATGTAGCAAGGTATACGGAAGATGGAGCGAATATTATGATTGAACATGGATGGTTTGAATCTCCACCACAAGCACCTAAATTAACGTAAATAAGAAACGACCACCTCTATTTAAGGATGGTCGTTTCATCATTTATGAGATAATATGCGTTAGATTCTTTGCTTCAAAAAATTGTTTCTCTATCCAATTTCGTAATAGCTTCTCTAATTCTGGGTGAAGGGGAAGGGAAGACTCAGCAATTAAATCCTTCTTAACTGTTAACATATGTGAGGTCTGAGCTTGAAATTTCAGTGAATGACCCATATTCTCCACAATGTGATACTCAGAATCACCTTTAACAAAGCTAGCTAATCCCTTTAAAACCGCAGGGTTTGCTTGCACATCTCTAGCGCCAGTGATCGCCAGAACGGGACAAGTAACCTTAGCTAAATCCTCACGAACGTTATAGGCAAAATGTTCACGCATCCATTTTGCATTAATGGTCTGAAATTGAACCTTCATCGTGTCATTTTTAGATTCCATCACTTTTTGCATAAAGGCCTGGGCCTGAGGTTCAATTTTTTTATCAGTTTTAAACAAGCGCAACAGGAACCCAATAAACCCTTTGGCACTCCTCATATCAACAGCAGCTATCTCTCGTTGCCTTTTTAACGCTTCTTCTAAACGTTCAACCGCACCTGCAAGTAAAATCAATCCAGACATTGGTTCTCTGGCTGCAAGAGCTGTTCCAATCATACAACCTTCACTATGACCGAGGACAATCACTTGATCAGCATCCACAGCATCATGCATTTTTAAAAACTGAACGGCTGCTTGCGAATCGTCCACGAGATCCCAAAGACCAGTTCGGTTATAATCACCTTCGCTTTTTCCAACTCCACGCTTATCATAACGTAAGGTAATAAATCCAAGCTCTGTAAAAAACTGTGCCAGCTGTTTGTATAAATTAAGATCTAGCTTTTTATTTACTTTCCCATCACGATTCAGCTTTCCAGTTCCAGGAATAATTAGTATGGCTGGAGATTTCTCCTGATCAAGATCAGGCAGACTAAGGCTTCCCCTTAATTTAACTTTGCTTTGAATAACAACCTCTGTTTCTCTCATACACATCTCTCCCTACTCATTTGGTTCTGGTATGATGATATTAGCAAATGTTCGTTTCCTTCTATTTGATGCTTGCTTATTCGTTAGGACTTTAGAATACACTTGACCGAGCTCTTGAAGGAGGGAAGTGAACTCTTCGTCAGATAAATAAAGGGAAGCTTGGCGTAATGAAACTCCATCCTTTACAAAGTCTACCTTTTCCTGTGAAACATACCGTTCATATTCAGCCATGATATTAGCGATATACTTCATGAAAAGGGCCATGTATTGTTCTTTATTATAGTTGGCTAGTTCATCAGTCCCTAAGTTAACTTCCTTGGGTTGAAGAGAATACCATTTTTCTACCGTTCCCCGAATTTGTTGCTCATCTACAACAAACACAACTTTGGATTCAAATAGTTTTTTTAAATGACGATAAAGGGTCGCTTGAGGAATGTCAGGCATTCTTTCTTTCATTTGTTGAACAGTTAAGGGCTCGCTAACAAGCGACTGGATGATTCTCATGCGAACGGGGTGTAGGATGACATCTGCTTTTGATTCACTCATATAAGCTAGCTCCTTTTTATATATTATCAATATTGATAATGATAATATAACCTTTTTATTGCCAAAAGTAAAGAACAACAAATTTAGTAGTATGCTACGATGTGCTATCAAAAAGATATCATATTTCTACTTAAGTGCATCACTGGACAATACTGTATAAGTAGTCTAAGGATGTCTATACTAATATCAGTTTCTAACGAGGAGGAATATAGTGTGAAACACGATCATGACCATGGAGAAGATTCAATGAATCGAAAAACTCTAAAGCAAACTTTAGAAGAAACTCTTGAACTTGAAAATCAACTTTTACGCACATACGCCATTACCGCAGAAGCGGTCCATAAAGACCATGAGCTTAAAACAAGATTACATAATATGGCTGAAGGAAATGCAAAAAGAGTCAATCAAATTGAGTATGAGCTTGATAAGTTATAAAATGGAAAAAGGGTGCAAGAATTCGTTGCACCCTTTAACTTCGACTTAGAGGAGAGATGAAGATGAGTGCTTCATGGTTATTTGTTCTTGCATCCGCAATAGCTGTAGTAGGTATTTCTTTTGCCTTTAACAAAATGATGCAACAGGTCCAAGAAAAAGTAGAAAAAGGAGACCAACTAGACCTGAATACGATGCAAGCAGCGCAAACGAAGTTTTTTATTCAAGTGGCAATGGCTGAAGCGGTCCCTATTTTCATTATCGTTTATGCATTTACTTTAATTGACCAGGTAGTTGAGAAAAATATTATCGTTCCACTCGTTGTTATTATTGGCATCTTGGTCGTTGCAATGGTTTCTCTTTTGCGTATCAGGAGGGATATCATGGGTTCTCCAAGGATGAATCAACAATCAGTAGGAATGGTAAATACATTATTTTTTATCGGTGCAGCACTGCTTTCTGCTATCCCCATCATTTCAATAGTTGGAATCATGACTGCAAGCTCATAAAAAAGGACGGATTATTTTATGCGTAAAACAAATATCGTACCCTGGTCGGAAGAATGGGCTAGCATTTTTGAAAAAGAAGCAGGACTTCTCAAACAAATCTTTCAAGATAACATGATTGACATACATCACATAGGAAGCACCTCCATTAAAACAATTGGTTACGCCAAACCTGTCATCGACATATTGATAGTCGTTCATGACATATCCAGAGTTGACCTTTTAAACACATCCATGCTTGAACTCGGGTACGAAGCAAAAGGAGAAAACGGGATACCTAGGAGACGATTTTTTCAAAAGGGTGGAAACGATCGTTCCCATCATGTCCATGTTTTTCAAGAAGGTGATAACCAGATTAATTTCCACCTCGACTTTAAAAGGTATTTACTACAACACCCAGAGCAAGCTGCCAGATACAAACAAAAAAAGCTGGAACTAGCCAACCAATATCCCGATGAACATCATCGATACCAAGAAGGAAAACAAGAACTTGTTTCTGAGCTAGCTGAGCTCGCCACAAAATGGGGCGAAGAACTAAGAACATTGAAAGATTAATAGTTACTATTTATTTTGCATCTCGTTTTAGCCCTCCAATTGTTTTGGAGGGTTTATCTTATTCACTTTTCTCCTGACTTCTTCACACGTTATACACAAATTAAGTAAACATCATACATTTATGATAAAATGACGGTAAATTCCATTCTTTGGAGGTTTTAATGGATAAACCAAAGGTATTAATTATTGAGGATGAAGAAAAGATTGCCCGTGTTCTTGAGCTTGAACTATCCTATGAGGGGTATCACGTAAAAACCGCATTAAATGGGTTAGAAGGTTTTCAGATGTTTCAATCAGACTCTTGGGACGTCATTGTATTAGATGTGATGCTTCCTGGTATCAGTGGGATTGAACTTTTGCGACGGCTTCGTTCAACACAGACAAATGTTTCAGTTATCATGTTAACAGCTAAGGATTCGGTTGAGGATAAGGTTTCTGGACTTGATCTTGGAGCAAACGACTATATGACAAAGCCCTTTCAAATCGAAGAATTGCTAGCAAGAATTCGTGTATGTCTACGTGATAAGGTGCCGGTTCCCGATCATGTCACGGAATCCAACTGGCTAATTTTCTCTGATTTAAAGCTAAGCGAAACGACACACGAAGTAATGAGAGGGGAAGATCGAATCGAGTTGACCCCTAGAGAATTTACGTTGTTATCACACCTCATCAAACACCCACGGCAGGTCTTAAGCCGAGAACAACTCTTAAACGGTGTCTGGGGTTATGATTATTACGGTGACACCAATGTTGTTGATGTTTACATACGCTATTTAAGAAATAAAATCGACAAACCCTATCCTACGAATTTGATTCATACGATTCGAGGCATTGGTTATGTTCTAAGGGAAACAGAATGAAACTAAAAAATAAAATTAATTTATCTACTGCAGTCATGTTCATTGTTCTGTTAATCATTATTGTATTCACGATTTATCTCTCTTTTAGCACAATGGCGAAGAACCGTGAAATAGACAGAGTGTATGAGGAGGCGAAACAGTCAACAACCGGTATTCACCAATCGGATGCGTCTGTTCCCGTCCAACAACTTCTCCGAGCATACGTACCCGTAAATGGCCTTCTACAAATTGTTAAACCAGATGGAAGTAGCCAAGGAGCCGTAGCCGAGTCAGCACAACAATCGGAATTACGAAATTTATCCATAACCTATTACGGCAAAGAAGAAAAGCAAATTATTAAAAACAATGGAAATTCCTTTGGCTTTGTCTCACTCCCGATCGTATGGCTGGATGGGGAAATTGTTGATCTACAGGTGGTGGTCAGTTTACACTCAACGGATGAAATGCTTCACATATTAAAAATTCTTCTCATTGCAATTACCTCATTAGCGACCATTCCTGCCCTGATTTCTTCGATGCTATTAGGAAATGTTATTACAAGACCCATAACATCCATGATTCACACCATGAAGGATATACAAATTAGTGGTCATTTTAAAAGACTTCCTTTACCTAAGAAAACAAATGATGAACTTTACCAAATGGGAGATGCATTTAATAAAATGATCGAGTTATTAGAGGTCAATTTTCAGAAACAAGGAGAGTTTATTAGTAATGCTTCTCACGAACTTAAAACACCTTTAACAGTAATTGAATCTTATGCCAATTTATTGCGTAGAAGGGGAAAGGCGAGGCCAGAGGTATTCGATGAATCCGTTCATGCCATTCTTTCTGAAACCGAAAGGATGAGGGATTTAACCAATAATCTCCTTTCATTGGCCAAACACGAAGAGCAATGGCAAGTGAACAAAGAAAAAATAGAACTATCGCCGTTGATTCAAGAAATTGCTCACTCCTTTCAACAGGCGTACAATCGACAAGTACACATCCATATTAAAGGTGTTCCCGTTATTATGGCTGATTACCAAAGGCTTAAACAGCTTATCTATATTTTCATGGATAATGCGCGTAAATACAGTGATGAAATCATAGAAGTACGGTTATTTACTAAAGAAAATCTTGCTTATTTGGAAATAGTTGATTTTGGAATCGGAATTCCTAGTGATGATATAGAAAAGATTTTCGATCGTTTTTACCGAATAGACAAAGCAAGGGAGAGGAAGACAGGCGGCTTTGGATTAGGCCTTTCTCTAGCTAAAGAGTTAGCAGAGGCAATGAATATTAAGCTTCAAGTAGAAAGCAAGGAAGGGTACGGTACAACGGCACGTATTCTTTTCAACATCACTAACTCTCAGTAAATTCTCATTTTTCACAAGTATAATAGGGTTACTATCCAAACGGAGGGAGAAAAATGAGGCAAAATAAAAGGATCATCATCATTATTTTCCTTGTAATAATCGCAATTAGTACTGGAATCTTATTTCAAACCTCTTCATTTGCCAGTCAAATGAGCGCTTCCGAGGCAGTAGAAAAAGTAGAACAATTGTATACAGGCAAAGTAATAACAACCCTTGAAATAGATGATCGTTTTCTTATTACTTTGTCATTATCAGGTGGGGAGTACGAACTTGTTCTTGATCGAAAATCTGGCGACATTTTAAGTATGACCAAAATAAAAAGTTCTCCAAATAATAACTCTGACACTACAACTAAAGAAGGCGTAGTGACGGGAAAGGAAGAACATTTGGAACCAACCCCATCAAATGAAGAACCCACAAGTCAAATTACGGAACAAGAAGCCATAGGGATTGCACTTGAAAAAATGACTGGAACAGTAGAGGAAGTAGAACTCGAGGAATCAAACGGTGTTTCATATTACTTGGTTGAGATTGAAGCAAATGATCAGCAGGAGGCTACCATACAAGTTCACTCCATTACAGGAGAAGTCATAAGTATCACATGGGATGATTAATATCTTTCTTTTCGTTTTCTCATCAATTTCTCATTTTCTTATCTGAGTTTCCTCATTTTCGCTGGCTATGATAAGAGTATCAACAGTAAGGAGGAAACAAAATGAAAAAGAGAAATGCATTTTTAATTGGTATTGTAAGTTTCGTTGTACTAGGTGGAGCGATCGGGGTAGGAGCGATCGATAAAATGGAGGATTCGGTAAACCATATTACAGGTGTAGTAACAACTAACCAACCTACACAAACAAATGTAAAAACAGACGATAAGTCATCTGTAACATCTCAAGAAGTGAAAATTACCCAAGATGAGGCCATTGCTATAGCCTTAAAAGAATCTCCAGGTACAGTAACCAAAGCTGACCTTGACGATGATAACGAATACGAAATTGAAATTCGCGATGGTAACAAGGAGATTGACTTTGAAATTGACGCCATGACAGGAGAAATTAGAGAAATGGATATTGACTTTTTCGATGACAGAGATGATGATTAATTTCAATGAAATACCCCCACATTTTCACAAGTGGGGGTTTACTAATTTCATGACTAATTGTTGTGATTTTAACGCTTCTTCTCCATCGACTGAAGGCGTTATATCATTCTCAACACAATGAATAAAATGTTGGATAGCATCCTCAAATCCACGTTGTTTCAAAGTAGAGTCCCAAGATCCTGGGTAAGAAGTAGAGATCGTATTACTGGCTTCCTTCTCAATCACATTCATATTCTTCACACGTATAATGGCCCCGTTCGTAACTAGCTCCAGTTGCTCCAAACCCGTACCAGCATTTCGATGCATGGCTGTCGTCATTTGAATTCCATCTTTCTTAGAGAATGTATGTTGTCCAAAAACCATCTCATTTTTTTCATTTTTATGTAAGGTTCCATGCTGAAGAGTAAGATTATCATCAGCCAACCAACGGACGGTATCCACAAGATGCAAGTAATCATCTAGCATTGTAAATTCTACATCATGTGGCCCAACACTATTCGCACGATGCTTCTCAAATCTCGCCCATGCAAGTTCTTTCGATTGTTCCTTCGCTTTCACATACATAGGTGCAAAACGACGATTAAATCCGACCATTAATTTACAGCCTGTAGTCTGTTGCAACTCCACCAATTTTTCTGCTTGATCAAGAGTAGCCGCTAATGGCTTATCCACGTATACATGCTTTCCTTTTAATAGTAAAGTAGAGATAATGTCAAAATGTGTGTCTGTGGAACTATGAACAAACACTGCGTCGCATGCATCAGCCACTGAATGAACACTTGAAAAATCCTCAATACGATATTGCTTACAAATTAGTGTTCTCTTTTCCTTATTAGGGGTGAAAGCACCAACAAACTCCCAATCTGTCTCCCTAGTTAGAATAGGCAAATATGCCTTTTGTGCTATATTTCCAAGCCCAACCATACCAATTTTCAATTTCAAGTTATACCACCCCTTACCAATTATGTACATCTTTCATCATATAGATGGAGGGGAACATCCGTCAACAAGGATGTGCTTAACTATTTTATCTAAGAAACAAAAAGTTACATGCTATAGTAAAAAAAGTGAAACCGATTCGTTTACTTCGTCGTCTAACGCATGGAAATCAAATAAGGTAGTAGTTTATAAAGGCTCTTTTCTTAAACTTTGTTGTTTTTTGGAACATCATTTTATTGATTATGCTAAGTTTCAGCAAAAAAATAGCATAAATTTAATAAGAAAAGAGCCTGCAAACTAAATCCTAATGCGCAAAATAGCTATTACCACGTTAAAATCGGCTTTAAGATTTTTACAACAATTTTTACGAAAACAGCTTTTTAAAAAAAGGAGGGGCTTATATTTTGAGTTTAGAAAAAGAAATAGAACAAGCCCTTGTAGGAATATATGAGCGAGAAAAAATCATCGAAATGGTGATGGATGAGTATGGAACCAAATTAAAACGATTGATCTACTCCTACGTAAAGGACTGGGAGGTTGCTAGTGATCTCACACAAGAAGTGTTTATCACCGTTTATGAGAAACTATCATCGTTCAAACAACGCTCAACTTTTAAAACATGGATCTACACCATAGCGATCAATAAAAGCAAAGACTACCTAAAGAGCTGGCATTATCGAAATCTTGTAATCAATGAAAAATTATTCTTTTTTAAACAAAGCGGGGAGACATCACCAGAGGACTTGCTTTTGCAAAAAGATGTGCGGTCAGAGCTCGCAAAAGCCATTATGGCCATGCCTGTAAAATACAGAGAAGTTTTTTTGCTCCACTATTATCAAGATTTTACTTACAGTGAGATTAGTGAAGCACTCGGTCTTCCTTTAGCAACGGTAAAAACTAGGCTATTTCGAGGAAAAGAAAGATGTAAACGCTTCTTAAGTAATGAAAGGGGAGAACAACATGGCTGACATTCATACACAGGTGAAAGACGCCGTTCATACAACAGCTTCTGAAAAATCAGTTTTCACAGAGTTAGAAAAACAACGAGTTCTCCAAAAAATACGTGCTGGAGATACACAAGGCGCCCAAAAGTCTAAACAGTTAGTTCCAAAAATGGTCACTTCTATTGCTGTTGCAGGATTTTTATTATTTATCGGTGGAATCATTGGTTCAAATATGGAAAGCAACAATAAAACATCACAAAGTAATACTGTTGCGGATGCAGAAAAGTTTTATCCAAACCTCCAAGATGGAGAAGTGTTAAATGGCTGGAGCCTCCTTACTAAAGGACCTTCTGACGGGGCAAAAAGGGAACAAAGCGGATTATTGCATGCTGTTTTTCAAGGAGAAGCACAAATTACTGGTACTTTAAAATATTATGATATAGATGATTCAGAGCGCCCGGATCAAATTTTATTTACCCCGGATAAGCTTTCCTTACAATCATTGCCTGTTGAAGAGGGCAGACATCCAGATCTAACTTTTGCCTCAAATGATCAACGCAAACTAAAAGCCGTGTTCGGGCTTGGAACCAATCGTATGGATATAGGGGATGTCACACTCGTTGTTGACAACTATACGGCTAGGTATTTAAAAGGAAAAACGCTACCAGATACAGTAGGATTAAAAGAAATTGTCTTACCGGAAGAACCGGAAGTTCAATCCACACCGTTTCATATTCAAGTAAATCAAAGTCAGAAACTGGAACTATCAGCTGATCTTCTAGATCGCTATGCACAATTCAAAGACACCAAAGATAAACAAAGATTAAATGGATTGTCCCCATCAGAGGTTTTCCAGCTCTTCTTCTATGCAGAGGAACTTCAGGATTACGAAACGCAATATTCGCTTTTTATTGACGATGAAGAATATGTAAGAGTGTTTGAAACTTATGAGGATTATCTTATTGCCAAACAGCAAAACCCTAGCACAAGCTTGTTAGACCAAGTAAAAGCAGGGACCTTATTTGAGCATATGATCGATGAAACTTCTGCTTCAGTCAGTATAGAAGCAGAAACCACTGGTTTATCTTTCGGATTTTCAAAAAATAAACATGGAATTTGGTGCGTAAACTGGCTTCCTATTCAATAATTTTAAAAATGCCACCTATTCGAATTGATAGGTGGTCGTTTTTATGTAAAAATAAGATATGTTAAAAAATATTACAAAAATTCAATTCTAGTTAGGTGTGAGTGTGTGTGAAATGTGTTGCTCTTGATTTAGATGGTACTTTGCTCAATTCAGAGCATGAGGTATCTGCTGAAAACGAAAAGACGATCCGAAAGCTCCAAGAACAAGGGGTAGAGGTGATCTTGAATACAGGACGAGCTTATGCCGATGTTGTGAAAGTAAATGCGATTCGCGAGCTAAACTGTCCGATCCTAACGTTAAATGGGTCTGCGCTTTATGGGAAGGACGGTTCCTTATTATACGAAACGACGATACCGGTTCCTGTCTATAAGCAAATGCTGACTGAATTAAAAAAGCTATCTGTCGGAATATTGGTATATACAAATCACGGAGGATTTCCTTGTACACTTCCTGGGTTAAGAGGTAAAAGCGACGAGGAACTAAAAGATCTATTCCTTACATACAATTATGACCAAATTTTACAAATCGAGGATCTGAAGATATTCAAATGTATTGCAGTAGTTTCTTATGAAGAGCTTGAGAGAATACAAACCGTTAAAGAGCAGTTATCCGGTTTTGAAGAATTAACTTTGGCTTCTTCCTTCCCCAATAACGTTGAAATCATGTCAAAAGAAGCTCATAAAGGGAAAGCGATTCAGCGCTATGCATTGATGCATAATCATGTGTTTACTGAGATCTACGCATTTGGTGATGGAGGTAACGACTTACCGATGTTCTCCATTGCAACAGCATCCGTCGCCATGGAGAATGCACCAGATGAAGTAAAGGAAAAAGCTACGTATGTAACTAAATCAAATGATGAAGACGGAGTTTCTCACGCCGTGTACCATATTTTAAAGCTTTTATAAGTAGTTTTTAATCGTTTCCCTCTTGTTTTTCAGCAGGAGGGGACGATTTTTTAAAAATTCTTAAAAATCACTTGTTGTTTTCTAATATTTTTGCGATAATCAGAACTTATTTGCGATTATCGGGGACAACTTGCGATTCAAAATAATTATTTGCGATTAAATTTTTTTGTTTGCTATTTTCAGAATTTACTTGCGATTATTACAATTTATTTGCGATCCACCATTCAATCACAACAAAAAAACAAAGGAGGAGCTTATGCCAATCGTTTCCGATGAGTACAAAGAGGAGAAAAAAGAACAAATTTTAGACAGCGCGTTTGAATGCTTTGCGAAAAAAGGATTTCAAACGGCGACAATGGATGATATTGTTGCCCATTGTGGTATGAGCAAAGGAGCTATCTACAATTACTTTTCAAGTAAAGAGGAAATCTATTTAGACCTCTTAACACGTGCAACAGATAAAAACTTTGCTCAATACCATAAACACTTTGCCAAACATCGAACAGCAAGCAGCAAAATGGATTATCTATTTAATGCTTATTTGTCGGCAAATCCCATTGATCGCAATCGGTTAGAATATATTGTTGTTTTCTACGAATTTAATCTTCACAGTACAAGGGATCCTGATCTTCTCCAACAGCTTCATGAAAGAAAAAGAAAATTGGTTACCTTAGTCAATGACATCATTCAAGAAGGACAACAAAAGGGTGAATTCAAATCAGATATTCCTTCTTTACTTTACGCAGAACGATTTTGGACGATCATCGATGGAGTCAATCTTCATGCCGTATATGATGATTTTCCATATTACGATGTGTTAAGAGAATTAAAAGAGATGTATTTAGAAGAACTTAAGTCGGAATAAGGAGGGTACTATGCCTATTGTATCTGAAGAACATAAGAGACAAAGAAGAAATCATATTCTATTAAGCGCACAGCATTGTTTTGCGAAAAAAGGCTATCATATCACGTCAATGGATCAACTTGTTCAACATTCCGGCCTTTCAAGGGGAGCAATTTACAACTATTTCAAAAGCAAAGAAGAAATATACTTAGAGCTTATGAAAGGGATTGTCACTCGAGAATTTGAGCCGATCGATTCACATATTAAGACCCTTCCTACAAATCTTGAAAAAATAGCCTATTTGTTTGATCATTATTATCAGCTAGAACCAATGTGTGAAGAGCAAAAGGAAGCCTTTTTCGTTCAACTTGATTTTCAATTATCCGCTTCTAGAAACCCTGACATGATGGCCATTCTAGAGGAACTACATAAAAATATGAAGTTCGAATTAGTGAAAAGGATTTTAAAAGAAGGGAAAGAGGCGGGAGAGCTCATATCAAATATCCATGTTGATATTTATACTCATATGTTTTGGTCGTTTATTGATGCGGCAAATATGCAACGAATTCTATTTCCTGAGCTTCCATACCAATCAATCTTAATGGACCAGAAGCAATCTTTCCTAAAAAAGATCACTAAATAGACTTGTTGGTATCTTAATAACCGCACAATAAGATTGCGCGTTTTTTCTCGAAAATTGACCGATTAATTACACTTGATAATATTCTGAATGTTCCATATAATGAAAATAAACCGATTAGTCGGTTAAAAATCATTAAGGGGTGTTCGGCTATGACTCAATCGGTTCTTCATACGGCTCTTGAAAAATTCCAAGCATTGGACGAAAAAATTTCACACTTAGAAAGTATCTCCGGTCTCCTTTCATGGGATCAAAAAGTGATCGCACCTAAAAAGGGTAGAGCCCAGTTCTCAAAAGCATACGGAGCACTACAAACGGAAATATTCGATCTTATGATCTCTAAGGAAATGGGAGAGCTATTAGATCAGTTGTCAGAAAGCAATGAGAATTTTGATACAGTAACAAAAGCAAAAATTCGTTTACGAAAACACTTTTACAACCGTTCTAAGAGTATTCCTTCTGATCTTTATAAGGAATATTCCGTCTTGTGCAGCGATGCTAATGATGCATGGGAAGAGGCACGAGAAAAAAATGACTACAGTCTGTTTCTCCCTTATTTAGAAAAAATCGTTGAAATTAAGAAGAAATTCGTTGAATATTACGGGTACGATAAGCATCCGTATGACGCATTACTTGATGAATTTGAGCCAGGTTTAACGGTAGAAACACTTGATCCACTTTTTGCTAGTTTAAGAGAAAAGAGCATAGCGCTATTAAATAAAATTACAGCTGCCTCACATAAGACACCTGTTGAAATCGTGAAACAGCCATTTGCCATAGAGAAGCAAAAAGAGTTTAACCGCTATATGCTTCCACAATTAGGCTTCGATCTGGACGCTGGAAGACTCGATGAAACGGTGCATCCTTTTGCCCAGACGGTAAACACAGGAGATGTTCGAATTACGACTCGTTATCTAGAAAACAATGTACTTTCTGCCTTGTTCGGAACGATCCACGAGGCGGGTCATGGGATTTACGAGCAGCAAATTAGCTCGAAGTTAGAAGGAACGGTGTTATGCGCGGGTACTTCCTTTGGGATTCATGAATCACAGTCTCGCTTTTTAGAAAATATGGTGGGACGCAGTAAAGCCTTTTGGCAGTTCTTTTTGCCAAAGCTTAAGGAATTTTTCCCCACTCAGCTTCATAACGTTGAATTACAAGAATTTTACGAGGCAATCAATACGGTTCATCCTTCATTTATTCGTGTTGAAGCAGATGAACTTACGTATAATCTTCACATTATGCTTCGGTATGAAATTGAGAAGGAATTGTTTGAAGGAAAGCTAGAGGTAAGCGAACTCCCTGCTGTTTGGAATAAGAAAATGGAAGAGTTTCTAGGGATTGTCCCTCCAACAGATACATTAGGTGTTCTTCAGGATGTTCACTGGTCATTCGGTGGATTCGGTTACTTCCCGTCGTATTCGTTAGGAAATCTGTATGCCGCACAGCTTTTAAAAACGATGAAAAAAGAACTTCCGGAATTTGACCTATATGTAGAAAATGGAAATTTACAACCCATCATGAATTGGTTAAAGGAAAAGATTCATCAACATGGAAGTTTGTATACTCCAAATGAATTAATTGTTTCTGTGACAGGCGAACAACTTAATGCCGCTTATTTAGTCGAATATCTTGAAGAAAAATATAGTGGAGTGTATCAACTGTAAATATTAGAAGGGTGTGCCAAATGAAGAAAGTTTACTACTTTCAGGCACACCCTCTTTTAAGGAGAGATACCAATGCTTAAGATCAAAAGATTAAAAGATTGTGAGATTTCAGAAGCAGTAGAGGCATGGAATATTGGCTTTAAGGGATATTACTTTGATTTGACGATGACCACCGAAAAATTTATGGCTAGAATGGCTTCCGAGGGACTATCTGATGAAATATCCGTTGTTGCCTTCTGGAATGATAAACCAGTCGGATTAATTGTAAATGGAATCCGAGAGTTTCAAGGGGAATTAATCGGCTGGAATGGAGGAACAGCAGTCGACAAGGATTATCGAGGCAAAGGCATCGGTAGAAGAATGCTCGAAGCCACATTAGATATCCTTGAAGAAAAAAACGTGAAAGTGTCGACGCTAGAAGCTATTAGCGAAAATAAAGGAGCGATTGCTCTCTATCAATCTCTTGGGTACGACATTATTGACCACCTCGAATGCTTAGAAAAAAAGGAAGGTCAAATACCAGTCGTTTCTTCAAACGAATTTCAAATAAAGAGAGTATCAATTGAAAAAGTTGGAAATCTATCGTTCTATCAAGGAAAAAACCCTTGGCAAACCAACTGGCAAAGCGTCATGGATGGGGAAGCATTGATTGCTGAAGATCCCTTTGGAAATGCCATTGGTTATACCTACTTCCGTAAGATTATATCAGAGAATGGAATTCATACCGGTACCACCTTGTATCAATGTGAAGCAGAGCGAAGTAGAAGTGATCAAAAAGAAATTATTCAGGCTTTATTAGCAGAAGCTTTACATACTACCAGTGACAAGATTCGTCATTACGTACCTAACCTGCCGAAATTAAGTAGTTCCACTACTCATGGAGTATTAAAGGAGATGGGCTTTGAACCCATTGTTCATCTTGTTTATATGAAACAAATCTTAAACTAACCAATCCGCGACCTTACTCTGCAAGATGAGTAAGGTTTTTTTATGGTCATTAATGAATTGTTCCTCTCTTTTCCTATATTTCGTAAAGGATCGTTAATAGTTTTGACATATCTGCTCGATATGATTGTAACAAGCCCAGGATATAGCAGCCTCAGCCGAAAGAGAACCCTTGGAATTCCCCCCTCCAATGAATAACTCATACAAAGAGGCTGCGAATCCGGTTAATAGGGAGAGGAGGTGTAGTTGATTGAAAAAGTTAAAGTGGCTGCTTTTCTTCCTTTTACTTGCAGTTGCTTATTTGTTAGGAGTCTATACAGCTCCCTATCTAAACGGAACAACACAATGGGTACACTCCTTGCCAGATGTCAGTAACTGGAATGTTCATTATAATCCACTACCGTTTTTAATGACACTTAGTATGTCAACGATACTTACAATCATTAAAATAGTTACTGCGTTCATAGGTTGGCTCATTTGGAGTAAAACGAAAAAGCTGAATTTAGTTAAGCTATCAGGTTTACTATTGTTCGCTTTTTCCATCATTTCCTTATTACCCATGTTATTTGCAGTAGGGATGATTGGATTAGCTTTATTTTTAGTAACAAAAAGTAGTAAAAGAACCATAATGGAATGAATCTGAGGAGGAACTATAAAATCGGATTATTAAACCGTATAAAAATAATAGCAACAGCAGACTTACATGATGTACTCGATCGAATGGAAGATCCAATTGTGATGCTTAAGCAGCACCTACGTGATATGGAACAGGATATTGCCAAAGGCGAGGAAGCTTTGGCCAAACAAGTATTTTTCGAGAAGAAACAGGAAGCTCAGTTAAATGAAACAAGAGCATTAATTGAAAAAAGAGTGGGACAAGCTGAAATAGCTGTCAAAAAGGGTGACGACAAAACAGCGAAACAATTAATCTTAGATAAAATTGAACTTGAAAAGAAGGAACAGGTATATGCTTCACAGCTTGAGGCTCTCTCACAACAAACGAAGAAACTTGTTCAGCAAATGGAAGATTATAAGAATAAATATAAGGAATTAAAAAATAAACAACAGCTTCTTATTTCAAGAGCTCATGCAGCAAAAGTGACAGAATCTATTGAACAATCATTTGCCACTTTTACTCCTGGTAGTGCCGTAAAGGGATTTGAACGTGCGGAGGAGAAAATCCTTGCTCTTGAAGCAAAATCTAAAGCAAGAGAACTGTTTCAACCGTCCGTTGACTTAAATAAAATATATGATTATGAGCTTGAAGAACAGGTCCAAAAAGAATTAGAGAAGATTAAGAACAACTAATACGAACACTTTGATCACTCCTTAACAAAAAGTATTCCGAAAAAATAAATTATTTAATTATTGAATTTTCAGAAAACAAATGTTATTATAGAAAAAAGGTTAAGGAGTGATTTCCAATGGAAAAGTATTTGCTAAATTCACCACAACAACCAACTGAAGAACAATTGTCGTCAGCCGCAGATATGGTCATCCGTCAAGCACTACTTGATTATCGAAAAGATAAGTTAAGAAAGGAAATTGATGATTCCTTAGCCACGAGAAATAAAGATGAGTTTTTCCGACTAACAGACGAATTAAAAAATTTAATGTAAGTAAAAATTAATCGACGACCACACAATTGTGTGGTTTTTGTTTTTTAGAGGCTCTTTTCTAAAACATTAGAAAAGAGCTACTCTCCAAATAGATCAATATACCCATTGTTATGCGGGGAAAAATCAGTCATTTGGGATTTTTCCAGAACATCAAACTTTACGAAAACAGCCTTTTTATACGATTTTCGATTTGTATTGGCGTATAATGGATATAAATAGAAAATATTACATACCTAAGGAGTTGTCTTCGCCTATGACTACCTATACGTCTCGAGAGCAAGTACCCACTCAAGAAAAGTGGAATTTAGATGATATTTATTCTGATTTAGCATCATGGGAGAACGATTATAAGCAAGTCGAAGAAATGACAAGTGAATTAAAAGCTTTTGATGGCAAGATCCAGGATGGTGCCAGTCTCTTTCAATTTTTAAAGAAAAAGGAAGAGCTCTCCTACAAATTCAATCATTTATACGCTTACAGTATGCTGAAGGTGGATGAGGATACGCGTGTCACTGAGTCTCAAAGCTATCTGGAACGAATGAAGAGCTTAGGTATTAAAGTAAGTTCCGCTACGTCATTTTTTATGCCTTATCTATTGAGTTTGGAAGAAAAGGACTTAAAAGCCTTTATTTCGGAAGAAAAGGGCTTGAGTTACTTTGAAGAAGATTTATTTGAATCATTTCGTTACAAACCTCATGTTCTATCTAAGGAAAAAGAAGAGCTCGTTTCCCAGCTTGGAGAGGCTTTTTCTGCACCGAGTACCATCTATGGAATGATTAACAATGCGGATATAAAGTTTGGAGAAGTGACACAGGAAGACGGTACAAAGGTCGAACTCACACGTGGATTATATTCAAAATTGATTGAAGATGAAAACCGTGAGAAGAGAAAAGAAGCGTATAAAGCTTACTACGAACCTTATATTCAGCTAAAAAACACCATAGCTTCCACATTATCCAATTCAATAAAAAACAATGTAACGATGTCGAAGCTTCGTAATTATCCATCTGCACTTGAAAAATCATTGTTTGGCGATAATGTTCCAAAAGAAGTATACGATAATTTAATTATGTCAACAAAACAACATATTGCACCGATGCATCGTTATAATCAAATTCGGAGGGAAAAGTTAAACCTCGATGAACTTCGAGCCTATGACATGAGCGTTCCAATCGTAAGTGGTGTGAAGATGGTCATCACGTACGAAGAAGCGTATGAAACGATGCTAAAAGCACTGGCTCCACTTGGAAATGATTATATTGAAACATTAAAAATATTCAAGGATTCCCGATATATTGACGTTCGAGAGACAAAAGGGAAGCGGTCTGGTGCGTATAATCTTGGTATTTATGGGGTCCATCCGTATATTTTATTAAACCATCAAGATGATTTGGATAGCATGTTTACACTCGTCCATGAATGTGGGCATGGTGTTCATAGTAAATTAAGTGCGGAGCATCAACCGCAAATTTCAGCAAGATACAGTATTTTCGTAGCTGAAGTAGCTTCCACTGTAAACGAGGTACTTTTAATCAATTATTTACTGGAACACGAATCAAAACCTGATATTCGAAAGCATCTATTAAATCATTTTATTGATCAATATAAAGGAACATTTTTTACACAGGTCATGTTTGCAGAATTTGAGAAAAAGACACATGAAATGGCGGAGCAAGGAACTCCTTTAACCGTTGATGTTTTTAACTCGATCTATGAACAACTATTCCGAGAGTACAACGGAGAAGAGCTTATTTTTGACGAGGAAGTGAAATACGGTTGGTCACGAATCCCTCATTTTTATCGTCCGTTTTACGTATATAAATATGCGACTGGCTATGCATCCGCCATCCATATTGCCTCGAACCTTTTGTCTGGTGATGAAAAGATTCTTGAGTCGTATTTGCAATTTTTGCAAAGTGGAAGTTCTGATTATCCACTTGAGCTTTTAAAGAAAACCGGTGTAGATCTTACGAATAGTGAACCTATCGAATCAGCAATGAAAAAGTTTTCTGAGCTTGTTGACGAATTTGCTAGGTTATAGTTGGATTTTATCTAAAAGGACGAACCAAATCGGTTCGTCCTCTAATATTTATTCGATATTATCAATGGTTAACTTTTTCACCGGGAGAAAGTCCTCGCCTGAATCCAAATACGTGATTGTTACTTTGTCTCCACGCTCTAAGTATATCGCTAGAGGGTTATTTTCTGATGAAACGGTATAATTCTGTTGATTGTTAAGCAAGAAGGATACAATCGTATAATCTCCGATTCGCTCCTTGTAAACTCGAAGGACTTCACCGTTCGTTTCCACTTCCTCAGCCTTTGAGCTTCCATCTAGTGTACTACCTTCCCGCTGTAGAGCGACCTTGTATTTTTTTAACGCTTCGTTAGGCGTTTCTGCGTAGGATGATATTTCAGGGTTTGCTGCCGAAACGATAAAATAATTTTGAAGGAAACCATTGGAATCAAGGACTGGAGTGAGCCAACTTGCTTCTCCATAGAAATTGTAAAGAACAGGCATTTCTCCATCCCATTTTTTCTCGATGAATTTTTTATCGATAATTTCAAGTGCTCCCCGAGAATCCATATATGATTCTTCTAGATTCCCTGTATAAAAGGTGGATTTGCCGGTACGAGCATTTGTTAAGGAGTATCCAAGCATAGAATCTACTCCTTCTTTCGGACTCGTAAAATCAGTAAAATAGTACATCACACCATTCTCATCAAAAATGGGACTTACATTGGCCTCCGTCCCTTCATCAGATGGCAACTTCACATCTGATTTTCCAAATAAGCTATTCCAAAACCCATGTACATAATTGCCGTAATAACTATTCTGTAGACTCACAGCTTCAGGTGAGACAGACCCATCAAGAAATTCTGGTGCAGACTCTAGATCAAAGGCTTCAATTTTTCCAGTGGAGGGATCAACAAGGACGATTCCTTCCGCTTTAAAGCCATTACGTGCCGAAACAAAACTTCCGTACGTTCGAATATAATAAGGCTTACCTTTATCATCGATTTCAAGCTGCACATCACCATAGAAAATGTTCTTTGGATAGTTAAGACGAATATGACGTTCTAAATTCTTCTGAAAATAGGAAGATGGCGTGTACTTCATGCCTGATTGTACAAATTTAGGATTTGCAGAGGAATCGGTTGCACTTAATGTAAAATAACCAGGTGTTTCCTCACCCTTAAACCACTTGAAAAAGCCAGAGAACTCAACAGGAGCAATGTAGACAAATTGTCCATCTACTTTCTGTATTTGTAAATTTCCGAGTTCATAGTAACTTGTATTGGGAACCTGTCCAAAAGCCTTTCTCATTTTATTCCTAGCAAATTGGGGCGGAACACTAGCTGGAGTCACACTTTCATCAAAGGCCGGGATCTCTACCTTTTCGGCCATTTTGGAAAGCTCATATTTCTCATCGGCATTGAACACAAAGGCAGATAAAAAATAAATTCCAACACCCAATGCTCCGAGGGAGATGATTCCTTTCACCTTTCGCTCCATACCTTTTGAAGCAATCGTTCCTCCAATTGATGCCAAAAGAATGAAAACCCAAAGAGTACTGAAGTTTTGATCCAGTTTTGTGAGATAAAAGAAGCCGAACAAAATCAAAACAAGTATCGTTGTAAACCCCAAAGCAGTACCTGTTACTTTCGTTTCTTTTGTCATTTTAGAAAAAGGGATAAGTAAAATGCTCAAAATAATTCCTGCAAGTAGTGAAAATATTAGAATATTCCCCATTGAAAAACTCCTTTCGATGATTTTGTATGTTTTACGGGTGTAAAAGGTTATTTGTTTCAGGTTTTTAAACATTGTAATAGACTTGTAATATTTTTACCAAAATCTGAAACTTTTTATCTTCGATATCGTCTAATAGTTATAGAGTTATTTTTAGGGGGGAGTCATTTGAAAAAGAAAGTATTGACCGTTATTTCACTGCTCTTAGTTGTAATTGTTGTTAGTTTTTCACATTTTTTAGATGTCGGTGCAAATGTTACAGCCGAACAGGAATCATCACCAAGTGAAAGCCACGATGTTCCGAAAAGAGCAGAGGTCTCCCTAGGAAAAACAATGGATAACGAGTCAGCCTTCTTAGTTGCTTCTGAAGAAGAAGAGGTAATGGAAGTGGTAGCGGTTATATCAGAACCAGTTGTAGAAACCACGGAGGTTGTGAGCAAAGGGGAAGAAACGCATGTTCCAGATTCGGTCGAGTTGTTTGGATCAACCTATGAGAAAATTACAGATGAAAAGTTTTCTGTTTATATAAATGTAGCGAGTGAATTAGGGGCAGGTTTTTATGCCATTCCAAATAGTGATGTTTTTGCCATGGTAAAAAATGGGGAAGTTTTATTTCAGATGTCTACAGGCATTAAAGCAGTTCCTAAGACAAATGTAGAATTATTGGTTAGCATTTTTGAGAAAACACGAGAGCTTAACCTAGTGGGACCTGTTGCAGACGATATACGAAAAGTAGCATCTACGGGGGAAACAATTAGTGTGGAAGGTGAGAACTACACCGGATATAGCGTATTTGTACAGGACGAATGGATTCTCGTATCGTTCTAATGTAATAAAAGGGGCCGCCTAATGGGTGGCTTTTTTCATTGGAAAAGGAATTTGCCTCCACAAGTCAAGCAGCCTATCCATATCTCATCCAGGGGGGAGTGGATGGGAATAAAATCTTGTTATTCCATTCCTTATATACCCTCACAAATTAAAAATAAAACCCTAAATAAAAATCAACATCACACTGTCCACTCCACACGGACAAAATCGTCCTTTCTGTCCACGAGCGGTGTCTGACACCCTAAAAAGACACTTCCCCTATATTTGTCCACGAAGGGTGTCTGACACCCTTTTTTGTTACCCTTTTTTGATTGTTTGTTTGACCACTTGGTGGCCTAGTACGGCAATTCCTGCTGCGATGATCGCGTTAATTACTCCTGTGTAGGAAAAACCCCAAGCAATCACTCCGAATACAAGGGAAAATCCTAATAAGACCCAAATAATTGACCAGTTCGGTACGCTAGGTGTACGTTTAAGTGCAAATCCAAGAACCCAGAGAGCTGGTACTAGCATATAGTAATTTTCATTTAAAAATGATGCTAAGTCCATAATTCTCACCTCCTAATCGTGCTACTAACATGATATGAAGGCTTGTCGGTGTTGGTTTGCATTCATGTCCTCCATCTGAAAAATTATTATTTCAAAACCTGTCCAAATCACTACATCAATAGTATATAGAGAGTAGAAGGGCACTAGAGATAAAACACCCACCTTCATAATTAATAAGAAAGGAGCTGAAGCGAGTGGAACAGCTTATTGCGTTCATTAGTGATGTCGGATTTCCGATTGTAGTGACTTTATATTTGCTTCATCGGGTAGAAGCAAAATTAGATGCAGTCGTCCAATCCATCCAAAGTCTACCTGACCGAATTCGCGAAATCACTTAACGTTAATTTTCCTAACTTTCTAAATTTTATAGACAATATAGGTGGGATTTTATTGACAGAAATAGGTGATGATGCTAAATTTAGGGTAACCGCTCTGCACCGTGTTAGAGTTTTTGTACGACTTTGTTCCACGTTTGGATGCGTAATGTTTACAAATGCTATACGTTGTAAATGGTAAATTTAAGGCATGGCTTTCAACAGCCATTAGGGGGATTTTGAGATGAAAAACGGAAAAGTAAAGTGGTTCAATGCTGAAAAAGGTTTCGGTTTTATCGAAGCTGAAGACGGTAAAGACGTATTCGTTCATTACTCTGCCATCCAAGCTGAAGGCTTCAAAACACTTGAAGAAGGTCAAGAAGTATCATTTGAAGTAGTAGAAGGTACACGGGGACCTCAAGCTGCTAACGTAACAAAAAAATAATTCCTATAACCTTTCAAGCAGTTTTAACCACTTGCGGTTAAGCTGCTTTTTTATTTGCTGAAAATATGAACTTACAAAAATATGTAAAGAAAAACGAATGCACGTTCTGTTATAATAGAAAAATACACTAAACAAACGAGGTGGAAGGTTTGAAATTTATTCATACAGCGGACTGGCATTTAGGAAAGCTCGTCCACGGTATATATATGACGGACGACCAGAAAGAAGTATTAAACCAATTTATCCAAGTGGTTGCTGAGGAGCAGCCCGATGCGGTTGTCATTGCAGGAGATCTATACGATCGCTCCGTTCCACCAACTGAAGCGGTTGAACTGCTTGACCAAGTATTGTTCGAAATCAATGTAGGTCTAAATATTCCAGTCGTGGCCATCGCCGGGAACCATGACAGTGCCGAACGTTTATCCTTTGGAACATCTTGGTATCGAAATAGTCAATTATACTTAACAGGAAAACCTGAAGCAAACTTTCAACCTGTACAAATAAATGGGGTGAACTTTTACTGCGTCCCCTATTCAGAACCTGGAATTATTCGCCAACTATTAAATGAGGACAGCATTCATAGCCATCAGGAAGCAATGAAAAGAATCATTGGAAAAATAGAAGAGCAGTTAGACCCTGACACACCAAATGTATTCGTCGGACATGCCTTCGTATTAGGAGGAGAGTCCTCGGATTCAGAACGCTCCCTATCTGTAGGAGGATCTGGTTGTGTCACACAGGATATATTTTCTCCTTTCAAATATACAGCCTTAGGTCATTTACACAGTCCTGACGCAATTAAACATGATAAAATCTTCTATTCTGGATCTCTATTAAAATATTCCTTCTCAGAAGCGAAGCAGAAGAAATCCATTCAGATCGTAGAAATGGATGAAAAAGGTGTTTTTTCAATCCGATACCGTTCCTTAACTCCCAAGCAGGACATGCGTGAACTCGTTGGATACTTAGATGAACTTTTGGATAAAAGCTTTTACGAAAAACAAAAGGTCGATGATTATTTGAGTATTACGTTACTAGACGAAGGGGCATTACTTGATCCGATCGGAAAGCTTCGTCATGTCTATCCAAATGTCCTGCATTTAGAAAGACAGACCGTGCTAAAGGATATGAAGGAAAAGAAATTACTCAATGTGATCGGTCAGGAAAGGAAATCGGAACTTGATTTATTTGAAGAGTTTTATAAAGAAATGACTTCAGAAGAATTCTCGCCAGAAAAGAAAAGAATTATGGCAGGGGTCATCGAGAGTGTCTTAAAGGAGGAACTATAATATGAGACCTTTGAAGCTAACCATGCAGGCATTTGGCCCATACTCTCGCACAGAGGTGATTGACTTTTCAGAGCTTGGAAACCGAACGATGTTTGTCATCTCTGGGAAAACAGGGGCAGGGAAAACAACCATTTTTGATGGAATTAGCTATGCCATCTATGGAAAAGCGAGTGGGGAAGATCGAAATGGCCCAGAGCTTCGAAGCCAATTTGCCGACAACGAAACTTTAACAGAGGTATCACTAGAATTTCTTCTACGTGGCAAAACGTATGTGATTAGTCGCTCTCCTCAACAAGAAAAGAAAAAAGCACGGGGTAATGGGGTTACCTCAATTGGCGCAAAAGCAGAGCTGTATGTATACGATGAGGATGGAACGAAACAAATCATCGCATCGAATGTTCGTGATGTGGATGAAAAAATCAAACAAATAATTCTGATTGACAGCAATCAATTCCGCCAAATCATTATGATCCCACAAGGGGAATTTAGAAAGTTATTAACCTCTGATAGCAAAGAAAAAGAAGCCATCCTGCAACGCTTATTCCATACTCAGCTGTATAAGCGAATTGAGGAAAAGCTAAAAGATGAAGCAGCTTCTTTAAAAGCAGCTGTAGAAAAACATCTTGCAGACCGTAACCTTGCGATTCGAAAAATACATGACTTGTTTACAGAGGATATAAAAGAGTATATGGAAGCGGGCAGTACAAATGATCTTGTCATTGTACCGGCATTAATAGAAGAAATTCAAGCAATGGCAGAGCAAATCTCGTTATTTGAAAAGGAAATATTCGAAAAAAATCAACAGCGTCAAGTAGAACAAAAAAAGCTTTATGAAGCAGAAATCGTTATAAAACAGTTCGAAGCAAAGGAAACGGCCCTTCAGAACAAGCTGCGCCTTGAAAGCCAAAAGGAAATGTTTGAGGAAAAAAGGCATGACGTAGAATTAGGAAAAAAAGCGATATTCTTGCTACAGCAAGAGCAACTTTGTTCTAGGTTAAAAAAAGAACTAACCACATACGAAACTCAAGCAAATGACTTGGAAGAAAAGCAAAAGGCATTGTTGGTTCAAGGGCAAAAACTTGAAGAAGCATGGCAAGCCGAAAAGGAAAAAGAACCTCAAAGAAGAGCATTAGAGGACGGAATACACAAACTGAAATCTTTAAAGGAAGATGTATACTCTTATGCAAGACTTGAAGCTGAAATCCGCGACCTTCAACTACAATGTAAAAAACTTGAAGAGGACAAGATAGGAGCGGAAAAAAAGGGAACAGAAATTGACCATCGTCTTAAATTATTCGCCGAGAAAAAAGAAGAAATAGATGCAAGCAAACTTGTTTTTGTAGAAAACAAAAGCCTCCTCGAAGAGTTAAAGCGTGAAACTGATCTAATTTCTTCGCTAGAAAAACAGAGGGAAAACCTGTTAACTTTAGAAGAAAAATTTAATCGAAAACAAGCGGAGTTTGAACGAACAAATGCACGCTATTTGGATTCCAAATCTCTCGTGGAAGAACTAGAAAACAGCTGGATGCATGGACAAGCCTCTATACTAGCCAGTAAGCTTCAAAACGGTGCTCCTTGTCCAGTTTGTGGGTCAGAACACCATCCAAAACCGACTCATCAAGTGGATAAAGCCATTCCAAATGAATCCGATTTGAAAGCTGCGAAACAACAGCTTGAAGTATTAGAGAAAGAGAGAAACGAAGGACAGTCACAATGTTATAAGTTACAATCGAGCGTGGAAGCCTCTACACTTTTAGTTTCTCAAACACTAGAGTCTTTACAAGTGAGTAAGCCTGATTTTTCAGTTGAGGAACTATCTACTTTTAAAGAGACCGTTTTAAGTAAGAAAAATAATGTCGAGGCGGAGCAACGAAAATTACAAACAGGTCTTGAACAACTGGATACAATTGTGGAGGGCCTAAAGAATCTAGAAACGACAAAGGCAGAATGGACACTGAAGGCCAAGGAGCTAGATGAATCTTACCAAGAAGCTAGACTCTCGTTCGTTGAAAAAAACAGCCATTTTACTAGACTTCAAGAAACAATTCCTGATGCACTTCGTTCAGTTGATATGTATGATCTAGAAGTAAATCGTCAGCAAAGCAAGTTACACGAACTCAACACCAAGCTTGAACAGGCACAAGTAGCACTACAAAATTCTAAAGTTTCCCTTTCTACGATTGAAGGACAGCTTCAGTCAGTCCATCAGTCAAAGAAGACGAAACAAGGCGAGCTTCAAGTGGAGCGAGAAGTGTTTAAGGAAAAACTAGAACAACAAGGCTTTCAAAACTATAAGCAATATGAAACAGCAAAGCGCTCTGAAGTGGAACTTCAACAAATGGAAACAGAGATTACACACTATCGTGAGTCACTTCGTTCAGCAACCGATCGCTACACAGAGTTGGAACAACAATTAAAGGATGTACCCATGCCCCATCTTCAAGAATTAACTGACCTCATTGATAAAATGACTCAGGAAATTAAAGAGATTGAGGAACAAAAGAGTGACTTAAACTTTAAAAAGCGAGAAAACGAACAAATATTAGAAACGATTTATTCCATAAACAAAGAAATGAAGCAAATGGAAGAACAGTACAAAACAATTGGTAATCTTGCCGATATTTCGAAAGGCAACAATAATCTACGAATCACATTTGAGAGATATGTCCTCGGTTCTTTTTTAGACGACATCTTAAGAGAAGCGAATGGACGATTGCAAAAAATGACGAGTGGAAGATTTCAACTTCTTCGAAAAATGGATAAATCAAAAGGGAACACACAAAGTGGACTTGAACTCCTCGTCGTTGATTCGTATACGGGGCAAGAACGTCACGTAAAAACATTATCTGGTGGAGAGAGCTTTAAAGCCTCGCTTTCTTTAGCACTTGGACTAGCTGATGTTGTCCAAAATTATGCGGGTGGTGTTTCCCTAGAGACGATGTTTATTGATGAAGGCTTCGGTACGTTAGACCCTGAATCACTTGACCAAGCGATTGAGGCACTCATTGACATTCAAAGTAGCGGACGACTAGTTGGGATCATATCACACGTACCTGAGCTTAAGGAACGAATTGATGTGCGACTAGAGGTTGTTGCTAGCCAGAGTGGTAGTACAACGAAATTTCATTTTACCAATTAGGAAACAAAAAGAGGGAACGACATTCAGTGTGTCTTTCCTTTTTTTGTCCTATTCATTCAATTTATAAAGAGCTAACTGCTCACCCCATGGTGCCACTTCCGTTTCGACAAATCCAGCTTTCTTATAAACATACTTTGCACCCAAATTCTCTAGGTGATATCCAATCATAATATATGGTATATGAGTAATATTAATTTTCTTTATTTCATTTATAACTTCTCGTATTCCTTGGACTCCATAACCTTTACCTTGGTACTTTTCATCTATCATAAATCGATAAATCCAATAATTATGATCATCTCTATCAATTCCAAACATCGTAAATCCAATTAGTAGGCTATCAATAAAAATGGCTCTTGTATGAAAATCATCTAAAAATTGAGATTCTGCAATAGAGTACAAATTAGTTGCCATAAAATTTAATTGCTCATCTTTTACTCTTAACCGAATAACTTCTTCCCAATTATCTTTATGTATTGGTTGAAGATTAATTTCTTTTATCAAACTTTTCCCCTCCTTTATTCATTTTATCAATTCGTTACTGAGTATAATAGAAAAAGACACCAAAAAAGTTGAGCAATTAACATTTTAAAGATAAAGTAAAAGAGTGGAGAACATTAAAGTAGGTGCAAACATGGAAAAACGATATTTTACAATAGGCATGGCTGGTCATATTGACCACGGAAAAACAACACTCACGAAGGCACTGACCAATGTTGATACCGATCGTCTAAAAGAAGAAAAAGAAAGGCAAATTTCGATAGAATTAGGGTTTGCCCCCTTATATGAGAATGAAAATATACAAATATCAGTAATTGATGTTCCCGGACATGAGCGATTTATTAGGCAAATGATTGCTGGGGTGGCAGGTATTGATTTGGTTGTTCTTGTCGTCGCAGCAGATGAAGGAGTTATGCCACAAACAAAGGAGCATCTTGAAATACTCGGATTTTTAGGAATACAGTCAGGCATTGTTGCGATTACAAAAATGGACAAGGTCGATGAGGAATTTTCAGAATTAGTAAAAGATGACATTTATGAAGAATTAAACGGTACGGTCTTTGAAAACTCTCCATTTGTCCTTGTTGACAGCCTTTCACATAAAGGAATTGATGAACTTAAATTAAGAATTATAAAAACCTTAGAACAGCAAGACGTTCGTGATACAAAGGGACCATTTCGCTTGCCAATCGACCAAGTATTCACCGTAAAAGGACAGGGAACAGTTGTACGAGGTACCCTGTATGAAGGAGCGGTTGAGGAAGGTCAACTTCTTACGATTATGCCTCAGGGGATTGAAGTTAGAGCAAGGCAGCTTCAGGTTCACCACGAACCAGCTAAACAAGCATTCGCTGGTCAAAGGGTAGCAATTAATTTATCAAACGTATCTAAAGAGGAAATTGAACGCGGTGATGTACTTGTTTCCTCCGAGCATTTTAATATCACTCGTACAGTTGACGTTGCCATCCACATGGTTGAGGACCTTGAGTATCTGGTAAAACAAAGAATGCCGATTAAATGTCATATCGGAACAGCAGAAGTGATGGGAAGAATTGTGTTTTTTGACCGTAATGAACTGAAAGCTGATAGTGGAGAAATCCTTTGTCAATTAAGACTCGAGGAGGAAATTGTCACAAAGCGTGGAGATCGTTTTATTTTACGAAGACCTAGCCCACAGGAAACCATCGGCGGTGGATGGGTTATCGACCCTAAAGGGGAGAAATACCGTTTCGGACATCAAACGATTGAAGAGCTGGCGAAAAAGAAAGAAGGATCACCGACCGAACGCTTGACTGCCGCGTTAATCGAGGCTAAGAGCTTGTCAATCGATGAACTCATTAAGCGGACCTCTCTCGATCGGGAGGAAGTTTCTCTTGCTCTTGCCGAGGAAGAATTTATCCACTACTCTAGCAAGGAATACACCCTACAAGCAATCATTATGGATGTTGAGGAAGAATTGTTCGACCGTTTAAATGACTATCATAACCAGTACCCACTACGCAATGGGGTTAATAAAGCCGAGCTCTTACAAGGCCTACAAAAGTGGTATCCGAAGACGTTAGTCGAATATGTAGTTGAACAGGGGTCTGCTACCAAACTGTTTCAGAGAAAGGGACAATTTGTTTCGTTAACCTCTTTTACTCCTCATATTCCGCCTAATTGGATGAAACGAACAGACAACCTATTAAGCGATTTAAGAAAAGATGGTCTTCAAGTAAAATATTTACAGGAATATATTAAAGGTGCTGGAATTCCAGAGGCCTTAGTCGAGGATGTTAAAAGATATTGGATCGAACGAGAAAAGATTATTTCTCTTGACGAATCCTACTACTATCATGGAGAGGTTTTCATAGAAGCTGTGAATAGGCTTAAAGCTGAAACTAATTTAGAGTTTGATGTAGGGGAAGCAAAAGAAGTACTCGGATTATCAAGGAAATTCATGATTCCTTTTTTAGAGCGATTAGATGAGAACCAAATCACAAAACGAGTTGAAAACAAGCGAGTGTGGTTATAAACGTAGCATCATTATATATGATGCTACGTTCACGATTACATAGGGGGAAAGTGATGAATGCATAGAAATAAAGAGCTACATAAGTTTTTACTTGATAAATCTTGGCAGCTAACAGAAGATTGGTATGCTTCGTTGGATAAGAGTGATCCTGCCGGAGTCTATTCTTCCGAAGATCCCGAAATTATTGAAAACTTAAAACAGCAAAACTATCGTTTTCACTTACAGCTTTGCGAAATATTTATTAAAGATGAAGAGCGTTTCACACAAGATATACAAAATTGGATACTAGAAATTGTTAAGGATGAACCACATTTTCAAACTCCTAACCATTTTACTTTGCGAGAGTTTTTTAGAGTACAAGACCAGTATCTTGATTTTCTTCAAGAGTTTGCGTCCATCCATGAGGGGACATATGACCGACACTCTGTAGATGTATGGAATCGTATGATTATTAAAGCCTTTAAGCTTGTGATGCTACGATTTGTTGAGGAATTAAATGAGTATACCGAGACCCGGCTACGTGCACAGCAGGAATTAATAAATGAATTAGCCTCTCCGGTTATCGCTATCGATAATAACGCCGCATTATTACCATTAATTGGGGAAATCGATACAAATCGTTCCAAGTTTATTATAGAGAATACTTTATTGCAATGTTCCTCAAAAGGAATAAACGTGTTGTTTATTGACCTTTCTGGAGTCGTAATGATCGACACAATGGTTGCCCACAAGTTATTTCAGCTTATAGAAGCACTTGACTTAATCGGTGTGAAAACCGTTCTTTCTGGGTTGCGCCCAGAAATCGCCCAAACATCAATCCAACTGGGCCTCAACTTCAATAAAGTCAAAATCGTTTCCACCCTCGCCAAAGCTCTCGCCAACCGCTGAGTTGGTGACAGACACCCTTTGTGGACAAAACACAGGAATTTGTCCGTCTAAGGTGGACAGAATCAAAACCACTTCCTCAAAAGGAAGTGGTTTTTTATTTGATAATAAAAAGGACGTAATGATATCTAACAATCTAGTTTTCAATCACTAGGTTGTAAGTATTATAATGGGCTTAATTCAACTTTTGTTACATAATTTCACACACGAAAATCCACTTAGACAAATAAACTTCTAGTAAAAAATATTGTCCCAACCTCTATAGAACAACTCGTCATAATATCTTACAACCTACCAGTCAAAATTAACAAAATGACTAGCTATTAGCTAGAAGGATTTTACATAATGTATCATGCGATAGAATATTAGCAACTGTAAAATTAATTAAAAGTTTAGATTTTTCTGTATTTAGTATAAAAATAGGAGGGATACTGTCCATTTACAAGAAATATAATGTACAAGATGTACATGATGAATCCATGCTCCTATGCTATTAGTTTTTTATTTTCAAGAAAAAATAGAAAAGTATTTTTTGATTAGGGGGAATAAAGTGAATGGCAGATCAAGTAACCATTGGTTTAATTCAGGCAAGCAACGACGTGGATGGAAAAGAGCCCGTTGAGGTTCATAAACAAAAAGCAATCGAAAAACATATCACTCTCGTTCGTGAAGCAAAGGAAAAAGGGGCACAAATTGTTTGCTTACAAGAAATCTTTTATGGACCCTACTTTTGTTCTGAGCAAAATACTAAATGGTATGATGCGGCTGAGGAAATTCCTAATGGTCCCACAACAAAGCTATTTCAGGAGCTTGCGAAGGAACTCGGAGTAGTAATTATTCTCCCAATCTATGAGCGTGAGGGCATTGCCACTTATTATAATACGGCAGCTGTCATTGATGCCGACGGTGCTTATTTAGGAAAATACCGCAAACACCATATCCCGCATGTGGCAGTAGGTGATCAGGGTTATGGGTTCTGGGAAAAATACTATTTTAAGCCTGGGAATTTAGGATATCCTGTTTTCGATACCGCATTTGCAAAAGTCGGAGTGTACATTTGTTATGACCGCCATTTTCCAGAAGGTGCTCGAGTACTAGGTCTAAACGGAGCCGAAATTGTATTTAACCCTTCCGCCACTGTTTCTGGAACCTCTGAATACTTGTGGAAGCTTGAGCAGCCAGCCCATGCGGTTGCCAACGGTTATTATGTGGCGGCAATCAATCGGGTCGGCTATGAAGGTCCTTGGAATATGGGCGAATTTTATGGCCAATCGTACCTCGTTGATCCGAGAGGTAGCTTTGTGGCCATGGGTAGCCGAGACAAAGATGAAGTAATCATTGGAGTAATGGATAAAAAAATGATTCGTGAAGTAAGAGATGTTTGGCAGTTTTACCGTGATCGACGTCCGGAAACGTATGAGAAAATGACCTCAATTTAGAAAGCAAGAAAAAAACAAAAAGCTAATAGGGGGTATTTACATTTGAATACGGTAAAACAATCGAGAATTTCCTACGAACATATAGCCACTAACTTTCAGGAGGTCCATCCTGGACTTTCCAATCGAGAGGCGGTAGAGGAAGCAAATCGCTGCCTTTATTGCTATGATGCACCATGTATTACAGCCTGTCCAACAGGCATTGATATCCCAACCTTCATTAAAAAAATAGCCTCTGGAAATATAAAAGGTTCCGCAACCACCATCATGTCAGCCAATCCAATTGGCGCAAGCTGCTCCCGTGTCTGCCCAACAGAAGAATTATGTGAAGGCTCATGTGTACTCAACCATTCTACTAAGCCAATTATGATTGGAAACCTACAACGTTTTGCTACAGATTGGGCAATAAAAAATAACCAAACACTTTTTAAAGCTGGTAAGAAAAACGGTACTAAGATTGCCATAATCGGTGGTGGACCTGCCGGATTATCAGCGGCGAGAGAGCTAGGTATCCTAGGCTATGATGTAACGATTTTTGAAGCAGCTGAACATGCTGGCGGCCTTAATACGTACGGAATTGTCTCGTTCCGACTGCCAAAGGAAGTATCGTTTTGGGAAGTCGAACAAGTGGAAAGTATCGATGTAAAAATTAAGACAAACACAAAGGTTGGCGTCGACATTTCTGTCCAAGAAATTCTAGAAAACTATGATGTGGTTATATTAGCCATTGGCATGTCTAGTGTTCCTAATCTAGGAATTGAGGGGGAAGATTTACAAGGGGTATATGATGCGATTGAGTTTGTAAAACAAACGAAAACAAGTCCTATCACTGATGAGTTCCTCGGTAAAAAAGTTGTTGTTATTGGTGCGGGTAATACAGCCATTGACGGCGCGACTTGTTCTGTTCGACTCGGTGCAGAAAACGTAAAGATCTTATACAGAAGAACTCTAGAGGAAATGACTGCGTATGACTTTGAATATGAATTTGCCAAACAGGATGGAGTCGAGTTCAGATGGTTAACCGCACCCATCAGAATTATCGGAGATGAACTTGGGAATGTAAAAGCCATCGAATGTATCAAAATGGAACTAAATGAAGCAGGTGAAGATGGTCGAAGGAAGCCTGTTCCGGTAAAAGGATCTGAATTCCAATTAGAGGTGGATGCTGTTATAAAAGCGATTGGCCAGTCTAGATACGTAAATCTGATCGAGGAGATGAACCTCGAGCATGATGGTGGCGTCGTTACCATTAACGAAAACACATACCAGACCTCCAATAAAAAGGTATTTGCTTGTGGAGATGTTATTTTCGGAAAAGGTCAAGGAGAAGCGATGGTTGTTTCTGCAGCACAACAAGGAAAGAAAACTGCACACGCCATCCACCAAATGATTAACAAAACCGTATCTGAAAACGCCTAATCAAAGGCTACTCAATTCAAGGAGGTATGATGATGGCAGATTTACGTATCAACTTGGCAGGGATTCATTCCCCGAATCCTTTCTGGCTCGCTTCAGCTCCCCCGACAAACTCTGGATATCAAGTGCAGAGAGCTTTTGAGGCAGGCTGGGGTGGAGCTGTTTGGAAAACGTTAGGAGAACCGATACTGAATGTTTCATCTCGATTTGCTGCTGTTAGCTTCAATGGGCAAAGAGTGGCAGGCTTTAACAATATTGAACTGATCACCGATCGACCACTTGAGGTGAATCTGAAGGAGATCGCGGAAACCAAAAAGAAATTTCCCAATCACACAATCATTGCTTCTCTTATGGTAGAGCCCAAACAAGAAAAGTGGCATGAGATTGTTAAAAAGGTAGAAGCAATAGGTGTTGACGGGTTAGAGCTCAATTTTGGATGTCCACACGGAATGGCAGAAAGAGGTATGGGTTCAGCCTCTGGCCAAGTACCAGAGCTAGTTGAAAAACAGACGTATTGGGTAAAGGAAGTTGCCCAAACACCCGTCATTGTTAAGCTCACTCCGAATATTACTGATATCACTGTCACAGCTGAGGCAGCTACACGTGGCGGTGCAGATGCCATTAGCATGATTAATACCATCAATAGCTTAGCTGGTGTCGATATTGATACTTGGAACACCATTCCTCATGTTGCAGGTAAAGGGGCACACGGGGGATATTGCGGACCCGCAGTAAAACCCATTGCCTTAAATATGGTCGGTGAATGTGCGAGAAATCCTCATATTAATGTTCCGATTTCAGGAATTGGTGGAATTTCAAACTGGAGAGATACAGTGGAGTTCTTGTTGATGGGTGCGACAGGCGTACAAGTGTGTACAGCTGCGATGCATCACGGCTTCCGCATCGTTGAGGATATGATTGATGGTTTAAACAATTATTTAGATGACAAAGGAATCGCTTCGGTCATGGATATAGTGGGTAAATCTGTACCTAAATATTCTGATTGGGGAAATTTGGACCTAAACTATAAAATTGTTGCGAAAATCAATAACGATATATGTATCAATTGCAATAAATGTCATATCGCCTGTGAGGACACATCTCACCAATGCATTGATATGTTAAAAGGAGTCAATGGGGAAAGTATTTTGCGTGTTCGGGAGGAAGATTGTGTAGGCTGTAATTTGTGCTCGATTGTTTGTCCTGTTGAAGGTGCAATTGACATGGTTGAACTACCAAACGAGCTGCCACCAATGACTTGGAACGAAAGGCAAGCAGCACTAGGTGCCATAGCTTGTAATGCAGACATTATAAAAAGATAGATCATTTAAGGAGGAATCAGACTTGAAGAAAGTAATCAAAAACGGAACGGTCGTAACAGCAACTGATACTTATCAAGCAGACATTCTAATTGAAAATGGAACCATTAGCCAAATCGGTAATAACCTTCCTTCGAACGACTCAGAAGTAATTGATGCATCAGGAAAATTCGTGTTTCCCGGTGGAATCGACCCTCATACCCATCTAGATATGCCATTTGGCGGCACCGTAACAAAAGATGATTTCGAAACAGGGACTATAGCGGCAGCTTTTGGTGGAACTACAACGGTTATTGATTTTTGTTTGACCAATAAGGGGGAACCATTAAAAAATTCCATCAAAGTGTGGCACGATAAGTCAAAAGAAAAGGCGGTTATTGACTACAGCTTCCATTTAATGATCGGTGAAATTAATGACCAAGTACTAAAAGAGCTACCAACAATCATGAAGGAAGAGGGAATCACGTCCTTTAAAGTGTTTATGGCATACAAAAATGTATTCCAGGCAGATGATCAGACTTTATTCCGTACTTTGTTAGCGGCGAAGGATCATGGAGCACTCGTGATGGTGCATGCCGAAAATGGGGATGTGATTGATTTCTTAACAAAGAAAGCACTTGAGTTGAATCAGACAGACCCTATTTACCATGCATTAACCCGACCACCTGAGGTAGAGGGGGAAGCAACTGGAAGAGCGGCAACTTTAACAGGGCTTGCTGAATCACAACTGTACGTCGTGCATGTTTCTTGTGCAGAAGCAGCTAAGAAAATTGCAGAAGCTCGCTCAAAAGGAATTGATATTTGGGGAGAAACTTGCCCACAATACTTAGTTCTTGATCAGTCCTATCTCGAAAAACCAAATTTTGAGGGAGCCAAATATGTTTGGTCACCGCCATTACGTGAAAAATGGAACCAAGATGTATTATGGAATGCTCTAAAAACTGGTGAGCTGCAAACGATAGGTTCCGATCAATGCTCTTTTGATTTTAATGGCCAAAAAAGTCTTGGTAAAGGGGACTTTTCAAAAATTCCAAATGGAGGTCCCATCATCGAGGACCGATTATCCATCTTGTTTTCTGAAGGTGTGAAAAAAGGCAGAATCTCTTTAAACCAGTTTGTAGATATCACATCAACAAAGGTTGCAAAGCTTTTTGGTCTTTATCCAAAAAAGGGAACTATTGCGGTTGGTACAGATGCTGATATTGTCATATTCGACCCAGATATTAAGCGTACGATCTCAGCCAAAACACACCATATGGCGGTTGATTACAATGCCTTTGAAGGAATCGAAGTAATTGGTGAACCCGTCTCGGTTCTCTCTAGAGGAGAATTTGTCATTCGTGACAAAGCGTTTGTCGGTACAATTGGTGGGGGACAATACATTAAGCGAGCAAGGTACGGAAAAACGCTAGAAACGGAAAACAATTCCGTACCAATTTAAATCAAAAAATGCAAATGGGAAGGGATATAAATTTTCTGTGAGTTTCTTTATCAGAAAATTTTATATATAAAAACTAAAAAGGAGTGGTTTCATGAAAAAAAGTAGTGGTTATTTAAAGTCTCCAGATTTACTTCCCATTTCCCACAGCGATAAGAAAATTGGATCATTAGGTTTTTCAATTATTTGGGTAGGGATGGCAGTCGTTTTAGCAGCATTTGCGATTGGTGGCTCTGGTGTACAGAGTCTTCCTCTTGGCTGGGTAATTGTAGCAACGATCATTGGTTCAGTCGCAATCGGAATCTTTATGACAATAATTGGAGACATCGGAATCGAACATGGATTATCCTTCCCAGTCTATATGAGAGCCCCTTTTGGAACCATCGGTACTCATATCCCTTCCATCGTTCGTGGAGTAACCGCTGCTTGTTGGTTTGGTATAAATACGTATTTTGGTGCAACCGCAATGAACGGAATACTAAATGCACTTTTTCAATTTGATAATTGGTTTATTTGCTTTGTACTGTTTGCTACCGTTCAACTAGTAAATACCGCCTTAGGAATTAAAGCGATTGAACGGTTCGCTGACCTTGCCGCTCCGATCATCATTATTATCTCTGCCTGGATGTATACTTCCCTTTCTGACAAAGCCATAGAGCAAGGAAGAGATGTTTGGACTTGGGTAGAAAGTCCGGTTACTGGTGGTGCTGCCTTAACCGCATTTATGGTTGTTGTTATGGCAAATATGGGGTTTTGGGCAACTCTTGCCGCGGATATGCCTTCCTTATCTCGTTTTATCAAGGCTCCAAAAAACGAAAGAAATTGGTTTAAACGAAACAAAGCTCAAATTTTTGGAAATATCATTGCCATGCCAATTACAAACACATTTATGGTCATTATCGGTGCAGTGTCCTATATTGCTGTTTTAAATTATGATCCTGTAGTTGCACTACAGGAAGCAGCTACTGGCTTTATACTAGGTATTCTTCTCCTAATGATTGTTCTAGCACAATGGTCAACTAATACATCTGCAAATGTGATTCCAGCGGCAACGATTTTTTCCAATGTTGGCGGTCCGAAAGTTCCGTTCTGGGTTGGAGTAATCATCGCCGGTGTGATTGGAATTGTTGTTCAACCATGGAGCTTATTTGGGGTAATTGTTCCAGCTCTACTCGTGATTGGTGGGATTCTATCAGCCATCGTTGGTATATTATTTACGGATTATTATGTGATTCGTAAAAGAAGAGTAAATGTGGAAGACCTATACGAAGCAGATGGTCAATTCAAATATATGAATGGTGTCAATCTTGCTGGTATGATTTCATGGATCATTGGTGGCGCAGCAGCATACTATTTATCAACGTACTCCTTTATTGTAGGATTCTTGGTAGGAGCAATCATTTACTATTTCTTAGCCAAGTATTGGTGGTTTAAAAAATATGAGCAAGCTGAGCTTATAGATCCTAGCGACGAAAAATACCTTGGTATCTCTGTCGGACGTGATTGGGATATAGAAGTAGGAGAAGAATCTGTCCTTGTAACAGAGCCAATAAACACACAAGTATAAAAGGAGGATAGCTTATGTCTGAACACCAACAATATCTTCAGGAAAGAGATAAAATTGATTTTTTCATTCAAAAAGGATTTACGATAAAAAGTGTCACAGAAACATTAAGCGGATCTTTTGTTGACTTTATAAACGAACAATCTGATGAAAAAGAAACTGTCACCTTGCATGTAGCTACAGCTGAAGGGCGTAAGTATTTCTCTGTAATGATCATAAAACAGCAAAAAGGTGCCTAACAAAAACGTGAGTCATACAGACATGTCTGAGTGACTCACGTTTTTACCAATTAAAGTGGGAGGGGGCTGTTCCTTGAAATCGTATATTACGGTAGGAGATTTATTACAAAGAAAACATTTTGAAGAAATAGAAATTCTCGCAGGTGAAGAAGGAATTATTCGTCCAGTAAAGTGGGTACATATTGTAGAAGTAACAAATATTCGCAAGCTTTTACGAGGAGGAGAATTTATTTTATCCACTTGTGCCTTACTACATGATAACAAGGAGTTATTTTTATCCGTTGTGGAGCAATTAATTGAAGTGAATGCATCCGGATTATGTATTGAACTAGGTACGTACACCACGCATATACCAAATGAAGTGATTGATCTTTGTAACCTTCACCAATTTCCGTTACTCATTTTTCACAATGAAGTACCCTTCGTAGAAATCACACAAGATATTCATGCACTCCTTATCAATCGACAATACCAAATGATATCGGAACTTGAAAGCTACACACAGGAACTAAACAAAAAACTACTTACATTTGGCCATACCAAGGAAATCCTTCAGTTTACTAAGGAATACTTACAGATTCAAGTAGTGATTGTCTTTAACAATCAAGAAATGCAATTTTCTCCAGATGTAAAAACAAGTGAAAAAAAGAAATTTATTCAACTGATACATGATGAGATAAATCAATGCACCGATCACTCTACTCAGTCGATGACAAAAGTCCCCATTCATATATTAGGAGATACATATGCAGAATTATATCTACTTGCGGAAAACCGTACACTTACAGAATTTGATCACTTAATACTCGATCGAACCGCAACCGCACTGGCGCAGCTCCTTTTAAGACAACTATATGTAGAAGAGAAAAAAAGGATTGAGGAATCTGAATGGCTTTCAGGTTGGCTCGATGGGGAACATACCGAAGATGCAATCCAAGACTATTTGGGCTATCATTTCCCTAAAATTAAGCCGAATGGTGCATTTGTTTGTCAATTTAAGTTAGAATCCATCTCAGACTTTTCTACGCTTGATATTACTTATTTTAATTTATACGTTCGCACTTTTTTTGAACCACAAGGATTTACACTCTTTTCCATTGAAAAAAAGCAAACGATTACTTTTATCTTCATTAACGAACGCAATTCCTCAACATGGAAGGTCCGAATGAAGGAAGGGATTCAACGGTTAGAAAAATCAGATATAAGAATATCTAAGCAAACGAGCCCTTTTGTACTTGGTGTAGGGAAATTTGTTCCACAATTAGCCCATGTTCATGAAAGCTATTTAACCTCCTTAGAAACAATCCGCATCCAAGACCGCTTAACCGTACCTTCTCAATGTCATTTTTATGATGATCTGCATATTTTCCGTCTTATTTCCTTATTAAATAAACATATAAATCTACAAGAAATTGTCATGGAGTATCTCGAACCCGTTCTAACTTATGACGCTATGTACAATGGAAAGTTATTAGAAACGTTAAAAACATATCTAGCCTGTAACGGGTCCAAACAGGAAACCGCTAAGCAATTATTTATCGTCCGTCAAACGCTCTACCATCGTATTGAAAAATTAGAAAAGCTACTTGGTGAAGACTTTTTACATCATGAAAAAAGGCTTGCGATTGAGTTCATGATTTTATCTCACGAATTCCTTCTGACTTCTCAGTTGAAGAAAGAGAAAGGGGGACATCAATTATTCCCCAAAGAAGGCAAAATGTAAAGTTTAACACAAGCATTTTTTTACAAAACGTCTAATGTCACAAAGGGAGCATATCCTTGATAATAATTATAGAGGATAACTACTTATTTATAAGGGGGATGCATGAATGACAGTAATCAAAAAAAATACGGTAAAGTTGAAAAACTATATTAATGGAGAATGGGTTGAGGCATATAGTTCAGATTCATTGGAAGTAATTAATCCGGCAACGTCAGAGGTGATTGCAACCGTTCCCCTTTCTTCAAAAGAGGACGTTGATCAGGCAGTTAAAGCAGCTAGCATTGCTTTTCAAACGTGGAAAAACACTCCCGTGCCAAAAAGAGCAAGGATTCTATATAAATACCATTATTTATTAACAGAAAATCATGAAAAGCTCGCTCGGTTAGTGGTAAAAGAAAATGGCAAAGCGTATAAGGAAGCATACGGAGAGGTTCAACGTGGAATTGAATGTGTTGAGTTTGCCGCGGGCGCTCCTACACTGATGATGGGTGAAACTTTATCTAATATTGCAGAAGATATTGATTCCGAAATGTATCGTTATCCGTTAGGGGTAGTTGGTGGAATTACACCCTTCAATTTTCCAATGATGGTTCCATTATGGATGTTCCCACTTGCGATTGCCTGTGGAAACACCTTTGTACTAAAACCGTCGGAACGAACGCCTCTTTTAGCAAGTGAACTTGTTGAGCTATTTACTCAAGCCGGAGCTCCCAAAGGAGTGCTAAATATTGTTCATGGTGCACATAATGTCGTAAATGGGCTGATCGAACATGAGGATGTAAAGGCGATTTCCTTTGTTGGGTCACAGCCGGTTGCAAAGTATGTATACGAGCGTGCAGCTGCAAATGGAAAAAGAGTGCAGGCATTATCCGGAGCTAAAAACCATCATGTCGTCATGCCCGATGCTCATACCGAAAAAGCAGTTTCACATATCATTAGCTCTGCTTTTGGAAGCGCTGGCCAACGATGCATGGCATGTAGTGCAGTCGTTGTTGTTGGAGATGGAGAACATTTTGTAGCTGCACTTAAACAAAAGGCAGACGAATTACTAATCGGAAATGGTTTGAATGAGGAAGTATTACTAACACCAGTTATCCGTGACTCTCACCGCGAGAAGGTGTTACAGTACATCGATATCGGTGTAAAAGAAGGGGCCACTCTCGTTCGCGACGGGCGACCAGAGATGGAACTGCATAAAGAAGGTAGTTTTCTTGGACCAACGATTTTCGACCATGTTTCTCCTGATATGAAGATAGCAAAAGATGAAATATTTGCCCCAGTATTAAGCCTATTACGGGCAAAAGATCTAGATGAAGCGTTATCTTTTATTAGCAAGTCCCGATACGGTAATGGAGCAACCATTTATACAAAGGATGCAGCTGCTATTCGTCAATTCCGAGAAGAAGCAGACGCTGGTATGCTTGGAATCAATGTTGGTGTACCTGCTACGATGGCCTTTTTCCCATTCTCTGGATGGAAGGACTCTTTTTATGGAGATTTACATGTAAATGGAAAGGATGGCGTCAATTTCTTTACAAAAAAGAAAATGATTACATCCCGTTTTGACTATTAAAACCTAACAGGGTGAGAAAGGGGAATTTGCGATGACTCAAATGAAGCAAGGAGAAGATTTTCTAACAAAAGATAAAGAATTTGTATGGCATTCCATGAAACCATACAATCCAAACGGTACGATGATCGCTGAAAAAGCAGAAGGCGCTTGGGTTACTGATCATGAAGGAAATCGTTTTTTGGATGGAATGGCGGGCCTTTGGTGTGTCAATGTAGGATATGGTCGGACAGAGCTTGCTGATGCTGCGTATGAGCAACTAAAGAAAATGGCTTATTTCCCACTCACCCAAAGCCATACCCCTGCGATTCAATTAGCTGAAAAGCTAAATGAACTTTTGGGCGACGATTACGTGATCTTTTTTTCCAATAGCGGTTCAGAAGCGAATGAAACCGCATTTAAAATAGCAAGACAATATCATCAGCAAAAGGGGAACCACTCACGCTATAAATTCATTTCTCGTTATCGAGCCTACCATGGAAATACAATGGGGTCTCTTGCTGCAACAGGGCAGGCACAGAGAAAGTTTAAATATGAACCATTAGCTCCTGGATTCGTTCATGTGCCGCCACCTGACTCTTATCGATCAAACGATCAAATTGACAGTCTAGCCTCAGAACTTGACTCTGTCAAAGATATCGAGCGTGTGATGACATGGGAGCTTAGTGAAACGATTGCTGGAGTTATCATGGAGCCGATCATTACCGGAGGAGGGATCCTCATTCCTCCTGATAACTATATGAAGGGCGTGAAGGAAGCGTGTGAAAAACACGGAGCATTATTAATTGTTGACGAAGTAATATGTGGATTTGGTCGTACAGGGAAAGCATTCGGTTTCATGAATTATGGAGTAAAGCCTGATATAGTTACGATGGCAAAGGGGATCACCAGCGCCTATCTTCCATTATCAGCAACAGCAGTCAAAAAAGAAATCTATGAAGCTTTTAAAGGCAGTGAAGAATACGATTACTTCCGCCATGTTAATACATTCGGTGGCAATCCGGCTGCTTGTGCTCTTGCATTAAAAAACCTTGAAATCATGGAGACAGAGAAGCTGTTTGATCGTTCCAAAAATTTAGGAGCACAACTCAAGGAGAGATTGAACACAAGACTAGTGAACCATCCGTTTGTAGGGGATGTTCGAGGAAAAGGGTTACTAATAGGAATTGAACTCGTAAAGGATAAAGCCAGTAAGGAACCATTAGATGTGGATTTGGTGAACCAAGTGATTGCTGGCTGCAAGAAAAAAGGACTCATAATTGGGAAGAACGGAGCAACCGTAGCTGGATTTAATAATGTTCTGACCCTATCTCCCCCATTATCTATTAAAGAGGAAGAACTCGATTTCTTATTTACAACGGTCACATCTGAACTAGAGGAGCTCATCAAATAACAAAGAGCATCGTGTGTTTTCCAAATGACTAGAAAGGAAGAATGCTATGAAAATCGGAGTACCAAAAGAGATCAAAAGCCAAGAGAACCGCGTTGCTCTTACACCTGCTGGCGTCCTACAATTAAGCACAAAAGGTCATCACGTTTTCGTAGAAAAGGGAGCGGGACTGGCATCAGGTTTCATTGACGAAGAGTATATAGAAGCGGGAGCGTGTATTGTTGAAACAGCCGCTGAAGCTTGGGCAAGCGAAATGGTCATCAAAGTAAAAGAACCCATTCCAAGTGAATATGCTTATTTTTATGAAGGATTGATTTTATTCACCTATTTGCACTTAGCTGCCAATTTTACGTTAACAGAAGCACTCATTCAGAAAAAAGTAGTTGCCATTTCCTACGAAACTGTTCAATTGCCCGATCGCAGTTTGCCATTATTAACACCAATGAGCGAGGTAGCAGGAAGAATGGCTGCTCAAATCGGGGCCACCTATTTAGAAAAAAGTAAGGGTGGAAAAGGAATCCTTCTAGGCGGTGTTCCTGGTGTAAATCGGGGAAAAGTTACGATTATCGGTGGAGGGGTTGTTGGAACCAATGCAGCGAAAATTGCTATTGGTCTTGGTGCGAAGGTATCGATCCTTGATGTTAGTGCAGCAAGATTAAGAGAATTAGACGATATCTTTGGCTCATCCATTACAACCCTTATGTCGAATCCATATACGATCGGTCAAGCGGTTGCGGATTCTGACTTGGTCATTGGTGCGGTTCTTCTTCCTGGTATGAAAGCTCCTAAACTAGTAACTGAAGAGATGGTTCGACTTATGGAGGAAGGCTCTGTCATTGTTGATGTGGCCATTGACCAAGGAGGAATTTTTGAAACGGCTACACATGTTACCACTCATGCGGATCCAACCTATTTAAAACATGGTGTCGTTCATTATGCAGTTGGCAATATGCCTGGAGCTGTACCAAGAACGTCAACCATTGCGTTAACAAATGTCACAGTTCCATATATTATCGAAATAGCTGACAAAGGCTATAAAATAGCATTTGCTGAAAACAAGTCATTATTTAAAGGGTTAAATGTTATTGATGGGAAGGTCGTTTACGAAGGAGTTGCTATGGCACATAATCTTCCTTACGTTTCAACCATTTAAATCGAAAGGAGGGAAATAGATGACGCTACGAATTCTTTCTATCAATAAAGAGCGACTTGAAAAAAGAATACATGAGCTTGCGGAGATTGGAAAGATTTCCGATACAGGTGTTTGCCGCTTAGCGCTCTCGACGGAAGATAAACAAGCAGTTGAGACAGTTAAAAGGTGGATGGAGGATGCCGGCTTAACGGCAAGAATTGACCATTTTGGAAACTTAATTGGTAGATTAGAAGGGAAGAATTCTAATGCACCTATATTAATGGTAGGCTCTCATATCGACTCACAGCCTTATGGAGGAAGATTTGATGGAGTAATTGGCGTATTGGGTGCCCTAGAAGTTGTCCAAACGATGATAGAAAAAAACATAGTCCCTGATACTCCCATCGAAGTAGTTGCCTTTTGTGATGAGGAAGGGTGCCGATTTAACAAAGGTTTATTTGGAGTGAGAGGAATTCTTGGCAAGCTAGAAGAGGGAGAGCTTGAGAGGAAGGACAAAAATGGGGTATCAAGAAGAGAAGCGCTAATCGAGTTCGGCTGTGATCCAACTAAATTTAAGGATTCACAGTATAAAGAAGGGGTGATTGGTGCCTTCTTAGAACTTCACATTGAACAGGGTCCTATTTTAGAAGCAAAGGGGGTTCCTGTTGGAATTGTGACAGGTATATCTGGACCACTTTGGCTTTCTGTTGAGTTCGAAGGTTTTGCCGGTCATGCTGGATCTGTTCCGATGTCCATGCGACAAGACGCGCTAGTTGGTGCTGCGAAAGTAATTGTCGCACTAAACGAGCTAGCCAGTCAGGATCCAAATGCGCCAACCGTAGGAACTGTCGGAAGTCTACAGGTATTCCCAGACTCTCGAAATATAATACCTGAGAAAGTAACTTTTACTGTCGATTTACGTGATATTGATATTAATCGAAGACATGTGCTTGAAGCTAACCTAAGTAATCAAATTAAAGAAATAGCGGAAACTCATGGTTTACGCTATACCATTTCGGAGGATACCAATAGCGAACCAAGGTATTGCTCTGAAAGATTAATGAATATCATGAGGCAACAAAGTGAAGTGATCGGCCTAAATCCTATTGAATTAATGAGTGGTCCTTTTCACGATTCTCTATCCATGTCATACGCTTGCGAATACGGCATGATTTTTGTGAGATGCAAGGACGGAATCAGCCATAATCCGAAAGAATTTTCAACAATTGAGGATATCTCACTCGGAACTGAGCTCCTCTACCACACCGTCATCAACTACAAAGGGTGACACACACCCATCGTGTTTGCGTTGGATATAAACATCTAGTTCCTTTGAGCTAGGTGTTTTTGTTCATTTTACGACATAAAAAGATATTTTTCTCCGAAATATGTAGAATCATATTATAATAAACAGAATCAATGAAGAGTTACATAGCATCTTAGCATATTTTACTCTATCGGTTATTAAAATGAATGGGGAGAAAAAATATGGAGGAATTATTATGACATCAGAGAAGCAATTCGTTCAGAAAAAATATTATCAAACCTTAATTGAACAAGAAACGGATTTTCCCGTACGTTCGCTCGGGGAAGCATATTATAGGGAGCAACAAAAGGACGTTCCCGACTTAACACCCATTCGATTCGCACAAGGGGAAGTATATTTCCTATACAAAGACTTCGAGGCAGCAATCTTTAAGTGGGAAAGTATTCAAAATGAGTTAGCACCATGGGCCAAAAAGAATATCGCAGATGCTTACTTGGAGTTAGAGCAATACTCAACTGCAGAGGAAATCTATAAAAGAGTAAGTACAGAATCGATTGTCCTTCATACAGAAGTTTCTTTACAGCTATTTAGACTTTACGTAAAAGACGGTCGTACCCATGAAGCCACATCTATTATTAGCGAAACCATTAACAACCACCCTGACTATCCTGGAGTCGCTGAACTTGCGCGTCTCTTCTTTGAAGAAAATGAAGATTGGGCTAACGCAATTAATCTTGCCATGAAAGAATTTATGCGCACTAACTCTCCAGAATGGATCGATATCATTAAAAAATATTGCGATGAAAAACGCACCACCATTTTTAAACCTGAAGAGTATATTCCGTTTTTATCGTACATGTTACGCCTTGATCGTATTCGTTTTGAAAAGATTGTTTTTAAGCTTTGGGAAAATTACGAAGAACAATCAGAGCTACTTAATTGGGTACGCGAGCTTAATTCGTTACTGCTACAATCAGAGCTTCCTGAACAGTTATCATGGAAGCTTCTATCCCAACAATACTTAAAAACTTTTCAACTATTCTTAAATGGAAAGTATTCCTTGAATGAGATTCAAGGAATCATTCCATTATTGCTAAAAAATTGGATGCGTTTCGCAGAATCAAATCATTTTGTGTATACTGCATGTGCAGTACTGGCATGGAATGAAGTTTTCCCAGGTACGATCGATGAAGATACGGTTTCGGTGGCAAACCATGCACTAACAAATTCTTCATTAAATGGATTAGTTGATGTGCACCAAACAAAACAATTGTTCTCAAGTATCGTTACTTGGGCTGAAGAAGAAGATATGCAGGTAAGCAATAAGCTAAAATGGATCATGGAGAATTTACAAACTAAGCAAAGCACCATTACTTTGTTTACAGGAACAAGCAAGCTACAAACAACGATTTTAAGTGATGTACTTGGACACGAACAAGTAAGCCAATTGTCTTCCAAATTAGCATTATATAGTTACTTGCCTGAACCTGAATTAATAGAAGTCAATTCCGTTGAATCCAAACAAGTAGACAGTCCTTCGGAAATCGGGTCAACTGATCATTACATCCATTCTAAAGGACCTTTTGAACTGTTAAAAGAGCAAAACACTTCATTAATGTCTATTCCACCGTATCGTGGAACAGTTCAAGAAAGAAGCTCTCTATCTGTTAATTTACACATGGCTGATAGCATTATTTATGTTTTAAATGAGGAAAATCCCTTAAACGAAATGGAATTGAATGTGATAAAGCAAATGAACCAACAAGCTAACGATCATACGTTCATTTTTATCCTTCCCATCCCGAAGGTAGCTGAAGAAGAGACTGGCGTTTCTTATTACATGGAAACCGTCAAGAAAAACCTGAATCCAATATTCCCTAATGCTGAGATTTATCCGTACACAACTTCTCAGGCGTTGGACTGGAGTCATGTTTTAGCCGAAGTAAACAGTGAGAGATCCAACGAAAGAAGAACAAGAAAAGAGCTTTACTTTATTAAAGAAACACTACACTATCTTCTAGCTAAACGAGCTGATAAAGAAGAAAAATTAATCGATGTGATTCAGTGGAATAAGGAAATGTTAGCGAAGGTTAGTGGAGCTTCCATGCAACTTGCTGATCTAGAACAGGAAGTTGGAGAAAGGCTGAAGATGAATTATATTTCGATCTTGCAGGAGCTTTCAGCAGAAGTAGAAGCTGACATACCAAGTGTACTAAAATTAACAGCAGAATCTATTACCGATCAAAGCAATCTTGCTACTATTCATCTTCAATTAAATGAAGAAATGAATAGGCGCATGGAGGAATATTTACAAAACACTACCCTTCCAAAGCTCTACTCTTCGCTTCAAAAATGGATTGGTCTTACAAAAGAGGAACTAGAGCAGATTCGTGCTTATTTAGATGAAATGGCTACAAGCTTTAATGGCTTATACGGAATTGAAAAATTCCAGTTCCCTGTAGATGACCAATTACTTCACGACTGGAGAAGAGACACTGGACGGTTGACAAGTGGGGTTCAATTAGACCACATCAACATTATGTTAAAACATAATCCAACACAATTGTTGCTTAAGGGTGCAGGGAAGCTTTTGGCTGGTATTGGTCAAAATAAAGCGATGCTGCAGCAAAAATACAAGCGCTATGTAGAAACGGAAGATTATTCTGAAATAGCAAAACACGTGAGCAAACAGTTTTTTGCGCCTTATCATTTTTTTGCAATGGCCATACAAAGAGATTTAGAATCGTTCTTTCAAAAACCTAAGGATGAGTTAACACACACAGCAGAAGACTTAGTAGAAAAGATTAGTCAATATGAGCGATCTTTAACAAAGCTTCAGCAAAATCCATCTGCTTTTGAGGATCCAATTAAGCTATTCACGGTTCGTTATAAGCAATACGAATACCTGTTTACTGGAAGTCCTAAAGTCAAACAAGAAGTATAATTAGTTTTCAAGCTGGTGTAAACATGCACCAGCTTTTTTTTACATTCAGAAAGCTTCAAAACTTTGAACAAAATGTGAATATATTCACATAGTTCACGAAAGTGTGACAAACTTCACAAGTTTTCAACATAAAAGAAGTTAAAATAGAGCTATCAAGTTGATTGTGAAATAACGAGCATAAAGTTCAGGCTGGGGAGGACAAAACAAAATGGAAAAAAAACATTTAGTTCTTATTGGTAACGGGATGGCAGGAGTCAGAGTAATAGAGGAAATTCTTAAACTAACGCCCGATGCTTTTCATATAACAATCTTTGGAAATGAGCCATATCCAAACTACAATCGAATTCAATTATCAAATGTATTGCAAGGAAAAACAACGGTAGATGAGATCTTTCTAAATGAATGGGAATGGTACCGTGAAAATAATATCACTTTATATACAAATGAAGCTGTTGCAAAGATCAATCCACAATTAAAGACAGTCGTTTCTACTACGGGAAGAATCGTTGCTTACGATGAACTAATTATTGCAACAGGATCAAGCTCTTTTATCCTACCGGTTCCTGGTACGAATAAACAAGGTGTAACAGGTTTCCGTGATATCCAAGATTGTGAAAATATGATGGAAGTAGCTCGTACTTATAAAAAAGCAGTAGTTATCGGTGGGGGGCTTCTTGGTCTAGAAGCTGCTAGAGGTTTAATTGACCTAGGAATGGACGTTCATGTGGTTCATTTGATGCCACACCTAATGGAAAGACAGCTAGATAAAACAGCTGCAACGATGCTGAAAGAAGAACTTGAAGCACAAGGGATGAAGTTCCTTTTTGAAAAACAAACAAGTGAAATTCTTGGAGATGACCGAGTCACAGGTCTTCGATTTAACGATGGAACAGAAATCGAAACAGATCTAGTCGTTATGGCCGTCGGAATTAAACCAAATACACAGCTTGCAATAGAAGCTGGCATTAACGTAAACCGTGGGATTGTTGTAAATGACTTTATGGAAACAAATACACCTAATGTATATGCGGTTGGAGAATGTGCCGAACATAGAGAAATCACGTATGGAATGGTTGCCCCCCTATATGAACAAGGGAAGGTTTTAGCACATAGAATACTCGGTTTAGAGGTTGCACCGTATGAAGGATCTGTAACAGGCACCCAACTAAAGGTTTCTGATGTTGACCTTTATTCTGCGGGTGAAATTATTGATGATAAATCAACTAAAGCAATTAAAGTTCACAATGAATTTGAAGGCATCTATAAAAAGATACTAGTAAGAGACAATCGAGTTGTAGGGATTGTTCTATATGGTGACACAAAGGACAGCACAAAATTGTTCCGCATGCTTGTTGATAAAGAAGATGTAAGTGGTAAAACAAGCGCAAGTATCTTAGACTCTGGTTGCTGTGGCGGGAGCCAAGCAGACATGAGCGTTGACTCTATGCCAGATACGGAGATTGTGTGTGGATGTAACGGCGTCTCCAAGGGAACTATAGTGGAAGCCATTCAAACAAAAGGGCTGACAACGGTTGATCAAGTATCTAGCTGTACAAACGCCGGTCGTTCTTGCGGACGATGTAAAGGTCTTGTTGGGGAAATTCTTGCTTATACATTGGGTGATTCATTTGATGCCACAAAAACGAATAAAAAGACTCTCTGTGGTTGTACAACTTTAAGTCGTGACGAGGTAGTTGCTGAAATTAAAGAAAAAGGCATGATGAGTACGAAAGAAGTGATGAATGTTCTTGGCTGGAACAACGAGGAAGGCTGTAGCAAATGCCGTCCGGCTCTTAATTACTACTTAGGTATGCTCCATCCTGAAGAATATCTCGATGAACGCGACTCTCGACTTGTTAACGAGAAAATGCACGCAAACATTCAAAAAGACGGCACATACTCTGTTGTTCCAAGAATGTACGGTGGTGTCACCAATGCTGAGGACTTAAAGAAAATTGCTGAGGTAACCGAAAAGTACGATATTCCGCTTGTTAAACTTACTGGAGGACAACGCATCGCATTACTAGGTGTAAAAAAGGAAGATTTGACAAATGTTTGGGAAGATCTAGGAATGCCATCTGGTTATGCCTACGGAAAAACATTACGTACAGTAAAAACATGTGTAGGCTCTCAATTCTGCCGTTATGGTACACAAGATACCATGCAACTAGGAATCGATCTTGAGAAAAAATTTGAACGTTTAGACACTCCACACAAATTTAAGATGGGCGTATCAGGATGTCCACGTAACTGTGCTGAATCAGGAATTAAAGATATGGGAATTGTCGGAATTGATGGTGGATTTGAGTTGTATGTAGGCGGTAACGGAGGAACCGATCTTCGTGCTGGTGATCTTCTCTGTACATTAAAGACCGAACAAGAAGTAATGGATATGATTAGTGCTTACATTCAGTACTACCGTGAAACCGCGAATTACCTTGAACGTACATCTACATGGATTGAACGTGTCGGCCTAGATCATGTGAAAGAAGTACTGCAGGATGCTGAAGTTAGAAAAGAATTAACTACGAAACTGGATCGTTCACTAACTAGATACAATGAGCCTTGGAATGAAGCACTGAAAAATCAACAAATTCGTGAAAAATATTACAAAACAGAGGAAATCCCAGAAGTTTTAGTCTAATATCGTAAATGAAAATTTAATATTTACGAAGACGAAAATGATGGTTAAAATTAAAGGAAAGGTTTTGGTGATTGATATGCCACAAACATTAACAAAGGTTGATGTCGGAAATTATCAAACATTAGCACATCAAGCAGGAAAAGTGATTCGACTTGGCGAAAAAGAAATAGCCCTATTTAAATTATCAACTGGAGAAGTAAAAGCAGTTGAGAACAAAAGTCCTCATCCAAAAGGAGGCACATTGGCTGATGGCTTAGTTAGTGGAAGCTTTGTATACTGTCCACTTTATGACTGGAAAATCTCTTTGAATGATGGTAAGGTTCAAGCACCAGACGAAGGACAAGTAAAAACTTATGAAGTAATAGTAGAAGATAATCGCATCTTATTATTAATATAAAGAATGGGGGCGACTTCGCCCCCATTTGCCTTAGGGGAGGAAGTTTGTATGACAACAGGAAAAGCATATTTAGTTGGAGCAGGACCAGGAGATATCGGACTCATTACAGTAAAAGGCCTAGAAGCCATTCAAAGTGCGGAGGTTATTCTTTATGACCGACTTGCAAACCCGAAGCTTCTGGATTTTGCACCGCCAAATTGTGAGTTTATCTACTGTGGAAAGCTTCCTGATCGTCATACACTCAGACAGGAAAAAATAAACGAGCTACTTGTAGAGAAAACAGCTGCAGGAAAAATCGTCGTTCGATTAAAGGGTGGAGACCCTGGAGTATTCGGACGTGTAGGGGAAGAAGCAGAGGCATTAGCTCAAAATGGACTTTCATTTGAAATGATTCCAGGAATCACTTCTGGAATTGCAGCCCCACTTTATGCCGGTATTCCAGTTACCCACCGGGAATATGGAGAATCGTTTGCCATTGTTACGGCTCATGATAAATCAAAGGACGGTAAATCTACTCTCAATTGGGAAGGTCTAGCAAAAGGGATCGATACAATTGCTTTTTACATGGGGGTAGGAAACCTTTCCCATATATGTACGAATTTACTTTCACATGGAAAACCCTCATCAACCCCAGTCACTCTTATTCAGTGGGGAACATTTGGACGTCAAAAAACACTGGAAGGTACACTTGAAACGATCGTTCAGATTGTGGAGGAAGAAAAGTTTACGAATCCGGCCATCACGTTGGTTGGAAATATCGCTTCTCTTAGAGAAAAAATCAACTGGTTTGAGAAAAAACCATTATTTGGTCGCCAAATATTGCTTCCAAGGACAGGGCTAAACGCGAGTAATCTAGCAAAGGCATTAGAAGAACAAGGGGCTGATGTGATTGAGTTTCCTAAGTGGAAACGTGTAAAAACAACTCCAGATCACCTTATTTTATCTAAGCTTTCTATGTATTCTTCCATGATATTTACTTCACCTGAAAGTGTAGAAGAATTCTTTCAAATATTAATAGAAGAGAAAATAGACATTCGTTCCATCCAAGCTGATTTGTATGGCTTGTCACGGAAATCAGTAAATCTTCTATTGAACAAAGGGCTGCTCGCTGAACCCATTGAGAAATTAAGAAAAGGAGGGACTATCCTCCTCATTGGAAGTACTAATAATATAGAAGAAACTAGTCAAAACGTCTTGAATTTCGGGAATTTTGATACCTTTACAACGTCAACAAAAGAATTGGATGAAAGCTATCTTCCTATTTTCAAGCGTATTCTTGATGACTCTATACTTAATACAGTAATCTTTCCTAGTTCGGCTTCTGTACCAATATTGATAAAAGCACTTGATAAAACTGATTTTCTTACAACAGATAAGTTAAAAGAACTAGAGATATACTGCTTAGGTAAGCAAACAATGGATGCGTTACTAGCACACGATATCCCTGGGGCGGAGCAAACAAAAGAAGCAACTATCCCGTCACTTCTATTATCTCTAGCAAAAAAGTCTGATTCCTAAAAAAGTATACGGTGATGAAATGGAAAACCTATATCCTGTTTTTTTAAATCTAAAACACAAAAAAGTATATATCATTGGCGGAGGCCGAATTGCTGCTCGTAAACTTGAAGGATTATTGCAATCAGAGGCGGACATTACGATTATAAGCCCCACTCTCATGGAGTCTATTATTCCCTACGTCAACAATGGATTGGTTCATTGGATCCAAAAATCGTTTGAACTAAGTGATGTTGCGGATGCTTTCTATATTATCTCTGCTACCAATAATCCACATGTAAGTAGTGAACTACAGAAAGGGGTCAGTTCCTCCCAACTCGTTAACTTTGCCGATGATTATTCCTCTTCTAACGTAATCGTACCTTCTGTGGTTAGAAGAGGGCGGCTTGCCATTGCAGTGACGACCTCAGGTGCGAGTCCAACTTTATCAAAAAAAATAAAAAAAGATCTAGAAGCCGTTTATAGTGAAGAATATGAGGATTATGTAGAGTTCCTAATGGAAAAGCGCACCTATATTCAAGAGAGTGTAAATGACGCAGATAAAAGAAGAAAATTGCTCTCACTGCTGGTAGAGGATCCGATATTTCGTACGGAAGAGAGAGAAAAACGCTTCCAAAAAATTTACAAAAATATCAACATTAATTATGAGTAAGGGGTGCCTTACTCCTTTTTTTTATGGTATAATCTGTTTTTGTAAACAGAATGCTAAAAATCATTGGCATTTTTAAAGAGAATATTAAATATTTTTTAAGAAAAGACAAGAGTCGTCACAATTTGTTAATAACTATGTTGTACACTATTGTTTGTTACTCGCTACTATTTAAGATATTGACAATTATTAAAAATGAGCTATTATAGTAAAGGTTTTAAAGATGAAGAGGTGACTAAATATGCTTAACAAAAAATTAACACACATACAATTTTATTTTGTAGCAATTATTCTTTTGTGGATTAAGACTTACGGAGCATATCGATTTGAATTTAATTTGGATCTTGATAATGGAATACAGAAGTTTTTGTTATTTATTAACCCAATTAGTTCTGCCATTCTTTTTCTAGGACTGGCTTTATTATTCAAAGGGAAAAGATCACTAAAAATGTTAGTGACATTTAATTTCTTTCTTACTTTCTTATTGTTTGCTAATATTGTGTATTACCGTTTTTTCTCCGACTTCATAACGTTGCCAACATTAACTCAAACAGGTAACGCATCGGATCTTGGAGGAAGTATTTTAGCTTTAATTCGACCAACAGATTCATTGTATTTTCTAGACACATTGATTTTGCTTACATTGTTACTAACAAAGCGAGTAACACCGATGGTTGGGAAATTAAAAAGACGACAACTTACTCTTGTTTTTCTTACTGGTCTTGGTTTCTTCGCAGTTAATCTAGGACTTGCTGAGACAGATCGTCCTCAGCTATTAACAAGAACTTTTGACCGCAACTATATCGTTAAATATTTAGGTATGTACAACTTTACTATTTATGACGCGATTCAAAGCACAGGTGTATCTGCTCAACGAGCAATGGCAGACACGGATGATATTACTGAAGTGCAAAACTTCACAAGAGCGTTATACGCTGAGCCAAACCCAGAATTATTTGGGGTAGCAAAAGGGAAGAACGTAATCTATATTCATTTAGAGTCTGTTCAAAATTTCCTAATTGATTACCAATTAAACGGACAAGAAGTTACTCCGTTTATGAATTCTTTAACTAGAGATTCTAATACTTTTTATTTTGATAATTTCTTCCATCAGACTGGGCAAGGGAAAACAGCTGATGCTGAATTTATGTTAGAAAACTCATTATATGGATTACCACAAGGGTCTGCTTTCTCTACAAGAGGACGTAACACGTACCAAGCAGCACCTGCCATTCTTGGACAACAAGGTTACACATCAGCGGTGTTCCATGGTAACAATCGTACATTCTGGAACCGTGATGAAATTTATAAGCGACTGGGCTTTGATAAGTTCTATGATTTAAGCTACTACAATGCAAAAGAAGAAGATGTCCTTAACTACGGTCTTAAAGATAAACCGTTCTTCGAGGAATCAGTTTCATTACTAGAGTCAGTACCACAGCCTTTCTATGCTAAATTTATTACTTTATCGAACCACTTCCCATATCCAATGGATCAAGAGGAAGCAACCATCGAAAAGCATACAACTGGAGACACTTCGGTTGATAACTATTTCCAAACAGCACGTTATTTAGATGAAGCTTTAAGCGAATTCTTTACGTATCTGAAGGAAAGTGGATTATATGAAAATTCAATGATTGTTATGTATGGTGACCATTATGGAATTTCAGAAAACCATAATAAAGCCATGTCAATTGTGCTTGATAAAGAGGTAAATGAATTTGAAAGTGCACAACTTCAAAGAGTACCACTTTTCATACACATTCCGGGTGTTAAAGGTGGAACGATGCATCAATATGGTGGTCAAATCGACTTAATGCCAACCGTATTACATTTACTTGGTGTAAGTACGAAGGAATATGTACAGCTTGGTACTGATTTATTTTCACCACAGCATGATTCTGTTGTACCATTCCGTAACGGGAACTTCATTAGTGAATCTGTTACTTATATTGATGGTAGACTCTACAATACAGCAACTGGAGAGCGTATAGAGGAAACAGAAGAGATCACTCGTATGAAGGAGCAAACAGAAGAAAAGCTCCGTACATCTGACGTGATTGTAAATAAAGACTTGCTTCGTTTCTACACACCGGATGGTTTTACACCAGTAAATCCTAATGATTATGACTATACAAACAAGGCTGAGGCTGAGACAAAAACAGAAACTGAAATAGAAACCGATGAAACTGAAAAGTCTGAAGTACCAGCCAATGAAGAAGTAAGCCAATAAAAAACTGTAGGGGAAATATTCCCTTACAGTTTTTTTTTCGTATAAAGGCTGTTTTCGTAAAGATTGTTGTTTTTAGAAAAATCCAAATGCCGGATTTTTTCCCGTATAACGCTGGGTTTATTTGGTCTATTTGGTGAGTAGCTCTTTTCTAAGGATGAAAAAATTCTGATTGGCTGTTGAAACATATAGTTAATTTCCTAAAAAGTATGTTTATAGCAACATTGACTTAGAAAAGAGCCTATATAAAAAACAAATGGTCAATCGCAAAAGCAGATTGACCATTTGTTTTTATAATTTAAAAGAACTCTTTAACGAAACAATTTGATTAAATACAATATGTGATGGCTTGGAATCCTTTGGATCTACATTAAAGTAGCCATGTCGGAAAAATTGGTATTTATCATGTGCTTTGATGTTAGACATATTTGGTTCGATGAATCCGTTAATTTTTAGCAATGAATTTCCATTTACCTTATCAAGGAAAGTTTTGTTTTCTGACTCCTCTTCATCCTCAGCTGTGTTGTCAAGAATAAGAGGCTCATATAGACGGAACTCTGCCGGAATCGCTTGTGATGCTTCCACCCAATGTAGAGTACCCTTAACCTTTCTTCCCGTAAAGCCCGTTCCGCTCTTTGTCTCCGGATCATACGAACAGTGGATTTCAACAACATTTCCATCCTCATCTTTAATGACTTCTTCACATTTAATAAAGTAAGCGTGCTTAAGTCTCACTTCATTGCCAGGGAAGAGGCGGAAGTATTTACTTGGAGGTTTTTCCATAAAGTCATCTTGCTCAATATATATTTCTCTAGAGAACGGGATTTGTCTGATGCCCATTTCAGGATTCTCCGGATTGATCTCCGCATCAAGCATCTCTACTTGGCCTTCGGGATAATTCGTAATAACAACTTTTAACGGTCGAAGTACGCCCATCGTTCTTGGTGCTTTCAACTTTAGATCTTCACGAACAAAATGTTCAAGCATAGCAGAATCTACCACACCTGAGCCTTTTGAAATACCTGTTTCTTTTACAAACTCACGAATCGCTTCTGGAGTATAACCTTTTCTTCGTAATCCAGATATCGTTGGCATCCGAGGATCGTCCCAACCATCTACAAAACCTTCGTCAACAAGCTGTTTTAGTTTTCTCTTACTCATTACTGTATTCGTAAGCCCTAGTCGACCAAACTCGATTTGTTGTGGCTGACTATCCATTTCACATTGCTCAACAACCCAATTATACAGAGGACGTTGATCCTCAAACTCCGTTGTACATAATGAGTGGGTTACACCTTCAATTGCATCCTCTAACGGGTGTGCAAAAGCGTACATAGGGTAAATACACCACTTGTCACCTGTGTTATGATGACTAGCATGAGAAACTCGGTAAATAACTGGATCACGAAGGTTAATATTAGGTGAACTCATGTCAATTTTTGCACGAAGTACCTTCTGACCGTTCTCAAATTCACCATTACGCATACGAGCAAATAAATCAAGATTCTCTTCAATTGAGCGAGTTCTATATGGACTTTCTTTCCCGGGCTCCGTAAGAGTTCCACGATATTCCCGAATCTCATCTGCGGTTAAATCATCCACATAGGCAAGTCCCTTATTAATTAATAATACGGCTCTATCATACATTTCTTCGAAGTAATCTGAAGCAAATCGAAGCTCTTCCCATTCAAAACCAAGCCACTTTACATCTTCTTTAATAGAATCAACGTATTCTTGATCTTCTTTCAATGGGTTAGTATCATCAAAACGTAGATTTGTACGACCATTAAACTCGTCGGCTAAACCAAAGTTAATCACAATCGATTTTGCATGACCAATATGTAAGTATCCGTTTGGTTCAGGAGGGAAGCGGGTAATAATCTCTTTATGCTTTCCCGTTTCTAAATCCTCCTTAATAATTGTCTTAATAAAATTTGAAGTTTCCAACCAGAATCAGCCTTTCTATGTAACTGTTTTAAATATCTTTTGTCTTTCATTATAATATATCAGCAACATAATTAAAAACCCTTAATATTATTGATTTGTTAATAATGTCAAGACTTGTTTTCAGAAAATTATTTTAATATTCATTTACTCGGAACTTGATTGCGATGTATGCAAACGTTTTTAATAGTAAAATTGACCAAAATCAAAAAATTTTTCCAGAAACATTTCAATCCTGTAATATGGCTGTAATATTTCTATCACAAACAAATACAGAAGTGGATTTCATGCTGTAATATACATGTAATATAAAAGGCTCTTTTTTCTAAGATATATTAATAATGCCATACATGGTTGTAAAAAACATTTCCTCCAATTATTAGTTATACCTTTCTAGTAAAATACCAACTATCATTAAGGTAACAACAAGAGCTAACAGGAGGGAATACATGAAAAAACAACTATTTGCAGCCGCAGTGACAGCAGGTTTACTTTTCACATCCTTCAACGGTACAGCGAGTGCACATGAAAAAACACATAAGGTTTCTTCTGGAGATACTCTCTATCGAATTGCATTAAACAATAATCTATCAGTTTCGCAAATTATGGAGTGGAACAAGCTTTCTACTTCTAGCATATATGTTGGACAAACATTAACATTACTTGCACCACACACACACACAACAACTTCTTCATCTACGTACACAGTGAAAGCTGGTGATACGCTTTGGGGAATTTCAACAAGAAATGGAATGACTGTTGATCAGTTAAAAGCTTTAAACAATTTAACAACCAATACCTTGTATGTTGGACAAGTATTAAAACTTTCTGGGACAGCGACTGCTCCAACAACTTCAACTTCAACGATTAATTCATTAATTGCTGAATCAAAGAAGTATATCGGTGTTCCTTATGTTTGGGGCGGAAGCACCCCATCTGGATTCGATTGTAGCGGTTATTTAAATTATGTATTTGCAAAAGTAGGCGTTTCTATTCCTCGAACAGTAGAGACTATTTGGGGAGCAACAAAATCTGTTTCTGCACCAAGAGTAGGGGACTTAGTTTTCTTTACAACGTATAAAGCAGGTCCGTCTCATGCAGGTATTTATCTTGGTAACAATCAGTTCATCCATGCAAGTTCTTCTCAAGGCGTGACGATATCTGACATGAACAACACTTACTGGAAATCACGTTATCTAGGAGCACGTACTACTTTTTAATACTGTAGAAGCAAAAGAACCTGTCCACACAGTTCATGATTATCATAACTGGGTGGACGGGTTTTAATTTTTTCATAGGCCTATTTCGCACTGAAACTACATGTTTTCGCTATCGTTAATTTCTTGTTTTAAGTTGGCTCCAAATCGATTGGAAACACGCAGATCATGACCATCTTCAGCTGAAGCCACATGTATGATATCTTCCACTGCGCCTCGTTTGCTTGCTCTTCTTATTTCCGATTCACTACTTGTCATCTTTTCTTCTTTCAAATGACTCACCTCAAAGGATAGTATGTTCATTCAATAAACATCTATTCTAATATGGGGTGGGGGATTCCTACGTTTCATTCCACCATTTGAGACTGAATATAATGATACAAAAGCTTTCCAGTATTCTCAATGGAAGACTCATGAGTACGCTCAAACGCATGAGAAGAATCGATACCAGGTCCAATTAGCCCATGGACGATATCGTGTCCAGACCGAATTGCAGCAGAAGCATCTGAACCGTAATATGGGTAAATATCGAGCTTATACTCAATATTATTTTCTTCAGCCAACTGTACCAAATGTTTTCGAAGTTCATAATGGTACGGACCGCTTGCATCCTTTACACAAATTGAAACCGTATATTCATCCGTTGATTGACCATCGCCCATGGCACCCATATCTACTGCCAAATACTCAACTGTTTCAGGTGTGATATTGGAGTTACCACCATAACCGATTTCTTCATTATTAGAAATAAGAAAATGTGTTGTATATGGAAGTTGAATCGATTGTTGCTTAATCGTTTTGATCAATTGTAATAAAATAGCTACACTAGCTTTGTCATCGAGATGCCGTGACTTGATAAAGCCACTTTCTGATCGCTCCACACGAGGGTCGAAGGATACAAAATCTCCCACTTCAATTCCCAGTTTCTTAACATCTTCTTTATTTTTCACAACCTCATCTATTCGGACTTCCATATTTTCTTGATTTCTTTCCGCTTTACCTGCATCCTTGTAAACGTGAACAGACGTTTGTCGCATTAAAATGGTTCCCGTAAATCTCTTTCCATTACGTGTTTCAATTTGGCAATACTCACCCTCAATGGAGTTATATTGAAAGCCACCAATTAAATCGATCTTCAACCGACCGTTTGACTTTATTTCCTTCACCATTGCTCCTAATGTGTCCACATGCGCAGTCAGCATTCTGTGATGACTATCTACACGCCCTTTAATTGTAGCGAGTAAGCCACCTTTCCGATTTCTTTTTGTTTCAACTCCAACCCCCTCTAAAAACTTCTCTACAAAGGTAATCACATCATTTGTGTTGCCTGAAGGACTTGGAATAGAAACTAACTCGAATAATAAATCTAGTGTTTCATTCATATCTATGTATGTCATGCATGATTCCTCCTTTTCAACTAAATAGTAGCATTCGCACTTGAAAAAATACAGCGGTGAGTTTTACAAAAGGATAAATTTGGATATAGATAAACAGTAAACAAAGGAGGGACATGATGTTCAGGGACATTTTTCATCAATCGACACTCCCACAGGTGGTCATAGAGCCTGACTTAACATATATTGAAATGAACAACGCATTTTGCCAGTTTCTCGGTTATACAAAAGAAGAGTGTGATTCGATAACGATTGAAAGTATTTCACATCCCGATGATTTTCTTCAGGATTTTCGTCAATTTCAAAGGTTACATAATGGAATCATCAAAGAATACGAAATGGTTAAACGCTATATTCACAAAAATGGACAAATCAAAACAGGAAGATTAAAGGTTTGTACGATCCGAGACCAAGTAACAAAGGAAAAATTCTTCCTCGCCCAAATTTATGATTTAACTGAATTCACTAAAGTTTATGAGGGATTAAGACAAAGCGAACAAAAATATCGACTGCTCGCAGAGAACAGCTCAGATATTATTTGTCTACATGACTCTCATGGTCACTTTCTGTATATTAGTCCGTCTATCAAAGGAGAGCTTGGTTACGAGCCTGAAGAACTAATTGGCTGTTATTCACCTAAACTCGTTCATCCTGAGGACCAAGACTTCGTTACGCTAGAAGAACAAACGATTGCTTTTCGAGCAAAAAAGAAAAACGGATCGTATATATGGATGGAAACGGCTATAAAGAAAGTCTCTGATGACGAAAGCAATTGCATGTCACCATTTATTACCGTCACACGTAATATTCAAAAAAGGAAGGAAACGGACGAGCTCCTAAGAAAATCAGAAAAATTAGCTGTTGTGGGGCAAATGGCTGCTGCCGTTGCACACGAAATTCGTAACCCTTTAACCCCCATCAAAGGGTTTATTCAGTTACTGAACTCAGGGGCAGAGGTTTCAACTCATTATTCAGCTATCATATTAAATGAAATCAGTCGGATTGAATCCATTCTTTCTGAATTTCTATCTCTTGCAAAACCAACGGAAAGAAAGAAGGAAGCGATTTGTGTAAATGAACTTTTAGAACAGGTGATTCAGATTTTTACACCACAGGCATTTTTAGCCAACAAGGAAATTCTTTTTCAAAAAAATGGAGAATCAAATAAAAAAATTAATGGCGATAGCAACTCCCTAAAACAAGTATTCTATAACGTGTTACAAAATGCCCTAGACGCCATCGAGGAAAAGGGACGAATCATGGTGAACCTTGAAGAAGGAGGAGAGGTACTTTGTGTACGTATCATTGACAACGGATGTGGAATGCCAGATGAACGGATCAAGCTGATAGGAGAACCCTTTTACTCGACAAAAGAGAAGGGAACAGGATTAGGCTTGATGACAAGCTACAATATCATAGAAAATCATGATGGGACGATTAGCTTTGAAAGTAAAGAAGGAGAGGGAACGACCGTTACGATATCATTTCCATTCATTGAAAAAGAGGCATAAATAAAAAAGTGAGAGCTCATTAGCTGTGAGCTCTCACTTTTTTATGATAAAGTCGTTCAAAATATGGGTGTAAATGCTGTACTACATACCCGAGAGTTAAAGTGACAACAATCGTACCTACTCCAATTTCTCCTTTGAAGAGAAGAGCAAGTATAAATGCTGAACCCTCAGCGATCACCCTCGATAACCCAAGTGAGAGACCAAAGCGCTCATGAATCGCAACCATTAAGACATCCATGGGGCTTGATGGTAGCTTTGCTTGAAGATAAATCGATATTCCAAGACCCAATATGAGGATTCCGCAAATAAGTGAGATGACTTTCAATAAAAGTGACCCAGGATGATAGTGATTAAATAAAACAAAAAACCAAAAGTCAATTAATAAACCAATCGATAAAATCGTTAGACCTGCTAAATATTCTGGCTTCTTTTTTTGAAGAATGGAATTAATAATAATTAGGATAATACCATTAATTAATACACATGTACCCATGCTAAGGCCAAATACACGTGCTTCTCCAATCGCCAGTGCATCCCATGCCCCTGCACCAAGACCTGCTTGGATAATCAGGCACACACCAAAGGTTAGTATCAGGATTCCGATAAGAAAAAATACCATTCTGTTCTTCATAAGCTGCTCCTTTTTGAACTAATACAGACTATTATCTCCACACAAAGTATGAACATACAACTTGCCATTTGTACGATAAATGTTATAGAGTAGGCATAAATACTGGAGGTAGTTATTTTGGAAAACAAATGCAAACTTAATCATCCCGTTGAAGACGTTCGTAACAAATACGAATCGCAAAAAGAGTATTTACCTTTAGACATGATTTCTTCTTTTGAAGCATTTTTCACCCATGAACATACTCAGGACATCTTAAATGATGTGTTTCATTTGTTAAAAAAATACGATCTTTCTTCAGAGGAAGAGAGAGAACAAAGAAATAAAAGGTTGTATATGGTTTTACATAATGTATAAAAAAGGAAGCGGACTTCAAGTTCGCTTTTTTTGTAACAGGACAAACCTGTTGTATCGTCTACTCGTATAGAAAGAAAAATCAAAATTTCAAAAATCAAAAAGAGAAGCTATAATGAATATAATGTTTAAAGAATGGAGGGGCGACATGAAAAAAGAAGTAAAGGTAGCGATGATTGGAATTGGTGCAATTGGAGAACGTGTACTGCGAAAGTTCCAGTACCATTCAGGTGTAGAGCTTGTTGCTGTTTGTGATCAGAATGCTGAAAAATTACAAGCGCTCAAAGAAGAATTGGAAGACGTTTCTCTCCACACGGATTATATAGACATGTTACAGAAAAATGAGATTGATTTGGTATATATTGCTGTCCCTCCCAAATATCATCATGATATTGTTTTATACGTTTTAAAACAAAAAAAGCATGTTTTATGTGAAAAGCCTTTAGCCAATTCATTAAATGAAGCCATCGAAATGCTGGAAGCGGCAAGAGAAGCTCGTGTTACACATGCGATGAATTTTCCAATGGTGTATACAAATGTATATCAATTATTTAAAGATAAAGTGTTAACTGGGGAAATCGGAGAGGTAAAAAGGGTAGAGGTTCATTTACATTTTACCGAGTGGCCACGTGCCTGGCAGAAAAATAATTGGATTTCTAGCCGGGAGCAAGGCGGCTTTATAAGGGAAGTCGCGCCACACTATATTCACATGATTCACGATATGCTAGGTGGACTACGTGACATAACATCGTTTGTTGAATATCCTGAAGACGAATCTTTGTGTGAAACTGCATTTGTCACACATATGAAGCTACAAAACGGCGTAACCGTATTATTTAACGGAGTAAGCGGAATTGGCCAGAAGGAACATCTCTCGTTTAAAGTGTTTGGAGAGAACGGGACGCTTGATTTAACAAATTGGAGCCAACTTTGTATGAGTTCCCCAGATAAACAGACATCCGTTCTGCCGATTGAAAGAACCGAGCAGCATGATATTGTTATGGAGATCCTTAATGCCATTGAAGGAAAAGAAGCTAAAATAGTAACGTTCGAACAAGGCTACCAAGTCCAACAAGTGTTAGAAAAAATGTTGAAAATGTAGCAAAAAAGACACCTTGCAAGGTGTCTTTTTTCGGCATTCGAAAGATTCCTATTGCAGGAATAAACCGATTGGGAGTATGATAACTTTTGAATAGTGAAAATGGAAAAAGAAAGAAGCTGAGTGAATGAAACCTTCTTCGTATGAGTATAATGAAAAGCTTAGCATTCAAAATGGAATCGCTTCAACAATCGTCACAAACATTACGAATAATTACTTCACTTTATTTGCCATCAGTGCCTTAGGTGCAAGCAATTATCAGATCGGCCTTATGAATTCACTTCCTCAATTTATCGGTATGTTTGCGATGATTGCAGGTTCAATCCTATTAGGGCGATTAAATGAGAAAAAAAGGTTTACCGCCTTATCCATTCTCTTTACCCGATTATTTCTTATATTAATGACATTTGTTATATATATTCCAGGTGACTATAAAAGCTGGGTTTTTGTCATACTAGTTGGCTTAATGAATTTCCCAGGCTCGTTTGCTCTCGTAAGCTGGCAATCTTTTATCGGAGATTTAATCCCAGAGTCACGGAGAAGTAATTTTTTTAGTAACCGTAATCGTATTTTAACAATAGTAGGGATGATTTCAACGTTTATTATCGGACTATCATTACAGTATTTTCATCCTTCCAATCCATTTCCATACCAAGTATTATTTTTTCTAGCCTTTTTATTTGGTTTAGTGGAAGTGTATTATTTATTTAAACATAAGGAGCCCAAGCTAGAAAAAAAAGTTGTCGCAAAAAGCAAAGGATTCGGATTTCATGTGTATCAGCACAAGCCATTTTTATATTTCTTAGTTTGTGGATTATTCTTTAATTTCGCCTGGCAAATGGCCTGGTCACTGTTTAGCATTTACCAGATTAAATATGCCATGGCAACGGGTCTTTGGATTAGCCTATTTGCTGTTGCCAATCAAGTTGCACAAATAGTTAGCTTTAAATGGTGGGGAAGAATGGCAGACAAGCATAGCAATGCGAAAATGATGATTCTTGTCTCGGTTGGAATGGCAACCGCCCCTATTTTAAACGTTTTGTCTACCAATCTTGTATACTTATTAATCGTCAACGGGTTGTCTGGTTTCTTCGTCTCAGGCACGGTCTTGATTTTATTTAATCAACTGCTAGAAGTCACAAAAGAAGACAATCGGAGCTTATGTATCTCACATTACAATGTGTTATTAGCATTTGTGGCTTTTATTGCACCTCAGTTTGGGGTATATTTACTTGAAACCACATCCATGGACATGGCTATGACAACAGCAACTGTATTGCGTGGACTTAATGCTTTTCTTTTCTTAGCGCTTTACGTTTTCATGAAAAAAGAAAAATTCAAGCAAAACACACTTATTCCGTCTAACTAACCATTGTTCTAGAATGACCGTTTTCGGTCTATACTAACAAAAAGAAGTCGGAAAATAAGTGAACAAGTCATCTTCATCCGAGGGTGACTATTTTCTTTCATTAGAAATACTGCATGTAGATAGTTGGAGGGGGAATCGCTTGTGGAAAGGGAACGAGAAGTTGAGCAGAAAAGAGTTAATGAGATCATAAAGGTAATTAATCATAAATCAAACAAAATCTTTAAGCATCTTGAGAAAGTCGGTGGAGATGCACTCGAAATTAGACAAAACTTCTGGAATGACGTAACAGTGAATGCAGATGAAACGGATGATTTAGCAGAAACCTTCTCAAGCATCAAACAACAAGCCCAGCTGCTTTTAGAAAGGGAACGAAGCCAGAGTCAACTTGATAAACAAATCAATACGTTGTATCGGTTAAAAAATTCGCCTTATTTTGGACGCGTAGACTTTTTAGAAAATAACGAACCAGCTACCGAATCTATTTACATAGGAATTAGTTCATTGATGGATGAAAAAGATGAAAACTTTCTTATTTTTGATTGGAGAGCACCCATATCCAGCCTTTATTACGATTACTCCCCCGGAGAGGCAAATTATACTACACCAGAGGGACCGATTGAAGGCGTCATTGAGTTAAAGCGTCAATTCCTAATTCGCAACAGCGTGATTCAAGGTATGTTCGATACCGGGATTACGATTGGTGACGAAATGTTACAGGAAGTATTAGGAAATAATGCCAATTCACAAATGAAAAGTATTGTTGCGACTATTCAAAAAGAACAAAATCGAATCATTCGAGATGAAAAAAGCAAACTATTAATTGTTCAAGGTGTTGCTGGAAGTGGAAAAACATCTGCTGCCTTACAGCGTGTAGCCTATTTACTTTACCGTTATCGAGGGAAAATCACCTCTCAAAACATTATGCTGTTTTCACCTAATCCATTATTCAATAGTTATGTGTCCACGGTTTTACCTGAGCTTGGTGAAGAAAACATGCAGCAAAGTACGTTTTTAGAATTTCTCTCATCCAGAGTAGGTGCAAGGTTGGAGCTTGAGGATTCTTTTATGCAGTTAGAAAGCCTTCTTTCCTCTGAGCAAATCAGTTCGTACGAGCTACGAATGAAGAGTATTAAGTTAAAGTCTAGTCTTGAATATAAAAATATTCTTGATAACTATATTCAAAAACTAAATCATTCCGACCTTCAGTTTCACCCGATCGTTTTCAAAGGAAAAGTTCTTTTGTCATCTGAAGAAATAACAGAGAAGTTTTATCATCTAGATAAACAAGCAACCATCCCAAGTCGGATGGAAGACCTAAAAGAATGGTTATTAAAAGAAGTTCGTAAACACAAACGCGCTGAAGCAAAGAAAGACTGGGTAAAGGAAGAAATTCAGTTTCTAGATAAAGAAGATTATTTAGAAAGCTTCAAAAAACTTCAGAAAAAAGAGAATGACGGATTTCAAGATTATGATGTCGAAGAGAAATTTTTATCAAGTGTAGTGGTTGCTAGATACTTTAAACCTCTCATCAAAAAAATTAAAAGATATCAATTCATTAATTACGAAGAAATATACCGAAACCTATTCTTCAGTTTGTCTGGAGAATGGGAGGAGGTCGTTGGACTAAGCTTAAGGCAATTAGAAGAGGGAATTTTAACCTATGAAGATGCGACCCCATTTGTCTATTTAAAAGAGAAGATTGAAGGAAGCAAATCAAGGCTTTCCATTAAGCATGTCTTTATTGATGAGGCACAGGACTATTCACCATTTCAATTTGCGTATATTCGTGAATTGTTTCCCGTAAGCAAAATCACCTTACTTGGTGATATCAATCAAGGGATTTATGCACATACGGATGACACAAGCTCCATTTTGCTAGGAGAAGAAGTGAAAGATAAAGAAACGATTACATTAACAAAGAGCTATCGCTCAACCAAAGCGATTGTTGAATTCACAAAAGGTTTATTGCCAAACGGGGAAATGATCGAACCATTTAACAGGGATGGAGAGAAACCAACTCTAACGATTTACAAGAAGAAGGAAAGTCATAAACAGGGCTTACAAAGCCTTCTTGACCAACTGGTTGAGGCAGGGCATGAAACGATTGCAGTTATTTGTAAAACAGCGAAAGAAAGTGCAACGGTCTATACTTCCTTAAAAACCGGTCGCGATGTTCACCTGGTTGAAAAGGGAACCGTCACCTTTGAAAAAGGGATTACCATTATTCCAGCGTATTTGGCAAAGGGCATCGAGTTTGATGCAGTTATTATTCACGATGCGTCACAACATACGTACTTTAGAGAAAACGAACGAAGGCTCTTTTATACCGCTTGTACAAGAGCGATGCACGAGCTACACATACTTTCCCTAGGAGAACCATCTATGCTTTTAAAAAATAGTAAAGAAAAACTAGAGGCAGCCTACAAATAGGCTGCCTGTTTTTTGATTTGTTATAATGATTCTGCAAGCTCGTACCAGTACGTACACAGCGTCTCAAGTCCTTTGTCAAAGTTCTCAAGGTGGAAATGCTCGTTCGGAGCGTGAAAGTTTTCCGTAGATAGGCCAAAGCCCATCAAGACGACTGGTAGTCCTAATAATTGATCAAAAGCGGCAACGATTGGAATCGACCCACCTCCACGAGTATAAGCAGTAGGAACTTTGTAAATGGCTTCGTATGCTCTGCCAGCTGCTTGGATGGCTGGATGCTCGAGAGGAGTCACATATGGATGACCTTGATCAAATAAGGACACATTTACCGTCACACCCGCGGGTACATTCGCGTAAATATGCTTGGTTAAAAGATCGGCAATTTCAGCTGGATCTTGATTAGGAACTAAGCGACAGGTAATTTTCGCAGAGGCCTTAGCAGGAATGACCGTTTTAATTCCCTCTCCTTGAAAGCCTCCGTAAATGCCGTTCACTTCTAAGGTAGGTCGGATGTAGGTACGTTCTCGGGCGGTAAATCCAGGTTCTCCATGTAGTTCAGAAACTCCTAACTGTTCCTTTAGTTCCGCGTCTATGTCACCAAGTGATGCAAATGCTTCTCGTTCTTCTGGTGTAATCTCTTGAACACGATCATAAAAGCCTTCAACTAACACTTTTCCGTCAGCACTGTGGAAGGAATTCACAATCTCCACTAATGCATGAATCGAATTCTGCACCGCACCTCCGTAAAGTCCTGAATGAAGATCACTATTTGCACCAGTTACATCGATCTGAAGTCCACATAAACCGCGTAGTCCATAACAAATCGCAGGCTTTCCAGGCCCTTGCATGCCCGTGTCTGAAATCACTATCACATCAGCAGCCAATAACTCCTTATTCTCGTCAACAAACTGAGGAAGAGTAGGACTTCCAATTTCTTCCTCCCCTTCGATACAAAACTTGAAATTCACAGGAAGGCTTCCGGTTGTTCGTAAGATCGCCTCCACTGCTTTTATATGCATAAACACTTGACCTTTATCATCGCTTGCTCCTCGGGCGTAAATTTTGTTGTCACGAATATCGGCTTCAAATGGGGGTGTATCCCAAAGGTCAAGCGGATCAACCGGCTGAACATCATAATGGCCATATACGAGTACAGTTGGCTTTCCTTCTTGCTTTAACCAATCACCATACACAACAGGATGGCCCTTTGTTTCATATACTTTTACGTTTTCCATACCAGCATCCTCTAGCGCTTTTGCTGTCCATAATGCTGCATTTTTCACATCATCTTTATGCTCAGGAAGGGAACTAATACTTGGTATAGCCAAATACTTGGTAAGCTCTTCTAGATGCTTGCTTCGGTTCGATGCTAAATAATCAAAAATCTCTTTGTTCATCTCTCATTCTCCTTTAATTAAAACAGTACTTAGTTAGTATTTCGATAGACGAAACGAAAAATCCTCTAAAAAAAATCATGGGTCTTTTTCATAATATTGGTAGATATAATGTGGTGAAAGTAGTATAATTGTGTAAAATTACACAAAAAGGAGGATATAACAATGGATTCTGTTACAAAAAAGGAAAGGAAACAGATCTTCAGAGAAGAACTTTATTTGCTAAAAAAAGAGCAACTTATTTCATATGCGATCTATGACAAGGTATATGAAGCATACGAAAAGTTTAACTATATAAGCATCCATAAAGAAACGTTAAAAGAAAAAGATACGATTCCTGTTCACACAGCGGTTGCCAAGCCAGAAAAAAAGAAAGAGATACGAGAAAAGAAGATGAAAACACCTGAGCAATTACGTGAAAGAAATATCACTTGGTTACTTAACTTAGGCGTCATTCTGTTACTGATTGGTGGTCTATATGTAGCGACGAGCAATTGGGAGACCATGTCTAGTTGGATGAAGGCTAGTGCCATCGCTCTAGTTGCTTGCTTATTCTACGGAATGGCTTATATTTCAAACCGAATCCTCCATATCAACCAAACAGCATTTGCTTTTACCGTCTTAGGAAGCCTATTTTTACCCATTTTCCTGTTATCCCTTGGTTGGTTTCAGCTATTAGGGACTTATTTCTCTTTTACAGGAGAGGGAAGATACTTTTTAGGAATGCTTAGCGGCTACATACTTGTACCAGTTTATCTATTTTTAGCTAAAAAGATTTCTTCTCGGCTATTTATTTGTTTGCGGGAGTTGCTACATCCATTGGCACGGCATTTTTTCTGACGGCACTCCCTATCCAAAGGGATGGTTTTTATTTCGGAATGATTTTGTACCATGCAGGGTTGTTAGTCGTCCATTTTTATATAAAAAAGAAACCTTCTCTCACATGGTTTACAAAAGAGGTTCTTCCATTTTTCCAATCTAGCTTAGTATTGACGACGGCTTTTATGCTTCTTTTATTTGATAACCCTGTCTTCTATGGAATGAACATTATACTCACTGCCGTCTTATATTTATCAATGGTATTTGTAACTGGTCACAAAAACTTTCATTTTGTTTTTACCTTATTTCTGGTTTATGGAGTGTATCAACTGGTCGAAAACTCAATCCTTCTAACAGTTGGACCAATCATGTATGCATTGGTTGGATCGTTTCTACTTGGCTTGGCTCTATTTTTACAAGGAGGAGTGGATTGGAAGAAAATCTTCTCAATGACAAGTGCAGTTGTATCACTTTTGGCATTCGTGTATATATCCGCCAAAGCCTTCCTCGTCAACTTTGAAGATCCCACACTGGTAATGATGATTTCTTATTTGATTCTCGCCGGTAATTTTTATTACTTAGCTCTTTCTGAAAAAAAGCATTGGTTTACGTATGTAACTTCTAGTTTTTTAATTGCGGCTTTATTTGAATTAATGATGCTTGTAAATCAGGTTGCTTTGTTTGATTCCTTTCTTCCATTGTTTTTTATCGGGTTCTTTCTTTTCGTTGTTTTTGGTGTTACGGTACCGTCGCTCATTCGCCAAAGCTCTAGAGATGTGGGGTTGGGGGTCATGCTTTTACCACTTCTTCCATCTTGGCTCATGTATGATTGGTGGGAAACAGGGGTAATGCTTGGGTTCTTAGCTCTATGCTTTATCCTTGGCAGAAAAGTGGAGGAACGCTCGTTTTATCATGAAATGATTACATGGGTCATTCCTATTTGTTATGGGTTAAGTACAGCTGCCATGTTTGAGGAAGGGAAGGAATGGTTCGACTGGAGTAAGGAAGAAGTGGGGCCTGCCCTTAATTTTATTGCAGGAAGCGTACTTCTTCTCTTGATCGAGAAGACAAAGAAACCGGTCTTTTTTGTATCACAAGCCTTCTATTTGGTAGGAATACTTTATTCATTTAGTTTGCCAGTTAACGATTATATCAGAGTTTTTATTCTCTCTGGAGGAATGGCTATCTCATATCTTCTTTATCAACAGATCAAACAGAAGGCCGTCACCTATTACGTGACTCTTTGCTCGCTCATTACCTATCTCACCCTTATATATGCGATTCATGAAAGCTCTCTTTTTCCTTTATGGTTAGAGGAGGAGCAATGGGTGGTCGGTGGAGCGATTTTGATCATAGTAAGCTATGTATTACGGAGACACGACGTGGAACTGTCTATAAGTTTCTTATATACAGCTCATGTTTATTTACCAGCAGCCTTGCTATTAACATTCTTTGCTTTTAATAGTGATGGCATATGGAGCTTTGTGATAGCTACTTTATTGTATGGTTTGAGTGTTAAGCTCGTTAGCAAAGAATGGTTCCTAAACACTCTCCTTTACGGTTGTTATGTAAGTTTATTTATTGCTATCAGTCTATATTTTATTGAATTAGACTGGAGTGAATACTCGTTTTTTGTGACAAGTATTGTCTTAGCGATTGGGTGGGGACTTAGCACTAAAGAATGGAAGGAGAGAACTACCCTTTTTCTTGTTCCATTTTCAATGATCGGAATGCTCTCCATGCTAACATCCTATCCATTTGGGGAATACGTGTATCTTTGTCTGATGCTATATGGAGTGGGAGTCTTGTTCCTTTTACATCAACAAAAATGGGATTTCCTCGTCTTACTCCCATTAATGTTTATGCTAGCAGGGAGCATTCAGTTTTCCTATGTTTCAAACTTACTCGATCCGGAGGGTACAATGGTACTTTTCACCGGTCTCGGATTATTGTCTTTTTTTGCGGGTAAAAAGCTTTATAGAGGACTAACCTTATTAAATGCTTACCTGCCATTTCGCTATTGTGATGCCTATACGGTCACAGCTTTTCTGTATGTTTTTTTCCTGTATACCTTGGAAGCAGAAGGGATTCTTTTGGGGATTTTGCCTGGCATTCTAATATGTATGTTTTTGTGGATGCAGCAAAAACGGGTTAGTCCAAAGCTAGCTTGGATTCCAAAATTTTTAGCAGGTGGTTATTTACTAGAGCCTTATTATCAAGTGCTTGACCAACTCTTGGTCCCTGTAATGTTCGAGAGGGAGTTATATGTTTTACCTTTCATCGTATTAGGAATTTATCTTGAGCGTTGTTTGAAGGGTGCATATTCTACACTGATTCAAAGAATTCAATGGGGTATCTTGATCGGAGTCGCTTTGCTACTCGTTCAAGATGGTTTACAGAGCAATACCGTGTATGATGCGATTATCGTCGGTACACTTTCACTTCTGTCGATATTGGCTGGGACGATGTTTCGAATCAAATCGTATTTCTTTGTAGGCTCAGGTGTCTTGTTACTCAATGTCGTCTTACAAACAAGACCATATTGGGGCAATCTCCCATGGTGGGCATACTTGCTACTAGCTGGATCCTTGTTAATCTCAGTGGCTAGCTATAACGAATGGAATAAACAAAAACGGTCAAAAGGAGAAACACCAAAGCTAGAAGAGATCAGAAGAAAAGTTCTATTACGACTAAGGACGTGGAAATAAAAATTGTAATGTTTGTTTTTTCTACTAGAGTAGTGATATGATATAAACTGATTTTACATAAGAAGGAGATGTTCTCACAATGGCTAAAAAAGGATACATAACAATGGAAAATGGGGAAAAAATTGAATTCGATTTATTCCCGAACGAAGCACCTGGTACAGTTGAAAACTTTGAAAAATTAGCTAAAGAAGGATTCTACGATGGAGTTACTTTCCACCGTGTTATCCCTGGTTTTGTAAGCCAAGGTGGAGACCCAACTGGAACTGGAGCAGGCGGCCCTGGTTATTCTATTAAATGTGAAACAGTAGGAAACCCTCACAAGCATGAAGAAGGAAGCCTTTCTATGGCACACGCTGGAAAAGATACAGGTGGAAGCCAATTCTTTATCGTTCACGAGCCACAACCACACTTAAACGGAGTTCACACTGTTTTCGGTAAAGTAACTTCAGGAATTAGTGCTGTAAAAGCGATGAGAAACGGCGACACAATGAAAGAAGTTCGCGTATTCGACGCTGAATAATACAAAGGAAGAGTCCATTTGGGCTCTTTTTTTATTGGCCAAACCATACACCGCTCTAATGAATGAACCACAATCCTCTTTCATATATTGGTACAAGTGTGCAAAAGGGAGGGGACGACCATTCGTTTTTTTAAGAATTTTAAAGAGTTCGCAACAAGAGGAACGGTCGTTGAAATGGCGATTGGAGTCATTGTTGGAACAGCTTTTGTCAAAATGGTGGACTCATTTGTGAAGGATATTATCACGCCACCGCTTGGACTTATTTTAGGGAGAGTCAATTTCACAAACATGTATATCTCCTTGACAGGTAGAACCTACACGACGCTAGCTGAGGCGAAAGAAGCCGGAGCGATTACGATTAACTATGGTGTATTTATCGGGACCATTATTGATTTTGCCATTATATCATTTGCTACTTATTTTGTCCTTTTACAGATAGGGCGTTTAAAAAATGCACCTGTTGTTAGCATCCCGATAAAGGAATGTCCATTCTGTTTGTCAAATATTCCTGCTAAGGCTGTACGATGCCCACAATGTACCTCACAACTAACGATAGGTGGGGAAGATGAGTTCGGAGATCAAGATAATGATACCCGAGTAAAAATTCACTTTCGGCAAAATAAAAAGCGCTTGAGCTAAACATTCTCAAGTGCTTTTTGCTTTTCTATTGTTACCAAAGCAATTCATAAAGGCGACTATTAAATAAATTCGTATCAATCGGACACTGTCGTGCATCACGACCATATTGCCAGCCCCATACATTGGCCTTACATGGCGGCTTTTTCGGCCGGAAGTTAGGAGCGTTTCTTGCTCTGGTCGGACCTGGCTCGGGCTCTGCACTCCACAAAATAAGCTGATTGGCCACTTTATTATCCTTAGCAACAGCGGAACAATACGCTTTGCTAAACTCTCCATGAATAGGATCGTGGTATAAGCCAGCCTTGAAGCCGCTCGGGTACATGGCATCAACAAAGCCTCTAATCCATTCTTCATCTACTTTAAAAAACTTCTCTATATTAGCAAACACCACTTTTCCTTTTGGAATACTTAATCGTCTTGCATGATAAATTGCATTTTGTGCCACAACTTTTCCTTCTCGGTACCCAACTGCTTCACGAAAATTACTTAATATCGGTAACAGCTTTATGCCCCTATTACGAATAAAACGGACTTCTTCTCTCGTAAGCCCAGCTACTTTTCCTGGAATGGGTGCTAAATATCTTCCCCAATAGGATGGCTTCCCAAATTCATTTTCCACACAACTATACAGATCCTCCGTTACTTCTGCAGCAGAGTCCACACCCCAATAATAAGCCAATGGCCATTCTCCCTTCAACTTATGTTAACTTTAGATTATATCGGGAGAATCTTGTCCTCATTACAAAAAAAAGCGTGATTACCTAGAAGGGTTCCAAGTAATCACGCGTTGTTTATTTATGAGCTTCGCACTAATAATATAACGTTCAGGTGCATTGCCTAAAAAATAGAAGGGGTAACAGGTTGTCAACGTCAAAGTTGCCCTTGGCTTTGGCACCATAACTGTATGATCGTCCGCTTTTACAATGCGTATGCGATAAATTTTATAGGTAAAAGCTCCTTCAGTCGTTGTTACGACCAGTTCATCGTCTTCCTTCAAATGACGTAAGCCTCTAAATACAGTGTCTCGATGACCTGATAAAATCGTATGATTATCTTCACCCGGCAAAGCACTTCGAATATAATGTCCGACTCCGGTACGCAATACTTCAGTTCCGGTACCCTCATAAATAGGAAACACTTGCTCTAATCGAGGGATGTACAATTCAGCAAATTTCTCACCAACAGATGGTTTCACATCGTACAAGGGCCATGGTTTATCAGAAGGAGCTTCAGACACTTTAACAGGCAGAGCGGAGTCCATTTTAACTTGTTGGATGGAAAGAGTTCCTTCCAAGTAGTAATACATGTTGACAGCAACAAGACTAACCCCCATGAGGAGCAAGCCTGCTGCTAGCATGTTTATCTTCATTATTATTTTATTGCCAAGAGGGTTTTCTTTCGTATCAAGAAAAGACCAATTCCAGAAAAGGCTAGAATGAGACCCAGAAGGATTCCTATTCCATAAAAGCTTGCTGTATCAGGAAGCTGTGCCACTAGTTCCCCAACATCTGCGACCTTTTCAAAAGCGCTCAAAACAAAATCCCCTGAAAGCATGGCATGGGTTAGCTCAACATCTGCGAGCAGCTCGCCACTTGAACTATGCAATTGTACAAGGAGACCCTCACTTGTAAATTCATTCGCCTGTAATAGCTCTTCATATGATATTGCAGTTTGCTCACCAGAAGAATCTATTAAATAAAAAGTCGGAATTACCTGCATGGCGTCCATCATGTTAGCAAACAGGGAGGAAAGCTCCTCTTTTTCAGCATCTGTAAACTCTGAATCTGATGCCATCATGATTTGTTCAACTCTTGTATCAATGGCCACCATTTGATGTTGCATATCATCTGAATCGATTTTCTCGAGATGTGCAAACAGTTGATCAGCTTCTTCCTCTGTGATGCCAATCGACGCTAGAAATTCTTCTAGATCCTTTAATACTGAGAGGTGATTTAAATAAAAGTCCACCGCATCTGCTAATTCTTGCTTTGACTCGTGTTCCTCAACCGTTGTACCATACTCGGCCAAAATCACATCAAGTTCTTCTCTAGATAAATCGTAGTCCGATAATATTTCATTAACCTCCGTATCCGTCACAGCTGCATGGGCGTTCAGAATTCCCCATTGCGAAAAAATAAGACCGAAGAAGATGAGCGCACTTATTTTTCTCACTATACTAATCCTCCATTTCGAAAGTATCGATAATGGTATTGTTTGTAAATTTATGAAAAAACATACTCGCTTTTCCTAATGAATGTTAATGTTTGCTATTATTGGCAGAAAAAAAGAGCACCACCTAAAAAAGGGGTACTCAAGTTTCTATCATTTGGCTATTTTACGAGAAAGCTCAGATAAAAAGTCCGCCAACCAAACAAGCAATAAATAACAAAAAATAATCATTGTGATATCTGAATAATGGAAATAACTCATGCTAAGCTTGAACTGCTGACCAAGCCCTCCAGCACCAACAAATCCTACAACAATCGTTGTTCTCATGATTACTTCCCAACGATAGAGGATAAAGCTTAAAAACTTCGGAAGAACGGAGGGAAGAACACCATATAATAAGATTTGTGCGTGACTCGCACCTGAAGAAGAAAGATGTCGAATAGGCCTTTCATCAAGATCTTCAATAACTTCAGCACATAGCTTTCCAAGTATACCAAAGTTATGAAGGGCAAGCGCAACAGCCCCAGGAAGAATACCCGGCTGGAAAATAAAGATGATCATCATGGCCCAAATCAGTTCCGGTACCGCTCTACTCAAAATATAGGACACGCGAATGAGAAGGAAAGATACCCAATGAAAAGGGGAACGACTCATCGTTAGCTTTCCATTCGCTACGTTACGGGCAGCAGGTACAACTGTGATCAGCATAACGATCGTTGCTATACCAATAGCCATAATACTCATCATGAGCGTATCATAAGACAGCTGCAGAATAGGAAGCCAGCTTTGAGCTGAAAAAAAGGCCGGAGACTCTTCGTCAACTCCAAGTAGGCTTAAGAAGAACTTTTTCGCATACTGACCATTTTCGTCTGTAAACAAAGTGAAAAAAGAGGCATGCTCGATTACATACAAATACATCCATGATCCAACCACTAAGGCAAAGGATATGAAAAATGATAGCAGGGAAAAGCGTGACGAGCGTTTCGCTAGACGAGAACGCCATTGACTGCTCCATCCATCTATGACGATCACAATAGCCATTAAAAATAAAACAAACGTCCACACTTCTTCGTAATTTAGATCATCCAGAGAAAGCTGGATCTGATATCCAAGTCCCCCTAAACCAACAAAGCTCATGACCGCAGAGGAACGAACCGCACATTCAAAACGGTACATGGTATATGAAATCATATTTGCTTTTACCAGTGGAAAGTAGCCGTAAAATAACAGTTGCCACTTAGACGCACCTGTTGACTGTAACGATTGTATCGGTTCATTATTTACATCTGATAGCATATCAGCGAATATTCTCCCTAGAATGCCTCCATAAGGAATTGCGATAGCCAAAATAGCAGAGTAAGGCGTTAAACCGAAAGCAGCTACAAACAGCAACGCCCAAACCAGCTCATGAATAGCACGAAGGAAACCAAGAATTGCTCGAAAAAAGCTTTTACTCCATGAAGAAAAAGGCTTCCCAGAGCTTTGTAATACACCTGAAGCCAGAACCCCAAAAACAACAGCAATCACGATGGCAATTGTCATTCCTGCCACAGCATAGGTAATCGTCAACCAAGCAGAATCAAGGGCAAGAAGAAGAATGTCAGGGGAAAGATCAGGGTGTATCATCGCCTCAATTATCTGCAGGAAGGTGGCTCCTCCACCCGGATGAAGAAGCGGCTCCTTCCAATCAATCACATGTAAGCTCCATAAAAACACAAGAACTAAAAGCATAGTGAGAAGGTTTTTTTGTTGAAATCGGAGACTCTGTTTCATTCGATCGTCTCCCTCAATTTGTATAACTCTTTGAGGTGACAATCTGTTAATTGCTCAACAGGTAGATCGAAAACCATTCCACCTTCTCTTAGTCCAATGACTCTAGAAAAGTACTTTTTTGCATAATCGACGGAATGAAGGCTTGTAATCAATGTTTGTTTTTCTTCTTGAACAAGCTTGGTTAATATGCCTAACACATCTTCAGCACGAGCAGGATCGAGAGAGGCCACTGGTTCATCTGCTAGGATAATTTCAGGCTGTTGTACGAGCAATCTGGCTAATGCCACACGCTGCTGCTCACCACCAGACAATGAGCCGGTTTGCTCAAGAATTTTGTGACCCAAACCTACTCGCGAGAGCGCTTGTTCGGCCATTACCTTTTCTTGAGGGATCACTAGTGAAAGAACAGATCTAAATAAACTCCAGTCCGCTAGTTTTCCAGCTAAAACGTTATGTATGACAGGGAGGGCATTTACTAAATCGAACTGCTGACGAATCACACCAATTTTTTTGGCACGTACTTTGCGATTACGATAAAAGGTAGGAGGTTGCCCATCAATCATGATGTTGCCCGTTCCACTGACATTTGACAAAGATAGTACATTTAAAAGCGTGCTTTTTCCCGCACCACTCGGGCCAATTAAGGCAATTCGTTCACCTTTTTTAATCAATAAAGAAAGGGAAGATAAGGCTATCTTCCCGTCAAAAGAGACTGATACATCGTTTAATTCGATGATGTTTTGACTGGTCTCCACATCTACACCTCTATTTAATAATACCGATTTGTTTTGCCACTTTTTCAATGGCTTCGTAGTTTTCATTTTTAGTTGCAATAAACTTATCCGTTTGGAAAAGATCCAAAATCGTTTGCTGGTCACTACCCATAGAAAGGAGGGCATCTGTTATTTTTTGCTTGACGTCAGAATCGTATCCTTCAAGTGTATTTATTGTCCAGTGATAATCGTAGTAGGCAGGGGTCGTATAAAATACATCCACCTTGTTTGTATCAACTTTTCCTTCAGCTACTGCTGCTTCCCAAACGGCTACGTTTAAAGCACCCGTTTGATAAGCACCTGATTCTACTAGCTTATAAGTTTTATCGTGAGAGCCCGAGTAAGATGGTTTGCCGTTAAAATCTTGGTCCGCATCAATGCCTTCTTCCATTAAATAATAACGAGGCATTAAATGCCCAGAAGTGGAGCTTTCGCTACCAAAAGTAAAGCTTTTTCCCTTTAAATCACTCAACGATGTTAAACCAAGTTCTTTTTGAGCGATAAAAACAGATTGGAATTCTTCATCACGAGGTCTTTGAGCGATGGCTTCCGCGTCAGGAACAAGGCTTCTTGCTTGAACACCAGTTAATCCACCAAACCAAGCTAGTTGGATTTCTCCTCTTTCAAAGGCAGTTACTAGCGCTGCATAGTCTACGGATGGGACATACTCAACCTCTAAACCTGTCTCATTAGAAAGATATTCTGCCACTTCGCCCATGCTTCGACTTAAAACCGAAACATCTTGGTCAGGAATTGCACCAATTTTAAGTGTTTGCTTTGTTGTCTCATCTTGTTCAGATGTCTCTTTATTCTCCTCCGCACAACCGCTTAGAAGACCTAGCAGTAAAACAAACGCAAAAAAAGTTACTAATCTCTTCATTTTAGTTCCTCCTAAATCTTAGTAATTATTTATTATGTAGAGTAACAATCCTTACTAATTCATTTTCCTCACGTTATTTAAGTAATCATAAAAAACCTCATTTTCTAATCATACTAAAATTTTAAGTTTTACACTACTGATTTATTGTAATAGGAATACTTTATCACTTTCGAGTATATAACTTACGCAAAATTTGTCCACGCACTATGCACAACATATAAAAATATGCTAAAGTAATAACTATAAAAACCTTTATATTTCAACGTTTCAACTACATAATAACTGTCTTTTTCCAGTGGACAGTTGTTTATTCCGAAACAACATCGCAAGGGGGATGAATGGAATGTCAAGTAAGAAGTTAGCCACGTTTTTAACTAAAAATCTTGAAGATTTAAAGGGGAAGGGTCTATATAACGTCATCGACCCACTAGAAAGTGCGAACGGTCCCATGATTACAATTAACGGGGAAGAGCTCGTGAATCTTTCCTCTAATAATTATCTGGGACTTGCAACTGATTCTCGACTAAAAGAAGCAGCAAAAGAAGCCATTCAACAGTTTGGAGTAGGATCGGGTGCTGTTCGAACAATCAACGGAACGTTAAAGCTTCACATAGAACTTGAGGAGAAATTAGCTCAATTTAAGCAAACAGAAGCTGCCATTGCCTACCAATCAGGCTTTAATTGTAATATGGCTGCCATCTCAGGAATAATGGATAAAAATGATGCGATTCTTTCTGATGAATTAAACCATGCTTCCATTATCGATGGCTGCCGCTTATCACGAGCAAAAATCATTCGTTACAATCATTCAGACATGGATGATCTTCGTGCAAAGGCCAAGGAAACAATAGAGTCAGGACTCTACAATAAAGTAATGGTAATTACGGACGGAGTATTTTCCATGGATGGTGACATTGCCAAGCTGCCTGAAATTGTTCAAATTGCAGAAGAGTTTGATTTAATTACGTACGTTGATGATGCGCACGGTTCTGGTGTACTTGGAAAGGGTGCAGGAACGGTTAAACACTTTGGACTATCCGACAAAGTAGATCTACAAATCGGAACTTTATCAAAAGCCATTGGAGTCGTCGGCGGATATGTGGCAGGGAAGCAAGAATTAATCGACTGGTTGAAGGTTCGCAGTAGACCGTTTTTATTCTCCACCTCTTTAACCCCGGCTGATGTGGCTGCAAGTATTCGTGCCGTCGAATTGTTAACGGAAAGCTCGGAACTGAACGAAAAGCTTTGGGAAAATGCAAATTATTTAAAAGAAGGTCTCGTCAAATTAGGCTTTAATATCGGAAACAGTGAAACACCTATAACTCCTTGTATCATCGGTGAGGAAGTAAAAACTCAGGAATTTAGCAAGCGCCTGTATGAAGAGGGTGTGTATGCCAAATCGATTGTCTTCCCAACGGTACCAAAAGGGACGGGAAGAGTAAGAAATATGCCTTCCGCAGCTCATACAAAGGAGATGCTAGATCAAGCGCTTGTCATCTATGAAAAAGTAGGGAAAGAGCTAGGAATCATCACTGAGTAAGCATAATTGGAGGAGAAACATGAAACGCATTTTGATAACGGGGGCATTAGGGCAAATCGGTTCAGAGTTAACCGTTAAATTAAGAGAATTATACGGTGCCGACCATGTGGTGGCGACTGATATTCGTAAGAACGAGAGCGAAGCAGCCTTAGCTGGACCTTTTGAGATTGTAGATGTGACAGACGGAGCTAGAATGCTTGATGTTGCGAAAAAGCACAAAACAGATACCATTATTCATATGGCCGCGCTTCTTTCAGCAACAGCAGAAGCTAACCCTGTGTTTGCTTGGAATTTAAATATGGGCGGCTTAATGAATGCTTTAGAAACCGCTCGCGAGACCAAAAGTCAGTTTTTCACTCCGAGCTCAATAGGAGCTTTTGGTCCAACGACTCCGAAAGTTAATACTCCTCAAGACACCATACATCGTCCAACGACTATGTACGGTGTTAATAAGGTAGCAGGTGAGCTATTATCAGATTATTACTACCATCGTTATGGAGTGGATACGAGAGGTCTCCGTTTCCCTGGATTAATTTCTTACGTAACAGCACCCGGTGGAGGAACGACTGATTATGCTGTAGAAATCTATTACAAGGCTCTAAAATTTGGACAGTATACCTCTTATATAAAAGAAGGAACGTACATGGATATGATGTACATGCCGGATGCATTAAATGCTATTGTTGACTTAATGGAAGTGGATTCATCTCGACTTATCCATCGAAATTCCTTTAATGTGACAGCTATGAGCTTTGCACCGGAAGAAATAGCGGCTGAAATAAAAAGGCATATTCCACACTTCACGATGAAATATGATGTGGACCCCATTAGACAAGGGATCGCCGACAGCTGGCCAGATTCGATTGATTGTACGGCTGCCAAGGAAGAATGGGGCTTTACAACTAAGTATAGTTTAGAAACAATGACGATTGATATGCTTGATAAACTAAAAAAGAAAATGATCTAAAGTGGAAAAGGGTCTGATGTTGTTGTCAGACCCTTTATATGATTATTTTACATAAATAAGCTTGTCTTTCTTTTCAATCACACGACCAATAATGATATACGTAGAATCCAGTGATGTATATTTTTCTGCTTCGGCTGCAGGAAGAGCAATCAATAAGCCTCCTGAAGTTATTGCATCACATAGGACGAGCTGTTGTTGTAAAGTAATATCACTATTATATTCAATATCTTTTTTCAGCCACTGGTGGTTAGATTTTGACCCCCCAGGAACAATCCCTTGCTCTGCTAACTCGTATGTACCTTCAAGAACAGGAACACGATTAAGGTCAATCTCAAGACTCACACTACTGCCTCGAGCCATTTCACTAGCATGACCAAGTAAGCCAAACCCTGTTACATCTGTTACGGCGTGAGGAGAAAATTCCTGCAAGTGTTCGCATGCATCCTTGTTCAACTTCGCCATAAGCAAGGTAACAAGTTCCTCTTGTTGTTTCGATACTACCGAACGCTTAATTCCTGTGGTCATAATTCCAACACCAATCGGCTTCGTTAAAACAAGCACATCACCCGGCTGAGCACCAATGTTTTTCCATATTTTATCAGGGTCAACAATACCCGTTACAGACAATCCAAACTTCGGCTCTTGATCATCTATGGAGTGACCCCCAATTGTTAATGCACCAGCTTCAACCACCTTATCGCTCGCACCTTTTAAAATTTCTGCTAACATATCAGGTCCAAGCTTCTTAACAGGATATCCAACAATATTTAATGCTGTTTTCGGTGTTCCACCCATGGCGTACACGTCACTTAGTGCATTAGCAGCTGCAATTTGACCAAACATATATGGGTCATCGACAATTGGTGTAAAATAATCAATTGTTTGAATGATGGCTAAAGAATCGGTTAACTGATACACCCCTGCATCGTCAGACGTTTCATGTCCCACTAATAGCTCCGGTGTTCTTTTTTGTTCAGGTAAAAGGCGCAAAACTTGCGCTAAGTCCTCAGGACCAATTTTACAGCCTCAACCAGCCTTTGTAGAAAGGGAAGTTAGTCGTACCTTTTCTAACTCGCTCATTTATCACTCACCTCCATAAAATAGTATACAACCTAAGCGGGGGAAAAGCACTTTTTTGGTCGTTTTCCAATAGGGATTTCGTAACGTTGCAAAAAATAGTAACCCTGTAATAAAATAGTTTTATCACAAAGAAATGAAAGTTTTGTGAAATCTTTCTGCAGAAAATGGAGGAAGCGAATATGTCTTTTGAGGTAAAAGTTGAATTTTGCATGATGTGAAACTACGCACCTAAAGCCGCGAGTTTCGCGGAGGACCTGTTTAATCATTTCCGTAAGAACATTACAAAACTAGAGCTCATACCTTCATCCGGTGGGGTTTTCGAAGTTACGGTAAATGGAGAAAAGATTTATTCTAAAGCTGAAACGGGCGTATTTCCAAAAAGCCCAGACATTATTGCTAAAATGGAAAGCTAAATATAGCAACAAAGCCGTCTTGTAAAAGGCGGCTTTTCATTTTAAAAAAGGCTGTTTTCGTAAAGTTTGTTGTTTTGGAAAAATCCTAGAAGCCGGATTTTTCCCCGTATAATGCTGGTTCTATTGGTTTATTTTGAGAGTAGCTCTTTTCTAAGGTGATAAAATCAAGATTGGATGTTGAACATATAGTTTATTTCCGAAAAAGTGTGTAGATAGCAACAATGTTTTGAAAAGAGCCTTAAAAAAAAGAGAGGCTACCTCTTTATCTCTATTAGACGATCTACTGACGCTAACGTTTTTTCCTTATCAATAGAAATCTCTAGTACTTGATCGATTTGGTATGCACTAACCTTATGTTGTCTCACATCAAAAGGCCAATCCACCTTTCTTGTTCGAATCTTTCCGCCACAATTGACAGAAATAACAACCATATTCTCCTGAAGAGAAACGGTTGTTTCACTGGATGGATTAGGAATATCTGCTTCGATAATAAACTGAGTCCCTGATTCAAATATATCTATTCGAAAGGCAGTTTCGTCCAAAAAAGTTGTAAGCGGGTCCAAAAATAAGGCTTCTAACCATTTGTCAATTGACTGGGAGTCAGAATTCTTTTTTGAAGATGTCATCGCTGTGTTCCTCTCATGTATTGATAACTGTTATTATCGTATGAGAATTTTTTCTAACGGTGAAACATGTTATACTAAACAGGCAAAATAAGGGCTGGAGGGTTACATTTGAAGGAGTTTGTACGATATATACCACCAATTCATGAGCTTCAAAAAGACGCTCGTTTTTCTACACTCACTCAAACATACGGAATTGACACAACTGAAATGAGTACGATTCTAAAAAATGTCGTCAGTACCATTCGCGAACAATTACTTAATGGTTACTGGGAAGGAGAAACCCCGGGTTCTCAACTTTTTATAGATATGCTTTTTCAACAAACTGAATATGAGTTAGCACAAACTTATCAATATACGATAAAAAGGGTCATCAATGCCACTGGAACCATTTTACATACAAACCTTGGCAGAGCACGCCTCAGCCAAAACGCGATGAATCATGTCATTCAAACAGCGAAAAACTACTCTAACCTCGAATACAAGTTAACAGAAGGAGTAAGGGGCTCAAGACATGCTCATGTAGAAGAACTGATTAAACGATTAACTGGTGCTGAGGCGGCAATGGTTGTTAATAACAATGCAGCTGCTGTATACCTCATTCTGCGTGCACTAGCCTATCAAAAAGAAGTGATTGTATCTAGAGGACAACTGGTTGAAATAGGAGGTTCCTTCCGTATTTCATCTATTATGGAAGAAAGTGGAGCAAAGCTGGTAGAAGTGGGAACGACCAATAAAACGCATTTGTATGATTTTGAACATGCTGTTAGTGAAGACACGGCCATGATCATGAAGGTACATACTAGTAATTTTAAAGTGATTGGATTTACAAAGTCAGTTGAAACCTCCGATTTGGTGGATCTAGCCAATCAGCATCCATCTGTTATTTTTTACGAGGATTTAGGTAGCGGTGCACTATACGATTTTAGTCAACACGCAATTGGAGAAGAGCCCGTTGTTTCTGATGTAATCAAACAAGGAGTAGACATTGTTTCTTTTAGCGGGGATAAGCTACTAGGTGGACCACAAGCTGGAATTATTGCCGGTAAGAAGGTGTTAATTGATCAATTGAAAAAACATCAACTTGCTCGTGTGTTGCGTGTAGATAAGATGACATTAGCAGCCCTTGAGGGGACTTTACTAGATTATAGTAAAGGGAAAGAGGCGATTCAAACCATTCCAGTGGTACGAGATTTACTAGCCACAAAAAAAGAGTTACAAATAAGAACCCATCAGTTTATCGACCGGCTAACGCAACAATCAAGTGGCTATACAGCAACTAGCAGGGAGGCAACAAGCCAAGTTGGGGGAGGGACGATGCCATACGTCGAGCTTCCTACAGTAATTGTTCATATTAAAAATGAGTCCATGTCCGCAGAAACACTTGCTAACTGTCTACGAACTGAAAATACCCCTCCTATTGTGGGACGGATTCAAAAGGACGAACTTCTACTGGATTTACGAACGGTGACAGTAGAGGAAGAGGAAATAATGATTAATGCACTAGTTTCCATCGATAGGATGAGGCATAAAGAGCTGTAGGAAGTAACCTACAGCTCTTTAATTTTTTACATATCATGTCCTGAGTTATGCTTTTGTCTCGTATGATTACGGTTTTTCACCTTTTTTGATCCGCTTAGGGGCTCAGGTTGGCTACCGTTATTGTGACCTTTTGGTGCATTTTTACGCATGTCTTTTCCGTCATTTTTGTTCATTTTCATCCCTCCTATTGATAGGATGGAATGCGCAAGATTTTTTATACCGAATATTTTTATCGTTACCTGCACAATTTAACCTCAAGCAAAAAAGAAAGGAGAGGCTTACATGCCTTACAAAGAGGATAAACAACATGCATTTTTAGCTGCACAGCAAGGCGTAAATGAAGCGCAGGAGCTGTATAACGATATTGTACAAGACAGTGCTAGTTATGGTCATCAGTTAAAGCACTTGAAAAAAGAAGTAAACGAAGCATATGCACAAATAGAAAATGCACTCGAGGTGGCATCTGAAACCCAAAGAGCGCAGCTGGAAAGATTTCAGCAAGATTTACAATCGATGGTTTCAGAAGTAAATATGACGGAGTAAAATAGATAAGCTGACCCGAGATGATCGAGTCAGCTTTTTTCTTCTATTGATTTTTCTTTCTCTTTTTATTATTTTGCTTTTGCATTTCCGTTAATGGTTCGTTTGAAAATTCCTCATTATAACCAGTGCCAGCTCCTTGAGCACTAGCCGCATTCGTGGTTGGGATTACATGGTTTGCCTTTCTTTTTGCCATTTCTATCACCTCCACTGATATTTTCACCAAAATGATATGGATAATACCGATAAAGCTTTCAAAACACCAAGAGTAAAAATAAGGACAGTATTTTTCCACCATAGTTTTACCTCAAGCATTTTTAGTTCGAATCATAAGTACCACATACATTTACCCAAGATTTCAATGATACACAACAAGGCAATAGAAAATAATATAAGCACAACTTATCAAAAACAATAACTTTCTTGTTATTTACTTATGTAAAAGGTTGTATTAAGATAATATTGAAAGAAAAGTTTGAAGAAAATTCATTTTATTCACTTTTCGACTATCAATCTATTGGTATATGAACATTGTAATGGGGGTAATTCATATGTCTAATCAAGATGTATTCCAATCCCGTAAGTCCTTTGAAATTGACGGGAAGCGCTATCACTACTATCATTTAGGAGCTTTAGAAGAAGCAGGAATTGGGAAAGTTTCTAACCTGCCATATTCTATTAAAGTATTGCTAGAGTCAGTACTTCGTCAGTATGATGGCCGTGTTATTACAAAAGAGCATGTTGAAAACTTAGCAAAATGGGGAACAAGTGAAGTGAAAGAAGTAGATGTACCTTTCAAGCCTTCACGTGTTATTCTTCAAGACTTCACTGGAGTACCAGCAGTTGTTGACTTAGCTTCATTAAGAAAAGCAATGGCTGATTTAGGTGGAGATCCAAACAAGATTAACCCTGAAAAACCAGTTGACCTAGTAATTGACCACTCTGTACAGGTTGATAAATACGGAACAGCTGATGCACTTCAAGCAAATATGGATCTTGAATTTGAACGAAACACTGAGCGTTATCAGTTCCTTAGCTGGGCTCAAAAAGCATTTGATAACTACCGTGCAGTTCCACCTGCTACAGGTATCGTTCACCAAGTAAACCTTGAGTTTTTAGCTGGAGTAGTTTTAACAAACGAAAATGCCAATGGTGAAGTTGAAGCGTTCCCAGACACATTAGTAGGAACAGATTCACACACAACGATGATCAACGGTATCGGTGTTCTTGGATGGGGTGTAGGTGGTATTGAAGCAGAAGCAGGAATGCTTGGTCAACCTTCATACTTCCCAGTTCCTGAAGTAGTTGGAGTTAAATTAATGGGAGAACTTCCAAACGGCGCAACAGCTACTGACCTTGCCTTAAAAGTAACACAAGTTCTTCGTAAGCAAGGCGTTGTTAACAAGTTCGTTGAATTCTTTGGACCTGGAGTGGTGTCACTACCATTAGCTGACCGTGCAACGGTTGCTAATATGGCTCCTGAGTACGGCGCAACTTGTGGTTTCTTCCCAGTTGATGGGGAAGCACTTGAATATATGCGTTTAACTGGACGTTCTGAAGAGCAAATCAAGCTTGTTGAAACATATTGCCAAGCAAACGGTTTATTCTTCGATCCAGAATTAAACCCTGTTTATACAGATGTGGTTGAAATTAATCTTGCTGACATTGAAGCGAACCTTTCTGGTCCAAAGCGTCCACAAGACTTAATTCCACTATCTCAAATGAAAAAAGAATTCAACCAAGCGATTACTGCTCCCCAAGGGAATCAAGGTTTCGGTTTAACAGAGTCTGAAAAAGACAAAGAAGTTACCGTTACTTTTGACAATGGCGACACGACTGTAATGAAGACGGGCGCTGTAGCAATCGCTGCGATTACTAGCTGTACAAATACTTCTAACCCATACGTATTAGTAGGGGCGGGCTTAGTGGCGAAAAAAGCTGTTGAACTTGGTATGGAAGTACCTAAATTCGTTAAAACATCTTTAGCACCTGGATCAAAGGTTGTAACAGGTTATCTTTCAGATTCTGGCTTACTTCCTTATCTTGATCAATTAGGCTTCAATCTAGTAGGGTACGGATGTACAACATGTATCGGTAACTCTGGGCCTCTTAAGGATGAAATTGAAAAAGCAGTGGCAGAAAATGACTTGCTAATTACATCTGTTCTTTCTGGTAACCGTAACTTTGAAGGACGTATTCATCCACTTGTAAAAGGTAACTACTTAGCATCACCACCACTAGTTGTTGCATATGCACTTGCTGGTACAGTAGATATCGATCTTCAAAATGAGGCAATTGGAAAAGATCGTAACGGAAACGATGTATTCTTTAAAGACATTTGGCCAACTACTGCAGAAGTAAATGAAGTAGTAAAGCAAACCGTTACACCTGAACTATTCAGAAGAGAATATGAAAATGTATTTGATGATAATGCTCGTTGGAATGAAATCCAAACTAGCAATGACTCTTTATATACGTTTGATGATACTTCAACCTATATTCAAAACCCTCCATTCTTCGAAGGCTTAAAGCCAGATCCAGAAGAAGTAAAACCTTTATCTGGATTAAAAGTAGTAGCGAAGTTCGGAGATTCAGTTACAACTGACCATATTTCTCCTGCGGGTGCTATTGGTAAAAACACACCTGCTGGAAAATACCTACTTGAAAACGGAGTAGAAATTCGTGATTTCAACTCTTATGGATCTCGTCGTGGTAACCACGAAGTAATGATGCGCGGAACATTCGCAAACATTCGTATCCGTAACCAAGTGGCTCCTGGTACAGAAGGTGGATTTACAACTTACTGGCCAACTGGTGAAGTAACATCTATCTATGATGCATGTATGAAGTATAAGCAAGATGGAACAGGCCTAATTGTCCTAGCAGGTAAGGACTATGGAATGGGTTCTTCACGTGACTGGGCAGCAAAAGGTACAAACCTTCTTGGAATCAAAACGGTTTTAGCTGAGAGCTTTGAGCGTATTCACCGTTCAAACCTTGTATTAATGGGAGTTCTTCCACTTCAATTCAAGAATGGAGAAAACGCTGATACACTTGGCCTAACTGGTAAAGAAACAATTGACGTTCAAGTGGACGAAAACGTAAGACCACGTGACCTATTAAAGGTTACGGCTACTGCTGAAGACGGAAGCAAGAAAGAATTCGAAGTTCTTGTTCGTTTCGACTCAGAAGTAGAAATTGATTACTACCGTCACGGTGGAATCCTTCCAATGGTTCTTCGTGATAAGCTACAAAACTAATACAAAAGACCGTACAGCCGTTTAGTGGCTGTGCGGTTTTTTTATAAGGCTCTTATCTAAGACATTGTTGCTATACACACTTTTTAGGAAATAAACAATATGTTTCAGCAGCCAATCAGAATATTTTCATCCTTAGAAAAGAGCTACTCCCCAAATAGACTAATAAACCCAGTGTTATGCGTAGAAAAATCTGGCATTTAGGATTTTTCAATACAACAAACTTTTCGAAGACAGCCTTTTATAAAAAAATAGTTGCTCAAATACAGAATATTGTTAAAATATAATAGCAAGCCATTACAACATTATGAGGAGCAGAAGATGACTACTAATTTTATTCAATCCGTCACTTTTGACGACCAAGGTCGTTTGCATATTCTAGATCAAACGAAACTTCCGCATATTACTGAATTTATTGAAATTCAATCCGTCGAAGACACATGGGATGCCATTAAACAACTAAAGGTAAGAGGAGCACCGGCGATCGGAATTGCAGCCGCATACGGACTCGTATTAGCAGTAAAAGATGCACCGGAAGACAGCTTTGATTCTTTTTATCAAGTGTTTAAAAAGCATCTAGATTATTTAGCTTCCTCTAGACCAACAGCAGTCAATCTATTCTGGGCATTAAACCGCTTGGACGAGCTTGTCAAACAACAGCAAACTCAACCAATTAGCGAGATCAAAGTATCTTTAATAAAAGAAGCTCATGCAATCCGTAATGAAGACGAAGAACTATGTCGTGCGATTGGAGAGCATGCCTTAACCCTTCTTGAAGATGGAATGACAATTCTAACACACTGTAACGCAGGCGGAATAGCGACAGCGAAATATGGTACTGCCCTTGCACCTATTTACTTAGCAAAGGAAAAAGGGATGGATATTAAAGTTTTCGCAGATGAAACAAGACCGCTTCTTCAAGGAGCACGCTTAACTACTTGGGAATTAATGCAGGCTGGAGTCGATGTAACCTTGATTGCTGACAATATGGCAGCGATGGTCATGAAAAAGGGAATGGTACAAGCAGTTATTGTTGGTTGCGACCGTGTGGCAGCGAACGGTGATGCCGCTAATAAAATCGGAACATATGGAGTGGCTTTGTTAGCTAAAGCTCACAATATTCCTTTTTATGTCGCAGCACCAACACCAACCATTGATATAGATACCCCAACAGGAGAAGATATTCCGATTGAAGAACGCGGTTCAGAAGAAATCACTCAAGCATTCGGGATTGAAACAGCTCCTCAAGGCGTGAATGTATATAATCCAGCATTTGACGTAACACCACATGACCTCATCACGGCAATTATTACCGAAAAAGGCGTCATTAAAGGGAATTATAATGAGGAATTAAAGAAATTATTTATTTAGATTGCGTAAAGAGAGCCCTGTAGCTCTCTTTTTTTATACTAGTCAGGGTATAATAGTAGAAAACAAGAAGCAAGGAGTTACTCATGGAGACAATGGTTTTAGGTCCGCTACTTATCCCGTATAAATGGCTCTATTTCTTATTAGCGGGTATAACAACATACAATACGGTAAAGATTATTTTAAAAGAGAACAAGGCTTTTTTTAAGATGTTTATCAATGAACTTATCAATTCTTTATTTTTATGGTTCCTCATTTTTAAATTTAGCATCGTCCTATTTCGCCCATCCATTCTATTCGAAAGACCCATTGAAATTCTATATTTTACAGGCGGTTCAAAGGGCCTTTTATTGGGGATTTTTATAGCTGTGATTTTTATTATCAGAAAGGTTTATAAAAACAAGTGGAGTATCTCTTTAACGCTTCGTGCGGCCGTTTATACTCTACTTACATTCGTCATTTCGTATTGGATTATCCACACATTTTTTGTTATATTTCTACATCAATAATCAACATGGAGGGACAACATGATTAAAAAAGTAACATTAATACTCTTTCTATTTTCGTTTATGACCATTGCTCTTACTCATAGGATGGCGGAAGCAGCCCCTGATAATCTTCCCGGTTTACGGGTAGGGGAGAAAGCTCCCGATTTCGAACTAAAGAGCCTCGACGGAAAAACGGTAAAGTTATCGGATTATCGTGGAAAAAAAGTAATTCTCAACTTTTGGGCAACCTGGTGTCCTCCATGCAAAGCAGAAATGCCTGATATTCAAAAGTACTACAATGAAGCTGATGACAACGTTGAGATATTAGCAGTTAATATCGACCCTCAATACGATGTGAAGAAGTTTGTACGTGATGCCAATGTTACATTTCCTGTTTTATTAGACAGCAAGGATGAAGTAAATACCCTATATAGAATTCTCACCATCCCGACTACTTATTTTATCGATGGAGAAGGAATCATACGTAGCAAGTATTTAAGTGTTATGACAACCGATATCATTCGGGAGCATATCAAAAACATGTAATCTGCCTTGATGAGGCAGATTTTATTTTGCAAAGGCTTGCACTTTATTAAATTTTCAAAAAGTTGTAATAATTTCATGCAATACCGGGCATAATGACTGTTATAATAGTGATAAGGATGGTGAATACGACATGAGAAAACCAAGAAAACGCTCTTTTGAGGAACTAGTAGCTGAAAACAAACTTCAGTTATTACGCGATCAAGAGGCCTTAGATAAAATTGAAGCAAAGCTTGAGGAAAAGAGACTTGGTAAGGCGGAATAAGGGAAGGATTCCCTTACATGTTTCTCTTTAAAAATGCTGATACTTTTTAAAGAGGAGGGATAGTGATGGGAAATCCAAAAAGAAATTCCAAACCTTTTGTTCCAAGTCACCTCGGAACTCAACCACGTGGGTTCAGTGGCAATAATGGCAAAAAAATGAATGATACATCAGGCAAACATGCCCAAGTCATTCAAACCAAAGGTGAATGACCCAGTCATTCAAACCAAAATGAATAATCTATGACAAACCCGTCGAAGAGACGGGTTTTATTTTTTGCTAAAAAAGAACAAGAAAACACCATTCGTTTCCTCTTTTAATTCGGATTCAAAAAGGCAAACCTATCTTTGTACCGCACTAATATAAATGAAGGAGGAATTGACCATGGTCAAAACCAAGCCAAATCCTGATGACAGAAGTGATAATGTTGAAAACATTCAATCGATTATTGTTCACACAATAGAGAATATGCAAGAAGCTGAAGCTGCTATGGAACATAGCAATTCTAAAGATGTGGCTGAGATTGAAGCAAAGAACGAAAGACGCAGAGAGGCACTTGATGCCCTACGCTCTGAAGTGAAGGAAGAAGCACAAGCAAGGCAAAATGGATATACTGAATAAGTAAGGCTTAAGAGGCTGTATTCGCAGCCTCTTTCTTCATGCCTCGAGATAAATATGGTAATATAGAAAAAAATAAAGATAAAAAAGAAGTGATATTATGGAACAACAACTAGAAATACATACCCTAACACCTGAAGTAATCGACGCATGGGAAACGGAACTCCGAGAAAGAGGATCTATAGAAGATGAGACAAAGATCATTCATGCCATTCATTCGCTTCATGAACAGAACGATGCCCATTTACTTTCCAATTTACTCTCGATCGCATCCCTATCTAGATCCGCCAAACATGGGAAAGAGGATCACCTGAGCTTTTTATGGATGAGCAAAGCATATGAGCTCAATCCAATGAACCAGAGAGCGAGCGAATTTTTGGCACAATTTGAGTGGAAAAAGAAAAAGTCAATCCTCGATTCTCTGAAGTTTCCGATCATGCGTGAGACAGATAATCGCGCTGCAAAAAAGAAGGTGGCTGAAGACATTATCGCCATTTGCCAACGCTTTTTATCAACAAGTGATGAACATATCGACGAGCTGGAATCTGGCTACCAACTAGCTTACCGGAACCAAACTGGAGATTTAGTAACTATTTATCGAAACTTGATTGATACGCTTGTTGAAGTACAAGAAGTTATCGGAACGATGTTAAAGGCAGCGGAAGAATACGATGAATCCATATCTGGAGTGTTTCATACAGCCGTTCATTTCCAAGACTTAAAGGGTTCTCTAGAGGAACTCGATCACTTAAAGCAAACATGGGAACAATTATTTGGGGAAGAAGAGACGGTACAAAAATCACAGCACTCCCTCGATACTCTTCATGAAATGATTGGAATGAAAAAGGTAAAAGAACGTGTTTCACAGTTATACGAATTTTTAAAATACCAAAAGGAAAGAAAAAAACAGGGATATCAGTCAAAGGATGAACAAAGTCTTCACATGGTTATTACAGGAAATCCAGGTACGGGTAAAACCACCCTTGTTCGCCTACTAGCAAAAATTTACCACGAGCTAGGAATCCTTCCACGAGAAGAGGTCATCGAGACGGATCGGACACGGCTTGTTGGAGCGTTTGTTGGTCAAACGGAGGAGAACGTACGCCAAGCCGTCGAGCAGGCTATTGGTGGTGTTCTGTTTATCGACGAGGCATATAGCTTGAAAAGGGAAGGACAGACCGGCAATGATTACGGACAAGTAGCTGTTGATACATTGGTTTCCTTAATGACCGGAAAGGAATACGGTGGGAAATTCGCGGTGGTGCTTGCCGGTTATCCAGAGGAAATGAGGCAATTCCTCGATGCAAATACAGGATTAAAAAGTAGATTTCCTCGGTCCAACCATATACATCTAGATAACTACACGACGGAAGAACTATTAATGATTGCTGAAAAATTTGCACACGATAACGATTATTTGCTCACACCTGACGCTAGAAAAGAGTTGGAGCAACGTATTGATATGGAAAGGGTCGATGACACGTTTGGAAATGCGAGAACTGTACAAACACTCGTGCTCGATGCGATTTTTAGAAAAGGATCGAAGAAACAGTCCGAACGATCTGTCTTGGATTTCACCGTGCTTGATAGAGACGATTTTGCCGCTACTACCGAACAGAACGAAAAGAAAGCAGAGGAGCTTTTAGAGTCACTTGTCGGGTTAGGCCATGTAAAAGATGAAGTGGAGAAGCTCGTTTCGTTTGTAAAAGTACAAAAACTGAGATTACAAAGTGGATTACCCATCTTGCCTGTTCAATTGCACTCTGTCTTTACAGGAAATCCTGGAACCGGAAAGACAACGGTAGCTAAGGTTTTTTCCAGAGCATTGAAGGAAATTGGTTATTTAAAGCGAGGGCACTTAATTGTCACAAGTAGAGCAGACTTCGTAGCCGGATATGTTGGACAAACAGCCGCCAAAACAAAAAAGAAAATACGCGAGGCGCTTGGAGGGGTATTATTTATTGACGAAGCGTATTCCTTACTTAGTAAATCACCAGGAGATTTTGGGAAGGAAGCGATTGATACTCTCGTTGATGAGATGACCAAGCACAACGAAAACTTAGTTGTTATTCTAGCTGGTTACCCAAATGAAATGAAACAGCTTCTCGAAAGCAACCCAGGCTTACAATCTCGTTTTAAAAAGTTTTTTCATTTCCATGATTATCAGGTAGAAGAGCTTATCGAAATTATGGTCTCTTACGCAACAAGCTATCATTATATTCTTGAAGAGGCCTCCTTATCCTTCTTAAAAGAGGAGCTTACTGGATTACCTGTGAGCGGAAATGGGAGATTTGCGACCAATGTTATTGACGAAGCCATTCAAATTCAAGCCTTACGTATTTCAAAAGAGAAAGATTCTGATCTTTCACTTCTAACTAGAGACGATCTTAGAATGGCTTTGCACAAAGTAGGAAAAGGGGAATCTTAATGCTAGTAGGAAAAAAAGAAATAGAGGTACGCTATGCAGAAACAGATCAAATGGGAGTGGTATACCATGCGAATTATCTCGTTTGGATGGAGCTTGGTCGAACAAGTATTATTGAAGATCTAGGTTTCAAATATGCTGATATGGAGAAAGAAGGCGTAATATCTCCTGTAATTGATATTCAAGCCTCGTATAAAAAACCAGTAAGATACGGGGAAAAGGCAATGGTCCATACATGGATTGAAGAGTATGACGGGTTCCGTGTAACGTATGGCTATGAAATTTTTACAGAAAGTGGAGATTTAGCTCTTAAAGCAATGTCGCAGCATGTTTGTGTAATGCAAGACACATTCCGCCCGATTTCCATCAGAAAGAAATTTCCGGTTTGGCATGAGGCATACGAAAAACATAAAAAGCAGCCGGTTGCAACCGAGTAAGAAGGAGTGAACCGATGGCTTTTGGCATTAAAAGAGAAGAATTGCGAGCTTGGAAAAAGAAAATTGATCGCGGTGAGATTGCCTTTCTAACCCATTACTGGCTGGACGATCGCTTTCCCGATTGCAATACGGTAACAAAGGTTGGCTGTCGTGATCTTGATCAATTAGCCAAATGGGGAGAAACCTACAATCTTAAACGAGAGTGGATTCATCATAGAGAAAATGGTTATTCACACTTTGACTTACTAGGCGAGCATCAAAAAAGAGTGCTGCTACATGAGAAGGCAGCAGCAACCAAATTATTCAAAAAATAAAGCTGATCCGCTTTGGATCAGCTTTTTACTCGTATCGAAAGACTGGCTCATTTACTTGTTCGTTAAAATCAACGAATAAATCCTTACCATCAAAATACCATAAATCTTTTTCTTCAATATAGTAATGAATATCATCCTTGACCACTTCAAATCCAATTTGATGCGGTGTTTCCGAAGATACTCCCAATGAAAATCCTTGCTGTACCGTACTGCAGCCACCATAGCGTGCAAAGAAGCGTACATAATCGCCTTTATTTAACAGCATTTCTTCTTTATACCAAGCCGCAGCAAGATCATTTACAATTATATTCATAATGAAAAACTCCTTCCGTATATCGAGTATTATAATGCAAAAAGGACGGAATTGCTAAAAACAAGCTCGATAAAATTTCATTTCAACTGTGCTTTTCTTTATGTTAGCAGCTAATTTTGATTGAGGGATATGCTACATTGGACGTTTGGATAGGATGGGGAGGGGAAAGAAAAGCAGTGTCCGTATATAGACACCGCTTACTCATTTCAGATTATTCGTCATATGTGTCAGTATTTCATTGTACTTACTTTCTGCATTACTCATTCCAAAATTGCCAGCATCCTGCAATGGGACCACCCGATAATTTTGAAGTCTTTGATTTGATACATAAGTTGGAAAGAAACTAGGCTCTGATAGAAGAATGGATGTCCCATCTAAATTAATTTGCTTGGTGACTCGTATTGAAGCCATACCACCAATGTCTTTATAATCTCTCATTTGTCCAGAAAGAAAATTCCCTAATGAATAGACCACTAAAGCTTGTCTGCCATCAGAAGCCTTCAACCATTCCATCGGTTGGAGAACATGGGGATGATGACCAAAGATAATATCTACTCCTTCATCCACAAGAAATTGAGCCAGTTCTTCTTGATCTTCGGTGGGAAAACGCTGATATTCGTTACCCCAATGAATACTCATGACAGTAATATCAGCCGCTTCACGTGCACGGTGGATTTCATTTTTCATTTTTTCCTTATCAATTAAGTTGACTAAATAGTCCTTACCTTCAGGAATCGGCATCCCGTTCGTTCCATATGTGTACGACAGATAGGCGACCTTCATTCCGTTCTTTTCCATCATGGTTAGCGTTTGCTGATCTTCTGCACTTGAATATGTTCCAACACTAGGAATTCCAAGTTGTTCTAAATTGGTTAGAGAAGTAAGTAATCCTTTTTCACGTTTATCTAAAGAGTGATTATTTGCTGTAGAGACAATGTCTACACCTGCATCTTTTATAGCGCTTCCAATTTCTATAGGACTATTAAACATCGGATAGCTAGAGATACCCAACTCGACGCCACCAAGTATCGTTTCCTGATTGGCTAACAAAATATCCGGTTGAGAAAGACTTGCTGTCACTTGCTCAAACATGGGGTGAAAATCATATCCATTGCCAGTCTGAGCATCCTCATACACCCAATCATGAATGAGAATATCTCCAATGGCACCAAGTGTGATCGTTTGTTCGTAGCTCTTCGCTTCAACCCCAAGTGCACGAGGGGACACATTTTTTTCATTATGTACTACTTGACTCGCATTGGCACTTTCATACATGTTCATAAATAAGATTAAAGACGCGGTGATTAATGAACCTGAAAGAACGACTCCAACCCACATATTGTTTTTCCGCTTTTTCTTTCTACCTTTCCTCATAACAACACCTACTACATACAGATTATTGGCAATCCATGTACTTTTTCGCTAAGATGGGAATCATAAAGTTGTCTTTTCTTCATTATGTCATAAATGCGTTACAATATGCGACAATTTTCTTGTTAGAAAGGAGCATAAAATGTTAAAACTTACCCCATCAGCGTATCAAATTTTGCTATCTGCTGTTGAAAAAGAGAAGAAAACAGAAGAGGAAGTACTGTACGTTCGAATAACCATGGGAATTGGCTGAGGAGGTCCACAGTTGAAGCTTTCTCTGGAAGAGAAGCCATTACAGGAGGATCAAGTCATCCCTTTTCATGACCTTCATATCGTTATCCATAATCGTGATATGGTTTATTTTAAAAACACTAAACTTGACTACCAAACCGATGTACTTGGTAAAGGACGTTTTCAAGTAATAAAATTATAAAAAAGAGGTGAACCTCTTGGTTCACCTCTTACACTGCTTTTTTAATCAAATATTTAAGCTTTCCTACAACCTCTTTTGTTTTCGTTGATAAAGGAGGTTGATTGATTAATAGAATCAACTGAATAATCACAAGAATCAAAGGGGACTTTTTATAAGCCAAATACTTCGGTTCCCAACTTGATGTGAATTTGCCTTTAAACTCTTGAAGACCCTTAAATTTATATAAAGTATTCCCATGCAAAAAGATAAAACGTATCCATTTTTCAGCAGTAATCGAGTATTTAGTTTGCCCAACATTGGCAAGGGGGGCCATACCTAAGCTGCAGTACTGATACCCATGTTCTTTGACCCATTGAAAAATATGAATAAAAAGAACATCCATTGTCCCGTAGGAGGAACTAGTCGATTTTCTCATTAAATCAATCGTCACTGTGTCTTTATAATCTGTTGCTAATGTAGCAAAAGCGACCACTCGACCTCCCGCATTCGTTAATAGAGCAACTGGATACGAAGAGACATATTCCTCACTGAATGAGACAACCGAAAACCCTTTTTCCTTTTGGTCTCCTAACCACTCTTCAGAAATGGCACGAAGCTCTGCAAGAAGCGAATGCGAATAGGGAGGAGTGATGACTCGAAAATGAAAGTTTTCTCTTGTAAACTTATTAAATTTTGTACGAAGTTTTGCTCCTTGTTTTCCAGCAAGAGAGAAGCTTTTCACATCCACAATACCTTCCTCGCCAAGCTTCATAAAGGAAAAACCAGTTTCGTGATAATAATGCATGTATGGAGCACTAATTTGATAAAAAACAGGAGTTAAACGTAGTTTATCACAGTATCCATGAAATTCTTTTATTGCATCCACTATATAAGTCTCATCACCGATGGGATCACCTAGCACAACCAATTTATTTGCAATTTTTTTATAAGCAATTAACACCTTTTCATCTACAGCCCAAAACAACTCTTTATCGCGCAACAAAATTAAGTGAGAAGCATGATTTCCTCCATTTTTTTCTAAGAAGGATAGTACCCGCTCATCCTTATGCTCTGTTTTACTAAGAGAGAACATATTATTCGTCATATCGTTCGTTCCTCCTGATAAAATTCACCTCCATAAAGATACCATATTCCACATTGTTAGAGTGATAAAATTTTTACCAAACCATAAAAAACTGGATTTAAATAATTAGTACTGTCATAATTAAGTAATACTTAACTTTCTAAGGATCAAAAATTAAAATATAAGACAGGATGAGAGAATGAAAAAGAATTTATATAACAGCGGAGAAGAAGTAAGCATAAAAGTGTCTGGTGAGTCTGTCGTCATCTCTAAATGTCAATATGTTAAAAATATGAAGAGGTATTCGTACATTGTTGAGGAATACCCAAATACCTTTTTCTTTGAAGATGAGTTAATCAAAGAGACCTAACACAAATAAAAGAAAGGCCCGATGAAAGCAGCTACACAAGCTCTTGTCGGGCCTTTCTTTTCTATATTTATTTAGGGTTTATCTATGCCAATTAGTCGACATCTGTTGGAATAGGCAGAGAGATTTGAAAAGCGGTTCCTACGTTTTTTTGGCTCTCAACGGTGATTAGTCCATCATGCTTTTCAATCAGCTTTTTACAAATCGATAATCCCAAGCCTGTACCATAAGATTTTTCGGTATAAAAGGGGGTAAACAATTGCTCAAGAGTGGCTTCCTCCATCCCAGAACCGTTATCTTTTACAACCACATGTATTCTGTTTCCTTGAACATTGGTTTCTAAAGTAATTTTACGGACTCGAGATTCTTGGACCTCCATTAGTGATTCAACGGCATTTTTCACTAAATTTACGAGTACTTGTTTGAATTCATTTCGACAAACATCTACCTTAGGAAGATCGGGATCGAATTGGGTATGAATTTGAATTCTATAAACATTAGCTTCTCTTTCAAAAAGCAATTTCATTTCCTCCAATAATCTATTCGCACACACAAGCTTTTGCTGAGGAGAAATAGCAATATTTGAATGAACATACGCTGTAAGTAACTCATCCGCTCGGTTGATTTCACTTATGGCGAGATCCGCATATTGTTCTTTTTCTATCATCACCAAGTACGGTTTTAATAATTGCAGCAATCCTTTCACGGTTGTTAAAGGATTCTTCACTTCATGAACCATTTCAGCAACCATAGTTTCACACTTTTTCATGTCGTCCGTCATCATATTCTCTTATCTCCCATCTGGCGTAATTTCTACTCCATCTATATGGGGAATTTCATCGTAATATGTATGTTTTTCATTAAAAAAGTCAAAACCTGCAAAATTTTAGTCAAAAAAAAGCTGTTTTCGTAAAGATTGTTGTTTTTGAAAAAATCCCAAATGTCGGATTTTCCCCCGTATAAAGCTGGGTTAATTGGTCTATTTGGTGAGTAGCTCTTTTCTAAGGAAAAAAAAATTCTGATTGGCTGTTGAAACATATAGTTAACTTCCTAAAAAGTGTGTTTGTAGCAACAAAAGTCTTAGAAAAGAGACAAAAAAAAGACCCTTTGTCGGGTCTTACATCCATTTAATCTTTGGTTCTGTTTTATTCATAATTCTCTTGATATTTGCTCGATGACGATAAATAACAAATAAAGAAAGGAAAGAAACAACGATAATTAACAGTGGTTCCTTTGCTATAACTGCATAAATCACTGCTACAATGGATGCAATGATTGAAGAAAGTGAGACGAACTTCGTTATGTATAAGCTAAGCAAGAATACAACGACCATCACAAGAAACATCACTGGAGCACATGCTAAAAGAACTCCACCTGAAGTAGCCACCGCTTTTCCACCCTTAAACTTAGCGAACACAGGATACATATGCCCAACAACCGCAATCATCCCCGCTATTAAAGGATCAATTTGGCCATCCACTCCGAACATTACAGGAAGGGACGCGGCTAGTGTACCTTTTAGAATATCCGCAGCGGTAACAATCATCCCTGCTTTTTTCCCTAAAGTACGAAACGTATTGGTTCCACCTAGATTTCCACTTCCGTGCTCACGGATATCAATTCCGTAAAAAGCTTTTCCAACAATTAACCCTGAGGGGATGGAACCAAGCAGGTAAGAAACAATTATTATTAATGCAATTTCCATCATACAAATACTCCTTCACACTTCATATACCGTCTTATTATTGTACCATGTATTGCTTAAAAAACCATGTCCAATTGGTTTTTTCCATTATATTCTCGTAACTTTTTTGTTCTTCAATCGTCATATTAAGAGGCTAAAATGAACGAATATCGAAACCCTCTTTTCAAAAGATCAACTTTTCGGGTACGATGAAGGTAAGGGAGAGTGAAACATGGCACGTCTAGAAACATATAAGCAAAAACCAATTGTATCAAAGGGATGGATCATCATAGGGCTCATTGCATCGATTCTTGTGATTATCTCAAGTATTCTATTATTCTTATATCCTTTTGCTTCAAGCGAAAAAGCAAGCTACTTCACGGGAGAAAATCCTGTTCTCATTCAAGGGAAACAACAAGGAAATGCGATTATAGAAGGCGAAAGCGTCTATGTATCATTAGACTTTTTGAAGGAGAATATTGATGACAGTGTTGCGTTTGATGAAAAATCAAACTCAATTATCATTACTACCTCTAATAAAGTGGTACAAATGCCTACAGAGTCCTTAACCTATTTTATAAATGAGAAGCCGGTTGAACTTCAATTTGCTCCATTAGTAGATGAACAAGGCCAATTATATGTAGCCCTTGACCCGGTCATTCAGTTTTATCCTTTAACGTACCGTGTACTTGAAAACTCAAATGCCGTATGGATTGAAAAGGATGGAGATACTCTTCAAAATGCTGTGGTTACGAATGAGGATGTACACGAGGAAAAACTTCGACTACGAACAGACGCAACCTTACAGTCTCCTTATGTAGCAGACGTTTCAAACGGGGAGAAGATTTGGATTGAGGATGAAAAGGAAGAATTCTATTTTGTGAGAAAAATAGACGGAGTTGCTGGATTTATATCTAAGGACTTAATTGAGACACAGGATAAGGTAACCGTCAACGTAGAAAATGAACAGGAATCTGTAAATACTCCAACCTTTGAAGAACCGATCAACCTAACATGGGAAGCAGTGTATACGAAAAACCCAGATACCACTATGATTCCTAAAATGAACGGAGTAAACGTCGTTTCTCCAACCTGGTTCGAACTAAAGGACGAAACGGGAACCATCGGGAACCTTGCTTCTCTGGAGTACTCTAAATGGGCAAAGGCACAGGGCTATCAAGTATGGGGACTATTCTCCAATGCGTTTGATCCTGACCTAACTCATATAGCCTTTAAGGATTACGAGACGAGACAGAAGATGATTCGAGAGCTACTACATTACAGTCAGTTATACGAGCTGAACGGAATCAATATTGATATTGAAAATGTAAGAGAAGAAGACGGGCCACTGGTGACTCAATTTGTCCGAGAGGCAACACCCTACTTACATGAAGCAGGCTTAATTGTTTCCATGGACATTACATTTATGGCAGAAGGTAATTGGTCTGCTTTCTATGAACGTGATAAGCTTGCAGAAATTGTCGACTATCTTGCGATTATGGCCTATGATGAGCATTGGGGTTCCTCGCCAAAAGCCGGGAGCGTAGCAAGCCTTCCATGGGTTGAAACCAACCTTCAAAAGCTCTTGGAAATCGTTCCAAATGAAAAGTTGATTTTAGGTATTCCGCTTTACACAAGACTATGGGAAATCAAAGACAGCGGTGAAGTTTCCTCCAAATCCAAAAGCATGGCTCAAATCAAAGAATGGTTAACCACTAATAACTTAACTCCTATTTATGATGTAGCTAGCGGACAAAATTATGCCGAGCTTTATGTTCCCGATCAGGCGACTACCTACAAGGTATGGCTTGAAGATGAACAGTCTCTTACCGCAAGAACGAATTTAGCGGTAAAGTATGATCTTGCGGGGGTAGCAAGCTGGTCCAGATATTTTGCCGATGAAACAGCATGGACCGCTCTACAAACGTTTAATCAGCAAATAGTGAAAAAGTAATGCTTGGCTAGGAGTTTCTCCTAGCCTTTTATCATTGAATTGGCTATGATTAAAGAATGTAAGGGCATACTAAACAAAAATTAAGAGGAGTGAGTTTGATGCCAATCGAGTATCCAAGCCGTGAAGAATTGGGGCAAATCTTAAAAAAGGCAAAGCGAATCGCTGTTGTTGGAATAAGCAATAATCCAGAACGTACCTCTTACATGGTTTCTGAAGCTATGAAAAATGCTGGATATGAAATTATTCCAGTTAACCCTACCGTAGATGAAGTGTTTGGTATTAAAGCCATAGCCAAGTTGACTGATATTGAAGGTCATGTAGACATTGTGAATGTGTTTAGACGATCTGAATTTCTCCCAGAGGTGGCAAGAGAGTTCGATCAAATCGATGCGGATGTATTTTGGGCACAATTAGGATTAGAAAATGAAGAAGCGTACGAATTTTTAAAAAGCAAAGGCTACACGGTCGTTATGAATCGATGCATTAAAGTAGAACATGCTTTGACAAAATAATTTTTTCTCCTTCACTCTAGTCATTTTGATTAGGGTGTTTTTCTTTTTATCATAGGCTTTATAAACACTTCTGTAATCGAAGAATATTCGTCTAAAATACTTTTCATTTTAAAATATCCATTTGCCAAATCAAAAGAAATATATACAATAAAGCATAGGTGTCTTAAAAAATGTGATAAAATACGAGATGAGAACACTTGTTCTAAAGTCTTCGTTTCATAATATTTAAAGGATAATTTACTTGTAAGAACGAATAGGTATAAAGACGTTCAGGTCCATTACATAGATAGAGACATGTGGCTGGCACGGAAGGAAAGGGGTATTATACGTGGCAAAAAATCAAGGAACGTTTGAATACAACGATGATGCCATTCAGGTACTAGAGGGGTTAGATGCGGTTCGAAAACGCCCAGGAATGTACATTGGTAGTACAGATTCACGAGGGCTTCACCATTTGGTGTATGAAATAGTAGATAACTCTGTTGATGAAGCATTAGCAGGTCATGGAGACCATATAATCGTAAAAATTCACAAAGATAATTCCATTAGTGTGCAGGACAAAGGGCGTGGTATGCCAACGGGTATGCACAAAATGGGAAAACCCACTCCTGAGGTCATCTTAACTGTCCTTCACGCAGGGGGAAAATTCGGTCAAGGTGGGTATAAAACAAGTGGTGGATTACACGGTGTAGGTGCATCGGTTGTAAATGCATTGAGCGAGTGGCTCGTGGTAAAGATTAAGCGAGATGGATTTGTCTACGAGCAGCGTTTTGAAAACGGCGGAAAACCTGTGACTACTTTAGAGAAAGTAGGAAAAACGAATCAAACCGGAACGACGATTCACTTTAAGCCGGATGCGTCCATTTTTTCAACGACCACCTACAATTATGAAACATTGTGTGAACGCCTGAGAGAATCTGCTTTTCTTTTAAAAGGTATGAAAATAGAAATTATTGATGACCGTAATGACTTCCACGAGATTTTCCATTACGAAAATGGAATTGAGGCGTTTGTTCAATATTTGAACGAGGAAAAGGACGTCTTACACCCAGTCATCAGTTTCGAAGGGACGAGCGGTGGAATTGAAGTGGATTACGCTTTCCAATTCAACGATGGATATTCGGAAAATGTTCTATCCTTCGTCAATAATGTTCGTACAAAGGACGGTGGAACACATGAGGCTGGTGCTAAAACAGCCATGACTCGTGTATTTAACGAATACGCTCGGAAAATCGGCCTGCTAAAAGAAAAGGATAAAAACCTTGATGGAGCGGATATTCGAGAAGGATTTGCAGCCATTATTTCCGTACGTGTTCCCGAAGAACTTCTTCAATTTGAAGGACAAACAAAAGGAAAGCTTGGAACGAGCGAAGCACGTTCTGCTGTAGACTCGGTTGTTTCTGAGTATTTGTCCTACTTTTTAGAAGAAAACCCGGAGACCAGTACGTTATTGATACGTAAAGCAATAAAAGCGTATCAAGCTCGTGAAGCCGCTCGGAAAGCTAGAGAAGAAGCACGAAGCGGGAAGAAAAGGAAACGTTCTGAGGCTGTTTTATCAGGGAAGTTAACGCCAGCCCAATCTAGAAATCCTCAAAAAAATGAGCTTTACTTAGTTGAGGGTGACTCTGCTGGAGGATCCGCTAAACAAGGGCGTGACCGTCGTTTTCAGGCGATTCTTCCACTTCGAGGAAAAGTTATTAATACAGAAAAAGCAAAATTACAGGATATCTTTAAGAATGAAGAGATTAATACCATCATCCATGCGATCGGTGGTGGAATTGGAGCAGATTTTAATATTGATGATATCAACTACGATAAAGTCGTCATTATGACCGATGCCGATACCGACGGTGCTCACATCCAAGTTCTTCTCCTAACCTTCTTTTACCGATATATGAAGCCCCTTCTTGAAGCTGGAAGAGTATTCATCGCCCTTCCTCCGCTTTATAAAGTAAGTAAAGGGACAGGTAAGAAAGAAATTATTGAGTATGCATGGAGCGACGACGATTTACAATCAGCCATTAAAAAGGTTGGTAAGGGTTATATGATCCAACGTTACAAAGGACTAGGTGAGATGAACGCTGACCAGCTTTGGGATACAACGATGAATCCTGATACAAGAACATTAATTCGTGTGCGCATTGATGATGCTGCTCGAGCAGAACGTCGTGTGACTACATTAATGGGCGATAAGGTTGAGCCTCGCCGAAAGTGGATTGAAACACATGTAGCCTTCGGTTTAGAGGAAGACGGAAGTATTTTAGAAAATGAAAATATTTCTGTTGCTGAGGAGGTTACTGAATAGTGAGTTTGACAGAAAAATTTCGCGATTTACCACTTGAAGAGGTTATTGGTGATCGCTTCGGAAGATACAGTAAATATATTATTCAAGACCGTGCCTTGCCTGACGCAAGGGACGGTTTAAAACCAGTACAAAGACGAATTCTCTATGCGATGCATGTTGAAGGAAATACAAACGATAAAGGATTCCGTAAATCAGCTAAAACCGTCGGTAACGTTATCGGTAACTATCACCCACACGGAGATTCCTCTGTGTACGATGCTATGGTACGTATGAGTCAAGACTGGAAGCTACGTAATCTTCTCGTTGAAATGCACGGAAACAACGGTAGTATCGACGGAGACCCACCAGCTGCGATGCGTTATACGGAGGCCCGTTTAAGTGCGATTTCCTCTGAATTATTGCGTGATATTGACAAAAGAACGGTCGATTTCGTACCAAACTTCGATGATACAGCTAATGAACCAACCGTACTTCCAGCGATGTTTCCTAACCTTCTTGTTAATGGTTCTACAGGAATTTCTGCTGGATATGCCACAGAAATCCCGCCACATCATTTGAATGAGATCATCGATGGTGTCTTCATGAGGATGGATCGACCGAACTGTACGGTCGATGATTTAATGACTGTGATAAAAGGGCCTGACTTTCCGACTGGAGGAATCATTCAAGGGGTAGACGGAATCAAAAAGGCTTACGAAACGGGCAAAGGGAAAATCATTGTTCGCGGGAAGGCAGAAATTGAAACGGTTCGTGGCGGTAAACAGCAAATCGTTATTACAGAAATTCCTTTTGAAGTGAACAAAGCAAATCTTGTGAAAAAGATGGATGAATTCCGCTTAGACCGTAAAATAGAAGGAATGTCTGAGGTTCGAGACGAAACGGACCGTACAGGACTTCGTATCGTAATTGAATTGAAAAAAGAAGCTGATGCTGAAGGTGTACTAATGTATTTATACAAGAACACAGACCTTCAAATCGCCTACAACTTTAACATGGTTGCTATTCATCATCGTCGTCCGATGCTTATGGGCCTTACACAGCTTCTCGATGCGTATATTGAGCACCAAAAAGAAGTCGTCACTCGTCGCTCTCAATTTGATTTACAAAAGGCGAAGGACCGCCAACATATCGTAGCAGGATTAATGAAAGCATTGTCTATCCTAGATGAAGTTATCCAAACCATTCGTGGATCAAAAGATAAGCGTGATGCAAAAGACAACTTGATTATGAAATTTGGCTTTACCGAAGCACAATCCGAAGCAATCGTTTCTTTACAGCTTTATCGCTTAACAAACACAGATATTACCGCTCTTCAAAATGAAGCAGATGAACTTGCTAAGAAAATTGAGGAACTAACTGCTATTTTAGAAAGTGAAAGCAAGCTTCTTTCTGTGATTAAAAAGGAGTTAAAGGATGTTCGAAAGCGCTTTGCCGATCAACGTCGTACCATTATTGAAGCGGAGATTGAGGAAATTAAGATCAATCTTGAGGTGATGGTAGCAAGCGAAGATGTGATTGTTACTGTAACGAAGGAAGGCTATATTAAGCGTACAAGCCCAAGGTCGTATGCTGCATCGAATGGTCAGGATTTTGGCATGAAAGACTCTGACCAATTACTCGCACAACTGGATATGAACACAACCGATGTGGTTCTGTTATTTACAAATAAAGGGAATTACTTGTACTGTCCAGTGCATGAACTTCCTGATATTCGCTGGAAGGACCTCGGTCAACATATTGCAAATCTTGTTCCAATTGATCGTAACGAAACGATAATAAGGGTACTTCCTGTTAAAGACTTTGAGAAGGAAGCATTCTTGTTATTCATTACGAAAAATGGAATGGTTAAGAAAACCGAACTGAAGGCATATAAAGCTCAAAGATATTCAAAGCCACTCGTCGCCATTAATGTAAAGGATGACGACGAAGTACTTGATGTCCATGAAACAGATGGTACAAAGGAATTGCTATTAACGACTCATTTAGGGTACGGTTTACGATTTGCTGAAGATGAGGTCAGTATCGTTGGCGCTAGAGCTGCAGGTGTGAAGGGAATGAACCTAAAGGATGGCGATTATCTAACAGCTGGTAAAATTGTCGATGATCCCCGTTCTCAAAGCCTTGTGATTGTGACTCAGCGCGGCGCCATCAAAAAGATGAAGTTAGATGAATTTGAAATTACTTCTCGTGCTAAGCGCGGCGTGGTCATGCTAAGAGAATTAAAGGCGAACCCACATCGAGTGATCGGTGCAGTCATCGTTAGTGAAGAAGACAAAATCTTTGTGAGTACAGAAAAAGGTCATGTCGAAGAAGTTCGTGCTTCTGATCTAAGACATAATGACCGTTACTCAAATGGATCCTTTATTATTGATGAAACCGATGCTGGCAAAGCAAAAACTGTATGGTCCGTTGCTCAAAAAGAAGTTAACGAAGCTACAAAAGACTAAACAGATTATAATAAAAAAATTCACGCTCATAGAATCCATCTTAGAGCGTGAATTTTTTTTATATTTTCACATTCTAAAAAACTCAAACATGTATTGAATATGAAAGCCAACTTCTTCATATAGCTTGAGTGCATGTGTATTCTTCATTTCAACATCAAGGGATACTGATCGATAGCCTTCTTCAAACAGCATGTATACTGCTTCATGTAAAGCGACTCTTCCTATTCCTTTCTTTTGATGGGTAGGATGAACCGCAAGCGCTGTAATAAAGGCAGCATCTGAGCGGATAAGATTGATGGTTCCAACCATTTCACCATTTACATGGATACCGTAAAGTGTCCTACTTGGCTGTGAGAGTGACAATTGAATAATAGCTTCCGCTTCTTCTACTGAATCACCAAAGCTCTCCATTAATACTTCTCGGTAGTTAATATGACGACTAAAATGATACTCAATTAGTTCAATTGGAACATCTGGTTTTTCAACATTTAATTGAGAAACCATTAATTGTGCTTCACATAACTCATAATTTGCCCCCAACTCCAATAAAGCATTTTTCTCATGTGTTGCTCTTTGATCTATTACCGCAGTGATGGTGTTAGGGAAGAGTGATCGTAAGTCTAGGTGGACCTTACCAATCACACCCTTTGCCGTTTGTTCATTTCTTGCAGCAAAACCAACCTCATAATCTTTTGTTTTTAATATATCAACCACCGACGCAGCAGCTGTCATTTTGTCCCCTTCATACATGATATATATATAATCTGGAGATCCATCAACCTCCTCTAGCACAGAAGAGAGATTCATCGGTACTTCTATGTTAATACCACGCACATTTTGTTGCTGAGATACCCATTGTGTTAACTGCTCATAAATCTCATTTGAAAAGGGCGGAGTAAATTTTTTCAGCATCTATCTCTTCCTTTCTAGAATTCTTACCTAATTTTAACAAAAGGAGAAAAAGGTGAATAGGCAGTTGTGATTGAATATATATAAATAATGTTGGAGAGGAGGAAATCAAATGAAAACCGCTTTAGTATTTGGGGGAACTAGATTTTTCGGAGTCAATTTAGTTCAAGAGTTGCTTAACAAAGGGGTAAAAGTTACGGTGGCAACAAGACAAAACAGTGAGGTTCCATTTAGGAACAGAGTTGAAACACTCAAGGTTGACCGATTTGATTTAGATTCTGTGAAGGAAGCTGTTAGTGGGAGAACTTGGGATGTTGTATTTGATCAGATTTGCTTTAACGCTAGAGATGCGAGAATTGCCATTCAAGCACTTACTGACAAAATTCATACATACATTTTCACTTCCACGATGTCCGTTTATCATTATGCTGAAAATGTGGTAGAAGCAGACTTTGATCCATATTCATATCCAATTTATGATACACCACCAGACAAAGTAACTTATCAAGAAGGAAAACGACAGGCGGAGGCGGTATTTTTTCAAGAGGCAGCCTTTCCTGTGATTGCTGTTAGAATCCCCATTGTTCTCGGAGAGCATGATTACACGGAACGTTTACTTCTACATATTAACCGAGCAAAGGAAGGTGCCGTGATCGGATTTCCGAACTTACAGGCCAAAATGGGATTCATTCATCAAAAGGAAGCAGGGAACTTTCTTGTCTGGGTGAGTGAGCAAAATTTCAATGGCCCCATCAATGCCTGTGCAAACGAGGAGATATCAATGGCAGAATTGATGATACTTATAGAGGGCGAGGTTGGCAAGAAGGCCATTCTTCCAAATACTTTTGACCCGTCTGAACACTCACCATACGGGATTGAAAACAACTGGAATATGAGCAACGCTAAGGCAAATGAGCTTGGGTTTCGCTTTAGTAATCTATCTGATTGGTTACCTTCACTTATTAAACATTTAGCAAACTAATTTTTTGTTATATTTGTTTTTTCTACATCTTTTTTCCACTTATGGGCAAAATAAAATACTGATATTGCTCAGGGAGGAATTATAAATGAAGAAAGAGCTATTGTTTGCTTTTGCTGCCTTCTTTTTTATGTCACTGTCCGCGATCACAGGCGTATATGCAGTCGAGGAAGCTAACATGCTTGAGAGCGTCATAGTAAAAGAACAAATGGATGTTACCGGAGATGGAAAGCTTGATACGATATATGTGAAGGGTGAGCCCTTTGAGGAAGGAGCAATCTTCCTACGTTCTATAACATTGGAAATCCTTTCGGCAAGTGGGAAAACCCATAAAATCAATCTCGAAGGTGGATACGAACCACGAATAGACTTCAAAGATCTGAACAATGATGGCGTAAAAGACCTATTTCTAGCGGTTAACACGGGAGGAAGTAGCGGATTATCTAATCATTATTTATATACTGTAAAAGATGATCAGTTAACCGATTTAACCATACCTGAACCACTGGTTATTCAAACTTCTTTTCTAAATGGGTATAAAGCCAATATGACTATAGAAAATACGAATGAATCGTATCAGTTTGACTTAAGAAATAGAGCAAAAGATTACGAACGCCTCGGATTATATCATAATGGTAAACTAAATGAACCTGCAGAACTCATGGTGCTTCCATTTGGAACACTAAAACCTGTTAAAGTGACTGGGAATCAAATGGGCTTAAAAGGTTCCCAACGAATTAGCGGTGCCTACAATGCAGATTCGATTGCGTATGTGGAGTCATCTTGGGTTTATGAAAACGGAAAATGGAAGTTGCTTGATACGAATGTAATGGAGTTACGTAAGAATACTAAGAAGAAGAAAAAATAGGCGGTTGTCACATTTAACCTTCAATCACATAAAATACAGTAGAAAATACTACTTCATCATCCAGGGGAGTGAGGCTTACATGAGTAAGTTTGATCCAGCTTTGTTAAATGTGACATACTTTCCACCAGCAACACCCTTTAAACCTGTAGATGAGAGAAAATATACCTTAACGCACTCAGACGTAACAGGTGAGCTATTTTTAACTATTGGATTTTGCTACGACGATTTTGATGCGGTGAATACCAAATTTCGAGATGAAGTGTTGGCAGAGTGGAAACCTGTCATGGGGCAATACACATTATTAGGGAAAGTGTATGTAAGTAACGGCGAATTTGATGAAAATTATGCGTTGATTCGCTTTCATATTTTCCAAAAAGAACTACCATTAGCACTCACAGCAATGGTATATGGTGACCAAAAATTCTATCAAAATTACCCATGGTTATTAGACTCACCGATATATATACAATTCGAGTCTTCCTACCCACAATATAACCAATACATGTACTTCGGCACTCCTAGATATTATTTAACAACCGCCCTTCAACAGCGCGTTGTATAGCCGTCAAACCTGACATTCCGTTAGGTTTTTTTGTTTTGGGAAGGACTTTTCACCTGTTAATCGAATATAAAAGGGAAGTTTACTGGTGGGTGGGATAATGATGAATAAGAACGAGTTAATGCAAACACTTGAGAAGATCAGCATTGCGATTCGGTTAAGTGGTTTGAAAGTGGACTGGATACTAGTAGGTTCTGCAGGTTCTGTACTTCAAGGCTGTGAATTGGAAGCAAATGATATCGACATATATACAAAAACTGAGAGTGGGGTAGATCAATTCGCCAAAATCTTTGAAAAGTATGCGCATCATGAAAAAAGCAGTCATTCAAGTGAGGATGTGAATTGGAAATCCTCCTTAGAGGAACCTACATTTACGCAAACATTTCCGTGGGGCTTTTCTTGGAAAAAAGGAAAATGGATGATTAATGGGAGTGAGGTAGAGGCTGTACATATCATGAACTCGGCCGGGATACCCGATTCAATGGATGGAGAAGGAATTTGGGAAGGTGGCCAGTACATATGGGAATTAGCAAAACCGATAACTCTTAATGATTTTACATTTCAAACGGTTCCATTAGAAATTCAGTTAGAATCCAATTTACGCAGAGAACGAACCGACCGTGTAGCAGCTATTATACAGACACTAAATCGGAATGGGACCAATCACACATTATTACAGCAAGCGTTATCAGCGAAGCACTATGAGCAAGTCAAAAATCAATTGAATTTATAGCATTTGAATAAACGCTCAGTCATTTTTAACTGAGCGTTTATTCAAAAGATAAGTTGCATATAATTATATTATGTAAACTTAATTAATAATATTAGATCTGGATAGATACTAATATTGATTATTGTTGATCACTAGAATTTTGCATAAAGTAATAAAACACTTAGCAAACGCTAAATAACTAAATCAAAATTATTATCTAGATTACCAACAGTTTGATTTGCTGTAGCACAGATTAACATTACAACAGTAGTCTCAGATTAAAAATTCAAATTCCGTCTCACTATTTTAAGTATACTTAGCTATTGAGACCTCTTCCATCTCTCTTCAAAGAACTGTGTATAATAGATATTATGTAAACTAGAAAAATATAAAATTTATTTAAACAATCTCTTCCCCTTTTATACCGTGAAGTAATCCTACTACATATTTAACTACAAAATGAAGCAAATCTACCTACGTATAGTGGTTATAATCCTGTGATTTTATTATTCGCGGGCATTTTTAGTTCATTAATTGCAATCTTTAGATCTTCGTTTTTAATGTGAGTGTATATCATTGTTGTTTCTATAGAGGAATGCCCTAATTATCGTCTCAATTTAGGCACATCATTGCTTTATGCGTGATACCTGGTAAGTAATAAACACACATAAGTGTGGTTGGTTTTAACTCTTTAACAGCAATCTCAAATGCTGGTAGATAGTATTCTCTTAGAGCACGTTCATCTACTAAAACATTTGTAATTATTTACGATTGAAGACATGCATTATGTCTATGTCTATATGTTATTTTGATACTAGCTTAATGTTTCATAACTTTTATTGAAAATTATTATATTTCTTCTAATTGTTATTTAAACAAATTAATCGGACAATTGGAAAAAGTCCAGTTGTCCGATTAGACGAATGTTCTAATTAATAAAGTTATAGCTTTAATTAAATATAAAAAAATAGACAAATAACACCCTTTGAATAGCTGACGCCTTGGTCTTCAAAGGGTGTTTCTTAAGTTATATATGTTAGTTAAGATAACCTTTAAATTATAAAGGTTGACGCTATTAAATCATCTTCCTACGCCTTACCCACTGAGTCGCAGCCCACTTGTCCCCTTTTATTACTGGAGCACCTCCGTGAAACGTCAATTCATTTAACGTTTGTTCTTCATAAAAATACTCAAAATACACAGCCATTCCTTTTTGAGGGTTAATTGTCAAATTCAGTTTAGGGAAATATGTTTCCCCTCCCTCTTCTACATCATTTAAATACATGACAAGAGTGCTTATCCTTGGATTTGACACCTGTTTATTTTGGGATGAAAAAAAATCAAAATGTGCCTTATACTCTTGCCCTACTTGATAGTTAAGAATGTGTAGGCCTTCTCCGTGTTCATAAGGGATATTCATAATTTGTGACGCTCTCTTTTCAATTCTTGTAACAAGTTCGCTTTCTCCTTCTTTAAAAAACATCCCACTACTTGTTCTTATAGAATCAACTTCACGAGTGGCACCGATTTTTGAACGTTCTACCCTGTCTTTTGATAAAGAAATCAATGCATTACATTCTTCCTCACTTAGCACATCTCCTAGGACAACAATCAACGGTTCTTCTAATTTAGCAATAATCTTAATCTCTTTGTCTTCAGTTTTAATCCTGTTACCTTTGTGGTTAAAGATTGTTTGCTCTTTAATTTTCAACTCGCATCATCCTTAATTACAGAGTTAATTGTTTCGTAGTAACTAGATATAAACTTGGGTTGAATTTTTTACAAGAAGTCCCAAAAAGGCCGCCTACCTCCTGTCAAAACTTATATAGAAAAATCTCTAAAAGTACTCCAAGTTCAAATTTAGATATACCCACTAATTAACTATACAGGATTGATTGATTTATGACAAAAAATTAAGATTATTCAAAAACTTTTGTTCGACGATGCACATAATATAAGTGGTTATAAGGGGAGAGGAATTAAATTTGTTTACTAATAATGAATTTATATATATCTTCCTTATATTCCATGTTAAAAGAACTTTCCTTCATCTCATCCCTATTTTTTGTTGCACGTAAATACCCCCAATAATAGAATTCATTTTTAACAATAATCTTTGATTCTCTCAATACTCTATTCGATTATATTAAAACCCTTAGGTACATTTAATACAAAATTCAGTTTATTAAATAAGGTATGGCTGATTCTCTAGAAGAAGAGATTGAAGAGCATTCTTTTTTATGTTCAAAAACGTTTAAAAACTTAACAAATAAAAAGACAACCCTTTAATTAAAAGGCTGTCTCTGTGTGTATATCCCCGCAACTTCTTCGATCAGGGTCAAATTTAATTTTAAGTGTAACGAAGAAAAGGTAACATCCTCATTATTTATAAGGAATGAAACCATCATCTCCTCGAAAATGACCACCATTTTCAACAGGGTAAAATGATGCATCCAAACTAATTAGTCAATTATTAAAATAAGTTTACCATTTCCTATACCTTTTATTAATTGTTCAAAACCCTGCGACACTTGTTGGAGAGGCAAAGTTCTCCCAATGATCGGACGAAGTGCACCACTTGTTAACATGCCAATTACACCATGGATACTTTGATCATATTCATCTTTTGGTGCATTCCAAAGAGCTGTTGCTAAAATATCACATTCCTTTTGCATTGCAAGACGTGGATTTATTTCAATTGAACCACGGTTTCCTACAATTACAATTTTACCAAATGGTGCAATTAGCTTTAAATCTGTTTCTAAATTCTTATTAGCTAAAAACTCAATAATTACATCTGGTCCATTGCCATTCAGTAAGGCTATCACATCTTCAATCGTATCTTCTGTTACATGATCAATGACAAAGTCTGCACCAGCTTGCTGAACCATTTTTTTACCCTCTGGTTTGCTTGCTGTTCCAATCACTTTAGCACCGTGAGATTTCGCCATTTGTACAATCTGTAATCCAACCCCACCACTGGCTCCATGAATAAACACGGTTTGACCAGGCTTCAGACATGCACGTTGAAACAGTGCACGATATGCTGTTAAAGCAGGTATCCCTAATGCCGCACCTTGTTCAAAAGATATATGTTCAGGTAATGGATGAACCAAGGTTTCATCACATACTACTTTTTGTGCAAATGTTCCTGTACTTTTGCTTCGTATTAAGGACGCAATAAATACACGATCACCAATACAAACATTTGTGACTCCTTCTCCAATTGACTCTACAATCCCGGCACCATCTAATCCTGGGGTATAAGGCAAATGAGGGACACTAAATGCATATGTACCTGTTAATGTGTATGTATCACTTGGATTGACGCCCGCTGCATATAAACGGACACATACCTCTCCCTTTCCTGCTACTACATCCTCAACGTCTTTAAATACTAATTTATCTAGTCCACCAAATTGTGTAACTTGAATTGCTTTCATGTTCTGAACCTCCTTATTAGTTATTATAAACTACGAAGTGAGATATACAGTAATCCGCAAAACAGCTGGTCAATAACATTAAATGCTGAAAGGCTTCATATAAGCTCTGGCTATTTACAAAATATTTATAAAAATACCTTTTCCATCTCCTGTATGTCGGATTGGAATGGTTCTGAAAGTAATATACCTATAGTCAAGGTCTCCTGTTGATATAACAAAACCCACAAAGAAAGAATCCTCGTGGGTTAAAATTCGTATGTATCGCCACAAACAGAATTCTACTTAGTGCTGCTACCTTCCGGTCCTGACACATTTTCATAGCTCTGTCTTGGCTTGTTTATATAGTAACAAATATTATGGTAAAGATAAATAACAAATAATGTTAACTAACTCCGAGTTATTTTCATACTCCTCATGAATACGCTTAATACGGCGTTCAACAATATTTATTTTTATTTAAAATAACATTATTTTTCATAGATTGACCCGCTTTCTAAGATGGGAGCTCTTTCCTCGTTTAATTTGACATACATCTTAAACGTTTTGAGTTCAAATTCTGCCTTTGTTTGTTCATCTTCGCAATATATTGTTCTTCCTGTATGAATAATCTGTGCTTGAAACACAGTACTTGCCTTCGATAGATCAATTAGATCAATTTCGATATTTATTTTTGAAGCTAATTCTTGTGCTATTAAAAATAGATCATACCTCTCTATTTCACTTTCTGATAGAAAAGCAATATCTATATCACTATCCTTATTGGTTCTTCCAGTCACTCTCAAATTTTTTAAGTCAAATTATCTTTGTAATTATGTATTAACCTTGATTCAAAAAAATTTATGTATACACTTTTTATATCCAGAAAAAATAATCAAAAGTGTATACATAAATAAAAAAATTCTTAGTTTATTAATTTCAATCTTTAGATCCTCATCTTTTAATTGGAGTGTATAAGCAAGCTTTTAACAATGCAAACCTCCTACTAACCAAGGCCGATGTTGATAAGGTCCAATGGGAATCTGGATGAGAGCCGTATTTCCCCCAGTATCCAACCTATAGAGGTGATCACACAGTTTCACATCATAGCCGAGGAGTGGGTGCCCTCCTAATCCTAACGCTGATGCAACGAGGAGTAATCGTTGCACGAGCATACCTGCCTCCATTTGCTGGATACGATATCCTCTATATCCGAATGCACCTTTATCGTAACCCTTCTCTCCTGTCACATGAAAGCAGAGTGGGACTTGGAGTAAATTGACATTATCCATTGACATTCCAGATTGGAGCAGGAGTCGGTGATCGCCGGAATGGATTGGTCTTAGTGCATGGGCATGACGTTCATAGTGATAGGCACCATCAGGGATTCCTTCAACATTATACATACAAACACTTAGGGTGATGCGTGGCTCATGGTTATGATACACAGCTTCCAAATCATTTCGATACAAAAAGGAGTCCGTCGTCTCCTGCAAGAGATAAGCTAACATCTGTTGACTTACTTTTCCTAACACGAAATCCAGGCTAGGAGAAAATCGATTTTCACATGCAGTTGCCAAATCATATGACATCCACTCTGTTTTTGGTAGAGTTACCAGTTGACCTTCCCCTTTCACCTTTCGCTTTCCCTTGACTAAGACAAACGAAGAAGGAGAATTTTGCATGGCTGCTTCATTTATTTTCGTTAACATGGGGAATTCTTTTACCTTCTTTGAGCGGACATAGTGATCCGGCTGAATCGGTGGTAATTCCTGAATCAGCTCTTCAGAGGATACCATTCTTTCCCTTTCACTCCCGTTTGCTGACCAAATGGTAGGTTCTACCGATAACGGGATGACCGCATAAACGCTTTCCTCTTTTTCCGATAAACCTAACAGATGGTTTACGGCCTGATCAAGATATTGAAAATACACCCCCGATTCCCAGCTAAACCGTTTTGTTACTTCCAATAGCTGCCCCATCAATACACCCGCATCCAACCCCTGCAGACGGTAGGCAAAGTTATTATATTTGAAAAAATTTTTCCAAAACATCGTCGTTACAAAAACCGTACCAAAACAAGAAGATACGTCACAGCGATGACCAAGAGCCCGGGCAATATAGGAATCGAAATTGCCTTCTCGTAGCAAGACCAAGCGGTGGTGTGCCACATCGTAATGGTACACCCCGGTTGGCAAATCATCAATTTTCAGATATACGTATAATTCGTTTGGATACAACCCTCCACCCGAAGGAGCAAATCTTCTGAACGATTGCATCATGTCTGTGTGGTTCTCTCCAGAACTCGATGAAAAAACAGAAAGACTAAATTGAGTCAGCCCGTAGGCATACCAAAGAAAATGACTGATTTCATAAAGATCGGGCTTTTTGGGAGGTTTAGAACCTTCAAGTGTCAACGGTACATTTAGAGATAATGGTACCACAGGCAAACCGCGGTATAGTTTATAGGCAAGTGGTCCATCCTCCCAATCCACTTCCCAATTCGGGATACTTGCCTTTTCAATATCGAAATGTAAATTGTGCAGAAACTCATCACAATTCATAACAATCGCCTCCTAGTGACTGCTTATGGAAACGGATGAGGATGGGGATTAAGCTGTCCGGTCGTCAGCGGTTCCATTGTATATCCCAATTCCATCGGGACCCTTAACACCCTCTCGAGCCCGGTTATTCGTGTAAGGTGCTGTCCGAATGTCATCGGAAGCATTCCTGGAATTAGCACCTTCACACAATTTAGGTTGTTTCGGAGCGTTTCCGGTGTCGACTGATCCACCACAATCACATCGAGGTTTAAACGTCGAAATTCTTGAAGAAGTTCTAATAGATCATCGGTAAGATCTAAATGCTTACGTCTAGAACCATATTCCTCATCAAAGGTTCTTAATGGGCGATTGTCCTCTAGCAAAAACTTTAGGCGCTCTTCGGCCTCCGGTAATCCATACAACATCCCATGATCATCCATCTGTCTTACCAAGCTTGAGTCATGTAACATACGCACATACTCCGGCTTGTTCTTCTCCAATTTCTCATCCAATGACAGCATCATCCCAGCTAACTCGTGAACGGCAGTTTTTACAGCCCGTATGGGGTCCAAATGAGCTCCCGCTGCACAAATCAGATTCAAACCTGTTTGCTTTCTATTTTTCGCGATCGCTAAAATACTGGGGATGCCGTTCTCCATGGTCGAGTTATATAAATGTAAATCATAGCCGCCAACCGTTTGCATCCGGTTAATCATTAACAGAAGCTCTTGATCTGTCGTAGAGTATGGATCAAGACGCGGCAAAGGAAGCTGAGCGTACCAAGTCATTAAAAAGGAATCACGCTCCACCACTTCCAAAATACCATAAAAAATAGCTTCTTCTAAACTACCTCCTAACGCACATCCGTTGGAAGTTTCATAGACGAATCCTCGCGATCCGCAGCCCAAACTGTAATAGGCCAGCAACTCCGGGACCAATATCGGACGCTCCTGCAAAAATGAATATCCCCATACCCAATTGATGGGGCGATCGGGATCAAATTCTTCAAATGGAAACCCAGGTCTTTGATACTGTTCTTTTTCGTGCACACCTACTTCAATCGGATGGAGTGCTTGATTTTTCAACCGGTTATAACTATCATGGACCACGGTCCGTTTCCCACGGGGCTGAAGTCCACAGTACCGCTCCAATCCTTCCAATATTGCCGTTAACTCACTTACCGCGAAGGAGTTGGTCCGACCTGCTGTTCCCTCATCTCCCTCGAACAAAGGAAGATTAACACTTACATCCGCAAATGTATGAACAAGGTTGACATGTTTTTCATTTAAAAGCCCCGTACGTGGATCTAGATAGTCTTTCGCTAAAACTGTACTCAGACTATCTAACGAACGGGTGCGGAATTGGTCACGGTTAAATTTCGGAGTATTTCTCAATGAAATACCTGCCATTTCGTCTGAATCGTCTGGTATTGAACTGCACACGGTACACAAAGGGTCAGGCAGGAACTTATGCCATGAACTATTCAAGGTTTTCAGATGGAGAAAACAGACTTTTCCTTCGGAGGCCGCTCCTTCTCCTTGTAATATTCTTTTTACCTCAGCTTCAATTAAGTGAGCCAACTGTTGTAGTCCCGTGCGTGATGCCCATGCTTCCTGGTGCACTCCCCCATTTGACTCCAACCGCCTTTGCATCTGCCGCATGTCTCTACGATCGTGTCCTGTCAAAAGACGTCTTGTCTCTACACAATGAGTGCAGCCCGGTGTTCCAGGCCGAACCAGAGGACCTATGATTCCTTCTCCAAAAGAAACAAAACCTCGTAGCCAAGGAGTGTTGATGCGCCGAAACACCTGTTCTGCTTGTTGAAAAACAGAGGGATTCCAGACATCCTGCAGCACCAATGCTAAATCGATGGTGGTTGGTAGGATGCTCTCAAAATTAGGTTTACGAACCACTAGGTATTGAGAGGACACTTCTTCACATATGAGGTCTGACAATATCCCCTCTCCGACTACTAACACAACAGCACTCACTTGAATCCCTCCTCTTGAACCCATATCCCGAATACCCCTGCCAATTCCTGTTTCAGAAGAGGTTCTACATCAAGTTCATACACTTGAAGCTGCTTTCTATTCTGTTTCAGGACTTCAATGGCTTCCTGGAGGTCCTCGGACTGTATCCTGTCTTCACACGCAGGAATTTCTATGTTTTGCGGTTCTTTTTCATCCAAAAATAATGAGGTAAATTCCAATGATTGCGGTGTTACCGATTCTCCACGGTTTTGAGCTTTTGCAATAGCCTGCTGCAGCGCGTTTCGCAGTGCAAGGGTTTTATTAATCTCTACACTGCCATACCATGCGTTTTTTGTGCCAACCCATACAACCGGAAATCCCGACATATTCTCCCCTACGGCAATGGTCGGTGCACCTTGCATAGTCGTTAGGGACTGCAGGTAAAAACGGCAGCGTTGATCCTCTACCTTCCTTAACTTTACTTTAGAAACGGAATAACTCGGTTCATTGCTTTGTCTGATTAACTCCTCTTCTAACCATTTTTGCATTCCCCGGTAAATCCCTTCCTCTAAACTAACCCCAGCAGCTACTTTCACTTGTGGCGGCAGTTCAAGGATGTTGGCCATTTTTGAGACATACACTTCTATTCCGGTCAGCCCTGCTTCTATTCGTGCTTCTTGATGTGTCAGTTCTGAACACACCCTCTCCTGCAATAGGTCAGCAGGTCCCTCTGCTAATGGATTGGCCACCTGAACGGAGCACTGCGATAATGGTAGCTGCTTTAAACCCCCTTCCTCCCACTTGTGAAAAATCCCTGATATCTTGGATGTCAATTGATTAAAGTGAACCAGTAATGAACTCGGATCACGTTCCTCTGTTCTCTGTTCCAGTCTTACATCGATATCCTCTACTAATCTAACAGACGGATGTCCAGCAACTAGTGGATGAGGAATGAACGGATGCCAGGTGCCTTCTAGTGTTTCTAAATCTAGGAGAAAGAATCGTTCTTTCTGTTCCTTTTCAGACACACCAGTAACATGTTTATACAACTCAAATACGATCACATTAGCAAGCATAGAGCCTGCTGTCGGAGAATATACGGAAAATGACTGATCATTGGTGAGAGCTGTATGGTGAATACGGCGCCATGCAGACTCCCAACACCCCTCTGAATGAGGATGCACGATCGGTCCAGCTAACCCGATCTGTTCTAAGCAAATAGCAGGGAGAAACACTTTTTTCTCATCCCTACAAACCTTATGTAGAAGTCGTAGTTCCTCTACATCAGCCTTTTCTGAAACATACAAAATGTAATCAAACGGTTTCAATACTTCCTGCCAATCTCTTTCCTTGTATTGGGTAAGCTCCCCTATCTCCACTTCATCGTCTGTTTTACGGGCACCAGCCACAAGTTCGTTCAACCGCCGTCTATTGGTCTGATCCGTATCCATTACTAGGATATTGAACTTGGGATGTCCGGAAGTAAGTAACGAAGAAATCAGAGAAATAAAAAATGACCCTGTTCCTATAGCCAACACTTTCGACTGTCGATAGCATTGAAACCGGAACGCTCCTGAATCTATTAAATTATCAACAAATTCGATTTGAGAAGCATGTTTTTTTATAACCTGTTCTGTCAATTGATGCGGACGGTCTTGGCTTACATCGCGAGCAAATCCGTTGCTTACCAGCGTTTCTGCAATTTCAAACACTCTGTCCCGGTATGGACCAGGTAATCCGGTTGTCAAATACTCCAAAGTGTGCTGCCCATTAAACATCGGCATTAACTTTTCAACCCACTTATCAATCATACTGCCTTCCATTCGGAAGGAGCTTACATTGTTCCGAAAAAACACACCGCTGTTTGGGTATGGGAGAAAAAACGTATCCCTTTTTACTTTCAGACGCGCAGAAGGGGTAATAATTGTCACTTTCGTTCCTCCTTAGGTCCACATCATTAATTATCATCACTATTATCCTATGTACTGCAATTTGTCCCTTATGTTAATACTTATAGAGAAGAGCCCCTGCAACGATTCCAAGGGCTCTTCTCTATAAGAAACTGGGTCTTTATTTATAAAGCGAAAACTATCTTCCTCCGCAGCGATGTCCGCCACCGCAACGGTGTCCGCCTCCTCCGCAATTATGACCGCCACATCGATGCCCACCGCAATTAAAACAGTTAAAGCAACTACTGAAACAATTAAAACAACTGAAACAATTAAAGCAATTAAAACAGCTGCTAAAGCAACTAGAACAACGGCCAAAACCACCCACTCCTATGATTATACGGTCCTGATTACCATAGAGTTGGTTTGGATCGTACTGAACTGGTTGGGAAGCTTGGAAATCACCGAGATTTAACGATTGAAGTTCATTTTGAAATTCGTACACTTATTTAACCTCCTAAATAATTTAACCAAGGGCAGATTACATTTGGAAAAAAATGAGGTAGGACAAAAGTACTTTAAATATAGGTGATTATAATGATTTCGAATCCTCCCCAACAAAATATGAACAATGGGTGGGTGTTGCTACTGATATAAAAGCCTATTTTGCTTATTTTCAGAAATTCGTTTTCAGGATGGTCACCAAACAGCTTTAATCATCTTCTTTTGATTCTTAAAGAATCAACCACAAAAAAAGACCTTCATTTGAAAAGGCCCCTACTTCCCATATTCTATAAACTTATCACCGCAGCGGAATCATATCTTTACCTATTTGAATAGAATCGTGGAAATTGCATTTTTGTCTATCAAATAGCATTAGTTATTTAGGATTTTCCTGTCATCGGCATTAGGAGGTTGCTCCAACCAATTTCTTTTGATCATTAACTTACCAAAACTACCATAAACAAGTAAATCATCTAGAATTGCTTTTTCACATAACGTTGCAATATCTGCTCGCATACTGTAAATGGCAGCAGTACCGTAATAGGATATAGCCGCAGCAAATAACGAGCCCGCATGAAACAACATAAGTTTATCAGAAAATGGTGCAATATTTGAATTTGTTAATTCTGAGTCAAATGTACGAGGTATATGTAGGTTTTCTTCAAGTAATAATTTCGAAAAATTACCAAGGTGTTTATTAGCTGCATTGATACACTTATCAAGAAACCTACTTACTTCCTTATCTTTACATACTTGCCTAAAGGCGATTAGACATCCCTTTGTAATGGAGCTTTTTTCCAAATTAAAATATATATTACCACATTCAAGAGTATTCATGGTTCTTTTGTTACCAAATATATCAGTTACATAATCAAGAGTACTGATAAATTGGATATTATCTGGTGTTGAATACAGTGGCGGTTTCTCAAGGAGATTTTTTTTAACAAGGTCTGCCAATGATTCGTTATATAAATCCATAGTGTTAATATTACATTGGTAATAAAAATCTCTAATGTCCTGACGAATGGAAAGAGTAAAAGCAAGGCTATACGACTGTGCTGCGTGCATAGACATTGCGTGAATATAATGTAAGCAAAAAAGATCAGTAAATAAAGGAGGAGCATCCAAATTAACATCTTCTTCATTAAATCCTTTAGGAACAGGAAAATCTTCTTGAATAAATAATTCCTTCAGTTTGTTTATATGCTTTTGACCAAGTTTATGAGCAGTTTGAAAAACTTTTTTTATTTCAGAGTCTTGAATGTTCTTATGCATGTACTTGATCACACAAATCCCCATTGTCTCACGTATGTAATGGGTCCACAAATTTGCTATTTCAGGAGAGGTTAATCTATCAGTATTTTGATTCATTTTTTCCATCCTATAATTTGTTTTTGTTTATTGTTATCCATTTCTAAATTATTATGTATGGACAAAAAATGTTATCTAACCAAAATCCCCACATTCAACCTTTTCATATGCTGGATGTCTGTATCCCTGTACTGAATAGTTACATCCTATATGTTTAAATAAAACAGCCCTGTTATTAAACAGAGCTGTTTATTTCATATTTTAAGAACTAAACGCCTCATAACGAACTTCTTTTAATTGCGCTCCTTTTCCTGAAAGCACAATGCTTGTTCCTTTTTCTTTTTCATATGCTGTAAATGTTACGACTTTTTCTCCCTTATTCACAAAGATTTCAACTGAATGAAGATCCACATAAAATTCTAATGTGTTTTCTTCGCTGTTAAAGCAGTCATGTACGGTAATTGGTTCACTATCTCCATAATCAGAAGTAATCACAACCGAATTGGATGAAGGATCCACACTCACACGTGTTGCTTTTTTATTTTCCTTGTTTAATTCAACAACAAACGATTCACTCTTAGATAACAGTGATAGGGATAAATATCCTGCTCTTCCACTTTCAATGTGCAAGTCCTCATTTAATGTAACGTGTTCATGAACAGCAACGGGTGTGAAATAATCGTCATGGTTAATATATGCTTGTTGAATCAGTGTGTTGTTTTTGATGTGTAACTGTCTTGGTAAACTCATCATGCCGTTATAACCGTACTCTTTTGGTGGTGTTGCTTTTGTCCAACGATGCATCCATCCAATTAAAAGTCTTTCTCCGTTTTGACCGTCCGTTGTTTGAGGTGCGTAAAACGTTGAATAATCTAGCAAGCCCTTTGCCTCAGGTGTGAATTCTCCTTTTTCAAAATCCAAGTGTCCAATCACATAAGACGTCTTTTTCTCTACTTCTCCGTCAAATTCAGGGTCGCATGGCATTTCAGAGAAAATTAGCACATCTTTTCCGTCTAAGTGGAAAAGATCAGGACATTCTAGTAACGTATTTTCTTCAAATGACATTTGAAATATGGAAGAATGAAAGCTCCACTGAAGTAAATCGATTGATTGGAACATGATAATCTCACCACGACGTTTTGCGTTTCTTACCGCTAAAACACAGTAGTATACCCCTTCATGCTCTAGCACTTTAGGGTCTCTGAAATCACAAATGAGATACCCTTCTGGCAATTCTTTTTCGCCAATTACGGGATTCAATGAAGACTTCTCGAAATGGATACCATCCTCTGATACTGCCACACACTGACGCTCAGCAATTTGTGATTCGTCTTTATCAAACCCTAAGTTAGGATCAATATGACCTGTATAAATGAGATAGAGTTTCCCATCCTTTTCAATCGCACTTCCGGAAAAACATCCGTTTGCATCATACGCTTTGTCATTGGCCATCGCTACAGGGAGGTACTCCCAATTGACAAAATCATTGGTTGTTGCATGACCCCAATGCATGTCATTCCATACAATGTCGTACGGGTAATACTGATAAAAGAGCTGGTATTTCCCTTTGTAAAACGAAAAGCCATTCGGGTCATTCAGCCATCCGATTTCTGGTGAAAAGTGATAAAGCGGACGGTTATTTGTTTTATGTTTGTTTTCTTTGATATAGTCGTTTGCTTTTTGTAGTCGATTCATAGGGCACCTCTTCTATTTAGGCTGTTTTCGCAAAGCTTGTTGTTAAAATCTAAAAGCCGATTTTATCGTGGAAATAGCTATTTTGCGCTTAAGAATAGAGTTTGCAGGCTCTTTTCTAATTAAATTCATGCTATTTTCTGCTGATATTTAGCACAATTATTAAAATTAGGTTCCAAAAAGCAACAAAGTTTAAGAAAATAGCCTTTATTTAATTCCACTTTGCATGGAACCTTCCACAATGTATTTTTGGAAAATAATATAAAGAATAACAATTGGAATCGTTACGATGGTTAGTGCTGCCATCATATGACTTGTGAAAATGTTATACGTGTCTGCAAAAACTGCATTAAGCGCAACTTGAATTGGCATCAAATCTGCGTTTGACAACGCCATAACCGGCCATAAAAAATCATTCCAAGATGCTAAGAACGTTAAAATTCCAACTGTAATATACATATTTAAGCTTGACGGCATGACGATTCGAAAGAAACATCCTACTTCACTAAGTCCATCAATTTTCCCTGATTCAATCAATTCACCAGGGAAGGATAAGAAATGTTGTCTGAATAAGAAGATGTTCATCACATTGATGATAAATGGTAGCAAATAACCTGGAATTGTGTTGATTAATCCCATCTCATTTACCACTAAAAACAATGGAAGAATGGTCGCTTCAATTGGCACAATCATAAGTGCGATAATAAAAATTAAAATCCAATCCTTAAATGGAAATCTAAATCTGGCTAGAGCGTATCCTGCCAATGAATTGATGGTTAAGCCTACAATCACTGTAATGGATGCATAAATCAAACTATTTCCAACGTTCTTAAAAATGTTATAAAAACCTAATAACTCCACATAGGATTCAAACGAAAGATCAGACAATCTAGGAACAAACGCAAAGATTGTACCCATATCTTTGTAAATCACTTCATCGATTTTAAATGAAGAAAGAATCATCCAAATAAGAGGAAGTAAAAATTGTAAGGCCACAATAGAGGCCAAGAGATAAAACAAGGTTTTCTTTACAATTTTCATGCTACTTTCTCCTCTCTAAATAGCTTTTTAATAATGATTGAGATGACGACTAAGAAAATCGTGAATACTAATGTAATCGCACTTGCATATCCAATGTTTCGATGACGGAATCCATACTCATAAATGTATTGCAAAATGGTAATCGTTGAGTAATCTGGACCTCCACCTGTCATAACCATCGGTTGAACAATGAGTTTAAATGCCTGAATCGTAGTGGTGATCACTAAAAACATCAGAATGGGTTTTAATGAAGGAATGGTAATAAATAAAAACTTTTGGAAGGCATTGGCTCCGTCAATATCCGCTGCTTCATAAAGGCTTCCATCAATATTTTTAAGTCCTGCTAAAAAGATCATCATTTGATACCCACACCCTGACCATGCTGAAATCCCAATGATCGTATACATCGCTTGAGACGCACTTGAGAGGAAAGGCTGCTTTGAAATTCCAACATTCGCAAGGAGTTCATTAATTAATCCAGATGTTGGGTTTAACATAACCGTCCATAGGATAGAGATAACAACAAGAGATAAAACAGCCGGTGAAAAATAGGCGGTACGAAAGAACCCTACGCCTCTGATTTTTTTGTTGACAATGAGCGCAAGTCCTAGTGCCATCGACAATTGCAGAGGAACAACAAACACCACAAACTTTAACGTATTTTTAAAACTCTGGATCAACACTTCATCTGTCAGCATTCGCTTAAAGTTCTCAAGTCCAATAAATTCTTTGTCGTTTGGTTTTAATAAATAATAATCTGTAAATCCGTACGTAAACGCTAGAATAATTGGTAATACAATAAAGAGAATCGCCAGTATTAAAGCAGGTGTTAAAAATCCATAGGCGGACACGATATCTCTTGTTTTGTAATGTTCACTTTGTCTGAGGTGTTCAGTTGTATTTCTCACTTTTACAATACGTTTGATCAATTTCTTCATGGTTCACACCCCTTTTTAAAAAAGAGTAAGAGGTGAGGTCATTGCCTCACCTCTTACTTTTTACAAACGATTATTTTTTGTACTTAGCAAATTCTAATTCAATTTTCTTCGTTGCATCGTCTACATATTTTTTGATCGTTGCTTCATCAGTCGCTTTGTTTTGAGCGATTTTTAGAATAACGTCTTTTGCAAAGGTTTCAGAAAGATAAGGATATCCAGGTGATACCGGACGAGATTTGTTTGTGTTTTCCACTTGATACTTTAATACACTCCATGCATCGTTGTGATATGGGTTGTCTGTATTTGTATCAATCGCGTCAACAGAATTGATTCTTGTTGGAATAGAACCGTTTTTAGCGAAGTACTCTTTTGATGCTTCGTCGTTATTCAACCATTCCATGACTTCAACGATTTGCTTGATGCGTTCTTCGTCTTCTTCTTGTCCGTTACGAACAAATGCCCAAGAACCTGATGGTGTGTATAATCCGTCGAAGTCTTCACTCATTTTCGGATAACGAACGGTTTTGAATTTTAAGTCAGGATAATTATTGATTAGTTCATTTACATACCAGAATCCGCTAACAGAAAGTGCCGATTTTCCTGTATGGAATGTTTTTTCAGATTCTGTCGCACTAGCAAGTGCTGGTTCAGCAAATAATTGCGCATATTTTGTTAATGCTTCTACACTTTTCTTACTGTTTAAGACGCCATCAACCGTGACACCATCTTCAGCGACGATATTTGCATCATTTCCCCAAAGAAGTGGTGTGAAGTAGTATGTTCCTAGTTCATAGGCACCTGCAGTAATGTCTGTTAATAATAGACTTACAGCCGTTTCATAATTTGCAAACACTGGATCATTCGACGATTTGGCAAACTCGTCTACTTTTCTTGATAACTCAATAAATTGATCCCATGTCCAATTTTGATCAAGTGAAGGTACTAATGCTTTTATATCTTCAGGTAGTGCATTGATCATGTCTTCGTTATACATGATGGCTACGCCTGAGTCTGAATAACCCATTCCGTAGAATTTCCCGTCCACTGTTCCTTGGTCAATGATCGCTTGCGTGAATCCATCTTTGAATCCTTCGCTCATGTATCCATCTAGTTCTCCAAGTAATCCTGAATCAACATAAGCCCCAATATCAGGTCCGTCTAAGGTAAAAATATCAGGCATGTCGTTTGCTGTAATTGCTGCATTCAGCTTATCTATGTATCCTGAACCAGCTCCTGCACGTGTGATGTTTTGTATTTCAACTTTAGGTCCGTCTGGATTAGCCTCATTGTAGCTCTTTACTCGGTCAGCAAACATCTTTCCTTCTGGATGATCTGCTGCGGCTTGTGTCCAAACTACAATTTTGTCACTGCCGCTAGTTTTGTCTGAACTACATGCTACTAACGAAAAGACTAAAGACAGTATTGAAACAAACAATATGAACTTTTTCATACTTCTCCCCCTATTTCTATTAATATATTATCAAGCGCTTTCATGATTGAAAGACGAGTTAGTTTAGCGCTTTTCATAAGTTAATGATAAGGTATTTAAAGCGCTTTCAAAATGCGACATTTCTCTAAAAAATGTTTAAATTCTTATTATTGAAAAAGATATGCTAAAGGATTCTGTTTTTTCGAGTACTTTCTTTTTATAATACACAAGAATTAACGTATTAATTGGCATACGCTTTTCTTTATTTATTTACGTTTCTACGAAATCAAGGGTCAAAACAAAGCTTATCTGTTGAGGGTTAGGTTAAGCATCCGAGCTGATATATAGACGGAGAAATTCCGCCTAATTATTAATGATTAAGAAAAAAAGCAAAAATAGACGGAGAGATTCCGCCTATTGGCTCGAAAACTTAGAAAATAGGAGATTTTGCTTTGCATAACCGGAAAACCTCCCCCTATTTACCCCGAAACAAGGCCTATTCTTCATATAGCCGGAAATTCTCCGCTTATTATACTTTTGCTAGTTTCTCGATTAGGGAGTTTTATCAAAACGGTACACTTTAACCTAGTTGGGAGAGGCTTCCTTATTTTTTACTAGTTTACGATATTCACTTGGTGTCTTTTTCATTTTCTTTTTAAACACTTGGCTGAAGTAGCGCTGATCGGTATAACCGACTTTTTCGGCAATTTCATATGTCTTAAGATCTGTATTTTGAAGGAAAAGGCAAGCATATTCCATTCTAACATTTGTTAAATAATCGAGAAATGTAAGACCGGTTTTTTGTTTGAAAAGCAGGCAGAAATAGCTAACACTTAAACCTACTTGTTCGGCTGTCTGTTCCATGCCAAGATCGGTTTGAAAGTTATTTCGGATATAGTCGAGCGCCTCTTCCATCATATCTGCAGCTGATTGGCTCGGCTTATATTCTTTTTTCAACCGCTCTTCTGTCAGAACATTACCACTTATATAGTTTTCATATTTAAGTAATTCCTTGGCGGCATCAACGGAATGCTTTATTTCAGATAACTGCTCAACGACTTTACCAACCGAGATGATGCATTGATCAGCCCCTGCATATAGAAGTTGCTGTGAAAATGTATCCGTAATATCAGCTGCTTGATTGATAAAGTGCTTTGCCATTTCAACGACTACTATCACTTCTCTATCTGAAAGCTTATAAACAAATAGATCCGCATTCCACTTAGAAACGAAGTCTTCAACTTTTGTTATAATTAATTCGATTTCTTCCTTATAGTTTTTTATTATTACGGAGAAATAAAGAGCTTGCTTGTAGTTGATTTGTGCGTCCACTTTCCCTGATGTAATCAGCTCATAAATCGCATATTTCTCATGCTCATACACACTTACCTTTTGCTCTTTTATCCTGTTAAGCGCCCTTTTAACACAATCTTCCAATTCGTCATAATCGATGGGCTTTAAAATATAGTCGAACGCGTTATTTTTTATTGCTTCTTTTGCATATTCAAAATCATCATAACCGCTTATTAAAATCACCAGAGGCTTATAATCGGCCTGTTTTAATGTCTTTAACAGTTCAATCCCGCTCATTTCAGGCATTGAAATATCCGTTAATAGGAGATCTATTTGTTGATTTTCGATGATTCCCATGACTTCTTGTCCATTTTCAGCTGTCCCAATAATCTCACAGTCTAATCCCTGCCAATCGATGATTTGTGCAAGATTTTTTAAGATTAACTTTTCGTCATCCGCAATTACTACTTTATATCGCATTTAATCACCTTTAATCGGAAATGAAATTTTAATTACCGTACCTTCATTTTTTGTCGAACAAATGATAAGACCATATTTCTCTCCGTAAAAAAGTCTCATCCGCTCATCCACATTGCGTACACCGTGACCATTATTTGCCTGAGTATGAAGATTTTCTAGTCTCCAATTATTTAATTCCATTAGTACACGTTCATCAATACCCTTACCATTGTCTTCAATCCAAAACTCGCCTTGGCCGTTTGAAACTGTACCTCTAATCTTAATCAGCCCTTCTTCATCATCTCTTTTTGAAAATTCATGGATTAAAATATTTTCTACCAGTGGCTGTAGAATGAGTTTAAGGACCGGATAATAATTCAGTTCTTCCACTACATCTACTTCAAAAGAAAATCGATTATTAAATCTTATTTTCTGAATTTCCAGATAACTGATGACATGACGGATCTCATCTTTTACTTTCACTTCATAACCTCCATTAATGCTGATGCGTAGTAGCTTACCGAGATTAATCGTCATTCTGCTAATTTCTCTTTGCCCGTTTAAAGCGGCGAGTGCATTAATGGATTCAAGTGTATTGTATAAGAAATGAGGATTGATTTGCTGCTGTAGCACTTTAAACTGAGCCTCTCGCTTACGTTCCTGTTCTGTCTCAATATCAATCATTAATTGTTGAAGTTTTCCAGCCATGTTATTAAAGCCCTGCGAAATGTTTTGTAATTCTTGAAATTTGAATCTTCCCATTCGTTTGCTCAGCGCGCCTCTTTCCACTTGTTTCATGCCATTTAATAGTTCATGAATAAAACGAGAAATTCTTTTTAAATACAATAAATTAAATAAACCGGCGGTTAACACGGTAAATCCTACAACGAGTAACATAGTATTTCGGATATTGACAATATCACTCGCAATAGATTTCAAAGGCTTTATTGATACTAGCATGAGCTGTGAGTTACCTCCTGTTTCAAAACTAGACGGCATATAAGTAATTAAACTTTTTTCTCCGTCCCATTCATCAGTGAGGTAACCACTTTTATTTGTTGGAAATTCAGATAAACTTTGAATGTCCAGAGTTTTACCAATGAAATTTCGATTTAATGAATATAGCACGGTCCCCTCTTTATTTACTATCAATTCATGGCTGGGACCTCCATAAATATCCTTAAAAATCGGATCAAATAAATCTAGCTTTACATGTAGTATTAAATACCCTAAATTATCAAGCGTGTTAAGATCCTTTACGACTCTTGATTGAGTTAGAATATAGTCCTGGCTAAAAACAAGATTTTGATTTTCATATGGTGTTAACCAAACCGGACGCCCTTTCTCCTGTAAAAGCTTATCCAAAAAGAAATTTGAGCGAAGCACATCTAAGCTCGTAACCATGTCATTGGTATAAGTAATCACATTCCCATCATGCGTATAAAGAACAAGATTATCAATCTGTGAATTTCCATACATCTTTCCGGCAATTTCCTGCTGATCACTGTAAAATTCATAGATCGAAGACGTATTTTGTGTATTTAAATAGTCCTGAATTGCTCTGGATGTAACAATATGGTCAGAAAAGGAATTCACTTCAGAAACAGCGGCTAATAAATTTCGATCAACCGCCTTTAAAGTTTGTATCATTTGCTCACTAATATTTTTTTGTAACGTGGTAGATGAAATTTTGTAAGAAACAATCCCTAGTATAATAATAGGAATTAATACAAAACAGATAAAAGCTATAATTAACTTATGCTGAAATTTTATCATATCGGCACCTAATTCTTTAAATTAAACTGGTTGAACATCTTTTCTAGATTCTTAAGATAAACATCCATATTTTGATCATAGTAAAACTGTGCTGTATATTTTCGAAACTCGGATTCTGCAGCTGTTCCTCCTACCCAGTAATGATTTGGCCAATTTACAACTTGCCCGCTTGCAATTTTTTCTCTTATTAGATGACCTTCTTTATGGGTGTTTGTAACACCTATAACAGCACTGATAGAACCTTCAAAATCGGAAATCCTTTGAGCGTTTTCCTTTTTTATTAAAAACGCTAAAAACGCTTTCGCTACTTTAGGATGTTTCGTATCAGCTGAAATGGCAAATCCGATATCCACTCCTCCCAATACACTATGATCCTTTTGATTCGATGCTGGAAATGGAAAAATGCCATAATTCAAATAAGGATTTGACTTTTCGATCATCTTTAACGCCCAAGTTCCCATAATGTACATAGAACCTTCACCGTTTGCGAATTTTTTATTTACATCATAGTAGCTGTCCTCAAAAGAATTTGGCTGCACGTATGAGAGCACCGTAAGGGTTTTTTCTGATATTTCTTTCCACCTCTGATCAGATTTAATTAAAAACTCATCCTTTTCCCAATAACCCGTTTCGAATTCATTGGCTACTAGGTTTAGATTAAAAATACTCGCCTGGTTTGCATCTTTGTTTGGCATGAGTAAAGCTGTTTTTCCATTAGACTTTAACTCTTCCAATACTTGAACAAACGAATCCCAACTGATAGGAACCGATAAATTTAATTCTTCGAAATGATCCTTATTATATAGAACTCCTACCGCATTTTGCGTTAAGGCAGCACCGTACATCTTACCGTTTATAAGATAACGATTTTGAATAGTTGGTTGTATATTTTTAATGAAGGGCTCATTTGATAAATCAAGCAGATATCCTTTTTCAGCTCTTACTTTATAATCTTGTTCGATTGGATAAGTAATAAATAGATCTGGAATATCACCTCTTGCAATTCTTGCTTTTAACACGGTCATCGGTTCAGGTACAATGACCTGCTTAATCGTAACATTAGGATGCAACTCTTCAAACTCTTTAATAAGTTCATTAAAAATTACTTCTGTTTCCGGTTTCGGTGAAAAAAATTCGAGTTCAATCTTATCTTCTTTATTGAGAGAATGATCTAATTCATTTCCTGTACAACCAGCAAACAAGAGAATGATAAGAATGGAATTGATAGAAAGAAATCGCCTCATATGCCCTCCTAGATAATATTAGATAATACTTTGTTTCACTTCATTGCCCCATCTTCAGATGTCTCACATGTGTTAATTGTTGTTTTAGTATATCAAACATTATTAAAACAGATAATAAAAGAAAAAAAGGATGACAATAAAATGGAGCATAACCCAAATCTTACTTCATCAGAGATTGCCGCACTATGGAGCGCATATATGGAAAATTCAATGACATACTGCGTTGTTCAACATTTTCAATCCGTAAATGAAGACCCTGATATAGCAAAGATTACTCAATTAACTTTATTGAATTGTGAATTTGTAATGAAAGAAGTGAAAAGGATATTTCAATTGGAGAATCATGTAGTTCCAATCGGATTTACAGAAGAAGATGTGAATTTAAAAGCAAAGAGAGTCTATTCTGATATATTTGCACTTAGATATATTAAGTATATGGGAGCAGCAGGCACCGCAGCAGCCTCACTATTAATGGGAGTTTTAGCAAGGGATGATATTAGAAAACTTTTTAGTAAAATATCAGAGATTTTTTTGAAGCTTTTCAATGATTCTTGTGATTTGCTTCTAAAAAAAGGTGTTCTTGTCCGTTCCCCCACTATACCACCGATGGAAAAGGCGGAGTATTTACAAAGCGAATCGTTTTTATCGGGACTCATTGGGACACATCGACCTTTAACTGCTGTTGAACTTGCACATATTTCCAAAAATACCGAAACGAATTCCATTGGAAGAACATTTGTGTCTGGGCTCTCACAAACAGCTCAATCACCTGATGTCAGGAAATATATGGAGAGAGGAGCAGAAATAGCTTTAAAGCAGGAAGAGGTTTTTAGAGATATCTTGCAGAAAGAAGGAATACCTATGCCAAGTACATGGGATTCAACCATTTCACAATCTATAGATGCACCATTTTCTGATAAACTAATGATGTTCCATGTTATGAATCTTAGTGCAGTGAGCGTAGGGGGTTATGGGGTTGCAATGGGATTGAGCCTTAGAAAAGATTTGATTGGTCATTATACGAGGTTAATGGCAGAAATAATGCAGTATGCTAGCGATGGTACTAAATTAATGATTGAAAACAATTGGTTAGAACAACCTCCTCAAAATGTAGACAGAGAGGCACTAAGAAACAGAAGTATTTGAAAATAAAGGACAAAATATACGGGTTGTGAATTTATCTTCTATTGTACATTTAGCTATATTATAACGGACCTCCTTCATGTTAGAAACATGTCTAACATGGAGGAGGTCCATTCCAATTTTGGATACCCTCCACTTTTGAATAGCCTGCAACTGTATCTCATCGCACTCCCTTAAGCCACAGACTAAGAGGAGAAGCATGCAAGCAAACCCTTTAGATTTCCTCCCAACTAGTTTGGGGTTGATATTGTTGCATTGTTCCTTTTACAGCTTCTTTCTGTAAGTATTGAAAAAGGTCATTTTTTACTAATGGATGTGAAACATAAAATCCTTGGATTTCATCCGACCCATTGTCAATAATATATTGAAGTTCTTCTTCTGTCTCAATTCCTTCACAAACAACTTTCATACCCAGATCATGTATTAAATTAATCATTGCTGAGGTGATGGCTGCGTTTTCTTTTGCTTCGGGAACACCAGTCACAAAAGAGCGATCAATTTTAATAGTATCCATATTCAACTTTTTTAGATAAGTAATCGAAGAATTTCCTGTTCCAAAATCGTCAATTGACAATCGAACACCCAAGCTTTTCAAATTCTTTAGTATATCAAGTATTCTTTGTTCGTCACTAATCAAAATACTCTCTGTTAATTCCAATTCCAAAGCTTGTGGAGGAAGTTTGTAACGTTGTAACATTGTTTTAATGGCTTGGTCTAGAGTAGATTGATACAATTGTTTTACAGAGACGTTCACGGAGACTCGAATATCTGTATTCCCTATTAAATAAAGATGCTTAAGGGTTCGCATAGATTCATTTAGTACCCATTCACCAATGAGAACAATGTCTCCAGATTCTTCAGCCAAAGGGATAAATTCTTCTGGACTAATCGAACCTAAATCAGGATGTCTCCACCTTAGCAATGATTCAAAGGTCGATGTTTTTCCTGTTTTCACATCTATTCTCGGTTGGTATACAAGAAAAAAGTCTCCATTTGATAAAGATGATTCAATGCTATTTTGAATTTGAAATTTCCGCTCTTCTTGCTCTTGCATGGAATTTTCAAAAACTTTGTAATCGTTTTTTTTCCTTGTTTTAACATGGTACATTGCCTTATCGGCTTTGTGAAGTAATTCATTAATATCTTCTCCGTGAGCAGGATAAACACTAATTCCCATACTTGCTGTCGTTCGAAATAATTTTTCTTTAAGATAAAAACCGGGTTTAAACGCTTCTAAAATTCTTTTAGCTATGTCAATAGCAATATCAATCCCTCTTATATTTGGAACAATCAGGACAAATTCGTCTCCCCCTACTCGGGCAAGTGTATCTTCATCTCTTATACAGCTTAAAATTCGTTTTCCCGCTTCGATGATCATCGCATCACCAAATTCATGGCCTAAATTATCATTAATGATTTTTAACCGATCTAAGTCAATATACAAGATCGCCATCATAGATCCATGGTTTTTGGCTTCTTGGATATGACTATTCATAAGTTCTAATAATTTTCTACGGTTTGGTAATCCTGTTAAATGGTCCTTATAGGCCAGTTGCTCAATGGTTTTTATATGTTCTTTTTGCTTAGTAACATCTTTTGCGATGCAATATACTCCTGTTACGTTTGATTTGACGATGATAGGCATAACCGTGACATCCAGGTCAACCCTTCGACCTTCTTTATGAAATGCTTGGATCTGTATTCGTTGTGGTTTACCTGACAAAACTTGAACAAATAATTGTTCTGCCTCATTTCTAAATTCAGGCGCAATTAACTCAAGGGGATATTGTTGAATCATTTCTTCCCTTGAATACCCAAATGTTCGAATGGCCATTTCGTTAACAGTGATGATATTTCCTTCAAGATCTAGTGAGAACACACTATCTAAGTTGTTATCAAACAGAGATTTATAGCGATTTTCAGTTAATTCTAGTTTATTTTCTTCTACAAGGCGATCTGTAATATCTTGCATCGTTCCAATTGTTTGAATGGGCTGTCCATTATCATCGAGAAGGCATTGGGATATGGAATGTAGTGTTCTTATACTTCCATCACCTAATATTATGCGGTAGATATTCGTAACGTTTTCCCCTGTAATTTCCTTTTCTCTACTATTTATTAAAGTATCTCGATCCTCAGAATGAACTTTGGACAATAAATACTCAAACGTAGGATTGATATCAGGTGACAATCCAAAGAGTTCATAAATCGGTGGACTCCAGGTTAACTTATTGTTCACATTGTCAAATTCCCAGTAGAGAATGCCTGCAATCTTTTGGGCCTGTGATAACACTTTTTCACTTTTTTCCAACTCATTCTGAATCCGACGCTTTTCTGTGACGTTAACCACACTTCCCACAACTATTTTTTTTCCATTATAGGCTTGTAAAGAAGGGTAAAGGTCTAAGGAGAGCTCTACACCATCTTTTCTTTTAGCTTTAACCTGATAATTGCTACTTACCTTTTTACCATCAAGCCTACCTTTAATATTTGAAGATACTTTTTCGTGGTATTCCTCAGACAACAAATCATAAATAGTAATAGGTTTTTCATAAATTTCTTTTCGTGTATAACCGAATAATTCAGCAAAAGCAGGACTGACATATAGAAAAGCATTATCACTATAGATATAGGCAGCTATGGTAGAATTTTCAAGTGTTAGTTTGTACTTTTCGATTTCCACCTGGTAAGCAAAATACTTTACCTGTTGTTTCTTCACATACTCTAAAAAGATATATAACGGAATTAAAGATATAACCATCATAATTAGTTGAAATATCCAAGAAGGGACATTTAAAGCCACGGACAGGGAGGGAATGATTAAGTGGTCTAAATAGATGGTTAAAAACATAATGAGAAAGTATATAAATAAGACTGGGTATGTATATTTAGTGAACCAACGCATGATAACACCTACTATATTAATTTCATTTAATAAAAAGCTTTATAGCCTATGTTTGTTATAAGGCATTTCTCTTATGATTGTTGTCCAAATAGTTGTGTATTTCAAATAACTATTAATAAAGTTATATTTTATCCTAAGTTGGGAAAAAAAGCACAGACATTTGGTTTTTTTTGGTTTTTTTATTAAAGATACTTTTTAAATAATGTACTAACTACGATACATGCATATAGGTTATATTTCATTTTGATTTCTCCCTCAAAGACAAAGTTAAATAACCTTGGCTTTAAGGGATTTAACATACTGGCGTTATTAGTTTCTTGTAAATCATTTACTCATTTTATTCTATACTCTATTAATACCAAAGTTCCATGAGAAGATGTGTGAACTTGTACCCCATCACAGAATTTAGCAATCATTTTAAATCCCTGACCTAAAGACCGCTTACTAGAATATCCAGAAACCAAAATTGTTTTTGGGATCTCATGTAGAGGAATACCAGAACCTTTATCAGTTATTAAAAATTGTAAGCCGTTTTCTTTTTGATAAATTGAGAGTCTCCCATCAGTAGCATGTTTTAACACATTGGTTACCGCCTCTGTTACTGCAACCTGCACCTTCATTGAATCTAGTTGCGGCGCATTTTGGCCAAGAACATGTTTTAATAGTTCACGACTCTTCGGAACATCAGAGTTTTTAGAGATCTGAATATCGTTCAAAAAATGACCAAGCTCATTTATTAGTGCTTCACTAGATATATGGAGTTTTATTTTACCCTCTGATAGTATATTTACTAATACAATATAGGACTCTAGTATACTTTTTTCTAGTTGCTTTCTGTAACCCAAGTATGGAGTTATATTATGAGCAAATATCGTTACATCTCCATTTCCTAGAGACTGAGCATGAATATCCAATGTTACTTTCTCATGGGTATACGTATCATGAATCATTTCCTGGCGATCATTTGCTATTTCAGCAAGATTCTGGCAAAGACTATTTGGAAGTGGAATTTCACTCTGTGAAGATTGAACCTTTCCGTTCCTAACTTGAATGAAGAATGATTCTCCAATACTTGTATATGAAGACTCCATCAAATATTGATTATTAGAAATAACTTCAGAGGAAGATAACTCTTCATGATTCAAAGGGTGTGTTATGCTCCCAAGCAATAATTCAATGTGACTTAAATTCAACTTATCAACTAAATTTGGGTCCAACAAGGAACCTGATCTCTCCTGAAGCAATTTGAATATTGTTTCAGGATCGTCATGGCGTGAGAGAATATGATCCAATTCATTTGACAATGCAATAATTCTCGATTCTAAAGGGATGTCCTCACCTTTCAAACCTATAGGGAACCCCTTTCCATCCCAACGTTCATGATGATGCAATATCCATTTGTAAAAAGATTCTTCTGGATATATATTTTTTACAATTTCTTCTCCTTTTGCAGAGTGACTTTTGTATTCATGCTCCTCTGATAAACTTAAATCCCCACGCTTTCTAAAGACATAGTTTGGTATCAATGCCTTACCTATATCATGTATAGCGGCAATTTGTACCAGGGTGTTACGTTTTCTCTTCGGATAACCTAAGTCTTCCAAAAGAATATCACAAATCATACCTACCCTATTCCCATGTCCTATTAAACTGGGATTAATTCCATCCTCTAGTATTTGCATAAATGTATTTGAAAATGATTTCCGAAGAAAGTATTGTTTGCTTAATTCATGTGAAAAGAAGATAACTATCAATAAGAAGAAAAAGGTATAAAGTATGGATATAAATAGCTGCAGATCTTTTTGGACTGTAATCAATCTAGAGATTACAAGAATGCTAATTAAGACAGGTATAATCAATTCAGATAATTTTTTCCCTAAATTCATAAACATTCTTTTTCTAAATACAGTTGCTTCTATTCCTTCCAATACACAAAAGTTCACTAATTCGAATATGATTGCAACCAAACTAACTCTAAAAAATACATTCCATTGCACGGTTAATTCCCATGAAATATATGCTCCAAAGATCGATAATACATACATTCCAATAGTTACCAAAAGTCGTATAATAGGAATTTTTGCTTTTCTTAAAGCGATAACATAATAAGTACCTGTTGCAATAAATATGGAAAGCACTGCATAAGAAAAGCCACCGAAGATTAATAAAAATAAATATCCAATACTTCCTGCTGCATATTTATCTCCACTTGGTAATTTAACAGGGAAGATTTCTAAGACAACGACTATACATGTCATTAAGATAAATATGTTTATTCCATTCAGTTCTATTTGAGTGAGAGAATAGAGAAATGATATACATCCAACAAAAACCAGGCTAATAGTATACCAATTAATTACTCTCATTTTTTTTCACCTTTATCTTCATTTTTGAGGAATTCATATAAATAAGTAATATAAGCCCTATAGCCACCAAGACATCACCAGGACTTATTACGTATTTAATTACTGGTATCCAGTCGCCTAACATCCAGAATTTTGTTGTATCAGTCATTAATTGATGGCGAGAATCAGTTTCAAGTGATGATACTTCCTGACCTGTTTTGTTCAACGCATTTTCATCAACTGGCATAAATCCTTCATTTAAAAATAGAGCTACTAAATTTAAAGTAGCTCCAGACACTATCCAGGCTATACCAGGTATTTTATAATTTACTATTAACCCTACTATAATTCCAATAAATGCAAACACAAGAATATAATCTAATTTCCCCTTTGTTCCTAATGAAAAAAACACAAGGACAATTTGAACACCAAAACTAACCAATATGACGAGAGGCCATTGAAACTTTACATTATTAATAAATGTTAAAGGATTTCTCCCTTTTAACAGTGTTAGCATTATTGCTACTAATAGAATGTACTTCATTCCAATAACCTCCTTGTAATCAAATTGATTGTCTGATAGAGAGACTTAAGAGATATCTATCCCAAAAGTCTCCTAATATATTACCACCAAGGCTTACCTATTACTGTTCCAAATGTAGCTGCGATTACAGCAGCAACTACTAAATAGTTCTTTAATTTCGCTTTCATAATATCACCTCCTTTCAAAGGACTTGATTTTTGAGCATGAATCGAAATTGCAACTAAACAAAAACCTTTTCACCCAGTATTTCAGGTAATTGAAGGATTTCAAAAACCTCCATAACCTCTTTTCTAACATTTGAAATACAGACACCGATCTCTTTTCCTTTTAACCTTTGTACCAAAGTAAGAAGGAGACCCATACCAGAGGAATCTACAAAAGGTACATCAGTAAAAATTAAATTTATAGTTTTATAATCTTCCAAAGCTGGAATTAACTCCTCTTCAATTAGTTCTGTACTGTCTATATCTAAATCCCCTATTAAATATACTGTAAGTTCTTCCCCATTAGGATTTAGCTTAACTTCTATCATTGTATAACCCCCAATATTCTTTACTTAAAGACTATTCTTCCCACATGATCAAGAGAGGCATGAATATGGTACCGAGTTTCCTTAAATACAAATCTAGCCGTACCTATTTTTATAATTGTTCCTTCCAACGCTTTATTGATTACAATTTTTTGATCGCTAGGAACCGATATAAGAGTTGATGAGGCACTTTCTGCACCTGTTTCATTTACCTCAACCCCCATTCTTCCAAATGCCTCTCCACCACGGATAATCCCCGTTATTTTCACCATGCCTCCAGCATGTATTTTAGTATTTACACATCCCTGTCCAAAGACTTGTACACTTCCACTACAATAAAGTTGACTATTGAGTGCGTTCGGAATCGTTATAAATGAATCAGGTTCTACTGGCGTATCTGCAAGTACAATTAATTTCTCAATTTTTTTAGATAGTAAAATTAAATCATCAATGGAGGTCACTTTATTCGTAATTGATAAGAAACACTGAGATAGAGATTCTCCAATTAACCTCCAATCCTCACCTTCTAAATACTTCTCTCCTCTTCTTACTTCTTCAATGTACTTTTTTACAATATTTGTAAAATTATTGAATTTTTTTTCTAACAAGAGACGGATTACTGGCTGTAGTCCGTATCTTTGTAAATCACTGGATTTAAATGCCGGTGATGTTTGAATTAATTGTTTAATAATTGAAATAATATTTTCTACGTTTTTGTTTATGATCCCCAGTTGATGGCCTAATTCTGTTACGAATATATTATTCTTCCCAGCTGACACCACCGAACCTATGATACTCCCATTTGATCGAATAGCGCCTGAAGAAGTAAGAGTTGCATTAGTAACCGTTTTCTTTACATAAATATCTCCCTCGGCCTCGACGGTCATGTTGTTTTCAACCTCACCCAGTATTTCTACATCCCCTGAGAATCGGATGTTGCCACTTGACAAGTCAATATTCCCTTTATGAGTAAGTTTTTGGAGAATCTTCACTCTAAGGAGTTGACCTCTTCGTTCTAAATGCGGCCGCCCAGATTGGGTTGCAACAATTTTGTCACCTACTTTAACTACACCTGTTCCAGCGATGAAAATAGTTGGAAAAACTTTTTTTGGTAGTATCGTTTCATTTGTGACTGTATATCCAGGTTCTCCTTGAATATGTGGATGAATGATTCCAATCACTTGTCCTCTATTGACATTTGGAATGGTAATAATTTCACGAAAATCAACCTTACCATTTTCTCTTTCCTTTGGACCCTTCTTCATCTCTACATCCACTTTAAGTTCTACCCAACCATCCGATCCTTTTGTTGGAGCCTGTCCCGTAGCAATTTCGAATGTTGATGGAATTGAAGCATCTATTGCTTTTTGAATCTGACTTTCATTAATCCCCTTTATTACTCCCATTTCTGCTAGGTTTTCCAAAACAGCCTGATAAGTTAGCGTGTTATTTACCTCTATTTTCTCAATAGGTGTAATCTCTAGATGGTTATTTGGTTCCATATCTGCGATTGTTCGAATGATTCGATAACCTGGTTCAATATATAATTGAGCTTTTACCTTTTGATCACCCAAAGAGACTTGCCATTTCGTTTCGAACTCTTCATTTTCCCCTTCAATATCATATTGATCTAACTCCGAAATAACTGTCGTTTTCACATCAATAAGTAAATTATTTTTATAAAGTTTTATCCCCGGTTGAATAGTTAAAGTAGGATAACGACTGGGTGATGATTTCAATTCTATCTTTCCATTCGATATCCAAACCATTCCTTCGAGTGGATCATGTTCAACGTCTTTCGTATTTTCATATTGTGGAAAATTTTCGAAATTTTCTTCTCCAACAATTTCATTTACTAGATTAATAATCTCAGTTGTTGAAGTCTTATCTCTTATTTTCGTTAATTTAACAATAGATTTTTTTGATCCAATTCCTAATATCCCTTTTGTTCCTTGCTCAACAATTTCAATGTTTACTTCATCCCTAGTGGTATTTAATACATCAAGTCCAATACTTATTGCTTCACTTATGCTATTACCTTTTGATAAAATACTTTGCATAATAGATTCCCTCCTAACCAAGAACAGGAGAATTAAGACTGGATATATCAGTCTTCTGTTGGCTAATTTTCAATAAGACCATTGTAATATCATCTCTCTGAGGAACTCCCTCGGTAAATTCATTAATGGAGGTCATCACACATTTCTCGATTTCTCCAGCACCTAAATCTTTGTTTTTTAATAACGCTTGAATTAATCTTTCCAATTTATATCGTTCGCCCATTCCATTTTGTGCTTCAATAATTCCATCTGTGTAAAAAAATATCGTATCCTTTTCTTCAAGATGTATATGGTGTTCTTTATAAACTTGTTTAGGAAGACCACCTACCATAATTCCATTTATAATAGGTAGCTCTTCGATAATATTACTTTTCCCCTTTATCCAGAGGGGAAGATTATGTCCAGCATTTGCGTAAGTTAACAAACATGTTTTAGGATCCCAATCCGCGCAAAACAGAGTGACAAACGATTTTAAGGTTCTTAAATCTTCATAGAGTGCTTGATTCATGGCAGTTAAGGTTTCACCTGGACCTTGTGTACTTTCTGCAGCACTTCTAAACGCTCCTCTTGTTAATATCATTAACATTGCTGCGGGTATTCCTTTCCCCATAACATCACCGATAACAATCCTTATTTTCCCATTAACTAAAAGGTAAAAATCATAATAATCACCACCGATAAGCCTTGCAGGAAGGGAAGAACCTGAAACTTCTCCCCCTTCAAAAGTGGGGGTTTTCCCATTAAGAAGTTTTGACTGGATATTTCTCGCTAAATTTATTTCTCTTTGCAAAGACTTATCTATGGTACTTTGTCTTTCTTGGGTATTAGTTTGATAATTATAAGTAAGGCTATCAAAAAACATTAAACACCCTCCCTTTGTATCCCATCCAAAATTCGATATACTCCTACTGTTTCAAATATTTGATGGGTTAACTCTTTCATTCCTTCAAATTTAAGATGTACGTTTTTCTCCTGAGACAAGTAAATGGCGTTTATAATAAAACCAATACCAGTAGAATCAATAAAGTCTAATTCACTAAAGTCAAAAATTAAGGTATTTATCCCAAATGTATCTTCTAGTAAAGTATCTAATCTATTAGCAGTAGATATATCTAATATCCCAATAAATTTATAAACCGTTGTTGTCCCTAGTTCTCCTTTTTCTATTATTAACCCCATTTTTCTACCTCCTTATGAAGTATTAAATTTATTATAAGTTTGAAGATATAATCATTTAGTATAAAAAAGTTCACCAAAAGGATTGGTGAACTTTAATAAAATGGAGCGATTCCCCCAAAAAATTATTCCAACCCTTTTGGAAACCCGGCTGTCATCGCTAAACTAAAGCATTAGACCCGTAGCTTTGCGTCCTTATTTTTCAATAAGTTTGCCATTATCAATGGTTATTTACTAAGTATATCGTCGTATATTTGTGGCATTTCAGTGGGAAATTTTAGCTAAATCTCAGTAAGAGAAATACTGTTTTTCCCACTATTAATAAATAAATAAACTGATTATATCCATATCTTTACCTTGTTTCTCATAAGTAAAATCTGATGATTGTTGAATTTTCAAACTTGTTACATACTTTTTATTCACTAAGAAAACAATAAAAACACTACTTTATATCGTAAATCGGAGGATGAACGTTGGAGACAAATAGCCCAATTCGATTAACTGCACCAGAAATTGCAAGCCTTTGGACTCAATACATTTTTGATACCATGTCCATTTGTTTCTTTCGTTATGCACTCGAACATATCGAAGATCACGAAATCAAAGTGATCTACCAAACTTCCCTTGAAGTCTCCAAAAAGCATATACAAGAAATAACAGTATTCTTGCTAAAAGAAAATCACCCTATTCCACGTGGGTTCACAGAAAAAGATGATGTAAACATTTACGCACCACGTCTTTTTCAAGATCCTTTCTACCTAAATTATATTTATATCATGACTTTGCAAGGAATGACTGGGTATGCTCTTTCTGTTAGTAATTCAGTTCGTTCTGACCTAAGGAAATATTACAAAACCTGTATGTCCGAAACGATGGAGCTTTTTGATCAATCCATTGATTTAATGCTTTCAAAAGGCCTTTTTACTCGTCCTCCTATTATTACACCACCTAAATCGATCGATTTTGTAAAGAACCAAAGTTTTTTAACTGGGTGGTTGGGAGAACATCGTCCCCTGAACGCTATTGAGATTGGAGATATTTCTTTCAATATGTTGAAAATGCATTTACATGCTGCTTTAAAAGTGGGATTCATCCAAGTAGCCCAATCAAAAGAGGTTCGTCAACATTTCAAGAGGGGACTTGACATTGCCAATAAGCATATAAAATTATTTGATTCGGTATTTAAGGAAGATCATTTAAATTCACCTATTTCCTGGCAATCGATGATCACTAACTCTACTTCTATGACCTTTTCAGATAAGTATATGATGTACCAAATTCAATTGTCTGCACAAATAAGCCTTTCATATTATGGTTCTGCTTTAAGTGTCAATGCAAGAAGAGATCTAGGTGCTAAATACTTACGACTAATGTTAGAACTTTTACACTTTGCTGATGACGGAGCAAACATAATGATAAAAAATGGATGGTTAGAGCAGCCTCCATTAGCAAGTGACCGAGATTCGCTTGCAAAGGATAGGAGTAATAAATAACATTCCCCAGAAAATGGACATTAGAAATGATTCCTATCTTTTTAATTTGATGTCTTCATGGGTATCTCCTAATCATTTATTGTTATAATTTTTATAATTATTTAGGAGGTACCATTTTTATGAAACCACGTTATGGACACTTATGGGCATAGTTGCAATCTATATTGGGATACTATTAAATAACTACTTTTTAAAATTTTATAGCTACCTTAAATCCTTGTTACTTGCAGGAAATTTATAGACTTACTAAAAAAGTTTGTTTTACGAGTGTTAATATCAGTTTTGCGAATCTATCAAAATAACAAAAAACGTCTCACCCCAGTGTTACGAACGGGTGAGACGTTCTAGATACAATTTAAAGCAGCGTAACTTTTAAACTATTTTAATGCTATGCAAATCTCAATTTTACCATCAGGGTAATATTTCTCATAATCATAGGAGTAGGCTCTAGCCAGTGTACCAGTGTTTTCACGTTCCCATATTTTTCTCCAAGTGTTTACAACCCCTTGTTCTTCTCCTGTATCTACCTGGAAGATTTCATATTTTGCTTGAGTTGATATTTCCAGTGAAGGTGCACACGTATTATCTTCAATGGCGATACTTAAAGTGTAATCCCCTTTATAGTCACTCTCGTAATCATGATATATTCCGTATGTAATGACTTCTTGGTCAGTCAGATGATTTGATGCCTGTTCCCATAATTCTGTAATCTTTTGGAGCAATGAGTCATCTTTAAAATTATTTGTTCTCACCCTGTTAATAACTTTGAATTTCATATAGTTTCTCCTTTCAAACTTAATTTATCTAAAGATAAGTTCTAGAAAGGTATTTGAGTTTCCTTTTTATTGGAAAGTGTTTTTTACTAATAACAAAACTTTAACTTTATAAGTACTACGATAGGACATATAAGTATGGTACCGTAGAAGCTTACAAGAACAGGTTTCCTCTCAAACTTTAGACTTCTCGTACCATCACTTCAAAGCCCTTTGGAAAGATAAGAAGTTCTCTAACACAACTTTCCCAATCATTTGATCAATTGTTACGCTTTTTTCTTTTTTACCCTTCTTCTTCTCATTCTCTACCTATTCAGTCATAAAATTAACTAAACTATAATATTTTTGTTTATTGATGGCCTAATTTTCCTTATTGAAGGAGTGGAATAAATGAATTATTTTATTGGTAAAAATCAAGATAATCATGCTCCTGTTTCTAATGGAAATGTATTAGCTTGGCTTCAACAATATGATGAAGGCTGTCGTCCAGTTGATAAAGTAAGTCAGCTTTTTTTAAAAAACTTTGACTTATCAAGTTCACTTTTAGATCAATCTGGTTCATATGTTCTAGTAAAAGATCACAATGAGAAAGTTTGGTATGATCCATACGGAATCGTTCAAGCAAAGTTGGGACAAATCGGGGAAATTATTTCACTAAATAGTACTCAATATTTAAATGGTTATGGAATATATGAAGTTGTCTCCCATAAAGGGAATACTGTAGTCAGGACAAAAACCTGGGCTCCTCCAAACAGGAATTCTTTCATACGCTCCATTGAAGTCAAGACTCTCCGTAACAATCCTTCAGAAGCATCAATCTATCCTGTCGTGCATTTGCAAAACATTGTACAAAGAATTAATAACATCTTTATTTCTAGAATTTCCGAAAATCAATGGCTGGCAACGACTGTTTCGCCATCTGCTGAAGGGATAACAGGAGATATAGCTAAAGCTGTAATTGGAGGTCAAGTAACCATCTTTGAACATAGTTTGCAGCCAGTTCCTTTAGTCTTTAAGATGCCTGCCCAAACGATCCCTGGTCCAAAATATAGTAAGCCCGTCTATCAAGTATTTGCAGCAGGGACTTCTAAAGAGGAGGCTATTCAAGAGTTAAATAATACAATGGTTCAGATTGAACAAAGTGAGCAACATACATTGCAAGTATGGCAAACTTGGTATAATAAAACAACAAGACTCGACCCCCTACCGCCTAAGCTTGAATATTTCTGGAGACTAAGCAACACTCTTACAAAAATGAGCCTACAGAAAGATGGAACTCCTATTATCATCGGATTTAAACCTTACCAAGGCAATGTATGGATTCGTGACAGCTTGTGGATTACATCTACTTTAGCTCTAGCAGGTCATCTAGAAGATGCAGTAAGAGCATTATACGCAACACTTAGTTATTTAATAGAGCGTCCTGATGGTAACTTTTATTTTGCATATAATGTTGTAACACGTTTACCCAACGAGCATTCTTTTGAAAATGATACTACTGGAATGATTTTATACGGAATATGGCAAGTTTGGTCCTTGACCAAAGATCATACAATTATTCATGATCTTTGGCCAATAATTAGGCAATCGACGGAATGGATTTTGAAAAATCGTGATTCAAGCGGACTTATTTTACCAGATGCAGGAATTTGGGAAACGTTTGGACCGCATTTAGGAGAAAAATTTGAACATATGACATGGACATCAGCTATTTCAGCATTGGGATTAATCAGAGCAGCCGAATTGGCTGAAGCTATCTTTGAATATGAGAAAGCAAGTCAATTCAGACAAGGAGCATCTGAATTAATTCTGGCAATTTCTAAGCATAACGTCCATAACGGAATAGTCACTCGATCTATGGAATCAAAATTATTAGATGCTTCTGTCACTCTATTCTTCTCTGAGTTTCCGATATTTCCAAAAAAGTGGCTGAAACCGACACTTAAAGCCATTCAACAACGACTTGAAGATCCCTTTTTGGGAGGTATATGGAGACATGAAAGTTTAACAACTGAAGAAGGCGATTTAAAGCCATGGACAGGACCAACCTTCTGGTTAGGTGAAGCATTCTTAGTTAGCCATGATATAAACCAAGCTTGGAAATACTTTAACCATAATTACAAAAACAGTGCTTTTTGTGGCCTTTTACCTGAATTATTGTATAGCAAAGGTCGTCCAAGAGGGATAGGGATGCCAAGCTATTCTCAATCCGGTGTGATAAGATCTCTATTGTTATATAAAAATTTGTATTTTTAAAATAGTTAATGAACGAATATAATTAGATAAGATGACTACACTAGCAGAAAAATTAACCTGGTTAGAAGATAATGGTTTCAAGGATGTTGACCGCATTTAAAAATACTTTAACTTCGTTGTAATATACGGGAGAAGAGATTAAGGTGTCTAATACTCCTAGTAGTGAATTTTCCGAAACAAGTCGTGCGATACTATATTTTCACACGACTTGTCATTTGTTTTTTAAGATTATCGAGGATTTCATCTAGTTACTATCAACCATCCTTTTATGACTACTTTATCCCCGCATTTTCCTTCTACTCTGATTTTATGCTCTATTTGCTTGATAGTCAGAGTTATTTGATCGCCCAAATAAACTGGTGAGATAAATGTAAATTCATGCTGACATACCCACTCCTGGAGAGTGAGAATTTCGTTCGAAACCAGTCTTAACACTTTAGCCGCTGTTAACATTCCATGGACAATTCTATTAGAAAATCCTTGTTGTTTCGCCGCTTCTATATCTAGATGAATGGGATTGTTATCACCTGAAACTACCGCATATTGTTCAACCTCTTCTTCGGTAATTGTAAAGACAAGGTTTTTCATGTCAAACCTCCCAAAATCAAATCCGATACTCCCTCAAAACAAAGTTCTCTATCATTATTATATAAATAGAGAGTTTGTTTAATAAAAGTAAGCTTTTGACGTTGAAATGGACTTGTAACTTCAACTATCGCTCTATAGATCTCATCCATATACATTCTTTGATGTTGGATACATTTCTGTTTTCGATGAATTATAGGCTGTTGAAGATCCAACGGAGTTTCAAGCCATTTATATGCGAGCATTGGCATGGTTGGAGGAAGAGGAATCGTTTCGAAACCATACTCTTTTGCCCCCTCAGGACTATGATAGATAGGATTTTGCTCACCAATCAATTGAACAAATTTTTGTACATCTTTTTGAGTAAAAATAATTTCATACTCCTTCGTTTTCATATTGCCACCTCGAATAGGATTGCAGACCCAATTCCTCCACCGCTGCCTATTGCCGCTACTACATATTTGACATTCTCTCGTCTCTGGACTTCGTAGAAAAGCCTCGTTATCAAGATACTTCCCGAAGCTCCATAAGGATGTCCTAACGTTAGTGCTCCACCAAGAACATTTATTTTGTCACGAGGAATAGAAAGTTCATTCATACAGGCGACTATCTTCGAAGAGAAAGCTTCGTTTATTTCAATTAAGTCAATATCCGCAATGGTTAACCGGTTTCTTTTTAATAAGGCTTGAATAGCTGGAATAGGGGCTGCCCCGGGATAATTGGGATGTACACCAGAGATTTCACTATCCAAAAACCGCAGGATAGGCCGGAAACCATTATATAATGCTATACTTTCTTCCATGACAAGAACAGCTGAAGCTCCGTCATGAATACCGCAACTGTTCGCTGCTGTAACTGTACCGTTCACTTTAAAAATGGGCTTCGTCCTTTTTAATAGTACTTCCAGCTTTCTTTTTCTAAATAGTTCTTCATCCTGATGGTAATCCTCAATCGGAATGATCTCCTGAGTAAAATACCCTTTTTCATACGCCTCCCAGCTACGCTTGTAACTTAATAGTGCATATTCATCCTGCATTTCTTTTGAAATTGCATATTTTTCTGCCACATATTCTGCAGCAACGCCCATATCGGGGTCGCCAATTTTTTCAGGAGAAAATCTTGCTCTCGATGGAAATGGAGAGGTACTCGTGCTTTCTACACCACCAGCAATGTAACAACGGCCAGCTCCACCTTGGATATAGTAACATGCCATCCGAATCGCTTCTAACCCAGCACTGCATTGACGGTCAATTGTAAGTCCCGATACAGAGAGAGGTAATCCTGCTTCTAATGCAGCAAACCTGGCTACGTTTCCACCTGGCCCAACAACATTCCCCAAGATGATGTCATCAATCTTTTCTTCTAGTCCATTCGCTAAATGCTGTAGAAGAGGAACTGCAAGCTCATGTGGCTTAATTTCCCGTAAAATTCCACTCATCTTTCCAATTGGTGTACGTTTCGCTTGGACAATTACTGCTCTTTTAATCACTGGTCACCTTGCTTTCCATTTGTTTTATTAGCTCAGCACGAGCAATCTTTCCGCTAGTTGTATATGGCATTTCCGATAGAAAAAACCATTTGCGAGGAATTTTATAAGAAGACAAATACTTCTTACAAAATCTTTTTAACTCTAATGGGCTGCTCTTTCCTTTCACTGCTGCAACCACAACCTGACCCCAATATGAATCTGGCAGACCAATTACAGCAACTTCCTCGACATCTGGATGCAAGGAAATCACTTTCTCTATTTCTTCAGGAAAAATATTGATACCTCCATATAAAATCATATTTTGCTCACGGCCCGTAATATGTAAATAGGCATCTTCATCAAAATAGCCCATATCATGGACCGTAGCCCATCCCTCTTCATCCTGAATCGAATGAACAGGCCTTCCATCATGATCAATGTATCCATTTATTATCAGTCCACTTCTTACAAAGATCTTCCCAATCTCATTGGGCTTTGCTAAGACCTGATCTTGCAGCCGTATTTGTACCTCTACACCGTAACAAGGCTTCCCGACGGTTTCTGCCTTTTGCATACCATCTCGATCAGAAAGTACAGTAATGAAACTCAATTCACTAGCTCCATAAAACTCATACATGGTTATATTTGGGAATATATGATAGATTTCCAATTTCGATCTTTCCGACCATTTCGCACCCGATGAAAGGAGTTTTATAGACTTATTGATTTGTTTTCCTTGTTTCAGAAATGATTCTACCATTATTGGAACAACATACATCGTTGTAATGGGATAAGATTTTATCCATGAATCCCCTTCAATAGGAGAAAATTTGTCTAATAGATAAACGGTTCCCCCTAAATACAAAGTGCTTATCGCCCCGTAAAGAAAATGAGAATGTATTAAGGCTCCAGGTATTAACACATGATCCGATTCAGTTATTTCGAAATCAAAACGGGTACAATCAAAGCTGGCCATCCATGAACCTTGGGAACGAACAAATGCTTTTGGATTTCCGGTTGTGCCAGAAGTGAAGCCAATATAAAAAGGCAAATTTTCTTGAGTATACTTTACTATGTTCGCTTCAAACCTGGAGATTTCCCGTAAACTGTCATCCAAAGTCATTACATTTGGAATAAGATGTTTAACCTGATAGTAAATTTCTCTTGTTGTGACTATCATCGAAGGATTGAAAAGTTTTATTCTCTTTTCTAACTCCGTTGTTTTCCATTTCACATCATAGGGAACCGAAATCCAACCAGCCTTTGTTGCACCTGCGAAGAGTTGCAGGAAAGGTAGTCCATTAGGAAGAAGAATTCCTATTGTTTTGTTTTCTGAATGTAGAGAGTAAAGCCAATTTGCCGTTTGATTGACCATTTCGCTCCATTTTTGATAATTGATTTGTTGATGTTTAGTATGGATGGCTATTTTTCGGGGAAAAATCTTAGCGGAATTTTCATATGATTCAGTTATATTGCCCATCATTATCACCTCTATAAAAAGAGACACATCAAGTGTCTCTTATGATTTAAATATTTTTAGTTATATTATTAGAGTAGCTCCCTGCTAGAGTTCTTGAAAGGACTGGGTGCTTTCTTAGTCTGTAAACTAAAAACGAAGCAATTACAGCTTTTAACACATCCCCAGGAAGATAAACTAAACTTACTTTTACAGTATCTACTACTGAAATGTGCATGATCAATGCTTGAAAAGGGATACCAATTAAATAGATAAGCAGGATTCCAACTGTCAGATTAATAAATAAAATATGTTGTAGTTTTAAATTTGCTATACGTGATAAGAGATATCCAATAACGAATGCTGTAATTGGCCAAGAAATTAAATAACCAACACTCGGTCCAAAAAATACACTTAATCCGCCTCGACCTCCCGATAAAAGAGGTACTCCAACAGCAACTAGCAGTAAAAAGACAGTTTGGCTCATTGCTCCTAATCTTGCACCTAATACTCCCCCTGCAAGAAGAACACCTAGTGTTTGCAATGTAATAGGTACAGGGGTAAACGAAAGAGTAATAGGCGGAACAATACCTAGAGCACCCATGACAGCAGCAAATACCGCTACAAAGGTAATTTCTTTAAGTTTCATTTTTCATTCTCCTCAAAATATATATGTAATTAATTTAAATATGATAATATTAAATATCATATTAATTGTCAACCAAATTTTAATTTAGTTAACAATTTGGTTGTTTTGAAAAATAAATTAATTTGTGCTCATTTGATCAAAGGATACAAAAATGGCTTGGCTGGCCAAACCCTTTTGTTCATATACGCAAATCAGCCCGCCTTCTTCACAGAATGGTGTGCTGATCTGTTTTCAGAAAAAATTGTTCAATAGATTTCCCTCTTGTAAGTTTACTCAAATATCTTTAAAAACGTATGTACCTATATCGAACCTTAAAATCCATCAACTGGAAAATCCCCTACCCTATATAAGTACTGAAGAATCTAACAATATCCTATCATTCTTATTGTGTGGAGTGATTTTCCTTATTGCTTCCATCGTTGAAATAAAATAAAAGGCAAATAGAGCAATATACATAACACGAGTGCAACTACCTCAAGTGAAAGAATATACCACGGCCATGGACCAAGATAATCAAGCAATGAGACAGTTTCAGGTTTTCTTGCTAGGAACATATAATTGGCTCCCGTTATAGCATTTACCGGAATCACAACCACCATGAGAACATTTAACCACAGCATCGTCCTTAAAACAGATGTCCAAGTCGGTCTAAAACCTTCTACAGCAGTCATAAAAAAAGACGTTAATAGAATTCCCGCGTGTCCGATAAAAAAGTAAAAATACCAAAAATGCGGAAAAGCAATATCAAGCACTGGAGTTAATAACGCTTGCAGCGCACCAAGCGTACCTGCAAAAAAGACGAACTCATACAAGTAGAAATTTGGAAAAAGGAGTAGAAAGATCGATAAAAGTAGGGTTAATGTACATAGATGAAATGGCAGCGATTGCTCTGGTGTCCAATTTCCGGTATTGATGTACCATAAATGTAAACCTATATGTAATAAAAGCATTAGCAAGGCTAAACCGTAACGAAAGTACCGATTCCACCCGGGTTTGCGTAAAGGCACTCGCAACCAAATAACTGACCCTAAAACCAATATAATAAACACTAACGCCATAGCATGCTGAAGCGAATACATTTCAAATGAATCGCCATTATGACCAAAGAATGATTCCATTAGCCCCCTCCTATTTTCATTTTCATTAAGTAGTATAAGGTAATTTTTGGATTTTAATAATGGCTCTTTCTAAAACATTGTTGCTATATACACACTTTTTAGGAAATTAACAAGATGTTTCAACAGCCAATCAGAATATTTTCATCCTTAGAAAAGAGTTACTCTCCAAATAGACCAATAAACCCAGTATTATGCGGGGAAAAATCCGGCATTTGGGATTTTTCCAAAACAACAAACTTTACGAATACAGCCTTAATAATAGATACCGATTTAGTAAGTTTTCTTCACTTTTCACCTGCCGTAATATCAAAGACAAAATCACGAGGAATATCCCTTCCAGCAGATATCGATCCCAATGATTGATTAAGCTTAACTCCTAGCTTTTCACAATAGTCATAAGAATTGATTTCTTCTACGGTCAATAAAGATTCATTTTCCCAGTTTTTCAGAATGCCCAACACATAGCTTAGTTTGCGCTTATTGTTGGCACAGGCAATCGTCATCGCTTTTAGTATGACCTCTTTTGACTGTAAAAAGGTAGAATTATCTAGCCAAGTTAACAGCTGCTCTTTTCCGTTTACGTTCATAAAACCAAAACCATTGGAGTCCCAAAACTTAATAATCTCTTTTACATCTCCTGACTCTTGATAGACTTGTGGAGACTGTAAATGACTATCCTTCTCCATATCAGGGGAAAAAGCTTTATGTTGTTGTTGTTTTTCTTTTTCTTTTTCTTTTTCTTTTTCTTTTTCCCCACGTATCGTATCAACGCAAAAGCACGTATCGTCTAGATCTTCACATACTATATCTAAATATGTATCAGTTTCTTCTATACTGTCTTCCTCATTCAAATATCTCTCTGCTAGTTTATAAAAGGACTCATATAGGCTAAGGATCTCTGCTTTATTAATGGACTTTGACACATATTGAATGAGCGAGTGATCCTCAACTTCTTTTAATTCAGAGAAAATACAATCCATCACCGGTTTCCCACCTTTTTGGAGATTATATTTCCCCCAATTCTTAATCGCTAGTTCTCTAGTTTCTGAATTGTAGCGAATCAACTTGTGATGTACCGAGAATCTTTCCATTAATGAATGAACACTCTCAATGGAATAACCCAAATCAAATGCGATTTGCTTTTTAGTAATTTTATAGATTCCAATTTGTGTCGTCTCCGGATTGGTAAGTAAATACAGATAGAAGTATTTATCCTCTGGAGTCATCTCCTCAGACACAATCGGATTTTTCCAAAAATCAGTTTGTACTATTCTATATTTTGCCATTTGAACCCTCAGTCCTTTCAACTATTAAAATTCCTCTCATAGATGATATATAGAAAAATGAGGCATTTGGTTATGTATTTTTTAAAAAATAGTTGTCTATTTAATGGCAGCGATATCAGAGATGGTAACTCCATAATTAACCCAATATATCTTATTACCAAGGCAAGTTCACTATCAAGTTGATGCGCGAATGAGAAAATACAAACCCCTGGACCTCTATTTAAGAGACTCAGGGGTTTCAATGTATACGCTATTACTTAAACCCAACAATTTGGTGAAGTACGTACGATTCTTCTAAATAAGAATTTTTTTAAACAGCTGCATCAAGATCCCTATTTTTCTGACCCAACCGATTCACATAAAATCTAAAGACTACTAATGCGCACCCAACAGAAACTGCACTAACGATGAATAGTACTGAATAACTTGTGTGTTGCGAAATCCATCCCAACATAATTGATCCAAGTCCAATACCAAGATCCGTAGCAGTAAGTAAAGAAGCATTAGCTATCCCTTTACGATCTGGATGAGCAAGACGTACGGTGGCTGCTTGTAAAGCAGGCGATGCCGAACCGAAACCGATTCCGTATAAAACAGCAGAAACGAGTATTCCCATTAATCCTTCTGCAAGACTCAAGGAAATGAGCGCTATAATTGTAATAACAAAAGCTGGTATTATCACAAACTTTTCTCCATGTCGGTCTGAAAGCTTTCCTGCAATCGGGCGACTAAGTACAAGAGTTGCAGCATACACCAGAAAAAAGGCTCCCGAATTAACCGCAAGAAAATTCGTAAATAACGGAACAAAAGCTGTAATTCCACCATAGGCAATATGTAAAAAGAAGACTGATATGGTGATAGGTAGGACTGATTTTTCAAAAAGCTCTATTTTTTTCGTCACCGTTTTCTTCGGTTGGAAAGGTATCTTGGCAACAAACATTAACAATAGTGCAACTACAGAAAGACCGACTGCAATGAAAAACAACGCTTGATAGGATATGTTTTGTGTTATCCATATTCCACACATGGGCCCGATCGCCATGGCAAGGGTCATGGCTGTGCTAAACCAGCCCATTCCCTCACCTCTTCTAGTAGCTGGTATGATATCTGTAATGGCGGTAAAAATGGCTGTGGTTGAAACCGCCCAACTCAACCCTTGTAAGATTCGTAGTCCAAGTAAAACGAATACTCCGCCTACCCAACTATAGAAATACATAACCACTGTAAAAATAAGAAGTCCCCATAAAATAAATGGCCGTCTACCGTAACGATCTAATAGTCCTCCTATAATTGGTCTAAGAATGACAGCAGATAGCATAAACGCACCCACTACCAGTCCAACCTGGCTTTCACTTCCACCAATACTTTTTATAAATAACGGTAGTGTTGGTAAAAGCATATAAAATCCAGTAAACAGGAAAAGCACCGATACAGTGATCAAAATAAAAGGCTTCGTCCATAAACGTTCCAAGTAGTTATCCCTCCTAGAGAAATTGCCAAACTTATACCACTTTATTATGCAATATACAAAAATACTACAGGTAACATAATCGTATCAGTTGTTTGCCTAATCCTATCATAAAACAGGCTTCTAAAACTGATTAGGCAGCCTCTGTTTTTTTGTGCTACCATTAGGTAAATACCTAATATTGGAGTGAATCAATGAATATGTATAAATTGCTTGCTATTGATATTGATGGAACCTTAATTAATGATCGTAAAGAGGTAACAAAGGAAGTAAATGAGGCAATCCAAGAAGCAAAGCGACGAGGAGTTAAAGTGGTCATTTGTACAGGAAGACCGATCGGAGGGGTTCATGGGTTCATTGAAGAATTAGACCTCTATGACCAATTTGTGGTTACGTTTAATGGTGCACTAGTTCAACATTCAAAAACAAAAGAAGTTGCGTCTGAAATTTCATTAACACATGAGGACTTAATGACATTGTATGGAGTTAGTCAGGAACTCCAGACATCCATGCATTTCTTTGATTCACAAAGAATTTATACTCCTAATAAGGACATTAGTCCATTTACAGTGGTCGAATCATTTGTAAATGGTGTGCCTTTGCATTACAGAGAAATGGAAGAAATACCCTCAAGTATTTTAATACCGAAAGTCATGTTTGTTGGAGAACCTGATCGCTTAGAGAAAACGATCGCTGCAATACCAGCATCCCTTAAGGAACAATATACGATGGTGCGCAGTGCTCCCTTTTTTTATGAAATTTTACACCCGAGTGTAAGCAAAGGTAATGCGGTAAAGCTTCTTGCTGAAACATTAGGCATTGCTCGTGAAGAAGTCATCTGTATTGGAGATGGCGAGAATGATTTAACTATGATTGAGTATGCAGGTTGTGGCGTAGCTATGGCGAATGCCGAGGAAAGTGTCAAAGAAATTGCTCAATTTCATACACGCTCGAACAATGAACATGGAGTCGCCTATGCAATTGAACAATTAATATTAAATACATAAATAAAGGTTTATACCTACTTTAGCAATTTAGCTCACAAAGAAAACCCGCTTCCCGTGTAAAGGATTGAAGCGGGTTTTAAATGTTTTACAAACTCAGTCCGTAGATGTAAGAGTCGCCTGGACATCTGGAGAGATTGTCGGATAAGGATAGTTAATCTCTTCATCGAATTCTACCCAGTCAAGATTTGCCATCATCAGGAGGTAGCGTTTGCCACTAGTTGGATCGCTAATGATGATATGGTCGCGTCCAGCTGTTTCTACTCGCCCGTGATAAACCATCGCGTTCCATTTGCTATTACCTTGGTAAGTAAAGTAAAAAGTTCCGATTTTACCTTTGTTGTAACGAAGGATATTTTCGATAAATGATTCTTCCACCGCTCCTGCTACAAGTTGCTGCCCAGTCCCCATCGGAACTACCGGGACAGAATACGTAGGTCCAGAAGGCATGCCCGGTGGGAAACCAGAAGGCATAGCCGGTGGGAAACCAGAAGGCATAGCCGCTGGGACTCCAGCAGGTTGAGTGCCACTTTCCCTAGACATAGATGATGGATAAAAACTAGAATAGTAGTTCATGGGATAATAATTAAAGTCTTGACAAGACATAAAAATCAACTCCTGAAAATTTTATCTATAAAACTCTGTGCAGTAGCCCGGTACAGCGACATAGAAGCAATGATTTCTGTACGCAAAATCAAACTTCGTCATAGGTGATCTAGGCATAGTAGCGCCACAAGGTGCTCGAAACTTTTTCCCTGGACTTGGGTTATAAAACCACAGATTCATTCTGGCACGAGGTTCCCTATGACCATGCAACAAATTCCTAGCTCTTTGAAGGTCTTCTTCACTAGGACGTTGTGTATACAATGATCCATTTAAGACGGGTTCGAAATGAGGGACCCCAGTTCCAGGTATTGTTTGGTAAATGGCATGTCTAATATTGCGTAGGTTTTTGAAATCAGGAGCACAGTTAGCCTCGACACGATTTGCTACAACCGTTCCCACTTTATTCATCCCTTGTACTCCTTCTCCTATCGCTTCAGCCAGCATGAGCCTTGCTAACTCCTCCACATCACGTGCATTATGTTTTATTCGTTTGCCCATTTTCTCACCCCTTCGGCTTATACAGATAATTTATTAACCGAAGCTGAGTTTGGTAGCTTGCCTATATGCCTATATTTTAAAAATTATTCTGATTTCGTAAAGATTGTTGTTTTTGAAAAAATCCCAAATGCCGGATTTTTCCCCGTATAACGTTGGGTTTATTGGTCTATTTGGTGAGTAGCTCTTTTCTTAGGATGGAAAAATTCTGATTGGCTGTTGAAACTATAGTTAATTCCTAAAAAGTGTGTTTATAGCAACAATGTCTTAGAAAAGAGCCAAAAATTAAAATTATCGCTATAATCACTAACAAAATGGCAAAAAAAAACCTTATAATTAAGGTTTGATTACGTACTTTGTCACTAGTTTTAAAGTCTAATGCAAAAAGGAAGTTGTATGTTTGTTCATTCATATCCTAGTTCATCTGAGGTAAAAGAATAATAACTTCAGTACCCTTATCTTTTTCACTATTCACTATTATTTTCCCTTTGAAAGAATGGATGATTTGAAAACTTACCATCATTCCTAATCCTGTTCCTTTTTCCTTTAAAGAATAAAACGGAGAGCCAAGTCTGTCTATTTGATTTTTTGTCATGCCAATTCCTTGGTCCTTAATGATAATTTTTATGAATCCATCATCTGTTGAAGTACAACTTACCCAAACCCTACCTCCAGTCGGCATAGACTCGACTGCATTTTTCAAAATATTAATTAACGACTGGTTCAATTTTTGGGGGTTAGCAAATATCCAACAGTTATCCTGAATATCCGTTCTAATCTCAACATTATGATTGAGGCTGTAACTTCGTATGATATTTACTACACGTTCTATCTGGTAACCTACTTCGATTTTTGCGATGTTATTAATGGACGGCTTTCCAAAGGATAAAAAATCGTCAATAATTTCATTTGCACGATCCAATTCATCAATCGATATTTTTATATATTCTTTTTTTACTTTAGGCAAATCGGATTCATTTAGAAGTTGTAAAAAACCACGTGTAACTTGCATTGGATTTCTGATTTCATGAGCGAACACACTTGTTAACTCACCTATTACTCGTAATTTCTCCGTATTTTGAACCTCTAAACGAAGCTGGTGAATCTCCCTGATTTTTTCAATCAGAATGGTAAATAACCAAGTAACACCTACTGCTAAGAAAAGATGAACCATCTGTATTTTAAAAAAATCATAGGAAAAGCCTCTCAAAATACTGAAAATAGTAAGGCCACTTAGACAGTAATACAAGGAAAGACCCACCGCAATTTTTACCCTTTTATCTTTTTTCGAGAGTGAAAACGGTTTTTGATAAAACAATATAAAAGGAAGCGATGTTAATAAGACAAGAACCGTATTATAAAATCCTGTACTAATTCCAAAGGATAGGCGAAAAAGGATGATTATTGCAGACAGGAAGATCCCTGGCCAAAATCCACCATATAACGTGCCTAATAATAGAGGAATAATTCTTAACTCCAAACGAGAATTATCACCAAAATTCACAGGAAAAGACATGCAAAATATGATTGATATTCCCCATAAAATGGTCATAATAGTGTTTTTATTTTTCTGGCTTTTTACCTTTTCTGTAATAAATGTATAGTAAATAAATATAGGGATAACTACAAGCGTTAGTTGAAACAAAAACTCTTTTATTATACTCATCTTTGTACCTTTCGTATGTATAAGCATTTTGAATTTGAGATATTTATACTATCTTTATCGACCTAACTCCACTAAAATATAGTACTTCTGTAAAATTATTTATTAAGTGAAGCATCTACGTAAAATTCTTTTACAAAAACTAAAAAGGACATTAATCTAATGATTAATGCCATTGATTGCTCAAAATTATAAAATCATCTATATATCAGACTCTAACCGTCGCATAAACTCTTCCGCTGCACTGTATCCTTGCTGCTTCAGAAGCCAGTTATTTGCCGCTGCTTCAATTAACCCCGCCACATCGCGACCCGGTTGAAGCTGAATTTCTATATGAGGAATTTGTACCCCCATATATTCGGTATATTTGGCTTCGTGATCCAACTCATTATTGAGGGAATTTTTCTGCCATTTTGTCAATTCAATATCTAGTGCAATCCTCGTCTCATCCTGAAATGCTTTTCGTCCATATAAGCGGACAACATTCAGTAGTCCGATACTGCGTAAGGCTAGAAACTCTTTTGTTTTCCCATCATGGGTTCCAAGAATGGTTCGAGGACTGAGTTTTTTTAATACAACTATATCATCAGCCACAAGCCTGTGACCCCTACCAATCATCGTGTGAGCTGTTTCGCTTTTACCGACACCTGAATTTCCACGAAGTAAAATGCCCATTCCATATACATTGATGCAAACCCCGTGTACAGCGATTGCAGGAGCTAATGTTTTTAGCATATAATCATCAAGATTTGTAATAAATTCAGATGTAGGTTGAGGCTCGTTTGTACACAACAATGGAATTCCCTCTTCTAGGCAATACTGAGTTAAATAGGTTAGCCCCTCCTGTCCAGCCGTAACGATAAAGCAAGGTGGATGGTATTTTACAATATTGCCTATACGCATCTGTCGTTCCTCTATACTCAATTTGTGCAAATATGTAATTTCTTTTCTACCTAGAATTTGAACACGTTCCGTTGGAAAAAAGTCAAAATGACCAACAAATTCCAAGCCTGGACGGTGAGATCTTGATTGTTTTATTTGTTGCTTTAAATTTTTTTCCCCCGTTAGTACTTTCAATGAAAATTTCCGAACCAAATCTTCAACCGTTAAAATTTTCACATCTATCTCCCTCTCATTCCGCTCTATTTATACTATTGAGAAATGTATGTATGAAACATTAAAGTTTTTTATATTGTGAAAGAATATATAATATTATATCAATGTATAAATCCAAAGACTATCATAAACACAAATGACACTAATATTTGTCAATTAAAAAACCGTAGAAATAAATCTACGGATATACAAACTTTTTCAATATAAATAAATTCTTTATTTACAGCCAATGTTTCGGGTATTTTCTTTTAGGAAATTATTTGGAGGAAAAAGCTAAAATTCAAATGATACTAATAGCAAGAAAGACGCCTATCACACTTATAAAATGGAATCTATATAATCAAACTTAGTAAAGTATACAATCAATCGTTCAAACGATTGATTTTTTATATTGTCATTTGACTTTTCTGAAGTATTCATTATATTCCCCTATACTCACTAATGATCTATATGAGTTGTTTCTACTAGTGCTCTGTTATATATCTTATAGGAATACTAAGAATATTTAAATGCTTTTTTTGAAGTATTTCTACCAAAAGATCCAAGTACCAAAGGCATACTCATTTTAGTATGTAATGGATAATGATAGACAAACTACATAGTTATTCCAATAGTGGGAAAAGTAATAGAAACAGTATGAGATGGAGTAAGAAAATGAAACTCACTTCCCTTATTTTCAAAAGGCCAAATAATAGGGATATAAAACAGCGTCCTTCCAAGCAAGACTCTCAAGCATTTCAAGAGGTTTTCGATACAATCGATGGCAATACTTCATTCTTTAAAAAAGCATTCTCTGGTTCAGATGATTTAAAAATAAACACATTAAATGTAAGAGCGCTCTCGGGAATTCTGATTTTTTTAGATACCATGGCAGATAAGGAAAAAATTCAAAAAGATATCTTAAAACCTGTTATGGAATCAGATGACACCCACCTGGACGATGTACTAAATTCTACTTTCCAGATATCAGGTAATCTGTACCAAGCTCAACAAGAACTTTTAAATGGTGTCTGTATTTTGATTTTGAACGGGAAACAGTCATGTTACATGTTGGATGTTTCCTTATCCAAGGACCGGCAAGTCCAGGAACCAAATAATGAGCAAGTCATTCAGGGATCTCATGAAGGTTTTGTAGAAAACCTTATGACGAATCTTCATTTAATTAGGAAAGCTATAAAAACTCCAAACTTGAAGTTAGAACATTTAAAAGTTGGTGATCAGATACAATCCAAAGTATCACTCGTCTATAGAGAAGATCTTGCAAATAAGGAATTAATAAAAGAATTCAAACGTCGAATAGATGGTATCTCTATTGATTATGTGCCTAGTTTTGGATATCTCCAAGAATTAATTGAAGATTCCACTTGGTCACCTTTTCCGCAAATATTATACACAGAGAGAGTCGACCGTGTAGTAGGTCATTTAAATGAAGGAAGAGTTGCTATTTTTATAGAAGGAAATCCCTCTTGTTTACTCATACCTATTACATTTTTTTCATTCTTTCATTCGCCAGATGATTATAATTCACGATGGATTATTGGTTCGTTTGTTCGTTCGTTACGATTATTTAGTATTGTTATTGCTGTTAACTTACCTGCTGTTTATATTGCAGTAATCGGTTTTCATTTCGAGGTGTTGCCAGATGAGTTAGTACTTCCTGTAATAAGTTCAATTAGAAACATTCCTTTTCCACCTTTAATTGAAGCACTTGTTATGGAATTAACCATTGAATTGATCAGAGAAGCAGGGGTTCGTCTTCCCTCAAGAATTGGACAAACGATTGGTATTGTTGGAGGTCTTGTTATTGGTGACGCAGTTGTTCGTGCAGGTCTGATTTCGAATACTATGATTGTTGTTGTTGCTATTACTGCTGTAGCTGCATACAGCATTCCTACGTCTGCCATGAGTGATGCTGTACGTTTTTTGCGCTTTATTCTTATGTTACTTGCATCCACTTTTGGATTTGTTGGAATTGCTTTTGGAACGATGTTGATATTAGCACATTTATGTCGACTAGAATCTTTCGGTACCCCGTATTTTACACCTTGGGCTCCTTTTCATTTAAAGGACTTGAAAGATACTTTTATCCGCTTACCTATCTGGAAATTTAATACAAGGCCATTTGATTCGAAATCAACCAACCCTGATAGACAGTCTTTGGCTAGAGGATGGAAGTTTAATGGAAAAAGACAAAAATAAGGTCACAAATAAACAACTGATTTTTATGATTATTCAAGCTCAAATTGGTGTAGGAATTCTATCATTACCACATGATGTCGCATTAGTAGCCAAGCAAGATGGCTGGATCTCTACACTAATCGCAGGAGCTATTTCTCAAGTAATTATTTTAATCATTTGGGGACTTTGCAGAAGATTTCCTTCCTTTTCTCTATATCAAATCCTTCCCCATTTATTTGGAACAGTCATAGGGAAGTTTCTGACGCTCAGTTATTCCCTGTATTTTATGGTAACAGGAAGCTTAGTTTTAGCAAGATATAGTGATATCATTGATAAATGGATTTTACCACGAACCCCCAATTGGATTACTATGGTTTTAGTCCTTATCACCTGCATTTACATTGTTAGTGCAGGTCTAACAAGTATTGCTCGGTTTTATGTACTTGTATCTCCTATTCTTTTTTTATTACTCTTATTGATTTCGTATAGTATGAAAGATGCTAATTTCCTTTATATCCTTCCAATAGGTAGTCATAATATTTCTACTATCCTTAAAGGATCAAAGGAAGCCGCATTCTCGATGTTAGGTTTTGAACTCTTTTTATTTATCCATCCGTTTGTACAAACCTCTAGTAAAGGAAAGCTTAAATCCATTACTACTGCCAATATTTTTGTCACGGTCTTTTATACCTTTATGGTGTTTGCGAGCCTTGTTTATTTCGAAACAAATGCAGATATTGCGCTGACTCCAGAGCCTTTATTGTACATGATCAAAGCCTACTCTTTTCAGGTGCTTGAAAGAACAGATTTATTTTTCTTATCGTTATGGCTCATAATCGTTGCTACTTCTATTGCGAATTGGCTATTTTTATCTGCATTGGGCTTAGCGAACCTAGGTAGAAAAAAAAAATATACTGCCTTTCTCCCACTTGTAGCAGGGTTCTATCTAGTTCTGGCTCTTATACCTGATCAGGAAAAAGACTTCGAGAGTTTCAATCAATTTCTTGGACCAACACACTATATTTTTATTGTTATCATACCTTTTGTACTATTATTACTATCGATCGTTTTATCAAAAAAAGAAGAGGTGAATAAGGTATGAAAAGGAAACTCACTACCTTATTTCTCCTTTGTATTATGCTTACCGCTTGTTGGGACCAACATCTGATGAAGAATGCCATATTGGTACAGATTTTGAGTTATGATTTATCAGAAGACGAGGAATTTTTATTAGGGGTGTCCATTCCTATCATCGAGGAGCCCTCCGGTGGCCCGCAAGCCTTGGTTAAAAGTGAAATATTCTCTGCAAAAGGTCTAACACCAAGGGAATCTCGAAAGAATATCGCACGTGAAATATCTGGAAACTTAGATACATCCAAAAATAAATTAATCCTTTTCGGTGAACAGATTGCTGTTAATGATATCTACCCTACCTTAGATGTCATTTGGAGAGATCCGAGAAATTCATTAGGAGCTACATTAGGAATTGTAGAGGGACGAGCCGTTGATTTGCTAAATATCAAACCGAAACATCAGTCAAACGTAAGTGAATATATACAAGACGCCCTTACTAGTGCAGAAGAAAACACCATCATTCCGAATGAAACCATACAGACATTAGCTTCAGAGCTGTTAGACCCAGGAGAAGATATTGTACTGCCACACTTAAAACGGAATGACAAAAATAGTGCAGTTGTGGTCGGACTTGCCCTATTGGATGAAAGAAAATATGCGGGGAGCCTTCCCCCTCAAGATTCAACCCTTCTTCTCTTAATGAAAAATAAAAAAGGGAAATTTGCACGATTCACAACAAAAGTGAACGATGAAGAAAAGTTCACTATAAATAATTATATTTCCTTTAATGTCCAACATATAAAAAGAAAATTAAAGGTACAAGTAAAAAATGGCCTTGTCTCTGTTAAGCTAGATCTCAAGCTTAAAGTAAACATTGAGGAATATCCAAAGGGGGATGTACCAAACCAAATCAATCGGCTCAACAAAGTATTATCAGAAGAACTCACAAATGATGCGGACCGGGTTGTAAAAACACTTCAACAGTTGAACTGTGACGCATTTGGAATCGGAAGAAGATTAATGGCTTTTCATCCTAACATTTGGGAGAAACTAGATAAGCAGAATTATTTCAAAAACATTGAATTTACAACTAATGTCAATGTGGATATTAGTTCACACGGTATAGTTATGTAAAAGTACAAAAAATGAAAAAAATAAACCCTTTATTTACAAGAAAGAGTCCCCTCTTCGGGACTCTTTTCTTTCATATTTAGTTTAATAAAATTGTTATTATTTAAATCTTATTGAATACTCTGCGTGGAAGGTGTTTCCTACTCCTAGCCTATTATTACCAAACTTTTCATTAAAGCTTCCTGATGTATCATAAGTATCCGCCACCCCGTACCATGGCTCAATGCAAACAAATGGCGCAATACTCCCATCTTCCTCTATATATTTCGACCATATTCCAACAAACGGAAATTGTTTAAACAGAACTTCTACCCCATGACTGGATTTATTTGAAACCAATGTAATCTTATCGATATTGCTGTAAACGAGAGCGTCATTCGCAAAAAGTGAATGTGTTAGTGGAAGCGTTCCAATATCATTGACTTTCCCTTTTTCGTGGAGCAAAGAATTCTGAAGCTCGTACTCCATTACATTCATATCCTCTCCAGGAGTAAGGTGTATATGATAATCTTCAATGGTTTCACTTTCTAATAGTGGAATCTTAAAAGCAGGATGAGCACCAATAGAAAAATACATTTCCTTCTGATTTTCATTCACAATTTCCCAATGTACAATTAATGAGTCTTCTTGAAGCATATACCGGATAATTGCTTTAAACTCAAAAGGATACACATGACTAAAACGTCCAGCAGATTCAAAAACAAAAGAAGCATTTGTTGCTGTCTGCTCTAATACACTGAATTCAACGTCACGCAAGAAACCATGTTGTGACATCTGATACGTTTGACCATCGATTTGATAATGATCATCTTTTAATCGTCCTACTATCGGAAACAATACTGGAGACACTCTTCCCCAATATTTGTTGTCACCTGTCCACATATAATTCAATCCATTTCTCTTATGTTTTACTTTACGCACTTCTGCTCCATGACTTTCTATATCTACCTTCAACCATTCATTTTCGACTGTAATCATCATTCATTTCCCTCATCTTTCTGGTCTGATATGTATAAATTCTATACTAAAAGACTCACTTACAAAAAGAAAGGGTTAGTATTTTGATACCAATAATAATTTCCTTCTAAACAGAACAGATGTTTTGTAGTAGAATAGACAAAGTGTTTTGAATTACTACATAATAGATTTCATAGAGGTGGAAAATAATTGAATGGTACATCACATGCAGCAGTAGGTGCAGCAACAGGATTTGTTGTTGCAAATTCATTTCAAACATCACCAACAGCAACACTTTTTTTAGTCGGTTTAGGAGGAATTTCAGGTTTAATCCCAGACTTAGATATTGACGGAAAGCTTCGAGGAAAAATTACCCTTTCACATAAAGTGATTCAGCTATCTGCTCTAATCATTGGAATAATGATGGTGATTTATAGTTTCTTTGAAAAATCAGAGATTGAAAGATGGCTAGGAGTAGGAATCGGTTTATTGATTATGTTAATCTCGTCATTAATAAAGCAAAAGCATATGTTAACTATTACGGGAGTAGCTGTTTTATTAGGTGGATTATCTGTAGAGGAGATTTGGATTATTCTACTGGGGATTTATATTATGATAGCTTCTGTATCCTCGCATCGAAGCTATACCCATTCATTAGTAGGAATAGCGTTCTTTGGCTATATTGCTTTCCTTTTTGAGTCCTCTCTTGGGATGGAAGGTGTGTTCTATGCTTGTCTTGGCGGTTATATTAGTCATTTAATTGGTGACTTAAAAATACTTCCGTTCAATAAACGAGGAGTGAAGATGTTTTTACCCCTTTCATCCAAGGAAATATAGTTTTTTGATCCAAGCAATTAACACACCCTGGATCCTTATAACAGGGTGTGTTATTACATTAATTCTTACCTTCTTAGTTTATTAATAGATTCTTTTTACTGAGCTGTTCTTCTATTGATTCTATAGCCCTATGCTCATCTGTCCCTTTAGCCCAAATAATAAAGTTTGAACCTGGTTTAATACCTAATAACATGACTTCTCTAAGAGATTGGTCCGGTGACTTTTTCAAATCAATACATCTGCCCTGATATTCTAAACATATTTTAGATGTATACTTCCTAGCACTACTTACCAGTAAGGTGGCTGGTCGAGCGAATCCTGTACTCGAAATGATTTTAAACTGTTTTTTCATGGTTTCCCCCCAATTATTAGCCAAATTCTACAACTTTCCCTTATTATGCAGCAAATGAGAACGTGAGTGTTATCTCATTCTTACCAAATGATTGCCTAATACTCTTACGGCTTAGGATTTCTTTAAAAGAGCCAAATAAAAAAGGCACTAATCCTTTTGGACCAATGCCACAATAAAAAAAGCAAAAGAACTCATGCGTGGATTCTCTGGTTATAGCTTTCTCTTAGGCGCTTTATATCTTCCTTGGGTGGAAAGCCAAACATACGTGAATATTCACGACTGAATTGTGAAGGACTTTCGTATCCCACACGAAAAGCAACATCCGCTGCATCATTTGACTCTGATAACAACAATCGCCGAGCTTCCTGTAATCTTAGTTGTTTTTGGAATTGAATTGGACTCAAACCGGTTACTTCTTTAAAGAGTCTATGAAGGGAAGATACACTCATATTCGCTAATTCTGCAAGTTCCTCCACTCGAAGGGATCTTTCAAAGTTATTAAAGATTTCTTGAATAACATCCCTAATTTGATAAGTGGTGCTTCCCTCTATTGCCATTTGTTCTAACATTCCCCCGTATGGTCCTTGAAGAACCTTATAAAGAATTTCCTTTGTAAAAAGAGGTGCAAGAACAGGAATATCTTTAGGATTGTCTAGTAAACTAACTAGCCTGCCTACTGCATCTAAAAGAGATGTCTCAATTTTACTTACAAACATTCCCCGATTCACCTTTTTCTTCGGTTCCACGGTTGCCCTAGTGTCACTTAAGACTTCTAAGATTTGACTCGGTGTAAATTCAAGTTTTAGAGCTAAATAAGGAGAATCCGTTGATGCTTTAATCACTTGCCCTGTGACCGGCAAGTTAACAGAGGCAACCAAGTAATCAGCAGGACTGTATCGAAAACGCTCTTCTGCCAGTAATACTTCTTTCTCTCCCTGAACGATCATACAAAAGGAGGGCTTGTAAACTCCATAACGAGGTTCCGTAACATCCGATTCTCTAATAAAAAATAACGACGGGATAGATGTTGTGTGTACACCATTTTGCGTTGTATACCGGTTAATGAGTTTTGTCAGCTCGGACTGCTGTTCGTATATTTGCTCAGACATTCATGATTCCCCTCATTCCTCATATCTTGTAGTTTGATTGTAATGCATGGTGGTTATATACGTAAATGGTTATGATAGGATTAGGCAATTATTTGCTAAGAATAGGTCATAATTTTTTCTATTTTTTAACACAACGAAATGATAAAGAAAAAACAAATAACCGATTTACCAAAGTTAGGTAAACCGGTATTTCTCTTTTTATACACTAGATTAATAGGCAGTCAGTGCCTCTTCTGTTGGTCTTTCCCCTCTTTGCAATTCACTAAGACTTAGCCCAAAATCAAGTTGTAGGTGCGGATAATCTTCGAATCTCATCCAATCTCCTCCCCATTCAAACCCAAGTTCCTTAGCTCTTTCAACCACTTCCATCCAATCTGGAGAGCCATTGCCATTCCCATCAAATTCCATATCCCAAATAACCTGACCAGCTTCGGTCTTTAGGGCAAAGTCCACTGCAAGGCCAAAATTATGAAGTGATTCTCCTCCTCTAGCATACGTAACAATACTTCCTTCTGTTGTACGACCTTGTTCATAAAGAATATTTTGTTCCTCTACACTACGAAAGCCATCTGTAATAACAACTGTAATTCCCTGATCGGCCATATTATGAATGAGTTGATTGGTACGCTCCTCTACTACTGGATGAAGAGCGGTAGGCAACGGGACATCCTCTTTTTTAATATATTGGTAGTATATAATAATTGCTAGTAGAATCATGCAAACGAACATCCAAAATCTTTTCATGGCTGCCTTTCCTTTCAAAAAGTAAATCATACTGTATATAGACGAACGAGAGTATGAATAGTTTCATTTTTACAGGTTGAATATAATTTAAAAGAACAAATGGCGAAAAAAACAGGACAGTGAGCACTGTCCCTTCTTATTTCATATAACGATATTCACGCAGACTATTTAAAATAGATATTTCCTGTAATAACTCTTCTCCAACATTTGTTTCTATAACCTTTTTTCTCTCTAGTTCTTTATCTACCAATCTTTTAACTGATAAAACATCTGTTCCATTACAAAGAACATCCTGTTTTGAATTAAATTGTTTGTGTGCGACGAGCTGCATACCGTAGGAATTATATAATAATGTGTAACCCGCTATCCCTGTTGTTGATTGATACGCCTTAGAGAATCCTCCATCGATGACAAGCATCTTACCGTTGGCTTTAATAGGATTTTCTCCTTCAATTTCTTTTACAGGTGTATGACCATTAATAATGTGACCTTGTTCTGGGTTCAGATCAAACTCCTCTAGAATTTTACGGCAGATGTCCTCGTTTTCACGTAAATGGTAGTATGGGTTCTTTTTCTCTTTATGGGTTTCCTTTTCTTTAATAAAGTAGCGTTCAAAAGTGGTCATGGCCCTTTTTCCAAAGAGAGAGGAATACTCTCCTGTCCATAAATACCAGACCATATCTGTTGCCAGGTCATCTGTCTTTTCAGGATGAGCAAAAGCATGACGTAAATAATGTTCAAATTTATCAAGTAATTCCCGACCAGCATAGGTTGTATTTTCAATTACCATTTTCTCCATATGTCCTTCTTCATCTAAAGGAATACAACCATGGATTAATAAGTTTCCGTTATATCTCAAATAAAGACTGCCTTTTTTCATTAGAAAATTCATATGCCTTGCTAACTTTTCGGAATGCTGGACAGAAAATAACAGTCGTTCAATCACTTGAGCTTCTTCCTCTAATAACTGATCGGGTTGTTCTGGATTCACTGTAGCAAAGCAGCTGTTTTCCAGTTGGTATGTTTTTCCATTGGTTGTAATTTCATTTTTGTCATAATCAATTTTCTCAAGCAGAAGTCTCTCTGCCATATTAAAGTTCGGGCGTCTCTTTATGATCGGCATCTCTAGTTTAAACTGAATTATGGAAATGGCTTGATGAATTTTTGTAATTTGTAGTCGTTCATGATCTGTCAGTATCTTATCTGAATGTGCCTTTGGTCTAAAAGCTGGATTGTCATGATAGTATTTCTCAGCCAGATTAAGAAGTGGCCTAAGATTGATTCCATATACATCTTCAATAATATCCAAATTATCATAACGAGCACAGATACGAATAATATTAGCTAGACAAACCTTTGACCCAGCAAATGCACCTAGCCATAGAACATCATGATTTCCCCATTGAATATCAACAGAATGATAATTGATGAGAGTTTCCATAATTTTATCTGGTTCTGGTCCACGGTCATAAATATCCCCAACTACATGGAGGTGGTCAACGACCAATCTTTGAGTCGTATAAGCTAGACCAGTTATGAGCTTTTCTGCCTGTCCTAAAGAAATAATTTGTTGAACAATCTTCGTATAATATTGTTCCTTATTGTTGGAATCATCTGCTTTATAAAGTAACTCTTCAATTATGTAAACAAACTGATTGGGCAATGCTTTACGTAATTTCGAGCGTGTATATTTGGAAGAGGCATATGATATGAGTTTTATCATACGATAGATGATGACTATATACCATTGGTTAACTTCTTGATCACTTATAAAAGTATTTTTTACTAACTGTAATTTTTCTTCAGGATAATAAATTAATGTAGCAAACTCATTCATTTCTTTTTCAGTTAAAACATCTTGAAACAGATCTTTTATTTTTTCCTTAACGTTTCCCGATCCATTTCTTAACACATGTTGAAAAGCTTGATACTCCCCATGTAAATCACTGACAAAATGTTCTGTTCCCTTTGGAAGATTAAGGATCGCTTCAAGATTAATAATTTCCGTTACTACTTTTTCTTCACTATCATATTTTTGGGCCAGTAAATCTAGGTATTTTGGATTCAAGGTGTGTATCCCCTTTCATTATTCAACATTATTTTACACTTTAATAGATTTAGAGGAAATACTATATTTCAAAGTCAACTGAATTCTTCAAAAAAAAAGCAGTGACCTCCCTCAAGGAGCCACTGCTTTCAAGTCACTATTTTTTATGGAAGATACTTTATTTTTTCCTGTATAGACGTTCTTTCTTTTGGCTGGCTAATCTCTTCTGGATAACCAATGCCAAACACACCTATCACATCGTACCCATCTGGAATGCCCATGATTTCACGATTTTTCGCTGCATTCCCCATGGAAGACCAGAAAGTTCCAACACCTTCAGCCCAAGCAGCTAAATTAACGTTTTGGACAAAACAAGCAGTGGCAAGAACATTTTCATATGTCTCTACTTCCGTTGATCCATGTTTGGATAGGATCGCTAGTACAACAGGTGCATGACAAAAATTTGTTTTATGATTTAATTTTGTTCTTGTTTCTGGTCCAATCATATACACTTCCCATGGCTGGGTCATCTTATGATTAGGAGCCATCGTTCCTGCTTCTAACCATTTGTTGATTTGTTCCGGTTCAACCATATCTGGTTTAAATTTTTTGATATTTCGTCTAGAATAAATATTTTCTAAAATGTTCATTTTATTTTCCTCCCCTATGTTTTTTCCATTTAACTTACACGTTTAAACTTACTAGTATAAAGCTCTAATAAAATCCTTTTTTATCTGCTAATTACTTAAATCCATAGATACTACAGGGACCAGAAATAAAGGTGACAATATGGTTGAGATTACTAGGTTTCTTTCTTATATTATATAGCGAACTTAACTAAGTTGCCGGCTATATAACCGAGTAAAAATGTTATTCTCATTCTTTACCACGTGAACCATGTAGCTTAAGATTTGTTGTCATTTTCATCATAATTTCAACTAGCGTGTTCTGTTCCTCCTGGCTAAGCTGATTAAATGGACCAGCGATCATCTCCATTCGAGAATGTTTCATTTTAGAAATTATTTCTTTTCCAGCCTCCGTTAATTTTACGATGCGTGTTCTTGCATCATTTTTATCCGGTTCGCGGTAAACTGTTCCAGCTAGCTCTAACCGATCGATCATTTGAGACATGGAACTGGAACGAACTTCTAGCCGTTCCGCCAGCTGACCAATTGTACATCCATCCTCTTTCGCTAGAAAACGTAAAATAAGCCATTGTGTCTTAGTGATCTCCGTACCTTCTTGACTATTCCTTTGATTCCTCTTCATGTGCCGACCAATCGCTTGAACACAATCTACAAATTGCTCTAATTGTTTTTCCTGTAATTCCATTATTTAGTCACCTCATATTTAAATAATATAGCGACCCTAAATAACTGTCAATTAAAAACACTTGCTACACCTCCTCAGGTACACGAAAATGACTTAACACTTTTGTCTTGAAGATTTCTTTCATAAACTCTTCATTGAAGATGTTTGCCTATTGTTATAGCATCTTTGAATGGTTTCCAAAAGGAAGGATGGTACTGCTTTATCTGCAATCAAACGATAGAATTCATCATGAGCTTTTTTCAAATCCTCCCATCGATGATCATTTCCTTTGTTCATATACTCAGACACATCAATGACCTTTGCTCGACCATTTTGAAGTAAAATATTTTTCAAATGAATATCACGAAGATTCAAATTATTTTCCCTAGCGTATTCTCTTGCTTTTTCAACATCTTGTATGACTAGTGATGGGATACGAATTCCCTGAATGAGACAGTCATAAAGTGTATTCATAGGCGGAGAATTTCCGGCTAATGTCTATTGAGGAGGCTTAGAAAGCAGATATAAGCGGAGATATTCCGACTAACTGCTCTGAATATGACAAAATCCCAAGATTTTGATAGTATAACCGGAAAAACTCCCTTTATTTTTAGGGAAATATGGGTATTTCCCTAATTAACCGGAATTTCTCCGTTTATTTTTCAAACAAGGAAAAATTGGCATTCAGTAATAATAGCTCCTTCTTATCTCTTAATATAATAAAGGCCCTAACTATAATAGCAGGGCTAGAAAAACTCATTTTTATAAAACCGCTGTCATCTATGATAAAAGGGCTGTCAATTACTATTAATCTAATCCTAACAAAAAACCGGAACATTTGTCCCGGCTTTCCTTACTATTCTAGTGCGGCTTTTACTTCTTCCGTCATTGCTTGTGTAGAATTAATACCATTCCCAGCAATATACCAGTTAACTGCATCTAGGTATATAATCTTCCCATTTTTATAGGCGTTTGTTTTCTTAACAAGTTCGTTTTCAATTGTTTCTTTCGCTCCTACTTCTCCACCGACAGCAGCAGAGCGGTCAATAACAAAAATAACATCTGGATTTTTCTCGAGAATGTATTCAAACGTTATACTTTGCCCATGCTGAGAAACCTCTATATTTTCATCTACTGCCTTAAAGCCAAACACATCATGAACGAAACCGTAACGTGAACCTGGTCCATACGCACTCACTTTTCCTTCATTTGCCAATAAAATCAGAGCTTTACTTTCTGACGCAGTTGCTTCTTTATTCACCTTATCAATACTTGATTGTAGCTCTTCCTTTTTAGTTTCTAAAATATCCTCTTTTTCAAACAGTTCAGCAACAAGGTTGAAGTTTTCTTCGAGGGAAGGAATGTAATTCGAATAATCAACATCTACAAATATGGTTGGGGCAATCTCAGCAAATTGATCATATAACTCAGCTTGTCTTCCTGAAATAAAAATAACATCTGGCTGTAATTCATGGATGGCTTCAAAGTCAGGTTCTTTCAAACTACCAACATTTGTATATTCTGAGCCTTTGTACTTTTCTAGACTTTCAGGTACAATCGCTTGCGGAAGTCCGGCTACTTCTACACCTAATGCATCTAATACATCTAGTATTCCAAAGTCAAAAACAACTACTTTCTCTGGATTTTTCTCAAGTGTAACCTCACCATATTCATGTGTGAACGTAACTTCCTTTGATTCTTCTACTGCTTCCGTGCCTCCGTTAGTGGTTGTACTCGCTTCCTCCTTACTTCCACAAGCCGCTAATAGAAACAGCATGGTGAAAATAAGAGAAAATAAACCTAATTTTTTCATTTTTTCTTGTCTCCTTTTTATGTATTGATAATGATTATCATTTTCATACATTATGTTATATGGATACACAAATAATGTCAACAGTAATTGAGAATATTTTTCAACTAGATTGATATTTAAATAAAAAATAGGACTGCCAAAATGGCAGTCCACTCAACTAAGGAAGGATCAGTCCTCATTCCAATTTAGAAAAATCCTCTTTTAACAATGAATACATATATAAATCATCAAACTTTCCTCGAGTATACTCATATTTTCTAAGTAAACCTTCTCTAATAAATCCCTGTTTCTCCACTAACCTTTGGGATGATAGGTTAGGAAGTTCAATTAACGCTTCTATCCTTTGAAACCCGAATTGTTGAAAACCATAGGTAATCATTGTTTTTAATGCCTCTCCAGCTATTCCTTTTCCCCAGTAATCTCTGCTCAATTCAAATCCAATCTCTGTACGGAAATGTTGCGAAACAAAGTTATGAAAACCACAACTACCAATAACTATTCCTTCTTCTTTTAACGTTATTCCCCATCTTAATCCTGTTTTGTTCTTTTCAAGGGATTGATACCATGATATTTCGTCCAAAGTGTCGTTGATAGTTTTAAACGGTTCCAATCCATAATATTTCATTACTTCGCCATCAGAAAGGTAGCTAAGTATATTGCTCGCATCGTCTTTTGTAATCTTTCTCAATACTAATCTATCCGTTTCAAGATTTGGAAATGTATGAATCTCTATAGACATCGTTCCCCACCCTTATCAGTTATTTCATGTCAACCATTATACCATTTTTAGACAAAACGAATCACGGTTCAAAATTGACAGAAACACCTCATTTCCCTATAATAAAATTATAAATTTCATACTTCCAAAAGGGGAGTAGCTTTTACAGCAAGGTCGTCATTACGGAGCGTTTGGCTCTCGGCTTTGTTGGCAACTACAGTTGTTAGCAAGACCTTTACCAAATCTATTTTGGTAAAGGTCTTTTTTGTTTTTATTCAATAAAATCAAGGGAAAGGAAGAAAATTAAATGAACCTTTTCACAAAGGAAATGCCCAATTATATTAATAGAGAAATGGAACTCATGCAGGAAAAACTTTCTCCATTAATGAAGAAAGTATCTAGATACGCTTTATGGACCATGCCCTTAATTTGGGTATCGCTTTTTAATCTTGGATATGTATTATTTTTCGGTGAGATCACTCAAGATACCCTTCCTACCATCCTTATCTACGCTGTCATCGGTGCACTCGGATTCGCTTTATTTCGGGAGCTACGATTCCACCAAAAAGAAATTCAGAAACAAAGTTCGGCATACATTATTGATCGAATTAAAAATAGTGAAGTCGCCACTGATTACCACAAGAAAGAATATATTAATCTTATAAAAGAACAACCAAACGCTCGTGCGATCAATCATTTTATTCAATTTTTAATGGAAGAAAATCAGAGAAAGCATATGCTTCAATAAATAATAAACACCCTGGAGAAATGCATTCCAGGGTGTTTATTATATGTTTATGATGCATCTTCAAACTGACTATTATATAAATCTGCATAAAATCCGTTTTTCAGAAGCAATTCTTGATGCTTCCCACTTTCGATAATGTCTCCATCTTTCATTACTAGAATTAAGTCTGCATTTTTGATTGTCGAAAGTCTATGTGCAATAACAAATGAAGTTTTGCCCACTGTCAGCTTATCCATTGCATCTTGAATCAATAATTCTGTTCGAGTATCAACTGAACTTGTTGCTTCATCAAGGATGAGCAACGGAGCATCCTCTACCATGGCACGAGCGATGGTAATTAACTGTTTTTGTCCCGCTGAAAGATTGGCTTTATCGTCTAATACAGTGTCATACCCATGAGGAAGGGTTGTAATAAAATGATGTAAACCAACTGCTTTGCAAGCTTCCTCTACCTGATCATTAGAAACTCCTTTCCTGGAGTAAACAATATTTTCTCGAATCGTCCCTTCAAACAACCATGTATCTTGAAGTACCATACAGAATAGTTGATGAATATTTTGTCGTGTAAGATTACTTGTTGGAACACCGTCGATTAAAATTTCTCCACCATTCACTTCATAAAAACGCATCAATAGATTAATTAAAGTGGTCTTCCCTGCACCTGTAGGGCCGACAATCGCCACTTTTTGTCCTGCATTTGCCTTTGCGGAAAAGTCCTTTATAACCATTTTATCTTGATTATATCCAAAGTTTACATGCTTAAACTCCACATCACCTTTTGCACTTTCCAGTCTAAGTGTCTTCCCACCTTCATTTGCCAGTTCTTCTTCTCCAAGAAATTCAAATACACGTTCACTCGCAGCGGTTGTGGACTGAAGATTTGTAGCTGCTTGTGCAAGCTGTGATAATGGCTGTGTAAAGAGACGAATGTAAATCATAAAGGCAACAATCACCCCAAATGAGATACTATCATTAACGGCAAGCACAGCTCCGACTAAACAAACCACCACATATCCGAAGTTACCAACAAACATCATGAGCGGCATCATTAGACCAGACATGAATTGAGATTTCCATGCACTATTGTATAGGCGTGTGTTAATTTCACGGAACGTTTCCTTTGCTTCTTTCTCTCCGTTATATACCTTCACTACATGATGTCCCGTATAAATTTCTTCAATATGACCATTCAATTTCCCTAGTTCTTTTTGCTGCTGGGCAAAGTATTTTTGAGATTTTGAAATGATGAACGTCATGAGCCCAAACCCTATAATGGTAGAAAGTACAGCTGATAGAGCCATAATCCAGTTTGTGTAAAACATCATAATCAGTGAACCAATAAACATGGTAATAGCTGATACCAATGTACTTAAACTCTGATTCATCGTCTGTCCAATCATGTCAACATCATTTGTTACACGGCTAAGGACATCACCTGTACTAGTTGAGTCAAAATACTTTAGTGGCAATCGATTGATTTTCGTTGAAATCTCTGTACGTAATTTTTTTGACACTCTCTGTGTGACAGTGGCCATAATATACCCTTGGATGTAGTTAAAAATAAACCCTAACCCATATAGAAAAGCAAGAATCGTTGCAATTTTAACCACAGCATCAAGATCAATTTTGGTCATCAAGCCCTCTGTAATGAAGTCTGTAATTTGACTAAGCAGTTCTGGTCCAACGATATTGAAAACTGAACCGAGCATAGCAAGGACTAAGGCAACAGATATTATTGGTATATATGCACTACAATACGATATGAGCTGCCTTAAGGAGGCTTTATTGATCCCATTTGAAGGGGATGGTCCTCCGTGTTGAGGATGCTTCATTGCATTAGTTTTTTGATTTTTCTTACCCAATTTCAAGCTCCTCCTTTGACAATTGAGAATAAGCAATTTCTTGATATACCTCGCAATTGATCATAAGCTCTTGATGCGTTCCCATGCCGACGACTTCTCCATCGTCTAAAACAACAATTCGGTCTGCATCTTTAATGGTACCTATTCGTTGTGCAACGATGATCGTTGTGGCATCCTTAATTTCTTTTTTCAGTAATGAACGCAATATTCTATCAGTCTTATAATCTAATGCAGAAAATGAATCATCGAACAAATAAATTTCAGGTTGTTTGAAAATCGCACGTGCGATAGACAATCTTTGTTTCTGTCCTCCAGAAATATTTGTACCACCCTGAGCAATCTCACCTTCGTACTGATTCTCCATTTTTTCAACAAATTCTGTTGCTTGTGCTATTTCTATTGCTTTTTTAATACCTGTTTCTTCTGATACGATGTCTATGTTGTGACCGTAAGCTACATTGGAAGACACGGTACCTCTGAATAAAACAGCTTTTTGAGATACATACCCTAGCTTTTCGTGTAATGCTTCCTGAGAATAATATTTCACATTCACTCCATTAATAAAAATTTCTCCCTCCGTTGCATCATAAAATCGTGGGATCAAATTAACTAATGAAGTTTTCCCACTACCGGTTGACCCAATAATTGCCACCGTTTCTCCTTTATGTGCGGTGAAGCTGACGTTACGTAGGATATAATCTTTTGCGTCTGGGTATTTAAAACTAACATGACGAAATTCAATTTCTCCAGAAAGACCTTCCTTACCATCCGTCATATTTCCATCTATAATTTTTGCCTTTGTATTTAGTACTTCGTTAATCCGTTTAGCAGAGACAGATGCCCTAGGAAGCATAATAAACACAAACGAAAGCATCATAAAGGCCATGATTACCTGCACAGCATATGAAGAGAATACAACCATTTCTGAGAACAAGGATAGTCGATCAGGTACAGCAGCCTGGTTGATTAAAAAGGCTCCAATCCAATAAATGACTAGACCGAGACCAGACATGATTAGTCCCATCGTTGGCATCAATATTGCCATCACTCGGCTTGTAAATAGATTCGTATTCGTGAGATCATTGTTCGCTTGGTCAAATTTCTCTTCCTGATAGGCTCCAGCATTGTAGGCATGAACGACCCGAATCCCAGACAAATGTTCTCTTGTTACTCGATTTAAATTGTCTGTTAAGCTCTGAATCACTTTGAATTTCGGCAGTGCGACAATAATTATGATTGAAAGCATAACTATAAGAAATAAAACGGCAAACCCTGTGGCAGCTGTCCACTGCCAGCTTTTACCCATTATTTTAACTACAGCCCAAACCGCTAAAATCGGAGCTTTGACCAGTACTTGAAGTCCAGTAGCGATCAGCAATTGAATTTGTGTAATATCGTTGGTTGATCGTGTGATCAAACTAGACGTAGAAAAACCATTGATTTCTTCCATCGAAAAAGACATGGTTTTTTCAAATACCATTCCTCGGAGACGAACAGAAAATCCCGCTGCAACTTTTGCGGCAAAAAAGCCAGTAATCATTGCCGCTATCATACTGCCCACTGCACAAAGAATCATGTATCCCCCTTGAACGAGAACCTCACTCATTTTACTTCCTTCTGTTTGGACGAGCATGGTTATTTCATACATATAGTCAGGGAGCTTTAAATCCAGCCAAACCTGAGCAATAATAAACACCAAACTGCAAAAAATTAATAACCAGTCTTTTCCCTGAAGATGCTTAAATATTTTTATCATTCATTTACCCCCTAACAGTGGATCTCTCTATAAATCTAATAGTGTTAGATACTTTATTCATTAAAAGCAGACGAATACTTTGTGCCTGCATCATGTTTTACTCACTTTCAATAGTAATGTCGGTGATTCTTTTTAAGATTCGAACAAATTCTTTCGCATCATGTTCTCCAAGCTTTTCAAGTGTTTGCTCAATCATCATTAACGCCTCTTTGCGTTCTTCCTCCATAAAGTGAGTTCCCTCTTCAGTAATGGTGACAATGACAATGCGTTTATCATTAGCATCTCTACTTCGCTGAATAAATCCTTTTTTGGACAAGCTATTCAGTGCCGATGCCACTCGAGGAGTCGTAAGATATAGTGCCTCACTCAGTTCACCTGAAGTTGCACTTCTCTTGGCAAACGTAAGGAATCCTAAAATTTTCTTCTCTCCATGTGAAATATCTTCTACTTTCTTCTGAAATGGCATCTTAGCTGTTCTTGTCATATTACGTAACAGCTCTTCCGCCAACTCTTTATAATCCATCGTAAGCCCCTTTCACATTTATCTAACCCTATTAGATAAATTACTCCTATTCGAGCTCAATTGTCAAGTAAATAGAAAAACTACCAAAAAATCATTGGTAGTTCAGTATTAGTTGTTATAAAATTTACGATTGCCACCATATATATCCCCCAAGGGCAATTAATGACAGAACAATAATAACTATATAAATAAGGGTGAGGTTAATTGTATTCCTCTTGACAGAACTTCTATAGTTTTCGTCGCTCTTCCCTGTTATTACTAACGTAAGTATGACCGAAATAATCAGGACTAAAAATACTAAAATAATTAGAAATAACATCTTACACCTCTTGTTGACAAATTAATAAAAATTTCTCTTATTTCCATTATACAGAGTCCCCCACTCATTTAACCCATCCAATTTCCCAAATTACTTACCATCCAATCAGACATACGTTTAAAGAAAAGGATAATTATTTTCTTATTCTTACTTCCTTCGATATAATAAAGTATCTTATATTCAATGATGGTGAAGACAATGGAATGGAGACCAGACAAACAATTAGATATCCCTATTTATCAACAAATAGCAAATTATATTCAAAAGAGAATTGCCTACGGAGAGTACCCCCCTGGAACCATTCTGCCTTCTGAACGAAAGTTAGCAAAAGAATTAGAAGTGAATCGAGCGACCATTGTAACAGCCTATGATGTATTATATTCGAATGGCATGATTGAACGGATCAAAGGGAGTGGAACAAGGGTTCACTCAGATGTTTGGGGTTTAACTCGATCACGGGTCCCAAACTGGGATCTCTATGTTGAACGCGGCTCTTTTTTACCTAATCTACCTTTGTTTCAACAGATCAGGGATGAAGTGTTAGTAAAAAATTTAATTAACTTTGCTAGCGGGGAATTAGCAAGTGATTTAATGCCGACCAAGATGTTCAAAGAAATCTTATCAAAGAATGATTTCCAACAATCATTAGGATATGACCATCCACAAGGAAACCTTGAGCTTCGGAATAGCTTGGTTGCTCATTTAAAAACACATAAACATATCGATTGCTCGAGTCAATCTATTCTTATTACGTCAGGAGCACAACAGGCATTGTATTTAGTTGCTCAATGTTTGTTAGAAAAGGGAGATGCTATCGCCTATGAGGATCCTTCTTACGCCCACTCCCTCCCCATCTTTCGAACAATGGGGTTAAAAACCTTTAAACTTCCAGTCAATGAAGATGGGATAAATCCAGAGGATATTATAAAATTACATCAAAAACATAATATTAAAATGCTATTTTTAAATCCCATTTTTCAAAATCCTACTGGTACTATTCTGCCTATTGAAAAAAGAAAAAGAGTACTAAAAATTACAACTGAACTAGGGATTCCTGTGGTGGAGGACGATCCTTATAGTCTTGTATCCTTTTCAGAAGAAATTGATACCTCTTCCCTGAAATCTATTGACGAAACAGGAAGTGTTTTATATATCAGTTCTTTTTCTAAGATTGCAGCTTCTGGATTAAGAATTGGTTGGATTATTGGTCCGGATAAAATTATTCAGCGTCTGGCAGATGCCAAACAACAGATTGATTTTGGACATAGTATTTTCCCACAATGGTTGGCAAGTGAATATATACAGTCACATTACTTTGATCAAAACCTAAAATCTTTAAAAGAACGACTAACAGAGAAAAGAAATATTCTTATCTCTTCCTTAAAAGAAGAACTTACCAGTGAATTATCTTTCCATGTTCCTGAGGGTGGAATCCATATTTGGTGTAGATTGCATGGAGATGTAAATGAATTTCATCTACTTGAAGAATCGTTACGTAATGGGGTGGCTTTTGTTCCTGGTTCTCTTTTTGGATCAGAAAAAGGCTATATTCGACTTACCTTTGGTCGAGTAGACTCTCATCTCATTTCTGAAGGGGTACAAAGATTAAAACGAGCGTTCGAAAAGCTAAAAGAATAATAAAAAAACGAAAGGCACCTACACTGGTGATTCCTTTCGTTTTTGTTTGAGATTAAATGACTCTCTCATCTTTTGATATAAAGTACTCTTGTAAATTTTCTGAATGGATATTATACGCTATTACCTTTTTCTTGAACTGTTTGACTACATCAATTGAGTTTCTTTCATTATATAGATATAGTCTTACATTGATGTTCCCCATTTTCGCATCAATAATGATGTGTTTTCCATTCTTTTCTGGTGGTAAAAATGAGTGTTCAGTTCCTGGATAAATATAATATTTTTCCATATAGATCGCTTCATTAAAGTACTTAATAAATACCATCTTCTCTTCATGATCTAAAGGATGATTATCTATAGTTACTGAAACCTTTTGATCATCAAGCTTCGTATGTGTTGCAAACTTGCTCATAATCCATTCAACTGCTCCTAGTGGAAGAACGGTTGGTAATACTTTTACTAGACTTATAAGAATTAAAAACAAAATAGTCCAGACCATACTTATCAACTCCGTAGGTGTTTACAAATAACAATTTTCAATTGCTATTGGTTTATATTCGAATAATAACATAAAATCTATTTTTAATACCCATCCTATTTCAAGAAAAACATACCAACCACTTTGTCGAATAAATTTAGGAACATTATTAAGAAGTTGCATATATAGCAATAAGACTGTTTACAACCCATTTACATACTCATATAATTCCTAACATCACTACTAATTTTTATTTGTAAGCGTTACCAATAAAAGAGGAGGAATGAGTATGCAATCTGTAAAGGTGTTAAACAAAAGTTATATTAATGGTGAATGGATAGAAGGTGAAAGCACACGAACCTATGACATATTAAATCCCTATGACCGTTCTGTAATTACATCTGTTAGATTGGCAACAAGAGAACAGCTTGATGAAACATTTAAAATTGCAAGTGCTGCCCAAAAGGAATGGGCAAAATCGACAGCGGAAGAACGTAGAACAGTTCTCAAACGTGCTATCGAGTATTTAACTGTGAACAAAGAAGAAGTTGTAAATACAATCGTCCGTGAAACTGGCGGGACAATATTAAAGGCCAATGTTGAACATCACTTAGCCATTGATCTTTTAAAGGAAGCCATTAACTATTGTGATGAAATAAATAAAATTAAAAAAATCCCGGGTTCCCCAGAGAAGTTAAATCATGTGTATAAGCTTCCTCTCGGGGTGATCTCATCTATTACACCGTTTAACTTTCCATTAAACCTTTCGATGAGAGCGATTGCTCCTGCTATTGCATTAGGAAATAGTATTGTTCATAAACCAGATATTCAAGTTGGACTTTCCGGCGGCTCCATTATTGCAAAAGCCTTTGAGTATGCTGGTCTTCCAAAAGGAGTTTTGAATGTCATATTGACAGATATTGAAGAAATTGGGGATGGAATGCTAACTAATCCGAACTTAGATTTGATTTGTTTTACGGGTTCATCTACGGTCGGAAAATATATTGGAGGCATTGCAGGCCAGAACTTGAAGCGTGTTGCTCTTGAACTAGGAGGTAACAGCCCACTCGTTGTGCTCTCAGATGCAGATGTAAACCAAGCCGTTAATGCTGCGATATTCGGTAAATTTATCCACCAAGGTCAAATCTGTATGATCGTTAACCGAATAATCGTACACCAAGATAAATATGATGAATTCGTTGAAAAATTTGTTACAAGGGCAAAAGAACTTCCTTATGGAGACCCAAGTAATCCCAACACAGTAATCGGTCCTTTAATTAACGAAAACCAATTAACAAAAGCTCAACAATACATTGAAGAGGCAAAACTTGAAGGGGCAACGGTTGCTTTAGAAGGAAAAAGGATTGGAAATGTTTTGACACCATATGTATTCACAAACGTGAAAAATTCTAGCAAACTGGCTCAAACTGAACTATTTGCTCCAATTGCTTCTATTATTAAGGCACAGACAGATAATGAAGCCATCGAAATCGCTAATGACACTACTTACGGATTAAGTTCATCCATTTTCACAAGTGACTTGGCACGTGGCGAGGAGTTGGCTCTTCAAATTGATTCTGGAATGACGCATGTAAACGATCAAACTGTAAATGACGCACCCAATATTCCATTCGGTGGAAATAAGGCAAGCGGTTTAGGAAGATTTGGAAACCCATGGGTTGTCGAGGAGTTTACTGTGACAAAATGGGTCTCCGTCCAAACAACTGATAGAAAATATCCATTTTAATATTCATAAAAACAATCCTCAATAACTAAAAGGGAGTAGAATAAATTCGGTTCTACTCCCTACACTTACAATCTATTAAAAGTGGATGTAATGAAGATAAATCCACCCTTTTCACATGAAAAATGGATTCTCCAACAGGTGGTAACGTTTCCCCTTTATTAGTTACACTCTTGCATTTGATTGTGCCACTTCAGTGTACAGCTCTACAACACGTGCGCCAACCTCTGACGTAGAAGCATAACCACCCAAATCTGGAGTAAGTATTGAACCCTCTTCTAGTGTTTTCTCTATGGAATGGAGGATCTGCTTGCCAATATCCTCAAAACCAAAGAAATCAAACATTTGACTGGCAGACCAAATAGCTGCTAGAGGGTTTGCTATTCCCTTTCCAGCAATGTCTGGTGCTGATCCATGAATTGGTTCAAACATGGAAGGATACTTTCTTTCTGGATTAATATTAGCTCCAGCGGCCAATCCTAATCCCCCTGCTAGTGCCGCACCCAAATCGGTTAGTATATCACCAAATAGGTTCGAAGTTACTACTACTTCAAATCTATTCGGATCCTTAATCATAAACATGGCTGCTGCATCCACTAAATAGGAGTAGGTTTGAACATTTGGATATTCCTTACCCACTTCCTCAAACACTTGATCCCAGAAAACCATTGAATAGTTCAGGGCATTTCCTTTGCTGATACTAGTTAAAGTCTTTCCTTCTCTCGATGCTGTTTCAAATGCATAACGGATAATTCGCTCGGTACCTACTCTTGAAAAGACGCCTGTCTGGAGAACTACTTCCTGAGGTTTTCCTTTGAAAAGCCAGTCTCCAGCTCCTGCATACTCTCCCTCACTATTCTCTCGGATGAACAGCATATCAATCGTATCTTTACTTCCTCCTACTATGGGACAAGGTGCACCGTTTAATAGAGTAATAGGGCGAATATTTACGTATTGTTCAAACTCTTTACGGATTCTTAAAAGGAGATCCCAAAGTGAAATATGATCTGGAACACCTGGATAGCCAACTGCCCCAAGATAGATGGCATCAAAGCTTTTCAACTGCTCAATACCATCCTCATCCATCATCCTCCCATGCTTCAAATAATATTCGCATCCCCATGAGAAATGTGTAAATTGGAATTTCATTCGTCCGTCCAGTTTAGCGATTCGAGTCATCAGCTTGATTCCTTCATTAATCACTTCAGGACCGATTCCATCACCTGGGATGACGGCAATCTTAAAGGTTTTCATTTTTAACCAACCCTCCTAAAATATTTATTTATAGATTATATTAATCTTCGAGGTTTACTACGACGGTTACTATTTCAACAAGTTCCTGAATGGCGTAAGCTGGACCTTCCTTGCCATTCCCACTTTCTTTTACTCCACCATATGGCATCTGATCTGTCCGGAAACAACAAGTATCGTTAATAACAACTCCACCAACCTCCAGCAGGTATGGAATTTTATAAGAAAGACTTAAGTCAGATGTGTAAATACCAGCTTGAAGGCCATATTTTGAATCATTCACCCATTCGATTGCTTCTTCAAGAGTATCGTATGAAGTTACAGTTACTACTGGGGCAAACACTTCCTCGTCTGACACTTTCATTCCCTTTTTTATATTTGTAATGACTGTCGGATAATAAATACTTCCCTCACGCTTTCCACCTGTTAATATTTCAGCACCCGCTGACGCCGCTTCGTCTACCCACTGCTCAATTCGTTCCGCTTCTTTTACACTTATCATTGGACCAACAACGGTTTCTGGGTCAAGTGGATCTCCTACCTTTAAGCGAGACACTTCGTTCAAAAATAGTTCAAGAAACTTTTCCTTTACTGAGTTTTGAACAAATATTCTCTGTACTGAAATACATATTTGTCCAGCATGTGCAAATGCCATCTTAGCAAGTTTTGCGGCTGCTTTCGAAATGTCCGCATCTCCATGAACGATCGTAGCAGAGTTTGACCCAAGCTCTAATGTTGCTTTTCTTAATCCAATGGTTTTTTGTATATGTTTTCCTACTGCTGGTGATCCAGTGAATGTATAATGAGCAATTCTTTCATCGTTTAAAAGCTGTTCCCCTACAGTTCCACCGCTTCCTATTACACAGTGTAAGTAACCTTTAGGAACACCGGCTTGTTCTAACAATTCACATAGTTTAATAGCGATAGTGGCTGTGTCGGATGCCGGCTTTAGAATCACTGGATTACCTGCTGCAAGTGCCGGTGCAACTTTATGAACTACTAAATTCAGTGGGAAATTAAACGGTGTAATCGCAGCGACTACTCCGACCGGTTTTTTAATTGTATAAAGAAAGCGGCCTTGTACATTGTAGTTCGGTATGATTTCACCCACTAACTTTTTTGCTTCATCTGCAGCGATCTGTAGGGTAGAGGCTGAACGTCTCACTTCTGCCTTAGCATCAGTGATCGGCTTTCCCCCTTCCTTCGCAATAATCTCTGCTAAAGAATCAACATCCTGTAACAATAGTTCAGCCGTTTTCATCAATACTTGGTAGCGGAAATCGGCTGGAAACTGCATATGTTTATGTGCATGGACCGCTGCTTCGACTGCCTGATTGACACTTAATTCATCAGCCACACAAATTTCAGAAAATAGCTCACCCGTGAATTTGTTATACACTTTGTGTGTGTTTGACGTTTCAACCCATTTACCATCTACAAATAGCTTTTCCGTTACAATACTCGTTTGCATGTTTTCCAGTCCCCTCTTATTTGTTTTAGTTTTGTTTCTTTTTTAATGCTTTTTTCACAGCTTTAACGATATGTCCTTCAGAAAGCCCATACTTTTCAAGCAAATCGTCATTATTTGCAGATTCAGAGTTTACATCCTTCACACCTACACGTAACATTGGAACTGGACATTCTTCAACTAGTACCTCTGCCACAGCACTTCCCAATCCCCCATAAATACTATGTTCTTCAGCGGTTACAATAACTCCAGTGCACTCTGCTGCTTTAATGATTGCGTCAGTATCCAAAGGTTTGATCGTAGGCATATGAACAACCGCAACTGAAATTCCTTCGGCTTCTAGTTGTTCGGCAGCTACTAATGAACGACTAGTTTGTGTTCCTGTTGAAATAATTGTTACATCTTTCCCATCTTTTAAGGTAGCAGCTTTCCCGAACTCAAACTGATACTTACAATCAACAATGACAGGATACGGATCACGTGCGATTCGTATATAGACAGGACCTTCGTACTTATGTGCAAACTCCATCATTTGCTTCATTTCAATGGCATCTGCGGGAGCAAGAACAACCATATTGGCAAGAGAGCGGAAGATCGCAATATCTTCAAGTGACTGGTGTGTTTTTCCTGTAACTCCCGTTAATAAACCGCTATAAGCACCAATCATTTTCACATCTAGCTTCGGTTGTGCAATTTGAACTTGTATTTGGTCAATTGCCCGTTTGGATAGGAAGGCAGCAAATGTACATGCCCACGGCTGTAAACCCGTTGTCGCAAGTCCAGCAGCAACACTCATCATATTCTGTTCAGCAATTCCCATTTGTAGAAACTTTTTTGGATTGCCATTAGCCACTGTATCTAATTTGGTAGAGTTCGCTAAGTCACCATCAATCGCATACACTCGACTGGACTCCAAGGAAAATTTAAGTAGCGTATCGCCAAACACGTCTCTCATTGAAACATTTTTTTGTGGAACTACACTTTTCATTACAATGCCCCCATTTCTAGTTCTTTTTTCGCCTGATTTAGCTCATCATCTGTCGGGATACGCGAATGCCATAGATATTGGTTTTCCATAAATGAAACACCCTTACCTTTTACTGTGTTTGCAATGATCATAATTGGTTTTGTCTTAACTTCTCTCGCTTCATTGAATGCAATCTCTATTTCCTCTTGGTTATGGCCGTCAATTTCAATCACGTGCCATCCAAAGGATTCCCATCTATCTTTTGGGTCATGGATAGGGCTCTTTCTTGACTTCTCTTCTCCACTCCAACCGAATTGCTGAAGCTTATTAAAATCAAGGATGCCAACCAAATTATCCAGTTCATATTTAGAAGCAATATCCGCAGCCTCCCATACTTGCCCTTCTTGAGATTCTCCATCTCCAATCATGCAGTACGTACGGTATCCTTTACCTTGAAGCTTCGCCCCTAAGGCGATTCCCACAGCCGCCGAGATTCCCTGACCTAATGAACCAGTAGACATGTCAAGACCAGGAAGAGTGTTCATATCTGGATGAGCCTGCAAACGGGAATTTAATGAATCAAAGGTTTGAAGTTCCTCTACCGGTAAATATCCTCTCAATGCTAAAACGGCATAAAGACCAATTGCTGAATGTCCTTTAGATAATACAAATCGATCTCTTTCCTCACTTCTTGGATCATCCGGATCAATATTCATTTCATGAAAATATAAATTGGTTAGAATATCGATTGCTGACATTGGGCCACCAATATGACCTGCCCCTGCATGATGAACGGTCTCAATAATCAGTTTCCTAGCCTCAGATGCTTTTTCTTTAAGTAACATTATTTTTTCTTTACTTAACGACGAATTCATAATAAAATCCTCCTTTAGTTCCATTAGTTTATTAAGTTAAGCGCTTTACCAAAATGGTGAAAAATAAACAAGATAAGAAGATGAACTTATCTTGCTTTTTCAATTAAACAATCTTGCTATTTTAATAGAGAAGGCAGCCAAGTAGAAAGTGGTGGGAAGAATGAAATCACTAGCACATCCACTATTAAGATAAAAATCAATGGAATGACTGCTTTGGCAATTTTTACAATCGATAACTTAGTTAACTGTGAAACCACAAATAAATCAATGCCAACTGGTGGTGTTACTAGGCCAATCGCCAAGTTACACACCATTATTACCCCAAAGTGAACAGGATCTATTCCTAAATTTACTGCAGTACCAAGTAGTAATGGCACAAAAATTAGGATTGCTGCTCCTCCCTCTAGAAACATTCCAGCCACAAATAAAATGATATTAACGATAATTAAGAAAATATATTTATTTGTTATAACCTCTGATATCGAACTATAGATCATTCCAGGTACACCATTCATTTCAATAAAGAAGCCAAATAATCCAGCAGTCCCAATTACTATCATAATGACAGAACTGCTTATCGCAGATTTCTTTAATGTATTAGCCACTTGTTGTATGGTCAGGTCTCGGTAAACAAAATACCCGATTACAAAAGAATAAACAACTGCTACAACTGAAGCTTCCGTTGGAGTAAAAATACCTGAATAAATCCCACCTAGTACGATTATTGGCATCAATAATGCTAAAATTGATTCTTTGAAAGATTTTAATACATCCGGAAAACTTTTTCTCTCTTCCCCTTTATAACCATTGCGATTTGCAATAATATAGGCACTCACAAGTAGAGAGAAAGTGATCAATAACCCTGGGAGAATTCCTGCAATAAACAGATCTCCAATTGAGACCTCTGCAGCCACTCCGTACAGGATCATAGCAATACTTGGAGGTATAATAATTCCCAATGCTCCGGAAACGGCTTGATTCGCGGCTGCATACTCAATTTTATACCCTCTGGCCACCATAGCAGGAATTAGTATGGATCCAATTGCAGCCGTAGTGGCCGCACCAGATCCTGAAATTGCTGCAAAAAACATGGATGTGACGATTGCCACCATGGCTAGGCCTCCAGTAAAATGACCAACAAGGGAGCTAGCAAAATTAACTAACCTTTTCGACATACTCCCAGCACCCATTAAGTTCCCTGCAAGTATAAAGAAAGGAATGGCCATCAAAGGAAAGGAATTCATAGACACAAATATCCTTTGAGGAACAATTTCTAAAGGCAGTGTATCATGCAGCCACACTCCTAATACCGTAGACAGCCCTAAAGAAAAAGCGACTGGTACACTTAAGAAAATAAACACAAATAGTGAAATGAAAAATACCGGTAACATTTTATCACTCCCCTCTTCCTATAAACTGTTCTAAAATACATGTAATCGTATTTAATAGAAGCAGCAGCCCTCCAAGAGGTAAGGAAAGATAAATAAAGAACATTGAAATTCCTGTTCCAGGAGCGATTTGATTTCCAAAACTTTGTGCTACCTTCCACCCATAGAACATTAATACGATATAAAAGAAAGTCGAAATGAAATGCACTAAGATAATTAGCCATTTTTTTGCTTTTCCTTTTAATACTTCTGGCAGAATTTCCACTGATATTAACTCGTTATCTCTAAGAGCTAAGGAAGAGCCAATTAAAATCATTAAGATCATCAGAAACCTTGATAATTCCTCAGACCATGCTAAGGAGGAACCTACTACATACCGTGCAATGACCTGCCAGAAGATAATGATTGTCATAAATGCCAATATGCATGCTAACGCATAGCCAAAAAATTTGTTTAACTTATCGATCGTTCGAATATACATTCCACTTATGCTCTTCATTTTTTCAACTCCTTAAAGGCGAGGACAATATTTTCACCGTTCATATTGCCCTCAAGAGGATCTTAATACTTAAAATTCTTTACCTTTTCAATCATTTCCTCACCAATTTTAGGTGCCCATTTCTTATATACAGAATCGGTCTTTGCTTTAAACGATTCCTTGTCAGGTTCTGTCAACTCCAAGCCTTGTTCTTTAAGGAAATCAGCTGCAGCACTAACTTTGTCATCGTTTGCTTGTCTTCCAATTGGTTCTGCGTGCTCAGCTGCCTTAATAACAGCCTCCTGTTGCTCTGGTGTAAGACTATCAAACGTTTTCTTACTAATAGAAATCGGACCTGGGGCATAGCGGTCTTCTAATAATGCAACATGACTTTGAACTTCAAAGATTTTTGATGTTTGAATGGTTGCTAAAGAGTTAGAATGACCATCAATAACCCCTTGTTGTAATCCAGTAAACACCTCAGTCCATGCCATTGGTGTAGCGTCCGCTCCATATGCTTTCCATGCATCAATCTGTAACTCATTTTCCTGCACACGAACTTTTAATCCCTTTACATCGTCCACAGTCTTAATAGGTTTATTTGAAGATGTTGCAACAAAACCATTTTCAACCCAACCAAGTACTTTTACATTTGTTTCTGTTTCAAATTTTTGAGCAAGTTCATCTCCAATTTCACCATCTAACACAGCTCGTGCGTGTTCAAGATTGTCAAAAAGGAAAGGAAGATCAAACATATTAAATTCAGGAACCCAGTTACCCATTGGCCCAGCAGATTGAATGGCCATATCCAAGGAACCCATACCCATTAATTCAAACACTTCTCGTTCTCCACCAAGCGAGTTATTATAGTGAATTTTTACGGTTAGTTGATCGTCCGTTAATTCTTCTAATTCATCTTTGAAAGCCTTTGCTGCCACATCAAACTTTGCTCCTTCTGGCTCAGGAATACTTAAATCAAATACGATTTGTTTATTTTCTGAAGCATCAGCATTGGCAGACTGAGTTTCAGACCCACCCCCACATCCTGCTAACGTCATTGCTAGTACAGCTGCCAGTGTAGTCCCTTTTACCAGTTTCTTCATTTCTATTTCCCCCTTTAATTTAATAAGTAATCTCTATTGAAAAATTTACTCTTCTCCCCTTGTGCCCACAATCTATTCAGTAAAAAATTAGTTTGGAAAAACAATTACCTTCAAGCTATTCCTTCTATTTGCATACGCTTGATACATCGCCTCGTTTATTTGTAGTAATGAATATCGATCCGTAATAATTGGTTCGATTTGACTGCCTAAATCTTCTATTAAATTAATTGCTAATGGATACGTATTGGTATATCGGTAAACCGAAAAAAGATCTATTTCCTTCTGCAGCATAAGTGTCACATTCAATGGGACTTCCTCTGTATTGGGAAATCCTATTGTTACGACAGAACCACCTCTCTTGACCATCTCTATAGTAGATTGCAAGGCTCTTACATTACCAGAAGTTTCAAAGACTAGGTCAGCCCCTAACCCTGAGGTTACTTGCATTATCTCTTTAATTGTATCTGCACTTGATATATCAATGACTTGTGTAGCACCAAGCTTTTGAGCAGTCTCTAGTCGCAATGGCTCCATATCTGTTACAATAATCTCTTTTGCACCATAAGCTTTAGCAGCTACTACTGTCATTAACCCAACGGGCCCCATTCCTGTAATGACTACAGTTGATCCGGGTTTTAACTTTCCTCTATTGACTGCATGAATGGCTACCGAAAGAGGTTCTGCTAATGACGCATGTTCAAATGAAAGTGAATCTGGAATAGGAAATAGAAATTCTTCAGGATGTTTTAAAAACTGAACAAATGCTCCTTTTATTGGTGGTGTAGATAAAAACTGTACATCTGGGCAGAGATTATACCTCCCCTCCTTACACCACGAACAAGACATGCAGGCAACACCTGGTTCAACGGCAACACGGTCGCCGACTTTAAAACGAGTCACTTTGTCTCCTATTGCAACGACAATTCCAGCACATTCATGTCCTTGAATATGTGGATAGGTAATAAGTCTATTTCCAATCCTGCCATGAGCATAGTAATGAACATCCGATCCGCAAATTCCCACGGCCATCACCTTGACTAGCACTTCTCTTCCAGAGACGGAAGGTACATCCTCTTGTTCCACGCTTACCTCCAATGGTTTTTGAAGATAAGCAACGTTCATTTTTTTAGGTATGGCCAAGTCGAGATTATCTGAAGACTCTACTTTTATGCTAGGCATCACAATCCTCCTCTTTCCCTTGATAAACCCTAAGATAAATTGCATTAATCATGGCTAAGCAATACTTTTCCGCAACTCTTATCCTCACATAATTGGAAAGCAGCTTCCCATTCAGACAGTGAAAGCTTATGAGTAATAATAGGCGTTAGGTTAACCTTTTTCTGATCTAAAATTTGTATTACACGATCCCATGTCTTCATCGAATGTGCAAGCGATCCATAGACTTTGATTTGCTTATATAAAATTAAGTCAAAATCTAAAGTAATCTCTTTCCCAGCTATGCCGACTTGAATATGTTTTCCTAACTTTTTTAGTGCCTGCAAACAACTCTTGATGGATGGACCAGCACCTGCACACTCAACTGTTACATCTACTCCCAAACCATTCGTCTCTTCCTCAATAATTTTGTCAAGATTCTGTTCATCAATATTGACAACAACATCAGCACCTAGTTCTTTTGCAATCTTCAATCGTATTGAATCGGAGGATGTCCCTGCTACAATCACTTTACATCCTTTAACCACTAGAAGTGATAAGCAAATCAATCCAATTGGACCTGGACCAGATAATAACACAGTATCACCAACGTGAATCGTAGTTAGTTCCTCAATGGCTTGCACCGCACACGCAAGTGGTTCTGACATCGCAGCTTCCTCAAGACTCACGTGATCAGGTAGCTTGTAAATCATGTCTTCCCGAACAACAGCATACTTCGTGAAACTTCCGTCCACACCGTGTCCCATACCTCTTCGGTTAGTGCAGAACATATAATGCCCAGTTTTACAATAGTGGCAAGCCCCACAGGTTAAGGCAGTAGAACCAAGAACAGTGACTCGATCACCTACCTTTACCTTGGTGATGTTGGTACCTACCTCGGAAACAATCCCAGAAAACTCATGGCCCATAATAACAGGGGGATAGTTTTTAAATGTTTCGTGGTAGATATGAAGATCCGTTCCACATATACCGGTGTATTTCACCTCAACCTTAACTTTATCTGCAGGACATGCTGGATCGTTGATGTCTAATAATGAAACATTCCCTACGCCTGCTTTCACTTTTACTAATGCTTTCAAACTGATCGGCTCCTTCCTTTTATTATAGAAAGCGCTTACCCAAATTCTTAAAAAAATATAAGTACTCATGCTGATATGTATAAAGGCTACATTTCTTATGTAAAGCGCTTACTTTTAGAATCAAAAATATTCTTTTATTCTATTTGTTTATTAAGCTAACGAAGTCACTCATTTTTAGTTAAGCGCTTTATCAATTTCTCATTGGTTAAATTGTATTCAATACCATTAAAAAAATCAACCGTTTTATTAAAAAATTTTGAATATTTTATACTATTATATTGCTATACCATTAGCCTACTACAATGGTGACGTTGAGTTTCTTTCTACAAGTGAAGGCAATAATGTTAAGCGCATTACCTCCTTTTTTTCACCATTGATCATAGATATAATTAAATCCAAAACCTCTTTACCCATGTTCTGAATGGGTTGTGCAATGGTAGTTAATGGTGGCTCCACAATAGTTGCAATAAGTGTATTATCAAACCCCATAATAGAAACGTCGTCAGGAACGTTTTTTCCAAGTTCTTTTACAGCCTGGATAGCACCGATCGCCAATAAATCATTGCAAGCAAAAATAGCAGTAGGACCACCATCATCACATGTAAGGTATTTAAGTGCCATTTTTTTACCTGGCTCCACATGGCTCGGACCATCAATATATTCAAAATTTTCCATAAACTTGATGTTTTTTTCTTCTAATGCTTGCTTAAACCCACGAAGTCTTTCCCTATTACTCCATACATCCCTAGCAATAACAGCAATCTTTTGATGCCCAAGCTTCATCAGATGAGAAGCTGCCAAATAACCACCCATAAAATCGTCTAGGGCAACTGTATTGATTGAAAACATGGGGAAGTCTCTAGCAACAATGGCCACAGGCACGTGTTCCCTCACCATTTCTTCTACTTTTTCTAAGTTTTCAAAGCCCGACGCTAAAATAAATCCATCTACATTCTTTCTTTTAAGCAGATTAAGGTATTTATTTTCTTTTTCTGGCAAATAATCTGTACTACAGATCACTAAATTGTATCCAAACTCATGCGCACGGTCCTCTATACTTCGTGCAAGCTCAGAAAAAAATGGATTTGCTAAATCAGGAATAAGAAGTCCAATTGTTTTCGTTTGTTTTCCCATTAAAGCAGAAGCCATCATATTGGGTTGATAATCCAACCTCTTCATCACTTCTTCTACTTTTCTTTTTGTTTTTTCTCCGATTCTCCCTGTATTGTTAATTACTTTAGAGACGGTTGCAATTGATACGTTTGCCTCTCTTGCAACATCATATATAGTTACCTTCATCGTTCCACTCCTAAATTTATATCTGAGATGCACTATTAAGTTAAGCGCTTACTTAATTTTTATACAAATTAGCAATTTTTGCAAGAGAAATTTTTATAAACTAGAAAATTGTTATTTCAAAACAAAAAAAGAGGAAGTACCACGACTTCCTCTTTCACATTCTATTCTTTTTTACCCTTTATCTTCAAAGCAGCCAAACTAGCAAAATCATGCACAATGGTTGCAGCTAATAAAGCGGTGATTTGTGTTTGATCATACTGAGGCAGCACCTCTACTACATCAAATCCAATATAGTTGAATCCAGTAAGTGATCGAATCATTTGTAATGTTTCTCTACTACTGAAACCTCCTACCTCTAATGTTCCTGTCCCAGGTGCACAAGAGGGGTCAACAAAGTCGATATCAAAGGTTAAAAAGACCGGAGTATCACCAATCACATTCCTCATTTTTGTAAGTACGCTCTCAAATCCTATTTGTTCAAGATCGGGAGTAGTTATGACATTATATCCTAATTCATAACTTTCTTGAACGTCACCTGGATGGTTGAGCGTACCTCTTATCCCGATTTGGAAGACTTTGGACGGATCAACTAAGCCTTCCTCATGTGCACGTATAAAAGGAGAGCCATGCCAGTACTTTTCTTCGTAATAGGTATCCCATGTATCCGTGTGGGAATCAAAGTGAATCAATGCTACGGGCCCATGGACTTTAGCTGCGGCACGTAAACTTGCCAAAGTAATTGAATGATCTCCTCCTAGTCCAATGGGAATGATTCCCTTCTCCATAAGTCTTTTAACGGCTTCTTCCATAAGTTCGTAGCTTTTATGAATATTATGAGGGATGACAGAAACGTCTCCGATATCAATAGCATTTGTTTCATCAAAAGGATAAACCTGATGAATGGGGTGATACGGAAATAATGTCATCGAGGCTTGTCGAATAGCCTGAGGAGCAAATCGCGCTCCTACCCGAAAGGAAGCAGCTGTATCAAAAGGCATGCCAATTATGGCTAGTTTGGCATTTTCTCTTTGTTCCGGTAATCTCACAAAAGATCCTGTTGTACAAAATTCAGGTTTGACCTCGGGCGATAATGGATATTTCATTTTTTATTTTCCTCCTGAAATTTATTTTGAATGGTTGAATCCCACTCAAAATTAAATTCATTGAAAGGAGTACTGGAATCAAAAAATGTAACATGTTCATCATATCGCCTCGACTTTCTGTTGTAATTTATGAATGACTGTCATTCATTTTTATACCTTAAAAAAGAAAATACCGATAATTATTCTTAATAATCTGACTATAATTGAAAAACAATAAAATATCAAGTACACCTCTCCATCTTTTTGCATTAAGGAAGGGGAAGTTGTGGTCAAGCAGGTGCATGCTTTTCTCGCACCCCTTCTATTTCATAAAACTTACATCTTAATTATCGTTGTTGGCTCTAGCTCTTCCATTTCATTAAATTCGATATTACTAACTTTTTTAGTAAACATTCTCGTAATATATATCAGGTACAAAAGCCCAAAGGCAAGCCATGTCGTACCAAGAATAATAGAGCTCTTTTCAAGATTTAACCACAAAACGAAAATGGCTCCCGCACCTAGTAAAGGCATAATGACATATGAAAACAAGCCCTTTAGTGTTTTGTACTGTTTGTTCTTAAAGGCATAATGAGCAATGACTGATATATTTACAAATGTAAAAGCAATTAAGGCTCCAAAATTAATAAATGAAGCAGCAGTTGCAAGGCTGAAAAAAATCGCCGATAGAGAAGTAGTTCCTACTATAATAATGTTTAAAGCTGGAGTTCTAAGCTTTGGATGTACATATCCAAAGATTCTCTCAGGTAGGATTTTATCTCTCCCCATAACATATAACAGTCTCGATACGCTCGCATGTGAAGCAATACCAGACGAAAGTGTGCCAGCGATTCCCCCAGCAATAAAGATAATCTGAAATATAGATCCTCCGATTGAGGCAGCAATTTCTGGAGATGATGCTTCTAGGTCAGTAAAGTCTTGAGGATTAGGAAAAACGAGTTGAATAAAATACGAGGTGACAATAAACATCAATCCACCTAGTAACGCAGTAAGAAAAATGGCCTTTGGAATAGTCTTTTTTGGCTGGGGTGTCTCTTCCGCTAGCATTGCCACCGCATCAAATCCTAAGTATGAAAAACACATTAACGTCGCTCCGGCAATAAGAAGAGTTGAATCTAACCCTTGTTCAAAAAATGGCTGAATGGAGAATGCTTGTGCTACACCACCGTTACTTAATAAATATTTAATAGCGACTCCAATAAACAATAAAATAATGGTTCCCTGAAGAATAACTAAGAAAGTATTAAAATTTGCCGTTGAATTGATACTCATTAAGTTAAAGAAGGTCACCACAATAACAAATCCTGCTACCCATATCCACTCAGGTACCACTGGAAAGATAGAAGATAAATAGATTTGAAAAATAAGTGCATTGACCATAGGTAAAAATAAATAGTCCATTAGAGCTGCCCATCCTACTAAAAAGCCTAAATGTGGATTAATTGACTTCTGAGTGTACGTATAAGCAGAGCCAGCGGTTGGATAAACTTGAATCATTTGTTTATAACTAAGTGCCGTTAACAACATTGCAACCAGAGCTAGTATATATGCTGTAGGAACATGACCTGCTGTTGCTTCAGAAGCAATACCAAAGGTATCGAAAACAACCATAGGTGTCATATACCCAATACCCATTAACACAATATGCGATAGCTTAAGTGACCTTCTTAATTCAATTCTTTCAGCCGGCATGTATCTTCCCCCTAACAGATTATTTTTTAAATATTTAGATAATTTAAAATATGTGCTCTTCTTTACATGTGAAAATTAATAACCTCCCTCCTAATTACCGATTATGACTGAACGTCATTCATATAACTGTAAATACAGAAACCTTCCTTCTTAGTTAATATACTCATTCTTTTCTTTGCTTTCCACTTCCTCGTTAGACAATCTAACATAAATCGAACTATATTTTTTGAAATCGCTTTCAATTGAGACTATCTTATTTCATGATGGAAGAGAATGCAAGATATTTTTAAACAAGAATCTATTTTTTAAGGTAAATAAAAAACGACAAACACAGTGTGTTGTTTGTCGTTTTTGATAGAAGTATTTTCTTATTTTATTGATAATGACCTCTCTAGGAATCGGAATAGTTCTTCTTTCGAGTCCTCTAATTTCATGTCTTGATCTTTAGCTATGTAAAAACGCTCTGCTGCATTTTCGACAAGATTAATAATCATTTTTGATGTCCACTCTACATGAAAACTACTAATAATTTCTTTATGTGCGATCGCATTTTGTAAGATCTCCTCGAACCAATGATAATAAGGTGTGTAGATCGTTTCCCAGGTTTCTAGAGAATACTCTAATGCAAGACCCGAATAGCAAAGAACAAGCACATCTTTGTATTCGTCCGTTATACGATAGGTTTCGTCAATAAACACCTTTATTTTTTCCCAAAAAGTTGTTGTTTCTACTACTCTCTTTTTTATATTGCTGAGTGAATACATAAGTAAGTTTTCAGCAATGGCTGGTATAAGAGCATTTTTTGATCGAAAATAGAGATAAAAAGTCCCCTGTGCAACTCCAGCTTTCTTTACAATATCGGAAATAGATGTTTTGTCTAAACCTTTTTCAGAAATAACTTCAATGGCAGCTTGTAAAATTTTATCATATTTTTCATTGGTGTGACTCATCATTACCACCTCAAATGAATGAACTCCATTCATTTTACTATATTTCATGAGTTACGAGCAAATGAACCTCATTTATAGATTGGATAACCAACAAATTTAAAATCTTTCCCAATTTGGGTAAACGAAGTATCTGAAAGTTCCACAGCATCCTTCATTTTTTCTACACCGCTACCTCCCAGGAACGATGGGGACAAATTCCCACCGATTAACTTTGGAGCCATATAGAGAACAACCTTGTCTATCAACTGATTTTCAAAGAAAGAAGCATTCACTCCTCCTCCACCTTCAATTAGTAGCGAAGATACTAGCTTTTCACCTAAGATACTGACCACTTCGTTAGGGTCTACTTGTTTTTTTCCAGATGTATGAAATACTGTGATTCCCATACTTTCTAATATTTGTTTCTTTTCCTTATCGTAGGTGTCACTAGTGAAAATCCATGTTTCTGCCTTTTTATCAGTTACAACCTTTGAATCAAGTGGAAGTTTTAAAGTGGAATCCATAATTACTCGAAGTGGATTCCGTCCATTAGGGATGCGCGCAGTTAATTCCGGATCATCCTTAATGACTGTATTTACTCCTACTAATATAGCCATATGTTGATTTCTAAGGTGGTGAACATCTTCTCTAGCCTCTGCTGAAGTTATCCATTTGCTATCAGAAGTGTGTGTGGCTATCTTTCCATCAAGTGTAATACCAGACTTTAATGTGATAAACGGTTTTTTCTGAACAATAAATTTATTAAACACTTCGTTCATTTGTTGAGATTGTTCCATACCTACCCCAACAACTACTTCAATACCTGCATCCTCAAGGATTTTTACCCCGTTACCTGAGACAACAGGATTTGGATCGAGGGTCGCAATAACTACCTTCTTAATACCTGCTTCTACAATCGCAACTGCACAAGGACCCGTTCTCCCGTGATGAGAGCAAGGTTCAAGGGTGACATAAATCGTCCCCCCTCTCGCATGATCACCAGCCATCCGTATGGCGTGAATTTCGGCATGTGGTTCGCCCGCTTTTAAATGCGCCCCAATTCCTACTACCCGATTATTATTAACGATTACAGACCCGACTAATGGATTTGGATCCGTCTGTCCTTTCATGGCTAAGGCATTATTCAATGCCAAGTCCATATAAAATTCATCGTTAGTCATTTGGACAACTCCCTTCTTCTTCTAAATGGCCAGATCGCTTGATTTTTGTTTGAAGATAATTTTCATTGTATTCGGATATATCTCCCCACAATGGCTTTCTATCTGAAACTGTTAACCCCGCATTTTTTAATGCTTCAAGCTTTTTCGGATTATTTGTCATAAGTGTAACTGGTTTTGAGCGAAGTGCCTTTAGTACTTGAATTGCATCAGAATAATTTCTAGAATCATCTACAAAACCTAGACTTTCGTTTGCATCCACTGTATCGTAGCCATTTTCCTGGAGAATATAGGCCATTGCTTTGCTAAATAAACCAATCCCTCTCCCTTCGTGATTAGCTAAGTAAAATAATGCACCTGTTCCATGGTCGGCGATCATTTTCATCGATTGTTTCAATTGATATCCACAATCACATCTCTTACTTCCGAAAATATCTCCTGTGTGGCAGATGGAATGCATACGAATAATAGCATCTTCCCCATATGAAAAATCTCCATATGCTAGAACACTGGATTGTTGTAGTTCGGCTAAATTAGCAGAAGATAATTTGTTGATAATTTTTTCGAAGTCTTCTGTTACTTCATCACAATTTAACCAACAATACCATTGAAAAACAACAGTTTCACCGTAAAGGTTAACAGGTAGTTTAATTGGACCAACTAAATAAATGGCTCCTTTGCCTGTTTTAATTAATTGAATTTTGTCTTCTAAAACAGAAAGAACTTTTGAATCAAATTTTGTCTGTGACAAAAAGGTAACCCCTTTTCATTATTATTTTCACTTCTACTTACTTGTTTCTCTCCTAACGATAGGAGCTATCTTTGTGGCTAATATCTCGATCCCTTCCGCTACTTTTTCGAACGGTAACCCGCCAATATCAATTTGCGCTATAAAGCGCTGATGGCCAAAAAGCTCATGTTGACGGAGAATTTTCTCCACGATTTGTTGAGGACTACCCACAAAAAGGGCCGTGTCGGGATCTGTCAATTGATCAAATTCGTCTCTTGATAATTTTCCTGTTTTGCCTAATTGCTGATTGACATATGACTTGTATAAAGAATAATAAGGATAAAATTCATCTCTTGCTTTTTGGCTGGTACTTGCAAAATACCCATGACCAGTAACTCCTACTCTTAGTTTATCCGATGAGTGTCCTGCCTTACTACCAGCTTGTCGGTACAAATCAACTAATGGCTTAAACTTCATCGAATCTCCACTTAAAATTGCTACAGCCATGCCAACCCCAAGCATTCCCGCACGTTCAGCACTTTCTGGTGAACCACCAACACCAACCCAAATGGGTAGCTTATCTTGCAGGGGTCTTGGAGCAATTTCCGCGTTCATTAAGGGAGATCGAAATTGACCATTCCAAGTGATCTTCTCTTGTTGATTTAACTGTAAAAATAGATCCATGTTTTCTAAAAATAATTCATTGTATTCATCCATATCAAAACCGAAGAGAGGGAACGACTCTAAAAAAGCCCCTCGTCCAGCAATGATTTCTGCTCGTCCATTAGATAGTAGATCCAATGTTGCAAAATCCTCAAACAAACGAACAGGGTCAACAGTACTTAGAACCGTCGTTGCACTAGTTAATTTAATCTTTTTAGTTAATTGAGCCATTGCTGACAGTACAACTGGCGTAGAGGATATTGCGTAATCTAAACGGTGATGCTCTCCAACTCCAAAGACATCAAGCCCCGCTTCATCAGCAAGCTTTGCTGCCTCGATTATTTCCTTTAATCTTTGTTCTGGACTAATTACTTTTCCCGTATGAGGATCTGGTACAATATCACCAAGTGTATAAAGACCCATTTCAATCCCTGAGTTTTTCACATGCATTACCTTATTCTCCTCATTAATCATAACTAGGTTACTTTATGTAAGTAACTATAATATCACAATACACTGGTGTCAAGTAAGTTTTATTCAATAATGCTACCTTAAAGATATTATTCCAATTCAAGAGCTTTTGTCTCCTTAAAAAATATATTAAAAAGAGCTATTCGAATGTTCGAATAGCTCCCTTACTATTAGTATACATCACGCTGGTATCGACCCTGCTTTTTTAAATCATTTAAATAGCTTTCAGCCTCTTCACGTGAAATCGAACCTTCGGTTTCAATAATCGTGATTAGTGCTTCATGCACATCTTTAGCCATATAGGTCTTATCTCCACAAACGTAGAAATATCCACCTTTTTCTAGCCACTCATAAATTTCCTTACTATTTTCAAGCATCTTGTGTTGGACATATACTTTTTGTTTTGAATCACGAGAGAACGCGGTCTCTAATTTTGTTAAGGAACCTTCCTTTACATAGCCCTCTAACTCTTCTTTGTATAAGAAATCTGTTGCCGCATGCTGATCCCCAAAGAACAACCAAGATCTACCTGCTGCTTTACCCACTGCACGTTCTTGAATGAATGAACGGAATGGAGCGATACCAGTTCCAGGTCCAACCATAATGATATCTGCTTCGTCAGATTCTGGAAGATTAAAATGCTTGTTTTGTTGAATAAATACAGGAATGGTATCGCCCTCTTCAAGACGTTCTGAACATTGTACTGAACATACTCCCTTACGATCACGTCCATGGGCTGTATATCGTACCGCACCAATCGTTAAATGTACTTGCCCAGGATGAGCAACAAAGCTGCTTGCGATAGAATACAGACGTGGTGGCAATTTTCTTAAAAGAGATACAATTTCTTGTGCTGATGCGGTCCATGGTCCAAAGTCATGCAATAAATCAAGTAAATCACGACCATCTAAATATTCCTTTAATTCAGCAATATTTTCTGCTGCTACTAGCCTTTTTAACTTCGTGTTCTCAGTTAGTTCCGCAGCTTGTTGTAAAATTTTCTTTGTTAATAAAGTAATTTCAAAGTGAGTGGATAAAGCTACTTTCAGTGGTAATGTTGTACCTGTCTTATCTACAATTACAGGCGTTTCTGCATCCCACTTCATTTCTTCAAGGATAGACGCAACTAGATCAGGATCATTTTGCGGAAAAATCCCAAGGCAATCTCCCGGTACGTATGAAAGGCCGGAATTTTCTAATGACAACTCTATATGTCTTGTTTCTTTATTAGAAGCAGGTCCATTTATATTAATATTTTTAAGAACCTTTGCTTGAAATGGATTTGTTCTAGAATAAGCCATAGTCTCTTCCTTTTTTTGTTCTGATATATTTTCTGCCGTACGTTGCATGTTCGCCACCTCACAAATTTGTATAACAATACTATTATAACATTTTTCAACTTTTCAGAAACTTATTTTTTAAGGCTTGGGTCATTAGTTATTTAAATCAGGATTAATGAATAACTTCATTAGTATTGTAATATTTACACTATATCAATTACAAGTATGAAGGGTACCGGAAAGAGCCTTTCTACAAGAAAGGCTCTCCAGCTTTATCTTCATTTAAGCTCTTTTAGTTTTCGTGTTAGTTCATTATATCTACAATCAAGTTCTTTATATAATTGATCTTTTGAAGTCATAAAGCTGAGTTTTCCTAGAACTTCTTGTCTCTCTGTTTCAAGCTTTAACTTCAATTCTTCTAAATCACTTGATTCTTGTATAACCTCACTTAGTTGTTTTTGGATGGACCTGTTATCAATAACAAGCTTTGTATTTGTCGTCTTATCCAAAAAATATCGGTCATGAGAAACAATGATTAACGTACCATTATACTCTGCCAAAGTCCTTTCTAACTGCTCTCGGGAAGGTAAGTCAAGATGATTTGTAGGTTCATCCAATATGAGGACATCTTTTTCTTCTAAAATATACTTCATCAGTTTACACTTTACACGTTCCCCCATGCTCATATTTTGAACCGGTTCTTGCCATTGAGAAGCTGAAAAACCTAAATGCTTCATAAGATTTTGAACTTTTCCTCTTGCATCAAAGGTTTCTTGGTAAAAAAGGTCCCCCGGTGTTTTTTCAAGTGGTAAATCAAATACTTCTTGCGTCAAATAACCAATGGTTGCTGTTGGAGACATCCATACATCTCCTTCAGACGGTTCCTGACCAAGTATGATTTTTATCAATGTTGTTTTACCACTTCCATTCGGACCAGTAATAGCGACCTTCTCACCGTGGAGAAGTGTAAAATTGACGTTATTAAATAGCATTCGACCATCAAAATTCTTTGACAAATCCTTCACTTCTAGAAACCGTTTCCCTACCTTGTTATGATTTTCAATTGTAAAACGAACATCATACTCTGGTTCAACCCGCTCCACTTTCGTTTTTTCTAACTCTTTTTCAAGACGCTTTCGCTTAGACTGAACTTGGGCATCCATACGTTTTGCCTTTACACGATAAAATTCTTTAAACCCTTCTTTTTTCGTGGACTGTGAATGTGCTTTCTGTGACCAGGAAGTGAGTTCTTTCATTTGTGCTTCAATTTTCCCGACCATTTTTTGTTGGTTCTCATATTCTCGCTGCTGAGATATTCTCTTCTGTTCGCGAGCTAACATATAACTAGAATAATTTCCTTTGTGTTCAAAAACTTTAGTCCCTTCAATAGACCAAATCTTAGTAGCAACTTTATCTAAAAAATACCGATCATGAGAAACAAGAATAATGGATCCTTTATAAGCTTTTATTTGTTCAATCAAAAGTCGTGAGCCTTGTTCATCTAAATGATTGGTAGGTTCATCCAATAACAAGAGATCAGATTGCTCTGAAAAGCCATGTGCTAATCGAAGTTTTAGCCTTTCTCCTCCACTTAAATTGGAAAAATCAGTGTGTGTTGGCACCATCCATTTTTTATAAAAAAGTGGTGACTCTTCCTCCACACAAAAGACTTCCGTATCTTGTTCGACCAACGTCACTTTTACATTTTTTTCGACCCACTGAATATTTCCTTTAGTGGGAACTAAATGGTTGTATAAAACATGAAGTAAGGTTGATTTCCCAGCTCCATTTTTTCCTATAATCCCTATGACATCTCCTTCATGAACATGAACATTTACATCCTTAAATAGGGTTACGTCATTTATTTCATAGCTGACATCTTTACATTTAAACAGTTCTCTCATGATTTCATCCCCTCGGTTTGCAGGGAGGATAAAAAATCCTCCCAATTGGATTGGAAGGATTAGTCGTTTCATACCATAGTCAAATAAAGCTTTTCCGTAAAAAAGCTAAGAACCGTATAGATAATGGGCAGACTAATCCTATTTTGTGTGAGTTGAAATATAGAATTTCAATCGTTAAAAATAAGATTAGTTCTTCATCGTCCACCCATCATCCCTTTCAAATTAGTAAAATTAGTATAACATAGCTCCCTCTAATTGGTAAATACTTGTTCCTTCACTTACTCAGAATAAAGACGGTTTCCTTCTCCATCTATTTCCCAATGAGAGAACCAGTTTTCCCATAGTTCCCACACTTCTGACACAATGAAGTTATGGGCTCTATCCTTTGTCTGAGTATATTTGTACATCGGTGTTTCATTGTTATCGTACCAAGTGTAAGTTGTATATCTATCCTTTGTTGTAACAATAGCATCACTCAGCTCACCTAGTTCGTTTCTATCCAACCAGTATTTTACAGTCGTATTTGTTTGTCCTGGTATCTTGTGGTCCCAACTCCAAATATCATATTCACCAAAGAGCAGATAAAACGGTACTTTATCATTTTTCCCTTCAACAGGTCTTAAGAGCGGACCCGAAGTGGAACCAAAAGCAGCAAAATATTCGGGCATGACAGCACTCGCATAGTTCGTGAACATGGAGCCAAGAGATTGACCGGTTAAATATCGCTTCCCAGTATCAATGTTATAATCTTTGTCAATTTGCTTAACTATCTCTTCGAGGAAAACAAAATCATCTTGCTTATTGGTTGCGTAGTTAACATTCCATGTTACTTCTGTTGATGAATTGTATTGTTCACTAGGCATAACAAGCATAAATCCGTGTTTATCTGCGACCTCCCACCAATGGCTGGCGTCAAAGAATACTCGTGCCGTTTGCGTGTTTCCTGCAAGTACGAAGACTACCGGAATGTTTTCCTCAGGTGCAGAATCCGGGACATAAACTAAATATTCGCGAGTATATCCATCTAATTTCATTTCTTTGATCTCAACACCCATTTTTTCGTAATCAGGTCTTACACCTAGAACATTGCCGTTAACGGTTGTATTGTCATAGCGAGTATAGTAAGAAAGGAAATTATAAATTTTCTTGGTGAAACCCGTTTTATATACTCCGAGTCCGCCCTGTTCAAGAACAGCCACTTTAGAGCGTACATCGCTGTAAGAAGTGACAATACGATCGGAATCTTCTTTTTGTTTATAAACGATACTTCCCATCATTCCCTCTGTTGATCCTTTCTTTCCCGAGGCAACTGTGTCATTAGCACCTTTCCAGTATTCGACTAAGTTTTCTATAGAACTTGGGTTATCATTTACAAACCAAGTAGGAACAGGAACCTTAGAGTACGAAATCTCTCTATTTTCAGCAAACGTTTTTTCTCCTGTCTCCTGAATAAATTCTGAACCAAGATCCTCTGTTTCTACAAAAACAGAACTAATGACAAAGAGAGGATTTTGCATCGCCCAAGCTTGTAGAGCGGTTCCACCTTCTCCATATCCGGCTATATAAAAGACACCAAAAGTATTGTAATACTTCGTATCTTTTAATACTTTTACAGCTTCATTAATATAGGCAAGTTCTTCTTCCGCACTTCCCCAACCATTCACACCAGGCTCTAATATGAATAATCCTTCTGATTTCTTATCCGCAATATCCAGCCATCCGCTTTTGTGCAAGAACTCTTCCGTCGTCATACCATCCGGAGCCGCTATGACCGTAAAATAATCTCGGACAGTCGTTTCTGGCGCTACATAGATTTTTACCGTACGCGTCTCATCCCCGACAGAAACATTTCGAGTAAAATACCCGTTTAACGGCAACTTATTACCTAATGTAATATCAATAGCTGGTTTTTCCATTCCATCCAATGAGGTTGCTTTTAGTTTAAAAGCATCTTTATTGTTTATTGATGCTGCAGAAACTGGCATGACTATACTTAGTAGCAGAATTGAAATCACCATTAAGAACATGATTTTTTTACCATTCATCCTATTTCTCTCCTAACATATGAGTCTCGTAGGAAACATCTAATAATAGTTGGTTCCTACGATGCCATTTAGTATTTTTCTACCGTGAAAGTATAGGTACTTGTTGTTACTTTGTCTGGTGCTACAATATCAATTTTAATAACGGTGCCATCTTCAACAGAAACCTTATTAGCTGAACGATAATCTACTTTTTTGCCATTAATTCTGATTGATTTTACTTTAGTAGACATGGTTGTCGGAATTACGGTTATTTCATCGTTAGCCTCAGGCACTTTAACTGTATAATCATAAGACCAAGGATCAAATTTATTTGGTAATGAATTGCTAACAGTAATCGTCTCACCCGCCCATGAGAATGGTTGAGAATCCGGAGCGAACTGTACGGTTTTACCAACGAGTTCTCCACCTTCAAACTCAATATTTGAAAGGACAGAATACTTCATATAACCAGAATCTCCGTTATAGTTGATTGGATCCGAGGTTAAATATTCTGTATCGTCGCCCATAATTCCAGCGAGCTTTAAGGAAATCCAATTTGTTCCATCTTTCCACATATCCCCGATGGTTGTCGTACGACTATATGGAGCATCATTATTTCCGCGTAACGTTGGGGATGTACCTGCTTCGCCCTTATCAACGACTTGCTGTAAAGCAGCCTCAAACAATCTTAAATTGTTATCACCAAGTGGTGTCTCATCGTGACCAGTGAATAATGTGGTAGCCTTTCCACCATCCTTCTGGTAATTAGAGTAAGTTTGTTGTGCTAACGAAAGTAGAAGATCCACTCTTACACCTGATACATTTACATTGTCGGCTGAACCGGCACGGGTACATCCATATATATCAGAAGCAAACAGGAGACCATTCTTTTTGTCTTGAAGCATGATTAGACTATTGCTATGACCCGGTAAGGCATATACATCTAAGATACTTCCACCAATATCGATTACATCACCCTCGTCAATGTTCTTAATTTTTGCTTGATCCTCTGGATTAGTAACCAACTGCCTAGAAATATCTGCCCAGCCACGCTCATTAATATAAACCTCATGATCCTTTAAGAAGTTAGGAATTTGCATAATATGATCCATATGAGTATGGGAAACGATCATAGAGTAAGGCTTTGTCGCTATGTTTTTATCAATATATTCTTTTAGATTTTTCACATCAAACTGGGTCTGTAAGGCATCGAACATGATTCCACTCTCTTGTCCTTCAATGTAGTAAGCCATAGCACGTACAGATTCTGAATCATTATACAGCTGATAAACTGCTGGACTTGTGGCCGTTTTCTCCTGGATAACAACATGTTGGAAATCAGCAATGGCCGGACGATAGAGTTTCCAAGTGAAAGTTTGCACTGGACTTGTGATCATGCCATCCTTTACAGCAATAGCCTTGTATACCACTGTTCGCTCAGGTAATTGGCTATTACTTAACATTTCATTTATATGACCTTTTGATTCTACTGAATAGACTTGACTTGATGTAGTTGGAGTGGAACCGTCAGTAGTGTAGTAGATAGTAGCGCCTGGTGTAGGAGTATAAAGTTTAACGTATCTTCTTGGGGCAATTGCATTTTGTTTTGGAAGCGCTTGGACTGGAGTGACCATTGTGCTCGTTATCTTATCAAATATTCGATTTACCTCAGATCTTTTAATAGGCTCATTAGGCTTAAAATGCTTTGCTGTTCTTCCAGTCATATAACCTAATTCTACTAGGGCATTGACACTTCCTCTAGCCTCTGAACTTATCGTTTCATAGTCCGAAAATGAGGCAGCCTGATTTGACTCTTCAAGTTTAAAAGCATCTACAAGTATTACAGCTGCTTCTTCACGAGAGATTTCGCTTTTAGGATTAAAATTACCCGAAGCGTCAGCGCTTATAAGACCTTCCTCATAAGCGGCCTCTATCTGTTTACCAAATGGATCTGTTGTTTTTACGTCATTAAACTGTTTAAGTGGTGCTTTCCAAATATCGTTGTAATCACTAGGGTGAGGCCACGCGAAATAGTTAGAAATTTTACCGATAAACTCTGCTTTTGTAATGTGGTTCCCACTTGCTGCAGATGCAAAGGGAGAGCTTGGTACTAGCATGACGACCATAATCAATGCTAATAAAATCTTAAATGGTTTCTTCAGTTTAGACATCATCTTCCTCCTCATGTTTACCTATTAAGTACATTCCTGAATCTCACTCTTGTACTACCTAACAACACCTTTTTAACGATAGCAATGGTGTAAATAGGATAGTTAAGTATACAAACACTTTGTAGCACCTCCAGATTGAATACGCTTTCAAAAATATCTACATTTAGCATCACCTCCTATCATTCAACGGGAGAGGTTTTATAGATGAAAATAAAGAGGCTACTCAAAAGTCACAATTTATTGTTTCTACGAGTCTGCCTCTTTATCTATCTAATGATTCTTATTTTTCTAACTCTGGATCAAAAAATTCCCCAAATAACTCAGCATCGGAAGGTTTATCTTCTGGAATTGGTTTCGACACCCATGTATAGTTCATATAATGTTTAAGATTGACGTTCTCTGAGATGATATTTCCTCCCCATGTTCCACAACCAAGACTTGAAGTCATTGGCATACCATTCGTAAATGAACCTGCGTTAGCTTTTGACTGGGGTTGGCGAACCATAATCCGACTCACTGGTGCTGCTAACCCGAGGCGATGAATATGATCATCGTTAAACGAGTAAATACCACATGAATGTCCTTTTCCACCTACTTCATAAATGGATCTCATCATATTCAGTGCATGTTCAAATTCACCTTCATATTTGTACACCGCTAACAATGTGGTTAATTTTTCACCTGAGAACGGGTATTCTTTTCCGATTTGATCGCCTTTAACAATAATGAATTTTCGATCTTCAGGAATTGAAAAGCCCGCTTCCTTAGCTAAGAGTTGCGGAGCAACAGCGACCGTGTTAGGAAGACGATGCCCCTCTGCATCCCACATAACCGAACGAAGGCTAGCTTTTTCGTCATCATTCGCTAAATATCCTCCAACTTTCACCAATTCTTCTAACATCGCTTCATATACCTTGTCACTAATAATTAAATTTCCATCAGCAGAACAACCAGAACCAAAGTCTGATGTTTTACTTAGCATAGTGTTTAATGCCGCTTCTTTCACATCAGCTGTATCATCAATAATCATGGTAGAATTACCGGCTCCAACACCATAGGCTGGTGTCCCTGAACTATAAGCACTTTTAACCATTTCTTTCCCACCCGTAGCAAGGACTAGATCTGACCTTGACATAAGTGCTTTTGTCATTGGGATATTAACTAATGTTAAGCACTGAAGAAGATCAGCTGGTGCCCCTTCCCTTTCAAGCGCTTCCCTCATGAGCCTAACCGTTTCAAAAGTCGTTTTTTTCGAACGAGGATGCGGTGAAAAGATAACCGCATCTCGTGCCTTAATTGCATAAATAGCGGTACCTGCAGGGGTTAGATCAGGATTCGTAGTTGGCACAATCGAACCGATAATACCTACGGGCTTCGCATATTTCACAATTCCTTTTTCAGGTATCACCTCAATAGCACCCACGCTTTTTTGACGGAGGGCATCTCGCAAAATCCCTCGAATTTTCATTCGTTTCCCCATTCGACTTACACGATCACCTAGCCTACTTTCCTCAATTCCCATATCAACTAATTCTGAAAAAGTTTTTTTATTGGATACTGCCCATGCGACTGCCTGGCATAAGCGATCCAGCTTTTCCTGACTGTAAGACTCAACGATCTCCATTGCCTTTTGTGCTTTTTCAAATGCGAGATCTAATTCCTTTTGTTGGTCTTCCGTGAGTTCGGTTTGTTTTTTGACTGCATTGGTAGACAATAACATTACCTCCTACAAATTTGATAGCTTAGTAGATCGATCTATTTTTGCTAAATAGAATCATAGAACCCTTATTTCTGCTAAACAGAAACGTGGTGGACACTTTTCCCAGGAGAATAGATATCCATGATGTTCCAATGTCCATCGGTAGGTACTGGATTATTCAGCATTGCTACATCAATAACGACTGGCTTATTCGCTTTGATCGCATTTTCTAAGGCTGGTTTGAATTCTCCTGCAGACCGAACCTTAATCCCTTCCACCCCGTAAGCTCTAGCAATTGCTGCATAATCTGGAGAGTAAGGTTCTCCATCCTTTTGGAAGACAGTCCCTAAAGTCGTACCAAAATGTGCTTTTTGCAGACCTGCGATCGTGCCAAATGCAAAATTATTCATAATAACCCAAACAACCGGGATGTTTTCCTCTGCTGCTGTTGCTAATACTGCTGGATTTTGACCAAAACCACCGTCACCCACTAATGAAACAACGACTCGATTTGGTGCAGCAATTTTTGCACCGAGGGCTGCTGGTGCTCCAAATCCCATCGTAGCATACCCGCCAGGTGTAAGAATGGACCCAGCCTCATAAATAGGGAACTGCTGACCTACTCCATTTTTATTCCACCCAACATCCGTTGTAATAAGAGCATCTTTAGGAAGGACTTGACGTACTTCATCAACAATCCGTTGTGGCATCATTGGGAATGATTCATCTTCAATAAACTTTCGATTGCTTTCCTTGAACTCTTTTCGATTTTTCAAAATTTCATCTTTTAATGTATCAAGGGAATCACGTTGTACCCCATATGGGAACATTTCTTCCGCTACTCGATTTAATACGGTTAAAGCCTGTTTTAGATCGGCGACTACACCAATTTCAACTGGGTAGTTCCTTCCAATTTCGCTCGGATCAATATCTATTTGTATTAATTTTGTTGGAGGGAAGTTGAACGTGTATGCTGGTTCCCATGAACTACTATCTGCCTCGGCAAAGCGAGTACCTAAACCGAAGACGTAGTCTGCTTCCTTGCATTTGTCATTAATAAATTTAGTTCCCCAAAAACCTGTCATACCTAGAGTCAATGGATGATCATCAGAAACGGCGCCTTTCCCCATTAAGGAATGGGCTACAGGCATATTCAATCGATCTACTAGTTCTCTAAGCTGATCTGCTGCATCTGCTAATAAGATCCCTCCACCTACATAAAAGATCGGATTTTTTGCTTCAGCTAGCGTTTGGATGATTTTTTTTGCTGTTTCGTTGTCAATGGATGGCTTATGAAGATTCTTTGCATTCAGCTTCTGTTTTTCAAAGTAAGAGGTTTCTAATTCTTTTGAAAATATATCCATTGGGACGGAGATTAAGACTGGACCTGGGTTGCCGCTTTCAGCTAGTTGAAAGGCTTTTTCTAAAATCTCAGGAAAGAGATGTGCACTATCGACTCTCCATGCTCTTTTAACAAATGGACGATAGATTTCATATTGAGTGGCATCACCATGTAAATTAACTTCTTGGTGTGGATGCTTGCCGTAGTAATGAGTTGGTACATCGCCTGCAATAACAACCATTGGTATTGAATCCAAAGCAGCATTTGCCACTCCCGTTGCCGCGTTTGTGAGTCCTGGACCTAAGTGGCTTAAAAGAACGGATGCTTTTTTATTTACCCTCGCATAGCCATCAGCCATATGCGCGGCAATTTGCTCATGCCTAACATTCACAAACTTAATTTTGCTATTCTCTAAAGCAGAAAGTACGGCAATATTTGTATGACCACAAAGTCCAAAAATATGTTCAATGCCTCTTTCTTCTAGATAATTTACCAATTGATAAGATATTAACTGTTTCATATATGGCCTCCTTTGAAATCTAATAATATTTTGCCGCACTGACCTGAGATGGCGTATATATATGCCTTTTTAAACTCTTTAAGAGGGAAAATATTAGAAATAATTGGCTTTACATCAAAATCATCATTAAGCAGATAGTCTACACATTTAGAAAAATCTTCTGGAAAATTATAAATAATAGATCCATGTATCGTAATTTCGTTTCTTACAATCTGTATAATTGGCAGAGTTGCTTCTGGAGTTAGACCTATTAAAATGACGGATCCGCCTTGTTTAACTACTCCTACCGCTTGTTCAACAGCCTGTTTTACTCCAGCCGCTTCAATGACAACATCAAACTTTTCGTCCTTCACTTCATGAGCTAAAACAGTATGAACCCCAAAAGCAGTTTTTACTTTTTCAAGCTTTGATTGGTAAATATCTATCGCAGTAACCTTCGCTCCAAGAAAGTTGGCTAAAGCGATTGAGAGCATTCCCTCAGTTCCGCACCCAATAACTCCTACAGTTGTACCTTTTGTAATAAAAGCTTTTTGAAAAGCATGGGTTATAACGGCGAATGGTTCAATTAATACTGCTTTTTCATCTTGTAATTCCTCAGGGATTGGGAGAACGTACTTTGATGAAATCGTAATCTCTTCTGAAAAAATTCCATCCACATTAACACCAAGAGATTCCTTAAGTGAACAAATATTTCGATACCCTCTTTGACAATTCTCACATTTGCCACAATAAGTATTAGGTGTAACCACAACCTTTGTTCCAGTTTTAAGATCGACCTTCTCACCGACTTCAATAATCCTTCCGACTAACTCATGACCAGGTCGAACTGGGTACTTTGCGTGACCGATCTTTCCCTTATAAACACCAATATCAGAACCACAGATACCGCCATAAATGAGTTTAATTCTAACTTCATTTTCTCTTAGAGGGGATTCAACTGGAAATTCTTTTAGTTCTAGTTCCCCGGGGTTTTTCAAATGTAATCCCCACATAAAATAACCACCACCCAAATCTTTTAGATCGATCTAAAATAAAGAAAGCGTTAACATAATACTACCGTTTGTTACAATGAATAGCAATCAAATTTTAACTATTTAACTGAAAATAATAATTAATCAGAAAATTATAGTCCAATCTTTTTACGTAACGATTTCTCCTCGGTTGCATGAATAGAAAGAAACTCTTTTGCCGTTTCCAAACAGCGCCTCGCGTACTCTTCATAGCCTAGCTCTTTTACTCGTTTAATATTTGGCATTTCAATCGAACATGGAGTATTCACTGGTATACTGTTTACGATACCAGCAATATCGATTCCCCCTTCGCCAACATAGAGACGCTCCTCCCTAAGGATCCTCTTCATTTCATCCACTGATGTTGGCGCTTGAAAAGGAGCATCGCATAGGTGGAAATAACGAAAGTAAGAGCTAGGAATTTTTTGAAGGTCCTCCAGTTGATCTCCTGAACGGTGAAAATGGTGCGTATCAATCATAATTCCCGCGTTCGATCGATTGGCAGAATGAAGAATATTTAGCGTATCTGCAAGAGTCCTGACGCTTGCTATGGGTACAAATTCAAGTTCAACGGTTAGATCAAATTGCTTAGCAAGATCACATACCTCGCCAAATTTCTCAATCGCATATTTGCGGTTATCTGTCCAAATACTGCTTAGAACATGGCGTCCACCTAACTCTGCAGCAACTTCAAAAGCTGGCAAGTAGTTTAATGGATCCATTCCATCAAAAATTCTAGCTAACTCAATATCTAGTAATCTTAAGCCTGTGTCTGCAAATGCAGCCTTTGTATCTCTCATCATTTGTTTATTGTTTGCAAGGTCATAATTGGGCTCTCCGGGTAACCCCATATTAATCGGCCGAAGACTCACAAAATCATAACCCGTTCTTGAAGCAATATGAATCATTTCAGCTGGAGTGCAATTAAGTGCAGTAAGGTGCGCAATTGAAAATGGTCTGGCCATCATTTCCCTCCCCAACATACAAGACTAATCTTATTTACTCAATTATTTTTCTACTTTTTGCTGACTCGTTACCTTTGTGTGTAAAAGAGAAGGTGGACCCGCTTTCAACATATAACTCTCACTATTGCCTCCTAGCTTCTGTTTTACGTCTTTTGCAGTGAGGATAACCTTACTAAGGTCCATTCCTGTTTCAACTCCCATTTCATGAAAAGCATAAACCAGATCTTCGGTCGCGACGTTTCCTGTTGCTCCAGGTAAATATGGACAACCTCCTAGTCCGGCTATCGAACTATCAAAGTGAACAATTCCCTGTTGCAACGCACTAACTGCATTTGCAATGGCAAGACCTCTTGTATTATGAAGGTGCAACGTAAATAAAATATCAGGAAAAGTATTACGTAAATGGCCAAGCATTTCATATACTTGCTTTGGATTTGCAGTACCAGTCGAATCCGCCAATGAAATTTCTTTAACACCCATAGATTCGTATTTATATACAATTTGATTTATTCTTTCTTGAGGAACTTTCCCCTCAAACGGGCATCCGAAGGCTACAGATATAGATCCTCCCACCTCTATCCCCTTCTGCTGTGCTAATTCAATGATCGGATAAAAGCCATTCTGCGCTTCTTCCGTTTTACAATTGGCATTAGAGATACTATGTGAGTCAGTGGCAGATAACATGAGCTTTATCTTTTTTATGCCTGCGTCAATGGCCCTTTCTGCTCCTTTTACGTTTGGTACCAATGCTCTAAATTTAATATTTTTCAAGTCATTACATGATCTAACAACCTCTGTCGCATCCTTTAATTGAGGGATTGCCTTTGGATGAACAAAGGACGTAATCTCAATTGTAGTTACTCCTGTTTCTGCTAACGACCGAATGATTGATACTTTATCTTCTGTTGGAATCCATTGATCATTTATCGCTTGGAATCCGTCACGAGGAGCAACTTCGCAAATATACGCCCTTGAAGGTAGCGTGAATACTGTTTGATTGTTCATACATACACTCCTTTGCCAAATAGTTCTTAACGTACATAAACTGTAAATGAGTTATTATATCGATCTAATTAAATATTAAAAAAATATGTTAAGTTAGATCACCACCTATTAAACATGGTAACAGAGAAAAGAAAGCGTTACCATAATAATACATGAATTCCGATTGTTTGAAAACACTTTTACTGAATTTTCCCAATAATTTTAAAAAGAATGGACGTTGTTGACGAGGTTTAGTATTATTTAGGAAGTAGCAATGGTAGATCGTTCTAATTAACAAAGGAGTCATCTAATCCTATGCGATTTTATGTATATGTAATACTTATCGTTTTATTTATTGCATCATAAGGGCTTTCTTTTTTCTATGGTATTAGTGATCATTCCCATTTCCTATCTATGGGCATCCTTCATTGGTATCAGGAAGAGGTATAGGAAAGTTGCCGTTCCACAATGGATAGAAAGGACAAAAGGGCTTTCTAATTATTATTTTATGTTTTTAAATGCAGGGTTCTTTGTTGGAATGATTTCTAAATCTACGTTCATTTATTATCTGCAAAATCTATTTGTAGAAACTTCAGGTCATAGGTTATTGTTTTATTTAGTAATTGGTGGATATTTTCTTGTATTATCTCTAGTTGGTTTTCATCCTTTGGTGTCTCTTACACTTTTAGCAACTTTACTACATCCGCTTTTACCGAGTATTTCATCCGTCTCATTGGCTGTTGTATTAATCACTTGTAGCCTAGCATCAGTTATGTATAGCCCTTTTAACTTATCCGTATCTCTATTAGCTGATCAGTTAAAACTAAATTCTTATCGAATGGGAATTTGGAATATTTTATTCTCCATTTCTTTTATGATTATCTGTATACTTATCGCCTATCAACTGAACTTTATCATATAAAAAAGGGAGCCTCTAGGCTCCCTTTCATGTTACAACAATCAGTTACGAAGACTTTCTAACTACCAGTTCAGGCTGCAAGATAATTCGCTGGGTATCTCGTTCTTGATTGACAATTCTTTGGTGAAGCAGAATCGCCGCCTGGGAGCCTATAAGTCTAGCATATGATGAAACGGTAGTTAATGGTGGGTTATATAGTGGTGCCTCATTATTATTATCGAAACCCACAACAGCAAGATCTTGCCCTGGCTTTAATCCGGCATCATTTAAACCAAGCATGACACCATGTGCGACTAAGTCATTAAAACAGAAGACAGCCGTAGGTGGATTTGCCTGAAATAACACTTTACGAATTGCTCCCATTCCGCCTTCTCTCGTAACAGGACTTTCTACAATAAGTGTATCATCTATGTCTAAACCTGCTTGTTTTAACGCACTACAATATCCACTTCGCCTTTCCTTCCAAGCGGTTGAATGGGAAGTTCCACCAAGAAATGCAATCCTTCTATGACCTCTATGAATTAAGTGATTTACAGCCATTTGAGCTCCCACTTCATAGTCAATTCCTACATAATCACAGGAAACGTTTTCAATTTCACGTACAGCTAAAACAAGTGGGATGTCGATCGCCTTCACCCGTTCTATACTATTTCCTGAGCTTTCTGAAACAGGACATAGAATGATTCCTCCAACCCGATGTTCGAGCATTCTAGAAATAAGCTGTTCCTGTTTCATATCCGAGTCAAAAGTAGTGCCAAGAAATACAGTATAACCCGCTTCCTCTAATGAATGATGAACACCTCTAAGGAGTTCTGCGTAAAATGGATTCGCAATATCGGTTATAATTAATCCAACTGTCGAAGAAGACTGTGAACGCATATTGGCAGCAACTCTGTCATATACGTAGCCTAGCTCATGCATTGAATTCAATACCTTCTGTTTTGTTTTTTCTGCAATTTTAGAACTGCCACGAACAATTAATGATGCAGTCGCCCGGGAAACGCCAGCATGATTTGCTACATCTTGCAGAGTTACTCTTTTTTTATGCGTCATCAATAATCACCAGCTCACCAAAATAATTTAGTCACTATTCTGTAACTTAAATACTACAATTAAAAATTAATATACTATTACTATGTAGTATATAAGTATCAGTGTCAACTTTGTTATTCCATAAACTCAACTAAAAATAAAGACACTTGTGGTATATAAGTTAATATTAGAAGTGAAATAACCATTGCAACGAAAAATGGCATAACCGCTTTCGCAAGTGCTTCAATTGAAATCCCTGAAACACCAGACCCCACAAATAAATTTACGCCTAACGGTGGAGTAATAAAGCCTATAGCCAAGTTAACAACCATTATTAAACCAAAGTGAATAGGGTCTACTCCAATATTCATTGCTACAGGTAATAAAAGTGGAGTTAAAATAATAATAGCAGCAACCGTGTCCATAAAACATCCTACTATTAAAAGTAAAATATTAATTAACAAAAGAATAATAATCGGGTTACTAGAAATAGAAAGTAATCCTTCTGTAATTTGACTCGGAATTTGTTCGACCGTAAGTATTCGGCCGAATGCAGTTGCTGTTCCAACAATAAGCATAATCGTTGCTGTAGTAATACCACTATCGATCAGCATTCGAGGTATATCTCTAAATTTAAGTTCTCGATATAAGAATACACCAGCGATAAACCCGTATACCACGGCAACTCCAGCCGCTTCGGTAGGAGTAAAAACCCCACCATAAATGCCCCCTAATATAATAATAGGGACTAAAAGTGCCCATTTTGCATCCCAAGTGGCTTTCAAGAAATCTTTAAAAGTACTTTTTCCAATTCCTTTGTACCCTTGTTTTCGGGAATATATATACGTCCAAATCATTAAGGCAACACCTACTAATATTCCTGGTAGGATTCCAGAGATGAACAACTTCCCTATTGATTGACTTCCAACTACTCCATACATAACCATTGGGATACTTGGAGGAATGATTACGCCTATAGAACCCGCCGCACAGACAACTGCTGTTGCAAATTTCTTATCGTATCCTTGTTTAATCATTGCGGGTATCATGATTCCTCCAACAGCAGCTACAGTAGCAGGACCTGACCCTGAAATGGCTGCAAAAAACATACAAGTAATAATTGCTGCAATCGCAATACCACCTGTTTTGTCTCCAACAATCGTATTAGCAACTTTAAATAATCTATCAGATAGTCCGCCCTTTCCCATAATCTCTCCAGCTAAAATAAAAAAGGGAACTGCCAAAAGAGGGAATGAATCAATAGAAGTAATTAAACCCTGTGCTAAATATTCTAATGGCATAGAACCCGTGTATAATATAGTTACTAATGTTGATAATCCAATTGAAATTCCGATTGGTACGGTAAGTATTAAAAAAAGAGCAAGACTTCCAAATAAGACAAGTGCTGTCATCGTTTTCCCCTCCGTTTCATTACATTTTAATAAATAACAACAGAGCAGTTATTGCTGTGGAGCTTCTTTCCCAATAAGAATTTTAACCTGTTGGATAATTTGCTGAATCAAACGAATAGCTGTTAATCCCATTCCAATTGGTCCAGCTAGATAAACAAAACCAACTGGCAAACTAAGTGCAGGTGACAATTGCCCCCATGTAAGAAGCTTCATTGTAATTTGGTATCCATAAATCAGGCCAAAAAGGGCGAATGCCAAAAACAATAAATTTCCTACTATCCTTAAGGTCGCTTGTGATTTCCCTTTTAGGGCTAAATAAAGCACATCCACACTCATATGTTTTTGTTTTTTCACTCCATAGCTGATACCTAAGTACACTAACCAAATAAAGCAGTACCTAGCTAGTTCCTCTGACCAAGGCAATGAATCCTGTAGGACATATCTCATAAATACCTGAACAGCAATAACAACTACCATAACAAAAGAAAAAACGCCTATAAATAACTCTTCAAAATGCTCGTCAAGCCAATGTAACAATTTCATTATCCATTCACCTCTTTCTAAAGGTAGAATTCCATTTACGTGTTTTTCATTTTTTTATGTATTCCCGGAAATATGATGAAAGCTTAAGGGAGGTTTGCCCCCTTAAGCTCGGTGTAGCTTATTTTTTCAAGTTATTTATTTCTGCTAATAATTCGTCTACAAATTCCTCTCCAATACTAGCAGAATACTTTTCATAAACTGGTTTAACCTTTTCAAGGAACGCTTCCTTTTCTTCGTCTGTAATATCAGTAACCGTCATTCCATTTTCAGTTAGGAATTTATATCCATCTTCATCTTCTTTTTGGTTCAACTCTCTTTGATGATCTCTAGCTTCATCAGCGGCTTCCTGTACTGCCTTCTTTTCCTCATCACTTAATGTATTCCAGAAATCTTTACTAATTAAGAATGGGCTAGCATTATATACATGGCCAGTCTTTGATAAGTATTTTTGTACCTCATAAAATTTATTAGCTGTAACATTTCCTACTGGATTTTCTTGGCCATCGACAACCCCTTGCTGTAATCCTGCAAATAATTCTGTGAACGCCATTGGAGTTGGGTTAGCACCTAATTCAGACCAAATATCCATATGGAGATCATTTTCAAGAGTTCTAATCTTCAACCCTTTTACATCATCTGGTGTTTTTACTTCCTTAACACCATTTGTTAAATGTCTAAAACCATTCTCCCAATAGTTTAACCCTATTACATTCTGACTCTCCAACTCTGCTAATAAATCAGACCCAATCTTTCCATCTAATACTTCATAGGCAACTTCAGAATTCGGAAATAAGAACGGTAAGTCAAATACATTAAACTTAGGAACAAACTGAGCAATTGGTCCAGTTGACATGGTAGTTCCTTGAATGGATCCAAACTGTAACGATTCAAATACTTCACGATCGCCACCTAGTTGACCATTTGGATATACTTCTACTTTTATGGATCCATTTGTTTTACTTTCTACTAATTCCCCAAACTTCACTAAACCTTTTGTAAGCGAACGATCTTCTGATGTTACAACTGCTAATTTCATTAATTTTTCACTGGTCTTAGCATTTGAGTCATTTGGTTCCTCATTTTTCTCATTATTTGTAGATTGTTGTGAACACGCACCTAGAATCATTAAACATAAGACTAATAATAAAGATAGAGCTCTTTTCATTTTTCATTCACTCCTTATTGATAGTTTTAGAAACTGAACATGAACATATCTAGAATCCGCATTAAAAGATAACGCTTTCAAAAGTGTAATGAAGTAACTCCGACCCCTCTTTGTTTGTGTGAAAAATTTAGAAATTTTATCCATTAAGAATACGTTTTCATTCATGAGATCGATTTAACTAAATCTCATTTCAGCTGAATCTCCCCCTCTCTTACCTTCTTCATCCAACTTTTAGGATATAGTTAGAAAAAATTAAATCGATCTAATTTATATCCATAATTTCTCTGTGTTTATAGTATATAACAGATAAATTGAGTAAAACAACTACTTTTTAAAAGATTCTTAATTGTGTGTTAATTTAAGTTACGCTATTTCTTATTAAAATAAAGCATTATCAACCATTTTTATACTCTCTATTTGGATTTTAACACTAGTTTGATTCATTACTCGACACTGAAAATATATCATTAATTATTATATCGATCTAATTAAATTTCTATATAAAAATGAAAAAAACCATTCAAAGGTTTCATCCTTACAAATGGTTCATAGATCTTTTTATTTATTTATTAGCATTGGTTAGTTCCAATATCCCTTCTCTTGGAATGACCTTAAAAGCATTCGCTAAACTTTGAAGTTGTTTATCAGAAATGGTTTGCTTCTTGCCGCCTTGTGAACAAACGATTGTGTATACCTCAGCTGCTTTTTCAGCGGTTTCGATTAATCCGAACGTTTCGTCTATTGTTGTTCCTGCTCCAAATACTCCATGATGAGGCCATAGTACAAGTCGTGTATGTTCCATTTGCACAGCTGTCTCTTCACCAATTGCATCAGTTCCTGGAACCATCCAAGGGATAATCGAAACACCATCTGGGAAAACAACGATACATTCTGTACACATTTCCCAAAGTGTTTTTGTAAAGTCTTTTTCGTCGAGACTGTGTGTAAAAGTCATTGCTAGCAAATGAGTAGCATGGCAATGCATGATTACTCGATGGTTTGGGTCTACAGCTAAGCGTTTCATATGGTTCATTAAGTGTGTTGGTAATTCACTCGTTGCTACGCCACCATCTTCAAAGCCCCATAGGATGTCATAATGTCGGCCATCCTCGGTGATTCGGATAAGCCCAAGATTTACAGCTGGATCATTCGTTACGTTTTTAAAATATTTTCCTGAACCAGTTACAATAAAATATTGCCCAGCTAAAGAAGAAGCAGTAAATTTCATTGGTATAGTACGGACCTTTTTATTCCCATCTAGGTATGGATATACCTCTTCCATTGTTAATAAATAACTAATGTTACCACCATTTCTTTCGTCCCAGCCTAGACGGTATAAATTAGCTGTAGCATCTTTCATTTCCTTAACAAATTTAGATTGTAAAATATCTTTATTCATTACACTCACCTGATTCCTGGGTTTTGTTTTTGTTTGTTTATACCATTATAATATACTCAAACAAAAGATAAATCAACAAAACAAAACAATATATATTTGTTTATTTTTGTTTTGTTCGTAATTCTGTCAAAAACCCATACAAACAATCAAGTAGGAATTTACGCATGGAGGGTTAGAAAGCTAAGGGGAGTGCCTCCTGCTGAATCAACAGGGACACTCCTACTCCATTTAGTATTTTTTTAATTCCTTAACAATCTCATTAATACGTTTTTCCACTTCATAAAGGTTTTTCTGCATCCTTTCACGCCGACCAGTCAAGACCTGTAATTCCTGTTTCAATTCTTCTGTTTTGCTCATGATTTCCCTCCAGATTATGATATAACATGAATAAACTACAAGAAAAACCATTTACAAATTACGAGGCCGTTAAAGGGGACATGTCATCTTACCTCATGGTCCTAATAAGTTATTAACTAATAGAAAACGGAAGTTCTTGAACTTCCCTCTAATGTTAGACAATCTCTCTAACAACTGGGGGTCACTTCAGCACCTTCCGTTTTTTATATTAAAATTACTTTTGTTGTTTTCCGGTTTTAGCTACTTCTGTATTTGGAACTGACTGAGGAGAGTGGTGGTTGACACTGCCTCCATTTGTAGGTCCGAATGTATGACCATCATCTGTAATTTTAGCCCCTCTTGAAAAATCATCCTTCGTTTTCAAATCCTTCACCTCCCGTTTTATTATGTGATTACTCAAGAATCTTATTAATTTGATTTGTATTCTGCCTGATAGGAATTTGAACCAGCATGCTTAAATATACGGTTATATATTAAATGGTTTCATTAGCTCACCATTTCAATCTCACAAAAGATGGAATTAAACCACATTCATTTGGGAAACTTAGAGTTGGAGGAGGTGGTACATATGCCAAGAGTTGGAGTTGAAGAATCATTATCGAATATCACGAGCGCCCTTCGTGATAAAGGTTACGATGTAATTGAACTAAAACAAGAATCTGATGTACAGGGCTGTGAATGCTGTGTAGTTACTGGGCTTGACTCAAACGTAATGGGAATGTCTGATACTAGCATTCAAGGGCCTGTAATTGAAGCAAACGGTCTTTCTGCTGATGAGGTATGTCGTCAGGTTGAACAAAGAATGGGAAAATAAGCAGTAAACAATAGAAATCGGTTGGGAAAACCCAACCGATTTTATATTTTAACAGCTTGGTTTGTAAATAATGGGGATAAGGCTTTTGTTTCATCCACATGGATAAAACAATCGTATCGGTCTGAAACTCTAGTTGGAACATAATTCCCTAAATGCTCTACTTCAGGATTATATACTACCCCGATGGCACGATGGCCTATGACATCATTAAACAGCTCTCTGTTTTGATCATCAAATAGAAAGTATTTATTAAAAGGACCGGCTTCGTGGAGTAAATTCTCCCAGCTTCCCCTTCTGGCATTTGGAACAGGGAGCACTTCAACCGTTCCGCCCCACTCGCGTGCAGCAATTACTGTTCCACGATGCGTACCAAATCCAACTGCATACACACTTTTCCCATATTTCTCTCGTAATAATTGACCAACATTTACTAATCCTTCCTCGGCCATATCTGTAGCTCGTGCATCTCCTAAATGGGTATTATGCTCCCACACAACGCATTTCGCCTTTTTGGGATGTGTTGCTATGATTTTTTCAAGTGTGGTTACCATATGACCATCTCGTATATTCCAGTCATCTGGTCCCCTTTTTGCCATGGCCCGATAATATCGCTCCGCATTTAACATGACCAAGCTGTTTATGTCGATATTTAAACCTTGCTCATTACTTCCATCATATTTTAACTTATTTTGTTGAAGCGTCACTAAAACATTTAGAACTTCCTCTGTACAACCTTCGCCATAAAATGCGGCAGACACAGCATAGTCTTCCGCTTTTCGGTTAAATGGTTCGAAGCATTCGAAAGCTTTTTTCGCTGGTTCCACTAGAGAAGGTGACACTTTTTCCAGTTGGAAAATGAGCTCATCCATCGACTCCCAAAGACTGTACACATCAATTCCATAAAAACCAACTTGGGAATGAGTCCTTTCGTTATGCTGCTTTAACCAAGTGATAAAATCCAAAACTTCTTCATTTGCCCACATCCATGTTGGCCAGCGGTTAAAATGAGAAAAAGCTTCTTTTACTTCTCCCTCACGATAGCCCTTTACATACTCATTGACCTTAAAACAAGACGGCCAATCTCCTTCGACAGCAACAAAGGAAAATCCCTTTTCTTCTATTAATTTCTTTGTGATTTCAGCTCGAATTTCATAAAATTCACTGGTACCGTGGGTTGCCTCTCCTAATAGAACATAGTCTGCTTCCCCAGCTACCTCAACTATTTCGGATAAATCATCATAGGTGTCAAAACGAACGGAATGATTTTGTATATCCTTCATTCTTTTGTCATTAATATGCATATGTACCCTCCCATCATAACTTTATATTTTCCTACAAATGATGAAAAAAGCATGGAAATTCCTGCAGACCACCAATCGCATAAACAAAAGAAAAATGTCAAAGCCTATAAAAAAGGAGATGATTAGGTTGAAAAAAGATAACGAATACTTAACCAATGCAACCAAGCAAGACCAAGTGACGATCCAAAATGGAGGTAGTTTTCCTAATTTGAAAAATATTCCTGGCGATTCCGTTGATGAACACAAAGATCAAGAAGTGGCAAACCAAATCATTACCGGAGATGAAATTAAACAACAAAACGAAAACTTATAAAAAGCACCCCTTAAGGGTGCTTTAACGAAGAGATCAGCCCATACCTGGCTGGTGGCTTTTTAACTGCTTGTTAATGAGATCATCTCTTTCCCCACCATCTGCTAGTTCTTCAGAAAATTCATGGGAGTTTGGACTCTTCTGTCCCACAAGCTTTGATGTACGAATGGTTTTAGGAGAAAGATTATTGTTTGGTGCCGCTTGTTCATTCCAGTCACTCATTTTCATACCTCCTTGCTATTTTGTACATTTTAGGTTTCTGCGCTACACTAAAACTATGCACGAAAAATTAGAAAGAGGTGTAAATGGATGACCAATCAAGAAATTGAACAAAAGATTTCAGAATTAAAAGTGGAATATGTACAAATTCAAAACGATATTGAAAAGCTTGAAACCTTTAATCAATCTGTTGAAAAACTTGAAGGAAAGCTACAGGAAATTGAGAAAGAATTAGCCTACTATCATTCGATGGAAAAATAAGAAAAAAGTGGCTCTTTTAAAGCCACCTTTTTAATTTACATAATATTATTATTGTAAACATCCAAAAGAGAAACCGGGCAGCCTTGGCTGCCCGGTTCTTTTAACGACGGTGTTGCACTAAGTCTATGACCCCTAAAACGACATGTGCTAAGCCAAAACCAAAAACCGTATTCGCAACCATTTTGTTGGATCCACGTTTTTGTTTCAATGCATAACCAGTAGCAGTCACAGCAGAACCTAATGCAGTTGGAATTAATCCTTCGCGTATATTCATCGCTCAAATCCCTCCACACATCGTTATTGGGTGATGTCACACCCTCCTTATTGTTCACTTAGGATAGGTTGTTATGCTAGAAACTTTACTTGATCCAACCCTCGAAAAATTTTTCATATCCTTTTTTCATTACCGTACTAGAGAATGCACTAAACGCATAGTCTCGATTGGTGCTTGATGTTTGGCTAGAAGAATGTAATGCCATATTTACTAGCTCAAACCAATTTTTCTCATTACCAGCAAAGGAATGTGGTGCACTAATATGGTTATAACAAGGATGTTCAGGCTTAACAACAATCTTTCCCATTGCTAGTGCCTCGGTTAAAGGCATGGCAAATGTGTCAAATTTTGAGCTACTCCAGTACACTTTGGAAGAATTCATTAAAGTAAAAACTTCGTCTTGTGAAAGTGCAAATTGTAGTTTCACATTCGAAGGAATGTCGTATTTTTTCATACTTTCCCTGTAACGCTCACCCCCAAAAACCATATATACTTCCGTTTGAGGATTTTGTTTTGCATACTCAATTACTAGATCGGGACGCCTGTTTTCTTCATCTCTTCCAATCCAAAGGAGTCGATTGTGTACTACTTGGGAAGGGTCATAATACTTGGTTGCCATCTCTTCATTAAAGCCAATGGGAATAACAGTCACATCGTGAACACCAAAATTTCTCTCCATTTCCCCTTTTAAAAACTCTGTTTGAACGATGGCCTTATCCACAATAGAGTAAAACGGCTTCATCATTTCATATCCTGTTAAAGCGGGATCTGGGAAACTATGTGGGAATAAAACACTATTCTTTAAAAACATATTTAAAAAAGTAAAACCAGACACTGTATAAATAACATGGTCTATATTTTGAGAATAGATTTGGTCTAAGACGATATCATAATTGACAAGATCTCCTTTTTCATGTTCATAACCTGGAAGCCAATCATATCCACTTACATGTCTTTCTGGAGAAATAAATACAATTTCTATTCCCAGCTCTCTTGAGATATCTTTTAAACGTTCAGCAAATATTCGAGGACCTTGTGCCTCACTAAATTGTATTTTTCTCATAACTAAACCGACTTTTGTCATATATTCCAACCCCAATACATCATTCAATAAAATGATTTTATCATATTTATAAGGCAAATTATTTTGATTAGTTTCAATTACTTGCTAAAATACAACTGTTCATTATTTAGGAAAACGAAAGAAGATGATAAGTATGATTGAAAATAAAAATATCCCAATTTCTGTATTGGATTTAGTTCCCATTGTACAAGGAGGATCTGCATCACAAGCGTTAAGTAATTCAGCCGCTCTAGCTCAGCATGTCGAATCATTAGGTTACCATCGCTATTGGCTAGCAGAGCATCACAATATGCCCGGGATAGCTAGTGCAGCCACCTCTGTCGTTATCTCTCATGTGGCTGGCCATACGTCAAAAATCCGTGTCGGTTCAGGAGGAATTATGCTACCAAACCATGCTCCCCTTGTTATCGCAGAACAGTTTGGCACACTTGATGCATTGTTTCCTGGCCGAATTGATTTAGGACTTGGCCGTGCTCCTGGAACCGACCAAATCACAGCTCATGCATTAAGAAGGGACAGAAGAAGTGATGGGAACGATTTTCCTGAGCAACTAGAGGAATTACAATCCTACTTCATACGGAGTGATGATAAAAGGGTCCGCGCCTTTCCTGGAGAAGGTCAAACGGTCCCTATTTGGCTTCTTGGGTCAAGCGGTTTTAGTGCGCAACTCGCCGGACAACTAGGGCTTCCTTTCGCCTTTGCTAGCCATTTTTCTCCATTATACACTTTACCTGCTTTGCAATTATACCGCCAACATTTCCGTCCTTCTGAAGTGTTAGACAAACCATACGCAATGGTTGCGGCAAATGTCGTTGCGGCAGATACTGGTGAAGAAGCGAAAAAACTAGCAACAAGCATGCAGCAACAATTTCTTAATCTGATTAGAGGTAACCCTGGTCAGCTTCCACCACCTGTTGATAGCATGGATGAGATTTGGAGTCCGTATGAAAAGCAAACACTCATTCAGCAGTTTGGTGAACCAATAGTAGGGGACCGAAACACAGTAAAAGCAAAGCTTGAGGACTTTTTACATGACACACAAGCAGACGAGTTAATGATTCATACACAAATTTTCGACCATAAAGCAAGACTGAAGTCATACGAGATTGTCATAGATGCTTTAAAAAAATAATAAAAAAGGAGTAGCAAATTCAGAATGCTACTCCTTTTTACTCTATTGTAGATGCTTCGGTACCTCATATTCATGGGATTTGTTTTTAACTTCTTTGAACAACTCACTATTGTTTTGTTGAGTATCCTGCTTAGGAATACTTGTATCTGAAAGCATAAATGCCTCCAACAAGGTCTTAATCGTTTGTACATCTTGTTTTAGAGATTCAAACTGTTTTGTTGTAACAGGTTGTGCTGATGTTTTTAACACGAAGGCAACTCTTCCATTTGGCTCCAAAGTTGCCCACTCTACATCTGAAATTTGATTTACACTAGATTGTCTTAATGCCATTTCAAGCTGATCAACAGTCATGCGTAGTTTTCTAAGGTTTTTTTCATTTAATTGACCTTTTTCAATCAATATCTTTGATTTACCGGTAATAAATTTTTCAATTTTGTCTGATTTAATCTGCAGAAATTCGATTACCACTAGAGTTAAAACAAGCACCCCTCCAACTGCAAAAGTAACAAAAAGGCCTCTACCTGTAACTGGTTGAATCAATAGTGACCCAAGTCCAATCATAATAACTGTCTGAGCAAGTGTCATCTGTGAAATCGATTTCCTTCCCGCAATGCGAAGGAGTAACGTGCCAACAATTACAATTAATATCGCGTGCCATACCCAATCAAACTGCAATACTCTTCCTCCTAGGTGATGTGATGTATGGGTATAGTTTTCCAGACACTCACTTTTTTCATTCAAAGCTTTCCCTTTTCGAGTACATAAACTTCAACATTGAAAATGCAGCAAGTCTTGTTGTCATTTCCCGAATATCCTTTGAGGGATCAACTTCAACAATATCCATTGCTTTCACTTTTGGATGAGCAGAAGCTAATTCAATTGAAGATAATAACTCTCTACTCGTAAGACCCCCAGGACCGATAGCTGGACAGCCAGGAGCAAAAGCTTGGTCCACAACATCCATATCAACAGACAAATATATATAATCTACTTCTTTCTCTAAACGTGTCAGTTCATTTATTAGAATTGAATCTAATCCTATTTTTTCTATATCACCCATTGTGTAAACATGTATCCCTTTTTCTCTTGTGTATTCACGATAAACCTTTGCATTGGAAAAATCTCTTATTCCAATTTGGACAAGATGTTCTCCCTTAAGATATCTACCTTCAATTAAGCTCCGAAAAGGTGTACCATTTGTTCGTCCGCCATCTTCTATGTTTCGTACATCATGATGAGCATCCCATTGAATGACTCCTATTCGACCAAGCTTTTCCGAAAAGGCACGAATCGAGGGAAAGCTCACTCCATGGTCACCACCTAAGATCACATAACGTTCACACGAATTCACCTCAAGCATATCTGATACACTTTTATATAATCGCTCGATGGACTCACTTAAATCAGTTGGATGTGTCAGACAATCACCAAAGTCTAGAATTTTCATACCATGAAAGTCCTTGTCACCTTCAGCTGAATAAGTGGTGAAACTTTTCAAATGAGAGCGAATTTTTTGCGATGCCTCGGCTGCCTGTGAAAGAGAAATAGATGTTTTTGAGAGAGGAAGACCGATGATTCCAATTTCTCCTTTCTCTCCTTTACTAAATGGCACTATGATTTCAGAAACCTTTGTTACATGTCGATCTCTAAAGACCGCTTCCTTCCCAAACGTTACGTACTCAAAGCTCATGATTCATTCCTCCGAATCATTTTCCCTTCAACAAACACGGTTTTTGCATGATTCACTCCAAAATGGTACGGAAGATACTGATAATTAGGAATATCCCATATAACAAAATCGGCCTGTGCACCAATTTTCAGAGTCCCTGCCACATACTCTTTCCCAATAGCAAAGGCAGCGTTTATCGTTACGGCATTCCAAATCTCCTCTGCTGTCATTTTGAGTTTTAATGCCGCTAATGACATAATCATTTGGAGATTCTCCGTTACACAGCTTCCTGGATTAAAGTCGGTTGCCAATGCCACAGCAGCCCCTCCGTCGATCATTTTTCTGGCCTGTGCGTAATGCTCTTTCCCTAGATAAAAAGTGGTGCCTGGTAATAATACCGCTACCGTATTACTAGTGCCCAGCTGTTTAATTCCTTCTTCAGAAGCTGCGACTAAATGGTCGGCACTCGTTGCTCCTAATGTTGCCGCTAACTCTGTGCCTCCAAGTGAATCAATTTCATCTGCATGGATCTTCAATCCAAAGCCGATCTTTTTCCCTTCTTCTAAAAACCGCTTAGCTTGCTCCACAGTGAAAACACCTGTTTCACAAAAAATATCTACGAAATCAGCCAGTGACTGCTCCTTAATTTCTTTTAACAAAAAAATCATCTCATCTAAAAAAAGATCACTTTCCCCCTTATATTCTGGCGGAACTGCATGAGGACCAAGGAATGTAGATACTATTTGTATTGGATACTTTTCCTGAAGTTTCTTCATTACTCGTAGCTGCTTAAGCTCTGTTTCGCGATCTAGACCATAACCACTTTTTCCTTCCACCGTTGTTACGCCATAAGAAATCATTCGATCTAAATGAAAAGAAGACTTTGTAAGCAACTCGTCTTCTGTACTGTTTTTTGTGGATTGGACAGTTGATAAAATTCCTCCTCCAGAGGCTAGAATGTCTAGATAAGGTACGCCCGCCTGTTTTAGTGCCAATTCATGTTCACGTGATCCTGCAAATACGAAATGGGTATGAGGATCTACTAGACCAGGAGATACCACTTTACCCTCGACGTCTAGAAAAGACAAAGCATCTAGCTTCTCTCCTTCTTCCGACTTACCTATCCAAGCAACCCTCCCCTCTTTTACCGCAAGCGCTGCTTTTTCCATTACATGTAGGTGATTCATTTCCTTGCCCTTTAAGGGGCGAGATGAGGACGCAGGGAGAATCAGCTGACCGATATTAAACAAAAGCAAATCGTACATCGTGATCACCTTTCTCTTAAAATATCATTTTTTATGACGAAGCATCGGAATATCCACGTCTTTTTCTTTTGCCACTTCTATAGCCTTTTCATATCCCGCGTCAGCATGGCGGACAATTCCCATCCCAGGGTCCGTTGTTAATACACGTTGTAGTCTTTCCTCTGCAAGTTTTGTCCCGTCCGCTACAACTACCATTCCGGCATGTAGGGAATAGCCCATGCCAACACCGCCTCCATGATGAACAGAAATCCAAGATCCGCCTGCAGCCACATTGATTAATGCATTTAGAATAGCCCAATCACCTACAGTATCACTTCCATCTTTCATTGCTTCTGTCTCTCTGTTTGGAGATGCTACTGAGCCGCAATCTAAATGATCACGCCCAATAACAATCGGTGCTTTTAGCTCTCCTTTTTTCACCAACTCATTAATCGCAAGACCCATTTTCACCCGTTCACCATATCCTAACCAGCAAATACGAGACGGAAGCCCTTGGAAACTCACCTTTTCTTGAGCCATGGTAATCCATCTTTGCAATGGTTCATTTTCAGGAAAAAGCTCCCTGATTAACTGATCAGTTCGGTAAATATCATTGGGGTCCCCTGATAATGCTGCCCAGCGAAACGGACCTTTTCCTTCACAGAACAATGGTCGAATAAATGCAGGTACAAAACCTGGAAAATCAAATGCGTTTGGTTCCCCTTCATCAAGCGCCACCTGTCGAATATTATTACCGTAGTCAAATGTGACAGAACCTGCTCGTTGAAACTCAAGCATTGCTTGAACATGAGACATCATAGATTTTTTTGACAAGCTAATATATTTTCCAGGATCCGAATTTCGAAGAGTTTGAGCATTCTCTAATGAGAGACCACTAGGAATATAACCATTAAGCGGATCATGCGCGGATGTTTGATCCGTCACAATGTCTATAGGAATCTTTTTTTTCAACAGCTCGTGATGAACATCAGCAGCGTTACCAACGAGTGCGATGGAAAGTGGTAATCCTTTTACTTTTGCCTCCTGTGCCCATGCAATTGCCACATCTATGGAGTGTGTAACTCGATCACAATATTTCGTTTTGATTCTTTTTTGGACCCGCTCAACGTCCACCTCAACCGCGATACAGACTCCTCGGTTCATCGTAACTGCCAAAGGCTGAGCACCTCCCATTCCACCCAAACCAGCAGTTAAGGTAATGGTACCCTGTAAAGATCCACCAAAATGCTGTCTAGCTAACTCAGCAAACGTTTCATACGTCCCCTGTAAAATCCCTTGCGTTCCAATGTAGATCCAGCTACCTGCCGTCATTTGTCCATACATCATGAGTCCCTTTTGATCCAACTCGTGAAAATGTTCCCAGTTTGCCCACTTTGGAACAATGACGGAATTGGATAAAAGAACACGAGGTGCAGCAGCATGCGTTTTAAAAACGGCTACAGGTTTCCCAGATTGAATGAGTAACGTTTCATCATTTTCAAGCCTTTTTAACGTTTCAACAATCGCGTCAAATGCCTCCCAATTTCGAGCAGCTTTTCCAATTCCACCATAGACGACCAGCTCCTCCGGTTTCTCCGCTACATCAGGATCTAAATTATTACAAAGCATTCGAAGTGCTGCTTCTTGTTCCCAACCCTTGCACTCCAGTTCATTTCCCCGTTTAGCTAGCACTACGCGATTTTGATTTGCATTCATTGAACATATCCTCCTTTTTTGATTCAGTTTGTGGTGGTTATTTCGGCATTTTTGGAATTTTTGTTCATCTTATTTCCCATTCCTTCAACCAGGCCGCCATTTCCTCAATATCTTTTGAATACACTCGATCACTATCAATGGATGGGACGATTTTTCTTGCTTCTTGATAAAAAGCCAGGGTAGCTGGTGCCATTTTTTCAATCCCTCGATATTGAACGGCCTGAAGGGCACATATGCATTCGATGGCTAAGACACGTCTCACATTTTGAATAATCATATAAGCGTGCCTTGAAGCGATGGTACCCATACTAACGTGGTCTTCTTGATTCGCAGAGGAGGGTATGGAGTCTACACTTGCTGGGTGTGCTAGGGTTTTGTTTTCAGAAACGAGGGAAGCTGCACAATATTGCATGATCATTGCTCCTGATTGTAATCCAGGTTGAGGACTTAAAAACGGTGGAAGGTCATTTAATCCCGGGTTTACGAGCCGTTCAATTCGACGCTCTGATATATTAGCGAGTTCAGCCATGGCAATTTTCATAAAATCCATTGCGAACGCGATTGGTTGACCGTGGAAATTCCCACCTGATATGACCATTTGGCCACCGTTAAAGATTAGCGGATTATCGGTTGCTGCATTCATTTCAATTTCGAGCTTTTCCTTTACATAATCAAGCGCTTGTAACGTCGCCCCATGTACCTGAGGTATGCATCTTAAAGAATATGCATCTTGAACTCTCTTTTCGCCTTGGCTTGTTATCAGCTTACTTTCTTTAAGTAGTTTACACATTCTGGCGGCAACTTCTGTTTGTTGCACATATCCACGAGCCTCATGAATAGCTGGATGAAAGGCATCAATGATTCCTTCTAAACCTTCAATCGTGATAGCTGCAATTATTTCACTTTGGTAAAATAATCTCATTGATTCAATCCAATTAATGACGCCCTGTGCTGTCATAGCTTGTGTTCCATTAATTAGGGCCAACCCTTCTTTTGCCTTTAAGGAAATAGGTGAAATTCCTTTTTCTTTTAGAACGAGGTTCGCTTCATATATTCCACCTTCGAAGTGCACTTGTCCTTCACCAATAAGTACGAGTGCTAAATGTGATAAGGGAGCTAAATCTCCTGATGCGCCTAACGAGCCCTGCTGAGGTACGACCGGATGGATTCGCTCATTTAATAGGATTTGGAGCTGTTTAATGATCTCTACCCTTACTCCTGAAAATCCTTTGAGAAGAGCATTTAAACGGAGGAGCACCATTGCACGGGAGACAACTTCTGGAAATGGATCCCCCACTCCACAAGAGTGAGAGCGGATTAAATTTAACTGCAAATCATTCACATCTTTTTCCGCAATCATGACATCACTAAATTTCCCAAAGCCGGTAGTGATCCCATAGATCGTTTTCTTTTTTGATACAATTTCCTCTACAGAGTATCGAGATTCCTCAACTTTCCTCATACTCGCTTCCGCTATCTCTACTGTCGCAAACTGATAGCAAATATCCCTTACTTGCGAAAGCGTTAAGGATTGACCTGTTAACACAACCTTCATGATGCTCCCTCCAACTTCACCTCTTAAGTGACTAACATTCAAATAATATATTCTGAAAGTTTTTGTAATTCTATTGTAAGTGGATGATTTAATAAAGGTCAATAAAAAATTGGTAAATTTTAGTATATTAGAATGTTAGTTTACTACTCTGGTAAAGGGACATAGTATGTTAAAAACAAGAGATGCCAGCTATAACATTTAGCTGGCATCTCTTGTTTTATTATTTTAAAATACCTTCTTTCGATCTCTTTCTTCCTTCAAGAGTTCAACAGCCTCACGAAATCTTTGTGAATGAATGACCTCCCTTTCCCTTAAAAAGCGAAGTGAATCATTCAAATCAGGATCATCGGACATATCAATTATCCATTGATACGTAGCTCTTGCCTTTTCTTCTGCTGCGATATCCTCGTAAAGATCGGCAATAGGATCACCCTTTGCTTGAATATACGAAGCAGTAAAAGGAACGCCAGCAGCATTATGATAAAAGATAGCCGAATCATGATTGGCGTAATGGTCTGATATACCGGCAGCCTTTAATTGCTCAGGTGTGGCATCCTTTGTCAACTTATAAATCATCGTTGCAATCATCTCTAAGTGGGCAAATTCCTCTGTTCCTATGTCTGTTAACAGACCAACCACTTTATCTGGAATGGTATATCTTTGGTTTAAGTATCTTAACGCAGCAGCCAATTCTCCATCTGCTCCACCATATTGTTCGATCAAGAACTTTGCTAAGGTTGGATTACAGGTTGTTACTTTTACCGGATATTGCAGTTTCTTTTCGTAAATCCACATGTTTATCCTCCCTTTCTACACCTGCCACGGCCAAGGAGATGTTCCCCAACTCCAATTTGCATCAGTATAACTATTTCCATATTGAAGAAGTGGACCGAACTCTGCTTCAAACTGTTGTTTAAGCTGTTTACTGTATTGTGCGAATTGATTAAATTGCTGCATCGCTTGTTGATCGGTTTGATGCGTATCAAGGTACAATGTGAGTTCTACTAGAACAAAGTCGGCGGCTTGAATTTCCTCCATTAATTGGTAGTATCTTTCAGGCAACTGCTTCACTTTTCCTGCCCCCTTTTTGCTTCATAAGGGTTTTCATAATAATCGTAAAAAATAGGCCAAAGTGTGCCTTTTAGTAGCGCTTCTTTTGGTGAGAATTGCTGAAGATTAGGTGGTTGAAATCCTACATATAGATTTGGAGGCGTTGAGTAAAACTTAACCCCAATCGGACGACAAGGATCAAATGGACTGTGGTAGGGTTGGTACGTTTTCATGTGAGTAAATACTTGTTTCGGCTGGTTTGCCATAATTTCCACCTCTTTTTACCCAGTTTGTAAAATATACTCGAACACCGCTTGTCACTATGTCTAAAAAGTTCTTTCCATTCAAATCGTATGTTTTCTTATCTAGCCTCATATTTTTAACTGACAATCTCGAACAGAGGTGTGATGCTAATGAGAAGTGAAAAAATAACAAAGACGAAAGATCATTTAATCGAAAGCCTGAGAGATAAGCAGAAAAGAGATGGTTCGTGGAAGTTTTGTTTTGAAGGTAGTTTAATGACAAATGCCTATATGATCATATTGTTACGGTCATTGGACATCCAATCAGAGGAGACGCTTATAAAACGACTGGTGCATGAGATATGTAAAAAGCAAGAGAATAACGGCTCATGGAAACTATATTTTGACGAAAGATTTGGTAACTTATCTAATACAATCGAATGTTATTTTGCACTACTTTATTCAGGTTACTTACCAAAGGATTCGGATGTTCTGCAAAGAGCAAAATCATTTATTATCAAAAATGGTGGACTTCAAAAATCGGAGTGGTTAACAAAATCTATGTTAGCTATTACAGGGCAGATCCCCTGGCCAACCATTATTAAACTCATCCCTATAGAAATCATGCTTTTACCCCCTTGGTCGCCCATTTCTATATATGAAATCGTTGGCTATGCTAGAGCTCATTGGGTTCCAATTATCATTTGTTCAAATAAAAATTTTAAGAATACTCAACCTCAACGTCCTTCCCTAGAAGACTTGAATATAGACAGAGAAGAAGATCCATCACAACATGACGACCGCTCAATGAAATTACTCACAAAAATTAAATCAGAAGCTATAAAACTAGCAAAAATACCCGATCAAATTCATGAAGAGTCTTTTCAAAAAGGTGAAGCTTATATGCTTGAAAGAATAGAGTCAAATGGCACACTATTTAGCTATTTTAGCTCTACCTTTTTTATGATTTACTCCCTATTAGCACTCGGATACAAAAAAGATCATCACCTAATTAAAAATGCCATTGAGGGGCTGAAATCTTTTCTCTTTGAAGAGAAAGACCTCTATTATATTGAAAACTCACCATCCACGGTATGGGATACTGCACTCATTAGCAATGCCTTGTATATTGCAGGTGTAAAGGATTCGGATCCGATGATAGCAAGCTCCACTCAATACCTATTAAATCACCAACATACTACCTTTGGTGATTGGATGATAAATTGTCCAGACACTCCACCAGGTGGTTGGGGTTTTTCTCCAATCAATACGATGGTTCCAGATATAGATGATACGATCGCTGCCTTACGTGCGCTTGCACCTTCCACCTTAGCAAAAAACACTCCTTCAACCGCTTGGAAAAAAGGAGTAAACTGGGTAATTTCCATGCAAAACAAGGACGGTGGGTGGGCTGCTTTTGAAAAAAATCTCACGAACAAGTGGCTCTCCTTTATCCCTTTCCGATACGAGGATCGAGTTCTTTTTGACCCAACCACAGCTGATTTGACTGGTAGGACACTACATTTTCTAGGAGAATACACGAATATTGATAGAAATTCGGCCACGATTAATAAAGGAATACATTGGCTAAAGAAGCATCAACTTGAGGATGGCTCATGGTACGGTCGTTGGGGAATTTGCTATATTTACGGTACTTGGGCTGCCGTTACTGGATTATTAGCTTGCGGAGTTAGTCGGTCCGATCCTACCATCAAACGTGCGATCAATTGGTTGAATTCCATTCAAAACAAAAATGGTGGATGGGGGGAATCATGCTCAAGTGACATGAAAATGAAATATACGCCGCTTTATGCTAGTACCCCCTCACAAACCGCTTGGGCTCTTGACGCACTGATACATTATTATGATAAACCAACAAAAGAAATAGAGCTTGGAATGGAGTTTCTTTTATCATCATTTGAAAAAACAAATTGGACGATTCAGTATCCAACAGGGGCCGGTTTGCCTGGTGGTTTTTATATTCATTATCATAGTTATAACTACATTTGGCCTCTTGTTACAATTAGCAATTATCAACGAAAATATTTATAGAATTCAAGCGAAAAATACCATTTATGCATAACAAATTTTTTACTGTGGAAAATACCTCCTAGGTAGTCTTCCTAGGAGGTATTTGAATGGACAATTTTATCAGGCATAAGTTACTCCAAAATCATCATGGAGCATATGAACTCATTCTTTACTTAGACGATACTTTAACTGAGTTTTCACAGGAACTTGGGACAAAGTCATCCTTCCGCACTGATATTATGAAGCAAGCAACTCTTTTAATAAAAAATCGTTATCCATCAATTAAAATTACAGTTGTCAAGGTTGTGCTAGGTGGTTTCGTAATGAGCACCTTGCCAATAGCAGCTGATCGCGCCTTTGCTAGTACTTCTATTCAACAGACAAATTCTAACGTCTTTTACTCCGTTTCTCCTGGTGATACATTGTGGGGATTAAGCAAAAAATTTGCAACCTCTGTGGATCTTATTAAAAGTGCGAATAAGCTATCCTCTGACACATTAACGATTGGACAAAAGCTGGTTATACCAAAAGCGATCCATACGGTCCAAGCTGGAGATACATTATATAGTTTATCGAAAAAATACAATACAACCGTTGATAGCATTAAAGAAGCCAATCAAATGCCATCCAACACATTATCTTTAAATCAAAAACTGATTATTCCAGCTATACTAGAAATACCACAAACACCTGCTATTTCAGAAACCACAGCCAATCCTAACGGTGTCACCCACACGGTCGTAGCTGGAGATACACTTTATAGTCTCGCCAAAAAATATCATACTACGGTGGATGTTCTAAAAAAGAATAATCAGCTAACAAGCGACGTATTAAGTTTAGGGCAACTATTAACGATTCCTTCAACACAATCGGAGGCTCCAACTCAAGGACCGACCACAACCACCCCGTCACTCCCTGACACATATACAGTTGTTAGTGGAGATAATCTGTATTCTATCGCACTAAAGTTTGGATTAACGGTGGAAGAACTAAGATCTCGAAACCAATTAGTTAGTGATGTCTTACGAATTGGCCAAGTGCTACGCATTAGTGAAAAGGCAACATCCACTCCTCTCAGCACAGTTAGCTTTACCACTCATAGAATTCAAGCTGGCGATTCAATATGGAGTCTGAGTATAAAATATGGAATTCCACAAGCAGAACTATTACAGGCGAATGGGTTAACCACCTCAAGTATGCTCTCGATTGGTCAAGAGTTACGTATCCCCGTTCATAACATACCTGTAAAAGAGACCGTCAGTCCGAATCATGGTGAATTATTAAATTGGTGGACGGAAGCTCAATATGTATTTACAATTGGCAAAGTAGCTAAGGTAACAGATCTTGCTACAGGCAAATCATTTAATATTAAACGGACGATTGGCGCTAATCACGCAGACAGCGAGACGGTTACAGTAACCGATTCGAATACCGCAAAAAGCATTTGGGGAGGCTATTCCTGGACTCCTCGTGCTGTTATTGTTGAGGTAGATGGGAGAAAACTAGCCGCAAGTATGAGCTTCTACCCACACGAAAGAGAATACATTATGGACAATGGAATTACAGGGCATTTTGATGTGTACTTTTCAGGCAGTACAAGACATGTAGACGGCAAACCAGATTCTTCCCACCAAGCCCAAGTCGAAAAGGCTGCTGGAGTGAGATAAATAAGAAACAAGGAGCTATAATCAGCTCCTTGTTTTTCTCATGATTATAGGATGTCTAATCTAGCAACTAGAGCTAGTAGAACTTGTAGAAGCACTTGTACGTTAACAGCTAAATCTGTGTCAGTAGTCGTTACTTTTACGCCACGAGAGTTTTCGATATACGTTTGTTGACGATTGACTTGCTTATTGATTAGTTTTTGCGTTAATTCTTGTGTTAATACTTCAGCTTGTTCGCTACTTGCGATTGAGATGCTAATCACTAGTTGAATAGCAGCTTGAAGAGCTACTTGAAGATTGATGGCTGCTTGCGTGTCAGTAGTGATTACTTCCACATCACAAGAATCTTTAATTACGATTGACTCGTAAGATGCTTGCACGCTTTTAGTTGTTTGATCAGCTTCCTGTGTTTCATCACCTGAGCAGAAATCCCAAGGATGTGCGCAATTAGGATCTAATGCATTAAATTTTTGAGGTGCGTCGTATGCATAGCCGCCTCTATTGTCAGCAAGAACTGGGGCTTCGCCTTTCCATACTCTTGAACCCATATATGATTTCCTCCTTAATGGTTTTAGTTATTACACTATTGGTATATGTAAGTTTGACCCGGTCTGTCAGGGCAAAAGACTATATTTATAGAAAAATGGACTATAGACTAGTTATTTTTTTAGGTATTAAACTAGAAAAAGTGGTTGCTTGTCACAACCACTTTTACCCTTTACTTTTTTGTAATATTCGTTAAAGACTCCACGTTTTGCTTAAGTCCTTCAATTAAACTTTTTAATTCTGCTCTATCTTCATCTGAAAGCTGTGGCTTTGTATTAAGATTTATGCCATGTCTTTTTAACGTAGCATTAATTAATAAATCCATACTTTGTTTTGAAATTTTCTCAAATTCTTCTTTATTACTCATCTTAATCCCTCCTACCTTTTTAATATAGGTTATGTCACGATACTTCTTGATGTGTTAAGGGTATATGACCAATTTTCAATAAAAAAACCATAGGAATTTATCCTATGGTAGAGCAGGTGGGCATGTATAAGAGTTTTACTTAAACCAGCCCTTTTCTTTCGATTGTGTAATGGCTTCAATTCTGTTCGTAACCTCAAGTTTCTCCAATATGGCTGATATGTAATTTCGAACCGTTCCTGTTTTAATGTTTAACTGCTCAGCGATTTCCTTCGTATTCCTTCCTTCCGCAACAAGCTCAAGAACCTCGCGCTCTCTTTCCGTTAGAGGATTTTCCTCAGTATAAAGATCATCCATTAGTTCAGGTGCATAAATTCTCTTGCCAGCTACAATATTCCTAATTGAACTTGCCAATTCTTCACTTGGACTATCCTTTAAGAGATACCCCCTTACTCCCGCTTTTAATGCTCGCTGGAAATAGCCTGAACGTGCAAATGTAGTTAGAATAATTACTTTACAGTTTCCACCCTTTAGCTCTTCAGCCGCTTCAAGCCCTGTCTTTTCAGGCATTTCAATATCCATGATACATATATCAGGTTGTAATTGTTTCACAAGGGAAACCGCTTCGTTTCCATTATTCGCCTTGCCGATTACTTCCATATCATCCTCTAGACTTAATAGAGATCCTAAGGCTCCTAACAGCATACGCTGGTCCTCTGCTATAACGATTTTAATCATACCGAATTTTCCTCCTTTGCGACCTGTACAAGAGGAACCTTCATAATGAGCTTGGTTCCACCATCACCGATGATTTTTAGACTTCCATTTACAAAATCAAGACGTTCTCTCATCCCCACTAATCCATGCCCAGATGATTCGCTTTGTTTTTGCCAAATACCAATTCCATCGTCTTGAACGATGATCGTTAGATCTTTTGATGATTGTTTTATCGTCAGCTGAACGACATTCGCCTGACTATGCTTAACAACATTCGTTATTGCTTCCTTAATACACATACTTAAAATATTTTCAAGAAAAAGCGATACATTAGTAACTGTTTTTCCTTGGCTATAGATAAACTCAATATCTGCCGCTTTCAATATTTGTCTAACGAGTACAATTTCTTCGTCCAGCCGAATCCCTCTCATTTGTGATACTAACTGTCGTACCTCGTTTAATGCGGTTCTTGCAGTTTGCTGTACATCCTTTAACTCATCCTTAGCCTGTTCAGGATCCTTCGCGATCAATCTTCGAGCTAAGTCACTTTTTAAGCCAATGAGAGAAAGTTTTTGTCCCAATGTATCATGTAAATCTCGAGCAATCCGTTGCCTTTCCTCTTGTTTCACCAATTCAGCAATCCGCTTGTTCGCATCCTCCAACTTTTCTTCAAGCACCTCTTGCTTCTTTCGATTATATATATTAAAAGGTAATAAAATAACACTTATCCAGATGATAATGACAAATGGTAGCTGTCTTATAAACTGAGGATCTTGTAAAACCACATTGTAATTGATTGCAAACGTGGTTGCGACAAGATGAATGACGTATAAAGTCATGAATGCCACACGTTTTTTAATATTACCGTTGTAATAAGCTATGTAAAAAGCAAAGTACACAAACGAAAAAAGAATAGCCATTGTAATAGAAATACTGATTAATATCATCGTCCATAAGTAAACAGGCCATCGATTTGATAAAAACGCAAATCGTAAGGTTATGAAAAATATAACAGTCAGTATGATTCCTGCAACAATTTCAGCAGTGGATGATGATTGAAAGATAAAATAAAAAGGGAGTATACTGATAACGCTCCAAATATATGGCGATATGCCCCAATTTCTTTTTGATATTGGTTTTTTAAACACGAATCAAACCTCATTTTCTTACCAGCTTTTTCTATATAGTATCATATCTTTACGAAATGAAAAGAAGGTTGCCTATAATAAGCAACCTTTGTAAACGAACTCTAGATTATGTTGCGGCATTTGATGAGTTATTACGCTTTTGTATAGCGTTTACACCCATGATAACTGCTATTAATTCTGGTGAAGTTAACGTATTAGAGAGATTGTCTAATTCGTAAGCGGCGGATGAAAAGATGCCACTTACTTTTTTAAATGTCGCAATCACTGCTTCGTCTGACTCTCGTTTGATCACATAGTCCTTTGAAAACATTTCAGAGTCGATAAAAAAAGTGTCCCGATCGTATGCCTCATACAAATATTTTTTTGAAAAGAAAGCAAATTTTTCCTTTAACTTTCCTAACTCTGTACCTTCTCTATCTAATATTCTCCAATGGATACCTAACATCGGAAATTTTCCACTAACTAAAACTTCTTGTTTTCCATTTAAAATATCTACAGACGAAGAAAACATACTTTTAAGATCAATCTCTCCGATCTTTTCTTCCTCTTCCGTTAAAATATCCGTCTTCCCCGTAGAAAAGAATGAATCGGAAAAATATAGTTTCTTTTGGTTCACCAGAACTCCCCCTTACTTGCTTTTAACTTATCTTATATACGGGGCGACGTTGAAAAAGATTCAAATCATAAATTTTGGCAATAGTAAAAACTGACCGGTGCGTTGTGATACGGAGATATTTCTTCAGGCAGGTCCGAGTCACCATCCTCCACTCCAACTAAATTGGATAAAATTTAATTTAGTTCTCCATAGTAATATCTGAAATCTGAAGGCGCTAAATCTAATTTCCGTTCCCTCACCCTACTAATTTCTGGAATCTGAAGGCACTAAATCTAATTTTCGTTCCCTCATTCCACTAATTTCTGGAATCTGAAGGCAATAAATCTTATTTTCGTTCCCTCATTCCAATAATTTCTGGAATCCGAAGGCACTAAATCTAATTTTCGTTCCCTCATTCCACTAATTTCTGGAATTCGATGGCGCTAAATCTAATTTTCGTTCCCTCATTCCACTAATTTCTGGAATCTGAAGGCAATAAATCTTATTTTCGTTCCCTCATTCCAATAATTTCTGGAATCCGAAGGCACTAAATCTAATTTTCGTTCCCTC
>JBEQAB010000001.1:891811-1060799 GCA_041640555.1 Bacillaceae bacterium
ATTCCACTAATTTCTGGAATTCGATGGCGCTAAATCTAATTTTCGTTCCCTCATTCCACTAATTTCTGGAATCTGAAGGCACTAAATCTAATTTTCGTTCCCTCATTCCACTAATTTCTGGAATCTCAAGGCACTAAATCTAATTTTCGTTCCCTCACTCTACTAATTTCTGGAATCTGAAGGCACTAAATCTAATTTTTGTTCCCCCATTCTACTAATTTCTGGAATCCGAAGGCGCTAAATCTAATTTTCGTTCCCTCATTCTACTAATTTATGGAATCCGAAGGCACTAAATCTAATTTTCGTTCCCTCATTCCACTAATTTCTGGAATCTCAAGGCACTAAATCTAATTTTCGTTCCCTCATTCCACTAATTTCTGGAATCTGAAGGCACTAAATCTAATTTTTGTTCCCTCATTCTACTAACTTCTGGAATCTCAAGGCACTAAATCTAATTTTCGTTCCCTCATTCCACTAATTTTTGGAATCTGAAGGCACTAAATCTAATTTTCGTTCCCTCATTCTACTAATTTATGGAATCCGAAGGCACTAAATCTAATTTTCGTTCCCTCATTCTATTAATTTATGGAATCCGAAGGCACTAAATCTAATTTTCGTTCCCTCATTCCGCTAATTTCTGGAATTCTAAGGTCTTAAACTCCAATTCAGTTCCCCCATTCCAACTTATCTCCAAATATTGATATTAAAGAAAACTGACAAAAGGTCCCAAGAGCACATGCTCTCGAGACCTTTTGTCTGTATGAGTGGTTACTACTTACTAGCTAAAACAGCTATAAATTCTCTCATATAGTCAGGTAAATCTGGTGGACGGCGACTCGAGATAATATGTCCATCCACGATCACAGGAACATCCACCCATTCAGCTCCCGCATTGATCATATCATCTTTAATACCTGGAGTACTTGTTACCTTTCGGCCTGATAAGATTTTTGCAGAGATTAATACCCATCCAGCGTGACAGATTTGGCCAATCGGTTTTTCTGCCTGATCCATAGAACGAACCACGCTGAGAATCGATTCAAATCTTCTTAATAAATCCGGTGACCATCCGCCTGGAACAAGAATGGCGTCGTAATCTTCTGGGTTAATATCTGAAAATGCCCTATCAGATTTTATAGGAACTCCATATTTCCCGATATACGTTTCTCCAGCTTTTTCTCCTACAATATCAACGATGGCCCCTTCTTCACGAAGTCGCAAAACAGGATACCATAATTCTAAGTCCTCGAAGTCATTGCTTACCAACTGAATGATTTTTTTCCCTTCTAACTTCATTCTTATCACTCCTTTTGTTATATTTACTTTTCTGGTATCTCACAAGAATCATCCGTACATACTCCCGCCTCATCTGAAGACAGATTTTGAAGTGGGCTAATTGAGTTTTCCTCTTCCCAAACCTTTTCTAACGCATTTTTAAATGTTTCCAAAGGCTGTGCTCCGGAAATTCCATATTTATTATTCACAACAAAGAATGGTACGCCTGTTATTTTGTATTGCTGGGCAATCGTTTCATCAATACGAACATCATTCGCATAAAGAGTGTTATCGTCTAACACTTTCAGTGCTTCCACTCTTTCAATCCCCACACTTTCAGCAATTTCTACTAATACGTCTTTTTTTGATAACTGTTTGTTCTCCGTAAAATAAGCATACAAAAGCTTTTCAGTCAGTTCCTTTTCTTTTCCTACCGTCTGGGCATACTTGGCTAAACGGTGAGCATCAAAGGTATTACTAGGCATCATATCGTCAAAGCGGAATTGTAATCCGACAGAAGCCGCTTGCTTCGCCATGTTTTCATTTGCTCGTTTTGCTTCTTCCACACTCATTCCATATTTCTTTGCCAATGCTTCATGAATTTTCATAGTTGGCTCTAACGGCGAGTTAGGATCCAATTCGAATGCTTTAAACTCTACCTCTACTTGGTCTTTATGTTCAAATTGATTAATTGCTTCCTCTAATCTTCTTTTTCCAATATAGCAAAATGGACAAACAAAATCTGACCACACTTCAATCTTCATAGAAACCCCACCTATATCATAATTTACTTGCATATGACCCATAGTTTGCAACAAGAAACCGTAATTAAACGCTCTTGTGATTTGTTAATTGTACCCCTCCCACATTTTGCTGTAAATCATTCTGCTCACATGAAAAAATCCCACCATAGTGGGATTCATAGATTATGAAAACAAGCTCTTCAAACTATCAATAAACGACTTAAAGAAATTTGCAATGGTATCCAAAAATCCTTTGTTCTCACTTATTGCATTTTCAATACGATTTTGGATATCTTTTGAGAGATCTTCAAGCTGTGATTGAACATTATCAAAATTAATATTAAGATTACGCATTTTTTCAAAAAGGTCAATTAAGAGCTGACGATCTTCATCACTTAATTGTACATTTAAGGTTTGGAGCTTTTCGTCAATCAATTGCTCTAATTCTTCCTTTGTTGCTGGTTTTTGTTCCGCAATTTCCTTCTTTATTTCTGTTAGTAATTCACTTACCTTATCCTCATCGAGCCCTTCTTTTTTGGCTAGGTCTGTAGCTAGCGTCAGTTCTTCATTCGCTACTTCCGTACGTTCTTGATTCAGCTCTGTCCCTTCACCCTCGTCGTATGCTTTATAAATACCAACTAGAGCAGAGTGTCCACTTACCTTAACAGGTGATGCTACATCTACAATTGCGTCCTCAATCCCAGCAGTCAAAAGAGCATTAGCATACATTTCACTCGTTACTTCTGTAATGTTCTCTGGTGTAACCTGGTTAATAACCAGCCCTTCCCCTTTCTCCTTACGAGTAATCTTTGCAGAGGAGTACATATTAGAGTTTTTATCTCCATCAATATAAAAAACAAGGTCTTCCCCTGTTACAGTAATTTCAGTAACTTTGCTTGTATCTTTCACCCCAAGCAAGTCTCTTACCTCTGCTTTCTGACTGTCGGACAAGGCTGCTCCATATACAACAATTGGCAAACCGAATTTTTCATTAATACTTTCTTCATCGTTTGAATCAGTTGAGGCATAAACCAATTGATTTGAACTGACCACTACAAAAGCTAGGGCAACCATACAAATCCATTTTAGCAACTTCATTTTCTTTCCTCCTAAGTGGGTAAGCATGTACTCTCTATCCTATGTTCTAGACGAATTAATATTTCCTTTAATTAAATCGTTTGAACAAATGAAAAAATAAATGAGTATACCAGTTGGTAAGCCTCCGCAACGGTCATATCCTCACGAAAACCTGGAAGTGTATGTAGGGAAAAATTAATATTCCAAATGCCTTCTTGCGCGTCGAACATTAAGTCTACAGGTTCATCAGGAACTTCTGAGTGTTCCGTAAAATAGTCTCTGAGCTTTGAGGAATATTTCTTTTGGATTTTTAGACCCAGCATCACATCATAGGTTCCAAATAAGTCGTCCACTTCAAAGGAAATTGCATCAATTCCAATTAACGTAAACCATTTCGATTCCATATATAGAAACTCATTCATATGATCCTTAAAATAAGTAATCGGCTCATTTAAGAAGTCCGCATTTTCCTCACCCAGAAATTCTTCTGTTTCCTTATTTGAACGTTCCATATATGCATCGTGAAATCTAGATTTCCCATCAATTTTGACAACTTCCATCTCAGAGTTGGTTAGTCCATTATTTATGACAAAATCGTATTCCTCTGGATACAACTCAACTTTGCTTTGATTTTTTATTAAATTCTGTAATGATTCTTTTAACATGAGAGAATCCTCCTAAGTAATTGCTATCTTCAGTTTTTACAAACTCACTTCAATACATACCGGGCAGTGGTCACTTCCCATTACATCGCAATGAATCTGTGAGTCTATTAAATTCGAAACAATGCTATTTGATAAAATGAAATAATCAATACGCCATCCGATGTTCCTTTCACGGACCTTACTCATATATGACCACCAAGTGTACGTATCTTTTTGTTCTGGATATAAATAGCGGAAGGAGTCCACAAAGCCCGAGTTTAGCAGGTTGGACATTTTACCTCTTTCTTCTGATGTAAAACCAGAGTTTCCCATATTGGTTTTTGGATTTTTTAAGTCAATCTCTTCATGGGCCACATTTAAATCCCCACAATAGATGACCGGTTTTTTCTTATCTAGTTGAGTTAAATAGTCTGACAATTCATCCTCCCATTGCAAACGGAAGGGCAATCTGGCTAAATCACGTTGTGAATTTGGTGTATACACATTGACTAGGAAGAAGTTTTCATACTCAAGGGTAATAATTCGTCCTTCTGATTGCGTTTCTTGTTCACCCACACCATATGAAACGGAGAGTGGTTTATGTTTAGTAAAGATGGCTGTGCCTGAATAACCCTTTTTTTCTGCGTAATTCCAAAATTGATAATAACCATCTAACTGTAAATCAATTTGACCTTCTTGCAGCTTCGTTTCTTGTAACGAAAAGAAATCTGCATCCATTTCATTAAAATAGTCTAAAAAGCCTTTTTTAACACAAGCTCTTAAACCATTCACATTCCAAGATATAAACTTCATTTATCTTTCTCCTCTATCTAAATCTGAGGCTCATTTTACTATAATTTAAAACGTCTGTCCAAAATAAGAAAAGTGCAAGCGCCCGTTTAGCGCACGACAGGACTGGAGGGCTCTGACTGAGATAAAGGAAAACAGGGAGAGCGCTAGCAATTCGATTTTGACTTATCGTAGGAAAGAGAGCAAAGTACACTAGTCGCTGGGCGCTTAAGCTAGACAATGTTTAAAGTTCAATAATTAATTCTTTCTTATCTTCTAAAAAAAGGATGCATGTTTCTGCATCCTCATTCCTAGGTTTGTAAAAATTCCAGAATTTCCTGTTTTTTCTCTTCATATACTTGCCGACCCAATTCAATAAGCCAGTCAATTGTCTCTACCTGGTCAAAAGGAACTTCCTTGCCTAAATCCGTGTTTAATCGTAAGTAGTTTTCTCCAAGTAAATGTCGACACTGATAAGAGATCGATTCCGATGATAAATGGAGGGCAAGGTCCAATAGCTTTGGTGTAAAGGTCATCGTATGTAACCGGAAAGGCATCCAATGCTTAATCCCCCACAAATGAGATTTCTTAGAATTGAAATTGATTTTTTGTTGACCAAGTCCAATCGATAACACTTTTATTTGTTCCATTTCTAATTGGTAATGTTTAATGGCTTCCGTAATACATACGAGTGAAGGATTGTTGGCCCAAAGACCTCCATCAATGGTAATGACTTCATTATTAATATTGTTAGGTGGAAAGTAGATAGGAGCAGAACATGAGGATAATACAGCATCCCAGAGCCTAATATGATCATTTTCGCCTTTCTCATGAATAGCATAATGCGAACGATGAACATATGGTTTCCCTTCCGTTACATTTACTGCAGGAATTAATAGTGGAATTCCTACTTCAGCAAGCGATTTCTCCTTGAATGCTTTTTGAATAAAGCGACGTAGATCTCGATCACTATAAATACTGCGAAACAAGCCGATTCGTGCTTTTCGTTTGAAAATTTTTTTTCCATATTGACGGTACCCTTCGAGGAGTTCAACCATTTCTCTTTTTACAGCAATAGAAGCAGCTATGATGGAACCTGTGCTTGTACCCGCAACAAGGTCGATGGAATCTCGAATGCTCATTCCTAAATCCTTTTCTAATTCCTGAAGAATGGCAACTGCAAAAACCCCTCGGATTCCTCCGCCATCAATACATAACATCTTCATGTTTTCACCTTTTACAATTAGTTTAATGTTTATTAAAGCCTCCCCATCTTAGTTGCAATTGCGCTATCTCGTCATCGTATGAGACACCTTCGTCCTTTGGGGTTTCCAAGATAAATGGGATATTTTGAAACATTGGAAATGTTAACAAATCATTAAAATCTGTTTCTTTAATAAATCCATTCTGAAAAATATTTGCATGACGGTCTTTTCCAGAACCACTCTTATATTTTGAATTATTTAAATGAAATGCCTTTACTTCCGACCAGTAGTTTAATGTGGTCCCTTTTTGTAATAATTCCTTTGTATTTTCCCCACTCCATAAACCGCTTGCATAGGCATGACAGGTATCAAAGCAAAAACCAATTTTTTCAGGAAACTGACTAAGACTACGAACTTGAACATGCTCCTCTAACGTAACCCCCATGGAACCTCCAGCAATATTTTCTAACAAGATTAGTGCTTGTCCTTGCCATTGTTCCAACACCGAATTTAGCATGTCAATCATTAAATGGTAGCTTTGTAAAGGATCAGATGTATGAATAGGGGAGCCGAAATGAATAACCACCCCAATCGCCCCACATGCATCTGCGATAGATAGGTCATTAATAATTGATTGTATGGTGAGATTTTTTTTGTCCTCATTTGGAGTAAGACTCGTTGGGTAAGGTGTATGAATGATCGACTGAAGTTGATGTATGTCACAATATTCCTTACAGCTTAGAGCATCCATTTGATCATATTCCTTAACTACTAGACTTCTTGGGTTTTTCGGAAAGAATTGAAAAGCGGAAGCACCCTTTTTATTAGCAAGCATTGCCGCACCTAAGTAACCATCCTTTATGCTAACATGACATCCAAATATCATCAGCACGCTCCTCCATTCTTTCTTAATTTCCCCAAACCAAAAAAAAACAACCAATTACATGATTGTTTTTTTATGAATATTAATTTTTTTTAGTTGCTTCAAAAACAGACACAACAGGTGGAGCCGCAAGATAGATTGAGCTTACCTTCCCCCAGTCTTTATAGTGAGGAGTTTCATTATGAAACTTAATCGCATCCATGTCCTTCCATTCCTCTAATACGACAAATGTATTAGTATCAGTGGTTAACTCATATAGCTCATATCGGATATTTCCTTCTTCCGCTTGCGAACCCTCAACCAACGGCTTAACCACTTCTAGAAATTCTTCACGTTTTTCTGACTTTATTTTTAAATGTGCATGAATAATATTCATCGAGAATGCCTCCTTTTTCAACTTCTTTTATTTTAGCAAAATTTCGGTTAAATTGGGAATAATAGTTATGAGGTGATGCATGATGAAAATAAAAACTCTAGTTATTGGTTTCGTATTCTTCCTTCTAGCTCCACTTGCTAGTTTTGCCGAACAAAAGCCAGTTGAGATTTTTGATATCGAGGAAGGAAAAGTGGTCCAGGAGAGTCCGGCCACTTCTGATATTCAAAAGGAAACAGAAAAGATCATTCAAAGTATTTCAGGCGTGTACAAAAATCTTGATCCACTCCCCAAAAAAGGTGTAATGGTCAAGATACCTCTAGATCCACCTATCACTGTCGAAAATGAATGGTTCAATGATTTTGTCAATGAAGCCGTTCTTATTTTCTCATATGAGGAAGATGATCCATATGTCCTCATTTGGGATGATGAAAACCATCCTCACTTTTACACAATTAAAGCCTCAACAGAAAAATTAATGAAGTTATTAAAGTTTCAACCTAAAGAAAAGGAATAGAACCTAGGGCCAATCCCCTAGGTTCTTTATTGGTTCGCTAAGATCGCTATCAATCGGTCTTCTACTTTTTTGGCTTTTTCTTCATCCATCACATTATTTATTAAAACAGAAAATATCATATTTCCCTTTGATTTCGTTTTTACATAACCGGAAATGGAGCTTACTGTTGTTAATGTTCCGGTTTTTGCCACAACCTTCGCTACTAGAGGTTCTTGATTCATCCGATATCGTAATGTTCCACCTACCAGTTTTTCCTTTGCTCCAGCTACTGGCAAGGCACGATAATAGCTCGGAAACCAGCTCTTTGTTTGAATAGAGAACAACAGCTTCGTAAGTTCATTCGGTTGTACTAAATTCACATGAGAGATCCCTGAACCATCTCTTATCACTTGGTTGGCAAAGTCCATTCCAAATGGGGTTAACGTCTCATTCATAACAGCTAATCCTTCTTCAAAACTACCCGTTCCTTTTTTATACTTCCCCATTTCCTTCACCAATAGCTCACCGTGGCCATTATTGCTAAGCTTCATAAAAGGCACTAATAACTCTCTTAGTGTTATCGATTTGTGCTCGTTGATTAAACGCGCATTACTCGGCGTCACTCCTAGACGGTATCCTTTATCCACTTGGATACCCACTTTTATTAACTCCTCTTCAAAAAGATGTACAACGAACTTACTAGCATCAAAAACCGCTATCCACTCAACTTCACTTGTAGCACCTTGAGGAATTTGACCAGAAATCGTAATCGTATTGGTAGAGTGATCTCTTGAGAACGTAAGGTTCTCCTTACTATCTTTTGCGCTCGTTATGGCTTCATTTACAACCTGAACATATGTATTTTCTGGCCTCATCGTAAAGCTTACTTTTTCTCCTACCTTTTTTGCAGGATTTACTTCTAGTGCTACTGTACCCGCATCATAATCCTGATCAGGCGATAAAGTTAATGCAGATATTTCTGCGCCATAATAGGCTTCTTCATCGCTCCATGGCATATCTATGGAATAACGAATGTCATCATACCTTGTATCGTCCCCAAGGATCTGTCCACCAATTCTTTTTATTCCGATCTCTTTCAGGCTTTGAGCAAAAGCTTGTAAATCCGATTGCTGTAGGGTAGGATCCCCACCCCCCTTTATAATTACATCACCCTTTAGTAATCCTTTTTCAATCCTTCCATTTACAAAAAGTTTAGTAGAGAAGGTATAGTTTTCTCCCAACACTTCTAAGGCACTTGCTGCTGTGATTAACTTTAAGTTGGAAGCAGGCCGAAGTCTTGTTGATCCGAGATGATCATATATTACTTCACCTGTTTGCTGGTTTCTAATACTAACACCTACTATCGCTCCTGTTAATAGCGGCTCTTCATTAATAAACGAATCCAATTGCTGACTAAGAATAGAGCCATGAGTATTTGCTTTTACATGGGGAGCAGTAGCAGTAAGAGCAGGTAAAACCCCTGTAAATAGTAGACTTAAGACGATAACTTTAATTTTATTCTGGTACAATATCTCTGCTCCTTTATGAATCGTTTCAGTCCTACTAATATATGTTACAGAAATTCAATCTATGTAAATCTACTCTATTTTTTTCATTACCATACGCTCCCATAGCCTCCATGGAAAACAGCTTTTAATGAACAAAGTAAACTTAACCCCTTTCCCAATTGGGTACCTTAACTTGGTCGAGGACTGTTGAGAGATCTCTGTAATGAGTTTAGCCACCTCTAATGGGTCGCCATAGGAGGCTTCTCCTTTTTCAAGTTGTAACGATAATTTTTCCATGTAAGAAAAGTAGGGAGAATGTGACTGCAGGGATTTATCTGTTATATGTTTTCCAGACGACCAAATACTCGTATGAAAAGAACCGGGTTCTACTAATACCACATCAATACCAAAAGGACCTACCTCGAGCCTTAAGCTTTCGCTCCAGCCCTCTAATGCATGCTTGCTTGCTACATACGGTGATAACCCTGGAAAACCAACTCTTCCACTAATGCTACTAACATTAATAATTTTCCCGTTCCTCTGATCTCGCATAAAAGGAAGACATAATTGTGTGACAGAAATCGCTCCGAACACATTCGTTTCAAACTGCTGCCGATACTCATCGATCGGTATCTCTTCAGAAAATCCAGCGCCAGCATAACCTGCATTATTGACTAACACATCTACTCGTCCAAGCTCTCTAAGTTTCTCTTTAAAAACTAGTAAAGAATGATCATTAGTTACATCCAAAGAAAAAACCTCTATAAGTTTTGCAACCTTTGCTTCTCCTGCCCTCTCTAGTAAAGCAACCCTTTTGTCTACATTCCTCATTGTCGCAACTACGAAATAATTTTGTTTTGCTAGCTCAATACTTGTTAACATACCAAAACCACTAGATGCACCTGTAACAACGGCTATTTTTTTACCATTCATAAATGTCCCCCATTCCCTTTATCGCCTATTTTTACAAAAAAAGCCAAGGACTCCTCCATAGGAACCTTGACCATTTTTATGGTAAAAAAAGAAAGATGACAACTTCCTTGCGTATAAGCCATATACTTTTCTAAGAGCATGCGAAAGTAGGTGGCGGTTTGTCTCATAATCAAAAGGACATATTTCTGTTTCAAAACCTTCAAGAAAATCACATGTCATTTGAAGATATATTTGAAAGAATGATTACTTTTATGCAGCTGCACCCCAGTGGAAACTACCGACTGATGGTTGGAACAGACTCCCAGGTTCATCATAATCGTACCCTTTTTATTAGTGGAGTTGTTATTCAAAACATCGGTAAAGGTGCCTGGGCTTGTATTCGAAAGGTTGTAGAACCTAGAGAAATGAAACAGCTACATGAGCGGATTTCCTATGAAACGACTCTTACCGAAAGAATTGTCTCGCTTTTTACCGAAGCGCATAAAAATCGTCTAATCGATATCGTTCTCCCCCATATATACCATGGTGCCTCATTTACAATGGAAGGACATATTGATATCGGTTCAGGACAGCGAAACAAAACCCGTGAATACGTAGAAGAAATGGTCACAAGAATCGAATCCATGGGTTTTGAACCTAAGATCAAACCTGACTCCTTTGTTGCCTCTAGCTACGCGAATCGTTATACAAAATAACCACTATGACCGTTTATAGCGTGCTGCATGACATTGGTCACAAATTGAAAAATCATAATTCCAGGGCAAATGACGTCCACAACTACGGCATCTTTTTGCAAAAGAACCAACATCTGTTTGAAGCTTTTCATGGACCTCGTCACTCAACTCATCCCTTACTCTTTCCCAATAAATTGCCTCAGTTCTCCGATCTAAGCGATATAAAAACAATAAATGTAATCCTAATTTCTTATACGAAAGCTCGAGGTCCTCCAAAGTTCGCTTTTTAATATTTGGCTCTGGAAGGTCTTCGTTATTAATGATAGCAAAAATGGTCTCATACCATTGTTGAATTAAGGCTTGCTCCCTTGAAGCAAACGGAAGATGTAAAAAACCATATAAATCCTGTAAGGAAAGACGGGCTTCAATTTCAGTACCCTTTACGATTTCGTATAGCTCCCGCTCTTCAGCTAAGCTTGCCTTTTCCGTCCCCCTTGGGTTTTTAAAGCGATCCCATAATTCAAAAAATGTACCCAGGTCACGATAATACGTTTGAAACCTTTCTAACACACCAGTTGTAGGTGCAATCGCAAAAGTATGAACAGGTTCATCTTCTTGTTCTAGTTTCCTTCTCATTAGCCGGATATCCTTAGTAAATGCCACTTTACCAACATCATATATTCCTTTTCTCCCTGCCCTCCCTGCAATTTGCTTAATTTCCTGTGAAGTTAAAAGCCTTCTTCTTGTCCCATCAAATTTCTCATTTTCTAAAAATACAATTCGACGTATCGGTAAATTAAGACCCATCCCAATTGCATCCGTTGATACGATGACCTTGGACTTTCCTTCAATGAATTGTTGAATTTGTTTCTTTCTTGTCTCAGGAGGCATGCTACCATAAATCACACTGACTGAATGACGATCATTCTGAAGTCTAGATGCCGTTTCTAACACTCTTCGGCGAGAAAAACAAATTAATGCATCTCCCTTTCGTACATGTTTAATGGAAAATTCATTACCCTCCACCTCAAGCGGGATGTCTCGTTTATATTCATGAATTTCCGTTTTTGATTCTCCAAGTAATTGCAAAATCATATTTTTTGAATTTCTGCTGCCTATAATATGCACTTCACGAGCCCTTGCCTTCGTAATCGCCTTAAACCATGAAAATCCTCTATCCTTATCAGTAATCATTTGAGCTTCATCGATGACAATTACATCATAGCGATCTTTTTCATGGAACATTTCAACGGTTGAAGCAATGTGGCTTGCTCCTGGAGTCAATTTCTCTTCTTCACCTGTTTTTAAAGAACAAGGTATACCTTCCGCATTTAACTTATCATAAACTTCAAGCGCAAGAAGTCTTAGTGGTCCAAGGTATAGTCCGCTTGTTGCTCTCTTCATTCTTTCAAGAGCATGATGAGTTTTACCCGTATTTGTTTCTCCTACATGGATGACATATTCAACATTTGGATCATAAATTACTCCATATTCCCTGCCAAATATATCGTCCATCATCCGCTCTTCTTCTTCAATCTTTCTTTGTCGTTCAGCCTCCTCTTCGGCTTTCCGTTTCTCACTTTCTGCTTTTTGTTCTTCATACAATTTGCTATGAAAATCAAGATCATAAGGTGTCTCCACTGCTTGTAACAAGTGATCAATATATTCATTTTCTAATTCAGAAAACATTTTGGAAAATAAAGACTCAAGTTCTTCTTCCACAAGCTCCTTCATCTTTGATTTCGAAAGTGCTTGCCCGGTTAACTGGATATAATCGTTTTTTGTTTCATCGTCAAGATTAGTCATTACTTTTGATGGAGCAAGAGATAAAAGATTTTTCCAAACAAAGGAACTATATAAGTCACCATAGGTTTCATATTCATAATAAAACCTGCCATCATAATTCGTTTTCTGAATATCCCCTGTTAGCTCATCTAAAAAGTAAGAAAGCGACTGTTCAAGAAGCTCATCAAAGCTGCCCTCTATTTCAAGCTTCTCTTCAAGCGCATATGTATCGAGCCTTTTATATCTAGGCTTAGAATGAAGATCTGCTTTCATTTGTAAACCAATTAAATATCTTATATACAAATAAAGACTTTGATAGCCGCTTGAGAATACATCCGATGCTTTTTCCTTTATCGCTTCTAGAACAGATTCTTTTTTTATTAATTTCTGAGTTGCTTCTTCTCTTTTTTGTACCTGCTCTATCGTACGATCATACAAATCATCCCATTTTTCGTATTCCTTAGCATATGTTTCCTCTAGCCAATCTGTTACTTTAAATGGTTCATAATCTCTGATCTCTGTTCGGAACAGGTGGTCAATCATTTTTCTAGCCATTCCCTCTGTTTCAATCCCACGGTCCTGTAAAAAATCTTTCTTATCTACTCGGGGAACCTGGTTAGACACTCTTGTAAGCCAAACATTTACCCATATTTGATCCAAATAATGACCTCTTGCACGTAAATACTCCTCAAAAGTTGGCCTCTCTTCCTGCTGCTCGAAAAATGACTCTATATCCTGATGGATTTTCATTTTTGTATGTACAATACTTTCATCATGTATTTTTTGTAATAACATTTTTTCACCCTCCAAATAAACACTAATCAATTAACCATACCATTAATTCATATTGTTTTAAATCATATGCCTTTTTATCCTATTTTTGACCTTTGCTTCCTTTCTAAAAAGATGCTATGATTATGGTGCTCCCTCCGAACATTCGCTTGTTGCGGGACACTTAACCATGTACGGACGGAGGGAGTTGGTGTCTGCTTTGCAGGCACCATTTTTAATAACAAAAGGGGCGAATTTCTGTGAGTGTACATAAAGCATTATCTGATCATGCGAAAAAATTAAACGCTATTTTAACCCATTACGCAAATCTTGACCGGGAACGGGAATTCTACATAGAGGAAGCATTATCTCTTTTCGAAAGAGGCCTTCCTTTCACTACCGACAACATTAACTCTATTACAATCGAAATGAACAAACTTTCTAAAAAAATTGAAAATCTTCCACCTCGAAAACTTGTAACCAAGGAAATGGTTGAAGAATATGCAAATAGACGAAAATAAGAGAAGCAGAAGGCCGTGACCTTCTGCTTTTTGTTTTAAAAAATTGCACTTCTTTTGGCGAATTAAAAGAAGTTTTGTCGCCAAGATAGGAATTCAATTTTTAAGAACGAACATTTACTATAAAGGAGTTGAGGATATGAATACGAGTTCGGTTGCTAAGCAATTAGGAGTTTCTTCAAGTACCGTAAAACGTTGGGTAAAACAATTAAAACTTAACTTAGAGAAAAATGAAATGGGTCATTTCACTTACCGGCAGGAAGATGTTGATCTTTTAATAACTTATAAAGAACAACAAAACGAAGCTTTACTCGTTTACAATGAAGTTGCAGCTGGTAAAGACTATTTACGAAGAGGCTCAGTTCATACTTCCATGGTGGATGAAAATTCGGTTCTCTTAAATCGTATTAAATGTCTAGAATCCCTTGTGCAGTCGAAGGCGGACCAGGTCGTGGAATATCAGATACTCCAACATCGAAGAGAAATGGAAGAAATGCAAGCTACCCTCGAAAAACTAGAAGAAAGAATTTGTGAATTAGAAGCACAGCAAGTATCTCCATTAACCCTTGCTACTCCTTCCGAACAACCAATATATAATAAACCCCGAAGAAAGAAAAAACACAGTATCCTACATAGTATTTTCCGTTCTTCCACCCAACACAGCTCTTAGCATCTAAGATGTGTTTTTTTTTGTGTTTTTAGAGAGACTACATAGAAAGACATACGATGATATGAAAATCAAACATTCAGCTCAGCAAATTGGTAATTGTAGAAAAAATGAACGAATTATGAAAAAACCTGTATTTTTTCGACAAAATTCTTTCCTATTTAATAGTTTTCGTATAAAATTAATCTCGTTTGGATGAAGTGATATATAACTGGAGGTTACATGATGGTTTTCAAGAAGAAAGACAAATTTAATACTTTGTTAAGCAGCATTGCACAAAACCTTAAAGAAGGTGCAGATTATTTCGCTGATTACAAGTTGAAAAATGTGAGCGATCTAAAAATATTCTCCGAAACATTAAAAGATTATGAAACTAAAGGAGATACATATGTACACGAAGTAATAAAAGAATTAAATAACGCTTTTATTACTCCAATTGAGCGCGAAGATATCCTTGCTCTAGCTATGAGTATGGATGATGTAATCGATGGTATTGAGCATTGTGCAGCTATGTTTGAAATGTACAATATCACTGAAGCTGACGAATTTATGGTCAAGTTTGTAGAGGCTATCAGAAACTGTGCGATTGAAATTCAGCAATCGGTTGAACTGCTTTCAACAAAAAAACTTCCATCGATTCGTGAACATGCAATTAAAATTAAAGACTATGAGTCAAAATGTGATGGTATCCTTCGTCAGTCAATTAAGCATTTATTTTCAGTAGAAAAAGATCCAATTCGTGTGATTCAATACAAAGAAATTTACGAAGAACTTGAAGAGATTGCTGATAGCTGTCAAGGTGTGGCAAACACACTTGAAACCATCATCATGAAAAATGCATAAGGGGACGTTTTAATATGGATGCATTATTTGTGATAACCATTTTGATCGTAATCGGAGCACTGGCGTTTGACTTTATTAATGGATTCCACGATACAGCAAACGCAATTGCAACATCAGTTTCAACAAAAGCGTTAAAGCCAAGGCATGCAATCATCCTCGCTGCGGTCATGAACTTTGTAGGTGCGATGACATTCACCGGGGTTGCAAAGACGATCACCAAGGATATTGTCGATCCCTTTACATTACAAAACGGAGAGCTTGTAATATTAGCTGCTTTAATTGCAGCGATTTTCTGGAACTTATTAACTTGGTACTATGGAATTCCTAGTAGCTCTTCACATGCCATTATTGGATCGATTGCTGGTGCAGCTATTGCAGCTGCAGGTTTCACTTCGTTGAATTATTCCGGATTCTTAAAAATCTTGCAGGCATTACTTTTTTCTCCCATTATTGCATTTGTAGCTGGATTTATTGTTTATAGCTTATTTAAGGTAATATTTAAACACAATAATCTAACAAAGACGAATAGAAACTTTCGTACTTTCCAGATTTTCACAGCTGCTCTTCAAGCTTATACACATGGAACAAATGACGCCCAAAAAGCGATGGGGATTATTACGATGGCATTAATCGCCAACGGATTTACTACTTCTACAGATATCCCTTTCTGGGTTCAATTTTCCTGTGCGTTAGCCATGGGATTAGGAACAAGTGTTGGTGGTTGGAAAATCATCAAGACAGTTGGTGGAAAAATCATGAAAATAAGACCTGTTAATGGAGTAGCAGCTGACTTAACTGGAGCAATGATCATTTTTGGTGCTACTTATATTCACCTACCAGTAAGTACCACGCATGTTATTTCGTCTTCTATTTTAGGGGTAGGTGCTTCTCACCGTCTAAAGGGTGTAAAATGGGGAACCGCTCAAAGAATGTTAATTACTTGGGTTATTACTTTACCTATTTCAGCAACTATTGCAGCACTTTGTTATTTTGTTCTTAATATGATTTTTTAAATTCAATGTAAAAACTTCGAGTTCACGACTCGAAGTTTTTTATATTTTTCTTATATTTTTCTTTTGTTTATTCATAACCTCGTAAGATTTATCAATAATATCAGTGAGCACATCACCTTTATAAACTCTACCGATTTTTGTATGCTCCTGATAATACTCTACTATTTCATCAAGTTTTTCTAATGTTTCTTTTGTCACTCGTACATTAAGCTGGACTCTTTTCTCTTCTCCCATCCCTACAACCTTCCTCCTGGTACTTTTTTATCAATCTGCTAGCATTTGCTAACATAATTATATCAGTATTAACAACATTGTCTATCAAAAAAGATGTCCGATTTCATGGACATCTTTTAACGTTTTTATTCTTTTGTATCTAACGGTTTTAACTTTGCTTCAATACTGCTTCTTTGCGCTTCAAAATATGGCGGAAGAGCGAGACGTTCACCAAGATTCTCAAATGATTCATCCCCTTCAAAACCTGGATCATCCGTCGCTAATTCAAATAATATTCCATTAGCCTCTCGAAAATATAATGACTTAAAGTAGTATCTCTCTACAAATCCTGAGCTAGGGATTCGCAACTCTTTTAAATACTGAACCCACTTTCGCAATTGTTCTTCATTTTCCACTCGAAATGCTACGTGGTGAACACTTCCGCGTCCTGGTCTTTCCACAGGGAGGTCTGACTCTTCAAGGACATGTAATTCGGCTCCGGTTCCTCCTAATCCGGTTTCAAACACTGTCACCTTCTTTTCTTGTATCGTATATGTTCCTACTTCCCTGAACCCTAGTACTCGCGTTAAAATCATAGCAGTAGATTCAAGCTTTGCTACTGTCAACATCACAGGGCCCAATCCAATTATTGCGTGTTCAACGGGAACTGGACTTTTCTCCCAAGGTCTTCCCCCTTTAACACCTTGATTATTCTCATCTGACACAAGCATCAATCTTTGTCCTTCGAAATCCTTAAATGCAAGAGATAATCTTTCGTATACGTTTTGTTCCTCATATTCCACACCTAAAGAATCGAATCTTTCCTTCCAATACTGAATCGCAGAATCTGATGGAACACGTAGAGAAGTAGCTGAGATACTATTTGTACCGTATCTTGTTTGACCTGCATGAGGTATTTCAAAAAACGTCAGATCGGTGCCTGGATTCCCTCGTTCATCTGCATAAAATAAATGATAGACAGACGTATCATCTTGGTTTACCGTTTTTTTCACAAGTCGTAAACCTAGCGTTTTTGTATAAAATTCATAATTTCCCTTTGCATTCGCTGTTATGGCGGATACATGGTGTTGTCCTTTTAAAGGTAATAACTGCTCCATTATTAGCACTCCCTTATCTTTAATTAAAATATCTCAATTTAAAAGTATTTATTTTATTGTGCACTAATTTGCATCTGATTGCAAATAAATAAATTTCTCTTGTACTAAATGTTAAGACGTGCTATAGTAATAAAGCGATGAGCTGAATTGCATAAGTCGAGAGACGCTCCTTTATTGGAATACACGAATGTGGCGTGTAGTCTCGTCGCCGCAATACGCAGAAAAGACTCCTACGGGGGTCTTTTCTTTTTTTATTTCTATAACTGTGATAGTAAATAGGTGCAAAGCTTTTCAGAATGAACTCGGATTGATATAAATGGTGGCAATATTTCATTGGCAGCCTCATAAGGTACTCCAACCCAAAGAATCTTCTTATCAAGCATGACCAAAGGAAATGGTGGTTGTTTCTCTTCTTGTCTTATAGTTAGTTTAACGGAAGAGTCCTGTAAAAGTCGGATCCACTCATTTGATAACTCTTTTCCTTCTGGAAGAGAAACAAGAATTTCAGATTTGGCTGACTTTACATCGCTTATCAATTTCTCGAGTTTTTTCGCATGCATCCAGGTTACATGATCATGTTGATTTTTTATCCAGGTACCTATTTGTCCTGAAGTAATAAGCTGATTGTTACTTTCCTGAAATTCTACTAACTTTCGAACCGTTTTATCTCGGTATACCTTCTGTTTTATGTAATTTCGGTTAGCAAGATGAATAAATTTCCCCTTTGTCCTTGTCACTGCTACATTAATTAACCTCTCACTCTCTTTCCCGGTTAATAACATGCTCGGTCTACTTTCAGGAAAGGAATCAACCGTATCAAAAACCATTACTTCCCTTTCACTACCTTGAAATTTGTGTACCGTTGCAGATAGAATCTCCCCATTCTGAAGCTGTTGATTGTATAAATCTTGCAACAGTGTATCCATTAGTTCTGCTTGAGCACGGTATGGAGTCGTATACCCTATATTTTTAGAACCACCCACATATAATTCATGAATGACCTGAAATGAGAGCAAAACCTGTAACAAATTAAATCGCGACCCAGAAGTGGAACGCATACAGTACTCCCCCATATAACTCGTGTCTAATAAAATCGATGCCATCTTTGGAAATGGAGCTCTATTTGCGATTGGCTCTCTTATGGTGTACATACTTTTGTAATCTTTTACAAGACCCAAATAAACAAATTGGTTTGTGAATGCTGAGATATCGGGATGCATTCTCCTTTGTTCCGATAATAAAAATAAATGAGGATGCAACGCCCCCTCTTTCAACCCGTATACAACTCCAGACTTATGAAACACATCCTCTTTTAACCATTCATTTACTAGTAGGTGATTGGCATGTGCAATGGGTGGTAGCTGTTTAAAGTCACCACAAACAATGCTTCTTTTCCCTAGAGAAACTGCGAATGCAACTTGCGGAATATATGCCATACTTACCTCGTCGATAATAACTAGATCATATTCCTTTTCATAAATAGTGGGGTCTGAGGCAGCTTTTGCGAGCGTAGTACCGATTACTTCGGCATCTTTTACAAACATTATTTCTTTCGTACGAATTTTATCTAGTACCTGAACTAACTTTTTTTCTATTTCTAAAAGTGTTTGAGAGTCTCTTGCAGAGAAAGAACCTACTAAATCTTTTTTTAGTAAATGCCTCTCCGTTCTCATTTCTTCTTTTTGCTCTGAGAGGTCAGGGTGATGTTTTTTTAATAAATAATCCATCGTTAAGGGAGTATCCTGTAATATTTCACTTACTTGTGATCCATATCGAAGAAGCTCTCCATCCTTGAGCTTATTTTGTTTGTCAACAAATCTCAGGAGCTCTAACATTAACACATCCACAGCTTGGTTACTTTGAGATAACACAAGCACCTTTTTCCCTTTTAAATATTTATTGGCAACAACCCTAGCTAATGTATAAGTTTTTCCAGTTCCAGGAGGACCCCAAACAAAGGTAACCGGGTTATATTTTGACCTGAGCACAAGCTCATGTACATTCGTTTTTATTTTTTCAATCGGATGGAGCGGCACCATGCTTGGCTCCATCATTTTTTGAATCCTCGCCCTTTTCTTCTTGCTTGAACGAATGTCTTGAAGTCGATTAATTAATTCGTCTAAAAGTTCCCATGGATCATATTGGAGCATGAGTTCACTTAAGACAGCTCCAATATATTGTTCAAGTTCTATCATCATACTTTTCCCTTCTGATGATAAAACTCGACCAGCTATTTTTCGCTCTCCCCACCATAATGTTACTTTAGACCCAATTGGAATACTCGTAGTAGTTGACGCCGTATTAAAATAATAAATAAAAGGTTCCCTCTCATTAATCGCGTAACCATGAGTAAGGCGATACCTTGTGCTCCCGTACTTTTTCAAATATGAAATCTCTATTTGTAATGCCTTTTGCCAAAGTTGTAAATAAGTTGCCATCATTGTCTTCCCCTATATTAATAATAAAAACTCAGAGCTTACACACTGAGTTTTGTCCCGAGCTCATATTATAGCTTTTATGGATACAAAAAAATAGGCTTAATTGTTATATTCAGATAAGCTTTGAATGGGAATAGCGTCATCCTTGAACAACTCTTGACCCTCTTCAAGTGCAAAATTTCGTCCGATTGGCAGCTTGAACATATCAATATCAACGATGTATTTTGGACGTCGCTTGGACTCTTTATATATTTTTCCGATATATTCCCCTATTAACCCAATTGCGATTAATTGAAGACCGCCAATCAGCCAAATAGAGGTGATAAGGGAAGTCCAGCCAAGCTCTGTATTTCCAAAAAACTTTAAACCTAGAAAATAAAGTGCAAAGAAAAGACTGATAAAAGAAGATACTAAACCTCCTACGAGAACTAATCGAATCGGAGTAACTGAAAAGGAAGTAATACCATTAAATGCAAACGATAGCATTTTCCGTAAAGGATATTTACTCTCACCAGCTGTTCGTTCTTTTCTTTCATAAAAAACCTTTGTAGATTGAAATCCAAGGAGAGGAATAATTCCCCGCAAAAACATATTCACTTCCTCAAATTCTTGTAGGTATTCTGCTGCACGCTTACTCAATAAACGATAGTCTGCATGATTATAAATAAGCTCTACTCCCATTTTGTTCATTAACTTATAGAATGATTCAGCTGTAAATCTTTTAAAGAATGTATCTGAATCACGCTTCTCCCTTACACCATAAATAACATCATATCCCATCTGATAGTTCTCAATAAATTCTCGCATAACATGTATATCGTCCTGTAAATCTGCATCAATCGTAATAATAGCGTCCGATGACTCTGTAGCTATGTGAATACCGGCTAATAAAGCATTTTGATGACCCACATTTCTAGACAGTTTAATTCCCTTAATCATTCCGTTCTTTAACGTTTCTTTATAGATTAGTTTCCATGTTTGGTCTTTGCTGCCGTCATCTACAAACAGTATCTTACTCTTTGAAGAAACTTGTCCATCATCAATCATACTAGTTAGCAAGTTTGATAAATCAGAAAAGGTTTTGTGTAAGATTTCTTCTTCATTGTAACAAGGTACAACAATCGTTACGTTTGGTGAATTCAAAGTAATGCTCCTCCTAGCTGTTTAATATAATTTGTATAAGTAAATGGTCCAAGCTGAGCTGTCCGATTGAAAAATTTTTTCAAGCTTCAATTGGTTTTCATCCGCATTTTGAATTGGCAATGCTGAAAATACGTATTCTCCACCTAATTCCTTTAAATTGAATGTCTGAAGTTGCAAATTTTTTAGAGTTTTAGAAGAATTCTTTTTTACCATATAATGCTTTCCAAGTTGGGCTGTAAAAATATAGCATCTTCCTCCCCATTCATCGAAATACTTTTTAATTTTTTTATTTTTACTTAATTCCTTTTCAATAATGGTTCGAAAATGGTGCTTATAAGTTAAAGGATAAAAGTTATTATACGTATCCAGCGTGTAGAAACCGTTATACTGTGCAATTGCCGGATGAAGGCCGATACTTACTACACGATAGTCGTTTACTGGTCTTTGTATATACGCTTTTATGTTTTCAAATTGTTCTGTTGCGTAAAATTGTTTTACGGTTGGCTTTCGATGATTAATGATCTCTTCATTAAAGGCAAATAACAGCAAAATCTGCGCAATAAGAATGTAGCGAATATATCCATTTTTTTGAAAGTATGACTTAATAATGGACAAGGCTTGTGCGAAATTAATATAAATAATTAGCGGTCTAAGAAAGTGAAACCTAGCGAAGTTAAACGTATTCAAAAAATGAAATCTTTCTACGATTGGAGCCCACCCTTCATAAAACCAAAATGCATACCAAAGGGATAAGAAAAAGTTTAAAACGAATAAGCTAAGATACACTTTATGCTCTTTCCAACTCTTGTTTTTTAATACTAAAAAAAGGGCGATGAAGAGAATTGGAAGGATAACTAACCCATGAACGGTCATCACATGTGTATGCCCTAAGATGAAATTCTTAAAAGTTAAGCGCACCACACGCCATAATGGAAGAGTGGCATGAATATATTCATCTCGACTGTTTGGTTCACCAGCGACGAGGAAGGAGCTAACAAGACGATATTCTACGAGTAAAAAAACTACTGTCATATACACAATAGAAAGCAAAAATCGTATTTGAAGCATTTTTCTCGTTAAAAGCTCGTAAAACCAAAAAACTCCCACCGCTACCAAAAAGAAGAAAAAACCCAGTACAAAGCTAGAGTAAAAAGGTAAAAAAGTAAAAATGATTACGTTTTTCCAGGTTTTCTTTCCACTTCGAACATTAAGGAATGCCCATAAGGCCAATGGCATACCAAGTGTACTTAGCATCCCTGATGGCCAGAAAGGAGTTAGTGCAAATGCTAATGCAACCCCTATACGAATTACCGTATCAGGACAATTCGACACAAAGTAATCTCGAAGCAATAAGTACATACCAAGAAATGCAAAAATACGTGTGATCGCCTGGCTAAGAGAATACGCCGTCATCGTTGGAAGAAAATGATGAAGCCAAACGATACCACTAAATTCAGTTCCAAAGGCATTTCTTGGTAGTCCATTAATTACTTGTGGGATTACAGCATCAATCTCTCCAAATAGTTCCCCACTACGGGAAAGAACTTTATACCAAGCGAGATTGGAATCCAAGTTATCATGAACTCGTATATGCGCATTTTCTCCTAATATAAATAAAGGTAGTAAGTATACAGTTATTACTATCAATGCAAACACGAACATTCTTCGCTCAAAAACGGTTGAAGATTTGAACAAACTAGCCACCTCAATCAAAAAAGCTTCATTCCTAACTTTTGCATTATGACCATAATTATTCCATTTTGTTTATTTACTTAAAAAATGCCCCCATGAAGGGAGCATTCTTACTACTTCTTAATAAACATTTGGGTCCAATGGTTTCCAGCTTCTACATAACCAACGCCAATATGTGAATAGTTACCACTTAAAATGTTTTTACGATGGCCTTCACTATTCATCCATGCCTGGACAACTTCCTCAGGAGTTCTCTGTCCTTTTGCAATGTTCTCACCAGCACTTTGATACGTAATACCGAAATCACGCATCATGTCAAATGGAGAGCCATAGGTTGGACTGGTATGTGAAAAGTATCCTTTTTGTTGCATATCACGTGATTTCTCACGAGCTACGTTACTAAGTTTAGTATCAGCTTGAAGCGCAGGTAAGCCAGCTTTCTTACGTTCCGCATTTGTTAACTCAATTACTCGCGATTCAATTGAGCTAATGGATCCAGCAGCAGGTGTAGTTTTTGGTGCTGGAGCTGGGGCAGCAGGTGCTGCTTGGTTTTGATTTTGTGTTGGAGCTTGTTGTGGCTGTGTCGCCTGCGGCTGTTGTTGGGTTGGTTGTTGCTGTCCAGTTTGACCAGTAACAATCTTCCATTGACCTTGCTTAATAATCTGGCTATGTGGATATTTCCCACTTGGTGTACCTGTACTATAAGCATTTGGGTCAATTGTGATAACACCCGTTTTAATTTTTAATATGTCACCGTTATGTGCCAGTGCTTTGGATTCACCTTGTTTATTTGATGATCCGTTCATACCAGCTGCTCCAATGCCTCGATTCTCTCCTCGTCCTTTTTTCACATACCGATAATCATCGGTTGGTGATGGATTAGTTCCCACATCTGTACGGCCAATCTCTCTTCCTCCTCGGTAATCGGAGTCCATATGATATTGATGATCTCCACGACCTAAACGTACAAGAGGATTCATATCCGTATTATTCACTCGTTGAGTTCTATTTGTTGTATATCTTGATGCTTGATCACTTGTAAATCCTACATCCGAAGTACCGGTTGTGCGGTTATTATTATCTTCGGCTACATTGTTATTACAAGCAGTAAGCAACATTAAAGAAAAACCTACAGAAAGTAGACGCTTGTTCAATTTAAACCCCTCCTTTTAGTAAATAAGTGTTACATATGTATTGTTTCTTTTTTCGAGACAAAACATAGATGGGAAAAATCGAGAATAAAAATGGCATAAACAAGGAAAAATGACATAAAAAAAGATAACCTTGTTGAAGGCTACCCTAGGTAATTTTATATTGTTGCTACTGCTGATATGTTTGCAACCAGGTCAATGGTCCGTTCGATATCCTGTTTGTTCACTTGATGATGAGTGGTAAACCTAACAGAGGTTGGTCCAAAAGTAACAGCAAGCACTCCCTGTTTTTCTAATTCATTTACAAATGCTTGTGAGCTCATTTGTAAATTTGCTACATCAACAACGACAATATTTGTTTCTACTTCATTGACCACTTGAATCCCTTTTATATTTCTAAAGGCATCAGACAAGCTGCTAGCTAAATGATGGTCTTCGATTAATCTTTCTCTCATCGTTGTTAAGGCTACATAGGCTGGTGCTGCAATCATTCCAGCCTGACGTAATCCTCCCCCTAATCTTTTTCTCCACTTTCTTGCTTTAGCCATAAATTCTCTATTTCCAGCCAAAATCGAACCAACAGGTGCGCCAAGCCCTTTTGATAAACATACTTGTACCGTATCACAGTACTTCGTAAAATCTGTTACAGAGACACCCAAAGCTGCGGATGCATTAAACAATCTAGCTCCATCCACGTGGACAGGTATTTGATTTTCTGCACCTATTTTATAGATTTGTTTCATGTTTTCAACAGGAACGACTGCACCACCTGCACGATTATGTGTATTTTCCAAGCAAATTAAGCCCGTATCTGGAAAATGAATGTCTTCTGGACGAATAGCCGAACGTACTAATTGCGGGTCCATCGCTCCTCTAGAACCTTGTATCGTTCTAGTTTGCACGCCAGCTAACGCGGACACCGCACCTGACTCATAATAAAAAATATGTGATTCTGCTTCTAGTAAAAGCTCTTGGCCAGGACGACAATGAGTCAGAACAGCAATTTGGTTCCCTTGTGTTCCACTTGTTACGAATAGTGCCGCTTCCTTACCAAGAATTGCAGCAGCTTCCTCTTCTAATTTATTTACAGCTGGATCCTCTCCATAAACATCGTCACCAACCTCGGCATTAAAAGCAGCCTCCCTCATTTCTTTTGTCGGTTTTGTCACTGTGTCACTTCGTAAATCAATCACTATGTTTACACTTCCTTTTAATTCGTATCTCTAAATTATAAAACTTGTCCCACTATTTTTGAATAAAAAAAACCAGATCTTAAAAAGTTCTGGTGATGACTCAGGTTTAATGAAATGTATTTGGGTTAATCTCCTGAAACAATGTGGCAAAGGTGGACTTATAATTCATAGCTATTGTTAATAATTTTTTCTCTCCATGAACCTGACAATACTGAATAAAATCATCTAGTTCATAAAAGACTTTTTCAACCACCTGTAGCGGAAGAGAAATCGCAGTCAAATGTTCTCCTCTTCCGTCAGCTTCTGGAACATACATTAAAAACTTATGGTATAGAAAATTAAAGAATTGTAATTCTTGCTGAAGATGTTCCTTCTCTATATCATCCATATTCACGTTTTCTTCCACCTCATAACCACGCCAATGCAAGTGAAAAGAAGAAAAGTGAATCCAAAACATCAACATCTCCGTGTTAACCGTTAACTTAATATCATTTGCTTCAACAGAAGAATCTAAAGAAAAGAACTCCACAAAAATGCCCCCTTATTTTAAAGACATTTTAACTTCACAGTTTTGCTGAACGCAGATAAACAAATGACCGCAACCTATCATAACATAAAGAAAGGATTCCACCTATTTACTTTTAATTCCATAAAGGAGAGATTTGATGCCGTTAAATAATGAAAATCCGTTAATACTATCGAACCAAGGAGAACCAAACTCCAATCAAACCATATTCCGGTATTCTTACTTTGAAGACGTTTTGCAAAATCAAAAAATGACTAACACTACTTTATCACAATCCATTGAATCATTTCATCATACGATTAGTGAAACTACCTCCTCTCAGCAGATCAAATTTAATGAGTTATTACAAGAAATCAGCCGATCAGAACAGTCTTTGCGCGAGATTGCATCAATTATGATAGAACAAAGTAAAACCAATAAAAAAATTCTTGAGAGACTGGATAAGCTAGAAAAAGAAAATGAACTTGTTCTTAATGAAATTACAAAAGAAGGGCTTATGCATGAAGCAATGGTGGATCAACTGTCTTTACAAGATCAGCGTTTAATCGAGCTTAGTTCAACACTTTCATCACACGAACAACAAACAGTTGAATTAACGAAACAACTACAAGTGCATGAAAATATGTATGAAGAAATTTCAGAAAAAATGGGATTACAAGAGGTATTTCATCAAACAGTGATGGAAAGATTAGACCATCAAGAAGCCATTTCGGAGAAAATCCAAAGACAACTCGATTATTTAAAGACTGCCATTTATGAAAGAGCCTCACACTTGGCTGAAAAAATAGAGACGAACTTTAGCAAAGTTGCCAAACCCGTTCATCGATTTTTTGTACAAAAAGAAAAAAATGAGCAAAAATAATAAGAAAAACCCCAGTCTAAAAATGACTGGGGTCTAAGCTTAAGCAGTTTTTGCCGGTAATATGATATTAAAGGTCGTGCCTTTGTTTATTTCACTTTCTATATATACCTTCCCTTGATGGCTTTCAATGATTTTAAAGCTAACCATTAACCCTAGGCCGTTACCTTCCTTTTTGGTTGTATAGAACGGTTCACCAATCTTTTTGAGCTTATCCTCTGGTATCCCAACCCCTGTATCTTGAATTGAGATTTGTACTTGGTGATCCTCGACACTTACTTTAACGGTTAATTCCCCACCATTCGGCATTGCTTCAATACCGTTCTTTACAAAGTTTAGAAACACCTGTTTCAGTCTATCTTCATCACACTCAATTTGAATAATATCCTCATTTGCTTCAAAACTCATTTTCACATTCTTTTTTCGTGCTTCGAATTCTAATAGTGAAAGTACATTATTAATTATTGTAACAATATTTTTTTCTTCCAGTTCTACTGCCTTAGGCTTGGCAAGAACCATAAAATCCTCAACTATCGTATTTACACGGCCAATCTCATCAAGAATAATCTCAATAAATTCTCTTCTTTGTGGATCGGTCTCATCCTCTAATAGAAACTCTCCATATCCCTTCATAGAAGTTAGAGGGTTTCTTATTTCATGGGCCACCCCGGCAGCGAGCTGACCAACAGCAGCTAGCTTATCCTGACGATGAAGTGTTTCTTCTGTTTTCTTTCTTTCAGTAATATCATTTCTAATTGCAAGGTACTGGTACGGTTTCCCTTTTTCATTCATAAACGGGATGATGGTTGTATCAACCCAATAATATGTTCCGTCCTTTGCTTTGTTTCTAATTTCACCCTTCCAAACATATCCGTTCCCAATTGTGCTCCACAACTCTTTAAAGAAAGCTTTAGAATGGAAACCCGAATTTAAGATTTGGTGATCTTTCCCAATCAGCTCTTCACGTGAGTATTTAGATATCTCACAAAACTTATCATTCACCTTTGTAATTTTTCCCTTTTCATCTGTAAAAGCAACAATAGAGGATTGATCTAATGCAAAATTTATGTCATTAACTTCTTTTAAGGAATTTTTCAATTTCTCTTCTGCTAATTTTCTATTGGTTATATCATGACGAATCGCAACATATTGATACGGTTTGCTGTTTTTTCCCAAAAACGGAACAATGGTCGTATCGACCCAATAGAAGCTTCCATCCTTCGCTTTATTTCGGATCTCCCCTTTCCAAACTCTTCCTGAGCTAATCACTCTCCAAAGTTGTTGGAAATAACCCCGAGGATGATACCCCGAGTTTAGAATACGATGATCCATGCCGAGAAGCTCTTCTTTTTGATACTTAGAGATTTCAACGAATTTGTCGTTAACAAAGGTAATCTTCCCTTTTTGATCTGTAATAGCAACAATCGAAGATTCGTCTAATGCAGCAGTGATATCTTTAAGATTTGTGTCAGTAATAGCCAACTTTCTACTGATGTACGCTGAAGAAGAAATTAAGCCTATTAAGATGACTATCGATAAGAACAGAACAAAATAAATAAATACTCGTTCATCATACATATTCCCTAATGGGTCCGTATTTTTAAACCTAATAATTGCAGCTGATTTTACAAGTAAAAAATGCCCTTCCACAATAGCTATCGTTAATACTAATGCAGCCAAAGGCTTCATCCAAATACGATGACTAACCGAAAAGTTTTTAGCAAAAAACAGCATCCAAAATACGAACCAAAAAGAAGCAAACATCAAAACAAGAGCAACGAAAAGGATAAGAGGATCATAAGAAAAAACGATTTCTAGTCCTAGCATCCCAACCATATGAACAAATAAAACTGCACAAGTCATAAAAATACTTCCAAATAACAGACTTGTTTTATGAAAGTGATATATTGTAACAGTATAAAATGCAAGTCCTACAAAGCTAACTCCGATTATCAGTGATAACAAAAGTAGTGGAATACGATAATGAAAGGCCTCTGCTCCATCTATGGTAAGCATCCCAATAAAATTCATTAACCAAATACCCACACCCATAGATAAGGTACCGGCAATCAATAAAAACCTCCTATTTCTTTCGGAGGTATGAAGCATTGCAACAAGGTTCATTGAAGTATAGGAAGCCATTATCGTTAAAATAAATGCAGAAAAAATTAAAATAGGATTGTACGATCCAATAATTTCTTGCATAAAAGAGATGCCTCCTTTATTAAAACAGTTTATATCTACTTGATTTTAATGGATAGATACCGTTTATAAAAGAAAAAGTTTTGTTTTTTGTCACAATTATTTTCTTTTGTTTTCCCACCGAAAATGATATCTTAGTACACTTCGCTTATTTATAAAATATTTTGAATTTTTTATGAAAAGGGTCTACACATTTTAAACATCCTCGTGTATACTGTACTATAACAATAGTTAGTAAAATAATCTGTATTATATAAGGAGGAGTAAAAAATGTTAATGAGTCCAGTTGAGTTTTTCCGAACATTACCTAAGAAGGTTTGTCCTGAGTGTGGTCAACAGGTACATGAACAGGCTGAATCGTACTTCTTGGAATGTGACAGATGCCTTTCAAAGAAAATGGAAGAATAAACAGTAACCGAGGACGGTGAGGTTAAATAATCTCACTGTTTTTTTGTGTGAATCTGTTAAAATATTTAGAAAAATCACTCGAAATCATGTATACTAACACTGTATATACTTAGGAATACGAAATACATAGTTGGGAGGAAAGGAAAATGGAGAAAACATCTCAAAAAAGGTATTTACGTGAAGAGGTGCCCGAGCATTTAACATGGGATTTAAGTGATTTGTTTGATTCTGAAGACACTTGGCAAGACCATCTCAAAATGGTGGAAAATGATCTAAGTCAATTTGATGCTTTTAAAGGAAAGGTAACTGAAAACTCCGTTACTTTACTTCAATGTTTAGAACAACGTGAAAAACTTACCCATAAGTTAATAAAAATTTCTACTTTTGCTTCTTTAAGGCAATCAGAAGATGGAACAAATCCAAACAATCAGGCGAATGTTGGAAAGCTATCATCATTACTATCAAAAATAAATTCATCATTATCTTTTATTGATTCAGAATTACTACAACTTGACGATGTGACCCTTTCACAATTCGTACAAGAACAACCGAATCTCCTTCCTTTTCAAGGTATGCTGACTGATTTACTAGAGACAAAAAAATACCGTTTATCCCCGGAAACTGAACAAGTACTTGCTGCTCTTGGAGAAGTTCATGGAGCACCTTACCAAATTTATCAAACAAGTAAATCTGCCGATATGACTTTTTCTTCTTTTTTAGATGACAAAGGAAATGAGTTACCAAATAGCTTCGCTTTATTTGAAGATCGATACGAATTTTCACCAGATCCAATAGTGAGAAGAAAAGCCTATGAATCCTTTGTATCTACATTAAGTAAGTACAAAAATACGTATGCTACTGTATATGCAACAGAAGTAAAAAAACAAGTCGCTTTGTCTAAATTACGTGGCTATGATTCTGTAACAGATATGCTTTTACATCCACAAAAAGTTGAGAAAGTTACCTATGAGAATCAATTGAATGTTATTCAAAGGGAACTTGCTCCACATATGAGAAGATTTGCTCAGTTAAAAAAACGTGTTCTTGGTCTTCAAACGATGAGATTCTGTGATTTAAAGGCACCTTTGGATCCATCTTTTAATCCATCTACGACCTATGAGGAAGCAAGCCAAGTGATTTTAGAAGCATTAAAAGTGATGGGACCTGAGTATAGTAGCATCATGAAGAAAGGCTTAACGGAAAGATGGGTTGACTTAGCCGATAATGTTGGGAAATCAACCGGTGCATTCTGTTCTAGCCCTTACGGCTCCCATCCGTATATTCTTATAACCTGGACAGACACCATGAGAGGTGCTTTTGTACTTGCCCATGAGCTCGGTCACGCAGGACACTTTTATTTGGCAAACAAAAATCAACGCATAATGAATACTCGCCCATCCATGTATTTTATTGAAGCCCCCTCAACAATGAATGAAATGCTTCTGGGTGACTACTTGCTCTCTCAAACGGAAGATGTTCAAATGAAGCGCTGGGTGGTATTACAATTATTAGGTACGTATTATCATAACTTTGTTACACATCTATTAGAGGGAGAATTCCAAAGAAGAGTTTATCGTTTAGCTGAGCAAGGGGTGCCACTAACTGCTAAAACACTTTGCGAACAAAAAGCAAATGTGCTAACTGATTTCTGGGGAGATACAGTAGAAATTGATGAAGGAGCAAGTCTTACATGGATGAGACAACCACATTACTATATGGGACTGTATCCATACACATATTCCGCTGGCTTAACCGCTTCAACTGCAATGGCACAGTTAATTAAGGAAGAAGGTGAACCGGCTGTTGAGCGTTGGCTAGAGGTGTTAAAAGCTGGGGGGACGATGCGCCCATTAGAGCTACTAAAACATGCTGGAATCGACATGTCTTCACCAACTCCTATTGAGAAAGCGGTAACCTACGTAGGAACATTAATTGATGAACTAGAAGCAAGCTATCAATAATAAAAAGGGCACAGATTACTTTATGTAGTCTGTGCTTTTTAGAGTAAAAAAACTCTCTAGCTATACTAGAGAGAAAGTCAACATCTTAGGGGACCCAACCATTTTTCATCAGCTTTGCTTCCGGTTTAGTTATTTTCCTACTTCCAATAACATGGTTAAGCTTTTTTAATACTTTGCTGATGTGTGTTTGTTCCGTTTTCGGATTACGTTTGATGTTCTCACTTACTATGAGAAGTGAGAAGGTATTCCTTTCGAATAACAAACAGCCTTATTAAGTTTTAATTTATTTTTCATATACATAATGGAAGCTTTATTAGAATTCTATAAAGGAAGTGGTATTTTCCATAGCCAAATTTTCCGTTTTTGGTCTACTTTTTAACCCAAGGCGTTGGCTTCTGTCCCTTTTTTATTTTCTTGTACCTATTTTCATAACACGATATAGCTACAATACTTAAAATGTGACTTCTAGCTTCACGTCTTACCTACTTACTAAGTAGCTTTTTACTGAATAAGGAGTGATTAAAAAATAGGGTTTTTACATTTTCCTTTCTTTTCACCGCTTCACAAATTATGTGTGGACTTTATAGTTTACTCGTTCTCATACACTTATTTTCGGAACGAACACTATATGGTTGAGTCTCCTAAAATGTTAACTCCTTTCTTCTTTTATTTTTTTCTTTACACTCTTATTATATCACCTAAAAAAAAGGATACTCCCCATAACTGTGATAGTTATGTGAACGTTTCCATTCTTTCCGGAAGAATAACACTTGAATAGGATGAGAACGATATATATATGTTCATTTACTAAAAGGAGGTAATGATGAGATGGAGATGATCGACCCAAAAGAGGTCAAAATAGGTGATGAGGTATTCGTGATTTATAATAACCCACATACTCCGACTGTATCAAATATAAGAGCAGCTGAAATTGTACAACATCCTCATAATCCCGGTGCTGTTGCTTTATTTTTAAATGAGACCTTTCATGTCATTGAAGATGACGATGCCCTTTTTGCTTCTGAAGCTGCTGCTGAACAAGCATTTAATGACCACTACTACAATACAGATACAAACTAAAGAAGCAAGGCAACACCTTGCTTCTAATCCCTAGTTGATTTTAGGCAACTCTCTAACTTCCATTGTTGTGTCGTGTCCACACAATGGACACTTTAAATCGGAGCTTGCAAACTCTTTTCTCATCCAACCAATACAATCGTTATCAGCACATGTATACACTTCAATATCCATTAAAATATCTTCGGGTTTTTCTTCTTGAGCTTTTCTGTTAAAGAACATAGCAATTGCCCCCATTCTAGAGATTCTTTCGTTCTTTTTATTTAGTATGTACAAATTATTATATTTTAAAAGTATTTTTTCCTGCGTTTCCAAAAACAAACAACCTGCCTCTTCAAGCAGGTTGTTTCAGACAAAAGGCAGTGAGAAGTTTTTCTCACTGCCTTTTGTCATTTTTTTGTTTGGGAATGGTGGGAAAAAGGCTGATTTCCGCTCCGGGTGCTTGCTTTCCGGGGGGCGGGCGGTGAGCCTCCTCGTCGCTGACGCTCCTGTGGGGTCTCACCTGGCCCACTGAATCCCCCAGGAGTCAAGCACCCTCCGCTCCAATCAGCAGGTTTACTCTTAAAAATTTGACCAAAACCTATGAAATCCACTTTTTAAAGTCATCTTCAAGCACATTGACAAGTCCAAGTTGCCATTTTCTTCAAATTCATGCAAGGAGATGGCCGGTTTTTTTTATAAGCTTCATCCGCTGCGACAGCCAGTGTCTTTCCTTTTACGATAATTTTCTCAATAGACTGTCATGTTGATTCCCTGGAGTTACAATTGTACCTAACACTAATGCTTTTCCTCTGTGGCTGCATGGAACGAATTCCAAATATGCAATGTATAAACACCATTTTAAAAAAACGAATGTATCAAGAATTGGACGTCCTACTTCTCAATAAAGTTCTTTCACCAACGGATAGATGAATCGGAAATCAATAGCTGACTCTAGCTTGCGAACTAAATGATCTTGACGAACTAATTGATCAATCGCTAGCATTTCTAATAGTTCAGTTCATTAAACTGATTTTTTGGTTATCATGGTTGGTCACCTCTAAATAAAAATGATTGATTAAGTGTAATAAATTGATTGGAGCGGAGGATGGCGATTCCTGCGGGAAAAGCGGGACAGTCGAGACCCTGGACTGAGCGTAGCTAGGGAAGCGGCTGGCCCCGCCCGCGGATAGCGCCACCCGGAGTGGAAATCTAGCCACACTGAGTCCTATCTATATTTTAAAATAAAAAAGACTATAGGCAAACTCGAAATCCCTCGAGTTTGCCTATAGTCTTAAACAACCTGCCTCTTCAAGCAGGTTGTTTATTTCTTCCTATAACCAAGAAGCGCCTACAATGATTAATAAGATGAATAATACGACAATTAACACAAATCCTCCGTATCCACCGCCACATCCACCATAACCATATCCGTAGTTATAGCCCATATCTTTCAACCCCTTTTACTAATAACTAATTAATATCCCCATCCTACATATGCTGCTCCCACAATAATCAATAGGATGAACAAAACGACGATCAAAGCAAATCCACCGCCGTAGCCGAATCCAGCTTCTGCGCTCATTACTTCCACCTCCCATGACATCTATCGGCAGTATATGTGTGGAAAAGTTGTCCTGTTTGGGCATTTTCAATTTTTATCTAACTTACCAGAAAAATAACGGTAGGAATGCAAATCCGATGATTGCTCCAATAGCAATGCCTGCAGCAAAACCACCGTAGCCATATCCATAACCTCTTCTTCCCCATGGGTAAGCAAATCCTCCGTAATTCCCTCTATTTCCTTGACCATATGGGCGTAAATATACTTTTGAATTAGTGACACGATGGATCATTCCCATATGGGTCCTACCATCTCTGGTTGTTATTCTTACTGGTCTTCCAACAGCGCTACGACACATTTCATAGTAGTTTCTATTTGACACTTTCTCACCTCCGATGGTTTGTACACATTTATCATATGTAACCACTGGGAGTGTCGTATGTACAACCGCACAGGGCTTATTCATCAAAAAATCTCCTTGAACAATATCAAGGAGACTTTTCTTCCGATAAACCCTTACAATTTAGCTACTCTCTTCTCTGAGACAGAGAATGAAACTTCATTTTCTAGTACTTTCTTCTCTTTAACAACAGGCTTTTTATTTAGGTACACATATAAAGCTCCGACAAAAATACTTCCGCCAATTAAATTTCCAACAGTTACAGGTATGATGTTATGGATTGCTGACCAAAAGGTAATCGTTTCTGGATGTGGAACCATTAGAGCAATCCCAAATAAAGCCATATTTGCAATGCTGTGTTCATAGCCAGAGATAACAAAACCAAATACAAGTAAGAGGGTTAAAAGGAGTTTTGCTACGTCACCTTTTACCTGCATTGGTAACCAAATAGCTAAACATACAAGCCAATTACAAAGGATGGCACGAAAAAAGATTTCTAATGTATGTCCGTGCATCTTATAACTTGCAACGTCCATCAAAAGTTCCGATTTGTCTGGTGATACAAATAAGCCCGATAGCATGATCATAAGAGAAAAAAACAGTGCTCCAGCTAAATTACCAAAGTAACAAGCCAGCCAGATTTGGAACGTCTCATACCAGGTAGTCTCCTTTTTTAGCGTGCCGATGGTCATTGTCATTGCGTTACTAGTAAACAACTCCGCCCCACCGTAAATAATCATTACGAGAGCAGTCCCAAAGAAAATCGCTACCAACAGCATCGCAGATGGAGACTCGGCATCAAAGAAATATTCCCCCGTTTTATACGATACCATGATTCCGAAACCAATATAGACTCCAGCAAGCATTGCTTTAATAAAGTAATGTAGTTTAGATGACATCCACGTATCTCTTTTTTTCTTAGCGTTTAATGCCGCTTTCTCAATAGGTGTAAGCTCATTATACATGTTCAGGATCCTTTCTTTTTTCAAAATGTGAAAAACATCACAATATTTACTGTCATTTTACCCCTCATTCACTCTTTTGTTAATAGAAAAACTATTGAACGCTTCGTGTCTATTTGTGAAACGGTTACATAATACGTAGTTCATCTTTAAACGATTGAAAACTAGGGTTTACACTATAGGAATGTGTAAAACTCCCCTTACACCGCTGTTACAAATATCACTATTATAAAGAAAATTATTAAATTAAACGTGATATCTGTCACAAAACGTTAACTCTTTTTTAAGTAAACTATATTGACCAGTTACATAACATTCTTTTAAATAAAATAAATGGCCAACGCTTAAAGGAGGATACCGATGGTGATTCAAAAATATAAAGAAGAATTATCCTACGAACTTGGCGAATTATTAAAATCGGCTGAACGAATTGTACCTATAAAAAAAGGAAGCTATCTGTTTAAAGAAGGACAAGAAGCAAGAGAAATGTATATTATTTTATCAGGTAAGGTTCAAATATCAAAAATGAACGCCGAAGGAAACGAACTGAGTTTAAGACTTTGTAAGCATAATGATATTGTAGGAGAACTAACCTTATTTACTGTGGATCCAAGGTATATATTTAATGCCAAAATAATAGAAAATGGTGAAGTTGCAGCCATCAATATTACTGATCTTGAACATGCCTTTTTTAAAAATAGTCAGTTAGCTTTTGAATTCCTCCGATGGATGAATGATCATATAAGAAAAACCATTACTAAGTTTCGTGATTTAGTATTAAATGGAAAAAAAGGAGCACTCTATTCAACGATTATTAGGTTATGTAATAGTTATGGTGTAGTAAGAGAAAATGGAATTGAAATATCCGTTCCATTAACCAATCAAGATCTAGCGAATTTCTGTGGCACAGCAAGAGAAAGCGTTAGTAGAATGCTGACTGAATTGAGGAAGAACCATATCATTTCTATTAGCAAAAAAATAATTACTGTCCATGACCTAGATTATTTAAAAAAAGAAATAGATTGTGAGAATTGTCCGATTGAATATTGTAATATCGATTAATCGTAATCGCCTATTTTAGGCGATTCTTTTAATTATGTCGAAAAATCCTGTCAAATATTATCGTAATATTCACTATATTTATGATTGAAAAGTAGTTTTATAAAATGATAGTATTAATCATGTAAGCGTTGTCATAGTTTGGAAATTACTTAACCATTTAATAGCGGGAGGGAAACAATGAGTCAATTAACTGTTCAATTGCATGAAAAAGTAGAGAAGTTCCTATCAGGTAAAAAGAAGCTCTTTATTAATGGAGAATTCGTCGAGAGTCAAACCCAAAAGACATTCGAAACCTATAACCCTGCTACTGGCGAAGTACTTGCAACTGTTTTTGAAGCCAATGAAGTAGATGTAGACCTCGCTGTGAAGGCAGCTAGAAAAGCTTTCGATGAAGGACCTTGGTCAAAAATGGGTAGCGCTCAAAGAAGTAGATTAATGTATAAGCTTGCTGACCTAATGGAAGAAAATGCAGCTGAACTAGCACAACTTGAAACATTGGACAACGGTAAACCAATTAGAGAAACAACGAATGCTGATATTCCTTTAGCTGTTGAACATATGCGATATTATGCTGGCTGGGCAACGAAAATTGTCGGACAAACCATTCCGGTTAATGGGCCGTACTTTAACTATACACGACACGAAGCGGTCGGTGTGGTTGGACAAATTATTCCTTGGAACTTCCCTCTTCTAATGGCCATGTGGAAGCTAGGTGCTGCACTAGCAACAGGATGTACAGTCGTACTAAAGCCTGCTGAGCAAACACCACTTTCTGCCCTATACTTAGCTGAGTTAATTCAAGAAGCAGGCTTCCCTCCTGGTGTTGTCAATATCATTCCTGGATTCGGTGAAACAGCAGGTCAACCGCTTGTTGACCATCCACAAGTTGATAAGATTGCTTTCACCGGTTCAACTGAAATTGGGAAAATGATTATGGAGAGAGCGGCCAAAACCTTAAAGAGAGTAACCCTAGAACTTGGCGGAAAATCGCCAAACATCCTACTGCCAGATGCAGATCTTTCAAAGGCCATTCCTGGAGCACTAAATGGGGTTATGTTTAACCAAGGTCAAGTGTGCTGTGCGGGTTCTCGTGTCTTCATTCAGAAAAAGCAATTTGACAATGTTGTTGCTGATATGGTAAGTCATGCGAAGAACATTAAGCAAGGAGCAGGTCTCCACTCTGACACAGATATCGGACCTCTTGTTTCAAGCACACAACAAAAACGCGTTCTTGGGTATATTGAAAAAGGAATTGACGAAGGAGCCGAGCTATTAGTTGGTGGAAATAATCCATTTGAACAAGGATACTTTGTTTCACCAACAATCTTCGCCAATGTTAGTGACCAAATGACGATCGCTAAAGAAGAAATATTTGGCCCTGTTATTTCTGCCCTTCCGTATGAAGACTTAGATGAGCTTATTGCTCGCGCGAATCAAAGCGAATACGGCTTAGCTGCTGGGTTATGGACACGTGACGTAGCTCAAGCACACTACGTAGCCAACAATTTACGAGCTGGAACGGTTTGGGTGAACTGCTACAACGCATTTGATGCCGCTTCTCCGTTTGGTGGTTATAAGCAATCTGGTCTTGGTCGTGAGATGGGCTCTTATGCGCTCAACAACTATACCGAAGTTAAGAGTGTATGGATCGGTATGAATTAATCACCACAAAAAAGCGAGAGGGTCTTCCCTCTCGCTTTTTTTATAAATAAATATTAGTAGCCGTAGCCTCCACCGAAGAAACCTGCTCCAACAACTATTAGCAAGATAAACAGGACAACGATTAAAGCGAAGCCGCCTCCATAACTTCCACTCATATTATTTCACCCTCCTCTATAGCCTTTTCACTCCTAGTGTATTCAGACAGTATGTCAACGGTATAGATGAATGTCCTATATGGATCAATTTAATATGTTCACAATATGTCCATAGGATTTTCCTTCAAGATTCATTATCTTAAATAGAGGAGGTATGTTCATGAAGAAAATATATATGATTTGTTTCATTATAGTCATTGTTGGTATTACTGCTGGTATATCCTTTTTTTTAATTCGTGATGCCAATGCAACCATTCCTGATGATATTGTTTTAACGACAATGAACAATGAAAGCTTTGATTTTAGTAAAACAGAGAAAAAAATAAAACTTGTTGAATTCATGTATACGCATTGTCCTGATATTTGTCCCACCACAACATTGAAAATGAATCAGTTAAAAAAGGATCTTGAAGAGGAAGGCGTATTTGGAGAAAAGATTCAATTTCTAACCGTTAGTATTGATTCCTATAGAGACACACCTGAAGTGATGAAAAGTCACATGTCCCATTTCGAAATTGTAGAAGACGGAAACTGGATATTCTTAACTGGTGACCCTAGTAATATTAAGGAAGATCAAAAGGATATTGAACGTTTAGCCAATACCTTTCAGTTTCAATATAGAGATCCAGGTGATGGATTTTATGTCCACTCTACCTTCTTATTTCTAGTAGATGAAAACAATAAATTTATTAAGAAATTCCCTATGGGTGAAGATTTTAATCGAGAAGATGTCTTTAATAAAATAATGAAGGAAATACAATAAAACGAGCGGCGTCAATAGCCGCTCGTTTTATTAATTGGTTGAAGAAGATAATTTTGTTTGTTGCTGTAGAAGGAGAATTGATTTTGGGCGAGGTTTTGAAAAGCTAACCTTAATTCCTGACCCCTTTAACCGATTAACTAAGTCTATTAATTGTTTTTTAGCCATATTAAAGACTCCTTTTCCGATCTGATTAGCTTTATTGTACATGATAAATATGAAAAAAATATGAAATTTCATCATTTTTTTCTATGAAAATAAAACTTTTATTTAAGGTTGATTTTTTTGGCAATGCTGATGATATAGAAATTCATGCGAACTACCAGTAAAAAGTGTTATAATGAAAATTATTGTTTATTTTGTTTGGAGGAAAAGAAATGATTACAGTAACAGACGTAAGCCTACGATATGGTGATCGTAAACTATTTGAAGATGTAAATATTAAATTCACGCCTGGTAATTGCTACGGATTAATTGGGGCAAATGGGGCAGGAAAATCAACATTTTTAAAAATCCTATCTGGTGAAATAGAGTCACAAACCGGTCAAGTTTCCCTTGGACCTGGAGAAAGATTGGCCGTTTTAAAGCAAAACCACTATGAATTCGAAGAAGAAGAAGTAATGAAAGTAGTAATCATGGGGCATAAACGTCTATATGAAGTCATGCAAGAAAAAGACGCAATTTATATGAAAGCGGACTTTACAGATGAAGACGGAATGAAAGCTGCTGAGCTTGAAGGAGAATTCGCGGAGCTAAATGGTTGGGAAGCCGAATCAGAAGCTGCCATTTTATTGAAAGGGCTTGGAATTACTGAAGATCTTCACACAAAAAAGATGGCAGATATCTCAGGTTCTGATAAAGTGAAGGTACTTCTTGCTCAAGCTCTATTTGGTAAGCCAGATGTTCTTCTACTTGATGAGCCGACGAACCACTTAGACATAAAAGCAATTCAATGGTTAGAAGAATTTTTAATTAACTTTGAAAATACCGTTATTGTAGTATCCCATGATAGACATTTCCTTAATAAAGTATGTACGCACATTGCGGACTTAGACTTTTCAAAAATCCAAATCTATGTTGGAAACTATGATTTCTGGTATGAGTCAAGCCAGTTAGCACAGAGAATGGCTCAGGACCAAAATAAGAAAAAAGAAGAAAAGATTAAAGAACTTCAAGCATTTATCGCGAGATTTAGTGCTAACGCCTCTAAATCAAAGCAAGCAACATCAAGAAAAAAATTACTTGATAAAATTTCTTTAGATGACATCCGTCCATCCTCTAGAAAATATCCGTATGTTGGTTTTACTCCTGAAAGAGAAATTGGTAACGACCTGTTACGTGTAGAAGGAATAACAAAAACAATCGACGGAGAAAAAGTTTTAAACAATGTTAGCTTCGTAATGAATAAGGAAGATAAAATTGCACTTGTTGGAGCAAATGAACTTGCTAAAACAACCTTATTTAAGATTTTGACAGGTGAAATGGAAGCTGACAGTGGGACGTTTAAATGGGGTGTCACTACCTCTCAGGCGTATTTCCCAAAAGACAACACTTCTTACTTTGAAGGTAGTGAGCTTAACCTGGTAGATTGGTTACGACAGTTCTCCCCTGCTGATCAAAGTGAAAGCTTCCTTCGTGGCTTCTTAGGAAGAATGTTGTTCTCAGGAGAAGAAGTATTAAAGAAGGCTAGTGTTCTTTCCGGAGGAGAAAAGGTCCGCTGTATGCTATCCAAAATGATGCTAAGTGGTGCAAATGTCCTTCTATTGGATGAGCCAACAAACCACTTAGACTTAGAATCAATTACTGCGGTAAATAATGGGTTAATTAACTTTAAAGGCTCACTTATGTTTGCATCACATGACCATCAGTTCATTCAAACGATTGCCAACAGAATTATTGAAATTACTCCAAATGGTATCGTTGATAAGCAAATGACTTACGATGAATATCTTGAAAATAGTGAGATCCAAAAACAAGTAGAAGAAATGTATAAGTAAAACTAAAAGAGAGCCAATTGGCTCTCTTTTAATGTCTTTTTGTTTTTCGTCTTGCACTATCTTTTTTTGTCCCAGTCATTTCATTTTCTGTTGTGCCTTGTCCTTCCACTTGCGGAGAACTTAATCCAACAGTAGAAGGATCTTTTTTTCTATTTGACATATTGAAAACACCTCCACTGTTAATTTTTAATATTTAGATGGTTTTTATCCGCACATTAAGATAACTTTTTTTAATTGTTTTACTCATTGTTTCATCCATTCAAAATACGTTTTCTCCACATTCCTACGAATGCTCCAATTAACGCAAATCCTAATCCAATTGATATGGCTTTCATCATAATAGGTGTAGATTTATCACTTGGTTTGGTTTCTCCTATGATAGAGGCGGTCTCTGGAGAAGTTTTGATTTTATATTTTGCTAAAGAGATCGTTTGAATCTTGTTATTCGAGGAATCATATACAGTTAAGTCTCCCTCTTTTGTTACATCTACTACAGTTGAATCAGTAAGAGGCTCTGTTATATATAACGGATCTGTCACAACAAACGTATCCTTCTCATTTTCAAAAGTTGTATTCACAGGAATTGTTGTTGTTTTAAAGTTAGAAAATCCAAAGCTTAGCAAATTAATTGTATCATTATATATATCACGTTTATACGTTGCCCCTAAACCAATGACTGTTAATCCAAGTTGACCATTAGAAGCAGTCGTTGCTAACGTTTGCCTTGATTCATTGACAAAACCCGTCTTACCACCTGTGATACCTTCGAATGGGATTTCTCCCTTCAATAGTAAATGATGTGTAAGTAAGGTTGTATCCCATGATTGACCATCCCACGCCAAATCTCTTGTTCCGAAAATTTCTTTAAATGTTTCATTCTTTAGTGCGTAATTCGTGATTAAACCTAGATCATACGCTGTTGTGTAGTGGTCTTCATCGAAGAGTCCATGCGGATTTGAGAAATGAGTATCCTTAACCCCAATCTCATTTCTTAGAAATTCATTGATGTTTTTTTCGTATGTTTCCATACTACCGTCAATATGAAGGGCAATGGCTGCAGCTGCATCATTTCCTGAATTAATAAGCATCCCTTGAATTAATTTCTTTAGTGTAACTTCTTCTCCCTCATTTAAATATACTTTTGTACCCTCAACATCAATAGCTTCCCTATTTACTTTTACCACTTCGTCTACTTTTACTTTTTGTATTGCGTAAATGGCAGTTGCAATTTTTGTTAAACTAGCAGGATACATACGTTCATGCTCGTTTTTTGAGTAAAGGACCGCATTGGATTGTGAGTCCATTAATATTACCGAATCGCTTATAATGGACAGCTTGTCCATTTCCTCAGCAAACACTTGATTTGCACTTAATGCAAGGATAGATAGAAAAATAAAAGATAGTTTTTTAAACACTTTATGCACACACCTTGTTTGAATTCAGTCTTTTTCGATTGTACCAAAAAATTCAGCATGTAAGCGAATAAATTATGATTTGTTACGAAATTGAAAAACTAGGTAATATTTCGTGCTTAATAACGAAAAACCGATACTTAGGTCGTAAATTTACATCCATAGAAAAAGTATAGACAAGTTTCCATTACCTTGATGCATATAAATTAGTAGAAATAAATTTTTGGAGGGGTATCATGCAGTTTCTAGTAGTCAAAAAACGGTCTCTAATATTTTCACTTCTTTTGTTAGGTTTGGTTTTCTCCGCCTCCCTTTGGATTTATTTAAACATGGGAAGCGAGGCAGTCGTTCAAACATCAGTTAATGATTCAACGAGAGAAATTCATTTAGTCACTGGCGAGTTTGAAGCGACTACTAAAGATGGAAAAGAAATTGAAGCCTATCGTTTTGACCCGGGGACCATCTTTCTACAAAAAGGTGAGAAGGTAAAATTAAAGATTATGGGAATAAACGGTGCTAATCATCCATTTATCATTGAAGGCACAAACATTAGTGGTAAAATTCTTCAAGGAGAAGAAACTGAACTAGATCTCCAGTTTCAAAAGAAGGGTGTCTATCGATTGGTTTGTTTAACCCACCATGATTCAGATTCGAACGGACCAATGACTGCCTATATTGTTGTAAATTAACACTTGTTGACGATTGTGTGTAAAACGCACAGTCGTTTTTTATGTCCCATCAAACTGTCAAAATATCTACATAACCTAAATGACCACGAAGAGATTTCTCACGTTACAATAGTGATATTAAAAGTAACTTTTTGTATAACAGGTTTTATTTTTCATCAAACCATTATAGTACAGTTTTCTTTTTTTTACTATTCCATCACATAACAAACCTTTGACAAACCTAATGTTCATAACATTGTCAAAATGTCACCTAGATTATGTGATTTATTTCACTAATTAACTGTTATACTTCAAGTATGATGTATTTGTATCATCTGTTATATAAACATTTACTAAGAGGTGGACTCAAATGGAACAGTGGAAAGGCTTTTCAGAAGGTACTTGGAGAAAAGAAGTAAACGTTAGAGACTTTATTCTAAGAAACTTTAAAACGTATGAAGGAAATGATTCCTTCCTTGCAGGCCCTACTGAGGCAACAACAAAATTATGGGATCAAGTTATGGAGTTAACAAAACAAGAGAGAGAAAACGGTGGCGTCCTTGATATGGATACCGAAATCGTATCTACCATTGTTTCTCACGGCGCAGGCTACTTAAATCAAGAATTAGAAAAAGTAGTGGGTGTCCAAACTGACAAACCGTTCAAACGTTCCCTACAGCCATTTGGCGGAATTCGTATGGCTCAACAATCATGTGAATCTTATGGTTTTGAATTAAATAAGGATGTTGAAAAAATATTTACTGACCTCCGTAAAACACATAACCAAGGTGTATTCGATGCTTACACTGATGAAATGAAAATGGCACGTAAGGTTGGTATCATTACAGGTTTACCGGATGCATACGGACGTGGCCGTATTATCGGTGATTACCGTCGTGTTGCTCTATATGGAGTAGACTTTTTGATTCAAGAAAAGAAAAAAGATCTAGCTAGTACGACTTATGTCATGAAGGAATCTGTTATTCAGCTTCGTGAAGAATTATCAGAGCAAATTCGTGCTCTTAATGAATTAAAGAAATTAGCTGCTAGCTACGGATTTGATATTTCTAAGCCAGCAACTACAGCTACTGAAGCATTCCAATGGTTGTACTTCGGATACCTGGCAGCTATTAAAGAACAAAATGGAGCGGCAATGAGTTTAGGACGTGTTTCCACTTTCTTAGATATTTATATTGAAAGAGACATAGAAAACGGTGTACTTACTGAGCAAGAGGCACAAGAATTGGTTGACCACTTCGTTATGAAGTTACGTCTTGTAAAATTTGCTCGTACTCCTGACTACAACGAACTATTTAGTGGAGACCCAACGTGGGTAACGGAGTCAATCGGTGGTGTAGCAAATGACGGACGTGCATTAGTAACGAAAAATTCTTTCCGTTTCTTGCATACACTTACTAACCTAGGACCAGCACCAGAACCAAACTTAACAGTACTTTGGTCTACTCGCCTTCCTGAAGGCTTCAAAAAGTTCTGTGCGAAAATGTCAATTGAGACAAGTTCCATTCAATATGAAAATGACGATATTATGCGCCCAGAATGGGGTGACGATTACGGAATTGCATGCTGTGTGTCAGCAATGGAAATTGGTAAGCAAATGCAGTTCTTCGGTGCTCGTGCCAACCTTGCAAAAGCACTTCTATATGCGATCAATGGTGGTAAAGACGAAAAACATAAACTTCAAGTGGCACCAGAGTTCTCCCCTATCACTTCTGAAGTACTAGACTATGCAGAAGTAATGGCGAAATTTGATTCTACCATGGATTGGTTAGCTGGTCTTTACATTAATACACTAAACATCATCCACTACATGCATGATAAGTACAGTTATGAAAGAATTGAGATGGCTCTTCACGATACAAATATTCTTCGTACTATGGCAACAGGTATTGCTGGACTAAGTGTTGTTGCTGACTCATTAAGTGCGATTAAATTCGCTCAAGTTCGTCCAGTTCGTGACGAAAACGGCATTGCTGTTGACTTTGAAATTGAAGGCGACTTCCCTAAATACGGAAACAATGATGATCGCGTGGACAGCATCGCTGTTGATTTAGTGGAGCGTTTCATGAAAAAGCTTAAAAAACACGAAACATATAGAAACTCTATGACTACAATGTCTATTTTAACTATCACTTCTAACGTGGTGTATGGTAAGAAAACAGGTAACACACCTGATGGTCGTCGCGCTGGTGAGCCATTTGCTCCGGGTGCAAACCCAATGCATGGTCGTGATACAAAAGGAACTTTAGCTTCTCTTGCATCTGTTGCTAAGCTTCCATATGCTTACTCATTAGACGGTATTTCTAATACTTTCTCTATTGTACCAAAAGCCTTAGGGAAAGATGACGACAGCCGTGAACTTAACCTTGTAAGTATTCTTGATGGTTATTCAATTAAGCAAGGACATCACTTAAACGTAAACGTTTTTAACCGTGAAACACTGCTAGATGCAATGGAACATCCAGAAGAATATCCACAGTTAACGATTCGTGTATCTGGTTACGCTGTTAACTTTATTAAGTTAACAAGAGAACAACAAATGGATGTTATAAATAGAACATTCCATGGATCACTATAAAAAACTGATGTAGGGAGATTGCAAACATCTCCCTACCTGATAAATGAGAGGAGTTTTTCATCATGAACGGAAACATTCATTCAATCGAAACATTTGGAACAGTAGACGGACCTGGAATTCGCTATGTCGTTTTTACACAAGGCTGCTTGCTTCGTTGCCAATTTTGTCATAATGCGGATACTTGGGAAATCGGAACTGGAAAACAGATGTCTGTTTCCGAAATCATCGATGATTTAAAAACATACTTACCTTTCATCGAGTCATCAGGTGGTGGAATTACTGTTAGCGGTGGAGAACCGTTACTACAAATTCCTTTTTTAATTGAACTCTTTAAAGAATGTAAAAAGCTTGGGATTCACACAACCATTGATTCTTCCGGCGGTTGTTTCTCACACGCGGAACACTTTCAAACAAATCTTAAAGAATTATTACAATACACTGACTTAATTCTACTTGATATCAAACATATTGACCGAAAGAAGCATATCTCCTTAACTGGTATGGCAAATGAACATATTCTTGAATTTGCTCAATTCTTATCTGCTCATCAAGTTCCTGCTTGGATTCGACATGTTCTTGTACCAACCATTTCAAATGATCGTGACGATCTAAAAAAACTTGGGGCTTTTATTGGTACCCTTACGAATGTTAAAAAGGTCGAAGTTCTTCCGTATCATGAGCTTGGAGTATATAAGTGGGAAGCTCTTGGGATGGAGTATCCATTAAAAGGTATTCAACCCCCGAGTGATGAAGAAGCCCAAGAGGCTCTTGAACTATTAACTGCTTCAGTAAAATATGCATAATGAAAATGGGGAGCAATTATATTTGCTCCCCTTTCTTTTATTTCCACCAATCATCAAACATCGTTGTCGGCGGGCGGCGTTTATGTTCCGTTATAAGAAATCTCTGTTCAATTTTCTCTGCTATCTCGTTTGCCACTTCTTTTCCTTCAAGAAAATCATCTAGTTCCTCATATGTAATTCCTAGTTCCGTTTCATCAGCTTGACCTGGCTTCTTATCCAATAAATCAGCTGTTGGAACTTTTAAATAAAGACGTTCACTTGCACCGAGTTCTTTTAGTAGCTCGCGACCTTGTCTCTTTGAGAGTCCAGATAGTGGCAGCAAATCTGCGCCCCCATCACCATATTTGGTAAAGAATCCTGTTACAGCTTCAGCTGCATGGTCAGTTCCAACAACCAATAAGCCTTCCTGCCCTCCAATAGCATATTGTGCAATCATTCGCATTCTCGCTTTTACGTTCCCCTTATGATAATCGCGTAACGGTTCTCCGGCTGTTTTTTGATCATATTCGGACTTTACTGCATCTACTGCTTCCTTAATATTAAAAACAAATTCCTCATCCGGCTGTATAAACTTAAGGGAGCTTTGAGCATCATCTTCATCTTGCTGAATACCGTATGGTAAACGGACAGCAATAAACTTACATTCATATCCTTCTTGTCTTAACTCTTCCACCGCTAATTGAGATAATCTACCAGCTAGTGTGCTGTCTTGTCCCCCGCTGATTCCTAATACCAAACCTTTTGCGTTTGTTTTCTTCACGTATGCCTTTAAAAAAGCAATACGTTCGTTCACCTCTTGGCGAGCGTCAATAGTAGGCTTCACATGTAACTCATTGATAATAAGACTTTGAATGTTTCTCAACTCTTCTCCTCCTTATCTTATATTCTGAGATTTAATATTTGCCTTAACTTCTTCTATATTTCTCATTTTGTTATCCCAACATGTTTGACTCAAATCGACTGGGTACTCCTCTGGGTTTAGCGCTCTTGTATACTCCTCCCAAAGCAGTTTGAGATTTTCTTTTGCATAATTTTGCATATGAACCAAACTAGGCACTTCATATACTTGCTCTCCGTTAATAAAGATGTCCTCGTGAAGGTCCTTTGCTGTGAAATTCGTAATGAATTTACTTATATAGGTGTGGACTGGATGAAACATTTTAATTCTAGACTCTGCTTCCGGATGTTCATCATCCATTGTAATATAATCACCTTCAGATTTATGGTTTTCATTATTAATAATCCGGTATACCCTTTTTAGACCTGGGGTAGATACTTTTTCTGGATTACCACTAATTTTAATTGTATCAACAAGCTCTCCATTCTCACCCTCAATGGCCACCAGCTTATAAACAGCACCTAATGCGGCTTGGTCATAAGCAGTGATTAGCTTTGTACCTACTCCCCACGTATCGATCATAGCACCTTGGGCTTTTAAGTTAATGATGGTGTACTCATCAAGATCGTTTGAGGCAATAATTTTCGTATCCTTGAATCCAGCATCATCAAGCATTTTACGAGCTTTTTTTGAAAGATACGCAAGGTCTCCACTATCGAGACGAATTCCAAGGAAATTAATTTTATCACCAAGTTCCTTAGCTACCTTTATCGCATTTGGTACACCTGATCGTAGGGTGTCGTATGTATCAACTAAAAACACACAGTCCTTATGCCTCCGAGCATATTTATGAAAAGCAATATACTCATCCTTATATGCTTGGACCAAAGAGTGAGCATGAGTGCCAGCTACAGGTATGCCAAACACCTTCCCCGCACGAACATTAGAGGTTGCCTGGAAACCTCCAATAAATGCTGCTCTTGTACCCCAAATTGCTGCATCCATTTCTTGAGCTCTTCTAGTACCAAACTCCATTCCCACTCCATCACCGATCACTTGTTTAATCCTCGACGCCTTCGTTGCAATTAAAGTTTGGTAATTTATAATATTAAGCAGCGCCGTTTCAATTAGCTGAGCCTCTGCTAATGGAGCTTCCACTCTTAATAACGGCTCATTTCCAAAAGCAATTTCCCCTTCAACCATGGAACGAATATTACCCGTAAAGGTTAACGTTTTTAAGTAATCAAGAAAGTCTTCCTTATACTGAGCAACCTCTCTTAAGTATTCAATATCGCTATTTGAAAATCGAAATCCTTTTATATAATCAATGACTTTTTCTAAGCCTGCAAAAATCGCATAGCCATTTCCAAAAGGCAAATTTCTAAAATATAAGTCAAATACTGCTTTCTTGTTATGTATCCCATCCTCCCAATAAGTTTCTGCCATATTGATTTGGTACAAATCCGTATGTAAGGTCAAGCTATCGTCTGGATAGTCACGTTTCATTACTAAATTCTCCTTAACTTCAAAAATGCATTTTAACTTATCATAGCGAAACTACCTTTAAATGTCACGATTTTAGGTAAATTGTCAAAATAAATCCTTATTATCTTCGTATTTGCACAAGAGGTCATGATTTACTATACTTATAAGGAGAACTTTCAAAAGAAGTGAGGTGATTTCGATGGATGAGATTCTCTTTGACTTAACGAATTTTTCAACACTCTATACCATTTATGCATCTGTCGTGATCAGCTTAATCCTTCGATTGATTTGGATCTGGAATATAGAGTATCACTTTCTTGATACGGTCTGTTCCTCGGCAGATCTTAGCTCGGAGAAGAATCAAGTCTTCTATGAACGAGCATATGTTCACCAACTACACCCTGCTCTCGTCTGGATCTGTCGGTACATTAGACGCAAAGTAGCAGGCAGTGATGATACAGATAGTTTCTTTCCTCCTTCATCGAGATAAAACAAAGAGATACGGAGGAATGAAACATGATTGAATTTTTTCAAACAATATTTGTAAACACTTTTTCGACCGCCATTCATGCCATTGCAATGATTTTTAACGACAGCTTTGGTTTATCCATTATAATTCTTACATTAATAGTTCGACTTCTACTTATGCCACTTATGCTTAAGCAGTATAAAAGTCAGCAGCAGATGAAAGAGAAAATGGAGGCACTCAAGCCTGAATTAGATGAAATCCAAACAAAAATAAAGACAACAAAAGATAGCAAAGAGCAACAAAAGCTGCAGCAAGAAATGATGGGTTTATATCAAAAACACGGAGTAAATCCGTTAGCGATGGGTTGTCTACCCATGCTCATTCAAATGCCAATTTTAATGGGTTTTTATTACGCGATTCGGGGTTCTCATGAAATTGCCACCCACTCCTTTTTATGGTTCAACTTAGGTGAATCGGATATTTGGATTACAGCAATTGCTGGGATTGTATATTATTTACAATTTAAAGTATCCATGTCTAACATAAGTGGAGATCAACAAAAACAAATGAAGTTCATGGGTCTCCTTTCTCCTATTATGATTGTCATGTTCTCATTCAATGCACCTGCTGCTTTACCTCTCTATTGGGCTGTTGGGGGGACTTTCCTTATTATACAAACACTAATAGGAAAAAAATTATACCAAACACCTTCACCTTCACTTACAGCTAACACAGAAAAAGCATAGCGAAAAGGTCTGCTCTAATTTTAAGAGCAGACCTTTTTTATGCGAGCATCAATCCGATTGAAGCTAGAACCATTCCTAAACCATAACTCCATATCAAATATACGACGAATGCTTTATGTTTTTTTGATTGCCAAAGCTGTAAAAGTTCAAGTTTGAAAGTAGAAAATGTAGTAAAAGCACCCATAAATCCAACACCTAAAAAGGAGTATACGTCCCCTCTTATCCCTTTGCCTACCAACAAACCTAAAAGTAATGAACCTATTGCATTTATAAAGAGAGTGCCTATAGGTATGGAAACGTTTATATACTTTTTCACAAGTAATCCAATTATATATCTAGCATTTGCTCCAATAAACCCACCTACAGCAATTAATATGTAATTCATTGAACAGCCCCCCTTCTCTGCCCGACGCGGTAGCCGCCGAATGCACAGAGCAGGCCACCTATCATACTTATAAATACATAACATATGGCTAGAAGAATTTGTCCCTCCTGTAAAAGCGAGCTAAGCTCCACACTTAAGGTAGAGAAGGTCGTAAAAGAACCAATTAACCCCGTCCCAATCGCAGCTGCTAAATCTTCAGGGAGTTTCTTTGATCGCAGCAGTCTTGAAGTAAACCAGCCAAGTGCAAAGGCTCCCATTAAATTGGCAAGCAGTGTTCCTAAAAATGGTAACCAGCCTCCATTGATGGCTAGCATACTATGGTAAATACTATATCTCAACACACTTCCAATGGAGCCACCGATTCCAATGAATAATAACCTCATAACATCCACCCTATTATTAAAAAAATGACAAATAAAAGAAAATACTGCTAGCTACCAGGCTAACAGTATTATGTAATGCTATGTTAAGCTTCTTTGAAATAATCTTTGTAATAGCCGCCAACTTTCCCACTATTATCTATAATAAAATAAAATTCTTCTGTTTCATTTTTTACTTCGTACACGTTTCCTGTTGTTAATTTATTGTCTACGATATATTTTTCAGCTTTTGTGTGAACACAAGTTACCTTTTTTATTGTTTCTGACTCTGACCATTTTAGATGAATCACTACAGTCACTCCTTTTACATTATCTATCTTATTATAAAAAGGAAGTAACTACTTAGCAACTTTTTCTAAAAACTGCTTCTTAAAAGATCTAATACGAAAATTCCTTTTTGTCACTTTTCGTACTTGGTTTTCTTCAAAAGTAAAAAATTCCCCTGTTATGATATTTTTTAAAGTGATATAACTGATTTCACATATGGTATCTAACCTAATAAACTCTAAATAGTTGTATTGTCGATTATTATACACCAGCTCATAATAGCCATTGTCTCTGTTTCCACTCATTTTCTGACCCACTTTCTTAAGTTGGTGATAGTAAGTGTTTACCACAATGAATACTCGTATTAAACCGATGTACAATAAAAAAATTAACTATGACACGACTTTTTTAGACGATCAAGTTCCGATAGTAAATATTGATAATACCTTTCACTCAACCTTCCTTTTGCCCCTCTAAGAATTTCAGTAGAATAATGGTCTGGTGGTGACACTTCGGGCATTTTGTTATACACATGGAAAGTCAATACATCCTTAAAAGTTTCCCCATCGATGTTCACATCCACAAAGGTAGGGCGATACCATCCTCCATAAAACCCCTCTCTAGCAAATAAATACTCTACCCCTTCATATGAAGTTAGGTAAACCAATCCCTCGGTTTCACCACCATCTTCCACAATATCTGCTCTTCCGCCATCACTTACTCTGAAAAGGTATTTCATAGAGTATCCATTTAATATGGCAGCACCTACGAGATTTTTAAAACAGTGATCCACACCCGCCTTTCGGAATCGCTCATCATCCATACATGATCCATACGCAAAGTAGTATACTTGTTCAGGAGGATTTTCTATGAGTCTATGTAACTTCCAATCTCCATGTGTGATTTTTTCTTTCTTGCTTGATTCATCCACATTCACATACACAAGCGCAACTTTTGTCCCTTTATCCGTATGAACAGTAACATTTGCTCTGTCATACAAATTTGATACTCTCCCCTCTTCAAAATCCTCCAATGCGTCAAGGTAAGGTAAAAGATTTTTACTAACTTCATATAACTCACCATGTACCTTACCGGAATCATTTAGTTCTAGAGTAGGATAACCGTTACCTGTATCAAAAAGCTCACCGTTAACCCATGCCTGTTCAGCTATGCACGCAGCTTCCCTGATTATTCCATGATTCGTTTCATGTCTTCGTAAAGTTCCATAAACAAAAAGTGTGATTGTATCCATCCTTCTCCCCCATCATACAAACTATTTACCATATTTTATCATGAAAAAAATCATTACGTGAAAATCCTGTAACAGAATATTAATAATTTTGCGGCAGTAAATATGGAGTTTTGGGTTTTCAAATGGATTAAAACCCGATACAATAATAAAAAGCTAGAAAATTCAGTCCATTTTAAGGAGGCTTTCAAATGAAGATTATGAGTAATGAAATGTTAGTTGTCTCGTATCGGAATGCATTGAAGTCAGGTGAAAATAAAGAATGGGCGAAGTTCTTGAAGAAAGAAATTGAGAAAAGAAACTTAAAACCAACAATTAAATCGTAGGACACAACCACCGGCTTCCTTAAGCCGGTGGTTTTATGTATTGTACAAATTAAAGAAGACGGGGTTCCCCGCCTATAACTGATTGATCATATTTAAGTACAGTTGTTGCGGGGGGTGACTGGAGAGTCGTTTCTCCTTTTGAGCCGATTCATTTATTTCTCTCATTTCAAGAGGAAAATCCACGTGGTCACCCACAGAGCGGCCTTGAAGACTCTCACCTAAAATAAACAATTCAATTCCATCTTCGGTAACAAAAAAAGTGTCTTCATTCAACATGTACCGATGATGACATCTGCTTTTCGTTTGCATGAATTTCCCTCCACTTTTTGTTTTCAAACCCATTATATATTAAATGTTCTGAATATTCATATAGTAAATTTTAGGAAATTGCGAAGAATATTGTCGTAAATTTGTAAAAAAGATTGACACTTAGCAATTTACTGTAGTAAAGTTAGAAAAAATTAAATGTTTTGATTTCTTATCAAGAGAGGTCGAGGGTCTGGCCCTATGAAGCCTCAGCAACCATCAATTTATTGAAAAGGTGCTAATTCCAGCAAGTATTTTACTTGGAAGATAAGAAGAATGGCTCATGTTGATAACAAAGTCTTCTTCTTAGAGAGAAGACTTTTTTTTATTATTAGGATGTTGGGAGAGACTAGAATGTACAAAAATGAAACTAAGGTAGCGCAGATCGGGAACAGAAGTGAAACTCAAACGGGGACAGTTAATCCACCTGTTTATTTTTCGACAGCTTATCGTCACGAAGGAATTGGCCAATCCACAGGCTTTGATTATATTCGCACAGGCAATCCAACTAGAAAACTTGTAGAGGCGGCAATTGCTGATCTAGAAGGCGGTGATCAAGGATTTGCCTGTAGTTCTGGAATGGCTGCTATCACTACGATTCTTGCAATCTTTGAATCTGGTGATGAATGGATCGTATCAAGGGACTTATACGGTGGTACCTATCGAATCTTAGAACAAGGCTTTAAAAAATGGGGACTTTCGAGTACTTATGTACAAACTCATGACGTCAGCATTATCGAGCAGGCCATTACTGAGAAAACAAAAGCTATCTTCATTGAAACACCAACCAATCCTTTGATGGAAGAAACAGATATTCAAGCGGTTGCTGAGTTAGCGAAAAAATATAATATTTTATTAATTGTCGACAATACATTTTACACACCATTACTCCAAAGACCGATCGAGCTTGGAGCTGACATTGTCATTCACAGCGCTACCAAATACTTAGGTGGGCATAATGATGTGCTAGCTGGCTTGATCGTTGGAAAAGGAAAAGAGGTTTGCGAACAGCTTGGATTCCACCACAACTCTATTGGAGCGGTTTTAAGTCCGTTTGACTCTTGGCTCCTTATTCGCGGGATGAAGACTTTAGCACTTAGAATGAAACAGCACGAATCAAATGCAAGAGAACTTGCAAGCTTCTTAAAGAATCATGCAAATGTGGTAGATGTCCTTTACCCTGGCCGTGGCGGCATGCTTTCCTTCCGAATTAAAAAAGAAGAGTGGGTTAATTCATTCCTTCAAAATCTCAACCTTATTACGTTTGCTGAAAGCCTTGGGGGTGTAGAAAGCTTCATTACATACCCAGCAACACAGACACATGCGGATATTCCGGAAGAAGTTCGTTTTTCAATTGGTGTTTGTAATCGCCTGCTTCGTTTCTCTGTTGGAATTGAAGACGTAGAGGATTTAATTAAAGATATTGACCAAGCTCTTACTCGTTTAAGTTCGGAGGCATAAAAATGACAAAAGAACACAATTTTTCATTTGAAACAAAACTACTTCATAATGAACATAAATATGATCCTACTAACGGTGCTGTTTCTGTTCCTATTCAACATGCATCCACCTTTCATCAGCACAGCGTGGATGAGTTTGGAAAATACGATTATGGACGAAGCGCGAATCCAACTCGTGAAGCATTTGAGACAGTCATTGCTAACCTTGAAGAAGGTACAAACGGATATGCCTTTTCATCAGGAATGGCAGCCATTTCGACTGCGTTTCTCCTTCTCTCCCAAGGAGACCATGTAGTGATTACAGAAGACGTGTATGGTGGGACCTACAGAATGGTGACGGAAGTCCTTTCACGTTTTGGAATCGAGCACACTTTTGTTGATATGACGGACCTTACAGCCGTAAAACAAGCGATTCGTCCGAATACGAAGGTTTTCTATGTCGAAACTCCTTCCAATCCCCTTTTAAAGGTAACCGATATTCGAGCCATCAGTGAGATTGCGAAAAGCGTGGGAGCGTTAACCTTTGTAGATAATACATTTTTAACACCTGCTCTACAAAAGCCATTACTTCTTGGTGCAGATGTCGTGCTTCATAGTGCCACGAAGTTTCTTTCTGGTCATAGTGATGTAGTTGCTGGGGCGATTGTTGTTAACGATCCTGACCTTGCTAAACAAATTGGATTTTTACAAAATTCTTTTGGCGCTGTTTTAGGTGTTCAAGATGCTTGGTTAGTACTACGTGGTATTAAGACCTTATCAGTTAGAATGGATTTTTCCATAAAATCGGCAATACAAATAGCCCACTTCCTACAGAATCATCCTTCTGTAAAAAAGGTGTATTACCCTGGACTTACTAACCATCCACAGTACGAATTACAAAAAGAACAATCAGAAGGTGCCGGAGCCGTTCTTTCGTTCGAACTTGAAAGTGAAGAAGCGGTAAAACAATTTGTTGAACTCACAGAAATCCCAGTATTTGCTGTTAGTTTAGGTGCTGTTGAATCGATCCTTTCATACCCAGCGAAAATGTCACATGCGGCAATGCCGATCGAACAACGGTTAAAAAGAGGAATAAGCCAGAGTCTCCTCCGCCTTTCTGTTGGATTGGAACATCCAGATGATATCATCAAGGATTTTTCTGCGGCACTTGAAACAATATCAGCCAAAAATCAAGGAGAGATAGTAAGATGAACCTCTTAAATAAACTAAAAAAAGACATTGTCATTGGCGATGGTGCAATGGGTACGCTTCTCTACTCTTATGGAACGGATAGTTGTTTTGAAGAGTTGAACTTGTCGCATCCGGATGATATTTTAAACATTCATAAGGCTTATTTGAGAGCTGGGGCGGATGTTATTCAAACGAACACGTATGCTGCCAACTCCTTAAAGCTACAAAGATATGGTCTCGAGGATTCGGTTGATAAAATTAATCGAGCTGCAGTAAAAATTGCAAAACAAGCTCTTACTAATGAGAGCTTTGTTGTAGGGACCCTTGGAGGAAACCGCGGGATCCGCCCCAACTCCTTCTCTATTGAGGAAATTGTCCAAAGCTTCTCACAGCAGTTATATTACCTATTGGACGAAGGCATTGATGGGCTATTACTTGAAACCTACTACGACTTAGATGAAATGGAAGCGGTCCTTTCATATGCTAGAAAGGAAACGAATTTACCTATCATTGCTCAAGTTTCCATGCAGGTCCCTGGCATTATGCAAAACCGAATGCGTATAAATGAAGCCCTTTTACGTTTAGAGAGTCTAGGTGCGGATGTAGTGGGTGTGAACTGTCGACTAGGTCCACATCATATGCTTGAAAGCTTGGAACAAGTTGAATTACCTAAAACAGCCCTTTTATCCGCATATCCAAATGCTAGTCTTCCTACGTACACTGATGGAAAATTTCATTATGAAGGAGATGCAGATTATTTCCGAAAAAGCGCACTGCAGTTCAGAGATCAAGGTGTTCGACTTTTAGGAGGTTGCTGTGGTACGACTCCAGCCCATATTGCGGCCTTTGCTTCAGAGCTAAAAGGGACTTCACCGGTGACGGAAAAACAAGTGGAAGTAAAAAAAGAAGTGGTTCAAGTGAAACCTATACAACCAAAGCGTACAGATCGTCCTCTACAGGATATTGTTAAAGAAAGATCATCCGTCATTGTAGAATTGGATCCTCCTCGTAAGCTGAACACAAAGAAATTTTTTGAAGGAGCACAAGCACTTAAGGAAGCTGGAGTTGATGCCATTACATTAGCTGATAATTCCCTAGCATCTCCAAGAATTTGTAATACTAGTTTGGCTCAATTGACAAAAACAAATATTGGCTTACGACCACTTGTTCACATTACTTGTCGTGATCGAAATATTATTGGTCTTCAATCTCATCTTATGGGCCTTCATACCCTAGGATTACATGATATATTAGCTATTACAGGCGACCCTGCGCGTGTCGGTGACTTCCCTGGTGCGTCATCTGTATATGATGTATCTTCATTCGAACTCATCAGCATGATTAAGCAATTTAATGAAGGTCTGTCCCCTACTGGCAAGGATTTAGGGGAAAAAGGTGTATTTTCAGTTGCTGCCGCATTTAATCCAAATGTAAAATATATTGATAAAGCTGTTTTACGACTGGAAAAGAAAGCAAAGTACGGAGCAGATTACTTCATTACTCAGCCAGTGTATTCAGAGGAAAAACTGATAGAGATTTATCAGGCAACTAGGCATATTTCTCAACCTATTTATATTGGATTAATGCCACTTACATCGAGTAAAAATGCGGAGTTTCTTCATAACGAGGTACCTGGAATTAAAATTTCTGATTCGATTAGAGAGCTAATGGCTTCTTTAAAAGACGATCCTGTTCAGTCTGCTAAGGAAGGTATTTCAATTACTAAATCATTGATTGACGCAGCTTCTGAATTGTTTAATGGAATTTATTTAATTACTCCTTTTATGCGCTATGAAATGACCGCACAGCTCGCTACCTATACAAATACGATAAACAGCCAAGTGTTAAGGAGGAAGCTGAATGCAAACAGCATCGTTAAATGAACAACTAAATAAACGGATTCTCATCATGGATGGTGCGATGGGTACGATGCTCCAACAAGAAGCATTAACAGCTAAGGATTTTGGCGGTGAGGAGTATGAGGGTTGTAATGAAATCTTAAACCTCACCGCTCCAAATGTGATTGAAAAAATCCACCTAGAGTACCTACGTGCAGGAGCCGATATTATTGAAACCAATACATTCGGAGCAACTAGTCTAGTATTGGATGAATACGATTTAGGTTCTAAAGCGTATGAAATAAATGTGGTCGCTGCCAAACTAGCAAAAAATGCAAAGGATCAAATTTCTACACCTGAGTGGCCACGCTTTGTCGCAGGTTCCCTTGGTCCTACAACCAAAACATTAAGTGTAACAGGCGGAACAACCTTTTCTGCTTTAGTTGAAACATATGAGGAGCAGGTACTCGGTCTTCTTGATGGGGATGTTGATTTACTGCTTCTAGAAACCAGTCAGGACTTGTTAAATGTAAAAGCCGGATTTTTAGGAATTCAGAGAGCCTTTGAACTTCAAAACAAAAAGCTCCCTATTATGATTTCTGGGACGATTGAACCGATGGGAACAACACTTGCTGGTCAATCCATTGAAGCCTTTTATATCTCCATTCAACATATGAACCCTATAGCAGTTGGACTAAATTGTGCAACAGGACCGGAGTTCATGCAGGATCATATTCGTTCCCTTTCCTCCATGTCAAACTCTGCAATCAGTTGTTATCCTAACGCTGGTTTACCTGATGAAGAAGGTCATTATCATGAAACACCTGATTTGCTAGCAAAAAAGCTTGGTAACTTTGCTGCTGAAGGCTGGATAAATATTGTTGGCGGTTGCTGTGGAACAACTCCTGAACATATTAAAGCTATTTCTGAAGAGATGAAGAAATACAAGCCTCGTCAACGAATTGAAAACCATGCCCATATGGTTTCAGGCATTGAGCCCTTTGTATACGATGATCCAACTTTACGACCAATTATGGTTGGGGAACGAACAAACGTTATCGGGTCAAGAAAGTTTAAAAGATTGATTAGCGAAGGAAAGATTGAGGAAGCTTCAGAAATTGCACGTGCTCAAGTGAAAAACGGTGCTCACGTTATCGACATCTGCTTAGCAGATCCCGACCGAGACGAAATCGTTGATATGGAGAACTTTATTCAGGAGGTTGTTAAAAAGGTAAAGGTTCCTTTAGTTATCGATTCAACGGATGATCAAGTTCTGGAAAAGGCACTTAGTTATTCTCAAGGAAAGGCCATTATCAACTCCATTAACCTTGAAGATGGAGAAGAAAAATTTGAATCGGTTTCTAAGCTCATTCATAAATACGGTGCCGCAATTGTTGTGGGAACCATTGACGAAAAAGGAATGGGTGTCACTGCGGAGAAAAAACTAGAGGTTGCGAAACGATCTTATGATCTTCTAGTTAATAAATATGGTGTTCCTCCTCAGGATATTATTTTTGATCCACTTGTCTTCCCTGTTGGTACTGGAGATGAACAATATATTGGATCTGCAAAAGCAACCGTTGACGGAATACGAATGATTAAAGAGACAATGCCTGAAACTCAAACAATATTGGGAATCAGTAATGTATCCTTTGGCCTTCCACCTGTCGGACGTGAAGTTTTGAACTCCGTATTCCTTTATCACTGTACGGTTGCTGGTTTGGATTACGCGATTGTAAATACGGAAAAACTCGAACGATTTGCAAGTATTCCACCTGAGGAAGTAAAGATGGCAGAAGATCTTCTTTTTCATACTACCGATGAAACATTGGCTGTTTTCACAGATTTTTACCGAGAAAAGAAAAAAGAAGCCAAAAGCACTCTACCGGATATGACGCTAGAGGAGCGACTTGCTTACTATATCGTTGAGGGGACAAAAGAAGGATTAATCCCTGACTTAGAACTTGCTTTATCCACCTACCCTACCCCACTTGACATCATTAACGGTCCATTAATGGATGGTATGAAAGAAGTAGGTCGCCTATTCAATGACAATCAATTGATCGTAGCAGAGGTACTCCAAAGTGCAGAAGTAATGAAAGCCTCCGTTTCCTTCTTAGAACCACATATGGAAGCAGGAGATACCTCTTCATCAAAAGGGAAAGTAATTCTAGCTACTGTAAAAGGCGATGTTCATGATATCGGTAAAAACTTGGTGGATATTATACTAAGTAATAATGGGTATGATGTAGTAGATTTAGGTATTAAGGTCACCCCAACTACATTAATTGAAACCATTAAAAAGGAAAAACCCGACATTGTTGGATTATCAGGGTTATTAGTAAAATCTGCTCAACAAATGGTTCTTACTGCTCAAGATATGAAACAAGCAGGAATAGATATTCCGATTTTAGTTGGTGGTGCAGCATTATCAAGAAAATTTACTGATACGAAAATTTCTAAAGAGTACGATGGTTTAGTATTGTACGCTAAAGATGCAATGAATGGTTTAAGTCTTGCCAACCAGCTTCAAGATGAAGAAGAGCTGAAAAAGCTAGAAATTGAACATGCAGAAAAACAAGAGCGTTTAGCTAGTATAATCACTGATACTAGTTCTTCAACAGCGACAGCTACTGCCGTTAAGGTTCGCTCAAAAACCAAACAAGATTTTATCGTTCAAGTTCCAAAGGACGTTAAAAGACATATTTTACGTCAATATTCCCTTGCCCATATTGAGCCATATATTAATGAACAAATGCTTATTGGTCATCATTTAGGGGTTAAAGGAACAATCGAAAAACTATTAGCAGCTCAAGATGAAAAAGCTTGGAAAGTTAAAAATGTTGTTGATGAGCTTAAAGCTGAAGCTAAGCAAAAGGGTTGGATTAAACCGCAAGCAGTTTATCAATTTTATCCTGCTCAATCCAAAGATGAGAGTATCTATATTTATAACCCTGAAAATCATTCAGAAATTATTGAAACCTTTACGTTCCCTCGTCAAGAATCAGAACCACATTTGTGCTTAGCAGATTATGTTAAATCTGTTGACTCTGGTGAAATGGATTATGTCGGTTTCTTTGCAGTAACTGCTGGCACGGGAATTCGTCAGGCTGCTGAAGAATTAAAAAAGGCTGGTAAGTTCTTGGAAAACCACGCTCTTCAAGCTTTGGCGTTAGAAACTGCTGAGGGATTTGCAGAATTTATTCATCGCCTCATGCGTGATCAGTGGGGATTCCCAGATCCGGTTAGCATGACGATGAAAGATCGATTCTCGGCTAAATATACTGGTCAACGTTTTTCCTTTGGATACCCAGCTTGTCCAGAACTTGAAGATCAAGCAAGGCTATTCTCGCTTCTGAAGCCTGAGGAAATAGGTATTCAATTAACAGAAGGTTTTATGATGGAGCCTGAAGCTTCTGTTACAGCTATGGTATTTTCACATCCGGAAGCCCGTTATTTCAATGTTTTAAGGTAAATGCAAGAGAGTGTTTAGCCTAGCAAGCTAAACACTTTTTTATGTTTTTTTTCTTATGTTTCTACTACAATAAAAGTAATGACAAAAGAAATAGGTGATGCAATGGATTTTTCAATTACTCCTTTAGGTGATGCAGCACTAATGATTGAATTCCAAGCAACTGGGTTAAGTGAAAGGGCAAATGACTTCGTACACTCTACGTATCATTTAATCTTAAAACAATCAGTACCTGGAATGATCGCTTTAGTTCCTGCTTATACAACTTTAACGCTTCATTATGACCCTTCTTCCATCAAATCGGAATATCCATATCAGCACATGAAAATGATCATTCAAGAATTACTGAGAAAAGAGACTAAAACAGACACTACACAAGGCAATTGTTTTCTTATCCCAGTCTGCTATGAACCTCCTTTTTCTTTGGATTTAACAGAGGTTGCGCAAGTTCACCACCTAACCGAGGAAGAAGTTATACATTTTCATATAAGTCAAATCTATCAAGTTAGCTTTCTCGGCTTTTCACCTGGATTCCCTTTTTTAAGTGGACTTTCTAAATCCATTGCTACGCCGAGAAAAGAACATCCAAGAACACTAGTGAAAGCTGGCTCTGTTGGTATTGCTGGTGAACAAACGGGAATTTACCCGACCGATAGTCCTGGGGGCTGGCAAATTATCGGCCAAACACCCATTCGAATTTATGAACCAGAAAAGAAGAAGCCCACCTTATTTGCACCAGGCGATATGATCCGTTTTTATCCGATAACAGCTAAGCAGTATGACCAAATGGAGGTATCACATGAGTATAACTGTCCTTAAGCCTGGTCTCCTCACAACCATTCAAGATCTAGGGCGTACCCACTATCAAACTATAGGGATTGGTACTTCAGGTGCGCTAGACCTCTACTCTCATCGACTTGCTAATTGGCTTGTGGGTAATGAAGATAACGATGCAACAATTGAAATCACCCTTATTGGCCCTACTCTACTGTTCCAATGTTCAGCAGTCATTTCGATATGTGGAGCAGATCTATCACCTACATTAAATGGGCATAAAATAGACAACGGAAGAACTCTTCAGGTTTCAAATGGAGATATTCTTTCATTTTCTACCATTCGAAATGGTAGTCGAGCGTATCTTGCTGTAAGTGGCGGTATCACCACTCCTTCCAAATTCGGGAGTAGAAGTACAGATGTCAGGTCAAAAATTGGAGGACACTATGGCAGGCCATTAAAAGCTAAAGATCGATTATTGATTCCATCAAGTAATTTGTTACATCGTATCCAATGGAAGCTCTCCCCTGAATTACATAATCATGTGACGGAAAATAGAAAAGTACGATTTACAAAAGGAAAGCAATTTGACCTCTTTACTAATAATAGTCATCAAGCGTTTATCTCGTCAGACTATCAAATCAATAAAGATTCAAATCGAATGGGAATTCGACTAAATGGACCTCCCCTTCAATTACAAACAAAGCAGGAGCTTATTACTGAAGGAGTGGCACATGGATCTGTTCAAGTTCCTCCAAACGGGCAGCCTATCATTCTCCTATCAGATAGACAAACAACTGGAGGGTATCCGAAAATAGCACAAATCGCATCCGTAGACCTCCCCTACCTAGCACAAAAAAAACCAGGGGAACTTGTAAGTTTTGAAGAGATCACCTTACAAGAATCTCAAAAACTATATGGTAGGATGAATCATCTTATGCGAGTTCAAAAGGCAATCATTAAAGAAGGATTAGAAGGAGTGATTCAATATGGAGGTTGATCTGAATTGTGATTTAGGCGAAAGCTTTGGTGTGTATAAGCTTGGAAACGACCAAGAAATGATGAAATATATCACTTCAGCGAATATCGCTTGCGGTTTTCATGCAGGCGACCCAATTACTATGAGAGAAGCTGTTTTATTAGCCTTATCCAATGATGTATCTATAGGAGCGCACCCTGGCTTAGCTGATTTAAGAGGGTTTGGTCGGAGAAATATACACATTTCTCCAAAGGATGCCTATCATGATGTGGTATATCAAATCGGTGCATTAGAGGCATTTGTCAAATCAGAGGGTGGTGAATTACGACATGTAAAACCCCATGGGGCCTTATATAATTTATGCGCTGAGGATGCGGCACTCTCTGAGGCGGTTGCAGAAGCTGTATATCGAGTGAATCCTGACTTATACTTGTATGGATTAAGCGGAAGTAAATTAATTGAAGCAGGAAAGAAACTGGGGCTAAAAACCGTGAATGAGGTATTTGCGGACCGAGCCTATTTGGAAAACGGAACACTTGCTCCAAGACATATGGAAGGTGCCGTCATTAGCGACGAAAATACTTCCTTACATCAAGTGCTTCAGCTTGTTCTAGAAAAGCGGGTAAAAACCATTACGGGGAGTGAGATTTCACTACAGGCAGACTCTATTTGCTTACATGGTGACGGGAACAAAGCCATTCAAATGGCAAAAACAATCTCTTCCACGCTTAAAAACAAAGGAGTAATTTTAAAATCCTTTATGTAAAATAAAAAGAAGCGCAATTTAACGTGCGCTTCCTTTATTCAGTAAGCGATTCCTTCAAGAGAAGCATTTCTTCCTCCGTTTTCGCGATCTTCAACAGTTGTGTGTCCAATCTTTTTGATATATTATCAAAGTTCTTTTGATAATTTGCCTGCAATTTAGTTAAGGTTTCTTCGATGGCAGTGGTCACTTTTTCAAAGGGGTGTTCCTCAATCTTCTGCAATAATTCCTTAATATCTCCTATATCAATTTGATTAACAGCTACACGATGCTCTATACTGTTCACTTTTTCAAGTGTTGCAAGTCTTGATTCAATAGAATCTAATTTTGAGTTTACATTTATATTGATCTCATTTAAGAGCCGCACGAATTGCGTCATCTCACTCATGTTCAAAACCCCTCAATGTTTTTTCTAATTGTATCATTTACAACATCAGAAAGGTGTTACAGAACTTCGTTAATTTCGTGTCAAAAAAACAAACCTTTTAAATTCTTGGTTGACTGCAGACAACACCGTTTTAGTGTTTCGGGTACTTTCCAACAACGTGAATGGCAGAGATAATTTTTTTATTAATCCATTTTCGATTTTCTATTGTGTTAAGTGATTCATAAACCATTTTCCTACCTTCTTCTGTTGTTACATAGTGACTAGGAAGGCTGTTCAAACTAAGAGCGATGATATCATTTCGACATTTATCACATTTACAAAATGTTTGATAATCTGGTCCAACCATACACATGGTGACTAAGGCGATTACTATTTCCTCCATCACATTAACATAATTTTTCATTTGTTCACTCCGCCTTGTTAAAGAAAAATTGCCAAACTGAATGTATTTCGATACTCTATAGATACTTATTGTAACAGGAGATTCCTATGATTCGTATGATTGGCATTACAAAAGATTTTACCATAAAAGATATTAGTTTCCGGCATTTCAACCCTAACGAATGGATTTGGTATTGGATTGATTTCAATCAGCCCAGTGAGGAAGAAACAATTTATTTACAGGAGCCATTGCAATTTCATCCCCTTGCTATTGAAGATTGTGTTAATAAGCTTCAGCGACCTAAGCTGGACTATTATGATCAGCATACCTTTTACGTTACCCATCGATTAAGTGAGGGGAGCCTTGAAAAGGAAGAAATTAATTTTTTTGTTGAAAAGCATTTTATCGTTACCTATCACCATTTACCGTCCCCAGAGATTGATCAAGTTTGGGAGCAATTAATTCATTCCCGCAAGATCAAGGACTGGAATCCTTATTTAGTGTTCTACTATGTGCTCGATAAGATTGTTGACAATTATTTCCCATTTTTATATGAGATTGAAGATACTTTAAATGATATAGAAGACAATTCGAATCATTTATCAATGGAGAAACTGCTCGATCAGCTGTTTGAGACAAGACACGATTTATTAAGCCTACGACATACGATTATTCCTATGCGAGACTTGCTATACCGAATGTTAAACTCCCACAGACTAGATACCATTCAAGGGAAAAAAGAGTATTTTGCAGATATATATGATCACTTGCTAAAACTTTCTGAAATGATTGATGCAAACCGGGAAATCACTGCTGATATACGCGATAGTTATATTTCGTATAACTCTCACCAAACCAATCGAGTGATGAAGGTACTTACAGTTATTACAACTATTTTCATGCCACTGACCTTTATTGCAGGGATATACGGAATGAACTTTGAACATATGCCAGAACTCAGGTGGGAATACGGATACTTTCTTATACTTTTCGTTATGCTTATCATTGGGGGAGGTATGTATATTTGGTTTAAAAAGAAGGGTTGGTTTCGATAGATGGTAAATTCCCCAGTTGTAGCTGGGGAATTTGTTTTAGATGATTTTTTTATCATTTATATCGTATTTTTCTTTTAACCATGGAGGAGCCGTTTTGACTAGTCTTTGTAGGATGAACGTTGCAAATAATAAATCATCTGTAAACCCCAAAATCGCAAATATATCTGGAATTACATCAATTGGCAATAAGAGATAACCAATAATAAGAGTGATTGGCCATACCTTATGTTTTATTGATACGTCTCGTGCAAAATAAAACTCTCTTATGAAGGGTAAGAATCTCCAAAATTTAACGACAAATGCTACTCTTTTCCAAGCCTTTTTCATGCTCGATTCCCCTTCCTTAACCCTCCTACTGGATATGAATTAGATCTTGATCCTCACTTTTTACTCCTGCATCAAATATCATCTTAGTTTTAAAACGATACTTGATCGTTGATGAAGATTTTTCAAGTTTATCTGGCAAGGTAAATCGGAAATTTAATTGATTTTGTTCTTGAGATTCAATCATTTGTGTAGTATAAATCGTTGAGCTCTCAATTATTACCTCTTGGTTTTCCTCTTCATTTTTCATTACTAAATCACATTCAATTCTTTTTAACTGCTGCTCAATCGTTCCTCCTTGAATATGAAAATGTCCAGTGACACACTCCCCCGGTTGAAACTTTGTATGATCCAGCTTTAAGTCTATAGTAGCTGATCCAATTCCTAATAATGACATATACTTTCTCAAAATCATTGTTTTCCAATCCCCTCAATATTTTTTAGTTACCCTTATCCTTATCCTATTATCAATAAAATAAAAATGGTCCTTACCTTGGAGGTAAAGACCATAAATAAAGACCTTTACCCAATGGTAAAGGTCTTGCTAACAACAGAAATATGTGTTGCCAACAAAGCCGAGAGTTTCCTCTGAAGTGACGACTTTGCTGTAAAAGCTACTCCCCTTTAGGAGATATTATAAAATTTATATACTAATTTTATGTTATTTTCCTTAAATTTGTCAATCTTTTTATAATGGAATTTCTAAAACAATCTTTGTCCCTTCACCAAGAGAGGAATGAATATGAACTTCCCCTTTTACCGCACGGGCACGTTCCTCCATACTAAATAATCCAACTCCCCTAGTAACGTTTGAAGGATCAAATCCTTGTCCATTATCTTCAATGATTACTCGAACCTCTTGCTCTATCTCCCGAATAATAATGGAAACTTGATCCGCATTTGCATATTTTTGAATATTGATCAATGCTTCCTGAAGAATACGATAAATAGTAATTTCCTTATTCGATGAAAGCCGCTGCTGTAAAAAACAATCAAATTGAACATCAATCTGGTAATTCTCCGAAAAACGGGTTAAATAGGAACGAATGGCAGGTAATAGACCAAGGTCATCGAGTACAGACGGTCTTAATTCTTGGGATATTTTTCTGACTTCTTCAATCAGTTCCGTTGCTTCTTTTTGAAGCATATTAAGTAAAGGGTGCTCTAGTTGGGATTGTAATATATTTATTGAAATTAAATGACTATACAGATTTTGCCCGATCCCATCATGAAGATTTCTTGAGAGCCTTTTTCTTTCGTCTTCTTGTACCTCGATGATTTTTGTCATCATACTTTGTAACTCTTCTTCTACTTTTTTTCTTTCTGTGACCTCATGACGGATTGCTAAATACTGATAAGGCTTTCCATTTGACCCTAAAAATGGAACAATGGTCGTGTCCACCCAATAATATGTACCATCTTTTGCACGATTTTTTATTTCTCCATTCCATACTTCACCAGATGATATGGTTTTCCATAGATTTTTAAAGAAGGACTTCGGATGAAAGCCTGAATTAATAATTCGATGATCCGACCCGATCAGTTCTTCCCTTGAGTACTTAGAAATTAGAGAAAACTTATCATTTACATACGTAATACGACCTTTTGCGTCAGTAATTGCTACGATAGATGAGGAATCTAGTGCAAATTTGAAATCCTTTAATTCTTGAACAGACTTTTGTAACTCTTCAGATAGTTCATTTAGAGGATTAGGTGAGTGATGATTTTCGGTGATGATTCTCGATTGATCCTTCAACTCTATAGCCCCCCTCCAGAATTCTTTCACATTTTTTCCATAGCTAGAAATGTTATAAGATCGTTTGAAGCCTTTTCAACTACCTTTTTTTCATCGTCACTGATGCATGTTTCTGACCTAAATCCTACAAGCAATACACCTTTAGGTATGCCATTGATAAGTATAGGTACAGCATAGGCATAAATCAGTTTTTCTGCTAACATGATAGGATACTCTAAAGCCTTTCCTAATATATTCTGTGGAAAATATTTTATCTCCATTGGCCTTCCGGTAGATAACACCCTACCAGCAATTCCTTTCCCATACCTTAGGGTGATTCTTTCATATTTATCATTGCTATTCCCGGATGCAACTTTCCAGCAAATATTAGGACCTCTGCTTTCTTGAAAAGCTAAACCGACAAAGTCACATTCAATCGTTCCTTGAAGCTGTTCGCAAGCCTGTTTCATGTATGTCTGATTGTACAAGTTATCGATAACCATTGAATACATCCTTTACATTCCATAGCCTAGCAAGCCTTTTTTAAGTGCAAATGCAACTAGCTCAGGTCTAGTTTTCATCTGAAGCTTTTCCATAAGATTTCCTTTATGAGTTTCAACTGTTTTAACAGAAATGGCCAGTTTTTCAGCAATTTCTTTATTGGCATAACCCTTTGCAATTAAAGTTAATACTTCTCGTTCTCTATCAGACAGAAGACTAAATGTATCTTGATTGCCTTGTTTTACGCTGTCAATATACTCTTCCATTAGCCTTTTCGTGGCCGATGGGTGTAAGTACGCATCACCTTTTGCGACCATTTTTATCGCACCTAACAATTCATCATGAGGTGCACTTTTCAAAATACATCCTGAAGCACCCGCTTGAATCGCCCGAAATAAATACTCTTCATCATCATGCATCGTTAAAATAAGGATTTGTACGTTTGGCAAAAGTTTTTTTAGCTCAGATGTCGCTGATAGCCCATCCTTGCCATGTGGCATACTTAAGTCCATTACGACTACATCTGGCTTTAGTTCTTGGGCTAACTGAATCCCTTCGTTCCCCTCTGATGCCTCTCCTACTACTTCCATCTCTGGATGGTTGCTTAATAGCATCTTTAACCCCATTCTAACGACAGCATGATCATCACATAATATTATTTTAATCAAGGTAAGCCCCCCTATGACTTCTAAAAAGGAACATCATCCTTATATCCTTTTATTATAGCGGTAAAAGAACATCAATTGTAGTCCCTCTCCCTATTTCAGAAGTAATCACGCATTGGCCCCCAATTAAATTCAAACGCTCTTGCATAGCAGCTAAACCACTTGAACGCTGCATTTCATTTTCAACATTAAAACCTTTCCCATTGTCCTTTATGGTCATGGTTAATTTGTCTTCTCGAAATGAGAAATAAAGCTGTACAAAATGCGTGTCCGCATATCTTGCTACATTCCCTAACGCCTCTTGGCATACTCGAAAAAGGGTTATTTTTTGCGGTTCTGATAAATTTGGCTCCTTTCCCTCAATATCGAGATCGACTAAGATTCCATAAGTTGACGTAAACATCCGTAAATAGCTTTTCATTGCTGGTACTAAGCCAAGAGTTGTTAATGTAGGAGGATGAAGCTCTACTGACAATAGTCGAACTTCCTGAATTGTTTTTTCAAGTAATTGACTTATTTCATTCACATATGATTTCATATTTGAACCGTTGATGGTCTGTTCAATAAATTGGAGCCCAGTATACATACTATAGAGGGTTTGCCCAACACCTTCATGAAGCTCAAGTGCAATACGTTTAATTTCTTCTTCTTGTGATTGGATAATGTATGAGCTAATTTGATTTTTAGTCGGTGAATTTTTCATGAGGAACCTCCCCCTAACCTATAAATATAGATAGACACATACCCCATCATTTTATGAAAACAAATAATGGGGCATATGCCTTGATTATGCTACATTTTTCGAAGGTGTTGTGCTTACAGTAGAACGTTGATAGTAGAACCAGTTTAATACAATGGAAATCACATAGAATGCTATAAAGAAATAAAAGGCATTTACTGGTGTTCCAAACTGATTAACTGACCATCCAAAAAGCTTTGGTATAAAGAATGAACCATAAGCTGCAAATGCGGCAGTGAATCCTAATACTGGAGCTGCTTCTTTTACAGGGAAGATATCTGGAATCATCTGGAAAGTCGAACCAGAACCTAAACCAGCCGCAATAAATAGAATAAGGAACGATGCTAGGAATCCTGTAAACATTTTATCGTTTGTAAAGTAGATTACTCCAGCTGCTCCAATCGCCATGACAACAAGTACCCAAGCTGTAACAAGAGCTCCACCTAATTTATCGGAAATCCAGCCACCAACAGGTCTTGCGGCTGCTGCTAAAAATGCTCCTAAAAAGGCTAAACCAACATGTTCTGGGAATTGAGATTTTAGTAGTAAAGGAAATGCTGCTGAATACCCAATAAAGGAACCGAAAGTAGCAACATATAGAACAGTCATAATCCAAGTATGCTTACGTTTAACGATAATAAATTGGTCCTTCACTGATTGAGTTGCCGTTGGAATATTATCCATCCCAAACCAAGCAGCAATCGTTAAAATCGCAATCGGAATGACCCAAATGAAGGCTGCATTTTGAATCCAAACACTTTCCCCAGTTGGCATTGTTTGACTTCCACCTATAAAAGCGAATGTTCCAGACGCAATAATGAGAGGAGTCACGAATTGAACAACGGATACACCCATATTTCCTAGTCCACCGTTAATACCAAGTGCTGTCCCTTTTTCTCTTTTCGGAAAGAAGAAACTCATATTAGCAGAAGAAGAAGAGAAGTTTCCTCCACCAAGTCCACATAAAGCCGCAAGGATGAGCATAGTGTTATATGATGTATCAGGATTTTGGACAGCAAATCCAATCCCAACTGCAGGAATGGCTAAGATGGCAGTTGAAAATACGGTCCAGTTTCTTCCTCCAAACTTACCAACTGCGAATGTGTACACAAATCTAAGCGTTGCACCAACTAGACCTGGCATTGCAGCAAGGGTAAACAGCTGTTCAGGGGTAAAATTAAATCCAACATCATTTAAGCGTACTGCCACAACCGACCATATTTGCCATACAACAAATGCCATCATTAAAGATGGGACAGATATTAATAAGTTTCTTTTAGCGTGTTTTTTTCCTTCTTTTTTCCAAAATTGTTCATCTTCAGGATTCCATTGAGTGATTCTTCCATTACTCATGCTTATCAAACCTTTCTTATCACATAATATAGTTTACTAGCTTCATCAAATGCTACCCATTCCTTCTCACTAACAGTTACTTGGCAAGACCTAGGAATAGCAAAGAAATTTCTATCGTCAAAATAGATTCTCACATGCGTTTGGTCAGGACATAATCCCACTTTAACTAACAACTTCTTTATAAACGGTGCTGTCTGTTCTTCTGCAGAATAGTCCTGGATAGATAGCTCAACCGTTTGATTGGCATAGATTTTAAGTTCCTCAAGGTTAATGTCCTGCACAGCTGCTCCCACATCCTTTCCCATTAGGGTAAACGAACATCTTATAACCTTGGAGATACGACCAGAAATCATCTTGTGCATGTGTCTCAATATGCTCAATAACTTCTTCTTCTGACTGAAAGCGAGTCATTCCTTTTATCTCTGCAACAACTACATCTACACCTTCAGTTACTTTTTCATCCAGATACCAATTCACACGCATTCCTTTAAACAAGTCAGTTAACAATTGGTCAATGGTATTAGAGAATTCTCCAACATGCTCTCTTACAAAACAGAAGTCTAAGTAGGTTTCAGAATTCATAGGTCATCACGCCTTCTTTTGATCTTGTTTGTAAATTAGAATGGCAATAGGGAATAAGATTAGATTTAAGAAACAATAAATAATGGCCGTTACATAGTTCTCAAAATAATACTGGTGCACCATTTTTTGTGTAAAAACGATATTTAACATAAGAATGACTAATATGGCAGCAAAATTGAAATTACACTTCATAACGTTTCACCTTCACTGCATATACTGCGTCTTTCTCTATTTTCACTTCAATTTCAGGTAATGGTCTACGAGGAGGACCAGCAGTTGGTGCTCCTGTTTCCACATCAAATTTTCCATGATGGCACGGGCAAAGCATTTCACCTTTTTCCTTTTCCCAAAATACCGGACAGCGAAGGTGAGTACATGCATTTTGATAAGCGACATATTTTGTTTCGGTTAACCGAATTAATATGGCATCGTCATGTTCACCTGGGAACTTAAAATCCACGGAATGACCAACAGGAATACTTTTGATATCAACAATCTTTTTGTGCGGATATTCCTTGTTTCCTAGTCCCAATAACTCCTTAGCTGCCACCCCTCCCCAGGGAAGAGATGATACAGCAAATACACCAGCTGCTCCAACCAATGTCTTCATAAATCCTCGACGGTCTAGCTTTCTTTCATTGTTTCGATTGATATTGTGGGTATAATTATCTTCATTAAAGGGGATTTTATTATTTTTATGTGTCATGTTAATCCCTCCTAAAATAACTTGGTTACTCCCTGTAAAATACCAGGGAGATTCACTCGTACATTTGTTTCGCCTTCAAGATATGGCATACTTGTAACCCATTTACCATTATCTAAATTGAACTGCTTTTGCTTTGCTTCTATTTCATCATCCGTTAGCCACTGCAATGTATTTGATGGACATACACTTGCGCACATTGGAGGTATTCCATCCTTTGTCCGGTCAATACACAAATCACATTTGTACATAAGGTTTTGTTCCGTATCAAATTTCGGAATTCCATATGGACAAGCGATCGTACAGTTTTGGCAGCCAATACATTTTTCTACTAATGCAGACAACACCGCACCCGTTTCATGGATTTGAATCGCCTGAGCAGGACAGCTTCTTGCACATGCCGGATTTACACAGTGAAGGCACATGAGAGGCATCGTCTGACGGTTTACAAGAGGATTCACATCATATACATAGTTTCTGTTTTTCTCTTCATGTCCTCCGCACTGCGTACAGGCAGCCAAACAAGAGCGGCAGCCGATACAGTTTTCTAATTCTAGATAGAGCCTCTTCTTCATTTATTGCACCTTCTTTATTTCTAGTTTTTCAATTTGTGCGGCACATGCCTTGAACTCAGGCATTCTTGACATCGGGTCAAGTGCTGCAATGGTAAGGAGATTAATAGATTGATCGTGACCAAAGTGATATGGTACGAACACCGTATCTTTTCTAATAGCTTCAGTTATTTTCACTTTATAATCAGCAGTTCCACGACGTGTGAACAGTCGAACAATCTCTTCATGCTGAATGTCATACTTTGAAGCGGTATCCGGATGCACTTCAACATAAGGCTCTGGACACATATCCCGTAAAAACTGGATCCGTCTCGTTTGATTTCCAGATAGGTAATGGTACACCACCCGTCCAGTTGTTAACCGTAATGGATACTCTTCACATGGCTCTTCCGCTGGTGGTCGGTATGGAAGAGCACAAATCTTGGCTTTTCCATCTGGATGGTAAAACTTTTTGTCTAAGAACATATGTGGCGTTCCCTTATCATCCTCATCTTTACAAGGCCAAAATACTCCATCTTGCTTCTCGATCTTATCCCATGTGGCTCCATAATAATCTGCATAACCACCTTTAGAAGCTAAGCGGAATTCGTCTCCGACATCTTTTGCTGTTGTTAAATGTCTGAAATATTTACCTCTTCCAAGTCTTTCAGCAAGTTCAACTTGAATTTCCCAATCTGGTTTAGATTCACCAACAGGCTCTTGGGCTTTATTAATTTTAATGATACGACCTTCGATATTGGTGACCGTTCCCTCATCCTCAGACCAAGTGGTTGTTGGAAGAATCACATCGGCAAATTCGGCTGATTCAGAAAGGTAAAAATCTGCAACAACCATAAAATCGAGATTTTTCAAAGCATTTCGCACATAGTTAAGATTAGGAGCACTAACGGCTGGGTTTGAGCATAGTAAGTAAAGACCTCTAATCGTTTTGTCTGTCATTAGCTCAAACATCTCGTAAGCTGACACACCTGCTTGTGGCATCTCTTCCGGCTTGATTCCCCATACTTTACTTACTTCTCGAACATGTTCTGGATTGGCAATCTTACGATAACCAGGTAGCGCATCAGCCTTTTGCCCGTGTTCTCGTCCTCCTTGCCCATTACCTTGACCAGTAAAAGTGGCTACACCTGATTTTGGACGACCAATCTTGCCCGTTACGAGAGCTAAATTGGTATACGCGGAAACATTGTCAACACCTTTATGCTGTTGCTCAATTCCACGAGCAAACATAACTACAGCATTTGGAGCTTTTCCATATATCTCAGCTGCTCTAACAATCTTCTCTGGAGCAACACCTGTAAGTTCACTTGTATATTCTGGAGTAAATGGTTCCACTAAATCCCTTGTCTCTTCAAATCCATTTGTGTGATTGTTCACAAAATGTTCATCAATATGTCCCATTTCGATTAATTGATGGAGAATTCCATTTGCAAGGGCAAGGTCTGTACCTGGACGAAGATCCAAATGAAGATCCGCTCTTCTTGCAATAGGTGTTTCACGTGGGTCAACCACGATGATGTATCCTCCTCTTTCTTGTACGTTCCAAATGCGGAACATAGAGGTTGGATGACATTCAGCTGTATTACTTCCAGCTATAAGCAAGCAATCTGTTTCATGTATATCTGTCCAAGGTATCGTTGATCCTCTATCGACACCTAGTGATCTCATAAATCCACCAGCTGCACTTGACATACAAAAGCGGCCATTATAATCAATATATCTTGTGCCTAGTGCGACACGAGCAAACTTTCCAGTTAAATAACATTTCTCATTTGTCATTGAAACTCCACTAAAAACTGAAAGACTATCTTTTCCATAATCCTTCTGTAATTCTTGGAATTTCTTTACGATTAAAGTGTAGGCTTCTTCCCAGCTCGCCTCACGGAAACCTTCTTTTGTTCCTTTTAATGCTTGATTATCACGGATCAACGGTCTTAGAATACGATCATCATGATTTGTTTGCTGGTAAGCTGTCACACCTTTCGGGCACATTTTCCCAACTGTTACGGGCCATTCATAACGAGGCTCTACGCCTATAATTTTGTTTGTTTTTGTATCCACTCTTAAATTCATCCCACATTGCATTCCACAATAACTACAATGAGTTTTTACTAATTTTTCGTTAGGATGATGTAAGTTCTTTACTTCTTTAAAAAATTTATCCCTTTGCATTCTGGTTTGCCTCCTTAACTTTCACTTCATGTGTAGGGAAGCCAGAGAACTGAGCGATACGGTACTTTCTCCGACATGGAAGACATAATTCGGCAAGATGAAAGTCTTCCTTTTTAAATTCCATATGGTTTACGCCTAGTACATGGACGACATCATTTGATTGTTCGGTTGATACAAATCCGTCACCACACACCTTACAATGCTTCATTGACTGCTCAGCATAATGTTCACGATAGTTTCTAGCAAAAATACTTACAGGACGGAAAGGAATATGTGCTAATTTTCCAAATGGTAAATATATTAAAGTAACAATCACGGAATATTGATGAATTAACGACATGACCGAGTGTCCCCAGCCGTGTAAGAACATATTAATAAAGGTTAATGCAATCCCAGTGATACTAACAAAAAGAAGTAAATATAATGGCAAAAAGTCATAAACAACCGTTTGTTCTGCACGTGCTTGCATGTTCTTCAAGCGTCTGTAAATAATCATGCAAACACCTGTGATTACCATGACTGCAGATATGTTTAAAGCGTTATAGAAAAGGTAGCCTAAAGCACCGTCTGCTTTTATAGTCATGATGTTAATTCCCATTCCAACGACCGTATAATATCCGTTCTCTTCCATAGTAAAGTACATCCAACCAAACACTAGTGGGAAGGTTACGAATGCTGCTATTACACAACCCCAACCCATTAAAATATGTTGAGTCCAACGATAGACTCCACGATTCCAGATAAAACGGTAGGTGACTAAGTGTTCCGTAGTTGTCTTCGGAGTTGACTTTCTAAACAAAAGTTTTAGTCCCTTTTTAATAAAAATTTTTGTAGGTGGACGTTCTCCCCAAGCAATAAATCGATAAAAGAATCCACCTAAAAAAACAATCGTGCCAACCATGTATCCGTATAGGTTTAAATCGATATGAGTAATCATTCTCGTTCCGATAAATGATAAAATTACTAGTCCGAACACACTTATAAACATAGATTTGGCAAACTTAGAAGCAAACGCACGATCGATTGAATGTGTTGCTTTTTTATTTGCTGAAAGTTCTCCTTGCATTTTTTAGCTCCTCCTTGAAAAATCAACATTTAAGTTATCCTCATTTTATGTCTTGATCTCATTTCAACGTATCGGGGGATTTCCCTATCAGCCTCGGAAAATTCCCTTAGAGGGCTATTTTTCGGCATTTACAGGGAATCCCACCCCTTACAAGCGTTGATATATCAACGTTTTTTGATTTGTGGCGATTTTGTAACAGTTGATGTCATACTCTATTTCCGACAAAAAAAAACCACTTTTCTGTAGTAGAAAAGTGGTTTATCCCCCATTTAACTCGATATCAATCATGTGATCTAATCTTTCTAAACTTTTTCTTGCCCTTTCATTTGAAATGGTTCGATAATGATGCAATCCCCCTTCTTCCTCATCCATTTCATCCGCCTTTTTTACGATTTCTTGCAAGGGAGTTCTAACGATTGTATTGGTGGGCAAGAAAGAATCGGTATGAAATAAGATGGCATGTGAAATGACCTTTGCTGACGAGGGATTTTCACCTAAGCGAATTAATAATTTATGAGCGCGTTCCGCCCCTTTTATAGGATGGATATCATATTTTTTATACATTTCATAATCCCACTTCCCATTTTTATACCATGTGAAGTGTCCAATATCATGCAGCAACCCAGCTTTTGCTGCTAAATCAACGGGTACTGAGTGTTTCTTTGCTAAGTGAAAGGAATGATAAGCGACAGCAATCGCATGAGAAATGCCTGATCTAGTCAAATATTTTTGTGCAATGTGATGGTCAAAAATCGATTTTAATTCAACGTCACGCAATTGTTGTCTCCTCCTTTTTTACTCAGGTAAATTGCCCACATAAATGATATAGGCCAAAAAAACGATGATAAATGCAGCTAGGCCTACGGTAATAACACTTCTTATCGCGCCTTTCCAATTGGTAACGCCTGAAAAACCAATGATACCGATGAAAAATACAATCATTGTAAAATAATAAATCATTTTTAACGGATGAACACCAACCCACTGGATAAAGTAAGAAGTAAGTATATTAGTAGAGAGAACAAATACAAGGCCAGCAGAAAGTAAAACCATGAAAAATGACCAGGTATTCAATATCTTTCCCATATTTTTCTCCTCCTTATTCTATTCTTACTATTAAATATATACAGAAGGAGAAGGAGTTATTTCACATTGTCTTAATATTCTGTATACTATTCCACAAACTTTCTTGTAATCCTTCTTCTCCAGAAGGATCTCTTCATAATTTCCCAACTTAAATAAAAAACTGCTGACCTGTTACCAAGCGAGCAGTCTTTGAGAAATCCGTCCGTCTATATTAATACCGTTTAAACTGGCTTACGAATCTTTTACTTAACAGTCTAGGCATTGGTGGTAATGCAACTACCGATAACTTTCCATTAAGCACATCAGTGACTCCTTTTTCATGTACCGCATAAAAACCGCTTTCCACCAACGTTTCTAACTCGTTTTCGCTGCCTCTTAATATCATTTTTTTCATACCTGACTGGTACCATTCTACATAGTATTCAAAGTAATCAGGAAACCTAGCTTGCTTGGAGCTGACCATGTTTATAGTGGATATAGTAGCAGCATGGGCAATTTGTGAGGCTAGTTTCCCCGGAGACAGGTTTAAGTCCTCGTTCACAACATAGTATTGCACGACCTCATTATTCACCGATTCCCCTCCCTTACAGCAACAAATTCAACTTTTTCTTCTATGTATACTCATAAAAAATACATTCTATGCGAAAACCGTTGTACACTTGACCACCAAACTTGTCCATAAAAAGAAAAGCACTCCCTTTTAGAAGTGCTACCGGTTATCCTTAATGAACAAAAGCATCAAAGCCTTCTCTTTCTGCTCTAATCGCTAACTCTTCAGCACGTCTTCTATCTGTGAATGCTCCAATTTGGACTTTAAATAGCCCGTCTTCTTGGTAAACATAGGTCTCGAACCCGTTTGCAACTGCTCTTTCAGCTAGCCCTTCCGCGTTTTCTCTTGTTCGAAATGCTCCTATTTGCACCCGATAAACTCCTTGTCCAGGTGATCGATCAGGTGTCGTTTTTCTTCTTAAATTAAATGCTCTAGCCAATCCATTCGAATGCCCCCTTGCCAAACTAGTAATAAAAGCTGGACTTCGTAACTTTTCAGCGTCAGAAGTATTATCAATAAATCCGTTTTCTGTAAGGACCGCATCCATATTGGATTCCCTTAGTACATGAAAATCAGCTTGCTTTTGTCCTCTGTTAGAGAAGTTTACTACTTTAAGAACTTCCTCATGTATAGCTTGACGGTACGTAGTTGTAGGAGCTCCTATATTAGGGTAAACATAACTCTCAAAGCCAGATCCCCCACCTGCATTTACGTGAATCGAGAGGTAGAAGTCAGCTCCCCAGCTGTTTGCTGCATTGGTTCGGGAAATTAAACTCACGGTTTGGTCCCCTGTTCGACTCATCTGTACTTCAACATTTTCGTATTCATTTATAAGAAAATTACGAATGGTAGAAGCTAAACTGAGCGTTATATTCTTTTCTTGAAGTCCATTACCCGTCGCACCTGGATCTGAGCCACCATGACCAGGATCCAAAAATATTTTCACCATTTTATTTTTCACCTCCTTACTCCTTATATATGAGAGAACAGCAAAATAAGACAAAGTTTTCATCTATTCATTGTTAAAAATTTCGATTTCGAAATAAATTTTTGTTTTGTTAGTAATTGTTTGTATTTTTCTTTACAGTTTTTTTTTCATTTCATATATTAGAATGGAGCAGTATTTTATACGTGCTTAAGAAGAATACTTAATACATAGATGTTGAAAATTTTTTAAGAGGATGATTTTGTTTTGACCATTGAACTAGTCATATTAGTTGTATTAATTTTACTAAATGCCTTTTTTGCCGCTTCAGAAATTGCACTCATTTCCCTAAATGATAATAAAATTAAAGTGATGGCTGATGAAGGACATAAGAAGGCTAAGATGCTCCACCAACTATTAAGTGAACCAAGTCGTTTTTTAGCAACGATACAAATTGGCATCACATTAGCTGGGTTCCTAGCGAGTGCGTTTGCTGCTGAGAACTTTGCTAGCGACTTTACTCAACTGCTACTTGCTTTAGGAGTACCCTTATCAGAAAGAATGCTTGGTACCGTTTCTGTATTTGTAATTACGATCATTTTATCTTACTTTACTCTCGTATTTGGGGAACTAGTTCCAAAACGTTTGGCAATGAAAAAAGCAGAAGCCATTTCAATGATAGCCGTTATTCCACTGACCACCTTGTCAAAGATTTCTGCGCCGTTTGTAAAATTACTTACTGGATCAACAAATATTGTCGTTCGTCTTTTTGGTGTAGACCCACATGCGGAAGATGAAGATGCAACAGAAGAAGAAATCAAGCTAATGCTTGATATCGGCAAGGAAAGAGGAACCATTCAAGAAACAGAGAGCGTAATGATCAACAATATATTTGCTTTTGATAATACGTACGTGACAGATATCATGACACACCGAACAAATATAGTTGGCATTCCTGCTGAAGCAACCATTAAGGATGTTGTTCGTATCGTTAATGAGGAAAAGTATACGAGATTCCCTGTATACGGGGAAGATATGGACACCATAATAGGTATCTTTCATGTGAAAGACTTAATTGAATTTATGGAGCACGAAGATAATCGTCCTTTTGAAATGAAAAACATCATCCGTCCTCCTTTTTACGTTATTGGATCAATGAGAACAGACGATGTGTTTAAGGAACTCCAGAAAAACAAAACACATATGGCCATCGTTTTAGACGAATATGGTGGAACTGACGGTATTGTTACTGTTGAGGACCTTCTTGAAGAAATCGTCGGAAATATTTTTGATGAATATGATGAGCATGAAGAAGAAGAAATTGAAATTGAAAAAATTAGCGACAATGAATATCACATCCTAGGAACAACTAGTTTGGATGACGTGGAGGATGTGTTAAAATTAGGTCTCCCATTAGATCAGTACGAAACATTAAGTGGTTTTTTCATTGGGGAACTAGGGAGATTCCCTGAACAGAATGAACAGCCATACTTCTCATTTAATGGCGTTCAATTTACCGCTATAGAGTTGGATGAACTTAGAGTATCAAAAATTCAAGTGAAGGTTCTAGAAATAGTAGAAAATTCACAGTAAAGGCGTTCTTTTAGAACGTCTTTTTTACGTTTTTATCTACTTCAACGAAATTAGGATTGACAGATGAATTGATTTTCTAGATAATTCAACTAATGTGCAAAAGTACAAATTTCGACATCAGGAGGAAATATAATGGAATGGATTCAAACAATAGTTGGACAAGCAAATAATATTTTTTGGTCATATATATTAATTGGCTTGCTACTAGGCCTTGGTTTATATTTTACTTTAAGAATGCGATTTGTCCAAATCGTAAAAATTGGTGAAATGTTTCACGTATTAAAAGATAAAAATACTGGGCCTTTAAATAAAAAAGGTGTTTCTTCTTTACAAGCATTTTTTATAGGCGCTGCAACAAGAATCGGTATGGGTAATATTGCTGGAGTCGCAATGGCAATTGCTGTTGGTGGTCCTGGTGCTGTCTTTTGGATGTGGCTCGTTGCGATTTTAGGAGGAGCGAGTGCTTTTGTAGAAAGTACGCTCGCCCAAATTTTCAAAGTTAAAGATGGGTCTGGATTTAAAGGCGGCCCAGCTTATTATATGAGAAAACAACTGGGATCGGTTGGACTAAGTAAAGTATTTGCTTTCGGTATTATATTTTCTTTTGGACTAACTTTCATTGCGGTACAAAGTAATGTGATCTCTGCATCCTTTAAAAGTTCTTTTGGGACTGATAATTTAGTTGTAGGAATCGTTTTAGCTAGTATAACAGCTATTATTATTTTCGGTGGAGTTCAACGGGTTGCTAGATTTTCATCAGTTATTGTACCAATCATGGCGTTCTTTTATATACTTTTAGCTCTGTACGTCATCATTACTAATATACAAGAATTACCTGGCGTTATCTCTCTTATTTTCAAAAATGCATTTGGCATTGACCAAGCAGTTGGTGGAGGCGTTGGTTCGGCTATCATGATGGGTGTCAAAAGAGGTTTATTCTCAAACGAAGCGGGTATGGGTAGTGCACCAAATGCTGCTGCAACTGCAGTAGTATCTCACCCTGCAAAGCAAGGTTTTGTACAGGCACTTGGAGTCTTTTTTGATACCCTTGTAGTATGTACTGCGACAGCGTTTATTATATTACTATCAGACTCCTACACCACAGGCCTTCAAGGTATTGAATTAACACAGGCATCTTTAGGCGAACATTTTGGAAGTTGGGCGAGTCTCTTTTTAACCATTGCCATTTTCATGTTTGCATTTTCTTCAATTATTGGGAACTACTACTATGGAGAAGCAAATATTGAGTTTATTCATAGAAGTAAGGCAACACTTCTTATTTTCAGAATTTTAGCCGTTGGGATGGTTATCTTTGGGGCCGTTGCTAGCTTACAAATTGTTTGGGACCTAGCTGACTTAGCGATGGCCATTATGGCCACTACAAACTTAATTGCCATTGGTTTACTAGGTAACATTGCTTTTAAAACACTTGATAATTACCTCGAACAACGCAAGCAAGGTCTTGACCCTGTGTTTTTCGAAGATAGTATTCCTGGTTTAAAAGGGGTAGAGAGCTGGCCTAAACAAAAGCAAGAAACAACTGAAAAAGCTTAAACGAAAGACTGGGAATTCCCAGTCTTTTTTCATTTTTTAAACCCTGTATAAGGAAATCGTGAACTTGGAATAATACTCATGGTACCTTAGCGGAAGGATGATACGATTGAAATTAACAGGACTTTTATCTATTTTTATGCTTATTCAACAACCAACCGATCACGATGTACTCACATTGATTGATAATGATCAACCCATTATGACTGTAAATCGCGAAGAACTAGTCTTTCCTCTTCCAAATACTCCTCTAATGGACTTGCATCATCTTGAAATCTTAACTGCTGAACTCTCCCAACAAGTATACATAGAACCGAAAAATGCTTATCTTGATGATCACGGTAATTTACAGCCAGAAGAGCTAGGATATCAACTGGATAAGCGAGCCTTTCATACCCTATATCACTCTTATTTTTATAGTAAAGGTGCAAAAACGCTTAGAGTACCTAAAAAACCGATTTATCCAGAGGTGGATAGTGAATTATTATCAAGAATTCGACAGCAAGCTATCGGGTATTATGTTACTTACTTCAATAGCTACAACACCTCAAGAACGAATAATATACGAAAATCGTCCGAAGCGATTAATAACTACGTCCTATTTCCAGGTCAGACCTTTTCGTTTAATGAAGTAGTTGGTCAACGGACAAAAGAACGAGGATATATGCCTGCACCCATTATTGTTCGAGGAGAGCTTTCTGAGGGGATTGGCGGGGGTATATGTCAAGTTTCTTCTACTCTCTTTAACGCAGTTGATCGAGCTGGATTAAAGATTGTAAAACGATATTCCCATTCCAAACGTGTCCCTTATGTTCCTCCAGGCCGTGACGCAACTGTAAGCTGGTATGGACCTGACTTTGTTTTTATGAACAACTATAAACACCCTATCTTAATACGTTCAAAAGTACGCGGTGGTTCCATATCCATTCTTTTGTATACTTCAGACGATGTGAATGTCGAACAAAATCAAGTTCCAAGCATGTATCAATAAAAAATAAGGCTGTCCGGTGTAAAGGAGAATCTCTCCCACTGGACAGCCATTTTTAATATAAATGAAAATACTTTGATCGAATGGAATCTGATAATAGCTCGGATACAGGAACAACCTTTATGTGCTTTTGCTTAAATTCAGGCATTGACTCGGTAACACCTAATGAACATACCTTGCCCGATGTACCAACATGTCCAATTGCAACAGCGGTTCCCCTACTCTCCGCAATTCTTGCAAGAATAAGCATTTGTTTTTTCACTTGATTTACCGAACAGATATCATCAAGAAACACATCTCTCTTAATAAAAGGTACATTCAATTCCTCAGTAATTTCCTCAAATTTTGATTTTGGACTTGTTGCACTATCAACAATGTATAGCTGTTTTTCTTTTGCCACTTCAACAATCACGCGGACAATCTCCTCATTCTCAACGACAAGGGAGCCCATATGATTATTTAAGCCCATTGCATGAGGAACACTATCGATCGCATCAATGACTCTCTTTCTTACTTCTTCTTTTGATAAGTCATTCGTTATTGGCTTTGGTCCTAACCAAGAGGCCTTTCCCTTTTTTGGCTGCATAGGCAAATGTACCATGATCTCTAAACCATTTTCATATGCCCATTCTGCATGCTTTTTTGAAAGTTCATTAAAGGGCATAATAGCTGCCGTTATTTGTACGTCACCCTCTAAAAAATCCTTTACACCTCCTACACCACCACCAAAATCATCAATGATAATAGCTGCCTTTTTCATTTCCTGGCCATACCCATGATGAGGGAACATTGTAAAAATGACCAGAATCATGATAAATGAAGTTTTTTTCATGAACGCCTCCATTTGAATGTTAGTTATTTGGATAGTTTCTCACATATAGGAAAAACCATACAAAAAACTCGTCCAAAACATTGGACGAGAGTTTAATTACGATATTTTTTTTACGTTCTCTGAAGAGGAAATTCTTTTGTGTAAAAGGAATCTTGGAGAACTTGACACTAATAGGAATAAAACAATGGAACAGTAGATGGCAGCCCCAATCATCGTACCACCGTTCACGGCGAGTGAAAATAAGAGTGGTGACATTCCATCCGGTGCATATTCTCCCCAGAATAAAAATCCTGCGATAAAATGCCAAAAATAACGTGCAGCGCTTCCGACAAATGTGGCAACTATAATCCATTGAAGGGCTTTCTTCTTATTTTCTATAAGAGCAGCCTGAATTTTCTTCATAAACAAACCTGCAAATCCAATAAACGCAAAGGCTAGAAAATACTCAATAAAACCTTGTAGCGGAGTAAGAATATAAGCATCACCCATTGCAATTTGTAATAGTCCCCATAAAAAGCCAGAAGCGGTTGCTGCAAGGAATCCCCATCTAAAAGCAATAATTAAAATTGGTAACATCGCAAATGAAATAGAAATATTAGGCGATAGCTTGATCGATGGTAGAAGGTCAAGAATTAGTGCAAAAGCTGCAAAAAAAGACGCTTCAATCATCATAATTAGTCGTTTGTTTCCCATAAAAAAATCTCCCCTTTTTTTGAAACCTCAAGGAGAGTGTAGAGAGACATGATTGCACAAAAAATTCAGTCAGTCCACATCCCTGCGCTAGAATTATCTAACAGGTTCAAAGGGTCAGAACAAAAGTTCACTCTCAGCATAACGCTCCCCTTGTGGTTTCTTCGTATGTAATTTATAATTTCGTACTCATTATATCATATTAAATAAAATAAAAAAGCATCTAGTTGAAACTAGATGCTTTTCATGTTTATATCTTAAATCGGCGGACTAACTGTTGTAAAGTTTCGGCCATTCCTGATAGGTCTTGAGCACTCGCGGTTACTTCTTGAAGAGTAGCAACGTTTTCTTCCGTCCCAGCTGCTACCTCTCTTGTTGTTGCAACGCTTTCTTCTGCGATTTCTTTGACCTCACCAATTGCTTGCACGACATTTGTACTATGCATACTAAGTAGTTCTATGGCACATGAAACGTCTGATACCTTTTCAATCACATCTCCCATTGACTCTCCAATAAGAGCAAACGCTTTCTTTGCATCCTGACTATATTCGAATCCTTCAGATACTTTGTGAGATTGTTCTTCCATCGCAGAAACAGCAAGATCTGTTTCTGATTGAATATAAGAAATCATTTTTGTAATTTGATCTGCTGATTTTTTTGATTCCTCCGCGAGCTTTCTTACTTCGTCTGCAACTACAGCAAAACCCTTGCCATGTTCGCCTGCTCTCGCCGCTTCGATTGCTGCATTTAGTGCTAGCAAATTCGTCTGATCTGCAACGGTGGTAATCATATTTAGGATAGAAGTAATTTCATTAGAGCGTCTCCCTAACTGACGAATGATTTGTGAAGCATTCAAAACTCCATCATTGATAAGGTTCATTTGGTTAACAACTTTTTCGATAGATAATGCTCCTTGATCAGTAACATTAAACGTGTTATCAGCTGTGACGAGCATTTTTTCACTACTTTTTGTAATTAAGCTTATATTGCTAGACATCTCTTCAATTAATGAGTGAATTTGGGTTAAATGTTGCAGTTGTAGATCCATACCCTCTGAGTTTTGTTCAACTATATGAGAAATTGTTTCACTTGCTTGAGTACTATCCTGCGCACTTGTACTTAGTTGCTCACTACTCGCTGCAACTTGAGCTGATGAATCTCTCACTTGAACAACTACTTCTCTTAGTCCAGAAACCATTAAGTTCACAGACTGTATCATGGCTCCGATTTCATCTTTATTTTTCACTTGAAGTTCATTAATAGAAAGATCACCACTCGCTACCTTCTCAATAGCCTTAGATGCATGAACGATTGGTTTTGCAATCTGTAGGCTAATAATCATCGCTAATGCTAATGCCACAAGAATCGCTGCAGCACTTATAACAATCATAATTGTAACAATTCCATCTATTTTTTTTGTAGTCAAACTACTCGCATGGTCTAAATGTTTTTCCTGAATAGATAAAAGTTCATTTACTTTTGCATTAAACTGCATGCCTAACGTTTGTGCTGTAGATTTTGCTAGAATTAAATAACCTAGTTCATCATTGTCTTTTTTCATTTGTATTTGGTCTTGAGCAAACTTCGAATCATTTTTTGACATTTCCTCGAGACCAGTTAACGTATTTAATAATTCCTTATCAGTGATGGTTGTTTTTAACTTTTTCATAGAGTTATCAAAGCTTTTTACTGCATCATCGTATTCTGTAAGATAATCAGCTTCACCTGTGAGCAGGAAGCTCCTAACGGCTGCTGATTTTCTAATCATTTGTTCTTGAAGATTTTTCACTTCTGACTTTTGACCTACTTCTTCTTTTAAGAATGATTGATACGTGTTGTTTACTGAATAAAGTTGAAAAATTCCAGCACTTGCTACAACAACTAACATAAATAAAACAATAACAAAACTACCTATAATTTTTTTTCGAACAGTGATATTCATGATTGCTCCCCCATTTATAGGTTGTACTTTATACCTATATTAACAATAGTCCTTTTGTAATGGAAGCGTTTTATTTAAAATGAAAAGAAATAGACAAAATCTATTTCTTTTCATAGGGAGCTTCTTGATAAAAATAATTTGGCAATTGAATGCTATTGTCATATTGTTGGTGAAAAATATGGGTTAATGCGGGAGAAACAGGGGGTATTAACCAAGTCCAATTGCCTGTTAATTTTCGTCTTTTTTCTTTCTCTCTTTCTTCAAACAACTTAAACTGAGCCGCTGCGGTGTGATGGTCAACAATACTTACTCCAGCTTTTTTATAGGAATATAACACCGCTCGGTTCACTTCAAGTAGCGCTTGATCCTTCCAAAGACTATTATTTCTAGACATATCCAATTTCATGTAATCTGCCACTATAGGCAACACATTATATCTGTCTTCATCCGCTAAATTCCTAGCCCCTATTTCCGTTCCCATATACCAACCATTAAATGGGGCAGCCGTATAATGAATTCCACCAATTTCAAGAAGCATGTCCGCGATCATCGGTACACCATACCATTTTAGTCCTAGTTCTTCAAACCACTCATATTCCGGATGTAGAAGGTTGACCTCAAGAAAGAGGCTCGGTGGGATCGTAATCCAATTTGGTTTTTGATTATTTACTTGGACCACTAGAGGTAAAAGGTCATAATTTGTATGCTTACCCTCCCACCCAAGCTCTTCACACACCTTTGTAAATGGAATAGAATGAGGATCTCCAATTAATCCGTGCGGTGTTTTATATCCAGCATATCGAACAAGCTGGTGGTTCCAAATCCGAACAGAATGTTCCTTTGTCTCTTGTTTAAAAATAGATATGGTAGGTCTAATATGACCATTGTTTGTCGCAAATTTGATATGTTCGAAAAGTGCATGAATGATCTCATCTGCTTCATCCAAATGTCGATAATCTTTAACAATCAAAGATTCCCAAAACAAACGTCCTATACATTTATTACTATTTCTCCATGCCATCTTTGCCCCATGGACAAGTTCTTCATATGTATGTTCATATGTCCCCTTATTACGAATTGAACTTTTTACTTCTTCCACTCTTTCTAACAAGGTAACATCATCTTTTTCTAGTTCTAAATAGCAAAGATTGATAAACTCTTCGGCTTTTTGGAGTAAGTCTTCATTCAAGGCTAATCCCTCACGTTTTTAGTTTACATAATAATATTATCGTATTCTTAAATCTTACCTGGATATGTTTACTTTAATTGATGCAAAAGCATCGTAAGAAGAGCATCTGAAGTTATCGTTTTAGCCTCTCCACCTCCTTGTGCCTGTTTTTCATTACCTCCACCCTTTCCATTGATTACTGGAAATACTGATTGAGCAAGGTTTTTCATATTAATAGCAGCCTGTTCTCTTTGACATATAAATTGTAGTTTCCCATTAATTTCTGAAACGAAAAGTACATTGACTTCAGGATCGTTAGACAACACATATCGGGCAATAGTTTGTAGCTCTTGGAGGCCCTTATCTCTAAATGTAGCTTGAACGACTCTATGACTTCCTACTTTTATTGTATCTTTTAATAACTCCAGTGCTTCAAATTGAAAAATGGTATCCTGTAAAGACTTAATTTCTTTTTCAAGTGTTTTATTTCTATCAATGAGTCGAAACGCATTAGTTTCTAGTTCATTTTGAGGTGCGTGTAAGAGACTTGTTAACTTTGAGATAACAGCTGTTTTATCATGTATTTGCTTTCGAACACGGTGTCCACAAACAAACTCAATTCTTGTCTTTTTCTTTTGTCGCTCAGTACCCAAGATAGATAGGACTTGAACTTCACCTGTATTTTGTGGATGGGTACCCCCACAACCGTTATAATCAAATTCAGGAATGATCACCAAACGAATATTTTCTTCAACTGAGAGTGTTTTCCGTAGCGGATATTGATTTACTTCCTCTTTTGAAACCCATTTTGTCTCAATTTCCCTTTGTTCGAGAATAATCTGATTTGTTAATTGCTCGACTTTCTCCAACTCCTGAGAAGAGACATTCTCTACATTGAGGTCGATTGTGACTTTTTCTGACCCAAGATGAAAACTAGTTGTCTCATAACCATATAATTCTACAAATGCGGCTGTAAGCATATGCTGTCCTGCATGCTGCTGCATATGATCAAATCTTCTTTCCCAATCGATAATTCCCTCTACTTTCGAACCAACAGGAATGGAATCATTTATATAATGACGAATTTCCCCATTTACTTCTTCCACATTCGAAACTATTTTTCCGTTAATCGTTCCCGTATCACATGGCTGTCCTCCACCAGTAGGATAAAAGGCGGTCTCACTTAGAACTATATAATCCTCTTCACTTTTCGTAACAGTTGCTACAAAAGTAGATTGATACACATTTTCATAATATAATTTGTTTGTCATTTTTCTCTAACACTCACTTTCGTTAAGAAATGCTACACCTACTTTATCACAAAAAGAAAAGAGGTAGTTATTTCTACCTCTCTCCTTGTTTATATACTCACATCACGTTTTTGAAAATAAACAAACGTCGCAATCATAAACACAATATAATATACCAAAAGAATTGATAGAGAACCAGCTAAGGTAATATTTTGCAAAATCTTATCTTGAAAGGCAAACACAGTTAAATCCAGATGAGGAAAAATAAGAAACTTTGCCCACGTATACTCCTCAGCTAGCATGATAATAAGCCCTCCTAATGTAGATGAAACAAATAGAACAAAAATTCCTATGCCTACTGCTACAGCCTGACTTTTAAAGAGAGTGGATAACATAAAGGAAATCGTAGTAATCATAAGCAAACTAGGAAGAAAATAGACTGTTTTTAAGAGAAACTGTGTACCAAGTACGGCCTCTTTTTGTCCGTCTAAGGTATATTCGAAAAATGGCGCCTGAAAGTCTCCGAACCCAAAAAATAATATTCCTACAATAAATCCCGAGAAAAATAATACCGCCATTAAAATCAAGGAGTTAATAATAACCGCCACATACTTTGACAATAAGATTTTCCATCTTTTATGCGGTCTTATTAATAGCTGTTTAATGGTGCCATCTGAAAACTCAGCTGCGACGATCGCACTAGCAACAATCACAGAAAACAAGGTCACCAGTGTTGTTACACCTATAACTACATCGTTCATAAAATGCCAATTGGTTTTTGCAGTTGGATTTATGTTTTCCTCGAGAAATCTTTCATTTTGTTTGATTTGGTCTTTTAGCCATGTGGGATCTTGGTCGGCAGGAGTTTGCTCAATTTCTTGTTTATACTGAGTATTCTGTGCTTCTAAATTTTCACGCCAGTTTTCATCTACTTCTCCATTTACTCTTTGATAAATAAATCCACCAATCACCATCGCAACTACTAGTATAGCAATATAAATCCAACTTGCCCGTTTCTCAAAGATTTTAATCAGTTCATTTTGAATAAGTCCGATCACATCGATTCCTCCTTCTTTTCTTTATTTGTAATCTCAAGGAAGCGATCTTCAAGCGATGTTTTTATATAAGTAATTTCATACACTTGTAAGTCGTTGGAGACAAAGAGCTGATTCGACTGAGCAACTGTCTCCCGATCCATTGATGCATATAGATATCCTCCCTCTACCTTCCTTTCCTCACCCCAATTTTTACTTTCCAATAAATCAAAGGCATGTTCAGTGTTACTTACCTCAAACATCACCTGTTGTTTTGTTTGATGCCTCATATCATTAGATTCCTTCATTCGGGATATATGTGTTAATTTGCCTTTTTCAATTATGGCAAACCGATCACACATCAGTTCCATTTCTGAAAGCATGTGGGAAGACACCAATACAGATATCCCTTGATTCACTAATAATCTTAAATAATCACGAAATTCCCTTATACCTTGTGGATCAAGTCCGTTCGTCGGTTCATCAAGAATGAGGATGCTTGGACTATGTAATAAAGCCTGAGCAACTCCGAGTCTTTGTCTCATTCCAAGGGAATATGTTCTTACTTTCTGGTGGATTGCTTGTTCGAGACCGACCAAGCGAATAACCTCATCAAGCCTTTTCGTTGAAACCTCTCTTGTAGCCATTCTCATATAATGCTTTAGGTTTTTCATTCCACTCATATATTTATAGAATTCTGGATTTTCCACAATGGCCCCTATTTCACCCATTGCATCTTTAAATGATCGATCTAGATCATGTCCATTTATGACTACTTTTCCTTCTGTACGATTAATTAAGTGAACGATCATTCGAATGATCGTTGTTTTTCCAGCTCCGTTTGGACCAAGTAAACCAAAGATTTCTCCTTTTTCAATTTGGAAAGTTACGTTTTCAACAATCAGTTTTTTCCCTATTTTCTTTGTAAGGTTGTTAACTTCTAGAGCATATTGAGTCATTTTCACCCTTCTTTCCTTCCTTTATATAGCACCTATTTCTATACGATTGAAATTGGATAAAGTTACAAATTATTATTTATTTCAATTGTTTCCTCATACACTCTGATAAAATAATACTAGATTACTGTTTCAGCAATTGAATAAACTACTTCCCGATTACCAACATCTTTTGTATAATTGGAACTTATGGGAACAACAATATGTTTAGAATATTTTTAAAGAGGTTTATTATGAAAATTAGTTCAAAAATCTTTATGGAAAAGCTTTCATCTGTTCAAATTATTGTGTTGTTTTATATCATTGCGGTAGGTATTTCTACTCTTCTTTTATTAATGCCTGTTGCACTAAAACCAGGTAAAGAGCTTTCTTTTGTTGATGCTTTATTCACTGCGGCAAGTGCGGTAAGTGTCACTGGATTATCAACCATAACTATTGCAGATAAGTTTAGTACTACAGGTATGTTTATTTTAACTTTCATCCTTCAATTTGGTGGAATTGGTATTATGACTCTGGGAACATTCATTTGGTTGGTAATGGGAAAAAAAATTGGTCTCAGAGAAAGAAAATTAATCATGACAGACCAAAATCAATCGACCTTATCAGGACTTGTACAGCTTATGAGACAGATCCTTTTCCTTATTATTTTAATTGAAATTATTGGTTCATTGGTTTTAGGTGCTTATTTATTGCGTTACTACCCTGACTGGCCAGAAGCATTGTTACACGGATTTTTTATGAGTGTTAGTGCAACAACCAATGGAGGCTTTGATATTACCGGTAAATCCCTTCATCCCTATGCAGGTGATTATTTTGTTCAACTAGTCAATATCATATTAATTGTGTTAGGTGCTATAGGATTTCCTGTATTGATTGAAGTAAGGCATTTCTTATTTAGGAAAGAAGATACTCTTTTCCGTTTCAGCTTATTTACGAAAATAACATCTACCACTTTTTTACTATTAGTAGTGATTGGAACCATTCTCATCATTCTATTTGAATATAACGCATTTTTTGCAGGGAAATCTTGGCATGAATCTTTCTTCTATGCGTTCTTCCAGTCCGTATCGTCTCGTAGTGGAGGACTATCAACCATGAACGTGAATGAATTCACTACTCCAACTTTACTCATTTTATGTATACTTATGTTTATTGGAGCGTCCCCAAGCAGTGTTGGGGGAGGAATACGAACCACTTCATTAGCAATTATGATGCTTAGTATCTTCAGCTATGCCAAGGGAAGAGATACTATTAAAGTATTTAAAAAAGAAATACTGCAGGAAGACATTCTTAAATCCTATATTGTAATAACCACAGCTATAATGATTTGTTCAGCTGCTGTGATCACAATTGCCGTGATAGAACCATCGATAGGTCTTATGCCAATCCTTTTTGAAGTCTGTTCGGCATTCGGAACCACTGGATTATCTATGGGAATTACTTCCGAATTAAGTGTCGCAAGTAAGTTAGTCATAATTTTGGTCATGTTTATTGGCCGCATAGGTATCTTCTCTTTCCTATTTATCATTCGTGGAAACCCTGTTAAGGAAAAGTTTCATTATCCTAAAGAACGAATTATTATTGGTTAGATATAGTAAAAACTCCGTTGTTTTGAACAACGGAGTTTTTTTATACTAATGGTGGAGTTTTCTTTTTGATTTCAATTTGCTTGATTTTATTATCTTCTACTACAAGCATTTCAAAGTGGAGATGGTGGTATTCAAATGTTTCTCCTTCTTCTGGGAAATGCCCCATTTCTTTTAATAAAAATCCTGTTAATACATCTTCATCTTCAGGAATCTTTGTTTTGAATACTTCATTTAATCTTCTTAAGGCAAGCTTTCCATTACATATAATATGAGAGTCAGTTAACTCATCGATTAAAATCTCTTCATTTTCATCCGTTTCATCTTTGATTTCAAGGCCAATCATGGCTTCAATAATATCCTCATTTGTAATTATTCCTTTGGTTCCCCCGTATTCATCAAGCACGATCGCAAGATGTTTGCGTTCTTTTAGCATCATTTTGAATATCTTTTCTATTGAGTGAAACTCAAATACAAATAGTGGAGAGTTATCTGTAAATTCCTCTAATGGTTTATCAGGTTCTACTGACCATGATAATAGACCCTTTGAATGGAAGACTCCTACAATATTATCCATATTCTCCTTATAAACAGGATATCTTGTATATTGATTGTTTATTACCACTTCTCTAGCTTCCTCAAATGTCGAGTCAAAAGGAATCCCTTGAATTTCCATACGTGGGGTTTTCAATGCATCTCTAACATCTAAACTATAAAAGTCAATTACTCCCTTTATACTTTTCGTTTCATCATTTTGAAATGTACCTTCCGTTGCTGCAATGTCTACCATGGTAATAAGTTCTTCCTTTGAAATAGACACGCCATCCTTATCTTCTTTCTCTAAAAGCTTAATAACAGCTCTTGTAAAACGTGACAATAGAAATGTTAATGGTTTTAGTATGATCATAATAAACTGAATGACCGGATATACGAGAAAAGCAATTTTATCAGCAAAACTAGCGGCAATAGACTTTGGCAACACTTCAGCAAATACAATTAATACGACCGTTAAAATTCCTGTGACTATCCCCACATTCCAGCCATACTCAATGGCAATGATGGTTACCAATGTAGGAAGCATAATATTTGCAATGTTGTTACCAATTAATATTGCTGTAATTAATTCGTCCAAATTAGATACCAATGATAAAAGCTTCTGCGCCTTTTTGTCACCGGCTTCTGCCTTTGTCTTCAATTTCATTTTATTAACCGCAGTTAGTGCCGTTTCACTTCCTGATAGAAAAAAAGACATTAACAGAAAAAATATAATGGCTATAAACACAAATCATCCTCCAAACAAATCTATGATGAGTATAACATTACCAAATTCCTATTCATTTTTCCACTATCATGTTATCTGTCATGCCATTGATTTAGAACAAAAATAAACCCGATAATCGTACCAATGAAAACAATAATAAAGCTAATCCAATATGCTCTAGTATCACTAGAAACAGGATTTCTATATTTTATAGGGACGAACCAATCACCAAGAATCGCAAAGAAACGGATATATACCCAATAAAGAGAATACGAGTCCCATGTATCCCATGGACCTCTATACACAATAAAATGAAAAAAATACTTTAATATCATTTCAATCGCGAAAACAAAATTGATCATAGTAAAGTAGAAAACAAATGTATGGTGCTTCGGCTTATAACAAATAGAAAATAGCACGAGAAAAGTAAAACTCATTGCCACGGTAGGTAGAATAACTGGTAATGGCAACACAAATCGATAAAACCCATTACTGTAGAAAAACATACACAACATTATGGATATTACGATGCTTATTCCGGTTATAAACCCATACCTTACATAATTCTTTCTTAATATAACCAATAATCCAATAGCAGTTAGGGCAAATACAATGATTAGTATGAACCAATGGATTCCCGTCTGTTCGAACATAACTTACTTCTTGTTTTTTCATATTTCCTTTATTTTTGACAAAAACAAGTTTATTATTTCAAAAAAAGAAGCATGAATATTCATGCTTCTCGCGTCTTATACCGGAACACCGACAAAGAACTCATTGTAAAGTGCTTTTACAGCATGCTTTTCATCCGCTTCTTTGACACCAAACATCATACTTACTTCAGATGAACCTTGGTTAATCATCTCAATATTCACGCCAGCATCGGCAAGAGCCTTAGCAGCTTTTGCGGTTGTTCCCACATTTTGTCTCATGCCTTCACCAACAATCATGATTAAAGCCAAATCGTGCTCAACCTTCACTTCATCTGCATGCAATTCTGTGAGAATTAGGTTTACAATACGTTGTTCTGTTTCGTAATCCATTTGATCCTGACGTAAGATAACAGAAATATCATCAATTCCTGACGGAGTATGCTCGTAAGACATTCCATGTTCTTCTAATATTCTTAATAATCTACTTCCAAAACCGATTTCTCTGTTCATTAAATATTTTCCAACATAAATGCTACAGAACCCTTTATCACTTGCAATTCCTGTTACAGGGCCGTTTTGATCACTGCGCTTATGAACAATTAAAGTCCCTGGTGAAAGCGGGTTATTCGTGTTTTTTACCTGTACTGGAATTCCTGCCCGAAAAGCTGGAATTAGTGCTTCATCGTGAAATACAGAAAACCCAGCGTAAGAAAGTTCTCTCATTTCACGGTAAGTAAGTTCTTTTATTTCTTTTGGGTCTTGAACCAGATTTGGATTGACGGAATAAACAGCATCTACATCCGTGAAATTTTCATACAGATCTGCTTTTATTCCATTCGCTAAGATTGAGCCTGTAATGTCGGAACCGCTTCTTGAAAAAGTTACCACATTTCCAGCCTTTGTATAACCGAAAAATCCAGGGAAGATCAAAATCCCATCTTCTTCTCGTAGTTTATATAGATTGTCATAAGATTCCTGTAATACTTGTGCATTTCCTGTCTCATCAGTAACAAACAATCCAGCTTCCTTTGGATTGATGTATTTTGCCTGCACTCCTTTTAATTGGAAGAACTTCGCAACTAATTTTGCATTATTATCTTCACCAGCCGCTTTAAGAGCTTCCATATAATGATCTGGATTGGATTTGTCTGCGGATAATAAAGAGTGTAAAGTATTTTTAATCTCTTCTGTAATATCTGATGAGAGATTGAGTTCCTTAACGATACTCTCGTAGCGATCAATTATTTGCTCTAATGTAGCGCTTGTATCTTCACCATTCAATCCTTGCTCAGCGCAATGGATCAACAAATCCGTCACTTTTATATCATCTGATTTTCTCTTTCCTGGTGCTGATACAACAATTACCTTTCGACTAGGATCAGCTGTGACGATTTGAAATACTTTTTGTAACTGCTCTCCATTTGCTAAAGATGATCCTCCGAATTTTGCTACCTTCATGTAAACATCCCCTGATAAATAAAATTTATATTTATTATCGCTTCAAAGTAGTAAAGAATCAAGCATTTTTTCCTCATTATATGGACAAATGTATTTTTAGAGAGGACAATATGATTTTTCATGTTTCTCTTCCCTTTAGTGAATGGAAAATGAACTTACGTTTACAATATGTAAAAAGGAGTGAAAAGCTATGCACACAAATTTTAGAATCATCCTTCTTAAGTTTATTGCTTGTTTAATTATATTTACTATTGCCTTTGACCTATTCTTTGAAGCTGGAGTATCTGAAGTCTTATCATTCAGTATTTTGGTAACCATAGTTTCCTATTTCATTGGAGATAAAATAATCTTACCGAGGGTTGGAAACCGAGCGGCTGTTGTTATCGATTTTTTCACTGTCTATGCGATAGTATGGATTTTTGGAAACATTCTTTTACATAGCTATGAACAGATTGCATGGGGAAGTATTATAGCCGCAACATTAATTGGAATTTCTGAAGTGTTTGTACATTTATTTATTTTAGGTCGGGTAAGCGCAACGCATTCAATGGAAGAAAAAAGACCTCTAAGACCGTCTCAGAAGCTAGCATTTGGGACAGAATTTGCTGAAGAGTCAGATCCTCGAAAGAAAAACTAAAAACGTTACTGCTGTGGAGCAGTAACGTTCCTTCTTTATGTTTAAAAAATGTCATGCATAGTTTTTTTCTGCTAAATGCATCGATAATTTTTTCCTTGCTCTGTATAACACGGTTTTAACATTATTTTGATTAAGATGTAATGTTTCCGCAATTTCTTTTTCTTTCATTCCTTCAACTACTTTTAAATGAAGCACAGTTTGTTGATTGGCATTAAGCACACCAAAGGCTTTTGTTATTTCATTCTGTAATAACAAAGAGTTCACCTCTTCTTCTACATTTTTATGAGATGCGACCTCTTGGTAGGTAATATCCGTTTCAAGTACTTCATTTCTTCTTTTTTCTTTCCTCACAAAATCAATTGCTGTTCTCGAAGCAATGGAAGATAGCCATGAGCGGAGTTTTGCATTATCAACGACAGTATCTATTTTTCGAAAAGCTTTGAAATATGTTTCTTGTACTACATCCTGTGCTAAGTGGTAATCCCTAGTGATACCGAAGGCGATATGAAATAGAAGTTTTTGATGACTATAACAAATGGTCATCATATCTTCCTTCGATAATTGCTCATTCATGATCACTCCTCCCTTTCCCCGTAATCAATTATGGCTCTTTTCTAAAACATTGTTGCTATATAAACACTATTTAGGAAATTAAAAATATGTTTAACAGCCAATCAGAATATTTTCATCCTTAGAAAAGAGCTAATCTCCAGATAAACCAATAAACCCAACGTTCTTCGGTGAAAAATCCGGCATTTGGGATTTTTCCAAAACAACAATCTTTACGAGAACAGTCTAAATTACTTAAATTGTTCAGTTACAAATGCAGGTGTGTTGCTCTTGTCAAACGTTCCTAAATAAGGGTCCTGTTGATTTTTAAATTTATAGGCGACTACGTACGTCTTTTTACTATCTGGTAGATAAGTATCTTCCGTAATATCCATCAGTTCTTTTATTTGACCTTTCGTTTTAAACGTTTTGGCATTTGGATGATTATTCATATTAGAAAAAACTTCATGATTTGAATATCCATCAGGATTGATTTCGAGGTCTTCTTTTTCAAGAACCATAGCATAATCGATGTCTTCCTCTGAGATAAAGGCATTATCAAGAAGTTCTTTCTCAGCTAACCAATTTTCAAGTCTTTGGTAGGTATCTAAGGCTTGGAGATCTGCGTATCCGTAGTATTCCTTACTATTATTTAAAGAAAAGGAAATATGAGACTGAAATGATTTTGAGCTATACATCTGTTCATACGTTGAGGCTAGTATATCTTCCTTAATAATAGTTAGAAACTCCTTAATATCCTCTTTCTCAGAAATTATGGCACGATCATTTTTATATCCCATTGACTCAATAGTTATCATGTTAATTTCATCCATAGATAAATTGAACACTGGATAGGTTACCTCTTTATATTCCTTTGATTCATGAATAGGTTTGTAGTATGTCAAATAATCCTCTTTGTTTATTTCGTATTCACGAACCAATTTTTTTCCGTTCTTTAACTCATACACAAAAAAAGCGGTTTCGTATGGATCACTTGATGCTTTTTTACTTTCCTTATTAGAAAGTATCTGATTATGCAAATCGTGAACTAATTTTATGTTGGTGTTTTCATTTAAATAGAAGGTATCTTTTGAATAGCCACTTTGCTCAGGATTTAAGTAAAGATAAGGACCATCACTTAAATGCACCCTTTGAATATCCTCTATCTCTGGAATTCGATTCTCATAGTTAGTTAGATCAAACTGAAAAATAGCAATAATTACTATCAGAATACCACCATAGTATAGATAACCTTTAAGATGACCGAATACTCTCCATGTTTTATGAAGTAGAATTTCAGCTAGCACATAACCAAAAAAGGATCCAAACAAATATCCAAAGAATAACCATCCTTCAGATACCACACGATAGTTACCGAAGTAGGCAGCCGCCAATAATGCACAGCAAACAGTCATTCCGAATTTCAAAATTGGTTTTAAAATTGGAAAAATAACGGCTTGTGATACTGATTCCGGTTTCCTTTTTTTATAAAGCACTAAACTAAGGAAATACAATAATATGGAAATGCCAGCATAGATCCCTAAAAGTATTCCATTAGAAATATCTTGTATTCCTTCTATCATAGTTAATGGAGATAAATATTGTACTTTTCCATTTAGATGATAACTATCTGGAAAACCAAACATAAAAAACTTAAGGTTAAATGCGCTTAATACAAATAATCCAACTGGTAAAAGCAGAAAAACATACGATAGAATACCTTGTACAAAAGAAATACCTGTGACCATACCGATAAACACTGTACTAATATATATGATGGTATTAAAAAGAATTGTCATCCCTAACCAATAAAAAATAGAGTCGATGACTAAAATCGATTGTAGATCTAGCAGACTACGCTGAACGAAAACAATCACTGCAATTATGACTACAGGTATGTTTATCATAAACCAACCAGAAAGGGTGTATTGATGGAATAGTTTTTGTCTATTTACTGGTAAACTATGAATAAGATCTGAGCTCTGTTTTGACTGCATAAAATGAAACAAGAACAAGGGCAATAAAACAGGCACGGATACTAGTAAAATATATTGTAGTTCCAGATTGTATTGAAACACATTTGCCGGTTCATACATCATACGCTCATTTGTTGTACTCATTAAAATTTCAAATGGAATAGCAAACAACAATACTAGAAAATATATAATGGATACCCAGCCTGAGCTTCTAAGTATTAATTTTGATATCTCTGGGTTAAGTAAAGATGTTCTTGATGGCATAACCGACACCCTCCATTTCATAAATAAAGATTTCTTCTAATGTTAATGGGAGAATATCGAGAATTACAGGTTGATATTCCATGACTTTACCTACTATTTCCTCTTCTTTTCCTTTAACAATACAGATAAGGACACTCCCTCTTTTTTCTTGGTGTAAAAGATTAAAACCGGTAAATAAATTTTCCGGAGTATTTTGCTTGAACGCTACTTGAATCTTATGTGTGTCAGACTTTAGGTCATCAAGTTCCTTCTCAATCAATAGTTCCCCTTTATGCAAAATGCCTATATAATCACAAATATCTTCAACCTCACGCAAATTATGGGATGAAATAAGAACGGTCATTTCTCTTGAGGCTACATCTTCGATAATTAAACTTTTAATATTTTTTCGAACAACTGGATCCAGTCCATCCATAGGCTCGTCTAATAGAAGGATTTCAGGCATAGTTGACAAGGCTAGAATAAACGCTGCTTGCCTTTGAACACCTTTTGAGAATTTATGAAGTTTTCTTTTTTCATCGATCTTAAACGCTTCCACAAGTAATACATATCTCTCTTGATTCCAGTTATCGTAGATCTTCCGATAAAATTTTCCCATATCAGCTAGTGTGTATTGTGAAAAGAAGAATGGTTGGTCAGGAATAAAGAAAACTCTCTGTTTTATGTAGCTATTTTCAAAAACTGAGCTCTCATCAACCAATACAGAACCGTGGTCAGGAACATAAATTCCAGCTAAAAGCTTTAATAAAGTTGTTTTCCCGGCTCCATTCGTTCCAAGTAACCCATATATGGAACCCTTTTGAATATGGAGGCTTATATTTTCAACCGCATCGGTTCCTTCAAAGGATTTACCTACCTTACTAAATTGAATCACTCTTGTTCCCTCCCCCTATTGTAGATTCCACTTCCTTTATGATTTCAACGAGTTGATCACTAGTGATTCCAAGATACATAGCTTCTGACAAAAGTTTTATTAGATCAGATTTAATTGTCTTCATTTTTTCACTGTTTTGCTTTGGAGTATCCGGACTCACAAAGCTCCCCTTTCCTTTAATTGAATAAATATATCCTTGAATCTCCAGCTCTCTATAGGCTTTCTGGATCGTATTCGGGTTAATCGTCAGTTGCTGTGCCATTACACGAACGGATGGGAGCTGTTCATCCGCTTTCATGACTTCACTAATAATAAGCTCTTTTAACTTGTCAACCAGCTGCTCATATATTGGCTTTCGACTTCTTATATCTAGCTCAAACATGGTCATCCTCCAATCTGTACCTAGTGTACTATTAATCGTAATACAGATGGTACAGTTGAATTATATTTTATTTATCCAAAAAATAGAAGAGTTTTTTTAAAAAAATAAAAAAACACCGTCATCTTGTTTAAATGACCGTGTTTTTTATGCCATACAGTTATCACTCGCTGGATATTTTCAGCACAACTTTTCCAAAATTGCTTCCTTTCTCTATTCGGTCTTGTGCTTGTTGCATTTGTTCTAAAGAATAAACCGAGTCTATAGCAGGGTGTAATTGATGCTCTTCATACAAATTCAACATGTTTGCAAAATCTGTTGGAGAACCCATGGTCGACCCAAGTATATCCAAGTGCTTAAAAAATATTTTTGGCATAACGATTTGTGGAATTGGTCCAGCAGTTGCACCAAAGCTTACAATTCTTCCCCCGTTACTAGCTAAATTAATTAATTTTGAAAAACTAGAGCCTCCTACACTATCAACAATGAGATCTGCCGTCCCTTTCATTTGCTCTTTTAATAGTTGATCCCACCCTTCTTCTTTATAATTTACACCACCCGAAGCTCCCATGCTTAACGCTTTTTTAATCTTCTCGTCACTACTAGACGTAACAAATACCTTTGCTTTTACGGCAGTAGCCATTTGTAAAAGAAAGGTTGCAACTCCACCACCAATCCCAGGGATTAATACAGTTTCACCTGTTTGTAATTTTCCTCTTGTAAATAACGCACGGTAGGCTGTTAGTCCTCCTAATGGAAGCGCTGCAGCTTCCTCCCAGTTAAGATAAGTGGGCTTTTGAAATATATTTTCTTTAGGAACTTTTATGTATTCAGCAAAGGTACCATCTGAAGGAACCCCGATAATCTGAAAACCCTTCGAATAAAAGTTTTCATTTTCTCCCCAATTGATTGCAGGATAAATAATGACTTCAGCCCCATCTTCTAAGACACCAACCCCATCTGCTCCTGGTATTGCCGGTATTTTAATACCTGGATATTGTCCCGTTCGAACATAAATATCACGACGGTTCAAGGCTGACGCCTTTAACTTTACGAGCACTTCTTGAGTATTCGGTATGGGCTTCTCCACTTCTTCTAGACGAAATTGCTCTGGTCCTCCTAGTTCACGTAAAACGATTGCTCTCATCCCTTCCCCTCCCTGTTTCTCTATACCTTTAGTTTAGCGACTGACACTTACAGTTTCTACCTTCTTTATTCGAGGATTTTTATTATTTTCGACTCTCAAATCGCAAATATCCAAACATTCCCTCAACTTTTGGGGAAAGAACACTAGTTTTGATAGCTTTTGTCTTATAGCAGGAATCTAACTAGTTTCATAGAGAATACTTGTTAATACTAGCACACCACTAAATTATTATAAGAAAGGAACGTCACTATGATAAATCAAGAAATTACAAGAGCATATTCTATTCAAGAGGTATCAAAACTACTTGGGATTCCTTCTGGAACGATTAGACAGTGGGAAAAAGATTTAAGTGGACTATTAGTTATTCCGCGTACAAAGCAAGGTGCGCGTTATTATACAAGTGTTGAAATTAAACTATTAGAAAAAATTTCAGCTATGAGAGCTCAAAATGTGGGCAAGGGGATGATTCGAACCCTGCTAGAGAAGCACTTACAATCACCTTCAGAATCAGCCTCTGAATCATTCGAAATGGTGTTGGCAACGTCAGACGTAGCCGAGACGGAAAAAACAAACGAGTACTCATTACAATTAACTGATATTCAAGCTAGCCTGCAAACTTTTAAAGAAGGTGTGATTCACGAAGTTAAACAGGAATTATTAGAACAACGTTCCATTCTTTTGGATGAAATCAAACACGAGTTAGCAAATTCATCATTGCAAACAGTCATTGATCTTTCAAAGTCTATTCAAAGATCAAACGATAAGCGAAAGGCTGACTTGCAAGTACTGACTGAAGCAATTCAAACAAATTCGAAATATACCTCTGAAACCTTCGGAACCTTATCAGAAACGATTGCGAAACATTCGAAAGCAACTTCTGAAAACATTGAGCAAAAAATTGAGCAAATGAATCAAACCGTTCAATCTGAAAATGACCAGCTTTTATCAGCAGTGTCTCAAACCGTAGCAGATGTCAAAAATGATGTTCGAACCGTTGCCTTTTCTTTGCATGAGGATCAACAGCAGCTTCGAGAATCGATTCACGAGCTCCAAGAATTTACAAGTCAAATCCATCAACGCGAGGAAGGTTTTCAAGATCTAGTTTCTGCTTTCCGTGAAGCGGCCGCTGCAAAAACTGAAAAAAAGCGCAATTGGTGGAGACTTTGGGGAAATTAATATGCGGTAAAGAGACAAAGTATGGGGTGGACCTGGCTTTGTCTTTTTTTAAGATGATAAAATTTCATCATTTCCTTTTCTAGATTAATTTCAAAACTATCTTTTGAATCACTCTAACCCCTACTTCTCTCCATTCTTTGAAACACCCAGAACTTACTACTCATAAAGTTAAATATCATCCCAATACCTGTGGATATGACCTTTGCCATTAAAACTGGAAGATGAACTAGATTGATAAAAAGCAGAATGAGCACTGACACTAAAATTAAGGTAGCTACATTTGCTACTATATATTTTAAGGGTTCTGAGTACTCATTTCTTTTATTCTCCTTAAAGGTCCATGACCGATTCATTATAAAACTATTTAGCATTCCACATCCATATGAGATGATTTGAGACAATAAAACAGGACAAGCTTTCGTAAGCAACAAACTAAACACACCAAAATCAACCACCGTATTAATTGCTCCGACAATAGAAAACTTAATAAATTCAACAAGTGTCTGATTCTTCATTAATCTCACTACTTTACCCATTTTTTATCCAGACATATTATGTTTCTAAACAATACAAATTATTTATAAGTAGTAAAAAATTGTTAGAAATAAGCTCATATCATATAATTATCTAGTTGGTTATTATTCAATTGAGGAGGAAAAATGAATGAGTAAATTATCTGGTTTCATCAGCGGCTGGCTATCGCATAGAAAGGCATTACTTGAGTTATTAAAAGTGGTTGATGATGAGCAACTCTCCTATAAACCATGGGAAAACGGAATGTCCTTGTCCGAGCTTGCCCTTCATGCCGCAGGTTCCACTTCCATGTTCGTAAATACAGTAAAGACTGGGGTGTTTACACCTCCAACAGAAAAGAAGGAAGTCTCTACTGCAAAAGAACTTCTTGAATTTGTAAAGGCTCAGACTGATTATGCTAAACAAGAACTGGAAAAATTAACAGACGAACAATTAAAAGGCACCATTGCTTTTGCTGGAATGGACTTACCAGGAACTGCTATGTTGGAGCTAGCTAAAGAACACGAAATTCACCATAAAGGACAACTATTTACATATGTTCGTCTTTTAGGAATAGAAGAAGTTCCTTTCTTCATCTATCGTCCATAATAATATTAAAAAAGAAACAGACCTTTATCATGTAAAGATCTGTTTCTTTTTTTACTCTCCTAAATCAACGTTATGATACACACGTTGTACATCTTCTAAATCTTCTAATGCATCAATTAATTTTTCAAATTGCACTTGAGCTTCTGGGTCTAAGCTAATATCATTTTGTGCGAGCATCGTTAGCTCAGCAACCGTAAATTCTGTAATTCCAGCATCTTTAAAAGCAACCTGTACAGCGTGGAACTGATCGGGTTCAGCGTAGACAATTACAGTATCTTCTTCTTCAATAATGTCACGTACATCAAGATCTGCTTCCATTAGTAGCTCAAGTACCTCATCAGAGCTTTTACCCTCAATACCAAAAACAGCAGTATTATCGAACATATAAGCAACCGATCCACTTACTCCCATGTTTCCACCGTTTTTGCCAAACGCAGCGCGAACGGTAGAAGCTGTACGATTCACGTTATTGGTAAGTGCATCAACAATAATCATTGATCCGCTTGGTCCAAAGCCTTCATAACGAAGCTCATCATAATTTTCTTCTGCTCCACCTTTTGCTTTATCAATCGCACGGTCAATAATAACTCTTGGTACATTATACGTTTTCGCACGTTCCAAAACGAATTTAAGCGCCTGGTTTGATTCCGGATCCGGCTCACCTTGCTTAGCTGCTACATAAATTTCTAACGCAAATTTGGAGTAAACTCTACTCGTATTTGCATCCTTAGATGCCTTTTTTTCCTTAATATTGTTCCACTTACGGCCCATTATGAACACTCTCTTTCAACTTTGTATCTACTTGCCTACTAACTAGGCTTATACTTAATCACATCACATATTATACCGCAACAACTCCATTTACGAAAGATTTATAACGATTCTATCATAACGGTGACAGACACCCTTCGTGGACATTTCACCAGTTTTTGTCCATCTCAGGTGGACAGTGCGCGATTTGGTCAATAAAAATAAGCTGCCGGAGCAGCTTATACAAAATAAAGACTCTTATATTAATCTCCATCCAACATTCTAAATACTCCACCCAATAGACTACCTTCGTCTTTTCCATTTCCTCCAGCCTGAGGAGCAGCAGCAAATACTCGACTCGCTAAACGGCTGAAAGGTAGAGATTGTATCCAAACGGTTCCGGGACCACGTAATGTGGCAAAAAACAATCCTTCTCCACCGAATAAAGCTGTTTTGACACCTTTAACCATTTCAATATTATAATCTACATCCTTTGTCATTGCGACTAAACAGCCTGTATCAACACGTAGAACTTCGCCTGGTGCAAGCGTTTTTTGATAAATGGTCCCTCCAGCATGAACAAAGGCCATACCGTCTCCTTCAAGCTTCTGCATGATAAACCCTTCTCCACCGAAAAAACCTGCTCCAATCTTTCTCTGAAATTCAATTCCCACTGATACCCCTTTTGCAGCAGCCAGAAATGCATCTTTTTGACAAATAATTTTCCCACCTAACTCACTGAGATCCATGGGTACTATTTTTCCTGGGTATGGAGAAGCAAAGGAAACATGTTTTTTCCCACTACCTTGGTTCGTGAATGTCGTCATAAACAAGCTTTCTCCAGTAATCATTCTTTTTCCGGCTCCAAGCAATTTTCCCATCAGGCCCCCGCCCCCAGAAGAACCATCTCCAAAGATCGTCTCCATGTGAATGTGGTCCTCCATCATCATTAAACTCCCTGCTTCTGCCACTACCGTTTCTCCTGGATCAAGCTCCACTTCTACAAACTGCATGTCATCTCCATAAATCTTAAAATCAATTTCATGATTATTCATCTACATTTCCTCCACATTTGACTGTTTGTTATTTTCATAACAACTACTACATTGTTTATACGAATAAAAGGAATAGAAGTTTCCCTAATATAAAAATATTTTTTCGACTTTATTATGTATTAAAATCTAGCATGAATATAGCAATTGCTATCATTCTGTTAACAGTATAATTCTCCCTTTAAGAAAAATAATATTACACTAACTGACAGTTTGCACGTATTACTTGTTATAATTTTCTGACAATAATTGCCTTCATAATACATATTCCGACACAGATTTCACATTAAATGTCAAGTCTTGCGCTTTCCCGAGAAATAATGTATAGAGTGACAAAAATCTACACTAGGCTATTGCCCGGTCAAATCATTAAGTTATTCATAAATTATACCAACTAACTTAAAGGAGAGCTGCCTCAATGTACCACTACCCTACTTATTTTACAAATGGATACCTAGTCCCATCTACAACCATTCATGACCATTATCGACAACCACCTCAAATTCAAGGAATAGAAAGAAGATTATCCACTTTAGAAAGAAAAAATGAAACCCAATCAAAAGACATTGAACGACTTAATCGAGAATTAACACGTCAAATACAAGAAATTACAAGAGTAAATAAAGAAATTGGCAGAATAAATCAGGAGATTGTCCGACTAAACCAAAACGACGAAAAACATACTCGTCGACTAAGTCGATTGAACCAAAGATTAAGATCAGTTGAGAGACGTCTAAATATACCATTTTCCACCCAAGATGAGGACTATTAATAGTATGCTGGGAAGAATCTATTTGTTGATCTCTTCCCCTCTTCTTTTTATCATTTCACATTATTATTTTATATTACGAAATAAAATAGTTTGAATTTTAGAAATTTAAATTAGAAAGAAAGGAAATTCTATTCCAAGGATAACAAAATTAGGTTATATTAAGTTATATCAGGAATGATCACAAGTATTTATGAGATGGAGTTGGCCCAATGTTTGAACGCTACAAAGGTAGATTAATCTCAACTATTGCGTTTTTGATTGGAATGACTACATGGAACTTAGTTTTCTATGTAGCAAAGAATTATGACTACGATCCATGGCTTGACCTTCCTTTCACATTTATATTCGCAATAACTGCTTGGTGCCTTGGTTCGTATTTTGACAAATCAAAAGTACTATTTAACAAGCTTTCAAACAGTGAAGAAAACTATAAAAAACTGTTAGAAACTAATACATATTTATTTAACAATTTAAATCAAGTAGTCTACCAAACAGATCACTTGGGTTGTTTAACCGTGTTAAATCCTGCCTGGGAGACTGTAACTGGCTATACGCCCCTTGAGAGTATTGGTCGCTCCCTTTTATTTTATGTGTACCATGAAGACCAAGAATGGATGAATCAAAAAGCGATTGCTACGATAAAGCATTCCACTCAGATTGTCCAAGAAGAAGTACGCTTACGTAAAAAGGATGGAGGCTTTGTTTGGATAGAAGTTAACTCTAAATTTAATTTTTCCGATAAGGGAAAACTAATTTCTACCGTTGGAACATTAACGGATATTACCGAATGGAAGCTTTCAGAGTTAAAACTGCTTCAATTAAACGAGGACTTAGCCATACACTCTGACAAGTTAAGTGTGGTAGCAAATATGTCTGCGGCAATCGCCCATGAAGTAAGAAATCCACTTACCTCTATTTCTGGATTTATTCAGTTACTGAAAGAACAACGACATCTTCAAAGAGAATATATAGATGTGATATTTTCAGAGATTGAGAGGATTGAACTTGTATTAAGCGAGATGCTGCTTCTATCTAAGCCACAAGTAGTCAATCTTAAAAAGTTTGACATCATTAAAACTTTAGACTATGTTATTGCACTTATCAGCACAAAAGCAAATATGAATAGTATTGAAATAATGCTGAAGAAAGACGAGAAACCGATCTGGGTGTATGGGGAAGAAAACCAGATTAAACAAGTGTTTATTAATATTGTTAAAAATGCAATTGAAGCTATGCAAAATGGTGGAAAAGTGCATGTGAGTCTTGTAAATGATAACCAGTATGTGTCGATTTATTTTTCCGATACTGGATGTGGTATCCCAAAAGAAACGCTTGAGAAGATCGGACAACCATTTTACACCACCAAGGAAAAAGGAACAGGTTTAGGTCTGACAACCTGCTTCAAAATTATTGAAAATCACAAAGGAAAAATACATATATCCAGCCAAGTTGGTATCGGAACAACTTTTGAAGTGATTCTTCCACTCACCGAGGCTGAAGTTTCTGCTGTTATATAAAAAAGTACCACTATGTGGTACTTTTTTAATAGACATCTTGTCGTACAAAGACAGTAAAAGAGACAAGTAACGCAGCAACTGCCCAAACAACTAATACCCCAATAGAAAATAAAAGCGTCATTCCGGGTACTGGTGGAGAACTTCCTGCTAAATATCCTGTTAAATCAAGATTTATCATAAATAAATATTTCGCTGACTCCCAGGAGGATACAAGATTGCTTAAAATTAAACCCGCAATTAAAGCAGCAAGCATGACTCCCATACTAGCTGATGTACTTTTTAATAAAACGGACAACATAAAACTAATGGTACCAACAACAATGGCTACGAACCAGACTAAACCAAACTCCATTAATATGTACTGCCATTGATCGATTAATTGAACATTCGAAGTATTAAGCTCTCCTCCAATGCTAGTAAATCCTGTTAAAATTGGTGCCTTCCATCCTCTGAACCCAAACACCATACCTGAGATTAGATACGCTAGTACTCCCATAAGCACAACAATAATTGAAATGGACAATAGTAATGCAACATACTTGCTTAGTAGAATCTTCCACCTTTTTACCGGCCTCGTTAATAAAAGTTTTACCGTACCCGCACTTCTTTCTGAAGATACAATGTCTGCAGCAATAATCATAATTAATAAAGGAACAAAGAGGGTAATCGATTCTTGAGCAAAACTTCGAACAAATGTAGGAGCACCTGGTTCGGCTGGATTAACATTATTCTCCAGGTAGTATTGTTGTTGCTGAACACGAATTTGCAACTGAGCTTTCCATTCATCCGATATACCACTGCTCGTTAATCGGTTTTGTGTATCAACAATTTGTTGCTGTAAAGTAGTTCTCCAATCAACATCCCCTAATTTTTCAATTTGTCTTTGAACCTCCCTAAATTGTGCATATGTAAAAAGACTTATTAAAACTGCCATAATTGCTACAACAACCACCAGTTTTCTTTTCCGGATAATCTTTAGCATCTCATTAAAAATAAGCTTATTCAACAGATTCCCCTCCTGTTAATTCGAGGAATAGGTCTTCAAGAGTAGGCACTTTCCTTTGGATTTCGTGGACCTCTACTTCATTTTCTACTAGCAATTGATTCCACGTCGATGATTTTTCTGATAGTGGAGTAACTAAGTGATTCTCTTCATCCAGACTTACCGATGTAACCGTCTGCAGAAGGCACATTCCCTTTTCATACGGAGTCACTTTCCAAACTAATTGCTCTTGAAGATTTAATAAATTGCTAACCGTATCCACTTTTATTACTCTTCCTTTGGAGATCACAGCAACCCTATCACACATCAATTGTATTTCACTGAGTAAGTGACTTGATACAAGCACGGTTAAGCCTTCTTTTTCTGCTAAAAATCGGATGAATTCTCTCATTTCACGTATTCCCATCGGGTCTAATCCATTGGTGGGCTCGTCTAAAATTAACACCTTGGGCTTTCCTAGAAGTGCCTGAGCAATTCCTAATCTTTGTCTCATTCCGAGTGAATAGGTTTTAACCGGATCATTAATCCTGTCTTGAAGTCTAACTAATTTAACCACATAATCTAGATGTTTGGATTCGAAGTTGGGTATCATACGAGAAAAATGTTGAAGATTTTCCATTCCAGTTAGATACGGATAAAGCTCCGGATTTTCTACAATACATCCTAAATGACTCATAGCTTTAACAAAATCCTTTTTTACATCATACCCACAAACATATATGCTCCCTGCTGTAGGACGAATTAAGCCCACTAACATTCGAATGGTTGTTGTCTTTCCCGCTCCATTTGGTCCTAAAAACCCAAATACTTCGCCGCTTTTAAGCTCAAAATCTAGTCCTTTTATAATTTCTCTTTTCCCTATTCTTTTTCGTAATCCTTTAATAGATAAAGTTATCTCCGTCATTATAAAACTCCTACCATGTTATTAGTGAAGCAACTCTTTCCGCAATTAAATGATACCCTTTGCTATTTGGATGAAACTTGTCTGAAAACAAGTAGTCATTCACCTTGAGCTGAAATAAGTCAAAGGTTGGTACAAAAACTGAATTCGGATATTGGTCAAGAAGCTGATTGGTAGAATAATTCCAATCTCTTACAATAGCCGTTGTCGTTACAGCCTCCTCAAGGTCAATAAAGGGATTGTATAAGCCCACTAGAAAAATGACGGCATCTTGATTTAGTGATTTAATAATATCAATGGTCTCTTTGAGGTTTTTTACATATCGGTCTTTTATAACCGATATTTCGTCTTGCTTTGGATTTACAAGGGTTTGTCCGCCTTGAAACAAATCATTACCCCCAATTGTCATTAAAATAACATCTGCATGTTTGATTTGATTTTGAATCGTTTTCCCTTTTACTTGAGTTAGAAGTTGTTCTGAACGGTACCCTTTCACACCATAATTATGAAGAGTAAGTTTTTCATCCGTTTTTTCTTCTAATTCCTCAACTAAATAACCAATATATCCTTTTCCTTCTTCATCACCTGTACCCCTTGTTAGAGAATCACCAAGTGCAATAATGGTTTTTCCTTCCTTTTCGTTTACAATTTCTTCTACTTGTGTTTGTTCCCTTACCATTGATTCTTGTTTACTCATTTGGTTATGGATGGTCCATGAAAAACCCAAAAGCAACACCAGAAATGCTCCAATTGAGAGGAAAGAGACAACGGTAACATAAGTTTTATTCATATTTTTTCTCCTAATTACAGTATCAGTCTATACTCTTATTTTACTGACTGAAACCGGTTTGTTCAAATTTGACCTTCTTATAAAATTCTTTACTAAATTATGGATATAATATCTAAATTTGGACAAATTAAAAGGAAAGTAAGTAATCATTAAGGAGTATGAGAAATGGATTTAATGAACAATATGTCATTTGAAATGACAAAGAGTTTTATCCCAAATATCAGTAAATCTGACACATTAAAAATTGTAGAGCTAACAAGAGATGGTGTCGTGATTCAAATGGAAAACTCTAGTTGTAGAGGTGTATTTCCACTTGATAGCTTTCAATATTGGATAAAAAAAGGTTCCCTTATTCATTTAGATGAACAACAAAAATCATCATAATAAAAAACACTAGCTCGAAGCTAGTGTTTTTTTATTATGTTAATCTTCAGCAACTAGGAAATGATTAACAACCTCAGGAAAATTTATTAACTCTTTTTTACCTATATCAGAAATGGTATATACACCTCTGTTTACTTTTTCAAACCAACCATAATAATTTTTTGAAAGAATCGATAATGTCTTTTCACCCGTCCCTTGTTGACGGAGTGCCCTTGGAGTCATCGGGCCGTTTCTATCTAACAAACTTGCAATTTGTATACAGTTCTCCTTGTATGCGGTCATAATTTTTGTTTTCGAACTTCCACCAACATTGTAATTAACGTTTCTTCCCATCATTTCCTCAATCAACTTTTTCCTCTTTCTTACATGATAGTTCTTACTTCGCTGCTTGTTAAATGGTTGTGGGGGAAAACAGATTTCCATTTTGGCACCGCTTTTTAAAAAAGAGACAACAATCAACCCTAATTCAAGCCTTTTTAATAAGTGACAAAGATCGTGCCATTTTTTTGAGTTCATCTTATATTTTGGCTTTGGAATTGCAATATACACTTGATCCGTCAGCTTCTGCCTTTTAGTTGCTTGCATAAGGAGGTCAACTGTTAATGATAATTTCAATTCTACCACGATTAATTCATCATCCTTTAAAGCCACAACATCACAATGGTGAACTTCTCCCTGTACATCATATCCAAGCTTTGAAAAAAACTTTTGTATCGGTTTATATAAATCTACTTCGTAGAGCTTCTTCTTTTCCTTACTTACCATTCCCGTTCCCCTTCTAGCCCTTTTCCGAAAAGTATACCACACCAGGTAGGTGTCAGACACCCTCCGTGGACACTTTCACACTTTTGTCCTCCTCAGGCGGACAGATCGAAAAAAAATAAGCTCATACCGATTTGGTGAAATGAACTTCCAACAAATCCAATATGAGCTTAAGGAACAACCTATTTACTTATTGTTTTACTATTTTCAAATTCTTTTCTAGTATCTTCGTGATCTCCAAGATACACATAATCCTTTTCCCAGAAATCTGCATTTTCAATTCCGACTTTAACTGGGTCGAATACAGGGTCTTTTCCAGCTTTCTTTTGTTCTTCGTAGTCACGAAGAAGTTTCAATGCTGGCTTCGTTAGGAGAACGATCGCAATAATGTTAAGCCACGCCATACTTCCTACCCCAATATCACCTAATGTCCAAGCCAGCCCTGCTGTCTTCACGCTACCGTAGAACACCATAAATAGGAACACAACGCGTAATATATAGTCCATCCATTTGCGGCCTTTCTTGCCATTTATATAAGCAAGATTTGTTTCTGCCATATAGTAGTACGCCATGATTGTTGTAAAGGCAAAGAATAACAAAGCAATTGCAACAAATGGACCACCAAATCCTGGCATTACTGACTCAACCGCAGCTTGAGTATATTGAGGACCAGGTTCTACTCCTTCTAAATTCGTACGAATTGGGTCAGCCCCTTCAGGAGTAACATTGTACATACCTGTAATTAAAATCATAAATGCTGTTGCTGAACAAACGAATAATGTATCGATATATACCGAGAAAGCTTGAACAATCCCTTGCTTCGCTGGATGCGAAACTTCTGCTGCTGAAGCCGCATGCGGTGCTGTACCTTGACCTGCTTCGTTTGAATAGATTCCACGTTTTACTCCCCAAGCGATAGCAGATCCAAGGATTCCACCAAAGGCAGCATCTTGGCCAAAAGCACTTGAGAAAATTAATGAAATAACTCCAGGTAACTCAGAAATATTTAATACAATAATTGCTAAAGCTACAATAATATACCCTACTGCCATAAATGGTACGACAATCTCAGCTGTACGTGCAATACGCTTTACTCCACCAAAAATGATAACAGCTAAGACAAAAACAACAATTGTTCCAGTAATTGCAGGACTAATACCAAAAGCGTTATCCATACCCGCGGCGATGCTATTGGCCTGAACGCCTGGAAGCAAAGCACCCGTTGCAAGTACCGTGACAAATGCGAATAACACGGCATACCATTTCATCTTCAAACCTTTTTCAATATAGAAAGCAGGTCCCCCACGGTATTGACCGTTTTGTTTTACTTTGTACACTTGACCAAGCGCAGCCTCAACAAACGCAGACCCCGCTCCTAAAAACGCAATTAACCACATCCAAAAAACAGCACCAGGTCCACCATAAGCAATTGCTGTAGCAACCCCTGCGATATTACCTGTACCTACACGTCCAGATAGGGCTAAAGATAAAGCCTGAAATGAAGTAATACCATTTTCTGATGAATGCTTTTGAAACATTAACTTCCGAATATCACCCATGTGACGAACCTGTAAAAATCTAGTCGCAAGTGAAAAATACAATCCTACTCCTAAGCATAAATAAATAAGTGCTGGACTCCAAATAATCCCATTTAGCCAATTTACGAAATCTTCCAAATAAACTCCCCCTTTAGTACATTATTTTCTTATTATAATAAGAGTTTTCATAATTGAAAAGAATTATTTTTAATTTTTTAAATATTTAGATTTAGTTTGTAAGATTATTTTACAATAGAATCCCTTTTCGCTGTCCATTCCACACGGACAAAAATGCCCATTTTGTCTTTTCCCGGTGTCTGACACCCTGTTTGTGGTACACTATTGGCGTAGATTTAATAAGATAAACAAGGCGAAAATACTCTAGATAAAGGGGAAGCAGTGGTTGATCTTTATATCAGCCACTAAATGAAACTTATATGAAAAATCGATCTGTAAACGGGCTATTTTTTAAATGGAGAAATGTGGTTTTTGTTTTAATTATTTTAGCAATTTTTATTTCCCTAAAAAATACTGCACTGTTTGAAGCAATCCTTGAGGGTGACTTACAGAAGATAAAAACATTTGTTGGAAACAATCAAATTAGTATATTGCTTTTTTCAACATTTTTCATGCTTATTCAAAACACATTTACGATCATCCCACTTCTAGTAGTAATAAGCATTAATATCACCTTTTTTGGCTTTTTATTAGGTTTTTTATGGAGCTGGTTAACAAGTATTTTTGCTGCCATCATTATCTTCTTTCTTGTTCGCTATTTATTTCAAAGCTGGCTTCTTAGCAAGGTAGATGAAAAGCTAGTCGAAAAAGTTGAAAATAAAGGATTTCTTTATGTTTTTGAAGCTAGAATATTTCCTTTTGTACCGACTAGTTTGGTGAATATTTTAGCAGGGGTGAGTTCCATTAAGTTTTCTAGTTTTCTTTTCGGAACTCTATTTGGTAATTTTATTTACTTTTTCGTTTTAGCACTTATTCCTGCGGGATTTTTATCATCCTCTATTAATGAATATATAATTGGAGGAGTAGTCCTCCTTGTTCTCATCTTTTGTTATGTATACAGCAAAATAAGAGCTACAAAAAAAACTCCTTCAAAAATAGAGGAATAAAGACCTATACAATTAATCCTAGTTTTATTTCTAGGATTTTTCTGTGTTCTGAAAATTAACAAACTTCACATAACATAAATATTTATGTACAAAACTACGTTTGTCTGTAGTATGATTGGACAATATAACTACAACGAGGGGGATTACCTTGCAACACGAAGTAAAAGAAAAAAGAAACAATCGTGGAATCCTACTTATCAGTTGCCCTGATAGACCAGGAATCGTTTCGAAGGTTTCAACGACATTATTTAACCATGACTGCAATATTATCGATTCAAACCAACATTCAACTGACCCAGAAGCCGGTCATTTTTTCTTACGGATCGAATTCGAATGTTCAGATTTAGAACATAAAAAAACATCGATAGAAAATTCATTCCAACTTCTATCGGAAATATTTGAAATGAAGTATTCCTTTAATTATGGAAGTGAATCACAAAACTTAGCCATTTTTGTTTCAAAGGAGAATCACTGTCTCCTCGAATTATTACTCGAATGGCAACGTGGCGATTTGTTAGGCGATATTAAATTAGTTATCGGAAACCATGAGGATTTAAGAGAGTATGTTGAGAATGTTAACATTCCTTTTTACTATCTACCAATTACTCGTGAAACAAAAGAAGAAGTTGAAAAGAGGCAATTGGAACTCTTAAAAGAGTATGAAATAGATACCATTGTTTTAGCAAGATACATGCAAATTTTGTCTCCAGCATTTATTGAGCATTATCCATGCCAAATAATTAATATTCACCACTCTTTCCTACCTGCCTTTGTCGGAGCAAATCCTTATAAGCGTGCCTATGAAAGAGGAGTTAAATTAATTGGTGCAACAGCCCATTATGTAACAGATGATCTTGACGAGGGACCAATTATTGAGCAAGATATCGAACGTGTCAAACATCATCACGAACTATCTGACTTAAAGAAAATTGGAAGTCAAGTTGAAAGGAAGGTACTATTAAAGGCGGTAAAGTGGCATAATAGCCATAGAATCATTCCGTTTGGAAACAAAACCATAGTGTTTGACTAAAACACTACTCCAAAACACCGGTACATATCTACATATACCGGTGTTTTTTCATTTATTCACCCATGGATTTTCTCCCTATAACTCCGTTATAATTATTATTGCATAAAATGGGCATTCGTCTTGGCAAGCCGCTGTTCCGTTCTTACTTTTAAAATCGCTGTTTGCTGTTGTTTGTTTATTAATCTAGCAGCCTTCTTATTAATAATGATTGATTTCCCCACTTTAAAATAAACAATGGAATTTAGATAATCAAATTTTACAATGTCTTCAATATGTACTAGCGACATCCATATACAGTGGTCACTAGCAGGAGATTGAGTTGGAAACCAGTACATGTTTAGTGGTGCACTAATAACAATTGGGACCATGTGATAGTTACCTAATACTGCTTTTGCCCCATTTATCGCGCCTTCTAAAGTAAATCCATAGTATTTCATGGTTTCCTCTAATATTCTCTTAGGAGATTTCGAAACCAAAAAGGATTCCTTTCCTTCCTGAACCATCGTGCGTACATTGTCGTTTGGATCAATTTCAGGTTTCATATACAGTGTTTCACTTGTTAAAATATAGCTATCTATTATCTTCATCAAATACTCCTCCTACCAGACTCATCTATTACAAAGTTATTTATAGAAATATTATCCATAGAAGGTTAGTACTCATCAACAGTTGTTTCAATAGTTAAAAAATTCGCCTCAATTGATGTTACATTTCCTAACATAGCTAATTTGACAAAAATGAATTAATTATTATAATGTACTTTTTACCCAATGCTTAATTACTAATTGCTTCATCTAGCCGTGTAAATGAATAGATCGTTTAACTTGACGAAAAGGATTTGAGTAATTCACAAAACGTTCATATTTTCTCATTATGAATTATTGGTGATATAACTCACAAGGATTACAAAGTAGATTTTTACCTATAATAATGGTAGTATCAATGGAAGAATAGGAAGTGAATACATATGATAAAAATCGAAATCCCTAACCCAGATGTCGTAATTACGAGAAAACGACATGTTGGAGAGCCAGTTGAAGCAGTAATAAGCAGCGAATACGGTTTTACTGATTATCACAAAATCCCTAGAGATAAAGGCGGAATCATCCTTTTCTTTAATGCAAACGATGATTTAATGTTTGTTGGTAAGGCACGTAAGCTTCGCCCAAGAGTGAAAAAGCATTTTGAAGACCAAGTGTCTCCTATTAAGAAACATCGGGATGAAGTATACAAAATTGCTGTTATCACTGTTGAAGACGCGATGGAAAGAGAAATTTATGAAACATATATTATCAATACATTGCAGGCTAAATATAATATTGATAAAGTTTTCTTCAAGTAAAATAAAGAAATCAAAACCCCTTCAAATTGTTGAAGGGGTTTTTTTATTCCAGTTCTTCTTTACTATTTTTCTTTTTTACAAAGCGATAGGCTAAATAGGCGATGTAAAGCGGAGTTGCTATGTAGATTAAATATGGAAATTGTTTATATGTACCTTTATAGATTACAAATAACAAACACCCGATAAAGAGCGTAACAATAGTCCCATATTTTGGTAAAGGTATTTCCTTAAAACTTGGGATTCTAATCCTGCTTACCATTAAGAAACATAATCCTGTAAATACAACCGTTGTTATTACATTCGGTATAAAATTACCAAATAGCGTTAATAAGGCCAAAATTCCACCTGCTGCAGTGATTGGTACACCAATAAAATAGTTCAAGCTAGATTTCGTGCTACTTATATTAAATCTCGCAAGCCGATAAGCACCAAACAAAGGGAATAAACCAGCAACCATAATCCCTAACTTACCAAGTTGATTTAAGTATGTATAATACACTAAAAATGATGGAGCTACTCCAAACGTAACGATATCTGCTAGTGAATCTAACTCTTTTCCCAGTGAACTATCTGCCTTAAGCATCCTCGCCAAGCGCCCATCCATGCTATCCAACATCATACCAATCAGTATTAAAATGGCCGCATTATTATATTCACCTTCTGCAGCAAAGCCGATGGATAAAAAGCCGCAAAATAAATTTCCTAATGTAAACATATTAGGAATACTTTTTGTAAATCGCACTAGCTCTTCAACCTCCTCTTGAGCCCTTAATATACTTTCCCAACCTATTATACCATTTTCTTCTTCTAATCCTAGCGGCTACAACAGATTATGCCTAACCATCCTATAGGTTAGGCATTTCACAAAAAAGATTATTTACTCAATTGTGAATTTAATTGAAGAGCTATAGACATTTCCTGTCCTAGGTGTCATCCAAGCATTTAGCGTATATTTCCCCCTACTTAACTCAACATCTTTTACGTTAATGTCATAAGATAATTGGTCTCCTGGGGAGAGTACCTCTTTTCCTATCACTTGTAAGAAGGAGCTGACACTAGAAAATAAGAAAACTTCTTCCCCATTTGAGTTTATTATTGAATAATCAAACCTTTGAGAAGAAGTAAAATCGAGAGTAATTTCCTTGCCTGTTTCGTTTTTCACATGGTATTGAAACTCTAGAGGACTAACTTCAATAAGTTTCGGTATCACGTCTCCTTGTTCTTTATCCATATTTTCCTCCTCTTTACCCGATGATACCACCGGTTCTACTTCCCTTTCAGCACTACACCCACCTAAGATAAACATGGCCAATACGAACATTAAGAATTTTTTCATGTATACACCCCATTTGCATTCCTTTTACCTTATTAGTCGTTTAAATGAGTATTGAAGTTACACACAACACAATGAGGGAAAAAATTATCTATACTTCGTTTCTCTGTATTCCTCTTCCTTTTTTGAAAAAAACATGGTACTTTTACTGATAGAGTTATCTTGAAATTCTATTAGTGCTTTTTTACTATTTTGTATATAGGAAGAACAGGAGAACACTCATTGAAAAAAAATTTAGTTATTGTCTATATCTTTTTTTGTTTCATTTATATTTTAGCTTCTATTCATATAACAGGTGATGTTACTTCTAATAAGTTTTCACACCTTTTAAAAGATATTCTATTCGTTATTTTTAATTTGTTCTTTTTCTTTTTAATCGTTAAGAAAAGCCCTAAATTAAAAACGGTAGAAAAAGAAGAACAGCAACTATCAACATTGATTAACTCAATGGTAGACTTTGTTTGTTTTAAAGACGGAGAAGGACGTTGGTTAAAAACCAATAGCTTTGGGCTTGAACTTTTTCAATTAGAACATGTTGATTATAAAGGAAAAACAGACACAGAGTTAGCTGAATATAGTGAGTTCTACCGTGATGCTCTCATTTATTGCGAAGAATATTCTGACCGAGTTGCATGGGAAAGCCGAACCGTTACTAGATGCGAAGAAGTTATTCCTCTTCCTAATGGAGGCACCAAAACATTTGACACCATTAAACATCCATTGTTTTATGAAGACGGTTCAAGAAAAGGTCTTGTAGTTATTGGACGAGATATTACAGAAAAAAAGCTGGCTGAAGAAAGATTAGTACGCTCAGAAAAACTATCTGTTATCGGAGAACTAGCTGCAAGTGTTGCGCATGAAATACGAAACCCACTTACTTCACTTAAGGGCTTTGTTCAGTATATCCGTCCTTCTGATCGAAAAAACGACAGATATTACGAAATTATGCTCAGTGAACTAGAACGAATTAATGATATTGTTGGTGAACTTTTACTTTTGGCAAAGCCACAAAAAGTGAAATTTTCAAAAACCGATGTTAGTAACACGATTGAACATGTTATCTCCTTATTAGAAACTCAAGCGAAGATGGTGAATGTAAATATTAATTTTTATAAAGTTCACTCTCCCGTTATCAATTGTGAAGAAAATCAAATCAAACAATTGCTTATCAATATCATTAAAAATGCTATTGAAGCGTCAAGAAACGGTGGAACAGTCGACGTTTATCTTGATGTAAATTCGGATGAAATGACAGTTATTCGTGTGGTTGATAATGGAGAAGGAATACCTGAGCAAGTGAAAAACCGTCTAGGTGAGCCATTTTATAGTTCAAAAGAAAATGGAACAGGTCTTGGATTAACCGTTAGCTTCAAGATCATTGAGCAACATGGCGGAGATATTTCCTACAATAGTGAACCAAATAAGGGTACAACTGCAACCATTCTTCTACCCTGTTATTCTTCACAGTTAGAAAATGTTCTGTCATTGTAGTATAGTTTCTAACATCTTATCTCAAACTATATTTGAGCATGAATCATGCTCAAAACTTGTGCTGGGAGTGGATAGCCTTGAGTAGAAACAAGCTATTGGTACCTGGGTCAGAAAATGCACTGAATCAGATGAAAGAAGAAATTGCCAATGAGTTTGGAGTTCAACTTGGTGCAGATACAACCGCACGTGCAAACGGCTCTGTTGGAGGAGAAATGACTAAACGCCTCATCCAAATGGCTGAGCAACAATTACGATCTTAAACGGAGAGAGGCTCAGGAAAAAATCATCCCTGAGCTTCTCTTTTTTATGTTAACCGAAACTAACGAATGTTAGGATCGTACATAGTCACGCTAAAATTAGAAATAATAACTTTTATTGGAGCAGATTGATATTCAGGAGGAAATAATGGAGAATTATCCACTTATAGAAGTTGAAAAGCTTGCATTAAAAAAATTGAAAACATTCAAACAAAGTACCCTGCGTTATCTATTACGTAGTATGCTTGCAAGCATGTTCATTGGTTTTGGAGTAATTGTTGCTTTTAAAACAGGTGGATATTTTTACAATGAGCATTCCCCTGTTGCGTATCCAATGGCCGCTTTTACATTCGGAGCAGCTATTATCCTAATTGCCTATGGTGGTGGGGATTTATTTACAGGTAATACCTTTTATTTTACTTACACCGCACTAAGGAAAAAAATGAGTTGGAAACATGTTTGGACCCTTTGGGGGTTAAGTTATATAGGAAATATTCTAGGTGCAACGACATTTGCATTATTAATATATGTGACTGGTTTATTTGCGGAGACTTCTGTAAATAGTTTTTTATTAAGTGTAGTTGAGAAAAAAATGCATGTTCCAACAATGGAACTTTTCTTTAGAGCTATTCTTTGTAACTGGCTTGTTTGTCTAGCTTTCTTTATTCCTATGGGAATGAAAGAAAATGGTGCAAAGTTATTCGTCATGATATTATTTGTTTTTTGCTTCTTTATCTCTGGATATGAGCACAGTATTGCCAATATGTGTACTTTTGCAATTGCACTTGTCCTAAACCATCCTGGAACGATCTCTTTTGCAGGAGTGATTCATAATCTCATCCCAGTTACCATTGGTAATCTTATTGGGGGTAGTATCCTCATGGGGGCCATGTATTATTATGTTAACCTTCCTTTTCTTGATGATGAGCATTAATACGAAGAAAATCCCTACTGTTTGAATAGGAGTTATTTGATATGACACATTATTTAACTGTTGCATCAGAATTATTACTAGGTTTTTTCATGCTATTTATATTAGCAAAAGCGCTTGGGAAAACTCAACTATCACAAATCACACCGTTTGATTTTATATCCGCACTTATACTTGGTGAATTAATTGGCAACGCCGTTTATGACCATGAAACAACCTGGCTGGAGATCGTATTCAGCACAATTGTTTGGGGTGGTTTAATTTATGGAGTCGAGATTATCACTCAGAAATTTAAAAAGACGAGAAAAGCTCTTGAAGGTGAACCAAATATTGTTATTCGGAATGGAAAAATAAAATATGAAACGTTAAAGAAGGCTAAACTCGATATAAATCAATTGCAAAGTTTAGTTCGTCAACAAGGATATTTTTCTCTACAAGAAGTTGAATATGCAATCCTTGAGACAAATGGAATTGTTAGTGTACTTCCGAAATCCCAGAATAGAACACCCACTTTAGATGATTTAAACATTCAAGCAGAGGAAGCTTCTATTCCTACGACGTTAATACTTGATGGAGAAGTTCTGTATGGAAATCTCCAAGAAGCAGGACTAAATGAACAGTGGTTAAAAAGCGAATTATTGAAACAAAACTTCCACACGTATGATGAGGTTTTATATGCTGAGTGGAAAAAAAATCAGGAACTCTTTATCTTGCCTTATCAATAAATCAGGCTAAAGTGTGCCTGATTTTTATTTGGTCCTCACCCAATTTTATGTAATCGTTTTCCTCTAAATAAGAATGATTTGTGACCTCATGTCACAAAATTGTCGAAATTTACAACAGATAAAGATATATTAAAAAACCCTTGATATATCAGCATTTCCCCGTATTTTTTCACCTAACATTATTTTCCTTACTATTTTTGTCACAAATTAATCTACTTTAACATGTTATTATCATCTACATAGTGGTAATTAGGAAGTAGATAGATTTTTACCTTAAGAATTTTAGACAAAATGCCAATTGTGAAAAAACGAACATTTTGTTATACAAAAATATTTTTTTGTGGTAAACTCTAATTTTCCTTGTGAAACAAAACACAAACCTGATTTCATATAAGAAGGAGATGAAACAATTGAAGTTGAAAATGCTATTTCTATCCCTTGTAACAGCCGTACCATTATTAATTTTAAGCGGTTGTGAAATGGTTGTATTTCAGCCTCAAGGACCAGTAGCTAGAAGTATCATGGAATTAATTAATTGGTCTTTAATGTGGATGCTTTTAGTCGTTGTTGTCGTATTTGGTTTATTTGGCTATATTGTTTGGAAGTATAGAGAAAAGCCAGAAAACATGGGGTATGAGCCGCCAGAAGAACACGGTAGTACCGTATTAGAAATCGTCTGGACAGCTATTCCTATTTTAATCGTTATCGCTTTAACGATTCCAACGGTCACAACATTGTATGACTTAGAAGATGTTCCTGCAGGGTATGAGGAGAAAGAACCGATCGTTATCCACGTCACATCTGCAGACTGGAAATGGATTTTCTCTTATCCAGAAGAAGGAATTGAAACGATTAACTACGTGAATATTCCAGAAGATACACCTGTACTGTTTAAATTAACATCGGCAGGAACGATGCAATCATTCTGGGTGCCTGCTTTAGGCGGACAAAAATACTCTATGAACAAAATGGAAACGGAACTATATTTAGTTGCTGACAATCCTGGTTCATACATGGGTAGAAACACAAACTTCAATGGTCGAGGATACGCTCAAATGGAGTTTGAAGTACTTGCTCAGACCGACGAAGAGTATGATGCATGGGTAAAAGAAGTAAAAGAAACTGCACCAGAACTTACAGAAGAGAAGTACATGGAACTATTGAAACCGACACATCTTGGTCGTCTTACTTATTCCAACACGCACTTAGCATGGATTAACCACGCGGATCACGATTCTGAGTTGGTGACAGACCCTGAAGACTATCGTTACCATGGGTATCAAGGAAAGATTTTTGACCAGGAAGAAGAAAATTCTAATGCAAAAGAGACTACTGATGTAGAAAATAATGAAGAAGACCATGGAGGTGACCATAGTGGGCATTAAGTGGGATGAAATTCTGATTACGGGAGATCCAATTATCCTAGGTTCACAGATTGCTATTTTATTAACTTCTCTAGGAATTATTGGTGGTATTACGTATCTAAAAAAATGGAACTGGCTATGGCGTGAATGGATTACTACCGTTGACCATAAACGTATTGGAATTATGTATATCGTATCCGCTGTACTTATGTTCTTCCGTGGCGGTATGGATGGACTAATGATGAAAGCTCAAACCTCTCGTCCAGAAATGGGCTTTCTAGACGCACAGCATTATAATGAAGTATTTACTGCTCATGGTGTTATCATGATTTTATTCATGGCTATGCCATTCTTAATTGGTTTAATGAACGTTGTTATTCCGCTTCAAATAGGAGCAAGAGACGTAGCGTTCCCTCAGCTAAATGCATTAAGTTTCTGGTTATTTTTCAGTGGTGCAATGCTGTTTAATATCGCATTCGTTGTTGGTGGTGCTCCAGATGCAGGATGGACTTCTTATTTCCCTCTTGCAGGTAAAGAATTCAGCCCAGGAATCGGGAATAACTACTACGCAATCTCATTACAGATTGCTGGTCTAGGAACTTTGATGACTGGTATTAACTTTATCGTTACAATTTTAAAAATGCGTACAAAAGGCATGACATTAATGAGAATGCCTATGTTCACATGGACAACATTAATCACTTCCGTTATTATCGTTGCCGCATTCCCGATTTTCACGGTAGCACTTGCGTTAATGACATTTGACCGTTTATATGGTACACACTTCTTTACAGTAGCTGCTGGTGGATCTGACATGCTTTGGGCTAACTTGTTCTGGTTATGGGGACACCCTGAAGTATATATCGTTATCCTCCCTGCTTTTGGGATGTTTTCTGAAATTATTTCAACATTCTCTCGCAAACAGCTTTACGGATACAAATCGATGGTCGTTTCAATCGTTGCCATCGCTGTTCTAAGTATGCTTGTATGGGTTCACCATTTCTACACAATGGGATCTGGCGCTTTAGTCAACTCATTCTTCTCAATCACAACAATGATGATTGCCGTTCCGACGGGTGTAAAAATGTTTAACTGGTTGTTTACAATGCGTAAAGGTCGAATAAAAATGACTACGGCTATGCTTTGGTCCTTAGCATTCGTTCCTAATTTTGTTATTGGTGGAGTAACAGGTGTAATGCTTGCGATGGGTGCTGCTGATTATCAGTACCATAATACATTGTTCTTAGTTGCTCACTTCCACTATGTATTAATTCCGGGTGTGGTATTTGCGGTGTTCGCTGGACTTTATTACTGGTGGCCAAAAATGTTTGGCTTTATGCTAAATGAGAAATTAGGAAAATGGCATTTCTGGTTATTTGTAATCGGATTTAACGTAACCTTTATGCCAATGTTCTTCCTTGGTCTAAATGGAGCTGTTAGACGTGCTTATACCTTCTCTGCTGAGTCAGGATTTGCTCCTCTATTCTTATTATCTGCAATCGGATCAGTTATCCTAGCAGCAGGTTTTGCAGTGTTCTGCTACAATATTTATTGGAGCATTCGTTATGCGGATCGCAACATTTCAAGTGACCCATGGGATGCTAGAACACTTGAATGGGCAACAGCTTCACCTGTTCAGCACTATAACTTTGCTAAACTACCAGAAGTAAAATCTTTAGATGTATTCTGGTATATGAAAAAGAATAATGAAGGTCTTACATTAAAAGACGAAGAAATAGAAGAAATTCATATGCCAAGTAACTCTGGTCTACCTTTCTTAATGTGCGTTGCTTTCGGAATTGTTGGGTTCTTCCTCATATTCGAATGGCATTTATTAGCTGCAATTTCTGCTGTACTGATTATTGCTGGGTTGATTTATCGTTCATTCGATTACAATGATGGTTATCACATCCATAAAGACGAAATTAAAAAGACAGAAAGTGCTTGGAGAAAAATGGAAGGTAAGGTGAATAATCATGTCAGCTAATGTGAACACTTCCCTCCCATTAGAATATCAAACAGAACAAAGCCGTATGAATATTTTAGGGTTCTGGATATTCCTCGGGGCCGAAATTGTACTATTTGCTACACTTTTTAGTGTTTACGGTGTGCTTTACAAGAATTACGCAGGTGGTCCAACTCATCAAGATATTTTTATGATGAAAGAAGTAATGATTCAGACGGTTCTTCTTTTAACAAGTAGTTTTACGATGGGTGTTGCTATCTGGGAAATGCGCCGCAACAATAAGAAGGGATTAATTGGTTGGTTTATTTTAACCCTACTATTAGGTGCAGGATTCCTATTCATGGAGATTAATGAGTTTATTCACTATGTTCATGAAGGTGCAACCATGCAAACAAGTGCCTTTCTTTCTAGCTTGTTTGTTCTTTTAGGAACACATGGTGCTCACGTTACCTTCGGGATATTCTGGGCAACCATGGTTATCATTCAAATTGTCAAGCGTGGATTAACACCTGTTACCGCTAGAAAGACGTTTATCATTGGTCTTTACTGGCACTTCCTTGATGTGGTTTGGATCTTTATCTTCACGTTTGTTTATTTAAAAGGGATGGTGTTATAGATGGAAAAAAGTACAGAACGTTTTCCGCTAGCTCACGTCTTTGGATTCGTAATGTCTCTAGTACTCACTTTTGTTGCTGCATGGGTCGCACTTGAGATGAACTTGTCCTTTACGATTGTCATGTGGATTATTGGAACACTGGCTGTCATTCAAGCTGGCCTTCAATTGTTCATGTTTATGCATATGACTGAGGGAGAAGATGGCAAGGTAAATATCATTAATATTGCTTTTATGGTATTCTGTGCTGTTGTTATCGTAGTTGGTTCTATCTGGGTGTTAACATCAGGGCATGCTGCACATTAATAAAAACAAAAAATCCGGCATATAAGCCGGATTTTTTTATTTTCGTACTTCCCCCATCAAGGAAATAAATAAACCAAAACCGAACACTAACATGGATGAAGCCATAATACTAATGCTAATAGAAAGTGTATAACTCATTGTGATACCGCTTTCAAAAAAGCTGTATAAAAACAATAATGCCCCTATTACTAAACCAAATTTAGCAATTGTACTAATTGGACCTAACGCTCTACGTTGCATCTCATTCATATTATTTCATCCCCTTTATTTATATTTTAATAAAGTTCACAAATTTGTCAAATATTTTTTGAAAATTAGACACATTTAAGGCTTGTCTTACTTATATTTAAATTATTTTGAATGTTCTTACCCTCTACTCGCATAAGATGTACAAGTATCCCCTTTGGACAATCCTAGCGAGTGGAGTGATTATGTGATTTATCTAAGTTATATCGTTCTTGGCTTAACATTGGCTGCCCCCATTGGTCCTGTAAATGCAGCAAGATTAGATAAGGGTTTAAAAAATGGATTTTGGCATTCATGGGCTGTTGGAGCTGGTTCGATGATTGCAGATGGAATATTTATGTTAACCGTGTATATGGGGATTGTACATTTTCTTGACAATCCATTAATCCAGGTTTTTTTATGGCTTTTTGGAGGATTTATTCTTATTTACAGCGGGATTGAAAGTATTGTGACTGCTAACAAGTTCACCTTTGACTATCAACGCAATAACGAATCCATATTTCGTTGCTTTTTGATAGGGTTTTTCATGTCTATATCAAGCCCTCTCTCTATTTTGTTTTGGCTAGGTATTTATGGATCGGTCCTGGCAAAAACAGCATCAAGCTTCGGGACAACTGATTTACTTCTGTATAGTTCTATGATATTCCTCGGACTTGCTCTATGGGATGTATTTGTAGCTGGCCTTACTAGCGTCTTTCGGAAGTGGCTTAGTTTGAAATACATCATTCTCACCTCTATTCTTTCAGGCGTATCATTATTAGGGTTCGGACTTTATTTTGCGTTCCAAGGGATAAAGGTATTATTTTTTCAGTAGTAACTACATAAGATTTCAAAATGAGGACTCAAAGGAAATAACCAGAAGAAATGGTGGTGCATCATTTGAATTTTCCTCCTGTTTTATCCGGTCCCATTTTGAGAAGAGTGGATGAATATCAAATTACCGTATGGGTAGCAACTTCTAAGAACTATGACATTACGGCAAGCCTTTATATCACAGATCAAAATCATAAAATCCTTCCCATTGCAGTAAAGAACCACAAACTACCCTTAGGAAAACAACTTTATATACACTTAATAACCATCAATCCATTAAAGAAGGTCTTCCCCACCGATCAATTATTAAGCTATAATTTATTTTTTTCAAAGGGTAATCATACATTTGACTTACAAGAGCTAGGATATATGGATCATAATAGTATTTCTAATATCGTTTATTCGTCCTTGCAATACCCTTCTTTTTTTATATCAGGTACCAAATCCTCCTCCTTTTTGTATGGCTCATGCAGAAAAATACATGGCAAGGGTAATGACTGCCTTCATTTGGGAGATCAACTACTGGAAAAACACCAGTTAGATCATACAAAACGACCCTCAGCACTATTTTTATTGGGTGACCAAATTTATGCAGATGATGTTTCAGAACTCATCTTCCCTTTTATCCGCAAAATTGCAGAGGCACTGTTGGGATATGAGGAAGATTTATCTTCTATTGATGAAAGAATATCAAACTACACTGATAGAAAACAGATTTCTAAATACTTATGTAAATTCACGTCAAGAAAATCTAATAATCACTTATTTACCTTTGGCGAATATGCAACCATGTATTTGTTAAGCTTCGGGCCGGCACTCTGGAAGGACATTTTGCCTCAATTAAGTAGCAAATCCGATTATACAGACATTATAAGCTTTGCAAACTCTACATTCTCCACTCAAAGACTACTAGCAAATATACCAACGTATATGATATTTGATGACCACGATATTACCGATGATTGGAATATAACGAAAAAATGGAAAGAAAATGTGGAGAACTCTCCACTTGGAAAACATGTCGTTGCCAATGCCTTAACAGCCTACTTTGCCTTCCAAGGCTGGGGAAATGACCCCACACGTTTTTCAAGTGAATTTCTCCGTTCTTTAACAGAATATATAAATACTTACCACTCAAACAAACACACGTATAAAAGTTGGATCAACTCCATGATTGGTTTTGGACCTTGGACATACATAGCACCTACTAAACCAAAAGTGTTATGTCTAGACACGCGTACAAGCCGAGAATGGAGTTATAGGAAGAATCAGTCAAATAGCTGGATACCTCCTTCTACATCAGGACCTGAACTAATCAATGAAAAGGGTTGGACTTTTGCTACAAATAATCTATTTAAAAATGGTTGGCGGAAGAACGATCCATTAGTCATTGTTTCTCCTGCCCCTCTGTATGGGATAGAGGTAATTGAATGTTTCCTAGAAAAGTATATTTCTCCGTTAAGAAATAGAGGGATACCTGTGACTACTTCCTTCGATTTAGAGGCATGGAGAATGAATGGGAAGGGTGTGTATCATTTTTATGAAGTACTTATGAAATTAGCACCCTGTGAGATAACCATTCTATCAGGAGATGCTCATATGGCATCTGCGATAGAAGTATGGACACAATTCGGTAAACAAGAGAAAATCAAACTACTTCAACTTACAAGTAGCCCATTAAAAAATGAAACCTTTAGAGGCGTTTCTGGATTATCATTAAAAGCTGCTATTGTTCTTTATACCATTTTTCAAACAGAAGACAGGATTATCCGTGTTTGTGACGAAAATCAAAATTTCCATTACAACCCAATTGCTAAAACCCATGCAGTGACATTAGCTGAAAGTATTCAATACCAATATGTAAATAAAAATAGTATTATAGAGCTATCAAATAATCTAGGATTAGTATCTTTTACAACAGAGCACACATATCATCAAATTTTAACAAAAAAGGATGAAGCATAAACGCTTCATCCTTTTTTGACTATAGGGGAAGTAACTCAATTGTTTCTCTTTTCTTCAAGTCTTCTACCATTTGCACCCACTGGACAGGCTTATTTGATAAGACACTGTAATAAGTCGTAATAAAATCAACAACTAACTCTGATGAAATCCCTTCAAGTTGATCATTTAAAGGCATAAAGCATAAATCTAGACCCGCTACTGCTTCTCCATCATTTTTCCAAGAGGGGTGCACATAAGTAAAGTCTAGTTTTTTGTATCCTAGATGGGAAAGGACTTCCCTTCTAACAAACGGATCCATTGCTTTAACTCCACCAAACTCGAAATCACCGCGCTGATATGGATCATAGATCTCAGCAAACATTCCGAAAAGTTCTTTCTCATTTTCTTTCGCTAATGCTGACAAGTCCTTTAAACGGTTTTGAGCAAGAAAGCGTCCTAAGCTAAGACCTTGGCGACCAATAATTGTAAAGTCTGTCATAGCAATGTTCCAGTTCGGATAGTAACGGTATTCAGTGGAACCAACAACATCACCGTTATGTACTGCAACAAACACACGAATACTCGGATCTTCTAATGGCTCCTTCCATAATTCAAACTCTAAAACCTCTTCAGGTGGGAAAACTTCCTTCATTAACTCATGCATTTTAACAAACAAAGGATCCTCAATGCTCGTAATACGAATGTAATCCATTACTTTCACTCCTTTTAAAAAATTTATTTCCAGTCAGTATAAAGATCTATTCTACGATCACGCCATGTCGTCACTGAACCCTTTTCCCTCACTTCATATAGAAGGTCTAAATCAAGGTCCGCAGTAACGATCATATCATCATTAATTTCCCCCTGCACCATGATGCCTTGTGGTGGAAAAGGTACATCATTCGGTGTGATAACAACCGCTTGACCGAAATTACCACGCATAAAGTCAACTGTCGGCAAGGATCCAACTGTTCCAGTAAGGACCACATAGATTTGATTTTCAATGGCCCTAGCATGACTTGTATATCGTACACGATGAAAACCGTGACGGTCGTCTGTACATGATGGGCAGAAAATTACATCAGCCCCTTTTGCTTTTGCCATTCGAACAATCTCAGGAAACTCAATGTCATAACAGGTAAGCATCGCAATTCTACCTTTGTCTGTATCAAACACACGAAGTCCATCCCCAGGAGACATATTCCATTCTTCCACTTCAGTAGGTGTAATATGAAGCTTTGCTTGTTCTTCTACACGGCCATCAGGGTAAAACAAGTGAGCAACATTATAGAGCTTACCTTGCCTTTCTAATACATGTGTTCCCCCGATTATATGCATTCCGGTCTCTGAGGCAAAATTCTTGAATAATTCTAGATATTTTTCTGTAAACTTTGGCAAGTCATTTATGGATAAAGGTTTCCCACTCTTATCACCGATAGATAATAGTTGGGTTGTAAAAAATTCAGGAAATAGTATAAAGTCTGAACCAAATTCCTGGGCTGTTTTTATATAGTGCTCACACTGAGCAGCAAAATCATCAAATGATGAAATCGTATGTAGATGATATTGAACAGCAGATACTCTATATTTCAAAATGCAGCAGCTCCTTTACTGATTTTCTAACAATTAGTATGGATGATATTTTAGAAAATCACAACTTTCATGCTCTATATATGGTTATTATTTAATAATTGTTAAAAGCATCTTTACAGACCTTCATTTAAGTGCTAATTTATTAATAGTTTTATAAAGACAGTGTATACAAGAAAAACATAGGTGATTAGGAGTTTCGTAAAGAAGAAGAGGTGAATCTATGGACAGCCAAATCATTCGTTTTATTAGGGAAAGCTACAGCATGACACAACGTGACTTTGCAAAACTTGTTAACTGTAGCTACTCACTTATCGCCTTAGTTGAACTAGGAAAACGCAATGTTACAAAAAATCTCGAAAATAAGATTGCAGAGGCTCTTGATCTCGATCAAAAACAAATTGAATCCATATCACTAATTGTAAAAGAAATGGGTAACGGTCTTCCTCCATTTATGTAATACACAAAATAAACAGTGGCTTCCAAAAAAGAAGCCACTGTTTTTATTGTTGTTGAAATTGTACTTGATGGAGGTTAGCAAAAATCCCACCTTTTTCAATTAATTCATCGTGAGTGCCTTGCTCAGCAATTCCTTCCTCAGTGACCACAACTATTCGATTAGCATTTCTTATCGTTGCTAATCGGTGGGCAATGATCAATGTCGTTCGATTTTTAGCAAGCTCAGATAGGGCTGTTTGAATAATCATTTCCGTTTCAGTATCTAGTGCTGATGTAGCTTCATCTAAAATTAAGATAGGAGGATTTTTTAAGAACATTCTCGCAATCGCTAGTCGTTGCTTTTGTCCTCCTGAAAGCTTCAAGCCTCTTTCCCCTATCTCTGTCTCGTATCCATTTGGCAAAGAAGCAATAAAGTCTTGAAGATGAGCTCGTCTCGCTGCATCCTCAATTTCTTCCTGACTAGCATGTAATTTTCCATAAGCAATATTTTCCCGTATCGTCCCTGTGAAAAGAAACACGTCTTGTTGAACAATACCGATATTAGATCGAAGAGACTTTTTCGTCATAGATCGAATATCAATGCCATCTATGGAGATAGCCCCGCTTGTTACATCATAAAAACGAGGAATCAGTGAGCAAATCGTTGTTTTCCCTGCTCCTGATGGACCAACAAATGCTACCGTCTCTCCTTGATTTATTTGTAAATTGATGCCTTCTAGAATAGATTTTGAATTGTCGTAATGAAAATCAACATCCTGAAAGCGAATATTCCCCTTTAATGCGCCCATCTCAATTGCCTCATCATGATCCAAGACATCTGGAGTCGTGTCCATCAATTCCAAAAAACGTTTGAAACCTGCCATTCCTTTTGGATAAAGTTCCATAATAGCACTGATTTTATCAATCGGCTTAAATAGAACATTCACATACAAAATAAAACCAACAAGCTCTCCATACGTTAGTTCCCCAGAAAAGCTTAGCCACGCTCCATAAACTAACACAATTAGGACAAAGAAACGAGTCATCATATATATACCTGATAAGCTAAAAGACATCACTTTATAGGCAGATAGTTTTGACAAACGAAAGCGTTCATTATTTGCCTTAAATCGATTAATTTCAAAAGCTTCATTGGTAAATGATTGTACAACCCTAGCTCCTGAAACACTATCCTCAACCCTTGAATTAACATCAGCAATATCACTATACATATTACTCCACGCTTTATTCATTCGAAGATTACAAAATGTAATTAACCAGATTAATAGTGGTACCATAAATACAGCGATCAGAGCCAACTTGACATTAATAGTAAGCATGATCCAAAACGCACCAATAAATGTCATACAGGCAATAAAGATATCCTCAGGACCATGATGAGCCAGCTCCCCAAGGTCGAATAAATCGTTTGTAATTCTACTCATGATATGACCTGTCTTAGTATTATCAAAGAATCGGAACGACTGTCTCTGAACATAGGTAAAAAGCTGCTGTCTCATATCCGTCTCAATATTGATTCCAAGCATATGGCCTAAATAATTGACGATGTACTGTAAAAAAGTCGAAATAATATAAAACGCTAACAATCCTAAACTAACAGAAAGAATCATTGACCAGTTACCAGAAGGCAATAGGGAATCAATAAACCACTGAACTGCGAGCGGAAATGCTAGCTCTAATAATGCAACAATTACAGCCGCAGTAAAGTCAATCGTAAATAATTTTTTATGCGGCCCATAATAAGTGAAAAATCGGCGAATCATAGATCGTCTCCTTATATACAAAATCTTTTGGGTATTATTTCTAGATACGAATTATTATAGAATATGACTATCCACATAGCAACGAAAAAAAAAGAGCAAAATTGCTCCCTTCTCTTTTACTTTAATTTTAATTCCGAAATGAATTGATAGTTTTCTAAACTGTATGAACTTATCTTCGAATGAGATAAGGCATAAAGCTCTTTATCTATATATACCAAGCGTTGAATTTCATTGTCCCATTCTTCATACAGTTCTTTCCCCTCCATATGAGAGATCTTTGACTTCAAGGAGAAGCCCTTATCAAGGCTTACATTATAAACATAAGCACCTTGAAAAATAAATTTTTGCTCATAGTCATTTCCTTTTACACTTTCATAGACATTGATTGGAAAAGCAAAGAGACCATTTTCCCCATTATATAGCAATGCTTTATGATCGTAGTTTAAAGGTGAGTACGTTCCTCTTCCCCCTATGGTCTCTGTAAACTTTTCTTTTGGATTGCTAACATCGGTTATATCAAATAAGGAAAGTTTTACACCTTCTGTTAAAACCCTAGGCTCTTTCTCTCCCTCTAGAGTAACTAGCTTAGTATCATAACCAAAACCAATAATATGATTCTCGTCGTAAGGATGCAGATAATTACTGAATCCTGGGATCTTAAGTTCTCCAAGGATGGTTGGAGAACTTGGCTCTGACGCATCAATGACAAACAAAGGATCCGTTTCTTTAAAGGTGACAATATATATTCGATCACCCATAAACCTTGCTGAATAGATTCTTTCTCCTTTTGCAAGATCAGATAGCGCACCGACCTGTTTTAATTCTTTATCAAATACGAATAAGTGGTTTTTGGAAGGCTTGCTCTCATTCCAAGTATCTCCTACGGTTGTTGCTATTCGAAAATAACCATTATGTTCATCCATTGAGAATTGATTCAGAACGGTACCGACTACCTCTGCGTTGCCTTGAAAAGTAACATCTAACTGATTAATCCCAAATTTATATATCATCGTATTTGGTGTGATCGCTTCCTCATGCTTTGCTTCTGATTTCCAGTTTGTAAGGGCTAAATAGAGGTTCTCTTTTGACATATACAGCTGACCTCCACTCCCCAAATAAGTATTAATTTTCACTTCTTGGGAAGGTTCAGCAAGGTCAAAAGCCGCGATTGTGGTATAGTTTGCTTCCTTTGATCCAGGAATATATTGAATTTCATCATAAGGTACAGAGGTTGCTTCCTCTTTATTTACTGAGTCTGAGATTCTTGGACGTAAATCAACTCCAGCCCCATCTCTTTCTTCCAGTAACCAATATTGAGGAAAGTGATTTGCGATTAGATAAACCTTACTCCCTATCTTTCTAGCACTCGAAAGATACCCTTCTAGCGATATTTCTCTTTCTAAGGTTGGTTTTGATGGATCCTTTACATTGTAAATAAGAGCCCTTGCCATTTCATTCATAGGTGCATACAAACTTTCTCCCGCTATTTTCTTTTCAGCAGCCGTATCCTCATAACTATAGCTATAACCGATAATTAATAGTCGGCCATTATCCAAAAACAATTGCGAGGGTGAAAAAGTTTGTTGAAATTGAATGGAAGTGACATGTTCCATTTTCTCAGCAATCATAGTAGAAATAATGTTTACTTTACCATCTACTACTTGGTATATATATTGTCCATCCGTTTTTACAATATCAGCTTCATCAATTCCTTGAACTTGAACATTTGTACTCGAGACCTCTTTACCACTTGCTTTTGAACTTGAATCCGAAGCAGCATTATCCATGGAGGATTCTTCCAAAGCTTTATCTTCTTTCGTAAAAGTAAAAAACTTCTGATTCTGTTTTTCTTCTTTAATAATTTGATAAAAATATTGGTTTAACTGTGCTTTATCTTTAATAACAGGGAGGGCACCGTTAACCATTTCACCCTCAAGTTCATTTCCAGATCCATACTGTGCTGTCAGTCGTGTTTCTTTTGTATACATGATGATTGAAGCAATAACCAGTGCAAAAAGAATAGAAAGTCCAATAACCCATTTTCCGTTCATAGCAACCACCTTTCTGAAAAACGATTCTTTATAGGATTGGACTCCTATGTTTACAAAAAGGTTACAAACTCAGGAAATATGAAACTAAAAAGGGCGAATGATCTAGTTTACTTGTCCAACCACTATAGCCTTTTCTACATAGTATAAATAGACAGTAATACAAGCTGTTCACTTTTTAAGTGGAGGTGAAAAAAATGGGCGAGAGCTACAACGGAGGTTTTAACAACGGATTTGCTCTACTTGTTGTATTGTTTATCTTGTTGATCATTGTCGGTGCTTCTTATTTTAACAACTAATTATTAACTAATAATACCTTTGCTTAACAGGTTTGCTTCTAACAAAAAGGCCTAGCTTCTCTTTAAGAAGCTAGGTCTTTGTTATTTAATCTATAAATTTTTAATATATGTGTAACGAGTACTTTAACAATTGAGTACACCGGGATAACAAAAATAATTCCTAATAATCCCATTAAATTTCCGGCGGTTAAAATCAGAACTATGATCGTTAACGGATGAATATTCAAGCTTTTTCCCATTACTTGTGGCGAGATGACATTCCCTTCAACTTGTTGAGCAATCACCGTTATGATGGCAACATAGACAAGCATGATGGGATCTTGAAATAACGCAACAAAAAGGGCAGGAACTACGGCTAAAAATGGGCCTAAAAAAGGTATAACATTCATTAACATTGCAAACAGAGCTAAAACTAATGAATAATCAAGTCCAATAATTAAATAACCAATATATAGTAAGATCCCAACACATAAGCTTACAATTAATTGTCCTTGAATATATGTAGAGATGGTTCTATCTGTTTCTTTTAGAATTTGTAATACATCTTTTTGTAAATCCTTTTTGAAGAAGCTTGCCACTCTTGGCGCAAAATTATTGCTATCCTTTAACATATAAAAAAGGATAAATGGAACTAGCACTAGATAGAAGATGGTATTAATAAAGCCTCCAATAAAGCCAAAGATCGAAAAAATTCCATTGGCGATATTTCCGGTATTATTTTTTATTTGTGTCTCGAGTTGATTACTTCCATCAATAATCGCCTGTTGAATAAATTCAGGGAACGTATCACGATTTTCTTGTATATATTTGATTCCATCAACAACTGAAGTAACCATGTATGGTACATTGTTTATAAAAAGGTCTAATTGGTCAGATATAATAGGCCCAATTAATCGAATGACGCCATAAAAGACTAGTGTAATTGCTAAATACGCAGAAAGAATTGATATCCATTTTGGAACCTTTTTCTTCACTAACCAAAAAATTAGTGGCCTACATAGGTAAAATAAAATCCCTGCAACTACAAAAGGTAAAAATATCGTCTGCAGCAAAACGATAAGAGGTTGAAATAAGAAAGCATTCTCCCTCACTAATAAAGAAATAATTAGTATAAAGATAATAGCGATCATCGCCTGAAACCATTTTTTATTTGTTAATGACATTTTACACTTCCTCATAATACTAGATATATATTTGATGATAGCAGGAAATGAAATAAATGCCAAACTTTTCTACCTTAAGTTTTTACTACATGTAAATTCCCATTAATGGCAAATGTAATCCGACCCGTCTCTTCTGAAACTACAATCATTATTGCATCAGTCAATTCAGATAATCCCAATGCAGCTCTATGCCTTGTACCGAGCTTTTTACTTTGAAACGTTTGATTACTAACAGGTAAAATATTTCCCGCAGAGTGAATAAAATCATTTTGTATAAGAACTGCCCCATCATGCAAAGGGTTCCCAGGATAAAATATGGTTTCAAGAAGTGTTTGACTAAATTTGGCACCTACGAAAACACCATTATGTAGAATTTCGGTTAATGGCTGTTTCCTCTCAACAACAATTAATGCTCCGTGTCTTTTTTCGGAAAGTGTGGATGCAGCTTTTGCAATTTGGTTGTATTCGGTTGTATATGGTGATAAGTATGACTCTAAATAATAGGAGGATGCAACACTTTGAGCATCAGAAACCAGTTTAAGTAAAAGATCAAACTCAGAAAGGATACAACAATCTTCTTCAGAAATAGTGTCTTGAATTGATTTCGTTTTCTCCTGTATGGTTGACAACATGAGCTTTACATCTTGTTGAAATCTTTTTTGTTCATACAACTTTCCCACCTCCAACAACATACATATGAAATAAGAGAGGCCCTAGTAATTATTACTAAGGCAATCCTTTAATGCACATATTTTTCATTCCCTACCATTTCTCTTTCGAAACGTCTTATCAGTAAATCCAGACCTTTTTTTAGTTCCATCCCTTCCATTGGCTTTCCATGGCCAGTATAAATGAGGTTTGGGTTAAAGTTCTGTATTTTCTTTATCGAATCAAAAGACTGATTCCAATCTTGAGTAAAATATGCTGGTGGAGCATGAATTTCTTTCTTTTGGGTTAAAACAGCTAATGCCGACTCTTGTTTCACCGTAATGAGTGCGTCACCAGCGATAACAACACGGTCATTTTCACGAAATAAGGAAATATGCCCTTCAGTGTGTCCGGGTGTATGAATCCAGTGCCAACCAGGCATTTCAGGAATGGAACCATCTGCTGGAAGCAACCGTAAGTATGAATAAATGTTTATCGCTTTTCTTGGATAAAGAGGAGATAACCATGCCATAAGCCCTTTTTCTATAAACGGATGTGGTGGTGGATAATCTTTTTTACCAGTTACATACTTTTGTTCCTGTTCATGAATATACACAGGGACCTGCCATTCATTTAACAAGGAAGTAAGTCCACCAACATGATCAAAATGAGCATGTGTTAAGACAATAGCAATTGGTTTCTTTCCACCACCTATTACATGTTCAGTAAAATTCTTTATATAACTCCCTGAGAATGGAACGCCCGCATCAATTAATACCCAGTCATTCTCCTCAGCTCCACATCCACCTACTAGTGCTATATTGGCAATTGCTGTACGATATCCGTAAATATCTTTTGTTATCTTATTTCTACTTGCATCCAAGGTATTCACCTCCTATGAATAGGATGTGACCGTTTCACCATATTCATGTTAGGAGATTGAATACAATTTGTTATGATACATCTGCCGTTTTGGAAGCTTGAATTAAATGTTCAATTTCATTCAATTTCTTTTCATGGAAGTATTGGACAATTTTACTGCCAACAACTACACCATCACAGTAAGAACCTAATTCTATCACCTGTTCAGGTGTGGATATTCCAAATCCAGCAAGCACTGGAATAGGACTAACGCTCTTTATATCCTTTAAGTATTTGGAAACACTATCATTGAATTCTGTACGAGCACCTGTTATTCCTGTTACTGTGACCGCATATAAGAAACCTCGACCTTTTTTCGCAATTTCTTCTATTCTTTCAAGTGGGCTTGTTAAGGTAACTAGACGTATTAACTCAATATTTGCGTCTTGTAAGTGAGGCGTAATTAATTCTTCCTCTTCAATAGGCAAGTCAGGAATAATACATCCGTCAATTCCTGCTTTAACCGCATCATGAATGAACGAACCAATTCCATAAGCATAAATCGGATTCATATAAGTCATTAAAATAAGTGGAGTAGAAACAATCGGACGAATCGTTTGAATCGCTGACAATACTTCCTTTAAGGTAGTACCCGATTGTAATGCACGTATCCCAGCTTCTTGAATAGCTGGTCCATCTGCTACCGGATCTGAAAAGGGGATGCCAATTTCTATTGCTGTTGCTCCACAATTCTCTAAAAAGATCAACTGATCCATTAACTGATCTAATCCTCCGTCCCCTGCCATCAGATACGGCACAAAAGCCTTCCTATTGTTCTCTTTTAGGCTATGGAACGCCTTTTCAATGCGATTCATTATTACAATGCCTCCTTCATATTTGCTTGAATAGTTTGTACATCTTTATCTCCTCGACCTGAGAGACAGACCACAATTGACTCATTTTCAGTCATTGTTTGCGCATGTTTTAAGGCATATGCTACTGCATGTGCACTTTCAAGAGCAGGAATAATTCCTTCAAGTCTACATAACAATTTTAATGCTTCTAATGCTTCCTCGTCAGTAATACTTTCATACTGTACTCTTCCAATATCTTTTAAGTAACTATGTTCTGGGCCTACTCCAGGATAATCTAAACCAGCAGAAATGGAATGTGCTTCTTGGATTTGACCAGCATGATCTTGTAACAAATACATAAGCGCACCATGTAATACTCCTGGCTTTCCTTTTGTTAACGAAGCTGCATGCTGTTCCGTATGAATCCCATGACCAGCAGCTTCTACACCAATTAGCTTTACTTCACTATCCTCAATAAATGGATAAAACATCCCCATCGAGTTGCTCCCACCGCCAATACAAGCAATAATTGCTTCTGGATTTTTACCAAACTTCTCATTATACTGTTGCTTGGTTTCTTTACCGATCACACTTTGAAAATCTCTTACCATCATTGGAAACGGATGTGGTCCCATTACTGATCCTAAAATGTAGTGAGTATCTGTCACATTTGAAACCCAATAGCGCAGTGCTTCGTTACATGCATCCTTAAGCGTTCGACTGCCGGAGGTAACTGATACTACCTTTGCACCTAGCAACTCCATTCGAAACACATTTAGTTGCTGTCTTTTTATATCTTCTTCTCCCATAAATATAACGCACTCCAGATTTAATAGAGCACAAACCGTTGCAGTAGCCACCCCATGCTGCCCTGCACCGGTTTCAGCAACAATCTTCTTTTTCCCCATTCTTACCGCTAACAGCGCTTGACCGACTGTATTATTAATTTTATGTGCGCCTGTATGGTTTAAATCCTCTCTCTTTAAATAGATTTTTGCACCTTTCGCATGCTTTGATAAATTTTCAGCAAAATATAAAGGTGTTTCTCTTCCAACATACTCTTTTAATAAGTAGGCTAGATTCTGTTGGAAGCTTTCATCATTTTTTGCTTCCTCATAAGCCTTTCCTAGCTCTAGTACTGCTTGCATTAACGTTTCTGGTACAAATCTACCTCCGTATATACCAAAATGGCCCTTTTCATCCGGCATTACATATGTCGTCATTTACATATCTCCCCTGTTCCCATTTTCGCTTTCTTAAGAAAATGAATGATTTTCTCATCGTCCTTTTTTCCATTCGTCTCTACTCCACTACTAACATCAACCATATATGGCTGTAGTGACTGAATAGCTAAGGAGACATTATCGATATTAAGCCCACCTGCTACAATAAGCTTTTTCCCCTTGATAGCTATTGGGTCAACGATCTCCCATGGAAACGTCTCCCCGTTCCCACCTCGATATTTTCCTTTAGGACTATCTAAAAGAATATATTCACATGGATATTCCTGAATTTTCTCACAATCCTTCTTTGATGATACACCTAATGCCTTGATGACTGGTACTGAAAAATTATTACAAATATCAGGATTTTCATCACCATGAAGTTGAACCATTGTTAAACCTGTCTTTTCAACTATATCTTGGATGGTATTGACATCCTCATTGACAAACACACCGACTTTTAAGACATGAGCGGGAAGAGTGTCAATAATGATTTTTGCCTGTTCAACCGTTACCTTTCGTTTGCTTTCTGCAAAAACAAAACCAATTGCATCTGCTCCAGCTTCCACGGCAACCTTTGCTGCATGAATATCAGTAATTCCACATATTTTTACTTTCAATTTGAAGCCACCCTTCTTAACGGAAGCTTCATTGACCGTAATGCTTCTTCCGGCTTTTCGTGCCTCATAAACGTTTCACCTACTAAAATACCTGACGCACCAGCCGCTACCACTCTTCTGACATCCTCTGTAGTAGCGATACCACTTTCACTTATTAAGTATCTATTGGACTCAACAATTTTAGAAGCTAATCTTTCTGTTGTCGCTAAATCAACTTCAAATGTTTTTAAGTTCCGATTATTTACACCAATTAAGACATTATCAGTAGTTAACACTTTTTCTAATTCTGCCTCATTGTGTACCTCCATAAGTACCTCAAGCCCTTTACTAGTGGCGTAATGATATAGTGAATGTAGATACTCTATATCTAACGCAGCAGCTATTAACAAAATAAGATTCGCGCCCGCATGCTTTGCGTAATCAATTTGAATAGGATCAATAATAAAATCTTTGCAAAGAATAGGTGCTGTGATCACCTTTCTCACTTCTTCCAAGTCTCGGAAATCTCCTTTGAAAAAAGTACGATCTGTCAATACACTTACCGCATCAGCACCTGCCTGAACATACTGTAGAGTCTGTTCAGACGGATTACAATCCAAATTAATGGCTCCTTTGGAAGGAGATGCTCTTTTAAACTCTGCAATAATCTTTACTTCTTCCGCTTGTTGTAACTTTTGAATAAAAGACACATGCTTCCTGTCAACTTCCTTTAACACCGGGAGGTCTTTTAAAATAAGTACTTCCTTCTGTTTCTCAGCTATAATCCTGTCAAGAATCGTCTCCATACTTACACGACTCCTTCCTTTTTGAATGTTTTCCCTTTAGTAATTAGACTTTCAAGCTTCTGTTTCGCCGAACCGCTATCAATACTTTCTTTTGCTTTAGCAATCCCCTCTACAATCGAATCCGCTTTTCCACTTGCATAAATCCCTATCCCAGCATTGAACAACACGGTATCACGGCAGGCTCCTTTTTCTCCATTCAAAACAGATAATAAGATTTCTCCATTTCTCATAGCATTGCCACCGATAATTGCTTCGTTAGGGTATGAAGAAAGCCCAACATCTTCAGGGGTAAGTATTTGTTCTGAAATCGAACCGTTATCAACAATAATCAAATGATTTTCCCCTTGTAACGATGCTTCATCCATAAATCCTGCACCATTGATTACAACGGCCCTTTTTCTTCCTAGGTTATGAAGCACCTCCCCAAAGGTAGGAAGCAAATCTCTTCTATATATTCCTAATAATTGATAGTCAAGTTCCATTGGATTTGTTAAAGGTCCAATTAAGTTAAATATCGTAGGAATTTTTAACTCTCTTCTCACTTTCATAATGTTTTTTATTTTCGGATGTACATGTGGAGCAAATAAAAAGCTAATCCCAACTTCATCCAAACATTCTTCAGCTTCTTCAGGGCTTAAGGTTAAATTAATTCCTAAATACTCCAGAACATCAGCGCTTCCTGTTTTACTAGAAATACTTCTGTTTCCATGCTTTGCAACTGGAATACCAGTACCAGCAATAACAAATGCAGAGGTAGTGCTTACATTGAAGCTTTTCGAACCATCTCCACCAGTACCACAATTATCCATTACATTTGCTACTTTTTTACTAAAGGTGAGTGATTTTTCACGAACTGCCTGAACCAATCCAACAATTTCCTCTACGGTCTCACCTTTTGTCTTCAACCCAATGAGAAATGCAGCAATTTCGCTATCAGTCACTTCTTCGGAAAAAAGTTTTCTTACTGCATCTTTCATTTCTACTTGTGATAATGACTTGTTTTCAGACAGTTTTTGTAGATACTCTCTCATTTAGGAACCCCTCTCCAATTGCAGTTAGAAATGCTTGAATTAGTTTTTTCCCGCTTTCTGTCCCTACTGATTCGGGATGGAATTGAAACCCGTATAAAGGTGCTTCTTTATGTTTGATTGCCATAATCTCTCCATCATCAATGGACGTAGCAAGTACTTGTATCGTGTTTGGCAATGTCCCTTTTTCAATAACAAGGGAATGATATCTCATTACTTCCAAAGGTGCTTCAAATTCTTTAAACAGCTCTGTCTTCTCATGAGAAACCTTAGAAATTTTACCGTGCATGATTTTTTTCGCTTTTGATACCGTCGCACCAAAGGCATGACCAATTGCCTGATGTCCTAGACATATGCCCAGGATAGGTATCTTTCTGTGTAGCTGTTGAATAACTTCAATACATATTCCAGCTTGTTCTGGGCGTCCTGGACCCGGAGAAATCACAATAGCTTTTGGAGACAACTCAATGATGTCTTCCACTGTAAGACTGTCATTTCTTTTTACAACTATTTGTTCTCCCAGTTCGCCTAAATATTGATATAGATTGAAGGTAAAGGAATCATAATTATCAATTAGTAAAATCATTTTTCAACCTCCAGGAAAGCTTTCATTTTGTGGATTGTTTCTTCGTATTCTTTTTCTGGAATTGAATCATACACAATTCCTGCACCAGCTTGAATATATGCTACAGAATCCTTAACCACCATTGTCCGAATAGCAAGAGCAAAGTCAATATTTCCGTTGGCAGAGTAATAACCGACTGCCCCTGAATAAATACCTCTCTTGACATCCTCAAGTTCATTAATGATTTCCATCGCCCGAATTTTTGGTGCACCAGAAACGGTACCTGCAGGTAAACATGCAATCAAGGCATCAATTGGATGAAACTCTTTCCTCAACGAACCTTTTACTTCTGACACAATATGCATCACGTGCTTGTATTTCTCAATATCCATGTACTTGCTGATCTGTACACTACCAAATTCACAAACTCTACCTAAATCATTTCTGCCAAGATCAACGAGCATTCGATGCTCAGCTAACTCTTTTTCATCTTGAATCAATTCCACACTCAGTTGCTCATCTTCCTCCTGAGTTTTCCCTCTTGGCCTCGTTCCTGCAATAGGATTCGTATAGACGGTTTCCCCGACTGCTTTCATCAAGCTTTCCGGTGATGCCCCTGCAACCACATACTCTTCAAAATCGAAATAATACATATAAGGCGAAGGATTTTGAACTCTAAGCTTACGATAAAAAGAAAATGGATCACCCTGAATAGTTGCTTTCATCCTTTGGGAAAGGACGACTTGGAATATATCACCTTCTACAATGTACTCCTTTGCTTTTTTCACTCTTTCAATAAACTCTTCTTTTGAGATTGACGCTTCATAAGAAGAAATGGAAACTGGTGATAGTGCGTTTTCTCTTTCGTTCAAAATCTGATTCTTTGTTTCTTCTACCAAACCTTTTATATCCTCCAAAGAAGATTGATCACTGATCGGAATTCCAACAATGAACACCTTTTGAGTTAAATGATCAAAAACAATAATTGTTTCGAATAACAGAAAATGAACTTCTGGGACACTCATTTCGTCTCTCGGTATTTGACCGATTTCCTCGTAATAACGAACAATGTCATAGCTTACAAAACCTGCAGCTCCCCCAATAAAAGGAATTTCCTTCATGAAATCATTCTCAATATTTGGCACAATCTTTTTCAGAACCTCGAGCGGGTTAGCTAAGACAGTTTCACTGCTTTGTTTTTTAATGAGCATCGTGTTATTTCCACTGCCCTTTAGTTCCACAGCAGGATTAGCTGCTATGAAGGAATATCTTCCTGAGTGCTCGTGTTTTAACGAGCTTTCTAATAAACATTTCTTTACACCTTTAAGTCGCTGAAATATAGAAATAGGTGTTAACGTATCACCGAGAATTTCTTCAATAATAATGTTTTGAACATTGGCGTTCATGTTTTTCCCTCCTTTTAAATAAAAAAAGTCCCCTATACGTAGAAAACTACGTATAGAGGACGATGATCATCGTGGTGCCACCTCAGGTTCAGAGCATACATGCTCCCTTTAATTCCTTATAACGGTGGAATTCCGTTGGTCCCTACTGCACGTTCAAGACCACTCTCATAAGTCCATTCAGCCAAGGGTTTGATCGGTTCTCAGCAATCCCGACTCTCTGTGTCAAACAAACTCAGCTTACTACTCTTAATCGACGATTTTCTTTTATGAAATACAAAAAGGGCTTCTCTCCTGAAAAAGGACGAGAAACCCGTGGTGCCACCTTTATTAGCTAAATGTATTAGCTCACTTTACAGATATCTTTGCTTTCCATGAAGCAACAAATATCTGTCTCTTGTAACGATGAGACTTTCGCCAAGGCCTACTACTTTAAAAGGTTCGGTTTGGAGGCTCCGAAGTCCATTCCCTAATACTTCCACACTGATTTGCACCAACCATCAGCTCTCTATAGTTTCTGTAAAAGGTACTACTCTTCATCAACGCCGTAGTCTTTAATTGTTTATTATCATATAAGATATACATATAAAAGTCAACGTTAATAACAGAAATTTTTAAAAATTAAATTAAATATTTTGTGCTAATAGTTTTTCTACTTTTTGTTTCCAAACATTGGCCAATTCATTTATTTCTAATAAGTCTTTTAAACCGGCTGTATTTTTCTTATCATGAAGGAAGATCTGATTGGCGTATAGGATAGATACTTTATCTTGGATTCTTTCTATCAATTCGAGCTTCCCGTCAGCCTGTACCGTTCCTTCCTGCAGTACTTTAAAGAAATAACCAGTATAGTTGGTCTCAACAATTCTTTTTAAAAATAAGTCTATATCATTAAATTTTGAAATGGTAGAGCAAGGAACACGACCTTGTGTAACTTGAACAACTGCATTACCTAGCGAATATACATCACCTATGTAAACATCCTTTTCAAGCATACCTGATACACAAAGGTTTTCTCCAAAGGCTGGAGGGGAAAGCTTTACATTAAACTCGTTTTCCCATTGCTTATAATGTTCAAAAGAGTAGACACATACCGCTCGCTCTGGCCCCCCATGGTGTTCTAAATTTGCTACATCATCGCCAACAAAGCCATCCTTTGTTAATTCTGCTATAGTTACCTTTTCTTTTCCAATTCCTGAGCTTTCATTTTTGCCTTTCCACATATATGATTTGGGCTTTCCAACACTTAGCGCAATTATTTCTCCCATCTTTTCACCCCATACACTTCATACTAATGATACATATTTTAGCCTACAATGTTTGGAAAATCCATTTTTATGTAATAAAAAATACTCATGAGTTTGGATGCTTAGGTCCATATTATAGTTATGCGATTAATCACCAATTAGGTGAATAGGTCCCTTTCTTTTAAAAAATCAATGAAGGCGGGTCGAAATGTCGAATTCTTACAAATCTAGAAATGGGAAAAAATATAAGGAAAACAAAAAGAAAGGTGATGGTAAACACCATAATCAAAGGTGGGCGGTGCTTTCCTTATCATCTATTCCTCTTGTTATGACACTTGGTAACTCGATGCTGATACCGGTACTTCCCGTTATGGAAAAGAAAATTAATATTTCTCCCTTCCAAACAAGTATGATAATAACTGTTTATTCAATTGTTGCTATACTACTGATTCCAATCGCCGGTTATCTTTCTGACCATATTGGGAGAAAAAAGGTGATCATCCCCAGTCTTTTCATTGCCGGCATCGGGGGGCTTATTTCTGGGTGGGCCTCTTGGAAGATGGATGATCCGTACTGGATTATCTTAATCGGCAGGGCTTTACAAGGTGTTGGTGCAGCAGGAGCATTCCCTATTGTTATGCCACTGATTGGTGATATGTTTAAAAGTGAGGAAGACGTTAGTAGTTCTCTTGGCGTGATTGAAACATCAAATACTTTAGGAAAAGTACTAAGCCCTATCCTCGGTGCTTTTTTAGCAAGTTTTTTCTGGCATCTTCCATTCTGGTCAATCCCAGCATTTTGTATCATTTCGATTCTTTTAACCCTCTTTCTCGTTCAAAATCCGAAAAAGAGAACCGAACCAATTCCATTTAAAAAGTTTTTCCAAAAGGTAAAGAAAATCTTTATTAAAGATGGCCGTTGGCTCTACACGGTATTTATTGTTGGCGTTATTCTCATGTTTGTTTTATTTGGAATACTTTTTTACCTCTCAGATATATTGGAGAAACAGTATAACATTAAAGATGTGAAAAAAGGATTGTTTTTAACAATCCCTCTCGGAGCACTATGTCTTGCTTCGTATATAACAGGTAAAATGATTAAAGAAAATAAAGTTTTGATGAAATGGATTACGTTTGTTGGAATCGTTTTACTATCGATTAGTACAGCCACTCTAAGCTTTTCTGATCATTTATGGTTTATGATATCAATGTTTACCATCGGTGGCATTGGAATAGGGGTGGGACTTCCTTGCTTAGATGCGTTCATAACTGAAGGAATCGAGATGGAGGAAAGAGGCACGATATCCTCCATTTACAGCTCGATGAGATTTATTGGTGTAGCAGCGGGTCCACCTATCATGGCGATTCTTCAAAAACATCTCCAAGCCTCCCTATTTTATATACTAGCTGGGATAAGTGCTATCGGTTTACTTGTAATACTTTTTGGTATAAAACCCGAGAAAAAAAATGCATAAAAAGAAGTCGTACTAATTTAGTACGACTTCTTTTTTATTTAATTTGGTCTTTTCTTCTCTGCCTTCTTTTCTGTAGTTGAAGCATTCCCTGACAAGTCCATGTCATTAATGCTTTTCGGAACACTTTGCATGCCTGATTTTGTTTTAATATTTCTCTTTGTCATATGAATTACCTCCTTTTTTAAGCTACATTTAATATGCCTTTTCTGGCCATTTTCTACACATATAAAAAAGGCCAGTGTAGTCACTGACCTTTTCATTTATTCTTGAACTGGTTTCTTTATTAATCCAAGAATTACCCCTGATACGATCGCTCCAGCAACGATAGCGATTAAATACATAAACCAACCACCCTCAACTAAAGGAACTACGAATAATCCACCGTGTGGTGCACGTAATCCGATACCAAACATCATTGTTAATGCTCCAGCCACCGCTGAACCTGCCATTAGTGAAGGAATAACACGAAGTGGATCAGCCGCTGCAAAAGGAATTGCTCCTTCTGTGATAAAAGATAATCCCATAATATAGTTAACTTTTCCTGCTTCTCTATCTTGTTTTGAAAATTTCTTACCAAAGAACGTAGTAGCGATCGCAATTCCAAGCGGAGGAACCATACCTGCTGCCATAACTGCTGCCATAGGCTCATATACGCCATTTGCTAACAATCCAGTTCCAAATACATATGCAGCCTTGTTAATTGGTCCACCCATATCAAACGCCATCATTAAACCTAGTACTAATCCTAATAATACTGCATTACCTGTACCTAGACCTGATAACCAATTAGTAATCCCTGTATTAAGTGCTCCAACTGGACCATTTACGATATAAATCATTGCAAAACCTGTAAGAGCGATACCAAGTAGAGGATATAAAAGAATCGTTTTGATACCTTCAAGAGATGATGGTAAACTTGTTAGGAGTTTTTTCAAGCCTACAACAATATAACCTGCTAAGAAACCTGCTATAATACCGCCTAGGAATCCTGCACCACCGCTATTAGCTAATAACCCACCAACTGCACCAGCTGCAAAACCTGGACGATCTGCGATGCTCATTGCAATAAATGCTGCTAAAATGGGAACAATAAACCCAAATGCTCCACTACCACCACCGATTGTCATTAATGCTTCTGCAATTGGGTGATATGAAGGATCTTCTGGATTAAAAGCGTTGTAGCCAAACATGAAAGAGATAGCAATTAATATCCCTCCACCTACAACGAATGGAAGCATATTAGACACACCACTCATTAAGTGTTTATAAATGGTAGCACCAACACCTTGACCTTTTTGCTCAGAAGAAGAAGATACATTCCCGCTCCCTTTAAAGATTGGGGCATCTTGTTTTAGAGCTCTTTCAATAAGTTCCTTCGGTTTACGAATTCCGTCTGCTACTTTCGTTTCAATAACATGCTTACCATTAAAACGATCGGTTTCAACATTCGTATCGGCTGCAACAATTACAGCAACTGCTCTTTCAATTTCAGCAGGAGTTAAGACGTTCTTTGCTCCGCCAGAACCTCTTGTTTCAACTTTAATATCTACACCAAGTTCAGCGGCCTTAGCCTTTAGAGAGTCCGCAGCCATATACGTATGAGCAATTCCAGTTGGACAAGCAGTGACAGCAACGATAAATTTCTTTTCCCCAGACATCGTTTCCACGTCCCCTTCCTTTTCCTCTTCCTGGTCGTACTGATTGATAATATTCAAAACATCACTTTCTGTATTTGCGTTTAATAATGCTTCCCTTACTTCACTTTTCATTAAAATGGATGAAAGTCTTGCGAGCGCTTCCAAATGAGTATTATTTGCCCCCTCTGGAGCCGCTATCATAAAGAATAAATGTGCCGGTTGACCATCCAGTGAATCGTAGTCAATACCATTTTCCGACTTACCAAATGCGATTGACGCTGTTTTAACTGCCTTCGTTTTTGCATGAGGAATGGCGATTCCTTCGCCAATTCCAGTAGTACTTTGTTCTTCACGCTTTAAAATTCCCGCCTTAAATTCCTTTGCATCCTCTAGCTTTCCTGCGCGATCTAATACAGCGACGAGCTGATCAATCGCTTCAGGCTTTGATGAGCCTGAAAGGTTTAGATGAATGGTTTCTTTTGTTAAAATCTCAGTAATTTTCATCTCTATTTCTCCTTAGAACTTTGTAATGTTAACATTTGTATATAGTGTTTCTATCTTTTCTTTCGTTGCTAAACCAATCGAAAAGGCAGTTGCACTTCCAGATGCAACACTGTAACGAAACGCTTCCTCAATTTCTTTTGTTTCTTCATATCTCGCTAAAAATCCAGCCACCATTGAATCTCCAGCTCCAACTGAACTTTTCACTTCCCCTTTTGGTACATTTGAAAGGAAGGCAACTTCAGAATTTACTAACACGGCTCCTTCTCCTGCCAAGGAAACAATGACGTTCTCTGCTCCCATTTCAACTAGCTTACGAGCATAAGGCACTACTTCTTCTGCAGTGGTAAAACTAGTATTAAATAATTCACCAAGTTCGTGGTGATTTGGCTTTATAAGAAAAGGTTTATATGGTAGAACTTTCTTTAATAATTCTCCTTCAGCATCAACAACAAACTTTGTTTGATTTAGATTACATATAGACACCAGTTTCTCATACGTACTTGACTCCATACTTGATGGAATACTCCCTGCTAAAACTAAAGTATCTTCTGAAGTTAATTGTGATATCTGATCTTGAAGCTTTTTAAAATCTGCTTCTGTAATGCTTGGTCCTTTTGCATTAACTTCTGTTTCACTATTGGATTTTAACTTTACATTGATTCTCGTATCTTCAAGAACCTCGACAAATTTTGTTTCAATGTCTTCCATTTGTAATTGATTCTTAATGTAAAGTCCTGTAAATCCACCTACAAAACCTAAAGCTTTACTTGGTACACTCATTCTTTTTAGTAACCTTGAAACATTTATTCCTTTTCCACCAGGAAATTTCGACTCATTTTTTGTACGATTCAAATCACCCAGTGTTAAATCCTCTACCTCCACTATGTAATCAAGGGAAGGATTAAGTGTTACGGTGTAAATCATTCTTTCACAACCTTTATTGTCGTTTTGCTCATGTATTGATCTTGGAACTCACTGTTCAAATCATCTGTAATGATCGACGCTTCATGTAAGTCAGCAATCTTAGCAAATGCTATTTCTGAAAACTTCGATTCATCACTTAACACAAATACTTCTCTTGAGAGAGAAATAGCTAATTGTTTGATCATTGCTTCTTCTTGATCAGGTGTTGTGTACCCAAATTGAGTGTGGATACCATTTACCCCCATAAAACATTTATCAAAACGGTATAGCTCTAAACTTGTTAGTGCTCCTCGACCAATAATGGCATTTGTCTTAGGTTTTGCATACCCACCGATTAGATACATTGGGATGTCTCTATCTAGTAAAGGCTTTACATGCATAAGTCCATTGGTCACGACCACAATGTTTTTTGGTAAGTAAGGAATCATTTCCAAGACTGTTGATCCTGCATCAAGAAAAATACAATCTCCTTCTTCCACTAAACTAGAGGCATACTTGGCAATTCGCTTCTTTGGTTGAAGGTTTTTGGTGGCTTTTTCAACCATGCTCGGTTCTTGTAGCTTTCCCTGTAATCGAGCGGCACCACCATGTATCCTTTTTAAGAACTTATCATCTTCTAGTTGTGTTAAGTCCCTTCTAATCGTTGACTCTGATGAATTTGTTAAATCAACAAGATCTTGTATTTTTACAACACCTTTTTCTTTTAATTGCTGCAAAATCAACCGATGGCGCTCTGGTGTTAACAATGCATCACCTCATTAAAACGCTTTCTTTTTTTAATACTTGAGTTCAGTTTACTGCAACCCCTCTAGAAAATCAATCACTTTCTATCAAAATCTTTCTTAAATAATCAAAAACTATCAAAAATTCGACAAAATTCACTGTTCGCTTATGAAATAATGAAAGAATTCAAATTAAAAACATTCACATGATTTATTATCTGTTTGGGGAAAGTAGTAAATGAATTAGATAAGGAGGCTATAATTATGGATTCTAGGAGAGTAAAGCAAATTTTATCATCATCTGCGGATATTCACGTGGAGTATAACGGCGCTTCAGTGTGGATAGACGAGCTTCATGAAGATGAAAAGACAGCAACTGTTCATTTACGAGGACCATTAGAAGAAAGATCAACGGTAGATATTTCAGAACTCGAAGAAGTATAATAAAAAACAACCAAAAGGACTTCTATTTACGAAGCTTTTTGGTTGTTTTATTTTAAAGTTTTTTAATTATTTTAGTCAAAAAAAGTATCCATACAAAATGAGGACACTTCTGCTTTTATTTCCCTTCAGGTTGAGCTTGATTTCGCTTATCTAGGACCTTTTCATACCATAAAAGTACATGAGAGAACATTGTAAATAATAGAAAGAAATTCATGGACCATACACTTACAAAAGGAGCAATACCTCCAATTTCAATTGAGTGCCATCCTTTTAGTTTCATGACTAAAAATAACTCTATGAATACGAGAAAAAAACCACCAATCCCAGCAATAATTGTTCGTAGCATATGACACCCCACGATCTATACTGAATTTTATAATAATTATAACAAATTGTCACAAAAAGTTCAAATTTAAAAAGGCTGGGCATAATTCTATGCCCAACCACACTTCTTAACGATTTCTTCCTGTCATATTTCCATTATTTCCACCAAGACCATTACGATCATTATTGTTATTGTTATCATTAAGATCTAGATCCAAGTCATTGTCATCGTTATCATTGTTAAAGATATCGTTATTTCGACCATTTCGATCATTATCAAAAATACCGTTATCATCGTTATTAAAGATCCCATTACCACGGTTACCGTTATTATTATTTAAAGTCCCAGTTCCACGGTTACGATTATTGTTGTCTAACATACCGTTATCATTATTTTGGTTATATCTTACCGGTCTATAATTGACATCATCGTCATTGTTTAAGTTGTTATCATCTACTCCACAAGCAGACAATAAACCAAGTGTCATAACTGAAGACATCGCTGTAAGAAGTACTTTTTTCTTTATCATTCGTGTTACCCCCCTGATTTCATTTGGTGAAGCATCTTTAATTTGCTCTCTTACAGGGGTTTTTAACCTACATTTCGTTGATTGTTTTTTGACACTTGCTCCAATATAAGGTATTCAACTTCTTGAGATAATGGGCAAAATAAAAAAGCCACCATGGTGACTTTACCACTAATTTTTCAGCTCATAAAACATTGCAATAAAGCAGTGTGGTTCTTCTCTCACCTTATAAGGAAACAATCCTTGATTCGTATGTAAATAAAGGATTCCTAAATCTTTTGTCAATTTTCTAAAAGAAATATCATGAACATCGGAAAATAAAAAAGTAGAAGCACTTGTAGTAATGTTATCTCGAGTCATTTCTATTAATTGCTCCTCGTGTAATACTACCTGAGTACCGTCTACAATTTTTCTTGTTACAGTAAAATATCGCTGAGTCATAATCACAAGGATATATTCTCCTTTTTTGTTTAATTACATTTGTGGTTGCATTTACTCATTGAAAAGGTAAAATAGTAAACATATTTTATCTATTTGGAGGATTATCATGCTTAACATACGCGAAGCACATATTAATGATTTACCTATCCTTTTATCAATATATAATGAGGCAATCGTAAACACAACCGCCACCTTTGATCTAGAGCCAGAATCATTAGAAAAGAGAAAAATTTGGTTTGCCAAATACGGAGATAAATATCCATTAATTGTTTCTGAATGGAATGGTGAAGTGGTTGGTTATGGGAGCTTAAGTTCGTTCCGTGAAAAACCGGCATTTAATTCAACCACCGAATTATCAATATACATTTCTTCAGCGGCGAGGGGTTTAGGGATTGGCACTGCATTAATGTCTGAGTTAATTAAAAGAGCAAAAGAACAAGGATTCCATACAATGATCGGTGGGATAACAGCAGGAAACGAAGGAAGTATAGCCTTACATAAGAAGTTTGGATTTACATTGGCAGGACATTTTAAAGAGGTTGGATATAAATTTGATGCTTGGCAGGATGTACTTTTCTATCAACTCATCCTTCCAACAGAATAGGAAAAAAACTCTGAGAAAGGCTAGGACTAGCCTTTCTCTTTCATATTAATATGACTTACTTGGGTTGTTTAAAACTTCAATGACTTTCGTTGATTGCTTCATTCCACTATTACATAAGGGGCAGCTTGGGCTTTCGGTGCTTTTAAAATTGTCACGAATCCAACACTTACAGCTTTCTGATGAGCAGATCCACACCTTTGTTTCTTCTTTCACAACTTCTTCTTGATTTTTTCTTCCGAATCCCATATTTCCCCTCCTAAAAGTAGCTAAATAATAAAAAATCCAGCTATTATAAAAAGAAGACCAATCTATCACCCTTTTTATAATAATTGGATTTTCTATTCCGCTTTTTATCCATTAACACTATTATACCACTGTTGTGAAAATTTGTATAGAAAACATTTTCTCTATAAATACTACGAAAGTGTATATACTAACATTACATTTTACACGAAAGGAGACTACCAATGGATTATAGAAAGCAGAATAACTTCCAAATTCCTTATAAAAAGCAAACAACTAGTTACGGGATTGAGGAGGAGATGAGTCTTCAATCTATTCAATTTGCCACCACTCTTAATACTTACTTAAATGAACGAATTGATTCTGAATACCAAGAGAATGACTAACCCCTGTTCCCTTTAACATATTCCATGTTAAAGGGAATTTTAATGTATATTTGCATTAATCTTTTTGTCGTACAAGCAATCCTTCATGAATACAATGTGTACGAGCAGTTGTATTTGATTGGAGGGAAATTGCTTTGGGTGTATTTTTCAGTTATGTGCTACTAGGTTTATCACTTGCTGCTCCAATTGGTCCTATTAATGCTGCACAAATGGATAAAGGCATTAAACATGGCTTTTTGAACGCGTGGGTGTTAGGCCTAGGGTCTGTGATAGCAGACATATTTTATATGCTACTAGTTTTTTTAGGGTTTTCTCAGTTCATTGAAATTCCTATAGTAAAAATGTTTTTATGGTTATTCGGATTTTTTGTATTGGTCTACACTGGTGTGGAAGGGTTAATCGGTGCTGGAAAAATTGTCCTTAGTAATGGAAATAGGGATGCTTCTTTATCAAAATCTTTCTTCACTGGATTTTTCATGTCCATTTCTAATCCGCTAACTATTTTATTTTGGTTAGGTATATATGGGTCAGTATTAGCTAAAACGGCAACCATGTACGAACACACAGAACTATTATTCTTTAGCAGCGCCATCATTTTAGGACTTGTCATATGGGATGTGTGTATGGCAGCAGTCGCAAGCAGCTTTAGAAAATTACTTACAACAAAACTTTTAACAATAATCACGATTATTTCTTCTATATCCTTAATTGCTTTCGGCTTATATTTCGGATTTGAAGCATTAAAAATCTTTATGAATTAAAATAGAGCCCCTAAAGATTAGGGGCTTATTGTCGTTTACGATAGTGTCGATGACTTTTTATCTTACCATTGTGTGTATTTATTTTTTTCTTTTTAGCTCGCCCTTTAACAAAACCAGAGATGATGTCAGCAAAAACGATAATAAGCACAATTAATAGACTGACAAACAATCCAGGTCGAGAAGAAGCATGTAATAACGTACCTGAAATGGCTAAAAGGATAAGTCCTAGCCCAATAAACCTCTTAATATGGTCCCAGCGAGAAAAAGTAATAAGACGCGGAGCCGAAAATAAAACCAAGATCCAATTATATAAAAGCATTAATCCGGCTGCCGTTGTAATATATTCATAAATGGAATCCGGCATCAACCGCGCAGTAACGATGGAGGCAACTAAACCTGATATCGTGACCAGTAATGCTATTGGTGGTACTTTTAATTTCCCTTGCTTCGCTAATAATTTTGGAGCATCATGGTCGTCTGCCATTGTTACTAACATCGTTGTTATAGCGAATAACGATGCTGACATGGTGGAGAAACCTGCAATAATAAGAGCCCCATTAAACACATGTGGAACAAACCCTAAGTTGGCATATTCGTGAAGAGCACTAACAAAGGGACTTTTTTTATCGGAATGTTCTTGCCATGGTATCATTGTGACAGCTAGAAATATTGATATAAGGTAAATGGTTGTTAAGACGATGAGCATGATTTTCCCTGCTTTAGGGGCATCATCTTTGTTTTTTAAACGTGTGGCCATAATCCCCATAATTTCTATTCCACCAAAAGCGTAAAATCCGAAAATTAGAGCAGACCATAAGCCTTTTAATCCATTTGGTAAGATTTCATTTTTGGTATTAGGGAAATGATCAAAACCCTTCTGACCGTCAATCACTCCAGTTAAAGCAAGAATTGCTATAATTATAAACATTAAAATAGCGGAAATCTTTATCACACCGAGAAGATTTTCAATTTTCTCAAACCCTGTATTACCTAGAAGAACTACAATAATACCTAGAGCAGCAAAAAAAGCGGAAAAGACCCACAAAGGGAAATTTGGAAACCAAAACTTAGCAAAAATCGAAAGAGCTGTAAGCTGGCTTCCAGTTATCAGCATTTCTGACATCCAATATACCCATCCACTTGTAAACCCAGCCCATGGACCAAATGCCTTTTTCGCATATGCCCGAAATGATCCTTTTTGAGGATCTTGAGCGGACATTCTTCCAAGAGAGTCATACACAATATAAGTCCCTGACCCTGCAATTAAAAAAGCCAATAGGACAGCTGGACCAGCCATTTGAATCCCGATACTTGACCCTAAAAAGAAGCCCGTTCCGATAATACATCCGACTCCGATTAAGGATAACGCATACCAGGAAATTCCCTCTTCGTTTCCTTTTGTCTTTTTATCCACATAATTTCTCCCCTTTCATTACCTATTGTTCGATGAATAGGAAAGAGTTATGTATCTATAAAACAAAATGTTTTTGTATGATTAAAGAGGTGCCTTTCCTGTATAAACAGGCAAATAAATAAGAAAGCGGGTTCCTAAAGGACTGCTTTTAACATTCATCGTTCCATGGTAGTTTTCAATGATTTTTTTTGAGACAGAAAGCCCTAATCCAGTTCCCTCGTCCTTTGTCGTGAAGAAAGGATCAAATACATGTTGGAGTAGGTTAGGCGGAATTCCAACACCATTATCAACAAATTCAATGAATATTTTTGACCCTATCAATTCTGTTGAAATCGTAATTTCCATCGTGCTATCATTTTTAGCTTGCAAGGAGTTTCGATATAAATTAGAGAAGACTTGAAATAGCTCTTCTCGATCACCTACAAATAAACTCTCTGCAGATTCCTCGCTTATTTTATATGTAATATCCACATTATGAAGCAGTGCATCACTGTTGAGAAAATGACCGAGGTAATCGATAAAGAAATCTTTCACCTCTAAAATTTCTCTCTTAACCGTACCAGGCTTCGAAATACGCAGAAAGTCGGTTATTATCTTGTTTGCGCGATCAATCTCTGGAATAAGAAGTGACTGAAACATATCCGCAGTCTCCTCATCTACTCTCCCCTGTAACAATTGTAAATAACCTCTTACAGTCGTTAAAGGATTTCGAATTTCATGAGCAATTCCCGCTGCTATTCTACTTGCTAAAGTTTGTTTTTCTGCTTCCTTAATATGATTTAAAAAGCGAAAAACACCAACGACGCGTTCAATCTTTCCTTCTGAGTTTTTAATTAGTCTTGTATTAATAATGCCATAATTTTTATCTAATATTTCCTGATTAATAATGGGTATTCCTGTTCGTAACGTTTCAAGCATTTTGATTTGCTCATCCGGAATCTGGAGTAACTCCCGCAAATGCTTGCCAACTACATTATCACGATCAACATGTAAATCGATTGCGGCCTGGGCGTTGCAAAGAGTAACTATTCCTTCTGAATTAATAAATACAATATGATGCGGAACTACATCTAATATTTCATTTAGAAATATCTCAATTTCTTCAATAGGAATCCTAGGAGTAGAGGTGATCTTTAGCTCTCTATTATGGTCAGTTGAATTTTTTATTAAATTAACGTTTTGAGCCTCATTCTTAATAAGCTTCATTCTTAATTCCGGGTCAGTATATGTAAAAGAAAAAGGCAGTAGTGACACAAACCTTTTGTAAAAAGACAATTCTTGCTTTAATTGTTCCATTTCTTTTAAGTTATGATTAATTGTCAAATGAAACTCTCCTAGCATGTGATGTTCTTCCACTATTATACGCTTAGTACCATCTTATGAAAACTGCTTTTCCATCCAACAAAATAAGGGTATACTAATACAAGTTACAATCAGGAGGTAAAAGATGAAATTTACAGAATATACAGTTGAAAAAGTTGAAGACCCATTTAACATATTAACAGGAAATCGATATGAATTCTTGATCGATTTTACTGTGGATGAAGAGGATGAATTGTACCGAGAACAGGGGCTCAAATTGAAGGTCCTATATATTGTTGACGAAAATGGTCCACGTGTTTCCCATTATCACATACTTGAATCAGACACAGAAAAAGTGCTGGAATTTGATTTAGAAGATGAAGAGATAGAAATACTTCAATCATTTTGCAAAGAACATCACCTAGAGGCTGAAGAGGAGTAAAAAGAGCAATCGCTCTTTTTACTCCTCTTCTACTTTCTTGCCATCTTCTACAATATGATACATTAAATGCGCTAAATGGTGAATGGGTCCATACTCTTCCTCAGCCTCTTCCCCCTCACCTTTCTCTTCATTGTACTCTAAATCATTTAAATGAAGTGCTGCAAACTGATAAAAATCCTTAAGTTCGAAAGCGTAACAACCACTAGGCTCTTCACTTTCTTCTTCATAGTGAAGAACCAAATATGATTCTTTACCGTCTTTATCAACTGCATCAAAATAAACAAAAAAACCGATATTTGTATCTAATTCAAATAAATGACGCGTGCCACCTTCTGTTGTCAGGTGAAAATCTTCTTCATTCAGTTTATTAACTACCATCTTATCCACTTGATCTTCTTTATGGAAATTTACTGTGAATGATTTCATATTAACCTCCTATTGTTTCAGACACAAAAAAGAGCTCTAAAAAGAGCTCTATTGGATCCATTAGATTTTATTAACATTAACAGCTTGTGGTCCACGCTGTCCTTGTTCGATATCAAAGCTAACTTCTTGACCTTCATCAAGAGACTTGAAGCCTTCGCTTTGAATTGCTGAGTAATGTACGAATACATCCTCTCCACCTTCAACCTCAATAAATCCAAATCCTTTTTCTGAGTTAAACCATTTTACTTTACCAGTTGCCATGTAAAAAATCCTCCTAAAATTCAAAAGCTCTTATTAATGATACCTTGTATCACATTTATATATTGCCTAATTTTTTGAATTTCAATCATAAAAATAAAAATTATTTTTGTTTTGCTGGTTTTCTGTTTCGAGATCCTCTTTCATCTCTGCGGTCTTTCCCTCGGAAATCCTTGCTTCTACCACGGTCATTCGAGCGTGTACGGTCTCTAAAACCAGACTTCGGTTTACGTGAACGAACTGGTTCTACCGCTGTTAGTTTGATTGGAGTAACATCAGGTTCCTTAGTTAAAAGCTTTAATGTTGCAGCTAATACCGTTACAGAATCAATATCTTCTAATAATGACTCTGCAGCACGTTTGTAATCAGAGTAATCATTATTTTCAATAACCTTCATAATTTTGTTAATCGTAGCTTCTTGGTTTCCAGCGATTACATCCTTATAAGAAGGAATTGGTTTTTTAACCATCTTTTTCTTAGTTACTTGCTCAATAATTTTCAAATGATCAAGTTCGCGCGGGGAAACAAATGTATAGGCTAGACCCTTCTTCCCAGCACGTCCGGTACGACCGATTCGGTGTACATAGCTTTCTGGGTCCTGTGGAATATCAAAATTGTACACGTGTGAAACCCCACTAATATCTAGGCCACGCGCAGCTACATCAGTTGCTACCATGATTTCAATTGTTCCATCCTTAAAGCGACGAATAACTTGGTCACGCTTGGACTGTGGAATATCTCCATGGATTCCTTCAGCTGAGTAACCTCTTTTGATTAACCCTTCAACCACTTCATCTACACGCTTCTTTGTTCGGCCAAATACAATAGCCAGTTCTGGAGATTCAATGTCGAGTAAACTTGTTAACACATCAAACTTTTGTTTTTCATGGGTTTCAAGGTAGAATTGCTCAATATTGGTAACTGTCATTTCCTTCGCTTTCACTTTTACAAGCTCAGGATTTTTCATGAATTTTTCTGCAAGAGTTTGAATTCTCTTAGGCATTGTCGCTGAGAAAAGTAAAGTTTGGCGTTCTTCAGGAATATCACTTAAAATTCTCTCGATATCTTCGATGAAGCCCATGTTTAGCATTTCGTCTGCCTCATCTAGTACAACCATTTTTATATTATTTAGACGAATCGTTCTTCTGTCTAAATGGTCAATTAGTCGGCCTGGAGTGGCAGCAATGATCTGTGGTCGGTTTTTTAATGATCGAATTTGGCGATTAATATCTTGACCACCATAAATTGGAAGTGTACGAATTCCTTTTACTTGCCCAATTCGGTTTAATTCTTCAGCCACCTGAACTGCTAGTTCACGTGTAGGAGCTAATACAAGGCCTTGAATACCCTCTTGTAAATCCATCTTTTCTAGTAATGGAACACCAAACGCTGTTGTTTTTCCTGTTCCTGTTTGCGCTTGTCCAATCATGTCTCTTCCTTGAAGAGCGATCGGAATCGCTTGTGCTTGTATTGGAGTTGGTTCTTCAAATCCCATATTTGATACTGCTTTTTGTAATTCACTACTTAGACCAAAATCTGAAAATGTTGTCAAAGTTATTTTTCCTCCTTAATTTTAAACACCTATATTATTATTTTGTACTTAGAATTATATTTTAAAGTTTTTTTTGTAATTTTTTTTGAGTGAAGGAATGATCGCGAGAGAATAAAACGGAGTTAATTATCATGGTTTCATTCCAAAGAAAAAGGTGATGCTTATATCAATGCATCACCTTAAATGACTCAATATATTAAGCTTTTTGAACGTTAGAAGCTTGTGGTCCACGGTTGCCTTCAACGATTTCGAAAGTAACTTCTTGGCCTTCTTCTAAAGTTTTGAAGCCTTCTGATTGGATTGCTGAGAAGTGTACGAATACATCTTGACCTTCAGCTGATTCGATGAAGCCGAAACCTTTTTCTGCATTAAACCATTTTACTTTACCTGTGTTCATGTGTAAAACCTCCAAAAAATTGTTCACCATAAGTACTAAATATATAGATCAAAAACGTAAAAAGCCGTAACTAGCAAGGAAGGGAAGAAAATCGACCACATCCTGCAGTTACGACCACTTAACCAAAAATATATACCGAACTTTATAGCGTTATATTCATATTAATCCAATATGACGAATAAGTCAAGGAGATTAATTGGATTGAACTACTTCATTTTCTCCTTTTGACTGCAACGTGCGTTCCGCTGAATCAACTGTATGCTTTAAAAGCATAGCAATCGTTACTGGACCAACACCGCCAGGCACTGGGGTAATAGCCGATGCCTTCTCAAAACATGAATCGTATTCTACATCTCCAATGTTTCCTGGGTTATAACCAGCATCTAAAATCACTGATCCTTCCTTCACCCAATCACCCTTGATAAAGTTTGGCTTACCTACTGCTGCAACAACTATATCAGCTTGTTTAACAATATCTGGTAAGTTATTTGTATATGAATGGCATGTAGTTACCGTAGCATTTTCATTTAAAAGTAATGCCGAAACTGGCTTACCAAGAATTGGACTTCTCCCAACAACTACGGCATGCTTTCCTTGTACAGGAATTCCGTATTCTTTAATAATGGTTAAGATAGCTGCTGGTGTACATGAAGGAAATACACCAAATCCTAATGCTGTTTGTCCATAACCAAAGCTAGTAACACCATCAACGTCCTTTTCAATGCTGATTGTATCGAACGCCTTTCTTTCATCAACATGCTCAGGCACTGGATGCTGAAGGAGAATACCATTTACATTCTCATCGTTATTTAACTCAGTAATCGTGGCCAAAAGCTCTTCAGTAGTTGTGGTAGCTGGTAAATGAATTCTTTTTGAAACAATACCTAACTTCTCACAGGCATTTCCCTTCATCTTCACATATGTTGCCGAAGAAGGATCATCGCCAACTAGAATGGTTGCCAAACAAGGAGTAACTCCCACTTCCTTGAGCTTTTCCACTCTTTCCTTTAAAGAATTTTTAACTTTGTTTGCTACCATCTGACCATCCAAAATAACAGGTTTCGTCACGTTAACCCCTCCATATATTAGAAAAAGAGACAGACATTCGCCTTCTCTCTGCCCAGACGACCGGCTTAACAGCGACGCAGCTCCCTTGTGGTTGCTTCCACATTCGTCGTCAGTTACTGCGATTTCATATAATCTTTGTTAATTCATGCTTATTATATTCTTAAAACACATATATTTCAACTAAATAATATTTTAACGTTCGGATTTTCTCGAATATCCATATAGAAAACGGACAACTACTGTTGTCCGTTATGAAAACTCTTTTAAGATATGATTGGCTGTAGTAATTTACCTAAAACAATGAAAGCCCTACCTCTCTTCCATCCTTACGGTTCCTAGACCGCGCCAGTGTGAATCAGGCCCTGTAATTCATCAGGGTATGACACTCTTGTTAACTTAACTCTAAATCATTTGTTTGGAAATGAGTAAATAAAGTGAAAATACGAAAAAAAAGAAGGATTGTTGGGGAAACCGTCTAATGTAATTTTCTAATGGTATCATGGAATACCATTCTGAAGAGTATCAATTGTATTACAAACATTTTTCTTGTTGAAGTTTTTTTAAAATTGTATAGTAACAATCCACCTCAAAAGAGCAACAGCATTCATTGTATAACATATTTTTACTTTTGTCAAAAAAGCTCCCCAAAAGGAGAGCTATGCTAGCTTTTTATTATTTTGATCATCAATCGGAACTGATGCATATAATATTTCCATTTCCAATTCCTTCTGATAGTTCTGTTTAGTTTCTTTGTTCCACCCAAATTCTTTTGCCATAAAATCAATCACTTGTTCTTTATATGTTTTTACAGTATTTATATCAAAAAGAAGGGCCCCAGTTCTCCGATTGAAGATGTCAATAGGTGAATATGCCATTTCATGATCGATTGCGTATTTTACTTGTGCAAATAAAGTGATAGGGATTTGATATTTTCTTGCTTCTTCTTTATTTATTTGGATAATGCTCAGTAAGATTGGCACGTTGGAGCCATACATTTTAATCAATTTCGTTGCCTCTTCGGGTGATAATCCTACTTCAACTCCCTTTTTGACTTGATTAGAAATATACATATTAAAACCTTTACTCCCCCCAACATCGCCTCCAGATATAGGATAATCCTTGGTGCGACAACCTGGAAATTTCTCTCCTAATTCTTCATCATATTTTTTCACTAATAAGTCAACCACTGTCTCTGCCATTTTTCTATAGCCTGTTAACTTTCCACCCGCGATGGTTATCAAACCTGATTTTGATTCCCATATCTCGTCTTTTCTTGAAATTTCAGAAGGATTTTTTCCTTCCTCCCATATTAAAGGTCTAACTCCTGCCCAACTCGATTCAATATCATCGGCTGAAATATGAACCGTTGGAAACATATAGTTGATACTAGAAATGATATAATCTCGGTCACTTGTTGTCATCCTAGGTTGGGCGATGGACTCGTCATAGAAAGTATCTGTGGTACCTACATAGGTTTTTCCATTCCGAGGAATGGCGAAAACCATTCTACCGTCAGGTGTATCAAAGTAAATCGCTTGTTTGAGAGGAAACCTTTCTTGATTAATAACAATATGCACACCTTTGGAAAGCTTTAGCACCTTCCCAGCTTTGGATCGATCAAGTTCTCGAATACTATCCACCCAAGGACCAGCAGCATTAATCACTTTCTTTGCCCGTATTTCATAGGATTCCCCACTCATTAGATCACTTACCTTCGCACCCACAATTTCCCCATTTTCATAAAGTAGTTTTTCTACCTTTGTATAATTGATCGCACATGCGCCCTTATCAACCGCTGCTTTCATGACTTCTATTGTGAGCCTTGCATCATCCGTACGATATTCAACGTAGTAACCGCTACCCTTTAACCCTTCCTGCTTAACAAGCGGTTCCTTAGTAAGGGTCTCATTTGCAGAAAACATCTCTCTTCTTTCTGATTTTTTAACTCCTGCTAAAAAGTCATAAACACGTAATCCTACTGAGGTACTAAGCTTCCCAAATGTACCTCCTTCGTGAATAGGAAGCAGCATCCATTCTGGGGTAGTGACATGTGGTCCATTCTCATAAACAATGGCTCTTTCCTTACCAACCTCCGCTACCATTTTCACATGAAATTGTTTTAAATAGCGCAATCCACCATGAACAAGCTTTGTTGATCGGCTGGAAGTTCCAGCAGAAAAATCTTGCATATCTACAACCGCCGTTTTCATTCCACGAAGAGTGGCATCTAATGCAATACCAGCACCAGTAATTCCACCGCCAATAACTAAGACATTGTAAATTTTTGTTGAAAGTTCACTTACCAATTGTTCCCTATGTTTATTTGAAAAACTCATGCTTTTTCCCCCTACTACTAATTATAGTGAATAAAAAAGACCACAAAATGCACTATCCATAAAGATAATGATTTTGTGGTCTCTCCAATTCTCCAACCTGAATTATTAACTTATCTTTATTATACCAAACTATATGTCACTGGTAAACATTTAAACTATATTTATATTACTTAAATGCCATTGTTGCATGAACAGCTCTTTTCCATCCAGAATAAAGCTCTTCTCTTTTATCAGAATCCATCTTCGGTTTAAAAGCCCGATCCACTGCCCATTGCTTAGCAATATCTTCTCTACTTTCCCAATATCCAACTGCTAAACCAGCTAAATATGCAGCGCCTAGTGCGGTTGTTTCATTTACTTTAGGTCTTTCAACTGGTACGTTCAAAATATCAGATTGAAAGCTCATTAAGAAGTCATTCTTAACAGCCCCTCCATCAACTCTTAACGCTTTTAATTCAATACCAGAATCCGCTTCCATGGCAGAAAGGACATCCCTTGTTTGATAAGCCAATGATTCTAGTGTAGCGCGAACAAAATGCTCTTTCGAAGTTCCTCTTGTTAACCCAAACACCGCACCACGAACATCACTATCCCAATAAGGTGTACCTAATCCAACAAAAGCCGGAACCACATACACACCTTCCGTTGATTCTACTTTTGACGCATAACTTTCACTATCCGCAGCATTCTTTAACATTCTAAGTCCATCACGAAGCCATTGAATAGCAGAGCCTGCTACGAAGATACTTCCTTCTAGTGCATACTCGACTTTTCCGTCAACACCCCATGCTAATGTAGTTAATAAGCCATTGTCGGATTTCACTGCTTTTTCACCTGTGTTCATGAGCATAAAGCATCCTGTTCCATACGTATTTTTAGCCATTCCTTCTCCAAAACAAGCCTGACCAAACAATGCCGCTTGTTGGTCACCAGCAATTCCTGCAATCGGAACTTCTTGACCAAAGAAATGGTAATCTACCGTATGTGCATACACTTCTGAAGAAGGACGGACTTCAGGTAGCATCGATTTTGGAACTGATAAGATTTCAAGAAGCTCCTCATCCCATTTTAAATCGTAAATATTGTACATTAATGTACGAGATGCATTTGAATAATCGGTCACATGAGCTTGCCCACCAGATAGCTTCCAAACAAGCCAGGTATCAATTGTTCCAAAAAGGAGTTTCCCTTGATCTGCCTTTTCACGGGCTCCTTCTACATGGTCGAGAATCCATTTAACCTTTGTTCCTGAGAAATACGCATCGATAAGAAGACCTGTTTTATCTTGGAATAAATCATTATATCCTTTCGCTCTTAAATCATCACATATTCCACTTGTTTGTCTTGATTGCCATACAATCGCATTGTAGACAGGAAGCCCTGTTTCCTTATCCCAGACTACAGCCGTCTCACGTTGGTTTGTAATTCCTACCCCAGCAATTTGCTCTGGTTTCACATTCGATTCTGACATGACACTCGCAATAACAGCTAAAATGGACCCCCAAATTTCGCTCGCATTATGTTCAACCCAACCTGGCTTAGGAAAAAATTGAGTAAATTCCTTTTGAGCTACATGAACAATTTCTCCCTCTTTATTAAACAATATTGCTCTAGAGCTTGTTGTACCTTGATCCAAAGATAAAATGTACTTTTCCATTTAAGTTCCCCCTAATATACATAGAATTTAAGCTGCTTGTGAGGCAGTCGTATTACTTGAATGTTTCTTACCAAAAACATATGATAATAAAAGAACCACTACTGAAGCGCCTACTACCGGCCAAGTGTAGGAACCTGCTTCCCCTAGAAAAACAGTTTTGTAGAACACAGCACCTAATGCACCACCTAGGATTGGGCCAACAACCGGAATCCAGGAATAGGCCCAGTTCGAACCACCCTTTCCTGGGATTGGAAGAAGAAAATGCGCAATTCTTGGACCAAGATCACGAGCAGGATTAATCGCATACCCAGTCGTTCCCCCAAGTGACATCCCAATAACCACAATTAATAGCCCCACTGCAATTGGATTGAGACCTTCCGTAAAATTATTCGCTCCAATGAATAATAATCCTAATACTAAAATAAAAGTACCGAACATCTCACTAAATACGTTTGAGAACGTATGTGGAATTGCAGGACCAGTTGCAAATACACCAAGCTTTGTTCCAGGATCTTCTGTACCTTTCCAATGCGGAAAGTAATGTAAAAATACTAAAGTAGCTCCTATTATAGCACCAACCAATTGAGCAATTATGTAACTAGGTACATCTGCCCAAGGAAAACTTCCATTTACCGCAAGCGCAACCGTAACAGCAGGATTTAAATGCGCTCCGCTAATTGAACCTACTGCAAATACAGCCATTGTAACTGCCAGACCCCATGCTAGAGTAATCACAATCCAACCAGGATTGTTGGAGTAACTCCCCTTTAGCGAAGAACCTGCTCCAATCCCCGCTCCAAACACAATCAAAATCATTGTTCCAATTACTTCACCTAAAAATGGCGACATACACATACCCCTTCCTTAATTAAATTTCAAGCCACCACTTGATTAAAAAGAAAAAGACCCACGACAGAATACACCTTTAAGGCAATCTGCGTGAGTCTCCTATTCTCCGTCACAAATGATTAACTTGTATTTACAGTATATTAATGTTTGAAAACGCTGTCAATAATTATATAAAAAAATTGCTATTTTTTTTAGTTAGTAGATTAAAATAAATCCCATAATTCTTTTTTCGAAGTGGTTATAGAGGTAGCACCTGCCTCTAATGCATTAATCACTTCATCCTGGGTGCGAATCAGTCCTCCAGCAAAAATTGGTGTATCAAGTCTATTTTTTACTTCATTTATCATCCATGGCATTGCTCCAGGAAGTACTTCAATATAATCTGGCCTCGTTTTATTCACAAGCTTATAGCTCTTTTCTAGTGCATGGGAATCTATTAAAAAGATTCTTTGAACTGCAATTACCCCTTTTTGTTTTGCTTTTAAAATGACACTTGATTTTGTAGAGATAATTCCATACGGTTTAATCTCCTGGCAAATATATTCGGTACCATAATCATCGTTTTTTAGCCCATGAATCATATCAACATGGTAGATCATATCCTTTCCATGTGCTTTTGCTAACTGATTGATATTTTTCAATTGAGCGATATGCGTTTCGAGAAATACCCCTACTCGATAGGAGCTTTTTAAGAACAACTCAAAATCCTTTAAATTTGATGATGCTGGCAATATTTTTTGATCCATTCTCTCACATCCTTAACTATTATCTTATTTTGAAAATAAATAATTCTCAAGGACTTTTTAAAGACTTGCATGCATTCAAATAAAAAAGTCAACCCTAGAGGTTGACTTTTTTCTCTTAAGCCTGCTTTTTTGTTTTGACTGTCGTTCGTTTTTTCTTTGGAGCTTCAGTCGTTTGTTTTGGTTTTGTTTTATCAATTGAGGCCTGTAGTGCAGCCATTAAATCTGTGACATTAGACTTTTGTTCTTTTTCAATTGGCGTAACAATTTCTTTACCAGAACGCTTAGATTCAATCAATTCAATCAAAGCGTTTCGATAATCATCCGTGTATTTTTCCGGATTAAACGATGAGGTTAATTGATCGATCAACATGATCGCGGTATCAAGTTCTTTTTCAGTTACTTTATCTTCTGTGGGAACATTAGGAACATCAGCAGCAGATCTTACTTCATCTGGAAAATGGATGGTTTCCATTACTAATGAGTTTTCATACACTCGTATGATTGCCATTTGTTCTTTTGAACGAATGATTATTTTGGCTAAACCAACCTTTTCAGATTCTTGCAGCGCCTTTCTTAATAAGGAGTATGCTTTTCCTCCCCCATCACTCGGGGACATGAAATAGCTTCGATCATAATAAATGGGATCGATTTCCTCCATTTTTACAAAATCTATAATCTCAACCGCCTTTTCTTCATTTTCCTTTTTTAATTTATTCAAATCCTCGTCTTCAAGAATAACGAATTTCCCTTTTGTGTATTCATATGCGCGAACAATTTCCTCCTGCTTCACTTCTTCATCGCAAACAGGACAAGTTTTTTCATATTTTATCGGAGAGTGACATTTTTTGTGTAAAGTCCGAAGCTTGATATCCTTATCTTCTGTTGCAGAATGAAGCTTTATCGGGATATTCACGAGTCCAAAGCTGATACTCCCTTTCCATATTGTATGCATGTGTATTCTCCATTCTAATTTTCCATTTTTATTATTTTTTGTTATTTAAAAATACATTATCCTACTTACAATTTGGAAAAAGAGTAAGTATCTGATGATAATGGAAAACTAAAAAGTAAGGAGAGTGATTCGTATGAAACCCATGCTACCAACTTTAACATTCGAAGTACCACAGGGTGATAATTGGAACTACGAAGTGAAATACGATGGCTTTCGTGCCCTTTTATTTTGGGACAAAGAAATAAAATTAATAAGTAGGAACGGAAACTCCTTACTCGAAATTTTTCCAGAAATAAAAATTTACCTAGAAAATAATTATGAAGTATTTAAACCATTCCTACCCTTGGTACTTGATGGAGAGTTAGTATATCTTGAAAACGAATACAAAGCAGACTTTAGCAGAATTCAAGTTCGCGGCAGAATGCGCAGTGAAAAAAAAATACTCGAAAAAGCTATACATAATCCATGTCGTTTTCTTGTATTCGACTTATTGTCAATTAATGGAAAATTATACAGTGAGAGGAAATATATTGAACGTAAAAAATCACTAATAAAGCTTTTTGAAGATTCTCATTTACCCACAACTCCTGATCCTGTCAATACAGATTTAATTCAATTAATTCCCGCTTATAAAGATTATCAAGCCGTTTGGGAACAAGTCGTTATACATGATGGTGAAGGAATTGTGGCCAAGCAAGATTCAAACCAATGGGAGGAAGGCAAACGAACCACACTTTGGCTCAAGTTTAAAAACTTTAAATATGTTTCTTGCTTTGTAACAGCCTACGAAAAATCAAATGGGTATTTTTACGTCGGCGTTTATAGAGAGACCAAAGTTTATCCAATTGGGCAATTTTTATTTGGCATCAAGCCTGAGGAAAAACAAGCACTATTTCAAATTATTAAGGATAATAAAACAAGTGAAGATGAACGTTTTATCTACGTTCAACCTGCCATTTGTTTAGAAATCAAATACTTGGAATTATATGATGAGCAAATGCGTGAACCACATTTTGAACGGTTCCGATTTGACCTTTCACCCAAGGATTGTACATATGATAAATTTGTTCACCAACAAAAGAACCTGCCAAATGACATTGAAATCTCCCATCCGGACAAACCATTATGGAAATCACCTCCTGTAAAAAAAATCGACTTTATTCATTATTTACAGGAAATTTCACCATACTTTTTACCATTTTTACAAAACCGGTTACTAACGGTGATACGATATCCGCACGGAATGTTCGGGGAAGCCTTTTATCAGAAAAACTGCCCTGAATATGCACCAGATTTTGTACAAACTTTCATGCACGAAGGAATAAACTATATTGTCTGTAATAATTTAAAAACCCTAATATGGTTAGGCAACCAACTGGCATTTGAGTTCCATATTCCTTTTCAAACGCTATCAAGTAACGGACCAAGTGAAATTGTGTTAGATTTGGATCCTCCTTCTAAAAAGGAGTTTAAACTAGCAATTAAAGCGGCTCAAATGATCAAAGAAGTCCTCGATCAATTAAATCTTATTGGGTTTGTAAAAACATCAGGAAATAAAGGGTTACAGATTTATATCCCACTTCCAGAAAATGAATTTTCTTACGAAGATACAAGGATGTTTACGGAGTTCATCGCAGAATACTTGATCTCGAAAGCACCTGATTCATTTACAATTGAGCGCTTAAAGAAAAACCGGCAAAATAAATTGTATATAGACTATATTCAACATGCAGAAGGGAAAACCATTATAGCACCTTATTCTGCTAGGGGAAATGAAACGGCTGCTCTAGCCACTCCCTTATTTTGGGAAGAAGTAACGGACGAACTGCACATGGAGGATTTTACCATTTTAAACATGATGAAGCGTATAAACGAAAAAGGTGACCCTTTTCAATCTTATTTTGAGACGAAACAAAAGCAAAACTTTTCGCCCATACTTGAGTTTTTAAAACAAAAAAATAGCCGGGATATGTGAAGTGACCCCGAAAAGTTAGACACGGTTATTTCATTAGGCAGCCTGTTGGGCATGAGTTCGGTATTGTACCGGGCTCATGCCCTTTAATTTTGCCTTAATCCGTTTGTTGTTATAGTAATTGATA
>JBEQAB010000002.1:0-76226 GCA_041640555.1 Bacillaceae bacterium
CGCTCGACTTGCATGTATTAGGCACGCCGCCAGCGTTCGTCCTGAGCCAGGATCAAACTCTCCAATAAAGAGTAAGATTAGCTCTTAAAAGTTAAAACTTAGAATTAAAACGTTGACGTTTGTTGTTATCTTGTTCAGTTTTCAAGGTTCAATTAAGCACTTGATTATCTTACAATATCTTTTCACCGTTGTCAACTTCTACGAAAAAACTTTTTTAATCGTTATTTTCAAGTCGTTGTTGTCGGCTACATGTATTACTATATCATCTTGATTCGCAGAAGTCAACTTCTGTTTTAAAATTATTTTTTCTTTAGGCTTCATTGTTTGAAGCCAAGGATTATATATTACATAATTCTCTTATAAAACACAAGAGGTTACTAACAAAATATTAAACATCGACAATTATCAAATATAAAAGCAAGACACGAATGGCCCTGCTTATTATTTGACAACTACTTTTCCAACCATGCCTTCCTTCACATGGTACCTACATATTAGTTCATATGTACCGGACTCTTTCGGATTTATAGTAATTGTATTTTCTTTTCCCGGCTGGACTTCAATGTCAACTCCGAGTTTTTCTACTGTAAAGGTATGCTCTTTCTTACCCTTGTTTTTCAATATCAAAGTTGTTGTCTTTCCAGTGGGAATTGTAATAACTTCTGGATTAAAGTAATCATCGTTCAACTCGACTTCAATGGTTTTCTCCATTTCCGACGGTTGTGTTACAGTACCGGCTTCAGCAAACACACCGAATGATGTTGTCATAAGTAATATCATCGAAAACAAAACGATTAATCCTTTTAACCGCATTTTCACAGACAATCCCTCCTTTTCTAAGGACTATTTTCTTCTAATTTATAAAATATTATCACTTTAAAATTTTTTCTTAAAAAATGATATAGAAAAAAGATCGCCTTAAATGACGATCTTTTGGGATACAAATGTTAAGTTGTAGGGGTTTTAGAACCTTGGAACATACCTCTACATTATTGAAAAAATAAATTCAAATTGGATAAGATTTTAGTTATAGCTTTTTAGACAAAATAAAAACCACCAAATATGTATTTGGTGGAGACGGAGGGAGTCGAACCCTCGTCCAAAGATATCGCCACTTAAGCGTCTACGAGTGTAGTCGACATATTCGTATTTCGCTGAGCCATCTGCCTATCGACAGGCGCCCGGTCAGCTAGTCTGGTTGTTCTCTTCCTTCACCCTCAGACGGTGGGATCCGGCGTAGTCCACTTAGAGTGAGTCCCTTACCCTACCACATGGACGATGGAGGGAGGAACAGCTACGCGCTATTAAGCAGCGAAAGCTAAGTTGTTGTTTGTTTTGCCAGTTATAGGCTTTGACGTTTTAACGAGGCCGATCCCCTCGACTCGCAACCTAAGCTCGAACTACCCCTGTCGAATCCGTAACGTCCCCTCGAAGTTTAAGGTGCGCTATTGGTATTTCACGCTAGCGTACGTTAGGAAAGTCTGAAGGTAAGCTTCAGAGCTAAGATTATGTTTGTCAGTTACCCGACATAAGTTATTATAGCATACTTCTTTATGATTTCAATTGTAAGTTTTTGTAAGAAACTTATTTCTGTCTTTCTCGGAAAGCTCGTTCGATATCACGCTTTGCTTCCTTCTTCTTCAAATCTTCCCGCTTATCGTAGTTCTTCTTCCCTTTTCCAAGACCTATCAAAATCTTTGCATAGCCATTTTTCAAATAAACTTTCAGAGGAATTAGCGCGTAACCCGCTTCCTTCGTTTCGCCTAATAGTTTATCAATTTCTCTCTTATGAAGCAATAACTTACGTTGGCGAAGTGGGTCGTGGTTGTAGCGATTCCCTTGCTCGTATGGGCTTATATGCGCATTTAAAAGATAGATTTCTCCATTTTGTATTCTAGCATACGAATCTTTTAAGTTAATACGTCCATTACGAATTGACTTAATTTCCGTTCCTTGGAGAACCATTCCTGCCTCATAAGTTTCTTCTATAAAGTAGTCGTGGTTTGCCTTTTTGTTTTGGGCAACGACCTTCCCCATTCCTTTTGGCACGATATTCTCCTCCTTTCGTGCTCGTCTGTTTCTCTATTGTAGCAAAATTCCCCAATAGAGGGAAGAAGAGAGCCATGCTGAATGGCTCTCTCTGTATGTTTACCGCTTTTTCTTTCGCTTCGCTTTAGGAGCATTTTCAAAATGCTTCTTTTTCTTACGGGCAGAGCCAGGGCCAGAACCCGATCCACCACGCGGCTTCGAGCCACCAGATCCGCCTCTTGCGTCCCCAGCACCTGCTTTTCTGCGAGGCTTTTTCTCGGTACTGCCTGTTTTAAATACCTTTGGTGTACGATCGCGATCGACTGGTCGAGCACCCTTCATACCAACAACTTCAAAGTCGATGGAACGCTCGTCCTTATCAACTTTTACGACACGTACGGTAATTTCATCTCCAATTCGGTAGACCTTCCCGGTACGTTCACCTATCATTGCATAGTGACGCTCATCGAAGCGATAATAATCATCCGTCATATAGCTAACGTGAACCAAACCTTCAATTGTATTCGGCAACTCAACAAACATTCCAAAGTTTGTCACCGAACTAATCATTCCATCGTATTCCTCGCCGATTTTATCCATCATATATTCCGCTTTTTTCAACTCATCTGTTTCACGCTCGGCATCAACCGCACGACGTTCCATCTTGGATGTATGCTCCGCAATGTCTGGTAAGCGCGCATCCCATTTCTCACGCGTTGTTTGATCTAGCTTGCCCTCAATCAGGTACGTTCGAATCAGACGGTGAACGATTAAATCTGGATAACGACGGATTGGTGAAGTAAAGTGCGTGTAGAACTCCGTTGATAATCCAAAGTGACCAAGACTTTCTGGATCGTACTTTGCCTGCTGCATCGAGCGAAGCATGACGGTTGATACAACCATCTCTTCCGGCTTCCCTTGTACCTCTTCAATGATTTCCTGAAGGGCACGCGGGTGAACATCATTGGCTGTTCCTTTCACGATATAGCCAAAGTTTGTGATAAACTCGAAAAACTTACGTAGCTTATCTTCCTTTGGATCCTCGTGGATACGATAAATAAAAGGTACATCAAGCCAATGGAAATGCTCTGCTACTGTTTCGTTGGCTGCAAGCATGAACTCTTCAATAAGTCGTTCTGCTACCGAACGCTCACGGAGAACCACATCCGTTGGTTTTCCATCCTCTTCGACGAGCACCTTAGCTTCTTTAAAATCAAAATCGATTGCTCCACGCTTCATCCGTTTATTACGTAGGATAGCCGCTAGCTCTTCCATTAACTCGAACATTGGAATTAGTGGCTCGTAGCGCTTTAGGAGCTCTTCGTCTTTATCAGTTAAGATTTTATTCACGTCACTATAGGTCATACGTTCTTTTGTTTTGATTACACTTTGGAAAATTTCGTGATTCACAACTTCTCCCGTCGATGTAATCTCCATTTCACAAGAAAGCGTCAGACGATTAACCTGTGGGTTCAAAGAGCATATTCCGTTTGAGAGGCGGTGCGGAATCATCGGTATCACTCGGTCCACAAGGTACACACTCGTCCCTCTATCCGCTGCTTCACGGTCAATCGGAGACTCCTCCGTTACATAATAGGTTACGTCAGCGATATGTACGCCCAACTTGTAATTTCCATTAGGAAGCTTTGTAACTGTTACAGCATCGTCCAGGTCTTTTGCATCTGCACCGTCAATAGTAACAATATCTTGGTCTCGAAGATCTCGACGACCTACAAGATCCTTTTCATCAATTTCGTCTGGTGTCTCATTTGCTTGCTTGATCGCTTCTTCCGGAAATGGTCCAGGAAGCCCATGCTTATGAATGACAGATAGTATATCAACCCCTGGGTCATTTTTATGACCAAGAATTTCAATAACTTCACCTTCTGCACTCTTTCTTCCTTCTGGATACATTGTGAGAAGCACGACAACCTTATGCCCTTCCACTGCCCCTTTTGCAGCAGCTTTTGGAATGAAAATATCACTCGTAAATTTTTTATCATCTGGAATCACAAAGCCAAAATGTTTGCTTTCTGTATAGGTTCCAACCACTTGCTGAATCCCACGTTCAAGAATTCTTACGATCGTTCCTTCTCGTCTCTGACCAGAGGTTTCTGAGTTTACACGAGCTAAGACAGTATCACCGTGCATGGCGTTATTCGTTTCATTTGGCGGGATAAAAATATCATCCATTCCTGGTTCTTCAGGAATAACGAACGCAAATCCCTTCGAGTGACCTGTTAATTTTCCTCTTATCAGGTTCATCTTGTCTGGTAGGCCGTAACGATTGCTTCTCGTTCGGACAACAAGACCCTTTTCTTCCATATGTACAAGTGCTTTAACGAAATCCTTAAAATCACCAGAGTCCTGGATCCCAAATGCTTCTTCCAGCTCCTGTACAGTTAGAGGCTTGTAGGCTTCATCCTTCATATAATGAAGAAGTTTATCGACGTGTTGTTTAATACTTTCGTCCATAGTAAACCCTCCTTTTCATTTATTCTTCCCAATTTAAACTTTCTAAAAACTGAAAAACGTCCTCGTGAAGCTGTTCCTTTTCTTTATCCAGTGTGATGACGTGTCCAGATTCTTCATACCATTTAATAGATTTTTCATCAGATTCAATACCATTGTAAATAATATTCGCACTGTCTGTATTAATCATATGATCATGACGAGCTTGAACCACCAAGGTTGGGGCGTAAATATGATCCACATGATTACGAACATCAGCAATTAAGTTTTGCAGTGCCTTTAAAGTATTCATAGGTGTCTTTTTAAAATCATCCATCTCAGCTTCGACTTGCTCGGCAGATTTTCCTTCTCGTTTTTTGAATTCGCGAGCGTAATCAAGAATTCCCTCATACATCACTTCTTCACTTTTTATGTACATTGGCGCACACATTGGAACAATTCCCTTAATAGGTACAGTGTAACCCAATTTCAGCGAAAATACGCCGCCTAGAGAAAGTCCGGCCACTGCAATTTCCTTATGTCCCTTATTTTTAAGATATTCATACGCCTCCGTCACATCTTGCCACCAGTCTTCTGGTCCTGTATGGACAAGCTCTTCCGGTGGAACACCATGCCCTTTATAGTGCGGGGCATGACAAGTGTAGCCTCTTTTTTCTAAAAAACGACCTAGCATTCGAACGTCAGCACTGTTACCCGTAAAACCGTGCAGAAGAAGGACCGCTCGTGGTCCCCCCTCAAAAGTAAATGGCTTTGGCATAGCAATTTTCATATGTAAAACTCCTTTAAACTGTTCGTATCTATTTAGTTATTGTAATCATAGTTTGCAACGACAATCCAATGATATGTTTGAACTTTTCACAACACCACAAAAAAACCTGACCCCGAAAGTGGCCAGGTTTGTAGACTCTTATAAAACGTACGCTAGTAAAATCGTTAAGATAAAGAAAAATACCGACAGAACGATCGTCGCACGGTGGAGGTATAGGTCAAGTCCACGTGCCTTTTGCTTCCCGAATAACTGTTCCGCTCCACCCGAGATAGCACCAGAAAGACCTGTACTTTTTCCAGACTGAAGAAGCACAACCACAATCAAAGCGATCGAAACGACCACAAGTAATACAGTAACTAATGTTTCCATAAAAAGTCCACCTCCTAAAACGCACATTGCAGTAGTTTAAATGTACCATAACACGAGTTCATAAACAATAGTTTTCCTAATAGGAGGAAACGATGAGGTTTTAGAAGAAAAGATAGAGTAGATTATATTAATCAACTGCCATCCATAACAAAACCGCATCCCCCTGCAGGCTGCGTTCTATCCTTATACTTGAGTGTTTATCTCTAATAACAATTTTTTATGAGTTTTCAAACCTGCAACGTGTGCTACAACCAACACAATAATGATAAGTCCAATCGTAAAGAAGAGCTGAGGTACCATTTTACCAAGAAATACAGCTTGATAAAAGAACCCACCACAACATCCTCCAAGAAGCGGACCTAAGACCGGGACCCAAGCATACTTCCAATTCGATGATCCTTTTCCCGGAATCGGCAACAGAAAATGGACAATTCTTGGTCCTAGATCACGGGCTGGATTCATGGCGGATCCAGTCGTCCCACCAAAAGCCAAACCTAATGTAATAATTAAAAAGCCCACCATAATAGGTTGAAGACCCTCCGTAAACTCGGTAGCTCCTAAAGAGAGTATGCTAAGCACTAAAACGAAGGTGGCAAAAATCTCGCTTAATACATTGGCAAGTGGATGTGGAATTGCGGGTCCTGTAACAAATATGCCAAGCTTTACATTTGGGTCTTCTGTTTCCTTCCAATGGGGTAAATAATGCAAAAATACCGCTACCGCCCCAAGCATCGCTCCGATAAATTGAGCCACTATATAAGCAGGGACAAGACTCCAGGAAAATGCTCCTGTAAAAGCAAAAGCCAAGGTGACAGCTGGATTCAAGTGAGCTCCACTATATTTTCCCACCGTAAAGATCGCTAATGCTACAGCAAATCCCCAAGCAAATTGAATAGAGAACCATCCTGGATTATAACTATATGTCTTTTTCAGTGAAGCTCCCGCGCACACACTACAACCTATAAAAATTAAAATAGCCGTTCCCACTATTTCCCCAATAAAAGCGGTCATATCTAACACCTCTTTAAAGTAAATATAAAACATTAAGCTTGTATAGTTTTAATTTACTACAATAACAATCGGGTCTACAGTTGTTCTTTTTCCTCATAATAACGGAAAAAATATTCGGCTCCAAAACAAAAAAAAGGAGCGGCACTAGGCCACCCCCCTAACTCATATTACTTCTTCAAGTTATAAAGTGATTTCATTCCATCGTATACAGCTAGTTCGCCAAGCTCGTCTTCGATGCGAAGAAGTTGGTTGTACTTAGCAATACGGTCTGTACGGCTCATAGAACCAGTTTTGATTTGTCCAGCGTTTGTTGCAACTGCGATGTCAGCGATTGTAGCATCTTCAGTTTCACCAGAACGATGAGAAACAACTGCAGTATAACCAGCGCGCTTCGCCATTTCGATTGCTTCGAAAGTTTCAGTAAGTGTACCGATTTGGTTTACTTTGATTAGGATTGAGTTAGCAATTCCTTTTTCGATACCTTCAGCAAGCTTCTTTGTGTTTGTAACGAATAGGTCGTCACCAACTAATTGAACGCGGTCACCGATGCGCTCAGTTAATAGCTTGTGGCCTTCCCAGTCGTTTTCGTCTAAACCATCTTCGATTGAGATGATTGGGAATTCGTTAACTAATTCTTCGTAGAAGTTAACCATTGCTTCAGAAGATAATCCAGTACGGCCTTCTCCAGCTAGGTCATATTGCTTTGTTTCTTTGTTGAAGAACTCAGAAGAAGCAACGTCCATACCTAAGAAAATGTCTTTTCCAGGCTCGTAACCAGCGTTCTTGATTGCTTCCATGATCACTTGTAGAGCTTCACGGTTTGAACCAAGGTTTGGAGCGAATCCACCTTCGTCACCTACAGCCGTGTTAAGACCTTTGTCAGAAAGAACTTTCTTTAATGAATGGAAAATTTCAGCACCCATACGGATTGCTTCTTTGAAAGTAGGAGCTCCTACTGGTAAAATCATGAACTCTTGGAAGTCAACGTTGTTGTCAGCATGAGATCCACCGTTGATGATGTTCATCATTGGAGTTGGAAGTTGCTTTGCGTTGAATCCGCCAAGGTAACGGTATAATGGTAGACCTACAAATTCAGCAGCAGCGTGAGCAACAGCCATAGAAACACCTAGGATTGCGTTAGCGCCTAGCTTACCTTTGTTGTCCGTTCCGTCTAATTGGATCATTGTACGGTCGATTCCAACTTGGTCAGTTACGTCCATACCGATGATTTCTTCAGCGATAATGTTGTTTACGTTATCTACTGCTTTTTGAACACCTTTTCCAAGGTAACGTGACTTGTCGCCATCACGTAGTTCTACTGCTTCGTGCTCACCAGTTGATGCACCAGATGGAACGATAGCGCGTCCGAATGAACCAGACTCCGTAATTACTTCTACTTCTACAGTTGGATTTCCACGAGAATCTAATACTTCACGAGCGTATACATGTTGAATATATGGCATAATAAATCTCTCCTTAAAATGGTTTATTAGTAATAGTTATGGTCAGTTTCGTCAAAGACGTAAACTGCCTTATTATTTGAAAAAATGGTCAGTAACGCTTGTTTCCGCCATGTGCTAGCAGGTCCGGCATCCACAGTCGAAACTAAATTACTTCTTAAGTAATGTCATACCAGTCATTTCAGCTGGTTGTGCTACGTTTAATAGTTCAAGCATCGTTGGGGCAAGGTCGCCTAGGATTCCGTCTTCACGAAGCTCCACGCCTTCCTTTGTTACGATAACTGGAACGGGGTTAGTGGTGTGAGCAGTCATTGGGTTACCTTCTAAAGTGACTACTTCATCAGCATTCCCATGATCCGCCGTGATTATCGCTGTTCCACCTTTTTTAATGATGAGATCAACGACACGTCCTAGGCACTCATCCACTGTTTCAATTGCTTTGATGGTAGGCTCTAACATTCCAGAGTGTCCAACCATATCAGGGTTCGCATAGTTCAAAATAATCGCATCGAAGTTGTCTTCCTCGATTTCTTTCACTAATGCGTCTGTTACTTCGTACGCACTCATTTCTGGTTGTAGATCGTATGTTGCCACCTTTGGTGAGTTGATCAAGATACGCTTTTCACCAGGGAATTCCGCCTCACGTCCACCGCTCATGAAGAACGTTACGTGTGGATATTTTTCTGTTTCAGCGATACGAAGCTGGGACAGATTATTTTGAGATAACACTTCACCGAGTGTGTTATCAAGGTTTGCAGGTTCGAAGGCTACATATCCATCAACCGTTTCACTAAAGTGTGTTAAGCACACGAAGTTTAAGTGTTGTGGATGCTTATCGCCGCGGTCGAACGAACGGAAATCTTTATTTGTAAACGTGTTTGAGATTTGGATCGCACGGTCTGGACGGAAGTTATAGAAAATAACTGCGTCGTTATCAGAAATCGTTGCAACCGGCTCTCCGTTTTCCTTTTTCAAAACAGAAGGAAGAACGAATTCGTCGAAGATTCCGTTGTTGTAAGAATCTTCTACAACTTCCATAGCGCTTGAGTAGGCAGGACCTTCGCCGTACACCATTGCACGGTAAGACTTTTCTACACGTTCCCAACGCTTGTCACGGTCCATGGAGTAGTAACGACCAGAAATCGTTGCAAACTGACCTACTCCGTATTCTTGCATCTTTTCTTCCGTTTGCTTGATAAAGTCACTAGCAGACTGCGGTGCTACGTCGCGACCGTCTAAAAATGCGTGAACATATACGTTCTTCACACCTTCCGCAGCAGCTAACTTTAGTAGCGCAAACAAATGCTGAATATGACTGTGGACTCCACCATCAGATAATAATCCGAATAAGTGAAGATTAGTACCGTTCTTTTTCACGTGGTTGATCGCATTTAAAAATGTTTCATTACGCTCGAACTCACCTTCGCGAATCGATACGTTCACACGCGTTAAGCTTTGATACACAATACGCCCTGCACCGATGTTTAAGTGGCCCACTTCGGAATTACCCATTTGACCTTCAGGTAATCCTACCGCTTCACCAGAAGCAGTAAGCTGTGCGTGTGGATAGCTGTTCCAAAAACGATCAAAATTTGGTTTGTTCGATTGTGCAACTGCATTTCCCATACGCTCGCCGCGAAGTGCAAAGCCGTCAAGGATGATTAACGCAACAGGAGACTTACTCATTCTTACCTGCCTCCAATAATTGTACAAACGAATCCGCTTCTAAGCTTGCTCCACCAACTAACGCTCCGTCGATATCTGGCTGCGCCATGTACTCAGCAATGTTACCTGGTTTTACACTTCCGCCGTATTGAATGCGAACTGCAGCTGCTACTTCGTTAGAGTAGTTGTCTGCAACCACTTGGCGAATATGTGCACATACTTCGTTTGCATCTTCAGCAGTAGAAGATTTTCCTGTTCCGATTGCCCAAATTGGCTCATAAGCAATAACTGTTTGCTTCACTTGCTCATCTGTTAAGCCAACAAGTGCTTTTTTCACTTGATCGCCCACAAGCGCATTTGTTTCACCAGCTTCACGTTGCTCTAAAGTTTCCCCACAGCATACGATTGGAGTGATACCATGCTTGAATGCAGCAAGAGTTTTCTTATTTACAGACTCATCTGTTTCATTGAACATTTCACGACGCTCAGAGTGCCCGATGATCACATATTGAACACCAAGGTCAGCAAGAGCTGGTGCAGAAACTTCACCGGTAAATGCACCGCTTTCTTCAAAGTGCATGTTTTGAGCACCAATTTTCACTTCTGTTCCTTTTGCTCCGTCAACTAAACGCTCTAAAAATAAAGCTGGTGCACAAATCACAGAATCCACTTTTTCAGAAGAAGGAACGATTGACTTTACTTCATTCAAAAAGCTCGTTGCTTCTGAAAGAGTTTTATGCATTTTCCAGTTACCTGCAATAATAGGTTTACGCATGGTTTTCATCCTCTCTAAAATTATTACTTATCGTTTAACGCAACGACTCCAGGAAGAACTTTTCCTTCCATGAACTCAAGAGAAGCTCCGCCACCTGTAGAAATATGGCTCATTTTATCAGCAAGGTTGAATTTTTCAACGGCTGCAGCTGAATCTCCACCGCCGATAACAGAATATGTACCTTCAGATGCTGCTAATGCTTCTGCTACTGCCTTTGTTCCGTTTGCAAACGAATCTAATTCGAATACACCCATTGGTCCGTTCCAAATAACAAGCTTAGACTCTTTAATGACATTGCTGTAAAGCTCAGCTGTTTTTGGTCCGATATCTAGTGCTTCCCAATCAGCAGGGATTTCATTGATTGCTACTGCTTTTTTGTTTGCACTATCAGAGAAATCGTCAGCAACAATCACATCAACTGGCATATAGAACTTAACGCCTTTTTCTTCTGCTTTCTTAATGAAAGAAAGAGCTAAGTCAATCTTATCAGCTTCTAATAGTGACTTACCTACTTCATGGCCCTGAGATTTAACAAATGTATAAGCTAAACCACCACCGATGATTAGGTTGTCTACTTTGTCTAAAAGATTGTCGATTACACCAATCTTGTCTTTTACTTTTGCTCCACCGATGATTGCAGTGAATGGTCTTTCCGGATTAGAAAGAGCTTTTCCAAGAACATCAAGTTCTTTTTCCATTAATAGACCAGATACAGCTGGTAAGTGGTGAGCGATACCCTCTGTTGAAGCATGTGCACGATGTGCAGCTCCGAATGCATCATTCACGTATACATCAGCTAGCTCAGCGAATGCTTTTGCTAATTCTGGATCATTCTTTTCTTCACCAGCATAGAAACGAACGTTTTCTAGTAAAAGAACATCGCCTTCAGCCATTTCAGAAACTAATGCTTTTACGCTATCTCCGTAAGCTTCGTCCGCCTTTTTCACGTCTTTATTAAGAAGCTCAGATAAACGACCTGCCACTGGAGTTAAACGCATTTCTTCTACTACAGTACCCTTTGGACGACCAAGATGGCTAGCTAAAATAACTTTTGCACCTTGCTCTGTTAGGTATTGAATAGTTGGAAGTGCTGCACGAATACGAGTTTCGTCCGTAATCTGTCCATCCTTCATAGGTACGTTGAAATCTACACGGCAAAATACTCTTTTACCTTTTAAATCAATGTCTTTTACGCTTTTCTTGTTCATCGGAAAATCCTCCTATTTAGCATAAGCTTTGAACATTAGAAAAGGAGGGGGATTTGATCCCTCTCCCCTTTTTAAACCTATTTTGCTACAAAATGGAAAGTGTTAAACCCATAATCCATTTATTAGCGCAATTGAAGTTTTTTTCCCTTAAGATTAAAGGCCTTTAGAAGCGATGTATTCAGCAAGGTCAACTACGCGGTTAGAGTAACCAGACTCATTGTCATACCAAGAGATAACTTTCGCCATGTTGCCTTCCATAACCATAGTAGAAAGAGCATCGATTGTAGAAGAAGCTGGGCTACCGTTGTAGTCAGTAGAAACTAGTGGCTCTTCAGAGTAATCAAGGATTCCTTTTAAGTCACCTTCAGATGCTGCTTTAAGTGCTGCATTGATTTCGTCAACAGTTACATCTTTGTCAAGTTCTACAACTAAGTCTACTAAAGAAACGTTTGGAGTTGGAACACGCATAGCTCCACCGTTTAACTTACCTTTAAGTTCAGGAAGAACTAAAGATACAGCTTTAGCAGCACCAGTTGATGTAGGGATGATGTTTTCAGCAGCTGCACGAGCACGACGTAAATCTTTGTGTGGTAAGTCTAAGATTTGTTGGTCGTTCGTGTAAGAGTGAACTGTTGTCATCATACCACGGCGAACACCGAAGTTGTCGTTAAGAACTTTAGCAAATGGAGCTAAACAGTTTGTCGTACAAGATGCGTTAGAGATAACGTGGTGGTTAGCTGCATCGTACTTGTCGTCGTTAACACCCATTACGATTGTGATATCTTCATCAGTTGCAGGAGCAGAGATGATTACTTTTTTAGCACCAGCTTCTAAGTGCTTAGCAGCATCAGAACGCTTAGTGAAACGACCAGTAGATTCAACTACTACTTCAACTCCAAGGTCTCCCCATCCAAGTTGAGCTGGGTCGCGCTCAGCGATAACTTTTACTTTCTTTCCGCCAACTACTAGGTAGTCGCCGTCAACAGTTACGTCTTCATTAAGCTTGCCGTGAACTGTGTCATATTTTAAAAGGTGAGCAAGTGTGTTTGCATCAGTTAAGTCGTTTACTGCTACAACCTCTACGTTAGGGTTTGTTAATGATGCGCGGAAAACGTTACGTCCAATTCTACCAAAACCGTTAATACCTAATTTTACTGCCATGATTTGTTTCCTCCTTTAATTCAATAAGGATATTTTTTATTTAAGGGGGTTAACCCTGTAATAACTGAGTTGCGGCTCCTTCATCCGTAATTAATACGGTGTTCTTTGGAGCTTGCTTCATATAAGAGCGAATTGCCTTTTCTTTTGAAGCTCCACCAGCAACGGCGAGCACATGCCCGGTCTTTGCTAGATCATCGAGTTGAAGTCCAACAGTTCTTACTTTGTGAACCACTTCTCCCGCTTCGTTAAAGTAATACCCGAATGCTTCACTAACCGCTTGCCTTTCTTCGATTTTACGCAAGTCCTCCGCGCTTGTTCTCCGGCGTTGCGCCATTGTCATAGCGTCTCCTACTCCATGTAAAACCATGCTAGCAGATTTGATTAAACCTAGAACTTCTTTAATATGAGGTTCCTTCAACATCATGTGGTACGTTTCACTGCTTACTTGATCAGGGACATAGAGCACCTTGTGGCTTGATTTGGTTCTTTCAGCCATTTTGGCACAAATGGTGTTGGCTTGATTTTGAACATCTTCCCCAATTCCTCCTCGTCCCGGTACAAAAAGAAGATCTTTACCGAGGTCTGGAGTTAGCATCTCTGCTACAGTTGCCATTGTTGTACCACCAGTAACTGCGATGATATTTTTTCCCTGCAACGAATTTTTCATACAAAGAGCACAAGCTCTTCCTAACTCGCTTTTTACCCATGGTGACTCATCACTGTTACCTGTTACAATGATCACTTGCTGAATACCAAGTTTCCTTCGGAGTCTTTCTTCCATTATGTCAATACCTGATATCTCACGCATAACCGCTTCTAAGCCCTCTAGTAATTCCCTTCCATCTTCAGTTAGACTCATTCCTACACTTGATATAGTAATTAAATCTTGTTCTTTCAAGAAGGACACTTCACTTCTGAGGACTCGTTCTGTTACACCAAGACTGACAGATAAACTTCGACGACCTACTGGCTCCATGGAACCTATGTATTGTAAAATGTGAAAACGTTCCTGCATAACAGAGAGCAAATCAGGTAATAATCTTTTTTGGATATCAATGATCGACTGCATATTGATGTCTCCTTCATCCTATATGGACATTTTATGTCCCTCATAGACATAATGTGTCCCGCTGAAGGTAAAAAAAATCACCCCTGCTACAAAACTTATTCTAACAGGTGCGATTTCCCTTTTCAACTCATATACGGTGTATTTTTTTTGTAAGCGCTTCGTTTATGAACATTTTGTCTAACTGTCCATATTGAAGCTCTTCTCCGTCCAAAACTACGACAGGAATCATTAATCCATACTGTTCGGTCCATTCATCATTCGTATCAATATCCTTCTCAATGATTTCAAACTCCCAACTTTCCTGGAGTTCGGTTAAGATCAATTTTCCCTTTTCGCATAAAGGGCATCTTTTTCTAGTATAAAACTCAATAATCATGAAGCAATCTCCTTTAAAATCTCTTTCGCTTTGACGAAGATGAAATTCCGAGCTGGTCTCGGTATTTCGCTACCGTCCGTCTGGATATCACAAATCCATCGTTTTCTTTTAGTATATCTAATATTTCCTGATCGGAATAAGGCTTTGCTTTATCTTCCCCTTCGATCAGTTTCTTAATGGCATCTTTCACCTGTTTAGACGATGTGTTCTCTGATTTGGTCGTGGAAACCATGTTCGTAAAGAAGGATTTTAATTCAAATGTTCCAAATGGGGTTTGCATATACTTTTCACGGACCGCCCGGCTAACCGTGGACTCATGAACCTCTATTTCCTCTGCAATTTCTCTCATCGTCATTGGCTTTAAGTATATGGGCCCTTTTTCAAAAAAGTCTTGTTGTCTTTGGACGATTGCAAGCGACACCTTGGTTATCGTTTCTTTTCGTTGTTCTAAACTTCTTACAATCCATGAGTAGTCCTGCTGTTTTTCTTGCAAATATTTGTTGAGGTTGGCATCTTTCACAGATGAAAATTGCTGATAATACTCCTGTTGAAACGTAAGCTTAGGGAGCACGTCATCGAACACACTAATCTCATAGTGTTTCCCGTCCCATTTGACCGATACATCTGGAATTACATAAGACGGTGCTTCTTCCTGAAAGTCAGCCCCTGGACGCGGATTTAATGTTTGAACCAGGTCAAATGCCGATTGAATCTCAGATAGACTAATGTTTAGTTGTTTGGATAGTATTTTCCATCTTTTTTCTGCAAACTCCTCAAAATGATTACTGACTAATTTTTCTGCTAAAGGATTTCGTTTCGGCATACGAATGAGCTGTAAGTATAAACACTCCCCTAATGACCTCGCACCTACTCCAGCTGGTTCAAGCTCTTGGATGATAGAAACTAACGAGTCTACTTTTTCATGTGAAATGCCTAATTCAGTAGCAAGAGATTCTTCCTTCACACAAATGTAACCGTTTCCATCAATGTATTCTAAAAAAGACTTTAGTATCTCCACATCCGAGTGGTTCACCACTTGAGCATATAGATGGTCATAAAGGTTCGTAGCGGTTTTTCCTATTTGTTCAATCCAGTTTTGTTGATCTTTATCTATGACTCTCGTTTTTTTCGGTCGATCTTTGCGGGGATCCATCGTCTTAACATGGGAGGTTTCAATCTGAATAAGGGGATTCTCCAATGCTTTGCTTTCTAAAAAAGCCGTAAGCTCCTGGGAAGAATACTGAAGTAGCGTAATCGCTTGAGATAGCTCTTGCGTCATCTTTAATTTTAACGTCTGCTGTTGCCACAAACCTGCTTTTAAATTCATCTTCTCACCCCCACTATCTATTTTACATGAAGATAAGTGGGAATTGAATGGGTAGTAACCAAAAAAAACACCTGTCTATAGTGACAAGTGTTTCTCTATATTAATGACGCCCTCGGCAGGAATCGAAGCGACCCTACATATGTTAGTTACATTTAGTGTTTTTAAGCTTGATTCTCTTCTGCAGTTTCAGTTGTTTCTGATGTTTTAGCAGGTTCTGTTGCTTCTGTTGGTTCTGTTGTCTCAGTTGTTTCAGCAAGTTCTGTTGTTTCTTCACCTTCTTCTTCAGAAGCAGGTACAAATCCAATAAGTTGTGCTATGGAATAGGTTCCTTCTCGATTTGGCGGACCACTTAATTCCAGAAGGAACGTCGCGTCATTTACTTTTTTAACTTTGCCTCTAATATTAGGTGGTCTTCCTGCTGGTGGAGAGGAAGCAGTAATTAATTCAATTTCTATACCAGCCTTCTTGACCTCTTTTAAAGCTTTTCTTAACTCTTTATAACTATCTTCTTGAAACGACATCATAAACACCCACCTTTCTTAAATATTTTATTAAGAAAGGTACCTACTTGTATGGGCAAAGTATGGAATTATTTTTGTAATGCAAAAACTCCTATGCTTGTAGAAACCAATCTACAAGCATAGGAGTTTTAAAATTTTTACGCCCTCGGCAGGAATCGAACCCACATCTCAAGAACCGGAATCTTACGTGCTATCCGTTGCACCACGAGGGCAGAAAAGTGCTTATATACAAAATAAGCGCTCTTACATCATACTAGATAATTCGTTATGCTGTCAACGACTAGACATCCCAGATGACCACTCTACTTCATGTACTTCTCTATAAATTTCTCTTCTTCTTTCATACTTAACAGGCCAGTCGCTTTTCCTACATTTCCGTCCTGTAATTCCCATATCGTGTTATGGTCACTGACTGCTTGGGAAAAATCCCCCTCAAGCCATCTTTCAAGAATCCTGATATATGTGTTCGCATACTTATATTCATTTTGATTGGCTACCACCACATCATACAGACGCTTAACTCGCTCTTCCGTAATAAGAATGGCTCCCCATTTCTTTTCCGCTTCCACCTTTTGATGTGACATATGGTGAATGGCAGATTGCACTTCGAATTCTTTTAAGTCACTTGGAAATACCTGCTCCACGTTTTCGTCTATTTGAATTTCAAGTCCCCCGTCTTCAACGGATGCCTCCGCTTCCTCAGCCTGCTTGAGCACCCTGTCTGTTCCACCGCTTGATGGAGTGGCATTTGTCCAATACGAAAATACACCAAAACCAGCCATGATTACGAGGCCTGTACTAATTGCTGCGATCTGTATTTTGTTTAGTTTGAAGGTCTTTTTCGTTTCCACGTTTCCCACTCCTCTGCTAACTTTTCTGAACTTTTGATGTTTAATTGCTGGATTTTGTGGGGATGAGAGAGTTTTTGAGAGTATTTTCGCGAACAAAAGGATGTATTCTTTCAGATTCATAGAGTTTGTTTGGTGATTCTATGATTTATTTGCGATTCTGAAAATATATTTGCGATTCACAAACTTTATTTGCGATCCTCAAATTTTATTTGCGATTCCATCACTTTACTTGCGATTCACAAACTTTATTTGCGATTCCATCACTTTACTTGCGATCCTCAAATTTTATTTGCGATTCCATCACTTTACTTGCGATCCTCAAATTTTATTTGCGATTCCGTCACTTTACTTGCGATCCTCAAATTTTATTTGCGATTCCGTCACTTTACTTGCGATCCTCAAATTTTATTTGTGATTCCGTCACTTTACTTGCGATTACCAACTCTCATTCGCATTCACCCAAACCATCTTTCCTCAAACCAGCCCCATTATCATTACCCTACATTTTACAACAGTTCCTATTTCCAGTATAGTGGAAAAGCTCAACTTCCTGTTTAAAAAACTGCCCAGTGGGTATGATGGAAAGTGGGTTTATTAGTACATAGCAATTTGTGTCGAACATTTCTGTAGCTATTTGTTTGACCTTTATTGACCATGAGTGTATCATGAAAATACATACAGTTTTACTTTAAACATACTTAATCATTGTATGTTTGACTCTCAATTAAAGGAGGAAAAAGAAATGAATTTAATCCCTACAGTTATTGAGCAAACGAACCGTGGAGAGCGTGCATACGATATTTACTCACGCCTATTAAAAGACCGCATTATCATGCTTGGAAGTGGAATTGATGATAATGTGGCGAATTCAATCGTCGCTCAGTTATTATTTTTAGAAGCGGAAAATCCTGAAAAAGACATATCCATCTACATTAACTCACCAGGTGGTAGCATTACAGCTGGTATGGCTATCTACGACACCATGCAGTTCATCAAACCTGACGTTCAAACCATTTGTATCGGTATGGCGGCTTCAATGGGTGCATTCCTTCTTGCTGCTGGTACAAAAGGAAAGCGTTATGCTCTTCCAAATGCAGAAGTAATGATTCACCAACCACTTGGTGGAGCACAAGGTCAAGCAACAGAAATCGAAATCGCTGCAAAGCGTATCCTTTTCCTACGCGAAAAGTTAAACGGCATTCTTGCAGAGCGTACTGGTCAACCAATCGACGTGATTGCTAAAGACACAGACCGCGACAACTTCATGACAGCTGAACGTGCTAAGGAATATGGCCTTGTTGACCATATTATTTCACGCAACACGCTTGAAACGAAGAAGGAAGAAAAATAATCATTTGCACAGTAAAAAACTCGCTCTTATAAACAGGAGCGAGTTTTCTTTTATGCTTCTTTTTGAACGTATTTTTCTAATGCTTCAAGTGCTGCTTCTTCATCCGTTCCATTGACAATCAAATTCACAGATGAACCTGAGCTAACTGCTAAACTCATAAGCCCCATGATGCTCTTTGCATTGACCTTCTTGCCGTCTTTCTCTAAAAATACTTCTGACGAAAAACGATTTGCTTCTTGTACAAACAACGCTGCAGGGCGTGCCTGTAAACCAGTCTTCAACTTGACTACCACTTGTTTTTCCACCATTCTTACTTTCCTCCCCTATCCTTCTCTTTATCTATATCATTACATGGTTTTACTCACGTTTTCCCCGACTCGTAGCTTTTCGGCAATTTCGTCAATTTTACGAAGACGGTGATTGATACCTGATTTACTAATATTCCCTCCAGATACCATCTCGCCTAGCTCTTTCAACGTGACATCTTGGTAGGCAATCCGAAGTTCTGCAATTTCTCTAAGCTTTTCAGGTAGAATATGAAGACCTACTGTATCCTGAATAAATCGGATATTTTCAACCTGTCTTAATGACGCACCAATCGTCTTGTTTAAGTTCGCCGTTTCACAATTGACCAACCGGTTCACCGAGTTACGCATGTCTCGTACAATCCGAATGTCCTCAAACCTTAATAAGGCATTATGGGCACCGATAATGTTTAGGAATTCGGTGATTTTTTCAGCTTCCTTTAAATACGTGATGAAGCCTTTTTTTCTTTCAAGCGTTTTGCTGTTTAAACCAAATGTATTCATCAATTCACATAAAGAGTCGTTATGCTCTTTATAAAGTGAAAAAATTTCGAGATGATAAGAGGAAGTTTCCGGATTGTTCACCGAACCTCCTGCTAAAAATGCTCCACGTAAATAGGAGCGCTTACAGCATTTCTTTTTAATAAGCACCTCAGCGATATTGTGGGCAAACACAAATCCTTCTTCTAGGATAAATAAATCCTCTAAGATAACCTTTGCATCCTGTGAGAGCCTTACAATATACACATTGTTCTTTTTTAATCTCATTTTCTTTCGAACGAGAAGCTCTACTTGAACGTCGTAATATCGTTTTACCAATGTATAAATTCTTCGTGCAATCGCAGCATTTTCCGTTTGAATATCGACCACTAATTTTCGATTAGAGAAGGACAATGAGCCATTCATTCGGATCAAAGCAGACAGTTCCGCCTTTCCGCAGCATCCTTTTCCTTCAATATTCGTTAACTCTTTTTTCGTTTCCGAAGCGAATGACACATCTTCACCTCCTACACAAACGGTTGCTTAAGTGTATCTACGCTTTAGACCGCTTGCGGGTTTCATTTATTAATAGAGAATATAAAATATTTGCTACTTCCCTTGTGTCATGGCGGATCACTCCATTTTCAAGGCTCATGATTTCTCCCTCTACCACTTCGAGTCCTAAATCATATAGAGTAGTTAAATCAAAGTGTACAGGTTTTGCTAGCTCTTCGCTATAGCGAGTAAGAACCTCTTCTGGGATATGTTCCCTATTTACTAAGATGGTGTTCATAAAATCCGCATTCATATGGTCGTAAATCGCTTTCACATGATCGCTCGCTGTATAATCAAGCGTTTCACCCGCTTGAGTCATTAAGTTGCAAATATACACCTTTTTCGCTTTTGCACGGCACACTTCCTCGCCTAGCTTCGGTACAAGAAGATTAGGTAAGATACTAGTATATAAGCTTCCTGGGCCAATCACGATTAAGTCCGCTTTTCGAATCGCTTGAAGAGTCTCAGGCAGAGTAGTCGCATCTCCAGGTGTTAAAAACACTCGCTTGATCCGCTTTCCGGAGTAAGGAATTTTTGATTCCCCTGAAACGATCGTTCCGTCCTCCATTTCTGCATGCAACACCACACTTTGCGTGGCAGCTGGAAGCACCTTCCCTCGCACGTTCAATACCTTGCTCATCTCTTGGATGGCATGGGTAAAATTCCCTGTAATCGATGTCATCGCTGCTAAAATCAAATTACCAAGCGAATGGCCAGATAATTCATTAGCTGTTGCAAAACGGTGCTGAAACATTTCCTCAATTAAAGGTTCTACATCGGATAATGCCGCTAGCACATTGCGAACATCTCCCGGAGGAGGAATGTCCATTTCATTTCGAAGGCGTCCAGAGCTACCGCCATCGTCAGCAACCGTAACGATGGCCGTAATATCAACGGGAAACTTCTTTAATCCACGAAGTAACACCGGTAGCCCTGTTCCGCCCCCAATAATCACAATTCGAGGCTGTCGAATCTTCGTCATGTAGTTTGTTCCTTTCTCCTTTCGATGTCACGATGAGTGATTCGAGTTTCATAGTCTTTTTCGAAGTGGTGTGCAATGTATTCAGTCAATGCCACCGAGCGATGCTGCCCACCTGTACATCCAATGGCCACCACAAGTTGCGCTTTCCCCTCACGTTTGTAATGAGGAAGCATAAAGGCTAACAACTCTGTTACTTTTTCTAAGAACTTCGTCGTCTCATTCCACTTCAGTACATACTTTGAAACATCCTCATCAAGACCCGTTTTTGGTCTCATTGATTCAATATAGTGCGGGTTTGGTAAAAAGCGAACATCGAAAACTAAATCTGCGTCGATCGGAATTCCGTACTTAAACCCAAAGCTCATCACATTGACCGTAAAGATGGTTTGCTTATTCGCTGAAAACTCCGTTAAGATTTTTTCGCGTAATTCTTTTGGTTTCATTTGTGAGCTATTGTAAATGAGCTGTGCTCTTCCTTTTAATTCCTCAAGCAACTCTCGCTCCAGCTGAATACCTTCTAACGGAAGTCCGGACGGAGCAAGCGGATGAGTACGTCGAGTTTCCTTGTAGCGACGAACAAGCGTGGAGTCATCCGCATCTAAGTATAGAATTTGCGGTGTCACCCATGATGTTTCTGCAAGATCATCGAGCGCCTTGAACAAGTGGTCGAAAAACTCTCTCCCCCTTAAATCCATTACAAGCGCTACCTTATTCATCTTATTTCCAGACTCTTTCATAAGTTCAAGAAATTTTGGCAATAAGGTTGGTGGCAGGTTATCCACACAGAAAAAACCAAGATCTTCGAAGCTTTGAATGGCGACGGTTTTCCCTGCACCCGACATCCCCGTAATAATCACCATTTGTGTATCTTGTGTCGCTCCAGTACTCATAAAAATTCCTCCTTAGCTAGGATCAAGACGATATTGAATTAACTGAAAATCGGTTGTATATGTAAAAGTGCCATAGATGATTCCTTGACCGTGGATCATGTAGTCCAATATATGATAATCTCCTTCTGCCATCGGTAAATCTTTAATCTGATGAAAGTCATGCCAAGCAAGCTTTCCTTCCTCTGACTCATCTAGATTGATCCCGTCAGCCTCTGTTCCAAAAAAGGTGAACATCATCCACTCAGAAACGACTTGGTCTCCATCTTTCATGATAAATGTAAAAATGCCCTTAATATTGGGGTTTCTCAAGTAAATACCGGTCTCTTCACGGTACTCTCGAATACAGCAATCTCTCACTGATTCACCAGGCTCCATCTTTCCACCCGGGGCCACCCACCAGCCACGTCTAGGCTTTTGGAGCAGCAAGACTTTATTATCCTTTACCAATACACAATTTGTCACTCGTTGCACGCCTCAATCACCTCAGGGACTTAGAATTAACGACTTTTATTATTCTTACTATTATACTATTTTTACATTGGGCTCACAATGAATAGGAAATGGACAAATATAAAAAAGCTTTTTTCGTAAGGCTCTTTTCTAAAACATTGTTGTTATATACAACCTTTTTAGTAAATTAACTATATGTTTCAACAGCCAATCAGATTATTTTTATCCTTAGAAAAGAGCTACTCTGGTTAAGAAAAGAACCATAAAAAAAGAGCACAGGACATGTTCCTGTGCCAAAGATATATATCTTAAAAGGGGGTCAATTTCAATTCTTATTCTACACGAACAATGTTTCACTACTGTTACAGTATAATTAATTGGAGATTACGTTTTGTTAAGAATGGATGAAGGGATGCACAAAAAAGAAAAGCGCAAGCGCCCTGTTCAGCGCCGTATGGCCTGGAGCGCTCCAACTGAGATAAAGGAAACACGAAGAGCTAGAGGCGCATTCGTGCTTGACTTATCGTAGGGCGGAGAGCGAAGGACACTAGGCGCTAGGGCGCTGGAGCTAGACAATTTTCAAAGTCGAAAATTTTATACTTTCGTATCTTTTTAAAAAAGCTAACCCCAAAAGGCTAGCTTTTCCTATTTTATGCTTTTTGCTTTAATGATTCCATGAGTTCTTCTATATAGTGTTGCGCAGCTTGAGCGGCGATACTTCCGTCACCTGTTGCGGTAACGATTTGACGAAGTGTTTTTTCGCGGATATCACCAGCGGCGAAAATACCAGGAACTTTTGTTTCCATGCGGTCATTGGTTTCAATGTATCCGTCACCGTTTGTAATTCCAAGGTTCGCAAACGGCTTTGAAAGAGGAACCATTCCGATGTAGATGAATACGCCATCTGCTTTGAATTCCTGCTCTGCACCATCTTGTGTTGAAACAAGAGTAACACTACCTACTTTGCCGTCCTTATCATTGATCTGCTTCACTGTGTGATTCCAAATGAAATCAATCTTTTCATTGTCAAACGCACGTTGCTGAAGAATTTTTTGGGCACGAAGCTCGTCACGACGGTGAACGATTGTTACTTTAGAAGCGAAGCGTGTTAGGTACACTCCTTCTTCCACCGCAGAATCTCCACCACCAACAACAACAAGTTCTTTTCCTTTGAAAAAGGCGCCATCACAAACCGCACAGTAAGATACCCCACGGCCTCCAAGCTCTTTTTCACCAGGAACGCCAATTTTCTTATATTCAGCACCAGTTGTAATAATCACTGCACGAGCTTTGTACTGCTTCGAACCAGCTACAACTGTCTTATATTCTTCACCATCAATGACTTCTTTTATATCACCATACGCGTACTCAGCACCAAACTTTTTCGCGTGATCAAACATTTTTGTAGAAAGCTCAGGTCCTAATATATGGTCAAAACCTGGATAGTTTTCAACCTCTTCTGTGTTGGCCATTTGTCCTCCTGGCACACCGCGCTCGATCATTAATGTTGAAAGATTTGCACGTGATGTATACACAGCAGCCGTCATTCCAGCAGGACCAGCACCAGCGATAATGACATCATAAATTTTTTCTTCAGACACGTTTTATTCACTCCTTTTAAAAAAAGAAAACAATACTTTTATTAGTATTTCCTTGTTACTCTTATCCTATAAAACAAAGTGAGTGGAGTCCAAATATATGCTCACTAAATGAGCCCTTTTACAATTTTGACATATTTTTGGAGGGTGGAGCTTGATAAACTGTACAGCTTTGCCACCTGCTGCTGTGATGTTCGCTCCCCACGTTGCTTTCTCCACATATATTCGGTCGCAGCTGCCAAGGCCTTTGAGTTGTTTGCTTGCACATTTTCTTTCATAAGTCCCGGCAAAATGGTAAACCATAATAAAAACAAGCTCGACTGTGTCGTTCCAATCGGTTGATGCTGCTTATAAAGCTCCATGGCTGTTTCGTGACCGGAACGCATGATAGGTTTTTCACATGCTTCCATACTTAAAAGATCGACATATTCCTTTTCTATCAAATATTTCGGCTTCATAGAAGTTAAAAGTTTCTCTTTTTCTCCGGATAAAGAAGCAAGAAATAACCCGAATAAACGCTCTTCAATAAAGCTACTTTCTAGTTTTTGATGAATGGCTTTTGGAATATGTTCAAAGCCGGCCGCTTCTGGCTTATTCTTTTCCCATGGCTCATGCCCTTCTTTTTCAGGGCTAAATTCAAGAACTCTTTTCCATGCTTGCTCTGCCATGGATTGACGTTTCGTATGGTAAGCAGAGTAAGATAACCAGTAATAAAACGGTCCGTCCCCTTCAAAGCCCACTCGTTGAAGCTTTCTTAGCCAACCGTAAGCTAGCTCATACTCTCCAACAAGAGCAAAGCTTGCACCAAGTTTGAATTGATGTTCGTGCAGCATCGGTTTAATCTTTTTCAACACTTCTTTCAAGCTGTTTACTTTTTCTTTATCCTTCAGATAAAAAGCAAATACAAGCTTGTTGCACAACGCATGAAGGTTGCCTGGATTTTTCGTGAGTACATCCTCAAGAATATCTTCCGCCTTGCTAGTTTCTCCTAAATAAAAATAAGCAAGAGCTAGGTTGTTATAGGCTGACCAGTATTCAGGAAATTCCTCGATTACCTCTTCTAAAAGGTCAACCGCTCTTGGAAAATGTCCCGATTCTAATAAACGGCGCGCCTCATCCTGCTTTACGATTAAGTCATCCTCTTCGTAAAGATCCTCCTCAAGCTCCTCCGCCTCAAGAGTTAGCAAGTCGAGTAATTCTTCCGTATCCTCGACAAACTCTCCGTCCTGGTCAAGCTTTAAATACAGCGACGCGTGTGTGTATGCATCTTTAAAAAGACCAAGATGTGCGTAGTTGTTTGCCAAGAAATAATGGCACTCGAGCATATGCTCATCCAGCTCTTCTAAAATTTCGTGCAAATAGCGATTGGACTGTTGATAATCACCAAGCTCCGTACATACAATCGCCAGTTGACAATAAATCATTGGTTCGCCCGGCTCTAGTTGAATCGCACGCTCCAAATATTTTTTTGATTTATAAAAATCCCTCCGTTGATACGCCTTTAAGCCTTTCGCAAAGTAGTATTCACCAGTTGGATGAAAAGACAATAATTTACCTTTAGGTTGATATGCTTTAGAGTCTTTGCTCATGAAATCCTCCATTTAACGTGTTTACAAGCACTTCTTAGATGTAATGAAGTAATTTATATAAAAATATGTTTAACCTAATTATTATATCATAAGTCCTAGTCGGCTGAAACCATGAATGTAGAAAGACTATTAGAAGAAGCTTGTCTAAAAACAAAAAACCAGCCCCTCGGCTGGTTACTTTGCTGATGATTTTTCATGTCGCTTATTTAATACAGATAATACATCTCGGGCTGGTAAGCCTTGCTCCACCAATAATACATATAAGTGGTACAATAAATCGGCTGCTTCCCACTTCAGCTCCTCGGCATCACGGTTTTTCGCAGCAATAATGACTTCAGATGCTTCTTCCCCGACCTTTTTCAAAATCTTATCGACGCCTTTTTCAAAGAGGTACGTCGTGTATGCACCTTCAGGACGTTCTTTTTCACGGTTGCGAATCAGCTGCTCAAGTTCAAATAAAATTTGGTAGTCTGCTAGGCTTTCCGCTCCAGACACAGTTTCTTCACCTGTGAACACACTCTCTGTAAAACAGCTGGTTGTTCCGTTGTGGCAAGCAGGACCAGCTGGTTCTACCAATACAACCACTGCATCTTGGTCACAATCGAACTTCATATCAACGATTTTCTGTGTATTCCCGCTTGTTGCCCCTTTATGCCAAAGCTCCTGACGTGAGCGGCTGTAAAACCATGTTTCACGCGTTTCAATCGATTTATCTAAAGACTCTTTGTTCATATACGCAAGGGTTAATACTTCCTTCGTCACCGCATCCTGAACAATTGCCGGAAGCAATCCATTTTCATCAAACTTTACATTCATCGTACGTTCACCCCTTTTTCTTTTAAAAATGATTTCACTTCTTCAACTGAAGTTTCTTTGTAATGGAAAATCGATGCCGCTAATGCTGCATCAGCCTTTGCTTCTAAAAAGGCTTCGGCAAAATGCTCAGAGTTTCCTGCTCCACCAGAAGCAATGACCGGAACCGATACCGCTTCGCTCACCGCACGAGTTAAGGCTACATCAAAGCCCTTCTTTTCTCCATCACTATCCATGCTTGTTAACAGGATCTCTCCTGCCCCACGGCGAACCGCTTCTTTTGCCCATTCTATGACTTCATACTCGGTAGCTTTTCGCCCACCATGTGTAAAAACACGCCAAGAACCAAGCTCTTCATCGTATTTCGCATCAATGGCAACGACGATGCATTGTGTTCCGAAGAAGTTCGCCCCTTCGGTTATTAGCTCAGGGTTGAGTATAGCAGCCGTATTCAATGACACCTTGTCAGCACCCGCACGTAAAATACGCTTCATATCTTCAAGGGAATTAATGCCTCCACCTACAGTAAACGGAATCGCTAGCTCGGAAGCAACAGACTTCACCACATCCACCATCGTTCCGCGACCTTCATGGGAAGCAGAGATATCTAAAAAGACTAACTCGTCTGCTCCTTGCTCATCGTAAAAGCGAGCCAGTTCCACGGGGTCTCCTGCATCGCGCAGCTGTACGAATTGAATTCCTTTTACCACACGACCGTCCTTCACATCCAGGCAAGGAATAATACGCTTTGTTAGCATGTTACTTCACCTCTTTCAATGCTTCAGGAACAGAGAATCGTCCTTCATAGATGGCTTTTCCGACTATCGCACCGCTCACACCTTTTCCTACAAGCTCCTTCAAAGCTCGCAGATCGGCAAGTTCACTTACCCCACCAGAAGCAATGACGCTTTTTCCTGTCTCAACCGCCAGCTTTTCTACAGCCAATAAGTTCGGGCCAGAAAGCATCCCATCTGTTGCGATATCTGTAAAAATAAATGTCTCTGCACCCGCCTCAGCTAGACGCTTACCAAGCTCAACCGCTGTGACCGAAGAAGTATCAAGCCAACCATGAGTGGCCACATAGCCATCTTTCGCATCGAGACCAATTGCGATCTTTTCTCCGTACTTTTGAATCATTTCAATGGCGAACTCTGGCTTTGACACGGCCACACTCCCGATAATGACACGTGACACGCCATTGTTTAGGTAATGAAGAATATCTTCCTCCGTACGAATCCCTCCACCAATTTGTACTTTCGCATCAAGCTTTTGGGCAGCCTCGATCACAAAGCGATCATTCACACGTTTGCCATCCTTTGCTCCGTCAAGGTCGACCATATGTATCCACTCGGCTCCAGCATCGGCAAAGCTTTTCGCCATATCAAATGGAGAATCTCCATACACGGTTTCTTGATTATAATCTCCTTGTAAAAGGCGGACGCATTTGCCTCCGCGCATATCAATTGCTGGATAAATAGTAAAGCTCATCGTGCCACCCTTTCTTTCGTTAGCTCAGTAAAATTACGCAATAGCTCCATGCCTAGCTTGCTGCTTTTTTCCGGGTGAAATTGCATACCGAACACATTTCCACGCCCTACTACAGCAGGTACTTCCACGTCATAATCGCAGCTTGCGATGACGACCTCATGATCCTTTGTTTTTACGTAATACGAGTGAACAAAATACACAAAGTCTTCATGGATATTTTCTAAAATCGGCGACGTACGGAAGAAGTGAATATTGTTCCAGCCCATATGCGGAACCTTGTACGCCTCTCCCTCAGGAGTTTCTCCTGGAAAACGAATCACGTTTCCTGGTAGTAACGCTAACCCCTTTGTTAATCCGTTCTCTTCGCTTTCTTCAAATAACAGCTGCATACCAAGGCAAATGCCTAGCAATGGCTTTCCAGTCTTCACATATTCCTTGATCATCGTAGTCAGTCCTGATTCGTTCAGCTTTTCCATAGCATCTTTAAATGATCCAACCCCTGGTAAGATTAAGCTATCAGCTTGTAGCAGTTCGCTAGCATCCTCTGAAATGAAGTAAGGAGCTTCGAGCCGTTCGAGGGCCTTCGAAACGCTGAACAAATTCCCCATGCCGTAATCAATAATTCCGATCATTTACAACATCCCTTTCGTTGATGGAACGCCCTTTATTCTTGGGTCAATCGTGGTTGCTTCATCCAATGCTCTAGCTAATGCTTTAAAAATTGCTTCAATAATATGGTGTGTATTTTGACCATAGTGAACAATCACATGGAGGTTCATTCGTGCTTCAAGGGCAAGCTTCCAAAGAAATTCATGAACTAACTCGGTATCGAAGGTTCCTACCTTTTGACTTGGGAAGTGCGCGCGCATTTCTAAGTGTGGGCGGTTGCTTAAGTCAACAACGACTTGAGCAAGTGTCTCATCCATTGGTACAAATGCATTTCCGTAGCGCTTGATTCCTTTTTTATCGCCTAATGCTTCACGAAGGACTTGTCCTAAGCAGATGCCAATGTCCTCTGTTGTGTGGTGATCGTCCACCTCTGTGTCACCCTTGGCGTTGATGGTTAAGTCAAATTGACCGTGCTTGGTAAATAAATCAAGCATATGAGTCATGAAAGGAACGCCCGTCTCTAGTTCTGATTTACCTTCTCCATCAATTGTTAAAGCAAGTTCTATATTTGTTTCACCTGTTTTTCTTGTAATGCTTGCTGTCCTTGTCATCCCGAATCCTCCTGTTCAAAAAAGTGTTGGTCAAGGGGGCGCTTCACCCTCCGTGCGCTGGTGTTGCTGCGCAACAAAGGCTTCTTCGGGTGGAAACGCCCCTATTCCTTTTATTTAAATCGCGATTCCACTGCTCTTGCGTGGGCTTCTAGGCCTTCAAGTCTTGCGAAGGCAGCGATTTTTTCGACGTTTTGTTGTAATGCTTTTTCGCTGTATGAGATAATGCTTGATTTCTTTTGGAAATCGTCTACGTTTAATGGGCTTGAGAAACGGGCGGTTCCGTTCGTTGGTAGCACGTGGTTGGGGCCTGCGAAATAGTCTCCGACTGGTTCGGAACTGTATCGACCGATAAAAATCGCACCCGCGTGTTTGATTTGCCCTAAAAGCTCCATTGGATTGGCCGTCATCACTTCTAAATGCTCTGGCGCCAATGTGTTAATGGTCGCAATCGCTTCTTCTAATGTGTCGGCCACATAAATTGCTCCATAGTCAGCGATCGATTGTTCGGCAATTGCTTTACGAGGAAGTGTTTCTAGTTGAAGAACAACCTCTTTAGAAACCTGTTCAGCTAATTCTTGTGAAGTGGTAACAAGCACACAGCATGCTCTTTCATCATGCTCTGCTTGAGAAAGAAGATCCGCTGCCACTTCACTTGCTCGAGCGGTGTCATCTGCTAAAACGGCAATTTCACTCGGACCTGCGATCATATCAATGTCCACGTCACCGAAAACTTCACGCTTGGCTAGGGCTACATAGATGTTACCTGGTCCGACGATTTTATCAACCGGCTTAATCGCTTCTGTTCCGTAAGCAAGAGCAGCGACTGCTTGCGCTCCCCCTACCTTAAAAATCTCCTTCACACCAGCTTCTTGAGCCGCAACAACGACGGCTGCCGGTAACTTTCCATTGGCACCTGGAGGAGACACCATGACGATGCGCTCAACCCCAGCCACTTTTGCTGGCATTACATTCATAAGGACAGACGATGGGTACGCCGCTGTTCCACCTGGCACATACACACCAACAGAATCAAGTGGAGTGACCTTTTGACCAAGAATGGTTCCGTTTGCTTCAGTTGTCAGCCAAGAATTGCGTACCTGCTTTTCATGAAAGGAGCGAATATTTTCAGCTGCTTCCTTAATAATCGCCACATATTCCGCACCAGTTTCGTCGTATGCTTCACGAATTTCTTCTTCAGAAACCAGCATTGATGTTAACGTGGCACGATCAAATTTTTCTGTATAGGTCAATAGAGCATGATCTCCATTTTTTCGTACATCTTCAATGATCATCTTTACCGTTTGGCGTTGTTCCTCGGTTCCCGCGTCCACCGAACGCTTAATGCTAACCGCCTCACTTACCTTTTGAATTCTCATCCTGTTCAGCTCCTTACACCGTGAATCACGTCTGTTAACTTATCAACGATCTCACTAATTCGCTCATCCTTTGTTCGGTAGCTGACCGGATTTACGATCAGACGAGAAGTAATATCGGCAATACGCTCATATTCTACTAGTCCATTTTCAACTAGTGTTTTTCCTGTAGACACGATATCTACGATGCGATCAGATAATCCGATAATCGGTGCCAGTTCGATCGAACCATTCAGCTTGATGATCTCCACCTGTTCCCCCTGTTCACGGAAATAGGCTGCTGCCACATTCGGATACTTGCTAGCCACCTTTGGAGCCACATCGTTCATCTTTGTATTTGGTAAACCTGCAACCGCCAAGTAGCAGGCACTAATTTTCAAATCTAAAAGTTCATACACATCACGCTCTTCTTCTAGCATAACATCTTTCCCTGCAATCCCTAAATCTGCTACGCCGTGTTCTACATAAGTCGGGACGTCCATCGGCTTCGCTAAAATAAAGCGAAATTGTTCTTGTTCCACATCGATAATGAGCTTGCGAGAGTCTTCAAACTCAGGTGGAAGATTGAAGCCCGCTTGACGGAGAAGCTCGACTGCTTCGTCAAAAATTCTCCCTTTCGGCATTGCAATTGTTAGCATTTCCTTCACTGTTAAGACCCCCTGCCTGCTTTTCCGATTAAAAAGACGATATCTGTATATTGATTCGTACATGCATCAATATTTTTCACACCATTGATATCTTGTAACACGACTTTTTCTCCGATGGCACGTCTTTCTTTTGCCACCTGGTACGCTTCCTGTCGTCGTTCATCACTGAATAAAATACAGGTCATCGGCGTTTCTTCTGATAACCCACCAAGCGCTTCGATTAAGCGGTCTAAGTATAATGCAAATCCGGTCGCTCCTGTTGCCTTCCCGAACTTTTCTAAAAGAAGATCATATCGGCCGCCATTTCCAATTGGTGTACCTACCGCGTGAGAGTAGACTTCAAACACGATTCCTGTGTAGTAGCTCATATGACTAATAAGTGTTAAGTCAAACTTCAGCTTATCTTCCTCACCAAAGGCTACGACAATCTCCCACAATTGCTGAAGCTGAGAAAGGGCTTCACGACCACTTTCATTTTCAATAATATCATTGGCAAAGCTTAGAACCTCCTCGCCTCCGCGAAGCTTTAGGAAATCCAATAATCTTTGCTTATCAATGGAAGATAACGCAAGGTTTTTTACATGCTCACGGTATCCTACATAATTTTTTTCATATAGAAATTTCGTTAATGCTTGAGCACGCTCTTCCGTTCCTAAAATTTGCTGAAATAATGTCTGAACAAAGCCGATATGACCTACGGAAATTTGGAACTTAGGTAGTCCAACCTCACGTAATGACGAGATTAATAGAGCGATGACCTCTCCGTCTGCACTAATCGTATGGTCACCAATACACTCGACACCGATTTGCTCAAACTCTGCTGGTCTGCCCCCTTCTCTTTGCTGTGCTCTGTAAACATTTGCCGAGTAGGCCAAACGCAGTGGCAAGTCTTCCTTCAACAGCTTAGATGCTGCCACACGCGCGATCGGGGCCGTCATATCCGGTCTCAGCACAAGTGTATGACCTTGTGAATCTAATAATTTAAACAGCTGCTGGTCAAGAATAGCCGAAGCGGTTCCGACCGTTTCATAATATTCAAGTGCGGGTGTTTCAATAAACTGAAAGCCCCAACGTTTCATTTCAGATTTGATCGCATCTCTAGCAATGCTTTTCGTTTCGTATAATCCTGGAAGAGTATCCCTCATTCCAAGTGGTTTTTCGAACATAAACAAACGACTCAAGACAATCACCTCTATATCAAAATGTTCCGAATCCTTTAGTTCGCTAATATGTTAGCAAATTGAAGTTATATGTAGTTTACTCCTTTCTCAAGGAGGTCGTCAACTGAAAAATTGGTAATTTAGTCGATTAGCGTCCATTCTCTTCGCTGGTATTGCTAGCACAATAAAGGCTCGATTATGGACACCAAACGACGATGATATACAAAAAAGCTTCACTAACTACTGTTAATGAAGCTTATGATTTCCGTAAATCGGGTCCTCTTCCCATCTTGCTTCGAGTTCTTCCTTTGTGTAAATCACGCGCATGGGGTTGCCACCAACGAACGCTCCTGCTGGAACATCCTTATGGACGAGCGTTCCTGCTGATACAATGGCTCCGTCCCCAATGGTGATGCCAGGTAAAATCGTTGTATTTGCTCCGATCATTACTTCGCTCCCGATTTGCACTTCTCCTAACCGATATTCTTTGATTAAGTATTCGTGTGCAAGAATCGTGGTGTTATAACCGATGACCGTGTTTTTGCCCACGCTGATTTTTTCTGGAAACATAATGTCAAGCATGACCATAAGAGCAAACGATGTTTGGTCACCAATATTCATTTTTAGAAATGTTCGATACAGCCAGTTTTTCAATCCTAAAAATGGTGTATATCGCGCGACTTGGATGACAATGAAGTTTTTGACGACTTTTACGAAAGGGACGGTTTTGTATACATGCCAGAGAGAGTTCGCTCCTTCAACTGGGTAGCGAGTCGTCCTTCTCATTATCCTTCTGCCTCTAAAATCGCCAATAAATCAGTCATGTTTTCAAGCATATAATCTGGATTATACTTGGCTAAATAGTCACGACCTTTAATCGACCAGGCAACTGCAGCCGTTCTTACTCCCGCATTTCTCCCTCCTAAAATATCATGATGGTTATCTCCAACCATGATCGCTTCCTCTGGAGTAGAATGCAGTTTTTCTAATGCCATACGTACCGGACCTGGGTCTGGCTTTGCTTTTTCCACGTGATCAAGTGCCACGACAATTTCAAAATAAGGATCTAGCTCCGTTAGCTTCAACCCTTTCATCACGACGTCAGACATTTTCGACGTTACGATTCCAATCTTATAACCTTTTTCCTTTAAGGCAATAACCGTTTCTTTTACACCCTCGAACTCCTTTACAAGTGAATCGTGATTGCTAATGTTAAAGGAACGATAAGTCTTTATCATTTCCTCGACATTATCCGGATTCATTCCGCCAAATGTTTCTACGAGCGTTGGTCCCATAAACGGGATCACATCCTCACGCTTGTATTGGTCAGGATAGTAGTGCTGTAAGGTGTGTAGAAAGGATTGAATAATAAGTTCGTTAGTATCGATTAATGTTCCGTCTAAATCAAATAAGATGGTTGTTGTTTTAGTGGTCATAGACTGTTTCCTTTCGTTTTGAGAACTCCACGCGCTTCCAAACTTTCACCACGATGACGGTCAATACGATCGCCAATACTAAACGGATCAGTAGTAAGGGAAGGACAGGTATTCCTAATGGTAAAAAGATCAGGGTATCTTCCACAACGGCGTGGCAAGCAGCGAGGAAAATGAATGCAATCGTTACGTCTTTCTTGCTCACTCCATCCTCTTTTACCGCCTGAATCATGACGCCCGCTCCATACGCTAGGCCAAAGATCAATCCTGCCGCAAGAGTGGTTGATGTATTTTCCTTCATTCCTAATGCTCTTGTCACTGGTGCCATCCATCGAGAAAATACCTGAAGCCATTTTAAGTCCTTTAATATTTGAATCACAATCATTAACGGCATGACAATCATAGCTAACTGAACAATTCCAAGTGCGGCTGTTTGCAGTGCTTCAAAAAGGACAGGAAGGACTCCACTCACTGTTTCTTCTTTCACTGTGACCAACCCGTATTGGGCACGATCACTTCCACCTTGCCATACAAGATTAATCAAAATTCCTGAAAAAATGGCCAATCCAATTCTCACGGTAAGAGCAACCCAAAGCTTCACGCCTACCTTTATGGCGACACTCGATTCCACGAGCATATTATGTGAAAAAGATAGCATGACTGCGATGATAAACACTTCTTTTACCGATAAATCAATCGTTAGCATGGCACCGATGGCCGCGTACAGATTGAGAAAGTTTCCTAGTACGAGCGGAATCGCTGCGTCACCAGAAAGTCCAAAAATCCCCATCAAAGGAGTAATTAATTGTATCACCCATGGCAGAACAGGGGTGTGCTGCAGCAAAGCAACGATAAGGGCAACCGGAAATATAATTTTCCCCAATGCCCAAACGGTCTTCAAACCGACGAAAAACCCTGCTTTCGTAGATTGTAGCATCTTCTCTCCGTGCTCCCTTATTTGTATTAGGATGAGGGTAGTTTCACCTGAAGCTAGCCTTGTTCCACAGGAACACCAGCTAGTGAAAGGGGAAACTGTCCCTCTCACTTTTTCTATAATTTACACACTCTGGTCCAAATACCGGACCTTCGAGTATCCTTTTACTCTTCGATAAACGATTAAACCAACGGCTAAAACAATTAAGGCAATCGAAATCGTCTGGGCAATACGTAAAGATTCTGTTAACATCAAGCTGTCCGTACGCATTCCTTCCACAAAGAAACGACCGATGGAATACCAAATCACATAGGAAAGGAAAATCTCACCTTGTCGTAAATTCACTCTTCTTAGTGACATTAATAAAATAAAACCTAAAAGATTCCAGATTGATTCATATAAGAAGGTTGGGTGATAATAGGTGCCATCAATATACATTTGGTTAATGATAAACTCTGGTAAGAATAAGCCTTCTAAAAAGCTTCTCGTTACCTCGCCCCCATGTGCCTCTTGGTTGATAAAATTTCCCCAACGACCGATGGCTTGCCCAATGATAATACTTGGGGCAGCAATATCCGCAAGCTTCCAAAACGAAATATTTTTCTTCCTTGAAAACACAATCGCAGTAATAACCGAACCGATTAATGCGCCATGAATTGCTATACCACCGTTCCAAATCTTGATAATATCACCTGGATTTTGCGAGTAATAATCCCATTCAAAAGCCACATAATAAATACGAGCTGAAATGATAGCAATAGGGATCGCCCAAAGCATCAAATCTGGGAAAATATCTTTATGCAGCCCCCTTCTTTCTCCTTCTCGCATCGCTAAATACAATGCAAGTGCAATTCCCACCCCAATGATCACACCGTACCAATGGATCTGGATTGGACCGAGTGACAACGCAATTGGGTCAATCGGTTGAATTGTTGATTCCATTACAGCTCATCCCCCTTAGGATTAATGTTCTTCGTCATGCTCGCCTTCTTCAATCACATCAGCCAAACGATTCGTAAACTGCTCCGCTGCGTTCACTCCCATTCGCTTTAGACGGAAGTTCATCGCTGCTACTTCAATAATAACGGCTAAGTTCCGACCAGGTCGAACAGGAACCGTTAATTTTGTTAAATCTGTGTCAATGATTCTCATTTTCTCTTCGTCCAACCCTAGACGGTCGTACTGCTTATTTTGATCCCATAATTCTAGGTTAATAACTAATGTAATACGTTTATGACTACGAACCGCTCCTGCTCCGAACAGTGTCATCACGTTAATGATTCCTAATCCGCGAATTTCAAGTAAATGCTCAATCAATTCTGGAGAGTTACCAATAAGCGTATCTTCATCTTCCTGACGAATTTCTACGCAATCATCTGCAACCAATCGATGTCCACGTTTGACGAGTTCAAGAGCCGTTTCACTTTTACCGACGCCACTTTTCCCCGTGATTAGAACTCCTACTCCATAAATATCAATGAGAACCCCATGAACAGCCGTTGTAGGTGCAAGCTTACTTTCTAAAAAATTCGTCAATCGTCCAGAAAAACGTGTCGTCTTCTGTCTAGAACGCATAAGCGGCACAGCCTCACGTTCACAGGCTTCGATCAGTTCTTCAGGTACCTCAAGCTCCCTTGTTACAATGATTCCGGGAGTTACATCCGTACAAAGCTTTTCCATACGAATGGCACGCTCCGTTGGCGACAATTTTTCCGCAAAGGTTAGCTCTGTTTTCCCAAGAAGTTGGATCCGCTCAGCTGGATAATAATCGAAAAACCCTGCTATCTCAATACCCGGTCTAGAAATATCGCTCATCGTGATCGGGCGATTTATTCCTTCTTCTCCACTAATTAACTCAAGGTCAAATTTTTCAATAATATCTTTCGTGCGAACTTTCGCCATGGTCGTGTTCCTCCTCTGTATGTAAAGAGACAATTCTTATCTATTTTACCATCTTTTTTTAAAGAACCAAATTTGATCCGCGTATTTTGTCAAAAAAATGACCCTCCTCAAAATTGAGAAGGGTTAGAAATTAAGGGGTAAACTCTTTTACTTGTTCACTTACAAAAAAATCTCCTCCATTGAAAATCGAGATTCCATTTAGAGAATGGGGCTTTCCATTTACCGCAATGATATTTTTATTCGCAGGGATTTCAATAGAGATGTCTCTTTTAGTAGCTATAAATACAGGATTATATTTTTTCGAGTGATCAATTTTTGTCACGTAGCCTTCCTTCTCAAATGCATCCTTTGCATTTATGAACAACGATTGACTCAACTTTTCTAAGTTAAACCCCATGAACTCTGCCATTGTTCTAGGTAATTCCGTATTCTCTAGGAAGCCTGTTGGATGAGACGGACCATAAGCGTACAGAAATACATCTTCTCCCGTATGACCGTATGTTGTAAAACCAAGTTGGGCTTTGTCTGCTAACATAGCAGATAGATCGGCACCAATATGATTGGAGTTGATCAGCATTCTTACTTCATTGTTTGATAAATGATCCAGCCCATACTGCTTTGCTACTTGTTTGATATTGGATCGATCCGGCTTTAGGTCCTGTAGTGCACCCTCGATCGTCCGCTGGGCTTTTTTCAATGGCTGAATTATGCTTTCAACGGGTGTATGCGCATACGATCTAGATGTTTGCCGATTTCCTATCGAGATTCCACTATTTCCATGGTCCGTCACGGCAATCACCATCGTATTTCCATCTTTTTCAGCAAACCTAACTGCTTCCTTTACGGCCTCGTCGAAGGCTAACACATCGCTAATCATTCCAACAATATCATTATTGTGTGCAGCCCAGTCAATCTTGCTTCCTTCCACAAAAAGAAAAAATCCATCTTCGTCTTTTGAAAGAGTTTGAATCGCTTTGTTTGTCATCTCAGCAAGAGTGGGCTCGGAAGGCTTTGTTGCTGGACGGTCTATATCGTATGCAAGCGACTGCTCGGCAAAGCTTCCCCAGATTTTTGTACTGTTCGCCTTTTGCAATTCACTTCTCGTGTCGACCCATTGATAGCCGTTTCCTTTAATGATCTTTTGTAGATCTTCTTGGTCTTTACGATTGGTTAGTTGAGCTGCTCCCCCACCAAGTACAACATCGATTCCTTGATACACCTGTTGTTCAGCAATATCTTCTTTTTGCTTCCGGCTCGGAACATGTGTGGAAAATCCAGCAGGTGTGGCGTGTTGAATTTCAGAGGTAGCAATAATACCAGTCGCTTTCCCTACTTGCTTCGCACCTTCTAACACATTGGCTACCGGCATGAGTGCATGCTTCGGGTTTTCGTCCTGCTTTCCCGGTGTTGTAATTTTTGATGGAAGAAGCCCAATATAATGCTCATCCGTTTTGTTTCCAGTTGCCAGAGCAGTGGCCGCAGCGGCTGAGTCTGTGATCGCAGATTCTGCCGAATACGTTTGCACGCCACCCGTCAAGATTTGATCTAACGCAAGATCTCTTCCTTTATACCAACGGGCTAATGAGACCGCTCCCGAGCTTGTTCCGTCCATCACCATCATAATGACATTTCTCGGGGACTCAGTTTTCGGCTGCTCAGCTTTCATCTCTGTACACCCTACACTTCCAAGTAAAATGATACATGCTAAGGTTGTAATCAGCAGTTTCTTGCTCATAAAAGCCTCCTTTCCCAATCGTTGTTTATTTTACTCATGTTGTTGGAAAGTAACCGGGGAAATGGAAATTAGTGATGGAAAAGTTGAACTTTTTGGGGCTATCGGATGAATGTTTAAATTCTATATTATGTACTCGCGATCGCAATTAATTTTCTAGAATCGCAAATATAATTTTAGAATCGTAAATTAATTTCCAGAATCGCAAAAATATCTTTAAAATCGCAAATTAATTTCCAGAACCATCGCGTTCATAGTAGCCATTGCGATAGTCTTGGCGTTCAATAGAACGTTCGTAAGCAGAAGCGCGTAAATAATCGTCTCTTTCTTTTTCCATAAACTCATTTAACACAAGAACAATAGCTGATTTTACAACTGCATCAATGTTAGAATTCATCACCGAATCTTTTAAAAGATCCATATTTAGGTTAAACTGTAATTGAGTCATTTTTATTCCTCTTTTCTATGTTTATCGTGGTTGTTAAACATTGTAGCCAAGAGGGAATAAAATGACTCTATTCTTTTTACACAATTATACAGACGTAATCAGGAACCATCTTAGATATATAGAAATCCTCCCATTTCCATAAAAAAACCCCTCCTTTGCTTTAAAAAGGAGGGTGGAAACTTAGTCATTTTCCTTTTTTCTCGAAAAAACGGTCTTTTGAAGGATGACATTTACGATCGACATGATGAGTGCGATAAAGAAGGCCATCCAGAATCCGTCGATCTCAAAGGAAGAACCGACCAACTCATCGGTGAGCAGAAGCGTCAATGCATTGATGACTAGCAAGAATGCACCAAGCGTCACAAATGTGATTGGCAGAGTTAATATGATTAAAATCGGCCTTACCAGCATATTTAGAATCGCTAATATGAAACTCGCGGCCAATGCCGCCCCAAAGCCTTCGATATAAAAGGAGTTTTCAAAATAGCCTGCCAATGCGATAAACAAAATCGCATTAATTCCAATTCCTATAAGCCATCTCATCGCAATCATCCATTCTTATTTCACTTTTTTCAACGAAACCGAACCGGTCTTTGTATCTGCTAGAATCGTTGTAAAGGTATCCAGCGGTCTTGTAGATTTAAAACTAAACATTTTTTGAACCACTTCACTTTTATTTTCTACCACCGAAATATCGTCAACGTCTACTTGGAAGCCACCTAGATTGGACTTTAGTTCGCCGCTTAATGCCCATGAAGCCGGTACCTTCACCTTGATGGAGCCTGTTGTTGCTTTCGCTACAACCACATCACTTTGGTCACCAGCCAGCTCACATTCAATATTTCCGTTAAACGATTGGAGGTCGAGCTTTTTATACGTACCATCCACTCTGATAGCTCCATTAATCGTTTCTGCTTCAAAATCTTCTATTTGGCTTTGCTTAACCGTAATTTGTCCATTTGCTGTTTCGAGTTCTGTCTTTGAAGCCTTAATGTTGGACACATCCACTTTTCCATTTGCGGTTTTGGCTTTGAACGAAGCCACTACAAGGTTTTCACTTGTAATCGGCCCGTTAAACATGCGGATGCGAATATGGTCAAAATCAGTTGATGGCACATATACCTTTGCCTGCACCTTCATCCACTTTTGTTGTGCTCCGAAACTTAGTTTATCCCCTTCGACCGAAAATAACACATCTTTGATGAAGAGGCTTTTCGCTTCCTCTGGTGATTCGACACGGTACACCTTTGCCTCACATTCAACGCGAACATCTGATTGATCCCACGGGATCAGTGTCACCGAACCATTGGCTACATCAATATCTATATCCTTTACTCTTGCATGTGTTTGTTGATAGATATGAGAAACATCTACCGATTGACCAAAATTCCAATCAAGATCAAAATCCTTGATCTTTTTAAACGCCACATCAACAAACTCTAGTATTTTATCTTTTGCAGATTGAGCCTTTTGATAAGAAAAACCTGACGACTTTTTCCCTTCCTCAAAATTCACAACTGTTGAAAGCTCGTGGTATAACTTTTGTTGCTTTTCTTCCATGGAGGTATTGGATTTCTCCAATTCTTCTAATAGTAATAACGCTTCATCTACTTTAAGCTTCCCTTCCTCAACCATCTGCAAGATTCGTTTTCTCTCTTCTTTCATGGTTATACCCTCCCCAATGCTCTAATAATCTTCATTCGCAAAGACTTTTATGGCTTTAACTAGATTCCAAATCGTAACGATGATAGCGATTAATCCTGTTAAAAGCGCCCCTATCATGATAGCTATCGGTGCTGTGTCTGTTATCTGGTTGGTCATATCTAGATATATCGCTGAACCGACTAAAAACGGAACGGGAACAATTGGAATCAAATGCGACAAAAAGGCTTTCTTCGCATGCTGCTTAACATAAGAACTAGAAGAAACTAAAAATACAACCAATGGAAAAATAAAACCAGCAAAAAAGATACTCAAGTAACTCAGTCCAGCCAACACTTTCTCTGTATTCATTTTCCTTCATCTCCTCTGCTCATATGTACGTTCTTAATAAATAAAAGTTTCATGAATTTTGAGGAGCGTGATACAAATAGGAGCAATTCCTTATACGGAACTGCTCCCCACTTTACGAGTTAGTTACTTCTTCTTTTTGCTGAATTTGTTTCTTCATTCGCTCACGGTCACGGTCGAGAATCGGCTTTAAGTATTTCCCTGTATACGATATGGGTACTTCCGATACTTGTTCCGGGGTTCCCATCGCAATAATGGTACCTCCCTTATCTCCACCCTCTGGCCCAAGGTCAATAATATAGTCCGCCGCTTTAATGACATCGAGATTGTGTTCAATGACTAAAACGGTATCTCCGTTCTCCACGAGGCGCTGTAGGACGACAAGCAATCGTGAAATATCATCTACATGTAACCCGGTGGTCGGCTCATCGAGAATATATAAGGAACGACCAGTGGAACGGCGATGAAGCTCAGACGCAAGCTTTACCCTTTGGGCTTCTCCGCCAGATAAAGTGGTCGCAGGTTGACCAAGCGTAACATAACCAAGCCCCACATCGTGGATGGTCTGAAGCTTCCTTTTAATTTTCGGGATATTCTCGAAGTAAACGAGTGCATCCTCTACCGTCATATCTAGAACATCGGAAATATTCTTGCCTTTATATTTTACTTCCAGCGTTTCACGATTGTAACGTTTGCCGTGACATACTTCACAAGGGACGTATACATCTGGCAAAAAGTGCATTTCAATTTTGATAATTCCATCTCCGCGACATGCCTCACATCGGCCGCCTTTGACGTTAAAGCTAAAGCGGCCTTTTTTGTAACCTCGAACTTTTGCTTCATTTGTCGCTGCGAATACATCACGAACATCATCAAACACCCCAGTATAAGTCGCTGGGTTCGATCTTGGAGTTCGGCCGATTGGTGATTGATCGATATCAATGACCTTATCCAAGTGCTCAATCCCTTTGATTTCACGATGCTGACCAGGCTTGGTTTTTGCACGATTTAACCTTTGAGCTAATGATTTATGAAGAATCTCATTGATTAATGTACTTTTTCCTGAACCAGAAACACCTGTTACCGCGATGAACATTCCAAGCGGGAACTTCACGTTTACATTGTTCAAATTGTTTTCCTTAGCACCCTTAATCTCGACGTAGCGACCATCACTTTTTCTTCGCTCAATAGGTAGCGGTATAAACTTCTTACCAGCTAAATACTGACCGGTTAGAGAGTTTGGATCGTCCATAACCTCCTGCGGTGTTCCAGCAGAAACAATTTGTCCCCCATGAACACCTGCACCAGGTCCCACATCAATTAAATAGTCCGCAGCAAGCATTGTATCTTCATCATGCTCAACAACGATTAGTGTGTTTCCGATATCACGCATATTTTTCAACGTATCAATTAATCGGTCATTGTCTCGCTGATGAAGTCCTATTGATGGCTCATCAAGGATGTACAGCACACCGGTTAACCTTGATCCAATTTGTGTGGCTAAACGAATCCGTTGTGCTTCTCCACCGGATAAAGTTCCTGCCGCACGGTTCAATGTTAAATAATCGAGGCCCACATTGATTAAGAAACCAAGACGTTCTTTGATTTCACGAAGAATTAAGTTAGCTATTTTTGTTTCTTTTTCCGTTAAGTCGAGATGGTCAAAGAAATGATGAGCTTCTTGAATCGAGAAGGAGGTCACTTTACCGATGTGATGGTTGTTGATTAACACCGCTAATGTTTCCTTCTTTAAGCGGTCACCTTTACAAGTCGGACAGTGATGCTGAGCCATATACTTTTCCATTTGCTCACGAATAAAATCAGAGCTTGTCTCCTTGTAACGACGCTCCACATTTCGAATGACACCTTCGAATTGGATATAGCCTTCACGGATTTGACCAAAGTCATTTTCGTAACGGAAGTATATATCATCTTCTTTTGATCCATATAGTACTTTTTCAAACAAATGCTTTGGAATATCCTTCACAGGAATATCCATATCAATTCCAAAGTGGTTACACACGGCTTCTAATAACTGTGGATAGTATTGAGAGCTTGTCGGCTCCCACGGTGCGATGGCATGCTGTTTTAAAGATAACTCTTTATTCGGAACTACAAGGTCCACATCCACTTCGAGCTTTGATCCTAATCCATCACAGGCAGGACAAGCTCCGAACGGACTGTTAAACGAGAACATACGAGGTTCAAGCTCCGTGATGGAGAAGCCACATAATGGACAGGCATGATGTTCGCTAAACAATAGCTCCTCTTCGCCGATCACATCAATAATTACTTTTCCTTCTCCAAGACTAAGAGCGGTTTCAAGCGAATCAGCCAGTCGGGCAGTGACTCCCTCCTTGACGACGATTCGGTCAACTACCACTTCTATCGTATGTTTCTTGTTTTTCTCCAGCTCAATTTCGTCTGAAAGATCAAGCATTTCTCCATCCACACGAACGCGAACAAAGCCCTGCTTTTTAATATCTTCAAATACCTTTACATGTGTCCCTTTGCGACCTGCAACAATCGGCGCAAGCACTTGGAGCTTGGTTCGTTCAGGATACTCCATAATTCGGTCGACCATTTGCTCGATCGTTTGGGAACTAATTTCAATCCCGTGATTCGGACAGGTCGGGCGGCCCACTCTAGCATATAGTAATCGTAAATAATCATAAATCTCCGTGACCGTTCCTACCGTCGAACGAGGATTACGACTCGTTGTCTTTTGATCAATTGAAATAGCAGGTGATAGTCCTTCAATCATATCAACATCCGGCTTATCCATTTGCCCTAAAAACTGTCTTGCGTACGCAGATAATGATTCCACGTAGCGCCTTTGCCCCTCAGCATAAATCGTATCAAATGCAAGAGAGGATTTCCCCGAGCCTGAAAGTCCTGTTAGTACAACGAGCTTATCTCGCGGAATGGTCACATCGATATCCTTTAAATTATGAGCTCTAGCCCCTTTAACTATGAGCTTTTCCATTGCCATTGGTTCGTCATCCTTCCGCTTTCAACTCTAATATTAAATCGCGAAGCTCTGCCGCTCTCTCGAAGTTTAGCGCCTTGGCAGCTTCTTTCATTTCCTTCTCCATATCCTCAATCAGCTTATCACGCTCTTTTTTCGTAAGCTTGGTAAGCTTTTCTGTTGTCTTATACTCTGCTTCGTCCTCAGCCACATGCGTCGCACGAATGGCATCTCGAATACCTTTTTGGATCGTCATTGGTGTGATACCATGCTTTTCATTGTACTCTTCTTGGATGGCACGACGGCGTTTCGTTTCTGATATCGCAAGCTCCATAGAGTTTGTCATTCGATCCGCATACATAACCACATGGCCGCGGGAATTACGCGCCGCACGACCAATGGTTTGGATCAACGAACGTTCTGAACGTAGGAACCCTTCCTTATCTGCATCCAAAATCGCTACTAACGAAACCTCCGGAATATCCAGTCCTTCTCTTAATAAGTTGATCCCTATGAGAACATCATATTTTCCTAGTCGAAGCTCACGAATGATCTCTATTCTTTCAAGTGTTTTTACCTCAGAGTGTAGATATTGTACCTTGATACCGATTTCTTTCAAGTAATCGGTTAGATCCTCGGACATCTTTTTTGTTAACGTTGTGACAAGAACGCGTTCATTCCTCTTAATCCGCTCATGAATTTCGCCGATAAGGTCATCAATTTGCCCTTCAATCGGACGAACATCAATCGTTGGATCCAGCAATCCTGTTGGGCGAATGATTTGTTGAACCATTTCTGGCGTGTGTTCAAGTTCATATGGTCCCGGTGTAGCTGAAACAAACACAATTTGATTGATCTTCTCCTCAAATTCTGTAAATGTTAACGGTCGGTTATCCATCGCTGAAGGCAGACGGAACCCATGATCCACTAGAACCTGCTTACGCGCTTGGTCGCCGTTAAACATTCCACGAACTTGCGGAAGCGTAACATGTGACTCGTCGATAACAATTAAGAAGTCTTCTGGAAAATAATCGATTAAGGTATACGGTGTTGACCCAGGAGGTCTTAAAGTTAGATGGCGGGAGTAGTTCTCAATTCCCGAACAGAAACCCATCTCCCGCATCATTTCTAAATCGTAGCGTGTTCGTTGCTCTAACCGCTGTGCCTCAAGAAGCTTTCCATTTTCGCGCATATCAGCTAGACGTTCCTCGAGTTCCTTTTCAATATTTTCAATGGCAACAAGGAGCTTTTCTTCACGTGTAACGAAGTGGGATGCCGGGAAAATAGCCACATGTTCTCTTTCTCCAAGAATCTCCCCTGTTAGTGCATCAACCTCACGAATCCGATCAATTTCATCACCAAATAGCTCCACACGCAAGCAATGCTCATCACGTGAAGCCGGGAAAATCTCGACCACATCGCCACGAACACGGAATGTTCCGCGCTGAAAGTTAATATCATTTCTTTCATATTGAATATCTACTAAGCGATGCAAGAGCTGATTTCGCTCAATTTCCATCCCCGTTCTTAGTGACAGCACAAGATCTCGATATTCCTCAGGAGAACCGAGACCGTAAATGCAAGAAACACTCGCAATGATGATGACATCTTTTCTTTCAAACAAAGAGGATGTAGCCGAGTGACGAAGCTTATCAATTTCGTCATTGATGCTAGCATCTTTTTCGATAAACGTATCCGTTGAAGGAACATATGCCTCTGGCTGATAGTAATCGTAATAGCTAACAAAATACTCGACAGCATTGTTGGGGAAAAACTCTTTAAACTCACTATAGAGCTGACCAGCGAGCGTTTTATTGTGAGCAATCACCAGTGTCGGCTTATTTACTTCTTTAATGACATTGGAGATCGTGAATGTTTTTCCAGTCCCCGTTGCTCCGAGCAAGGTTTGACGTTTTTCACCGTTATGTATTCCATCAACAATCCTTTGAATTGCTGCAGGCTGATCTCCTTGTGGTGAGTATTTTGAGACTAATTCAAATTGGTCCTTCACAAGTACTCCTCCTATTAAAAGCATCCATTAGAATTTCATTTATAGTAACTAGCAAAGACGGACCTAGCTGATCAAATATCCTATATTTTCATATTAATCATTCTACCACAAAACAGGGAAAACAAACCAATAATATACGAACAAATATTCGATGTTTTTTCTATTGAACCACGAAGCCTGTCAGTCAAGGTCGAAATAAGGTCAATCAAACGTTTGATTGAATTGACCTGAACACCCTCCATAAGTAAAAAAGGCATAAAAAAACTTGTCGAAAATTTCATCGACAAGCTTCTACCTAAGATCGTTTTTTTGCCCTCTCTCGAACCATTTTCGAATATGCAAACCCAACCGTTAATGACAAGGCATCTACAATAATGAGCGATAAGGAATCGGTATACCCTTTATAAACCGATGCTGCTATTAGTGCAACTGTAAGCAATAAACCAATCACATGGCTGTATGTAACTCTTGTGAAAAAAATAACGAGAGCACCAGGGATAAAAAGACCCAATACATACTTCATCTTGTTCAACCCCTCTTTGTTATATTTCTAGGATATATGGTCAACCCCGGTTGCACAAGTATTTCACATAAGGAAAGTGCATACTAAGAAAAAAATGAAAGGGGTATAACGAATATGGCTAGAAAAAGACGCCCATTAATCCCAGAGGCTAGAGAGGCATTAGATTCGTTAAAAGCAGATGTCATGAAACAAAGAGGGTATGTCGTGTCTAAGGATCATCCGGACCAGGTTAAATACGAGGTAGCAGCGGATATGAATATTCCACTAAGTAGAGGTAATAACGGCAATCTTACCTCCCATCAAGCAGGCAAGATCGGTGGTCAAATCGGTGGAAATATGGTCAAAGAAATGGTCAAACTTGCACAAGAAAGAATGAGAAATCAATCAGCTGATTAAAAAAAATGCCTCTAAATGAGGCATTTTTAGCTAGCTGTACCGTATTTCATTAAAATATCTTCATAATTCGAACGTTCGACTGGAGGGGAGAAGAAATAACCTTGCACCTCGAAGCAATTCATGTTTTGTAGAAACCCAATTTGATTCGACGTCTCCACACCTTCAGCAATCACCTTTAAATTTAAGTTATGTGACATAGAAATTATAGCAGAAATGATTTCTTTATTGCTTTCATAATCAGCGATGAAGGATTGATCAATTTTCAAACGATCAACAGATAACTTCTGTAAATAACTTAAGGAGCTATACCCTGTTCCAAAATCATCCACACTGATCTCAACCCCGACTTCTCTTAGCGCAAGCAGGTTTCGATTGACTCGTTCCTCTCCGCGCATAATAACACTTTCGGTAATTTCAATCTCGATATCACTACCATCGATCTCATAAGTGGCTAAATTTTTAATGATAAAATCAACAAAGTCTTCTTGGTAAAAATGAATAACGGATATATTAATAGAAGTTCTTGGAACCGGCATCCCTTTCCTCTTCCATTCACCAACCGTATCAAACACTTCCGTAATCACAAATCTCTCAAGATCAATGATTAAATTGCTTTCTTCAGCGATAGGAATAAACTTACTTGGTGGAATAAATCCGCTCTCTTCATGTTCCCAGCGAATGAGTGCTTCTGACCCAACCAGTTGATTTGAACCTGTATCAAATTTCGGTTGATAATACACCGTTAGCTTGCGATTCGCTATATCTCTACGCAGTTCACTTTCTATCTTTATTTTATTAAGTGATTGCTCTTTCATTGTAGCCTCATACACAACATATCGATTGGACCCTTGATTTTTCGCTCGATACATCGCTAGGTCAGCTGCCTTTAATAAATCCAGAATCGACTCTCCGTCTTTTGGAAAATGAGCTACACCGATACTCGCTGTAAGTAGGAAATCAAAGCCATCAAGGACGATCGGGGTACGAAAGCCTTCAATTATTTTTTGTGCAATCTCATCATAGCTTGCTGGATAAGGGAGAAGTGCCGCAAACTCATCTCCTCCAAGCCTTGCAATCGTACAATTTTTAGGCATGAGCTCCTCAAGCTTTTTCCCCGTTTCTTGAAGAATTTTATCACCGAAAAAATGACCAAACGTATCATTAATTCGTTTAAATCGATCAAAATCAATATAGAAAATATAGAAAGGTTTATTTTCTCCAATCGCCTCTGCTGCCACTTTTTCAAGCTTCCGTTTATTCGGTAAACTTGTTAAATCATCGTGATAAGCCAAGTAGCGAATCGTTTCCTCCGCCTGCGTTTTATCCGTGATATCTCGAACAACTCCGTATACCCCAATCAGTTCATCTTTCACGATGATTCGAACAGGAGTAATTCTTACATCAATAAAAAAGCCATCTCGATGTCGAAGTTTTACTTCAACCGATTGAATGTCTCCTTGTCGAAAGCTTTGTATATAGCGATTAATTTCCTCTTCGTCATAAATTAAAAGCTCTTTGAAATGCAACCCCTTAATGTCTTTTTGATCATACCCTGTTAGCTTAAAGGCCTCCTTATTCGCATGCAAGATGTTCCCTGACAAGTTCACGGCAAATACAGCATCAGGATTATGATTAAATAGCGATAAATACGACTGAATGTTTCGCATTAATAATCGTTCACCAAACAAGTCAGGTACAAGCATTAAGGCAAGATTCGTAATGACACTATATGTAAAAGGTAATAGCATGATCAATGGATTTGTATCACCCGCACTAATTTCTTCAAGATTCAGCATGGATACAACAACCATAAAAGGAATTCCTGCAAAAGCAGCTCCACCAAGAATACTACCAACAAGCTTCCATCGAGACAGAAATTGATAAATATCTGAATTCGTTATTTGAATCAGGAAGCGAAGCAAGGAGAACATCGTTGCTAATGTTAGAGATACCGTCATAGTCGCAAGAACTGGCTTTATATCTAGATGGTCCGAGTATAGAAGATAAAAACCAAGACTAAGTGTACTTAAAATACAAAGCGTCGTAAATATTCCTGCAAATAGGTATTGAATCGAGCTATTTAATCGCTGTCTTGTTACACCTAGAGCGATTATAGATCCGATGAAGCAAAAGTAAAAACTTAATTGAAAGTATAGATTAATATTCCCTGTAGAGTAGGGTAAATCTATTGAGAAACAAACCAATAATAACGCTAGCCAAAAAGTAAACCCTAGCATTAATGCGTATAATAATCTTCTTGTAAACGTATAATTTTCTAGCTTCAATCGTCGACAAAATTCTGCCCCTAATGTACAGCATATTATCGAAATGAAGATAGCAATCAACACATCGCTTAAATTGAACACATAAAATGTGGCAGACCCAAGCAAAGTAACCCCTCATCCCAGAGCAAAATTCAGTAGACTGCCCAATTCCTTCCTACTGTGGACTCCATTTTACCACGATTCGACACGAATATCCTACTATTTTCGCAGGTTAAAAGGATTATTTATTATGTCAACGAATGAAAGACCCACCTGTTTAAGGAGGGTCTTTATCTTGTATTTATGATTCTCAAAATCTAGATATTTTAAAAAATAAATGCGTCGATTGCGTAGGCTCCAGGACCTGTTAATGCAACACCAATGGCTATCACTAATAATGTTAAGTTGTATTCATATCCGTTTGCTGTTGACCATAATCCATTGGCACCGTGAACTTTTACAATGGCCATGATCATAGTTGCAGCAATAAGTAGGCCTGCAAGTGGAGTTAAGAATCCAGCAGCAAAGAATAATCCTCCTACCAATTCAGCTAACCCAGCAAGAAGAGCCATTGTTACACCTGGCTTTAATCCAAGTGACTCCATCCAGCCACCTGTCCCTTTCAGTCCGTAACCACCGAACCAACCAAATAATTTTTGTGCGCCATGACCAATGAATAATAAACCGATAACGACACGAATCAATAATAATCCTAAATCTAACATGTTGTATTTCCTCCTAGTTGTTTGTTAAGGCTCTTTTCTAAAACATTGTTGCTATAAACACACTTTTTAGGATATTAACTATATGTTTCAAGAGCCAATCAGAATTTTTTCATTCTTAGAAAAGAGCTGCTCTCCATATAGACCAATATGTTAATTTGAGTGTTCTTCTACTTTCATCTTCGTTTTCCTTAGTACATCTATTAAACTGTTTACTTCATAACGATCTAATGAAGCAAACATGGAATCAATCAGTACTTGATGCTCCGGAATAAGGGCATCCATTAATTTTCTCCCATTATCCGATAAAGAAATATGAATAGCTCGTCGATCTCCTGGACAAATATTTCGCTCTAAAAAACCCTTTTGTACTAGCTTATCAACTACATACGTCATCGACCCGCTAGCCACAAGAATGCTGCTCCCCACTTGATGAATCGTCTGGGTCCCCTTATGGTATAGAACTTCGAGAACAGAAAACTCGGTCACACTGAGATCACGCTTTGTCACATTTGCCTTTATACATTCTTGAATCGCCTTTGTTGTTTGCATGAGTAGCAGATACGGTTCGTTAGAACAAATCTTATCCATATGATCACCTCCTCTTTTATCTCTGTTTCAAATATCTTGAATATGAGATAATAATATTATGAATTCGAGATATTGTCAATGGGTGTTTGGTGATATTTTTCTTTTATAACCTGTTTCTCCTTGAAAATTAGCTCATAAGATCATAAACATAGTTTTATGACCTTCTTCCCTTAAAAACAAGCTCCTTAGGGTCATAAACATGACTTTATGACGTGAAAGACAATCAAAATAAAACACAACAGGTCATAAGATGCCCTTTATGACCTGTTACACAAGTAAAACCAGCGTCACGAGTCATAAGACCGCCTCATCTATAAATCTCTTCATTAATTTCATTCGTACAAAAAAACACCAAGCATAATAATTGCTTGATGTTCATTTCACTATTAACACCGGACAGTTTGCTCGTTTGGCAACTTTATGACTCACACTTCCTAGTACAAATTCCTGCAAGCCACTTAACCCTCTGCTACCAATCACGATAATATCCGCATGGTGACTGTTTGCATATTCAACAATCGCCGGGCCTGGGTCACCTTGGAGAATCGTGACCTTGTAGGATATCTCATATGTTCTGGCCATTTTCTCGACTTCTCTTATTCGTTCCTTGCGTTTACCATCTAAATCGGCTGAGTTCCAGTGACTCAGCACGTCAGATTTCACTTTATCAGCATCAACGACAAATACAATCTCTACTAAAGACCCTGGACTGCAACTAGCAATATGCATCGCGTTTTCAGCTGCTCTTTTCGCATGATCCGAACCGTCGGTGGCTAAGATGATATTTTTATACAATCGAAATCCTCCTACCTTAAAAATAGTCTAATATGTTAATTATGCGTGAACCGCCTCATTCTCGCAGTGATGTTCCTCACCGCACCCTCTCATTCATTCACATTTGAGTCTTCCTGAAAAAGAGAGACATATTCCCATGTACAAGCCCATATAGTTTAAGGTAGAATATAAAACGTAATTGTTACGGTTTAACCAATACATAGGAGGGACATATGAATCGAATTGTTCGAACGAACTTGTTTGATATTACGGGATTGTTTTTATTAGCAGCCGCTTTTCTTTTACTAACATTAAAATTAGACGTTGGGGACGTTCTTCCCTCCTCATTTTTAAATCTTAATACCATTTTTATAAGTATATTAATTGAAGCATTTCCTTTTGTGCTTATCGGTGTTTTAATTGCTGGAGTGATTCAAATCTTTGTCACCGAAGAACATATTCAGCGGTGGATTCCTCAAAGCAGGACGAAGGCTATTATTATGAGTTGTGTGGTCGGCGCCTTGTTTCCTGCCTGCGAATGTGGAATTGTACCGATTGTTAGACGACTGGTTTCAAAAGGGGTTCCACTATATGCAGCCATTGGTTTCATGCTAACGGGACCGCTTATTAACCCGATCGTGATTGCCTCCACGTATATGGCGTTTGGAAATAACGCGTCGATTGCTGGTTGGAGAATGGGGCTTGGATTTGCCGTTGCTCTTCTTGTTGCGTTTTTAGTGAGCTTTTTCTTCCGAGGCCATCAATTTAAGCAAGCACTTATGAGTACACAAACCATCCCTACAAATAGAAAAAAAGAACCTTTTACCCAGCGGTTCTTCTCGATGCTTACCCACTCCATCGATGAATTTTTCGATATGGCGAAGTTTTTAATTTTTGGAGCATTTCTTGCTGCAGCTGTACAAACGTATATGCCAGCAAAATCCTTATTAGAAGCAGGAGATGGACCTTTTTCCTCCATCGCTGTCATGATGGGTCTTGCCTATGTATTATCTCTTTGTTCGGAAGCAGATGCTTTTATCGGTTCATCCTTTAATAGTATTTTTCCAACACCATCTGTCCTAGCGTTTCTTATTTTCGGACCGATGATTGATTTAAAAAACACGCTTATGATGTTAAGTGTTTTCCGGGCAAAATTTGTACTTAGTGTATTGTTCTTTGTAGCAACAACTGTATTTCTATCAATTGTGCTCGTGCAGAGCTTTTTATAAGGAGGGATTTAGGTGGTCTTCCAAACCCAACAAGCCGTACGTGCAGCGATTTTGCTTCTATTCACGGTGTTAATTTTTAAATTTCACTATACTGGTGAGATTACCATGTTTATTAATCCGAAATACATCGGACTCAGTCAGATCGCGTCTGTTCTGTTCCTAATCTTGTTCTTCATCCAAATTACACGTATTTGGGAGAAAAAGACTCATCACCATCACCATGACCATGAGTGTAGCCATAATCATGACTGTGATCATAACCATGACCATGGAAATACTCCAATAACACTAAAAAAAGTCATATCTTACGTGATCATTGCCTTTCCTCTCGTAACTGGTTTTACCATACCAGCTAAAGTACTCGATTCTTCTATCGCAGAGAAAAAAGGCGGAATGGCGGTGATTACCGGAAAAAGTGAAACACCTTCAACTGATGAGACAGCACAGGAAGAATTGGTTCAACCATCCGACACAGAGGAGGTACTTCCGAATCCATATGGCGAGATCACTCAAGAAGAGATGAATTCTCTTGTACAAAAATTAAAGCAAAGTGATCCCATTAACATGGATGATTATGTGTATTATTTAAACTATGAAGAAATTAGTAAGGACGTAACCTCTTATAAAGGAAGAGAAATCACGTTAAAGGGCTTCGTTTATAAAGAGGAAGGCTTTCAATCAGATCAGCTTGTCATCTCCCGTTTCTTGATTACTCACTGTGTGGCAGATGCAAGCATTATCGGTTTCTTAACACAATTTGATGAGGCAGCTACTCTTGATAAAGACACATGGGTAGAAGCCACCGGTGTACTAGATGTGACAACCTATAACGGAACGGAGATGCCTTTTATCAAGATTACCGACTGGAAAACGATCGAACAACCATCTGAACCGTACCTTTTTCCTTTAAACGTAAAAATCTTATAATAAATAGAGGGGAGAATGGCATCGATTAGTCATTCTCCCCTCCTTTTATGTTATTCATCTTTTTCATCATAGGCGATTAGCACGATATTTTCGTTTGTTTCCTTCCGCAATTCCTGCTCAAGTGAGGTAATTTTGTCTAGTTGGTTTTTCTCCAGATTGGCTACAGGGAAATTTTCATACACACTCATCTAAATACCCCTTTCTAAGGTGATAATTAGATTTTTTCCATGTGTGATCTCAATTATGCAATTAACGGTTCACGACTCGTTGTATATGAATAATCAAGTATAATTTTTCGTTATTCGTAAGGCTGTAGTCAAATTGATTTTCGATATATTCATTAATTTTTTCCGTACATTCAAATGCTGCTTTATGCTTCTCACGCACCGTTTCAAATAAGAACGGGTCGTCATCTTCGATAGACGTCTTAGTATATAAACGCTGAGCAAAAAACTTTAAATGTGTAATAAACCGAAAATAATTTAATGATTCCTCGTCGAAGTCTATTTTAAAATGATATTTCACAATATTTAAAATGTCCTGCATGACTTTTGTGATGTTAGCAACATTCGGCATTTCCTGGTTAAGCTCTGCATTTACGATATGCATCGCGATAAAACTCGCTTCATCTTCTGGTAAAAGGACTCCCAGCTTCTCTTGGATAATCTTCAGGGCTTCCATCCCAATCACAAATTCTTGCTTATAAAATCTCTTAATTTCCCATAAAAGAGCATTTTTAATGTCGTAGCCTTTTGCATTGCGTTCCACTGCAAAGTGAATATGATCGGTTAAGGAAATGTATATGCTATCGTTTAGATTCCTTCCGAGTCTACTTTTCGCAATCTTAATAATATCCTCTGTAACTTCCATATATTCGATCGGAACTTCATATAAAAGCGTTTTAAATTTTTCTGACATATCGTTATTTTTGAGAGCAAAAATCTTCTCAATCTTGTCTTCTTCTATAAAATCTCCTGGCTTTTTTTGAAAGGCCAGACCTCTCCCCATTACCACTAACTCTTCGTTTTTTTCGTTAAACGCACTGATTACGTTGTTATTGTATACTTTGGCTATTTTCATTTGACCACCTATAAGTTTATTATGGTTCTCTTACTGTTATTATAATGGAAATAGTGCGCGTTATAAAATTCTTTTAGACATTCAAAAGAAGGAAAGCTAACACCGAGCTTTCCCACTTTTATCCAACTACTTATAGTTTTTCCCCGTTTGAAACAATCACTTCTTTATACCAGTCAAAGCTCTTCTTCTTCGAACGCTTCAATGTTCCATTTCCTTCATTATCCTTGTCCACATAAATATAGCCATAACGCTTTTTCATTTCACCCGTTGAAGCACTCACAAGGTCGATTGGACCCCAGCTCGTATATCCAAGGATTTCCACTCCGTCTTCAATTGCTTCTGACATTTCAGACACGTGCTTACGTAAGTATTCAATACGGTAATCGTCGTTCACTTCCCCGTTTTCTCCTGGAACATCAACTGCACCAAGACCATTTTCTACAACGAAGAGAGGTTTTTGATAACGATCGTATAATTGGTTCGCTGTAATACGGAAGCCCTTTGGATCGATGGTCCAGCCCCATTCAGACTTCTCTAAATATGGATTTTCAATCGAACCAAATACGTTTCCAGATGTTGTCTTGTTGATTTCTGGATCTGTACTTGTTGTACGGCTTGCGTAGTAGCTAAAGCCCAGATAATCTACTGTATGGTTTTTAAGAAGCTCTTCGTCTCCTGCTTCCATAACAATATTTAAGTTATTGTCTCTGAAAAATCTCTTTGCATAGCCTGGATATTGACCGCGAGATTGAACATCGATAAAGAAGAACGAATCACGATCTTTTTCCATCGCATCAAACACATCATCCGGATTACAAGAGTATGGATACGTTTGACCTGCTGCTAACATACAGCCTATCTTCATATCTGGATTGATTTCATGACCTGCTTTTACAGCCAAAGCACTCGCAACTAATTGATGGTGTGCTGCTTGATACTTTACTTGCTTCTTATCTTCGCCTTCTTCAAATACAAGACCAGCTCCAACGAATGGCAAGTGCAGGAGCATATTGATTTCGTTAAATGTCATCCAGTATTTTACTTTGTCTTTATATCTTTTAAAAAGTGTCGTTGCATACGTTTCAAAGAATGTAACAAGCTTGCGATTTCTCCAGCTTCCAAAATTCTTTACTAAATTAACCGGCACATCGAAGTGAGCAATCGTTACAACTGGCTCAATGCCATATTTTAATAACTCATCAAACACATTGTCGTAAAATTGTAGCCCTGCTTCGTTCGGCACTAAATCGTCTCCATTTGGAAAAATTCTCGCCCAAGAGATGGATAAACGTAAGGCTTTAAAGCCCATTTCTGCAAAAAGCGCGATATCCTCTTTGTAACGATTGTAAAAATCAATCGCTTCATGCGAAGGATAAAATTCGCCTTCAAGTGGTTCATAAGAAGGTAAATTACCGAGTAAGATCTCCCAACGTAACTTACCAGTTGGCATTAAATCAACAGTTGTTAAACCCTTTCCATCTGCTAAATACGCACCTTCTGCTTGGTTTGCGGCGATTGCGCCACCCCATAAAAACCCTTTAGGAAATGCCATAAGTACCCATCCTCTCTTAAAATAGCAGGAAGAAAGGAAATGTACTTTCCTTTCTCCTGATCCTGTTGTTTACTTTGTATCTAGTGTAAATAATGGAGCACCAATTTTCACTTGTTTTGAATCAGCAAGTTGTAAATCGAACTCTTTATGATTTGTTACAACGATTGGAGTTGTTAACCGCTTACCTGCTTCTTTAATTTGCTCCATATCAAACTCAATTAGTAATTGACCTGGCTTTACGTAATCACCTTGAGACACATGAGCGGTGAAAAACTTACCTTCTAATTGAACCGTATCCATACCGATGTGGATTAAAAGATCGGCACCTGAATCAGTTGTAATCCCAATTGCATGCTTTGTTGGGAAAAGTGCAGAAACTGTTCCTGCTACTGGAGCAACTAATTTCCCTTCACTTGGCTCAATCGCTACACCATTACCTAATGCGCCAGATGAAAACGCTGCGTCTTTAACATCTGATAAAGCAATTACTTCACCATTTAATGGACTTACTACTTCTTCATTTTGAACCTTTGTTGCTGCTACTTCTTTAACTGCTGCTGTTGTTTCTGTTGTAGCTTGTTGTTCTTTGTTAATCCCACCGAATAATAGAGTTAGAACTAAACCTGCGATGAAACCTACTACGATAGAGATGATTGCACCATAGAAACCGAAATCGATTCCTTCAGGGTTAATATAAGATGGAATTCCAAAGATCCCAAGACCACCAATAATGTAACCCGTTACATTTGTAGCACCTGCAATAGCTCCACCAATACCTGCAGCGATACAGCTCATGATAAATGCTTTCTTTAATGGAAGTGTAATACCGTAAATTGCCGGTTCAGTTACACCAAATATACCTGAAATAAATGCTGGAATACTTAAAGATTTTAATTTTTGGTTCTTTGTTTTTAATAAGATTGCTAGAACTGCACCCGTTTGAGCAAAAGATGCTGCAAATACAGTTGCAAGGATTGTGTCATAACCAAGTGTTGCAAGATTGTTGAATGCAATTGGTACTAGTCCCCAGTGAAGACCGAAGATAACGAATACTTGCCAGAAACCACCTAATAGGAGACCTGCAATCAATGGGCTTACATTATAGACTGCTAATGTCGCTTGACCTAATAAGCTTCCTGCCCATGTTGCTACCGGGCCAATAACAATAAATGTAAGTGGTACAACAAATAATAATGTTAACATTGGTACAACAAATGCTTTAACCACATCTGGAATAACTGTCTTTAACCATTTTTCCACTTTAGCTGCAAAGAATGCAGAGATAATAATCGGAATAACAGATGAAGAATAAGACATTAAAATAACTGGAATACCTAAGAATGTAACGTAAATTGGTGATTCAAACATGGTTCCTGCAAATACTGTATAAAGAGACTCACCTGCTGTTAGTGTTGATAAAGTTGGATACACTAACGCTGCCCCGATCGCCATCCCAATAAATGGACTACCACCGAATTTCTTAATTGCTGTATACCCTAGGAAGATTGGTAGGAAGTAAAACAGTGCATCACCTGTTGCGTTTAAAATTTGGTACGTACCTGATGTACTATCTAACAAACCAAATGCGACAAATAATGCGTTAAATCCTTTGATCATCCCTGTTGCTGCTAATACTCCAAGAACAGGAGTGAAGATGCTTGAAATCATATCAATAAAGCGACTTAATAGAGATCCTTTTGGACCTTCCTCTTCTTCAACAGGCGTTTGACCTTGGAATCCACCAACAGTAGTTACTGCTTTGTACACATCTGGTACATGGTTTCCGATTACTACTTGATATTGTCCACCGCTTTTCATAACCGTAACAACATCATCCATATTTTTTAACACTTCTGTGTTTGCTTTGCTTTCATCTTTTAACTTAAATCGTAGACGGGTAATACAGTGGACTACACTGGAAACGTTTTCTTTTCCGCCCACATTGGCAATAATATCTTTTGCTAATTGCTCGTATTTCATTTTTGACCCTTCCTTCTTTTATATGATTGATTTATTTTTTCCAAATAAAAAACCTGAGCCAATTAGACACACATATAGCTAGCAATGCGTGTTCTAATCGGATCAGGTTATGCCCACTTAAGGTAACATTCCTTCAAGGAATTTATTAAGTTTTATTTGATACGTGTAATTTATCACGGGAATTTGGTAGGTGTCAACGCTTTCTTTTAAATTTTTTTAATATTTTTATAGATTGCCGACTTATATCTTATATATATAAAAATACAAAAAAGTTTGTTCATAAATCACAAGTGACAATTTTAAAAAAACGTTTACAAAATTCTTGCTTCGACAAAATATTCATGATATAGTTAACGCAATTAAACAAACAACCTTTTTAGGATTGTTACTGGTTATGCAGGCAAAACCTAAATCACGTAAACTATGAGACTAGTATGTCTTCTCTACGTGATTTAGGTTTTTTTATTTTTATCGGCTTGTAAGCGTAACCTAAAAACATAAATGGAGGTAATTCCAGATGACAAAAACATATCAATTTCCAGAAGGATTTTTATGGGGCGGTGCAACAGCTGCAAACCAATTAGAAGGTGCGTATCTTGAAGGTGGCAAGGGAATGAACCTTGCTGATGTAATGCCTGGTGGAAAAATCCGTTTTCAATTAATCACGACTCCTGGCTTTAACTTTGAGATCGATAAGGAAAAATATTCGTATCCAAACCATGACGGAATTGACTTCTATCACCGTTATAAAGAAGATATCGCTCTTTTTGCTGAAATGGGCTTTAAAACATACCGTATGTCAATCGCTTGGTCTCGTATTTTCCCTAAGGGAGACGAACTTGAGCCAAACGAAGAAGGTCTAGCATTCTACGAAAGAGTATTTGATGAGTGCCTTAAGTACGGAATTGAACCAGTCGTAACAATCTCTCACTATGAAATGCCTTTATATTTAATTAAAGAGTACGGTGGTTGGAGAAGCCGTGAAGTGATTGGGTTCTTTGAGCGCTATGCAACGACTTTATTTAACCGTTATAAAAACAAAGTAAAATACTGGTTAACATTCAATGAAATTAACGGAGCAACACATATGCCAATCTTTGGACTTGGGTTCTCTCCAGCTACAGAAGATGTTCGCCTACAGGAAAGCTTCCAAGGCTTGCACCACCAATTTGTAGCAAGCAGCTTAGCTACAAAGGCTTGTCATGAAATTAATCCTGATGCTCAAATCGGCTGTATGTTAATTTATGCTCCTGTTTACTCAGTAGACTGTAATCCAGAGAACGTGTTGTATGCATTACAAGAAGCGCAAATCTTTAACAATATTTGCGGAGATGTACAAGTTCGTGGAGAATACCCAGCATTTTCTAAGCGTTACTTTAAAGAAAACGGCATCTCAATCAATATGCAAGAAGGCGATTTAGAAACGATCAAGCAATATCCTGTTGACTTTATTTCGTTTAGTTACTATATGTCACGTACAGAAAAGAAAGTGAAAACAGAAGAAGAAAAATCAGCAGGAAACATCATGTCTGGTGTTAAAAATCCATTCCTTAAAGCAAGTGATTGGGGCTGGGAAATCGACCCAACTGGTCTACGAATTGCATTAAATGAATTATATGACCGCTACCGTGTTCCTTTATTCATCGTTGAAAACGGACTTGGTGCATATGATAAGGTTGAAGAAGATGGAAGCATCAACGACGACTACCGTATCAATTACCTTCGCGAGCATATCGAAGCGATGGGTGAAGCAATTGAAGACGGCGTAGATTTAATGGGTTACACTTCTTGGGGCTGTATTGACCTAGTAAGTGCTTCTACAGGTGAATTGTCCAAGCGTTATGGCTTCATCTATGTAGACAAGCACGACGACGGAAGCGGTACACTTGAGCGTAGTAAGAAGAAGTCATTCTACTGGTACAAGAATGTTATTGCTACGAACGGGCAAGAACTATAATAAATAGGAAAGCATTGGTCCATTTTGGTGGGCCAATGCTTTTTTTGTTGGGGTCGAAAGGTTTTTATGGCTGGCTACTTTGCCAATTGTTGTAGGGAATAAAGGACGGTTCTTCTGAAATCTCCACAGTTATGTCCTTCATAAGCTCGATGAAAGACGTTTCCTCGTAAATCTCTCCTGGTTTCATCCTTCATAAGCCCAATGAAAGACGTTTCCTCGTAAATCTCTCCTGGTTTCATCCTTCATAAGCCCAATGAAAGACGTTTCCTCGTAAATCTCCCCTGGTTTCATCCTTCATTAACCCTATGAAAGACGTTTCCTCGGGCTTCTCCCCTGGTTTTATCCTTCATTAACCCTATGAAAGACGTTTCCACCGAATTCATCTCTAATTTTGCTCTTCATAAGCTTTATGTAAACTGCGCTAGCACCAACACCAACGGTCCAACAATAAAGCAATAATAAGCGAAGTACTTCAAATTCCCTCGCTCCATAATTCCCATAAACCACTTAAGCGAGAAGTAAGATAATAATAGAGACATCACAAACGCCACGATATAAGGAATAAGCATGTCTCCCAGTTGCATGTCGCTTACTTTTAACACAATCGCCCCTAAGCTAACGGGAATATATAGAAGGAATGAGAAGCGTAAGGCCGTTTCTCTTTTCATTCCTATTCCCATCGCAGCCACGATTGTAGCACCTGAGCGGCTAATTCCAGGAATCAATGCCACTGCTTGAGCCAAACCAACAATTAGGGCATCTCTGACCGTTAACCCTCGATCTCCTTTTGTTCCCTTAAGATTTCTAATCAGCCAAAGTGCTATCCCTGTCACGAGTAAAGCTCCACCAATCGGAGCAATTCCTCTGAAATAACTAGAGATCGTATCTTCTAATAGAATCCCGATCACGCCAGCAGGTATCGTACCAATTATTAAATAAACGATAAATAGAAAATCATTCTTATCATTAGGATCTTTTTTAACTATATATTTGCTTCCGTTTTTCACTAATCTGATGAGATCGTCTCGATAAATAAGTAATACAGCCAAAAGGGATGCGAAATTCATTAATACTTCAAAGCTAAAATCTCCTTCAGCCACATCAATTCCTAAAAATTCCTGAACGAGCACCAAGTGTCCGCTAGAGGAAATAGGAATAGGTTCTGTAAAACCTTGTAGTGCTCCTAAAAATGCATATTTTAATATGATTAGTACTTCTTCCACCGACTCACTCCTTAACAAAAATTGAAAGAGGCTTGGAAATGATCCAAGCCCACATTATTATACTATTAAGCTCTTTTAATTTCCAAATATTGAATATGGTGTCCATCCTTCTTCTGGACTTTAAACACATATCCTTCTGCTTCTAGCTCCGTACCCACCTGTGCTTCCATATCCTGAGTCATGAACCATCCACCAATGGTATCCACATCGGCATTTGATAAAGTGGTTTCCAACAGATGATTAACGTCCTCGACTAACAACTTAGAATCTACAATATAGTGGTTTTCGTTCACCTTACGAATATCAGGTAATTCATCCTCATCAAACTCATCACGAATTTCCCCAACAATTTCTTCTAGAATATCTTCAACAGTGACTAATCCAGAAGTTCCACCATACTCATCTATTAATATCGCAATATGTGTACGTTCCTTTTGCATTTTAACCAGTAAGTCATGAATTGGAACGGTCTCAATCACACGGATAATCGGGTTAATATGGGACTCAATCGTGAAACCAGTCTTTTTCTCTTCATCTGAAATATCAGCTGTCAACAACTCTTTTACATTAATGAAACCAACAATATTATCTTTGTCACCATTAACAACTGGGTATCGTGTATAATTTTCAGATTTTATGGTTGCTAGAATATCGGCATATGATTCATCAATAGAAATGGATACCATCTCTGTTCGAGGAACCATAATTTCTTTCGCTATTCTTTCGTCAAATTCAAATATATTGTTCATGTATTTCAGTTCGTTTTTGTTTATTTCCCCACTCTTATAACTTTCAGATAGTAAAATCCTAAGTTCCTCTTCAGAGTGAGCTACTTCGTGTTCGGAAGCTGGCTTTAGACCAAATGCTCCAACCAATAAACGAGCAGAACCGTTTAAGAACCAAATAAATGGATACATGATACGGTAAAACCAAATGATGGGTACCGCGAACATCAATGTAACTGCTTCAGCTTTTTGAATAGCCACCGTCTTAGGTGCAAGCTCACCAACAACCACATGCAGGAATGTAACTAAAGCAAAGGCAATCCCGAATGACAAAATTCCAATCAACGATTCATTTAAATGAAAATGTTCAAATACTGGATGTAATATTTTTTCAACAGTAGGTTCACCTAACCACCCTAAACCTAACGCGGTAATTGTAATCCCTAATTGACAGGCCGATAAGTATTCATCCAAATGGGTCACTACTCGTTTTGCCGATACAGCACCCTTTTTCCCTTCCGCAATCAGTTGGTCAATTCTCGACACACGAACCTTTACAATAGCAAACTCTGTAGCTACGAAAAAAGCAGTTAAAGCAATTAATAAAGCAATCAAAAGTAAATTTACAGTTGTCAACGATCGGTCTCACTAAGTAAGACCTACACCTCCCAATATAGTAAACCAATAGTTTAATTAATCAATAACAAAAGGGTCTGTATTAATGAAAGACTCTCATTGGATACATTCTTTTTTACATTCTTTAAATTCTTTTGATCCAAATGAGCCAATACATCTGTGACCTCTTTTTCCAACCCTTGAATCTTCAGTCTCAGTTCAAGAACATCGATTTCTTCTGCATCTTTTTCTACGACTATTTCTTTTATTTCTTCGAGTGACATTCCGTTTTTTTTGCATTGTTCAATATAATGTAATCTTTCAATCGCCGACTTATCATAGTAGCGGTAATTGGAAGTGGAACGTTCTACTTTTAATAGTCCTAGATTCGTATAATAATCGATGGTTCTCTTTGTAACATTTGCCATTTCCGCTAACTCACCAATTTTCAACTTCTCAGTCCCAAACGAACCCCTCCAAACCGTCACGTTATAGTTATGAAATGAATTATACAATGAGATTAAATTTATAACAACTAATACGCACGATATGGAATAAAGTTTCATAGAAAAACCCCCTACATGAGGGGGAGATCCTTAAGTCCTTTAAAAGAACTGATGCTTTTTTTCATTCAAAATAGCTCTTCAATGAAAGCAAGGGCATTCTTCAACCGATTTTCATAGCTACCATGTAATGTTTTATAGGTGATTTGATGCTGTTCTAACAACCTTTTGAGGTGCTGATTATTTTCATTCCGTGCTGAGTCATTTCCATGAACGCGCAGACCATCATCCACCCATGAAACATCTGGCTCTAAAAATAACCATAAATCATAGTCTTGTAGCTTAGCTATTTCGTCTAACACTGGCTGATACACATCGTTATATAGATGAGAATAAAATTGAGTCACAATGGCTTCCGTATCGATAAACACCAATTTATTGGCTACTTTAATCGCTTCTATTTCCTTCATTTTATGTCCATAGGCAATTTTTAAATAATCTTCCTCTATTATAATACCGTCACAGCCACCAAGCTCTTCACATACGGTTCGACCGTATTCTTCAACATAGCTAGTGTTATAAATTTTGGCTAGATTTTTCGTTAGTGTCGACTTTCCACAGCTTTCGGTTCCGATTATTACTACCTTTTTGACAAAGTAAGGCTTCACCAAGTCTGGTAGGAAAGCCCAATGCCGAAAAACTCCTTCTTCTCTGATTTTTGTTGCTGAAATTTCCACCTGTCTACGAGTAGGATCGATTAGGATATGCTGCGAGGTTGTATATAGCTTTTCAAAAATCTCGCAGTATTCACGTTCTGAACTAAACACCACGTCAATTGGTTTACCAATCTCTTCCTTGATTCTTTTAGCTCCTTGAACCCAATCGTAGTCTTCATTCCCTTGATCATCTTCAATAGAAACGACTTTTACATGGGACATATCCTTCGTTAATTGAGAAAGCCAACGCAGTCGAGTACGTGCAGGAATATAGCTCATTTCTGTCCCTTCACATAATTCTCGGTCCCGCTTTTCACTGTGAGATAATACCACGTACAGTTCATCCACCATCGAGGAGGCGTGAACAATGGCGTACACATGACCAAGATGTAAAGGAAGAAATTTGCCACCAATAAAACCAACTGTCATGATTTACACCCCACTTTGCTTTCTGTAAAGCTTGCGCCAATTGATATATCCATAAATACTATTCACAAGGAACGCAGACCACATAACGAGCATCGAAAAATCATTTCCACCTTGAGAAATAAGGGCACTCAACCAAAGGAAAATTGATAACACATTAACGGCAATCCATAACAGCCATTGTTCAGCAAATCGTTTTATCATTAAGATTTGCGCTGTCACAGATAGGACGTTGGTTGCTGAGTCGGTCCAGACATTGTTTCCACCTAAATATTGCAAGAAAAACCCATATGCAATCGTGAATATCATAACGGTTACCATCGTGGTAACCCAGCCTGACTTGGTAAGGCTTTTAACCGTAACGTCTTCCCCTGTTACTCCATGCTGCGTCTTATTTTTACTCCATAAATAAATTCCGATAAATTGAACAGGAAAATAAAACAACCCATTCAGCATCGCTTCCCCGTAAAGTCCATAGCCGTAAGCAATATACGCGTAAGTTGCTGTTTGAACGATCCCAAAATAATAATTAGAGATTTTCCCTTTGGCAACTAACACGACGCAAAGCATTCCACTAATCGAGGACATTAAACCTATGAAGGAATCCTCCCAAGCAAAGAAAAGGTAAATATTGATCATCGTAAAAATAGCCAACCAGCCAATCTCAAAACGAGTCCAATCCTTCATCTTACTCTCCCCTTACCCTTTTAATTTTGGGTTATACACAGACACCATCGGTTGAAAATCAGTAAATCGGTACAGCTGCGCAGGTGTTTTTGAATAACGATTTGACTTTTTCGGTTTCCCATCCTTCATCACTGCTTCAAGAAACGGAAGTGTAGGAGCTTTTCTATAAAAGGCAGCATCAGTCGAGATGGCTGGATCATCTAACACTGTAAGGAGCACCCCTTGTAGCTCTGACAAAACAAACTCCTCAGGTAAAAAATGCTTTGCCAAGGTGGTTAAGGCCATATCCTTTTTGATAAACCAAAGGGCATCATCGATGATGTTTCGGTGATCAAAAGCAAGATCAAATGCTAATGCCTGCTCTATTGAAAACAATTGAATATCAGACGCATCCTTTGACACTTTCCGTTTTTCTAAAGATTTTTCGCTCGCTATTACATAATGAGCATTCGAGATGATCCAGCCTCTTTTGTCTCTGTCGGGATCATCATACATGCCGAAATGCTTCATCTTTAACCCGTCAATGCCTGTTTCTTCATATAGCTTTCGTTCAGCAGCTTTCAGTGCTGTTTCCGTTGGTTGAACAAACCCACCAGGTAAAGCCCATTTTCCTGCCTCACTATTGAGATTACCTTCATGGTCACGTTCGCTTCTTTTTATTAGTAAAATTTTTAAAGTTTTAATCGGCGGTTTATATTCTCCATTGCTTTCAGATATGATCGTGAAAACAGCAATTTCACTTGTGTATCCATCTGGGGTTTTAAAAGTCATATCTATCAACTCCTTTTAATTAACAATTTGTTAATCGTTAATTAAAATATAAACTCCATACACTCGATAGTCAAGAAATAAATTGGAAAAAAATAACGTAACCACCAAAATAGTGATTACGCCTAAAGATAATTAAATAATTTGTGCATTCATGCTTCCTTTAAAATGTCCTAACGCCCAATCATGTCCAGCTTGATTAAAGCTAGCTACCGCTTTTTCATGTATGACGATTTTAAAGCCTTTATTATAGGCATCCACAGCTGTATGTAGCACGCAAATATCGGTGCAAACACCGACTAAGTGGACCTCTGTGATGCCGCGCTCTCTTAGCTTGATCTCTAAATCCGTCCCAGCGAAAGCACTGTAGCGAGTTTTATCCAACCAATACACATGTTCTTTCTCAAGGTTTTGAAGATACAGCGTGTTTAACATCCCATACAAATGCCTGCCCTCTGTTCCTTCAATATTATGAGGAGGATACAGCTCTGTTTCTGGATGATAATGATCTCCCTCTTTATGCAGGTCAATCGCGAACACCACATACTCGCCTTTATTGATAAAATCCTCAGTAATTTTGGTGATTTCTCCTTCGATAGCTATTCCAGTCTCTCCACATGGCAAAGCACCCACAACAAAATCATTCGTATAATCGATATTGATCAAAGCTCTCTTTGTCATCGTTACACTCCTTAGGAATATGTCATACCTTCATTGTAAGGTTATTCCTCTAGCTTTGAAAGTTTAAACCCGGTGATTCCAAATATCATCGTAATAATTGGACTCAACAAACAGAAGAACGTAAATGGAAGATATGATAAGGTCTCTACTCCTAACACTCCCGTTAAAAAGACTCCACATACACTCCATGGAACCAGTGGATTGACTACCGTCCCTGCATCTTCTAAAATTCTAGAAAGATTTTTCCCATGTAACCCCATCTTATTGTACCTATCTTTAAAGGAACTTCCTGTTAAAAGAATAGAAAGGTATTGTTCCCCGACTAAGAAATTAATGGTGATGGCTGTTCCTGCCGTCCACACCACAAGACTCCAAACTTTATTCAACATTCCACTGATTCCTTCAAGCAAAGCCGGAAGAATTCCAAGCTTAAAAAATAATCCACCCATGGCTAACGCTAAAAGAATGAGTGAAACAGAAAACATCATGCTTTCCATCCCACCTCTAGAAAGCATGGAATCAATTTCCTCCACTCCCGTATTGGAAGAATAGCCAGCAAATAGGGTGTTCATTAGCCCCTGAAGATGGACTTCCTTTTGTACAAATATCGTAACAAAAAGAGAAGTAGCAATGCCTGAAGCCAAGGTGATAATCGCTGGTACTTTATAAATCGCTAACAGTGCTAACACTATAAATGGGAATAAGGAGTACCAATGAACAAGATCATGGTCTTTCAAACTTGCTTTTAAAATTTCTAAATCCGCAAAGTTCGCAACAGATTCTGCTGGTGATAATAAAACAAATAATAGAAAGGATAATATAAATGCCGGGACAGTCGTCCAAGCCATATTTCTGATGTGATCAAACAAATCTACGTGAACAGTAGAGGAAGCCAATATCGTTGTATCTGATAGAGGCGACATTTTATCTCCGAAAAACGCACCTGAAATCACGGCCCCTGCTGTTATCGCATCTGATAGTCCTAGCGCAGTGGAAACACTCATAAAGGCAACACCGATGGTTGCTGCAGTCGTTAGTGAACTTCCGATACTCATGCCAATAATAGCGGTCACGGCAAACACAATCGCATAGAACCATTTGTCACTGACGACTTCAAGCGCCAAGTAGATAAATGTAGGAATCGTTCCACTTTCCATCCAACTACTAATCAACATCCCGATAAAAAGAAAAATAAATACGGCTCCAGCTCCAGATTTAGCTCCATTAATGATGGCCTCTTCCAATTCAATCACGGAAACTTTCTTATAAATACCGTAAAGAAACAGTCCCATGATGGCTAAAACAATTGGAATATGAGGAACCGCACCGGCAAATATAAGAGAATAACTAATTCCCCCAATAACTATCATGGAGATAACAAAAGCTTCCAATGGTTTTAGTGTAAGTACGCTATCTTGATTCATGATGTTTTCCTCCAATAAGGGTTTTGCGCAAAAGAAAAAAGCCCTCAAAGTCGATAGGGACAAAGGAGCTCCGCGTTACCACCCTAATTCATATAAGAATAGCAGACTTTCCAGCTTACGGAGTCTACTATTTTGCTTAAACGCTTTTTAGCATTAAAGTATGTTACTAATATAATAATTTACTAGGTTTATGTCAAGAGAAATAAATGTTGGCTAGGTTGCTCTTTGTTTCATTACCCGTGGAACTCGGTTTTTTATACCCACAGGCACTCAACTCACCTTTCAGTTACCGGAGGGCATGAGTTTTTCCGCTCACGGGCACTCAACTCACCTTTCAGTTACCGGAGAGCATGAGTTTTTCCGCTCACGGGCACTCAACTCACCTTTCAGTTACCGGAGAGCATGAGTTTTTCCGCTCACGGGCACTCAATCTCACTTTCAGTGCCCGTAGAGCTCGTTTTTTTTCGACCACGGGCACTCAGCTCCCCTTTCAGTTACCAGAGAGCATGAGTTTTTCCGCTTACGGGCACTCAATCTCACTTTCAGTTACCAGAGAGCTCGAAATTTTTTGCCCAAGGGCTCTCAACTCCCCTTTCAGTTACCAGAGAGCATGAGTTTTTCCGCTGACGGGCACTCAACCACTCTTTCAGTTACCAGAGAGCATGAGTTTTTCCGCTCACGGGCACTCAGCTCCCCTTTCAGTTACCCGAGAGCATGAGTTTTTCCGCTCACAGGCACTCAACTACTCTTTCAGTTACCAGAGAGCATGAGTTTTTCCGCTCACGTGCACTCAACTACTCTTTCAGTTACCAGAGAGCATGAGTTTTTCCGCTCACGGGCACTCAATCTCACTTTCAGTGCCCGCGGAGCTCGTTTTTTTTGGACCACGGGCACTCAGCTCCCCTTTCAGTTACCAGAGAGCTCGAAATTTTTTGCCCAAGGGCTCTCAACTCCCCTTTCAGTTACCAGAGAGCATGAGTTTTTCCGCCCACGGGCACTCAATCTCACTTTCAGTGCCCGCGGAGCTCGTTTTTTTTCGACCACGGGCACTCAGCTCCCCTTTCAGTTACCAAAGAGCTCTAAATTTTTTGCCCACGGGCACTCAGCTCCCCTTTCAGTTACCAGAGAGCTCTAAATTTTTTGCCCAAGGGCTCTCAACTCCCCTTTCAGTTACCAGAGAGCATGAGTTTTTCCGCCCACGGGCACTCAATCTCACTTTCAGTGCCTCGGAGCTCGTTTTTTTTCGACCACGGGCACTCAGCTCCCCTTTCATTGCCCATTGAACTCTAAAACAAAGCCCAACGGTTACTAAAAACAATAAAAAAAGCAGTGAGTCCTAATAAGAACCACACTGCTTTCACCATTAAACTTCTAATCGAATTCGATTTCCCGAAGGATCTGCCGTAATATATGTATCCTTCTTCTCAGTAACTGCTACGCCCATTTCTTTTAATTGAGAGATGATCTGCTCTCTCTTTGCTTCACTAGGAAACACCATCGTGTAAGATTCCATGCCAACACTGTTTTCTGTAGCAGGTGGGGCACCGACACCATTCCAGGTGTTCAATCCAATATGGTGATGGTATTTGCCAGTAGAAATAAATAAGGCCTGACCTCCGTATCGAGTAACAACTTCAAATCCGAGTCCCTTTGTATAAAACTCCTCTGTTTTCTGTAACTCTGATACATGAAGATGAATATGCCCCATAATCGTACCAGCTGGCATCCCCGTCCACACTTCTCCGGCTCCCTCAGCAAGAAGGCTTTCCGCATCTAACGCAACCGTAGCCATTTCCACTTCTCCATTACTCCAACTCCAATCAGAAGCTGGTCTGTCCGCATACACTTCAATTCCATTCCCATCTGGGTCAGCTAAATAGATCGCTTCACTGACCAAGTGGTCCGATGCGCCTTGCAATGGATAACGCACTTGGAGAAAATGCTTTAGTATTCTTCCTAAATCCGCACGAGTTGGTAAAAGTAATGCGAAGTGATATAAGCCAGTCGTTCGCCCTTGCTTTGACACCACTTCATCCGGCTGTTGAATTGAAACAAGTACCGTTTTTCCATCCGCTGTTAAATCGGCGGTACTGTTTGTTTGGTTTAACACCTGTAGTCCAAGGACTTCTTTGTAAAACGTAAGGGAACGGTCTAAGTTCGCTACTTTTAGGTTTACTTGGCTAACAAATGTATTTGGTTCACGATGAAATCCCATTATGATCTCTCCTTTATCATTCTGCTTCATGTATATTTATCATTTACTGTTTATCTTTTTAAAACCGTAGTGAAAAAATCGTTAGTAACTTACTTTATGTAAGTAATTATATTTTCATAATAAGCAAACGTCAAGTAAGTATTTTATAAAAAATAATTTAATTATGAAAAAAAGGGGTTATAATAGAAGGAAGGAGTGATTGTCATGGATAAATCTATTTGTCCTAGATTTGAAAAAGCGATGAGTATTTTAAGCCAAAGATGGACCGGCCTAATTATTTACCAGTTACTAGGTGGCCCCCAGCGTTTTTGCAGCCTAGAATCATCCATAGGTGTCAGTGGTCGTGTGCTTTCAGAGAGGTTAAAGGATCTGGAGAATGAAGGCATTGTGAAGCGCGAAGTATTCCCAGAAACTCCTGTTCGAATTGAATATTCACTAACTAATAAGGGAGTAGCCTTGGAACCTCTTATGAGAGATATAGAAAAATGGTCACAAGCTTGGCTAGAAGCATAAAAATAAAAGGTGGTTGTAACCCGATGTTACAACCACTTTTTATTATGAATTGGGATAGATCTTTTTCAGTGATACCTTCATCTCAGGCTTCACCTTAATTTTCGGACGAATCCCATTTGCCATTTCTTCTGCCTTGTCGATTCCCTCAGCATGTCCTAATCCTAACAAAGTTCCAATCGCTACAGTACCAGTACGATTGCTGCCCCCACCACAATGGAAATACACTTTCTTTCCTTCATTATAAGATGAAATCACTTCATCAATGGCCTTTTTTACAGACTCTTCTTGGTGCTCTTCATCATCAACAATCGGCTGATGAATTCGGTTATATGGGGACTCTTCTGTTGGAGCCTCTGCGCGTAAATCATAGATCACGTCCACTTTCTCATTCTCCATGACCTCTTCAACCTGATCCGCTCCACCGATAAAAATTCGATCCTTGATTAAAGCCTGATAGTTTTTTTTACTCATCTGAGATGTCCTCCTGTTAGCAACAATCGCTTTCGTTTCCAACAAGCACAAAAGCGGTTCGCTCTTCGTTAAGTCCTAACACTAGATCTCCAATATGATCCTCAATATGCGGATCGATTGCTACTTTTATCTCATTAATCGTCATTACTTTATCATTTTCTTCCGGCTCATCCAGAGCCAGCCCTACCTGTGGGCGTCCTCAGCCAAAGCCCGCAAAATATACGCGGAGACCATTGGCCGCTTGTTCTGCAAAAACTTGCTTTAATTGATCACGTGCTTCATTAGTGATTTGCATCGCATTCATCCTCTCTAGTATGTTTTACTCAGTGCTTTTAAGTGTTCGTAACCCGATCGTTCTTCATTCATTAATGGAACAATCGCGCATGTTTCCGATAGGTCCTCTACTTTTTGAATCCACTGCTCCTCTGCGATGGCTCGTCCCTTTAGCACTGGATCCTTTGTTTCCGTTGCATAAAGACTTTGGTTAATCACCCACCACTGAGGGACAATCTCTGCTCTTTTCAAATCCTCCTGCAAACGCTGTGCTTCCAATATCGGAGTGGCTTCCGCTAACGTCACGATCACAACCGCTGTTTCCTGAGGATTTCTTAGGCGTGGCAAAAGCTTTTGAACACTCTCTGGCACTTCTCCTGTTGATCGAGAAAGCTCTTTATGATACGACTGTGCCGCATCTAATAATAGCAAAGTATGGCCAGTTGGTGCTGTATCAACGACCACGATTTCATCCTTTGATCGGTCCACCACTTCGGCAAACGATCGAAAGACCGCAATTTCCTCTGTACAAGGTGAATTTAGATCTTCCTCTAAATAAGTAAGGCCTTCTTCATCCAAGTTTTGACCAGCAGTTGAAAGCACTTCTTTTTTATACATCTCCACCTCATGCTTTGGATCAATTCGACTAATGGATAAATCGGGATATTCCCGATTTTCAAACATTAGCTCCAAATGAGCGGCTGGGTCTGTTGTCGTTATATGCACTTTATGACCTTTTTCCACTAAGCCCACCGCGATGGCCGAGGCGATCGTTGTTTTCCCTACTCCCCCTTTTCCCATCGTTAAAATTACGCGGGTTTGTTGGGTAGATAAATCCGTCACTAGTTGTTCTAAGTCGGGAAGTGTGTGGCCTTTTTCAAGCTCCCCCGCCAATGGAACAGGTGGAATCGAATAATGCTTCAACAGGTAGCGTAAATGCTCTAACCCTGTTAAAGGATATGCAACATATGGCAAGGAGTAGATGACAGCCTGCTTTAATTCATCTGGCAACTGACTTACCGCGTTTCTTTGCTTTTTATAAAAAGCTGTAGAAACTTTATCATCAGGAAAAAACGTTTGGAGGATTCCGTTAATAATTAATGCTTGATTTTGTATGCCAATTTCCTTTAGTTCCTTTGCGGCCCGGTTAGCCTCATAAAGCGATGATTCATCCGGTCGAGCAACAAGAACGAGCATCGTTTTAGCAGAATCGGATAATGCTTGAACCGTTTTTGCATATACATCCTTTTTGTCCCCGAGTCCAGACAATGGTCCTAAACAAGAGGCACCATGAGTACTTTCCTCTAAGAAGCCACTCCAAGCTGATGGTAATTGAAGCAACCGAAGCGTGTGTCCCGTTGGAGCTGTATCAAAAATGATATGATCAAAGGCATCTACAATCGTTGGGTCAGCTAAAAGACTGGTAAATTCATCGAATGCCGCTATTTCTACCGTACACGCTCCGGATAGTTGCTCTTCCATCGTAGCCACGACGGAATCGGGCAGCACCCCTCGATATGGTCCAACAACTTTTTCACGGTAATCTTTCGCTGCTTGCTCCGGGTCTAAATTACAAGCAAATAAATTCTTTACCTGTGGAATTTCTGCTGGATTATTTGTGAGTTCTAGTTCTAAAACATCCTGAAGATTAGAAGCTGGATCGGTGCTTACTAGCAGAACCTTCTTTCCTTCATCCGCAAGCGAGACAGCCGTTGCACAGGCAGTCGATGTTTTCCCTACCCCACCTTTACCTGTAAAGAACAGAAATGGCGTATGAACAGCCGTTTTGGGATCAAATGGTTGAAACATCATCTTACACCTTCCATCGGTTAGATTAGATTGATCTTATTCGTAACCTTCTTCTTCTCTAATTCGATCATGCTGATACCAAACCACTGAGCAAGTGTTTCGTTTGATGGATAGTTTCCTGATTGACTGATTTCCCCATTGACTAGTGTGATCGGTAGTGAATCTGGACCTTTTTCGTGCAAAAATTGGTTCACCTTCGTATTTTCAGCAAACTTACCCGGTTCACTCGCTAAGTTATACCTTTTAATGTCGAATCCCTTTTTTTCTAAAATAAACACAGAAGTGGCCATTCTTGTTAATTCAGAATCAACACTTGGTCCACACACGCCTGTTGGACAGCATAATGCAGGGTCAAAGATTTCCACTTTAGTCATGGTGAGACACTCCCTTTTAATTTTATAAGCATATACTTATATACAAGATAGAAAACATCCCGGAGATGGACTTATCTCCGGGTTATATCCTTATTTGCCTGTATCAGCAAAAGTTTTGATTCGATCGCCAATTTCATCACGAACACGTTGGAAAAATGCCCATTTTTCCTCGTCTGTTCCTTCTGCTTTCGCTGGATCATCAAAGCCCCAATGCTCACGCTTCACATGTGGAGGAGTCACTGGGCAATGGTCTGCTGCATGTCCACATAGAGTAACCACTAAGTCCGCATTATTTAAGATGTCTGGGTCAATCGTGTCAGATGTTTGATTGGAAATATCGATCCCCGCTTCCTTCATTGCCTTCACTGCATTCGGGTTCAAACCGTGTGCCTCAAGTCCAGCACTTTTCACATCCCACTCTTCTCCTAAGTGCTTTTTGGCCCAACCTTCGGCCATTTGGCTTCTGCAAGAATTTCCTGTACATAAAAAATAGATTGTTTTTTTCGTCATGTTTTCCTTCTCCTTTTAATGAAGTAATAGTAACCAAATATAAAGCCCAACCAACGTAATGAATAATGTTGGGATGGTTAGAATAATACCTGTTTTAAAATAAGTACCCCATGAAATTTTGACGCCCTTTTGTGATAAAACATGGAGCCATAATAGAGTCGCAAGAGACCCAATCGGAGTAATTTTCGGCCCAAGATCTGAACCAATGACATTCGCATAGATGAGTGCTTCACGAATGACTCCCGATGTATTGGTGTCAGCAATCGCTAACGCATCAATCATAACGGTCGGCATATTGTTCATGACAGATGATAAAATCGCCGCAATAAAGCCCATCCCAATAGTGGCTGCGAACAATCCTTGATCAGCTGTTACCTGAATCAGGTCTGCTAATAGATTAGTTAAGCCTACATTTCGCAACCCGTAAACAACCACATACATTCCAATCGAGAAAAAGACAATCGCCCATGGTGCCCCTTTTACAACGGTGCGCGTGTTGACAGCCGGACTTCTTCTTGCCATAAGGAGGAAGAAGATCGCGACCATTCCAGCAATAATTGAAACAGGAATTCCTGTAAACTCACTCGCAAAATATCCAATAAGAAGAATTGCTAACACGAGCCAAGAGAGACGAAACATTTTCTGATCTCGTATCGCATCCACTGGTTTTTTCAGCTGTGTAAGATCATAGGATTTAGGAATACTTTTTCGAAAATAAAGATAAAGAACCAGAATGCTCGCTGCTAACGAAAAGAAATTTGGCACAATCATCCTTGAGGCGAATTCAGCAAAGCCGATGCCAAAAAAGTCAGCAGAAACAATATTCACCAAGTTACTAACGACAAGTGGTAACGAAGTGGTGTCCGCGATAAATCCACTTGCGATAATAAAGGGAAACACCATAGCCTCGTTGAATTGTAAGTTTCGGACCATCGCTAGGACGATCGGTGTAAGAATTAATGCAGCTCCGTCATTGGCAAAGAATGCCGCTACGATCGCACCTAAAATGGAAACATACACGAACATGAGCACACCGTTCCCTTTTGCGGCACGAGCCATATGAAGAGCCGACCACTCGAAGAAACCAATTTCATCTAGAATTAAAGAAATAATTATAATGGCGATAAATGCTAAGGTCGCATTCCAAACGATGCCTGTTACATCAAGTACATCCTGAAGATCCACTACTCCAACAAGCAACGCCACGATTGCCCCGCTACAAGCGGACCACCCAATCGACAACCCCTTCGGCTGCCAAATAACTAAAACTAGTGTCAGCAAAAAAATCACTGATGCTAAAACAATTGATGTCACAAATGAACCTCCTTATTCACAACAAGAAATACGTAACCCTTGTTTTTCTAACTCATCCAATCGGTAGCCTTGATCAGGTAATGATTTAAGAACATCCTGCAAGAATGGGTAGTACTCACTTTCCTTATTTAAGGAATAAATTATCCACTGTCCCCTTCTTGATTCCTTAACAATGCCCTTATCCTTGAGCTTTCTTACATGCTGGCTGATCGCTGGCTGACTGGTTTTAAAAATCTCAACAAACTCACACACACAGCAGTCGTGTGAATCTAATATCTTCACGATGGTTAATCGTGTTTTGTCTCCTAGCAGTTTTAAGATATTAGCGAACTCTTCAATTTCAATAACAGATTCTTGTTGCATGGAAACACCTCCTAATTGGCCATTAGAATACGTTTATCTTTCCCAAATGTTTGATGCAAATAAGCATATAATCGATTACTTATATAATAATACACTTATATATCTAGCTCAATCAGTTTTTTGTAAAGCTTTTGTAAAGACGAAAAAATAATATCAATTTTTTTTGATTTAACAGTTGCCAAAACCTACCACTGGAAGTATAATACAGTATATCAAGTATTTTTGATTAAAGGAGAACGAAAAGTGAAACAGTTCATTCCCTTAACGGACGTAACTCATACAACTAATGAAGAGATCAATCTGCAAAAAAAACTTGAAACATACGAAGCCAAGTTCAAAGCCCTTGCAGATCAAAAACGCCTATACATCCTACACCTTTTGGTTCAACAAAACTCGAGCTGTGTTTGTGATTTGAGTGAGTTGATTGACATGCCTCAATCCAAGCTTTCGTATCACTTAAAGATTTTGCTTGATGCCGGTTTAATCACAAAAGAAACAAAAGGTACGTGGAGCTATTACCAAGTAAACACCGAAGAAATCAATCACCTACTGTCCCCTGAGCTTTGCTGCCTATTTAGACCTAGCTGCTGTTAGGTTTTCTTTCAAAGGATTAAATCAATTTTTTTTGATTAATATATCAATATATTTTGATTAAAGGAGACGATCACATGTTTTATCAAGACTATTACGCAATCGCAAAGCTAAAGCAACAGGAAGTAGAAAGAAAAGCTAGACACGCTTGGAAGTTTTTTGAGAAGGAAGAATCGAAAAAAATCTCCATCCCGGCTCCACGTAAAGATCCAAATTGCTGTGTTACACCAGCTAACGCTTAATTTTGAAAGGAGGTGAAGAGTAATGAGCTTTTTGAAGAAGCTAGTAAAAAACAATAAGAATTCAGATTGCTGTGGTGTGGAAATCAAAGAAGTTAGTGAAAAAGATGAGAAGACTAGCGCTTGCTGTAGTGGAGCTGATCAGACGAAGTGTTGTTAATAGATATAGAAGGAATGGCTCGAATGGGTTTGTTCGTGCCATTCTTTTTTCGTTGTTTGTATTTGGACTTGCTCCTTCTCTTTTTAGGTGACGCCTGTCCGAATTACCACTGCATTTGGACTCTGTCCTTCTTTTTTCGGTGATTCCTGGCCGAATCACCACTGCATTTGGACTCTGTCCTCCTTTTTTCGGCGACTCCTGTCCGAATCAACACTGCATTTAGACTCTGT
>JBEQAB010000002.1:76326-349533 GCA_041640555.1 Bacillaceae bacterium
CCTCCTTTTTTCGGCGACTCCTGTCCGAATCAACACTGCATTCAGACTCGATCCTTCTTTTTTCGGTGATTCCTGTCCGAATCAACACTGCATTTGGACTCGATCCTTCTTTTTTCGGTGATTCCTGGCCGATCAACACTGCATTTGGACTCGATCCTTCTTTTTTCGGTGATTCCTGTCCGAATCAACACTGCATTTGGACTCTGTCCTCCTTTTTTCGGCGACTCCTGTCCGAATCAACACTGCATTCAGACTCGATCCTTCTTTTTTCGGTGATTCCTGTCCGAATCAACACTGCATTTGGACTCGATCCTTCTTTTTTCGGTGATTCCTGTCCGAATCACCACTGCATTCAGACTCGATCCTTCTTTTTTTGGTGATTCCTGTCCGAATCAACACTGCATTTGGACTCGATCCTTCTTTTTTCGGTGATTCCTGTCCGAATCACCACTGCATTTGGACTCGATCCTTCTTTTTTCGGTGATTCCTGTCCGAATCAACACTGCATTTGGACTCGATCCTTCTTTTTTCGGTGATTCCTGTCCGAATCAACACTGCATTTGGACTCGATCCTTCTTTTTTCGGTGATTCCTGTCCGAATCACCACTGCATTTAGAATCGATCCTTCTTTTTTCGGTGATTCCTGGCCGAATCACCACTGCATTCAGACTCGATCCTTCTTTTTTCGGTGATTCCTGTCCGAATCACTACTGCATTTGGACTCTGTCCTCCTTTTTTCGGCGACTACTGTCTGAATCACCACTGCATTTGGACTCGATCCTTCTTTTTTCGGTGATTCCTGGCCGAATCACCACTGCATTCAGACTCTGTCCTCCTTTTTTCGGCGACTACTGTCTGAATCACCACTGCATTTGGACTCGATCCTTCTTTTTTCGGTGATTCCTGTCCGAATCACCACTGCATTTGGACTCGATCCTTCTTTTTTCGGTGACTCCTGTCCGAATCAGCACTGCATTCAGACTCGATCCTTCTTTTTTCGGTGATTCCTGTCCGAATCACCCTCCCATTCAGACTCGATCCTCCTTTTTCCTGCGACCCCTGTCCGAACCACCCTCCCATTCAGACTCGATCCTCCTTTTTCCTGCGACCCCTGTCCGAACCACCCTCCCATTCAGACTCGATCCTCCTTTTTCCAGCGACCCCTGTCCGAATCACCCTCCCCCACTACCAACCCTTAACTCCAAGTTAACAACACCCTCAACTTATTAATTGACATTCCTTCAAATTCTAACTATATTTATATAGACCGATCTCTATAATTTCTAAAAGGATGACTTCATACGATGAAAATCAAAAAAGAACATACAAAAGAGATTATTTTACAAACCGCTTCTCGTTTGTTTCAACGTCAAGGATATAGTGCGACCGGGGTTAATCAAATTATTGAGGAGAGTGGTACACCTAAAGGCTCTTTGTATTACCATTTTCCAAAAGGGAAAGAAGAAATTGCTTTAGAAGCGATTAACTTGATGAAGCAGCATGTTCTGGAGCAAACGGCAAAGGATCTCACTTCCACAGATAATCTGATTCAAGCCTTTCAACAACATGTGAACAATATTGCTGTTTTTTTCGATTCACCCTGCAGCTTAGATGGATTAAAAATTGGTCTACTTGCTGCGGAAACGGCAAATACGCATGAACCGCTTCGAATTGCTTGTGAACAAACCTTCAAAGAATGGCAGGATCTCTATGCAGAAAAACTTGAACAAAATGGCTACGAAACCGTAAAGGCTCGAGAGCTTGCTGTTACCATCAACGCCCTGCTTGAGGGGGCAACAACCCTTTCATTAACTAGTAAAAACGGGGATACTTTGCGTTTAATTGCTAACCAAATTCCTGCATTACTCAGCCATAAGAACTAGGAGGAAAAATGAATGAATATCGACGCTCAAATGAGTAAAACACAGGGGGAAGAAACGGGTGATTACAAAGTACTCCCGATTCTTGTCTCTTTCTTAATTGCTGGTTTCATAGGTTTATTTAGTGAAACAGCTTTAAACATGGCACTTGGTAGTTTAATAGAAGACTTTGCCATTAAAGAAACAACGGTTCAATGGTTAACGACCGGTTACCTATTAACACTTGGAATTCTTGTTCCTGTATCTGGCCTTATTTTACAGTGGTTTTCAACCCGACAATTGTTCATTGTTTCACTTGCCTTCTCGATTATCGGAACATTTATCGCAGCGATTGCCCCTTCCTTCGCCGTCTTAATGTTAGCACGTGTGGTGCAAGCAATGGGGACAGCGGTCATGTTGCCACTGATGTTCAATACGATTTTATTAATCGTTCCACCGTATAAACGTGGAAAAATCATGGGACTGATGGGACTTGTCATCATGTTTGCCCCTGCTGTTGGACCAACATTATCTGGTCTTATCTTAAAAAATCTTACCTGGCACTGGATTTTCTGGATTTGCCTTCCGTTATTAATCGTTGCACTAGTTTTTGGATACTTCTATATGCAAAATGTATCCACACCAACGAAGCCAAAGATTGATGTGTTATCGATTGTGTTATCCACGATTGGATTTGGTGGAGTGGTGTACGGATTTAGTTCTGCAGGTGAAGGCGGCGGTTGGGGAGATCCAACGGTGATTACGGCTATTTCAGTTGGTTTGATCGGACTGGTTTTATTCTGTATCCGTCAAACAAAAATGAAACAGCCGATGCTCAATCTTCGTGCGTTTAAATACCCCATGTTTGTTGTTGGATTATTATTAGTTCTCATTTGTATGATGGTGATTTTATCATCCATGATTCTATTGCCACTGTATTTACAAACATCTCTTGCGTTAAGCACATTTGCTGCTGGACTTCTTCTTTTACCAGGTGGAATTGTGAACGGATTATTATCACCTGTTATGGGTAGTTTATTTGATAAATTCGGACCAAAGTGGTTAGTGATCCCTGGTCTTGTGATTGTCACTGGCTCTTTATTCGGTTTCTCAACGATCGATTTAGAAACGTCTTCAGCATTCCTTATTGCCATGCATATCTTGATGATGGTGGGCGTTTCCATGATTATGATGCCTGCTCAAACCAATGGATTAAACCAGTTGCCACGTGAACTGTATCCAGATGGAACAGCCATTATGAACACCTTACAGCAGGTGGCTGGTGCGATTGGTACAGCCATTGCGATTTCCATATTATCCTCTGGAGTGGAAGATTATATGAAGAACGTGTCGGATGCAACGAATCCACTCAACCCCTTACTAGCCTTCACTTCAGGAGTACAGGATGCCTTTATTTTTGCCATTGTCATTGCTGTAGTTGGGGTGTTTGTTAGTATCTTTATTAAAAGAGTTCATGTGGAGCATCAAGCTTCATAAACAGAAACAGAGCTAATTTTTACATTAGCTCTGTTTTTTTACGCACTCTTATTTGTTGTTTTTAGTACCATGTCAATACTGCCGTATTTCTCTTGAACGGCTAAAAGTGCGATTCCACCGATAATACTTGGAACAGCAAAGGCCATAAATGCCTGCTGTGGTTCTAAATTGGTCGTTAGCAACAAACCAATGATCAGAGGAGCTAAAATCGCTCCGATTCTTCCAATCCCTACGGTTACACTAAGACCTGTCGTTCGAATTTCTTGAGGGTAAAATTCAGAAATATAAGGATTTACTAGATTCTGTGTTCCTCCTGTACAAGCACCACCTAGGGCAATTAATACATATAAAAGATACGTATTTGATGTCACACTGAGAGAAGTAAAACAGATCGCCCCTATTAAAAACATAAATAATAGAACTTTTCGGTGCCCGACTCGATCCACTAAATATCCACCTAGTAAAGAACCACCAATTTGCCCAACTCCTAACACGAGGCTAAAGGATAAGCTGGACGTGATTCCGTATCCAGATCCTTGCATGATTTTTGGAAGCCAGGTGTTTAATCCATAAATCATAAGGAGGCAGCTAAATACCATCGTCCAAAAAGCTAATGTACTAACCACACGATTGTCGGTGAATAATTTTTTCGCAGGTAAGCCTTTTGCCCGTTCTTTTACAGCCACATATTCAAAATCATCTGTTGCTTCATATTTCCCTTTTGGATCTACTTTGTTTAAAATGTTTGCGATTTCTTTTCCTCGGTTACGAACAATCAAATAGGAAAGCGATTCAGGGAATTGCTTTAGAAAGATTGGAAGGGTGAATAATGGGATAATCCCTAGCCAATATAAGAATCTCCAACCAAGACTTTCCATCACATACATTCCTATCAATGAGGCTAATATCGCACCGATTGAATAGCCGCAATACATGGTCGCTACAATCATGGCTCTCTTTTTCTTAGGTGAATATTCGGTCATTACAGAAATGACTGCTGGCATTAATCCCCCCATCCCAAGTGCCGCGATAAATCGCATAATCGTGAAGGTAAGAGAATTGGGTGCTAAGCCCGCCAGCAAGGAGAAAACACTGAATAATAGCATACAAAGTGCTAGTATCTTTTTCCGACCGATAATATCGGAAAGCGATCCAAGGATAAATGATCCAAGCATCATTCCGACTAACGTGTAGCTGCCAATCGCTCCTGCCTCAACAAGCGTTAAATTGTAATCATTCATCATCGAAGGCAAACCGATCCCATATAAAGCAATATCAAATCCATCAAAGGCAATGGCATAAAAACACCATAGAAACACTAGTAAATGAAATCGATTGAACTTACTTTCAGCAACGACTTGAGAAGCCTGAACTATGCGCATGTTATCCCCCTCATCTCGTGTTTATTTCCAAACTTCCTTAGAGATATCAACAACATGCTGAAGCTTTGCCCATTGTTGCTCTTCTGTCAAAAGATTTCCTTCTTCCGTTGACGCAAACCCGCATTGAGGACTTAAACATAATTGGTCCAACGGTACAAACTGGGACGCCTCATCAATTCGTTTTTTAATAACATCCTTGTTTTCTAGTTCTCCAAATTTGGAAGTAACCAAACCTAATACGATTTGCAGGTCTGGTCTAGTAACAAAACGAAGTGGTTCAAACCCGCCTGAGCGATCGTTATCATATTCTAAAAAGAAACCATCGATATTTAAGTGACCAAATAATTGTTCAGCAACCGGCTCATATCCACCAGAAGAAATCCATGTGGAGCGGAAATTTCCGCGACAAATATGCATGGTAATTTTTAAGTCTGCCGGACGATCAGCTACAGCTTTGTTTAGCGTTTGTAAATACATTTTGATTAAATAATCAGGGTTTAATCCTTTAGCTCGAAGCTGTTCCTTTTGTTCCTCTGAACATAAATAAGCCCATGAGGTATCATCTAACTGTAAATAACGACAGCCGGCATCATAGAAAGCTTGAATCGCCTTTTTATAAGTGGCAGCTAAATCAGCAAAGAATTCCTCTTCGTCTGGATAGACTGATCCATCCACTTCTCCACGGAAATGTAGCATACTTGGGCTTGGAATCGTAAACTTGGCTGTATGATCACCAGCTACTTGATGAAGATATTGATAGTCTTGTAGCATTGGATGATTTCCAAAGTCTAGTTTACTATTCACTTTAATGGCACGAGATTTTGTTTGTTTTTGGTGAAATTGAATTCCGTTTCCTGACCAAAAGCCTTCCACGCCAACCAAATTTTCTAAGAAGTCAAAATGCCACCAAGCTCTGCGAAATTCGCCATCCGTCACAGCCTGTAGACCGATCTCCTTTTGTTTATCAACGATCCTAGCAATTTCCCTATCCTCAATTTTTCTTAATTGATCGAATGTAATTTCACCAGCCGCGCTCTGTAATCGAGCTGTTTTAATCACATCTGAACGTAACAAACTCCCCACTTGATCAGCTCGAAAAGTCGTTTGATTCTTCCCCTGGGTTTCTACTGTCATTATATTCCCTCTTTTCTGTTTTTCTATTGTTTGTATCCTATCACGATTTTCGTGCTATAGTGTAACTGATAAAAGTAATTAATTGTTATAACTAAAAGCTATAACGGTGTACAATACATATACGAAAAACGGGGAATCAAGATGAAGTTACAGCAGCTAAAATATGTAATTGAAGTGGTGGCGTGTGGGTCGATTAATGAAGCAGCGCGTAGACTATATATCTCGCAACCTAGTTTATCAAAAGCGATAAAAGAGCTTGAAAGAGAAATAGGAATCACCATTTTTACCCGTACCTCTACAGGAATTACGCTATCTACAGATGGAGCGGAGTTTCTTGGGTATGCAAGGCAAGTAGTGGAACAAGCAGAATTGCTAGAGCGCCGTTACTTTAATACGGCTCCTTCTGAACAACTTTTTTCCGTTTCCACCCAGCATTACGCATTTGCCGTGAACGCCTTCGTTGAAATGATTAAGAAGCATGGCGAAGATAAATACCAATTCACTTTAAGGGAAACGAGAACCTATGAAATCATTGAAGACGTCAAAAATCTACGAAGTGAAATAGGTATTTTATATGTAAGTTCTTTTAATGAAAAAGTAATGATGCCATTGCTAAAAGAGCGAGGGTTGGAATTTGAAGTTCTTTTTCAAGCAAAGCCCCATATATTTGTCAGTACTCAAAATCCGCTTGCAAAAAAAGCAACGGTCACGTTAGAAGAGTTAGAAGATTTTCCTCGTCTAACGTTTGAACAAGGAGAATATAACTCGTTTTATTATTCAGAAGAGCTATTTAGTACCATTCCTTGTAAAAAAAGCATTCAGGTTAGTGATCGCGCCACCCTTTTTAATCTGTTAATCGGGTTGAATGGGTATACCATATCTACTGGAATTTTAAGTGAAGATTTAAATGGATCCCATATTGTGTCTGTACCGCTTGAAGAAGGGGAACTGATTACGGTCGGCTGCGTCGTTAATAAAAAAACACAACTTAGCCGGATCGCTAAATTGTATTTAGAGGAACTCAAGCAAATCATTGATTTTTATTTAAAGTAACATAAGAAAGGGGAATGAACGCATTCCCCTAGCGATTTAATCTATATTTTTCAATCAGATATTGTACAGCATACAATAAATACGCTTTATAGTGTATGTAGAAGAAAAACTTGACACGGGTTAGCCCGTTTAGACTGATGATTTTAAATTTCTTCATTACATCCATCAGTACAAAAGCAAAGACTCCATCTGCAATCACATTTAGTAACACAAACTTTTTAAAATTGCCATACGAATATTTCAACAGCCACATCGTAAAAGGCATGTAGGGCCCGATACTAAAAGGAAGTTCATCCTTAAAAAAAGATTTATATCCATCGTAAAACTTCCACCAGTTCCTCCTGTGACCGTAAATATGATTGATGATTTCAAATACCACAATGAATATTCCGGTGAAGGAATAACGTTTGAAGCTCTTTTTTCCAATAAACAATAGCGATAACCACGGAATGGCTATGATTGCAAAATTAAAAAGCAAGTGCCTCCTCTTAATCATGGAGCTTTTTCACCTCAACTAGTTTTAGTTATTTCTATTAAATTGTCCAATAACTACAAAAAAATCCATCCTTTGGCTCAGCAACCTCGAACCTGTATATAGGACAAAAAAAAGACAGCCCTCAAGGCTGCCTTCACTCATTTTTTGGAAAGGATGTTTGTAATCACTCGCAATAGTAGAACAAACAATATACTACCGATTAATGCGGGTAAGATGGCGATGCCTGCGAATGATGGGCCCCATGCTCCTAGCAGCATTCCACCAATCCAAGCACCTACAATTCCGCAAACAATATTCCCTATCACACCATAAGGTAGATTGTTTCCTGCAATTAAACTCGCTAACCACCCGATAATACCGCCTACGATCAAATAAAGAAGTAATCCCATATGTATGTCCTCCTTTGTGATGGTAGTAGACTTGTACCCGGATGAACAAACCATTAAACCTAAATAACTTCTAATACTCTTCCTTTAAAGCTCTCATACACATATGACCAAAGGGTTTTGTCTTCAACATAGCTTTTTCTTAATGCGCCAAAGACTTCTTTTTGTTTTTCCGCAAAAGATGGGTCTTCTTTGGCTGGTAGGGTCGCACGAAGTTCGTCCACCATTTGTTGAACTTCCGGTGCACGTGGTCCCCATTTTCCCACTAAATCACCTTGCTTATTAAGAATCAAAATCATAGGTATGGCACGTCCGCCGTTCGTTAGGTGGCGGTCAATCAAATCTGTGTCAGCGTCACGTAAGGTAACACGCATCTCAATATGTGCCGCTTCTGCTAATTTGCGAATGACTGGGTTAATCATCATCGCATCTCCACACCAATCTTCTGTAATCGTTAAGAAATGAAGCGAATGTTGTTTTAGTGTGTCAACCAACCCGTCTTCAGGTAATTGGAATTGCTCATACACCGCAAAGCTTTCCTCTTTTAATGTACTCATTTCGTCCATATACGCTTGGATCGACTTACCTTCTTCGAAATATTGTTGTTCGGATTTCATTCCTTACACCTCTCATCTATGATATGTACTTACTATACCAAATAAAAGCAGTGTGATTCTTGTTAGAAGCACACTGCTTTTGAATTTTATTTAGATTGGTTTGCTAACCATTCCATAAGAGTAATTTCTTTTCCATCAATTGTTGTTTTTACGTCATTGTTGTACACGTAAATCCATGACCAGTGGCCATTGTACTCGTATGGTGTACCGTCATCATTTTTGTATAAACCTGAAGTATCTACCACGTTATCGAATAAAGATAAGTGTACATTTGGCGCACCTGCAGCCACTAAACGCTCATAAGTTGGAACCGTATATCTGTTCACATCTACCACTGGATCGTTCGCAGCAGTAACAAACCAAGTTGGTACGTTTTTCATAGCTTCAATTTGCTTATCTGTAATGAGTGTGTCAGCTAGCGCTTCGCAAGTTGGAATAGCCGCAGCGAAATACTCTGGATAGTCACGAATCATGAGCATCGTCATGTATCCACCGTTAGAATCTCCACCAATATAAATGCGGTCCGTGTCGATATCTTTATTGTTAGACACATAGTCTTCAATCAAGCTCATTAATGCGTCTTCATATTTTGACGTTCCATCGCCAAAGCTAGTGAAACCATCCATCCAGAACGTTGGTGTTTGAGGTGCTAATACATATGCTCCACCAAAGTAGGATTGAATGTCATCAGAAGCCCAGTTCACAGCCTTGTTTCCTGAAATCGGAATCGTAGGATCTGTCCCACCTTCACCTGCACCATGTAGCCAGATGACCAGAGGATTTTTCTTATTATCCTTCTTCGGCTCAAAATCTGCATAAGTTAGTGTCACATCGTCATATGTAGCTTCACCTGTAGAGAACTCATCCACTAGCTCTCTTACACCGCCGGAGAATGTATCAATCGTTAAGCCAGAAATCTTTCCTGCTGGTGTGGCAATTGCCTTTTGCTGAGTAATTGTATATTCATTTTCTGTCCAATCATTAAAGCCTGTTGTTTGCCAATCATAGTTCATCGCGGTGCTTAACGGGACATTGGGGCCAAATTCCATTTCTAATACCACGTATTTTCCTGTGGCCTTAGCTGGCTTTCCATTTTTATCAGATACATAAGCTTTTGTTACTTTACGTTCACCTTGGTTTAACAATGGTTGTGCTAAACGAGGATCACTAATTTTTACATTGACATCAAATGTGTCCGTTGTTACAGATTTGACTGGAACCGGTCTTCCTAAATCCACAATCACCTTCGTAATGGCTGGACCCCAGTCTTCAATTTCTGTAACCGTTTGATAAGAGGTTGGTTGTGTTTTCATTTCCTTTGCCATCACTCCACTACTAAAAGAGAAAGTCGTACAAGCTACTAGAGATAATAGAAATGCCTTCCTTGCTTGTTTCTTCATTTTTTTAAACAATGACAATTCCTCCTACGAAATCAATTATTTAAGCGTTTACATTTTTGATTTTAGTAGGAATAAACGTTTTCGTCTTGTCCTTTTCTAGCTAAAAAAACGTCAATTCTTGATTAGGTACTTTTGACTCCCTGCGATATTGACTAGGCGCAAGCTTGTACACCGACTTAAATACTCTATTAAATGACTTCTCATTTGGGAAGCCATTTTTTAAAGCTATTTCTAGGATAGAAAGGTCGGTATTCACGAGATCGCGGTGTGCATATTCGAGCCGAACGGCATTAATATAATGCAATAGGGTGACACCAATATGCTTCGTAAAAAAGCGAGATAAATATTCGGTTGTGATCCCAAATTCATTAGCAATCATCGTTAATGTTAGTTTCTGTTGATGGTTTTCCTTAATAAAATTAAATATCTGTGCCAATCGGTCCAGATGCTTTTTGGAATGAATATTCGGGTGACTTTCCTTAGGAACTTGAAAATATCTTAATAACACGTACAGTAATTCATATGATAAGGCGGTTATTTTCACATAAGAGAAATGGTCTTTTTCTCTGTTCAAGTAGGCATCTGTCATACGGTCTAGAATCATCCGAAACTCATGAAGCTGTTGAAGTCGGGCTTCATCCTTTTCCCCGATCGAGACACAGTTAAAAGCCACTTCGTCTATTTTTATTCCCTTTTCCTTTAATAACTCAGGAGGGATAAAGACCGATATCGCTTTTTGCCCTGTACCTCTATCAACCGTAAAGGAATGGATCGAATTTGAATTAATGACCACAATATCTCCTTCACGAGAGGTATAAGTCCTCCCATCAACATAAATCTCATCAATGGTTCCAGAAAGAACATAGGAGATTTCAATACTTTCATGCCAGTGATTTGGGATATATCCTGCTTCGTCCGATTCGTGATAAATGATCTTGATTGGAAAATGCCCTTCTGTTTCTACCCATTCATACGCGTATTCCATCTAATCCCCCCTCAACAAATACAACAAAACCCAAATAAGTCTATCTACTAAAAGACCGCCTTATTTAGGTTTCGCTCGGAGGCTGGAAAAATCCTTTTTTTTAGAGAGTAAGATTGCACTATAATGATAGAATGAACTATTACCTATGAGAAACGATTAATTGACACTCCCCTTTAATCTCAAACTCACCCATTCTGGCAGGAATAATCAGGTGGGCCCCCTTTGTTAACGGATAAGAAACTTCCTTATGTGAAAGCTCCCCGTCACCCTTAATAACGCTTACTAGCAAATAGTGTTCGTCCGCATGAAACGTGGCACAGCCTTTCACTTCCCATTGGAAGACAGAGAAAAACTCTGATTGAATAAAAGTGGTAATCGTCGCATCCCCTTTAGTATCCACTGTTATCCTCTTCTCCTCACTTTGATGAGGAATGTTTGTGACCATGAGTGCTTTTTCCAAATGAAGCTCACGTAAATTCCCCTGATCATCTCTCCGGCCATAGTCATACACTCGGTAAGTCGTATCCGAACTTTGTTGGGTCTCTAATACAAGAGTTCCTTCACAAAGGGCGTGAAGAGTCCCACTTGGTACATAAAAGAAGTCACCTGGTTTGATTTTTACCCGGCAAAGCAACTCGCTCCATCTTCCTTCTTCGACCAATTGCTTGAACTCTTCTTTTGTCTGAGCTTTATGACCAAAGATCACTTCTGCATCACCTTTACAGTCAATAATGTACCAACACTCTGTCTTTCCTAATTCCCCGTTTTCGTTTACCTTTGCATAAGTGTCATCTGGATGAACCTGAACCGATAGATCCATATTGGCATCTAAGATTTTCGTTAAAAGCGGGAACACCTCTTCACTCGGATGTCCAAAAAGCTCTGGATGCTCCTTCCACAAGGCATCCAAAGTCTGTCCAGCAAAGGGGCCATTTTGAATCGTGGATGGTCCATGTGGATGGGCAGAGATGGCCCAATACTCCCCTGTTTGGTCGCATGGAATATCATAGCCAAATTCCTTTTTTAATTGTGTTCCACCCCAAATTCTTTCTTTAAAAACAGATTGTAAGAATAGTGGTTTCATCGTTTTCCCTCCAATTCCCTTCCTAGTGCCTGATCAGCGAGTAGGAGAGAGCCTGTTATTCCCGCATCGTTCCCTAGTCCAGGACTGACGATGTACTCGGAAAGCTCCGGTAACGAGACATATCCATTCACCAAATCAGACATATGCTTATAGATCGAAGGGAAAACTTGCTTTTGCTTCATCACCCCTCCACCAAGGATGATTTTCTTCGGTGATAAAATAAGAATGTATTGCATCAATGCTTGCGCGAGATAGTAGCCTTCTAGTTCCCATACCTCTGAACGTTCGGCTAGTTGGAATCCTTTGTCGCCCCAGCGTTCTTCTAAGGCAGGACCAGATGCTAACCCTTCTAAGCAATCACCATGATACGGACATGTCCCTTTATACGTATCTTCCGAATGTCGTCTTACCAATATATGTCCCATCTCAGGATGCGACAATCCTTGAAGCAAGTTTCCTTGAACCACAGCTCCTGCCCCAATTCCCGTTCCTACGGTTATATATAGACAGCTATCGAAGCCTCGAGCGGCACCTAATGTGGCTTCACCTAAGGCAGCTGCATTCACATCCGTATTGAAACCAATGGGTACTCCGAAGGCTTCCTTAACCGTTTGCACAAACGGAAAGTCCTTCCACGCTGTTTTGGGTGTGGAGGTAATGAATCCGTAACTTGGACTTTCTTGGTTAATATCAATGGGACCAAATGAGCCAATCCCAATCGCATCGATAGAATATTTTTGAAAGAATGCTAGAACTTCTTTCATGGTTTCACCTGGTACGGTTGTCGGAATCTCAATCCGGTCGGCGATATTCCCCAAGTGATCTCCAACGGCACAAACAAATTTTGTTCCACCAGCTTCAATGGCTCCTAACATGGTAACGCCTCCATATTTTAATTTGTGATTTCCCTTTTCCTGTAAAAAAAGATGGCCGTAATGACCATCTTCTAGTGTTAAAATCCGTTATGTTCTGATACGGTTTTAAACCACATTCCACTTTTCTTAACGGTACGTTCACCGTCTTTATTCAGATTGACAGACACAAAGCCATAACGATTTTTGTAAGCATTCGTCCATGACCAGTTGTCCATAAAAGTCCACAAATGATACCCTTTTACATTGGATCCTTCCTCAATGGCTTTATGCACCCATTTCAGATGGTTTTCGATAAATTCAATTCGGTAATCGTCTTGAATCATTCCATTCTTATCGCGGAATTTTTCTTCTCCTTCGACGCCCATCCCATTTTCAGAAATAAAGCATTCAATATTCCCGTAGTTCTCCTTCAGATTTACGAGAATATCGTAAACCCCTTTTTCATAAATCTCCCACCCGCGGTGAGGATTCATTTTCCGACCAGGCATAACGTAATTATCAAAGAATCTCTCAGGCATAAATGGTGCATCAGGATGCGGTAGATGTTCTTTCGCTTTTACACGTCGCGGCTGATAATAGTTCACGCCAAGCAAATCAACTGTGTTTTCACCTATGATCTCTAAATCACCATTTTCAATAACTGGCATAAACCCTTCTGCTTTTAAAATTTGAACCAATTCCTCGGGGAACTCACCTTTAACCGACGGATCTAAAAATGAACGGTTAAAGAAGGCATCAGCTAGTACAGCCGCTTTAACATCTGCAGGATTTTGGCTTCTTGGATAAGATGGAGTCAGGTTTAAAATGATTCCAATTTTCCCACCTTGATTCAGTTCCTTATATACTTTAATGGCTCTCGCACTGGCTAAGATGGAATGATAAGCCACTTGAACGGCCTTTCCAAAATCAACTTCATTTGGATAATGAAAATCGTACAAGTATCCGCCTTCAACAGGAACAATCGGCTCATTATGGGTGAACCAGTACTTCACACGGTCACCAAATAATTCAAAGCATGTTTTGGCGTAAGCTTCATACGCATCCACCGTTTCTCTGTTCACCCAGCCGCCTTGTTCTTGAAGTGCGAATGGCATATCAAAATGGAACAAATTCACAAAAGGTTCAATACCGTTTAGGATCATCTCATTGATCACATCATTATAAAATTCAACCGCCTTAGGATTGATGTCTCCTTTGCCGTCTGGAATCAATCTTGACCATGTGATCGACATACGGAAGGAGTTATGCCCCAGTTGCTTCATCAATTGAATGTCTTCTTTATATTTATAGTAGAATTGAGACGTTTTAGAAGGCCCGACTTCATTAAAAAAACGAGTGGGTTCTAACTCAAACCAATGATCCCAAATATTCTTACCTTTTCCATCCATATCAGAAGCTCCTTCGGTCTGAGGACCAGAAGCCGCTGAGCCCCACCAAAATCCTTCCGGAAAACTATACTTCGTTTCAATAGTAGTCATCTATCTCTCTCCTCTTCATCTAGTAAACTTTCATCAGTGCTTTTTATAAGGACAGAACAATAAACCGTTTACATTATTCATCTTGTGCCTACCTTATGCTGTTTTGCTTTCTTCATCTTTTTCCTTCTGAACATTTATACGATCCATCGTCTTTAAGAATGGGAACCAAATGACAAAAACAATGGCCATATTAACTAGTTGAAGAAGCCCACCTGCTAATGAATTCGTTGCCATAATTCCATTAATAAAGAAAGGAACGGTCCAAGGAACTGCTACCCCTGTTGGTGGTGGAACCATACCGGAAGACATCGCAAAATAAGAAACGAGTGTGACGATCATCGGTGCCAAAATCCAAGGGACAATAATGATTGGATTCATAACAATCGGTAATCCGAAAATAATCGGTTCATTTACGTTGAAAATTCCAGGTCCTAAGCCAAGCTTCCCTACTTGCTTCATTTGTTTACTCTTCATAAAGACGAGAATGGCAAAGACGACCGATAATGTCATTCCTGTTCCACCCATGCCTACTGTATAAATCTCGATAAATGGCTTAGAAATGATATGAGGTACTGCTTCTCCAGCTGTATAGGCTTCCAAGTTTTCAATCATTAACGTATTCCAGATTGGGTCCATAACAGAGTTGATGATCACTTGACCGTGCAAACCAAAGAACCAGAGAATTTGAATCACAAAAATGGCGATTAACGTCGGAATGATTCCACTACCTAAACCAACTAATGGAGCTTGAATGGCTTTATAAATCACATCGTGCATATTCGTGTGAAAGGCTTGTGTGACTAAAATATTCACCCCTAAGAAAAACGTCAGCGTTATAAGAGCTGGTATTAAAGCAGTAAAAGATTTTGCCACAGCTGGCGGAACACCTGGAGGCATTTTGATCGTAATATTCTTTTGAACCATTCGACGGTAAATTTCCGTTGCCAAAAAGGCTGTCATCATCCCAAGGAACATACCCTTTGCTCCTAAACGGTCCAAAGGAATAACTCCCGTTACTAACTCCCCGTTTTCAGGCTGTACGACAAAGGGGGTTAACATCAAAAAAGAGACAAGAGCAATAGCACCACCAAAGATCGCTTCCACCTCGTAACTTCGGGACAAATAGTACCCGATACCAAAGACAACGAAGAGTGACATGATTCCCATCGTTGCCGAAGAGGCTATTCCAAACATGTCACGGAAGTTAGCAATTGAACCATCACTCATGAACTTATTGAGAAAAGGCAAATTCGTTAATACAACAAAAATGGAACCAAAAATCGTGAGCGGGAACGCAAGCATAAATGCGTCGCGCAAGACGCTTAAAAACCGGTTGTTATTGAGTTTCCCTGCAATGGGAACAAGCTGTTCACTAAGTTTTTCAAACATATGGATTCTCCTTTATAAATTTTTGAACTCAAACAAATTTTTTCATCGAGTGGGCATTGGTCTTGTAAAGCAATTCTTCTTCTTCATCTTCACACTACTCCTTTTACTATATTTTGAGAGTTAGATTTTTAATCCCTATCCACCATTTTCCTAGTTCGCTTACAACCATTATTATAATCATTTATTTTTAAATGTCTATACATTTAAATTAATTTAACTATACAATAGGTCGAGCACTGACAAAAATAAAAGAAGCAGTGGAATATCAACCCTTCCACTGCTTCTTTCACTTTGTTAAAATGTCATTTGTAATTTACTTAACTCCCTATGGTTTTGGTTAGTGTTTCTTCGACCAGTGGCTTTTTTAGAGACCAGATCACCACAGGAATAAGCAGTAACGAAAGAAATCCTCCCGCAATAGAGAGTGCGGCATAGCTAGAATACGCAACCACTACCCCAGAAAGCACCCCACCTGATGCACCTGATAACGCGACTAGAACATCAATTTTCCCTTGTGTCTTTGCCCGGGTGGAAAGGCTGGTCGCATCCACTAAAATCGTCGTCCCACTAATCAACCCAATATTCCAGCCAAGCCCAAGAAGGATAAGAGCGATGGTTAGTACGAGCATGCTATCCGTTGGAGCAAACGCCGCCATCAACCCTGCCGCAAGTAAAATGCTACCGGCTGCAATGGCCATCGTCGTCCGTCCGACCTTGTCAACGAGAACCCCTGTTACAAGGGATGGAAGATACATCGCCCCGATATGAAAACCGATAATTAATCCTACTTCATGTAATCCATGGCCATGGTGACCCATATGGATGGGAGTCATCGTCATGATGGCAACCATGACTAATTGGGTGAGCACCATAATTGTTGCAGCAGCCATAATTCCTTTTTTATTAATGGTTGTTACGCTAGTCTCCTTGTTAATACGATTATGATCGCTTTCTGTCTTAGCAATGGCCTTCGCTACAATAAGAGGATCGTGTTGTAGAAAAAGAAATACAATGGATCCCGCCATGATGAAAGCAGCCGCACCTAATAGGAAGGGACCTGCTAATGTCGGCACCCCGATAGATTCAGCAACCTCTCCCATAAGGCCAACCAAGTTCGGTCCCGCAACCGCTCCAAAGGTCGTAGATACCAGCGCAATACTAATCGCGGTAGCTCGTTGTTTCGTATTGGCTAAATCTGTACCTGCATAGCGCGCTTGTAAATTCGTTGCCGTTCCTGCCCCATAGATTAATAGAGAAGCAAAAAGGAGGAAGATATTATTAGTAACCGCCGCGAGAACCACACCGATTGCTCCAAGTCCTCCTGCTAAAAATCCGGCCGCTAAACCAAAGCGCCTCCCATATCGGTCAGACAGGTGACCAACCAGCAATGCCGAACCTGCAGATCCTAATGTCAGCAGTGCTACAGGAAGACCCGAGAAACTATCCGTGCCAAGCATATCTTTTGCAAGAAGTGCCCCCACCGTGATGCCCGAAGCAAGCCCTGCTCCTCCAAAGATTTGAGATAACACCACAATTAGAAGTGTTCGTTTGTATAATGCTTGTTGCTTTTCTTTGGAATCAATGTATGGCTGTACCCAGGATGGGTGATTATCCGTTTTCGTCAACATTTTCCTTGTCCCCCTTCTCCCTTTGAACTTATTTCCTTCATCATCTCCCTATTATATATGACTACCATTTTCTACAAAATATGTATTTTTAGAAATAAACAAACGGCTGTTTATAAAACAGCCGTACTACAAGAATCTTTTATTTTATTAATAATAAGGATAAGGCGGATAATAAGGGTATGGGTACGGATATGGATAAGGGTACGCATATCCAAAGCCAGGGCCTGGAGCTAATAATGCACCTGCTGCCAAACCACCTAAAAACCCTAAACCGAGGCCGAATCCAGGTCTTCCGAATCCGAACCCTGGTCTTCCGAATCCAAATCCAGGTCTTCCGAATCCAAACCCAGGTCGAATTCTTACGTCTTGTGTGACCATTTGATGTCCATTATTCAAGGTAATTCCTCCTCTAATGTATTTAAATACATTAAAGGATATGCGACGCCAGCCTATTCGGTATGGGTGAACGCCTTTGTTCAGAAGATTTTGTTAGGCCAGAATCTACAATAGGGGTTGTTTTTGGAGGGCTTTTCACAGAACACCAAATGGGGGTGAAGGTTTTCCTTTTAAAAGGATTGAGGAATCTAGGTAAAATAAGCGTAGATTTTCCGGTTAAATACAGAATGAAGCTCATTTCGAGGAATATAAGGGGAGATTTTCCGGCTATGCAACGCAAAACCACCTATTTTTACGATTCTCGAGCCAATAGGCGGAATTTCTCCGTCTATTAGGACTATTTTTTATTATATTTACTACTTAAGGGAAATTTCTCCGCCTATTGATCAGAAAGGTTGCTTAACCTGATCTCCCAACCGATAGGAGCGGATCCTCATAGTCCCTGATGCGGGAATCAGCATTTTTTTATCGACCAGTTGAGAAAGTATTTTTTTACGGTCTTGTCACTTAGTTTCATATACTTCTCCACTTCCATAGGGGATATGGCCTCTCCTTTTCGAATCGCTAGCCGAAGCACTTCCTTTTCTAGAAAGGATAGAGATGTCTGGTCTAGTTCATCACCCAGCCATCGGCCAATCACTTGCTGAACAATCTGCTGGCATCGACGGGGCTGCTCTTTCACTTGGTCATAAGAAAAGCGGATCACAGTCCATCCATCAATTACTAGCTGATTTTGACGTTCCAGGCTGTCAGAAAATTGCCATCTGCTTATGCTCTTTAGGTGAGGGCCATACCCGTCGATTTCGAGGCAAATCCTGATGGCGGGGCGAATATAAGCAAAATCTAAATACCTTTTGCCATCCTTGAAATCATCTACTTCATATTCTGGATGAAGAAACTTGAAATGGTGATATAAAGGCCACCACACTTGCTTCAAAAACAACATTTCAGCTCGATTGTGACCTTCTTGTAAACGCCGCAACCGTTCACCGGTTCTTGCTTGCAAGTGAGCATTCAAAAAGGCCTGGTATTCTTCTTCAAATCCCATAGCATCGCTCCTCCTATCTAATGGTCATATCTATTTATAGACTGATATAGACATCCACAACATGGGAATTTAATAGCAAACAATTATTTATTCAATTAAACTTCGGACAGATTTTTACCATAATGAAATAGAGATTTAATGTGGCTAGAATTGGAGAATTGTAAACGACAAATAAAGACTTGCGGAGTAGCTAAGAGAGTATAACTTGGGGATAGACCTATTTTTAGATTAATAGAATTCTTACATTTGTCAATCCATTTTTTTATCTTTCTACAAGCAAAAATAAAATAAACGGAGAATTTCCGGTTAGATGCAGAATGGAGCCTCGTTTGGGGGTAAATAAGGGGAGATTTTCCGCTTAGGCAAAGCAAAATCTCCTATTTTTGAAGTTTTCGAGCCAATAGGCGGAATCTCTCCGTTTATTTAGGCCTTTTTTTATAAATATTTCTAATTAAGCGGAATTTCTCCGACTATTTATCAGCTTGGGTGCTTAACCTAATTTGCCAACTGATCAGTGTGCGCACCTGTTAATAAATACAGAAAAGACGTATGACAAAATCCATACATCTTTTCTGAAGAAAGCTCCCGAAAAAAATACTTACGCACTAATTTCTTTGTTATCCACCTGAGCTTCTACCTCTTGAAGTGGATTAAACTCCCCTTCTGTCTTCGAAACAACCACTGTTGCGACACCGTTACCGATCAGATTGGTGATGGCACGTGCTTCTGACATGAAACGGTCAACCCCAAGAATAAGAGCCATTCCTTCAACCGGAATCGAAGGGAATACAGCTAGTGTAGCAGCTAGCGTAACAAAGCCTGAACCGGTAACACCTGCTGCTCCTTTGGATGTGAGCATCAATACCCCTAAAAGGGTCAGCTGTTGCCAAATGCTTAAGTCTACCCCATAGGCCTGAGCGATGAATAATGCAGCCATCGACAGGTAAATCGAAGTTCCATCAAGGTTAAAGGAATATCCCGTTGGAAGAACAAGTCCGACAACTGGCTTGGAGCAACCATACTTTTCAAGCTTTTCCATCATTTTTGGAAGAGCTGCTTCAGATGAGGAAGTCCCGATTACTAGAAGAATTTCTTCTTTAATGTAAGCAATAAACTTAAAGATGCTGAAACCGAACATTTTCGCAATTCCACCAAGAACAAGAACAATAAATAGAGCCATGGTAATATAAACCGATCCCATTAGCTTTCCAAGATAAACAAGGGAGCCAATTCCAAATTCACCAATCGTATACGCCATCGCACCAAATGCGGCGAACGGGGAAACCCTCATGATGATATTAACAATTCCGAAGAACACTTCTGTGATTTTTTCAAAAAACTCAATAACCGGCTTCCCTTTCTGTCCTAAATGAGCAAGGGAAATTCCAAACAAACACGCCAATAAAAGAACAGGAAGCAGTTCACCATTCGCAAACGCACCGATAAAGCTATCTGGAATGATGGAAACGACAAAGTCCATAAATCCGTGACTCGTTTCTTCAGCAGCCTTTGTATATTGAGAAATATCGCCCTTTCCTGCCTCGGCATCAATTCCCTTTCCTGCTTTAATTAAATTCGCAACGATTATGCCAATCGCTAACGCAATCGTGGAGACGATCTCAAAATAAAGTAAGGCTTTCCCCCCAATCTTTCCAACCTTCTTTAAATCTCCCATTCCCGCAATTCCAATGACAATCGTTAGGAAAATAATTGGCGCAATGACCATTTTTACTAGCTTAATAAATATATCAGCGATCACCTTTAACTGTGATCCAATTTCCGGAAACACAAACCCGACAGTTATACCCAAAATAATACCTAGAATTACTTGAGTGGTAAGACTCTTAAAATTAATTCTCATCCAGTCTCCTCCTTAAACATCATTGTTTTGAAAGCGATTTCATTAACTCTGTTAAACACATGTTACAATTTTGTGAAAACTATGAATAGTTAATTAAACTTATAAAACCTTTTTGTAATTAATGTAAGTAACATTGTAATGATATTTTGGATTGAATACTCCACCCTTCCAAAAACAAATTCTTTATTTTAAAGCGATTTCAATTTATAGTGGAAAAATAAACGTGTTGGGAGGTTACGTAGTGCGTATACGGCAGTTTCGTTTTAAACTTAGCACGGTAATCATTTTATTTGTCTGTCTCGTCGTCCTTATTTCACTGATGATCACAGACCTATTAATCAGCCATTCCGTTAGTAAAAATATACAAGCCCACACAGAGGAAAAAGCGCGGATCGTCGCGAGGACCGTTTCAAAGTCTCATATTGTGATAGACGCGTTAGAAAACCGGACCTACTCCAACTCCATTCAAGACTATACAAATGATATTCAAACGGCCACAGATATGCTGTTCGTTGTGGTGATGGATATGAACGGAATGCGAAGAACTCATCCGACCCCTGAGGAAATTGGAAAGCCCTTTGTGGGTGGAGATGAAAAGCAGGCTCTAAAAGGAAAAGAGTATGTTTCTATTTCAAAAGGAACGTTAGGTGAATCGGTACGTGCATTTACACCTATTTACAATAAAAATAACGAACAAATCGGAGTAGTGGCCGTGGGAATTTCGTTAAAAAGTGTAGAGACAGCACTCGGACGAAGCCATCGGAGCATACTGATCGTTACGTTTTTTGGACTAATTGTCGGTGTGATCGGAGCAATTTTACTAGCGAGATATATTAAAAGGACATTACTTGGACTAGAGCCCTTTGCCATTGCAAAGATCACAGAGGAAAGAAGCACGATGCTGCAATCCGTTCATGAAGGTATTATTGCCGTGGATCATCAATCAACCATCACACTCGTCAACAAGTCCGCACTTCAAATTTTTCAAAAAGCTGGCCTAGACACCAATCCAGTGGGAATGAACATTCATGACTATATGCCTTCCACTGGATTGGATCGAGTGTTACAAACGGGTGTGCCTGAGCTAGATGAGGAACAGAACATTAACGGTGTCTCGATTCTCGTCAATCGTGTCCCACTGTTGGTCAATGGACAAGTAGTCGGAGCCATTTCCACTTTCCGTGATAAAACAGAGATCAATCAGCTCGCCGAACAATTAACAGGAGTAAGAGCCTATACCGATGCGCTTCGTGCCCAATCACATGAGTTTATGAATCGTCTACATGTGATTCGGGGGATGATCGAGTTAAAATCTTACAGTGAACTCACCGACTTTATTCGTACTCTGGTCAATTACCGAAACCAGGAATTCGGAAACATCACCGAACAATTCAAGGACCCTGCCCTCGGAGGATTTATTATGGGGAAATTGAGTTATGCGAGGGAACAAAACGTTGATCTCACGATTGAAACGGAGACCACTATTCCTGAACCTGCCAATCAAACAACCACACATGAGCTGATTACAATTCTCGGCAATGTGATCGATAATGCGATTGAGGCAATGACGGATAGCGAAGAAAAAACGCTTGAGGTGAACTTTGCCTATGTTGATAAGTGGCTAGAAATCGAAGTGATGGACTCTGGACCTGGAATACCTGATGATATACAAAAAAGAATCTTTGAAAAAGGCTACTCCACAAAAGGAGACAATCGCGGCTACGGACTACACTTAGTGGAAAAAAGCGTCCATGTGCTCAGCGGCAAACTCCAAATGGACTCGAAGTGGCTGTTAGGAACCAATGTTTATATAAAAATACCTTATAAAAGCAAAGAGGTGGAATCATGATTAAGGTACTAATTGTTGAAGATGACCCAATGGTTGCCGAAATTAATAAACGTTATCTCCAGGATATGAAAGGATTCCGCCTCACTGGTATGGTCCATACGGTAAAAGATGCGATTGACTTTCTTCAAAAGGAAACGGTTGAGCTTATATTGCTAGATGTATATATGCCAGGTGAAAACGGACTCGTCTTACTCAAATATATAAGAGAACACCATCTAGAAATGGATGTAATCCTCATTACGGCTGCTGGTGAAAAGGATAAAATTCAAACGGCTCTTAGGCTTGGTGCCGTTGATTACTTAATCAAACCGTTTGAGTTTGATCGATTTCAACAAGCATTGCTAAAGTTCCACGATAAATATATGTTTTTTGCAAATCATAGCGTGCTCAAACAAGAAGATCTTGACGATCGAATCCTTAGTACAGAGCAAACCCAGATGGAGGAGCCGATCATTGATTTACCTAAGGGGTTAACGAGCAGCACTCTACAAGTGGTAGTCGAGGTGTTGAAAACAAAAGGCACGAACCCTTTCTCTACTGATGATATTTCGGAAAGTACGTATATCTCCCGTGTGTCAGTAAGAAAATATTTAAAGTTTTTAACCCAAATAGGCGTTTTAAAAGAATCATTAACCTACGGAATTGGTAGACCGGTATATTTATATACACTTCAAGTAGAAAAACTAAACCAAGTGGACATGTATCTCTAAAAGGTACATATCCACTTTTTTTAATTTAATAAAGTTGTATAGTTACAAAATCTATCAAACTTTGGTCATTTTCTTTACGATGTAGAAAGATTGAAAGCGATTACCAAAGGGGTAGATATCATTGATAAAAAACAATCTAAAAGAGGAAGCAATCAAGCTTCATAAAGAATATGGGGGAAAAATTGAGATTGTCAGCAAGATTGATGTAAACACCGAGGAACAACTGAGTCTCGTATATACGCCTGGAGTCGCAGATGTTTGTAAAGCGATTGTAGAGAATCCAGAGCAAGTCGATGTTTTAACATCCAGAGGACATATGGTGGCTATCGTGACAGATGGCACAGCCGTTTTAGGCTTGGGTGATATCGGACCAAAGGCAGCCCTCCCTGTGATGGAAGGAAAAGCACTTCTTTTTAAAAAATTTGCCAATGTGGATGCATTTCCACTTTGCTTAGATACCAAAAACGTGGATGAGATTGTCGGAATCATTAAGGCACTATCACCTAGCTTTGGTGGAGTGAATCTTGAAGATATTTCCGCTCCTCGTTGCTTTGAAATTGAAGAACGATTAAAGAAAGAACTGGATATCCCCGTTTTTCATGATGATCAGCACGGTACAGCCATTGTTGTTCTTGCTGCGTTAATCAATGCGGTTAAAGTAGTGGATAAGCATCATCGAAGTATCAAAATTGTCATTAACGGTGCAGGAGCAGCCGGAATTGCGATTGCCAAGTTGCTCATGCAGGCAGGATTTCAAGACATCACCCTTGTAAGCCTTGAAGGTGTGGTTAGCAAAGGCGAAAGATGGATGAATTCGGCCCAAAAAGAGATGGCGGAAGTGACCAATTTGAAAAGAGTTCGTGGTACATTAGCGGATGCCATCCATGGTGCAGATGTGTTTATTGGTGTATCTGGTCCCGGTGCCATGAAGCCAGAACATATTCAGTCCATGGCGAAAGATCCAATCGTGTTTGCGATGGCCAACCCGATCCCAGAGATCTACCCGGAAGAAGCTCTTGCTGCGGGTGCCGCTGTTGTAGGCACCGGTCGATCTGATTATCCAAACCAAGTGAATAATTTACTTGCCTTCCCCGGCATTTTCCGAGGTGCCTTGGATGCAGGAGCAAAAGACATTACAACAGAGATGAAGCTTGCGGCTGCTTACGCAATTGCGGAAGCTGTTTCAGAGAAAGAGTTAAAAGCAGACTTTGTAATTCCGAGCGCACTGGATGAGAGAGTGGCAAAAATGGTGGCCATGGCCGTTTCGGTTGCTACCATTCAACAGAACAAAAGCAAAAGTTCATTATCCGTATCGTAATACACCCTCTTTTGGGTGTTTGTTCTTTTGAACAAAAAAATTTTCTAATGAATGTATATTTTTTTAAAAGGTGCAAAATATATAGCTACACCAACGAAAAGGAGAGATTGAAATGGACAGAAACAACCGTGGAAATAACTCTAATCAATTAGTAGTACCTGGAGCTGAGCAAGCACTTGAACAAATGAAGTACGAAATTGCTAGTGAATTTGGTGTAAATTTAGGACCTGAAACATCTGCACGCGCAAACGGATCTGTAGGTGGAGAAATCACCAAACGCCTTGTGCAAATGGCAGAACAATCAATGGGCGGTAGCTTCCGCTAATTTTGTAATAATTTATCCTTAGATGTAAGCATGGGGAGAGGTAAGTTAGATTACCTCTCCCCATTATTTTGTTACATCCCCCATCATCTTGTAAATAATTGAGGAAATACGTCGTAATTTCCTTGGAAATATTCGACATGATTCTCTATACTGGGGAAATATTTGAGGTTAACCTACACACATAAAAATCACATTATATTCTTTCTTCAAACCAATCAATTAACTTCTTATACATCCTCTTCTTCTTTCTTTTTAAAACGATCAACACAGGAGAAATCAGGAGCTGAAGAATACTGAAACTCAGACCTGCCTTTAAGAATGCATTTAAGACCATAAAAGATACATCTACTATTAGAAGTGCAAAAGAAAGCAAACCTAGTGTGACAGCAGAAAGAATAAATCCGATCTCATAATTTTGTCTCTTTATAAAATAGGTTGTGATCGCTTTTATTAACAGAGCCGCAATAATCGCATAGATAAATGCACTTAAAACACTAATGAACGCTACTAACATCTGATCATCCTCTACTAATGCAACTACGTTCTCTTATTTCTTTTCTTAATTACTACTACCGATAGAACTACTAAGAAAGAGACAATACTTAACACTTCTTTTATTAGTTGCGGAATAAGAAGAACATTCTTTACGATCATTAATGCTACTACCGAAAACAGAATGACCGTTGAATGTTTATGGATAAAGTTCATAGATCTCTCCTTTTTATTTTCAAATAGAAAAATATGATACTTGCACAAATAATAGAAACTCCTAGTAATGAAATTATATAAGCATATGGGGAAATCACCGTACTAAAAGCCACTTCGTTTTGGAGCAAGTATACCTCCCCTTGCATGTCCGGTTTATAGTACATGGTTTTTATATAATCTATTCCTATGGTACTTACTATATAAATGATATGTAGAATGATAGAAGCCATAAAAGCTTGTAAAACTGTTTTCATGGATACCTCCTTATTGAAAAAAAGTCCTTTAAGGACATTATCTTAAAGGACTCCCCACTCTTCACACAAATAATCACTTAAAACTACACATTAGTAACCTTAAAATGCATCAGCTTACTAACCTCTGCGACAGGAACTGGTTTACTTATATAATAACCTTGAATTTGGTCGCAGCCTTTTTCTTTAAGTATTTGGTACTGTCTTTCATTTTCAACGCCTTCAGCAATGGTTTTTAAGTTTAGGTTTGTTGCTAATGCTAAAATGGTTGAAACAATTGCCTGGTTGCTATGATCGTTTTCAATATCATTGATAAAACTTTTATCAATTTTTAAGATATCGATCGGTAAATTTTTTATATGACTCAGCGAAGAATAGCCTGAACCAAAATCATCGATGGAAATCTTAATGCCTAATTGTTTCAGTCTCTTTAACTTACTAATGACTAGCTCTGTATCCATCGTTGAACTTTCCGTTATTTCTAATTCTAAATATACCGGGTCGGCTAACGTATCTTTTAAAATGGCTTCAACTTTTTCAACAAAGTCCTTTTGAAGAAATTGTATGGTGGATACATTGACGGAAACCCCGAGGTTTTCAACTCCCTCATCTTCCCACTTTTTTAGCTGTAAACAAGCTTCACGAAGAACCCAATCACCTAGCTTTAAGATTAATCCGGTTTCCTCAGCAAGCGGAATAAATGTAGAAGGTGATATGTTCCCATATTCACTATGCTTCCAACGAAGTAAAGCTTCCACTCCAATAATTTCATTACTTAGCAATTCAAGCTTAGGTTGATAGGCGATACTCAATTCATTAAGTTCAATCGCTTTTCGCAAGCCATTTTCTAGATTCACTTTTAGAGTAATATGATCATCCATGCTTACATTGAAAGTCTGATAGCGGTTCTTCCCTTGCTCCTTTGCACTATACATGGAGGTATCTGCTCTTTTAATTAGACTATTTAAGGTCGACCCGTGATCTGGATATAGAGAAATACCGATACTTGAAGTAATAAATAGCTCATTTCCATTTATTGAGATAGGTTTCTGGAGCTCATTGATAATTTGTTCAGCTAATCTTTCAGCTTCTTCCTTTTTAGTGTTTCTGACCAAAATCATAAATTCGTCCCCACCTTGTCGGGACACTACATTATCCTTACCTACAATTTTTTTAAGAAGGTTAGAAACGGAAACAAGTAACAAATCACCCGTGTGGTGTCCTAATGTGTCATTGATGAATTTAAAGCGGTCCAAATCGATGAACATGATGGCAAATCTACTATTTAACTGGTTTGTTGCTTGAATAGCACTCTCTACCTTCTCTTCAAAATACCTGCGATTCGTTAAGGTAGTTAAACTATCGTGATAAGCAATATACTCAATTTTGCTAAGTGATTCTTCTAGTTTTTGATTCTTTTCAATGATTTCTTTTGTTCGTTGTTGTACTTTTATTTCAAGTTCCCTATTTAACTCTTTCGTTTCAAAAATTAATTCACTATTTTGAACTAGGGTAAGAATCTGTCTAATGATAATTAATAAAGTAGAAGCGATTGAGCCTATAACAAGACTGTTAATCGCTAAATTCCCCTGAAATATCATAAAAATAAAAATCGTGATCACTGAGAGGTATGGAAGCATTAATTTTATTGTTATGAAATCAATAATTTTCCCACTGTTTCTTTTCTGTTCTGTTTCTGTTTGCTCTAGAACTCTACACTCTTTCTTATTATAAACACTCGCCAACCCAAACAATAACATGGATAGTGGCCAAAGAGGATCGATATAACTCCCTGATAGATAAATATTGTTCAACTTCAAATATAAATCAGCCATATTAGCAAAAAGTAAGATAGAAAAAGCGATAACATTAATAATGAATACCTTTTTAGGCAAAACACTTTGTGACATATAATATAAACTTAGCAAGGCAAATAACATGACTAAAATAGCAATTGGATAACTAACAGAAACAACGGTATACATCAAACCTAACTCTATTGCTGAATCCAGAATAGGAGCAATAACAAAATGCCAACTAATGGATGAAACGACAATCATGACAATAATAATATCGAAAATGTATTGAACGGTTTTAGAAATATTTTTTGTTAATGACTGCACAAACACTAATGCAAAAATATAAAGAATGATACTTATGTACCAAAACAGATCAGACAAACTTGTATTATGAGTATCTGGATTAAAGGTAAAATGATATCTAAATATAACCATTCCCACACCGTAGCTAAATGTAGCAACCGCAGTTAATAACCAGTAATATCTTATTTTCTCCTTTTTCAGATGGAAAAATTGCTTAATAATAAAAACAAAGCTAACGAATGGCGCAATGACTTCAAATACATTCCCACCGAGCAAAATTAATTCTTTCTCATCTTTAAAGCAGATAATTAATATGTAATAACTTAGTATATAAATGCCAATAAAATACTTTGAGCGTTTTTCTAAAATTGATGCCCAATCTCCCATGGTGAATTCCTCTTTCTACTACCCTTTTTTACTAGATAACCAATAAAAACACGAAAATATACCTATTACTATTTTACCATCACACTAACGGAAGATATGTAGGATTTTGTCGAAAATGCTTTTGGTAAATATTAAAAACTCTTGAAATAAAAAGGCTGTGTATGACGTAATACACAGCCTTTTTATCTCTTATAATTTAAACTTTCCTGTCAATTCCTTCATCGTGGATGACATCGTAACCAGCTCTTCGATTGACTCCGTCATATGTAACACTAAGCTTTCTTGTTCTAATGTAATATCCACGGTTTTTCTTACATCAGTTGAAGCTTGCTCAGCAATATGAGCTGTCTCTTTTGCGGATGCAGTGATTTCTTCTGTGGCTGCAGACATTTCTTCTGAAGTTGCAGTCACTTCTTGGATTTTTACGTTTACTTCCTGTATGGCACCTAGAATGTTTTTAAAAACCAGTCCCGTTTCTCCAACCGAATGGATACCCTCTTTTACATCGTCTAAAACAATCTTCATATTCTCTGCTGTTATATTCGTATCACTATTGATTTTCTCAATAATGTTTCTTATATTAACCGTTGAACTTTCGGATTGCTCAGCTAGTTTACGCACTTCATCAGCAACCACCGCAAATCCTTTACCCGCTTCTCCTGCGCGCGCTGCTTCAATCGCTGCATTTAACGCAAGTAAATTTGTTTGAGAAGCAATCCCTTGGATAATTCCTACAATGGACTCAATATCCTTTGAATGGGCTTGTAATGCCATGATCGAACTAGATGATTCGTTCACAGAACGACTAATCGTATTCATTTGCTCTACTAAACCATTCACCTTTTGATTGCCTATTTCAATTTCGCTCTGTGTCTTAGAAGAAAGTTCCGTAACAACGGAAGAGTTAACGGCAATGTCGTTGATACTCTCTGACACTTCTTCTATGATTTTTGCACTATCATCCAAGCTCTTATATTGAGTGTCCACCTTTGAGGCCATTTGCTTCATGATGACCGAAATTTCATTACTTGCCTCTTTGGTTTCGTTCGCACTTACTAACAATTGCGACGTTGTGCCGCTCATCGTTACCGAGCTTTGGTTGATTACCCCAATCATCGTCTTTAATTCTTGAAGCATGTGATTAAATGAAGCTGTTAAACTTCCAATTTCATCTTTCCTATTGGACTCAATCGTAACCGTTAAGTCACCTTTTCCAACTAATTCGACCTTCTGGGCCAAATGTTTTAATGGATTAACGAGTGACACTGTAGCTATCGAAATCAATAATATACTCAATAATACGATTCCAACTGTCATCCACATTAACTTTATTTTACTAGCCTGTAGAGACGAATACACCAAACTAGCATCTAAATCTGCGCCTAATATCCCGATTAATTCTCCAGAATCCGATTTGATAGGGATATAGGCTGAAACTAAGGCACCGTACTCCTCTGAATAAGTCAATTCCCCAACTTGTGACTTGCCGGTTTCAAAAGCCTTCACTAGCAAGGGGTAGTCATCAACGCCCTCTTCGACATCGCCTAATGCTGAGGCATCTTGCAGCATACCATCAACCATATAATAATATTCAAATTCTCCATTTTTCTCTTGTCGACCCATCGTATATAAATAGACCAACCCATTGGTTTCTCGTATTTCGTTTAGACTTTCTTTCAATTCATAATAATAATCCGTTTCCCCTGAATCTAGTGAGATTTCCTCATACTGATCCAAATCAATCACTTTAACAGCATTTTCAGTAATAGATAGCGCTTGGTCCCCTAATGAACTTGTAATCACATTTTTGGACGTTTGAAAAGAAATAAAGCTAGTTACCACTCCCGAAATCAATATTAAACTTGAGAAAATAACAATCATTTTCAATTTTAAACTTTTGTTCATAGACGTCTCCTCTTTAATACAAATAATAGGACTATTATACTAAAAAAGAGGTTATAACTAAATTCTTTATTGTTCGACAAATAACGACTTTAACATCGTACAAGATATCAACATTTATATTTAACTGAGCCCTAGAGAAAAAAAGACTGCAAACAAACTCTAAGACTTTGAGTTTGTTTGCAGTCTGACACCTCTGTTAAAAATAGAGGTTTGAAACTTAATTTAGTTAATCTTTTCTAAAAGAGCTTTAAATCTTTCTGCAACATTCTTGGCAGTATACCCATATTCTTCAAGTAACTGATTCGCTGGTGCTGATTCGCCAAAGTGGTCAATAGATAAGACCTCACCATATTCTCCGATATATTCTCTCCAACCAAAGGAAGATGCTGTTTCGATTGCAAATTTAGCTATAAGCCCTTTAGGAATGATGCTTTCGCGATATTCCTTCGTCTGCTTCTCAAAACGATCCCAGCTTGGCATGCTCACAACGGAAACATAGATCCCATCTTGTTCGAGAAGCTTTTGTGCATCGATTGCGAGGGCCACTTCTGAACCACTTGCTAATAGTAATCCCTCTGCTTCTTTGACTGCCTTTGATACCACATAGGCACCTTTTTGAACACCTTCGAATACTTCATCTTCAGACATCTCAAGTGTTGGTAGATCCTGACGAGTTAGTACTAGAGCGGTTGGGTTGCTCTCACTTTTCACAGCTATCCTCCAGGCTGCTGCAGTTTCCTTTGCATCTGCAGGGCGAATTAATGACAATCCTGGCATAGCACGTAATGATACAAGATGCTCAATCGGTTGATGTGTGGGCCCATCTTCACCAACTGCAATACTATCATGAGTAAATACATAGGTAACAGGTAACTTCATTAATGCAGACAGACGCATTGCTGGTCTTAAGTAGTCAGAGAAGACAAAGAATGTTGCCCCAAATACTTTAACTCCTCCATGTAAAGCCATTCCGTTTAACGCCGCACCCATTCCAAATTCTCGAACGCCAAACCAAATGTTTCGTGCTTGATATCCGTCCACACCAAAGTTTCCTTCAAAAGTTAATGTTGTTTTATTTGAGCACGCGAGATCAGCCGAGCCTCCAATTAGTTGCGGGACCTTTTTTGCGATTGAATTTAGCATTTTTCCTGAAGATGCACGAGATGCCATTTTTTCACCTTTTGAAAAATGTGGTAGATCTTGTTCCCAGCCTTCAGGCAATTCACCTTTGATTGCACGCTCAAGCTGCTGTGAAAGCTCAGGGTATTGTTGTTTGTAGCTCTCAAAAAGAGAGTTCCATTGATCTTCAAATTGCTTACCAATGCTTGCAAATTGTTGGAAGTGCTCTCTCACTTCATTTGGTACATGGAATGGCTCTTTTTCTTCCCATTCATAGGACGCTTTCGTCAGTTCCGTCTCCCTCGGACCAAGCGGAGAACCGTGAGAATCGGATTTCCCTCCTTTATTAGGAGAACCAAAGCCAATGGTTGTTTTCACTTCAATAAGTGTTGGTCTTTGATCATCAAGCTTTGCACGTTCCACAGCATTTTGGACGGCAGTTACATCATTTCCATCCTCTACTCTGAGCACTTGCCAGCCATATGCTTCAAAACGTTGTTGGACATTCTCGGAAAATGTAAGGCTCAAGTCGCCGTCTAAAGAAATATCATTTGAGTCATAAAGTACTACTAAGCGTCCAAGCTTTAAATGACCTGCTAATGACGCAGCTTCTGCTGATACTCCTTCCATCAGATCTCCATCCCCACAGATGCAATAAGTAAAATGATCGACAATAGGATAGCCTTCGCGATTGTAGGTTTCTGCCAAATGACGCTCGGCCATTGCCATCCCTGCTGCCATCGCAATCCCTTGACCAAGCGGACCTGTTGTTGCATCTACACCAGGTGTATGCCCGAATTCAGGATGACCCGGTGTTTTACTCTTGTATTGGCGGAAATTTTTCAAATCATCTAGCGTGACATTATAACCAAACAAGTGCAATAAGCTGTACAGGAGCATGGATCCATGACCAGCTGATAAAACGAAGCGATCTCGGTTGAACCAATTAGGATTTTTGGGGTTATGAATCATTTCCTTCGCCCAAAGTGCGTAAGCCATCGGTGCAGCACCCATTGGCATTCCCGGATGTCCTGAATTTGCCTTTTCAATAGCGTCGATGGATAATGTGCGAATGGTGTTAATCGCTAATTCATCTACTGATTTTTTCATTTCTATTGAACTCATAATGACACTCCTTTTGTTGGCAGTTCGTCGTAATATATTTATATAGTTTTAGATTTTAAAGATATTTCTAGCTGTTCCACTAAATCGAGTCGTTCTTGGTGTCCACCACCCTGAAATCCTGCTTCGAGCCATGTATCAACAATGTTTAGTGCAAGTGACTCCCCTAAAACCCGCTCACCTAGGCAGAGCACATTGCTGTTATTGTGCTCTCTGGTTGCTCTCGCGGAAAATGTATCACTTACAACTGCCGCGCGAACACCTTGAATTTTATTAGCAGCAATGGACATTCCGATACCTGTTCCACAGCAAAGAATTCCTAATTCACATTCCCTATTGGCAACCGAATCTCCCACTTTTTTTGCATATAAGGGATAATTAACACTTTCTGTAAAGTGAGTTCCGTAATCCAGGCATTCGAATTTTTTTTCTCTAAGTGGTTCTTAATAGACTCCTTCAACAAATATCCACCATGGTCACAGCTAATGCGATTTTCATACGGTAGCCCCCTGTTTGTTTATAAATTCTCCTTAACATCACCATGAAACGTGTATGAACCTGCAACGATTACATTGGCACCTGCTTCTACACATAGCTTGGCTGTTTCGAGGTTAATCCCCCCCATCAACCTCGATGTCTATATTTCTACCTTCTACAAGCTTTTTTGCTTCCTGAATTTTCGGTAGCACACTTGAAATGAAGCTCTGACCACCATACCCTGGATTAACGGTCATAAGTAGAATCATGTCAATTTCATCTACAACATGCTTAATCGTTTCAATGGGGGTCGCAGGATTTAGGACTACACCGGCTCTTCTATTGTATTTCTTTATTAATTGTAGACTTCGATGGAGATGCGTTGTTGCTTCCTGATGAATGGTAATGATATCCGCCCCTGCCTCAGCCACAATCGGAATAATCCAATCTGGATTTTGTACCATTAAATGAACATCAAAAATGAGCTTTGAACGTTGCCGAAGCATATTGATTTGATCTGGACCAAAGGTATATTGGGAACAAAGTTTCCGTCCATTACATCAATATGAAGCATGCTAATATTGCTTTGTTCTAAAAGCTGCATTTCGTCCTCTAGATGGCAAAAATCTGCTGCTAGTATCGAAGGCGCTATTTTCATATGAATCTCCTCTTTTTCTCATTGTTCATCACTTCACAAAACAATGTTTAGTCGTCTCTTCTTGATCAATAGCTTCTTGCCCATTGGGTAAAATTAACACCTTATTAAATGTTTCTTCTCGATTTATGATCATATTGAATGCTTTTTGAGTTTCCTCTAAATTAAAGCGGTGAGATATAAGATCTTGTATTTGAATTCTTTTCTGTAAAAGAAACTCAATACTTTTCGTCCATTCCTCACCAGGAAATGGTGCAGAATAAGAATTCCAAAAGCCCTTTAAGGTAAGTTCTCTTCGAAAAATATTTTCAAATGCTTGTTCCGAAAGTAAAACATCTGAATAAGCAATTCCTAGATAACCAACTTTCCCCTGTTTCCTTATAACAAGCAAGCATTGTTCCTGTGTAATTTTTGATCCGGCACATTCTAAGGCGATATCCACTCCAAGACCGTTTGTGTATTCTTTTATTTTTATAGCTAAATCTTCTTTTAATGGATTGATGGTACGTTTACAACCGATTGACTTAGCGTAATGTAGTTTCTCTTCCGAAATATCGATAGCAATGATTTCTTGTACACCAGATACTTTTAGCCATTCAATGACGAGTATTCCAATCGTCCCAACACCAAATACCGCCACCACATCACCTATACGCGGAGAAATATTCAAAACACCATGTAGAGCTACAGCTAAAGGTTCTATCATGGCCGCCTCTTCAAATCTCATATTCCCTACTGGAAGAACATTGGTTGCTTTTATATTGACATATTCTGCAAATGCACCTGGAGACTTAGAACCAATCATTCCGTAATCTTCACATAATGAAAATTGCCCTCTTTTGCAATATTCACAAGAATGGCATGGTAGAAAAGGGATACCAACTACTCTCTCCCCAAGATTTAAATGACTAACGGCACTACCTTTTTCTACAATAACACCAGAGAATTCATGACCCATGATAGCTGGAAGATCATACTTCCATTTGCTTGTCATTTTATGTGTATCTGATCCACAAATGCCCGCAGCCATTACTTTTATTTTCACTTCATCTTCTTGACAAGGCGAAATATCAACTTCTTCGTATACAAAATAATTTTCAGAATAAAGAACTGCTGCTTTCATTTTCGGCCTCCTCTTTTCTAAAGGCTATTTTCTTAAACTTTATTGATTTTTGGGAATGAATTTTATTGATAATACTAAGTTTCCGCAGAAAATAGCATGAATTTAATAAGAAAAGAGCCTTCAAACTAAATTCTTAAAGTGCAAAATAGCTATTTCCACGTTAAAATCGGCTTTAAGATTTTAACAACATTCTTTATGAAATCAGCTTTTTGAAACGCAATCAGTCAACTTTTATGTCTTCGAGGCCCGTAGTACGTGAGGAATTCTGGAGCTTTCTTTTCTTCAATCTGGATACAGTTAACCGATAGACCGCAATAGCAAAAACCGCACTGTTGATGGGAAATTGATATTGCATATAATACTCACTTAAAAATCGGCCATGTGGTCCTAATGCGTAATCGATCATACTTTCTACCATAATATTCACCTTACTCCTTCAATTTTTCACATGTAAACTACGGGCTAGTCCACGGACTCGAAGACTAGCCTGTAATTCTAATAGTTTTCCTGTGCGTTTTTTCATTCAACAGGTGTTAACACTACTTTAATTGCTTCTCCACTTTTGATCGTTTCATACGCTTTTTGCCATTCCGAAATCGTGAATTGATGGGTCACTAGCGAATCCGCTTTTACGCGTGATTCGTTCATTAATTGGAGTGAAGGCTCCCAGTCAAATGGGTTTTGGCTTCTACAACCGATGACTTCAATTTCTTTCTGAATGATTTTTTCAAAGTCAACTACTATTTCAGGAGTAGCAAAAATACCTACTTGTACGTAACGCCCTTTCTTTCGTAGCAAATCTAATCCCATGGAAAGAGCAGGTGGTGCACCGGTACACTCTAGCACCACATCCGCACCATAGCCCTCTGTTATTGCATTTACAATTTGCTTTACATCTTTTTCTTGAATATTAACAATATGGTCGATACCAAGCTCAGCGGCTTTTTCTAAGCGGTGTTCATCTTTTTCTAGACCTGTAATTACCACTGTTGCTCCTTTGTGCTTTGCAATTTGAGCTGTAAGAAGTCCGATTGGTCCAGGACCTAATACGACAACAACTTCACCTGGTTGGATACGACCTTTTTCAATCGCATGATGTGAACATGCTAAGGGCTCAGTTAATGAGGCTGATAAATAACTAACGTTTTCAGGAAGTTTATGAACACTTTCCTTCCTAGCAATTACGTATTTTGCAAATCCACCATCTTGCTGTGTACCTAAACCCTTTCGATCACTGCATAAATTATAATTCTTCGATTGACAATACTTACATTTACCACAAATAGTAAAGGTCGTCTCTGAAGTCACACGATCTCCAACTTGAATGTCTTTAACATTCAAACCAACCTCTACTACTTCCCCAGAAAACTCATGTCCTAGAGTGACTGGTGCATTCACTTTGTATTTACCCTCATAGGTATGAAGGTCTGTACCACAAACTCCAGCATATTTTACAAGTATTTTTACCTGATCTTCGCCAACCGTTGGCTCCTCAACGTCTATTAATTCTAGGTGTCCGAAGCCTGGTTCTAATTTCACAAGTGATTTCATTTAGTTTCCTCCTAAAAGGATTTCTTTTAAAAGGCTGTTTTCTAATGACTACTCTTTGTCAATAGCCAATCTCTGTCTATACGGCATACTACTGTCGGTATCACGTATAAAACTAAGGTAGAAAATAGCCAATTTTGACAAAAGGTATTAATTATAGTATTGTTAAATCAAATTATATTTTTTAGAGATTCCCGTCTCTAAGCCTCTCGAATTAAACGCCAATTTAAGTCGAGATTTCAAGAGCTAATGCTGCATTTTTGCATGTATTAGCTCTTGCTATTTTTATAGCCCTAATTAAAAAGTGCAAAGAGCTTATAAACAACATAGTTTACTAGGTTACCGCCTTGGTCGATACTAGAGATCATGTTGGTTCCTTCAGGCATATCAAAGTGTGCATCAATTGCCATTTGGGTGTGAAGCGGAGCAAGATCTGTTGCCATGTAAAGTGATAATGCGATAACTACAGTACCTGCAATAACTGAGTGGATAATATTCCCTCTTGCGGCACCGACAATAAATGCAACAATAAATGGAATGGTTGCCAAGTCACCGAATGGTAATAGATTGTTACCAGGTAAAATAACTGCTAATGCAACGGTAATAGGCACAAGAATAAGAGCGGTTGCTATAACTGATGGATGTCCGATAGCTACAGCTGCGTCTAATCCGATGTAAATATTGTCTGCACCGAACTTTTTACTTAAGAAATTACGAGCAGCTTCTGACACTGGCAGTAATCCTTCCATGAGAATTTTGACCATTCTAGGCATAAGGAACATTACCCCACCCATTGCCATTCCAACCTTAATGATATCTCCAGCACCATAACCAGCTAGTGCACCAAGCCCAATACCTAAGATAAGCCCCATAAAAATAGGTTCACCGAAAACGCCAAATCTTTTTTGAATGGTGTCTGGATCAGCGTGGAGATTTTTTATTCCAGGAATTTTCTGAATTAACCAAACAAGTGGAATACCAATTGGTGCATAAGATGCTGTACTCCCTGTTGGAATCGAAATTCCTGGTAGCTGAAAGTAGTTTTCTAGCATAGGCGCTGTCCAGTCAGCAATTTTAAGAATGATAATTTGGAAAATAACTGCAGCAATTAAAGCTTGAACAATACTACCTGATAATGCGTAAACTACTGCACCAGCAAATGTGAAGTGCCAGAAGTTCCAAATATCTACCATCATCGTTTTCGTTGTTTTTGTTACAAGCATGATGATATTAATGACTAACCCTAGAGGAATAATAAATGCTGCGATTGGTGATGCCCACGATATAGTTGCTGCACCCGGCCAACCAACGTCAATCACATTCAATTCTATTCCAAACCTCTCAACCATCCCATTAGCGGCAGGTCCAAGATTATTAACTAGCAAATCTACGACCATGAAAATACCGATAAATCCAACCCCGATCGTTAAACCTGATCGAAACGCCTTCCCTGGCTTTTGACCAAAAAGCATACCTAGAAGAAAGATGGCTACTGGTAAAATTACCGTTGGTCCTAGTCCTAAAAATGCCTGTAAAGCTTCAACCATGTCCTTCATATTTCTTCCTCCTCAAACTAAGTACAATACTTTTCTACTACTCTGTTTTCGGATAAGTCGTTTCACATGAACCTATCTTTCACCCATAGTTAAGAATGACGGATTTTACAAAATCTTGATTTTCGTTAAGGAAACAACTGCTTTCGAAAACAGTTATAAAAAATGACTAAATCATTTTTTAATCTCCTCAAGAATCTGCTGCTTCACATCATCTAATCCAATTCCTGTTAAGAAAGCTCTTGCGTTGATGACTGGGAATGGGTAATCCTTACCAGTTATAGTTGTTGTCACAAGTAAGTCAGCAGAATCTAAATATCCTGATACCTCAGTTATTTTGCACTGAATTAAGTTAGCCTGGATGTTATTTGCACTACACATATCTAGAATTGCCTCATTTACCACTGTAGAAGTTGCAATACCTGCACCACATGCTACTAAAATCGTCTTTTTCTTCATAGAAAACCCCTGCCCCTCTAATGATTTAATTTACTTTCAAGTAAATCAATGATTTTTTCTTTACGATGTTCCCTTGATATTTCATTTAATGTTTCTTCATTTTGGAAGATTTGCATTAAGCTTTGAAGTAATTTTAATTGCGCATGCTGTTGATCCATTGCAAGCATAAAGACAAGCTTCACTGGAGTAACGGTTCCAATTTCCCCCATAATTCCAAAATCCACTTCGTTTTTTAAAACAGCCACACTTATGGCTTTTCTATTCACATGCTCAATGTCCGTATGTGGAATTGCGACAGAACATCCTAGTGTTGGCAGGCCTGTTGGAAAAGTCTTCTCTCTTTCGATCACTGCATCGATATAGCTTTCTTTGACGACACCTTGTTCGTATAAATTTTTAGCCATGTTTTGAAGAACTTCTTCGTTTGTTGTTCCATCCAAGTCTACCATTATGAGTGATTCTTCTAGACAAACGGTGTCCATTTTCATTCTTCTCCTTACTTTCTTTTATAGTTTTAATAAGTTTGTATTTTTTGCATCCCCCCTTTCACAAGATAGATTATTAGACAGCTGAGTATTTCGAAATCACCTGGAGAAGTTCATCTAACGACTTTGATTTGATCAGCCTCTTAGTATCCTCCTGATTACTAGCTAGCTTCATGAGCTGCATCAATGCTCTTAAATGCTGGTGCTTGTCTAAAGCAGCAATTGTAATAATGATTTGGACTGAATATTCATTGTATTGAACAGGTTCTTCTAGCCTAAGAAGACTCATACCAACCTCGTTTACACCACTTTCAGGATCTGCATGCGGTATAGCTATATTGTTCCCGATAATAATATAAGGGTCTTCGCTGTCGTACAACCGAAGCATTTCCTCTACATAAGAAGGTGTAACACTACCACTCTCAACTAAAGGTCTTGAGCAAATTTGAAGTGCTTCCTGCCACGAATTCATCCTTTTTTCTAAGGTGATAGTTTCAGGTACGATAAGCTCATTTAAATTTCTCTTCGGTAACTCCATAGGTTTCGCAATATGCGGTGAATGATCTAGGCGAAAATGTGATTCAAGCTCCTTTTGTAGCTGCTCCCGACTTTCAATGGTCGCATGTTTTTCAATAATATCAATTACCTGATACACATTCATAACGGATGGTGTGTAGCCATTTAGCTCCTGCATTACCTGTTTTCGTAACCGATATTTTTCTTCTCTTTCCAGAAACGTTTTAACAAGGATTTGTTTCCGATTCGTTTGTAGAAAAGTGGTAGTAAAAACAAGATCATAATCAAGTGTATAAACATGAAATTCTCGGACTGACAAAGCATCAATAAATACAAACTCTGGAAACAATTCTCGCAAGGTACTTTCGAGTAATCTTGATACACAAATACCCTTCGGACAAACAACCAGCGCTTTAATTTTCTTCTGGAGGCTATCCCCTTGTCTAGAAAGCCAACCACCGATTAGCATTGTAAAATAAGTAGATTCGCTCTCCGGAATATTTCCTCCAATAAGCTGTTCTAAGGGTCTCATAGATTTTCTTACAAGATGATGTAGCTCCTTAAATTCATTGCTTACTGTATTTTCTAAAGGGTTTGTAATCGATAGCTTATATTTAATTCTGTAATACGCTGGTTTAACATGTAGAAGGATCTTGTTTAAAAGCTGATCTTTTTCTTGTAGTCGTACACATGCATTTTTCTCAAATAGAGAGAGCATAAGACTAATAGAGTGATATAGTTCAGGAAATGTTTTGTCTGCATTGTGTTCGGAAGAGGATATATTTGTTGTTAAGAGGTGCAATGTGATAAATAATCGTTCTTCCATTGGGATTTGATCTAAATCCTGTAAAATTTCTTCTGCAGCTTGAAATTCCTTTGTATCAGACAGTTCATAATAATGAATGTGAAAAGGTTCAATTAATTTCCCTTGAGTAATGCGTCTTAGAAGTAGTATGAGTATGTAAGGCATTGATTCAATTTTTTCATCAGTAAACTTAAGATTTAATTTTCTTTCCACCTCTTCCACACGTTCATGAAAGGTATCAATCTCTAATAGCGGAATGGAAGTTAACTCTTCAATCCATCTTTTTCCATTCGTCATTTCAATGGTTTTAAAGATGATGTTAATCAATAGTTGTCGCTTATTAAACTCCTTACCTTCGATAAGGTAGCCATACTGCCTATAGTACTTAATTGTTAAATCAAACATATCAAGCTGAAGTTGAGCATTTTTTAAATCGTTAATTATAGTATTACGACTTACACTAAGACTCGAAGTAAAATGGTAAAGTGAAAGTTCTTCGCTTCTGCTTAATAGCATGAGTATCAGTAGATTTACTCTTTCGTTTTCAGAAAGAATGTATGCATCTGTTTCATCTAAGGCATTTTCATTCAGGAGAGTTGTAAAATGCACCTTATTTAGAAGAAATAATCCAGACTTTGTTCTTTTGATCTCAGGTAAACCTGTCGCTATTAACCAATCGTTAATTTTGTTAATGCTATACCCGACCTGTCTTCTGCTAAGAGAAAACCGCTCTTCCAAATCCTTGTTTTTTATACTCGGATTAATAAGAATTTCATGAAGTATTTGACTGCTTCTCTCGTCTAAATCCATTGTCATGTCCTCCTTGGTTACATAGTATCATTCATAAAAATAAAAATGTACACGTTTTCATTCCAATTTATTACCATGGTGATGTACATCAATGGGATGTACAATGTGTATTGTCTCACATTGTACATTCTGCCAAAAGATACCGTTAATAGGAATTTGGCAATAGGTTGCTGACAACATAAAAAGAACGCAATGTTTGATTGCGTTCTCTTTATTAGGTAGTAATCCTATGAATTTAAATTGCTAACTTATTGGTTCAAGGTGCCTTGTCTATTTGGAATATTCCATTTATGAAAAATCACATCAAACCGCTTCTGTTCCCCACTTCTTCTCATCCTGCACAAACAGAATTCCTAACTCATGATGATCGCCTTCGTAAAGAGCTCGCTGAACAAAACGAACTTGTCCATTGACATCTAACACCTCGAGCTTACAGTGAGCGCGATTTCGTTGCAGCGCCTCGTAGACCTCTGCTTCGTTATGTACGATGGTTCCATTTACCTTAGAAACAATTTCTCCGACGGAAAGCTGCATTTTTTGTGCAGGAGAATGTGGAAGCACTCCTAGGATCATGACTCCTTGATTGCGCTTGGAAAAATAGAAAGGACCACTTTCTTCCTTCGTTTTTTGACTAAAATAGATCACTTCACGTCCAAGAATTCCGATTGCAACGACTGCTAATGATAAAATCGGCAGCCAAAAGGATGCGATCGCGATCGCGGTTAGGACGAAACCATGAGCCATGATTTGTTTTCCGACATGGGTGACTGCCTGAGTTGGTAGGGCTCCTTGGATATGCTGATAATGTCCGAGTGCAAACGGAACAAGCAGTAGTCCATAGCCTTCTCCACCTACATTAAACACTGGCCACCATGCAAACGGAAGCTGCTGGAGGGCATCTCCAGGGACCAACAGAAGAAGCGGCAACATCCATACTCTCTTGAGTTCGTGAACGCCCACTCGTTGGCCGCGCTTGCTCGTCATGAGCTTAGGCGAGGTCCCCTTCTTTCCATTTTTCAAAATAAGAATACCTTCTGCTATGACTAGTAGAGCTAGCAGGACCGTGATGGACGGGTAGAGCTTGTCTTCTAGACTGCTGAAGAGATCAGGGAAAAGCGGGATGCTCCAGTCCTTACCCGCTGTGAAAAAGAGGGCGAAGAAGGTTAGACCCACGGTGTATACTGATGATAGCAGGCGTATACGAATGCTCAGGATGATCGTGATGGCTGCGATAAATAGGATGGCCGCTAGTGGAATGACCACTCCTGCGGCAATCATGATGATCGACAGTATGGATCCGAGCAATAGTCCGAGCGGTAGTAATTGACGAAGCTCATAGTAGGCATTTTCGGCGCGAACGTGAAAATGACTTCGCTCCCTTTTTACTCGAGAAACTCCTAAAAATGCCGCGAGTAGGAATGTGAAGTAAAACACTGGATGTATTAATAGTTTTGCGAATCCCCAAGCCATTTCTAATAGCCACTCTAGAACCAATCTAGCCACCAACCTTATCAATCTATTTCCGAACTTTCCTATTAATCTTTATTTTACCAAATGAAAGGAGAATTCGATATTAGAAATATTTTGGATAATAGTGGATATCGAGTTTTAGGGGAATATTCTCGGAACTTCCATAACAAAAATACCCTCTTACCCATGAGGATAAGAGGGTCAATCTTATTTCGCTAACAATCGGAGTCCCGTCTGCAGCTGCGTGTCATTGCTATCCTTCTTCATTTCTTCAATCACCGCACTCTGGAGAGCACTGGCAGTTTTGCTGTCAATTTTCCCCGTCATCTCTAAATCATGTTGACGTTGGAAGGCTTTAACGCTCGTTTCGGTACGGTCATTGAAATAGCCGTCCTGTCGTCCTGGATCAAGTCCAAGTGCCTTCAGCATTTGTTGGGCGTTTTTGATTTGCTCGTTGTTCATATCCTTTTCTAGCGCTTCGGTGATTTGAAGTGGATGCGTGTGGTACAGGTCCGACTGAACCACTTTCACATTAGGTTCAATCCCCTTTTTGTGAATCCAATTTCCATCCGGAGTTAACCACTTAAATAGCGTTAGCTTAATATTGCTTCCATCCCCCATCGGTACGGCCTGTTGAACGGTTCCTTTTCCGAATGTGGTCTCTCCAATGAGCTGGAATCCTTCTGCTTCTTGCAGTGCACCAGCAAGAATTTCAGAGGCAGAGGCACTGCCTTTATCAATCAATACGGCAACAGGATAGTCTTTATCCTTCGTGAGGTTTGAAAAATAGCGCATTTTCTCGCCATCTCGTTTCTCAATTTGTACGAATGGCTTTTCCTTGGAAACAAATTCTTTCAAGATTTCCTCCACGCTTGATAACAGTCCGCCTGGATTGCCACGCACATCAATCAGTAACCCATCGATGCCTTTATCTTCAAGCGCCTTTAATTCCTTTTTAAACTCTTTTGCAGTATCCTCTGAGAACGTGGTAATCTCCAGATACCCGATCTCCTTACCGTTTTGCTTTTTCACATCACTATGCACCGTGATTTGCGGAATTTCATCGCGCTTCACGTCGACAACGAGAGGCTTGGTTAAGCCACTACGTGCGATTTCTAGCTTCACCTTTGTTCCTTTTTCTCCGCGGATCTTGAGGGTTGCTTCATAAAGGTCTACACCTTCCAAGCTCTCTCCATCCACCGATAAGATTTGGTCATTTGGACGCAAGCCTGCTTTTTCGGCTGGCGAATCTTTAAATGGGGACACGATGACGATCTTGCCATCAACCAGACCAACTTCTGCCCCGATTCCTTCAAACGAGGATTCAAGCGTGCTGCTGAACTGCTTGGCCGTTTCTTTGTCCATGTATACGGAGTACGGATCATCGAGTGTCGTGAGCATCCCTTGAATCGCACCCTCTATGAGCTTTTCTTGGTCCACGCTTTCTACATAACTGGTTAAAATTAATTCGTAGGCTTTTTCGACTTTGTCCAATTCTTCTAGATTGATAGACTGAGGGCTTCCCTCGTCACTGCTTTTGGTATGTAATTCCACCTTGGACTCTGCCGCTAACGCACCCGTAAAGTGCAAATATCCATATGTTCCTCCAGCACCTGTTAGCAATGATCCTGTCATTAGCAAGGCGACCCATTTTCGATTCATGAAAAAATCCTCCCTAAAAGAAAAGCACTATTTTTCTGTGTTAGCTTTTTGTTAGTCTTAGGGTCTATTTCTCCTTCCGAGAGCTGTTGTTGCTATGCAAAAAAGGCTCCCTCCAGGAGAAATAGATCCAATTTATTAGATATACAAAAAACACCTCACAAAGGTGTGAGATGTCTTTGTATAATCACTATATGTGTGAAAGGGACGAGTTATGAATTAATTCCGGACAACCATGGTGGCGAGTTGTTCGGTTAGGGTTTCTAATTCTTTGAAGCTCTCGACTACTTGGGTGATTTGGTTGGACTGTTCTTCGACGCTTGCTAGTACTTCTTCTACTGCTGCACTGGACTGTTCAGACACACTGGATAGCGAGGAGATTTCCTCTAACACCACTTCAGAGTTTTTAGAAAAATGAACAAGACTTTTTTCTACTTCTTCTGCTTGTTGTAGTCCTTGCTTGGAAGAAGTGAGCATAGACTGGAACGTTTGGCTTGTTTGCTTGGTCATTTCTAGTCCTTTTTCAACTGCCAGCTGACCGCCTTGTACTTGGCCCGTTACTTGTACGGTCTTTCTTTGGATTCCATCGAGGATCGCTTCGATTTCATGGGTCGACGCCTGAGAGGTTTCTGCGAGTTTACGAACTTCCCCCGCTACCACTGCAAATCCTTTACCCGCTTCACCCGCACGTGCTGCTTCAATCGCTGCGTTTAAAGCAAGAAGGTTCGTTTGATCGGTAACTTCTCTAATTTTTAAAACAATCGCCCCGATTTTCTGGGTTTGATCGTTAAGCTCTTTCATCAATTGACTTGTATTTTCGACTGAGTCATATACATCCTTCATTTCTGTTTCGAGCGTGTGAATCTTTTTTGATCCTACATTCGACGTGTTCTCGGTTTCTAGTGAGATTTGATGGAGCGTTTGAGCCGATGTCACTACCCTACGAATCATATCTCCTGACAATTGCATCGTCTCATTCATCCCAGTCACGGAGCTTGCTTGAGTCTCGATTCCTTTAGATATTTCGGAGAATGCTAAGGTCAGCTCGGTAGAAATTTGATTGGTTTTCTCGATGTTTCTTTTAAAAGAATGACTAAAGTTCTGTAGCACTCCTACCGACTCTTTTACTTTTTCTAGTAATTCATCCACCTGTTCTTTTCCTTGCTTTAACTCAATTCCGTCAGCTTCCATCTTTTGCGTTAACTTCGATGTGAGTCGCGCCTGTGTGAGGAACATGATTAACGTCACAATATTGATGACATTCAATGAAATTAAAATCGATACGTCTGCTCCGTAAAACATTTGCTCATTAAATTTGAAAAAGAAATAATTGCTGAGAGCTAGTCCAATCACACCTGTTATGGCCATCGACTTCACTTGGTTATAAATCATAACCACCGCCAGAGCAAAATAGATCATTAAGTAGCTTGATAGCTTCGGAGAACTAGAAACCATAAAGAAAATCAGAATCGCGATCCCAACAGCCACAATGTAATGGATATATAAAGTAAACTTTTTGGTTATCGTTAATGTAGTAATAATGGAAACAAGTATAAAACCGATAATCGCAAACGTAACAATTCCCTTTGTGCTAACGTTTGCAGCAAAGTTACTACCAAGCCCTAAGGCAAAGCAGATCCATAGTAAGATGGTGACCAGCTTGTTTCTTTCCTGCATATATTGAATTCTGTCCATATCCTTTCCCCCCATTGTTAATATGAAACAACATCCTTTAAGGAGCGCGTACCGTCATAGCGTAGATCCACATAATGATTGTCGCCTAAATATACAAGTGGACAATGTGGCCTATCTTCGTAAACCGTTATGATTGTCCCCTGCTCCCCTGTATTTAACACAACGTTTTTTCCAACAAATTGATCCATTAAGTATTTTGTAAACGGGACCGTAATGGATGGATCAAACTTTCCGTTTGCGGTTTCTTCCATTAAAATCATGACAGCAACGATCGGTGACTGTTCTCCCTTATACGGGCGGACCGCTGTGATGGCATCATATGTATCAGCAACTGATATGATTTGGGCATGTAAAGGGATGACATCCTCACGAACTCCATACGGATACCCTGAACCATCTATTCTCTCATGGTGCATAAGTGTACCCATAATCACCTTTGAGCGGGTTTCACCCATTTTCTTCAGAATTTGTACCCCTTCAACGGTATGGTTTCGGATTAGCTCCCATTCTTCCGGATCTAGTTTTCCGTTCTTTTTTAACACCGAAAGTGGGATCGCAAGCTTTCCGATATCATGCAGTATCCCAGTTTCCCCAAGAAGCAGAATTTCTGCTTTATCCATTTTTAGTAGCTTACCAATAATGGAAGAGACAACCGCCACATTTAACGAATGAACATATGTAAATTCATCATCTTTCCTTAGGAGTTTCAGTAGTTCAAAATGCTCATCCTCCGCTACAATCGTATTCAGCATCGGTGTATACATATGCTCGAGCTTTTGTAACGGTTGATTGGAAGCGTTACCATTTATCATTGCTTCTAAATCTTCGAAAATCGTTTTTAACTGTCCAAGAGATTCCTTATAGTTCTGCTCTAGTTTTTCAACACTAATAGATGGTTGATTAATTGAACAAGTTTCCAAGCGTAAATTATTATGATTCAAGTGACTTTGTAAAACAAAGATATGTCTTTCGTTTAATACCGTGCCTTTTCGTAGTAGTGGAATCGATTTGTTCTTTGCAAACACATCTTCCGCTAGCACCGATCCTACTAATTGTAAGGAAAGACTCCCTTCTGTTAACATTCCATACACCCCTATAGTCCGTTTTACCTGTGCATTTATTACTATTATAGTACCAAAATTTAGTTTTGAGTATAGGAATGGACGAGGTTTTGTTTCGTAAGTCTCAATATATTTCTACAAAATTCGAGCTTTTCTATAAAAAAGAAGAGGGAGTCCCTCTTCTTTTTTAAATGATATTAACTTAACACCAGTTCCTTCGCTACTATCTGTTGAATAAACTGATGTCCACTTTTTACAATTTGGTCTTTATCATAATCCATAGATGCCACATGGAAAGAGTTTGGTAATATGAGCTTTTCCTTATTAGTAGAGCGCACCGTTTGAAGAATATAATCGGTATTTTCAGGTGGAACCACATGGTCCACACTTGAGCGCATACCTAAAACCGGGCTATCGATCTCAGGAATCAGGTTTAACGTGTTCTCCATAACCTTTTGTAGTTCATGAATTGCTTTTAATGGCACCTTTGAATAAGTAATTTCATGAACACCACTTGCCTTGATATCTGGTTCTGACTCATTCAGAAACCGTGGCTCAACCTGATCTTTTAAATAGTCGTAGGATGGTACTTCCAAAGCCGCATTTATTAATATAAGCCCTTTTATTTCTTCATGACGATGAGCTAAACGAAGAGATAGTGTTCCACCCATTGACTGTCCGATAACAAAAATATGTGAACAATGTTGGTTTAATTGTAAATAGGCTTTTTCTAATGAAGAGAACCAGTCCTGATAAGAGCACACTTCCATATCTTTATAGTGAGTTCCGTGTCCCTTTAATCTAGGAGCTAACACCGAATACCCTAATCTTGCAAACTCTTCCCCAATATACCGTACACTTTGTGGTGTCCCAAGAAATCCATGAGAAATTAGTACTCCTACTTCACTTCCCTTGAAGAAAAATTCTTCCGCTCCCTCGATAACCGGATATGCTTCTGTCATCTGTTTCGCCTCCACTAGTAAGCAGTTTAATTTTTATCTGTTACTATACTATAATTCATATAATACCTATCTGTAAACTAGGAATTAAAAAATAATATAAAAAACGCAACTTATATCTACTCAGGAGAGTAGGTACAAGCTGCGCTATGCTTGTTTTTGTTCACATACAAAAATACCCTTAAAAATGTTTCTCTTTAATTGTTGTTTTTAAAGAACTCGGCATTTTTTAAATACAAAATAATACTTAAAAATTGTGGTACTAAGTTTTTCGATATACAAAAAAGGTTTTAAAAAGAGAGTGAACTAAATAGGATCTAATTTCAAAAAGTATACATTCTAACATCACTCCTTCTCTAATAAAAAGAAGAGCCCCAAGAAACGTAAAATCATTACGTTTGCTTGGGGCTCTCCCATTGGTCTTATTATTTTTAAATATAATACACCAAAACACTATCAATTTCAATATATTTTACTAGATATAACAGTCAAAATTATAAAACAAACAGTTAACTAATAGGAATTGATTTTTATTTCTTATTTACTAATTATAGTAGTTAAGAATATTTTATAAAATATGTGGTCTCAGTACTAGCCTATATCTTCAGTTCCTCTAGCAAACCCTCTACAAAATGCTGAGCTTGCTGTGCTGCTATACTTCCGTCTCCTGTAGCTGTAACAATTTGCCTTAGTGCTTTCTCACGAATATCTCCAGCAGCAAATATTCCAGAAACCTTGGTTTCCATTAATTCATTGGTTTCAATATATCCACTTTGATTTGTAATGCCCAGAGCCTCAAACGGCTTAGTCAACGGAACCATTCCTATATAGATGAATGCTCCGTCAGTTGGGAATTCTTTAGTTTCTCCATTAACTGTGGACTCTAATGTGACACTAGCAACCTTACCGTCTTTCTCTTTGATTTGCTTAACGGTGTGATTCCAAATAAAATCAATTTTTTCATTAGCAAAAGCTCGGTCTTGTAGAATTGGTTGTGCACGTAACTGATCTCTTCTATGAACAACCGTTACTTTCGTGGCAAAACGCGTTAAATAAACGGCTTCCTCAACGGCAGAGTCCCCTCCACCTACTACTACTAGTTCTTTACCTTTAAAGAATGCTCCATCACAGACTGCGCAGTAAGAAACTCCACGTCCACCGAGTTCTTTTTCTCCTTGCACACCAAGTTTTTTATACTCAGCTCCTGCAGAAAGGATGATGCTGCGTGCCTTATACTGCTTAGAACCTGCAACAACCGTCTTAAATTCTTTTCCATCAATGACTTCTTTTACGTCTCCGTAATCATATTCTGCACCAAATTTCTTTGCATGGTCAAACATCTTTGTGGAGAGTTCTGGACCAAGAATATGATCAAAACCCGGGTAGTTCTCCACTTCCTCCGTATTTACCATCTGACCACCTGGTACACCGCGTTCAATCATCAATGTAGACAAATTTGCTCGTGAAGTATACACAGCAGCTGTCATTCCTGCTGGACCTGCACCAATAATAATTACGTCATATATTTTTTCTACTGACATGGTTCCCCACTCCCTAATGGTATTCATCACCTTATGCGTTAGGATAGATTTTTTTCAGGGCTTCCTTCATTTCTGGCTTTACTTTAATTTTTGAGCGAATAGCTGTTGCCATTTCCTCTGCTTGATCAATCTCTTTCGCCTCACCAAGTCCAAGAAGTGTTCCAATCGCAACGGTGCCTGTACGATTACTACCCCCACCACAGTGGAAATACACTTTCTTACCTTCATTGTAAGACTTAAGCACTTCATCAATCGCCTGTTTCACAGACTCTTCTTGTTGTTCAGCATCGTCTACAATTGGACGGTGAATTCTGTTGTATTTTGACTCTTCTGTTGGTGCCTCGGCACGCAAATCATAAATTACGTCTACTTTTTCGTTTTCCATAACTTCATCTACTTGATCTGCTCCACCAATAAAGATGCGATCCTTAATTAAAGCTTGATAGTTTTTCTCGCTCATTTTTTGTTTCCTCCTTAGCAGCAATCACTTTCGTTACCAACCAGAACAAAGGCTGTTCGCTCTTCATTTAATCCTAGAATTAATCCTTCAATATGTTCCTCAATCATTCCATCAATTGCTACTTGTATCTCATTTATGGTTACTACTTTATCATCTTTTTCTGGCTCATCCAGAGCCAGTCCTACCTGTGGGCGTCCTCAGCCATAGCCCGCAAAATAAACGCGTATGCCATTTACACTCTTATCTGCAAATACTTGTTTTAACATATCTCTTGCATCATTTGTAATTTGCATTTGTTTCATCCTCTCTGTTAATTAAGATAATTTTTCAGTTGGTCATAGCCCGTACGTTCCTCTTTAATAATGGGGATAATCGCACATTTATTAGACAGTTCTATTACCTTAGTTATCCATTGTTCTTCCGATAGAGCTCTTCCATTTAATACTGGATCCTTAGTCACGGTAGCATACAGGCTTTGATTGATTACCCACCAATCTGGATGAATATCAGCCCTTTTTAAGTCATTCTGTAGGCGATTAGCTTCTAATACAGGAGTTGCTTCAGCCAATGTAACAATTACTACACTCGTCTCTTTCGGGTTTCTTAAACGGGGGAGGAGCTTCTGCACACTTTCAGGTACTTCTCCTGTTGATCTCGATAGCTCCTTATGATAAGACTGTGCTGCATCTAAGAGCAGCAAGGTATGACCCGTTGGTGCCGTGTCAATGACCACAATTTCTTCTTTCGATCGGTCTACTACTTCAGCAAATGCACGAAAAACAGCAATCTCTTCGGTACATGGTGAGCTTAAATCTTCCTCTAGGTAAGCAAGACCTTCTTCATCAAGATCTTTACCAGCTGTTGCAAGGACCTCATCTTTATATTTCTCAACCTCTTGTTTGGGGTCAATTTGACTGATCGTTAATAGCCCATTGACATTTTCACCCTTAAAAACATTGCTAACATGCGCTGCTGGATCTGTGGTCGTTAAGTGAACTTTGTGACCTCTTTCCACTAACCCTACAGCAATGGCTGATGCGATGGTTGTCTTTCCAACTCCACCTTTACCCATTGTGAATATCACGCGTTTGTTTTGATGGGAAAGTTCATCCACTAGATTTTTTAGTTCTGGTAGACTGATTTCCGAAGTCTCTGTTGCTTTCGTAAGCACTGGTGGTAAAGTGAAATTCTTTAATAAATATCTAAGACTTTCTATACCTGTTAAAGAATAAGATACATACGGCAAAAAGTAGATAACACCTTGTTTTAACTGTTCAGGCAAATCACTAATCGCACTTCTTTGCTTCTTATAGAAAAACGTCGAGACCTCGTCATCAGGTAGATAGGTTGCCATTAGACCATTGATAATTAACGTTTGATTTTTAATTCCAATCTCTCTTAACTCAAGAGCTGCACGATTTGCTTCTAATAAAGAAGACTCGTCAGGTCTCGCTACAAGGACCAACATGGTCTTTGTAGGATTAGATAAAGCTAACATCGTTTCATTATAAAGTTCCTTTTTGTCACCTAAACCAGATAAAGGTCCTAAACAAGAGGCTCCATGAGTACTCTCTTCTAAAAACCCTGTCCATGCAGTTGGCAGTTGAAGCAGCCTTAAAGTATGCCCAGTTGGTGCTGTATCAAAGATAATATGGTCATAACTCTCTGTTATTGCTGGATTCGCAAGTAAGCTAGTGAATTCATCAAACGCAGCAATTTCCACTGTACATGCACCAGACATTTGCTCCTCCATAGTAGCAACCACACTTTCTGGGAGAACACCTCTATAGGGTCCTACTACTTTCTCACGATAAGTTCTAGCTGCTTCCTCGGGGTCTAGATTACAAGCAAAAAGATTAGGCACGGATGGAATTTCTGTTGGAATGTTTGTAAGCTCAATTTCTAATACGTCTTGTAAATTAGAGGCAGGATCCGTACTTACTAACAATACTTTTTTTCCCTCATCAGCTAACGAAACCGCCGTTGCACATGCAGTGGATGTTTTACCCACTCCACCTTTACCTGTGAAAAATAGATAAGGTGTATAGACCGCATTTTTAGGATCAAACGATTGAAACATATTTCATCTCTCCTAAACTAAATCAATTTTGTTACTTACCTTCTTTTTCTCTAACTCCTCAACTGCAATACCAAACCAATCTGCTAATTGTTGGTTTGAGGGGTATTTAAAGGATTGAACAATATCTCCATCGACTAATGTAAGAGGAAGTGATTCTGCTCCCTTTTCATGTAGAAACTGATTTACTTTCTTATTTTCTGCAAATTTAGCAGGTTCACTTGCAAGGTTAAATCTAGAAATGTCATGCCCTTTTTTTTCAAGAATAAATACAGCTGTCGCCAATCTTGTTAATTCTGGGTCGACTCTGGGGCCACAAACTCCTGTTGGACAACAAAGTGCTGGGTCATAAATTTCTACTTTCGGCATAAGAACACTCCTTTAAAATTAAATAAGCATATCCTTATATACTAAGTAAATAATTCCCCAGAGAGACTCTCTCTGGGATGTTTCATTACTTTCCTGTTTCAGCAAATTGCTTAATTCTTTCTCCAATTTCATCACGAACACGTTGGAAGAATGCCCATTTTTCTTCATCTGTCCCCTCAGCTTTAGCTGGGTCATCAAAGCCCCAGTGTTCACGCTTCACATGTGGTGGTGTAACTGGGCAATGGTCAGCAGCATGCCCACAAAGAGTAACTACAAGATCAGCATTGTTTAGGATTTCAGGATCGATTGTATCTGAAGTTTGATTAGAAATATCAATACCTGCTTCTTTCATTGCTTTTACAGCATTAGGATTTAAACCGTGTGCCTCTAAACCAGCGCTCTTTACATCCCACTCTTCACCTAAGTGTTTCTTAGCCCATCCTTCTGCCATTTGGCTTCTGCAAGAATTTCCTGTACATAAAAAGTAAATAGTTTTTTTAGACATAATTGATAACTCCTTTGTTGTTTAGTGTACTTTTATTAATGAATAATTAATAACCAAATATATAAGCCAACAAGTGTAATAAACAATGTTGGGATGGTTAGGATAATTCCAACCTTAAAGTATTGCCCCCAAGAGATCTTAACTCCTTTAAGAGATAAAACATGTAGCCATAACAGGGTTGCTAGGGAGCCAATCGGTGTGATTTTTGGCCCTAAATCGGACCCAATGACATTCGCATAAATTAGAGCTTCTCTAACAACACCACTTGTATTCGTGTCTGCAATTGCCAGAGCATCAATCATGACCGTTGGCATGTTGTTCATAATCGAAGATAGAATGGCTGCAATAAAGCCCATTCCAATCGTTGCTGCAAATAATCCTTGATCAGCTGTAACTTGAATTAAATCAGCTAATACATTGGTTAAACCAACATTTCTTAATCCGTAAACTACAACGTACATTCCTATAGAAAAGAATACGATCGCCCAAGGTGCGCCTTTAATAACTGTTCTTGTATTAACCGCATGGCTTCTTCTAGCCATAATTAGGAAGAAAATAGCCACAATCCCAGCGATGATAGATACGGGCAAACCGATAAATTCACTTGCAAAGTAACCAATTAATAGAATACCTAAGACAAACCAGGAGAGTTTAAACATCTTTTGGTCACGAATGGCCTCAAATGGCTCTTTCAAATTCGATAACTGGTATTGCTTAGGTAGACTTTTTCTAAAATATAAGAATAAAACTAATATACTAGCTGCTAGCGAAAAGAAGTTCGGAATAATCATTCGTGATGCATATTCAACAAACCCAATTCCAAAGAAGTCCGCAGACACAATGTTAACCAGGTTACTAACTACTAAAGGTAAACTTGTTGTATCTGCAATAAATCCACTTGCAATAATAAAAGGAAACACCATTTTTTCTTCTAGTTTAAGGTTACGAACCATCGCTAACACAATGGGTGTTAGAATCAATGCTGCTCCATCATTCGCGAAAAATGCTGCCACTAACGCTCCAAGGATGGATACATAAATAAACATTCTAATTCCGTTCCCTTTTGCAGCTCTTGCCATATGAAGTGCTGACCACTCAAAGAAACCAATTTCATCTAGAATAAGTGAAATAATTATGATGGCAATGAAGGCTAAAGTAGCGTTCCAAACGATGGATGTTACATCTAAAACATCGTTAAAATCTACCACTCCAGCTAATAATGCTAGTATAGCTCCTCCACAAGCCGACCATCCAATGGAAAGCCCTTTAGGTTGCCAAATAACTAAAACCAACGTTAGTAAAAAAATCAGAGATGCCAATACTACTGATGTCACCAAATAACCCCCTACTATGAATCACAAGAGATACGTAATCCCTGTTCTTCTAATTCTTGTAATTTAAAATCTTGATTTGGAAGATGATGAAGCAAGTTTTGAACAAAGGAATAGAATTCACTCTCTTTATTAAGTGAATAAATAATCCATTGACCCCTTCTTGCTTCTCGAACAATGCCCGCATCTTTTAGCTTGCGGATATGCTGACTAATAGCAGGTTGACTGGCTTTGAAAATTTCTACAAATTCACAAACACAACAATCATTTGAGTCTAAAATTTTCACCATCGTTAATCTTGTCTTATCACCAAGAAGCTTTAAAATGGTCGCTGCTTTTTCTATATCCAATGTTGTTGACACTTGCATGAAAACACCTCCAATAATCATCCGAGTATTAGCATATAATAATCCACTTATATTTTCAATAAAAGTTAGTATGTGATTATTCTTTTAAATAATCAATCCATCGATTCATATAATTAGAAATAATTGATTTTCCTTTTTCTTCATTAAGTAAATAGATGGAACCAAAGAAAATAACAAATATAAAAACAAATACGGGTAGGAATACCATATCCAGGACTCCTCTCTAAACTTGTTGCTTAGCATTTCTCTAATTCTTGCTCGCACCAGATCACCGTTTTTAATTCAAAGGGATTTACGTTAAGCGCATTTGCTACCTTTTCAATAAAATGATTGGTGGGATGAACAAAGCTCTTCTCTAGATTTCTGATGGTCATTTCATTTGTTTCCGTAATAAAAGCTAATTCTTGAAGAGTAAGCCCCATTTGTACACGTAATTCTTGAATTTTTTCACCATAATTCAAACAAGGTTCCTTTATCATTGTTATCCTCTCCTGCATATTAACATATAACAATTTACTTATATAATAAAATACTTATGTGCTAATTTCAATACTTATTTTGTAAAGGTTTTGTAAAGAACATAAAAAAATCCCTTATTTAAGGGACCCTTAACAGCTTATCTTATTGTTTGAAGTTCTCAACCTATTTATTATCTCAATTTTTTTAGTGACGTGGTGCAAATAACATTACTGATACACCGACTATACAGATACCAGCACCTACCCAATCATATATATCTGGTGTTTTCTTATCTATTCCCCATCCCCATAAAACGGAGAGGACTATAAATACACCACCGTAAGCTGCATAAACTCTTCCGAATGATGGGAAGGTTTGGAATGTAGCAATTACGCCATATAAAGCTAAGGCTATAGCTCCACCTATACCCCAATAGTACGGTTTACCCTCTTTTAACCATAACCAAATTAGATAACCTCCACCAATCTCAGCAAATCCTGCTATTAGAAATAGAATTGTTGCATTTAACATGATTCGACTCCTTCTTAACATATTGATAAAGTAAACATCAGGAGTAACCTACCCCTTCTTAGTTGGCATATGTCACCCACCAGCTACACAAGTTGCTGTCGTGCTTCCCACAACAGTATTCAATTCATGCAGGAGCATACTAAGTTCTTCCCCCTTAACTATTGTGTCGAGTGTCTCGTTTGTCAGTGAAATATTGTGTTTCTTGAATACTTCTTCTGTAACTTCCCAGACATCAAATATTGCTTTTGGGGACATATTTGTTTGTATTACCATATTGTAACCTCCTATTTCCTAACCTTATCTATAACTATTCTTACTATAAACCAAACAAAAAGAGCGTCAATCCCATTGCATCCCAGTTGTTTTACATTAAAATTTAATAAATAGGCTGCAATATTACTTATTAAAGAGATTCTTGGGCTCTTTTTGAATAAGATTTATTAGAATATCTGTTAAAGAACCATTTTAGAGCGAGAAGTAGACATACAAAAGAACAGATCAAAAACAGACTTGTTAAACCTATTAAATTCTCTAACCAATATCCAAGAAAAGGTCCCAGCGCCGCACCTAAATCAACAACAACGGTGTACAAGGTGATTAGGAGAACGCTGTTTTCTCCTCTAGATGATAAGTTTGAGTATAGGGTATCAATTATATTTGTTGTACATGATGAAATGACAAGGTGTATCAACAACATAGGCAACCAAAAGATGAAGAAGATATTAAAAGAGATTATGAGAAGCAGGACCGAATTTAAGGCCATAAAAAGAACCAATATATAATTTTTCCTAGCACTTCTATCAAGCATCTGACCAACTTTATTTGAGATGAAAGGCAGAATTCCCCATCTTATTGCTTGTAAACCACCTGCGATTGCTGTAGCACTTATAAGTAGACTTGCAATATCCTCTTTTTGAAGCTTAACACCAATCAAATGACTGAGGGTCGCATTCATCATTCCCTCAAGGATCATGACTGAAAGAAACGCTGTTACTAGCATCCATACTAAGGTTGGGTTCTTCACATAACTTAGAATGTTTAGTGAAGATATACTATTTGCTGGGAAGTTTTCTTTTCCACTAATTGATTTAGGTATATATCTATAGATAAAAGGAATCGTTATAAAAACTGCAATTCCTAGGAACAGACTAATGACTTTTAAACCTATTAAATCAACTAAAATACCTCCAATTAACATTCCTACTAAACTTCCGAGCCTATATAAACCATTATAGGTACCCATGTTTACACCACGATTATCATCGGTAGATAAATGCATGATAAAAAGGAAAGCACCCAACTTGAAAAGAGACCATGCCACACCCCATAAGCTTCGAAGGATGACCCATATTGAAAAATCACTTGCTAATCCGTAACCAATTGTGGTGATTCCCGATAGGAAGACAGCCAGGGTAATTCCAGTTCGGAAAGGCACCTTCTTGTATAAAAAACCTACTACAGGATTCAAAGGAAGCCTCACAAACCGATTTATAGATAATAGAACCCCTACTTCAATTAAGGAGTTTAAACCAACCCCATTCCAATGGATAGGTAAGACAATGTAAAGCATAGCATCACCAGCTAGGCAAATGGCTGTTATCAATGCCAAAGAAACAATCGACTGTCTATTCTTTTTCCCCATTAATACTATCCTTTTCTATAGGTTTTATTTAGCCCAAAAGACCAGCCCCATTACTGGCTGGTCCTTAGTTCACTTACAACAAGATGTTTTTTCTATTTCAATTTTTATTGGTCCACAACAAGAACTTATAGCAGGCTCTTGACGTTTCTTCTCTGTATCACACGTGTTTACATTTGAAATGGCAGATTCATCACAACAACTTGATACTCCTACACTACATACGCCCGTTTCAGGTAATTCAAGATGAACTTCCTTTGCCCCCTCAAGATCACCTGTTAGATAAGCTACAACAGATCTTACTTGCTCGTATCCTGTCGCTAATAGAAAAGTCGGTGCTCTTCCATAACTTTTAGTACCAACGATATATAACCCTTCTTCTGGTTGTCTGAGCTCTGCTTCACCGTGTGGCCGCACTGTACCACAGCTGTGAACGTTTGGATCAATGAGTGGTGCCAATGCTTCTACACTCTCCACTGCTGGATCTAGATTTATACGAACTTCATTTAGGAACGAAGTATCTGGTCTAAAACCAGTACTTACAATTAATTGATCTATGTTATTTATTATAGTTTCTTCACTATTGTAGATTCCTTTTACCGTTACACTGTTCTTTTCTTGTTTAACAGTATTAATATGAAATGGAGTAAAGACTTTCACAGCACCAGACTCAACCATTTTTCGAATTCTGATACCAAGCTCTCCACGTGCTGGCAAGCCATCCTTCTCTTGTCCCCCGTAGACTTGAGAGATATTTGATTTTCTTAATACCCAGATAATATTTGTTTCCGTAAATTCATCTTTGAGACGTGACAAGTCAAGTAATGCATTGATAGCTGAATGACCACTACCAACAACCATTACTTTCTTGTTAGCATATTTCTCTTTATGGTCTCCAAGGACATTAGGGATTCCATATTCTATTTTACCTTTTAAATTTTTCTCGGCCTTGGTCCATAACCCATTTGATAGAACTGGATTAGGTGTTCTCCATGTCCCAGAGGCATCAATAACTGCCCTAACTTCATAAATACTGGTTTGTTCTTCTTTTTCCACGTAAATTTCAAAAGAAGCTTCTTGTCTCTTCGAAGTTTTTAATTTATCAATACTCTTCCTAACAACCCCGACAACCTGTGTATTCAAATGTAGATGATTACTTATTTCAGGAAGATTACTCAAAGGGAGTAAATAGTCTTGAACAAGTTCAGAACCTGTAGGAATAGCATTTAGATTAGGCGCAATCCATCCTGTTTGTTCGAGCAAGGATTTCGCTACCTTATCAAGGTTATATTGCCATGGGGAAAACATCTTAACATATCCCCATTCGAGTACACTTGCACCAACAGAGTTACCATACTCAAAAATAATAAAAGGCTCTCCTTTTGAAATAAGGTGTGCTGCCGCAGCTAGACCTACTGGACCTGCTCCAATGATTGCAATTGGTAGTTTTTCAACATTAGTTTTCATATACTTACTCCCTTCCCTTTATATAAGTTTCTAATCTACAAATTGTTATCGAAAAATTGCAATTTACAACTAACATCTCTGGTTTAATGAATCTATGTTTTTAAATAACGTAATAACTTTCGAATGACAAACTTCGCATCAGGCCCGACCCCTCTTAAAGTAGCAGAAGCAAAGGAGCGTTGACCTTCTATCCCTACATAATACAATCCCTCGACTGTCGTACTGACACCAGCTACGTGAATGGGGTCACCATTTAAATCAATTGCTCCAATTTCCATTAAGTGAGGTAGCTGATTTCTATATCCTGTTGCAAAAATTACAGTATCCACTGGCTCCTTACTTCCATCTGGCCAAATGACTCCATCACTAAAAAATGAAGTAAACATTTGAATTTGATCAGGTTTATCATTTTCAAGATGTTCTTTATAATTTCCAAGATCAATCACTGAATTTGATTTTGGTGCAGTTTTTCCAAATCTCCAAAAAGGGAAATGATCGAATCCAGTTATCTTTAACCAAAAGTGAAGGTCTTGGCCTAATACTTTTGGTTTTATTAATTGAACCTTATTTCTTACGGCTAAAGTCGTCTTACTAACCTTTGACAGCTCAATGGCAATTTGCACAGCAGAATTACCACTTCCTACAACAATAATTCTTTGGTTAATAAAAGTGTCTGGATTACGGTATTCAGAGGAATGAATCATACGACCTTTGAATAATTCCCTCCCCTTTATCAGAGGTATATACGGGCTTCGGAACGAACCAGTAGCATTAATAACTGTTCTAGAACGATACCTTTCACCCGTGTTAGTAATAACCGTAAAAACATCATTACTTTTCTCAACAGATATTACCTGCTTTTTCACTTCTACTGGAAGTTGAAAATGTTGAATATAGTCATTTAAGTACCTTATTACGTCAGATTTGGTAGGATACTTATTGAGGTCTCCAGGAAATTTCATTCCTGGCAATGATGTCGTAATAATTTGGCCAAGAACCTACTGCAGAGCTACTCGATTCAAGAATTAAGAATTGTAGTCCACTTTTTCTTAAATAATACCCTGATGCTAAACCTGCCTGACCTCCACCAATTACAATAGCATCCCAAATTTTATCCATATACGCCTTCTCCTTATTTGTAAATTGCAAGTATTGATGAAATGGGCTTTACCCCAAAATATTTTTACAACATACACTAGATTTGGCCATAGCATCATTTAGCAATTTAATTGATCGGATAACCGTTTCTTTTTCAAACTGATTCATATGAGAAAAAACTTCATTTAAATATGAGTTCATCTCATGGTCAATAGTAGTAGCAATAAATTTCCCTTCAGTTGTTAGAGAAAGAATACTTATCCTTCTGTCATCAGGATCTGGTGTTTTTTTTACTAAATTCATTTTTACTAATGATTGTATTTGACGACTAAATGTCGTAATATCCGTTCCAAGTGTATCGGCAATTTGTTGGATAGAAGGTTTATGTTGGTGGTCGATCTCATAAAGGATATGACTTTGTATGAGGGATATATCATATCCGCCAGTACTACAACAATTTTTATTAAAAAGTCCAAAACGTCTTGTCATCACTTGAAACAATTCTCGAAGATTTTCCAGTTTTACCACCTCTATCCCTATTATATATAATAACTTGCAAATTGCAACTATAAATCTTTAATCTTTTCTAAACATAATCCCGAATATGCCGAGTTAAAACTTCGAAATGTTCGTTCCCCATATAACGTTACATTACCTAAAAAAAAGTGTTGAATCATAAATTCTTTTGACTCTTCAATTTCATAATTCCTGGATGACATGACTAGTTTAAAATAGGACACAAAGTAATCAATTGTGAGAACGCTAGAATGATTCAATGTCATATTCTCTCCCCCTTTAATTAGTTGGGACAATCGTCTTTTCCATTGCCATAACATCAACAAACTTCCCATCCAGAATTCCCTGATTTTTAAAAGTACCAACCTCTCGAAATCCATTCTTATTATACAAAGGCTCCCTCTATAAAGAAACGAAAACCTTCGATTTCCTCCTGTTTTCTCTTATTTTCGATAAAATAGTAATTTAAAACTATTGGCTGTTTGGTTGATCTGGGTAATTAAGGGGAGTTTTGGATCCTATGAGTAAAAACGATTACTGCTACATAAACCACTCTTATCCAAAAGTGGGGTTTAAGTAAAAATATAATCGCACTGGTAGATCTCCACATTTCTCATGGAGGTGTACCCTCCCATGTCTCACAGGGTCTAAACCCCAAAATCCCTTCATTCAACCTTTCCATGAGGTGGATGTCAGTAATGCTACCCGAGAGGGTCCATTGCCCGTAATTTAGTTGAGTGACTGATTAATCTGTGCTTCAATTGACCAATAAAAAACCTTTATTATAAAATCCTACCTAAAAATTAGAGAGTTCAGATGGTCCTAGTCCTAAGTTGCCTTCTTTAAGGGAGCCATATGTGGTATGTCCAGTAACATTCTTTCTTCACAAAACTCTATTTGCTTTGTTCCAACAGTAAACAACACTCGTATTAATTTATTACAGATAGCTATGAGAGACTGCATCTTTTTCAAAGGGTTTTCAGAGCGCTTTGTATGCAAGGCTTTAAATGCCGTATTTTTGGCAACTAAGGGCATGGCTATTCTAAAGAGGAGGGCTCTTAACGTTTTCCTACCTCGTTTGGTAATCTTGGTTTGTCCTTTGTGTTTTCCAGAGGTGTTCTCTTTCAAGCTTAATCCTGCTAAGTTAATAATCTGGCTTGGATGTGTAAAGTTACCAATGTCTCCTGTCTCAGCTAGGAAGCCTGCGATGGTGTCTTTGCCATCCCCTTAATAGCTATCATTTGTTTAACACCAGGTATTTGATCTAATAAATAATCGATATTCGATTCTAGTTCTTCGAACTTTTCTATGATTAATTCATATTTGTCTAAAAGAGTACGAAGTTCTAATTTGGCCAAGTTAATGCCTTCATGAATCCCAATGGAGGTTTGAGCTACTGTAGTTAATTCTTTAACTTTCGCTATACCGACACCACGTTTAACAACTTGCCCTACATGGATAAGTATCTCTTCATTAGACATTTGAATTAATTCATTTGGTAGCTTATTTAACTTTAGTTGTATGGCTGCTTTACCTTCCCAATCCTTAAATACCGTCAAAAACTCAGGAAAGTAACGGTCTATCCAATTGTGCACTTGTCCTTGTACAGCTTGTAAATCAACTGATAGAAGAGCACGTATTTTTCTTGCCACTCGGAGCTCAGCGTATACTCCTTGTGGGATTTTCGGTTCAGCATATCTTCCATCCTTAACTAACTGTGCAGGACTCTAGCATCTTTAACATCATTCTTTGTTGGAGAATTATCATCTAATTCTTTTGTTTTTTTCACATGCATTGGATTTACAACAACATATTTAATCAATCTTATGATCATTAAGGAAATGAGCAAGGTTTAGCCAATAGTGACCAGTAGGTTCCATACCGACTATCACATGGTTTAAATGATGTTGAGTCATTAATACCTTGATCCATTCTACGAAACTATCAAAGCCTACTTTTGTATTTTCGAAATACAATTGCTTACCATACTCTAAACCTCTGTAGTCTTGAGCAAGTCCAACATGCTTGTGTTTAGCGATGTCTAGTCCAATTACTAACGTTTTAGAAGTAATTTGAGCAATCTTATTATTTTGGTTATAATTCATTTATAAAGCCTCCTGAGTATGTTGTTTTGTCCTTATTGCTGGCCAGCGCAGGACACACATATCATATCAGGGTCTTTTTTATGATCAAACCTCAAATTTCTTCATTATAGGAATGCTGCTCGTTAGTGTAAAGCAATCCATCGTTGTTGAAGAATCGTACCCGTTAGCTTAATAAAAAATCATGACATTTCCCCTAAGTTTTTGTGATGGTTCCCGTTTATTGAATAGCTATCACTTAAAAATTAAATATTTAATCCAATTGTTGCCGAAGCAACACCTACAATAATAGAAGATATGACATAAATTATAGCTAATTTTACTTTATTTGATTGTATTAAAGTTATGGTTTCATTACCAAAGGTGGAGAAGGTCGTATATGCACCACAAAAACCAACACCCCATAATAGCCATAACCATTCGCTAATTTGGTTTGTAAGGTGAAGTTGAGCAATTAGTCCAAGTAAAAATGAACCTGTAATATTAATAATCCAAGTCCCTAATGGAAATGGAAATAGTTTTTGTGATTTATTACTAATCAGATTTCCTAATATAAATCTTGTTACTGCACCTAAAGAACCACCTATTCCAATTATCCAAATCATATGACATCACCTACTTTTTCCTTTGATAACGCTAATTTGCGACCTAAATATGCTAACAGTAATCCTAATATTATGGTAGCTAAAACATAGGTTGTTCCAAAAAACACAAGACCTTGTTGAAATAAGTTAATGGTTTCTACTGAAAATGTGGAGAATGTTGTATAAGAACCAATAAACCCAGTTCCAATTATCAGAGTAAATTCCGTTTTTATCTTTTTCTTTTGATTTACATATGTGAGAAACCACCCTAAAGCGAAACAACCAATGAGATTAATGATAAAAGTCCCTAATGGAAATCCATTTTCTGTATGTAACCATTCACCCAGAGCAAACCTTGAAATAGCCCCAAAGAAGCCACCGATCATCACTGATAAAAAATTCACTTTAATCACCTTTCTTTTCAATAAAAATAAAAGACTCCTGCCAAAGACACAGGTATCCCCTTTATCTTTGGCAGGAGTCATTAGCCTTCATACAGGCGGTTATGGTGAACTCCATCACCTATTTAATCAATAATTATAGTTTATTATTCCTTACTTATAAAAAGATGTCAACTATAATAAAATTATCACACTAATCGCACTCATTAGTTCAATAACAGCTGTTCATTTTAAACAAATATTAGTTTAGCTCCTGCAATGATTAGAACAACTGCAAGTAACCTTAGAATCATCACATTTGCAGCTTTTCCACTTCCAATATGCGAGCCAATCACACCACCAACAATTGCCATAGGAGCTATAATCCAAATATAACCTGGAAGCGTTGTACTATTTGATGTAAAATGACCTAGAATACCTGAAATAGAATTAATCAATATAAACATTGCAGAAATTCCTGATGTTGTTCTTGTACTCGCAAAGCCCATAAAAATTAGTAAAGGACTAAGGAAAATACCTCCACCAACACCAATAACACCTGACAAAAGACCAATTATAGCTCCAGATAAGATTGCAAATAACAATGGCATTTTTTTAATAGGCTTCTCGTTATTTTCCTTATAGAATAAGAGACGGTATGCCGCAAACAATAAAATAACTCCAGTAATTGTCTTATAAATATGGGGCGGAGCTGTAATATAACCTCCAATAAACGAAAATGGAATAGCTGCTAATACGATAGGTAAAAAAATAGACCAAGAAAAACAACCTGCTCTATAATACTTCCACGTTCCAATACTTGCGACAAGAATGTTTAGAATTAACGCTATTGGTTTCATTTCCTCTGGTGCAATTCCATATAAAGCCATAATAGCCAAATAGGCAGAGGCTCCTCCGTGACCAACTGATGAATAAAGTAAAGCTCCTACAAATATAAGTAAAGATAAGAAAAACAAGTCGGTAAATTCCATAAAAATACTCCTTAATCATAGCTAATTTTCCTATTTCTATTCTATCCTATTTTTGCCCCTTATTTTATAATCGATTTTGGATATTTTTCTACTTACACTAACCTCCCTCAATAAACAAAGTGAAAACTCGCGTTTTCTCCAGTATTCTCAGTATTTTATAGAATGTTATTTTAGAGGTTAATGCTCGATACTTTGGTTGGATTTATCTCGTAAGGATAAATTTGGGATTTTGAAGCAAAAAGACTGATGGCTCATTAGCCACGCACTTACAAAAAATGGTGGATGAGTTAAAATATGATCGCACTGGTGGATGTCCACATTTCTCATGGAGGTCAACCCTCCCATGCCTCACAGAGTCTTCGCTCTCAAATTCCTTCGTCCAACCTTTCCATGAGGTGGATGTCAGTCATACTGCCCCACAGGGTCCTTGCCCGAGGTTTTGTTGCTTTGCTGACTAATAAAACTATCGGAAAATTGAATTACTGCGTCCACTTTTAATATAGGTGTTCATGACCTGTAAGCTGCAGACAGTTCATTTCTATAGAACTAGCAGGAATACATCCAAAAAAAACACTCTTTCCAATGACGATTAGAGTGGCAATTACAGCTATTCCAATATATTGTTTAACAAGCACTTACTCATTAAAACATATAAATCCCACTGTAAGTTGAAAAGTGTGATAAACTGGTTAATATAACCAACTAGGAGGAGGTTTGCTTTGGTAAACAATATTTTTGTCCCTGTTATAACGGCATTCCTTGGTGCTATGGTCTGTTGGATTTCATTTATATTTTTGAAAAAGAAGAAACGATCCTAATGAGTTGCTAAAAATGGCAACTCATTTTTGTTTTATTACACAGTTAAAAGTAAATTGTTCGTGTCCTTATTATGTAAAACTGCTTCGTTTATGTAAGAGTGTTTTAAATAGTCGAGTAGAAGAGAACCTCTCTACCTTACAGTAGATTGAGTTCTCCCCCCTCACAGAACCGTGCTTGCGCTATTAACGCACACGGCTCCTCCTAGTTACCATTCACAAATATAGCTAATCTTTTAGGTTCAAATTATGTTCATTCTGCTATCCTTACTAGTCTTGTTTCCATTATTATTCCTACCTCTGTGTGTAGTAAATGTGTCCCTAGTAAGGGTGATAACTGGTAGCTAGCCTTTCCTCCATCGGCATTACCCAACTTCATTGGTAATACGCTGCTATCCGACTCCCTATATCGGCGTTTGGTTTCCTCACTTTTTATCGCTTGTACACCATACTCTTCTAACAAGAAAAGACCGATAGGGTCTCCCGAGTTGCCGTATCATATCAATGTGTAACGTGCCAAGGTCTCTGACTCCAGAGAGGTTTAATCCGTCTAGCCTTTAGCGAAGGATTAAATGTAGCTTTCTGCTGCAGGTAAAGTATCAGCCCTCTCGGTTTACTAAAGTTTATGGAGCTCAATCCCTTCAACCATTTGGCTTTCGGCCCGCTACCTAACTGTCTCCGCTTAAAGACTAGAGTTACCTTTAGTCCTCCAAGACTCGCTACGAGCGAATGGCTAGTTCTTACTCGGCGGGAATCCCACCCGCTATATGATACGACCTAGGCTCGGCCGCACACCCTGCTCCTTTCTAAAATTAGTAAATCTAACATAAATAGGCATCAACCTTCCTTATATCGATGCCCCTATTGTGTAAGTACATTTCTTCACAGAGCTCATATTCAATATAATGCTATTTTGGTTTTCCCTGGAATGCTGCCCCCTTAGTGGAATATCAGTTAAGTCAAATTTTAATCAGAATTTTTCACTCTCCTATTGCTCAATTAACCTTTGTTAACCTTTTTTTATATAAAAAATGCAACAAAAAAGAACGTCAATCCACATGGACCAACGTTCTCCTATTATTAACTATATTATTAGTGCCCTACCACTTTGTCTAGGCCACCTGGCTTGTTATGAACAGCTAATCGATCAATTAATCTGTTACTCTCTTTATTCAAACCTATTAGATTTACTTTTATTCCATTTTGATGATACTTAATGACCACTTTATCAATGGCACCAACAGCTGAATCATCCCATAAATGAGCTTCTGTTAAATCAATATTTACTTCCTTTACATTTTCAGTGTAGTTAAAGCTTTCTACAAAATCTGTTACGGATGCAAAAAACAGTTGCCCAGAAACACGATATAACTTCTTATTTGATTGTTCTGAAGCAAGGCTTGTAACCTTTACCTTAGAAATTTTAGAAGCGAAGAAAATCGCGCTTAAAATGATTCCTACCAATACACCCTTTGATAAATCATGAGTCATTAGAACTGTAATGACTGTGACGATCATAACAAGAGTATCAGTAACTGGAGTTTTGTGAATGGTTTTTAACGATGCCCAATCAAACGTCCCGATGGATACCATAATCATGACACCAACTAGAGCTGCCATTGGAATTTGAACTAGGAAGTCATTTAATAATAGTATTAAGACCATTAAGAATGTACCTGCAACAAGTGCTGATAGTCGACCACGTCCACCTGATTTCACGTTAATAACTGATTGACCAATCATTGCACAACCAGCCATTCCGCCAAAAAGACCTGACACAATGTTAGCGATCCCTTGACCACGAGCTTCTTTGTTCTTATCACTTTTCGTGTCTGTCATGTCATCAACAATAGAAGCCGTAAGTAACGATTCTACTAAACCAACAATGGCAATCGAAAGTGAGTAAGGGAAAATGATTTGTAGTGTTTCAAAAGTAAGTGGAATATTAGGCAATAAAAACATTGGTAAAGCTTGTGTTAACTCACCCATATCTCCAATGTTGCGAACCCCACTATTGGTTAGAACAGCAATAACCGTGATGACAACAATAGCAACTAATGGCGATGGCACAGCCTTCGTAAAACGTGGTAAAAGATAAATAATAGCTAACGCTCCAGCAACCATTGCATACATCGCCCATGATTCACCAACAAAGTGAGTTAATTGGCTCGTAAAAATTAAGATAGCCAATGCATTAACGAAACCTACCATTACGGATCTTGGGACAAACTTCATTAGTTTCCCTAGCTTTAACGCACCCATGACAATTTGAATAATCCCTGTCAAAATCGTCGCAGCTAAAAGGTATTGTAGACCATGATCTGCAACTAATGTAACCATGAGCAAAGCAGTGGCTCCAGTCGCAGCCGATATCATCCCTGGTCGACCACCTACAAATGCAATGACTACTGCAATACAGAAGGAAGCATATAGACCAACCATAGGGTCTACACCAGCAATAATAGAAAATGCAATAGCCTCAGGAATTAACGCCATTGCTACTACCATCCCAGCCAAAACATCACCTCTGATGTTCCCAAACCATTCATATTTAATTGTGTTAACGTTCATAAAACACCTCTTCTAATTTTTTTATTTGCTGACTTTCAACTCTCATGAAAGTCGGGTCCGTTGTTAACAGAGATAAGTATATAAAAATGTGAATAAAATGTGAAACAGGATGAAAACGCAATCAAATCTATTTTTCTCCTAAATGCTCTTGTTTTTTTAGAATAACAGTCTAACATGATAATTTATAAAAAACTGGATGGGACTTTTCGCCAAAATGTAACAAAGGAAAAATAGGAAATTATCAGTTATTATGGAGTAAGGGTGTTTTATTTCAGTTTCCGAAGGAAGTGAGTGTTTGTTTAAGAAGCAGCAGGAAAAGTCATCCTTTTATTATGGATGGGTAATTGTGTTTATCGCCGCCTTAAGTGGATTCTTTTCAGGACCGGGGCAAACCTATTCCAATTCAGTATTTATTGATGAATACATTAAAAGCTTTGGGTGGTCACGAACAGAAATTTCTAGTCTGTATAGTGTGGCTACCCTTTGCGCTGGATTATTGATGATGGTTATGGGGAGATTAGTTGATCAGTTAGGACAAAGAATGATGATGGTCATAGTGGGAAGTATTTTAGCACTTGCCTGTTTTTTTAACAGCTTTGTTACTAACACATGGATGATGGGGATCGGCTTTTTCTTAATTCGGTTATTTGGTCAAGGTAGTATGACCTTGATTCCGAATACACTTGTCCCACAGTGGTTTGTTAAAAAACGTGGGAGAGCTTTAAGTTTTATGGCGATTGGTGGTGTTGCAAGTGCAGCACTCTTCCCTTTAGCTAACGCTTGGATAATTGACAAATGGAATTGGCAGGTAGCATGGCAAGTTTGGGGCGTTCTTTTACTAGTTCTCTTTGTACCTATTGCTTTTTTTGGTGTGCGAAATCGTCCTGAGGATGTAGGACTCCTCCCCGATGGAATCAATACACTTAGAGATGGTACATATCCTAAGAATATTTCACTACCTGCTGAGGAAGATTGGACACTTAAAGAAGCCATGAAGACGAAAACGTTTTGGGTAGTGTTAACTTGTGTTGGTATTCCAGCCCTAGTCAACACCGCGATGACCTTTCATCTATTATCCATTTTCGGACAAAATCAATTATCGCCACAGCTAGCAGCCACTGTTCTTAGTCTTATGGCGATCGTTGGTTTCCCAATCTCATTTATTTCTGGTTTTATTGTTGAAAAAGTGAAAACAAGTATACTGCTATTAACAGTTTTTGTGATGGAGCTAGTTACATTATTTATTCTTACACAGGTAAACAGTGTAGCAATCGGTATTCTATTCGGAGTACTCTGGGGTTTTGGTTCTGGTATTGAGCGTATCACGCTTAATATTGTTTGGCCGAACTATTTTGGAAGGAAGTATTTAGGGAGTATTAGTGGAATAGCCGCAATGGTTATGGTTGTTGGCTCTGCCTGTGGACCACTTCCCTTAGGTTTAGGTTATGACTTCTTCCAAGGGTACAATGAGAGCTTAATGCTATTAATGATTTTCCCTCTTATCGGTCTTGGATGTGCTCTAATGGCGAAGAAACCAAACAAACAAATGTTAGTCAGTCAAAAAACAGGGTAATTCGAAAAGCGGAAGCGCCCGTCAAGCAAAGTACACTAGTCGCTGGGCGCTGGAGCTAGACACAAAAAGAACACATTAACCAGTAGGCTCAGTTGACTAGTTAATGTGTTCTTTCTTTATTTGACAATTAAAACTGGGCAGTTTGCACGCTTCGCTACTTTATGACTCACACTACCTAGTACAAATTCTTGAAGTCCATTTAGACCCCTACTCCCAATGATGACCACATCAAATTGATGTTTATTGGCATAGTCTACAATGGTAGGCCCTGGTTCACCATGCAATATGGTCGTCTTATAGTCGACATTCGATTGTTTGGCCAATCGTTCCACTTCTTTTAGACGATCTCTACGCTTATCTCCAATATCTGCCGAGTTCCAGTTGCTTAACACGTCAGACTTAGCTTTATCCGCGTCAACTACATAAACGATTTCCATTAATGAATCCTTCGTACAAGAAGCGATGTGTATAGCATTATCCGCAGCTCGTTTTGCATGCTCAGATCCGTCAGTTGCCAACATGATTTTCTTATACATCTCTTCAACCCCCATTAATGACTTCCAAGTTTATTCCCTAACCTACTTACTAATTCTGTACTATCTTCATTTAGTCCTGTTACATCAACAATAATTTTATTTTCCTCAAATTTACTAACAATCTTATCAACAGCTGCCACTGCGGAATCATCCCATAAGTGAGATTGACTAAAGTTTAGTTCCACACTCGACACTTGTTCTTTGTAATCAAATTGAGGCAAAAGCTCGGAAACGCTTGCAAAAAATAATTCTCCTTTTATGCGATAAATCCTTCTGTTTCCTTCCAATTCTTTTTCGACTCGTATTTTGGAAATCTTGGACACAAAGAAGATCGCACTCATCAGAATACCTGTAAACACCCCGATAGCTAAATTATGAGTAAAAACAACCGCTAATACAGTGACAATCATCACTAGTGCATCACTTCTAGGCACCAAGTGTAGCGTTCGTAAGGAATTCCAATCAAACGTACTGATGGACACCATGATCATGACTCCTGCAAGAGCGCCCATTGGAATTTGTACAACCACATCACCTAAAACCACAATTAGAAAAATGAGAAACACTCCAGCTACTAAAGAGGATAGTCTCCCCCGACCGCCTGACTTGATATTAATTACTGACTGTCCAATCATCGCACATCCTGCCATACCACCAAATAGACCTGCAATGATATTAGAGATACCCTGCCCACGACTTTCCGTATTTTTGTCGCTATCGGTATCTGTTAAGTCATCTACGATGGTGGCTGTTAATAAGGATTCAAGAAGGCCAACTACCGCTAATGCAAGTGAATAAGGGAAAATAATGACTAACGTCTGAACCGTGAGTGGGATATCTGGAAAAAAGAAACTCGGCAGCGTCTTCGAAATCGTTCCCATATCACCAACTGTTCTTACCTTGTAACCCATAAAGATAGCTAGCGCTGTAATGGCTACAATGGCAACCAAGGTAGAAGGAACCATTTTCGTTAAATAGGGAAATAGGTAGATGATTGCCAGTGTCAACCCAACAATCAAGTAGATAATCCATCCTTCCCCCACAAAATGTTGGAGTTGGGAGGTGAAAATGAGTATTGCTAAGGCGTTTACAAAGCCGACCATAACGGATCTCGGAATAAACTTCATGTACCTGGAAAGTTTAAACACTCCAAACAAGATTTGAAGTATTCCTGTGAGTATCGTTGCTGCTAACAAATACTGAAGTCCATACTCTGCAACAAGATTAATAAACAATAGGGCCATCGCTCCTGTTGCAGCCGAGATCATTCCTGGTCTACCACCAATAAACGCAATGGTTACAGCAATGGTGAATGAAGCATATAGACCTACCATTGGATCAACACCTGCAATAATTGAGAAAGCAATGGCTTCAGGAATTAGGGCGAGAGCCACGACAATTCCCGATAAAATATCACCTTTTATATTTCCTGTCCATGATTTCCAGTAAGTAAGGTTCTCCATAAACACTCCTCCTTACTAGTAGTATGAACATTCAAACGTAATTCATTGCCTTTTACTATTTGTACCATAATGTGTCAGATTCATACTTTATTTAACTATATTGAAAGAAGTGCTTATAACCTTATCTAATAAAAAATCAGAAGGCTCATGTCCATACATACGTAGTTGGTGCATGGGTCTAGTCATAGATACATACAAAAGTTTTATATCAAGCTCCTTACGGGTATACGGTTTATCAATAGAAACTAATAAGACCACATCAAATTCTAATCCCTTTGATAAGTAAGAAGGAACAATAACAAAATGACCCTTTTTCATGTCATCTGTATCCTTTAGAAGTTGTACTTCTAATCCACTTTTTTCTAATAAGCGATAGATGTACTGACATTCCCCATTTGTTTTTCCGATAATCGCAATCGAGTGATACTCCTTCAGCTCAAGCTCCGTAATGTCCTTTACTAACACTTCCTTTAACTTATTTTTATTCATTGGATCAATATGAGTGAATTGAGGCTTATCACCATGTCTCACTACAGGATTCACACTTGGAAGCTCTTCTGGCATTAAGGATAAAATTTCATTAGCAAGCTCCATAATTTCAATCGTTGTTCGATAGCTTCTTTGAAGGGAATGATAATTTGACTCTGGAAATATTCTCTCCACTAAAGGAGTCCAGCTATTTAACCCTCTATAGGCATGGATTCCTTGCGCTAAGTCCCCTACAATGGTAAAAAGGTTGGTCTCTAAGCCTTCTTTCAAGGCAACAAATTGAAAATAACTATAATCTTGAGCCTCATCAATAAATACGGCTTTCATTTTCAAGTCTGGATCTATTCCAATCAATTTGGCTCTTAAATAGTAAAGTGGGGCAAGGTCTTCGATTTCGTATCGATTTTTAGAAAACAAAGTCGAACAGTACGTAGCAATTCTGTTTGCACTTTCTTCGTCTAAAGAAGAATACTTAAATAATTTTTCCTGGGAAGTCATCAGTTCTTTGTACAAGCTAAATAGGTCCCTTTTGTGAATAGACTTGAAATAATTTCGAACGGCAACTTTTGTTTCCTCTTGTACAAGCTGTAGCCGATCCACTTTTCGGTCTATTAATGCTGATACTTTTTTCTTTCGTTTACTTTCATTCTTAATCCCATATAAAGCTCTTTCCAAAGCATCATCATATTTATCTTCTAGCTTAGACAGGATTTGTTTCTTTTTTGTTTTAAGATCACTAGACAGCAACTTCCTTATTTTATCCAAACGTTGATAGACAGGAAGATAGTTGTATTCCTTTAAAAACAAGTGCTCGATTTTTTTCCCCTTCTTTAATCGGAACTTTTCTACAACAAAATCCTCTGTAGGTACAAGAGTTTGCTCTATCTCTTTTATATAGTGATCAAGTAAAGTCTTCATTTCAAATGATCCTTTGAATTCAGAAGCTATTCTTACTACTTCGGAATCATCTTCATCATTCATCAAGGAGAGTAATTTGTCTTCCTGAGAAGCTATCTTCACTTTCTTCCCCAAACTCTCAAGTATGAAGTCTATAAACGTGGTTTGCTTAATCCGGTCTACTCCTAAATCAGGTAAGACAGCTGAAATATATTCATTATATAAACGATTGGGAGCAAGAATCATTAGTTTTTCAGGGAGAAAGGTTTCACTAAAGGTATATAGAAAGTAGGAAATACGGTGAAGAGCAATGGTTGTTTTTCCACTTCCTGCAGCCCCTTGGACCACAATGGGTTTCTTTAACGGAGCTCTAATTACCTCATTTTGCTCTTTTTGAATGGTTGATACAATCTCTGTAAGTCGGTTATCAGCCTTACCCGATAGAGATTCTTGCAAAAGTTCGTCGTGGGTGGTTAAGTCAATATCACGAATTTCTCTTAGAGCTCCTTGCTCAATTTTGTACTGCCTTTTTAAAGCCAAGAACCCTTTACGTTCCTCTTCATTTACCTCGTACGATACCTCACCAATTCGTCCATCATAATAGACGTTTGCAACAGGTGACCGCCAATCCACAATGATGGGCATTTGATTGTCTCGATTATAGAGTGAGGTTTTCCCAATATACAGGATTTCTTCTTGCTCACCTTTGCTTTTAGAGAAATTAATTCGTGCAAAGTATGGACTGTTTTTTATGCTTTCAAGTTTCTCAAGTTCGTTTGAGGTCATTTCGAAAAACCTTGCATTGGTTAGGATATTTATATAACTTAAGCTGCTATCCAAATAATCCAAATCCACAAAAGCTTGCTTAATATTCTCTTTAAATCCCTCTTTATTTCCTTTTGAAGATTCTAAAATGGTATCAATATAAATTTTCGTGAACTCGAGACGTTCTACTTCACTTTGGTAATCTGGATGGTTAATAACTGAAATCTTATTTTCTTTTACCATTCTTTTTGGATGATCCCTCCCTATTGAATTATTCATTATTTATGAAAAAAGGTGATGAAAATTTCTTGAGGATACTGGAGAGTTGCGAGGTAAGTAAACTAATTATACCATAATTTAGGTTGAATCCAACTTGCAGAAAAATAGGACTTCTAGTTAGAAGTCCTACGCTTTATTTTACGATCAAAACAGGGGCTGATACTCTCTTTGCCACTTTATGACTTACACTTCCTAAGACCATTTCCTGTAAACCATTAAGTCCCCTGCTTCCAACCACAACCAAGTCAAACGGCTTAGAATTAGCATAATCAACGATTGTTGGTGCTGCTTCACCATGTAACAAATCTACTTCGTATGAGACATTGTGACTTCTAAAAACAACCTCTGCCTTTTCTAGCTTTTGCTTTCTCTTTATGTGAATTTCTTCCTTTGATGAATAATGTAGCACGTCTTCTTTCGACGTTTGGCCATCCACTACATGTACAATGGTTACAAATGAATCCTTTGACATTCTAGCCATCGTAACCGCATGAATCGCTGCTCTTAAAGAATTTTCTGAACCGTCAAAAGCAAATAGAATTTTTTTATACATCAAACTCACTCCATATCCCAAAAGTTATAAAAAGAAAAGCACGTGTGGATAACGTGCTTTTAATGTCCTGATAATTTTGCACCAGGCTTTTTGTGAATGGCCATACGGTCAATTAAAGTGGAACTTGGTTTATTTAGACCAACTAATTGGACAGTTGAGCCATTTTCTCTAAGTTTAATAACAATTTTGTCAATCGCTGCAACAGCAGAATCATCCCAGACATGTGATTGGCTGAAATCAATAATGACTTCTTCAGAATCCGTATTAAAATCAAAAGCATCAATAATTTCATCAACAGATGCAAAGAAAACTTGACCACTGATTTTATAGATTGTCTTTTTACCTTCCGTCTGAGATTGAATTTGCACTCGAGAAATTTTCGCTACGAAGAAAATCGCACTCAAGATAATCCCTGCAAATACACCCTTGGATAAATCGTGTGTCATAACAACCGTAACAACAGTTGTCACCATGACAATTGAATCTGTTAAAGGAACCTTCGTAATCCCCTTTAAAGAAGACCAATCAAACGTTCCAATCGAAACCATAATCATGACTCCTACGAGAGCTGCCATTGGTATTTGTACTACGATGTTACCAAGGACAAGAATCATTCCCATTAACACAATTCCTGATACAAGTGAAGAAAGGCGTCCTCTTCCACCTGATTTTACGTTAATAACAGATTGACCAATCATTGCGCAACCTGCCATTCCTCCAAAAAATCCGGTAACGATGTTAGCAATCCCCTGACCTTTACTTTCCCTGTTTTTGTCACTCGGAGTATCTGTCATATCATCAACAATTTGTGCTGTTAATAAAGACTCTAGTATCCCTACGATGGTTAATGCTAGTGCGTAAGGAAAGATAATCGCAAGTGTCTCAAATGTTAACGGAACATTAGGCATGAAAAACGCAGGTAGTGCCGAGGTCAGCTCACCCATATCACCAACTGTTTTTACACCACTGTTTGTAAAGATGGCGATAACAGTAATAACGATAATGGCTACTAATGGCGACGGTATAGCTTTCGATATTCTTGGAAACAAATAGATAATTGCTAAGGCACCGGCTACCATTGCATACATCACCCACGAAGCATCAACAAATTGCTCCAATTGAGCCATGAATATCAAAATAGCCAAGGCGTTAACAAACCCAACCATTACGGAACGAGGAATAAACTTCATGTATCTTGCTAGCTTGAATACGCCGAACAAAATCTGTAATATTCCTGTTAATATGGTCGTTGCAAACAAATACTGAAGACCGTGCTCTGCCACTAGTGTAACCATGAGTAATGCCATTGCACCTGTTGCACCAGAGATCATTCCTGGCCTACCACCTACAATAGCAATTACCACAGCAATACAGAAGGAGGCATACAGCCCGACCATTGGATCTACTCCAGCGATAATTGAAAAGGCGATTGCTTCAGGAATTAGCGCTAATGCGACAACAATTCCTGCCAACACATCCCCCTTTATGTTGCCGAACCATTGTTCCTTTAGTGTATATTTCTGCAAACAAACACCCCTTTTATTAAGTTTTTTTATTACATTGACCTTGAACTCTCATCAAAGTCGAGCCGACGGAAACAATATGAATATACCACAATTCTAGATATAATAATTCTCCTAAGAAAGCGCTTGTTTATTGTATTGTCATCAAATTACTCCATATATCTCCGTTTCTAATATGAAAATAGTAAAATCAGTAAAACATATAAGTTTTTTTATTACTAATTTTCAGTAAAGTTCTTAGCACTACAAAGTCTTCCTCTACTTTGTTATCATTAAAGTGTTGATACTAATAGGATCCATAAAGTGAAAAGGAGGTAAAAAGGAGAGATTTTGTGATTGAATATACCAGAGAAAGAGTCATTCCAGATTTAATGAAGGTTGATAACAGCCTTTTACTTGAACACATCGCGAGATATCAATTCAGCAGTTATTTTCTTAACGGTAGAGTGTTAGATATCGCCTGTGGTTCAGGCTATGGTTCTCATATGCTTGCTAAAATAGGAAAAAGAAGAATGGAACAACTCGTTTCCATTGATTGTGACCCCAACACAGTTGCTTATGCACGAAAACGTTATAACCACCCTCTTGTGGAATATCGTTGTGAAGACGCTGTGGATCCCCTGCTTCCCCATAGATTAGGAACCTTTGATGTCATTGTCTCATTTGAAACTATTGAGCATATTGAAGAAGAAGAACAGTTCCTATCCAACGTATACCAAATGTTAAAACCAGGTGGCACTTTGGTCCTTTCTACTCCTTTTGGAAAAGGACGTGGAAAACCGTGTGGCTCACCCTTTCATATTCATCAATTAACAGTCGATGAATTTAAACAGTTATTTACTAATTACAAAAAACAAGAATTTTACTTTCAAAAAGGAGTTTTGATTGAACCACAAAGGGTAGATGTAAAATACCCTCTTGGAATTGCTATTTGTGAGAAATAATAATATTTTACACATTTATACAGACTCCTTCATTCTTATGGATACCATTTAGTCGGAACAATACCGTTGAAGGGAGAGGTGGAATGGCATTTATACAGATCTGTTTTCGTTGTAAAGGGAAAGGAAAAACTTTATTGATAAAATACTTACCTTTTATCAAGCCATGTGATAAGTGTTACGGGACAGGAACGATAAGAAAGGTAACTGAAAAAATTTAAGGTAAAGTAGGTTATAGATTGTTTAAAAAAGATGACACGATTTTTTATAATAACTCGAAATATAAAATACTTTACGTATATGAAACGGGATATTGTGAGATTATGAAAAGCCATCAACCTAGCTATGTCGAACTAGTTCATAGAAAAGATATTAAGAACTGTAAAAAGTTAAAATAAAAAAATTCTAGCCCAAAAGACTAGAATGAAAAGTACCATTCTTATTCTTGAGGGCTAGAATTACATGTTATCTCAATGATTATTCTTTATCACTATCAGTTTCTACTACTTCAGCTTCTTCTTTAGCTTTTGGGGCACTATAGTTGTAATCTGATCGTTTAACAGGTTTAAATCCTTCAGGTATATAAAACCTCAATAAATCACCATTCACTATCTTATCTGAGAGAGCAAGTTTTTGCTCCGCTGCAGGCTGTAGTTTCTTTGCCTCTTCTAATCGAGACTCCTCTATTGCTACTCCACTTTTTGTATCGTAGAAAGTGCCATTTGCAAGTACGATATCAGAACTTACAAAGTCTCCATTTCTAAATGGTATAACATCATCATGTTGTTCTGAAAGAAGATCGGTACCTAAATGGATATACTCTTTTGTTTCCATTCCTAATAGATGAAGGAGAGTAGGTAGAAGATCAACCTGTCCTGCAAACTCATGATTCACTCCCCCTTCTACACCCGGGACACGGATAAATAAAGGAGTTCGCTGTAAACCAGCACTTTCATATGGTGTTATTTCTTTTCCAATTACTTGTTTCATTGCTTTGTTATGGTTTTGAGATATCCCGTAATGGTCTCCATACATGATAATAATGGAGTTATCATACAAACCTGCTTCCTTAAGATCTTCAAAAAACTGCGCTAAAGCTTCATCTGCGTAACGAGCTGTTTGAAAATAATTATCTACTGTTTTGTTCCCTGTCGTATGCTTGTCTATGGTTGCATCTTCCTCATTTATCGTGAAAGGAAAATGATGCGTAACTGTAATAAAATTTGCATAAAAAGGCTGTGGCAACTCTTTCAAGTATGGCATGGATTGTTCAAAAAATGGTTTATCCATCAATCCATAACTTGCTAGGTTTTCCTCTTCTAGTTCATAAAAAGCTGAATCAAAGAAATGATTATATCCGAGAGATTTATATATCTCATTTCTATTCCAGAAGCTTCCCGTATTCCCATGGAAAACAGCAGATGTATACCCTTGCTGACCAAGAATAGCCGGGGCAGCTTGATACGTATTTAGACCCTTTATTGTAAAGGCCGAACCTTGAGGTAAACCATATAAAGAATTTGCTACTAAAAATTCAGCATCTGCCGTTTTACCTTGTGCGGTCTGATGGAAGAAATTATCAAAATAAAGGGTATTCTCTTCGTTAGTCAATGAATTTAAGAATGGAGTAACTTCCTCTCCATGTAACTGATAATTAATTAAAAAGTTTTGAATAGACTCCATGTGTACATAGATAACATTCATCCCTTTTCCCGCACCAAAATAAGCTGGATTAGGTTCTGCATGATTCGATTTAACGAAGTTCACTATCTCTGTCATATCATTGCTATCTGCTAAAACACGCTGAGCAGAAGCTTTTGTGGACTGGACAGCATCGTAAATCGTATAGTTATAGATTCCTAGATACTTAACAATATAATTACGGTCAAATCCTCTAGTTAACAGTTGCGGACGATCCGATTCTGCTAAACCTAGATTTAAGCTAGAAATTCCTAAGGCCATGCATACAACTGCAACCAGTCTTCTTTTTGACATCCTTTTAGTTTCAAATTTAGGAAACATAACGACCAATAACACCAGCAATAGCACAACATCCACAAAAAAGAGCAGATCGTATGAATGGAGGAGTGAATGTATACTTCCACTTACATCTCCGATATTTTGAGTTTGAGTCAAGGTCGGCAGTGTAATAAAATCGGTGAAAAATCGATAATACATGACATTAGCAAATAGGAGAATGGAAAGGACAGCATGTAAAATAACAACACCTATAAACTTTCCTTTTCCTTTAAAAACAAATGATATTCCTAGAAATAACATGGCAGAACCTAATGGGTTCAAAAAGAGCAGAAATTTTTGAAGGGAGCTTTCCAGTCCTAAGTCAAATTGTGTCACTTGAACCACATATGTTTTTATCCAAAGTAAAATAACAGCTAAAAAGAAAAAACTATAAAATGTACGAAAGATCTTTAAATTTTTGAGTGTCATTTTCCCATCCTTCTTTACAAAATTTTTAAATTCTTTCATACTCTTTAGTGGATATTTTAAAAAGTGTATGAAAGTTTCATTCAAAAAGAACATTCAATCTAGTAAAATCAATAAAAAGAGTGTATCACGATTCGTCCCATAAAGGAACCTTTTTGATACCGATTGGAAATTAATTAGGAGGATAGTGCCCATGTTGATTGGTTATATGAGACCATTTCCTGGAGATGATACTTGTGAGGAACAAACAAAAAAACTAATGGACTACCAATGTCAAATATTCGTTAAAGAAAAACATATCTCTCCAAAGAATAGAGTCGAATTAAGACATATGATTGATAACCTTCAACAAGGTGATAAAGTCATCGTTTTTAAACTATTTGCAATAGCTGACTCTAGTCGACAACTAGTTGACGTTCTAAGTCAGATAGAAGATAAGAATGCCTACTTCCAATCTATTGAAGAAGGTATTAATACTGAGAAGATAGATGGGAAGCCATTTAAAGCTATTATCCAGTCCATTGTGGATTTTCAAACCGATATCGCGAGTGTACAAACAAAGAGAGGTCTAAGTGAGGCAAAGCAAAAAGGCTCCCATATTGGCCGCCCCAGATTAGCTGATGAAAGTGTAAGACAAGCCGTTGCTATGTATCAAAGCAAACAATTTAGCTTAGCTCAAATTAAAGAAAAAACCGGAATAAGCAAATCGACACTTTATCGATACTTGGAGAAATAAAACAAAATCACAGTTTCGCTTTAGAAGAAAAAATACATTCTGTAGCATCCCCTAAGCGAAACTGTGATTTATATGTCGCTAACTATAACTCCATGATAATAGGTAGGATCATTGGTCTTCTGCCTGTCTGGCTATATAAGAAAGGCTTCACTTCCTCAACAACTGACTTTTTTAAACTTCCCCAATCAGTTATGCCAGCAGATAAATCCGAAATAAGCTTATCTTGAATTAATGCTTCTAGATCTTTTATCAAATAGCCCGATTCTCTTACATATATAAAGCCTCTTGTTACGATTGAAGGTTTTGATACGAGTTGATTTTGTGCTTTATTAATTAGAATTGTAATAACCACTAGTCCATCCTGCGATAACAAACGTCTATCGCGAAGTACGATGTTTCCAATGTCCCCAATTCCACTACCGTCTACATACACTGGCTGAGCTGGGATTTTATCTACAACTTGTCCTCCCTGTGCGGAAATCTCTAATACATCGCCATTATCCAATACAAAGCAATGCTCTTCTGGAACGCCACACTGCTGAGCTAACTTGGCATGCTCTTTTAGCATTCGATATTCTCCATGAATAGGTACGAAATATTGAGGATTCACTAGACGAAGCATTAATTTCTGTTCTTCTTGTTTTCCATGACCTGAGGTATGCACTTCACTAATCTTATGATGAATAATTTCTGCACCGACTCTGTGTAATTTGTCTACTACACGATTAACACTTACCGTGTTTCCTGGAATCGGTGAAGAGGATAAAACGATTGTATCCCCAGGAATAATTTGAATTTGTCGGTGGTTACCATTTGCAATACGAGATAACGCAGCCATTGGCTCCCCTTGACTTCCTGTACAAATGATCGTGAGCTGATGACTTGGTATATTTCTTATTTCATCTGTAGAAACAAATGCTTGGTCCGGTGCTTTTATATAACCAAGTCTTCTTCCTATTTCCATTGTTTTTTCCATGCTTCGACCAAACACAGCAATTTTCCTGTCATGCTTAACTGAAGACTTTACAACTTGTTGAATACGGTCAATATTGGAAGCGAAAGTAGCAAAGATTAATCTTCCGTCTACTGTATGAAATATTTCTTCAATCGCCTCTCCCACTCTTTGTTCAGAGATTGAAAAGCCTGGAATTTCGCTATTTGTACTATCGGATAATAAACAAAGAACCCCTTCCTTGCTTATCTCCGTAATCCTATGAAAATCAGTACCTTTACCAACAGGTGTTAAATCAAACTTAAAATCTCCTGTATGTACGATATTACCTTCAGGTGTAGTAACTACTACCCCAAAAGAATCTGCAATACTATGCGTGGTTCGGAAAAAGCGGACTTTTAAGTTGGTGAATTCAACAACAGTGTCACTATCTATTTGATGTAATGTTACACCATTAATTTTGTGTTCTTCTAATTTTGACTTTATTAATTCTAACGCAAAGTCCCCTCCATAAATGGGAGCTTTTACATTTTTTAATAAGAATGGCAATCCTCCAATATGGTCCTCATGTCCATGAGTAACAAAAATCCCTTTAAGTCGATGATGATTATTTACTAAGTAGGTATAATCACTAATAACATAATCAATTCCTAGTAGTTCATTATCTGGAAACTTAACTCCGCAGTCAATTAGTACCATTTCTTCATTGTATTCGATTACATATGTGTTTTTCCCAATCTCGCCTAGACCACCTAGAGCAAATACCTTAACTTGATTCTCTAAATTTGTAATCATCTTCATCTCCTTTTATTGTTGTGAAAGTGCTTAATAAATTAATGTAAATAGAATGGTAAATTTTCTACTATTACTTTGGGGAATAATTAATGGAGTGTTATGTGGGGTTTATATAAAGTATCACATAATAGTAATCCTATTTCCAGTATTAGAAGTCAAATGGTTTTTTTACGAATTACGAATGGTCATGTGATTACAAAGTTATTTGTCTTTAGTATGGACTATATCTTTTTGATTAAAGAGGAAGAGATTATATCCCTTCCCATATCAACTTACTAGAGCCCTTTTTATTCAGTGTTAGATTAACAGTTCTTAAGAGAGTAACTCATTATAAAAATCTTCCAACATCACTTGAATAGTTTGTTTTGCCTCCGTAGAAATTTTATTAAAGTAACCCACCTTATGAGTCATTATTTTTCTCTTATGTTGTTCTGTTAGAGGTAACTTCTTTTGTTCCTCTAAAACCATTCGTGCTTTCCTTATGGTAAACTGATCATTATCTTCCTCTACACTCTTTATATACTGAATAGAGGAAGGTAATTTTTGATCATATCTTTTCGACCAATTTAATCTTGTCTCTATTATTAGTTGATTTTTTGTAATACGAGTAGGTGGATTTCTTGCCATTAATCTAAAGTAAGCATCTTTTAGCATAGGTACTATTTCTTCATCTCTCTTCTTCCAATCCACTACATCTATGACTTTTTTTCTAGGAATTTTATTATACGACCTAGAAAAAAGCCACTCTTTATCGTGTCTATACAGTCTTTTATATAGAGCATAGTGTTCTTTAACAAGCTCGCTTTTTGTTTTTTTAGGGTTATTATCCATGTGTGTGAGCCAATCAAACCTATCTTTTTCCTTGTTGAATTTTAAACTGGAAGAAGATACATTAGTCTTATTAACTAGGTTTACTGCCAACCTCACTGAGTACTCTGTAATCTTTAGAATGGAAGCAATCTTATATGGAGATAACCCTTCAGAAAAGTACATTTTTTCAATTTTATCTCGTAAATTACCACCAATATCAATAATAGAATCCCAAGTACATTCATTTATATCAAGTGGCAAATGAGAGGAACGATATTTGAAACCACATTCACTGCAATAAACATAGTAAATTGTTTTTTCTGGCAACCTCTTCTGATTAACTACACATTTTTCTGCTTGTTTAAATGAAAGACATGAATGGTTTAGACAAACTAAGTGTACATTTTCAGTGCTTTTTTTATTATACCTAGACTGACCGAGATAAATAAATTCTTCTATCCCAACCTCTGCTCTATCAATCCCTGTTGCATGATACAAGTAATGAATTAATAAAATGTGAAGGAGAGGATGTTGAATATTTTGATTAACTTTATTATGCGACCACAGCCTCCAGATGGAATCAATTGAAAAACCATGGACATTATAGATCAACTGAATGATTTCATCCCCATAATAATCCTTTATATCGGGAACAATTAGATTGTTATAGGCAGTAGTTTGACGATCTCCATAACCAGATAATATAAAGAGCCCTCTATATCCCTCTTTAATTACTTTATGTTCCCATAGAGGATAGTTGTTGTTTAAAAGTATCTCCTTTGTTAATGTGGCTATCTGAGAAAGAATTTCTCTTTTCTGTAGTGAAAGGAGATTCTCTTCATCGTATAGACAGTCTTCCAATCTTGGTATTTGTAGGATTTTTGTTCTTCTTGATAAAGTACTATTCACTAAAATACTCTTGTGCCTTTCACACACAAAAACTCCTGGAAGCTGATGCAGCAGGTACCATGAACCTACCCCATTATTGATTATGTCTTCTTCCAAACATTCTTTACATACTCTTAGGTAGAGGAAATCTCTCACCCCTGTTGTGCTTTTGCCACTAACAAATACCAAACCAGCATTGTCGCTTACTAACATTCTTTCTTTCACTTTGTGCCTATTATCTGAGTTAGTAAAATAAGTGTAGTAACCCAAAGCGGTATGGTCATAGAGCCAATCATCTATGCACTTCTTTATCTTAAATTGTTTAGTACTGTTATACATCCGCTTGATATTATGTGGTAGATCGACTCCTATTCCAGAAAACGAGGAATAATCCCTTGCATAAATATTTCTAAATGTTGATATATAATGCTCATGTTTCATCATAAAGTGGTATTTAGTTATAATCGAATATATAGTTTCACCCTTGACAATTCTAGGAAATGCTGTAATCATAGCTACCCCATTATCCATTGGAAATTTCTTTTACAAAGTTAATATCCTTTAGAAAGTTATGTATCTCATCTTTACTTTTTTTATCCTTTTTCATTTCAAGGACTTTATCAATCACCCCTGGATTAACATGCTTAGTGGTTTTAGAATCCATTTCCTCTGAGTTAATCAAATCCAGCACCTTAAACACTATATCTGGAACACTATCTTTAGCGAATTCCTCTATAGCATTTTCAATTAAAATATCGATTTTATGATGTTTTACCCCCATGTCTTTTAAATAGTAAAAAGCTTGTTTTGAAAGAGAACCCCCTTTCTCACTCTTTACCCGTTTCTCTTTAATTGCTTCAGAACTTCTACCTTGATCCGTGCTCCGTTCAAAGTTCATTGGAACAAGGTCCTCATATTTTATAATTTCTTTAGGATTTTTACTTTTTATCGCCTTTATCATCGGTTTAACAATTTGTAAATCTTCCTTTGAGACCTTTTTAATTAGATGTCCGTCTATTTTTTTAAAACCTAGATCCAGGGCTCTCATCTGTGTTAATGATATTAGCTTAACTAGTATGTCAACAATTCCTTGAGTTTCGTCATATAATACATGTAGAATTTCTTCTGAGAGTGAAGGTATCTCTTCCAAAAGTTGATTATTCCATAACGTCTCCACTAACGCCTTCCATTCTACATCATCCGGCTGAAAATTCTCCCAAACCATATCGCCTAAACCACAACTTCTTCTTGCTTGCCTAAAATCTCTTTGTAAAACTTTTTTCGCTTTCATAGTCCCAACTAATAAAATTGGTACTCCGACTGAATTGGATAAACTAACAAAAAAGTTCATTACTTGCTCGTAATTAACCCCTCTGCCGGAAAGCAAGTATTGAATTTCATCTATTACCAATACACCAATTGCATGTAATCTTGCTAAATGTTTCATATTTAGAACCATAGCACTTGTAGAAAACAACTTAGACCCGTAGTCTTTTAGATAATTCGTTCCTAGAAGAAGATCTATCTCAGAAAAAAAGTTCATACACAAAGTTTTAAGTGAACTATCATGAGCACAGTCAATTTTCAGCCAAGGTATTTGAAAACGATTGATTGGATTCTCGTGAAATATCACTTGAGGATAATTGGATAATATCTTTTCAATTGCTTTACTTTTTCCCACTCCTGGAATCCCTATTAACGAAAGACTTTCAGAGTATTTATAACCCTTATTGTATAAAATCCCTTCGTGAAACAGCAGTTCATACTCTCTTTTATCATGTGGATTTCTTTCTAAGTATCCTGTTCGGATAAGAAGGGATATTCTTTTTTCTAAGTCTAAAATTCTACTTGTGGGTAAATAGACATCTTTTAACTTATGAAGCAAATGTAATTTTTCCTCGTTTGGAAGCTGTCTGTCACTAATTTCAAACACCTTATCCTTCAATAAAGACTCGTATACTTGGTTGATATTTCTTATGGGTGGTAACGATTCTAAAAATGGGTTACTCTCCTTAGTCATCTTACTCATCCTTTATTCCTTTATTGAATTAAACAACCCTAACTCCAATATAGATTTCCTGTTATAACGTGATTCCTCTTCTATTAGGGACGTTAGTGATATTTCTTTATGGGATTGATTCACAGGTAGTGAATCTTTTCTTTCTTTGTTTTTTTCTATTTCACGGTAATAATTTATATTTTTTATACTTTCTGATTTTGTTTTCTCATTTCTCCTACCCTCTAATTCCTTGTCTGCTTGCGCAACAAATGTTTCCGTTTTCTCTTTTATTTTTGTTAAATGTGTTATGTCTTTACTTAGCTGAGAAGTTTCCTGTTTTGCCATTTGTCTTTTTAACTTCTGGTCTAAGAAGTCAAGATCTTCAAAAGTGACATTTGCAAATGATTCTTGATGTGGAAGCAATTCACATGGTAAAAACTCATTCCCATTGTGTAAATATATGTAATTTGTATTCCTGGAATCGTAACTAATTGTTACTTTCCAGGTTCCATTATTTCGTGCTAGTGCAAACCAATTCTCATTATCAGCCAACTCGCATGTATAGCGTGCACCTTTAAATTTTATACCTTCCTGAGTAACAGTGGCTGTTCCACGGGGTAATAGTGAATAATAAACCAACTCTTGATCGTAGTGTCTAAGATTACTCGGATTATTTTTACAACCCCATTCCCATAAATTACAGGGAGCAGGCACAATATTTTCTAATATCATTTCCTTTGTTAGGGGGTATTCTTTTCTAATGCTATTGTTATAATGAATGATACATTCAATTATCAAACTAGAAAATTCTTTAATGGTTAGCTTTGCCTCTAATCGGTAATCCTTACCTCCCCTTTCTAAGTAATCTGCTTCAATGAATCCTGGAGCAAAAGGACGAATATATTTAGGAATTAAATCTAATATTTTCTCAACTGTCCCTTTCATATCAGCTCTAAAGGAGGAAGTGTTTTCAACCCTAACATTAAAATTTTTTGTAATTAAATCTGAGTTGTAACCAATAAATTCTGCCCTATCAGCTAAAATAGCTTTAGGAAAATATTTTGCTGGCCACTGTTCCTCTTTTATTTGGATATCGTACTCTCCACATAAATGCACCTTATCTCTTATCGTATTAATTAATGCTTGTATGGCACCAAACCAAGAGGAAGAGCTTTCTAACCCCACATAAAAACCCACAATTAGTCTACTAAAAACGTCTACAACAGCGTATATCGTCGGTTTACCTATAATGTTAGTTCGGTCATATTCACTTACAAGATAAATATCACCTGGGGTTGAGTCAATCTCAAATCTAGACCCTGGGCTAGGAGCTTCATATATACTAGATCCTGCTGTCCCTCTATGATCTTTTTGATATCGCTTTTCACCTATTTTTTTCCTAATTGTTTGTGAGGGGTTATATAATTTTCTAGCCCAGTAATGAAACTGCCTTCTTGTTAGTCGCTCATCCTTTGCTTCAACTATTTTCGACCCATCCTTTTCGATTTTTATCGAGGAATAATACAATGTAATCAACATGTCATAAGCGAATGCTAACGTTGCTTCTTCTTTTTTGAAGTAGTACTCTTCTAATACAACTTTTATCTGTCTCTTAACTTCTTCCGTAACCGGAATACCTGACGTTCCATACCTAGTTCTTCGGCCCATTTTTTTATCGGAACGATTTTTTTCTTTTCCTTTACCACCAGACTTAAACCTCATGTCATTTAACGCTACAGGAGTCATACCCCCTTGCCAAAATCTTTTCAAATAAGAATATATAGTAACGTCAGAAACCCCTTTATTAGACATGATTCCTTCTATTAAACGGTAGCGCTCATTCTTTTGGTAAATTTCCGGTTCAATTTTAACTATATCTTGTATAATACCCCAGCCATTATTAACGACCTTTTCACTTTGAGTACTAACAGTTACAGTTTCTTCTATATGTCTAATTTCTTTAAGTAGTAATTCTCGTTTGATATCCTCTACTAACATCTCGTAAGGCATTTTCGCTTTTTCTTTGAGGTCAATTACATAGGCATATGTAATACTTGGATTTATCCATAGCACCCTGAATTTCTCACCAGTTTCAACCCTTTGATATATTGCATTCACTGCGATCATCACACGCCTCCTAGAAACTTTTTCCACGTATTATTAAAGTTTAATCTTACGGATAAATTAGCTTGAATTCTTTTGGTAACTATAAGAATCTTTAAAGCATTTAGTAAACTAGTGTCAATAATATTCGTTTCTTTTCCTAAATTAGTGATAGTATCTACAACTCTTTGATTAGGTTTAGCTAGTGGAATCCTTTGCTCCATATAATGTAGTATTTCTTCATCAATATTGTATGGATGGAGTAAGTAATCTCTTAATTCTTGTAAATTTACTGCAAGGTTCCTATCAATCTCCTTCTCCGTGACTACCCCCCAATCCATACCAATTGATTCAAAATAATATTTTTCAATCAGTAACTTTTCTAGTGTCCTTTTATCTTGTAAGGCTGAAGAAGGTTTTATAGAACGTGCAACAGTTGTAAGTTCACCGTCTCTATTTTTATAAGTTACAAGGAAGTCACAAGTAATGACCGCATTTACTCTCGTTTTATTTGAATAAGGGTGCTTATAGCCAAGAATCTCAGCTATTTCCATAGTTTTCGAACGATCATGTATGGGAAATTGCTCCCGGATATCTACAACACTATTGTCCCATTCAGTTATATAAAAAAAGTACCTTTCAAGATCTGATAGGAAATGATATTCTCGTTTTACCTTTACTCCAGCTTCTCTGCTACTTCTCCCCAGTGATGGAAAATCTCTTACTGTTAACCATGGCTTATAATCTTCATATTCCCCGAGTCCTCTTCCTTCTGCTTTAAATTTCTCGATTTTTTCAATAGTTAACTCATACTTGAATCTAGGCATAGTAAATTCCCCCTAATAAAAAAAAGCGCAATATGTCTATAATGGAGAGTAGACATGATGCGCTTCTTTTAAACATTAATTTGAATGATTATTCAACTTTTTAAACTTAGTTTTGAAACTAATTTTTAAGGGTATTTTTGTTTTTTAAGTGTTTTTTTGTTTTTTAAGAATTGTTTTGTATATCAACAGTTTTTATAGTGGAACAATTCCAACCGGATTAATCGCATTGGACTTGGATGCGTTCCATCCACCACGGTGAAGCTCGAAGTGTAAATGCTGACCATAGGAATCACCTGTGTTACCCATGTTTCCAATAAATTGACCCTTAGATACGACTTGTCCTTCACCAACCGCACGGCTGCTTAAGTGAGCATAGACCGTTGTATACGTTTGTCCGTTAATGCTGTGTGCAATAAAGATCGCATTTCCGTAACTTGAAGAGTAGTACGAACGAATAACTACCCCATCTGCTGCTGATACAACAGGAACCGTTCCTTTTGCAGCAAGGTCAACCCCTGCATGCAGTTTACCCCAACGAACACCAAATCCTGAAGATAGGTAACCCGCTGATGGTCTTGTGAAAGACCCACCGGATACAGCTGGAGCTGAAACGGTACTGCCTCCGCTGCTACTTTCAGTACTTCCGCCACCACCTGACGAACTGTTTGCGGCTGCGGCTGCAGCGGCCGCCGCTGCAGCTTCAGCAGCTGCTTTGGCCTGACGTTCTTGCTCCATTTGAATGGCTTTTTGCATCGCTGCTGCTTGATTAGCAAGTATCGATTGCTCTTCTGCTAGCGCCATTTTATGGTTATGAAGTTCCGTCTCTTCTTGTTGAAGAGTGGCCATTAACTTATCTTTTTCTGCCTTTTGTGATTCCAGGCTTTGCTTCATTCCTTCAAGGTCAGCAAGCATTGTTTCTAATCCTGCAAGCTTGTCCTCTACTTCTTTTTTCTTCGCTTCAAGTTGTTCTTTATCTGCTTGATGCTCTCTTAAAATATCTTGGTCGGCTTCTACAATGGTTGCTACCGCACTCATGCGATCGATAAAGTCTGAAAAGCTCTTTGCTCCCATCAATACATCGATATAACTAACCATACTTCCGTTTTCCTGGAAGTTACGTGCACGGTCCTTTAGCAATTCATTTCTCTTTGCAATACGCTCTTCTAGAACGACGATTTCTGCTTTTAATGTTTCAATTTCAGCCTTTGTGTTCTCGATTTCCACGTTCTTTTCAGCAATCTTATTTTCCGTATCGGTTACTTTCATATCAATCTCTTTAATTTGAGCTTGAATATTAGACTGTTGCGCTTGATTTTCAGATAGCTTTTGTTCTGCTTCATCAAGCTTTGTTTCAACTTCGGATTTTTCCTCTTGAATTTGACTCTTTTCTTCTTGAAGGTTCTGAAGTGTGTTCGCCTTTACTGGAGAGACAAGAACACTTCCGAAACCTATTGCAGCAGCAAGTGTGACATATGTTATCTGTTTTTTCACTCCGATTTCTCCTTCCAAATGCTAAGTTAGTCGTTCGATAGACAGATAGATTCTAGTCTATTAATCTAGTCATTTTTTATGTAGAAAAGGAAAAACGAACATCCCTTTTCCTTATATTTTCAAGAATTTACGTACGGACATTAAGCTTCCCCAAATTCCAATGAAGGCTCCCATAATCACAAGGATTCCTGCCACTTGGAAAATAAATGGATTTACATCTAATATTTGAATGAAATTGCCCTCTAATCGTGGCGCAATATAGTCATGTGCTTTAGAATATAACACCGAAATCATTGCGATGGGTATAGCCGAGCCCAGTACACCGAGCATAAGTCCTTCTAAGAAGAACGGCCAACGAATAAACGAGTTTGTTGCTCCCACTAAGCGCATAATTTCAATTTCACGTTTACGAGCAATAATGGTGATCTTAATCGTATTTGAAATAAGGAACATCGCTGTAAAAAGCAACCCAACGATGAGCACCAGACCCACGTTGCGGCTGACGGATAAAAAGCTAAATAGCTTTTCAACAGATCCTTGTCCATATTTCACTTTTGTCGTGTATTCAAATTCATCAATTTGTTTCGCGACATTCATCGTATCAGTAGGATTCTTTGCTTTTACGATAAAAACATCATTTAATGGATTGTCTTGCTCAAAAAGGTTGAACACTTCCCCTTCTTCTCCAAGACTTGCAATCAAACTATCAAGTTCTTTCTCTTTCGGAGAGAAGGTGACACTTTCCACTTTCGAGAGACTTTTTATCTGCTCTTCAAGTACGGCTTGGTCTTCTTTTGTTGCTGCTATATCTATGTGAACGCGGATTTCCACGTCTTCTTCAATCGAATCCGCTACCTTATTCAGGTTCATCATAATCACTAAAAACACGCCAACAAGAATCAAGGTTACCGTTACGGCACTTACAGACGCAAAGGTCATCCAGCCGTTACGACCAAGATTTTTGACGCTTTCTTTTATGTGACGACGGATCGTTCTAGCTTTCATAGCCGTAGTCACCTCGCATTTGATCTCTAACAATTTTTCCACTTTCAATCGCAATTACGCGATGCTTGATGGTATTAACAATATCTTTATTATGAGTCGCCATCACGATGGTTGTCCCTCTCGTGTTAATCTCTTCAAAGATGTTCATAATCTCCCATGAAGTTTCAGGGTCAAGATTACCTGTGGGCTCATCCGCAATCACAAGCTTGGGTGCATTCACAATCGAACGGGCAATCGATACACGTTGCTGCTCTCCACCCGAAAGCTCGGTTGGCAGCATTCTCGCTTTATGCTTTAAGCCAACGAGATCCAACGTCTCCATTACTCGCTTCTTAATATATTTCGGCTGTTCTTCGATAACTTCAAGAGCAAACGCAACATTTTCATATACATTTAATGTTGGAAGCAACTTAAAGTCTTGGAAAACCACGCCAATATTTCTTCGTAATAAAGGAACTTTTGAGGGTCTAAGAGTGGCTAGATTGATTCCATTAATCATAATCGAACCTTTTGTGGGCTTTTCCTCGCGGTACATCATCTTAATGAAAGTGGATTTCCCCGCACCACTAGGCCCAACCACGTACACAAACTCACCTTGCTGTATATTTACATCTATTCCATTAGCGGCAGTAACACCGTTTGAATACTTTTTATATACTTCTTTCATTTCTATCATTTAACTATCACCTAAATTGTTTTTGTCATATCTATCAACTGGCCATTGGATATTGGTTACATTTACATTACATGGATGATGCTCAAATGAATTATCGTCGAAATTCGACAAAAGTTGACCGCTACATTAGACAGTATTCATCATAAATCACATACAAGAAACATTATAGCACTATCCTAATACAAAAAGTTCTATAAAAATATTACATTTTCTTTTCAAGTATTGTCATATTATGGTGAGACTTGGTAAAAGTCAACTATATGATTCGACATGATTGGTGAATTTCCTTTATTAATGGAGGGGGATTTGCTGTGGAATTTTGTAATTTTGTCGTGGGTTTTAGATAGGGCAATATGATAATCAGGCATATATCAGCGACATTTTAATTATTTCGGCGACTTTAACTACTTTATCAGCGACTTTTTAAATATATCAGCGACCTTCCTATTTACACCTTAAAACACAAAAAACGCCCACCAGGACGTTTTTCATCAGCCATTATTTCTTTCCAGCTAACCATTCGGCAACTGTGGAAGCATCTTCGCCTTGAAGAAGGCCCTTTGGCATGGCTCCCTGGCCATTTGCAATAACATGCTCAATATCTTCTTTTGATAGACTAGCACCGATTGCATCAAGCTTCGGTCCTACTCCACCTTCGAGGTTTCCGCCGTGACAGCTTGAGCATTTTTGCCCGTAAAGCTTTTCAGCATCTCCGCCACTAGCTGTTGCGCTGTCATCCGTTGCTTCCTCGCCACCGCCACACGCAGCAAGTACAAATAAAGTTCCCATCAAAAGTGCAAGAAGCTTCTTTTTCATCCAAACTCCCCCCTAAGGTAAAAAATACATAGTCGGTAATATTATACCAAGACTAGGCACGTTTGAAACCCTCACCAAGCACCTCGGAAGCGTCCATAACGATGACGAATGCAGATGGGTCAATGGTTTTCACTAGTTGTTTCAATTTCGTGAACTCTGTTTGGTCAACGACGCACATAAGGATTGGTCGCTCGTGATCGGTATAGCCTCCGTATGCTGATAGTTTTGTCACACCGCGGTCAATTTTATTCAAAATGCATTCACGCACTTCCGCCTGCTGGTTCGTAATAATCATCGCCATCTTAGAACGACCAAGACCGATTTGCACCAGGTCAATCGTTTTCGTTGTCACATACAACGCAATCAATGCATACAAGCCGCGTTCAATATCAAACACAATCGCAGCAGATAGAACAATTAGTCCATCGATAATGGCCACACAAGTCCCCAATGTTAACCCTGTGTACTTGTTAATAATCTGAGCGGCCAGATCCGTTCCACCTGTTGATGCCTTTCCGCGGAACACAATTCCTAAACCAAGACCTACTCCAATTCCTCCAAACAAAGCTCCAAGAAGAGGATCATTTGTCCATGGTTCGTAATCATTCGTAAAAAACACAACCAATGGCAGAAAGATCGTTCCTACGAGTGTTTTCACCCCGAAATTCTTCCCTAGTAAAAGAACACCAGCAATAAATAAAGGAATATTAAAAGTCCACTGTACAATAGCTGGTTCAAATCCAAATAGAGAATACAGAATGGTGGATATCCCACTTACCCCACCTGAGGCGATTTGATTGGGTAATAAAAATAAGTTAAAGGCAATTGCCACAATAGCTGATCCGATGAGTACATATATGTATTCTAAAAATACTTCTACCTTCGGATGAACTCCAGATGTCTTTTTTCGATTCATTAACCGCGTCTCCTTTACCTACCTCTTTTTCAAAGGCTCTTTTCTAACACATTGTTGCTATATACACACTTTTTAGGGTATTAACTATTTGTTTCAACAGCCAATCAGAATATTTTCATCCTTAGAAAAGAGCTACTCTCCAAATAGACCAATAATCCCAGCGTTATCATAACAACAATCTTTAAGAAAACAATCTTTATAAATAACTAGGCGAGTATAGCATGGAGGAAAAATGTTGTAAATGCTACTGTACCAACGTGTTAAAGGGTTAAATAACCTTTTTATCAATGTCTCTTTTCTTAAACTTTGTTGCTTTTTGGATCATAATTTTAATGATTGTCTAAGTATCCGCAGAAAATAGTATAAATTTAATATGAAACAAAATAAGACCGGGCATTCACCATGCTCGGTCTTATTACTGTTTATTTACGATTCCAACCGCGATCGTTTCGAGAAACGGACGAACGTTCGTGGATCGATTTTTGGCATATCGAATCATCATAATCACGTCGTGAAGTTCTTGTGGAGTTAAAAGTTCAATCGACCACTCCACGAATTCCTCATTGGAGATGGTGTAGTTTTCAGTCGGTACTTTGATTTGTTTATATGTACGTAGTTCATCACGTAAAAGTCGTTTGTAATATTCATATTTCAGCTCCACCAGTTCATCCTCTTTGCGGAGTTTTTCGGTAAGATAGAGCATCGATTGCTCGCTTATCATAACTATTTCTTTCACCTCTGTCCAGCACGTTCGCATTCCCTACATAATGATAAACAAAAAACTAGCGTTGTGCAAAAAATTCTTGATACTTTCTCTATTATTTTTGAAAACCCTTTATCCTTCAAGGGCATTTCGTATTAATTTCACTGCTTTTTTTCCAGCCATTCCTAATTCCTTGACAAACGCATGAATTAATAGAAAGATTGTATACTATGTGAGAAAGAACTGAAGAAAGGATGATTCTGTGAAAGAGAAGAAACTCGGTTCGGTATTTTACATATCCGTCATTATAATTAGTTTATTTGTTTTATGGGGACTATTTGCACCTGATCACTTGGCTGCTTCAGCGAATGCGGCACTTGCCTTTACAACGGGGACTTTTGGCTGGTTTTATCTATTAGCCGCCTTTATCTTTTTAGTTTTTGCGGCATACTTAGCATTTGGACCATACGGAAAAATCAAGCTTGGGAAGGATGATGACGAGCCAGAATACTCGTACTTTTCCTGGTTCGCGATGCTTTTTTCTGCAGGTATGGGAATTGGATTGGTCTTTTGGGGAGTAGCTGAACCCATCACTCATTATATAGATCCTCCACTTGATTTGGCTGAAGGTCAAACACCAGAAGCCGCTCGCTATTCATTACGATACTCCTTTTTCCACTGGGGGCTCCACCCCTGGGCGATTTATTGCATCATTGCCCTTGGACTTGCCTATTCACAGTTTAGAAAAGGAGAATCTGGCCTGATCAGTTCAACCTTTCGCCCTCTACTTGGAAAAAGAACTGATGGACCAATCGGAAAAGGAATCGATACATTTGCTACGATTGCAACCACATTTGGTGTTGCGACTTCACTAGGATTAGGGACATTGCAAATTAACAGTGGCCTTGCCCATGTAATTGGAATTCCAAACACCGTTGGGGTACAACTTTTAATTATCCTTATTGTCACCATCCTATATATGGTTTCTGCTACCACAGGGCTTGATAAAGGAATTCGTTACTTGAGCAATTTGAACCTAGGCTTGGCTGTCGGACTCTTACTATTTGTAATTGTGACTGGACCAACCTCGTTTATCTTTGATGCCTTAACCACGACGATTGGTGGCTATCTAGGAAATCTCGTTCAAATGAGCTTCCGCTTATCTCCTTTTACACAAGGAACATGGGTTGGCGCGTGGACTCTGTTTTACTGGGCATGGTGGATTTCTTGGGCACCATTTGTTGGAACGTTTATCGCTCGCGTGTCTAAAGGAAGAACCATTAAAGAGTTTGTCCTAGGGGTACTGCTTGTCCCAACTTTGTTCGGAACGATTTGGTTTTCAGCTTTTGGAGGCTCCGCTCTTTTCTTTGAGCTTTTTGAAAATAGAGGAATCGTTGATGCGGTGAGCAATGACGTAACCACTGCCCTTTTTATCACCCTAGAGCAGTTCCCACTTGGAACCATTTTAGCTGGCTTAGGGACATTGTTAATTATTACGTTCTTCATTACCTCTGCTGACTCCGCTACATTAGTGCTTGGAATGCTGACGTCCAAAGGTGTGTTGAATCCCGCGAATTCTACTAAAATCATCTGGGGAGTGCTGCAATCAAGCATTGCTGCGGTGTTATTATGGAGTGGTGGATTGAATGGACTTCAAACGGCTTCGATAGTGGCCGCCTTACCATTTGCCGTGATTATGGTGTTGATGGTTGTATCTTTGAGTATGTCATTAAATGAGGAAGTAAAAGAGCAGAAGAGGATTGAAAAGCGTCGAAATAAAAAATTAGACCAGCTTTTAGAAGAGAGTGACATATAATAAAAAAAGCCTTCTAAGTTTGGATACTTAGAAGGCTTTGCTATTTTATAAACTTAATTTTGAGCGCAAGTACGCATTAATGAAAATGTCGAGATCTCCGTCCATAACGGCTTGCACATTTCCTGTCTCCGTGCTCGTACGGTGATCTTTTACCATGGAGTACGGGTGGAATACGTAGGAACGAATTTGTGAACCCCAGCCAATTTCCTTCTGCTCGCCACGAATTTCCAAAAGCTCCGCTTCTTGCTCTTCAATCTTCTTTTGATAAAGCTTCGCTTGAAGCATTTTCATCGCACGCTCACGGTTTTTAATCTGCGAACGCTCGGTTTGACAAGTCACTACAACATTCGTTGGAAGGTGAGTAATACGAACGGCAGAGTCTGTCGTGTTAATATGCTGTCCACCAGCACCACTTGCACGATACGTATCGATCTTTAGATCTTCTGTACGGATGTCGATTTCAATCTCATCGTTGAATTCTGGCATGACTTCACAAGAAACGAAGGACGTATGACGACGACCCGATGAATCGAACGGAGAAATACGCACAAGACGGTGTACCCCTTTTTCTGCTTTTAAGTAACCGTAGGCATTATGGCCTTTGATCGCAAGAGTGACACTTTTTATTCCTGCTTCGTCACCTGGTAGATAATCAAGCGTCTCCACCTTGAAGCCCTTCTTCTCAGCCCAGCGAGTATACATACGAAGAAGCATCGAACCCCAGTCTTGAGACTCGGTTCCGCCTGCACCTGGATGAAGCTCAAGGATTGCGTTGTTTTTGTCGTATTCTTCGCTTAATAGAAGCTGTAATTCGAATTGAGCAAGGCGCTCCGAGAATTCCTTCAATTCGGTTGCCAGGTCGTTTTGCATTTCTTCATCTGATTCTTCACGAACAAGTTCATACGTTAGATCTAAGTTTTCGTACACTTCGTACAGGTCATGGAATTCATGAACCTGATCCTTTAATGCATTGGATTCAGAAATAACCGCCTGTGCGGCTTGCTGATCATTCCAAAATTCGGGTTGAAGCATGACATCGTCAAGCTCCGCGATTCGTGCCTCTTTGTTTTCTAAGTCAAAGAGACCCCCTAAAGTCCGCTAATTTCTTAGCTGTTTTTTCAAGCTCGTTACGGATATCCGCTAATTCCATGATTGTGCCACCTCTATAAGAATTTTTAATCAATCGTTTTCCATAAAAAGAGGACGGTAGATTCTGTTGCTACCGACCCTCTATTTTATTATGTTTGTGTGTGGTTGGAACGTGAGTTGGGTATTGATTCGCAAGTATTTTTTGAGAATCGCAAATATATATTTGGTATCGCAAGTAATTTTCGAGAATCGCAAATATATATTAGGAATCACAAGTAAATCTTGAGTATCGCAAATATATTTTTATAATCGCAAGTAATTCCTCAGAATCGCAAATATTTTTCAATAATCGCAAGTAACCCCTGAGAATCGCAAATATTTTCCAATAATCACAAACAAATCCCCAGAAATCACAGCAATCTCTCCAAAAAATACTCCAAACTCACCAAAAGGCGATCATTTTCGTCGTAAAATCACCTAAATGCCAAATTCCAGCCACTTTTATTGCCTCTAGTCTAAGCTTCCGCAGCAGTTTTTATACTTTTTGCCGCTTCCGCAGATACATGGGTCGTTACGGCCGACATCCATGGCCTTGGTTACGGGCTTTTTCTTGACTGCTTTTTCGCCGTCTTCCTTCGGGTTTACTGCTTGGCCCTTGGCAACCTCTTGACGCTCTAAGTTGTTGCGGATTTCTGCCTTCATGACGTACTTTGCTACATCCTCTTCGATGGCTGCGATCATGCTTTCGAACATTGCAAAGCCTTCGTGGTTGTATTCGCGAAGTGGGTCGATTTGACCGTACGCACGTAGGTGAATTCCTTGACGAAGCTGATCCATGGCATCGATATGGTCAATCCACTTCGAGTCAACGGCACGAAGCACGACCACTTTTTCGAATTCACGCATTTGCTCGAATGAAAGTTGCTCTTCTTTTTCGTCGTAGCGCTCCTTCACTTTTGCAAGAATCAATTCGGTCATAGCCTCTGGCTCTTTGCCTCGTAGGTTTTCCACCGTTACGTCACCTTCGTGAAGAAGATTTCCGTTTACGTAGTCAATGATACCTTGCAGGTTCCATTTGTCACGGTCCTCAAAGCTCGGTGTGTGAACTTCTACGCTACGGCTAACAACCGTTTCAATCATTTTCTCTACGATTTCGCGCAGGTTCTCAGACTCAAGAACTTCATTTCTTTGAGTATATAAAATTTCACGTTGCTGACGAAGGACATCGTCGTAAGAAAGAAGCTGCTTACGCGCATCGAAGTTGTTTCCTTCTACACGTTTTTGTGCCGATTCTACCGCTCTGGATACCATTTTACTTTGGATCGGCTGTGAATCGTCCATGCCAAGACGTGTCATCATCGCCTTCATATTGTCAGAACCGAAGCGGCGCATTAGCTCATCTTCCATAGAAAGATAGAACTGTGTGACCCCCGGATCTCCTTGACGACCTGAACGTCCACGAAGCTGGTTATCAATACGACGGCTCTCATGGCGCTCCGTACCAATAACGGCTAATCCGCCAACCTCTTTTACCCCTTCACCAAGCTTAATATCCGTACCACGACCAGCCATGTTGGTAGCGATCGTAACTGAACCCTTATGACCTGCTTCAGCAATGATTTCTGCCTCGCGCTCATGATTCTTCGCGTTTAACACATTATGGCGAATACCTTTTTTCGTTAGGTATTTGGAGATTAATTCAGATGTTTCAATCGCAACGGTACCCACTAGAACGGGTTGGCCCTTGCTGTTTCGCTCAGCAATATCTTCTACAACCGCACGGAATTTTCCGTCCATCGTTGCGTAGATTAAATCGGCACGGTCATCACGAGCAATCGGACGATTTGTTGGAATCACAATAACATTCATATTATAAATATTGCGGAATTCTTCTTCCTCTGTTTTCGCCGTACCCGTCATTCCTGACAATTTTTCATACATACGGAAGTAGTTCTGGAACGTAATCGTTGCGAGCGTCATACTCTCGTTCTGAACTTCAAGGCCTTCCTTCGCTTCAATCGCTTGGTGAAGACCATCGCTATAACGACGTCCCTTCATGAGACGACCTGTGAATTGGTCAACGATCACGATTTCGCCGTCCTGCACGACATAGTCCACATCTAAATGCATGCTCGCATGTGCCTTCAGCGCTTGTCCAATATGATGATTCAACGCTACGTGACGGATGTCGAATAAGTTCTCGACGCCAAACGCGCGCTCTGCTCTGTTGATTCCGTCTTCCGTCAGCTGAACACCCTTGGTCTTTTCGTCGTACGTGTAGTCTTCTTCTTTTTTCAACGTACGAACGAACGCATTTGCTTGAATATAAAGAGCCGTCGACTTTTGCGCTGAACCAGAAATGATCAATGGTGTACGTGCTTCGTCAATTAAGATCGAATCCACTTCGTCAATAACCGCGTAGTAAAGCGGACGCTGTACTTTTTGCTCTTTGTACAGAACCATGTTATCGCGAAGATAATCGAAGCCAAGTTCATTGTTCGTCGAATACGTAATATCACAAGCATACGCAGCTTGCTTTTCTTCTTTTGAAAGGCCATTTGTGTTTAAACCTACTGTTAAGCCTAAGAACGTATAAAGCTGACCCATTTCTGTCGCATCACGGCTTGCCAAATACTCGTTCACCGTTACGACGTGAACGCCTTTGCCAGATAAGGCGTTTAAGTAAACAGGCATGGTAGACGTTAACGTTTTCCCTTCCCCTGTCTTCATCTCGGAAATGTTCCCTTCATGAAGAGACGCGCCCCCCATGAGCTGAACAGGATACGGGTATAGTCCTAGAACACGCTTGGCCCCTTCGCGAACAACCGCAAACGCTTCAACAAGCAAATCATCCAGTGACTCGCCATCTTGATAGCGAGACTTGAACTCGTCCGTTTTAGCACGAAGCTCGTCATCGCTCAACGCTTCCATTCTTTGTGCCAATTTTTCAATCTCTTCACTCAGTTTGGTTAGGCGTTTTAATTCTCTTTTATTCGGATCAAACACTTTATTTAACATTCCAAGCATTTAGAACGCTCCTTTTTGGTTATGGCTATTATGTAAAAAATTCGCCAAGTTGCATGGCGAAACCTTCATTATTCTAATGTTTACCTATTATTTTATCACTTTTGGGTAATCAGTGCCAATAAGAGCGAGAAAGTGCTACTTTAAATACTCATCCTCTTCTAGTTCAATCTGCAGGTCTTCTAAAATCATCGCTCGGAGTTCTCTTAATTCAGGAGTGAGCGTGGTCTTTAAGTCTCTGACAATTCTTCCAAGACTAGCCGCAGAAACGTTCGTCTCCAAGGCAAACTCATTAATCGTCAAATCAACTAATGGATGAACCTCCATCGCCACATACTGAACAGCCGCTACGTACACGGACTTGCTTTTCACCTGCTTTGGCTTGATTTGACAATAACGATTCCAAAGCGCGATTCCCGTTCCGGTTAGTTCCGGTGGTGAACCATAGCTCTTAAACTCTTGGACCAACAACTCGGCAATCACCTTGTGAACAGGAAGTGGCCAATTGAAGTTGTCGATGTTCACTTCGGCTGATAAAAATTGAATTTCGTTCATCACATAAAGGAGCTGATTCTTCAAAAATTCAATGGGGTCATCGTACTTGCTTTCGGCAAACTCCTGCTTAATAAATTCTTCGTCCCTTTGATCAGATTCCCCTTCAAGGTCAAAGAAGGTTGGGAAAAAGATCCACTCCTCACGATAAGGAACGATAAATCCGAAAATAAAGGAATTTGGCTCGGCCTCTGATGGCTGGAGAAGCTTAATTTGAAGATGCTCATCTGTCAGCGTGTCCTTCATCGTTACACTGGTTGGCGTAAGCTCCAGCATTCTCCCTGCAACCGGGCGAGGATTGTGCCAGGAAGCGACGATGTCTCGCAAACTCGCTCTTGTGACCGTTTTATCACGGTGATGGATAAAGTCTTGTAAAAACGTCATGTTTTGGTCCACTTGTTTGAAAAGGGCAAACCATACGGTATGAATAAAGCCAAAAAACTCAATTTCCTTTTCATCATCAACGAGTGCAGGAAGGACATACCGATCAAAATCCTCGTCAATTTCATCACCGTACATATAATCCACATCACTGATGACCTTTGCTTGGATTTGCTCAATCTCCCGTTCTATTAATGAGCTAATCGAAATGGCTTCTTTTAAGCCACAACATTTTTTATATTTTTTCCCGCTCCCACATGTACATGGTGCATTTCTGTTATATGATGCTGCCATTCGGTTCTCCTTCTTTATCAAGGCTCTTTTCTTAAACTTTGTTGTTTTGGAGATAAAAAACGCTTAACCTGAGCTACAGTACATAGCAAAATAGACTCCAATTGTAAGAAAAGAGCTTGCAATCTTAATTTCAAGCACAAAATAGCTTGTTTCCACGTTAAAATCGGCTTTTAGATTTTAACAACAATTTATGTGAACATAGCTTTTATCCAAATCTCTTACCCTTTAGTGTAAACGATTATGGAGGAATACAAAAGGGATTGAGGAGAAAATGGGTCGTGTTTTTCAAAATAAAAAGCACTTCTTGGCTCGGAAGAAGTGCCCACGATTAAAACTATTGCTTTTTCATATAATCAAGTACGTCCAAATCAATTTTTCCACGCTCTAACTCGCGCGCTTCAAAGTTCTCCGTATGTATATAACGAGTCAAAGCATTGTGAATGCTTTCCTCATCCACATACAATTCCAAATATCCGTGACGTCTTAAATGTGCAACCAACTCTTCCTTTACATGCCCTTCAATCGCAGCTATACGCTCAAGCTTAGGAGGAGCAAAGTATAGCTGCTGCAAACCAAACACGCGAATCAGCTCTTTAATGGGTTCCGGATGATCGTCGACACGAAGATCAATGAAGCGGTCATTGTATCCACCATAACCACCCGCTTCCTTCACTACTAATAGGGCGGCTGATTGCTGACCACGACTATCACCACCAGCCTCTTGCCCCGCATTTAACGCGGCAAGCAAGCGTTCAGCCAGAGTGCCACGATTCTCTTGGAACGTGTTTGCCATTGCTTGTACCGTCTGCTCGTCGACTAATATATTGCCTTGTGCGGCAAAATGCTCGCCAACAATTCCACCTGCCCAGTCATAGCATTTTTCACCGGTAAAAGTCGCGGCATTTCCGTGCGCATCGATCACTCCAACCTGACGGAGATCCTTGTCCTCATCTCGTGAGGTAATGAATTCGATGACCTCTTCTGCTGACTTCCCTTCTGAAAATAACTGAAGGGCCTCCGGACCATAGGCCGTATTCGCATAAGACTGCGTCGCAACAGCACCTACTCCAGCCTTTGCGAATGGAACCACCGCGCCCACTCCGAGAAACTTCGACTGTACCGCAATTCCCCATTCTTTTTCCTTTGGGTCATATCCAACGATTGAAAACGTCATGCTTCTTCCTCCCCGAGTTTCAAATAAAGGTCAGTTGCACATGAAGCAAGCCTTTGTTGCGCTAGCAACACCAGCTTGTGGAATGTGCGACTGATCCTGACTTATCCCAAAAATACCCCACCATAAACAAGCGCACCCGCTATAACATATGCAGGATGAACCTTCAGCCTTTCCATCAACACAAAGGCAATGACACCAATCCCAATCGTCTGCCAAATGCCCACTCCTTCATAAGAGGAGAAAAAGAAATCATATGTCATCACCCCTAATAGGACGGCAATGACCGGTCGCACCAATACGGTGAGTCGCTTAACCTTTGGTGATTCTTTATATTTCATCAATAAACCAAGTAAAGTAACCATCAAAATTAACGACGGTGCCACAGTTGCAAATACGGCCACCACGGCTCCGAAAATACCACCCACTTCATAGCCAATATACCCGGCCATTTTCGTCGCAATCGGTCCTGGCAGTGCATTCCCTAACGCGAGCACCTCACTGAATTCATTAACAGACAACCATCCATACCGATCCACCACTTCATTTTCAACCAATGGAATCGACGCTGGTCCCCCACCATAACCGAGAATTCCCGGAATAAAAAACGCCAAAAACAATTGCCAATAAATCATGCGGACGTCTTCTCCTTTTCCTTAGACTTCTCAGGATCTTTTTTCAATAAAGCACTGAGTAATAAAGCAAAAATAATGATTGCAGGATGCACGTTTAAAAATTGAAGTAACACAAGGCTCACTACGACAAAAAGAAGAGTCCAACCCCAACCGAGACTAGAGCTCGATGATTTTTTTACAAAATCCCAAGTTAATGTTGCGAGCATCACCGCAACGACCGGAACGACCGCCATCGACATCCCTCGCACCCAAGGTTCGTCTTTGTAGGTATTTAGCACATTTAGCAAGATAATCATGAAAAAAACACTCGGTAAAATCGAGGCAAATAGTGCATTTAGAAGTCCAAACACACCACCCACACGATACCCAATATAACCGGCCATCTTCGTATTAATCGGCCCTGGCAAGGCATTGGCAAGCGCCAAAATATCGCCAAACTCATCCGAATCCATCCATTTGAATGTATCGACAACTTCCTTTTTCACAAGAGGAATTGATGATGGCCCCCCACCGTAGCCCAGAATTCCTGAGCGGAAGAAGGCGATAAATAACTGTCTGTGCTTCATAACATTCCTCCTAAATTATAAAAATTCAGATAGCTTCATCATACCAAATTTATGTGTTTTCGTTAACCGTTTATTTCGGAATTCGAGATATTCACAAAATCGAAACAATTTACTTAAACTTGTCGAATTTTGTCCGATACATAAGAGGTATGTACAACCTAGAGGAGGACACCAATATGCTAAAAAGAATATTCTTATTGTTCCTAGTCGTGAACGTTTTAAGCGCATGTTCACTCGGAGCACAGCAAACAAAAACAGAAAAAGAATACAAAATTGGGATTCTTTTATCAGATAGTGGACTTGGAGATGAGTCTTTTAACGATTCGGCGTTCCGTGGTTTAGAACGCGCTCGCGATGAGTTTGGAATTCTTTTTGACTATAAAGAAGCTCCAGACGGGGACTTCGAAGAAAAACTAACCGAACTTGTCGAGGAAGAATATGACCTGATTATCGGTCTTGGTTTCTCTGTTAAGGAAGCGTTGGAGAAAGTGGCAAAGGAACATCCAAATCAGCAATTTATGATCATAGATGAGGTTTCCGAGCTTGAAAATGTTGTATCCCTTACTTTTAAAGAGTATGAAGGAAGCTTCTTAGTAGGAATGGTCGCTGCAATGAAGAGCACCACGGGTAAGATTGGATTTATCGGTGGCTTTGATGTGCCTGTCGTGAATCATTTTAAAGCAGGCTACATACAAGGAGCCAAATACGTTAATCCGAATGTAGAAGTACTGGTCGAATATGCAAATTCCTTTGGAGACGCGACACTTGGTGGAACGATTGCTGAAAAACAAATCGCAGCTGGTGCGGATTTCATCTACCCTGCTGCTGGATTCACTGGCTTCGGCGCACTTCAGACGGCTCAAAAACTTGGGAAGTTAGCAGCTGGCGTGGATTCTGACCAATTTTTCGTAGCTGAAAAGGCTGTTACGACTTCTATGTTAAAAAATATAGACGTAGCCGTGTACGATATCGCTAAAGAATTGAAGGAAACAGGAAAAATTGGTTCTTCCGCGTATGTGCTCGGTCTTTCTGAAAACGGCGTTGGTTTAGCAGACATCCGTGTCGTACAACTATCAGATGCTGAGAAAAGCCAGCTTGAGGAAGCAAAAGAGAAAATCATTTCAGGCGACATTACGGTCGAAATGGAATAAGGAGGGAATGACATGAAACTTAGATCTCGCTTACTCATCATCGCTATCATTCCACTTTTATTATCAACTTTAATTATTGGATTTATGATTTCTCAGCTAGTGAGCATGCAAAGCTCAGCTAAGGATGATGTACAGGTTTTATTATTGGTGGAAGGTATTCAAGGAGAACTGGTAGTTGCCAAGCAAGCACTCTCAAATTATACATTCAACCAAAGTGAAGCAAACAAATCAGAAGCTGTGACACAATTACAGAACATTGATGAGCAAATGGCGGCACTTACAAAAGTAATTAGAGTGGATAAGCAGAAAGAAATTCTAGGGAAAGTTCAGGAGAAGTTTGATGCCCTATCTTCTGAGGTCGATGCGGGGTTTGGAAGTAACGACCCATCGGCGATTAAAAGACAATCGATTCGTATTTCTGGTGTCTTAAATGATGTATACCTGTTGGATAAACTGACCGGAGAATGGTACGACGAAATGCTTCAGCAAACAGAGAAGAAGATTCAATTTGTTGTTTTATTCTCGATTATTGCGATTGTTTTATTGATTATGTTATCTAGCCTTTCAACTTGGTTCTTGGCTAGACGTATTGCGAAACCATTACGTGAAGTTGTGGAGCATGCGGTTAAAGTGGCTGATGGTGACCTTACGGTTGAAGTGGATGAAGTGAAGGAAGATAGTTCGTATGAGTTGGACCAACTAAAATCCTCTTTTGCGTTAATGATTGCGAATGTAAAACAAACCGTTCAATCGATTGAACAAGTCGGAGAACGAGTAACGGGCTTTACCGCTGAAGTATCCGGTCATATGGTGAATTTGCGTGAAATCAGCAACCAGGTAGCTGTTTCAACAGAAGAGCTCGCTCGCGGTAGCCAATCGGTTTCAGAAGACATTCAATCGACAGCTGGCTCAATGGGTGCGATGAACGAGGAATTTTCTCGTGTTCAGGATAAAACCGAGCAATCTTCACAAGCTGGGTCTGCTGCGTTGGATTCGGTTCAAACCGGTCGAGTGTCGTTGGAAAAACAAGTTGAACTGGCTTCACAGTTGTCTAAGTCAACCGATCATATTAAAACTTCAGTTGAAGGCTTCACTCAATTCGCAGGACAAATTGAGGAAGCAGCACGTTCAGTACGTGAAATCGCGGATCAAACGAATTTATTAGCCTTAAATGCAGCAATTGAAGCGGCACGCGCTGGCGAGGCTGGAAAAGGCTTTGCAGTTGTCGCAGACGAAGTGCGTAAGTTGGCAGATGATTCCACCAAGGCAACGGAACATATCACAACGATGGTAAGTCATATGAAAAAAGGTATTGCGACCATTGTAGAAGCAACGGAGCTTGGGTATGATTTATCCAATCAACAGCAATCTTCTATGAAGGAAACAGAATCTTCATTTGAAGTGATTTCTATGAATGTGATGGCAATCAATGAGCAATTGGATGCATTGGTTGAGGGAATGAAAACTTCTAGCAGCATGAGTGCTTCGGTTATTTCGGCGATTGAGAATATTTCGGCCGTTACGGAGGAAACTGCGGCTGGGACGGAAGAGATTAGTGCTTCTACGGATGCTCAGCTTCAGGCGTTTGAGCAGGTGAATGAGAAGATGGAGCAGCTGCAGGGACTGACGGTGGAAATGAAGAAGGAATTGGCGAAGTTTCGGTTGTAGGTGATTATTGTCGGATTAGTACGAAATGTATGTCAAATCGGAAATCTTGCAACAAACCGATCCAAGATGCAAGAAACTTGATGGAAGTTACAATTATAACACATGATAAAAAATGCCTACTCGATCTAAACGAGTAGGCATTTTCATTATTATTGAGCTTCAATCAAGCCATAACGGCCATCCTTACGCTTATAAACGACATTTGTACGGTTTGTTTCAGCATTTGTAAACACGTAGAAGCTGTGACCAAGTAGGTTCATTTGAAGGATCGCTTCTTCGCTGTCCATCGGCTTTAGGTCAAAGCTTTTTTGACGAACAAGCTCCAAATCGCTCTCATCCTCTTCTACTGCTACACCGCCGCCTTGATTTTCGACTGGAGAAGCAAACAATTCATTCAGGTTCCCTTTTTCACGGAATTTGCGGTTCACTTTTGTTTTATGCTTACGGATTTGACGCTCTAACTTGTCTGTAATTAGATCAATCGCCGCATACATATCATCATGAACTTCCTCTGCACGAAGTACCAAATTCGCCATTGGAATCGTTACCTCTACTTTGGATCGCTTGTCATTGTACAACTTCAAATTCACATGAACATTTGCATTAGGAGTCTCAGTAAAATATCTTTCCAACTTGGCAATCTTCTTTTCCACGTACTCTCTAATTGCTGGAGTTACCTCAATGTTTTCACCACGAACGTTGTAATTCATAAGTGAACTCCTCCTTCACATTATACAAATTTGGTTACCTTACTGTTATGCTTAGAGCAGCTTGTCCTACGCCACTTTTTCCAAGCATATCTTAAAAATAACCACCGTCTTAATATGGTAATTAAGACTATGTATTTATACTTCTATTTTACCCTCGAAAACTCCTGCTAAAACTTGAAAAAGGTTTGAAAATTGTGTCGAATTGGTGAAGTGTAACCATTTGTCCATATTTACTCAAAAGAAAAGAGACTAGCTCTAACTAGTCCCAGATTATTTACTTTCTTGATTCATGCTCGCTTCTAAAGTAGAAACCTTCTTTTCGAGCTTTGCATTCTCTATTTTTAGTCTGCCATTCTCCACTTTTAATTCCTTGATTTCTTCCTGATATTGTTCAACTGTCTTATCTTCTTCGGTATTAGTGGTTGTCGTTTCTTCTTCTTTTGAATTACAGCCAGTAATGAGTAATAAACTTGCAAGTACAATAAAAAATAATTTTTTCAATGTAATAACTCCTTATAACATAATTTAAATACTTATTATAACAACTGTTACATTAATTAAGAACACCCTCCTGCCTAAGCAAGAGGGCTATTCTCAATGTTAGTTAACCATTTTTCTTCTTTGTAAGATAAAAAGTGCTGCACAGCTTACAAGTAGAATAGTTAGTCCAATCAATAACCAATTGAACGAATTGGTTGCTGTATTCGGAAGCTCTTGTCCATTTTGTTGAACTGGAACTAAGCTCTTTCCAGGACTTGAAACTTCCTCACTAGTTGTTTCAAATACTGTATAAACACTAAAGTGGGTTGTCGTAGCTGTAACAACTCCATTACTGTAGTTACCACCAATTAGCTCCCACTTACTTGTATTTGGATTCCAGTAGAATACTTTTACATTATCAGGATTGCTTACTCTTGAGTCGTCCACGTTAAATGTTAGAGTAACACCTTCACTGAACTGACTAATTACTTGACCACCCTGCGTAATAGTAAAGTCGTACACTGGACTTAGTGCGTTTTGAATATCCTTTAGCTTTAGTACATGGATGCTTGTCTTTTCATTTCCGTTTGTTAATACACTAGTTGGAATTGATAAGGTTACATCTCCATTAGCTATTAGGATTTCTGCCTTTTTATCCTTTAGTAATTCGATCTGATCTGCCGTAAATTCAACAAAGATGTCAGAGCTGTTGCTGTTTTGTAAATCAACAACAAGTGTTCCTTTGTTTTTAAGTTCCTCAAGTTGTTCATCAGTTACTGTAGCTTTATTTCCATTAATCACTGGTTTCACAGTTACATTTGATTTGCTTGAATTATTGTTTGCGTTACCCGGATTTGTGGTATTACCACCAGGTGTTTGATTTCCGTTATCTGAGTTTCCTTTATCTGGAGTCTGTCCTCCGTTATCTTGGTTACCTTGACCTGGCGTTTGACCTCCATTATCTTGGTTACCCTGACCTGGTGTTTGTCCTCCATTATCTTGGTTACCTTGACCTGGTGTTTCTCCACCATTGTCTTGGTCGTCTTCACCTGGTGTTTCTCCACCATTATCTTGGTCGTCCTCACCCGGTGTTTCTCCATCATTATCTCCGTCTTCAACAGCAATAGTTGTAAACGTAGATTCTACGCTAGCTTCAAGTGTTTTACCAGCGTAATCTTTTACATCTTGCTCCACGACTACACGGTACTCTTGATTTGACTCAAGGTTTGCAGCTGGTTTCCAAACAATTTTTTGAGTGAGCTGCTTAGTTGCATCCTCTTCAAAATAGCCTGGTTTTCCTGGTGTTTCTTTATAACCATTTAGTGTTTCGTAATCTAATGATCCTTCAACTAATTGGTCACCTTTATATACCTTAATTTTCGAATCTAAACCTTCTACATTCATCAGGCGGTCAAATTCGATTTCTACTGCACTGTCTAAAGCTACATCTGTAGCATTTAATGCAGGTAAAATTGAATTAACTACCGGTTTTGATGTTCTAACTAATGGAACGTTCAGCTCTGTCTCAGCTGGAGGAACAACAACCGTACGACTTGTATAAGTGTCATAACCTTCCTTGCTGAAAATTACTCGCCAGTCACCCTGAATAACGTCCCAACCATAGCGACCTTCTTCATCGGTTACTTGTGGATTAATTTGACCATAGAATGCGGCATTCCATTGTTGCCATCTTCCGTTTATAGATTGCTCAACGACAGCGGTTGCTCCCTGTAATCGATTTTCCATGCTTCCTTCAAACACATAACCCGATGGGTCAATTAGAACGATGACTTCCATAAGAGGTAATTTAATCACTTGATCACCAATTGTGAAGATCAATTCTAACATTTGCTCCCCATATGAACTCCATGTGCTAGGAATTCCACCAAAATAATGGTCTCCGTCCTTAGTAAGATCGTATTCTTGACCAAGGAAGCTAATTTTCGCTGAATCTACCTCACCACTAAACTGAACCTTCACATCGATAGGCGTGTACTCAACGATTGCTGAGGTTACGACACCAGTGTTCGGGTTAATGGTAATGTTTTGATTCCATCCAGCTGAAATTTTTACATCAGTTACTTCTGGGATGTTTGGCTCGTATGAAACAGTTACTGGTTGAGAGTATGTTGCACGCTCACCTTCAGTCACCTTTGCAACAAGTTGATGTGAGCTATTTTCTCCTGTTGTTACTGGTAATGTTACATCCGCATACCACCAACGACTATCAACAGTTGTTTGAGCTAATAATACATCTCCATCATAAATTTCTACCTTTGCACCTGATTTTGCATTCCCATACACCTTAAGTTTAGATGTAGCAGTAATTTCTGGTGCATTTAATGTAACAAACAGTACATTTGTTGTAGCAGTGTTCGTATTCTGAGTTTCACCTAGAGAAATCGTTGCATTCGAAACAAGCGTTTGAGTGGCTGTTTCCTTTACATTCGTTTTGAACGTAATTGTTCCTGATTCTCCAGCAGCTACACTAGGAATGACTACTTTTCCACGATCCAGTGTGACAGCTTGTCCATTTAAAAGTATGGAATCTGCTAATAGTTCCACATCAGTAGAAAGATTGAATGATACTTCTACGTTTTCAGCAGTAGCTGTTCCGTTATTTTTGTAGTTGAATCGGTAGTCTAGTGATTTACCTGGGACGACTGTTTGTTTAGAAGCCGTAAATCCATTTCCTTCACCTGTGAGGCTTCCTTCACCCTGTTTAGCTAGAGTAATTACATACTCATCTGGATGAGGTTGTACTTCCACTTCTACATTAGGCAGATTATATGCGTCGGTCTTTAACACGTAGCTTCCTTCTACTACATTACGTATCTTAAAGTATCCATTTGCATCTGTTCTTGCCCAGCCAGTACTCCAAGAACTACCTTCTTCATAAAGGTATACATATACATTCTTTGCTGGAGTCCCATCTTCTTTAAGGATTTTTCCGTGTACATATTTTTCAGACTGCAACACGATTTCTCCTAAATCATAAGTCCCACCATCAAAATCTTCTGCATCAACTTCTACTCTTTGAGATTGATATCCTTGCATAGAGATATCTACTGTTAAGTTCTCTTGATACAGGCCATCCAATTGGATACCTTCTGTATTGGATTGTCCATATGCATATGTTTGGTTTCCGTATACATTAAAGTAAGCTCCTGATAAAAGATTACCATTAGCTTCCACAACCGTACCTGTCAGAGATACTCCCTTATCAACTACTACTTCAATTTCATCTGTTGAAGAATCAACTGTAACCTCCGCACTGTTGTAAGTAATATATCCCGGAGCTCTTAAGTTTAGCTGGTACTTATGTTGGTCAGAGATTACGACATTATTAATCGTAAATTCTCCATCGTTATTTTGCTCTTGCCATAGATAGTATTGACCATCTTGGTATCCAAAAGCCGCCATCACTGGATAGCTATACAGTGATAGATACTCTATAGAGTCTACTGGATTACCTTCTTGGTCTGTTACTTTTACTACAACATTCTTTGTTTCTTTTTCTAACTTTTTCAGTTCGATTTCATAAGGATTATTCACATAATCCTTTCCTGCTTCGATAGTAATCGTTTCTATAGTTGATGGGTACATTCCATTTCCATAGACGATAAGCTCATATTGGCCAGCAGGAAGTGATAGAGTTTTTCCTGTTGTATACCAAGAACGTAAGAAACCTTCTCCATCGGTATAACCATATAGGTATACATCGTGGTTGTCTTCCCCTGTTCCTTGAAGTGAGTACTCAAGATTTTGAGGAATCGTTTGATTCTCTGAGTCTACTACTTTCAATTTCACACTTTGCATGTCAGCTTGTGAACGTGCTGTAACAGCATACGTAGTAGCAGATGCTAATACTTCATTATTTGCATTAACAGCTTTTACCGTAAATTCATATTCTGTATTTGGAGTAAGTGACTCAAATGTATAAGAGTAGTCATTTAAATCTACTGAATCGATCTTTTCTCCGCCTTGATAGAGGTCATAGTGATCGATGCTCGAATTCATTTCTTCTACCCACCACTGTAATTCAACTGTTGTGTCTGAGACTTCTCCTACATAGGCATAAATACTTGGCTCATACACTAGGTTGTCATAACTTACATACACACCAGCATTCTGAAGTGTCTCAATGGTGTTCATTGTAGCTGAATCATTGATATCTAAAGGCATTCCATATAGATATAGGTTAGTTAAGTTTGTTAAATCTATTAAACGGTTAATATCACTTGCTGGGTTATTTGCCAGCCATAAGGTTTCTAGATTTGTTAATGCAGCAACTGGACTTACGTCATTAATCTTATTTGTATCAAGATCCAGATAGTTTAGATTCGTTAATTGTGAAAGTGAATCTATATTTGTAATCTCATTGCTCCACAGAATTAAGCTAGTTAAGCTAGTTAATTCCTGTAGTGGTGTAACATCTGATATCTTATTAAAACTTACGTCAAGATACATTAAGTTAACAGCATATTCTAATCCTGTTAGATTAGAAATTCCCTGATGGTTGGCTGAAAAGCTAGTTAATTCTTCTAAATCACTAGTGTAAAGATCACGATCATATACATTCAGTGTGTTACGGATCGCTTCACGTAAAGCTTCATCTGGAATATTTACGATTTCTCCAAGGTCTTCACCTGGGTTTTCACCTTGCGTTTCGTCTGCTGTTTGGACAAAAATGGTCTCTCCTATCACAGATTGTTCTCCAGATAATCCTTCAACTGAAATACGGTAGCTTGTACCTGGGTCTAGATCATTAAATGTATAAGAATTTACAGATACATCTAAGATTTCATATTGTATACACTGACCTGAATTTGTTTCGTTATCTTCAGTTATACACACATGATATCCATCAACATTTGAAAGTTGATTCCAGCTTACTTCAATTGTAGATTGATTAACATCTACCACTTCAATATTTAGGGATGGAGATGGTTCAAACTCCCCATCAAATCCATTGAATATCAATTCAATCGGTGTAGAAACATAATCTTTCCCATCTTCAACCGTAAATTGATACATACTGTAATGGTTAAATTCACCTGCAGGACCATATAGTATTACCTCATATTGTCCAACCGGAAGTGTAAATGGTACCTCTTTATAAAAACTTAAAAATTCTCCCGATTCACTAATATAACCATTTTCAAAGAATTGATCGTTTTGATCGTCAATTCCACTTATAGAAAACTCAAAGTTTTCAATAGATTGCTCCGTCTCATTAATTAGGTGGAGGTTAACATCCTTTAATTGGTCAGCAGGGTATTCTGTCCAAATCGATGTGTATCCAGGTAAAATACGACCATCAACATAATGAGCATCCACTTGTATTTCATAATAAGTATTTGGTGACAATTCATTAAATACGTAAGAAAGGGTAACTTGTCCAAGGGTGACAGTTGTATCACCAATTGTCACTTCATAATGATCAACTTCTTCGGATTGATTATAAATAGACCAATCAATCGTAACAGAAGTATCAGTCACATCCATTACATCTACATATAGTGACTCTTCATATTCGCCCTGACCATTATAATAAACATTTACACCCGCAGCTTTAAGCTCCTCAATCGTTGTAAAATCTGCAATTGGATTATTATACAACCATAAATCTCTCAAATTTGTTAATAAACCTAATGCTGTAATATCAACAATTTGGTTGTCATCTAGATCTAGATGCGTTAATTGAGTTAGATTGCTTAACGGTGTGATATCAACAATGTTATTTCTCCATAACACTAGATCCTCCAAGGATGTTAGGTTACTTAGCGGAGAAATATCTGTGATCTCGTTATCATATAAATATAAGCCCACAAGATTTACCGCGAATTCTATACCAGATAAGTCTTGAATCTGTAAGCTGTCCGCATACAGATAAGTTAATTCCTCAAGATCCACTGTTGTTATATTACGAGAATAGATACCTAGAGTTTCACGGATCACTTGCTCTAAATTTTCATCAGCAAAAGATACTTCTTCTCCTTCTACCATACCCCCAAGTGTTTTCACCACTAAATGGTCTCCATATGAAAGACCGCTAGAGAATTCAGCATTGAACTGAACATAGTAACGACTATCCGGAGATAGATTAGTAAAGGTGTAGGAAGTAGTTCCGTTCTCTAATGTAACGTATCCTTCTTCATAGTATTCTGACTCACCATAAACATATATTTCATATTTTGATGCTTTTGATTGGTTTGTCCACTCAATAGTTAGGGTATCTTCCGTAACATTTGTAACTTTAACCTCTAACGACTCTGAAGAGTTTTCACTTTCATTGAAGGTTAAGATAATTGGGTCATCTAAATAGTTCACCGCTTCTTTAACCTCAATACTATAAACCGTTGAATTATTATAGTTTTCTGGGTCATATATAATTACATCAAACTGACCACTTGGGAGATTAAGAGTGTCATATTCCCATGACTGTAAATACCCTTCCCCATTCACATAACCATATTGGAAGAAATCAAGATTTGTTTCATCTGTACCACTAATAGAGTATTCATAACCATTCGTTAGTGGATCATCATTTTCATTTACCGCTTGGATTTTTACCTCTTGTAAATCTTCTGGAGCCCAAGAAGTAGTAATTTCAGTACTAGAAGTTACTACTCTTCCATCTACTAGATTCCCTCTAACTTCAAGAAGATATGTAGTACGAGGTTGTAGATTAGTTAATACATAATTTGTTGAATCTGCTGCTAGAGTTTCTACTAGATTGCCATCTAAGGAGATATCATACGATTCAAAATCCCCATATGAATCCCAGCCAAATTCAATCGAATTATGAGTTAGGTCATCATTGGAATAGTAAATAGAAAGATATTCCTCATAATCAGGGTATTCAGGCATCCAATCAAAATAGACGGACACACCTTTAGACTGTAACTCATTAATCGTTATACTAGTCAGAGATCCCTCTGATAAATCTAAAGATAAACCATATAGATGAAGTTCTCTTAAGTTACTAAGCGAGCTTACATCCGTAATATCGGTTACAGCACTATAACTTAATCGAAGTTCTTCAAGGTTGATTAAACTTTCAATTGGAGAGATATCCACGAGTTGGTGATTATCTTCCAAATCTAAATACATTAAATTAGTTAAAGAACTTAAAGCACTGATATCCGAAATTTGCGTACCCCATAATGTTAATGAGGTTAAATTAGTTAAAGTCGCAATTGGACTTACATCTGTAATGTCATTCGCACTTACGTCTAACCCTTCAAGATTGGTTGCATACTCTAGACCAGTTAGGTTTGTAATTCCTTCGCCTTGAGCATACAGGTAAACAAGCTCTTTTAAGTTAGCCATTGTAAGAGGGCCTTCATAAATCCCCAATTGATTGCGAATAACGCTTTCTAATTGAGCATCTGGTATTTCAACTGTTTTAAAACTCTCTGACCCAACAATTGATAAAGTCACTTCTTTTGTAGCACCTGATTGATCAGTTACTGTAATAGAAATATCTCCATCTCCGTTATCAGCAAAAAACTGTTTAAATTCCCCTAGAGTTAAGTCATCGTTCTCTGTAAAACCAAGGAGATCTTTAACGAATAGACGTGCAACTCCATCCGTAAATGTAACAGATTGAGTTACCCCATTATAAGAGATCGTTGCCTCTGAAACATTTTCAGCGGAGAACAATATAAGCTCGTTTACAAGTGAATCGTCATTTTCTAATGCAGATCCAATCGTAAACGCCGGATCCAAGAAGTGTTCCATATTCAGCGTAAATTGATTATCTCCAGTTTCCATTGGTCTAACGCCAATCCCGCTGATATCAATAACCATATGATCCATTACTTGATCTGAAGTTTCTCCTACTTCTTCTTGGTTATCTTGCTCACTTGGGGCTGGTTGCTCTGTAGCTGGCACTTCGACAACTACCTCAGTAACCTCATCTTCTGTAACCTGAAGAACAATCTCTCTTTCATTGCCAGAGTAATCAACAAGAGTCCCAGATATCTTTCCACCATAAAGGCCCATTTGTTCTTTTAATTTCCCAACAGATACCCCGTCCTGTTGAGAATCTAGCTCTCCAAGAATCTCACTAATATTTGCAGTAGCCAAACCGTTAGTAAAATCAAATGTTTTAGAATTCATTAGGAAAGAAAATGTTGCATTTGCTGCATCTGCAGTAGCGTTGATACTAATATCAGTAAACATTTCCGTATCCTGCAGTCCTTTAATAGAAGCAGAATATTCATTCTCTGCTGTTTGGACAGCAGGAATGGCTTGACCACCAATTATCAATCCAACCGAACTAACTTTCGGTGCTTCAACATCTTCAAAATCGCTAGTCATTAACGATAATTCAGCACTTGAATATTCCTCACCTGAACTCGTGATTCCTACAACTTGATATGTATATTGCGTGCTTTTGTTGATGTCTGCATCAATATAAGAATAATCTGTTATAAAGACACTGTCTTCTGGTGAACCCTGTTCTTGAATAACAACAGGGTTGATTTTAAACGGTTCACCATTCTTAATTAACTTAAAGTCCACAAAATCCTCACTGATAAAACTGTCAGTGTGCCAAGAAATTTGGATGGTGTTATCCACCTGAATTGCCTCAGCATCCGAAAGCATCACACTCGCTTTCGCTGTTTGTGAAGAAAACGGGCTCACAACAATTGAAAAAACCATTGTGAAAATCATTAAAAGATTTAATACTTTCCTTCCGTTCAATTCGAACCCCCCTCGCCTTACGAAAAATAGTAAAATAGTAGCCAAAGTAGGAATTATTACCCAAATGACCAAGGACTATTATAACTTTAATTTGGTAAAATGTTAACAGTTTATTGTTAAATTATGAACAAATTGTTACAAAAGGGAGCTACTTGAAAAACTAGGGGGGTACAAAATGAACAAAAAAATGACTCATAATTCCCGAGTCATTTCTATTTTTCTTTAGCTATTTATTTTTTTTGTAAGACCATACTTACTTTTTCCGATCATAAAACATACCATCAGGATTATAATTGGAATACGGATTGACGTATTTATTGGTTGAATCTTTTTTCGTTTTAAGGTCTCTCATATCCTTTTGAATGTTCAGCTTTTCTTGGTTCATTAACCCATTTAAGTGATCATTAAGCTGCTTACACTTTTGTACCAGTTCTCGCTCCGCATCGTTGGAAGGTGGGGTAGCGTTTTTCATTACCTCATCACGAAGTGCTAACAGTCTCTCTGTTTCTTGTATTCGCTCATCACGGTCCTCATCAGTTTGATAGAGTTTAATCAATTGTACAGTGAGATCAAAAAACAGCTGCAATCCACTCACTAGGCTTGGCCACCTTGAGCGAATTGTTTTTGACGGTTTAATTGTATTACTTGTTTCCATGTATCACGGTATTCTGTTACAAAACCAGAAACTTCGTCAAGGATAGCTACATCGTTTTTTAAATTAGCTTCCATTAAACGACGATTTAGATAATCATACATTACCATTAAATCTTTGGACACCGGAATATCCATATTTAAAGTTACCATAAACTCTTGGATAATTTTTTGTGCTTTAATCAAATTTGTATTTTTCTCTTCAATATTTTTTGCCTGCATCGCAACCTTGGCTTGATGAATAAACTTCAAACACCCATTATATAACATGAGAGTTAGCTCTCCAGGGGATGCTGTATTTAAAGAGTTTTGTTGATATGCTTGGTAAGGATTATTTACTGCCATTATTTAAGCACTCCTTTTTGTTTACGTTAACCAGTGTAGCTTAGTAATTGATTCATTTGTTCGTTTGAGCGTTGTATGGCTTTTTCCATAGCTGTAAACTGAGCCCAATACCGATCCTCGATTCTCGTCAAACGATCCTCAAAGCTACTAATTTTTTTACCAACATCATTTAATAACTTTCCAATTTCAAACTGTGTGTTTGTTGTATAAGAATTTCCCGCCTTAGAACGTAACTTCTCCATACTTGCATTTACGCTATCCGTCAATCGTTGAGCGATTCCTTTTTCCCCTTCAGTGGAACCTGTTGCATTAAATAACTTTTCTACAGATGTAGGATCAGCCTCAATTGCTTTTTTTAAAGCTGCCTCATCAATTTCTAGCTTCCCACCCTCAAGGTAATTTGCACTCGTTTTTATTCCTATACTAGCAAGTTGCTTATACAGAGGATTGATATCTCCGTTTGAAACAGGATTTGAGAAATTGGACCGCATTTTATTTAATAAGGATGTTAGAGTCGGATCTCTTCGTAACATCCCACTTTTTGCTCTTTCTTCCCATTGCTCTTGTTGTTTATCAGATAATTCCTCTCGCTGTTCATCAGTTAACGGAGTATAGTCTTTGTAACGTTCTTCTTGAACTTCACCTTGAATTTTAGCAATGAGTTCATTATATTTTGTAACAAAACCTTTAATATTTTCAAATATCTGATTCGTATTATTAGTTATATTTACATTCACTGGAGTAGAATTTGTTGATTCTGGAAAAACCTGTTTAAGGGTAAAAGTGACACCACTTACCTCGAACGTATTTGATGTTCTCGTAGTTTTCAGCCCATTTAGCACAAACTCTGCATTATCTCCACCGTTTTCTGTTACCCCACCGAAACCTAAAACATTATTAATAAGGGATCCACTGGTAGTAATCTCATCTCCAGTAAGATTAAAATTACCTGTTTCATTTCTCGTTAATGTCATACGACCAGTAACATCGTCATAGAACATTGATACACCAATACTTGAAGAGTTTACTTTGTTTATTACAGAGTTCAATGATTCAGTACCTGAAATCAGAAAATTATCAGTTTTAGGCTGGTTATCAGATCCATACGTAGTCATTGAGAATGCACTGAATTTTTGCTCGTAATTAATTTCAACTTTTACATCTTTTGAGATTTGAGATCCAAACTCGAGTTCACCAGACTCTTTGTTTACTCTTACTATAAGATTGCCATCTGCATCTTTTAATTCTGTTGCACGTACACCATCAGTTACCGGAAATTCATAAGTTGTGTCAGGCGCTCCATTTGTCCCCTTAACAACTATAGTTGAAATTGAACTAGCTGAATGCTTTGCGTCGTCACTTAGCTTAATAATATTTGAAGCTTCTGCCATCGTATGGGACTGTGTACGATGCGATGCTACATAGTCAACCTTAATTGTGCTATCTTTTGTTATGTCACTGCTAAAAGTAAGGTTTCCACTAGAATCTATCTTAACCTGTTTTTTAGTCGCATCAAGGGTAGCTGCTGGATCAGTAACTACCTCATACGAGACCCCATTTACTTTAACATTAATATGACTTGGATTACTCGTAATTATAGAGACTCCTTCTTTTAAAGATAGCTTAATTGGTTCCCCTACCGTTGGAGCAGCAATCGTTTGAGTCTCTACACTTCCCTTTTGCCAATCAAAGGTCTCATTAGCAAAATCAGTCTGAACATCAATTAAAGATTTATTAACATCTATTTTTTTTCCACTATCCGCAATTGATGTACTATTTACTTTTGTAGCTGCGCTAGCAAGCTTATTAACAGCAGAAATTGAATAAGATGCTAAAGACGCTGCACTAGATGCTGTTGCGGTCACCCTAGTTTCATCAGTTGAAGTTGTGCCTCTAGAACGGTATGTTGAGGAAAGTCTCATGTTTGTTAATTCCGAACGAAAATTTAATAACAATGTATTCATGGAACGATAGTCATCACGTTGCCATTCAAGAACTTGCTTCTTTTGTTTTAACTTATCTAATGGAATTCTTTCTGCCTTCATTAAGTCGGAAACCATTGTATCTATATCCATTCCACTGGCTAATCCACCAATTCGCATACTCATACAAACACCTCACTAAATCTTTTTATCTATCATTAAACCAATTGCTTCGGTCATCGCTGCATAGAAATCTAACATCTTTTTTGAAGGAATTTCTTTAACCACTTCTCTTGTTTGATCATCTACCAGAGTTACATAATATTCATTTAATTTTTCATGTAGCTCAAACTTTAATGAGGTATGAGTTGGACTTAAAAAATCATTTAGACCTTTTATTACTTCCTCAACTTTTTTTTTATCATGAAAAAATACTTCTTCAGCTTTATTTGTTTTTGATAAAGATGCATCAATAACTTTTTCGTAATTTTCAATTATGGGTTTTGATTTTGAAGCAATAATGGATGGAGACTGGATGCGATCAATCATTTTATTTCCTCCTGAAAACATATCATTAATTTTTATATCGGTTGGAAAAGTTTTTTTTAAAGTATATTTAATAGATTACTAATTACGAATACCATCCCTGAATTTTCCCATTCTTAGTAATAAATACTAGCACCATTTATAACATAAAATACGGTTTCGTTTAGTTTGGTGTACCTATTATTATTGTGCCCTGAAATTTTAATAAACAAAATCCCGCAATAGTCGACATTTTATATTGCTCATGTTGTCGACTTTATACGGGATTTACATCATTTTATTACTTTTTATTTGTCCTATTTGTCCACTTTTGATTTGCTAGAGGAAATTATCTGGTTTACTAAAGACTTTCTTATAATGATCCCTGCTTTATTAAACTCCAATCATTTATAGATTGGTAAGTGCCAAGATCACGGTATTCACCATTAGTAAATTTGTAGGCAAATACACTATTTTTATTTATCAAATTATGAAGTGCATCTGAAACATAGAGTTCTTGAGCACCTTTTCTTGGATTGGTATTCTTTACAAAGTCATTTAATTCCTGAGAAAATATAGGTTCCCAAACCATTGATCCCCACATCCAATGGAGATTAGTTTCTTGTGGTTTCTCAATTACGTTAGTAATCATATTACCATCAAATTCAACAACCGATACACTGGTTGGATTATCAGTTTTAAAACAACTTAAAGTTACCAATGATTTTTCGTTACTGATATGTTCTTTTAAAGAATCAATAACAAAGTTCTTAGGAGTTATAACTGTATCCGGCATTGCAAATACAACTCTTTTATCTTTAATTAAATGAAAAGCCTCGTTAAGAGATTCCGGTAAGGATTTGGGCTCTGGATGGATACAATATGAAAAATCCATATCAAATTGTTTCCCATTTCCTAAAAAGTCTATTAAATCCTTTTTATTAGGATTTATAGTAAAGATTAAATGTTTTATACCTGCTAATTGCATAGCCTCTATAGTATACATAATTATTGGTCTAAATCTATCGTTATGAATATCCGGGAACATTTCTTTTGAAAATGGTAGACCTAATCTGGTACCTTTTCCAGCACATGGAATTAATCCAACTGTCTCCATTATCTCACCTATTTCATTTAGTATTTGCTCTTATTACAAAATCACTTACTCTATATATTTCAGACATATTTGTTTTGTTAACTTTATTAAAAGCTTCGATTAAAACTTCCTCATCTTGAGAAATATTATTTAATATTGCATCTATAGTTATATTTACAAAACCATTATTTATAAAAGTTTGTTTTAACTCGTTTAGACTATAATCATTTTTATCTGATTCTGAATAACCTGACATTATTTTATTTATCGTTCTAATAGACATTCTGTTAGGGAATTTCCCTAAAATAAATCCAGTATCTCTTTTTAAGAAAGGACTAACCTTTTTAAGCAGTTGATCTAATTCTATTTTTTCATTTAATACTCCAGTTAATAATATAAAATCAAAATAATCCTCTTTTAATTTAATCTTGTCAACAAGTAAATTGACCTCTAATACTTTTCCAAAATTTTTCGCAAAGTATGCAGCATTCACATTAGATTCTATTCCAAATATTTCAGTATTAGGATAATTTTGTTTAATATATAGAAGGGTTTCTCCAACACCACAACCAACCACTAGTATTTTTGAGTTAGAATGGATATTTTTCATTAAGCTCAATGAACTGTAATGAACTCCTGATTTCTCCCAAGAATCAAATCCCCATTTTTGTATAAATTTCTCTCTCCCTCTATTAAGATCATCTAGTAAACCTTCACTGACTGTTTGACTACCATAATGATGTACAAATGTATCTTTACATAAAAAGAGCTTATACCCTGCACTTATAAACTTAAAACTGATATCATCGTCAGAAAAACTACCACCATTTAGGTATCTCTCATCAAACATATCAACTTTTTTAAAATTACTCTTTTTTCCAAATGCGCAACAAGTAATTAATCTTGCTTTTTCTTCCCATTTCAATGGGTCGTGATCATTATATTGACTGGCGAATTTAACCATATCATCGAGATTTTTATATTCGACATCAATAGCTTGACCATTAGAAGCATAATTCATTACAGGTACAACTAAGCCAACCTTTTCAGAATGATTTAAGCATGCTCTTAAGTTCTCTAACCAGTTTGGTGTTACAAGAATATCATTCGCTAATAGAAATACCTCTTCAAGATTTGTATGCTTTATCCCACTGTTAAATCCCTTGGTGTATCCTTGATTTTGATGATGAATAATAAGTTTATCAATATACTTTTGTTCTTCCAACCATTCAGTTGTACCATCCGTAGACCCGTTATCGACAACTATTAGTTCAACTCTACTCATATCGGTAAACCTGATAAGATATTGTATACACAACTTAGTAAGGTCTAACTTATTATATGTTAATAAGACAATACTTGTAGTTTTACCATTAATCGAGTTATTGTTTATTTGAATCTTGGTACTAGGTTTACGTTTATTAATATCGATCGCAAGATTATTTTGTATGGGTAAGCTCTCTTTATTATGACTTAATTCTACTATTTTTATCTTTACCTCTTCTAGAAGTTCTCTTTCATCTGATAGTTCTAGTATTTTTTTATATAGGTCAGTTGCCAGATCGAACTGATTTTCTAGCTCATAGAGATAAGCTAAATTATATAAACTGTCTATATGCTTAGGATTTATTACTAGTCCTTCACTTAATACTTCTTTTGCGGATCCATTACTTTCCAACTTCATCATAATTACAGCCTTCATTGAATATAAATCAACATCATTTGTAACGATTTGTATTGATTGGTTAACTATTCTTAAGGCTTCATTGAGAATGTTTTGTGATATTAGGTCTGTTATATATTCTTTTACTGTATCTACTATTATTCCAAGGTAGTTCTTATAGTTAGGAATTTGATAATCTTGAAGTAATACATCAGATGTAACCTGTGGATTCATTTCGTATGCCAAGCTATGGAAATATAAAGACTTGATATTGTTGTTTTTTTGTTTGTAAAATTCTCCTCTACGGAAACAATCCAATGCATTAAGTCCTTGAGACTCTATTCTATACTCTTCAAGTGAATTTTGATGATGTTCTTTATAAAGAAAGTACTCCCTTTCCTCTTCTTTAGATAACAATTTTATGACTAAGTTATAGAGTTCATTATATGCCAGTGAGTCTAATACTTTTAATAGATATAACTTATCTTTAATACTCTCCTTACTATAAATCTCAAAAATAAAATTGAAAACTTGTTCACTCTTTTCATGATCTTTAAGTGTATTTATTAGAATATAAAGACATTTGTAGTTATATTTATCTACCTTTAAAAGAATAATACATGTCTCTATTATTTTATTTTTATTTTCTGTTACTACATAGAGATTGAGTAACTCTTCGTATATGTGATTTACTCTTGATAATACCATTGATTCAAAATTATATTGGTATTTACTTAGTTTAAGCAAACAGAGTTCATAGAATTCAATTGCTTGTTCATAGTTTCCTAATATTAAGTGTTTTTTACCTATATAGAAACTAAAGTCTGGACATTCATTATCATATTGTATAGCTTTTTTATATAGATCTTCAACAGATGTCAGGTCATATTCATGACTGCATTTACAGGCAAATAGATTACAATATAATTTATACATTAATACTTTATTATTAATTGAATTATACTTTTTTGCTCGTTCTAAATAACTTACCGCTTCCTTATATTTATCATCTAACATTAAAGATTCAGCAATATAGAATAAAATAGAGGCATCCTTTGGACTCTTCTCTAACTCTTTATAAAGTAAAGATAAATTCCGATTGACCTTATTTTTTCTTATTACTTCCGTCCTCGAGTAACCGGTATGAAATACAACAAGGCTTTCGGAGGCATCAATAACAGTAAGAGGTCTATTTTTTTTAGGTTTTAAAATCTCGTGAATTGCTCCAACATACCCTAATTCTGAACTATTTCTAAATATTCTAATTGTACTGGTCACACTCTGCATTATTCTTGAATCAGAGTCAGGTATATAGTTAATTAGTTTAGAAACAATACAGTCACTCTTTTGCTCTTCTGCCTTTATAAGTAATGAATATAATAAATTACTTTGGTCCGGTTCAATATATTCATCTGCATCTAAGAATAATATCCAATCCCCTTTAGCTTTAGAAATCGCATAGTTTCTCGCTGCTGAAAAGTCACCTATCCAATCAAACTTATAAACATCCGCACCCTCATTCTTGGCTATTTCAATAGTTTTATCTAAAGATCCTGTATCAACAACAATTTTTTCAAATAGAATATCACTGACACTATCTAAACATTTTTTTATATTTTTTTCTTCATCTTTTGTAATCACACAGAGGGATAAAAGCATATTTTTCTCCTTTTATAAAATTTATTGAAATAGACAAGAACTTTTTTAAAAGAAAAAGGAGTGGTTGTCCACCCCTTTTTTCAATCTAAAAATTAACGTAATAATTGTAGAACACCCTGAGGCTGTTGGTTAGCTTGAGCCAACATTGCTTGAGCTGCTTGAGAAAGGATAGAGTTTTTAGTTTGTGCCATCATTTCTTTTGCCATGTCTACATCACGAATACGAGATTCAGCAGCAGTTAAGTTTTCCGAAGATGTCCCTAGGTTGTTAATTGTGTGCTCTAGACGATTTTGATTAGCCCCTAACTTAGAACGCTCGGCTGAAACTTTATCAATTGCAGTTTGAATTTTAGTAATTGCAGCAGATGCATTTGTTGAATTTGATACATCTAGTCCATACTCTGCACCAGTATTATTAGTTCCATTAGTTACTTGTTGTGCTGCAGTAAAGTTTGTACCTGTTGTTGCAGATGAAATTCCTAATGCAACAGCTGTCATATCGTTAATACCCACTGACATACTTTGTGCTTGGTTAGCACCAATTTGTAATGTTAAAGACATATCTGTGCCTGCTGCACTACCAGTTGTTAGTGTTGCAACTGTTGCTCCTGTTGCTGTTAAAGCAGTAGCTGAACCAGTTACTTCTGTTAAAACAACTTTTCCATTTTCAACAGAAGCAGTATATGAAGCTGAGATAGTAGTGTTTGCTGTTAATAGATCTTTTAACTCCTCTGCAGTATCCCATTGCGTTGTTGCTGTTCCATATGAAATCGTTTGACCAGCAATAATAATATCAGAAGTTCCAGTAGTTAACTCAAACTTACCTTTAACTGCTTCATTAAATGATTTTGAGCCATCAAGTAACTTCTGAGTATTAAACTCTGTAGTATTTCCAATTCTGTTAATCTCTGAAGTTAGTTGGTTAATTTCCTTTTGGATTTCGCCACGGTCATCAGTAGTATTTGTATCGTTAGACGCTTGAGTAGCAAGCTCACGCATACGTTGAAGAATATCGTGAGTTTCGTTTAATGCACCTTCAGCAGTTTGGATTAAAGAAATTCCGTCTTGAGCATTTTTAGATGCTTGATCTAAACCGCGGATTTGGCCACGCATTTTTTCAGAGATTGCTAGTCCTGCAGCATCGTCACCCGCACGATTAATTCGAAGACCAGAAGATAATTTTTCCATTGATTTAGATTGCGCATTTGAAGCTGAACTTAACTTGTTGTAAGTGTTTAACGCTGCGATATTGTGATTAATTCTCATTTTAAATTTCCTCCCTGAATGTTTGGGTTCGCATCCTTGTGAACCATATTTTTTTATTTTATATGAAGAGAAAGCTTCCAGGTCGGCCGCCCTTTTTTCTTTCCCTGCCTTACATTATTATTATCGGAGGTTGATTAAAAAGTTTAATAGTTTTTTATTATTTTTTTTAAAAAATATAACCCCTAAAATAGGAGTTATATCATTTCATTTTTTTTCAAGATACTAAGAAGATCCCCTTGAACGTTTGCAGCTTGTTTATTTTGATCGGTGATTTCTATTAGGAGTTCTTTTCTGAAAATCTCTAAGCTCTTTGGTGCGTTGATGCCAATTTTAACTTGGTCATTTTTAGTTGAAAAGATAGTGATTTCTATATCATCACCGATTTTAATGGATTCTCCCAACTTACGTGTAAGTACTAGCATCTACCTCACCTCTTCTCCATTAATTTGTGCCTAGTCAAATACTTTTCATTATTAAGGATTATTTGCTTTCCCATATGATTTTTAGAATTAATTATTATTGGTGCTTGTAGGTTGACTGTCGTATTTTCGAATGGATCTTGAATTGTTAATATACTATAAACTAAAACATCTTCAGGCGTCTTTATTTGTAAGCTCTCAACTATCGATTCATCCAAATTAAAGTCATAATTAGGATAATAAGTAAATGGATTTACCATAACAAAAGCTAAAGTTGAGGTATTCACAGATTGCATGATATAAAATGTTTCGTCTTCTTCCAAAGGTAAAACAACAAATTGATGTTCTTCCTGGAAACCCGGTATTCCATTAGAAAAATGTATATAGTTACTTTCTTCCATTTCTATCGTTCCATGATATTTCGTTTGCAATTCCATTTAATCATCCCTTTTCCCTTTATTCAAAGTCTATTTTAAGCGAAGCATGTTGTTTTAATTTTATTGTTACTTCACCCGGATTATAATCAATAATCGGCTTGTTTGATTTGTACTCTATTTTTGGCTTATTAGGTGTACCCTCTACATTTACTTTCCCAGATTCATACGAGATCTTAACAGACCCAATACTCGGTACCCATCCTATATTGAACTCCTTATTTTCACCTTCACTATTGCGCTTTGAAATGCTAGAAATTGCATTAAATCCATTTTCTATTTGCATTAATTCTTTACCTTCTTGCATTCTCCTTGCTATCCCCTCAAGTAAATCCTGTTTTCCTAATCTAGCTGCATCTTCACTCCGAAGTTTTACAGATTTTAAGTCAACGTCTGCCCTTGCTTGTGTCTGGTCTATCGTTAGTTTCCCCGGAATCCTAGTGATATTCAACAATGCTTTAGGTTGTTCTATTTGCAGGTCACCGATTGGCTGCTCAATTGACATTTCTCCTTTTTGGGTTGATAGCTCAATTTGTGCCTGTGTTGTCTGTATGCGTATCTTCGGGATCTTCATATCCATTCCCCCCTATAAAAAAAGGCTACCTACTCATAGCAGGTCAGCCTTAGATTACGGTCTTAACTCTGACCTCTATCTTAAAAAGTCCATTAGTGTTGGTTGAATAATTCTAGCACCTACACTTAGTGCCGCACGGTGAACACTCTCTTGTGTTGTTAAATCCATGATAACACGCTCTATATCTGCATCTTCATTGTCCGAAAGAATACGAGTAGCGATAACTTCCTGTTGGTCAATACGAGCCTCCACCATTTCAAGACGGTTGTACCGAGCCCCGAGCTCCGATCGTTCAGCAGATAAAATATCAAGTCTTTTGTCTAATGTTCCTAATAAAGTGTTTAAGTCACCTGCACCTTTTCCATCAAGGGTTTCTTGGATGCCTTGAAGAGTATCAAATAATTCTTGGCTAAATACATTGTCAGGATTGATGTTTGCTTTAAGAGAAACGCCACGTGATACTTCTACAAGATAACTATTTGTATTTAAATCGGCTTGAGGAGCTCCATCACCACCGTCAGCAACTGGCGGATTTGATGTATTCGTGCCATTAAAAATATATCGACCGGCTACCTGTGTGTTTGCAACGGTCATTATATCTTTTTTAATTTGCTCTATCTCTCTTGCAACTGCTTCTTTATCAGAATCAGAGAGTGTTCCATTAGCTCCTTGAACAGTAAGCTCACGTACACGCTGTAAAGCTTCGTTCACATGCTCTACCCCAGCCTCGGAGTTCTCCATCCAAAGATACGATTCAGAAAGATTTCTTTTATATTGTTCAACCTCAGAAAGATTAGAACGATAGTACATCCCTTTCATAGCAACAACCGGGTCATCAGAAGGTTTCGTAATCTTTTTACCTGTAGAAAGTTGATCCTGATACTTCCCCATTTGTGTATAGCTGTTACTTAAGTTTCTCAAAGAATTAGAAGCTAACATTCCTTGTGTTACACGCATTTTTCATCCACCTACCTTCCGACGGTTCCCATACCATTAATAATTTTATCAAGCATTTCATCCTGTAAAGTAATCATTCTGGCAGAAGCATTGTAAGCATGCTGGAATTGAATCATATTTGTCATTTCCTCATCCAGTGAAACGGAGCTTACAGACATTCTTCTTTCTTCTACAGCTTGACGAAGGGTACCACTGTTTGCAGAAAGTCTCGCTGCTTCCTGAGAATCAACTGCCATTCCACCAACTAGGACTTCATAATAGTTTCGGAAGCTTGATTCTGTGTTGTTTCCGTATTTAAAAGGTTTATTGATAATCTCAGCTAACGCAGATATATTTGTAGAGTCACCCATTGTTGGGTTTTCCTTACTAGATGTTGCAATATTGTCTAAACTTGCCATGATCTGATCTGATACTTGTAAACGAGATGCCATACCTTTTTTATTTTCAATATCAACTGCTCCATTCTCCGTATCTGAAAAGAATGCCGGTGTTTCATCAGTTGATCCATTTATCTGGTTGGGCGTTGCGCCAGCTTCATGCTGCAGATTAAACTGATAAGCAAACATGTATGCCATATTATCCAACTCTGCAAGCATATCTGGGTATACACCTGTTACATCACCTGAAGAGGTTTCATACCCATAAGATTCAACTATTGCTTTAAGCTTTCCAGTTGAACTAAATTGTTGAAAATCTAACTGAGTAGTACCTAATTGTACAGTTTTTACAGATTCATCAGTACCGTTAAAGTTAATAGTAAGATTGTTAAAGCCTGTCCCATTCACTAGCTGACCTAGGCTAACTCCATTTGCATCAAGTAAGGTGATATTCGCTTTTCCTTCTGCAAGAGTAGAAGCATTTCCACCACTCGAAGTGTAATCCACTTTAATATTTACAAGAGAAGATAACTGATCAATAAGTCGATCGCGCTCATCGTATAAATCGTTTGGCAGAAGACCATGTGGCTCAACACTAGCAATCTGGTTATTTATATTATTAATTTGCTCTGATAAAGAATTAATTTCTTTTTCTGTAACTGTGATTTCATTTTTCAAGTCAGCACGAATGCCGTTTAAAGAACTTGCAAGATAGGTAAATGTCTCCGTTACTGCCACTGCACGTTGTCTTACTACTGAACGTGCACCCGGATTGCTCGGATTGACTGCTAAGTCCTGTAATGATTGCCAGAACATATCCATGGTTTGAGATAATCCACTGTCCGATGGCTCATTCATGATTTCTTCCATCTTTGTATAGGATTCCGCACGAGCTTCCCAGTAACCTAGTTTATTATTTTCACCACGATACTGAACATCTAAAAAGCTTTCTCTTACTCGTTGAACAGAACCAGCCTCTACACCCGTTCCCATTTGACCTGGAAGCTGAGGCTTATTTAGGCCCACATTCGGATAAGGTTCTGTTTGTGTGAAGTTAACACGTTGTCTTGTATATCCTGGTGTGCTTGCATTCGCGATATTATGACCTGTCGTATTTAGAGCACTTTGTTGTGTAAACATACCTCTACGGGCTGTTTCTAATCCCATAAATGTTGATCTCATGTTCGCGCCTCCGTTTTTTAGGCTTTTCGATTGAAAAGGGAATTCGCTGTGGACGGTCCGGACTGTTTAGGTGGTCCATAATTGAATTCAGGTGTTTTTGGGTAAAACATATCTAATGACATATGGACAAATTGAAGTGATTGTTTGACAAGCTCCGAGTTTAACTCATTTTGCTTTTGAAGTTTCTGCGCCACTTCTAGTAGTTCCACACGCAATTCAGCAAGCTTGTCCTTTTTTGAATCATCTATATATGTTAAACAAGTAAAAATCGTAAAGTTTTCTTCCTCTACATGAAAAGGAGTGAGAAAATTTCTCACAACCTGCTGTCTTACTTGTTCGAATTTATTTATGGTTGGTAAAATCTTTTGCTCTTCTTTAATGAGAGTATTTAGGGCGTCAATGTCCCCTTTTTCAATAACTGTCGTCTTTTGATAGGCTTTTTCAAGCAAGCTATTATGCAGGTCAAGCAGCCTTTCCATGACGGTTACTAATTGATCAGCGGACATCAAAGCCCCTCCTCTCTATATTTTAAAGTAGTTAATGATACTAGATGCAGTTGCAGTAGCGTTTGGCTTGTATGTCCCGTTTTGAACACTTTGTTTCAGCTCTTCAACCTTTTTTTGACGAGCAGCATCCACTTGAGAAATCTGCTGCATTTCTTTTGCAGCGGAAGAAATCTCAACCTTATCCGCTTTAGCAGTTGTTGTGTTATTGACTTTATCGAGTTTGTTGATTGCCTTTTTATATGGATTAATTCCTGTTGTTCCAATGTTGTTGATTTTCATATATATCCATCTCCTTCAAAGTCCGTTCCAACTTCTACTAGTATTATCGGACATTTTGAAGGTTATTTTAGCATTTATTTAAAAAATGTATCGAAATGACTAATATATAGGTACTTATTCCTATTTACCATTTAGACTTATTTGTTGTAAAGTATGTGGCTTGTTTTTCACGTTTAAGCAGTTCTTCTCTAAATGCTTCTTCTTGTTCGTGTTGTTCAAGGTCTTTCTTAATCTCTAGTGCACATGGCTCACAAAGCTTACCAGCACGGATAATCGCCCCGCATTTATCACAAGGATATCCTAGATTAGGGAATTGTGTAACCTTAAGACGACCAGTACGGATGAATTTTAACAATAATTCTTCTTCAACCCCTATAGCTTCTACAACCTGCAACATTGTCGCTGCTCTATTTTCACGCCTCCTCATAAATTGAGACACCTTATCGTATGCTTGTTCTTCTTCCTTCCAGCACTTTTGACAAACATCACGAAATTGATTTTTTACATAAATATCCCCACAGCTAGGGCAAGTTTCTATTTGAGACATTTCTTTTTCCCCTTTTTGAAATAAGTCGATAGACTCATTATAGCTTGTCGATTTGTGTAAGGATATGAAAATTATTTGGAAGTAAATGTATTCAATCGGTCGTTTGATTGAAGTGGGGGTAAACCTTGGGGTTCTAAAGTTGGTGTAAATTCAATCAAACGTTTGATTGAATTTTACAGTAGCCGTATTTTGTTGGATCATGTCGCTAACCTCTCGCTACCGTAAAGGATGAAACCGATAATGCTCCTTGCCTTTTCAAAAGTTTAGCTGCGTGCAATAGCGTAGAGCCTGTAGTATATATATCGTCAACTAACAACACTTTCTTCCCGACAAATTCTTCCTCACTAGCAATTTTGAAGATATTTGAGAGCAGGATCCTTTCTTCTCGAGATTTTTTCGATTGTTTTTCTGTATGAGTACGTTTTAAAAGAACTGTTGGTGTATATCCAGATTCCACAATTAATGCCTCCGCCTGATTAAATCCTCGTTCATATAATCGCTCAATACTCAATGGTATCGGTACTAACAAATCGTACTCTTTGACCAGTTTTTTTAGACCTTTACAAAGAAATTTCGAAAGCACATAGTCTCCACGAAATTTATATCGACTAATAACTCCTTTTAGAAAGTCATTGTAAACATAAAGAGATATGTTATGTTCTAGGATAACTGTCCACTCTTTGTCTTCCTCCCAACGAACACAGTCGTAACAAAACTCACCTTTACGAAATTCTTCCGCTAAGCCATCAAACGGTCGACTACATCGAACACAACATTCTCCTTCAATAGGCACAAGCTGTTTTGTACAATGATCACATAACAAAACCTCTTCTTCCCTAGAAAACAATTTCCCCCAACCGATCGCCGGAATGATTCCTTCTCCACAATAAAGACATCTCACTAGTCAATCAGCCCCTTCGCTTTAGCTTCTTTATTCATCATAACAACTTGACCTTTTGCCTTTTCCATTGCCTGTGTCCTTCCATTATGAAAAAATGTCACATTGCCAAATGGTTTATCTGCACTCCGTCCAACCCTTCCGGCAATTTGAACAAGTGCTGACTCAGTAAAAATCCGATTTTCAGAACCAAGAACAGCCACATCCAGACCAGGAAAGGTCACTCCCCTTTCAAGAATGGTTGTCGTTATAAGTAACGGAATCTCTTTCTTTCTGATTCTTAGTACCTTCTCTTTTCTATCAATATCTTCTGCATGCACCGACTCAACCCTGTCATCGATTGCTTGTATCAATGTCAATATCTTAGCCATCCATGCAACAGTTGGGACAAATACTAGCATTGGCGTACCAGCTAGCAACCGCTGTTCAATCCACTTTTGCAATTTCGAAGGTAACCGCCCTTTATTCGCCACCTTCCCCCAATTGCCACACCAAACAAACTCAGGAACAGGCAATTCATGCCGATGAAAACGAGCAGGAATGGTTACAAAGTTTCTCTCCCCTCCTCGACAATCCCTCTGCCACTTCTGGCTAGGAGTAGCCGTTAAATAAATCAAACTCGAATCAGCCTTTCGAGCATTCCTAACTGCATACTGAAGTATCGGATCCACAGAATAAGGAAAAGCATCTACTTCATCAACAATCATCACATCAAACGCGTGATAAAATCGTAATAACTGGTGGGTAGTAGTAATCGTTATAGGGGAAAACTGATGGCGGTCATCTGCACCACCGTATAGAGAGGCAATTTGTATAGAGGGAAACACGGTCTGTAATCTTGGAGTTAGTTCTAACACGACATCTGTACGTGGAGTAGCAATACACACTCGCTTACCACTAGCAAAAGCCACTTCAATTCCGTTAAAAAGAAGCTCAGTCTTCCCAGCACCACACACCGCCCAAACGAGCAACTCTTCATTATGAGAAATAGCCCCCACCACACGGTCCGAAGCAACCTTCTGACCATCAGAAAGCGAACCATTCCACTCAAGAGGAGTAGCAACAATCTCTTGCATCTCACCATTCCATCCATACAAAGGCGTACACTTACTCACACGCCCCATCATAATACAAGCACGACAATACACACACTTTTTCCCACACCGAGCACAAGGAAACTCAGCAAGTAACTCCTTATCACTATTGCCACACCGATTACACTGCGCCCGACCTTTCTTATCAAACAAAATTCCAGGTCTTTTAGAAATTAAAGGAGAATCAACCATCTCAAAGGGGATTTCTTCACGAAGAAGCTGCTTACCAGCGAGGGCATTTCTAAGGGAATCAACCAAATTCAAATTATCACCTCATAATCAAATTTTCAAAAAATACCAAAAAAATACAAACACCATTCCAGCAATCGCTGAAATGGTGCCAAATAATAAAAAATATAAGTTCAGTAACCAAAAATTATTTTTTAACCCAGCCAAGGCCCATTGAGCCCTCACCTAAATGCGTTCCGATAACCGGTCCGAAGTAACTAATCACAAATTCAACGTTTGGAAGCTCAGCTTCAAGCTCTTTCTTCCATTCATTTGCTTCCTGCTCACGATTGGCGTGAATAATCACTGCACGATATTCCTCACTAGCAGATGCTTCAGCTAACAAATCTACCATACGGCGCATCGCCTTTTTACGTGTTCGAATCTTTTCAAACGGAACAATTTTCTTGTCCTGAAAATGAAGAAGTGGCTTCACCTGCAACAAGCTTCCAATTAACGCCTGTGCACTTGAAAGTCTTCCTCCACGTTGGAGATGAGATAAATCATCTACCATAAAATAAGCGTATAACGTTTTCTTCATTTCTTTGAGTCGTACCATGATTTCCTCTGGCCCCTTACCTTCTTGAGCCATTTGAGCTGCCTCTAGTACGTAAAACCCTTGAACCATGCAGCTAATTTCCGAGTCAAATGCAAAAACATTAATATTCTCTACCATTTCTCCAGCTGATACTGCCCCTTGGAAGGTACCGCTGATCCCACTTGATAGGTGGATACTGACCACTGAATCATAGTCTTTCGATAATTGTTCGAATAACTGAACAAACTCACCCACGGGTGGCTGTGACGTGGTTGGAAGCTCGCGATTCTTTACCTCTTCAAAAAACACTGAGGCGGTAATCTCTACTTCTTCACGATACGTCTCAGTACCAAATATCACACTTAAAGGAATCATATGAATATCAAGCTTGTCACGCAGGTCTTTCGGGATGTACGCGGTACTATCCGTTACAACTGCCGTTTTCATATAAAAGTAACCACCTTTGTTTTTCTCTACTATATGTCTCACACATATTTTATATGAAAACTATACAAATTGCATTACCTACACGCTCGTGAGGGAAATCTTAACTTGCATCTTTTATGCCCCTACGAAGTATTTCTTCCAAAATGAGATCAACAAATCTCGTATCCAGGTTATAGTTTAATGCCTTGCTATATACGTTAACTAAATCCTCATCTGATAAAATACCCAAAGATGCATTAATGGAAAACACCTCCATTTATACTAGTTTAAGTAGTATTATAAGCAAAAACACCTATTTGTAAAATGTTTTTCACTACTTTGTCAAAATTGGAAATGCTTCCAAATAAAAAAGAGGCACCCGTCTATATTTTTAGACAGGTGCCCCACCAATTATATTTTATCGAACCTCAACCCAGCCCTTTTTAATGGCTTCTACTACCGCTTGAGTACGATCGTTTACATTCATTTTTTGAAGAATATTACTCACATGGTTTTTAACCGTTTTTTCACTAATAAATAAAGCTTCCCCAATTCCACGGTTACTCTTTCCGTCTGTTAACAACTGAAGAACTTCACACTCACGGCGCGTTAATAAATGAAGTGGGCGACGAATTTCTGCCGCTCCCACATAACCTCCACCGCCTTCACCTGCTAATCGACGGTATTCTCTTACTAGATTATGTGTCACTTTCGGATGTAAATAAGAACCTCCATCAGCCACTACCTTTACCGCTTCTACTAATGCATCTGCATCCATTTCCTTTAACAGATAGCCACTAGCACCTGTTTGGAGCGCATGTGTTACGTAGTTTTCGTCATCATGAATGGAAAGAATGATCACTTTTGAATCAGGAGAATTCTCAATTAATTGACGAGTTGCTTCCACACCATTCACATCAGGCATATTAATATCCATAATAATTACGTCTGGCTGATACTGCTCCACAATAGCAACTGCTTGGTTGCCGTCTTCCCCTTCAGCAACAACCTCAAACGTTTTTTCAAAATCTAATATTCTTTTGACACCTTCTCTAAATAATTGGTGGTCATCAATAATGGCAATCTTTGTAGTCATTTCTCTCAGCCTCCCTAAGCCTATTCAATAAATTAACTCTCTAATGGAACTTGTATAATGACAATCGTTCCTCGACCAATTTTGGAATCGATGGAAAGTTGTCCTTGTAGAAGCTCCACTCTCTCTTTCATTCCTAATATTCCAAACGACTCTGGCTTGTCCAAATTCATATCAAAGCCTTTGCCGTCATCTTTTACTACTACTGAAATACTATTTCGTGTCAGCTCGAGTTTTACTTTTATTTCATGTGCTTCTGCGTGTTTGATGGCATTTTGGACAGATTCTTGTACCAATCGAAATAATGCCACTTCAAACTTGGCTGGTAACCTTTTTTCATTCCCCATATTAACAAAACTAATTTTTGTACCACTATGATACTCTTCGATCGTTTGTAAGTATTTTTTGAGGGTAGGCACTAAGCCTAGGTCATCAAGTGCCATCGGACGAAGGTCATAGATAATTCTACGCACCTCATACAACGCATTTCGCACCATCTTTTTTAAATTTTTTATCTCACCCATGCCTGCTTGTTCCCCATGCTCACGGAAAACGCGTTCAATTAAATCGGAGCGCATCATCACATTTGCCATCATTTGAGCAGGGCCATCATGGATTTCACGAGACACTCGTTTTCTTTCTTCTTCCTGAGCCTCTATAATACGCAAGCCAAACTCCTGCTTCTGCTTTGCGTCCTCTAATGCTTCACCGACTTGCTTAAGATCACTCATTAGATAGTTCATGACAACGGAAATTTGTGAAACTAGATGCTCAGCTCGGTCAATCGTTTCCGTCAGACCATGTAATCGGCGTTCAATATCGTCACGGCGATCACGAAGCTGTTTCTCCATTTGTCGCTTCATGGTCAGTTCCATTTGGAGCTGATGAGCTTTTTCATAAGCATCGCGAACCTCTGCCTCGGTGTAGTCCTTGAAGTGCATGCTTACTTCAGACAATCTTTTCCGAGCAAACCGTGATTGCGTTTCAAGCTTATCGCCATCATCAATCACTTCAATGACCATTCTCTTCACATCTTTTAGCTCATCTGCGAGTGATTCATAGTCCTTCCGGCACTGCTCTCCTATACGGAAAATCTCGTCCTTGCTCGTACCAACCGTCTCTATCATTTTCTCTAGGATAAAATCAAGCGTCTTTATATCAAATTTTTTCTTCAACATAATAATTCCTCCAAGGGTCCCATTTTCCCTTTCGGCTTTGATATTATTTTAGCTTGATTTAGATAAATATACTATCTATTGGTGGCGAAAAAACTGTCGAATCGCAAGAAAATCGTTAAAAAGAACGAGATTGACGGAATCAAACAAGTATTTAGACCTACACTTCTATAGTGTTAATCAATACTATTTTATCATTTAATAACTCAAGAAATTATGTTGGAATAATTCATGCCTCTAGTTACATTCCTAATTATAACACTTTGAAGAAAATCTCAGATTACAGTCTATTTACAAAATAACTGTTATATTATTTATTTATTTCATTTATACTTTATATCTATTAAAGGACTCATTATTTTTCTCGTAACTTCACTCGATAATACAAGACACAAAGTTAGAGATAGTATAGCTAAATACACTATCGTACCAGGGGTATTGTTATAAACAAAAAATCCCTTCCACAAAATGATCTTAACTAATACACCATGTAACAAATAGATAAACATTGTATATTTTCCGATACTAGTTAATAAAAACTCCCTTTGCGGAATAAATGAAAGAACTGAAAACATCATCAGAAACATCAATGGATAGATTGAATACATTAGTAGCAAATAACGAAGATTATCTACTTGTAAAAAATCATTACTAAAATAGCCATAAAACCAGACATGTGACGGAGTAAATATTTGTAAGTTCTTAATTGTTACATATATTAGAAGAACGAGAAACACACTAACTATCTTTCCAATATGACTTGTAATAATATCTATATGTTTTCTTTTAGTATGAAATCCAATTAAAAAAAAGGGAAAGAAAAAGAGAGTTCTATTAATACTGAAAAGATACCCTGTTTCATCTAGAATTACTATCAAGCATGGCAGTATAAATGCTATTGGGGTAATCAATTTATACCTACCAAAAATTTGCAGCAAAAGATTCCATAAAAATAAACTGAATAAAAACCAAGAAATCCAACCAGGGTATATTAATGGATTCACTGTTATCCAGCCATGAATATGTTCATTAAGAACACCGTATATCATAGAGAATATCCAACCAGGTATCATCGTTTTAATAAATAACCTCTTAATATAGCCATTTTCTAGAAATCCCTTGGAAAAATAACCTGCTATGTAAATAAATGCTGGCATATGAAATGAATAGATCCACCAATATATTTCTGCGGCTAAAGTATAGCCACTATACATAAAGTACTCTACACCATGGCCAAAAACCACAAAAAAAATAAGAATTGCTCTTGCATTATCAAAATAATTGTCCCTCTCCTTCAATATCTATCTACCCCCTCCATTTTTTACAATTATTTATCCCCAAACGAAAAGCTAAGTATGCAATATTCATATATATAAATGTAATGGTTGTATTGAATGAAGATTCTATAATAAAATCTTATCAAGGAACATAACTAAGAAAGGAGCTTATTCCATGCTCCCCTCATACCTAACCGTAAAAGGCTACGGCGAACATGAAATTGTAATAGAAAAATCAAGATTTATCGCTCATATATCTCGTGCAGAAACAGAAAATGAAGCAATAGAATTCATTCAGAGCATTAAAAAGAAGCACTGGAATGCGACGCACAACTGTTCGGCTTATTTAATAGGTGAACATGACCTTATTCAGAAGGCCAATGACGATGGTGAGCCATCCGGAACTGCTGGTGTACCGATTCTCGAGGTATTAAAGAAAAGGAAGTTAAAAGATACTGTCGTAGTAATTACACGTTACTTTGGAGGAATTAAGCTAGGCGCTGGCGGTCTAATCCGGGCATACGGGAAATCAACGTCAGAGGGCTTAAATGCCACTGGAATTGTTGAACGGAAGCTTATGAAGGTGGTTCATATAAAAGTGGACTATACTTGGCTTGGAAAGCTCGAAAATGAATTACGTGCCTCTGTATATGAAATAAAAGAGATTCACTATCTTGATGCAGTAAAGTTTGAAGTATTTGTGGAAGAAGCACAGGTTGAAACATTCACCGAGTGGATGGTAGAAATGACAAATGGACAAGGGAAAATTTCTATAGGAGAAACACTTTATCAAGAGATTGTCATTTAAAAAAGACCTCAGGAGATCTTTTCCTGAGGTCTTAATTTTATTTTATGCTTTATTCTTTTCATTTACTGGTTTTAATGCATTAAAGAAATTCAATAGAGGTCGATATCCTTCTCCTACTAAACCAATTTTTTCTACGAATAATTCTATCGTAACGAGGATAGCAAGAAGGATAATTGTTGATCCCCAAAGTGTTGCTTGCGAGAAAATAAATGCAGCTAATCCAAACACTGCACTCATAGCATAGATGAGTAATACGGTTTGTCTATGTGTATAACCCAATCTTAACAGACAGTGGTGTAAATGTGATTTGTCAGGCGCAGACAATGGTTGCTTATTAACCAGGCGTCTTACGATGGCAAATAATGTGTCTGAAATAGGGACTCCTAAAATAATAACAGGAATAACTAATGATACAAAGGTTACTCCCTTAAACCCTAATAAAGAAAGAACGGCAATCATATAGCCTAAAAATAGTGCTCCTGTATCTCCCATGAATATTTTTGCAGGGTGGAAATTATACAGTAAGAACCCAAGACTAGAAACAGCTAGTATTAAAGCCATAATCATTACATATGAATTCCCCATTGTATAGGCCATACCAGCAATTGTAAATAATGCAATAGTAGACACACCTGCTGCTAACCCATCTAAACCATCAATAAGGTTAATTGCATTTGTTATACCGATAATCCAAATCATCGTGATTGGAATACTAAGGAACCCGAAGTTTAACTCTCCACCAAAAGGTAAGTTAATGAATTCTAATCTTAGGTCTCCCACTACCACTACTATCAGCGCTGCGATAATTTGCCCAAGTAACTTCACACGAGGTGAAATTTCTTTCACATCATCAAAAGCACCCGTTAGAATGATGATAATGCTACCTAGTATAATCGGTAAGTGAATGCCACTACCACTAAGATTTAATACAGAAACTAAATATGAATCATCAGGTTGAATTAAAAGCACCCCGATAAGGAAGCTTATAAAAATAGCCAGACCACCAAGTCGAGGCATAATTTTCTGATGAACTTTTCTTTGATTAGGTTGATCAGTTGCACCTATAAGGAAAGCAACCTTTTTTACAATCGGTGTCAGGAGTATTGCAGCAATGAAACAAATAATTAAAGTCAAGTACACAATATGCCCCTCCATATATTTATCATTATCTATATCGTAAAAAAAGATGTAGTTTTCTTTTATTTATTGTCGAATAAAAGTAGAAATTTAGGAAAAACTAATACCTAGTGCATTATATCATAGACTACTTTTAAATGGGAACCATATTTTTTTGAACAAATTGTAAATAAGAGAACAGTGCTACTTATAATTACTACTCCCTATTTGACGAATAATGTACAAAAAAGTTTCTAATCTAATAAAGTTTAAATTTTCTGAAAACACAGAACACATTTTATTTCATTAACTTCTACAATATATATAGGGAGGGATAGCTTCTAAACTTGAGGCTGTCCTTTTTTGTACCTGCTTTTAATAGATATCCTTGAAAAATCCAAAAAATTTCATTTTACGAATTTAGGTAATAGTTGTAGAATAAGATTTGATTAATTTGATGGGGAGATTTGTCGAACATATAAACTTTTTAGAAAAAGGTGAAATAGAATGTCTTCATATAGACAGATTAAAACTATACAACGAAAAAAGAAAAGACGGAAAAGAATTGTGATATGGGTTTTAACCCCTTTACTAGTATTATTAATTGCTGCCGGTACTTACGGGGCTTTCTTATACCAAAAAGCACAGTCTGTAGTCAACGATTCGTATCAGCCTCTTGATAGAGATTCTTCGAAAAGAACAAGTACGGTTGACCCAGATTTACACAATACTTCAATCTTGTTTATTGGCGTTGATGAAAGTGAGACACGTGGGACAAACATCAATGGTCGATCTGATGCATTAATGATAGCAACTTTTAATAAAAATGCAAAATCAGTAAAATTATTAAGCATTCCTCGCGATGCATATGTATATATCCCTGAGGTTGGTTATAAAGATAAAATTACTCATGCACATGCAAATGGTGGACCAAAAACAACTATTGAAACAGTCGAAGAATTACTAGATATACCAATTGATTATTATGTTAAATTAAACTTTAATGCCTTCATAGATATGGTGGATGCCTTAGGTGGTATTGAGGTTGAGGTCCCATACTCGTTTACGGAACAAGACTCTAATGATATTGCAGATGCGATTAGTCTTGAAGAAGGACTTCAAGAATTAGACGGGGAAGAAGCTCTTGCATTAGCTCGAACAAGAAAGCTTGATAGTGACATTGAAAGAGGAAAGAGACAACAAGAAATCCTTAAAGCAATCTTTGCTAAAACAGTTTCTGTCGGTTCTATTTCAAAGTATTCAGATTTAATTGAGGCAGTAGGTAACAACATGACTACTGATTTATCCTTTAACGACATGAAGTCGTTCCTAAATTACGCAACTGCCGGAACTTCCATGGAAATAGAAACTCTTACAATCGAGGGTGAAGATTTGTGGCTTGCTAAAAAGAACGGAAGAGTTTATTATTATCAGTTAAATGAAGAGAGTCTGGAAACTGTAAAGTCTAACTTAAAAATCCACCTAGGATTATCAAGTGACAATGTTGAAACAGCTAATATTTCAGAGTCAAATGAAGAAGAGTAAATATATTTATTAAACAGAAACTACCACTTTCAAAGTGGTAGTTTTTTATGCTCTTTAATTTATTTGCCTGTTTTTAAGATTTTTTTATAGGTGTTATATACACTTAACCTAAAGCTCTCAATTGAATAATTTATCGAGGCTCTATTATGTAAGTTACTTCCAACTAACTTTAGAACACCATTCTCTTTTAAAGATATAGCCTTAAGAATAGCTTCTTTAAGTTTCTCTGTATCTCCCACAGGAACTACCCAACCATATTCATCACTTATTATTAAATCCCTAACTCCACCAACATCTGTAGATATTACAGGAACTTCGGCTCTAGCAGCCTCTAAAACAACGAGAGGAAAGCTTTCACTATACGAAGTTAATATTTCTAAGTCAGATAAGGCAAGTAGAGAATGAACATGATTATGATGACCTAAAAACTTAACATGCTCAGTAAGCTCTTTTTGTTTGACCTCTTTAATTAGATCCTCCTCTAATTCTCCCGATCCAACTAACAATAACTTCACTCTTGAATTCACAGCCACAATCTCACTTAATGCTTTAAGAGCAATGGTATGCCCTTTAACCATGGATAATCTGGCAACCATAATAATTAGAAAATCTGTTTCTTCATAACCCAAATCAGATCTAGTTATCTTTGGTGATTCGGGAATATTAAAGTCAATCCCATTATAGATAGTGGTAATTTTACTATCTTTAACACCATAATTCACCAACATCTCACGGAACCGATTCGAGATTGCCAATAAATGGTCCATATTTTTAAAAGTAAAAATGTTTAAATATGTAAATGCTTTGCCTTTTAATCCTCTTCCTAAGAAATCATCACTGGGATCACTGTGGACTGTTGACATCCAAATACAGCTTTTTGACACTATTATTTTTAGAATTAAAGCATAAAGATTTGCTCTAGGTCCATGGGTATGTATAATATCTATATTTTCCTTAGTGATAAAGGAGGCAATTTGTTTTATGATTGATAAATCATACCTAGAGGTTTGTTTAAAAATAACCGTCTTGATTCCTCTTTTTTTAGCTTCAGCATATAATGCACCTTCTTCAAAAAGTCCAAGAATCATTTCTTCCCTATCTAGTCCGTCTAAAAGAGAGATAATGTGAACCATACCTCCCCCAGTTTCAGCCCCTGCATTAAGATGAAGAACTTTCATATAATACTCCTCAGTTTTTATTTCTTTTATATAAACTATTTTTTACTCTTTTTCACTTCAACTAAGAACTGTGGTAAAACAAGCATTCTCTTCCATCTAGTTGGTTGCTTAAGCAGTCGATACAGCCACTCAATGTGGAATTTTTGCCATACTATAGGTGCCCTTTTCATTTCACCTGAGAGTACATCGAAACTTCCGCCTACTCCCATAAACAACCCATGCTTGAACCGCCCCATATTTTCTTTAATCCATGTTTCTTGTTTCGGAAATCCTAATGCTACAAATACGATATCTGGTTCCTTTTCTACAATTGAATTGATAAGCTTCTCGTCATTAACATCAGTATATCCGTGTTGAAACCCAACTATATTTATTCCAGGATGTTTTTGTATAGTTTTATCAACTGCCTTTGATACGATCTCAGGCTTAGCTCCTAGGAAGTAGACCTTCAGATTTTCTCTCTCTGCAATATCAAGTAAATTTGTCAAAATATCGTAACCAGCAACCCTTTCTGGTAATGGTGTGTTTAACATTGAGGCCGCCTTAACTACACCAATTCCATCTGCTGTTATATAGTCAGCTTGTTGAACCACTTCCATATAGCTTTGATCCTTTAATGCGTACATGACAATCTCTGGATTAGCTGTGATTAAGAATAACTTTTCTTTATTGACCAATTTGCTAGTAAGTTCATGTATTAAATCCTTTAATGTTGTATTATAAAAATTTACACCAAGAATATTAACATTTTTTTTATTATCCACTTTATTACCTCTTCTATGAATGTTATTTAAGAATTATATAATGTAAACCTATGTATTTCCATATGTATTTTACCCTTGAATTTGCCCTCACTTATTGTCGCAGTATGTAAAAGTTTGTATTTTTTTCTATTTACCTAATATTTTATATAGTGTATCCTAAAAAAGGAATTAAAATATAGGATATAAATTATTGAGAGGTAGCTTAGATGTTAACACGTTTAAAGAACATAATTTCTCCTGAATGGATCACCAGATTATTCATGGTATTTATATTGTTACAACCCGTAATTGATCTTATCACATCCATATCTTTAACAGTTTTTAAAATTGAGTTTACTGCAGGGGTTTTAATTAGATTTTTCATGATGGTGGTAGGATGTGCCTTTGTACTGTTTTATTCGGATGATAAAAACCGCCGGAGAGGAATTACGTACCTATTCATATTAGGAGGATTTTTCTTAGTTCATTTTGTTATTAACATACTATTTAAATCCCCAATATATTTAGGAGAAGAAATAAAGTATATTTTAAAAACCGTTTATTTCGTTATCATTTTAGTAAGTTATTACTACGTACTCTCACCTATTTTCAAACAAAATCCGGAAGGCTCTAGAGTGGAAAGATACATTGTCCTTGCTATGCTTTTTATTGGTGTAACCATGCTTATTGCAGGACTTTCTAACACTGCCTTCAATAGTTATGAGTATGAAAAAGTAGGGCATAAAGGCTGGTTCTTTGCAGGAAATGAAATAGGTGCTATTATGGCCATTTGCTTTCCTATCACTGTTCTTTTTGCTATAAAAAAGACAATTTCTTTAAAATCTATATATTATTGGATACCTGTTGTTATTTTAATCTATTCACTATCTGCAGTAGGTACTAAGGTTGGCTTTGGTGCAATTATACTCACTATAGTAATTAGTTTATTTATGCTAGTATATGAACATTTTCGTCAGAAGAAAATTGGTTCAAAAAAGATTGCTACAAAAATAAATCTTATTACTAACACTATTGTCATTATGGCATTCGGCTTATATATTCCATTCTCGCCTATTGCCGAAAACACATTAATACATTTATCAATTATTGATAGTAAGAAAGAAACCCAGGTTGTACCTCCAGAAGGAGTAAACACTGAAATCACGCCTGATCCAAATTTAAACTCTTCCGACGTAGAGAATTTAATCTTAAGTGGTAGAGAAACGTTTTTAGAAACTCAAAAGACTTATTTTACAGAAGCACCTTTATCTCAGAAACTCTTTGGAATGGGATATGGTGGGAATTTCGAAAAAGAAGCTAAGCTTGTTGAAATGGATTTCCATGATATTTTCTTTTCTTTCGGGATAATAGGTTTTGTTATATATATGACTCCAGTTATATTTATGGGTATTCTCATAATTAGCAAAATCTTATTAAACGTTAAAGAGAAGTTCAATATTGAAACTGTTCTAATTTCCTCTGGAATTGTACTAGGTTTAGGGATTGCGTATACGGCTGGACATGTGTTTTTAGCACCAGCTGTTAGTATTTATTTAGCATTATTAGCTGTCTTACTTTACCTAAAAGTTGTGAACTAATTGCCAAAAGCTTGTAGACCTCCTAAGAAGGAATCTACAAGCTTTTTCTCATGTATTACACTATTATTGCTTATACACACATCCATTGGTAAGATTAAAAAATAAACCCATTAAGGAGACGTATTGCTTTGAATACATTAGTTTCAGTAGTGATCCCTTTATATAATTCAGAGAAGTATATAAGGGAAACCATCTTGTCCGTTCTAAACCAAACTTATCAAAACATTGAAATAGTAGTTGTTGATGATGGTAGTACAGATTCATCAAAATCAATTGTTGATGAACTTATCCTCAGGTTCCCCAAGAAAATTAAATACATATCGCAATCTAACCAGGGAGTTTCAGTAGCTAGGAATACTGGGATAGACCATGCTACTGGTGAATTTATTGCATTTTTGGACAGTGATGATTACTGGGTTGATTCTAAGATAGAAGAACAAGTTAAAGCTCTTAGTGAAAGCCAAAAAAGCGTCTGTTACTCTGGACATATTAACTTATTTAATGATACTGGAAGTGAAACAGAAAACCATACAGAATTCTTAAGTGGAGATATCTCTCAAGCTTTTTTAGAGCATAAAATTGTTGCACAAACTGGAACATGGTTATTTAACCTAAGACTACTTAAAGAATTTAATATAAAATTTACTCCAAATGCCAACTGGGGTGAGGATATTGAATTTATATTTAAAGCAATCTCAGTTGCAGAAGTAACTAATGTACCCAAGTATTTAACATACTATAGAGTAATTCATTCAGGTAATTTATCATCAAAGTTTCGTGACTATATTATCAAAACGGAAAAAGAGCTTGAAGTTTATAGACGTATTAAAGATTGGATACTAGAACATAGGAACAAACTTGTTAGTAAAAATCCAGAAAAACTATTAAACATCATTAGCTCTTACTCACTTCCCCATATCGTTGTAGACAATGCATGCATTTATTTTAAATCTAACAATAGGTATGATAAAAACACTTTAAGTAGAATTAAAACTGATTTTTTATTGTACTTTAAGAAGTTTCAATTTATTAATGGAAAGAGAAGTATAAAATTATATCTAAAATATTGGTACGCTAAAGTCAACTTAAAAAAGAGCAAAGCTTAAAACAAATAACAAAAAAGGTTAACCAATCACTTATTGATTAGTTAACCTTTCATTATTTTTCGGAAATTTTCCCTTCACCTAATTGTTCACCAGAAAAACCTTCTACTTGCTTTAAAAGTATTTTTGCATTTTCCTCGGTTGAATTTTCAGATTGAAGGTATTTATTATTATTTAACTCATAAGTCATCCAATCATTTACTGCATGGTCATAATGAGAACCATCTACATAATTCCTCAAATTAAAGGTAATCTCAGTTTCTGTTTGGAAGTCATATACTTGAACATGTTCCAAATCTTTAACCCGGGAATAGACATATTCTTTCATTAATAATCGATCCATGAATGCTTGTTTGCTTCGATTATAATTAAAAATCTGATAGAGAATCGGATAAGGCGCATAATACAACTTAAAGTTTTGATCTGTATTCTCCTTTAATACAGGATAGATATTCACATCAAAATTCTGTTTCATTTCCTGTAGTCCAACACCATCCGGTACATCGTTATCATTATCTGTAACTTCAGTTCCTCTATAATCATTTGGATTTAAAGGAGGCACACCTTTTCCAAACTTATAGACCTCATAAACAGAACGAGTTGGGTCGCCTCTTCTTTCCGCTTTCACCTTTTCTATATAGACCTCACCAGCTAGATAACTAAATAAATATTTAAAATCATCTAGGGTTGTTTTCGTATATAGATGTTTAGGAAATGCACCAGATTCTTCATTTACTCTGTCTTCCGAACCATGAAGAGAATCAAAGTTAATTTCCCAAAAGACATTTGTTAGATTCTCATTCGATTCATTTGCTAGTGTATATAAATAGTTCTGTTCCTTAGCCGAAGAAGCTGATAATGCAGCATTTAGACTTTGTACGTCAAGTTCCTTATTAAGAACTTGCTCATTAAAATTTTGACTCATCGATGGACCAATAATGATAGTATCGTAATCGAGATTTCTTACAAAAGAGGGAAGTTGATATCTTCCATTATGATAGTAATAAGAACTCTCTTCTTCTAGATCATAATACCCTAGTGGATCTTTAATAAAGATAAAAGTTGAATAAATTATAGCTAATATAAATGTACATGTAAAAAATGTCCATAGGAATTTTTTATATTTCATTACAATAAGGACTCCTTAAATAACTAAAAGTTAAAATATAAAAATTCGGATACTTTCGATAACGATAAAATAGATGCCACTGTTATAAGTGATAAGAAGACCACTTTACCTATATTAATTTTGAACTCATCCATTTGTTGAACAGAGTTTTTTGCGAATATGATTATAGCAAAGAAAACTATTATTACTCCTAAATGTCTAGCTATATGCAAAGTATCGTAAAGTAGAATACCATACCCTTCTAAGTTTATTGCTAACTTCTCGCTCAAGAAGGAAACAATACGAGGAAATTCTACCCCGTTAAGTCCAACCATTCCTTTTAAAATCGATACCGCTTGTTGGATATCATTAGCTCTAAAAAATACCCACGCTGCATTTACAAATAAGAAGGTAATTGACCAGGCTAACCAAACCGGCAATTTAAATCCAGTATTTTTCCAGAGTCTATTACAAATTACCGCAAGTCCATGCAATATGCCCCAAATAATAAAGGTCCAGCCTGCCCCATGCCATATACCACTAATAAAGAATACAATAAATAGATTCATATATGTTCTATATTTTCCAACTCTACTTCCACCAAGAGGGATATAAACATAATGAGTAAGAAATCTATTTAATGTCATATGCCATCTTCTCCAAAAGTCAGCAATATCAAGTGCCTTATAAGGAGAGTTGAAATTTATTGGTAAGCGAATATTAAATAACAATGCCGCACCCATCGCCATGTCACAATACCCACTAAAATCAAAATATAATTGGAAAGTGTAGGCTAGCGAAGTAATCCAACTACTAAAAAACATTAACGTACCATCAGTATCGAAACCATTTCTAACTAAAATAGCAAAATTATCAGCAATAAGAACCTTTTTAGCTAGTCCAATGATAAAAATATAAATGCCTAAACTAATGTTTTTGATTTGAATCCTTCCGTTTTTCTCTTCATGAAATTGAGGAATTACCTCATGGTGATGAACAATAGGGCCTGCAATCAATTGTGGGAAAAACGTTACAAATAGAAGATGATCTGCAAACCGATGATCCTTGTTCGTTCCGCGATAAGAATCAACAATAAATGCAATCTGTTGGAAAGTAAAGAAGCTAATTGCTAAAGGTAAGACAATTTGCTCTATCAGGATACTTGTTCCAAAAAAACAATTAATATTATCAATGAAGAAATTAGAATATTTATAGTATCCTAGCAGTCCTACGTTAAAGATTAACCCTAAAACTAAAATAAGCTTTTTATTCTCTTCATATCTATAAAGTAGTTTATTTACGATGAAGTTCACTATTATAGATACTAAAATAAGGAATAAATAGCTTGGGTTCCAATATCCATAGAAAAACAACGAGGCACCAGTTAACCAATAGATCTTTATCGTCATATTCATATTTCTTAATATAAAGAAATAGACAGTAAATACAATTGGTAAGAATATAAAAATAAACACGTAAGAATTAAACAGCATATACTTTACCTCAACTATCCAAGTTATAAATAGAACACTAACTAATGTTAAAATTATTGTAGATATTTGTCAACTGAACTTTAATTCGTAATACATCACTTTACCCTAGCATAATATGGGACAATTTGTATTTTTCTCACGCGTATGAAATAATTAAAAATGATTATTTCATTGGGAATCTTATCTTGCAAGGGAGAGATAAAATGAATAAAGTTAGAAAGGCAATCATACCTGCTGCTGGTTTAGGAACCCGATTCTTACCAGCTACGAAAGCAATGCCGAAAGAAATGCTACCTATTGTTGATAAGCCCACCATTCAGTATATTGTGGAAGAGGCTGTTGAATCTGGCATTGAAGATATTCTTATCGTTACTGGTAAAGGGAAAAGAGCAATAGAAGACCATTTCGACTATGCATCTGAATTAGAAAGAATATTAATCAACAAGGAAAAATTTGATTTACTGGAAAGTGTCCAAGCTTCCTCAAATATGGTCGATATTCATTACATACGACAGAAGGAACCAAAAGGCTTAGGTCATGCAGTCTGGTGTGCCCGTAAATTTATTGGCAATGAGCCCTTTGCCGTTTTACTCGGAGATGATATTGTACAAGCAAAAAGACCTTGCTTAAGACAATTAATGGATCAGTTTGAGGAAGTAAATTCTTCAGTAATTGGAGTTCAAGCAGTCCCCTTTGAAGAGACACATAGATACGGGGTTATTGATCCTGAATCAAAAGTCGAAAGAAGATACAAAGTGAAAAGCTTCATTGAAAAGCCACCTAAGGGTACCTCCCCTTCAAACTTAGCGATAATTGGAAGGTACATACTTACACCTGAGATTTTTACATACCTAGAAAATCACTCAATTGGAGCTGGTGGCGAGATTCAGTTAACTGATGCGATCCAGGAGCTAAACAATACTCAATCTGTATATGGTTATGAATTTGAGGGAGACCGTTTTGATGTTGGTGAAAAATTAGGATTTATTGAAACAACTATAGAATTCGCCCTTCAAAAGGAAGAACTCCGAAGCCAATTATTGTCATTTATGGAGGAAAAATTACTGTTTTATCGAAAGTAAAAGAAGGAGATATTCTCTCCTTCTTTACTGAATGATTTGGGATTTTGCTTTCTTAAAGGATTGTATTACGTCTTCCCATCTGAAGAATATTCTAACGAAATCATCTTCTGAGATACCCACTCCTGTTTGGACCTCAATGAATTCTAACTCTGATAAAGCAAGTATCCCATGTTTTTTTCCAGAAGGTAAATGAATAATATCTCCCGCTTTCACTCTTGTGATGTGATCTTCGAGTGCTAATTCGCCTTCACCTTTTACTATGGTCCATACTTCATCCCTTAAGTTATGATAATGATAGCTTGAATTCTTTCCTTTTTGTATACAAATTCGCTTTGTAACCATCTCTTGTCCAGTATCGTAACTTGCATAGTCAAGCACACGTGACCAGCCCCATAAACGCTCTTCATACATCGGAGGATGATTGAAGTTACTGATTAAATCCTTAATCTTTGGGCTACTCTCTTTATCTGTTACTAGAATTCCATCTGGACTTGCTGCTACAACAACATCTTTTACATTATTAACAACAACAGGAATATCAAGTTCATTCACTAAATGGGTATTTCTCGAGTTGTCAGTAATAATACCCTTCCCAATTTGGCTTGTGGCCATTTCCTCTGTTAGAGTATTCCATGTCCCTAGATCCTTCCAATACCCATCATAAGACACACAAACTATATGATTTGCTCTCTCAACTACCTCATAATCAAAACTAATCTTAGGTAATGAATGATAATCAAGTAGTAGCTGTTCATAATCTGTCGGAATTCCTTTATCCTTTAAGATATTAAGTACATATTTCAGCCTAAATGCAAAGACTCCACAATTCCATAAAGCACCTTGACTTATTAGAGAACCCGCTTTTTCTTCACTTGGCTTTTCACTAAAACGATCAACCTTTATGATTTTTGAATTCTGTTCGCTTTTCTCTGGAACAATATATCCATATTTAGTTGAGGGATATGTAGGATTCACGCCAATAAGAGCTAAATCTGCCTCAGATTTATTCAATACCATTTCCAGCTCTTTCACACTTTCAAAAAACTGATCTTCTACATATGGATCCACTGGAAGAACCACTACTATTTCATCTAGATCAATATCTTTTGAATATAAATAAGCTGCAGCTAAAGAAATAGCTGGGAACGTATCCCTTCTCTCAGGCTCAATGATTAGTGGTACATCTCTACCTATTTGGCTTAGGATCATATCACGTTGTAATTTTGATGTTGCAATATAAGAATGCTTTGCTAAATCAACATTATGTAATTGATTCCAAACCCTTTGAACCATTGATTGTTTTTCTAACTCGTCACTTTCAAGTACCTTTAAAAATTGCTTGGATCTCGTATCATTTGAAAGTGGCCATAGACGTTTACCAGAACCTCCAGAAAGCAAAACTAATTTCAATTCATTCATCCCTTTTAATTAGTTTTTTACACTTCAATTTTTAACCAGTTGTTAGGAACGATATCCTTTGTATTTAAGCTCGGATCATTAAACCATCTGCTTGGGGCAATAACTGTTTTCTCCTTATTACTGTTTAACCATGCTCCCCACCAACTAAAACTACTATTTGCAATAATGTTATTTTTACATTTACTCATTAACTGCATATCCAGATAGGAATTTTCCCCTTTATTCCAATCAATATATTCTGCATGTTCAATATTTAGGTTTTCCTTCGCCCATTCGATATCATCAGAGAATACAAAAAAGACAGGATCTTGCACATTATTATTTACCAATCCTATGGCTTTTTCATAATAATCAAGCGTGCAAATATTTCCATGCACCTTAGCTGCACTTGGATTTGTTACATAATCCCCTCTTCTAACATGAAGGCTTGCAGAATTAGTTGTTTTCATTTTTTCAACTATTTCCTTATTTCTTGGATCTTGCATAGGAAGTTTAAAAGTAAATTCTTTTCTAATTATATCTTCAATAGAAGTAAAGTATTTCTCGCTCTGCCAATAACCATCTAAGTAAGCTTGATTAAACTCAAAAACAGTAGGATCAAATTTAAATTCTTTATCAATGACATGAGTTTTCTTGCTACCAAATACTTTCTTTTTCACTTTTCCTAAAAACTTGTTACTATCCTTTAGACTAGTACACTCCTCTTTAGTTGCTATGTTCTCTGTAATGTTAAATAAACGATTTAATTCATAACCATTATGAAGTTCATAATTTCCAAATCCAGATAGATCATATTTCACATCACTTTTCTTTTCTAATAATGCTCTATATAATGCATATTGAAACATTTGGTTTCCTAAACCACCTAATATATTTACAATTATCATATTACTTAACTTCCTTTCACTAACTATTATTAATACTTAGGTCCCTTTTTTTATATAATTTTTTAATCAGATAAACCTTTACTCCGATAAACGCTAACACTTGAATGGAATTGGTAATATATACGCCACTAACTCCTATAGCCTTAACGAAAAATAATAACACAAAAATGTAAAAGACATTTACCACTAAAGCAATTAGAGCATCGTACTTAACTAAGCCAAGTGCAGTGAACAAGTTGTGGATACTGATTGAAGAGGTACCCAAAACTGCTGCTGTCAGACCGATTAATAGTGGAATTCGATAAATTTCAACATCCTCAATTACATTTCCTAAAAAAATACTTACAAAGCCTAGCAGTAGAACACCAGCTATTCCAATTGAGCTAATACCCAAAGTGATTTTGTATGCAAGCTTCTTTGCTTCTTGAAACTTATTCTTTGCTATCATCATTGATAGTTCCGGATAAATCACTTGATTAATCGGACTTCCTAACTTAGAGATAACATTACAAATCTTATCTATTACCTTTAATATGGATACCTCTGAAAAACCAAGTACCTTACTAATTATTAACGAACTTAAATGAACCCTAGGTATATCAAGTACAAGCACTAAGTTATTGTACAGGTTAAACATAAAAAATTCTTTATGAAAATAAAATTTCACTTTAAAGAAGTCACTTAAATTATTTTTCTTTAAGACACGATATGCATTAAAAATTAGACTCATATTTAACGTAATACTAAAGAATAATTCTACAATGATAAAATAAAGCATCTCTTGCTTTGACATAAAACCAATGAAGTAGGCAATTGTTCTTAATATTCCTGCAAGGAGATTAGTAAGCACAATTACTTTAAACTCGTTAAAAAATCTTAAAACACCAATTGCTGTCCCAGTAATATTAAATATAATAAACAACATATAAATTTTAATATATAACACAATCGAAGATTCCCAATTCATGAAAGAAGCAATAAATTCTACTAGCAAATACCCTAAAGTAGTCCCTATAATAGCTGTGGTAATATCTAGAAAGAGTGCCTGTTTAATAAAAAACTTGGCTTTATCAACCGCTTTATTTTCTATAGCTTCTGACATAAATTTAATAAGAGCATTAAATGACTGAAAGTTAAAAATGTCATTAAAGAGAAGTACATAAGTCTGGATAATAACCATTTTCCCATTATCGCTCAAACCTATGGTATTGATTACTAATAATAAATTCACTATATTTAACACTGATACTAACGCATCACCTGAGAGCAACGTGATCACATGCTTAAGAAGCCTGCTATTTTTTATCTTGTCTACTAGTTTGGAAACCACAATTGTATCCACCTTTTTTACGAAAATCTTCCGAATGAGAGTTTTTACAAACTAAAAAGGATATGTATTACCATACCCTTTTTAAGTTTTAGTTGTCTTTGTTAAAATACCTTATTATTTATTCTCTAAGAACCAATTATAAGCTAAATTAATTCCTTCTTCCAATGATGTACTAGCCTTCCATCCTAACCCATTGATCTTAGTTACATCCACTAACTTCCTTGGTGTTCCGTCAGGCTTAGAAGTATCAAATTTAATTTCACCTTCATAGCCCACTATTTCTTTAATTTTCTCAGTCAAATCTTTTATTGATACATCTTTGCCGACCCCGACGTTTATAATGTCGTTGTCCTCATAGTTTTTCATGAGAAAAATACAGGCGTCAGCTAAATCATCGGAATATAAAAATTCTCTCAATGGTTTACCTGTTCCCCACACTTCAACAAATGGCTTATTCTCAATCTTCGCCTCATGTACTTTTCTAATTAACGCAGGTAGAACATGAGAAGTTTGGAGATCAAAATTATCATTCGGCCCATACATATTAGTAGGCATTACGGAGATGTACTTTGTACCGTATTGTCTATTATAAGATTGGCACATTTTAATTCCTGCAATTTTAGCAATAGCATAAGGTTCATTTGTAGGTTCTAATTCACCGGTTAGTAAATACTCCTCTTTTAGTGGCTGAGGAGCCAGTTTAGGATAAATACAAGTGCTACCTAAAAACAGTAGTTTTTTTACATTATTCTTATAAGCAGAGTCAATAACATTCGTTTGAATCATTAAATTATCTCTTAAGAAGTCCGCAGGAAACTCGTTGTTCGCGACAATTCCTCCGACTTTTGCGGCAGCCAAGAAAACATAATCTATATGTTCTCTTTCAAAAAAACTTGAAACTGCTTTAGAGTCCCGTAAGTCTAGTTCTGAGCTTGATTTATATACAAGATTTGTGTAGCCTTCATGTTCTAACTTCCTAAGAATAGCTGATCCAACTAACCCCTTATGACCCGCAACGTATATTTTTGAATCTTTATTCATGAATTGTCCACCAACTTTCATTTATCTCAGTAAGTTCACTTTATAACTTTTATGATTTCATTCTATTGCTTATTATAAACAAGCCACCCATATATATCTAGTTTATATTAAGATTACACCATGTGATTAAAGCAACTAAAAAAACCGGTATGGGCTACATACCAGTTTTCAAAGAATTATTTTGATGTTGCAGGCTTATATACGTATCCAAGCCTACCAGATACGTCAATTAGATACCAGTCACCTATATCTGAAATGATTGGGTATCTAACACTCTTAAAGATTTTGGAATAAGAGACTAACTTTCCATTTTCGTTTGTGTAGACACTTAGCGTATCTTCACTTTTAAAGAATTGATTCGTATTAGACCTTCCAGTATTTATATTAGATATATTTCTACCATTAGAAGGAATAGTCCCCTTCTTCCATACATATGCTACTCCATTACCAAACTTTATTTGATGCCAGTCACCATAATCACTTATTCTTGGAAAACTCTGTCCTTTTTCAAGATAACCTACATGAGATAGAACTCCATTATTGCTAGTATAGATAGATAGATTACTAGCTGTAACCTCAAAATACTTGTCACTAGCCTGAAAAGGAATGCTTGTTCCTTTTTTATATACATATCCAACTCGTGCACCAATACTTATTTTTAACCAGTCCCCGAGATCCTCTTTATATAGATACTGTACTCCATTACCTAGCTGAGCAAATTCTATAAGCTTGCCTGAACTATTATCATATACAGGCAAAGTCTGAACTGTTTCAAATTTTTTTGCAGTTGAATCATTTAATTCATTAAATGTTGAATTAGGATTCGAGATGGGACTAGTAGAACCCTTCCAAATATAACCGAATTTATTTCCGAACTTGATTTGATGCCAATCACCATAATCACTTGTTCGGTAGAAGACCTCATTCTTATTGAGTATACCGACCTGAACTAATGTGCCAGTACTATTATCATAAATAGGAACTTTACCAGTCAAAACTTGAAAGTATTTATCTTTCGTAGTGAATTCCCTTACTGTCGCAGGCTTATAAACAAAACCTCTTCTACCAGCAAAGTCTACTCTGTACCAATCAATTACATCATCTTTGTATACATAGGCTGCATCTTTACTAATTACCCCAAAAGGTATTAACTTTCCAGTTGAGTTATCATAAACGGTAAGATTCTCTTCTGCTTTAAACTGACCTTTAGTTAACTCATTTTTAGAAACTCCAGTAATGGTCGTCGCAGGATTAACATCAATAGTATTTTCAAGATTGATGTAGCCAAAGGTATCCCCATACTGAATCTTATACCAGCCAGTATCAATCGAATCTATGAAAATCGTTTGGCCTTTAATCACTTTCCCAATTACCACATTACTATCCTTGCTTTTATAAATGTTCTTGTCCTCTGTCACTTCTATTAATTGGAAAGGCCCTTGAACAAGGCCATACCCATACATCGGATCTTTACCTGTTGGACCTAGGTCCACTGATAATTGGTTTATTTTCACTACAATTTCACCAATTGATAGTGTAGGATAGGCGTTTTTAAAAAGCGCAACAATCCCTGACACAAAGGGGGCCGCCATCGAAGTACCAGATCTACTTGAATAGCTCCCAGCAATATCAGTACTGTCGATAACATCACCCGGTGCTGAATAATCCACATTCTGTCCCGTCGAAGAGAACACAGCTCGATTATTGTGCGAATCTACTGCCGCAACACTTATTGCATTCGGATAAGCAGCTGGATAGGTCAAGGACTCCCCAGTACCCAACTCATCCCCTTCGTTTCCAGCAGCAGCTACAACAGCTACACCTTTTGCATAAGCTTTATTTACTGCTGTTTCAAGCGCAAAAGATGCAGTATCTGTTCCTAAGCTTATATTTATAATATCCATATTATTTTGTATGGACCACTCAATTCCCTTGAGTATATCAGATAAATATCCTTCACCCAGACGATCTAACACCTTAACTGCATATATATTGGCTTCAGGTGCTACACCAACAACACCTATATTATTATCTTTAGCAGCAATAATACCAGCAACATGAGTTCCATGACCATTATCATCTGTATAAGAAGAAGTATATCCAACGAATGAAACTCCACCTTTTATAGAAAGATCAGAATGACTTTGATCAATCCCTGTGTCGATTACCGCAATATTAATCCCTTGTCCTTTAAAGGTCGATTTCCAAGCTCGGGGACTTTTTACTTTTTCTACTCCCCAACTGGATTGCTGACTAGTAACCTTTATTTTTTTATCCTCTTCTATATTTATTACATTAGGGTCATTCTCTAATTCAGTTATTTCGGAAGCCGTTAATTCAGTCGTGACCACATTAAGTTCTTCAATCTTGTTGGTAACACCTGACTCAACGATTACATCAGGTAACTCAGCCTCTTTTGTTATCTCTACTTGATCCTTTAATGTGACAATCACCCTTTGTTCACTTTCATCTCCGTGGGTTATAGAGGTTGGAAAAACGGAGATAATCAGTGCTATACAGAGGGTAATTTTACCTACCATCTTCTTCAAACCAGTTCCCCCTTTATCTAGAAAAAAAGGATAACCAATAATATATTGATTATCCTCTCATTCTACTTATATACCGGAATATCATAAGTAAGAATATATGAATCTAAAAGATCATAAATCTTACTTATATTATTAACCTGCTTGTAAGACCAACCAATATCGGTTGCATATTGATGTGTTCCTGGAGCCGCAGGATTCCATCTCATCTTGTAAAGAGTATCTTGTTTATACGAGCCATTGTTAATATAACCACTTGAAATAAACTTTGCTCCCCCAATGATAGCTAATTCAGGAGTAAACCAACCTTGTTTATATGCATATTCAGCACCACAGGTATCCGGACAGCTATCTTTAGCATTAATTCCATACATATTGTATACAACTTTTGGTTCAACTGACTGCCCATCCACTTGACTAACTAATATACCATTTGCCAAGGTTGAAGAGCCATTACCCGTCTCTAGTAAAGCATGAGATATTAGGTATACCTCGTTTATGTTGTTTAAGGTTGCTCCTTCAAGAAAAGCTTGTCCTTTTCCGGTTAAGATCCCTTTATTAACTAACACTTTATTATTTAACTCATTTACATTCGTTCCAGCACTACCAGATAAAAGTAGAAATTGGAAGTATTCCTTTGTACCCGTTGAAAAATTACTTGGATTCAAGTAATTTTTCACATCATCAGGACTAGCATTTACCCAAGTTCTATTGTATCTAATTTCATACCACCACATATTGTCAGTGGCATTCCATGCTTTTGATAAAATTGAAACCGTCTCTCCTGGGTTTAGAGTACCGATCGACCAGGTATTTTGATCTGGACCAATTCTAACTCTCCACCCACTTGTCGTTACTAATCCAGATGTTGGATTAGAATTATTATTTACAGATAGTGCATCTTGTCTAACAAAAGTTTGATACTTCTTATCTGTCTGTGGGCTTACAGTCATCTGAATATTCACCATTTCCTGTAAGGTTTTGGTGTAATTCGTATAGTTATAAATTGGACCTATCTGTAAATTCCCTTTATATACGTACCCTATTCTGCCAGAGAAGTCGATCATTACCCAATCTCCAACAATTCTAATAAACGGATATACTTCTCCTTTTTTCAGAGTCCCAAAAGGTACTAGACTTCCACTTGTATTATCATAAACCGTTAGATCTGATAATCCTTGGAAGTTTGTATCATTAAAAGAAGCAATGCCGCTAAGATTCTTTATCGAACTTCCGCTAACAGGTTTTGTTGCATCCTTCCATACAAACGCAGTACCTCGTCCGTATTTAATCTGATGCCAATCTCCATAATCTCTTAGTCGCGGATACACCTGTCCTTTTTGAAGGTTACCCACATGAATCAATGTGCCTCCACGATTTTCATAAACCGCTACATTTTCCGTGAGTGTTTCAAAATATTGATCAGTGGACTTAAAATCAAACTTTGTAGCTGGTTTATACACATAACCAATTCGTCCCACAATATCAATCTGTAACCAATCTCCTAAATCACGGATCAATGGATATTTAACACCTCGAAAAATTTCTGCAAATGGCACAAGTTTCCCCGAACTGTTATCATAAACCGTTAACGTATCTATGGCAGTAAACATTTCACTTGAATTCTTTAGATTCGTACTGTTCAAGTTTCCTATTTTAGGATTGCTAACCGGTTGTGTAGCATCTTTCCATACATAGCCAAGGCCATTTCCGTACTTGATTTGATGCCAATCACCGTAATCTCTTACACGTGGATAGACTTGATCCTTTAATAAGTACCCAACATGTACAAGACTCCCACTACTATTATCGTAAACTGAAACTCTAGCTTCCTTAGCCTGAAAATACGAATCAGCAGATGTAAATAATAGTTTGGTAGCCGGTTTATAAACATACCCTATACGTCCAGAAATATCTATTTGAAGCCAATCTCCCATTTCACTAATAACAGGATAACTAACCCCTTTAAATATTCTAGCAAAAGGAACAAGACTTCCTGAGCTATTATCGTAGACAGTTAACGTATCAATTGCCTGGAAACGACGTGTACTGTTGACAAGTCCATTGTTAATATTTTTAATGGATGGATTATCAACTGGTTTAGTAGCAGCTTTCCATACAAAGCCGGTACCCCCACCATACTTTATCTGATGCCAATCTCCATAATCTGAAACACGAGGAAAAACTTGCCCCTTGTTTAAGTAACCTACATGTTTTAGTTTCCCTCCATCGCTGTAATAAACAGCCACAAGGTCTTCAACTACCTCAAAGTACTTATCAGTAGTTCTAAAACTACGTGTAGTTGTTACAGTTTCAAGCTTTTTGACTTCAGGAGCAGGAGTAGCAACTTCTTCTTCAAGTGAAATCTCTTGCTTATCCTGGGTTACTTCTTCCTCTGAAACAGAACTCTCTTCCTTATCTTCCGTTACTATTTCTTCTGTAATCGACGAACTATCATCAGCTTCATCTTCCACCTGGATTGGTTCTGCAACTTTAATATCCTTATTATCCACAAAAACATCTTGATTATTAAGAGATACCTTAATCAAATCATCTTTGTTTTCAATAATAGGAATAATTAAGTTTGCATTTAGGAAAGCTATAATAGTATCTCGGCTTTCATCAACATAAACAGGAGTATCATTATTTACAATTGTTCCCATTTTCGCTTCTGTTAATGTTTCTTCACTTTGAGTTTCATTGGTTGGAATGAAATCTTCATTTAATTGGGTTACATTAGCAGAGTCTATGTGAAATTCTTCATTGTTAATAATGAAATAGTAGATAGAATTTTCATTATAATGTGATTGAAGAATTGCTCCTTTTAAAAGTTTACCCATAGACTGTTTTTCAGCATTATAGAAACTTGTATCCTCAGTTAGTTCTAAATAAATTGCTTCTTTTTGAGTTATTACTTCTTCACTTCCATATGCAACAGTTGTTGTATACGGAGTTAAAAGTGTAAAACTCATCAAAAAGACTAACAAAAGACTAATGCTTTTCTTATGAAGTTTTTTTAAAGACGACATTTTCTCCTCCCTTTATTCAAAACACGTAAAAAATTTGTCAAATTACAGAGATAATTGACTATATATGTATATTATCAGATATCACTCTTAGTCTCCATAGTTTATGTTTCATAATTTGGTTTTAATTTCATAGATTAAAAAAGAAAGCCAACTAAAGTTGACTTTCTAAACAATTATCTATAATAAGCTTCATCAGCTAGCATTAAACCGATGGAATTATTTTGATTCCATATGCGGTCATAATTTGATAACGGAACAGGTTGTTCAACTACATATGGTGAGATTTCCGGAGTAAACCCTGGTTTCCCTTGGCTTTGAATAAACCAATCCGTATACCCTCCACCACTTGGATTACTAGTAGGCTGAACAAGACTATATCCAGTTTTTCTAGAAATCTTACTAGCTATTCCATAATCTAACCAATATGGATTTCCTGATTGTTTGAAATACCAGTACAAAATCTCACCTGACGAATGATAGGCAACTGCCGTTTTAAAATCATGATTTATGGTGAAATTATAAACCGCTTGTACCTCAGGCTCGGAAAGTGGTGCATATCCCTTAAAGTTCTTAGCACCAGGTCTAGCAGCATTATTCCTTATCGTATCCCAGTTAGCTGGGTACTGTCTATTTAAGTCTACTCCTCTTATATTTGCCTTCCAGCTTGAGAAGTCTGTGTTAAAGTTATTCATCATTAATACTTGATAAGGATTTTTCGCACTATAATGACCTTCTTGAACCAGTGTGACACCATCTGGATTTACCATAGGTACATACCAAATACTCACTCGGTCCAATACTTGTCTTGCATTAAAACCATCCATAGACCCGTTATTCTTATAAGCTAACGCATATTGATCAATCATCTCCATGAGTAGATTCGTTGTCATATGCTCTCTTGCATGATGTGATCCATTAATGAAAATTTCCTTTGTTCCTTTACCAATTTTCACAGCGTAAATTTCTCTACCATCAACCGACTTCCCAATTGACATATACTGAATGAGATCCGAGTACATAGCCTTTAAGGATCTTATGTCTTGCTGCATAGTAAGATAAGAATATTTTTGCTTAGGATTAACTAGATCTTTAATAATAGGAGAAAGTCCGCTTTTATAGACAAAACCTAAACGACCTGCTACATCCACTTGATACCAATCTCCATAGTCCTCCAAAACAGTTAAAACGGCATTAGGGCTGATTACAGAGAATGCTAGTAACTGGCCATTTTTATTTTCATAAACGGTAACTTCCTGACTAGTAATAAATTGAGTCTTTGTTGGCTTCTTATTGTTACGGTTCGAAATTTGATTACCATCAGAAGGGCGAGTACCTTGCTTCCAAACAAATCCAAATTCTTCTCCATATTTAATTCGATGCCAATCACCATAGTCAGTATCTCTAATATATTCTTGTCCTTTTAATAAACTCCCAATCTGAACAAGACGACCATTTTCATTCTTATATACTGGCACATTGCTATCTTTCACCGTAAAATACTTATCATTTGCAGAAAAACTTCTCTCTACTGCACTGTAATAAATATAGCCCAGTCTTCCAGCAAAATTTACTGCATACCAATCTCCCAAATTAGAAACTATTGAGATCTCAACATCCTTACTTATTTCTCCAAAGGCAACTAGCTTCCCTGATGAATTATCATAAACGGTAACCGGTTCTTTGGTTCTAACTGACCCCACTGTATTGAAGGGAGTTTTTATTGCATTCTTAATTTCTGTACCAGTTGCTGGTTTTGTTGCATCCTTCCAAACATAGGCTATTCTGCTTCCATATTGGATTTGATGCCAATCACCCATATCAGAAATACGAGGGTATGTTTGATTGATTGGTAAATACCCAACATGTACTAGAGAACCCGCTCGGTTTTCGTATATAGAGACATTATTCTCCGTTGTAGTAAAATAACGATCTTCTTTTAAAAACACTTTTTCCGTTGCTAGTTTGTATATATAGCCGATCCTTCCAGCAAAATCAACTTTATACCAATCCCCTATTTCAGCAATAATCGGGTATTCCACATCTTTCGTTATTTCACCAAATTGTACTAAACTACCTGAGCTATTATCATAGACAGTGAGATTCTGATTCCCTTTTACTTTTCTATTACCCGGTGGCTCACCTTTATTTAAATTCTTACTACTCGGATTAGCACTTGAGGGAGTAACTCCGCCTCTCCATACAAACCCACTACCAGATCCATACTTTATTTTAAACCAGTCGGAGCTATAGATAGACTGAATCGGATAGTTTTGACCCTTCGTTAAATATCCAACATGTACTAACTGACCTGTACTGTTATCATAAACAGACACATTATTTTGTGTAACATCGAAAGAACGAATAGCACTATCTAATAATTTAAAGGTTTTATCCGTAGTTTCTTCAGTAGTTGTTGTTGTTTCAGGCTTATCTACAATAGAAGTAGTTGCCTCAGATTTGTCTTCTGAAGTAGGTTCTTCAGCTTCCTCATTATCTTTAGGTGCATCCGTCACCATTTCAATATCTGATAAGGAAACCAATCCAACCTGTTCTCCTAGCAGGACCTCAATCTCATTCTGACCTGTGTTGTATATGGGAAATTCAATTCCTTGATAAATTTCTCCAAGTTTTACTCCTTCATTAGAGAAGACCTCAATATTTGTAAGAGGTACCATGAATTGAGTTGATTCCTGAGTTCTTATTTCTCCCGTATACTCCCCAATTGCTTCAGTGTTATCAAGAGAAATCAAAGCTTCATCTTTACCAAACATAAAGTGAATATCCGTATCACTTTCCGATATAGCTTTAACAATGTTTCCCTGTGATAACTTTCCAATGATCGTATCTGACTCTACTTTAGTTACAGAAGCTTCACTAGTAACTAGAAAGTATCCTTCCCCTTGATCAGAAGCTAATTCATTCGCTGCCTTCGAATGAATTGGAGTTGTCATACTAACAACCAACATGATTGCGATGACCCATTTTAAAAACTTTCCATTTGTTACCACTTTCACATTATTCCCCCCACTTATTTTTACAACTCTTTTATTATACTAATAGAAGTCGTTTTGTTAACGACTTCTATTAAAATATTTATTTAATCCATGAAGAACTCCACTAGCAACTTTTTTATGATAACTATTTGTTTTTATAATATTTTCTTCATCTTGATTTGAAATGAAGCCTAATTCTAGTAGAACAGCTGGATATTTATTTTCTCGTATGACAAAGAAATTTTCATATCTTGCTCCCCTATCCCTTAACTCCACTTTACTAACAATTCCTTCATGAAGATCTTTGGCTAATTGAAGGTCTTTATCATTAGAAAAATAATACGTTTCAACTCCTCTACTACTAGAACTAGTGGAAGAATTATAGTGGACACTAATAAAAGCATGGGGTTTGTACACTGTGCTAATATCAACTCGTTCTTGTAAGCTTAGAAAATAGTCACTGTTTCTTGTTAGTACAACAGTAGCCCCTTCTTCTTCAAGAACTTTGGAGATTTCCAACACCGTTTGTATATTTAATACCTTTTCTTGACTTGTTTTCCCAATTGCTCCTGGATCATGTCCTCCATGTCCCGCGTCTAACACTATTACCTTTCCATATAAATTCCCAGAGATGATTTCTACTCCACCCCTATAAACATATCCAGACCTTCCTGAAAGTTGGACTTGCAACCAATCACCAGTAATGCTCTTTGCTTGATATATTTGTCCTTCTTTAATGGTACCCATTGGAACTAATGCTCCACTTGTATTATCGTATACAGTCAAACCAGTAGTTGCTTTAAAGGTAATATTTTTATTCCCTGTCGTCACAAATTTCCCTAACGAGCGATTGTCGGCAACTTTTGTTGCACCTTTCCATACAAAACCATATTTATCACCAAACTGGATCTTATGCCAGTCTCCATAATCGGATACCCTTGAAAAGATTTGACCTTTACTCAGTGTTCCAACTGGAACAAGAGAACCTGTACTATTGTCATAGATAGTAAGATCTTCTTCATTTACTGAAAAAAATTGATCGTCAGGTCCAAATATTCGAGTAGTGGCTGGTTTATATACATATCCTTTTCTTCCTGATACGTTAATAACATACCAATCTCCCATTTCGCTTATCGCTTGAACTTTTGAGTTCTTATATAGCGTAGCGAATGGAACCAAACTCCCCGAACTATTATCATACACTGTCAGGTCTTCATTTGAGATGAACTGTATTTGAGATCCTGTACTAGTTGTTATTTCACTAGACATTTTATTTTGAGTTGTTGGCCTTGTTGCGAGTTTCCACACATAGCCCAGACCGTTACCGAAGCGAACCTGATGCCAATCACCATAATCAGATATGCGTGAAAACACCTCTCCCTTTTTTAAATAACCCACCGTTTTTAATGTTCCGTCGCTATTGTCATAAATAGGGATATTAGATTCGACTGCCTCGTAGTATTTATCACTTTTCAAAAATTCTTTCGTTGTATATGTTTTATATACAAAACCAATTCGTCCAGAAACCTCAACACGATACCAGTCGCCCCAATCATTTAAGTAAGGGTATTTTACTCCTTTACTAATCGTAAGAAATGGGACAAGACTTCCCGAGCTATTATCATAAACCGTTACATTTTCAGTTGGGGTAAAGGTTGAAATAGGGGAACTTGATACTAAGTTACTAGAATTTTTATTGGTTGAAGGAACGGTTGCAGCCTTCCATACATACCCGTAACTATTGCCAAACTTAATCTGGTGCCAGTCTCCGTAATCCGCATTCCGGTAATATACTTCACCTTTCATTAAGTACCCAACATGATCTAATTTCCCGTTATTATTCACATAAACGGAAACACTATCCTCCACCACTTGGAAATACTTATCAGAAGAAGTGAATTCTTTTACACTCTTAATTTGTACTGTGTTACTCTCTTCGATAGACACTTCCTGAACTATTGTAGGTTCAGGATCTTCAACTTCTAGTGCACTTTCAAGAATAACCTCTTTATTCTCAGCTTCCTCTGGCTCAATACTAGGCTCTGATAAGTCTAGTAATTTTGTTGAGTCTTTTGATATATTGGAAAGTTCTCCTTCCCAATCAAAATAGACTCTTTGTTCATCCAATCCTATTATCTGAATCGTAGTACCCTTGGTAAGCATTCCTACAACAACTTCACTGCTATTGTAGATTTCAGTGTCACTAATTACCTCAACCATCTGTTGCTTTGAAGATACTGCCGAATCTTCTGCAAAGATATGTACTGGTATAGTTGAAAAAGCTACTAAAAAGGCAAAGAATAACACGATTGTAGTCTTAACAATTCTCAACTCCGACATCCTTTCGTATGTAATTTTACCTAGGTCAATATATGTGTTTTTACTTGCCTAGATTATTATACGAGGAAAATGTCTAATTTTGTATATATTTTTGCTATTTTGTAAAATAAAGTTAGCAATTAAAAAAAGCAATCCGATTAGTCAGATTGCCAATTGAAGTTATTTAATTTGTAAATGGAAGAGGTGCCTTTTCCTTTTTAGAGAAGTAATAAAGGATTGCCTCTACAATTCTTTCAGAAGCCTTGCCATCACCATATGGGTTAGAAGCATGTGACATCCGAGTATATTCTTCTTTATTAACAAGTAGCTCATTAGCTAGGTTAAAAATTACATCTTCATTTGTTCCTGCTAGCTTTAATGTTCCAGCCTTAATTCCTTCAGGACGTTCCGTAGTGTCTCGTAACACGAGCACTGGTACTCCTAATGAAGGCGCCTCCTCCTGAACACCACCTGAATCGGTTAGGATAATATGCGCTCTTGATGCGAAGTTGTGGAAATCCAGCACTCCAAGAGGCTCTATTAAATGAATTCGTTCATCATTTGCTAAGATTTCATCAGCTAATTCACGAACTACTGGGTTTAAATGAACCGGATATACCACTTGAATATCATTGTGTTCATTTACTAAACGCTTAATTGCACGGAACATATTCCTCATTGGTTCACCAAGGTTCTCTCTTCTATGAGCTGTTACAAGGATCAGCTTATCGGTACCAACCTTCTCTAGTACCGGATGGAAGTAAGAAGAAGTAACCGTTGTCTTCAACGCATCAATCGCTGTATTACCGGTTATGAAAATATTTTCACCCTTTTTGTTTTCCCCCATTAGATTACCATGTGATTGTTCCGTTGGAGCGAAATGCAGATCCGCTAACACCCCTGCCATTTGTCGGTTCATTTCTTCTGGATAAGGAGAATATTTATTTCCTGTTCTTAGACCTGCTTCCACATGCCCTACTGCTATCTGATTGTAATAAGCAGCTAAACTTGCAACAAAGGTTGTGGTCGTATCTCCATGCACAAGAACAATATCTGGTTTGACTTCCTTCATGACATTATCTAATCCGTCTAAAGCACGAATGGTAATGTCTTTTAAAGTTTGACGGTCCTGCATGACATTCAAGTCATAATCTGGCTTTATTTTAAAAATGTCTAATACTTGATCAAGCATCTGCCTGTGCTGTGCAGTAACGGTAACAATGGATTCAATATGCTCAGGATGCTTTTCTAATTCAAGCACAAGTGGAGCCATTTTTATCGCTTCAGGTCTTGTTCCAAAGATTGTCATTACTTTGATTTTAGTTTCCAATTAAATCACCCTGTATTTTTTATATGTATATAGTTTTGTCTTATTTTTACTTATTATATTCTATCATAACATCACTGGATTTCTCTTTAAAATCCATAAGTTGAGAATTCTTTAGACTACAAAAAATTTATAATGAAAAAACTGACCTGGATTCCCAATGTCAGTTTCTCTTTTTTAAACAACCTGCTTCTTTTCTATATAGTTTTCTATACTCTCATTTTTGCTACTTCTTCCAACCCTATTTTGCCGATATTTTTCAACAGGGTTTAAAACAAACCTATTTAGAAATACAGATACTAACACCGTTAATAAAATTATATGCAGCGAGTAATAAGTTACATCATATGTTTCTTCCTTATTAAACCAATTATAAAGACTAATTACAAGCCAATGAGATATATAAATCGGGAAGGATAGTTCACCTAAAAACCTATCAATTTTATTCTTTTTTGTATACTCAAAAACAAAAGGTATTGATATTACCAGTACAGACATATAAATTATTTTTTTGATACTATTACTATCAATTGGTAGTATGCTTATACCTGCTATTTCAGTAATCGGTATTAAGTTATAAATAAGAGTTAAAACGATAACCACAATGGACATAATATATCCAATCTCATTGATATTTTGAGGTCTATTTCTATCTAACCTTTTATACAAATTATACGAAATGGTCCCCAGTAAAAAATAACCTAATTCACTTGGAAAAAATCTATATGTCCACGGGTCATTATCCCAACCCAAGTAATGTATGATAAATAGTTTTGTTCCAAAACTAAATATTATTAAGGGAACTAGAACTGTATTCTTTTTTCTAACTACAAATGGAGCAATAACATAGAATAAAAGCTCTATTCCTAAGGACCACGCTGGGGGGACAAATAAGAACCTCCAAAATGGAACTTCAGTTGCAGCAAAATTTCTTGTCAGTTCTAAATTTCCATTATTTAATTCAAGATACATTGCAACATCTTGACCAAATACAAATAAATTACTTGTTATAGCAAAGAGCCATTCACTTATTCCAAATTCTTTAAAATGGGAGCTAAATTGCTCTATTCCAATATCTTGAAACATAGGAATACAAAATGAAAAGAAAATACTTACTAGTAAAACCACCCAATAAATTGGATATAATTTTAGCAATCTATTTGTTATAAACAGTCTATAAGATTTTTTTCCAACATATTTTTCATTTAAAATTAAAGACATATAAAACCCTGAAATAATAAAGAATGCTTCTACAGCAATAGAACCAGCAACAAAAAAATTAACACCTAAAAACAGGCTGGTATGACCAACCACTACTGATACTGCCAAAAAAAGCCTTAAAAGCCCCAAAAAGACGACATCCTTTCAAATAACTTACAAACTATTGAATTATATCAGACTTTGAGTAAAGATATAGTACATATTTAACAGAACTAAATAAATATTTTCATTAACATTTATAAAAGTATAAATCCTTAACTATATTCCCAAAAATTTATATTTTTTTATTTGTTATTTTCTGTTATTCTATAAGCTATAAGTCGGATTTTGTCATATTTAGGAGGTTTGAGTCTAATTGAGAAAAGAAAGAACCAAAAAGAAGAGAAAATGGTTACGTATCTTATTAGCAGTAGTTGCCGTTTTATTTATAGGTGCAGGTGCCTACGTATATTCTATATATAATTCTTTAACATCAGCAGTGGAAACCATGCATGAGCCATTAGATAGAGAGAAGTCGGATAAAAGAGATGAACAAATTGCATTAGACCAGAAGGACCCTTTCTCAATCTTAATGCTCGGTGTAGATGAAAGAGAAGGCGATAGTGGTCGTTCTGACACGATAATTGTTTTAACTGTGAACCCTAATACCAACTCCGTAAAGATGCTTAGTATTCCTCGTGATACGCGCACGGAAATTATTGGTCGTGGAACCGAAGATAAAATTAACCATGCTTATGCGTTTGGTAAAGAAGAAATGTCACTAGCAACAGTTGAAAATTTCCTCGATATCCCGATTGATTATTATGTAAGAGTGAATATGGAAGGCTTTAAGGATATTGTTGATGCTGTAGGTGGTATTACGGTTAATAATTCCTTCTCATTTGAGCAGGAAGGCCACCAGTTTAATGAAGGTGCATTGAATTTAAATGGTGAAGATGCATTGTTATACGTAAGAATGCGTTACGATGATCCTAATGGCGATTTTGGACGTCAGCAAAGACAACGCCAGATTATTCAAGGGGTAGTGAATAAAGGTGCAAGCTTTAGTTCGTTAACTAAATTTGACGATATTTTTGCAGCACTTGGAAAAAATGTGAAAACCAATATGACTTTTGATGAAATGGTTGAAACTCAAAAGAACTATAAAGACGCTGCCAAAAATATTGAACAGTTACAGGTAACTGGCCAAGGCACAAAAATCAATGGTATTTATTACCTACAGGTACCAGATGAAGAAAAAGCAAGAGTTCAAAACGAGCTTAAGACTCATTTGGAATTATAAAGAAAACCAGAAAGAACAAGAGTCATCACTCTTGTTCTTTCTCACTTTCAGCTTTATCTAAAAGCTCTAAATAATCATCCTGCAAAATATTATTATTGTAATAGTTTGAGTTTTTAATCAATTCTTCATTCACGTGTTCGTAGCCTAATTCTTCTACCAAAGTTTCCCTATTAGAAAATAAATTGGTTCCTAACCCCAATCGATTGGATTCAATATCTACCCCGATACTAGCTAAAATGGTTGGATACATATCCAAAGGTGTGAATTGCCTGTTTTTCGAGTTATTAGGCTCTGCAGGAGAATTAATAAACGCATTATATATGGTTCGAGTATATTCACTATCCATATGTGTTTTAAAAAACTCCGGATCCTGCATACTTAAATGATCACCGAGAATAACAAGCGTTGTGTTTTCATAAAAATCTTGTGTTTTTAACCAATTGACAAAATCATTTACTTGTTTAGAAGAATGAGCAAATACATTTTCATACTGAGTATTAAATGTGTTCTCCACACCATCTTCTAGATACCCATCAGGAAAATGGGTATTAACTGTAAGAAAAGAAAAACTAAAAGGACCCTCTTTATTAGCTAATTCAGTGATTTCCTCTTTAGCCCATTTGAATAAATTTGAGTCATCAAATCCCCACCAAACGATATCACTCTCGAGCATTTTCCCCTCAGAAATGGCGGTGTAAAGGTCAAAGATCTCATATCCTCCATGGTTATTATAGTAGTTACTTCGACCACCAAAGGTTGCATATGAACCGACCATGAACTCTAAATTGTACCCCTCATTCTTTAAAACATCTCCTAATGCATATGCACCTGATAAGAAGTTATCTGATGTGGTGTACTCATTCCCATCAATAGGAATCTTCAATGGGATACCTGCAGACGTTCCAACTAAGCCAGCAACTGTCCAACCCGTCCCTTCTACAGGAAGAGCTCCACCTATTTTATCTGAGTTTGAAAAATTTATGTTGTCCATTGCTAATCCTTCAAGTTCAGGAACAACCGTGTATTCCCACCCTCCTCCATTTTCAGCACTTAACAAAGAGTTTTCTGCTGACTCCAAGTATAAAACGATAAAATTCCTCTTTTTCTCAGGAAAAGTAATCGCAACATCTTTTGGATTGACATAGTGTTCTTCAAAAATGGTTGAAAAACTATTTTTTTGCTTAATGTACTGGTCTACCCCTACTAAATAAAAGCTAGCGGTTAATGATAATAGTAACAAAAGGGAGGCGTATAGAAATCTAAATCGATACAATAGTTGAGAGGGAAATAGCGTAAATTTAAAGCGCTTTCTCTTTGCGTTTATTTCAATAATATTTATATTTTTGTTAACCTTTATAATTGGGATTAAACACAAACCAAATGTTATTAACAATGGTACTATACTCTCTTTTATTCCTGATACAAACACTTCATTTGAAGTTCCTTCTACACCATTGTTTAGATAAAACAGCATCTCATTCAAACTCTGATTTGAAAATTTTGTACTGATATAGAAAGCTGCTGTAATAATTAACGAAGCCACTAAGATAATAACTACAGTTAGAAATGACATAAATAATTTAATTATTTTCATCTGAGGATTCCACTCTCAATTTAATATTTAAATTTAATTCTATAAAACGGATGGCAATAGCAACAAAGAATGCAACAACAGTAGCCATTAAAGAATATTTAATTGTAAAAAGAGGAGTGAATTCAAATGAAGGTGTCTTTACAAGATAGATCATAATAATGTAACAGACAATATTGGTCACTAATAATAAAAGAGCGGAGAAAAAGATAATTTCTGGAGTACTTATATTCTTCTTTTGTAGTTTTATGTAGAATAACAAAGCAATTAAAGACGGGAATATTAAACCCATCACCTCATTAAATGTCATAGCTGTCACTTCCCTGTATTATTATGTTTACCTTTACTTATTTTTAACATAATAACATAAATAAATAATATTATTTACAAATAAGTAGACTGTAATTAAAAATTAATAATTATTGAAAATTAAGTAAGTACCTTACATGAAAAAGAAGCCTAAAGATATCCCATCTTTGGCTTCTACTTTTAATTTCCTTTATTGTTTTGATTAAAAACTATTTTCCCTGTCTCAATAGAAATAGGCTGTTTTTCCATATTTATTGCGGTGAAAACAGCAAGAATAAAAACTAGTCCCAATAATGACAGGATTGACCAGGTCAATTTTCTTTTCATAGAAGCTCCTTCTGAACTTTAGTGATCTATATTCTACTTGATAAGAACCCCAATATAACATTGGTGGTTTTAAACGAATCTCTATTAATCAAGTAAATTATACAAGTTCTCAAATAAGAAATCCATAGATAAGGCTAAATTAGGCGATTTTTGTAATAAACTGGGTTAATTTATACCATTAGTATCATAATTATTACAATTATTTTGTAGAAAGTTAAAAACTAGACATATTTTCGACAAAAGAAGACAGATAGTTACAATTTCCTATTAACAAATTACTAAGTATATCCGATAATAGTACTAGATATCAAAGGCAAGGTCATTGAAAGGTGATTCACGCAAAGCTATAGGGGCCTCTATCATTGGATATACTTGATAAAGCCAGCCAGCTACTATCAACATTAAAGGAGAATGGGATATGTCTAAATTTTTAACACCTGAAGAAGTGATGATAAAGAGAAAGCGAAATAAAGCGATCCTATATGCATCAATTATTCTAGGTACCATGTTATTAAGTGCCGTATTAACAATACTAACAAGCCAAATATAAATAATGACTATATACAGAGGGAGCATCCTAAAATTTGGATACTCCCTCTTATTTCAACCTTTTTGCTTTTTTTAACTAATACCTTTAAGGTTGCACATATATATTTCATATTTTTTGTATAGCAGTTATTATTAAGAGTGTCATTGTCCAATGATTGAATTAATGTTTAAAATCCCAGAGTATCAACCAGTCACCTTTTTCCTCAACTGCATACACATATTGAACAAACTCAAAAGTTCCGTACTTTCCTTTATATGACTGTGTGACTTTCATTTCAAAGACGGTATTAAAGACTTTGCTTTCCTTTGTCATTTTCCAATTAGATATCTTTCTTTTATCATTGATTTTATATTCAAAGGTATCCACCCCGAAATGTCCCATAAACACATGAACCCGATCCTGAATATATCCTGCCTTTGGAAACTTTTCTTTCATGAAGGGATGCAATAATTCCCACGACTTCGAATAATCACCTGTTTGTTCATATCCATAGAATTCCTCCACCACATGAGTAGCTTGTCTAGATGAAGAAAAAAGTCCATATCGTATGAGAAAATAACCCCCTACTAGAAAGAGAATCAAGAATAGGAAGGGAAGGAATCCCCTACTGTTTCTCCTGTACATAAGTAACCTCCAAGAAGTCTGATACTTATCCTTATGCTAAAAAAGTGGAAACCATACGTAACTATCCCCTATCCAAATTATTCCTATGTAAAAAGTAAAAAAATACCAGCCTCATAGACTGGTAAACTTAAACAAAATTAATCTCATAAATTTTCTGAATAACACAGACCAACAAAATAAAGGCCATACCCCAATTAATCAGTCCAAACAAACTGGATTGGAAGCGCTTTGCTACAATAATTCCAAAGTGGACATTAAAAACCACCAACAAAAGCGCAAAGGATAATACAATATTCACTAACATTTTCTTTCACCTGGTTCTTCTAGCTGTTGTATGTAGTTATAGTAACATTTTCCTATATTCAATATTTATCACACATCCTAAAAAAAGTAAATGGATTTATCCTGAGGCGGGGTCATGGGGACAGGTTCCTTGTCCCAGAGGCATGCAGAAATATATGTGGAGATAAACAACAGTTCATTTCCAACCACCCGTAAAAATACACAGTGCCTGTCCCTATGCTCCTCTACTTACCTTGCCACATCTGATACATCTCCCTGTGAAATAGTTATACTTATGATATCTACGAAAAAAACAAGAAATGGATTTAATACTCAAGTAAGACAACTCCTTTTCGATCTGATTGTTCATTATTTATTATTTTATCGTTTCATATAAAGAACAACAAGAGAAAAGTATCAAACCATTCTAATAAATAGTCGACATTTTTCAACAATTATTATAGGAACATGTTCCTGGTCCTCCATTTTTATTAGCTTATGATAATCCAAATCCTATCTTTTATTCATCACAATCCCACTGATTCTCAGCTCTTTGATCATAACCTCTGCATGAGACATAGGGACAGGTCAGCTGTCCCATTTGAAGAAAGAGGGACATAGAATAAATAGATCTGTCCCTCTTCTTAATTCTCTTATAACATAAGTCTTGGTTACCGTTTTACTTATTGTGGGTCGCGGGACCTGTCCCCTAGTTCCGGTCCCGTGCACGCTGAACAACACTTTTTGAGAATCCTGTGATCCTAGAAATTTGCCTTATTGATACTCCATTCAATTTCATTAGCATTGCTATTACAGTATCTCTTTGGCCCTTACTCATTTGTTGTAGCATACTACTGCTTGTAATGCCTAAAGTTCTTAAATACTCGATAACTTCGTTGTCTGACAATCTTACTCTAACTAAATCTTCCATACAAAGGTCATCACTTATTTCATTCATGTACCTAGCAATTAACTGGATCGCTTTTTCTCTATGTTCTGAAAAGAGACTCAGTACAAATTTGGTATCTACGATAGTCGGCTGATCCAAATACTCACCTATACTTGTCCAATTACTATCAAACACATTGTCTGCGATACCTGCTTTTAATGGGTTTTGGTGAATATATCTGAGTACTGTAAAAAAATAAGCCCTAGTTTCAACCACTTCACTCTTGAAACGATCTTGAAACAAATGACCACACCGATCATATTTCATGTTGTACCAATATACATAGCTTGAACAAATTCTTTTTATATACTCTGAAACGGTCACTTCTACTTCCTTTACTAACAGATGCACATGATTATCCATTAAACAGTAACCATACAACTTAATATTACATTGCTTCTTATATCTACCTATCGTCTCAAGAAATCTTCTTTTATCATCATCCTCCTCAAAAATAATTTGTTTATTAATTCCTCTAATAATAATGTGGTATACTCCATTCCTGCTTTTCTTTCTAGGTTTCCTTGGCAAATAACTCTCACCTCGGCATACATTTTTGGTTTTAATGAGTTTTGGTTTTGGGTGTAGGAATTTTTGATTTAAGATACTAAACGAATTTAATGTTAGAAGATAAGTAAAAGGAAGTAATTTAGGGGGGAAATACTTACACTTAAATATTCCATATAAGGTTCTGTAATCCTACTAGGAATCTATAATTTCTCTATTTCAAAGTGTATCAAGGGGACAGGTTCTTTGTGCCAATTAAACAGCTATCTCTCATCTTTGTCAATTTACTACATAATGAATAAAGGGACAGTGGACCTGTCCCTTTATCACACACACCGCTCCGTCACCTTATCTCCCTTTCAAAGTGATCGAGTCAAACGATGCTGAACTTCCTCCGCTACTATTTACATAAATAGAATAGTCTCCTGACTGATAATATAGATAATATCTGGAATCGACTTCACTTTGTCCTTCCTCTTCAGGCTCACCTAATGATTGAATTAATTCATAGTAAGCGAGTTCAATTGGAAGGTAGAGACTATACACAAGTGATTCAGGGTATGTCTCGTACTCATAATCCACTCCGAGACCATAACCGCTACTATTGTATATTAGTAGCTTTCCTCCATGGGATTCCCACTCTTCTTCAGGCATTCCAATTACATTTTCGATAGTAGGGCCGATCGGTGCTCCAACTGATACATCTATTCCTTTAATCCTTCCTTGCGAGGCAAGCGCTAAGAAATCTCTCTCTCCTACTATATTATTATTTCTTTGAACAATATCATCATTAAATGGTTGATTGCTTGTCATTTCATAGTTTTCGGTAAAGTCTTGGTCCTCCACCACCACTTCTTCACTACTCTCTATTACTAAATTTTCCTCTGTACCCAATTCCAGCTCAAACTGCTCTAGATCCTCGATTAGAAAAACTTCCAAGCTATATCTTATCGGCTGTTCAGGCATTTCTTCCTTCACTTTTTCAGGAACTAAATCATTTGTACTACGAGAGATTTGTACTACTGCATAGCTATCGTGCTCCGGAAGTTCATAGACAAACGTGTTTTCAAAATTGGTTTTCGTGTATCTAAAGGTTTCGTTTCTATCCTCTAATTCAGAGTAGTCTTTTTCGACAAAGGAATAGCCCTTAGGAAGCATTTTTTCACCCAGTTTTTGAATATCTTCTATCGCACCTTCTGTATACAAGTGCATAGATGTAATGAAGGATTCATTAGAAAAATCATCGTTCTTAAATTCCACATACAATGTTTCTTGTTGTTCTAGGATATAAAAATCAATTTGGTCCTCTGACTCAAAGGCTACCTCACCTAACAATTCATGTGCCTGTTCCAACGGATCTCCAAGTCGTGGATATTCAAGATCCAACAACTTTGAAAGCTCATCCACACGTGCCACTTTTTTTACTTTTTCAGAGACTACCGGTTCCGCATTTAGAATAATAACGTCTAACTTCCATAAAACAACCAACGTCACTAAAACCGTTACCACGGAAACAAGGATAACACCAAGTATCTTTTTCATATGTAACAACCTCCTATCAATCTCCTAAATACTACTATAGAACTATATCTCTGTAAAACCGGAGGGACAGGTTCCTTGCCCCTTTGTTTAGGGACAAGGGACCTGTCCCCAGTTATCATTCCAATCTTGTTGATATTGTTTTTGAAATTTGATTCACATCTGCCTTACTTTCATCTCATTTTCTAATACAAATCTTAAATTTCAGCTTTAATTTTGCTTGTCAACTCCACTTTTCCCAATTGGAACGGTGAGTCCTTCTTCCATTATTGTATGGGTACCCGGGAATACAATTGGTAGCGCGCTTCCTGAAAGGGATAGCTAGTGGAACATTTTAATGAGATCGTAAAACAATATGAGCCTATGATTCACAAAATTATTCGAACACTAGGAATATATAAAAATCAAAAAGAATTCTTTCAAACGGGATTAATTGCACTTTGGCATGCTGCCGAAAGGTATGATCAAGAACGAGGGGCTTTTTCCTCCTTTGCTTATTCTTATATAAAAGGACATCTCCAGACGGAAATGACCAAGAGAAACAAGCATTTGGAACATTATGTTTGCGTAGATGATGAAAGTTGGGAATTAATCCCTGACTTAAACTGTCCGCTTCCATTTGAATGGGACGATTTGAATTGTGAGGAGTTAACAGATAAGGAAAAGAAATGGCTGATGTACACCGTCATTTACGGCTTAACAGTAAAAGAGATTTCTACACTCGAAAACGTCTCACAGTCAACCGTAAAGCTTTGGCGATCAGGAGCTAGAAAGAGACTTAGGGACAGGTTCCTTGTCCCACCCCTTTCTTAAAGCTTTGAGTTCCGATTCTCCACAAACGTCCAATATTCAGTTTTATCCTTAAAGAATGGCAAGGGCTGTTCGCCCTTTAGCTTGTCGGAAGGCACGTGTGTCACTCCTTTGCGATAGGCTCTTTCCATTCAATGATTACTGTCTATGATTTTGAGACATCCTAGTTGAATCTCTTGAGTGACGCTTTCGTTACGTCAACATTCTCTGACTCTATCATGTTCAGTTTTCTACCTTCTTACGATGTACATTTTACATGTAAATGCCCCCTTTGTGATTATAATCACTAGAGCCTCAAACCCTACATACAAGTACGAAAAAAAGGAAAACCTCCAATTGATACTCGCAAATGAGACAACTGACCTGTCCCCCTGATTCACAATTTTGCCTTGGAAGAACTTCTTACAATAGGCATTTAACTCCACTACTTTTTACTTATAATCACAACAAAGGGGAAGATATTATTAAGTAAAGGAGGTATTGTTTAGAACAGTAAGGGGGCAAAGTTAACTTATTTGAAAGCTGAGGGAGCTGAGGAGCTTGTTGTTATTAGAATGTTATATGATTAATCCGAATACTCTTTACTTGAATGGTGTTTATGACCGAAATGGAAAGCTTTGTACCATCGTTAGAGAACTGGAAAAGACCTTCTTCATAGATGATTCCCCTCTCCACATACTAGAATACAGCATTAAATCTATTGGTTATGACCTAAAAGGAGCCATATCATCAGCAAAATGGATTCTGGGTGATATCCATATGCCACCTGTTATGATTAACCCGATACAACGAATTTGCTTATTTTCTAACAAATCAGCTAAGAATGACGAAACGATTTGGTTTAACCCTGCACATATTGTTCGTACCACCAGTTGTAAGAAGAAGACATACATAGAATTCACTAATGGGACCACTCTCATTATCCATTGCTCGATCTCTGCCTTTAATACCAAGCTCCAAAATGCCATGCAGCTCAGAAACATAACAACCAAAATGGGGGAAAATTCAAGATCGATGTCGATGATACTGGATCCGAGTAAAAGAAAGCCAAGGAGTAACCATAAAAAGCGGAAAAGATAATTTTCAATCAAACGTTTGATTGAATTCTCCATGAGTTACATAACGGTAGGTCAACCTGTTTTAAGGTTGACCTTCTCTATGCACAACTATTAATCACACTCGTTTAAAAGCCCTTCTTTCCGCATATTCTTTACATAACGGACAACAATAGATTTTCTACGTAGAAGCTATATTTCATGTATTGTTTCGTTTTCCTTTTGCAGAAGTAGTATTTCATTGAAAAAACTACGAATGGCCTCTCTTTACCTAGGAGTAGTTCTCTTTTCCTTAAAAGGACACAGTGCCTGTCCCTGTGTCCCCTTTTTCTGGTAACTTTACATTAAATTAACAAAAAGTTATATTATTCCGTAGACTTTTATATCGGCACGCGTTATAATGGTATTACGATATATCGCTTGTCGATATATGTGATCTTTCGGAGGTGATTCCAATATCTGATAGTAATAACCATACCGCTTTATCAGAATCGACATACTATATACTACTATCTCTCATTACACCACAGCATGGATATGGCATCATGCAATTTGTAAAAAAACTAAGCAACGATCGTTTAACATTAGCTCCTGGTACACTTTACGGTGCCATTAAAGCTCTCTTAGAAAAAGGGTGGATAGAGTATCAAGATACAGACATGTCGAAAAGAAAGAAGGTATATGTGGTAACCAAAACCGGATACCAAGTGATTGAATTAGAAATATCAAGACTGAAGGAGATGTATCATAACGGATTAGAGATTACTGGAGGACAGCAAAATGATTAAAAAAGTGAGAAGAAGTCTATTTAAAAGTCTCTTTATTAATTTAGAAAAAGAAGAAAATTGGTTAAACAGTATGTGTGAAAATGGTTATGCTCTGAGGGAGATTTCTAACGGATATTATGTATTTGAATCATGCGATCCTGGTACTTATACTTATAGAATAGAATTTCTCAAACAAGAAATCTTTCAAAAAGAAAAGGACTCCTATTTGGAATTAATGGAGGAGTTAAAAGTTGAACCGATTGCATCATCCAACAGATGGCATTATTTTAGAAGGGATTCTTCACTAGGTAAATTTGAAATCTTTTCGGACATCGATTCACAAATTGAACATTATAAGAGAATTAATTTTATATGGTATATCTTAGCTTTAATTTTCATTGTTTCAGGCTTATCTCAAACCGCTTTCTATGGAAACATCAATCAGTTTGACATAATCCTAAATATAATTCTAATAATTATCGGGACTATCTTTCTCACTTTAGCCTTTCCATTCACAAAAAAAATCAATGGATTAAAAAAGAAAAGAACTTTGTATAAATAATAGGTATCATCCAGTAATCTCCCTTAACAATGTGGATATCAAAATAAGAAATACTAGCAACCTTTTGTGAAAAATCATTTAAATAAGTTACTAAGAATAGTCAATATGCTTAGCCGCCACTAAGCAGTTATTGATTATTCTTAGTAACCAAGAAATAAATCCTTCATATGAATTACTACCTGTATTAATGGGAGAGAAGCTTTTCTTCAATGAATGTATTAATTACCTTTAATGTGTTCTAAAACTATATCCTGTAACTTCACCCCCAAATTATTCTCTTCTTCATAGACAATTCCGCCATTACTGATAATGATAATTTGATCAGACACACTTTGACTAAAATTTATATCATGTGTTGCCAATAATACGGTTTTCCTCATTTTTTTAAAATGTACTATAATCTCTTGCAATTCATAAGAACTAACTAGGTCTAGACCGACTGTCGGTTCATCCAAAATAATTAATGAAGCATCACTGATAAAAGTTGATATTAACATTAATTTTTGTTTCATACCTTTAGAGTAATTTTTAAAGAGAGTATCTTTGTGTTGTAATAAGTTAAATTGTTCTAAATACCCTTCTATTTCTTCATCAGATATATCACTATTATAGATTTCCTTAAAATACTTCAAATTTTCTTTGCCTGTTAGATAATCATAAAAAATAGGTGTATCCGGTATATAAGCAATAGCTTTTCTAGTACTCTCAGTGAAAGGAATGTTAAGCTTCGTTTCTTTAAATATGATTTCTCCTTCATCCATAGTACTTAACCCCATTATTATATTTAGTAATGTGGTTTTACCTACCCCACTTGGACCAAATATCGTAACCACACTGCCTTCTTTAATCTGTAGTTTAATTTTATCAAGCACTACCTTACTTCCATAGCTTTTAGTAACATTATTTAAAGTTAAATAAGCCATTTTCTATCTCCTTATCATCATCGTAATGTTGCTAATCATATTCCTATATCTGAATTAATGGTTAGATGAAATTTAGCACAACATAGAAACTACTTAAGATAACTGTTCCAAAAATAATGAGGCCATTGTAAATGATAATGTTTATTTTGTCTCCTATAACATAGGAACGTATTATAAAGCAAAAGGTGACCATTAAAACCAGTGCAAATGTAATGTCAAAAAACATTTGATTAAGAGCTTGTCCATTTATTACAAAATATAATAGTTCGATTACTCCCTTAAAAATAATGACACTAAAGGAAACGACAACACCCTCTGTAACTTTCAGAAATTTCACTTTGACCTTTGTTAATTTTGCTAAACCAAACAAAATTACCGTGATCAAATAGATTAATAATATCCATAATAAAGATAAATATATCCCTTGCATTAACGGAAGTTCTATTAATTCAAAGAAATAGCTATAAAATGAATGAATAGGCCCCGTTGGCAATTCCATTAATAGCTCCTCTGAAAAATCGGAGAAATGATCTGGATTTAAAAATTGGTTAACGAATATTAAACAAACATTTAAGGTAATGATGCTAAAGGATAGTATTCTTAAAAAAAAGGGAATCATTCTATTTCACCCACTATGATAAGTTCATTGATATTTGTCCTTCAATTACTGCTGCTATAACCACCAATACCGCCATTACAACTAATACAAATACATTTTGTATTAGGAATTTCTTTAAGTTAACTTTCTTTTTAGTAATTAAACGATATAGCAACCCTATTAATACAAATCCAAACATAGTAGATAAAATAATTAATGGTATCTCAATTACACCATGAGGAATTATTCTTAATAAAGCTGTTTTTAAACCAAACTTTACTTCGGCTATGCCCATAATAATCCCTAAGGTACCTGCATTAAAAGCATTAGCAATTATCCCATAGATACCAAATGTAACAATACTTAAACCTACATTTATAAAAAACACAGTCATATTATTTTTAATGATATCTACCGTCCCTACCTCTATATTATCTATACTAATGTCTTCGCCGACTATGGGTATCAATACATCATGTAAGTAGAGCCCAGCTAAAAAAGATAATACAAAAATACCAGAGGATATTAAAAACGGTATTAGAAATATTCTATTTTTAAATATATCTTTCAAATTCTCCATAAAATTTCCTCCCATGACCTTGCAGGATATAAACAGCTAGGTTATAAATAATAGAAATCCAAACAATTCCTACTATGATGGCAAATACGCTTGGAATATATAGGTTGCATAATACTACGATTAAGAACATTAAATAATAATAGGAACTTTCAAAAATTATATACTTAATAATTCCAGACACAGTCATTTTTTTAAAAAAGTCCTCTGTTGTTAGAAATTTAGAATTAATGGAAACGGAGTATATTTTAATATTTGCTGATGTATATGACATGGTTAACCAGACTATTAAAAAATAAAGGATATCGATTATATTAAACTTAGATATAGAAACGACAAAAATAATAGGACCAATTATATACAATTGTCTATAAAGGAATAGCATGTTTACTTTGTTTTGAATGATTGTTTTAATATTCGTGTTAGATTGGATATAATTAATGATCATTTTGCCTTCTGCAGAGACCGGTAAATAACTACGGATTATTTTATCTGCGTATCCCATTACTCCTAAAGAAGTAAAGATTGCCGCAATATGAATGTCGATTTGAATAGGAAAGAAAAATAAATATGCAGAACCAATTGTCATTAATAGAATACTGTATTTTATTTTCCTAACAATTTCATTGTAAATATTTTTGTTTCTAATAATCATATAGAACTCTTTTTTCAAGTAAATATTCAACCATCTCTGGGAATTTATGCTTGATTCAAGGAAGTTTTTCCGAGTATTCTCACTATTATATTTACCTTCTAAAATATAAAAATTGTATATACGAGTTAAGTGCGTTTTAACATATACAAGTATAAGTAGAGAAAGTAGAATAGCTACTCCTACCACGATCCAATAGACACTTTCCTCATAAAAATTAAGCTCTATACGATTTATCTGCATAACCAGAGACATTAGTTCATTTGGGTTTAATTTATAGGTTCTAACTAGATGAATAATGAAAATTGAGAGTGATCCCAATAAAATAATTGAAATGACTTTCCCTAGTTTTTTTTCAGATAGTTTAACCTCTTGCCACTTTTGAATCCATCTGGTCCAACCAAGTACATAGGCAAAGCTACATAGTATATTAACTAGCAAATAAAACTTAATAATGAACAAGTAGGCATGATCTAAAAAATAATAAAATATAAATGCAAATGGTAAAACTCCAAGATTAAATAAGAATAGATGTAGGAATAAGTACTTTAGAATATTGACCAGTAAAATGTAACTATAGTTCATTGGATAAGCCATCAATATTTTATTATTCTTGTTCTGACAAAAACTAATAAAGTTATCAAAGTCCACAGATTGAAAGGACAATACAACTAAAAGTAATAACAAAACCGTTGCAATAATATGCTCGTTGATACCTAAATAAAGGGCTGTATAACTGACCATCATTACCATTAAGCTATAAACGATATATAAGTTAAATTTATGTATTGAGAACGGATTTTTTTCTCGATACTCTCTAAGTGCGGCTAGAAAGATATATGTCGAAAATTTATATTTTTTATACATTCCTTATCTCCTAATATAAATTTCAATCTAATATTATTCATTCATAAACTTGAAGGGACACACCTTTCAGAAGTTATATAGAAAAGGTGTGCCCCTTTGTTTTATAATTGATAAATATTGTTAGACTTTATACTTACCAAGAAGCTAATTTAGTTTTTGTATAAAATCTGTTAACCAAATACCATGCTCCCATACCTACTAGCATGATCACTACACCTGCTAATAGCCCACCAACTGCACCAAATAATGCGGCTCTAAGTACGGATGTACTTGCACTTGATTGAGCACCCCAAAAAATAATTCCTGCTATCGAAGCAGCTGTAGCCCAACTTATATTAAAAGTTGCAGAAATACCAAACACACTAATTCCCCCTATTTAGCTTATTAGAATTTACCAGGCCGCTAGTTTGTCATCATTCCAGCCAAATCTCTTAGCCAAATATACAAGTCCAATACTAATCAGAGATGCAGCAATTACTCCTCCGATTCCGGTAGCAACTAATAACCAAATAGCACTTTTTGCTCCCATTCCTGCAGCCCAAATAATTACACTTGCAACCGCCATTGCTAGTGCAGGGCCAACTTTAAATGTTGCGGATATCATTGTACTAAGCATAGTAATCTCCCTCTCCCTTTATCTCTTCATTACCAAGTTTCCAACATTCTTCTGTTATAGTACTTTCTGACAACCCAATCAATTCCTATTGCCAAAATAGTACCTACAATAATTGCAACCACTCCTGCACCAGCTACTACTAGTACACGTTGCCAAGCTGATAATTTAACTAGATAAAAAATCCAACCTGCCACAGCTGCAGCAACAGTAGCACTAGCCCCGAAAGTTTGAGTAATATAATTCACTTACTTTCCTCCTTTCATATGTATTTTTAACCTTTTGTGAAAAATAAGTTTTCTATTTTTCACTATATATAGTAAACTTCTATATCAATTCATGATTTTAAAGTTCTTGGTAGAGGCTTGATATGAAGAAACTACCCATTAAAAATAGATATTTACTCTGAGATAGTTTGAAAATCAAAGTTTGAGATATCATTACCCAATCCATCTGTTATTAAATAACTACCTATTGTGAATGTTAAAGTAACAAATGACAAAGTAAGAAATAAGATAATGCTTTTTTTCATAGACACTTTTGCCACTGCTGAAATCCCAATGATTAATAAAATGACATACCAAATCGTAAAAACATTCACATTCCTTATAATTAAAGTTGTCAAATCAGATAATAATAGAGTTTCACTTATTTTGTTAAATGCAGCAAGGATAACCACGTTAAGAATAATAATTGGAATATGGCTGAAACAATATACAGATAATACTTGTTTATAGGTGATCTCACTCTTAAAAATATACTTAACGCATAGCAATATGATCAAAGCTGATAACAAGGTAGAAACCGCACTACCGATAGCTCCTGTTACCAATCCAAATATCATAGATAACTTACTAATAATCGCTGTCCCTTCTTCTCCTATATCAGCTCCCATACCCATAGTAAGCGTAGCGGAGGTCATCGTTTTTGCTTGTAGCATAGAAGTTGAAAGTACAATAATTAAGAACAGCAAAAACCATTTGTTTTTCGTTTGGTTTGCTAGAAAAAAAACTTTAGGATTCACAAAGAAACTTTTGAATTTTTGCGATACACCTAGTTGCTCTCTTAAAACCATTTCTTGATTCATCATTTTCCTCCTAAACGTTCATTAAATAGTGACTATTATTTATATATTGCATCGATAGGATCAAGCTTGGCCGCTTTTGAAGCTGGTATAATTCCAAAAGTAATTCCTATTAATACCGATACGGTAGTAGCTCCTATAAAACTGCCCACACTTAAAACTGGAGTGAAAGGTAACAAAGAACCCGCTAACCTCGCACATAAATATCCAAATAATATACCAATTAATCCTGCTATTCCGGTAACCATAATTGCTTCAAATAAAAACTGTAACATAATCGTTTTTTGTTTTGCTCCTATTGCCCTTCTTATCCCAATTTCTCTTTTTCTTTCTGAAACCGACACATACATAATATTCATAACACCAATTCCACCAACAAATAGTGATATCGCCGATACAGCAGCTATAAATGAAGTTAATCCATTGATAATGCTTTCAAACGCCTTTGTAATTTCCTGCGGATCCTCAAGAACATACTCTCCTTGTATATTCGGATGACTAGTTATTAGTTCTCTTTTTGCATTTTCAAATACAATTTCCTTATTCACGTCAGGTAAAAGATAAATATCTATTGAACTTATTGAATTATTCTCCATCATATTATCCATAGATTGTTTGGAAATATAACTATAGCCATCTCCTACAGAATAGGAGTTATGTTCTTTTAATGTACCAATTACTTCATAATCCTCTCCCTTTATGTTTACACCCTTCCCTATAGCGTTTTCCTGGCTATCAAAAAGTTCTTTAGCCGTATTATGATCTAACACAATCATCCTTCTGTTTTCATTTACTATACTAGTAAAATCGGTACCAAACTCAATATTCAAATCTTTATTGTCATCATATGTATCTAATACTGTCATTGTATTTTTATTAAAATAGGATATATTTTCCATTGCAAAACTAATCATTCCAATTGAATTGTCGGAAGCTTTTACCTCTTGAACTCCATCTAATCTTTTAAGATTATAAATATCTGACTGACCGAATGGTTCCAAAAGGTTAATCTCAACCTCAGGATTTTCCGGCATAAAGTAAATATTTATTTTGTTGGCACTGGTATCCTCCGATGTCTTTAATACTTCCACTTTTAACCCATTTCCTATAGATAGTATGGTTACAACCGAGCCTATGCCAATGACTATACCTAACATCGTTAGAAAGGTTCTAAGTTTATGAGATCTTAAACTATTAATTGCAGTACTAAGTAAATTAGGAATGGACATGCTCACTCACCTTTAACACAGAACCGTCCTGTATATAAATTACTTTATTAGAATATTTTAACATTTCATGGTCGTGTGTGACCATTATAATTGTTTTGTTTTGTTTATTAAGTTTTTGAAGGATATTCATAACTTGTTCACCTGTGTTCGTATCCAGTGACCCAGTTGGTTCATCAGCTAATATTACCAACGGATCATTGATTAATGCCCTTGCTATTGCAATTCGCTGCTGTTGTCCTCCTGATAATTCAGAAGGCATCTGTCTTTTTTTATCTAATAAACCTACTAATTCTAAATAGTGGTTTACTTTTTCATTTCTTTCTTTTTGATTAACTCCTCCTTTATAGAGAAGTGGTACTTCTATATTTTGACTAATGGTTAAGGACTCTATTAAGTGGAACTGTTGAAATATAAAGCCAAAGTAGGCATTTCTAAGTTCAGACTTTTGATTATCATTAAAATGGGTTACATCTTGATCATTAAATATATAGTTCCCACTATCAAAATTATTTAATAGCCCTAGAATATTCAGTAAGGTTGTCTTTCCACTACCTGACTTACCCATAATCATTAAAAAGTCACCTTGATTTATACTAATGTCTATTGATTTTAATGCTTGATATGTTTCTCCTTTGGTTTTATAAGTTTTATGAATATCTTTTAATTCTATAATTCTATTCATTTCTTCTTACCTTCTTCTTTTTCTATAACAGAAGATGGATTGAAAACAATTATGTCATTTTCCTTTAATCCACTGATAACTGAAGCTTCCTCTGAGTCTTCTTCTGAATAAGTAATATCTTGTTTGATATATTCTTTACCTACTACCTTGTAAACGTAGCTAGTTCCTTTTTCTCCTTCAAGAATTGCGTTTCTTGGAATTTTCATTTCGGATTCAGACAGTTTAACGTTAGCTTGAACATGATAACCATTTATTAAATTTTCTTGGGAATCCAGCTTAATTTTAACCAGATAATTTGAGACATTATTATTACCGTTTGTCAGATTTGAACTTAAATCCGAAACCACAGGTCTGTCCCCAATATATTCAATTATTCCTGTAATGGTAGCATTAGTTGAGTGAATGAGTATTTCAGAATGTTGCCCAACTGCCAATTTAGGAAGATCTTTCTCACTAACAGTACCATTCACATAATATTCAGTACTTTCAATCAATAAGTATGGCGATTGTGTAGTAGTCAAATCATTCAAGATTACCTTCCCGCTTATCGGTGCTATTTCCTTAGTAACCTCTTTGTCTTTTAATAAACTTTTTTGTTTTTCAACAGTAGCAACCTGGTTTTGAATAGAAGTTATTTGTTCACCAAATGCACTAATTTCATTTTCTAAAGCTGCAATTTCACCTGATAAAACCGAAGTGTCCAATCCTGCTAAACTACTTGTAGTTACGACGGTTTGTTGGGTAGCTTGCGGTTGTTGCTCAACTGACCCTTGTTGCCCTTCTAAATTGATTTGTTCATCTGGGTTCGGAGTTTCTATTGTTAGTTTTTGCTGTTCTTCTGCTTGTTTTTGTTGCTCCGCTAAAAGTCTCTCCTGCTCTTTCAATTTTTTCTGTTGTTCTGCCAGTTTTTGATTGCTATTTTCTTTCCTTACTTTCAATTGCTCTATTTCTTTATACTGAGCTTCTATTTGTAAATTTAATTGCTCAATTTGTTCCGTTACCGAGCTGTTCGAATACTCGAATAACAGATCTCCCTTCTGAACGATTTGACCATTTGTAACATATGTATTACTTACGGAACCCTTACTTGGATCTGTATATATTTCTGCACTTTCAATTGGTTCTATTAAACCGTTAATAAAAATTTTCTCTGCTGGAGATATATTATAAAGCTTTACTTCAGATGTATTACCCGCAGCTGGTTTTGAAGCCAAATAATAATACTGAAAATATGAAAAAACAAAACCTCCTACTACCACTAAACTAATAATTATTTTCTTTTTCATATAATCCCCCTATATTACTCAACCTAGTTTCAAGTAAAATATTAATCTTATAAAGGAATGTCTGAGTTTCCTTCAAAGGAATCGAAGTTAAACATACTTCGTAAATTAATACTAAAATATCAAAATAATGAATTTAGTGAATAAAGGTCCCAAAATCGCAATTGGAAATACTATTATCTTTTGTAAATCAAGAATGAGTCTCCCATTAACAAGACTTTATTTAGGGACTTGATTTAATGCGGATTTACTATGTGGAAAGTCATGAAGTATTTAAAAATGTAATTTATAAAGAACAAACTCATTATATATATTCCTGTCGAAACCCGTCAATGCATATTTCCAATTTTGTTTAATTTTTACAATAAATCAACAATAAATAGTTAAAAATAACTATATACTACTAGTATTCAAATTAGATTTTATAGGGCAAAATACCCTCGATCCGAAAGAAATATTATTATGAATTAAAAAACAAGAAAATACTCAACTTTTAGAAAAGGGCAAAAGTACCCATGGTTGCCCATGGGTATAATTTGACAGTATAAAACCGACTAATATGTTTTTTAAAGACAAAGGGACAGGTCCATTGTCCCTCCTCTCTAAACAAGGTTGGGTCACAATGCCTGTCCCCGCGTCCCCTTCCTCTTTTCCATGTACATATCTCCATCCGCTTCTTTAATCATGGCACCTAGATCAACACAGGATACTTCGGTTGTATAGGAAGAACCGATACTTGTAGAAACTTGTATCGTATGATTATTGATGCTCAGCGGCGGATCCATTGAGGAATGAATTCGTACTGATAGCCCATCTAACTCTTTGTTTTCTATATTTGATAACAGGATCACAAACTCATCTCCACCCAATCGACAGAGTAAATCCGATTTTCTCAGCTCTCCTCTTACCCTTGATACAACCTTCCCAGTAATTGATCTCCTACATCATGTCCATACGTATCATTTATGTATTTAAACTCATTCATATCCATGAATAACAGTGCAATAGAATCAGCTTTTGACTCCTTTAGTTGATTAAACTTCTTTTAAGCAATAACCGGTTCGCTTCTCCAGTTAAAGAATCATGATATGATAATTCCCGAAGCTTTTCGTATGCCTCCCTAGTTTCCTGCCATAACCGGAGAGTCATATGAATAAATGTTAAAAGAAAAGTGTAGAAAATATTCCAAACAAAACGAGATAAAAAAATCGCCCTTTACAACATTCGGGAACATTTCCTCATGTAAGTAAAAGAAAGAGTAATAGTTTAAAATCATCGAGCCAATAAAAGCTAGTACTACCACTCGATAATTTTGATAAATAGCACTTAGAGGAAATCCCAACCACATAAACAAGTAATTAACCAGGTACGGAGAATCATTCAAGAGAAAATAAAAATAGATATATGTACAGGTGATCATTACATACATGATCACTCTTGGATATACTTTCTTAAGTATTATCGTTGAGTTCAAGGGGACAGGTTCACTGTCCCCAAATTAGCAATATTTATGAAGTTCGTAATACCCTAATCAGAGGTACATGGTGCCTGTCCCCAAATACCATATCTCACCAGTCTTCACCAGCAGTAAGATCTAGTTTAAATCCACTTGGAATATCTCTTCCCCCTGGAAGAAGCGATCTATTTGATTGCCGGTGCGATGGTACTGGCTTAAAGTTCACCTCATACAATTCAGTTTCTTTCACCGTCAATAATGAATCATTTTCCCAGTTTTTCAGAATACCCATCACATAGGTGAGCCTTCGCGTATTATTGGCACATGCGATCATCATGGCTTTTATTATCATGTCCTTCGGTTGTAAAAAGTTAGAATCCATTAACCAAGTTAGTAGCTGTTGTTTTGCATTAATGTTCGTAATACCAAATCCATTGGTGTCCCAAAACTCAACAATTTCTTTTATATCTTCTGATTCTTGCTTCATCTTTAATGAATTCTCTATGTTTGGATTTACCACTACATTTGGATAACGAGAATTTTGTTGTTGTTGTTTTTCTTTTTCATATTCGTTTATATATTCTTTAATATATTCATTTTCAATTTCTTTTTCTTTTTGTCCACGTATCGTATTACGATGCAGGGACACATCGTCAAATTCTTCACATTCAGTTTCCTCAGGAGAATCACTTTCATCTTCTTCCCTAAATGGCGTATTGAGTAACCTCCCTGCTTGTTTATAAAAAGCCTCATATAAACTAAGGATTTCCTGTTTATCAATGGATGCCGCTACATATTGGATAAGAGAGTAATCCTCCACCTCTTTTAATTCGGAAGAAATACAGTCCATGACAGGTTTGCCGCCCTTATGTAGTTTATATTTCCCCCAGTTTCTAATCGCGAGTTCACTTGTTTCAGGATTGTAACGAATCAGTTGATAATGTTCAATAAATCTTTCCATTAACGCTTGAACACTCTCGATTGTATACCCCAAATCAAAAGCCAATTGTTTTTTCGTAATCTTATAGATACCAATTTGAGTTGTATGTGGATTTGTAAGGAGGTACAAGTAAAAGTACTTATCCTCTGGAGTCATCTGTTCTGAAACAACCGGATTCTTCCAAAAATCAACACGTACCATTCTGTATTTAGCCATCTCAACCACAATCCCTTCTTCTATAAAAAATTCGTATCATAGATGATATATAAGTTTTTGTAGAAAATGGTTATGTGTTTTCTGTATGAAATGTGACATTTTCATGAACATAATTCAGGGGACATAAATCAGGGGACAGGCTCCTTGTCCCAATGAAAAGTCAAAACGAATAAATCTAGCCAAATCCATAGTAACCTTCCTAGTGGACACAGTACCTATCTCCTTTTCTATTATTGGATCCGAGTAAAGTAAAATCATGAGGAACTAAAGGAGCCGAAAAAAATTCAATCAAACGTTTGATTGAATTTCCGCAAAACTCCTCACTGACAAAACTTATAGAATTGTGCCCTTCGAAAAAAATTAAAACCTAGAAGTGGAAGGGAACAAGGTACCTGTCCCCTGTAACACAAGCACCTCCAAATACTTCCAAAACCTAATTCTAAGAGTGACAATCATCTCAAATTTCAGTAAAATAAAGGGATAGCTTTTAAAAAGGAGTAATGTCAAACATGAATCAACCAATTTTCTTCCAGCCTATATTTCAAGAACGTATTTGGGGTGGAGATCATTTAACTAAATTTGGATACAACATCCATTCAAACCAAACAGGAGAATGCTGGGCTTTTGCTGCACATAAAAATGGGCAAAGTAAGGTTAAGACCGGTACTTTTGAAGGAAAGACACTAGGTGAGCTTTGGGAAACCCAACGTGAGCTGTTTGGTCATGTTGCTGGGGAGAAGTTTCCTTTATTAACAAAGATCTTAGATGCAAACGATGATTTGTCTGTTCAAGTTCATCCAAATGATGAATATGCATATAAAAATGAAAATGGAGAGTTCGGGAAAACAGAGTGCTGGTACATTATTGACTGTGAACCAGAAGCAGAAATTATATATGGTCATCATGCCAAATCAAAAGAAGAATTTGTTCAGTTGATAGAAGATGGTAAGTGGGATGAACTTTTAACTCGAAAACAAGTGAAAAAAGGAGACTTCTTCTTCGTCCCTAGTGGTACCATTCATGCTATCGGTAAAGGAATCCTAATTCTAGAGACTCAACAAAACTCAGACACTACTTACCGTGTATATGACTATGATCGTTCCGATTCAAATGGAAACAAACGTGAGTTACACATTGAAAAGTCCATTGAAGTGACAACCATTCCTGCCATTAATCCAAGTCTTCATTTTGAACAATCGAAAGTTGAGGATTTACAAATCACTACGTTTGTTCGTGATCCATATTTCACCGTTCATAAATGGGAAATTAATGGACAAGCTTCTCTCGATCAGACTCAATCTTTCCAACTGGTAAGTGTTATTCAGGGTCAGGGAACAATTTCTGTTAATCATGAGGAGTTTGAATTTAATAAGGGAGATCATTTTATGCTTCCTAACGAAATGGGGAAATTCTCTTTAACGGGGAATGCAGATCTTATAGTTTCGCACCTTTAATTATGCATTATTAAAACATACTACCAATGTTGAAGAAAATGAATAACTTACGTGTCTAATTATTTAAACTTAATTTAAGACTAAAAGGCAATTCACCGTCTGTTTATTACACGGTAAATTGCTTCCCTTTTTACTAAGGGGTTTTAGGATTCGCTTATTAAAGTTCAAGCTATTGCTTTTTCTATAATCCCATCCTGAATAGACCAGTAGTTGATAAGTTATATAACCTTGTCACTCTTGTAAAGAAACCATGTAAGTTCTTTAAACCCCTCACCTTTTTGAAATGTCTTTAATTGAAACATAATTCTCTTTACTTTTGTTAACATAAAGTATTTACTTCTTTTTAATTTTACCCTAACCTTTCTTCACTTCCGTGCTTTACTTATTGTCACGTGAACTACTATCAAACATAAATACCCACATTTTTATTAAACACATAACTACACTCCTTTGCTTGACCACCTGTTTGCTATTAGAAGATTCGGTCAAGAGACTAGTAGATATTCTTTTTGCATACTGAATATATTCTTTGTTTTCGGACGCTTTTCTACAAATTAATGAAACTCTTAATGTTAGTTACCCATATATCATTCATTCTCTGCCTTAAGATAATTAACCGTAATTGCTTCTAAAAATCTGCATATTTATCTGTTTTATTTATTTGTTTTTCCCAATAGTATTAGGTACTTTGTGGAATGTTTGCTACTTCAACTAGGTCCACTGCATCGTAATGTGTCTTTTGTTCAAAAATTTCTTCCGCTTAATTCTTGTATTGTCTTGACTGAAGTTTCTAAGGGTAGTACATCTTTTTATTGCTTCTTATTAGTTGTTTTTTTCAATGGAGGACACCATTTTTACTTTGGTTTTAGCACATCTGCCCTTGCTTTGTTAATTACTGCTCTCATTGTTAAAAGGGAATTGGAGAAGAGGTATTAAATGTACTCGCTGTTTCTAGAAGAGAAGCGCCTATATCTTTCAAATAGTTAAGTACATCTAGTGTAAACCGAGTAGAGTATACTATATAGTCTTTTAATAGATCATTTATAACTTTTTGCCTCATACAGTTTCATCTAGGTAATAACTTGGGAATTTGTTGAACTAATACTTATTGCCAAAACCTTACAACCTTCAAATCCATTTAAATCCCGTTTCACTGCATTTAGTTTTATATCCACTGTTAATTTAGACATAAAAACTCCCCGTAAATATTTTTTGTATCTAACATTTACAGGGCAGCTCAAATAATTGGGTACTTAATTATTATTACTTCCTCCAGGTGGACGATTATTATCTACTACCTCTTATTACACTATTCCATCCTAATGCAGTCAATTAATATAGAGATATTTTCTTTTAATATATCCGGATTTATTTGAGTACTTATCTTTAATTAATATCAGGTCTTTTTGCTCAGCCAACACTTCAACTTCAACACCTTTGTTAATCCAAAAAACCAAACCTTTTTGTTCCATTTCATTAATATAACCTTTGTTACCATTTCTATAATTATTTTCTAGGGCTTTATAATCTGAAATACTTGCTACAGCAATAATATTTTTTAGTATAAAACCTTCAACAGAAGTCTTCATACCCTTAAACCTTAAACTTAATACACTAGCAACATATATTATCCAAAATAGACTATTTTTTTGTAAAAAATTAACTTCAGTAATATTTATTATGAGCAAAATCAATAAAAAGCCAATTAACCAAACTCCCTCATTAGTACCGTATTTTATATAAACACTTAATGTCTTGAGAAAATTCTTAAAAAAGCCTATAAAAAATATTAACGACCCAATTAGTCCGATGTTTAAAAGTAATTCAAGATAACCATTATGTGTATGTGATGGTTGCCAAGTGAGAACATTCCATACGTAAGAATATTCATTTATATTCCACCAAAAAGCATCGTACCCATAGCCCAATAATAGATTCTCTTTTATTTTATTTATTATCAATTGCCATAAAGTTGTTCTACCTGTAAATGTTAAATCCTTTCCAAATAAATTAGCAATGAATTCAGCATTTTTAATCAAACCAATTAGTAAAGTAGCAACAAGCATTGGTATTATCATAGCTATTGTAACAAGGAATTTTTTATTAACTCTTAAAACTCTAATAAAAATACTCAAAGCTAATACAAGCAAAAATATCACATAAGCACTTGTTGACTCCGATTTAAATAACATCAATAATCCAACTAATAGCATTGTTGAAATTTTTAACTTATGTCTCTTTGTTTGTGATGTTAATAATAAAAGTGAAAAACATCCAAGAATCATATATTGACCTAAGATATTTTTGTGTAAAAAACTCCCCTTCCAATTTCCATTTATATCCACCCCATAAGTTGGTAGTATATACACAAATACCAAACTTACAAATGCTGCAAGTCCTAAAGATATCGCAGTTAATTTAAAAATTTCACTTACTGTATACCTCCACGCGATAAACAAACCTAATAAGGTTGTACTAAGTAACGCATAGAGGCTTTCAACTGTTTGGTCAAAATTCACTGACCAAGTAGTTGAAAAAATACATAGCAAAAGAGTAGAAAATAACCATCTATCTTTTAATATTAACTGCAAAGGTTTTCCTTTATAGATAAATATTAATAAACCAATTACTATTGATGCTTTTTTCCAACCTACAATATCTAAAGCTATTCCTCCAGTAAAAAGAAACATCAATATCACGACTGTGAATCTTTCAATGTTGTTATATAAATGACTATGAAGGAAGTTTTCTTTGTATTTTTTCAATTAACAACACCTCTGTAAATATGTTTATAACTTTTCAATTATATAACAATAACTTACATAATGGTTACATTTTTATATTTACAAAAAATGGATTATTTAACCTCTCTAGAAACTATTTGGCCTAGGCGTTATAAACTACCTAATGACATTAGGTAGTTTTATGACGGTTCCGTTGAGAAAAAAATCCTATTGCTACTTGCTTAGAATAACTAGTAAATCTTTGTTCTAATAAATTTGTTCAGATAACTTGATAAAACCATTCGGAATCCTGTTTCGCTTTCAATTCGACATTCTACATGTGTTTAACTACAACTTCTTTCTTTCATTTTTTATTGAACTGGTGTTTTTCTTTATTCCTTTTTTAATTAGATCTCCGAGTTCATTTGAACAATTTTACCTTATTAAAAACAAGATTCCAGATGCCATTATATTTTCCATCAGTGGTATTACGTATTAGAGCTTCACTCACTCCACTTCTCTGATGGGTAATGTTCTACTAAAGTTTATTCTAATTTGCTTAACGGATTATTGAATGATCTAACACTCGCAAAATTGGCTGCTGTAGAGGCTATCGCAAGGGCAAAAAAATATAAAAAAGTCGAGCTCCTTATAATTGATAAATGTTTACTGACAGATCTTTCAAAGATGAAGCAGCAAATGTACTTGAACTTACAGAAGTTTACTGTTAATCATGAGGAGTTTTTATTTTAAAAAGGGAGATCATTTTATGCTTACTAACGAAATGGGGAAATTCTCTTTAACGGGGCATGCAGATCTTATCGTTTCGCACCAATAATATACAAATTATATAAGCCTCCTGCCAAATTGCAGGAGGCTTTCTACTTATCAATTTAACACTGAATTCACATAATGCATTACAGAAGATCTTAGAATTTCTAGTTTTTCTAAGCTACCATCTAACGAGTCTGCCTTTACGCCAAAATAGAACTTAGCTTTAGGTTCGGTGCCTGAAGGCCGTATACAGAACCAAGAACCATCTGCTAGGTGATACTTTAACACATTTGATTTTGGCAAGTGAATCATACTTTCCATACCATTTACAAGCTTGGTAGAAGCAAGATAATCTTCTGTTGTAATTACATCTATATTAGCCATTGCCTTAAATCCTTCATTACGAATAGTTGACATCAGGCTAGCAATCTGTTGCGCTCCGTCTTTCCCCTTTAAAGTAATGGACTCAAGAGCTTCTTGGTAAAAACCATATTTATCAAAGATGTCTAACAATCCTTCATATAAGGTCTTTCCTTGTGCCTTATAAAAAGCAGCAACCTCAGCAGCAAAAACAGCAGATTGTACAGCATCCTTATCCCTTACAAAGTCACCAATCAGATAACCATAGCTTTCCTCATATCCAAATAAGAAAGTATGCTCTTTGGTTTGTTCGAACTCAAGGATCTTCTCTCCTATAAACTTAAAGCCTGTTAATGTATCGATAGTCTCAATGCCATAAGCAGCTGCAATCGCTCGACCAATCTCAGAGGTCACAATGGTCTTAACTACCATGCCATTCCCCGCTAGCTTTCCTTGTGCTTTCTTTTGTGACAATAGATACTCTAGCATTAAAGCACCCATTTGATTTCCACTCAATACGAAATAGTCACCCTCTAAGTTTTTTACAGCCACACCTAAGCGGTCCGCATCTGGATCTGTTGCCAGTAGTATATCGGCATCCATTTTCTTCCCATATTGGATGGCTAGCTCAAAAGCAGCATGCTCTTCAGGATTTGGTGATGTGACTGTTGAAAAATTAGGGTCAGGTAGCTCTTGCTCCTTCACCACCGTAACATTTTCAAATCCAAATGCCTGTAAACCTTCTCGAACAGGGAGATTCGCTGTCCCGTGTAATGGTGAAAACACGATTTTTAAATCATTCGCAACACTTTCAACTAACTCTGCATTCTGTTGAATAGACTTCAATTGATGTACGTATGCCTTATCTACCTTTTCTCCAATATATGTTAGAAGTCCAGCTTCCAGGATGTCCTTTTCTTCAGCTACTTCTACAGTTAATTCGTTTTCAACCGCATTCACATATCGGATAATGGTATCAGCTGCTTCTGGTGGAATTTGCCCACCATCTTCTCCATATACCTTTAATCCATTGTATTCTGGTGGGTTATGACTTGCTGTGATGACAACACCAGCAAAAGCATTTAAGTATCTAACTGCAAAAGAGAGAACAGGTGTTGGACGTAATTCTTCAAACAAATACGTTTGAATTCCCATCTTTGAGATCGTACGTGCTACCTCTAATGAAAACTCTGGAGATTTATGACGAGAATCATATGCAATCACAACGCCTCGTTGCTTTGCCACCTCTCCTTGCTCTAGAACATACCGGCCTAACCCTTCTGCTGCTCTACGGACCGTATAGATATTCATTCGATTCGTCCCCGGACCGATTTCTCCTCTCATTCCGCCCGTTCCAAATTCAAGATGCTTGTAAAAATAGTCCTCTACCTTTTTTTCATCATTTGATAATTCTTCTAATTGATTTCTAAGTTCTTTATCTAGTGGCTCAAATGTAAGCCATTTGTTCACTGTTGCTTTCCATTCCATGTTGACTTTACTCCATTTCTTGTTTGCTGATATTTCTTATATTAATGCAAGGATATCCCTTGCGATATCTGATGATTCATTCCGAAATGTTCTTAATGAAGGATTATTTTTAAATAAATTCAAAGTAGTCTGATTTAATCTTAGAGTCTTAAAATCTGACCATTTGATAGTCTGACATAGATCACGATCCTGTAAGTATGCAGTCGTATTATTATCCTCTTGCATCGATTCTCTTTCTATAATGAGAAGCGGAACCTTTGCCGTTACTGCTTCACTTACCGTGCCCCACCCTGCTTTTGTTATTACTAAATCGGAAGCTGAGATAAAATTCTGAGATTCTAGATACTCAATAGGCATTTTAAACACATTTTCTCTTGAGATATCCACATTCGAAGACACAACAAACACACAGTCTTGGCTTTCCCATAAAGGAAGACTTTCAAGAAAGCTCGTATCCATCTTCATGCCGATTCCCACAAAAACAATGGTCTTCTTACCGTCGGGGTTTAGTTGGCTTTTGATTCTTTGGACTTCGAATCTGTCTGTCTCTCTCGAATAAAACCCATAGGTATTAACACTTTCTGTCCACTTTACCTCTTGACTACTAGCCAAGGAAAAGAAATCCGTCATTTTGTTATAGGCATGATAAAAAGGATCAAGCAATTGATTGTCTACTAATCCTTGATATGCTGTATACCAAGTAAAATTAGACACACCTACAGAGGGAATTCCAAGTTCATAGGCAGCTGGAAAAGGTAATGGAGAAATATCAGAAACGACAAGATCGACTTTTTGATCTTTCAGAAAGGTTCTTTCTCTCGATTGTTTTTCTTCCCAATCCTCGATAAATGACAGATATTCTTTCGTTAACCGCATTTGATCAGGTAGGATGGATTCATGCTTTAAAACGTAACCTACATCTGTAGAGATTTCTCGAAAGCTAACTCTCTTGTCTTGTAGGGAATCCTTTAAAAACCGTATGGCATATGAATGACAAACAACTATTCTCACATGCTCTTCTTGACGTAATAACTCTCTAATCAAAGCAACACTTCTTGTAGCATGACCGTACCCATAGTCTGATATGTAAAACGTGATTGTTTTCATCATCATACTCCAAAAAATAGAGGAAGACAGTACGTCTTCCTCTACAGAATCACTTTCGCTTTAGATTGGTTAAAATGTTGAATAACATCTTCCCATTGGAAATAAAGACGAGTAAAATCTTCATCTCTAATTCCAATTCCCGTTTGAACTTCAATGAATTCTAAATTGGTAAGAGCTTTAATACCATGTTTCTTTCCAGCTGGAAGATGGATGATATCTCCTGCTTTTACGCGTGTAATATGATTATCAAGAGCAAGTTCACCTTCCCCACGCACAATGGTCCATACTTCATCACGTAGGTTATGGAAGTGATAACTGGAATTTTTCCCTTCATGGATATGAATTCGCTTTGTTACCATCTCTTGACCATCTTCATACGTCGCATAATCTAGCACTCTAGACCAACCCCAAATTCTTTCCTCATACATTGGCGGCTGTTCAAAACCACTAATTAAGTCCTTGATTTTCGGGCTAGAAGCTTTATCAGATACTAAAATACCATCTGGACTAGCAGCAACCACCACATCTTTCAAACCGATTACTGTAACAGGGATGTCCAGTTCGTTCACTAAGTGGGAATTAACGGAATCCTCACTCAGAACTCCCTTACCGATTTGAGTCGTTGCCATTTCTTCTGTAAGGGTATTCCAAGTACCTAGGTCTTTCCAATACCCGTTATATGGCAAGGCAACAATTTTACTTGCTCTTTCCACTACCTCATAATCAAAGCTGATTTTCGGAAGGGTATGATACTGACGGCTTAACTCCTCATAGTGAAGAGGAAGGCCTTTTTCTTGTAAAATCGATATTAAGTACCCTAACTTAAACGCAAACACACCACAGTTCCAAAGTGCCTTCATGTTTATCAACGTTTCGGCTTTTTCTTCACTAGGCTTCTCTGTAAAATGATCCACCGTAAAGTAATTAGCTAGGTCTGCATTCTCTTTCGGGACAATATATCCATATTTTGATGAAGGATAAGTAGGAGTTACACCCATTAATGCTAAGTCTGCATCCGAATGAGCTAGAACATTCTCAAGTTCTTTCACCTTTTCAAAAAAACCATCTTCTACATAAGGATCTACAGGTAATACAACCACTACCTCATCCTCACGAACACTATTAACCGTATAAAGGTAAGAAGCAGCTAAAGCTATCGCAGGGAACGTGTCTCGTCTTTCTGGTTCAATAATCAATGGTACCTCTGTACCAACCTGACTATGAATCATATCACGTTGCATTTTTGACGTTGCAATAACAGAAGAGCCGTCTAATCCAACCGATTTTAATTGTCCCCAAACACGTTGAACCATAGATTGTTTTTCTTCGTTATTATTTTCTAATACTTTTAGGAATTGTTTGGATCTTGTATCGTTTGAAAGTGGCCATAATCGTTTTCCTGAACCACCAGATAAAAGCACTAACTTCATTATATTTTTCTCCCCTCAAAAAGCAGATCTAATGATAGATCTGCTTCATTAAGATTAATCTATTAAACTAACGAAACCGCTAAGCTATTTACCGTTTCTCTACCAATAGAATCATATATGATATTTGCCTTTTTGGCACTAGTTAAATCATAACAGTTTCTACCATCAAGGATAATTGGTGTATTCATTAATTTGCCGTACTGACTAAGGTCAAAATCCTTTACCTCATCCCATTCGGTAAATATGAAACAAACATCAGCACCCAAAAGAGTATCCTCGATAGAAGAACAATAGGATAGCTCATTAGGATACATTTTTTTAAAGTTCTCTACTCCTACAGGATCCCATGCTTTAACAGTAGCTCCATCTTCAAGCATAAGCGGTATGTTGACTAGAGAAGGTGCTTCTCTCAAATCATCTGTACCTGGTTTAAAGGTTAATCCAAGAATAGCAATCGTCAATCCTTGTAGACTGTCAAAGTATTTGCGGGATTTCTTCACTAATTTGAGCTTTTGATTTTCATTTACATCAATCGCAGCCTTCACCGTTTTCAACTCATAATCATGGAAACTTGCTAACCAATGTAATGCCTTTGTATCTTTCGGAAAACAAGATCCACCATACCCGATTCCGGAGTTTAAAAATTTATTTCCAATACGGCTGTCATACCCCATGCCAAGGGCAACATCCTCAATGTCAGCTCCAATGACTTCGCATAGATTTGCAATTTCATTTATGAATGAGATCTTTAAAGCAAGGAAATCATTAGAGGCGTACTTAATCATCTCCGCACTCTTTCGATTGGTAACGACAATTGGAGCTTCAAAGCTTTTATAAACCTCTTTTAATACATCTCCTGCAAACTCCTCTTCTACTCCAATAACGATCCTTGATGCATGTAAGGTATCTCTTACAGCCGTACCTTGTGATAGAAACTCTGGGTTTGAGGCTACATATACATTTACTTCATGTCTTAGCTTTGATTTAATCAACGCTTCTATCTTATCGTTTGTTCCTATTGGTACCGTAGATTTAACAACGACTACACAATCCTTTTCAATGCTCTCAGCAATTTGTTCTGCTACTTCATAGACATATCTTAAATTTGCTGAACCATCTTGTTTTTCCGGAGTACCTACTCCGATAAAAATTACATCTGCATTTTTATAAGCATTCTTGTAGTCAGTAGTAAAGAATAATTTATTCATATTTTTACCCATTAGTTCTTCAAGGCCCGGTTCATAAATCGGAGAAGTTCCAGATTCCATTAGGGCAACTTTACTAGTATCAATATCCACACATGTAACAGTATGGCCATATTCTGCGAGACAAACACCTGTTACAAGACCTACATAACCCGTTCCTGCTACTGCTATTTCCATTTTTTATTTACTCTCCTTTAATTCTTTAGGATAGTAGTTATTTACTTTTATTTCCACATCCTAAGATTTAAAATACTTCCTAACAAATGGTTTACTTTTTAATAAGATATCTTTCATTTTCTAATATATAATTTTTTCTTTCTCCCCACGAAATACCTCTTGTATTCAAAGCAAACTTTTCAGCTTTAACCGCAAAATTATTAACATCGTTTATTTTTTTAGCTGGGTTCCCCGCAATAATAATACCTTCTTCTTTAAAGCTCTTAGTAACAATACTTCCCGCCCCAACAATTATATTATCTGCTAGTTCTACTCCTGGTAAAATAAGTACATTTTGTCCAATAAAACAATTTTCACCAATCCTAATCCGACCGAAAATATCTGTTTTATTAGGAATTATTTTTGATATAGAGTTATCGTGTGTTGAAAACTTTACACCTGTACTAATCGTCACATTATTACCAACATCTAACAAATATGGTTCTGAGGCTATAATTGGTGAAAATGCCCTTACATTGCTCCCAATTTTTGCACCTTTACTCCGGTACCATTTAATTTCAATCTCCATAGTATCTAATTTTATAATTTTTTTATACAAGAATAAGGTCAATCTATATAGGATTTGTTTTAACATTTAAGATCCCCCAAAATAATTAAGTTAATTATAATTCAACACACTTGCTTTCATTATTTTCTGGCGAGAGTATTTCTTGTCAATTTATTTAGTATCTTCATAATTAAACTTTTAGCAAAAATATATTCTTCTGTTTTTCTGAATAAGATTACATTTAAAGAAATGACAATTAACAAACAAGAGAATCCATCAATTATAAATTTTAGATATGAATTGTTTATATCCATTATTAGTACAAATCTAAAACAAATAAACATATTGAAGGAGAAAAGCAATATATATATAAATTGCCGATACCAATAAAATAAAAAGGCATTTTTAACATCATAATAATAATTTTTGAAAACAATTATACTTCTTGCTATCCAAAAAAAGGCTTGACTAATAACAGTCCCTAGTAACACTCCGGATATGCCATATTTATTAACTAATAATAATGATAGGGTTATATTTAGTATTGCACCTATTATTGATATCTTTTTATCATGTGAAAAATATCCTAATCCAGCTATATAATCTACCAGAGATCCATGAACTATTGTAATAAACAATTCTGTAGCGATAATTATAGTAATATAAATTGGTAATACATAATCTCTAGATAACCAAACAGTGATAAAAGTATCAATCAACACTGCACCTGGAATGAAAAGTATACTTGAAAATAAATACCTTATAAATGTATATTTATGAAGAACCCTTAACGTGTGTTCCCTGTTATCAGTTTGAGTTAATAAATCTCCTATAATAGGCTTGGTAGAATTTAAGATATTATTTAATAGCATTTTTACTTGCAGAAATATTTGGGTATAATTTGATAAGTATCCGACAGAAATGGTTCCAACAAAATAAGAGATTACTAATCCATCTGTTGATGAATAAATATATCCGGCAATTTTCCCCCAAAAGATATCCTTTACATCTTTAACTATTTTAGTGAAGTATTCAATGTTAAACTTTTTATTTTTGAAGTTATAATCAAATTTCCTATCACAATATCTCCCTAGAGATATATTGGTTAGTAGGTTTTGCGCCAAAATAATTAATACGTACCAAACATAACTTGAAAAAGTTACTATTGTTATGATGTGTAATATTGCTGCTACTAATTTATATAATGAAATATAAATACTACGGATATAATCTAGTTTTAAAGCATAAAGTAGTGTTCTTTTATAACCTAAAAAATAGGTAATAGCAACACTCATTACCTGCAAATAATAAACAATATATATATATATATTTACCTCTATACCCTTTAATATTTGAGGTAAAAAAGGGATTAAAATTAATCCAACAGCGAGAATAAAAATCCCAACAAAGGTGTATATTCTCTTAAGAATTACTATTATATCTTCAACAACTTCTTTTCTATTTTCCGAGATGGGTTTATATAGACTGTAAATTACCGCACCTTCAAAACCTAATTCAGCTACAGATAAAGCCGCCAAGATAGAACTAAAAGTACCATTTATACCAAGCATTTCAATTCCAATATACATAATAAACAATTTACGTACTATAAACTGTAATATTATATCAGAAACTTGACATAAAAAAATGATACTGCTATTCTTTAAAGCTAACCTCTCTCGCATTAATGACACCTCATACTTATCATCGTATTTATTGTAGGTTTGTTTTTATTTTAATCCACTCTGGTAAATAAAAATCATTTTTCCACATATCTACTACCGGAGCTATGACAACCTTTTCCTCATAAGATGCTAAATATGCCGCCCACCAAGAGAAGGAGCTATTGCCTATTATGAAATTTTTACATTTTGTCATTAGATAAAACTCTTCCAAATCACTAAAGTTTGCAATATCTCCAATAAAATTAACCTCTATTTTTTCATTGAAAATTTCTCTACAGTATCCAATATCATCGGTAAAAATATAAAACTTATGTTTATTATTAGGATTAGCTTCTCTTATTTTTTCAATTGCTCTAAAATAATATGATATATCTAGGCATTTCCCACCTTTAAACTTAACATAGTCTCCACGTCTAATATGAATAGCTACTGAATTAGATTCAATTATTTCTTTAAGAAGGGAATTGCTCTCTTCATTTAACGTAAGCTTTGGTGTAAATCTATCAGTTATATCTTTCCGATACTTATCAAAATATAAGTAATTTTGCCAATATCCATTTAAATAAAGATTATGGCCCTCGGTAACAATTTTCTGGTATTGGAACTCTTCTATTTCAGTAATTACTTTTGCTTTGTACTGGTAGTCTAATCTTAGTTTTCTATTTATTTTGTATAAAAGTTGTGTAACCATATGTTGACTCGGTACATATCCAACTAAATTCTTTTCAACAATAACTGGAAAATCATTTAGCATATACCTCCTCAAAAAATAACTCGTATCATATATATATCTATCAATAATTAACTCGGTATTATTCTCTTTTGCAATTCCGTATGCGGATGCATAAGAAAAGAGTTGGTTTCCTAGTCCACCTTTTATTTGTACTATAATCATATATCTTCACCTATGCTAATCTTAATTTTATTATCTGTCTTAGAGAGAAAAACCTTGGTTTTTTTAATAAAAATTTATTTACCATACCTTTAAGTTCTCTTTTTTCAAAATTATCCTCAACACACCGTGCAACACCTATAAAAATGTTAATATTTCTTCTAACAAACTTTAACATCTCAACTTTCAGATTCATGTTTTCATCTCTAGTTTTTAGATATGCCTCATATGATCTAATAATGTTTGTGTACGCACCTTTCAAATGTTTTATACTTTTTTGTCTAGTCATTGTTGACATTTCTCTTATCCTCCTAAAATGGAGGGTTTCGTCTAGATATATTATTTGTGGATCCTCATAGAGTATTCTCAATGTGAAAATTTTATCTTCGTAGATGACTGGTTCAAATTCAATTTTACACTTCTTTAGAAAATCCTTTTTATAAAAGTATAACCAAACTGGAACATAAAACTTATCATTCTTTAAACTCTGAAAAAGATAATTTAATCCAGTCATATTTTCCTTTAAAAAACTCCTATGTCCATATTCTATATTAAAATCAGAAGCATCATACTTAGTTTCTTTAGAGTTAAAAGTTATTATGTCACACTTATTAGAACTGGCTATTTGATAACACTTCTCCATTGCATGTACTTCTAGGTAGTCATCACTATCTAAAAAATATACAAATTTCCCCTGCGACATTTCCAATCCTTTATTCCTAGCTACACCTTGTCCACTATTTTTTTGCCTTTGATATAGGATATTGGCATATTCCTTCGCATATTTTCGAGCAATTTTAACACTTTCGTCTGTACTTCCATCATCTACTAGTATTAATTCAATATTATTTAATGTTTGGTTTAAAACACTTTTAATTGCATCTTCTAAATATAGTCCATCATTATAAAATGGTATTATAATACTTACTGTTACTTCAGGTTCCCTCACAGCATCATTTGCCCTTTCCCTAATGTTTTTATTTCCTAACGTGGTTAAATTTGAAAATGCCTTTTTGACTATGATGTTTAGTAATTTGACAAATAACAAAAAAGTCAAGACTATAAATACTACCTAATTTAAAACAAAATACTTAGCTAAAACCATGATATTGATTTAAATTTGAAAACTATCTCATTAGTAGTAATATATTTAGTTAATCATAAGAGTATATTATGAAAAGGATATTCAAAATTATTTCTGTAGAATAAATAACATGAAGAAGATTAGTTGTTACTATACTAATTAATAATTAATTATTTGATTATTTATTTTAAATTTTCGTTTTAATAAAGCACTTTTTACTGGTTTTGTTATTGCTGAAGTTATAGTTCTAATAAATGTATATAAGTTATTATTTGGTTTACCTATAAGAGTAAATAAGAAAAATACCTTTTCTTTAACTGTTATTTGTCTATAGTTTTCTAAATCGCCTTTTGCTTTTAACATTACTTCTCGTGTCTCTTTTCCAAAGCAACTTTGTAATAATCTTGCATATTCATTTGTATAGTAATCGTTTAATTCTTCATTATTCAGAGTAGATAATGTTAAGAGAAAATCCTTATAGAACTTCTGCTTTATTTCAAATAATCTTTTATACTCTGGCATATTATTCGACTCACTACGTGCCTTAACAATAAGAAGTTTATTTATGCAACATGCTTTATGGTTTTCAAAAAATCTAACTAAAAATTCTAGGTCTTGTAATCTATAGTAGGATACATCAAATCCACCTAGTTCAATAATAGAATTTCTTCTTAGGAATAAATTACTTCCTGTTCCGAACATATTTACATTAAAAAGTAATTTTTTTTGCATATCACTATATATTTTGGGTTGAATAACTTTTAATACATGGACGTTATCAGATATAACTACCCCACAAAATACTGCATCATAAGTACTATTTTCAGTTAAAGATTGTACACACATCTCGATCTTTGAAGGATAATAATAGTCATCATCATCTAAAAAACCAATATACTCGCCGGTTGCAACCCTTATACCAGTATTCCTTGCAGCAGCACCATTCAAATTCTTTTTATGCCTTACATATAAAATTCTTTTATCGGTAAAGCTAGCCATTACTTTTTCAGTACTATCTCTCTCCAAAGATTCTGGTGGATTATCGTCAACAACTATAATTTCTAAATTATTATAAGTTTGGTTAATCAGACTTAAAACAGACCTTTTTAAAACATTTGAACCTTTGTACGTTGTAATAATTATGCTTACCTTTTCTTTATGATTATCCATATTACCCCTTAATCTACTATCTTATTTTTCTAGCAGGAACACCTGCAAGTATACTTCCAGGTTCTAGAAAAGAGTCTACAACAACAGAACCTGCTGCAATTACTATATCATCTGCTATCTTTATATCTCCTATTACCTTTGCACCAACACCCAATTGTACATTGTTTCCGATTACTGGGCATAAATCTCCTTCTTTACCTTTATTACCTATACAGTTGTTACCATGGAGTTTAAAATTTTTACCAACTTTTGATTTTGGATGCACAACAGTACCCCCAGTGTGGTAAATTGTTAGGCCTGGACCGAAGCAGTTCTCGTAAATTTCCAACCCCAGAACTATTTGTAATCTGTTTAATTTCTTCTTGGCAAAGATATACCTTAACTCATTCCCCATTTTCGATATATTTCCAGTTGTTCTATATGAATTATTCAGGAAATATTCACATTTTCGTAATTGTATAATAAATTGTTTTACCAAATAAGCATTATCCTTCATAAACCAAGAATATAGTTTCTTTTTCTTGGTACTTTTTTTGGAAAGATAATAGGTTAAATCACTTTTTATAGACTCCCTCAATTCCTTCTTACTATATATCATAATAATTTACACCTATTCTAATTTTTTAACATGTATCTAAAAAAATTTTTATAAGTCATCCTAAATTTTTTATCCATTGGTATCTTAAATGCGTCGTATACACCCGATTTATATTCTGAAATAGTTTTTGATATTAGTGCTCTATAAAAATACCCAATTAAGTAATATAAGAGGTATACTCCTCCACCTATAGGATGCATTTCACGGATAACATACACTCTATTCCTTACTTTGTAATAAAATCTTTTTTTATCAGCAATTCTCGTTGTAGGTGTAACTCTATGCACAATTTCTATTTTACCTACATACAATACGGGTAACTCATTTTGTCCAAACATTTTCATTACTAACTCAGTTTCTTCGAATCCAAAAAACATGTGTTCAGAATATCCTTTTACTTGTTCAAAAAAACTCTTTTTAATAGCGTGTCCACAACCAATATACTTATTACATACGAAAGTTTCAGAACTTTGTTTTAATAATTTCTTACTATAAGGCCAATGAAATAAACCACCTTCGATATCCCTTATTTGAAAAGCAAAAATCTTATTTGGACAAGAATTCATAGTATTTTCTATCTCTGTCAATGCTGTTAAGGATACAAAGTGTGCATCATCATCTAAAAATACTAGATTTTCATATTGTGCAAATTTTACACCGACATTTCTCCCACCGGCTACACCAAGATTCTCTTCTAACCTAATATATTTAACATCATTTGAGTATTGATTTTCAATCATTTCTTTAGTTCCATCATTTGAGTGTTGATCTACTATTATAATCTCTAAGTTCCCTTTATAATCTTGCAGCTTTAAAGCATCTAACGAATATGATAAATCATCTTTTCTATTGTAAGTAATAAATATTACCGATAATCCTACCATCTTATACCTCTTTTGCTATTTTTCAATGAAATCTATTACAATTTTATTTATATATGAGTTATTAGTCTTAAATTCTGCAGGATGAAATTGATTTAAAGAGAGTATACATTGTTTTAACTGTTCTTTATTTTTCGCACATAAAACAAAATTGTTCTTTTCAAATAAATTACTCAATTCTAGTTGATGATTATCATAATGTTCATCATACTCTATCATCCTAGGGAAAATAATTACCTTTTTTTTCTGCTTTAAACACGAAGTTACGGTCCCAGTACCAGCATGGGTAATAATTAGATCTGCTTTAGATATTAGTTCCTTAAAATCGGCGTCTGAAGCCATGTCAAATGTTTCAAAATTTTTCGATTTATACCTTTCAAAACCAACTTGTGCTATTATCTCTTTTCCCTGTAAAACACCTTCATCACAAAGCTCATCAATCGTTTCAAATAATCTTGTGAATTTTTTCTCTACCATCGATCCAACAGTAACCAATACTTTCAATAGATCCACCCTCCATAAACTGCTTTAGGGTAATGTTTTTCAAGTTCTTCCCATTGGATAATAAACAAATCAGCAAATCTATAGATAAACTTCCCTGTCTTATTTGGAGTATTAATCCGTGCAAAACTTTCAATATATATTACTTTTTTTCTAAACACTCTACCGATTAAACACATAGGAATCGCTACAGCAGCACCTGTTGTTATAATTACATCAGGTTTTTCCTTAATAAAAATAATGAGCTGTTCAATCATCATTTTTATCATCCTAATGAGAGCTATTAGTTTATTTGTTCTAACTAAATCACTTACTATATACCTTTTCTCTTTCATTGCTTCGGTAGCTTTAGTTCGGGTAACAACATAAAAATAATTATATTGTTCTTTTACTTCCCTTAATTGCTTGATTTGCTCTAAATGGCCACCGGAGGAAGATATCATGCAAACTTTTTTCCTATTCTCTTTCATTTTAATACCCGCCAATCTACATTCTTTATACTAAGGATTAAGAAATATCTTATATCAACAAGAATTAATTTCTTTAATATATTTTTTTACCGAAACATCTTTAGTAAGATTCCTCATTAGGTAATCTCTTCCTCTTTCACTCATTTCTTTCATTAAAAGAGAATCTTTTTCACTAATTGCTTTCTCAATTATTTTTTCTATATTTGTGTAATCTCCTGGTTCTGCAACAAAACCACAGTTTGTTTCTTCAATAATAATCCTTGCTTCGGCCCCTTCTTCCAAAACCCCTATAATTGGTTTTCCAACAGCCATTATTCCATAAAGTTTACTTGGAACTGAAACACCTTTAATACCCTTTGCATTTAAGCACCAGTGGATATCTCCAGCATTCAGACTGTAAACTAAGTCGGACTTTTTTTGATAGGGGATAAACACTACATTCTCGAGTGAATTTTCAATCTTATAGTTCACTAGTTTTTCTCTAATAGTTCCTTCACCAACAAAAGCGAAAACAACGTCATCCCTTAATCTAAACTTATTCAATATAGGCATTAAATTTTCCAGATCATAATATAGTCCTAAGTTTCCTGAGTACATTATGGTAAATTTATTCTCTAAACCATATTTTCTTTTAAATTCAAGGAGTTTTTCATCGTTATATTCTAAAGGATATACCTCTTTCTCATCTATCCAGTTATTAATAAAAGCATGATTAGGTACATTCTTTCCACTAAATCTTTTCTTTAGAGTATCAACCATGTCTCTACCAACAACAATCACTTTGTCAGCACTTTTACAGCTGAATTTATCGAGCCACATCATCGTATCCAATACAAACTTATTACTACTATAACCTACTGCTATCGTCTGCTCTGGGTTGAAGTCTTGAATATTATAAATATACTTTGCTCGCTTCACCCATTTACCCCAGATTCCAAGTATACCCCCAAGGATTGGCGGTTGAGAAATTGAATAAACATAATCTGATTTACCAACAATAAACGTTGCAATCATAGCTCCGAAGAAATAAGCTAGAATGTTTATTATTCTACTAATTTTATTGCTTTTTGAAAACTCAGGGACCCTAACTCTGATAACTCTAACACCATTAACATTTTCTCTATAAAATAAGTTTTTCTTGTAATTATTATCAACCTTACCTGTATACGATGGAACAACACAAATGACTGTAATGTCAAATACTTCGAGCATTCCTTCGGCAAGTTCTTTAATTATTTGCCCTGTAGAAGCTACATCTGGAATGTAGTAATGTGCGTATATTAATAATTTCTTCTTTTTGATTTTCCCTGACTTAGTTAACATTTATTTTCTTACATCCTATCTCTTAGGTATGGAACTTTTTTATAAATTAAAAAGCACTTCTCAAAATCTGTTTTTGCTCATTTTCAAACAATAACTAGAAATTTCGAAGTGCTCTTTTATAAAACCATATAACTTGTGAATATCATTAAAAGCATATAGAAAATCTATATTTAATCAAACATTTTCTTAACACGATCTTCCTTCTCAACCTTCTTCATATCAGACTGAACCATAATACGAACTAGTTCTTCAAAAGAAGTTTTTGTTGGGTTCCAGCCCAGTAAAGTCTTTGACTTTGTTGGATCACCCAGTAACTGGTCTACCTCTGCAGGACGGAAGAATTTTGGATCTACCTCTACGATTATCTCACCTGTAGCCTTGTTAATACCCTTCTCTTCAACACCAGTACTAGTCCATTCAATTTCAATACCAACATGTTTGAAGGAAAGCTCTACAAATTCACGAACGGTATGCATTTCACCTGTTGCGATAACGAAATCTTCTGGGTTATCATGTTGAAGGATTAACCACATACATTCTACATAGTCCTTCGCATATCCCCAGTCACGTAAAGAATCAAGGTTACCTAAAGAAAGCTTGTCTTGTTTGCCTTGTGCAATACGTGCTGCTGCTAGAGAAATCTTACGTGTAACAAAAGTTTCTCCACGACGCTCAGACTCATGGTTGAATAAGATTCCATTTACTGCGAACATATTGTAGGATTCACGATAGTTTTTTGTAATCCAGAAACCATAAATTTTTGCTACTCCATATGGAGAACGTGGATAGAATGGTGTAGTTTCTTTTTGTGGTACTTCTTGTACTTTTCCGTAAAGTTCTGAAGTTGAAGCTTGATAGACACGTGTCTTTTCTGTTAGTCCTAAAATACGAACCGCTTCTAAGATGTTCAATGTACCTTTTGCATCAACATCTAATGTGTAACCAGGCATATCAAATGATACACGTACATGGGATTGCGCTGCTAGGTTGTAAATCTCATCCGGCTGAATATCACCGATTAAACGAGTAACATTCAATGCATCTGTTACATCTCCATAGTGAAGGTGGAAGTTTTCATTGTTTTTTAATGCTTCTGCTTCTTCTGCTGACATGATATCTTCTAAACGTTCTTGATTATAAGAAGAGCTACGACGGATAACACCGTGAACCTCATACCCTTTTTCTAGTAAAAACTCTGCTAAGTATGATCCGTCTTGCCCTGTTACTCCTGTGATTAACGCTTTTTTCATGTGATCCTCCAAAATTTATTAGTTTACTTTTGTTAACTCATTGTCTAAAAACCATTGGTATGCTTGTGAAAGGCCGTCCTCTAATGTCGTTGAGGCTTTCCATCCTAGTGAATTTAGCTTTGTTACATCGACTAGTTTACGTGGCGTTCCATCTGGTTTAGATGTATCAAATTTAATCGTACCATTATAACCAACCACTTGCTGTACCCTTTCTGCCAGCTCTTTAATAGAGATATCTTCTCCTACACCTATATTCACGATCTCATTACCTGTGTAATTTTCCATTAAGTACAAGCATGCATCTGCTAAGTCTTCTGAATAAAGAAACTCTCTCTTTGGATTTCCTGTTCCCCAAACCTCAACATATGGTGCATTTCGTTCCTTTGCTTCATGAAATTTACGGATAAGTGCTGGTAATACATGTGATGTATGAAGATCAAAATTATCATTTGGACCGTACAGATTTGTAGGCATTGCTGATATATATTGTGTACCATATTGGCGATTATATGATTGACACATGTTAATTCCTGCAATTTTTGCAATTGCGTAAGGTGCATTGGTTGGTTCAAGTTCACCCGTGAGCAAATACTCCTCTTTTAGTGGTTGAGGAGCCATTTTAGGGTAAATACATGTACTGCCAAGGAATAATAGCTTTTTCACTTGATTACGATATGCTGCATCAATCACATTTGTTTGAATAAGTAAATTATCTCTAATAAAGTCAGCTGGGTATTCATTGTTCGCAACAATTCCACCTACTTTAGCAGCAGCTAAAAATACATACTCAGGTTTTTCTTCTTCAAAAAATTGATCTACCATTTGCTTATCACGTAGGTCTAACTCTTTACTTGTTTTATAAACAAGATTCGTAAACCCTTTTTTGATTAACGCATTTAATATAGAGGATCCTACTAACCCTCTATGTCCTGCTACAAAAATTTTTGCATCTTTCTGCATAACTCTTTTCCCTCGTTTCTAGTAAGCATCCTTTGATCCAAATAACACCAATACCGTCTTTAGGATTATTTTAATATCCAAAAGTAATGTACGCTGCTCTATATATTTTATATCTAACTCAACCATTTGTGTAAAGTTCAGATTGCTTCGACCACTAACTTGCCAAAGACCGGTACACCCAGGAGTAACCAACAGCCTTTGCATATCATAGGCTGTGTACTCTTCTACCTCTCTCGTAAGCGGTGGTCTTGGGCCAACAAGACTCATCTCTCCCTTTAGCACATTGAACAGCTGAGGAAGCTCATCAATGCTTGTCTTTCTTAATAAGCTTCCTATTTTCGTGACTCTAGGGTCTTCCTTCATCTTAAACATCGCTCCACTTACTTCATTTAGCTCTAGAAGCTGTTGAAGCTTGTCTTCTGCATTAGATACCATGGAACGATACTTGTACATTCTGAAGATTTTCCCATCCTTACCCACTCGATCTTGAGAGAAAAATACCTTCCCTTTTGGATCTTCTACCTTGATAAGTATCGCTACTAAAATAAAAACAACACTTAATAATATAATACCTACTAACGAGCCCATAATATCAAGGAGTCTTTTCGCTGACAAATAAAACTGATTCTCGTTTACTTGCGTATTTGATAAAGGTTCGACAGGATACAAATTCTTTTTAGCTAAGTCCGGCACTTCTAACCCTTCCTTTACATTACAACTTTACTTGTGACTGTTCATGCTTTTGAACAAGCTCTTTTAAGTAGTTCAGCATTTCTTCTTTTAAATCCTCATGTTGTAAGGCAAATTCTACGGTTGTTTTAACAAAGCCAAATTTTTCACCAACGTCGTAACGTTCTCCTTCAAAGTCATAAGCAAATACTCTTTGAATTTGGTTCAGCTGTTGAATCGCATCTGTTAATTGAATTTCTCCACCTGCTCCTGTTTCTTGCTTATCAAGGAACATGAATATTTCTGGAGTCAACACATAACGACCCATGATTGCAAGATTAGATGGTGCCATACCAAGAGCTGGTTTTTCAACAAAATTATCAACCTGGTACAAGCGTCCATTATTGGAAGATGGATCAATGATCCCGTACCGATTCGTCTCGTTATCAGATACCGTTTGAACCCCAATAACAGAGGAAAGTGTTTGCTCATACTGACCAATTAATTGACGTAAACACGGAGTGTCACTTTGAACGATATCGTCACCAAGCAACACTGCAAATGGTTCGTTCCCAATGAAGTTTCTAGCACACCAAATCGCATGTCCTAGACCTTTTGGTTCTTTTTGACGGATATAATGAATATCTGCTAGATTCGAAGAATATTGAACCTTATCAAGGATATCTAATTTCCCCTTTTCTAACAAGTTTGTTTCTAATTCAGGCGCAAAGTCAAAGTGATCCTCAATGGCACGTTTTCCTTTACCAGTAACAATAATAATATCTTCAATCCCTGCTGCAATTGCTTCTTCCACAATATACTGAATCGTTGGCTTATCTACAATCGGTAACATTTCCTTTGGCATTGCCTTTGTGGCAGGAAGAAATCTTGTTCCTAAGCCTGCAGCTGGTATAATTGCTTTTCTAACCTTTTTCAACTCATTTCCCCCTCTAAAGCATAAAAGTATGATTGAATTTTAAAATAAATATTTAATGGAAAAACACGAGTGATCATGTTCTTTCATTAAATATATATTTTTATGTAAGTAAAGCAGGGCATCTAACCCATCCTCACACCACTCTACTGACGACTAGCATCTAAGGAGGCCAAGCCTCCCACAGAGTGACCGAGTGCCTCCGTTGATAACGGTGAGGAGACATTACCGGTTATAAATATTGTTTATAACTGACTCATTCCTAGAAAATTCCGAGAAACTTCTTTTGACGAACCCTTTGGGGCTCCTCCCGGTAGGCAGTTTTTCCATCTACAAGGAGCTCAGCGTTTTCAGTGAAGAAGTATATCATGTCTACTCCATACTTCTTTTCAATCACATCAAATGCTTCAGTCACCTTAAACCCTCTACTTGTTACATTATGAGCATCTGATGAAATAAAATGAGTTAAATCACCTTCAATTAATTGTAAGGAGAAGTTTTTTATTTTTTTACCGAAATATCCAGCCACACTCGAGGCCGTTACCTGTGTAAGCGCCCCTTTTTTCACTAGATTATAGAGTGTATCAGGCTGGGAAATAATTTCTTGATTTCGTTCTGGGTGAACAATAATAGGAGTTAATCCCTTTAGTTGGATATCGAACAACAACTTTTCTGTATAACGCGGAACATGACTAGAAGGTAATTCAATAAATACATACTGCGTGTGATTTAAAGGTAAAATATGAACAAACTCTTCTTTTTCCAGATACTCCCCAAATATCCTTGTTTCCTGTCCTGGAAGAATTGTCAGAAATATGTCCTCTTTTACTAATATCGCATTCAGCTTTTTCACTTCTTCAATAATTTCTAGTTTCCTATTTTCATACTTACCATTTCTATGATGAGGAGTAGCGATGATCGTATGAATGCCTTCTTTCACCGCTTCTCTTGCCATTTCAATGGAATCATTTATATCCTTTGCTCCATCATCAATTGACGGAAGTATATGACAATGAATATCAATCATACTTTTCACTACTCTCCAAAAATTGTTATCTATTAAACTAAGACCGAAATAAATACTACCATATCCCTAGATATTTTACAATTAGTGTTAATTCCCACTGTGATAGTAATAATATTGCTGGGATTGATCTTGTTTCTTATTATTTAGAATTACTCCTAGTAATTTAGCCTTTGAATTGGTTAACTGATCTTTAGCTTTTAATGCATTCTCTTTTTCAGTAAAACCAGAAGAAGTGACTAGTACCGTTCCATCGCACTTGTTTGCTAATAGCTGAGCGTCAGTAACTACAAGTACTGGTGGCGTATCAAATAAGATAAGGTCGAATTCATTTAAAGCAGACTCAATAAATTCATCCATTGCACGTGAACTGATTAGTTCGGATGGATTTGGCGGAATTGGACCACATGGTAACACAAATAAATTTGATGTATCAATTTGCGTTGCTGCTTCACTTAAATTTGATTGCTTTGTTAGAACAGAAGTTAAGCCAAATGTGTTGGTTATACTAAAAGTATAGTGCACAGTTGGCTTTCTCATATCAGCATCTACTAATAGCACACGATTTCCTTGTTGAGCAAAGACGGTAGCTAAGTTAGCTGTTGTTGTCGACTTCCCCTCTCCCGGACCAGATGAAGTGATCATTAATGTACGGATCTCATTATCTACTGTTGAAAATTGGATATTTGTACGAATCGTTCTATACTGTTCTGAAATAGGTGATCTCGGATCATTTTTTACAATTAGCTTTCGCTTAAAATCCGATACTTTTGCTTTTTTTTCCTTTTTAAACGCCAACTCTCTCACCTCTTGTACGTGACTTGCTTGCTCTACTATTTTCAGCCGCCGTTTCTTTTATTGTTGGAATTGAACCAAGTACTGGAAGCCCAAGTGTTTGCTCAATATCTTGTTCTGTTTTCAATGTGTTATCAAGATATTCTAGTAGGAACGCTAACCCTACACCCAGCATTAATCCCACTACAAGAGCGATCGCAATATTCATTAATGGTTGTGGCTTAATCGGTGATTGGTTAACTATTACTTCCGCTTTTGCTAATACACTAACATTATCGACTTTCATAATTGTTTTTATTTCTTTTTCAAAGATTGTAGCTGTTTTATTAGCAATATCAGCTGCTAATTTAGGGTCTGAATCTTGTACCGAGATGTTCACAACCTGTGAATTTTGTTCACTTTGAACATTAATTTTGCTATTCAGCTGATTAGTCGTTATGTCTAGATTAAGATCATCAATCACTAAATCTAAAATTGCTGGACTTTTAATAATGACATTATACGTATTAATCAACTGAAGATTAGTTTGCACTTCATTATAGTTGTAAGTGTTTTGATCATCTTTTGACTGATTTACAAGAATTTGCGTTGAAGCTTGATAAATGGGGGTAAGATAAAAATAACTAATTAATCCACTCATGGTCACTGCAAGAATTGTTATTACTGCTATTAAACTTAAACGTTTCTTTAACGTTAGGAATAATTCCTTTAAGCTAATTGTCTCTTCCATCGTATCCTCCTAAAAAATAAAAACTCAAAGTATTATATCATATATTGTTGTAAAAACTGGAGTTTTTTGTCATACTTTAAATGATTTTGTTGAACTGTACTCCGTTTTCTATAATAACTCGATTTTTTTAAAATCATAGTACCCTTTTAAAATTTACAGCAATTAACAAAATTCATTTGGAGGGAAAACGTATGAAATCACTTTTTACCGTATTACTTGGGATTGTTAGTCTCGTTTTACTATTCTTCGGGAATCTGCATTGGCAGGAAAAGATTGATAAAGCTGGAGCTCTTACAGTAACTAAACTAGATGAAAACCAAACGACAGAACCATCGTTGGATAAAACTAAAGATGAACTAGTTCCTTCCTTTGCATCTAATTGGACAGATATAGAAAAACAAAACCTTCAAACAGCTTTACAGGAAAAACGCCCTTATCATATTCTTATCGCAGGTTCACAGTTATTAGGTGAAGGGGAAACCTCTTGGCCTTCTCTACTTAATAAGGAAATCATAGACAGCTATGGGGAAAATGTCATTTCCACTGTTACAAAAACTTACAGTGATACGACTGATGAGTTTGTCTCATTAGGAAAGCACGAGGAGTTTATTGAGGAAAATGCAGACTTAATTCTTTGGGAACCCTTTACGTTAACAGATAATGGTGTAGTAGAAATAGAAGTTTCATTGAATAATATATTGACTGTTATTAATGAAGTAAAGGCGGTTAATAGCAACACCGTTTTTGTTCTTCAACCACCAAGTCCGGTCTATCAGCCTAAGCTCTACAAATTGCAGATCGAGGCACTAAAGGCTTTTGCGTTAGAGAATGAAATCCTTCTTCTTGATCATTGGACAAACTGGCCAGATCCTACTAGTGAGGAGATGTTTACTTACTTGAATGAAGGAGAAAGCACTCCAAATGAGGAAGGACATCGTGTTTGGGCAGAGTTTTTAATTGATCGTTTTGTTAGTAAATAATTGGTACGTTATTGCTTATTATGAATGAGCGATAACGTACTTTTTTTTTGCTCCGTAATCCTGCGAATTCCGAGTACGGGATCTTTGTGTAGGATAAATGTCCTTATTTCTCCTTTAAATCTACTTTATTTTCAACCCATATGGTAGGATGGAATTATATAACTTAGTAGATTTAGGAGGATTTGTCAAAAAATGAAGAAAAAAGTCGTAACGCTTACTTCTGCTGTTCTATTGACCTCTACATTTGCAACGAATGCACTAGCAAGCACCTATACTGTCCAAAAAGGGGACACACTGTCTCGTATTGCCTCTAAATACAAAACTACCGTTCCTGCTCTAAAGTCCATTAATAACTTATCCTCTGATATGATTTACATAAATCAAGTGATTAAAGTGGATGATTCTTTAGCCACTGCCCCAGTTACTCAGGTTCCTTCTACAGTAACTACTGAGGCGATATATCACACTGTTGTTTCTGGTGATAGTTTAAGTAAGATTGCTAGTCTTTATAAAATCTCGTTAAGCGACTTACGAAAATGGAACAATCAAACGAGCGATTTAATATACCCTGGCCAGAAGTTTGTTGTGTCAGCTCCTTCAAGCTCTACAAATACAACAGTAACAACACCTGCTCCTACTACACCTGTCACAACCACTCCACCGGCTACTTCTACGGGGAGCGAGTATATTGTAAAAAGTGGTGATTATTTAGGGAAAATTGCCTCTCAGTTCGGAACAACGGTTCAAGAACTTAAATCAATTAACGGGTTATCAACTGACATGATTTATGTGGGACAAAAATTACTAGTTTCGAAGACTGTTACAACGGCTACTCCACCAGTTACTACTGCCCCAACGACTAGTAGTGCCTCTTCAGTCGTTGAGCTTGCGAAAACACTAAAGGGTATTCCCTATCTATGGGGAGGCAATACACCTGCTGGTTTTGATTGCAGTGGCTTTATTCATTACCTATTTAATCAAACAGGTACAAAAATGGGTCGTTACTCTGCCGAAGGCTACTATAGTCGTTCCTATTATGTCAATCAGCCTCAGGTTGGGGATCTAGTATTCTTTGAAAATACATATAAAGTAGGAATCTCTCATATGGGAGTATATATTGGAAATAATGAATTTATACATGCTGATGCAGCTGGAGTTGTTATTACAAGCTTAGATAATTCTTATTATAAGCAACGATTTGATGGGTTTAAGAGATTTTACTAATTCAGTAGCTTTGCACCTTCTAACCTAGAGGGTGCTTTTTTCATCCAAAGAGTATGAAAATTCACATATCTTTTCGGAAAGGTATTACTTTCCTACTTTCCTCAAAGAGTCTTTTTCTATATAATGGATTTATGATTGTTTTTTCCTAGTAGATTGGAAATTTTTTAAAGTTATTCTATTAATAAATAGGAATCTTCTCCGATGTTATATAGTAAGCATAACGTATTTTTACTAGAAATGAGGATTCTCAGTGATCAATATAAATGAAAAGGATTTTATTGAAACGGTTCAGCTAAAAGGATTACAAGTATCACTAGTAGCCTCTAGCCATACAACCGAAATCATTCATCATAGATTAGAGCATGGAGCAAACTGGGCTTTAGGACCTGAGGAAGGCTGGAATGCATTAGAATACTTTATTGTCCTAAAAGGGGAATTGAAGACCTTTCCTGAGGATAGCGGTCTCAAATCTCTAAAACCAGGCGATTCCTTCCATAGATACCCAGTGAAAGCCCATTATACCTTTCAAGCTGTTGGTACCACAGAATTTTTATATGTTTCCTCACAACCTATCTTCTATCAATATAGTAGAACGGTTACAGAGTTACATGAAATGGTTCGTGCCATCGAAGCAAAAGATGGTTATACCATGAACCATTGTACTAGAATTACTAAGTTGTCTATGATTCTTGGAGAATCATTTGGATTAGAACCTGAACAAATCCTCAGGTTAAACTTAGGTTCCTTTTTTCACGATATTGGGAAGATCAAAATACCTGATCATATTTTGAAAAAGCCTGGTAAGTTGACTGCTGAGGAATGGGAAATCATGAAAAAGCACCCTACTTATGGAAGAATGCTATTAGAGGAATCGTCTATTCCCATTGTTGGTTCTGCTGGCATCGTTGTTGAGCAGCATCATGAACGATATGATGGGAAAGGTTATCCCCATGGTTTAACAGGGGATGAAATAACCCTTGAAGCTTCTATAATTTCTGTTGTTGACTCCTATGATGCCATGACAACAGACCGAATCTATCAGGATCGTAGATCTCCTGATTATGCATTTAACGAATTATTACAATGTCGCGGTACTATGTATCATCCTGATGTTGTTGATAAGTTTATAGAATTAAAAGATACTATATTAGGAGTGAAAGAACAGTGAAAAAAATATTACTTTCTATCGTAGCAGTATTAATCTTCGCTATCAGCATTGCGGTTTCACCTGCGAAAGCAGCTTATTTATCAGAGCACGATCAATATGTAGAAGTTTCATATGAAGAAGCACGTGCCATTGCTGACTTAGTTGGATTAAAAGATGTTCCACTTGGTGAAGAGACAGCTAGAATTTCTTTTGAAGTTCAAGAAGCAATGATCGCAAAGATTGAATCTATTATTAAAAAAGAAATTGATCATTATTACATTTGGTTAACTGTAAATGGACAGCCTGTTCTAGGAATTGATCCTCCAATAGTAATGCTTTAATAGGAAAACCTGCCACTCTTGGCAGGTTTTTATTTTTCATATAATTCAATCGGCAAACCATCTGGATCAGCAAAGAAAGTATACTTTTTTTCCGTAAATTCATCTACTCTTATTGGTTCTACTTCAATACCTTTCCCCTCTAGCTCCCCTACCACCTCTTCCATAGTGTCTACTTCAAAAGCCAAGTGCCTTAATCCAACTGCCTCTGGAAGGCTTGGTCTATCTGGTGGATTTGGGAACGAAAAGAGTTCTATTTGGTATTGTCCGTTCACCTCTAGGTCAAGCTTGTATGAGTCTCTTTCTTTTCGATAGACTTCATTTTTAATTGTTAGCCCTAGAATTTCGGTGTAAAAGTTCTTTGATTTTTCATAGTTACTGCAAATGATTGCAATGTGATGGATTTTGTTTAGTTTCATGTCATATCCTGCCTTTTGGATTTATTGGCCCCCCTCATATATTAGAGGGGCCGCTCCATTTATTCGGTTTGAAACACTCGTTTTACCTTTTCGACAACGACCTTTGAACCACCTCTACCTTCTACGTTCTCTATCATCATTGCGATGAGAAGACTTGGGTTTTCCGTGTTGTAAGCTACAAACCAGCCGTTTTCTTTGCCGGCTTCGTTTTGCTTTTCTTTGAATTCAGCTGTTCCTGTTTTCCCTGCTAGTGCGTAGCCATCGATCTTGGCTGCATTCGCTGTTCCTCTTGGGTTCTCGACTACCTGCTTTAACGCTTCGTTTAACTTTGTTACATTTTCTTGGTCAAGGAGATCTGACTTCCATACCTGACTATCTTCGTCATCTAATAGAAGGGTTGGTTTAATCATATTTCCGTTGTTCACTAGCATGGTGTATGTGCTTGCCAGATGAAGTACGCTCATCTCCACTTGACCTTGGCCATAACCTGAGTCCGCTAGTGTTACTTCGGAGCTCATGTCTCCAAAGGTGGATGATTCCAATGGGAATAGGAACTCAGATTCCTCTTCAAATCCATATGCCTTTAAGCCTTGTTCAAATTGCTCTTTCCCTAAGTCTAATGAGGTTTGAGCAAAGTACACATTATCCGAGTATAGTAGAGCATCAGCTAAATTAACTGGTGCATTCGGGTCGGTCACCCTTGTAACATAATAGCTTCCCCATGAGGAATCCTTTTGCCACTGCTTCCCGCTCAACTGCATACTTTTATTCCAATCCGTTGTTCCTGCTTGAAGAGCGATGGCCGCTGTTATTGGCTTTATGACAGATCCTGGTGCATAATTTGCTTTAAAACGATTGAGCAATGGCTGTTTTGGGTCCTCCTCTAGTGCTTTCCAATCGGCTGCTGTTGCTCCAAGTGAAAGCTTGTTAGGCTCAAAGCTCGGGCTGCTCACTAGTGCGAGTGTTTCCCCAGTTGTTGGATGAATGACCGTACCCATTCCCGCTTCTCCTTGGAGTTCGATATACATATCCTTTTGAACTGCACCATCAATTGTTAACTTTATATCTTCTCCTTCTTTGACAGGCTTTTCAGCTAGGACCGTTTCTGTTCCGTCTTCTTTTTGAATCAAAATCTGTACTCCTGATTCCCCTTTTAGACGTTTTTCCAGAACCTGTTCAAGACCTCTTTTTCCGATTACATCATTGGCAGAATATATTCCAGGTTCCTGCTTCTCTAGCTCCTCTGCTGTAATAGCTCCAACATAGCCAATCAGGTGTGCTACTGCTTCACCAAACGGATATACACGTGCTTCGACAGTTTTTCTTTGAACTCCAGGAATTTGGCCAAGCTGAGCTCTCAATTCTGTATCATTTTCTGAAATAGTCTTTAGTGGTACAAAATAATCAGGTTGTACCCAGCTTGCATTCAAAGCTTTTTCTATGCTTTCTTTCGTCATACCCAAAACCGTCGAGAGTTGTTCAATAACTGCTGTTTCTTGACCCTCAATTTCTTTTGGAACTATCCCCATCTCAAGGGCTGTTCCCATTGTTGCTAATTCAAGTCCATTGCGATCTAGAATATCTCCCCGTTTTGGGGTAGTTGTGTTAATTCCGACCTTATCTCCTTCTTTTAGGTCCGGAAATATATATGTAGTGTCCCAGTTTACATACCAGTTTGTGTTATCATCTCGTTCTTCCTTTGTTAATCGAGCATCATGCTCAAAAGAAATTTCGCCGGCAATACTATCCATGCTAACGGTGAATGGCAAACTTGCTTCTGTAACCTTTTTGTCACGTTCCTTTTCTTCTTCTGGTTTTTCATAGGTAACCTTTAAGTTCGTGATTCCAACATCATTATAAATTTTCTTGTAACGTTCGACAAACTCCTCCTTTTTAATGCTGTCTTTAGCATCAGTGGAAAGATAGCTATACATTTCCTCAAACTTTTGATCATTCCAAAGCTTTACATACGATAAAAATTGATCCTCAGGCTGTGTTTCTTTGTTGCAGCTCGTTAGGACGAGCAGTACTAAAATAATAAATAACCAAAGAGATTTCTTCATACCCTTCCTCCTTTACCATTTATTTTACAACAAATTGAAACTAAATTGACGCTAGATAGGTAAAAACAATTTTACTGAAAGTTTATAAACGTAGAAAATCGGGAATAAAAAAAATAAATTTTTAGAAAACGCTTACAATATTCAACAATAACCGCAATGCTTGTTTGTTATTATATTAAAAACTACGGTTATTCTAAGGAGGGTACTCTGATGTTCAAAGAGAATGACTTTATTACTGGTACTAGGTGGGGCTTATTGATAAGTTTCCCGATTTGGGCAGGAATTGCTTTTTTCATTAAATACCTTTGGTAACCGTAATTAAACCTTATTGTAATTTTTAGAAGCTACTCTTCTTATGAAGTGTAGCTTTTTATATTTTAAATATTTTCTTAACAGTAGAAAATCCGCCATTGCCCAGTTTGGTACTTGGCCTCTGAAGGGAAAAGAATATCATAATAAAAATGAGGTGAAATACTATGGTTAAGATTTTTATTGACCCTGGACATGGCGGAACTGATTCAGGTGCCGTGGGCAATGGAATCCAAGAAAAGAATGTAACGCTACAAATCGGTCTAAGAATTCGAGACATTCTTGAAAGAGAATATTCGAATGTTTCTGTAAGAATGAGTCGTACAGGTGATACAACTGTTTCCTTAAATCAACGATCCAATGCAGCAAATGCCTGGGGTGCAGACTTTCTTTATTCGGTTCATGTGAATTCAGGTGGAGGAGTTGGTTACGAAGATTATATTTACAGTCGCTTATCCAGCAGTTCGCGTACGGCTCAAATGCAACGTACCATTCACTCAGAAATTATGGCAAGAAACAAGATGAATGACAGAGGGATGAAGAAAGCAGACTTTCATATGCTTCGCGAAACCAATATGGATGCTATTTTAACAGAGAACGGATTCATAGATAATGCGGGTGATGCAGCTAAAATGAAGGATCCAGCCTGGATTGAACAGGTGGCTAGAGGCCATGTAGTGGGGTTAGAAAGAATCTATAATCTGACTAGAAATGGCAATGCTCCTGCAGCCTCTACTCCTGCTGCGGCCCCTGCACCTGCACCATCTCCAGCCCCTTCTACTTCAACTGGCAGAACCATACACCTTCCGGCATCAGCTGATTCTTGGAGAATTTATCGAGTAAATGATGCACCTGTTAGAGCTAATGCCATCGGTCAACTTAGACCTTCCAAGTTCGGTGGACTAACTTATCGGATTGATGCAAATGGAAATGAGCCATATACGTATATCATTGATACAGCTGACTTTGGAAGAGTGAAGATTTATGGACATTCTAATACGGGTGCTGTAATTAGATAGTCTACGATGCCTCGAGTGGATCGGGTTATTTTTAAAGGGGGAAAGCTAAGCTCTCCCCCTTTAGGTTAACTAACAAATCCCTTTAGTGCTGTTTTCAGTGCCTTTCTCTTTCCCATGTCCTTGAAATCCTTTTTCTTAAGCTTTTTTGGTTGAAGTGAAGTGTAGAACTTTGTTTTGTTTTTTAAGGTGTTCGATGTGAGAACTACTTTTTCTCCTTCATCAACATTTGTTTTAATCTCTTTGACATGGTTGAGTTGTAATCCTGTTTCAATTTGGCGCCGTTCGATGGTTCCGTTTGCCATCATGACATACACGTACGACTTCGTCCCTTTTTCCAGAATGGACTTTGTTGAGACAGTCAGTGCATCGTTTATTTCGTTTGTGATGATTTTTAAGTCGACGTTTGAACCCAATGGGATAGTTGAGCTTGGTTGCTCATTTAATTGGATTATGTAGGAATACTGAGTTTCCTTTTTCTCCTTTGGCTCATTTTTCGGAAGGATCGAGATGCTTGAGATTGTCCCTTCCAATTTGTCTTTATGCAATCCTGACGAAATGACTACCTTCATTCCCTCTTCAAACGATGACAACTCTTTTTCTGTAAGAGTAGCTTCCACCTGTAAGTCATTCGATGTTATGGTGACAATTGGGTTCTTTAAATCATGACGAATTTCTTTGATGATTCCAGCTATTTTACTGTTAATAGTAAGACTGGATAGGCTCTCGTCTATACTTGCAAGTGCTGTTTCTTGCTTGTCTAGTTCGGCTTCGAGTCTACTTACCTGTAATTCTTTTTCATAGATTTCAATTTCAAGTGAGTTAGCCATGATTGTGTTTGATGATTCGTTTTCTTCGGTTGTTGAGCTTTCAATATCGCTTAATAAGTCATCTAAGCTATCAATATTGTCCTCAAGAGCTTCGATATCATCTTCGAGCCTTGTTATTTCTAACTCCTTTTGGGCGATTGCGGTATCAATATTTACAGAGGATAGCTCTAGGATAGGTGTGTTTTCTTCCACCTGGTCCCCTTCTTTTACAAGAAATGCTGCGAAGTCCCCTGTATTTTCCTCATAATAGATATATTCCTCTTCTATGGGAGTAATCAAACCCTCATCCGTTTTCGATTCTACTAGGTTCTGTTCCCTGACGGTTGTCCATGTATCTACGTAGCTGATTCTCTTAATTTCGCTATCCTTTTTGTAAATCAGATAGAGATTGCCGATCATGAATAGAGCACCAACGAGGATGACTGTCCACTTTTTCCAGTTCATAAATCTAGCAACCCCTTTATAGTATTTTTTCAAAATCGATATAAGAGAATAACGCCAGTAAAAGCCAAATAAAGACGTTAGTTGAAATAACAATAGCTAAGGTAATTTTGTTGTTTCGGTTCATGTTGGATTTTACATATGTATATTGAAGGACTATGGCCCAAATCTGAAAAAAGGTAATCTGAGCTAAAAAAAGAATGATATACCTATATTCTGTTATATATTGTCCAATAACTCCTAACGAGTATGGAAGTGACACTTGGTCAAGTCCGAGGTAGAAGTGGAACAGGATGTTAATGGCTTTTTCTAAGAGGATGATAGTCGTGATGATGAGCTGAATGTTTACATATTTAATATAGTCAGTGTCTGAAAAGAGCCAGAAGATGAGCGCTGGAAAAAAGATAAAGAGTAGTGTACCGAGAACTCCTATTAGAACTTGTCCAACAGCGAAAAGTAGTTTCGTTACTTCGTATTCTGAAGGAGTTAACTGATAGATTTGGTTTGATAACATTTCGCTTCCAATACCAAGGTACGCACTAATGGAGTAAAGTAGGAAGCTCGTGAAGATGAGTATCATCGTATACTTCCAGGTTCCTTCTACTTCTTCAGCTTTTGTCAATTGGTGTCCAATGGTGTATGGGTCTTTTAGTCCGCGGAACAACTGTACACGATAGATCATGTTTATCCTCCAATATTTGGCATATACTCTGATAATCTTACATTTTATTTTACTTGATATGATATTTTTTGGAAATGGAATCGACAAAAAAAGACCACTTCCGACGTGGAGGTGGCAAGAATACCCTAGGGGGAAGGCGTCTGTCACCTTTGTCCTTGGGAACAAATATTGGTTATTTGCAACTGTGTGAAAAGGAATAAGTAGAAACTCTATTTTGTATATAATACATCCGCTGTTCTTGCATAAATATAATCAAAAAAGTGGATATTTGGGTAGTCAGGATTTTTATGAAAAGGAGGCTGGTTCTTTAGTAAATTATGGAGTTGATCCGTATATTTTTGGTCTTCAGTCTTCATAAAATAGATCAAACCCAATGCATAAACTGCGCTTGATTCATAGTTTACGGCAGGTTCAAGACTTTCTTTTTGGTACATTCCATATAGCTTGTTATTTGAGGAAAGTTCGCTCCTTAGCCACTGGTCAAGTAATGTTGGTACTTTCCCTGTAATTTCTCTGTACTGAATAGCTATTAATAATTGGTCGATCATGTTAACAGTCTTTTCGTCAGCTGATTGATAGTCCCTCTTTTCTACATCGTATATTTCATAAAAAAACGGGGAACTAACAGCATCTTCCATAATCTTTTGATATTCCTCTATGTTAATCGATTCGAATCTTTGTATTCCTTTGGAATTTATATAGCTCAGGTGCACATTGGTTGTTGCGTTTTCTAATTCCCAGTCGTAAAAGTCAACAAGCATTCCATTTACCAATTGCCTCTTTTCCAAAGCTTGTTTTAACTTGTCCGCTAGCTCAGTATATGCTGAGTTATTAAAGCGATCTCCACCTTCATATAAGGCATCAATTATACGTAGATCATCTACTGATGCGTTAGTTGTTGTATCCTCGGAAGCTTGCCATTTAATAAATAGATGATCTCCCTTTTCCACCAGGAAGTTCCCTTTCAGTGTATCCACCTGACGTTTAAATTCATTTCTATCCTCTACAAGAAGTAAGTAGTCCATATATTGCCCCATACTTTCAGAGAGGAATTGAACCTCTTGTTCCCTTCCGTAGCTTCTAATCAATTCCTTCTCATTCATATATACAGTTGATATCAGTGATTGAACATCTGATTTTGTGAATTGACGATAAAAATAGCTACTAATTATCACTACTATACAGACCATAATAGTTACTAACAAAATTACATACTTATTACTCACACTGCTTCTCCCTTTTTAAACCGCTTTGTCTTGTCCCACGAAATAGTCTTTTTCGTTATCCTACTCCAAATATACGCACTTGCGCTTCTAAGTAGTAAAAACAAAAAGATCTGCGCATAGGTAAAGTACATGATAAGACCGATCAATACATTATATGGGGTAATGGTTTTTTCAAGTACCATAGCACTAATTATCTGAGCCGTATACACTACATAACTCATAAACCAAAACAGCAGTAAAGGTGAATCAAAGTCGGGAAGCTGGAAGCCAGCTATCCCTAGGATGAACCAAATATTTGAAAAAAGTAATAGAAGCACAAAAAAGAAATAAGTTAGCACATGTTGTAGGGAATGGACAAATGTCTTCCCTTTCCAATAACTCCATTCATGAATGGACTTCTCCAACAGATATAGATTGCCTGTTAGCCACCTTGTACGTTGACGTACAAATACTCCTATTTTCTCCGGCTCCTGCTCCCATGTTCTTGAATGATGAACTACAGGAAGTGTTTTTTTCATCGCAGTTATACGTACCGTTAATTCTGCATCTTCAGCCAAGGCATAAGGATCGTATCCACCTGCTTGATCTAACACTTCTCGCTTAAGGAGCATATTAGTTCCTGCCAACGATCCCGTCTTAAATGCGTACCAGCGCCCACTTTGCATAAGTAACTGAAAGACTTGGAATTCAATCGCAATCATTCGAGTCAATAGATTATGATCAGCATTGATCGTTTTTACATACCCCACTGCACCAGCAGCATCTTTTGTCGTTTCCGCTGCATGCACTAGCTCAATTACGGCATTGCTTTCCGGTTGGTTATCTGCATCAAAAACTAAGAAATAATCAGATTTTGTAATTGAGAGTCCATAATTCAGCACACGAGATTTCCCTTTAGGAGAACCAGGTGGTACTTTTACATAATGAATACGAGAGAAAGTTTGGTCGAATAATTGGACAATTTCCGATGTGTTGTCACTTGAAGCATCATCTAGTACATACACATTCAATTCTCCGGGATAAGCTAGCTTTACCATTGCATCCAATGTATCCTTAATCACAACCCCTTCATTATGGGCTGGAATCAATACTGCAACTGAAGGATACCTTTCAAGTGTTATATCTTGTTTACCCTTTAGCCTCTGTATCACCCCAACAATAGTAAGATAGGAATAATAAATTAACATAGCCCAGAAAAAGAACATGATTAAGATAAGGATCATTTTCATGTTAATACAGACTCCTTATGGGGTGTTTTTCTATTTACCCCATCCACTTCTTCTTCCTTCATAATTGTATAAGTAATAGGAAGTTCTCTTTGGTTTAGGTTCTTTTTTAGAGATTGGAATAGCCTGTTCACAACAATTAGACATCCAGCTTCATTCGTGTTTTGCAGAAAGACCATGTATGAACCATTCGTTAATTTGGTTACTAAATCAAATTGAGCTCGAACGGTTTCCAATAAAGCCTGAGAAAACACATGATTCATCGATTCCTTTGTTAGTCCTTCTGTAGAGAGAGTAAACACTATATAATAGTTTTCCTCGCCTCTTCTCTTCGTACCTGTGGAAATGATTTGAGTACGGTTGACAAACTCCGAGTTTGTAAGTAAATCAAAAGATCCTTCGTATTTTTCAAGCTCTAAGATCCGTTTTTTAAGGTCAGCTTTTTCATCTTGTAATCTTTTAACTGAAGAGAAAATTAACCAAATAACAATAAGGGAAACTGTCAGTAAAACATGTTGAAAAATAAAATTAATCTGAGAGGAAATAGTTGAAACACTAAAAAAGCTATAAAATAAAAATGCAAACCCCAGTGATAAGGTGATAGATAAGACCATAATAAAGTTTTTTGAGGTAGACAATATGTTCATAACTATAATAGTAAAAACTATTATGAATAAATCAATATATCTAATAATGCCATTTGCAAACTGAAACAAGCCAAAAAAGGAAAGTAAAAGTAGCGTTATCAATAGGGACAGCGTAGAAAATGTTCTGGGTAAACGCATTAGCAGTTCGTCCTTTGTGTTGTACTATAAGCCTATTAAGCTCATGATATTATATATCTTCTTTATAACCCAGTTCATTTAGATTTACTAGTACTTTATTCCTATTAACACAACAATATTAATACCAAAATTGGACATTATTAACTGAACATAAAATAACAAAAGTACCCCCAATTCTGAGGGTACCTGTACTTATCCATTATTACGTATTTTTTTATCGTGGGTTAGTGCCCCAGTCTAGTAGCTTTTGTTTTAGTTCGTCTTCCATTTGAGCGAGTTCATGCTCGGCCTGACGGCGCTTGACACGACCCTCTTGTTGAATGCGAATGGTTTCCTCTAGTGTCTGGATGAGGTTTTCTTGTGTTTTCTTGAGTGTTTCAATATCAACTATACCGCGTTCGTTTTCTTTTGCTGTTTCAATGGTGTTTGTTTTTAGCATTTCTGCATTTTTGAGAAGGAGTTCATTTGTTGTTTTAGAGACTTGCTTTTGCGCTTCTACCGCATTTCGTTGACGGATAAGTGTGAGTGCAATGGCTACTTGGTTTTTCCAAAGTGGGATTGCAGTCATGATAGATGATTGAATTTTTTCAATCAGTGCTTGGTTGGTGTTTTGAATCAAGCGAATTTGTGGTGCACTTTGCACGGTTATTTCACGGCTGAGCTTTAGGTCGTAAATACGCTTGTCTAGACGGTCCGCAAACTGCATCATGTCGTTGACTTCCTGGAATGCCATTTGATCTTGAGTTTGTTCAGCCTTCTGTTTAAGCTTCGGAATGGTAGATTGGTTCAGTTCCTCAAGCTTTAATTCCCCCGCTGCAATGTATACGTTCAGTGCATGAAAGTACTCTTTATTGTGCTCGTAAAGTTTTTCTAGAAACACCACGTCGCTCATAAGTGTATTTTTTGAGCGCTCTAACTTTACACTGATTCGATCAATCTGTGCACCTGTTTTCTGGTATTTCGAGAGCACCTCTTGTAGTGAATTTTGGATCTTCCCAAACATTCTTGAGAACATCGAGCGTTTTTCCGGCTTGAGTTCATCTGGGTTTACCTCATTGAATTTTTTCATGAGGTCAGAGAGAATCTCTCCTACTTCCCCAATGTCTTCCTTTTTCACATGTTCAATCATTGAGTTCGAAAAAGTCATCAACTTAGACTGCGCTTGCGTTCCGTACGTAATGATCGCTTGATGATTTTTCGGATCGATTTGTTGCGCCAACTGGTATGCCTTCTCCCTGTTCTCTGGTGGGATGACATCAATCAGTTTTACCTGCTTATCTGTTTGTTGTGTGGCTAGAATGGGTTGATCTTGTGCTGAAATCGGATCAGCAAAAGGGTTTCCGAGCAAATCGTCTAACATATTGCTGCTAGATGATGCTCGCTGCAATTGCGGCTCATTGTTACGATCTGTCATTTAATTCTCCTACTTTCTTCATTCGGGTCTAGATTCTTCGGTTTGAGGGTAATCTTCTTCACCACATCAAGCTCGAAGTTCAGTTTATCTATATCATTCGATAGGACTTGGTTTAAATCCTCTTCAATCAAACGGGAAAGGTCACGTAGAGCAATTTTTGTATCTTGAAGAGAAATAAGTAATTCCGAGTTCTTTTTTGGTTGGCTAGAAAGAAACGCGTATTTTTCTGCAAGCTCCACCATGGAATCTAAGTGTGAATAATAGAATGGCTCCGCTTGATAAAAGCGCTTTGGTTCCTTTTTTGTAATGGAGTAGATCTTATTTGCTACTCGAAGCGTATCAAGCTGTTGCTTAAAAGCCGCGACGTCTCTTACTTGGAAGAATGCTTTTCTCAAACGTTGGAGCTTTGGCTTAGCTTCCTTTAGGTTCTTTCTAATGTATACATACTCTTTACGTGAGATGTTATATTTCTTGAATGTTTTTGCCTTAACAATTCCATTGGTGATTAAATAAGCAGCAACACCGGCTACAAGTGAGATTCCTGACGTTGTAAGGAACCCATTATTCAAAGCGAAAAAGCTAATTAGCCAAGTCGTTATGGCTGCCGGAATGGAGATAAAGAAAAATATAAGCAATGCAATTAAGAAGTTCACTGTAATCGACTCCTGACCTCTCGGGATTTCTATGTTAAGTAATACGAACCAATTGTAAAAAAAGTTTCACGTTTGCATGAATCTAGTTTTTAACCCAACTGAATTTCTCTATAACCAATATAACCGAAATTGACCATATTCAAAATGGACTTCCTTTGTATTTACATCTAGGTCTCAAGACTGAGAGGCAGGGGAAACCGGGTGTCAGACACCCTCCGTGGACACTTTTGGGTGATTTGTCTTTTTGGGGTGTCTGTCACCGCTCGTGGACAAAAACACCACTCTGTCCGTATGGAATGGACAGTTCCTAATACCCATATGAGCATGATAGGTCCATTAAAGTTACTGTTGTCGGACTTTGTAGAAGTTTTGGTTGTTTATTTATATTTGGTGGGTGGTAAATAATGAGTACTTGATACCTAGGTTGAAGTGACAAATACAAAGGAGTGGTCTTGTGAAGATTAAGGTCAAAAGCTGGAAGATGCTCACTGCTCAAGACAAAATCTTTATTTTAAAAGCCATTAGCTTTCGGTCACAGGCAATGTCTTCAAGTAATACCTCAGAATAATTAACCATCGCTTACTTTAAAACATTTACTCTCTATGCTATTTAGCATGTAAATATTCCAATTTTTCAGCAGTATTTAGTGAACTTTATTAACATATGTCCCACTGCATGAATATACATACTATTGAAAGGAGGGATTTATGTTGAATAGCTATCCTTTATTATTCTTAGCTGCCATGCTTGCTGGTTTTGGATTGTTACGCGTTCCTGTAAGCGGTTTCTTAGCGCCTCTTGATCCACTGATCGATGGCATTGGAGTTTTAACTGTCCTTATCTTTGCTTTAGCTCTTATCTATCATGGATTGATGTTTTTAGCAGGAAAGAAAAAATTTTAATAGTTATTCTAACCAGACTCAAATTGGGTCTGGTTTTTATTTTTCACATGGAAAAAGTATTCATAATTCCCCCATTTGGAATTAAAATGAATAGTACATAATTTCTAGGAGGGTGATGGGGTTGTTTAAAAAAATTGCTGCTGATGCATTAGGTTTATCGGATATTGGAAAGATTATTGATCCAAAGGATTTTGACAAGACAGATGCTGACGATTACGTCATGCATGAGGACAATGAAAGAATTTATTTCTTAATCAAAACAAAAGCAGATGAATATTGCTTTACGAATTTGGCTTTGATTCATGTCGATGGTCAAAGCGCTGCTTCCTCTAAGCGCACATTGTATCGTTATCCATATTCTCAACACAAGATCTCAAACGTGACATTAGAAACGGCTGGAAAACTTGATATGGACGTTGAGATTAAATTCAGATTAGGCGATGTTCAATTTGATATTGATGTCCAAAAGGATCAAATTGAAAAGCTAAAGGATTTGTATAAAGCGTTGCTACGAATCTCCGAGACTAGTTATGAGAACTCAGTTATTACAAGCTTGGCGAATGAAAGCCTGGCGAAGGCTGTTGCGATTCTGCAAAACTCCCGTACTGAAGAGCTAAAGCTTTCCGAACAGTACAAGGAATTAACTGAGTTTGGCTTTAATTGGCTTACTTCGATTCGTGAGCAGTACCATGAGAAAGACTTTGGGGATGTGTTTGAGAGGTATATTAATAACTGAATTGGTTTTCTAAATTCTAATTTAACTATTTTCTTTCTTCAGAGATTGACTATCATAACATAATCAACCTTTATACCCTTAAATAAAGATGGTTTAAATGCTTTTAATCCAGGGTATAGGAATCCAAGCTCTATTATGTAATAATTTGTAATCTATAAACAAAGCCCTCCATTAGAGGGCTTCACTTTATTTCATACCAGAAATTGTTATCCTTTAAGAACTGCTCCATTTTCTTTGCGTCCACAGTGCCTTCACCAAATCCACCGATTTGGAACATCATGCTTCCATCGCTTGCTCTGGAAGGTTGATACCACCAATTGTTGGATGTAATAAAACTGTGAACCTTACTTATTGCTTCTCCTCTAAATCCACCGGTGTAAAAAGAAATGATTCTTTGAGTATTGATTAACCTTGTTAAATTAAACACTCTTTCAAGTCCTACTACATTACCTCGTGCTACAGAGTCAATCCAAGCTGCACTCTTCATTTTAGCCGCATCCGAAGAATTATCGATAAATCCATTCTCAGTTAAGACCGCATCCATATTACTTTCACGAAGCATGTGGAAATTTGCACTTTTAGCACCTCGATCAACCATATCAATTCTAGAGATAATCTCATCATGAACGGTCTGTTGCATTTGTGCTGTTCGAGAATTTGAGGATAGCCCACTATAAATATAATCCTCGAAACCTCCCCCACCACCTGAGTTCACATGAATGGAGTAAAGAAAATCTGCTCCCCATTGGTTTGCCATATCCGTTCTTTGATTTAGAGATACCGTTTGATCACTAGTCCGACTCATTCTTACAGATACATTAGAATATTCTCTTTCTAGGATTTCTTTTATTCTTTGAGAGATTTGTAGAGTAATGTTTTTTTCTTGAATTCCATTGGCAACCGCTCCTGGATCTGTTCCACCGTGACCTGGGTCAATAAATATTTTGACCATATTGTTTACTCCTTTAGTTTTTTATACTTTTCCCTTTGGACAAGCATAAACAAACTAGACAGTTGTGGATTTTATATTGTGCGTTCAATACAAGTTAGTATTATCTCTCATAGCCCCTATTCATAATAAAAAGAGAGGCATTTCTGTCTCTCTTTTTATATACAATTTCCTCGGAATGTAAAGTTTAAAGGTTTTTTTAGTACTTTGAGGCATTATTGCTTCTATCTATAGGATTAACAACACCCTGCAGGTTGGACATATTAGATATTCTCTCCGCATTATCTATCCCCCAAGAAGTTAGTGTAACCCCAGAATAGGTAGCTACCTTATATCCACTTTGTATATAATTTACTTTGACTAAACCTTTCTCCATTAAGTAATTTAAAGCTAAATAAAATTCTTTATCATAATTACTAATAGAATAGTCAATTGAGCGATTAACAAAATAAACTTTATATAATTCTAACAAAATCATATTTCTCAAATAAATTCTTTGTTCAATAGAATACGTTTTTATAATGTTATTATAGGTGGCTTCTGTATAATTTTCACCTCTATCTAAATCCTTTTTGCACTTTGTACAAACATTGGTTCTCTGAACATTAACTGCATAGGTTAGATCATAAATTGTTCCACAGTGGATACATTGCTTCTTCATCATTAATCCCCTCACCCTACTTTTGGATAAATTATACAACTTCTAGAAGGGAATTTGTATTAGATATATTAGCTTACAGATTTAAAATACACATTCATTGATTACCAGAACAAATACCTTACTGCTTTAACTCCATACTTTGGGTTTTATCAAATTAGCTAACTAACAAAGACCAAGGGTGTTTTAAACCCTCGGCCTTATTTCTTCTTAGCATATATTATGTATCTCTCAGGGGCATCACCAATATATCCAAAAGGATAACAGGTAGTTAGGATAAGTTCTTCTTCCTGCTCCTGTAACGTGATAATGCTAGTGTCATTCGCATCAACAATTTCTGTGTCCACTATTTCATATTCTGTTTCACCATAGGGCATCTTCATAATTAACTCATCACCATGCTCTAGTTCTCCTACCCGACTAAATACTGTATCTCGGTGACCTGATAATACAATTTGTCCATTTTGTTCAGGGTAGTACGACCCCATAAAATGACCGACTCCTTTTTCAAGCTCATCTGGTTCTGTACCTTCGACAATCGCTAATTCTGACTCAATCTTAGGTAAAAATAGAAGACCTATTACCTCCCCAGCAATTGGATTGAAATTAACTTGGTCCATTGGTTGTTGGTTTTGGTTTTGCTGATCTACTACTATATCCTTTGCTTCCTTTAAGGTTTGATCCGCTTTTATATTCGAATGTATGATCTGATAACCAGCATAGCCAGTAATGATAAGACCCACAATGATAAGTATGTACGTTATATTTTTAATGGCTTCCAATCCCCCCTATTACAAATTCACCATTATTGTACCAATGATTCTTTTACTCTCTTTTAAGAGAATATTAATTATTTATTGATGTTTGTGACTATTGTCTTAAAAAAGAAACAAGGAATATTATAACAAATTCCGTTGTTAAGTCTATATAATATTTCAACTTTTTTACACTTTTGTGTTTTTTAGTAAGTAACTTCCAAGAATAAGGGGTCTGAACCTCATGAAAGCTAACTTTGTTATATTCGAAAAGGAAATCCCTGATATGCTCCCAATAAAGTAGACAGATTACTAATGAATAATCTGTTTGCTTTATTGGGGGCATTTATTTTGGCTAATCCTATCAACATATGTATCAATGGGTAAAGAAGTATGAGAACGAGGGAGAAGATGGACTCGAAGATAAGCGTGGTCCGAATACGGAAGTGGTAGAGCTAACTCCGGAGGAGAAGTTTAGCGTGTAGTAAAACGAATAGAACGAGAAAATGAACGACTTCGTACAAAAAATGCATTCTTAAAAATGTTAGAGGAGATCGAAAGGAGGCTTTCAAAGAAGCCTCCTTAAGTCAATTAATAAATATATAGGTATTCAAGAACTTCATGAGGAAGAGAATGAAAAAATAAATTATATACTTAATCCTGTCCAATCCCCCTTAAAGTAGTTCACCATTATTATAGCAATCTATTGAAAGGAAAAGGGGTAATCTCTCAATTAGAGATTACCCAGCTTGTAGAGAAGTTTCTTACAATGCCTGATGTGCCAGCATAAGTGCTCCAACAATCCCTGCATCATCCTCGAGACCTGGCCGAACAATGTAGCTTGAAAGGTCCGGTAATGACACATAACCATTTATTAGTTCTGGTAAGTATTTATGGATGGAAGTGTATACTTGTTCTTGTTGACTTACGCCTCCCCCAAGGATAATTTTCTTCGGAGAAACAATCAAAATGTATTGCATAATTGCCTGCGCTAGATAGTATCCTTCCAAATCCCACACTTCAGTACGCTCAACCAATTCGGCACCTTTTGCCCCCCATCGCTCCTCTATTGCCGGACCAGATGCCAGACCCTCCAAACAATCTTGGTGATACGGACACTTCCCCTGATACGAGTCATTCGGATGGCGTCGCACCAGAATATGACCCATTTCAGGATGAGAAAGCCCCTGAAGCAGTTGACCCTTAACAATCGCCCCAGCACCAATGCCCGTTCCGACCGTTATGTACAAACAGCTATCCAGCCCCTTTGCCGCACCAAAAGTTGCCTCCCCTAATGCAGAACCATTGACATCGGTATTAAATCCGACAGGAACATGGAACTCATCCTTCAACGCATGGACAAACGGGTAATTCTCCCAACCTATTTTAGGTGTGGATGTGATATAACCATAAGTTGGGCTGTCTTGGTTGACATCGATCGGACCGAATGAGCCAATTCCTATTGCATCTACTTGATATTTTCTGAAAAACTCTACAACCCTAGGGATGGTTTCCTCTGGAACTGTAGTGGGAATCTGAATTCTCTCTACAATATTCCCTTTCTCATCTCCTACAGCACAAACGAACTTAGTACCTCCCGCTTCGATAGCAGCTAACATACTATTCCTCCTGATCTTGTGTTTTTTTAACACATGTCTCTTATGTGAAAGCGTATCACATAAGCATTAATTTTTGCTAAAATTTTTGGTGTTGAATTAACAAAGCTACAAGGTGCTCAATTTTTTCTCTTCTTACACCAAGCCAGAGTATTCTCAAGCTTCCCACTTAAGTTAAAAGGGAGTCCTTCAATATGAGGGACTCCCTTACTCTAAAAATCTAGTTTCTTCTCAATCTACCACTTTTGCTAACTCCCAGCAGGGTCAACCCCATAAAGAGTAGAGCCCCTCCAAGCAGCAACACATTAAACATATTCGTCGCTGTATTCGGCAATGCCTTTCCTGCTTCCGGCGCTGACGCTACCTTAGTTACATCTTTATTAAAAACTGCAAATGTACTAAAGTGAGTCGTTGGAACACTTACCTGACCGTTGTTGTATTCGCCGCCAGAGACAAGCTCCCATCTCTCCGCCACTTCATTATAATAGTAGACTTCTAGACCTTCTGGGTTAGACTGTTTTCCTACATTAAAAGTAATTGTGATTGGTGAGCTGAACTTCGTGTACTTTTTGCCCTTTTCATCGTAAATGTTAAAGTCGTACACTTCACTTACTGCACCATACACCTTTTTCATTTGCTTCATTTCAATTTTCACTGAACCGTTTGGAAGAATGGAAGCTGGGATCGTCAGAAGCGCTTCTCCATTCGCAAAAACTACCTTAGCACCTTTTTCCTTTAACTGTTGAATTTGCTCAGCCGTAAAGCTTACTGTTGCATTCTTATCTTTCACTTCAACAGTGATTGTACCGTTTTGAACCACTTGGGTAACTTCAGCGTCTGTCACTGTTGCTACTCCATTTTTTACAATTGGCTTTGTTACTACGTTATTATGACCTGGGTTGTTTGGCTTTCCAGGGTTGCCAGGAACATTTGGGTTTCCTGGGTTATTCGGGTTTCCTGGATTGTTTCCGCCATTGCCTGGATTGCCCGGTGTACCTGGATTATTGCCTCCATTCCCTGGATTACCTGGGTTACCCGGATTATTTCCACCATCGCCATCCCCCGGCTCCCCAGTCGAACCTGTCTCAACCAAAATAAATGTACCACCCGCATCACGAGCTGCAAGATCCACCGCTACTTCCTTCGTACCAGAAACCGTATAGCTTACTCCACTATACTCATCCACTAGCACTGTTCCCGGCTCAAAGTCCACTGCAAAAGTGACCTTCGTTGCTTCCGTAGCTGTATTTAATCCAACATATACTTTCTTTCCAAGGTACTCGCGCTTCGTGATGGAGTAATTCTCTTCATTTCCACCAGCCACCATCATTCGGGTCCCTTTCGAGAAGATTTTCGAGTAGTCGCCACGAATATTTAGTAGCTTGGCATAATGGTCATGCAGCTTAACCGCTGTTTCGTCTCCACTTTCAAGCTTTTCCCATGGCATGCCGTCGCGGTTTTGTGCAAATGCTGATACGACGCCGTTGCTAGATTCCCAGCTTGATTTACCGGAGTTTCCAAGCTCTTCTCCGTAGTAAATCACTGGTTGACCTTTAGACGTAATTTGCAGGGCTGCTGCGACCATCAGCTTTCCAACATCGCCTCCTACATACTCAGACAAGAAGCCGTCCTGGTCATGAGAGCTTAAGAATTGTCCAAGCGTTGAGGTGTTGTCGATGTGAGCATCACGCTCGACTAAATATGACTCCACTCCGCTAATGTCCCCGTTCACAAAGTTCTTTGCTTTTTCTTTAAAATCAAAGTCCAGCAATGAGTCCATTTGACCGGAACGTAGGTAGCCTCCGTCATTCGTGACGCTTGCTCCCCAATACTCGCCGATCATTTTGAAGCTCGGGCTGATTTCGGTTAGCGCATTTTTGAACGCCATCCATGTGGTTTCTTCGACGTGCTTCACGGTGTCCACACGGAAGTAGTCAATCGTTTCTCCGCTATCGGTTCTTGCTTTTTCTAGCCAAGCGGTTTGCCATTCAATGATTTTTGCACGAACGGCTGGATCTTCGGTTTTGAAGTCAGGAAGTCCGTCTAGTTCTCCACGAACGGTTGGGTCCTCCATTTCAGTACGAAGCATATCTTTTAATACTGCTTGCTCTTCCGCTGTTGGTAGGCCTGCTTGACCTTGCCAGTTCGGTTCGATGGAATCCATTCCGTAACCAGCGTGGTTTAACACAACGTCCACCATGATTTTGATGCCTTTGTCGTGCGCTTTTTCGATTAACTTTTTGAATGTTTCCATGTCACCGAGGCTTTCATCTAGAGACGTAAAGTCCTTTGCCCAGTAGCCATGGTAAGCGTATTGCTTTGCATCTAAGCCTTCGGTTGTTTTAAAATCGACACCCTTATTAAAGTCGATATTATCAACGATTGGTGAGATCCAGATGGTGTTGATGCCTAAGTCATCTAAGTAATCCAAGTTATCAATGATACCTTGGAAGTCCCCACCGTGGTATGCTTCACTATGTTCCGGATCGTAACCAACCGGATTATTGCTTGCATCTCCATCCTTGAAACGGTCCGTCAGCATGAAGTAAATTCGCGCTTCATCCCAATCAAAGTCAAGATCTCCTTGGTACGTGCGTGGTGCGACTTCGACTGGTACCGTTTGATTGTGACGGTTTCCGAATTCGTCCACCGCGGTTACTGTCAGATTCTTGATACCTGCGGCAATCGAATCCTTCACTCCGATTGTGACGGCTTGAAGCTGCGGGTCAATCATGAGCTTGGATTTCCCACCAAGTGGCGCCAAATCCACGTACATTTCTTTAAAAGTAACCTCTTCTTCCGTTGTTACGTTCATTTTTAAAACGGCATTTTCGTTATGCGTGATTTTCCCTGGTGAGACTTGACCTTCTATGGTCACCTTTGGCACGGTATATACAATCACCGATTTGCCATCAACCGTGTTTTTCGGGTCGGTCACCTCAGAGGTTTCCCCGTCCTTTGTTACAAGGAAGCTGTACTCGTAGGTGCCTGGGTCCAGGTTTTTCAACGTGTAGTAAAAGTACTCATTCTTCTCGTCATATGTCATCGCATATTCCTGAGCTCCGACTTTCACCTTCACTCCTTCAATCGTGTGCATCGCGTCGTTTTCGTACAGCTCTTCGTCACGATAGTAGAAAGTAACATTTCCATCTTCTAAAACTGGCCCTTTGACTGCTGGTACAACGGTTTGACCTGCGACACCTGTGACCACCGTAACCTTTGTGATCACTTCATCACGGTCAATCTTCACCACATGGTCGTCACTGTCCGGTGAAATTTTCGCTGTTGCCCAGTCCGTTCCTTTTCGGATGAGGAAGCCTATGGATTCCGTAGTTGGTGCAATTTCGATATTCGCAATCGCTGTGTCATCATTGATTTCCGTAAAGTCGATTTGATCGTTTTTCACGCCTGTATTCCATACCCAGATATTCCAGTCCGTGAAGTCCTTGTCTGGTCTCACGTATTTCACGCGAACATAGCGTTTCACATTTTTCTTTACCGTTAAGGCAATTGTTGCTTCTGCGTCGCCTGCTTTTGCTTTGATCGTTGCGGTTCCTGGCTTTAGGCCAGATACTTTGCCCGTTCCATCCACGATGGCTATTGCTTCATCAGACGATGTCCATGTAACCTTTGCCCCAAGCATTTCTTGATTGAATTGGTCACGAACTAGCGCGGATAGCTGGGCTGTGTATGTTTCGTAGACGGATTTATCTCCTGAAATCGTAATCGTCTTCGGTGCGAGTGTGGCAACCGTGACTTCAATTTCCGCCTTCACCTCACCCACTGCGGCAACAATCGTTGCTGACCCATTTTTCATAGAGGAGACTTTCCCACCATCGACTGTTGCTACTTCTGGATTGGAAGACGTCCATGTGATGTTTTGGTCGAGCATGATGCGACCTTTTTGGTCTTTCACGTAAGCCGTGATCGTTTTCGTTGTGCCTGGGTTGATCGCAAAGCTCGTTGTGCTTGTTTCAATGCTTGTGACCGTTGGTGTGTATTCACCTTCCGCCTCATCGTACAGCACCATCATCGACAATGGAGCGACGGTTGCTGTTGCACCATTGATCGTGCGAAGCGTTTCGACACCGGCTGCTTGGTCGTCAACTACCACATTCCAGGACGTGCTGGATGGGAGGCTAACTTCCTTCGCTGCGTTGTTGGCATTGTAAATGACGACGATGTTTTTCCAAGAATCGTTGTTCGCATAGTTTTTCAACTGGAACGCGACGATATTGTCGTCGGTTTTGTACACTTGCAGATTTTGCTCAATGGCTGTTTTTGTGTTCATTTTAAACGCTGGGTGCGCTTTTCGTAGCTCGATCAAACCTTGGTAATAATCGAACACTGGCTGGTATTGGTCCTTCAGCTCCCAACGAATTTGGTTGATGCTGTCTGGGCTCTTATAGCTATTGTGGTTACCGTATTTACTTCTCAGCATTTCTTCCCCTGCATGTATGAAAGGAATCCCTTGTGACGTAAGCACGATGCCGTTCGCTAGTAGGCTGCGTTTGACCCACTCGTTTTGCAGCGCGTTGTCTTCAGTGATAATCGCATGTGGATCTGTCGTGATGTCCTGGTGCGCGACTTTCATCATTTTGTCCCACAGGTTCAAATTGTCATGAGCGGTCACGTAGTTGATGCTTTCGGATGGACGGTTCGTAAAGTCGGTGATCGAACCGATGACACCCTTTGCAACGTCAGCTTCCTTCCCGGTTGCACCTGTCGCGAAACCAGTGGATGCATCATCGCTTCCGCCTTTAATGGCGCCACGGATATTGTCGTTAAATACCGCGTAACCTTGGTCTTTCTGCGTTCCTTTGAAGTTTTGTAAGGAAGCATCTAAGCTTGTGGATCCGCCTGTCCATGGTTCGCCATAAATCAGAATGCTCGGATCAACCTCTTCCTTCAGCTCCTTCGTTAGCTCGCTCATCGTTTGACGGTCGATTAAGCCCATCAAGTCAAAGCGGAAGCCGTCGACTCCATATTCGGTAGCCCAATATTTCACGGAGTCTTTGATGTACTTACGAACCATCGGACGTTCGGACGCAACTTCGTTTCCTGTGCCCGAACCGTTCGTAATTTTCCCTGCATCGTCCGTACGGTAGTAGTAGCCCGGAACGATTTTATCAAACGGTGAACTGCCAGAAAGCTGGGTCGCTTCAGGGATGTACGTGTGGTTATACACGACGTCCATAACGACGCGAATGCCTTTGTCGTGCATCGCTTGAACCATTTCCTTGAACTCCGTCACGCGTGACGTTGGGCTTGCTGGGTCGGTAGCATACGATCCTTCTGGGACGTTGAAGTGGATCGGGTCATAGCCCCAGTTGAACTTCGGATCTGCCGAGTTTGGGTCGTCTACGGTTCGCTCGTTCACGGAACCGAAGTCATAGACTGGGAGTAAGTGAACGTGTGTCACACCCAACTCTTTCAATGAGTCTAAGCCTGTTTTGATGCCATTTGGCCCCGTGGTGTTCGACTCGGTGAATGCCTTGTACTTCCCTTTATTGGTCATGCCTGAATGTTCATTGATGGAAAAATCGCGAACGTGCAGCTCGTATAGAATTGCATCGGTTGGCGACACAAACGCTGGTTTGGATTCCGGATTAAAACCGGTTGGGTCGGTTTCATCTAAGTTGATGATCGCTGTCCGTTGACCGTTTGGCGAAGTGGAGCGGGCATACGGGTCAACTGCATAGTTGGTCGTTCGATCTGCGAACTCGACTTTGTACATATAGTATCTTCCGGCTTGATCGCCGTTTAGGGTGAGTGACCACACGCCGTTGGAGGCACGAGTCATTTCGGTTTCTTGGCCGTTCGAGTTGTCAGTTACGAATGCGCCTTCGTAAGTGCCTTGGTCATTATAGATGGCAACGCTTACTTTTCGAGCTGTTGGAGCCCAAAGCTTGAACGTTGTTTCTGATGGTGAATACGTGTAGCCTAAGTCTTTTCCATCATAGTAAAATTGGTCGTCGTTTAGGATGTTACGCATCGTTACCTTTGTAGGTTGGTAGCCGGTTGCGTTCACTTGGTACTGCTTTCTTACGTCGATTTGTGAAGGGTCAGTAATTGTTAGCTTTACTTTTGTGTCGCTTAGCTTTGTTGTGGTGGTTGCGATTTCTTTGTTTGCTTCGACATCGGTTAATGTGAACGTCGTGTCGTCTGCTATTTTTTTGTTAACAGACACGTTGATGCTGTTTTTAGCGTCCATTAATGCCGCTTGAACAGCCGCCGTTAAGTCTGGCTTGGTGTAGCTCACTTCGGTTTGGTCTTGGGTGAGCCAAACTTCTACGGAGTCACCTTCTTTGATTTCGATTTTTCGTGTGACATCTTGCGTGTCCCAGTTTCCTGGTCTTGTGATGATGTTGATGGAGCTTGAGGAGAACTCGTATGTTGCTTGGGCAAAACCGTTTTGTGTTGTCGTGAATGGATAAGCTGCTCCGTCTTTTCCGTCCTCCCAAATCCACATATCCCAATTGTTTTGGGCACCGTCAAAACGGTAGTAATTGATGGTATAAGAATAAGTAGTGCTTAAGATTTGAATCGTTTTTTCTGCCGTTTTTCCGTCGAGTGACGCTTGGACGGTGATGCTGTCGTTCGGTTGAACGGAGTACGTGTCAGCGATGGTTAGGCTGTTGTTGGATAACGTAATACCGTCTCTACCATCCTTCAGGCTCCATTTAGGAGTTACGTCAGACTGTTCTCCCTTTTCGTTAAGTGCTTTCGCAGAGAGAGTGACCGTTTGGCCTTTTTTCGTTGTGGCTGGCGCATTGATAATTAGACCCGGTGCATGGACGACGGAGTTTCCGTTCGCTTGGTTCGGGTTGCTTGGGTCGGTGATCCAGTTGCTTTCTCCAATAATAAACTTGTATTCGTAGGTTCCTGGAGCAAGCTCTGTGGTGAGCTGCCAAACACCTTCAGCGGTTTTCGTCATCTCTTTTGCGTTGTCAGTCCAGCTCGTAAAGCTGCCTGCCACACGCACGCGGTCAGCTTCACCTAAGTACTGTAACGTGACCGTGCCATCATCGTTGATGATTGGACTTGAGGCTGTCGCTGGTGGCGGTCCGATAAGGAAAGTCGAATTATCCCCCGCTTTCGGGTTCGTATTTAATGGGTCTGCCGTGCTTTGATCCCAGCTTTTGTTGTTTAGTAGAAACTTATATTCATAGTTTCCTTCCGCTAGGGTTGGTAATGTTGCGGTAAACACACCGTTTTCTAAGGTCATTGGGGTCGCTGTCTCAAGCGTCCAGTTATTATGGGTACCAATGACATACGCGGCGGTTTCCCCTTGGCTTACATAGTTAAAGGTAACGCTGTTGTCTTCATGGATGATCGGGCTCGCTGGAGTGGTTTCGGCATTTGCTCTTGTATACATTCCACTTCCTGAAACTAGCTGAAGTAGAAGAGCAAAAACCATCACTACCGAGAACGCCCTCATGTTCTTCCTACTCAATCGCTTCTCCTCCTATTCTGTTTTACGGGTGGTGCTCGCTAACTGTAGATCTTGGTGTTGTTTGTTGAGAAATGTGGTATAACTTGTTACTTTATGTAGCTTCATGTTGCAATGGGGGTGCAGGGTTTAGTGCAATCGATTGCACAAATGATGAAAAAAGAGATAATAGTTCAGTTGCCGCTCTGTGCAACAAGTTGCGCAAGCGCTTTCACAAACTACTAACCTAATAATATCACCCCCCTATGGTGTCTGTCACCACAAAAAGACAAAATCGTACAATTTGTCCACGAGCGGTGTCTGTCACCCTTCGTGGACAGATTCGACGTTTTTGTCCGCCTGATATGGACACTCCATTGCATTACTACTTAGTCTTCGTTGGATTCCTTTGCTAGCTCTAACGCCTTTTTCAGAAATTCCTCTTCGCTTATTTCTCCGTTTAGCCTAGATCGAACTAGCTTCTCATGTTTTTCTGTCACGTTGAAACCTGAGATTTCCAAGGACGCCTTCGCATTACGTAATGCCTTTTCAATTGGCTCTTCATTTGACTTTGTCATTACTACCCCTCCTAAATAAAGCTTTCTTCTGACCTTTCGCCTAATATCACCATTCTCATATTATACAAGAGGACAATCTTATCTTTATAGTGCAGGACCTATTACATAATTCTTAAGATTCATGTAAAATACAATCATTACCACTTACATATAATAGGAGCTATCACCATGAAACATACGATGAACTATACATTATCAGAGCGCTTTGAGGTTGCCTTTAATCAAATCCATGAAATGTTAAAAAATAAAGTGAAAATAAATGATGATAGATTTGTAGTGTTGCTGGATAGAGGGGCGAAAAGACATCAGTTGATAGCAAACTATCAAAAAGATTTAAAACAATATGCTAAGCTAAGAAATGCAATTGTCCATGATAAGCGCGAGTTAGGCTTCTATATCGCCGAACCCCATAGAGAAATCGTCGAACATATTGAAATGATTGCAATAGTGTTCAGCAGGCCAAATTATGCACTATCTATTGCGACTAAAGATGTGATTTGTTTTGATTACGAAGATAGCTTACAAGAGGTCTTTAAGGTTATCAAAGAATATGGATACGCTCAATATCCCATCTATAAAAATAAAGAATGTATAGGCTTATTATCTACTGATGATATTGTGAGATGGATGTCTGAGAATCTGATCAATACGATTGTAGACATAACTGACATTCGTGTATTTGATATTATTTCAACCGTAGAAAGCCACCCGATAGAGTTTGTTTCAAAAACAATGGACATCTTTTCAGTAGAAGAAATTTATGAAGAGAAACATAAAAACAAGCTGGATTTAGAAGCGATTATTATTACTGAAAATGGAAGCAATTCCGAAAGGCCACTAGGAATCATTACTGCTTGGGATCTAATAGAGTTGGACTACCAGGATGAAAATTGAATACGCTCGTCGTAAAGGCACTTGCACTGATGCAGGTGTCTTTTACGTATTAAGCACTACTGCGGTGTTAATAAGGTGTCTGTCACCCTTCGTGGACAGTTTTGGTATTTTTGTACGCGTGGAGTGGACAGTCTGTTTCTATACTTATTCTAAGGTGTAAATTTAGTCAGTCTAAAGGAATACATAGTGTTTCTCTGAAGGAATAAATTACAACGAGTGGTAAAAATCCCTATATGCACATGGTTTATTTACCCACAACGTGTAAGCGATTACAATGTTGCTTACAAGTACTTGTCAAATATCACCAACACCTACATACCTAAGTATCTGAACTTTCAGTTATTTGGTTATCCGGGGACATACGAACATACGAGGTATTTATTTATTACATCCAGAAAAACAGAAGAGTTTTCACCTATTAACTATTTTTAGATCGATCTTAGAACGTGAGTTAGAGACGAACATAGGGGGAAAAAGGATGAGTAAATTTAATAGCTTCTTAGAAACAAAAGTAATGCCTGTGGCAGGTCGATTGGCTGCCCAGCGACATCTTGGTGCACTACGAGACGGTATTATCCTAGCCATGCCGCTAATTATTATTGGCTCTCTTTTCTTAATCATTGCTAACTTCCCAATTACTGCATGGACTAACTATCTAGCAGAACACCCAACACTTAAAACTAGTCTCTTATATCCATACCGCGGGACCTTCGAGATCATGGGGCTCGTTGCTACATTTGGGGTCGCATATCGCTTAGCTGAAAGTTATAAACTCGATGCATTGGCTAGTGGAGCGATTTCACTTGCCGCATACTTTGTCGTTTCGCCGTTTACAAGCTATGTGGTTGGACAGGACGCTAAAACTGGCGCAAACATTATGGAAAAGCCTATAATACCGGACTTTTCACTAGCAAAGGTTTATTTGTCGGGATGATTATTGCAATCCTATCAACTGAAATTTATCGTTTTATTATAAAAAAGAATATTGTCATTAAGTTACCAGATGGTGTTCCACCAGCAGTTGCTAGATCTTTTACTGCGCTCATTCCTGCTTTTGTAGCAGTTGTAGCTGCCTGGTGCTTGCGTTTGCTTGTTGAAAATATTGGGGACTTCGGTAGCATTCACAATGTTGTTGCTGTCCTTTTACAAGAGCCTTTAACAAGCATTGGAACAAGCTTGATCGGAACTATTATTGTTTTTATTCTTATACAAATGTTATGGTGTCTCGGTTTACATGGTGCAAACATTGTTGGAGCAGTTATGACACCGATTTGGTTAACATTAACTACGGAAAATGCCTTGTCATTTGAAAATGGTGAACCTATTAAGAATATCGTAACAAACGAGTTCAATGACCTTGTATTCATTGGAGGATCTGGAACCACTCTTTCTTTAGTACTAGCAATGCTATTCTTTGCTAAGAGCCAACAGATGAAGCAGTTAGGACGACTAGGTATTGGACCAGGAATCTTCAATATTAACGAGCCAATCACCTTTGGTATGCCGATTGTGTTAAATCCTATTATGATGCTTCCGTTTATTTTAGCACCAGTAGTTGCCGTTACCATGGCTTATTTGTCAATGGATTGGGGACTTGTCGCCAAACCAATCGGAGTTGTTACACCATTCACGATGCCTCCTATTTTAGGTGGTTACATTATTACTGGTAGTATTTCAGGTGCCATCCTACAAATGGCCATTATAGTCGTTACCTTCTTTATTTACTTTCCATTCTTTAAAATGTGGGATACGCAGAAGCTAGCCGAGGAGAAAGGTGCCGCTACGAACATTTCATCTACGGATAAAACAGTGAATATGTAATGGTGCTATGGTGTCAGACACCACAAAAGAACAAATTGTCTTGTTTTGTCCACGGAGGGTGTCTGTCACCCTCCGTGGACAGATTCGCTTATTTTGTACGTGTGGAGCGGACACTGTCATAAAAAAGGATTGGCTCTCATGTAGCCAATCCTTTTTACATTTCACTATTAATTTACTTTATCTCACTTCTTTTCAACCACCCTTCACAGCAAGTCCATACAAAGCACAACTATAAATACTCGAGACTATACAACCGCTCCATTTCCTTTGATCCATAATTCTCTTTTTGCATCAAAAACTCTAGATAATATTCTTGCTTTGGTTCAGGAAAATACGAGAGAATTTGTTCTTTAGTTACAAGGGGATTATGTTCATTGAACATGTAGGCACGGTAACTACTCCAAGGATAAGTTTCTAAGGATTCAACGATACCTGCTGATAAGGGATTTCTGTGAATATAACGGCTAAGGTCTAATTCATGTTCAGGGGAATCAATTATATCGTGGAAATATCTTTTTTCGAATACATGTCCGGAGAAGTCATATTTGTGGTTAAAGTATCTTGCGTATTTGCTGTGAAGGTATTTGATGATAGGACCAGGAGGGATTTTCGTGGTTTCTAGCTGAAGATGGATATGATTGGACATAAGGCAGTAGGCGTGAATATTGAAATCGTATCTTTCCTTAGTTTCTAATAACATACCTAAGTATTTTCTTCGATCCGGATCATCGTAAAACAACGGTTGCTTCCTGATTCCTCTACTAGTGATATGATACTTCGCACCCGGAAACCAAGTACGTGCACGTCTGACCATGCTTGAACCTCCTTTTATTAGAATAGTGTGTTTTTGTAGAGAGATTGGTAGTTTTGGAAAACGAGGTAGCGGGGGTTCTTGTATTATACTACTCTCTCAGCAACCAATAAATAGAGTTTGAAGTTTACCTCATACAAATCATAATAAACATAACAATCTTCCCTCCCAACTGTCCATCCTAGAAAGACAAAAAGACCAATTCTGTCCATGAAGGGTGACAGACACCCTAACTAATGCATAAAAATAGAAACTAATTAAGGAATTTTTCTATAATATGTTACTTTTCAACTAGTCCCCCAAGAGGACATCTGAATTCCAACCACTAAATAGACATCCAATGACTACCTTTATTTATTAAAAAAGGGAAAAAAGATACAATTTCTTTACACAAAATACAACTATATAGGTATAATTTATTAGTCACTTATTATTATATACATCTAGAGAAAGGGAGAAAAAAATGCAATATTGTAAGGAATGTGGAAAGAAGTTAAAAGAAGGCGCCCAGTTTTGTAAAGATTGTGGGACAAAAACAGGCTCAAATACGCCTAATCAACAAGTAAGTACGACGTCAGAGCCAACAGCCCCAAAGAAGCCAATGTCTAAAAAACAAAAACTGTCATTAATTATAGCTGGTGTAGCTGCTGTATTTTTATTTGGTCTTTATAAATTAGGTGAATCTCTTACTTCACATGAGAGATTAATTACAAAGTTCGAGGAAGCCGTTCTCGAAAAGGACGAAAAAGCACTTGCGAAAGTATTATCTTCTAATAATAAAAAGCTTGTAATCGATGAAAAAAGTGTAAAAGGGTTAATCAACTATTATAAAGAAAACCCAGAAATAGCTGATGAAACATTCGAAAGTTTAAAAAGGCAAGCTAATGTCTTAAAAGCAGCTGAAAAAGCAAAACAAACAGAAAATGCAGACTTATTGCAAGAGGTTCTCCTAAGCGGATACTTTGTAGATCTTGAAAAGGATGGAAAAACATTTATTTACGATCGTTATCAGTTAAATATTGATCCAGTATACTTATCTCTAGGGACGAACTTTAAAGATACTGAATTATTTATTGATGGGAAAAAGGTTGGAGAAGCGAACAAGCCAGAGTTCGAAGCTACCTATGGCCCATATGTTCCAGGGTTACATAAAGTAGAAGCAAAACTAAAAACAGATTTCATTGATTTAACAACAGATGAAACCATATTATTTGCTCAAACAGAAGGAAAGCAACAAGAAGAAATTTATTTAGAAGCTGACCAAGTGACTGTAGACATTCCAGAAGAGCTAGCTGATCAGAAAGTGACTCTATATATTAATGGAAAAGATGTAGGGGTAAACTTAGCAGAATCTCCTACGTTTGGTCCTGTCCTAATGGATGGGACAATGAAAATGGCTGTTGAAGCTGAATTTCCTTGGGGGAAAGTTAAATCAGAAGAGTTAGCAATTGAAGACGATTATATTACGCCTTCATTTATTAGCAAGGAAATGAAGGAAACATTGATGAATAGTTTCCACAATTATTTCACAGAATGGGCGGATGCCTATACTTCTTTAGATGCATCAAAATTAACAACAACGACTCCTGCTTTAACAGAAGAAATTGTTACTGAAGCTACAGATGCAAAAGCAGATGGATATGGAATCCAAGTAAAGCATATATCATCCTACTTTGACCCAGAAATAGCATTAGAATTCTATGATGACAAGTGGACAGCCTATCTGGATGCTAAAATTATCCGTGAGTATGATAACTACTATGAAGATGGAACACCTGAGTTAGAAGAATATGAGAATTATTACCAAGCACAGTTTTCTTATGATTCAAAAGCAGGTAAGTGGTTAATCGAAAATGTTGATTCGAGCTGGGGCTTCGATGAAGAGTCAGCAATAGAAATGATTGTACAAGAACCTAAGCTATTTACATCTGGACAAGTAGCCGTAACCACCACTTCGACGTTATCTGCTAGTACAGATGTACCTGACTATATTAATGAATTAATGGACGGCTATTTAAAAGGCCTCGTGTCTGCTATCAATTCTAAGGATTTTTCTAAAGTTTCCTCTTTTATGGTAAAAGACGCAGATTTCTATACTACTCAAAAAGATTTAGTTAAGAGACTTGGAGACAAAGGAATTACTGAAGAATTAATAGATTATAAGATCACCGATGTAAATATAGAAGGTGGAGCTGGTACAATCACTACCTGGGAGAAAGTCACCATTAATTACTCCGATGGCACTTCTGAAACGAAAGAATATGAGTGGGTGTATAGCGGGGAAGCAAATGAAGCAGACGAATTCCTACTGGTAGGTATGAAAGCCAAATAATAGTAGTAGAGGAAGTTAAACTCTACAAATAAAAACACCCAATGAATCCAAAATCATTGGGTGTTTATTTTTATGATGTTTAATGATTAGTAAAGTCCTCCACCAAACATATCCATCACATAACTCTTAATTTGTTCAAATAACAGGTCGCCCATAATCGCTAGAGCAACAAAACTTAAAATATAAGTAATGATTGAACCATAGATTACGTCAATTCCCTCTTGTGATTCCTTTTTAAAACTAGCAATCACAAGTGGTGGTACTAAAAATAAAAGGATCAAGAATCCAAGTAGAGCAAATAAAACAAACATTTTCACCTTTAATATTGAGAAAAGAAGTCCAATAGCTAAAATAGCAACAGCAGGAATTAAAAATACCCCGAAACGCGCCACAACTTCTTTAAAGTTTGCATTAATTCTTCCTAGTTTAATAGCTGCGAATGAGAAAGTAGCAACCAATAAGACAAAAACAACATAAGCAAGTGTTGGTTTTATAACAACTTCCATGAATGGTACATTCACTTCTACTTCTTCCCCGAAAAAGTCATTACCAAATCCAGTCATATCTGCTAAAACACCTTTTAAAGCAAAAAATACGATTAATGGATTGAATAAAGAATATAAGACCATAGTAATTAGTCCATTAGTGAAGTGTTCTGCACCTACATTTACCGAACTAGAGTAAGGCTTCTTTAGTACTTGCAAAAAGTATAACCCGTATTGTTTAGATACTTGTTTTGCCCCTTCCAAATACTGATTTGGTTGAGTTGAACCTTGTGGTTGTCCAACAACTTGCGAGGTTGAAGCTCCGTCCGGAGATACTGTAGTAGCAGTAGCAATTAATGGGCTACCACAATTTTCGCAGAATTTACCTCCATCATTTTGGTGATTACAGTTAGTACATACTGTCATGTTCACGATCCTCTCTGATGTAATTTCATAGATAGTAAATAGTTACTAATTATGCCAGTAACTATTATACTAGAAAAATAGATAGGTGGTGTGTTTTTTTTGAAATTTTTGGTTTAATCACCTATTTTGTTGAAATTATCAGTACTATTTGTCCTACACAAGAGATAAACTAGATGTCACGACAAATAATTTCACCATCGGGAACCATTCATGTATTCCATTCTCTATGCTATATACTCTTACTTATCACAATTAAGTGATTACCTCGATAATAAGTCAGTATGCCTTTAATATCGCCGGTTGTGCATCTACTATATGAACAATCACCACTTCTTACCCCCCACCTATAAATAAAAAAAGAGGACTAAATTAGCCCTCTGTCTCAATATTGTAATAGCAATGTTATAATTCTTAATCGAATTGTAACCAGCCTATAATAACTTTCCTCTATTATTGTCCTAAGGTATTTAACAATAGAGGAGTTAATATATATGGGTAAATTTAAAGCTATCCTGTGTTTTTTCAGGAGATATCATAAATACAGCTACTATACAAGCGAATGTGTATTATGTGGAAAGAAAAGATAATACCTTTTAACCCCGATATCCATTAATGATGTCGGGGTTTAGTGTGTTTTGGGAAAGCGGAGTAAGGGGACTTGTATTATACTACTCCCTCCCCTACCCACTGTACACCCCACAAAGACAAAAGGACCAAATCTGTCCACGAAGGGTGACAGACACCCTAAAAAGACAGATTGGCCCTATTTGTCCTTGGACGGTGTCTGTCACCGTAAGTAGACTCTTGTTTCGTATGGTTGGAGGGTGAATTCTTTGTGGAGCTTCCTGTCAGCCCCTTCGTAGTTTGCCAATACTAGTTCAAAGTCTCCTAGTTTTCCTCCAGCACTAACTACAGAATTTCCCGGAACTCTGAATCTCGTCTCGACTTCACTGAAGTTATTCATCACAAGCGCCACCTTGTTTCCCCATTTACGCGTATACGCAAACAACTTCGGATGGTTCGCCAGCAATAACTCATACGTACCATACACGAACACAGGCTGATCCTTTCTCAGCCGGATCAACTGCTTATAAAAGCTCAAGATCGAATCCGGATCCCCGTCCTGCTTCTCCACATTGATATCCACATAATTTGGGTTCACCCCAAGCCATGTTGAATCCCCGCTTGTGAACCCAGCCGTCTCTGATGAGGCATTCCACTGCATCGGCGTGCGCGAGTTGTCTCGACATTGCTTCCAGATGAGCTGCATGAGCTCCTCATGCGAGCGACCCTTCTCGCGTTCCACTCGGTAGTAATTCACCATACCCACATCGTTGTAATCTTCAATCCTCGGGAACTGCACGTTTGTCATTCCAATTTCTTGGCCTTGGTAAATGAACGGAGTTCCTTTCATCAGGAAGTACAGCGCAGCCAGCATTTTCGCGCTTTCCTTCCAATACTCCTTGTCATTTCCCCAGCTCGACACACGGCGCGGCTGGTCGTGATTTTCGATGAAGAGCGCATTCCAGCCTCTTCCTTCCAATCCCGTCTGCCACTTGGTAAGCGCCTTTTTCAATGCTCGAACATCGACACGACTGTCATCCGAGTTCTTATCCCAAAGGTCCAAAAACTCAAATTGAAAAATCATATTAAAATAGCCGTTCTCTTCTCCAACCCAACGATCCGCGTCAGCAATCTTAACCCCATTTGCTTCCCCGACCGTCATCACATCGTACTTCTTAAAGGTCCTCTGTGAAAAGTCAGCTAGCCACTCATCGATTCCTTCCACATTCATCATGTAAGGAAAGCAAGGAACCACATCGAGCCCTTCAGGATTCGGCATATCCGGGAAACCTGGCTTCTTTTTAATATGAGAAATGGCATCCACACGGAATCCATCAATTCCCTTATCAAGCCACCAATTCACCATGATCTCCAACCACTCACGCACCTCTGGATTTTCCCAGTTTAGATCAGGCTGACGCGTCGAGAAGATATGCATGAAATACTGGTCGGTCGCCTCGTCGTACTTCCAAGCCGGACCACTAAAAATCGACTCCCAGTTATTCGGCTCCTTGCCATCCTTCCCGTCGGCCCAAATATACCAATCGCGCTTCGGGTTATCCTTGCTCGATCGTGACTCAATGAACCAAGGATGCTCATCGCTTGTATGATTGATCACCAAGTCTAAAATGATCCTCATCCCACGCTCATGAACGCCCGCCAACAGCTCATCAAAATCCGCCATCGTGCCAAACTCATCCATAATGTCATGATAATCGGAAATATCATAACCGTTATCGTCGTTCGGCGATTTGTACATCGGCGAAAGCCAAATCACATCAATGCCCAAATCCTTTAAATAATCTAGCTTCGAGGTTAACCCCTTTAAGTCGCCAATCCCGTCTCCATTGCTATCCATGAAGCTTCTTGGATACACCTGATAAGCGACGCTTTCCTTCCACCACTTCTTGTTCACGTTCGCACCTCTATTTCTGCTTACACCCACCACATTTGTGATACCGGCTGTTCAATTAACACGGACTTTAAATTCACAACCGCGCGAGTGAAGCCTTCTTCAATCGACATAATTGGATCTTCATGCTCAATGCTCACGACGTAATCGTAGCCGTAAGTTCGTAACGCGCTCATCATATCGGACCATTCCTTCAAGCTGTGTCCACAACCCACACTGCGGAAATTCCACGCACGAGTTCTAATTTCCCCATACGGCTGCATATCCGTTAATCCGTACATATTGACATTATCTTGGTCAATATACGTATCCTTCGCATGGAAATGATGAATTGCATTTTCTTTTCCTAAAATTTTTATCGCAGCAACCGGGTCAATTCCCTGCCACCATAAGTGACTTGGATCAAGGTTCGCCCCAATCGCGTCACAAGTTTCCTCGCGGAGTTTTAACAAAGTATATGGCGTGTGAACCAAAAATCCGCCATGAAGCTCTAGACCAATTTTCACATTATGATCTTTCGCGTATTGTCCAACTTCACGCCAGTAAGGAATCAACTTCTCTTCCCACTGCCATTTCAACACATCACCATACTCATTCGGCCAAGGTGCCACCGGCCAGTTCGGCTGTTTAGCATCCTCGGAATCACCTGCTGTACCAGAGAAACAGTTCACGACTGGTACGTTTAAAAGCGATGCCAACTTGATCGTCTTCAACAACGTATTATTGGACTGCTCCGCAAAAGCCTTATCCGGTGAAATCGGATTGCCGTGACAACTGAACGCACTGATGATTAAGCCGCGTTCCTCTACTTTACGAAGATACTCCGCTCTTGCTTCTTCACTTTCCAAAAGACCGTCCAGATCACAATGGTTATTCCCTGGATAACACCCTGTACCAATTTCGACTGCATGCAAACCTGCACTTTTCACCGTATCAAGCATTTCCTCAAATGATTTCTCTGCAAAAAGCACTGTAAATACGCCTAGTTTCATCGTGAAACTTCCTCCCTTTCGCTGCTTTCATAAATCTTGTCAATAATTTGTGATACTTGCAGCGCTTGCTCTGGTTTTACCACAAGCTCCGTCTCACCCAAACAAGCCGCTACAAAATTCCTTGCCTGTGGCACATCTGGTTCCTCTTCCCCTGGCATCCAGTCCGCTTGCGTGTTAAAAAGCATGCCATTTTTCGGGGTGTATAGTTCAAATGGGAATACATTTATTCCGCCTTCCACACCAGAAATGCTGACATTCGCCACATCTTCCTTGATATTGGCTGCCCAAGATGTTTCAAACAGCATCGATGCTCCATTTTCAAACGTCATGTAAGCCGTTACATGATCATCCACTTCAAACGTCTGATGGTCAAACTCTCCCCACTGGTTCACTTGACCTGGAATTTTACTCAACGTATTGTACGTGCGACCCGTAACGCTTGTTTGCTTCGGATTGCCCATCAGCCAAAGAGCCAAATCAAGTAAGTGACAGCCGAAATCGATTAAGCTTCCGCCACCTTGAAGGTCTTTGTTTGTAAAAACACCCCAGCCAGGAACCTTGCGACGTCGTAGTGCTTGAACTCGAACAACCAATGCCTCCCCAACGTCTTCCATCGATTTCTTAGCCGCGATCGCTTCCTTCATAAAACGGTAGTGATACGCGATCGCCAGTACCTTGTTGGCCTTTTTCGAAGCGTCAATCATCGCCTCACACTCGGCCGCACTTAATGCCATCGGTTTTTCACAAAGCACATGCACTCCCGCTTCAAACGCAGCAATCGTAATTTCTGCGTGAAACTTATTCGGAGTACAAATACAAACCGCATCTACCTCTTGAAAAAGATCTTTATAGTCCTGAAACACATGTGGAATTTTGAACTTTTCTGCCGCCTCGCGAGCTCGTTCTCCATTCACATCACTAACCGCCGTAATCGTACATTTATCGCCTAAAGCAAGAAAAGCCGGGATATGGCGGGCCTGTGCAATCCCGCCAACCCCGATAATCCCGATTCGTAGCTTTTCCATTATTCTTTTACTCTCACAATCTGTTTCGTTTCATTAGACTCAAGTGCTGCCAAGATTACTCCAAGAGATTTCATTCCCTCTTCCCCGCTCACAGGCACTTCCTTATCATTCAGCACAGCATCCACAAATTGATCAATCACATGCGAGCTCGATTGGCCACCCTCGTCATTGGACTGAATTTTTCCGAGCTGATAATTCACAACGTCACCGTTTTTGTATTGAACAACAAGTGAATGGGTAGGATCGTCTTCTAAACGAAGAATCGCATTCTCACCATAAATAATCGTTGAGTTGTCTTCTTTGCTGACATACGACCAGCTCGCCGCAAGCGTCCCAATGATACCGCTTTCTGTTTTCAACACACAAACCGCTGTGTCATCGACCGTAGCAAATTCCTTCGCACTTGTCTCAACAAATGCACCCACTTCAACGATTTCTTCTCCTAATATATATCGAAGAAGGTCTGTTTTATGAACGCCTAAATCGCCCATCGCACCAACAAACGCTTTATCTTTTTGGAAAAACCAACCTTCCTTGCCTTCCACACTCCAGCCCTCTGGTCCACCGTGTCCAAAAGCCGTACGGAAGCTATAAATCTTCCCAACTTCTCCGCTTTCAATCAATTGACGAGCTTTTTGGTGAGATGCCACAAAACGTTGGTTGTGTGCGATCATCAGCTTTTTGCCGCTATTTTTTGCCGTCTCGATCATTGATTTTGCTTCCTCTTCTGATGTCGCCATTGGCTTTTCGCAAAGAACATGAACACCTGCAAGTAGAGCAGCATTAGAGATTGGTGCATGAAGATAGTTCGGTGTACACACGCTTACCGCATCCACTTCCGCGTTTCTTAAAAGTTCCACAAAGCTCGTGTACGATGGAACTCCGTACTTTTCACCGATTTCAAGTGCTCTCTCAGCGTTATTGTCGCAAACTGCCACAAGTTCTACATTTGGATTAGCTGCATATTCAGGTAAATGGCGATGGCGCGCGATACTTCCGCAGCCAATCACACCTACTCGTAATTTTTTCATGTTAGTTTCCCCCTTTGATCGTTTCTAACGGTTTTGCATTTCCGTATACTGGACGCTCTCTCTTCACTGGCTGTGCCCATTTGACAGCATTTGTGATGACCTTTTGAATTTTTTCATTATGGTAAGTCGGGTACGTTTCATGTCCAGGTCGGAAGTAGAATACCTTTCCGTTTCCGCGCGTATATGTACAACCGCTTCGGAACACTTCTCCGCCCTCAAACCAGCTGGTAAAAACAAGTTCGTCTGGCTGTGGAATATCAAAATGCTCGCCGTACATTTCTTCCTGAGGTAACTCGATATATTCACCAATTCCTTCTGCAATCGGGTGACTCGGGCTTACTACCCAGAGACGCTCTTTCTCATCCGCTTCACGCCACTTCAGATCACAGCTCGTTCCCATTAACGTTTTAAAGATTTTTGAAAAATGGCCAGAATGAAGCACAATTAAGCCCATTCCTTCCAGAACGCGCTGCTGCACCTTTTGTACGACCGTGTCTGACACTTCGTTATGCGCAAGATGCCCCCACCAAACAAGTACATCTGTATTCGCTAACACTTCATCCGTTAATCCATGCTCCGGCTCATCAAGAGTCGCTGTCTTCGCTTCGTAACCTGCTGAAGTTAAAAACGACGCAATCGCCCCGTGAATACCCTCCGGATAAATATCCCTTACCACTGGATTCTTCTGCTCATGTCGATTCTCATTCCATACTGTTACCTTCACCACGTCAAACCACTCCTTTTACAATATCTTACTCCCTATTTTAGAGGTTCATAGATTTTATGAAACTGCTTACATTGACTAGTAGGGTGGAAAATATTGACCTCACCAGGTGTAGAAGAAATTAGATTACTATCGAATATATATATTCCGCTTCTTGGGGACTTAGAAACCCATTTGGTTAACATAAGTTTGGTTTTATTGCTCTCATGGGAATCTAACTGGATGTTTGGTTACCGATAGCTAGGTTTTCCTGTCTCCATGGGAATCTAACTGGATGTTTGGTTACCGATAGCTAGGTTTTCCTGTCTCCATGGGAACTTAACTACTCTTTTGATTACCGCTAGACTTGGTTTCCTCCCTCCACGGGAACCTAACTACTCTTTTGATTACCGCTAGCTTAGTTTTCCTGCCATCGTGGGAACCTAACTACTCTTTTGGTTACCGCTAGACTAGTTTTTCTTCTTCCATGGGAACTCAACTGCTCTTTCAGTTACCGTTAACCCCTATTTCCTCCCTCCACGGGAACTCAACTGCCTTTTCACTTCCCGTTAGACCAGTGCTCCTCCCTCCAGCGGGAACTCAACTACTCTTTCAGTTACCACTAGACCAGTTTCCCCTGCTTCCACAGGAACTCAACTCCCCTTTCAGTCACCGCAAAACCCTATTTCCCTCATAAACAGGCACTGCCCCCCGCCAACTCGTCCTCTCCTATTGAAAAAAGAGACCACCAAAGGTAGTCTTCCAACAACTCTATTTCTTCCCATCCAAACCCGCCCGATACTCATTCGGCGTAATCCCCACAACCTTCTTAAACACCTTACGAAAATACTTATCATCCTGATAGCCAATCATATTCGCAATTTCATAAATTTTCAGCTGGCTATTTTTCAAAAGTGATTTTGCCTTTTTCATTCGAATGTTCACAATGTAATCCGAGATATTCACGTTAAATTCCTGTTTAAACTTCCGCGAAATATACTCCCGGCTAATGTAAAAATGCTCAGAAATCTCTTGTAGTTTCACGTCGCGATCAAAGTTTGCCTGCAAATATGCTTCGATATCTTCAATAATATTGCTTGTTTTTCTGCTGGCCTGTTTCTTCAGCTTCCTTAAAAACAAATTGATCTCGCGTCTTTTCGTAGCCACATACTCATCCAGCATGAAGTTCCCATCTTCATCAAAGAACGAATCGACTCGCCCTTCAACATCTTCAGACACCTTCACCTCAAGTTTATTGGCCTTATACGAGCGATTGCTCAATAGCAAGTACTCATTTTCAAACTGCAATACTTGCCTAACCGATAAGTAATCATTTTCAGTAAAATCGGCCCGCACTTGTTCAATAACCTCATCGAATGCTTCAATTTCTCCTGCTTGCATCGCGAGGTCTATGCTTGAGGAGTAGTCCATGAGGCTCTTTAACGGTTTGTCCGGCATCACATTTCCCACATACACCTTACAGGATTTCTGCTCCAGCAGATTTCTGCCCACGAGTACTTTCCTCGCTTCTCGGTACGATTCCATTAGCTGTGAGCTTTCACCGACCATTTTCCCTAACGCCATTGGACAAGCGATATCCATAGCCGCTTGCAGAGATTCATAAATGCCAGCAAGAATGTCCCCGACCTCATCAAATCGGTCCCAAAAGATGATCACAACCTCACCTTTGTTGGACAAATATCGAAACCCAATTCCGCATTCTTTTTCTAGTAAAATCTCATTCACCACATTTAGCACTGTAAAATAGGCTAAATCACGATCTCCACCAAAGGCTTCAATCGTTCTTCGGTTCACCCGAATGATTCCCACCGTGTAGCTTCGAGATGACTGAAACCCTAATTCCTCAAACAGACCCTCGTCTACACCTTCATCACTATTCATGAGCTGGGTGAACTTTCGGTCGCGGTAGACAGGCTTCATCATGTTCATCAACTGTCCGCTCGTTTCTTCTTTTTTCCGCTCCTCTTCTTCCTTTTTCCATTCGTTCACTGCGGTTTCGAGCGTTTGATTCAATATTTCCGGATCCACCGGCTTTAACAAATAATCCGTGCTTCCGAAGTGAATGGCTTTTCTCATATAATGATAGTCATCGTACCCGGTAACGACGATCACCTTGCTTGTGGGGTGATTTCCTTTGATCCATTCGAGTAGCTTTGTGCCGTCCATTTTCGGCATTTTCATATCGGAAAAAATAATCTCTGGACGGTGTTTTTCGATCAGGTTCGTTGCTTCTTCTCCATTGCTCGCTTCATAGATCGTGGTGATTCCGTGCTTCTCCCACTCTCCTAGAAGTTTGATTCCTTCTCGTACATGCTTTTCATCATCAACAATTAAAACGATCACGCCTAGTTCCCCTCCTTCGGCATTTCAACAGGAATGCTCATGCTTACAACAAAGCCTTCTTCTCCATTTTTATAAATAGAGAAATCCGCTTGATTTCTATAATAAATTGCTAAGCGATCATAAATATTTTTCAAGCCGATCGATGCCAATGACTTCTCCGCGCCACTATATAATTCGTGACGAATAAGTGTTAATTGCTTATCGGTTACTCCGGCTCCATTGTCCTTCACGGAAATTTTAAGCATCCCGTTTTCCTGGACAGCCGCTGAAATGATGATCGATTGTTTGTCTGTATGTTGATCAAAGCCATGCTTAAAGCAATTTTCAACGATCGGCTGCAGAATCATCTTCGGAACCAATAAACCCTCGGTTTCCTTTTGAATCACCAAATGAAAGTTAAATTGATCATCAAATCGTTGCTTCTGAAGCTGCAAGTACGCTTTCACATGCCGTATTTCGTGTGAAAGCGGGACGATATCGTCTTTCATATTCATGCTATAGCGCATAATTGCTGCAAGTGATGTTAGCAAGGTATACACCTTTGTCCCGTTAGCTTTGAGTGCCAACGTACCAATCGATTGAAGCGAGTTATATAAAAAATGCGGGTTGATCTGCGAGCGTAAGACGCGAAGCTGGGAGGCCTTATTTTCAATTTCCAACCGATATTCGCGCTCAATCAGTTCATTTATTTTTTCAATCATGCTCTTAAAATGTTTTCCTAGCATACCAATTTCGTCATTTCCTAATGACTCAAAATCAGCCTTGAACTCCCCTTTTTCTACTCTTTTCATATTGGAAATAAGCACTTTGATAGGGGCTGTAATTTTAAAAGAAACAAACATCGTGGCAACTAGCACGACGACCATGGTTACAATCCCAATAAGGATGTTCGTATAAGCAGTCTGACGAGCGATTTGGTACAACACATCATACGGAATCCGCTTGGCTATATACCAATTTTCCACAGGTCCTGAAAACTGGTCAAACACGATGACCCCTTCGTCCCACTCGAGGCTCTTTGTGGATACCGGTTGCTCCTTGATTGGTTCGTACCAACTCTCCGTCATCGGTTCTCCGATCACTTCTTCATTAGAGGAATACACCACGATTCCCTCGTCATTCACAATGAAAAGCTCTTCCGCATCTTTCGTATATAAACGATCCGCAACCGCACCAATTCTTGATAAATTGATGTCAATCGAAAGAAAACCAAGAATATCTTCCGCTGGGACATCGCGAATGACGCTATGAAAGCTAAGGACCTTTGTACTTTGTGATTTCGGTATAAAGGACATATTGTTATAGCTGGATATTTCATGTGGCGGTTCAATCAAATAAAAATCGTCATGATCGGGCAGCTGAGCATAATAAGGATGCGAAAGAATATCCTCATACTCTCCCCGGCCACTGATTGTAGAATGATAGTTTATAAATGAATCTTTTTCCTTATCTATGTATAAATGCATTTGTTCAATTTCAGGTCGGGTATTAAATAAATAGGCAAGCGCCCTTCTTATTTCCCCTTGATTACTTCCTATATCACCAGAAATTCCTTCTCGCATCACACTCATTAACGGTTCATACCGATAGAGAACGGTGGTCATTTGCGCAATATCCTCCAAATAAACGGTGAGTTCCTGCTCCCCCTTTGCAATAAGATCGTGGTTCGTGGAAACAAACTGATCGTTAATGGAGTTGGTCGTCTGGTAATACGTAATTCCGATCGCCGTACCAAATGGGAGGATGGTTGCCAGCATTAAAAAGATGATTAACTTTTTCCGAATTCCCCATTTCATCGATTTTCCTCATCCTTCCTTGGTAGAAATCCCACTCATTGTAGCACAATTCCCTCGGACTTCAACAGAGGGTGCAAAAAAAGAAACGGTTCAATATTTTCCACCCAGTTGGTCAATGTAAGCCGTTTCATAGTTTCTTAAAATAGTTGAAAATAGGTCTATGGAGGTGCTGGGGATGAATAGCCAAAGTAATGTAAAAGAAGTGGACGGATCAGTGATGGTTAGCGAGACAACCAGGCACAAAGCTGAATCCAAACCTATCCTAAGTAAAAAGAAGCTGAAAAATGCAGGGTTGTTTACCTTATTCGTAGGACCTGTTTTCTTGGCATTTACCTTAATTGTCTTGATTCCTTTCTTTACAGGCATTTATTATGCGTTTACAGATTGGAATGGGGTTACAGGTTCGGTTCAATGGGTGGGCCTTGATAACTTCAAGTATTTACTTTTTGAAGATAAACAGTTTCACGCTTCATTTATTTTAACAACAAAATACACAGTGGTAGCGATCGTGCTAACAAACGCCATCGGCTTTGGATTAGCAATTCTCGTCACACAAATGCTGAAAACAAGTAATATTTTACGAACAGTCTTCTTCATGCCGAATCTACTAGGCGGACTATTGCTAGGATTCATTTGGCAGTTCATTTTTGTAAAAGGATTTGCTTCAATCGGTGAATTAACTGGCATACCACTTTTTGAACTAGCATGGCTTGGAGATGCCAGCACGGCGTTCTGGGGAATTGTTATCGTGAGTGTGTGGCAAGGTGCTGGTTACATTATGATCATCTATATCGCCGCACTGCAAAACGTTCCACAAGAATTAATTGAAGCAGCGCGAATTGATGGAGCAAACAGATGGCAGGTTCTTCGACATATTACAATGCCGTTAGTCGCACCCGCTGTAACGATCTGTTTATTCTTAACAACTGCGTCATCTTTTAAAATCTTTGATGCGAACCTATCGTTAACCAATGGTGGACCTTTTAAGTCAACTGAAATGTTAGCGCTTAATATCTATACAGAGGCCTTCGTTAATAACCGTTATGGAATTGGTGAAGCTAAGGCATTGATTTTCTTCCTAATTGTAGCTGCGATTTCTGTGCTGCAAGTGACGATTTCTAAGAAAAGGGAGGTTGAATCGTGATGGGTCACAAGTATTCATGGAGAACCTTCAGTGTTGAGATTTTTGCGATTGTGCTCGGACTCATGTTCTTAGTCCCTTTCTATTATGTAGTCTCTAACTCCTTGAAGCCTTTCGCCGAGATTTTAACGAATACTTCGGCATTACCGAAAGTGTTTCAGTTTGAGAATTATGTACAAGCGTTTGAGAAACTAGATTATTTGAATGTTTTTACCAACTCTTTAATTATTACTGTCTCAAGTAACATCGGACTAGTCATTTTTTGCTCGATGGCCGCTTATATGCTCGTTCGTACAAAAAAGAAGATTAGTAATGTGATTTTTATGACCTTTGTTGCTGCAATGATCATTCCGTTTCAATCCATCATGATTCCGCTCATTAAAACAGCTGGAAACTTTGGATTACTGAACAGCATGTGGGGCCTTGTCATCATGTACTTAGGCTTTGGATCTGGAATGACGATCTTCTTGTACCACGGGTTTATTAAAGGAATTCCGGTTGAACTGGAAGAAGCAGCGATTATTGATGGATGTACACGATTCGGTGTATTCTGGAGAATTGTTTTTCCATTATTAAAACCGATTACCGTAACGATTGTGATTTTAAACAGCTTATGGATTTGGAATGATTTCTTATTGCCGTCTCTTGTTCTTCAAGATCCGGAGCTAAGAACGATTCCACTTGCAACCTTCTTCTTCTTCGGTCAATATACGAAGCAGTGGGATTTAGCCCTAGCGGCATTGGTTCTTGGAATTATCCCATTATTGATTTTCTTCTTCTCGATGCAAAAGCACATCATTAAAGGGATTACTAGCGGTTCGATTAAGTAATGGTTTTACCTCCACGGTCTGGGAATTCTCAGACTGTGGAATCAAATATAAAAATTTTAAAGATCTTTTTCCAAGGGGGAAAACAAAAATGGCTTTAAAGTTGAAAAAGTATTCGGTATTAGCAGGTGTCTTATCTGCCTCACTTCTTTTAGGAGCATGTTCAAGTGACAGCGCGTCAGGCGACAAGGAAAGTGGAAGCAAGGATGATAAGATTGTTCTTGATGTTTTCCAAGGTAAGGTTGAAATTGCCGATCAATTGAAAGCGTTAACAGATGAATATACAAAAGAAAACCCTGATGTAACTTTCAACATCGAAACAGTTGGAGGCGGTGCGGACGGAGCGGCTGCTCTTAAAGCAAAGTTTGCTTCTAATAAAGCTCCTGATATCTTCATGAACGACGGAGATGCAGCGGCCCTTGTTTGGAAGGATAAGTTTGAAGATCTTTCTGATCAACCATGGATTGGCGATGCATTTGAAGGTACATTAGACGGAATGACGATCGATGGCAAAGTGTATGGAATGCCATTGAATATGGAAGGTTACGGCTTCGCCTACAACAAGGAACTATTTGAAAAAGCAGGAATCACTGAGCTTCCTACCACATTCTCTGAATTAGAAGATGCTGCTAAGAAGCTTCAAGACGCTGGAATCACTCCATTCTCGATCGGATACGGCGAGTGGTGGGTATTAGCAAACCACGGCTTAAACGTTCCATTTGCATACCAAGAAGACACAGATGCTTTCTTTAACGGCTTAAATGATGGTTCTGGAAAAATTGAAGGTAACGAATATGTGAGCAAGTATTTTGACCTAATTGACTTAACAATCAAGTACGGTAACAAAAACCCATTAACAACAGACTACAACACGCAAGTAACGTTATTCGCTACTGGTGAAGCAGCGATGACACAACAAGGAAACTGGATTCAACCAATGCTAGACAAGATCAATCCTGAAATCGAAGTGGGCTTCATTCCAATGCCACTTACAGACGATGCAGCACAAGCAGATAAGCTAATGGTTGACGTACCAAGTAACTGGGTAATCCACAATGGTGCTACAGATGAAGAAAAAGAGGCAGCGAAGGACTTCTTAAACTGGATGGTTACTTCTGACGCTGGTAAAACAGCTATGACAAAAGAATTCAAGTACATCCCAGCATTCAAGTCTGTTGAAGCATCTGCTGATGACATCGGACCTCTAGGAGCGGACCTTCTGAAGTACTCTCAAGAAGGCAAAACCTACTCTTGGCAGTTCATGAAGTACCCAGATGGCGCTGGTCAAGAATTCGGTGCAGCTCTTCAAGCATACGTTGGCGGCCAAGCATCTAAAGATGAAACAATGAAAGCATTCGACGACACTTGGAAGAAGCTGAAGAAATAAAGAAATAAAAAAAATCATAATGATGAATCGAGAACTGACTCGTTCAGCCGTTGGAAATTCCACGGCTGGTTGGGTCAGTTTTTTTGTGCTTCTTCGTTAACTGTCCACGAACGGTGTCAGACACCACAAAAAGACACTTTCCCCCTTTTGTCCACGGACGGTGTCTGTCACCGCAAAAAAACACTTCCCCCCTTTCTGTCCACGGACGGTGTCTGTCACCTCAAAAAGACACTTTCCCACATTCTGTCCGCGAGGGGTGTCTGTCACCGCATTCGGTGGTATAATGGAGGATAGACTATTTTTGATTACGGGAGGGTTGGACGGATGTCACATATCCCTGAGGCATACAAAGAATTAATTGAATCGACTGCCGCAGATGTTTCGAAGCTCCTTAGTCCGGGTTATGAACCGGATGCGAAGCTGATGCAGAAAGGACTTCTTATATATAGGCAAGGGCTCGTTACAAAGGTCCGCTACGAGGATGGCTCGGTTACATCAACGGTTCAGGATGTTACACCGGTGTTTGTTCAGGTGGAACTCAACTTCTTCCAAACAAGCTCCTGCTCCTGCCCAGCCGATGGAATTTGCCGTCATATCGTCGCTACCTTTCTTTACGCATTTTCCCAAGTTGGCAGTGTGGCTGACTGGGTCGAGGAATGGCGCACCCCTCTTCATGAGAAAAAAACGGCGCAACAGCTCGGGCTCATGAAGGCCAAGGATTTAATGAAAGGATCAGGCTCCATCAAACCCGATTACGAGCATTGGGTTCAAACCTTTCAAAATAGCTTTCAATCCATCATGAATGGCCAAGGTACACCCAAGCCCTACCTCATCCCAGAACTGTACCAGGCCTATACACGACGCCTCCGTGCTAGTGCACCTGTTGAACAAGAATGGAAGCAGCTCTACCTATTGGTCGGAAACATCTTTTCGTTCCGCCAGTTACTCAACTTAAGCCAGGAATCCGGCCATAGTTCCTATGACATTGAACGCAACTACCAGCAGCTCTTTTTCTCACTCATTGACGAAACCGAAGTGCTCATCAACCGCCTAAGCGTACACGCCCTTCCTTTCGCCTTTGATGAGTTCATCGCCCGACTCAAAGATGACGTAACCGACCTTCTCATCGACGAGGTCGCCCTAGAATTCGAACGAATTCAACTTTATCAGCTGCTTTGGAGTTCTCTTTTTAAAAAGAAGCATTGGCGTGAAGAAGAGCTAGAAAAACTAGCGAACCTTGGAAAAATCAATGGCTCCTACGCCCTATCCATTGGCTTCATCCATCTCAATCTATTGTTAAAACGAGACGAAAAAGCTCTATCCATCATCACTCAACACGAAGCAGACATTAGTCCCTTTCTACTTATTTGGTTGGAGGACTTTAAATCACAGCGTGACTGGAAACGCATGGGACCATTCGTCGAGGCATTTATTGGATACTTACGGCCTTATTTACTCAGCTTACCGAACAGCTACGCGTGCTTTGACTTCACACGCTATGCAACAAGAGTTCTGCAATCCTATTGCACAGAAACCAATCGGATTGATCTGTATGAAAAAATTCTCATGCAGCTTCTTCCCTATAGCTACCGTGAATACGAGCAATACTTATATATAGAAAAGCAATACGAAAAATGGAGCGACCTGCAAGCCTATATCGGCTATGACATGACCTCCATCTCAACCGACAAAATCAAAGAGCTTCAAAAAGAGGACCCAGCCGTCCTATTGCCGCTCTACCATCAATCGATTCAAAAAAATATTGATTTGAAAAATCGTGGTAACTATCGCCAAGCTGTTCGTGAGCTAAAAAAACTTCGAACACTATACAAAAAACTCAAGCGCCAAGACGAGTTTGAGCAATTTTTCGACCTATTACTTGAGCGCACGAAACGGCTTCGAGCGTTTCACGAGGAATGTCAAAGGGGTAAGCTGATTCATGCTTAAAACGAGACTCGTACACATACACATTCGTCATATAGAAAACAATCGCTACTTTATTTGGGCAACCAATGACCATAACGACGACGTCCAACCGTCCCAATGGAAATCGCTTCTTTTTAACCGCCATAAGGAATCGTATTACGGAACCTTTGTCGATGAAGAAACGATTGACCAACATCCCGGCGTGTCCATAGACGCTTGGCAGCTTGTCTCCCTTCTAGCACAAGAGCAATTCAACCAGCTTATCGAGTGGGATTGGGATGAAACGGCGCAAATCTGTCTTGCCTCAGCGCATTCTTTACACGAAGCGATTTCGGAAAAAGATTGGCTTCCTGACTTTTCAGCGTGGGAACAAGACGAATTCCGTTGGGCCCTTCCAGAACGGGTGAAGCAGGAATTTGATCCTTCTTTTTTCGAGCAGCAAATTTCTGAGGACGAAACCGTTCAGCTTTTTATTGAAAAATGGTTCGATTCCTCCCTGAGTGCCTTCTTCGACAGAAATCAGGAATGGCACGAAAAAGTGGGAGTAAAGCTCGATGCTTTGAAAAATCAAGCCCTGTCTCCACGCGCATTGGCTACCTATTTTGATGAAGAAACTTGGAGCGAATGGATTGGACTGAAGGAATCCCAAGTCCCGTTTTCACTGGGTTTGCGATTAGAAGAACCCGCGGACCTTGATGGAACATGGGAGCTGCAAGTCTTTTTACGAGGAAAAAATCAACCCGATCTCATTGTCGATGCCAGAGATGACAGCAATATGCCAAGCAACTGGCAAGCGTACGATTCGTATATCGAGCGCGAGCAACAGCGCTGGGTGGAACTTTTCCCATGGCTGGAAGGAAGACGTGGAGTCACTAGCCAGTTAACGGAAAACGATGCTTGGATGTTCTTGTCTGATGCGAGTGAAACCTTGCTGGCATTAGGAGTTGAAATCCTCCTCCCTTCTTGGTGGCAAGCGATGAAAAATGCGAACTTGAAAGTTAAAGCAAAGCTTAAGGGAACGGGCTCAAGGGGTCAGTCATTTGTTGGTCTTCAGGCAATGCTTGATTACAACTGGCGCTTCTCGATGAACGGAGTGGAACTAAGTGAAGATGAGTTCCATCAGCTGGTCGAGGAAAAAAGACGCCTCGTGTTTATTCGCGGTCGATGGATCAAGCTCGATCCAGGATTTATTCGCACGATTCAAGATCTTATGAAAAAAGCGGAAAAAGAAGGCTTGCACGTAAGAGACCTCATTCAGCAGGAGCTTTTAGGTGGAGATGATGAAGATCCATCCCAATCGCTAGATGATCCACGTGCGTTTGCCAAAATACAAATTGAGCTGAACCGTCAGTGGAAGCAAATGATTAAGCAGCTTCAGGACGTTCGGTCGATTCCCGAGGTTGAGGTGCCAAAAAGTTTCCTTGGTGAGCTGAGACCATACCAAAAACAAGGCATGAGCTGGCTATTGTTTTTACGAAAGTATGGATTTGGCGCGATTTTAGCTGATGATATGGGACTTGGGAAAACCATTCAGTTGATCAGTTACCTTTTACAGGTGAAAAAAGAGGACAAAAATCCCGCACCGGCTTTGATTGTTTGCCCAACCTCCGTACTTGGCAACTGGCAAAAGGAGATCGAACGCTTTGCTCCAAATATGAAGGTTTACCTGCATTACGGTTCGAATCGTTTGAAAGAGGAAAAGTTCAACGAGAAAGTGCTGGAGTCGGACGTGGTGTTAACTTCCTATGGACTGACCCATATTGATACAGCCGAGTTTGAAACCATTACGTGGAGCTCGGTCGCGATTGACGAAGCGCAAAATATTAAAAATGCTGGAACGAAGCAATCCCGTGCGGTTCGAAAGCTGAACGGTAAGCATCACATCGCACTAACGGGAACACCGATGGAAAACCGCCTGACCGAGCTTTGGAGCATTTTTGATTTTACCAATCACGGTTACTTAGGAAGCTTAGGAAATTTCCAGAAAAAGTTCGTCTTGCCGATTGAAAAAGACAACGAGAAGGAAAAGATCGGTGAGCTTCAAGCATTGATTCGACCATTCTTACTAAGACGGACGAAAAAAGACGAAGAGGTTGCTCTCAACCTGCCAGATAAGCAGGAACAAAAGGAATACTGTCCGCTTACGGCCGAGCAGGCTTCCCTGTACGAGCAACTCGTTCAAGATACATTTGCTCAGATCGAAACGCTTACGGGTCTTGAGCGAAAGGGTCTTATTTTACAATTATTAAGCCGCTTAAAGCAGCTGTGCAACCACCCTGCCCTTTACTTGAAAGAAGAAAATCCGTTACAGCTTCTCGAACGATCAGTTAAGCTTGAAAAATTAACCGAGCTCATTGAAGCCGTACTCGAGCGTGAGGAAAGCGGCTTGATTTTCACACAGTACATCGAAATGGGCGAAATCATCCGACGTGTGTTAAATAAGAAGTATGGAATTGAAGTTCCTTTCTTAAACGGAAGTGTGCCAAAAGCAAAGCGTGACGAGATGATCACACGATTCCAAAACCGCGAGTTCCCTGTGTTCCTACTCAGCTTGAAAGCCGGTGGAACAGGGTTAAATCTAACAGCGGCGAATCACGTCATCCACTATGACCGCTGGTGGAATCCTGCCGTGGAAAACCAAGCAACCGACCGTGCGTACCGAATCGGCCAAAAACGATTTGTCCACGTTCACAAATTCATCAGCACCGGAACACTCGAAGAAAAAATCGACGCCATGCTAGAGAAAAAACAAACGCTAAACGATGCCATCATCCAAAGCGACAACTGGATCACCGAGCTCTCCACCGACGAGCTCCGCGACTTAATCCTACTCTCCTAGTAAAAACGGTGTCTGTCACCACAAAAAGACAGATTGGGACTTTTTGTCCGCCTGGAGTGGACACTTTACATTTTGTCTACTGTCTGTCTCAGGTGAACAAAACCGGTAGAAGTGTCCACGAAGGGTGTCTGTCACCGCAAGTGGGATGTAGAAAGACCCAGCCTCGATGGCTGGGTCTTTTCCATTATATCGCTAAGTGTCCCTTTAGCTCCTGCTGCACTCGTTCTCGTTCCTCATCAGAAACAAAAAGGTACCACACTCTCCCTATGTACCCGCCTTCACCTTGAATGGCTAGTTGGTCAATCATCTTCCCAGATTTCCGATAGTTTTTCTGGATATCGACCATTTGGTCCCAAGTTAGGTTTGTTCGTACATTTTCTCCGAGTGCGGAGAAAATATCACCAAAATTGGTTAAAGAGCTCAAGCTTGCTCCTTCACGGATAACCCCTCGAATGATTTGGCGCTGGCGTTGCTGTCTTCCGAAATCTCCTTGTGGGTCATCGTATCTCATTTGCACATACGAAAGAGCTTCTTCACCCGTTAAGCCGATTTGACCTTCTTTAAAAGTAATGCCACCATTAGAAAACTCAAACGAGTTGTTTACTGTAATTCCACCTACTGCATCCACAATATCTTGAAAACCTTCCATATTCACCTTTATATAATAGTCAATCGGAATATCGAGAAAGTTCTCTACCGTTGCCATTGCCATTTCTTCGTTCCCGAAGGCATACGCATGATTAATCTTATCCTCGGTACCACGACCAACAATCTCCACCCTCGTATCACGAGGAATACTTAACATTTTCACTGTCTCTAATTCCGGATTCACCGTCAATACAATCATCGTATCTGATCGGCCTTTGTCTCCTTCTCTCTCATCCACGCCAAGCATCAACACAGAGAACGGCTCCTGCGCCTCGAGCGAAACCTCCTGTGCTCTCTTGTCGGAAACCTTCCTACTCGTTGGATCATGCATCGTCTCCATCGCTTTACTCAGCGAGTGATACACGGAATATGCATATGCACCTGCTCCAAGAAAAAGCAGCAGCAGGATGATTCCTGTTATCCTGACCCATTTCCGCTTTTTCTTACGCCTTTCTGCCCTCATAAAGACAACCTCCCTTTATGAAAACAGAATAACAGAAAAATTATCCAATTTTACAAAAAGTGTTCGACATTTTCTTTTACATATTGGCTCTTTTCTTAATCATTGTTGCTTTTGGGACATAATTTAAGCCTGCAAACTAAATTCTTTAGCGCAAAATAACTATTTCCACATTAAAATCGGCTTTAAGATTTTAACAACAATCTTTCCCAAAACAGCCTACATATTAAACAACCAAACAACCAAAGTCGCAAAACTAGAACCTAAAATCGCACTTAACGTCATAGCAACTGAGCTAATCGAAACCGTTAATTCATCAAACTCCTTTGCCTTCGAGGTGCCAATCGCATGAGAGGCACTTCCAAAGGCCATACCCCTCCCTATTTGGCTTGTAACTCGGAACCATTTAAAGATGGTAGGTCCCAACACTGCCCCTGTCAGACCTGCTAGCAACACAAAAACGATCGTCATAGAAGGAATTCCTCCGATTGCTGTGGTCACCTGGATAGCAACGGGAGTGGTAATTGATTTAGGAATAATAGAAAGAATGAGATTTTGTGAAACTCCTAAAACCTCCGCCAGCAACAGTCCGCTAACCATTCCTACTACTAACCCCATAACTACCCCTCCCACAATCGGAACAAGCTGACCCATTAACGTTTTTCTCTGCTTATACAACGGAAGGGCAAGTGCAACAACCGCGGGTCCAAGCAAGTGGTTGATCCATTCTCCACCAATCATATACGTTTCATAGGATAGTTGAAGCACACTTAATATCACTATAATCGCGATGGTGGTTGTCAGTAAGGGGAGAAGAAACGCGAAGGAATACTTCAAGTACAACCTGTTCATCAAAAGGTACATAGCTACCGTTAATACCACAATAATTATTGAGACAAGGAATTGTTGCACTGAATTTTCTCCTTCCTTTTTTGTGCCATTCTTTCCAAGTGCTGACTACACCAGCCCACCGAAACCATCGTCACGATCGTACTTATCATGATAATCCCGAATAAGATCAACCCTTTTCCTGAAAAAAGGGACGGTTCCTTCATCACGCTGACCGTTGCTGGTACTAGTAACAGTGGAAGAAAAGTGATGAGAACATTCGCACCGTCCTGAATCCAATCGACAGGAATAATTTTTAAAAATAATAAAATCAGTAATAATAGCAATCCAATAATACTCCCAGGAAGAGGGATATGAAGAAAGCCTTTAAGGAAACTGCCTATATAAAATAAACCAATCAAAATACCCATCTGAAAAATTACCTTTGTAACGTACATAGTCGAGTGATTCGCCACCTTATTTAAACTATCTTCATTTTACTATAGAAACCATTTAGAAGGTGGTCGATTCTGCATTCAATCGACAAATGAACTTTTCCTCCCACGCAAAAAAAATCAAGCAGCTCAAAAAGCTGCTCGACAAATGAGGGGGAGTGAGGAAGTTATTGATTCTATCTAAGGGAGAAAATATGAGGATTATTTTAGTATCTTACATGCATTTCTCGTATCGCACATTCTAATTGTGCGATTCTCATTTGTAACAGGGAAATATGTTCATGGGATTTCCCCACAAGCTCGATCAGTTGTTCCACTACATGTTCGTTCATCTGTTTCAAGGAGTAACAACCTCTCTTTCCGGGGGAGGAGTTGGAAGTGGGATTTTGGCGACCCGTTCGTCCTCTCTTTTCGGACCGATAAATCGAACATTTTCAGCGACCACTTCGGTTACATACGTTCTTTTTCCCTGTTGATCATAGCTGCGTGTTTGGATTCTGCCGGTAATGCCAATGAGGGAGCCCTTTTTACAAAAGGACGTCGTGTTTTCGGCGGTTTTTCGCCATAAGGTACAATGAACAAAGTCTGAGTCCACCTCTCCTTTTTGGTTTCGGTATTGTCGGTTTACTGCGAGGATGATATTGCAGACATAAACTCCTTCTGGTGTCACTCTCAAATCTGGATCTTTCGTCAACCTCCCTACCAACGTCACTTGATTGATCATCTGTCATCTCCTCTCCAATTGATGCTCTTATCATAATTGTAAAAGGATACCTATGTAAAATAGTCATGGTTCAATTTTCCTATTTATTTCCCATGAACTTTTCATCATTTCCTTAGATAAAAATACAAATTTGCGCTCTAAACACCCCTCCAAATTACGATTTTCACCTTTTCAAACGTTTTTTTCGACAAAGCTATTTGTTCAACGCATAGGCAATAAGGACTGTACCCACAAATTCCACCCACCCTCCTGTAAAAAGAAGGATTCGCTTTTGTTTCTCCTTTTCCTCCGGAGTTAGTACACCGATTGAATCGAGGATCGTACCTAACGTAATCAGACTTAATCCAGCCAACTCTAAGTTAGGTGACGTTCCTTCTCCCACTTGGGCAACACCAGTTGCTTCTAGCGCCGCCCCCATCGATTGAATCGTGCTTCCTAAGGAATTGAATCTTGTATTCTCTTCCGAAGGACTTTCGATTTCCACATTGGTCGCCAAACTATTAATCGTATTTCCGCTTGCCTGCACAAAGGTCCCGACCATCCCAAGGACATTCTTCTCTTCTTCCGGCTCATCCATCAGTTTTAACCGGCCAACTCCTTGCAAGGTATTCCCAACCGCTTGTACCGCATTGCCATCACGTATGAGCTTCTTATTGATTTCTTCCACTGGATGAGCCCCCGTTTCCCCAACGGCAGAAATGAAAGCACCTATTGCTAATAAATTGGCTCCGACCACATTTAACTCTTCTCCCTCTATATACAAAGAAATCACCTCACCCCTAAGCTCATGCTAATATCCTATTCAAGGAGCATTTCCCTGACTATTTTTTATGGATATTTTCAAAAGGGAGCAGAATTCGCTTTCATCTCTGCATATGTTATAATTTAGGAAAGCTTGTTCGGGAGGTATCAAAAGCACCTATTGCTAATAAATTGGCTCCGACCACATTTAACTCTTCTCCCTCTATATACAAAGAAATCACCTCACCCCTAAGCTCATGCTAATATCCTATTCAAGGAGCATTTCCCTGACTATTTT
>JBEQAB010000002.1:349633-392353 GCA_041640555.1 Bacillaceae bacterium
TTATGGATATTTTCAAAAGGGAGCAGAATTCGCTTTCATCTCTGCATATGTTATAATTTAGGAAAGCTTGTTCGGGAGGTATCAAAATGAAAACGTTCAAATTGATTTCTTTACAAATCATTGACGACAGTGAAGCACTAGATATTACTCTCCATGACGGACTAATTATCAACAAAGAGGACGAAAGAAACAGATGGCTAATTGAAGCGTATGTCGGTGCAAACTACCATGATTTTTTTACAAAACTTCTTGAATCGGAAAAAGAAACACCAGCTCAAGTTGTCATATCTAAAAAGGAAAATGACCCTGCCAGTTTTACCACTAGGGTTCTTTCTGTGAAAAAAATTGATGGTCGTCTTTCTGTTTTATTTGAAGGCTTTTTAAAACGATCGAAAAATTACGCAGAGCTACTGCTAAGTGATCTGATTGGAAAAGGATTAAGCGGGGAAGAGCTATTAAGCGAATTTCGCGAAAAAATGATGACCAAACCCAAATTAACTTCTACCTCATAAGAAAAACGTCAACGAGCAGTGCTTGTTGACGTTTCATTTACTTCCTCACCTTATCTACCATAAACTAGGAATACCGTTCATTTCGTTTTTCAATCATACTGTAAAAGCTCCGAAACCGTCACAAAGGTGTATCCTTTCTTTTTCAAAGCTTTAATAGTGGGCCCCACCGAATTCAAGCTCTCTTTTCGACTTTCGTACATAACATGCAGTAAAATAATTGAACCAGGCTCAATATGCGTCACAATATCATCCGTTATTTTCTCAGAATCGGCAGCAATCTCTGGATCCGTCTCTGGCTCCCTATTCCACATTATTGTTGGTCGATCATGCTTTTTCAAGTAATACGGAAGGAACAAGAGCTTTTTCCCAAAAGGAGGTCGAAACGTAATTTCGCCTTCGTATCCAGCTGCCCGAATCCATTCATCCGTCGATTCGATTTCATTTTTCATAAAGCTTGGTGATTTTAATACCATCCGTTGATGAGAATAGGTATGGTTGCCTATTTCGTGACCGGCCTGTACAATCTTTTTTGCCTCTTCCATATTTTCTTCGATTTCTCTTCCTGTTAAATAGAAGGTTGCTTTAATCCCCTCTTTATTTAAAATCGACAGGATCTCATCTGTATGAACCCCCGGACCATCATCAAACGTTAATGCTACGACTTTCTCTTCCGTCTCTACTTTTTCTACAATGCCTCCAAAAAATTGAAAGCTTCGAGATTTCGATACTTGAAATAAAGAATAACTTACCAATATAAGTACGAGTAGAACAATCAAGATCTTTTTCATATATCCTCCAAAAAAATAGACCAAATCCTATGATTCGGCCTAATTTTATCTATTCCTTTTTGTCTCCAAGACCAAACATAATTTCCACTTCACAAACCAGTTCGCCTTCAACCGTAGCAACTGCCTTGCCTTTTCCGAACGTGCCGCGTACTCTTGTCATTTCGACCTCTAATCGAAGCTGATCACCAGGTACCACTTGGCGCTTAAAGCGACAGTTATCGATTCCTGCAAAAAATGCCAGACGGCCTTTATTTTCTTCTTTTACAAGCATCGCAACCGCTCCAACTTGAGCAAGAGCTTCTACAATCAAAACCCCTGGCATAACTGGAAACTCAGGGAAATGTCCGTTGAAAAACTCTTCGTTCGCTGTCACATTTTTAATACCGATTGCACGCTTTCCTTCTTCAAGCTCCAAAATGCGATCGACTAGCAAGAATGGGTAACGATGCGGAATGATTTCTTTAATTTGTTCTATATTCAACATAAGAATTAGTACCTCCTACTAATACTAGGTTTTATAGATACTATTGTAGCGGAAAGCCACTAAGAAAAGCAAACAAAAAAAGCAGTCAAACTCCCTTGACTGCTTTCTGCTTATTTATCACTATTCACCAATTCAACGATATGCGTCCACGTTGATTTGTCAAACACATCCTTGGCTTTGCCACTGCCCATGACGCTGTATCCGACCATTGCACCTGAAACGGTACTAACAACAAGTAGAATGGCAACGATGATAACCCGAAGCCAGATCGGAATCAGACGAATGCGAATTCGCTTTCGGCCTTCCTTCAGCGCTTTCTCCTTTTCTTCTCTGCGTTCCTTTTTCCGCTGCTCGCGTAAGGAAACAGCTTCCTGGTTACTATTGTTTACAGCCATGGTTGATTCCCCTTTTAACGAATTCCGTTCACAAGTCCCATCATCTGGTCCGCAAGTGTCACGGAGCGAGATTGAAATTGATATGCACGCTGAACATTGATTAGTTCCGTCATTTCTTTTGAAAGATCCACATTCGATTGTTCAAGAGCTCCCTGTTGAAGACTAATTTCTCCTCTTAGTCCTCCCGTTAACTCCGTTAAGACCTCATCTTGAGCTACATTTGCCGGAAGACCAAGTAAGTTCCCACCGCGTTGCTCTAAGAATTGTGGCTTATTCACACGAACTACTCCAAGGTTAAACACTTCTGTCGCACCTGCCGTTTTCGTTACCGTTAACTGGCCATTTGCATCGATGCTATAATCCTTGGCTTCACCATTTATTGTAATCGGATTATTATTTTCGTCAAGTACCGGCAACCCATCGCCATTCACAAGCATCACTTCTGTATCGGAAAGAGGGGATAAATAAAGCGCACCATTTCTCGTATACTGAACTTCGTTCACTCCATTGTTTTGAACGAGCACTTTAAAAAGTTGTCCTTCTTTTGTAAAAGCCGTATCTAGTGAGCGATCCGTTTGCTTAAGCGCTCCTTGGGTCATCACCAGTTGAACTTGTCCAAGCTTTGCCCCTGTTCCTTGGCGGATACCGTTTGGAGTGAGTCGGTTCACTTCTTTATTCGCACGCTCTTGGTTGTTAAACTCTTGCACCAATAGATCAGTGAACGTCGCTTCTCTTCTTTTATAGCCATTTGTATCAACGTTTGAAATATTATTCGAGATAATATCCATTTGCTTTTGAAGCTGAGATAATGTGTTCGTCGCTGTAATCATCGTACGATTCATGAATTAGTGCCTCCTTCCTTATCCAATTCTTCCGATTTCATTCGCTGCCTTGTCCATGCTCTTATCATATGCTTGAAGAACCTTTTGGTTGGCTTCAAAGGCGCGATACGCCGTTAACATATCTGTCATCGTGCGACTCACGTCAACATTTGAGCGCTCTAAATACCCTTGCTGCAGATTAAACTGAATGCCAGCTGTGTTATAGGCATTGGCAAGTGGGGTGCCATCCTCTGTTCGATATAACCCATCGCCCTCTTTAATCATCCGCTGAGGATTTGCGGCAAAACCTACACCTAGTCGGTCAGTTTCTCCGTTTGCCCCAGTGATACGACCATCTTCAGTTACTGTGAACTGATCACTAGAAAGCTGGATACGCTGTCCTTGATCATTTAGGACGAAATTCCCGCTAGACGTGGTTAAAAACCCTTGACCATCTAATGTAAAGTCACCATTACGAGTGTATTTCGTCGTACCATCTGCGCCTTGTACGCTATAAAAAACCGATCCAGCTAGTCCGTTGTCTCCATTTGGCGGCATATACAAATCAACAAGCGCAATATCCGTACGTTGCTCTGTTGCTTGTAAATCACCTTGAATGAACTTCGGAATCGCTTCTTGCATATACACGCCCGTATTAATCGCACCAATCGTTGTTCCGGTCGTAAGGTTTAACCCTTTTTCAGTCGGAATCGATTGTGAATCATATCGTTTTAACAACATCTCAGGAAACGCACGCATCGAAGCCTGATCCGCCTTAAATCCTGGCGTATTCGCATTCGCCATATTATTAGAGAACATCTCCGTTCTTCTCTGTTGGGAGATCATACCTGAAGCAGCCGTATAAAACCCTCTAAACATCCTGTCACCTCTTCATTTTTAAACTATCTATATAAATATCAATAAATATCAAAAAATATATAAAACCACACTTAATATCTATTATAAAAAAAAATGTCGAAAAGCACATTATGTTTTTTCAGGAAATTTGGTACGGGTAATATTTCTCACCATCCGGTGACAAACCCCTCGGTGACAGACACCACAAAAAGACAAATCACCCCATATTGTCCACGGAGGGTGTCTGTCACCACAGAAAGACAGATCAGTCCTATTTGTTTGTCTGGAGTGGACACTCACCAAACTGTCCGCCTGAGGTGGAAAAATGATGTGTTTTGTCCACGAAGGGTGACAGACACCCTCAGAGGGATACCCTATATCAGCAAACGAAAGGCACTTCCGGACGGAAGTGCCTTTTGGTTTGGTTTTAGCCTAGTCTTCTGCGTGGGAGGCGGTCGATGTTATCGAGCATGATGCCTGTTCCGATTGCTACGCAGTCCATTGGGTTTTCTGCTACTAATACAGGGACCTTCAGCTCTTCGGCAAGTAGCATGTCGATGCCGTGTAGTAGTGCTCCTCCACCTGTTAAAATCACGCCACGGTCAATAATGTCCGCAGATAATTCTGGTGGTGTTCTCTCAAGAACTGATTTTGCCGCTTGTACAATGACAGCCACTGATTCGCGAAGAGCTCCTTCGATTTCTTCTGAACGAACTGTGATCGTGCGCGGAAGTCCTGACACCATGTCACGACCGCGAATTTCCATTTCCTCTGAACGAGAACCTGGGAAAACCGTACCGATATTGATTTTGATATTCTCTGCCGTACGCTCACCGATTAATAATTTGTATTGACGCTTAATATAATGAAGAATTTCGTTATCGAACTTATCTCCAGCCATCTTAATCGAAGAAGAAGTAACGATATCACCCATAGAAAGAACAGCCACATCCGTTGTTCCGCCACCGATATCAACAACCATGTTTCCGCTTGGCATGAAAATGTCCATCCCTGCGCCAATAGCTGCCACCTTTGGCTCCTCTTCTAAGTAAACCTTTTTCCCACCGCTCTTCTCAGCCGCTTCTTTAATTGCCTTTTGCTCAACACTTGTAATGTTTGTTGGGCAGCAAATTAAAATGCGTGGCTTCGATAAAAAGCCTTTTACATTTAACTTATTTATAAAGTGCTTTAGCATCGCTTCTGTTACGTCGAAGTCAGCGATAACTCCGTCCTTCAGCGGACGAATCGCAACGATATTCCCTGGTGTACGTCCAACCATCTTTCTTGCTTCTTCACCAACCGCAAGCACGCGATTCGTATTCTTATCTATAGCCACAACTGATGGTTCATTTAACACAATGCCGCGGCCCTTCACATGGATCAGTACGTTAGCTGTCCCTAAATCGATTCCAATATCTCTCGCAAACATCCTTTTCATTTCCTCCTTGAAAGGTAACAATCGTATTCGTGCTCTTCTCATATATATCATGGGTTAAATTCTCATTAAAAACTCGGTGTGTAGGAAAAGAGACTTACCTATTACGAACCTAATGTCTCTAATAGAGTATTTTATCACAAATAGGTAAATTACAATAATAATTTGTCAAAAAGTCGGAAAAAATGTCTAAAAAACTTTGGAATACGAAAGTTCTTCCGCTTATTCTATATAAAACAAGGGTAATCCATGTATTTTCTAAACCATTCCAACAAAATAAAAACCCTCCATACATAAATATGGAAGGTTTTAAAAATCACTTTACAGGCTCGCCTTCTAGTTCTTCTTTCTTATACTTCATTTTTGTCGCTTCTCCCCCACGCAGGTGGCGGATGGATTTATGGTAATCTAATATGTCCTTCACTTCGTTTGCCAGTTCTGGGTTTATCTCGGGTAGTCTTTCAGTTAGATCTTTATGGACTGTACTTTTGGACACGCCAAACTCCTTCGCGATTACGCGAACTGTTTTTCTCGTCTCCACGATATACTTTCCAATCTTGATAGTTCTCTCTTTGATGTAATCGTGCACACCACTCGCCCTCCCTAAATTGGATGTGAGAAGTGTGAAATGAGACTCGCTTCCGCTTTTGGTGTACTGTTACCCGCACAACATCCATTATTATTTTCAAAAAACAATTTCTTCTGAGCATTGTGTGCGGCAGAAAGTGTGACACTTTCTAAACTTTACAAGGAATAAACATGTATGGAACTAAATCTCGCGCATTTGCAAACGACTCCTCACCTCATACACTCTCTTTGTAGGTTTGTAACAGTTTATTAGCTTGGTTGATAATTTATGCACGAAAAACTCAATAGGGACAAGGCTTATTGAAAATTTTTTGAAAAATCGGACAAAAACAACCTTTCCGCTCTTATTTATTTAGTAATAAATGTTACAGAACCGACACAAACAAGATAAAAGGACCATTCGATATAAAGGATAAGCAACTATCATTTACCGGTCATTTTGACCCTGTCACCGGAAATTCTGGAAATTCACTCCAAAAGTGTAGGTCGTATTATGCCAAAAATCCTCATGTTTTGTTGAAAAATAGGCGAAAGGTTTGAAGAAGCCTGTCGAAATTTTAGAGAGGTTATCCCTATTGTCTACCCAGGGACATATTACGTAGAATGAGGTGAATTTATACATAAATATTGGTTTTACTACTACATTTTGGGGAGATATTATGGACTATACAAGAAAAGCACGGATTCTAAACAAAAGAAAAGCAGCAGCCAAGGCAAACCGTCGTAAACTGGCTGGTGTGACCATGATGGCAGCGATTACAGCTTCATCCTTATTTGGATCGGGTATGAAGTCAGCAAAAGCAGAAACAGAGGCAGGCTTATACACCGTTCAAAAAGGTGATACCCTTACACGCATTGCAAAACAATACAATGTAAGCGTAAACGAGCTGATGAAGGAAAATAAGCTTGTTTCCGACAAAATATATATCGGCCAAAAACTTGAGGTTCCTACTCACCTTGGGGAAGAAGATAACTACGAAGAGATTTCCGTACAATCACATAAAGTGGTTTCCGGTGATACGTTATATCGGATTTCTGTCAAATACGGAACAACGATTTCAGAACTTAAAAAAATGAATAGTCTATCGTCCAATATAATCAAAATCGGACAAACGCTACTCATTCCATCGAAAGAAAAGGAAATCTCACAAAAAGCAAAGCAGCTTGCGAAGTTTTATACCGTTGCCCCTGGGGATACCATCTATGGGTTAGCCAAACGCTTTGGTACGTCCATTGATGTGTTAAAAGGACAAAATGGGTTAAAAACAGAAATGATCCTTATCGGGCAAAAATTACTGATTACCGATACACCGGTTACCACAAGAGCAAAGGTAGTTGGTGCGATTGACAAGTTTACTGTCGAGTTCCAAACAGCCACTGGTTCACTTCCCTTAAAAGTGTCTTACGGAACGGCTGAGGCCTATCAAAAGCTCTCAGGAAAAGAGTACATTCTTTCCTATAAAAACGGTGCGTTAGTCTCCATTCAACCGGAATAAAATAAAGAGCATGGGGAACCCCATGCTCTTACAACTGTAAGGAACGCGCTTGACTCTCAGTTGCCTTCACAAGATCCCCCCACGTACGATATCCGCGATCACGAAATTGTTGGATAAGCTCCACAAATAAATACGCCGTTGTCTTCGCATCCCCTACCGCACTATGTCGCTCATACATTCTTGTTCCAAACGCACGCGCGTATTTCTCAAGATCTCGCATATCATAGGACGGAGCAAGAAACCCGATCAGATCAAGTGTATCGATTGTAAAAGTCCCCTTTAGCCCAAGCTTTTCCCGTTTCAACTCATTTTTTAACACCAGTGCATCAAAGCTTATATAATGCCCGACCAGACTCACCGTTTCCTGCTTTCTCACATACGAAAAGAACTCAGAAATGGCCTCCAATGCATAGGGTGCACCAGCGACTTGCTCATTAGAAATAGACGTCAATTCCGTTATTTCCCGAGAAATTTGTCGAGATGGATTCACATAGGTTTGAAAGCTAGAAGCCTCTTCAACCTTAAACCCCTCTACTAAAACGGCCCCAATTTCTATCAATCTGTCTGATGTAGCTATTTCGAACCCTGTCGTTTCCGTGTCAAAAACGACAAATTTCAGCTCTTCTAGTGGAGTGGATAACGGTATTTCCTGATATAGAAGCGGACAGGTGATTGATTTTCGTAAAAAAAACATTTCTTCCCTCCTTCTATACAGTAAAGTTAGCAAACATTTGGCTTTGCAACTCTTTTAATGATTTTAAACTAAGAATAAGCTCTTCTTTTTCACGAGTTGATAGTCTAGCAAACTCGATATGTGATTTTCCTTGATGCTGCCAGCGCTGAGTCACATACAGCCGCAGAACCTCTTCCGCCGCCTGCTTAAAATCGTTGGCAAACACCTCCGACAGCACCCCTTTCTCTTTAAAAAAAGAGATCTTGGCAACGGACGTCCCAGACATTCCCCCATGTAAAAGAGTGAGAATTTGTAAACTATGATGATAAGGAAATAACACTTCCTTTTTCATATCCAATTGCTTACGTTCAAGCTTGAATAAGGAACGTATGGGCTGATCCAGAGTAGGAATCACATGCTCTCTTTCCACTTGAGAGAGTCGAAACAGAAAGATTTTGGAACGCTGTAACATCTCTCGTATTCCCTCTTCAAATCTATTATGCAACGTATGTGATCCTGTTAAAAATCGATAAGAAAAGAAGTTTTGCGCTAATAGGAGATGGTCATTGGTCGCTTGCAGCATCCACCCTCTTACTCTTTCTTGCCACACTTCAATGGTCCCGCGCCATTTCCCCTCACTACACATCATCAAACCTAGACAACGTGTATAACCTGCTTTTTCAAGCATGTTGGTAATCTCCCTACCTAATCTTGAAAAATACTCGTTGTACTCCTCCTTCTCGTAAACAAGGAAATGATCCTGATCGGTGAGCAAAAACTGCTCGCCACGGCCCGCACTTCCCATTTGATAGAAAGCAAACGCACAAGGAACCTCTTCCCCCACTGCCTCCACGGAAAGCTCCACCGCTCTCTTTACTAGTCGATCGTACAACCCAGTCACAATCTCTAACGTTTTTAACATAGGAATCTTGTCTTTAATCAGCGTTCCAAGAATGTCATAAATCGCTTTTTTCACAGAAACTATCGTCTCTTCTGTGCATTGCTCAATCTTTTGAATCGTCTTCATCACATTTAGGTTCTTTTTCCGTAATAAATCAGATAATGTGACCACTCCGATGAGCTTTTCACCTTCTACGACTGGCAAATGCTTGATTCCTTTTAACAGGATTAAAGATAACGCATCATAATAATAGGAGAAACGCGAGATCGTCACTGGATGAGGTGTCATGACTTCACGTGCAACACAATCTAAAGATCGCCCTGCCGCAATCACCCGCTCGACCATGTCCCGTTCTGTAATGATTCCATTAAGCCTACCATTTTCCGTGACAAGTACTGAGCTTGTGCTCTCTTTATGCATCAGAATGGCGGCCTCTTGTACCTTTGTTGTCGGGGAAACACTCACCACTCGGTCCGTCATCAAATCTTGAACGCGCAGCATGAAAGCATCCCTTTCTCCAAAATCACGTGCCAGCTGAACCTGCTCCGCTAACGAGGCATAAATGTCCTTAAGCCGCACACTCACCTGCGCTAATAAATAATCATGAACATTCGGGTCATCCCAACGCTTGCTAATGACGGTAAAAGGGATATACAGGGCTTTGCACGGTTCGACCGCGCGTACCTCTACTTGAGTGGCGGCCTCCTTGCCTGGCTTGGAAACACCTAGGAAATCAGCCAAACTCGAAATGCCAATCAACTCCCCCTTTTGAACTACTTCAAGTACTTCCTCCTGCGTCCCTTGCTCATTTTTTATAAACACTTCAGCAATCCCCGATAAGATGAGGAGCAAGCCGTCACGTGGAGCCTCTTTTTTCAGCATCGTTTCCTGCTTTTCATACATTCGAAGCTCGCAAAGCTCGATAAGGGAAAGGGCCATACGGACATCCACCCCTTGAAAAAAGGGGTGAAACCGTACAGCCTCTAGAATGGTTTCCTTATAATTCTTTGGTTCCATCGTTCATCCAAACCTCGCCATTCTTATACACCATCTGCTCTGGATAGCGTAAATCAATCACTTCCTCTTGGATTTTCTGCGATGGAGCCTCCGTTGATAAAGAAACGATAATATTCGTTAAGAACGCCGCTGCTGCTCCAAACACTCCCGCTCCTGTATCAATAATACCTAAAATCGTAAATCCACCGTATTTCGCAGCAAAAATATACGTTAAGGTCACACCTAACCCGACTAGTAGACCTGCGATTACTCCTTTTGCATTCGAACGCTTCCACCAAACACCAAGAACAAGTGCTGGGAAGAATGTTCCTGTCGCAAGCGCAAACGCCCAAGCCACAATTTGTGTGATCGCTCCTGGTGGATTAAGAGCGATCAATCCTGCAAATAAAGTCGCAATAACGATCGACCAGCGAGCTACAGAAAGACGTTTCTTTTCCGTCGCATTTGGCTTCAAGACACGGTAATAAATATCATGTGCAAAGGAAGAAGAGATCGCAATCATCAGTCCACCTGCTGTAGATAATGCCGCAGCCATCGCACCAGCAGCGACCAAACCGATGACAAATACACCAAGATTCGCAATTTCAGGTGTCGCCATAACGACGATATCGTTAGAAATTACAAGCTCGCTCCACTGAAGAATGCCATCACCATTACCATCCGCTACTTGAAGCTTCCCAGTGTCCACCCATGTTTTTGTCCAAGCCGGAAGCTCCGCAATTTTACTACCAGCCACTTTTGTCATTAAAATGAAGCGTGAAAACGCCGCATAAGCTGGTGCCGATAAGTATAATAATCCGATGAAAAGCAGGGCCCAAGCTCCTGACCAACGAGCCGCTTTCATCGTGGATACCGTGTAGAAACGTACGATGACGTGTGGAAGTCCAGCCGTACCAGCCATAAGCGTAAACATAAGAGCCAGGAACTGCCACTTCGTTCCGTTCGTAAACGGTGCAAAGTATTCTGAAATGCCAAGCTCTCGGTCGAGTTCACCCATTTTTCCAACAAGCTCCCCGTACGATAGCCATGGCATTGGGTTCCCTGTAATTTGTAAGCTCATAAAAATTACGGGAATCAAGTAGGCAATAATCAAAATAATATACTGAGCTACCTGTGTCCATGTAATCCCCTTCATTCCTCCGAACGCTGCATAGAAGGCAATTAACACTACCCCGATCATCGTTCCAAGCTTCGCATCGATTTCAAACAATCGCCCGATAACTACCCCAGAACCTGACAACTGACCGATCGAATACGTAAAAGAAATAATGATCGTAATAACAGCTGCAATCACACGAGCCGTATGACTGTCAAACCGGTCACCGATAAATTCAGGAACCGTGTAGCGACCGTACTTACGAAGCTGTGGAGCAAGTAAAAACGTCAGCAATAAGTATCCGCCCGTCCAGCCCATGATATAAGCAAGACCGTCGTATCCGAGTAGCATGATCGTACCTGCCATACCAATGAATGAAGCTGCACTCATCCAATCCGCCCCGATGGCCATTCCATTAAAAATAGGCGGTACCCCACGTCCGGCTACATAGAAATCGGAAGTTGCCTTCGCCTTGTTATAAACGGCAATCCCGATATAAAGGGCAAACGTCGCTAAAATGATCGTTAATGAGACCAAGAATTGTGTATCCAAATGTATTCCCCCCTATGGATTAATATCGTCTTTTTCTATTTGAGAACCCTGAGCATTCCCCTTTAATGCTCGAACACTTTTCCAGAACTGATTTGTTCATTTTTGCTCTCATCAATTCCGTATTTTTTGTCTACATTGTCACTCAGCTTGGCATTTACAAATAATAAAATGATAAACGTGATAACGGCCCCTTGAGCTCCCATAAAGTAATGAAGTGGAAACCCATTAATCGAGTACTGACTTAGTGGCTCAGCAAAAAAGACCACTCCAAAGGAAACGAGAAACCAGACGATAAAATAAATAATAATATTACGAGTTCTTTCGCAGAAATAACGATCGGCTACCTCTTTATCAATTTTCTTCACACTTACACCCCCATGAAAAAATGATGTTCTTGTGCGGATCTAGATGTTTCTAAAACACCCCTCCTTTCTTTCGAAAAATATATATGAACTTTTACTCGCCGGTTATGCAAGAAAAAGTCATCCACCTTTTTAACTTAAGCTGAAGATAAATTTGATGGTATCAATGAATGGCATGGGAACTAGGATGATTTGTACGATGAAGTAGACGAAAATGGATAGGAATGGAATGACTAAGAAGAAGGGTTTTTTCTTTTTAAATGCAAAAAATAAACAAATGACAGAGATGAGAAGTAAGCCAAAAAAGATCATTTCTTGCCTCCTTTCGTGTGAAAGCGTTAACAATTTTTATTTTTCTGAAATTTTAAGAAAATTCAATACTTATTATCTACATAAACTGTCTCTTGGTCAAGTAAGACTAGCAAGTAAATTTTCAGAGGGCTTGTCGAAATTTGAAAATACACCTTGAAAACATAGCATTACCAATACTTTCCTTTTAAAACATCCGTCGAAAACTTTTTCTTCCAAGGAGTTTGTAAGATTAGTTAACACTATCTTGAAATTAGAAAACCTAACCCAAATGGTAACATAGAAAAAGCATGTGAAATCTCACATGCTCAGTGCCTTAATCATTATTTTAACCGCTTCAAGCAAGTCTCTGGAGGACCAACTTGGCATCGCTTTTTTCCCCTCTATTACAAGTTCGTGGGATGCTGGAACATGTACAAAGCCCGCTGGAATATCCCATTGCTTCTCCTTTAACTCATGTAAAACGGTGTACATCACATTGTTGCATAAATACGTACCCGCACTGTTCGAAACCCTAGCAGGATAGCCTTTTTCTTGAAGGGTGTCCACTAGCACCCGAATAGGAAGAGTAGAAAAATAGCCATCCGCTCCCACTTCAGCGATCTTAGAATCTAGCAAAGCTCTCCCGCTATTATCCGCTTCCCCGTCGCGACAATTGATGGCAATCCGCTCCGGCGTTATTTCCGTGCGTCCCGCAGCAAGACCAAGTGACAGGACCGCATCAGGGGCAACCTCACGAACCGCTTCCAATATAGCCACTGGTGCTTTTTCAAAATCTACTGGCAAAAGAACTCCCTTCACCTCGTATTCACCAATTTGTTCTCCGTCCAGTCTCAATACGACATCCTCGGTTGGATTGATTGGATGGTTTAGAAAAGGTTCAAACCCTGTTAACAATAGCTTTTTCATAGATGTGTCTCCCCTTAATAACTAGCAATGCTACCGTCCGTACGCTTCTCAGTACCTCCCGTTAGCACGCCTGTCTCTGGATTACGAACAATCACCTGACCACGACCAAACCCACCAGAATCATGAGCAACAACCATCTCATGCCCTTTTCTCACCAGCCCCTGAACCAAATGATTTGGAAAATCATGCTCCACTTCGATCTTCTTTCCAGAGATCCACTGCCATCTAGGAGCATCTAACGCACTTTGCGGGTTCAGGTCAAAATCAATCATATTCATCGCTACCTGCACATGTCCTTGGGGCTGCATATAGCCGCCCATCACACCAAAAGGCCCAACAGCCTCTCCATCCTTTGAAATAAAACCAGGAATGATCGTGTGATACGTCTTTTTCCCAGGAGCAAGCGCATTTTCGTCTTCTACATTTAATGAGAAATCATGGCCACGATTTTGCAGACCAATTCCTGTGTTTGGAACGACGATTCCAGAGCCAAAGCCCATATAATTGCTTTGGATAAAAGAAACCATATTCCCTTCTCCATCAGCAGTCGCCAAATACACCGTCCCACCCTTTGGAAGAGTACCCGGTTCTGGAATCTGAGCCTCCTCTTTAATTTTTTCACGAGCACGTTGGGCAAATTCCTCCGATAGCAGATCTGAAACACTTGCCTTCATCGTTGTTGGATCCGTAATATACGTTTTCCCATCGGTAAATGCCTGCTTCATGGCTTCTAATTGCAGATGCAAGCCCGTCAAATCTTCACGGTGTGAAAACTCGTAGCCTTTTAATATATTGAGTGCCATAAGCGCAACCAAGCCCTGACCGTTCGGTGGAATTTCCCACACATCGTAGCCGCGGTAGTTGACAGAAATCGGATCCACCCACTCTGCTTTGTACGCTGAAAGATCTTCTTGTCGTAAAAAGCCCCCATGAGTCTTAGAAGCAGCGTCAATTTCATCGGCTAATCGACCTCGGTAAAAGCTTTCTGCATTGGTTTCAGCAATTTCTTGAAGAGTATTCGCATGACCCTCAGACTTCCACATCTCACCGATTTGTGGTGGCTTTCCATCTGGAGCAAACACGCGAAACCATTCCTTGTATGAGGCGTCCTCCCCAAAGCGTTTCTGATAAATGTTAAAGGCACTACCCCAATACTTCCCAAGTGTTGGGGAAACTGGGTAGCCATCACGTGCATATGCAATCGCCGGTTGCAACACTTCCGTTAACGGCAAACGCCCAAAGCGTTTGGAGAGCTCCGCCCATGCAGAGGGTGCCCCAGGTACCGTAACCGGAATCCAGCCGTGCGTTGGCATTTTTTCATGCCCAAGCTCTTTCACTTTTTCAATTGAAATTTCTTGCGGGGAAGGTCCGCTCCCATTTAAGCCGTACAACTTATCTTTGATCCAAACAAGCGCAAAGGCATCACCACCAATGCCATTCGACGTTGGTTCAACGACGGTTAAGCACGCTGCTGTCGCAATCGCCGCATCCACGGCATTCCCGCCCTTTTTTAACATATCAAGCCCTGCCTGTGCAGCTAGTGGCTGAGATGTGGCGACCATACCATTTCTAGCAATGGTAGCCATTCGTTGCGATCGATACGGATATGTAAGGTATGACAAATGAAACTCCCCCTATTAAACTTCGTCTTTCGAAATATTATACGATAGATTTTGAATTTTTCCAATAATAAGAAGTTACGCAAAAATCGGAGAAAGATGCTCATATAATAGAAATGTTATGCACCAACCCGTTTGTTCACTCCTTAATACAACAAAAAAACCCGCACCAGGGCGGGTTTCCTCATTTCATATCTTATGCATCAGAATTATCTGTGCTGTCAGTTCCTTCTTCAGTTCCAGGAGTTTCTTCTTTACCAGAATCTGTTCCTTCTTTTTCAGTAGACTTGTCCGCATCTTCTTCTTCAGCAGCTTTCTTTTCTGCTGCATCATCCGTTGCTTCCTCTTCTTCTACTGCATTTGGATCATCTTTTCCGCTGTTTTCCATATCAGACACATTTACATCTTTTAATGAACTTAAAGGCTTTTGGAAATAGTCAATTGGATTTAAAGCTACTCCATCTTTGCGAATTTCAAAGTGAACGTGAACGCCGGCTTCTTCATTAACTAGGCTTTCACCTGCCGTTGCGATTGACTTACCTTGCTTAACTTCATCGCCAACTTTTACTTTGATGTCACTTACTGATTGATATTGTGTTACAATTCCTTTGTCATGCTCAATTTCAATTACATTACCAAGTAGAGAATCGTTATCAACCACTTTTGTCACTGTTCCGCTAAGAGCTGCAACCACATCGAATGCTTCCCCATCTTTTTGAACAATATCAATACCTGTGTTTGGATGGTATGAATTGTCGTAGAATACTAGGGCTGCTTCTTGCTGCTCTGTTGAGCCGTTATTATCATAGAATTGCTTTTGAATTTCGACCTTGTTTGGATCTGTTACCGGCATTACAAAGTTTTCCATTGTACGTGATACTTCAACAGCTGGCTCATTGAACTTCTTGTCTGTAACGTCAGTAGCCTCGTTGTTGTACCCAAACTTGTCTGAATCTGTTGCACTACTTTGATACCATAAAACCGCGGTTAAAATGATCGCTGCGCTTCCTAGATAAATTGCTGGGAATGCCCATCTTTTCTTTAAAAAGCGCTTAACATTTGAATCTTGAGAAGATCGTTTCTTTTCTTCCTCTCTCATTTATCATCACCTCAGCAATCAGTTTGAACAATGTGAGAGAAATATATACGTTGTGAGAAAAAAATTTTTTAGACTTATTTTTCGACAAAGCTTTTACAATTATTCATGATAGGAGAATGTTTTATGAAAAAATTTCTTTGGGCCCTTCCCCTTGCATATATGGCGCTGATTTGGACACTATCCAGCTTTCCGGCGGACGAATTCGTCGCCTTGCCCGACTTGTCCCTCGACCGCATCATTAAAGAGTCACTACACCTGGTCGAGTTTGGAATTCTATACCTTCTCTTCGCCCTTGCCCTATATGGAAATGGACAGCTTACAAAAAAGACAAGTCTCCTCTTTGCGATCATCGCTTGCCTGTACGGGGCACTAGACGAAATTCATCAGTCCTTCGTTCCCTACCGCTCCGCCACATGGATTGACCTTGTAAAGGACGTGATTGGTGTCACCTTAGCTTATTATGCCGTTAACCGCTATTATTTTTTTAAAAAATAAGCTAGAGCAGTCGCTCTAGCTTATTTCTGGGCAGTAATCTTCGTGAGCAGATCGTTTGATGATACGACTTCTACTCCTTGGTAATAGTACTTCGCGATATCTACGTAGTTCTTTCCTTCTTGCGCCATTCCATTCGCCCCGTATTGGCTCATACCAACACCGTGGCCGTATCCCTTTGTATTAATCACGATTTGGTCGCCTTTTCTCTCCCACGTAAAGTCAGTTGATTTTAATTCCAGCTTCGTACGAATATCTTGCCCGGTTAGCACGGTCCCATTAAAGTCGACCTTGCTCACTCGGTTACTAGATGTACGCTCGACCACTTTTCCGATCGTATCACCTGAACCCACCTTCACGCCTAACAACCGCTCAAAGTCTGAAACGGAAACCACCTTTTGTCCGTTAAATTCCTTTGAGTTCAGATCCCAAGGGCTCTCGACACTTTTTAAATAAGGAAGTGCACCTTGCCAGACTGATTCGGCATTTTCCGTATACCCATTACTTGTTGAAAAGAACGTCGCATCGATTGGGCTTCCCTCATAGGTTAAAATTTGACCGCTTGTTTCCTGTACCGCTTTACGGATCTTCTCTATTTTCCAGGAATAGTCCTTGCCCCAAATTTTCCTAAGCTCCTCTTCGTTCTTGAATACCTGGTGTTGCACCGTATCCGTTACAAGTGCCCCGTCAGGTACCTCAAGCTTTTCTGAGCTAATCATTTGCCTCACGATATAGGTTCTTGCAGTAAGCGCTTGTGCCTTTAATGCTTCAAGTTCAAACGTGGCTGGCATTTCTGATGCAACGACGCCTGTTACATAGTTATCCAGTTCAAGTGTCTCCACTGATTCTGATGCGGTACGATAGACAGCAACTTCTACGGCCGGACCCTTTGGTGGTGCTTCAGCGACCGTCTCTTTAGCGGTTTCCTCTCCAAGTTTACCACTTACCTTACCCTCTGAAAAAGGGAGCACGACGAGTGTAGGAATCATGAGTGTGACGACGAATAGAATGGCGGATACGATTACAAATGGTTTTAGTTTCATTGTGCTTGTGCCTCCAGTACGCATTAGGTAACAAGGAATATGTAGTCCCGTCTCCATTCATACATATGGACTTGGACAAGCAAATATGACTTTTTCTTATATCATGAATAAAAACATTGTAGAAGCATCACAATATTCTAGGTGATCATCCTTTTATGTAATAAAAATGTAAAAAACCGCAGAGTATGGAATACTTCTACGGTTTACATTTACGAATATACATTTATTTAAGCATTCATATCGCTAACGTATGTTTTTTCAATCGTTTCTACGACTTCTGTCACACGCTCGATATCTGCACCAAGTGCTGCAAGCTTCTGGTGGAAGTCAACATACCCACGGTCTAAATGCTTAAGCTCTGTTACACGAGTGATACCGTCAGCGACTAATCCTGTTAAGATAAGCGCAGCAGCCGCACGTAAATCTGTTGCAGCAACCTCTGCTCCCTGCAGGTTAGATGGTCCATTCATAATCACTGAACGACCTTCAATTTTAATATCAGCATTCATACGACGGAATTCTTCTACATGCATAAAACGGTTTTCAAATACCGTCTCCGTAATCATACTAGTTCCTTTTGCATGAAGAAGTAACGCCATCATTTGTGATTGCATATCTGTTGGGAATCCTGGATGTGGCATTGTTTTGATATCCACGGCTTTAAGCTTATCTGGTCCAATGACACGTAAGCCGTCTGCCTCTTCTTCAATAATAACGCCCATCTCTTCCATTTTCGCAATAAGTGAGGTTAAATGTTCTGGAACGGCTCCTCTTACAAGCACGTTTCCACCAGTAATAGCGGAAGCAACCATGAATGTTCCAGCCTCGATACGGTCAGGAATAATATGATGCTCGCAACCGAAAAGAACATCTACACCTTCAATGCGAATTGTACCTGTTCCTGCTCCTCTAACCTTGGCACCCATCTTGTTAAGGAAATTAGCTAAGTCCACAATTTCTGGTTCTTTCGCACAGTTTTCCATCACTGTTGTACCATTGGCAAGAGTTGCTGCCATCATAATATTTTCAGTCGCACCGACACTTGGGAAATCTAAATAAATTTTTGCGCCGTGTAAGCGACCTTCTGGAGCTTCGGCTTCAATAAATCCGTTTCCAACTTTTACCTTAGCACCCATAGCTTCAAAGCCTTTTAAATGCTGATCAATTGGACGTGAACCAATTGCACAGCCACCCGGCAATGCAACTCGTGCACGGCCATTTCTAGCTAGCAATGAACCCATTACTAGTACAGATGCTCTCATTTTTCTAACATATTCAAACGGTGCTTCTTCTCTTAAGACTCCAGATGCATCAACCGTTACCGTGTTATCTTTAAATCCGACATTGGCATTTAAATAGCGTAACACTTCATTGATTGTAAATACATCGGAGAGTGTCGGCACATCTTTAATTACGCATTTTCCATCACTTGCTAATAATGTTGCGGCGATCACAGGCAAAACTGCATTTTTAGCGCCTTCTACTTTCACTGAGCCACTAAGCCTTCTTCCGCCGCGGACGATGATTTTTTCCAAGTGTATTCCCCTCCGCGTCCATTTTCTCTATATTAATATTCAATCGTAATGATGGGTGTGCCAACTACTAGGGTAGTCTTTCCGCCCAATCCTTGCGTTCTAAGTCCTACTTGTAAGTTCATTTCTTTCTGGTTGCTTGTTAAGGTTTCTGACAACATAGGCGAATACGCCGATGTTGATACAAAATTATTTTCGTCTAATGATTCGATCTCTTCTGCCTTAAACTGCGTAAGCAATCGATTAACAGTATCAGGCAAAGACTTATTCATCTTATCACTGAATTCGCCTTTTATACAAGAGAAAATTGTTGGTTTTCCTCGAAAGATGTCAGAGAGCTGCAATGGTAGTTCATTTTCAAGAAATTGTGTGGTTTGTTGCGAAAATTTCTCGTCATTCACCTCATAAATGATATACGTTTGAGGTTGCTGATTTGTGAGGGTTGTTAAAACTTGGATTTTTCCCTTTGGACCATGGTCAGTGGTGCTTATACCTGTAGCTTCCCACATATTCGCTTTCGAATTCACGTTCCACGACCATTCAGGAAATTTTTTTTGCAAGTCGTTGCTGAACTTCTTCACGTCCTCAAGGCTTTCTAAATGGTCCACTTTCTCTCTTGCATGTAGAGACCATCCAGTGATGGGAATTTGTTCCCCTTCCACGACAGAAGCAAGTGTTAATAAGTCAAGCTGTTCTTCAGCTACTATCGTTTTATTCCCAATGTTTATAATAGCAAAACCTGTTAAGCACATAATTAATAAGACATAAGAAAGTTTTTTCATCTACAATTCCTCCCCTTACTACCATTGTTACCAGGTAGCTCAAGGACATACTTGGGAATTGTCGTCACTTTTTGACAAGTCTTATGTAAGGTTTTGTGCAGTAACACACAAAGAGAATTGTACTTAAATTTAGCCGCTAATAAAAATGTCAGAAGACCTATATTTTACATAATCATTTGAAAGAGTAGTGGTAGTTGTTGTGACCAAAGCAGGTAATCCAGGAAAAAATTACTAACAGTAGAACCAATCACAATGGATAAAAATATAAACAACACTCGCGCTTGCAATACATGGTTCCCTCTTAATAGCTTTTCGTAATTAATGGACTGAAGCGCCCACCAGGCAAGTGCAATAAAAAACAAATGCGACAAAATGCTAATTAATGCTTGATGTCCAAATTCTGTGATCATCCATACCTTCTCTCCCTTATACAATTGGTCTTTGGGCAAGCCTATCTTTCATTGTATCATTTATGTAACAGAAACAGAACCACATACCTCATTATTGACGAGTGAGGTTGTGGAAAAGTTTCATTTTTTTGGGAGATTTTTTTCGGTTGAAGGTTTTATGGCATATTCGAGCTTGGGTACCACCGTTACGCGTCATAAAACCATGTTTATGACCTTATGTATCATGATCTTTCATCTCTTCATGTCATAAACGGACTTTTATGACACGCAACAAGCAAAAATCACGTTTAACGCGTCATAAAATTCTCTTTACCCCACACCCTAACAATAAAAACCTCAAAAAAGAAGAGGGTTCCCCAACCCTCTTCTTGTAAATTCTATTAAAACCCCATCTTACCGTCTAGCAAAAATCCCCCAACTCTTGCTAGTTTTTCTCCCATTACCTATTGAAACATGTCCGAAAAGCCGTTGAAGTGATTGTGCAAGAAATCAAACGCCAAATTCGGAAATAGACCAAACACAATGGTTGCTGCGACCGTAGTGACTAACACAACGATGATTCCAGCTGGCAGTTGGATTTTTTCATCGGTTGCGGCTGGTCGGAAGAACATTTGTGTAAAAATGCCGAAATAGTAGAAGTACGAAATGACGGTCGTGGCGATCATGACCGATGCTAGCACATAGTGTGCAGGATCCACATAGAACGTTCCCATAAAGATGTTCAGCTTTCCAATAAAGCCTGCTGTTCCTGGAATTCCCGCTAACGAAAGGAGGAACACTCCCATCGAAACGGCCAAGATTGGTGAACGCTTATAAAGGCCAGCAAATGCACTAATATCTTCATTATCTGATTTTCCACTGATCAGCTGAATGATGGCAAACGCACCAAGATTCATGAACAAGTAAGCCCCTAAGTAAAACCACATCGCATCAAACATGAACGCTGACAGAGCCGCTATCGCTACCAACAGGTAACCCGCATGGGCGATGCTGGAGTACGCGAATAGCCGTTTCACATTGCGCTGACGTAACGCAATCACGTTCCCGATAATCATCGTTGCTCCTGCAAGCAGTGCGATATAATCCTGCATCTTAATCAACATCGGATACGATGCCGTACTTGAACCAGATGGTGCCGCCCCGTATACGGACAAAAGAATACGAAGCAAAATGACGAATCCAGCTGTTTTTGACACCACGCTTAAAAACGCAGTAACTGGAGTTGGTGCCCCTTGATACACATCCGGCGCCCACATATGAAACGGTACAGAAGCCAATTTAAACGATAAACCAACAAACACTAGTAAAAAGGATAACCCAAGCAAGTAGATCTGCTGTGTATCAAAGTTCGCTGATAACACACCTGTAATCTCGGTTAAGTTGGTTGATCCTGTTAAACCAAACACATAGCTTAATCCAAACAGTGTAACAGCTGTTGAAATTCCGCCATTGATGACATATTTCATGGCTGATTCATTGGATGGAAGATGCTTTTTACGAATGCCCGCTAATATATAAGAAGAAAGTGATAAAAGTTCAAGTCCGACAAATAATGTGATTAGGTCTCCGCTCGACGTCATCACCATTGCTCCGAGCAAAGCGGTTAAAAACAAATAATAGAACTCTCCCTTGTATTCCTTCATCTCTTCTTTGGGTTCGTAGCTGATCGCAAGTAGCATAACAAGCGCTGCACCAAGTAGCAGTAACAACTTGAATGCTTTTGCGTACGAATCTAAGCGAAACGTATCATATAAAATACTCGTTAATTCTAAATCAACCAATCCTAATAGTGAGACAAACGCTGCAATAATGGCAGTGAATGCAATCCAACCAAGAATTCTTCGATCTTGGTCTTTCGGCATGAACAAGTCCATGATGGAAAGGATGGTTGCAATACCAAGGATGATGAACTCCGGTGTCATAATTGCCCATTGATACGATAACATTTGTTCAAGATCCATCCTTCATCACCCTCCTAACCCAAGCATGATAGTCTCAAGTGTGGCTTGTAGTGGTTCACTTAGTACACTTGGGTAAACACCAATTAACACAATTAACGCGACAAGAACGAGTACCGGCGCCCATTCAAAGGAACGAATATCCGATACGCTAGTGAATTCACGATGCGCTTTTCCAAACGTTATCCCTAATACCGCTCGCAGTAAGTACACAGCGGTTAAAATAATGCCTAAGCAGCCGACCGCAGCAAGTACAGGCATGGCCTCGAATAATCCTAAAAACGCCATGAACTCACTTACGAATCCACTCATTCCTGGTAAACCTAGAGAAGCCATTGCTCCTGCTAATAAGAAACCAGCTGTGATTGGCATTCCCTTTGCCATTCCACCAAGCTTCGTGATATGAGACGTATGGAAACGCTCATAAAAGATTCCCACTAAGAAGAACAATAAGGCAGAGATCAACCCGTGAGAAACGACTTGGAAGATCGCTCCTTGAATACCCGCTTCATTGAGTGCTCCTACTCCGATTAACACAATTCCCATATGAGAAATCGAAGAGTACGCGAGCACCATCTTGAAATCCTTTTGAACCAGTGCAAGGAAGGCGCCATATAGCAAGTTCACAACACCGAGCGTGGCAAGCAACCAAGCGATGGAGGTGAATTGTTCAGGAAAAATGCCCATTCCGAAGCGAATTAACCCGTATGCCCCAATTTTCAAAAGAATTCCTGAGTGAAGCATAACGATCGATGGTGGAGCCTGAACGTGAACGCGAAGCATCCATGTATGTAACGGAAAAATAGGTAGCTTTACACCAAACGCCACTAATAAGGCTAGTAAAAGCCCCATTTTAACCGAGTCCGTGATTCTTGCATGGCCTGCATCCGCTGTTAGTAATTGCTGTAACACATCAATATTGGATGTTCCTGTACGAGCGAACAACACCATAATCACAATCAGTAGAACCGCTGAACCAAGTCCATTGTAAATCAGGAAGCTATACGCAGCTTTTTCTTTTTCATGATAACCCCATTTTCCGATTAAAAAGAACATCGGAATGAGTGTGATTTCAAAGAATAAGAAGAACAGAATTAGGTTTTCAGCCACGAATACTCCGAGCATTCCTACTTCTAGGAGAAGGAATAGCATGAAGTAGCCCTTCCACTCTTTTTTAATATGAAGCGAAGCAATAGCCGCTAACAAGGAAAGAATACTTGTTAAAACAACCATAATAAGTGAGAAGCCATCCATCCCCAACTCAAACGGAATTTCAAATACTCCTTCACTCATGCCAAAGTGGATCCAGTTCCATTTCAGATTGTACTCAAACAGTTCTGTTCCATTTTTATATTGAGAGAAAACAGCCAAAGAAAGAACCATGGCTGGTAAAGTCGCAAGAATCCCAACCAGCTTAATAGAACTCTCTTGCATTTTGGGTATAAATGATAAAACGAGAATCCCAAGTAACGGGGAAAACACGATGAGTGCTAACATCAAATTCATCCGAAGTACCCCCCTGTTACAGCAAAAATCACAAATAAAACAGCTAAGCCAACAAAGGCAACGGTTCCGTACATTTGTACCTGACCGTTATGCACGCGTGAACCTGTTTTTCCAAACGTTTGAACAATCTGAGTAACAAGGCTAACGATTCCTTCCACAATAAACACTTCAATATACTTCAGGAACAAGCTAAAGAACTTGGTTATGTTCACAATCGTTAACTCGTAAAATTCATCTATAAAGTATTTGTTGTATAAAACACTGTACGTCACTGGTGCACGGCTGGATAACCAATCGCGTGACAGAGACTTTTTCCCATACATGAGGTAAGCAAGGAAAATTCCCGCAAGTGACACAAGTGTTGCTACAATCATGATCCACGCTGGACCTTCGACGTGACCATGACCAAGTGCTTCATTACCTTCCACTAACCAATCTCCTAAAAATGTTCCAAACCAAGGTGTATTCACATACCCAGCAACCACTGCTAGTACTCCAAGTACAACCATTGGAAGTGTCATTACTGTAGGAGACTCGTGTACATTCTTGATTTCTTTTCTAGCCTCACCCGTAAAGACGAGGAAGAATAATCGGAACATATAAAAAGCGGTAAAGAAGGCTGCGATCACAGCTAACCAAAATAATGCCGTGTTTCCATGAACCCAAGCAGAAATTAAGATTTCATCTTTACTAAAGAACCCTGAGAATAATGGAACTCCACTTATCGCCAATGTCCCCACTAAAAATAATGGACCCGTGACGCGAAGCTTTTTCCATAAGCCACCCATCTCTTCAATGTTCTGCGTATGAACGGCATGGATAACACTACCTGCTGCCAAGAATAATAACGCTTTGAAAAACGCGTGTGTCATCAGGTGGAATACCCCAGCGACATATCCAGCTGATCCAAGTGCCAACATCATATAACCAAGCTGAGATACCGTAGAGTAGGCAAGGACTCTTTTGATATCGGTTTGAACTAAGCCGATACTAGCCGCAAAGATCGCGGTAATCGCCCCCACCACTGCTACTGTCATTAACGCGGTTTCACTCGCGGTGAAGAGCGGGAACAAAGCTGCTACTAAATATACCCCTGCCGCAACCATCGTGGCCGCGTGGATTAATGCTGACACAGGTGTCGGACCTTCCATCGCATCCGGTAACCAAGTGTGAAGCGGGAATTGACCTGATTTCCCAACGGCACCAATGAAGATCAGGATCGCCGTTAATGTGATCATGCCTGCAGAAATCGAGCCCGCCTCTACCGCAGCAAAAATCTCATCATATTCAAAGCTTCCTACCTGCCAGAATAATAGAATCATCCCGATAAAAAGGCCCACATCTCCAATACGGGTCATGATAAAGGCTTTTTTTGCAGCCTTTTTGGCGTCTTCCTTAAAAAAGTAGAAACCGATTAATAGGAAAGAGCCAACGCCGACTAATTCCCAGAAAATATACGTTTGTAATAGGTTGGGCGATATTACTAATCCAAGCATTGCAAACGTAAATAATCCTAAATACGCGTAAAACACATGAAAGCGTTCATCGTCATGCATATACCCCTTTGAATACGTATGTACAAGCAAACTAACAAGAGATACGATGACGAGCATTAGCGCATTTAACTGGTTTACTTCAAAACCCGCTGTTAGTTGAACATCTCCGATCGAAAGCCATGTGCCCTCTGCTTTGTAGGTCGGCTGTGTGAATCGCTCAAATAAGACGATGAGCGAATAAACAAACGACACACCCACTAGCAGGATACCCACAAAGGCGCTGTTTTCCTTTAGCTTTTTTCCGAACAGAAGAAGGAACAAAAATGATAGTAGCGGGAAAAGCGGTATGATCCATGCATTTTCCATCAATATCACAATCCCCTTTTAGAACGCGCACCGGTTTTTTTATGTTGCGCGTTTGATTGAGGCCCGCTGTAAATAAGCGAGTCATATTTTTCTAATGCTTTAAGGTGTTCATTTCATCTATATTAACGGTTTTTCGATTACGGTAAAGGGCAATTAAAATTGCCAACCCAACAGCTGCCTCCGCTGCTGCCACAGCGATCGAAAATAATGCAAATACTTGACCCGTAATCCCTGGATTCGCTCCGTACTTACTAAAGGCAACCAGGTTAATATTGACTGCGTTTAGCATTAATTCAATGGAAATTAATACGATCACTGTATTTCGCTTCGTTAATGCACCGTACAATCCGATACAAAACAGAATTAACGCAAGCGTGAGGTAGGCTGAAACGGGAACTGAGCTCATTCCTTATTCGCCTCCTTTTCATCATCTTTTTTCGCTAACACAATCGCTCCGATCAATGCAACTAACAAGATGACAGATGTGATTTCAAATGGAATCACATACTTCGAATAAAGCGCCACCCCAATTTGCTCGGTATTATTTTCATGAAGTGTGTTTGGTACAGAAGCCAAGTCTAAGTCATACACCCCGATATACATCACAACGGCAAAACCGAGGACACCGATAAAAAGGAGAGTCTTTCGAATCCAACCTTCCTCTGGTTCGCTCGTATCATTATGACGGGTAAGCATAATCCCAAATAGCATAATGATCGTAATGGCGCCTGAGTAGATTAGGATTTGAACCGCTGCGACAAATTCAGCAGAGAGCATCACGTAAATTCCCGCAATGCTCACAAAGGTGAACACAAGAGCTACGATCATATGAACAACCTTTGTCAAATTCAATAACAGAACGCCACCAATGACCGCAACGAGCGCTAGCGACATAAATGCAATTAATTCACCCGTAACTGTCATGCTTTATTCACCTTCCGAATATTTTCATCATTCTCATCTAACCATTCTAGGTTTTTAAAAAGCTCATCTCGGCTATATTCCGCGAGCTCAAAATTATTTGTCATTATGATGGCCTCTGTCGGACATACCTCCGTACAAAGATCACATAGGATACAAATTTCAAAGTTGATATCATACGTATCAATGATTTTCCCTTTTTTCGTAGGGTCAGGGTGTTTTTTCCCGGTCAATTGAATGCAATCGGTTGGACAAATGGCTGCACACTGATTACAGACGATACATTTTTCCGGGTAAAACTTCTGTATCCCACGGAACCGGTCCGGAAGTGGCAGCGGCTCATTTGGATAATCGTAGGTTACTTTTTCTCTTGCTAGGTTCTTGAGTGTATAGGCTAACCCTTTTGCTAATCCAAGCACGTTGACTCACCCTCTCTAGTAAGTAGGCTTATTGTTAAACTGGGGTGTTGATTTCCGCTCCGGGCGCTTGCTTTCCTGGGGGCGTCCGCCGAGCCCCAAGGAGTCAAGCGCCCTCCGCTCCAATCAACACGGTGTATCACAACAGAGTTTCTGTCTTAAAAAAGCTTCAACAATTCTTTAACCAATGCTGTTAAGAAAATGTTTGCTAGTGCTACTGGTAATAGTACCTTCCATCCGAATTCCATTAGTTGGTCTGCTCTTAAGCGTGGGAAGGTTACTCTGATCCAGACTAGGAAGAAGATGACGACGCTGAATTTCAGGGCGAACCATACGGCTCCTGGGATGAATCCTAAGAAGTCGAATGGTGGTAGCCATCCTCCTAGAAATAGTACGGTTGTTAGTGATGCCATTGCGAATAGGTATACATATTCAGCGAGCATGAAGAATGCCCATCGGAAGCCTGAGTACTCAACGTGGAATCCGGCTACTAGTTCGGATTCAGCTTCTGGCAAGTCAAACGGTGTACGGTTTAATTCAGCCACGGAAGCGATGATAAACACAAGAAACGCAATCGGTTGCCAAATAATGAACCAGCCTTGCTCATCTTGAGCGGCGACGATATCATTCAAATTCAAACTGCCTGCAAAAAGGATGACTCCAATTACCGACATAACAAGTGGTATTTCGTAGGAAATCATTTGGGCTGCTGCACGCATTCCACCAAGTAGCGCGTACTTATTATTTGATGCCCATCCACCTGTTACCACTCCCACAGTGGTTAAACCTGAAATAGCGATATAATACAATAATCCAACACCAATATCAGCAAACTGAAGGTGATCGGTTAACGGAATCGTTGCCAGCACCATAAATGCCGGTGCAAACGCGATGACAGGTGCAAGGATAAAGAGCGGGCGGTCTGCTAGCTTCGGTATCGTATCTTCTTTTAATAGAAGCTTTAATACGTCAGCTACCGTTTGCAAAAGCCCCCAACGTCCTCCAACCTGATTGGGTCCGTGACGAAGCTGCATGAAACCCATGACTTTTCTTTCTGCTAAGATGGCATACGTAACAAATCCTAAAACCACTAATAATAGAACCGTTGCTAGTAAAAAGAAGATCCCAAAGTTTAAGAGTCCTGGTTGTGATTGCAGCAGTTCCTCTACCATTAGCCATCAACCTCCCCTAGGACAATATCAATTGCACCTAAAATCGCGATTAAGTTTGCTATATTTTCTCCCTCCAATAGCTTCGGAAGGATTTGCAAATTATAAAAAGAAGGTCTTCTAAACTTCAAGCGGTACGGCTCTTTTTTTCCATCACTCGCGATGTAACATCCAATTTCTCCACGAGGTGACTCGATACGAACGTAAGCTTCGCCCTTTGGTGCTTTAATAATCTTCGGAACTTTAGCGAGGATTTCCCCTTCTTTCGGGAATTGCTCGACCGCTTGTTCTAAGATTTTCAAAGATTCCTCAAGCTCAGCTAGACGAACATGGTATCTTGCCCAAGCGTCTCCACCCTCTTGAACAGGAACATCAAAGTCAAATCGGTCATAAATCGAATACGGCTCATCTTTACGAAGATCCCATTTGACTCCCGTACATCTTAGGTTAGCTCCACTCAATGAGTAGTTAATTGCATCTTCTTTCGTGTAGCGACCCACACCCTTCACTCGGTTCATGAAAATTTCATTCCCTGTCACGAGGTCATGATAGCCTTTCAGCTGTTCACGCATGTATGGGATAAACTCGCCTACTTTTTCAATCCAGCCCTCAGGTGCATCCCACTTCACGCCACCTACCCGCATGTAGTTAAAGGTAAGACGTGCACCGGATAATTCATTTAACATATTAATAATCATTTCACGCTCACGGAAAGCGTATAAAAACGGACTTACCGCCCCGATATCTAATAAGTATGTACCCCACCAAACGAGATGACTAGCAACACGACCAAGTTCCATCGCGATGACGCGGAGGTATTCCGCTCGATCTGGAATCTTTAAATCCATCATCGTTTCAACTGCATGACAGAGCACATAGTTGTTTGTCATTGCTGCTAAATAATCGAGTCTGTCTGTGTAAGGAATGATTTGAGTGTATTGTAAATTCTCAGCTAATTTTTCGGTTCCGCGGTGTAAATACCCAATAACTGGGTTTGCCTCCTTGATGATTTCTCCATCAATTTTCAACACCAGTCGGAACACACCATGCGTACTTGGATGCTGAGGACCTACGTTTAAAAGCATTTCTTCCGTTCGAAGCACTCGTTACACCTCCACATCGTATGGTTCATAGTCTTTGCGTAGAGGGTGACCAATCCAATCATCACCAAGCATAATTCGATATAACTTCGGATGATTTCTGAACTGAATTCCCAGTAAGTCATATGCTTCACACTCCGGCCAGTTGGCACCTGCCCAAAGCTTTGAAACCGACTCTACCTCAGGTTTCTCACGATCAATCTTCACCTTTAACGCAACGGATTGCCTATTATTATATGAGTAAAGATGAGCATACACTTCCATGTGCGTCTCAAAATCTCCCCCATGAAACTCTGATAAATAATTAAAGCCAAGCTGCTCATTGTAGCGAAGAAACTCAGCAATTCTATAATAGTCTTCAGGCTTTGCCACCAAGGTTGGGACGTCCTTCGACAGATTATTAATATAGAAGTCTTCCAATACATCTTTGCCCAGATGCTCTTCAATGACCCTCACGTATTTATCCAAATACGGTTGGTTTGGTGAAGGGACCAGCTCTTCAGGAACCTCTTCTTCCACAGGCTTTGCCTTGGCTCTTGCAGCGGCTGCAGCGGCTGCTTTCGCTTTTGCGGCAGCAATTGCCTTTGCTTTTTCATCATCTCCAGCGGCTCCGCCTTGTGCGGCAGCTTTCGCTTTGGCTGCTGCTGCGGCTTTGGCCTTTGCGGCTGCGATGGCTTTCGCCTTTTCGTCATCTCCTGCTGAAGTACCTTCTGCTCCGCCCTGCTGTTTCGCTAGTGCGGCGGCCTTTGCTTTGGCTGCTGCTGCGGCTTTTGCTTTCGCGGCAGCAATCGCTTTTGCCTTTTCGTCGTCTCCCGCTGGTGCTTCTTCTGCAGCGCCCTGTTGCTTCGCTAGTGCAGCAGCCTTTGCTTTGGCTGCTGCTGCAGCTTTCGCTTTCGCGGCAGCGATGGCTTTTGCCTTTTCGTCGTCTCCCGCTGGCGCTTCTTCTGCCCCGCCCTGCTGTTTCGCTAGTGCAGCGGCCTTTGCTTTGGCTGCTGCTGCGGCTTTCGCTTTCGCGGCGGCTGCTGCTTTTTGTTTAGCTAAATCTGTGTCATCAGAGCTAGACGATGCTTCTTCGGCTTCCTCTTTTTCCTTCATTTTCGCTAGTGCAGCTGCTTTGGCCTTTGCAGCGGCGGCTGCCTTTGCTTTGGCTTTTTCCTCATCCGTCATCGGCTTTTCAGCGGCTGCTTCTGTTGAAGCTTCCTTCGCTTTCATTTTTGCAAGTGCGGCCGCTTTAGCTTTTTCAGCAGCTTCCTTCTTTAACTGTTCCAGGTCCTTTTCCTCACTCATGGATTAGATCACCCTCTTCCCAGTCTTAGCCTCATAGCGAATTTTTTCCTTCAATTTATTTATTCCGTAAATAAGTGCTGCTGGGTTAGGAGGGCAGCCTGGAATATATACATCGACAGGTACGATTTGATCCACACCCTTCACGACCGCATACGACTTTACATATGGTCCACCCGCTGTTGCACATGAGCCCATCGCAATTACCCACTTAGGCTCAGGCATTTGATCATATAGTCGACGGACAATAGGCGCCATTTTCTTCGTAACTGTACCCGACACAATCATGACATCTGATTGACGTGGAGACGTACGAAAAAACGATCCGAATCGGTCAAGGTCATAGTGTGAAGAACCTACGCCCATCATTTCGATCGCACAACAAGCAAGCCCGAACGTCATTGGCCACAATGAATTGCTTCGTGCCCATGCTTTAATTTGTTCTAGTGTGGCTAAAAATACATTTCTCTTTAACTCTTCTAATTCTTCTGGTGAGATGTTTTCCAATTTTAAGTCCATTTTAACACCTTCTTCTTCCAAGCGTAGACAAGTCCTACAAGCAGCATTAATACGAAAATAAGCATTTCAATCAATGCAAAGATACCGAGTTTCTCATAAGCTACTGCCCATGGGTAAAGAAACACGGTTTCTACATCAAAGATTACAAACATTAGAGCAAAAATATAATAGCGGACATTGAACTGCACTCTTGAATCGTGAAATGGTTCAATTCCGCTTTCGTATGTGGTGTACTTCGCATCATAAGGCTTATACGGACGCAATAGTTTCCCCAGAAACAGCGCAACCACAGGTAATAAAACACCTAGACATAGAAACACAAAGACAATCAGATAGTTATTCTGATATACATTTAAAAGCTCCATGTCCATCCCCTCCAATGTCTTATAATTTTCTAAACATTTAAATATGTAACCGAATTCATTATAACACTGTTACAAATTTGTGTCGACAAGCCAAAGACTTTTATTGGAATTTCTGAAAAAATGTTTCTTGTCCCTCGAGGATATAGTATGTGAAATAATAATCTTTATTCTATTAAATGGTAAAAAGCGGTGTTTGTCTGTGAGAATAGTCAATGAAATATGAAAATATTATTATTTTTGAAGGATTAGTAGAGCATTGATGAGTCTTTGTTTAATTCAGTTACCGTGGAAGAATATTTTCATGATCTATGGGTAATGAATTGGTCTTTCAGTTACCGTACGAGTAGTTTTTCTTGCTCTACGGGCACTGAATCAACCTTTCAGTTACCATACGAGGAGTTTTTCTTGCTCTACGGGCACTGAATCGACCTTTCAGTTACCTTACGAGCTTTTTTTCTTGCTCCACGGGCGCTGAATCTACCTTTCAGTTACCTTACGAGGAGTTTTTCTTGCTCTACGGGCACTGAATCGACCTTTCAGTTACCATGAGAGCTCGTTTTCTTGCTCCACGGGCACTGAATCGACCTTTCAGTTACCATACGAGGAGTTTTTCTTGCTCTACGGGCACTGAATCGACCTTTCAGTTACCTTACGAGCTTTTTTTCTTGCTCCACGGGCGCTGAATCGACCTTTCAGTTACCGTTCGAGGAGTTTTTCTTGCTCTACGGGCACTAAAGCCTGACTTTGATTACCCTCTCACCGTTTTTTCCCCACTCACGGGAACCTAACACCCTCTTTGATTACCCTCTCACTGCTTTTCCCCAGCTCACGGGAACCTAACACCCTCTTTGATTACCTTCTCACTGCTTTTCCCTCGCTCTCGGGAACCTAACCCCCACTTTGATTACCGTCACACCACTTTTTCCTCGCTCTCGGGAACCAACTACCATTTCCGTTACCATCTCACCACTTTCCTCTCGCTCATAAGAACCTAACACCCTCTTTTTCCCCGCTCCACCAAAAAATAAACATAAAAAACCCCCTCCGACGATCTGACTATGAGTCGCCAAAGGGGGTTGATTGATTGATTGTTTTATCGCTTCTCTGAAACAGAGATACGGTTGATGGCACGTTGCAATGCCATTTCGGCACGCTTGAAGTCTACGTTTGAACGCTGCTGCTCGCGCAGGCGTTCTTCAGCACGCTCTTTTGCACGTAGTGCGCGTTCGACGTCGATGCTATCAGATACTTCCGCAGATTGAGCCAAGATGGATACTTGGTCAGGCCGTACTTCTAAAAGACCGCCACTTACTGCTACGTATTCTGTTTTGCCGCCGTTTTTCAAACGAACAGATCCAATTTGTAACGGTGCGACCATGGGAATATGTCCTGGTAAAATACCTAACTCACCACTTTGAGCTTTGGTGCTTACCATTTCCACATCTGATTCATACACCGGGCCATCGGGAGTAACAACACTGACTTTAATCGTCTTCATTTTTTACCCTCCTGGTCCTAATTTAGACCTCTACGCCCATTTTCTTTGCTGATTCGATTACTTCTTCAATTCTACCTACAAGACGGAATGCATCTTCTGGAAGATGGTCATACTTACCTTCTAGGATTTCCTTGAAGCCTTTCACCGTTTCTTTAACAGGAACGTAAGAACCTGGTTGTCCCGTGAACTGTTCAGCCACGTGGAAGTTTTGTGATAAGAAGAACTGGATACGACGCGCACGACCTACGATAAGCTTATCTTCGTCAGATAGCTCATCCATACCTAAGATTGCGATGATATCTTGAAGTTCTTTATAACGTTGTAATGTTGATTGTACTTGACGAGCTACTGAGTAGTGCTCTTCTCCAACGATTTCAGGTGACAATGCACGAGAAGTGGAAGCAAGCGGATCCACCGCTGGGTAAATACCCATCTCAGAAAGCTTACGCTCAAGGTTAGTTGTTGCATCTAAGTGAGCGAATGTTGTAGCTGGAGCCGGATCCGTATAGTCATCGGCAGGTACATAAATCGCTTGGATAGATGTAACAGAACCTACGTTAGTAGATGTGATACGTTCTTGCAGTCGACCCATTTCCGTTGCAAGAGTTGGTTGGTAACCTACCGCTGAAGGCATACGGCCTAAAAGGGCAGAAACCTCAGAACCTGCTTGTGTGAAACGGAAGATGTTATCCATGAAGAAAAGAACGTCTTGTCCTTGATCATCACGGAAGAATTCAGCCATTGTTAAACCCGTTAGAGCAACACGCATACGTGCTCCAGGCGGCTCGTTCATTTGTCCGAATACCATCGCTGTTTTCTTAATAACTCCAGAGTCAGTCATTTCGTGGTAAAGGTCATTACCTTCACGTGTACGCTCACCAACACCTGCGAATACGGAGATACCGCCGTGCTCTTGAGCGATGTTGTTGATTAACTCCTGGATAAGAACTGTTTTACCTACACCGGCACCACCGAATAGACCGATTTTTCCACCTTTAATATATGGAGCAAGTAAGTCTACTACTTTGATACCAGTTTCAAGAATTTCTACTTGTGTAGAAAGTTGCTCGAATTTTGGTGCTTCTCTATGAATAGAGTCGCGACGAGCACTTGCTGGAATATCCTCGTTTAAGTCGATTGCCTCACCAAGCACGTTAAATACACGTCCAAGTGTTACATCACCAACTGGTACAGAGATAGCAGCACCAGTGTCTTCTACTTCGATTCCACGAGTTAATCCGTCAGTAGAAGCCATTGCGATGGTACGAACTGTATCGTCACCTAAGTGAAGGGCAACTTCAAGGGTTAAGTTGATATCAACTTCAGATTCGCTCTGCGCGTTGTTTACAATTTTAAGTGCATTATAGATCTGTGGTAGATGACCGCTTTCGAACTTTACGTCAACAACCGGACCCATAACTTGAAGAACGCGTCCTTTAGTCATTGTGTTCCCTCCCTAATACTTCATAAAACTTAGCAAATATAATCTATGGATATCAGGTCCATAGAAGAATGTTATTGTGTTTCGGTGTCCAGCTCCAGCGGCTAGCTCCTCGGTGAATAATATAAAGCCATTATTCCTTGGTCATATGCCAAACCCCTCCAGAGGTCAGGACCTCTTGCGGTGTTCGTCTTATGCCTGTCGGAGCTGTTCGAGCCGCTTCCGCTATTCTAGTGCCGCTGCTCCACCAACAATCTCAGTAATCTCTTGTGTAATTGCCGCTTGTCGTGCACGGTTGTAGACAAGGCTTAGGTTGCTGATTAGCTCGTTTGCGTTGTCTGTTGCATTCTTCATAGCCGTCATCCTTGCAGCATGCTCACTTGCTTTACTGTCAAGAAGGGCACCATAAATTAGGCTTTCCGCGTACTGTGGCAAAAGGACATCAAGAATTTCCTCCGCAGATGGTTCAAACTCGTAAGATGTAAGTTTCCCTTCTGATTGAATATCAGTTAGAGGAAGAAGCTTCTTCTCCGTTACATCCAGTTGAATCGCACTTACGTAGTGGGTGTAATATAGGAATAACTCATCAAACGTCTCATCAGCAAACATACCAACGGTCTTTGATGCGATGTCTTTTATTTCAGCGAAGCTTGGTTGATCTGGAACTCCAATGATGTCCAGAATAACCGGCATATTGCGTTTCTTAAAAAAGTCACGGGCAACACGTCCGATTGCGATAATCGCAAACTCGTCGTTTGATTGGTGACGGCTTTTAATTGTATTAAATAGCTGCCTTAGCACGTTACTGTTGTACGCACCCGCTAGACCACGGTCAGAAGAAATGACTACATACCCAGTCTTTTTTACCGGACGGCTTGTAAGCAATGGGTTTTGCACACCCTTACTTCCTTGTGCGATCGAAGCAGTAACCTCTTGAATCTTCGTCATGTAAGGAACGAAAGACTTCGCGTTCATTTCTGCACGATTCATCTTTGCAGCAGATACCATTTGCATGGCTTTTGTAATTTGGCTCGTCTTCTTCGTCGAAGTAATACGAGATTTTATATCGCGTAATGATGCCACAGATTCTCACCACCTTGTTTTCAAAGTGAAACACTTGGGAAAGAGGAAGAACCGGTCTTCCTCTTCCCATTTATCAATTACTCACTAACAGCAAACGTCTTTTTGAAGTCGTTGATCGCTGATACTAATACATCGTCAGCTGGAAGGTCTTTTGTTGTTACGATTTGGTCAAGCACTTCCTTGCGGTTGTGGTCTAACCAACTTAAGAACTCACCTTCGAAACGCTGGATATCCGTTACCGGAATATCATCTAAATGGCCTCTAGTTAATGCGTAAAGAATCATAACTTGCTTCTCTACTTTTAACGGCTTGTTTAGATCTTGCTTTAGAACTTCAACTGTACGAGCTCCACGGTTAAGCTTTGCTTGAGTTGCTTTATCTAAGTCAGATCCGAACTGAGCAAATGCTTCTAGCTCACGGTATGAAGCAAGGTCAAGACGCAGTGTACCTGCAACCTTTTTCATCGCTTTAATTTGGGCAGAGCCCCCTACACGTGATACAGAAAGACCTGCGTTGATCGCTGGACGTACACCAGAGAAGAATAGGTCAGATTGTAAGAAGATTTGTCCGTCCGTAATCGAAATTACGTTTGTTGGAATATAAGCAGATACGTCACCTGCTTGAGTTTCGATGAATGGAAGAGCTGTGATTGAGCCAGCACCCTTTGCATCGCTAAGCTTTGCAGCACGCTCTAAAAGACGGCTGTGTAAATAGAATACATCCCCTGGATATGCTTCACGACCTGGAGGACGACGTAGTAATAGTGATAATTCACGGTAAGCCGCAGCTTGCTTAGAAAGATCATCGTATACTACTAGTACGTGCTTGCCATTGTACATGAACTCTTCACCCATTGTTACACCAGCATAAGGAGCTAAGTATAATAATGGAGCTGGTTGAGATGCAGAAGCTGTTACAACGATTGTGTATTCTAATGCACCCATTTTACGAAGGGTTTCAACTGCGTTACGAACCGTTGATTCCTTTTGTCCGATGGCTACATAGATACATACCATGTTTTGATCCTTTTGGTTAAGGATGGTATCGATAGCAACAGATGTTTTACCTGTTTGACGGTCTCCGATGATTAACTCACGTTGACCACGACCGATTGGCACAAGTGCGTCGATCGCTTTAATACCCGTTTGAAGCGGCTCGTGTACAGATTTACGATCCATAACACCAGGTGCTCCAGCTTCAATTGGACGAGATTTTGTTGTTTGGATTGGACCCATACCGTCAACCGGTTGTCCAAGAGGGTTTACCACGCGGCCAATTAGCTCTTCACCAACTGGAACCTCCATGATACGTCCTGTACGACGAACCTCGTCACCTTCACGAATATCAGTGAAAGGTCCAAGGATGATAATACCAACGTTATTTTCTTCTAGGTTTTGCGCCATACCCATAACGCCGTTCGAAAATTCAACTAGCTCACCTGACATTACGTTGTCAAGACCATGAGCACGAGCAATTCCGTCACCAATTTGGATAACAGTACCTACATCACTCACTTGAATTTCCGACTGATAGTTTTCGATTTGCTGTTTTATCAGCGCACTAATTTCTTCAGCATTGATGCTCATGAGTTTCACCCCTATCTACGAATCTTAGCCTAACAATTGACGTTCCAAGCGCTCAAGCTTTCCGCGCAAGCTACCGTCGAAAATTCGGTTTCCGATTCGAAGCTTGATGCCGCCGAGCAGATTGGTATCAACAATATTTTCAATACGAAGAGATTGCTTTCCAACTTTAGCAGCAAACGTAGCAGATAATGCTTGTTGCTCAGCTTCTGTTAATGGACGAGTAGAATATACTTTCGCCTCAGCAATTCCTCTTTCATCATTTGCAAATTCAATAAAATAATCAGCTACTGCTTCAATGTAGTCTTCACGATGACGATCAATTAAGATCATTAACGTATTTAGAACGTACATGCTAGCACCAGAGAATGCCTGTTTAATAATCTCTTTTTTCTTCTCATTCGTAAGCTTAGGAGACTTTAAAACCACACCTAGGTCGCCGTTATTTTTTACTACATTTTTAACTACACGCATTTCATTTTCCATTTGGTCAAGAAGTTGATGCTCTTTTGCTAGTCGAAAAAGAGCTAACGCATAGCGCTTCGCTACAGTCGAGTTGCTCATCGCCCTTCTCCCGCCTCTTGGATATATTCATTAATTAGCTTCTCTTGATCTGCTGCTGATAGTTCTTTTTCAATCACTTTAGAAGCAATAAGTACAGATAATGAAGCTACTTGTTCACGAATAGCAGCAACTGCTTGCTCTTTTTGCTGTTCGATTTCAAGCTTAGCAGATTCTTTCAGACGGTCTGCTTCCGCACGCGCTAACGCAATAATTTCTTCACGCTGCACATCGCCTTGCTTTTTCGCATTTTCAATTAATCCTTGAGCTTCTGTACGAGCTTCTTTTAAAAGCGTACGTTGCTCTTCTAGTAATTGCTTTGCTTCACCGCGGCTTTGTTCAGCAGCATTAATTTCTCCAGCAATATGCTCTTCACGTTGTTTCATGATGCCCATTAACGGACCCCATGCAAACTTCTTAAGTAATGCTAACAAGATGATGAAAGTTACTAATTGGAATATGATATCTCCACTATTAAACCCACCACCAGCTGCACCTAATACTAGACTGCTTGTTAACACCCTTGCTCACTCCCTTCAAGAGTCGTACACTTACAATTTATAACGTTACAATTGTTAATAGATGAACATAAAGGAATGGCGAAGCTGCACGTAATATGTTCTTCGCCATTGTTTTGTTAAAAAACCGTATATTAGCCGCCGATAACCATGAACGCGATAACTACGCCGATGATCGGAACCGCTTCTACTAACGCTACCCCGATGAACATAGTTGTTTGAAGCATACCACGAGCTTCTGGTTGACGAGCGATACCCTCAACTGTTTTAGATACGATAAGACCGTTACCAATACCTGCACCTAGTGCCGCTAAACCGATTGCGATTGCTGCTGCTAAAAGACCCATTATAAAGTTCCTCCTTAAAATGTATAAACATGATTTTGTTATTTTTTGTTCATTAAATGAACGGGTATATATTAATGGTCATGACTCACTTTGTGTGCCAAGTAAACCATTGTTAACATGGTGAAGATAAACGCCTGAATCGCGCCGACAAAGATTGAGAACCCTTGCCAAGCAAGCATTGGAATGATTGCAGCGAGATGGCCGCCGACTCCAGTTGCTAGACTTCCTGCTAGTAACGTTAGAAGGATTTCCCCTGCATAAATGTTACCGTAAAGACGAAGCCCGAGTGTTAAGGTGTTTGCAAATTCTTCAATAAGTTTCAGCGGGAACAAGAACCACATTGGTCGAACAAAATCGCGACCGTATTCTTTTACTCCCTTCAGCTTTACACCGTAATAGTGAGAAAGCCCAACGACCATCGTTGCTAAAGTCAGTGTGATCACTGGATCAGCTGTTGGTGATTTCCACCAAAGTGTATGGTCATACGTAATTCCAAATGGAAGTCCAAGCATATTACATACGAATATATACATAATCAATGTAATACCCAGAATATGGAATCTTCCACCGTCTTTCCAATCCATCGTACTATTAATGATTCCTTTAACGAAATCCATTACCCATTCGAAGAAGTTTTGCATCCCCGTTGGTTTCATAGCCAATGAGCGAGTGGAAAGCACTGCGATGATAAATACAATCACACTTGCAATTGTTATCATCAATACATTTGATAAGTTAAAGGTTAGGCCCATAAAGTCATGTAAAGGAGCTTCATGATGCACAGTATTCACCTCTCTTCCCCGCTATTTATGTGAATGAAATGCTTGAAGAAAAAAATCTATCATAATAACCACATATGAGGTCATTAATCCAATAATTACGCTATAGAAATGGAGCTTGTCAGGATATTCAAGAGCGATCATTACCGCTAAAACAGCCGTAGCCATTCTTGAAAACATGCCGAGGGAACGGACCTTTTCGCCTTTTGCTATTGCATCGCCGAATTTAATAGTCCTTCTGGCCAATAACCACAAATTAAAAAGGCTTAAGCTTGTACCTAAAATAAGCCCTAAAAAAATAGTTTGATATGAGGTAAATCCCCACCCTAGCACGTATAAAGCTAGTAAGAAGAATATGTACTTTCGTTGCCGGATGTAGATCGATTGTATTTCGGGCATCACTTATTATCTCCTGAAAAGAAATGTTGGATTAGTCTGATCATGGCATATACGCCTGCTGCTAATCCGAGGAGTAGTCCGATGATTAAAAAAAGCGGCTCGGTTTCGAGTGTACGATCAAGCCATCTTCCGGCAAAAATGCCTATTAATACGGAGCCTACTAACTGCGAAAGAATCCCCGACATTAACGCCATTGCTTGATATGGATGACGGTTTTTTTGATTCATTTCAGGCACGTCCTTTTAAAGAGACTGGTAGATAGAAGATTGTTTTTCACTATGGACTTTTTTGTTTAGGAAAACTATATTTATACAGTACCCATGTTGAAAACCCTATCATTAATACCCTTTGTAAGCATACAATAGGCACTTGTCAATGTCAATTAGTTTGGAGTGAAAAAGTTCACAATTCAAACAATAGAAATTCTTGTTCACATTATGTTCAAAAAGTTTTTTATTTTCCTATTGCAAATGGAGGGAGCGTTGTTCTCGCTCCCTCTTTTCCTTACCGTTCTTTCACTTTTGAGACAGCAATTCCTGTTTCAACCATATCTTCCTTACCAGCTTTTTTCGCAAAAACCTTTGCTAAGTATAATCCATTTTCTGGTAATTGTTCCATTGGAATGTCTATCTTCAGCATTCCTCTTGCGACATTCCGTTTCCAATCTAAAAATTTTACGAACCGATACGTGTCTGGATCAAAAAGAGCAATTCCAAATTCATCTGCTCCACCCGGCAAATACACTTCGTAATGATATACCCCATGTTTATCTCCTGGACCAAATTCAAACCCCATAATACGTGGGTAATCCGGTTCCTCTAAAACATACAGATAGGGTACACTTACTTTTTGAGATCCTGCCATGATGGTTAAATGGCCTTCATGTATTTTTTTATTTAGTTCACTTGGATCCACACTCATCGTAACTTCCACCGTTTTTTCATTTCCCGCATCTACAGAAAAGGCAAGAGGTAGCTCAAACTGTATCCCGTCTCTTTGATGTGGTACTTCAAAACGATAAGTCATCCGATGATCACTTACATTTTTAAACGTCAGCTGCTGGGTATGCTCATGCTGCCTTTCCACTAACTTAAACTTCCCAAATTGCAGGGAAGCAGGCTTTACGAGCGTACTTGTTTGGATCGCTTCAGGAATTCTTATTCTTCCAGCACCTTGCTCATACGTTTTATAAGGGACTTTTTTTCCATCAACGATCGGTATAGCGGTATTCATGAGTGCCGCCTTGATCTCTTCCGGTCCCCAATCTGGATGCGCTTGCTTGATTAGAGCTGCCGCTCCAGCCACATGCGGAGCGGCCATACTTGTTCCTTGAAGAGCTAAGTACCCCCCTGGTATCGTGCTCGTTATCGCTACTCCCGGAGCGACCACATCCGGCTTAATCTCCCAAGTCGAAGTAACAGGTCCTCTCGAACTAAAACTAGCAAGCAAATCCTTTTCTTCTATTATATTTGTTGTCGCAAGGATTTTTTGGCTAGCCATTGATTTAACGATGTCTAAACCAAGCTCCCTAGACATGGTCGCAACTGGAATATCAATCGGACGATCGAGATTTCCGGCAAACTCACCATTCATATTGTTAAAAATAATCACAGCGACGGCCCCAGCCTCCTGTGCGTACCATGCTTTTTCCGAAAAGGTTAGTTCCCCTCTTTGAATAAGAGCAATTTTTCCAGCAACATTGGCGAGATCTTCTTTTTTCCCAAGCTTCCCGTATGCCAGTTCATACGACCGATCAAGCTTCCAATCCATAGAGCCCTGCATCGGTTCAAGCCTTAAAGTTTCTTTCCTACCATCAATTTTGAGATAAGGAACCTTCAAAATGGGTGTGGAGGCACCAACTGATATGGCTTTTGATGCCGTGCCAGGAGAACCAACCGTCCACATATTCGGTCCCGAGTTTCCAGAAGAAGTTACCGCTGTAATCCCGTTCTCCACCGCTTTATTTAACGCGAGAGATATGGGTAAATCCGGACCATTTACATTGTTTCCTAGTGAGAGATTTAATATATCTACTTTATCTTTGATTGCCTTATCAATCGCAGCAAGCACTTGTTCCGTTGTTCCCGACCCACCCGGTCCAAGCGCACGATAGGCAATAATCTTCGCGTCGGGTGCGACTCCTTGGATCTTTCCATTTGCCGCGATAATGCCAGCTACATGCGTCCCATGCAAGGTGCTTTGGCCGTACATTCCCTTTGTTTCCATCGGATCATCATCAATATCGACGAGATCATAACCCCTTTTATAGCTTCGTCTTAAGTCAGGATGATGGTAATCAATCCCGGTATCAATGACCCCGACGGTGATTCCTTTACCAGTAAGCCGTTCGTCTTTCGGATCAAAGTATCCTCGCACTTCCTCTGCACCAATGATCTCTGTATTTGATTCTGACTGCACGCTATAGGTCGTCACTGGGGAAACGGACTCGACTTTGGACGTTTGTGCGAGCTTATCAAGTGATCCCTTCGTCCCTTTAACTGAAAAACCATTCAGAGCCTCAGTGAAAATATGACGGAGCTCAAGGTCAGGGTATGGTTCAATGAGTTGTTTGATTTGCTCTTCTGTCGCAAGTGTTGGTAGTGTCACGATCGCGACTTTTTCCGTTGTGAGGGGTTCTTCTGGGATGGGTGGATGAATGAGTGTTCTAGCTGATAAAGCGGGAGTGCAAACAAATGAGAATAACAAGGCTGTTAAAAGAATGATTCTACGTTTCACGCTTGTCTAGCACCTCCGAAGTTTTTTACTATGTTTTGCCATAGGTTGCGGAGTTATGCGTATTAGGAGTAGTAGTAGTGGCTTTTTTATTGCCAGAGTATTGAAGGTTGTAGGGGTCGAATCGAATGTCTATTCAGACTCTAGTCCCGTCACAAGCGCTCTTTCCTGTCCAAATGGCAACTTTATTCAGACTCTACTCCCGCCACAAGTGTTCTTTCTTGTCCGAATGACAACTCTATTCAGACTCTATCCCGCTACAAGTGTTCTTTCTTGTCCGAATGACATCTCTATTCAGACTCTATTACGCCACAAGTGTTCTTTCCTGTCCGAATGACATCTCTATTCAGACTCTATCCCGTCACAGCAGCTCTTTCCTGTCCGAATGACAACTCTATTCAGACTCTATCCCGCTACAAGTGTTCTTTCTTGTCCGAATGACATCTCTATTCAGACTCTATTACGCCACAAGTGTTCTTTCCTGTCCGAATGACATCTCTATTCA
>JBEQAB010000002.1:392453-559280 GCA_041640555.1 Bacillaceae bacterium
GACTCTATCCCGCCACAAGTGCTCTTTCTTGTCCGAATCACACCTCTATTCAGACTCATCTCCCGGCCCCAGCACTCTTTTTGTCCGAATCACACCTCTATTCAGACTACTTCCCTATCCCCAACGCTCTTTCTTGTCTGAATGACACCTCTATTCAGACTCATCTCCCGGCCCCAGCACTCTTTTTGTCCGAATCACACCTCTATTCGGACTACTTCCCTGCCCCCAACGCTCTTTCTTGTCTGAATGACACCTCTATTCAGACTCATCTCCCGGCCCCAGCACTCTTTTTGTCCGAATCACAACTCTATTCAGACTCCTTCCCTGTCCCCTACGCTCTTTCTTGTCCGAATGACACCTCTATTCAGACTCAAATCTTGTGCAAGCGGGATTGTTGCCCGAGTAACCCTTCAGCACACATCACCTACTCCATACAAAAAAGCTAACCGCCCAAGCGGTTAGCTTCATCTCTTACTTCGTTCCAAATAAACGGTCACCAGCGTCACCTAGTCCAGGGACGATGTAGCCGTGGTCGTTTAATTTTTCGTCTAGTGCTGCGATGTAGATGTCTACATCCGAGTGTGCTTCTTTAAGTGCGTCCACGCCTTCTGGAGCTGCGATTAAGCACATGAATTTAATATTCTTCGCGCCTCGCTTTTTCAAAGAGTGAATCGCTTCAATCGCTGAACCACCTGTTGCAAGCATTGGGTCAACTACGATAAAGTCGCGCTCTTCTACGTCGCTTGGTAACTTAACGTAGTACTCAACTGGCATCAATGTTTCTGGGTCACGATACAGACCGATATGACCAACCTTTGCTGCAGGGATAAGCTTTAAGATTCCATCTACCATTCCAATTCCCGCACGTAAAATAGGGACAATTCCTATTTTCTTCCCAGACAACACATTTGATTTCATCGTGCTTACTGGTGTATCAATTTCGATTTCCTCTAACGGCATGTCCCGAGTAATTTCAAACGCCATTAATGTTGCCACTTCGTCTACTAGCTCACGGAAGTCCTTTGTTCCTGTATTTTTTTCGCGGATGTATGTAAGCTTATGCTGAATGAGGGGATGATCAAACACATATACCTTTGCCATCTAGCATCTCTCCTTTTCTAACTCGATTCATAAACACTTCGTCTAATTTTACAGAAAAAACTTCCCGTGGGCAACCTCGAACAAAAATTGGCTATTACAATTCTTAGACAAAGTAAAAGCCAGCCCGAAAATATCAGACTGGCTAGCAAAATTAGATTTGTCTTTCAGGATATAAAGTGAAACGGCTAGTAAGTGCAGATACACGCTCTCTTGCTTCTGCTAACTTCGCTTCATCTTCATGGTTTCTCAATGTAAAGCTAATGATGCTTGCGATTTCTTCCATTTCAGCCGCACCGAACCCGCGAGAAGTAACAGCTGCTGTACCGATACGGATACCGCTTGTTACGAATGGGCTTGCTGTTTCAAACGGAATCGTGTTTTTGTTCACTGTGATTCCTACTTCATCAAGTACGTGTTCAGCTACTTTACCCGTTAAGCCTAAAGAACGAACATCGATTAATAGAAGGTGGTTGTCTGTTCCACCAGATACTAAATTGATTCCTTCTTTTTGTAAACTTTCAGCTAAAGTCTTTGCATTCGAAATGATGTTTGCTGCATATTCTTTGAAGCTGTCTTGAAGTGCTTCACCGAAAGCAACAGCCTTTGCAGCGATGACGTGCATTAATGGACCACCTTGAATTCCAGGGAAGATCGATTTGTCGATTTTCTTACCCCATTCTTCGCTAGTAAGGATCATTCCACCACGAGGTCCACGTAATGTTTTATGTGTAGTTGTTGTTACGAAATCAGCGTATGGTACTGGGTTTTGGTGTAATCCAGCTGCTACTAATCCAGCGATATGAGCCATATCGACCATTAAGTACGCGCCCACTTCATCAGCGATTTCTCTGAACTTTTTAAAATCGATTGCACGAGGGTATGCACTTGCACCAGCAACGATCATTTTCGGCTTATGCTCTAATGCTTTTTCGCGAACGATGTCATAGTTAATCGTTTGTGTTTGCTCGTCCACTCCGTATTCCACGAAGTTATACTGAACACCACTGAAGTTAACCGGACTTCCGTGCGTTAAGTGACCACCATGTGATAAATTCATCCCAAGTACCGTGTCACCTTGCTCAAGAGCAGTAAAGTAAACTGCCATATTGGCTTGAGCACCTGAGTGAGGTTGTACGTTAACATGCTCAGCACCGAAGATTGCTTTTGCGCGGTCACGAGCGATGTCTTCTACCACATCAACATGCTCACAGCCACCATAATAACGCTTGCCTGGGTAGCCTTCTGCATATTTGTTTGTTAAAACAGATCCTTGCGCTTCCATTACCGCTTCACTTACAAAGTTTTCTGATGCGATTAGTTCAATCTTTGTTCTTTGACGCCCTAATTCGTCTTGAATAGCTTGTAAAACTTGCGTATCTTGCTGTGCTAAATGCTTCATCCGTAATCCCCCTTATATGTTAAAAACTAATTATATAGCAGTTTTGAAAATTCCTACTTCATCTTAACACACTCTCTATATGACAGGCACGAAAAAAATATTTTTGTAAGCGTTATTTTCGTCTTTTTCCAACATTTTTCGCTAATCGAAAGAAAAAAGCCTCTGCAAAATCTGCAAAAGCTTTATGAACAAGACTCATTACCCTTCGAATGTTCGTATATTGCTCGAGCCCCTCCAATTAACTTCGGACGTGTGCGAGCCAGTGTTACATGTGCACTGCCAAGCTCAGAAATCGACGCTCGAACCGGAACTGCTACATGCTTTACATGCATCCCTATAAAAGTATCTCCAATATCGATCCCCGCATCCGCTTGTATAAACTCAACAACTACCGGTTCAGAAAAATGATTATAGGCATATGTAGCCATCGCTCCCCCAGCCTGTCTAACCGGAACAACGGATACTTCCTCCCAACCCTTTTGATCAGCAGTTGTTCGTTCAACAACAAGGGCACGATTTAAATGCTCACAGCACTGAAAGGCAAGAGCTACACCTGTTTGTTGACTGAATTCATGCAGACTTGAAAAAATCAGTTCAGCCACTTCATTTGTTCCAGCTGTACCAATTTTCTTCCCAATTACCTCGCTCGTGCTACAGCCCACCACAAGAACATGCTTGTCCGCTAACACTACTTGGTCCGAAAAATCTGCTAAAATCGTTTGCAGCTGGTTTTTCCAAATGGACAAATCGCTTGTCATTTGTTACCCCTCCATCGACTTACTTGCTTTTTTCGTAATCGCTTATTTTTCCGATTCTGTTGGCATGTCTTCCACCTTCAAATTCCGTTTCAAGCCAGGCAAGGGCAATTTCACGCGCAAGCCCAGGTCCGATAACTCTTTCTCCCATCGCTAGCATATTGCTGTCGTTATGCTGACGAGTTGCCTTCGCACTAAACACATCATGAACAAGGGCACAGCGAATGCCGTTTACTTTGTTTGCCGCAATGCTCATTCCAATTCCCGTACCACAAATCAAGATTCCACGATCGTATTCCCCGTTTGCCACCTTTTGCGCAACCGGCAAAGCAAAATCTGGATAATCGACTGATGTATCACATTCACAGCCAAAATCATCGTATTGAATGCCCATTTCATCCATAAGACTCTTAATTTCTTCTCGAATATTAACGCCACCGTGATCAGATGCAATTGCTACCTTCATCGTTACGCCTCCCATTTGTAAAAACTACCTTTATTTTGACATAACCTTATATAAAGATAAAGCTTGTGCTTCTAAAAAAATAAAGACCCTGCATCCGTTTGCAGAGTCCCTATCTCCTACATTTTAAATCTAGTAATCGTACCTTTAAGTTTAACTGCCTGATCATTCAATTCGTGCGCCAAGCGCTCAACTTTTTCGATGACTTCTGTTTGCTGTCCTACAGCGGTTGCTACCTCTGTTGCTCCTGCTGATGTTTCTTCTGCAATCGCAGCCACTTCCTGTGATTGCGTGGCAGTATGCTGAATTCCTTCCATTTGTCGGTCAACAAGAGTGGAGATTTTTTCTACTGCACTCGCCATTTGAACGACGGTTCGTGTCATTTCTTCAATTGCTTCGTTCGTTGCATGGCCTTTTTCAGCTTGTCCAAGTGCTGTTTCTACTTGGTTTGTTATTTGAGACACCACATTACGAACTTCAACTTGTATATTTTGAATCAGTTCAGAAATTCCTTGAACCGCTTTTGCACTCTCATCCGCAAGCTTTCGAACTTCGTCTGCTACTACAGCAAAGCCTTTGCCGTGCTCACCCGCTCGCGCCGCTTCAATCGATGCATTAAGAGCTAAAAGGTTTGTCTGGGCTGCCATATCTCCAACCAACTGAATAATCTGTTCTACTTGCGACGCATTTTCCTCTAGTTTTTTCACTGAGACAAGTGACTGCTTGTTATCTTCAGCAAGTGTTTGAATGCCTGTTACGAGCGAGAAAATAACCTTTTTAGACTCATCCAGCTCTTCGACCATTTCATTGGAGATTTTTTGCGATTGCTGTGCCGTTAGTTGAACTTCTTCCGCAATATGAGTGACTTCATCCATTGAACTGGCTGTATTTTGCGTTGCTGCAGCTGAGTTTTCCGCTCCAAGCGAGATTTCATTGACCGTTCGATCAATCATGTCCGCTTTTTCTGACGCAACAGCACTTTCCTTTGAAATCGCAATGACCTTTTCATTCGTCTGCTTGAAGTTCTCATCTATGGTTTGAACCATATCACGTAAATTAAATAGCATATGATTAAATGCGACCCCTAGCGAGCGAATTTCGTCATCCGATTTGGAAATCTCCACATCCTCACCAATGTCCCCGTGTGCTGCTTTTAATGTGACCCGCTCTAGCTTTTGAAGAGGTTTAATGATAAACCCTGCTGCTAAAAATGCTAGAATCCCGGACCATATGATCCCTAATAAATAAGTGATGATAGAAAAGCCCGCTTTATTCAACCCAATAAAGTCCTGAATCATCGGAAATAACACATCAATAAAGATCGCACTCGTTGTATACGTAATGATTGCTAAAATCGTAGTAAATAGTACAAGTTTCTTCCTAAGTCCAAACTTGTATGCCTTTTTCTCCCCCATAAAGCCTTCCCCCTGGTTGTATTACGATAATTTGTGTATGCTTTTTTCAATCAGCTCTTTCAATTCTTCGAAGGTTTGTTGATAAACAGACAGAGATCCACCATAAGGATCACTCACATCCCCAAATCCACCAGCAAACTCCTTTAATGTAAAGGTTTTCACTTGTGCTGACGGGAATGTGGCAACAATATTCGCTTTATGACCCGCCGTCATCGTTAAAATATATGTGGCCCACTCGACCTGCTGTTCTGTTAATAATGAGGATTGATGGTTATGTTCCATCTCATTGGTATCTAGTACTTTTTTTGCATGTGGAGATGCATCGCTTCCATTCATAGCAAAAACACCTGAAGAACGAACTTCCACTCCGGGTATGTTTTTACTTTTTAAAATAGCCTCCGCCATTGGACTTCTGCACGTGTTGCCTGTACATACAAACAATACATTTATCATAATGATTCTCTCCTCCATTTTCATTATATGACATATTTCCTTATTACTAAAGTCTGATTTCTAACGAAAAAAGGCATTTTCATGAAGAAAACACCTTTTCCACTATGTGTTCTATTTTATTAGAATGGTAACAATAATTTAATCCCAAAGGCAAGCAAAATCGTGCCTCCCAACGCTTCACTGTACGTTCCAATCCAACCTTGGACTTTACGTCCCACAAGAAGACCTAACCAAGTTAAAATAGTGGCACCTATTCCGAAGCAAGTTAGGACTAGAATTGTTTTTGCACCATAAATCCCCAGTGTCAACCCGACCGAAAAGCTATCAAGACTCACACTTAGTGCAAATACAAGTAAACCAAAACCTACCGGAGTGATAAAAGAACTGTCTTCTTCCCTAAAGCATGACCAAAGCATTTGTAAACCTAATACAATTAAAAGGCCTCCGCCGCAATACGCAGCAAATGCACCGAACTGCTCGGACAAAAATCTTCCTGCAATCATTCCTAATAACGGCATCCAAATATGGAATAACCCGATGGTGATTCCAATTTTTAAAATTTGCCGAAGCCCGAGCCTGAACATTCCCATTCCCAAGCCCACAGAAAATGCATCCATTCCTAGTGCAAATGCCATTATTATTAGTGTGATCAATTCTCCAACCATTGATGACATACTTTCGCCCCCTTGGACTTGCTAATTCAGCATATGCACGTCCAAAAGGGTTTAGAATGAGAAAATCGTTTTATTCAATAATCTGGTTTCCTGCAGCCTTCATCAACCGGTTCATAATCGCTTCTCCTACACCGGTAGAAGGAAACATTTCACTAAAAATGACATCTACTTCTCTATGATCGAACGATCGTAACACATCGTATAAAGAGCTTGCCACAGTTGCCAGATTTCCTCTTGTTCCACAGAAAATCACTTCATCCGCTTGGTAAAAGCCCTCATTTTCTGTCGTCGTTAACACGCCAACCTTCCGACCTTCATGTTTTTCCTTATTAATCAGTTGCTGAAGTTTGTCACGGTCTCCTTTTACTAAAAAAAGAGGCGATTTTGGGGCATAATGACGATACTTCATACCCGGTGATTTTGGTGCTTCGTTCTGATCCTTAAGAGCTGGATCCACTTGAACCGTACCTACTACTTGTTCAAGCTCGTCCTTTGTCACTCCGCCCGGCCGTAGGATAATCGGAATCTCTTCTGTGCAATCAATGACGGTTGATTCTACTCCAACTCCTGTCGCTCCTCCGTCCACAATGCCAGCAATTCTTCCATTCAAATCCTCTAGCACATGTGACGCTTTCGTGGGACTCGGTTTTCCTGAACTGTTCGAGCTTGGCGCTGCAATAGGAACTCCCGCCTCTTTAATCACTGCTAGAGCAACGGGATGATCAGGCATCCTTACTGCCACTGTGGATAAACCCGCTGTTGCTAGCTGTGACAATTTAGAGTTCTTTTTTTCAAAGATGATTGTAAGCGGGCCCGGCCAAAACTGGTTCATTAGTTTGGTTGCCTTGTCTGGAATATGTGTAACAAATTCATTCAGTTGGTCCCTGTCAGCAATGTGAATAATTAGTGGATTATCGCTCGGGCGTCCCTTTGCTTCATATATTTTTTGAATTGCTTTATCCGAATGGGCATTTCCTCCGAGTCCGTATACCGTCTCCGTAGGAAATGCAACCACTTCATTTTCTCTTAAAAGTGATGCCGCCTGTGTGATTTGTGGATAGTTTTTTTGATTATCCACATTTTTATCCACTGACCATAGCTTTGTTTGTATGTTTTCCACCTTGAGTATTTCTCCCTATTTTTCTTGTAATACGTAAGAAAGTATAAAAGAAGATGGTGTATAACTCAAGTTTTATCCACAAATTGTGTACAACATTTGCTATTTTGTGGGTAACTTTGTGGATTAATCCAGTTTCAACTCCATAAATAACGAGTTATCCACAGTTAAGATATGTTGCACATGAGCGGACTCGAATATTTTTTCATGCAGCGCTTTCTTATCCACCTGTTGAAAACCCATCATCTCGAAAAATTGGACAGATCCCTTTTTATTTGTGGCTAAATACAATGATTGCATCTGTTTATCTCTTGCCAATAAGAGCATTTGTTCAAAAATTAACAGCAATTCCTTTTCACTCGCCTTTGATGTGATTGCTAAAGATCGTAACAATCCAACGGGTCCATGCGGTTCGATCCCAAGAGTCGCTTGTATATTTCCAGCTTCGTCTTCTAATAGAAGAAAATAATCCACAGCCTCTTCTACTCCATCTGTTCCCAAGTTAGCCTTCTCTAAAAAGTTTACTAGTTTCCTAACATCCTCTACTTGTGCACAACGAACCATCGTTTCCACCCAAATCACCTCTATTTTTTTCTTGTTACTCTATGAATATGAAAAGGTAGAAAAAGTAGAACTAGATTTGGGGATAAATTTTTGAGGCGGAAAACGGAACAGCAAGTAAAACCTAGGAATCGCAAGTAAGTTGTCGGGATAGCAAATATAATCCTGGAATCACAAATAAATTCTCAAAACCGCAAATATAATCCTAGAATCGCAAGTAAATTCTCAAAACCGCAAATATAATCCTAGAATCGCAAGTAAATTCTCAAAACCGCAAATATAATCCTAGAATCACAAGTAAATTCTCAAAATCGCAAATATAATCCTAGAATCGCAAGTAAATTCTCAAAATCGCAAATATAATCCTAGAATCGCAAGTAAATTCTCAAAATCGCAAATATAATCCTAGAATCACAACTAAATCTGCTAAACAGCAAAGAAATTCCCCTATGACACAGGTATTTTCATTTAAAAAAGCACAACCACAACGGTTGCGCTCCATTTTCTTATGAAAAGATCTTATCCCAAAGCTCTACAAGGAAAAACTTCACTTCCACTTCTTGTTCATCCTTCTTTTCCTCTACGAACACTGGCTCTTTTGCTTCTTGAGCTCCTACTTTTTGTTCCTCCACTTTTACCTCTTTCTCATCTGCCTCATCCACACCTTCTTTAACTGCTACTGAGTTTGAAAAATCAAGGAAACATAGAGGGGGGAATAACACGCACCACCAGTTGGCTCCTTCCCCTTCACCAAGTGTGATCAGTACTGCTTCATACTCACCTGCAGGATACAAGAACTCACCATATAACTTTGTCGGAAATTCTACTTTTCCGAAATCTGTTTTTACGCTTTGGTTGGACCCATTCTTTTCTAGTACTTCTTCTGCAATCACCTTAATTTCTGGCAAACGTGATTGGATTAAGTCACGTGCTGCTTCTACAGAGGTTAATTCTGCTACCCATTCGGTGATTGCTGCGTTTACTTCATCTCGAACTTCGCGCTTAAGCTCTTGATCTACTTCTAAGTCACTGTTTGCTAGAATTCGTAAGCGAATGGCTTCATTTGGAATGACAATCGCTTCGTTGGCGGTGACTTCATTTTTTGGTATGTAAAGACTTAATATAGTTCCTATAGATAATATGATTATATATAATTTCGCAAGTGTTTTTGTTTTCATTTACTAGCACCATCCCTTCACTATCAACAGTGTGGACAAGATGCGTTCATCTTAAACTAGTAAATTGAAAAAAATAATAGAAAAGCAGTCTGGTTAGATTTGCGCTACGGCTGGACGCTTTTCGCGGGCGGTCCGAGCCGCTTCCCTCGCTTCGCTCAGTCTAGGGTCTCGACTGTCCCGCTTTTCCGCAGGAGTTGCCAGCCTCCGCTCCAATCAATTTAATAGAGTTCTTTTATCGTTAAAAAATGACTCAACTATCCAATATCTGTTGAGTCATTTTCAAATTAAAATCCAATTTCCGCAAATACCATTCGGTCCTTACCATTGATATCGTATACGACCTCTACCAATGCAGTTGGGAATGTTTCTTGAAGCATTCCACTGACGGCTTCGGATTGTCCGGCTCCGATTTCAAATCCCACCAGTGCTTTGTTTTTTATCACTTGAGGAAGTTCGTTCATGAAGCGGCGATACAAGTCTAAGCCGTCTTTTCCCGCAAATAAGGCTCGGTGTGGTTCGTGCTTTGTCACAACGACTGACATTTCCTTCTCATCTCCAAGGGGAATATATGGAGGGTTAGAGAGAATCACGTCAAACTTCGCTCCTGACTCTATAAATGACAAGAGCAGATCTCCTTGTAAAAATTCCACATTAGCTCCGAGCTCTTCTGCATTTTTTCGAGCAACGACGAGGGAAACCTCCGCAATATCCGTCGCTAATACCTGTAAAGCGGGATGCTCAAGCTTCATCGTAATTGCAATCGCTCCACTTCCAGTTCCGATATCAACCAGTTGAACCTGCTCCTCACCGAACAACCTTTTTATACGATCTAATGCACCATACACTAGCTCTTCGGTTTCCGGCCTTGGGATCAACACCTCTTGGTTAACGGAAAAACGACGGCCGTAAAACTCTTCATAACCAATCATGTATTGAACAGGAATTCCTTCACCATGCTTTTTTACTGACTCAACAAATGGCTCCCAAATTGATTCCTCGACCACATCATGCAAACTCGCTAAAAGGCTTGACCGTGACATATTCAAATAATGACGAAGCAATAATTCCCCCGCATTTTCATCGCGGCCCTGCTCCTTTAAAAAAGAAGAAGCCCAAGCGAGGGCTTCGAATACTTTTTTACTCATTAGACGCTTCTTCTAGCTTTCTTGATTGCTCTTCCACAATTAGCGCTTCAAGTACTTCATCAAGCTTTCCTTGTAAAATTTGATCAAGCTTTTGAATCGTTAACCCGATGCGGTGGTCAGTCACACGGTTTTGCGGGAAGTTATACGTACGGATACGCTCAGAACGATCACCCGTTCCAACTGCCGATTTACGAACTTGGTCATACTCAGCTTGTGCTTCACGTTGGAATTTATCGTACACGCGGGCACGAAGTACCTTCATCGCCTTTTCCTTGTTCTTAATCTGTGACTTCTCGTCCTGACAAGAAACGACAACACCTGTTGGAATATGTGTTAAACGAACGGCTGACATCGTTGTATTAACCGACTGTCCACCCGCACCACTTGATGCAAAGGTATCTGTACGAATATCTTTGTCGTGAATTTCCACTTCTAGTTCTTCTGCTTCTGGTAAAACAGCAACCGTTGCTGTTGATGTGTGAATACGTCCTCCAGATTCTGTTTCCGGAACACGCTGTACGCGGTGAGCACCATTTTCGAACTTCAACTTCGAGTAGGCACTCGTTCCATTAATCATAAAGATAATTTCTTTGTAGCCACCAACACCTGTCGTGTTAGCATCCATCACTTCTGTTTTCCAGCCTTGCGATTCCGCATATCTAGAGTACATACGGTACAGGTCACCTGCGAATAAGGCTGCTTCATCTCCACCAGCCGCTCCACGAATTTCCATGATAACATTTTTGTCATCATTCGGATCCTTTGGAATCAACAAGATACGCAGACGAGCTTGAAGCTCTTCCATGCGGTCTTCTAATTCACTTAATTCTTCCTTTACCATTTCACGCATATCTGCATCGAGCTTTTCCTCAAGCATGGCTTTTGCGTCCTGAAGCTGCTCTTTTACATCTTTATACTCACGATACGCTTCGACAGTTGCAGATAAATCTGACTGCTCCTTCGAGTACTCGCGTAATTTTTTTGAGTCATTTACGATCTCCGGGTCACTTAAAAGCTCGTTCAGCCTTTCATAGCGATCCTCTACTGATTGAAGACGATCAAACAAAGTCCTTCACCTCTTATATTAGTCACGCGTGGTTACACGCTAGTTATTCCGAATCAAAAAGCAAAATCTATAAGTGCTTAACATTTCTATTATAGTATAGGTGAAACACCTCGTCAAAACCATCCTCCCCATAGAAAAATAACATGCCCTTTGGGACATGTTATGAGCGGTCTTCTTTGACCTGTACTTCGATTTCATAACGCGGGACCGCCTTGACGAGCTTCTTGTGTAATCGCGCTTCTGCATCCACTCGTTCCTGACGAGACATCTGCCCTTTTTTATACGCGGTAACCCACAGACGATTTCCATTCACCCAAATCGATCCTGCTTCGAACTCATCGGTCGCATTCACGGTTTCTCTCGCTTTATCAATATAACCATCATAATCCACTCGGCCACCATCTGTATTTAAAAAATTAGGATTTTGATCACCGCGTTGCCACCCTCTTGACTGAGTGTTATCTTGTCCCGTATCTTTATTAGCCACAAACGACCTTCCCGCCCGATCCTCCTGCTGATCAGACAAGCCCTTCGGATTATTATTACAAGCCGTTAAAAGCGATATCGTCAAAAGTATAAAAAGCCATCTTTTCACTGTCAACACCTCCTATGGATAGTGTTGCAATTACCTTTCGAAAATACTCTCGCTAATTATTTCCGGTTGCTCTTTTAGCCAAAAATCCACCCTACACATAGGGTGGATACAATTTTTATAATTTCGACTGTGTAAAATCCGCTCGTTCAATTACATTTGGTGATTTGGGAACTTGATGGTGGTGGCGACAGCGCGGTTCGTACGCTTCTGATGCACCTACCAGGATAATTGGATCATCGTAAGAGGCTGGCTCTCCGTTAATGAGTCTTTGCGTTCGACTAGCTGGCGATCCACAAACCGCACATACGGCTTGCAGCTTTGTGACTAGCTCGGCAATAGCCATTAATGCTGGCATAACGGTAAATGGCTCACCACGGAAGTCTTGATCCAAGCCTGCAGCGACCACACGATGGCCGCTATCCGCTAAGTGCTGAATCACCTTTACTACTTCCTCATCGAAAAATTGGACTTCATCAATGGCAATCAAATCGATTTCAGGATCAATATGCTGAAAAATCTCTGTTGAATGGGCAATTGGACGCGCAATAAACGATGTGCCATTGTGAGAGACAACAGCTTCATCGCTGTATCGATTATCAATTTTCGGTTTAAAAACGGCAATGTTTTGTTTGGCAAACTGGGCTCTTCTGACGCGGCGAATCAGTTCTTCTGACTTCCCAGAGAACATGCTACCACAAATCACTTCTACCCAACCATGGTGCTTCATTACATACATAAACGGCCTCTCCTTCCGCTTCGCTCTCTATTTTAAAGTAGACAGTTTTTGCGTAAATTATCCTTTCACTGTCTGACTATGTACGTTCATTTTCATTAATGGCTGTTTTCACATAGAAACAACTATTTTGTGCTTGAAATTAAGAATACAAGCTCTTTTCTTACAATTTGAGTCCATTTTGATACGAATTTTTGCTCAATCAAGCAATTTTCATCTCCAAAAGCAATGAAGTTAAGAAAAGAGCCTCATAAAAAAACAGGCAAGGTCTGAAATCTTCTTGCCTGTTTCTTTCATTATTGGTTAGCTTTAATTCCGTATTTCTTGTTGAAACGGTCAACACGTCCGCCTGCTTCAGCAAACTTTTGACGTCCTGTGTAGAATGGATGACATTCTGAGCAAGTTTCGATACGAAGTTCTTTCTTTACTGAACCAGTTTCGAATGTGTTGCCACATGCACAAGATACCGTTACTTTTTTATAGTTAGGATGAATTCCTTCTCTCATTACCTTTCATCTCCTTTTGCCCTGAGTCGTTCGAAACAGAGTTATTCATACACACTTGGTGTAATGGAAAAACACACTGATGTTATTATAACAAGCAGGGAATGGTTTTGCAACATGGGATTTATTCCCTATGAATTCCTTTTTGCTTTCATCTCTTCGTCTAGCTTAGCAAAAAATTCTTCATTCGACTTCGTTTGCTTCAGCTTTCGTAAAAATTTATCCACAAAGTCAGGTGTATCCGACATTGATTTACGGATCGCCCATAACTTATCCAGATGATCCTTAGGAATAAGCAGCTCTTCCTTACGAGTTCCTGAACGACGGATGTCAATCGCAGGGAAAATACGACGTTCAGCTAGACCGCGATCCAGGTGAAGCTCCATATTACCGGTTCCTTTAAATTCTTCATAGATCACATCATCCATACGAGATCCTGTATCCACAAGTGCTGTTGCAAGGATGGTTAAGCTTCCACCTTCCTCAATGTTACGCGCCGCACCGAAGAATCGCTTCGGACGATGGAAAGCAGCAGGGTCAATCCCCCCTGATAAGGTACGTCCACTTGGAGGAATGACCAGATTGTATGCACGAGCAAGACGAGTAATACTATCCATAAGAATAATGACATCGCGCTTATGCTCCACGAGGCGCATCGCACGCTCTAGCACAAGCTCGGCCACTTTAATATGATTTTCAGGAACTTCGTCAAACGTGGAGCTCACCACATCTCCAGCTACCGAACGCTCGATGTCTGTTACCTCTTCCGGACGTTCATCGATTAAAAGAACAATCAGCTCTGCTTCTGGATGATTGGTCGTAATGCTATTGGCAATTTGTTTTAATAGCATCGTTTTCCCTGCTTTTGGAGGAGCAACGATCAATCCACGCTGACCAAAACCAACAGGAGAAATAAGGTCCATAATTCTCGTGCTCACATGCTTTGGTGATGTCTCAAGCTTCATTTGACGATCAGGATATAAAGGGGTCAACGCAGGGAAATGAACACGTTCCTTTGCTGATTCCGGGTCATCGCCGTTAACGGCACCAACCTGTAAAAGTCCAAAATAACGCTCGTTTTCCTTTGGAGGACGAACTTTACCAGATACTTTATCACCATTTCTCAGGTCAAAACGTCTAATTTGTGAGGCTGAAATATAAATATCCTCTGAACTTGGGGAATAGTTAATAGGTCGTAGGAAACCAAAGCCCTCAGACTGAATGATTTCAAGAACACCTTCCATAAAGAAAAAGCCTTCTGATTCCGCACGTGCTTTTAAAATCGCAAAAATAAGTTCTTTTTTTGTTAGCTTGCTATAATAAGACACTTTAAAGGTCTTAGCTAGCTCATAAAGCTCTTTTAGCTTCATATTTTCCAGGCTTGAAATTGTTAATTCCATTAGTACACCACTCTTTTTACAAAATAAGTTGTTCCACCACAAGCTTTATGATTTTGTTCGATAAAATGGATGGAAAGGATTGAATGTTTGAGGCTTTCTAGAAGTATAAGAAGAAATAGAGAAAGTTATATTCTATAAAGACAAGGCTTCTTAATGTAAGCCCTATTAAAAAACAATTTCTATTTTACCCTTTTTTTTCATTATTAATCAATATTATTTTTATTGGGAAGTTAGTAAGGAGGGTAATTATAAAAGAAGGCAGACGAAAGCAAGTCTGCCTTCTTTCTATTTTTTCTTTATCTATTGTTAAAAGGTTATGCGTTTTTCAGCTGTTCTAGCTCTTCTTTTGTCATCGCTTCACGCCAAATGGTTGCACCAAGTCCATTTAATTTTTCGACAAGATGGCTGTATCCACGGTCAATATGCTCAAGGCCTGTTACTTCTGTAACACCCTCTGCCATCAACCCGGCGATCACTAAAGCTGCACCCGCTCGTAAATCACTAGCCTTCACTTTGGCTCCCTGCAGTTTGACAGGTCCGTGAATAATCGCTGAGCGACCTTCGACTTTGATATTGGCATTCATTCTTCTTAATTCATCGATATGCTTAAAGCGAGCTCCATAAATCGTATCCGTCACCATGCTTGTCCCAACAGCACTAGTTAACAATGAGGTTAAGGGCTGCTGCAAGTCGGTTGGGAAACCAGGATAGACCAATGTTTTAATATCGACTGCTTTAAAAGACTCGGCTTTTCCTACAAATACTTGGTCATCACTTGTTTCGATCGGTACACCCATTTCACGAAGCTTCGCAATTAACGACTCTAAGTGTTGAGGAATAATATTATCAATTAACAGCCCGTCTCCTACTGCTGCACCAAGAATTAAATACGTACCTGCCTCAATCCGGTCAGGAATAATCGTATGCTGGCAGCCGTGAAGCTCGTCCACTCCGTCAATACGAATAACGTCTGTTCCTGCACCTTTAATCTTTGCCCCCATATTTGTGAGCAATGTGGCGACGTCAATGATCTCCGGCTCTTTTGCCGCATTTTCTATGATCGTACGCCCTTTCGCACGAACAGCCGCAAGCATAATATTGATCGTCGCACCAACGCTAACAACATCCAAATAAATTCTTGCGCCACGAAGCTCGTCCGCACGCAGATAGATCGCGCCCTGTTCATTGGTCACGGTTGCCCCGAGTGCTTCAAAGCCTTTGATATGTTGATCAATCGGCCTTGGCCCTAAATGACAGCCACCAGGCAAGCCAATTACAGCCTTTTTAAAACGACCTAGCATCGCACCCATTAAATAATAGCTTGCACGAAGCTTCTTGACCTTTCCGTTTGGCAAAGGCATAGAGATCATTTCAGAAGGATCCACCCACATTTCATTGTTTGTAAAAGTGACCTTCCCACCGATTTCCTCGAGCAACCCTTGTAAAATCTGAACATCGGAAATATCAGGTAATCCTTCAATCGTTACTGGTGAATCGGCTAAAATGGTCGCTGGAATGAGTGCGACTGCACTGTTTTTGGCACCACTTATACGAACGGTTCCCTTTAAAGGGTCTCCACCGGCAATCATCAGCTTATCCATCGTTGACTCCCTTCTAAGCCATATCAATTCACACAGAATACGTATTATATCTTGTACTGATTTGGCTCATCTTTTTTATTTTTCCATATATGCTTTTACAATAAATCTATACGAGGTATATTCTTCCACTAAAAAAATACAAAAAACGACATATACCACCCTTAATTTATAGTTTACACGAAATTTCAAACTTCATGTATGGAATTATAAAAAAGTTATAAATAGGAAAAATGTCCCACTTATTAATTCTCTCTCGTTTTCCAATCAGCTAAAAAGGCTTCAATCCCTTTGTCTGTTAGTGGATGATTGAATAATTGCATAATGACTTTGTATGGTATCGTAGCAATATGCGCCCCACGTAGAGCTGCATCTGTCACGTGCTGCGGATGACGGATCGAAGCAGCAATAATTTCTGTTTCTAACCCATGAACCGCGAAAATATCTGCAATGGTTGAGATTAAATCAAGACCGTTGAAACCGATATCATCTAATCGACCAACAAAAGGAGATACATATGTAGCCCCAGCTCTTGCTGCTAGCAATGCTTGGTTTGCACTAAAAATTAATGTTACATTTGTCTTGATGCCTTCTTTAGAAAAAGTAGATACCGCTTTTAAACCTTCTGGTGTCATAGGTACTTTAATTGTAATATTGGGAGCAATGGCAGCTAGCACGCGTCCTTCACGAATCATACCTTCTGCATCAAGGGCGATTACTTCTGCACTAACCGAACCTGGAACTAATGCCGTGATCTCACGAAGACGGTCTTCAAATGAAACATTTTTTTCCTTTGCTACTAATGAAGGATTAGTTGTAACCCCTGCAACAAATCCTAAAGAATACACTTCTCTAATCTCTTCCATGTTTGCTGTATCAATAAAAAATTTCACCTGTTCCACTCTCCCTTTTACAAAATTCGACTTCTTTTTCAAAATGACATCAATACAATTGAAACCGCCCTTTTCAAGAAAAGGCGGTTTCAACTTATGAAGCAAATAAATTCGATTACGCTCTACCTGAAGAACCGAATTCGCGCATTTTGCCGATAACTGTTTCTTTAATCGCATCGCGAGCTGGTCCTAAGTATTTACGTGGATCGTATTCATCTGGTTTCGCTGCTAATACTTCACGAACCGTTTTTGCAGAAGCAATTTGGTTCTCAGTATTTACATTTATTTTTGCTGTTCCAAAAGAGATTGACTTTTGGATGTCAGCTGTTGGGATTCCAGTTCCACCGTGTAGAACTAATGGCACACCAGTAGCTGCACCGATTTCTTCCATTTCTTTGAAGCCTAGGTTAGGTTCACCTTTGTAAGGACCGTGAACAGAACCAAGTGCTGGAGCCAAGCAATCGATACCAGTACGAGATACTAGTTCTTTACACTCTTGAACGTCAGCATAGATAACACCTTCAGCAACAACATCATCCTCTTGTCCGCCAACTGTTCCAAGCTCAGCTTCAACAGAAACACCTTTTGAATGAGCATACTCAACTACTTTTGTTGTAGTTTCGATATTCTCTTCGAAAGGATGGTGAGATGCATCGATCATTACTGATGTAAAACCAGCATCGATTGCTTCTTTACATTTATCAAAGCTTGAACCGTGGTCTAAGTGGATAGCCACAGGTACAGTGATTTTGTAATCTTCTAAAAGACCTTCTACCATTTTTACAACTGTTTTGAATCCACCCATGTAACGTGCTGCACCTTCAGAAACCCCAAGGATTACTGGAGACTTTTCTGCTTCAGCCGCTTGTAAAATTGCTTGTGTGAACTCAAGGTTGTTCAAGTTGAATTGTCCTACTGCATACCCTTCAGCTTTTGCTTTATTGAGCATGTCTGTCATAGATACTAAAGGCATTCTTCTTCCTCCTATTCATGATGACCTTTTAGAGACAGGTTCCCTATTAGAGTTTTCCCTAAACAATTAACGTTATGTAATTTGAGACCCTGACTTTGATTGATCATCCGCTAAATTCATTTGTAATCATACCAAATAAAAATTAGAAATGCTATCAATCTTGGTCACTTTTAGAGGATGTCATAAAATAGATGAAATGCAATCGCTACCATTTGTACATTTTGCCAAAATTTGTGGAAATCAACTATTTTTTACTGGTAAATACTTCTTAACTGCTGCACGAATATCATCAATATCAAACGGCTTCGCAAAATGAGTGAGCGCTCCAAGATCCTTCGCTTCCTGAATCATATCTAGCTCTCCGTAAGCAGTCATAATGATGACACGAATATCTTTTTCAATGACTTTCATTCTTTTTAAAATTTCAATTCCGTCCATACCAGGAATTTTCATATCTAATAAAACAAGGTCTGGCGGGTTTTTCGTCACGATTTCAAGAGCTTGTACTCCATTTGCCGCTTGAAATGTTTCGTAGCCTTCCTTTTGTAGCACTTCATTTAACAGAATTCTTATACCAAATTGGTCATCTACTATTAATATTTTGCCTTTCATGAAAAGCCACCCTCTTTTTCTGGATTTTTAATTTTTTGTATGTAAATAAACGATTAGGACTATCCACCTTCATGTAGTTCGATACACTACTTAATTTCTCCTGCTAACATTTTACATCAAAATCATATAAATTTTTACAGTTTGTGATTTTACGTTCCTTGTCTGTTTCTTTTATAATAAATGAAGATTACGATTTGGAGGCCATTTATGTTAAAAATGTTCACAACCCAACTGACTGGATTATTTAAAAAAATCCAAGATAAAGAAGACCTTTCCATTGAGGATGGTGCAAGACTTCTTGCCCAAGCACTTATTGGTGATGGTCATATATTTATTTATGCTGCAGACGAGTTGACTGCCGTTCAAGCGGAAGCCATTCATAGCAAGGAGCCTTTACAACGCGCTCGGGTTCTTGAGGGTTTGGCACAAATGGATAAGGTGTCAGTTGCTGATCGTGTATTGATTTTGGCTAGAACCACTCACGATGACCGTGCAGTCGCTATTGGGAAAGCTCTTGAAGAAAAGGGAATTCCGTTTGTATCGATTGCTACTGTAAATGAGGGTGATGGAGAACCACTGAATGATTTCGCTCATGTTCATATCGACCTTCAATTAAAAAAGGGACTGCTTCCCGATGAGGAAGGTAACCGCTATGGCTACCCCGCATCCATGGCCGCCCTATATGTTTATTATGGATTAAAATTTACGATTGATGAGATTATGGAAGAATACTGACAGAAAAGTCGAAGTGACTTGGTCAGCCCCGACAGGCATAAGACGAACCACGCAAGAAGACCTGCGTTCTGTAGTGGGGTGGCTTATGTCCCGATGGCTAGTCGCTGGAGCTGGACAGTTTTGCCCCCCTATTTGGGGGTATTTTTTATGCAGTGCTGTTTTGAGTACCGGTTTTATTGATCTTGATAAGCGGTCGATAAAAGCTGCTGTTTTCCACATCTAGGTTCAAGAGGGTCCTCATTTATCGGTGGGGGAACAGGTTAAGCAACCGAGCTGATAAATAGACGGACAAATTCCACTTAATTAGTAATTCTTATTTAAAAAGGCTTAAATAAACGGAGAGATTCCGCCTATTGGCTCAAAAACTTCGAAAATTGGAGATTTTGCTTTGCATAAGCGGAAAACCTCCCCTTATTTCCCCCAAACAAGGCTTCATTCTGCATTTAACCGGAAATTCTCCGCTTATTTTACTGTTGCTAGTTACTTGAGTAAGGTCTAAACATCTTATTTATAAAAAAATAAACTCGCCAATTTTGGCGAGTTTTACTTTTTAATATACCCATAATGATGTCAAAATGGAACCCTTAACATCCGCGGGAGGCTTTCCATATTAGTTTCTAGACTTCAATGAAGCTTCAACAAAATCTCTGAACAATGGTTGAGGTCTTGTTGGTCTTGAAATAAATTCTGGGTGGAATTGAGATGCTACGAACCATGGGTGGTCAGCAAGCTCAATGATTTCCACTAAGCGACCATCTGGACTTGTACCAGAGAAGATAAAGCCTGCTTGCTCCATTTCTTGACGGAACTGGTTGTTGAACTCATAACGGTGACGGTGACGCTCGTACACCACTTCATCATTGTAAGCAGCAAATGCTTTTGTGTTTTCTTCCAGCTTACATGGGAAGATACCAAGGCGCAGCGTTCCACCAAGATCTTCGATATCTTTTTGCTCTGGTAAAAGGTCAATGATTGGGTATTTTGTTTCTGGGTTAATTTCCGCAGAGTTCGCATCAGCGTGACCAAGCACATTACGAGCAAATTCAACAGAAGCCAACTGCATACCCAAACAAATTCCAAGGAAAGGAACTTTGTTTTCACGAGCATATTTAATCGTCGTAATTTTCCCCTCAATACCACGATCCCCGAAACCACCAGGAACAAGGATTCCATCCACATCAGAAAGAAGTTCACGTGCATTTTCTTCATTTACTTCTTCTGCGTTAATCCACTTAATATCAATATCCGAATCAAATGCGAATCCAGCATGCTTTAATGATTCAACTACAGAAATATACGCATCTTGTAGTTCCACATATTTACCAACTAGTGCAATACGAGTGGTTTTAGACAGATTGCGAACTTTATCTAGTAATGCTAACCATTCAGTCATTTCTGGTTCTGGACTTTGAAGCTTCAAGTGATCACAAACGATTTGATCCATTTTTTGCTCTTGAAGTGCGATTGGTACGGCATACAATGTGTCTGCATCTTGGCACTCAATAACTGCTTTCGAATCGATATCACAGAATAAAGCAATTTTGTCCTTCATGTCTTGTGATACCGGCATTTCTGTACGAACAACGATAATGTTTGGTTGAATTCCTAAGCTACGAAGCTCTTTTACACTGTGCTGAGTTGGCTTGGTTTTCATTTCACCAGCTGCTTTAATGTAAGGAATTAGTGTACAGTGGATGTACATTACGTTATCACGGCCGATATCACTCTTGATTTGGCGTATCGCTTCTAGGAATGGTAGGGATTCGATATCCCCAACTGTTCCACCAATCTCCGTGATAACCACGTCCGCACCTGTTTCACGACCAGCACGGAAAACGCGCTCTTTAATTTCGTTAGTGATATGCGGAATAACCTGTACCGTTCCACCTAAGTAATCTCCACGACGCTCTTTCTTTAATACCGTTGAGTAAATTTTCCCAGTTGTCACGTTGTTGTACTTGGTTAGGTTAATATCGATGAAACGCTCGTAGTGACCTAAGTCAAGATCCGTTTCAGCACCATCACCTGTTACGAATACTTCTCCGTGTTGGTACGGACTCATAGTCCCTGGATCCACGTTAATATATGGATCAAATTTTTGAATCGTTACGCTTAAGCCGCGATTTTTTAATAGTCGTCCTAAAGACGCTGCTGTGATTCCTTTTCCTAAGGAAGAAACCACTCCACCTGTTACGAAAATATACTTTGTCATCTGTAATCCCCCTCTAAATAAGTTTGTGCATATTTTTTAAATATCAATCCATTACATTGGCAAGGGGATAAAACGATTTTTGAAGACCGATTTTTCACACCCGGAAAGAGCCTATAAAAAAATAAAAACGCCCCTCCTGCTAGAATTAGCAAGGGGAGCGTGAAATTACGTTTCGATTGTTCCTTTTTAAGGAGCCCAAAAAGTATTCTACCTACAGCTCTTTAAAAAGTCAAGTCGAGATCCTACAAAATTCGACTTAAAGCTTCTCGTCGTCCTCATCATCAAAATCATCTTCTTCAAGGTCTTCATCATCGTCATCTTCGTCCAGATCGAATTCCTCGTCATCTTCGAGAAGGTCTTCATCATCGTCTTCTAAATCTTCATCAATATCATCATCTACAAGATCATCATCGTCGTCTTCGTCATCGAAGTCATCATCCACATCATCGTAGTCGAGTTCTTCTTCCTCTAACTCGTCATACTCTTCAATGTCAAGATCCTCGTCCTCATCGACCACTTTCTTCGCCTTTTTCTTCTTCGGCTTCACGGCTGTTACATGTTCTTCTTCGGTTTGGTCAACTGGATACCAAACGCGAAGACCCCAGCGATTTTCACCAATTGTCATAAAGCGTCCATCTATATTTAAATCTGTATAAAATTGAGCAATTCTCGCTCTCACTTCATCTTCTGTTAATCCACGCAGCTCTGTAATCTCATCCATTATTTCTTTAAAAGAGACCGGCTGTTTCTTTTCCTTAAGCAATTCAAACGCAATCTCAATTAAGGACATTTCTTGCAATTCTTCTTGAGTAACTTGTTTCAAACTCAATATTTGCACTTCCTTTCGCTATGTAAAACACGACAAATAAATTATGTACACAATTATTGCATATTCTTCATTATAAACAAAATATGAACCTTTATGCTAGTTCTATCTAATCGATACCAAACTTTTTAGTACTTGCCCTCGCTTTTTTGCCTTTTTTTCTCCTTAACAAACAATCTGACTGCTAAATAGAAGAAAAAAAAGGCCAATATAAAGAAAGGGATGGCACCAAGCTGCAATGAGTATAGATAAATCGCAGAAACAACAGTAAGGATAACAGCAATAAATTGAAGAAGTTGTTTCAAATATCTCACATCCCGTGAAAATGGTTTAGGTCCTTCGTTTGAAAAAGAACGTTCTATCTTCTTCTATTATAGTAAAAATTAGGACATTTTAGGTATGAGTTATGTAAAAAAAGTGTAAAGAGCAAAGAGAAAGCGTTAGCTTTCACTTTGCTCTTTTTCTTACTACATATTTCTCCGGTACTGCCCTCCCACCTCATACAACGCACGGGTGATTTGACCGAGGCTTGCTACTTTTACTGTTTCCATTAATTCCTCGAAAATATTGCCGTTGTTGACGGCTGTTTGTTTTAGTTTTTGCAATGCTGCAGCGATTTTGTCTTTGTTTCTCTCGTGGAATTCTCGTAAATTTTGAATTTGTAGTTCTTTTTCTTCTTTTGTTGCTCGCGCCAGCTCCATATTGTCTGTTTCTTCTTCTGACGGAGGATTCGGATTTAAGTACGTGTTGACGCCGATGATCGGCAGCTCCCCGGTATGCTTTTTCATTTCATAGTGCATCGATTCGTCTTGAATTTTTCCGCGCTGATATTGCGTCTCCATTGCACCGAGCACTCCCCCACGGTCATTCAATCGCTCGAACTCTTGAAGAACCATTTCCTCCACCAAGTCCGTAAGCTCCTCCACAATAAATGAGCCTTGAAGAGGGTTTTCATTTTTCGATAAGCCATGCTCTTTTGTAATAATCATTTGAATCGCCATCGCGCGACGCACCGACTCTTCTGTTGGAGTCGTAATTGCTTCATCGTATGCATTCGTATGGAGCGAATTACAGTTATCCTGAAGAGCCATTAGGGCTTGAAGCGTGGTGCGGATATCGTTAAAATCAATTTCCTGCGCATGAAGGGAACGTCCGCTAGTTTGAACATGATACTTCAGCTTTTGACTTCTCTCATTTGCCCCGTACTTTTCTCTCATTACAGTAGCCCAAATACGCCTGGCCACGCGTCCAATCACTGTATATTCAGGATCGAGTCCGTTAGAGAAAAAGAAGGATAGATTCGGTGCAAAATCATCAATATGCATGCCTCGGCTTAGATAATACTCCACATACGTCAATCCATTAGCAAGTGTAAAGGCAAGCTGAGAAATGGGATTGGCCCCCGCTTCAGCGATATGGTAGCCAGAAATCGAGACGGAATAATAGTTACGAACTTTTTGATCAATAAAATATTGTTGAATATCCCCCATCATTCGAAGGGCAAACTCTGTAGAGAAAATACATGTATTCTGACCTTGATCTTCTTTTAAAATATCGGCTTGAACGGTTCCTCTCACCATTGATAGAGTGGCGGCCTTGACTTCTGTCCATTCTTCAAGGGTAAGTGGTCGACCTAGTTCCTGTTCCTTTTTTACCACCTGCTGTTCAATGGCCGTATTCATAAACATCGCCAAAATAATAGGAGCCGGACCGTTAATCGTCATCGACACAGAAGTGGACGGATGGCATAAATCAAAGCCATCATACAGCTTTTTCATATCATCTAACGTACAGATGCTTACACCGCTTTCTCCAACTTTCCCGTAAATATCTGGCCGATAATCCGGATCTTCCCCATATAAAGTGACTGAATCAAACGCCGTACTCAAGCGCTTCGCAGCGTCATCCTTTGAGAGATAATGGAAGCGTCGATTTGTCCTCTCTGGTGTTCCTTCCCCTGCGAACTGACGCTTCGGGTCTTCGCCCTCACGCTTAAACGGAAACACCCCAGCTGTGTATGGAAATTCACCTGGTACATTTTCTTTGTAGACCCAGCGAATAATTTCTCCGTAATCCTTGTATTTCGGTAGTACAACCTTCGGAATCAATAAGCCGGACAAGCTTTTGGTTTTTAAAATCGTTACGATCTGCTTGTCGCGGATTTTAGTTACAAAGTGGTCGGAGCTATAGAGCTTTTGTTTTTCTTCCCAAGAAGATAACACCTTTTTGGTATCAGCAGTAAGCTTCGCCTCCACTTGATCCTTAAGTTCCTCTAATACTTTTACTGTTTCTTCACCCGTGCCTGCTTCTTCAATAGCAGCAAGTGTGCCTTCTATTTGAAAAAGCTTTCGAGCAAGATTCGCCTGTTCCTCCGCTTTTTTATGGTAGCCTCGAACCGTATCTGAGATTTCACGTAAATAGTAGCGGCGATCAGTAGGAATAATGACGCTCTGTTTTTCTACAAGAGCATTTTTGGAAAAAGTGGTCGGTAATGATGATCCTGTTTTTTCATTTAATGTCTCAATCAATGCCGCAAACAGAGCATTTGTACCAGAATCATTGAACTGGCTTGCAATCGTTCCGTATACCGGCATGTCATCAAGCTCTTTTTCGAAAAGCATGCGGCTTCGCTGATACTGCTTTTGTACTTGTCGAAGCGCATCTTCAGATCCTTTTCGCTCAAACTTATTGATCACGATTAAATCCGCGTAATCAATCATATCTATTTTCTCAAGCTGTGATGGGGCACCGAATTCACTCGTCATAACGTACATAGAGACATCACAAATCTCCGCGATCTCTGCATCCCCTTGACCAATGCCACTTGTTTCTACGATGATGAGATCAAAGCCAGCCGCCTTGACCACCGCAATCGCATCTTGGATCGCAAGCGATAGCTCAGTCTTTGATTGTCTTGTCGCTAAGCTTCGCATATAGACTCTTGGGGAAAAAATGGCGTTCATTCGAATTCGGTCTCCTAGTAACGCTCCCCCCGTTTTTTGCTTGGTTGGGTCAACTGAGAGTACTGCAACCTTTTGCTTCGGTACTTCATTAATAAAGCGACGAATCAGTTCATCAGTTAGCGAGCTTTTTCCCGCACCACCTGTCCCTGTAATTCCGAGGACAGGAACTGATTTTTGCCGTGCCTTCACCTGCTGCATCACGGTTTCTACCGCAGCGGCACTTTCTTTGTTTGCACCCACCTGCTGTTCGGCAAAAGTGATCAGCTTGGCTGTCGCAATCGTGTCACCTGAATCTAACTTTGAAAGATACGTATCTACCGCTGAAGAAATCGTTGGATAATCACACTCCTCTAGCATGAGATCAATCATCCCCTGCAGTCCAAGCAATCGCCCATCCTCAGGTGAGAAGATCCGAGCAATGCCATACTGATGAAGTTCCTTAATTTCACGTGGAATAATCACCCCACCTCCACCGCCATAAATACGGATATGAGTGGCACCCTTTTCCTTTAGAAGATCATACATGTATTTAAAGTACTCGACATGTCCCCCTTGGTAAGAGGAAATCGCAATTCCTTGAACATCCTCTTGAATCGCCGCATTCACTACTTCTTCAACCGAGCGGTTATGGCCCAAGTGGATCACTTCAGCTCCACTTGCCTGTAAAATTCTTCTCATAATATTTATGGAGGCATCATGTCCGTCAAACAAGCTAGACGCGGTGACAAATCGGATATGATGCTTATGTGTATACGTTGGTTTCGTATTCATTGTTCTCCCCCCATCCTCGTTATGCCTGAAAACAATAGCTCTGTTTGTAGGGTGATGTATTCCTCAAGTGTGTAGAGCTTTTGGAGTGCCCAGCGTCTGAAGCCCCACATTTGCCCTTGAACAAAAATATTATGAGCAATCATTTTCACCTGTTTTTCAGTCAGGTTGATTTCCCCATTTTCCACACAGCGGGCAATCACATCCTCAAACATCGCTACCATTTCCATTTCCTTTCTTAGTACATACGGAAGAGCATCCTTGTTCAGCGATTTTGCCTCCTGGTACATAACGAGCACTTCTGATTGAAGCTCATCCATGACGCGAAAATAGTTGGCAATTCCTCGCTCCAAGCTTTGTAACGTTCCCTTTTTCGTATCTAAATCCTTCTGCAATCGCTCCTGCACTTCGTCATAAATATGATCACAAACGAGGTACAACACATCCTCCTTCGTCCGTATATACTCATACAAGGTGCCAATGCTAAAGCCGGATGCTTTCGCAATTTCTCTAGTTGTAGTGCGATGAAAGCCCTTCTCTTTAAAAAGCGCAACCGCCCCTTTAATCATCTGGTCACGCCTTTTCACGACGAGCTGTTCATCCTTCACAGAGGCATGAACTTCTCTTTTTTTCATCGGTTTTTCTACCCCTTTAGAGATTAGTTGGTTTTGGGTATTGGGATTTACGTGGTTAGCTTCGGTTTTTGTGGTTGGAATTTTGTTCACCTAAGGATTTGGTTTTGTTACCGCGCGATGTTATTTTTTTGGAGAACGGGAAGCTAACAGGTACTTCGGTTACCATTGCTGCTCTTTTTTTAGGCTCATGGGAACCTAACCGCCACTTTGGTTACCATCCCGGCTCTTTTTTTAGGACCACGGGAACCTATCAGGCACTTTGGTTACCGCAGCCCCTGTAATTTTTAACACACGGGCATCAAACAGATACTTAAGTGCTGTGTGTAGGTCATTTTTTCGCTTGCATGGGCACTCAATCACGATTTCAGTTCCCATGAAGCTCGTTTTTCCTTCCCCTCGGGCACTCAACCTCGATTTCAATTCCCATGAAGCTCGTTTTTCCTTCCCCTCGGGCACTCAATCACGATTTCAGTTCCCATGAAGCTCGTTTTTCCTTCCCCTCGGGCACTCAATCACGATTTCAATTCCCATGAAGCTCTTTTTTCCTTCACCTCGGGCACTCAATCACGATTTCAATTCCCATGAAGCTCGTTTTTCCTTCCCCTCGGGCACTCAATCACGATTTCAGTTCCCATGAAGCTCGTTTTTCCTCCTCCTGGGGCACTCAGCTCAACCCAACTCAATGAACAAAAGGCCACTTACCAAAAACCCAACCCCCAATTCCTCTTTCTTACTTCGTTATCATCCGTGAAATAACGAGTCGTTGGATTTCCTGTGTTCCTTCATAAATTTGCGTGATTTTTGCGTCACGCATATATCGTTCTACCGGATAATCCTTTGTGTATCCATAGCCGCCGAAGATTTGGACCGCTTCTGTTGTTACTTTCATCGCGGTATCCCCCGCAAACAACTTGGACATCGCGGATTCTTTTCCGTATGGAAGACCTTCCGACTCTAGCCATGCCGCTTGATAGGTTAGTAATCTAGCGGCTTCAATGCTGGTCGCCATGTCCGCTAGTTTAAAACCGACACCTTGCTGCTGGGCGATTGGCTTTCCGAACTGCACGCGTTCTTTGGCATAATCGGTTGCTGCATCCAGTGCACCCTGTGCAATTCCGACAGCTTGAGCCGCAATTCCATTACGTCCTCCATCGAGGGTCATCATCGCAATTTTAAACCCTTCTCCTTCAGCCCCGAGTATGTTAGCTGCAGGTACACGGCAGTCTTCGAAAATGATCTCCGTTGTTGGTGACGAACGAATGCCGAGCTTTTTCTCTTTTTTCCCTACCGAAAAGCCTGGTGTATTACTTTCAACAATAAAGGCCGAGGTTCCCTTATGCTTTTGTGTGGCATCTGTTACCGCAAAAACCACATAAATATCAGCAATACCGCCGTTCGTGATAAAGATTTTGGAGCCGTTTAAAATAAACTCATCACCATCTCGACGTGCCGTTGTTTTCATGCCACCCGCATCAGATCCGCTACCCGGTTCGGTTAACCCGTAACCGCCGATTTTTTCACCTAATGCCATCGGACGCAAAAACTTTTGCTTTTGCTCTTCACTACCAAACTTATAAATGGGCCAGCCTGCTAAGGAAGTATGCGCAGACAGCGTCACACCGGTTGACGCACATACACGAGATAACTCTTCAACCGCGATACAATAAGCTAAATAATCACTGCCAATTCCACCGTACTCTTCAGGCCAAGGAATCCCCGTCAAACCGAGCTCTGCCATTTTATCGAAAATCTCACGGTCAAATCGTTCTTCTTCATCTCTTTCTGCGGCAGTTGGTGCCACTTCATTTCTCGCAAAGTCACGAACCATCTTACGAATCATTTCATGTTCTTCTGACAATTTGAAATTCATCTTGTTCCCCTCGCTTTTTCAAAGTCTATAAATGCTTGCTAATAACGATGCGTTGGATTTCGCTCGTTCCTTCGTAGATTTCGGTCACTTTTGCATCTCGGAAAAAACGCTCAACTGGGTAATCCTCTGTATAGCCATATCCACCGAACACTTGAATGGCCTCCGTTGTTACCTCCATTGCCGTTTTGGAGGCAAATAATTTGGCCATCGAAGCCTCTTTTCCACATGGTTGACCAAGGGAACGGAGCTCGGCAGCTCGATAGATTAATAGTTTTGCCGCTTCAATATTGGTTGCCATATCAGCTAATTTAAAGCCAATTCCTTGCTGATGGGAGATCGGCTTTCCAAACTGGATACGCTGTTTCGCATAGTCGACAGCTGCCTCATAGGCTGCTTCGGCAATTCCAAGCGCTTGGGCTGCAATGCCGATTCTTCCAACATCCAAATTGCCAAGCGCTATTTTTAACCCTTGGCCTTCTTCGCCGATTAGATTTTCTTCTGGCACCTGCATTTCCTCGAATGTAAGCTGAACCGTTCTTGACCCGTGCAAGCCCATCTTGTGCTCATCTTTCCCGATCACAAGTCCTGGCGTATTTTTTTCAACGATAAAAGCTGAAATTCCCTTGTCTTCAATCAAGGCAAACACAATGTAAATATCCGCTTCTCCACCATTCGTAATAAACACTTTCGAGCCGTTGATCACATAATGGTTCTGTTTTTTGACGGCACGTGATTTTAAACTCGCAGCGTCAGAGCCCGCACTTGGCTCAGTTAAGCAGAAGGCACCCAAGTATTCCCCACTTGCGAGCTTCGGGACGTACCTTTTCTTTTGCTCTTTATTACCAAAATAAAGAATCGGGTTCGTGCCAACCGATGTATGCACCGAGAGAATCACACCGATCGTAGCACTGAATTTTGAAAGCTCGTGAATCGCTATTATATATGAGGTGAAATCCATTTCTGCTCCGCCATACTGTTCAGGAACAGGGATCCCCATGAGGCCGAGTTCTCCCATTTGCTTAAGGATGCCTCTTGGAAACTCCCCTTGTTCCATTTTTTCAATAAATGGACTGATCTCGGTTCGGGCAAAATCCTGAACCATCTTTCTCATCATCTGCTGTTCTTCCGTCCATCGTAAATCCATATCATTTCCTCCTGGAATCGGGGTAGTTAACTATATTCATAAAACCCGCGGCCTGATTTCCTTCCGAGCCAGCCCGCTTTTACATATTTGCGGAGCAGTGGGCATGGGCGATATTTGCTGTCGCCAAAGCCTTCGTAGAGGGTTTCCATAATATACAGACAGGTATCGAGCCCGATAAAGTCAGCCAAGGTGAGTGGTCCCATCGGGTGGTTCATCCCAAGCTTCATGACCTCGTCGATGGCTTCCTTTGTTGCTACTCCTTCATAAAGCGTATAGATCGCTTCGTTAATCATAGGCATGAGAATTCGGTTGGACACGAACCCAGGGTAATCATTCACTTCAACTGGCACTTTTCCAATCGTTTTTGTCATGCCCTCAATGAGTTCATATACCTCGTCATCCGTTGCCAGACCACGAATGATTTCTACGAGTTTCATGACTGGAACAGGATTCATAAAGTGCATTCCGATGACCTTTTCTGGCCTCGAGGTTGCTGCCGCAATTTCCGTAATCGGTAGAGAAGAAGTGTTGCTTGCAAGGATCGCATGATCAGGAGCAATTTTATCGAGCTCACGAAAAATCTTTGTTTTAACCTCCATGTTTTCCACTGCTGCTTCGATCACTAGGTCAACTCCACTTGCGTTATGCAAATCAGTGGAAGGCTGAATGTAGGCTAATATCACTTCCATCTGGTCTTGGGTCATTTTTCCTTTATCCACTTGGCGCGCTAGGTTTTTCCGGATCACCCCAAGTCCACGTAAACAATAGTCTTCCTTTAGATCGTTCAAAATGACTTCGTAACCCGCTTGGGCACACACTTGAGCAATTCCCGATCCCATTTGGCCAGCACCAATAACCATTACCTTTTTGATTTCCATCTTATCCCCCTTTTCTACCATTAGAGTTCTTAAAAAAGGGGACATTCCGTACAAGATAATCGGAAATCCCCCATAAAAATCTACTGTTTTGGCACCTCAATCATAATCGCATCGCCTTGCCCTCCACCTGAGCAAATCGCTGCTACACCGATTCCTCCGCCGCGTCTCTTTAACTCATGCATTAACGTAATGATGATTCTTGCCCCACTCGCACCGATCGGGTGACCAATCGCTACGGCTCCACCATTTACATTGACCTTTTCATGATCAAGTCCTGCAATTTCTGCACTTGCTAAGGCAACCGCTGCAAAGGCTTCGTTAATTTCAAACAAATCAATTTCTTCGACTGATTTACCCGTTTTCTTTAACAACTCGTTAATCACGATTCCCGGCGTTTTCGGGAAATCCTTTGCTTCTACCGCGACAGCTGCCTGCCCGATAATATACGCTTCTGGTGTTCTTCCTTCCCGTGCCGCTCGTTCTTCACTCATTAACACCAGTGCTGCAGCTCCATCATTCACTCCAGGTGCATTTCCGGCTGTGATCGTTCCGTCTGAGTTAAACACTGGCGCAAGCTTAGCCAGCTTTTCAATGCTCGTATCTTTTCTCGGTGATTCATCATTCGCCACCACAAGTGGTTCGCCTTTACGCTGCGGAACTTGAACAGCTACAATTTCTTCGGCTAAGACGCCTGATTCGATTGCTTGAACGGTACGCTGATGGCTTCGAAGCGCCCATTGATCCTGCTCCTCACGCGAAAGCTCCATTTCCTTTGCCACACCATTTCCGTATGTTCCCATATGAACACCCGTAAATGTACAAGTTAGTCCGTCATAAACCATTAAATCTTTTACCGAAGAATCACCCATTCGTAATCCCCAACGAGCTTTTGGAAGAAAATAAGGAGCGTTGCTCATCGACTCCATTCCTCCTGCAACGATGACTTCCTCATCACCTAAACGGATGATTTGATCTCCTAACGTCACACTTCGCATGCCAGAAGCGCACACCTTATTGATCGTTTCTGTTTTCACATTCCATGGAAGTCCTGCCTTTTGAGCCGCTTGTCGTGATGGAATCTGACCCTGCCCCCCTTGCAGAACCGTTCCAAAAATCACTTCATCCACTTTTTCTGCTTCCACCCCTGCACGACCAAGTGCTTCCTTGATCACCAATCCCCCTAAATCAGATGCCGTAAATGAGCTTAAGCTTCCACCCATTTTTCCAAAAGGTGTACGAACTCCGCTTAAAATAACTGTTTTCCCCATGTTACTCTCCCCTTTTTCGTATTCATTTGTTTGGATTCTTTTTTTGTGATTGATTCTGTGATGTGACTGAACGCTCGCTCAGTATGTGAGGTGGAAAAAAGGAGAATTTGAATTTCTCCTTTGAAGTAAATTTAAATTGTAAGCGCTTTATTACCTTCTTCTATTTTACTATCAAAATAGTTAGAATAGAAATAATTTACATAAAAATCATGCAAATTATTTCTATTCTCTTTACGACACGATTTTCGCCTCTCCAATAACAGCTTTTTCTAATAATTCTGCCACGTCATACGTTGATACCGTTTCTTCGACTTCCTTTGCCTTTGTTCCATCTGAAAGCATGGTGAGGCAATACGGACAGCCTGATGAAATAACAGACGGTTTAACGGCTAATGCTTGCTCGGTTCTTGCTACATTGATACGATGGCCCGTTTCTTCTTCCATCCACATCAAGCCACCACCGGCTCCACAACACATTCCCGTGTCTCTATTACGAGCCATTTCTACGAGTGTAACGCCTGGAATGGCTTTTAATATATCGCGTGGGGCATCGTACACCTCATTGTAGCGTCCTAAATAACAAGAATCATGGAAGGTGATTGTTTCGTTCACTTCAAACTTCGGTTTTAGTCTTCCATCTTTTACAAGCTCAGCAAGCAGCTCGGTATGGTGGTACACTTCCGCTTTTAATCCGAAGTCAGGGTATTCATTCTTGAAAGTATTATACGCATGAGGATCGATCGTTACGATCTTCTTGACTTCGTTCTTCTCAAATTCCTCAATATTCTTCGTCGCAAGCTCTTGGAATACAAACTCATTACCTAGACGTCTTGCCGTATCACCCGAGTTCTTTTCTTTGCTTCCTAGTATCGCAAACTTCACACCCGCTTCGTTTAAAAGCTTCGCAAGGGACAAAGCAATTTTTTGACTGCGGTTGTCGTAAGAGCCCATGGACCCCACCCAGAACAAGTACTCAAACTCTTCGCCAGACTTTTTCATTTCTTTTACCGTTGGAATGAGAACATCTTCTCTCTCCATGCACCAGTTTTCGCGCTCTTTGCGATTTAGTCCCCAAGGATTTCCTTGACGTTCGATGTTTTGCATCGCCCTCTGTGCATCGGCATCCATTTTCCCTTCAGTTAGAACGAGATAACGGCGAAGATCGATGATTTTGTCGACATGCTCATTCATGACCGGACATTGATCTTCACAGTTTCGGCAAGTGGTACAAGCCCAAATTTCCTCCTCTGTAATCACATCTCCGATCAAGCTTGGACTGTAAGCTAGACTTGCCGCAGACTCCTGAACCCCTTTTCCAGCGGCTGCTAAGGCGATTTGATTTCCTTTTGTATTGGAAAAAGCAAAGGTCGGAACCCATGGTTGCTTTTGTGTAATAGCTGCCCCGTGATTAGTTAAGTGATCGCGCATTTTTACAATCAAATCCATCGGCGACAGCATCTTTCCTGTTCCCGTTGCTGGACACATATTCGTACAGCGTCCACATTCTACACACGCATATAAGTCGATGAGCTGATGCTGAGTGAAATCCTCGATTTTCCCCACACCGAATGTCTCTTGTGTTTCGTCTTCAAAATCAATCTTGGTCAATTTCCCTGGCTTTTCTAAGCGATTAAAATACACATTCGCTGGACCCGCAATCAAGTGCGCGTGCTTGGACTGTGGGACGTACACAAGAAATGCTAGCAGGAACAAAAGATGAATCCACCAAGCCACATAGAAAATCACGATGGAAGCTGTTTCTCCTATCCAAGAAAAAGCTACGCTCACTAATGAGGCAATTGGCTCCGTCCATGACGCTTCATGAGCATGCCATATAAGACTCATTCCATTTCCAAGTAGTACAGAAAGCATTAAACCACCGATAAAAATTAACACGAGTCCCGATTTAAAATTCCGTTTCAAACGAACTAACTTTTCTACATATCGACGATGAAACGCCCAAAAGACGGCCACCAATATCATTAAGGTGACAATTTCCTGAAAAAACGTAAATCCTGGATATAGAGGTCCTAGTGGCAAGTGCGCACCTGGTACAAGACCTTTCATAATAAAATCGATCGCCCCAAATTGAACAAGAATAAATCCGTAAAAAAACATCACATGAATAATTCCGCTTTTCTTATCCTTTAAAAGCTTTTTTTGCCCGAATACATTAACCCAAATTTTATCGAGCCTTTCCTTCACTCGGGATTCAAACTCCACCTTCCTCCCAAGCTTTATGTACTCGATTCTCGTTTTGACTACATAAACAAACAGACTAACTGCGTAAGCGGTTACAATTAGAAAAGCAATCAAGTTGATCCAAAGCATGGCGTTCATCTTCTCTACCCCTTTCTGGCTAACTCGAACTCCCCTTCAAGCAGCACAGGTTTTGCGTGAAAATGTGTAATTTTCTGAATTGTATCTACCCCTATTATATAATGAGTGAGCATTCAGTCAATGTTTTTTTATCGCAACTTTCTGTCTTCATAGAAAGAACACTTACAGGAGATACTACAACGTACGATCACTCCCGAACCAATGGGGTATCCTTTAGAAGGGAGAGAATTTGATGAAGGTTATCGGTTTCATTCTACTTGCTTTCGTACTTATCCTATTGCTATTGTATGTCGACTTTGTTCTTGGCAGAAGACAACATTTATCTTCTATTTATAGAAAAAGTTATCCGATGAGGCAAAGTCATATTGATGTGTTTACAAGAGGAGATGCTCTCTTTACGGACTTATTTTCAGAAATCGAACACGCAAACGAGCATATTCATGTTCTTTTTTATATATTAAAAGATGATCCTTATGGCCGTAGGTTTCTTCAGATTTTGAAAAACAAAGCTTTAGAAGGTGTGGAAGTTAGACTGCTCCTCGATTGGGCAGGAAGCTTTAGTGTTCCACGGAGAATCGTAAATGAAGCCAAACAAGCCGGCATTCATTTTTCATATAGTCATAAACCGAAATTTCCTTTTCTCTTTTACCGTTCACAAGTTCGAAATCACCGAAAAATTACAGTCATTGATGGAAAGCTTGGCTATATTGGTGGATTCAATGTCGGAAAAGAGTATTTAAACGAGGATCCAAAGCTGAACCCTTGGCGTGATTACCATTTAAAGATTAGGGGTGAAGGGGTTCATGATCTACAACGTGAGTTTTTAAAGGACTGGGAAGAGGAGACGCAAGAGCATCTTCTGAAAATCCCTACTTATTTCCCTGATCCAGTCTCAGGGCCGATTCGTCACCAAATTATCCCTTCAGAAGGGTTTTATCTCGAAGAAACTTTCTCCGGAATGCTTCGAGGAGCTGAGACATCGATCCACATCGGTTCTCCCTATTTCATTCCTAGCAAGCGCATCTTTCAAGATTTGTTGGCTGCATTGGATCGTGGTGTGGAAGTGACTATCCTTGTACCCCAAACTCCTGACCACCCATTTGTGAAAGAAGCCTCGTTCCCATATTTGCGCACGCTTATTTCTAAAGGGGCCAATGTCTACGGTTATGCCAAAGGCTTTTACCATGCAAAAATCCTTATCATTGATGATCGGATTTGTGATTCTGGTACTGCCAACTTTGACAAAAGAAGCTTCTTTTTAAATCATGAAATTAACTGCTATATGTATGATCCAGACATCATTTCACATATGAAAAATATTTATGAAACGGATGTAAAAGATGGAAAAAAATTATCCCTTCATGATTTGAACCATTTAAGTTTCAAGCAAAAAATCATGGAATGGATCGCACGTCCTATTTCTTATTTTCTTTAGTTAGGAGTTCATACAACGATGAAAATTCGCTTCGGCTATGTATCGACAGCCCTTTCTCTTTGGGAGGCATCGCCAGCAAGAGCCTTGACCTTTACCCGGTATAAGCAGCTTACCGCTTCCGAACGCGAGGAAAAACTTATGGCTGTTACGGGTGAAAATATCTTTAATACGTTACGAATGGTTTCCTATAATATCGCACATGGCATTCAAGTGTATCGCTTATCTAGTTCCATCGCCCCTCTTTCTACTCATCCAGAGGTGAACTGGGATTTTGTCACCCCGTTTCGAAAAGAGTGGCAGGAGCTAGGTGATCTAATTCGCCGACATCAGATGCGGGTAAGCTTTCACCCTAACCAATACACTTTGTTCACCTCTCCTCGTGAAGAAGTAACAAAGAATGCGGTGATTGATATGGACTATCATTACCGAATGCTAGAAGCTATGGGAGTGGAAAAAGAGGGGGTCCTTAATATTCATGTCGGAGGTGCCTATGGGGACAAAACACAGTCACTAAAACGATTTCACGAAAACATCCAATCTCTCCCCTCCCATATCAAAGAGGTCACCACCTTAGAGAATGATGATAAAACATACACAACCGAAGAGACCCTTTCTGTTTGTCAAAAAGAAGGCATTCGCCTGGTCTTTGATTATCACCATCATATGGCCAATTTGAGTGAAGAGCCTCTCCATACTCTGCTACCAAAAGTATTTCAAACATGGGAAGATTGTTCTTTAAAACCGAAGATCCATATTTCTTCACCGAAGTCGGAAAAAATGTACCGAGCACATGCTGACTTTGTGGATTTGGAATATATCATGCCCCTGATCGAACTTCTCCGTTCCATGAATGTGGACGTCGACTTTATGATTGAAGCAAAGGCGAAGGATATGGCATGCCTCAAGCTCGTAGAAGACATTAGCCGCATTCGGGGGGTGAAACGAGTGGGTGGGGCTGAAATTGAATGGAAATGATCCATTTTTTTTCGGTTGGGGGTTCAGATTAAGCACCCAGCTGATAAATAGCCGGAGAGATTCCGCTTAACTAGAAATTATTCTTTAAAAACGCTTAAATAAACGGAGAAATTCCGCCTATGGGCTCGAAAAATTCAAAAATGGGAGATTTTGCTTTGCATAAGCGGAAAACCTCCCCTTATTTCCCTCGAAATGAGCTCCATTCTGCATATAACGGAAAAATCTCCGCTTATTAAGGACAAGACCTTCAGGCTTTAATTATTTTCCAAAACTTTGCAGCCATGGAGTTAACTGCTCAAACACTTTAAAGCCTAAATAGATCCCAACAATCCCAGTGATACCCGCTAAAGCAGGTGGAGCCGGAATCGGCAGACGAAAGAGTGCGAAAATAAACCCGACGAAAAAACCCGTTACTAAAGATAAAAGGACAAGCTTCATACTACCCCTCCAAAAATATCCGTATACTTTAAAGCATTCCCCACAATGCTATTTTATACTTCGATTTTTGCTCTTCTTGATTGCTCAATAATCTCCGCTATCTGGTTTGTCGCCTCTAAAATCGAATCGCTGCAAACAAAGATTTCTGGGTTCTCATAGTCCCCTACTTTATTGCTGTAGCGCGGATCATAATAATGCTCCATTAACAGTCTGATAAGGGGCATATAATCTCTTTCTTCCACACATCTTAATAGCTCCATTTGAATATCAAATGATTTTATTCTCTTAATAATCATCTTTAAAGCAAGTTCGACTCGTTCATGAAAAGCATCTGTGTGCTCATAAGGCTTCACGTATTGCTCATAAATTCGTTCCATTCGTTTTTCGATGGAAGAATAGACGGTAATATGAAGTCCTTTCAATTTTTTCTCTGCTAATTCTGTTGGCTGCACAGCATGTCCAATTCGTTTGCTCTCTCCTTCCATAATGAAATATGGAGAGCCTTTGAGTTTCTTTAAATCTTCAAAAAGAAGAGCATCGAACATCTTTTGATTATGTGGAGCTTCCCCACCAATCGAGCCAAACACCGACCCCTTATGGTTCGCGTATTTCTCTAAATCGAGCACGGGATAGCCAGCCGTTTTTAAATGCTGAAGAATGTCCGTTTTTCCTGTTCCTGTCATCCCGGTAATGACCACTGATTCAGCAGGAATTAAGTCAGCGAGATGCTCCACCACATGCTCACGATAGGCACGGTAGCCCCCCTCAATCCTCCTTACATGAAGCCCAGCGAGTGTGGCGAACGTGGCAACGGATTGGCTTCTCATTCCACCTCTCCAGCAGTACACCATTGGTTCGCGACCAGACTCTTCAATTTCCTGAATTCGTGCAAGCATATCAGGAATTTTGGGACTAACAATCTCCATCGCCTTCCATTTGGCTTCCTTTTGCCCTTCTTGCTTATAAAGAGTTCCAATCAATGCCCGCTCTTCATTTGTAAAAAGAGGAATATTGACCGACCCAGGAATATGGCTATCAGCGAATTCACCTGGTGACCGTACATCGATCGTTGTATAGCGATGCTTATTTTCTAAAAACTTTTCAACTGAACAGTCTCTAATCATGTCTTCCTCCACCTTTAAGTTTCAAAAGAGGCTCCCCATCCGGAAGCCTCTCACTTGTTACATTTTTTCAGGAGCGGAAACTCCGATTAATTTCAGTGCATTCTTTAACGTCGTTTGCACCGCTTTAATTAAGGAAAGGCGTGCCTTTGTGCGCTCCACGTTTTCTGCATCCAATACTTTTTCCGCATTGTAAAAGCTATGGAAAGTAGAAGCAAGTTCATAAATATAGTTCGTCACTCGGTGTGGCATGCGCTTCTGGGCAGCCTCTGCCACTGCTAAAGGAAACTCACCAAGCTTTTTGAGCACTTCAATTTCCTTCTCAGCGCCGATTAAAGAGAAATCAGCGTTCGTATCATATGTGAACCCATTCTCTTCCCCTTGACGAAGGATGCTGCAAATACGAGCATGTGCATATTGCGCGTAGTATACTGGGTTTTCATTAGATTGTGATACTGCTAAGTCAAGGTCAAAGTCCATATGCGTATCTGCACTTCTCATCGCGAAGAAGTAACGAGTTGCATCTAAACCTACCTCTTCCACTAGATCACGCATCGTAACCGCTTTTCCTGTACGCTTACTCATCTTCATCTTTTCACCGTTTTTGTATAGGTGAACAAGCTGGATGATTTCCACCTCAAGTACATCTTTTCCATAACCTAATGCTTCAATCGCTGCTTTCATTCTAGGAATATATCCGTGGTGATCGGCACCCCAAATATTAATCAGCTTTTCAAATCCACGATCAAGCTTGTTTTTATGATAAGCGATATCAGGTGTTAAGTAGGTGTAAGAACCATCCTGCTTAATAAGCACGCGGTCTTTGTCATCTCCTAGATCGGTTGAACGGAACCAAGTAGCTCCATCTTCCTCGTAAATATAGCCATTTTCACGAAGCTTGTCTAAGGCTACATCAATTTTTCCATCTCCATAAAGAGAGGTTTCAGAATACCATACGTCAAATGGCACGCGGAAGTCCTCAAGATCCTGCTTCAGCTTGGCCATTTCCTCTTTTAACCCGTAGCTACGGAAAAAGTCAAAGCGCTCTTTCTCATCCGTATTCACGAACTTGTCGCCATACTCTTCAGCCAAACGCTTACCAATTCCAATGATGTCTTCCCCATGGTAACCATCAGCTGGCATCTCTTTTTCCATCCCAAGTGCTTGGAAGTAACGAGCTTCAACTGATAAGGCAAGATTATTAATTTGGTTTCCTGCATCGTTAATATAGTATTCACGCGATACATCATAACCCGCTTTTGCTAGCACATTACAAAGAGAGTCCCCAACAGCCGCACCACGAGCATGGCCAAGGTGAAGGTCTCCAGTTGGATTCGCAGACACAAACTCCACCTGAATTTTTTGTCCATTTCCAACTGTTGTTTCGCCGTATTTTTCACCAGCTGTAAGGACCGTCGGAATTAAGTCTGTTAAATAATTATTGTTCATGTAAAAATTAATAAATCCAGGACCAGCGATATCGATCTTTTCAATCGATGCCTTTGATTGATCAAAGTTCGCCACAAGTGCCTCCGCAATCGCACGCGGTGCTTTCTTTGCTACTCTCGCTAGCTGCATCGCCATATTGGTCGAGTAGTCCCCATTTGCTTTATCCTTCGGTGTTTCTAAAATCACATCTGGAAGCTGCTCCTCTGTTGCTAGCTCTGCTTTTATCACTGCCGCTCTTATTTCTTCTTTAAGCTTCAATTGTACCTGTTCAACGATATTCAACGTTTTTCCTCCTCAAACACGATTTGCAATTTGTATGTACCTGCTTTTGAGCCTTGTATCGAAAGATCGTATAACACCTCAATCGTCCCTTTACTACTCTCACTGTTCCATCTATGCTGAAGTTCTTTTGTATCTGTGATCATTAGCAGCTCTCCAAATGGAGTTGTATAGCTGCCACGATGCTGCTTCCTTTCTTCTAACAGCATTCGCATTTTCAACGAGCCACTTCTCATTAGAAGAATTCCATCCTCTGTGAGCTTCATCGTGGTCTTCATCGGCCCCTCTTCTGTACTTTCCTCGTATTGAAGGTAGCCGCTCGCATTCTTTACATAGTATCGACCAAAAGTTGTGAGTTCAAAAGTTTCCTTTTCCCCACCATTTTCAATCATCGTATGTACCTTAATTTTAACGGGAATTTGATCCGCTGGTTGAATCGGCAACGGCCATACACTTCCTTTTATCATTGCATTCTCTATAACTTAATAATTATAAAGATTTTGGAGGGGGAGCGCAAGGTGTGAGAACAGTGGAATTGTATATTATTGTTGGTTATAGTGACAACACTTACTTGCTGTTACACTCATTGTGGTATTCATTTACCGCTGAGACCTTTTGGACGGCCTCTCGGGCACTCAATCACCTGTTCATTTACCGCTGAACTCTTTTGGACGGCCTCTCGGGCATTCAATCACCTGTTCATTTACCGCTGAACTCTTTTGGACTGCATCTCGGACACTCAATCACCTATTCATTTACCGCTGAGACCTTTTGGACGGCCTCTCGGGCACTCAATCACCTGTTCATTTACCACTGAGACCTTTTGGATGGCCTCTCGGGCATTCAATCACCTGTTCATTTACCGCTGAACTCTTTTGGGCGGCCTCTCGGGCATTCAATCACCTGTTCATTTACCACCGAGACCTTTTGGACGGCCTCTCGGGCACTCAATCACCTGTTCATTTACCGTTGAACTCTTTTGGACGGCCTCTCGGGCACTCAATCACCTGTTCATTTACCGCTGAACTCTTTTGGGCGGCCTCTTGGGCACTCAATCACCTGTTCATTTACCACTGAGACCTGTTGGACTGCCTCTCGGGCACTCAATCACCTATTCATTTACCGCTGAACTCTTTTGGACGGCCTCTCGGGCATTCAATCACCTGTTCATTTACCGCTGAACTCTTTTGGACGGCCTCTTGGGCACTCAATTATCCTATTTGTTACCACTGAGGTCTTTTTTATTTAGGAACACGTAAAAAAACACCCGCCAAATCCTGGCAGGTGCACGGTTTCATCCTTATTTCACCCATCCAAGAATCATTTCGCGGATGAGTTTGCTTGCTGTGTTGGCTGTTTGTTCTGAGTGGTCATAAATTGGGGCTACTTCTACTAAGTCTGCTCCGACTACATTGACTTCCGAGCGTGCAATTTCGTGAATGGAAGCTAGTAGCTCTTTCGAAGTAATTCCACCTGCATCAACGGTTCCTGTCCCTGGTGCATGCGCTGGGTCAAGAACATCAATATCAATCGTTACATACACCGGACGTCCTGCTAATGTTGGTAATACTTTCTTCAAAGGCTCAAGCACTTCGAACGGAGAAATATGCATACCGACTTCCTTCGCCCATTGGAACTCTTCTTTCATGCCGCTACGGATCCCAAATGAATATACATTTTGTGGTCCGATTAAATCTGCTACCTTACGAATCGGTGTGGAGTGAGATAATGGCTCCCCCTCATAATTCTCACGAAGGTCTGTGTGTGCATCCATATGTATGATAGCTAAATCCGGATACTTTTTTACCATCGCTTTAAAAACAGGCCAAGAAACTAAATGTTCTCCACCCATACCTAGCGGGAATTTCCCTGCATCAAGCACCTGATCTACGAACTCTTCAATCATATCTAAACTGCGCTGTGGATTTCCGAATGGAAGTGGAATATCACCCGCATCATAGTATTTCACATCTTCTAGCTCACGGTCTAAATATAAGCTATACTCTTCTAAACCGATGGATACCTCACGAATACGCGCTGGACCAAAACGAGATCCTGGGCGGTAACTTACTGTCCAGTCCATCGGCATTCCGTACAATACCGCTTTACTTTCCTCAAAGCTTGGATGGCTTTTAATAAACACATTACCTGAGTATGCTTCATCAAAACGCATTTTGTTTCCTCCTTTAAATTAAGAGGGGGGCAGTTTGGCCTTCCGTCAGATGGTGTGACTACGTAACAAAGACATCTTCTGGTGTACACTGTCCTCCTAAACTTTCACAGTAAAAAACGGAGAGAATCTCCCCCCGTCTTATTTATTATTATCCTTCGATTAAATCTTTAACAAACTTCGGTAGCACGAATGCTGCATTGTGAAGTTCTTTTGTGTAATACTTAGTATCAATATCATGGAAGCGCTCTTCAGCTACCTCAAGTGGATCATGCTTCTTTGATCCTAACGTGAATGCCCACATTCCGCTTGGGTATGTTGGGATGTTTGCGATGTAAAGGCGAGTGATCGGGAAGATTTCCTTTACGTCTTTTTGTACAGAACGAATTAAGTCCGCTTTGAACCAAGGGTTATCTGATTGAGCAACGAAGATTCCATCTTCTTTTAACGCCTTAGAGATTCCTGCATAGAAACCTTTTGTAAATAGGTTTACTGCTGGACCAACTGGCTCCGTTGAGTCTACCATGATTACATCGTATACGTTTTCTGCTGTAGCGATGTGCATGAAGCCATCATCCACTTTTACTTCTACGCGCGGATCGTCTAGCTGTCCTGCGATCTCTGGAAGGTATTTTTTAGAGTACTCAATGACTTTTCCGTCGATTTCAACAAGAGTTGCTTTTTTCACGCTTGGGTGCTTTAACACTTCACGAATAACTCCACCGTCTCCGCCACCAACAACTAGTACGTTTTCTGGGTTTGGGTGAGTGAATAATGGAATATGCGCAACCATTTCGTGGTATACGAACTCATCTTTAATAGACGTCATTACCATGTCATCTAAAAGAAGCATATTACCCCATTCTTCTGTTTCTACCATATCTAACTTTTGAAAGTCTGTTTGCTCCGTATGTAATGTGCGCTTTACCTTCATTGTAATACCAAAATTCTCAGTTTGCTTTTCCGTAAACCAAAGTCCCATTTACGCCATCCTTCCTTATTTAAAAAATATCTATCGGTTTCAATACTTATTTTCCTGTATTGTTATTCTTCCCCAAAAAAACTCAAACATGAGAAAAAGTATAGATGAATCTAGCAAAATTGCAAGAAAAAAATTCTTTTTTTAATAGATAGGCGTTTAAAACAGCCTCATTCTTTTCATACTAGTAAGAAAGATGGGAAAACAGGAAAAATCTATCTGAAGGTGAGGTGTCATCCTTGGAGGTAATTACGGATCAGCGGTTTAGAAGAACGATGAAATACATACGTGCCTTACTCATTCTTGGATCAATCGGTCTTGGTTTACTTGTTTTAGTAGTGACCGGTGTTCTTATATACGCCAAGGTACAGGGCCCTCCTCCTCTTGCCGTGCCTCAATCATCTCTCTATTACTCGGATGATGGGCAGGTCATCGGCGAAAGCAATAATGGAGAAAAAAGATACTGGGTAGAAATTGATGAAATTTCCCCTCATTTAATTGAAGCAACTGTAGCGATAGAGGACCGTTCCTTTTATAAGCACAATGGATTTGATTTTAAACGAATTGCAGGTGCTGCTCTTGCTGACATTAAGGCAATGGCAAAAGTTCAAGGGGCAAGCACGATCAGTCAGCAGTATGCCCGAAATTTATTTCTTGAGCATGAAAAAACGTGGAAGCGAAAGCTATTAGAAGCTCTGTACACGATTCGAATCGAAATGAATTATACGAAAAATGAGATCCTCGAAGGTTACCTAAATACGATCTATTATGGAAAAGGGGCATATGGCATTCAAGCGGCGAGTCAGTATTATTTAGGGAAAAATGCCGCTGACTTGACTCTAGCTGAAGCTTCTATGCTAGCCGGAATTCCAAAAGGACCGAGCATCTACTCTCCTCTAATTTCTGAGGAAAATGCGAAGAGTCGTCAAAAAATCATTTTGGACTCTATGGTAAAAAGTAAATATATTACTGAAGCTGATGCAAACGCGGCTATTCATGAAACCTTATCCTTCATTGGTGAGCACTCCCATGCGGTGACACAAATTGCCCCGTATTTTCAGGATGCCGTCAAGCAAGCATTAAAAAATGATTTAGGTTTAGATGACCGAACAATTGAGCTTGGTGGACTTCGTGTGTACACGACACTTGATACCGAACAGCAGGAGTTAGCAGAGAAAAATGTTTCTACTCATATGGCAAAGGAATCTGAATTGCAGGTAGCACTCGTTTCGATGAATCCGAAAAACGGGTATGTTAAGGCGATGGTTGGTGGAAGAGATTATGTGGAAAGTCCGTTCAACCGTGCGGTTCAAGCGGTTCGTCAACCAGGTTCTACCATCAAACCACTTCTGTACTATGCGGCGATATCACAAGGATTTACGCCAGCTTCATTAGTGAGAAGCGAAATGACGACCTTCCGTTTTGACGATAACCGAGCGGAGTATACACCACATAATTTTAATAATAAATATGCGGGAAAAGAAATTACGATGGCACAAGCGCTCGCCCTTTCCGATAATGTGTATGCGGTGAAAACACACTTATTTTTAGGCGAAGACACACTCGTAAAAACAGCCAAGCAATTTGGAATAACGACACCGATGGAAAAAGTACCGTCATTGGCACTGGGAACTAGTGGGGTAAAGGTGATTGATATGGCCAATGCCTATAGCTTGTTTGCTAACGGTGGGAAAAAAGTAAAACCAGTTCTTATTAAGAGAGTGGAAGACCATCGTGGGGAAGTCATTTATGAGTATGAAAAGGAAAATGAGCGTGTGTTAAAAGCTGATGAAGCATTCGTTATGACTCATATGATGACAGGGATGTTTGATAAGAAGCTCGATGGATACTCCAATGTAACCGGTAGCTCGATGATCAATGACATGACCCGAATTTATGCTGGAAAGTCTGGTTCCACTGATTCCGATAGCTGGATGGTCGGCTTCTCTCCTCAGCTCGTGACCGCGGTATGGACCGGTTATGACCAAGGAAATCCGATTGAAATCGTTGCCGAGAAATCGTACGCGAAAAACATTTGGGTCAACTATATGGAGGACGCATTAGCTGACGAGCCAATTAAAAACTTCAAAGCCCCTAAAGGAACGGTTGGAGTATATATCGACCCTGAAAGTGGCCTTTTAGCAACCGATGACTGTCCGATCAAACGACTCACCTATTTTATTACAGGTACAGAACCAACCAAGCACTGCATCGATCATCTTGATCATGATGCCGAAAAGCCAACTGAAAAGAAAAAAGAAGAAAAGAAAGAGAAAAAAACGTGGTATAAGAGGATTTTCGATTGGAGCTAGCAGGTTCTTGCCTGATTTGGCTCCTTTTTATTAGGAATTGTGGTTTTTCAGGGCAACAAGAGAGGGAAAATAAGCTTACCCGTGCGATTTAATTTCGGGATATTTGCGACTATACAAATTTATTTGCGATTGCAAAAAATTATTTGCGATTCACAGATTTTATTTGCCATTCGAAAAATTTATTTGCGATCTTCAGATTTTATTTGCGATTCCAAAAATTCATTTGCGATCTTCAGATTTTATTTGCGATTCCAAAAATTTATTTGCGTTTCTCAGATTTTATTTGCGATTCCAAAAATTTATTTGCGATCTTCAGATTTTATTTGCGATTCCAAAAATTTATTTGCGATCTTCAGATTTTATTTGCGATTCCAAAAATTTATTTGCGAACCACCCTACTTACTTGCGATTCCAAGCCATCGCCTCACCCAATTCACTATTCAAATATACGAAAAAGCCCCGAGTCACATGTACTCGGGGCTTTTTCTGTCCTAGTGCTATAGCGTGTTATCGCTGTTTAAAGTTTACTTTTTTTAACGGAAAACGGCAAGTATTTCCTAACAATTTGTTAAAAAAACCTTTTTGGAATAATTTCCTATCCTTGAAGACCTGTTTTCAGCTTCTCTTCTGATCTTTCCCACATACCCGCGTCATGATTTTTCAAAAAATCAGCTAGAATTCCTTTTGAACGACTATCCATATGATCGACGATGATCTGACGTTTAATCGACTTATCCATGCGATTCACATGCTCAGGCAGCGACTTATAGCCACGACGAATTTCACGGTCTACGGTCATTTCGCAAGCCGTCACACCCGCATAATAAGGTCCTTCCTGCTTTCGGTCAATCGTAACCCAAACCAACCAGTATGGCTTGGCGTTTGGAACTTCTTCCTTTGTTTTTAAAAACTTAATCCCTTTTTCCACCACACTTCTTGCATGCATGGCACCAACATCAATGACCGCGTCCCCTGCTTCCACATCAACAATAACGGGTGATACATTGTCTAGGGAGAGAGCACCAACACCAAATCCTCCATGCCCTTCGGTTGGATCACTTTTAATAATATTAAAACCAATACTTTTCTTCTTTTTTTCTTCCATAAAAATGAACGCCTCCTACAAAAATAACTGATAAAAGAACTGATCTAAAGTCGAAAGAATCGATGGAACGACTGTCGAATACAGTGGATCAATCGTATATTGATCAAGCGGAGTAATAACTAAAATAAGAAAGATTAGTGCTCCATATTGCTCATACTGTGTCATTTTGGCCCGTACATTCACCGGTACAAGGTCCTCAATAATTCGATAGCCATCTAACGGTGGGAATGGCAGTAAATTAAACACAAATAAAGCAACATTTAAATACAAAAATATATTAAGAAACTCAAACACGTATGATGGGAGAGTTTCCACCGCACCAGTAGCCACCAATCCATACAATAACACAAAGCCAAGAACGGATAGCATTAGATTGCTAAGGGGCCCTGCTATTGATACAAGAATACTTGCCAACCGAGGATTTTTAAAGAAAAAGCGATTGACTGGAACAGGTCTTGCCCAACCGAAGCCTATAATAAAAATTAACAATGTGCCAAAGGGGTCCAAGTGCTTCATCGGATTTAGAGTTAGTCTGCCCTGATTTTTCGCCGTATCATCCCCAAACTTATAGGCCACCCACGCATGCGCAAATTCATGGACAGAAAACGCTACGATCAACGTAATAACCACGTATGGAATCATTTCTAAATCAAAAGCTAAAAACCTAGATAGTTGCTCCAACATGACAACTCCTTTTCGAAGACTCTATTTAGCCAAATTATACATGAAATATAGGATAAATGGAAAAATGAGTATTCCTTTCTCCCGTTTGGAACATTATGATTAGGTTATGAAGAACTTACATATCTCTCAAGGAGGCAATCATCATGCCATACGTAACCGTAAAAATGCTAGAAGGCCGTACTGACGACCAAAAGAAAGCCCTTGTGGAAAAAGTAACCGCTGCTGTTGTAGAAACAACTGGAGCACCTGCTGAGAAAGTCGTTGTATTCATTGATGAAATGACGAAAAATAATTATGGGATTGCAGGAAAAAGGCTGTCTGACGAGTAAAATTAGTTTTTGGGTTTCCTATTGGAATAAAGGCTCGATCCTGAATAACAAACGACAATATATCAAAAAAGGCTTGGACATAAAAAGTCCAAGCCTCTCTTTTATACAGGGACCACTTTCCCCTTTAATGCTTCAATATATTCATACGCCTGCTTAATTTCGTCTTCGGTGTATTTTTGCTTGCTCTTTAGAGTAAAGATTTTCTCCTTTACTTCCTCTACTTCTAAATCGTCAAAGAAAAGTACGGTTGATACGAGTTCTAGAAACCTAGCATTCTGGTTATTCATGTCGGTTAAACAATCCTCTAAAGCCGGAAGTTCCACTAGGTTCATATTTAAAAATTCCATACCCTCATCTGTTAAGGAGTAGCGGTACTGCATGTAACCACCCTTTTTCTCCTTCACCTCGTTAAGAAAGCCCATATTGCATAGCTCTTCTACGCGAAGGGTCAACTCTTCGGAGTAAGGTCCATAAAAGTGAAACTGAAACCTCTCTTGGAAAGGAAAATCTACTTTTTTCGCTATATAAATCATTTTTTGCAGTTTTTTCCGACCAACAATTTCCCCTGCCGCTGCAAAAGCTTGCATTATTTTGGCATGATCCTTTAACAATGAGACCCTCTCCTACTTCTATATTTATATCAAGCACCTATCTCATAGGTCTAGTAAGTTGCGAATTTGCTTTTTAATGTTCTTTTTAGATGAATCGTCCTTTAAAAGATCCGCAGGGAAATACAACTTATGGTCCGTTCTTCTTTTCCCTGAAATGGCATCCACGATTTGGGATTCTCTTGAAAGTTCTCTTACTTCTCCATTTTTCATGAGAAGTTGAATTGGCAGGCGCTCTTCTTCCTCACCAGGTCGATAAAAGTCGTATGGTAAGTCAGACGAGGAATCCACCACTAAATAATACTCCGGGTCAAGACCCGCCTTAGCAAATAAGGTAGAAAGCTCACTTAGCTTCTTATATTCTTTCGCTGGGTCAAACTCCACGTATTTAAACAGATTTCGATCCATAAAACGGACGCATAGGTCACGCAAGATCAAATCCTCTTCCTCTTCCCACATTTGGAAGTAATAGAGAATAACGGCTTCATCTAATTTCAAATAGTCATGAAGGGTAATATTTTCAGCAAATACAGAATAAAAGTGAATCGGTTCGTGCTTAAATTGGTAGCCTTTTTGGTACAAATGCTTGGCACGGTGGAGAATCTTGGTCAAAATGACCTCTGCACTACGAGTAACAGGATGGAAGTACACTTGCCAATACATTTGGTATCGACTCATGATGTAGTCTTCCACTGCATGCATACCACTTTGCTTGATCACGACTTGATCTTCCTTCGGCCGCATCACGCGTAGAATCCGTTCCATATCAAAATGCCCATAGCTCACACCTGTAAAGTACGCATCACGCTGTAAATAATCCATACGATCCGCGTCAATCTGGCTAGAAATTAAGCTAATCACGAGCTTGTTCGGTGAGGTTTTGGCGATCACCTCAGCGACCATCTTCGGGAAATCCTTGCTTACCTTTGTAAGAACCCGATTTACTTCTGTGTTGCCAAGAATAATCTTTTGTGTAAAAGCTTCATGATCGAGGTCGAATACTTTTTCAAACGAATGCGAAAAGGGACCATGTCCGAGGTCGTGAAGGAGTGCAGCACAAAGTGAAAGCAAACGCTGCTCACTATTCCACTCCGGTCGTCCATCAAACACATCATCAATAATACGACGGATGATTTCATAGACTCCGAGCGAATGGTTAAAACGGCTATGCTCTGCCCCGTGAAATGTAAGATATGTCGTTCCAAGCTGCTTAATCCGGCGTAAACGTTGGAATTCCTTCGTACCAATCAAATCCCAAATCACGCGGTCTCTCACATGTACATAACGATGAACGGGATCTTTAAAAACCTTTTCCTCCACTAGCTTTTCCTGTGAATATGTCACTGTAGAATCCCTCTTCCTATCTATCTTTAAACTATTATAACTTGATTCATTCTACAATTCACCCTAAAAAAGGAAAAAATCTACAGAATTTCGACAAATTTAGAAGACAACATTCAACCTTTTTCTCCCCAACTCGGGCAGTAACATGTCTGATGCGCTGCATTCTCTTTGCTGGTATTTCTATCGAAATAAAGGCTCGATCCTGCATCCCATCAGACAAATATTATCAAAGCTGGTTGCGTGAAGGTTATTGTTAAAATCTAAAAGCCAATTTTAACGTGGAAATAGCTATTTTGCGCTTTAGAATTTAGTTTGCAGGCTCTTTTCTTATTAAATGTTTGCTGTTTCTGCGGAAACTTAGCACAATCAATAAATTATGTTCTAAAGAGCAATAGGTTTAAGAAAAGAGCCATAATCAAAGAAAAAAACCACCTATCTTCCGTACCAATAGGTGATTTTATTTTTTCAGCTTTTTATTAATTTTATCCATTAATTCTTCTTCTGTTAGTGCTGCAAGGGGACGATTATTCACAAATGCGAATGTTTTCTTTCTCCCTGGTCCGCAGTATGATTGACAGCCAATTTCAATCGTTGCCTCTGGATCCATGTCCTTTAGTCGAGGAATCAACGTTTTTAAATTTACGGCCTGACAATCGTCACACACACGAAATTCATTTGCCATCTATATTACAACCCTTTCTTCGGTGCAAACTAAGCCAAGTAAACTCTTTTTAATAATCTAAACGGTATTTTACCGTTTCTTTTCTCCTAATGCAAGCTGTAATCCTTAGCCAAATATCCATAAAAAACCTGTCTATCTATTGAAATCTTATTATTTTTGAAGGTTGTATTGTTTACAAACATTGTATTTTTGTAAAAGTCCCAAGATCCGGCCTTTTACACTATACATTAAGACAGCACTACTTATCTCGTATCCATTGCTCTTTTCAAGCTGATATAAGGAGTATTTATCAAAAAATGAGTATAGTATCTTATTACTTTGCATTGAATAACGACACTTTTGAAAAGGAGCATTAAAAAAACTCTACTATCCTTTCAATCAATTGGTATAAAACCAACATCATGTGGTCATCCTTTAACTAAGAACATTGAAAATGTATAATGTTAGGGAGTTGAGTAGAATGAAAGTTAGACAAGATGCATGGACAGATGAAAATGATTTATTACTAGCTGAAACCGTTTTACGACATGTTAGAGAAGGAAGCACACAGCTAAATGCATTTGAAGAGGTTGGGGACAAGCTTAATCGTACCTCTGCAGCATGTGGTTTCCGCTGGAATGCCGTTGTAAGGCATCGCTATGAAAAAGCATTACAATTAGCGAAAAAGCAACGAAAGCAGCGTCAAAGAATACTAGGAAAAGACCAGGGTGGGAAAAAGAAACTATTATACTCACCACCTGTTCCAACACTAGAAGAGGTTGGTCCAATTGCAGCAGCTGAAGTAGAAACTTATGATGTACCAAATTTCTCTGAAGAAATGGCCACTGAACCAGCAGAAATCGCTCAAAGTGTTACACAAGTTGCCTTACCAAGCCCGGCCGTATCACAAATGCAAACTTCAAGAGACATGAATATGGAAACGGTAATCTCGTATCTACGATCACTAGGTGGGTCCAATATTCAAGTGGATATTTTAAAAAGTGAGAATGAGAGACTGAAGCGCGAAATCGCTTCATTAAAGAGACGTAATGAAGAGCTAGAAGGAAAAATTAATCATCTTGAACAAAATACAGAAATCATCCAGGAAGATTACGAGACATTAATGAAAATCATGAATCGTGCTCGTAAACTTGTGGTGTTAGAGGAAGAAGAAGATCGACCTGCCACTAAATTCAAGATGGATCGAAATGGAAATCTCGAGAAAATCGCAGAATAAAATATAAATATTTTTTGGGAGAGTAGGCAATAATATCTCTTAGTTGAAAAAGCCGTACCTGCATGGGGTACGGCTTTTGTACTTCTCTTATTCATTCGCCTCAACTAAAAATTTATCATTTCGCTCCACGACTCTTAAGACATACGAATCAAGCATTTGCAATTCTTCTTCCGTTAACACGCCCGCTTGCAAGAGCCCTGCCTTCTTTTTCAAGGTGAGTAAAAGCCTTAGCATCACATCTTGAACCGTAAGTGGAACCCCAAACAATTCAGATAAAGAAGCCATAACCCCTGGCTCTATTTTTGGATAAGAGAATTTTGTCTCTTCCCCCTTAGTAGCTCGACTATAAAACTCTTGGATCACCTTGGCACGTTCGCTTCCACTTCCCGTTACACAAAGGTAGATTTGAACGGCCACGCCGCCTCGCAAACGCCGCTGTGAGATTCCAGCAAACTTTTTTCCGTCAATGCTTAAGTCATAGCTTCCTGGACAGTAGGACCCTACAATTTCTCTAGCCTCAATCGGACGTTCGAAATCAGCAAACATCTCTTGAATAAGCGTCCACATCGCATCGTATCCGCGATTGATATCAATTCCCTTTTCCTGTTCTGGGAGAATAATTGATAGATTGAGAACTCCCTCGTCGAGGACAACAGCTAATCCGCCTGAGTTCCGAACGATATACTCGTAGTTTTGATCATTCAAGTACTGTAGTCCATCATTTATATAAGGTAATCTAGTATCTTGGATTCCGAGTACAATGGTATCAGCATGAACCCAAGCCCGAACGGTAGCTGGTGCTCCCTTTGTACCAATCGAGGCGCAGAGCGTATCATCATACCCAAACGAATGAAGAGCACTCATATGAAGTCCCGTACTTGATTGATCAATAATTCGCCATGTAGGCTGGTTTAATAGTTTCTGCGCTTCTTCCATCGTTTCCGTCACCTCGTGTTTTCTTGCCTTTATTTTACCATAGAAAAGAGCCAGTTAAAGAGAACTGGCTCACTAGTAATTATTGACTTAATGCTTGAGCAGCTGTGATAAGTGACAGCTTGTATACATCTTCCTCGTTACAACCGCGAGAAAGGTCGTTCACAGGGCGGTTTAAGCCTTGTAAAATAGGTCCAACTGCTTCAAAATTTCCTAAACGCTGAGCAATTTTGTATCCAATATTACCAGCTTCTAAGCTTGGGAAAACAAATACGTTCGCATCCCCTTGAATTACTGAGTCTGGAGCTTTCTTCTTTGCAACAGAAGGAACAAATGCAGCATCAAATTGGAACTCTCCATCTAACACAAGAAGAGGATCTCTTAACTTCGCTTCTTGTACTGCCGCAGCTACTTTTTCCGTTTCTGGAGATTTCGCAGAACCCTTTGTTGAGAAGCTAAGCATCGCCACTCTCGGCTCGATATCAAACATTCTGGCTGTTTTTGCACTTTCTACGGCGATTTCAGCTAAGTCTTGTGCATCTGGAGCAATATTGATTGCACAATCAGCAAACACATACTTTTCCTCTTCGCGTACCATAACAAATACACCTGATGTTTTACGAATGCCTTCTTTTGTTTTGATGATTTGAAGCGCAGGTCTTACCGTATCAGCTGTTGAATGGGCTGCACCACTTACTAGTCCGTCCGCTTTGTTTGAATAAACAAGCATCGTTCCAAAGTAATTTTCATCAAGTAAAATCTTGCGTGCATCCTCTTCCGTTACTTTCCCTTTTCTTCTTTCAATAAAGGATGCCACTAACTCATCCATCATTGCAAATTGACTTGGATCGTAGATTTCAGCCTTCTCTAAAGACACGCCTAATTCTTTTGCCTTTGATTCAATTGCTTCTATATTTCCTATTAAAATAGGCGTTAAAACATTCTCTTCAGCTAAACGTCCAGCTGCATTAATAATTCTTTCGTCTAAACCTTCAGGAAAAACGATTTTAATGTTTTGTCCACTTACTTTTTCCTTCAGTCCTGTAAATAGGTCGCTCATGACGGATCCTCCCTTATGTACTATACCTTTAGCATACGCTTACCACATAAAATTTCAACCGTTTCACAGATTGTTACCGTTTCCACATAAAAAGTTTTTGTTTTCTGAATAGTCCACAAAAACCCTTATCTTCTTTACTATCTGCCATTCTCATTAAAAATATCCTTTTTTAATTAACCATAGTGAAAATTCAGGTTTTATTCACACGTTTACTGGTGAAACTATGGTATAGTATGTTTTGTACATTATAATAATTCTAGGCTATTTTCATAAAGTTTATTGTTTTGGAAAAATCCCAAATGCCGGACTTTTTCCCCGCATAACGCAGAGTTTATTGGTCTATTTGAAGAGTAGCTTTTTTCTAAGGATGAAAATAGTCTGATTAGCTGTTGAAACATATAGTTAATTTCCTAAAAAGTGTGTATATAGCAACAATGTTTTAGAAAAAAGCCTAATTCTAATGAGGAGTGAAACAAATGGCAGAAGCAGCACAAACCCTTGATGGCTGGTATTGTTTACATGACTTCCGTACAATTAATTGGAGCGCTTGGAAATTGCTATCAAGCGACGACAGACAAACCGCGATTCATGAATTTTTAGGTTTAGTAGAAAAATGGAATGCCACGCAAGATAAGAAAGAAGGCAGCCATGCTTTATATACAATTGTTGGTCAAAAAGCTGATTTTATGATGATGATTTTACGTCCAACGATGGAAGAATTAAATGAAATCGAAACAGAATTCAATAAGACGATGCTTGCTGAATATACCATTCCAGCTCATTCCTACGTGTCTGTTGTAGAGCTAAGTAACTATCTTCCAGCTGATCAGGACCCTTATCAAAGCCCTGAAATCCTGGCTCGTTTGTATCCAACTTTACCAAAAGCAAAGCATGTGTGCTTCTATCCAATGGACAAGCGTCGCCAAGGAAATGACAACTGGTACATGCTACCGATGGAAGAACGCCGTTCAATGATGCGTAGCCACGGGATGATCGGAAGACAGTATGCAGGAAAAGTAAAGCAGATTATTACCGGGTCTGTTGGCTTTGACGATTATGAATGGGGAGTAACTCTCTTCTCAGATGAAGCTTTACAATTTAAAAAACTCGTATACGAAATGCGCTTTGATGAAGTGAGTGCACGTTACGGTGAATTTGGTGCCTTCTTTATAGGAAATTTACTAGAAATTGATCGTCTACATAGCTTCTTACACGTAAACTAACCATGTATGAACCCTCTAGCTTTTGCTAGGGGGTTTTTTCTATTACCTAGGAATAAAAGAATTTCCCTTCACATACGAATGAATGAGTGAGCTTTTCCTTTATTTGACCCTTTCATCTCACCATAGAAGGTACAACACGAAGAGAGGTGAATTTCATGGGTGTGATCCCTTACACAGAAGAGCATGTAAAGCTTTTGGCCCGATTAATTCGAGCAGAAGCGGAAGGTGAAGGAAACTTAGGAATGCTAATGGTTGGAAATGTTGGTGTGAATAGAGTAAGAGGACAATGTTTAGATTTTAAAGACATACGTAACTTGCAAAAAATGGTTTTTCAGCGTCCTGGTGGTTTTGAAGCAACCATCAAGGGCTATTTTTACCAAGCTCCCCGGGAAAATGAAATCAAACTTGCTAGACGCGTGATTAAAGGGGAACGATTCCATCCTGCTTCCAATTCTTTATGGTTTTTCAGACCTACAGGTTCGTGTCCTGCCCAGTGGTATAACCAATGGAATACAGGCCGGCATAAACAGCACTGCTTCTTCAGTCCAACACAACAGGCATGTCCTAAAGTCTATTAAAATGATTACTTTTCTAGGAGGGAATTTCTTTGTCACAAAACTATGATCCAAACGCTTTCTACAGACAAACAGGGTACCAACAACCTTATTTTGGAGCCCCTGTCCAGCCAAGTGCACCAAAATATCCGCCAGCAGGCCAAGTAGCCGGCGCTGGCACCGGTGCGCCTACATACGGTGCACCCCAAGCATATCCTAGTATGCCAGCGGGCTCAACACTTCCACCTGCTGGAGCTGTTCCAGGTTACACAGGCGCCTTTAACGCGCCATCAGCTGGTCCTCAAGTGCCAGGTATGCTGCCGCTAGAGGAATCGTATATTGAAAACATCTTCCGCCTAAACAAAGGAAAGCTAACTACTGTGTACACCAATTTTGACGGAAATGATGAGGGCTTAGCAAGGACCTTTAAAGGAATTATTGAAGCTGCTGGGCGGGATCACTTAATCTTAAGCGATCCACAAACCGGCATGAGATACTTAATTCCAATGGTGTATTTCGCCTATGCAACCTTTGATGAGGAACTTGAGTATGACTATCCTGGCTTTGTTCCTGGATTAGCTTCTTATCCTTCTCGCTAATAACGCATAAAAACAAACAGGAGCATCCTTCATATGAAGAATGCTCCTTGTTGTTTACAAATATTTTACCGCTGCTACTATGATTAAAATCCATGCAGCTAAAAATGACAAGCCTCCTAATGGGGTAATCGCCCCAAGGATGCTAATTTTCGTTAACGTCATGACGTACAAGCTTCCTGAAAAAAGAATGATACCAATTAACATCATCCAACCTGACCAAGATAATAGGGCATTGGCCGGCAAGCGTCCAAGCAAAACCCCTATAATCAGTAAGCCAGTAGCATGAAACATTTGATACGTGACTCCGGTTTTCCAAATCTCTAAGTATTTTTGCTCCACTCGACCTTCTAGACCATGTGCCCCGAAAGCCCCCAATGCCACTGCTAAAAAAGCATTAATGGCTCCAATGATAATAAACGTTTTCAACCTCTCCACCCCATTCTGTTAAAAATCAAACAGTGAATCTCCATTGCTTTCATCGTCTATTTGCAGCTTTTTCGGCTGTGTTTGAAGGGGTGAAGGAGTTAGAATTTGCTTTTCCATTGTTGGAATCACAGGATTCACTCGAGGTAGCTCACGTGTGGTCTCACCCGATTGGCTTTCAAGGACCAGCTCGCATAACGTTTTGATCGCTTGAACTCGTTCTCTCACTTGTGAGTTTGTCCCACTTGCTTTGGCTGCCTGCAGCTCCTGTTCCATTTTTAAAAGTAGCTTTTGCACACTAATATCCAATTCGTTCACCTCATACCCTCGTCTACCCTATAGTATACGACCTCTCACTACATTTTCCAAAGGATAGCACTATTTTTTCTCAAATCGCAAACAAACCTGTCCCGAAGCTTTCATTACTTCTACCGACGGAAGCTGCCTTGTTTTAAACCCGAATGCTTTGCATCCTTTTGGAAAATGAGGATCCCAGGTCACGTAGAAATACTGACACTTAAAGCAATCCCTTCTTTCTACCTTCATGTAATCCCCTCCTATCATATTAGATGGTCCAATCAATCTCTGTGTAGCCCTTCTCTTTCAGCCAGTCATTTGCCTTTGAAAACGGTCGGCTCCCAAAGAAACCACGATGAGCAGAAAGTGGGCTTGGATGCGGAGCTTCAATGATATGATGATGTTTGGCAATCAATCTCTTTTTCTCTTGTGCTGGTTTCCCCCATAACATAAACACCATCGGCTTCTGTCTCTCACTAAGCTTGGTAATCACTGCATCGGTGAAAATTTCCCAACCCATTTTTTTATGAGAATGTGCCTGCCCCGCTCGAACGGTTAGGACCGTATTTAACAGAAGAACCCCTTCATCGGCCCATTTTTTTAAATACCCTTGGTTTGGTACGGGTGCGCCAACATCATTCTGTAACTCTTTGAAAATATTTTTTAACGATGGAGGCGTAGGAACACCTGGTAGGACCGAGAAGCTCAGGCCATGAGCTTGCTCTGGGCCGTGATAAGGATCCTGACCGAGTATGACGACCTTTACCTGCTCATACCTTGTGTACTGTAATGCAGAAAAGATGTGTTCTCTTTTCGGATAGACCGTGTACCGTTCATACTCCTCTTCAATCATGTGTTCAAGCTTAGTGAAGTATTCCTTTTTAAACTCGTCCCCGATATAAGACTCCCAGCCATTCCAATTACTCTTCATATGTGATCACCGTTTGATATCCAAGGGCTGAGAAAAACTCCGTTAATGTTTTCTTTGCGTTTTGTTCTGCCACCTGAATGAGCCCTTGAGAAATGGCCTCTTCCTTTACGAGTCCCTTGGCCTCCTCTGCGAGCTCGTAAGCCTCATTCCAATTCACTTCGTCCCGAAAGATCCCTTCCACGGAAAACACCTGCGCTTGGTCAAAGTCTAGTGTGGGCTCTTGGATAATAGAAGCTTGTGGAAGCTTGATTTCTATTATTTTCTCTTCTTCGTTTACATGGAGATTGGATTCAGTGATCCCCGTTAAGTCCACTCCCGCCGTAACCGTGCCTGGAATGATAAGAAGAAACTTTCTCTTTGTTCCCGGAAGATTTGTGCTAATGTCCTTCCCAAACAGCTGATTGTCCTCTTTTTCAATTACCGCCTTCACGTACGCCTGTGATGACGCTAGGGACGACAAGTCTTTTATTTGCTCTATGAAACTACCCGATTGTACAGTAGCCTGATTGGTCCCTTTTATCGTAAAAATGACTCCGATTATAACTAGAATGAAGAGGACCATTCCTAATAACTTCCAAACTATTGATTTCGGAATTCCTCTCACTTTTGATTGATTGTGATGGTGCATCTCGTTGAATGCAAGCGAGGCCGCCATTTGCTGCTTCGCTTCCGTAAGCTCCTTCTGCAAGGCCTCTAATTGCGACTGTACCTCTTTCTCGTTCATCTTCACCCTCCTTACAAACTCCTAGATTTTATTATAACGGTTGACGATGGAATTTGTAGAATTTTGCAGAAAGAAGTCGTATAGAAGATATTAGTAGATTAAATAAGATGGCTGGTCCTTAATCGAGTGCCCAGCAAAAGGAAAATAAGCGGAGATTTTCCGCTTAAATACAGAATCGAGCTCATTTCGGGCGAAATAAGCGGAGGTTTTCCGCTTATGCAAAGGAAAATCTCCTATTTTCGTAGTTTTCGAGCCAATAGTCGGAATTTCTCCGTTTATTTATGCATTTTTTCATAATTATTACTAATTAAGCGGAATTTCTCCGTCTATCTATCAGCTCGGGTGTGCTTAACCTGATTTGCCAACCGATAAGTGCGCGGACCAAATGTAGAAATGTTAATAAATAAAGAAAAGACGTATTCATACGTCTTTTCTTGTGTCTTTTAATAATGGTAGCGACCAGCTTTTTTATAGCGATTCTCCGACTACCAACTACCCTAACAATCTCTGATAAATCGACCGTGCCTGACTCATATCCTTCGTTCCATGAACAAGCCCCCGACCATCTTTAAAAAGAACCACACGCTGCTCATCCATTTCAACCGAAAGCAAATATGGATTTGCCTTCACCACGTACCCCAACCTTACTAGTTGATCCGCTAAGTCCGCTAAATTCAACTCACTTTGTCGTGGGGGCCGAATTTGCACCGTATCACGACCACAGAGGACTGTTGAGCGTGAAAGATTCTCCTTATCAAGATACGGATACTCCCGAAGATCTCCACAAGACAAGCATCCCGAATCCTTTGCTTTTCCCATTTTCATGCTCGTGTACTGATTTCTCCATAAATCAAAGCTCGCAAACGAATCACGAACCGCCTCCCAATCTTCCACCAGAATCTTCAGAACCTCTGCTGACTGATGAGCAATGACCATCTGCACAGCCGGTCCAATGATTCCTCCTGTATCACAGGTCATTCCTTGAATAGGAATTCTTTTCAGCAAACAATTCAAGCAAGGAGTTTTGCCAGGAATAATCGTAAAGCTCATACCAAAACTTCCTACACAAGCACCATAGATCCAAGGAATATTATACTTTTGAGAAATATCGTTAATGGCCATTCGCGTTTCAAAATTATCCGTCGCATCCAAGATCAAGTCCACATCCACAACAAGCTCCTCTAAGATGTCAGGTGATGCGTCGCCAACAATCGGCACAATCTCAATCTCGCTGTTTATAGCTCTCAATCTCTTTTCAGCTGCAATCGCCTTCGGAAGCTTCGCTCGAACATCTTCTTCTGTGTACAGCTGCTGTCTTTGCAGATTGCTTGCTTCCACATAATCTCGATCCACAATCGTTAGTTTCCCCACACCTGCTCGCGTAAGCACTTCACCATTTCCCGATCCAAGTGCACCCGCTCCGATCATCAGCACATGCTTAGATCCAAGCTTATCCTGTCCACTTTTTCCAATCGGTGAAAAAAGAATTTGCCTCGAGTACCGATCATTCATGCTTAATACTTCCTTCCTGTCTAGCTCCAACGCCTAGGGGCTTGGGACATAAGCCAGCCCCCTACAGAAATCAGGATTTCCTGCGGTGGCCGTCTTATGCCTGTCGCCCCTGAACAAGGCCTTTCCGCTTTTCTACTTATCCCCCACTAACTGGTGGTATAAAAGCAACCACATCTCCATCACTCAACACATCTTCGTCACTAGCAAACTCTTCGTTTACAGCTGCCATAACCGAATCCAAGTTCACTCCATACTGCTCACTTAGAATCGCTTTAGCCTCTGCAACGGTTTTCCCTGTAAGGTCTACCGATACCGATTCTTCCCCAACCACATCACGCAGATGAGCGAAAAACATGACTTTATTCATTTAGATCACTCTCCTCTGGTTTTCCTTTTGGATAAGCAACCGTTTCCAGTTGGTTTCCGATCCATTCTTCTCCGTCTTCCCAATGCTCTTTTTTCCAAATAGGAACAATCTCCTTGATTCGCTCAATGGCATAACGATTGGCCTCATACGCATCCGCACGATGGGGGGTAGATACAGCAATGACAACCGCTATATCCGTAATTTCAAGCTTCCCCACTCGATGCGAGATCGCCACCTTTGCTCCCGACCAGCGCTCTTCGATTTCACGTCCAATTTGCTCCAACTTTTTCACAGCCATGCTCTCATATGCTTCGTATATTAAGTATAAAGTCTTTTTCCCAGCGGTTAACTCTCTTACCGTTCCAATAAACGTTGTAATGGCTCCCGCTTCCCTTTGAACGACTTTGTCAATAATCGATTGCGTATCAAGGGGCTCTTTAGATATTTCAAAGTTCATGCCTGTACCTCCCTTTCGTTCTTTAAACTGACTCGATTGTATCATATTCCCCCGCCCTTCTCACAAAACGAGGTTCCATCACGATCCAGCTTTAACGCTTTTTCATACTCCTTCTGATCATTCATATTAAAAACAGCGGTATCCTCCACATGGATGCCCTCTCTTCTTAAAATATCTTCTGAAATATACCTCACCTGAAGGTTCTGGAGCAGACTCATGATACGAAGCTCGTTCTTCTCTAAAGACTGAGAAACCGCTTGTAGAGCATCCTTTCGATACGCACCAAACAAAGGGTGCAGTCGACCTTCAAGCTTTGGTATGGCTGCCTGGTAGTCTTCTAGCTCCTCTAGTAAAAAATCCCCTAGTCTTGAAGAGATAAACGGCATATCACAGGCCACTATTAAGTTTTTCTCGGACCTGGAAGCTTTAAGCCCTGCTTGTATTCCGGCAATAGGACCTTTCCCTTTTTGCTCGTCTTCAACCATCGGTATGTTCAAATACTCGTACGTCTGAAACGTGTTGGTGACGATGAGAAGCTCATCCGTGATTTTCTCAAGTTCGTTTACAATTCTGTCGATGACCCGTACACCGTCTATCATCATCAATGCCTTGTTTTGTCCCATACGACTTGATTGTCCACCTGCTAAAATAATCCCTGTTCTACTCAGGCTCATCGTCCACCTTTCTTTAAGAATATATGCCTCTATTTTAATATGGAAAGAGGAGAAAGACTATTAAGTGTGTTCGCCTTTATTTACAAATTCAGCACAGTTTATTACTAATTTAGGTAACCGAAAGAAAATACTAGAAACATCTAGGAAACTAGACTATGATTAAAAAAATAAAGCTCATAGGAGGTTCAACATATGACACTAAAAAAGGTAATGACAATCGCTGGTTCTGACACAAGCGGAGGCGCTGGCATTCAGGCAGATTTAAAAACATTCCAGGAGCTTGGTGTATATGGAATGACCGCTCTAACAACGATTGTAACAATGGATCCTAAAAATCATTGGCACCACAATGTGTTTCCTATCGCGATTGAAACACTAGAAGCACAGCTTGAAACGATTCTTTCGGTAGGAATCGATGCGATGAAGACAGGCATGTTAGGAACAGTGGAAATCATCGAGCTAGCCGCAAAGGTAATCGATGAAAACCAACTTCAAACCGTCGTAATTGATCCAGTAATGGTATGTAAAGGGGAAGACGAAGTATTGCACCCAGAAACTACCGATGCTCTTCGTGAAATCCTAGTACCACGAGCAACGGTTGTCACACCAAATCTATTCGAAGCGAGTCAGCTAGCACAAACCACTCCTCTTCGTACGATTGAAGATATGAAGCAAGCAGCAGTAAAAATTCATGCCCTTGGTGCCAAGTATGTATTAATTAAGGGTGGAAGTAAGCTGCAGCACGAAAAAGCCGTCGATCTTCTATTTGATGGCGAGGAATTTACTCTGCTCGAAAGTGAAAAAATTGACACCACGTACATTCATGGCGCAGGCTGCACTTACTCTTCAGCTATCACAGCCGAGCTTGCAAAAGGAGCTTCCGTGAAGGACGCTGTTGCTACAGCAAAAGACTTCATTACAGCTGCGATCGCACATGGATTTAAGTTAAATGAATATGTTGGACCAACAATGCACGGCGCGTACCGTACTTTTGGTGCTAAAGTGAACGCATAAAATAGATGAAAGCCGCTGGAGGTTCAATTCCAGCGGCTTTCATCTATTTTATTCAAACATACGACCTAAGTTTGCCATTTCAATCGCTGAAACTGCCGATTCCCAGCCTTTGTTTCCAGCCTTTGTTCCTGCTCTTTCAATCGCTTGTTCAATTGTATTCGTTGTTAATACACCGAAAATAACAGGAACTCCTGTGTTTAATGTGGTTGCCTGTACGCCTTTTGCTGCTTCGTTACATACGTAATCGAAGTGTGGAGTGGACCCACGAATAACCGTGCCTAATGTGATTACTGCATCATATTTTTTGCTTTGGGCCATTTTTTGAGCAATTAATGGAATTTCAAATGCACCTGGTACCCAAGCCACATCTACATCTTCGTCAGCCACACCGTGTCTTTTCAGAGCATCTTGTGCTCCGCTAAGCAATTTGCTTGTAATAAACTCATTAAAACGACCTACAACGATTCCAACCTTTAACCCACTGCCAACTAAATTTCCTTCAAAGCTTCTTCCCATAATCCATTCCTCCTAAAAGTGTAGTAAATGTCCTAATTTACTTTGTTTTGTTTTTAAATACTTTTCGTTCTCTTCTCTTGATTGCATTTGGATCGGCACACGATCGACAATTTCCAACCCATACCCTTTTAATCCTTTGATTTTTCGAGGATTATTTGTTAACAATCGGATTTGGCTAATTCCTAAATCTTTTAAAATTTGAGCTCCAATCCCGTATTCTCGTAAATCGGCACCAAAACCAAGCTTTTCGTTCGCTTCAACCGTATCATAGCCTTCCTCTTGCAGCTTATACGCTCTTAACTTGTTCAACAGTCCAAGCCCTCGACCTTCTTGACGCAAATAAAGTAACACTCCTGCACCCTCTTGCTCAATTTGACTCAATGCCGAATGTAGCTGTGGACCACAGTCGCAACGATACGATCCGAACACATCACCCGTTAAACATTCGGAGTGAACGCGAACAAGAACTGGTTTACTAGGATCAATGGTTCCTTTTACTAAAGCCACATGCTCTTTGCCATCGATTAAATTGGAGTATCCCACAGCTCGGAATTGGCCAAATTCGGTAGGAAGTTCAATTTCCACTTCTCTTTGAATTAAGCGATCTTCGCGGTTTCGATACTCAATCAAATCTTTAATGGTAATCATTTTGACATTTAGTTTTTCGGCAATCTCTTTTAACTGTGGTACACGTGCCATACTGCCATCTTCATTCATGATTTCGCAAATAACCCCTGCTGGTTTTGCTCCGGATAATATGGCCAAGTCAACAGCCGCCTCCGTATGACCCGTGCGCTTAAGCACCCCACCTTTTTTCGCAATGAGTGGAAAAATATGACCTGGGCGTTTAAAATCAGCTGCCTTAGATTCAGGGTTGAGCATTTGTAAGATGGTATCCGAACGCTCAAACGCGGATATACCAGTCGTTGAGCTTTTATGATCAATACTAACGGTGAAGGCTGTCCCATGTGGATCGGTGTTTCTTGCTACCATCGGCATGAGCTCGAGCTTCTGAGCTAGCTCCTCTTCGATTGGAACACAGATTAACCCTCTACCATGCGTGGCCATTAGATTGATGACCTCAGGAGTTGTTTTTTCCGCTAACGAAAGAAAATCGCCTTCGTTTTCTCGGTCTTCATCGTCACAAACGATGATTACTTTTCCATTCTTTAAGTCTTCCAATGCTTCTTCAATCGAATTAAACATGTCTTTCCTCCTTATTTAAACCCATTTTCCTCTAGAAATTGAGCGGATAGAGAAGAACTCTTTTGAATGGTTTGAGTGGCTTGTTTGGATAAAAAGTGTGATATGTACTTACCAAGCATATCGCACTCAATATTCACGATATCCCCTGCCCCTTTTCGCCCGATTATCGTTTCTGATAACGTGTGTGGAATCAGCGAAAGAAGGAAACTCGTCTCTGACACACCAAAAACAGTTAAACTTGTTCCATCTACCGTAACGGAGCCTTTTTCAATCATGTAGTGTAAAAGCTCGCTCGCTACTTCTATCTCGTAGTACACAGCGTTGGCAACCTCTCTCTTTTCTTTAATCACCCCAAGGCCGTCCACATGCCCCGACACGAAATGACCGCCAAACCGTCCGCCAGCTGCCATGGCCCTTTCCAGGTTGACATGGAATCCTGGTTCCACATCTCGTAAACTGGTTGCCTTAATCGTTTCTGGCATCACATCTACGGTGAATGCGTTAGACGTAAAAGAAGTAACCGTCAAACAAACCCCATTCACGGCGATACTGTCGCCAAGTTTTACATCCGCGAGAATATGCTTGGCCTCAATCGTTAAAACCGAAGATTGCCCTGTATTCTTTGTATTAGTTACAAGTCCAATTTCCTCAATAATCCCTGTAAACATATCTCTTGCCTCCTTCCTTGGTTAAGTTACTTATGCCGCTCGTTTTACCAGTTTCCTTCTTGTAGCATTTCCGAAAACCTCGGGAATCTCTCGTTTTCCTTCAGTAAGGTACTAAAGATGATATGCTGAGCTTATTTTGATTCCTGCCATAGTTTTTTCTCTTGCTACTGAGAATGTAACTATCACTTTGGTTACCGCTTAAGTCTTTTTCTCATGCCTATGGGAACCTAACTCCCACTTTGGTTACCACTTAAGTCTTTTTCTCACGCCTATGGGAACCTAACTATCACTTTGGTTACCGCTTAAGACTTTTTCTCACGCCTACGGGAACCTAACTATCACTTTGGTTACCGCTTAAGACTTTTTCTCACGCCTACGGGAACCTAACTATCACTTTGGTTACCGCTTAAGACTTTTTCTCATGCCTACGGGAACCTACCTCCCACTTTGGTTACCACCAAAGACTTTTTCTCACGTTAATGGGAATCTAACTCCCATATAAGCTTTTTGAAAGCCACTCCTGGGTTATAATCCAAACTTTTATGACCTACACATACCCTTATTACTTTCCACACATGTCATAAACCAGAGTTTATGACCTTTAAACTTAAATTTTCAATTAACAACAAGTCATAACCACACTTTTATAACCTGTAGCCACAATATTCCTTCGAAATGGAGTCATAAAAAAATAAAAACCCCGCACCAATAAAGGAACGGGGTCAGAAAAATGGCAATGTCAAATAAAGGTCTAAAAATGGGTACACTTCACCCATACACATAAACCAAAATTTTTTTCCTTCTCCCATCCAGACTTTAACTGTCGGCTCTGGAGTTTCACCAGATCCACCGTTTGAATGAACAATCAAACGGGTCACGGACTAAGAAGCTCTTGCTTCATCACCGCCGGTTGGGAATTGCACCCGACCCCGAAGGAATACTATTTAAATTGCTCTCATTATACCTAAACTTTCCGCAAAAGGAAACCTAAAACTCTTACCGACACAATTTTGTTATAAAAACAACCAATCCTACTTTTCGCTTTTCCCTCATGTTTTTAGTAAAATAAAGATAATTACATGCGTTAATGAAGTGAAGGAGGAAATAACATGGAGCTCGTCATAGTGGAAGAAGTTCAAAAAGAGCTAAACCGTCTTGCGAACCAAGATGTGTATATACATTTAGAAACGACAAATGGAGCGTATGCGACTCATAATGATGAATCCTTTTTTTCCTCAGGGGCATTTATTCGTAATGCACTGGTGAAATATGAGATTGGTCAAATCAAAGGAAATGGACCTTACCGCATTGGTTTGAAGCTGAACATTGGCTGGGTTTATGCGGAGGGAATCACTCATTTTGAAGTAGATAATCAAAATAGATTATTAATGGCTGGACACGATTATCAAGGTAAACTAGCAGTTGCCTTCCAAATCAGTCCAACACCATTTGAGTAGAAAGGAGCGCATTATGGAAAAAGAACGTCAAATTTTAGTCATTTTCCCTCACCCTGACGACGAGGCATTCGGCGTTTCAGGCACCCTTGCTTTGCATATCCAAAACGGGACACCTGTCACATATGCATGCTTAACACTTGGTGAAATGGGACGGAACTTAGGAAATCCACCGTTTGCAACAAGAGAGTCGCTCCCACAAATTCGTAAAGTGGAACTTCAAAACGCAGCTCAATCGATTGGAATCCAAGATTTACGTATGCTTGGATATCGAGATAAAACGGTAGAGTTTGAAGATCCTGAAAAATTAGCGGATCATATGGGAGAAATTATTGCCGATGTAAACCCGTCCTTAATCATCACGTTTTACCCAGGATATTCCGTACACCCTGACCACGATGCGACGGGCGCTGCGGTCGTGAAAGCCGTCGGGCGATTAGCTCCAGAAAAAAGACCAAAACTGCACTGTGTAGCTTTTTCAAAAAACACATTGGATGAGCTCGGAGCACCAGACATCGTCAATGATGTCACTGCTGTATCTGATCAGAAAATTGCCACCATCAAAGCTCATGCGTCGCAAACGCAATTAATGATTCAAAATATGGCTGAAAAGCTTAAAGCAAATGATCCCGACATGATTGCTTGGGTAAATAACGAACGTTTCTGGACGTATAAATTTTAAATCTCCGCCCACAGGATTCCTTGCCTGTGGGCTTTTCTTTATCTATGAACGGCTTCTGTCTCAAGTAATTCTTTTAGCTTTTGTAATTGTCCGCCATCTTCATTTCTAATGATTTTAACTAACTGTTTTTTCGTAAGGAAGCTTAAAAAACCTCCCGTTTTGACTTCGGCCTCCATCTCAACCTGGGTACCTTCCTCAATCGCCGAAAAAGTATAGTGATATAGAATTTCTACTCCATTGGATACGCTTTTTGAGGTAAAGGAAGTGGGTCGAGCGAACTCGGTAATGTGAACTTCCGCTTCAATACGCCTTCTCCTCACAAGCCTTGTTTCCAAGAATCGGCTTCCATGTCCAACTGGTCCAATAGACAATTTCTCCATATCCGTTACAAACGGCAATAATTCTGTAGCATGTTCTAGGTTTGATAGATAACTAAATACTTCTTCGATCGGTCGGTGAATGATCTCACTTACTCGAAAATCAGCCATTATTATGCACCTCTAGACGATTGTTTGTCCTTATTATACTAAAATTAAAGAAAAACCTCTGTCGAAAATATTCACAAAATCTCCCTTTTCATTTGAAAAAGTTTCGCTTATAATAAAAGTGAGTGATTACTCACTTTTATTATAAGGAGGGATTTACATGAATCCAATTGTCCAAATTGAACAGGTGACAAAGCACTTTGGTAAGCAAGAAGTATTAAAAGGAATTGATTTAGATATTAACGAGGGAGAAATCTTCGGGTTGCTTGGTCCATCCGGCGCAGGGAAAACGACACTTGTGAAGCAGCTAGTCGGTCTTGAGCTTCCTTCAACTGGTAAAAACAAAGTCTTTAACATCTTAATGCCCTCACTTGAGGTAATCTCAAAAATCGGGTATATGGCCCAATCAGATGCCTTATACGGGGAACTAACGGCAAGAGAAAACCTTCAGTTTTTTGCATCATTATACGGAATAAATAGAGCCCGCCAAAAAGAAAGAATTCAAGCTTGCATGGAGATTGTTCAGCTAAGTGACCATATCGATAAACAGGTCTCTAATTACTCTGGAGGAATGAAGCGACGACTCTCGCTGGCAATCGCTCTTATCCATGAACCAAAGCTATTAATTTTAGATGAACCAACGGTTGGGATTGACCCTGTGCTTCGGAAAAGCATTTGGGATTCCTTTTATGTGTTAAAAAAGCAAGGAGTAACCATTATTGTCACCACACATGTGATGGATGAAGCAGATAAATGCGATCGATTAGGGATGATAAGAGACGGACACTTAATCGCTGTCGGTACTCCTCAAGCCCTAAAAGAAAGCATGAACAGTACGAGTCTTGAAGATGCCTTTTTGAGCTATGGAGGTGGGAACTGATGCGCGTCATGGCCCTTGTAAGAAGAATTTTAAAACAAATTGTTCGTGATAAACGAACGCTTGTCTTGCTTATTATGGCTCCAATCCTTGTTTTAACGATGCTTCATCTTGTCTTTAATGGGGATAGCTACTCACCAAAGGTTGGTTTTGTTGATCTTCCCACTCCCCTTGTAGAACAGCTTGATGATGATGGAGCGACCATCCATCTATACGAAACCACCGACGAAGCAAAGACTGCCTTAAAGGACCGAGACATCGATGGCTATGTGAGTATGTCAGGTACCTCTCTTCAGCTAACGTTAGAAGGTAGTGACCCGACCATCAACGGAGCGACGATGAAGTGGTTACAAGAGTCACTGAAATCACTGCAGCCTGACTCTTCCGCTACCATGCTTAAAGTCAACTATCTTCACGGTTCAAGCGATATGAGCCAGTTTGACTCGTTCGGACCGGTGTTGCTAGGATTTTTCATCTTCTTTTTCGTATTCCTTATTGCTGGAGTGTCCTTTTTACGCGAACGAACGACCGGAACGCTTGAGAGGCTGCTCTGTAGTCCCCTTCGAAAATGGGAAATCGTCGTTGGCTATGTAGTTGGTTTTGGAATTTTCACGATGATACAAGCGACCATTATTGCCTCCTATGCCATTTATGTTCTTGGAATGATGATGGAGGGTGCGTTTGTTTATGTTCTTGTCATCACCTTACTTTTATCTCTGACCGCCTTAACACTCGGGGTCCTATTGTCGGCATTCGCTAACAATGAGTTACAAATGATTCAGTTTATTCCGCTTGTGATTGTTCCTCAGATCTTTTTCTCCGGATTATTTAATCTAGAGACCATTTCTGATTATTTAAGCTGGATTGGCCCACTCACTCCCTTGTACTATGGAGCAGACGCCTTAAGAAATGTTATGATAAGAGGGTATGGGTGGGGTGAGATTTCATTTGATTTGCTTATGTTAGCAGGATTTTCACTTCTTTTCATGGTTCTAAACATCCTTGCCCTAAAAAAATATCGTTCGATTTAACAAGGAGTTTATATGTCAGATAATCATATGATTGATGAGATTATAGATAAAAACGAAAATCTAACCGAAAAACAAAAGCTCATTCTCGAAGCTGCTATTGAATCCTTCGCTGAAAAAGGCTACGCCGCTACCTCCACGAGTGAAATCGCAAAGAAAGCGGGTGTAGCCGAAGGAACCATTTTCCGCCATTATAAAACAAAAAAGGATCTCTTATTATCCATCGTTGCACCCATGATGGCAAAGCTGATTGCACCTTTTGTGATAAAAGATTTGAATAAAGTGTTGAACCAGGATTTTGAAAGCTTAGAAGATTTTTTACGGGCTATGATTCATAATCGGGCCGAGTTTCTAAATGCCAACATTCCTTTGTTCAAAATTGTCCTGCAGGAAATCCCCTTTCAACCAGAACTACAGAAGCAATTCAAGGAGCATATTGCGATTAAGGTTTACGAAAGAATGGAAGCTATTATCAATCATTATCAAGAGGACGGGCAACTGATTGACCTTCCTCCTTATCAAGTGGTTCGAATGACCGCTTCGAGTATTTTTGGATTCCTTATCGGCCGTTATCTTCTTTTTCCCGAGCTAGATTGGGATGATGAACAAGAAATCGAAGCAACGATTCAATTTATCTTGCATGGATTAGCACCGAAAGAAAAGGCTTGAGGATTTTCCTCAAGCCTTCTCTTTTACTCAGCTAATGCTTTTAGGATGGCTTCTCCTACACCGCTTTCGTCATTTCTCAATGTCACGTGAGTGCATTGTTCTTTAATATCCTCGTTTGCATTGCCCATGGCTACTGACCGGCCAACCACTCGAAACATGGATAAATCATTATAATTATCGCCAACCGCCATCGTATCTTGTAGGGCAATTCCCCTTTCTTCCACGAACTCAGCTAATGCAATACCCTTTTGGGCTTGTGTGTTCATCAACTCTAGGTTTCCAAATGCTGAAGAGGTTACTTCTAGATTATCAATTTGCTTTAGCTTTTCCTCGACCTCATCTAAAAAGCTATGATCCTTATGGAATACTAGTAGCTTATAAATGGTTTTTTCTCCGTTTAAAATGGGTTCATAGCTATCCACAATATGAATCAAGCCTTTATCATATCGATGTTGAGCCTCTTCTTCCACAAGCTCTCTCGAAAGCTCAGGATTTGCTGTTGTAAAGATATCAATAATGATGTCAACGCCCTTATCATAATCGACAGTGTAAGTTCCTTCACTTGTATAAATTTCGTAGTAAATGCCTACTTGATTTAACACCTCTGCAGCTTGTTTCGCGATCTTATGATCTAAGGGATGAGCTTTGACAATTTCGCCTTCTTTTGTTCGTATCTCTGCCCCATTGGCACAAATAATCGGTAGCTGTAAGCCAGACTCATGTAAAACTGACATAGCCTCTTCATAGGAGCGACCCGTTGCAATAACCACTTCTACTCCTGAATTCAATGCTTTTTGAATCGCCTCGAGGTTCTTTTCGGATACTTCCTGCTTTGAGTTTAATAATGTTCCATCCATATCACTAGCAATGCATTTAATCATAATCAGTTCCACCTCTATATGTATTTACTACCTTCACGAATGCTGAGCTTAGGTAAAGACGTGCGATCAATAAAATTCTTTACACTGCTCGGATTCGTTTTTGAGTATTCACGCAATGCCCAACCAATCCCCTTTTGTATAAAAAACTCCTTGCTGTCGGCGTTTTCTTTACAATAACGATACAAAAGCTCTTCATTTGTATTCTTTTTATATTTTAACTGAAAAAGAATCGCTGCGCGCCTTAACCATAAATCATCACCATACGCCCAATTATCAATCGTTTCTTTAATTACTTCTGGATGATCGGCTGCTATTTTTCCGACTGCTTTGGGACCGAGAACATCAACAGTGTCCCACCATGACTTGGTGGTGATGAGCTTTTCAATTCCAGGCAAATGCCTTTTTTCCAGCTTTTTTAACGATTTTTCCATATAATCAAGTGCAGCTGCTTGAAACTCCCTTTCTGGAAGGGCCCAGACCTCTTCGACAAACTCTTCATTATATGGCTGTTTTAATATACCCGTTTCCTCAAAAAACTGCTTCATAAGCTCACGTCTTAATGGCGTTTTGATTCCTAGAAAAGGAAACTGGTTTCGCATATATTTTTCCATATAATAAGCATTCTCGCGATTTGCATTCGCTCGAAATAATTTCGTTAGGATGAGGATCTCTTTCATACAGTGCTCCTTTATCGTGACATAACTTTATTGTAAAAGTTTTTTCGTAAATTTTCCAACAATGCAACTGTAAAAATTTATTAAAAGACCGATATCCACGAAAGTAGATGGTTCCGTTTTGAAGTGCTTTTCTTAAAATACGTGCAATATGACAGTTGTATAGGCATCGTTATTTGTATATAAAAAAAGAAAACTCTAGATGCTCAACAAACGTAAGTTAAGCGGAGTTTTTCCGGTTATATCCAGAATGGAGCTCGTTTCGGGGTAAATAAGGGGAGGATTTCCGCTTATGCAAGGTAAAACCTCCCCTTTTCGAGTTTTTTGAGCCAATAGGCGGAATCTCTCCGTCTAATTAAAGGTTTTTTTATAGCAATTACAAATTAAGCGGAATTTCTCCGCCTATTTATCCGTTCGGGTGCTTAACCTGAGCTCCCATCCGATAGTGCGGACTCTCTTTAACCTAGATGCGGGAATCAGCCATCTTTTCTCATGATTCTACCATTTGTCCTCCATTTACATGCAACACTTGACCGGATACATACCTGGAATCATCTGAAGCTAAATACACATAGGTTGGCGCTAGCTCAAAAGGCTGTCCGGCACGCTTCATAGGTGTATCTACCCCAAACTTCATGACATCTTTAGCAGGGAAACTGGCCGGTATAAGCGGTGTCCATATCGGGCCAGGTGCTACCGCGTTCACCCGAATCCCCTTTTTTACTAAAGATAGAGATAAGGATCTTGTAAAAGTAACAATTGCTCCCTTCGTTGAAGAATAATCTATGAGTTTCTTATGTCCGTCATATGCGGTGATGGAGGTAGTATTAATGATGGAGCTACCCGATTGTAGATGAGGCAACACCGCTTTTGCTAAATAGAAAAAGGAAAAAATATTCGTTTGAAAGGTGTTTAACAACTGCTCCGCTGTAATATCGAGGATACTTTTTTGAACGAACTGAACGGCATGATTGTTTACTAAAATATCTATTTCCCCAAATGCTTCAAGAGTTTTTTCCACGACTACTTGGGCGCTTTTTTCCTCACGTAAATCAATTGGAATCAAAAGGCTTTCTCCACCAAGCTCTCGAATTCTTTGCTCCGTCACTTGTGCATCTCGATGTTCATCTAAGTAAACGATGACGACTTTTGCCCCCTCTTTCACAAAGGAATAAGCAACCGCCCGACCAATTCCACTATCTCCTCCTGTAATAATCGCTACCTTTCCGCGAAGTTTACCGGATCCTTTATAAGTTTGATTTTCGGAAATCGGAAGAGGATTCATCTCATATTCAAAACCTGGCTGACGTGGTTGCTCCTGGGGCGGGAAGGCGATCGGAACATTCTTTGTTTCTTTCATCATTCCGTAATATGGGTATACAGGGTACATCGTTTGCCTCCTCTTAAGGTCTGATACCTATTACGATATTCTATGAGAGGTTTATCTGTTCATAGAAAAAGGCATGAACTCAGATGAGTTCACGCCAGCTCTGATGTTATTATCTTCCACCGCATTGGAAACTACTGATTCTTCTTAAATCAGTACCATAATACACCCAACGTCCGTTTCTCCAGCGGTATCCTGCAATAGAATCTCTTCCAACATACGTTGGATAGAACCAGAAGCTATTTCCATTAACTAACCAAATATACGTGAAACGGAATCGGCATCTTCTAATGGCACCAGGGTCGACCGCAAAAGGGGAAACACCTTGTTGTGGTGTATAAGAAGGTGGTGGGCTTGATGGTGGACCGTATTGGTCACCTCCACCGCCTCCTCCTCCTGGGAATCCGCCACCTGGAAAGTCGTCACCCCCACCTGGAAAACCTCCTCCTGGAAATCCGCCGCCCGGGAAGCCCCCTCCTGGAAATCCACCACCCGGGAAGCCTCCTCCTGGGAATCCGCCGCCCGGAAAGCCTCCTCCTGGAAATCCACCACCCGGGAAACCTCCTCCTGGAAATCCACCGCCTGGGAAGCCTCCTCCCGGAAATCCGCCTGGGAACCCCCCGGTTGTTGGCTGCTGTCGATCATCTAAAAAATAATTTGGATGATAATAGTTCACATTCATACCCCTCTCTACATACATCTCGTTGTAATGTATGCAAAACGCCTATGAGGGGTGAGTGGTCCATTATTTTTCTTCGAGCTGATGAATCATTTCTTGAACACGTTCGGTTAGTTCATTGACCTTTTCAAAGTCCATAGCATCTGTATAAATTTGCTCGAGTTCTTGATTGTAATCACTGGATTCCTTTAAAAAGCCCATCGCCTGATCCATCATATTTTTATAGGCTTTTTTATGATTTGAAATTTCTTCTTCAAAAATTTCATCGGTTCCACTAGCAATAACAGAGCCGTACATATCAACAATCTCGTCTCCATCTCTGCTTGGGAAATATTCATGTGGCGCCGTACTATCAAAGATGGCCATTCCCAGCTCTCTAACAATGACCATATCCAAACTATTAGGATCAAATCCACAATGATACACTTCAACATCTAATCCTCGAACTTGTGCTTCTTCAGCAATTTTCCTTAACATCGTAGATTTCCCGGATCCTGGTCTTCCTTTAATAAAATACCTTTTGGCAACGTCCTCTGTTAAATTTGGAACATGGTCAACCGCGCCAGCCGGAGTAGCTGCACCTAGAAATCGATGCTTTACCGCTGATTCTTTATTTAAGGTCATACTTCCGTAAAACTGTGAGACTAATTTTCTAGTCAAATCATCTGCTTTCTGGAAATCCATCGCTTCAATATAGATTTTTTCCCAATTGTCATGAATGCTTAACGCTTCGGCAAAGTGCTCATACGCTTTTTGTTTGGCATTACCTGCTAGCATGGACAATCTTAGAATTTGATCCTTGTATTCTACTAGTTTGCTTGAATCCCAGCCTTCTCCTAGATTTACGTATTCCTCAATTGCTCCAAGTGCTCTTGGGGTAATCGTATAGAAGCTCGAACCGTTCACAATTCCCACCTCGAGCTCTGGAATGATCACTCCATCAACAGAGGAAGTATCTAACGGACAATGCAGGTATTCCACTTGATAATCTCTTCCTGCCCAGTATTCTCCCACTTTCTTCATAAGTGTTGATTTTCCTGTTCCCGGTGCCCCTTGCAATATAAATACCCTCTGTAAATCTTTTAAACAGTCATCAAATAAGCTATGAAAACCCTTAGCTGTATTTCCGCCAGCATAGTAGTTTCTAACACTCCCAGCCATTTGCACACATCCTTTGCTGAAAATTCATACGTGGAGCATTAGAAATATATGCGATTCTCTCCTTGTCTTAGCACATGATCTAACATAGAGGATGACCAAATTTGAATTTTACTTATTCATTCGCGAGACCCGCTATTTTTCCACCTGTAACAGAAAGTAAGTCTTGCAGCTTCAGCTCCATTTGGACTCCGATTTTCCCACCGCTTACGATGATGGAAGATAGCTCTTCTGCACTTTCGTCAACGACCGTTGGGTATTGTTTTTTCATGCCTACGGGAGAGCATCCGCCACGAATATACCCTGTCCATTTTTGAATATCCTTGACGGGAATCATCTCTATTTTTTTCTCGCCACATGCTTGAGCCCCTTTTTTCAGGTTTAGCTCCTTCTCAACAGGAACAATAAAAACATACAGTTGCTTGCTCGCACCTTGGGCAACAAGCGTTTTATATACCTGCTTCGGGTCTTTGCCTATCTTTTCTGCCACAGACACTCCATCAATTTTCCCATCATGTGAATCGTACGTAATTAATTCATAGTCGATTTTTTTACTATCGAGAATTCGCATCGCATTGGTTTTTGCCTGCTTAACCATACACCGCACCCTTTTTAATTTTTATGATACGAAAAAAGGCAGAGAGATACAATTCCCTGCCCACTGAAGATCTATTTAATAACGAAAGATAGGTGTTTTCCTCTCTACTATTTCTCGACCGATAGAGATATATGTGATATCTGCTTGCTTCGCTTCTTCTAGCTTATAACAATTTCGCCCGTCAATAAGAAGTGGTTCTCGCATCATTCGTTTGTATTTCTCGAGTGGAAATTCCTTAATTTCTCCCCATTCCGTCACGATACACACCAAATCAGCTTGGTTAATAGCATTCTCGATCGTTTCTGAATAGTGGATGGCATTCTGATATCTCTTTTTGACATGATTGTGAGCAACTGGATCATACGCGCGGACAAGGGCCCCTGCCTCTAACAAATCATCCATCAGCGGAATGGAGGGAGCGTCCCTTATATCATCCGTGTTTGGTTTAAAGGAAAGACCCAAAACAGCCACAGTTTTTCCTTCAACTTTTCCCATCCGATCGATTGCTTTTTCAAAAAGAAGTGACTTCTGCTTTTCATTCACCTTTATCACGGATTGTAGAATTTGAAACTCGTATCCGGACAAACTTGCCACTTTTTCTAATGCTTTCGTATCCTTTGGAAAACAGGACCCGCCAAAACCAATTCCTGCCTTTAAAAAAGGGGTTCCAATTCGACTGTCCATCCCCATTCCAAGCGCTACATCCTCTACATTTGCTCCCGTATACTCACAAAGCTTCGCAATCTCGTTAATAAATGAGATCTTTGTCGCTAAAAAGGTATTGGATGCGTACTTAACCATTTCCGCACTTCGAATACTCATATGAACAATGGGAATTTGAAAAGGTCGAAAGATGTCCTCTACTATTTCCTTAGCTTCCTTGTGATTGGAACCGATCACAATCCGATCACCGTGAAACGTATCATAGATGCCAGATCCTTCCCTTAGGAATTCTGGATTAGAAACGACATCGACAGAAACACCTTTGTTATCAAATGTTGCTTGGAGCCGGTCATTGGTACCGATGGGGACGGTGCTTTTCGTTACGATGATTGTATGTGAAGTGATATGTTGTGCCATGGTTTCTACAGCTTGTTCAATGAAAGTTAGGTCTGCTGCTCCATCTTCTTTTTCTGGAGTTCCAACTGCTAGAAAAATGACTTCGGATTCCTTGTAAGCTTGGTTTGCATCCGTAGAAAAATGGAGCTTTTTTGAGAGAAGCTGCTTTACCAGTAACTTTTCTAGCCCTGGTTCATAAATCGGACAAATGCCCTCTTTGAGCATATTGATTTTTTGTTCATCCTTATCAAAACAAACCACCTCATGCCCTATTTCAGCTAAGCAAACACCTGTTACTAACCCAACATACCCTGTCCCGCAAACGGTCAATTTCATCCAGACCCTCCCCACTGATTTCTTCCTGTCTTATTATCAGTATAGTTTGTAGGAATGGAGAGAATTGCTAAGATCATGTTAAGAAATTGAAAAGACCATATCAATGGGGGATATGGTCTTTTCGAGCAATATTATGTCAAACGATATACTCTTGTTTCGAACGGCTTGATTGTAAATTCATTTATATTGTCGTGAGAATCCATCTCGTAGTTGGCTAATAACAGCTGATCGTATTTTAATTCTAACCCGTCTATAGCGAGTGTTGCAGCTTCCCCTGTTAGATTCGATAGAACAATAACTTTATCGTTCTCACTTTCTCGTGTGTACACATAAATTTGAGGGTCTTCTTCTAATAGAAGTTCATATTTACCGTACGTAAACACATCATTATTCTTTTTCAGCTGAATCATTTTTTTATAAAAGGAGAGAATCGAGCGTTCGTCTTCTAGCTGTTTTTTTACATTGATGTCTATAAAGTTTGGATTCACCTTCATCCAAGGCGTTCCTGTTGTAAATCCAGCTTCGTGTTCATCCGACCATTGCATCGGTGTTCGGCTATTGTCTCTTGAAGTGGCCCAAATGATTTCCATAATGTCCTCATGTGAAATCCCTTCTTCACGCTTCAAACGATACATATTTTTGACAGCCACATCATCATAATCATCAATACTTGGGAAGTGAACATTGGTCATTCCAATTTCCTGTCCTTGATAAATAAATGGTGTCCCCTGCATGAGGAAATACATCGCTGCCATGCTTGTTGCACTTTCATACCAGTATTCTTTGTCGTTCCCCCATGTGGAAACAATTCGCGGCTTATCGTGGTTTTCAATAAACAGCGCATTCCAGCCGTCCTTTTCTAATCCCTTTTGCCAGCGAGTGAGCACTTGTTTTAAGCCCAAAATATCAAGACCTTTGGCAGGATCAGTATCCCAAAGATCAAGATGCTCGAATTGGAATACCATGTTCATCTTACCTTCTTCTTCTCCTACCCAAAGATGCGCTTCGTCTACTGACACCCCATTCGCTTCTCCCACTGTCATCACATCATATTTGCCGTATGTCTTTTCCTGCATTTCAGAAAGGAACTCATGAATTCCCTCTTGATTCATATGCATGTCAAAAGAAGAAACGTATTTCTTATTTTCTGGGTTTGGCATATCTGGAAATCCTGGACGCTTCTTAATATGGCTAATCGCATCAATCCGGAACCCGTCTATGCCTTTATCTAACCAGTAATTCATCATACTATAGACAGCTTCACGAACTTCAGGGTTTTCCCAATTCAAGTCTGGTTGTTTGGTTGAAAACACATGCAAATAGTATTGCTCTGTTTGTTCATCGTATTGCCAAGCAGAACCTCCGAAAATACTTTCCCAGTTATTCGGCTCTGCTCCATCTTTCCCGTCCCGCCAAATATACCAATCGCGCTTTGGATTGTCCTTTGACTGACGTGATTCGATAAACCATTGATGCTCATCACTAGTGTGATTAGGAACCAGATCAATAATTAGCTTCATTCCACGATCATGAACGGCTGCTAAGAGAGCATCAAAGTCTTCCATTGTCCCGAAATCTTCCATAATGTCTTCGTAATCGGATATATCATATCCATTATCATCGTTAGGTGATTTATACATAGGGCAAATCCAAATCACATCAATTCCAAGATCTTTTATATAATCAAGTCGTTGAATCATTCCCTGTAAATCTCCAACTCCATCTCCATCTGAATCCTGGAAGCTTCTTGGATAAATCTGATAGGCCACGGCTTCCTTCCACCATATCTTCTTCATATATAACCCCTCTGACATTCTATTTTTTTCAATCTTTAAACTGCTTTTTAATAGCGCAACCGTTTGCATAAATAGAGTAAAAAAATACCCTTTTAAAGGTTGCACTGTTGTTAACAGTTTAACGCTTACTTGTCATTTTCGCAATACCGATTTCCTTTTTGCTTAGCCGTGTCCTTTATCCGTTACACACCATACGATATGTTATGCATACATGTGGGAGGAATTACACGATGGATATAACATATCAACAAGCTCTAGCCTATTATGGTATCGCTGGAGCCCACCCTGGTGGACATTCACTAACAAAAAAGCTGTTAAAACGGGAACATATTACAAGAGATACTAACGTCCTGGATGCAGGCTGCGGAGTAGGATTAACCTCTTCCTATGTTTCTAAAAGATTCGGTGCACAGGTCACAGCCATCGACCTCCTTCCAGCGATGGTCGAGAAGGCTCGCGAGCGTGTTCTCTCTCAACAATTGCCTGTTACCGTTATGCAAGCTAGTCTGGAAAGCCTCCCTTTTCCTGATGAAAGCTTTGAACTAATTTTAGCAGAATCGGTTCTGACATTTACAAATGTAGAAAAATCACTTAAAGAACTGCACAGAGTGCTGAAAAAGAATGGTGTCGTCTTAGCTATTGAAATGAACGTTGAAGGCACTCTTACTCCGAATGAACGACGGAGAATTCAATCGGTATACGGTATCTCGAAGATCTATTCTGAACAACAATGGGCGCAATTATTTGAAAAGACAGGCTTTCACTCTCTCCAGGTAATTCTCCGCCGTACGGCTTGGGAAGAAATGTTAAGCGGTGATGGATTAGTAGCTGAAGCTCCTCCTTCCATGGCAGTTGAAAATCATCCGGTATTCAACCAGGTCATGGCAGCCCATCAACAGCTGCTCGGATATTATGGTGATCGGTTAGGCTACCGAGTGTTTCGTGTGTCGAAGTGAAAGGGAGCTTTTTGCTTGAATTTCTTTAATTAATCGCATATAACTGGCCGTCAAAAAAACGGCCAGTTCCTATTAAGATTCATTCATCAATGATTTATGAATAAAAATCGCTGCTTGAAGCCCATCTCCCATGGCAACGGTTACTTGCTCAGAATGGGCTACCACATCACCTGCTGCCCAAACATGTTTGATATTCGTCATTTTTGAACGAGGGTCAACAAGAATATGTTTATTTTCCATCCGTTCTACTCCAAGCTGAGCCGCTAGCTCAGAACGAACCTCATTGTTTCCAAATGCGACAAATCCATGACTTGAAACTATCTGTGTTCCATCTGTCAAAGTGACACCTTGAAACTGGCTGTCCTTCGCCTGTACTTGTTCAATTGACTGTTCATAGTACTCAATATTTTCCTTTTTAAGCTGTTTAAGGAGTTTTTCATCCACTTCTTTTCGCTCATGATTCACATAAATAAGCTTTTTCGACCAATACAATAAAGTCACGGCCGCATTGGCTCCAACATTACCCGAGCCAATTACGATACATTTCTCATCTTTGATTTCATATCCATCACAATCAGGGCAAATATACACACTCTGCCCTAGGCATGGGTACAGCTCGGGGATTGGCGGAATCCGGTCCATTACTCCGGTTGCAATCAACAATCTCTTGGCCTTTTTCTCGTCCCCATGATGAGTGGTTACATGAAAAATCTCTTTTTTCTTCTCCACCTTTTCAACCTTTTCTAGTAAAAACTCTACCCCATACTGCTTCGCCTGTTTCTCCCCAATGGACCGTAAATACTCACCGCTCACACCAGATGGATAACCAAGCACATTATGGTAGCTTCGGCATAGAGTAGACCGACCATCCCCTGAATCAATGACAAGCACCTTGTACATATATCTTCCTAACTGAATCGCACACTGCAATCCAGCAATTCCACCACCGACGATCACGCAATCATACACCACTGTTTTCCGCTCCTTTCTACCTCCTTACCTTGCCCAACTACTACCTATTTTTTGCTATAAAAAAAGAAAAAGCTGACCTTTTAAGGGTCAACTTTCACATGATTGCCTTTTGTTGCTGCGTACGAACTAAGTCTGCAAAAAATCCATTTTGTTTTAGGAGCTCTTTATTTGAGCCTTTTTCAATCACTTGACCGTCCTTTAACACAACGATTAAATCTGCATTTTGAATGGTGTTCAGGCGATGGGCAATTACAAATGTGGTTCGGCCCTTCATGAGTCTTTCCAACGCCTCAATAATTTTCATTTCTGTAATCGTATCAATACTGCTTGTCGCCTCGTCTAGAATCAACAGAGCTGGGTCCGCTAGCAGTGCACGGGCTATGGATAACAATTGCCTTTGCCCGTGACTAATTCCTGCCCCTTCTCCATTTAGGACCGTATCGTATCCATTTGGAAGCTTTATGATAAAATCATGCGCATTGGCTTCCTTTGCTGCCTGGATTACCTCTTCATCTGTAGCAGCAAGACGACCAAAGAGAATATTTTCCCGTACGGTTGATTCAAAAAGAATGGAATCCTGTAAAACAAAACCCATTTGCTTTCTTAAGCTGTCTCGTGTAATTTCTTTACTGTCTCTTCCATCAATCCAAATCGTCCCCTGATTACTGTCGTAGAAACGAGCAAGCAAGGAGATTACTGTTGTTTTGCCCGCTCCAGTTGGTCCAACTAGGGCAACCGTCTCTCCAGCTCTAGCTTGGAAGCTCACATCCCTTAATGTTGCAAGCTCCTCATCATAGGAAAAGCCTACCTGATCGAATACAATCTCTCCATGCAAACGATCAATCGATACTGCCTTCCCTTCATCATCCTGTTCCTCTTTTTCATCCACAATTTGAAACACACGCTCCGCACCAGCTACAGCCGATAAAATCATGTTGAACTGGTTAGCGAGATCATTTAATGGTCTCGTGAACTGCCTAGAGTATGTAGTAAACGTAACAATGACACCAATTGAAACGGAGCCCTTGATTGCAAGAACTCCACCAATCCCCACTATGATTGCAAAGCTTACATTGTTTAGCATATTCATCAGTTTTGGAATAAAACCTGAGTAAGTTTGAGCCCAGTAATTTGATTCTTTCAACGCATCGTTTTTCTCTGCAAACTGATCAATAACTTTCCGTTCTTGCGAGTACATTTTTACTATTTTTTGACCCGACAATGTTTCTTCAATAAAACCATTCATATCACCGAGCGTTTTTTGCTGCTCCTTAAAAAACTTCCCTGTGCGGTTCGTAATCCATTTCAGTCCGGCAAACATGACAGGGACAATCGTTAATGTTAATACCGTTAACAACGGACTCAGCCATAACATCATGGCAATGGTTCCTACTATCGTTAACGTACTTGTCACCACTTGAATAATGGCTGAATTTAATGTTCGACTGACATTTTCCATATCATTCGTTAAGCGACTCATAAGCTCACCATGCTGACGCTTCTGGAAGAAGGAGATGGGGAGCATATGTAGCTTCTTGAAAAGCTGGTTTCTCATTCGGAAGACAATTTCTTGGGCAATACCAATCATCCAATTGTTCTGAAAAAAAAGAGCCGCTGATTGCAATAGAAAGACGATGATGATTCCAAATAACAATAACAAAAAGCGTTCTTTATTGGTTCCTGCGATCACATCGTCAACCGCCACTCCTAATAAATAGGGTCCAATCAGGGAAAAAACAGAACTTGCAATCACCATAAATAAAACCCAAGAGAGCAGTACCTTTTCCTTGTTTGCGTAGCCAAGAACCCTAAGCAGCGTTCCTTTTATATTCTTTGCTTTTGGCTTTGTTTCAGGTTTATGCAAGCTGCTCCATCTCCTTTTGCATTTGGGACTTGTATATTCTACGGTAACTGTCGCTTTCTTTTAGCAATTGTTCATGCGTTCCTTTTGCGACCAACATACCTTCTTCGAGGAGAAGGATTTGATCGGATTTTATTACGGAGCTAATTTTTTGAGCTATGATAAAAGTGGTGCAGGCTTGGTCCTTTATTGAGGTTAGAATGTTAGCCTCCGTTTTGGAATCAAGCGCACTCGTACTATCATCTAATAACAAGATCTTTGGCTGTCTTACGATGGCCCGTGCGATGGAAAGACGTTGCTTTTGACCACCTGATAAATTTACTCCACGCTGTCCAACCATGGTTTCGTATTGGTGTGGAAGAGTCATGATGAACTCATGAATTTCTGCCTTTTTCGCAGCCTCCATAATTTCATCTAAAGTGGCATTCTCCTTCCCCCAGCCAATATTTTCTTTTACCGTCCCCGTAAATAAATGCGCTTCCTGCGGGACCATACCGATTTGCTTTCGTAGTTCTTCCTTTTCGTACTTTGTGATGTCCTCATCATCAATCGTAATATGTCCTTCAGTTGCTTCAAACAAGCGAGGAATTAACTGAAATAAAGACGTTTTTCCTGATCCTGTTTCCCCTAAGATTCCAATTCTTTGACCTACCTCTGCCGTAAAGCTAATATCATCAAGTGTTCCTTTAAGCGCTTGTGGATATTGAAAACTCACGTGATGAAACTCCACCCGTCCATCTATTTTTTTACCTGTTGAAGGAGTTTTCAGCTGTTCAGCATCTGTCTCTTGTTCAAGTATTTCAACAAGCCTCCCCGCTGAGGCTTGTGCCCTAGAGTAATTCATCATAACAAATGAAAAAACGGTAAAAGCAAACATAATTTTCGTTCCATAATTAAGCACAGCGACGATTTCCCCTGCTTGTGCCCCACCCATATCCAGCTGAAGAGAACCAAACCAAAGAATGATCACCATCGCAACATTCATTCCAAACATAAGAATGGGCATCGTCATCTCCATAATTTGGAGGGCTTTCTTATTGTCTTCTCTTAGCAGCTTGTTTACTTTTTCAAACCGTCCCTGCTCATGATCCCCTCTTGTAAACGCTTTAACAAGCCGGATACCTACTAAATTTTCCTGAATGATACGGTTCACTTTATCAAGCTTTTTCTGAACAAGCTGAAATAGAATGACTCCCTTTCGAATTAGAGTTAAAACAATCACCATTAAAAGGGGTACGGAAATAAGTAGAATCGTAGCGAGCTTCACATTTACCGTGAACGCCATAATCATTCCACCTAGAATAAATAAAGGTGCTCGGAGCGCAATACGTAGACTCATAAAGAGGAAGTTCTGTATTTGAGTTACATCGTTTGTCAGCCTCGTAATTAAGGAAGAAGTCGGAATTTCCTGAAAGTCCTTAAAGGCAAATTGTTGGATTTTATCAAACAGGTCTCTCCTAAGATCGTAGCCGACCCCTTGACCTACATGGGAGGAGTAAAAGGAGTTTACTATTCCTGCAACAAAAGCAATAAAAGAAAGAAGTAAAAGGATACCGCCCCAAAGGTAGACGGGAAACATGTCTCCGTTTGTAATACCCTCATCGATGATTTTAGCCATGAGGACAGGCTGTATCAGCTCAACCACCAACTCAAAGCCGGTAAGTGATAACGCAATGATCGTGGCATATTTATAGGGAAATATGTACTTAAAAAGCTTCTTCATGGTGGATCCCTCCATTTCTATTACCGAAAATATGACAAATTATTTAGTCACCCTTAATATTATAATTGTAACATATTAATAGAGTGTACAAAATATTCAATCATCTTTTACGACAAACAAAAAAGCCTTATGCAGGCTTCATACAAGGGCTATTGATTTTTTTGAATTCCAAACCTAGCGTTAATTTGTCCACGAAGCATTTTGTTACGGAGTTTCTCATCTTTGGCTAAATTATTTTTCTTAATCATATCCTGTCTGATTTCGTACGTTCGAACACCTTCTTCTCGCTTATTCGCAATTTCTATTAGCGTTTCTACATCAGAGAATGAATATTTTCGGTTTCCTCGTTCAGACCGCTCAGGGAATATGAGCTTTCTTTCCTCGTAATAACGGATTTGCCTCTCGGAAAGGCCTGTTAATTCACTTACTACACCAATCGTTATGACTTTTCGACTTTTATATGATGTATCTTCCCCCATGGTTTATTCCTCCGTTTCCCACACCGTTTGTTTCTAGATTATACCATTACCTTACACAATAGACGTCTAACTTGTAAGAAATTCTGACAAGTTTTAAAAAGGATGTTAATTAAACTAACAGATGAAGTGATAAATACTTCCAACCCACTTACAATTACGTTAATACCAATCAGAAAGGATGAACTCCCCATGGCGCTTCTAAGAGAAATGGTTGAGAAAAGACGAAAAGAGTATGAGAGTTTCCTAACAAAAGCCGGTGCCCTCACAGTTCGTAAAGACTCAGCTGATTTCACTCTTACCGAAATGGAAGAGGTCTATAGAAAATGGGTAGCATCAAGAAAGGAAAGGAAGAATGATGATGAAAAATGAAGATGCAATTACCTTAGCCAGGATGATTATTGAATTAGATTTACTTCGAGACGAAATGTGGGAGAGTCTTACAATTGAAGCCGGTGATAAAGCATATGAAATTCTTCGAAACGTTCAAAATAGTTGACTCCAAAAGCCTGCTGTCATGAATCAGCAGGCTTACCTCTTTTTCTTTCTCTGTACAAGCAGCTATTGTAAGCTTTGTGGAACATACACACAAAACGGTTCACTCGCTAAGTAGTCCCCCGTCATAGCATATGCTCGAGAACGGGAACCTCCACATATATGACGATATTCACACATCCCACATTTTCCTTTGTAAAGGTCTGGATTACGAAGTTCCTTTAAGACTGGAGATGTCCGATAAATATGCTCTAACCGATTCTTTCGGATATTCCCGACTTTTATTGGGAGCAATCCACTTGGAAACACATCACCCGTATGAGAAACGAAGATAAACCCATTTCCATCATTTACACTCTTTGGCGCACGCTTTAGACCATCTCGGATTCTATCCTGATCCATCGTCATCGTATCCTCGTAGCGAATACGACCAGTTGATACTTTATGCTCTTTCATTTTTTGCTGAAGAACCACTCGCCGATAATGCTGTGCTGCCGTTGTTTTTATATCGTAAGGAACGCTTTTACTTAAGTCGTACAACCACCTAAATACCTTTTCGTGTTCAAGTGGCGTTAAACAATCATCCACTTGACCTCTTCCGGTAGGTACAAGTAAAAAGATATACCACATCACCACATCGAGCTCTTCCATTATCTTGGCCATTTGCTCGAGATGGTCGTAATTATAACGTGAAATCACTGTATTGATTTGTAGCGGCATGTTTAGCTCACGCAAGTACGCCACTTTCTCAAGTGTTTAGTCAAACGAACCGGGAATGCCACGGAATTGATCATGAATATCAGCAGTCGGTCCATCCAAGCTAAATGCCCATCTTGATAACCCCACCTGCTTTGCTTGTCTCATCTTCTCCTTTGTCACATTTGCCGTTGCACTTGGAGTCATAGAAACACGCATTCCTTTTTTAACCGCATAATCGGCTAGCTCCAGTAGATCGTCACGCATCATGCAATCCCCACCACTAAAAACAAGCATCGGGTTGTTCATTTCATAAATTTCATCGATTAAAGCGAGCCCTTCCTCATGGGTTAACTCATTTGGATCTGGCACCAACTGTGCGTCTGCACGACAGTGCACACACTTTAGCTGACAAGCTCTCGTTACTTCCCAGATCACAATAAACGGATTTTGGCTGTAATCAACAGGAACATGTTTTCCATGCATCGTATCACCTAACCATCTTTAAATTTTTCAATGTTCTCATTATAGGAGGTAACCAACTCAATGAATCATCCATATTGTTACAATCCTCTTACACTTGCTACTTTCTAATAAGAATTCATTGTCGTATAGTGAAGGTAGATGATTATTTCAAGGAGGCTCTTTTCTAAAACATTGTTGCTATATCCACACTTTTTCAGAATTAAACTATATGTTTCAGCAGCCAATCAGGATTTTATCCTCCTTAGAAAAGAGCTACTCTCCAAATAGACCAATAAACTCAACGTTATGCGGGGAAAAATCCGGCTTCTGGGATTTTTCCAAAACAACAAACTTTACGAACACAGCCTTCAAAGAAAAAGGAGAAAACCCATGCTATTACCTTGTCTTACTGATGTGTTAGCTTTCACCAAACAGCTCGTTCAAATTGAAAGTGTTGTCAATACAGATGGAGAAAAAGTCATCTCTCATTCATTGCATACCCTCCTGACTTCATTTCCATATTTTCAAGAAAACCAATCAAATCTCGTAATTGAACCAACCATTGATGACGATTACGAAAGATATAATGTTCTTGCCTTTGTAAAAGGAACAAAAGGCACAAGTAATCGCACGGTCATTCTGATGGGCCATGTGGATACCGTTGGGATAGATGATTTCAATCAATTAAAAAGCCTTGCTTGTTATCCTGACGAGCTAGCTGAAGCTTTAAAGAAAGAAAACCTAGCTGAAGAGGTAAAGGAACAACTAGAATCTGGGGACTGGCTCTTTGGTAGAGGCACCTTAGATATGAAGAGCGGACTTGCGAGCCACCTTTATCTACTAAAATATTTCTCCGAACATCCCGAAGAGCTTGATGGAAACCTTGTCTTCTTGGCAGAATGTGATGAAGAGGATAGTTCAAACGGAATTCTATCATCGTTAAAAACATTAAAAAGATGGAAGACAGAGCATCACTTCGAATATGTTGCAGCGATCAACGCTGATTTCGTAGCTCCACGATTCAAAGGGGATCAAAATCGGTACATATACAAAGGAACCGTCGGCAAGCTCCTGCCTTCCTTTTTCATCACCGGCTCGGAAACACATGTCGGCGCATGCTTTGAAGGATTAGACCCGAATTTTTTAGCAGCCGAATTAACACAGCAAATCAATTATAATCCGGAGCTTTGCAACGAGGCATTAGGGGAGACGACCGTCCCTCCTGTATCGTTAAAACAAATGGATATGAAGCCTTCGTATGACGTACAAACGGCCTTATCTGCTTATGTGTACTATAATTTCTTTATTCATTCTTGGACGCCAAAGGATGTCATCGACAAACTTACCGAACAAGCGACAATCGCTTTCGGTCGTGCTTTACGTACCTATGAAGAGCGCTATAAAAGCTATTGTAAAATCAGTGGTGAAGCCTACCGACCAATTCCTTGGAAAACAAGAGTGTTTACCTATGAACAGATGGAAGAAAATCTACTTGTTGAACACGGAGATAGATATAGAGAACATATGAACCAATATAAAGATCAGCTGCAACAAGACAAATCATTGGATAGCCGGATGTACGCTGCACGTGTGGTAGAGGAAGCATGGAAATGGATGAAGGACAAGAGCCCTGCTATGATTTTGTTTTATTCATCATTGTATTCACCAAGAATTGAACTAACCGGGAAAACACCTGATGAATCAACCCTTATTTCTGCACTTGATGAAGCCGTTGCTGAAGTACAGCCAGATTACCCCTATCCGATCGTCACACGGAACTTTTTCCCGTATATCTCTGATATGAGCTTTGTTGCATTAAGCGATGATGATACAGGACTTCAAGCAGTTACAAATAACAATCCAAGCTGGGGACGGAAGCATTTTATCAATTTCCAAGATATACGCGATATCAATGTTCCTGTCGTCAATATTGGACCATACGGGATTGATGCGCATAAACGATTAGAAAGACTTGAGATGACCTACTCCTTAGAAGTCGTTCCTACGCTAACCAAACGAGTGATAGAAAAAGTACTAAAATAGGCGAGGGTTCCCCCCTCGCCTTTCTTATCTGTATTTATATACCACTGCCTCGTATGGACGAAGCTTGATCGAACTCACATCCGGCTCCTCTGCTTGCTCGTAATTGCTGATCAATACTTCTACATCACGACAGATCATTTCTTCTGGAAGCTTAAACTCCGGTCGATGGTCAGAGAAATTTAGGATAACTAGTAGTTTTTCTTTCTTAAGCGTTCTCGTATAGGCATAGATTTGTTCATGATCATCAAGAAGGACATCATATGTCCCATACACAATGACCTCATTCTCTTTTCTTAATTTGATTAGCTTTTTGTAGTAATGGAATATCGAATCTGGATCGGCCACTGCTTGTTCGACATTCACTTCCTTGTAATTTGGATTTACTTCAATCCATGGCGTTCCATTTGTAAAACCAGCATGTTCACTAGCATTCCACTGTACTGGAGTTCGTGCATTGTCCCGCCCTTTTACATAGATGGATTCCATCACTTTCGCTTCATCTTCGTTGTTTTCTTTAACCTTTTCCTTGTACATATTCAATGTTTCAATATCTTTATACTCCTCAATGGAGTCAAATTTGACATTCGTCATGCCAATTTCCTCACCTTGATAAATATAAGGAGTGCCTTGTAACGTATGAAGGAAGGTCGCAAGCATTTTTGCTGATTCTACACGATACTTCCCGTCATTTCCAAATCGAGAAACCATACGTGGCTGGTCATGATTGTTTAGGTACAAGCTATTCCAGCCTTCGCCTTCAAGCCCCTTTTGCCATTTGGTAAAATTGTCTCTCAAATCTTTTAGCTTTAACGGACGTAAATCCCACTTCCCACCTGGCCCTGAATCAAGATCCATATGTTCAAATTGGAACACCATATTCAGTTCGTTCCGATCGGAACCGGTATAAAGCTTTGCCTGCTCCACGTCTACACCTGGCGTCTCACCTACCGTAACGACCCCTCTTGAAAGCACCTCTTTATTCATTTCCTGTAAATACTCATGTATTTTAGGGCCATTAAAGAAATACTCTGCACCTGAAGCATACTTTTTCCCTTCCATATTCGGTGCATCCTGGTATCCTGCCTTAGATATAAGATTGATTACATCCATTCGGAAGCCATCGACACCCTTATCAATCCACCAATTCATCATATCGTACACTTCTCGGCGAAGCTTGGGGTTTTCCCAATTTAGATCAGGTTGTTTCTTGCTAAAAAGATGGAGGAAGTACTCATCAGTCGTTTCATCATACTCCCATGCAGAACCGCTAAAGAATGATTCCCAGTTCGTTGGCTCCTTGCCATCCTTTCCCTTGCGCCAAATGTAATAATTTCGGTAGGGGTTGTCCTTTGACTTTTTCGCTTCTAGAAACCAGTGGTGCTCATCTGATGAGTGGTTTACTACTAGGTCCATCATGAGCTTCATTTCCCGATCATGCATCTCCTGAATCAAACGTTCCCAATCTGCCATCGTTCCAAATTCATCCATAATATCTTGATAATCACTCACATCATACCCATTATCATCGTTTGGTGACTTATATACAGGAGACAGCCAAATGATATCAACACCGAGATCCTTTAAATAATCAAGTTTTTCAACAATCCCTTGAAGGTCACCAATTCCATCACCATTGCTATCCTTAAAGCTTCGCGGATAGATTTGATAAACAACACTTTCTTTCCACCATGATTGATCCATATGTATAGCTCCTCTCATATGCACAAGGGGTTTGTGCAAGCGTTTGCTTTATAATAGAATAGCATTAAATGGATTGAAAAAAAATAACCCCTCACAAGAAAGAAAGGCTATTTTTTGACATATCTATTTCTCATTACTCGCTCTTTGTGCAAGCATCGACACAACCGCATCATCCATTGGCGGATTATGAAGACCCGCTCGTACATCTCGGTAATATCTTTGAAGGGGATTTTTATAATAAAGACTTTGCGCACCTACAATGCGCATGGCTTTGTCAACAACCTCCATGGCTGTATTGGTAACCACATGTTTCACCGCTGCAAGCTCCGCATGTAGCTCGTAGCGATGTTCAACATCTTGATCCCATCTTTCCGCTACGGAATAAAGAAAGGTTCTTGCACTCATTAATTTCAATTCCATTTCTCCGATCAGCTGACGAATATTAGGAAGCTCACTAATAGGACCTTTGATAGAATTTGGCTTATAATGGTTGGCATATTTCACGGCATAATTTCTTGCTGCCAAGGCGATTCCCATATAGCAGGCTGGTATATGCAGAAGCCAACCATTTGCCTTTTTCTTAGATTCCTGATCAAGAACTTGTACAAGCGCATCGTGAGGAACTCTCACATTTTGTAAAAGAATGTCATGACTTCCTGTTCCACGCATCGCCATGGTGTCCCATGTTTCGACGATTTCCAACCCTTTTGTTTCACGTGGAACAATAAACTGAGCAATTTCGCCATTTTTCTCCACCGCTGCAACGACAATAAAATAATCGAGTACAGGAGACATGGTCGTAAACGTTTTGCGGCCGTTCAATACCCAATGCTCCCCTTCTTGTACAGCAAGAGTTTGCGGTCTTCCTCCTCTTATTGGACTCCCTGTTGCTGCCTCAGAAACCGCACTGTTTAATAACGCTCCATGATGTACGATGTCTTTTGCAATCTTCTCAAAAGCACCATTTTTCCATAACTTCTTTTCAGCGGTATCCATAACAATTCCTAAATGCCAGCCGATAGAAAGAGCGGTAGATCCATCTCCTTGGGCTAGTCTTTCCTGTAGAAGAACCAGCTCATAAAGTGAAATTCCTTTACCACCCAATTCTTCTGGAACAGAAAGCTTCGAGTAGCCACTTTTCTTTAGCTCCTCGATATTTTCATAGGGAAAGCTCCCTTCCCGGTCGTGTTGTTCTGAGCGTTCTTGAAAGGAATCTGCTAGCTTACTTACCATGCGATAGAGCTCTTTGTGACGGTTTGTTTTTAGAAAATACTGCTCATGATAACCCAATATAAAGACTCCCTTCCTTGCCTATTTGTTAAAGAGTTCAACTCATCTTATCCTTATATACAAGTATAACGGTACAGCACTTTCCTTGTAAAAAAAGAACCCCTTAGAAAATCTAAGGAGTTGATCAACATTTTAGTTAAATAGGAAGATTAATTTGATGACTTGTTAACTAACAAATGAAATAATCATGACTCCTATGATTGCAACGAGGGACATATGCATTCCATTTGCTCGCAACCCAACCTGAACACCAGAAATCCCTGCAAACCGGCTAACCATTAAGTTTAAGCCAGAGAACGGACTAAGCGCCGTGGACATCGCCCAGGTGAGTAACAATAATAGCGCGAGAGAAATACTCGTTATTCCAAGCTCAGCCGGCTGTAGCTGCATAGCCAGTGCACCCACAACAGCAATCTGGTGAATTCCCATATAGGTGAGGACAAGTACGATCACAATAACAGCTAGTGCAAAGAGGAAAAAGGACTCCTTCGCAAACCCAGTTAGAACCGTATTGACTCCCTCTGCTAACGCGGTTCCTTTTATCGCAAAGGCAAGCATTCCTGCACTCATAAAGAGCATCATTTCATTGTTCATCAGTGGAACGGTACGATCTCGATAATCGATTAACAGTGGGCGCATTTTCTCCCAGTTGCGAGGCAGAATCGCAAAGGCTGCCGGAACGAGAACAGAAATCAGACAAACAATCACAATCATCGACCAGTGGGTAGCCCACTCAATCAAAAGACAAGATCCCATTAACAAGACAACGAAGAATACTAGTCTTATCAGCTGATTACGAATCTTGTTATCTAGTAAATGAGAAGGTGTTGATTCCACCTTCATAGGGTTTCTCTTCTGCCAAAGGGCAAATAAAACATTTCCAATCAGTAAAGACAAAGAGGACAGAACCATTCCATATCCGATGTACTGAGTGAAAGGAACATGCAAATAATGAAGAACTAAAGAAACCGATGCAAAATACGGCGACCAAAAAATGGCGGTCGTAAAGCCCACAAGATAGCTTTTTGCTGACATCATCGATGGAAGCTTTAACTCATCTAGAAATTCATTGATGATCCGAACCGAACCCAGATTTAAGACTGGGCTTAATAAAAACAAAGTACCCGTAATTCCAGCATATAGTTTCTTTGGCTGCTGCATTAGCTTTTTTAGAAGCAGAGCTACTGCCTCAAAATAGCCTCCAAAACGTAAGGGTATCGACAATAATGGGGCTAATGTAATTAAACAAAGAAGAGGTAAAATCAGAAACAGACCATCACTTATCCCTTCGGCACCTGTCCCCTTCCCTATTTCAAGGACTATTCCAAGTCCCATCATAAAAAAACCAAGAAGCCTTGGGAGAGGATCGGCTTTCGGAGCACTGCCCACAAACGCAATTAAAGCTAGAGCCACCACCACGTACCGAAGCCAGGTAAGCTCTACAAAATATTGAATCAAATACAGGCCACACATCGCTAAAATAAGGTAGCTTCGCATTGGGCAACTTCTCCTAATGAACTAGTAATCTTATTGTTTTATCGTACTCCTATCATTTAATAGATTCAATCGGTTCTTCTAGAAAAAGGGGCAAAATAAAGTGAATTAAAACCCTACATACCACCACCCGCTTGAAAACAGGCAAACAATTGCTGTATCCTTTAAAGGACAAAACACCTAAAGGATGTAAAAATAATGAGATTAAATAAATTTATTAGCGAATCGGGCTTTACTTCCAGACGCGGAGCAGACAAGCTCATTAGTGAAGGGAAAGTAACGATTAACGGACGTGTCGCTGAGCTTGGCAGTCAGGTAGAAGCGGGAGACGACGTGAGGGTGAACGGCCAATCCATCGTGGTAGCTAGAAACTATGTATATATTGCGCTTAATAAACCGGTTGGAATTACAAGTACAACAGAGCGTCATATTAAAGGAAATATTATCGATCTCGTGAACCATCCATTACGGATTTTTCATATTGGAAGGCTCGACAAGGACTCTGATGGTTTAATTCTGCTAACAAATGATGGGGACATCGTTAATGAAATCCTTCGGGCAGAAAACAAACATGAGAAAGAGTATATTGTCACTGTAGACAGACCCATCACCAAAGAGTTTGTTGCAAAAATGTCATCTGGTGTGGAAATTCTTGATACAAAAACCCTTCCTTGTGTAGTGGAGCAACAATCAAAGTACGTGTTTAAAATTATTTTAACACAAGGCTTAAACCGACAAATTCGCCGCATGTGTTCAAGCTTAGGGTACGGAGTTGTTCGCCTTCAGCGTACAAGAATTATGAACATTCATCTTGGCAACCTCCCCGTTGGTCAGTGGAGAGATTTAACAAAGGAAGAAAAAAGGGAATTGTTTAAAGATCTAAATTACGAACCGAAACAGTAAAAAAGCTGAAGGAATGTCTTCAGCTTTTTCTAATAATGATGGCTGGCTTACCGATCGGATAATATTCAATTTCCTCACAGTCCCGAACAGCTGCTTCCGAAAAACTGTTTCTTCCATCAAAAACGATTGGCTGTTTCATTTGAGAAATCACTTCTGATAATACGAGCTGCTTGATTTCCTTCCACTCCGTAACGATAAAGACAGCATCTGAATCTTTTATCGCCTCTTCCACCGAGGTAGCATACGCAATTTGTTCTCCGAAAATTCCTTTGGCATTACGCGTTGCGACCGGGTCGTATCCGATTACAGAGGCTCCTTCGTACAATAAAGAATGAATGATGGTAATCGAGGGTGCTTCTCTCATATCATCTGTCTCCGGTTTAAAAGCAAAGCCAAGCACAGCTATTTTCTTATGCTTTAAATCCCCAAAACGATTCAAAGCCTTTTTTACAAGAAGCAGCTTCTGTCGGTTATTAATCATCATCGTTTCTTCAATCATTGAAAAAGGTACATGATACTCTTTGGCGGCGGCTAAGAGTGCGCTAACATCCTTAGGAAAACAGGATCCACCATAACCAATTCCACTTTGTAAGAAGGCTGCCCCTATCCGTTGATCTAGCCCCATTCCCTTAGATACATCTTCCACGTTTGCACCTACTGCTTCACACAGGTTTCCTATGTTATTTATAAAACTGATTTTCGTTGCTAAAAAGGCATTTGATGCATACTTGATCATTTCCGCACTTCTTGCATCTGTCTTGACAACCTTTGCGTTTAAAGGAGCGTACATCTTTTCGATTACTGCAGCTACCTCCTTGTTCTCACACCCAATTACAATGCGGTCAGGATGTAGTGTATCTAGCACTGCTGAGCCTTGTCGCAAAAATTCCGGATTGGATACAACAAAGGGTGAGACTTTGTTTTGATCAAAGGCCTCCAGCAATTTTTTCACCTTTTCATTTGTGCCAACGGGTACGGTACTCTTTATCACAATAATTGAGCCTTTTTCGATGTAGGGAGCCACATCTTGGATCGCCTGAAATAGATACGTTAAGTCCGCTTCCCCGCTATCTTGCTGAGGAGTACCCACTGCAACAATGATCACTTCTGACTTTTCCAAACCTTCTTGATGCGACGTGGTAAACTGCAACCGTTTGGCCACCATATTTTTAGTAAGCAATTCCTCCATTCCTGGTTCATAAATGGGAGATTTCCCTCCACGAAGAAGGTTAATTTTCTCCTCACTCGTATCAATGCATGTAACGTGGTGGCCGATTTCCGCTAAGCAAACTCCTGTAGACAATCCTACATAACCTGTTCCAATTACGGTAATTCTCATCCTTCATCATTCTCTCGTTGTCGAAAGTCCATATTCTCATAGATGTCTTTGATATACTCTAAAACCACTTCCCTCATATCTTCCCTTCTTAGTGCAAAATCGAGTGTTGCTTTCACAAACCCGAGTTTGTCTCCAATATCGTAACGTGTACCCTCAAAGGAATAAGCAAATACGGCTTGCTCTTTATTCAGTTCATTAATTGCATCAGTTAACTGCAGTTCGACATTAGGAATGATCGGTAATGACTCAAGCTTTTCAAAAATTTCCGGTCGAAAAACGTATCTTCCGATAATCGCATAGTTTGAGGGAGCATCCTCTCTCCTTGGCTTTTCGACTAATGAGTCAAGTGAAAATAAATTAGGAATTCCGATAGCTCCTTTTGGTTTTACAATTCCGTACTTGCTCACCTCATCGTCGCTCACCGTTTGAACAGCTACAACCGAGCTGTTACAGTATTCGAAAACATTCATGAGCTGCTTTAAGCAAGGCACTTCTGATTCCACAATGTCATCACCTAACATGACGGCAAACGGTTCCTGACCAATAAAGCTCTTTGCACATAAAATCGCATGCCCTAATCCAAGGGGTTCCTTTTGCCTCACATAATAGATGGTTACTAAACTTGATAACTTGCGAATTTCTTCTAATACCTCTATCTGGTTCTTTCGTGTTAAGGTGTCTTCGAGCTCATAAGATTTATCAAAATGATCTTCAATCGAACGCTTCCCTCGTCCAATAATAATCACAATTTCCTTAATTCCAGCTGCTACGGCCTCTTCGACAATATATTGGATCGTCGGTTTATCGACGATGGGCAGCATTTCTTTTGGCTGTGCTTTTGTTGCTGGCAAGAATCTTGTTCCTAATCCTGCAGCAGGGATAATTGCCTTCCGTACCTTCATCCTTCTCCCTCCCCTCTATTGCTTTCTGCTGAAAGAAACGGGAGGTACTCTCTTGCCATGAATTTCTTCAAACTTCGAGGAAGCATCTTCTTACGGCGCCTGATTAAATACTGGGAAAGTATTTTTTTCTCTTCCGTGCTCACTTGCCAATCATCAGGAATGATGCTGACAATTTCCTCAATGAGAAAGTTAGGAATGGTTTGAATCACTTTTATTGCTTCATAAAAGTCCGATTCATCCTTTACAAATTGGGCCATTAACCGGTGAGTGGCACTTTTTAATATTTTCACCGGAAGATCCTCAACTTGTTCTCCTGTCCAGTTAAAAGAACCAAAGCATTCTGCATGGTCAATGATCCATAGATGATACGCCTCATCGCCCGCTTCTTTTAGTAAGATATTCTTCTTCGTTCGATCTCGGTTTGATAACCAGTAATCAAATAATATAATCGAAGCTAGCTGTTGCTCGTTTACGATTTTCTTAATTTGAGAGACTTCGTGTCCGTTGTAACAATCAGGAATATATCGCGAAGCAAACTGATAGCGACTGTCACTTTCGATAAAATCAGGAATTTCATTGGAGAATTCAGATGGCATTTCTATAATTTGAGCGTGTGGAATGGGCAGTTGTAAGTATCTGGCTAGGCAGTATGCTACCCATTCATTTGGCAATGATTTTTCGAACCCAGGTATGAAATACTTCACAGCATATTCATAACCATCGTCAAACTTGATTAAGTGAGTGTTTGATTTTCCTTCTAACCTCTTTACATATGAAACTGGCTTAATCATCCACCTTCACCACACCATCTCTACCTGTTTCTTTTTGCATAATTTCTAGTAAAAATTGAACATATTTCTCAGCCACTCGGTGAATATGGAAGTTCTCAAGTGTGTGCAAAATCGCTGCCTCTGACATCTCCTTCTGTACTTCAGGCTGGTCGATAACGAAATATAGCTTCTTTATCGCCTCATCCACATTCATTCCGTGAAATAGGCTCCCTGTTTTTCCATCTTTCACAATTTCTGTGACGGGCATCATTCGAGAGGCAACCACTGGAACACCACAAATCATGGATTCCACAAAGGTATTTCCAAATGATTCAGTCTTGGTAGTCGCGATTGTACAACCACCTGATTGACGAATCTTTGCATACACATGTGGCATTTGTTGATAAGGAATAACCGGAAACCACTTCATGATGTCAGTTAATCCTTCTTCTTTCCACACTGTAGCAAACTCTTCTCTCTGGACACTTTGTGCTCCACCAATGACCCAGAATTCAATATCACTGCGTTCCTGTTTAACTCTTTTAGCGATTTCCACCAGCATCGGCCAATTCTTCCTTTTATCTAATCGGCCAATCCAACCAATAACCTTCTTATCCTTTGGCAGGATGGGCACTGCATCATAATCGATTTCTTCTTCATTAAGTGCGTAATAATAAGCTGGGTCGATTCCGTTATAAATGACCTCGATTGGAATCCCTTCAATAAGGATGGACACAAGCCTTTTTTGGTATTGGGAGGGAACAATGATGGCTACTGGTTCAATGCCATGAAAATTTTGGATATGTGGAGTGAGTTTAATCAGTTCTGGGGTACGTGCTTCGACTATTACTGGTCCGTTATAATTGGCCATTCGCAGCCACTTAAAGGCATCCTTTGTATCAACAACAATAACTGCGTCATATTGATTATCTTGGATAATTTTCACTATTGTGTCTTTGTCCTTCGTCAAGTAAACAGGAGCTACATCTTCCATAATATGCATACCACCGTGATCTGTCGTATACAGAAACTCTGTTTCTATGCCATATTTTTTAAAATATATCGCCCGGTTACGCCACCCAGCATTCACCCCTCCAACCGTGAGTAGACGCCAGATTACTAGTATTTTCATTATGACTCTCCTTACTTTTTGCCCTTTTTACTGTTATCCATAATTTTTTGCATTAATATGGATGTAAGTTCCTGTCTTAACATTTTGCTTTTCTCAGCTGGCGAAGCCTTTTCAAACTTCTTTTTATCCTCTTTGGTTTTCTTGTCATCTTTCTCTTTTTTGTCTGGCTTATTAAAGCCATTAATAATTCGTTGGATTTCACTAAAATCAATTTTTTCAGGTTTTTTATTTGGCTCTTCTGCTACCGGTTGTTGCTGTTTCTGCTCTAGAGCATCCCAGTGCTCGTCAATTTTCTGCATCACTTCATCAGGATTCTGTCCTCTAGCTAACATGGTTTTTACCCATTCTTCTTTAAAAACCTTGTGCATTAAGTTAACGAGATTGCTAGCATTTTCCTTCTCATCCTTCGTTAACAGGCGACTACTTAGATCCTTAACCACTTTCTTCGTTTTTCCACTCTCCAATAACAAAGGGTAAATTTCTTTGGCTAGCTCTTCCATGCGCATATAATAGCTCCACTCTTCGAGAAGCTCTGGTGAAATTTCTTTCACATGTGATAGAAACGTTTCCCTATGAGTTTCTCCTAAAGAGGTTAATAGTTTGCGAGGATATGGGTATACCCGGTCACGCCAAATCGTCCTTGCTACGTCAATTACCCGAAGACTGCCATCTGCTTGGAGATAAATTTGTCTCTTATGATGATCGATTCTCTCATAGCCGATTTCTTTAAAAATAATTAGCATTTCTATAAGTTTTGCTGATAACGCTTCTGTTAACGGGTGTGATTGTAAGAACTCCCTCAAATCAATTCCCTTAATGGTTTCCATAACAATAAAAAGAGGTCCATGATCATACACCTTAGGGAACAAACCTGTATGCTGTCCCATCGATAATGCTTCATACTCCCTCTCACAATCCTCTTCATTTCCGAATACCTTGACACATACATCGTCGGTATAATGAAATACAGCTCCCTGTCTCCCCTTTCCAATCATTTGAAGAGGGCTATTATTGATAACTTCTACATCTTGGTTTTCTAGGTTGTTTACCGTAATGCTCTCAACCATTTGTCTTAACTCGCTAGTGTCCAAAAAAGTAACCACCTTTCTACATACTATTCACTGTCAGCGAACCAGTGTTTTATTTACATTCTCTTTACATTAGATTCATAAATTTAAAAAATGTACAGGCTATTAACTAGGGAAAAAGCGGAATTTTAGCCTTAGGGAAAGAAAAGAGGGAATGACCAGTGTCATTCCCCCTTTCTTACTCACTACTATTCGAATGTGACCGCTGACGCTCTTGTTCTGCGAGAATTTCGTTATCCTCTGCATTGTCCCTTGTTACTTTTTGTGTCAGGATTGCTCCTACAGCCACTAAGATCATAACAGCGATATAATACCCTTTTTCATTTAATTCAAGACTATCCGCATTATAAAGACCGATACTAAAAAGGAATACCCCTGCAAAGAAAGTAAAGTAAGCAAGTACGGTGAAAGCCGTGGTATTTCTACGTCTATACTTCATATTTATCCCCCCAAAATACACCATAAGTTCCATTTCAGGTATATTATACCAATTATACAAGGTGTAAATCTACACTTTTTTTACAATAAAAAAGGCTGACATTTAATCGTCAGCCTTTCTACCTGTTATTACTCACCCTTAATCGCTTTTACTTCATCAGGATGGTTATCAATCCATTCCTGTGCTACTTCTTCTGCATCGCGATTATTATCTTCAATTTCAACAATCATCTTTTCAATATCAGATACATTCATGCTCCAGTTGCTTAATAGTTCATATGCTTCTGGTGCTTTATCTTTTAACTCATTGTTTGTAATTACGTGAACTTCTGATGTATCAAAGTATCCTTCTGGACTTGGTAGTACCTTTAATTCATAGTTAGCAAACATTGGATGTGGTCTCCAACCAAGGAAAAGAACGGGCTCTTCTTTCGCCATGAGACGCTGTGCTTGCGCTAGCATACCACCTTCACTGGATGCCACATATTCAAGATCCAATCCTAACTCTTCAATCATTTTTTGAGAGGTTACACTCATTCCTGCTCCCTCTTCAATTCCATAAATCTTTCCACCAAATAAATCTTCCTTGCCCTTTAGATCTTCTACAGACTCAATACCTTCTACATATGTTGGAAGAACCCAACCAAGCTCTCCATCTGTATAACTTACAGCTGTATCCTCAAGTTTATCTCCAAATTGCTCCATATAATTCGCGTGCATGACTGGAAGCCAGGCATCCATGAATACATCCAGATCTCCTTTTGAAAGACCTGTATATACTCCACCAGCATCAGCATTTGTTTCTTTTACTGTGTAACCCAAGTCTTCAAGAAGAAGCTTGGCAACCTTTGTAGGTGGGATTGTACTCGTCCACGGTGTTACCCCAAAGTTAATGGTAATATCTTTGCTGTCTTCTTCCCCATTTTCTCCAGAAGTACTTGCTCCACTGCTACAACCAACAAGTAAAATGAAGGCCAGTAGTAATAATAAGCTTACCTTTAGTTTTTTCAATCTTCCCCACTCCTTGACTATTTTTTATTTTTATTACCTAAACCTTGAGTAATACGGTCTAGGATAATAGCTAACACAACAATTCCTAATCCACCAACTAAACCTAAACCAACGTTTACGCTAGATATACCAGCTAATACGGTTGACCCAAGCCCTGGTGCACCGATCATAGATGCAATAACTGCCATTGATAAGGCCAACATAATCGTTTGATTTACCCCTGCCATAATCGTTGGAATCGCAACAGGTAGTTGCACTTTCACAAGCATTTGCCATGAAGTGGAACCGAAAGCCCTTGCTGCTTCGACCATATCTTCAGGCACTTGTTTAATGGCCAGGGTTGTCATACGAACCGCTGGCGGAGTCGCAAACACAAACGTTGAAATAACCGCTGGAACTTCACCTAATCCAAATAACAGAATAGCCGGTATCAAATAGACAAAGCTTGGTAAAGTTTGCATAAAGTCTAAGATTGGACGAACAATTTTATCTAAAACTGCATATTTGGCAGTTAAAATTCCTAATGGTAATCCAATAATGATGGAAAAGACGGTTGCCACGACAACAACGGCCAATGTTAACATCGCATCTTCCCACAGGTTAACGGAACCAAGATATAAAGTACCGATTAAAGTAAAAATAGCAATACCTTTTCCAGCAAGTTTCCAAGCTAATAAAATCAATACAATAGCAATGACTTCAGCTGGAATCATAAGAAATAAATCAGCCACGCCATTGATGAAAAAAGAGATAATGGAGCTGACCGAATCAAAAAAGCCACCCATCACTGGAATTAACCAATCGTAAACAAAATTATTCGTCCAATCCTCTAACGGTAATGTAAAGTAGTTCATTCTTTCATCCCCTCGCTTTGCTCTTTCCCTAACACAAGTCCCGAAAGGATCGAAACTCTAACAATAATTCCTACTAGCTTGTTTTCCTCCACAACAGCGATAGGATATCTTGATTCTGCTGCTATACCAATTAGTTCACTAAGTGGAGTGTTAGGATCAGTCGTATGGAAATCTGACTCTAGTACATCTTCCACCCACTTGTTTTCCTTATAGGCTTTGATGGCCGCATCGATCGTTAAAATTCCTTTTAAGTTTTTATCCTTATCCACGACGAAAATACTTGAGAGGCCTGCATCCTCCATCTTCTTCATCGCTACCCTTGGGCCATCCTTCCATGTTGTGATGACGTCAGGCTTTTTCATAATATTAGAAGCCATGAGTACCTTCGAGCGATCCACGTCCTCAACAAAGTTATACACATACTCATTCGCTGGATTCTCAAGGATTTCTTCAGCTGTACCAATTTGAACGATTTCTCCATTTTTCATAATCGCAATTCTGTCACCAAGTTTCAGCGCCTCATCAAGATCATGTGTGATAAAGAGAATCGTTTTTCCAAGTTTACTCTGAAGCTGAAGAAGCTCATCCTGCATCTCCTTACGAATAATCGGATCAAGTGCACTGAACGCTTCGTCCATAAGGAGAATATCAGAATCATTCGCAAGAGCTCTCGCAAGCCCCACTCGTTGCTGCATTCCACCACTCAGTTGATCAGGAAAACTATTTTCGTATCCTTCTAATCCAACATCCGCAATAGATTTACGAGCTTTTTCCTCTCTAATGCTTTTTTCTACTCCTTGTACTTCGAGACCATATGCCACATTTTCTAGTACATTCCGATGTGGAAACAAAGCAAACTTTTGAAACACCATTGATAATTTTTTTCTTCTTGTTTGCATTAGGTCGTTTTTATTCATTTTCGTAATATCTTGACCATCGATCAGAACCTCACCATCAGTCGGTTCAATCAAACGGTTGATTAAGCGAATCAGAGTGGACTTCCCACTCCCTGATAGTCCCATAAGAACGAAGAATTCTCCGGGCTTCACTTCAAAAGAAGCGTTTTTGACACCAACGGTCATGCCAGTTTCTTTTAAAATTTGCTCCTTGCTCTGCCCTTGTTGTAAGCGCTTAACTCCTTCCTTTGGATTCGAGCCAAACACTTTCGTGAGATTTTTCACATGAATTTTATTCATTTTATAACCCCTTTTTTGTATCTCTATTTATTTGATAGATTGATAGATTAGTAAGATTTGTATTGTATATAAGAGGAAAAACGAAGAGAGTGAGTAGTTTGAAGTTTTCCTGCCCTTTTATTGTAGCTTGATTGTCATGTGTTTAACAAAGCCGAAATTTCTGTATATTCCGTAGATATAGTTCGTAAAGTTTTAACTGTACAAATTAAACAGTAGAATGGTTAAAATTCCTCCCGTATGCTCCAGATTCCTCCAAAATAATACGTTTCTACTTTTAAATTCAATATGATAATCTATAGATAGAAAGCTCAGGGAAGTGAAAATATCTTGAATGAACAAGACAAACTATTGAAAGCAAGAGATCGTTTTATTGATTCGATGGCTAAAAATATGAGTCTTTACGGAATTACCCATTCGGTAGGAAGACTGTATGGATTATTATACTTTAGTGAAAAGCCAATGACTCTTGATGAAATGAAAGACGAGCTTGGCATGAGCAAAACGAGTATGAGCACAGCTGTTAGACAGCTTCAAGAACTAAATATGGTAGAAAAAGTGTGGAAGAAAGGTGAAAGAAAAGACTTATACCAAGCCGCAGACGACTGGTACGAATCCTTCTCAGCCCTGTTTTCCACAAGCTGGCGAACTGGCATCTCCCTTAATATCTCTACTATTAATAGATCACTGAAAGAGCTTCGTGCTCTTGTTGAAAATCCAGAAACAAGTGACGAAGTAAAGACTTCAGCAGTATTAGATATTGAAAAATATCAATATGCACTAGATTACTATGACTGGCTCAACCGTTTTGTTGACAGCCTCGAATCAAAGGAAATATTTGATCATATTCCAAAAAAGGAGTAGTGGATGAAGGACCATCCGCTGCTTCTTTTTTGTTTTAATGAAATACCCAGGTTGGCGGAAACGCAAACCTTATATTTTTATATTTTTGGGCTGGTCTAATTGAGCGGTTGATGATTTATTTGGCTGCTGCAGACGATTAGAGTCGGTCTATTTGACCGGTTGGTGACCTTTTGGGTTGATGAGGGCAATTTGAGAGGTGCTATTTGACCGGTTGGTGACCTTTTTGGGTTGCTGCGGGCAATTAGAGAGGTGCTATTTGACCGGTTGGTGATCTTTTGGGTTGATGAGGGCAATTTGAGAGGCGCTATTTGACCGGTTGGTGATCTTTTGGGTTGATGAGGGCAATTTGAGAGGCGCTATTTGACCGGTTGGTGACTTATTGGGTTGCTGCGGGCAATTAGTGATGCGCTATTTGACCGGTTGCTGATCTTTTGGGTTGCTGCAGGCAATTAGAGATGCTCTATTTGACCGGTTGCTTACCTTTTGGGTTGCTGCGGGCAATTAGTGATGCGCTATTTGACCGGTTGGTGACTTTTTGGGTTGATGAGGGCAATTAGTGATGTGCTATTTGACCGGTTGCTGATCTTTTAGGTTGCTGTGGGCAATTAGTGATGCTCTATTTGACCGGTTGCTGATTTTTGGGGTTGTGGCGGGCAATTAGAAGCTTTCTATTTGACCGGTTGGTGATCTTTTAGTTTGCTGCGGGCAATTTGAGAGGCGCTATTTGACCGGTTGCTGATCTTTTGGGTTGCTGCAGGCAATTAGAGAGGCGCTATTTGACCGGTTGGTGACCTTTTGGGTTGATGCGGGCAATTAGTGATGCTCTATTTGACCGGTTGCTGATTTTTGGGGTTGTGGCGGGCAATTAGAAGCTTTCTATTTGACCGGTTGCTGATCTTTTGGGTTGCTGCGGGCAATTTGAGAGGCGCTATTTGACCGGTTGGTGATCTTTTGGGTTGATGAGGGCAATTTGAGAGGCGCTATTTGACCGGTTGCTGACCTCTTGGGTTGCTGCGGGCAATTTGAGAGGCGCTATTTGACCGGTTGGTGATTTTTGGGGTTGTGGCGGGCAATTAGAAGCTTTCTATTTGACCGGTTCGTGATCTTTTGGGTTGATGAGGGCAATTAGAGAGGTGCTATTTGACGGGTTGGTGATCTTTTGGGTTGATGAGGGCAATTTGAGAGGCGCTATTTGACCGGTTGGTAATCTTTTGGGTTGATGAGGGCAATTTGAGAGGCGCTATTTGACCGGTTGGTGACTTATTGGGTTGCTGCGGGCAATTAGTGATGCGCTATTTGACCGGTTGCTGATTTTTGGGGTTGCTGCGGGCAATTAGAGAGGCGCTATTTGCCCAGTCGATGACTTATTGGGTTGCTACGGGTAATTAGAACGTCCCTATCTTACCGATTAACTACTTTTTCCTCCCCAACGGGCACTGAAACCCCCAGCCACTAAAAATAAAAATGCCCCCCACCCTACAAAACTGCTAAAATATAAATAGAAGAGTAATCATGATAAGGGGTCTTGCGCAATGTTTGAATTATTGCTCACGATGGTTGAACGGTTGGGGATTATTGTTACGATTGCGTTCGTGTTAACACGATTTCCCTTTTTCCGGGACATGATTTATCAAGAACAGCTGGATCGAAAACAGCAATTTACGGCGATCCTCTTTTTTGGCTTCTTTGGCATTATTGGAACTTATTCGGGATTAACATTAAGCACGGAAAGCTTACACTTTAGCTCGTGGACAGCAGGTTTGAATCAAGATGAAGCAATTGCGAACTCTCGTGTCGTGGGCGTGGTCATTGCCGGATTGCTTGGAGGTTATAAGGTCGGAATTGGAGCAGGAATCATTGCTGGTCTCCACCGGTTTACACTTGGAGGCTTTACCGGAATCTCTTGTGGGCTTGCGGCCATCATCGCTGGAGTGCTAGCAGGTCTATTTCACCGCAAAAATAAACATGTTCGGTTACCATCTGCCTTTTTTATCGGGGCCCTAGCAGAATCCGTTCAAATGCTCATTATTTTACTGATTTCTCGCCCGTTTGAAAAAGCTTGGACACTTGTAGAAATTATCGGTGTTCCTATGATTCTTGCAAACGGAATTGGAAGCGCACTCTTTTTACTCATCATCAAAAGTGTGATAAACGAAGAGGAGCGAACGGGTGCCATTCAAGCACAGAAAACGCTACGAATTGCTGAAAAAACACTTAGCCATTTACGCCATGGACTGTCCCATGATTCGGCAAAAGCCGTCTGTCATATTCTCCATAATGAAATTCGTACTAGTGCGGTCTCTATGACCAATACGAAGGAAATTCTTGCGCATGTGGGGCTTGGTTATGATCACCATAAGGTCGGGAGTCCTATACAAACACAAATTACTCAGTCTGCTATCCAAAAAGGCGAAACGATCGTTGCTGATAAAAATGCCATCCATTGCCGAGAAAAAAGTTGCCCTCTTGGTGCTGTCGTTGTTGCGCCATTACAACAACAAGGAGAAACGATCGGAACGTTAAAATTTTATTTTCGTTCTGAAAAAGAAATCACTCCTGTGATTATGGAGCTGGTGTCAGGATTAAGTTCATTATTAAGTAACCAGCTAGAAACCGCAGATGTTGACCGTGCGTATCAGCTGGCCAAAGAAGCGGAAATTAAAGCACTTCAGGCACAAATTAGTCCGCATTTTTTATTTAATACACTAAACACAATTTTGTCGCTCATTCGCTTGGATCCTATGAAGGCACGTAAGCTACTTGTTTCACTGTCGCATTTTTTACGTCAAAACTTGTCCGTTACCACTCAAAGCTTAACCACGCTTGAGCAGGAACTGAAGCATGTGAAAGCTTATTTAGCTATTGAGGAAGCACGATTCGTCAATAAATTATCGGTAACCTATGAAATAGACGAAAACACTCTGTTGCAAAATATCCCTCCGCTTACGCTTCAACCCATTGTTGAAAATGCGATTAAGCATGGATTTAAAGATAAAGAAAAGAATTGTTTCATCCATATATCGACTAAAAAAGAACCAACACATATCCTTATCACTATTAAAGATAATGGCGAAGGAATTCCTCCAGAGAGAATTCAGCTATTGTTATCGCAACCCATTTCATCTGAAACAGGAAGCGGAGTCGCGCTATATAATGTAAACCGTCGTCTATCCTTTGTATTTGGTGAAAAAACAACCCTTCAAATCAACAGTACATTACAACAAGGTACGAGCATACAGTTTTCAATACCAATCGGCGAGGTGAACGAAAATGGATCCATTTATTAAAGTGATGGTGGTGGACGACGAACCGTACAGTCGCGAAGAACTAAAGCATCTGCTACAGTCCTTTTCAACCATTCAAGTGGTTGGGGAAGCAGAATCAGGTGAAGCCGCCCTTATGAAGGTATTACAGCTTCAGCCAGATGTGATCTTTTTAGATGTGGAAATGCCTCGTATGAACGGAATGGAGTTAGCAAAGGCACTTAAAGAATTTAAAAAACCTCCTTATATTGTATTTGCTACCGCCTATCCTGAGTTCGCTGCCGAAGCCTTTCGGTATGATGCCCTAGATTATTTATTGAAGCCTTATGATGAAGATCAACTTCGCGAAACGATCCGGAGATTAGAAAAAAAGCTTGCTCCGATAAAAGAGCAAAGCAAAACATCTGGAAAGCTGGCGATTGAAGCAGACGGGGAGATTTTATTTATTGATCCAAAGGAAGTTTACTATATTGTGAGAGATGAGAAGAGTACGAAGCTGGTTACCGAGGGTCACGAGCTCATTACGAAGCTCCCTCTTAAAGAGTTTGAATCAAGGCTCGTTCCCTTTGGCTTTTTCCGTATTCATAAAAGCTTTCTTGTGAATTTAACCTATGTCAAGCGGCTAACTCCGTGGTTTAACGGAGCTTATCAGCTAGAACTTGAAGGAAAAAAGGAGCTTCTTTCTGTAAGTAGAAACTATGTGAAAGCACTACGAGCAAGACTCGAAATCTAGATATCTACTTATCATGCAGGTTAATTCAGGTTAACGACATGATAATGTTGGAAAACTGCTTTTCAGTCCAAAATCCCCCTTTCAAACGTTCTTGTCTTTTATAATGATTTATGAAAACGCATTCATTAATATTATAAGGGGGAATTAGATTGTATACCTTTTTAGCAGGAATTGCCCTACTCATCGTTGGTTACTTTACTTACGGAAAATTCGTTGAAAAAATCTTTGGGGTGAAGGCGGATCGTGCGACACCCGCGTATGTGAATAGCGACGGAATTGACTATGTGCCGATGAGCACACCAAAGAATTCCCTTATTCAGCTTTTAAATATTGCTGGTACAGGACCTGTTTTCGGACCGATATTAGGAGCTCTTTACGGACCGGTTGCCTTCATTTGGATTGTTATCGGCTGTATTTTTGCAGGTGCTGTTCATGACTATTTAACCGGTATGATTTCTATCCGAAACAAAGGAGCTCATCTCCCTGAGCTGGCGAGCCGCTTCCTAGGAAAGGTGATGAAGCACGTCGTAAATGGCTTTGCGGTACTTCTTCTTTTACTAGTTGGAACTGTGTTTGTCACCACTCCAGCTAGCTTATTACATGTTGTCACGGATGGAAAAATTGCCCTATCTCTTATTATCGTTGCTATTTTTGCTTATTATGTTTTAGCTACTTTGCTTCCAGTAGACAAATTAATTGGTCGCTTATATCCATATTTCGGAGCTCTTTTACTAATTAGTGCGCTAGGTGTTGGAATTATGTTAATTGTCACAGGTGCACCTATTCCTGAACTATCATTAACAAACTTCCATCCAGATAATCTACCAGTTTTACCATTGTTATTCTTTACGATCTCTTGTGGAGCTCTTTCTGGCTTCCATGCCACACAAACGCCAATCATCTCTCGTACGACTCAAAATGAGAAACAAGGCCGTAAAATTTTTTATGGCATGATGATCACAGAAGGTGTCATCGCTATGATTTGGGCGGCGGCTGCCATGAGCGTATTTGATGGTGGTTACGCAGGATTACAAGAAGTTCTAGCTGCTGGTGGACCTGGAGCCGTTGTTAGCCAAGCGTCTACCGCTCTACTTGGTGCCATCGGTGGTACTTTAGCGATCCTCGGTGTAGTGGTTCTTCCTATTACTTCTGGTGATACAGCTTTCCGAAGTGCTCGTATGATTATTGCTGAATATATCAATGTGGCACAAAAGAAACTGAGCAACCGTTTGTGGATTGCTGTTCCATTATTTGCTGTATCTGCCGTTCTAACTCAAATGGACTTTAACTTATTATGGAGATACTTCAGCTGGGCTAACCAGTCCACGGCTGTTATTGCGTTATTCGTTGCAGCCATGTACCTTTACATCGCGAAAAAGAACTACTATATTGCACTCGTACCAGGAACTTTTATGCTCGTAATGGTTATCACATATATATTAAATGCCCAAATTGGATTCGGACTTTCTATGAATACTTCATGGATTGGTGGGTTGATCGGAACAGTGGTCTTAGTGGTCATGTTCTTCCGAGCGGCGAAAAAGGCACGGGCAAACAATCTACCACTTGAAGAGGATATTTCGAATTGGAATAGAGTGGCGTAAAAGTGGAAGCTGACTCTTTGTGAGTCAGCTTTTTTATGGTTTGCTATTATTTGAAATTTTCATAGATGGAGAACATCGGTAGCATCGCAGCCATTACGATTAGCCCGACAATGCTTCCCAACACGGCAATCATAAGAGGCTCTAAGATGGCACTCAAACGAGTCGACATTTCCTCTACATCGTCTTCATAAAACTCGGCAATTTTCTCAAACATCGTATCAAGCTGACCTGTTTCTTCTCCTATTTTCACCATATGAGTAGTAATCTTAGGAAATACCCAGCTATTCGCCAACGGAGTGGATAAGCTTTCCCCACGTCTCAACGAATTCTTAGAATCTTCTAGCACCTTCGCGACAACTGAATTCCCCGCCACCTCTGCACTCATCGTTAAGGTTTGGAGTACCGGTACTGAGCTAGCAAACAGAGAAGCCATTGTTCGTGATACACGAGCTAAAATCGTTTTTTGCAACAATGTCCCAAAGATGGGCGTTTTTAATGCGATTAAATCAAGCATATATCGTCCCTTTGGATTCCGCTTGGTGGCGATAAAACCTACTATTAGTAAGATGACAACCGATATGGCGATATACCATTGATGAATCAAGAAATCAGACGCTGCCATCACAATTTTCGTCGGAACGGGAATTTCTCCCCCTACCGATAGTAAGTTGTTTAATAGACTTGGAAGCACCTTTGTTAAAAGGATTACGACAACGATGACCGCCACAATGGAAACAGCAATCGGATACACCATCGCTGACTTGACCTTTTCCTTTACCTTTCGATCTTTTTCATAAAAGATCGCTAACCGGTTCATGACATTTTCTAAGTCCCCACTCGTTTCCCCAGCAAGAACCATATTGACAAAAATACGGTCAAAGATCTTCGGAAACTGTGAGCATGATTTTGACAGAGACGTCCCGGAACGAACATCTTGATAAATCGTCTTTAATGCTTGTTGAAACGGCTTGGATGACACTTGCTCGGATAAAAGATGGATGGCATCGACAATCGGCGTTCCTGCATTCAGCAAGGTAGCTAACTGACGGCAAAAAATAACGAAATCCTGATTTTTCACAGGCGCTCCAATAATTACATTAAGATCCTTATTTAAAATGGATTCTTTTATTTCCTTTAACTCGGCAATATATAAGCCTCTTCGTTCAAGTTCCTCTGCTGCTGCAGCTTGATTGACAGCCATGAGCTTTCCTTTTTGCTCTTTGCCGGTAAGGGAGTGTATTCCCTTGTATTTAAATTGCATGATTTCACCGCCTATAGCGCGTAATGTCCATGATTACTGATGGGCATCCCAATTCGGGATAAACTCATCAGCCGTTTGTTTGGTAATAATCCCACTTTGAACAAGCTCTCTGATTGACATATTCATCGTTTGCATACCAAGAGCCTTATTGGTTTCCAAAATGGATTGAATTTGGTGAATTTTATTGGAACGAATCAAATTGGCAACCGCATGGTTATTTACTAAAATCTCCATAGCTGCTCTTCTTCCGTCATCTTTGGCAACAGGCAATAATCGTTGGGAAACGACCCCCACTAACGTCCCTGCCAACTGGGTGCGGATTTGCTGTTGCTGCTCAGCTGGAAACACATCGATAATTCGGTCCACCGTCTGTGCCGCACCTGATGTATGAAGAGTTGCCAGAACGAGATGCCCGGTTTCAGCAGCCGTAATCGCTGTTCGAATCGTATCAAGATCTCGCATTTCTCCCACCAGAATCACATCAGGATCCTGCCGTAGTGCCGCTCTTAAACCGATCGCAAAGGAATTGGAGTCCAATCCAATCTCTCGCTGATTCACGATGCTTTTTTTATGCTTGTGCAAGTATTCGATTGGATCTTCTAGCGTTAAGATATGCTTGCTCATATTTTCATTTATAAAGTCAACAATAGAAGCAAGTGTCGTGGACTTCCCACTTCCCGTTGGTCCTGTCACAATTAATAAGCCTTGAGTCTTCTGTGCAAACACCTTGATAATGTCTGGGAGATGAAGGTCAAGAAAGTTTGGAACATTACTATTAATCACACGACAAACAATACCAACAGAGCCTCTCTGCCTAAAAACATTCACACGAAAACGGCAGATTCCCGGTAAGGCATAAGAAAAATCAACTTCACCTTTTTGGTCAAAATGATCCTGCAACTCTGGAGTCATGAGCTCCCTTGCCATTTCCTCAGTTTCGTTAGGAGTGAGCGCTTGGCTACCTACCTTCTTTAACTTCCCATTGATTCTTACAATAGGAGTAACAGCGGTCGTAATGTGTAAATCCGATGCCCCATTTTGAAATGCGAATAATAATAGTTTTTGAATCATCTTGCTCTTCCCCCATTATTCTACCGTTACGCGATAAACCTCTTCTAAAGTTGTTAACCCTTGTGTGGCTTTTTGCAGTCCGTCCTCAAACATCGATACGAAACCTTTTGTGTTTACGTACTTACGATAAGCGGAGTCCTGCATTTTCTGTGTAATCATATTGCGTAGCTCATCATCAATCAGGAGTGTCTCATGAATAGCCATTCGACCACGATAACCCGAGTTATTACAAGCCGAGCAACCTTTCCCCTTTTTCAAATGGCTCGTATCCATTCCTCTTGATTGAAACAGCTCTTTTTCTTCCATTGTCGGTTCATATGGACTAGAGCAATTTTTGCATATTTTTCGAACTAAACGTTGAGCCACAACCCCAGTCACAGCTGATGATACGAGGAAGGGTTCAATCCCCATGTCCATCAATCGGCTAACCGCAGAAACAGAATCATTCGTATGAAGCGTACTTAATACAAGGTGACCAGTTAAGGCTGATCGTAAAGCAATTTCCGCGGTCTCTGTATCACGAATCTCACCCAGCATGATAATATCCGGGTCCTGTCTGAGAATGGAGCGAAGACCCGCCGCAAACGTCATACCAATATTCGCTTTAACTTGTACCTGATTAATTCCACGGATCTGATACTCTACTGGATCCTCGACTGTGATGATATTCACTTCGTCGGTATTCAGTTTTTGCAACGCCGTGTAAAGAGTGGTTGATTTCCCTGACCCAGTAGGACCTGTAACGAGAATAATACCGTATGCATTACTAATCATTTTTCGGAAGTTGGCCTCGTTTCTTTCTGAAAAACCAAGCTTTTCAATTCCGAGAACAACGTTTCCTGTGTCCAACAAACGCATAACAACCTTTTCCCCGAACACGGTTGGAAGAATCGATACACGTAAATCTATATTTCTCATATCAATGTCCATTTTAAAACGACCATCTTGCGGAAGGCGCTTTTCAGCGATGTTCAGCTTGGACATAATCTTGATTCTTGAGACAAGAACATTGTTCATGTTCTTCGGGAGGGTACGCTCTGTTCGCAAAACCCCATCCACACGAAGGCGAATAAGCGTTTCGTGCTCATGCGGGTCAATATGAATATCACTAGCCCCCACCTGAAGCGCCTGGCTCAAAAGCTGATTCACCATTTTCGCGACTGGAGAATCATCTGACTGCTGGGCTTCTAAAAAGCCTTCGTCATCCTCGTTTAATGGCATATCCTCGAGCATTTTATCAATCGATTTTTGCATTCCATAATAACGATTTAAGGCTACTTGAATTTCATGTCTCTTTGCTATCGCTGGCTCAATCCGGAAGCCGGTGCTCAAGCGAAGATCGTCAATCGCGAAATAATCGAGTGGATCGACCATCGCAACTAGCAATTTATCATTTATCTTTTTAAGTGGAAGCAGCTGGTACTTTCTTGCTAATTCTTCATCTATAATATTAATAAGCTTTCGATCAATCTCAAGCTCATATAAATTTACCTTTTTTATGCCGAGCTGGAACTCCAGCACTTGAATAATCGTGTCTTCATCCACGATATTCATCGCAACTAATTGATCACCGAGACGCAAACCAGAACTTTTTTGCTGAAGCAGGGCATCCATTAATTGCTCGTCTGTAATTACATTTGTTTCAATAAGCAAATCGCCTATACGCTTTCGCTTAAGTGCCATTCGGTTGCTCTCCTTTTCCTCATCTATTTGAATACCGCTTGAAAAGCTTCACAGTAAAACATTCGTGCAGTGATGGTTGCATCCATATTACCCTTTTCGGAATTTAAAGAGTATGTGACATTCTGTATATGAAACACTCTCGGCAACTGTACAAGCTTATCCACGAACTCATTGATGTCTTCATCACTGCCATTCAATGAGATTTGCACATCATTATAAGAAACCGTAAACTCCTTAACTTCACTTACTCTTTCTTCAAGTAGCTTGTAGATCGATTCAGGAAATAATGTACTCCACTGATCTTGCTCTACCGTTCCATCAGCGGTCGTTGTCACTTCAGCTTGAGTCTCTTCGTCTGACTCCGTTTGGAAAGAGATAGCAGAAACCGACGTTCCTGTTTCTCCTTCTGCTTTTTCGATATCCTTGATGACCTCCTCTATATTCGGACGTCCAGGAATTCCTTGAAATAACTCCTGCTTTTCCGCTTCCGTCATCGTTTGTGGCTCTAACGATTGGAGCACCTTTTCATAGCTGGTCGTGTCCGCTTCAATTCTTTGTAAGTCCGCTTCCTTTTCTGCCTTTTCCGCAGCAAGTGGTCGTAAGATAGCAAAGTAAAAGATTCCACTAAACGCGACCAAGATCGCAATCACAATAATTAGTATCTTTTCTTTTAGCAAACTTTCTAATTTCATTGCTGCTCACCTTCTAACGTCACAACAGTTGCTTCAAAATATGCTTCATATAAATTGGTCTCCGTATTTAAACTAATACTCGTCACCTTAGCCTCTGTCACAAAATCAGCCTCTAACAACTGCTGAAGATAGATTGCCGCAGCCTCTTTCGTTTGAAATAAAGCCGTCATGGACAGTACCCCCGTATTTTCAAAGGTATAATTGGAGACAGAGCCACCTTCGGGTAAAAGTTTGTATAGATCTTCTTTTATGGTGACTGGGTTTTTATAAATCCCATTTAAAAATCCATGAATTTTATTATATTTATCTACGAAATTATATTCGGTCACACCCGTTCGACGGGCGGTAATCTCCGCTAACACCGTATCTCTCGCTTCCGTACTTTTTACAATTTTCTCGTCTAGCTCGTGGACCGAACTTTTCACCATAATAAATAAAATAATGAGTAATGCGGAGATTACAAGAAACAAGCCTGCTGCACCAAGTAAATATGGCAATCTATTTAACCTGTTTCTCCTCTCCTGTGGCAATAAATCAATGCTAAAGTTCACTACAATCTCTCCTATCTACCACCATTACTTTTTCCACTTCTTCTTTACGGTTTCATTTCCTTTAAGAGCTAGTCCAATCGCAACACTTGTTGAGTTGAGGAGCTCTATTTTATGAAAATCGTTCGTGACGATCTTTGAAAAATCAATATCTGCAACTTCTACCTCGAGGCGCTCAGATAGGACAGTTACAAATTGGCAAGCGTTTTTCCCCGTAACAATGACTCGTTTAAAATGGCCATTTCCCTTGCTTAAAGAGAATCGAAAGAAGTTTTGGGCTTTTTCTATTTCTGTGACCACATCGTTAATATAGGTCTCTTCGTAAAGAGCTGATTCCTCAACAGAAGCAGCAGCTTCTACTAAATTTTCTACAAATCCATCAAAGGGCAACACATCATTGGTTGGAAACAAGTCTTCCTGTTCTGCATCCATTGCTCCCACTGTCATGGTTCTTGAAAAGGCAATGGTCTCATTGGCAAAAATATGAATATCAATGGATTCCTTAGATAAATCAACAACCATCTCGGTTTCATGCAACCACTCGGGGTTTGTATGTGAAATCAATCGCTGTAATGCCGTCCCGCGAATCTCCGCACTCAATGGCTTCAATCCTGCTTGAATACTTACTTCTAATAGGTCCTCCGACAACGGTAAAGACGTCGCAAAAAACAGAATATCCGCTTTATCAGTTGCCATTTCTCTTAACTCAGACGCAAACTCCACAGCCGTCAATGTTTCAATATCCATCTGCTCGCCTGTCTCCGATTTAATCGTCCCGATCTTCACAAAATCATAAATAGATTTTTCAAATGGAAGATGAATACTTTCCCCCACCTGGTATTGAAGAAGCTTCGCAAGCGCTTCTTCCTTTAAATCAGGAAGAGAGGTAATTCGTCTCACAATGATGTTTTGTGTTGGAAAGGCCAGATGAACATGCTTGTCCAACACCTTCTCCTTCAACAAACTAGCTATACCATTTATATCGGCTATTCTTGAATTTTCTAATATATGGTGGTTAGTATCTATCACATCTATATCAAGCAAAACAGGTTTGTTGTTTTGCATTTGCACATTTGCCCGGGTAACATACGTGTCACGAAAGTCAATACCAGAGAATGTATCGTTTTTCTTGAAATTGAACATGTTGCACCTTCTTTCTATAGTTGATTTATCGATTGGTTGAGAAATTTAATGAAGCTGGTTGAATAGTTGATGTATACTGGTTCTTCGTTTGCGTGCCATTTAGTTGTTGACACGCAACAGGTAACAAAGAACAACTTATTCCTTTTGCATCACCATTAATTTCAAATGCATTAGAATCAGCATGAGCATTTCTCACGATTATGCCACTGTTAACCTCTAAAATGGAGCTCCCTCCGTGGTGTAACTCATCAACTATCAATGCACCATTCACTACTATTTGAGTGTTTTGCCCACTACCTTTAAGATCTATCTCTTTAACGTATACGATTGCATCATTTGGAATGATAATTTTTTTATTTTTTCCACTAAGTCGAATGGTTTCAATTCTGGTAACACCACTAGAAAAGATATACTCTTCATACCTATCCAGGTCATGTTTATCTATAGAATCTATTGTATTTCCACTCGCTAATGAGCTAACAATTGTATCGTAATTTGTAATTGTTATTGGTCCAAATTTAGTCCGATCGTAAGTCCCTTTATTAGTTCCTAAAAAAGCATTATAGTTATATATGTTATTAGCATTTTTCGTTTCTGTAAGTGGATTAGCAGAGTAATCAATGTTTAAAGCTACTTTTCTTATAAGCGATGAATTATCCATATACCTTGCTTCTAGCGTCACATTTACACTTTTTATTGATGCAGATGGTGTTAGGGTACTGAAGTTATTCGGTAACAAGATGTCCACCCTCACATCTTTCCCACCAATATGATAAGAACGTGTACCAGTTACCTCTTTCAGATAGGCAAAAGGTCCACTACTCCCTGTACTAGCATTTTTATAATTACTCATCTCAGACAAGACAATTTCAATCGCACCTTCTGCCCGATAAAACTCCTCTTGTTCCTTCGTTGTTTTAACAACATTTTGAAGTCCGTAAGTAGTGGTCGATAACATGGCTGTTCCAACGATACTAACAAGAACCACAATAAAGAGAACAATCATTAATGCTGCTCCTGATTCGTTACCTTTTGATCTTTGTATCATGTTCATCCCCCATCGACCACTTAATACCTAACTCTTTTTTGTGCATCATTAAAGACTTCTGTTGAAACCTTATACTCGTGATCACCTTTTTCTAATACTAGTGTCACTTTGTATCTTTTTTTCGTTCCACCTTCTACTAACTGTTCAGTAACCGTATAGCTCCTAACATTCTTGGATAACACAGTTCCTGATACTAATTTTATTTCACCATTAGAGTAAACAATTTTACTGTTAATCTCATTTCCATCTCTCACCGTATTCGAGATTGTTTCCATAATAAAACGAGCCTCACGCTGAAGTTCATTTTCCTCTGCTACTGCTCGTTCCATTTTGGTCCCATAACTAAAAAGGGTAAAGGCAAGTGCTGAAATACTTACCATAATTAAAATGACAATGAGTAATTCAATTAGAGTGACACCCTTTTGATTTCTCATTGTTTTTTCACCACCGTGACAAGCTCTAAAGTAGAAGAGTCATTTGATACTATTTTTGCAGTTACTTCAAAGAACTCAATCGCACTATACGTAATCGGATTGGCTGTAATTGTAACTTTCGCATCATAGTTAGCTATAGTAGCGGTCCCACAACCTTGATCTTTTTGGCAATAATATTGTGTTGGTGAAGTTCCGTTTTTGTACCCCTTTTCACGGATCATCTCCATAATTTGTTGACCATAATAGTTCAATTGCGTGTCTTCCCCTTGCTCCACTGTCCTGGTAAATGAACCCGTCATAATTAGGAGCAACGGAACAATCACCATTCCGGCAATAACAACAGAGATCAATAATTCAATTAAGGTGACTCCCTTTTCATTGTTCATTTTTATCTGCCCCTTATAGGAGTAGTGAGCTGTACCAAGTCCAAATATCCTCACCGTACAGGTAAGCCACTAATGTTCCAATCATAATCGACGGCCCAAAGGCAATCGGTTCTCTACGTTTAACAATTTTTAACGCAATTAATAGTATCCCAGCAACTGCTCCTACAAATGAGGCTAAAACCAAGCTCATTACAGTTAGTGCTGGGCCGAGTACCACTCCAATAGCTGCATATAGCTTTATATCACCGCCACCCATGCCGCCTTTACTAACGACTGCAAGCAACAAGAGCAAACCAAAACCTACCACACCGCCTATTAAGTACGTTAAAAATGGTTCTTCTCCGATGAAGAAACGTACAATTACAAGAACTACAATACTTGGTAGAGTAATGACATCTAAAATTAATTTTTCACGAATGTCTGTTAATACAGACAGAATTAATAAAGTTGATAAAAGAATGGCAGGTATTAGTTCTGAAGTAAGCCCTATTTCTTTGTAAACAACAAAAAATATGATCGCAGTCATAGCTTCTCCTAACGGGTATAGAGGAGAGATTTTTTCTTTACAATAACGACAACGACCTTTCAAGAATAGGTAACTAAATAGAGGAAATAAGTCAAAGAAACCTAACCTGTGGTTACAGGAGGTACAGTGGGATGGTGGGTAGGAGATGGATTCTTTTTTTAGTAGGCGGATAGCGACTACATTAAAAAAACTGCCAAATAGAAGGGCTAAAGTTATAATGATTACATCAATAATATACATCCCTAAATCCTCCTACTTGTGAATAAAAATAGAGCCATCGCCGTCTGTAAGACGCGCGACAGCCCCTTTCACTAATTTGCACATGTTCGAGTTACTTTGTTTGCAGGACTTGCACTCAAAGTATATGTCGCTGCTTTACCGTTAGCACAAGCTGGCAATTTATCTATAAACTCCGGTACTAACGCTGTGCTTATAGCTGCATTATCAGCACCTGCACCTGCACCTGGCCAACTACCTTTAACTGTGAAATATCTATTCACAGCATCTTGAACAATTGATAAGTTTTGCGCATTTGTATTTGTTTCCGCCGTTTCTCTATTACTCATAACCATAGGAATCGCCACAGCAGCAATAATCCCCAAAATAACAATAACAACAAGTAATTCGATAAGTGTTAAACCAGCTTGGTCTTTCATTTTCTTCTTTAATGATTTTAACATGAAGAAAGGTCCCCCTTTTAATTTTTTATGTTTTTTCTAGAGCTTTTTTCTTATAATTTGGGAATAAAAAAACCTTTACAGCTCATTCTATGGAATGTAGTTGTAAAGGTCGGTTGCACCAATCGCTCGATATGACTCAGGTGCCCACGTACAAGTCATATTTCTTCGCTCCCTTATCTAATGAAAAAGACTCTGTGATAAACATTACTTATTTACTAGTAGTCTACACTAAAAAAAATGAAAAAAAAAGAGGTTTTATGTAAATTTAATACTAGGAAATGTTGGGTAAATATTATATAAATACAACATTTTCTAACCTATATCCCTTTAAAATTGTGTTTCAAAATTTCCTGTTTATCATCTTTATTTTTTAGAAATAGCAATGCAAATAATTAACAGATACATCCAACAAATAGTTCTTTATACCTAAATTAAATTCAAAAAGCACTCCCATGAGCGCCTTTTAAATCAATCCATATTGGAAATATTAACAATCTGAATCGCTTCTTCTCGGCTCGAGACCTGGAGTTTGTTCAGGATATTCGTAACATAGTTAGATACTGTTTTATTTGAGATCTTTAGATGCTCAGCGATTTCACGATTCGTTGCTCCATCAGCAATTAAATAAAGCACTTCACGTTCCCGACTGGTTAATTCAGGGAAGAGCTGCTCACTCGCAGCCGGTCTTGTAGAGGAAAAATAGTGCACCATTTTCGCAGCAATCTCCGCACTGAAAATCGCTTCACCTGCAGCAATCGTCTTGATGGCTCGGATAATTTCTTCCTTCCCCGCATCCTTTAAAATATATCCTTTTGCTCCCATCCTCATCGCGGTAAACACCGATTGGTCATCCTTAAACATTGTAAAAATTAATATATTGGTCTCCGGATTGGATTGCTTGATTTTTTTTGTCGCCTCAATACCGTTCATCCCAGGCATTCGAATATCCATTAGGATCACATCTGGATTCAATTGCTTGGCTTGGTTGACCACATCCTCGCCCGAGTTAGCCTCTCCAACCATTTCTATTTCAGGCACCGTTTTTAAATACGTAGATACTCCGTACAGAAAGAACGGATGATCATCTGCTAATAGCACTCGTATCTTTTTCATACCCTTCCCCCTATTTCTCTTTTATGAGAGGAATCCAAGCCATAATCCTTGTTCCACCCTCAATCAACCGTTCAATGGTCAGTTGTCCACCAAGTTCTGAGGCTCGTTCTTTCATTGATGGAACACCAAGTCCCCCTATCGTTCGCGCTTCTCTCTTTTCAACAAACCCAATTCCATCATCACTTATCTCCATAACCAACCGATCCTCCAACTTCGTAACTGAAACACTCGCATGATTTGCCTGTGCATGCCTAACCACATTCACAATCGATTCAGAAATAATCCTGAAAACAGCCACTTCCACTGCGGGAGGAATATTCTCTAACTTTTCAGGAAGATCATACGAGAATGAAGTACTTCCAATCGAGGAAACCTCCTCAATCCGCTGTTTCACAGCACCCACTAATCCTAGTTCGTCAATCGCTGCTGGTCTTAAGTCATAAACTAATCTTCGAATATCATCTACCGTTCCTAAAATCATTCTTTGATGTTCTGCTAATAATGTTTTCACCATTTGTGGATCTTTTTCAACAAGATCCTCTGCGGCGGCTGCCGTATACGCTAGTGCAGCAAGTCTGGGTGCCAGGTCATCGTGTAAATTTCTTCGTAAATAATGTCTTTCTTCCTCACGAGCTAATACTAATCGCTCCCGTGACGTCTGCAGCACACGGTTCAGTGCTTTTACATCCTCTGTTGCCTTTAAATCTTGTAAAAGTGGACCCAGTTGTTGAATCAACACTTCCCATAGTTTTTCATCTGCCTTCGTAAAGGCTTCTCCAGGAGACCTAGGGGCAACTAGTAAACAACCGATCATAATCCCTCGATACATAATGGGTAATCGTCGAACCTCTGGTTGACTCTCTCCGTATTGAGCGAGAATGATTTCTTCCTTGTTCTGAAGTAATTGAATCGAGGCATACGGCAGACGCAAGATTTCCTTTAGCGTTTGTACCACTTGGTCTAATACTTGCTCGGGTGTTTGTAGCTCTTGAATTTTTTTCCCGAGCAAGGCAAGGACAAAGTATGGATTGCCCTGCTCCCCATACATTTTATAAATCAGCATTTGCTGAACCTTTTCTTTAATAGGGGAAAAGGTAACAGCCACGATACTTGTTGCAATAATCGATATGGCAAAATTATGATCATCCGTCTTAAACATATTACTCAAATACCAAACAACCGCTACATAAATCCCAATCACCACTAGAAGCATGATGGTATATACAAAGGTTCGGTTGAGCAAGGGGTCAATATCCCAAAGCTTTCTTCTTAATAGCGCAAAGGTGATAGAAACGGGAATGAGAAGCATGAATAAATAGACAAAGGTATTAAAAAACATAAAATAAAGGACACTGCCATTTTCAAAAATGCTTCGGTCAAACAGTAAGGGAATAAATACTAAACATAAAAAACCAAAGATGGCACCGGAAAAGCCGAAAACAACCCATTTGGTTTGCTGCCTTTCTACCGGCGATGAAACCTTTCGATAACGGTAAATTTGAGCATACACAAGGAAGCAAAAGGTAAGTAACAAGCGCAAATACATTACCCAAGAAGGCAATTCTTCTATAAAGGTTAGCAACAATACTATTCCAATGGCTATTAGCACATAAGGACTCCACTTGGGAACAAAGCGTCCATTAGGGAAAAGTACAAAAAAAAGACACAAGGAGCTCCATCCAACAAGACTCATTACATCATTCATTAGAAACAAAAAAGAGTCTTGCTCGGCAGCTACAAACATTAATGATGGAAAGGTAATTCCGAACGACACAAGTAAAATGGCTCCTAATAACCCCATCATTTCATGGCCCTTTTTCCAAAAAATCATAAAGGCAGCTACGAGAAATACAAAAATAAAAACACAATCTAATACCGTATAAAAGAGAGCATAGATCGATTCATTGATTCCAAGCTTTTGAAGAGCTACCACTCCAGGAGGGGGACTAGGAGATGCAAAGCATTCTTCTGTCACACAATCCTTTTCGAGACGATCGTAATATGTAGGAATTTGAATCACAGCAAAACTGATGTAACTTAAGCAAATAACGGCTACTATTATTCGAAGCCACATAACCCACTTTCGACTTCTTTCCATCTCATCTCCCACCTCCCTCATTCACACCAATTATAGCAAGGAAACCCATAATAAGGATGCTCAATTTCCCTTTCCCAATGAAATTTCCCAGCTCCCAGGAACCGTTCCCTTTTTTCTCAGGAATTCCCGTCTTGCTATGATCTAGTTGTAAAGAAAAACATTTATGGAGAGTGGATAAAATGACAGTAGAAAAAGCAACAAAGTGGATTGCCGTAATCGCCATATTATCGGGAGTAGTACGCATGGTTATGACCCCGATGGCGCTTATATTTGGTGTAGATAGCCCTCAGGAGATGTGGCCCGGATTTATTGCATGTGTGTTAATGACGGTAGGTGCCATAGGCTTATACCTTGCTCAAGCAGATAAAGTTGGTGTTCTTGGTTTTATTAGCTTCGTACTGTTAACCATTGGGAATATTCTCGTTACGTTAGGTGCGTTTATGACGTTAGCGGGGTACGCTCCAAAGCCTGAATTCATGGTTATTAACATTCTTATGATGCTCTGCTTAACATTAGGAAGTATTTTGTTTTCCATCGTTACCTTTAGAGCAAAAGTTCTTCCTCGTTCTGGTTCCGTACTCATGATTCTTTTTGTCCTACTCATGTTCTCTCCTGCTGGAAGTTATCTAGCACTTGCATGGGGACTAAGCTATATCGTTTTAGGGATTGGGGTATGGAAGAAGAACAGCTTACAAAAAGAAATCACATTGCAAGCATGATGTGTTTCAAGGCTCCTTTTCTACATAGGAGTCTTTTTCCAATATTCATAAATAAAAGTAACATTTTTCCCTTTTCATCTATTATAATAGGATAAAATTCACTAATTCTATTTAAAAGGGGATTACATATGTCTCAACCATACCAGCAAAATCCTATTTGGGCTTGGGTTGTTCTTATTTTAGGTGGCCTTTTTATGGTTTTCTCTTTACCCGGTATGCTATTAACACTTTTTATGCAAATCAGGCAATTAGAAATCGTAACTTCTATCTCCATCATTTTCTTCACGATTGGTGTTTGCATGATCGTCATTTTAATCTGGGGGATGAAGAGAGCTTGGACAGCTATTAAGCACTATAACGAATATAAAGCAAAATACACGATCATCGAAGTGAAATCAGATTCACCTACTCAAGAGAAAAAACCCATTTGGCCTTGGGTAGTCATTGGGTTAGGTGCCTTATCGGTATTTGGAATGGGCCCAGGTATCATCATGCTTCCTATCATGCCCCTGTTCTTGGCTGGCATGTCAACCGATTCTGGAACCACTCCCGATTATGTTCCCATGCTTATTCTTTTGATTGGATACGGTACCATGATTGGATATACCATCCTACTTGTAAAAGCCATTAAGAGACTGCGCTCTAAGTAAATAATCTGACAAGTTGCTCCTACCTTTTCCAGGTAAGAGCTTTTTTATTGTTAAAAAATATCACAACATAACAGACAGAATATTCAAACATACATATAATACAGAAATAAACCCACCTATTATTTGAAACTTCTTTATCCCTCCAACCCAAAAAAACTAACCTTTTTACAAAGGTTAGTTTTTTACTCAAGGCTCTTTTCTTAAGCGTAAAATAATTATTTCAACGTTAAAATCGGCTTTAAGATTTTAACAACTACCTTACGAAAACAGCCTTACTCAATCATTCACTACATCAGAAAAGGTGATTCTATTGGAAAAAGTGTTTTATATGAATGAAGCGATTAAGTTAGCTTGTGAAAATGTGTTAAGTAATCATGGTGGTCCTTTTGGGGCAATTGTGATTAAGGACGGGAAAATTATCGGTAAAGGTAAAAATGAGGTCACCAGCAGCAATGACCCTACTGCCCATGCAGAGGTTCAAGCGATTCGTGAAGCTTGCTCCTATTTAGGTAGCTTTCAACTAACAGATTGTGAGATTTATACAAGCTGCGAGCCATGTCCGATGTGTATTGGAGCGATTTATTGGGCGAGACCAAAGGCCGTCTATTATGCTTGTACGAAAGAGGAAGCAGCCCAAATTGGCTTTGATGATCACTTTATTTATGAGGAAATTAGCTTGCCAATTGAAGATAGAACGATTATGATGAATCAAATTACGGTAGAACAGTACAATCTACCTTTTAAAATGTGGGAAGTATCATCTGACAAAACAGAATACTAGTCTCTTATAGACACTCTAGGAGGAGAGTATGGACAAAAACAAACTAAAACAACGTATTGAAGCAGCCTCAGGGAGAGTGGAGGCTGATCTTGTCATAAAAAACGGCAAAATTATTGATGTATTTACCGGTGAAATCTATGAAGGTGACGTTGCGATTACAGACGGTGCCTTCGTTGGTGTTGGGCATTATTCTGGTAAAGAGGAATTTGATGCAGGCGGCAGATACGTATGCCCTGCTTTTTTGGACGGTCATGTTCATATTGAATCATCTATGGTATCTCCAAAGGAATTTGCGAAGGTTGAGCTTCTAAGAGGAGTGACCACTATTATTGCCGATCCACATGAAATCGCCAATGTACTGGGTGTAAAAGGCATTCAACTTTTACTAGATACTTCGGAAAATCTCCCCTTTAATTTTTACTTTATGCTTCCTTCCTGCGTACCTGCCACTAGCTTTGAGTTAGCGGGTGCCACACTTGAGATTGAGGATCTGTCCCCCTTGTTTTCTCATCCAAGGGTGCTCGGTTTAGCAGAGGTGATGAATTTTCCCGCTGTGAAAAATGTGGAAGAGTCGATGTTAAATAAGCTATATGAAGCCAAGCGGTTAAACGCAAAAATTGATGGTCATGCGGCTGGTCTGAGTGATATGGACATTAATGTGTTTATGACTTCTGGTGTGCGTACCGACCATGAGTGTACCACTGCCGAAGATGCGATGGCTCGTTTGCGCCGCGGGATGTACCTGATGATTCGAGAAGGAACCGTGGCTAGAGACTTAAAGAAGCTACTTCCTGTTGTGAACGAACGAAATGCTAGACGCTGTTTATTTGTCACAGACGATAAGCATCTTGATGATATTTTGCATGAAGGAAGCATTGATTACAATGTTCGATTAGCTATTTCGGAAGGACTCGATCCCCTCACAGCCATTCAGTTAGCTACCATTAATACAGCTGAATGCTTTGGTTTACAGGAAAAAGGAGCGATTGCACCAGGATATGACGCGGACTTTATACTGCTAGATGATCTGGAATCCGTAAGCATCTCCCATGTATTTAAAGATGGAAATCTTATGGTTGAACATGGGCAATTAATTTATTTCCCAGAAAATGAGCAAACAGATATTTCTTCTGAATATGTTAATACCGTTTGTTTTCATGATTTTACCGAAGAGGCCTTACATCTTCCTATTACTGAAAACAAAGCCAATATTATAGAAATCAATAAAAACAGCCTCGTAACCAATCATCTTTTTGAAGAAGTGACGGTAAATGAAACAGGTTGTTTTGTACCATCGATTAAAAAAGATCAATGCAAGCTGGTCGTCATTGAAAGGCATCATTACACGAACGAAATTGGCATAGGAATCGTGAAGGGACTAGGCTTGAAAAACGGAGCGATTGCATCAACGGTTGCTCATGACTCACATAATTTAGTGGTTGCTGGAACAAGCGACTCTGATATCTTATTTGCCGCCCAAAAAATAAAGGAAATGCAAGGCGGACTTGTGGTTGTGAAAGATGGAGAAGTGTTGGCCTCTCTACACCTCCCGATTGCTGGCCTTCTTTCAATGGGCACATATGAAGAAGTGTACGCTGGATTGAATAAGCTGACCTTCGCACTTGAAGAAATTGGTGTAGGTGAAGGATTCAACCCGTTCTTAACGGTTTCCTTCTTATCACTTCCCGTTATTCCAGAGATTAAGCTAACCGCGCAAGGACTTTATGATGTGAAAAATCAAAAGCATATTCCATGTTAAAAAAGGTAGAAGGAATCCCTTCTACCTTTTACATATTCTTATAAACTATTACCCGTTGTTGTCGTGCTTGAATCCGTGCCAGGTGCTGTACCTCTATCTGGTCGTTCCATTCCTTCAGGAGGTGTTCCTCCATCGCCTCTCATTCCGCCACCACGGCCACCCATTCCACCCATTCCGCTTTGGGCTTCTGTCACTCCTGATTCATTCAGCCAGGTTACGACGTCGGAAATGGTGAACTCGACCACCTTCGTGCCGCCACTATATTTTCCATCCGTGTATAAACCATTCGTTTCCGTTCCTGTTGAAGTTCCTCCAGAATATAATGTGTAGCTAGAATCCTTCTCTAGATCCGGCGAGCTGATATATACAGAAGAGTACTCTTTTTCTGGTGCAAATGTGGCTATTGTATTACCTTCACTATCTTCTAAGTGTATTAGGGTACCTGCACTTTGAGTTGCTGGGTATGTCATGAGTATTCCAATTTGTTCAGACGTATCCGAGCTTGCTTGGACCATCCCTGAGCTACCAGCTGCAATTAATAATCCTCCAGAGATTTCAAAGGTCCCATTATAGTCTAATGAACCATTTCCGTTATTTGTTGGACCACTTACAACCGCTGTTCCACCAGTCATAACAAAGTTTCCATTCGAATCAAGTCCATCCCCTTGTGCATTGACAGACACATAACCACCACTGATTTGAAGCATCCTATCAGATGATGTGCTGCTCTCCATGTCCATTCCTGAACCATCGACTCCGCCACCAACATTGAGTCCATCATCACTGGCCGTTACATCGATGTTTCCATCTGCAATCGCAATGACTCCACCTTCGATTCCCTCGTAACTCTTAGTAATGGTGATATTTCCACCTTTCGTTAAGACTGAAGAGTCCGCATGAATGCCATCATCTCCCGTTGCAATCGCTAATTCGCCACCTTCAATAAGGACGTTACCATTACTATGAACGGCGTCATCTAGTGAATCAATGTTAAACGTTCCACCAGCGATAGCGAGCTCAGCTGTTGCCTTTAACCCTTTTGAGCTGCTTGTTTCTGTCGTAGTCGTCGATTCACTTTGGCCTCTTCCACCCATAGCATTTTCATTTGCTGCTACCGTCTCAGGGCTTCCTCCACCAGTCGTAATCGTATATTCTCCACCCAATGTATACAGAGAGGTTTGGGATTGAATTCCATCATTTTCTGCCGTAATGTTAAACGTTCCACCTTCAATCGCAAGATTTCCTTTTTCCGCATCCTCATCATTGGTCGTTTTCATGCCATCACCACCGGCTGTAATCGTGAACGTTCCCTCCTTAATAGCTAGCAGGTCACGTCCAACAATCGCATCATCCTTAGCGGTTATTTCAATATTTCCACTAGTAATCTTCAAATCATCTTTTCCTGTAATTCCGTTGTTAAAGTTTGCTTCAACGACCAGCTTTCCTTCACCATTAATCGTTAAATTGCCTTTACTAAAAATAGCTGAGTTTGGTTCTTCTGCTTCTGCATCCTCGTACACATATTGTGTTCCATCTGTGACGGTATTTTCCGTTCCTTCAGGCAATGATAGGACTGTCTTCTCTGCATTCTTCACATAAATTGGTGCTGAAGAACTGCTAGTAATATCTACGCCATTTAATACGAGGCGAACGGTATTATTATCCTCTGCGTCCACAAAAATTTGACCATCGGTTAATGTTCCACTAAGTACATATACGCCACCTGTTTTAATCGTAACGGTACTTCCTGAAACCACTACACCACCAGTTCCTTCGTAGGTTGCTGTTGATCCATTCAACTGAATACTCGTTACCTTTTCATTTTCCCAATCTGTATAAAGATCATCGTCACTATAGCTTACAAGTCCACTTACAACAGATGGTATGTCGCTGTCACCTAGTGTGCATAAGCTCTCTATATTAACCTCTGTTGCTGTACTAATTCCTGAATTTGAAGTGGTTTCCTCTTCTGTATTGCTGCAAGCAAATAATAATGTGGCGCACAATAAAGGTGCAATTAACTTCGTAAATTTATATTTTGGTTTCATCAACTTGGCTCCTTTTCGATTTGATAAGCCTATTATGTTTGTCCAACCTTAACAAAACCTTAAAAAATTTATAAACAAGAAATAATTTGCATTTCTCGCTTTTGCCCCTATAATCGAATTTAATTAACTAAAGGAAAAACAATTGAGTAAAGGAGGCGACAAAATTGAATTTATTAATTATAGAAGATGACAAAGTCCTATCTGAATCCATTAAGGAAACCACCAAGGAAATGTTTCAGATTGAACAAGCTTTTGATGGTGAAGAAGGGTTGTACTTAGCGGAACAAAATATATTTGATGTGATCATATTAGACATCATGATGCCTCATATGAATGGATACGAGGTACTTGAGGAACTCCGAAAGAAGAATATTACGACTCCTGTGATTATCTTGACGGCAAAAGACGGCATAGATGATAAGATCAAAGGATTTAAGGTAGGGGCAGACGATTACTTAGTCAAACCTTTTCATCGTGAGGAGCTTTTACTTCGATTAGAAGCCATGGTACGACGTTCGGTTGGCTCCTTTAAAGAAAATATTCTGTCCTTTAAGGATTTACATTTAAACTTAAAGAACAAAACGGCGTCAATTGGGGAAGAAGTGATCAAACTTAATGGAAAACAGTTCGATTTACTGGAGTATTTAATCAATAATAAAAATACGATTTTAACGAAAGAACAGATTTTTGATCGAATATGGGGATTTGAGTCAGATACGTCAACGACGGTTGTGGAAGTGTATGCGAGTAACTTACGTAAAAACTTAAAAAAATACAATTATGATCAATTTATCAAAACCTTCCGAGGGTTAGGCTATATGCTTTCAGATGGTGAAGGAAATGTTTAAGGAGAAAATCTTCCGAAGTCAACAGCTTAAATTCATGATCTTTAACCTTATTGCCTTTACGATCATTTTCACGATTTTTGGAATTATTATTTTCAGCCAGGTTCAAGGAACGTTATTTAAAAAGACAGACGAAGAACTTTTAATGGTAAAAGAGAAACACATGAGTGAATTCTCAGATATTACTAATGGAGACCGACCTTTAGATAATATCGATCGTACTCCTCCGAATAACGACCAAAGGGCAATCAAAAACCCACGTATTATTATCTTAAATTGGGATAAAGATGGGGAAATTATTGAGGGAGATCAAATCGGATCATTATTTTACGAAAGTTATTTACAAGACTTTACTCTTGATAAAAATAATCTTGATAAGGTAACTAATATAACTATAGACGATCAATACCACTTTCGATATTTGCTATTTGAGGATACAAACGAAGATGATGAAGTGGCCTTTGTACAATTAATGATCAATACCGACGCGGAAGAAACAATCATCAATAACTTCCAAAACCTAATCATTATTTTTTCAATTGTCTTTATCGTCCTTTCTATATCAGCCAGTTATATTTTATCAAAAAAGATGATGCAACCGATTATTCTATCATGGAAAAAGCAAGCTGAGTTTGTCGAGAATGCCTCACATGAATTACGAACACCTTTGACGATTATTCAAAATAAACTCGAGCTTTTGTTAACTTCCCCTCAGGAGAAAATAGCGAACAGATTTGAAAATATTGCGCTAAGCTTATCCGAAACTAGAAGACTATCGAAGCTTACTTCTGATTTATTAACCCTTGCTCGTGCGGATTCTGCTGAAACACAGCTGGTGAAGCAATCCATTCATGTGGACAACTTTGTGAAAAACGTATGTGCTCCTTATATCGAAATTGCGGAATCACAGGACAAGCATTTATGGCTCCAATTGAATTGCGACATGAAAATGGAAGCCGATGAAGTCCGACTACACCAACTTCTTGTCATTTTGCTTGATAATGCGTTAAAGTATACCGGCGAAAATGATAGTATTGGTGTGAAAACGTATGAAGAAGATCACAAAATTGTATTTGAAGTGAGTGATACGGGGATCGGAATTAAGGAAGAAAATATCAAATATATATTTGACCGCTTCTATCGCGAAGATAAAGCTCGTTCGAGGGAAACGGGTGGAGTCGGTCTAGGATTATCTATTGCTCACTGGATTGTGAAGCAACATGAAGGAACAATCAAGGCCAGTCAAAACAAAAACAAAGGAATCACCTTTAAAGTGAAATTACCAAAATAGAAGATCACATATGTGGTCTTTTTTTATACCAATAAAAAAGGCATGGATTGTTTTAACCCATACCTTTAGTCATATTTGACTTTTATTATTATCCAGATACCTTTTCTAACTTAATCGTCTCATATAATTCCACAAATTCTGTTGCTAAATCCTTCATGGTAATGGCATTCATGAGATGATCCTGCGCATGAACCATTAATAGAGAGATTTCCACTTTTTCTCCTCTGATTTCACCTTGGATTAATGAAGTTTGAACATGGTGTGCCTCGTTTAACGCATCTGCCGCTTCTTGCAACTTTGCTCGTGCTTCAGTAAAGTCTCCTCGCTTGGCAGCCGCAATTGCCTCCATTGAGCAGCTCTTCCCATTTCCACCATGTAAAATAATCTGAAATATCGTTTCCTCCATAGATGCCACTTTAAAACCCTCCGTATAAAATTAGTCTCACATGTATTCATGTGAGACTAATTTTTTTATGTCTTGATGTGAATTAGCTCACTTTAGATGAATTATTTGCTCCGCCTTCTTCTTGTTGCTTCATCTTATCCCACATTCTGAAGAACGGGAAGTAGATAGCTAAAGCGATAACGACGTTGACAGCCTGCATAACCGCACCTGAAATTTTACCTCCAGTTGCTAGGTATCCACCGATAATTGGCGGCGTTGTCCAAGGAATCGCGATACCTGCTGGCTTTGCAACTAAACCTAACTTCATTGAGTAGTACGTTACAATGATTAACACGATTGGTGTTAAGAAGAATGGTACGATTAGTAATGGGTTCATTACGATCGGTGTACCAAAAATGATTGGTTCGTTGATCATGAATGTTCCAGGACCAGCCGATAATTTACCAAGCGCCTTCATCTGTTGGCTCTTTGCCCAGAAAAGCATAAGCATAGCTAGACCAAATGTAGCACCAGTACCACCAATGTTGACGAATACTTCAAAAAATTGAGATGTAAAGATATTTGGTAATTCTTCACCTGCACGGAAAGCAATTTGGTTTTCTTCTGTTGCCATTAACCAAACTGGGCTTAGTACACCTGCAACGATGTTTGTTCCGTGAAGACCTGCTGACCAAAGCATCATAATAAGCATGTAGGCAACAATGGAACCGATTAAGCTTCCACCTAATAATCCAAGTGGCTTACCAAGTACTAATTGAACTACGTCGTGAATACTGCTGATTCCAAAGTATTCAATTACTAAGCGAATAAGGAAGATGGTAGTAATAACAATAAAACCAGGAACAAGTGCAACAAACGATTTACTTACTGCCGGTGGAACGCTATCTGGCATTTTAATAACGATATTTTTCTTAAGAATTAGGTTATACACTTCTGTTGAGAATAAAGCGATTAAGATCGCTACGAAAAGTCCTTTACTTCCCATAAATGCAACTGGAATCGCTCCTCCAACTGCAATTGCTTCCGTTGCTCCATCTGGAGTAAACGGTACATTGAAAGGTGTAGCTAGTAAGAACGCACATAGTGAGATTACCCCAGCTGTAATGGCATCAATGCCATACCTCTCAGCTAAACGATACGCAATACCGAAAGCTGCGATAAGACCCATCATGTTAAACGTCGCATCGGTTGGATACATTAATTTCGCTAACCATTGATCTCCGAACACACTTGCCATGAAATCAGCATAGCCAGGAATCGGTAGGAAACCTAAGATTAAGAATACAGAACCGATAATAATCATTGGCATTGCTAGGATGATTCCATCTTTTAAAGCACCTAAATGTCTTTGTGCCGCTAATTTACCAGCAAAAGGCATAAACTTTGATTCAAGGAAACCTAAAAACTTATTCATCACGTTTCATTCCCTTCTCTACTTAGAGAGTATTTAATAGTTTACTTATTTTTTAGAGATACTGCTGTTTTTAATACTTCTGCACCATTACACATTCCGTAGTGAATTGGGTTAATTGAATCAACTGGGATATTCTTTTCTTTTCCTAGTTGTTGCATTTGAGGTAATAAATAACGCACTTGTGGTCCAAGAAGAAGTACATCCGCTTGATCAATGTTCGCTTTTACTTGATCCGCACTTACTGCCCAAATTTTTGACTCAAGACCTTGTTCTTTTGCAGCCGCTTCCATTTTTGTTACTAGTAAACTTGTAGACATACCTGCCGCACAGCATAATAGAATGTTCATCATAAATTCCTCCTAAAATGTTTTAATGACTCTTTTTCTGAGAGCCTATTAGTGAATAAATTGAGATAAGTTCTTTTTATGAAGAAGATGTTTTGTTATCTTCTTGTTGATTTCATATTACATTGAAAGCGATTTCATTTATATCTATCATTTTTCCGTTTCTCAACGGAAAAAATTATTACTACTATTTTACTAGCTTTCCTTTTCAAAAAGTTTCAATTGTAAATTCCTTTTAAGGTTTGTTTAAGGTTGCCCACCGATAATGTGAATCAAGGAGCTAACACAAAGGAGTTGAACAGAGTGAAGGCAATGACCTTAAATGGCGTTCAAGGAAGATATGAACTTAAGCACGAAATCACAAAAATGGATTGCTACTTATTAAGAAGAAAGTTGCAGCATGTGATGACGGCTGACCCAAACGCTAATAATGACGGGAAATACTTAATCCGAAGTGTATACTTTGATAATTTCGATAATAAAGTTCTTCAACAAAAGAAGGAAGGCTTTTTCGAACGAGATAAGTTCCGTGTTCGTCTGTATGACCATAACACGAGCTACATTAATCTCGAAAAAAAGAGCAAACGTAACAATATGACATATAAACAAAAATGTCGTATGACCATTGATGAATACGAAAAGGTAAGAGTCGGTGACATTGCTTGGATGGAAAATGATCCACGACCATTGATGACAGATTTATATATGCAAATGAATCTCTTGCAGATCAAACCTGTGAGCATTGTGGATTATGAGAGAGAGGTTTTTATTTATGAGTATGGGAATGTCCGGGTCACATTCGATAGCTCCGTTAAGACAAGCTTCCGAAACAATGATCTTTTAAACCCAGATGTACCAATGGTGGAAACAACGCCTGGTATTGTCATTTTAGAAGTAAAATACGATGAGTTTTTACCTGATGTCATCAAGCAGTTAGTTCAGCTTCATGACAGACGAAGAGGCACTTATTCAAAATATCAAATAAGCCGTATGTTCGGTTAACAATATTGGAGGAATAGAAAATGGATACAATTAATTTTCAGGATATTTTCAAGTCTAAGTTTTTAGAGCAAACAAGCAGCTTTTCAATCGTCGATTCCTTGATTGGCTTGTTCGCATCATTAGTGATAGGATTATTTATTTATTGGGTATATAAAAAGACGTTCACGGGTGTGATCTACTCACACACCTTTAATATCTCACTTATTGTTATGTCAATGGCCACATCCTTAGTGATTATCGGTATCTCATCTAATGTATTATTATCACTTGGTATGGTTGGAGCATTATCAATTGTTCGTTTCCGTACACCGATTAAAGACCCAATTGACATCGTCTACTTGTTCTGGGCTATTATTGTAGGTATTCTTAGCGGAGCTGGCTTCGTGCCACTTGCTGTTCTTGGTTCACTACTCATTGGAGCCATTCTTATCTTCTTTGGAAATCGTATTAAAGTGGAAAATCCATATCTATTAGTCGTACGATACAACGGCCACTCGATTGAAAAGTCATTAGAGCATGTGGTATCAGAGAGTTCGAAAAAGCATACGATTAAATCAAAATCTGTTATGCCTGGTAATGAGTATGAAGTCACTTACGAAATTCGCGTAAGGGACAACGACATGGGCTTCATCAACCATATTTCTGAAATGGATGGAGTAAGATCGGCCATAATGCTAAGTTACGACGGAAACTTCACAGCATAACTAGAAAAGCGGGAGTGCTATGATCAGCCCAGACAAGCATAAGACGAAGACCGCAGGAAGGCTTGCCTTCTGGAGGGGTTTGGCTTATGACCTAGGAATAGATTATTCCACCGAGGGGCTAAGCACTGTAGCTAGACAACACCTTAATAACAATATCTCTTAACTTTGAATAAAGGAGATTGCCCTTCCCCCCGGCAATCTCCTTTTATATTTTGGCTGTTTTCGTAAAGTTTGTTGTTCTGGAAAAATCCCAAATGCCTGATTTTTCCCGAATAACGCTGTGTATATTGGTCTATTTGGAGAGGAGCTCTTTTCTAAGGATGAAAAAATTTTTGCTTAGCCGTTGAAACATATAGTTAATTTCCTAAAAAGTGTGTATATAGCAACAATGTTTTAGAAAAGAGCCTATATATTTTAACGGATATAAATTACATATAAGTATGGAATACGAATTTCACCCGCAGATGAGCTGACATTCAAGTAACCACTAACGAAAGTTGGTGTACCTTCTTCGCTACTTGCATGAGTACCACGTTTCACGACTTCTACCGTAATATCCATACTTTTTTTAGCAGGAATGGTTACTTCCATATCAGTCACTTTTACATTTTCATCATTGCTAATGGTATATGCTAACTCCTCATTAGTTGGGTTCGTTAACGTAACGGTCATTTTATACGTTTGATTTCCAATCGGACGAACTAATCCAAAGCTTAAGGAGGACGGGTAGGCTAACACGGATGGACTCACCGCATTATTTAAGTCAGTTAGACCTCCCTCCACTTTTAATGGATTTGAAATTGTTCCTGCATTGTAAGCAATTGGTGCATCACCAGACTGTATAAAAGCATACTCACTGTCTACGGTAACAGAAGCTGGCCCCTCATCTTTTTTTACGATCGCTTGAATTGGGACAGCTGCCGTAAATATCCACAGAGTAATTAAGAGAACTCCCAAAATACTTTTTATGTTCTTAGCTAACTTCAACAAGTATTCCTCCCTTAAAACTAGCTTTATATCTAACTATCTAGTAAAAACGATTATAAATTTGCGTACTAGTTTAATTTCTAGAAATGAGTACTTTCCCCTTTGACTAGTTTTGTCTCATTTTGAAAATAATTTTGCCGAATGAACACCTTTTCTGTAGTAAAAGTGGGAATTCATGTATTTATTGATATATATGCTCGAACATTATAGAATACAAGAAAAGAAAAATGTAATTAGTAGGAGGTTCAACATGATACAACGTACTGTATTATTAAAGTTCGCTGACACAACAACACAGGAGCAAATGGAAGAAGTCATCAAACGTTTTAAAGCATTGGAAAAAGTAATCACTGGAGTGGTTGAAATTCAAGCTGCCTTCAATCTTTCTGAAAAGAGTAAGGAATATCAAGTGATTCTTATGGTTCGCTTCGAAAACGTGGCTGCTGTAGAGGCTTATACAGTAAATGAACAACACCAAGAAGTGGCTGCCTTTATCCGCGAGGTTGGTAGACTTGATAGCATCGGTGTAGATATTGAGATTTAAGCATTAATGCCCCACAATATGAATTGTGGGTTTTTTAAGTTTAAGAACCGGAGGTGTTTTTTATGAAAATAGGTATCATTGGATTAGGAGATATTGCAAAAAAAGCATATTTACCTGTGCTTTCTGAAAAAGAAGGGATTGAGCTTGTTCTTTGTACGAGAAATGAAGAGACACTTACACGACTTTCAAACAAATACCGAATTCAAGAAACCGCTAAGAATATGGACGAATTACTTTCGAAGAAGATTGATGCTGCGATAGTTAGCACAGCGACGGAGGGTCATTTTGAAATGGCAGAAAAGCTGCTTCAACATGGAATTCATACATACATCGATAAGCCCATATCCATGAACTTTTCTGAAACAGAGAGAATTGTGAGGCTAGCTAAAGACAAGGGGAAAATTGCCATGGTTGGCTTTAACAGACGATTTATTCCTCGTGTGAGCGAGCTTAGGGAACATGGGAAACCAAACCTTATTATCATGCAAAAGAACCGTTTTGCAGCACCTGATTATGTTCGTAGATTTGTGGTAGAGGATTTTATTCATGTAGTTGATACGCTACGTTTCCTCATGGATTCCGAGGTTAAAGATGTAAAAGTGGAGTATGTAAAAAACGGAGATACACTGAATCAACTCGTTATCCAGCTAATTGGTGATGGTTGTATAGCCATCGGAATCATGAATCGAAACGGTGGTGTAACGGAGGAAATCATTGAATATATGTCTGGGCATCAGAAATTTGTCGTGAACAGCCTAGTGGAAACAACGAGATATCATGATAAAGAAGTTAGCCTTACCAAATTCGGGGACTGGGAGCCGACGCTATATAAGCGTGGTTTTTACCAGCTAATGGACCATTTCATCGAATGTGTTCAAACCAATACGACACCAGACCCATCTATCAATGACTCTCTCATCACTCATGAGATATGTGAGAGAATTGTTAACATGATTGATTCAGAAGCTTAATCGGTACAAAGGAAGAGCTCTTCCTTTGTTTTTGGATTTTTAGATCTAGGGAGGCAAATCAGAGGACATTTGATCAATATAGTCCAATAGCTTAGCTGGTGGGCGCCCCCAACAAATCGGACAGCAATAGGTAAATAAGCGGAGATTTTTCGGTTAAATTCAGAATGGAGCTCATTTCGGGATAAATAAGGGAAGGTTTTCCGCTTATACAAAGGAAAATCCCCCTTTTTCGACTTTTTCAAGGCAATAGGCGGAATCTCTCCGATTATTTAGTCTTTTTTATTAATAAATTCTAATTTAAACGGAATTTATCCGTCTATCTATCAGCAAAGGGGATCCCCAATCAATAGTGCGGACACTCTTGACCTAGATGTGGGAATCAGCAGCTTTTTATCAATAAAAATCAAAACTAATTCCGTAGAAACATTAATAAGGACGTATGCTACTTCATACGTCCTTTCATTAGAAAACGGAACCCTTCTAGAAAACTAGAATAGGGTTCGCCTTATATATGATTTCTTCTCGCAAAGTCCACAAAGCGGAATTTATCTGGTCTGTGTCTGGATTCGGTGTACTGAAACAAACTCGCGTCATCCAGATAAACATAATTTTTTATTATCACTATATTCTGATGACCTTCTAAATCTAATAACTGTCGATCTTCCTCTGTCGGTTCTTCCACGATAATTTCTTTTTTCGCAAAGCTGATACTTAGCTGCAAGTCATTTTCAAGATAATTATAAATGGAGTACTCACAAATTTCCCGTGTTAAAGCAGGAACGAATTTTTTATTCAAATAATCTTTATCTAAGATTACCTTTTCTCCACCCATTTCCCTCACCCGAAACACTTGCCAGACCTGGTCCTTGCTAGACAAATTTAACTGTTTCATGATGAATGGATCTGGTTTTATCAAAGAGAGTTCATGAACTTTGGTGACCGGCTTCTGTCCCATTTTGTCTGCTAGTTCTTTAAAACTAACTAGCCCAGAGACGGGAAAATCTACTTTTGTGCTTTTAATGACAATCGAGCCCTTTCCGCGCACTTTTTGTATATACCCGTTTTGTGAAAGTAGGTTAAGTGCCTTTCGGATCGTTTCTCTCGATGTATTGTAACGATCCTTTAACTCATGCTCAGAGGGCAAAAGTGTATTAGGGGCAATTTGCCCTGCTTCTATTTGCTGTACAATATCGTTATGGATCGTTAAATACTTATTGGTCATGTTAAAAACTCCAGTTTACTTTTTAAAATGGTACACAACAGACTCATACGGTCTTAGTTTGATTTGCTTTATATCTTCTGTTGAATCAGCATAGTTGGATAATAGAATCGTACTGGTCATATCTGCAATATCCACTTGCTCAGGTAATAGAAACTCTACGTCTTTGGAATAAAAATTATTCACGACTAGTAATTTCTCATTACCATTATCTCGTATATAAGCAAAAATAGCATCATGATTGGCTAAAAGCAACTCATAATTTCCGTCTGTCACGATATCGTACTCTTTTCTTAACTGGATAAGCTTTTGGTAATGATAGAAAATGGAATCTTGATCGGTCATTGCTTTTTCTGCGTTAATCTCTTTGTAGTTGGCTGCTGGTTGAATCCAAGGAGTACCCGTTGTAAATCCAGCATGCTCCTCATCATTCCATTGAACAGGTGTTCTCGAATTATCACGTGATTTTTGCTTGAGGATGTCTAGAATATTTTGTTCGGTCATGCCTTTTCCTTTGAGAATCTCAAAGATGTTTAATGACTCCACATCACGATAATCATTAATAGAAGTGAAATTTGGGTTGGTCATTCCAAATTCTTCTCCCTGATAAATATATGGAGTACCCTGCATCATATGAATGACTGTGGCAAGCATTTTAGCTGACTCTTTATGATATTCCTTGTCATTTCCGAAACGCGACACCACTCTTGGCTGATCATGGTTACACCAGAACAAAGCATTCCAACCGCCGCCCTTATTCATTTCCACTTGCCAGTCAGATAAAATTTGCTTCAGCTTATAGAAATCAAAGTCTGCCTTTGTCCACTTCTCTCCATTTGGATAATCAACCTTTAAATGATGGAAGCTAAAGGTCATATCCAGCTCTTTCCGTTCTGGGTTTGTATACTTAATACAATTATCAATAGAAGTAGAAGACATTTCTCCTACGGTCATGATGTCATAGCGAGAAAATACCTCTTGATTCATTTCATGTAGGTACTCATGAATTTTGGGACCATCTGTATAGAATTTTCGACCATCACCAAGACCGGTTGATCCATCATCATCTAAGAAACGCTGGTCCTTAGAGAGTAGGTTCACCACGTCTAAACGAAAGCCATCCACCCCTTTATCTAGCCAAAATTTCATCATCTCGTAAACCTCTCGACGAACAGGTTCATGCTCCCAATTCAAATCCGCTTGAGTCACATCAAACAAGTGTAAATAATACTGATCGGTTTGTTCGTCATATTGCCAAGCATTTCCGCCGAACTTGGACTCCCAATTGGTCGGAGCTCCATCATTTTTCGCATCTCTCCATATATAATACTCTCTGTACGGGTTGTCCTTTGAAGACTTCGATTCAATAAACCATTGATGCTCCGTTGACGTATGGTTTACAACGATATCCATAATAATTTTAATCCCACGGTTATGTGCTTCTTTTAATAAAGAATCAAAGTCTTCCATTGTCCCATACGGCTCATAGATACGGAAATAATCACTAATATCATATCCATTGTCACGCTGTGGTGACTCATATATCGGTGTTAACCATACCACATCTACCCCAAGCGTTGCTAAGTAACCTAATTTTTCAATAATTCCTTTAATATCTCCTACACCATTTCCCGTCGTATCATTAAAGCTCTTTGGATAAATTTGATATACAACTGCTTTTTTCCACCAAGGTTGAGTCATCTTTGTAGCACCAGCCCTTATTTAATAGTAAAAGAGGAACAAATAAATGTTCCTCTTGACCTTATTTTCTTTTAAAAGATACTTTTCCAATATTCATCTTGGCAAATACAACTGTTAAGATGAACGGTATAACGATTGCAACAACCATCGCAATGGCGAATGTTAACATATGCTGTGGTTGGATCGAAAGAATTCCAGGAAGACCACCCACACCAATGGAGTTTGCCATAACATTGCTTCCTACTGAGATCACAGCTGCTACCATTGAACCAATCATAGCTGCTAGGAATGGGAAGCCGTATTTCAAGTTAATACCAAACATCGCCGGCTCTGTTACACCAAGATAACAAGAGATCGCTGCAGGAATGGACACTTGCTTTTCTTCTTCGTTCTTTCTGTTAATATAAATCATTGCTAAAACAGCAGAACCTTGAGCAATATTGGATAAAGCAATCATAGGCCAAAGGTTCGTTCCACCAAGTTCGCTCATTAACTGTAGATCAATTGCATTTGTCATATGGTGTAAACCTGTAATAACAAGTGGTGCATAAGCAAAGCCGAATATAGCTGCAAATAACCAGCCCACTGCAGAAGTTAAACCAGAGTATACAACGTCAGAGATGAAAGAACCAATTGCCCAACCTACTGGACCAAGTACGGTATGTGCAATTAATACCGTTGGTACTAAGGCAAAGAATGGTACAACAATCATGGAAACCGCATTTGGAACGACCTTACGTAATTTTAGTTCAAGGAAGGAAAGAACTAAACCTGCTAAAATCGCTGGTATTACTTGTGCTTGATAACCAATCATATCTATTTTTGCAAAACCAAAATCCCAGAATGGTACTTCTGTCGCACCTGCCACACCATAAGCATTCAATAGCTGTGGTGATACAAGTGTAATCCCCAATACAATCCCTAAAATAGGTGTTGCTCCCATTTTTCTAGCAACTGCCCATGTAATCCCTACCGGTAAGAAGTGGAATATTGCTTCCCCAATTAACCATAGAAATGCATGAGCTCCAGCCCAAAATTGAGAAATCTCAATTAATGACTTCGTTCCATCTTCAAACATTTTGATGTCACCGATTACATTTCGGAATCCAAGAATAAGACCCCCAACAACGATAGCTGGAATTAACGGAGTAAAGATATCTGCAAGATGAGCAATCATTCGTTGAAGCCAGTTCATATTCTGCTTCGCTGCTTGTTTTGCCTCATCTTTAGAAGTATCGCTTACACCAGCTATTTTAATAAACTCATTATAAAAGGATGACACTTCATTCCCAATAATCACTTGGAATTGTCCCGCTTGTGTAAAGGTACCCTTTACAAGCTTAATGGACTCAATCTTATCTATATCTGCCTTTTTTGGATCTTTTAAAACAAAGCGCATTCTCGTCACACAGTGGGTAACAACGGAAATATTTTCGCTACCACCGATATGTTCAAGCAAGTCTTTTGCTGGTTGAGTATAATTACTCATTTGTCATTCCTCCTTGGTAAAGAGTTACCAAATAATTTTATTATGAAACAAATAAGAGAAATAAATTCGCTTACATTTTAGTGAACTTGTATATACATGTTTTGTTTACGTTTTCATTCTAACTTGTATATACAAATCTGTCAATCTACTTTTTAAAAATTTAATAATACAAAAAAAAACGCCCGATTCCGGACGTTTACTTGTATTCTATAGATGACTAGATGAGGGAAGGAAAATGAATGGTAACGGTTGTTCCTTTACCTTTTGCACTTTTGAAGCTTATTTTCCCTTTGTAATTCTCTGCAATATTATAACAAATCATCATTCCGAGGCCAGTCCCTTTACTCTTTAAAGAGTAAAATGGCGTTCCTAGAGACTCAATTTCCTTCTCTGTCATTCCTTGACCATGATCTATAATATTAATTTCAACCATTTCCTTTATTTTTGAAGCAGTGACTACAACAGAATCTCCAATATTTGATGCTTCGATGGCATTTTTAATAATATTTATGAATAATTGTTTCATTTCAATTGTATTAGCTGCCACATAGGAATCTTCTACAATTTGTAACTCGATCTGATTATCATGTAATAGCCCGTAGGAATGGAGCAAATCGGTTACACTTTGAAGAACCTGCCTGATATTTACCGGTTCTAGCTCCTTTTCCTTCGTTGGCTTTGCAATCGATAAAAATTGTGATATAACCTGTTCTGCTGTATCCAACTCATCTACCATTAAATGAAAATGTTTTTTCAACTCAATATCTACTTCATTGGATTGCTCATAAAACTGTAAAAATCCTTTAACTACTGTCAAAGGATTTCTGATTTCATGAGCAACTGCAGCTGCAAGTTGTCCAGTCGTCTTCAAACGCTCTGCCTGTTTTATTTGTTGAAAATATAGTTGTTGTTTCTTTAACCGACCATAGGATATATAAAAAATAAAATAAATAATGGCTTGACTACCAAAGAAATTAATTATATTTCCAACCAAATCTTCTTGAATATAAGAATAATGAGCACCTTGATCAACAAGTATGATATAAAGGAATGTCATTAGGATCGCAAAACTATTAAGTGCCAGTGAAAAGTAAAAGAGTTTTGGATCAAAAAATAAAATGGATATGGCTGGAACAAGGCATAAAAAGATAAAGTTCGACCATGTATCAGGATATAAAAAGAATAATGAGTAAAAGTACATAAATGATGTAATCATGATGAGCAATCGGGAATAATGAGATGTATATCTCGGGTACAACAATAAGCAAACAGCAAAGAATGTGAGAAATAACCCATGGAGAAAAAAAGCTACTCCATCTTGACTATAATATGGATTGTCTACTAACAGACCCATTAACATAATGGCAATAACAACAGTTATCGTAAAATAATATAGTTTTTTATTAATTTCCGTATAAAATTCCTTCATACTTACTCCTTTAAACCAGGGTTGCATTTCGGTTAATACGATTTATCTCCCTATATATACTACCATAATTACCCTTTTGTTTTGGGAAAAATTTAAATCAAAAATAGAGTAGCTCCAAATTGCTACTCTATTTTTGACTATTTTTTATTCTCTTATTTGTCCCGTTCCACGAACAATGTACTTGGTAGAGGTAAGAGCTGGTAAGCCCATTGGACCTCGTGCATGAAGCTTTTGTGTACTAATCCCTATTTCTGCTCCAAATCCAAATTCAAAGCCATCGGTAAATCTTGTAGAAGCATTATGATAGAGGGCTGCTGCATCCACTCTATTAAAGAATGCCTCTACATTCTCAGCAGTCTCTGATATGATCGCTTCTGAATGTTTTGATCCGTAGCTGGCAATATGACTAATTGCTTCATCAACATGAGAAACCACTCGAAGGGCTACTGTTAGGTTTGAGAACTCTGTTTCCCAATCTTCTTCAGTAGCAGGAAGTAAATCTTTATCGATTTGTCTTGCCTTTTCATCTGCTCGTATTTCCACTTTTTTCTCTCGTAACGCTTTAATTAAATCCTGTAAATGTTGATCTGCCCACTTTTGATGAACAAGGATCGTTTCTGCTGCATTACACACAGATGGACGCTGAGTTTTCGCATTTACGGCAATTTCAATAGCCATTTTATGATTAGCACTTTCATCAATATATATATGGCAGTTCCCCACCCCTGTTTCAATAACGGGAACGGAAGCATTATTTACAACGGATTGAATGAGGTTTGCTCCTCCTCTAGGAATGAGCACATCTAGGTACTCTGTTAACTTAAACATTTGAGAAGCCGTTTCCCTGCTTGTATCTTCTAGTAACTGCACTGCTTCAGCCGGGCATTCACTCTTTTCAAGTGCACGGTGAATGACCGCTACGATTGCTTTGTTTGAATGAATAGCAGATGAACTTCCACGCAACAACACCGCATTACCTGTTTTCAGGCAAAGACTTGCCGCATCCACCGTGACATTGGGTCTTGCTTCATAAATCATTCCGACCACTCCAAGAGGAACACGGACTTTCTCGATATGAAGACCATTGGGACGATCCCAACCTTCTAAAATTTCACCAACAGGATCTGTTAAGGAAGCTACTTGTCTTACTCCTTCTGCCATGTCTTGAATACGTTCTTCTGTTAATTGGAGACGATCAAGTAAGTGATCTCCCAGCCCGCTTTGCTTTCCAGCCTCAAGATCCTTCTTATTTTCTTGTAAAATAAAAGGGATATCTTCTACTAGCTGATTGGCAATAAGGAGCAATGCATCGTTTTTCTGCTTGGTGGTACAAAGAGCTAAGCTAGTTGCTAGAGTACTTGCGAGACGTGCCTTTTCTAATAATTCTGTCATCTTTGTTTCCTCTCCTTTGTAAAAGTAACCCAGTTATCTCTGTGAATGACTTCAATCCGATTATGCATATTTACTATATTTGCTTCTTTACTTGAAAGTCCTTTAATTTTGGAAAGCTCATCAACTGTATAATTGATTTGCCCTTTTCCAATTAACTCCCCTTTTTCATTCCATACCTCGACCACATCACCGCGCGTAAAGGAACCATCAACATGTTTGACACCTGCTGGCAAAAGGCTTTTCCCTTGATGAATGACAGCATGTTCCGCACCTGAATCAATATCGATTCGCCCAGCAATTTGTGAGTGAATGCCTATCCACTGTTTCTTACTTTTTAATGAAGTCCCTAGATTATAGCCAATATAGGTACCATCGCCCTTTCCAGTAACGATATCTAACAGCTTATCCGTTCCTTCACCCTTGCCGATAAACACCTTTACACCGACAGATAAAGCCGTTTTTGCGGCTTCAAGCTTTGATCGCATTCCGCCTGTACCGACCTTTGAACCAGAACCACCTGCTACCTCTAAAACTTCCTCTGTAACCTCAGGGAGGAAATTATACTTTTTAGCGTTCGGGTCCTTACGTGGATTTCCGTCATATAAACCATTTATATCCGTAAGAATGATGAGCGTGTCTGCATGAATAAGTCCACTAACTAAAGCAGAAAGCATGTCATTATCTCCAAATGTGAGTTCATCTACCGCAACCGAATCGTTTTCATTAATAATCGGTATAACCCCACGTTTTAATAGCTCAGATAATGTAGAATAGGCATTATTGTATTGTTCTTGTTGAGAAAAATCATTTCTTGTTAGAAGAAGCTGGGCAGACACCATGCCTTCTTTTTGAAACTCTTCAAAGTAGCTTTGCATGAGTAAACCCTGACCCACAGCGGCAGCTGCTTGCTTACCAGCAATGGTCACAGGTCTTGTCTGATAGCCTAAAACTGAAAAACCTGCAGCCACAGCTCCTGAAGAAATGAGAATCACTTCGTTTCCTTCCTTCTTCAGCTTAGACAGTGCAGCCACATGCTCGGCGATCTTAGTCTTTGATAGACCACCATGCGAATTCGTTAATGAACTACTCCCAATTTTTACAACAATGCGCTGTTTAGCCACTTGCATCCCTCATTCTTTAAATTCTCAATCTTAAAAGCGCAAGCGCCTTGGTAAGCTCCGACAAGCATAAGACGAAGACCGAAGGAGGTCCTGACCTCTGTAGGACTTTGGCTTATGACCCCGAGGAGCTAGGCGCTGGAGCTAGACACTGTTCAAAATTCAAAAACCTATACTTTCTTATTTTTAAATAAAAAAACTCCTCCATCCTTAAAAGGACGGAAGAGTTGATCCGCGGTACCACCTTTTTAGCAACCTTAAAAAGGATGCCTCTCAAAACCCCGTAACGAGGGGAAACGGTTAGTTTTAGCTAACTGCTCAAGGACAGGTTCGATCTGTCAGCGGTGGCAGGGACTCTCAGCCTAGGACCCCACTCTCTTTACACATGTACAAGATGTACTAATTCCTCTCATCGCTTCTTCGTTCATTTCTTTGCAGAATATTATAAATTCTAATGATCAACTTAGTCAAGTTAATTTACTAATAGACCAATTGTTCCACTTTATACCATTTAGTTAACAATCTAAACATATAGACCTAACAGACTATTTTATTAAAAGGTAGATGGATCTAAGAGAAATTTGTCGAATTTTTTATAAATTAGGACTATATAATCAACTTTATAAACCTAATAATTTTTTAACACCACCTTTACAATAACCATGCTATATTACACCTTAGAGACCCTAAATATCTCAATAATAGAATAAGGATGGATGGATCGAATGAAACTGCAAAGCAAAAAGAAAGGTAATAAGATTTTATCTAGCACACTTGCTCTCAGCATGATCGCAGCACCGTTAATACCAACTAATGTACTTGCAGCAAAGCCTTCCGTTGAAAAAGTTCAATCAGAAGTTGAACTTCGAATCATGGAGACAACTGATATTCATACGAATCTATTAGACTTTGATTATTACAAAAATGCAACTGCTCCAAAGTTAGGTTTAGCAAAAACGGCAACACTTGTAAAAGAAGCACGAGCACAGGCAGATAACTCTGTATTAGTAGACAACGGTGACCTCATTCAAGGGACTCCTCTTGGAACATATAAAGCCAAGATCGATCCTTTAGAGGACGGAGAAGTTCACCCAGCTATTAAAGCCATGAACTTAATGGGTTATGACATGGCAACTCTTGGAAATCACGAGTTCAATTACGGTTTAGAATATCTTGATGAAGTTTATGATGATGCGGACTTTTCGTTCGTTAATGCGAACGTATATGTGGATGATCATGATAACGATCCGACCAATGATGTAAATAAATATACACCTTATAAAATCGTTAATAAAAAAGTTAAAGATGAAAACGGCAAAACAGCTGTTATCCAAATCGGTTATATTGGATTTGTCCCACCTCAAATTAATGAATGGGATAAAGCAAACTTAGATGGTAAGGTCATTACAAAAAATATCGTAGAATCAGCTGAACGTTTCGTTCCAAAGATGAAGGAAGAAGGAGCTGATGTGATTATCGCAATGGCTCACTCAGGATTTAGCGGAAGTGAAGCTAACTCAGAAGATACCGTCTACGCTTTAAGTAAAGTAGATGGAATTGATGCGATTACATTCTCACACACTCATAAAGTATTCCCTGCAAAAGATGTTAGTTCACTAGATGCATTATTCAAAGGTGCGGATGGACAACCTCTACCTGGCGTAGATAATGCGAAGGGAACCATTAATGGCGTTGCAGCTGTGCAAGCTGGTTACGGTGGTGGAGCACTAGGTATTATTGACCTTACACTTCAAAAGATTAAAGGAAAATGGTCTGTTGCGAACTCTCAATCTTCAACACGTGCCGTAGATACAGTAAAGCCAGATGAAAAAATTGTAAAAGCAGTTACAGCTGATCACGAAGCAACCATTGAATATGTAAACACTCCAATCGGAACAACCACCGATGATATTTACAGCTATTTCGCTCTTGTGCAAGATGATCCATCTATTCAAGTGGTAACAAACGCACAAAAATGGTATGTAGAAAAGTATATTGGTCTAAATAAACAAGAATTAAAAGACCTTCCTATTCTTTCTGTTGGTGCGCCATTTAAAGCCGGACGAAATGGTGTTGAAGAGTATACAGAAATTAAACAAGGCGATTTAACGATTCGTAGCGCTGGTGACTTATATCTTTACGACAACACATTAAAAGCTGTGAAAGTGAAAGGTTCGGTTGTTAAGGAATGGATTGAAATGACTGCAGGTAAATTTAATCAAATTAATCCAGCTAAAACAGAAGAACAAGAGCTTCTAAATCCAGCATTCCCTGTTTATAATTTCGATGTGATTGATGGAGTAGAGTATCAAATTGATGTAACACAACCGGCTAAGTACGATACAAAAGGCACTCTAGTAAACCCAGAATCTAGTCGCGTCGTAAACCTGGAATACAACGGTGAACCAGTGGACCCTGAGCAAGAGTTTATTGTTGTAACAAACAACTATCGTGCTGGTGGCGGCGGTAACTTCCCAGGACTAAAGGGTAGTGAATTAGTGGTTGATTCAGCCGATGAAAACCGTCAAATTTTAATGGATTATATTTCTGAAGTTAAAGAAATTACACCAACAGCTGATAACAACTGGTCAATCGCTCCGATTTCAGCTGATGTGAATGTGACATTTACCACTTCACCAAAAGCAGAACATTACATTGGTGAAAATAGCCCATTCTCTTATACTGGTAAAACAGATAAAAATGGATTTGGTATTTTCAATATTAACCTTAACCGTGGAGTGAAAGTTCAGCTTTTAGGTGTCAATGATTTACATGGCCAGTTAGATACTGTGACAAATGTCTCTGGGTCTAAAGCAGGCCAAATTGAGTATACAGCAGGTGCTCTAAAGCAAGAAGAAGCGACTAATCCTAATACGTTAATTTTACATGCTGGAGATATGATTGGAGGAAGCCCTTTAATTTCTGCACTATTCCAAGATGAACCAACGATTGAAGTTCTTGAAGAAATTGGCTTTGATGCCGGAACTTTAGGAAACCATGAGTTTGATGAAGGGATCGATGAACTTAACCGTATGATGAACGGTGGAGACCATCCCAATGGTACCCCAGGATATGATGGAATGAACTTCCCTCTTGTTGCAGCAAATGCATATGATACAAGGGATGGAGAGTTAATCACTGAACCATACACAGTGCTAGAAACTGGTGGACAAAAGGTCGGAGTTATTGGTGTGGTCACTCAAGAAACTCCTACTATGATTGTTACAAAAGGCAATGAATCTCTCAAAATCACAGATGAAGTAGAAGCCATTAACAAGTACACAGCTGAATTGAAAGCTCAAGGTGTAGAAGCAATTGCTGTTCTTGCTCACAATCCTGCTACACAAACTGGATACACTGACTCCTATGATGCTAGTAGAATTGCTGAACAAGTTAATGATGAGGTTGACGTGATTTTTGCTGCTCACAACCATGTGAAAGTGAATCGTGTAGTTGACAATAAGCTAATCGTACAAGCCTATTCCTACGGCTCTGCATTCTCTGATGTAGACTTAGAAATCGATCCTTTTACAGGAGATATCTTTAAAAAATCAGCAGAAATTAAAACCGTTTACCAAGACAAGTACACTCCAGATCCTGCAGTGGCTGCGATTATGAAAAAGTATGCTGAAAAAGTAGAACCTATTAAAGCACAAGTAGTTGGACAATCGCTTACTTCCCTTGAAAAAGGATATCCAACAGTTACTAAAGAATTTGGTGATTTAGGATTAGGAAACCTGATTGCTGATGGTATGAAAGTAGCTATGGACGCTGATTTCGCACTTATGAATGGCGGTGGAGTACGCTCTCAACTTGATGCTGGAGAAGTAACTTACGGTGATTTATTTGCTATTCAACCATTTGGTAATGTACTAAATAAAGCTACTCTAAGTGGTGCAGACTTACGCGTGATTTTAGATGAGCAAATTACGACTAGAGGACTTGATTACCATATTTCTGGATTCAAATATACGTACACATATGACGATACTGCTAAGTCTGGAAAAGTTGTTGATATCACATTACCTGATGGAACCCCAATTGACCCAGCAAAAGAATACACGGTGGTCGTAAACAACTATATGTACGGAAACACAGGTTCAAGCATTAATGAGTTATCTTCAGGCATGGAAGTTGGCGCAGTTGATTTAGATGCCACTGTCGATTTTGTTAAATCCCTTACTTCCCCTATTGACTACAAGTCTGAAGGAAGAATTCAAAGAGTATATTAAAATCAAAGCTCTCAGGAGAGAATGTTCTCTTGAGAGCTTTTTCTTGTTCGTTTATCTAGTTATAGCTTACTTGATATATCAGAAAAATCTTGATATTTACGGCTGACACGCGTTATATCATGCTGAGAGCCTTTCTCGAGGCTACAACTCTATATGGTAACGCTTACACTAACTAATTGGAAGAAATGCTCCTAACATTTCTTGAACCCCTTGAATATGGATATCACCGTGTTAGTATTAAATTCTGAGATCAATTACGAACAAAATACGAACGAAATTGGAGAGATGAGATGCTACACAATAAGAAAGTTGCCTTTATCGGTGCAGGGTCTATGGCTGAAGCAATGATTGCTGGTTTAGTTCAATCAGGAAGGATTCCACCAGAAAACATTATTGCTACAAACCGTTCAAATGCTCAAAAGCTAACTGCACTTGAAAAGAAGTATGGTATTAGAGGGTTAAAACTTGAATATTTACCGTTTGACCAAATAGATATTTTAATCTTGGCTATGAAGCCAAAAGATGTGGATCAAGCATTAAACTATTTAAAACACCGAATTAAACCAAACCAACTTATTTTATCCGTTTTAGCTGGAATTACAACAACATACCTAGAACACAACCTTCATGATGACCAGCAAGTAGTTCGAGTGATGCCGAATACATCTAGTGCAATCGGTGAATCCGCTACTGCCATATCCCCAGGTCATAAAACAACTGAAATTCATGTCTATGAAACGAAAGAGTTACTCAATTGCATCGGTTCGGTCTTTCAAATTGATGAGAAGAATATGGATATTTTTACAGGACTTGCGGGAAGTGGTCCAGCCTATTTCTATTATTTAATGGAGCATATGGAATTACAAGGTGCCAAAGCTGGTTTTGACTTACAAACTACAAGACAAATTATCGCTCAAACGATTGTCGGGGCTGCTAGAATGGTCCAGGAACAAGATGAAACACCTGCCGTTTTGAGGGAAAAAGTGACCTCCCCAAATGGCACCACTGCTGCTGGCCTACAGGCATTAGACCTGAATGGTGGAGGAATAGCAATCGCTAAAGCCGTTGAGTTTGCTGCCAACCGTTCAAAAGAAATCAGCGAGCAGATCAAAGAAAGTCTCTTAGTTAGATCCACTTCAAATAAGTAAGGAAAGATAAATTTGTATCAGGAGTGATAAAATGACGACCCTTGATAACAGGAAGAAACGGGTTGTAATAAAAGTAGGAAGCAGTTCTTTAACCAGTCGACATGGAGAAATTAGTCGGCGGAAACTTGAAAATTTAGCAGATGAAATTGCTCTTTTAAAGGATGCTGGACATGAAATCGTATTTGTATCCTCCGGAGCTGTCGCAGCTGGGTATCGCAAACTAGGCTGCATTAACCGCCCCACTTCTCTCCCAGAGAAACAAGCGGCAGCCTCTATTGGGCAAGGACTACTAATTGAAGCCTATTCAGAGATTTTCTTATCCCACGGGTATATTGCCTCACAGATATTAATCACACGTAGTGATTTTTCTGATGAAACCCGCTATCACAATGTTCGAAATACACTAAATGTATTATTAGAACGAGGAATTATACCTATTGTTAATGAAAACGACACCGTCACAGTTGACAGATTGAAGTTTGGTGATAACGATACATTATCTGCTAAAGTGGCTGGTTTAATTGAAGCTGACCAATTGATTATTTTATCTGATATCGATGGACTATACGATTCTGATCCACGAAAAAATGAACAGGCCAAACTTCTAGAAAAAGTATACGAAATCACACCTGAAATTGAACAAGGTGCAGGTGGATCCGGAAGTGTGGTTGGAACAGGAGGAATGAAGTCTAAAATTGATGCCGTAAAAATTGCTATGGCTTCAGGTATTCGTACGTTTCTCGGCAAAGCAACCATTTCAAATATACTAAATGATGCCGTTCAAGGTACAGCCAAAGGAACATATTTCGAAGTTTCTACCGAGACGGTCAACTTAGATCAAAAGAAACAATGGATTGCCTTTCACTCCGGTCCAAAGGGAGAGATTTTCATCAACGAACAGGGAAAACTCTCTATTGTTGAATGTAAACAGAGCATTCTATCTTCCCATATTGAGAAGGTAAATGGACGGTTTGAAAAAGGTTCTGTTATTCGAATCCTAGACCACCAGGGCGAAAGAGTGGGATTAGGTGTAGTGAATTATTCAACGGAAGAACTTGAACGAATAATGAAATCTATAGGTAAAGAATTGAGTAATGATGAAGTTGTTCCATTCGAACACTTTGTATGCGAATTAGAACTATCTCTGCCTGTGGTCATTTAAAAGGAGGAGTTATATGTCAGTAACTACGGAATTTACAACTGTCGAAGCGCAAGCCATTGCTGCTAAAAAAGCGGCAAAAGTTCTTAGCCAGCTTTCAACTGCAGAAAAAAATGAAGTATTACATGTTTTAGCCGATGCATTAGAAAAAAAGACAAACGTGATTTTAGAGGCAAATCAGCTAGATTTAGATACGGGTCGAGCCAAAGGTTATGACGCTGCCTACATGGATCGCCTAGCCCTCTCTAAAGAACGAATATCGGAATTTGCTGAAGGTCTTAGGCAAGTAGCTACACTAGAAGATCCAACGGGGAAAATTCTATCAAGTTGGACATTAGATAATGGTTTATTGGTTGAAAAGGTATCTGTTCCATTAGGTGTTATTGGGATGATCTATGAAGCACGTCCTAATGTAACTGTTGATGCCACCGGCCTTGCCCTTAAATCAGGTAATGCCATTGTATTAAAAGGCGGATCGTCTGCTTTATCATCAAACCAAGCAATCGTTCAAGTCATGCATGAAGCACTAAATCAAACATTGGTTCCAAAAGAAGCCGTTCAATTCATCGCGAGTACCAACCGAGAAGCTACTCAGCAGCTTTTCACGATGAAGGAACATATTGATGTACTCATCCCTAGAGGTGGTGCTTCTCTAATAAATGCAGTCGTGAATCAAGCAACCGTTCCTGTACTCGAAACTGGAGTTGGAAACTGCCACTTATACATTGACGTTGAAGCAGATATTGATAAAGCATTGAACATACTCATTAATGCGAAAACGGACCGTCCTGCTGTATGTAATGCGTTAGAGACAGCTATTATTCATAAAGATTGGCTTATCAAAAACAAGAGTCATCTCGGTGATATTTTTAATAAACATGGTATTACTGTTCATGGCGATGAAATGGCTCAAACCTATATTCCCAATGCGATCCCAGCGAAAGAGGAAGATTGGGCAAACGAGTATTTAAGCTTAGACTTAGCCATCAAAACCGTTAATAATGTCGAAGAAGCCATTGACCATATTGAAATATACGGAACCAAGCACTCTGAAGCCATTGTAACTGAGAACAATGAAACAGCAAAAAAGTTCATGAGCTTAGTAGATGCTTCCGCTCTATACCACAATGCATCCACACGGTTTACTGATGGCGGAGCACTTGGATTTGGAGCAGAGATAGGAATTTCCACTCAAAAATTACATGCTCGCGGACCAATGGGCTTACCTGCCTTAACAACGGTGAAATTTATGATGTCTGGTAACGGACAAATACGATGATATAACAAAAGGACGATCATGAGCACATCCCTCATCATGATCGTCCTTCTCGTTTTATTACACCCATAACATAAATACAGCAAAGGCAATGACCCATACCATTGGAACCAAATTAAGAATAACGGCAAGCTTCTTCCTTTTTCGGTGAAATACCCAAGAAAGAATCGAGCCAACAATGACCGCAACCGGATATAAGGTAATAGTGATGACAAATAAAGAGTTATAGAAACCTATGCCAGCATCAAAGCTCATAAAAGACATACCCCAAATAACAAACCAAGGCAGTAAAGATAGGACATAAAGAATTTGAGTAATAATCAAAAATGGCTTCACTTATTTCGCCTCCATACAAACAATGGCCTTACTAATTATTACCGAAATATTAATACACAAAGTAAGTATATTACAAGATAAATATAATCATTCGAGTGGCAAAAGGTTGTTAATACTTCCTGGGAAATTTTTTTAGGATAATAAATAATCCCTTCATCTAGATATAGATAAAGGGATTTGTTTTGACTATTTATTCATTTTTGAGAGGAAATCTCCTAAAAGACTATCAAGGTCATTTTCGTGATCTTCATCATCGTCCGTTGCTTCTGGTTCTTCCTGGCTAATACCTTCCCAACTAAAGGCATCCAAATCGTCTTCTGACGCCTCTGGCTCTTTTGAAACTGCTATTTCAGGGATTGGATCATTGAAATGTTCATTAACATCCGATACCTCTTCCTGTAAATACAAGGCATCCGATATATCAAGAGCATTACTATTTAAGGACGCTAGCAAAGCGGTTGCTCGAACAGGATCCGTTAAAAGTTGGTACATGATACTTCCAAGCAAAGCCTCTGAATGCTCATGCTTTAACCAGTTTCGTTGGGATTTGCTTAATTTATGAGGAATAGGAATCGTGATTGTTTCCTGTTCCTTGGAAGAAGACTGGCTAACTCCTTGCATGACATACTCAGCTATTTTACTAGAAAAATTTCTTCTTTCGGTTTCCTTCAACTTTTGTAAATACTTTAGTAAATGATCAGGTGTATCAGACGGAACTCGAAAGGATATTGCTTGGCCCCTCTTTACTTCATTGGAAGCTGATTTTTTCATATGATCACCTATGAGTTCTTAACGGGTTCTTGGGCTTTCTTTGGCTTCTCGACTTTCCTTACATAATCCGTGATAAGCTTATAATAGGCATTAGCCATCATCCAAATACTTTCTTTTTCATCTTCAAAAAATTCAATATTGTAACCATCTAAATTATTATTTAGGGTCTTAATATAGTCCTTTAATACATGTGCACCGCCACCAACAAAATAACAGATTTCCGTTTGAGAGTTCTTTTGCCAAATATTCCTTAACAAACGGTATTGTTTTTTTGCTAGCTCCAGCAAGATGCGATCCGTTATATCATGAACACTCGTACGGCTACCTTTCACCATAATGTGATTGCGATCATTTTTTCTAGTAATAATTTCAACAACATCACGACGGCTATCTAACTCCACTCCGTGCTTTGTTCTTATTTCCTCTCTTATGGCTTCTAAAGATTCAGAAACACCTAAATTGAACCCTTGTGCCTTATCATCATCGACATTTCGATTTTTAATCACTGCAATATCTGTGGAAAGTCCTCCGATGTCCTGAATAAGAATTCTTTTATCAATTAAATCCTTATTAATAATCTTTAGCTGGGTATCCATCACAAGATTAATATAAGCCGCAAAACCTTCTGGATATATTTTCACTTCATTAAATTTAATATTTACTTTTAACCCTTGATACTTAGGTGTAACAAGAAATTCTACTTGGTGCACAGAACCGACTAATTTCGAACGGTATCCCGCATCCTTTCCTTCCTTTACTTCACGTAATGGAAGGCCCGTACCAAGCGTGTAATTAGCATCAATCACTTGTTTTGATCTAGGAAAAATACCTGCATTCTCTTCCTTCACTGCATCCAATGCCAAGGTAGCAAAAAGCATGACCAATGTTTGATCTTCTTCTGATTTGCTACTTCCAGGATCTAATTCTGTTGCATTGTTGCTTTTCGTTGCAAGATGGCCTACTCGGTAAATGGCATTATTGTCTTTTAAGGCAGGTGAATGCACTTTAATATGGATGCCATCAAAGGGATTTTTACTATCCAGCTCCTCTATTCCAATGACCGGTCGATCTTCTGTATCCCTGGCAACAATATTAGGAATATTAATTTCATACTCCATCTCCCCAAAGATCGCTTTTATCGAGTCATTTCCAACATCTACTGCTGCAATTCTAGAGTTTGACATAATAGATCATCCCTTCTCATTTAATAGATTTATAGTTTCTTGTTGCTGATTATTTCTATGTATCTTTCTATTAAAGCGTATAGGAAATTACTAGATTAATCAATGAACCTTGCTGAAAAGAAATGAAATTGTAAACCTGTAAACAGCTTGTAAACAAATGGCTTTTTTGTATACATAGTTGTAAACAACTACTACAAACCCGTATACATACGATTAGACCGGGTTGTATACGCATTTGTATACATGTAAACACAAAAGTATACACCTTGTTTACAATAAGTAAACACGTATACGAACTTTGTATACATCTCCTCTCCTATACAAAAAAGCCCTCTTCATCATCAGAAAGAGAGCTTTAAAAAAGAGAATGTAAATAATATTGCTTTGTTAAATACACTCATTCTCCACTACTTCTATTAACTTTTTAAGTTGATCTACACTTTGATCAAGGGAAAGAGAATAATTTCGTTGAGTCCCCTTTTGTTCAATGTGAACAAGATGATTATCCCGCATAATTTTTAAATGATGAGAAATAGCCGGCCGAGACAAATTCGATTGATTAGCAATCTCGTTTACGCTTAATGACTCATGTTCTGCAAGTAAGAGTATGATGTCCTGCCTTGCTGGATCACTTAATGCATGAAATAGTGGGATGCATGCCCTAAACAATTCTATTGCTTGTTGTCCCATATATAGTCTCCTTGTTATTCTTCCCCTGCCACATACTTAATTTTAGCTGCTAAGCTTCTTGGGAGAAATTTTGCACTTATTGCTCCTAATTTATTTACTCTACCTGTAATAATGACACGTCTTCCTCTCATTAATCCAACATAACCTTCATATGCCACTTCATATGCCGGCATAGCCCTACTGAACATTTTTGTTCCTTCCACACTTGCTACCGATCCAAAATTTGTTTTTGTAGCACCTGGGCAAAGAGTAGTTACAGTAATAGAGCTGCCAACAAGTTCTTCCACAAGCGCCTCTGAAAAGGAAAGGACATATGCTTTAGTTGCATAATATACAGCCATTAACGGTCCAGGTTGAAAGGCAGCTGTACTAGCAACATTTAAGATCCTACCTTGATTTCTTTCCTTCATCCCTGGAAGGAAATAATGTGTTAGCTCAGTTAATGCTGTTACATTTAATTGAATCATATTCACTTGACTTTGCAAATCTAGTTTATCAAATTCCCCCATTAAACCATACCCCGCATTATTCACTAATACATCAATATGAATCCCTTGTTTTTCAATTTCTTCATAAACTTCTTTTGCTGCACCTGGCTTACTTAAATCCTTTGTAATAATGGAAACATCTATATTCTTAAACCTTTGTTGGATCTCTTCCATTCTCTCTTTGTTCCTAGCTACCAATGCAAGATGATAACCATCCTTAGCAAACAATTGTACAAATTCATATCCTAACCCACTTGTCGCTCCTGTAATTAATACTGTTTTGCTCATATGATATACCCCCAAATATTTATATTCCTTTATTATTATTATATGTTTAAACATTTAAACGTTTAAACATATAATAATATAGAGTATACATAAGGTCAATATATAATTAGCAATCAAAAAAATAGACCGCTAATATAAGCGGCCCTTCTTAGGGTTTATAAAACGGAGGAACGCGAAGCCACTCCTTCTGCTCTAGGTATTGCTTTATTTGTAGCCCTGAAAGTGTCTTTTTCATAATAATCTTAGAAAACAGCAACCCAACGTCTGCCCGTATGGATTCCGTAAGTCCTCTGGAAGCATATGTAACTCCAGCAGCTAGATTATAAGAGAGTAAATTTGCCAGTTCCTCATCATTTAATTTCGCCCCCTCCGGTATATCACGAAAATCCCCTACTGGCTTCTCCGGTGTACGTTGTGGAAGTGGGACTCCTTCCTTTATCAAAAATTCTCTTAACTCGTCTCTAATGGGAATATGTAAGTTCTCTTTTGAATCCAAGATGATTCTTTTTAATTCCTCATCCTGAGCTAGGTTGTACCCCAGTTCCTGGTTGCGCAAAGTAGTTTCCGTACCTAATAAGAAAAACCATAAATTCGTGACTTCCATAACATTTAATGGCCTTTTTTCTCCATCTAAGAATGGTTCAAATGTGTCATGAATCATCTCAAAAAGATTCATCTGATAACCCCTCCAGGCATGATAATTCCTATAGTAGTATCATGACCATTCATTTATTAATCATACTAATCGAAATATTTTTCAACTATTTTTTCAGCTGTACGTGTGGCTAATGCCTGCGTGGTAAGAGTAGGGTTTACTCCTCCCAAACCATTAAAATGAACACTATTATCAGCGATAAATAATTGTTTTACCTGGTAAGCTTCACAATTAGAATCCACTACAAACCCCATTCTCATTGTACTTTCCAAATGAATCATGATTCCTGCTGGCCAGTTAGATGAGATGATTTGTCTCGCTCCAGCCTTATACAAAATATGAATAGCCCTTTTCATTAATTCTTTTCGTTTTTTAATAGAATTTTTCGTAGGAGTATAACTCAAGAGAGGGACTGAACCATGTTCATCATTAATGGTAGGATGAAGTTCCACTCCATTTCTTTGATCAACCTCATCATCTGTTAGGATTAGTATACTCAACGTTTTTCGATAATCTATCATTAAATCCCTTAGTTTTCTCCCAACAATTTGATGATGAAGTCCCCATTGAGACTGTTCCTTTTCATAGATACTCCATCCGAATTGACTAATTCCGTAGGAAAGAGAAGCCGTTAGTCCTGGACTCATTCCGGCCGTTTGTATCGAACCTAAGCCGGGGAAATCGAGTCGTGCACCACATGTATGTCCAATAAAAGGATTGATATCAGGCTTTCCTAAGATAGATAATAGGTCTTTTTCATTAAAGATTCCCGTTACCCAGTCCATGTAGTGATTCGTTAATCCCTTACCAACCCATGGATTTTCTGGGAGATCAGAATTTAACCAAAGTCGAGGGCTCTCTATGCTACCTCCAGCAAGAACCACTACCTTTGCTCTTAGTTCTTCCTCTTCTCCTGTCCATGTATCCCTAATACGTACTCCTACGGCCAATAACTCTCTTGAATAACTAGTATCTGTTAAGATTTTTATGGTAAACGAATTGGGCCTAATCGTGACATTCCCCGTACTCAAAGCCAAAGGTATGTAACTGACGGTTGTGGAGCGCTTTGCCACTTTATCTACCGAAGGGCCATGTGGGCAACCATTGATACAATGTCCACAAAGGGTACACCCTTCCATCCACGATAATTGTTCAAGTGAAACACTTATATTGTTAAGGTTTTTATTTACAGGAAAGATTGCGTTGGGCTGTGGGCGATAACCCGGACTTGTAACGTTTAAAGTCGCATTTAGCTGCCACCCCGCTTTTTTTGCTCCGAAATAAAATAATTCTTCCTTTGCCGTTGTTGGGGCAAAGTGAACTGGCAGTGTCGCTTCTACCTTTTCATAATAAGGAATAAGTTCTCGATAGGAAAGTGGCCATAATTGATCAATCGCTGATGGAAAGGCTCGAGGAGAATTAGCTGTATAATGCTGTGTGGATCCTCCCACCCCCGCACTTTGCCAAATAATTTGCTTATGTGGTGATAGGCGTACCCATGGGGCATGATCTCGATTAGCTGGCCCCCATCGAAATCTACCATTCACCAAATTATTCATATTATCTTCTAACTTATTCATTTGTTTCCTATAAAGGGCAATATCTAAATCGTTTTTATCGGTACTTTCTTTATCGCCAGATTGATGATTCGGATGAGGCCACTTTTGATTACCGTACCAAGGTCCAGCTTCAATCATTAACACCTTTATTCCCTTTTCTCCAAGTTCTTTAGCTATCACAGCTCCACCACCTCCCGCCCCAATGACAATAACATCCGCATTAGACATGGTGATCTCCCCCTTTATTCAAATTAGATCCAGGATTTCGATATCCAAATGATGGGCCTGGGTAATTTGTTTGAATCCAACCAACTGGAAAACAATGTATGCACCTATAATCAGGATTGTTGAAACGAGTTGTACCATACCCAGTCCATTCTGAATAAAAGCCCAAAAACGTAAGCTGGGTTATTGTATTTTTCATACTTTGCGTCAACCCTGGATTATTGGTAAAAGGTTCTGGTAAGCTTTCCAAAGGGACTTCTAGTCTTTCTAGCAAGTTGATGTCCCTGAGTCTCTCACTACGTGACAAGGTAGAGAATACCCCTTCCCTAGGAAATGAACATATATGGAAAAAACACATTCCTTTTTCTATGTATAATAGTTGAAAAGCAGCCCTGTCTAATAAGTTAGCTGTCTGTTTTGAAAAAGCTCCTTGATCTATGGTAGAAGGCAAAGTTTGATCCAAAACCGCTATAACATACCCATAAATCACTTCATGCATTGGAGCAACCTGAAGAATGGCATCCACTGCAGCTTGGATGGTTATCACGGTATGAACATCAGGTGTTACACTGTTTATAGGTTTGATCATGTCCTCCCCCTTACAAAAAATCTCCATCCTTTAATTTTATTTGGAGATTTGAAAGGTTAGACTACATAATTTGAGGAAGCAAAAAACCCGCACCTTTTTAGAGACGGGTTCGGTTTTCGAGTACATAAACTTAACTAGCAAACAAATTAGCAGCCCAATTCACAACTGAATTGGACTGTTTTTTTTGTTGAATTTCAGGGTTTTCCATAAATGCAATTGACTTTTTCAAGAAGGTATTGAAATTCATAGGCGGAGAAATTCCGGTTAATGTGTATAGTAGGGGCTCAAGGAGCAGATATAAGCGGAAATATTCCGATTAACTACTCCATATATACCTAAATCTAAAGATTAAGTTCAAATAAGCGGAAAAACTCCGCTTATTTCGCGGGAAATGTTGGTATTTCCTAAAATAAACGGAATCTCTCCGTTTATTTTAGGTTCGTTCTATTTTTATACTTCAAGACCGAACGACTTACCTTTTTAGGTAAAGGTTTTACTTTAGCATTTACTCAAATGTCCCTTTTACTAATGGAGAACCTTGTGCCACCATTATTTGACCCTTTGCAATAACTGTTTGAATGGTTAATGTTTCTTTATCTAAAATGACCAGGTCCGCATCCTTCCCTGTTTGAATATTCCCTTTTTGTGATAGTTTGAGGACTTGTGCTGGATTTGATGTAATCACTTGGAGCGCTTGCTCTAGAGGGACTTTCTCATTTAAGACTGCATCCCTTACTTCCCGGAATAAAGAAGTCGTTTTCCCGACTTTTAGTCCTTTAAATTCACCCAATTCATCAAAATAAGGAAGACTTGCCTGCCCATCTGATGAAAAAGTAATACTGTTAATGGGGATATCTTTTTCGAGCATTAATCTTAAACCAGTTGAACACTTCACTTCCCCTTCTTCTAAAAATTGAGGAATGGTACTAGTAGTCAAGTCCACATATCCACCATTTTTGGCATACACGATCCCTGCAGCAAATAACTCCTTATTACGATTAATGTGTGTAGGATGGAAATGTCTAGCAGGAATTTCTGTTTTCTCAATGATCTCTTCTAGCAATGATAGTTTTTCCACTCCATCCCCTACATGTATTTCTACAAGCCCTGCTTTCCCAGATAATATCCCGCCATTTCTAGCTGCTGTAGCAATTTTCACCATTTCTTCAAATGTAGGCTGTGAGGATCGATGATCAGAAATGGCAATTTCTCCAACACCTATTATTTTGTCGATTAAAATCAGGTCGTCTTCAATTCTAGAGGTTAATGTTTTAACTGGTACTTGATAAGATCCTGTATGGATATAACAGGTCACACCTTCTTCTTCTAGTGCTCGAGCCTTTGCTAGGAGGCTTTCCATTCTCCTTGTTGTACCATCCGTTCCAAGCACACCAACTAGTGTTGTTACACCGGACATCGTTATATCGGATAACATAATTTCTGGGGTTCTTGTCTTGAATCCACCTTCTCCTCCACCGCCAATAATATGGACATGGGAGTCAATAAATCCAGGCACGATAAGTTGACCAGATGCGTCAATCACTTCGATAGGGACAAAAGAAGTAGGAATGTTTATTTGCTCCTCTATAAAAGCAATTTTATCGTTTGCAATGAGGATATCCCTTACACCAAGATAATTTGGGGCATAGACCTCACCGTTTTTTAATAACTTTAACAACTCTCTTCACTCCTAACTGTCAGTCCATACAAGCTAAAATGGCCCATAACCAATAAAATAGGCAATTACAACTGCCACTAAACCAATCAAGTATTGAATAAATACTAATGGAAACACCCATTTAGCCCATTTTGTCCACGGAATACCTGCAATAGCTAGACCAGCCATTAATGTACCTGCTGTTGGAAAAATGATATTTCCAATTCCATCTGCAAATGAAAAAGATAACACTGCGGTTTGTCTCGTGATGTCTAATAAATCAGCAAGCGGTGTCATAATAGGCATAGTTAACATCGCATGGCCACTCCCAGATGCTAAAACAAAATGAATGATAGCTTGAAAATTATACATACCAATTACACTTAAATAAGCCGGCACATCTTTTAAGGCTTCAGATATTCCATACAACATGGGATCAACAATAGAACCCTCATTTAAAACAACAAGCGTAGCACGAGATAATCCAATAACAAGCGCTCCTCCTATTAATGCTGCTGAACCGTTTGTAAAGGAGCTTACTAGCTTATCAACGGATAATCTCCCTATTAACCCAATAATAACCGTTAATGCTACGAATAGTGCAGCGATTTCTGTAATATACCATTGGTATTTTATAACCCCAAATGCTAAAACCACATAGTTTAAAAGAAAGGCTGTTACAATTAATTTATACTTCGTTGTAAACTTAACAGACGTAGACACTAAATCCGATGCACTTTCCTTTGAGTAATTCCCATAGAATCCAATTTCAGGATTTTTCTTCACCTTCATTGCGTACCGATACACAAATAATACAGAAACAAGATAGACAATCACAAACAGAATTAGTCGATATCCCATTCCTGAAAACATAGGTAACTCCGCAATTCCTTGAGCAATTCCTACAGTAAATGGATTCATCACCGCTGTTGTAAATCCTGCTGATGCCCCTAATATCACCATTGCTGTACCCGTAATGGTATCAAAACCAAGCGCTAACGCTAAAGGGATGAGTAGCGGAATATAAGCGAGTGTTTCCTCTGCCATACCCATTAATGACCCACCTATAGCAAAGAATAACATCATCACCGGAATCAGTAGCTTTTCCCGTTTGGTCAATTTATTAGCCATTGTTTGGATTAATACATCAACGGTTCCTGTTGCACTTAATACACCAAAAAAACCTCCGATCATTAAAACAAAGAAAATAATATTAGCTGCTTCTACCATTCCAGTATGAATTGATTGAATCATATCAAACGGACCCACAGGAGTTGCATCCTTCCACTGGAAGGTATCAGGGTCTACAACAGTACGTCCATCTACTTCTACACGAGTATATTCACCTGCTGGTACAATATAAGTTAGAATCGTAGAAACCAATAAAATTCCTAATAATAAAGCAAAAACATTAACCTTTTTTTGTTTCTTTTTGCTTTGCTTCTCTGGTGAAACGATTACAGAATTGTTTAACTGTTGACTCATCCATTTTTCCCCCTTTTTATTCAACCACTTACTATTCAATTCTAAAAAAACAGCAGTTTGAATATTCAGAATTGATCTAGTCAAATACATTAATGCAAGAAATGTGCCAGAAATGAAAGCCCTGTTCTATTGCCATTTCTTTATTTTCTCTTTTAATAATTGGTTGTTTTTGGACTTAATTGGGTTTACTATTAAACCAATTATGTGTATAAGGAGGGTTTTTATGAGAAAACCTTGTATTACTTTAATCGTAGGAGGTTCCACAACAAAAAGAGTGTTACAAGGCCAACTTCAACAATTACTTGGTGACTATATGGATATAAAAAGCTATGCAATGGATGAAGAAATACCTTCTCATTTAAAGGAGCCGTTACTCCTCTTTTCATCAGAAGTAGTGAAACAGGAAGCTTTTGAGAAAGTAGAAATACAATGTGAACATTTTTTTGTTGGAAAACGTATGATTCACCATGAATACATTGACCAGCTGTTGAAGATTCCTGAAAATAAGAAGGTTCTTTTAGTCAACGATAACTATTCAGAAACCACAGAATTTATTGAGTCTTTATATCAACTGGGTATCAACCACATTCAATTTGTCCCTTTTCAAACAGGACAATTGTATTATGAAGATATTGACACAGCAGTCACACCTGGAGAACCTCATCTTTGCCCACCATTTATTCCAAATCTTATTGATGTTCACGTTCGACTTTTTGATATGACTACCATTCTAAAACTAGTAGATTACTGTCATTTACATACCGATATTTCCTCTCGTATTTCAGAAAGATATATTCGTAATATCGTAGAATTACATAAGAAATTATTGAGTGCTGATCAAAAAACAAAACTATTGAACGATCATTTACAAAAGGTCGTTGATTCCGTTGATGACGGAGTATTGGCGGTTAATTCACAGCAGGAACTTACCGTTTTTAACCACCATTTAGAAACACTATTTCAACTCTCTTCACACAATATCTTACATAAACCAATAAGAAACCTTCTTCCCTCTGAAATTGTTGATTTTATCCTACACGGGAATGAAAATAGTCAGTTTTTCAACGTCAAAGGAATAGAAATGGTGATCTTTCGCTCTCAAGTGAGTATAGAAAATACCATTGTTGCTACCTTTAAAAGTGTAAATCAAGCATTTGAGATTGAAAAAGCAGCTCAACGACAGTTAAAAAAGAAGGGTTTATATGCAAAATATGATTTACAAGATATTATTGGACATGACCCAAAAATTTTACAGTGTAAAACCATAGCTAAAAAACTAGCTAAGTCCGAACATCCCGTATTTATCCAAGGGGAAACAGGAACTGGTAAAGAGTTATTTGCTAATGCGATACATCTCCACTCACCAAGGAAATACGGACCATTTTTAGCTGTTAACTGTAGTGCATTAACGGAGAGCTTACTAGAAAGTGAATTATTTGGATATGAAGATGGCGCATTTACAGGGGCAAAAAAAGGAGGAAAAAAAGGATTATTTGAGTTAGCGGATAATGGAACCCTCTTTTTAGACGAGATTGGAGATATTAGTCTTAACGTTCAAGCCCATTTATTAAGAGTTCTACAAGAAAACGAGATACGTAGAATTGGCGGAGATAAAATCATTCCCATTGATGTTCGAATTATCGCTGCTACTAATAAAAATTTACAAGATAAAATAAAAACAGGTACGTTTCGTTCTGATCTATATTATCGTCTTCATGTTCTAACCTTTTCAATCCCTCCTTTAAGAGAGAGGAAAACGGATATCCCCTTACTTGTTGATTCTTTTATTAATAAACATCGGATCGATATAAAAATCGAGAATCAGGTAATGAATCTCCTCTTACAGCATGATTGGCCGGGTAATATCCGCGAATTAAAGAGTGTGGTTGATTATATGCTAACTGTATGTGAGAATCAACTCATAACAGAAAATGACATTCCCATCGATGGACTAACCGCTTCTTCAATAACTCAAGATCGTTCAAACATGATTCTAGTTGAAAGTAAACTAGAACAGGATGAGTATTTGTTTATATTAAATGCCATTAAAACATGCAATGATTCTGGAAAAGCAGCTAGCAGGGAATGGATTTCCACATACAGTGAAGAATCTAAATATTACTTATCTCCTCAACAGGTTAGAAAACGGCTTGATTTCTTAGAAGCTAAAGACTTAATCATTAAAGGGAGAGGGAGAGCTGGTACAAAAATAACTTCAAAAGGTTTAAATCTTCTCTCTTCCTATATCAGTCAATAGTAATAACAATTCCTCGGTAGGTATGGTAAAATTCTTGGTAACTAAAAAATATTACAATACAAAGTAGGTGTTATAGCTTGTCCTCCGAAAAAGAAGTAAAGCTTTATTTTGTACGTCATGGTGAGACTCAATATAATATAGAAAAACGTATGCAAGGATTTTGTGATTCACCGCTTACCGAACGTGGAGTTACTCAAGCCAAGTCTGTCGGTATGGGCCTTGAGGATATTGAATTTACTGCAGTATACACGAGTGAAAGCCAACGAGTTATTGATACAGCTAAGTATGCAGTTGGTCATCGGAATCTACCGACTACGACAGACCCACGCCTAAAAGAAATGAACTTTGGTGCTTTAGAGTCACTTGTAGAATCAGAAATCACCGAGCGATATGGAAATATACTTGAACAATTATTTACCCTTAACGACTTAAATATGGCTGCACCAGAAGGAGAAAGCTACTCCCAGCTTTATACACGTACAACCTCCGTCATTAAAGAAATCATCGACAAGCACAAAAATGAAGGCGGAAATATACTCGTTTTCTCACACGGAGTAACAATCGGTAATTATTTAATGCAATTAACAAAAATGAGCGAATATCCGCACCATGATAATTGCAGTGTCTCCGTAATAAAATATGCTAACGGTGAATTTAGTGTAGAAACGATTGCTGACACTTCCTTTAGGGATAGATATCAATAAGTAGTTAAACACCTCTATACGAATGTATAGAGGTGTTTAACTACTTCGCTAATAGCATAAGACAACTCTGTTTCACTTAAATCTATCATGATCTTACCTACTAATAACAGGTTCACTACAAGTGATATGATCAAAAGAATCCTACCTAGTTTTCTATTCAATGTTAAACCTCCTTGTTTTTCTCAATAAAGCTATATCCTTTTTACACTATTTATCTTAAAAGAACCTCAAATGAGTCCTTTTTTAGAAACACAAAAAAGGGTGATACAGAAATTTGTATCACCCTTTTTAAACTCTTATTAAAGTATACGTACCGTTACAATACCTTCAATCAAGCTGATTTTCTCTTCTAACTGAGGAATAATATCACTCGTTACATTGTTATCAATATCGATCATTGTATAGGCATATTCCCCTCTACTTCTGTTCACCATATCTGCAATGTTTAAGTCATAGCTTGATAGAGCTGAAGTGATCTTTCCAACCATTCCAGGAATATTTTTGTGGAAAGCTGCTACACGTTGTTTACCTGAGTATGGAAGAGTAGCGTTTGGAAAATTCACTGAGTTTTTAATATTCCCTGTCTCAAGGAAATCCTTTATTTGACGCCCTGCCATGATCGCACAATTTTCCTCAGATTCTGCTGTTGATGCACCAAGGTGTGGAACACAAATGGTGTTTTCCATTTTCAATACATTTTCATTAGGGAAATCTGTGATGTATTGACCTACGATTCCTTCTTCAAGTGCAACTGCCAAATCTATTTCATTCACAAGTTCTCCACGTGAGAAGTTCAGTATATGAACACCTGGTTTCATAATGCTGAATGTAGCTTGATTAAACATACCTTTTGTATCATCCGTTAACGGTGTGTGCACGGTAATGTAATCAGCGTTTGCAAATAATTCTTCAATGGTTAAAGCACGTTGGACTGTACGTGATAAATTCCAAGCAGTATCAACAGAAATGAATGGGTCGAATCCAATTACATCCATGTCTAAAGCAATGGCATCGTTCGCTACAAGTGCTCCAATGGCACCTAATCCAATAACCCCTAAAGTTTTACCTTTAATCTCTTTTCCTACAAATTGCTTTTTCCCAGCTTCCACAAGCTTTGGAACTTGGTCCCCTTCACCTTCCAAGGTCTTTGTCCATGACACACCAGCAAAAAGGTTTCTTGATGAAGCCATGATTGTAGTCAAAACCATCTCTTTAACGGCATTTGCATTTGCTCCAGGTGTATTAAAAACAACAATTCCTTGCTCTGTGCATTTGTCGACAGGAATATTATTAACACCTGCTCCAGCTCTTGCAATGGCTTTTAAATTACTACCGAAATCCATTGAATGCATATTAAAGCTACGAGCAATGATTGCATCCGGATTATCACAGTCATTGTCGACTACAAAGTTATCCTTACGGAAGACTTTTAACCCGCTTTCTGCAATACTATTTAATGTTTTAATTTGGTTCACTTTTTTCAATGTAATTGGGCTCATATTGTTTCTCCTTTTTTATTATAAATTTGAACAAAAAGAGGCAAGGGTTTATAACCCTTACCTCTGCCCAGGCGAACGGCTACGACACCATGTGCTCCCTCGCGGTTATCCGCGTTTCGCCAGTTACACATAGTCTTTTTATTTCTTATATTCTAACAATTTATTCACTAGCCATCAAGCATAAAAATTTTCTAATTTTTATTTTTTTACAAATCGAACTTCTTTATTTATGATGAGGTTTTCTGTATATCAATGCACTTAGATAAATAGCGTAGAATATAAGCGAAATACAAATAACCGGAGTTTTTCCGGTTAAATACAGAAAGGAGCTATTTTTAGGGTGTATAAGCGGAAATTTTCCGACTATGCAAAGAAAAGTCCGCCAATATTACGGTTTTTGAGTCAATAGGCGGAAATTCTCCGTCTATTTCTTACGATTAGTCAAGTGTATTTCAGTTAATTCATTTATGTTTTTATTTAGATGTATTTGGGAGGGGTACCCCTCCCAAATACATCTAAATTTTCCCATGACGAAAAGACCTC
>JBEQAB010000003.1:0-116934 GCA_041640555.1 Bacillaceae bacterium
TTATGTATGAGTACAATTATAAGAGATTTCAAAAACGACTAAACCATCGTGCTCCAGTTGAATACCGGGTCACGATGGCTGCATAGTCTTTTTAGAGCTGTCTACTTGACAGGGGTATGACCAAATTCATACATCTTTTCTTGTGTATATTAATTAAGAAAGTACCCGAAAACAGAATCCTTTAGAATTTTTCATCTTATATTTCCATAATAATCGGGAGAATCATTGGTCGACGTTTTGTTTTGTCGTACAGAAATTGATTTAATTCATCTCTCATACTTTGCTTCATCGTTCCCCAATCAAATGACTCTCTGGTTGTGTTTCTTTCAACAATACTTCTAACAAGCTGTGTAGATTCTTCCATCAGCTTTTCTGACTCTCTTACATAAACAAAACCACGTGATATGATCTCTGGTCCAGCAGTGATTTTCTTTTCTGCTCTGCTTAGTGTGACAACAACGATTAAAATACCATCCTGAGACAATAATCGTCGATCCCTTAAGACGATGTTACCAACATCTCCTACACCGCTACCATCGATAAGAACATTACCAGCAGGTACTTTTCCAGCAGGTTTAAAGCGCTCATTTTTAATTTCTAAAACTTCTCCTCTTTCAGGAATGAAAATACGATCCGTTGTAATTCCACATTGAACAGCCACTTTACTATGAGCCTTAAGCATTCGAAATTCCCCATGAACAGGAATAAATAGCTTAGGATTCATCAAGTTGATCATAAACTTTAGCTCTTCTTGGCTACCATGGCTAGAAGTAGTCACGATTCTTTTTCCAGAAATCACATTAGCTCCTGCCCGATACAACATATCAATCGTTTTATAAATAAACACCTCACTCCCTCTAAGTGGAGAGGCAGCAATAAGGACCGTGTCACCTTTTTTGATATTTACTTGTCGATGGATTTGCTTTGCCATTTTTTGAAGGGCTTCAATCGGTTCACCTTGAGTCCCTGTTATTAATACTACAATCTCATCATCTGGATAATTGTCAATTTCTTCTATTGGGATGATTAGTTCATCGTGTACTTGCAAGTAATGTAAATCCAATGCAATATGAAAGATCTTTTCTAAACTTTTTCCAACTACAGCAATTTTTCTTCTACTTTCATATGCTGCATCAAACACATGCTGAATACGATTAATGTCAGATGCAAATGTTGCTGCAATAATTCGTCCCTTTGCATTATAAAACGCATCAGACATTTCCCTTACAACGATTGATTCTGAAGGTGTGTAACCAGGCTTTTCCGCTTCCGTGCTATCAGATAATAAGCAAAGGACCCCATTTTCCCCAATTTGAGCCATTTTTCCAATTTCAGGTTTATAAAGATCTGTCGCTGCCTGGTCAAATTTAAAATCTCCTGTATATACAATTGCGCCTTCAGATGTATGAACACAGATACCAACAGAATCTGGTATGCTATGATTTGTTTTAAAGAAAGACACTTCACACGTATCAAAATTCACAACTGTATCTGAAGTAACGATGCGGAAATCCGTTTTCCCTCTGTATTCCTGCTCGTCTAATTTTGCTTTTGCGAGTGCAAGCGTTAGCTTCGTTCCAAATACAGGAACATGTAACTCCCTTAATGTATAAGATAACGCCCCAATATGATCCTCATGTCCATGTGTCAGAAAAATGCCTTTTACTCGATCTTTATTTTGAACTAAATATGTAATATCCGGAATAACAATATCAATTCCTAACATTTCATTTTCAGGAAACATTAATCCTGCATCTAAAACTAATAAATCACCGTCCACGTCCACCACATACATATTTTTTCCGAATTCTCCGACTCCCCCCAGAGCCACAAGCTTAATACTCTCATTCTTTCTCTTATTCAAAGTAGAATCCTCCTATGCTGTCAATTCATCCGACCCAAGATCAGTTATGATTATTATACTTGAATGATGAAATCCTTTACAACCAAAATTAAACTTGTTTGGTTAGGAAGTGGATAAATCTGTATTTATATCCTAAACTTCAACAAATACGGACAAATTCCCACATAATAAAAGGCCAACCCACAAAGTGGTTGACCTAATTGATTTTCATCTTAGCGAAATAACGAGATTATCTGTGCTCTTTCTTCTTCATTCAATGGTACTAGAGGAAGTCTTACAGAACCCACATCAAGACCTTTAACTTGAAGAGCTGTTTTTACTGGAGCTGGGCTCGGTGCTTTAAACAAACCTTCCATTAATGGTAGGAGCTGTTGATGCTTCTTTGCTGCCTCTTGAATATCTCCATTTACAAAAGCTGACACCATTTCTTGCATCTCATTCCCGATCACATGTGAGGCTACTGACACAATCCCTACGCCACCAATTGATAGAACTGGAATTGTTAACCCATCATCACCACTGTACAACAAGAAGTCATCATCTGTACCAGCAATAATTGCCGTCATGGCATTTAGATTACCACTAGCCTCTTTAACCGCTACAATATTAGGGATTTTAGATAAGCGGATGATTGTTTCTGGTAAGATGTTAACAACAGATCTACCTGGGATATTATACACCATAACAGGCAGTGTTGTTGCCTCTGCCGCTGCCTTAAAGTGCTGATACAAGCCTTCTTGATTTGGTTTATTGTAATAAGGAGCAACGATCATTACAGCATCTACGCCAATTTCCTCTGCTTTTTTTGTTAGCTCAATGGTTGCATATGTGTTATTGCTTCCTGTTCCTGCAATCACAGGAACACGCTTATCTACAACCTTTACGACATGTTGAAATAATGCGATTTTTTCTTCCTTTGATAAGGTTGGAGATTCACCAGTTGTCCCAGCAATAACAAGTGAATCCGAACCGTTTTCAATCAAGTAATTGATTAATGATGTTGTTTTTGCAAAATCAATATGCCCTTTGCTATCAAAAGGCGTAACCATCGCCGTAGAGACTCGACCAAATAAAACCATATTGCCACTCCTTTAAATCTATTCCACTTAAAAAAAATCTTTAGTTCTCTTCATCAAGGTTAAAGGCATCATGCAACGAATTAACAGCTGTTACAAGATCATCTTCCTTAACAAGAACCCATATCGTTGTATGACTATCAGCCGATTGAAGTATACGAATCCCATTTTCAGAAAGAGCTGATACAATTTTTGAAGTAACTCCAGGGACTCCTGCGATTCCTGCACCCACAACAGAGACCTTCGCACAATTTTTCTCAAACTCAGGCTCATGACCTAAATCACGTAAAACGTTAAGTGCCTTATCCGTCATTTCACTGGATACTGTGTAAACCACGCCATTAGGTGAAATATTAATAAAATCAACACTAATCCTCTCATTGGCCATTGATTTAAATACTTCAGCTTGAAGGTTATATTGACCTTTTTTAGCAAGCACTTTAATTTGAGTGACAGGTGATAGATGTGCAATTCCCGTTACTGTCCGTTCCTTTATATCACTTCCGCGATGATCATTCGAAGTAGAAGTAACAAGCGTTCCTTCTCCATCCGAATAAGTAGAACGAATACGAATCGGTACCTTAGCTTGCATAGCAATTTCAACCGCTCTAGGGTGAATAACTTTCGCACCCTGATACGCCATATTACATACTTCCGTATACGTAACAACCGAAAGCGGTCTAGCATTTTCAGCAATTCTAGGGTCTGCTGTCATAATACCCTCGACATCTGTAAATATGTCGATAACTTCTGCTTTTAAGGCTGCTCCGAGTGCTGCAGCTGACGTGTCACTTCCTCCACGTCCAATCGTAGTAATGTCTCCATTTTGAGCGGCACCTTGAAAGCCTGCAACAACCACTACATCATATTGTTCCAGTTCTTCAATTACACGCTCGCAATTCATCTTAATAATCTTCGCATTTGTATGGTCATCAGTTGTTAGAAAACCTGCTTGCGCCCCAGTTAACGAAGTCGCGTTAACCCCTGCCTCAAGCAGTAAGTTAGAGAAGACCACACTCGAAATGGCTTCCCCACATGATAGTAATAAGTCCTGTTCACGTTTCGAAATTAGACTCTGTGCACCGCCAATAAGGGAAAGTAAAGTGTCTGTTGCATATGGATCCCCTTTTCGACCCATAGCAGATACAACGACCACCACTTTATACCCTTCAGCTAATGCATTTTTAATATGTCCAATTGCAAGATTTCGACTTTTTTCATCTTTTACTGAAGTGCCACCGAATTTCTGAACAATTATTCTCATTGTTACACCTCTAGTTTTACAGCTTTAAATTTCTATTTTACAATACCTAACTTCACTAAACTTTCTGCGATTTGGACAGAGTTCCACGCAGCTCCTTTAAGGAGATTATCTGAAACAACCCACATATGGAAGCCCTTTTCATTGTCCAAATCCTTACGAATACGTCCAACAAACACATCATTTTTACCAACACAATTTGCAGGCATTGGATATAGTTGGTTTTCCGGGTCATCTTGTAGCACCACTCCTGGTGCATTCTCAAGTAAGTTCTTCACATCCTGTGCAGTTACACCCGCTTGGTCTACTTCAACAAACAGTGACTCAGAGTGTCCTGTTGCAACTGGGAGACGAACGCAAGTAGCTGCTACTTGGATTTCTGGCAAATGCATAATTTTCTTCGTTTCATTAATCATTTTCATTTCTTCATACGTAAATCCATTTTCTTGAAACTTATCAATTTGCGGAATCGCATTAAAAGCAATTTGATAATGCTTTTTATCAGATTTTACTGGCAAAATTTTCGGTTCGTAACTTTCATTAGATACGATAGCTTTAGTTTGCTCGTACAACTCTTCCACCGCAGCCGCACCAGATCCGGAAACTGCTTGATACGTTGATACGATAATTTTATTTAAACCATATTGCTTACGAAGTGGTTCTAGTGCTACAACCATTTGGATCGTAGAACAATTCGGATTAGCAATAATTCCTTTATGTTCATGTAAGTCCATTTCATTGACTTCAGGCACAACAAGTGGAACATTCTCATCCATGCGGAATGCGCTTGTGTTATCCACAACAATAGCACCATGCTTAACCGCTTCTGGTGCTAATTCAAGTGATACGCTTCCACCTGCACTAAATAACGCAATATCAACCCCTTCAAAGCTCTCTGGCTTTGCTACTTGAACCGTATGTTCTACACCTTTAAAAAGGACTTTACTACCTGCTGAACGTGGTGATGATAATAACGTTAATTTTGAGATTGGGAATTCTCTATTTTCAAGAGTTTGAATCATTTGTTGACCTACTGCTCCTGTTGCTCCCACAACAGCTACATGAAATCCTTTTTCTGATAATGCCATTTCGTTATTCCCCTTCCAGTATCTCTAAAGATCGATATGAATTCTAGTAAAACATTTATCGCATTATTAAAAACATCAACATGTAATAAATGTCCTTTTTACCGCCATTCTGTTCCATGGCTATATAATAACATCTATTTTAACATATTCATGCATTAATGAAGTACATTTTTTATTTAAGCCGTGCAAAGGAATCTATTTTTCCTTGTAACACGGCTTTTAGTCTATTGCTAGAGTTGGATGAGGGCATATTACCTCTATTGTCTATTGTGCATCTTTATACTTTTCGACGAGTACTGGTTGAATTTGTCGGCCAGAAAGAGCAGCTTCCACTGTATCAGACAGCATAGTCATACGCGCGACTAATGAATTCGGTTTTTTAACCGGGTCATCTTGACCATACGGAATAAAATATATATTTTTGGTGGCCATCAACCTCATCAAATTGACCCCATTTAATCCAAGAGCATCATTTGTGGAAATCCCTAATACAACCGGTTTTCCGTTTCGCAGCGTCGCTTTTGCTGCCATTAATACAGGAGAATCAGTCATCGCATTTGCAAATTTACTCATTGAATTTCCAGTTAGTGGGGCAATAATCATGCAGTCTAATGGAATCTTTGGTCCAAGCGGCTCTGCACCAACAATGGAATCAATTACTTTATTTCCAGTTAACTTTTCAATTCTTTCAATCCAATCCTCACCTTTTCCAAAGCGAGTAGTTGTATTTTTCACGGTGTTTGTTACTACCGGTAATACTTCAGCACCAGAATTGATAAGATTCTCGATTTCCGGATACACGGCATCATACGTACAGTGAGAACCCGTTAAACCGAAGCCGATTTTTTTCCCTTGTAAGCTCATGTTACTTCCCCTTTCTTGATTGCAAATCATCTAACAGCAGTTGAGAGAGAACGTTTGCTAAAATTTGACCTGCTGTTTTTGGAGCCACGATGCCTGGAAGTCCTGGAGCCAAAAGCGCTTTTATTCCCCTTTTTTCAGCATATCGAAAGTCGGTTCCACCAGGCTTTGACGCTAAATCAATGATCAGTGTATGAGTAGGCATTCTTGAAATAACGGAAGCCGTTACGACTAAATCAGGAATCGTATTGATACAGATATCAACATCTTTCACCTGTTGCGTTAGATCGTCAAGGTGAAATGGTGTTAAAGCCATTTCAGTGATTCGAGCTATATGCTCTCCTTTTCTCGCTCCCACCTTCACTTTTGCCCCTAAAGCAGAGAATGTGCGTGCCACACTCATTCCTACTCTCCCTAAGCCAAGCACCATAATCGTTGATCCATGTATAGTAAAGTCGGTGTGCTGAATCGCCATCATAATCGTACCTTCAACTGTCGGTATCGAATTATAGATTGCTACATCGTCCCGTTCGAACAATTTTACGAGTCTTCGATTGGAATCATCCGTGATTTTATTCAAGTATCCATTGGAAATTCCGGAATAAATCGTACAATGTTCTGGTGTTTGCTCCAAGTGTTCTGCAGTTAATACTACTTTTTCATTTGAGAAGATCGTTTCTACTTGACCTTCCATATTCGTTCCCGCTACCGGCAAAATAATCACATCTATATCTGAAAATACTACTTCATCCAATTTCTCCTTTACTGCACCAGTAAAGGCATGGTCGAGTTGCTCAAAGCCAATCAAAGAGAGCTTCGCATCGAGCTCTGTTAGCTTTCGGACGATTTCGAGCTGTCTTGCGTCTCCGCCTATGACTGCTATTTGCATCCCTGTTAGCATGAAACACTCACCTTCTTTTTAAATGATCCAAATCCAAATCTTACTGCATTACTTCAACATACTATGTATTTACTCCGGAATCGGTGAGTTTTCCTAGGAAAAAAGCCTAATGAAAACAGAAAAAAAGAACTGATGCCAACGCACAGTTCTTTACTCTTCTTGAATATCAATGATAATCATATCCGTCCCAATTGTTTTTATATGTTTCCACGGTACTCTGACCTCTCCACCTTGCCTTTTAAAACCAAACCATTTAACTGAGGGAATTAAAAGAGCCTGTATTTGGCCATTGCTTTCATTAATCTCTAAATCTGTTTGACCAAGTATCCCAAGTCTTTCTGCTTTTTTAACATCAACAATTTCCTTTCCACTCAATTCACTAAGTCTCATTTTCAACTCTCCCCCTTTTGTCCTCTCTATATCCTAGTATAGGAAAGTTAAATATATACGTAGGAAAAATAAGAAATAGCAAAAAAGCCTGAGCAGAAAAACTCAGGCTTAAAAAACTAAATATTCTTTGGAAGAACACCGTCAGGGCTAATCAAGGACACAGAATACTTGTCATTAAAGATTTTATTAGCCATAGCATCCACACCGTCTTTTGAAACGGCATCAATCTGCTCAACAATTTCATCAAGCGTACGATGTCTTCCTAAAAGAAGCTCGTTCTTTCCGTTACGACTCATCCGACTATTGGTACTTTCAAGGCTGAGCATTAGACCACCCTTAAGTTGCTCCTTACTATTTCGAAGCTCCTTATCTGTAATCCCTTCTGCCTTTAGCTTGGATAACGTTTCTTGAATCGTATCAAACAATACATCTAACTGCTTCGCACCTGTTCCACCATAGAGCGTAATCACTCCTGAATCCTGGAACGATGAATGATAAGAGTACACAGAATATGCAAGACCGCGCTGTTCACGAACTTCTTGGAACAATCTACTACTCATACTTCCACCTAGTATATTGTTTAGAGTGATCAAGTTATAGATTTCCTCATCTCCAACCTGTAATCCTTCATATCCAATACATAAATGGGCTTGTTCCGTTTCTTTCTTTCTAGAAAGTCGATTTGTATGAAATTGTGGCTTTTCAAATTGATTATTCGATTTTCCAGCCTCGTATGACCCGAACAACTTCTCCACTTCTTGAATAAAGACTTCAGAAATATTACCTGCAACCGAAATAACCACATTTTCCGGTGTATATGTATCATGCATATATTGTTTTAACGTATCACCTGTAAAAGTTGCTAACGTATCTTCCGTTCCCAGTATCGGATACCCAAGAGAATGGTTTTCATAAATCGCTTTACTTAAAAGATCATGAACGATGTCATCTGGTGTGTCATCATACATCTTAATTTCTTCATATACCACATTCTTTTCTTTATCTAATTCTTCAGCTATAAATGTGGAGTGGAAAAACATATCAGATAAGACATCAAGAGCAAAGCTAGCATGGGTATCAAGAACCTTCGCATAATAGCAAGTATATTCCTTGGATGTAAAGGCGTTCACTTGTCCACCGATACTATCGAAACTTTCTGCAATCTCTCTAGCAGTTCTTGTCTTTGTTCCTTTAAAGAACATATGCTCAAGAAAATGCGAAATTCCGTTATTTTCAGGTGTTTCATTTCTAGAGCCAGTTCCGATCCAAACTCCGATTGCAACGGAACGAACCGTAGGGATGTTTTCTAAAACAACTCTAACCCCATTTTGGCATGTATATCTCTTTATCACATGAACTCCTCCTGTTCTACAGCGTGCTGCTACGATAATTATACGTCTTTTGGTGTGACTATGAATTATTCTTGCTCATTTATTACCGATTTCTTCATAATTCGATCTTCACTCAATAGCTCAGACACTGTATTAATTTCATACTTCTCAAGCTTAATTCGTTTAATAAGCTCATCTAGAGCTTTTGCCGTTGAATCGGTTGGGTGCATAAGAATCATGGCCCCTTTATGCACTTTCCCCATCACACGGTTGATCAGTTGCTCTGGTGTTGGCTTTTGCCAGTCAATTGTATCAACACTCCACATGAGTGTTCCAAGCTTATACTCTGAAGCTATTTTTACTACTTCCTCACGGTAGCTTCCGCTTGGTGGAGCGAGCCAAACAACTTCCTCTCCAGTTGTAGCTTTAATTACCTCATTTGTTTTTACAATTTCTTCCCGAATTTTAGCTGAAGATATCTCCTTCATATTAGGATGAGTGTAAGAATGGTTACCTACTTCATGACCTGCCTCTACAATCATTTTTGCAAGCTCCGGATTTTCTTTTACCCATCTTCCTTCAAGAAAAAAGCTTGCATGAACATTATTCTTTTTTAACGTTTCCAAAATTGGGCCAAGGTACTCATTTCCCCAGGCGACATTTATAATAAACGAAACCATTGGCTTATCAGGGTGGCCTTTATAAATGGCGGTCGGGGGTAAATCCTTTAAATGAACTGCTGGTGATGTCTGTATGTATACGAGTTTGTCTGGGTCGAATTTCCCGTCCTTTTTCATCTTAGCATAACTAGCAGAAATGTCGACTTTTAAACCATTATATCCAGGAATAGTCTTCCAAACAGGATCAACCTTTGCATCTTGAGCTGGTTTTTCGTATTCTTTTGCCTTTTCTTCAATCTCCAAATACAAAGTATTTTTTTGACCTGAAGCAGGAATGTTTATCACCTTTAATCCATGGACGTATTGATTCGTAAGTGGATTGTTTACTAACATAATTGAGAGCATAGCAATTATGGAAATTGTCATTAGTTTTTTCATTCTTTTTCTCCTCCTTCACTTGTACATTATGTAAAGAAAGGACAAGGTAGAACACGCAAGGAACATTTCTTTCTCTGCACTAAAAACCGTCCAATTGTAAGCGATACCATTATGTTGTATGGAAAAAGCCAGGGGAAAGCCCTGGCTTTTCGTTATGATCTTTATTTTTGGGCTTGTTCTTTTTGTTCACGTTGTTCCTTAAGAACGACTTTACGAGACAAGTTTACACGGCCCTGCTTATCGATTTCCATAACTTTCACTAAGATTTCATCACCAATAGCAACTACATCCTCTACTTTGCCCACTCTTTCTTCAGCAAGTTCAGAAATGTGAACTAACCCATCTTTACCGCTAAATAGCTCAACAAATGCTCCGAATTTTTCAATTCGTTTAACTTTACCTAAATACATTTGTCCAACTTCTACTTCACGAACGATGTCTTCAATAATCTTCTTGGCTTTTTGGTTCATTTCTTCATCCGTTGATGAGATGAATACTGTACCATCTTGCTCGATATCAATTTTTACGCCAGTTTCTTCAATAATCTTATTGATTTGCTTTCCACTTGGTCCAATAACATCACGAATTTTATCAGGGTTGATATAAATAGTAATAATTTTTGGTGCATATTTAGAAAGCTGTTCTTTTGGAGTTGAAATCGTTGCAAGCATGGAATCAAGGATTTGCATACGGCCTTTCTTCGCTTGTTGCAATGCTTCTTCAAGAATTTGTCTTGATAAGCCTTCGATTTTAATATCCATTTGTAATGCTGTTACACCTTTTGACGTACCAGCTACTTTAAAGTCCATATCCCCCAGATGGTCTTCCATACCCTGGATATCTGTAAGGATCGTATAATGCTCACCAGATTTCACAAGACCCATTGCAATACCTGCAACCGGAGCCTTAATTGGGACACCAGCGTCCATCATAGCCAATGTACTTGCACAAATACTTGCTTGAGACGTCGAACCATTTGATTCTAATACTTCTGATACAAGTCGAATTGTGTATGGGAAGTCCTTTTCAGACGGAATAATTGGTTCAAGTGCACGCTCACCTAACGCACCATGACCAATTTCACGACGTCCAGGGCCACGCATTGGGCCTGTTTCTCCAACAGAGAAATTCGGGAAGTTATAATGATGCATGAAACGTTTTTCTTCTTCAATTCCTAATCCATCTAAAATTTGTACATCTCCTAGGGCTCCAAGTGTACAAATACTCAATGCTTGAGTTTGTCCACGCGTGAACAGACCAGAACCATGTGTACGTGGAAGCAAATCTACCTCAGATGAAAGTGGACGAATCTCCTCTGGATTACGGCCATCAGGTCTAACCTTTTCTTCTGTAATTAAACGACGCACTTCGCCTTTAACCATCTTATCTAAAATTTGTTTTACTTGCTTTAAATCTTCGTCTTCTGTTTCTTCTTCCTCGTATTTTGCAATAACCGTGTCTTTTACAGCACGGATAGCATCTTCACGAGCGTGTTTTTCTTGAACTTGAATCGCTTTAATCATATCCGCTTCACACATTCCACGAATTTCCGCTTCAAGATCAGCATCAAGTTGATATAAAACAACCTCTGTCTTTTCTTTTCCGATTTCAGCTGCAATGTCTTCTTGGAATGCGATTAATCTTTTAATTTCTTCATGTCCAAACATAATCGCTTCAAGCATCGTTTCTTCTGGTACTTCTTCTGCACCAGCTTCAACCATGTTAATGGCATCTTTTGTTCCAGCAACAACTAAGTGCATATCGCTCTTTTCTGTTTCTGCAACCGAAGGATTGATAACAAATTGACCATTAATGCGGCCAACTGTTACACCTGCAATTGGTCCTTCAAAAGGAATATCTGAAACAGAAAGTGCAAGTGATGAACCAAACATTGCTGCCATTTCAGATGAGCAGTCTTGATCCACACTCATAACCATGCTCACCACTTGAACTTCATTACGAAATCCATCTGCAAACAATGGACGAATCGGTCTGTCAATTAAGCGGCTAGCTAGTATTGCCTTTTCACTTGGACGTCCTTCACGTTTAATAAAACCACCAGGAATTTTCCCAACCGCGTATAGACGCTCCTCATAGTTTACTGTTAATGGAAAGAAATCGAGTTTCTTCGGTTCCTTCGATGCTGTAGCCGTACTAAGTACTGCTGTATCGCCATAGCGAACGAGCACTGCGCCGTTTGCTTGTTTAGCAAGCTGTCCAATTTCCACGGAAAGCTTACGACCAGCCCAATCTATCGAATAGATTTTCTTGTCTTGTCCCATTTTTTACCCCTCTCTACCAATTCTCCTTGGTATGTTAACGTGTAATTGCATGTATATAAATTGTTCTAACCCGTAATGGAGAACAAATATAAGAATATAGGCGAATATTCTATAGTATGTACATAATTATGAATCCTTAAAAAGCTTATTGATAGAAATTTATTGCTAACAAAAAAGCGGGAAAGAATCCCGCTTTAAAGATTAGCGACGTAAGCCAAGCTTCGTGATTAGTTCACGGTAACGAGTAACATCCTTGTTACGAAGGTATGTTAATAAGTTACGACGTCTACCTACCATTTTTAAAAGACCGCGACGTGAGTGGTGGTCCTTCTTATGAGTACGTAAGTGTTCATTTAAGTTGTTGATTTCCTCAGTAAGGACAGCGATTTGAACTTCTGGAGATCCAGTGTCGCTTTCATGAGTTTTGTACTCATTAATAAGTTCATTTTTACGTTCTTTAGTGATTGCCATCCGTTTCACCTCCTATAATTTCAATCCCCTGTTACTGAGCCAGCGTCGGTGACTCGACTAGCCAAGCAAAGGTTCATTTCGTACGTTTCTTAGAATACACTTTTTTACGACAAATTGCAAGGCTTAGTCTTTGAAATTTCAAAGTAAAGCAGTGAATTTTGTTTATCTCGCTCGATTTGCGCCACAAGTTCATCAATTCCAGTAAATTTCTGTTCCGAACGGAGATATTTATGCCATTCTATCGTTACATACTCTCCATATATTTGAGCATTAAAGTCAAAAATATGGACTTCTACACTCGGCTTATTCGATTTTTCCTTATTAAAAGTTGGTTTAAACCCGATATTACAGACACCTTCGTGCCATTTTCCATTTACAAACATTCGTACGGCATGAACACCTAGTGGCGGCAAAATATATTCCTCGTTTAAGTCAATATTTGCTGTAGGGAACCCAATCGTTCTTCCTCTTTTATCACCGTGAACCACTATTCCTGTTGTCGTATAGTAACGGCCAAGTAGCTCCGGGAGTGTGTCAAGTTGACCGTCTTTTATATGCTTTCTAATTAAAGTTGAACTAACTTTTTCATCATGGCTTTCTAGCTTAGGCACAACCGTAAAGGTGAATGCTTGTCTTGAATGAAACGGTAGAGTTTCCATCGTACCCTTTCCAAGCTTTCCGTATGAATAATCAAAACCAGCGACAACGTGAACAGCACCGAGATCTATCAAGTATTGGTCGACAAACTCCTGTGGCAGAAGGTTGGCAAATTCACTAGTAAAATTCACAACAAATAAGTAATCAATCTGTTGTTCAGAAATTATTTTGATCTTTTCTTCTAACGGGGTAATATATTCAACCTTTTCTACCTTTTTAAGTACAACAGACGGATGCGGAGTGAATGTCATTACCGCACTTTTTATTCCCTTTTCCTTGGCTATTTTCGAAGCGGTATCAATCACTCTCTTATGCCCTAAATGTACCCCATCAAAATAACCAAGTGCAACGACCATTGGTTGAAACAAATCCTTTGAGAATTGATGAGGATGTGTAATATTTAAAACTTCCACAAGCTTTCTCCCTTTCTTTACCAACCTAATTCTCTATATGTAGTACCTTTGTTGGCTTCATTAGATTAGGCTTATGAGGATGGTGCATGTATATAGCTAGCGCTTTATGATCCATCGTTTCAAGAACAATGGGTTGTTTAATATCTTGTAGTATTTCAGGAATTTCGAGGACAGCTCCATTTTTCACTTTCTCAACTAATTTATCACTTATTTGATATTTCGGCAAATGAATAAGCGCTCTTTCGATGGGATATAAAGTGTTTAATATCGTTCCGTTATTTACCATTTCCTCTACTTCAGCAAGTGTCTTACAGTCATCAAGAGAAAATGACGCTGACTCAGTCCGTCTTAAGTCAGACATATGAGCAGGGAAACCTAGTCGTTCTCCGATCATAACTGCTAATGTCCTAATATATGTACCTTTGCTACAAGCAACACGAAATCTAAAAGAAATGGTTTCCCCTTCAAACACTTCACGGGCATCTAAAAGATCAATCGAATAGATCGTCACTTGTCTTGTAGGGCGTTCCACTTCAATGCCTTTTCTCGCATACTCATACAAGCGTTTTCCATTCACCTTGACTGCTGAGTACATAGGTGGGGTTTGAGAAATCTCACCTGTTAGTTCCAGTAACACAGCTTTCACTTGCTCGCGAGTAATCAGAGTTTCAATGACTTTTCTTTCAACCACATCACCCGTTGCATCCTCCGTTGTTGTAGCAAACCCTAGCGTTACTTCACCCTCGTATACTTTTCCTGCATCTGTTATGTATTCAGCTACCTTTGTTGCTCGTCCAAGACAAATTGGTAAAACTCCATCTACCTCAGGGTCAAGAGTACCTGTATGTCCGATTCGCTTCATCCGCAGTATCTTTCTAAGCTTAAAGACACAATCGTGGGATGTCATTCCTTTAGGCTTAAATAATGGCAAAATCCCTTCCATTTCTGTTCCTCCTGGTCAATTAGAAAAAAAGGATAGACATGATGTCTATCCTCTTTGATCAATCTTCTCGTTCGGTCCGTTCTTCCTTCGTCTCTTCCTTAATTTGGTACAGGAGATTTTCGATTCGATTTCCATAGTCAATCGATTCATCGAATTCAAATGTAATTTCAGGAGTCTTTCTAAGACGAATTCTCTGCCCGATTTCCGAACGGATAAATCCTTTTGCTTTAGCTAACCCCTTCAGTGTATTCTCTCTTTGAAGGTCATCACCTAACACAGAAATAAACACCTTTGCTTGTTGAAGATCACCTGTTACCTGTACATCTGTAACAGTCACAAAGCCAATACGTGGGTCTTTTATTTTTCGTCCAATAATTTCCCCAAGTTCTTTCTTCATCTGTTCTCCAACTCGATTAGATCTAAGGCTCATGGTAGTCACCTCTTTGTCATCCTTAGAAAACAATGCTAATAAATAAACACTGTCTATAGGGAACGATTTATCTATTTATTTTATGCATGTTGTTACACATGCATATAAGGAGGAGAGAATCTCCCCTCGTTTATGTTATTATATCCATTCCAAGTCCGTTATTGTGCGTTCGATTTCTGGAAATGAATCAATTAACTTTAATGCATGCTGTAGTTCTCTTTCAACGGCTACTTTTGAGGAAGCAACTGACACAATAGCGATTTTGGTACGTTGCCATGTATCTTGATAATCAACCTCTGCAACAGACAGATTGTATCGTTGTCTGAGCCTTGTGATAATCCGTTGAAGGACAGCTCTTTTGTCTTTTAAAGAATGGGCATCATAAATGAGGCATTCACAGGCGGCTAAGCCAATGATCATTTACGTTCCACTTCTTGCATAACGAAGGCTTCGATTACGTCCCCTTCTTTTACATCATTGTAGTTTTTGATGGTAATTCCGCACTCATATCCTTGAGATACTTCCTTCGCATCGTCCTTGAAACGTTTAAGTGCGTCAATTTCACCTTCAAATACAACGATTCCATCACGTATAACACGAATTCCACTGCCACGAGCAATTTTTCCATCCGTAACATAAGATCCTGCAATCGTACCAACCTTCGATACTTTGAATGTTTGACGAACTTCAGCTTGCCCGGTGATCTTCTCTTCGAATTCAGGATCAAGCATCCCTTTCATCGCTGCCTCAATTTCTTCAATTACTTTATAAATGATACGGTGCAAGCGAACATCTACTTCTTCCGCTTCTGCCGCGCGCTTCGCATTGTTGTCTGGACGAACGTTAAATCCAATAACAATCGCATTTGATGCCGCTGCTAAAGTAATATCTGATTCATTGATCGCACCAACACCTGTGTGGATGATCTTTACATTTATACCTTCAACTTCAATCTTTTGAAGAGCAGCAGCAAGTGCTTCAACTGATCCTTGAACGTCAGCTTTCACAATAAGGTTAATATCTTTCATTTCACCTTGCTTCATATGTTCAAATAAGTTATCTAGACTTACTCGTGTTTTTTCAGAACGTGACGCTTGAATCGCAAGTTGTGAACGTGCCTCTCCGACTTGACGAGCTGTCTTCTCATCTTCAAAGACAACAAAGCGATCTCCTGCAAGCGGTACATCATTTAAACCTGTAATTTCCACAGGAGTAGATGGACCAGCTTCTTTCACACGACGACCAAGGTCATTAACCATTGCACGAACACGTCCAAAAGTTGTACCTACTACAATTGGATCTCCAATTCGTAATGTACCGTTTTGAACTAGAAGTGTAGCAACCGAACCTCTACCTTTATCTAGCTGAGCTTCAATAACTGTACCAATTGCCTTACGATTTGGATTTGCTTTATATTCCTCTACTTCTCCAACAAGAAGGATCATTTCTAATAAGTTGTCGATTCCTTCTCCTTTTAAGGCTGATAGTGGAACGAATATTGTGTCTCCACCCCATGCTTCAGGAACTAAACCATATTCTGTTAACTCCTGCATAACACGATCAGGGTTTGCACTTTCTTTATCCATTTTGTTCACAGCAACAATAATCGGAACCTCAGCTGCTTTCGCATGGTTAATGGCTTCAATTGTTTGTGGCATAACGCCGTCATCTGCTGCAACTACTAAAATCGTAATATCCGTAATTTTTGCCCCACGCGCACGCATCGTTGTGAAAGCTGCGTGACCTGGTGTATCAAGGAATGTAATTTTCTTACCGTTTTCTTCTACTTGGTAAGCACCGATATGCTGAGTGATACCGCCTGCTTCTCCAGCAGTAACCTTTGTGTTACGGATTGAATCAAGCAATGTTGTTTTTCCGTGGTCAACGTGACCCATAATGGTTACAACAGAAGGTCTTTCCACTAACTCCGCTTCGTTATCTTCTGTGAAGTATACTTCAAGATCCGTAACATCAATCTTGATTTCTTCTTCCACTTCCACACCATATTCAGCTGCAATTAGCTCAATTGCATCCTTATCAAGTGATTGGTTTATGGTAGCCATTACACCTAATAAGAACAATTTCTTAATGAGTTCAGATGGTTCACGGTGTAGCTTTTTAGCTAATTCTGCCACTGTAAGTGATTCTGTAAAGGTGATTTTCGCAGGTAATTCTTTCTTTTTTGGAGGCTGTGCTGGCTGTGACTGGTGTTGTACACGACCTCTTTGTTGGTTTTTCCCCTTTTTACCATTAAAAGCTTTTGTTTCTTTTGATTGGTTTTCTTGGGTACCTTTTTTCCCTGCAACTACCTTTGGAGCTGTTTTTACTTTTACTTTCGAAGGAGCTACATTACGGTCATCGTCCTCTTCAAAAGCACTAGCCTTTGTTTTAGATTGTACTTGAGCTACAGCAGGCTTTTGTTGTTGTGCTTGAGTCTGCTTTGGAGCTTCCTTCTTTTCTTCTTTGCCACCCTTAGCATATTGTTCATCTAGCTTTTTAACAGTATCATCTTCGATCATTGTCATATGGTTAGAAACCTCGATATTCATATCTTTTAATTTTGTAATGAGTTCCTTACTCGAAACATTATGTTTTTTTGCATATTCATATACTCGCATTTTACTCATGTTTACACCCCCGCTAGAATTAATCGAGCAACGTCTTTAGCTTCTTGGCAAATCCTTCATCTAGAACGGCCACGACTACACGGGCTTCTTTTCCGATCGCTTGACCGAGTAAAAAGCGGTTCTCAACTATTTTACAAGGAATATTATAGGATTTGCATTTATCTGTCACTTTTTTCTGTGTGTTATGGGATGCATCTGCTGAAAGCAAAACTAACTTCGCTTTATTGCTACGAACTTCCTTAATAGAAAGTTCCTCCCCAGAAATCACTTTACGCGCTCGATTGGCTAAGCCAAGCAATGACATCCATTGATTTTGCTTCATTCGGATTGTCAATTCTCCTTCTCAACAAGCTCCAATAATTCTTCGTACACAGAATCGTTTACTTGAACTTGCAATTGATTCGATAATATATTCTTTTTCTTCGCTAAAAGAATAGCTTCTTTTTCTTTGGTAAGGTAGGCACCTCGACCCGACTTTTTACCGGTTAAGTCGATGGAGACTTCCCCTTCCTTCGAGCGAACGATGCGAACAAGTTCTTTCTTCGGTCGCATTTCTCCGGTAGCAACACATTTTCTTAATGGAACCTTCCTATTTGTGTTCACCATCATCCACCCCTTTCTTACTCCTGCTCTTCTACGTACTCTAAATGTAAATCAGTATCTGCGTGGGTATCTTCCTCTTCATCATCAAACGATAGAATTCCTTCTTCACGAGGGAAAATACCAGCTTCTCTTGCATCTGTTTCTGATTTAATATCAATTTTCCAACCAGTCAATTTTGCCGCTAAACGTGCATTTTGGCCTCTTTTACCAATTGCGAGTGACAGTTGATAATCGGGAACAACTACTGTTGTTGCCTTTTCTTCTTCATTGACGATTACATCAAGAACTTTCGATGGGCTAAGAGCATTTGCTACAAATACAAAAGGATCTTCCGACCATTTAACAATATCGATTTTTTCTCCCTTTAACTCGTTCACAATTGCTTGAACACGAGCACCTTTTGGACCAACACATGCACCTACTGGATCCACTTCTGGATTATCAGAATGAACAGAGATTTTTGAGCGGTCACCTGCTTCACGAGAAACTGATTTGATTTCAACTGTTCCATCATAAATTTCTGGAACTTCAATCTCAAATAATCTCTTTAAAAGACCTGGATGTGTTCTTGAAACAAAAATTTGTGGGCCTTTGGTAGTTTTTTCTACTTTTGTAATAAACACTTTAATACGGTCATGTGGCTTATAACGTTCGTTCGGCATTTGTTCGTTTGCTGGAAGAATCGCTTCTATTTTCCCTAAGCTCACATAGATAAACTTAGAATCTAAACGTTGGACGATACCTGTCATAATATCTTCTTCACGATCGATAAATTCAGAATAAATAATTCCTCTTTCTGCTTCGCGAACTCGTTGAGTTACCACTTGCTTTGCTGTTTGTGCAGCAATGCGTCCAAAGTCTTTAGGTGTTACCTCAAGCTCTACCACATCTTCAATCATGTAATTTGGATTGATTCGTCTTGCTTCTTCTAAAGAAATTTCAAGTCTTGGGTCGAATACCTCATCAACAACTTCTTTACGAGCAAAAACACGCATCGTTCCAACACCTAAATTTAAATCGATTCGAACGTTTTGCGCTTGATTGAAATTTCTACGGTAAGCAGAGATAAGCGCTGCTTCAATTGCCTCAATAATTACATCTCGTGAAATTCCTTTTTCCTTTTCAAGCAAAATAAGAGCATCTAATAATTCACTGCTCATGAAAATGGTCCCCCTTTAACACTCTAAATGTCTCTCATGTGAATTTGTTATATGAATTATGAGAAAGTCACCGCTAAGCGAGCACTTGCAACCTTTTCAAAAGGTATTTCTATCGTTTTCTTTCTCGTCTTAATCTTCACTTCAACAGTTACGGTGTCTCCCGTAAAGTTCGTTAGCACACCTTCAAATATTTTTTCACCATCGATAGGCTCGTACGTTTTAATATGTACATTTTTCCCAACCGCTTTTTCATAGTCCTTCTGTTTCTTCAATGGACGCTCTGCACCAGGAGAAGAAACTTCAAGGAAATAGTTATAAGGAATAGGATCAAGCTCATCAAGCTTTTCGCTTAATTTTTCACTTACCATTCCACACTCTTCAATGTCAATGCCTTGATCTTTATCTATAAATACACGAAGAAACCAGCTTTTTCCTTCCTTCACATATTCAATATCAACTAATTCAAGGTTGAGGTCATTAACAATTGGTTCAACGATTTGTTCAACTACTTCAATTACCTTGCTCATTTTATTCCTCCTAACCAACCTAAAGTAGTTAATCTCCTAAAATAGAGTCCATACAACACGAAAGAGCGGGGAAGGCCCCACTCTTGTAAACGAGAGTTATTCTTAGTATTTCCAATAAAACTATACCATAACCATACCGTTTATGCAAATGCAATACCGGTTTTCACTAGGATTACAACTTCATTCCATTCTATTTCTAGAATAAAGAAAGTTGGTTTTGATCAGGTAATTCTTCAAGACATCCGTGGTTATCGAGATACTCAATAATTGTCTTTGAAACCTTTCCTCTCTGCTGTAGATCTTCTTTAGATAAGAATTCACCATCTTCACGAGCTTTTACGATGTTAAGAGCCGCATTCGTACCTAGACCAGGAATGGCATTAAATGGAGGAATCAGCTTATTTCCTTCAATAATGAATTCCGTGGCACTTGAGCGGTACAAATCTACCTTTGCAAAAGAGAAACCTCGCTCATTCATCTCTAATGCTAATTCAAGGACGGTTAAGGTGTTTTTTTCCTTGGTAGACGCATCTAATCCTTTTGAATTAATTTCTTCAATTACAGCTCGGATCGCTGAAGAACCTTTTACCATCGCATCAATATCAAAATCCTCAGCTCTAACGGTAAAATAAGCTGCGTAATAAAGGATTGGATGGTGCACTTTGAAATAAGCAATCCTTACGGCCATAAGAACGTAAGCTGCCGCGTGGGCCTTCGGGAACATGTATTTGATCTTTTTACAAGAATCAATATACCATTCCGGCACTTCATTCTTTCGCATCTCTTCTTCCATCTCATCACTTAAGCCTTTTCCTTTACGAACGGACTCCATAATCTTAAAGGCAAAAGATGGCTCTAATCCTTGATAGATTAGATAAACCATGATGTCGTCACGACAGCCGATAACTTCACTCAGGTTACAGATACTGTTGTGGATTAGCTCTTGCGCATTTCCTAACCATACATCCGTTCCGTGAGAAAGTCCCGAAATCTGGACCAACTCTGAGAAAGTGGTCGGCTTTGTATCTTCGAGCATTTGTCTTACGAAACGTGTTCCAAACTCGGGAATACCAAGTGTTCCAGTTTTACACATAATTTGTTCTTCCGTTACTCCTAGCGCTTCCGTTCCACTGAATATCTTCATTACTTCAGGATCATCGGTCGGAATAGTTTTTGGATCAATTCCACTTAAGTCTTGAAGCATGCGAATCACAGTCGGATCATCGTGCCCTAGAATATCGAGCTTCAATAAGTTATCGTGAATCGAATGGAAGTCGAAGTGAGTGGTTTTCCATTCAGACGTTTTATCATCCGCTGGGAATTGTATTGGACTGAAATCGTATATGTCCATATAATCTGGCACAACGATAATGCCCCCTGGATGCTGACCAGTTGTTCTTTTTACACCAGTACAGCCCATCGCTAGTCTTTCCACCTCAGCCCCACGTATTTGCAAATTATTATCTTGCTGATACGCCTTCACGTATCCGAACGCGGTCTTATCCGCAACCGTACCAATCGTACCGGCACGATATACATAATCTTCACCGAACAGGACCTTTGTATAGTTATGGGCGCGGGGTTGGTATTCTCCTGAGAAGTTCAAATCGATATCGGGAACTTTATCGCCTTTGAAACCTAGGAATGTCTCAAACGGGATATCGTGTCCATCTTTTTTGTACTTGCTTCCGCAATTTGGACAGTCCTTATCCGGCAAGTCAAATCCAGAACCAACCGAACCGTCATTAAAAAATTCCGAATGCTTGCATGATGGACAAACATAATGTGGTGGTAAGGGATTCACCTCCGTGATTTCTGTCATCGTGGCAACAAGAGAAGAACCAACCGATCCACGCGAACCTACTAGGTACCCATCATCAAGCGATTTTTTCACGAGTTTATGCGAAATCAAATAGATAACAGCAAATCCGTGACCGATAATACTCTTCAGCTCTTTTTCAAGTCTCGCCTCCACAATTTCCGGAAGTTCATCACCATAAATTCTTCTTGCCATATCGTAACTCATTTGACGCATTTCTTCGTCTGCACCCTCAATTTTCGGCGTGTACAAGTCGTCTTTAATCGGCTTAATCGTATCTATCATATCGGCAATTTTATTTGTATTCGTAATGACTATCTCACGTGCTTTTTCTTTTCCTAAAAACGAAAATGCATCTAGCATTTCATTCGTCGTACGGAAATGAACATCAGGAAGATTATGTCGATTAAGCGGATTTGCTCCACCTTGAGAGTTGACTAAGATTTTTCGATAAATTTTATCATTCGGGTTAAGGTAGTGTACATTTCCAGTAGCAACAACAGGAATCTCTAGTTTTTCACCAAGTTTCACAATATTTGCTATTATATCCTCTAATGATTTTTCATCATTAACTAGCTCTAACTCTAATAAATGAGCATATACCGCTTTTGGATGTACCTCGATGTAGTCGTAGAAACGTGCTGGCTCTTCTACTTCTTCTGGAGCCTTTTGCATCATACCCTCGAATACTTCACCCTTATCACAGCCTGAACCAATCAAAATTCCTTCACGATGCTTCTGTAATACAGAGCGCGGAATCCTCGGGACTCGATAAAAATAATTTAGATGAGAAATAGAAATGAGCTTAAATAAGTTCTTTAACCCTACATCATTTTGTGCTAAAAGCGTACAGTGATATGGTCTTGCCCGTTGATAGGCATTACCTTGACCCATATTGTCATTCAGTTGATTATGATACTGAATTCCTTTTTCCATTACATCTTTCAGCATCGTTAAAAGCAGATATCCAGTAGCTTCTGTGTCGTATATCGCACGGTGATGCTGTGTTAATTCGATATTAAATTTCTTTGCTAACGTATTTAAACGGTGATTCTTCATGTCAGGATATAAGAAACGTGCAAGCTCTAACGTATCGATGACCGGGTTCTCAGCTCGGCCAAGGCCGTACTTCTTGTAACCAACATTTAAAAATCCCATATCGAAAGAAGCATTGTGCGCAACAAGGATGTCATCGCCGGCCCACTCTCTAAATTTCCCAAGGACCTCTTCTACCTCTGGAGCATCTTTAAGCATATCATCGGTAATTCCTGTTAAATTCATAATTGTTGCAGATAATGGATGATGCGGGTTAGCGAACGCTTCAAATCGGTCAATGATTTCTCCATCCTTAATCTTCACCGCAGCAAGTTCGATAATGGTATTATAAACGGCTGATAAACCCGTTGTCTCAACGTCAAATACGACATACGTCTCTTCTGCTAACAGTCTCTCCGCTTCGTTATAAGCAATCGGAACACCATCATTTACGAGATTCACTTCCACCCCGTAAAGAATTTTAATATCGTTCTTTTTCCCGGCTCCAAATGCTTCCGGAAAGGATTGCCCTACCGCATGATCTGTAATGGCAATTGCTTTATGTCCCCATTTTTTTGCTTGAGACACTAATGCACTAACTGGTGACACAGCATCCATCTGACTCATTGGTGTGTGGAGATGAAGCTCTACACGCTTTTCAGAAGAAGTGTCCTGTCGTTCAATTGGCTTGATTTCATTAATATCGTTTCCAATCATAACTAGATCACGTACGAATGTATCGTTTTGGATACTTCCTCTTACTTTCACCCACATGCCCTTTTTCACGTTTTGGAATAGAGCGGCATCCTCTTTATCACGAGAGAACATTTTCACCATGATTGAGCTTGTATAATCAGTAACTTTAAAGGTTAATAGAGTTCTCCCACTGCGAAGCTCTCTTGTTTCAGCAGCAAAAATATACCCTTCCACAACGACTCTGCGTTCTTCATCAACAATTTCTTCAATTTTTCTAAAATCAGAATCATCTTTAATCGTTAATCCAATGGTTAATGGACCGGTGTATTCACCCGTACCTCCGGCAGCTTCTTTCTCTGCTTCCTGTTTGTCCATCTCGATCGCTGCCTGCATACCTCTTTCTTTGTCTTCCCTAATTTTCGCCTCAATAAATTGCTCATATTGTTCCGTAGAGGCTTCTGTGTTGATCTCGGTATCAATCACCACTTGGGGAAATCCGAAAAAGCCGTAGGCATCAGAAATAAAGCTTGCATATTTCCTTTTTATGGCTAAGCCTTCGAGTTCATTGCCAACAAAGATGGTGATTTTTGAACCTTGGACTTTTGGTTTTTGTTCATTTAGCAGCTTAATTAATGGTGGTGATATTCCATCAATTTGCTGTATACAACTGTTCCAATATTCAAGTATTAAATCCTCGTTTACTTGCTGATCCCTTACCTGAATATTGTAAGAGATTGAAACAATATGTGAGAAGGTTGTTTGTAATTTATTTGTGAACGTTTGATAGACGTTAACGGGTAAAATCTTCTCAAACGAAAAATAAAAACTCCAATGTCTTTTAGATTTTTCAATTAATACTTTGTCAATCATCGCATCTTGAAAATACGGCATGATCCTGTCATCCGTTAGTTGTAGCTGCTGGAGCAATAGTTGGAATCGTTCCTTACCAGATGATCCGTTCATCAACTCTCTCCTCTCCATTTCATCTCTAGTCAAACTAGTAGTTATTATATCATAAAGAAATTATTGAAAGCCTTTTTAACAGATAACCAATCAATGGGAAAAAAATCGGATCCGTGTTGAGCGGATCCGAAAATTTATCATTATTTTAATAAGTTAGAAATCGTTTGTAGTAGGTCGTCTTTATGAACCTCTAGCATTTCACCAGTTTTTCGAACCTTTAGTTCTACAATTCCTTCAGCTGCTTTTTTACCAACAGTTACACGTACAGGTAGGCCGATTAAATCTGAATCAGCGAACTTAACACCTGGTCTTTCGGCACGGTCGTCCATAAGAACTTCAAACGCCTGTGTTTTAAATTGTTCATATAACTCTGATGCTAGCTTCGCTTGAGCTTCATCTTTCAAGTTGATTGGTATCAAATGAATTTCGAAAGGTGCAACTTGAGCTGGCCATACGAGACCATTTTCATCATTAAATTGCTCGGCTACAGCAGCTAACGTTCTAGATACACCAATACCATAACAACCCATAATCATTGGCTGTGATTTTCCGTTCTCGTCTAAATAGGTAGCATTCATCGCTTCACTATAACGAGTTCCAAGTTTAAATACATGCCCTACTTCTATTCCCTTTGCAAAGACAATTTTACCTAAACCATCTGGAGATAGATCTCCTTCTTGAATAAAACGAATATCAGCGTATTTTGTTACCGTAAAATCTTTATCCGCATTTACGTTGATGAAGTGATGGTGTTCTTCGTTTGCACCGCATACTCCGTTAACAATTGCTTGAACGGCAGGATCTGCTACAATCTCCACTTTATTTACGCCAACTGGCCCTAGTGAACCAATTGAACAACCAAGGATTTCCTTCGTCTCTTCTGGAGTTGCTAGTTCAACAACGCTCGCTGCATATAAGTTCTTTAACTTAATATCATTCACTTCGTGGTCGCCACGAACAAGCACCAGTACATATTGATCATCCACTTTAAATAGTAAAGATTTAATGCACTTTGATGCGTCAACATTTAAAAATGAAACTACTTCGTCAATTGACTTCTTATTTTCAGTCAAAACCTTTTCCATGTCTTTTTGTGGCTCATCGGATTTCTCGTACGTATTCACTACCGGTGCCATTTCGATATTAGCTGCATAATTTGACGTATCAGAATATGCAATCGTATCTTCTCCTACATCAGATAACACCATAAACTCGTGCGTATCTTTTCCACCCATTGCTCCAGAATCCGCTATAACTGCACGGAAGTCCAAACCGCAACGGCTAAAAATATTTGAGTAGGCAGTAAATAAACGATCATAAACTAGGTCAAGACTTTCTTGAGAAGAGTGGAAAGAGTATGCATCCTTCATGATAAACTCTCTCCCACGAAGTAAACCAAAACGTGGTCTTTTCTCATCTCTAAACTTTGTTTGAATTTGGTAAAGCGCTAACGGCAGTCGCTTATAAGATTTTACTTCGTCTCTTACTAAGCTAGTGATGACTTCCTCATGAGTTGCGCCAAGAGCAAACTCTCTGTCATGGCGGTCATTCAATCTCATCAATTCAGGTCCATAAGTGTACCAACGACCTGATTCTTGCCAAAGTTCTGCTTGTTGCATCGCAGGCATAAGCAGTTCCACAGCTCCTGCGTTATCCATCTCTTCACGAACAATTGTTTCAATCTTTTTTAGTACTCGTTGGGCCATTGGTAAATAACTATATATCCCACTAGCATTTTGTCTAACAAAACCAGCTCTTAATAGTAGCTGATGACTTTTAATTTCTGCATCTGCTGGAACTTCCCTTAAAGTTGGGATTAGTGTCATACTCTGTTTCATCTACTAGCACCTCTTCGACCAATTCATTTTAATAAATTAATATTTTAAGGCTGCCCCTTGAAGTGTCTGACACCTCTTTATGGGACAGCCTCATGTCAGATTAAAGGAATATCCTTTGTATATCATTCCAAGTAACTACTAGCATTAGGAGCATCAAAAGAGCAAATCCAATAAAGTGAACCATTCCTTCTTTTTGGCGATCAATCGGCTTTCCTCTCAATGCTTCTACCGCAAAAAACATCAATCTTCCACCGTCTAAAGCAGGGATTGGAAGCAAGTTCATAATCCCAAGATTAATGCTCAAAATTCCAGCCCACTTCATCAGATACATAACCCCAGATTTAGCAACGGTAGCAGTTGACTCATAAATACCAACCGGACCAGATAGTGCATCAATTGAAAATTGCCCAACGATTAATTTTCCAAGCATAGAGAAGATTTCAACTGTCCAATAGTATACCTCTTTAAACCCGTACGTAACAGACTTAATAGGTGACTTTTCCATTGGATTATACACACCAATGATTCCGATTTCTGTACCATCCACATCTTGTGCTTTTGGAGTAACTGGAATTTCAAGCTCCTCCCCGTTTCTTGTAACCAAGAACTCTAATTCATTTTCAGGGTTTTGACGTATAATTTCAACTACATCTTCCCATGTAGATATTTCACCGCCATCAATACTTTCTACCTTATCCCCTTCTTGTAAACCCGAATGCATTGCCATTCCATCAGGAGTTAACTTCCCTAAGATAGGCTCATTTGTCGGTACTCCTTGCCATAAAGCTATAACAACAAAAATTAGAAAGGCTAATACAAAATTCATCATTGGTCCGGCGAATATGGCCATTGTTCTCTGACCTAATGTTTTAGAAACAAATTGACGATCGTAGGGAGCAATCAGTGTTTCTGTACCGTTTTCCACCAAATAGGCATTTCGACTAATAGAGAAGGATTTTAAAATATCTTCTTCTCCCTCTTCATAGCCTTTTATTTGTAATTTTTGTTCAATATCGGCATATTCCACTTCAATGATCCTAGCATCCGGATACTTTTCTTTGTTGTTAAGTATAATCTTTTCAATCACTTCGTTCTTGTCCAGTATTAGTCCAACCCTGTAGCCTGGTTTAATTTCAGCCATCTCGGGATCTTCTCCAGCCATGCGAACATATCCGCCAATCGGCAATAAACGAATCGTGTAGAGTGTCTCTCCTTTTTTATAAGAAAAGACTTTCGGACCCATTCCAATTGCGAATTCACGACAAAGTATACCTGCTCGTTTTGCAAAGATGAAATGTCCTAATTCATGGAAAAAAACGAGTGCCCCAAAAATAATGATAAAGGCTATGACTGTGTTCAAATTATAACCACCCTTTTTTATAGAAGTGAATTTACATACTTGCGTGTCTCATCGTCAACCGCTTTAATTTCTGCTAAACTTGGCTCCATTATTGATTGATGGTTCGTTAACGCATTTTCAATTAAATCTTCAATTTGCAAAAAGGTGATCTTTCCTTTTAGAAATGCCTCAACTGCTATTTCATTTGCAGCATTAAGAACGGTCGGAAGCGTGCCTCCAGCAATTCCTGCATCATAAGCAAATTTTAGGCAGCGAAATCTTTCGAAGTCCATTTCTGCAAAATGGAGTTGACCGACTTTCGCTAAGTTTAATGTTTGAGCTGTTTTTAATGGTAACCGATCAGGATATGTTAATGCATATTGGATCGGAACTCTCATATCAGGAGTCCCTAATTGCGCCATAACACTACTATCATGAAATTCAATCATAGAGTGAATGATACTCTCCTTATGTAAAACAACATCAATCTTTTCATAGGGAATATCAAATAGCCAATGTGCTTCAATGACTTCCAATCCTTTGTTCATCATAGTAGCAGAGTCAATCGTGATTTTTGCTCCCATTGACCAATTTGGGTGATTGAGGGCATCTTGTACCGTTACATTCTCCAACTCCTGCCGAGTACGGTCTCTGAAGCTTCCACCCGATGCGGTTAAAATTAACTTCCCTATATTTTTTTCAAATTCTCCTTGAAGCGCTTGAAAAATAGCAGAATGCTCACTATCTACTGGCAATATAGGAACCTGATTTTGACGAACAGCATTCATTACGATATGACCAGCTGTAACTAGAGTCTCCTTATTGGCTAAAGCTATTGCTTTTCCTGCTTCAATTGCATGCAATGTTGGTTCTAGACCCACACTACCCATTACTGCATTCACCAAAATAGTTGATTTCTTATAAACAGCTACTTCACTTAACCCTTCGAACCCATAGGTAAAATTAATTTTCGGAAATTCCAGCTTTAAAGAATCAGCATCTTCTTTATTTAACACACAAACTAATTCAGGATGAAATTCTGCAATAAGCTTTCTTGCTAAATCAATATTTCTACCTACTGACATTGCTGCCAAAACGAATTCTTTAGGGTGCTCTCTTATTATATCAAGAGTTTGTGTTCCGATAGAACCAGTTGCACCTAATAAACTTATGTACTTCATTTTTCCAACTCCGATTCAAAAGCGAGAACCTACTAAAAAGATTCCCGTATATGTTCTTACGGTAGCAAAATAAAATATAAGATCGGCCAAACGAACAGCAAGCTATCAAATCGATCTAGGATACCGCCATGTCCAGGCATTATATTACCTGAATCTTTTACATTATAGTGTCGTTTCAATGCAGATTCGACTAGATCGCCAACCTGTCCAAAAACAGATAAGAAAACTGTCACAATAAGGAGCCTTATTGTGGATACTGTTTCAAGAGAGAACAAGGCAAAGAAGATAGATACTATCACCGCACATACGATGCCGCCGATAAATCCTTCAACGGTTTTATTTGGGCTTATGTCTGGCCATAGTTTATTTTTCCCCATTGCTCGCCCTATAAAATACGCACCGGAATCTGTTGCCCAAACGATAAACAAGGAATAAAAAATAAACATCAGTCCAGCCGTTTCTCTAATTTCAATAAAATAGAAAAATCCCATTCCAATATATAAGGTGGCCATTATCGAAAAGGAAACATCATCGAAAGTAAAACGATTTTTTGTTACAACTGTGTATGTTAAGAGCAGCAAAACTGCTAAGAGGGCAAATTCAACCTTCGTATAGTGCATAGGTCCAAAATTATGTTGCAACTGTTTCGGTATTAAAAAGATCCAAAGGACAAGCATTGAGATAAGCCCCGGAATAGAGACTAATTGAATGCTTCTCATTTTTAACAATTCATAAAGTGCAACTGTTGCTAGAACATACACTAATAAAACAAAGGGTAATTTACCTAAAATTACTAAAGGTATAAATATCGCCCCAAATATAATTGCCGAAATAATTCTTTGTTTCATTTTATTATGTCAACACCTTTATTATACTCCCCCAAACCGCCTTTGACGGTTTTGGAATACTTCGATTGCTTCGACTAAGTGTTCTTCTGAGAAGTCTGGCCACAGTACGTCTGTAAACCAAAACTCCGTATAAGCTAATTGCCAGAGCATGAAGTTACTTAATCGTATTTCACCACTTGTACGAATGAGTAAATCCGGATCACTTAAATCACTTGTCATTAAATAATTTGAAAATACTTCTTCATTTATATTATTCTCTGTCAGTATACCACTTTTATGGTCTTTTAAGACGTTCTTTACTGCTTCTAAAATCTCTGCTCTGCTTCCATAGTTAAGAGCAAAATTTAAAATTAAACCATCATTGTCCTTCGTCTCTTCAATCGCTCGATTAATTGCATTAAGCGTGTGAGCAGGTAAACTTTCCTTATATCCAATCATTCGTACTTGGACATTTTCCTCGATTAATTCTGGGAGAAATGTTCCTAAAAACTCCTCAGGTAATTTCATCAAGTAATCAACTTCCATTTTCGGTCGTTTCCAGTTTTCTGTTGAAAATGCATATAAAGTTAACGTGGATACTCCCAATGCATTGGCAAGCTTTGTTATCTTACGGACAACCTTCATCCCTTCATGATGCCCAGCGATTCTAGGCAATGCGCGTTTTTTCGCCCAACGTCCATTTCCATCCATAATAATAGCAATATGAGCTGGAACAGATTGATTTTTTATTGTTGTTATCCGACTCTCGAGTTCAGAAGAGGGTTTATTCTTCCAAAGCTTAATTTTCTCTAACATAAGACGGCTCCTCCAAAATGTAATCATGTGGCTAAAAGACTACATTTAGTTGTAATAATGCTTCTTCTCTAGTCACAATGTATGAATTTTTTAATGATTGTACACTGTAGCGCTAGAAAAGAGCGTAATGAAAAAAGCAGGTACCTAATTTTGCCTGCTTTTATCATACCAAAAAAGAGAAGAGATATCTCTAAAAAACTAAAGCACTACTTGGAAAAGAAATCAAATTTATTAGAACAGAAAAACCCCCTATAAATAGAGGGTATTCTCTCGGTTCATTAAACCTCTAAAATTTCCTTCTCTTTGTCTTTTGTTAGCTGGTCAACCTTTGTAATATACTCATCCGTTAATTTTTGAATGTCATCAGAATAACCACGTTGGTCATCTTCAGTGATTTCACCATTCTTTTCAAGCTTTTTCAACTCGTCATTCGCATCACGACGGATATTTCTTACAGCAACTTTTGCCTCTTCTGATTCCTTCTTTACTACTTTCACCAATTCCTTACGTCTTTCTTCTGTTAATTGAGGAATCGCAAGACGAATAATGCTCCCATCATTTGACGGAGTAATTCCGATATCTGATTTTAAAATTGCTTTTTCAATATCGCTTAAAATAGATTTATCGTACGGTTGAATCACAAGCATACGTGCTTCTGGTACGGAAACACCTGCAAGTTGGTTAATTGGAGTTGGTGCTCCGTAATAGTCTACTGTAATTCGATCGAGCATAGATGCATTCGCACGTCCTGCACGAATTCCAGCAAGCTCACGAGTGTAAGCACCAATTGCTTTATTCATACGTTCTTTTGCATTTGCAACGATTTGTTTCGGCATTATTTTTTCCCCCTCACAATAGTCCCAATGGATTCGCCCATTACGGCACGTTTGATATTTCCTTGCTCCATAATAGAGAAAACAAGAAGTGGTATATCGTTATCCATACATAAAGAAGATGCGGTTGAATCCATAACAGCTAATCCTTCCTTAAGTACATCTAAATAAGAAAGCTCATCATATTTCTTTGCTGTTTTATCAAGACGTGGGTCAGCAGAATATACACCATCCACGTTATTCTTCGCCATTAAAATGACTTCTGCTTCAATTTCTGCAGCACGTAATGCAGCTGTTGTGTCTGTTGAGAAATAAGGATTTCCAGTACCTGCTGCAAAAATAACCACTCGCTTCTTCTCAAGATGACGAATTGCTCTTCTACGAATATAAGGTTCCGCTACTTGTCGCATCTCAATAGAAGTTTGCACACGTGTTTCCACACCTGACTGTTCGAGACTATCTTGAAGGGCCAATGAATTCATGACCGTGGCTAGCATACCCATATAGTCAGCATTCGCACGATCCATACCCATCTCTTCGCCAATCTTACCTCGCCAGATATTTCCTCCGCCAACAACAACGGCTACTTCAACACCTAAATCCGCAATTTCCTTTACTTGATCGGCAACCGATTTTATTACTTTCGGATTAATTCCGAATCCTTGCTCACCAGCAAGTGCTTCACCACTTAGTTTTAGTACGACGCGTTTATATTTCGGACTGGTCATAGAAACCTCCATATGTATATTGCTACTTTAAGCTTTCTTGAAAAATAGGGAACACAGGTGTGTTCCCTAGGAATAGAGTTGACGCTCTAGATATCCAGCTATGACAGCTCAAAGCAAGCTGTCTCTGCTTTTATTTTATCCAGCTCCGACAGCTTGACCCTCGGAGTCATAAGTCAAATCCCTCCAGAGGTCAGGACCTCTTACTGTCTTCGCCTTATGCCTGTCGGGTCAGAGCAAGCTGTCTCCGCTTTTATTAGTTACCTTTAACTTGGTTCATTACTTCTTCAGCGAAGTTATCAGCACGCTTTTCGATACCTTCTCCTACTTCGTAACGAATGAATTCGCGAATCTTTCCACCTTTTGATTCTACGAATGCTTTTACTTTTTGATCTGGGTCTTTAACGAATGCTTGGTCGTTCACACATACGTCTTGGAAGTACTTGCTAAGGCGGCCTTCAACCATTTTAGCTACGATGTTTTCTGGCTTACCTTCATTAAGTGCTTGTTGAGTAAGAACTTGACGCTCACGCTCAATTTCTTCAGCAGAAACTTCGTCACGAGATACATACTTAGGGTTTAATGCAGCAATGTGCATAGAAACATCCTTAGCAGCAGCGTCGTCCGCTGTTCCTTCTAATACTGTTAACACACCAATGCGGCCACCCATGTGTAGGTAAGCACCGAATGCATCGTTGTCGCCTTTAGTCTTGATTTCAAAACGGCGTAGTGAGATTTTCTCACCAATTTTTGCGATAGCTGCGTTTACATGAGACTCAACTGTTGCACCGTTAGCCATTGTTTGTGCATTTACTTCTTCAACTGAAGCTGGCTTGTTAGCAAGGACATGCTCAGCAAGTTCCTTAACTAGCACTTGGAAACCTTCGTTCTTTGCAACAAAATCTGTTTCAGAGTTAACTTCTAGGATAACTGCTTCGTTTCCTTGAGTAAGGATATAAGTAGTTCCTTCAGCTGCTACACGGTCTGCCTTCTTTGCAGCGCTAGCCATACCTTTTTCACGTAGGAAGTCGATTGCTTTTTCCATATCCCCTTCAGTTGCTTGAAGTGCTTTTTTACAATCTAACATACCTGCGCCTGTTCTTTCACGTAATTCTTTTACCATTTGAGCCGTTACTGCCATGTGAGTTTCCTCCTTAAAAGCTATGTATTTTAGTGTTAGCTAGCTTTAAAAAAGCTAGTCAAAGATTGTGTTATTCTTTAAAAAAAGGTGATAAAGGGGGTCCCTCTTATCACCTTTTAGTAACTAGTGTTTCCTCAGGTCAAAACGTATTACGCTGTAACTTCTTCGCCTTGCTTCGCTTCTAAAATAGCATCTGCCATCTTAGCAGTTAATAGCTTAACAGCACGAATAGCGTCGTCGTTTGCAGGGATAACAACATCAATTTCGTCTGGATCACAGTTTGTATCAACGATACCAACGATAGGGATGTTTAATTTATGTGCTTCAGCAACTGCAATACGCTCTTTACGAGGGTCGATAATGAATAAAGCATCAGGAAGTTGCTTCATATCTTTAATTCCGCCTAAGAACTTTTCTAAGCGCTCTTGCTCTTTTTTCAGTTGAACAACTTCTTTCTTAGGAAGTACTTCAAATGTACCATCTTCAGCCATTCTTTCGATATCTTTAAGGCGTGCAATACGCTTTTGGATTGTTTCGAAGTTTGTTAAAGTACCACCTAACCAACGTTGGTTAACATAGTACTGACCTGAACGGATCGCTTCTTCTTTTACAGAGTCTTGAGCTTGCTTCTTTGTACCAACGAAAAGAACTGTTCCACCGTTACCAGCTAGTTCTTTTACCCAGTTATAAGCTTCTTCAACCTTCTTAACTGTTTTTTGAAGATCGATGATGTAGATGCCGTTACGCTCAGTGAAGATATATTTCTTCATCTTAGGGTTCCAGCGGCGAGTTTGGTGTCCGAAGTGTACACCAGCTTCAAGTAATTGCTTCATTGAAATTACTGACATGTTTGTTTCCTCCTAATGGTTTTATATTCCTCCGCCCATTTCAACTTTAGACAAAACTGTCGATACAGCACCCTTTGTCCAAATCCATGAACGTGTGTATTAACACCAAGTGTTAATATAGCATAAATCATATCCTACAATCAAGTCATTCTTAATTATTTTGACGAAATTTGAGTAAAAGTTCGATCTCTGTCTGACCTTTATGGAGCTTTTTAGCAATTTCTTCATATGTAAGGCCTTGCTCCTGTAAATGTAGTACTTCCTCCAGCAGGCTCCTTTCTTTAGGATCAGACACTCCTTCTTGTTCTGTGTCCTCGACTTTCTTTTCCACTTTGAGGTCTACAGAAGGGTCTTCTGCCTCAGTAAAGTCCGGTAGAAGCATCTCTACATCTTCGTCTGTTAATGACTGTGTAGCGCCTAACTTGTAAGCTTTAACAGCATGGCTCTTTGAACTTTTAACCGAAAACTGTACCTTCTCTTCATCTGCACTCGGAAGTATTGGAGCTATTTTAACTTCTTTCTTTCTATTTTTCTTGTTGTTGGACTGATTGTTAGATGCGTTTGTCATTCTCTCAATAAAGCTTTCGTTTTCTTCTTTCATTTCAGCCAAATATGTTGAAATGACATCTTCCATTTCCTCAATCATTCTTTGTTGTTTTTTCTCTACTTCAAAAAGCTTTGACTGACGAAGGTATAAAATCACAATGGAAAACAACGCAAAAATATTTAATAAGATACTAATAAATAAAAATACACTCGTCATATCATCCCTCTATCCGGAAAAGTCAAAAAAGTTTCCTTTATATGGATGAACTTCTTTCACTGGCTGACTCTCTTTATTTTTTCTATTCCTCTTCCCCTGTTGATTGTCATTCTTCTCTCGCTGATGATCCTTAAGGCGAACCTGTTCCTTTTGCTCATGTTTATTAACTGAGATTCTATTTTTTTCTACTTCTTTTGCAAAAGTGTTTGCAGCAACATCATTTTGTTGTTGACCACGCTGTTGCAATTGTTCTTGTAGCTTGCGTGCATCTTGCATCCTAGGAAGAGCAATTTGCATTTCGATTGCTTTTAAACTCATACCCGGTTGCCATCTCCCTATTTATTATGTATGGATAAAAAATAACCTCTGTTAAACGATTTTTTGTAATGTTTGTCTTAGCTTAAATATGGCTTTTGAATGTATTTGTGATATTCTCGACGTTGATAAATCCATCACTTGTCCAATCTCAGTTAATGTCAACTCTTCCTGATAAAATAAGCTTAAAACAAGCTGTTCTTTATCATTCAAATGAGAAATCATTGATGATAACTCAGAAATCAACTCATTTTTAATAATTGTTTCCTCTGGAATTTCTGCACGTTCGTCCTTTAATGAGAATCCAGCTCCGTCTTTTTCCTCGCCATCCGGTTGCTCGTCAATTGATAATACATTAGCAAAAAAATGCTCGTTCATTGTATTGTGAACATCGTCTTCGCTCATATTTAGCTCTTCTGCGATTTCTTTAGAAGTCACATTTCTCATTAGTTTTTGTTCTAATTTTTCAATGGTTTGCTCAATTCGTTTGGCTTTATCTCTTGTATTTCTAGAGAGCCAATCTTCCTTTCTTAGACCATCAATGATGGCTCCTCGTATACGAAAAGACGCATATGTATCAAATTTCAAGTCCCTTGTCGGATCAAATTTTTCAAGCGCATCGTATAAACCAATCATTCCTAAGCTCTTTAAATCATCTCGTGAAACATTCTTCGGTAAACCAACAGAAATCCTTTGGACATGATAGCTTACAAGCGGCATATATTTTCTTACTAAAAAATCACCTGCATCACTGTCTCTTTTGGAAGTCCATTTTTCCCATATGTTTTGTTCCTCGATCGAAGGTGCCTGTCCCATGGTTTCCTCCTCCAAACGACATTGTTCAAATCAATCGTTAAATTAAATACTTTCTTAATATAAACAGTCCTTATTTCTTTCAAACAATAATCGATTTTTTATTGCAAAAAAAATCAGCCATTCCAATAAAAGGCTGATCGTCCATTCTTTCCATTCTACCATTCCTGAGTGCCTTTGTTAACTGTTCGAATGTGTAAGATTTTTGACTTCGGACAAAACTCAATTGTTCGCCCACTATTTCCTCCAACATCCTCTGCCATGATTGCAATTTTTAAATCAGACAACTCTCTTTTTACGGCTTCTACATTTCTAGGACCAATTCTCATCATGTCACTTGTATTGCTAAATTGAAACATTTGCGCTCCACCTGCAATTTTTGCTTTTAGCATAGAAGGTCTTGCGCCTAGTTGAACGAGCTTTTTCACAAGCTCCTTCACCCCGGTGTCAGCATACTTTGCGTGATTCATCGTACCCGCTTTAGAAAGAGATGAATCAGGGAGCATAATATGAACAAGGCCTGCAATCTCTTTCACTTGATCATATATGACGACTCCCACGCATGATCCAAGTCCAGATGTTCGTATTCGGTTAGGAGCAGATACTACATTCATATCTGCTATGCCTACCTTAATAATTTCAACTTTTTCATCCATTATCCCTAACTCCTAAAGATTCAAAGATAATATGAAAGGAGTCCGGGTCAGGCAACAGGAAAAAGTGGCCTCGTACGCTTTCACTTATTTCAACATCATCTTCATTTAGCGCTGTATCAATAACAATCGCATAATCACTTACCTGTGAAAGTTCAATCAATCCAAAACTTATAATTGCGCCAACCATATCCACGCTTAATGCAGGAACAGATGGATACAAAGCCAGTCCAGTAAAGTCGGATAAAGAAGACAAATAGGAACCAGATAAGATATTTCCAAGTTCCTGCAGGGCAGAAGTAGCTATTTCACTCTCACCTAATTGATCAAAAGTAAAATCTTCATCACCTATCATCTGCTTAATGAAGACAGTTGCTTGTTCAGGAGGTAGGACAAAAAACATACTGCCAGGTGCTTCTCCTTCAATCCGGAGAAACACCGCTGCCACCACATGATCCGCACCACCCGAGAGTTCCATCATTTCATCAAAGCTTACAATTTTAACATTGGGGACTTGCATATCTATCTTTTTATTTAAAAGTTTAGAAAGCGCCGTTGCTGCATGGCCCGCCCCAATATTGCCGATTTCTTTTAATATGTCCAAATGAATAGAAGAAAGATTACTAATAAAACCCATTTGATTATCCTTCAATTCCTTGAGATGCTCTAACTTCTTCTGGATTTAAGACCATTTCAAGATCAAGTAAGATCATTAAACGTTTATCGACTTTTACCACTCCACTAATATAATTCGTCTCTTCGGTCCCGACCACTTCTGGCTGAGGTTCTATAGCTTCTGTTTGCACATCTAGAACGTCATTGGCTGCGTCTACGATTAAGCCAACCTCCATATCTTCCAAAGTAACAATAATAATTCTTGTACTGTCAGAGTAAGATTCCTCATCCATTCCAAATCGACTTCTTAAATCAATAATAGGAGTGACAACTCCTCTTAAATTAATAACACCCTTTACAAAGTGTGAGCTACTAGGGACTCTAGTAATATGTTGTACCTTTTCAATGGAACGAACCTTACTTACAGGAATCGCATATTCTTTTCCTTTTAATTGGAAGATTATAAGTTTTAAATCTGCTACTGATGTCTCACTCATGAGACTTCCCCCTCTTTCCTAACATGCTAGACACACGAGTAGTTGTTATTTAATTAATGCATTGCAATCTACAATGAGTGCCACTTGTCCGTCTCCAAGAATTGTTGCTCCTGAAATAGCAAATACATTTGTTAAATAGTTTCCTAGCGACTTTAACACTACTTCTTGCTGTCCAATAAAGGAATCAACCACAAGACCTGCCATCTTGTCGCCTTTTCTTACTATAATCACAGAGTAAAACTCATCCTCTTCTTCAAAAACAGGAACTTCAAAAATATCCTTTAAAAATAAGAGTGGAACTACTTTTCCTCTGAAATCAATTACCTTTTGATTGTGTGCATTCAGAATATCTTCCTTTTTAACAATGGCTGTCTCAATAATTGAAGAAAGCGGGATTGCATATTTTTCTTTCTGAATTTCTACTAACATAACAGAAATAATAGAAAGAGTAAGAGGAAGTTGAACGGAGAATATAGAACCTTCTCCTTCTTTCGAATCAATTGACACGGTTCCGCCGAGTGATTCTATTGTGTTTTTCACAACATCAAGGCCTACACCACGTCCAGAAACATCAGAGATTTTTTCTGCAGTTGAGAAACCTGAAGCAAAGATTAATTCATATACTTGCTTGTCCGTTAGCGTTGCAGCCGTTTGTTCTGAAATAATTCCGTTTTTTAGTGCCTTATTTAATACTCTTTCACGGTTAATTCCTGCACCGTCATCAGATAATTCAATAAACACATGGTTTCCACTATGAAAAGCCTTTAAGATAACAGTTCCTTCTTCACCCTTACCCTTCGCTCTTCTTACCTCAGGTGTTTCCACTCCATGGTCTAACGCGTTTCGAATTAGGTGAACAAGAGGGTCACCAATTTCATCTATTACCGTACGATCTAGTTCTGTTTCTGCACCAACAATTTCTAAATTAATTTTTTTCCCTAGATCCCGCGCTAATTGTCGTACCATTCTTGGGAAGCGGTTAAATACCGTCTCAACAGGTACCATTCGCATATTTAAGATAATATTTTGAAGATCTCCAGAAATTCGGCTCATTCTCTCCACGGTTTCATGAAGCTCTGAATTATTTAAATCTCTTGAGATTTGCTCTAATCTACCTCTGTCAATGACAAGCTCTTCAAATAAATTCATTAAAATATCTAGTCTCTCAATATTTACACGAATCGTTTTATTACTAGCTTGTTTCACCGATGTTTGCTTTTTCTGTTCCTCTTGTTTTGCAGATTCTTCTATTTTTACTTCTTCTGCAATGATTAGTTCCTGTTTGATTGGTTCAAGAGTTGTTTCCGCGGTTGGACGAAGTTGTTCAATGGATAGTGCGTGAATGTCAACTCTATCAACCTCGGATACTTTTATCACCTTGCTTTGAATATCAGACATTGGTTCCCTTGATACAATTGTTACTGTGAACTCTTGATCAAATTGTTCCTCCTCTAGCTGATCTACGGAAGGTGTTGATTTAATGACTTCTCCTAATTTCTCAATCACTTCGAATACCATGAAAACTCTTGCAGCTTTCAACAAGCAGTCCTCTCTCAGCGCAATTGTAATTTCATACGTTTGGAAACCTTGTTCGATCGATTGTTGTAGTACCGTATACTCAAACTCATCGTATTCACCTTTTAGTGCACGAGGAGCATCTGGAGTTGATGTTGCAGCTACCTCCTTTGCACTCTGAGATACCGCTGGACTTTCTCCCTTTTCAATCAACTTAAGCTTTTCCACTACACTAGCAACATCACGTTTTCCGTCGCCTCCATCAGCAATCGAAAACACCATTGCCTCTAAATCATCTGTAGCCTCAAACACAACATCAAGAGTTTCAGGTGTAACGATTATTTTTTGGTTTCGGATCGCGTCCAAAACGTTTTCCATTTGATGAGTAAGACTAGCTAAGTCTTCGTAACCCATCGTTGCTGACATACCTTTTAACGTGTGTGCGGAGCGAAAAATATCATTAACAATGCTAAGATCACTTGGATTTTTTTCAAGATCAAGTAATCGTTCATTACAGTTTTGAAGATGCTCTTTACTTTCCTCGATAAAAACCTCTAAATATTGGCTCATTTCCACGCCCAACAGCTCCTTGGAGTTATACATATTTCATTATTGTTTCTGCAATATTATCAACGTTTTTAACTTCATCAACTAGCTTTGTTGCAATAGCTGCTTTCGGCATTCCAAAAACGATTGAAGTTTCCTCTGATTCCGCGATTGCAACCACATTCCCTGACTCTTTTAGCTTTATAAGTCCTTTTGTACCATCCGACCCCATCCCCGTCATAATGACGGAGATCTTTGCATAGGCAGATAATTCACTACAGGATTCAAACATCACATCTACAGCGGGACGATGGCCGTTTCTTGGCGGAGATTGATCTAATTGGATCGCTAAATTTGCTCCTACCCATTTTAGTTTCAGGTGAAAACCACCTGGTGCAATATAGACTGTTCCTTTTTGAATGATGTCTCCTTCTTCCGCTTCTTTGACATGAACCTCGGAGAGTGAGTCTAATCTTCCAGCCAGACTTTTCGTAAATCCTGCTGGCATATGCTGTACTACTAGAACAGGGGCATCGATCGTCTTTGGTAGCTTTGTTATTACTTGTTGAAGTGCACGTGGCCCACCCGTAGATGTACCTATACACACTAGTTTTTTTCCGGATAATGCATTAAATTGATTCTTTTTACTTGGTTCTATTTTACTATAATCCACACGCTTTTTTACAGTGTTTTTTTCTTGACTGTTCAGCTTCACAAGCTGCTTAATATTGGCTTTACTTGCAGAAACTACCTTTTCTACCAACTCTTCCTTCACTTTATGCAAGTCTAGAGAAATCGCACCTGATGGCTTTGTAATAAAATCAGTTGCACCATATTGAATCGCTAATATCGTGTTCTCGGCACCCTGTTTTGTTGTACTCGAGAGCATAACGACTGGAGTTGGTTTTTCAGACATGATACGTTTTAATGCCTCAATCCCATTTAATATCGGCATTTCAACGTCCAATGTTACTACATCTGGCTCAAGTTCAATCACTTTTTTTATTGCGTCTTCACCATTTCTTGCTGAGCCCACAACAGTCATTCTTGGATCCTCGGTTAAAAAGTCTTGAATGAGCTTTCTCATAAATGCCGAATCATCCACAATAAGCACTTTAATTTTGCTCATAAACAAGCACTACCTTTCAAACAAAAATCGCTTTAATTTCGAAACAAAATGCGTCTTAGGTTTATCTGAATTTACTTCAAATTGTCTTGCCTCAAAACGACTCGTCATTTGTTGTAACGCTTTAGCAGCTGGTGCTTTCTCATTAAAAATAAATGGCGTTTGTTTCGTGACAGCTTGATGAACCTGGCGATCGTCCGGTATCATACCGAATTCGATAATTTCTCGGTTTAAAAATCGATTGACTACGGTTCGTAATCGTTTAAATGTTTCCATTCCTTCTTTATCAGAATGCACTCTATTGACAATAAGCAAAAATGGCAGATCCGAATCATGCATATGAATATGCTTCATCATTGCATAAGCATCTGTAATTGATGTTGGTTCTGGTGTTGTAACTACTAGAACTTCATCAACTGAGAGGATAAAAGGCACCGTTTCTTTAGTGGCACCAGCCCCCATATCAAAAAGGATGTATTCATAATCTGAAAATAGATGAGACAAGTCCTCTGTAAACTTCATGTGAACCAGCTTGTCCATATTAACAAAATGTGAAAGTCCTGTTCCTCCGGCAACATAATGCAATCCATAAGGACCTGTAGAAACAGTTTCGGACAGTGTTCTTCGCCCTTCAAAATAGTCCACGATTGAGTATGATGCAGACTGACCAATTAGTATATCAATATTCCCCATACCCACATCCATATCAAATAGAAGAACTTTGTATCCTCGGCTTGCTAACGAGAGGGAAAAATTTAAAGAGAAATTGGATTTCCCTACGCCCCCTTTTCCGCTCACGACGGCGAGTGTTTTTGGAGAGGGCTTCCCACTCATTTGTTGGATTCTTTGTCTTAACATTTCTGCTTGATCTTTCATGGCTTATTCGACCCCAAGTATCAAATTCGTTACTTGCTCACGATTAGCTGAAATCATATCATCTGGTACATTTTGACCATTTGTAATGTAGGCCACACCGATATGACTAGTTTTCATCATATGGAGCATAGCACCATATGTTGATGTTTCATCAGCTTTTGTAAAAATAAATTTATTAATTTTTATTAATGAAAATTGTTCATAAATATCCATCATGTCTTTCTGCTTGGCTGTTAAAGCTAACACAAGAAATGTTTCCATGTCATGTTCAAAATCAACAACCTTTTTTAAGTCCTCAACATATTGTTGATTTCTAAAGTTTCTACCTGCGGTATCAGTTAATATAATATCGTAGTCCTTGAACGCTTCACACGCTTGCTTGTAATCTTCCAAGCTGTAGCAAACCTCTAATGGAACATTTAATATTTTCGCATATGTTTTCAACTGATCAATGGCAGCAATTCGATACGTATCGGTTGTGATTAACGCTACTCTTTTTTTATACTTCAGGGCACATTCAGCAGCAATTTTGGCTAATGTTGTCGTCTTCCCAACACCCGTTGGTCCAACAAGGTTTATATATTTTTTCGTAAAGGTAACTCTACCAAATGAAAGAGTACTCAGACGATCATATAATTCTTGTCGCAACCACTTTTTTACTTCTCTTTCATTTGCACCCGAACCATTTGCATACCATTTTTGGAGAAGGGAAGAAAGAAGTTCATCTCTTATATCTTTTGGAACTTCCTGGTCAAGCAATCGCTGCCCACACTTCTGTATAGGCTCAGGAAGAGGGAGATCCGGTTGATGCTCTGTGATTGTTTGTAGCATCTTTTTTAATCCTGCAATTTCTGCAAGCATATCCTCGTCAAGCTTTTTATCCCCTTCACTTGTCGGCTGCTTAGGTAAGGGCTTAGGGATAGAGGGTTCTACATTCCTTTTCGGTAAAGGAACCTCTTCTCTATCTACTGGTGTAGGTATTGGCTTCACAATAGGCTTTATCTTTACCCTTGGCTGTTCAAATTGCATTTTTCTTTCTGCTTGAACCACTTCATCTATGGCCGCAATCACTTCAATATTTTCTTTTTTAAATAAACCTAAGAATCCCCCTGTTGTGACAATCTTAGAATTTAATATAACTGCATCGTTTCCTAGCTCCGCTCGAATCTGCTTCATTGCTTCAGGCATAGTCGGAGCTGTATATTTTTTTACCTTCAATCTATATTCACCACCCCAACGCTTTGTACTTCTACATTCGCTTCAAGCTCATTGTATGAGAGAATCGGTATCTGTGGAAAATATCGCTCTGTTAACTGTCTAACGTACATTCTTACAGCTGGTGAACATAGCACAATTGGCGATTGTTCCATAATAGATAACTGTTCTACTTGAGTAGCCAGAGATTCTAAAATAGATTGTGAAATAGAAGGGTCAAGTGCTAAGTAGTTCCCATGCTCCGTTTGTTGAATATGATCGACAATCAACTTTTCAATTTTCCCCGAAACAGTTACCACTCGAATCGTTTGACCACCGGCCCGGTATTGATTAGTAATCTGTCGTGCTAGCGCTTGTCGAACGTATTCTGTTAGCAAATCAGTATCGGTAGTTACCTTTCCAAAGTCGGCAAGTGTTTCAAAAATAATTGGTAAGTTTCTAACAGAGACATTTTCACGAAGAAGCTTCCCAAGTACTTTTTGGATTTCACCTACTGTTAAAGGATTAGGTGTAACCTCTTCTACCAATATCGGGTAGCTTTCTTTTAAATGATCGATTAATTGCTTTGTTTCCTGTCGACCTAGTAACTCATGTGCATTGTTTTTAATCACTTCAGTAATATGAGTCGATACAACAGACGGGGGATCGACGACTGTATATCCGAAAATTTCCGCTTGCTCTTTTACTTCTTCAGTAATCCATTTAGCTGGTAAGCCAAACGAAGGTTCAACCGTATCAATTCCCTCGATACTATCATCGTCAATGCCAGGGCTCATCGCTAAGTAATGATCCAATAACAACTCACCTCTAGCCATTTCACTCCCTTTAATTTTCAAACGATACTCATTGGGTTGAAGCTGAATATTGTCCCGGATTCGAACAACAGGTATCACAAGACCTAATTCGATAGCAAGCTGTCTACGGATCATGACAATCCGATCAAGTAAATCTCCGCCCTGATTAGAATCAGCTAGAGGGATTAGCCCGTAACCAAATTCAAATTCAATTGGATCTACATTCAGAAGACTAACCACACTTTCTGGCTTCTTCATTTCATCTGTCTGAATTTCTTCTTCCATTTCTTGTATCTCTGTAATGTCCTGCTTAGGAACTCTAGAAAACATGTACCCACCAAAGACTAATAATCCTGCGATTGGAATGGTTAATATATCTTCTATCGGCGTAAATAGACCAAGTATGAAGATTGTTCCACCGGTAATATATAGCATTTTTGGATATGCCATTAGTTGCCCAGTAATATCTGTTCCTAAATTCCCATCTGAAGCAGCTCTTGTTACAACAATACCTGTCGCAGTTGATATTAATAATGCAGGCAACTGACTAACAATTCCATCTCCTACCGTTAGTAAGGAAAATTGTTTTGCAGCATCTGCTATTGGTAAACCAAGTTGCGTCACACCAACAACAATCCCGAAAATCAAGTTGATCATTACGATAATGATCCCAGCAATGGCATCTCCCTTAACAAACTTACTTGCTCCGTCCATCGCTCCATAAAAATCTGCTTCCCTACTTACTTTTTCACGACGATCTTTTGCCTCATGTTCAGATATCATTCCTGCATTTAAGTCTGCATCTATACTCATTTGCTTACCAGGCATCGCATCAAGTGTAAATCTCGCTGCAACCTCAGAAACACGCTCTGATCCTTTTGTAATAACAATGAATTGGATAATAACAAGAATAATAAACACAACTATCCCAACAATTACATTTCCACCAACCACGAAAGATCCAAACGTTTCAACCACACCACCCGCTTCCCCATGCGTAAGGATTGCTCTTGTTGTTGATACGTTAAGCCCCAACCTATACAGGGTTAACAGTAATAACAAGGATGGGAAAACCGAAAATTGTAAAGGTTCCTTCATATTCATACTATTTAACAGTACAAGAAGAGCCAATGAAATATTCAGCATAATTAATATGCTTAATAACCACGTTGGGAAAGGAATAATGAGCATCGCGACAATTAATATTACGCCTACTACTACCGATAAGTCTCGTCCAGACATCACTATCTCTCCTCAAGTAATACAATAATATCTTTATATCTTTTGCTTTGTTTTATAAACAAATGCTAGAATTTCTGCAACTGCCTTAAAAAACTCCTCTGGAATTGCTTCTCCAATTTCTGCTTGACTGTATAACGCTCTAGCTAACGGGCGATTTTCCATCATAACGACATCATGCTCTTTAGCAATCATCTTAATTTTTTGAGCCATAAAATCTACGCCCTTGGCAACTACGTAAGGAGCATCCTGTTTTGCTTCATCATATTTTAAGCAAATAGCATAATGAGTTGGATTCGTAATGACAACGTCTGCAGTTGGAACATCCTGCATCATTCTTCGCATGGCCATTTCACGTTGTTTTTGCTTGATTTTCCCTTTTATTTCGGGATTTCCTTCGATATTTTTATACTCATCTTTAATATCTTGTTTAGACATTCGAATCTTTTTTTCGAAGTCGTATTTTTGATACATATAATCCAGAATGGAAAGAAATAAAAGGGCAGCAGACGCAATCAGTCCCATTTGTACAGTTAACCCTGCTAACGTAATCATGGAAGCACCTATAGACTTTTGCGACAGGATTAAAATATCTTCTTTCCGATTCCATAAAACAGCAAAGGTGACTCCACCGACAAAACTAATTTTTAGCATGGACTTTAGCAGCTCTACAATCGCACGCATTGAAAAGATATTCTTTGCTCCCTTTATCGGATCAAGCTTTTCAAGCTTAGGTTGAATCGCTTCTGTCGAGAAAAGAAAGCCAAACTGAGCAAAATTTGATGCGACACCTGCCACCATAGCTACTGCCATAATTGGTGCTAAAATAAGTACGATTTCACTAAGTATTTCAAGAAACATCATTTGAATATTGCTCTCGGTTATCTCAAGTTTCATATATTCTTGGAATGAATGTTGGAATAATCGAAAAACGATATCCTTTATATATCCACCTGCAAAGAAAAGGAACAAGAAAACAGCGAGTAAGACGACGGCTGTATTCACATCCTGGCTTTTCGCAACCTGACCTTTCTTGCGTGATTCCTGCCGTTTCTTTGGGGTAGCTTTTTCTGTTTTTTCCCCTGAAAAGAACTGTAAATCTAAGCGTAGGGTTTTCAAGCTACAGACCCCCAATCAATTCCATTAACCCTCTCATCGTTGTTAACATCGTTTCAAATAGTGTGGCAACAGCACCCAGTAATATACTCATAACAGCAATAAGAACAATAAAACCAACACCTAATTTTAAAGGCAGACCCACCACAAAAATATTTAGCTGTGGTACGGTTCTCGCTACAATTCCGAGGGCAACATCCACCAAAAATAAGCTTCCAACAATCGGTATAGATAATTGGAGAGCAACACCAAACATTATTGAAATCGAAGAAAGTATGTAATTAGATATGCTTACATCTCCTAGTGGAATCCAAGCCTGTTCCAAAGGAATAAATTGATAACTAAAATAAATTCCATCTAGTAAAAGATGATGTCCATTTAATGCTAATAAAAAAAACAAAGATATCGTATATAAATATTGTCCCATTAATGGACTTTGCGTTCCCGTCTGAGGATCAATAACATTTGCAATCGCTAACCCCATTTGGAAATCAATAAAACCGCCTGCTATTTGGATAGCCGCCATAATGACATAAGCAATAAAACCTAACATAATACCAATCATCGCTTCTTTTATTATCAATAAAAAGTAAGCACCGTTTATTTCTAAAACCGGTGCATCAAATGTAAAAATCATAATCCATGATAAGAAAAATCCAAGTCCCACCTTATGAGTTGTCGGAATTGAACGATAAGAAAATAATGGCATTAATAAGAAAAAAGATGTAACCCGAACAAACACTAATAAAAATGCCGGAAATGTTGGAAGAAAATCTACCATTGGTTAACCCACATACCTTGTTAAATTAGTAAAGATTTCACTTGCATAAGAAAGCATATGACTTAGCATCCAAGGTCCAAAAAATACTAGCCCTAGCAATACCGCAACAATTTTTGGAACGAAAGCAAGCGTTTGTTCCTGAATTTGTGTCGTTGCTTGGAATATGCTTACTATTAAACCTACTATTAAAGCCAATGCTAGCAAGGGGCCACAAATCAGTATGACCATCCAAATCCCCTGTTCTGCAATGGTAATTACACTATCTGGAGTCAATCCAATCACCTTCTTAGAAGCTATCTAGTAGTGATTTAACCACTAAGTACCAACCGTCTACTAAAACAAATAGCAATATTTTAAATGGCAAAGAAATCATAACCGGTGGAAGCATCATCATACCCATGGACATTAACACACTTGCAACAATCATATCAATAACGAGAAATGGTATAAAAACCATAAAACCAATTTGAAACGCTGTCTTTATCTCACTGATTGCAAACGCTGGTACAAGGGTGGTTAAAGGAATATCAGCAACCGTTTCTGGTCGCTCAGCCTTTGAATATTCAAGAAAAAGAGCCAAATCCTTTTGCCTCGTATGAGCACTCATGAACTCTTTTAGTGGCAAGGAAGCTCTTGAATAGGCTTCTTCAAGATTGATTTCTTCATTAAATAACGGTGTTAATGCTTGATCATTGACTTCTTGAAAGGTTGGCGCCATGATAAAAAAGCTTAAAAATAAAGCTAATCCAATTAACACTTGATTGGGTGGCATTTGTTGAGTTGCAAGCGCCGTTCTGACAAAGGAAAGAACGATTACAATACGGACAAAGGAAGTCATTAGCACCAAAATACTAGGAGCCAAGGAAAGAACGGTAAGCATTAACAGTAGCCTTACTGAGGTTGACACATTTTCAGGATCGCTGCCGTTAAAGAACTCCATAAATTCATTCATCGCTTGTCTGACCCTTTCTTATCCATTTCATCAAAAAGCTTTTTCCTCCCTTTTGAGAGTTCCTCAAGCTGAGTTTTTAACGTGGAGGAAAATGAGGTTTCTTCCTTACTAGTACCTTGCTTTATATTTCGTGTTCTTTCAATTAGCTTTGTCACAATATCGCTTGGTTGAACAAGCTGGTCCATACGATTGTTATAATCAGTAATGATTTGGCGCGCTTCATCCTCATCATCGATTTCTTTTAGAAGCTTTACATCTTCGCCTACCCCTACTACTAACACACGATTTCCTATTTTCACAATTTGAATGGAGCGATTTGTTCCTAGTGCTGTTCCACCTAAGTTCTCCACAAGTTGATTACTAGAGAAGGAACGACTTCTTTTATTGATAAATTTTAATACTGCATACAATAATGCAATAACAAAAATGGTTGCAAAAATCATTTTAATGAAATCCCAAAAGGTCAAACCAACTGTTGGTGTATTTTCATTATTGTCAGCTGCAGTTTCCTCATTATTTTCTACTTCTTTCAATTGATCCTCACTACATTTGCTTTCGTCCTCTAAGCAGTCCTTAATACTGTTAAATTGCTCTGCGAAGGCTCCATGATTGGAGCCCAGCAAAGCAACAAGTACTAGAAGCAACACTTTGAAGAATAACTTTCCTTTTTGCAATGCGCTGCACCTCTAATTTTTAATTATTAACCAAGTGTTTTTGAGATAGCTTCAATTACACGATCCGCTTGGAAAGGTTTTACAATAAAGTCCTTTGCTCCCGCTTGGATTGCATCTATAACCATTGCTTGCTGACCCATAGCAGAACACATAATGACCTTAGCATTTGGATTAATTTTCTTAATTTCCTTTAATGCAGTAATTCCATCCATTTCTGGCATCGTGATATCCATTGTCACTAAGTCCGGACTAGTCTCTTTGAATTTTTCAACTGCTTGAGCTCCATCTGCCGCTTCTCCAACAACTTCATATCCATTCTTGGATAGTATGTCCTTTATCATCATTCGCATAAATGCAGCATCGTCAACAATAAGAATTTTATGTGCCATGAAAATTTAACCCCCAAAGATTATCTTAATTTTTTTATTCGATCACTCTGACTAATGATGTCTGTTACGCGTACACCAAAGTTTTCTTCAATCACAACTACCTCACCTTTGGCAATTAGACGATTATTAACAAGAATATCCACTGGTTCTCCTGCTAGTTTGTCCAATTCAATAATTGAACCTGCTGATAACTCAAGAATTTCTTTAACTGACCGTCTTGTACGACCAAGTTCAACCGTAACCTGAAGTGGAATATCTAACAGCATGTCAAGGTTTTTAGACTCTGATTGCTGAAGTGGCGGATATTGCTCAAAGCTTGAAAAACTAGCTGGCTGAACATTTGGCTGTGCACCCATTGACGCATAAGGTGAACCAAAATGCTGTGGACCTTGTGGATACGATTGAGTTGGTGGTGCTTGATAGTAGCCAGGTGGTGGTACTTGCCCCCATTGCTCTTGGTTCGGATGAGTTTGGGTAGGTGGTTGCATTTGCCCACCATAGCCTCCTTGAATTGGAGGTTGCTGCCCTGCACTTGGAATTGGTGTAGGCTCCACTAGGTCATTAGCCCTATGAGCACTCGTATCCTCTATTTTACCTGATTCTTTTTCATTTGTGGAACTTGGATTTAATAATTCTTCCACTAGTCCTTTTGCAAATTCTAATGGTACTAATTGCATGATACTTGAGTCAATTAATTCACCCACTTTTAATCGGAAAGAAATTTTCACTAACATATCATCGACTGGAAGTCTGTCTGTCCCTTCCCCTTCAAGTACATTTAACATATCAATTGAAGGCGGTGAAATATCTACCTTTTTACTAAAAATGGTAGACATCGAAGTGGCTGAAGATCCCATCATTTGATTCATTGCTTCTTGCACTGCACTTAATTGAATTTCTCCCATTAGATCAGCGGGTTGTATCCCATCTCCACCTAACATTAAATCAGCTATTATTGCTGCATCCGACTGTTGGATCACTAACAGATTGGTTCCTGAAAATCCTTCCGTATAACTCACTTGTATCGCAACATACGGTTGTGGGAATTCCTCTGCTAGTCTATTCTTTGGTATAACAACTACCGTAGGTGTGGTAATATCTACTTTTTGATTTAGAAGAGTTGATAGTGCTGTTGCTGAACTACCAAATGAAATATTACCAATCTCACCAAGAGCATCTTGTTCCATCGAAGAAAGATAATCTTCCACATTAATGGCTTCTTCTGTTGCCATGTCATTATCAGGTTCATCTGTTCCTCTTAGAAGAGCATCTATTTCATCTTGTGAAAGCATGCCATCACTCACCATCATCGTCTCCTCCCTTCAATGTCTCTAATACTTGCACCGCAAGCTTTTTATTTACCTTTCCTGGCTGGGCCAAGAACTTAGGTATATCTCCAACTTTAATTGTTAATGCTCCATCGATTGCTTGATTCAACTCAATGACATCACCAATATCTAGCATTAGGAAATCTTGAATGGAAATTTCCGAATGTCCAAGCTCTGCTGAAATAGGTACAGTAGCTGTTTGAATTCTTTTTTCTAATTGAGCAATCTCCTTTGGTTCTCTTTCCTTCTTTTCTGTTTGCATCCAATAGTGGACAGAAAGTTTTGGAATAATTGGTTCTAATACGACATGAGGAATACAAATATTGATCATTCCAGTTGTTTCGCCAATCACGGTATTAAGAGAAATTACGACCACAGTTTCATTTGGAGATACCATTTGCAGAAATTGAGGATTGACCTCAAACGCAGCTAAATACGGATCAATTTCTGAAATCGTTGACCAAGCTTCCTGTAAGTTATCAAAGGATTTTTCAAATGTATTGGACATGATCTTTGTTTCGATTTCTGTTAAATTCTCTACCTTATTAATACTCGAACCTCTACCACCCATGAGGCGGTCTAGCATGGCATAAGCGATATTTGGATTCACTTCCATTAGGATTCTTCCTTCAAGTGGCGGAACCTCGAAAACGTTTAATATTGTCATTTTCGGAATGGAGCGAATGAACTCCTCATAAGGAATTTGGTCTGCTGATGCAACAGATATTTGCACATACGTACGTAGTTGAGCTGAGAAATACGTGGTCAACAACCGAGCAAAATTCTCGTGTATTCGCGTTAAACTACGGATTTGATCCTTTGAGAATCTTAGTGCTCTTTTAAAATCATACACACGAACTTTCTTCTCAGATTGCTCCTTTTTCAACTCATCCGCATCCATTTCTCCAGTTGAGAGTGCTGATAAGAGAGCATCTATTTCACTCTGTGAGAGTACTTCACCTGACAAATGTCCTCACCTCCGTTCTTCCTCTCTAAGGTTGCTATCTTACTGGAGGAGTGATTCTGTAATATACACATGCTCTACTTTTCCTTCTTGCATGATCTCAGAAATCTTCGTTTTTAAGTCATTCTCTAGCTTTTGCTGACCTTCTTTTCCTTTTAAATCCTCAGCAGTTTTTTCAGATAACTCTAAAATGATGATGTTTTTCACCTGGAAATCTCTTTTTTCTAATTCTTCTTTTGCTTTTACACTATCTGTTTGAATTTTGAATGAGATACGAATAAAGTCATTACTAGCAAGGTTTGCTGTCATTTGTGGAATATCTACTGATGCTTCTAACACTTCATCAATGGTTATTTCCTTTTCTTTATCTTCCCCAGTTACCTTAAGAATCACTACAACTGCTATGGCACCTACCAGTGTTATTGCGACTAGCAAGATTGCCATAATCATGACTAGCTTATTTTTCTTCATTTTCTTTATCCTCCACCTGAAGCTGTCCTAAAAGGTTGACAGATTGATAAAACTTCTGTATTGCTTCATAAACTTGATCCTCTGCCTCTTTTACGACATATTTCCGCCCATTTGAAAGCGTGATGGTCGTATCGGGAAAAGACTCGATTGTTTCAATATAAACAGCATTTAACATGAATGACTTGCCATTTAGACGGGTTACTTTGATCACGGCTATTATTAGGGTTGAGCTTTGGCTCAACCCTATCCCTCCCTTAGCTTATCGTTTTAAGTTTACGAGCTCTTGTAAGATTTCGTCTGATGTTGTAATAATACGTGTATTTGCTTGGAATCCTCTTTGAGCAGAGATCATTTCAGTAAATTCTTCGGATAAGTCAACGTTTGACATTTCTAATGTACCAGCTGCGATTGAACCTCTACCTTCACCTGCTACATTAATGTTTGCCACACCAGAGTTAATGGACTCTTGGAAAAGGTTTCCTCCAGCCTTTGTTAAACCTGATGCGTTGCTGAATTTAGCTAGAGCAAGTACACCAAGAGTTCTTACTAAACCGTTTGAATATACTCCATTGATTTCACCAGAAGAACCGATGTTAAAGCTCTCAAGAGCTCCTTCTGTGTTTCCGTTAGGATTAACTAGTGCACTTGTGCTTCCTGCCTCTTGAGTTAGCTGGTTAAAGTCAAGTTCTACAGCTATAGGATCGATACCTTCAATATTTATTGGTGTTGAAAACGATGTAGGTCCGAATTTTTTCGTTTCAGTATTATAAGTGATTGTTGTTGTTGGAGTATCGGTGGTTCCATCTTCTTTTTTCACAGGTTTATTTACATAAACTCCCCATTGATTGTCCCCAGTTTTCGCAAAATGAACATCTATTCTATGTGCTTGTCCTGTATTATCAATTACTTGAACCTGTTGAGTAAACGGTGTTCCATTGTTTACAGAATTGCTTGCTAAGTTACCTGAAATTGAAATTTTATCAGTCGTAACCGGTGGTAATACCGCATTTACGTTAACTGCTACATCGCCAAACTGATTGCTTGTAGTTCCATCTTCATTAAGTGTAAAGGCCTGTACCTTGTACCCATCGCCGTTTACTAAAGAACCATTATCATCTAAGTAGAAGTTACCCGCTCTTGTATAGAACTGTGCATCTCCTTGTTTAACCATAAAGTAACCATCACCTGAGATCGCTAAGTCAAGTGAGCGACCCGTTGTTTGCAAACTTGATTGTGTATGAATCGTATCAATGGTTGCTAATGTAGAACCAAGACCAACCTGTATAGGATTTTTCCCTCCTCGGTTATCTTGTGATGCACTTGCCCCTGACACCATTTGGTTCATTGTGTCTTTAAATGTTACTCGACCTTTTTTGAAGCCATACGTATTTACGTTTGCAATATTGTTACCAATAACATCTAATTTAGTTTGGAAGTTTTTCATTCCACTAATACCTGAGTACATTGAACGTAGCATGATTTCGTTTCCCCTTTCATAGTAAGCTACTTCTATCAGTCCGTAGCTTGTTGGCCTCCTGTTGGTCCAGCCAAAACATTTATTCTAAAACGATCGTTCCATTAATATTTGTAAAAATTTGTGCAGTAGCTTCCTGCCGATCCATAGCCGTTATCACTGTATTATTTTTTGCACTGACAATTAGGGCTGCATCCTGTAACAATACGAGCGAATCTTTAACACCCATTTTCTTCGCTTCATTTACTTTCTCTTGAATTTGGCCCCACTTAGCCTCATCAATTTGAATACCCCTTTGGGACATTCGTTCTTTTGCATGTTTACTTATCGTTAGTTTTTCTGGTTGCAATACATTCTGTAAATGCTGAGAGAAAGAGTCCATGCTCGTAGGTTTTGATGTAACCGATCTTAGTTGATGGTTACTAATCGGCTGCGAATGAATCGGTCTAAACATAGACTTGTCCATTCAAACCATTCCTTTACGCTTCTATTTTTGTAATGCTTGTGCTTGACACACTCTCTCCATTTTCCAACTGAAATAATGATTTCCCATCTTTAAATGAAACGGAAGTTACCTTGGCTTGTTTTGTTTCATTGTTTTCAGAAGAATAAGTGACTGTTTTTCCAATCATCATACTGGCTTGTAAAAGCATCGTGTCGCCTTTGGTGTCATTGATTTGCGAGATATTCCCTGATGTTAAGCTTGTTCCGTCCTCTAACAAGAAGGTCGCTTTACCATCAGTAAATTTTAGAGATAGAATCTTTCCCGTACCTTGTTCAATAACAGAACTTCCATCATTTGATTCCGTAAGTTTATGCCAGCTAACATCTTTCCCAATGAACTGACTGTACGAAATTAATTGGTTTTGTTCTTGAGCACTAACTAATGATGTAATGGACTTATTCATGTTCGTCATTTGTTCAAGGCTTGTAAAGGTAGCCATTTGTGCAATAAAATCTTTATCCTGCATTGGGTTTAAAGGGTCTTGATTTTGCAACTGAGTCATTAAGATTTTTAAGAAATCATCTTTTCCTAATGTATCTGAACCAGTACTACGCTGAGTAGTTTGATAGTTTGATAGTAAAAGAGATGAATTAATTGTGTTAGCCATTTTTTTCACCTACACTTCCGTATTTAAGAGTGCTTCTTCAAAGGATGAGCTGAAGTCTTGATCAACTGTTTGCTCTTCCTTTCGTTCAGCTTGATCCTGCTTTGTTTGTTCTTGTTCACCATCTCGGTTTAAGAACCTCTCTTGACCTGCAGTTTGCTGAGAAATCTCTACGCGTTCAACCTGAATGTTTTGAGAATTAAAGGCTTGCTTTAAATGATTAAGTTGACCTTCAATTGCTTCCTTAGCCGCCTGCGTTGATGTGACAATTTTCGCAACCATGACAGAATCCTGTTGAATAATTTCAATGCGAAGGGCTCCTAAATGTCCTGGATTAAGCTGTAGAAACAATCTTTGTACACCATTCACATTTGAAAATTGACTTTTTGCTAAGATATTTTCAAACTGTTTTATTAATTGTTCCGTTTGAACTTGCTTTGATCCATTTGAAAGAGTTAGCGTCAATTGTTCGGGTCTTGACATCTGCATAAATTGAACAGAACCAGAAATCATATCTGTTCTTGAAGAAGGCGTACCCGTTAATTCTTCTCTTGTTGAGGAACTTGTCATCATACTAGAGAAAGTTTGTTTTAAAAAGGATAGTCTCGAAACAGCTTGCTCACTCTTAAACGAGTTTCCCTCAAGGATACTTGTTAACTTTGCAAATAATGACTTAAAATCCAGTTTACTAGATTCCCCATTTAAAGAGTCTTGATTTTTCGCCATTAGTTCATAAAGCTTTGTTGCCCTTATTAGTTTTAAAGAATCCTTATCTAAAACACTCCCCAGCTGGTTCGCTGTTAACTCACTCATTTTTTCTACGACTTGTAGCAGCTTTGCTAAATCACTTTGTCCTTCTCCACCTTCAATTTTGAGCTTCTCCATTACATTAGATAGCAAATTTTGAAATTGGGTGTGACTCATTCCTAGATAATTCTCAATCATTGTAAGTAAATCTTCGTTACTATTCGATATCAATTGATCCAGCAGCTGTAAACCCTCTTCCACTTCTATGAGATCATCTTTAGATAAAAAGGATAAAAGTTCTTTTACGTCTGTAGCAGTCAATTTCACTGCCGTGTGTTCATCTAATGACTCTTCTACAGAAGCAGTAGCTGATTGAAGGAAATTTGAAAAGGATGATTTCTCCTGGCTTGTGGAAGCCTTGTTCAACTGTGAAGCAAGCTTTTGAGTGAATCCTAGGCTCTCGATTTGCATTTTTTCAGTATCACCTCCTTTTGATGAAACAAAACGGTTACTCTTCGTTGCTTTCAGCTGTTAGAAGCTCTGTATATTTTGCAGCGTCCTCGGCTGTCATATTTTCCATAATCGCAGCAAGTTGATCTGATTTCATCGTTGTTAGTATTTTTAGTGCTTCTTGTTCACTCATGGCCGTAATAATTGGTGCCACCTTTTTTGCCGACATCGATTCATACGTTTTAATAATATCTTTAAACGCACGCTTGTTTTCTTCTTGAATGGCCAAGAGTTCATCAATTTGTTGCTGCAATTGTTCTTTTTCTAGATTTGATCGCTCTACTTGAGTATCTTTGCTTTCAATTTCGGATTCCAACTTTTCAATCTTTGCCTCTCGATCCTTAATCTCGCCTTCTAATGCGATTATGCTCTTTTCCCACTCTTCTTCCGTTTGTGTTCCTTCTTCTGTAATTAGCGAGGAAACAAATGGAATGTGCGCACTAAGCTCTTTGGACTTTTCAAATACGTTTACCCCAGCAAAGCTTAAAACAACTAACGCAACTGTAACTAAAAACAAGAAGGGAATAAGAAAGACAAAAATAAACATTTGAAATTTATTTGATTTCTTTTCTTCTATTTCTTCAATTTCCTTTGCCATTCAATCACCTAACCTTCTCGATTCATGTACATTTGTATCGAGATATCGTCCATCTGTTTACCTTCGATTACTTTTATATCCTCGGTGAATTTCAAGTAATCCTTTTCCCGGATTTTTTCATATTTTTTTACTTCTATATTTTTTTCTAATAATTTTTCCTGGAATAAAAGCATTCTGTTTCGGGCGTTGATAACCATCTTTTGATAATGTTCAATCATCTTTTCGATATTACTAATGAACTGTTGGTGGTGACGAATTTCTTGAATAGATAGTCCTCCATGTAGCCGTTCGGACTGATACACTTCAAGATCCTCTTTCCTTTTTAACAGTTCATACAGCTTTTCTGCCACTTCTTCAAACTTTCGAACTGAATCTTGGTAAACAGAAACCGCTTCATCTTTTTCACGTTCTTTGACAGCGAGGATTTTATGAAACTTGAACTCATATCTCATTATTAGTCACTTCTTCCAAGTAATTCATATAACGATTGGACACCTTCTTCAAAGGATACCTTTTCATCAGTTGCTTGCTTAATAAACGAAATAATCTTAGGATACGAAGCAATGGCGTCATCTATTTCCTTAGAAGATCCACGTTTATAGGCCCCGATATTTATTAAATCCTCCGAATTGATATAAGTACTTAACAGCTCTCTCAGTTTTTCAGCAGATTTTTTATGGGCTTCAGGAACAATATTGTTCATAATTCTACTCACGCTTTTTAGCACATTAACAGCCGGATACTGACCCTTATTAGCTAATGAGCGATCAAGAACAAAGTGTCCGTCCAATATCCCACGAACGGTATCGGCGATCGGTTCGTTCATGTCATCTCCATCAACTAGTACCGTATAAAAAGCAGTAATTGATCCATGTTCATTCGTTCCTGTTCTTTCTAACAATCTAGGTAGGATCGCAAATACAGAGGGTGTATACCCTTTTGTTGTCGGTGGCTCCCCAATGGCCAAGCCAACTTCGCGCTGGGCCATCGCAACCCTTGTCACAGAGTCCATCATCATCATGACATTTAATCCTCGGTCACGAAAATACTCCGCTATCGCGGTTGCTGTAAAAGCACCCTTTATTCTCATTAGTGCTGGCTGATCGGAAGTTGCGACAACAACGATTGACCTTGCTAAACCCTCTGGTCCTAAATCCTTTTCGATAAACTCTCGAACTTCACGACCACGTTCACCAATTAATGCGATCACATTCAAATCAGCATTTGTATTACGAGCAATCATTCCAAGCAGTGTACTTTTACCTACACCACTTCCGGCAAAAATTCCTACACGCTGACCCATACCGACTGTGAGAAGACTATCGATTAATCGTACCCCGACTTCTACAGGTTCAGATATCGGTGGTCGTGTCATTGGATTCGGTGGATCCTGGTCTGTTCCAACCGATCCAAGTCCTTTTGGAAGCTGACTTCCATCAAGAGGTTGACCTAAAGAATCTAGCACGCTACCGATTAAAGCTGGACCTATCTTCACCTCTAAAGGCTTCAATGTTGCCTCAACCAAACAGCCTGGCGAGATTTCATTTAAGCTTGTATACGGCATAAGCAGTATATTTTCATCCTTAAACCCAACCACCTCAGCTTGAATTTTCCGGTTGTTTTTGCCGATATGAATGTAACAAACATCACCGATTGAGCTTTCTGGTCCTTGCGATTCAATCATTAGACCCACGACACGCTTCACTCTTCCATAGCGCTTAAACGTTTTCACCTGGTCAATTTGTCCCAATAAATCGGCAGCTAGCACTCTATTCACTCTCCAATAGCTCGTAAAGTTTTCTTTTGATTTCATCGAGTTGTTGATCCACACTTGCATCGATACGACCATTTGCAGATTCAATAATACAGCTCTGTTCTGTTAACTCACTATCTGGAAAAATATATAATTCTGTCTCCTTTGGAAAGATTCGAATTAAATCTTCCTTTTGGAGAAGCAAAAATTCGTAGTGTGATGGATGAACGTGAAGCTGAATTTCACGATATTCTCTTGCTTCTTTTAATGCTTTTTTCACTAACGGTAAAAACTGCTCCGAGTCACCGGTCAGTGTGTCAGCAATAATTTTCTCAGCCACTTTAAGCGCAAGAGACAGAATGGTTCGTTCGCTTGAATCAATCTTCTTCTCATAGTCATATTTTGATAAGGAAACTGTTTCTTTCGCTTGCTCAATGATGGCTTGTGCTTCATTGTATCCGAGCTGTTTTCCTTCTTCCTGACCTTGCACAAACCCTGCATTTTGAGCTTGTTCTGCCATCACTTGCAACTCCAGCTGAAACGATTGTTTCTCTAGCTCCATCTGTTCACGTACACCCGCTGCATATTCCCTTGCTTCTTGAACGATTCTGTCAGCTTCACTTTGCGCTGCCGCAAGAATCCTCTCTCTCTCTTGATAACTTACAAAAGACGACTCTTCTTCTGTATCATCGGTATGATTCTTAATTGCTTTAATCGAAATCACTTTGTTTTCATTGGAAAATTCTTGAGGTACCCATGTTGATTTAATAAGCCTAGACAATGATGTCGTCACCTCCGCCACGAGCAACCACAATTTCTCCTGCTTCCTCTAGACGACGAATGATGGCAACGATTCTTGACTGTGCTTCCTCTACATCACGAAGACGAACTGGTCCCATAAACTCCATTTCATCCTTAAAGCTTTCAACCATACGTTTGGACATATTTCCAAACACGATATCCTTGACTTCGTCGCTTGATACTTTTAGTGAAAGCTTTAGATCTTCGTTGTCACAGTCACGAATAATCCTTTGAATTGCACGGCTATCTAGTGTAACAATATCTTCAAATACAAACATTCGTTTCTTAATTTCTTCCGCTAATTCTGGATCTTGAATTTCGAGTGCATCTAGGATCGTTCTTTCGGTTGCACGGTCGACTCCGTTTAACACTTCCACAACAGCCTCAATACCGCCCGTTTGCGTATAGTCCTGTGTCACAGATGCAGACAGCTTACGCTCTAAAATTTGCTCAACTTCATTTATGATTTCAGGAGAGGTACTATCCATTACTGCAATTCTTCTTGCAATATCAGCTTGAACTTCCTGAGGAAGCTCAGATAAAATTTGACCTGCTTGGGCCGAATCCAAATAAGATAAAATAAGTGCGATCGTCTGGGGATGCTCATTTTGAATAAAATTAAAAATTTGTCCTGGATCCGCTTTTCTAGCAAAATCAAAAGGTCGAACTTGAAGGGATGAAGTTAAACGGTTAATGATAACAGCAGCCTGCTCAGTCCCTAGCGCTTTTTCAAGAACCGTTTTTGCATACCCAATACCGCCTTGTGATATATAATCCTGAGCTAGAGCAATATTATGAAACTCTTCAAGAATTTCTTCTTTTGCAGTAGATTCCACTTTTTTAACTCCAGAAATTTCTAACGTTAATTTTTCTATCTCTTCTTCACTTAAGTGTTTATATACTGATGCAGACACATCCGGCCCAAGTGAAATGAGAAGAATGGCTGCTTTTTGTTTACCTGTTAATTCCTTTTGATCTCTTTTTGCCACCTTCACGCACTCCTCCTAGTCTTCAGCAATCCATGAACGCAATAGTTTTGCGAAATCCTCTGGCTTTTCTTTCGCCATTTTTTCTAGTTGTTTCTTTCTCAACGATCCTTCTGTTTCTTCCTTGTCTTCATCAATGTCACGAATAGAAATAGGTGTGTAATGATCAAATGCCACATCTTCTTCCTCTTGTGCCTTCTTCTTTCTTGCTCTCATAAACAGAATAATTAACACGATAATAGTCGCTAGAAGGACTCCACCGATTGCGTATACCCACCATGGGATAGATGCAATTTGAGTATCTTCAAACTCTACCTTGCCATTAAATGGTTGAACCGATACTAGAATCTTTTCTTGAATTGCCTCATCCGTTAGTTCTCCATCAACAGTTGTTTTATCAATAGACGTACGAACAATTGAAGCCAACATTTGCGTAATATCATCCACACGTTCTTGAGGTAATGTAGTTGGATCATCCGCCGTTGGAGGTTCTACCATTACCTGAATACCTAAGTCTCTAATTTTATATGGACTCTCAACAATTTCTTTACGGATTTTATTCACTTCATAGTTGATTGTCTCTTCTATTCTTTCATAATCACCTGTTCCAGTTGCTCCCTCAAGGTAGCCTGTACCAAGAGAATCGGCTGCATCTTCAGTAACTGGTTCTCCACCAACATCAGCTGCATCACCAGTAAAGGTTTCAGTGATTTTTTGGGCGCTTGCCGCAATACCTTCCATGTTCTCTTCATCTACAGGAGTAACAAGATTTTCTTCACGATTTTCTTGTGTAAAGTCAACATCTGCAGTAACAATTACTGCTACTTTGTCTTGTCCCATTAAGGTACCAAGCATACTTTGTACTTGGCGTTGAACATCACGTTCAATTTGTTTTTTGATATCATTTTGAGCAGCAAAAGTCGAACCTGAAGAATTTTCTTCATTATTTAAGTCAAAGTACTCAAAGTTTTGGTTCGTAATGACGATATTATCTGTAGGGAGATTGGGAACACTCTTTGATACTAGATGGTACAACGCTTTGATCTGGCTTTCCTCAAATTCATAACCAGGTTTCGTGTTCAGTACAATAGAAGCACTGGCCGCTTCTGATGCATCTGTTACAAAGATCCCTTTCTCTGGAAGATTAATCATAACCTTCGCATCATTAATCCCTTCTATACCTTTCATCAAGTTCGCTAACTCTGTTTGCATTGCGTCAAGCTTCATAACATTAAACTCGTTCTCAGTCATTCCAATTCCTGCATTTTGACTAAAAAATGAATAATCAATGCTTCCTGAATTAGGTATTCCTTCCGCAGCAAGTTCAACCTTCAACGTATCAATACTCTCTTTAGGCGCCAATATCGTCGTTCCATTATCAGCAATCTCAGATACAATTCCTCTTGCATCTAAGCTTTCTTTAATAGCCCCCGTTTCTGCTGGCGACAAATTACTATATAAAGGTTCTAAAGTTGTTCTAGTTGCAAAAAACGTTACTAATGAAATTAGTGTCACTAAAGACACTAAACCGCCAACAAAGAACATTTTTTGCTTTTTAGAACGACTTGTCCAATATTCTTTTATTGCATGTAATTGTTTTTGCAATTGGTTCATCACGTTCCTCCGGTTCAGTGTGTCATGCCAAAAGGTGCCTAAAGCACCTTTCCAACACGAAAGCTATTAAACTTGCATTCTCATTACTTCTTGATATGCTTCAATGACCTTATTTCTCACTTCAATCGTTGCTGACATGGTAATGCTTGCTTTTTGACTTGCTATCATCACTTGGTGAAGATCTACATTTTCACCTTTTGCCAATTTTCCTGTCATCACATCTGATTGATTTTGTGCTTCATTAACTTTTTCAATTGAATCCTTTAATACGGACGCAAAGCTCTTCTGTGCTTCGTATGGTGTAGTAGATGGTGCCGAAACTGCTGTATTTGATTGAAAAACTTTAGATACAGATGGTATAGATATCGTCATTATTTAATCTCCCTTTTATTTACCGATCTCTAATGCTTTCATAAGCATTCCTTTAGATGCGTTCATTACAGTCACGTTTGCTTCATATGATCTAGTCGCGCTAATTAAATCCACCATTTCACGTAGTGGATCGACATTCGGTAGTTCTACATATCCATTTTCATCCGAATCAGGATGTTCAGGATCATAAACAAGTTTAAAAGGAGTTTCTGTGTCTTCAACAATTTTTGAAACTTTCACTCCGTTTCCAGCACCTGTCGATTGTTTTGACATTGCTTGGCTCATAAAAGAAGAGAAGTTTCCTTCCTTAGGCTGAAGCACAACTGATTTCCTTCTATAACCCGCTGTGTCTACGTTAGCCATATTGGAAGAAATCACATCCATGCGCAATCTTTGTGCCGTTAAAGCAGATGCTGACGTATTGATACTATGAAAAATAGACATGGTTATCTTCCTCCTTTTATGACTGTTTGTAGCGAGTTGAATTTCCCACTAATTCGTTCAATCATGGCATTATAATAAATTTGATTGGTTGCAAGGTCAGACATTTCTTTATCAATATCAACATTGTTTCCCGTGTGGTTGTATGATGTGGTACGATCTGTAGTTATTGTTACTCCTGTGCGTCCTGAGCTTTGAATAGCCATATGCTTACTATTCGTTTGTTTCCCTGTAACAGTCGACATGGCCTCAGTGAGTTCTGACTTAAAACTAACGTTTTTAACCTTATACCCCGGGGTATCGGCGTTCGATATATTTTGAGCGATCACTTTTTGTTTTGTAGAAGAATAATTCAACGCATTTTCAAGCGTATTAATTGTATTTGAAAAGAGCTTCAAGTTCTCCACCTCATATATAAATATATATATTTGTTGATTGGTGCAGAAACTTGTAGTTTTACGTCGGATTCTGCAAAACAATCATACTACTAATTTTAATAAATCGCATATAGGATGTCTATCTCAATACGGGCGAAATACTTAATCTATAAGTCCTATTTTAATCGAATTGTCCCATAAGCAAAACACTGAAAAGATTGGATTCATGTACATATTTTTGACATTTTTTCAGTTCATCAGGTCTATTTATTCACTAAGAAAAATGAACTAGTAGGAATGTCTTATATTTGTAATTGTGTATTTAGCATACGGGAACTCATTTTTATTGTAAAGAAAAAGTAGAATTTTGTCGAAATGTACCATAAAAAAACTCCTTATTTCTAATCGAAATAAGGAGTTTTTTATTAGTTAGATTTTAATTTACTTAATTCTACTAAGAACTTGTCGTTTAGAACTTTTATATACGTTCCTTTCATACCTAACGAACGTGATTCAATAACACCAGCACTTTCTAGTTTTCTAAGTGCGTTAACAATAACAGATCTCGTAATCCCCACACGATCTGCAATCTTTGAAGCAACCAATAAACCTTCTTTTCCACTAAGTTCTTCAAAGATATGCTCGATTGCTTCTAGCTCACTATAAGATAACGAACTAATCGCCATTTGTACTACTGCCTTGCTTCTTGCTTCTTCTTCAATTTCTTCTGCTTTTTCTCTTAGAATCTCCATCCCTACTACTGTAGAGCCATACTCGGCAAGAATTAGATCATCATCGTGGAATTGCTCTTGCGTTCTTGCTAGGATTAATGTTCCTAGTCTTTCTCCTCCACCAATGATAGGAACGATCGTCGTTAAACCGTTTTTAAATAGGTCTTTATTTTCCACTGGGAAAGCTGTGTACTCACTATTGACATCTAGGTTAGGAGATGTTTCGTTAATGTTGAATAGATTGTTTGTATATTCTTCAGGGAATTGGCGATCTTCAAGCATTTTCTTAATACGTTCATTTTCAATTTGTTGGTTTACCGCAAAGCCCAATAATTTACCACGACGACTTACGATAAAAATATTAGCTTCGATGACTTCACTTAGTGTTTCTGACATTTCTTTAAAGTTAACCGGTTTTCCTGCTGCCTTTTGAAGTAAAGCATTAATCTTTCTTGTTTTTGACAGTAAATCCATTTGTTCTTCCTCCTATTAGCTAAAACCATTGCAGTAGCACTTACTCTGAATTCTGCTATGTATTGAACTGTTATGTGTCACATAATATACGTTTGATTCCCCCAACACGAGGGAATCAAACTCATTCTTTACAAAATAAATTGACTTAAGTCTTTATTACGCGAAATGGCTCCGAGCTTTTCTTCTACGTATTGTGGTGTAATTGTAATTTTTTCCATTGTGATATCTGGCGCTTCAAAAGACAAGTCCTCAAGAAGCTTTTCTAAGATGGTATGCAATCTTCTTGCTCCAATGTTATCCGTATTTTGATTTACATCATAAGCAACTTCTGCAATCTTACGAATAGCATCGTCAGAAAATTCAATTTCTATACCTTCAGTCACTAACAATGCTTGATATTGCTTAATTAATGCATTATCAGGTTCAATTAGTATCTTATAAAAATCGTCTACCGTTAGCTTTGTTAGTTCTACTCTAATCGGAAAACGTCCCTGAAGCTCTGGTATTAAATCAGAAGGCTTGGCGATATGGAAGGCTCCTGCAGCCATGAATAGAATATGGTCTGTCTTCACTGATCCATACTTCGTAACGACAGTTGAACCTTCAACAACAGGAAGAATATCTCTTTGTACGCCCTCTCGAGATACATCCGCAGATGATCCTCCACCGCTTTTACTTGCAATTTTATCAATTTCATCAATGAAGATGATTCCTGTTTGCTCAGCACGGAACACAGCTTCAGAAGTGACTTCATCCATATCGATCAACTTTGAGGCTTCCTCATTCGTTAACACTTTTCTAGCATCGCGAACTGAAAGCTTCCGTTTTTTTCTTTTTTTTGGCATTAAGCCACTAAGGGCATCCTGCATATTCATTCCCATTTGCTCCATGCCTGACCCTTGAAGCATATCAAACATAGATGGTTGCTGTTCTTCTACTTCAACAGAAACCATTTCATTTTCAAGCTCTCCTTTAGAAAGCTTTTCGGCAACAACCTTCCTTTTTTCAACGATATTCATGTCTTCAGTGGGTGTTGGTTCTTGTTCCTGTGCACCGCCTCCACCGAATAGCATCTCTAAAGGATTTTTATAGCCTGTTGCTTTTTTCGCAGAAGGAACTAACAAATCAACTAGTCGTTTATTTGCATTTTCCTCAGCTCTCTCTTTCACTTTTTGCATTTTTTCTTCTTTTACAAGTCTAACTGCTGTTTCAACGAGATCTCTTACCATTGATTCAACATCACGACCCACGTAGCCCACTTCCGTAAACTTCGTCGCTTCTACTTTTACAAACGGAGCTGATACAAGCTTTGCCATCCGCCTAGCGATTTCTGTCTTTCCGACACCTGTTGGTCCAATCATTAATATATTCTTAGGATTGATTTCATCCCTTAAACTTTCGTCAAGTAAACTACGTCGATAACGGTTTCTAAGTGCAACCGCTACTGCTTTCTTTGCATCCTTCTGCCCAATGATATACTGATCCAATCGTTCAACAATCTGACGTGGGGTTAGATTTGTCCCTTTAGTGACCATTCGATCCCTCCTAAAGCTCTTCAACGATAATATTGTGATTTGTATACACGCAAATTTCAGCGGCTATTTCAAGAGAAGCCTTTGCGATTTCCTTTGCCGTTAGATGCTCTCCAGAGTACTTCTTTAATGCTCTTCCCGCAGATAATGCATAATTTCCACCTGATCCAATCGCAAGGATTCCATCATCTGGTTCAATGATTTCCCCCGTGCCAGATACCAATAGCATATCCGTGTCGTTCATTACAATTAGCATTGCTTCAAGACGACGAAGTACTTTATCGCTTCGCCACTGCTTTGCAAGTTCAACAGATGCTCGTTGCAGATTGCCATTATACTCTTCTAACTTACTTTCAAACATTTCAAAAAGGGTAAAGGCATCCGCAACAGAGCCGGCAAATCCCGCTAAAACTCTGCCGTTAAATAACTTTCTAACCTTACGAGCTGTATGTTTCATCACAACAGCATTGCCAAAGGTTACTTGACCATCACCAGACATAGCACATTGACCATTATGACGAACAGCAAAAATAGTTGTTGCATGAAATTGCGTCATATTATTCCTCCTAAAGCTTAAGCCCGAGGGTGGTGGGCCATATATGTTTTTCGCAAGTAATCATTTGTAACATGTGAATAAATTTGTGTAGAAGACAAAAACGAATGCCCTAACAACTCTTGAACACTCCTCATATCTGCACCGTTATTAAGGAGATGTGTCGCAAAGGAATGCCTTAGTTTATGCGGATGGATGGACCCGTTTAAAGATGATTTTTTTATCATTCGATCAAGAATATGTCTTACTCCGTTTGTTGTAAGTGGTTCCCCACGAAAGTTTACAAACAAGGAATCATGTGAATGCTTTTCTCCAAGAAGTGCTTTTCTGCCGTTGTTGATATATGTATCAATCGCTTCTTGAGCAAAGCTACCAAATGGAATGTATCGATCCTTTTGGCCTTTCCCATGAACAAGTACCGTTCCAATGTATAAATCAATATCTTTTAAACGAATCTGACAACATTCACTTACTCGCATACCTGTGGCATATAAAATTTCAAGCAAGGCAAGATCTCTTTGTCCGATAGGGGTATTAGCATCACAACTCAAAAATAATGCTTTAAGCTCCTCTTCATAAAAAAAATCGGGCAATCTTTTTTCTTGTTTGGGCATAATCACTTGTGCAAAAGGATTATTCTGAACGAGATTATCTCGTAATAAAAACCGGTAAAAGCTTCTCATACTAGATATTTTTCTCGCGACAGATTTTCTAGCTAGGTTCTTTTCAAAAAGCTTCGTTAAATACAGCCTGACATCGGAGTACTCGACATCAGCATATTGAGCTAACGATTGCTCCTTCATAAAAAGAGTAAAATCCCTAACATCCACTTGATAATGCTCAATTGTATATTGTGAATAATTTCTTTCTATTTGTAAATATTCAAAAAATAACTTTGCTGAAACGTTCACATCTTCTGACAATATTCGTCACCTCACAAAGGCTCCTAAATCGTACCACACTTCACATACCCTTGCAAGCAATTTACAAATTTTTCACAAAGTTCTGAATTGTTTCTAAAGCTCGATTTGCATGATGCTCTGCTCGTTCCTTTTTCCCTCTAATTTTAGTCGGTAATTCCGGGAACAAACCGAAGTTCGCATTCATTGGCTGAAAATTCTTTGCGCTTGCACTCGTAATGTATCTTGCCATACTCCCGATCGCAGTTTCTCCAGGAAACACAACCAGCTCTTCTCCTTGTACAAGTCTAGCTGCATTAAGTCCAGCAACTAGTCCACTTGCTGCAGACTCCACATAGCCCTCTACTCCTGTCATTTGACCCGCAAAGAATAAATCCTTACGATTTTTGAATTGATAGGTCGGTTCTAGTACTTTAGGTGAATTAATAAAGGTATTTCTGTGCATAACACCATACCTTACGATTTCAGCATTTTCTAATCCAGGGATTAACTGAAGAACTTCCTTTTGTGGTCCCCACTTCAAATGTGTCTGAAATCCAACAATATTATAAAGTGTTCCTGCAGCATCATCCTGTCTAAGCTGAACTACAGCAAAAGGACGCTTTCCTGTTTTAGGGTCCTCAAGTCCAACTGGCTTCATTGGACCAAAAAGCATGGTTTTCTTTCCGCGACTAGCCATTACCTCAATCGGCATACATCCTTCAAAGAAAATTTCCTTTTCAAACTCTTTCAACGGAACCGTTTCTGCTGCAACAAGTGCCTCGTAAAAACGATCAAACTCTTCTTCGGTCATAGGGCAGTTTAAATAAGCTGCCTCCCCTTTATCGTAACGGGATTTTAAATACACCTTCTCCATATCAATGCTATCTTTTTCAATGATAGGAGCTGCTGCGTCATAAAAGTACAAATATTCCTCACCCGTTAGTTCTTGCAGCTTAGCTGAAAGCGCCGGACTTGTTAAAGGTCCAGTTGCTATAACTGTTGGCCCCCCTGGAATTTCTGTTATTTCCTCATTGATCACTGTTACATTGGGATGATTTTTCACCTTATCTGTTACATGAGCAGCAAACTCATGACGATCAACGGCAAGCGCCCCTCCTGCTGGAACTGCACAAGCATCTGCAGAAGCGATAATAACAGAATCTAGCTTTCGCATTTCTTCCTTCAGGACTCCCACTGCATTTGTTAAATTATTTGCACGAAGAGAGTTACTGCAAACTAACTCAGCAAATTTATCTGTATGATGAGCAGGAGTTTGCTTCACTGGTCTCATTTCGTACAAACGAACCTTTATCCCCCTCTTTGCAAGTTGCCAAGCGGCTTCACTTCCAGCTAAACCTGCTCCTATTACATTCACTGTTGCATCTATCATTTTATGAACCTCCAATAGCTCGTATGTATCTTTTTTGGTATTAGCTTTTCCATATTCCTTCTGCATTTTACACTACGTTTGAGAAACTTAAAAGTTTCAGGCATTTTTGACTTCACAGTCGAGCGCAATAAAAAGAGTGAGCATAGTGCTCACCCTTAGCTTTGTGGCTCTTCCTTGTAGTCACAACTAATGCATTGAACTTGGACACCTTTTTTAAGCTTCTTCTCAATCAATAGTGATTCACATTTCGGGCAATTTCTAGGTAGCGGTTTATCCCATGAAATGAACTCACATTCAGGGAATGTATCACAGCCATAGAAAATTCGTCGCTTTTTACTTTTTCTTTCTATAATATTTCCAGTCTTACAATTTGGGCATTTTACACCTATATCCTTGACGATTGCTTTTGTATTACGGCAATCCGGGAAATTACTGCATGCCATGAACTTTCCATAGCGGCCCATTTTATAGACCATCTCATGTCCACATTGCTCACAGTCCTCACCAGCAGGCTCATCTTTAATTTCTACCTGCTCCATTTCCTTTTCGGCCTTTTCTAAATGCTTTTCAAAACCTCGATAAAATTCATCGATGATTCGTACCCATTTGGTTTTTCCTTCTTCAACATTATCTAAGTCTTGTTCCATTTTTGCGGTAAACTCGACATCTAAGATATCTGGGAAGAATTCCACCATGAGTTCATGAACAATTTCTCCGAGTTCGGTTGGAATGAATCGTTTATTATCAAGAGTAACATAACCACGTTTTTGAATGGTATCTAGTGTTGGAGCAAATGTCGATGGTCGACCAATCCCCAGTTCCTCCAACGTCTTAACTAATCTAGCTTCCGTATACCTAGGTGGCGGTTGGGTAAAATGTTGTTTCGGTTCGATGTCCTTTTTTAGTACCGTATCGCCTTCCTTTAGATCAGGAAGCATTTTGTTCTTGTCCTCTGTTTGGTCATCTGTTCCCTCAACGTACACCTTCATAAAACCTGGAAACTTCACCTTGGATCCGGTTGCTCTAAAAATTACCTCTCCATTCTTTAAATCTACACTCATCGTGTCCATAACAGCTGGTGCCATTTGGCTAGATACGAAACGCTCCCAAATTAACTTGTATAGTCTCAATTGATCTCTAGACAGAAATTCTTTCATACTAGAAGGATCGCGTAACGTACTCGTTGGTCTGATCGCTTCATGAGCATCTTGCGTGTTCGCACCTTTTTTTTCTTTACGTTTTTCCTCAGGTAAAAAGTTGGCTCCGTAAGTTGATTCAATATACTGATTTGCTTCTGTTTGGGCTACCTCAGAAATTCTAGTTGAATCTGTTCTCATGTATGTAATTAACCCGACAGTACCTTCTTTTCCTAAATTGATTCCTTCATACAGCTGTTGAGCTAGCATCATCGTCTTTTTTGCACGGAAGTTTAATTTTCTAGCAGCCTCTTGCTGAAGCGAAGAAGTCGTAAAAGGAACAGCAGGATTTCTTTTACGTTCTTTTTTGGTCACAGAAGTTACTTCAAACTTGTTGCCTTTCATTTTAGCTAAAATCGATTGTACCTCTTCCTCTGATTTTAGCTCCATACGCTGATTTACTAGTCCGAAGAAATCAGCCTCAAAACTCGTTGTCCCTTTTAAAAATTCGCCTTCTATCGTCCAGTATTCTTCAGGGATAAACGCTTTAATTTCATTTTCTCGGTCGATAATTAATCGTACAGCTACTGATTGAACTCGACCAGCACTCAGTCCTTTTTTCACCTTTTTCCAAAACAATGGACTAATATTGTAACCAACCAAACGGTCTAAAATTCTCCGTGCTTGCTGGGCATCTACTAAATCCATATTAATGGGTCTTGGATGCTTAAAAGACTCTTTAATCGCATCCTTCGTAATTTCATTAAACACTACACGACAATCTGAATGGATATCCACATCCAGTGTGTGAGCTAAATGCCAAGCGATCGCTTCTCCTTCACGATCCGGGTCAGCCGCGAGATATATTTTCTTTGCTTTTTTTGCAGCTGTTTTTAATTCCTTTAGAACAGGTCCTTTTCCGCGTATTGTAATATACTTTGGTTCGAACTCATGTTCAACGTCGACTCCCATCTGACTTTTTGGAAGATCACGTACGTGTCCCATCGACGCCTTAACTTTATATTTTTTTCCTAAGTATCTCTCTATCGTCTTCGCCTTTGCAGGTGACTCAACGATTACTAAAAACTCCGACATCTATTGTCCTCCTCAAGAGGGATTATATAAAAATTCACTTATTGAATGTTTATTGTAAATATTCATTATTATTAAACTTTTTAATTAAACTTGTCAAATATCTCGTAAACGGTTTCAGCTTGCTAACTTTACAATTTGTATTTTTATTTTCGAACTTCTGTTGCAAAATGTATAACAGTTTGAGCGATATTTCAACCTTTTTCATAAAAATATATTAAAATTTGGTGAAAAAGTATGGTAAATCGATGACATTTCCCTTTTCCGTACCTTTTTGTCATCATATTTGATGTTCAACCGAATTACAAACATTATGCATAAAATAATTCATTGAGTATATCTTCATGGCTTCTAACAAGTTTAGCTCCCTGTTGAATTAAGTCATTGGTTCCTGTCGAATGCTGACTGAAAATATTTCCTGGGAGGGCAAATACCTCTCGACCCTCATGAACGGCAAAATTTGCGGTGATTAAGGAGCCACTCTTTCTTTTTGCTTCTATTATAAATGTACCTTTAGAAACGCCACTAATAATTCTATTTCTCATAGGAAATTGCCATCGCGAGGGAGTCGTATTAGGAGGATACTCGGAGATCATAAGATGGTGATTCATAATGCTTAGAGCAAGCTTCTGATTGGTTTGTGGGTAAATATGGTAGATACCACCAGCGATGACCGCTATCGTCTTCCCGCCTAGTCGAATGGCAGCTTCATGAGCAAGCGTGTCAACCCCTAAGGCTAAGCCGCTAACGATAATAATTCCCTTTTCAATCAATGGAGGAAACAACCGATCAATCGCTCTTTTTCCATACTCTGTAGCCTGTCTAGAACCGACTACAGCAAGTTTGGTTTGCTTCCCAAGTAGAGAAATGTCCCCCTTTGCATACAATACCCACGGAGGCTGATACGTTTCCTTTAAGAGTTCAGGATAAGCTGAATCAAAGTAAGTAATTATTTCAATATTATTTTGTTGATAATGGTGGATTTGTTCTAAAATAACCGGTGAATGAAGATCTTCGAATAAAGTTTGAATGATAGATGATGGAAGTTCTTGGACTTGGTAGAGGAATGTTGGAGAATATAGCTCTTTTAGCTCAGGATCATGCTTTAAAATATGATAAACCATTTTCCAGCCCACGCCACGACAATGAAGCAAATGGCATAAACGTAATGAAAAAGATTCCAAATTAAATAACCTCCTTTAGGAATAGTATTTTAATAATATCACAAATAGCCCCTCTAAAAAGAGGGACTATTTGAATTTTTAGTGAGTTTTACATTGATCGTAAAGACCTTTTTCTTTTAGTACTTTAATTAATGTTTCTCCCATAACAGAAGGTGTATCAGCGACTTGAATTCCGCATTCGTTCATCACACGAATCTTCTCGTCAGCTGTTCCTTTTCCACCAGAAATAATCGCACCAGCATGGCCCATACGCTTTCCTGGAGGGGCAGTACGGCCACCGATGAAACCAACTACCGGCTTTGTCATGTTTGCTTTTACCCACTCTGCTGCTTCTTCTTCAGCAGTTCCACCAATTTCACCAATCATAATAACGGCGTATGTTTCTGGGTCATCATTAAATGCTTTTAATACATCGATGAAGTTTGTTCCGTTAACAGGATCTCCACCAATACCAACTGCTGTAGATTGACCAATACCCGCTTGTGATAATTGATGAACCGCTTCATACGTAAGTGTTCCAGAACGAGATACCACGCCAACATGGCCCTTTGTATGAATATATCCTGGCATAATACCAATCTTACACTCATCAGGAGTAATAACACCTGGGCAGTTAGGACCAACTAGACGAGTCTTTTTCCCTTCCATGTAGCGTTTTACTTTTACCATATCTAATACTGGAATATGTTCTGTAATACAAATCGCTAAATCAAGATCAGCATCAACCGCTTCTAAAATAGCATCTGCAGCAAATGGTGCAGGTACGTAAATGACAGAAGCATTCGCTCCTGTAGCCTTAACAGCATCTGCGACCGTGTTAAATACAGGTACACCCTCTACTTCTGTACCACCTTTACCAGGTGTTACACCAGCAACAATTTGCGTGCCATATTCTAACATTTGTTTTGTATGGAAAAGGGCTGTAGAACCAGTAATCCCTTGAACTATCACTTTAGTATCTTTATTAATAAATACGCTCACATCAATTCCCCTTCCTTATACTAATGAAACGATTTTTTGTGCACCGTCAGCCATAGATTCAGCAGCAATTATGTTGATATCTGATTCAGCAAGAATCTTCTTACCAAGTTCAACATTTGTTCCTTCCAAACGAACGACTAAAGGTACGTTTAGACCAACCTGCTTAGCAGCCTCTACTACACCAGTAGCAATAACGTCACACTTCATTATTCCGCCAAAGATATTTACAAAAATACCTTTAACGTTTTTATCAGAAAGGATGATTTTGAATGCTTCTGTTACCTTTTCAGCTGTTGCTCCGCCCCCAACATCAAGGAAGTTTGCAGGATCTCCACCGTAATGCTTTACGATGTCCATTGTAGCCATTGCAAGACCAGCACCATTAACCATGCAGCCAATATTTCCATCTAAAGAAATATAGCTTAGGTCGTATTTCGATGCTTCAATTTCCTTTGCATCTTCCTCGTCAAGGTCACGATACTCTAACACGTCTTTTTGACGATATAATGCATTTGAATCAAAGTTTAGCTTTGCGTCTAACGCCATTACATTTCCATCACCTGTTACAACAAGAGGGTTAATTTCAGCGATTGAGCAATCTTTTTCAACAAACGCCTGGTATAAGCCCAACATAAACTTAACTGCTTTATTTACTAATTCTTTTGGAATATTAATGTTAAATGCAATACGACGAGCTTGGTAGCCTGTTAAACCAACAACTGGGTCAATAACTTCTTTGAAGATTTTCTCAGGAGTTTTTTCTGCTACCTCCTCGATCTCTGTCCCACCTTCTTCTGAAGCCATTAATACAACACGTGATGTGGCACGGTCTAGTACTAAACCAATATAGTACTCTTTCTTAATGTCACAGCCTTCTTCAATTAAAAGGCGCTTTACTTCTTTTCCTTCAGGCCCCGTTTGGTGAGTGATGAGTGTTTTTCCAAGAATTTCGCTCGCATATGTACGCACTTCATCCAAGCTTTTGGCAACCTTAACCCCACCTGCTTTTCCACGTCCACCTGCATGGATTTGGGCTTTTACTACACAAACTTGTGTTCCAAGTTCCTTTGCAGCTTCCACCGCTTCTTCAACTGTAAATGCTACCTTCCCATTTGGAACAGCAACCCCGTATTTTCTGAGGATTTCTTTCCCTTGGTACTCATGGATATTCATTTCCCATCCTCCTTCTAATCTTGCTTTTGGCTATTGCAGCAATAAAGATATTCTACACTTTTTCCTGCAATCCTGCCTGCATTCATTTTTCCCTTTGATCGTTTTATATCTAAAAAAACAAGACTGCGCTTTCATTTTATATAACAACACATACCTTGTCTACCATTTCACACAAAATATTAAATTATTCAGAAATAAAAAAATAAAAGAAGTAGGTTTTAAGATTTCCTATTTCCTACTTCTTTATCTGTACGATAAACAAACGCAAACACTTCAGCCACTGCTTGATACAGCTCTTCTGGGATGCTGTCAGTTATATTTAATTTACTTAATAACTCAATTAGCGTTGGATCTTCTTGGATTGGAATATTATTCTCTTTTGCCTTCTCGAGAATATTATCAGCTACTATTCCTTTTCCTTTCGCAATCACCTTTGGCGCGTCATTTTTCTTTGCTTCATAACTTAGAGCAACCGCTTCTTTTCTTTTAAGCTTTTCATTTATCATATTTTTATATCCACTCCACTATAAGCTGATGTCAATGGACTAGGAATAGCTGCTTTTTTCGCTTGGACAACGGCTCTATCAGCCTGCGTTTGAAAGCTCACATTCGAAAGCTGGTAATCTAGCTTTTGTAAGTTATCTTTTAAACTAATTAAAAAGGGGGTGGAAAGGTGCTTTATGTTTTCATAATCATTGATAATTGTAATTTTCATAATTCGATTCTGAATTTGCATGTCGATGATCGTTTCCTTCATGTGCTCTAAATCCAAGTAAAAAAGGACACGACAATAGTTTGGATCAACTTTTCCACTGGAGTCCTTTCTTCCATTCCACTGAATGGTAAGATCGGTTTGCTTATTCATTAAAGTAAATGGAATCTGCATGACGATTTGCTGAATGGGTGTCGTATCCGATGACATAAGTTGAACCCCTGTTAACCGGTTTAGTAATGCTTCTGCTGATTCCTTTACCTTAGTCGGTATCTCTTCATTCAGTAACTGTATTAATAATGATTTTACATTCTCTAATTTTGGACCTTCATCTGACACTTTTCCTTTCATGATATCAACTGACTCAGATTCATGAGAAAATCCTAATGTAAGGGCGGCTGATTTGATCAATGCTTTAAAATCTTCTACCGGATCATTCTCAATTGGTGACTGTAACGTTTGAAAATGCTGTATCACTTCTTTGTTAAGAGCTTTATTGACCTCAGTTCCGTTCTTGCTCACGAGAGAGGAAACCGCTTCGTTAAACGTAGTGGAATTCATGTTAGGTGATAACAAAAGGAGTACTTGTTTGATTGCTTGATTACTCACCTGAGAATCCTTTACCAACCCATTAATCCAGCTTTTCATTAAGGTAGAAACATCCTCGGTTTTCCCCGCCGCTTCCATTACCGATACTTGTTTTGCCATTTGATCTATTCCAGGTAGCTGTATTTGTACCTTTCCTTCTGAAATACCAGTTAGCCTCTTAGCAAATTGCTGTAATAGATGATTTTCCTCTTCATTAGGTAGGAATCCCGTTTGCTGCAAGGCTTTAAATGCTTGTTGCGAGGATAAAGATTCCTTCCCTTGACTCCATCCTCTAACTAGCTCCTGTAGCATTTGACCAGAAAGCTTAGCATTATTCGTTAGAATATATGGCTCTATTACTTCTTTTAATCGTATACCTACTTGAGAGGACGTATCAAGAGAATCAAGCTCGCTATTTAAAGAAGCCATTACACCATGAATCGAAGGGCTATTGATCGTTGCTCGTACCGCATCAAACGTTGATTTTGTTAAAGGTAGTTCCCGACTAAACATTTGCTTGATTGCCTCTAAATCATCCTTTGTCATGGCTTTCCCTTGTAATAGGTTTGTTGCCTGAGATATCGCCTCTTTTGTTAATGGTAGCTGCTCACTAAGAAAAAAACGCACTAAGGCGAAACTCGTCTTTGTTTCAGGGATTGCAAACTGCCTTAAGAGTCCTTCTAAATCGACCTTTCCAGTGCCCCTTCCTTCTGTTAGTACCTTCAAATGGACCTGTCCTTCTCCTTGTTGCACCTGAAACCAATATCGGTCTCCTGCTGATAGAGGCACCTCTAGCTGGGCAATTACTTTTTGAGAACCCACTTGCACTTCTGCTGTTTGATTTGGGAAAAGCTTCAACACCTTTCCTTGAAATACTTGTCCAGCCCGAAAACTAAGCTTATTTCCATCTATTGATTCCGGCCGATTAATGATTGTATGAACAAGATTAGCTTGTATCAAGTGAGCACCCTCCCTTATTGTTTGATTAACTCTTTAATAGGCGCAAATGATCTTCGATGGTATGGAGTAGCTCCGTAAATCTGTAGGGCTTCTATATGTTCCTTTGTACCATAGCCCATATTTTGTTCGAATCGATATTCTGGAAAGCTTTGAGCAAGCTCCTTCATCATTCGGTCTCTCGTGACTTTAGCGATGATACTAGCCGCTGCAATAGAAATACTTTTGCTATCCCCTTTAATAATCGCTTCTGATGGGATTGGCGTTGTGAGCTTCATGGCATCCACTAGTAAAAAATCAGGACTAATATGTAATTCGTTTAAGGCCGCATACATCGCCTTTTTAGTGGCTTCATAAATATTAATTGTATCGATTTCCTTGGCTTCAATAATTCCTACACCGATGGAGACAGCTGTTGAACGAATCAATTCATAAAGCTCCTCACGCTTTGTTTCCGTTAGTTTTTTAGAGTCATCAATTCCTAAAATTTGAAAGTTATCTGGTAAGATTACCGCCGCAGCCACGACTGGACCAGCTAGCGGACCTCTTCCAACTTCATCAATTCCAGCGATCAAAGTAAATCCTTGGCTTTTATATAATCTCTCATATTCGTTCATTTCCAACAGCTTAAGCCTAGCCTGTTCTTGTGACTCTTTTTTCTGCAACCATCTCTTTACTAATTGCTGTACACCTTTTCTACTATCTTTTTGAATTTCCAGAAAAAAAGGGTCTTTTACATCTTCAACTGTTTTTAACTTCATCTGAATATCATCAATAGTTAATTTGTTCAAAACTAGTACTTCCCTTCAGGCACTTATATCTTGTATATCGGCATATCATAAAAAAAATAAAGCCTTCTCAAAAAAGAAGGCTTTCCTGTTTACTCTTCTACATCACTAGCTAATAGGTCAGATGGTCTCTCAAGCGTGATAGGACCAAATAGTTCTGAGCGAAACTCTCGGATAACTAATTCAGCTACCTTGTCATAATCCACCTCGCCACCGCCCATTAGACAGCCCCTACGCTTTCCGATTTGATCAAAGAAGTCCACAATATCCTCGGGGATATATTCAAGCTGAAAACGCTCCTTTAAGCGCTCTGGATATTGACGCTCTAAAAAACGAAGTGCATATACACATATATCCTGCAAGTTAAGGATCGTATCTTTTATGGCCCCTGTTAAAGCAAGCTTTGATCCTACTTCTTGATCCTCGAATTTTGGCCATAATATACCCGGTGTATCTAAGAGTTCTAACTCTTTACCTACTTTGATCCACTGTTGGGCTTTTGTTACACCTGGGGTATTCCCAGTCTTTGCAATGTTCTTTTTCGCTAGACGATTGATAAGCGTCGATTTCCCTGCATTTGGAATCCCGACAATCATCGCTCGAATCGCTCTTGGTCTCACAACACCTTTTGCTTTCATACGATCAAATTTTTCTTTTAAAATTAATTCGGATGCAGACACTATTTCTTTCATCCCCACTCCAGCTTGAGAATTAATCGCAAGTGCCTTTATTCCTTTTTTGTCAAAAAACTGAATCCAGTCTTTTGTAATCCTTGGATCTGCCATATCCGCCTTATTTAGCAGCACTAACCTTGGCTTGTGCTGAATAATTTCATCTATCATTGGATTTCTAGAAGAATACGGTATTCTTGCATCCACTAATTCGAATATGATGTCAACAAGTTTTAGCTTCTCCGTGACCTGCCTTCGTGCTTTTGCCATATGCCCCGGAAACCATTGAATCGTCATGGGTGCAGCCCTCCTTCTATTTCACTATTTTCACGTCTTCAATCGGCCAGTAAATCACGCTCGTATTTCCAAGCACCTTCTCCATTGGAACGGTACCAATATGACGACTATCCTTACTGAATCTTCGGTTATCACCCATTACAAATAAGTGTCCATCAGGCACGGTTTCTTGTCCGATAATTTCTTCTAAGGTAAACGGCTCAGTTAAAGGACCATCCACTACTTGCTCTTTAAATTCATCAAGGTACGGCTCCTCATAAGCTTTCCCATTTACATAGAGCGTATCATCCTTGTATTCAATTTTATCTCCTGGTAAACCAATCACTCTTTTTATGTAATCTTTATTTTCAGGGGCATGAAACACGATAATATCAAAGCGCTCTGGTTCCCCAATTTGATAACTAAATTTATTAACGATCATCCGGTCTTGATCTTGTAATGTCGGCATCATGGATAACCCATCCACTACGATCGGTGCAAATAAGAAATATCGAATAATTGCTGCTAATAACACCGCAATGATTAGTGCCTTTGTCCATTCCCATAGTTCATTTTTGCCCTTTGCCATAACACATCCCACCAATCACTGTTCTTTTCGTATATTTCTCGCAGTACAGCTTTATTTTACAGTATCGGTATTTATTATACACGTAATAACTACTAGATAGACTACGAAAAAGGAGCTTGTATGACAAGCTCCTTTCGCATTTGTCCAGCAACTTTCCATTTATCATGAAAAAGTTGCTTTTCTTTTTTATCGGATTTCTTTAATACGAGCTTTCTTACCACGTAGGTTACGTAGGTAGTAAAGTTTCGCACGGCGAACTTTACCGCGACGGATCACTTCAAGCTTCGCAATTTTAGGTGTGTGTACTGGGAATGTACGCTCAACGCCTACACCATAAGAAACTTTACGTACTGTGAAAGTTTCGCTAATTCCACCACCACGACGCTTAATCACAACACCTTCATACACCTGAATACGCTCACGAGTTCCCTCGATAACTTTTACGTGTACACGTACAGTATCACCAGGACGGAAAGCAGGAAGATCAGCGCGAAGTTGTTCTTTTGTGATTTCTTCGATTAATTTTTGCATCGTTTTCAACTCCTTCCAACAGACGCTCATACATAACTGAAGCAAATACTGATTGCAGCGGAACATCGTTATAAGACTGGACTATTTGTCACAGTCACAAAAAATATCATAACATATATATCAACGAACTTCAATACTATTTCTTTTGATTTTCAAACTCTAGCAACCATTTTTTCTGCTTTTCTGTAAGGTCGAATGCCTCTAATAAATCTGGACGCCTTTCAAATGTACGCTTTAGAGACTCTTTCTCTCTCCACTCATCTATTAAGCGATGGTTTCCTGATATTAAAACATCCGGTACCTTTAACCCACGAAAATCGGCTGGTCTCGTATAATGGGGATGCTCTAATAAACCTGTGCTAAAAGAGTCTTGCAAATGAGACTCCTCTTTCCCTAGTACATTCGGAAGCAGACGAACGACACTATCTATAATGACCATAGCACCGAGCTCTCCACCCGTTAACACGAAATCACCAATCGAGATCTCATCTGTTACCACATGCTGCCTGATTCGCTCATCATAACCCTCGTAATGGCCGCAAACAAAGATTATATGCTCTTCCTTGGATAGCTCTTCCGCCTTCTTCTGGTTATAACGTTCACCTTGTGGACAAAGCAGCACCACTCGTGGGGGTTTCGTTGTTTTGGCACGTTCTTGACAGCTCTTTACCGCATCAAAAATGGGTTGCGGCTTCAGAACCATTCCCGCTCCCCCACCATAAGGGTAATCATCCACTGTTTGGTGCTTATTATCAGCAAATTCTCTAAAGTTGACAATATTGTACCGGGCAGCCTGCTGTTCTGCCGCTTTTTTTAAAATTGATTGTCCGAACACCCCATGGAACATCTCAGGAAACAGGGTTAGTACATCAATGTTCATCATGATAGCAGCCCTTCCATCGGCTCAATTAAAATGATCTTTTCCTTCACATCAACCTTCTTCACAATCTGCTCGATATAAGGAATAAGAATATCCTTTCCACCCTTGCCCTTTACAACCCAAACATCATTTGCTCCAGGTGTTAAAATCTCACGGATCTTTCCGATTTCTTCCCCATTTGTGGTGAACACAAGACAGCCAATAATTTGGTGAAAGTAAAATTCATTTTCCTCTAGTTCACCTTGTTGTTCTTCTGTGATTTTTAGAATCCCACCCTTCATCAACTCCACATCATTCACATTTGGGTACCCACTAAAGGTTAATAAATCAAATGATTTGTGCTTGCGATGGGACTCAACAGTCAGCTTAATGGGCTCTTTTGAGTTTGGCATAAACAAATATACGTGATTTCCTGGCTTATACCGTTCGTCAGCAAAATCAGTCTGTGAAATCACTCGAACTTCCCCTTTGATTCCATGTGTATTAACAATCTTTCCGACATTAAACCATTTTTCCATCATCTTCACCTCAAACTACCGAATTTCATCAACAATTCCGTCCTTGATGATTATCGTTTTTTCTGTTTGAATACCCTCCCAAGCGTCACCTACATTCACTTCCACGATCGCTTGGCATTCTTTTTCCTTCAATTCGCTTCCTAAAGGTAGCATATGTAATTGTTCTATTTTAAAATCAAGCAGCTTAATCTTTTCTAATCTTGTATGAATTTCGTTTTCGAAACGATTCTTAAATGAGTTAACGGTCATTTTCTTTGCTTTTTCAAGCTTCCTCATTTCAAAACGGAGCTGTTCTGTTTCCTTCTGAAGTTGGCTTTTCTCAAGTTCAAACTTGCTTAGCAATATTTGTTTGCTAGTTTCCGTTAATACTTGCTTTACCACGACGGTTTGAAGAATGTTCACGGACCGCATCTCCCTTCAGAAAATAACTACGAAAAAAGGAGGGTTGTCTCCCTCCTTCTTCAGTAGCATTTATTCAATAATTTCTAGGTAGACTTTCTTCTGCTGTGATGCTCCTGCTGAATAGACAACAGTTCGAATAGCTTTTGCAACACGGCCTTGTTTTCCGATTACTTTCCCCATATCTGTTTTGTGGACAGCTAGTTGAAAAGTTATTTTGTCGGATTCTTCTAGCTCAGTTACACGAACTTCGTCTGGAAGATCAACAAGTGCCTTGACAATGGTTTCGATGAGCTCTTTCATTATCTGCAGATTACTTGCTTAATTTTGCGTTATGGAATTTTTCCATAAGGCCTTGTTTAGAGAACAAGTTACGAACTGTGTCAGATGGCTTAGCGCCGTCTTTCAACCATTTTAAAGCTAAGTCTTCGTTGATTTCAACGATTGCTGGCTCAGCAACTGGGTTGTAAGTTCCAACTGTTTCAATGAAACGTCCATCACGTGGTGAACGAGAATCTGCTACTACAATACGATAAAAAGGAGATTTTTTTGCTCCCATACGCTTTAAACGAATTTTAACTGCCATTTTAAATAAGCACCTCCGAATAGTTTCACACAAGATAGTATAATATCAATTGTTTTTTAGTTTGTAAAGTCTTTTTTCTTGTCACTATTATTTTCCTGTAATTTCGGCGTCAAAAAGGGTTAAACGGAAGCTTAAATCCACCTTTTTTCTTAGCCTTTCCCTGCATACCAGACATCTGCTTCATCATCTTCTTCATGTCTTCAAATTGCTTTAATAGACGGTTTACTTCAGGTACTGAAGTTCCGCTTCCCTTTGCAATCCGCTTTCTGCGACCAGCATTAATGATTTCTGGATGAGTTTTTTCTTCCTTTGTCATAGACTGAATGATCGCTTCTACATGAGAAATTTGCTTTTCATCGATTTGTAGATTATTCAGGCCTTTAATTTTATTCGCACCAGGCATCATCTTTAATAGTTCATCAAGAGGCCCCATATTACGAACTTGTCCAAGCTGATCTAAAAAGTCATCAAATGTAAATGAAGCTGTACGCATTTTTTGTTCAAGCTCTTTTGCCTTCGCTTCATCGACATTTGCCTGAGCTTTTTCTATTAACGTTAAGACATCGCCCATTCCGAGGATTCGTGAAGCCATTCGTTCTGGATGGAACGGCTCAATCGCATCCATTTTCTCCCCTAAACCGATAAATTTAATCGGTGTATTCGTTACGGAGCGGATAGATAGGGCGGCTCCTCCTCGAGTGTCTCCGTCGAGCTTCGTTAAGACGACCCCTGTTAGCCCAAGCTGTTCATTAAAGCTTGAAGCTACATTTACAGCGTCTTGACCAGTCATCGCATCGACAACAAGAAAGATTTCATCAGGGTTTGCGAGTTCTTTAATGTCTTTTAATTCTCCCATAAGGGCTTCATCGACGTGCAAACGACCAGCTGTGTCAATTAGAACGTAGTCATGATGGTCCTCTTTCGCCTTTTGAATCGCTTGTTTCGCTATTTCAACCGGGCTTACTTGATCACCAAGTGAAAATACCGGCATGCTGAGCTGCTTTCCAAGCGTCTCTAGCTGCTTAATGGCAGCAGGACGATAAATATCAGCCGCAACTAATAACGGGTTGCGGTTGTATTTTTTTCGAATCAGGTTGGCAAGCTTCCCAGTGGTTGTCGTTTTCCCTGCCCCTTGCAATCCAACCATCATAATAACGGTCGGCGGACGATTAGAGACAGCAATTTTGCTTTGCTCTCCGCCCATCAAGTTTGTCAGTTCTTCTTTAACCACTTTAATTACCTGTTGTCCAGGTGTTAAGCTTTGCATGACTTCCTGACCAACAGCACGCTCGCTTACTTTTTTGACGAACTCTTTTACAACCTTAAAGTTAACGTCCGCCTCTAAAAGAGCTAAGCGCACCTCGCGCATCATTTCTTTAACATCGGCCTCATTGACTTTTCCTTTGCCGCGAATCTTTTGGATCGTATTTTGCAGTCGGTCGGCTAATCCTTCAAATGCCATCTTACGCCGCCTCCTAGTCTAATTTCTCAAGCTGCGCTACTATCTCTAGCTGTGTGTCATCTGATAAAGAATCCTTTAGCTTAACTAGCAGCTTATTGCGCTCCTGAAATTTATGGAATAATAATAGCTTTTCCTCGTATTCCTCAAGCATCGCTTCTGTTCGTTTAATATTATCATAGACCGCTTGACGACTGACATGGTACTCTTCAGCAATTTCGCCCAGCGAATAGTCGTCCAAATAATACAGGGACATATAGCTTTGCTGCTTAGGAGTAAGTAATGACTGATAAAAGTCATACAAATAATTCATCCTATTTGTTTTCTCCAGCATCGCTCATCCCCCTTTGTTAAGTGAAAAGCCTTTACATACTGTAGTTTACACAGAGAGACGTTTAATGTCAAGATAGACCACGTGTTTCAAAGAAAAAGCCCGGGTATTTTCCCCCGGACTTCACTCGTTTACTCTTGCACTTCCTTGTCAACTAAATCTGCAAACAATCCATATACGTATTGTTCAGCATCGAATTGTTGGAGGTCGTCCATTTTTTCACCTAGCCCTACAAACTTCACAGGAATTTTCAGCTCATTACGAATCGCTAACACAATTCCACCCTTCGCCGTTCCATCAAGCTTGGTTAACACAATTCCGCTAACATTTGTCGCTTCTTTGAATGTTTTTGCTTGAACCATCGCGTTTTGACCTGTAGTGGCATCTAGGACAAGTAGTACCTCATGTGGCGCACCAGGAATTTCCCGTTCAATCACTCGTTTAACTTTCTCAAGCTCCTTCATCAGGTTCACTTTGTTTTGAAGTCTTCCAGCTGTGTCGCACAATAGAATATCTGCGTTTCTTGATTTGGCTGCTTGAACGGCATCGTACATAACGGCAGCAGGATCGGAGCCAGCACTTTGCTTAATCACTTCCACTCCGACTCTGTCACCCCAAACCTCAAGCTGTTCAATGGCCCCAGCACGGAAGGTATCTCCCGCAGCTAACAGCACTTTCTTGCCTTCACTTTTATATTTATGTGCCAGCTTTCCAATTGTCGTTGTTTTACCGACACCATTTACTCCAACGAACAAAATAACTGTTAAACCCTCTTGAATATGAATTGTATTAACTTCATCTTCATCGCCCTTATAAATGTCAACAAGCTTCTCAGAGATGACCGCCTGAACAGCTGCTGGATCTTGAATGTTTTTACGCTTAACTTCCATTTTTAGCTCATCGATGAGTTCCATAACGGTATCAAAGCCCACATCAGCTCCAATTAAGATCTCCTCAAGCTCCTCGAAAAAGTCTTCATCGACTTTCCGATAGCGAGCAACAAGATCATTAACTTTCCCTGAAAAATTATCTCTCGTTTTCGTTAATCCATCCTTAAACTTTTCAGTCACTACATCTGTTTGCTTTGTAATTTTTTCTTTCAGCTTTTTAAAAAAACTCAAAACTCACACGTCCTTTACGTTTCAATCAATTCTTTTGTTTCTTCCAATCTAACAGAAACAAGCTTTGAAACCCCCGACTCCTGCATCGTTACCCCGTAAAGCACATCCGCTTCTTCCATTGTGCCTTTTCGGTGCGTAATAACGATAAACTGCGTTTCATCACTGTATCGTTTTAAATATTGGCTAAAACGATACACATTGGCCTCATCTAACGCAGCTTCTACTTCATCGAGAATACAAAATGGTACGGGTCTCACTTTTAAAATTGAGAACAATAGAGCAATTGCTGTAAGCGATCGCTCTCCACCAGATAAAAGCCCTAAATTTTGCAGCTTTTTCCCAGGTGGTTGCGCAACGATTTCAACACCTGTATTTAATAAGTCCTCTGGGTTAGTTAACTTCAAGTCTGCTCTTCCACCGCCAAACAGGGCTTGGAAAACAAATTCAAAATGCGAACGAATCCCGTAGAAGGTTTGCTCAAATCGCCTCTTCATTTCTTCATCCATTTCATCGATGACCTGGAACAATGTATCTTTGGCTTCCTGCAGGTCATTTTTCTGCTCGAGCAAGAATTCGTAGCGTTCGGAGACACGTTCATACTCTTCAATTGCACCGATGTTTACGACTCCGAGCTCTTCGATTGCAAGACGAATCAGCTTTACTTTTTTACGAGCCTCCTCAACCGGTAAGACAAGAGGATACTCCTCTTTCGCTGCTTCAAATGACAGCAGATACTCTTCTCTGAGGTGAGAAAGTCTGTTTTCCAACTCCACATCGAGACGCCCTAGCTTTACTTCTTCATCCTTAAGAGCAAGAGTTAAGCCTTTATGCTGTCTTAATAGCTCTCTTAATTCAAGCTCAGAATCTTCCAAATTACTGTGAAGCTTCAAACGTTCTTCCCGGCGCTTTGAAATCATAGAGATTGTTTCATTTTTATCCTGTAGCTTTTTGGAAGCCTCTTGTTCTAACAACTGTTCCCCTGAACTACTAGAGTTCATCTCCGTTGATAACAAGGATAGATCCTCTTTATACGTTTCATGTCGGTTCGAGTGTTCGGATAGAGATGCTCTTGTTGCTTCAAGCTTTTCGAACAACCCATGATGCTGCTCCATTAGTGCAGCGAGCTTCACTTTCAGTTCCCCAATTTCATTGACCACTGATTCTTTTGAACTATTTTGGAAAGATTTCTTTTCTGATAATGCTTGAATTTGCCTATCCAGTTCAGCTAGTTCATTCGCATACGATGATAGCAATTCCGTTAACTCAACTTTACGTGAAGACAATTGCGTTTGGTCTTGTAAAAATTGAGACATGTCGAGATCATAAATTTTTAGCTTTTCATTGATATTTTTTTCTTCAATCTCAATTTCTCTAAAATCACCTTTTTTTGATTGCTCGAGAAGACGAAGATCTTCCCCTTGTTTTCGGATATCCTCAAGCTTTTGCTCCTGAGTTGCGATAGAGGATTTAAGCTCCTTCACCTGTGCCTCTAGCTCATGTGTTTGAGCTTCCATTCCCACTAGTCTACCTTTCAACTCTTCAAGCTCACCTTTACGGCTCAGTAGCGAAGATGTATTTGCCTTTACTGCACCACCAGTCATCGAACCACCTGGGTTTACGATATCTCCATCTGTCGTAACAAATCGACATCGATACTGTAAAAGCTTAGCAAGTTCGTTCGCACCCTTTAAGTCCTTCGTAATGACCACCGTACCTAAAAGATTTGAAAAGATTTCTTCATATTTTTGATCAAACCCTATTAAATCCTTCGCTACGCCTATAAACGACGAATGCCCTTTTAGTAACTGAAGCTGAGAACTTGATAGGCTTTTCCCCCTAATGACACTAAGAGGCAGGAAGGTTGCTCGTCCAAAAGAGTTTTGCTTTAAATAGTGAATCGCTTTTCTTCCATTTTCCTCATTCGCAACGACTACATGCTGCATCGCAGCACCTAAAGCAGTCTCAATCGCCACTTCATACGATTTCGGAACTTGGATAAGTTCTGCCACAGCCCCTTCAATCCCAGAAAGCTTGCCATCTCTTGCCTTTAATACTTCCTTTACTCCTTGGAAAAAGCCAGAATAGTCATCTTCCATCTCTTCTAGCATATCTTTTCTAGACTTTGCTTTTTGTAAAAATTGATACGCTTGATAAAGCTGTGTTTCTTGCTTTTGGTACTTATTTTTCAAGTGGTCGAGCTTTTTCTGCTCTTCTCTAAAGACATGAACTTGTTCTTCAAGATTCTTTTGAACACCCGCAATATCCGCTTCAATTTCCTGCTTTCGGGCGGAAATCCCCTGTCTTTCTTGAAGATACTTTTCGTTATCAGCTTCTAATCTTGTGTTTTTTACACCTTGCTGTGATAGCTGCTTTTCTGTGTTTTGAAGCTCATTCTTACTAGATGCTTGTTTGTTTAGAATTTCAATATAATCACTTTTTAATGACTCGATTCGCTCTTCAATATTCTCACTAAACGTTGCGAGAACCTCCTGCTTTTCTTTTAGCAGTTTTTTAAGAGACAATACCTCATTATTCATACGCTGATAGCTTTTCTCTTGCTCCAGTTGAAGCGAGGTTAATTCTTTTATTTTCAGAGAAACTTCCTCGATGCCTTTTCTAAGCTGCTCTTTGTTTTGCGTAGCATTTTTCTTTCTCTCTTTTAGAACCTCTTTTCTACCTTCAACCTTTTCAAGCTCCTCACTCACACGCAAAAGAACGTCCTGTAAGTCGGTAATCGACTCATCGAGGGCCGCCATATGGTCTCTCATTTCAACAATCTTAGCTTCCTTTGATTGAAGGACGGTAGAAAGCTTAATTTCATCTTCTTTATGCTGTTCAAGCTGTCTAGTTAGCTTTTCCCACTTTTCATGAAGCTCCTCAATTTCATGCACCGTTACCGCAACTTCTATCTTTTCGAGCTCTTCTTTTTGTTGCAGAAAATCCTTTGCAATTGAAGCTTGAATTTTAAGTGGCTCTACTTGCGTTTCTAATTCATGTAAGATATCACTCACACGATTTAAGTTATCTTGAGTTTCCGTTAGTTTTGACTCAGCTTTCTTTTTACGATTTTTATATTTTAGAACACCAGCAGCTTCTTCAAAGATCGTTCTTCTTTCTTCGGCCTTGCTGTTTAATATTTCTTCTACTTTTCCTTGGCTGATGATTGAAAACGCTTCTCTCCCTAGCCCAGAGTCCATAAACAAATCAACGATATCTTTTAGCCTGCATGTTTGCTTATTGATTTGAAACTCACTATCTCCAGAGCGATACACTCGTCTTGTAACACTTACCTCATTGTATTCAATCGGCAATGCTTGATCTTCGTTATCCAGCGTCAACGTTACTTCAGCAAAATTCAATGCTTTTCGCGAATCACTACCAGCAAAGATAATATCTTCCATCTTTGAGCCACGAAGCGATTTCGCTGACTGCTCTCCTAACACCCAACGAATCGCATCAGTGATATTACTTTTTCCACTTCCATTTGGACCAACCACTGCTGTGACACCCGGGACAAAATCGACCCCAATTCTCTCAGCAAACGACTTGAATCCGACTACATCCAAACGTTTGAGATACACAGCTTTTCCCCCTTTATCTCTACTCCTGTTGTTTTTCTTCTAGCTGTTCTTTTGCTCCATTAAGGTGCGATTTGATCTTTTCTAAAGCCATTTGTGCAGCATGCTGCTCCGCTTCTTTCTTTGATCTCCCTGTACCTTGTCCAAGCTCTTCGTTGTTTAAACAAACCTTTGAGACAAACTCCCTGTTATGGGCCGGTCCTCGCTCTAGTAAAATTTTGTATTCGATTGTACCAATTCCATCTCTTTGTACAAGCTCTTGCAGCTGACTTTTAAAATCCATCACATGAGAAAAAGCACCTTCGTTAATTTTAGGAAATACCACTTTTTCTAAAAATTCAAGCACCGTTTCAATTCCTTTGTCCAAAAAGAGAGCACCAATAAACGCTTCAAACACATCTGCTAACAGGGCTGGACGCTCACGGCCTCCTGTCATTTCTTCCCCTTTTCCAAGAAGCACTAGTTTCCCAAAAGAAAGTTCGTTTGCAAACCTTACTAAAGAGGGCTCACAAACAACGGCTGCACGCAGCTTCGTCAACTCCCCTTCGCTCATCATCGGGTATTTCTTATAAAGGAATTGTGAAACGGTCAATTCTAATACAGCGTCTCCTAAAAATTCAAGCCTCTCATTATCTTCATAGGGCTTTCTACGATGCTCATTCACATATGATGAATGGGTAAATGCTTGTTTTAATAGTTTCTCATCTGTAAAGGTAATGCCTTGTTCTGATTGAAATTCTTTAAATAATTTATCATAAGAGCGAAAGCTACGTTTCTCTCTTTCTTTTCCGTACTTGCTCATTTTGCCTCCACCTTGCTAATAGTTTACATACCATATCAAGTTTACGTAAAAGTTCTTAAAAACGCAAAGGAAGATTGAAGGTTTTTTAATATTTATTTAAGACAGAAGAAAGCCCCGCATTGCTGCGGAGCTTTTTCATAAATTCTAACGATTATTGAGTACTTTTTATGTAATTCACAGCGTCACCCACTGTAGAAATCTTTTCAGCATCATCGTCAGAGATTTCCATATCAAACTCGTCTTCTAATTCCATAACTAATTCTACTACGTCAAGGGAATCAGCACCAAGATCATCCTTGAAAGAAGCTTCAAGAGTCACTTGATTTTCTTCTACTCCAAGTCTGTCAACGATAATCTTCGTTACGCGCTCTAATACATCTGCCATGCTTTTCACCTCCCCTCAAGGGACATTATAGTGTATTTCCAACAATTAATAAATGTTGAATTTTCGGTTACATGACCATTCCACCGTTTACATGGATGGTTTGCCCAGTAATGTAGCGGCTGTCATCAGATGCTAAAAACGTAACAGCATTGGCAATATCTTTCGGTTCGCCAAATTTAGCTAGTGGAATCATTTTTAACATTCCCTCTTTAATCTCATCCGTTAGCTTATCTGTCATATCAGTCGTAATAAAACCTGGTGCAACTGCATTAACTGTGATCCCACGAGGAGCAAGTTCCTTAGCCGTCGTCTTCGTTAATCCGATTACCCCAGCTTTCGCTGCCACATAATTGGCTTGACCAGCGTTCCCGCTTTCACCAACAACGGAGGAAATATTAATAATTCTGCCACTCTTCTGCTTCATCATTTGTCGAGTAACGGCCTTTGTACAAAGGAACACACCTTTTAAGTTGGTATTAATAACATCGTCCCATTCGTCTTCCTTCATACGCATAATCAAGTTATCTCTTGTAATACCTGCATTATTGACAAGGATATCTAGGCTTCCCCAACGTTCTATCGTTTGCTTAACCATCTCTGCCACGGAATCTCCATTAGCAACATCGCATTGAACGGCAAATGCTTCTCTTCCAAGACTTTGAATTTCTTGAACCACTTCATTTGCACGAGCTTCACTTCCAGCGTAATTAACCGCTACATTGGCTCCCTCTTTTGCTAGTTCAATAGCAATGTCTCTACCGATTCCACGTGAAGCACCTGTAACAAGTGCCACTTTCCCTAAAAGTTTCATACAGTTCTCTCCTTTAATGCATGAATTGTTGTCAATAGCGTTTCCTCATCAGAAATGGAATAGGTTTGAACGGAACGATCCACTTTCTTTACTAGACCAGACAACACTTTTCCAGGTCCGATTTCAACAAAAGTATCTACACCGAGTTCAATCATATGTTTCACGCTATCTTCCCATAATACAGGAGAGTATAGTTGTTCAAGCAACCTATCCTTAATTTCCTCAGCACCTGTCATTTCTTGTGCGTTCACATTGGCGATAACAGGAACAGCCGCTTCACTGATTGAAATTCCATCCAATACTTCTCCCAAACGACCTGATGCTGGCTTCATTAACTGTGAATGAAATGGACCACTAACTTCAAGCGGAAGAACTCGTTTTGCCCCTGCTTCCTTTGCAAGCTGTGAAGCAAGCTCCACTCCTTTTCTAGAGCCTGAAATGACAATTTGGCCAGGGCAATTCATATTCGCAAGGCCTACTACTTCTCCTTCAGCCGCCGCTTTTTCTACCGCTTCTGCCAAAGTATCACGATCTAGACCTAATACAGCCGCCATCGCTCCTTCTCGATTAGGAACAGCTTCTTCCATAAACTCACCACGTCTACGAACCGCATACACCCCATCCTCAAAACCAATCGCTCCAGCAGCTACTAATGCTGTGTATTCACCTAAGCTATGACCAGCCATATAGTCTGCTTTTATCTCAGCTTTCTTGAATTGCTCAAACAGCGCAATTGATGTGGTTAAGAGCGCAGGTTGAGTGTTTGTAGTTTTTGTTAGCTCCTCTTGGGGGCCTTCAAAAATAAGATTGGATAGAGAAAATCCTAATTTTTGGTCTGCTTGTTCAAAAATAGATTGAACTTCCACATTTGTCTCTGCAAAGGATTTTCCCATTCCAACTGATTGTGATCCTTGTCCAGGAAAGATAATCGCTAATTTACCCATAGTTACTCCTCTCTTGCTTCTGTGTATTTTAATATCGCGTCTTTAATCGTAGGCGCAACCTTCTTTTCCACCATGTCTCTCGTTTGTCTAATTGCATTGTAAACGGAGTTTGCATCAGAGGATCCATGCGCTTTAATAACAGGTGCCTTTAGTCCGAACAATCCCGCACCACCATACTCTGAATAATCCATCTTTGCTTTTAATTGCATAAGGTCTGGCTTTAAAACAGCCGCTGCAACCTTCGTCTTCAAAGAGCTATACAGCGTTGTCTTTAGCATTTTAAATACAGATAAAGCCGTTCCTTCAATTGTCTTTAAAACCATATTGCCAGTGAATCCATCGGTGACCACGACATCTGCCACACCATCTAGCAAATCCCTAGCTTCCACGTTTCCAATAAAGTTAACAGGCGCTTCCTTTAGAAGATCAAAAGCCAGCTTGGATAGCTCATTTCCTTTTTTCTCTTCTGTTCCGATATTCAAAAGCCCCACTCTTGGATTCTTCACTCCTCTTACGTTTTCAGCATAGATAGAACCCATGATGGCATTTTGCAATAAGTGTTCAGGCTTCGCGTCAACATTTGCACCTACATCAAGCAATAGAAACCCTTCCCCACCAATTGTCGGTAGGGTTGGTGCTAAGGCTGGTCTTTCGATCCCTTCAATACGACCTACCACGAACAAACCGGTCGCCATTAAAGCCCCTGTATTACCAGCAGAAATACAACCATCTGCTTCTCCGTCTGCAACCAACTTTGCAGCTAGAACCATGGATGAATCTTTCTTTCGTCTTACCGCTTTGACAGGCTCATCCGTGCCTAAGATGACCTGTTCCGTATGTAAAATCGATATTCTTTCGTGAGTGGTAAGATGCTCCTTAATTTTCGCTTCATCACCAACTAAACATATATGTAAATCATCAAAAGCTTGAACGGCCTTCATCGCTCCTAGAACGATCTCTTTTGGAGCATGGTCGCCTCCCATTGCATCAAGGGCCAATTTCATTGTTATTCATTCCTTATATCATTTTTTATACCGGTACATTTCAAATTCACCAGTAAATACTAGTTCATTATTCACAAAACTATTTACTTCCACAAGAGTTCTACCTTTTTCTTCATCAATTCGTAACACTTTTGCTTTTGCAATAACTCGTTCATTTTCCTTAACTGATCTAGTAAATTGAATATTGGCCTTAGCCGTTAAAGCCAATTCATCATTGATCACTGCAACCGCTAATGAATTAGCCTGTGCAAAAACGTGGTGACCTCTTGCGATTTGATTTCTCTTAAACACATGTTCATGCTTGACATCAAAAATAGAAATAGCCGTTTGATCAAGCTCAATATCAATAATTTCACCAATCACTTCATCGATTGGTAAAGAACGTACTTCATCGTCGAATCGCTTTTCAGCGACATTCTTTATTCTTTCCCGTAGCTCAGGAATCGATAACTCTAAACGATCTAACCGGATGGTTTGTACGCTTACCGTAAATTGATCAGCAAGCTCCTCATCGGTAATAAACGGGTTTTCTTTTATCGTTTCTATTAAAAGTCGTTGACGTTCTTTTTTACTTTTTCTCATATGTAAAACACCGTCCGAAGTATTAAGACTAGGTACTAATAGTAGTATATAAAACTAAAAAGCAGATTGCAACAAACTTTTTTTGCAATCCACTTTTGATTAAGGTACTTCCACTTTTTTATTAATCTAGCTTTTCATTTTCCAATACACCAGAATCTGCAAGCTTCGAACGCAACTTGGCAAATTCATCACTTTTCCAAAATTCTTCAGATTCTATTAAGATCATTGCGTCATTTCGAGCGGTTTCTAACGCCCGGTAATCATGAACCATATCAGCTACCTTAAACTCAGGAAGGCCACTTTGCTTTCTACCAAAGAAATCTCCAGGTCCTCGAAGCTCAAGATCTTTCTCACTAACAACAAAGCCATCATTTGTTTCAGTCATTATTTTCATTCGCTCTTTCCCAACCTCTGTTTTGGGATCGGCCAGAAGAACACAATATGATTGTTCGCTTCCTCTTCCCACTCGTCCCCGTAGCTGGTGAAGCTGTGCCAATCCAAATCTTTCTGCATCATAGATGACCATCATCGTAGCATTTGGAACATTGACTCCCACTTCTACAACCGTAGTTGAAACAAGTACTTGATTTTGATTTGAACTAAATGCCTTCATTACTTCATCTTTCTCGTCAGAGCTCAGTCTTCCATGCATCAAACCAACTTGATACCGATTGTGAAAGTATGTTTGTAACGCAACATGTACATCAATCGCATTTTGTACATCGAGCTTGTCTGATTCCTCAATGAGTGGACAGATCACATATGCTTGTCGTCCTTTCGCAAGCTCTTTTTCCATAAAGGAAAGGACACGATCAAGCATATCCGCCTTCGCCCAATACGTTTCAATCGCCTTACGACCTGCAGGCATTTCATCAATGATTGACACATCCATTTCTCCAAACACTGTAATCGCTAGTGTTCGTGGAATGGGAGTAGCTGTCATAAAGAGCACATCCGGGTTCTCTCCTTTTTCACGTAAAACCCTTCTTTGCTCCACACCGAATCGATGCTGTTCATCTGTAATAACAAGGCCAAGTTTGGAAAATACCACTTCATCCTGAATTAACGCGTGTGTACCAATTAATATATGAATTTCACCGTTTTTTAATCGTTCTAACACTTCTCGGCGTCTCTTTCCCTTTACCGAGCTCGTTAACAACTCGACTGATAATCCATTAGGCTCTAATAACGCCTTTAAAGATTCCGCATGCTGCTCAGCTAATATTTCTGTAGGAACCATTAAAGCTCCTTGATATCCGGCTGTATAACTAGAAAAGAGACCAATAGCAGCAACAACGGTTTTTCCAGAACCTACATCGCCTTGTAGCAAACGATTCATCCGATATGGAGATTTCAGATCCTTCAACACCTCGTTTACCACTCGCTTCTGAGCATTGGTAAGCGGGAATGGTAGATGATCAATGAAATCCTTTACCTTACCTAAGTCATAGTTTTGAGAAACTCCCTTAGAATTCTCCCTTTCAAACTTTCGTAACGCTTGCATCTTTAACTGAAATTGTAAAAATTCTTCATACACAAATCTTCGACGTGCTAGCTTCACATCTTCTTCGTTTAGAGGATTGTGCATCGAGAGCAAGGATTGCTTCCGATTTCCTAGCTTATATTTGCTTATCATTTTTTCTGGAAGAGTTTCTGTAATATCCTTTCCATACTGGGAGAATGCTAGATTAATAAATCTCCTAAGACCTTTAACGGTCACATCTCCTTTCACACTGTAAACGGGAACAAACTTTTTTTCTGATTCATTTGATCCAATTTTCGCTTGAGAGGCTGTTATCATTTGACGATGCTGATCCCATTTCCCAGTTACGGTAACCATTTCATTTACTTGAAACTTATTTTTCAAATAAGCCTGATTAAAAAATACAACTTGAATTAAATATCTTTCTACTAACAAACGGATGGTTAGTCTTGATCGCTTTTTTCCATAATACATAAGAGAAGGCTCACTATGAACCTTCCCTTCTACGGTAATCCTCTCGTCATGCTTCACTTCTGTTAAGTCGCGAAGGCGATAATCTTCATAACGATATGGAAAATATTCAAGTAAATCTTCTATAGTCACTATTCTCATTTCAGCAAGACTTTGAGCTGTCTCAGCACCAATTCCTTTTACAGCTGTTACGGATTGCTTTAAATTACTGTTGTTGTTCTCCATGAACATGCGGTATTCCGAAAATTTTCGCTTCCAGTCTGCGACCTGTCGGAGTTGCCGCCAACCCTCCCTGCGCCGTTTCTTTAAGTGCGGTAGGCATCGTTTGACCGATTTTATACATCGCATCAATTACTTCATCACATGGAATTCGACTAGTGATTCCTGCTAATGCCATATCCGCTGCCACCATTGCGTTTGCAGCTCCCATTGCATTACGTTTTACACAAGGGACTTCTACTAAACCCGCAACAGGGTCACACACTAATCCTAACATATTTTTCAAAGTGATCGCCATAGCTTCTGCACATTGAGTAGGAGTTCCACCAGCCATTTCTACAATAGCGGCTGCAGCCATTCCAGCAGCAGACCCCACCTCTGCTTGACAGCCTCCAGCAGCGCCAGATATAGATGCATTGTTGGCAACAACAAACCCAAATGCCCCCGATGTAAATAAGAAGGCTATCATCTGTTCTCTTGTAGGTTGCAGTTTATCTCTTACGGCAAATAAGGTTCCAGGTACCACACCAGCTGATCCTGCTGTAGGGGTTGCACAAATCGTCCCCATTGCCGCATTCACTTCGTTTGTAGCAACAGCCTTCGAGACGGCATCTAGGATCGTGTCTCCACATAATGACTTTCCTGACTGAATATATTTTTGAAGAAGCACAGCATCTCCACCTGTGAGACCCGAGTGAGACGTTACCCCATTTAGGCCACGTTCAACAGCTTGCTCCATCACAGACAAATTCACATCCATCTGCTTAAGGATTTGTTCTCGTGTCCGACCGGTAACTTCCATTTCTTGCTCAATCATAATATCTGATATTTTTTTATTTTGTGTACTAGCGAGCTCAACTAGCTCTGCGACATTGCGAAACATGATGTACACTCTCCCTACATTCTAGTAATCTATTTTTGAAAGCGCTACCATAAAAACTCTCTACTATTCTACGATTTTGGCAACTTTTACCACATGATCAAGCGCTTCTAATTCTTTTATAACCGAGTCGTCAATATTCTGATCCACTTCAATCGTCATTAACGCAAGCATTCCCTTTTCTTTCCTTGAAACTTCCATATGTCCTATATTTAGTTCGTGTGACGCTAGTATATTAGAAACACTCGCAATTGCACCAAAACGGTCATTATGAACGACTAAAATCGCCGGGTGATGACCTGATAACCTTAACTCAAAGCCATTTAACTCTGTTATTTCGATTTTGCCACCGCCAATAGAAATGCCTACTAATTCTAACTCTCCTTGATCGTCACCAATGACTACTTTAGCTGTATTCGGATGAGTGGGAATTGCTTCTTCCTCAATAAATGTAATTTCCATTCCGTTTGAATGTGCGATAGATATGGACTCAATAATTCGTTCATCAAATGTATCAAAGTCTAATAGTCCTCCAACTATCGCTACATCTGTTCCATGTCCCTTATATGTTTGCGCAAAAGAGCCGTAAAGGGAGATCTTTGCCCACTTTGGTTCACGCCCAAAAAGGCTTCTTGCTACTCTTCCAATTCGTGCTGCCCCTGCTGTATGTGAACTGGAAGGACCAATCATTACAGGGCCTATAATATCAAAAACACTTTTGTACTTCATCACTTTTTCCCCCTTGTGGAGAATTCTAATTTACTCTTAACGGTTTCCCACATTGTATTATACAATATTGTATGAAAAAAACATTGTAGTTTCTTCTATTTCCACTATATACAAAGTGGATTTTTTCAAATGAAAGGAAGCACAGCTTGAGCCATGCTTCCATCAATATTATTCAACTGAGAAAATGAATGCATATAACGGTTGTTTTCCATCGTGAATCTCGATTTCAACATCGCCGTAATTTGCTTCTACAAACTCGACAACTGCATTTACATCCGCGTCTGTTGCATCCTCACCTTTTAAGATCGTTAAAATCTCCGAGTCTCCATCAAGAAGCTGATCGAGGAGTTTCGTTGCAGAGACAACTTTGTCTTTATCCTTTACAACGATTTTCCCCTCGGCAATGCCCATGAAGTCATCTTTTTCAATCTCAAGGCCATCGATACTTGTGTCACGAACAGCATAAGTAATTTGTCCTGTTTTAACATTTTGTAGAGCTTCCGTCATGCCCTCTTTATTGCCTTCTAGGTCTGCACCTGGGTTAAAGGCGAGAAGAGCAGACATTCCTTGTGGTACAGTTTTTGAAGGGATAACAATCGCATCTTCTTCAGTTACTTCAGCTGCTTGTTCAGCAGCCATGATGATGTTTTTGTTGTTCGGCAAAATAATTACTTTTTTTGAATTCACTTCTTTAATCGCCTTAACGATATCCTCCGTACTTGGATTCATCGTTTGTCCGCCTTCAATAACTGCATGTGCACCGATACTCTTAAACAATTCTGCAATTCCTGACCCCATTGAAACGGTTACAATACCGTACTCTTGCTGCTCCTTCGGCTTTGCAGGAGCACTTGGTTTCTCATTGGAATCGGACAACAAATTCGTATGCTGCTCACGCATATTTTCAATTTTAAGGTTCACTAAGTTTCCATAGGTTTGTGCATACGTTAGCACATTTCCTGGATACTCTGCATGAATATGTACTTTTACAAGTTGATCATCAGATATTACCAATAGTGAATCACCGTGCTGACTTAAATCTTGACGGAAGGTTTGCTCGCTAAATGGTTTAGAGTGAAGTTTCTCGTCGTCCAACTTGACCATAAATTCTGTACAATAGCCAAACTCGATGTCTTCCGTGTTCATATGGCTTTGTACACTCTTGTGATGTTCTGCATTGACTAGGTCATCCATTGAGGATGCTAGTGTTGGACCTTCAGGTAATTTTTCTCCCTTTAGTACCGCTAGGAAGCCTTCATACACAAACACAAGTCCTTGACCACCACTATCAACCACTCCCACTTCCTTTAAAACCGGTAGAAGATCTGGTGTACGCTTTAGGGATGCCTTTGCTTCTGCAACTACTGCCTCCATAATCGTAACGATATCATCTGATTTTTTCGCTGCTTCAACTGCTTGCTTCGCAGAGTCTTTTGCAACCGTTAGGATGGTTCCTTCAACAGGCTTCATCACCGCTTTATAAGCAGTAATCACTCCTGCATCAAGAGAAGCGGCAAATTCAAATGCATTGATGCTAGCTTTTGTTTCGATTGCTTTCGAAAAGCCTCGGAAAAGCTGGGATAAAATAACTCCAGAGTTTCCTCTTGCACCCATCAGCAATCCTTTGGAAAGTGCAATTCCAACCTTTCCAATATGGTTTTGAACATTATTTCTAACTTCTTTTGCTCCAGAAGTCATCGATAAGTTCATATTTGTTCCAGTATCACCATCTGGAACGGGAAACACGTTCAGTGCATCCACATATTTTGCATTAGAGGACAAGTGATTCGCTCCTTGTAACACCATTTCAGCGAAACGTTTTCCATCTAAAGATTTAATTGACACAAGTCTTTCCTCCTCACTAATGTTCGTCACTACGAACGCACTGCCCTAGGAAGCCTAAAAGCTTCTTCGGGCAACGCATTTTACTTACGGGTTCGTGACGCGAACACCTTGAACGTAAATATTAACTGAGTCAACGGCAAGGCCAACTGTTTTGTCTAAGGTATATTTCACTTTTGATTGTACATTATGTGCAATCTCAGAAATTTTTGTACCATAGCTAACAATTATATACATATCAATATGTACTTCATCATTTTCCTGACGAACAATTACACCTCTAGTAAAATTCTCTCTTCTTAATATTTCCGTAAGGCCATCTTTTAGTTGATGTTTTGAAGCCATTCCTACTATACCGTAGCAATCAACAGCTGCTCCTCCAGCGATTGTTGCAATTACTTCATTTGAGATATCAATTTGTCCGAAATTTGTTTTCAGTTCGATGGACATAAATGCTTCCCCCTTTGGAATTTGCTCCTTAACTACAGTCATTTTACTATAAGGACATCAAATTTAAAAGTCATATTCCCCGCACTTATAATAGAGCCTTAAGATTTTATCTATGTCAAGGAAATTTTCTTGAAACCTTTTGTTACAACTGTTGCATTCCGAATGGTTGTATGATAAATTATTAAAGTATCTTTTAATGCTTGAAAAACGGACAATCCGCTATTTTCACATTAAATAAAACTTGAAAGCAATTTTACATTGCATTTTAAAGATGAACAAATAATGCTTCACCTTTGATAGTAAGGAGGGAAATGTATATGCCACGTAAATGTGTTGTAACTGGTAAAGGAACTCGTTCAGGTAACGCACGTTCTCATGCTATGAACGCTAACAAGCGTACTTGGGGTGCTAACCTTCAAAAGGTACGTATTCTTGTAGACGGAAAGCCAAAGCGTGTTTGGGTTTCTGCAAGAGCACTTAAATCAGGTAAAGTTGAACGCGTATAATGTGTAAAGAGTATCCATTTGGATGCTCTTTTTCATTTCCTTTTAAAACTAGCCTTCCCATTAAACTTTAGAAATAGACTTTTAATTATTCACAAAAAAAATACACCGATGTGATTCTCTTACATCGGTGTACATTGGTTTTTTAAGGTTGTCTTTCTTGAAAACGTGTTACACATACCACCTTGGTTTAGCCCTTTTTAAACGTACCCAGCATCGCGCGGACAATGCCGCCTAAAAATTTCGGCAATTTAATCGTGTAAAATCTCATAATGTCCCTCCTCACCATCTCACGCATGAACAAGTTTCAGAACTCTCATTATCATATTCAAAATATAAAGATAAGTACTCAATATAAGGAAGTTTAATCGCGACTCCTTATCACCATTAATATGCCTTCCGAAAAAGATATAGTACCAATATCAGAAATTAGTTCATTGCTAATACATAGAGTGGAATGAATCGGAATATGTCGAAGCGTTAATGGATACTTAAAACCAATAAGGGTTAATCCCTCCACTTCGCCATGAAAAGGAATAAAAGAAATATATTTGTACTCATCATTTCTCTCTATTATATGTGTACCTGCTTGTATTAATGAAATGATATTTTGACGGTCAATGATTTCCATCGGGACTGTATTATGAAAAGCCATTGGTTTGAAAAGCAACTGAATATTAGCAAAAAAATGATCCAGCCTTCCACCCGTAGCCCCAAAAATTCGAATTTTTTCCGGCCTTTGTTTTATCGCCCATGAAATCGCAAGTTCCATATCTGTTTCATCTTTTTCTGGTGGAAACGTTTGTAATTCATCCACATGTTTTTTTATAAACGCAAATTCTTCTTCCATCACAGAATCAAAATCACCAAAGGCTTTATCCACAAAGATTCCTTCTTTTATTAGTGTTAGGACTCCACGATCCACACCAACCCACTCTCCACTGAATGAGCGAAGAGAAGGGATATGCTCTTGTGGACCACCAGCTAATATATTGATCTCCATTTTAAGGTCCTCCTTGTAATCAAGGAAAGGCTAGCTTCTAAAAAGCTAGCCTACATTCTTATCCTCTTATTTTTTCAATCGCTGTTTTTCTATCTCTTTCGTTGTATATAGCTGAACCAGCCACGAGAACATTTGCACCAGCGTCTACACATTTCCTTGCCGTTTCCTCGTTCACTCCACCATCTACTTCGATTTCTACGGATAACCCTTTTTTATCAACAAGTTCTTTTACCTGTGTAATTTTCGGAAGCACTTGCTCAATAAATTTCTGCCCTCCAAAGCCAGGATTAACCGTCATTAATAGGACCATATCAATATCTTCAATCACATGTTCAATGGTTTGAACTGGTGTAGCAGGATTTAGAACAACCCCAGCTTTTACTCCAAATGATTTAATATAGTGGATGGTCCGATGTAGATGCTTACAAGCTTCAACATGAACAGTAAGATAATCGGCACCAGCATTAGCAAATGCCTCAATATACTGATCTGGATTTTCAATCATTAAATGTACATCAAGCGGAAGTTTCGTGATTGGACGAATCGCTTCTACAATAAGAGGACCAATCGTAATATTGGGAACAAAATGACCATCCATGACATCAACATGGATATAATCTGCTCCCCCTCGTTCTACGTCTTTAATTTCTTCTCCCAGTTTTGAAAAATCAGCTGATAGTATGGAGGGCGCAATTTTCACCATAATTAATACCTCGGCTTTCTCTCTTTAATTTCTTGCACAAAAAGCTCATAATGCTCATATCGATACTCAGGAAGCTCTCCGTTACTCACTGCTTCCTTTACCGCACATTTTGGTTCCTTTAAGTGAATACACCCGCGAAATTTACAGTTTTCACTTAACTTTTCGAAATCAGGGAAGCAATAGTTTAAGTCCTCCACCTCTATATCCGTGAATTCCAGTGAACTGAAACCAGGTGTATCTGCGACTAACCCTTCCCCAATTTTTATTAATTCAACATGTCTTGTTGTATGTTTTCCTCGACCTAGATGTGAGGATATATCATTTGTCTTGAGTTCTAAATCTGGTCGGATTGCATTTAATAGCGAAGATTTTCCAACTCCGGACTGACCGGCGAATACGGATATGACTCCTTTTAAATGAGGAAGCAGCTGTTCTAACCCATCCTCGGTTTCCGATGAGGTTAGGATCACTTCATAGCCCGCGTTCGTATATTGTTTACGGTATGTTTCCATCATTGCTCTTTCATCGGCACTGGTTAAATCCATCTTTGTAATACAAATAATTGGTTTGATACGGTTAAATTCAACTAAAACTAAAAAGCGGTCGAGCAATGCGGTACTAAAATCAGGCTCAACAGCCGAAAATACTAATATTGCTTGATCAACATTAGATATCGGTGGTCTTACCAGCTCATTTTTTCGATCCTTTACTTCTAAAATATAGCCCTCAGTTTCATTTTCTGCTTGGAAAACGACTTCATCGCCTACAAGAGGGGTCACTTTATTTAAGCGAAATACCCCTCTTCCTCTGCACTGAATCACTTGATTATCATCTGTGAGAACATAATAGAACCCGCTTAATGCTTTAATAATTTTGCCTTCTGGCATACATACACTCCTTTAACAGAATGTGAACGATTAGTTCCTAAACCTATTTTAATTTGTCGGGTATGGTACCGGTTGTTCATCGATAACATCACCGTCCCTCTGAACTCTGTATGCACCCTGTTGATTAGGAGCAATAATTAACTGTATAGTCCGAGTCTCAGTTTGAGTAATTTCAAAGGTTTGCACCGGTTCTGATATATTGTGATCCATATCCTCTATATAAATCTGGACAACTTGCGGAGTCCCCTCCACTAAAGGTTCATAAGGGATGGTAATTTCCTTTTGTACGGTTTTCGGAATCGCTTCTTTTCCTTTAGAAAGTACTACGGTCACGGTAGACCCTTTTTGTAAATCTGCACCTGCAGAAGGCTTTTGGGAGACAACTAATCCTTCAGCCACCGTATCGCTATATTCGCCCTCACTTGCGATCTGAACATTTAATCCAGAGGAATGTGCGTACTCTTGAATTCCTTTTTCATTATAACCTGAAAGATCCTTGAGCTTTATTAACTGCGGCCCCTTACTAACGGTAAATTTCAGTTCGGTTTCTGCAGGAATAATTTCTTCCCCGCTCGATGGATCCTGAGAGATGATTTGTCCCACTGGAGCAGAATCATCGTAAACTTCCGTTTTTGTAATGTCTTTAAAGCCCCTTGCTTCTAATAAATCAATTACATCATCATATTGACGGCCGGTATAGTCTAGCAAAGTCCATTTCTCTTTGCCAATACTTAAATAAAGGTCCACTTCCTGCCCTTCTTTTACCGTTTTCCCTTCCTTAGGGTATGTTTTTATGATGAGTCCTTCCTCTACCACTTCATCTGTAACTTCAATCGTTTCACCAATTTTTAAACCTTGTTCCTGAAGGACTTCCATCGCTTCATCTAACTCTTTTCCAGCTACATCTGGAACAAGCACATCTTTTGGTCCTAATACTTTAGGTAAAACTGTTACCGTTAATACGGCAAGGATAATCAATATGAGAAAGATAGATACGAGCACAATAGGCCATTTTCTCTTCTTTTTCTTCTTCTTATTATCTCCGTCTTTGTCAGTTGTCTGTTGAAGAACAGGATGCTCTTTACTATGTACAAGTGTCTCATCAGATGTTTGGTATTGATCCGCGGTAATGACTGGAATTGCCTTGGTAGCATCATCATCGATTGGAAGAGCAAACTTCGGCTCGTCGATTCGATCAGGATCGAGTGAAGTTACTAAATCCATCTCCATATCTTCTACACTATCATAACGATGAAAAGGATCCTTTGCCGTTGCCTTCAATACAATATTTTCCACACTTTGTGGAATTTTTGGATTCCATCTTCTTAATGAAGGTGTTTCCGATTGTAAGTGTTTTAAAGCAATTGAAACGGCTGACTCACCTGAAAATGGAAGCCTCCCTGTTAACAACTCAAACATGACAATTCCAAGAGAATAGATATCCGATTTACGGTTTGCCATTCCACCTCTTGCTTGTTCAGGAGATAAATAATGGACGGAGCCAAGCACTGAGTTTGTTTGCGTTATACTTGTTGCACTCATTGCCATAGCAATGCCAAAATCCGTAATTTTCACATTTCCTTCGCGATCAATTAATATATTATGTGGTTTAATATCTCTGTGAACGATATGATTTTGATGTGCATGTGATATAGCGGAAGTTAACTGCTTCATAATATTAATCGCATCAGCTACGTGTAACGATAACTGCTGCTGTATGTATTGTTTGAGAGTTTGGCCCTCCACATACTCCATAACAATATAATAGATAGAATCTTCTTCACCAACATCGTATATACTAACAATATTCGGATGGGCCAAGCTAGTAGCAGACTGTGCTTCTCGGTGAAAACGTCTAATAAATTCCTCGTCATTTGAAAAATCAAGTCTTAGCACCTTAACAGCCACGTCTCTATCTAAGATCATATCATGAGCAAGATAAACATTTGCCATTCCGCCGCCACCAATCATCTCAAACACTTTGTAGCGGCCGCTTAAACGCTTCCCAATTAGCATGTATCCCCACCCCAATCATCGCCAACGTCAAATTGTAAAATGACTAAGGTAATATTGTCCTCACCACCATGCTCGTTGGCAAGGTTGATGAGAGTGGTTGCCTTTTCTTCTAATTTTTCTTCATTTTTTAAAATACTAACCATTTCATTGGTTGATACTTTATTAGATAAACCATCTGAACATAAAAGGAGAACATCTCCTTCTTCAAACATGATGGTGCGAATATCCATTTTTATTTCTGGCTCCGTTCCAAGTGCACGTAAAATTACATTTTTACGTGGGTGATGTTCTGCATCCTCCCTTGAAATTTGCCCCGTTCGAACAAGCTCATTCACAAGTGTATGATCTTCTGTTAATTGCTGAAAACCTGTATCATTTAAAATGTAACAACGACTATCTCCAATATTCAGCACAGTCGAAAATAATGGCGTAACAATGGCAGCAACAACTGTTGTTCCCATCCCTTCACACTCGGCGTGTTGCTGTGAATGCTGGAATACTACTTGATTGATAAGAGGAATACTGTTTCTTAACCACTCCTCTGCATGGGAGGCCGTTTCGATTCCACTTGAATCCTTCCACATCTCTTCTAAATGCTTGATCGCCATGGAACTGGCGACATCTCCTGCTCGATGTCCACCCATTCCATCTGCAACCACACATAGATGTTGCCCATCACGGTTGATAAAGATTCCCCCACTGTCCTCATTATGCTGGCGAATCCGACCTCGGTCCGTTTTAAATACCGCTTTCACCTATTGTCACCTCGTCTCTTCTTTTCGTTCCTTTGCACGAAGCTGTCCACATGCTGCATCAATATCATGACCGTGCTCTCTTCGAATCGTTACATTTACTCCGTGATTTTTTAACGTTTTTTCAAATGCAAAAATTTGATCTTTAGGTGTTCGAACGTAATCTCTTTCTGGCACATAGTTTACCGGAATTAAGTTCACGTGACATTTGACACCCTTAATAAGCTTCGCTAGTTCTTCGGCATGTTCCACCTGATCATTCACTCCACCAAATAGCCCATACTCAAAGCTTACTCGTCTTCCTGTCTTCTCAATGTAATATCGTACCGCATCCATTAAATCAGGGAGCTTATATGCACGGTTAATAGGCATTAAACGACTGCGAATCTCTGTATTTGGTGCATGAAGGGATATGGCAAAGTTAATTTGCATATTTTCATCGGCAAACTGATAAATCTTCGGGATAATTCCACTAGTTGATACCGTAATATGTCTAGCTCCAATATTCAATCCTTTATCGTGGTTGATAATCTTTAAGAACGAGAGCATATCATTGTAATTGTCAAACGGCTCACCTATTCCCATGATAACAACTGAGCTTACTCTTTCATCTGTTTCATCTAATGCTTGCTGTACCTTCACTACTTGAGCGACGATCTCCCCTGCTTCTAAATTTCGTTTCAGTCCACCTAAAGTTGATGCACAAAAAGTACATCCAATTCGGCAGCCGACCTGTGTCGTTACACACACCGAATTCCCATATTCATGCCTCATCAGCACTGTTTCAATGGAGTAACCATCATGTAGTTCAAATAGGAACTTAATCGTCCCATCTGATGATTGTTGTTGAATAAGCGTATTTAGTGTGGTTAGAGAATAATGCTCTTCTAACGTTTCACGTAAAGTTTTTGAGAGATTAGACATATCCTCAAAACTCGTCACTCTCTTTTTGTATAACCAATCAAAGATTTGCTCGGCACGAAATGCCTTTTCATTTTGTTCTACTAACCATGCTTTTAAATCGTGTAATTCTATAGAGTAAATGGATGGCTTTTGCACGGATGTTTGTTCTTTTTCAATAGTTGTCTGTTCCATTCTTTACACCTTCTTCCTTAAACTTGCAATATAAAATCCATCTGAACCAAAATCTTGAGGGAAAATCTGTAGCTGAAAACCCGTCATAAGCGGCTGAATCGCCTTAGGCATTCTTTCAATAACCGTAGGGTCACCTTCAAAGTCTGTATGCTTCTGTAAAAACGCTGCTACTACCTCTTCATTTTCAGAGCGGTCGATTGTACATGTACTGTACACCAACGTTCCACCTGGCTTTAATAGTGGAGTAACAGAATCTAATAGCTGCAACTGAATACTCTGAAGACGATCTAAATCTTCTTCTTTTTTTGTGTATTTCATATCTGGCTTTCTTCTCATTACACCAAGACCAGAGCACGGGGCATCAAGCAAAATCCGATCAAACATTTTACCCTCAAACTCTTCAAGTACTTTACGACTATCCATAGCTTTGGTTTCTATATTTGTCAATCCAAGTCGGGTAGCATTTTCATTAATCAACTTCACTTTATGCTCATGAAGATCTAGTGAAACAACTTGTCCTGTTTCTTCTAGCTTTTCAGCGATATGAGTGGACTTTCCACCAGGAGCTGCGCACGCATCTAAAATCGATTCATTTTGTTCGATTCCTAATGCATATGCTACAAGCATGGAACTTTCATCCTGAATCGTAATGAATCCTTCTTTAAAGCTTTCCGAATGAGCAAGATTTCCTCTTAAGCATTTAATTGCCTCAGGAACAACCACACTTTCCTCGACTTGAAAGCCTTCATCTAAAAGCCTTTTGATACAAGCTTCTCTGGTGATTTTATTTGTATTAATACGTGCAGTTTGCATTGGTGCAGTTAAATTGATCTCACACATCTCTTTCGCTTTATTATACCCAAATTGCTCGGTCCATCTTCTAACAAGCCAAGTAGGATGACTGGTTTCTATGGATAATCGCTCGACTTCATTCTTAATCTCATTGACATCTCGAATACCTTCACGTTGCAAAGACCGAAGAACACCGTTAACCATACCAGATATCCCTTTATGACCTCTCTTTTTAGCAATTTCCACTGCCTCATGAATGGCTGCACGGTCAGGTATTTTATCTAAATAGAGCATTTGATATAAAGTCATTCGCAGTAGCTGCTTCACCCAGTTTTCAAGCTTTTTGGGATTTTTAATAAATGGCTCTAAGTAATAATCAAGAGTCATTTTTCTTTGTAATGTTCCGTAGGTTAATTCTGTTAACAATCCAATATCCTTTGATGCAATTTGATTTTTTTTAATCACATTATTTAAAAGAAGATTGCTATATGATTGATTTTTTTCGATTTGCTCTAGAATAGCTACAACACTTTCTCGGACATTTGTTTTTTCTGTCATTCGCTAACTCCTATACGATCGCCAACCTTTAAAAACGAACCTGCTCCTCGTAAAAATTGATCAGCTGTCATTTTCTTTTTACCAGAGGGTTGGAGCTCAGTCACTTTAATCGCTGTATCATTTCCAGTTGCAACTACAAAGCCATCTTCATCAATGGCAATAATTTCTCCTGGAACTGCCTTTTTCACTGCCTGAACTTTCGTCGCCCACCATAGTTTCATTACTGAATCAGAAAGATGAGTGTAAGCGACTGGCCATGGGTTCATGCCCCTAATATGGTTGTAAATTTCTTCGCCTGTTTTAGACCAAACAATTTTCTCTTCCTCGCGCTTTATATTATAAGCAAATGTTGCTTCCTTCTCATTTTGGGGAATTGGTTCTAGTTCTCCTTTAATCAGTCTTGGCAAGGTGTCTAACAATAACTTAGAACCTGCCTCACTAAGCTTATCATGCAAAGAACCAACCGTATCTGTTTCTGCAATTTCAACTTCTACTTGCGTTAAAATATCCCCTGCATCAAGCTTTTCAGCCATATACATGATCGTTATTCCCGTTTTTTCTTTTCCTTGTATGATGGAGTAATGAATGGGAGCCCCACCTCGTAATTCTGGTAACAAAGAAGCGTGAACATTTATGCATCCGAGCGGTGGTGCTTCTAAGAGCTCCTTCGGTAAAATTTGACCGAACGCTGCCGTTACGACTAAGTCAGGCTTTAGGTTTAATACTTGATCCAAGTCCTCTCTTACACGAATCTTTTCAGGTTGAAGAACCGGAATACCATGCTTTTCCGCTTCCACTTTCACAGGAGGCGGAGTAAGTACTCTTTTTCTTCCAACTGGGCGATCTGGTTGAGTAACTACACCGATCACTTCATATCCTGCTTCTATTACACTTCTTAAAACGGGAACAGAAAAATCAGGAGTACCCATAAATACTATTTTCGTCATTCGCTTTCGACTCCCTCTAACTCTTCTTCAGATAAATACCTAGTTACTTTGGATGTAAATAGAATTCCATGCAGATGATCGATTTCATGAAGAATCGCACGTGCTAAAAAATCTTCTGCTTCGATCACAAACGCTTTTCCTTTTCGATCTCGAGCTTTCACCTTTACAAAATATGGTCTGGTTACCTCTCCATAAACCCCTGGAAAACTAAGACAACCTTCCGGACCTGTTTGTTCGCCGGACACTTCTAATATTTCAGGGTTAATGAGTTCAATCGTCCCCGACTCATCGTCTATATCAACGATGGCAATCTGTCTTGCTATGCCAATTTGAGGAGCTGCAAGACCTACCCCATCGAATTCAATCATCGTATCGTACATATCGTTTAGTAGCTTTTCTAGTTTTTTATCAAATACCGTTACTCTCTCACATTCTTGTTCAAGTACCTCTGCAGGATGAGTAACTAGTTTCTTTACCGTCAAAATACTTCCTCCGATTTTTTTATATTTATCACTATTCTCTACGAAAACAACTCGCTTCATAACCACCTACATGAGAATATAGGGATTCACGTCTGTAGAAATGGTTAACCCGGTTGTTGCAGATTCATGCTGATATTGATCAAGTACCGTTTTAATGGCACGGCCTAACTGTGGCTCACGTTTGTATTTTATCAAACATTGGTATCTATATCTATTTTTGATTCGAGGAATTGGTGAAGCAACCGGTCCTAGAACAATCGCTTCTGGAGAAAGACTATTCCGAATGTATCCGGTAATCTTCTCTGTCACCGAAACTACCTTCATCAAATTCTCATGACTTACTGTGATCAGAGATATATAGTAAAAAGGTGGATAATGATGAAGCTTTCTGATTTGCATTTCCCTTTCGTAATACAGATCATAGTCCTGTTGAGAAGCAAACTGAATGCTGTAATGCTCGGGTGTATAGGTTTGTACAATGACTTCCCCTGTTAACTCATGTCTTCCGGCTCTTCCACTTACCTGTGTAAGCAGTTGAAAGGTTTTCTCAGATGAACGGAAATCAGGGATATGCAGCATCGTATCAGCTGACAGAACTCCTACGAGGGTTATCTTAGGAAAATCTAATCCTTTTGCAATCATTTGCGTTCCTAACAGAATATCTGCTTTTCCTTCACCAAAATCAGTTAACAGCTTTTCATGCGCCCCTTTTTTTGAAGTTGTATCCACATCCATCCGAATCACTCTTGCCTCAGGCAACACTTTGCCTAGTTCCTCTTCAATTTTTTGGGTGCCAGTTCCAAAATATCGAATATACTCCGATTGGCATTCCGGACACTGAGTTGGAACAAGCGATTCATAACCGCAGTAATGACACTTCATTCTCTCGCTGAATCGATGATAGGTTAATGAAATATCACAATCTGGACAGGTAACAACATAACCGCAATCTCTACACATCACAAAGGAGGAATGTCCTCGCTTGTTTAAAAACAATACGGTTTGCTCCTGTTTCTCGAGTCTATCTTTCAATTTTTCCATTAATACTCTAGAAAACATGGAGCGATTTCCTTCACGAAGCTCTTCTCTCATATCCACGACTTCTACATGAGGCATTGGACCACTATTCATCCGGCTCGGCAAATTTAAAAGCTCGTACACACCTTTTTTTGCGCGAGCAAAGGATTCAAGCGCAGGAGTTGCACTTCCTAGCACAACCGGACAACCATATTTTTGAGCACGTTGAATGGCAACGTCTCTTGCATGGTATCTTGGATTTTCTTCTTGCTTATAACTCGTTTCATGCTCTTCATCAATGATTATTATTCCGAGGTTTTCAAAGGGAGCAAAAATAGCAGACCTAGCCCCTACCACCACTTTTACTTCTTTTCTCTGGATCTTTCGCCACTCATCGTATTTTTCTCCATTAGAAAGTCCGCTGTGCATGACAGCCACTTCATCTCCAAATCTTCCTTTAAACCGTTTCACCATTTGTGGAGTTAGAGAGATTTCTGGGACGAGTACGATCGCTTCCTTTCCCTTCTCTAACACTCGTTGAATGGATTGTAAATAAACTTCCGTTTTACCACTACCTGTTACCCCATACAGTAAGAACACTTGATGGAGATTTTCTTCAATGGTTTGTAGAACGGGGGTAATAGCTCTTTTCTGCTCAGAAGTTAAAGGTAGAGCCTGTGTCCGTTCAAAAACACGATTCTCGTATGGATCTCTGTACACTTCTACTTCTTCTTCCCTTAAGATCCCTTTATTAATAAGACCCTTTATAGCAGAGGAAGAAGTGTTTATAAGGTTTATTAAATTTTGCAGTGGAACTGGAGCTGGGTTCGCTAGGAAAAACTCTATAATTTCTTTTTGTTTAGTTGCCTGAATGGATAGTAGCTTGAGTGAATCAGATAGCTCTTCCTCATTCACATGAGGCATAACATACTTGCGCTTTTTCTTATTTACTCGTTCCTTTACTTCATATATAAATTCAATATGGCCACTCGCAATTTCTTTTTGTAATACTTTCCACGCTTCCTTTTCTATCGTATCAAAAGAGACAATTTGACTTTTGTCGAATATCTTTTGTAGGAGCTGTGGCAAAAGATTTATATCGGTCGTTACGCGAATTTTCTTTTCGTATTTCGCTTTAAGTGCTGCCGGTAGCATCACCTGATAAGCAGAAATGCGATAACAAAGAGTTTCTTCAGATAACCAATCCCCAAGCTGTAAAAGTTCTTCATTTAATACCGGAACAATATCCATAGGAGCAATAATATCTCTAAGCTTTTCAAACTCTGAGCTAGGCTGAATTGAAATGACAAACCCTTGTATTTTCCGAGGACCAAATGGAACAACCACTCTCATTCCTGGGGTGATGACCCCTTCTAGATGGTCAGGGATACGATAATCAAATGGTCTGTCGGTTTGCTTAGCTGGGACATCCACAATTACACTCGCAATCATTCAGCTTCCTCTTTTGGGAGAAGCTTTAAAGCCTCTAAAAGAAGGGTTTTTGCCGCCTCTTGCTTGGTCATTAATGGTAACGAGATAGATTGTCCATTCCGCTTGTAAATGGTTATTTTATTTGTATCTGTCCCAAATCCAGATCCTTCTTCAGCAACATTGTTTGCCACGATGATATCAGCGTTTTTCTTCTCAAGCTTTCTCATCGCATACTCTTCCACATGATCAGTTTCCGCAGCGAAACCAACCAAAACTTGGTGCTTTTTGTTTTTACCAAGCTCAAATAATATGTCTTTGGTTCTTTCTAATTCAATACTTGCATCATCTTCCTGCTTTTTAATTTTTCGATCTGAAACTGTTTTTGGCTTATAATCAGCAACCGCAGCCGTTTTTACAACCAAATCACTAGATTCATATTGAGCGATCGTTTCATTAAGCATGTCCTGAGCACTTTCCACATGAATTATCTTCACTCCCGGTGGTGGTTCAATGGAAACAGGTCCTGTTATGAGAGTAACCTCTGCTCCAAGATTCCTAGCTTGTTCAGCAATGGCATATCCCATTTTCCCTGACGAAAAGTTCGTAATATAACGCACAGGATCAATTTTCTCTCTTGTTGGGCCTGCTGTTACAAGTACCTTTTTACTTTTTAAAGGAGCTTGCACCGGCTGAAAAAATTCGGCGATTTTCTCTACGATGGTCTCAGGCTCTTCCATTCTTCCTTTCCCCACATACCCACATGCTAAATAACCCTCTCCAGGCTCGATAAACCCATATCCATAGCTTCGTAATGTTTCTAAATTCTTTCTCACGGCAGGATGGTCATACATATGAACGTTCATTGCAGGGGCAATCCAAACTGGAGCTGTTGCAGCAAGCAATGTCGTAATAATCATATTATCTGCAATTCCGTTGGCTAGCTTACCAATGATGTTCGCTGTGGCCGGTGCAACGACGATTAAATCAGCCCAATCAGCCAAATCAATATGAGCAATCACTTTTGAATTCTTCTCATCAAACGTGTCAATATGAACATCGTTTCTTGAAAGTGCCTGAAAGGTTAAGGGGGTCACAAATTTTGAGGCTGATTCACTCAAAATAACCTTTACGTCAAGCCCAGCTTGAGTGAGCTTACTGGTTAGAGCCGCAGCTTTAAAAACCGCAATTCCCCCAGAAACACATAGTAGAATTTTCTTTCCTCTCACAGACAAAACCTCCGTTCGATAAATATCTTTCTTCCATTATGCAAGAACCGATCTGCAATTGCATCTTTAAAACAAAAAACAACCTAAATATTTAGGTTGTTTCCCGTCTTTATTCAGCTGATTCGTCTTTTACGATACGGTAAGTGAGCTTATCGGCGTGAATTTCTTCTAACGCTTTTCCAACCTGCTTATGAGAAACATATTTATCTAAGTGCAGGTTTTCTCCTTGTTGTAGCTTTCGTGCTCTTTTTGCAGCAACGGAAACTAGTGAATACTTCGAATCAATTTTTGTCATTAATGAATCAATTGATGGATATAACATAGGATTAATCTACCTCCAAAATTCTTTTGTATCTAGGTTCTACACGCTCACGACGTAAATGCTCCGCAATGACTATTGCTTTAATGCGTTCCACTGCTCTGTCAACTTGGTCGTTTTCTACAACATAATCATAAAGATGCATCATTTCTAATTCTTCTCTTGCTGCATTCATACGATTGTTGATAACATCCTCCGTTTCCGTACCTCTTGTGACAATCCGGTTTTTCAATTCAGATAAACTTGGTGGAACGAGGAAAATGAAAAGACCATCCGGAAACTTCTTCCGAACCTGTCTCGCACCTTGTACTTCAATTTCCAAGAATACGTCTTTACCACTATCTAATGTTTGTCTTACATAATCCACTGGAGTGCCGTAGTAATTGCCCACAAATTCGGCGTACTCTAGAAGCTTTTCCTCTTTTATCAGTTGTTCAAATTCTTCTCTAGACTTAAAGAAGTAATCAACTCCATCAACTTCCCCTTCTCTTGGAGCACGGGTAGTCATTGAAATAGAGTATTCAAAGGCGGTATCAGGCTGTGAAAATACCTCTTTCCTTACCGTACCTTTTCCTACTCCAGAGGGTCCAGATAATACAATTAATAACCCTTTTTCCTGCATGAATCTTTTCCTACCCTTCATCAATAATATCATCTTTATCATTTAAGCGAGCAGCAACCGTTTCAGGTTGTACCGCAGATAGAATAACATGGTCACTATCCATCACTATTACTGCGCGAGTTCTTCTTCCGTATGTAGCATCTATTAACGAACCACGATCCCTAGCATCTTGAATAATTCTTTTTATCGGAGCTGATTCGGGACTAACGATTGAAATAATTCGATTTGCAGAAACGATGTTTCCAAAACCGATATTTATTAGTTTAATTGACATGATTGTCCTCCAATCATAAGAATTATTTTTACCTTCCTAATGCTTTTCTAAACCAAGAGCTATTCAATATTTTGAATCTGCTCCTTAATCTTTTCAATCGAGCTTTTTAACTCCACCACTTCGGTAGCAATTTTTGCATCATTTGCCTTTGATCCGATTGTATTAGTCTCTCTATTCATCTCTTGGACAAGGAAATCAAGCTTTCTTCCAATAGACTCCCGATCATTGAGGAAAGTTTTAAATTGCACAACATGACTTTCTAGTCTTGTCAGCTCTTCATTGATATCAGCTTTATCTGCAAAAATGGCAATTTCGGTCACGATTCTCGCTTCATCGACCTGCAGGTCTACATATTCTTGAATTCTCTTCTTTAACCGATTCGCATATTGCTCAACTACAGTTGGCGCATATTTTCTAAGTGCTTGGACAGTCGATTGTATTTTTTCAATATGTGATAAAATATCCTGCTGTAATGCCTTCCCTTCCACTTCGCGCATATACACACAGTTTTGAACAGCATCAAGCAAAGCATCTAACACAAGCTCTTCGATACACTCGGTGCCAGATTCTTGCTCATCAATACTAAATATCTCGTCTCGGTTAAGTATATCTTTTATAGAAACACCCTCTTTAATTTGAAAGCGTTCCTGAATTTCCTTTATGTTCTGAAGATAGTCCTCTATGAGACTCCAATCGACTAAGAGTTTTCGAGTGGTCAGTCCTTCACCTTCAACGGTGATAAAGACCTCCATTCTTCCTCTTTTTATGTATTCATTTAGCGTCTTTTTTAGCTTATCCTCGAGGTTAGAAAGACTTCTAGGTATTCGGAAGTGATATTCGGCAAATCGGTGATTCACCGTTTTAACCTCAGCAGTTACCTTGATACGATCGTTGCTACGGATGCTCCTACCAAAGCCTGTCATGCTTTTTACCAAAGCCAACACCCCATAACTATTTGTGTATAGAAAAAGGTAATAGAGCTTTCTCTATCACCTTTTGGATTATAACATACTTTATTTATTTTTACTTGCCAAAAATGAACCTGCTAGTAAAAAAGTTGGGATGGAAGCAAAACCAATGACTAATAACCAATCACGAAGAGCCAGTGGGACGGTATGGAAGATTGGTTGTAATGGCGGATAGTACATAACTACTAGCATTAATGCTAATGAAGAAATGACCGCCCATACAAGATACATGTTTCCGAATGGATTTCTCGAGAAAACTGATTTTTCACTTCGGCAATCGAAAACATGAATCAATTGAGCTAAAACAAGAGTAGCAAAAGCAACTGTTTGGGCATGAATTAAATCATTAGGGTTTTCATTGTACGAAATGATAAACGCAAGCAAAGTGGAAGTTCCAATTAAAAAGCCTCGTGAGATGACCTTCCAGCCTAACCCTCTTGCAAAAACTCCTTCTTTAGGACTCCGTGGACCACGCTTCATTACATTTTCCTCTGGCTTATCAAGACCTAACGCCATTGCTGGTAAACCATCTGTAACAAGATTGACCCAAAGAATCTGAATCGGCACTAGAGGCAGTGGGAGTGCTAGCAACATAGCGAACAACATCACTAATATTTCACCAACATTGGAAGCAAGTAGATAACGAATGAATTTACGTATATTCTCGTAAATATTCCTACCTTCTTTAATCGCTGCTTTTATCGTTGCAAAATTATCATCAAGAAGAACTAAGGCAGATGCCTCCTTCGCTACATCTGTACCGGTAATTCCCATTGCTACACCAATATCTGCTGCCTTAATAGCCGGCGCATCATTGACCCCATCACCAGTCATTGCCACGATATGTCCCCTGCTTTGTAATGCTTTTACAATCTTCAACTTATGTTCTGGAGAAACACGTGCGAATACTGAAACGTCATCCACCACTTCTTCAAGTTCTTCTACAGACATTTCATTAAGCGCATTACCATCTAGCACCTTACTTTTTGGTGTTAATATACCTAGCTGTTTGGCAATTGCCTTCGCTGTTATTATATGATCTCCTGTGATCATGACGGTCTTAATGCCTGCTTCCTTACATTCTTTTACTGCATGCTTCACTTCTGGTCGAGGTGGATCAATCATTCCTTGCAAACCGATAAAGGTAAGATCCCTCTCTGCTTCTCTTTCATCAAGGATGACCGTTCCAGGTGATACCTCCCGGTAAGCAATCGCAATCGTTCGTAAAGCTTGAGATGCTAACCCTTCAATGGCATCCTTTACTTTTTCCTCCATGTCACGTGACATAAACTGTCGACGATTTTCCCATAGAATTGACTCACTTTTTGAAATTAAGACGTCTGGTGCACCTTTCGTGACAATAAATAGTCTTCCGTTCGTATCTTTCACGACAACACTCATCATTTTCCGAGCTGAGTCAAACGGGAATTCTTTTACAAGCTCAAACTGCTTGTGAAGTTGGTCTCTTGTAAATCCAGCTTTTAGTGCAGATACTAAAAGCGCACCTTCTGTAGGGTCTCCGTCAATTACATACTCATTACCTTTTTGAGTGATTTCCGAATGGTTACAGAGCATACCAAACATCAGCATTTGCTGAAGTGCTTTTTCTTCTTTTATGGAAACCTTACGATCTCCCCGGTAAAATTCACCTCTAGGCTCATAACCAACTCCACCAACTTGGGAAACCTCTCCCCCGCTCCATAAATGGGTTACGGTCATTTTATTCTGTGTCATCGTTCCTGTTTTATCAGAGCAAATAACAGAGGCACAACCTAGTGTTTCAACAGCTGGAAGCTTTCGAACGATAGCCTTTTGCTTAATCATTCGCTGAACACCAAGGGACAATGCAACTGTTACAATTGCAGGTAGACCTTCAGGAATCGCGGCTACTGCTAGAGATACCCCAGCTAAAAACATGGTATATAAGTCATGTCCGCCAAATACCCCTGCAATCACAACTAAGACAGTTAAAAGAAGGGCTGCTGTAATTAAAATTTTACCTAATTGCTCTAGTCTTCTTTGGAGAGGTGTTTCCATTGTTTCCGCATTTTGTAGTAGGTCAGCAATTTGGCCCATCGCTGTTTTCATTCCAGTTCCAACGACAACTCCAACACCGCTTCCCCTCGTGACCATCGTCCCCATAAAGGCCATGTTTTGCATGTCACCAAGGCCAAGGTTTTCTTCTTGCAATTTGTTATCTGTTTTTTGTACAGGTAACGATTCTCCCGTTAATGCTGATTCCTCGATTTCTAAACTATTGATTTCTATTAATCTTACATCTGCTCCGATTCGGTCGCCACTTGTAAATCGTAAAATATCTCCTGGTACAACTTCTCTAGAGGCGATTTTTATCCAACTTCCGTCTCTTAAAACATATACTTGGGGCGCTGATAACTCCTTTAGTGCCTGAAGAGAACGTTCGGCTTTACGCTCTTGGAAAAAACCTAAAAATCCATTGATAATGACAATCGCGATGATAGCAATCGCATCTATATACTCTCCTAACAGTCCCGAAATTAACGTCGCTGCTAATAAAACAAGAACCATGAAGTCTTTGAATTGACTAAAGAATAAGATTAAAGCGGACTGCTTTTCTCCTTCTTCTAGCTCGTTGAATCCATGTTGTTTTATACGATTTACTGCATCAGCCTCAGATAAACCGACCATGTAATCAGTATTTAAGGCTTTTTCCACTTCCTTTTTTTCCATTCCATGGAATTTCATCCGGCAATCCCTTCCTCCTATTATTTTCAACAGAGTTGTCCCAACTCACTCTAAACTAAGCTTATTCAGCCTCGTCCAAAAAAATGATATAATTATTACAAAAGTGGAAGCGACCGGTCAGCGACGTATGGACTGGAGCGCTTTGACAGAGATAAAGGAAACACGAAGAGCAAAGCGATTCGATGTTGACTTATCGTAGGGAAAAGAGCGAAGTACACTAGTCCCTGGTCGCTGGAACTGGACGATCACAAAAGTGGAAGCGACCGGTCAGCGACGTATGGACTGGAGCGCTTTGACTGAGATAAAGGAAACACGAAGAGCAAAGTGATTCGATGTTGACTTATCGTAGGGAAAAGAGCGAAGTACACTAGTCCCTGGTCGCTGGAACTGGACGATCACAAAAGTGGAAGCGACCGGTCAGCGACGTATGGACTGGAGCGCTTTGACTGAGAT
>JBEQAB010000003.1:117034-117184 GCA_041640555.1 Bacillaceae bacterium
AAAGGAAACACGAAGAGCAAAGTGATTCGATGTTGACTTATCGTAGGGAAAAGAGCGAAGTACACTAGTCGCTGGTCGCTGGAACTGGACGATTACAAAAGTGGAAGCGACCGGTCAGCGACGTATGGACTGGAGCGCTTTGACAGAGAT
>JBEQAB010000003.1:117284-431415 GCA_041640555.1 Bacillaceae bacterium
AGCGACGTATGGACTGGAGCGCTTTGACAGAGATAAAGGAAACACGAAGAGCAAAGCGATTCGATGTTGACTTATCGTAGGGAAAAGAGCGAAGTACACTAGTCGCTGGTCGCTGGAACTGGACGATTACAAAAGTGGAAGCGACCGGTCAGCGACGTATGGACTGGAGCGCTTTGACAGAGATAAAGGAAACACGAAGAGCAAAGCGATTCGATGTTGACTTATCGTAGGGAAAAGAGCGAAGTACACTAGTCGCTGGTCGCTGGAACTGGACGATTACAAAAGTGGAAGCGACCGGTCAGCGACGTATGGACTGGAGCGCTTTGACAGAGATAAAGGAAACACGAAGAGCAAAGCGATTCGATGTTGACTTATCGTAGGGAAAAGAGCGAAGTACACTAGTCGCTGGTCGCTGGAACTGGACGATCACAAAAGTGGAAGCGACCGCTTTTATTGAAAGGCACTATATAGAAAAGGATGTTCTCTTATGTCATTTGACGGACTGTTTACGCGTGCCATAACTAAAGAGCTTTCTGAGGCTTTACGCGGTGGGCGTATTAATAAAATTCATCAACCATTTAAAAACGAAATCGTGCTTGTTATTCGTGCAGGGGGAAAGAATCATAAGCTATTGCTTTCAATCCACCCTAGTTACGCGAGAGCACAATTAACCACAGAGACTTATGAAAATCCAAATGAACCACCCATGTTTTGTATGTTATTAAGAAAGCATTTAGAAGGATACATACTGGAGGATATTCACCAGGTTGGTCTTGAAAGAATGATTGTCTTAGATGTAAAAGGAAGAAACGAGCTCGGAGATCTGTCCAGCAAACAACTCATCATTGAAATCATGGGCCGTCATAGCAATATTATCTTAATTGATAAAACACGAAACATGATTTTAGATAGCATCAAGCACGTTTCCTATGCTCTTAACAGCCATCGTGCGATTCTTCCTGGTCAAGAGTACAAACTTCCTCCTGCTCAAAACAAATATAATCCTCTAGAGGCAACAGAAGAGGATGTGTTAAAGAGAGTAGACTTTAATGCAGGAAAAATGGATAAGCAACTGGTTGAGCACTTTGCTGGTTTATCTCCTTTATTTGCTAGAGAAATCGTCCATGAAGCAGGCATTGTTAACCGGAATACCTTGCCCAAAGCTTTTATTAATCGCATGGAAAAGATTAAAACCCATCAATATGAGCCATCCATTATGAATGTCCAAGGAAAAGAAATGTTTTATCTATTCCCAATGATTCATATATCAGGTGAAGTTCAGTCATTTTCCACTATTAGCGAAATGCTCGACCGTTTTTATTTTGGGAAAGCCGAAAGAGACCGCGTAAAGCAGCAAGGGAATGACCTGGAACGGTTGATTGTTAATGAACGGGATAAAAACAAAAAGAAAATCGATAAGCTTCAAAAAACGTTGGTAGACGCACAAAATGCGGAGGAATATCAATTATATGGGGAGTTATTAACGGCCAATCTTTATGCAGTTGAAAGAGGTATGACATCCGTCGAGGTGATTAATTATTATGATGAGAATGCTGGAGTGGTTAGCATTCCACTCGATCCTCAGAAGTCACCATCAGACAATGCGCAGCGATACTTTACAAAGTATCAAAAAGCAAAAACAGCACGTAAGATTGTACAAGAACAGATTGATAAAGCGAACGAAGAAGTGCTGTATTTTGAGACATTAATTCAGCAAATGGAGACCGCTTCAATTAAGGATATTGAGGAAATTCGTCAAGAGTTAGTTGAAGAAGGTTATATTCGAGACCGTCATAAAAATAAATCAAAAAAACAAGTACTTACAAAACCTGTGCTTGATCAATATGTGTCCTCCGATGGAACAGACATCCTCGTGGGTAAAAACAATAAGCAAAACGATTATTTAACAAACAAAGTAGCTAGTCGTGACGATATTTGGCTTCATACAAAGGATATACCTGGGTCACATGTTGTCATACGAAGCAAAAATCCTAGTGATTCGGCCATTCTAGAAGCTGCCAATATCGCTTCCTACTTTAGTAAAGCACGAAGCTCAAGCTCTGTTCCCGTTGACTTTACACAAGTAAGACATGTAAAGAAACCAAATGGAGCCAAACCCGGTTTTGTCATTTATGACAACCAACAAACAGTATACGTTACACCTGACGAAAACCTTATCATCCAGTTAAAAAAGTAAAAAGCACAAAAAAGGGTGTCAGACACCCCAAATGGACAGATTCAACGTTTTTGTCCATCTGGGGTGGACACTCTTTTTTCTGCATCTTTTTAAGCTTTTACTACCGGTTTCCAAGCGGTTGGGTCTTGGCTCCAGCTGCGAAGACTTGCTACTGCATCCTCTTCGATGTTTCCAGCAGCTAAGGCAACATCTACTAATGTTGAGAAATCTGTTAGGGAATACGTCTTAATGTTAGCTTCCTCTAACAGTTTTTTGCCTTTTTCCAGTTCATACGTGAAGATAGAAACGACTCCTAAAACTTCACACCCTGCTTGTCTCAATGCATCAACGGCTGTAATGACGCTTCCACCTGTTGAGATTAAGTCTTCTACTACCACTACTTTTTGTCCTGCTTCGACACGGCCCTCAATCTGATTTCCTTTTCCATGCCCTTTTGCTGATGAACGGACATAGCTCATAGGTAAATCAAGCAGTTCACTTACCCATGCCGCATGAGGAATTCCAGCTGTTGCTGTTCCAGCTACCATTTCTGTCTCAGGGAAGTTTTTAAGTATAAGTTCCTTTAGTCCAGCTGCAATCTCTCTTCTTGCTTCAGGAAAAGATAAAGTTAGTCTGTTATCACAATAAATTGGTGATTTGATTCCTGATGTCCAAGTAAAAGGACGATGAGGTTGTAACGAGACTGCACCGATTTCTAAAAGTGTGTTAGCTATTTTTTGTTTCATATACTTTTCCCTCCCAGGCGGTTTTGTAATTCTGATAGGCTAGTACCGGATCTTCAGCTCTAGTAATGGAGCGACCTACAACAATCATGGATACACCTGCGTTCCTCGCAAACTCAGGAGTAGCTACTCTCTTTTGGTCACCAACTGACTCTGAACTCATTCGAATTCCTGGTGTAACAGTTAAGAACTGTTCACCTAATTGCTCACGGATAAGTTTGACTTCATTTGAGGAGCAAACCACACCATCAAGTCCTGCATCCTTTGTAACCTTTGCGTAATGAAGCACGGATTGTTCGAGGCTCACTGAAATTAATTGTTCACCCTTCATTTGTTCCTCTGAAGTACTTGTTAGCTGTGTTACTGCGATGATATTTGGTCTTTTCGCACCTAAAGCTGTTCCAGCCTCAAGTCCTTCTAGCGCTGCCACCATCATTTCTTTTCCGCCCGCTGCATGAACATTCACTAAATCACAGCCTAGGCTAGCTAGATTTCTCATTGCACGACCCACTGTATTTGGAATATCGTGCAATTTTAGATCTAAGAAAATATCGTGACCCATTTCCTTTAGTTCTTTCACCATTGAAGGGCCTTCTTTATAAAATAGCTCCATGCCAACTTTAACGAATAGTTTTTCGTTATTAAATTTCTTTAAAAAACCGTACACATCATTTTTATCTGGAAAATCAAGCGCGATGATAAGCGAGTTTTTCATTCTTCTTCCAGCTCCTTCCCGTACAATCTGAAATATGATCAAATCCAAGTTCATTTAATAACACTGGAAGTTGTTCAATGATTTTCGGACATGCGAGTGGATCCACAAAATTAGCTGTACCAACTGCTACCGCACTCGCTCCGGCATAAAAAAATTCAATCACATCTTCTGCCGATTGAACGCCACCCATCCCAATAATAGGAATATTTACGTGCTGACTTACTTCATAAATCATTCGAATCGCAACCGGTTTAATCGCAGGACCTGAAAGTCCACCTGTATTATTAGCAAGTACAGGCTTGCCTGTCTTCAAATCAAGCCTCATGCCAATTAAAGTATTAATCATGGTTAACCCGTCCGCACCGCCTGCTTCGACCGCCTTGGCCATCTCAACAATATTCGATACATTCGGTGAAAGCTTGACATAAACAGGTACACTTGAAACTTCTTTGACTTTTTTCGTTAATTCCTTTGCCACCTCAGGAATCGTTCCAAAAGCAATACCACCTGTTTTTACATTTGGGCAAGAGATATTTAGTTCAAGAGCATGAACATTACTAACTTTTGAAATTTCACGTGCAACCTCAATATAGTCCTCTTCATGTGAGCCAGCCACATTTGCGATGATTGGTACATCAAATTGGTCTAGCCAAGCAAGCTCCTCATTAATAACCTTTTTAAGGCCAGGATTTTGCAAGCCAATCGCATTTAACATCCCCGCAGTTGTCTCTGCTACCCGTGGAGTTGGATTTCCAAACCGGGGTTCTACTGTTGTTGCTTTAATCATGATGGAACCTAATGTACTTAAATCATAAAACTGACTATATTCTCTACCAAATCCAAAGCATCCTGATGCAGGCATAATTGGGTTTTTTAATTGTAAACCAGGTAGGTTCACTGCTAGTTGACTCATATAAGAACCTCCCCTCCTTTAAACACTGGACCATCTGTACAAACCTTTTTATACGTATATCCTGTAGGATCGTCCTGTGTTCTACATACACATGCAAAGCAAGCTCCAATTCCACAACCCATTCGCTCTTCAAGAGAAAGATATACATTTTTCTCTGGATATGCCGTTTCTAATGCTCGTAACATCGGGGTAGGACCACATGTGTATAAGGTTTCAAACGAAAGATTCTGTGCGGCGATTACATCCGTTACAAATCCTTTCTCTCCATGGGAACCATCCACCGTTACAATATACGTTTCTCCTAATTCAGCAAATTTCTCTTCGTAAAAAACGGCATCTTTTGTTGCGAAGCCTAACACATGAATGACATTCACGCCTCTTTCCTTTAGCCTTAGAGATAATTCATATAGTGGAGGCACACCAATTCCGCCACCTACTAAAAGGGCGGTTGATCCAGCCTTTGCTTCCTCTACTGGAAATCCATTTCCTAATGGCCCAAGAACGTCTACCACATCTCCGACTTTTTTCTGTCCCAGCAGCTTCGTTCCATTACCTTCTGCCCGGAAAATCATCGTAAACATGTTATTTGCTTGGTCAATTTTTGCAATACTAATCGGTCTACGCAAAAGTGGATCTACACTATCACTAACTTTTAGATGTACAAATTGACCCGGTTCATTCATCTGTTGGACGAGCTCACCCTTAAGGGTGAGCTCAAAAATATTGTGAGCTATTTCTTGATTGGAAAGTACGATACATTCCTCATTGCGAATCATAAAAGTACTGCCTCCCTGCTGTTTGCGGGACTTTTCTCCATCGCCTCAGCTGAAAAATTCATTGATTCAATTACGCGTAAAATGGCCTCTGCTGTATCTAATGAAGTTAAGCAAGGAACACCGTTTTCCACAGATTCTCTACGAATTCTAAATCCATCACGTTCTGGCTGCTTTCCTTTTGTTAATGTGTTAATCACAAATTGCGCTTGGCCGTTTCGGATTACATCAACGATATCTGGGTGGCCTCCACCAATTTTCTCAACAACGTTCACTGGAATTCCTTGTTCTTGGAAGAACTTCGCTGTCCCTTCCGTTGCCATTACTCGGAATCCGATGGAGAAGAAGCGCTTCGCGATCCCTAAAGCTTCTTGCTTATCTTTGTCAGCAATCGTCATTAGAACCGATCCGAATCCTTGAATTTTCATTCCTGAAGCAACTAATCCTTTGTAAAGGGCTTTTTCAAGCGTTTGGTCTTTCCCCATAACCTCACCAGTCGACTTCATTTCTGGTCCTAGCGTAATATCAACTCTTCTTAGCTTAGCAAAAGAGAATACTGGTACTTTAACGAATACACCTTGCTTTTCTTCTACTAGTCCAGTCTCATAGCCTTGCTCCTTCAGTGATAACCCAAGAATCGCTTTTGTTGCTAGGTTAGCCATTGGTACGTTTGTAATTTTACTTAAGAACGGTACCGTACGACTTGAACGAGGATTTACTTCCAACACATACACTTCTTCTTTTGAAACAACATATTGAATGTTGAAAAGTCCAATGATTCCTAATCCTTTAGCTAAACGAATCGTATAATCAACAAGCTTGTCTTTTACCGCTTGTGATATGCTTTGTGGCGGGTAAACTGCGATTGAGTCACCAGAGTGAACTCCTGCTCTTTCAATATGCTCCATGATCCCTGGAATAATTACTGTTTCGCCATCGCAAATCGCATCTACTTCTATTTCTTTTCCTGTTAAGTAACGGTCAATTAATATCGGATGCTCCGGATTAATCTTTACTGCTTCCTTCATGTATTGCAATAACTCAGCTTCTTGGTATACGATTTGCATTGCTCTACCGCCAAGTACATATGATGGACGAACCAATACCGGATATCCAATTGAGTTAGCAATTACAGCAGCTTCAGCCGCTGTTCTTGCCGTTTTTCCTAACGGCTGTGGAATTCCTAGCTCTTGCAATGCAGCTTCAAAGCGGTCGCGATTTTCTGCACGGTCAAGATCATCTAAGCTCGTACCTAGAATCTTCACTCCTCTTTCTACAAGCTTTGAAGCTAGGTTAATTGCTGTTTGCCCACCAAATTGGACAACAACTCCAACTGGCTTTTCTAAATCAATAACATGCATAACATCTTCGATTGTTAACGGCTCAAAGTAGAGCTTATCAGAGATACTGAAGTCAGTAGATACTGTTTCAGGATTATTGTTAATGATGATGGCTTCATAGCCAGCTTCTTGAATCGCCCAAACCGCATGAACGGTTGAGTAGTCAAATTCGATTCCTTGACCGATTCGAATTGGACCAGAACCAAGTACGATTACACACTCACGGTCACTTACAATCGATTCATTTTCATCTTCATAAGTTCCGTAGAAATAAGGAGTTTCAGACTCGAACTCTGCTGCACATGTATCAACCATTTTATAAACTGGAACAAGCCCCTTTTCTACTCTCCAATCGTAAACAGCACGCTCATTTGTTGCCCATAACTTAGCAAGGGTACTATCAGCAAATCCGAATTCCTTTGCTTCTCTCGCAATCTCCTCATCAAATGGAAGACTTTGTAACTTTGCTTCGAACTCGACAATTTTAGCGAATTTTGAAAGGAAGAATAAATCAATTTTGCTCCAAGCATGAATTGTTTCAATCGTAACGCCACGTCTTAACGCTTCGCCGATATAGAACAGGCGCTCATCACCAGCTTTACGAATACGTTTCTCAAGCAACTCATCAGAAATTTCATCTGCATCGTTTAGTGAAAAATGGAACACATTCGCTTCTAGTGAACGAATAGCTTTTAATAATGATTCCTCAAAAGTACGACCGATTGCCATAACTTCACCAGTAGCCTTCATTTGTGTACCAAGCGTACGGTTTGCACTTTCGAACTTATCGAACGGCCATCTTGGAATTTTTGAAACAATATAATCAAGTGCAGGTTCGAAACTTGCATAGGTTTTTCCTGTTACAGGGTTCATCATTTCATCAAGCGTTAACCCAACCGCGATTTTTGCAGCAAGCTTAGCAATCGGATATCCTGTTGCTTTTGATGCAAGAGCAGAAGATCTACTTACACGTGGATTTACCTCAATAATGTAATAATCATAGCTATCAGGATCTAATGCCAATTGGACGTTACATCCACCCTCAATTCCAAGAGCACGGATAATTTTTAATGATGTGTTTCTAAGCATTTGATACTCGCGATCGCTTAGCGTTTGGCTCGGTGCAACAACAATTGAATCACCTGTATGAACTCCAACTGGATCGATATTTTCCATATTACATACAACGATGGCATTGTCGTTTGCATCTCTCATTACTTCATACTCAATCTCTTTAAATCCGGCAATGCTCTTCTCTAATAAACATTGTGTAACCGGGCTATTTTTTAACCCACTTGTTACGGTTTCAACCAATTCCTCTTCGTTATGACAGATGCCTCCACCCGTTCCGCCGAGTGTAAACGCAGGACGAACGATGACTGGGTAACCAATTTGTGCCACGAAGTCATATGCTTCTTCAAGTGTATGAATAATTTCACTTTCAGGAACTGGTTCCCCTAAGTCATTCATTAATGTACGGAATAAATCGCGATCCTCCGCTTGTTCAATGGCTGAAAGCTTGGTACCTAAAATTTCTACATTACACTCTTCAAGAACTCCAGAGTTAGCTAACTCTACTGCTAGGTTTAAGCCTGTTTGTCCTCCAAGTGTTGGGACAAGTGCATCTGGACGCTCTTTTCGGATGATTGTGCTAACGAACTCCAGAGTTAGTGGCTCAATATACACAGCATCTGCCATCGTTGTATCTGTCATGATTGTTGCTGGGTTTGAGTTTACTAAGATGACACGGTACCCTTCTTCTTTTAATGCGATACACGCCTGAGTACCTGCATAATCAAATTCTGCTGCTTGCCCAATGACGATGGGACCTGACCCGATAACTAGTATGCTTTTTATATCTGTACGCTTTGGCATTCGATTGCACCTTCCTCTTTTTCTGTCTCAATCAACTGTAAAAACTGTTCGAATAAATAATTTGCATCCTCTGGTCCTGGTGATGCTTCCGGATGATACTGAACTGTAAATGCTTTTGCTTCTTTATGTTTTAATCCTTCAACCGTACCGTCATTTAAGGCGATATGTGTAACCTCTAATGAAGTTCCTTGAAGTGATTCTTCTTCAACCGTGTATCCGTGGTTTTGTGAAGTAAGCGCAACTTTTCCTGTTGCTAGATCCTTAACTGGATGGTTTGATCCTCTATGACCAAATTTCAACTTAACCGTATTTGCTCCACATGCTAAGGCAAAAAGCTGATGACCCAAACAAATTCCAAACAAAGGAACATGGCCAATGATTTCTTGAATCATTTCAATTGCTTCTGGAACATCTTTTGGATCCCCAGGTCCATTCGAGAGCATGACTCCATCTGGCTTCAAACGTTTAATTTCTTCAGCTGTTGTGTTATAAGGAACAACGATAACGTCACAATCACGTTTGTTTAACTCGCGTAAAATTCCATGCTTCATGCCAAAGTCAACAAGAACGATTCTTCTTCCTCTACCAGGGCTTGCATAAGCAGATTTTGTAGAAACCTGTTTTACTTGATCGTTTCTAAATGGTGCTTTTAACTCCTCAAGCACTTCCTCAACACTTGCATCAATCGAACAGATGGCTCCCTTTAGTGCTCCATATTGTCGAATGATTCTTGTAAGCTTTCTTGTATCTACACCTGAAATTCCAGGAATATTCTTTTCTTTTAATAATTCATCTAATGTTTTTTCGTTTCTCCAGTTCGATGCAAACTCTGCTGCTTCCTTAACCACCATTCCATGAACAGACGGAGAAATTGATTCAAAATCATCACGATTAATTCCGTAATTTCCAACAAGCGGATACGTAAAAGTAACGATTTGTCCACAGTAAGATGGGTCAGAGAGAATTTCCTGATAACCAGTCATTCCGGTGTTAAACACCACTTCCCCCATTTTTTCTGTGTCACTTCCAAAAGCTTTCCCAATAAAAACTGTACCGTTTTCTAGAATTAATTGCCTTTTCATACCGTTACATACCCTCTTTTCCATGCGATTTTCCCAGCTGCGATTGTTACTACTGGCCATCCTTTGCACTCCCAGCCACCAAACGGAGTGTTTCTACCTTTTGATAAGAATGCATTTGGATCAATGCTTTCTTCTTTCGCAAGATCTACAAGTACTATATCAGCGACTGCTCCAACTTCAATCTTCCCATATGGTAAATTGAAACTTTGAGCCGGCTTCACTGTTAAGAAATCTACTAACTGCTTTTCTGTTAAAATACCTTTTTCAACAAGATTTGTATATAAAAGTGGGAATGCTGTTTCTAACCCTACGATTCCAAATGGTGCAAGAGCCATTCCCTCAGCTTTTTCTTCCGCTGTGTGTGGGGCATGGTCTGTGGCGATAAAATCAATCGTTCCATCAAGTAGCCCTTCAATCAATGCCTCACGATCCGTTTTTCCTCTTAATGGAGGATTCATTTTATAGTTCGTATCTAATCCTGGTATATCTTCATCACATAATAATAGGTGGTGAGGTGTTACTTCTGCAGTTACCCTGATGCCTGCACGCTTAGCGTCACGTACAACGCGAACCGATTCTTTCGTACTAATATGGCAAACATGGTAATGACAGTTTGCCGCTTCTGCCAATAATACGTCTCTTGCAATATGAACCGATTCACATACGGAAGGAATGCCATTCAACCCATGTTTTTTTGAAAATTCACCCTCATGGACAGATCCCTTATGAATTAACGTATTTTCTTCACAATGAGCTACGATTGGCATATCTACACTTGCTGCAAGTTGCATTGCTTGAAGCATCATATCTGCTGATTGGACCCCAACTCCGTCATCCGTGAAGGCAAATGCTCCTTCTTCTTTTAATGCTGCAAAATCAGTAAGTTCATTTCCTAGCTCTCTTATGGTAATCGAAGCATATGGCAGCACTCGAACAGCACCTGTTTCTGCGATTCGTTTATTTAAGTTTTGAAGAGTTTCGACTGAATCTGGAACCGGTCTTGTATTTGGCATAGCTGCGATCGTTGTGAAACCTCCACGCGCTGCAGCTAGTGTACCAGTAGCAATCGTTTCCTTCTTCTCTCCTCCTGGCTCGCGTAAATGAACATGCAAGTCAACAAACCCAGGAGATACTAGCAATCCTGTTGCATCAATGATCTCTGCATCCTCCGCTTGAAGATCTGGACCAATCGCTGCAATCTTTTCGTCTTTTATTAAAATATCGACTGCCTCTTTTTGTCCTTTATCAGTAAGCCATTGACCATTTTTGATGAGAATTGTCATTGAATTTTCCCCCTTCAGATTGTTGTAATGCTCTTTTTAATACTGCCATACGAACATAGACGCCATTTTCCATTTGTTTAAAGATTCTCGAACGCTCGCATTCTACTAAACTATCAGCAATTTCTACATCTCTATTTACTGGCGCAGGGTGCATAATAATGCTTCCTTGTTTCATTCGTTTCTCTCTTTTTACTGTTAACCCAAAAGCTTGGTGATAATCAAACGTTTCTCCACCCACTTGATGTCTTTCGTGTTGGATACGGAGGAGCATGAGCACATCAACTGTTTCTGTTAACGTATCAATATCTTCATAACTTCCATATTGTAAAAGCTCTTCGTCAATCCATTCTTTTGGTCCTGAGAATACGATCTCTGCCCCTAATCGGTGAAGGGCAATCGCATTTGACCTTGCCACACGGCTGTGTATTAGGTCTCCCACAATTCCTACCTTAAGGCCTTGAAAATGTCCGTATTCTTCGTAAATCGTTAATAAGTCGAGCAACGATTGAGTTGGATGATGACCGCATCCATCTCCAGCGTTAATAATTTTAACGTTTGTTTTGCCAACTAGCTGCTTGAAGTACTCATCTTCTGTGTGGCGAATGACAACTGCCTGGACACCAATGGATTCTAAAGTTCGAACCGTATCATATAGTGTTTCTCCCTTAGTGATACTTGATGAGTGTGTTTCAAATGGAATAATGTTTAAGCCCAGTCTTCTTTCAGCAATTTCAAAACTACATTTTGTTCTAGTACTTGGTTCAAAAAACAAGTTTGCAACAAAGGAAGATTGATTAGGCTGCCACGCAGCACCCTCAGAAAATTTTTTCGCCTCAGCAAGGATGTCGTATATCTCGGTAACGGAAAGCTCTGAAGTAGTAAGCAGATTCATGATCAAAACACTCCTTTTGTGGTTTATGTAAAAAACAAGCACCCTGACTTTTTTTGTCAGGGTGCTATGCAGATAGGCAGAAGCAGAACACACCAGATTAAGGTATCTCCACTTCTCCTATGCACCCTTTCAAGCCTCTCTGGACTTTCTTTAAAAGGTGAAACTATGCTACTTCATTTTCATTATCACTTTCAAACATATCTTCGGCAGCTTCTGGTCTACCTGGAAGGATTAAATTAATCAGTATCCCTAAGATCGCTGCTAATGCCATCCCATGAATTTCAAATCCTTCTGATACTTTAATTACTGCTCCTCCGATACCTACCACTAAGATTACAGAAGAAATTACAAGGTTTCGCTTGTCTCCAAAGTCGATTTTGCTATCAACTAGCATGCGTAATCCTGATGATGCGATTATTCCGAATAGTAGGATGGATACTCCACCCATTACTGGTGTTGGAATTGAACTTATTAGTGCTGTTACTTTACCGATGAATCCAAATACCGTTGCTACAACTGCTGCTCCAAGAAGTACATATACGCTGTATACTCTTGTAATGGCTAATACTCCAATGTTTTCTCCATATGTTGTTTTCGGAGGTCCACCGATTAGTGCAGAGATCATTGTTGCTGTTCCATCTCCTAAAATCGAACGGTGTAAGCCAGGGTTTTTAATATAATCACGGCCCACCACTTTCCCTAATACAAGTTGGTGACCAATATGTTCTGATAATGTTACGATGGCTACAGGAGCCATTAATAATACTAAATCAAGTGTTAATTTCACATCATAATCAACGAATGGTACAAAGAAGTTTGGCATTTCAAACCATTTTGCTGCTGCTACTGGTGCAAAATCAACGATTCCTACGACTAACGAGTATACATATCCGATAATGATACCTGCTAAGATCGGAATCATACTCAATGTTCCTTTTCCGTAGATGGAGAAAATGATGGTTGCTATTAATGTTACTAGTGCTGCTGAGAAGTGCAGAAGGCTGTATTCTCCAGCTGGATTATTCATTGCCATACTAACTGCAGTTCCTGCCAAAGCCAACCCGATTACAATAATGATTGGTCCTACTACGATTGGAGGAAGGAGATTCATAATCCAACGGTAACCTGCTTTTTTAATGATTAGTGCAACAATTCCATATACTAAACCAGCAATAAAGCTTCCAATCATGGCTCCTGCTGGACCACCTGCAGCTTTTGCTGCAATGATTGGCGTAATAAAAGCGAATGATGATCCCAAATAAGCGGGTACTTGCCATTTTGTTATCATAAGGAACGCGATTGTTCCCAAACCACTGGAGATAAGTGCAATCGCTGGATCAAGTCCTACTAGGTATGGTACTAATATGGTAGCTCCAAACATAGCGAATAAGTGCTGAAGACTAAGTGTGAGCCAATGGACTGGTTTCGGCATTTCGTGTACATCTAGGATTGGTTTGCTATTCATGTATGTGTCTCTCCTCTGGTGATTAGTTAAAATAAAAACCCTCTTTTGCACAAGAGGGTCTAGTTGCAGCTCAAGGCATAGATTTTACCCTTGAGTCTACATTTCCCCTTGAAAGCCTCTCTGTGCTTTTTTAAAAGGTTATATTTAGTTTTCGTGGATACTTACGGTATCATGTTTGTCAACTTCTGCTAGTTCAACAACAATCTTTTCTGAACTAGAGGTTGGGATGTTTTTCCCAACATAATCAGCTCGTATGGGCAATTCCCTATGGCCTCTGTCTACAAGTACGGCCAGCTGAACTGAAGCAGGTCTACCTATATCGACTAAGGCGTCTAACGCAGCGCGTACAGTTCTTCCTGTGTATAATACATCGTCCACTAAAATGACAATTTTGTTTGTTATATCGTGGGGAATATCTGACCCTTTAACTAAAGGTTCCTGATCATTTGTTTTCTTTGTTAGATCGTCACGATACAAAGTAATATCTAATTCTCCTACTGGAACCCCTGTGCCTTCAATTTCTTTAATTCTTTCAGCAAGTCGCTCAGCGAGAAATATTCCCCTTGTTCGAATTCCAATGAGAACAATTCGTTCTACACCTTTATTTTTTTCAATAATTTCGTGAGCAACCCTTGTCAATGCTCTTCTAATGGCTTGTTCGTCAAGTACGACTGCTTTTTGTGACAAGGTCTTCCCTCCTCATTTTTCCATAAAAAAAACCCTCTAGCCTAGTGGGTTAGAGGGTACAGAATTCCAATTGTAGGCATACTTATGCCATACAAATTCCGTCTCCTTCTCAGCCTCACAGGACCGTCTTTAAAGGACTTATTCAACTAAAGAAATCATAAATCAGATGTAGAACTTTGTCAACGATTATTTCTCAAGAACTCTAGAAGCTCTACAAAGTACTCAGGTAAAGGTGCTTCAAATTCTAAGTATTCGTTGGTTCGAGGGTGATTAAAGCCTAACACACCTGCATGTAGAGCTTGTCCGCCTATATCTAACGTCTTTCTTGGTCCGTATTTTGGATCTCCTGCTAATGGAAAACCAATATACTTCATATGGACCCTGATTTGATGAGTACGTCCTGTCTCTAACTGACATTCAACAAGAGTAAAATCTTTAAAACGCTCCATTACCTGGAAATGAGTAACCGCATTCTTCCCATTATCCACAACAGTCATGCTTTGTCGATCCTTAGGGTCTCTTGCAAGCGGAGCATCAATTGTTCCGTAATCATGAGGGATTACACCGTGGACAATTGCTCGGTATTTTCGGGTCACTGTTTTTGCAACGAGTTGATTCACTAAGCCTTCATGTGCTAAATCATTTTTTGCAACCATCAATAAGCCAGAGGTGTCCTTATCAATTCGGTGAACGATACCTGGTCGAAGAACTCCATTGATTCCAGACAGATCTTTACAATGAGCCATTAATCCATTCACTAGTGTCCCTGTAGTGTGACCGGGTGCAGGGTGAACGACCATTCCTTTGGGCTTGTTTACAACTAATACATCACTATCCTCATAGAAGATCTCCAAGTCCATAGACTCTGGAACCACATCAAGCTCCTCTGGGTCAGGAATGGTGATTTCGATTACATCTCCAATCGAACATTTATAGCTACTTTTTACTTTTTGACCATTAACAACAACATTGCCCTCTTGCATCCATAGTTGGACTTGAGACCTCGACCATTCATTATTAACACTTGAAAGAACCTTATCTAGCCTCTCACCTTTATGCTCTTCATTAATTGTTTGCATTACTTTTTCCATTTGCTATCTCCTTAGATTGTCGCTCTTCTTGCCACATTTGTATCATTAATAAACCTACTCCAATAACTAAGGCTGAATCAGCAATATTAAAGATAGGGAAATTATAGTTAAAAATATACGTATGAATAAAGTCAACCACTTCTTTATGTACTACTCGATCGTAGAAGTTACCAATTGCTCCTCCTAGCATTAATCCGAGAGCCACTCCAAGAAGCCTTTTACCTTTCGCTGCTTTTTGAATATAATATACAATCCCGATAATCACAATCACAGTTATTAAGTAAAAAAACCACATTTGTCCTTGCAAAATACCCCAAGCAGCGCCTCTATTGCGATGGGAGGTAATATAAAACCAGTTTTCAATAACGGTTATGCTTTCTCCAAGCTCCATTCTTTTCACGACTAACCATTTGGTCCATTGATCAAGAATAATGACAATTAATGCGATTATGTAATAAAACACAAAGGAAACCTCCAAACCTTCTCTTATATTCCCTTTGCATTTTAGCACATTCTCTATAAAAACGACAGTAAACGCTTTGGATTAAAAAAGCGGCTTACATAAATAATGTTCAAGCTTCCCACAGTCCTCCACCGTTTTTAAGGTTGGAACCATCTGTAATAGTTCATAAGGTAATAATTCACCTGATATTTCGCATCTGCCAAACGTACCATTCTCCAATTTCTTAATGGCACTATTAATGTCTCTTAATTCTTCCTCAATAAACGGTTTTACTAAGGGAGATCCTTTTGAATTTGATAATTGCATCATTAATTCAGTACGCGATTTCCGGAGTTCCAAATAGAGCTTTTGTTCAAATGCTTCCATTTAATTCTACCTCCGTTTTCAGATGTTTTCCGTTAGTATCTCGCGATGGACACGATTCGACACGAACAACATTTAACAACGAAAACAATCATTAACGAAAGTGGAATAATTACGCATACATATTTCCTAAACAAAGGAAAAACTCCCCGGAAATCCAGAGAGTTCTTCCATTATTTATACAAGATGGCTGTAGTTTTCTTTTACTACATCTGCACAACGTGGACAAAGAGTTGGATGCTCCTCTACTTTGCCAACATCAGTTGTTACTGTCCAACAACGTTCACAAGTTTCACCTTCGGCTTTTGATACAACAATAGCAGCTGTTTCAAGCTTTACAGCTTCCGCAGGCGCTGAATCCATATCTCCAGCTAATTCAAAACTAGATACAATAAACAATTGTTGAAGATTTTCTTTAACTGATTGTAAAAGTTCTTTCGTTTCTCCAGTAGCATATAAGCTAATTTTTGCTGTTAATGATTTACCGATTACCTTTGCATTACGTGCTTCTTCTAAAGCCTTGAGGACATCATCACGAACCTTCATAAATTTCGTCCATTTTTCTTCAAGCTGCTTTGCATTAGGAAGATCAACATGTAAAGGCATATCAGTTAATTGAACGCTATCTTCCTCCACATTAGGAATATAAGCCCATACCTCATCAGCTGTATGAGAAAGAATTGGAGCTGAAAGTTTGGTTAAAGCTAATAAGCTTTCATATAAAACCGTTTGGATAGCACGACGCTCATAGTGATTTTTTGCCTCGATATATAGAACATCCTTTGCAAAGTCAAGGTAGAATGCACTTAGATCTAGTGTACAGAAGTTATTGATCGCATGGTAAATGCTCGCAAATTCATATTCCTCATAAGACTTTGTCACAGATTTAATTAGCTTGTTTAGCTTCACCAACATAAACTGATCTACTTCACGAAGCTTATCAAATTCTACTTTGTCAGTAGAAGGATTAAAGTCTGCTAAATTTCCTAATAAGAAACGGAATGTGTTACGGATCTTACGATATACTTCAGCTACTTGCTTTAAGATAGCGTCAGACACACGAACATCTGATTGATAATCCACTGATGCTACCCATAAGCGTAAAATATCTGCACCTAGCTGATCCATTACCTTAGCAGGAACAACCACATTACCAATTGATTTACTCATCTTTCTACCTTCGCCATCAAGAGCGAAACCATGGCTAAGTACTCCCTTATATGGAGCCTTACCTGTTACAGCTACCCCTGTAGATAATGAAGAGTTAAACCAGCCACGATATTGGTCAGAACCTTCTAGATATAAGTCTGCTGGTCTTTGTAAATCGCTTCTCTCTTCAAGAACCGCTTGGTGAGAAGAACCAGAATCAAACCAAACGTCCATAATATCTGTTTCTTTTGTAAATTTCCCATTCGGGCTTGATGGATGTGTAAAGCCTTCAGGTAACAGATCTTTAGCTTCTCTTTCAAACCAAACATTTGAACCATTTTCACGGAATAACCCCGATACATGTTCAATGGTTTCATCCGTGATAATTGGTTCGCCGTCTTCCCCATAAAATACAGGAATTGGCACTCCCCATACACGTTGACGAGAAATACACCAATCTCCACGGTCACGTACCATATTGAATAGACGAGTCTCTCCCCAAGCAGGAACCCACTTTGTTTCTTTAACAGCTTCCAACAAGTCTTCACGGAAATCTTTGATAGAGGCGAACCACTGAGCTGTTGCACGGAAAATTACAGGCTTCTTAGTTCTCCAGTCATGCGGGTAAGAGTGAGTAATAAAAGTTAATTTTAATAAAGCACCCACTTCTTGAAGCTTTTCTGTAATCGGCTTATTTGCTGTATCATAGAAAAGTCCTTCAAAACCAACGGCTTCCTTCGTCATAACCCCTTTATCATCAACCGGACAAAGAACGTCTAAACCGTATTTTTGACCTACGTGAAAATCGTCTTCCCCATGTCCTGGTGCCGTATGAACACACCCCGTACCTGCGTCTGTTGTTACATGTTCGCCAAGCATCACTAAAGATGTGCGTTCATATAACGGGTGCTTAGCTAAAACATGTTCTAGCTCTTGACCCTTCACCGTTTTTACTACCTTTACTTCTTCCCAACCAATCTCATTTGTTACTGCTTCTAAAAGCTCTTCAGCCACAAGATACTTTTTATTATTCACTTCCGCAACAACATAATTTAAAGTTGGATGAACAGAAATTCCAAGATTAGCTGGAATGGTCCATGGGGTTGTTGTCCAGATAACGATCTCTGTATCCGTATCAAGTACACCCTTACCGTCTTGGACTGGGAAACCAACATAAATGGAAGCTGACTTTTTGTCCTGGTACTCAATTTCAGCTTCTGCTAGTGCCGATTCACTAGAAGGTGACCAGTATACTGGCTTCAATCCTTTATAAATATAGCCTTTCTTTGCCATTTCTCCGAAAACCTTGATTTGCTGTGCTTCATATGCTGGATCAAGAGTGATATAAGGATTCTCCCAATCTCCACGAACACCTAAACGCTTAAACTGAGTACGTTGGGAATCAATTTGACCTAAAGCATACTCCTCACAAAGCTTCCGAAACTCTGCAACGGTAAGTTCCTTACGCTTAACACCTTTATTTGTTAAAGCCTGCTCGATTGGCAGCCCGTGTGTATCCCAACCAGGAACATATGGAGCATTGTATCCACTCATTGACTTATAACGCACAATAAAGTCCTTTAGGATTTTATTTAATGCATGCCCCATGTGAATATCTCCGTTTGCGTACGGTGGCCCATCATGAAGAACAAACATCGGACGATCCTTCGTACGATCTTGAACTCTAGAATAAATATCCATTTGTTTCCATTTCTCTTGAATATCCGGTTCACGCTTTGGCAAATTTCCACGCATCGGGAATTCCGTCTGTGGCATCAATAACGTATCTTTATAATCCATTTTTAAATTTCCTCCTAAATCTTCCTCTTCTAGCTTCAGTGTTACCAGTAATTAGTAAAAATAAATACAAAAAAGCCCTCTCATCCCAAAAAGGGACGAGAAGGCTTTATATTCCCGCGGTACCACCCTAGTAGATAGGCTAAAAACCCATCCGCTCAAAAATTCGTAACGTGAATTTAAACGCCAAAGCTTACTTTCCTCATGGTCGTTCAGCTTGGTACTCAAGGGTGATATTCAAACTTATCGCTTTTGTTAACCTCCCACCAACTGTTAACTCGCTAGAAAAAGCATTGATAAATTCTACTATCCCTGTCATCGCAACTTGCAATTTTTACTTGTTAAAAAATTATATTCGAAGAAACCGCTTTTCGTCAAGCCAATGAATCTTCTTCTTCTTTTAAATTTGCAGATTTTAATTCTGCTGAATCAAGCTCGTATTGTAATAGATGATCCCAATCATCGTTATTAAGCATATCCAACTGTGCTTCAATAAGCATTTTAAAGCGAGTTCTAAACACTTTGGATTGCTTTTTCAGATCCTCAATTTCTAAAGCTATTTTACGAGCTTTAGAAAGGGACTCATTTACGATGCGATCCGCATTCTTCTCTGCTTCTCTAATAATTAGCTTAGCTTCTTTTTGAGCATTTCGCTTTAGCTCTTCAGCTGCTTCTTGAGCTACAACGATGGATTTATTTAAGGTTTCTTCAATATTCGAAAAATGAGTTAAACGCTCATTCATATCCTTTAATCGTTCATCAAGTTCTTTCTTTTCTCGAATAATTAATTCGTAGTCCTTAATGACTTGGTCAAGGAACTCATTTACTTCATCTTCATCGTAACCACGGAATCCTTTTGTAAATTCCTTGTTATGTATGTCTAACGGTGTTAATGGCATTATAAGCCACCTCCAATTGCTTGATAGTATATACTATTCATTGTAACAGATATTCGACAAGTACTTTTAAATTCCTGCATTTTTTTTAAAAATTATTGATGTTTTTCTACAACGATTCGCCATTTATCTTTCTTTGTCTTCCCATCAATGGAAGATAGTTTTGCTCTTCCGTACCCTCGTACAGATAAAACATCGTCTTCTTTACATTCAAAAGAGGGATTTTCGATGGTCATCCAATTCACTTTCACTACTCCACCTGCTATTAAGGTTTGAGATTTCTGACGAGAAATATTATGAGCAGCAGCTATCATAGTGTCTAACCTTAGAGAAGAAACGGTTGTTGTGTATTCATTCCATTGTTCCTTCATTTGAATGGCTTCTTCAAGACGAAGCTTTTTTAAACTTACTTTCGAACGTCCTACCGACTCAAGTTGCATGGAAATATAATCGCTAACTTCATTGGCGACAAAGAGTTGAATAGTTTCTCCTTCCATCAGAATGTCTCCAAATTTTCCTCTTTTAAGTCCAAGTGACATCATGCTACCTAAAATTTGTCGATGCTCAATTGATACAAACTTATTTGGGTAAACCAGCTCATATAAGGAAATTTGGAAATCCTCCTTTTCAACAGAATAATAATCTGGATACATGAAGGCTCTCTTTCTTTCCACCAACTCTGCTCCACCGAAAAATTGAACCTTTACCTCCGAATTCGCTCCAATAATCATCTCGACAATTTTCTGCTCTCTCGGATCAAGAAAGTCCGTCAGTTTTGGAGCGTAATTACTTTCCACTTGCTCCTTCCAACTCATTACTTGATCGACAAAACTATGCTCCTCACGTCGGAAGTGCTGATGCAAATCCATATTATTCTAATCTCCTATCTTGTATTTTAAAATATGAAAGTGCAAAAAAGGGGCATGGATGCCCCTTTTAGCTAAAACCAACTAAATAACGTTAATAAACCTGTTGATGCTAATTTTAAAACAAAAATTCCAACGATTGGGGAAATATCAATCATTCCACCGATTGGAGGAATAATTCTTCGAAACGGCTCTAAATAAGGTTCACAAATTCTTGTTAAAAATTGACCGATAGCACTTTCTCTTGCATTTGGAAACCATGACATAAGAATATAAATAATCAATGCCCAAGAGTAGATATCAATCACTCGAATTAATATTGATAGAAGTAAATCCATTTACGTATTACCACCTCGTATCTTCGTATTCTGTTTCTTGCATAAGTTGCGAGATATTGCCTGATACCTCGACATTGTCAGGTGTACATAAGAAAATTTCTGCACCAATCTTTTGAATATCTCCACCGATGGCATATACAGTACCACTTAAAAAGTCAACAATCCGTTTTGCTTGATCCCGTTCAATTCTGTGTAAATTCACAACAACTGCCCGACGATTTTTTAATTGATCTGCAATTTCTTGAGCTTCTGCATATACTCTTGGTTCAATTAAAACAACCTTTGAAGATTTTTGAACACTTTGTAAGCTTACCACGTTCTGTTTTGGAGAAACACTTTGTTGCTGTTGTTGTGGTTGTCTTTGTGGCTTTGCTGCTGGAGCCTCGTACTCTTCTTCTTCATACTCATATTCATCATCTAGGAAAAAAAATGTTTTAAATTTTGATTTAAGACTCATCTATTACACCTCCCACACTATTCGCCCACCAAAGCGGTGCCAATTCGTATCATCGTAGATCCTTCTTCAATGGCAATCTCAAAATCATTAGACATTCCCATTGAAAGCTCCATACACGGAGCATAAGGTAAATCCATATGTTGAATTTCAAGTTGAAGTTTTTTTAACGTCTGAAAGCATTGTCTAATGAGCGTATCGTCTTCAGTAAAGGGCGCCATTGTCATTAGCCCTTCTACCCTTATTTTAGGGTGTTTTTCTAATTCCTTTATAAATGGTACCACCATTTCTGGTGTTAATCCATGCTTTGATTCTTCACCTGATGCATTAACCTGAACAAAACAAGAAATCGTTCTCTCGCCAGCTCTTGCATTAATTTCCTTTGCCAAGGACTCACGATCTAAAGAGTGAATATAATCTACTTTATCAATGATATTTTTTACCTTTCTAGTTTGAAGAGTTCCGATAAAATGCCAAACAGGCTTGTCCCCTAAAGTGCTCCACTTTTCAAGAAGGCCTTCATCACGATTTTCACCAAGATGGGTAACCCCACATTCTAATGCCTCTGATGCTCTTTCTGTTGTTACATATTTCGTTACCGCAATTATTTTTATTTCTTCTGAATCTCGATTGCACCTTTGACTCGCTTCTTTTACCTTTTCCTGGAGCACACGTAGATTTTCACTTACTTTCATTCTCTCGATTGCTCCTCCTTCCAACCAATAAAACTCATCATCCGTCCAGTTTTCCCCTTGTCTCTTCGATGGGAGAAAAAATAATCGGTATCACAACTCGTACATAAATTAGTTACTTGAATATTTGATTCAATCATACCCGATTTGATGAGAATTTGTTTATTTAACTTCTTTAAGTCTAAGTGGTATTGATTATCTTTGATTCGATTATATGGCTTTTTTTCGACATCTTCCACTAAATTTTCCACAAATGAAATGACTTTATCATCTACAATATAACATTTTTCGCAAATAGAAGGGCCAATTACTGCAAAAATTTCAGAAACAGGAATATTTTCGTCCCTAAATACTGTAATGACACTTTTCGCGATCCCTCCAACTGTCCCTTTCCAGCCAGCATGAGCAATCGCGATTGCTTTGTACTTTGGAGCAATAAAATATAGCGGAACACAGTCAGCGAAGCATAATGTTAAAAGCAGATTTTTATCATAGGTAAAGAAAGCATCGGTATCCCTGAACGCATTCGCGTATGTATTTGAACCAAGTCCGCGGTCATGTACCGAGACTTTTTTCACATGTACATCATGTGTCTGCTCGGCACCTACCCAATGAGATAACGGGATACCAGTGCTTATAGATAAGACTTCTCGATTTAAGCAAACGTCATGATCCTGATCTCCAACATGAAATCCAGTATTCAATGTTGAAAAGGAGTTCTTGCTATGGCCTCCGTTTTTCGTAGTAAAACCCGCAACAAGACCATTGAAACGATCTGTCCACTCTTTTATGATGAAATGAGACGTTTCTTTTAGAATAAATGGTTCCATTATAAAAACCTCAATTGTTTGTTGATTTTTCTATAGTTTACCATAATTCGCAGGATACTCCCAGTGAATTCAGGCTTACTTAGCTTCTGCTTCATCATATTGTACTTCATTAAGCCCTCGGTAACGAACTAAAATGACATCCTCACCAATTTTAAGAATATTTCTCCAGGAAATAATAATTTCTTCTTCTTTTCCAAAGAAGCCTAACATCCGTCCGTTACCACTTACAATAATGGCCTCAATTTTACCGTTTGATAAGTTTATTTCTATATCACTAATATTCCCTAACTTTTTCCCATCTGCAACATTGACCACATCTTTAATTTGAAATTCTGAAATTTTCACCATCACAATTCACTCCCGACTATTCGATAATTAAATATATGAAGATGGGAGGAGTATTCATGATTGTTTTATATAAAAAAATACCGAGCTCTTTGGTAGTTTCAAATTGTGAACAAAGATTGATTTCCGCTCCAGGCGCTTGCTTTCCGGGGGGCAGAACGCCTGAGCCTCCTCATCGCTTCGCTCTTGCCGGGTCTCGCCTGTAACGCTAATCCCCCAGGAGTCAGCGCCTTCCGCTCCAATCAACTGGTATACTATTAATAATTGCGTTAGTAATTAACTATTTTTAATATCTTTCTTAAAAATAAAAATGACTGAAGGCAAATTCGAAATTCTTCGAGTTTGTCCCCAGTCACTAACATCATAACAATTCGGTAGTTTATGTTTGTATGTTTTTATTCATTTGTTTAATTGCAGCCTTTTCTAGTCTGGACACTTGGGCTTGGGAGATTCCTATCTCTTCCGCTACTTCCATTTGAGTTTTTCCTTGGAAGAATCGTTTTCTTAGGATGAGCTTTTCTCTTTCGTTAAGTCGTCTCATTCCTTCTTTTAAAGCAATTTCTTCAATCCATTGAATATCCTTGTTACGTTCATCACTTAATTGATCCATTACGTAAATAGGATCTCCTCCGTCATTATAGATAGGCTCAAATAACGAAACGGGGTCTTGAATGGCATCTAAAGCGAATACGATTTCTTCATGAGAAACATCTAGTACTTTTGCAATTTCTTCAGCAGTTGGCTCCTTTGACGTCTCACTCATTAATTTTTCCCGAACTTGTAACGCCTTGTAAGCAATATCCCTTAAAGAACGAGATACTCGAATCGGGTTGTTATCTCTTAAGTATCGTCGGATTTCTCCGATTATCATCGGAACAGCATAAGTAGAGAATTTTACGTTTTGACCTAGGTCAAAATTATCAATTGATTTCATCAACCCGATGCACCCTACCTGAAACAGGTCATCAACAAACTCACCACGATTGTTAAATCGCTGAATGACACTTAACACAAGGCGCAAGTTTCCATTCACGAGCTTTTCTCGGGCTGTTATATCCCCGGCTTGCATTTCTTTAAATAGTAAACGCATTTCTTCATTTTTCAAAACTGGTAACTTAGATGTATCAACACCGCAAATTTCAACTTTATTACGAGTCAATTCTTTTCCCTCCTCACAGGAGCTGCTGTACAAAAAACAGTATCTCCCCGAGAAGGAAAAATATGCACATCCAAAATGGACATGCATACTAAGAATTTCCTATAAATGTCTTTAGGACAAGGTATTAGACATATTTTTTTTCTAAAAAAATTTTCTTTCTACAAAGAATCAATCTAGACCATTTTATTAAACTCTTTCTTCAGTCTTTTAATAATTCTTTTTTCAAGCCTTGAGATATACGATTGTGATATACCAAGCATATCAGCAACGTCTTTCTGGGTTTTTTCTTCTCCCGTACCTAATCCAAAACGCAGCTCCATGATTTGTTTTTCCCGGTCATTTAGCTGGTGTAAAGCTTTTAATAATAGCTTTTTATCAACATTAGCTTCCAGGTCTTTTGTAATAATATCTTCTTCGGTTCCTAAAACATCAGATAATAACAACTCGTTACCGTCCCAATCAATATTCAATGGCTCATCAAAGGAAACTTCTGAGCGAATTTTATTATTTCTCCGTAAGTACATGAGTATTTCATTCTCAATACATCTAGATGCATATGTAGCAAGCTTTATTTTCTTTTCAGGATTAAACGTGTTAACTGCTTTAATTAAACCTATAGTTCCGATACTAATTAAATCTTCAATATTAATTCCTGTATTTTCAAACTTTCTGGCTATATAAACAACAAGTCGTAAATTTCTCTCAATGAGAATGGACCTCGCTGCTTTATCCCCACTAGGTAGTTTTTGAAGCAATACTTCTTCTTCTTCTTTTGATAACGGAGGTGGCAATGCCTCACTTCCACCTATATAGAAGACCTCATCTGTCTTGAGTCCTAGCTTGATTAATAATTTATACCAGTAATAAGATAGTCGAAGTTTTAAACTTTTCATGAGTTGTCCTCCTTCTAATTTGTGTTTTTCTGAGTATAGTATTATTAGCTTACCTTTACATCTGATTTCACCTTTGCGACACCTGTTACCATCTTCGGATGAACAATACACTGAAACGTATCGTCAGAGGAAAGCTGCTGGGTTGTAAAGGAAACTAATCCTTTGTCTACTTGAATTATTTTTTCTTCCATCTCTATTTGAAGTTGATCAGGCTTAACAGCAATGATAAGCTGATGCTCTTGTCCAACTACTTTATACGGGATAATTCGGAGCTTATTTTCCCATTCAGTTGGAAGAGAGGCTTTCCCATAAATGATCTCGTCCTTCTCACTTGAAAGTATCCTAATGGATTCAGGAATCGTGTCTAATTGGTTATAGACAGAGACAAACATGACAGGCATTTTGGTGAGAGGATCGTAAAGTTGATTCCCGCTATCCACAAGACCTTTACATGTAAATTGACTTTCTCCAATCTGAATGCGAATAGTAACCATTTGATCAAATTGTATTTTCGTCATTTCAAATTGTTCGATATTCGATCTGGAGAAATGCCATGCAATCGGAAAACCTATGAGAACAAAAAACCAGCTAATCGGATCACCAAATCCCTTTACACTTCCTATTAATACAGAGGAGGTCAATTGGTTATCAAACTGAATGAAATAATGAACTCCAATAAGTGCTCCACCTACCAAAAAGGTAACGAAATAGAAGGTCATCGTTGTACGGATAAAGGTACGTAATCTTTTGTATCCAAAGGTAGCAAGAACCATCACTAAAGAAAAGGCTAATTTCACGACAGGATGACCAGAATAATTCTGAAAAGGAGTAAAAGCTAATATAATAATGAAGGATCCTATAAGTCCTCCACAAAACAGTCTCCAAATCTTATACTCTCTTTTTACTATAATGGCAGTTAAATAAAGAAGTAACGTATCGAAAAGGAGATTTAGCAGCCAAATCACATCTAAATACAGTGTCAAAGATTTTCCTCCTTGCTCGTTTCTCCTTATTCAATCTATTATTCTGTTATGAAAAAGTATAACGTACATAGATGTTGGAAGTGTGTCACTTTATGTACATAAAAAAGAAGAGATTTTCACAAATCTCTCCGTTTTTTGTCAAAATTTCTCATCTCAGGTTGAGAAAATCGTTTTTCCTCTTAAAACTAAAGAAAAAGCAGAATTCTGGTTGAATTCTGCTTTTTCTATTGATAGGTATTGCCTATCTTCTTCTATTACGATTACGAAGGAACGTTGGTATATCTAACGTATCGTCACTATTATGTGAAGTTGTTGGACGTACAGGTTCAATGTATTCCTCTTCACGAATGACTTCCCTTTGTGGCTTTGTAGGTGTGACAGGCTGTTTCTGCTGACCAAATGATGGTCGATTGGTTGGTTTTGGTTGAGAAATATCTTCGTTGAAACCTGTCGCAATAACTGTTACAACAATCTCGTCCTTTAAATTATCATTGATTACTGAACCAAAGATCATGTTTACTTCTTGGTCTGATGCTGAAGCAACGATGTCTGCTGCTTCTTGCACTTCATACAGGCTTAAATTCGACCCACCCGTAATGTTCATCAACACACCTTGAGCTCCATCAATGGACTTTTCTAGGAGTGGAGAAGAAATGGCTTTCTTCGCTGCTTCTGTTGCACGATTTTCTCCTGCCGCTACACCAATCCCCATAAGAGCTGAGCCTTTGTTTGACATAATTGTCTTTACATCCGCAAAGTCTAAGTTGATAAGACCTGGTGTTGCAATAAGGTCAGAAATACCCTGAACCCCTTGACGTAGCACGTTATCAGCCTCGCGGAAAGCTTCAAGCATTGGCGTACTCTTATCCACAATCTCAAGAAGACGATCATTTGGAATAACGATCAGTGTATCAACCGCTTCCTTCATGGAAGAGATGCCACCTTGAGCTTGAGTCGAACGCTTTCTACCTTCAAACGTAAACGGTCTTGTTACAACTCCGACTGTTAATGCCCCTAACTCACGAGCAATTTGAGCAATAACAGGTGCAGCCCCAGTTCCAGTACCGCCACCCATACCAGCTGTAACGAAAACCATATCCGCTCCGGCTAACACTTCTTCAATTTGCTCTCTACTTTCTTCAGCAGCTTTTTTTCCTACTTCAGGGTTTGCTCCTGCACCTAGTCCACGAGTAAGCTTTCCCCCAATTTGCATTCTTGTTTCTGCCTTCGATAAATTTAATGCCTGTGCATCTGTATTTACCGCAATAAATTCGACACCTTGGACGCCATGCTCAATCATCCGATTAACAGCATTATTTCCGCCTCCACCTACGCCGATTACTTTTATAGTTGCCAATGAATCTAAATTTGTATCAAATTCCAACATGACAAATCCTCCTAATTCGTCGATATTCCCGGTAGCGGTCAATGAAGACCGTTTTCAGATGAAGCTGCCAATAAGAAAACTCTGCAGCAACCGATTGAATACTATTCAAAAAAGTAACCAAGGAATTTTTTCACTCGTGATGTCATTTTTTCTTCCGGCTGCTTGTCCGGCTTTGCTTTTGGTTGAGGCTGCTTTTGAACTCTTTTTTCCTTTGTTTCTCCCGCAGCCGTACTGTTACCAATAGACCTACCTTGTATTTTAGCATTTTTATAAGCGAATTTTATTAAACCGACAGCAGTCGTATATTGCGGTTCACGCACTCCAATATAATCAGGAATGGCGATGCGAACTCGGTTTTGGAAAACCACCTGTGCTAATTCAAGAATTCCTTGGGTGTTTGCAACTCCTCCTGACAACACATAACCACCAGGTAAATCACGAATGCCCAAACGTCTAATTTCATTTTGAATAAGGTCAAAAATTTCTTCCATTCTTGCTTCAATAATATCAGAAACTTCAAGCTGGTTAAACTGTTGATGCTGATCACTACCGATAATCGGTACGCTAAACACTTCTTCCTCGGAAGCATGGTCATAGTAAGCATGTCCATGTTTTGTTTTTATTTTCTCAGCATCTTCAGTAGATGTGCGAAGACCAATCGATATATCTTTTGTTATATGGTCTCCACCAACTGGAAGTACACTTGTTGCTCGTAAGAATCCATGTTCAAAAATACTTATTGTTGTTGATCCTCCACCAATATCAACGAGTGCCACACCTAAGTTTTTTTCATCCTTTGATAGCGCAAAGGCACCAGAGGCTAGTGGTTGTAAAGTAATATCAAGGATTTCTAATCCAGAACGTTCTACGCATCGAAGAGTATTATGTAAAATCGTCTTAGAACCTGTAATAATCGTTCCTTCCATTTCAAGCCTTACACCTATCATTCCCCGTGGGTCATTAATTTCATCTAATCCATCAACAATAAATTGCTTAGGAATAACATCAATAATCTCACGCTCAGGTGGAATGGATATTACTTGTGCTGCATCGATTACTCTAGCAACATCCTCATTGGTAATTTCACGATTTTCACTCGATACAGCTACTACTCCGTGACATGGTTGTAACATCACATGATTTCCTGTTACACCAACAATTACCTTATTAATTTCCATGCCTATCATTCTCTCAGCTTGTTCTATTGCCTTTCTAATAGAATGAACGGTTTCATCTATATCAACAATGGATCCTTTTCTTAGTCCTTCGGATTTAACATTGCCAACACCAATAATATTCAAAGAGTCATTGACCATTTCCCCAATGATCACTTTTACGCTGGATGTACCGATGTCAAGACTTACATATATTTCATTGCTGTTCATTCTTTGGCACCTCCTTTAACAATTCAAAAAATTGAACAACAATTCCTATTTTTCATACCGTATAATAATGTATCTATAAGATTATTCGGCAAATTTAATATATTCCCTTTTAAAATATACAAATTTTTTCTATTTTTCTTTATTTGTAGACCATTTTGTTAGCAGAATTCTTCGAATCACGGCAATATTTTGAAATAGCCTTACCCCAAACGCAAAAACTGCTGCTAAATACAAGTCTACACCAAGATGAACACCTAGAAAAGCTAAACTTGCAGCAAGAATAATATTAAAGAAAAAACCGGAAACAAAAACCTTTTCATCATATATATTTTGCAGATGTGCCCTGATTCCACCGAATAAAGTATCAAGGGCAGCTAGTACGGCAATGGATAGATAATTGGAATATTCCTCTGGAACAGATATATCTGTTAATAATCCAAGAACGACTCCGATTATCAATCCTAAAAGGGGAAGCCACATGATTAACTATCTCCTTTGTCAGATTTTACTTGCTCCATGCCTCTAATTCGAATAGAATCTTCAAAGGCTGGGACAGCAATGGAAAGCTCAGGCTTCTTTATGGTGACGGTTAAATTATCAATAAAGAATTCTTCGGCTGATTTAGAAACCTGCATTTGATTGTACAGCTTTTCCGCAACGGTAAAATCCTCCGTCAAAACGATAATTTCAATTGGAAATTTTGTTAAGGAACGTCCGTTTATTTTCGTTTCGCCATTTATATCACGGATTACAGTAGTATTGATCACCCTTTGACCTGCGACCGATACATGTTTTGCTCCATACATATTTATTTCATTAAGCAGTCGTTCTAAAAGGTCCGCTGATAGTGTAGCACCAGAAGTCCCTAGGATCAATTCTTCATTCAGTTGTTCTATGTATATCGACAAACCTGGTCCTGTCAACTCTGTTAGCCCCGCTTCTTGCTTTAATTCCTCTAGAGTATTCCTTAAAGTATTTCCTTTTCCCTGTTCTCTTTCCGTTTCGTATTCGTTCAATTTTTCTTCAATGGAACGAATTTCTTTAATCAGTCGGGATTGAAGCTCCTTTTCCTTTAATAAATCCTCACGTAGCTGCCAGGTATCCCTTGTGTCTCTTACTTCTGGCTTAGAGACCGTTTGAAATTGGATAGCAAGCATGAATCCAACAATCACCCCGATGATTACCAAGCTATTTATTTTCTTTCTGTCCACGTAATAATCACCTAGCTTTCTACAATATTGTGGACAAAACATTCAAAAAGAGTTAAGTGCCTAATAGCGGATCTAATATAACTTCTTCTTTTTTCTGGATCGTTACTTCAATATTGTCACTTACCAGCATATCTTTAATTCCACCTGTTAAATTTAAAGCAGAGGTCATCACATCTGGATCACCAATGGCCGTAATAACGAATGGGGCAGGATGTTGATATCCATCCACTTCAATCACCGGACCATTACAAAGAATATAGGAATTATGCGTGAGCCTTTGCCCATTAATCGCAATTGCCGAAGCACCCGATATATAGAGCTCATTAATCACTTTAAAGACATGGTGCTCATGAACAATATAGTTATTAATGTTTTCTTCGTTAGGATTGTAGTCACCATCAGCAAGGGACACTTCTACTCCCTTCCCTTTCACCTTGACTTTACCTACAAACATACGATATTTCTCCGCGTCTTCCGCGAGATTGAAAAAAACTTGTTCTTCCTTTGCTAATTCTTCTTCAATCTCTACAATTTTATCTTGTTTTTCCTTTAATTCATTCTGAAGTTCTCGGTTTCTTTCTTCCTGTGAAATCAACTGATTACGCAGTTCTAAATCACGATTCCACTGCTTGTCCGTTATCGTATTTTGTGCTTTTTCCTGTTTAGTTAAGTGGTAAGAAAAAGACACCATATATCCTAATACTAAGAAAACTAACGAGAGGATTACATGTTTACCCTTCACCCTCTTCTTCACTTGTTTCAACTCCTCCTGGTTCGTATGATTTAAAATACGAACCCACCTCTAAATCAATGACTCCCTTTTGTGACGGATCTAACTGACTAACGATAGAAGGGTAGTGTATCATTTTTTTTGAGAAACTCCTTAAAGATGCACTGACTTCATTTCCATCATTCATATATAAAGAAATATGGAAGCGATCCGTTTCTTTCGGTGTGTAGTTTACTTCTGAAATGGAGTAAAGAATTTCAAACGGGAGCTCTTTTAGGCTATTAACCATCTCTTCAAGGATCTCACCCTCTGTAAAACCAATTAGTATGGGAGCATTAGAAGGGAAGCTTGTAATCCCTTCATCCTCAAGTATTTCACCATTCTCTAAAACGGGAATAAACAAATTTTCTTTTGCAATAACAGCAATCCGATCATATTCCTCTACAGTAATTAATACACTATTAGGAAATGACCATTTTACAGATGCTGATTTTATTTCCGGAAGCTTCTCAATTTCCGTTTCTACTTCTTTCTTATCAAGCTTCCAAATATTCATTCCAGTAGACAAGCCACTGTTTTCCACAAGAAGTTCAGCCTTATATAAGTCATTACCACTAACACTTATTTTTTTTATATGACTGAGCGGTGATTGGAAATAAACGACACAAACGATTAACAAGAAGAATAAACTTAATAAGGTTACAAGTCTTCTATTTGCCTTTTTTCGTCTTTGTTGTTTCAACTTGGGAATCCGTTCTTCAATCGAGACTATTTTCCCCTGATCCAATCCAATCACCTCACCATCGCTAATATATTTTGTGTAAAAAACAGAGATTCCAATAATTTTTTATAAGTGAAAACAACGGCACGAGAAATCATGCCGTTATTTTTAGGTAATAAGTAATTTCCCAAGTATTTATTATATCACATACTGATACTTTGTAAGGGGGACAATCATCCTATTTTATTCCTATTATTTCAACTTCTGTTTCCATTTTTACTTCATACAAGTCATATATCGTATCCTTGACATGCTGAATTAACTGTAAAACATCGTCAGCCTTTGCGTTTCCTGTATTTACGATGAAATTCCCATGCATTTCTGATATTTTAGCCCCACCAATTTGATGTCCCTTTAAGCCAGCAACCTCAATCAACTTCCCTGCATAGTTTGGCAGTGGATTACGAAAAATGCTACCCGCACACGGGAAATTCCATGGCTGGGTTTCTTTACGGTAGTCTTTATTCTTTTGCATTTCACCATAGATAGAATCCTTGTTTCCCTCTTTCAATGAAAAAACAGCTTCAACAACAATTCCCGGACGCTTCTTTTGCAACACAGAGGTTCGGTAAGAAAACTCCATTTCCTCATTAGTTACCCATTCTAATGTTCCGTCTTCAAAAAGCACAAGAGCTTTATCAAGTATCTTTGAGATATCAGATCCATGTGCCCCCGCGTTCATAAACACTGCCCCACCAACAGACCCAGGAATTCCACTAGCAAACTCTAATCCGGAGAAGCCTTTTCTACTGATGGAGGTTGCCAAGCTTACAAGTGAGTGTCCACCACCAACCGTAAGTGTAGTTCCATTAATTTCAATCTTATCTAACCCTGAACCAAGCTTAATAACCACACCGGATATTCCTCGATCAGACACGAGTAAGTTTGACCCTCTTCCAATAGCAATCCACTGTACTTTATACTTGCGGATCAAATTCATGGTCGCTTCTAAGTTTTCTACTGATGAGGGCTCTACAAAAAGTTCTGCAGGTCCACCAATCTTAATCGTTGTATGATTTGCCATTGGCTCATTTTCTTTTACCGTTCCAATATTAGACTGCTTTAATTCTTCAGCTAATCCAATCATTCCTACCTCCCCTTTCAGTCGGAGTATTTTATCTTATGCACCGTGTCAAACCTAGGCTACAATCGAAGTACTCATTATTATCGACGGTTTCTTTCTGTTAATAATGTCTCCATTAATCGATACAGTCTCTGGGCCGCATCACGAATCCCTAATTTGTAGGCTGCTTGCTTCATTTCTTTTAAGCTCTCTTTATGAAGTAATAGAGAATCCATTTGCTCTATTAATTTATTAGCCGTTAGGTCTTTTTCAAGCATTAAAATGGCAGCACCGTGATCACTTAAGGCACGAGCATTTTTTTCCTGATGATTGTTTGTTACATACGGGCTAGGAACTAGTATGCTAGGTACTCCTAAGGATGTCAATTCAGCTAACGTCGTGGCACCTGCTCGAGCAACAATTAGATCCATTCCTGCAAGCACTTCCGGCATATTATGAATAAAAGGTTTTACAATCACGTTTCCAGGGTTCCCGACTAGTTCCACTTCTTTGAGTACTTCCTCATAGTGAACCTCTCCGGTAACATATAATACTTGATAAGGTTTTTCACTAAGCACTGATAATGATTTTAAAATCGCTTCATTAATTGGCCGTGCTCCACGACTTCCACCTACGACTAGCACAGATGGGACATTTGTTTTTAAACCAACAGAAAGCTTCCCCTTAATCCCATCCTTGTTTAATACTTCAGATGCTCTGGGATTTCCTGTAAGTTCAACCTTTTCTTGAGGAAAATAGCTTTTCGCTTCTTCAAAACAAATAGCAACTTTATCGACGTATCGACTTAAAAACTTATTCGTTAAGCCCGGTACACTGTTTTGCTCATGTATGATTGTTGGAATTCCAAGCTTAGAAGCAGCATAAACAACAGGACCGCATACGTACCCACCCGTTCCTATGACTACATCTGCTTTAAATTCTTTTAAATATTGCTTACTTTTCTGAACACCCTTTAAGAATCTAATCACCGTTTTCACATTATCTATTGAAAGTTTACGTTTAAACCCAGTAATATGTATGGATTGGAAAGGAATGTTTTCTCTTCTAACAATGGTATTTTCTAATCCTTTTTCAGTACCGATATATAAAAACTCAGCATTATTATGTTCCTTTTGTATCTCTCTAATAAGCGCAAGAGCCGGATAAATATGACCACCGGTTCCTCCACCACTTACAACTATACGCAATTCTTTCCACTCTCCTTAACGTTGAAAAATCAACTATTCATAGGTGATAGTCATGATGTCATCTGAAAAAAATCACCCTCACGTTTTACCCCATTTTACTATATTTCAAACGACAAATCGAAAAACAACGAACGATTGTCATGTAAATGTAATAATAAACAGAAGAGAACCCTGCATGAATAACAGGGTTCTTAAACTTACCTATCTCATAATTTCGAGTGTTTACTAATGTTCAGTAGCACCCCAATGGCCATAAGCATGAGTGTTAAGGAAGAACCTCCATAGCTCAGAAACGGGAGAGTAATTCCAGTTACCGGCATTAGCCCTGTAACCACACCCACATTGATCATTACTTGAATTGCAACCATTGCAACAATTCCAACAGCCAAAAAACTTCCATATAAATCTGGAGCACCCAGTGCAATTCGAATTCCACGCCATAATAATAAAGCGAAAAGAAGTAAAACAAAGGAGCCTCCAATGAAACCTAATTCCTCTGCCAAGATAGCAAAGATAAAATCGGTTTGTGGTTCAGGTAGATAAAAGAATTTTTGCCTACTTTGACCCAATCCTAATCCAAATAACCCGCCTGGTCCAATCGCATATAGTGACTGAATGATTTGGAAACCACTTCCGAGTGGATCCTCCCATGGATCTAAAAAGGAGGTAATCCTTTTGATTCGGTAAGGAGCTGAAATAACTAAGCCAACAAAGCCAATAACTCCAAGCAGGCCTAAGCCGACGAAATGACCAATCCTTGCACCAGCAATAAAAATCATGACAACCGATGTTCCAACCATCACCGTTCCAGTCCCTAAGTCAGGCTGTAGCATAATCATCCCGAAGGCAAGAAATACTAAACCAAGGGATGGCATCAAACCTTTTCTGAAAGAAGTGATCTTTTTTTGATTTTCTGAAAGGAACTTAGCTAAAAACGCAATCATCGCAAGCTTCATAAACTCTGAAGGCTGAATTGAAAACGCACCTACCCCTATCCAGCTTCGGGAACCGTTTCTTACATTTCCTATCCCTGGGATGAGTACAAGAATAAGTAGCACAAAACAGATGATTATGATCATTTTTGCAAAAGTTCGCCACGTCCAATAATCGACATTCATAATGAAGAACATGGCCACAATTCCGACCCCAGCAAACAACATTTGTCGTTTAGCAAAATAAAAAGAATCGTCGAATTTATAGTCAGCCCAAATGGCACTCGCACTATAAACCATAATTAATCCGGTCGCTAATAGGGTAAATGTTACAATCAATAATATCAGATCTGGAGTAGCTTTTTTAGTCGGCAAAAGAACACACCTCGAATGCAAGTTTTAGGGCTTACAGTGAGGATTAAACCTTAATTAGAAACGTTTATATTAAAATAGTCTCCATAAGACAAGCCCTTACTTAAGCTTATGCACCGCATTGATAAAAATGTCTCCTCTAACCTCAAAAGTTTTGTATTGATCCCAGCTAGCACAAGCAGGTGATAAAAGAATTACATCTCCTGCATTTGAGTGTGTAAAGGCAACAGGTACGGCTTTTTCCACATTATCGACACGGATAATTGTTTTTATTCCTGCCTTCTGTGCTGCTTCCTCAATTTTAGGAGCCGTTTGTCCAAACGTGACAACAGTTTTCACATTGTGTAAGAATGGAATTAACTCGTCAAATCCGTTTCCACGATCCAATCCTCCAGCAAGCAACACAATTGGCGTCTTGAATGCTGTTAGAGCTTTTTCTGTCGCTAAAATATTCGTTGCTTTAGAATCATTATAAAACTTACGTCCCTCGATCTCACCTATATATTGAAGACGATGCTTAACACCAGTAAAGGTTGTCAATACTTCAACAATCGCTTCGTTTGAAACATTTGTTAGCTTCGCTGCAGCTACTGCTGAAAGGATATTTTCAAGGTTATGCGCTCCAGGTAAAACAATATCCGAGATTTCCATAATCTTTTCTTCTTTAAAATACAAAATATCATCTAATACATAAGCACCATTTGGTTGAAATTGTTTTGTAGAAAAAGGAACACAGTCTGCCTTACTTTTTTGACCCATTTCAAATGTGCTCTCTTGATCTCCATTAACGATAAAGTAATCCTCTTCTGTTTGGTACTTCGTTATATTTGCTTTCGCGCTCCAATACTCTCCTCTGGTACCATGATAGTCTAAATGAGCTTCATACAGATTAGTGAGTATAGCAATCCTTGGCTTGAATGTTGTAATTCCCATTAGCTGAAACGATGATAGTTCAATCACAATCGTATTTTCTGATGTAGCTTGCTGAGCCACTTCTGAAGCTACCGTTCCAATATTCCCAGCAATCAAAGGAGCCTTCTTTCCCGCCTTTAACATTTCATATATAAGAGTGGTTGTTGTAGTTTTTCCATTTGTACCTGTTATAGCAATAAAAGGAGCTTCAGAGATTTGATACGCAAGCTCCACTTCAGTAATAATGGGAATTCCTTTTACAATCGCCGCTTGAATCATCTCATTATGATAAGGAATACCTGGGTTCTTTACAATCAACTCAAAGCCATCATCTAATAGCTCGACGGGATGACTTCCACAAATAACTGTAATCCCTTGTTCAAGCAATCCTTGAGCTTCTGGGTTCTCAGACAAAGGCTTATTATCATTTACAGTGACAAACGCACCTAAACGGTGCAACAAATTTGCTGCACCGACCCCACTCTTCGCTAAACCTAGTACAAGTACTTTTTTATGAACATAATCTTTAATATCTCTCAATTACAACCACACCTCAATATAGATTCCTAATACTGCACATAATAACCCAACTGTCCAGAATGTGACAACTACTCTCCATTCGGACCAACCGATTAACTCATAATGATGATGCAAAGGACTCATACGGAATATCCTTTTACCAGTTGTTTTAAAAGAAATCACTTGCAGAATGACGGACAAGGTCTCAACAACAAATATTCCTCCGATAATGATAAGCAGAAATTCTAGCTTAGTTAAGATGGCAATAGTTGCAATCGCTCCCCCTAAAGCAAGAGATCCAGTATCTCCCATAAATACTTTAGCCGGATGGGCATTAAAAACAAGAAATCCTAGTACTGCACCAACAACTGCTAAAGAGAAAATGGCTACATCATATGCCTCTTGGTTCCAAGACAATACTGCAAAAGCTCCAAAAGCAATAGCCGCTGTTCCCGAAACAAGACCATCTAGACCATCTGTTAAATTGACAGCATTCGAAAATCCGACCAACCAGAAAATGATAAAAAATACATACAGCCATCCAAGGTCAAATGCAATGTCAGTTAGCGGAATGGAGACTGTTGTTGAAAATTCATTTTGTCTTAAAATAAAATAAAAAATAAACGAAATAACGATTTGTCCAAATAGCTTTTGTTTTGAGGTTAATCCTAGATTTCTTTTCATGACGACTTTTATAAAGTCATCTAAAAATCCTAATAAACCAAATCCAATGGTTACAAAAAGTAGTAAATATGTTTGTACGGAAAGCTCCGAATACTTCGATGTCATCACAATAGTTGTAACAACGATAGATAATAAAATCATTGTTCCGCCCATGGTCGGTGTACCTGATTTCTTTTGATGCGATTTAGGTCCTTCTTCTCTAATGCTTTGTCCGAATTTCAACCTTCTTAAAAACGGAATCAAAATTGGGGATAGGATGACCGAAATAAGAAATCCCACTAATATTGTGAATAAAATAACTTGCTCCATCACTTTCCCCCCACTTTTTCCATCACGGAAACACTAGTATGAATAAGCTGTTTATGTAGTACAGCAATATCATATGTTTGTTCCTCTGTATTCAGAAGTTTTTCATGTGAAAATTTGTATAATATCATGTAAATTCTAGCCTTCCTTGCTTTACGCTTTATTTTTTTTTAATATAGCATCCTTTGCAACAAGTCTGTCGTCAAAATGATGGGTATCTTTTCCTACTTGTTGATAGGTTTCATGACCTTTACCAGCTATGAGAATAATATCATTTTCTTTGGCTTGGCTAATCGCCTCGAAAATCGCATGCTTTCGATCTTCAATGACTTTATATTCTCTTCCTACAACCCCTGTTTCCATCTCTTTTAAAATCGCAAATGGATCTTCACTTCTCGGATTATCAGAAGTAAAAATGGCTTCATCCGCATAATCACAAGCAATTCTCGCCATCAATGGTCTCTTTGTACGGTCACGGTCACCTCCGCAGCCTACGACCACATATGTCTTCCCTACAGCAAATTCTTTAATGGTCTCAAGTGCATTCTGTAGACTATCTGGTGTATGCGAGTAATCTACAATAACCGTAAAGTTTTGCCCTCCGTCGACGAGTTCAAATCTTCCTGCTACCCCTTCCATTTTACTTAAAGCATCCGTTATTACGGATAATGGAATTCCAAGTGCCATTGCTGCACCTATAGCCGCAAGTACATTATATACATTAAATTTCCCAACAAGTTTAATCGTCACGTTAGAGGTACCGAAAGGAGTAACTAGCAAAAAAGTAGTGCCTTTAGCTGACATGTAAATACTTGATGCTTTAATATCTGCATCATTCTGAATTCCATATGTTAGGATATGTGCTGAAGTGGAGTGTGCGTACTGCTCACTAGCCTCATCATCCGCATTTAATACAGCATATTTCGGTTGATTGAGTGTAAACTTATTACCTAGCTGGGCAAACAATAAACCTTTTGCTCTCTTATACTCCTCCATCGAACCATGAAAATCTAAATGATCCTGTGATAAATTGGTAAATACAGCAACATCAAAGTCCGTACCGTGTACTCTTCCTTCCACTAGCGCATGAGAGGAAACCTCCATAACCGCACTATCAACAAGATTTTCAATCATTTGATGAAAAATATTCTGTAAAGTTAAGCTTTCAGGAGTCGTATTTTTTGTTTCAAGAACATCTTCACCAATTTTCGTATACATGGTCCCAATTAGCCCGGTTTTTTTCCCTGCCTCTTTCAGAATATGGTCGATAATATGACTCGTTGTTGTTTTCCCATTAGTCCCGGTGATTCCAACAACTTTCATTTTCTGACTTGGCTGTCCATAGAATGCATCTGCTATAACCGCCATGGCACGTTTTGTATCTTTTACAATTACAACAGGTACGTCCACTTGTAAAGGTCTTTCGGCAATAACTGCTACCGCACCAGACTTAACTGCATTCTCAGCAAAGTCATGACCATCGACAGTAAAACCATTTATACAAATAAATAAACTTCCATCTGTTACTTTACGATTGTCATTATGTATGTGTAATATGTCTGGATTCTCACCCTTAAAAGGAACAAGCGGTTGAAGGTAATTGACCAGTGTATGTAGTTTCATTTCCTCAAATCCTCTCATAATTTAACCTACTTCCAAAAAAAAGCATGCGCCATCTATTTTACATGAAGTTACTCTTTTTCGCTATTCTATAATGTAGCATTTTGAAAAGACGACGAAAAAACTTCGCCGCCTACTCACTCAATCATTCTATTCTTCTTTCTCTTTCTCGTCTTCTTTCTTTTCTACATTATCAAAATACAATCGAATAGTTGAGCCTTCTTTTAATTTCACACCTGCTTCCGGTGTTTGTTTTACCACAACATTACCCTCTCCGGAGGTTTCAATTTTCAGATTAACAAATAGATCGCCAAGTTCTGTTTTTGTCATCCCAACTACATCAGGCACTTCAATCATTGGTACATCAGGCCACTTGTACTCTTTTTCTAACTGACCCTTCCTTGGTTCTACTCCTAAGGCTCTTAAACTATCTCCCATAATGCTACCTACGATTGGAGCAGATACCACACCCCCAAACTGCGTGGTTCCCTTAGGATTGTCAACAGCCACGTACACAACGAGTTGCGGATCGTCCGCTGGCGCAAATCCAATAAAAGACACGATATGATTGTTTTCCATATACCTTCCGTCCTTTACCTTTTGCGCTGTTCCTGTTTTACCACCCACTCGGTAACCTTCAACAAAAGCCCTTCCACCTGACCCTTGTGCTACTACACTTTCAAGAGCGTATCGAATTTTCTCTGACGTTTCTTCTGAAATTACCTTTCGTTTCGCTACTGGTGATTTTTTCATTACAATTTCACCGGTTCGCGGGTCAACTAATTCCTTTGCTATATAAGGGGTGTATAACGTTCCACCGTTAATTGCTGCCGATATCGCAGCCACCTGTTGAATAGGCGTAACTGAAACCCCTTGACCAAACGCAGTGGTAGCTAATTCCACTGGTCCAACTCGATCTAGATTAAATAAGATTCCTTTGCCTTCTCCTTGCAAGTCAATTCCTGTTTTCTGTCCAAATCCAAAATCTTTAATATACTTAAACAATGTATCTTTTCCGAGACTTTCACCTAATTGGACAAAACCTGGGTTACAGGAATTTTGCACAACCTCCAAATAGGTTTGCGACCCATGTCCTCCACGTTTCCAGCATCTTAGTGTCGCTCCACCAACCTTGACTGATCCAGAATCATGAAAGTGATCATTCTCTAAATCTACTTTCCCCTCTTCAAGTGCAGCTGCTAGTGTAATAACCTTAAAGGTTGATCCTGGTTCATACGTACTCCAAACAGGGAGATTTCGGTTGTATACTTCAGGATCTACCTCTTGGAACTCAGCTGGATCAAACCCCGGACGGCTGGACATAGCCAAAATCTCTCCTGTATTCGGGTCCATAGCTATAGCGATCATACCGTCAGGATTATATTGTGCTTGCGCATTATCTAACTCTCGTTCTACGATTGTTTGTACTTTAGAATCTATCGTTAGTTTTAAATCTAATCCATCAACTGGAGCTTCATAGTCATCTGCCATATCATTCATTCTTTGACCTTTGGCATTTGCATAAAATTTTACAGATCCTTCTTCCCCCATGAGCTCTTTGTCATAATACGCTTCAAGTCCTGTTAAGCCCTGATTGTCACTTCCAGTAAAACCGAGAACATGAGATAAATAGTTACCAAATGGGTAGTGGCGCTTCGAATCTTCTCCGATATACACACCTTCTAAGTTCAAATCACGAACTTCATTCGCCTTTTCATGACTAATTTTTCGTCCCTCATTAATTCTCACGATTGACGCTGACTTTGTTACATATTGGTACGCCTTCTCTTTTGTAAAGTTTAAAACCGCAGCTAGCTGCTCTGCTGTTTTCGCAGGATCCTTCACCTGTCTTGGCACAACATAAACGGTCGGCGCACTTTTATTTGTAGCGAGTGCAACACCGTTACGATCAACAATTTCACCCCGCTCGGGTTCAAAAGGAATATTCCGACTCCAAAGATCCTTCGCTCCGTCAGTTAAAATATTTCCTAATGCAAATTGTACATACCCTAGCCTGACATCAATAATAAAGAAAATGAGAAAACCTACTAAAAGTGAAATCGTTAGTCTTTTTCGTACTGTAACATTTGACACTCGCATCTTCGTTAGAACCTCCTAACAACATATATGGCTCGTTCCACTATATGCTTGTACAAAAAAAAATAGAACGTACAAGCAACACTTGTACGTTCTAAGCTTATTCTGATTCCACTTCTTCTGTTTGCTCTTCTGTACCTTCCTCTGTTTCTGTTTCCGTTACCTCAGAGGCATCATCACCTAGCTTCGTTTCTTCGTCTGTCGGTGCCTTCAAGTGAATCACTAGATGATCACCCGCTGCTACAACACTTCCCACACTGATATTTTGCTTTGTCACATAGCCGCTTCCAGTTGTATTTAGTTGTAAATTTGCAAGTGAGGCAATCTTAACAACATCCCTCAAGGACCAACCTGTAACATCCGGCATCGTTAAGTCTCCATCTGTTACAACGAATACCTTTTCTCCAGCGAGTATTTTCTCTCCCGCTTGTGGAGATTGTGCAATTACGTTTGTTCCATTTCCTATTACAATGGTATGCGCTCCAAAGCCAGTTATTTGCTCTTCAGCTTCTCCAACATTTTTATTTACGAAATCCGGAACAGTAATTGGCTCTACTTCCTTTTGTTCAGCCGGTTCAATATTTAAATACTGAAGACTGTTTTTCATAACAGGATTAAAAATCATGGAAACCGGTATAGATCCTTCTGAATAATGTTCTACCTTCGGCTGTTGTACGGCAACATAAATAACCAATCGTGGATCATCTGCAGGTGCCATTCCTAAAAACGAAAACACATAGTCATTCTTCCCATTTAGATACACACCATTTTGGGTCATGCTTGCAGTACCTGTTTTCCCAGCAACCTGATAGCCTTCTATATTATATCGGTTATACCCTGTTCCCTTCGGCGAACTAACCACGGTTTCTAGATACTCTAGAACCTTGTTGGCCGTTTCCTCGGAGATCGGCGTTCCGACAACTTCTGTTTCTGTTTGCTTAATCGTCTTTCCTGACGCTGGATCAACAATTTTATCAATCACATGGGGTTTTACCATCTTACCGCCGTTTGCAATGGCAGTGGCTGCTTGAATTTGCTGAATTGGTGTAATGGCTGTACCTTGGCCATACCCTGTTGTAATTTTATCGATTGGGTATTGGTAAACAATTTTCCCACTCGTTTCGTTTGGAAGGTCAATCCCAGTTGGCTGATCAAATCCAAACTTCGTTAAATACTCTCGAAACGTATCATACCCGATCTTTTCTTTCACAAGTTTAGCAAACGCGACATTCGAAGATCTTTGTAATCCTTCTAAGTATGAAATTGTCCCCCACCCGCTACCGTTATGGTCGTGAATCCTTTGCGAATTTTCCGTTGGTTTATATGAACCTGATTGGTACCCTTCGTTGGGATTGAAAACCCCTTCCTGAACGGCAGCCGCAAGAGTGAAGATTTTCATTGTTGATCCTGGTTCAAATGAGTTTTCGATCACTTCATTATGCCAGGTTTCAGAAATCCCTTCTCTTGTTGTTGGATGGAACGTTGGTCTTTGTGCCATCGCTAAAATTTCACCTGTCTTCGGATCAGCTACTACCGCAACCATTTTAGCTGGATCATACTCCTCTTCCACTTTATTCAAAGCATCCTCAAGAAGACTCTGGATCTTTTTATCGAGTGTTAAATAAATATCATATCCATCCTTAGCCGCTGTCACATTTTCTTCACCGCCGGGTAGGATATACCCCCAAAAGTCACCAGGGTAGTTTACTTTCCCGTTTATACCGGTTAATTCTTCATTCATGGATTTTTCGATTCCAAGCTGCCCAACCGTTTGATTCGTCTCTTCATCCACATCAACATAGCCTATTACGTGAGAGGAAAAAATGCCGTTTGGATAAAAACGCTTTGATCCACGTATAAATGTAATTCCTGGAAGTTTCAGATTCTCAATTTCTGTTTTCACTCGAATTGAAATATCTCTCCCCTCAGTTCCGAACTCTACCTGCTTAGCTCCCTCTTTAGAAAGAATTCTATAAATCTCTGATTCTTCTAAATCAATGACTTTTGACAGCTCTCTGGCGGTCTTTTCTTTGTCAACGACATGTCTTGGATTTTTAGGATTAGTAGTTAAGGTTTCATCCAGAATCGCAACTAACTTGAAGGAAGCTGTATCTTCTGCAATCACTTCACCATTGTTGTCATAAATCGTTCCTCTTGTAGCCTCAATCGTTGCCTCTTTCTCATACTTTTGCTGAGCTATAGCAGACAAGTTCTGCCCGTGCACTTCTCCTGTTGACAAAATCGTTACATATCGAAAAATTAAGACAAAAAAGAGCAGGCTAAATATTATAAATAATATCGCTGCTCCCACATTCATATTGGGCTGTTTCTTTGTCATTACTCCTGCACAACCTTAACATTATTGTCATTAAGCTTTAATCCAAGCTTTTCTGCCATGCTGCGGATTCGATCTGGAGTGCTTAACTCTCCTACTTGCATACTCAAATCATTATTAATCTTTTGTTGTTCCTCTAACTTGACAGAGGTATTTTGTATATCCTTATTCAATTCATAAATCGCCGCTTGATTTGAGATAATATGTACGGCACCAAAGCATAGAGCGGCACAAAAAGTGACACCAAGGATTTTCTCTCCAGGAGACAACCATGAGTTGGTCTTTCTTACCTTTTGAGGTGCTTGTACGGTTTGTTGCTGCTGTTCCTGTTGAAGCTTCCTTGCTAAGTTACTCATCCTATTCCCTCCTAGATAGGTTTACAACTTTTCGGCAACACGTAGTTTTGCCGAACGTGCTCGATTGTTATGTTCTAATTCTTCTTCTGATGGCACAATTGGTTTTCTCGTAATTAACTTTAGTTCTGGTTTGTATTCATCCGGGATAATAGGCAATCCTTTTGGAAGGTCTGGTGTTTCACTGCCCTTCTTAAATATCACCTTACATATCCGATCTTCTAATGAGTGGAAAGTAATGACACTAATTCTTCCACCAGGATTCAGTAAATCAATTGCTTGATTTAACGAATCTTCAAATACACCTAGTTCGTCATTAACCGCAATTCGGATGGCTTGAAAAATCCGTTTAGCTGGATGCCCACCTTTTCTTCGAGCCGGAGCCGGTATTCCCTCTTTGATTAACTCAACTAGCTCTCCCGTTGTTGAAATTGGCTTTATTTCCCTTGCCGCCTCAATCTTCCTAGCAATTTGTTTGGAGAATTTCTCTTCTCCATATTTAAAAAATATTTTCACTAGTTCTTCAAAACTCCAGGAATTAATAACGTCATACGCGGAGAGATCTGCCTGTTGATCCATTCTCATATCTAAAGGGGCATCATGGTGATAACTAAATCCTCGTTCCGGTGTGTCTAATTGTGGGGAGGAAACGCCTAAATCATAAAGAACTCCATCAACCTTTTCAATCCCTCGCTTGTTTAATTCCTCTTGCAGGTATCGAAAATTACTTTTTACAATAACTAATTGCCCTTCATAGGCTGCTAATTTTTCCTTTGCATTTTCAATGGCTACGTCATCTTGGTCAAAGGCAAATAATCTTCCTTCCTTTGACAACTTGGATAGGATAAGCGCACTATGCCCCGCTCCACCCATTGTACAGTCCACATATATACCATCAGGTTTAATATTGAGTCCATCAACCGTTTCGTGCAACAGCACGGTAGTATGTTCAAACATTGTTGTCCACCTTTCGAATTACGCCCATGAATAGAATACTTAAATATCAAATCCAATCATATTCTCTGCAATTTCAGCAAAAGATTGCTCAGATTCTGTAAAGTATTCTTCCCATAATGTCTTACTCCAAATTTCAATTCGGTTTGAGACTCCGAGAACGACGCATTCTTTTTCAAGCTTTGCGTATTGCATTAGTGGAGTAGCAATGTTTATTCTTCCTTGTTTATCCACTTCACATTCAGTCGCACCTGAGAAGAAAAAACGGGTAAATGCACGAGCGTCTTTTTTAGTTAATGGTAATCCTTTGAGCTTTTCCTCAATCAGATCCCATTCACTAAGAGGATAACCAAATAAACATTGATCTAAGCCGCGTGTTAACACAAAGGTCTCTCCTAAGTGTTCACGGAACTTTGCAGGCACAATTAAACGTCCCTTCGTATCAACATTATGATGGTATTCACCCATAAACATGCCCGCTACCCCCACTCTCTACCCTAAATGTACCACAATCCCCCACTTTCCTCCACATGTTTTTATAAATTCTCCCCACACTGATATTTTCCTGCAAAAATAGAATGAGAATGATTCCCCTTTTTCTTATAAAAACCTTTAAAATCATATAAAAATTTATAAAAACCGACAAAAAAGACCTTATCATAACGACAAGGTCTTTCCTAGTTTATAATTTTACCACTTGGTGACTACCATCAAACAAATACGGTTGTGTTAATAATTCATCGATAAACGAGAATCCGTACTGGTTAAGGAAATAAAAGAGGTTCCAAATTCTTTCTTGCGGGGAACCAGATGGCTTCAGTTTACGTTCGATTCGATTATATTTTTCTATAACCAATTCATACTTTTGAAGCAATGCAATTTCTAGGCGGTTTTCCATAAAATCGATTTGCTTTAAAAGTAAGCTTTCATTTTTTTTCAACAATGGTAGCATGCCTTTATAATGCTGCTCGGTCTTTTTCTCGATTTCTAAGTAGTTCTTAACTAGCTGGTCTTTTGTTTGAGCAAACAATGCTTGGAAACTACTGTCACGGTTGGCGTCTAGAAATAACTCCTTTTGCTTTCCTGTTCCCGCAGTTAATACGTCTTCTAGCTTTAACCCTAATTCTTCCATGTCTGAGTTTACATTCCGTTCAATCAAACTAATGTTTAACCGCGGAACAATCGGAGGCATTTTCATTTCAAAATGCTCAAACACTTCCTTTAACTCAGCCCAGTAAGCAATCTCTCCTGGTCCTGCAATAAACGCTAATGTCGGAAACAGACATTCTTGCATTAAGGGTCTTGTCACGACATTATTGCTTAAGCGTTCAGGAAACTCACTAGCAATTTCTAACATTTCATCATATGAAAAAGAGATAGAACCATTCGCACCCACATATTGTTTTTGTTCCGGAAAATAATCTAATAAAATCCGCTCATGAGAAACTTCATCGTAATAAAATAGGTTTGCACAAGTATCATTTATGACAATCGTTTGTGTCATTCCTATGCCTTCAAGTTCTTGCTGCTTCTTTTTTACTTTTTCAGTAATCTCTTTTGTACTTTTAATTTGATTAATAAAATAGTCTTTTTCTAGTTTTCTTAGTCCCTTATCACCGGAGTCTACGATCAGTAAACCGTATTCTTTAAACAAACTCATCGTAATATGTGCAAAAAAGTCAACAAACGTGACTGATTTTTCAATAGCAGCCCCAGCAAATTGAAGCAGGGATTTCGTGTGTTCCGTCTCCCCATAGGAGGAAATGATGTCAGTAACCCAATTCTTTAAAACATCCTTCTTGATTTCTATATTGGTGACCATTCGTTTATCAAGAACTTTCTCAGGGTAGATTGACTTTTCAAGTTGATGGTCTTTTTCTACAAAGATATGATTCACTTCATCATAGTCGTGGTCCTCACCAGCTATCCAGAAAACCGGAACCACCGGAATAGATAGTTCTGCTTCTTGCTTCTTAGCAAATAAAATAATAGAGAGGATTTTATGTATACTGTATAGAGGTCCGGTTAAAATACCTGCTTGTTGTCCCCCAATAACCACCACACTATTCGGGTTCCTTAGTTTAGAAATGGATGCAAAAACCTCATCCGAACTAGGGAACTTACTCATATACTCCCCAATATAGTCAGCAAGCTCTTCCCTTTTAAAGCTTATATTTTCTAGATCTTTTACTCTTTCCTGATAGCTCTCTGTTTCTTGAAATTGATAATGAAATAACGGACGTATGAATGAATTCCCAGTACTATAATCGGTAGCAAACTGATTCGTTGATGGGAGAAAGAGATTAACCATCTCCATTTATGTACTTCCTTTCTCTTTACAGTATTTCTAATCTTCAGTATAGCACTGTGTTTATGGAAAATAAAAACCTTTGCATTTTTATTAAGCAATCAATCACGAAACTGATTTTGTCACACTTAAAAAGATACCTACGCATATTAATATGATATAGGCAGAAAAAAACAATAAGAAATTAAATCTCCAAAATCCACGAAATACTTTTTTCAAATCAACTTCTTCATTTAATTTATACTGAAGGAGTAAAGATAGAATAGCCATGGCAATCATTAAAATAAGAATAAGCCACAATAACGAAAAGTCCCAGATCGTAACAATTAAATAATGAACAGAAAGGATAAAAAGTATTGTAGTGATGTCCAGCGCAATATGAACTGCTTTTCTATGTTTTTTTGTCATTTGTTTAGCAATAACAAAAACAATAAAATATCCTATTATTGGAACAGTCACTAATGTGGCAAACACTGTAGCAAAAAAGCTTCCCATTTTACATCCTCTCCCCCTTTATTTCTTTTCCTTTAATACAATGATAAAAGGCTAAAGTGAGCGGCGCTTCTATTTCCTTTCTTTTTGCTTCCTCAAGTACATAGCCGAGAATAGCGTCAATTTCTGTCCTTCTACCATTTTTTACATCTTTTAGCATTGAAGACTCGTTTTTTGCTGTGTTTTTACACACGTGAACCAGATTTTCATAATATATACGGGGGTCCACACTCAGTGCCCGACAAACCTCATCAAACAACTGTTCAAAAAGCATTTGATAGTATTTATTTGTTAATAGACTTCCATTGGTAACGCATAAAATAGCTGTTAAAGGATTAATTACTGCATTTACAACGAGCTTCTTTGTTAGCATGAACATATAATCCTGTTCGAATCGAGCCGGAAAATTCTTGATGGACTGTAAGACAAGCTTATCTAGAATCCACCGGTCCTCTTCAGCCGATCGAATAATTGCTAGTTTTGTTACCCCTATTCCGGTATGGTTCACCGAATGGTTATTTATCCTTAATGCTCCATGCTCAACGGAACCTATAAATAGGGATCTAGTGTTTATTTTTTTCAGAAGAGATAAATGCCCCATTCCATTCTGAACAAATAGTAATGGTAAATGGTTAGGAAAAGATAGATCCTTTAGTATTTCTTCTAACATATATTCCTTCACACAAAGAATCACAAGTTCAATTCCGTTTTCGTCCCATTCACTAATCGGTCTAACGTTAATGGGCAAACAGATAGATTGTTCCCCATTTCCCCTAACTAATCCATTCGTACGTATACTTTCACTCTGGTTCTCTGACCTCGTGTAAAGGATTACATCATTTTCCTCTTGTAAGTAAGAAGAAAACAAAAGACCTACAGCTCCACCGCCAATGATCGCAATTTTCATTCTATCTCCCTCGATGCGTCAATATTACTATTAGTTTACCAGAAGTAATTGAAAGAAGGTATTAGAAAGGTCATTCGTATCAAAAAAGACCTCAGAAGAGAGGTCTTTACTCACACAGGATACACCGGATGCTTTCTAGTACTAAATACAACATCCTTGGTTTCATACATCGAAAATCTTTGAATCAATACATGACGCAAATCATTCGCTCCCACAATGTCATCTACGATTAATTCTGAAGCTAATTTATAAATATCAATATGCTCTTTATATTCTTCGTGCTTCTCTTTCACAAAGGCTAAACGCTCCTTTGGATCAGAGATTTCATTAATTTTATTCGAGTACACGGCATTTACCGCAGCCTCCGGACCCATGACCGCGATTTGAGCTGTAGGTAACGCCACACAATAATCAGGTTCAAATGCGGGACCAGCCATCGCGTATAATCCAGCACCATATGCTTTCCTAACTATGACGGAGATTTTTGGAACAGTAGCTGAACTCATGGCGGCAATCAGCTTTGCTCCATGACGTATTATTCCAGCTCTTTCTACTTTTGTACCTATCATAAAGCCTGGAACATCTGCTAAAAATAATAATGGGATATGAAATGCGTCACATAATTGAATGAACTTTGCTCCTTTATCAGCTGAATCAATAAACAAGACACCACCTTTTACCTTTGGCTGATTGGCTATAATCCCAATAACCCTCCCATTCATCCTTGCCAATCCAGTAATAAGTTCGCTGGCAAACAGCTTTTTTATTTCAAAGAAGCTTCCCTCATCGACCAGTGTATCAATGCAATCATACATGTTAAATGGTGTATTTTGATTCGAGGGTATGATATCCTCCAAATGCTTTTCGAATTTTGCATCCACAGCTTTGAATATGTTTGGCATTACCTGGTAGTTTTGCGGGAAGTATTGTAAATAGGTAATAGCTTTTTCAATGGCTTCCTCTTCACTTTGAGCGAGTATGTCTCCACAGCCGCTAACAGAACAATGCATCCTCGCTCCACCCATCTCCTCTAATGTAACCTTTTCACCGATAACCTTTTCTGCCATACGTGGTGACCCAAGGTACATCGAGGCATTTCCATCCACCATAATCACAATATCACAAAACGCTGGAATATAAGCTCCTCCTGCTGCAGATGGACCAAACAAAATACAAATTTGAGGGATCATCCCTGATAATTTCACTTGATTATGAAATATCTTCCCTGCTCCTCGGCGATTTGGAAACATGTCAAGTTGATCAGTAATTCGAGCTCCAGCTGAATCGACCAAGTATAATAGTGGAACCTTTAGTTTCTCAGCCACTTCCTGAATTCGAATAATCTTCTCTACCGTTTTAGCGCCCCATGAACCAGCTTTCACTGTGGAGTCATTGGCCATAACACAAACCGTCCGCCCTTTAATCTTCCCTAAAGCTGTAATGACACCATCTGCTGGAAGTTCCTCTTTTTTACAATTGGCAAACTTCCCGTCCTCCTCATATATACCATCATCAAATAATAGCTCTAATCTTTTTCTAACAAAAAGCTTTTTTTGTTCCTCAAGTTTCTCATGATATTTCTTGTGACCACCTTCTTCAATCTTCCTAATTCTTTCCCCTAATTGTACCGAAAAATGCTTCTCCATCTTAATCCCTCCTCGGCTGGTTAATAGAATGGTCCCTTTATTCCATTACGATTAAGACGTCCCCCTCATTAACAAAATCACCCTCAGCAACCTTGATTTCCTTCACTTTCCCTGCTTCTTGACTTTCCACTGGAATTTCCATTTTCATTGATTCAAGGATCACTATTTCTTGGTTTCTTTCGACTTGATCACCAACTGATATGTTAATTTGAAGAATAGTCCCCGCCATTGCTGAAGTAATTTGTAACATAAAAACTCCCCCTTGTTAGTTAAATTTTTTCACTGATAGATAATTAGTAAAATACTTTCCAGTTTTAAAGTCAGCGTCGTTGATAATATGCTTAAATAATGGAGCATTGGTTTTAATTCCTTTTAATTGAAGTTGGTTAAAAAAAACAGCTGCTTTCTCGATAGCCTCAACCCTGTTAACCCCATGAACAATACATTTTGCAATCATTGGATCATAGAATGGTGTTACCACTACACCCTCTTTATACCCAGAGTCCACTCTCGTATCACCTTTCCCCCAATCCAATACCTCAATATGCCCCGGTGAGGGCAAAAAGGTCACAGGATCTTCTGCATATAATCGAAACTCAATGGCATGCCCTTTTGATTCAAGCTCCTCCTGCTTATATGGCAATATTTCTCCCCTCGCTACGAGAATTTGCCATTCTACAAGATCCATGCCAGTAATGGCTTCTGTAACCGGATGCTCTACTTGCAATCTCGTATTCATTTCAAGGAAATAAAAATTCTCCTCCTCATCGACGATAAATTCCACAGTTCCAGCATTCTCATACCCTACTGCTTTTGCTGCCCGGACAGCAGCCTGTAGCATTTTCTCCTTAGCACCCTTTGTTAAAAATGGAGAAGGTGATTCTTCCACCACCTTTTGATGGCGACGCTGGATCGAGCAATCTCTTTCGAATAAATGAACGATGTTCCCAAGCTTATCACCAAAGATCTGGACTTCAATATGGCGTGCATATTGTATGTACTTTTCAACATATACTTTTTCATTTGCAAAATATGTTTTGGCTCTTTTTTTGGTAGTTTCCAAGTTTTTACGTAGAGTTTTTTCATCCTCGCACCGAACCATTCCGATCCCACCACCACCTCCACTTGCTTTTAAGATCACAGGATAACCAATGGAACCTGCTGCTGCAACTGCCTCTTCTTCAGTCGTAAGCTCTTTATTACTTCCAGGTACAACAGGAATTCCTGCTTCCAACATCTTTTTACGTGAAAGGAGCTTATCTCCCATCATTTGTATGGTTTCGGCATTTGGACCAATAAAAATAATACCCTCTTTTCGAATGACTTCAGCAAAGCTAGCATTTTCAGACAAGAATCCATACCCAGGATGAACAGCGTCAACCTTCTCTTTTTTAGCTATCTCTAATATTACTTTCTGATTCATATATGACTTCCCCACAGGAGATTCACCGATTCGATAGGAGGTGGTTGCCTCGGAGACAAAAGGTAAATCCTTGTCGGCGTCTGAATAAATAGCAATGGTTTGTATACCCATTTTGTTGCATGTTTTAATTATCCTTGAAGCTATTTCTCCCCGATTAGCAATTAGAATCTTTTGCATCATTGCTCCCCTTTCTAATTGGACATTTACGTATCTAAAATCATTTCTTCATGAGCAAGCCAATATCCTTCTAATTTTGAAAGCGTTTTCTTGAATAATAAAGCAGAATTTTTCGTTAATTTGTTATATAATTAAAGCAATTCTAGTTCATATGCAGTAGTGAAGATTCCATTCATGTTTATTCAAAGGGAAATAAACTTATACAAAATAAAACGAATTTCACTGCAACAAGACAAGGGGGAAGGTATATGGGGTACAAGGTTGAAAAACTAAAGGTAAATTATAAAACGCTAGAAGAGTTTAAAAAGTTTAAGGAGTATGGATTACAAGAGCTCTCAATGGTAGAAGATCTAGAGGCAAATATTATAGAGAACGATAGTGATTCTCCTTTTTACGGAATTTATTTTGGAGATAAGCTTGTAGCACGTATGAGCTTGTATCAAGTGGATGCCAAATACAACCGCTACTTTGAACCACCGTGTGACTATTTAGAGCTTTGGAAGCTTGAAGTTTTACCAGATTACCAACATAAAGGGTATGGTTCTGCTTTAGTAGCATTTGCGAAGAATATTGGTCTTCCAATTAAGACAAACCCAAGAGTAAATTCAAGAGAATTTTGGATTCATATGGGCTTCCAACCCGTTGAGTACGATCTCGGCCGTGACTTTGGAGAAAATCCATTAATATGGTCAACCAATCTGGAAAAGGAATAGTAGGGACAAATAGAAAAGCGGACATCTGTCCGCTTTATCTGTATGTTTTTTATTTTTTCTGCCGATCTTCTTCGTGTAATACAACCATCTTTCTAGCTCTTTCCATAATATCGATAAGCGCTTTATAATCTTGTTCCATGAGCTTTAGTTCCTTTTCAAGCTTCTCATTTTCTGCAGCTAAATAATAAAGCTGTTTTTCTAGTTCTTGAATGTGCTTTTTATAGTTATCATGCTCTTCCTTTTGACTGGAATCTGCTTTAGCGTACAGTTCCTTTAAAAATGCAACAAGGTCATTAAATTCTATTTGATAGGAGCGAGTCTGCGGTACTTCTACAGCAGGTTGCTCGTTTAATACATTTTCTTCCAATTCTTCAAACTCACTTGGATTAATAGCATTCTTCTTTAGTTCTTTTCTCTGTTTTTTTGCTATTTCAATTCCAGATTTGTACTGCTTACGTACGTATGAGTTCCATCTGAATCCACAAGCAGCAGCCGTTCTTGAAAGTTGTTTTCCTACTTCCTCAAAAGCTTGCAGCTGTGTTCCACCTTCTCTAATATTACGTAAAACTACTTCTGCAAGTAGCAAGTCTTCATCTTGTGACCAAGCATCTTGACGATTTGTTGGCATTGTCAAATCCCTCCTAGTGTTTTTTATTCATTCATATGCTTCTACTAGGAAAGATAGACTGATAATGTAAGAGGTTTCGTAACAATTTCTCTTATAAACGTAAAAAATGTTTATATATTACTATTTTTTCTGTTAATGAAACGGTTCACCTTCTCATGGTGGGTATCTTTTTCCCATAGAATGGAACATTGACGAACTTCCATTAACACTTGCTCTTTCAACTTTAGTGGGTCTCTTCTACTAAGTATGATTTGCTTATAGGCCTGAAGGACATTTGACTCTATGGACGGCATCGTATCTAATCCAGACCGTAAGCCCTCTGAATGACTGCCTTCATACAAAAAATCAATAAATCCCATTTCTTTTAATTCGGAAGCTTCGTATATTTTTGCTTTCATTAGCATTGATAGAGCTTGACTTGAAGACAGCCTCTCAAAGAGCATCGTTCCCCCACCCCATCCCGTCGTAATGGCTAGATTTCCTTGTACAAATCCAGCCTTAACGCTGGTATGAGCAAATCGAAAATCACAAGCTGCAGTAATTTCACAACCACCACCGATTGCTATTCCGTTTATTAAGGCAATGGTCGGTTTTGGAAGCATAAATAAGTCAAACAGAATATTGGCCATTCGAGAGAGCATCACATATGCTTCTTCCTCTGTCTTTAATTTATGAAAAACAGACAAATCCCCGCCAGAACAAAAGGCTTTATCTCCTTCACCTGTTACAACCAGTCCTAGATGGTTGGATTTCTTCACTGTATCGATAGCTTGTTGAAGCCCGTCCATCACTTCAAAATTCACTGCATTTCTTCTTTCATGGCGCTTAATAACAAATTGTAAAAATCCTTCTTTTAATTCAATAATCTCGTAAGCCAAAAGAATCCCTCCAGCATATAAAAGAGTAAAAAAATAAAAAATGCAAAAAGCGCCTTACTATTAAGTAAGACGCTTACGCCAATCAAATTAGTCGTTTACAACTTCTTTTCCTTTGTATGTTCCACAAGCTTTACATACACGGTGAGCAAGTTTCATTTCACCACAGTTTGGGCATGCTACCATACCAGGTACTTGTAGTTTAAAGTGAGTACGACGCTTTCTTTTCGCAGTTTTAGATGTTCTTCTAAAAGGTACAGCCATTCTTCCCACCTCCTTAAAGAGTATTAAGAAAGTTATGAAGTCCAAGTTTCCTCGAGCTTCAAATGTTTCTTGTCTTCTTCACATCATTGTGAAGAAGGATCATTTTGATCCAGTAATTTCGCAAGTCCCGCTAGACGAGGATCAATCTTATCCTGCTTCTCCTGTTCATGAATTACTTCCCAATCTTTACCCGATTGAGGAGCACCATCCGTCCCAGTGTAGTCTTCACAAAATACTTGCATAGGTACTTCTAGCAAAAGGATTTCTTGTATGACCGGTAAAAGATCAATCACTTCACCTTTTACTTGATGAACTTCCTCTTCAAGTTCATAATCGAGTCCTTTTAAGAGGAAAGTTTCTGTTGTTTCGACATCAATTGGAAAATTCACGTCAACTAACGTACGAGAACAAGGCAACACGAGATAACCCTTTATTTTTAAATGAAAGGTTACTTTTGACGAATCTATATCAGCTCGTCCCGTCACACGAATTGGTGATACGCGACGTATGGTTGGATCAATCTTCATAATCTCTTCCATATTAACTGTTTCATCGACAGGAAAGTCCTTGCTTCGATATTTTTGTAACTGACTTAATGTCCATTTCATACGAATCACCTCAAGGCAACAAAGGTAATTATAGCTTTCATATAATTATTTGTCAATATTTTTTCTTTACACTATAATGTAGACATTAAACACTGTTCTTAATCGTAAAAAAGCATTATTTGCTTATTATCTTTATTTTTAACAATAAAATCAAGGAGTTTTTTATGAAGGCTGTTGGAGTAGTAGTTGAGTATAACCCATTTCATAACGGACATTTCTACCATGTAGAACAATCAAAGATATTGTCAGGTGCTGATTTGGTCATTGCTGTTATGAGCGGTCCCTTTTTGCAACGTGGAGAACCTGCCTTGTTATCAAAATGGCATCGCGCTAAGATGGCTTTATTAGGTGGAGTTGATATTGTCTTTGAACTTCCTTACGCTTTTGCCACACAAAAGGCAGAGATTTTTTCTCGTGGAGCGATAGACATTTTAGCTGCTGCAGGTTGTGATTATGTCTGCTTTGGTAGCGAATCTGGTCATTTAGAAGACTTTTATTCTACGCTAAATTTTATAAATACCCATCAAGAAACGTTTAACTATCTTATCAAGAAGAATATGGATGTGGGAATGAGCTATCCAAGAGCAACTTCCTCCGCTTTCCAAGAGCTTAGACCCTCCAGTCAGATGATGGACCTTTCAAAACCAAACAATATTCTTGGCTTTCAATATATTCGTGCAATTGAAGAATTAAACCTAAGCTTAACACCGCTAACGGTAGCCAGAAAAAATGCGGACTATCATGATCAAGAATTATCGTCCACCCATATAGCAAGTGCGACAAGTATTCGTAAATCTATCTTCTCGAATAACGGCCAATTGGATGATCTTTCTTCTTATGTCCCTAACACAACCTATACTGAACTTGTTGACTATAAGAGACAGTTCGGGCAATTTCTCCAATGGGAAAATTTTTGGCCACTTCTTCAGTATCGACTATTAACAACAGATCAAAATGAACTTGCTAACATTTACGAAGTAGAAGAAGGCATTGAAAACCGAATCTTACAATTGGTTGAAAAAGCGAGTTCATTTTATGAGTTTATGACGTTGCTAAAAACAAAAAGATATACATGGACACGATTGCAACGGCTTTGCATTCATATTCTAACAAATACAAATAAAGAGCAAATACGAGCCTTGAGCGACCGTGCCAGCTATCTACGCTTACTCGGTATGACAGATTTGGGAAGGCAGTACTTAAACAAGTGGAAAAAGCACAGTAGCCTCCCCATTGTCTCGAGACTTGCCTCCTACAAAGGAAACGAGATTGATCTTGATATTAAGGCGGCTAAAACCTATGCACTCGGATACGAGAAAGTCTATCGTCACAGCGCTTTATCCTTAGACTATAAGAGTGCGCCTATGTTCATCACAAAAAAAGAAGAATAGCTTGAGAGGCTATTCTTCTTTTTGCTTTAATGCTTCTAAATACGTTATTGCATCTTCAAATGTATTTATTGGAACGATTTTCATCTTCGTATCAATATCCTTTGCCGTTTGGACAGCTGCTAAGTAGTTTGAGTTCGCAGCCCCATCTTCATTTGGTGCAAAGAAAATTTCAGCGTCTGCTTTATCTGCAGCAATTACCTTTTGTTCGATGCCTCCGATACGTCCGACTGTTCCGTTTACATCGATTGTTCCTGTTCCTGCGATATTGTATCCTTTAGTTAAATCCTCTTTTACCAATTGATTATATATTTCTAGAGAGAACATGAGTCCCGCTGAAGGGCCTCCAATATCACTCGTCTCAACTGTAACCTCTGGATCCACAATAATTTCTTTGTCATCCACTAAACCAATTCCTACACCAACTTTTGTTTGATCAGCTGCAAATGCTTTTAATGGAAGAGTAACATTTTCTTCTTTCTCATTACGTTCAAAATATAAAGTGATTGTATCGCCTGCTTGTTTATTACCTACATAGGAAATAAATTCTTCTGATGATTTAAAGTTAAGTTCATCTACTTGAAAAATACGATCACCAGGCTCTAATTGTCCCATCGCAGGCATTCCATCCATTACACTTAATACATAAACTCCTTTATATTCAAATGAGATCGGTTTATTCGCTTTTTTATAAGCTACCTCAATAGCTGCAAGCTTAGAGGTAGACATTGAATGCAATTGCCTTACTTTATATTCCTCATCGCTTTCCTCTTCCGCTCGAATGGCTGATAAAGGGTAAATCTCTTGATACTCACTTATTTTAGCTAACAAATACGTATAAATATTTGCTTGCCCCATAACAACCGTAGTAAGCATGAAGCTCCCTTCTTCCTCATACCCACCTTCCACTTCAATAATGGGTTCAAGTTCCTTTGCCATCCCGGGCTTTGTTATATAATACGGTAGTGAAAAAAAGGCGCCGACTAATAAGGCAATCGCTATTGTATATAGTACAATACGCCCGATCCATTTTTTGTTCATTTTTTTCTAGTACCCCTTCCAATTACTTAACAGCTCTTTAATCTTTGGTACAGCTTTAAGAGCCTCCTCCTCCCCAATAGCTATAATCTCTTCGATATTTGTAAATGCGCGAGAATTATACATTTGTACAGGAGGACGAATCATGATATCAGACTTAACCTCACGATTTGAAACGAGTTCCATTTGCATAATGTCAATACTTTGCATAATCACATCATAAATGGTAGTAATTTCTGTTGTGGATTTTACAGGACTAACATCTACCGCAACAATAATATCTGCACCCATTTCTTCCACGACAGACACTGGAATTCGGTCAACAACGCCACCATCTACAAGTAAGCGACCATTATGCTTTTCCGGAACGAATATCCCAGGTATAGAGATACTAGCTCGTACGGCATCTGCGATAGGTCCTTCCCTGAAAACGACCTTTTCACCAGTCATTAAATCAGTCGCTATTACTGCAACAGGGATGTCTAATTCTTCTATATTTTTTCCATGAGTAAATACTCGGATAAGCTCCTTTACTCGTTTTCCAGCAACAAAGCCCATTTTTGGTACAGTATAATCTAAATAATATTTTCTTTTAAATGCTTTAGAAAGCTTGTATAGCCTCTCTACATCTAATCCTGCACCATAAAAACAGCCTACAAGAGCCCCCATGCTGCTTCCAGCAACAAAATCGATAGGTATTCCTTCAGCCTGTAACACTTTAATTACACCTAAATGGGCAAAGCCTCTTGCCCCACCAGAACCAAGTGCTAATCCAATTTTCGGACGAGACAAGTACTCCTCCCCCTTTAAAAAGATGTGTTACACATTCTAATCTTATGGTCTATTTTCATTTTGTATGAGTATATTGATTTATGAGGACAAGACCTATAAAAAGAAATCCGTATTTGTTACCTTCCATGTAGGGGTCCCCACTTTTCTCATATTTTATCACTTCTTTCCATACTTGCACAGTAAGTTCACCTTCAAGGGAGGATATAGGTGTGTTTCGATCAAGACTAAAAACCGTAGTATTAGCACTATCCGTAACATTAATGGCCATTTCGTTAATAGCCTTCCCGCAAGAATCTGTTGATGCATCGATTCGTGGCTTAGACATGTGGTGGGAGATTGTCTTTCCTTCTTTGCTTCCTTTTTTTATCGTGTCTGAAATGCTTATAGGTTTTGGAGTTGTTAAGTTTATTGGAGTATTATTAGAGCCCCTGATGCGCCCTCTATTTAAAGTGCCTGGTGTAGGAGGCTTTGTTTGGGCAATGGGGATGGCATCTGGATATCCTTCAGGAGCTAAACTCACTGCTAGATTAAGACAGGAAGGGCAATTAACTAAAATAGAAGCAGAAAGATTAGTTTCATTTACGAATTGCTCTAACCCCCTCTTTATATTTGGAGCTGTTTCCATTGGTTTTTTTGGAAATGCCAAACTCGGCATTCTATTGGCACTGGCGCACTATCTAGGAAATATTACGGTTGGGTTAATTATGAGATTTTACGGAAAAGACACGGAGGAGAAAAAACGTACCAATGAGCAAAAATTCTCTATTACTCTCGCATTAAGAGAATTGCATCGAACAAGATTGAAAGAACAGAGACCTTTAGGACGTATGCTTGGTGATGCCGTCATGTCGTCTGTGCAGACATTACTGATGATTGGTGGGTTTATCATTTTATTTTCAGTGATAAACAAGCTTCTGTTCCATCTCCACATCACCGCATTTCTAGGACAGTTTGTTGAATTTATCCTTATAAGCTTGCATTTACCCGATGTATTAAGCATTCCTTATATTTCTGGATTGTTTGAAATTACCTTGGGAAGTCAACTAACTAGTCAGGTTCAGGAAGCAACCCTTATGCAACAAGCAGTTATTACTAGTTTTATACTTGCCTTTAGCGGATTTAGTGTACAGGCACAAGTAGCAAGTATCACCTCTCAAACAGATATTGCCTTTAAGCCTTTTTTTATTGCTCGTATTATGCACGGTTTTTTTGCTGCCATATATGCCTTTTTGCTATGGGGAACCGTTTATGAAGGACTGGCTAAAAGTGATCAGCCGTCGAATGCCATACCCGTGTCTGTCCTAGAAACAGGTTCTTGGGCTTTAAACTCGTACTCTTATCTAGCACAAATCGGTCCACTCGTGACCATTGTTTCTCTAGTAATCTATATTTTTGTTTATACAAGAAGATTAAATGTAAAATGAAAACGAGCACTTCTAGGTGCTCGTTTTCTTATGTATTTATTTTACTGTGTTCTTATCCATTAGTGCTTTTTCTACTAGAGGTGGAACCAATTCAGAAATTTTACCTTTGTATTTTGCTACTTCTTTTACAATGCTTGAGCTTAAGAAAGAATATTGACTATTCGTCATGATAAAGAATGTCTCAATTTGGTCATTTAAAACTCTATTCATACTAGTGATTTGCATTTCATACTCAAAGTCTGAAACGGCTCGTAATCCACGAATAATGGCACTAGCCCCGACTGAACTAGCATAGTCCACTAGTAATCCTTGAAACGAGTCGACCTTTACATTCGGTAAGTGCTTTGTTACTTCTCTGATCATTTCCGTACGTTCTTCCACTGAAAATAAAGGCTTTTTAGACGAATTACTTAAGACAACAACAAAAACTTCGTCAAATACTTTTGCACCTCTTGTAATAATATCTAGATGGCCATAAGTAATCGGGTCAAAACTCCCTGGACAAACAGCAATACTTGCCATAAGATGTCACTCCCTATTCTTCTTCCGATTTAAGAGCATAAATGGAAATGGAAATAATCCCATAATTCTCGAATTTCACTTGCTGCAAACGTCCAACCTCAATAGGAAGGGCAACATCCTTTGAGTGCTCACAAACAATGATTCCATTATTCGTTAGCAAGTTTTCATTTTGTATCGTTTCAAGCAAGTGCTCAAGTTGTTGTTTTTTATATGGGGGATCAAGAAAAATATAGTCAAACATGATCTCCCTTTTAATAATTGCCTTTAATGCTCGATCTGCATCATTTCTATATACCTCTGATTGATCTAACACCCCACATGTTTGCAGGTTTTCCTTAATAGTAGCTATTGCCTTTCCATCACGATCGACAAAAATTACTTTCTCTACGCCACGACTTAGCGCTTCAATCCCAAGCCCACCACTACCAGCAAACAAATCCAGCCCTACTCCACCACTAAAATAAGGTCCAATGATATTAAAAATCGATTCCTTCACTTTATCTGTAGTCGGTCTTGTTGAGTTTCCAGGAACCGCTTTCAATGCTTTCCCTTTATATTCACCAGATACAACCCTCATTGTCTCACCACTATCAATTCGTAATCATGTAAATTTCCTTCTTATCCTATCATAATGTCCTTATGAAGCCAATAGTTGTAACTTATAAAGAAAATATCGTTTTTACGTGTATATCCATCCAAGGAGTGGAAATAATGTAAATAACAACATCTATTCGAGATGTTGTTGCCAACCGCGGAGAAGACTTACGTTTCCCCATAAGTTCTTCCTCCGGTTTCTCCTCTCCCTTTGCCTTCTATCCAGTAGGATATAGAAGGACCCTGCAGAAAATTTTCTGCAGGGTTTTCTTTTTTTATTATTGTGTTGATTCCTTCAAAAAGACCGTATTTTCATCCTCATCAATCTGTATGTTAAACAATGAGGTTAACCATTGATAATCAATATAAATGGTATGATTAATCTTCGTCAATGGATTTTCTAACAAACCATAGTCTTCTTCATTATAAATAAAGATATTTTCATTCACGTAAAAGCGATAACTATTTAATCCCTTTGTAAGCAATAAGGTCTCATGATCAGAAAGAACCTTTACTTGAAAACCTAGGGAAGATAACGTCTCAACAAATGGGAAAAGTTTTTGATCTCCCAAATAAATAATGTGAAGATTTTTCTGTATTGTTCCATTTACAGATATTTCTCTCTTTTCTAAGAAATACAACGGAATCAAATTCGTGTCTTCATTTTTATTTTCGTTAAAGAAATTTGTTCGTTTTCCTGTAACACTTAAAAGAATATCGTCTAAATATTGAGGAGTATAAAGAATTTCTTTTGACAAGAACGTTTGAAGATAGCTCTCTAACTCCTTTTCAGTCAGTTTCGATTTTATTTCTTGGATTGCTTGATTACTTTTAGGAATTTGGCTTTCACTGTTTAATATTAATGACACATGAAGATCAACTAACCAGCTTTGTTCCATCGGAAGGTTCTCAAATTTTAATTTTAATAATGAGTAAAGCAGTTTCTTTTCTAACATTTCTGGTTTTATGTCGGGACGAGTAATAATCATTCCGTTGCCATTGCCCTCTTGTAACTCCCTGGTTATTACCACGGATACATGAGGTCTGTTAGAGATCTGCTGTATGGAGTTATACGTTTGCTGGAGATTTCCCTCCTCTTCGGAGTAAATCATCAGCTTGCTGTCGACTTCTTCATGTAATAAAGAATTAGACTGCCAATAAAGAGACGGATTAGCTAATTGGCCCTCATATACATAATAGTCAATAAGATCAAGCTTTTTGTGTCCTTTTAAGGGAATACCCATTACCCATGTTCCATTTCTTTTCATTGAATCGATCAGCTCGACCTTTGTATCAGTCACTTGTACATTTGAAAACGAAGCTAACCATTGATTAAAAAGAAAAGCTTTTTCATTTACGTTTATCGGTAATGTGAATTGCAATTGAATATTCCCTTTATTATCCGGTTTAAGTGATGTTATACTTTCTTCCTGTTTTCCACATTCACTTCCATCCTCAAGGAGACATTGCCAGGAAATTACTTCACTTGGAAGTACAAAAGGTATTTCCTTTTTTCCTGTTAGACCACTTAGCTTTTGAGTGATTACTAATATGTCTGATTCTGTCTTAATAGAAATCTTTTGATTCGCATGCTCCATGTCAGTAGGCTTTTCAATTTCTTTTGAATAGGCATCCCATTGCCAAAATAACAAGCCACTAATGACAGCTGATAATATGATAAAAAATGTGAACGGTATCTTCCACATATCCATTCCCCTTGTTAAAATCTCTTAAATCTCTTACCATTACAATAGCAGATAGAGGGAATCACGTCACACAGTATTTTTGAAAAAAATACGAAATTTGACTTAGTTCGACACCACTCTGCAAGTCCAGTATAAACAAAAAAAGGAGGTTATTTCATTGATCCAGAGGTTTATTGAATTAGGAGAGGGCTATTCGGATATATACGAGTTACTAGAAATTGCTAAAGCAAATAAACATCGACTCATGCATTTCATGGCGTTACATACAGAAATTAATAAAAGGTCAGTCACTACATTAATCGTTGTTTTAAAGCCCACTGATCCTGGCAACTTCCAACCACTGTATGTTTGTCGTGAAGGAATTCCAAATCCACATGTAACAAAAAACAAGCGTTTTGAGTTATTTGAAAAGTTAGCTATTGAATATAGGAAAGAAATTATTCAATTTGAGGTAAAACCTTCAACTGATTTTTCAGAAAAGGAATTATTCTATCAATATATAATAGGCATCTTACGTTTAAATCATTATATTGCCCCACTACAATAAAAAGATCAGGAGGTTATCCCCTCCTGATCTTTTATATTCCCATCTTATAGTCGTATTCCTTTGCCTTATCTGGTCTCGAATTCTCGTATTCAACCTTTAAGAAAGGTTTAAAGGATGGCTCGACTTTTTTAACAAAGGAGTAGCTTTTTATTTTTTCCATGATTGTTTCCGTTTCATCTTGATTGCAATATAAGACCACGTACTTCAATCTTTTTGATACGTAATGAACATTCCCAAATTTGCGAAGCATTTTCGCTTGCTTAAGAGAAAATAGCCATACAATAATTCCTTGACGTTGACCTAGCATCGCTTTACTCCTTTTTAATTACACAATTGTCTTTTTATTCTAACACATATATAGGTATAAAAAAAGCATAGGAATTCTCCTATGCTGACAGTTAATTTATGAACAACCACAGCTACCGCCTGTGCTGCAGCCTCCACCACAACTTGATTCAAAGAACGGATTCCCGGTTGGAACCTTGATAAAGTCAGATACTGACCGACCTATTAGTACACTTATTTCATCAAGAAGTGCTTGAAGATCGTTTTCCGCCTTTTTGAATTCAGCTATGTTAAGGTCGAGATCCACTTCTCTTTTCAAGTTGCGAATTTCCATCATGACTGTTTTATAGTCTGGATGGTATCTTCCAAAGCGTTCTACCTCTTCATAACGATCTTTCATTTGTATGAACGCTTTAATTTTCTTTTGTGTTTCTTTATCTTTTTTTACATTATTTAAGCATATATTATATACCTCAACGACTGTTGAATCTAGCACCATTGAAGCCAGTTCTTCTGCATTCTCTATAATTTCTATCGTTTCTGATGTAGCAAGCAAATCCGCTCACCTCCGATTCATATTTTACCATGAATGAGCGAAGAAATGAACTTTTTACTCCTACTGAATGACAACTTTAAAATCTTTTATCATATCTTCTCGTTTTTGATTTTTTTCAACTACTTGTAATTGAATTTGGTGTGAGCCTTTTGAAAGTCCTTTTATTATGAAGGCAGCTGTGGTTACTACTTTTTTCTTTTTCCCATCCACTGATACCATTAAGCTCGTATTACGATTGGTAAATGATATATCAGGAATAAAACATTCAACATAAACATTATTTTCCTTTACGTGATGCTGAACTGTAAAGGATTGGTCTGTTTTCATTCCTAATACGACCACATCGTTTTCTGCTCGAACAGTGTGCATAGGTACAATAGATATTTCTTTTTTCACTTCTGGATCCGGGATATCTTTATGACAAGCATTTAACATAAGTACAATCAGAAAAACACATACCATTTTCTTTACCAACTTTGCTGCCCCCAATCACACAATTTTACATATTTTGTGCAATTAGCAGCAAGCTTAGTCAAAAAGCCAATCAAAAAGCCAATCAAAAAGCCTTCAAACTCTCGTAAAGTGAAGGCTCCTTATTGGTTACTATTCATGGCTTGAAACATGCTCATCATCATATTCGCCATTTGAACACTATGATTGAGTTGCTCTACACGATGAGGAATGGTTTTTTTATAATGGTGCAAAGCTGAAATTTCAAAGCTTTGTAAATCATGTGGATTTCTCCCTAGCTTTCTATACCAAATTGGCTGTTCCCTTATGAATTGTTTTAATTGTGGTTGCGTACGTAAATATTCATTGATTTCTTCCCTCATCTAATAGCCCCCTTCTAATCTTGTCTAAAGTGAAACGGGTGTGACGGTGGGCTTACATTTTTTTTGGATGGATTTTGGCTACTATTCCCTCCATGCAGGGAGGAAATTACACCTTGAATCGCACCTAAGGCAGAACTAATACTCACGATATGATGTTGAAGCTGGTTTGGATCCATATTCCTTACAGCACCTAGTACCGTTGACATCCAATCCTTTTTAGATGATTCTTCTGTTGAAGATTCCTTTTTAGATGCTTCTTCTGTTGAAAATTCATTTTTAAATTCCGTTGATTGTGTACGATCATCATAGGTTTCGTTTTCTTTAGAATCATCCTCACCGAATAGATACCATTCCTCGTATAACTCTTGCCAAGTATTTGTCCCGCTTCTAACCTGCTTAATAAGTTCAGGGTGGGCTCGAACATACTCCTTGAACTTTTGTACGGAAGGATGTAGTTGCTTTTTGGCCATTTTATATCACCTCAACATAAACGAATGCCTATAATACGATATGAAAAAAAGAAAAATATGTGCACCAAAGATTTCATGATAAAATGGAAAGGATAGGAAAGATAAAGGGAGGGATATAATGGAAAATATACAAAAACAAATCCAAGACCTTACTCTTCATGCTACGGAGCATGATTTAGAATTGCTGGAACAACTATTAAAAAGTTTTCAACTTTGGAAATCAGGAAATAGCACCACGTTCATCTCTAGCTTATTGCAAATGGAACGAAAAATTACGGATAATGATTGTGAAATAACCATACCTATTTCTCCACTTTTATATAATACTTTACATATTGTACATGGAGGAATTACTGCGACTTTGCTTGATACAGCAATGGGTGTATTAGCAAATTCACTTGTCCCTGAAGGGTACGGTGCCGTCACTACTCAGCTGAATATAAATTATATTGCCGCTGGAATTGGTGAACATATGGTCTGTAAAGCGAAAATGGAACATCAAGGCTCAAAAACACTCGTATTGTCCGCTGAAATTCACCGTTCAGATGGTGTTAAGATTGCTATTGGGACAGGTAGTTTTCTTGTCATTGAAAAAAAAGTTTAGGGTGAACCTAATTGGTAACTGCCATTGTAATACCAATCATTATTATTTATTTTTATCTTATTTCAAAGCGTGAGTTACAATTTCATACAGATCAATGGTTAAGATTAGAGCAGGTATATGAAGAAGCTGTCGTAACAGGAAAGGTTCATCAAATAAATATAACAAAAGAACGTTATTATTATCATCTATATATACATATTGTTGAACTCAAACTTATACATAATGGGACAACAACTGTTGTCTCAAAGATTACTCCAATTATAAAAGGCAAAATCCTTACCAATGATTTTCAGATCGGTGATGAAGTGCGCGTGTATGGAAATTGGAAGGATGGTCATTTTCGATTTGGTCGATATGAAAAACTACAAAAATAAAAGGAGCACTCAGCTCCTTTTCTCATTCTTCCCAAGCTTGGATAAAGTTTTGCGTGTAATATTTTTTATATACACCTACTCCGATATGGGTAAAGTCTTCGTTTAATAAGCTTTCCCGGTGACCTTTACTATTTAACCAGCCTTCCATAACTGCTGGGGCATCCGCATAATTTGCGGCAATATTTTCACCAGCTACTTGATAAAAAACTTCCCCAGCCTCTAAGCGATCGGAGAGCTCTCCGAACTTTTCAGATGTATGCGAAAAAGTATTGCTCTCTTCCATATCCTTGCTATGTCCATAAGCTACTGTTGCCGTTTTCTCATCCCATTGTAAGCTAGCAAGTCCGAATCTCATTCTCATAATATTTGTAATATCATATATTTGTTTTTCGTTTGCATCCTCGACTTTTTCATCTGGTGCCATCTCATCTGGTTCAATCTCTTGCAACTCACCAAAATAAACTAGTTCATAAGGTCTTAGCTTTAATAAAGTTTCTGCATCCATTACCCTAAAACTAGATAATGTGGCCGTAAATTTATCAATATAGAGTTGAACAAAAATATCCCCCATTTTCAACAATGGTCTTGTATTTAGATCTGATTCTGATAGCTCAAATTGATACGAACTCCCCTCAAAATCTAAGCCTATTTCTGTTTCAACATAACTAGAAGAAAAAATTTCATCTACATGTTGTCCTATCTTAAAGGGACTTATATTCACTTCCGAACCGATAGCATATACGGTTACTACCTTCCCGTCTTTTACACCAATCTGAGTATAATTTGTAGGATCAGCATTATAAATCCACCAATCAAACCCATAATAAGTCTGATCTACTCTGTTAGGTTGGCCTAGGTTTTTCTCAAGGTCTTCATTAGTCATTCCGATATAAGTAGAAACACCCTCCGTTGGTCTCTCAGAGTTTGTTCCATCATTGTTTGAATGATTTGAGATGTCCTGGTTACTTCCTCTCTTTTGCGTCCCGTCTTCTAAGAGTATCTCTTCATCACCATTTTGAATATTTAAATAAAATAAAATTCCTAATATTGCAGTAATCAAAATTAAAATTCTTCCTAAACTTCTCAGAGGCCATCCTCCTCTCTATCATTCTTTCTATCATTGTATGCAAGCAATAAATAAATAGTATAATATTTCATAGAAAATATAATAGTAAAAAAAGTAGTTATTTATTTTATTATACCCTACCAGGCTCCGTACATAAAATAAAATAAAGACACCAAAAGGTGCCTTCATTAATGCATGTCAGAAGAAGGATGTTCGGAAATATCAGATAGAGCCTTACCCGCTTGATAGTCAGTGATCTTTTCAACAGCTAAATCCCCTAGAGCTACTATGCCAACTAGTTTCTTTCCTTCTGTTACAGGAAGACGGCGAATTTGATGTTTGGCCATTAATTCGGCTGCGTCTCTAGCTGTTGTTTCAGGTGATACGGTTATGATCTGCTTACTCATGATATCTTCGACTTTTGTCGAACCAGGATGTTTTTCAGCTACACCTCTAACTACGATATCACGATCGGTAATCATTCCGATTAACTTATCATCATCAACAATAGGAATCGCGCCTACGTTTAGCTCTTTCATTTTAAGTGCGACCTCGTACACATTATCAAGAAGCGTGCAGCATTCGACTTCCTTTGTCATCAACTCATTTATGGTCTTCATCCTGAGCCCTCCTAAAAAATATCTGTCCGTTTTATTGTTCCCTTTTGTAAGGTCAACTATTCCCGCAGTGTACATGAGGAAAACATATGTTACTTTTGTGAACGTTCTCATTGCAACTTCCTATAATTTCTACTATTATTAAAATGAAGAATTTATCGTTACATAGTGAACATTTCAATTAAGTAGACGGGGATCGTGTTTGTAGGAGGGAAAATAATGAAGTTTGAAAATGTAGGTCTTGAGAACGTAAAAGCAGATTTAAATCGTTTGGATGAAGTGATGCTTGATCATGGATTAGTTCGTGAAGGACAATGGGACTATGAAAGAGTAACATACGACCGTAAATTTATCCTAAAAGAAGGAACTTTCTATCTTCGTGTATTCGGATATGCTGTAGAAGGTGATGTTGGCGCACACAAAGCAACCGTCCAATTAATGACACCGTTATTAGGGAAGCATTATTATCCACACGGTGTAGAATACGGTGAAGGTGAAACCTTTCCAAAAGGACTTGTTGCCCAATGCGAGAAGCTTCTAAATGAAGTAAAAGTAGAAGTGGAGAAATTTTCTAAATAAAAAAGACGCATTTCGCGTCTTTTTTTTATCTAAGTTTCACGTCAATATAACTTACTTTATACCCCGTCAACAAGTATACTTCTTCTTGAATTGAAGCCTGTAAATTTTCTATTTTTTCAATAATTCCCCTATAATTAAGGGCACTTATTCTTAAAATAATCCCAACAACGCTTTCTTTCAGAATCACTTCATACGTTTGATTTTTCTTGGAATGAAATGGCCCTTGGAAGCAATCAATAATAGCTCCTCTTTTTTTGAACAAGACATAGTCATTGCTTTCATTTATATTAGACTCGACTATTGCTGAAATAATGTTGTGAACGGCTCGATTGCTTTCATTTTGCTCAAACATACTTACCAACATAATCCCTCCTTTTAGGCTCGTCTAATAAACACTACAAACTATATAAATTCATATTTTTATTATTTTCATTGGTTATTTTATTAAATGCATACTATAATTTAAGTGTTCCGAAATTAACAAATATTTTTTATTTATGGAAGGAGAACAATTTTGTTACTAAGCTTTTTTAAGAAACGATATTTATTAATTTTTCTCGGCGTCTGTATAGCAGCCCTGATGTTATATCTCATTCTTCCCGTATCTATTCCTTTGATCACTGCATTTATAACTGCATTATTTCTTGACCCTCTTGTACGAATGTTACAAAATCGCACCAATCTTAATCGGAAAGTATCGGTTTTAGTTGTATTTTTGTGTTTCCTACTCTTCGTGGGGGTTACCGGCTACTTCATTGTTACAAAAGTAATTACAGAAGCTATTCAAGTTGTTGAATACGCTCCTCAGCTAATTAATGAGATCAATCGGGCTTGGCTAGATACTGAAGAGAAATTAACCTCAGCAGCCAAAGAATTACCGAATGAAGTAGTAGATGGAATTAGCAGTCAGGTACAAACCTTTCTTAATGGAACGAAAAACGATTTACTAGCTTACGTAAACATCGAAAATGTTCGGTCACTGCTTACAAATATCCCAAGCTATCTTGTCAGTTTTTTAGTGTATTTGATTGCTCTATTTCTTTTCCTATTAGATTTACAAAGGTTAAAAATTTCTTTATATAGCCATTTAACTGAGAAAACAGCTGATAAAGTTAATTTTATGACCTCCCGTTTATCCTTTGTTGTCATCGGATTTTTTAAGGCTCAATTTCTTGTATCAGTACTCATTTTCATAGTTACATTAATTGGGTTATTCCTGATTACTCCAAAAGTAGCTTTATTAATGGCCACTATCATTTGGATTATAGATTTTATCCCAATCATTGGGTCAATTGTGATTATGGCACCATGGGCATTATTTCATTTCATTACCGGAGACGTAGTGTTAGGTACAAAACTATCTATTTTGGCAGTTATATTGTTAATTATCCGTCGAACGGTCGAGCCCAAAGTGATGGGAACTCATATTGGTCTTTCTCCTTTATCTACTTTAATAGCCATGTACCTTGGTCTTAAGTTGCTAGGAATACTAGGTTTTATAATTGGCCCTTTACTATTAATAGCATTCAATTCGGCAAAAGAAGCTGGCATTATTAAGCTGAATTTTAAAATTTAAAAAAGCGCAGTCTTCATATTCGTGAAGTCTGCGCTTTTGACAGTATTAAAAGAAATCCGGGAAAAATGGACGTAATCTTGGAATTTTCCTTTTAAGCTTCTTTATATCATCTATACTTCCTGTAATTTCTCCAAGGTGATACAGCTCATCAGCAGTTTTGTATCCTAACAATAGCGTAGACAATGTACCTATGCCCATTTGCAACCCAACCTTAGGTGGATGAGCACAAACACTTCCTTCTTTCTCCCTGTAAGCTGTAATAGATCCATCAGAAAGTAAATACGAACCAATATTCCATCTACAGTATTCATCATTCACATGAATAAATACCTTTTCACCAGTTGACTCGAAGGAGTAGGATTTTAAAAACTCTTCTACATTAACGATTCTGGCCATAAAGTATGGATGAACATCCGTCTTTTGATTTGGTTGTTTTAAATAATAGGGAAAAGGGTCATGAGTCGAAGTGGTAACTACTACCTTGTCAATCATTGAGTCATGCTGACAGATAAAATTCCATAGTCCAATCGCTGCCTGGTGAGTACAAGTAATAATTTCTACGACTTCCATCTCTTTATTTTTTACTGAATAGACGAGATAACCTTCGTATTCACCATTGTCATTCACATAAGCTGCCAAATGATCCTCACTGTATACATGGTCTTTCCACCATTCCTGTGATCGAACAAGCATACCACTATGAGATGCTGCATAAGTCTCATATACTTTTGCAATTTGTCCTCTTTCACTCTTCGGAATGTCCCTTAAAACCTTCCCTTTGTATGAGGGCAACAAAGTTAAATCTTTCTTCTCAATCGTTACCTTTTTGTTATCTGCAAAAATCTCCCAACCGAATCTACGATAAAACTGGACATCAAAAGGGTGGAGAAAGGATATATATTGCTGTTTCTGATTCATATGTTCTAAGCCTTCAGTAATAAGTTGTTTCACATAGCCGTGACGCCGGTATTCTGGATACGTTGACACTCCTGCTATGCCTCCCATTTGATATTTGTGGTCGTTTATATAAATAGAAAACGGGATAATATGTAATTTTGCAACAAGTTTTTCTCCATCCTTGACCGCAAGAATATCGTGAGATTTTAGCATCTGTTTTCTTTTAGGGATATCATCCTCACTTATCTTATATTGAAAGGCATACATTGACAATTTTATGGCTTCCTCATAATCATTTTCTGTTAATACAACAAATTCCATCATTCCCACCCCTTATCACTACTTCTGTATAACATATTCAAAAAAAAGCGCCACAATTACTTGTAGCGCTTTTATGCATCATTAGAACCCTAGTATTGCTTTAATTACAGAGGTAGTTTCTCCTCCATGGTAAAAGACGTACAATAGCAGGTAAACCGCTACACCAGTAATAGCAGTAAAAAACCACACGATGCTAGTGATTGGTCCGAGCTTTCTATGCTTTTCTAGTTGCTTTTTATAACCGGTATACAATGAAATGATCCCTAATACTGCCCCAACCGTCGCTAATGTAATATGGAAGATCAAAAAGATTGTATAGTAAATTTTAATATCATCTGGTCCACCAAATGCTGTATTACCAATAAAAATGGTACGGCTAGCATAGATGACAAAGAAGATAATAGCGAATATTCCTGCTAAAAACATCGTTTTTTGATGGGCCTCTATTTTACGTTGCTTAATTTGCCACCATCCAATTGCAACAGTTAGACCACTTAGCACAATAAAGGTTGTACTAATTGTAGGTAAAATAGGTAATGTGAACTCCATTTGTTTCTCCTCTTAAAAACTTATTTTATTTAGTAGGCTCTGGTTGAAAACTAGTTTGATTTACAGGTAACTCATCAATCGTTTGTTCCTTTCTGAACCAACTGAAGAACACCTGTGCTAAGATCAATCCATAGACAACCTCTTGTATAACCTTCATGAGGACTCCACCCGTTTGTTGATCCTCAAGAAGCGACATTGAATTAAACATCTCTGGCCCACTTAAATTTAAAGAAGCTAGCGTCGTTGATGGAACGCATAATTCAAGTGCGCTTGCCCATGCGTTTGGATCAGAAAAAGTAGAATACATTGGTGTATCCGCAAAAATAATTAATGCACATGCTGGAGTTAATAAAATTCCATCAGCAAAAATATAACCTACCTTTTTTAACCCGTTTAATGTTTCATACTCTTCTAACTCGTTCACTAGTGGCCACCACATACAAATCGCTAATAAAAATAATACTGAAGTATAGATGGCATGCAACCACATATCTGTTTTTACAATATCAAAAATATTAGGAACGTGGTAGAAAGAAAACACTCCATTAAAAAGAATAAGTGCAATTAGAGGTTTTGTGAAAAATCCAAACAATGGTTTAATGATTGGTTTAGATAATACAGATCTCCACACCCATGTAGGAATTCCATAAATAAAGAGAATAGGAATCACTAAATATAGAATCGTCATCTGGATCATATGAACGTAAAACATGATATGTCCCAGCAAATCAATGGGAGAACCCTTTACCACATAAAGGAGAATTATTGCAGAAGCAAAGCTGATCCATTGTTTTCTCGTTAATTCTTCAGATTTTTGAAAAAGAGTTCGGTACTTTGTAGTTACTAGAAAATAGCAAGCTAGAATCACAAGTAAGAGGATAAGGAATATGGGACTCCATAATGCCCTAAAACCAAATATATCAAGCGACAAAGACGATCACCTCGTTATTTTTAAGTCAGTTATATTATACCTGATTTGTATTGAATACTACAATGAATGAGGTTTTCCTATATTTAGTGCAAAAAGAAAATCGGCTCGAAGGCCGATTTTCATTCACTCATTTACCACCAAATAATGGTCATAAAAGCTAATATTGTGATTAACCCAACTAATAAACCTGAATATAGGAAAAGCGCTGGCGCTTCATGTCCCTTATGACTCATATGCATGAAGTAATATAATTGAAAGACTACTTGCACGATTGCTAACAAAAGAATGAAAGGAACAATAAACCATGCCGAAAAATCACCATAGCCTACAGCAATAAATGCTACAAATGTCAAAAAGATCATCATAGTAAATGATACGATTTGATAGCGCATTTCCTCTGCACTTTTCTTTTTACGATATTCAATGTCTACTCTAGGGTTACCTGAATGTGTTTGTTCACTTGCCATCAGTTTATCCCACCATTCCCATTAAATATACTACCGTGAAGATAAATACCCACACTACGTCAATAAAGTGCCAGTAAAGACTTGCAACATAAAACTTTGGAGCATTGTACAAATCTAACCCACGCTTTGCATTTCTCACCATTAAAGTGACGATCCACAAAAGACCAAAAGCAACGTGACCTCCATGGAATCCAACAAGTGTATAAAACGCAGAACCAAATGCACTACTTGTGAATGTATGATGAAATTCATGTACATAGTGATTGAACTCATAAATTTCAAGAAGCAAGAACGCAAGTCCTAGCAGCACCGTTAAACCCAACCATAACTGCATCTTTTTGAAATTAAAGTTTTTCATATGATACATTGCGTACACACTTGTTAACGAACTAGTTAAAAGTAACATCGTTGCTACAAATACAAGCGGCAACTCAAAAAGATCCTTTGCTAGAGCGTGTTCAGCATTTGGAACCTTATCCTTTAAAGCTAAGTAAGTTGCAAAAAGTGATGCAAAGAGAACCGTTTCTCCACCTAGAAATAACCAAAATCCTAAAAACTTATTTTTTCCTTCAAGGGTTTGCTTTTCAGGTGCGGCAGGCCATGTTTCAGCAGTAAACTTATCTTCTACATGCATTATGCCTTCCCCCCCTTATCATCATCGTTTAATAGATCTTCCTTGTGAATATGGAAACCATGGTCATCCTTAACAGAACGAACAAACATTGATAATAGTGTAATGCCCATTCCTGCGATCAGAACCAATACACCCCAATTATAATCTTCACGGTATAGTGCACCAAATGCGGCCACAAATAAACCAAGTGAAATCATAAATGGGTTAAATGAGTTGTTTGGCATATGGATGTCACCAATCGGCTCAGCAGGCGTCATACCTTTTTTGCCTTCCATTTTTTCTATCCATAGTGGATCTAATCCACGCACAAGCGGAAGTTGTTTAAAGTTATAGAAAGGTGGTGGTGATGGAATTGCCCACTCAAGTGTACGCCCGTCTTCCCATGGATCATTTCCGACTTTTTCATTTTTCACGCTTGTGATCACAATGTTAATTAACAAGATTAATGTAGCGATTGCCATAAAGAATGCACCAATCGTACTTATTAAGTTCCCAGCATCCAAACCTTGGTTTGGTAAGAATGTGAAAATACGTCTCGGCATCCCCATTAATCCAAGGAAATGCTGGATAAAGAATGTTAAGTGGAATCCAATTAAGAATAACCAGAAAGTGATTTTTCCTAATGCCTCGTTTAACATAGTTCCAAACATTTTTGGCCAATAGAAATGGGTTGCAGCTAAAAGACCAAATACAACTCCACCAACAATAACATAGTGGAAATGGGCAACTACGAAATAGGAATCATGGTATTGGTAGTCAGCTGCTGCTGAAGCTAGCATAACCCCTGTTACCCCTCCACCTACGAAAGATGGAATGAATGCAACGGCATAAAGCATAGGTGTTGTGAACTTAATGCTTCCTCCCCACATCGTGAAGAGCCAGTTAAAGATTTTTATACCAGTTGGAACAGCAATTGCCATCGTTGCAACAGCAAAGATTGCATTAGCAATTGGCCCTAAACCAGTTGTAAACATATGGTGAGCCCATACCATGAATCCTAAGAATCCAATAAGAACAGTAGCAAACACCATAGATGAGTATCCAAACAGACGCTTTCTCGAGAAAGTAGCAAAAATTTCCGAGAAAATACCGAATGCCGGTAAAACTAAAATATACACTTCTGGATGTCCGAAGATCCAGAATAAATGTTCCCAAATGACAGTATTACCACCATTTGCAACATCAAAGAAATTTGAACCGAACATACGGTCAAAAATAAGTAAGAATAGTCCCACTGTAAGCGGAGGAAATGCAAATAGGATAAGTGCTGATGCCACGAAAGTAGACCATGTAAACAATGGCATTCTCATGTATGTCATACCTGGTGCACGCATATTGATAATCGTTACTAGGAAGTTAATTCCCCCCATTAACGTTCCCGCACCAGAAATCTGTAACCCTAGTGCATAAAAATCAATCCCGTGTCCTTCAGATGCCATCGATAGAGATGCATAAGAAGTCCAACCTGCATCTGGTGCTCCTCCTAAAAACCAAGATAGATTTAAGAAGATACCACCAAAAAAGAATAACCAGAATCCAAGTGCATTGACAAATGGAAACGCAACGTCACGAGCTCCGATTTGTAGTGGCATAATGGCATTCATAAAACCAAATAGCAGTGGCATAGCTGCTAAGAAAATCATTGTTGTTCCATGCATAGTCAAAATTTCGTTATATAATCCAGCGCTTACAAAATCATTGTTTGGTACGGCTAGCTGGATACGAATAAACATTGCTTCTAGACCACCTAGAACGAAGAATAGTCCACCTGCAATTAAGTAAAGGATAGCGATCTTTTTATGGTCTACTGTAGTTAAGTAATCCCATAAAGTCGCACCGAACCCCTTTTTCTGAGCATAGGTACTCACAATTCTACCTCCCTTTCAAACAAAATCCCCTATTAATCCTGTACCTTTAAGTTCATTAAATATTCTGCTACAGCATCTAATTCTTCTGGAGTTAATGTGTTGTATGCATTTGTCATTTTGTTCCCTGGCTTATATGCTTCAGGATCCGAAATCCAGTTTTTCAGCTCTTCTTCTGTATGGTCTAATACACCTGCAATACGAGATCTTTCACCAAAGTTTGTTAAATTTGGTCCAAGACGAGCAGCTTCTGGAGCACCAGTTGCTGGTGTTACAGCGTGACAACCAATACAGCTGTTATTAAAGACTTCTTGACCTTGTTGAGCTAAAGGAGTTTCAGCCGTTTCAGGTTCCTTGACAGATTGCATATCAGCAACCCACTGGTCAAACTCATCTGGTGAAATCGCTTTAACTTTAAAGTCCATTAGAGCGTGAGATGGTCCGCAAAGCTCCGCACATTTCCCGTAAAATAAATCTCCAGCTTCATTTGCTTTTTGTTCATCAAATTGCAAATAAAAACGGTTCACGTTATCAGTGTTTGTATCCATCTTCCCACCAACAGCTGGAATCCAGAAAGAGTGCTTTACATCAGATGCCTTTAAGTTAAAGTACACCTTTTGTCCAGTTGGAACAACCAAGTCCTGACTCGTAATAATTTCTTCGTTTGGATACTCAAATTCCCACCAATAAAGGTTAGCACGGACATTGATCACTAATGCATCCGTTTTTCCATCTTCATTTTTCTTATCCATCTCAGAAACATCAGCAAACTTAAATGTAGAAGCTACTGTTGGAACAGCAAGAATAAGAAGTAGAATAATTGGGATAACAGTCCAAATGATTTCTAGCTTATGACTTCCTTCCACCTGTTTTGGAATGCTATCATCCTTGCGGCGGAATTTTACAACCACGATCGCGAAGATCAAGGTTACGACGATAATTACCCCTACCATTATCGCCACAGATAACATCATTAAATCAAATTGCTCTTTAGCAACCTCACCGGCTGGCTGTAGCGTTGACAAGAACGGTTCACCACATCCGGAAAGTAGTAGCGTTATGATTGCAATCATTGAAATCATTCGCCATTTCGCAAGCCTTTTCATAGCTTAATCAAACCCCTCTTTCGTAAAATATTTCTTCCCTGAAATGTTTGATCAGTAAAAAAATTTATAGACAACCTCTCCCTAAAGACAGTAGGGAAAGGTTTTTCTAACAAAACATATTTTAAATTAGTGTGACAATTACCATAGCTACAAAAAGAATAGTTAGATATTGTAGAGAATAGACAAACATGATCTTTGCCCATTTCATATCGTCCTTTTTCTTATAGCCATATAAACCAGTAACTAACCATCCAACATTTAAAGCTGAGGCTAAAATTAAGAATGGTATTCCTAAGCTGGTTAGTAAGAATGGAAGCGGCAACAAGGCAACAATCCATAAAATGATATGTTTCTTTGTTGTTTCAAAGCCTTTTACTACTGGTAACATGGGAATGCTAGCAGCCCTATACTCCTCTACCCTTCTCATCGCTAGGGCATAAAAATGCGGTGGTTGCCAAGCAAACATGATTAGGAATAAACTCCAAGCCATGATACTCAAATCCCCATCAACTGCTGACCAACCAATCAGTGGTGGTACGGCTCCTGATATACTTCCTATGATCGTATTTGAAACAAGTTGGCGTTTTGACCACATTGTATACAGCACAACATAGCTAAACACTCCTACAAGTCCAATAACAACCGCTGTTAATGTTGTTAACGCAAGAAAAATAGTACCTATAGTTATAAGGGTTAACCCCATTAAAATCACTTTTCGCGGCTGAATGTTTCCCGTTACGGTTGGTCTATCCTTGGTGCGTTCCATTAGAGGATCAATATCTCTATCAATGTAGTTATTTATAGCACAGGAACCAGCTATAATAAGCGACGATCCAATCAATGTATAAAAAACAATATCTAGATTTGAAAAGAAGCTTTTTTCTCCAAAGTGAAGTGCTAACCAAAGTCCAGTAAAGGTAGTAATTAAGTTGGAGTTTACAATACCAATTTTTATTAAAGCAAGGAAATCCTTCCATGCGTTTGTCTTTGGTAGCTCAATGCCGTTATCATCGCCGTTTATCGTTGCTTCACTTATTGATCTTGAGCCCGCCATTTCATCTCCTCCTTTCCATGAACACAAATCCGGTCTCACGACACTACAATAACTATAGTACATTATTAGCTTTAATGCTATATTGTAATGAAAAACGACTATCACCGATTTTAGTCAATATTCTGCCAATAGTTTTCATTATCTTAATAGTGGAAATAATGTTAAATATTTGTGTAGAAAAATAACATTTCCTCAATCTATTAAATCATACTTCGTTCCATTTTTGTGAACTTTTTTTGAATTATTTTTGAATAATTTGTGTCTCACTTTCTTTCGTAAAACAGGCCTTTTATTTTATTAAAATAACATATTCACAACTACCTAATTTTATATTTCCTTTAAAACAAAATGAAAATATGTATTCCCTTCATCCTAGAATTATATTCCAAAAACAACCTATTAGTTTCCAATTCATACATAGTGTTAAATATATAATATATATTGTAAATATCCAGTAGATTGTGTAGTATCAAAAATGCAGTATTTCTCATATTAACTTCTATTTTTTTTTCTACTAATTCGTTATGATAAAGATATATTAAAAAGTAGTTATTATTATACTGTTCATTATACATGTCAATAGAAACTTATGACAAATTTGTGAACTTGGAATGAGAAGGTGATTTTTTTGAACAGGGCCTTAAAATGGTTTTCTGTCCTTACAACGATTGGTATGTTATTCATTCTCTTAGGAGGAGCACTTGTTACAAAAACAGAGTCTGGGATGGGTTGTGGGCGGTCTTGGCCTTTATGTAATGGTCAACTTATTCCGACTGACATTTCACTCGAATTAATTATTGAACTTGCTCACCGTGTTGTTTCTGGTGTTGTTGGCATAATGGTATTGGTATTATCCATTTGGTCATGGAAAACAATTGGTCATATCCGTGAGACGAAGTTTTTATCGGCATTATCTTTTTTCTTCCTCGTATTACAAGGGTTAATTGGTGCGGCCGCAGTTGTTTGGGGACAGTCAGATTTTGTACTTGCTTTACATTTTGGAATCTCGTTGATTTCATTCGCTGCTGTTTTACTTTTAACACTCCTTATTTTTGAGATTGACAAGCGTTTTGAAGCTCATAAGTTAATCATTGAACCACGTTTGCGTAAGCATATTATCGGAGTTAGCGTATACAGTTATGTAGTCGTTTACACGGGCGCATTAGTAAGGCATGTGAATGCTAGCCTCGTATGTAGAGACTGGCCTTTCTGTTTGAATAACGCAATTGGCTTACCTACAAATTTTTTTGAATGGGTACAGATGGGGCATAGATTCGCAGCTGGGTTAATTTTCCTTTGGATTGGATATATTACTCTATTAGCTTATAAACATTACAAACATGAGAAGGTTATTGTTTGGGGATGGACGATAGCGTTTATTCTAGTTTCACTCCAAGTAATGACGGGAGCCTTAATCGTTTTCACTCGACTGAACTTAACGGTCGCATTAGCTCACGCGTTTTTCATCTCTTGTTTATTCGGGGTATTGAGCTATTTTATCCTTCTTGTTACTCGCAGTAAAAAGAATGAAATTGCTCTTAACAAGAAAAATAATCACGCTCTATAAAAAAGGTGTTGCACATTTGTGCAACACCTTTTTTCTGTTTATTTCTGTAACTCAATTAGTAAGTCACCTGTTTGAATTGCTTCACCGTTTGATACATAAATATCTTTAACAAAGCCTGAGAACGGAGCTTGAACTGTTGTTTCCATCTTCATAGCTTCTGTAATCATCAAGTGATCCCCTTTTTCGACCTTTTCGTCTTTAGAAACTAACACTTTTATTACAGTCCCTGGCATTGATGCACCGATATGTGTTTCTTTCTTCGGATCAGCTTTAATTTTAGTGGCTACAGTAGACTTAATGCTTTCGTCCTTAATAACAACCTCTCTCGGTTGTCCATTTAGTTCAAAGTAAACGATACGCGTACCGTCAGCTTGAGGCTGACCTATAGAAATAAGCTTCACGATTAGTGTTTTACCTGTTTCAATTTCGACTTCGATTTCCTCTCCAAGTCTCATCCCGTATAGGAAAGTTGGTGTATCTAACACCGAAATATCGCCAAACTGCTCCACCATAGTCGTATAATCTTTAAATACCTTTGGATATAAAGCATAAGCAATGGCATCAAAGCTCGTTACAGGTCTTCCTAATTCTTTGAATAACTTTTCTTTTAAAGCTGTAAAATCAACATCCTCTAATAGTTCTCCAGGTCTTACCGTGATTGGCTCGCGACCTTTTAAGATCACTTTTTGAAGTTCTTCTGGGAAGCCTCCAACAGGCTGTCCTAAGTATCCTTCAAATAATTCTACAACCGAGTTAGGGAAATCGAGACTAGCTCCTTTAGAAAGGACATCCTCTTCCGTTAGGTCGTTTTGAACCATATACAACGCCATATCACCTACGACTTTTGAAGACGGTGTAACTTTAACGATATCACCAAACATATGATTTACTCGCGCGTACATTTCCTTCACATCTTCCCATTGGTCAGCAAGGCCAACTGCCTTAGCTTGTTGCTGAAGATTGCTATATTGACCACCTGGCATTTCGTGCTGATACACTTCTGTATGCGGAGACATCATTCCACTTTCAAAATCGTGGTAGTACTTTCTCACATCTTCCCAATAGTAAGAAAGCTGTTCTAACGCTTTAATATCTACCTTCGGCTTACGATCATTACCTTCAAGGGCATAGTACAATGTGTTTGCACTTGGCTGTGATGTTAATCCTGCCATTGTACTTAAAGCTGTATCTACAATATCGACACCTGCTTCAATGGCTTTTGCATACGTAAATATTCCATTTCCACTTGTGTCATGAGTGTGTAGGTGAATCGGAATATCAATGGTTTCTTTTAATTCAGAAATTAATTGATATGCAGCTTCTGGCTTTAATAACCCTGCCATATCCTTAATAGCTAAAATATGCGCCCCTTGATTTTGGAGTTCTTTCGCCAAATCCTTATAGTAGTTTAAGTTATACTTCGGTCTTGATGTATCAAGGATATCTCCTGTATAACAAATGGCTGCTTCAGCTATTTTCCCCGTATCTCTTACGGCTTGAATAGCTACTTCCATTCCTTTAACCCAGTTTAGGCTATCAAAAATACGGAATACGTCTATACCTGCATAAGCAGATTTCTCCACAAACTCACGAATTACATTGTCTGGATAATTTTTATAACCAACAGCATTTGAAGCTCGAAGTAGCATTTGGAATAATACATTTGGAATCTGCTTTCTTAAAGTTAAAAGTCTATCCCATGGATCTTCCTTTAAGAAATTGTAAGCCACATCAAACGTTGCTCCACCCCACATCTCCAAAGAAAACATATCAGGTAGTAATAACGATGTCGGCTCTGCGATATGCTTAAGATCTGTCGTACGAACACGAGTAGCTAGTAATGACTGATGTGCATCTCTAAAAGTAGTATCTGTTAAGAGAACTTCAGGTTGCTCTTTAATCCACTTTACTAAGCCCTCAGCTCCTCTTTCATCAAGAATTTGCTTTGTACCACTTTGAACACTAAGTGAATCTGTTCCTGGGATTCTTGGCTTATCAAAAACAGGCTTTTTCTTTCTCTCAATTCCTGGGAAACCGTTAATGGTTACATTCCCGATATAAGAAAGCATTTTTGTACCTCTGTCTTTACGAACAGGGAACATAAATAACTCAGGTGAAGAATCAATAAATGACGTATTGTAATTTCCACTGCGGAAATCTTTGTGCTTTACAACATTCTCCAAGAAAGGAATATTTGTTTTAATTCCTCGAATACGAAACTCCTGTAAATTTCTAACCATTTTTGCACAAGCTTGTTCATACGTTAAAGCATGTGTTGATAACTTAACAAGCAAAGAATCATAATATGGAGTAATAATGGCTCCTTGGAAACCGTTACCCGCATCCAATCTAACTCCAAAACCACCACCGGAACGATACGTCATTAACCTTCCTGTATCTGGCATAAAATTGTTCAACGGATCCTCAGTTGTCACACGAGATTGAATGGCATATCCCATAATTCGAATATCTTCTTGCTTTGGAATGCCTACCGTTTCATCATGTAGCTCATGACCTTCTGCAACCAATATTTGTGTTTGGACAATATCAACACCAGTGATCATCTCTGTAATCGTATGCTCAACCTGTACACGCGGGTTTACTTCAATAAAATAGAATTCGTCTCCTGAAACAAGGAATTCTACTGTTCCAGCATTTAAATAATCTACATTTTTCATTAAATCAACAGCAGCTGAACAGATTCTATCTCTAAGATCTTCTGAAATTGAGATACACGGAGCAACTTCTACTACCTTTTGATGACGACGTTGTACTGAGCAATCTCTTTCATAGAGGTGAACGATATTACCAAACTCATCACCAATAATTTGAACTTCGATATGCTTTGGCTTTTCAATATACTTTTCAACATAAACCTCGTCATTTCCAAACGCTGCTTTCGCTTCAGATTTTGCTCGCTCGTAGGATTCTTTAACTTCTTCTAAGTGCCTAACGATACGCATACCTCTACCACCACCACCGAGTGATGCTTTAATGATAATCGGATAGTGATATTCTTTCCCAAAAGCAATAACTTCCTCTAAGCTATTTACAGGACCATCGCTACCAGGAATGACTGGAATCTTTGCAGCTTGGGCTTGCGTCCTTGCTTTCACTTTGTCACCAAACATGTCAAGATGTCTTGATTTAGGACCAATAAAGATAATCCCTTCCTCTTCACATCTTCTAGCAAAATGGATGTTTTCTGAAAGAAATCCATAACCTGGGTGAATAGCATCCACATCACTGTGTTTTGCTATGTTAATAATTCCTTCAATGTCTAAATAAGCATCAATTGGTTTTTTACCTTCTCCAACGAGGTATGCTTCATCAGCTTTATAACGATGATATGCACCTGAATCTTCCTTTGAATATACAGCAACTGTTCGTATATTAAGCTCTGTACAAGCTCTAAACACACGTATAGCTATTTCTCCTCGATTTGCAACTAACACCTTATTGATCTTTCTTTGCAAGTAAAACACCCCATTCTGTATATTTATACTAGTTTGTATTTATAAAAAGCGCTTGGTCAAGTAACCAAGAGCGCTTATTTTTTTATTTGAAAGCCTTCAAAACGGTTATTAGTAGGTATCGTTTCTACTTTTTTATCGTTCGTTTCTTTAAACTTTTTCTCATAATTAACGAACATAGAAACATTTACCAAGATACCCATCGCAATGGAAAGTTGAAGAATAGATGAGCCTCCATAACTAATAAATGGCAACGGAACCCCTGTTAACGGAATGACTCCCGAAACACCTGCTAAATTTACAAATGATTGAATTCCTACCATCCCTGAGATACCGATAGCTAGTAAACTACCAAAAGCATCCTTTCCTTTTAAACCAATATAGATTCCTTTAAGGACGATAAAACCTAAGCCGAATAATACAAATGCAACTCCAAATATTCCAAGTTCCTCGGAAATTACAGCCATAATAAAATCCGTATGTGGCTCAGGTAAATACCCTAATTTTTGGACACTTTGTCCCAATCCAAGACCTTTAATGCCACCAGCACCTAAGGCAAGGAACGAATTAACCATGTGATAGCCTTCCTTTTGAGCTATCTCTTCAGCAAAAGGATTGAAAAATGCTTCAAACCTTCCGACACGTACAGAGGAAAATATTTTATCCTTAAATAATATAAGCAGCGGGATAGAAGGAATAGCACCCAACATAACTAATTTGCCTATATTTTTTAAATTCATTCCAGACGAAAGGATGATCACGCCTGAAATAGCTACAATTAGTGCAGCTGTTCCAAAGTCAGGCTGAAGTGCAATTAAAAAACAAACAATAATGATAAACGCAAGAGGTGGTAGTACACCATGATTAAATTGATTAATATATGATTGTTTCTTTGCATACACTGCCGATAAGTAAACAATCGCACTTACCTTTACAAATTCAGATGGTTGCAGGCTTAGTGGGCCTATCTTATACCAACTTTGAGCATTTCCCGCGGAATGACCGAAGGGAAATATGAATATTAGCAACGTAAATGAAAATAACACAATTGGAATTAAAAAACGATTGCTAAGCATAATTTTGTAAGGAAATACAGAAAAGAAAAGAAATAAAACAGCTCCAACAATTAAAAATATTTTTTGGCGATCATAAAAATGATCACTTTCATATCCATACCTTTGAATAGCTGTAACCATACTTGAGCTATAGATCATAATTAGACCAAATATAGATAACAATACCACAACTAGGATTAACGAATAATCGTATGATTTTAATATTTTTTTAAACATGTAACCCTCTTCCCCATCTTCTTAGTCGTAATATGTATTATATTATAACATTGAATTTCCTGCATTTGATGTGAAGAAAAGTTCAACTGAAAATTATTATCTTAATAATATCAAATTTTCAGAAAAAATACTTTTATAAAAAAACTCAAACAGTCTCTCTCGAGAAAGTTTGAGCTTTCGAAAGTACGTTATTTTCTTTGCGATGCTTCATGAAGGGCTGATAGTTCTCTTTCTAGTTCTCCTAAAATCGCCTTACCTTCTTTTTCTTCAATCAAACCAAGGCGAACAGCAAAATCTATTTCACGAGATAGACCAAACATTTGCGTATCAAGAACCTCTTCATATAACGGACACTGAGGCATCGTTAAGTTATCCATTTGTACTTTAATTAACTTTAGAATTTTATCAGCGTCAGCCTTCAATAAGGCATTTGCTCTTTCTTTATGATCTAAAACCATGTCAGACGCCAACTTAGTCCCCCCGTTTCCGAGCGTTTATCCTATCTATAAATTTTATACGTTTAAGAGGAAAATTGCAAGGATAATCAGGAGAACCCGAAGAAAGATTCAGCAAATTTTGAATATCCTCCAAAAATGACTTTTATTCTCTTAACGTCTATACTAAGGATACAAAGGGGGAACAGTTATGGAAAATATTATACCAATCAATGGGAAAGTAAATTTTACAATCACCTTAGACCCTGGGGTTTGGATCTTTGACGATCGTAGAGTGGATTTGACTACCTATTTTGATAGAAGTAAAGAAGAAGTAGATGATTTAGAAGAATATAAAAAAAGCATGTCTAAGCATTGGGATCGAGAAATAATGGAGGGAGCTGTTTTTCCACCCACATTAAAGACCGAGAAGAAATTTGAAAAAGAAAAAGTTCTGACAGGAACATTTGGAATGCCACTAAAGCCATTTTTAAAAAATGCAGATATTAAAGCTGGTGCTAAAAACTTAACACTAGTGACAACAAATGGCGAAGTGTCTATGCCTCTAGAAGTAGGACAAGAATTAATTTTGGGTTTCTCCAAGGAAGGGAAGCCATTAAAAGAAGATGGCCCGGTGTATGCTTTTTACGGAGATGGATCTAATAAACACCAGCCAATAAAAAATATTCGTGCGGTGACTATCGAATAAAGGAAGGGATCACCTTCTTTTATTCGATAGCTTGTTAATGCTTGTGCTACTTAAGGGTAAAAAAAATCACTATCTTATAAAAGATCAGCTGCTAGTTGTGCCAGACCAGATCTCTCTCCCTTAAATAACTTCACATGGCCGGATATCGATTGGTCCTTAAACCTCTCGACTACATATGTAAGGCCATTGTTATATGCGTCAAGATACGGATGATCAATTTGCTCAGGGTCACCCATCAATACAATTTTACTTTTTTCACCAACTCTTGTAAGAATTGTCTTTACTTCATGTTTTGTTAAATTTTGAGCTTCATCAATAATAATAAATTGCTCCGGTATACTTCTTCCTCTAATATAAGTAAGAGCTTCTACTTCAATTGAACCCATCCCTGCCAGTATCGCATCAAGCTCCCCAGGCTTTTTCACATTAAATAGATATTCTAAATTGTCATAGATTGGCTGCATCCATGGCCGAAGTTTTTCTTCCTTTTCACCAGGTAAGAATCCAAGGTCCTTGCCTACAGGAACAATTGGTCTAGCCACTAATAACTTCTTATACTCCCCATAATCCTCGGTTTGCATTAACCCTGCTGCAAGAGCAAGAAGAGTCTTCCCTGTTCCCGCCTTACCAATTAAAGTCACAAGCGGAAGGTCTTTCCTCAAAAGCAACTCAATCGCCATAGTCTGTTGAACATTCCTAGAACGAATTCCCCATATATGATCATGATCGAATACTAGCTTTTTTATCTTTTGTCTCTTTGAATCAACCATACCAAGCGCGGATTGAGAAGATCCCATTGCATCCTTAAGGACTAAGAACTGATTTGGATAAAAAGAATAGGTCGAAAATAATGATATAGGAATTTCTCCCTTTTCGTAAAACTGATTTAATACTTCTACGGCTACAAATAACTCTGCATACCCAGTATAAATAGCATCATTTTCAATGACACGATCACTTAAAAAATCCTCTGAATTCAAACCGATTGCATCAGCTTTCACTCGTACTAAAGCATCTTTACTGACCAAGATCACTAAGCGGCCGTTTTCTTTTGTTTCCTCTTCTAAAGATAAATTTTTGGCTACTGCAAGTATCCTATTATCATTTGTTTTTTCAACAAAAATATCCTGGAGTTGATGAAAGGATCGATGATTCAACTCAATTCTCATCACTCCACCATTTTCTAATGGAATTTTTTCATGTAATTTTCCAGTTTGTCTTAAATTATCAATGAGCCTTGATACTTGTCTTGCATTTCTTCCAATTTCATCCATATACCTTTTTTTCGAATCCACTTCCTCTAGAACTACGGCTGGTATCACTACCTCATTGTCCTCAAAGGAAAAGATGGAATATGGGTCTTGTAACAAGACATTGGTATCTAATACATAAATTTTACTCAAACTGATGCCTCCTGCTCCTCTTAATTCTATAGTAATTTGAATTAACCACATGTCCTTGCCAAAATTTCTGCTTAAGAAAAGAGCTTTGGTAAACTATATGTTTTCTTGTATAAAGATAGAAGAATTTTTGCACAATAAACGGTAACCAAACATTATTCGGAGGTGGACTTTATGAAGAAAACCCTTGCTATACTGGCATGCTGCTTGTTTCTTTCCGCATGTGGAAGTCAGGATAATACAACATCTAAAGCAAACCAGAACGAAGAACCACGTACCATAAATGTCAAAAATAGTACCATACCTAATATTGACCGTGAAACGGGCCAAGAGGTTTCAAAACACCTGGTTGATTTAGCGACTTCTATTCCTAGTGTGAATGATGCAACAGCTGTTGTTTTAGGAAGATATGCGATTGTTGGTATTGATGTGAATGAAGACATTGATAGATCTCAAGTAGGATCGATAAAATATACAGTGGCTGAAAGTTTGAAGAATGATCCACATGGAGCAAGAGCAGTGGTTATCGCCGATCCAGATATGACTGCTCGATTAAGAGAAATACAAGAAGACATACAAGGTGGTGCCCCTATTCAAGGCATTGTAAATGAATTAGCCGATATATCCGGACGCTTAATGCCAGAGGTTCCAGCAGATATTATCGATCCAAATGCTAATAAAGCTACTGAAAAATCAAAGAAGAAGCTGAATGAAGGAGAAACAAAAGAATTAGATAAAACACAGGAAAAACAATCACATGGCCATAAAGATTAATAAACAACAAAAGCTTAGCCATTTGGCTAAGCTTTTCTCATTGCATCCATTACTTGATTATCAAGACGTGTTGCAGCCGCTTTATCATAGGTTTTATCGTATTCTGGTTCTACAGTTATTTTGGAACCGTAGAACATAACATCACGTACTTCTTTAATGAAGATTTCAATTAAAGCAAGCTTTAGAGGTACATCATTTAGTTTTTCCATCTTAATACTTGCTTCTCCACTTATTGAATAAGTTGATTCATTCACAATTAGGTTTACAACGACCTGATTGTTTTTTTGAATGTTTTGCACAATTCTTGAACGATTATCAACAGCAAAATAGATTTTTTCATCCGTCTTTGCTAAAATCCAAGAGATAGCACTTACATTCGGTCCCCCTGTTTCAAAGTCTACTGTTGAAAGAGTGACAAAACGCTCTTTTTGCAAGGCATCAAACAGTGGCTGAATTAATTTTTGTTCAACTTGGTTAGGCATACCATTCCCTCCTTATATTTCTATCTTATAACTACTTAATGGTAGTTTCAACCTTGAAGCCTATTTTGTACTGCTTGTCCTATTCATATAGAAAATTTTACTATACAATACAGTTAGAAGATAAATTTTGAGGTGTACGATTATGAGAGTAAAATGTGTAATTTGTGATAAGATTGAATCTTTACCAGGCGACTCCTTCCAAGCAAAACGACTTCGAAATCGTCCGATACATACCTTCATGTGTAAAGAATGTGAAGAAAGAATTGCTTCTCGAACAAAAGAAAGAATTGCTACCGGTAATTTTAGGCTTTATAAGCCAAAGGACGAGGAAGACGACTGGTGATAAGTGTAATAAAAAATCCGCCCCGTTATTAGTAACGGGGCGGATTTTTTATTCTGGGTAATTTGCGTATCTTTCTGGAGACTCATTGATTTGGTTAAGCATAACTTCAATGAGCTCTCTTGGGAAGCGGTTTGACTTTCTTTCCCCATCTAAATCGTAATGAACGTAATACATAACCGCATCAGTCGTAATCTCAATATTTTGTATACCTTGATCTTCAATAAGCATGGTATAAAACATTTTCTCCGTATCGACTGCAGCAGTATCGTCCGGACGTTCATCAACAACGACTTTAATCGTTAGCCAGTTATAGAGTGTATCTTGTAAAGATTTCATCTGGTTACTCCTCTACATCCACTTGAGAATGCTTTTTCTCTTGATGAAGGCGGATTTTATATATGATAAGAATGATCGCTGCTACTGCTAACCCCTCTACAATTGGTAACCCGTAAGAGAAAATCAACAAAATAAAGCAACCTAAAACTAAACAAGTGTAAATGACAACATTTTTTAAAATAGACAATTTCTTTGCAAAACCTAATTTGTAAACAATTATTGTCAAAATAATTAAGGTCACAAACTGAAGCCATGTACCTGTTTTCACATCGGTTAGTTCGATAAAAAATCTAAGACTAGGCGAAAACCCTTGTAGTTCTTCCACGCTACCCCTCTCCTTTAATAGCTTAGCTCATTTCCGCCATTTTTTTCTTTTTAGCGATTCTTTCTCTTTCGTTCTTATCAAGAATCTTTTTGCGGAGACGAATTGATTCAGGAGTTACTTCACAATACTCATCTTCATTTAGGTATTCAAGCGATTCTTCAAGTGTCATAATTCTTGGCTTTTTCATTGTTGTTGTTTGATCTTTATTCGCAGAACGAATATTTGTCGCTTGCTTTACTTTCGTGATATTAACTGTAATGTCATTTTCACGTGTGTGCTCGCCTACAATCATTCCTTCATAAATTTCCGTACCTGGTTCAACGAAAATTGTACCACGGTCTTCAACACCCATAATACCGTAAGAAGATGCTTTACCTGATTCCATAGAAACCAGTACCCCTTGGCGGCGTCCACCGACTTGACCTTGTGCCATCGGTTGGTAGCTATCAAAACTATGGTTGATGATACCGTATCCGCGAGTTAATGTTAAGAATTCAGTGGTATAACCGATTAATCCTCTAGCAGGGACCATGAATATCAAACGGACTTGTCCGCTACCATTATTAATCATATCCACCATTTCACCTTTACGAGCACCCATTGATTCCATAATTGCACCAGTATGTTCCTCAGGAACGTCAATTTGAACACGTTCTACAGGCTCACTACGAACACCATCAATGTCTCTTACAATTACCTCAGGCTTTGATACTTGTAGCTCATAGCCTTCACGACGCATGTTTTCAATCAGAATAGACAGGTGAAGTTCACCACGTCCAGAAACAACCCATGCATCAGGTGAATCGGTGTTGTCTACTCGTAAGCTTACATCTGTTTGAAGTTGTGCACGAAGTCTTTCTTCAATTTTACGAGCAGTTACGAATTTCCCTTCTCTTCCAGCAAATGGGCTATTATTAACAAGGAAAGTCATTTGAAGTGTTGGCTCGTCAATTCGTAATACAGGAAGTGGCTCTTGGTGCTCTACTGGACATACCGTTTCCCCTACGTTAATATCTTCCATACCTGAAACAGCGATCAGGTCTCCTGCAAAAGCTTCTTGGATTTCCTGACGCTTTAGCCCGAAGAAACCAAAGATTTTTGTTACACGGAATTGCTTTACTGAACCATCAAGCTTCATAAGTGCTACCTGTTGTCCAACTTTCATCGTCCCACGGAAAACACGACCAATACCAATTCTTCCAACATAGTCATTGTAATCTAATAGTGCTACCTGGAATTGAAGAGGTTCCTCACGGTTGTCAACTGGAGCAGGAATATTCTCAACAATTGCCTCATATAAAGATTCCATGTTCTCATCCTGCTTATCAGGAGTCACACTTGCTGTTCCATTAATGGCTGAAGCGTAAATTACAGGGAATTCTAATTGTTCTTCTGTAGCTTCTAATTCAATAAATAAATCAATTACTTCGTCAATAACTTCAGCTGGACGAGCAAAATCACGGTCAATCTTATTAACAACTACAATTGGTGTAAGATTTTGCTCTAATGCTTTTTTCAATACAAATCTTGTTTGTGGCATACAGCCTTCGTAAGCATCAACAACAAGTAGTACTCCATCAACCATCTTCATAATACGTTCTACTTCTCCACCAAAGTCAGCGTGTCCTGGTGTATCAAGGATATTGATTCGAGTATCTTTATATTGAATGGCTGTATTTTTAGCAAGGATCGTAATACCACGTTCTCTTTCTAAATCATTCGAATCCATCGCACGCTCTTCCACATGCTCGTTTGTACGGAATGTTCCTGATTGTTTTAATAATTGGTCAACCAGTGTTGTTTTCCCATGGTCAACGTGGGCAATAATCGCGATATTTCTAATGTCTGTTCTTAAGTTCAATATGTTCACTCCTACATTTTTATATAAACTTTTATTTAACTTTTTTAGTCATAACTGAAACATTATATCATATTCGAAGTGGAAACCTAGTAATATTTTGTGTAAAATAATGAATGGAGCGTATACATTTTATTTTTCACAAAACAAATACATTCTAATACCTCACTTAAGGAGGTTTTATCTTGAAATCAATTAAGTGGCCATTGTTATTTTTTGCTTTTGCTTCAGCAGCCTGTTTGATGGGAACGGGAATAGCTATTAGTTATCGCAGTATAGGGGGCATCCTTGCTTCGTTAGCTGCCCTTGTTATCGTGATGGGATTTGGATTTACGACAAAGAAAAAAATGCGAGAACAAGGAAAACTTTAAAAGGGTTGGCATTTGCCAACCCTTTTTTATTGCAATGGTGAAACCATAATTAAAAACATTTGATTTTTTTCATCTTTTTCAACCTTAAACTGTTCAAAATAACAGTCCGATAAAAATTGAATCCACATATCTGCTTCCACAGGTACTCCCACAAAAATCGCCTTATGTCCCTTTTCTCGCAATTCCTCTTTTAAATATTGTATCACACTTATTCCTAAACCTTGTCTTCGTTCGTTTGGGTTGATTATGACCGTACCAATCCAGGGCTTATTGTTAGATGGCGCAAACTCCAAATGATAAGTGATCGCTACCTCACTGTTATGTTGCTGCCACACTCTCCATTCCCCATCAAGATATTTGTTCATATATTGTTCTGCTGTTAAATTCCCCATTTCAATCGATTTCCATAAAGAATCAACCATTGTGAATGCATGTATTAATCCAGCATCCGACTCATGCATCTTACGGTAATGAAGATTACCAGTTTCCATTATGCAAAAAATCCTTTAGCACCACATCGTGGAAGCTTGCATTCGCAATAAAAACCGAATTTTCTCCGAGCAAATTGAGCTTCTCTCCCTTTAAAGTCGTACACCTTCCTCCAACTTCTTCCACCAAAATAATTCCTGCTGCGAAATCCCACGGAGATAACCGAAGAGTCATATATGAATCCAGTCTCCCGGCAGCCACATAAGCCATCTCTAGCGCTGCTGAACCGTATGATCTCGTACCTCTCACCGCTCTGACAAGTGGAGACAGAATATTGCTATCAATTCTTCGGTTCTGAGTGACCCAGGTACTATTTATCCCAATGACTGCCTCTTCTACCTTCACAGATGGCAGGGGAGAAAGTGGTTTATCATTCATGTAGGCACCTTCCCCCTTCTTAGCATGATACAATTCGCCATGGACAACATCATAAATGAGGCCAATCATACCCACACCATCTTCATAAATACCAACCGATATAGCAAAGTTTCTTTGTTGATGGACAAAATTCATCGTACCATCAATTGGATCAATAATCCAAACGACACCAGACAATTCCTTAGGGTTACTCCCTACCCCCTCTTCTCCTAATACTCGATGATCAGGAAAATGATTTTTAAGCTTATGTATGAAATATTCTTCGATCTCCTTATCCATATTTGTAACAAGATCATTTGCATGTGATTTGGTTTCAATGTTTAAAACTTTTGAGAACGATTTTTTTATAAGTTCACCAGCTTCTTTAACCAATTGTTTTGCAAATATGTCTACTGCATTAATATCCATTTTTATCATCTCTTTCCAATGTAAATATCTTATTCTTATAGAGTAAAACAATTACTTTCAACTAACAACTGATACGAATTTCCTGAAATAAAATAGGCGATCACAAGTATTCACTTAATGTTCGCCTTTATGATTCCCATTGTATTTTTTTAAAATCCATCCATCTGTACCGTCCTTACAAAATTACAATGCCTTTAACTTCACCAGTTCCATTCTGATTTTTTCTAGTTTTTCTTTCACTTGAGTTTTCTTCTTTTCATTTTTCTCCGTCATTGCTTCAAATAACGTAGCAAGTTCATAATCCATTTCCAAACGTAGAACAGCCGTTCTTTCTCTTTCTGCGTTATTCTTTTTCGCTGAGCCAATCAGCTGTTTCATAGTAATACACCCCTTTTGATAATGATAATTTTCAGATAATTTTTACTATTATAATATGAACAAAATGCTTTTGATGCAACTAATTTGCGCTTTTGCCTATCTTTTTTTATTTTTTATACAAAAGTCAACATATTTCTCGTTTTTTCTACCATATGCTACAATTATCTACAGAGAGATTTATTTATGGGAGGAAAAACAATGGAATTTACTGGATTTACTGAAGAGGACTTTGAAGTTTTTACAATAGATGGTTTAGATGCAAGAATGAATGCTTTAAAGACTACAATTCGACCAAAGCTCGAAGCGCTAGGAGAACATTTTTCTCCCACTTTATCTGCTTTAACCGGAAATGAGATGTTCCCACATGTAGCAAAGCATGCAAGGAGAACGATTAATCCTCCTAAAGATACGTGGGTAGCCATTTCAAGTAGTTCAAGAGGGTATAAAATGCTTCCACATTTTCAAATTGGTCTCTGGGAATCGCATGTTTTTGTTTGGTTTGCCATGATTTATGAAGCACCAAATAAAGCTGATTTCGGAAAAACATTAGAGAAAAAACTAGCTTCCATTTACAAAAATACCCCAAAACATTTCGTCTGGTCTGAGGACCATATGAAGCCCGGTGCTATTACACATAAACAACTAAAAAAAGATGACCTCCGATTATTGTTCGAGCGATTACAGACGGTAAAAAAGGCAGAAATTCTATGTGGTATCCATATAGAGAAAAAAGATGCGATTAACATGTCAGCTAACGAGTTCCTAACGGAAGTTGAGGGCGTCTTTAACACATTATTACCCCTGTATAAATTAGCGTAAACAGCTTTTAGAAAAAATGGGCAAGTTTCATTAAAAAGGGAGCCACGAATGAGTTAATTTCTCCCCCATGGCTCCCTTTGCTTATTATTTCATTTTTATTTTTTCTGAATTGCCCTCTTTTGCTTTTTTTACCGTTAAATATGTTGAATATCCACTTGAGTCGGCAAATTCATCACAGATCTTTTTTTCTTCTGATTTACTCGGAACAATCTCCTTAAATCTACGATACGATTTCATAAATTCATCTCGATCTATTCCTTTTTCATAAGCAGCCTCAACGAACTCAAAAAATTTGATCACATCGATAATTTCATCAGTAGACCATGTATGGTCAATCGGGTATTGATATTCCAAAATACATTCACTCCGTTACATTTAATTTCTCTTAAAGTGTAACCTAAAAATAAGTTACTTAGCAATCTGACATAATAATGAAAGAAGAATAGGTTTTTCTATGCAACGAAAGTGAATAATGCTATAATTTCACTTGTTTTACGGGTGAAAAAACCTAACTATTAATTAAAGAGGTGTGGAAATACGTTGTCTCAATACGAAACACCGTTATTTAGCGGACTTATAGAGCATGCAAAAAAGGATCCAGTTCAATTCCATATTCCTGGACATAAAAAAGGGACAGGGATTGACCCGGAATTTAGAAATTTTATAGGTGATAATGCTTTGTCGATTGACCTAATAAATATCGGTCCACTCGATGACCTACATCAACCAAAAGGAATGATTAAGCAAGCACAAGACCTTGCCGCTGAAGCTTTTGATGCGGATCAAACATTCTTCTCCGTTCAAGGTACCAGCGGAGCTATCATGACCATGGTCATGACGGTTTGTGGACCTGGAGATAAAATTATTGTACCTAGAAACGTTCATAAATCAGTTATGTCAGCGATTGTTTTCTCTGGTGCAACACCTATTTTTATCCATCCTGCGATCGATGAAAAGTTAGGTATCTCGCATGGTATTACAACAGATTCGGTTGCCCGCGCGCTAGAAGAACATCCTGATGCAAAAGGTGTTTTGGTTATTAACCCAACCTACTTTGGCATGGCTGCCGATCTTAAGAAAATAGTTGAAATAGCCCATTCATATAATGTACCAGTGCTTGTGGATGAAGCCCACGGGGTACATATCCACTTCCATGATGAACTTCCATTATCAGCCATGCAGGCTGGTGCGGATATGGCAGCAACGAGTGTTCATAAGCTCGGAGGTTCCATGACACAAAGCTCTATACTGAATATTAAAGGTAATCTTATTAATCCCAAAAGAGTGCAATCTATTTTAAGTATGTTGACCACTACTTCAACTTCTTATTTATTGTTAGCATCCCTAGACGTAGCACGTAAAAGACTTGCTACTGAAGGTAATGAGTTGATTAGTCAAACGATTGAGTTATCACAATATATTCGTCGAGAAGTCAATGGGATCGAACATCTATTATGCGTTGGAGAAGAAATTCTTCAATTGGATGCCGTGTACGATTACGACCCTACAAAGCTAATTATCTCTGTTAAAGAGCTAGGGTTATCAGGGTTTGATGTAGAAAAATGGCTTCGTGAAAAACACAATATAGAAGTGGAAATGTCTGACTTATACAATATTCTCTGTATCGTAACACCTGGTGACACGAAAAGGGAAGCCGATCTATTGATAAACGCCTTAAGAGAACTTGCATCTCAACCAATAAAGAATAATGACTTGGTAAAAGCAGAAGTATTATTACCAGATATACCGTTATTAGCCTTGACGCCACGTGATGCATTTTACGCAAAAACTGAACTAGTACCTTTTGATGAATCGGAAGGAAGAATTATCGCCGAATTTATCATGGTCTATCCACCTGGAATTCCAATCTTTATTCCGGGTGAAATCATTACTGAAGATAACCTGACATATATTCAAAAAAATATGGAAGTAGGTCTTCCAGTACAAGGACCCGAAGATTTTGACCTTCGATACTTACGAGTAATTAAGGAACAGAAGGCAATTAAATAAGATGAAAAGAGAGCGAGGGATTAGCCCTTCGCTCTTATTTAATATCACATATTCTTGTGTGTTATAACATATACTTTACTTCTCTTCTTCCCCTTGAGTATGACAGCAATCTTTACAATGTGACTTCGCATAAAGAACGGTAACTTTTTCATCCTCAAAATGATCAATCGTTGAGTTACAAGCTTGACATACGATAATTCCCATTTTCCCATTCCCCTTTATTCGTAATTAATCACAAGTAATGAAAACGCTTTAAACTCCTTATATTCATAATAATATAACATTATTAATTTATCAACCTTAAATTGTATAACACATTAAAAATTTGTGTTTACTATATAGACAAAAAAATTACAGACCTAATTGGTCTGTACAAAGTCCTTTTATTCATATTGTGTTTGAAAAGGGGTTTCTGGTAAAGCCTCAGAAAAGAATTCAACCAAATCTTTTGCTTGTTGGAGATCTTTTATTCTAAATGCTGACTGAATGTATTCGATATCATCGAGGTCTTTAGGGTCGAGGAGTGTAGAGCGGCCAGTTTGCATACAAATTACGAGAGGCTTACCAAAAAACATATCTGTGTAAACAATTCCAAAGTCATAGCGCGTTTGTTCTGTAGCAAAACCCACAAATCGAACTCTGACCTTTTCGTGCTCATCATAGAGTTTATCAAAAAAATCCACTATTGCCACCCCCTGAATTTTTCTTAATATTTAGAATTTTATTATATCTTATAGTCCCAAAATAAATCAACCACAACTTTAACTGATATCTGTTGTACTTTAATTTTATACAATGCTAGAATGAAAATGTGCAAAGAAATATGTATATTTTCGTACAATAATGGGGGGATTATGGTGGCTACTAACGCATACATAAAGCTCGTGCCAGCATCAACAAAAGAAAACGTTACCACAGATGAAATAAAGGAGCTTTTTCACTACTATAAGGACATCACTTCAAAGACAGGAAAGCAACTAGATTGGCAATATGAAGCATCTGCCTTCCCTTATGAAATAAAGGAAGAGCCATCAGGTAAAGGAACTTGGTTTTATTTGTATTCCAATCAGGACAGGTATCATGCAATATTATTAGGGGTTGACCACGAAACCATAGTAGATTCTGATGGAAATGAGAACAAACAAACATATATTCAAATTACTCTCCCTGAATCATCAACGTTTGGTGACAAAGGAAAAGCAAATGAATTTTGTAAATTCTTAGCTAAAAAGCTTCAGGCAGAACTTCATTTATTTAATGGTCGAATCATGTACTACTACCCTAGGAAATAAGAAATATAAAGCAAGTAGCTAACTATTAGCCACTTGCTTTTTTATCTTTAATAGACGAATAACGTCATAGTAAAATGAAATGAACTATAGAGCATCAAGCTAATCATCGTTACAACCATTGTCTTTTTAGGTGAACGAATAATATGATTTCCAGTTGATATAGCTATGTAAAAAAAGACAAAAAACATTAAGATATTGTAGATCAGTTGATCATGCTTTGAAAGCCATTCTGTAAGAGTGTACCCACTCCATATCATTAGTTGTATGATAATTACTACATAAATCTTCATACTTTTCACCACCGGCATAATTCTTCTAAGCTTACTTGTCCTACCTTATCTTATGTTTAATCTTCTCATTCTATTTTTCATTTTTGTAACAAATAGATGACATTGAATAAAATTTCCCAACTTTATGGTAAAATATGTTCGAAAATTACAAAAAGAAAATGGAGGCGATAAATTGAAAGGGTTCTCAACTCTTATAGTAATTATGCTTTTACTGTTTATCGTCTCCTGTGATTCTTCGAAATCTAATGATGTTTTACCCTTTGATGAAAATGTCAAACAACTAATTTTTCTTTCTGATGAATCAGAGTATCAATACGAGGCAGCTTATTATGATGCGTTAATAGAACTAAAAGAGACGTATCCTGAGGCCGTTAAAAACATGAAGACAATTAATCCAAATCGCTCTGAAGAGTTTCTTGACTTTCTTACCATAAAAGAAAATCCAGCCATAATCGTAGTTTATAATAATGAAATAATAGCCACAGTGAACGGGGAAGAATCTGTTGAAGAGATTGTTCAGCCCATAGCAAAAGTATTGGATGAAAAATAAGACCTGCTTCCAAATGGAAGCAGGTCTTATTTTTTATTTTACAATATGAATTGGATTTCCAAGTGCAACTTCAGCAGCTTCCATCGTAATCTCACCTAATGTTGGATGAGCGTGGATCGTCATTGCTAAGTCTTCTGCTGTCATTCCAGCTTCAATAGCAAGGCCTAATTCAGCAATCATATCAGATGCACTAGGTCCAGCGATTTGGGCTCCGATAACTAATCCATCTTCCTTACGAGTAACAAGCTTTAAGAAGCCTTCTGCAGCCTCAAGTGCAAGTGCACGACCGTTTGCAGCAAATGGGAATTTCGCTGCAATAACTTCGATTCCCTCATCCTTAGCTTGCTTTTCTGTATAACCAACAGAAGCTAATTCAGGATCAGAGAATACTACAGCCGGAATTGCAAGGTAATCAATCTCAGATGTATGACCAGCAATTGCTTCTGCTGCAATCTTCGCTTCGTATGAAGCTTTATGCGCTAAAGGTGGTCCTGGAACCACATCACCAATCGCATAAATATTGCTTACATTTGTACGACATTGCTTGTCAATATTAATGATTCCTCTTTCACCAATTTCGACACCAGCTTGTTCTAACCCAAGCTCATCAGTGTTAGGACGACGACCAACCATTACGAACACATAGTCCGCTTCAACTGATTGCTCTTCTCCTTTTACTTCGTAAGTAACTGTTACGCTGTTTTCTGTTTCCTGTACACCTTTTGCAAGTGCCTTAGTAATAATTTCCGCACCCTTTTTCTTAAGGTTACGCTTTACGATAGCCGACATTTGCTTTTCGAAACCGTTTAGGATTTCGTCTGTACCTTCTAAGATCGTTACTTTTGTACCGAAGTTAGCGTATGCTCCACCAAGCTCTGTACCGATGTATCCTCCACCGATAACAACGATATGGTTAGGGATTTCTTCTAGAGCAAGAGCTCCCGTTGAGTCAAGTACACGCTTTGAATATTTAAATTGTGGCAACTCAATTGGACGAGAACCAGTTGCAATAATTGCATTTTTAAACTTATACGTTTGTGCTGAATTTTCATCCATTACACGAACTGTTTCATTGTCTACAAAGTATGCTTCACCACGAACGATTTCAACTTTGTTTCCTTTTAAAAGCCCTTCAACACCGCCAGTTAGCTTTTTAACAACTCCAGCTTTCCATGCTTGAACTTTAGAAAAGTCAACTTTTACATTATCTGCTGTAATTCCCATTACATCAGAGTGCTTTGCTGTTTCATAACGGTGACCAGCTGCAATTAATGCTTTTGATGGGATACATCCAACATTCAAACAAACTCCACCAAGAGTTCCTTTTTCTACAATTGTTACTTTTTGTCCTAATTGCGCCGCACGAATAGCTGCTACATAACCACCAGGGCCAGCCCCTACGACAAGAGTATCTGTTTCAATCGCGAAATCTCCAACTACCATTTTTTTACGCCTCCATTAACAATAGTTCTGGATCGTTCAACAAGCGCTTAATGTGGTTAAGAGCATGCTGAGCTGTTGCTCCATCAATCATACGATGGTCAAAGCTTAAAGATAATGCTAATACTGGTGCAGCAACAATCTCACCATTTACAACGATTGCTTTTTCTGCGATACGACCAATTCCAAGAATTGCTACCTCAGGGTGGTTAATTACAGGAGTAAACCATTGTCCACCAGCTGAACCGATATTTGTGATTGTGCAAGAAGCACCTTTCATTTCATCAGGAGCAAGTTTTCCATCACGTGCTTTTCCAGCAAGTTCATTAATATCATTTGAAATCGCGAATAGGGATTTACGATCTGCATCCTTCACAACAGGAACAAGTAATCCTTTTTCCGTATCTGCTGCGATTCCAATATTGTAGTAGTGCTTGTGAATGATTTCGCTTGTTGCATCATCAATTGATGTGTTTAAAGCAGGGAATTCACGTAATGCACTTGTTAATGCTTTAACTACATAAGGTAAGAATGTTAATTTAATTCCTTTATTTGCTGCCACATCTTTATACTTTTTACGGTGTGCAACAAGTTTGGCAACATCAATTTCATCCATTAATGTCACGTGTGGAGCTGTGTGCTTAGAGTTAACCATAGCTTTTGCAATTGCTTTACGAATTCCACTCATCTTCTCACGAGTTTCTGGATATTGACCTTGTGGAATTGGTGTTGCTGCTGGTTTAGCTGTTTCTTGAGCTGCTTCAGTTGCAACTTCAGTAGCTGCCGCCGGTGCAGTTTCTACTGCAGCTGGTGCTGCTCCACCATTTAAGAATGCTTCAATATCTTCTTTTACTACACGACCGTTCTTACCAGAACCAGCCACTAAAGCAATATTTACACCTTTTTCACGAGCATATTTTCTAACTGATGGCATTGCAACCACACGGCGATTAGGGTCAACTGAGGTTTGCGTTTCTGCTACACCGTTGTTCGTTGTGCTAGCTTCTGCAACAGGTGCTTGCTCTTCTTGCTTTGGCGCTTCCTCCGCGTGGTCATCACCCTTAAATTTAAGGTTTTCATAACCAGGAGCATCGAATGTAATAAGAACTTGACCTACTGTTGCAACTGTTCCTTCATCTACCATTACTTCTTCAACAGTACCAGCAACTGGTGATGGGATTTCAACAACTGCTTTATCGTTTTGTACTTCACAAAGTACATCATCTTCTTGAACTTTATCGCCAGCTTTTACAAACCACTTAACGATTTCACCTTCATGGATACCTTCACCGATGTCAGGTAATTTAAATTGGAATGACATGTATTCACCCTCCTATAGATACGAGCTTATTAAGAACTTTCAAATAAGGAAAGGGAAAATGGTGACCCATTCCCCTCTTTTATTAATAATTTTAGAAGCTTAAAACTTTCTTTGCTGTTTCAATTACATCTTTGTAATTAGGTAACCATACTGTTTCAGCTTGAGAGAATGGGTACACAGTGTCAGGACCTGCAACACGTAATACAGGTGCTTCTAAGCTAAGAATTGCACGGTCGTTAATTTCAGCAACCACTTGAGCAGCAATTCCTGCTTGCTTCTGTGCTTCCTGTACAACAATTGCACGTCCAGTTTTCTCTACAGATGCAACGATAGCGTCAATATCTAATGGTGCAAGCGTACGTAAGTCAACTACTTCAACTGAGAAACCTTCTTTTTCAAGCTCTTCAGCAGCTTTTAGTGATTCATGTACCATTGCTCCGTAAGTAATGATAGATAAGTCTTTACCTTCACGCTTCACATCAGCTTTTCCTAATGGAATTGTGTACTCCTCTTCAGGAACCTCTTGACGGAATGAACGGTATAGCTTCATATGCTCAAGGAAAATAACTGGGTCATTATCACGAATAGCTGATAATAATAAGCCTTTTGCATCATAAGGAGTTGATGGAATAACCACTTTCAAACCAGGTTGTTGAGTCATTAATCCTTCTAAGCTATCTGCATGTAGTTCTGGTGTATGAACGCCACCTCCGAATGGAGAACGGATGGTAACTGGAGAATTGTAACGTCCACCTGAACGATAACGCATACGAGCCATTTGACCTGAAATTGAGTCAATAACTTCATAGACGAAACCGAAGAATTGGATTTCCATAACCGGACGGAAACCTTGTAAACCAAGACCGATTGCTAAACCACCGATACCAGATTCAGCAAGTGGTGTATCGAATACGCGCTCTTCTCCGAATTCCTTTTGAAGACCCTCAGTTGCACGGAATACTCCTCCGTTATTTCCTACGTCTTCACCGAATAGTAACACGTTCGGATCATTGCGCAATTCAATACGTAACGCATCCGTGATTGCTTGAATCAATGTCATTTGCGCCATGGTTTACTTCGACTCCTTTTCTTTATAAATAGCATATTGTTCTTCAAGGTTCTTAGGCATTTGCTCGTACATATTTTCCATCAGGTCTGTAACCTTCTGTTTAGGAGCCTCGTCTGCCTTTTTAATTGCTTCTTTAATATCTTCTTTTGCTTTTTCGATTACTTCGTTTTCTTTCTCTTCGTTCCAGATTCCTTTTTTCTCAAGGAACTTACGGAAGCGTACTAGTGGATCCTTTTTCTCCCACTCATTATCTAGATCAGAAGTACGGTATCTTGTTGGATCGTCTCCTGCCATTGTGTGTGGACCGTAACGATATGTTAATGTTTCGATAAGTGTAGGACCTTCACCGTTAATTGCTCTTTCACGAGCTTCTTTTACTGCAGAATAAACAGCAAGTGGATCCATACCGTCTACTTGTACCCCAGGAATACCAGCTGCTACTGCCTTTTGAGCTATTGTCTTAGCTGCTGATTGCTTTTCAACTGGTGTAGAAATTGCAAAACGATTATTTTGAACAACAAAGATAGCTGGTGCTTTGAATGCACCTGCAAAGTTAATTCCTTCGTAGAAATCACCCTGAGAAGCTCCACCGTCACCCGTGTAAGTAATCGCAACAGATTTAGCTCCACGCTTTTTCATACCTAAAGCTACGCCCGCAGCTTGGATAATTTGCGCACCGATAATGATTTGTGGAGAAATTACATTTACACCTTCTGGAATTTGATTTCCGTGGAAATGCCCACGAGAGAATAAGAATGCTTGATATAATGGAAGTCCATGCCAAATCATTTGAGGAACATCACGATAACCTGGAAGGATGAAATCTTCCTTTTCTAATGCAAATTGTGAAGCAAGTTGTGATGCTTCTTGCCCAGCTGTTGGAGCATAAAACCCTAGACGTCCTTGTCTATTTAAAGAAATAGAACGCTGATCAAGAATTCTTGTATACACCATGCGGCTCATTAATTCTTGTAGCTGCTCATCAGATAGATCTGGCATCGCAGCTTCATTAACTACTTCCCCTTCTTCGTTTAACACTTGAATAGTTTGAAACTGCTCAGAGATTTGCTCGAGTTGCTTCGTTGCATCGAACCCTTGATTCTTCGTTTTAGAAGCCATCGGAGTCACCAATCCTTTCTTTGGTAGAAAAATAATAATAAAAGCTAAAACACGCACAAAAATTAGGATACCCAAAATCAAATCTTCTTAGAAATAATCATCCTTCTAAGATTTTGATCTGTTCTAAACAGAGAGAAGCTATTATTTATTAAGTAGTTTCCCACAAATCTCGTTTTAAAAAACAAAAATTGTAGATTCAATGCTTATGATATTCTGTATCACTAACTTATGCAACTAAATTGATACAATAAATTGACTCGTTTCTTAGTTTACATCATTAAAAATACCCGCGTCAAATATAAAATCTGTAAGTTTTTAAATATATCCATAGTATTTATTATATTATTCGCATTCACTTTCTGTATCAATCGATAATTCCATCTGTACTATATAACATCTTCCTTTTACCCATCCTGTTATAAAGCAAAAAAGCCGACCTTATTTGGTCGACTCTTCTATATCAAGTCCTGAAAGCTCGTAAAAGGAATGCTTGGTATCATTATACTCCTTTGTAAGCTCATTAAATTTTTCATTGGCTGCGATAACCTGTTCATATATTTGATTTATTTTAACAATTTGTTCCTCTAGTTCTCCTAAAGACCGTTCCTCTGCTTTTAGCATATTATATAGATTTTTGTCCTGCTCGAGGCCTTGAGTATAGGCATTATAAAGCTCATCATGGGTACGATATCTTTCAGTCATTACTGAGTATAATTTATCTGCTTTACTTTTTACTTGTTTCTCATCAATTTTCTCAATTAAAGGTTTCAGACGTTTAAATTCTTCTTCTGATTGCTCAAGACTTTTTTGCTCATTTTCCATGTGAACTTTTCTTTTATCTACTGTTTCTATCGCTTCATCAGCCTTTTTTACAATATCCTCAATATTCTTTGTACCAAGTTCCATAATTTCTCCATATATTCGTTGTTCATCCTTTTCTAGCTGCACTAACGGTTCCTGCTGTTCTTCAAACAAAGCTTCTTTTTCTACCACATCTTCTAATACTTCGTGAATCTTTTCAGGAGTGGATTGAAAAAGACTACAGCCTGACAAAAATGTTAAAAAACAAAAACATAAAAGACCTAATAACAGTTGATTTATACGCACAATTTAGCCCTCCTATAACAAATTAACTATATCTAGTAGTGGAATGAATGACAATACTATTTCAATGTTTTATTTTTAAAATTGGCTATGCTTGTCCGTTATAATACATCATATTTCTAGACAATCATAAATATGTATTAAATAAGCAAAATCCTGACTAGAATGATTAACTTTTGTATCAATCTTTGATAGACTATTATCGATAACAACGGACGAGTGAAAGTCTTGTAGCTTAGGAGCGTGTATTTATGATTACAATGGATGATATCATACGGGATGGACATCCAACCTTACGTAAAGTAGCTGAGGAAGTTTCCATGCCTCCCTCTCAAGAAGATATTAAATTGTTAACCAGTATGCATGAATATTTAGTAAATAGCCAAAATTTAGAAACTGCAATGAAATATCAGCTAAGAGCTGGAATAGGCATTGCAGCACCTCAAATAAACGTTTCGAAAAGAATGATTGCCATTCATGCAAAAGATGAAAAGGACCAACTTCATAGCTATACATTATTTAACCCGAAAATTATTAGTCATTCAGTAGAAAAAGCCTACCTTACTTCTGGCGAGGGATGTCTTTCTGTAGATGAAGCATTCCCCGGGTTTGTGCCAAGATATTCAAAAATTACTGTTAAGGCAATGGATTTACAAGGAAAAGAAATTAAGCTTCGATTAAAAGGAATCATGGCAATTGTCTTCCAACATGAAATTGACCACCTTAACGGAGTAATGTTTTATGATCATATTAATAAAAAAGACCCATATAATGTACCCGACCATTCAATTGCGGTCGAAAGATAAAAGTAGCTGCTGGTAAAACTACCAGCACTTTTTTTATGAATTCACTAAAATTCCAACTTTATCCACGAGAAATATTGTAAAAACATCATATAATATAAGTAGAAGAAATGCTTCCGGGACAAATTTTCTTTACTTTGGACAAGGATCGTTTAAATATTATTTGTAAGGAGATGATCCACCATGTTAAAGAAGCTTAGAAAAAAGCTTGTTAGGCAGTGGAATGAATTATTACGTAAAAAAACAATTGCATAGTTTTTACCTTCCTGGCTTGGGGTTTCCCCAAGCCAGCTCTTATACTTTTATTTTTTCTTAAAGAAAGCCCTTCTAAACTTGCGAAGGGCTACTTCTTTATTGTAAAGTTAATCATTGTCACTACATATTCTTTTGCAATAATGTAAAAGAATGGTTAATTACACATAATCCTACTATTTAATGATAAAAAACATGAAATACATGTTATTTTTAGATATAATAGAAAAAGTTACTATCGGAACAAGGAGAGATTTTAAATGGTATTTAAAGTTTATTTTCAAGAAGACAAATTACAGGTACCTGTAAGAGAAAAAACAAAAACCGTTTTTGTTAAAGCGGATTCAGAACGAGAAGTCCGTACAAAATTGGCAGACCGACCATACAATATCGAGTTTGTTACACCAGTAACGGGTGCATTCTTAGAGTATGAACAACAAAATGAAGATTTTAATGTATTGGAGATTGATTAATTTATGAAATTCGTTAAAAACGATCAAACGGCCGTGTTCGCCCTTGGCGGCCTTGGGGAAATCGGAAAGAATACGTACGCAGTTCAATTCCAAGATGAAATTATTTTGATTGACGCCGGTATTAAATTTCCAGAGGACGAGCTACTTGGAATTGACTACGTAATTCCTGATTATACTTACCTGGTGAAAAATGTAGACAAAATTAAAGGCCTTTTCGTAACACATGGACATGAGGATCATATTGGTGGAATTCCTTACTTACTAAGAGAAGTAAATATTCCTATTTATGGTGGAAAACTTGCACTTGGCCTAATTAAAAATAAACTTGAAGAACATGGATTACTTCGTTCGGCAAAGTTAATCGAGATTAAAGAAGATGACATCATAAAGTTCAGAAAGACATCAGTTACTTTCTTTAGAACTACTCATAGTATTCCTGATTCATATGGAATAGTCGTGAAAACCCCGCCAGGACAAATCGTCCACACTGGAGATTTTAAGTTCGATTTCACTCCAGTCGGGGAACCAGCTAATTTAACAAAAATGGCTGAAATTGGTAAAGACGGTGTACTTTGTTTATTATCTGATAGTACCAACAGTGAAGTCCCTGATTTCACCATGTCAGAGCGACGTGTGGGAGAAAGCATTCAGGATATTTTTAGAAAGGTTGAAGGGCGTGTTATTTTTGCCACCTTTGCATCTAATATCCATCGCCTTCAACAAGTAACAGAAGCTGCTGTAGCACAGGGTAGAAAAATTGCTGTATTTGGTAGAAGTATGGAAGCAGCGATTCGAATTGGACAAGAATTAGGTTATATTCGTGCACCGAAAGATACATTTATTGAGCCACAACAGATTAATCGTATTCCAGCTAATCAAGTGACGATTCTTTGTACAGGAAGTCAAGGGGAGCCTATGGCAGCTCTTTCACGGATTGCCAATGGAACTCATCGTCAAATTCAAATCAATCCTGGAGACACTGTTGTATTCTCATCTTCGCCAATTCCAGGGAACACGGTTAGTGTAAGTCGCACGATCAACATGCTTTTCCGAGCAGGCGCAGATGTGATTCACGGATCATTAAATGATATTCATACTTCTGGTCATGGTGGACAACAGGAACAAAAGCTAATGTTACGACTGATTAAGCCTAAGTTCTTTATGCCAATCCACGGGGAATACCGCATGCAAAAAATGCATGCAAAACTTGCTGTAGATTGTGGAGTAGAAGAAGAAAACTGCTTTATTATGGATAATGGTGAGGTTTTAGCTTTAAGTGAAGATACTGCACAAGTGGCTGGAAAGATTCCATCAGGTAATGTGTATATTGACGGAAGCGGAATTGGCGATATCGGTAATATCGTTTTAAGAGACCGTCGTATCCTATCTGAAGAAGGACTAGTCGTTGTTGTTGTAAGCATTAATATGAAGGACTTTAAAATTGCTGCTGGTCCTGATATCATCTCACGTGGGTTTGTTTATATGAGAGAGTCCGGTGATCTGATTAACGATGCTCAATCACTAATTTCTAAGCACTTAAATAAAGTAATGGAAAGAAAAACAACACAATGGTCGGAAATTAAAAATGAAATTACCGACACCTTATCTCCTTTCCTATATGAAAAGACAAAACGCCGCCCAATGATCCTACCGATCATAATGGAGGTATAAAACATAAAGCCACTCTAAAATAGAGTGGCTTTTCTTTGCATTAGGCTCTTTTCTAAAACATTGTTGCTATCTACACACTTTTTCGGAAATAAACTATATGTTTCAGCAGCTAAATTTATCATCCTTAGAAAAGAGCTACTCTCAAAATAGACCAATAAACCCAGCGTTATACAGGGAAAAATCCGGCTTCTGGGATTTTTCCAAAACAACAAACTTTACGAAAACAGCCTTGCATTATTGGATCACTTTTTTCTCAAAACGGTTGATATCAACATCCGCCCCAATAACGATTAAGACGTCATTTTCAGCAATGGGCTCATTTGCTTGTGGTGATACGATAATATTATTTCCTCGCTTAATAGCAACAATATTAATACCGTATTTCGCACGAATATCCAAATCGATAATAGTATTGCCTACAAGACGACCACTTGCAACAATTTCGACAATACTATGTTCATCTGAAAGCTCCAGATAATCTAATACACTGTTTGATATGATATTATGAGCAATTCTTTTCCCCATGTCTCTTTCAGGATGAACCACATGGTCTGCACCAATTTTTCTAAGTACTTTCTCGTGATAATCATTTTGTGCTTTTACCGTAATATTGTTTACGCCAAGCTCTTTTAGTATAAGCGTAGTTAAAATACTTGCTTGTATGTTATCCCCAATCGCAACAATCACATGGTCAAAATTTCGTATACCAAGACTTTTTAATACTGATTCATCAGTTGTATCCCCTACTACCGCATGAGAAGCAATCATTGAAAACTCATTCACACGGTCTTCATTATTATCAATCGCCATAACCTCCATACCCTCTTCAGCAAGAGCACGGCAAATACTTCCTCCAAAACGACCGAGTCCAATGACAGCAAATTCTTTTTTCATAAAAAGGTTCCTCCGAATACTATTGAAGTATTTTATCATTTTAGCACAAAGGACTAAAAGGAAAAAGCCCCCAGGGTAAAGAGATCCGTATTGAAGTGCTTTTCTTAAAATACGTACCGAAATGACAATCGTATTGGCAAATAAGCGGAGAATTTCCGGTTATAAGTAAAATGAGCCTTGTTTGGGGGTAAATAAGGGGAGTTTTTCCGCTTATGCAAAGCAAAATCTCATATTTTCGAATTTTTCGAGCCGATAGGCGGAATCTCTCCCTCTATTTAAGCCTTTTTTATTAAAAATTACTAATTAAGCGGAATATCTCCGTCTATTTATGCAGCTCGGGTGCTTAACCTGATCCCCAACAGATAAGTGCTTAACCCTCTTGAACCTAGATGTGTAGCTTTTTATCGACACGCTTATAAAGACAATAAAATCGATACTCAAAACGGCGCTGCAAATGACATAAGTTTTGAACCTTATTTTTAATTGTAATGATGTCAATTGTTAGGTGAAAGTTAATGGTTTTTTGTAGAAACGCTAATAAATAAAGAAAAGACGTATTCATACGTCTTTTCTTGTGTATTTTAATAAGAAAGTACCCGAAAACAGAACCCTTTAATCTTTTAACTCGCTGTGTTCATGGTAAATTGTGCTCTTACCAGAGAATAGTATTCCCCTTGAAAATTCATTAATTGTTCATGATTGCCCTGCTCAATTATTTCACCATGATCAAGTACAAAGATTTGATCGGCATCACGTATGGTAGATAAACGATGAGCAATAATAACAGCTGTACGGTTTTTTAATAATGTTTTTAGGGCATTTTGAATCTTCTGTTCAGATTCTGTATCTATACTTGCTGTAGCTTCGTCTAATATAAGAATTTTAGGGTCTGCAAGCAAAGCTCTGGCAAAGGAAATTAACTGCCTCTCACCTACGGAGAGGACATTCCCCCTCTCTTCCACCTCAGTTTCAAATCCATTCGGAAGTCTTTCAATGAACCCATTTGCACCAACAGCCCTTGCAGCTTCTTTTGCCTCTTCCTCCGAAGCCTCGGGGTTTCCAAACAATATATTTTCCATTATCGTACCGGAAAATATGAATGTGTCCTGTAGCACAACGCCTATTTGTTTTCTTAAGCTTTTTAACGAAACGTCCTTTAAATCAATCCCATCGATAGATACTGAACCACTTGTCGGGTCGTAAAAACGACTAATTAAGTTTGCAATCGTTGTTTTCCCTGAACCAGTATGACCTACAAGGGCAACGGTCTGACCGGCTCTCATCTCCAAAGATATGCCTTTTAGAGCTTTACGATCCGAATTGTAGGCAAACTCAACCTCAGCAAACTCGATATGTCCCCGAATATTATTGATTTCAATGGCAGTGTCCTTCTGAGATACAATCGGCTTTTCGTCCAAGAACTCAAAAATACGCTCAGAGGATGCCATCCCCATTAACAATTGATTATATACTTGACCAAGCCTTGAAATAGGCTCCCAAAACATTCCTAGGTAAAAGGCAAAGGACACAAACTCACCGATCGTTATCGATTCATTTTGAATCAAACTAGCTCCAAACCATATAAGAACAGCAGTCCCTACTGCATTCGTTAATTCGACCATCGGGCGGAACATCGCATTTTTTTGAGAAGCTTCTCTCCAGCTTTGAAAATTCTCTGTGTTCACACCATCAAAAAATGCCATGTTTTCCTGTTCCTGTGTAAAGGACTGAGTGACTCTTATTCCTTGTATACTTTCATTCAGATGCGAATTTAGTTTTGACTGCTTGAGCCGTACAACTTGCCATGATTTTCTAATATTCCTTCTAAGACTTGTTGAAATAAAGAACATAATTGGTAAAATAACCATAATAGCTAATGTTAATTCTGGACTTAATGTAAATAATATAACCATTACACCTATCAAAAGAATAACATCCATTAATAGGTTAATAACTCCATTCGTAAATAGCTCCTGAAGAGAATTGATATCATTCATAATTCTTACAAGAATGGAACCTGCTGATCTTTGGTCAAAGAACCGATGTGAAAGATTTTGTACATGGGTAAAGAGGTGTTTTCTTAGGTCATATATGACATTTTGCCCAAGCTGATTCATCCATTTTATCCGGAAGAAATTCGCTATGTATGAAGCCACATATAAACCAGAAATAATAACTACAAGTGTAGTTAGGAGTTTCGCATCCTTATTTACGATTGCTCGATCTAACGTGTACACCCCTATCAACAATGGTATGATGAGTCGTACAGCTGTGTTGATCAGAACCATAATCATTGAAAAAGGAAGTAAATTTTTACGATATGGTTTCATATAACTGAACAATCGTAGCATCTGAGCCCAGTTAAACGGTTTATCAATTATCTGGTCTTGTGAATACTCAAATCTTTTTATTGCATTTTCACTAACACTTGGTTGTTTCTTATTCATATGATCCCCCCTATCCGATATGCGATTGCATAATTTGCTTTTGATCTTGGTATTGAATATCATATACACGCTGATAAAGTCCGTTTTGATTCACTAGTTGTTCATGGACTCCACGTTCTACAATTTTCCCTCTATCTAAAACCAGTATTTCATCAGCATGCTTAAGCGATGAAATTCTATGGGCTATGATAAATGTTGTTCTCCCTTTCATAACTTCATGAAGGGCTTGCTGAATTTTATATTCAGTTTCCATATCAACAGCACTTGTAGCATCATCTAAGATAAGAATGCTTGGATTCACACAAATCGCCCTTGCGATAGCAATTCGCTGTTTTTGACCTCCTGATAATCCCATTCCACGTTCTCCAAGCATGGTGTCGTAGCCATCGGGAAGCTCCATTATAAAATCATGTGCTTGAGCCCTTTTAGCTGCGTCAATGATCTCTTCCATTGTTGCCTCAGGTCTTCCATAAGAGATATTTGCTTTAATGGAAGACGAAAATAGAAAGGATTCCTGTAACACGAACCCAATATTACTTCTTAGAGATTTTAGTGCGTAGTTATTTACCTTCTCACCGTCAATTAATACTTCTCCTTCTATAACGTCATAAAATCTTGTAACGAGCTGTGTAATGGTGGTTTTACCTGACCCTGTAGCTCCTAGTAGCCCAATTTTTTTTCCAGGTTCAGCTACAAAAGAAACATCGTATAATGCTTCTGAATCATCCTCAGTATATTTAAAGGTAACATTCTTAAATTCTACCCTTCCTAGTAATCTATCAACCATTAATTGCCCTTCATTCTCCTCGATCTCTCCCTCTGCTTCAAGGATCTCCAATAGCCTTTCCCCAGAAGCTTTCGATTGAGAAAATAAATTAATCACAAACCCAAGGTTCATAATTGGCCACATAATGTACCATACCAAACTATAAAAGGCCACCAACTCTCCAGGTTTAAGCTCTTCTTGAATGACGAGATATCCCCCGTAAGATAGCAATAAGACAACGCTAATATTTCCAAGCAACTCCATTAGCGGAAAATACTTTGCCCAAATATTGGACGTGAAAATATACTTATCCTTATAGTCACCATTTGAATGGTTAAACTTTCCGATTTCAAAGTCCTCTCTTGATAATGATTTCACCGTGTTAATACCACTAATATTTTCTTGAACTTTTGTGTTTAATTTCCCAAAGGATTTTCGAATTCCTCTAAATGCAGGATGAACGGCTCGATCGAATTTATAAACAACAACAGCTAAAAACGGAAGTGTGATCAAAGTAACAACGGTTAGTGGAACAGAGTAGTAGAACATAACACCAAAAGTGATACCAATTAAGACAATAAAGCGAATTAATTCTGAAAAACCAAATGAAAGAAAAAAACGAAACCCTTCTACATCTGCTGTTAACCTCGACATAAGATCTCCCGTTTTAGCATTATCGTAATAGCGAAACGGTAAATACTGCAGCTTTTCATAAAGGCGATTTCTTAATTTATAAACGGAGGTTATTCCGAACAAGTCTCCTGTATATTGGTGAATATATGTTCCAAGCCCCTTGATCACCATAACACCTACAAATCCTAAGCTAACGATAGGAATCCATTCGTACCTTCCCCCCAGGACAATGTCATCAATCGTAATTTGAAGAATAATTGGGTATATTACTGTGATCCCTGTAATAAGTAATAGAAATGACATTGACCATAAGAAATAGCTTTTATAAGGCCAGTAAAATTCTTTCAGCTTTTTAAAAACCTCCATGAAAATCCCCCTTCATTTGTCAGAATTTCTAAAAAATTCATGAACATAGTAATAAATATATCGGTTTTCGAAATAAATTTCCACCCTTTTACAACATTTTTTCATATAAAAAAGACTAGGCATGTCCCTAGTCTTTTGGAAATTCTATTCTGCTTTCTCCATTTCATCTAAAACACGATTTACGCGTTTTTCTAGCATTTTCATTCCACTTCCACCTGCCTGGAAATGACGAAGATTTCCATCTTTATCAAACACATAGTATGCCGGTACGTACTGATTTTCAAATGCTTCGGTTAATTTATGTTCGCTATCAACAAAAATTGGTTGTGTAATACCGTGTTCATCAGCAGTCTTCTTGATTGCTTCAAGATCTAGATCTTCTTCGCTTCTTGGCATATGAACAGCGATAACATTTAATTTATCTTTATAATCATCACGGAATTGATTTACTTGTGGCATTGCCTCTTTACATAAGTAGCAGCTTACTGACCAAAAGTGAATTAATGTAGGTTTTTCTCCAACTAAATCAGCTTTCGTGATTTCACCATTTAACCATTCGGTTGCACCAGTTAATTCTGGCATTGGTGCTCTAAGTTTCATTTTACAACTCTCCCTGTTCATAAATTTCATAACTTAAAGAAAAGACCTAACATTACGTTAAGGCCTTTTCCACTTTATTGATTAAAGAGTTTTTTGACCTGGCTTCCAGTTTGCTGGGCAAAGACCACCAGTTTGTAGTGCTTGAAGTACACGTAATGTTTCATCTACGTCACGACCGATATTATTGTGGTTAACAACTGAGTACATCATTTCACCTTCTGGGCTGATGATGAATAGCCCACGCAATGCAATACCTTCTTCTTCAATTAATACTCCATATTCGCGTGAAACAACATGGTTTGTATCAGCTGCTAAAGGATACTTAAGGTCGCCAAGTCCGTTTTCTTTACGGTCTGTATTGATCCATGCTAAGTGAGTGTGAATCGTGTCAGTAGATACACCAATTACTTCTGCATCAAGGTCTTCGAACTCATCGTAACGATCAGACAATGCAGTGATTTCTGTAGGACATACGAAAGTGAAATCCATTGGATAAAAGAAAAGGACTGTCCACTTATCATTTTTCATGTTTTCTTCAAGACTTACTTTACCGAATTCCTTATTTGCAAGTACAGCATCCATCGCAAAGCGTGGAGCTTGTTTTCCTACCATACGTTCTGCCATTAAAAATCCCTCCGTGTAAAAATATGTAGATATTGTGAAAAAAAATACAAATACAATTATAGTAGTAACCTAATGCTTGAGTCAATTGTTATGAAGGAATAGATGTTAAAAAAGAGTTATTATTAAAATAACACCTAGCCCACTATATGGTTTGCCCTTTTTTTTCGTAAAATAAACTCTGTTATATTAATTTCCTTTATAATTTAAATAGGAGGTTAAAAGCATAATCGCTTTCTCAATTGCATCTTCATTAGGATTTAATTTTGAATGATGAAGTCCAAATTCAGACTCAACGCCTAGCCAAAACATAAAGCCAGGTATCTTTTCTAACATGTATCCGAAATCTTCACCTGTCATCGCTTCCTTACATTCAATCATGTGAACCGACGGTTGTTCCTCGACAAAATTCATAAATTCCCTTGTTAACGAATGGTCATTGTAAACTTGATGATACATACTACCATAATCAATCTTTACCTCACATTCGTATCCAGTAGCTACCCCTTGAACGATAGACTCGATTCTATTCTTCACTTTTTTCATCGAATCAACCGATAGGGTCCGTATCGTTCCTTCTAGTCTAGCCTTCTCAGCAATGACATTCTGAACAGTCCCACCAGTAATTTTTCCAATCGTAATAACGGCGCTATCCAATGGGTCAACATTTCTACTGATAATCGTTTGTAGTTGGCTTACAAGGCTGCAAGCGGCAATCACCATATCATTCGTTTGATGAGGATAGGCGGCATGTCCACCTTTTCCAACTAAGTCGATAAAGAGTTCAGATGTATTAGCAAATAAAAGGCCTTCTCTTGTTGCAATTGTACCAACAGGATACTCCGGAGCGATATGTAAGGCAATAATCATATCAGGCTTCCACTCTTGCATTTCCCTAGACATCAGCATAGGCTCTGCCCCACCTGGTCCTTCCTCAGCAGGTTGAAATATAAACAGCATGTCATCCTGAATAGGTTGGTGGACGATGTGAGTTAATACTCCTAATCCAATACTCATATGAAAGTCATGGCCACAGGCATGCATTTGTTCCGCGTGAGTAGAGTGAAAAGGAAGCTCAGTTTCTTCTTTTATTGGTAAACCGTCAATGTCAGCACGATAACCTATTATTTTTCTTGGATTTAACCCATGTACCTTTACGAATAAACCCGTTTCCCATTTTCTTACTTCTAATCGTTCTTTTGGTAACGATTCAATATATGATAATAAATACTTCTGCGTTTTAAACTCCTGAAAGCCAAGCTCTGGGATTTGATGCAAGTCTCTCCGAATTTGAACAAACGGATTACTCATTACTTCTCCCCCTTTATTAAGGAGAAAGCGTGGATAGAAATCCACGCTTTCAAAAAATGTATTATAGTTGACGTAATGCTTGGATTACTTCCGTTTTTGATAATGTTTTCTCATCCGCTTGTTTGATAACACGAGCAGGAACACCGGCAACTACTGCACCAGCTGGAACGTCCTCTATAACAACTGCACCAGCAGCTACACGAGCACCTTTACCAACACGAATTCCTTCTAGGACAACAACATTTGCTCCAATAACAACATCGTCCTCGATCACAACAGGGCTTGCAGAAGGTGGCTCAATAACCCCTGCTAACACAGATCCAGCACCAATATGACAGTTTTTACCTACAGTAGCTCGTCCACCTAAAACAACGTTCATGTCAATCATTGTTCCTTCACCAACTACCGCACCAATATTGATAGATGCGCCCATCATGATAACCGCATTGTCACCAATCTCTACTTGATCACGAATGACAGCACCTGGCTCAATACGCGCTTTAATATTTTTCATATCTAAAAGTGGAATGGCTGAGTTTCTTCTGTCATTTTCTACGACATAGTCCTCGATTTTTCCTTTGTTTGCTTCTAATGCTTCACTAACTTCGCTCCACTCACCAAATACAACTCCTGTATTTCCAGTGATAAAGGCCTTTGCACTTGAACCAAAGTCAATTCCTTCAAGATCACCTTTTATGTATACCTTAACTGGTGTCGCTTTTTTGCTATTTTGAATAAACGAAATGATTTCGTTTGCATCCATCATTTTCATAACTTTCCCTCCAATTTGTACAATCTAAAAATTACTTTAACAAACAACCGCATTCAAGACAAGTGGGAACCCTTTAGCTTTCATTAATAAATTCTTTAATAATTTCCACAAATGCTTGAACCTGTTTTAACTTAAAGGATGATTCATATCCCAAAAGCCAAGTGTCCCGTTTCAAAGGCATTCCAGCTTCGTCAAGTAACGGAATTTTAAATATATCCTTATCCATTTGATTCAACGTAATAGCAGGTAATATCGCAAAACCAATCCCATTTAGAGCCATTTGTTTACATGTTTCAATTTGATCCACGACTAATGTTCTCTTTGGAGAGGTTTGAAAGTTCCGATACCACCAATCTTGGATTTCCTGAAAATAATTGGAATCGCTTTTAAACTGTATAAATGGTCGATCTGTTTTCAATACCTGCTCCGGGCTAGTGATCACCTTGTCGACTAAATAAAGACTATCTTCGAACAAGTGCATCTTTACACCCTTCCACTCGGGAGTACCACGAATAATTCCGATATGAGCTTGGTCTTCATATAGTGCCCTTGAAATCTCACTACTCCATCCAGTTATTAAAGCTATTTTTGCATGAGGATATCTGTTCATGTACTTCTTAAGTACTTTGGGAAGCCAGTTTTGCCCTACTATGGAAGCTACTGCAATCTTTAATGTGCCATATACCTCTGAATCCAGACCGTGAATCGCTTCTTTTACTTTTTCTTCTTTCCCTAATACTTCGTTAGCAAACTCAATAACAAGTTCTCCTGCTGGAGTAAGTGTTAATCCCTTCTGTGAACGAATAAATAGCTTAGTTCCCCACTCTTTCTCAATTGTCTGTAATCTTTGGGAAAGAGCGGGCTGAGAAACAAATAATCGCTCTGCGGCTTTTCTCATATTCATTTCAGTAGCTAGTACGGATAATAATTGAAACTCTGATAGTGTAGACACAACATCCCTCGGTTAATAAGTTTTACTTATATTATAATTGAAAAAAGCCCCCAAAAGGGAGCATATCTTTATTTATTTAATTTTTTTATATGTTTATTTAAGTGAAACAACACCGTTCTACGAGTTAAAATTCCTTCAAAAATTCCCTCTGCACTTTCGATACAAATAAAGGGGTGATCGATAAGAGTTTCAAGAGAGCTTTTGATACTAGCATCAATTGATATCCGAGGAACATCTATATTCATGACCTCTTCAACCTTCTTTTCCTCAAGTTTCTCAAACTCAATCCGCTCTAGACCTAATATAGACTCCATAATAATCGGCGTACTTATTAATCCATGAAGCTTATAATGTGGATCAAGAACAGGTATAGCAGTATATCCACTTTTCGTTAACACCAATAAAGCATGTTCTAAATTGTTTTTCACTTGCACATGTGCCACACGTTCGGATGGTATCATCAAATCTCGAATATTAATTTCTAAAAATTCCCCACTGTGAAGACTTATCATCGTCGAAAACTCCTCATCTCTTGTTTTCAGCTATATATATTTTATCACAGATTGAAAGGGTTTGCTCTTTTTAACTTCTTTACATACAAAAGGGACCAATAAATGGCCCCTCTATGTATAGGTGGTTACTGTATGAGATCAAAGATTTCAATAGTAATCATATCGATGTTGTCGAATTGGTATCTCTTCGGTTTTTCTTTGTCATTGTATACTTCTAGTTCAAATGTTTCTGTTTTTGGGTGAAAAGTAACCTGACACTTTCTTTCTCCATTAACTTCAAAAAAGCGTTGAGCTGGCTCACCTGAACTCGCTTGCTCTTGAAGATTTTTTAAACGTGTAATGATTCCTTGAAGCTGCGACATACTCTCTCTCCTTTCGAAACAAACCTATTGATACTCCTAGGTTTCTCTTTTGACATGTTTCTATACGAAAAAAGAAATCAGAAAATTCTTGCCATCCTTCTTTACATGCCAATATTAACAGCATAAAATAATGATGGGTGTTTGTACAAGGAAAAGTATAAAAAAGGAGGGTTTTTTTTGAAAAATGTAGTGAAACTCCTCGAAAATTTGTACATTATTGACGGTCATGACTTAGGACTTGATAATAGAACGGGTAGCTACCTGCTAGTTGCCGACCAACTTACTATTATCGAAACAAGCGCTAGCCCCTCTGTCCCATTCATCCTTGCTGGATTACAGGAATTAGGGTTCACGCCTAGTCAGGTCAAGAACATTATTGTAACACATATCCATCTTGATCATGCTGGTGGTGCTGGACTTTTACTACAATCCTGTCCGAATGCAACTGTATTCGTCCACCCTGCTGGTAAAAGGCATTTAATTGATCCTACAAGGTTAATTGCGGGAGCAAAAGCGGTGTATGGTGATCGATTCAATGAACTATTTGATCCAATCGTTCCTATCCCTGAAGATCGCATAAGGTCTATGGAGCATGAAGAAAAGCTTCAAATAGGTCCATATCATGTACTTACCTTTTATCACTCACCGGGACATGCGAATCATCATTTTAGTATTTTTGATGAATCCACTAAGGCTCTCTTTACGGGGGATACTGCCGGTATCTGCTATCCAGACTTAGAGGATACAGGGGTTAAGTTTTATTTGCCATCAACTTCGCCAAATCAATTTCATCCTGACAAAATGCGTCAGTCTCTTAAAATGTTCAAGGAGCTAAAACCTCAATTCCTCTGTTTTGGACATTATGGAATTACTGAGCAACCAAATGAAGTGTTTATACAAGTCTATAGCTGGCTTGATCGTTTTGTAGAGCAGGGAAATAAAGCATATGAAGCCCGTACTTCTTTTGAAGACCGAGTTCAATTAGCCATTAAATACTTATCTGAAATGATACAAGATCATTTAGAATCTTATTCTATTTCAAGAAACCATAAAGTAACTGAGGTCATTTCTTTAGACTTAAGCATATGTGCTATGGGATTAATTGATTTTATCGACAAACAAAAATATACCTAGAATAGAGGAATACAATGAATAAAGTTACCTTATACACCCAGCCAGGCTGTCCCCCTTGTGAGTTTACGAAAAACTTTTTTAATGATCAAAATATCTCTTATGAACTTAAGGATATTAAAAAAGATTCATCCGCTCGAGATGAATTAATTAAGCTTGGTTCATACTCTACACCAACCATTGTTATTAATGGAGATGTGATTATTGGATTTGAACAAGAGCGAATTGTAGAAGCACTTGGTCTATCAAAAAAAAACGAGTAGAGCTTTGTTTCACTCTACTCGTTTCCAAATGCTATATAATGGTTGAAAAAACTCGCAGTCAATTTAATATGATGAAGAGTGCTAATCATTAGTGTTAGAAAAGGATTGTTTTTTTCTAGACTATTCTTTTTTTCCTCTTCTCTTTCAGGAACAATATCTGTGGATGGATTAAAGTCGTATACATATTCACTTATTTTCCAATCCCCTGTATGCTCTTTTTTCAAAATAATCGCTTCATAATGGTCTTTGTAAATTACAGGTCCCTCATTTACACCTTCAAAAAATTCATACACATAAATACTATTTTTATTTATGACTATTTCTGTTTGGAAAGAAAATTGAAAAAAAGGAATATAGTAAGGTGCAAAGTCCGTTCCATAGGTAAACTGTAATCCATCCTCTTCCACTATATTTTCCTTTTTAAAAAGCTTATTATAGGAATCCGTAAAGTAAGGCTTTAAAATCGAATTTACTTCCTCTTCTGTTCTTCCATCTTCACTTAACGACACCTGCGCCTGAAACGCTTTATGTAAAAAACCAAGAACATCTTCTCTGGTTTCCAACGTTGAAACAGGGGCAGCTTGTCCAATTAAAGGAAAAAAGAATAGAATGGAAAATACCAATAATAGCATACGTTTGTACCGACCCATAATCTCACTTTCCCTTCCTCGTAATAATTTTCATTTTAACAACAATTCAATCCCTTGATGCACGCATTCGTTCGTAAAATAACGCGCTAATCTGACATTTATATTGATGAAGTTACCCTTTGTGACAACCGGTATAACATTTCATGAAGAAAAAGGCGAAAAAATAAGAAAAAATACCTACATAATTACAAAAGGAATATAAAAAAAAACCTCTAGCAAGAGGTTTTTACGATAAGTTATAAAATATAATAATGAGAATCAGCAGCAAGAAAAATATCCCATACGTTAAAAAAACAGGGTTTCGCAAGTATATATGCGATTGAACCTTTGTTGGAAGAGGGGTGTCTGCTTCTGGTTTTAATTGCTTTGGTCTTCTTGTTACGGCTAATGTATACCCCAAGGAAAAAACGAGGACACCCATGGAAATAAATAATAGGATTGACATGTAGGTACTCAAGGAGAACTCCTCCTTTATTTTTTGTCCTATCTATACGATTCCACAATCGTCCTCGTTTATTCTTTTTATGATAAGGGCAAATTATAACAAACCGTCATTGTCATATAAAAAAGCATACGAAAGGTCAATAAATAGGTAATGCTTTGTACTCAATGGGTAAGAGAAGGTTCGAATATTATCACCAATTTCGATATCGCTGTATACATCCGATAAAATGCCTTTTTTCTCCAAGCGCATTTTATGAATATTTTCTAAGAAATAAGGTCTCCAGCTCCAATTTTTATTCATATATTCGACTTGGCTAACCCATTCGTTATCACCCTTAAATAAGTTAGGTGAAATCTGGAACCCATCTTCATCACAAATGTATAAGCGAAAAGCGATTGAATCTAATTCCTTCGTTAAGGATCCTAGAAATTCCTCATACTTTTCTTGCTTTTTATATTTCGACACCAAATCCTGCATTCGGATTTGGAAAGATTCTGTGATTTGATGTAAGGTTTCAATGCGTTTTTTCTCAAAAGCAATAAAACGGTGAAACTCTTCCTTTAGTTTATCCTTTAAAATGGTGCGTTCTACAAAATCTTTTGCAGGTTTATGCAAGTAAAATCCTTGATAGTATCTTCCTCCATTTTTCCAAGCAAATTGTAGTTGGTAGACCATTTCAATGTTTTCAAAGAGTAAGGTAGCACCAATTTTACGAGCTAAAAGAGAAAGGGAGTACAATATGTCTTGGAATCCTTGTGAAGCGCGGTTAGAACGAAGAGCACGCAAGTCCACTTTCAAAATATTAGGAGATAGCTGACCAATTCGATCCAAGTGACTGCTTTCATGCCCAAGTTTATCGATTGCAATTTTTATTCCTAATGTCTTTAAATAATTAAGAAAATGATCTAGTTGATCTAGCTCACCTTGATAATTAGATTCTGAAATCTCTAGCACATATCTATTTAACGACAACCCTAGCTCTTCGTATTCGTGCAGAACTTCTAAAAAAGGATCATCTGCTCCCTTCATCAACAAATCCGCATCTCTGTTAATAAAGATTAAGAGGTGTTCATCAACCTCTAGGAAACGATCTAGTGCTTTTTTTAATACAACTTGGTCAACTTCCGTTCGATATTCTTCGGGAATATTTGAGTCATGGAAAAACGGACCAAGGCTTATGTATTCCGAGCCATCATAGTACCTTCCTAATACCTCATAACCAATAACCTGGTGTTCATCCGCACTGAATATCGGTTGAAAAAAAGGCAGTACATTTTCAAGATCTGTTAAGATATCCAATGCATCCAATTACGATCGCTCCTTACATCCATCTTTTCATTAATTATACCATAAAAAGGCTTAATATTCCTTTTCCATGAACCTCTTCCAATAACCTTATCTTATATTTACCTTTCCTTTTTTGCATTCTAAACTTAACCACCGAAAGGAAGGTACCAGATGAAAATTAAATCATTGTTTCTATCCATTCTTTTTGTGATGAGCTTACCTCTTTCAACATTCGCACAAAGCAACGCAATGCTAAATGTTCCTTTGATCAATCAAAATCCAGAATTAAGGTATGGTTGTGAGGTTACAAGCCTTGCTATGATGCTGCAATTTGCTGGAGTGAATACAAATAAAATGGATCTATACAACAAAATAAAAAAAGACAATGATCCCTTGGTAAAACAAAATGGTGATATTATTCGTTGGGGAGATCCAGATGTAGGATTCGTTGGTGATATGACAGGGAGACATGCTGGATATGCAGTATTTGATGGGCCAATGATTGACTTAATTAATACTTACCTGCCAGGGAAAGCCGTCAATCTAACCAATAAACCGTTTCATGAAATCGAAGCTCATGTTGCAAAGGGCTTCCCTGTTGTAGTTTGGACAACAGGTGATTACCGTTTACCAGACCGCCCTGAAGCTTGGATGCATGGGAATAAAAAAATAGTAACACCTCTTGATCTCCATGCCGTCGTTCTAGTTGGCTATGATCCCTCATTTGTTTATTTGAATGATCCTTTATCAGTTAGAAAACAAGTAAAAGTAAATAAGCAACAATTTCTACAGTCTTGGAACGCGTTAAAAAATAGAGCGGTAAGCTATCAATAAAAAATAACAGGCTAGTTTCCGACTAGCCTGTCTTCTTATCTTAAAATGGATACTGATTAAGCCATTGCCCACCGTCCATCGTAATACAATCACCATTAATATACTGCGCACCTTCTGAGCATAAAAAGAAGGCCAATTCAGCGATTTCTTCAGGAGTACCTAGTCTTCCTAACGGTACGCTGGAAAGAGTTCGATTGGCTGCCTCTTGGGACTCCCATAACCGTTGTGCACCACCGGTTCGTTCAATCGGTCCAGGTGCAATAGCATTCACTCTTATGCCGTATCTATGCCCCCACTCAACAGCGAGCGTTCTTGTCATGGATAGTACTCCCGCTTTTGCAGCTGCTGAATGAATCACTCCCGCACCTGCATTCCAGGCATATGTAGCAACCATATTGATGATATTCCCCTTTATCCCTTTACTAATCCAATACTTTCCTACCTCACTACTACAATAAAATGTACCGTTTAATACAATATTTATGACGGAATTCCATCCATTTACAGATAGTTTTTCGGCTGGACATATAAAATTGCCGGCTGCATTATTAATGAGAATGTCGATCCGCCCAAATGTTTCATCTGTGAGCTCGACCATTCTTTTGACGTCCTCCACTTCTCTAACATCCATTTTTATAGTTAGAACTTGGTCATTTTCGTTTTCAATTTCTTTTTTTGCCGCATGTAGTTTTTCCTCATCTCTTCCCGTAATGACCACGTAAAAACCGCTATCAGCAAACTTCTTCGCCATTGCTTTCCCCATGCCGGATGATCCGCCAGTTATGATAACAACTTTCCTCACCATCTTCCATCCCCCTTTTTTAAAAAGAATGAACATTCATTCATTTATATTCTATCATTTTTTATTCTACATCTGTATACATATATTTCATGGACAAGAATTTAATCACGCCTTTTTAGTTCTCATATGTCCCTGATTTTGTTAGTATAGAGTGGATTGTCCTAAATTTAGAAATGAGAATAGGTTGATTAGCAATGAAAACAAAAATGTCGAGAAGACGATTTTTGAAAAGAGGGATGGGCACTTTTCTAGCGGGAATTGTAGCTGTTGGTGGAGGGGGCTTCTATGCTCGAGAAATTGAGCCAAAGCTTTTAACGATTAAGAAGCACACTATTACCCATCCGATGATTCCCAATGGTTTCGATGGCTTTAAAATACTTCAATTCAGCGATACGCATATTGGATTTCAATATGATTTATCTCAACTTCAAGAATTGGTCAATAAAATAAATGAACAAGAGCCCGACATGATTCTTTTTACGGGTGATTTAATGGATACACCTAATCAGTATGCAGATATTAACTCTATTGCACCCATTTTAAAAAATCTCCAAGCACCCTTTGGTTCGTTTGCTATATATGGGAACCATGATCACGGAGGATATGGTTCGGATTTATATCAAAATGTTATGTCAGAAGCTGGGTTTACCCTTCTTTTGAACGAAGCTCACCAAGTCACTCTTCTTACAAACGAGAGTTTGTATATCGCAGGGATTGATGATGCGATGTTAGGCAGACCAGATTTTCAAGCGACATTGGAAAGCATACCTAATGAGGCATATACCATCCTTTTATCTCATGCACCTGACTTAGCCGACCAGGCTGCTAGCATAGGAAATGTTCAACTCCAATTAAGTGGACATAGTCATGGTGGACAAATTCAAATTCCTTTTTTAGGTGCCATTATTAAGCCCCCGTTCGCCAAAAAATATTTTGAAGGATTTTATCAAATTGGTCAGACAAGTGATCCTTTGACTCTTTATGTTAATAGAGGCTTAGGTACAACAAGGCTTCCCTTTCGATTTCTCTCTCCACCCGAAATTACTTTATTTACTCTCCAAACACTACAAAAATAAAACAGACCGTCCATTATCAGTTGGTCGGTCTGTTTAAAATGGTTTGTTCAATATCAAGTTTACTCAACGGTTTTGAATAAAAGTAACCCTGCCCTTTATCACAGTTTGTATTTAAAAGAAACTTTGCCTGTTCTTTTTCTTCAATCCCTTCAGCAACTACCGTCATTCCTAGACTATTTGCTAGGTGAATAATCGTTGTTGTAATGGCAGCATCTTTTTCGTTAGTATGGATTCCTCGGATAAATGATTGATCCACTTTAAGAACATCAATGGGAAAACTTTTTAAGTAATTTAACGAAGAGTAGCCAGTACCGAAATCGTCTATCGCAATACTAATTCCTAAATCTTTTAAACTTGTAAGTATTGGAGCTGTTTCAGCCGTATCCTGCATTACTCCCTCTGTTATCTCAATTTCGAGCAAGGAGGGATTAATTTGAAACTTCTGAATCGCTTTTTTAATCGTACTAACAAGAGTCCGTTGTTGAAATTGTTTGGCAGATATATTAATCGCAATCGTAATTTCTTCGCCGCAAAGTTCATTCCATTCCTTTATTTGCATACAAGCTTGTTCTATTACCCAATTACCGATAGGAATAATCAAGCCCGTATCTTCCGAAAGAGGAATAAATTCAGACGGTGGCACCAACCCAAACTCTAAGGAATTCCATCTAATTAACGCTTCAAAGCTTTTGATTTTCCCGCTTCTTAGTTCTACCTGTGGTTGATACAACAGGATAAATTCATCACGCTCTAGAGCTTTTCTAAGTTGAGTTTCTAATGAAATGATGTTGGCAAACCCTTGGGTTTTATCACTTCGATAAAACTGAAAATGAGCTTTTCCTTTCTCTTTTACACGAAACAATGCTTCATCAGCATTTTTGATTAAAGTTTCTGCATCTTTTCCATCCTGAGGATACATGCTTAACCCTATACTTGGTGAGATATAATATTCATGTGAATCCAAATAAAAGGATTTAGCAAATCGGTTTAAAATTTGTTGCGCCAATTGGTTCGCATTTTGTCGATTTCCTTTTAAAAGAACAATAAACTCATCTCCACCCTGGCGGTATACCTTATAATCGTCTGTTCGATCTACACTTAGTCGTTCAGCAATCTTTACTAAAATTTGATCACCAGCAAAATGACCTAAAGTGTCATTTAATTGTTTAAATCGGTCAATATCAATGGAAAGAAGAGAAAATGGTTCTTTATTACTTTCTGAATGATTTAGAAGAAGATCTAAATCGCGTAATAATGCCCTTCTATTATACAGCCCTGTTAACTGATCATGAAATGCCATGAACTTTATCGTCTCAGCATTTTGAGCCTGCTCCGTAAGATCACGAAAAATCAAATATATACCTGTAATTTTATTATGAATAGTAAAAGGAACTGTTTTTAATTGAACTGTAATTTTCCTTTTGTTTTTGTTAACAATCCGGAAGTCTAACGTTTCTAGTGATATTCCTGAGAGCGAATGCTCGATAAATTTTCTAAATTTATCTACATCGGATTTTTCAACAAAATTAAAAATTGATTTCTTCTTTAGCTCATCGACTGTATATCCTGATAGAATTTCACTAGCTGGATTCGCATCTATAATATCTCCTGCTTGAGTCGCGAGAATAACTCCATCAAGATTATGGTCCACAATAGAACGATAACGCTGTTCTGTCACTTTAAGGCGACTTTTTTCCGCCTCTAACTCTGTAATATCACGAGTGACAGAAACAACAAATCTGACTTCTTTATTTTCATAAAGGACTGGAGTTAATATTGACTGCCCATGTACTAGGCTTCCATCCTCTAGTGTTGATTGATCAAAAAGCACTTGAAGTTCTTTTGATTCTACTACTTCCATATATACGGCTTGCAGTTTTTGAGCTGTCTCTACAGGTAATACCTCAAATAAGGTCTTTCCCATCGTTTCCACTGTCAACCTTGCATGTTTCGCACCAGATTTATTGGCAAAAACGTATCGAAACTGATCTCCGTCCACCTTCATAATAAATACCATATCATTGATATGGTTAAGAATAATATCAAAGATCATTCCTTCAATTTCACGTCGATTTTTATCATTAATCACTTCTCGAGAGATTACCTTTTTAAACTGCTCCATCCCATCATCCTCGTTTTGTACCTGAGCATTGGTTGTGTTAAAACCTCTTAACTTATATTATCCTTAAAAATCGATAGTATCGTCAAGTTGTTTTGAAAAGTGTACAACAATATAAAATGCAAAAAAAAGAGACACCTAGAGTATCTCTTTATTCTTCATCTTCTCTTAATTGATAGGTTTCTTTCATTAGTTCCACTTGATGGTTTAGTGAATTTTCATTGTTGAACACAACATAAGTGTATTTCCCATCTTGATGCTGTTCTCTTGCTTTTACATTGTCCGAAAGCTGGAGCTTCAATATATGGTTGATTCTGTCTTTGTGATGATTTTCAAAGATTGGAAATAAAATTTCTACTCGTTTCTCCATATTTCTAGTCATCATATCGGCAGAGGACAAATATACCTGCTCCTCCCCATTATGGTAGAAATAATAAATACGACTATGCTCCAAAAAACGACCAACAATACTTATAACCCGAATATTTTCACTTACCCTTGGAATTTTTGGTTTTAAGCAGCATATGCCTCGAATAATTAAATCGATTTTCACTCCAGAAGACGACGCTTCATAAAGTTTCATGATTATTTCCTTATCCGTTAGGGAATTCATTTTGGCAATAATTCGTCCATTATTATATTGCTTATGATAAGTGATTTCTTGGTCAATTAATTCAATAAACTTACCTCTAATATCATACGGAGCAACAACGATATGGTTATACTTTGGCTTCTCTGTATATCCGCTCAAAAAATTAAAGAAATTGGTTGCATCAATGCCGAAATTTCGTTTGGAAGTTAAATAACCCAAATCAGTATAGTAATTGGCTGTTTGATCATTATAGTTTCCGGTTCCTAAATGAACAAATCTCTCTATCATTTGATTTCTTCTTCTAACTACCAATGTAATCTTACTATGTGTTTTTAAGTGTGTCATGCCATAAATAACATGACAGCCAGCCTTCTCTAGTTCTTTCGCCCAATGAACATTGTTCTCCTCATCAAACCTAGCTTTTAACTCGACTAGTACCGTAACCTGCTTTCCATTTTCAGCAGCATTCTTAAGTGCCTTAATAATAGGGGAATCACCACTTACACGATACAACGTTTGTTTAATCGCTAAAACATCCGGGTCACTGGCGGCTTCGGTAACAAAGTCGACAACGGGTTGGAACGATTCGTATGGGTGATGTAATAAAACATCTTGTTCAAGTAACTTTGAAAAAAGATCTTCGTCAAAATTTAAATCTACTGGTTTTTGAGGAATAAAAGCTTCAAAGCTTAAATGCTCTCTTTTTCTTGACAAATGTTTTGAAAAATTCGCCAAAAAGGTATGGTCGAGAGGACCGTTAATTTTGTATATATCCTCATCATCTAACTCCAGTTCTTTTGTTATATGCTCAACTACCGATTTATCAAAATGGTCATCACTCACTTCTAAACGAACAGCCGCTCCCCATTTCCGTTTTTTTAATACTTTTTCAATTTCTAATAATAGGTCTCTTGACCCTTCTTCATGAATCGTTAAATCAGCATTTCTCGTAATTCGAAAAGGGGTAACTGATACTACTTTATATCCTTTAAACAACTTATGTATAAAGTAGCATATCACATTTTCTAATAGAACAAATGAGCTTCCTTCGTCACTAGGTATACTAATAAAACGATTAAGAACTGCTGGAACTTGAACAAAAGCTAAACGATTACTCACCTGGCCCTCTATGTTTTCTTCTAGTAAAACGGCAAGGTTTAAACTTTTGTTTGATAGCATCGGGAATGGACGATAGGCGTCAATAGCCATCGGAGTTAATACAGGAAAGATTTGTTCTTCAAAATAAACTTCTAAAAAAGAAAGTTGATTTTTTTCCAAACTAGTAATAGGAAGTAGGTAAATACATTCCTTTTTAAGTTCCGGGAGCAGAACGTTGGTAAAGGTTTCACATTGAGTGTTCACCAGCTTATGAGTTAACTTAGAAATTTCGTCAAGCTGTTGCTTCGGTGTTAATCCTGCCTTATTTTCTGGCCTATTATATCCTGCATCCACTTGGTCCTGTAAACCAGCCACTCTCACCATAAAAAACTCATCAAGATTGGAACTAAAAATCGATAGAAATTTAAGCCTTTCAAGAAGTGGATTACTCGTATCAAGTGCCTCTTCTAGTACTCTTTCATTAAAAGCTAACCAGCTTAATTCACGGTTATTATAATAGGAAGGTAGATTGTATTGCCTTTCACCATTCATTTGGTCTCCCATCCTTTTTCAACGGTATTCGACATTAATATTTTCATCTTATTAAAATTATTAAGAGGATTTTGTAAAGAAATTGTAAATTTGTACCTTTTAACTATCTGAGACAAAATCAAGAATAATTTTATATTTTAAAGACTTCTCTAAATGGCGAATCTGCTTTTCAGCTTGATACTGTTCAACAAATGTATTACCCACACATGATAATTGAAAAACGAGCTCATCCTGCCTCTTTTGTACTTTTACCTTCTTCACCAGCATACGTTTAGATGAATCCAAAGCTGACGCAAGCTTCACCATCGCACCAGCGATTCGAATATCCTTTAATTCTCCTTTTGAAAACCAATCTATAAAGGGAGTGGAATATTGCTTTAAGAGTGCCCAATTTTTATACGATGCAATAAAGGCAATAATAAGCCTTTCCTTATGCGTAATTCCGTCAATGGATTGATGAGCTAGGAGGCTAAAGGTATGCTGGCTACTCACATCCGAATCGACGTATTGTCCGATATAATAGATTCGTGCACTTTGTTCAATGAGACGCTCACTATATCCATTTGTTTTATTCCCGAAAACATTAGAAAGTTCGAAATAAATTTGTTTTGCTAACCAGGCCACATGATCAGAATGACCATCCTCAATCCCATAATCTCTAACCAGATGATCAATACTGTTTTCTAAAATTAAATCAGATGGTTTCTTTCCCCCTCCTTTTTCTTTGTAAAGGATGCCTTCTCTTAAGCCTCTTTTACTAAATATAAAACGGGTTGCTTGAACATACTGACAAAGCATATCGAATACTTCAAGGGCAGGAAGGATGATGTCGGCTCTGTCTTTTGAAAGTCCCTCTAATTTTTCAATATCAACAACCTCCATACTCTCCATCATTTGCAATATATTATGTAAATCATCAGGGCTCATATCATACTGGTGAATTCCTGCTAATGGGTAGTTTTTTAAATGTTGATGGACTTGGGCGATGTTTCTCGCGCTACCTCCAATAGCGACAATTGGAACCTGTTTGTTTTTAAGCCAAGGTAATGATTCAAAAGCTTCCAAAACCATTTTTTGCAAAGCGATTCTTTCATCTTTTGTCATCAGGCTCCCACCCATAAATGTTTCCTTTAATGACACGACACCAAACGGAAAACTATGGGATTGTACAATCGACTTATTCTCATAATACGTAATTTCTGTGCTTCCCCCACCAATATCAATGGTCACGCCATCTTTAACGGATGTTGTGTTCACTACGGCTAAAAAACCAAGATACGCTTCTTCCTCTTCACTTAAAATTTGGATATCAAAGCCCAACTCTCCCTTAATGCTTTCAAGTACATCAGACTTATTCACTGCCTGTCGGATCGTAGCCGTGGCCACGCATTTCACATCTTTTATCCCATGAAAGTCAATAATTTCTTTAAAACCTTTTAAGATCGTTAGACATTTCTGTACTCCTTCATTGGAAAGAATTTTCTCTTCATTTAAGTACTTTCTTAATCTTGCAACAGCCTTAATATTTTCAACTTCTTTGTAAAAATGATTGATGGATTCTATATAAATCACTAATCGTATCGTGTTCGATCCTATATCGATTACAGCCCACTTTTTCATTTATTTAAACTCCTTTACTATTCACTATTATATTTATTCTATTCCACGTTTGACATTCCTCTAACCATCTCACCATATCAAGTCCCTTGTTTTTTTATCATCAATCAATTCAGAACCATTTTCTTTCCAACTAAAAAAAGGTATAATAACCTTACAGTAGTTTGAACGATTGAAAGGAGCTCAAAACGTTGAGTCAGGAAAAATCACATCATCCTCCCTTAAAACCAACGATAGAAAACCTCTCACAGGCAATCTTCATTGTGAATCGTCATGCAAAAACCGCTCCAAATCCAAAATTTTTATACGAATTGAAGCGAAATGCCTTACAAAAGCTTATTAGAGAAGGAAAAGCGAGAAAGGAAGGGTTACACTTCTCAAACAATCCTAAATACAGCCAACAACAATCTGATGTTCTCGTTGTTTGTGGTAACTACTCCTTTCATCTCCCTCCCTCAAAACAGGACTTTGAGAGTCTTCCACATCTAGGTAAATTAGATACTAATATACGAAATCCAAGAGCTGTTCTATCGCTCAATCAGGCAAAGAAGCTCCTATCTAAATACACTGGAATGAAAGAAGAAACAAGAGTTGCTTATAAGAAAAAAGGATATGAGAAACCAGTCTTTAAAAAGTTAGGTGAAAGCTATTTTTAAAAAAAGGGTGTCCCTAAATACTTAGGAACACCCTTTGGTCATTATAGAATATGCTTGTCAATCAATTGAACTAATTCTGCTATTTCAGGTTTACTAACCTGTGCGTTTGCACCAACCATTTGCCCTTTATGACGAAGGTCATCGGTAATTAATGAAGAGAAGATAATAACTGGTAATTTTGCCGATTGACTATTTTCCTTTATTCTTCTTGTAAAATGATGTCCATCCATTTGAGGCATTTCGATATCCGTGATAACGAGCTGCACTTCATCGGTTATGTTTTTCCCTTGAGAAGTGATGGCTTCTAAATATTGTAGGGCATCTTTTCCATTTTCAAAAAACTCAATATTGGTAAACCCTGCTTCATTTAGCGTGTCATGAATAAGCTTTCTTAATAGTGGTGAATCCTCTGCAACCACCAATTTCTTCGTGGATCTTTCTCTTTGACCAAGCTTTTTAACTTGTTGTACGTTAATTCCTGTTTCTGGGTTAATCTCAACTACTATCTTTTCAAAATCAAGTAGTAAGATCATTTCACCATGAAGCTTTACAACTCCAATTATTTGACTCTCAGGTCCTTGATACATTTCTGAAGGCTTTTCAATTTGGTCCCAAGAAATACGATGAATTTGTGTAACCGTATGAACATGAAAAACAATTTTTTGTTTGTTAAATTCAGCAACAATAAATTTATCCTGCTCGGGAGATTGTGAAGGTGAAAAACCTAATGCATTAGCCACATTCACAACTGGTAAGACTTCCCCTCTTAGCTCAATGATTCCCTCTACATGAGGATGAGAATGGGGTACTTGAGTAACTTGAACGGGATTTATTATTTCTTTCACTTTAATAACATTGATACCGAATTTATTTTTGCCGATACTAAATTCAACAATCTCTAGTTCATTTGTTCCACTTTCTAATAAAATTCCTTTTTTATTATCCATTAACGGTTCGACCCCTTTTGGCTAGCATTATATCTGTGCTCGCATACAAATACTATACCACGAAACGATCTAATTAACAGGTAACTTTCATATAAAATATGTTACTTTTCTACCATCTTTAGACAACTAGCACACTATGAAAGTAACACTTCTATTTGATTTTTATGATGATAGTCATGCTGAATGAAATCTACAAAATATTCACGTATCGTTAACTGATGATCACCAATAGAAAATGAAGTATCCAGATCTTCTTCGTTATAGGAACTAATAACCGAGAGAAGCTCCTTTCTAGTATGAATTAACTCTTGCAACAGTTTGTTTTTCGAAATTCCACTTTCCGCATATTCACGCGCTTTGTCGTTAACCGTTTGAAAATCAGGAAATGGTGGTAAACTCGCTGCTTCCTTCATGAAAGGAAATCTTTCCTTCAGTGAAAATCGATCCCAGAATAACAGATGGGAAAGAGCTGCTGCCATTGACCATTTCCCTTCATCAATGGGTGAAAACCACTTTTGTTCATCTACTTCAATTAGTGACTGAAACCATTGATTTAAACTTTCATAAGCTTGTATTATTTCTACTTTATTCATACTCTTCCCCCTAAGAAACTATTTTCCCCAATACTTTCATATTAACCCATAAGTAGCTATTATTTATATGAAAATTCAGAGGAATTTTTCACTCCTCTACCTCCACATGATAAAATAAACCCATAGGAGAGTGATCACTTGGAACATTTGATTAATTCAAAAGTAAAAAACATTGAAATATCAGGAATTCGTAAGTTTTTTAATATGGTTGCTGGCACAAAGGATATGATTTCTCTTACTCTTGGCCAACCAGACTTCCCTACACCAGAGCATGTGAAAGAAGCAGGAAAAAAAGCAATTGATGAAAATTTCACTACTTATACTCATAATGCTGGCTACATCGAACTGCGTACAGCGGCTGCTCATTTTGTTCAAACGAAATACGGTTTAACTTACGATCCAAACAATGAAATTATTATTACCTCAGGAGCTAGCGAAGCGATAGATATTACGTTTCGCACCATTTTAGAAGAAGGTGTGGAGGTTATATTACCAGGCCCTGTATATCCTGGCTATGAGCCAATTATCAAATTATGCGGTGCTCGGCCTGTATATGCGGATACAAGAGAAAATAACTTTCGAATGACTGCTGACATTATTAATAACTACATAACAGATAAAACTCGTTGTATCGTCTTACCCTATCCGTCCAACCCTACTGGTGTGAGCTTAACAAAGGAAGAATTAAGCGATATTGCAGAATTGCTGAAAGACAAAGAAATCTTTGTATTAGCTGACGAAATCTACAGTGAATTAGTATTTGACCATAAGCATTTCTCACTTGGCACGATATTAAAAGAAAAAACGATCGTTATCAATGGTCTTTCAAAATCACATTCGATGACTGGTTGGAGAATTGGTATGCTTTTTGCTCCTAGTACTATAACTGAACATATTTTGAAAGTTCATCAATATAATGTTTCTTGTGCTTCCTCTGTTTCTCAAATGGCTGCATTAGCGGCACTTACTGCAGGCATAAACGATGCTGTTGAGATGAAACAAGCCTATATGGAACGAAGAGAATATGTATACGAAAGATTAACCACCATGGATTTGTCTGTTGTGAAACCAGATGGTGCCTTTTATTTTTTTGTAAAGCTACCAGAACCGTTTACCAATTCGTTTGACTTTGCCCTACAATTAGTGCAAGAAAGAGGGGTAGCTGTCGTACCTGGAAGTGCATTTTCACCGCTTGGTGAGGGATATATACGAATTTCGTTTGCTTACTCAATGGATGTACTTGCTGAGGCATTGGATAGGCTCGAGGCATTTTTAAAAGATCATCACTTATAAAAGTGAAACCCAAGCTCTAATTCGAGCTTGGGTCTCATTTATTTCCAGTATTTATATAGAGCCTGTGTACCACTATTTTCCTCACCTTGATCCGCTAATCTCTCGTATAACGATTTAGCAAGGGATAATCCAGGAGTCAACATTCCCATTTGTTCCGCTTCATTTAATGCAATTGTCATATCTTTAATAAAGTGTTTGATATAAAACCCTGGAGAAAAATCTCCACCAATTATTCTTGGGGCAAGATTTGAAAGAGACCAGCTTCCCGCAGCTCCAGATGAAATACTTTTAAGTACCGTAGTCGGGTCAAGCCCAGCCTTCTCCGCGTATACAACCGCCTCACAGACACCGAGCATATTAGATGCAATCGCAATCTGATTACACATCTTGGTATGCTGACCAGCTCCAGCATTTCCTTGATACACGATATTACTTCCTAACACCTGAAAAATCGGTTGCAATGCTTCACAAACCTCTTGATCTCCACCAACCATTATGGAAAGCTTACCCTCTCTTGCTCCAATATCTCCACCTGAAACAGGAGCATCTACAGAATAGATTCCCTTTTTCTTAGATTCGTTATATATTTTTTTAGCCAGTGTGGGTGTGGAGGTTGTCATATCTATTAAGAATGAACCTGGTCTCGCTGTATGTACAATTCCTTTTTCTCCGAGATAAATTTGTTCAACATCAGATGGATATCCAACCATCGTTATGATAATATCTGCCTGTTCAGTAATCGCCTCTAGCGATTCAATCCAAACTACACCATCATCTAAAAGATCTAGCGCTTTTTCTTTTGTACGGGTATACGCAACAACCTCGTAACCTGCTTTTACTAGATTTCTCGCCATACTTTTCCCCATGACACCTAAACCAATAAATCCGATTGTGCTATTTGTCTTCAGTTCCATACCCACTTCTCCCCATTAGAAATAAGTAGTATTTTATCACTTATTACCAATTTGTTCAAAGAAATGACTATAGTTGAGATTGAAAATTCTGGACATAACCTGAAACGATCATATCTTCTTCATTAAAGATCTGTACCTTAACCGCATTTTTTTGCTGGATCATCTCTTGTATTACAAATGTATGTAAATCAATCTGTAAAGGGATTGGATCCATAGATAGATAAATTTCCTCCTGATTTCCAACATGAAGTAATTTTCCATCATGAACATATTGCTCACCATAATAAACTTCTGCTGTTCCTAACGCTTTTGCCAACTGTTTATCTTCGATTAAAACTTTTACTTTATACATATCTACTTCAGACAATAATTGTTCATCAAATTTAAACCGAAACTGGAGTTCATTGTTTTTAGTAAGTAATACATCTGCGTACTGATTGATGAACGATTGTTTTTGGCTTCCTTCACATCCTGCTAGAATAAGTGAACAACATAATACGAAAATCGCTTTCTTCATGATCGTCATCGTCCTCCTTTTATCACCTACCATAGCCTAGAAAGGTAAAATATAAACGGTTAATTAGAAAAGTTTACAATTCATACTTATTTGACTACAGAACTCCAGTCATTTTACAATCAAGTGAGAAGGGAGAGATATTATGTATTATAAAGAAATGTATGTTTTTAACTCCTCCAAACCAACAAAAGCAGTTATCCGTACGTATACAAAAGACGACTTTGAAGAATTAATTCGGATTCAACAAGAGGCGTTTCCTCCACCCTTTCCTTCTGAGCTTTGGTGGAATAAAGAGCAGTTAACCAATCATGTCGAACTGTTTCCTGAAGGAGCATTATGTGTAGAAGTAGAAGGTGTGATATGCGGTTCAATCACAGGATTGATAACTAACTTTGACAAAACCAATCCAAGCCACACTTGGGAGGAAGCAACTGACAATGGATACATTACCAACCACGCTGAAAGTGGTAATTCCTTATATATAGTTGATATTTGTATTTCACCCGCATATCGAAAACTAGGATTAGGAAAATGGCTTATGCAGTCCATGTATGAAACCGTAGTCCAACTTAAGCTCGAGCGATTGTTAGGAGGAGGACGGATGCCCGGATATCATAAGCATGCAGAAGAACTTTCCATAGAGGAATATGTTGAGAAGTTGATAATAGGAGAATTACAAGACCCTGTCATCACATTTTTATTGAGATGTGGAAGAACACCTGTAGTAGCTGTAAAGGATTATTTAGAAGATGAACATTCGTTAAATTACGGACTTCTGATGGAATGGAAAAATCCATTTTTGTCAAAAAAACCCAACTGATTCAAATCAGTTGGGTTTTTTTTAGCGTTGAGTTGCTTTTGCTACTGCTTCTAACACTTCTTCCGTCGTGCTCATTTGAAGCACTTCAGAAGCTAGTGTTTCCATATCCGCTTTTGACAAGTTACGGATTTGAGAACGTGCTTTTAGGATAGAAGTTGCACTCATTGAGAACTCATCTAAACCTAAGCCTAGAAGAACAGGGATCGCTTGCTCATCGCCCGCCATTTCTCCACACATTCCTGCCCACTTGCCTTCTTTGTGTGCAGCATCAATAACCATTTTAACTAAACGTAAAATAGCTGGGTTGTATGGTTGATACAAGTAAGATACTCTCTCGTTCATACGGTCTGCAGCCATTGTGTATTGAATTAAGTCATTTGTTCCAATACTAAAGAAATCAACTTCCTTAGCAAATTGATCAGCAATAACAGCAGTAGAAGGGATTTCTACCATGATTCCAAGTTCAATTTTCTCAGAAACAGCTACTCCTTCAGCTTGAAGCTTTTGACGCTCTTCTTCAAGAATTGCTTTTCCTTGACGGAATTCAGCTAGTGTCGCAATCATTGGGAACATAATTTTTAAGTTTCCATATACACTTGCACGAAGAAGTGCACGAAGTTGCGTACGGAACATATCTTGCTCTTCAAGACATAAACGAATCGCACGGAATCCTAAGAATGGATTCATTTCCTTCGGTAAGTTCAAGTAAGGAAGCTCTTTATCTCCACCAATGTCTAATGTACGAACAACAACTGGCTTTCCATTCATTCCTTCTAGAACAGCTTTGTACGATTCAAACTGCTCCTCTTCAGTTGGAAGTTGGTCACGACCCATGTAAAGGAATTCAGTACGGTAAAGTCCCACACCTTCGCCACCATTGTTAATAACACCTTTAAGATCTTTAGGTGTTCCAATATTTGCAGCAAGCTCCACATGGTGACCATCAGAAGTAACCGTTTGCTCGTTAACAAGCTTTGCCCACTCAGCTTTTTGTGCTTCAAAAGCAGCGTGCTCAGACTTGAAACGTTCAACTTCCTCAGCAGTCGGATTAATATAGACTTGTCCATTTAATCCATCTACAATTACAAGATCGCCGTTTTGAATTTCTTCTGTTGCAGTTTTAGTACCTACAACTGCAGGAATTTCCATAGAGCGGGCCATAATTGCGGAGTGAGAAGTTCTTCCTCCGATATCAGTTGTAAAGCCTTTCACAAATTGACGGTTTAGCTGAGCAGTATCTGATGGTGTAAGATCTTCAGCAACGATAATAACTTCTTCTGAAATCATACTAGGGTTAACAATTTGTACACCTAGTAAATGAGAAAGAACGCGCTTTGTTACGTCGCGAATATCGGCAGCTCTTTCTTTCATGTATTCATTGTCCATTGACTCAAACATCGCTACAAACATATCCGCTGTTTCTTTTAAAGCAAATTCAGCATTTACTTTATCTGTTTTAATTTTATCTTCAATTGGAGAAACAAGCTCTGGATCACTTAGTACGAGCAAGTGCGCTTCAAAAATAGCTGCCTTATCAGCACCTAATTCTACTTTTGCCTTGTCTCTAATACCTTCAAGTTCAACCTTTGATCGATCAAGTGCCGAACGGAAACGATCAATTTCAACTGTATCGTTGTCGATGGACTTTTTTGTAAAGGTTAAATCCGGTTCTACCAAACGGTATGCTTTTGCGATTGCTATTCCGCTAGATGCAGCAATTCCATTTAAAAAGTTCATTTTTATGCTAAACCTTCTTTTTTCAAAGTTTCTTCAAGACTAGCTAGTGCTTCTTGCTCATCTCCACCAACTGCAGAAATAGTAATGTCAGCTCCTTGTCCAACTCCTAGAGACATAACACCCATGATTGACTTAAGGTTTACTTTTTTCCCTTTGTACTCAAGGTTAATATCAGCATCGAACTTGCTAGCTGCTTGTACTAATAATGTTGCAGGACGAGCGTGAATTCCTGTTTCAGCTATAATTTTAAATTGTTTTTCTGCCATGGTTAATCAAACTCCTTTTTCCTATACATATATTTGCTAAGATGTTTCTCGTTATTGTCCAATTCCTTCACTTTACCTATTCAATCCGACATCGAAAAATATACAGCATACTTTAGTATTTTTTCCACTGTCCTTTTTATTCATTAAATATAGATAGCTAACGCCGACTAAAGTTCTTAGGGTAATCAGACAATCGACATCTCAAAAAAAAGAATAGCATTTCCTTAGCGTGTATACAATGAAAAACCCACAATTGTAGAGGAAATTTCACAGTTTTTTTATTTAACCGCTTACATTTATACTCATAATATTCAAATTTTCCAACATGAGTTATAATGGTAAATATTATCCAATAAAGCGTGTATTTGATAAAAAATCGTGGAAATAAAATACTTGTAATCAATAAATGGTAAATGTATGATTTTAGTAATCAGTTATTTGTTACATTTTCTTACAAGGTGATAAACGTGATTTATAAAAGACAAGAGGCCTTTAGATTTCAATTTCAACAGCCTATTCATGGAACATTCAAAATTGTAAGCATAAATGGAAAGCAAGGGGATGTTAAATCCGCAATTGCTTATATAGTAGATATTAGCCCAAATGGGATCAAATTCAGATCACCGATTAACTTACCCATTGAACAAAATGATTTTTTGCTAGAGATTTCATTTTTATTAGCTGACCGATTCATTAATGTTCTTGGAAAGCCAAAATGGAAAAAGACCGAGGGCAAAATGTGTGTATACGGATTTACAGGTTTAGATGATAAGGAAACCAAAAAAGAAATTGTAAACGTCCTTAAAATTTATACAAAAATGGTATATAATGAATCAAAAAATCAAGACTAGAAAGCTACCAAACTTTGGTAGCTTTCTACTTACTCCTCGTAAATCATCTTTTTCGTCATGCCTCCATCAATGGTCAAATTAGTACCAGTAATGAAATCATTATTCGGGTCACATAAGAATATACATCCTCGAGCAATGTCACTTGGCTTACCGACCCTTCTAGAAAAATGCTGTGAATGATCGATTTCACGAAGCTCATCATAATGATTCGTTTCAATCCAACCTGGACTTATACAATTGACTCTCACATTCTTTTCAGATAAGGTAGCTGCTAATGCATGGGTCAATGCTACAATTCCACCTTTTGATGCTGCATATGCTTCTGAATGTGGCTCGGACATATTGGCCCTAGTTGAAGAGATATTAACGATCGATCCTCCTTCTTCAATCACCTTGGCAACCTCCCTCGAACAGAGGAAAACACCCTTTAGATTGGTATTGATTACTCTGTCCCACTGTTCTACGGTCATTTCGTAGAAATTTGAAAAAGAGGAAATTCCTGCATTATTAATCAAAATGTCGACTCGACCGTATTTCTCCATTACATAAGTAACCAAAGAAACAACTGATTGCTCGTTTGAAACATCAGTTTCAAAAAAACTTACCCTCTCACAGTTATATTTCTCCTCTGCTTGCTTTCCATTTTCTGTATTGTAGTCAGCAATAACTACCTTTGCACCAGCTTCATAAAAAGCACGAACAATTCCAGCACCAATACCACTGGCACCACCTGTAATAATTACGATTTTTTCATTGTACATATTTGTCCACCTTTCCCTAGCTTCTAGGTTCTTGTAAGTACTGATAAATCACACCCCCGCTTCTTTGGGCAATCCCTCTAAAATGTTTAAAATCTTCCAAACCTACAAGCACAGCCCTTACATCTAGGAACACTTCTTTATTTACATACCACTCATTTATTTTTCCACTTCTTAATTTTTCAATCATTTCTAAAATATGATCTTTTTCCACATGCATTCCCTCCCGTTAGATTTATTATATATAAAAGATAAAAGGTTTCAAAATCGACTATACATTCTCTTAAAAACTATTAATATAATAAATAATTATTAAAATTTACAAAAAATTCTTTACGTACAGGAAAAAGTAGTGCAAAATGTTTATAATATCGTCATCTGGAAAGAAAAGGAGAGAGCGACATTGAAAAGAGCTGAAGTGGGGAACGTGATCGAATTTAGAGACGGGTTACAGGGAATTGTTGAAAAAGTCAACGAAAATTCAGTAATTGTTGACCTTACTTATATGGACAATTATCGGGATCTTGAATTAGACCAAAGAACTGTTGTAAATCATAAAAACTATAAGGTTATTAAAGAATCTTCATTTTAGAAACGAATTAATTGGAAGCGCATTCTATATGTTTAGTAGCATCCTTTTTTGTCTCGAAAATAAAAATAGGTTATAATGTGGGAAACCTCTTATGTAAGAGGTTTCTTCTTTTTTTCAATAATTATAAGACCATGCTTTAGGAAAGGAGCCATATTATGCATCAGAAAAAAATGGATGCTAGAATAATTTTCGGTATTTTACTTGCACATGTATTGTTATTCCTTACTTTTCAAGAAAAAAATGTGTTCTGGTACCTATTCACAGCTTCGATGCTGTTTTTAATTACTTACTCCATTCTTCAAGAGGAAATGGATGACCAACAACCAATTCAAATTTATTTGACCTATGGTGTGTTATCAGGAGTATGTTTATTTGGATTATTTTACATTGGGAATAGCCTATTACATATCATTGATCTTCCGTTAAAAGGATCGGTTGCTAAGCTTTATAAACAAATGTCTCCTACTCAAATATGGCAATACATCGTTTTATTTTTTATCATCATTCCTGGGGAAGAAATCTTCTGGAGAGGTTTTATTTTAAAACGACTTATTGGACGGTTAAAAACCCTACCAAGTATTTTACTTTCAACTATTTTATATACTTCTGTCAACATATACTCTGGGTCAAGCCACCTGATTCTCGCTTCAATTGTTGCCGGTCTAGTTTGGTCAAGCCTTTACGTTTGGAAAAGGAGCATCCCTTTATTAATTGTTTCACACCTTGTATTTGATTTATTACTGTTAGTCCTGTTCCCATTAAGTTAGATTGGCTATGTAACCTTTCTAAACCATCTCCGTCTATTATGATAAGACTCTCAAACAAACATTTAGGAGGATATGTAAGTGAAATGTATTAATTTGTATATAACCATTGGCTTACTCGCTGCAGTTTTAACGGCCTGTGGAACTGGAGAAACCAGCCTAGAAGAAGCCAAAAATGGGACATCCCCACAACAGGAAAACGTAGAAACGGAAGAAGATTCGTTTCAAGAGGAGAATAATGAAGAAACGGATTCATCGGATACAAAGATTCGCCTTCTTGAACATAATTTAACCTTTACACTAAATGGAGAAACAAAAGAACAAACAGCATTTTTAAAACATAGTGATAATCAAGGATATTCAATGTATATCCTTCCAGATTTTGAACTAACAGCAGAAGAACCAAATAAGGACGTAGTCATGCATTCAAACAATGGTGAAATCTTTATGAGGATCGAAATCTTACCAAAGGATGTAGATTGGGATTCTACTGAACAAACAGCGGTCGAACAATTACAGGCTGTAGCTTCTGAAGTAAATGAAATCAAACCACCGGAGCTTGAGTTTTTTGCAGATTGTAAGGTGTATGAAGCTAGGGTAAACGAAGAGGTTATTACTTCTTACCTAGTCAAAAACAATGAAGGTGTAATCAAACTAACATCATTTTCAAAAGAGTCTTTAGATTATCGCGACTCATTTATAAAAATGGCAGAAACCATAGTTAATGAAGCCAAATAAGACTCGGAGATTTTTTCCGAGTCTTATTTTTTGATTGACTCCAGAGGCTTCATCCACAAAAGAACAATAAATATTATCGTGACGTAACCAAATATCGGGTATAGGTAAGAAAGCAATGTTCCATAATTGACAAAACTACCTAAATATGAAATGACAAATATTATACATACCCAAACAATGCTAGGAAGTTTTAAGTAATTATTGAGTTGCTTCTCAAGACCATATACATTCCCAATAACAGATGTAAAAATCTCCCCATAAATAATAAGTACATATATCCAATAAAAACCATAAGCTAGATTTTTCATAATAGCAGCCATTGGTATCTCGTATATTTCAAAATTAGGGAGCATAATTAGTGTCGCATGACTAGAAAGAAGAATAACGGTTAACGCAGCACCCCCAATAATCCCCCCCCACTTTACCGTATCTTCATCTTCTATTTCTGCTGCTACTGGCACAAGCACCGCTTGGGCAAGCCCAATATTAAAAGCCGTATAGGAAAAAGGGTTAACTACAGACTTCCATCCATCTTCAGCCGGAGGAATAAACAAGAGCTGTTCAAGAAAATTAGGCTGCTGAATCGTAACCATAAATAACATAAAACTAAAACAAATCATCATAGGTACCACAAAAGTATTAACGGCAAATAAACCTTTGGTTCCAACAATCATGACGATAAAAGAAAGGGCTATCGTTAACATGATTCCTAAACTTCTTGAAAGACCTAACTGCTCCTGAAAAACGGCACCGGCACCGCTTAACATTACAGCACTTACTCCGAGTAACATGAATAACATTAAAATATTTATAGCCCCGCCTAAAAAAGGACCGAACAAAAATGTATTTAACTCCTGATATGATTTTGCTCGCATTCTTGCCGCAAGCCGCATGAGTTTAGAGCCTAAAAAGATAAAAATATAACCACTAATTAAAATCCCTATTAGTCCAATAAAACCAAATCGGGAGAAAAACTCTACGATTTCCTTTCCTGTAGCAAACCCAGCACCAACCACAGTTCCTACGTAAACTGCAGCGAGCTGAAGCGCTGCCCCCCACTTCTTTTTCACCCCATCTCCCCCTTCCATTTATTTATATGAAAAGAAGGACAAACAATGACGAGCTTTTTCAGGATAAAAAGAATATCAAACATCTTTGGAACAATCTTACAAAAAAAATGAAATCAAAATACTTGAAAGTCAAAAAAGGTCAAAGTATAATCAAACTACAAAAGGTCAAAGTTAGTCAAAGTCAACTTTAAAAATAGGAGGAGAAATGTATGCTTTGTCAAACATGTCAAATAACAGAAGCAACTATTGCGGTAAGAATGACGATTAATGGGAATGAAAATCAACTACATCTTTGTCAAAGCTGCTTCCAGAAGGAGCGCGACAAGATGTTATCAACTTTGGGACCAAACCTATCTGGTGTTCAACCTTTTCCCCCTTTCGAATCATTCTTTCAACCTATAAACATGAATCAAAAAGGTAAACCACAAAGAAATATGGAGACTCCACAGAAAAACACTGGGAACGGGGGCTTCATTGATCAATTTGGACGAAACTTAACCACAATGGCACAGGCTGGTTTAATTGATCCAGTGATTGGCCGTGAAGAAGAGGTTAACCGTGTTATTGAAATCTTAAATAGAAGAAATAAAAATAATCCTGTCTTAATAGGTGAACCTGGTGTTGGTAAAACAGCCATTGCTGAGTACCTGGCAGTTAAGATTGCTGAAGGAAATGTTCCAAACAAGCTTAAAAAAAGCCAAGTTTACCTTTTAGATGTAGCTTCTTTAGTATCGAATACAGGTATCCGTGGCCAATTTGAAGAGAGAATGAAACAAATAATCCTTGAGCTTCAGCAAAAGAAAAATATTATCCTATTTATTGATGAAATTCATCAGTTAGTTGGTGCAGGAAGTGCAGAAGGCTCGATGGACGCTGGGAATATATTAAAGCCAGCATTAGCACGTGGCGAACTTCAACTTATTGGCGCAACAACTTTAAAAGAGTATAGAAAAATTGAGAAAGACGCCGCTCTTGAGAGACGTTTTCAACCTGTTCAAGTACTAGAACCAACAATATCCGAGGCGATTGAAATCCTTAAAGGTTTAAAAAGGAAATACGAGGATTATCATGAGGTGATATTTACAGACGAGGCAATCGTAGCATGTGTGAATTTATCCCATCGATACATTCAAGATCGTTTTCTTCCTGATAAAGCGATTGATTTACTTGATGAAGCCGGTTCAAAGCTGAACTTAATATCTAATTATTCTAATAAAGAAGGCATTGAAAATCGCATGAAGGAAATCGCTATTGAAAAAGAGAAAGTTTTAAAGGAAGAAAAATATGAGCTCGCTGCCAAGCTTCGTGAAGAAGAAAAAGAACTTGAAAAACAGTTCTCTCAAGGAGACCTTGATCATCGACCAATGGTAAAAGTGGAGCATATCCATGAGTTAATTGAAAAGAAAACTAGAATTCCTGTAGGCAAACTTGAGCAATCTGAACAAGAAAAGCTACAAAAACTTGAAGGTCATTTATCAAATAAGGTAATCGGACAACAGGAAGCTGTGAAAAAAGTAGTTAAAGCTATTCGACGAAGTCGAGCTGGTTTAAAAGCAAAAGGACGTCCTATTGGATCCTTCCTATTCGTCGGTCCAACCGGTGTCGGAAAAACAGAATTGTCCAAGTCATTAGCTGAAGAACTATTTGGTTCGAAAAACTCTATGATTCGCTTAGATATGAGTGAATACATGGAAAAGCATAGTGTATCTAAATTAATTGGTTCACCTCCCGGTTATGTGGGACATGAGGAATCTGGACAGTTAACGGAACAAGTCAGACGAAATCCTTATAACATTATTTTGCTAGATGAGATTGAAAAAGCACATCCAGATGTTCTAAATATGTTCCTTCAAATCCTTGAAGACGGTAGATTAACGGATAGCCAAGGCAGAACAGTCAGTTTTAAAGATACGGTCATTATTATGACTTCCAATGCAGGTGTTGGCCATAAGACGGTGAAGGTTGGCTTTGGAAATGATCATAACGAACTCGAAAATAATTTATTAGCTACATTAGGATCATACTTCAAGCCTGAATTCCTCAATCGTTTTGATGCCATTATCGAATTCTCTTCATTAGAAGAACACGATTTACTCCAAATTGTTGAGATCATGATTAATGACTTAAATAGTATGCTTAAAGAACAACAGATGGCTGTAACAGTAACTGATGAAGTGAAAAGAAAACTTGCTACCTTAGGTTACTCTCCTTCCTTCGGAGCTCGTCCGTTAAGAAGAGTAATTCAAGACCAAATTGAAGATCAGATTTCGGACTTTATTATAAACGATCCTGATTGTAAAGAATTAATCGCGGTTATTGAGGATGACAAGGTTATTATTAAGAAAGCCTAGAAATAGAAAGAGCGGAGCCATATTATTGTTGGCTTCGCTCTTTTTCTTATAACTTTTGATCTTCGATTGAGTTTAACCAAGCCTCAATTTCACCTACAACAGATTGTACGCATCCATCTTCAAAAGGTGAAATTAAGTTTGCCGCTTTTACAAGCTCAGTAAATGGCATGCTACCGCCTAAAGTACAGAGATGTAGATAATCATTCCATGCTTTTTTATGATCCTCACCAGATCGTTTCCAGAATTGGAATGCACAAATTTGTGCCAAAGTGTAATCAATATAATAGAATGGAGTCGTATAAATATGCCCCTGACGCTGCCAGAATCCGCCCCCCTCTAAGTATTCATTTCCATCGTAATCTTTATGAGGCATGTATTTTTTTTCTATCTCACGCCAAGCTAACTTTCTTTCTTTTGGTGTAGCCGTAGGATTCTCATACACCCAATGTTGGAATTCGTCCACACTTACCCCATATGGAAGGAATAAAAGGGCTGAGCTTAAATGAGCAAATTTATATTTATCCGTATCTTCCTTAAAGAATAGCTCCATCCATGGCCATGTGAAAAATTCCATACTCATCGAGTGAATTTCAGCAGCTTCATATGTCGGCCAATTGTATTCGGGAATTTCAAAATGACTGCTTGAATACACCTGGAATGCATGCCCTGCTTCATGGGTTAAAACATCAATATCTCCTGACGTACCATTAAAATTTGAAAAGATAAACGGGGACTTGTAGTTTTCAATATACGTACAATATCCGCCACCAGCTTTTCCTTTCTTTGCCACCAAGTCCATTAAATGATTCTCTACCATATAATGAAAAAACTCGCCTGTTTCCTTCGAGAGTTCATCATACATCTTTTGTCCATTTTGAATAATCCATTCAGGATCACCCTTCGGCACCGCATTTCCTGACTTAAACTTGAAGTTTTCGTCATAATACTTGAGAGTATCAACATCAATTCTTTGTCTTTGTCGTTCCTTTAGTTTTGTAGCAATAGGAACAATATAGTCTTCCACTTGTTTTCTAAACCCTGCGACCATTTCCGCGTTATAGTCCGTACGATACATACGGTAATAAGCTAGTTCAACGAAATTTTTATATCCAAGCTTTTGAGAAATCTCTGTACGTACTTTCACCAAGTCGTCATAAATACGATCTAACTCATTTTCGTTTTCTGAAAAATAATTAAAACGAGCTTCACTTGCCTTTTTTCTCATAGCTCGATCCTTCGATTCTGTAAACGGTTCCATTTGTGCTAACGTACGTTCTTCTCCCTCAAAAGGAATTTTTGCAGCAGCAAGGAGTTTTGTATATTCCGTAGTAAGTTTATTCTCTTGTTGAAGCAAAGGAATGATTGCAGGAGAGAATACCTTTAGCTGTGCTTCTGCTAAGGCAAATAGCTGTTTCCCCCACTTTTCTTCCAGCTCATGCTTAAAAGGTGAATTTACAAGCGCTTCGTAATACTTTGTCACTAATCCTTCAACACTTGGTTGTATTTCATCCGTATAATCTTGTTCCGCTTTATAAAACTCATCATTGGTATCGATTGAATGGCGAATATAAACGAGGTTAAACATCGTGCCTAAATCATTACGTATTTTATTTATTTCTTTCATTGCCTCATTTTGCTCATTTGCAGAGGATGCTTTTGAAAAAACCTCTAATGCACTTAAAAATTTCTTCTCAACAACCTCAAAATTTGGTCTCTCATATGTAAACTGTTCAAATTGCAAAGTAAATCCCCCTTTGTTAAAAAATTTCGAAAAAAACTCTCTTTTATTATAACTCAGGCGGCAAAGAAGCACAAAAAAAACAAGGCAACCTAGTGGATGCCTCTGCTTACAATTATTTCTTATTTTCAATAGATAATCCTAATTTCTTCAGGAGCTCTGTTGCTTGATCTTTTTCATCAGCTGTAAGCTCTTTCATTAATTCATGTATTTTTTGGGCATGGTCAGGAAAGATATCCTCGATAAACGTCTTCCCTTGTTCTGTGATTTGAGCATAGGTTACTCTACGATCACTAGGACAAGCGACTCTAGCTAGTAATGCCTTTTGCTCTAATTTATCCACCACGTACGTAATACTTCCACTTGCAAGGAGGATTTTTTCGCCTATTTGCTGTAACGGCTGATCTCCTTTGTGATATAAAAGTTCAAGAACTGCAAATTCTGTTGGATTAAGTCCATATGTTTGAATAAGTTTATTTACATTTTCATTGACTGACCGATATGCTCTAGATAGCACAATAAAAAGTTTTAAAGATTGACTGATTTCAGCTTCCATGATTCTCATCCCTTTAAAAATCCAATATATTTACCTTTAATAATACCATATCATTAATTATGATTATTATAGAAAAACTAGCTTAGTTCTGTCAAATTCCTGTCTTATCCGTAATTCCTATAAAAAGCTTCCTAATATAGTGATATAATAAACAAAGCTACGGTAAAAAATTATGTGCTTGGAGTTATTACATGAAAAGACACTTACAAAACCTACTTTTATATAGCCTCATCGTAGTACTACCAACACTAGGTGGCAGTTATATATTTTCGCAGGGTGAAAAAGAAAAAAACCTTTTAGAGCAGGTTCAACATGCAGAATGGATTGCTTCTATTCATAAATCACATTGGGATCAATTTATAAGTGAAACCGTCACTTCAATCCAAACTCTGTCTCTCACATCAGAGATATACGTTAACAGTCCAGAAAAAATGGCCCCATTGCTACAAAAGGCATTTCAGACAGATCCTAGATACAGTGGTTTATTTTTATTAAACGAAAAAGGGCGATTGATTGTCGGCTCTAACAATCTACTAGACGACAATCTGTACAAAAACCCGTATATTCAAGAAGTCATACGTACGAAAGATATTATTATATCTGCTCAGGTAAATACATTAAAAAATAACCATAAGGTGATCGGACTCGCTTCACCTGTGTTGGATGAACAAAGTCAACTGACATTTATCACACTTGCACTACTTCGGGTTGACCATGTTCAAAACATAATGAAAATACTTACACCTGAAACACCTATAGTCATCCTCAATCAGGAAGATCAGGTGATCATTGATTTCGATTCTGAACATTTATACAAGCAAGGTGGTCATTGGGTATCAACGCCTATGAATCAACTACCCTGGACGATTAAAGTAAAGGTAGATGAAGATGCAGCACGTACAAATATTTCTCATTTAGTAGGAACGATCACTTTGTTCTTTATTTTGACGCATATCCTGTTTCTTTTAGTTAAATATATATTACTAAAAAGACAATCAAATAAGGAAAGAAAGCAAAATGAGGCACAAAAACTCGAGCTGGTTGGTACATTAGCTGCTGGGACCGCACATGAAATACGAAATCCATTAACCGGAATTAATGGCCTTGTCCAATTACTAAGTGAAAAACATAAAGATAAAGAAGATCAATTTTATTTTTCGGTTATTAATAACGAAATTAAGCGAATCAATCAAATTGTGAGCGAGTTTCTAATTCTCGGAAAACCGACAGCCATGATAAATGAGCCGTTTGATATAAAAATGATCATTCATGAGCTACAACCACTTATATCATCAGAAGCAAACTTAAACAATGTGATATGTCATTATACTTTTCCTGAAGAACCGGTTGTCGTCTTTTGTACAAAGGATCAAATGAAACAAGTCATTTTAAATATTACGAGAAATGCATTTGAATCCATGCCAACAGGTGGCACACTTAACCTCCGTATTTCAAAAGAGCGGGAAAAATGTGTTCTAACTATCTCTGATTCGGGAGTTGGGATTGGAAAAGAAGAGCTTGAGAAGATTTTCCACCCGTTTTATACGTCAAAGGCCTCAGGTACTGGCTTAGGGCTTGTAGTTTGTAAAAGAATCGTCCAATCATTTCATGGTGAAATTCAAATTTCGAGTATCGAAAACAAAGGCACAACAGTGTCTGTAACATTTCCATTAATGAAAAAATAGAGAGCTTTTTTGGCTCTCTATTTTTTTATGTACACTATTGGCTCTTTGTTTTTGATTCGAGTCCCAATCTCATCGAGCATCCTTAGTAATCGTTCGTCTCTCTGTTCCATGGGAATTTTTTTATATAATACTGAGTAAAGAGTGATATCTCTTAACCGAAGCATGTACGAGAGATGTTCTTCCCATTGTGGTGGTAGCATTGTTTCTGTTTCATACCCTTTAGTAAAGGCTGTTATGAATCCTTGAGCAAACTCATTCCGTACCTGAACATTTTGATTGGGGAATCGGTAAAAGACAGAGTAGTAAAGTGGTATTGCTATATCTGACGTAAACCAATGATAACTGCTGTCGTCAAAGTCAAAGATATGTATGTCACTTCCATCAAAGAAGAAATTCCCCGAGTGAATATCCCCATGAATAAGACCAAAATATTCCTTCGTTGTGGGTAAAGTTGCTAACTCCTGAAGCAATTCCTTTGTTCTAGATACAATAATCTTTTCATTACTCGGAATGTAATTTTCAATCGCGAGCAAGTCATCGTCATTCCATGAAGGCCTTCTTTTTAACTCTTTTGCTTCATAGTATACTCTTGTTGCTTTGTGTATCTTACCAATTGCTTTCCCCCAAGCAAAGAACAATTCTTCGTTAAACTTGTCTTCTTTTACGTGAACCGAGTTTCCCTTCACCTTGGAAAACAAGCAAAAATAAAAATGAGATCCATCTCCTGCTGTTATCACTTCAACTGTCTCACCCTTTACGGATGAAAAGACTTCTGGTACATTAATTCCATTCGAATATAGATAATTTACCCAATGCAGTTCTGCGAGTATATCTTCTTTTATTCTATGCGATTGGTGAGTTGCTCTTAATATATAAACTCGATCCTTTTTTCTTACTTCAAACACATAATTTTCAAAATCTCCTAGCTTTTTATAAGATTCTTCCAAATCAAAGAGATGAAGTCCTTCTTTCAGAATATATTCTGTAAAAAGCTCTTCCACCTGATTCTCCATAGGTCACTCCCCATTCACTTTTGGAAATTTTATACTTATTTACTACTATATCATATAGTTTGCCTCACGAAATAAACCATTTCATAATCACTGGAAATTTAGTAAGATATCTTTATACCATTCTTCAATAATTAAAGGAGATCTTTTTATTATGGCACAGACTGCTACTGTTCAAGAATTTAAAAAATCTGACAGTGCAACAACTTATAAAATCTTATTCATCATCGCATTATGTCACTTATTAAACGATTCGATTCAGTCGGTTGTACCCGCTATGTTCCCTATCCTGGAACAATCAATGGGTCTAAGCTTTACTCAATTAGGAATCATTGGTTTTTCACTAAATATTGTATCCTCGATCATGCAGCCGTTTGTTGGAATGATTACAGACCGTAAGCCCATGCCATTTGCTTTACCCATCGGATTAATGTTTACTTTAATAGGAGTTCTAGGGCTGGCTTTTGCCCCTAGTTTCTTACTAATTGTAATATCGGTGGTCTTTATTGGCTTAGGATCAGCTGTTTTCCATCCTGAAGGTTCGAGGGTTGCCTATATGGCAGCTGGACCTAGAAGAGGGCTTGCACAGTCCATATATCAAGTTGGGGGTAATTCCGGGCAAGCACTAGCTCCATTAATTACGGCTCTTATACTCGTCCCTTTTGGGCAAAAAGGAGCAGGCTGGTTTACAATTGTCGCAGCAGTTGCAGTGGGATTACTAGTTTACATTGCTTTTTGGTACGCGAACAAACTAAATATAGATGGTCATAAACCAAAAGAAATGAAGAATCTAGTGCCTGCATCATTTTCATTTCAACGACAAATTCGCTTCTATCTGCTTGTGATCTTATTCTTAATCTTCGCTCGTTCCTGGTATATTTCAGGAATCACTAATTACTACGCGTTTTATGCAATTGACAAGTACAGCTTTTCTATACAGCAAGCTCAGCTTTATTTATTTGTGTTTCTAGTTGCAGGAGCATTGGGTACTTTTTTCGGTGGACCGTTAGCTGACAGGTTTGGGAAAAAAACCATCATCTTGTTATCCATGATTGGTTCTGCTCCAATCACCATTTTGCTTCCCTTCGTGCCTCATTATTTCGCAGTCGTTTTACTTGCAATAGCGGGCTTCATACTTATGTCTAGTTTCTCAGTAACCGTTGTTTATGCCCAAGAACTCGTTCCAGGGAAGATAGGGACAATGGCAGGTTTAACAGTAGGATTAGCATTTGGAATGGGAGCTTTAGGCTCAGTATTTTTAGGTATCTTAGCAGATACAATTGGATTGACTTTAACAATTATATCAACCGGTTTTCTCCCATTACTTGGGTTTCTAACACTTCTCCTTCCATCTGACAAACAAATTGCAGATATTTATAAATAAAACGGAAGAGGTGCATACCTCTTCCATTTATTTTTTAATTCTTTCTTTCAATTGTTCTTTTTCATCTTCTGTAAAGAAATTTTGTGCCATGGGGAATAGTACATTTTCCTCCTTCGCAAAATGATCAACAAGAGTGTAGTACGCATTTTTTATATGTCCAGTAAGCTCCATCATTTCGTTATCTGTAAAAGCATCACTAGATTGAGCTGCCTTTAAAAAAGTCCCGATAAATCCTTTCGCCTGATCATGTTCGTATTCCATCACAGCAATCGGTCCACTTTCCCTACCGATATATTTTTCCATCATGGAGAATAACACACCCTCTTCTCTTTCTGAATGGGGCTCTAATTCGTAAAAAAACGTGATTACTTTTTGAGTTAATTCTTTAAACACGGTTTCCGTTTCCCTATCACTTTCCATGCGTTCTATTTGCTGACATGTTTCCAGTAGGCCATCTAGCATTAAAAGTAATGGTGGATGCTCGTCTTTTAATTGCTGTAATCCCTCACATAATTCTACATTTTTATCCATCTTAGAGCTCATACATCCTTGCATAGTTCATTTCTCCTTATAATCATATTGTTAATTTGATTATAAGAAAGTAAGTGCTTTTCTGTTGTGATGCTTATCACACAGAAAATAATGTAAACGCTTTTAAGATTCTAAAAATTTTAACAATTTAGGAGGTAATTTTTTTGTAAAGCTCATATAATAAAAATATAAGAAGTTTTTATTGTAAACACGAGAGGTTAGGAGGGGTTAAAATGTATCAATGTAATCTACAAGAATTTTACCCAACCGCATTTATTCGAATTGGAGAGAATGACCAGTCCATGCTAAAAGGAAGTCGATTCATGTCTGAGGCTTCTGTACACTGGCTAATCGCATTAGACGGTCATCCTAAAAATGGAACAGAAGATTTTTATGTTTGGAGTGTTCTTGTTTACCTTGCAGATCATCATGGAAACTTTGAGTTAAGTCAACCACATTATTGTTCTGAAAGTTATTCCTGCTTTGAACATGCTTGCAATACAGCTAAAGATCTTATGGTTAGTGGACTTAACGACGAGATGATGAAATACACGGTTAGAGTAAGAATAAGCTAAATAGATTTTAATCAATACTTTTGGCTTTTCCTTTTTAGGCTACTATGTGAAAATTTATACATAACGATAAATAGGATGAAATTCATAGAGGTCTATCGAAGAAGTAAATCTATAATTGGTAGCTATATAAGTAGTTTTCAACAAACTGAACAATTTCTAAATGTTGCTTATCGGATTTGTTTTTTTCAAGTTCCTTTAGCCGCTTTTTCGCCTTCAGAACATAGGGCTGCAAAATAGGACTTGCCCCCGCCTCTTTCACTGTTAATTCTCCATTTAAAATATCAATGGCTGCCTCCTGAACTTGTACATCACTAGTCAAATAGTAGAGTACCCCAGCTAAATACGAGGTTCGATCCATACTTTTTCCTCCCATCTATTAATAGAACTTATTTTAATAGTAACGGAACGCTCGTTCGATTTCAACTGTTTTATCTGAACATTTCAATAATTCACATTTTATACATAATTCACAAACATAACAAAGACACCAATCATATTTATGAAGGTGTCTTTGCTCAACTATTTATTCACTATTATGCTAATCGAAAGACAATTCCATGGCCGCCCTTAGGATATTCCCATTTTATATTTTGATAGGGGCATCCGATTCGACAGCTTCCACATTCGTGGCATCCCTCGTACCCTACTTGCATTCTAGTACCTTCCCACTTGTATACTTCTGCTGGACAGAATACAGTACAAATTTTATCGGGGCATTTTGTCATACAAATATCGTGGTCAAGCACAGTAAGATGAGATTTCGTGTCGCACTTAAAACGCAGTAAGTACTGTTTTTCCTCGATTGTTTTCGTTGACATTATTTCACCGCCTTCCAAGCACGAAAAACATCTTGAATCACTTTAAACGTTCCTCTTGTACCGGTTACACTTCTCATAATTTGTTTTTGTTTTTCACGCTTTGGTGTACCGTCGACTGTAAAGAATTTACTCATGGCCTGATTCATCATTGGAATATACTCTTTAAAGTACTGAGGATGATGCTCAAATGTATGGGCAGCGTCTTTATATTTTTCTAAGTCCTTAATAATAAAGCTATTATATAAAGCTTCGCGGTAACTATTTAAACTTGCCTCACTAAAATCATTTCTTTCCTTCGCACGAATAATGGCTTCAGCTGCCATTTTTCCTGATGACATAGCCATATTTGAGCCTTCTCGATGGATAGCGTTTACTAATTGTGCCGCATCTCCGACAACTACAACCCCATTACCTGCCACTTTTGGTACCGAATGATAGCCTCCTTCCGGTATTAAATGCGCCAAATACTCCGCAGACTCCCCACCCGCAAGTAGTGGTTTTACCATGGCATGATTTTTCAAGTAGTCTAGCAAATCATACGGCTTGAGCTTTGCCTTTATCATGCTGGATAGAGTTGTACCTACCCCTATATTAATACTCTCCTTATTCGTATAGATAAAGGCTGTACCAAGGTTTCCCTTTGTTGAATCACCAAAGATTTCAATCGTACAACCTTGGTTATCCTCAAGGTTAAAGCGGTCGTTAATCTTATCTTTTGATAGATTAATAACCTCCATTACAGTAAGAGCTACTTCATCAGGACGAAATTCTTTATGAAAGCCAAGCTGCTTGCCTAACAGAGAGTTTACACCATCAGCTAATACGACTACATCCGCATACACATCTCCGTCAGGACGATCGGTTCGAACACCCACCACCTTTCCATTTTCTACAATACACTCATTGGCTACCGTTTCATTGATGAGCAATACCCCTTGTTCCACTCCTTTTGCGGCGAACCATTGATCAAACGGTGCTCTTAATACGGTGAAGTTATTATAAGGCTCCTTTCCCCATTCTAACCCTTTGTAGCCAAAGGAGACGGTAGACTCCTTATCCATCATCCAAAAGCGTTGTTCAATAACAGGTCTTTCTAATGGAGCTTCCTTCCAAAACTCAGGAATAATCTCCTCCATTTGTTTCCTGTATAATACGCCGCCCATTACGTTTTTACTACCTGGATATTCCCCACGCTCGAGTTGGAGCACCTTCAAGCCATTCTTTGCACATGTATAGGCACATGAAGTTCCTGCAGGTCCAGCACCAACAACAATGACGTCAAATTTTTCAGGCATAACTGATTTCACCACCCTTTTCGGTACTGATTTCTTTGAATTGTTGAATCAGTTTCGGGAGAATTTCCAAAGCATCCCCGACGATTCCATAGGTTGCTATATCAAAGATAGGTGCATTTGCATCCTTGTTAATGGCGATAATAATTTCTGAATTCTTCATACCAACTACATGCTGGATAGCACCGGAGATACCGACTGCGAAATAAATTTTTGGTGTTACCGTTTCGCCCGTTTGCCCAATTTGTAATTCATGCGGGAGCCAGCCTGCCTCTACCACATCCCTCGTTCCACCAACACTCGCACCTACTACTTCTGCGAGCTCATAGATTAATGAAAAATTTTGCTGATCCCCTAATCCCTTTCCACCGCAAACAATGATATGCGCATCCGCAAGATTGGCTCTCTTCGTTACATCCTTCACAACTTTGAGCACTTTTGTTCTCATATCGTCCTCATACAATTCGATATTTTCTTCAATGATTACTCCCTGCCGGTCTTTATCTGGTTCAAGAGCTTTCATTACTTTCGGTCGAACGGTTGCCATTTGAGGTCGATGCTTTTTACATAAAATCGTAGCCATGATATTTCCACCAAATGCTGGCCTACTGGCCTCCAATAACCTTTTATCAAGATCCACATCTAACATGGTTGTATCGGCAGTCAAACCTGTACTTAAATCAGTTGCTACAGCACTGGCAAGGTCCTTACCGTTTGGCGTGGCACCGTATAAAAATATCTCAGGTCTGTATTTTTCAGCTAGAAGAACCACGCCCTTCATATATGATTCTGTCCGGTAATCTTCTAATACTGGATGATCAATTACATACACCTCATCCGCCCCGTAGGAGATGACTTGATTACATAATGCTTTAACATCTTTACCTAGCAGGACTCCACAAAGCGACACACTTAGCTTATCTGCTAACTTTCTTCCTGCTCCAAGCAATTCTAACGAAACACCTTCAATCTCACCTTCATTTTGTTCAATGAATACCCACACGCCTCGGTATTCTTTACTCATTTTAGGCCCCCCCATCATTACGTATTAATGTGTATCACTTCACATGAAAAAGTTCTTTTTTCTCTTCAAGTAAGCATTTGATCAGCTCTCTTACTTGTTCATCCGAAGAGCCCTCTAAACGCTTCCCACCGTCATGCTTGGGAGGAGTGAACATTTTACCAACAATGGTAGGTGATCCTTTAAGCCCTAGTTGAGTTAGGTCCACGTCTCCTAGATCGTTTACCGTCCAAACAACGGGTTCGTACCTTGCAGCTTTTAACATATTAGGAAGAGGGGAATATTCAATCTCATTGATTTCTTTTTCGACAGTCAATAAGCATGGCATTTGGATTTGAAGCAACTGGTACCCTCCTGACAGCTTTCTCTTAACAACTACGGTTTGCTCCTTTTCATTAAGTTCTGTCACTTCGATCACGTTTGTAACTGGTGGAATATCCAATCTTCTTGCAATTCCAGGTCCCACTTGCCCAGTGTCCCCATCAATCGCATGCTTTCCACAAAGAATCATATCAATCGGTCTGATACTGGAAATTTTATCTAAAGCCTTCGATAATGCATAGCTTGTTGCTAATGTATCTGCACCTGCAAATGCGCGGTCAGAAATCAAATATCCCTCGTCAGCCCCAATTTCTACGCTTTTTTTAATAATCGCATTTGCTTGTGGTGGCCCCATTGATAGAACAGATATATAGACTTCTTTGATCAGACGTTTCATCCGAACGGCTTCTTGAACAGCATGTGCATCATATGGATTTAAAATAGCTGGTGCACTTCTACGATCAAGCGTATTCGTCTTAGGATTAATCTTAATGATCTTCGTGTCTGGTACCTGCTTGACACAAACTACAATGTGCATAGAAATCCCCTCCTTATAGACTTATGGCTAAATCACTATATATATTTTGCAAAGCTTCGTAATAACGATATATGTATCGGTTTACGAGCATAGTACAAACAAATTAGTTGATATTTTATGTGTATAATATATTTTTGTATGCGTTTTCATTAAAGTTTAGTTAGTTAGATGTGGATGGCTTACGGAATCCTCATTTCTGAAAATTTTCCTATTTAAATGGTGAGGTTAATCGACTAGGATGGAATAACATTTATTTTTTGAAGGGAATGATAAGGTACTAGCTATTATAGTTTCTATATTAAAAGAAATTGAACTTTTCCCATATGATAAAAATCACAGATGTCATTCAAATTTCATATATGTAATTGTGTGAGCAATCGCTCTTCCTTATAATAGAGTGTATTACCTAAGTTTTGATTTTAGGGGGAACCGAAATGAATGAAGTTTTGCTTGGAAGTGTTCTCTCCGCGATGTCAACAGGATTAGGAGCAGCCGTCATTTTGTTTATGCATCGATCTGTGACACACCGTTGGAGAGATATTTTGCTTGCCTTTACGGCGGGTATTATGATGGCAGCTTCCACGATGGGCTTGATTCCTGAAGCCCTTAATACTGGCGGATTTATACCCCTAATGATTGGTATCCTTTTGGGGGTTATTACCTTAACTTGGTTAGAGTTAAAAATTCCTCATATAGATTTACAGCATACATCTCGAAAATACGAAATGGAATTTGATGAAAAAGCGATGTTGATAATTGCAGCGATTACACTCCATAATATTCCCGAAGGGTTGTCGGTTGGAGTGAGTTATGCTACAAATGCTGAAGCCAATACAGGCAATCTCATTGCTTTTGCAATCGGACTCCAAAACGCTCCGGAAGGATTTTTAGTAGCTCTATTTTTAGTGAATCAAAAAATTGAAAAAGGCAAAGCGTTTATAGTGGCTACTTTAACAGGTGCAATCGAAATTGTTACAAGTTTACTAGGTTTCTATTTAACTTCCTTTGTTGCAAGTCTCGTCCCATATGGTCTAGCCTTTGCAGCAGGAGCTATGCTTTTCATTATATATAAAGAGTTAATTCCAGAAAGTCATGGAGATGGAAATGAACGGACATCCACATACTCCTTTATCTTTGGTTTACTATTTATGATATTGCTAATAGACCTCTTTTCATAATATGAATTCGGCATGCGGATACATGCCGCTTTTTTATTTTCTTTGATTGATTAAGTTCCAGATTTGCTTACATAGAAACGATTTAATGTATAATAAATTACAAGGATCTATACAAACGGAGGTGACTTAATGGAAAAACAACTTATTCATGAAGCCATTCAAATGAATTTAGAGAACCATATACAGCACCGAAAATTACCAAAAAAAAGTATTATTAAAAGAGCAATTTTTATATTCATTGGGGCTATCTTAATGGCTATAGGATTAGAAATTTTCCTCATCCCCAATCAAATTATGGATGGTGGAATCGTCGGGATTTCAATTATACTGTCTCATATTACTGCTATTAACATTGGTCTAATCATCTTCATTTTAAATGTTCCATTCTTTTTCATCGGATATAAACAAATTGGAAAAACCTTCGCACTATCTACACTCTTCGCTATCACCATATTATCAATTGCAACCGTATATCTTCATCCCGTTCCTGCTTTTACTGATGACATCCTCTTAGCAACCGTATTTGGAGGAATTGCCTTAGGGTCAGGTGTAGGACTAGTCATCCGTTATGGAGGTTCACTGGACGGTACAGAAATCCTCGCCATATTGATCAATAAAAAGATTCCTTTTTCTGTTGGAGAAGTGATCATGTTTTTTAATATTTTTATTTTTGGTACCGGGGGATTTGTGTTTGGATGGGACCGAGCGATGTATTCGATTTTAGCCTATTTTATTGCTTTTAAAACCATTGATATCGTTATTGAAGGTTTAGATCAATCAAAATCTGCATGGATCATTAGCGATAAGCATAAAGAAATTGGTGAGGCGATTTTGGCCCGTCTCGGTCGGGGTGTCACCTTCCTTTCAGGAGAAGGAGCCTATACAGGAGATGATAAAAAGGTTATTTTCTGTGTCATTACCCGACTTGAAGAAGCAAAGCTCAAGCTCATTGTAGAGGATCTTGATAGCAATGCCTTTCTAGCCGTTGCAGACATTGCTGAAGTAAGAGGAGGAAGATTTAAGAAACGTGCCATACATTAGAATATCTACAAAAAAGGAAGGAGTGTTAACGACTCCTTCCTTTTCGATCTATTTATACGCATATGATGTTATTTGGCCATACAAACATAGCTTGTTTTCTGGTAATGTTTATTTCTCTTTTGCTTTTCTTCTTCTCTTGTGATAAACATTGATATTCAAATATCAACTTATCAAGCTCCTGACTACATTCGATCGTCTCTTCTCCACCTATACCATTTGCTTGTGCAGATTCAATCATTTTCTCTCTCATTTGTTGAATCGTGGCAAGCATTTCACTGCTATTCTGCTGCACCCCGTTAACCTCCTAATACTCCCTTAAATCCCCTAAAAAAAATGATCACTTGATGAATTATTGCAAGAATTCGAAGAAAAGTAAATAGAATCGCAAAATAAGACAAATTTTTCTAAATATTTATGAATACGACAAAAAACACCCTAAAACTCCTATTACCTTTCGACAATTATCGATTTTATCCACCAAAAGTAATAAAGGCACTAGGAGTATAGACTCTAGTGCCTTGAATGCTATTATTAAGCTTCTACTTCATTCTTTTCGTAGATTGGAACCCATCCTTCGGTAGTTACAAAAATACGGATAGCTACTACTTTTCTATCCACTTGAAGAGTAAAATAATGTCTAACATTTGGAGGAACTGAAATAAGATCGCCAGGATTTAGAAATACCTCAAAAAATTCTCCGTCTAACCCTTGAATAATAAATACTCCGTGACCACTAACAATGAAGCGTACCTCATCGTCTGTATGGTGGTGTTCTTGTTGGAAATTCGTTAATAATTGCTCTAGGTTAGGAGTGTGTTCCGCAAGAGAAATAACATCCTGTGCCTTGTAACCACGCTTCTCTGAAATTTCGGCAATTTCAGTTGAGAAAGCGGATAAAATTTCTGCTTTTTCTTCGTCCGTTAAAATATATTTCTCTTGAAGATTGCTAGGCAGTTTTTTAATATCCCAGTGCTCATAGATTACCTCTTGAGATTGTAAAAACGCTGCCACTTCTTTTTGATCTCTAATCTCTTCTTTTGTACTTTGAAATACGATATGTGCCATTTTTTCATTCTCCTTTAATATATTATTTTTTATATTCTAAAAGTCTTAGATGATAGCGAAATAAAAATTCGGATGCTTCAAGTAGTTTTTTTGCCTCGAATGCATTTTTCCCCCACACCGTTATTCCATGATTTCTAATTAACACAACGCCTTTGTCCTCTTTTACATGTTCACTAAACTCCTGTGCTAGTGTCGGAATATGAGCTGGATTACTGATAATGGGAACTCGTAATACTGCATCTTCTTCCCAAAGATCAAATGCTTTAATGAGCTCCTGACCAGTAAAGGTGATTTCTCCTTGATCGCCATATAATTCAGATATGATATTATTATCAATTGTATGAACATGTAAACTACAACCAGCAGCAGTCTTGTTATAGACTTCCACATGTAATAAGGTTTCAGCAGATGGCTTCAAATATGTCTCATTTACCGGTTTCCCATTTCCATCGACTAGCAGAAAATCCTCTGCCGTACGCTTCCTCTTATCCTTGCCACTTGCTGTTACTAAGAATTGTAAAGGATTGTCGCTAACCTTTATGGCCAAATTTCCGCTCGTTCCCATAAACCAATCACGAACAGCCAGCTCATCCTTCACATCAGCAAGCTCATCCCAACGTTCAGTTAACTGACTCATCCAATCAACTCCTCTATCCTCGACATATGTTTGATCACATCATAAAAATCAACAAACTCTCTATGATTCAATCCATATTCTTTTGATTTTTCTAATAGCAGTTCTCTTGCAATGACTAGGTCAGCTTGCTTAGCTGCTTGCAAATCAGTTACGGAATCACCAATAACGACTTTGTAGAAATCTTCTTTAAGTCCACGAATAATACTAGGTTTACAGCAGCCACAATCGTTCTGACAATGCTCGTCACATGCATTTGGCCAAAGAATATTGATATATTCTCCACTAAAATCGGAAGCATTACAATAGATTCCTGAAAAAGGACCATAAGCTTGTAGAATGGGATAAACGAAGAAATCAATACCTCCACTAACAACATACAAAGGAATATTCTTCTCTTTCAAAAACTTTACAAAATCAGCAACTCCTTCACGTATTTTCACATTTTCAATTGCATACGTAATGATTTCTTCCTTTTTAGATGAAGGCAGCAACGAGAACAGCTTACCTACTCCTTCCCGAATGGAAATATGCTCTGACAAAATGTCGTCTTTTAGTGCTTCCCATCCAGGTGGAGCAAATCTTTTCATAATGGCAATAATGTTATCCTTCTCTGTGATGGTGCCATCAAAATCACAAAATACAGCTATCTTCTTACTCATGATGGTTTTGCCACCTCAGTAACTCCCCACAGTTCAATCGCAGTTGCAAGTTCAGGATATTGCTCCGCATTTTCTCTTAACGGCAGACCTTTTTGACTTAAATCAATAGCTTGGCGGAAAGCAAGACCTCCACCTTTGGCACCAGCTGGATGACCATGTACACCTCCACCAGCATTAATGACACTATCTAAGCCAAAATCTTGTAATAAAAGTGGAACAAGTCCAGGATGAATACCTGCTGAAGGAACTGGGAAACTCTTATTCATTGGTTCTGACTGATCTGTTAACGCTTCAGCAATCGATAATGCAGCTTTCTTCTCCAGAGCCACCGAACCGTATGGAGATGGGAATAAAGACAAGTCTGCTCCAGCGTAACGCAATAATTTACCTAGTAGAAGGGAGTGAGAAATTCCGTATACATCAGATGAAGTGAGCGCTCCACTCACAGCTGGATGTGCCATAATCGGAAGATCGACACCCTCTTCTTCACGTAATTCCTGAAGAACATCGAGTCCATACGCAAACACATTAAATAGTAATAAGTCCGCACCAAGTTCCTTTGCTCTTTTTGCTTTATCTATTAATTGAGACGTACGACCTGTCAAGTTCACAGCATACAAGGTACGATGTCCTGTTTCTTCATAGACCTGTTGTAGAACTTCTCTTCCACCTGTAATTCTCTGTTCAAATGGAGTTAAAGGGTTTTCAAAAAGTATTTCATCATCTTTTACAAAATCGACTCCACCTAATGCCTGTTCACGCAACTGGCTGAAGAGGAATGGAAGATCTCTACCAAGAACTCCTTTAAAAATACTCATCAATAACGGACGATCATATACACCTAGCTTCTCTCTTAGGCCATTGATACCAAACTTAGGACCTGGAAAAGCCGTTTTTAACTCTTCTGAAAAATCAAGATCTAATAGCTTAATCTTCCCGTCAAGTGACAGCTTTCCAAACACTGTTGTTAAAATAGCTGGAAGATCTAGTGAAAAGTTATTTGAAGGATAAGCAATTTTTAACACCGCTACTGTTTCATTTGTATGTTCATCTATGTGTAATTTTTCTGCCGAAATAACTCTACCTTTATATTTTTTCAATTGCTCTTGCTCAAGCTTTTGTAATTGAGTCCATGAACCAACCGTTAAACCAAGCGCAATTTCCTCTGCTTTTTTCTCTGGGTTGTGTTTGGCGTCATGTACTAAGTACGTTGCGATGATCTCACTCATTTGCTTTCGTCCTTTCTCTCCGACACGGGTATACATAAAAAAAACCTCTTCTGGTCATCAGGAAGAGGTTAGTATCGTAAACTAACATCTCCTTATCTATCAGCCTTTGCTGCAAGAATTAGCACCGTGCTTACAAAACTGTAAGTCGGTTGCCGGGCTTCGTAGGGCTCGTCCCTCCACCTGCTCTTGATAAGAAAACGAATGTTTTCATTATGCAATTATTGTTTATACTTTCAATTGATTTTGATTATTCCAGAATTTAATTCGACTGTCAATACATTAACTAAAAATTTGGAGCTTTGAAATTCTTTCAACCGCTTCTTGTAAACGAGCTTCAGAAGTTAATAAGCCAACTCGAACATAACCTTCTCCCCACTTACCAAAACCAATTCCAGGGGCAACAGCAATATGTGCTTTTTCTAGTAATAGATCCGAAAATTGCTCTGATGTATACCCATCAGGAACCTTAAGCCATGCAAAAAATGAACCCTCGGGTGCTTCGACATTCCAACCTAATTCTTGAAGTCCTCCGATAAACACGTTTCTTCTAGATTCGTACAATGCATTTAACTCACGAACACAACTTTGAGACTCTGTTAATGCTGCCACTGCCGCCTCTTGGACAGCTCCAAAAAGACTTACATATAAATGGTCCTGCAACAAATTAAGAGCTGAAATGACACTCTCATTCCCAACCGCAAAGCCTACTCTCCAACCAGCCATGTTATACGTCTTAGATAAAGTATATATTTCAATCCCCACGTCTTTTGCACCTTCAGTTTGCAGGAAACTAATCGGTTTATGACCATTAAAGCCTATCGCTCCGTATGCAAAATCATGAACAACACAAATCTCGTGCTCTTTAGCTAGTGCAACCGTATCCTCAAAAAATTCAGCGTTAGCTATTGCGCCTGTCGGGTTATTCGGATAATTTAAGAACATAAGCTTCGCTTTTTCAAGATCGCTATCTGAAAGAGCCGTATAATCGGGAAGAAAATGATTTTCCTCTTTCAATGGCATCGTAATCATTTCTGCTTGTGCAAGTGCTACCCCTGACCAATAATCTGGATATCCCGGATCCGGGACGAGAACATGTTCACCTGGGTTTAATAGGCATTGTGGGATTTCAACAAGCCCAGCTTTTCCTCCGAAAAGAATGGCAACTTCTTTCTCAGGATTGATATCTACGTTATATTCTCTTTTATAAAAGGTCGCAGCAGCTTCTTTTAATGATGCAAAGCCTTGAAAAGGGGAGTATTTGTGATTATTCGGATTCTCTGCTGCCACTTGCAGGGCTTTTACGATGTGTGAAGCTGTCGGTTGATCAGGGTTTCCCTGTCCCAGGTTTATCACATCATGGCCATCACTGATTTGCTTATTTACTTTAGCAACAAGTGAAGCGAAGAATTGTTTAGGTAAGCTTTTTAATAATTTTGATTGAGGATATATCATCATTTTTCCACCTACTTTATATATTCGGGTAATTAGCTATTTTTATATTGAAAAACTAGTCACAAATGTATATCGTAAATGACATCTTGTAAAGTATTTTTACCAATATTTTTTAGAAAAGGTGGTTACTTATGAAAGTTTCATGTATTCAGATGGATATAAGCTTTGGAAATGTAGAAGATAACTTTCAAAAAGCGGAAAGATTATTAGGGTCAGCAATGGCTGAAAAACCTGACCTAGTCATTCTTCCAGAGCTATGGACAACAGGCTATGATTTAACTCGCCTCGATGTTCTTGCAGACTTAGAAGCAAAAAAGAGCATTGAATTTTTGCAGAAATTAGCTAAACAACATCATGTGCATATTGTTGGTGGATCTGTTGCTTCTCAAGAAAACAACGGTGTATATAACACACTACTTGTTATAAATAACGAAGGAGAACTTGTCTCCACATACAGCAAAGCGCATCTTTTTAAGCTAATGAACGAGCATGAACATCTTCAATCAGGAAGTACAAAAGGGATGTTTGCTCTAGACAATAATTTATTTGCAGGATTCATCTGCTATGATATTCGTTTTCCTGAATGGATTCGTGCCCATACGACAGAAGGAGCGGAGACCATCGTTGTTGTTGCTGAGTGGCCTCTCCCTCGATTAAACCATTGGAGATCTTTATTAATTGCCAGAGCTATTGAAAATCAATGCTTTGTTATAGCATGCAATCGTTCGGGCTCTGACCCCGACAATGTATTTGCTGGTCATTCACTGATTATTAATCCTTGGGGAGAAGTAATTGCAGAGGGAGACGAGCTTGAATCGATTGTTACCGGTCAAATTGATTTAGCAGAAGTAAAGAAAGTCCGTAGCATGATTCCGATTTTTTCAGACCGTCGGACAGATTTATATTAAAAGCTGTTGACAACTTTAACACTATGCTGATATGATTCTCATCAGTGAATATTAACTGAAAATTACATCTCTTATCAAGAGTAGGCAGAGGGATTTGGCCCGATGAAGCCCAGCAACCGACCGTAATACCATTGTGAAATGGGGCGCTATCAATTTTGCGCCGGATAATATCCGTAAGGCACGGTGCTAATTCCAACAGAAAGAAATTTCCTTTCTGGTAGATAAGAGGTTTGTTGACTAAAGCCTCAAACCTCTTTCTAGTAGAAAGAGGTTTTTTTATGCAATAGGAGGATAATCATTATGTCAACAGTAATACAAGAAACTTATCAACCATTAACAGAAGAAACAGCCATCTTACTAGCAAAAGAGAGAAATTTATTCTCTGAAAATAGTACTCTATCGTGTACAGAAATAGGAGATGGCAATTTAAATTTAGTTTTTCATATTAAAGATCAAGATGGAAAAGGCATCATCATAAAACAAGCTCTTCCATATGCAAAAGTAGTAGGTGAGTCATGGCCACTCACATTAAAACGAGCAACGATTGAAGCAGAAGCATTAAAACTATTTAAAAAGCATGCTCCAGACTTTGTTCCTGAAGTGTATTATACGAACGAAGTGTTAGCTATTACGATTATGGAAGATTTATCTCATTTGACTATCGCTAGAAAAGGGTTAATTGACGGTAATGAATATCCCCTGCTTGCAAGTCATCTTGGCACATACTTAGCCAATACAACCTTTTTCACATCAGAGTTTGGGTTGGATAAGGGACAAAAGAAAGAGCTTGTTGGAAAATTTATTAACCCAGAATTATGTAAAATTACTGAGGACCTCATTTTCTCTGATCCTTACTTTAATGCAGAGACAAATGATTTTGAACCGCAGCTCTCACCAACAATTGAAAAGCTTTGGAATGATACAGAGTTAAAACTTCAAGTAGCCTTACTGAGAAAAAGCTTCTTAACAGAAGCAGAGGCACTTTTACATGGCGATCTTCATACAGGTAGCTTATTTGTTTCGAAGGAAGATACAAAAGTAATTGACCCTGAATTTGCATACTTTGGTCCTGTAGGTTTTGATATTGGTCAAGTCATTGCAAATTTATTGTTCCAAGCAATTGCTTTCGAAGAAAAGTCCGATTCGATATACTCCCAGGTGAGAACATTCTGGAATGTGTATCAAAATCAATACTCAACCCTATGGGAACATGACAATTTAGAACCATTTGCACGTATTGACGGTTTCCTTTCTTCTACACTACAAAAATACCTTCAGGATGCGATTGGTTTTGCTGGATGTGAACTAATAAGAAGAACGATCGGGCTTGCCCATGTAGCAGACCTGGATGGTCTTTCGGATGAAAAGGTACGAATTGCGGCGAAAGAAAAATCTTTAGCGTTAGGTAGAGAATTCATTCTCAAACGCAATGAATTCACATCTATTGAAGATTTAGTAACATTTTTACAAACAAAAAAATACGAGTAGAATGTTTCTCTACTCGTTATCTAACTAATGTTTAAATCCAGCTCCTTCTAATGTAAGGAGCTTTTCCTTTATATCTGTACGTGTTCCTGCATAACCAGTTAGTTTCTTATTTTTCCCTATTACTCTATGGCATGGAATAATAATAGGAAGACGATTCGCTTTATTAGCCTGTCCGATTGCACGAACTGCTTTACTATTTCCTATCTTTTCTGCTACTTCCTGATAGCTATATGTTGATCCAAATGGAATCGAGTGAAGAACCTCCCAAACAGACCTTTGAAACTCAGTGCCTTCCATCTGAAGTGGCAAATCAAAGTCCTTTCGTCTCTTTGAAAAGTAGTCCTCCATTTGCTGCACCGCTTCTTTTACCAGTTCATTTTCAAGTGAAAAAATCGGCTGCTGATCTCTTTCATGCTTCAGAAAATCCTCATCGCCAATATGAACGGCCGTTACCAGTCCATCTTCGACAACTAGATAAATGGTTCCTAACTCCGATTCAACCGTTCCATACAATCTGTTCATACATGACTCCACCTTTATTTTCTGACTGGTAAATACACATGAAATACCGTCCCTTTTCCAACTTCACTTTCGACTTTAATCGTACCCTCGTGCTCCTCTATTATCCGATAAGAAACCATAAGCCCTAAGCCTGTTCCCCTCTCCTTTGTCGTATAGAATGGCTGACCAAGCTTTTTTAACTTTTCCTCAGGTATACCATAGCCTTCATCCTTTATTGAAATATGGATCAATTTATCTGTAGTTTGATTCATTGTAATCGTGATAAATCCACCGTTCGGCATAACTTCTATGCCATTTTTTATCATATTTATAAAGACCTTTTTCAACTGATTAGGCTCACAGAATAACAAAGGTAAATCATCATCATAATGAAGAAGGAACTGAACATTGTACAAAACAGCTTGTGCACTTAATAGATTAACCGTTTCAGACATGATTTGAGTAATACTATGCTCCACAAATTTAATCGCTTGTGGTTTGGCTAAAATTAAAAATTCATTTATTATCGCGTCAATACGATTCAGTTCTGTTGAAATTACATCAAAATACATGGAATGCTTTCCTTCACTGGAGTCTTCTAAAAGCTGAATAAACCCTTTCAACGCAGTCATAGGATTACGAATTTCATGTGCAACCCCAGCTGCCAACTGACCGATTACACTAAGGGTATCAGATTTATGAAGATTAGCCTCCATTTCAAGTTTTTCCGTAACATCCCTAAAAGTTGTTAAACTTAGGTTACTTACTACATTTTGCTTCGTTGAATACTCATAATGCAATGTCTTCCCACTTCTGGTTGTTAACGTTAATGTACCGGTTGCATGTCCTTCAATCATAAGCTTTTTCATAACCTCATTTAACTCGTCATCGGAAAAATGACTTTTGATTAGTAAATCTCGCATTGTTTTTCCAATAACTTCATATTTGGATACTTTCAAGTACTTTTCACCGGCTGGATTCACATCTATGATTCTTTGATTTTCATCCCATAATAACATTCCGTCAAGGGAGCCTTCAAAAATCTTTCGAAATTTTTGCTCACTCTCTCTAAGTTTTTTTTCCATTTGGTACCGTTCAGTCACATTTCTAAAAATGGTCATATGATATCCATCAACGACATAAAGCTTGGTAGAAAACTCAAGATATTTCATTTGACCATTGTACATTTGAAATAACAATTCGTCACGAACGGATCCTCTTCTGTTTAAGTCTTGAATGATTGCATGATATTTCTCATCCTTTTCGTACACAAAAGCATCAATTGGATATTGCTTTAATATATCAATGCTACATTCAAATAAGCGACAGGCGGCATCGTTTGCATTAATGACACTCATATGTTCATTCCAGAAAATAATCGCATCAAGAGACTCTATAAAAAATGATTTAAAGAGGTCTTCAATGGGTATCTCTATATTATCTTTCTTCATTTGATTGATTCGCACATTCTCTATACCTATACTTGAAAGGAACGTATTCACGGTATCTCTCCTTATAAAGGAACTTCTTAATTATGAATTCTACACTATTCCTAAAACTCCTCTATAGGAAAAAAGAACGCTTTCTACTGAAAGCGAACTTTCTCAGCTCTATATTTTAAAATTTGAAACCATAGCACTTAACTGGTCTGCAAGTTCTGATAAAGATTGAATATGGTCTGATATCCCTTCCATAGATTCGTTTGTTTGAATTACTGATGCGCTTGTTTCTTCAATTCCTGCTGCCGATTCCTGTGAAACAGATGCAATTGATTCGATAGACTTATTCATGTTCATTGTTTGTGAGGCAATTTCTTCTAAGCTCGTTGATATCTCTTTAACATGAGAAGACATCTCATTTACCGAATGATAAATACGATTAAACGTTTCACCAGTAACATTTATTTGATTTGTCCCTTTGTCTACTTGAACATACCCAACCTTTAAGGAGTCTACCACCTGCTTTGATTCCACTTGAATTCCATTCACTATATTAGTAATATCCCCTACTGATAGGGTAACTTGTTCTGCTAGTTTACGAACCTCATCTGCAACAACGGCAAACCCTCTTCCATGTTCGCCTGCCCTAGCTGCCTCTATTGCTGCATTTAATGCAAGTAAATTTGTTTGTGCTGCAATATCTTGTATGACTTTTACAAGCGAGGTAATCTTTTTTGTTCTTTCATTTAATCCTTGAACCTTCTCCACAGAAGAATTCATAATCTCATTAATCGTCTTCATCTGTGCCTGAGATTGTTGCATTAACTCATGACCTTGATTGGTCAAGCTTAGTACATGATTTGAGGAATCTTTAATAACTGTTCCACTATTGGTTGCCTGATTAACCTTTGTTAAATAGACATCCATCATTTCTGCCAGCATTGAAGAAGAATGTGCCTGCTCTTCGGCTCCTGCAGATAATTCCTCCATAGTAGATGCGACCTGCTGACTAGCTGCCTTTACTTCAGTAGAAGCAAGTGTTAATTGACCACTCCTATCATTTACCGCCGAAGAAACAGCAATAATCTCTTGAATCATGGACTGCAGCTGATTTTTCATCGTGTCTATCGCATTACTTAAATCTGTAATTTCATCTCTGTCACTTGTCTGAACCAATTCAACATCTAGATTTCCATTTGAAATTTCATTTGTCACTTCCACTATTTTGTTTAGTCTACTTGAGATGGCTCTAGATACAAGAAGAATTGTAATGATACCTATTGCAGCAGATACGATAATGGATATGACTAGAACCACCATTACAGTAGTTAAACTAGCTTTTGCCGTTGAAACAGATTTTGTTGATTCCATTTTTAATTCTTCCGAGAGATCATTGAGTCTTAAGACAGTTTCATAAACAATATTATCTACCTGCAATTTACCAAGACGATACTTATATTCGTTTCCTGCTTGCAGTTCGGAAACAATAACTTCGGTAAAAAGATCGGTGATTTTTTGATCATTTTTATCAATTTCCGAGAAGATCGTTTGGGTTTTTTCTGTTTGTAAAGCTGGTTGAATTTCTTTTTTCAATTGATCAAAATCCTTTGATATCGTATTAAACTGGTCAACATGTCTAGATTTTGTATCAACTATGTAAGTGCCAATCATGCTGTTTTTTTGATGAAAAATAGCACTAGCTTCAGAGATCATGACTGCCTTTTCACCAGCTGTCTTTACATTTTCCATTTGGTTGTTTGCTAATGTTAATAGGGTAAAGGTAATGGCGGTAGAGGTAGTAAACATAATAAGCATTAAAACTAAAGCCGCTCCGTATTTTTGGCCCAGTCTTAATGAATCCCACCTACTTTTAAGAGGAAATTTCGAAGGAAAATGAAAACTTAATCTATTCCTTTTATTACTCGATGTACTTATTTTCTTTAATAAACTTAAGAGTCGATTTTTCACCCTTAACATGTTTCATCCCCCCATTTGACCTACTATTGGTAGGTAATCTTACAAGTCTATTTTCCTGCATATAGTTACTTTTACTCATTATAATAAAGAAACTATAAATTTAAAATACAAATTGTAAAAATATTTCGAACCTATAAGCAAAAGGAGCAAAGTGAATTCACTTTGCTCCTTCCTATTATAATAATGGATTTTCGTGCTTTGCCTTCAAACGTTGCCATCTTGCTTCTATTTCCCTACCAAAATCATCTAGCATTGGCTTGTTTTCTTCCTTTAATAAGTGTTTGGTTTTACCCATGTAGGCTAGCCAATCTGCTAAAGGAATACGCTTTTTCTTGTCTTCCGGATTGTACGTAATGGTCGTTTCACCTTGTTCCACTTCATACAGAGGGAAGAAACATGAATTAACAGCTGCTTCCATAATGGTTTGACCATATCTTTCTTCAGACTTCCAGTTTAAGGGGCAAGTAATTAAGATCTTCCCGTAAACTGTTCCCACGTTTTGAGCATACCACTGAGCTTTTACTGCTTTTTTAATCAAGTCTTGTGGAAATGCTTCCGTACCAGTAAATACATATGGAATATTTGTAGAAGCCATTATTTGCGCTGTATCTTTATGATGAAACGCCTTTCCTTGCTGTGCTTTCCCTACATTTGTTGTGCTTGTCATATGACCCAATGGAGTAGAATATGACATTTGTGATCCTGTGTTCATATACCCTTCATTATCATACTCAAGCATAATCAGCTTATGATTTCTTAAAGCTGTTCCAATGGCAGAGCCCATACCAATGTCCATCCCACCGTCACCTGTAATCATCACATACGTGACATCGTCTGATACCGAGACTTCACCTCTATCCTTTAACTCTAAAAATGCTTCTAGTGTTCCCGATAGAGTTGCCGGACCATTTTGGAATAAATTATGAATCATGGTTTGCTTATGAGATGAATGTGGATACGCAGTTGTGACAACATACGCACAGCCTGTCTGGAATAGAACCACCACGTCTCCTTCTATTCCTTTAAAGAATAACTCTAGACCTGGGAAGATTCCACACCCAGGACACGCACCATGTCCTGATGCTAGTCTCTTTGGCTTTGTCGTCAAAGCTCGTAAAGGTGGAATTTTCACCTTTAGCTTTTTCGTCTCTTCATCTTGTTTCACTTCAATTAACCCCGTTTTGAATGAATCGCCATACTGAGGTTCAATAACTGGTTTCAGCACATGTTCAACTTCTCCAGGTACATGACCATAGTAATCAAATGCTTTCTCAACATAGCCTTTTTCCTATGCATCAAGGGTCAACTCAAAGAATTTCGCCGCATCATCCGCGTAAAAATCCTTTCCTCCAAGTCCGAAGACACGACTTAATACAAGTGTTTGATTTTCTTTATCCTCCTGTAAAGCAGATTTCACCTCATGAGTGAGGTTTGGCCCGTTAGCTCCATATGAATCTGCTCGTTCCCCAACAAGAAGTGCTTTTATATTTTTCAGTGCATCACGAATCTGTTCGGATGGGAATGGACGAATAATGTTTGGGCTCATTACTCCAGCTTTTATTCCTTTAGCTCGGAGTTGGTCTACTACATCCTTTGCAGACTCTGCAGCTGAATTTAATAAGAATAAAGCAACTTCCGCATCTTCCATTCCGTATAAGTCAAGTACAGGATATTCCCTTCCTGATATCTTTTTGTACTGCTCTGCTACCTCTTTAAAAACCTTGCCAGCCGCATAGATGGCTTCCGATTGCTGGAAATGGTTGTTTAATAGATCGTCACCATTCATATGAGCACCAATAGTGACAGGTTTTTTAGGGTCTCGAGCAAAATGATAATCAGTTGGACATTCGCCAACAAAATTTTGTACGACTGTTCGATCTTTAAAATAGTTAACCTTACGCTTTTGGTGAGAAGTAAAGAAGCCATCATAAGCAACTATTACCGGCAATCTAACCTTTGAGTGCTCAGCTATTTTTAGAGCCATTATGTTCATATCATATACTGCCTGAGGCGTTCTTGCCGTTAATATGACCCAGCCCGTATTTAAGGCAAAATATAAATCAGAGTGATCTCCTCTTATATCTAGCGGACCACTAATAGATCTTGTAACGAGATTCATAACCATCGGGAATCTCGTGCCAGATTGCACTGGGAGCTGTTCAATCATATACATGAATCCATTTGCGCTTGTCGCATTAAACACACGTGCACCTGTCACAGCTGCACCGTAACAAATACCCGCAGAGCCATGCTCTCCATCCGCTGCTATCAACTTAATATTATGCTCTCCACGAGCTTTCATCTGATCTAAATACTGTGCCACCTCTGTTGATGGGGTAATAGGAAAATATCCCATTAAATGATAGTTGATTTGAGCTGCAGCCATAGCGGCCATTTCATTTCCAGATTCAAATGTAGCTAATTGTTCAGGCAAACCCATTGCTTGTAATTCCTTTTCTAAAGTTGCCATTATCTTACACCCCCTACAAATGGAAAGTATTGTTTTACTGAATGTTCTTTTGCATAACCAATCACTTCTCGAAGATCATTTAATGCATCTGTCGGACATGCCTCTACACACTTCAAGCAGCCTTTACAATATTGATAGTCAATTCCTTTAAGGAACGTCTGCTTTCGGCCACGCTTATCTTCTCCTTCATCCCAAACAAAGCAGTAGTCAGGACAAACTGTATCGCAAGCAGCACAATTAATACATTTTTCTTGATGAAATTCCGGAACAAACCCTTGTCTAGAACCACTTAAATCCTTCAAAATACTATTCGCTTGAGAAATCATTACTCCCCCAATAGCCTGTGTGGTATAACCGAGCTGCGGTCCAGGTCTAGTAAAGGATCGTCCTTCCGCATGATCTGGTACTACGTGAGTTTTGAATTGCACTTCATTATATCCACGATCAAATGTGCGAATGTTTGGTTCTACTAAATGAGGATATTTCTTTTCAAATGTTTTTCGAATAACCTTCCTCATGGTTTCAGGGTTTAAAAAACTACAAATGCGGAATAGCGCACCTAGCATCGCAGTATTCACTTTTGTTTTTTCTTCCACGGCAATGCCCAGTGCATCAACGATGGCCAGTGTACCATAGTTTAGTTTCAAGTCTTTTTTCACGTCGTCAAACTCTCTAGTTGAATTAACCAGTACAATACCGTCACCAGTTAAACCGCTTACGACATCAACCGTTTTATATAAAGCCTCGTGAAAAACCCCAATAACATGAGGCTGCTCGATTGGACTATGGTCCCTAATGGCAACTTCAGCATCGCAAAAACGGATAAAGCTCTTTACTGGTGATCCTTTCTTTTCTGATCCATAGGATGAAAAGTTTGAACCATTCAAACCGTGCCCAAGCACCCCAGATTCAGCTAGCATTTTTCCGGCTAAGTTTGCACCTAATCCTCCAATGGATTCCAATCGTATTTCAAAAAAACCCAACTCATTTCTAACAGGTAAAATTGACATAAGCTCCCCCCAAAACGAAAGTTAATTGTTTAAATTTTAAGGTAATGAGCAAATTTAGGCTGTGATAAATATCAAACAATTACATTTTTTTTATAAAACAGCTACTTTTTTTTATGATTTTTGCACTAAAATTAGGCAAACCCCGTTATATAACAGATTATATATTGTAATAAAACAGAGGACAAAAGGGTTGGCAAAAAGTGTCAGGTTTTATGACTAGAAAAAGAGGGTAAGAAATAGTAGACTTTCGGAAGGAGGATAAGATGAAAAAACGAGACTACTACTTTGATAATGCAAAATTTATTTTAATCTTTTTTGTTGTGTTTGGTCACTTAATCCAATCATTCATTCAAGACCACCATACGGTCTATACTTTATATAAAACGATCTACACCTTTCATATGCCAGCTTTCATTCTCATCTCAGGGTACTTTGCCAAAGGATTTCAGAAAGAGGGCTATTTACGGAAAATTTCCTTTAAACTAATTATCCCTTATTTAATTTTTCAGCTAATCTATTCCATTTTCTATTTCTTTTTAGATTCAAAAGAGACCTTTGTGGTGGACCCATTTGATCCCCATTGGTCACTATGGTTTTTAATCAGTCTTTTCTTTTGGAACCTATTTTTATTTGCTTTTACAAAATTCAATAGCACAATTGCGCTTACGGTGGCTGTTATTCTCAGTTTACTCGTTGGATATGTAGGCTGGATGACAAATTATTTAAGTCTCTCAAGGACATTTGTATTTTTCCCACTCTTTTTACTTGGGTTTTATTTGAAAAAGGAGCATTTTAAAATCCTTTCAAGTACACCTTACCGAGTTGTATCACTTATACTGTTCGCTATCGTCTTTACTGGTTTTTTTGTAGCACCTGATATGAACTATCAATGGTTATTTGGATCAAAACCATACGAAGCGTTAGGCGCAGAAATCTATACTGCACCTATTATGAGACTTGGGCTTCTTTTGCTTAGTACTATGCTGGTTCTAGCCTTTTTCTCACTCATTCCTAAGAGGCAGTTGTTCTTTACTCCGTTTGGTAAAAATACACTTTACGTCTATTTGCTACATGGATTTATTGTTCAGCCATTTCGCCATAGCGAAGTACAGGATTATTTTTATAATATGGAAACCTTCTTTCTGCTTCTATTAATTTCATTTGTAATTACCGTGTTACTATCGAGTAAGCTTTTTACGACTTTTGCACAGCCATTGATAGAACTAAAGATGTCACGCCTAAGGCAATTTGTTACAAGATTTCAGAAATATATAGAAAAAAGGAAGCTCAGTCATTAGACTTCGGCTTCCTTTTTTTATGGATAATATAAAATGAAACATAAATATTGTGAGAAATTGACTTACGATATTTTTCTTAACACAAAGGACTATGCAACATTGACAATCCTTGTCGTACAGTTAAAATATGTTGTCATTATTTATTTAATTAGACTGTCAACTTAAATGCCTTTGAACCAACTTAGCTTAAAGCTGGGATTCGGACTCACTTGTTCCATTTCTTTCAACTTCTGTCCGAATATGTAATAGATTCGGACTCCTAAAGTCCATTTCCTTCAACTCCTGTCCGAATAACCTCTGGATTCGGACTCACCAGTTCCATTTCTTTCAACTTCTGTCCGAATAACTTCTAGATTAGGACTCACTAGTTCCATTTCTTTCAACTCCTGTCCGAATAACCGCTGGATTCGGACTCCTAAAGTCCATCTCCTTCAACTCCTGTCCGAATAACCTCTGGATTCGGACTCACTAGTTCTATTCCCTTCAACTTCTGTCCGAATATGTACTGGATCCGGACTCCTAAAGTCCATTTCCTATTTCTTTCAACTCCTGTCCGAATAACCTCTGGATTCGGACTCCTAAAGTCCATCTCCTTCAACTTCTGTCCGAATATGCACTGGATTCGGACTCCTAAAGTCCATCTCCTTCAACTCTTGTCCGAATAACCGCTGGATTCGGACTCCTAAAGTCCATTTCTTTCAACTTCTGTCCGAATATGCACTGGATTCGGACTCCTAAAGCCCATCTCCTTCAACTTCTGTCCGAATAACCTCTGGATTCGGACTCCTAAAGTCCATCTCCTTCAACTTCTGTCCAAATAACTTCTAGATTAGGACTCACTAGTTCCATTTCTTTCAACTCCTGTCCGAATAACCGCTGGATTCGGACTCCTAAAGTCCATCTCCTTCAACTTCTGTCCGAATAACCGCTGGATTCGGACTCCTAAAGTCCATCTCCTTCAACTCCTGTCCGAATAACCTCTGGATTCGGACTCACTAGTTCCATTTCTTTCAACTTCTGTACGAATAACCTCTGGATTCGGACTCCTAAAGTCCATCTCCTTCAACTCCTGTCCGAATAACCTCTGGATTCGGACTCACTAGTTCCATTTCTATCAACTCCTGTCCGAATAACCTCTGGATTCGGACTCACTAGTTCCATTTCTTTCAATTTCTGTCCGAATATGCACTGGATTCGGACTCCTAAAGTCCATTTCCTTCAACTTCTGTCCGAATAACCTCTGGATATGGAATCTCTAGTTCATTTAACTTTAAGTCCTGTTCAAGTATCCATTACAATCAGCGATTTTTAGTCAGGACCAGGGCTTTTGTCATTAAGACTTTGGCTTCCTTTTTTTATGAATATGTATGTTATGTTTTCCCTTCTCTATATTTGGAGAAAATATGATAAAATATACTGATTGCATAAAGAAACACTAAAGGAGCAAAAGATGAAAGTTATTGCAGCAACACTTAACGCAAAATTTATTCATACAAATATAGCTATTCGCTATCTTAAAGCTTATGCTGAACCTGAATTTGAAGTTGAGCTTTCGGAATATACGATCAAGGATCCGACAATGAATATAGTGACCGATCTTGTCCAAAGAAAGCCGGATATTATTGGATTTAGCTGTTATATATGGAATATTGAAGAAACAATTAAAGTCATTAGTATGATCAAGAAAATTAATCCTTCAATACAAATTGTTGTAGGTGGTCCCGAAGTTACTTATGATGTGATGGAATGGATGGAAAAAGTGCCTCAATTTGATTTTATTGTCATTGGTGAAGGTGAGGAAACATTTAAAAATCTTCTTCAGCAGTTAGACTCTAATAAAGATTATCATCAAGTGGCTGGAATTTCTTATCGTACCGAAACAGGAGAAATCAAACTAAATCCACAACGTCATAAGCTTGATTTACGTGAACTTCCTTCCCCATACCGTTTTAAAGAGGATATTGAACACCTAGGAAAACGTGTGTCGTATATTGAAACTAGCCGAGGATGTCCTTTCAGTTGTCAATTTTGCCTTTCTTCTATTGAAGTAGGTGTACGTTATTTTGATCGAGAAAAAATTAAAGAAGATATCCGTTACTTAATGAAAAACGGTGCAAAAACGATCAAGTTTGTTGACCGTACCTTTAATATTAGCCGAAGTTATGCTCTAGAAATGTTCCGTTTTCTAATAGACGAACATTTACCTGGGACAGTCTTCCAATTCGAAATAACAGCCGATATCATGCGACCTGAGGTTATCGAATTTCTAAATCAAGAAGCACCTCCAGGCTTATTCCGCTTTGAAATTGGTGTTCAGTCTACAAATGATTATACAAATGAACTAGTGATGAGAAAACAAAACTTTGAGAAGCTTACTCGTACCGTAACAATGGTTAAAGAAGGCAAGAAAATTGATCAACATCTTGACTTAATCGCAGGTCTGCCTGAAGAGGATTATGATACGTTCAAAAAGACCTTTAATGATGTATTTGAGATGAGACCTGAGGAATTACAATTAGGATTTTTAAAGATGCTTAGAGGTACTGGCTTGCGTTTACGAGCCGCAGATCATCAATACATTTATATGGACCAGTCACCATACGAAATTCTAGGTAATAATGTTCTGTCCTTTGATGATATAATCAAAATCAAGCAAGTGGAAGACGTGCTGGAGAAGTATTGGAATGATCATCGTATGGACCATACGATTGAATATTTAGTTACGAACTCCTTCTCATCTCCTTTTGAATTTTTCCAAAAGTTCGGTTCTTATTGGGAAGATAGAGGTTGGTCTAGAATAGGTCACCAGCTTGAGGATTTATTTAAGCGTTTGTTTGACTTCATCAAATCCATAAATCTTCCTGACCAAGATATTATATTAAGCTTAATGAAGATTGACTATTTGGAGAATGCAAAATTCAAACCTCGAAAATCGTGGTGGGAGGATCGTCTTGAGAAGGATGAGAGGTCTGCTCTATATCATATGATCCTTGAGGAACCTCGCCTATTAGGAGAAGATTTTGCTGCTTTAGGGATTAAAGAAAAAGAGCTATATAAGCATTCCATCGTAGAAGAGCTTTCTTTTGACTATCAGAAGTATATGCAATCGGGAATATTTTCACGTGGAAAAACTAGTCTCTTAGCGTATTTTGAACCGACAAAGCAACAATCGCTATTATTTGGAACAAAAAATGGATAAAAAAACGAAGGAGGGCTTACTAAGCACCTCCTTATTTTTTCTTGTTCTGCTTTTTCTTAGCGCCTTGCTTTTTTTCGCTATTCATGAGTGGGACTTCATAATGTTTCGCTGCATTGATATCTCCAAACTCACTGCCAAATTCAACATTTGGGGTTTGTTTTTTCTTTTTCATTAAGATCTACCTTTTCTTCCTTGTTTTGAATTTCGATTAAATCCCTTCATCGTGTTCTCATCAGAAGTAAATTCCGCTGAAAATTCAGATTCATTTATATTTTTCTTAGGTGTTTTGCTATATTTTACGGCAGCATCTCGCTCTGCTTTTCTTTTAGCCATTTTTCATTCCTCCTTTATGGAACTACATATATGGTTCACTTTTCTTTTATGTTTCACTCTTCCTTTTTTTGTCTTCATTTTCTACTTATAAAAAAACACAGACAACAAAATATAAAAGAAAAAGGAATGAATGCTATGAGCAAAGAAAGAAAGAAATTGGAAGAAAATTATTCAATCGACGGAACACTACCTCATCAAATTAACTCTCCAGACTTTAAGGGAACAGGTATTACCATTGAACCTCCATTTATTAACTCTCAAGGCGTTGTGATTGGTGATAGCCAGTATGCTTCTTCTAATTCCCCATTAGAACAATGGAGTGAGAATACGGATCCAGCCATTATGTCTGGAGACGAATGGGTACATCCAACCAATGATATAGGTTGGAATACAAGTGAAAATAGAGACCTTGTGGAAAGTAAGAAAAAACCGAAGGGCTACCCTTTTATGCATCCCACAAAAGATGTTAGTCATGGAAAAGATTAATTCGGCTTTTCCCTAAAATACGAAAACTTACCACTTATGTAAATCAGTCATTGCTTGCATACTACACATACAGAGATGATTTCTCTGTAAATACAAAAAAGGAGCTGATATTATGGCAAGAAACAGTAACAAGCTTTTAGTTCCAGGTGTGGAGCAATTTTTAGACCAAGTTAAATACGAAATCGCACAAGAATTTGGCGTTACGTTAAGTGGAGATACAGTATCAAGAGGCAACGGGTCAGTTGGCGGAGAAATTACAAAGCGACTTGTAAAACAAGCACAAGCACAAATGTCAGGTCGCAATTTTTAATAAAACTTCATATTAAATGGCAAAAAGCCTCCGCATTAGTTGCGGGGCTTTTCTTCTTTATTACTATGAACTGGATTATTCTTAATTTCTTGTTTTTTTCCTGAGTTACCATTTTGTTGAGCTTGAAGGTTTACTTCTTTTTTTTGTTGTCCAGGATTGTTATTTTTAGAATTGCCATTCCCTGAATTTTGTTTATTCAATTCTTTTTTTTGAGCATTTGAGTTAGGGTTGGCCTTTCCATTTCCATTATTATTCGGTGCAGGTGTATCAGTAGCGTTGTTATTTGGTTTATTCACGCTAGGCGCAGGTGTTTCTACTGATGGTTCTTCTTGTTTCGTGTGATCTTCTGTCTTTTCCTTAACTTTCTCTTTTGCTTGCTGAGCTTTGTATTTCCCAACAGAAACGCCTTGTTCCTTTGCCTCTTTTCTTTCTTCAACAGTCGCCTGAACATCGGCAATTTCCACTTTCGTTTCTTGCTTTAAGGAATCAATCACTTGATGAAGTTTTTCATCCGTTTTGTTTATTTGAGAACCAGCCAAGACCGTCCCAACGACGATTTCCTGTGTATCAGAATGAACTTCTAGGTTTTCAATACTAGATAAAATCGCAGTTGATACTTTATCAACTTGTTCATTTTTCCAATCAATGTCAGCAATTACTTCTTTTCCACTCTCGTTATAAGCAATGACGTCTATAACTTCGAGATCTTTATTTACAGCAAGTTCAATACTTGATTCTCCATCTATTGACATGTAAGCATACACTTCATTATCCACTCTAGATGGAACGAAAGAAAATATTAGAAGAAGAGATGCCGCGACAAGTATCCCTGCTGTTTTTTTATGAAGAACTTTGCCCCAACCATTCAAGAAACTTTCTTTCTCAAACGGAATAAAGGAGATTTCTTGTCCTATTTGATAATTTCTACTTTGATTACGGGCTTTTAAAAATTCACCTTCGGGGGTTAATAATGTTAAAAAACGATCATTAACTTCCATTATGATTCCTTGTTTCACGTTTCCAACACCCCTTTTATATAATCCTGTAAATATAGATAGTCATTCATTAATATCAGAGCAATAGCAATAATATATTTTCGATTCCGTTCGATCGTCTTCCTGCTAACACTTACAGAATTCTCAATTTGTTTGATTGGAAGTCTCTTTTTCTCTACTAAAATTCGCTTAATTTCTTCATTGGAAACTATTTCCACCGCAACTAACATGGCGTTTTTTCTAGCATCTGCATGCTTTGGAGAATTCTCTACCAAGTCTTTAAAAGATAGATCAAACTCCGTTAAAAGTTTTGAAAAACGGATAATTTCTTGTTTTCTTAATTCATCGTCTGTTTGCTTATGATATTCCTCAAGAGACATATTCGCTTCAAGACTAGACTGAGAAACCTCATCCTCGTTTTCTTCAAGCCCATTTGCATCCATTGAAAGATTTTGATGTTTAATTTGCTGCCGGATATAATCAATCACTCTTCTTTTTATAATAACTTCTGCAAAACTAAGCAGGGAGCTGCCTTTATCCGAACTATATTTTTGTATAGCTTCATTAAATGCAATTAAACCAATGCTAAATTCATCGTCTGTTTCACTAATATATCTTTTACAAACGGAAGATACCGTTTTGGCAATAAAGGGTTTATATTGATGAATAAGTTCATTTTGAAGTGCTTGGTCTCCACTTTGAATGGCTAATACCGTCTCTTCTAATGACCGTTTCTTCTTTTTAGGTAAAAACAATAAACCTAACAACAGCTTCACCTCACTTATCACCATATATCATACGATACTTTGTTGTGATTTTTAAGGGTAAGCTATTGGAAAAAAAGAGAGCCATTTAAATAATGGCCTCTTTTATAAAAGTTATGTTAGTTCTTTCCGTTTCCTTTTTGTTCACCAGCATTTGATTTTTGCTGATTATTTGCCTTATTTCCTTGTTGCTTTTCAGCCTTTTTCTCCTGTTTTACCACTTGCTTCTCAGCTTTCTTTTGAGCTTGATCAACCTTTGCTTGGTTAGTTACCTTAGCAGCTGGAACAGGAGCCGTTACGACCTCCGTCTTTTCTTCGACAGCTACTTCCTCTGTAGTTGATTCTTCTACTACTGGTACTTCTGTTTCTTCAACTGTTGTTTCCTCTTCCATTTCAACCGGAGTCACTTCTTCAGAAGCTTTTTCTTCCAGTTTTGCCATCTTTTCAGCTAGCTTTGCATAGCTTTTCTTCATGTTTCTCTCAAGAGCAGCTTTTGCTACAGGATTTTTTACTTTTTCCATATTCGCCTTTAACGAAATGATATTTTGAGAAATTTGCTTTTCTACTTCTACCGTTTCTTCATTTTCTACATCATTCTCAATAATTTCAATCGTTGCGTCTACATTTTCTTCTGTTGCTTCTGTAGGATCAACTTCTTCTGTTGTTTCTTCTGTTGTATCTTTATTTTCACTTACAGTCTCTTCAGCGGTAGAAAGATTTTCTAACGCTTTCTCCATGACAGCTAAAGCCTCTTCTTCTTTACCTGCAGAGAATAATGCTTCTGCTTCTGCTAATCTTTCTGTTGCGAAATCAGATAATAACTTTGCTTCTTTTACATCATCAAAAGTTAAAATTAACTGAATTTTTTCTAACGCTGTTTTTGCAAAATAGAAGAAATCTCCTGGTAATAGCTCTGGCTCTTCGACTTCATTTGTATTTTCATCAACGAGTACGTTATCTAAAGAAATAACTTCTTCGTTAGTATTTGTTTCTTCACTTGTAACTGTTTGATCGACCACTTGAGAATCTGCGTTCTCATTTTCATCTGCAAATGCATTGGTTGTCGATAATGAAAGTGAACCTGCTAAAACAATGGCAAAAGCACCTTTTATAATTTTATTTTTATCAAAGATTGTATGTTTGTTCATCTTATTCACCTCAGTTGTATTGTAAGAAGCGGCCGCTATCTTCTAGTCACTAAATATCTACGATTAAAAGGTGAATGCTATGGGGGTGTAAAAATAGAAAAACAAAAAAAGTTCTAACAATAAGTTAGAACTTCACTTTTGGTACCTTTGTTCTTAATATTAAGTATCTGATTACAAATCCAATAAGCAATCCTGGAATCAAAAAAATCATAGGAAGAAAGATTGGACCAAATACGATACCAAAAAGCTTCACTTTTTTTGATAACATCAACCCGACCGTGACAAAATAAGCTCCGAAGGCAAAAGGAAGATAAGAATATTCCTCCGTTTCTGGCATTGCAGATCGATATGCATCCCACATAGCGAACATATAAAGACAAGGGTAAAACATCAGCCATTGATAATCAAGTACTGCAAATGCTTGATCTATCTCCCATAAAAAACTTAACATTATGGCCTCATTAAAGTTACTCATTACATTTATTACAAACTCAAGAAGTACGAATAGTACCCCTTTCACGTAGCTTCCCCTGAGAAGCTGACTAAATCCAGGCAGCGCAATACTCCACAATACAGCTTCTAACTTCCCTTGTTTTTTCATCCTAATCACCAGCTAATTTTCATTACTTATAGGTTGTACGAAATAAAGAAGAATTATCACTTGAACATGAAAGACTTTTCCTACATTTTTCGACATTAGGTATTATTTCCATTTCATTTCGAAATTTCTTTATCAAAAAGGCTATAAACAACTGGAATAACAAACAATGTAAAGAAAGTCGAACTGATTAATCCACCAATCACCGTAATCCCCATAGGCTGATTCATTTCCGTACCATCCCCTATACCAAGTGCAAGTGGAATGAGTCCTAAAATGGTTGTCAAAGCTGTCATTAGAATGGGACGAAAGCGTTCTTTTACTGAAATTACAATTGCTTCCGTCATTTCCATTCCTTGATCCTTCTTTTGTTTAATATAGTCTATTATAACAATTGCATTGTTAACAACTATCCCAGCTAGAACGATCACTCCTATAATAACAGTCAAGCTAATGGGCGTGCTTGTAATAGTTAGCGCAAGGGCAACCCCTATTACCATTAACGGGACCGTAAACATGATTACAAGCGGATATTTCAAGGATTCAAATTGTGCTGCCATTACGAGATACACGAACGTAATGGCTAAGAAAAATGCTAATAACAATTGATCTAACGCACTATCGAGTAATTCACGATCCCCACTAAAAACAACTTCTGTTTCATCTGCTAGTTTCAATTTTTCAATCTCTTGATCCACCTGTTTAGAAACAAATCCAAGATTTGTTGTATCTTTATACTTTACAGTAAATTGAACAGCAGCCTGTTGGTTAATTCTTTCTATTTTGACAGGTCCATAACCACGGTAAATGTTGGTTACATCACCTAACTCAATATAATTTCCAGCTGGGGTTTTTATTAATAGTCCTTTTATGCTTTCCATACTTTCGCTCACGCTTTTATCATATTCAACAATTACTCGGTAGATCTCTAAGTCTTCATCTACTATCTGGGTAGCTACACTCCCACGAGTCACGTTATTTACAATTATCGCAACGGCTGCCGGTGTCAAGCCTTGCTTAATTGCTTCCTTCCGATTCACCGTGATCTGAATTTCTTCTAATTGTTCCATTAAGTCGGTGGTAACTTCATTTACATCATCTAGTTTGTTCAACCTAGCATATATTTTCCCAACTGATTCTTCTAGCCTGTCCTGCTTCGTATCCAATACGCTGAATGTTAGGGTATTCGGATTCGATCCAGCCGTTGACTGCATATTAAATGATAATTTAGCGGTTTCATTCGTGGACTTCGCAACTGCTTCAAATGATTCCTTTACCTCATCCACAAATTGAAAGATGGACCGATCACGTTCATTTAATGGCTTCATCTTTACGTACATTTCTGCTTCATTCGCGTTTCTTGCTCCTCTAAAGGAGCCCTCTTGTGTAGTTCCAATTAAGCTAACATACGTTTCAACATCCGACTCCTTTTTAAGCTCTTTTTCAATAGAAGTTAGTACTTTTTCTGTTTCTGATAACGCCATTCCATTCCCTAACTTCACACGAATGGTAAAAAATCCTTCGTCCGTTTTAGGTAAAAACTGCATACCTACAGTTGTTAAACTAAATCCTCCACCAACTAATAACAAAGATGAAATGATTAAAACCAAAATTCTATGCTGTAAACACCATCTCACTCCCCTTTCAAGCCGAAGTAGAACATAAGAGCTTTGTCTTACTTTCTCAGCATTATGTTTTGATTCCATTAATAGCTTACTTGCGAGCATAGGAACTACAGTTAATGATACTAACAACGATGCTATTAAGCTAAACGAGATTGTCACTGCAAATTCTTTAAAAAGCTCACCAATAATCCCTGTAATAAAAACAACTGGTAGAAAGACAGCAACTGTTGTAAGAGTCGAAGCAGTGATTGCTCCACCTACCTCTTGTGTACCAACACGAGCTGCTTCCTTTGCATTTTTGCCCATCGCCAAGTGGCGATAAATATTTTCAATTACAACAATGGAATTGTCCACCAGCATTCCAATTCCTAACGCTAGGCCTCCAAGCGTCATAATGTTAAGCGTATAATCTGAAAAATACATTAATACAAAGGTAAAAATTACCGAATACGGAATAGAAACTCCAATGATCAGAGGACTTTTTACACTTTTTAAAAAGAAAAAGAGAACGACCATTGCAAATAGGCCACCAAGGAGTAACGAAGTTGTTATGTTTTCAATAGCTTTTTTTATGTATTCTCCTTGATCAAAAATTATATCTGATTGTATACCTTTATATTTTTCCTTAGTCAGTAGCTTCGTTAATTCCTGAACAAATACATTGGATACTTCTGCCGTATTTGCATCCGATTGTTGAAGTACACTAAGAAGCACAGAAGAATTTTCATTTGTCCGGGTGATCGTACGATCATCTTGAATCTCTAATTTCACATCACTTACATCACGTAATTTTATTTCTTCACCCGTTAAAGGATTCATTGACACCGTTAAATTTTTTAAGGTGTCTATTGAGTCAAGAGAGGATATTATTCTTGTCGTTAATTGCTTACCTTCAGTTAAAATTGGGTTACCAGGCATTGAAATATTATTAGCCTGAATTAAATTGACTATATCACTTTGAGTTAATCCGATCGTTTTTAATTTTTCCTGATCAAGTTCAACTTTGACATCCTTTGCAAAGGTTCCAGATAAATTTACGCTCGCAACTCCATCCACTTTGATTAATTCCAGTTTTAATTCTTTGACTAACTGTCTAAGCATCTCCTCATTTTCATCTGCACTTAAACTTAGTTGAATAACAGGAAACTGTGAAGGGTCAAATTTTAAGAACCTCGGCTTCTCTGCATCGTCTGGAAGAGGTGTTAGGTCAATACGTTGAATGATTTCATCCTGTATTTCATCAATATGCGTCGTCCAAGAAAATTGAAGAAGGGTAAAATTTGCGCCTTCCTGTGAGGTTGAGGTGAGTGTTTTTATACCTGGTAGGGTGGCTAAGTTACTTTCTAATGGTTTAGTTATTTTTTCCACAATCTCTTCGGGACTTGCACCTGGATAATTGGTTACTACCACACCTACCGGAGGTTTTATCTCGGGTATTAGCTTTAAAGGGATATTCACTAACGAAACGATTCCTAGAATCAGCACTAAGAACATCGTGACAATTGTAAAGACTGGTCTTTTTATAGCAAATCCGCTAATCTTCATTCCATCGCTCCTCTCAAACCTTAACAGTTCCAGGCAACAGAAGGCTTTATGCCCCATATTATAAAGAAGCTCAATATCGGATGCAAACAAGCTTTGTATTCAAACTTTGCTAAAAAAAAGCTTCCCCATTTTTATTGGAGAAGCTTTCATAATAGCTATAGTTATAGGTTAATATATTGATCCCCCGCTTTTGGTTTTCCAAGAAAATACCCTTGAGCTAGGTTCATCCCGAGGTCTCTACACAACTCTAGTTCTTCCATTCTTTCAATTCCTTCTGCAAGAACTTGAATGTTTAGGTCTTGTGCAACTAGTTGCACTTCCCTTAAAAACTTTTGCTTTTGCCTATCTTGATCGCAGTGGTCAATATAACTTCGGTCAATTTTCACATAATCAGGATGTAGCAGTTCTAGCATATCTATCGTAGAAAATCCAGATCCTACATCATCAAGGGCCACCTTCATCCCCTGTTTTTTGTATGTGACAAACACCTTTTGCAAATGTTCAACGTCTTCAATTTTTTCTGTCTCCACAACTTCAAACACTAAATCTGTAGGATCAATTCCATATCTATTAACCAGATGAAAGGTATGCTGTAGACAATATTCCGGATTATAAATGGTCGATGGCAAAAAATTAATAAAGCTTTTGACCCCTTTTTTTATATACTTTCTCCGAGTCTGTATGGCCACCTCTCTTCCCCTTTGGTCGAGCAAAGAAAGTAGCCCTGTATTTTCTGCCACTTGAAATAGCTGTCCTGGTGGAATTGGATTCATCCCATGTGTCCGTAGAAGAGATTCAAATGCAAATAATTGGTTGTTCTTTATATCGAAGATTGGTTGTATATGTCCAATTAACTCCCCAGTTTGAATTACTTGAACAATATCCCGATTTCTTACTCTCTCAAATAGAACAGGTAATGACGTCATCAGAATTGGTTTTACCCTCTCACTCGTTAAAGCTGCTTTTATGTCCAGACGGTTTTTCATATCTATAGTCAAGGTTTTTAAATGATCTTCTAATTCTTGAAAGGAAGAGTATTCATATTCATTTTCTTTACCTATTCCCTCGATAAATAAGTACCCTGAGGGTTCGATTTTGTAACTAACTCCACATTCGATACATTTTTTCACAAAAGCTCCTCCAGGTCTTAAGTATTAATACTATTATACCAAAACCATAGTTTTTTCCTAGAAAAAAGAAGCCCTCAAAATACGAGGACTTCTAGGTACTTATTGATAATCATCCATAGGATTATAAAGTGTAATATCTGGATTTTTTTCTTGGAACCAGCGAAGTGCAAAATCATTTTCGAAAAGAAATACTTTCTTATCGTAGCGATCCTTTACTAAAAGGCTACGACTGCTAGAAAGATTCTCATTAATTTCTTCATTTTCAACCCAACGGACGATTTTCGAACCTAATCTTTCCATTAAAACTTCTGCATTGTACTCGTTTCTCATTCGATGCTCGAACACCTCAAATTGTAGTTGACCAACGGCCCCTAGCAAATAATCATCTGTTCGAACGGTACGAAAGAGCTGAATGGCACCTTCTTGTACAAGCTGCTGAATTCCTTTATGAAAAGACTTTTGCTTCATTACGTTTTTAGCTGAAACTCGAACAAAGAGTTCAGGTGTAAACTGTGGAAGCTTTTCATATTGAAAGTTGTTTTTTCCAACAGTCAATGTATCTCCAATTTGGTACGTACCTGGATCGTACAAACCAATAATATCTCCACTAACCGCTTCATCAACCGTGTTTCTGTCATCAGCCATAAACTGTGTTGATTGAGAAAGCTTCATTGACTTTCCTAAGCGTGGGATATTGATGGTCATCCCTCTTTCGAATTTCCCTGAACATACGCGTAAAAAGGCAATTCTATCCCTATGAGCAGGATTCATATTGGCTTGAATCTTAAAAATAAAGCCTGAGAATTCCTCTGATAATGGATCAATTTTTCCTTCTGTAGATTCCCGCGCTTGAGGTGGAGGTGCAAATTGAAGATAGGTTTCTAGAAAAGTTTGCACACCAAAGTTCGCTAGGGCGCTACCAAAGAATACAGGTGTTAGTTCCCCATTTGCTATTCTTTCACGAGAAAATTCATTTCCCGCTTCATTTAATAGCATGATTTCTTCTAACGTTTGGTCATATAAGGAGTATTGCTTTAGTTTATGATCCCCTTCTATTTCTCCATCTTCATTTAACCCAACAAATCGTTCTTCCTCATCTACACGGAATTGTTCAATTCGCTTGTAAAAACGGTCATATATGCCGAGAAATTCTTTCCCCATACCAATCGGCCAGTTCATTGGATATGATTCAATTCCCATAACCTCTTCTAGTTCAGCTAGAAGTTCTAATGGAGATTTCCCCTGACGATCAAGCTTATTAATAAAGGTAAAAATCGGAATGCCTCTCATTCGACATACTTTAAAAAGTTTTAAGGTCTGTTCCTCAATCCCTTTTGCTGAATCAATAATCATGACCGCACTATCGACAGCTGTAAGAGTACGATACGTATCTTCACTAAAGTCTTGGTGACCTGGTGTATCAAGGATATTCACTCGACAGTCATTATAATCAAATTGCATCACACTCGACGTAACGGAAATACCACGTTGTTTTTCAATTTCCATCCAGTCACTCGTTGCAAACTTACCCGTTTTCTTTCCTTTAACTGTTCCCGCATCACGAATGGCTCCACCAAATAACAATAACTTCTCTGTTAATGTCGTTTTCCCAGCATCCGGGTGGGAAATGATTGCAAATGTGCGACGCGATTGTACATCATCTTTAAAATTTTTTGCCATTATTGAAATTCCTTTCTTTCCTTACACAAATTCATCCATAACTTCAATCTTATCGTGACTGTTTAAAGTTTGCAATGTGTTCTTTACAAAAGCAACAACAAACATATCATTATGTTCATTTTTCAAGAAAGTTCTTCCTTTTCAAGAAAATAATTTCTGCTATAATGAGATAGAAATGAAACTAAATAGGTAAGAATTGTAGGGGGACCGGTGAAGACCGGTTGAGAGTGCATCCCATTGATGCTAACCCTTTGAACCTGATCTGGATGATACCAGCGTAGGGAACATATTCTTTAGACAATCCATTTGTTTAAACATATGCGCCCGGTTCAAAAAACTGCGGCGCTTTTTGTCGTCTAAAGGACCAGGTCATGTTCCTACTTATACCATTGGAGGAGAAATTAATGAAAAAATGGATAGCTGCAATAACAGCTTCTGTATTACTCGCAGGTTGTTCAGATACAAATGAACAACAAACAGAACAAGCGGAGTCAAGCGCTGACTTAAAAAAAGTAACTGTCGTTCTTGATTGGACTCCAAACACAAATCATACTGGACTTTATGTCGCAAAAGAAAATGGATATTTTAAAGAGGAAGGGCTTGATGTGACCATTCAGATGCCCGGAGAGGCTGGCGCTGACCAACTTGTTGCTTCAGAGAAAGCTGACTTTGGTGTAGGCTATCAAGAAGGAATTACACAAGCTAGAGTTCAAGGGGTACCGCTTGTTTCAATAGCTGCGGTCATTCAACACAACACATCTGGTTTCGCATCACCGGCATCTAAAAATATCCAATCCCCTAAAGATTTTGAGGGAAAAACATACGGGGGTTGGGGTTCACCTGTTGAAGAATCAGTCATCGACTCGCTTATGAAACAGGAACAAGCAGATGTAGAAAAAGTGAATATTGTAAACATCGGTGATGCCGACTTCTTTACCGCTGTTGAACGTGATATTGACTTTGCTTGGATATACTATGGATGGACAGGCGTAGAAGCGGAGTTGCGCGGAGAAGACATTAATATGGTCTACCTAACAGATTACTCTGAAAAGCTAGACTACTATACACCTGTTTTAACAACAAGTGAAAATATGATTAACAACGATCCCGAAACCGTAAAAGCTTTTGTTAAAGCCGCTTCAAGAGGCTATGAATTTGCGATCGACAATCCTTCAGAAGCAGCCGATATCTTAATCAAAGCAGCTCCAGAACTTGACGCAGAGCTTGTAAAGAAAAGTCAGGAATGGCTTGCAACCAAATATCAAGACGATGCAGACCAATGGGGTGAGCAACGTTTAGAAGTATGGGAAAACTATGCTTCTTGGATGCTTGAGAACGGGTTGCTAGAAACAGAGTTAGATGCAGAAAAAGCCTTTACTAATGAATTTTTACCACAATAGGAGTTGTTTATATGCCAAACGCACTTGTTAGTATTCAAATTATCCCTAAGACAAAGAACGGGGAAAATGTGATTCCTTACGTTGACGAAGCAATAGCTATTATTGAAGCGTCAGGAATAAAATATGAGGTTCATCCTTTGGAAACAACTATGGAGGGTGATCTTCAGGAACTATTTTCAGTGATTACGAAAATGAATGAAAAGATGATTGAAATGGGAAGCAGCAATGTTATTTCACAGGTGAAGATTCTTTATCAGCCAACTGGTATTACAATGGATACCCTAACGGAGAAATATCGTCCATGATACAAAAATTACAAAAAGGGTGGAGACCAACTTTTGTTCTCCTCCTTTTATTCTTTGTTTGGGAATTCACTGCAAGAATTACTGAGATTCCAACTTGGCTGCTCCCAACTCCCTCACAAATTTTTATTGAACTCTTTAATGGTTGGAGCAGTGTATCTGTACATCTTACCTCCACTATCCAGCTTATTTTGCTAGGCTTTGTTTCTGGAGTAACGGTAGGTCTGTTAACAGCCATTATTTTACATAATATTCCTTTTTTAAAAGAATCTTTATATCCGCTCCTTATTTTATCGCAAAATATACCTATTATCGTACTCGCTCCACTTCTAGTTATATGGTTTGGCTTCGGCCTATTACCAAAACTAATTGTTATAACACTGGTTTGTTTCTTTCCAATTACCATTTCAGCCATGGATGGATTTCGCCAGGTTGCTCCAGAGCTTTTTCATTATATGCAAATGGCAGGAGCAACAAAACGTCAGTTATTTTGGAAACTCGAGTTTCCATTTGCCCTTCCCTCAATCTTTTCGGGGTTGAAAATTTCAGCGACTTATAGCGTAATGGGTGCCGTAATATCTGAATGGTTAGGATCAGAAAATGGGATTGGAGTCTATATGACACTCTCTTCCTCATCGTTCCGAACAGATCGTGTCTTTGTTGCCATATTTCTCATTATGGCATTAAGTTTGTTATTTTTTATTATGATCAATTGGTTAGAAAGATTTATTATTCGTTGGAAAGCAGAGGGGAAAAATCGTGGAGCATCTTGAATTACAAAATATGTCTTTTTCGTATCGAGATAAAAAAATATTACAGAATCTCAACCTCTCTATTAAGAACGGTGAATTCGTAACCGTTCTTGGTCCCTCTGGAAGTGGAAAAAGCACCATTTTCCAGTTAATAGGCGGTCTCCAGGCTCCTCATACAGGGTCCATTATCCTCGAAGGAAACAACATTACAGGTAACAGAGGACATATTAGTTATATGCCCCAAAACCCTTCCTTATTTCCATGGCGAACAATTATTCAAAATGTTGTTCTTGGACAAGAGCTACACGCTAAAAAAGATTACGAATTGGCTATGGAGATGCTGCGAAAAGCGGGGCTATTAGAATATAGAGATTCTTTTCCTCATGAGCTTTCAGGAGGTATGAAGCAAAGGGTTGCCTTTTTACGCGCACTTCTAAGTCCCCAGCCCATCATCTGTTTGGATGAACCATTTTCCGCTTTAGACGAATTAACTCGTCAGGAAATGCAGTTATGGCTACTCTCGATTTGGGAACAGTACAAAAAAACAATTATTTTTGTTACCCATAATATTGAAGAGGCACTCTTTCTTTCCGACCGAATTCTTGTATTATCCGATAAACCTGCAAGAATCAAACAGGAGGTCATTGTTCCCTTTTCACGACCTAGAAACGAGGAAATAATGTTCTCAGGAGAATTTCTCCGTTACAAAAAAAGGATTCATGATTTTTTAAAAGTAAAGGTTGGTCAAAAATGAGGAAAATAATTGACAGCCATATCCATCTAGATAAGTACCTAGATGATGAAATTCATACGTTGATAGAGACACTTGACGAAGTTGAAATGCTCATAAGCGTTTCCTATGACTTAGAATCCTGTAAAAGAAACTCTCATATTTCAAGGGTATACCCGCAGGTCAAAACAGCGTTTGGATTTCACCCTGAACAAGCAATAGGCTCAGACGAAGAAATGGCAGACCTTTTTCAATGGGTGTACTCACATTTTGATGAGATGATAGCGGTTGGAGAGGTCGGCCTCCCCTTTTATTTACGGACTTCAACTTCCTGGAACTCCTCTCTAGAACCGTATATAGAACTTCTTGAAGAGTGGATAAAGCTGGCTAGCAGGAAAAACTTTCCTATCTCGCTTCATGCCATTTATGATGACGCGCCCACCGTTTGCTCTTTGTTAGAAAGATATAGTATTGAACATGCACATTTCCATTGGTTTAAAGGAGCAGACACAGATATGGATCGAATGATTCAGAACGGATACTTCATCTCCCTTACTCCTGACCTTTTTTACGAAAGAGAAATTCAACATATCGCTAAGCGTTTTCCCCTTTCACAGATCATGGTGGAAACAGACGGTCCCTGGCCCTTTGAAGGACCGTTTAGCAGCAGAATGACGCATCCTAATATGATTCATCAAACAATAAAACAGCTTTCTGAATTGAAAGCCATCTCACTGGATAAGACATATGAAACACTGTATGTAAATACAAAACAATTCTTTCGATTATAAAGGAATGAAGGTGAGAAACCCCACCTTCATTCTTTAATATTACCACTTAAAGCAAGCAGCACCAACAATGATTAATAGGATGAAAAGTACAACGATAAGCGCGAAGCCACCACCGTACCCAACTCCACCAACTGCTGGATAACAGCAACCGCTGTAAGGTGATCCGTATCCGTACATTTAAATTCCTCCCTTTTATTGTTTAGTTAATTATTAGTAACCGAAACCATAGCCCCAAGAAGCACCAATGATAATTAAAAGGATAAATAAAACTACTAACAGAGCGAAACCTCCGCCATATCCACCAAATGTTTCTGACATTTAAATTACCTCCTTAGTTGTAAGTCAATATATCCTATGTAAGAAACCCAAAATGTGCGAATAGTCAAAAGCCCTTTTTTAGGTAAAAAGCGGAGGCGGCTTGTACATTGGTTTTTACGAATAATAAATAAGAGCCTCCCTATCGGGGAGGCTCTCTTGTTTCTACATGATCGTTCTCACTTCATAATTATTAATAATAGATTCTTTCATTTCTGCAAAATTATATTCGTATTGAATTTGATTTGGCAAAGGAAGTTCAATCCATCGATACAGACCATATTTAGTAATTTGTTCTTTGTAAATTGGTCGACAATTTTCTAATACACTTACATTAAAGGATTCAAAACCATCTAATTGAACTACTTCTCTTAGTATTTCCCTTTTCATTTCAAGACTCGTTACTTCCCTCACCAATTTTGAAGGTAAATGGATAACAATTTTTTCGTCCTTCATTTGCTCCAGTATCATTAACTTCGATTTAGAAAGCTTCTTTAGCATTCTATTAATTTTCCAAAGAGAAACACCATCAATTGTTTTAAAAATTAATTCCATATTTTTTTTCATTTTTTTCAGATCCTTTATTTCCTCATTTTCGTATGTATGCATAACATATCACAATTTGTCGAATAAAAAAATTGGACAATCGACCTAGCGAATACATGTACATTTCTTTTTCTCATTCGAAATCAGGACGTTTGTTGTATGTTTCTATCATTCAATCCAAATATTGATGTAAATTCACCATCTACTAACAAAAATACCATACTAAAGTAGTTTAATAGATTTTATGAAAAAAGGAAACTTCCATCTTATTCCTGCATAGAGTTAAAGGTAGATTGAAGTAAAGGCGGAGAAAGCGTGAGTCGATTAAAGCGATACAAGACTTGGGTAAGTTTGAGGATTGTTTTTTTACTAGTTTGTCTTATCGTACTTTTCCTTTTAGTAACAAAGCTTTACGATAATAATACCATCGTCCCTGATCAACCTAAGCAGGATGAACCAGGAGAAAAAGTCATTATCATCTTACCGAGTGGAAAAAAAGTTTATACGTATGAAAACTTGATTGTATCTGAAAATGGAAAGCTTTACTACAAAGGAGATCGATCAGAGCTTGATTTAACAGGTGGAATTGTCAAATATGAAGATTGGGAATAAAAATGAAAAGCCAACCTTTGGCTTTTCATTTTTATATTTTATAGTTTACTTTAATAACATTTGCTTTTTTTAATGTATCGTAAACAATCACGATAGCCGGGCCTAAAAATAAGCCAAGAAAACCAATAAGCTTAAAGCCTATGTACAGACTTACTAAGGATGCTAGTGGTGAAATCCCTAAACTGCTCGAATATACCTTCGGTTCAATGATCCTTCTAATTACGGTGATTAACCCAAATAAAACGATTAAACCAACACCTAATAATTGATTCTCCTGTAATATGGCCACAATTCCCCAAGGGACTAAAACGGAGCCTGTTCCCAAAATAGGTAATATATCAACAATGACTATTAATAATGATAATAGAGTTTTATTCGAAACTCCTAAAATCCATAATCCTGTGAATGCCATCACAAAGGTAATTACACTTAAAAATAGCTGAGCCTTTATAAACCCAACCCCTGCCCAGGTAAGCTGGTTAATGACAAGGGATGCTTTCTTTAAACTTCCCTCTGTTAGATGTCTTTTAATATTTTCTTTTAGTCTAGGTAGCTCTAGGGAAAACAGGAATAAAGCAACCAAGTATACTAAAAATTCAATTAAAAAACCAGGGATGGCTGTTAATAAAGATATGATCGTTTCAAATAGAGTTTGTAAGAAGGCATCTAAGGACGCAATACTAGACTCTATGGTGTTTTCCATCGATTTTAATACTTCTTCCGGTAGTGTTTGTAAATATCTCTCTAAGCTACCCATTATTGGTAAAATAGTACTTCGATAGAAATCTTTAACAAAAGTTGGTGTACTCTCTGACAAACGAAGAGTTTGTTGAATGATTAAGGTAAAAAAGTGATAACCAATGATTACTAAACCTAATATGTACGTTAAGAATGATGCTAATACAGCATGCACTCGTGCAATCCTAAGTTTATTTTTATAAAACTCAACTAATCCTTCTAAGAATAGAGCTGTAACTAAAGCAAAAACCAATGGCAAACTATACGGCAGTAAAAAAAAGCCAATACTGCACAAAACGATAACGATAAGAAGCTTTTTTAGCATGTATTTCTCTCCTACTTTCCTTCCATAGTATTAGTATACAGCGATTTTCATATGGAAAAAAGAGTTAACATGAAATAAATATAAAAGGACACTGACCTTTTCTGACAAATGGATCAATTGTCCTTTTCAAATAATTTAAATTTGCGTAGAAAACTGAGACAAATACTTATAATTTAAGCGACTATGCTGATGGATTAAGTGAGCAGATCTCGTTGCCCCTTCTTTTCGCAATGTATTAAGGGCTTTAATCGTTTCTTCCGCTGTACCAATACCAATTCCATGACCAAAATATTTATCTTCACCTAAAAATACAACATTTTCCCCTATCCAAACCGGATTATCATAATCTGGATTGTAAAAATACATCACATCCCCCGGAATAAAATCCGAGCCGACTTTTGTAATAATTCCTAGGTCCTCATCATAGCTCCAATCCCAAACGAGAAGATGACTAAAAAGCTCATTAAAAGCTCTCTCATCAATAGATTGAAGTACAGCATAATAAAAAATTAAAACAATGGCTGTCGAGCATTCAAAACCGTACTCTTTCCCATTTTGAAAAATATCTTTTATTGCATCGGAGGGCAATACATTTGGCTTAATCATATAACCTCTGGATGTTTTCAACCAATACATGGAATTGAACTTTGATGTTTCAAATACGGAAAATTGTACTTCACTTTCGTTCAATGCAATGGCACTATTGATCATGTTTTCTCGTAATATCAATTCAAACAAAAGCTCTCTACTATGAACATATCTATGCACTTCCCTACTGTTCTTTAAGAAGTGAAAAATTTCAGCTTGTTTGCTGGATAATTGAAAAGGGGGTATCTCTATATTCATTCCTGCAACGATAATCACAAATCCTTGACCTCCTTTCTCCATTACTACATGCTATGCTTCAATGAAAAAAGAGGCATCCATAATACGTAAAAAGAGGGCATGCGCCCCCTCTTACGGTTTTAATATTATTTTCAAGCAATTTTCTTGCTTTTTATTAAATAACTTATAGGCTTTTACTCCATCAGATAAAGGAATGTGATGAGTGATAATATCATGAACCTTTATTTTCTCTTTACTCACTAGCTCATAAAGGAATGACATATTACGTATTACAGGGGCAAATCCCATTTTCAAAGTAATATTCCTCGCAAACAAATCCCCTAAAGGAAATCCGTTATACCTAAGACCATACACCCCAACAAGTTGAACAATTCCCCCTTTTCTAACTACTTGGCTCGCCATCTTAATGGCTGTAAGGCCACCCCCTTGTAGGAAAAGCGCTGTTTCAGCTAGTTCAATTGGTGTCATCTTCCCACTTGCTCCCACACAATCAATGACAACATCTGCTCCCCCTTTTGTTATCTCTACCAAAAGCTCTGTTAGCTCATGTTTTTCTTCAAGATTAAATACCTCAACCCCATTCGTTCTTCTTGCATGTTCCAGTCGATAGGGAATTCGGTCAATAGCAATCACACGGTTTGCCCCCTTTAGCCAAGCAAACTTCTGTGATAACAACCCAATCGGTCCACTTCCAATTACAATAACCGTATCACCAGGTCTAACATCTGCATTGCTTACTCCCCAGTAAGCAGTTGGGACCGCATCAGCTAGCAAAACCAATTCATCATCCTGGAGCTCATTGTAATCAGGTACTCTAAACCGAGTAAAATTAGCAAACGGAACTCTTAGCCATTCTGCTTGGCTTCCTGAATAATCTCCGTACAGACGTGAACAGCCAAACATCGCCCCAGTTTCCGGCTTTTTCTCTTTATTCGAAAGATCACACTGGCTTTCCAATCCATTTTCACAGTAAAAACAATGTCCACAAGCAATATTAAAGGGGATCACCACTTTATCACCTTTTTTTATTCCGGTTACATCCCTTCCGATCTCTTCAACGATTCCGACCGCTTCATGTCCGATAACATAATCCTTTTCAAGGCTCGGAATCATTCCATGATATAAATGCAAATCTGAACCACAGATCGAAGATGCAGTGACTCGTACAATGATGTCATCGGGAAGCTGAATGACTGGGTCTGGTACATTTTTCACTTCTACATGTAATAACCCTTGATAAGTAACAGCCTTCACCTTATTCCCCTTTCTAATCTGTTAGCGTCAGCAAGTAGTGAATAAGTGCATCCTGCTCAGATTCAGAAAATCCTGTCGTTTCATCTACCCAAAAGGAATGTCCTTTACCAGTCACATTCGCTGTGGATATATTCTTGTTCTTCGCATTGCTTTCAATTACTTTTTCTCTTAACCTTGTGTCAACCATCGCTTTTAGACTGTGGTACGGATCAGGAAGCTTCCCTTGTAAAATGGTTTCGGATACTCCAACCTCTCCATTCGGACCAACTGCCACTCCGCCATCGTGTAAGTAAGGTGCACTTCTAGAGAGGTTATAAAGGCTAATCGTTTTATAGGCTCCTTTTGTATTTGAAAATCCCCAAGCAAGTTGAAGCAACTGCTCTTGTTCATGTGTGGTTTTTATTACATTAACTTTTGGATTTTCAGGCAGTGGTACAGGTAATCCCTCTTCATATACTTTTGGTACATCATGGTAGTCCTTTAATGGCGAAAAACCCTTTGCACGAGAGCTGTTCGTTTTAAGTTCTTCTACTGGAATTAATTTATTGCTCGATGCAAATGGTCCCGCATGGCAAGAGATACATCCAGCCTTTGTAAAAACTCTTTCACCTTCCTCTGCTTTTTCATTATCCTTTTGCAATCCACTTGGTACAGGAGAAAGAGAATTCATGTATGCACTCATTGCGTTTAATTGTTCATATATCTTATATCCTGGCGAGCTCGATAATACTCCAACAGATGTCATATAGGAGGTTTTAGGGTAAGTGGGAGATTTAGTCAATCGATTCACACCAGGTACTCCAGGGGTAGGATCCACTTGCGCAAAAAAGTCAGATGGCTTTTGCGAAGACTTTCCATCATATCGATACTTTGGATTCGCTGCATTTTGTAAAAGGGTACCCAAATATATTTCCTTATCTATTTTCATCGTATATTTACTAATCTCGGAGGCTGAGACCGCATCCATATTTTGCGAATGGGCATTATTAATCGCTGCCGAAATCCCATTGAAAGGACCGATTTGACCCTGGCCACTCCAACCAAATGGACGATCACCATTCGTCATCGCATCAGGAACTTGAACAGGATTATTATGTAGATCAATGGTCGTGTCATTACTCCCTGCAGGCCATTTAATTATCTCAGCATCCACGAATTTCTCAAACTTTTCAATATCAGGTAAGGATTCTTTCCCACCTGTCGATGTTTCTATTTGTGTTGAACTTTTACTAATATAGTCTTTAATATCCTCTAATTCTGTATGTGTAAAATATGAAGCGGTATTAGTTCCCATGGCAAGTGAAAGACCGATTTGCAAATCCGAATTAGGGACTCCCTCTATAATTTTCCCTTTCGCATCAACAGTGGCATGACAGGCAGCACAGCTAACTCCTGCTTTTAATCTTCCTTCATCAAACACAACCTTAATACCAACCGGTGTTTTAGCCCCTTTTGCCACATCAAGACCTGTATCAATTAAGTCACCTTTTTTTATATGGAAATCACCAGCAGAAAAATCTTTATACGCTTCAACCTGAAGATTATTCGTACTCTCCCCATTTAATTTTAAGATCGCCTTTCCTATATTACCTAACGTTAAGGCACCATTAAACATTCCTAAAATATCTGAAAAAAACACTTCATTTCCAAAGGTCTCTTCGTAAAATAATTTTCGTCCTAACTCAATCTGTTCTGATGTCCCCATCTCCACTCCGTTTGACACAGAAGCTATTCTCGATTTCTTTTCTGGTTTTCGTACATCCTCTGCTTCCGGAACAAATGCGTAATCAATTGAAACATTTGTTAATGTATAGATGGCAACACCAAAGATAAGCATAATAACTCCAAACACGACTAAAAGTTTTCTCATACTACACCTCCATAGCAAACATATTATTTGCCCTATGGGGGTTTACAATACAAAAAAAAGACGCAATCATTATGCGTCTTCCCTAGAAGCTATTAACTACATTCAATTCGTCTCTTTTTAGGCCGATTGATGAAACAGGGTAACGTTTATATAGCACAGGTAGCTTTACACACTCTAGCTCACCTTCGTATAAGAAACTTCCGTATATACTACCACCAATCTCTTTAACCACTTCTTGAAGTATTTTTACATGCTTTGTGTTTTCATTAATAACCGCTTTTAAGCTTAGCCATTCCTCCTTGTTTAGCAGTGGAAATACTGCTAATTGAGTACTTGGGTTGTTCTCCTTTTCTTGTTGAGTATGATAGCTATATCGATGAACTTTTGGCAAGGGTTGTTTTTGTTGTTCAATTTGTACTAAATCTTCAATCATAGCACTTGCAGTAGCCTTTGAACCAGCACCTGGTCCTTGGAGCATAAGAGTTCCAACCAAATCTGTTTTTATAACTATGCCATTGTCTACCCCCTCCACATTGTAAAGAGGATGTTCAGAGCTTACAAACGTAGGCTTTACGGTTGCCTTGATTCCCTCGTCCACTCTTTTCAAAGAGGCCAGTAGCTTTAGCCTTAATCCATGTACCTCACCTAAGGCAAGATCTTCTAATGCAACTTCTTCAATCCCAATCCTTTCAACCTTTTCCCAGTTGGGTTGCTCCTGGTAGATTAAACTACTTAAAATCATTTGCTTATAGAACGCATCTCTACCAGAAATATCACTTTCCGGATTAGCCTCTGCATAACCGAGCTGCTGTGCCTCAAGCAGGCATTCTCCAAAGCTCAATTTCTCATTTCTCATTTTCGATAAAATGTAATTACTCGTTCCATTCAGAATACCTTCTAGAACTAAAATACCATTCACTTGAAGAAGCTGAATAATCGTTCTAAGTAAAGGAATCCCTCCTGCAACGGCTGCCTCAAAAGTTAAAAACTTACCTTTATTTAAAGCATATTCCGTAAGCTCCTCCCCACGATTTGCAAGCAATTCTTTGTTTGCACTTATCACATGACAGCTCCGATCTAAAAATAACTTTGTATAGGAATAGGCTGGTTCAATACCAACGATTGCTTCGAACACATAGTCTATCTTTGGGAGAGCTAAGATTTCTTCAATCTTTGTAGTTACCATAATATTTGGGGGAAGTTGACGTTCCTTTTCAGACTTCACTAATATTCCAACAATTTCAACCTTCCTACCAATAACATGTTCCAACTTCTCTTGATGAGTATGAAGGATGGAATCATAGACACCAGAACCTACTGTACCAAATCCTAAAAGAACCACTTTCACCGTTTCCATCATGTTTTCCTCCTCGTATAAAAAATAAAAAACCCTCTTCTAAAGAAGAGGGTTTATTGTTATCATCTCTTCTTATCTGTCAAAGCACGATTGCTTTGCAGGAATTGGCACCGTGTTTTCTATAAAAGAAAATCGGTTGCCGGGTATCATCGGGCCAGCCCCTCCACCACTCTGGATAAGAAATCCAATATTCAGTTCATTTATGGATAATAATAGCACAAACTTTTTTTAAAAGTAAAGAAGATTTATAGAATCTTACAATTTTGCCATCAGATTATATATATCTTGAAGAGTCTCATAGCCCTTTTGCTGAACGTTTTCAATAAAAATACACCACAGGACAGCAGTCAATTTAGCATCCCCTAGCGCATGATGTCTATCCACTACTTCTATCCCATACCGCTCGCAAATATCCTCAAGCTTGTTATGAGTTAATTCTGGATCGGCAACTCTTGAAAGGAATGATGTATCAATGATGCGATGTTTTTGAGGAGCTTTGAATTGTTTCCAGTTCGCTGCTTGCAAGAAGTTTTTTTCATGATTTGAATGGTGTGCAACAAGCGGCGTTCCTCTTGCAAAGTGATAAAAATCCAATAGAACATTTGATAACGGCGGAGCACTCTTTAGATCCTCTTCAGAAATTCCTGTTAACTCTTTCACCTGGAGCGGAAGTTCTTTATCATATTGAACTAAAGAATAAAAGGACTCGGCTTCCTTTACATTTGCACCTTTTGTCTTTATAGCACCAATAGACAAAATTTCATCGCCTTTTTCAGGAAAGAAACCCGTTGTTTCAAGGTCAAAAACCGTCACCTCTAATTCAGACAAAGGAATCATTAGAACATTATCTGAATTCAGTTCTTTTTGAATTTGACGCAAAAAGGCAACATGCTGTCCGTTTTGTCCCTGTAATCCACTATATACATTTGTCCCCAGTTTCCCCTGGATACCCCTCACAAAATGAATAAATGGTTCAAACGCCATGGTTTCCACCCTTTTCAATCATTCTTTGTACGTATTGCTGCAGCTTCTTTCCATCCTTTAATATCTTTTTAATTAGTTTTTGATTGTCTTTCGTAAGTTTTTTTACATATAAATAGTGGGAATCATCATAAGAAGCTGTAAAGGATAGGTGTTCTAAACGAAACTGAAGAAGTTGGGAAAAATTCTCTTGATAATGAGATAACTCTTCATACTTCCCTATTTTGTTCAGCTCTTTTAATCTGCCTATTGTACTAGTCTCGCTTATCCCTTCTTTCCATGCCAATAGCCGAACTGCATTCACATATGGTATAAAAGCAGAATACTTCAGATCAATAGCTCCTGCATGTAACCCTTTCTCCTCAACAATGATTTGTCCTAATGGACCAATCGTCTTTTTAAGATGTTTTACATTTTCTAATAATCGTCCCAAAAATTGAGGATGGGAATGACTATATTCGTGGATAACGTCTTTTAAATGGTAAAGGAGTTTATGGTCACCTACAAGTTTTCTAGCATCATAGAAAATCTGCAAATTACGAATCGACACCCAGCTGCTCTCCTCCATCCAACTTACCACCTGTTTATTCCAACTGACAGCCGTTTGACACCATAATGGGTTTGAACTCATTACCTTACCATCGCACAATGGGTATCCAACTATTTCTAATCCTATTGATAATTCCTTACCTAACTCACTAAAATAATTAGCCGCCTCAGGACTATCTTCTTGATAAATAATCCCATGATCTTGGTCACTGATTAATCCTTGTTCAAATCGTCCCCCGCTTCCAGTAATAAACCATACAAAAGCACATGGAGGTTCAAAATTCATACGGGCACTTGCAGTCTTAAATACCTTCATCATAATCTCGTCGTGGAATTTATTTAGAGATTCTGAATTGGATATATACTCTTCAACATGAGTTTCTTTCCATAATTTTATTGACTCATATGAATTCAATTCTTACACGCCCTTTAAGTAGATAAGGAAAGCCCCATAAAATGAGGCTCTCCTTATTAATTATGAAGAAACTTTTTGATTTTCACTAGTTAAAAATACTTCTGGGTATCCGTAGCTACCATGTTCACTTACATCTAGACCCATGATTTCTTCCTCTTCAGTTACACGAAGGCCACCGATTACCTTTTTAACAATCGCAAGTATAGCGAATGATACTACAAAAGCGTATAGTCCAGATACACCCACACCCATTGCTTGAACCCCAAGTTGCTCTAATCCACCGCCATAGAATAAACCAGGCTTACCAACTGTCGCTAATTCTGGAGTTGCAAAGAACCCAGTTGAAAGTGTTCCCCATACCCCAGCAGCACCGTGAACAGATAAGGCAAAGATTGGGTCATCAATTTTACGTTTTTCAAAGAATCTCGCGCTATAGAATACAAGAATGCCAGCTACAAATCCGATTACAACCGCGGCCCATGTATCAACGAATGCACATGATGCAGTAATTGCAACCAGTCCTGCAAGTGCCCCATTTAAAATGGTAGGAATATCTGATTTCCCTAATACTACCCAAGAAATAATTAACGCTGCCACTGCACCAGCACCAGCAGCTAAGTTCGTGTTAAGTGCTACAAATCCAAAGAACCCTGCATCAACTGATACGGTACTACCAGCATTGAATCCGAACCAACCAACCCAAAGAATAAGAACACCTAACGCTGTAAATACTTGGTTATGTCCATAAATATTGTTAGCAGAGCCGTCTTTGTTATATTTGCCAATACGAGGCTTTAGTAGAATAGTAGCTGCAAATGCTGCCATCGCTCCCGTTAAGTGAACAACTGTTGAGCCAGCAAAGTCTTGCTTTCCATGTTCCGCTAACCAGCCACCGCCCCAGATCCAATGAGCAACTACCGGATAAACTAAAGCTGAGAACAATACGGTAAAGATTAAATATACAGATAATTTTGCACGTTCAGCAAAGCCACCCAGTGCAATTGTTATGGCAATTCCAGCGAACGCTAATTGGAATAAGAAGAATACTGAGGAATTTAGCGCTAAATCTAATTCTGCTCCACCATAGAAAAAGTTCGATAGACCTACAAAGAAATTAGCATTGTCACCAAAAATAAATCCAAAACCTACTGCCCAGAATACTAATGAAGCTAAACCGAATGTAAAAATGGTTTTACCTGCAATATGACCAGCGTTCTTCATACGAGTGGAACCCGCTTCTAGCATGATGAATCCACCAATCATGAAGATAACTAACACTGCTGACACCATTACCCATAGACTATTCATTAAGTAGTTTACATCCATTTTTCTTTTCCCCCTTAAATTTTGTTGTGTAACTTTACTTAACATTATAATGTCATAAAATATAACATCAGTTCGAATAAGTTTATTTTAAACGATATCCATCAAGAGTCAATATTATTTACAAACATTCTGAAAATACCGTGTCAGATAATCTAACAAACACAAAATGTAAACCCTTTCTTTTTAATTTGATAACAAAAACACCATCTTCCTCAAGGAAAATGGTGTTATTTTAAGCTTATTTCATCAACGAGCTTTTCTGCTACTCGTCGATAATGATTGCTAATATTAATCAATGAGGCGATCAGGAGAACATTTTTTAAATAAAGATCATTTTCTTCAGAAGTACCCTCCATCTCTTCCATCACATCTTGCCAGTGTGATTTTACCTCTTCGTTAAAAGATGTAACATTCTTCATAGCCAGATTTAGATAGGAAGTATAAAATTTTTCTAAATCCAGATTATCTGATTGGATACCGTCGTTCAAACCAACTAATGTTGTCTTAATATCGTTAATGGACAACCCCCCCTTTAGCTGGAATATGAGACTAATTAGGATAAGATGTTCCTTTGAATACTTCTTATTTTTTATCGGAATAAACAATTTATCCTTAGCGTAATTGTTTATCATAGTTTTTGTTAATAATTTCTCATCTTTATTTCTTTTTGTATCATTAAATTTCTGATCAAATAATTGGATAACTTGGTCCATATAAAGATCTATTGCCGGAATGTCATCCATTGTAATTTGTTGTTGCAATCCTAGATCGTCTATAAGCTCGTCAAGATGTTTCATAATTCTCTCCTTTTTTCTTCTATATACATGTCAATTCTACTTCACAATTCTTTATAAGTAAATGTTGACTAGTTGTTGTAATACGTATACTATAATAAGTAGTTATAAAAACTACATAAAAGAAAAAGGAGAGAAGCATATGCTTTCTTATATAAGGGAACCTATCAACGGTTTAACCCATTTAGCAGGAGCCATTCTTTCGTTTATCGCTCTATTAGCTATGGTAATTAAAGCTTCGATAACAACTAGCTCCGCTTTGGCAATTACGTCTGTTATCATTTTTGGATTAAGTATGATATTGCTTTATTCAGCCTCAGCCACATACCACATGGTTGTTGCAAAAGATTCAGTCATTGCTTTTCTACGTAGGCTTGATCACTCGATGATTTTTATTCTCATTGCAGGAACATATACTCCTTTTTGTTTAATTAGTTTGAATGGTATAACCGGTTGGGTACTGTTTTCTATTATTGTATTTGCTGCTCTTTGCGGTGTGTTGTTTAAAATGATTTGGTTTAATTGCCCTCGTTGGTTATCGACAATCATCTATATTGTGATGGGTTGGATGGTTGTCTTTGTAGCAGCTCCTCTTGCAGAGATTTTAAGCAGCTCTGGTTTATTTTTGCTCGTTTTAGGAGGAATTTTCTATACAATAGGCGGTATTATTTACGGAGCGAAACCTAAATTTCTTCAATCACGTTTTATGGGCTTCCATGAGATATTTCATATTTTCATCATGCTTGGATCGACAGCACACTTCCTATGTGTGTATATGTATGTACTTTGAAAACCAGTAATCGAAAAGCCATTATCCTTACAAGGATGATGGCTTTTCTCTATATTCCTACATCATATTTGGCGGGATTTTTCCTTCTATATCCTTAAGTACAGCAGGTGGTGTATCATGAATATATGGTGGTGCAGGGTTTAATTTAGGCTTTTTCGCAAGTGGAACTGGGTTTTCTACATATTGGAATACACCCTCCCCATCCATACTCGGTCCACTCGCCCATCGACCACTAGCACTTTCATTTCCAGCGGACAGATTAAATAACACATGCGACACTTCTCTTTTTTCCAAATTACGAGGGAATGTGCTTGGAACAACAATATTTTCTTTAGCTTCTAGTTCCTTAATAGCTGCAATCCACTGATTTTGATGCATCGTGTCACGAGCAATTAACCAAGAAAGCATATCCTTGACCCCTCGATCATTGGTCATCTCATACAATCTTACTACCTGTAATCTCCCCTGTGATTCGGCATTTAAATTAGCTCTGAAGTCAGCTAACAAATTGCCGCTAGCAATAATATAATCTGCTGTCCATCTATTCCCTACACTATCCGCTGGCATTGCACCCAAACCTGAAACAATTGCATGTTGCGGGTTCATTCCTCCTAATATTGCACCAATAACAGGATCTTTTGCAGCTTCCTCTAAATCACCAACCGGAGCTCCATCTAACAATCTAGCAATCATAGTTGCTAACATTTCAATATGAGCTAATTCCTCTGCTCCCGTATCCATTAATAGATCCTTATATTTCCCGTTCCCACGAACATTCCATCCTTGAAATAAATATTGCAAAGCTACTGATATTTCACCGAATTGTCCACCTAACACTTCTTGCAGATTTTTAGCGAACAACGGATCCGGCCTTTCTGGTTTAGCCTGATATTGAAGTTCTTTAACATGATAAAACATCGAGTCACCCTCCGACTTATATGATTATCTATAAATTTCGCTTTTTAACCGCAATGACATTGTATGATATTACCGGGAATTGGGTGACTAACCATGGAATAAGCATTTAAGGAAAACAGAAAAAAGCTCGAAACCTTTAAAATAAAAGGTTTCGAGCTTTTCGTATGACCTGTGAGGGACTTGAACCCCCGACCCCCACCCTGTCAAGGTGATGCTCTCCCAGCTGAGCTAACAGATCTCATATAAAGTACATGTTTTATTATACTTGAAATAAGAGAATTGTCAATATCATCCCAAAGATTATCGAAGTGTTAATTTTTTTTAGAAACATCCAATATCCCTCTGCATTTTCATAAAATTTTCCCAACATCCTGACTCTACAAGTCTATTGATTTCTATTAAAAATTATTACTATACTTACCTTACAACCTCGTAGGTTGAACCTTTAAGTCGGGAAGGAGTTCATACATGAAAAAAAGAACTTTAGGATCGGTGCTTATTAGCGCAGCAATGGGATTATCATTATTTGCAAGTGGTGCACTAGGTGCCCAACAAGAAGGTGCTTCAAAAGATACTTATCGCGTGTATATCCAGGGACCTCAGAGCGAAAAGGGTAAAGCAAAACAAACGTACGGTTCGCGCTGGGACTTTGGAAATGATGGGTTTACAACAACGGTAAACGAAAATCAGTACAATGCTTTACTTAAAAACAAAAATCTATCCATTCAATTGGTGGATGAGGTAAGCCTCGAAGATCGTACAGACGCAAACGCGAAGCCTGGAGTATCTGCACAAGCTCTTCCTAGTGACCAAACACCTTGGGGAATTCAAGCAATCTACAATGATAGTTCTGTTCAAAAAACATCAGGTGGTGCAGGAATTAAAGTCGCTATATTAGATACCGGTGTATACACAAACCATATTGACTTAGCAGGTTCAGCTGAACAGTGTAAAGACTTCACTCAAAATCGTTCACCTTTGATAAACGGATCGTGCTCCGATAAAAACGGTCATGGAACCCATGTCGCTGGTACAGTACTAGCTCATGGCGGTAGTGACGGATTAGGAATTTATGGAGTCGCTCCTGAAGCTGACCTTTGGGCATACAAGGTACTAAACGACCGTGGTTCAGGTTATTCCGATGACATCGCTGGAGCTATACGACATGCAGCAGACGAAGCTACAAGAACAGGTTCAAAAGTTATAATCTCCATGTCCCTTGGATCAAGTTCAAAAGATACCTTGATTGCAAACGCAGTTGATTATGCTTACAGTAAAGGTTTATTGGTAGTTGCAGCTGCCGGAAATAGCGGTTCTGCAAGCAACACGATTGGATACCCTGGAGCTTTAGTTAATGCTGTTGCAGTGGCTGCACTTGAAAACGTTCAACAAAATGGCACTTACCGTGTCGCTGATTTTTCATCAAGAGGCAATCCAAATACTGATGCTGATTTCGTGATTCAAGAGCGTGATGTTGAAGTATCGGCACCTGGTGCGGCTATTGAATCAACCTGGTATAACGGTGGGTATAATACAATTAGCGGGACATCAATGGCTACTCCACATGTTTCTGGTTTAGCGGCGAAAATATGGGCGGCTACCCCCTCTCTTTCACACACACAACTTAGAAGCGAACTACAAAACCGTGCAAAATTCTACGATATTAATGGTGGAATCGGTGCAACAGCCGGAGACGACTATGCTTCAGGATTCGGATTCCCTCGTGTAAAATAAAATACGTAAAAAACCATTCAAAATTTCTCTGAATGGTTTTTTACGTTCGAAATATCGTCCTTTTTTCCCGAATTCAAAAAAATCTGAAAAAATAGGTTTACATTTATGGCAACGGTGATAAAGTATAAGCATTAGGAGGTGATTTCATTGCAATTTGGACCTTTAATTAAGTATTATAGGACTCAAAAAGGTTTTACCCAAAAGGAGCTTGCTAATGGAATTTGTTCCGTTTCCCATTTAAGTAAAATTGAAAATAACGGAAAGGAAGCTAATGATGAAACCATTTCTCTCCTACTTGATCGATTACATATTAGCATTAATCGCGCTGAGGAACAGGAAAAAATTATTAGCGACTTACTAAAACGTCTAAATGAAAAGATATATTTTTATCAAAAGAATGAGGTAAATGATATTATCAACCAGTTAAAGGAATATGAGGCAATCATTCCGTTTACCTCTTACTTACATACATATGAGCTGTACAAGATGCGGTACCTACTGTTTCTTGGCAAAGTACATCAAGCAGACCAACAAAAAGAAATTCTTACTAAACTTAAGAAATCATTTTCCCAACATGAAATCTATTTATTTCATTATTGCAATACGGTACTGTATATATTGAAGGGACAATTTGAACAAGCGGATCAACAGTTTGACTCCTTATTTCAGATTAATCATGATTCTTCTTCGGGAGAATTCTTATATTATCGTTCCATGGTAAAGGCAGCCTTACAGCAATCAGGTCACGCCATTCACTTTGCAAAAGCGGCCCTCCAGTCCTATATGAATGAACATAATTTTATTCGAATCCTTCATTGCTTAATGCTGTTAGGAATTAACTACACTCATTCTGGAATTTTTGAAGAAGCAAAAAGCTGTTTTAACCATTTAGAAAGAAATGCAACTTTATTAAATGAAACGAATCTCCTACCACAAATTTATCATAACATTGGGCTTCTTTATAAAAAGCTTGAAGACTACGATCAAGCAATGTTGTATTTAAATAAAAGTCTTTCCTTGCAATTATCACCTACCACACATTATCTCGTAACACAGTATGTAAAAGGTCAAGTTGCTTTTGAAATCCACCTACCTGAAGTGGCAAAAGAAGCTTTTACGATTACTTTCACTCTCTCAGAAACTCTAAATAATAAAAAGTATTCCATCTTATCAAAATATTATCTCCTAGCGTTGGAAAATCAGTCAAAATCAATCCAATACGTCATTTTAACCGTTATTCCCTATTTAGAGAGCTCCAATGAAAATAAAGATGATTTACTTATGTTTTATCAATTACTTTCCAAACATTATCATTCAACTGGTATGTTTGAGAAGGCAATATATTATTTGAATAAAACTATATAGGAGGAAATTATGAAAAAATTTATCTATTCCTTTGTTGCGATCGCTTTTATCCTATCAGCTTCAGCAGGTGCCAACTATGTTTTTTCAAGTACTGATGTTCCTCAAGGCCACCCTATCTTACCTCCTGTGAAAGAAGCATAAAAAGTTCGGCGATCTGAAAAAATTCAGATCGTCGTTTTTAATTCTTGTATATTATATTCTATTAATAACTAACTAAAAATAGATATTAATTTAAAATGATTATAAAAAGCTATTGATTTTCGAATGAGAAGTGTTATCATTATTTATATACTCAACTTGAACTTCCCAAACTTTTAATCTACCAGTAAAGAGGTTCTATTTTATGACTGACAAATTCGATTTCGATAAACTTATCCCTTTTTTAAAAGAACGAGGACTACGGATTACACCACAAAGAATGTTAATATTACGAACGATTGCTTCGATAAAAGGTCACCCAACGGTTGATGACATCCATTCACAACTCCCCACTATTAGTATCGCAACCATCTACAATAACGTAAAAATGTTTGTGAGATTAAAAATTTTAAATGAATTGCCTTACGGTAATGGATTAAGCAAATATGAATTTAATATAGGTGAACATTATCATGTGATCTGTCATATATGTGGTATAATCGAGGACTTCAAATATCCATTATTAAGTGAAGTAGAAGATGTAGCTAATATGTTAACGAAATTTCGTATTCGTTCTCATCAGCTTGAGATTTATGGAGTATGTAAAAATTGTAATGAAAACAAAGAAATGACTAAATAAAAAAGTAGGCGATTATTATGCATAACAGTATATGCCCTAAGTGTCAAACTCCCATTAAGCAATTGAAACATAGTGTGATTTGTAAATGCGGTAGTAAGTTTAAAATCAGAAAAAATTAACTGACAAAAATGAAATATGTGTTACCTTTTTAATTTGAATGTATGTTCTTCTCGCTTTTATCAAAAAATAAGTTTGAATGTTGATGGAAAAAGATGAAAAGGCGGGAATTCAATGAAAAAAAACAACTCATCAAAAATTGCTGGTAAATCATTTGAACCCTCTGATTACAACAGTAAAAACCAACTAGAAATGGGTTTAGCTCAAACTCATGAACAAGCAAGTGATGGTTATTACGAAGGAACGATTGACCAAGAACTTGAAAAGAATGACTGATTCAAAAAAGTGTGGAATTTTTTCCACACTTTTTTTCATTTATTGAATAAAGAACATTTGTTCGTATATAATAGGAGTATCAACCTAAATTGCGAGGGATGCATATGCAGAGAGCTTTATTAAAGGCATTAAATGAGAAGCAACCTCTAGAGATCATCTATCTTTCCGAGAAACAAAAAATTACTCAACGAACAATTATTGTACACGAACTCAATCCACATACGATCCGAGCTTATTGCTTTTTACGAAAGCGAAGAAGATTGTTTAAAATTAATAATATATTGTCTGTATTCCCACTAAAACAAAAAGAGCCTAACATTTGCTAGGCTCTTTTAATAAATTACTTACCTATAGCTGTTGATGGCTCAGGTCGTTTTAAGAACAATTGAAGTCCAACTAATACAGCGAATGTTACCAAGCCAATGATATCAGTAACTCCTTCTGGATAGATAAGAAGAATTCCACCTACAATACCAAGAATTCGTTCCCACCAGAATAATTTTCTCATCCAATAACCAATAACTCCTGCACCTATCGCCATCATCCCTGCAAGTGCCGAGAAAATGACCCAAATAAGGTACGTCCATGTTGTATCTATCATTAACAACTCTGGCGATAAAACAAACATATATGGAATGATAAATGCTGCAATGGCCAACTTCGCTGATTGTACTCCTGTACGAATCGGCTCACCTCCAGAAACACCTGCTGCTGCAAAAGCTGCTAATGCAACCGGAGGTGTAATGTCAGCAATGATTCCGAAATAAAATACAAATAAATGGGCCGACAAATCAGGTACACCAAGCAAAATGATTGCTGGTGCTGCAATCGTAGAGGTAATAACATAGTTAGCTGTTGTCGGTGATCCCATTCCCAACACAATCGCCGCAAGCATGGTTAACATTAATGTTGGAATTAACGCTCCACCTGCAAGATCTAATAATCCATTGGCAAGTTTTAATCCAAGTCCTGTCTTTGTTACAACACCCACAATGATACCAGCCGCCGCCGTAGCCGCTGCTACTCCTAGCGCCGTTCTTGCACCATCAACAAGCGCTTCAATAATTCCTCTAATACCTACACGAGTCTCTTTATTAATTGCTCCCACAATAATTGCTACAAGAATGGAAAGTAGTGCAGCTCGTGTAACTGTCATACCTGATGTCATTAACACGATAACTGCGATAATCGGCGTTAATAAATAGAACTTTTTAAGCACCTCTTTACGGTTAGGCATTTCCTCATCTTTTAAGCCTCTTAATCCAAGTCTCTTGGCTTCAAAGTGAGTCATAATCCATATCCCAGCAAAATATAACAATGCTGGAATGGCTGCAGCTTTTGCAATCTCCCAATACGTAATTCCACCTATGAATTCAACCATTAGGAATGCAGCCGCTCCCATAATTGGTGGCATTAATTGTCCACCTGTTGATGCAGCAGCCTCTACTGCACCAGCAAAATCCTTTTTATAACCAAGCTTTTTCATCATTGGAATTGTAAATGAACCAGACGTAACAACGTTAGCAACTGAGCTCCCACTAATGGTACCCTGTAATGCACTCGAGAAAATAGCCACCTTCGCAGGTCCGCCAACTCTTTTACCAGCAATGGATACTGCTAAGTCATTGAAATACTGACCAACACCTGTTTTTACAAGGAAGGCACCAAAGAGTAAAAATAAGAAGATATACGTTGAAGATACCCCTAATGGTGTACCTAGGATTCCTTCAGTTGTATAAAACATTGTTTGAACAAGTCGTTCAAGTGATAACCCTCGATGTGCTAAGAAGCTCGGCATATACGGCCCATATACAGCATATGCAAGAAATAGACCTGCAATAATTGTAATCGGTAACCCCACTGCCCTTCTTGTTGCTTCAAGCACTAAAACAATGGCAAGAAGTCCAATATAAAAATCCATATCAGTCAACATACCTACTCGTAATACTAACTCATCGATCATGAGAGGCCAATAGGCACCCACCGCAACAGAAGCAATCGCTAATATTACATCATACCAAGCAACTTTATGTTTTTTCCCTTTCGTTTTTCTAGCAGGAAAAAGTAAAAATATAAGAGCTAGCGCAAATCCCAAATGAATAGAACGTTGCAATTGGGCTGTTAGAATACCAAATATACCTGTATAAAGTTGAAATAATGAAAATGATAATAATCCCAGAAATACAATCCAACCAAAGATTCCTGTTAGCTTTCTCGAACCAGATTCCGGATCGTATTTTTCTAAAAGTTCTTCTTGCTGTTCTTGTGACAGAGATTCGAATTTATCCGTCAATGAGATTCACTCCTTTCCATTGTTGATAAAGGTTCATCTTAGTTACCTTTATTCTTACCCAAGTACCCGGATGAATATATTTGTTTAGAGGGTACTCTTCATTTCCATATATTACTGTATGATTAGCTCGTACCTTTCCAGTTCTTACATCAAAGTATGGAAATATCCGATTCATATTTTTTATATAATACTTTCCATTCTTCTGCTCGAATACCTCACCATCCGAGGCATTTTCTGGCATTCCAATGGAAAAATCAGAATATTCGAGTTCAAACTGCTTAATTTCTCCATTGCTATTCACTTGGTAGCTCTCAATAACGTCTGATAGATGAATCGAATGTGTATATTTTATTTTAAATTCCGGATGTTCTCCAAGAGGAATATATACAAGAACCTCACCAGAATTTTCTAACTGAAAAGTTAATGCTTTTTTATATGGAATGATTGATAGACTAATGATGAGTAGCATACTGAGGAATAAACTTAGAAAGGATTTGCTTTTAATCACTTTCCCCATGGTAACACGTCCATTTTCTAGTACATATTTATCTCTAAAAGCGAAAAATTGACCGACCATAATAACCTTAATTGGTTATAAAAGCCGGCCGGTCCTATTTTCACCAAACTACTTTATTATTCAGCTTTAATACCTTTTTCATCGTAATACTTCTGTGCACCTGGGTGGATGTCAATTCCTACACCATTTACAGCATTTTCAGCAGAAATCAATTTACCTTTAGCATGAGTCACTTTATCTAGGTTTTCAAAGATAGCCTTTGTAACATCATACACAACCTCTTCAGAAAGGTCTGATTTTACAACTAACATTGCTTGAACAGCAACAGTTGCTACTTTATCAGTTAATCCGTACGTACCAGCAGGAACTTCATCCTCAACATAGTATGGATATGCTTCAATCAATTCTGCAATTTTTTCAGCTGCAATTGGTACAATCACAATATCCTCTGTTGCAGATAACCCTTCTACTGCTCCTGTTGGTGTACCAGCAGTTACGAATGCAGCATCAATGGTTCCATCTTGAATACCTGCAGTAGATTCATCGAATGATAGATCTTGCTTCTGGATGTCCTCAAATGATAAACCGTGAACCTCTAAAATTTGTTCTGCATTAGCAGCTGTACCTGAACCAGGTGCTCCTACAGAAACTTTTTTCCCTTTTAAATCTTCAACAGAGCTAATTCCTGACTTTGCAGTAGTAACAATTTGAATGGTTTCTGGATATAATGTTCCAATTGCTTGAACATTATCAACGGCATTCCCTTCAAACATTAACTTTCCGTCTTTAGCGTATGAAGCAATATCAGTTTGTGAAAAGGCAATTTCTGCATCGCCAGCTTTAAGTGTGGTCATATTTTCAGCAGAAGCACCTGATGTTTCAGCGTTTGTTTCAATACCAGTTGCATCCGAAATGATCGAAGCAAATGATCCACCTAGTGGATAGTATGTACCACCTGTCCCACCTGTTACGATACTAATGAACTTTGGCTTTTCAGCACCTGAATCACCGCTATCCTCAGCACCATTTCCCTCGTCATTGTTTGCTCCACAAGCAGCAAGCACAAGTGACAGTACCAACATCAGAACGGTTGAGAGAAGAAAACGTTTCTTTTTCAATGGAATTCCCCCTTTAATAAATTTCCAGTTTTTCGTATCAATTTTATCATAACCCTTCATCAGTTTGTCAAACGTTTTGGTACAAATAGTATATCTGCTACAACTGTTCTATCATTTATTCGAATTCCTGTTATTATTTATGTATTTTTATACAATTTTATACACTTAGTAAAATAAATATTTTTCCATACAATATAATATGATAGAATTTTCAGTAGTACCTTTATATTCCAGTTAGGGGGAAATGCTAAGTGAATAATATAAAAGGAACAATCCATGACTTGTTAGTTTATAGTTATGAACTTAAAGAAGAATTAAACCTATTGGTATACAAGCCAGCCAATTTTTCACCTTTATATAAGTACCATCTCCTTGTTACAGCTGATGGAAAGGATTATTTCCAAATAGGTAGATTAGCAAGGCTTTGTGATGAACTTCTTGCAAAAAAAGAAATAGAAAATATTATTGTAGTTGGAGTTCCATATCTTTCAATTGAAGACCGCTGGGAAAAATATCATCCAAAAGGTAAAAAACATGAAGCATACATCCGCTTTTTGGCTCATGAGCTTATCCCTTTTTTGGATCAAGAGTTTCCAACCTTCCAAATGGGGATGGGACGGGCATTACTGGGCGATTCCCTAGGAGCAACCATTTCCCTACTCGCTGCTTTAAAATATCCAAACACATTTGGAAAGGTTATACTACAATCTCCATACATAAACAGCAACGTTTTAGAAAAAGTGGTCAATGAAAACACAACCTGTCTTTTCTCTATTTACCATAGCATTGGACAAAATGAGACGGCCGTAAAAATGACAAACGATAAAGTGTATGATTTTCTAACACCTAACCGAGAACTTAATAAATACTTAAAAAATCATTCTCTTTCCTATGTTTATCATGAATTTGATGGAGATCATACATGGACATATTGGCAAGGAGATTTAAAGTCATCCTTAAAAGCGATGTTTGGCTCATAATACAAAGGGTATTACGGACCTTGTATGGGTATAATTATATAAATGATTTTGAAAATTTGTTATAATATTAAATAGTCAACGCTTCTATATTACATAGCTTATCGGAGGTCATAAAATGAAATTTGGAATTGTTATTTTCCCTGGAAAAACACTTCAAGATTTAGCTAACTCTTACAGAAAGCGATATGATCCTCATTACTCACTCATTCCACCGCATATCACGTTAAAAGCGCCGTTTGAAGCTAACGAGGATGAGGCAAAAATATTAGCTAACAAGCTTGATGATATCTCAAAAAGATTTTCTCCTTTACATATTCACATACCGAAATTTAGTTCTTTCCATCCTGTAAACAATGTTATTTATTTTAAAGTAGAACCTTCTACTGAGATTACAGATCTTCATGAGGCGATTGATGCCCTTGGGTACGGAGAGGCTACAGAATATTCCTTTGTTCCTCATATAACGTTAGGACAAAGATTATCAGATGATGAACATTCTGATGTTTTTGGTTCATTAAGAATGCAGAAGATGAATCACGATGAATACGTAGATCGTTTCCATCTTTTATATCAATTAGAAAATGGCTCATGGACTGTTTTTGAAACGTTTAGGCTTGGAAAGGACTAGATATTAATGCATGTAGAAATCGTTACAACAAAAGAACAGCAGCAAGATGCCTTTAAAGTTCGGAGACTCGTCTTTGTTGAGGAACAACAGGTTCCGGAGGAAGAAGAGATTGACCAGTACGACGAAAAATGTACTCACTTTGTACTTTATGATCAGGAAACACCTATTGGTGCTGGTCGCTTTCGAGATGTAGATGGCATAGGAAAAGTGGAAAGAATTTGTGTATTATCCAGTGCTAGAGGAACCGGAGCTGGAAAACTAATAATGGATAAAATCGAACAATATGCCAAACAAAGTGATTTACTCTGCATTAAAATTAAATGCTCAAACACAAGCCATTCCATTTTACAGCAAATTAGGATATGAAATCATATCTGAAGAGTTTATGGATGCTGGCATTCCACATCGAACAATGAAGAAATATATATAAAAAAATGCCTCATTAGAGGCATTTTTTTATACACTTATATCAAGGTACTTTCCTTTTCCTGTAATTTCATATATATGTGCTAACGCCTCATTTGTAGGTCTTACTACTTTTCTCTCTTCTCTTTGAAGCAATTTCTTAGAAAAAGAAGATTGCTGGTGCTGATTCCCCTCTGAGGTTCCACTTTTTATCGGAATAACTCTATTTACCGATTCATATTTATATGGATCTCTGGATGCTATTAAGTTTCTCTCTAAATACTGATTCGATTGAAAATTAACTACAGGAATAATATAGCCCATCTTCTTCACCTCTTTCATAAATCTCCTCGAACTTTTGGAAAATAAATCTTTTATTTTTTCTTCTTTATGTAGGAGTAATTGTTTTGTTATGATAGAGTTCGATTGAGTTTTTGATTTTAAGGGGTTAATTATGAAAATTGCTATGAAAAATAATGAAACAGTTAATTTAAACATTCTGGATAGAGAGAACTATCAATTTGTATATGATGAAGCTAAAAAAGGAAAACTTCATTGTCCCACTTGTAAAGAGCAGGTTCGTCTATATTTAGGAATACAAGAGGAGCCCTATTTTTATCATATGCTTCAGAAGCAATCTAATTGCAAAGGTTTAGATAACGAATCCTCAGTAATGAGTACTGAACCGATCGAATATGTTGAACGAAATGGCTTTAGAATACCAGTTACACGTATGATTGTATCTCCATCCAAGCAGCAAACATTTCAACCATCAATACATGTTAAAGCTTCTCCCTCCTTTCAACCAACCGTTCAGCAAGAAGCAAACATAACCTCACACTATATAAAACGATTATTTAACAACGGTTTCCAACTTGATGATCAACAAATAAAGGCAGTCACAACGGTAAGCGGTTCTGTCCTAGTAGTTGCTGGTGCTGGTAGTGGTAAGACAAGAGTGTTAACTACAAGAGCTGCATATATGCTTTATGAGCTAAAAATCGATCCAAAATCAATTATGCTTGTTACATTCACTGCGAAAGCAGCCACAGAAATGAAAGAAAGGCTTAACCAATATCCGCTCCTTTCACCTACAGACATTAATAGGCTGTTAACAGGTACATTTCATAGTATTTTTTATAGAATACTAACTTTCCATGAGCCAGATAAATGGCATCCATCTAAACTGATAAAAAAGGATTGGCAAAAGGACCAAATACTTAAAGAAGGTGGAAAAACAATTTCTCTTGATGAGAAGGAGTTTGCATACGATTTAGCTCTTCAACAAATTGGATATTGGAAAAATACGTTTCTTCTTCCACAGGATGTACAAACTGCTACTCGTTGGGAAGAGCAAGTGTTACATTTATATAAATATTATGAACAAGAAAAGGAAAAGAAGAGGCTTTTCGATTTTGATGATATGCTTATCGGATGCTATAAATATTTAAATGATCATCCAAAAGTTTTAGAGATGTACCAAAATCGATTTCAATATTTTTTAATTGATGAGTTTCAAGATATTAACAAAGTTCAATATGAGCTGATTAAATTACTATCCCGCAAAACAGCAAATTTATTTGCCGTTGGAGATGACGATCAATCTATTTATGCATTTCGAGGTAGTGACCCGAATTACCTTCTATCTTTCGAAAAAGATTTTCCAAATAGTAAACTGATTATCTTAAACGAAAATTACCGTTCCTCACATGAGATTATTTCAACTGCCAACCGAATCATTGAAAAAAATACAACTCGAAGAAAAAAAAACATGCAAGCTCAATTTCAACATTCTCTTTCGCCTATGTTGTTTTATCCATTTGATGAAGAAGAGGAAGCAACTATGATTGTTCAGGATATACACGAAAAACTACAGAACGGTTATGCTCCGAATGATATCGCTATTTTATACCGTACAAATACGAGTAGCCGAGCAGTTTTTGAAAGACTAGCAACGACTAGCTTTCCTTTTCGAATTGATCTTGATTCAGAGAACTTTTATGAACGTTATTTAGTAAAATCCATGTTGTCCTTTCTACGTCTAATTATTAATGAAGATGACCAGCAGGCAATCAGTCTAATTCTCCCGGTTCTCTTTATTAGGCAAGCTGTTATGAGTGATTTAAAAGCGAACAGTATTTTGAATGATTGCTCCATGCTTGAATGCTTATCCAATATTACGACCGGTCATGCCTTTCAGGAAAGAAAGCTAAAGAAGCTACTACCTTCTATTAGAAGCTTGAAAGGACGCAAGCCACTGGACTGCATTGAATTCATTGAAAAGGAAGTAGGCTTTGGTGATTATTTAAAAAAACGTGGCAATGAAGGAAATAGTCTTGAAAAAGGCTCTGACGATATACGCGATTTGAAGGTTGCAGCAAAAAATTTTCAAACAATCATTGACTTTCTAGACCATACGAAGCATATGAGTGCTATGAATAAAGAAATCAAACAACTTAGTAAACAGCTTGAACAGGCAATTACCCTTAGCACCATTCATCGAGCAAAGGGATTAGAATATAGAGTCGTCTATATTCTCGATGTTGTTGATGGAGGAATTCCCCACGACTACGCGTTAGAGTCCTTGAGGAATGGTGAGTCGGCACCAATTGAAGAAGAACGTCGTTTGTTATATGTTGCTATCACTCGTGCTAAAGAAGAATGCTATATAGCGATACCTCATAAAAGAAGAGGCAAAAATGCTAAGGCCTCAAGATTTTTGACCCCAATCCTTCCAAAATAACAGGAAAAAGAAGAGAGAAGCTTCCCAATTTTCGGAGGCTTCTCTTTTTTATTATTTCTTATTAATCATTTTAGATAAAGTATTAAAATCAAGTTGTTTTCCATCAGCAACTATAGAAGAAACTATTTTATCTTCCATTTCCTTTGTGACTGGTTTATTCGCAATTTGAGATACACGTTTGATTACATTGCGAACTGTTTTTTCATCTTTAAAGTTTGCATTTTGTAATGAACCAGCCAGTTCAAGAATGTCTTTCATATTTACGCCAGTTTTCTTTTCAACATTTTTGAAAAATTGATTATCCATTCTTAAAACCACGCCTCCTTTTTAAGCTACTCTCATCTTATGAAGAAAACATAAAAAGGGTGATTTTAAGACAGGAAAAAGACCGTTTCTTTGAACAGAAACGATCTTTCTTCCTACACTTTGTTTTGGAGATTAGTTGTAAAAGCTAGCTCCAACAATAATTAACAAGATGAATAATACAACGATCAATACGAAAGTTGATCCGTATCCACCGCCGTTGCCATTATAGCCGTAGCCACCATAGCCGCAACCATACATACCAAGTCACCTCACTTTTCCTTGACTTACTATAAGGTATGTAAGTGACCTGAAAACGTGTAGGCTTTGTCCTATTTCAAAAAATTTTTAGCCTTTTGGCTTAAATATTAAAGCGCCGATAAATGCAAAAACGATAGCTGCTGAGATACCCGAGCTTGTAATTTCAAACATTCCAGTTAATACCCCGATAACTCCATGCTGTTCAGCTTCTTGAAGGGCACCGTGCACAAGAGTATTACCGAAATTTGTAATTGGGACAGTGGCACCAGCACCAGCAAAATCAGCTAATGGTTCGTATAATCCAAACCCGTCTAATACCGCTCCAATAACTACTAAAGCACTAAGTGTATGAGCAGGAGTAAGTCGCGCCACATCAAACATGAGCTGCCCAATTACACAAAACGCCCCGCCAACAACAAATGCCCAAAAAAACATTGCGAGCATCTTTTTCCCTCCTTTATGGGTTCATTTCAATTGAAACAGCATGGGCAATACACGGAATGGTTTCATTCTGCTGAACAGTAAGCGGCGAAAGAAGTGCTCCTGTTGCAACCACTAAAATTCGTTTGTATGTCCCCTTTTTCATTTCATTTAGTAGATGTCCATATAATACTGTTGCTGAACAGCCTGCCCCGCTTCCTCCTGATTGAACAGGTTGTTCATCATGATAAATTAACATGCCACAGTCCTTAAATTGCTCTTTTTTTATTGGCAAGCCTTCCTTTTGCAATAATCCAAATGTTGTTTCATGTCCAATTTTCCCAAGATCACCTGTTACGATTAAGTCGTAATATGAAGGATCAATTTCCAAATCCTTAAAATGAGCTAAGATCGTATCAGCTGCAGCAGGAGACATGGCTCCTCCCATATTAAAAGGATCTGTTAAACCAAGATCAATGACTTTTCCAATGGTAGCTGATGTGGTAACCGGCTTCCCACTTTCATTCCCCTGATTTGCTTTGACCAGTGCCACACCCGAACCTGTTACCGTCCATTGAGCAGTAGGTGGCTTTTGTCCGCCGTACTCAGTTGGGTAACGAAATTGCTTCTCCACAGCTGCATTATGGCTCGTTGCACCTGTCAGAATATAATTTCCTCCCCCATAATTTACAAAAAAAGAGGCAAGTGCTAGTCCCTCCATCGATGTTGAACAAGCACCAAATATACCAAGATACGGTAGTTTTAACTGCCTGGCAGCAATGCTTGTTGGAGTAATCTGATTAATAAGGTCTCCAGCAATCATGAACTGTACATCCTCTACCGTCACACCCTCTTTTTCAAACGCTGTATTCGTTGCAACTTCGAGTAAGTGACGGTGGGCTTTCTCATAGGAATCTTCTCCCATCCATAAATCATCAAACAGTACATCAAAATCATTTGATAATCTGCTATTTGCTTCAAACGGTCCACCAGTCACACCTGTAGCAGTAATAACGGGGCGATTATTAAATACCCATGATTGTTTTCCTTTCAGCATTATATTGCCCCCAGTTTGATTAATATCGTTTTAATTAACGCAACCACAAACGCTGAAAAAACCCCAAATAAAACAACTGAACCTGCTAGTTTAAATAAATTCCCCCCAACCCCTAGAACGAATCCCTCTGTTCTATGTTCGATTGCAGCGGAGATAACTGCGTTCCCAAAACCCGTTACCGGTACTGCGCTACCTGCTCCTGCAAATTGCCCTAACCGATCGTATACCCCAAAGCCTGTTAATAGCATCGAGATAAACACCATTGTTGCTACAGTTGGATTTCCAGCTGTCTGCTCTGTAAAGCTAAAAAAGTAAATATAAAAATAGGTGATAGCTTGACCAACCATGCAGATGAATCCTCCAACTAAAAAAGCCTTTAAACAATTCTTAAAGACCGGTCTTTTAGTTTCAAAATTTTTCTCAAATTGCTTGTATTGTTCTACCTCTTTTGATTCTGGCTTTTTGTTCCCCACCTTTGCATGCTCCCTTCTATGTTAGTTCTTTTTTCAACTTGATGATTTCTTCTAACTTTTTCTTTGCATCCTTTTCTGAAAAATCCGGATCTTTCATTTTATCGTTTAACTCAACTGCTTCTAAAAATATTTTATAATCACTCGAGACAATGAAATTTTCCTTCGGGTACTTTTCTTCAAGCATTTTATTAATTTCCCCTTCAATTTTCACCATATGAAAACGTTGCATATGCTTCACTTTATAAGCAACTAAAATTTCCTCGTCACCTTTGATAACAGCAACATCATAAAGTTCATCAAACTTGGCCACATCTTTTTTTATAGAGGCCACTAGTTTATGATCTTTCTCTGTTTTCTCATCAAGAATGATTGGATCAGGATCACTTTTTTGAATTAAAGACATCCCACTGTGCTGCGTAGCGTCAGAATTACAAGAAGTAAGCAAAACAGTTAATGTAGTTATAAAGGTGAGAGTGAGTGCTTTTTTCATATCATTCCATCCTTTTGTTCTTATTCTTGTATTTATGTTTTCAAAAAAATGAAGATTTTATGTTGAATTACATATGTATATTTATTCCAGTCAGACTCTTACGAAAGATTAATGCAATATTTACAATTTCTTCATTAAGTTCATGCATTCATATGCTACTGTCGAAATAGGGTGAAAAAGATCAACTGTGATCTTTTCTTCAGGGAAGGAGCTTTTTTAAATGAATTCAACCGCTTTAATCAATCAAAATATTATTCAACTACACACATATAGTGACTTAGAAGTTAGAACAGAGTTTCAAACCCTTTTGTCCAAAAAACAATTAAGGACTGTATTCCAGCCAATCGTTGATTTTACTAATGGCAATACCTTAGGATTTGAAGGGCTAACTAGAGGTCCTATCCAAAGCAGATTCCAATCACCACTCCAACTATTTAAGTATGCAGAAGAAGTAGGCTCGTTATATACACTTGAAAAAACAGCTAGAGAACTGGCTTTTGAAAATAGCTCCAATATCCTAAGAAAAAACGAAAAATTATTTATTAATCTGAGTCCTCAGGTTATTTATGACCCAAGCTTTACTCCAGGACATACCATATCCTTGCTTAAACAATATAAACTTTCTCCTCAAAACATTGTGTTTGAAATAACTGAGCGAAGTGCAATTGAGGATTTTTCAGCATTTACAAAGGTCTTATATCACTATCGAGACCAAGGATTTCAAATCGCGGTTGATGATGCTGGAGCAGGCTATTCATCCCTCCAAGCTATATCAGAAATACAACCTGATTATATAAAAGTCGATCGATCGCTAATAAGTAAAATTCATGAAAGCAATGTGAAGAAACATATTTTAGACGCCTTTGTAACCTTTGCGAAAAAAATGAATTCTATTATTATTGCGGAGGGCATTGAATCGGAAGAAGAGTTAGAGGCAGTTATTCAATTAGGAATAGATTGTGGTCAAGGGTTTTATATTTCTAGACCAAGCTTTCCGGTCCCGGAGATAAATGAGGCTATTGTAGAGAAGATTAAAGGCACATATTCACAATTAAACAAACACAGAACTCAGAAACCCGTAATTGTTCAACTTGACGATGAGATTCTAATTATGAATAAAAACCAAATTATAAAAAAAGTAGCTGTCAGGAACCTTCTTCAAACATCAAGAGTAAATAAAAAAGTCCTGCTTCCATAAGAGAAGCAGGATTCTTTATTTTTATCTAGAAATCAGGTGGTACCCAGAATCTACATGCAGATTCTCACCTGTCATTCCTCGTGACAGGTCACTAAATAAGAATAGTGCAGTATCCCCTACCTCTTCCTGTGTTGTTGCATGTCTTAAAGGAGAGTTCTCTTCAATTTCCTTAAGAATCAAATTAAAATCACTGATTCCCTTAGCTGATAATGTTCTAATCGGACCAGCTGAAATAGAGTTCACTCGGATATTGTTTGGTCCTAAATCATTGGCTAGGTATCTTACACTTGCTTCTAGAGACGCTTTAGCCACACCCATTACGTTATAATTTTTAATTACACGCTCTCCGCCTAGGTAAGTTAGCGTGACAATGCTTCCGCCTTCTGTCATTAACTCTCTAGCTTCTTTCGCAACAGCCGTTAGGGAATAAGAACTAATGTTATGAGCAAGTAAGAATCCATCTCTTGTTGTATTCATGTACTCCCCTTGCAGTTCTTCCTTGTTCGCAAACGCGATACAGTGAGCAACACCGTGGACGGTTCCAACTTGTTCTTTTATTGAAGAGAAGCATTTTGCAATATCCTCATCCGAAGTAACATCACACGGAATAAGAAGAGATTGTTGTCCTTCTAGAGTTTCAACCAATTTACGAACTTCGTTTTCAAACCTCTCCCCAGCATAGGTGAAGATTAAGTTCGCTCCTGCTTCATGTAAAGAGCGGGCAATCCCCCATGCGATACTACGCTTATTTGCAACGCCCATAACCACTATATTTTTTCCTTTTAAAGAAAGGTTCATTATGTATATCCTCCTAAATAAGAATCTGTTATTAGTACCTAGTACTAATATTACATGATTTTTTTCAAAAAGAAAAGTCTTAATGATAAAGGTAGACTGCTGGAAAACTTCCAGCAGACTAATCTTACATAAGGAATTCTAACTCTCTTCTTAACTCTTCTACATATTCTTTAGAACCTGTTACAATTAAACGGTCATGTAAATGCAGTTCTGTATCTCCATGAGGAACGATGGTTTCTTTTCCACGGAAGATTCGTACAAAAATGACGTCTCCTGTAAATGGGAACTTTCTTAGTGTCATTCCTTCGTATTGAACGTTCATTAATTGGATTTCATATAAGGCAGTTTCCTGATTTGTAAGGATATTCAACACGCTCGGAGTCTCAATTAATGCGCGTAATAATGCCTTTGTGGAAAGGAAGATCGAGAATACCTCTACGTCTCGTACTTTTAATTCCTCCTCTAAATCCTGTGTTTCAATTCTGGCAATAACCCTTTCTACTCCTTTTTCTTTGCATGCTAATGCTAAATGAGTATTAATCTCATCACTCCCCGTTGAAACAACTATAATATCTGCATGAAGCACATTTTCCTTTTTAAGTGTTTCCAGCTCGAAATCTGGTATTTCCACAATGTTAAACAGTGAGTCTGCAATTTTATATGTCGCTTTTTCTTGCTTTGTATGATAAATCGTTGGTTCATAAAGACTAGATTCCAGCTGTCTAGAGACTGGCATCGTTAATTGATTGGCCCCAATAAAGGCAATTTTTAATTTTTTGACTTGTACCGATTCTTTTGGTAACAGCTTTTTAAACACAATTGGTGTAAATATACATGTCATAACAGCCACTAAAATAAGCATTCCACTCATTTCATTCGAAATGACACCCATTCTCTCTCCAATAGTAGCAGCTGCTATCACTAAGGAAAGAGTGGACGTTAAGATAAATCCTGATGCCATAACGGTTTTGAAATCATACCATTTCTTTAAGAACAGAGCAGGAATAATTTTTGATAATAATAAGGCAATTAACAAAAGAGGGACAAGTATGATAAGCTTCGGATCACTAAACAGCTCCCAAATATTTAGACCAACACCTACCATCACAAAGAATATCGGAATTAAAAACCCGTAGCCAAAGGAATCAAGCTTATGAACTAATTCTTGGTTCGGAGATAATAATGACACAAGTACTCCAGCTAAAAACGCCCCAAGAATATTCTCCGCTCCAACTGTTTCAGAAAGTCCAACAAGAACAATAATAAGAGTAAAAACCCCTCTTGTACCAATTTGAATCGTTCCCGTGGAAAGTGGTTCTAGAATTTTATTGTTTTTAAATCTTTTTGCAACAAAGAATAAACCAACTCCTACAGCAAAAAGAACGAGTAATAACCATGTATTGCTATCTCCACCACCATATAAGGAAACAAAAACTGCTAACAAAATCATTGTAACTAAATCAGCGATTACGGCCACCAGGAGGATAATTTGACCAATATTGGTCTTCATTAATTTTCCTTCCTTTAATGTTGGTACCACAACACCTAAAGAAATCGTTGAAATAATTAACGTCATTAAAAACGCATTCTCTATAAATCCTGCTAGTACAAATAGATAGGATAAAATCAATGACACAATAAAGATTCCTATGAAAACAATGGATGCAGCAAGAAAGGTATTCGGTTCCTTACCACTTCCTTTCTTTTCTTTATTTTCATTTTTCTTAAAAGCAGAAAAATCTATTTCTAGACCACTTAAGAACATTAAGAAAATAAATCCAAGAGTGGATAAGGTTTCTAGCCACATGTCTTCATGAACAATATTAAAACCACTATTCCCAATGATTAGACCGACGATGATCTCAGCAACTACCACCGGAATAAAGTTTAATTTAAAACGATGCAAAAGAATTGGTGTTAAGAATGCAACAACAACTACTATTAACAGCGATGTAACGGAAGCACCATGTTCCATTTAATTTCCCCCTAACCTATCAAATAACCCATAAATATAGTAGCCATACCTAAATAAATGAGAAGACTAATAATATCATTTACCGTTGTAATAAATGGACCAGATGCAACCGCAGGATCTACCTTGAGCCTATGCATAATAAGCGGAACTAATGCCCCAGCTAGTGTGGCAACGATTAACGTCAGCAGGATGGAAATCCCTACAAGCATTCCTAAGAAGATATCTCCTTTCCATAGGTATACAATAATCATTACTAACATTCCGCAAGTAGTTCCTGTTATCAAACCTGTTCCTGCTTCCCTTACAACTAGCTTTGATTTCTCCTCTTTCTCTAAATCACCTGTTGCGAGTCCTCTAACCGCAACAGCCAAGGCTTGAGTCCCAGTATTTCCTGCCATACCTGCGATCAGAGGTATAAACACCGCCAATATAGCTACTTGGTCTAATGTTTGTTCAAACCGCCCCATTAAATTTGCAGTAATCATTCCTAAAAATAAAAGAATAATTAACCACGGAAGTCTTTTTCTAGCAGCGGAGAGCGGGCCTCTGTCAAAACTGTCGATTCCCGAGACAGCTGCTAGCTTTGAATAATCATCAGATGCTTCCTCTTCCATAACATCCATGACATCATCTACAGTGATAATTCCGAGAAGATGATTTTGAAAGTCAACAACCGGTAATGCTAAGAAGTTATAATCCTTCATTTTTCTTGCCACTTCCTCTTGGTCTTCTCCAACCCCAACAGAATAGACACGTTCATTCATAATTTCTTCTACCATCTGATCATCATCACTGACAATTAAATCCCTTAGTGAGATAACACCAACTAACCGCTTTTCATCGTCTACTACAAATAGATAGTAGATGGTCTCTGCAGTCGGTGCCTCCCTTTTTAAAATGTACATCGCTGAACGTATGGTTTGATTTGCAGCAATCGAGATAAACTCTGTTGTCATAATACTACCTGCTGTATACTCTTCATAGTGCAGTAACTCTTTAATCTCTTGGGCTGCTTCATTATCCATTAGGGCAAGGTAACTCGCTACTTGGTCTTTGCTCAGTTCATTAAGTACATCTACAGCATCATCTGTATGCATATTAGCAAGCATTTCGGCAGCATAAGTCGGTGTCATTTGCGAGAGAACTTCTTTGTAATCTTCATCTTCAATTTCTATATTCTCGAAAATCCCAGCCATCTCTTCTGGTGACAAATAATGATAGACCTTTGTTTGGATTTCCTCATCCAAATCCTTAAAAAATGAAGCTTGATCATATGGATGTAATTCTATAAATTCTTCACGAAATTTCCCTATATCTTCATTTTGTAAAGATTCGAATAATAAATTAAAATCAATATGCTGTTTTCTTTCTATATTTTTTTCAGCCATTCGTTCTCCTCCTCCCTGCCTATACACTCATCTTTGTCAATTACCTTTCCCTAAATCAAACATGAAAAAACACTCGGGGTTTAATCATAATCTGATTAAACTTATGAGAAAATAAGTTGTAATGATGGGAAAGGAGAGTATAGGTAAAAAATGAAAATTGATATCATTGGTGATATTCATGGATGCTATGAGGAATTCAAGCAACTAACAAACAATTTAGGATATGAGTGGATTGACGATTGTCCCTTACATTCAGACCGCAAGCTGGCTTTTGTTGGAGATATAACAGATCGTGGCCCACATTCCCTAAAGATGGTTGAACTTGTTTATTCCATCGTTATGGAACAAAAAAATGGATATTACGTTCCGGGTAACCATTGTAACAAACTTTATCGTTTTTTTCTCGGTAGGAACGTACAAGTAACTCATGGGCTTGAGACAACTGTTGCAGAATACGAGGATTTAGCAAAAAAAGAAAAAACCAACATTCGTGATAAATTCATTCATCTTTATGAGTCTTCTCCTCTTTATTACGTGTTAGATGATAAAAAGCTTGTCATTGCACACGCTGGAATAAAAGAGGATTTGATTGGGAAGCAAGGCGAAAAAGTAAAAACATTCGTTTTATACGGTGATATTACTGGAAAAACAAACCCAGATGGAACACCAGTTAGACGAGATTGGGCAAAAACATATCATGGGCCAGCAACGATTGTTTACGGTCATACCCCCGTTAAGAAGCCAAGAATCGTAAATAATACGTATAATATTGATACAGGAGCTGTGTTCGGTGGGAACCTAACTGCCCTTCGTTACCCAGAGATGGAACTTCTATCTGTCCCTTCTTCTATGCCTTTTGTTCAGGAAAAATTCAGGCTTTTCGAATAACCTAAAAACGTTATTCAAAAAGCCTTGTCATATCTTCTGGTAACGGAGAGGAAAACATCATTTCTTTTCGATAAAAAGGATGATAAAAGGTAATCTCTTTACAGTGTAAAGCTTGCCGCTGAATTAGTTCTCGTAATCCACCATACAAATCATCACCCAATAGAGGATGTCCGATATGTTTCATATGTACTCTTATTTGATGAGTTCTACCTGTCTCAAGACGTAGCTCTATGTGAGTAAATAAAGAATAGGCACGTTTAACAATATAGTGGGTACAAGCATATTGGCCTTCTTCCGTTACTTCTCTTTCAATAATGCTATCCTTTTTTCTTCCAATCGGTTCACTAATCGTTCCTTTTTTTGATGACAAAGCTCCGTGAACGAATGCCTCATAAGTCCGATGTACTGCCCCACTCTTTTGCTGTTTGCTGAACAGGTGGTGAATATGCCTGTGTTTTGCAATCAATACAATTCCAGAAGTATCACGATCAAGTCGTGTAACAATATGAGCTGTTGACTGAAGATTAATGGAATGATAGTAGCCAACCACCGCATTAGCAACACTGCCTCTAGGGTGTTCCCTTGAAGGGATGGTATTCATTCTAGCGGGCTTATTAATTACTAACACATAAGGGTCTTCATATAAAATCGATAAGGGGATCTTCTCTTCTACTATTCCCTCACTATGCTTTTCAGGTGGATAATAAACTTCAAGAAGATCTCCGTGTTTCAACTCATATCTAACCGTCATTTCCTCTCCATTAACCATAATACGGCCACCATTAAATTTGATATCGGTTAGAGCTGCTTTAGATATTTCTTTCTCTTTTAAATATTCCCGAATTAACAACCCTGAGTGTGTTTCATCAATAACCCATTGAAGTTTAAATTGTGACATAAACGCGTTCTCCTGCTTGTTAATTATCTGCTACAAAGGAATCTCTCACTCTCTTCCAGAATGGGAAAGGTCGGAAACGGGCAAATCGTATTTTTTCATCTGCAACACGAAACTGAATAGATTTTACATCCTTATGGAGAAGAGTTAAATGGTCAATGGTTAATTGAAAATCTGGTCCATTGACCGGTTTTAGCATACATGTATGATGTGCCGGTAAAACAAGTGGGGACCCGATTGTTCGGAACACACGGTTATTAATTGATGCCATCTCCGCTAATTGAATCGCAGGTAATGATGGATGAAGAATCGCTCCACCTAACGCCTTATTATAAGCGGTACTTCCAGAAGGAGTGGACAAGCAAAGGCCATCACCACGAAAACGTTCAAACTGCTGACCTCGTATTTCTACATCCATCACTAATGTACCTTCCACACTCTTGACTGTGGATTCATTTAAGGCCAGATATCTTGTTTCTCTTCCACCATGTTGGTAACGAACGATTACCTCTAACAATGGATACTCAATAACTTGATAGGGTGTTTTAGCAATCGCAATGACAAGTTTCTCTATTTCCTCTGGGATCCAATCTGCATAAAAACCTAGATGTCCCGTGTGAACACCAACAAAGGCGGTTCTATCTAAACGGCTACTATAACGATGGAACGCATATAGTAGCGTTCCATCTCCTCCAACTGAAATCACAATATCTGGTTGATCCTCATCGTATATAAGTTCAAAATCCTGCAAATACGTTCTCATTTTATGCATGAGAGTGTTAGATTTTGAGTCACCTTTTGACGTAATCGCAAATTTCATGACCGAGTTCGCTCTCTTCTATAATTAATTATTTCCCTCTTGATGCAGCTCTTTTTTCCTTGAAAAAAATGCTTGTGCATCTTGGATTTCTCCACGAATAAGGGACATTTCTTCATCAAGTCGAAAAGCAGCTTCTGCTGCCCTTTGTAATCTTACTCTAATATCCTCAGGAAACTGCCCACGATATTTATAATTTAAGGAATGCTCAATCGTTGCCCAAAAATTCATTGCGAGTGTCCGTATTTGTATCTCTACAAGTATCTTTTTCTCCCCTTGAATCGTTTGAACAGGATATCGTACAACCACATGGTAAGAACGATATCCACTTGCTTTCTTATGAGAAATATAATCTCTTTCCTCAACAATTTCAAAGTCATTTCGAAGACGAAGAAGTTCCACGACCCTTATAATGTCATCGACAAATTGACACATCATACGAAGTCCTGCAATATCCTGCATTTCTGTCTCTAACTTATCCAAAGGAATTGATTTTTGATTGGCTTTATCTAAAATACTTGCGATTGGTTTTACTCTTCCAGTAACAAATTCAATAGGTGAATGAGAAGACTTCATTTCGAATTGTCGTCTCATTCCTTTGAGTTTTACCTTTAGTTCTTCCACCGCTTGATTGTAGGGGGCCAAGAATTTTTCCCAATGCTTCATACGTCACCTCATCCGGAACATTTTTTTATATTGGTGGGTGATATTAGTTACAAAAACACTCTTCTACTTTTGTAACCATTTCCTCTCCATAGTTGCTATTTCCCTTTATATTGTCAATTAAGTACAATAATTCTTCCTGCAGGTTTGGTAACACCAAGGTTTCTTCACCATTAGAAAGTTTATATTCGCAATTGTTCTCCAATCCTTCTTTTAAGATTGGCCATGTATTGAGAGTTAGCTCAAGATACATAAAGCTGTCATCTTTTTCAACAATGTATACAAAAGCTAATTCATTTGAATCGACGAGTACTTGACCCGTTGCACTTAGCTCTTTTATCGAAAAATCATTGTTTACTATTACTATCACTTCATTTTTTTCAGTTTTCATTGCTTTTTCTACATAAATTTTTTCTCTCATTTTTCATACCTCCACACTCCCCCTATTTTATCATAAGTGGCTGAATTATCCACTTATCAGGTAATCACATATTGAAATCGTACAAGGAAAAAACGATAATAAAACATAGCATGAGTAGAGAAAGGAAGAACGTTCTTGAGCCAACATATTGAAATTGAGTTTAAAAACATGCTTACGAAAAAAGAATACCTTCATTTGATAACCGAATTTAAGATAAATGAAACTATGATTGATACGCAAATTAATCATTATTTTGACACAGATAAGTTTCAACTAAAAGAACTAGCTAGTGCCTTACGAATACGTGAAAAAGAAGGTAAATTTGAGCTTACTTTAAAGCAGCCAGCAAAGGTCGGACTTCTTGAATCGAATCAAGAATTAACAAAGGAAATCGCCTTCTCAATGTTACAAGGTGCAGCACTTCCCGACGGAATCGTAAGAGAACAATTAGAAAAGATCGGTTTTCCTATCAATAAGCTTCAATATTTTGGTTCTTTAACGACTAAACGGTGTGAGTTACAATATAAAGGTGGTTTATTAGTACTAGATCATAGTTTATATTTATTAAAAGAAGATTATGAGCTAGAATACGAGGTCGAGGACCCGCAAAAGGGTGAAATTGCTTTTAAACAACTCCTCCAAACCTTTCATATTCCCATTCGCGCTACAGAAAATAAAATTAAACGTTTTTACAATCAAAAATATCCACTTCATTGAGGTGTCACATGAATATAGATAAACTAAAAATTATGCTTCAACTTCAGGCATTACAAAATTTCAATTCTACATCTAATTCTTCACCAGGAAATTTATTTCAAGACCTAATGAATGAGATGCTGTTAGAGGATGGCAATGCCATGTCCCAGCTAAGTGGACAAACGAGTGTTTCTACTCCTGTCACTCTTTTAAACCAAACACCTTCTTTACCACCTATTCATATGACGAAAATTTCTAATACTGGCAGTGCAACTGAATTTGATTCCATCATTCAAGAAGCAGCAGCTAAATACAACCTACCAGTACATTTAATTAAATCAGTGATAAAACAGGAATCAAACTTCAACCCCAATGCCGTTAGTGGTGCAGGAGCTTCAGGCTTAATGCAACTTATGCCGGCTACCGCAAAAGGACTTGGGGTGACTAATGTATTTGATCCAAGAGACAATATTTTCGGTGGCAGCAAATACCTGCGACAAATGTTAGATAAATATAACGGTAATACAACATTAGCTTTAGCAGCATACAATGCAGGTCCTGGAAATGTGGACAAGTATGGTGGTATTCCTCCATTTAAAGAAACTCAAAATTATGTTAGAAAGGTTACAAGTCACCTACTAGCATAAAACCGTCTGTTATGAAACAGACGGTTTTATTTTGCGAAAAAGCCAACAGGAAATAACCTCCTAATGCACATTGTTTGTGATATATTCTCCGCACTGATAAAATAGTACTATCAATTGGCAAGTAAAAAGATATCTTTAAAGGAGTTTTTAATATGGTCGAAAACATGCTTACACCTTTTGAATTGATCGGTGAAGAAACATTGCATCGACTAGTTGATGCCTTTTATCATCGAGTTGGGCAACATCCAGATCTGACTCCCATATTTCCGAATGATTTAACGGAAACAGCGAGAAAACAAAAGCAGTTTTTGACACAATATTTAGGTGGACCTACTCTATACACAAATGAGCATGGGCACCCGATGATGCGAGCTCGACATTTACCGTTTGAAATAACGGAGACTAGAGCCAAAGCATGGCTCGGATGTATGAAGGAAGCGATGGATGAAGTTGGTCTATCCGGTCCTATCCGAGATGAATTTTATGCGAGACTCGTGCTGACAGCTCAGCATATGATAAATACAGATGAAAATGCAGAAATGAAAGGTGAGAGAACGTGAGGAATCGAGAAACATCGCGGGCGACTCCCTCCTACAATTGCCATGGAAATGAGAAGAAGCCGCTTGAGATTTATATGTTTATTGATCCTCTATGTCCAGAATGCTGGGCACTTGAGCCAATCATAAAGAAGCTTCAAATCGAATACGGTCGTTTCTTTTCTATTAAATATATATTAAGCGGTCGCCTGGCATCATTAAATATGAGCAAAAAGCAAAAATACGAAAATATAGCAGACTTATGGGAAAAAACTGCAAGCCGAACAGGCATGTCATGTGATGGAAGTCTTTGGTTTGACAACCCGATATCGTCACCACATTTAGCCTCTATAGCTATTAAAGCGGCTGAATTGCAAGGAAGAAAAGCTGGAATTCGCTTTCTAAGAAAATTACAGGAGGGTATTTTTCTAGAAAAACAAAACATCTCTAGCTTTGAGGTATTAAAAGAAATGGCTAGTTTCAGCGGGTTAGATGTGGATGAATTTGTTCTTGATATTCATTCTGATTCAGCTGGCAAAGCATTTCAATGTGACTTGAAAATCACTTCAGAGATGGAAGTGGATGAAATTCCAACCTTGGTTTTCTTTAATGAGAATATTGAAGAAGAAGGAATTAAAATTACAGGATATTATCCATATGAGGTATATGAGCAAATACTTGAAGAAATGTTACCGGCGAAGCCCGAGAAAAGTAACCCTCCTACGTTAGAGAGCTTTCTCAAATGCTTTGGACTAGTAGCAACAAAGGAAATCTCAGTTGTTTATAATATGTCAATAAATGAAGCAGAGAGAGAAATGAAAAAGCTTCAATTAAAACAAATTGTTGAACAAGTTCCAGCTAAATATGGAATGTTTTGGCGCTATATTGAATAGTGCTAAAACTATGTAAAAAAGAAAAGGCCATACAAACCTGTCTGTTTGTAAATGGCCTTTTCTTTATTTAAATACGAACAAAGGGGATGGGAGAAATTTTTCACGGTCAAACAAAGGGGTATGTGTTTGCTTGTGATCAACTTCACATCAATAATATATCACGAATATGATTATTCGACAATAATTTTGCTCGCTATTTCACAATATTGTCATAATCTAAGAATGATTACTAGGACAAACGAATATATCTATAGTGAAAGAAAGGAGTGATTATTGTGGCACGAACCATCGGCCTATGGTTAATCGTCTTATTTATTATTATTTCTTTTATACTAAATCTTTTTGGGTTATTAAATATTTTCCCTCTGATGATTACGGCTCCCCTATTATTTCTTTCTCTATTGTCCTTAATTCTCTTCTTAAATGAACGAAAACGATTTAAAGGTTTATAAAGGTCCCTCCCGATTGGTCGGAAGGGACTTCTTTTTTATGACAATAATGCTTCCATTTCATTTAACTTTTCTTCAAATACTTTGCATGCTTCCTCAATTGGCCTCGAACTCGTCATGTCAACTCCGGCCTTTTTCAGAACTTCAATCGGATAATCTGAACTACCTGACTTTAAGAAGTCAAGATAACGATCAACAGCAGGTTGACCTTCTGTTAAAATCTGTTTGGACAATGCTGTTGCAGCACTGTACCCAGTTGCATATTGATATACGTAGTAATTGTAATAAAAATGTGGAATTCGAGACCATTCTAAACCAATTTCTTCATCAATTTCAATATCTTCTTCACCAAAATACTTTTTATTCAGTTCATAGTACTCTTTTGTTAGTAGATCCGCTGTTAATGCTTCATTTTCTTGTGCCTTTTTATGAATTAAATGCTCATATTCTGCGAACATCGTTTGGCGGAACACGGTACCTCTAAATCCTTCTAAAAAGTGGTTAAGTAAGTACAAACGTTTCTGTTCATCGTCAATCGTCTTTAATAAATAATCATTCAGTAGCGCTTCGTTACATGTAGATGCAACCTCTGCTACGAAAATGGAGTAGCTGCCGTATGCATAGGGCTGTTCTTTTCTAGTGTAATAGCTGTGTACTGAGTGCCCAAACTCATGAGCAAGAGTAAACAAGTTATTAACATTATCCTGCCAATTCATAAGAATATAAGGATTCGTCCCATATGAACCTGAGGAATAGGCTCCACTTCTTTTCCCTTTATTTTCGTGAATGTCGACCCAACGATTTGTAAACCCTTCTTTTAACACATTAAGATAATCCTCACCAAGCGGTGTCAAACCTTTAAGAATCAGATCTTTCGCCTCTTCATAAGGAATTTCCATCTTTACGTCCTTTACAAGCGGCGTATAAAGATCATAAATATGAATTTTATCAAGTTTCAAAACCTTTTTCCGAAGTTTCACATAGCGGTGAAGTAAATGTAAGTTTTTATTAACCGTATTAATTAAGTTTTCATACACGGATTCTGGAATATTATCAGCGGCTAGAGCTGCATGCCTTGCTGAACTATATTTGCGTACTCTTGCATTAAAGTTATCTTTCTTCACTTGACCACTTAAAGTACTAGCAAAAGTATTTTTAAATTTTCCATACGTATCATAAACTGCTTGAAAGGCATCCTTTCTTACCCTTTGGTCTGCACTTTCGAGGAAACGAATATAACGACCATGAGTTACATCCACTTCATTTCCATTTTCATCTTGAATACTTGGAAATTGAATATCTGCATTATTTAACATTCCAAATGTATTACTAGAGGCACTCATCACCTCTGATGCTTCTGCAAGAAGGGCCTCCTGTTCGGCAGACAATACATGTGGCCTTTGCAAATTTAACTCATCTAGCGAATGCTCATAAAGCTTTAGTTCTTCTTTTTCATTTAGGAATTTTTTTACTCTTTCTTCGTCGATAGACAATATTTCTGGAACAATATAAGCAAGTGTACTTGCAGCCTGAGTGTAGAGATTTTTAATACGGTCATCTAAGCCTTGATAAAACGAATTAGTGGTATCCTGATCATATCGCATATGAGCATATGTATACAGCTTACCAATCCTTTCTAGTAACTGATCTTGCGCTTGTAAAGCATTAAATAGAGAATCCGCACTTTCCCCAAGCTTTCCTTGATAGCTTGACATAGAAGGAATTAACTGTTTAACCTCTTGAAACTCGCTTTCCCATTGTTGATCGGTTTGGAAAATATCCTCAAGTTTCCATGTGTCTTCCAATGGAACTTCACTTCTAGTGGGAAGTTTTTTTACTGCTGTCTCATTTGCCATTGTATATTCCTCCAATCTACTTACTTCTATTTTTGGTATTCGCCACCAATTAATAAATTCCTGCTCTATCTAGGAAAATTCCACTACATCTTAGTGTATGTTAATAGCGGTGAGTTCATTAATACCAAACAATCTTTTCATTCGTAAGATTGTTATAAAATTTCTCTTCAAAATTACTAGCTTCACTAATAGTAAAAGGAAAAGATATTTGATTCTCATATCTATATACATTAGATTTAATTTCTTTAAGAACTTGGCACTTTGTTAGTAGATAAAGGTACTCTCTTATTAAAGAGAAAAGTTGATTCATACTTGGCTTTATATGGTTTCTAATTTTAATTTGGTTCCTATTTACACGCTTTACCAAACGTTTATACACCTCTTCTTTTGTAAGGATGGTCCCTACCCTTTTTGAAAATATATTATCTAATAAAACATACATTTGCCAAATGATTGGGGAGGTTTCAAGCAATAGATTATTCCTTAGCGGTACGCCTACATATGGCGGGAGGAGATTGAGGTGAAGTTGATTGCGATACAGCTCTTGTAAAAAGCCATTGTATGCTTGAAAACGGATGATATTGTCTTTTACACGTTGAATTCCTTTACGCCAGTTGGAAACATAAAAAGTATTTTGAAAGGTTGGGTTTAACCATTGAGGTAAGTGTAACTGAAATTGAGGAATGATATCGTAATCACATTGCATCGTATGTGGAGAAAGAGGGTGCAAATTCGTAATCGTAATAAAGCTTTTTAGACTTGGGCAATACGAAGGTAAATACCAAGCTCCTGTATTATTTCTCTTGATAAACATGGATTGAAATTTAGGTAAAGTAATTATGTTGGTTTGTTTCCTATGAACTTTATTTGCACCAAGTATCCATAAAGGGATCAAACCATTCGAAATATACCCATTTGTCCGCTTTTGAAAAATCTCCTCTGATATAGGGGAACATTGGTATTCAACACAATAAGTGTTGCCAAGGTACGTAAACATGAGATCTGGTCTTTGTATGATATCAGGAAGAAATACTTCCAATTCAACTTTTGAGCATTCTGATTCAAGCCATTCATAAAGCTGCATTTTTGCTTGCATATGATAAGTAGATTCTCGGTCGTATTCCTCACATTGTGGAGACAAGTGAACATGAGCAAAGTGACTGATTCGCTGAACACCAAGCTTAACAATTACTTTACCTTTACATAGTGGACAAAAATAGTGATTTTCTCTTAACTGTTGTACCCCCTCCTTCTTAATCAAATCTCCAATATAAACGGTCTCTCCATATTTATTTTTTGCCGTTAACAAAGTATCCTCTCCTTTCTACTTAATAATTCTATTCTTCAGGAGAGAATTCCTCCATAAAAATAACCTAGCATTTTTCGGCTAGGCATTTTTTATAAGAGTGGTGATAATAGCCTCGATGTAGACTCTAACAGCTTTAATCCAAAATGGCGTTTTGTAAATTGAGCAAGATTGATTTGTCTAGAAAAAGTAATGTCACTTTCATACTCATTGACTAACATTTCAACACTTCTTGTACCATACAAAAAGGCATTCACTTCAAAGTTTAAATGGAAACTTCTCATATCCATATTAGATGTACCAATGGAAGCAATCTTCTTATCAATAATTAATATTTTACTATGCATAAAACCCTTTTCGTATTCGAACACTTTGACTCCAGCCTCCAAAAGCTCTGGAAAATAGGAGCGAGACGCATGAAAAACAATCCGTTTATCCGGTTTATAAGGGACAAGAATTCGAACATCAATACCACTCAATGCAGCTACCTTTATTGCTGAAAAAATGTCTTCATCTGGAATGAAGTAGGGGGAAGCAATCCAAACAGATTCCTTTGCCGATGTTATCATTGCAAAGAAAATTGTTTTAATTACACTATGTTCATTATCAGGACCACCAGCAATTAACTGAACACCTCCATGAATATTCTCTTCAAGAACTGGTGAAAGGTATTCAGAGTTAAGAAAGCTTTGGTTAGTCATATAGTACCAATCTTGAAGGAAAATTAACTGTAAAGTTCTTACTGCTTCTCCTTTAACAAGTAAATGTGTATCTCTCCAAAACCCAAAGGAATCATTCCTGCCTAAATACTCATCACCAATATTCAATCCTCCAACAAACCCAATATTTCCGTCTATTACAATAATTTTACGATGATTTCTAAAGTTAAATTTGCTATTTAGGAAAGGAATACGGACCGGACCAAATGGAACCACCTCTACTCCAGCTTCTTTCAGCTCTTCTATGTAAATGCTTGGCAACTTCCACGAACCCACAGCGTCGTATAGAAAGCGAACTTTTACACCTTCTTTTACCTTTTGGATCAAAACATTCTTAATTTGTTGGCCAATCTTATCATGGCGAACGATATAATATTCCAAATGGATATGATGCATAGCCTTTTTAAGCTCTTCTAAAATCTCATTGAAAGTAGAATCTCCGTTCGATAACACCTTCGTAGATGTGGCAAAAGATATCGGACTATGTCCTATACGCTGGGCCAAATGGAACAACCTTTGCTGATCCTCTCCCAGTACTTTTATCTTTTCTTCACTGATAGGATCTTTTCCACGTTCGAATTTCAAGTAATTTTGTTGATCAAGGAAATATTTACGACGAAACATTCTTTCCTTTCTATGGTTCCTACCAAACAGTAAATAAAAAAAGAAACCTACTAACGGAAAACTTCCTAGTACGATCAACCAAGTTATTGTCTGTGTGGGATGTCTATTTTCTAAAAAAATGACGGCCCCAATAAAAATAACTGATAAAGTAGTTAAAATACTAATATATCGGAATAATCCTTCATACACTCTTCCTTGGAGAAAATAATAAAAAATGGCTAAAACAGCAATAAATAAAAGAATTCTAACGAAATTTTTCATACCTTCCCCCTCTGAATATGCCTTACAATTCCCCAATAAGTAAAAGGATAAACACTTTGTCCAAAAATAAAAAACCGATTTCATTTATTGAAATCGGATGATTATTTAAAGTGTCTTCTTATTTCAGAGAAAACATTCTCAGACATAATTAATTTTCCATACTCCTCAACTCGATGAATGGTGACCGCTGTTTCATGTCCATATTCTAATAATAAACTTAGGCTATTATCAATATCCTCTTCATCATATTCTTCTTCGGGAAAATCGACAAATAAATAATATTTACCTTCAAAGGAATACAGTTTTGTTGATAAGTCTTCTAAAATATTTCGATTTGAAAGTGATATTAAATCTTCAAAGTCTTTAAAAGCAATTAGGAACTCTAGTGTATCTTCGTATGAATCATCATCATCATCATCATCATCTGTTTTTGTATTAAAATGCTGATCAAGCAATTCCTCTATTCTTTCATCGACAGGAAGATCCTTCAGCTTTTCATCTGTGATAGGAAGTTCAAATTTCTGCCCATCTTTTGATATTTGTGCTTTTGTTACGAGAACCTCAAGGCCTTTATCAAGAGCCTGTACCTGGATCCAAAGAGGGCCTTCAATCATAAATTCTTCCTCTTGGTGAACCTCATCCATCATTTCCCAAAAAAGCTCTTCACTTTTTTCACGATTATACCAGATCTCATCACGGTCAAATCCTCTTTCTTCGATATCCCCGTATGAAATATAAAACTTGACTGTATTATCATTAATACGTTCGATTTCCAACATTAACCTCTCCCTTCTTGCATTTTTGGAAGGGACTTACCCTCATGCAGAAAAACGATCTAGTCTTTAGTGTTTTCTAAGGCATGTGTTAAACGTATTGTTGCCTCGTATTTATATTTTATGACAAAAATACAATAAAGGGAAATAAAATGTTACACATTTCAAAAAACAAACTAACACCCATAAATGATACTTTTCTTCCTTCATATTTCTCTATTACAGCTATTTTTAAACCAATAATAGATAAAAAACCTCCGATTTTATTCGAAGGTTTCATTCATTTAGTTAACTAAGCGTTGAGCTTCACGTAATTGAAACGTACGAACTCTTCTTGGTAAGAAACGACGGATTTCATCCTCATTATACCCGACTTGAAGTCTCTTCTCATCAATGATAATTGGTCTACGAAGTAAACCTGGATTATCTTTAATCAACTCAAATAAATCTTGAAGAGGCATAGTCTCTAAATTTACATCTAGCTTTTGAAACGTTTTTGATCTAGTTGAAATAATTTCATCTGTTCCATCTTCAGTCATACGAAGAATCTCTTTAATTTCATCAATAGATAATGGTTCAGAAAAAATATTTCTCTCTGTATAAGGTATATCATGTTCTTCTAGCCAAATTTTCGCTTTACGGCATGATGTACAACTTGGTGAAGTGTATAATGTTACCATTAACTACTCACACTCCTTTAAATTTAACTTATAAAATCTATATTGGGAGAATATTTTGGTCATTTGACATATTATTTAAAATTACTTTAAATTAGTAATTTATATTAATTATTATACATCAAATCTGAGTAAAAAGGTATCCTTTTTTCGAAAGATTTAAATCACTATAAATACAATATTTTAATTGGCTAGATACCTAATATACGATAAAGGAGAGAGAAAAGTTTCATTTTTTTCTTACTTTTTTAAAATTCTTATAGATATTTATATACTTCTACTATATTTACCCAAATTTCAGTTGTAGTAAACCTTAATATAATTCTCATTTAGCTAATGAAAATGAAAAACAGTTACCTCACGGTGGCAACTGTTTACACTTTTTATATATCCTTTAATAAGTCTTTTGATTCATGTTTTTGATCAAAGCTTAATACCTCTTCTACTGGTTCATAAGCTTCTCCATAAAAATCGATGTCCTTATATGTGTGAATCAATTTGTAAGCTTTTTTCATGCCTTCAAATATTGCCTCTTCATTTTCATGTCCAGGTGACCAGTAAAGAATTTCCATAGAGTTTACTTCATTTGTTGCTAATGATCTTCTTTCATATCCAATTTTACTTGCATGCTCAAATCCTTCACGTTTATAAAAGCGCAATCTCTTTTCTGTATCACTATCCTTATAGTTAATAGGTTCAACTTCCAAAATGATTGGTTTTTCCTTCAGTTTCAGCTTTTCTAAAAGTTGATGTCCTAAACCCTTCCCTCTCGCTTCACCAGAAACATATAAATAATCAATGAAAATAAATTGGTCAAATTCTGCGTACATTAAGACGTGATATTTTCCTTCATCTTTGTGATAAATGGACGATTTTTCTTTTAGAAGGGTTTCCATATGTTCTTTGGATTTCATTTCTTCAATTGGGAAATATTGATTTAGCTTTTCATACCAGTGCATAAGGATACTCCTTTTATCAATTTGATTGTTTACAACTATATTCCATTTTAGAATGTTTTGTTACGATACAATTTTTTGTTAATATTACTCTTTTCATACCCGTGATAATTCTTTAGAATAGAAAGTAGTGGGAAATATATAACCGCACTTATGCAAGTTATTCGTAAAGGAGGTTTATTATGGGTAGTTACATTACCGACCTTACTATTGTTGCATTACTAATCATAGGAATCACCGCTGTTTTAGGAGTCGTTACAAATGGTATTGGACAGAAGTTATTTGGTGGTAAACAAAAAGCAGAGTTTGTAGACCAATCAGCGAAATTTCAAACAGGCTGGAAACAAGTTGGTGGAAAAAGAAAATAATTAAATCTATTTTTTATCATGCTTCGTAAGCGCTTCATTTATTATCAATGATAGTGTAAAGCGTATTTTTCTTCAAATGAAAAACGATCTCGTCCTCGAGATCGTTTTTATTATTTCTTAAATTGTTCGAATTCCTTCTCAGAACATAGAACGAAATGTCCTGGTGATACTTCACGCAGTTCAACGGATTCATCCGCCTGGTAATTATGCATTTTGGGATCATAAGTTTTGCGTTTTCTAGAACGCTCTGATATAGGATCTGGAAGTGGAATTGCAGAAAGTAAAGATTGAGTGTATGGATGCTTTGGATTATTATATAGTTCATCTGCTGGAGCTAGTTCTACAAGCTTGCCAAAGTACATAACTCCAATTCGATCACTAATATACTTTACCATTGAAAGGTCATGTGCAATAAACAGGTATGTTAAACCTTTTTCCTTTTGAAGCTTTTTCATTAAATTAACTACTTGCGCTTGAATTGACACATCAAGAGCTGAGATTGGTTCGTCAGCAATGATGAAGTCTGGATCAACCGCTAGCGCACGAGCAATACCAATACGTTGTCTTTGACCACCTGAGAATTCATGTGGGTAACGGTTCGCATGCTCTTTGTTTAATCCAACCGTTTCTAATAGTTCATACACTTTGTTCATTCTATCTTCTTTCGTTTTTGCTAAGCCGTGGATATCGATTCCTTCAGCAATCACATCAGAAACTTTCATTCTTGGATTTAAGGAAGCATATGGATCCTGGAAGATCATTTGCATTTTATGATTAAATGCCTTTAACTCTTCTTTAGATTTTTTCCCATGTACATTAACCCCATCGTATAAAACTTCTCCGTCTGTTGCATCATAAAGTCTTATAATGGTTCGACCAGTTGTAGATTTTCCACATCCTGATTCTCCTACAAGGCCTAATGTTTCACCTTCATATATATCGAAACTAATTCCATCAACTGCTCTGACTTCGTTTGGCTTACCGACATTGAAGTATTGCTTTAAATTTTTAATTTCAAGCAATTTCTTTCTAGTTTCCATTGATTTACCTCCTTATTTATTATTGTAGCCTGGATACATTTCTTTTCTTTTCATGACAGCTGCTGGTGGCTCAACCTTTGGAGCATCCGGATGAAGTAGCCATGTTGCTGCGTAATGTGTATCCGATACTTTAAACATTGGAGGCTCTTTTTCTAAATCAATTTTCATCGCATATTGGTTACGTGGTGCAAACGCATCTCCCATTGGAGGGTTAAGAAGGTCTGGTGGTGAACCTGGAATAGCATATAGCTCATCTTCAGCTGTATCCAAATCTGGCATTGAGCTGATTAAACCCCATGTATACGGATGCTGAGGGTTGTAGAAAATTTCATCTACTGTACCGATCTCAATAATTTTCCCTCCGTACATAACCGCTACCCGGTCTGCTACATTGGCAACCACACCTAAGTCATGCGTAATAAAGATAATAGATGTATCAATTTTTTTCTGTAAATCTTTCATTAACTCCAAGATTTGTGCTTGAATTGTAACATCTAAAGCAGTCGTTGGTTCGTCAGCAATCAAGACCTTCGGATTACATGCTAAAGCAATCGCAATAACAACCCTCTGTCTCATACCACCAGAGAATTGGTGAGGATATTGTTTAAAGCGTTCCTCCGCCATTGGAATTCCAACCAACTTTAAAAGTTCAATCGCCCGTTGCTTAGCAGCTGATTTACTCATATTTTGGTGTTTAATAATCGGCTCCATAATTTGCTTACCAACCGTCATTGTTGGATTTAAAGAAGTCATTGGATCTTGAAAGATCATAGAGATTTCCTTACCACGAATCGATTGCATTTGCTTGTCCGATAATTTTGTTAAATCTCTTCCATCAAATAGGATTTCTCCCTCTTTAATTTCAGAATTACTTTCAGGTAAAAGACGCATAATAGCCTTTGTTGTAACTGACTTCCCTGAACCTGATTCTCCAACTATGGCAAGAGTTTCTCCTTTATTAAGATGAAAGTTAGCTCCACGAATCGCTTTTACTTCTCCAGCAAACGTATGGAAAGATATATTTAAATTATTAACTTCTAATATTTTTGACATCTTATTTCACCTGCCTTAGTCTCTCATTTTAGGATCTAACGCGTCGCGAAGACCATCTGCAATCATATTAAATGCAATCATAATGACAGATATAATAATCGCTGGAACTAACATTTGGTATGGGAAGGCAATCATTGATTTAAATCCTTCATCAATAAGTGTTCCTAATGATGCTAATGGCTCTTGAAGACCTAGTCCGATAAAGCTCAAGAAGGCCTCAAAGAAAATTGCGTTAGGGATCGTAAACATTGTGTTAATAATGATAACACCTGCGAGATTAGGAATTAAATGTTTAAAGATAATTTTCGCATGGCTAGCACCAAGTGTACGTGACGCTAGAACAAACTCTTGGTTTTTCAATTTTAATACTTGGGCCCGAACGACACGAGCCATACTAACCCAACCGGTAATGGTTAATGCGACTGTAATTGATATGATACCCGGCTTTAAAACAATAATCATCAAAATAACAATTACGAGATTTGGAATTCCTGAAAGTACTTCAATAATTCTTTGCATAATATTATCAATACGTCCACCAAAGTAACCAGAAATAGCACCGAAAGCTACACCGATAACCATATCAATAAAGGCAGCTAAGAATGCGATATATAGAGAGATTTGCATCCCTTTCCAAACACGAGAAAATTGGTCTCTTCCAAGAGCATCTGTACCAAACCAGTAGTACTCTTCAATTTGCTTCTGCTCATAAGGATTTACCACATTACCATTCTTCAACGTTCTAGTTCCATCAAATGGCAACCAAGAAATATTTTCTAATGCTGCAATTCGAGGTGGTAAGTTAGCATGTTTTGTGTTTTGCTTATCAAACTCAAATTTACTTAGTGATGGCCCAATTAAAGCCATAATAATTAATATTCCGATCACTACTAAACTTACAATCGCACCTTTATTTTTTCTAACACGTAACCACGCATCCTGCCAATAGTTTAGGCTTGGTTTAGAAATGCGCTCACTTGTTGATGCGTCAATAATAGCGGGCTCAAATTGGTCTTTGCTGATTTTCTCATCAAATTGTGCCATTATTTCTTCCCTCCCGCTAAACGAATTCTTGGGTCAATCAAGCCATAAAGAATATCAACCACTAAAATAACTACAATAAATAGGAACGCAAATAATAAAGTGGTTGCCATTATGACCGAATAGTCATTCACTTGAACCGATTTTACAAACTGTTCTCCAAGTCCCGGAACGGAGAAAATCTTTTCTATAACTAGAGAACCGGTCATTAAACTTACAGCAAGTGGACCTAATACAGTGATAACTGGAATTAAAGCATTTCTTAATGCATGCTTAAATGCGATTTCAAAGTAGTTTGCACCTTTTGCTCTTGCTAAAGTAATATAATCAGAACCTAATACTTCTACCATTTCTGTTCTCATAAAACGAGCTGCAATGGCAATTGGGAACATCGAGAGTGCAATCGTTGGCATAACCGTGTATTCTGGGCCTTTCCAAAACGCAACAGGGAACCAACCTAATTTTACTCCTATATAATATTGAAGCAAACCAGCAAAAACAAATGAAGGAATGGATTTACCAATAACAGCTATAAAGGTCGTTCCATAATCCACCCATGTATTTTGCCTTAGTGCTCCTAACACACCAAGAATAATACCTACAATTGTACCTACTAATAGTGCTTGAAATCCTAGTAATGCAGAGGCACCAATCCTTGCACCTAATAATTCTGATACTGGTGTATTAGCAAATTGATAAGAAGTACCTAAGTCACCCTTAACTAAGTTTGTCATATACGCCACATACTGAACTGGAACTGGTTCATCAAGCTTATAATATTCAAGCATCATCTCTAGTTGCTCATCTGACATTTTTGCTTGGTTTTTAAATGGTGTACCTGGAACAAGCTTCATTAAGAAAAACGTCATTGAGGCAATTAGAAATAGAGTAATTATCATATAAATAACCCTTTGGCCAATATATTTAATCATCTGTGCACCTCCTACTTATTTTGAATTTTCCCCATGTTTCGACAATTTGATTACAGGGAAAAAGAGAGTATATTTAAGCGAATATACTCTCTCTCCTATTTCATTGTACATCATTTCACCATATTAATTACATGGTAAATTATTTATTTAGTTTCGCAAACTTCCAGCTGTACTCTGGTCCAAAGATATGGTAAGTAAAGCCTTCAAGTTTTTCATTTACTAAAAGGTTTGAAGCACGTTGGTATGTTCCAGCAAGAGCTGCATCCTCAAACAATACCTTTTCAGCTTCTTGTAGAGCTTCAAAACGCTCTGCAGGCTTATCAGCTAACTCAGTTTGAGCAGATTTTACTAGCTCATCATATTTAGCGTTAGAGAAAGACATTTTATTGTGTCCGCCACCAGTTAACCAAAGATCAGAATATGTCATTGCATCTGGGTAGTCAGGACCCCAACCAGCATGAAGGATATCATAATTTTGAGTATCTTCACGATCAAGACGTACAGAGAATGGAACACTTTCAAGGTTAATTGTTAAACCTGGAAGGTTATTTTGTAGTTGATCCTTAAGGAAAGCATCAACTGTTTTTGAAGTCTCAGTGTCTCCACCAAGGAAGTTTAATTCCAGACTTTCTACGCCTAGTTCAGCTAGACCTTTTTCCCAATACTCTTTTGCTTTTTCTGCATCAAATGCATTTAAATCTCCGTTTGCTTCACGGAAGTCTTCACCAGTTTCTGGGTGCTTAACGAAATCGGCAGGAACCGCATAGTTAGCAGCTAAAGAACCGTTTTGAAGAATATCGTTTACTAAAGCATCTTTATCAAACGCTAAAGAAAGAGCAAAACGAATGTTTTTGTTAGCTAATGCTTCATTTTCTTGGTTAAACTTTAACCAGAATTCAGTTGGCTCTAACCATGTTACAAGACGAGAATCTCCCTCATATTGTGAGATAACCGCTGGTGTTGATAGTTTTGGTGTTACATCAGCTTGTCCTGCTTCAAAAGCATTTGCAGCTGCTTGTGGATCTTTAGATGTATTATAGTTGATTTTTGTTAAAGTAACGTTTTCTGCATCCCAGTACTCTTCGTTCTTTTCAAGAGTCCACTCAGTTGCAGCAACCCCATCCCACTTAGTCATTTTGAAAGGACCGTTAAAGATTAGGTTTTCAGCATTCTTTGCAAAGTCAGCGCCTTTTTCTTCAACAAACTTTTGGTTTTGTGGATAGAAAGTAGGGAATGCCATTAAAGCTGTAAAGTAAGGAACTGGCTTTTCAAGTGTTACTTCTAACTCAGTATCACTTAAAGCTTTAATTCCAAGCTCACTTGGGTCAACTTCTCCAGCTTTTACTTTATCTGCGTTCTTTATTACTCCAGCCATTATGTAAGGACCGTAGAATGAAGCAGAATCAGGTAAAAGTGCACGTTGCCATGCATATACGAAGTCGTTAGCAGTTACAGCATCACCATTAGACCATTTAGCTTCTCTAAGTTTAAATGTGTAAACAGTACCGTCTTCGCTAACAGTTGGTTCACCGTCAGATAAAGCAGGAATTGGATTTTGTTCCTGATCTAGGCGATATAATCCTTCGTTAACGTTGTTGATCATTGTGAAACCTACAGTGTCCTCAGCAAGTACAGAGTCCATTGATGGAATCTCCGCTGATTCTAGTACTGTGATTTCTTGGTTTTCAGCTAATTCAGAACCTGTTGCTTCTGAATCATTATCAGTTTTTGCTTCGTCCTCTTTATTTCCACCAGAACATGCAGCTAAAAACATGCTAAGAACTAGTGTTAGGACTAAAAGCAATGAAAATTTTGACTTTTTCACTGATAGACCTCCTTAGATTGTTTTTTCTGAAAAGTTGTACATTAGTTATTATACATTTAATTTACTTTTTGTACATGTTTTTTCAAAAAAATTTTATACTATTGTTATCATTGTTAACATCGACTATAGATATACTATGCTATAATTAGCATTTATTAGAAATTGAATATCTAACCCGACCAACTAGTTTTTTGTAATATTGTTTTACAAAAATAATAATTTCAGAAAGGAACCCCTAATGAAAACGCTTAAAACCAAGCTAAATTTAGCACTTTTATTATGCTCTCAAATAATAATTTTCATTCTAATGTTTTTCAGTAATAGCATTTCCGTTCTAAGTTACATAAATAATAGCTTCTATATTTCATGCTTGCTCCTTTTTATATCTTTAGCAATATTTACTGTCAATACAGGATTTTTTGACGTCGTAACCAAATCCTTTCGATTAATTTTTGCTGGAAAAGATGTAACAAGGGAAACCGTGGATGAAATGAGACCCTTATCACAAATAATTACTGTTAAATATTCTTCGTTACTGTTCGTAGGCTTTTTTAATTTAGCTCTTTGTCTCCTAGCGCTCCTCTTCTACTATATGTAAGCGGTAGTTCTTGATTAAAAGAGAATAGTTACTTATAATTTTTAGTAAGCATCTTATTACATAATTAATGAGTGATTTTAAAGTTTGTGGTTAATATTCTGCCACTCTTTCCTTGTATTAGTTTGGAGGGGTGGTTTTTTCCACTTAAAAGGAGGAACTTTCATGAAAACCATCTTCTCTGGTATCCAACCGAGCGGAATGATAACACTAGGAAATTACATAGGAGCATTGAAACAATTCGTTGAGCTTCAAAATGAATATAACTGTTATTTCTGTATCGTAGACCAACACGCTATTACGGTCCCCCAGGATGCTCAGCAACTTAGAAAAAATATTCGCAGTCTCGCCGCCTTGTACATTGCGGTTGGATTGGATCCTGAAAAGGTTACGTTATTTATTCAATCTGAAGTTCCAGCTCACGCACAGGCAGGCTGGATGTTCCAATGTATATCTTATATTGGAGAACTTGAAAGAATGACACAGTTTAAAGATAAATCTGCTGGGAAAGATGCTGTTTCTGCTGGATTGCTTACATATCCACCATTAATGGTTGCGGATATTTTGCTTTACAAGACAGACCTAGTTCCGGTGGGAGAAGATCAGAAGCAGCATTTAGAGCTTACACGTGATTTAGCGGAGCGCTTTAATAAGAAGTACAATGATATTTTCACTATTCCAGAGGTTCGAATTGCAAAAGTTGGCGCTCGGATTATGTCCTTACAAGATCCAGCGAAAAAAATGAGTAAGTCTGACCCTAATCAAAAAGCATTTATTTCTTTATTGGATGAGCCAAAGCAAATAGAAAAGAAAATTAAAAGCGCTGTTACTGACTCTGAAGGTGTAGTAAAGTTTGACAAAGAAAATAAACCTGGAGTTTCGAATTTATTATCGATCTACTCCATCTTAACCGGAAAAACGATTGAAGAATTAGAGAATCAGTATGAAGGAAAAGGTTACGGAGACTTTAAATCAGAACTAGCACAAGTACTAATTACTGAATTTGAACCGATTCAGAAAAAATACCATCAGTTAATGGAATCAACTGAATTGGATGAAATCCTTGATAGAGGCGCAACAAAAGCAAATGAAGTTGCTAGTAGAATGGTTAAGAAAATGGAAACGGCTATGGGGCTTGGAAGAAAAAGAAAGTAAATCAAAAAGGCTGGATATTCCAGCCTTTTTAATTTACTTTCGGACCATGCTCCATCTCCCATAATTTTTCAAAGAAGGGCTGGCCTTTTATTAAGTTTTCACAAAAGGTCTCATGCTTAAAGGACCATCCGTACTTTGTACTTTCATATAAGTCCTGCCAAACATTTTCAAATGTCAGGTCTTGAATCTCTGAGTACTTTTCCGGATTCCACTCTGTGTACCAGTATCTTACTTCTGCGGCGTTATTTGATGAATGAAGCTGGTCAAGGGCCATAAATAACAACTGCTTTAGTTGTCTCTCTTTTCTAGTTAACCCGTTCATAAGCTCTGGTGCTGGTGATAAAATATGAAATTCTTTTAATGAAGAATGATCATTAAATGCATAGGAAAGCGTGTCATGCTTATCAATCATCTCATAAACTAACTGCTCTTGCCTTGGAATCAACCTACTCTTCCGAATCGGTATATTGTAGCCGATAGTATCCACAACTAGTATTCCCGTACCATCAGTGACGACAAAGCAATATTCTAGTTGAATGCGCTCGTGATTTTTACGTAAATATGCCTTTTGATAAACATCGTCCAATAGCTGTTGTGGGAGTTCTGAAAGATCATTTTCAATATAGTTAAACAACACTGACTCAACCTTTAACAAGGGAACCTGATCTAGAAGTTCGACTCCGTCATCTTTCCGCCACTCATGAAAGTGACAGACATTGTACCCGTTCTCTTCTCCTTCAAACCAATTTACCCAAACATCATGAAGATACAACATGAATTAACCCCTCACTTCACACTCTGTTTGTCATTCAGTATGGGCAGGTTAACGTTAATTTATTCCTTTTATGAAATCTTAATCCAATTATTGTTTTATTCTTCTTTACCCGGAAAATAAATACTTAACCATATAATCAACATACCAACTAGAAATAGATAACACTCTACACGTGCCTTAATAAATACAAAATAGTCTATCACTGTATATCCTGTCGTTAATAAATTTAGGTACGCAATCGTACTTATCCCACCTAGTACAGCTAGTCCAAATCCAGTTAGCAAAAGGAAAATTCTCATTATCATAGAAATTTCCCCACTTTCTTCATCGCCCTTCACCCAGCCTTCTTTTCTACATACATATGTAACAGTTGGACAACTTATGAAACAAAAAAAATCTACCAATTTGAATTGGTAGATTTATCTGTTTGATTTAGGATTAAAGGCGTCCTTAAACCCTTCACCTATGAAATTAATGGATAATATCGTGCCTGTTAACACTGCGGCTGGTGGTATCCAAATCCACCATTTACTAGTCAACACATCAGGACTTCGTGCTTCCTGAAGCATATTTCCCCAGCTCGGTATATTCATCGGTACACCAAAACCTAAAAAGCTAAGTCCTGTTTCTGCAACAATCATAACAGCTAAAGTTAATGTCGCTTGTACGATAATTGTAGACATAACGTTTGGAAGTAAGTGCTTTGTAATCGTTTTGAAAGGTGAGCACCCTATTGAAATCGCACTCAAAATATATTCATTTTCCTTTTCAGCCATTACCTTACTTCTAACTAGACGTGCTGTTCCGGTCCAGCTCAGTACCGAGATGACAAAAATTAAGGTAGCTGTGCTTGATTCTAAGAAAATTGACTTTAAGACGATTACAAATAGCAAGAATGGGAAGTTCATCATAAAATCAGTGAATCTCATCAACGCATTATCTACCCACCCACCGAAGAAACCTGCAGTAGCACCTACGATGGATCCAATAATAATTACTGAAATAGTAATAGAAAATGCAAGTAATAGAGACGTTTGTCCACCGTGTAAGGTCCTTGCAAACACATCTCTCCCAGATTTATCTGTTCCAAAAAAATGCTCAGCAGATGGCTCCTTACTCATCTGAGTAAGATTGATCTTTGCCGTTTCTTCGACTGGAACCGTTAAAGGCTCAGCAAAGATTGATAACACAGTAACAGTAATTAAAAATACTAAACTAATCATGGCAATTTTATTTTTTAAAAATTTCCGGCGGGCGAGAGCCCATGGTGATTGGCTCTTTGGAGGCTTACTCATGCTCCCAACAGCCGCTGTAGTTGGTTGTGTAACTGGTTCCATTCTCTCACCTACCCTAACTTAAACGAATTCGTGGATCTACTAATCCGTACAATAAATCTGCTATTAAATTTCCAACCAATGTTAAAACCGTTAACATCATCGCAATTGCCATCATAACAGAATAGTCACGAGCATTTACTGACTCAACAAACAGATACCCGATTCCCGGATATGTAAAGATGGTTTCTGTAATAATTGCACCACCAAAAATACTCGCAATATCAAAACCTAATAATGTAACAATGGGAATAATTGAATTTCTTAAAATATGCTTATTATAAATCGTTGATTCTTTCGTACCTTTCGCTCTTGCAGTACGAACATAATCTTTACGAGAGCTTTCGATCATATCATTACGCAAAAATTGTGTATAGGATGCAGTTGCGAGTGATCCTAGCACAAGAGCTGGTAAAATTGTATGTTTCGCTTTACTAATAAAATACTCAAACGTTCCAGGTTCAACACCTGATCCGATACTTCCAGTGGCAGGTACCCAACCTAAGTTAATAGAAAAAATATAAATAGCAACTAGTGCTGCAACAAAGCTTGGAATTGCTAAAGCTAAATAGTTAAATCCTGAAATGAGGTAATCCCCCATACTATATGCGTATCGCCCTGAAAACCTTCCCATTAGAAATGCTAGGCAATACGTAATTAAAAGTGCGGAAACTCCTAAAATGATTGTGTTTGGAAGACGATCCCCAACCAATTCCATTACTTCACGCTTGTGTACGAATGAATCACCAAAATCTCCCTTGACCACTCCACTCATCCAGCGAACGTACTGCACGTGAATAGGGTCGTTTAAACCCATTTTCTCACGCATTTCTTCTATATAAGCTGGATCGGAATTTAGTGGATCGATTTTACCAGAAAGGGCATCCCCTGGCATAAGCTTTGCCAGGGAAAATACCACTACTGAGATAAGGAAAATAATTGGAATCATACCTATTAGTCTACGAATGGTGTATTGTAGCATGCTCAATTCCCCTTATCAAACTATATTGTACTTTTCATTACTCCGTTACAGCCCATAAATGGAAGTCATCTGTTCCGAATGGAGTAACTTTTACGTTTTGAACACGTTTGTTGATTGCCCATGGGTCAACACGTTGTTCGAAGAAAATGATTGGTAACTCTTCGTTAACTAGTTTTTGCCACTCATCATAATATTGTTGACGATGTTCAGTAATGTCCATGCTTTCATCTTCTGGGAATGTTACACCCTTCTTGATTAATTCATCAGACTCTTCGGAATACCATCTCCACATGTTCCACTTGTCTGTAGATAACCAAATTCCTGCTGGATCTGGATCTGCTGCAAGTCCCCATGCACCCATGAACGTTTCAACAGATGGATCATCTGCTTCAATTGTGTCATAGAATAAGTTAAAGTCTTTTAATGCTCCACCGTTAAGTTTCGCGTTTAGACCAATAGCTTGCCAAGATTGAATGATAAATTGTGCACGTGCTTCAGATGTTTCAGCACCAGCCATTGCATCAAAGTTTACAGTGAATGGCTTTCCTTCCGGATCTTCAACGAAACCATCGCCATCTACATCTTTGTAACCAGCTTCATCAAGAAGTTCTTTTGCTTTTTCTACATCAAACTCATAACCATTAATCTCAGAATCATCAATTTTTGCCCATGATACTGATGGGAATGGCGTATTTAATGGTTTTCCTAAGCCGTTTGCAAAACCATCGATAAATGCTTGACGATCAATAGCGTGAGCCATTGCATGACGTAAAGCTTTGTTTTGGAATTTTTGGTTATCTGATACAACTACACCCTTTTCAGTGTCATAGTGACCCCAGTCAAATCCGATATAGCTGTAAGACATTGCATCTGCTTCAACTGCATTTACGTTCGGAAGCTCTTTAATAGCTGCCCATTGATCCTTCGGTGCTTCGATCACATCTACTTCACCGTTTTGGATTAAGCCTTGTGCTAATGATCCGTCAATGATTTTGTAAACAACTCCGTCTAATTTCGCTGGACCTTGCCAGTAATCATCAAAGCGTTCAAACTCAATCATTTCACCTGCAACAATGTTTTTAACCTTGAATGGTCCTACCCCAATTGGGTTTTTACGAATTTGCTCAGAATCAGGTAGTTCTTTAGAAGAAATATCACCATAGTAATGCTTTGGTTCTGGATATACCCAGATATTATCTAGCAAGTTTACAGATGGTTCTGTAACTGTTACTTCAATTGTATAGTCGTCAATTACCTTAATACCTTCAATAGTATCAGCAGTTCCATCATGGTACTCTTGAGCACCTTTAATCATCGCTACGTTAGCAAAACGTGCACCTTCATAAGTTGGATCTGCGATTAAGTACCAAGCATACTCCATATCTTCTACAGTAAGTTCTTCCCCATCATGCCATTTCACGCCTTCTTTAAGCTTAAACGTTAATTTCATGTGATCTTCAGAAAGTTCCCATGTAGCAAGGTTTGGTTGTGGCGTTAAATCATCACCTGTTTTGATTAAAGCTTCATGCATAAATTGAAGAGCATTAACATCATCTTCTCCTTCATAATATGCATAAGATAAAACACCTTTGAATGGTTGTGTGTAACCAAAAGTTACTGTGCCGCCTTCTTTTACTTCTCCAGCTGGCTTATCACCCTCTGCTGGCTCTTCGTTAGCTGTTTCTTTTGAACATGCTGCTAAAAATAGTGACATGATCAACATGACAGAAACAAGCCAAAATGCTGATTTTTTCATTGTTTTCCCCCCGGAAATAGTTTTTTTCTGCTAGTTGTATAAATGACAAGCGACTCTATGCCCAGGCTTCACCTCCTTTAAAGTAGGCTTCACCTGCTGACACTCAGGTTTGGCATGAGCACAGCGCGGATGAAAGGTGCACCCTTTTGGTGGATCGATCGGGCTTGGTACATCGCCTTCGAGAATAATTCTTCCCTTCTTTTTTCTAGGATCTGGCTCAGGAATAGCAGAAATTAAAGCTTGTGTATACGGATGTAATGGCTCTGCATATAAGCTATTTTTCTCCGCTACTTCAACTAGACCACCTAAATACATGACTCCAATTCGGTCACTCATATGTTTAACTACACTTAAATCATGAGCGATAAACAGGAAGGTTAAATCAAACTCATCTTGAAGTTCTTTTAACAAATTTAAGACCTGTGATTGAACGGAAACATCCAAAGCGGATACCGGCTCATCTGCAATTATTAACTTTGGCTTTAATGCAAGCGCTCTCGCAATTCCAATTCTTTGTCTTTGTCCGCCTGAAAATTCGTGCGGGTATTTATAATACGCATCTTCAGGTAATCCTACCTTTGTTAATAGCTCCATAACTTCTGGTTTTAACTCTTTTGAGCTTTTATTTGTGAAATTTCTTATAGGTTCAGATATTAAATCTCCAACCATCATCATTGGGTTTAGAGAAGCATATGGATCTTGAAACACCATTTGAAAATCTTTGCGTACCTTTCGAAGAGATACCCCTCGAATGTTCGTAATATCTTCTCCGTCGAAAATAATCTGCCCGTCGGTTGCATCTAACAGGCGCAAGATGGTCCGGCCCGCAGTCGATTTCCCACAGCCAGATTCACCAACAAGTCCAAGAGTTTCCCCTTTTTTTATTTCAAACGAAATATCATCTACTGCTTTGACAACAGCAACGGTTCTTCTTAAGATCCCACCCTTTATAGGGTAGTAGGTTTTAAGATTTTTCACCTCAAGAAGAACACCATTATTCTTCTTATCTTTTTTATTTAATCTTGTTTCCTTTACTTCCATATTCATTATGCTTGCACTCCTTCTCTTGACCTACTTGTTGGGTACAGAAGGCAGGAAACTTCGTGCCCCTCGTCTGTTTCGGCTAGAAGTGGTGTGATACTTGTACATTCTGGCATTGCTTCGGGACAGCGAGCAGCAAACTTACAACCTACTTTTGGCATGTTCTTAAGCGATGGTACAATCCCTTTAATAGAACTCAAAACCTCAACATCCTCGTCCATCCGAGGGATAGCCCCCATTAGCAACTTTGTGTATGGATGTTTAGGATCGTGAAACAAGGTATCGACATCTGTTTTTTCTACTACCTTACCTGCATACATAACAATAACTTCATCGCACATTTCGGCTACTACACCAAGATCATGAGTGATTAAAATGACTGACATATCATTCACTTTTTGGATATCTTTAAGCAGTTCTAATATTTGTGCCTGAACCGTTACATCAAGAGCTGTCGTCGGTTCGTCGGCAATCAAAAGCTTAGGTTGACAAGCAATTGCAATCGCTATCATTACTCTCTGCCTCATACCTCCAGAGAGCTGATGCGGGTACTCATCAATAATTTTCTCTGGTCTTGATATACCTACACTCTTTAACAAGGCAATACTCTTTAATCTTGCTTCCTTTTTCGAGATTTTCATATGATTAAATAACACTTCTTGAATTTGAAAACCAATTGAAAATACAGGGTTTAACGAGGTCATAGGTTCCTGGAATATCATCGCAATGTCTTTTCCACGAATACTATTAATCTCTTTATCTGACATTTGTTCTAAATGCACACCTTCAAATTGAATGCTTCCTGACTTGATCTTTCCAATTCCTTTTGGAAGAAGCTTCATAATTGATAAACTCATGACGGATTTACCACACCCTGATTCACCAACAATACCAACAATTTGACGTGGCTTAACAGTAAATGACACTTTGTCCACTGCATTATAGTATTGACCATCGATAGAAAAGGCTGTTTCTAGGTTTTTCACCTCAAGCAAAGGTGTATCTTTATGTAATTGAGTATTTACGCTCATTGGACACCTCTTACGTTTTTTTAATTATTCTGTCAATTGTTCTATTTGATTAAAATATTATTACAGATACATGACATTTGCAAGATTTTTTTAATAATTAAAAACATTCATGTTATTGAAAAAACAGAAAAAGCCTCTACTTTAAGGCTTTAAAGTGTATTTGAAACCCTTGATATATCTAGGTTTCTTCGATTTGCGTAATAAAATGTTTTCCTTGAATTGTAAATGACGTTTTTGTAGAAAAGTAATTTTCCTTGTAATACTTTCTAACAAGGTAATACCCACATGCATAACCTAATAGTTTTGGATATGCACCAACCCCAAATAATAATTGATCGTGTAGTTTATCTGTTTTTTTCAGCATTAAGTTTGGCGTGATATATTTCTTCATGTACATTTCTATGTCTTCCTGACTATAATAATGACACCATTCGGCCAAGTATTCTGTGCCACAGTTTTTTCCAACTTCCAATTCTGCTAAGCCTTCAAGAATAATGGAGTCTAGTAAAGTAAACTCTACTGGTTCTCGGTTTTGTTTTTTCATCCGGCACACATGATGGTATTCATGGACGAATAATGCTTCTAGCTCTTTTTCATCCTGATAATCTCCAATAAACAAAAACATTCTATCAGGAAAAGAAACACCAGATTTTATGGTTTTTCGCTCTCTAAAAAACGAAGTGCTAGATTGGTTAATAGGGAAAATATAGATGTTTACTGGGGGTCCATTCCACTTTTTTCTATACTTTACATAAATCTTGTGAATGGTTTCCCATGTTTTTTTCTTTTTTAATGTCTCATATGTTCGAAAACTTGCATGGTTAGGTCGATACATCCCAAACGAGGAAAGATATTCATAGATAGGCATTGACTCACTTTCATTAAACTCTTTTAAAAATCTTTTACATATAGCAACAGGATTCGAGAATTCTTTTTCTAACCATTTATCCGTTCTTGCAACTACCACCCAACTCCCCCATTTCGTTTACACTGTAATAGCATATTATGAGAAAATGTCCAAAAATTGATTAAAGCATAAAAAAAACAGAGCGGATATTACTCCACTCTGTTTCATTTTATTTATATGCTTTAAAAACGATTGTTGCGTTATGACCCCCAAAGCCAAGTGAATTACTCATTGCCACTTGTACTTCTTGTTTTCTAGCTTCATTAGGGACATAGTCTAAATCACATTCTGGGTCTGGTGTTTCATAGTTAATCGTTGGTGGAATCATGCCTTCTTTTATCGCTAATACGCTAAATATCGCTTCAACTCCCCCTGCTGCTCCAAGCAAGTGACCTGTCATTGACTTTGTTGAACTCACGGCAAGCTTATATGCATGTTCCCCGAACACTTCTTTAAGTGCTAATGTTTCAAAGCGATCATTGTAATCGGTACTTGTACCATGTGCGTTCACGTAGTCTACTTCATTGAAGTTTAATCCAGCATCATTAATCGCCATTTTCATTGCACGGGCACCACCTTCTCCACCAGGTGCTGGTGCAGTAATATGGTAGGCATCTCCTGTTGCTCCATAGCCAACGATCTCTGCATAGATTTTTGCCCCACGAGCTAAGGCATGCTCCAATTCTTCTAATACAACAATTCCTGCTCCTTCTCCAATAACAAAACCATCACGATTTTGATCAAAAGGGCGACTTGCTTTACTTGGGTCAGGATTCGTTGATAGTGCTGTGTTTGCACAAAAACCTGCAACAGACATTTTGGTAATTGGCGCCTCTGCTCCACCAGTCACCATTGCAATTGCGTCCCCTCGTTGAATAACCTTAAAGGCATCACCAATTGAATTTGTTCCTGTCGCACAAGCAGTTACAGTACAAGAGTTAAATCCTCTTGCTCCTAGTGTAATGGAAACCTGACCTGTTGCCATATCTGGTATCATCATTGGTACGAAAAACGGACTAACTCTTCGATAGCCACGACTTAAAAACGTCTCATACTGACTTTCAAAGGTCTCCATTCCACCGATTCCTGATCCAATCCAAACACCAATATTATGCGAATTGCTGTCATTAATCTCAAGTCCTGAGTCTTCAACCGCCATCTTTGCTGCTGCTACCGCATAGTGAGTGAAACGATCCATTTTTCGAGCATCTTTCTTATCAATAAAATCTTCCACTTGGAAGTCCTTTACCTCTGCAGCTACTTTTGCTGGGTATTCGTCTGCATTTAGTCTAGTAAGCGGTCCTACACCAGATACACCTGCTAATACATTGTTCCATGCTGTTTCAACGTTATTACCAACTGGAGTAACAGCGCCAACCCCTGTTACAACAACTCTTTTCTTCGTCATGTCTGGCAACTCCTTTGATTTTCTATAATGAGTATATAATTTTTAATAATTATTTGCCCCAACGCATGGCAATGGCACCCCAAGTTAATCCTCCGCCAAAGCCTACCATAACAATCAGGTCATCCTCTTTTATTTTACCAGCTTCTACCTCTTCTACCAAAGAAATTGGAATGGATGCTGCTGAGGTATTTCCATATTTATCAACGGTTTTAGACATTTTTTCTTCAGGAAGCTCTAGTCTTTGTCTTGAAGCCTCCATAATTCGAATATTCGCCTGATGCGGTATTAAAAAGTCAACGTCTTCCTTTGAAAGTCCTGCCTTTTCAAGAACATTTACGCTACTTTCTCCCATTTGTCTAACTGCGAATTTAAATACCTCTCTACCATTCATTACAATATAATCTTCCTGGTAAAGATGCTTACCACCTGTACCGTCGGCTCCTAGCTCAAAAGAAAGGATACCTCTACCTTCCGTTACTTTCCCCATGACTACTGCACCGGCTCCGTCCCCAAACAATACAGCTGTATTTCGATCTTGCCAATCCGTAATTTTTGATAATTTCTCAACACCAACTACTAACACATATTTATAGCTGTCACTCTCAATAAACTGCTTAGCTGTAATCATTCCGTACATAAACCCTGCACACGCTGCACTAATATCCATAGCCGCAGCGTTTACTGCACCTAATTTCTCTTGTAACATACAAGCTACGGAAGGAAACGGTTGATCTGGTGTCACTGTGGCTACTAGTATTAAGCCAATTTCCTCAGGTGAAATCTGCGCATCTTCAAGTGCTTTTTTTGCAGCTTCGAACCCTAAATCGGATGTATTAACGTCTTTTTCAGCGATTCTTCTTTCTTCAATACCTGTTCTAGTGCGAATCCACTCATCAGAGGTGTCCACCATTTTTTCTAAGTCCGCATTTGTCAGCACTTTATCTGGAAGACATCTACCAATTCCGACAATTCCCGCCTTCATGTTCCCAGCTCCTTTATATAACTACACTTATTATCAATTATTATGACTTGGTACTAAAATTTTAACAGTAGTTCCCCGTTTTATCAATCTTTTTATCCATTTTATGTACATTCACCATCTATCGTCCATACATTCTTTTTTTCATTTCATAACTTATTAATAAGGGTGAAAGGAGGTAGAATGATGCTGAGTAAGAAAGATGATAGAGATCCCTTTTCAGCACTAATGTTTCCATCCAGAAGAGAATCCAATCAAGAGACGGAGCAAACGGAAAGTGTTGAAGGAATGTCCGAGCATGAATGGCTTTTTGGAAAAAGACGGTCACACTCAAAAGAGGAATCACTTAAAAATAGTCCTAAAAACCAAACAGCGATAGAGAAAGCTATAAACAATGTGAATCTACCCGAGCTTATGATTCATTTTGACACATTAATGACCTCTGCTCAAAACCTAAAACCTTTATATAAGCAAATCAAGCCGGTTATTTCATCATTTTTGAGCTCTAAAAAATAAATAAAAGCTGTTTTTGACTAGTTATTTTACGCCTAAAAATTTAGTTTGCAGCCTCTTTCCTTATTAAATTTTAAAACAATCAATAAAATTAATGTTCCTAAAAGCAACAAAGTTTAAGAAAAGAGCCTTAATAGAACAAGGCTGATATCTCTATTGTTAGAGAATCAGCCTTATTTTTATTCTTCTTGCTTTGCATCTTTTAAACCAAGTTCATATGCTTCCTGCATAACTTTCGTAAACAACGTCATAAAAGGTTGAATGAGTTCCATAGATAATTCAATACCTGCATTCTCTAATTGCTCCTTGGCCTCCGGTAAGTATTTCATAGCAATGCCCATAAATTCCATTGTTTTGTCTTGAGACATGTTGAAAATCCTCCTATTGATTTGGCAATTTACCCGTTTCTTTGTACCTTGTTATTAATCCGGTTATTTCTTTTTCAATTTCTTTATCCACATCAGGACTGAACTTCCCCATGGAAATCACATTATCTTGAAAATCAAAGGAAAGGTTTCCTGATTGAAGCTCGTTCTTGCTGTATTTTTCGGCAACTAATTCATAAAGTCTATCTACATGCTGAACAGTGCTTGTAAGAACCGTGGATTCCCCTAAATCTGACTGGTCAGAAATAAATCCTATTGCATATAAACCATTTTCTTTTATTTTCTCAATAACTGGCACATTGTATCCGTCACCTGCTGGATAGATTACATCCACCTTGTTTTTTAACATATGATCTAAAAAGTTCAAGGCCTTATCATCATCATCCCAATGGCCAACATAATCAATTTGTACAGATACATCCTTATTTTTGTATTGAGCTCCCTCAAGGAATCCTTTTACTTCTGGCTGCCATTCATAGGCAGCGATTATCCCAATTTCATTGGTTTTTGTCATCTTCCCTGCTACCATTCCACCAAAAAAACCCATCGCATATGCTTCAAAGTTTAAGCTCGTTGTATTTTCCATTTGAGCATCACTATTAAAACTAACAAAATGGATCTCAGGGTACTTATCTGCTAGGTTGTTAAAATAAGGACCGTACTCGTTGCCATGTCCAAAAATGAGATTTACTCCTTTTTGATCAAACTCTTTTACCGCTCTTTCAACGATTGCCTCTGAGTTCATATCCTCTTTATAATAAACGTCCACTTTAAATCGGGATTGAATTTTTAACATTCCTTTATAACCTTTCGTCCCCCAAACCTGGTCGTTAATTGTATCTGGCACCAATAATCCAACCTTTTTAAGCTCGCCAGAAGACATAGGTTGTCCACAGCTTGTCAGGAAGGGAAGGCTTAAAAGAAGTAACAATCCAACCCGAACAAACATCTTACGCATTTTCTTTTCCGCCTTTCAAAAGGACACTCAACGAAAAAAATGAAAGTCCATTACTTACTATTTATCTATTACATTCTACCTTTAACATATAAAGAATGAAAAGTAATTTTTTTACCGTAATACAACGATTTCCATTATTGCTCTAAAGATGGAAGAAAACTCATTTCGTTCATATGCTTTATGAGATAATGATATAAAAAAATTCATTACATTTCCATCATCCTCATTTTCGTTCCGTTTATCCCACTCTTTGAACGGGTGAATAACTATAAATTTTAGGTTGTTACAATTTGTCGCAAGAGACTGTAACTTCCTTTTTAGATTACTATTTTCTTTCATCCAAACATGCCTTACATTTTCGTCATAGTTATTCAGAAACACCCAAGTTGATGATGTATCAAAATCACTTTGTTGAAGCCAATCATTTAGACCTATTTCTTCAAAATTCGCATTTCTCCCAATCTCCATTCTTCTCTCATTATAGATTGTTTCATGTCCTGTTTGGAGATGTATCCCTCTGACTTCATATCCTTCTTCTAAAAGTAAAGCCGTCATTTCAAATCCGAGCTCCTCCAAAGCCCCAAGTACAAGTACCTTGTCCATAAAAAAAGCCTCCCTGTTACTCGATATACCAGTATATGCACAGGGAGTCATCACTATTCTTAGTTTTTAATTACAGTACTTTTTCATGCTGTTTTAAAAATTTTGTAACTTGTTGAGCGATTTGTTGCTTTTTCTCTGGCAGCATATAACAAACAGTAACAGGCGAATTCGTATCCTCCCACTTAACTGACAATTCTTTTAGTAAATTGGATTGTTTATATGCACGATTTCCAGACAGGACATGAATGATCTTCGTTGGGGTTTTCGGTTTCACATGCCGGTCACCTTGGTCACTGATCAGCAACTCGACAATCTGATGATGCTCTTGTTCGTAGGATTGAGACAGTTCTCTCATAAGCTTCTTATAAAAGAATTTATGTTCCTTTTCTTGATCTAAGTGATCTTTTAAAGAAAGAATAGGGTTGATAAAAACCGTTGAACGAATATTTTCCTCCATCATATCAATCAGCTTTAAAGCAACTAGCGCTCCCATACCCTCAGCTAAAATATGAATATTTTCGTTAATTATTTCAGTGCGGATAACATACTCATAGAGTCTTTTCGCTAGCTTAACGGCCTTTTCGCAACCCCAATGCTTTCCGTAGAGGTTAGAATAAAAAACCGTATAGCCTGTTTCTCTGAGCTTCTGAATGAGTGTCCATTTCCCTTCATTTTGCGTCCAAAAACTACTTTTCTCATCAACAAAATGCCTTTCGTCACCAATAATTAAGATACCGAAACCGCGTGGTTTTTCGGGATAATGAATCATATTCCATTCGGTATCCAGTTTAAAGTTTCGGTTCTCCATACTAAAAACTCCTTCAACGTCATTTTGCTCCATAATAATGTATGAATCATTATTTAAAATGAAAGGGAGATTAGCCTATATTCGGTGAATTGACTGATAAATTTCTACCTTGTTTTGTCATTATTCATTTATTATTTTATAGTGATATGGTAAGATGAATGAAGATTTCAATATGTAAGAGGTGAAAAAAATGAGTTACTTTTGGACATTTTTCTGGACGTTCTTATTAGTACAAATGCTTTCATACGTTGTTTCGTCGATGATTGGAGCTGCATTCCATTTTGAAACCGGTGCCATAGTTGGAGTGATTGTTACGGTACTAATTATTGTAGTTGGTGCTGTTTTACCGAATGAGCCAGCTGGTCATGAAACACATTAATGTTAATAAAACGGTTTGAAAAAAGTCATCCATAATCACAGGATGACTTTTTAATTGATCAAAGAATATTTAATTTTATTTTACCGTCTACCAATTCGATCTGTACAGTATTTTTCTCCTTGACCTTACCTGAAATAATTTCCCTAGCTAAGAGAGTCTCAATATTCCGTTGTATATATCTTTTTAACGGTCTAGCACCGTATACAGGATCAAATCCATGTGTTGCTATATACTCTCTAGCTTCATCTGATATTTCCACGTGTATATTTTGTTCCTTAACTCGAAGACTCAAATCATTTATTAATTTGCTAACAATTTCCTTAATTGCTGATATATCTAGAGGATTAAAGGTAATAATTTCGTCAATTCGATTTAAAAATTCCGGTCGGAAATGAGCTCTTAATAACTCAAGTACTTTCTCCTTTCCTTCATGCTTATTTGATTGGTTTTCTAACAATATATGAGAACCAATGTTGGATGTCATAATAATAATGGTATTTTTAAAATCTACCGTTCGCCCTTGAGAATCAGTAATTCTTCCATCATCTAACATTTGTAATAAAATATTAAAAACTTCAGGGTGAGCCTTCTCTATTTCATCTAGTAAAATTACTGAATAAGGCTTTCTTCTTACCGCTTCTGTAAGCTGTCCACCTTCTTCATAACCAACATATCCAGGAGGTGCACCAATTAATCTTGAAACTGCATGCTTTTCCATGTATTCAGACATGTCGATCCGAATGATTTGTTCCTCGCTATCGAATAATATTTGCGCAAGTGCTTTTGCTAATTCTGTTTTACCAACTCCTGTTGGGCCTAGGAAAATAAATGAGCCAATTGGTCGATTGGGATCCTTAATTCCAGCCCGAGCTCGTAATACGGCATCTGAAACAAGTTCCACCGCTTCGGATTGCCCAACTACTCTCTCTTGTAAAATACTTTCTAGCCGAAGCAACTTCTCTCTTTCTCCCTCAACTAACTTTACAACAGGGATCCCTGTCCAACGAGACACGATATTGGCGATTTCCTCCTCTGTAACCTCTTCACGAAGCAATCGTTCCCCTTGCTTCGAATTCATTTCTTCCTCCAACAGTTCTAGCTCTTTCTCAGCAGTCGGGATTTTCCCATGTCGAAGTTCTGCGGCACGATTTAAATCATATTTGTTCTCCGCATCTTCTAGCTCTCTTCTTAATTTCTCTATATGTTCTCTTTTTTCTTGGACCTTATGAATTTCTTCTTTTTCCGAAAGCCACTTAGCTTTCATTGTAGCGACTTTTTCCCTTACGTCTGCCAGTTCCTTTTGCAGAAGATGAAGGCGTTCTTTACTCTGACTATCTTCTTCTTTCACTAATGCTGCTTCTTCTATCTCCAATTGCATGACTCTCCGAGCGACTTCGTCTAATTCGGTTGGCATCGAGTCGATTTCAGTCCGAATTAAGGCACAAGCTTCATCAATTAAATCAATCGCTTTATCCGGTAAAAAGCGATCTGTGATGTACCGGTCAGACAACATAGCTGCTGTAACGATTGCTCGATCATGAATATTCACCCCATGATGAATTTCAAATCGTTCCTTTAGTCCTCTCAAAATAGAAATGGTATCCTCCACATTCGGTTCCTGAACGACCACCTGTTGAAACCGTCGTTCTAGTGCAGGGTCTTTTTCAATGTATTTTCTATGTTCATCAAGAGTTGTTGCACCTATACAATGCAATTCTCCTCTAGCAAGCATCGGCTTTAACATATTCCCAGCATCCATTGCTCCTTCTGTTTTTCCAGCTCCTACAATTGTATGAAGCTCGTCGATAAATAGAAGGATCCGACCATCACTCTTCTTTACCTCATTCAAAACTGCTTTCAGTCTTTCCTCAAATTCACCTCGAAATTTTGCACCTGCGATCAAAGCACTCATATCAAGCGAAAAAACCGTTTTATCCTTTAACCCTTCCGGTACATCCTTTCTAACAATTCGTTGAGCAAGCCCCTCGACAATAGCTGTTTTTCCAACACCTGGCTCTCCAATTAATACTGGATTGTTTTTCGTTTTTCGAGACAAAATTCGAATCACATTCCTTATCTCCGCATCCCGTCCAATTACAGGATCAATCTTTCCCTTTTTTACTTCTTCTACTAAGTCACGTCCATATTTATTTAATACATCATAAGTTGATTCTGGATTCTGTGAAGTCACCTTTTGATTCCCCCTAAACTCATAAATAACTTCAAATAATCTTTCCTTACTAATTTTATGTTTCTTCAAGTACTGACTAAATGCTGTTTCTTCTATGCTGGCTGCAGCTAACAATAAATGTTCTACAGACATATATTGATCCTCTAATGCATCCTTCACTTTGTCTGCTTCGAGGAGAAGCTTTTGAAGGAGAGTCGTTATATATATATTGGATTGTGTATTTCCGCTTACTACTTCTGGCTTTCTTTTTCGTATATGCTCCAACTGTTCTAAGTACGGATCCACCGAAAGCTGAAGACGCATTAATATCATAGCCGCTAAACTATCCTGTTCTTTGAAAAGAGAAATAAAAAGGTGAGCTTCGTCAATTTCTTGATGGTTTGATTTTCTGGCTAGCGCTTGAGCCTCCGAAAACGCCACCTGCACCCGCTCAGTCATTGATTGATAATCCATAAGGCTCCTCCTTTGACCATTTTTGACCTTTATTCAATTTCTATTATAATCCATTTTTCACATAAGTAAAGCCATCCATATAGGATGGCTTTACTTAGTTATGAGTGTACTTTGGAGCATATGTCCATTGGCGCTCGTCATTTGTTGATTCCGGGAAACGTTCGCCTGCTTTTAGCTTAATTTTTTTAGGATTCGAAACATTGGATCCTGTATCACCAATCTCTATATAGACCCCATTATTTGGTGCCTTATCACCTGAACGAAAACGATGGTTTTGTCCCATAATCCCACTCCTTTCTAATGGTCGATTATAGTATTACCCAAATAAAAAAAATCCCTGCGATATCGCAGGAATCCTTTTTTATCCAAGTAATTCAACCAATAATGCCTTTTGTGCATGAAGTCGATTTCCTGCTTGATGGAAAACAACTGAGTTCTCGCCATCAATTACCTCATGGGAAACTTCTTCCCCACGGTGAGCAGGTAAGCAATGCATGAATAAGTAATCTGACTTAGCATGCTTTACGAGTTCTGCATTTACTTGATAGTTAGCAAAGGCTTTTAGCCGAATTTCATTTTCTTCCTCTTGCCCCATACTCGTCCAAACGTCCGTATACACAACATCAGCTTCGTTTACTGCTTCAACAGCATCGTTCGTAATCGTCACGGAACCACCTGTTTGTTCAGCGATTTCATTCGAATAAGTTATAATCTCTAGATTTGGTTCGTATCCAGCTGGACTTGCAACGGCGATATGCATCCCCATTTTTACAGCTCCAATGATGAGGGAATGTGCCACATTATTGCCATCACCAATATAGGCAATTTTCAGACCTGTTAATAAGCCTTTACATTCCAATATTGTTTGAAGATCAGCAAGTGCTTGGCATGGATGATACATATCAGTTAGTCCATTAATAACGGGAATTGACGCATGCTTAGCAAGTTCTTCAACCGTATGGTGATAATGAGTACGAATCATAATTCCATCAATATACTCTGAGAGCACCTTCGCCGTATCAGAAATCGGTTCCCCTCTTCCAATTTGCAAATCTTTACCGTTTAAGTACATTGCCGTTCCACCAAGCTGAATCATTCCTGCTTCGAATGATACACGTGTTCTTGTGGAAGACTTATCAAATATCATTCCTAGAATTTTTCCTTTAAGTGGAGTATATGACTCCCCCTGCTTAAGAGCAGTTTTAATTTTTATCGCGTTAGATAAAAGATCTTTAATTTGATCTGAAGAGTAATCCTTTAATGTTAACATATCCTTTAAGTCAGCTTTTTTCTCATTGGTTTTAACCGAGATCATGTAAGCTTCACCTCTTTTTTCTTTGATAACCATTCATTAAGTGAATGAACGGTAAATTCCTTTACTGTTTGCCCAGCTAGGAAAGCTACTAATGTTTCTTCTTCTGTGAATGTGAGTACACGATTTTTCGTAGCTGTTTCCCTTACATTTTTGTCTTCAAGTCCTTGATCAGGGTTGTAATATGCAATAATTGAATCTTCTTTTACTTTGTTTGCCGATAATTCATTTGCTTCTATAATTGCTTCTTCATCTATTCCAGCTTGTTTGATGTCTGACATATAACTTGGTTTTACCGCTACTTTACCAGTTGGTCGGTCCTTCAATAATGTGTGGAAGGATTTCTTCATGGCTTCCTCATAAGTCATTGCAAGACTTATTCCTTCTCCAGTTGACCTCATCTCTGGACTCACCTTTGAATCTAGTCCTTTTAACGCATAATTTGAAAACACAGGGTACTTTACGCAAACAAATGGGAGATCATTTAAATTCAATGACTGATCATTTTTCGACAACTGGTATTTCCCAAGCAATATTTTTGTCGCAATTTGAACTAATGGTACACCTGTTACCTTACTTATTATTGGTACGGTACGACTAGCACGGGGATTAACTTCTAGCACATATACATCTTCTTGATCAATAATAAACTGTATATTAAGAAGACCTTTATATTTAAGATGAGTAGTAATTTTCGTTGCATAAGAAAGCATTTTCTCTTGAACTTTTTTCGATAAAGTATGAGGAGGCAATACAGACAAGCTATCGCCGGAATGGACGCCAGTTCGTTCAATATGTTCCATTACCACAGGGGCGAGAACATTTTCTCCATCACTTACGAGATCAAGCTCTGCTTCTATTGCTGGTAAAAATTGATCAACAAGGTATGGGAACTGTAAATCCGTCTCTTCAATAAATGCTTGAAGCCCACTTGATTCCTTAATAGTGACCATCCCTCTTCCCCCGATTACATAAGAAGGGCGAATGAGAATTGGATAACCTATGGAGTTAGCAGCCTCGTTAAGTTCCTCAATACTATTGACAAATTGGCCTTCTAGTCTAGGTATCTTTAGTTCATCAAGAAGTTGATAAAATTTATCTCTTTCTTCAAGGATATCTATAACTTTCGAACCAGTACCTAGAATAGTTACTCCCGCTTGTTCAAGACCTTCCGCTAGGTTTATCGCTGTTTGACCACCTAGTTGAATAATAACCTCATTTGTTTGCTCTGCTTCTAACACATTCAAGATATCTTCAACCGTTAACGGTTCAAAATACAAACGATCAGCTGTGGCAAAATCTGTACTAACCGTTTCAGGGTTATTATTGATCATTATCGTTTCTATTCCTTCTTCTTTTAAAGCAAACACTCCGTGTACGGAGCAGTAATCAAATTCAATGCCTTGCCCAATTCGAATCGGTCCACTGCCAACGATGACTACTTTTCTTTTATCTGAGGGAATCTGTTCATTTTTCCCAAAATAAGTGGAATAAAAGTAATTCGTAACGGCAGAAAACTCAGCAGCACATGTATCTACCATTTTATATGCAGGCAATACATTGTGGTTCTTACGTGTTTCTCTTAATTCAGCTTCCGTTACATTCCAAGCTTCCGCTAAGAAAAGATCACTAAATCCTTTTTCTTTAAAAAGCTGTAATTGCTCTGAAGTAACCGTTTGGAGTGTTGCTTCATAAATTTCCTTTTCTAACTGTGCAAGCTTCTTCATATAGTACAGGAAAAAGAAATCAATCTTCGTCAATTCATGCAGCGTACTTACTTCTTCTCCACGTCTTATTAACTCCATTAGAATGAAAAAACGCTCATCGTTTTGTTTTGCAAGTTCAGCAAATAATTGTTCTTTATTTAAAGATTTTAACGAGGACATCTCTAAATCCTGTACCTTAATTTCGAGTGAGCGAATGGCTTTTAACAGTGCTCTTTCAAAATTACGGTCGATCCCCATTACCTCACCCGTTGCTTTCATTTGTGTACCCAACTTTCTCTCAATAGTTGGGAACTTATCAAATGGCCACTTAGGGAACTTAACAACAACATAATCCAATGCAGGCTCAAAGCTTGCAAACGTATCACCTGTAACAGGATTAATTAATTCTGACAACTCATAACCTACTGAAAGCTTGGCTGCCATTCTCGCGATTGGATAACCCGTTGCTTTCGAAGCAAGTGCAGAAGAACGACTTACCCGGGGATTTACTTCAATTAAGTAATAATTCTTACTTACCGGATCGAGGGCGAATTGGATATTACAACCACCTACGATGCCAAGCGCGGAAATGATTTTAATTGAAGCAGATCTAAGCATTTGATATTCTTCATCTGTTAATGTTTGAGAAGGAGCAACAACGATTGAATCACCTGTATGGATTCCGACTGGGTCTAAATTTTCCATATTACAAATGATAATGCACGTATTTGAAGCATCGCGCATTACCTCATACTCAACTTCTTTAAAACCAGCAATACTTTTTTCAATTAAGCATTGATGGATCGGACTTTCCTTCAGTCCGCCTTGGACCAATTGGAGGAATTCCTCCTCATTTGATGCAATTCCTCCACCTGTTCCACCAAGAGTGTATGCAGGTCTAATGATAATAGGGAAACCAATTTCTTTTGAAAAGCTAACTGCTTCATCGACCGTATGAACGATCTTACTTTCTGGAACAGGCTCTCCAAGCTCGTGCATTAACTGACGAAAGGCCGAACGATCCTCGCCTTTTTTAATTGATTCAATGGAGGTACCAAGAACCTTCACTCCGTATTTCTCAAGAATTCCATGCTCAGCTAATTGAAACGCAAGGTTAAGTCCCGTTTGACCACCTAGCGTAGCAAGTAACCCATCTGGCTGTTCTTTTTTAATAATTTTCTCAATAACGTCTACTGTAAGCGGTTCGAAATATATAGCATCAGCAAAATGACTATCTGTCATAATGGTAGCCGGATTATTATTTACTAATATAACGCGGTATCCTTCCTCTTTTAAGGCCATGCAGGCTTGAGTGCCTGCATAATCGAATTCTGCCGCTTGCCCGATGATAATCGGTCCCGAACCGATGACTAATATGGATGTAATAGATTGATCTTTAGGCATATGCAACTTGACTCCCGTTATTTTCTTTAATTAATTGCAAAAATTCATCAAATATATATTCACCCTCTGAAGGACCTGGGTTTGCTTCAGGATGAAATTGTGTCGTTATTAGCTGATAGCTTTCGTGGTAAAATCCTTCAATCGTCGAGTCATGTAAATTATAAAATCGAGTTTTAAGACCCGTTCCAGCTAAGCTTTTCTCATCTACATAATAGCTATGGTTTTGAGAGGTCATAAATACAGTCTTCGTTTCCTTATCCATGACTGGATGATTAGCACCACGATGTCCAAACAATAATTTTTTTGTATCTGCTCCTAAAGCTAACCCGGCAAGTTGGTGACCTAAACAAATTCCAAGGGTCGGATACGCTTTAATGACCTTTGAGATGTTAGGTAATAAATGTTTGAGATGCTTTGGGTCTCCAGGTCCATTGGACAATAATATACCATCCGGATTAAGCTTTTTTATTTCTTCATATGAGCTATTGTAAGGAACGGTTGTTACCTTGCAGCCTCTATTTAACAACGATTGTTGGATCGACTTTTTATTTCCAAAGTCCATTAATACAACATGAAAATCTCCTTCGTGCCCTGCAGTTGTGATCTGGGTTGAAGATACTTTCGATACCTTTTCCATTTCTCCTAGTTCGAAGGATTCTGGTTTTTTAGAATCCGTATTAATCATGACAGGCATGGAACCCTCGTTACGGATTTGTTTCACCACTTCTCTCGTATCCACATGTTCAATTAGTGGAATTCCCCATTTTTGTAAATATTCACTTAACGAGTATTTAGCTTGGTAATGAGAATGTTTCAAACAAGCCTCATATACAATGACCCCAGCAACATGTGGTTGTTTACTTTCAAAATCATCAAGATTTATCCCGTAGTTACCAATTAGAGGATACGTAAATACGATGATTTGATCCTTATATGAAGGGTCAGTCAATACTTCTTGATACCCAGTCATTCCTGTAAAAAATACAATCTCCCCGGACACTGGTTCATTGTCTGTTTTGACAACCCATTTTCCTTCGAACGTGTCACCACTTTTTAAATGCACATATGCTTTCATTGTTCCACCTCGTAAATTGTGAATATTTATATCCAAAACTTAATTTTTATGCAATACATTGTAAAAAAGAGCAGCCATTTAGGCTGTTATATATGATTTTTGTAAGACCGCTTTAATTATATGAACCGCTTCATTTATTTGTTCCTCAGTGACAGTTAATGGCGGCAAAAGACGGAGAACATTTTCACCCGCTGGTAATGCTAACAATCCACTTTCTCTTAAATCCTTTAGTAGTGAACCTACCGAATTTTGTAATTCAATCCCTATCATTAATCCGGAGCCGCGAATCTCCTTTACAACAGAAATCTCCTTTAATTCCTGTTCAAGTAAAGATTTCGTGTATTCACCCTTTTGTACAACGGACTCTAAAAATTCTGGAGCGAAGATCTCTTCCATCGTAGCTATCGCAGCACTAATGGAAACTGGATTACCTCCAAACGTTGAACCATGACTGCCTGGTCCAAAAAACGTTACTAGCTTCTCTGTACCGATTACTGCTCCGATTGGAAATCCACTACCCAATCCTTTTGCTGAAGTCACGATATCAGGAGATAAATTGTATTGCTGAAATGCAAAAGGCTTTCCCGTTCTTCCTATGCCTGTTTGGATTTCATCAATAACAAATAAGGCACCATATTCCTTACAAAGCTTCTCTACTTCTTTAAGAAATGCCTCTTCACCAACATGAATACCGCCCTCACCCTGAATGACTTCAAGCATTATAGCAGCCACTTCATGAGACATTTCAGCTTTTAGAGATGTGATATCATTAAACGGAACATAAACGAATGTTTCGAGCATGTTACCGTAGCCTTCTTTTATCTTTTCTTGACCAGTTGCTGACATTGTCGCAAACGTTCTTCCATGGAAGGATTGTTGAAACGTAATGATTTTTGTTCTGCTCGTTGCTTTTCTTGCGAGTTTAATTGCTCCCTCATTGGCTTCAGCACCACTATTTGCAAAAAATACTGCCTCTAATCCAGCGGCATCAGCCAGCATTTTAGCCGCAAGCACTTGCTTTTCTTGAGGAAACAGATTCGATACATGCCAGAATTGATCAAGTTGTATTTGCACAGCCTTTTTCACGGCTTCCGGCTGATGTCCAAGGTTACAAACTCCGATGCCAGAAGTAAAATCTAAATATTTTTTATCATTTTTATCGTATAAATAGGAACCGATTGCCTTAGCCGGCTCCACTTCCCATCTTGCATATGTTGGAAAAAGACCACTCATTGAAGAATCCCTTCCTTTCTACAAATTTGAGTACCAAGCCATTGGCCATTCTCAAAAAATCCTTTTTTACCATTCACAATCATTACGCTCTTAAGCCCCATGTCTATCGCTGACAACGCTGACTCTACTTTAGGAATCATGCCACCATAGATCGTACCGTTTCCAATCAATTCACTAACTTCATGCTTATTAAGTTCTTTCTTTACTTGATTGTTTACGAGAATTCCATCCACATCTGTTACAAACAAGCATTGCTCTGCTTCTATACCAATCGCAACCGAAGCAGCTGCGTAATCCGCATTTACATTAAGCTTTACGTTTTGATTATTTATCGCAATTGGTGTAATTACGGGTATATGTCCCGAATCAACCATTAGTTGTATGAGGTCTTTATTAATCGATTGGACTTTACCAACATATCCAAGTCTCTCTTTGTCTAGGTATTCTGCTTGAATTAGATTAGAATCACTGCCATTTAAACCAATTGCTTTGAGTCCAACATCATTCAGTTGTTCGACCAACTTACGATTTGTTTTACCTGTAAGCACCATTTCAGCAATTTGTAATGTTTCTTTCGTTGTTTTCCTTAATCCATTTACAAATTCAGGCATAATATTTAGCTTCTCAAGCATGTCATTTATGTCCGGTCCACCACCATGAACAATCACCACAGAATAACCTTTCTTCTTCATTTCTTTGATACTTTCAAAAAAGCTAGAAGACAATTCGTTTAATACACTTCCACCACATTTAATTACGATCGTTGACAACTTATGTGCCCCCTTACGTTCGATAGCTCGCATTAATTTTTACGTAATCGTAAGAAAGGTCACATCCCCATGCCTTTCCTTCCCCATCTCCAAATTGTAGGTCGACAAAGATATGAATCGTATCATTTTCCAAATATTTCTTAGCGTCATCCTCTGAAAACACTTGAGGTACACTATTTAATAACATCGTTGTTTCACCAAGCTTAATATCTACCGTTTCAACATTCACTTCGACACCCGCTTGACCAATTGCACCAATAATACGTCCCCAGTTTGCATCAGCTCCGAAAATAGCTGTTTTCACGAGATTGGAACCTACAATTTGCTTGGCAATTTTACGTGCATCGTCATTGGAAACTGCACCTTTTACACTCACTTCGATTAGCTTTGTGGCTCCCTCTCCATCACGTGCAATTTGCTTTGCTAAGTCTTGGCTCGTATTCTTCAGTAACTCAAGGAAAGCTTCCCAATCCTTATGGCCCTCATGAAGCTCCTCATTACCCGCTTTTCCGTTTGCCATTACAAGTACCATATCATTCGTAGATGTATCACCATCAACTGTTATTTGATTGAAGGACTGATTTGTTACACTTTTAAGTGCTTTCTTAAGTGAATCAGGAGATATAGCGGCATCACAAGTTATAAAGCCGAGCATAGTTGCCATATTAGGATGAATCATTCCAGATCCTTTTGCTGCTCCACCCATTGTCACTAGCTTCCCATCAATCTCAGTTGTATAACAACTACTTTTCATACAGGTATCGGTTGTTAATATCGCCGTTTGAAATCCCTCAGCATCTTCTTGTGTTTGACCAAATTGTATATCTGCTATTCCTGCTGCAATTCGATCCATTTGGAGATATTCACCAATTACTCCTGTTGAAGCAACTGCTACAAAAGTTTCTTCAAGGTTCAGCTTTTCGGCTGTCAGCTTTCGCATGGAGTACGCATCTTGTAGACCTCTTTCTCCTGTACAAGCATTTGCGCATGCACTATTTACAATCACCGCTTGTAACTTCCCTTTTTCCTGAATACTATGCTGTGTTACCTTCAGCGGGGCTGCTTGGAACTGATTTAGTGTGTAAACAGCTGCGCTACTGGCAGGTACTTCACTATATATTAATCCAACATCTTTTCTAGAATAACGAAGTCCAGCGTGTACTCCACCTGCATAAAATCCCTTTGGTGAAACTACGCTACCACCATTTACTTTTTTTACTTGTGACACTTCCGATAAAGCTTCCATCCCTTAACCTCCTATTACGGATACAGTGGCATAAACTTCAAACCTGAATGACTCTCCAAACCAAACATCATGTTTGCATTTTGTACGGCCTGCCCTGCAGCACCCTTCATTAAATTATCGATTACCGATACGATTGTTAATCGGTTTGTTCTCTTATCAACGTGTAAACCTATATCACAATAATTCGAACTTGATACATCCTTGATTGATGGAAAATAACCTTGTGGTCTTACTCGGACGAACGGTTCATTTTCGTAATACGATTGATATAAATCTATGACTCTTTCTGTCTGCCAATCTGCTAAAAGCTGGACATACATCGTGGCCATAATTCCTCTTGTTAACGGAAGAAGATGAGTGCTAAACGTGATTGGCTGAATCTCACTATTCCAAAGCATCAATTGTTGCTCGATTTCAGGAATATGTTGATGTTCATTCACCTTGTAAATTTTAAAATTCTCATTTACCTCAGCATATAATGTTGCTCGACTTGCTGCTCTCCCTGCCCCAGAGGTTCCTGATTTCGCATCAACGATAATACTCTTAGGGTCAATTAACCCTTCCTTTACAACAGGAGCTAACCCCAGTAATGTTGCAGTTGGATAGCACCCTGGATTGGCCACCCAATTTGCCGTTTTTACCTGCTCCTTATTCCATTCGCTTAGTCCATATACTGCTTCATCAACAATCGCCTCATTAGCAGGAGTTTTTTTATACCATTTTAGATAATCAGAAGTATTCTTTAACCTCAAATCCCCTGATAGGTCAATGACCTTAATATCTTTTCCTTTGAATTGATCAACGAGACTTGATGACACACCTGACGGAGTAGCAAAAAAAACTAAATCACTTTCATCAGCAATTTTATCAGCATCAATGCTGCTCATTTTTTTATCAATAATTCCATAAAGATGTGGATATTCATCTGAAATGGCCACTTCTTCTTTTGTTGAATGAATGGAATGTATGTCGAATTCAGGGTGTGAGTGCAATATACGGAGCAACTCAACTCCACCATATCCGGTTGTTCCGATAATTGATACTTTCATTCCTTACCCCTTCCTGAATATTATTGCATATTTAATCATTCAATTTAATTTTTATAAGTTTTAATGTACCTTATTATAAAAATTGCTAACAATAAAATCAACCAATTTTTAAAACTATTTTCATTTTTTTTAGATTATTTTTAATGTTAGTACTTCTAACAAAAAATCTGTATAAGCAATTACCCTCATTGAAAGGTTTTTAAGGTTGACGAAATGGATTTTTCTTTTTACAGTTAGACTAGTTAACTAATGTGGCTAGCAAAGCGGTCAGGCGGGTGACATCTCCATGAATACTTCCATACAACTACAGGATTTTATTCAAATGGCAAGGTATACACGTAAGATTGAAAAAGGAAATTACTTATTTCAAGAAGGGCAAAAGGCTGAGGAGTTATATATCGTTCTAAACGGGAAAATCCAAATCTGCAAAATGGTCCCAGATGGAAGAGAACTAACGATTAGAATGTGCTCGATAGGAGAGCTTATTGGTGAGATTCCTTTATTTTGCACTTCCTCAAAGTACATGTTGGACGCAAAGATTGTAAAGGATGGTGAAGTTGCTGTCATTCATAAGGCTGATTTAGAGGAAAAGCTTAGCAAAGATCATTCTTTATCTTTACAATTTATGAAATGGTTAAATAGTCAGCTATTGAGAAACCAAACAAAATTTAGAGACCTTATTCTCCATGGTAAAAAAGGGGCATTGTATTCCACCCTCATTCGTTTATGCAATAGTTACGGAATTGTTTGTGAACAAGGCATTGTCATAGATCAGCCTTTGACTAATCAAGAGATAGCTAATTTTTGTGGAACATCCAGGGAAGTGGCTAATCGATTGTTAAGTGAATTACGAAAAAATAACATCATCTCCATTGATAAAGGAATGATTACCATCCATAATTTGATGTTCTTAAGAGATGAGATTGATTGTGAAGATTGTCCAATTGATATTTGCAAAATTGATTGAAAGCACTCGGTAGATGAGAAACACCGAGTGCTTTTATTTAGGCTGTTTTCACAAAGATTGTTGTTAAAATCTAAAAGCCGATTTTAACGTGGAAATAGCTATTTTGCGCTTAAGAATTTAGTTTGCAGACTCTTTTCTTATTAAATTCATGCTATTCTCTTCTGAAATTTAGCACAATTATTAAAATTAGGTTCTAAATAGCAACAAAGTTTAGGAAAAGAGCCTTTATTTATGAAATTAGTATCGCTACAGTCATCATTCCGAAAAATAAAACAGCATTTACAATTTCTAAAATCCCTACTTTTTTTACTGAGTAAGGCTTCCCGTAGAAGAAAAAGGCTCTAAGTAAGCTTGACAAGCTAGCTAATGCAAAGATCCAATGGCCAACGAGCAGCCACAGTATGATCACTAACAAGTGATATCCCCAAGAGATTTGTTTGTATACTTCACTCTTTTTCTCGCGAATCATGGTTTTGACATAGAATGTACTTCCTGTAAAAAAGAGAATAGAGGAGAAAAAGGCAAGCCACGCTTTGTAACTAATACCTCCATCTCCTAAAAAGCTACTTGCTAAGCCAGCAATTCCAAATACGATAATAGCACTTAAATCATTCGTTAGTGCACGTTCATTGTTTTTGCTAGAAAAATACGCATTTATGCAAAAAAACGGGATCATGATTAGTCCAAACAGAATAAGAGATGGCCTTGTCAACAATGGAAATAGTAGAAAAAACAAAGCAGGTAACAGGTAGATCATTGTCCATTTTTTATACAAAGACAGTTTCTTTCTTTTAAATAAAAGCAACATCGGATATGTCGCTAAATAGAGTAGTAACCAGCCCACAAAGAAAGGGATATGCTGCCAAAGGAAGTTCGAAGCAATCACCCCTAACCAAAAAGGGATGATTAACATTGCCCATGCGCCATGCTGCTTTGGTAAAAATAATTTCATTGTCCTCACTCCTAGTGTTTTAGCTACTTATACTATAAAAGAATGAAGGATATTAGTAAGTGAATTGAATCACAGCGCAAAAAACTGCAAAGCATATTTACACTCTGCAGTTTCCTTGATTTCTTTTATTATTTATATATTGGACAAGCCATGCCATAGTTTCGTTTTCATTGCGAATGGGAAGATGCGTATGAATAGGTAACGGCTCGCAACTTACAAACCCCATTATGTTTTCCAAACTATTAAGAACATCAAAATCTTCTTTATTTCGTAAAAGGACAATTTTATGATATCTTTCATTTTTATGCCCTTCTATTACGATAACCTCTGGATTCATGCTACATAAAATATGAATCTGTTCTTGTACATTCCATTCATCCTTCTCTACTTGAAGAAGAAGTCTTCCTTCTCCCTCAACTAATGAGGCAAAGGCACCAGATTGTATATGCTCTGATGAGTCCTTTTTTTCCACTACGTCAGGTTTGCCACCATGCCCATGATGCTTAATTGTTGCTACATCTATCTTTTGCTTGGATAGTTCTTGTATTAGTTTGTTGACAAATGTTGTTTTTCCACTGTTTTGAAAACCAACTACTTGCACAATGATGGGGTTTACCACGGCCATTCGCTACCTTCTGAATCTTCTAACAGTAAGACATCAACAATCGTCTGAGCTTCAAATCCCCTTGTTCCACCTGGCAGGATAATAAATGAATTGGCCCCAGCCAAACTCATTACGATATTTGATTTGTCTACTCCACTAGGTGCTGCCATTAACTTTCCATCAGCAATTGTTACTTTGCTCCTCACAAAACGAGTAAATGGGTTTGCTTTTGGAAAATCAACTTCTAAAACGGCCTTTTCTCTTCTTAAATGTGGCTTCGGACAGAATAGCATCATACGAATAATTGGTCTCGCAAATAACTCAAACCCAACATAACAAGCGGAAGGATTTCCTGATAATCCAAATAAAATTTTCCCATGTAAATGTGCTACAGTGGTAACACTTCCAGGTCTCATAGCTACTTTATTAAAAAGGACATCCGCCCCTAATTTTTTATAAATTTGAGGCAAATAATCGAAGTCTCCAACCGAGACACCACCTGTAGTAATCAATAAATCAACCTCTTCTATGGCACTCTCAATCGATTCATAGCATAATTCAAACTCATCAGGAAGTTTCCCGAAATACCTTACTTCGGCCCCAGAACGCTCGATTTGAGCAATGATCATATGGGTATTAGAGTTTCGGATTTTTCCCGGCTGTAATTCATCCTCTACCTCAAGCAGTTCTGTGCCTGTAGCAAATAATCCAATGACGGGTTTTTTAGCAACCGGTACATCCTTATAGCCAAATGTTGCTAGCATCGCTTGAATCCCCGGATTAATTTTTGTTCCTTTTTTTACAAGTACTTCCCCTTTTTTCGCATCCTCTCCAGCGAAAGATACATTATCTCCTGGTTTATAAGTCCTCTTAATGGACATATATGGTTGTCCGTTCTTTTCACTTGTTTTTGCAAGTTCTAGCATGACAACTGCGTCACAATTCATAGGCATTTGTGCACCTGTCATGATACGTACTGCCTGGAATTCGCCGATTTCCTTATTCGAAACGTAACCCGCACCAATATGATCAACCACCTCGAATTCAACAGGATTAGAAAGCGAAGCACCTATTGAATCAACCGAACGAATAGCAAACCCATCATATGGAGAACGATTGAAGTGGGGAACATCTGATGTTGCAACTAAATCCTCAGAAAGGTATCGTCCATAACTCTCGTTTATGGAAACAAATTCTTGTTTTCCATGTATTGAATAAGACATCACTTTTTTTACTGCTTCACCAACTTGTATCGGCGTTCTTTTTTCTACCAATTAAATCAACTCCTATATGGTAACGTCCTCTAAATTATTGTAATTATAAACATTCATAACTATAAAACAGGACTAACATCACTTAAATCTTATTTTAGCGCACTTCCCATTATAAATTGAAGAAAATAGAGAACATTTATTTGAAAGTGTGATTCAAATCACCTTAAAAGAACACAAAATCATTTATTCTTAGTTTGTAAATAAAACGGATTTTTGGAGGGCAATTACAATGACATATCCATTTCAAACTGACTCATTAGTAAAAGATATAGTAAATGAATTTCCAAAAGCAGCAGATGTGTTTAAGAAAAACCGGATTGATTTTTGTTGTGGTGGAAACATTCCTTTAGACGAAGCTGCTTCGGAAAAATCAGTAGATGCACATGAAATTATTCAAGAGCTTCAACAGCTTTTTGATATGTATAAAGGATCTAAAGAAGATGTAGCCGTATGGACAGATTCAGCTTCTGACGTAATTATTAACCATGTGATTGAACATTATCATCGTCCTCTAGAAGAAGAACTTGCTAACTTAAGTCCTTACGTAACAAAGGTGGCAAAGGTACATGGTGGACATCGTCCAGAATTGTTAAAGGTATACGAACTCTTTTACGAACTAAAAAAAGAATTGCTTGAACACACAGCCAAAGAAGAAGTACTCGTATTCCCAATGCTACAGAAGCTTGATACCACTACTGGAGAAACTCGTAACGGAATGATTAAAGAAATAACCGAATTAGAAAAAGAACATGATCATGCTGGAGCTATTCTGAAGGAATTAAGAGACATTACCTCCGACTTCCAACCACCAATGGATGCCTGTGGGACGTATCGTTTAGTATATAAAAGACTTGAATTATTAGAAGAACAAACCTTTATGCACGTTCACCTTGAAAACAATATTTTGTTTCCTAGATATATTGCATAAAAAAACAAAGCTGTTTTCGTAAAGATTGTTGTTATTGGAAAAATCCCAAATACCGGATTTTTCCCCGTATAACGCTGGGTTTATTGGTCTATTTGGAGAGTAGCTCTTTTCTAAGGATGAAAAAATTCTGATTGGCTGTTGAAACATATAGTTAATTTCCTAAAAAGTGTGTTTATAGCAACAATGTTTTAGAAAAGAGCCAAAAACAAAAACTACTTCACCGCCATGAAGTAGTTTTTGTTTATCCGCCAATATAGGACATTTCGATTTTCTTTCTATTAGCTATTGTTTCTTCCGTTCTTTCATCAGAATAACGATCATTTCTTCCATTCCAAATGTCAGTAATTCTTTGTTCGATTTCCGAATCAGAGACACCGCTTCTCATAAAGTCACGAATATCGTGTCCGTTCCCATTAAACAAACAGGTAAAGAGCTGTCCATTAGCAGAAAGTCTCGAACGAGTACAGCTAGAGCAAAACGATTCAGAAACAGAAGTAATAAATCCAACATCTACGTTTGAACCCTTGTAGCGATATCGCTTAGCAACTTCTCCAAAATAATCAGGATCAACTGGCTCTAACAAATAATGCTCATTCAATCGTTCATAAATTTCCTTTTTGGTCACAACATCATCCATTTTCCATCCGTTTGTACTGCCAACATCCATGTATTCAATAAAACGGAGTTGAAGTCCATTATCTTTACAAAATTGTGCCATAGGAACAATCTCTTGATCATTTAAGCCTTTTTTTACAACCATATTCAGTTTGACACCTAGGCCTGCTTTTTGAGCCGCATGAATTCCTTCTATTACAGGTCCCGTTTTCACACCACGACCATTAATTTCACCGAAGAGCTCATCATTTAAGCTATCAAGGCTTACATTTACCCTCTTCAGACCAGCATTCTTTAATTCCTCAGCATACTTCGGTAAAAGAACACCGTTCGTTGTTAAGCCAATATCCTTTAAACCCTTTATTTTAGAGAGCTTCTCAACAAGTAAAGGAATCTGTTTTCGAAGGAGTGGCTCGCCACCTGTGAGGCGTATTTTTTCCACTCCAAGTCCCACAAATATATGAGCTAAACGCTCAATTTCTTCATAGCTAAGTAATTCATTTCTAGGTAAAAAAGCAAAATCGGGACCGAATACCTCTGCTGGCATGCAGTACTGACACCGGAAATTGCATCGATCGATAACCGATATTCTTAAATCTCGTAACGGACGGTTTAATTGATCAGTAATTTTATTTATGATAATCAACTCCATCGCAAGAGTATCTTGCATGCATTGTAATATATTCTATTATAACGGTAAACCACTTTACAACATAACTATTTTATTAAACGTGAACATATTGTTACATCATTCGTGAAGTTATTGACAACAATTCTTATTGCCCTCATTGTAGATGATAGAATCATTACTGTCTAAAAAAGGGTGAATCCAGATGTCAGCAGTTGTAAAAGAAACTCATTCAATAGAGATAAAAGAACTTCTTCATCTGGCTGACCGCCGTTTTATTGGAGAAAAAAATACTTTTATCTTTCAAGAAGGAATGGAAGCAGAGGAAATGTACGTCATTCTATCAGGGAAGGTACAGATTAGCAAAATTACATCCGATGGCAGAGAGCTATCTTTACGAATTTGCGGTAAAAATGATATTTGTGGAGAACTAACCCTTTTTACTCATTCTCCTAAATATTTGCTAAGCGCTAGGGTACTTGAAGATGCAGAAATCGCTGCAATAAATAAGGACGTCCTTGAGAAAGAAATCTTTCGAAACAGTTCTCTTGCCCTAGAGTTTTTAAAATGGATGAGCGATCATTTCAGAAAAACGCAAACGAAGTTCCGTGATCTAGTTTTAAACGGAAAGAAAGGCGCATTATACTCTACTCTAATCCGTATGACAAATAGTTATGGTGTAGAGGTACAAAGCGGGATCCTAATCGATCTTCCACTAACGAACCAAGAACTTGCCAATTTTTGTGGAACTTCCCGTGAAAGTACCAATCGCATCTTAAATGAACTAAAAAAAGAGAAAGTTATTTCTATAAAAAAAAGTAAAATTATCGTTCATAATCTACAATTTTTAAGAGACGAAATTGGTTGTGAAAATTGTCCAAAGGTTTATTGCAGTATTGAATAAATCGGAGTGCAGGGATTTCTGCACTCTTATTTTTATGCCTTCTTTGATCTTAATGCCTTTGGCACATAAACACAAAATGGTTCACTTTCTAGGTAATCGCCTGTCATGGCATACGCTCTTGAGCGTGAACCACCGCATACATATCTGAACTCACATACCCCACACTTGCCTTTATATTTATCAGGATTTCTTAAGTCTTTAAATATCGGCGATTCTCTGTAAATCTCGGCTAACGGCTGCTCACGTACATTCCCTGCTTTTATTGGTAACAGCCCACTCGGGTACACATCCCCAATGTGAGAAATAAATACAAAGCCGTTTCCGTCATTAACCCCCTTAGGAGCTCTTCCTAACCCATCAATACTGCCTGTTAACCCCTGAATAGTTAAGGCATCCAAATAAGAAATATTATCCTTATTCTTCTCTTCTTTCAATTTTTGCTGAATAAAGACACGTCTATAATGTTGAGCAGCTGTCGTTTTTATATCAAATGGTACACGTTTGCTCAGGTCCTGAAGCCAGATAAATACTTTTTCATGGTCTACTGGAGAAATCATATCTTTTTCTTGTCCCCTACCAGTTGGTACTAAGAAAAAGACACTCCATAAAACACATTCTAGCTTTTCAACTAATTCAGCCATCTCATTAAGGTATTCAAAATTGTAACGAGAGATCACCGTGTTAATTTGAATCGGTATTTCAAGTTCATGGAGGTATTGAATTCTTTCTATGGTTAAGTCAAATGAGCCTGCTGTTCCACGAAAATGGTCATGTATTTCAGCAGTCGGGCCGTCTAAACTAAAGGCCCATCGTGAAAGACCTACCTCTTTGGCTCTTTCGATTGACTCTTTTGTGACATTTGGTGTGGCACTTGGTGTCATTGAAACACGCACACCTTTTTTCACAGCATACTCGGCAATATCAAATACATCTGTTCTTAAAAGCGGATCTCCGCCTGTAAATACGAGCAAAGGATTGTTCATTTCATATATTTCATCTATTAATTTTTTACCTTCTTCAAAGGTTACTTCCCTAGGATCGGTTTTATACTGTGCTTCTGCACGGCAGTGAAGGCATTTAAGCTGACAAGCTCTCGTTAACTCCCAAATAACAATAAACGGATCTTTGTTAAAATCTCGACTGACCATCACAATGAGGACCTCCTGACAAAGCCAACTTTTTTGAATCATATATGTCCATTTTATAGAGGTTTTCTCCTGAAATAAGTGAACTAGCTCACAGATTTAATCAAACTTATTAATTTCTATAGAAAAAGCTAACCGCATGGGCGGTTAGCTTCCTTTCTTATCGAATACCAAGCGCAATCTTAGCGTATCTTGACATTCTGTCTTTCGACCACGGTGGGCTCCAGACGATATTCACTTCTGTCTTTTTTACTTCAGGGATATCACTTAGTGCGTCTTTTACATTTTCCACTATAGAACCCGCTAATGGACAACCCATTGAAGTTAATGTCATTGTAATGGTCGCTGTACCTTCTTCGTCCATCTCAATATCATAAACAAGGCCAAGGTTCACAATATCTATTCCTAGCTCTGGGTCAACAACTAATTCCAAAGCACCCATAATACTGTCTTTTAAATCTTGATCCATTATAATCACTCCTTAAAGTTCAACTCTATTTACATGATAACAAAATGGTTTACATAAGTTATAATATAATGATTATTTTTCTGCTGAAGTGACGTACATCATACTTGATGAAAGTAAATACCTATCAAACCACTCAACGGTTTTTAATAACCCTTCTCTGCTGACTTTATGATCCGCTTTTTCATCACTTATAAACTGAAGTAATTGAGGGGTTTGTTCATAGTGTTTCTTAATGCTTTCATAGTAATTATACGCATATGAATATGGAACCACATTGTCCCTTTTCCCATGCCAAAATAATAGTGGTCTTCCCATTAATTTTTCCGGCTGTTGGCTTAAATCTCTTTCTCGAAGTCGATTAAATAATTCTTCAACTGCTGACTGATCCATTGGCAGTTCTTTTCCTTGATTTTTCAACTCTGCAATTTGCGCTTTAGCAAGCTTTTCATAATAAGGCATACCCATTAGACTTACAGCTGAATGAATCCATGGATATTTTGTTAATGCTCCTAAAGTAACAATTCCTCCCATTGATGTTCCAACAACACCTACTTTTTTGGAATCAATCAGCTGGTTTTCTTCAAAGTACGTCTTCAGATCATTAAGTTCTGAAATGGTTTGTAATACAATGTCCCAAAAATGATACTGCATATGGGAACTAGTTTCTTCAGACTGTCTCTCCCCATGGTACAGACAATCTGGTAGTAACACACGAAACCCTTTTTCAGCTAGTAAATAGGCATAATGCAAATTATGTTCCTTTGCACTCATAAACCCATGTATAAAAATTATGACTGGGAGCTTCTTATCAAAAAGGTTCGTTCGAGCCAAATGTAATAATGGAATCTCCCCTATTTGTTTATTTTCAACAGAAATCACAAAGAAAACCTCCAATAATAAGTTGAATTTTTTTACAGAAGGGAAGCGATATTGTTAACATAAGAATATGTACAACATTCTTTTATTAAGAATTTCTATATTTTAGTGTATCATGTGGACAAGTATTTTCCTAAAGGTTTACACTTAACCTACTACGTCATGAATCGAGGGATAGACATGAGAGGAAAACATTTAATTGCTTTAGACCTTGATGGTACTTTATTAAAAGACGATAAGACCATTTCTGAAAAAACGAAAAAAGTCCTTAATAGCGCAAGAGAACATGGACATGAGATTATGATTGCTACAGGAAGACCGTTCCGTTCAAGTGAAATGTACTACCATGAATTAAACCTTACGACTCCCATTGTAAATTTTAACGGTGCATTTATTCACCATCCCCGTTCTATTCAGTGGGGAGCGTATCACACCCCTTTAGATATAGAAGTGGCAAAGGATATTGTTGAGGCACTCGACTCTTTTTCCTTTCACAATATTATTGCTGAAGTCATTGACGATGTGTATTTTCATTATCATGATGAAAAACTTTTAGATATATTCGGTCTAGGAAAGCCGAATATTACAACAGGTGATTTACGAAGGTTCTTAAAAGATTCACCCACCAGTATGCTGATCCACACAGAAGAAGAGCATGTACAGGAAATCCGTAAGCATTTATCAGCTGTTCATGCAGAGGTCATTGATCATCGTCGTTGGGCTGATCCTTGGCATGTGATTGAAATTGTGAAATCAGGTTTGAACAAAGCGGTTGGACTAAAAAAGGTATCGGAGTTCCTACATATTCCAAAGGAAAGAATTATTGCATTTGGTGACGAGGATAATGATTTTGAAATGATTGAATATGCTGGTCGAGGAATTGCAATGGGTAATGGCATTGAGCAATTAAAGACCCTTGCAAATGAGGTTACACTTACTAACGAAGAAGATGGCATTGCTATCTACTTAAATGATTATTTAAACTTAAAAGCATTGTAACAATATATACAAACCATCCCATATTTTCTTCTAGTAAGTGAGCAAATTAGTGAGCATACTAACACTTGAGGTAGCAAGACTGTTACTTCAAAATAGCTCGGATATGGAGGGATTTGCAATGGGTAAACGCAATAAATCAAAACGCTTTGTACAACAAGGTGTAGATGCAGTATCCAAGCATGACGATCGTATCCCATATCACACAACCTATGCAGAGGCAGAAGCACAAAAGATGGCAAATGTGAAAGAATCTTCACTTGGTGGAATATAATGGGAAATAGACTATTTATCGAAGCCAGAAAAGCAGTTGACCTTGCCAAAAATGCTACGGGCAGCGGCCAGTATGAAGCAATCTCACGAGCCAAAAATGCTTTATCTTCTGCATATGCTAACTCCACTGTAGCTGAACAAGCACAGCTGCGAGAAATGCAAAACGAGCTAGATATATAAAAAGAAAGGCTGACGTGCTCGTCAGCCTTTCTTTTCGATGCTCTCGCGTCATTGATGTTATAAAATTATTCAAACACCTCTAAAACTACTGGGTGTGATGATTGTTGGACTTCACCCTTTTCGGGTTTCGTATACAGATTCATAATCAACGTACCATTTTTCGGAAGTTTTCCTTTTGGGATTGAAATAGTTATAACAAAAGGATAGGCATTACCAAAGGCTTTTCCTGTTTGAATTTTTGTTTCCTCGATAAATTGTGTATGACCGTCTTCTACTGAGTAATAAAAATAATCTTTACCGATATGAGCATCCCCTCTGACTTTGTAATTTCCGCTCCCTCCATCCACGATAATATTTTTAAAAGCTGTTTCTTCTTTTGCATAGCCAATTGATGGGATGAACATAAACATTATGGTGATCATTATTATCAATTTTTTCATGATTTTCCCTCCAGTAGTTATTCTTTTCTAAAGAAACCAAAGATCCCTGCTGTTTGAACAATATTTGTAAAGGCATTCGGATCAACTGACTTAATGATTCGTTCAAGATCAAATAATTCATAACGAGTAATGACGGTTATTAGCATCTCTTTATTTTCATTTGTAAATGCACCCTTTGCAGGTACAGTTGTAATCCCTCGAACAAGCTTGGAATGAATGGCTTGTTTCATTTCATCCGATTTCTTTGTAATAATCATGGCTGTTAGCTTTTCATGACGCGTGTGAATGGTGTCTATCACCCTTGTAGAAACATATAAAGTGACTAGCGTGTATAAGGCCTTTTCCCATCCGTATAAAAAACCTGCTGTCACAATGATTGCACCATTTAAAATAAAGAAATAGGTTCCAACGGGTTTATCTTTCATTCTCGATAATACCATCGCAACAATATCCATTCCTCCAGTAGACGCTCCCCATTTTAAGGTAATCCCGGTTCCAACAGCCGCAATTACTCCTCCAAAAACCGCATTTAGTAATATATCTTTAGAAACATTAATGATAGGGACGATTTCTAAGAAAAAAGACATGAGAAACACACTAATAAAACTGTAAATAGTGAATGATCGACCTACTTTCTTCCAAGCTAATATGGTAACAGGCAGATTAAGAATAAATAACCAAACCCCAGTTGTCATGAAATTTCCAAATACACTAGACAATAGCTGTGCTACGCCCACAAAACCACTGGAGTACACATTAGCCGGGATTAAGAAAAAATTCATTGCCACTGCATTTAATATCGCTCCGATCGTTACAATGATTATTTTTTTCGTATGCAGATAAATCAATGACTTTCCCCTCCTCGAAAACTCTATTTTTCCTATTATGAGCAAACTCCCCTGCAATTAATTGTATTTCTCTTATTATTTCTTTAAACTAAAAGAAAGATTACATAGTTATTGGAGTGTGATAGGCATGTCGATCAAATTAATGGCTGATTCAGCTAGCGATTTGCCGCTTAACTTTTTTGCTGAACATAATGTAACCATGTTACCTCTGAAGGTACATGTAAACGAGCGAGAGTTCGAAGATTTATTAACCATTAATCCCGAAACGGTTTACGAATCCATACGAAACGGAGATCTACCTAAAACATCACAAGTATCTCCAGCTGTATTTGAAAAACACTTTACCGAGCTAGCCATCAACAAAGAATCTGGTCTATACATAGCTTTTTCTTCCGAATTATCCGGAACGTACTCAACAGCAGTGATCATACGTGACCAAGTGAGAGAACAATATCCTGATCTGGACTTGACGATTATTGATTCAAAATGTGCATCACTTGGATGTGGATTGGTTGTTATGGAGGCTGCGAAGCTCTTAAAAAATGGGGCAACTAAAGAACAAGTTATTGAGTCGTCAGAATTTCTCTGTAAACATATGGAACATCTCTTTTCCGTTGATGACCTTGACCATCTAGCCAAAGGGGGTAGGGTTTCTAGAGCCTCTGCTTTCGTTGGTGGGCTATTAAATATTAAGCCACTCTTAAATGTGGAAGATGGGAAACTCGTACCAATTGAAAAAATACGAGGCAAAAAAAAATTAATGCGTCGAATTATTGAAGTTATGAAAGAACGAGGAGAGACTTTAAATAAGCAAGTTATCGGAATTAGTCATGCCGATGACAAAGCAACCGCTGAAGAAATGAGAACCATGATCATGGACGCATTCTCCCCTCAGGATGTTTATATATCAGACATTGGTGCTGCAATCGGATCACATACAGGACCAGGAACGATTGCCATATTCTTTCTAAATAAGCTTCATTCGTGACTTGCATACTTCTCCTTTTTCAACAGAAACTAAAAGAAGCCTTGAGTTTTAAGGTAGATTGTGTCAAGGAAAGGGGATTTTTATGCCACATACTTCAGATAATGATAAAAAAGCAAAAGATAAAAATGCTATGAGACATGAGAAAAACATGTTAGAAGAAAAGAACAGAACAGCTGGAAAAAAATCCCTCTCTAAAAAAACTGATCATTTGTAAATGGAAAAATGACGTGGTTACTCCACGTCATTTTTTTCTTCTTTTTTATACGTCCAAAAATCTTCTTGATAAACTAGCCCATTCTTCATTAATTTTCCTAATGCACGCTTAAAAGCAGCTTTACTTAAACCAAAACGCTCTTGTATATCCTCTGGCATACTTTTATCACTATAAGGCATTGCCCCGTTTCTAAGCAGTAGATATTCATAAATCTTATTGGCATCTTCGTCGAGAGCTTCCTGTTTACGAGGAATTAAAGAAATATTAACGGTCCCATCCTCTTTCACGTCAATAATTCGACCTTCTACTTTTTCACCCAGCCTAGGCTCTACTTTCCTCTGTGACTCATGAACAAAGCCTTTAAACCCTTCTACCGTATATACCCATGTGCCTACCTTAGCAGTTCTGTACACATGGCCTTGAATATTTTTATTAAAATCCTTTGATGTAGCTTTAATACTGATGTCTGTAATAATAGGATCAGTCGCAGCTTTTACATAAATTCGGTTATTTTTATTTACCCGAAGTGTGATGTATAAAAGATCATCCACATTTGGCCAAACAGACGTATGTACAGGAAGGTCCTCTTCTCCTAATAGCACATCCTTTTTTACTCCAATATCAATAAATACACCAATTCCGGGCTTTACTTCGACCACCTTTGCCCAGCCATACTTGCCGACTTGAACTTCTGGTATGTAAGTTGAGGCTGTAATACGATCACGAGAGTCGATATAAAGGAAAACCTCAATTTCTTGGTCCTCCGCTAATTCCGTATTTTCAACCATTTCATTTTCATGCAATAGAACGTCTTCTTCCCCATTGGTTAAAAAGTAACCAAACGCAGCCTGCCTTGCAACCGTCAGGGTTGTGACTTGTCCAATGTAATCAGTTAGTGACATACACTACCTCCTAAAATTTATCTATATCTATACATTAACCTTATCTATCGTTTATAAAACGGCGAGAAAGTTGTTTGAACTGCTATATTTTACTATAATGAACCCATAAAGGGAAACTGAATAAAAAGTTACATAAAATTTTTTTGACTGTAGGAGGATCATATGTCTAAAGAAAGTTCATTCGATATTGTATCAAAGGTAGATTTTTCAGAAGTAACAAATGCCATTACACAGACAATGAAAGAAATTTCTACTCGCTATGATTTTAAGGGAAGTAAGAGTGAAGTATCATTGGATAAGGAAGAATTAGTCCTCATTTCTGATGACGAGTATAAACTAGATCAACTCAAAGATGTGCTTCTAAGTAAATTAATCAAACGTGGTGTACCAATCGGTAATCTCGATTATGGGAAGCTTGAAGGGGCTTCTGGCGGAACCGTTAGACAACGTGCCAAGCTTGTTCAAGGAATTGATAAAGAAAATGCCAAAAAAATTAATACGATTATTAAAAATAGTGGTGTTAAGGTCAAAAGCCAAGTTCAAGATGATCAAGTTCGTGTAACTGGTAAGAATCGTGATGATCTTCAAAAGATTATTGCTCTTGTAAAAGAAGCAGACTTAACCGTAGAAGTACAATTTACAAATTATCGCTAGTATTAGAAAAATCTGCCGACAACCTCGGTAGATTTTTTTATATGGTCTTACACTATCTCTCCTTTTTTAGCATCAAAAAGTTGTATACTAAATCATATAAGAACATGTTTTGGAGGTTCATCCAATGAATTATAAAAAGATAAAACCGAAAAAAATTTATGAAGAAGTTGCTGATGCCATACACGATATGATTAAGTCAGGACAATTTAAACCTGGTGATAAGCTTGATTCCGTTCAGCAACTAGCCGAGAACTTTCAGGTGGGACGCTCAACCATTCGTGAAGCATTAACCGCTTTACGTGCTATGGGCTTAATAGAAATTCGGCAAGGTGAAGGAACATACGTAAAAGAGTTTGAATCGGGACAAGTAAGTCTTCCCCTCTCTACCGCTATCTTAATGAACTTACAGGATACTCAAAATTTACTCGAGGTCCGAAAAATTTTAGAAGCTGGAACATGTTACACAGCCGCTCAAAAAAGAACAGAGGAACATTTGCAAACCATCGAAACCGCTCTAAAAGAAATGCAACTCACTAGCGGGAATGAAGAGCTTAATGAACAAGCAGACTTAGCCTTTCATATGTCAATTGCCGAAGCCACTCAAAACCCTTTACTTGTAAATTTAATGAACCATGTATCAGGACTTATTGGTGAAACCATTAAGGAAACACGTCGTCTTTGGCTCTTTTCTGAACAAATCACTGTTGACCGTCTGTATGAAGAGCATCACAATATTTATATCGCAATAAAAGAACAAGACGGAGAAAAGGCACGTGCACTTATGCTAGATCACCTTGAAAATGTAGAAAGTGTGCTTTATAAATACATAAAATAATCTTCATGCACTTCTAATAAAAATGAATGAAGTGCATTTTTTAGAAAATTTCGTGTAATCCCTTTCAAGAAATACTATAAATATAGTATTATTGTTATTAATTAATCTATTTTGAACAGGTCATCAGATGACCTGATTATAAAAAGAATAGGAGACAATCAATCATGAAAGTTACCCTTTTTGCCACATGCCTTGTTGATATGTTTCAAAGCAATGTAGGAATAGCAACGGTTGAATTGCTAGAGCATTTAGGCTGTGAAATTGACTTCCCAACGGCTCAAGTTTGCTGTGGTCAGCCCTCTTACAATAGCGGATATGTAAAGGAATCCAAGGAAGCAATGAAAACTATGATTAACACGTTTTCACATGCTGAATATATCGTTTCACCTTCAGGTTCCTGCGTTGCCATGTTTCATGAGTATAAGCATATTTTCAAAGATGATCCGGTTTGGGGCCCAAAAGCAAAGGAACTCGCTTCCAAGTCATATGAATTAACACAATTTATTGTTGATGTATTGAAAATAGAAGATGTTGGTGCTCGCTTTAAAGGTAAAGTGACATACCATACTTCTTGCCATATGACTAGATTACTAGGGGTCAAAAAAGCTCCGATGGTCCTTCTATCAAATGTAAGAGATTTAGAGTTTACAGAGCTACCTGGAAAAGAGCAATGCTGTGGTTTTGGCGGAACATTTTCTGTAAAAATGGCACAAATCTCTGAACAAATGGTTGATGAAAAAGTTGCTCACGTGGAAGAAACCGGAGCAGATTATTTAATTGGTGCGGACGCAGGCTGTTTAATGAACATTGGTGGGCGTATTGAACGAAATTTAAAGCCTATTAAGGTATTACATATAGCAGAAATATTAAATAGTCGCTAATAGGAAACAAGGAACCTTGGGGAGGGATAAAGAAATGTCAATGAAAATTAGCACATCCGATTTTAAAGAGCGTGTGGATAAGGGAATTCAAGACTCATTCATGCGAGGAGCAGTAGTTGGAGCGCAAGAAAGAATGGGTACACGCAGATTAGACGCAACAATTGAACTAGGAAACTGGGAAGAATGGCGTAAGCACGGTGAAGAAATTAGAAAGCATGTACTTGACCATCTGGACTATTATTTAGAACAACTTAGTGAAAATGTTACTAAGCGAGGGGGCCACGTATTTTTCGCCCAAACAGCTGAACAAGCCAATGAATATATCAAAGGAGTTATTAAAGAAAAGAACGCCAAAAAAGTGGTGAAAGCAAAATCGATGGTTACGGAGGAGATTCACCTTAACCAATGTCTTGAAGATGCGGGTTGTGAGGTAATCGAAACCGACCTTGGTGAGTATATTTTGCAGGTAGATGACCATGATCCTCCTTCCCATATCGTTGTTCCCGCTCTTCATAAAAATAAAGAACAAATCCGTGACGTGTTTTCGGAAAAGCTGGGCTATAAAAAGACGGAAAAACCAGAAGAACTCGCCTGGCATGCTAGAGAAATGCTACGTCAAGAATATTTAACAGCTGATGTAGGAATTACTGGTTGTAATTTTGCCGTTGCAGAAACAGGATCCATCAGTCTAGTCACGAATGAAGGCAATGCAGATCTTGTCACTTCCCTTCCGAAAACGCAAATTACCGTTATGGGGATGGAAAGACTTGTTCCAACCTTTGATGAAATGGAAGTTCTGGTTAGTCTTCTTACTAGAAGTGCGGTTGGTCAGAAACTGACTAGCTACATTACTGTGTTAACTGGCCCTCGCGAAGAACATGATGTTGATGGTCCTGAGGACTTCCATCTTGTGATCGTAGATAATGGCCGCTCTAGTATACTTGGTGGTGAGTTTCAATCGATCCTTCAATGCATTCGCTGTGCGGCGTGCATAAATGTTTGTCCTGTATACAGACATGTGGGTGGCCATTCATACGGATCCATCTATTCAGGACCCATTGGTGCTGTATTATCTCCTTTATTAGGCGGGTACGATAATTATAAAGAACTACCATATGCCTCGACACTTTGTGGAGCATGTACGGAAGTTTGCCCAGTAAAAATACCATTACATGAACTTTTGCATAAGCACAGACAAACAATTGTTGAAAAAGAAGGAAAAGCACCAATTTCCGAGAAGTTAGCTATGAAGGCATTTGGTTTGGGTGCTGCGTCCCCTTCCCTTTACAACCTTGGATCGAAGTTCGCACCGACGGCCATGCTGCCTTTTACGTCAGGTGACAAAATCTCTAAAGGTATTGGTCCTTTAAAGGCATGGACAGAAATTCGGGAGTTGCCTGCACCAAACAAGGAAAGATTTAGAGATTGGTTTAAAAATAGGGACAAAGGTGGAGAACCATCATGACTGGAACAATACAAAATAAAGATGTTTTTTTAAATCAAATAGCTACCTCACTTGGTCGCGAAAGACGTATCCAAAACGCACCTGTTCGTAACTGGAAGCATCAGCCCCAACACCTCGTGTTAAAGGATGCATCCGTTGATGACTTAGTAGAAGTTTTGAGGTTACAATGCGAAAAAATTCATACGACTCTCGTTGAAACAAATCTCAAGGAACTAGAGAATACACTTAAAGAAACGGTTGCTATTCATGGCGGTGGGCCCATTGTATCTTGGAAGGATGAACGTTTTTCAAATTGGGGGCTTTCTCCCCTTATGAATGAAACATGGCCGAGCGAAGGGGTTTCTATTCATGAATGGGATTACACAAAAGAAATGGAAAACATCTCTCTTGCTGAAAAAGCAAACGTAGGAATCACAATTAGTGAAATAACACTTGCAGAATCAGGTACGGTTGTTTTACTAAGTGACAAGGATAAGGGGCGGACCGTGAGCTTTCTTCCTGCTACACTCATCGTTTTAGTTCCTAAAAGCACCTTAGTACCTAGAATGACTCAAGCTGCACAAAAACTTCGGTCCATACATGAACAAGGTAAGCAAGTGGCTTCATGTGTCAATTTCATTACTGGTCCAAGTAATTCAGCTGATATTGAATTAAATTTAGTAGTTGGAGTTCATGGCCCCGTTAAAGCTAGCTATATCCTTATTGATGATTTATAAATAACTTTAAGCAAAAAAAGAAAAGCCGATATCGAAGGTTTTTGTAAGACATTCTCTCTTGGAGTACCCGCAAGTATAAAACCACATATAAAAGTACCTTAAATAGTAGGTGTGATAGCACGAGCATATAAAAAATTATGCTCGTGCTATTTGCTGTGCAAATAAGCTCCCTAATTTGCTCTCATCTTTAACCATAATAATAGAGTTTTAACAATTTTTATAAAATGTGCTTTTCACTAAATCAAAAATAGACTTAATAATAGTACAAGTCATTCTCATAAACATATTATGTTATCAAAATAATGAAAGGGGGTGCAAAAATGTCAAAGGTAAATCCAATTTTTAAGGAAACACAAAAAAGATTTCAAAAATTTATACTAAAAGAGGACAATCAAGAGGCTGTTTTTCTTGCTTTAGTAAATGCTGCTAATGAAACTTTAAATGAAGGTGGATTTTTAAACTCAGGTGCATTTCAAAATGTAGTGCCACCTGATATTCCTAATATTGATGTGACGGACCCAAATGCACTGCTAAACGCTGCAATTGACCCGCCTCAAGAAGTAAGAGACCTAGGAACTGGACCAACAGGAACATATACTAGATGGGCTGTAGTATTCCTAATAATATTCGTCTTGTTTATCTTATTAATTCCTGCTCTAGATGATGATGATGATGACTAACTAAAGAAAATAATAACTAAATGAAGCATGGAGAAGCTAAAAGTTTATTAGCTTCTCTCTTTATTATTTGTATTTTTTGTCCATTGTTACAATGTATAATCCATTGTTATACATTCGTTCCATCCGAGCCTTATTTAGTTTTGGGTATTACGCCCAGTAGCGACAACTTGGTATCCTGCTGCAAGGGCAGCCTTAGCGAAATCAACACCCATTCCACGTCCAGCACCTGTAATAAACCAAACATTTTTATTGTTAGTCATACTTATCTCCTCCTAGTTTTACTTGTTCCTCAAAAATACCCCATTGTTCTCCTACCCTTGTTCTTATTCTTGCGCTTCCAATTTCACATAGCTAATACATATATCAAATATCGTGATATGCTTGATAGGCATTTCTGGAATATTTATACTAAAACATGGTAAAGGAGGAATAAAGAATGGAATTAAGAGTTTTGAGATATTTCCTTACAGTGGCCAGAGAAGGAAGTATGACGGCTGCTGCTGATTTTTTACATGTTACACAGCCAACCTTGTCAAGGCAATTAAAAGATCTTGAACAAGAGTTAGGAAAAAAATTATTTATTCGTAGCAGTCACAGCATCAATCTCACAGATGAAGGAATGCTCTTGCGAAAAAGAGCAGAGGAAATCTTAGACATGGTTGAAAAATTAGGAGCTGAATTTAGTTCCATGGAAGAAACAATTAGTGGAGATGTTTATATAGGTGGCGGGGAAACAGATGCCATGAGACAGATCGCACGGGTAGTGAAAGATTTACAGTTCAGTTATCCAAATATCCGGTATCACCTTTACAGCGGAAACGAAGATGATGTAACTGAACGACTTGATAAGGGGCTGCTTGACTTTGGTATATTAATTCAACCAGCAGATTTGTCAAAATACAATTATATCAATATCCCAGCCAAGGATGTTTGGGGTGTTGTAATGAGGAAAGACAGCCCTCTAGCTCTCAAAGATAGCATTCAAGCAGCTGATCTAATAAATGTTCCTTTAATCTGTTCAAGACAGGCTATGAAACAGACATTTTCTAAAAATGAATTTGCGGATTGGTTTGGTGAAGATTTTGAAAAACTAACCGTCGTGACTACATACAATCTGGCATATAATGCATCCCTTATGGTTGAAGAGGGCATTGGTTATGCCATAACCCTTGATAAAATAGTGAATACTTCTCGTGATAGTAATCTTTGTTTTAGACCGCTAGAGCCCAGACTTGAATCTGGCTTAAATATCGTTTGGAAAAAACATCAAGTTTTCTCCGCTGCTGCTGAAATATTTTTAAAAGAAATTCAGGTGAAATTTTCAAATCCTTAAAGAATGGTAAGTTACTCTAGTAAATCCATCAAGTATTGAAACCAAAAACCAATGAAAAAACGCACGGTAAACTTTTGTCTACCGTGCGGGTTATCTTATCCACATAAAATACGTTCGTGATGTGTATACACATTAAACCCTTGACCCCGAATAAAACCAACAGCTGTAATACCTAGTTCTTCAGCCAAATCAAGTGCTAGGTTTGTAGGAGCTGATTTGGATAGTACAATTCCTACACCAATTTTTGCTACCTTCAACAATACCTCGGAAGAAATTCGGCCACTAAATACAATTATCTTATCCTTCAACGGAATACGATTCATTAAGCAATATCCAAAGATTTTGTCTAAAGCATTGTGGCGGCCAATATCCGTCCGCGACACGATGATTCCTTCTTTTGAACACAAAGCCGAGTTGTGAACGCCACCGGTTTGCTGGAAGTGGGATGAACTTTCTTGCATGAGCGTCATCAGCCTGTGACAGTCTTGACCAGTTATAGTTGTCTTACTCATTACCGTTTTTGCCGTTTTCATATCATTGTAAAAGTAAAACTGGCGTCCTTTCCCACAGCATGAACCAATAAAGCGTTTAGAGTGATGGTGGTTTTGCATTTCCTTTTTAGTCACTAGCTCCACATAGGCAAAGCCTTTAGAGTCGTCTATCGTTAACGTTTTAATTTCGTCAAACCTTCGAATGACACCTTCTGAAGCTAAAAAACCGACAACAAGTTCATCTAGTTCAGCAGGAGTACAGACCATGGTAGCAAATTCCTGACCATCCACCATCACTGTTAGTGGAAATTCAACAGCAATATCATCCTCTTGTTCATAGAAGTCCTTGCCGTCAAATCTCATGATTCTCCTAGTGGTGGTCACATCATCTATTTCATTACCCATTTCTGTACCTCCTAAAATTCAGCTTACTTCTGTTTCTAGATCTGGAATGGGCTTCTCCAGGTATTGTGTATCTTTTCGAGCATTAAAACGCTCTGCTTTTTCCACTTTTACCGCAATATTATAATCTGGAATACCAGCAAATTTCTCGTATTTACCTTTTGGTAATAAGAAGTTTCCTTCTGGGAAGTGAACGCCTAGGTTACCTGGTGTGATATCAGCATATCTTGCACGCCCTTGGAACACTCCGTGCTGATTGTAGACAACTATCCCTTCGCCATCTGCAATCCGATGCAAACGAGCTTCTTCAGCATTGATTAATACATCATAACGATCAGATCCATTCAACGGATCCTTTTCGCTAAACACCATGGAATTGAATTGCTTTCCTCGGCGAGTCGTTAGTAAAAACTGCCCTTCTTTTTTACCCATATTTGGGATATCGACAGTAATTAATGTCCCTTTACCGTCTGGAGTCGGACAGATTCCATCTTCGCAAAGCCAAGCGCCACCCCATTGGAACACATCACCTTTTTTCTTTAAATGCTGGATACCGTCGTAATTAGGATTCGCTAATGCGATTTCGTCTCGGATCGCCTGTGCATCTCTGAAATCGACGAGATGTGCCATAGTTGGGTTAACACGCTTTGCTAGATCGATGTATATTTTCCATTCTTCACGAGCTTCTTCAATACGGTTCTTATTTCCTTCGATTTCCGGAGAAAAGTAAACCATTCTTTCAGTAGAAGTGGATGTTCCCCCACCTTCCTGCTCATATCTTGTTTTCGCCGGTAAAACGATAACCGCTTCTTGTGCATCTACTAGTGTAGAAGTATTTAGAATAATATCTTGGTGGACACGAATATCCAAATTCGATAAGGCTTTCTCGACAAATATGGGATCAGGCATCGTTTCTAAGAAGTTCCCACCGCTCAAATAATATAACTTTACCTTTCTCTCATGGTCTTCCGGAAGCATAATATTTTCAAGAGTGACACCAACAATATCCCCTTGCCAACGCGGTAGTTTAAAGCCCCACAGCTTTTCAATCCGCTCAATATTCTCACCGTAAAAATCCCCACCTGGTAAGACAAAAGGATCTGCCCCCATTTCCCCAGAACCTTGTACAGAGGAGTGTCCACGAAACGGCATTAAACCAGAGTGTTTGCGGCCTAGGAATCCACGTAATAAAGCTAGATTAGCAACCTGAGAAATGTTGTCTGTGGCAAAGGAATGCATGGTTAGACCAAGCGCCCAGGCAAAGACTGCATTTTTTGCTTTTGCTAAAATTTCTGCAAGCTCGATGATTCGCTCTTTTGTAACACCTGATGATTCTATTATATGTTCCCATGTTTGCTCTTGTACCTTTGCTTTTAGTTCTTCATACCCATTCACATGTTCTTGTACAAACTCATGATTAATGGCCGAACCATGTTGCTTTGCTTCCATATCAAACCAATGCTTCATAATTCCATGCATAAACGCAATATCTCCGCCGATATTAACTTGATAGAAATCATCTGCTAGTTTGGTTCCAAAAAGAGCTGATTCTGGATTGGATGGAATCCAATAATTTTCCATTGCAGGCTCACGGTATGGATTAATAACAATGATTTTTGTACCCTTTTTCTTCGCTTCTAACATGTATTTAGACGACACTGGTGACGCATTAGATGCTACGCTCCCCCAGAATAGAAGGACATCTGTACCAATCCAATCTAAATAATTCGAAGTGGATGCTCCTACACCAATCGACCTTTTTAATGCCGTTTTACTTGGAGAGTGACAAATTCGTGAAGCATTATCAATATTGTTCGCTCCTAAAAAGCGTGAAACTTTAGCCGCTACATAATAGTTTTCATTAGTAATTCCACGTGATGTTAAGTAGAATGCATATTGCTTAGGATTTAGCTTTTTCATCTTTCCGGCAATCATATCCATCGCATCATCCCATGTTATTCGAGAAAACTTACGCTCACCTTTGCGACGAATCATGGGATAGGGGATACGACCAAGTTTACGAAGTTCCGTACTATCATACTTTTTAAGTTCGTCAATATCAGCATGAAGAATCTCTGGTTTAATCGCTGGCATCGTGTTTAGTCTCAGGACATTTAAACGAGTGGTACACAAATGTGGACCAGTTAAGGTTTGGTCGTACAAGCCAGATACTCCAAGTGCACAGCCGTCACACACCCCCTCTGTAATGATCCGAGTGGCATAACCTATATTGTCTTTATTATCGTAAGCGACCTTCATCGTATCGCGAATATGTTTCGGTTTAATCTTTCCTAATCCAAATGGGATGGGACTAACCCAGTACTTTGGTGCGGGTAGTATGGCTTTCTTTTGTGGGCCTGGATGTTTTGTTTTCCCCATAATTTATTCCTCCATTTACACTTTTTTCATGTAAAAAACCACCAGAAGAAATCCTTCCTTGTTATTAGGACGAAAACTTCAGGTGGTTAGTCTTTAACAGGTGCGCTGCCAAGTTCCAACAAAATAAATCTGCTTGCAACAGTTATTACATTTTAAATTTCTCTTCAATGTTATCTTCAAATACAAAGATCGACATACCTATATCTAACTCAATATCGATATCGACAAACACACGGACGAATTTTGTGCCAAGCAATTCTTCCATCTCTGTAGGATGATTTTTTTTATAAATCTCCTTCACCATTTCTGTACGGGCAGAGCGAAGCATTTGGCGCCCATCTTCTGCTGTGGCAATGAATTTTTCAATAGGGGATAGATTCCCCTCCAGTTCACATATAGCCCAGTTTTTAGAGAAAGTGGTTCGAACTTGACTTGGACCTTTTCCCATATGCTTTTTACGAAAGGCTCGAACAATATTGCTAAACTCAGCTTCGTACTTATTCACTCGTTTCAACTCACTTACCGTTTTTTCCCTATCTTACACCATTTTTGTTAGATATTATACTGCTTCTTTAGAACGACCTACCTTTCCGGCATTCTCTGCTTTTAATCTATTAATATCAAATCTTATTAAAATTGATATCACTAATGCCACTACAAATAATCCGGAAAAGAAGGTTAAACTTCCTGCGTAGCTGCCAGTCGTATCCTTAATCCATGCAGCGAATAAAGGACCAACTAGTCCTGCAGCTGCCCATGCCGTTAAAATATAGCCATGGATGGCCCCAAGTTGCTTTGTACCAAACATATCTCCAATATAAGCGGGAATAGAAGAAAATCCACCACCATAGCAAGTATAAACGACAATAAGCATAGCCATGAATAACCACTGAATAGACACTTGTGGTAAAAAGAAGAACATGATAATTTGTAGAACAAAAAAGGCAGTATAGGTATTTGGACGTCCAATATAATCAGATAAGGAAGCCCAACCAATTCGACCTAAACCATTAAAGATACCAATTGCACCAACCAATGCTGCAGCCGCTGTCATATCAATGCCGATGCTTTCCATCGCTAGTGGTTTCGCTACCGCTAAAATGGCAATTCCACAAGTGACATTAATGAATAACATGAGCCATAAATACCAGAAGCGTTTTGTTTTTACTGCTTCATTAGCCATTAGCTGTGACAATTCCATGGTTGGTTTTGCCTCTCCACTTTCAATTTTCGCTTGAAAACCTTCTGGTAACCAACCTTCAGCAGGCTTCTCTAAATATAATGAAGAAAGAGTCATAATAGCAAAGTATGATACACCTAAAATATAAAATGTATTCGCTACACCCACAGTTTCAATCAAAGAGTTCATAATTGGGCTTGAAATCGCTGCTGCAAACCCAAAACCCATAATAGCAAGGCCAGTGGCTAAACCTCTTCGATCAGGAAACCATTTTACTAGAGTAGAAACAGGTGCGATGTAACCCACTCCAAGTCCAATTCCACCTAGTGCACCGTAACACACATAAAGCATGTACTTTGAACCAAAATCAACTGCTAATCCAGAACCAGTAATACCAATTCCAAAGAAAATGGCAGCTAGTAATCCTGCTTTTCTTGGACCATACTTTTCTACAAAATGTCCCAGAAATGCAGCTGAAAGACCTAAAAATAGGATAGCGATACTAAAAGTAAGTGCTACCTCTGAATCCGACCACCCAAACATGTTCTTTAATGGAGCGGTAAAATTACTCCAAGCATATACCGAACCAATGGAAATATGTATTCCAACTGCTGATAATGCAATAAGCCAACGATTTTTTGTTACTTTCATTTTTTTTCCCCCCTACATCAATCGCATAGATGCTCCCCTAGAAAACAAAAAAACCGTTGTAAATAATCCAAATTTAGACTCCTATATAAGGAACCTTCACCTGAATCATTACAACGGTTTGCCTTATACAGGAGCGCTGTTAAGTACCAACTGTCATAAAAAGAATTAAATAAAGATTTTTAACCGATCAACAGGGTCGCTGTTTCCGTATTAAAACATCATTATTAATGTTCACAAATATGTCACATATGACCTTTTAAACTTATCACGAAAGCGTATCCATGACAATAGTTTTTCCCTTTTTTGTTTTGATAATAGTGATAAAACTTATAAATTTCAAGGAGAATAAAAAAAGGCCAGTAACGGCCTTTTTTAAAAATTCTTATATCTTTTTATTACTTTGACTCTAAGACCATAGTCGCTTCAGGTGTCGTTACTTTGTCATAGAATTCTACAAATTTATCTCTTTCTGAACTATCACGGTACGCCATAGCGATACGTGGATGTTCATTAAGTACACCAGAAATCATATATGGGATAATATAGCCCCATTCCCACTTCTTACGCATATCTAACATATGCTTTTCGATAACGCCTAAAACAGGTTTTAGCTCATAGCTTGGTTTTTGAATATAGCTGACAAGAAGCTCAGTGTTGCAGTTCCCCGCTGCACGACCCATCCCATAAACAGATGAATCAAGGAACGTAACCCCATTTTGAAACGCAGTTAACGTATTAGCAAAGGCCAGTTGCATATTGTTATGCGTATGAATTCCGAGCTGTTTGTTAGGAATCAGTGTTTGGAATTTCTTTACTTGGTGCTCAATATCTCCCGGATCTAAGCTTCCGAATGAGTCAACGATATATACCACATCTACTGGGCTTTCTTTTACCAGCTCAAACGCTTTTATTAGCTGTTGCTCTGGTACACTTGATAACGCCATAATGTTGAGAGACGTCTCATAGCCTAAATCATGGAACATTTGTACAAGTTCCAATCCTTTATCCACTTCACGCACATAGCATGCTACTCGAATCATATCCAAGATACTTTGCTCACGTGGAAGGATGTCATTAGGGTCTACTCGTCCAATATCCACTAAAGCTGATAGCTTCGTGAATTTTTTCTCTGGAATAATTTCTTTTAGGAAGTGATCGTCGAGAAATCTCCATGGATTGGGCTCTGAAACGTTCAGGAGCCTGGCTGAATTTTTGTAACCAATTTCCATATATTCGACTCCAGCCTCACTTAAACCATTATACAAGTCCTGAACAAACTCTACGCTAAAATCCCAATTGTTGACTAAGCCACCATCTCGAATTGTACAGTCAATAATCTTACTACGATGTTCCATAATTGTCACTTCCTCCAATTGATTACGTTCATTAGAAAATATTTTAATATTATTGCTTATATCACAATTCATATAAATCCGTCAAATTTTTCACCTATTCTGAATTGTTCTATTTGCATATAATCCCTCTCATTTACCCTATACTACAAAAATGACAATGACAATTTGAAAGGATGGATATGCTTGTCTCAGAATAACAAACAAACCTTTCCACCTCAACATCAAAATCACCAACCCGGTGTTGAGGATGAAATGAATCCCATACCGATTCATGTTAGTGAAGAGTATAAAGGCTCCAATAAATTAAAGGATAAAGTAGCAATTATTACAGGTGGCGATAGTGGAATTGGGAAGTCAGTAGCCATCTATTTTGCGAAAGAAGGAGCTGACGTTGTCGTTTCCTATTTAAACGAAGCTAAGGACGCTGAGGACACAAAAAAGCAAGTTGAAGCCGAAGGCAGACGTTGTATTCTTGCCGCAGGAGATATTGGAGATGAGAAGGTTTGTAATCAAATGGTCGATGATACGATGAAAGCATTTGGAAAAATTGATATTATCGTCAATAACGCTGCCGAACAGCATCCACAACAAAGTTTACTTGATATCACATCAGAGCAGCTCGAACGAACATTTCGAACAAATATCTTCTCTTATTTTTATTTAACTAAGGCTGCTCTTCCCCATCTTAAGAAAGGGAGCTCTATTATTAACACTGCTTCCATAACAGCCTATCAAGGAAATGAGCAATTACTTGACTATTCTGCTACCAAAGGGGCCATTGTTACCTTTACGAGGTCTCTATCAAAGTCTCTTGCTAAGGATGGAATTCGAGTCAATGGAGTAGCACCAGGACCTATCTGGACTCCTCTCATTCCTTCTACCTTTCCAGCCGAACAAGTAGCAGAATTCGGCTCTACGACACCTATGGGAAGAGCAGGACAGCCGTATGAACTTGCTGCGAGTTATGTTTTTCTCGCATCGAATGACTCTTCATATGTCAGCGGTCAAATGATTCATGTGAACGGTGGAACAGTCGTCAATGGATAAGGATACAAAAAGGGACTTTTCAACTGAAAGTCCCTTTTTGAGGTAAAAATACTCTTTCTTCATTTGGAAAAGAACAAGAGAAGCGTTTGACAATTAGATGTGGAATAATAATTCTCTTGATTGGTTCCTTTGGGTTTTCTATCTTTTGAATCAAGCTACGAGCAGCCTCAAACCCAAGGTCAAAAATATTAATATCCACGCTTGTAAGAGGTGGTCTGGACATCTCTGAGACTAGGACATTATTGAAACTGATGATTGAGATATCTTCAGGCACTTTAATTCCCAATTCATCTAAAGTATTAAGAACCCCTAAGGCCATTAAATCATCCGCAACAACCAATGCAGTTGGTGGAACTTTTAAAGAAAGCAATTCCCTTACAGCTTCTTGTCCACCTTCTCTTAAAAACTCCTCATGAATAATATACTCGTCATTTAACGGAATTCCAGCTTCACGAAGTGCCTTCTCGTATCCAAGTAACCGCTCAACTGTAACAACAAGGTTTAAGTTTCCACCAACAAAAGCAATATGATCATGTCCAAGCTGAATAAGGTATTCTGTTACTTCCTTTGTTGCACGGAAGTTATCATTATCAACATGAGTAATTTCCTCCACATGCTTAAAAGGTTTACCAATAACTACAAATGGAATGCCTCTTTCCTGCAAGTACATTAATACTTTATCTTCAATTTTCGAATAAAGCAGGACCACTCCGTCCACGCGTCCTCCTTGGACCATCTGAGTGACTCCATCTAGAATTTCGTTGTCAGTCTTTCCTGTTGTCATATATAACGCGTAGTGCTTTTCATGTGCCCCTTCACTAAGTCCTCTAAGTACCGTTGGAAAAAAGGGATTTTGAAATACTACATCGGTAGAGCTCGGCATGACGAGACCGATCGCCTGTGTGCTTTGACTCGCTAAACTTCTTGCAATAAAGTTAGGATGGTACCCTAACTCATCCATGGCTTCTCTAACTTTTTTCTTCGTTTTTTCACTTATTCGAGGATTATTTGCAATTACACGTGATACGGTAGATGGTGCGACCTTTGCTAATTTAGCAACATCTTTAATTGTAACAGCCATCTTACCCACCTCATTTCCTAATAACTACATTTCTGAATAGTATTAATAATTATTCAGGTTTCTTTATTCTATATTCTACCCTAACTATCCGATACTTTTGTAGTATATTTTTTTCATTAATTCGGGAGTTTTTTCCTTTTTGATCTTTTCCATAGCAAATAAATAAATATGATAAACGCTGCGTACACAGCACCCATTATAATTATATATGGGATATTCAACCCTGTTTTCTGTCCCAAGATATAAATTTGTGCTTGGTCGCGGTCGAGAACGAGCGTATATTCCTCACCTTTTCCACGTACAATCTCATCACTAAGTACTCCTCGAAGTTCTTTATCCTTTTCAAGACCTTCTGTAATGTTTACGGTTTGTGTTTTTGATGTATTATTTATTGCTACAACAGTGGTTTCACCATCATATTCCCTCTTATATACAGCCATTCCCTTCTCTTCGTATAGAAACTCGAACGTACCACGTGTTAAGGAAGGAAGTGATTGTCTTGCAGCTCCAATTTGAGAAATATAATCCACCAATTCTTTATCTGTTCGAAAATCCATTTGTCTACGGTTATCAGGGTCTTCTCCACCATCAAGAGCAATCTCACTGCCATAATAGACAATCGGAATACCAGGCGTCGTGTACAAGTAAGTAAGGGCCAGCTTCCAACGAGGACCAGGATGCTCATTATTTTGTACAGTATCTCTTGTGAAGCGCGGAGTATCGTGATTATCCATAAAAGTCCCCATTAGATAAGGTTCTTCGTATATCGTTTGGTTTCTGTCTGCAGTCGTATACAACCAATAAAGAGATTGATCTGGCTTAGCAAAAGCTGTTCGTAAATGTTCATTCAAGGGATAATCCACAAAACCATCAATCCCCGCTTTGTCGTACTGGGCTATATAATTGGGGTCATTGTCCCAAACCTCACCGAGTAAGTAAAAATCATTCTTTACACTTTTAACTTCTTTAGAAAACGATTCCCAAAATTCAACCGGTACATGTCGTACCGTATCCAGTCGATAGCCATCGATATCTGTTTCTGTGATCCACCACTTTGCTGCTTCTAATAGATATTTTGACACTTCAGGATTTTCCGTATTTAAATCAGGTAAACCATAAATCCAACCATTATTGAGTTCATCCTGATCTTCCCAATTTAAAATTTCTTTATTTTCATGAAACCAATCCTTTTTCTCACTATCTGCCAGCCATTCGTGCTCTGGTGCCACATGATTGACAACAAAGTCAAGGACGATCTTTATGTCTCTCTTATGTGCCTCTTTTACTAATTCTTTAAATTTTTCTATCGTTCCAAAATGTTCTTCTGTGTTGTAAAAGTCAGTAATCCAGTATCCATGATAGCCCTTTTCCGCATTATCAAAAACCGGGGTAAGCCAAATAGCGGTGAACCCCATGTCTTTAATATAATCCAATTGATCGATTATACCTTGAAAGTCACCGCCATGATATGATTTGGGATCATCCATATTTACTTTAAAATCATTACTGAAATCGCTATTATTAAAGCGATCGACCATAATAAAATAAAAAGTCTCATCCTGCCATTTTCGCTCTTCTTTTTCCACTGCACCTACCGGTAGGGAGTAAAAAAGAAGAAACGGGATTAAGATGAAAGAAAGCATGTTCTTTTTCATCTCCGCTCCTCCTTTTCCTGTTAGAAATCCTTCCCTACAAGATTATCCTTTTGTTCCTCCAGCCGTCAAACCAGAAACGAAATATCTTTGGAAAACTAAGAATAATGCAGCGATTGGTATAGCAATTAGTACAGAACCTGCAGCAAACTTTGTAAATTCGTTTCCGAACTGTTTCGCAACTAGTTCATATAGGCCAACTAATAATGTAAATTTATCTTCTGATCGTAATAAAATTCGCGCCAAGATAAAGTCACCAAAAGGAGCAATAAATGAGAATAAAGCAACTACTGCTAATATTGGTTTAGCTAAAGGCATAACAATTTGGAAGAAAATCCTTAAATGCCCCGCTCCATCCATCTTTGCAGATTCATCGAGCTCTTTCGGAATCGTATCTAAATATCCTTTCATTAAATACGTATTCATAGGAATTTGGCCACCAACATACACAAGAATTAATCCTAAATGCGTATCAATTAATCCCGTACGGTTTGCTAAAACAAAGATGGCTATTAATGCAGCAAAGTTTGGAATCATTTGTAGAATTAAGAATGTAATTAGACCATTCTTACGACCTACAAAACGATATCTTGAGAATGAATATGCAGTTAAAGCTACACTCGCAACAGTTAACACCATTGTGATAATACTAATTTTCAAGGAATTTTTGTACCAGATAATATAGTCACTCTTGTCAGCATCAAACAGATGCTTATAGTGTGCTAGAGTTGGATTTTCTGGAAACATTGTCGAGCCTGAGAGACTATTCCCTGGGTTAAAGGAAGATCCAATAATCCAAAGCAATGGATAGAATACGATAACTGCCATGACCGCAATGACGAAGTATGACAGTGTAAGTCTTATGATTTTATTCTTTTTCATACTCATATTACATCATATCCTCTTCTTGGAATGATTTTGTTCTTCTAAATTGCCATAAAGCCACTGCAATAATAATGAAAGAAAGAATCATTGTGATGGCTGCAGCTTTTCCATATTGTGCTGAAGTCATCGTTAATCGATAGATCCATGATATCAAGATATCTGTTCCCCAAGCAGTTTGTCCTGGCACAGCTGGTCCTCCGTTGTTAAAGAGGAAGATAACATTAAAGTTATTAAAGTTAAAGGTATATTGCGTAATCATGATTGGTGCTGTTGCAAACAAGACAAGTGGCAAAGTAATCTTTGAGAACTTTTGCCAAATACTTGCACCATCTACAGTAGCTGCTTCATATAAGTCTTCTGGAATAGACTGAAGAACACCTGTTACCATGGCAAAGATGAACGGGAAACCTAACCAACCTTGTATTAAAATCAATGCTAAACGTGTCCAATTGGCTTCTGTCATCCATGGCTGTGGATCTAACCCGAGAGCGGGTAATATCATTTTATTGATTGCACCAAACGTTTCATTAAACATTCCAGAGAAAATCATAATGGATACGAAAGCTGGTACTGCCCAAGGTAAAATTAATATCGTACGAATAATCGCTTTTCCTTTAAGATCTTTCTGGTTAACAATAATGGCAAGAAACATCCCTAAAGCAATTTGGAACGTTGTTGCACCAAATGTCCAAACAATTGTCCAACCTAATACTTTAAAGAAAGTATTACGCCAGATATCGATTTTAAAGATATCGATAAAGTTCTGTATCCCAATCCAATCAACTAACTTAGCTGGTGGTGAGTGGTATAAATCGTAGTTTGTAAATGCCAATAAGATAACGAAAATGATTGGAAAGATTACAACAAAAATTAATAACAGGAACCCTGGTGTAATCATTAAATATGGAAAACCACCGTCAATTAAGTTGTGGTATTGTTCTCTAACTGAATTTAGTTTTAAACCTAGATCACGTTTTTTCCCATTAGAGTGTGCATCATAAAGGTTAAATGCATACACCCCTAACCCTAGCACCGTAACAATCAATGCGATAATTCCATCAATCAAAAGAAAAATCGAATGGTCAATTTTAGGTATTTCACCTAATGTAAACAATCCCCAAAAACCCATGTTTAATATGTCACCAAACACAATACCAAATGAGGCTGCTAATACTAGAAAGATTATTCCTTTTAAAAATTGACGATTATAAAATTGCCCTAATCCAGGGACAATTGAAAGCAATGCAGCTGTCTTTGCATGCTTGGTTGTTCCTACTTTTTCCGCTTCCATTTGACTTCTATCCCCTTTCTAACTTGAGGAGGAATGTATTTTTTATTGCGCAACCGTTTGCCTAATTGAATGTAATGATAGGCAATACCAGAGGTACTGCCTATCGATTGTAACACAAATTATTTTGCGTGGTTCGTCTCAATCTGCTTCTTAATCGTATCTACTGCCGAATCAAGCGCTGCTTTTGGCTCTGATTTTTGAGTAGCAATTTGTTGTAATGCTGATGCCATTGGAGACCAAACCTCAGCCATTTCTGGAATATTCGGCATTGGAATCGCATAAGAAGACTGAACAGCTACTGCTTTTGCAGCTTCGTTATCAGCAATAATTGGATCCTCAATTAAAGTTTTAACTGGTGGAATTTCTCCAGTTGTTTCAAATCGAGTTTTTGCACTTTCTTCATTTGTTAAGAATTCAACAAGCTTTGTAGCCCAATATTGATTTTCAGTGAATGCTGTTACATGCCATCCTTTAACACCCATGAAAGTTTTTACATTCTCACCATTTGGAAGAGTAGGTAGCGGTGCAACACCGTAATCAATTCCAGCATCCTTCATTGCTTGGAATGCCCAAGGACCGTTCATAACTGAAGCAACTTTTCCTTCGTTAAATAGCCCGTCCATAGCTGATCCACCAGATTCACCAATGATTCCTTTAGGGAAAAGCCCTTCTTTATACCATTGTTGAATGTATGCAGCACCTGTTACTGCACCTTCGTTATTTAGACCAACATCGTCGCGATTTAATGCACCATTTTCATCTTTAAATACATAAGCGCCGTTTCCACCCATAATACCATGAGCGAAGTAATAGTTATCCCAAAGAGCTAGGAAACCGTAATTATCACCTTTAGTAAAATCCTTTGAGAAAGCATATAACTCATCAAACGTTTCAGGAGCTTTTTCCATTAACGCTTTGTTATAAATAAAGACTGGTGTTTCTGTAGCTTTTGGTAGTCCATAAAGTTTTCCATCATACATTTGAGCTGAAATAGAAGATTCAGTGAACGTATCAAGTACTTCCTGTCCTACTTCGATTTCAGAGATTAATCCCTCAACAACTACTTGACCGATTTGGTCATGTGGTAGAGTTACAACGTCTGGAGCGTTTCCAGCTGGACCGTCTAGACGAAGTTGGTCACGAATTTTGTCTGCCATACCTAATGTTTTATACTCAACTTTAATGCCATATTCTTTTTCGAAAGCTTCGATAGCAGGCTCTAATGCAACCTCTTTATCTGTATCTTCCCATACTACTAATTTCTCTGGCTTTGCTGGCTCTTCACCAGCCGTACTGCCACCCTCATTTTCTGTTGAAGTACCTTCTTCACGATTTGGTCCACATGCAGCAAGGACTCCTAGTACTAACATGATCATCATGAAAAGCGAAAATGCTTTTTTCATTATTGACCCCTCCAAAAATGTATGTTTTTAGTTTCTGCTAGTTGTACAAACGATTGCACAAATCTATAAAAACAGCACTCTATGAAAACGTTACCACAATTTGTTATAAACAAATTATTTATTGGTCTTATACGTTTAACTGAAAGGATAGAGTTGTGAAAACGATTGCACAAACTATATTTTTTATTATACCTAGTTTTTTCGTTTTGACAACTATTTTCACATAAATGACAAAGAAAAAAATTTATAAATGTTTTGACATGTATTTGTTGAAGGGTTTTCACATATCTGCTAACGTAAAGAAAGTAGAATTAAATGCAATCGATTGCACAAAGGGAGGAAAATATTATGATTACTCGTTCTTCTATCTATCATCGTCCTACAGATGAATACGCCTATCCCATCGATGAACAGACATTACATATAAAACTGCGTACTCGTAAAGAAGAAGTACAAACAGTTCAACTTTTATTCGGTGATCAATATGAGTGGAAAGATGGGGCTTGGATTTCTCAGCAGACAGAAATGGAGAAAGTTGCCACAGATGCTCTTTTTGATTACTGGCTTCTAAGCATACAACCTACCTACAAGCGAATTCGCTACGGATTCTTTATTAGTAATGGAGAAGAAACCATTTTATATACAGAAAAAGGGTTTTATGAGAAGGCTCCAAAGGATCCGGGCTATTACTTCTCATTTCCCTTCCTTCATGCGAGCGAAGTATTTCGTGCTCCAAACTGGGTTAAAAATACAGTCTGGTATCAAATATTCCCAGAAAGATTCGCCAATGGAGATCTTACGAATGATCCGGAAGGTGCACTACCTTGGGCAAGTGAACCTCCATCACCGAAGAACTTTTTTGGTGGCGACTTTAAAGGTATCATCGATCATATTGATTATTTAGTGGATTTAGGGATCACTGGAATTTACTTTACTCCTATTTTCAAGGCATATTCGAATCATAAATACGATACGATGGATTATATGGAGATTGACCCTCAGTTTGGGGATAAGGAAACCTTTAAGGAACTTGTGGAAATTTGTCACAAAAATGGAATAAAGGTTATGCTTGATGCTGTGTTTAATCATAGTGGATACCACTTTCCACCCTTTCAAGATGTTCTCAAGAATGGAGAGAACTCAAAGTATGCAAGCTGGTTCCACACAAAGGAATTTCCATTAATAGGTGGCGAGCTTCCAAACTACTCTACATTTGCCTTTGAGCAAACGATGCCTAAACTTAATACACAAAACGAAGAAGTAAAGCAATACTTGCTCGAGGTGGGAAGGTACTGGGTTCGAGAGTTTGATATAGATGGGTGGCGGTTAGACGTAGCGAATGAAATTGACCATCAGTTTTGGAGGGAGTTCCGCCATGCTGTTAAGAACCTCAAACCTGACCTATATATTTTAGGTGAAATTTGGCACGATTCCATGCCTTGGCTGCGAGGAGACCAATTTGATGCAGTGATGAACTATCCTTTCTTAACAAATGTGTTAAATTTCTTTGCCAAAGATCAGATTACAAAGCAGCAGTTTATCGAAAACATGACATCGGTTATTCAAATGTATCCTAGCAATGTTAATGAAGTTGCATTTAACCTGGTTGGAAGTCATGATACACCACGTATTTTAACAGAATGTAATGGTAACACAGATAGAATGAAGCTTATTTATACCTTTATGATGACATTTATCGGGACACCTTGCATATATTACGGAGATGAAATTGGCTTAAGTGGAGTGATGGACCCTGGTTGTAGAGAATGCATGCCGTGGGAAATGGAAAAATGGAATAAAGAGATGCGACAACATATCCAATCATTAATTAAGTTAAGAAAAGAAGAAAAGCTTCTTGCCAACTCAGGAACCTTCTCTTTCCTTGACCATTCGGATAAGGATGAGTGTATTGCCTACTCGAAAAAGGATGAAAATAAAACGATTATAGTTATATTAAACCCTACTAGCAAAGAAGCTACCCATTCATTACCTTTTCAATTAAAAGGAAGAAAGCTTATAGACTTATTGAAAAATAAAGAATTTGCAGCTGAATCTGATCATCTTTCTGTTACAGTTGCTCCTTTCGGCTTTGAAATCATCTCCTTTTAAATTAATACGGCATCTGTTAAAATGAATTGTTTACTAAATAGTCTTAAGCGTTCTGCTTAAGACTATTTCGTTTTATTATGTTAGGGGGTCAATTAGTCATGAGCACGAAAAGCAAAAACCAAAAGATGACCCTTGTTGCTTTAACATGGCCCATCTTTATTGAAATTTTATTATATATGCTTATGGGAAATGCAGATACATTAATGCTCTCTCAATACTCTGATGAGTCCGTTGCCGCTGTTGGCGTATCGAACCAAGTCCTTTCTCTAATCATCGTTATGTTTGGTTTTGTTGCAACAGGGACAGCAATATTAGTGACACAGAATTTAGGGGCGAAACAGGAACATACAGCTGCAGAAATTTCAATCGTTTCTCTTGGAGCAAATCTTGTTTTTGGAATTATTCTAAGTATAGGAATTTTTCTCTTTAGTAAACCTATTTTATTAATGATGGATTTACCTCCCGAATTATTGGATGAAGCGAACTCTTACCTCGTAATTGTCGGAGGATTTTCTTTTGTTCAAGCATTTATTATGACGATTGGTGCAGTCATCCGTAGTTATGGATTTACAAAAGATGTTATGTACATCACAATTGGCATGAATATTATCAATGTGATTGGTAATTACTTATTCATTTTTGGCCCTTTTGGTTTTCCGGTTCTTGGTGTGGAAGGGGTAGCTATTTCAACTACTGTTAGTAGATTCATAGGTTTGGCTATAGCCATCATCGTGATGATTAAAAGAATCCCTGTTGAGTTGCCATTTCACCTGCTCTTCCGTTTTCCAAAGGTACATGTTAGAAACTTACTTAAAATTGGAATTCCTTCCGCTGGGGAGCAACTCTCTTATAATGCTTCTCAGATGGTCATCACGTTCTTTATTGCCACACTAGGTACAGAAGCACTCACTTCCAAAGTATACGCTCAAAATCTAATGATGTTTATCTTCCTTTTTAGCATAGCTATAAGTCAAGGTACACAAATCTTAATAGGGTATTTAATTGGTGCAAAGAAGTATGAGGAGGCCTATCATCGATGTTTAAAAAGTCTACGATTAGCTATTATCATTTCCTTAAGCGCAGCGATACTCTTCTCGTTCTTTGCAAAGGATTTAATGGAGCTATTTACAAACAATAAGGACATTATTTCACTGGGGAGTACGTTGATTCTGTTAACGATTATTTTAGAACCAGGCCGCTCCTTTAACTTAGTCATTATCAATTCTTTAAGAGCAACGGGTGATGTAAAATTCCCAGTATATATGGGTATTCTTTCTATGTGGGGGGTGGCTGTCACCTTATCTTATTTGCTAGGAATCACCTTTGGGCTTGGACTCGTTGGCATTTGGATTGCTTTCATTGCTGATGAATGGCTTAGAGGTTTACTCATGCTTTGGCGATGGCGTTCAAAGGTTTGGGTTCGCCATTCCTTTATAGAAGAGAAAGCAGTTTAAAAAGAAAAAACTTAGAAGAAGCCCACACTTTTTGTTAATGAGTTCTGTTTTCGGGTACTATCTTACTAAAATACACAAGAATTGAGCATATCTTTATTTATTAGCGTTTCTACGAGGGCTCAAGAGGGTACACACTTATCGGTTGGGATCAGGTTAAGCACCCGAGCTGATAAACATACTAACATTAGTAGCACAAACCAAGGCCATGGTTTGTGCTACTATTTTTTTATAGTAGAAGTGAAGGAAGGTCGATCCGTCTATGGGACCATGTAAGAGTCCGTATTTAAACA
>JBEQAB010000004.1:0-304252 GCA_041640555.1 Bacillaceae bacterium
GTTTAAATACGGACTCTTACATGGTCCCATAGACGGATCGACCTTCCTTCACTTCTACTATAAAAAAATAGTAGCACAAACCATGGCCTTGGTTTGTGCTACTAATGTTAGTATGTTTATCAGCTCAGGTGCTTAACGTGACCGCCAACCGATGTCGTGGCTTTTTTGTTGCTTATACAAATTGAAAAGGATCCGTATGAATGGTTGAAGCGAAAATATTTACTTCATATTTTTTTTGCTTACACATTTCCGTGAGTTTGGTTGCTACTCCTTGCTTCATCACTTTTTCTACATTGTGACCTGGATCTATAATATTTAATCCTAGCATCATAGCATCATGAGCAACGTGATAATACATATCACCCGTTATATATACATCAGCCCCCTTGAAGCTGGCAGCTTGAATATACTTATTCCCGTCCCCACCAAGCACTGCAACCTTTTTCACCTTAGAATCTAAGTCCCCAACGACTCGAACGGCAGGCACATCTAGGGCCACTTTAACAAATTCTGCGAATTCGCGGAGGGTTGTTTCTTGGACGGTCCCTATCTTACCCAAACCTAGTGACTTTGCTAGATTTTTTAGTCGGTACACATCATAAGCTACTTCTTCGTAAGGATGTGCTTTCATCATTGCCGATAGTACCTTCTTTTCTAAATGAGCAGGAAACACGGTTTCTATTCTTGCTTCCTCCACTTGTTCCACTTTTCCTATCGCTCCATAAGTAGGATTTGCCCCTTCTAAAGGGATAAACTCTCCTTTTCCTTCAGATGTAAAGGAACAGTGAGAGTATTGGCCTATTGAACCTGCCCCCGCATTGCCTAATGCATTTTTAATCGCTTCCTCATACCCAATTGGTACATAGACAACGAGTTTAAGTAATTCAGAATCGTAGGTTGGTACCAGAACCTCTGTGTTTGATAATTTCAAGGCATCTGCCAGCAAATCATTTACTCCGCCTTCTGCAACGTCCAAATTCGTGTGAGCGGCATATACAGCAATATCATGCTTGATTAACTTTTCAATTATTCGACCTGTTGCTGTATCCGTCACGAGCTTTTGTAAAGGACGATAAATGAGTGGATGATGAGCAATGATCAATTCAACATTATTATGGATCGCTTCATCCACTACCTCTTCTAGTACATCTAGTGCGATCATTACATTTGAAACTTTTTTGTTTAGTCTGCCTATCTGTAAACCAATCTTATCTCCTTCTAACGCAAGGTTCTTAGGTGAAAATTGTTCAAATAGGCTAATAATTTCATGTCCATTTACGGTTTTCACTGTCCCAAAACCTCCTTTACCATTGAAATTTTCTTCTGTATTTCCGTTTTCTTTTCTATCTGGCTAGACTGGCTCATCTGTTTTAAAATTCGTTCCCAATTATTCCATTCAGCCGTCCACTTCTGAATAAAAGCCTCGTTCTTTTCTTTACTTAAGAATGGTCCAAAAAACAACTGGTTCTCGATGTTCTCAGAATATACCGATTTGGAATCCCCTCTTTCAGCAACCAAGATTTCATAAATCTTTCCATCCTCTTCTAGAATAGCTTCGTTTATGAGACTCCACCCATTTTCTAAGAGCCACAATCGTATTGAAATAGCACTAATATTGGGTTGAAGAACAAGCCTCTTCACACCCTCAAGCTTTTCCTTTCCCTCTTCAAGGATACTTGCAATGAGTGCTCCACCCATTCCAGCAATGGTAATGCATTCTACTTCACCAGCATCGATAACTTCAAGCCCATTTCCTTTTCTAACATCTATTTGTTTCGTTAGCCCTTCCATTTCTACTTGCTTCCTTGCAGATTGAAAAGGTCCTTCAACAACTTCACCTGCGATTGCAAAAGGTACTTTTCCAGCTCTAACAACATGACAAGGAAGATAAGCGTGATCTGAACCTATGTCAGCTAATTTGGCACCCTCTGGAATAAAATCAGCTACAGTGCTTAGCCTTTTCGATAATCTATCCACATTCATTTACAAACACCAACTCTTTATTTGATTACATACAGTATAAAAAAAGTCCTTTACATATGCAAAGGACTTAAAACGCTTACTTATTTAAGCTCCATTAACCAATCAGCCATTGCTCCTGCATTCTCAGCAGTAACAAGTCCTGAAGGCATTGAGCCTTTTCCGTTTACAAGAATGTCTTCAATTTCTTCTTTTGACAGTTTGTCACCAACACCTGTTAAAGCTGGACCTACGCCCCCTTGGTATGAATCCCCGTGACATCCAATACAGCCCGCAGACTTATAAATATCTTCAGGATTGTTTGAAACCTCTTCTGCCTGTTCTCCACCGCCTTCTTGTTCTGCAGCTAGTTCCTTACTGTCACCTAAGCCTTTAAACGAAAAAAGGAACATCGCAGCAATACCAAGAACCATGATTAAGACAAATGGAATAATCGGATTGCGATTCATGCTTTTCCCTCCCTTATGTAAGTACATCAAAAGCTATTTAAATATAGAATGCAAACAATATCTATTTTACTTGAAAATGGGCAGAAGGAAAAGTACTAAAGTAAACTTTGTCACATTATGTTCTCATTTTAGACAAAACCTCACTAGTTTTTTGTGAGGTCTGTCATAATCGAAGGGTTGCTAACAACCTATTTCTCGTGCAATTACCATACGTTGAATTTCTGAAGTTCCTTCACCAATTTCTGTTAACTTTCCATCACGCATATATCGTTCCACATGGTAATCCTTCATATACCCGTATCCACCATGTATTTGTACCGCCTGATCAGTTACCTCCATACAAATTTCCGAAGCGTATAGCTTACACATGGAAGCTTCCTTTGTAAAGGAACGCCCTTGATCTTTTAACCAAGCCGCTTTATAAACCATATTTCTAGCAAGTTCAATCTTCATGGCCATGTCTGCAAGCTTGAATTGTATTGCCTGGAAATGAGACAATGATCTTCCAAATTGCTGCCTTTGCTTTGCATAGATCAATGCCTTTTCGTAAGCTGCCTGAGCAATACCTACTGCCATTGCACCAATCCCAATCCTTCCTCCATCAAGAGTGATTAAGAATTGTTTAAACCCCTCACCACGCTTTCCTAGTAGGTTCTCAGATGGTACTTGAACATCTTCTAATACTAACTCGGTTGTATTTGAGGCATGAAGCCCCATTTTCTCATAATTGCTGATGACTTGAAAACCAGGTGAATTCGTTGGAATTATAATAGCACTAATTTCTTTTTTTCCATTTTGTTCCCCAGTAACTGCGGTAATGGCTAGATGTTTGGCGTAGGTTGCATTTGTAATATAACATTTATTACCATTTATAACAAACTTCCCATCTTTTTCAACCGCTCTTGTCCGAGTGCCCCCCGCATCGGAACCTGCATTTGGTTCGGTAAGTCCAAACGCCCCAAAGGATTCACCTGTACAAATCGGAATTAAATATTTTCTCTTTTGTTCATCCGTACCAAACAAATGAAGTGGAGCACCGCCTAGCGATATATGGGCAGAGTACGTAATTCCTGTAGAGGCACAGGCTCTACTTAGCTCTTCAGTAACTATGGCAAAGCTTATTGTATCTGCTCCCCCGCCACCGTATTCTTCTGGAAAAGGAAGCCCCATTAAACCTAATTCAGTTAGCTTTTGAAACACCTCATGTGGAAACTGCTTATGAAGGTCTCTTTCAAGCGCACCTGGTGCAACCTCTTCATTAGCAAATTCTCTAATTGTTCGAAGGATCATGCTTTGTTCTGATGTTAAATCAAAATTCACGTTTTTCTCCTCCTCAAGCCTGATATGAAATCGCTTTCATATTTATTATATAAGGAGTTGAATAATTTTCCTAACATTTTAAATTTTACAATAAATATTCATTATATAAATATAGATCCAATTAATAATAACAGCCCTAAAATAGAGGAAATGCTAAAGTACAAAAGCTTTGCCTTTTTGCCAATGATAAACCAAACCAAACAGTTTAAAGTAATGATTACATAAAGGCTTACATGATTATTAGGAAATAAATAAGTGGCTAGATCCACCGAGCATAATAAAGCGATGAGGGCAGTAGAAATCATTGGAATAATAAAGTCAGTCGCTTTTCTAAAAAAATAAAAACTAGCTCCAAATCCAAATAATAGCAATAAAGCATAAAGAGTCATTTGCAAAAAGAAAGATAATTCAGTAAAATATATAAATATACCAAATGGAACCAGTAGCAATGGAGTATATGCTAGTAAATACTTCTTCTTGATGCTCCTTTTTCCAACTTTCGTTCCGTTAATTTGTTCACCTTCTGTATATAAAGCTAATAAAAAATTGCAATATTGTTCTGGTAACAGCTTCGTTTCTTTCCAATACCGAATTTCTTTTACAATGATTTCTTTCCGATTATCACTCATACCTTGTCCTTTCTCTTGCTATACACATAAAAATAGTTTACCTCTATTGTAAGAAGTAAACTATTTTTAGACAATCATTTTATTCTAAGAAATCCTTTAAACGCTTGCTACGGCTAGGGTGTCTCAACTTTCTTAACGCCTTTGCTTCAATTTGTCTTATTCGTTCTCTTGTGACACCAAACACTTTTCCTACTTCTTCTAATGTTCTCGTGCGGCCATCATCAAGTCCAAAACGAAGTCGTAATACATTTTCTTCACGGTCGGTTAATGTATCTAGAACATCTTCAAGTTGTTCTTTTAACAGCTCATAAGCAGCATGCTCTGAAGGGGAAGTAGCATCCTGATCTTCAATGAAATCACCTAAATGGGAGTCATCTTCTTCACCAATTGGTGTTTCTAAAGAAACTGGTTCTTGAGCAATCTTTAGAATTTCACGAACCTTATCAGGAGTTAAATCCATATCTTCTCCAATTTCTTCTGGCGTTGGTTCACGTCCAAGATCCTGGAGTAGCTGACGTTGAACACGAATTAATTTATTGATGGTTTCCACCATATGAACGGGGATACGAATCGTTCTTGCTTGGTCAGCAATCGCACGAGTAATAGCTTGTCGAATCCACCAAGTAGCATACGTACTAAATTTAAAGCCTTTGCGATAATCAAACTTTTCAACCGCTTTGATTAATCCCATATTTCCTTCTTGAATCAAATCAAGGAACAACATACCTCGACCAACATAACGCTTAGCAATACTAACCACAAGTCGTAGGTTTGCTTCTGCTAATCGGCGCTTTGCTTCTTCGTCACCTTGTTCAATACGGTTAGCAAGTGAAATTTCCTCTTCGGCTGACAATAAGTCCACACGACCGATTTCCTTTAAATACATGCGAACTGGGTCATTAATTTTAACACCTGGTGGTACGCTTAAATCATTTAGATCGAATTCTTCTTCACCTTTAGCAAGCTCCTGTATATTGGGATCTCCATCTTCGGATTCTCCAACTAGCTCAACACCCTGCTCACCTAAAAATTCATAAAACTCATCCATCTGATCTGAGTCTACATCAAAATTAGCTAATTTCTCTGCAATATCGTCATAGGCTAGAACCCCTGTTTTCTTTCCAACCTCTGTTAACTGATCTTTTACTTGTTCTAGGGTCAAATCTGAATCAACCTCTTTTGAACGGGCCGATTTTTCAGCCATATGTACCCCTCCTTCCAAAGTCAAACAACAAACTCAAGCTTTTAATGTTTTGCGCAATTGGATAATTTCCATTGCAATCGCAGCAGCCCTTCCATGATCCTTTTGTCTCTCTGCTTCTTTCTCTTCTGCTTCTTTTTCTTTTATTTTTAACATCTTTTGATAATTAAACACCTGCTTAATGTAATCGGAAAGCTCTTGGTCGCTTATTTCCTCACCTATAGACATCATTCCAATATCTGCTACTATCCGTCTAAGCTTTTCATCTTTTATATATGTTAGGAAATCACTTGGATTTGGTTCAAATCCCTTTTCATAGTAACCATACAAGTAAGTTATAATCGCTTGATGTTCATCAATATTTAAGGGAGTACCGTTTAACAAGTCCTGCACTTTATATGCTATGTCATAATCCTTTAACATATAAGCTATTAAACGTCTTTCAGCAGTTTCATAAGCCGGCCTTAAGTTGGAAGATTGTTTAACAACGACATCTTGATTTCTTTTTTGAACGTATTGCTCACGGTTTCCTTTTTTGTTCGCAAAGAAAAATTGTTTTTGTTGTTGCTTTAATGCATCAAGTGAAAGTGAAAACTCACTTGCTAGCTGTCGCAAATAGTGATCTCGTTCCACTACCTTCTCAAGTTGGCTTATTTCCTTTAATACTTCTTCGATATATTGGAGGCGAATTCCTTCATTATTTAAATCCTTTCCTCGTCTTAAATACCGAAGTTTAAAATTCATTAAAGTAACACTGGCAGAGATAATTTCATTTTGAAATTTCTCTTCACCATTTTGACGAATATAGTCATCAGGGTCCATTCCATCTGGCAGTATCGCCACTCGAACCTGAATCCCAGCTGAATGAAGAAGCTGACTAGCGCGGTGAGCGGCTTCAATACCCGCTTTGTCTCCATCGTAACAAATCGTAACTGCTTCAGCGCTCCGCCTGATCGTCATGATATGATCGTCAGTCAATGATGTTCCCATCGTTGCCACTCCATTGTGTACCCCTGACCGATCAGCAGTTATTACATCAGCAAACCCCTCAAATAATACGATTTGATTTGTTTTTTTTATACTCGCCCTTGCTTGATGAAAATTATATAAAATTTTACTTTTGTTAAAAATTGCTGTTTCAGGACTGTTTAAATATTTGGGCTCATCAGCCCCTAAAGATCTTCCCGAAAATGCAATTGTATTGCCTTTGTGGTCTAATATAGGAAACATAATGCGGTCTCTGAAGCGATCAAAATAGGTACCGTCACGTTCACGTTTTATAACGAGTCCGGCTCTTTCCATTACATCAGGAGGAAAATTACGTTTCGAGAGAAACTTGTAAACAAAGTCCCAAGAATTCAATGAATAGCCTATTTGAAATTTTTCAATCGATTCATTAGTAAAGCCTCTCGATAAAAGGTACTCAAGTGCATGTTGACCGTCTTTTGTGTTTACTAGCAAATGATGATAGAATTTACGTAATAAATCGTGAGCATCAATCATCTGCTGAAAATCATTAGGAATCTTCCTAGTATTAGAGTGAGAAGACGAATCGATATGTAGCTCAACATTTCCTTTTTCAGCTAGTTTAACAGCAGCTTCTAAAAATGAGACACCTTCTTGTTCCATTAAGAATGAGAATGCATTTCCACCTGCTCCACATCCGAAACAATGATAAATTTGCTTATCCGGAGAAACGGAGAAGGACGGAGAGTTTTCTCCATGAAACGGACAAAGTCCAAAATAATTACGGCCTTGTTTTTTTAGCTGAACATAGTCGCTAACCACGTCCACTATATCAACCGCCTGGCGAATTTCATTAATTTTATCCTCAGGGATACGTTCTGCCATGAAAACAACTCCAGGTATTAGTGAGTAATTCGCGATAAATTATAGATTTCCTGCAAATTTCGACAAAATGCTGTAAAAATTTTTCGCAAAATCGTCTCGGTCATTTTGACCAAAACGTTTGGGCCCTTTGGAGTGTATCCCTTGTCGCCTAGCTTTCGCGGCAAGATACCTCATATCAAGAGCAAGATTAATATCCTTCTCTTCGTATACATTCCCCCTCGGAGAAAGTACATAAACACCTTTATTCACGAGTGTCGAAGCTAACCCAATGTCTTGAGTGACTACAAAGTCTCCTTTATCCACATGGTTCATGATATATAAGTCAACTTCCTCCTTACCCGTATCGACATATTTCCATGTTCCTGTAGCTTCTGCTGTACTCATATGATTATAAGATGCAACAAAAATTACTTCTAATGAAAAATTCGACGCAATTTCGACAATTTCCTGCTTCACTGGGCAGGAATCTGCATCAACAAGAACCTTTGGTAAACCTAATGTACTATTAATTCTACATCACTCCATATATTCCTCCTTATTTCAAGGAATAACTTAGTGGAAAAGCATTTGTCGAATTTTTTTCGGACGAGTATCTTGACTTCTGACAATAAATAGTTTATTCGTTCATAGTGAAGTCTAAACCTAATCTGATACATTTTTATCACAATTTTTTATTATAGTATAAAAAAGTCTAATTTTCCATCACTTTTTTTCGATACTCTCCAAACAATAAAAAGAAATAGCACATCATTTTATGCGCTATTTCTTTTATTTATCCTCTTTTTAAGTAACGGTTTAAAATAACATTTGCTGTTTCCTCAACAGCTTTGTTGGTTACATCAATTACATGACATCCTATTCTCGAGACAATTTTATCAAAGTACTCGATTTCCTCTTTAATGCGTTCAATATTTGCATAGCTTGCTCGATCATTTAAACCTAAAGAAAGTAATCTTTCCCGTCTAATATTATTTAGCTTTTCTGGGCTTATCTTTAATCCGAAACATTTCTCTGAAGGTACCTTAAACAATTCCTCAGGCGGGTCGACCTCAGGGACAAGCGGTACGTTAGCCACTTTAATACGTTTATGAGCCAGATACTGTGATAATGGTGTCTTTGAAGTTCTCGAAACACCCACTAAAACGATATCAGCCTTTAATATTCCTCTTGGATCGCGACCATCATCATACTTAACTGCAAATTCAATTGCTTCTACCTTTTTGAAATAATCCTCATCAAGCTTTCTAACTAAACCCGGTTCAAATAAAGGCTGTTTACCACAGATATCTTGGATTTGGTCAATTAAAGGTCCAATAATATCACATGCATAAATCCCTTCGGCCTTCGCTGTATCTCTCATGTACTCACGCATATCTGGCTTTACAAGTGTATAGGCAACCATCCCACCGTCTAATTTCACAAGTGAAATCACTTCATCAATATTGGATTTATCCTCTACATATGGAAACCTTTTGATTGTGACTTCTTGTCCATCAAATTGGCTTATTGCTGCTTTTGTTACTAGCTCTGCAGTTTCTCCTACAGAATCAGATACCACGTAGACGATTGGCATTTTCCCCAACTTCCTCATCTCCTACATCTTTTGTAATAATGTTATGCGAATCGAGTAATTTCATTTTTCGAACGTGTTAATTTCCTTCTGCTAATGCTACAAACGCCTTTGTTAAGTTTGTTTTAGTGATTCTACCAAGTACTTCGAAACCTCTTTCCGATTCCCTAACAACAGGTAATGCATCAATTTGCTTATCAATTAATTTATGCGCCACATCAATGAGAAGATCGTCTTTTCCGCACATGGTAACATTAGGCATTCTTGTCATGATGATATGCACCGGTAATGTGGTTAGTTCCTGCTTCCCAATACTTGCTCGAAGCAGATCTTTTCTAGACAATACGCCCGTGAGCAATGAAGATTGATCGACAACAAATAATGTTCCAACATCTTCGAGAAACATGGTACAGATCGCATCGTAAACAGAAACGTTTTCGTTCACTACTACCGGAATCGACTGATAATCCTTCACATACAGTTTCTTTAAGTTCTCCGTTAATAATTGAGTGCCTGATTTTCCTGTGTAAAAATAACCTACCCTTGGCCGTGCATCCAAATATCCAGCCATGGTTAGAATAGCTAGATCTGGCCGAAGTGTAGCTCTTGTTAGATTGAGTCGTTCTGCAATATGCTCGCCGGTAATCGGCCCATTCTCCTTCACAATTTGCAAAATATGCTCTTGCCGTTTATTTAGCTCGATTGTACTCACCACCTAATTGCCCTTTAGGCTCATATGTATGTCATACTTATATAAAATTATTATATACTATCTCTCATAAATGAAAAGACATAAGGATAAAAAGAGCCTTCACCATTCAGAAGGCCCTCTTTTATAGAGTTTATTTTGTTACAATTTCTTTCACATTTGCAAAGCTAATAATCAAGTCTGCCAACTTGGACATTACTGCTAATCGGTTGTTTTTCAACGCTTGATCCTCAGCCATAACCATTGTATGGTCAAAGAAATCGTTAATTGCCCCTTGTAAAGAGGCAAGTTTGTCGAAAAACTCTTCCTCACTAGCTTCGTTTGATTCTAATGCCAATTTCACATTACGATATTGATTATATAGTGCAGTCTCATATTCGTTTTCAAACAGGGACTCATTGATTTCCGCATTTTCAACTGCTTTATTAGAAATGGTTAACACACGGCTAAGTGCTTCAACCGTCTCTTTAAACCCGCTTGCATCTTTTTTCGTTTGAAGAACAGATGCTCTTTTAACCAGGGTAGGTAAAGCTGTAATGTCTTTTTCTAATACGGCATCGATAATGTCATAGCGAATGCTTTGTTCCTGTAAATAATGCTTTAAACGGAGCTTGAAGAAAGCGATTAGCTCGTGAAGCAACTCTTCTTCACTTTTTTCTCCAATTCCCTTTTCCTTTATGGAACCTATAGAAAGACCAAGAAGATCCGTTAGAGAAACATTCCAATCTTTATTAATTAAAATTTGAACAATTCCTGAAGCTTGCCTTCTTAATGCATACGGATCCTGTGAACCACTTGGGATATTACCGATGGCAAAAAACGAGACAATCGTATCTAACTTCTCTGCTAAGGCAAGAAGGGCTCCACTATTTGATTTAGGAGTTGAGTCTTCTGCGTTCCTTGGCATATAGTGTTCATTAATAGCCACTGCCACCGCTTCAGATTCCCCTTTTTGTCTAGCATACTTCTCTCCCATGAAACCTTGAAGTTCTGGGAATTCATATACCATATGAGTAACTAAATCAAACTTACTGATTTCAGCAGCACGAGCCGCTGTCTTTTTATCTTCCTCATTAAAGGTTAATAAATCTGCTAACTGATTAGTTAGTGAGCGTACACGTGCAACCTTTTCGGAAAGAGTGCCAATTTCCTCATGATAGACAATCGAACTCAGCTTAGATAGAGAATCGGAAATACTTGTTTTTTGATCTTCTCTATAGAAAAATGCTGCATCAGATAGTCTTGCTCTAAGTACCTTCTCATTTCCCTTCGCTACGGTCTCAAGATGCATATGATCTCCATTTCTCACTGTTACAAAGTACGGTAAAAGTGTTCCGTCCTTTTTCTTAACCGGGAAATAGCGCTGATGCTCTTTCATGGATGTAATCAGAACTTCTTCCGGAAGCTCTAGGAATTCTTCCTCAAATCTTCCAAATAAAGCTGTTGGGTATTCAACTAGGTTCGTTACTTCCTCTAATAATTCCTCATCAACAGGAATCGTCCAGCCCTGCTCTTCTTCTAACTTAGAGATTTGTGAGAGAATTGCGCTTTTTCTTTCCTCTGCATTCGCAATAACAAATTCACCTAAAAGCTTTGTTACATACACTTCTGGTGTATCAATTTCAATTTCTTTACCTAAGAAACGATGCCCGTTCGTACGATTGCTTGTTGATACATTCGTGATAGTAAATGGGATAATTTCAGTTCCATATATAGCAAGTAACCATTTGATCGGACGAATATATTTTAGTGTTTCATTTGCCCAGCGCATATTCTTAGGGAAGGTAAGCCCTGTAATAATATGTTCTAACTCCGGAAGTATTTCTTTTGTAGCTTGCCCCTTCGTAAACTTACGAACATGAGCGTACTCGACCCCATTAATCTCTTTAAAATAGATGTCCTCAACAGACATTCCTTGACCTTTGGTAAATCCTATAGCTGCTTTCGACCAATTGCCTTCGTGGTCAACGGCAATCTTTTTAGCAGGTCCTTTTGCCTCTTCCTCAACATCCTCCTGGCTAGTACTAACACCGTAAGCAATAACTGCAAGACGTCTTGGAGTAGAAAAATGAGTGATGGACTCAAACGAAATCTTTTTCTCTTTTAACCAATTCTCAATTTTTGATGTTAACTGTTCAATTGACCCTGTCACAAACCGAGCCGGCATTTCTTCAAGCCCGATTTCTAGTAATAAATTTTGCTTATTCATGTGTATCTTCCCCCTTTTGCTGTAGAATCGGGAATCCTAACTTTTCTCTCTCTTCATAGAAGGTTTTAGCTACCTTTCTTGCTAGGTTTCTACATCGACCGATAAAACCAGTACGTTCAGTAACCGAAATAGCTCCTCTAGCATCTAGAAGATTGAATACATGAGAGCATTTTAAGACATAGTCATAAGCAGGATGAACAAGACCTTCGTTCATTTGACGGTGTGCTTCTTTTTCATAAATATTAAACAGATTAAAAAGCATCTCAGGATCTGATGTTTCAAAAGTATATTTTGAGTGCTCATATTCAGGCTGTAAGAAAATATCACGAACGGTAAATCCGTTGGTCCACTCTAGGTCAAATACATTTTCCTTTTCTTGAATATACGAAGCAAGGCGCTCGATTCCATAAGTAATTTCAACTGAAACAGGTTTACACTCGAGTCCCCCTACCTGTTGGAAATACGTAAATTGCGTGATTTCCATACCATCTAACCACACTTCCCAACCAAGCCCTGCACAACCAAGCGATGGGTTTTCCCAATTATCTTCTACAAAACGTATATCGTGTTGAAGAGGGTCAATTCCCAGTGCCTTTAACGAATCAAGATAAATTTCCTGTATATTGTCAGGAGAAGGCTTCATAATCACTTGGAATTGGTGGTGTTGGTACAAGCGATTAGGGTTTTCTCCGTATCTTCCGTCGGCTGGTCGTCTTGACGGTTCCACATACGCTACATTCCATGGTTCAGGTCCTATCGCACGTAAGAACGTATAAGGGCTCATAGTTCCCGCCCCCTTTTCCACATCGTACGCTTGCATTAAAATACATCCTTGATCAGACCAATGCTTTTGCAAAGTTAAAATCATGTCTTGAATATTCATCGTACACCTCCAAAATTTATCGCATAAGAGATGATTTTTTGGGCAAACAAAAAACTCCCGTCTCCTATGCCTGTGTAAGCATAGGGACGAGAGTTACCCGCGGTTCCACCCTATTTGCTGACAAATAAACCCGTCAGCCACCTTAATCCGAAATTGCTCAGGAACGCCCTTCCTTAACACTCTATTCCTAGCTTTCACCGTCCTAGGATCGCTTCTAAGTAGAGAAAGTTAAGTACTCCTTTCCTTCAACGCAAATATTAAATTTAATTTGAATCTTAGCGGAAACATAGGCAATTGTCAACTTTTAAAATCACTACTTCCTAGTTGACTAATCTGATTTAGAAATTTTTTCGTTTTTAAATGCAAACCAGAGTACTCATCATAATAAGCTGTAATAATCTTTTTTAACTCATCCTTTGTTTCTTGCTTCACAGATATATTCCCTAACCTACTCATATCAATGAAATAAAATAGACGAAGTAGTTTTACTGTTGATTGAGAGATTTTATAATGATATGGATCCTTTTCCAAACAGCGATGACAGATAAATCCGCCCTCTCGGATGGAAAATGAAAAATGACCGTCTGTACTTCCACAAACGGCACATTGATTAAGCACGGGATACAACCCTAATGTATTCAACATTTTCACTTCAAAAATATGAACAATAATTTCTGGGTCATAGCCTTCGTTAATATAATTTAGCGTTTGATAAAGCATCTCAAATAAAAAAGGATTGGCCTTTTTTTCGTCTGTACTTTTATCTGTTAGATCAATAACGTAACTTGCATAAGCGGTTAGGAAGATATCCTCCTTAATGGAGCGCATCGAGGAAAGCATTTCACCTTGCTGCAGACTCCCTAGACCGCTGCTTGTTTGCACTAAAAATTGACCGTATGTAAAAAGCTGAGTGATGGCAGCTAAGCGGCTGTTTGGTTTCTTTGCACCGCGTGCCATCACCCCGATTTTCCCCCATTCACGTGTGAATAGAGTGACTATTTTATTTGTTTCACCATAATGATTTGTTCGAATGACGATGCCTTCGCATTTTTGAAACATCTAGAACACCATCCTAGTACGAGACAAACCTAGAGATATGGAAATTCAACCTCTGCTAGCTCATCATCCTGATTCCCGGGTATGTCTTGATTCTCCTTCTCTAACTCCTTAAAGAGCAGATAAGTGTCAATGTTACCTGTTTGCGAAAATACTTTCCAGGTAAAATCCATCATCAAAAACCCCCACCTTTCAAATAGTTGACTAGCAATAAATCCAAATCGTTACCATTATCATAGCCTTGTCTACCAAAAATAATGAGTCGAAAATATTGTAAATAAAAAAGGTGCATAAACTAGAAAGATGAATAATATTCTAAAAATGGTAAATCAATATTCGTCCTCACGGAACCCAAAATCTCTCAGTTGGGACATTTTGTTGCGCCAATCCTTCTGAACCTTAACCCATAATTCTAAAAACACTTTTGTTCCCAGTAAGTTCTCAATATCTTGCCTTGCTCGTTTACCAATTTCCTTTAACATGCTTCCTTGTTTACCAATCACAATTCCTTTTTGGGAATCACGTTCTACGATAATGGTTGCCATAACGTGTACAACATCTTTGTCTTCAATACGTTCCATTTTTTCAATAACAACTGCTAATGAATGAGGAATCTCTTCCCTTGTTAAATGCAATGCCTTCTCACGTATTAATTCTGATACAATAAATCGTTCTGGGTGATCCGTTACTTGGTCTGCTGGATAATACTGTGGTCCTTCAGGAATGTATTTCTTAATTACATCTAGCAGGACCTCTAGGTTATTTCCTTCAAGCGCAGAGATGGGAATGATTTCAGCAAAAGGATATTTTTCTTTATATGACACGATAATTTCCATAAGTTGGTCAGGATGAACAAGATCAATTTTGTTAATCACGAGGAATACAGGTGTTTTAATTGATTGGAATTTATCTAAAATAAACTCTTCACCACGACCAAAACCTTCTTCCGCATTCACCATAAAAAGAACAATGTCGACTTCCTTTAATGTGTTTTGAGCAACCTTCATCATAAAGTCCCCAAGCTTATGCTTTGGCTTATGAATTCCAGGTGTATCAATAAATACTAATTGTGCATCATTGGTTGTTAGTACACCTTGTACTTTGTTTCTTGTCGTTTGTGGTTTATCACTCATAATAGCGATTTTTTGTCCGATTACACGATTGAGGAACGTTGATTTCCCAACATTTGGACGGCCGATAATAGAGATAAAGCCTGATTTGTGTTCTTGGTTTTGATTATTACTCATTTAAATCCTCCGGTGAAAATGCTCCTGGTAGTAGTTCTGCCACGGTTAATTCTTGTGTATCTCCATTTAAATTCGTTAAAATAACCTTCATGTCTTTAGGACATAACTCTGAAATCACTTGACGACATGCTCCACATGGAGAAACAGGCCCATCTGTATCTGCAACCACAGCAAGCATTTCAAACTGACGATCTCCATGGGCATATGCACTGAAAAAAGCGGTTCTCTCCGCACAATTGGTCATGCTAAAAGCAGCATTTTCTACATTACACCCATGATATATTTTTCCATCAGTCGTTAAGAGGGCAGCTCCCACTTGGAACTTTGAATATGGTACATAAGCTTTTTCTCTGGCAATTTTCGCTTCTTTAATTAATGTTTCATTATTGCTCAAATTAATACTTCCTTTCAAGGAGACTGCATACTCCTATTTTACCTCATTTTGTTCTGCATTTCATCGATTGTAGCAAATTTGTAATAAAGAAGATTGAATTTTCCAAATATTAATTGATTTCATCAATTTGTTTCCCTATTTTACTCTTTCTTGAATGCGATTTCAAATAAAAATGGAACCGAAATTAGGTTCGGTTCCCAATTACCATATTTTTGGTATAAAAATAATCAAACCAATGATTACACTCACAATGGAAAAGATAAAAACTGCTGCCGCTGCCATATCCTTTGCTTTTTTTGCCAGTGGATGATACTCCTCTGTCACTAAATCTACAAGGTTTTCGATACTCGAATTTATCAGTTCTAAAGAAATTACTCCTCCGATTAATACGAGGAGAAACACCCATTCAACTCGAGAAACTTGTAGTAAAAGGCCAAGTAAAATAACTACCATTGTAAAGAGAAGATGAATTTTCATATTCCTCTCCTCTTTTACTGCCTTACCAAACCCTGATAAGGCATGCCTGAAAGAATATAGGACATTTCTTGTTTTATAGTTACTTTTATCGTTCGAGCCCATACTCATCCAATATACTCCGTTGAAGATCAAACATCTCCTTTTCCTCTTCTTCTGTCTCATGATCATAACCTAACAGATGTAGAAATCCATGGACAGCTAAAAATCCTAACTCACGCTCCACAGAATGTCCATAGTCTGTAGCCTGTTCACGGGCTTTATCAATTGAAATAATGATATCACCGAGTACTCTTGGCATGTTTGCCCCGCTTATTTGGATTTCTCCCTCTCCGAGCTCCTCTAAGGCGAAAGAAATGACATCTGTTGGCTTATCCTTCCCCCTGTATTCACGGTTAATATCCTGAATACGGTTATTATCAACAAATGTAACGGATAACTCACACGGTTCAGTAATTTGTAGTTTTTTTTGAGCTAAATTTAATAACCCTTCAATTTGTTCCATTGCTTCATCTTTCATTGCACTTGTTTCATCTAAAAAATCGATGTCTAATAAGTTCATGCTTGTTTCACCTTCTGTTTCGTAATCTCTGGATATTCAATTCGAGAATGGAATATTCCTTTCAACGTTTCACATAGTGTATTTGAGATAATTTCCATTTCCTTGAGTGTTAAGTCACATTCATTCAGCTGTCCATCCTGTAGTCGATCGGCAATTATACTTTTAACCAAGCTTTCTATTTGTTCAGGATTAGGATGCTGCATAGACCGAACCGCTGCTTCCACACTATCGGCAATTCCTATTATGGCAATTTCCTTATTTTGAGCTTTTGGTCCAGGATATCGATAGTCCTCTTCACGCACCTCATTGCCATTTTGTTTTGCCTTGTGGTAAAAGAACTTGAGTAAAGTAGTACCATGGTGTTGTTCAGCAATATCTACAATTTCTTTTGGCATTTTGTACTGCCTTAATAGTTCAGCACCATCTGTGGCATGTGCTACAATAATATTTTTGCTCGTCTGTGGCGGCAAGCGATCATGAGGATTTTCAATATTCATTTGATTCTCAATAAAAAATTGCGGTCTCTTTGTCTTGCCAATATCGTGATAATAACATCCTACCCTGGCTAATAAGCCATTAGCACCGATTGCCTCACATGCTGACTCAGCTAGATTTGCAACCATTATGGAATGGTGGTAAGTTCCAGGAGCCTCCGTAAGTATCTTTCTTAGAAGAGGATGATTTGGATTTGATAACTCAATCAATCTCATCGTTGAAAGGATTCCAAATCCGGCCTCGAAAAATGGGAGGAGCCCGATGGTTAGAATCGCAGCAATAATTCCCGATGTAAAGGCACCACCAAAGTAAAACGTATATTCTTTTGCATTATAGTGTCCGTTGTTAATAAATAACAACGCAAAAATAATGATGATATTTATCAAAGAAACAAACATACCCGCCTGAAGAATTTTCATTCTCTGATTTTGTTTACTTAGAAACATAATGCTTGCTAAGCCACTACAAATGATGTAGATTCCAATATTAACATTTAGTGAACTTGTAATATTTTCACTAAACAAAATGGTTCCGCAAAGAGCTAGAATAATGGTTGTTAAAATTGCAAGCCGATCGTCCACCAAAATTTTAATTAACATGGCTGCCATTGCAGCAGGAAATAAATAACCCAAATCTGAAAACTCAAATTGTTGAAGAAGACTAATTCCTTTCAACATCACGATTGAAAGAATAAAGATAATACTAAATAAAAGCAAGTAATTTTGCTTCATATCTCCACTCACTTTGAGTTCATGGAAGTAATAGTATAGAGCAATTACCATGACCATAACAAGAAGGGCTAACCCAATAAATGGCAGTATTGATTGCTGATTATCTGTAAGCCCAACGAGCTCGAGCTGACGAAAAACTTCTCTACTAATCAGCTGATTTTCTTCCACAATTATTTGCCCTTGTAATATCTTTGCTGGCTCAACACTTTCCTTTGCCTGTTCTCTCAGTTCCTGAGTAGCCTCTAAATCGAAAAATTCATTTTGAACAACGGCATATCGTCCTAACTCAATTACGGCTGCTTTTAATTGACTGCTCATTGAAGTTAGTTTTAGTTCTTCCTCTACAAGCCTCTTACTATTTTCCACTTCATCTGCTGGAATTCTTCGATTCATTACCGTATTTATTGCGGTTATGGTTACATCCTTAGCAACCGATAACTCTTCCTTTGAGGACGAGACAAGTGCTAGCAAGACAGAATCGGAAATACTTCTTGTAACTTCCTCTGTTAACTTACCCTTCACCTTGTCGACTACTTCCTTGTCTGAAGGAGTACTCCCTGCATTCCCACCTTCTAGACCCTGAGCATTTCCTGCTGAAGCGTTTACTTGGTCTTGCATTTCCTTCTTCACTTCCGAGGCTGCATCGAAGATTGAGGTAATTAAGTCAACACGATTTTCATTTGTTTCCTTTTTCATATAATAGACATCTTGAACACTGTCTTCAGCTTCTTCTCTCTTCTTTTCGGTACTCTCTTTATCAGAGATCGTTACTGGAGATCTTACGGTTTGATTCGCAATGGAAAACAAGCGTAAATCCATTTTTTCTGGCTTAACATTGGTAAACATGGAGGCATAAAGGATTAAGCCAAGGACGAGGAATAACAAGACCCGAAATATTCGTAGATCCAGTAGGCCTCTAATTTTCATCAACTGTTGTTGAATCTTTTCCACTATGACTCTCCTCCAATTCTTATCTTTAAACAATATAAGTGCCACATATGTAAAATGATAACAGTTTTTCAGGGAAGATGCATCTTTTTCAAAAATCATGAAAAAAACCGTTCGATTTTGACTCGAACGGTTTACTCATTGGATTGCTTTTCGTACGCTTGAATGATTCGCCCAACTAGAGGGTGTCTAACAACATCACTTTGTTCTAAATGAATAATGGAAATTCCCTTCACTGAAGTTAGGATGGACTCTGCGGTAATCAATCCCGATTTTACACCTTTCGGTAAGTCAATTTGTGTTTGATCACCGGTAATGACCATTTTAGAGCCGAATCCAAGTCGGGTTAAGAACATTTTCATCTGTGCCTGAGTTGTGTTTTGTGCTTCATCTAAAATAACAAAGGCATCATCTAAGGTTCTTCCCCTCATATAAGCTAGAGGAGCAATTTCTATCGTCCCTCTTTCAATCATACGCTGTGTATGTTCCGTTCCTAAAATATCATGAAGTGCATCATATAGTGGACGTAAATACGGGTCAACCTTTTCTTTTAAGTCGCCTGGTAAAAATCCAAGACTTTCGCCCGCTTCGACTGCTGGTCTCGTTAAGATAATACGTTTTACATTTCCATTTTTTAATGCATTCACTGCCATAACCACTGCTAAATACGTTTTTCCGGTACCAGCGGGACCAATACCAAAAACGAGATCATGCTTCTTCATTGCTGTTAAATACTGCTGTTGACCTAGGGTTTTAACTCTTATTGACTTACCTTTGGCATTTTTCGTAATTTCTTCTTCATATATGTCTTTAAAGTACTCTAGTGTCCCTTTTTTAGACATTTGAATGGCATACATGACATCTCGCCCACTAATATTAATGCCTTTTCTAATAACGTAGACTAGATTGCTGATAATACTCGTCACCAATTCAACATTTTCAGGTGAACCAGATACACTAACTTTTTCTCCTCTAGTTACAATCGATACACCTAATTCCTGCTCAATCATTTTAATATTTGCATCAGAATTGCCTAATAGAGCGATGGCTTCATTTGGATTTTCGAGATTTACACTAATCGTTTTTAGTTCTTCTGTCATTCGGAGTCTCCTTGAGTAATTGGTTGAGGTTCTGCGATATTTTCAATTACTTGAAAATGAACAATTAAGTTAACTTTACCATTCTTGACCAATTGGCGCAAAACTTTTTCCCCTTTTATTTTAGCATCTTCAGGTAGGAGACTTTTTATATCTTTTCTAGCCATTTCTCTTGCGACAGTATATGCTTGTTTTTCCGTATATACCCTTGTCTCATTTTCACTTTCCCGAATTGTGGATTGTTGGTAAGAAATCGGCAAATTCCATTTTAGGAATTTGATTGGCTTTGTATTTTCCTCTGTAACCGATTGTTTATACTCGACCTTTCCAAATCCCCAAACAGGAATGTTAAATTTACCTATGGATATTGCATGTTTTCTTACTTCATTTCCCGTATACACTTGAAAATTTGTTGACAAAGGAAGTTCCACTTCTGTCCAATACCAAGTTTCACCTAATACCTCTCCCCTAGCAGGAACTAATTGTTCCTCCCCTTCCCTTCCAATTGTCCCCGACACTAAAACTTTTCCTGGAGATACGACTTCATTTAAAGAAACCAGCGGTTTACCTTCCTCAACAAAATAGTCAACAACTGTTGCTTTCTTTTTTGCTACTAAATTTTGTGGACCATACTCCTTTTGTTTTTCAGGTTCATTCTTTTCGACAACTTGTAAGTGGTAGGTTGTCCCCTGTAACTCTACCCCAATCCATGTTAATTCATCCATACTGTCTGTAATCGACTTTTGAATTGCATCTGGGGTACCTAATGACCACTGAAATCTCCCTTTTTTCACACCTATTTCATCAAGGGTTTTTCGAATCTTATATTCCGTTGCTGGGTCTGCTCCTTTAATTTCAATACCCCATACCATGTTTGAGAGCAAGGTAATGACCAATAAAAAAAGAACTCCACCAATAAAGAAACCAATATTTTTAATGGCTCTTTTCATTAGAAATGGAAGGCCTGTCCGGCGTTGGAACTCAATTTTACAGCCTGAGTTCCTAACAACCTTTCTAATTTTGTGGGCATCTTCCACTTTTATTTCAAAGCTCATGGCATTTACGCCATGACGCTTTACTCTCCAGATTGAAACCTGCTCTCTTGTTAGTGTGTTAATAAATCTTTCAAGGCCTTTTCCTGTCACCTTTACAGATACAATTCCCGAATAGTAGTAAATCCATTGGTTCTTCATATTCTGCCTCCTTACCTTTCAGACGAAATCAATAAAAACTCTTATTCTTCAAGATAAATAACTTGTTCAATTTTCCCTTCAAGTAGAATTTCCTCTGGAAGTATCGTCTTAATGACAAATGCCTTGCCCTTTATTAACAACTGCCCTTGCTTTAAAAGCAGTCTAAGCTCTTTCTCTGAGAAAGTGAGTAAGCCACGGTGGTTCTCAATATAGATGTGGATTTGACCAATCATAGTGATGCGGGGTAAATCCATCATGACATCTTGTGGAAGATCCATTGTTTGGGTCATCCAGTTTCTTACACGTTGCCCCCACCTTTTAGCCATAAAAAAAGAACCCCCTTTCATCTCATATTTATGAAATGAATGGGGGTTCTAGCACTACTTTTTAAGCATTCTGCCGTGTTTTTAGTAGTGTGAATTCGTTCTTTTTCGATGATAACCCTTTTTGGCTTTCGGTGGGCCCAAAATTTCTGACCAAATAACAGCATCCCGTAACGTCTCTTTTGACACACGGAGTTCATGATCTGTTTTAACTGCCGATTCCACTCTCGGCTGCTGATTTAATCTTCCCGCTGTTTGACGGTCCACCTTCTTATTAGGAGTATACGTTTGTTCTCTATACGTGTTTTTTACTTCTTGCACCCGATTGGTGCTCAAGCTTTGTGTTTTTACAGGCTCTTTCTTTTCTGGTTGTGGGCGTTCAAACTTTTGTTGAAGTTCTCCAAAATCAAAGTCGATGAAAGGTTTTGATTTCTCTGATGTTTGTCCTGGGAGAAAGGGCTTTGGTTGCTTACGCTTTTGACGATCGTCTTCCCCCGTGCCCTTCATCTGTTTGTAGAAGGAGGAAATAATCCCGATCAATACAACTAAGATAAAGGGATTTTCCAATAGAAATTGCAAAGATGGACACCTCCTTGCATTACGTCAGTAATCGCATTATTTTTTATCCGTATTTCCGTCTGGTTTACCAATAGAATCTCTCATACTCGTGTCAGCCGCAATGTTTTGGATATTTAAATAATCCATCACACCAATCTTCCCAGAAGTTAACGCCTCTGACATAGCAAGCGGTACCTTTGCTTCCGCTTCTACAACCTTCGCTCTCATTTCTTCAACACGTGCCTTCATTTCCTGCTCTTGAGCTACTGCCATTGCTCTACGTTCTTCAGCTTTAGCTTGTGCGATCTTTTTATCTGCTTCAGCCTGTTCCGTTTGTAATTCAGCTCCAATATTCTTTCCGATATCCACATCCGCAATATCAATCGACAGAATTTCAAATGCAGTACCAGCATCTAATCCTTTAGAAAGGACGGTTTGTGAAATCATATCTGGATTTTCTAACACTTTTTTATGATTGTCAGAGGAACCAATTGTGGAAACAATCCCTTCCCCAACACGAGCAACAATCGTTTCTTCGCCTGCACCACCGACTAAACGGTCAATATTGGCACGCACGGTTATTCTCGCTTTTGCTTTTACCTCAATTCCATCCATGGCAACCCCAGCAATAAATGGAGTTTCAATTACCTTTGGATTGACGCTCATCTGTACAGCCTCTAATACATCACGACCAGCTAAATCAATAGCAGCCGCACGCTCAAATGATAATTCAATATTCGCACGATGTGCAGCAATCAATGCGTTTACCACTCTATCTACATTACCACCCGCTAAGTAATGGCTTTCAAGCTGATTGGTTGAAACATCCAAGCCTGCTTTATGGGCTTTAATTAATGGATTAATGACTCTACTTGGAATCACTCGACGTAATCTCATTCCAACCAGTGTAAAAATGCTTACTTTAACTCCTGCGGCAAGCGCAGAAATCCAGAGCATAACTGGCACAAATGTAAGCAAAACAGATAATAAAACAATTCCTAATACAACTAAAACAAGAACAAATACCGTTCCAGATCCTAAAATCATTCTTCTTCCTCCTTAGACAATGGTTCAGTTATCTCTCTTACAACAATTCTAGCCCCTTCAGCTTTTACAATCTTTACTCTTTTATCTTTTCCAATAAAACTACCCTCACTAACTACATCTATGCGCTCATCCTCTAAAACAATCGTGCCTGCTGGACGTAATGCTGTAAGAGTAATTCCCTCTTTCCCAACGATTTCCGGTCGATTCCTATTAGAAACGTAACCGGCTTCGCTTTTGGTGGAGTCAGTTAGGATTATTTTTCTAAAAATTTTCATCTTTTTACCAAACACCTTTACCATTAAGATCGATGCTATAACGGAAATACTTAGTGCGATGAGAATCGAGATTCCCATATGAACAACATTATCGGTGGCTAGGAACAAACTTGCCAAAATGGCCGCTAGACCGAAAATACCTGCAATTCCACCAGGTAAAAACAACTCCAACAATAAAAGTCCAATTCCTATAACAAATAGAATTAATGTTTCAAAGCCAGCTAATCCTGCCACTAAATGTCCGTAGAAGAATAGTAGCAACGATGAAAGACCCATAAATCCTGGAATTCCAAACCCTGGTGAGTATAATTCGAGGATTAAGCCCAGACTGCCTATCGATAGCAAAATAGGAACAACGACAGGATGTGTGATAAACCTTGCTATTTTTTCTGCAAAGCTCTCTTCCACATCTATGAGCTTGGCTCCTGATAGATCAAGTGTTGAAAGTAAATCTTCTAAGCTAGTAACCGTCCCTTCTGAATATCCCACTTCTTCCGCCTGATCTGCTGTCAATGTTAACAACTTTCCTTTTGGCGCCCCATACTCAGGTAAGTCTACTTCACGATCAGCCATCGCTAGAGCATAGATCGGATCCCGACCACTTTGTTCGGCAGCAGCTTTCATCGCACTTAACCAGTAAGATTGTGCCTTTTCATCAGCTGCATTTCCTGCTTGGTCAATGACGGCAGCTGAACCAATGGTTCCACTTGGCACCATATATATTTCATCCATGTTGAGTGAAATATACGCTCCTGCAGAAAGTGCTTGATTATCAACAAACGCAATGGTTTTTATTTTTGTCGACGACAGTAGTTGGCCAATTTTCCCTGCCGCATCTACAGCGCCTCCTGGTGTATTGATCGTAAAAATGATTGCCCTTGCATTTTCTTCTTCCGCCTCTTGTACTGCTCGCGATAAGAAGGCGTAAAGACCTTTTTCAACGGTTTCTTCCACAGGTACTACGTATACAGCTTCGCCTTGTGCTCCTCCTTTAAGCGGAAGGATCGACAATATGCCAACCATAAAAAAAGAAATGACCATGATCCATCGACAAAGCTTCACCCATTTCCCTCCTTCCTCACTTGACGCATAGTATGTATACGGATGATTCTACAAAAAGGTTTCAAAACTTAGCGAGTTTCTTAGTACAATGGTATATGTAAAAAGACTGCAGAAGTCCTGCAGTCTTTAAAGCATGTTTATTATGAAAGGTGTTGTTGTACAAGTTTATTAACAAGTGATCCATCAGCTTTACCTTTTACTTTAGGCATTAGTACTGCCATCACTTTTCCCATCTCAGCCTTTGTAGAAGCACCTGTTTCTAATATTGCCGATTTCACTATATCGGAAAGTTCCTCTTCCGTTAGCTGCTTTGGCATATATTCGACTATATACGATAATTCAGTACGTAGTTTCTCAACTAGGTCATCACGACCTGCTTTTTCAAATTCATGGAGGGAATCCTTGCGTTGCTTTACTTCGCGAGAAAGGACAGTTAACTCTTCGTCTCCGGATAATTCCTGGCCAGTTTTAATAGCTTCATTTTGCAACGAAGCTTTGACCATCCGAATAACGGAAAGTTTATCTTTTTCTTTGTTTTTCATCGCTTGCTTCATATCATTATTTAAACGCTCGAGAAGACTCATTTACACACCCTCTCTTACCACTTACGTTTTCTAGCAGCTTCAGACTTTTTCTTACGCTTAACGCTAGGCTTTTCGTAGAATTCGCGCTTTCTAGCTTCTTGTATAGTACCTGACTTAGATACAGTACGTTTGAAGCGACGAAGAGCATCTTCAAGCGATTCGTTTTTACGAACAACGGTTTTAGACATTCTCTTTCCCTCCCTCCGAACACAACACACTTACAACAAACAACATGGAAATTCCATGTACTTTGCAATTATAATATAACAGTGAAACAAGGTCAACTGTAATTCGACTAGCTATTGTCCATTTATGAATAAAACTTTAAAATATCGTATTTTCTTACGGATACTTAGCATGTCCCACATCCTTTTGCAATAAAGATGTAAAAGGAGGGAAAAGCATGGTAAGTGTTCTTTTATTTTGTATCTTTATTGCATTATTTATTTTTGGTATGACCATTTTACGAACAGGGTTATTTAATTTATCTGCCGATTCTCTAAAAAAATGGCTAGTACGATTAACCGATCGCACATGGAAGGGACTGTTAGCGGCCATTATCATTACAGGAGCTCTCCAAAGCAGCTCAGCTGTCATGGTCATGACGATCGGGTTGATTTCCGCAGGCTTGTTAACATTTCGCCAATCTATTGGCATCATTCTTGGAACCAATATAGGCACAACCTTTACTACAGAATTTATCACCTTTCAAATTGACTCTTTTCTCGTACCGATGGCTATTTTAGGCGCCTTTCTTATTTTTATGAAAAACAAAAATACCAATGCCTTTGGTTTAATACTATTGGGGATGGCAACGGTTTTTTCTGCGATGAGTGGCTTTAAATATTTAGCAAAGCCCTTATCTAGTTTACCGATAATTCAACAATTAATTATTGATATGAATGAAAGCAATTTACTTAGTGTTGGTGTGGGGGCAATCATTACAGCACTTATTCACTCAAGCTCTGCTACGACAGGTATTATTATGGGGTTCCTATCAAGTCAGTTACTTACGATTGGCGCTGGTATTGCCGTTATGCTTGGAGCTAATATAGGAACATGTGTAACTGGGTACGTGGCTAGTATAGGTGGGGGTAAAGAGGCTCGTCTATGTGCGTATTCACATATATGGTTAAATGTAATCGGCGTGATTGCCTTTTTCCCTTTTATCTCCTATCTCGCAAGCATAGCAGATAGCCTAGCTAAACAGCCCGATGTACAACTAGCTCATATTAGTGTCCTATTTAACGTCATCTCTTCTTTACTTGTCCTTCCATTTGCCAGTCATTTTGCTACATTTGTTACGAAGTTTCATGGTAAAAAATAAAAACATGCCGGGTGGCATGTTTTTTATTTTTAATAATCACTATTGGAAACTAACCCTTTCACAATAGCAATACCTGAGCTAGCTCCAATTCGAGTTGCACCAGCATCAATCATATTTTTTGCGTCTTCTGCGCTTCTTACGCCACCTGAAGCCTTCACTCCAATAGTAGGACCTACCGTCTTGCGCATTAATGCAATATCATCAACTGTGGCTCCACCCGTGGAAAACCCTGTGGATGTTTTGACAAAATCCGTACCTGCACTTACAGCAAGCTTACATGCACGTACTTTTTCCTCTTCCGTTAAAAGAGATGTTTCAATAATTACCTTTGTTAATGCCTTCCCTTTTGCAGCGTTAACAACCGCTTGAATATCTCTTTCTACCAATGAGTCATCTCCATCTTTTAGGGCACCGATATTGATAACCATATCTACCTCGGTTGCTCCATTTTCAATGGCGTTCGTTGTTTCAAATGCTTTTGTCTCAGGTGTATTGGCTCCCAACGGAAAACCGATGACCGTACAAACATCCACACCCGTTCCTTTTAATAACTCACTAGCATAAGCCACCCACGTTGGGTTCACACATACAGAAGCAAATTGATATTCCTTTGCTTCAGCACATAATTGTTCAATTTGGTCTTTTGTTGCTTCAGCTTTTAACAAAGTGTGATCAATCATTTTGGCGATTTCTTTCATCAAATTCACTCCAATTAAAAAATTATATCGCTGCTTGTTCTGCTGATCTAACAAACTCATCAAGCAAACGGACAAACTGACCTTCATTGTAAGGGTAACCAGCTTTTGTAATTTTCACCTTTACAATTTGTCCAATCATTTCTTCTGTCCCTTTAAATATAACCTTTAAGTAATTATCTGTATATCCTTCATACATTCCTTCACCGTTTTTTGAACGTTCTTCAGGAATCACTTCGAGTACTTCCCCTTCAAATTGTGAAGCATATTCTTTCGCTAATTGATCAGATAGTGAAATTAATCGATGCACACGCTCATTTTTAACTTCTTCATCGACTTGATCATCCATCCTTGCAGCTGGTGTTCCAGTACGTTTTGAATAAGGGAATACATGTAGTTCAGAAAATTTATGATCCTTGATGAAATGATATGTTTCCAGAAATTCTTCTTCTGATTCACCAGGGAATCCAACGATTACATCAGAAGTAACCGCAAGACCTGGTAGAGCTTCCTTCAATCGGTTTAAGCGCTCGCCAAAGAATTCCATCGTATACTTACGGCGCATTCTTTTTAACACCGTGTTTGAACCAGATTGCAATGGAATATGAAGATGTCTTACAATTACTTTAGAGTCATTCATTACTTGAATAACTTCATCGGTAATTTGACTTGCTTCAATAGAAGAGATTCTTAGTCTCTCAAGCCCAATCACTTCTTTTTCTAAATCTTTTAATAACATGGCAAGATTATAATCCTTCATATCTTCTCCGTATCCACCTGTGTGAATACCAGTTAATACAATCTCCTTATACCCAGCATCAACGAGCTGCTGTGCTTGTCTGATTACTTCCTTTGGATCACGTGATCTCATTAGGCCGCGAGCCCAAGGAATAATACAAAACGTACAGAAATTATTGCAGCCTTCTTGAATCTTTAAAGACGCACGAGTACGGTCCGTAAAGGCTGGAACATCTAATTCCTCGTAAACACGATTTTTCATAATATTTCCAACCGCATTTATTGGTTGTCTTTCTTCCTTAAAGCGTTCGATATATTCAAGCATCTTCACACGGTCCTGTGTTCCAACAACAATATCTACACCAGGAATGGCCATAATTTCCGCTGGAGACGTTTGTGCATAACAGCCTGTTACACAAATAACTGCATCCGGATTTTTACGAATCGCACGTCTGATTACTTGACGACTTTTTTTATCGCCTGTGTTTGTTACTGTACAAGTATTGATGACATAAACATCTGAAGTTGTTTCATAGTCTACTCTCTCATATCCCTGTTCTTGAAATAGCTGCCAAATGGCTTCTGTTTCGTAATGATTTACCTTACAACCTAATGTATGAAATGCAACTGATGGCATATTGTTCACCTCAATAGTTCAAATTGATAAGAAATAGCTGACAACACATATAAGGGTGCTGTTTCTGTACGTAAAATTCTTGGACCAAGCCCACATGGCTGGAACCCATTTTGGGAAAGCAACTCAACTTCTGATTCTGTTAGTCCACCTTCAGGACCGAACACAATTAAGACACTGTCATCATTCTTCATCTCTTGAAGAGTGCGCACGAGAATCGAGTGCTCCCCTTGCTTTGCTTCTTCCTCATAAGCAATTAATTTATAGGTATAGTCTTTTGAAAGACTGATAAGCTTTGCTAAATTAAGAGGGGTTACAACAGTTGGCACGATCCTTCGATGCGACTGCTCTGCCGCCTCCTTTGCGATTCTTTGCCAACGGTCTACTTTTTTATCGGCCTTTTTTTCATCCCATTTCACTACCGATCTAGCGGTTGCTACTGGAACGAAAGAATAGGCACCTAATTCAGTGCCTTTTTGAATGATCCACTCTAGCTTGTCACCTTTAGGAAGACCACTTGCTATTGTTACACGAACGGGAAGTTCAGAAGACACTACCTCCCATTGTACAACGTCTGCAACGACTTGTTCATCGGTAATTTCTGCAATTTGGCAAATAGCCCCTTCTCCTTTGGAAGTTGTACAAATGATTTGATCGTTCATTTTTAATCTCATCACTTTTACAATGTGCCTGAAATCGTCACCCTTTATGACAAATCGTCCTTCCGTTGTCTGATCAACAAAATATCGTTGCACACGCTACACCTTCTTTATACATGTATAAAAGGGGGATACCCCCCTTCACATTATTGCCTTTTCGCAATCATCGCAATCCAATCTTCCATTTGAATCGTCTCAATTATTTCAAACCCAGAACGCTCAATTGCTGCCCTAACTTCATCTTTTTTCTGTAGAATAATACCTGAAGAAATGAAATAACCATCTTTTTTAACCACTCTTGCTACATCATCAGTAAAGCGAACAATCACTTCAGCTAAAATATTTGCAACTACCACATCCGCCTGTTGATCCACACCGTCAAGTAAATTATTTTGAGCTACAGTTACTACTTCATGTGTTTTATTCAGCTTGCTATTTATCTTTGCTGATTTCACAGCCACTTCATCTAAATCTAGAGCGAGGACTGAGCTTGCACCTAACATAGCTGATGCGATACTTAATACGCCTGTTCCCGTTCCAACGTCGACAACATGGTCACCGCCTCTAACTGTTCTTTCTAATGCCTGTATGCACATGACTGTCGTCGGATGCGTCCCTGTACCGAATGCCATCCCTGGATCCAATTCAATAATTAATTCATCACTTGAAACTGGAGTATATTCTTCCCAGGTAGGTACAATGGTAAACCGTTCAGAAATTTTCACTGGATGATAATACTTCTTCCACGCGGTTGCCCATTCTTCTTCATTCACTTCACTGACCGTTACGGTATTTCTTCCAATATCAATATTATAAATGCTTAGGTTGTTAATGGATTCCTTTATTGCATCAACCGTTTCTCCTAAAAAGCTTGTAACCGGTAAGTATGCTTTAACCATTACACCTTCATCCGGATAATCTTTAGGATTGAGTTGGTAGATTTCACCGAATTGGTCTTCCCTTTCTTTCACAAGCTCTAGTGGATCCTCAATTACCACTCCACTTGCCCCTGCCTCATGCAATATATTTGAAATCGGTTCTATTGCCTCATTTGTTGTATGAATGCAAAGTTCTGACCATTTCATCCTACCAACTCCTATTCCATTTATTCGCCTTTAAATGCTCTCTTTACTTTTGAAAAAAAACCTTCTTCATGCTCACCTTGTGGTACGCTTCCACTTACCTCTGCAAACTCATGTAGCAATTGCTTTTGCTTTTCAGTTAACTTCGTTGGTGTTAAGATTCGAATAATAATATGTTGATCACCTGTACCATAGCCTCTTACATTTGGAACACCTTTTCCTTTCAATCGGAATTTCGTTCCAGTTTGTGTACCAGCAGGCACTTTCAGTTTAACTTTCCCGTGTAAGGTTGGGACTTCCACTTCATCACCTAGTGCGGCTTGAACAAAATTAATCGGCATTTCACAATAGATATCGTCTCCATCACGTTCAAAGAACTCATGTGAACGGACATGGAATACAACATATAAATCGCCTGCCGGTCCACCATTCACTCCAGGTTCACCTTGTCCAGAAACACGAAGCTGTTGACCATCATCAATACCTGCAGGAATCTTCACATGAATCTTACGACGCTTCTTCACTTTACCTGCTCCACCACATGTTGAACACTTGTCTTTAATCTGTTTTCCAGTTCCGCTACAGTAATGGCAGACTCGACGATTCACAATCCGACCGAATGGTGTGTTTTGCTCTACGTTCAGCTGGCCAGTACCTTGACAGTGAGTACAAGTATCTGGCTTCGTACCTGGTTTTGCTCCAGAACCGTGACAAGTTTCACAATTTTCTTCTCTCGGTATTTCTAAATCTGTTTCCTTACCGAAAACCGCTTCCTCAAAGCTAAGGGTCATAGTATATTGAAGGTCTGCTCCTTGTCTTGGTGCATTAGGATCTCTTCTTCTTGATCCTCCTCCACCAAAAAACGTGCTGAATATATCCTCAAAGCCGCCAAAACCACCGAAGTCCCCTCCACCAAAACCTTGGTTAGGATCCGTGTGACCAAATTGATCATAGTGTGCTTTCTTTTGATCGTCACTTAAGACCTCGTATGCTTCTTTTACTTCTTTAAACTTTTCATCCGCATCTGGTTCCTTATTAATATCAGGATGGTACTTTTTCGATAGCTTACGGTACGCCTTTTTTATCTCATCCTTTGAAGCACTTTTACTTAGTCCAAGTACCTCATAGTAGTCCCTTTTACTCATGATTGCCCACTCCCCGAATCATTTCACATAAAGGTTATTTTAACATTACCTTTCAACCCAAATCAATGAAAAAGCCAAAGTCTTATTGATTTGACTTTGACTTTTTCTAAGCTAGTTAGCCTAAACTTATTTATCGTCTTTTACTTCTTCAAATTCTGCATCAACGACATTGTCATCCTTGCCACTTTCGCCTGCTTGACCTCCAGCTGCCTGAGCTTGCTTAGCTGCTTCTTCATATAACTTTACTGTTAAGTTTTGAACGATTTCTTGAAGAGCATCCTTTTTCGCACGAATTTCTTCTAATTCGTTTTTCTCAATTGCAGCTTTTAGTGCATCCTTCGCTTCATTTGCTGAAGCTACTTCAGAGGCGTCTACTTTTCCTTCAAGGTCTTTAAGGGTTTTTTCAGTTGTAAATACGAGCTGATCTGCTTCATTGCGAAGTTCTACTTCTTCTTTACGCTTTTTATCAGCATCTGCATTTTCTTCTGCTTCTCTAACCATTTTTTGAATTTCTTCATCAGAAAGACCAGTTGAAGACTTGATCGTAATTGTCTGTTCCTTGTTTGTTCCTAAGTCCTTCGCACGAACATTTACAATACCGTTCTTATCAATATCAAATGATACTTCAATTTGCGGAATACCACGTGGTGCTGGTGGAATGTCCGTTAATTGGAAACGACCAAGTGTTTTGTTATCAGCAGCCATTGGACGCTCCCCTTGAAGAACATGGATATCAACAGCTGTTTGGCTATCTGCCGCAGTTGAGAATACCTGTGACTTTGAAGTTGGAATCGTCGTATTACGATCAATAAGCTTTGTAAATACGCCACCCATTGTTTCAATTCCTAGTGATAACGGAGTTACGTCAAGAAGAACAACATCTTTTACATCACCAGAGATCACTCCACCTTGAATAGCAGCACCCATAGCAACTACTTCATCTGGATTTACTCCTTTATGTGGCTCTTTCCCTGTTTCACGCTTAATCGCTTCTTGTACCGCAGGAATACGGGTTGAACCACCAACTAGTATAACTTTATCAAGTTCTGCAGGAGTTAAACCAGCATCTCTTAAAGCTTGACGAGTCGGGCCCATTGTTCTTTCTACAAGGTTTGCAGATAGTTCTTCAAATTTCGCTCTAGATAATGTCACTTCCAAGTGAAGTGGACCAGCTTCGCCAGCTGTAATAAACGGAAGAGAAATTTGAGTTGTCGTCACACCAGAAAGGTCCTTCTTCGCCTTTTCAGCCGCATCCTTTAAGCGTTGAAGGGCCATTTTATCTTTAGAAAGATCAATGCCATTTTCCTTTTTGAATTGCTCTACAAGATAATCGATAATCACCTGGTCAAAGTCATCTCCACCAAGACGATTATCACCTGCCGTTGACTTAACCTCAAATACTCCATCGCCTAATTCCAAAATAGACACGTCAAATGTTCCGCCCCCAAGGTCGTAAACAAGAATCGTTTGATCGTCGTCCATTTTGTCTAAACCATAAGCAAGTGCAGCAGCAGTTGGCTCGTTGATAATACGCTCTACTTCTAGACCAGCAATTTTCCCAGCATCTTTTGTCGCTTGACGCTCGGCATCATTAAAATAAGCAGGAACAGTAATTACAGCCTTTGTAACAGGCTCTCCAAGATAGTCTTCTGCGTACGCTTTAAGATGTTGAAGAATAATTGCAGACACTTCTTGTGGTGTATAATCCTTTCCTTCAATCGCCTCTTTATGGCTAGTACCCATATGACGCTTGATGGACATGATTGTATTTGGATTTGTAATTGCTTGACGCTTTGCTACTTCCCCAACTTGACGCTCACCATTTTTAAAAGCAACAACAGATGGTGTTGTGCGGTTTCCTTCTGCATTAGGAATGACCTTTGGCTCTCCACCTTCAAGTACAGACACACATGAGTTTGTTGTCCCTAAGTCAATACCAATGATTTTACTCATAAAAATAACCTCCAAAATTCTATTATGTAGGGATTACTGGTTCACCTTAACCATGGATGGTCGGATGACTTTATCCTTTAACTTGTATCCCTTTTGGAATTCCTCTACAACCACATTTGATTCATAGTTTGAATCCTCAACTTGCATAACCGCTTGATGCATATGCGGGTCAAACGGTTGACCAACAGCTTCAATGGCCTCAAGGCCTTCGCCTTTTAATGCTTCAGTCAGACTGCGGTAAACCATGTCCATCCCTTGTAACAACGATTTTGTTTGTTCATTATCAGGTTCAACCTGAAGTGCTCTTTCAAAATTATCTAGAGCTGGTAATAAATTCGTAATCAAGCTTTGAGCTCTATATTTTTGCGCCGCTTCAAGGTCAATTCTGGCCCGGCGACGAGAGTTATCAAAATCAGCTTGCAAGCGCAAGTTACGATTTTCAGCCTCTTGAAGTTTTGTTTCTAGCTCTTGTATACGAGAGTCCTCAGGATTAGTTTCAACATTTTCCTCATTTACCCCTTCAGCTTCAGCAAAAACCTCTTCAATGCCTTCTGAGCTTGCTTCTGTTTCAGTAGAAGATTGTAATTCTTCATTTAATGTACTTTTCTCTTTTGTCAAATTACTCACCTCCCTTAAAATGGTCCTTCCTTTTATATAAGTAGTGGATGATGTTAAGGTAATAACCATTAACATCATCACCACCGTTATTTATTTTGATACAATTTTGTTAATACAGAAGTTAAATCTTGGCTAATCATTTGTAATAAGCTGATCACTCGAGAGTATTCCATTCTAGTAGGTCCTAAAATAGCAATTGTCCCAAGCTGCTCCTCACCTACAGAATACGTAGCTGTAATTAAACTACAATTATCCATTGCTGAATTGTTGTTTTCTTTCCCAATTTTCACGTGAATTCCAGTCGGATTTTTTCGAATTAAATCATACATACTTTTTTCATGCTCAATCATATTTAAAAGGCTTTTCACCTTTTCGATATCATGAAATTCCGGCTGACTTAGAATATTGGTCCTTCCTCCAAAAAACACCTTTTCATTGGATGGAATTTTCAACGTATCTGCGAACGCATGAAGCATAGAATCATAATTACGGATATGCTGTCTGAGTAAAGTGGCTACCTCTTTGTAGATCTTCTCATTTAAATCTTCAAGCGGCACACCTGTTAAACGCTCATTTAGGATATTGACCATTTTCTCAATATCGCTTGCATCTAAACCAACGGGAAGATGAAACATTCGATTGTCTACATGTCCTTTATCAGTCACAATGATTGCAATAGCTGTTTCCTTATTGAGTGGAACAATCTGAATCTTTTTTAGCTTATTTTCTCTGACAGCTGGCCCAAGAACAATGGAAGTATAATTGGTTAGCTCAGATAATATTTTTGCAGATTTTTGTACGATTTTTTCAAGTTCATAAAGCCTTTCAGCAAAAATTGATTTAACCGATTGCATATCATGCTGATCAAGCTTCTGTGGAGCAAGAAGATGATCTACATAAAAACGATAGCCTTTCTCGGACGGAATTCTTCCAGAAGAAGTATGAGTCTTCTCGAGAAATCCTAACTCCTCTAAATCAGCCATATCATTACGGATTGTCGCAGAACTGAAACTAATATCTTCTTTTTTCGACAAACTTCTAGATCCTATCGGCTGAGCAGAACGAATGAAATCATCAACAATCACCTGAAAAATTAATAACTGACGATCTGTTAACATGTTTCATCACCTCTGTTAGCACTCTCTTCTAACGAGTGCTAAATCTAATAATAAATTATCAAATGTTGGGGCTATATGTCAACATTTAGATCACGCCGATAAACGATTGAAACACTTCATTTCCTAAAAATCGCCCTTTTTTTGTTAAGGCAATCTTGTTATCCTGTAAGACGATAAGATCACGACTTTGCAATGAATCTATCTCCTCCTTAAATAAGGATAACGGATCGACCCCAAATTTTTGAATGAAGTGGTCAATGCTAATTCCCTCAATCTTCCTTAAACCGAGAAACATTTCTTCCTCCCACTTTTCATTGTTCTCCACTTTGTGAATATTATGAGAGGGTAGGGTGCCATTCCAGATGGGCTCCATATATTTTTTTAATGGACCATGGTTTGCAATCCTCTCTCCACCTACATAACTATGAGAACCCGCACCAAACCCATAGTATTCCTCGTTATTCCAATAGGTTAGATTATGTTTGCTTTCATATCCTGGGAGTGCGAAGTTGGAAATTTCGTATTGCTGAAATCCAGCCAGCTGCATTTGCTCCATTAGTAAGGAATACATTTCTGCTTCAGTATCTTCTCCTGGAACTGGTAGCTTCCCTTTTCTCATTTGGTTATAGAACACCGTTTTGGGTTCAATGATGAGGGAGTAGCCAGAGTAGTGTTGAATATCAAGGGAGAGTGCGGTTTGTAATGTTTCTTTAAAACCATCTAGCGTTTGATTCGGTAAGCTATAGATTAAATCTACACTAATATTTTCGAAACCGACTTTCTTTGCTTTTTCAATTGAGGTTAACACATCCTTGGCTCTATGTGTTCTCCCGATCGCCTTTAGCAACTGATTATCAAAGGTTTGCACACCGAAGCTTAATCGATTGACTCCACCCTCAAAAAGCACTCGAAATTTTTCATCGGACAAGTCACCAGGATTGGCTTCAAATGTAAACTCTGCACCCTGTTCTAATGGGAGATATTTCCTAACAGAAAACAATAATCGTTGTAATTGTTTTTCACTTAATGAAGTCGGAGTCCCACCTCCTACAAATACGGAATGTAGCGGCTCTGCAGAGTGCTTTTCTAATGTTAATCGAATTTCCTCTTCCAGCGCGTCCAGGTATTCGTCGACAGGCTGACCTTTTAAGAAAACCTTATTAAAATCACAATAGTGACAAATATGCTCACAGAACGGAATATGAATATATGCTGCCTTTACCATTTTCCCACAACCTTAAAATATTACTTTTTTGCAATCAAAAAAGGTTAGATCACTTGATTTATCAAGCTTATCTAACCTTTCTATTAAAATCAAATCATCTACTTCTTTGAGTTTGAGTCATCCATTTTCAAGACGGCCATGAATGCTTCTTGAGGTACCTCTACGGAACCTACCTGCTTCATACGCTTCTTACCCTCTTTTTGCTTTTCAAGTAGCTTTCGCTTACGCGAGATATCTCCACCATAACATTTTGCTAATACGTTTTTACGCATTGCTTTAATGGTAGAACGAGCCACAATTTTTTGCCCAACCGCTGCTTGAATAGGTACCTCGAACTGTTGTCTTGGTATTAATTCCTTGAGCTTTTCCACTATGACCTTTCCACGTTCGTATGCGAAGTCTTTATGAACAATAAAGCTTAACGCATCCACCTTTTCAGCATTCAGAAGAATATCCATCTTAACAAGTTTGGATTCCTTGTAGCCAATTAACTCGTAATCAAATGACGCATAGCCTTTTGTACTTGACTTTAATTGATCAAAGAAATCATATACAATTTCCGATAGCGGAATCTCATAAACAATGTTTACACGGGTCTCATCCATATATTGCATATCAATAAAGATTCCTCGTTTTTCCTGACAAAGTTCCATAATCGCACCAACATAGTCATTTGGAGCCATCATGGTAGCTTTTACATATGGCTCTTCAACGCGGGCAATTTTTTGTGGATCCGGCATGTTCGAAGGATTATCCACTTTAATTTCCGTACCATCCGTCATAATCACATGATAAATAACGCTTGGTGCAGTTGTAATCAAGTCAATTTTGAACTCTCTTTCAATACGCTCTTGAATAATTTCCATATGAAGTAATCCTAGGAATCCACAACGGAAACCGAACCCGAGCGCTTGAGAAGTTTCTGGCTCAAATTGAAGTGCTGAATCATTAAGTTCTAACTTTTCTAATGCTTCTCGTAAATCATTGAACTTTGCACTATCAATTGGATATAAACCACAATATACCATAGGATTTAAACGGCGGTAACCTGGAAGAGCTTCAGTTGCACCATTTTTCACACTAGTAATCGTATCCCCCACTCGTGTGTCTCCAACATTTTTAATAGCTGCAGTTAAGAATCCAACATCACCAACAGTAAGTTCTGCACATGGAGTCGACTTTGGTGTAAATACTCCCACTTCTGTTACTTCGAATTCTTTTCCGGTTGCCATCATGCGGATTTTGTCTCCTACTTTTACCGTTCCATCAACAACACGAATATAAGCTACTACCCCACGATAAGCATCATAGAGAGAGTCAAAAATAAGTGCTTTTAACGGTGCATCTGGATCACCAGTTGGCGCTGGCACTTTTTCTACTACTTGCTCTAGTATGTCTTCGATTCCAATTCCGGCTTTCGCACTTGCTAAAACCGCCTCAGATGCATCTAGTCCAATTACTTCTTCAATCTCATTACGTACTCGTTCAGGGTCTGCACTTGGTAAGTCAATTTTGTTGATTACAGGTACAATTTCAAGGTCATTATCTAGCGCTAAGTAAACATTTGCTAATGTTTGAGCTTCAATTCCCTGTGCCGCATCCACCACAAGAACAGCACCTTCACAAGCCGCCAAGCTCCGTGATACCTCATAAGTAAAGTCGACGTGCCCAGGTGTATCGATTAAATGGAAGGTGTAAATCTCTCCATCCTTTGCTTGATATTTCAATTGCACAGAGTTTAATTTAATGGTGATTCCACGTTCTCTTTCTAGGTCCATTGAATCTAGTAGCTGGTCCTTCATTTCTCTAGCTGTTAACGCATTCGTCTTTTCTAGGATACGGTCAGCTAATGTGGATTTTCCATGGTCAATATGTGCAATAATAGAAAAATTCCTGATTTTTTCTTGTCTATTTAGTCTATCTTGTCTGTTCATTCGGTTCACTCCTACTATACTTCGCACGTATACACTATTTTTGATTATAGCAGTAGGGAATATAAGATTCAATAGTGAAAAGCGGAGGGAGCTAGCCATATAAAGAAAAAACAGCAATCCAGAGATTGCCGCATTTCTAGCTATTTCTAATCAGATCAATCGTAATATCTACTATACCCGTTACTATATCTGCTAGTGTTTTGCCCAAGTCTGAGAAGAAGTTATAGGCTTCCATTTCTTCTAGCTGCTCTCTTTTTTTATTAATATCATGACTATCCACATTATTTCCTAGTACGGATACTTGGACATTTTCTTCTTGTTCGTTAATTGTGAATGCACCTTTAAAATTAGGATCATCAAATCCCTTCATGTTTACGATCCCATTGTTTGCAATTTGCATTCCAAATAATACGGATACAAACATGAGAGACATTAGCAATAAGCTTTTAAACATAAACATTTTCATAACTATCACCTAAATTAACATTATTGCTCCTCAGAAGGAACGGTTACTGGGTAATTAACCTTTTCTGCTTCCCAGAAAATCTCGCTAAATACATCTGCAAATGCATCTGCTGAAAGATTAAGCTCGTCAAAGTTGTTATCCACTCCACCAAACTCTACTAAAAGAGCATTTCCAGAAAGATCCTGATTGAAACGGCCATTTGTACTAGCTCCGCTCTTTTGGATAATCCCCCTGCTTAAACCAGGATATTTTTCCTCGAGTTTTTGGTGGATTTCCGTCGCTAACTTTAAGTTCTTTTCGTAATTTGGATGTTCTGCTCCAATTACAAAAGCTAACTTAGCGTATGATTTACCATTGATTACTTTCGTTGTGTCTTCTTTTCTTCTTGAATCACGGTGAATATCTATTAGATACGATAAGCTAGAATTACCAGCCATCGCTTCTTGTACAAGAGCCCTAGAAGCGTCATATGATCGACCATATGTCCATCCATTGGAATTTAAACGATTCGTTATATCTGTTTTATCCACTATTGTGCCCACTCCATAACCTTCCAACCTCTCTTGTAGGCGATCACCTATTTTCGTTACATTAATTTCTGAGTGTTGCGCACTATTTGGATCCGCCACTCCTTTTAAATAAGGGAGGTAGGATTCTCTTGTATGTGAGAAATAAATGTAAGCCACCTTTTTATCACCGGTTGTTAAAGGCGGGGTTACTTTATTGGGTTCGTCCTTTGCAATATCGTCCGTGTTTTGTAAACTTGCCTCATTTTCTGTATTCAATGCTTCCTCTGGTGGTGCAGATTCAATTGGCATATTCGTATAGTTGGTTCCTTCTCCAGCAACAAGAATCTTTCCATCAAATAAGGAGAACCCTGGGAGTTCTCTACCTAGTAGGCTCCGCGGATCATCAAGATTCACATTGGTGGAGGCTTTAAACAAGACACTCGACATACTCGGAATCTCATCTCTTTCTACTAATCCACTCATAAAATAATGATTTTCTCTAGCCATCAACTGAAAGAGAACATTACCGCTCACATTCATAGTCGCTTTGTTCACACTCGATGACCTAAGCTGATATTGTGGGTTTAAAGAAGTTAATAGTCCGCTCACAGAAAAGAGTAGGAAAATCAACAACAAACACGATAAAATGAGCTTTAAAATGCTTGTCCCTTGAATGGTTACAACATAGGGGGTTTTTTGCAGTTTCATTATTCCACCTCTTAGCCTAGTCTAGTAAATGATATGCACTTACTAGAAAAGGTAGAACAATGAATTTTTCCGAACTCTATCTTGTATAGAAACCTGTATTTTCTTGATTTACGGCATCATGCAAAGCAGCATTTAGACCATTTGCAATTAAATTAGACATATCTTCAATAAATACATCTACTTCCTTTGGTGTTACCATTAAGTTATGCCCAAGTGGGGACAAAACTTCATGAATCAATCTTCTTTTTTCATCTTCTTCTAAAGTCCCTATCATTCCTAAAAATGTATTTCGGTGATGTTCTTCCGGCATATCTTCGTCAGTCAATTTCTTCTTCTCACCAAACGTCATTCCTGCTGGCGCCAAAGCTCTAGAAGGGCGATTTCCTTCTTTTAGCTCACGGCCAAAATGCTTTAAGATAAAATCAATCGTATCACTTGTAATGGAAACCGCGTCAACTACCGTTGGTACACCTACTGCGATAACTGGTATTCCTAAAGTTTCCTCACTAAGCTCCTTACGCTTATTTCCAACACCGGATCCTGGATGTATTCCTGTATTTGATATCTGAACCGTTGAATTGACCCTCTCAATGGATCGCGAAGCTAATGCGTCAATGGCAATAACAAAGTCAGGCTTCGTTTTTTCAACCACACCCCTAATAATGTCACTTGTTTCTATGCCTGTTAAACCCATTACACCAGGGGCTAACGCACTCACTGGACGATATCCCTCGTCTACACTCTCAGGACTTAATTGATATAAATGTCGTGTAACTAATAGATTTTCACACACTTGTGGTCCAAGGGCATCAGGAGTAACGTTCCAATTCCCTAAACCAACAACAAGACAGGAAGCATCTTTGTTTATTCCAAGTCCACTAATAAAATGGGAGAATTCTCTCGCAAACGTTTCTTCAACCTTTTTTTGTAAATCTGTGTCCTGTTGTCTAATTCCTTGTACTTCGATGGTTAAATACTTTCCAGCTTTTTTATTTAGCTCTTTCTCTCCTTCCTTCGACACTTCCACTAACGATAGCTTGATACCGTTCTCTTCTTTTTCTTTAATTACTACACCATGTATATTGGAGAGATCTTGTTCATCTGTAACATTTTTCCCCCTGCTTGCAATCACCATCTCCCTTGCCTCCACGGCCAAATCGGTACGGATGGAATATCTACTTAAATCTATTGATTCTTTCATCATATACCCCTCTCTTTCGTTAAATTTGATAAGAAACTAGCAACTATTATTTCCTTTTCTATATGAAACCATTCAAATCCATGGATATCGGCGTATTTATTTCCATTGAAAAGTCTTGCAATAGTATTCACCGAATGATAAAATGTGTTTTGTTCTTAATTTACGTAAATTAATGAATGGTGATAGTCGAGTATATAATCTCGATGCTTTGTAGGAGGTGAAAAGAATGCCAAATATTAAATCTGCAATCAAGCGCGTGAAAACAAGCGAAGAGCGTAATGCACGTAACACGATGGTGAAATCTGCAACACGTACGGCTGTTAAGAAAGTAGAATCAGCTATCGTAAACGGTGACGCTACTACTGCACAAGAGAGCTATGCTCTTGCGGCAAGTAAACTTGACAAAGCTGCAGCGAAGGGTCTTATCCATAAAAATGCTGCTGCTCGCAAAAAGTCTCGTTTAATGAAGAAGTTAAACTCATTAAACTCTTAATTTTTGCTAAATCATAGATAAAAAGCTAGATCCTTTTGGATCTAGCTTTTTTTGATTTAGGCTCATTTCTTAAACTTTGTTGCTTTTAGGAACCTAATTTTAAAAATTAATTTCAGCAGCATAAATTTAATAAGAAAAGAGCTTGCAAACTAAATTTTTAGCGCAAAATAGCTATTTCCACGTTAAAATCGGCTTTTAGATTTTAACACAACTTTGCGAAAACTGCCTTGATTTATGAACCAGAATGTAAATGGAATAAGAACATTTCAATAAGAAGCTCCTTGTTCATTCCACCTGTCTTCGCTTGATAATCAGCATCTGCTAACATTTTCATAATTTTCGTCAGCTCTTCATCACTAAATTGTATCGCTTGACCTGCAGCTAGTTTCACACGGAATGGATGGACTTTTAAATACCCTCCCATTTGCTGTTGACCATAGCCACGCCTTGCTAATTCCTTGACCTGGTAAATTAACCGGAACTGCCCTGCAATAATCGCTAAGATTTTGAGCGGTTCTTCATTTTGCCTTAACAAATCATAATAAATTCGTAATGCCTCATCTACATTCCGATGCACTACTTTATCTACGAGTGTAAAAATATTTTGTTCCAGCGAGCGTGACACAAGCTTTTCTACGGTTTCAGCGTCAATTTTTTTCGTTTCATTGCAATATAAACTAAGCTTGTCCACCTCTGAGGTTAATAAAAATAGGTTAGTACCTGCTAATGCAAGCATCCGTTCTACTGCCTCATTATCTATGCTTGTACCATTCGCCTTAGCTCTTTGGACAATCCAATTCTTTAGTTCGTGTTCCCCAAGTTTCTTTGCTTCCGCTACTACAGCTGTTCTTTTTAATTCCTTTGTTAGCTTTTTTCGTTCATCCAGCTTTTCATATGGCGCTACCATTACAACAATCGAATACGGGGAGGGCTCCTTCATGTACTGTTCTAGCCTTCCTAGCTGATGTTCTACTCTTTCCTTCGTTTTTTCAGCAGTTAAGAAACCTGGATTATTTAAAAATATCAGCCTTTTATCCCCTAAAAATGGGATGGTTTCGGCATCCTCTAATGCCACTTCGATCGGCACTTCATCTAAATCATAAGTGGATAGATTAAAATCACTTTCATCTTCACCCAAAACATTTTGTATAAAAAGCTGCTTTGTTTCATTCACAAGAAACGATTCTGTTCCATACAAAACGTAAATGGGGGAAAATTCTTTCTTTTTAATTTGCTTCCATAAATCAAAAATCACTTTTCCTCGCTCCGTTCAGGAAAATAGGTTACTTAATTATCCTAATGAAGGATCAAGGATTTGACAAGCATTTTAAAGGGAATTGATCAATCTCCTGACCAATTCCCATCTATAAAAACGCTGAAAAAAGAGGCCTAGGATACTCCTTTTACAGCGATAACCCCCGTTGTATACATATTATTGTAACCGTACATATAAAAAGTATTTGTGACAATCACTGACAAGCAAGGAAAAGAAACAAGAGGATCGGTAGATTTTTTTTATGAAATCGCTTATACTAAGATTGATTAGGAGGGGTAGTTGTGAACGAATTTGAGAAAAATGTGCAAAGTAAACGTAATGACGCTGTTGATTCGGGTGTAGGGTTCATCGTTTCCTTCGGTTTTTTTGCAACTTTATTTATCATTGCAACTGTCATTAAACTCGTAGGGGCATAAAGTTCTGCTACATAAAACATAAGGAGACTGCTGCTGCAGTCTCTTTTTTATGGGTTTGTTACATCATATGGAATATGTCTAGAAAAGGTTCCTTTCTCATTCTTAAAAGTGTAACTAATTGCACCCTCTGTGTCAGTACGGAATATTTTTATCTTTCTTTCCCTTAACCGATCCAAAACATCTTGATGTGGATGCCCAAATCGATTGTTCTCCCCAACAGATATTACTGCGACCTTCGGCTGATAGGCTTGAAGAAGAGTAGAAGATGTAGAGCTTTTACTACCATGATGTCCGATTTTTAATACATCCACTGGCAAGGTAGGATATTCACTCAATAACCTTTCTTCTCCTTGTTCTCCTAAATCGCCTGTAAACAACCAAAATAATCCTCCTATTTTAACATGAATTACCACTGAATTATCGTTTCTATCCTCTACTTCAATTATAGGATTCACGATTTTAAAGGTCGACCCCTTCTCTTCCCAACTCATACCGCTCTTCACAAATATGATGCTTATATTCTTTTCCTTCGCTAGTTGAATTATTTCATTTTCCAAGCTGGAACGATTCGAAACATAAGGAAGGATTAATTCTTTCACTTTCATTGTTTCGAGAACAGACTTTGCTCCACCAATATGGTCCATATCACCATGTGTTAGTATTAGTTTATCGATTGTGCTTATCCCTTTCCCTTTTAAAAATGGGACGAGAATATCATTTCCAACTTCAAAAGGATTTTTCGGCTTTTCCCATTCCTCATTATTAAATGAAATAGTCCCTCCTGTATCTATCACATACGTTTTTTTATGAAAACCATTTTGTATTACGATACTATCTCCTTGCCCAACATCAACAAATGTAATTTGTCCTGAGAAAGAATAATGGGATAAGCAGTAGGAGAAAGTGAGGGCAAAAACACAAGGAAGGATTGAAATCAGTTGGTTTTTCCTTATTTCCCCTGTCTCCCATTTATAGAGTAAATAGACAATAGAGCCTACTAGGAGAAGTACCATCCATATGGAAGGACGGCCAATGGTGACTGTCTGGTACGGAAAAGAAGCTATACCTACAGTTAATTGGTTCATTAAGGTAATCGCAAAATCCACTGGCTTCATCAAAATAGTAACAGCGTCTCCAAAAATGAATAAAAGAAAAAACAGAGTGATAAAACTAGGGTTTATGATTATTGTGAAAACGGGAATATAAATGAGGTTTGCCAACAATGATAACAGAGAAAATTCATAAAAATGATAGAGAACGATAGGGAGAGAAGCTAGCTGAGAAATAAATGATGCTTTTATTAAGAGGAATTTAGATGGCTTTAATAACCCTTTGGTGGAAAGAAGTAATGTGAATGTCACACTAAAGGAGAGCTGAAACCCTACATCAAATAGGAGATAAGGTGAAAGAAATGCATAAACCATGAAGACGATACTGCAAATATCAAGTGTGGCTAATCTCGACTGCGATACGAGCCTAACGAACAAAAATAGAAACATCATCAATGCTGCACGAAACACAGGAGGAGAGGCACCTGACAAATAAGTAAAAATGGGTAGGTAGAGGAGAAGAACAATAATCATGCGTTCCCTTGTTACTCCTAAGCGCACCCCAATATAATGAATAATACTTACGTAAAGAGCGACATTTGCCCCAGAAATAGCTAATAAATGAATGATTCCGAGTTTTTGGTACGCTTGTTCTAAGGACGGATCAAGTACCTGTCTTTCTCCAAACAGCAGTGCGCTGGCTAAGGAAGCGACAGAATTGGGAAAATGCGTTTCCAATAACGCTATGGCCCGTTGCCTTTGCTTTTTGATAAGAAGAATAGGTCCATTAAGCTCTTTACATTCCCCCCATTGATCAACAACTAACTGCCAATGTATGTATTGATGAGTTAAATAAGATTGGTAATCAAAGGCATTAGGGTTGGTTTGTCCATTCACTGTTTGTAAACTACCTTTTATCTGACATGAATATCCAAGGAGCCTTTCCTTATTTAAGCTGGACTTTTCTTCCTCGGATTTCATTCGGTATTTAATTAATAGCTTTTCTCCTGTTGTATCCTTTGCAAAACCACTTAGGAGACTGCCATTAAGCGTTACTTCATCCTCAAACAAAACCGTAAACTGTGTCTCATTCCCATGAAAACCAGATTCATTTCTGTTTATATCAATCCTTGCTTTCGTATAGAAAACAAGGACAATCAAAAAGATGATATAAATTTGTTTTTTTGAGAACCTCTTATAATACAAAAATAAAATCAAAAATAAAAAGAGTGAGACCTTGACCATAATTTGGGGCTGAAAAGCAATAACCAAAGCAAGTAAAGAAGCAATGGCAAAATAGATCCCTCTTCCTTGCAAGATATCACCTCCGGAAAAATGTTATATTATTCTTGAAAATTCCAACTTAATCGGCCTGAGTTATCGTTTTTATTATTAAGCTCATTTTCAATATCCATTTCTAGCTTGATCGCTTCCACATTGCTTATGCGAAGTAGATGGTAACAATATTCGTGATTTTTATAATCATGCGTGTAATAAATTTTTGTAATACCAGCTTGTAGTATCTTTTTCATGCAATGTATACAAGGAAAATGAGTGACATAAATTTGACTTCCTTTTGTGGAAACTCCTTCAAGTGCACACTGAAGAATCGCATTTTCTTCGGCATGCAAACAACGAAGACAGTGATTATCAACGACATAACAGCCCGCATCTAAGCAGTGATCATCTCCACTAATTCCCCCATTATAGCCAGTTGAAATGATTCGATTATTCTTTACCAAAACCGAACCAACATTCAGTCGATTACAGGTACTTCTCATACTTATCAGATGCGCATTTAGCATAAAGTATTGATCCCAAGTCAAACGAGGGTTGCTCATATTCCCCACTCCCGATTCTCATTTTCTACTAGTCTAAGGGAAATTGTCGATTTTAGTCAATGCTATTATTTTACGATGATAAAATCCTTCAGTTTCTCAAATGTCTTATCACCAATACCAGTAACAAGCTTTAAATCATCAATTGTTTGAAATAATCCACTATCTTCACGATAGGCTATGATTGCTTCCGCTTTAGACGGTCCAATTCCAGGGAGATTTTGCAATTCATCAGATGTGGCAGTATTAATATTGATTTTCCCTGCTTCTTGACTTGCAGAAGTAGAGGTAAGACCCGCACCAGCAGACACAATCATGTTTTCTCCGTCTTCTCCTATTAAAGGAATATATAATACCATTTCATCTGTCACCCGCTGAGCAAAATTAATTTTTGTCTCATCGGCTCCTTCCTTTAATCCTCCAGCTTCTTCAATCACATCGATTACCCTGTCGTCCAGCCTCACTTCGTAAACACCTGGATTCTTTACTGCTCCTTTAACATCCACCAAATTCTTTACTTCAGGTTCCTGATCGAGTGTCTCTTCGGAAACTTCCGTATCTTTTTCTTCCTCACTTGGAATTGTCCATTCATTTTCCTCTTCCGTTTCGTTTCCAAGGCCGCGAGCAAAAAATAGCATTCCAGCAACGATAACAAAAGAGCCAACAATAAACCATTTATACTTCTTTACAGAGTCAATCATCTTGTTACTCCTTTCTAGTCATATTCACAATTTTCATTACATACTTTTATATGAGAATGCTTGCTTTTTGAAGGAGGGAAGTACATTGAAAATCGGAGTGATTGGTACTGGGAACATGGGGAGGATATTAATTGAGGCACTAATTGATGGAAACGCCATTTCCCCTTCTTTTATGAATGTGACAAATCGAACGCTTAGTAAAGCAATGAATATAAAAGAAGTGTATAATGACATCGCCGTACTTTCTGATGCTAGAAGCGTAGCAAGAGTATCAGATGTCTTGTTCTTATGCATAAAACCCAAAGACATTCATAGCGTACTAATGGATATTAAGCCGTTTTTACACTCAGAGAAATGTGTTGTATCCATCACCAGCCCTATCAGTGTTAATCAAATTGAGTCTGTGGTAGACTGTTCGGTGGCGAGAGCAATACCTAGTATTACCAATCGAGCACTGGCAGGGGTATCTTTACTAACGTTTGGCAATAGCTGTACGGGGGAATGGAAAGATAAACTACTTCAACTGTTTGATGCGATTTCCACACCAGTGTCCATAAACGAGGATATTACAAGGGTAGGATCAGATATCGTTAGTTGTGGACCAGCATTTTTCAGCTACTTAACGCAAAGATTTATTAATGCAGCAGTAGCAGAAACAAAGATTGATGAAGCAACAGCAACGACACTTGCTAGTGAAATGTTAATAGGACTTGGAGAATTGCTTCGAAAAGGATTTTACACACTTCCGACCCTACAGCAAAAAGTTTGTGTAAAGGGCGGAGTAACTTGGGAAGGAATTAAAGTGTTGGATGCAGAGCTTGGAGATGTATTTGAGCACCTATTTCAAGCCACTCATACAAAATTCGAAGAGGATGTTTTTGAAACACAAAAACAGTTTCCAATAAATAATTCTCTAAAGAAATAATAATTCCTGCACAGGAATAAAAAAAATCGGCTGGTTATTTTAATCAGCCGATTTTTCTTTCTGCTTTTTAGCTAAGAAAAAAATTCTTTCCGCCTCAGAAGTTATGTGACCGTCCGTAAAATCAGAGAAAGTTTCTAGTACATAAAATCCATTTGCTTCTAACCAATTTTTATAAACATCTACTGGAAAGGTTCTCTGGCTATGAAATTCATCATAACGGTCATACTTTCCCGATACCTCATCATGAACAAAAAAGGTAAGCTCGTGTTCAATACTAATTGGATACTCTCCTTGGAAGCAATTCCAAAAATAACAAATATCTTCATCATCATGGGTAAATGTTTGATTCATAAAAATATTCATGATCTTATGAACGGAATGAACATCAAATAAAAGAAGTCCATCTTCATCAAGTAAGTTATAGGCCTTTTCAAACGTTTCCATTACTTCTTCTTCTGTCTGTAGGTAATTTAACGAGTCACAAAATATCCCGATAATGTCGAATTTCTCATACAAGTCAAGTTCAATCATATTTTGTTGATAGAAAGGAATCTTCAGCCCATTGGTCTCAGCTTTCATGTGAGCGACCGTAAGCATGTCCGCTGATAAATCGACACCAGTTACATCGAAACCAGCTTTTGCAAAGCGTACAGATAACTCACCTGTACCACAGGCAAGGTCTAATAGTCTTTTTCCCTTACACTGGTACTTGTTCCATTTTTCCGTTACGATAGAAACCCATTCATCATACGGTACATCCTTCATTAATTCATCATAAAGGTAGGCAAATTTCCCATACGTCATTGAGTTAGAACACTTTCCATATTTTCTATTGGTGCGTCACCCCATAATCGCTCGAGGTTATAATAGCTTCTTTCGTCTTTATGGAATATATGGGCCACCACATCTCCTAAATCAAGAAGGATCCATCTTGCCTCATCAAAGCCTTCCATTCTCTTAACCATATTGCCATTTTCCAATGCCTTTTCCTTCATTTCTCTGGCAATGGCTTGAACCTGTTTATCAGAGTTTCCGTGGCAGATAATAAAGTAATCAGAGATTAGTGAAATGCCCTGCATGTTTAATACAACAATATCCTCTGCGCGCTTATCATCAGCAGCCTTTACTGATGTTTCTAATAATTGACGATTGGTCATCCAATCAGTCCTCCTTTAAATGAGTGAAATAGTTATACGTTTGGAGCGTCAACGGAAAAACTGCTCGTTTCTTTTTTATTAAGAAAATAATTGAATTCTGAATAGAAAGCAACAATGCTTCATTCAAATCATTATCAGCTATCTCTCTGACCTCATTGACACCTGGAAATTGCCTCCCTGGCTCAATGTAATCAGCCACATAAATAATTTTTTCAAGCAATGACATATGCGGTCTACCAGAAGTGTGGTAACGAATGGCCTCAAGCACTTCACGATCATGGATACCAACTTCATTCTCTACTAAAAAAGCGCCTACTGGAGCATGCCAAAGTTCACTATTATACGAAAGCAGTTCCTCGGGCATTTTTTCTTGGATAATGATTTGTTTCATCTCTTCTTTAGGACGAAACTTTGCATAATCATGAAAGATTGCTGCCAACTCCGCTTGTTTCTCATTTGCTCCATACTTTTTCGCTAGCTTTACAGCTGTTTCTTCTACCCCTAGTGTATGCTGATAACGATGGTCGGTTAATTGCTCTCTAACAATCTCTAACGCTTTCGCTCGATCCATATAACTGATGCTCCTTTATATATTGTATGACGGAGTCAGGGGTAAGATAATGAATAGTATTCCCATTCTTTACTCTTTCTCTTATTAAACTAGAAGAGACGGCAAATTCCGGAATATCTATATAGATAACCGGATAACTTGTCTGCAATACATGTTCTGGTCTTTGGACTCCAATAAAAGTAACGAGTTTCATTAAATCATCAATCTTGTACCATTTTGGTAAATATTCAACCATATCTGCCCCAATAATAAAATAAAACTCTGTACCATCATTTTTCTGTTGTAGAAGTTTCATCGTGTCATACGTATAGGACGGACCACTTCGCTCGAGCTCTATCTTTTCAACTTTAAAATGGGGATGATCAATTATTGCTTTTTCAAGCATAGTCACTCGATCAATCGTGCTCGTCCCACTTGTTGTTTTATGCGGTGGTTTTGAATTAGGTAAAAACCATATTTCATCTAGCCCTAAGGAATCTAAAACCTCGTTTGCAATTAGCAGATGTCCATTGTGCGGTGGATCAAAAGTTCCCCCTAGAATTCCAATTTTCCTCATAAGGACCTCCTCTAAGTTAAGGAAGCTGAATTTGTTTATTTTCCTCAGACTCTTTATATAGAACAATGGTGGATCCAATTACCTGAACAAGCTCTGCATTGCAGCCTGACGATAACTTAACTGCTACTTCATCCTTGTCTTCATCACAATTTTGTAACACACTAACCTTCAGAAGTTCCCTAACCTCTAATGCCTCATTGATTTGTTTAATCATGTTATCGTTCACTCCACCTTTTCCTACTTGAAAAATAGGGTTTAGATGATGAGCTTTTGAACGTAAAAATCTTTTCTGCTTACCAGTTAACATTCTTTTCCTCCTAATCGGTTTAAAACCAATTTTTCCATTCTCTTTTGGTCCGGGAAAATTCCGGTCCATTTCTTAAATGCTAATGCTCCTTGAAGAACGAACATATCGATTCCATTTTGCGTGCGAGCCCCTTTATCCTTTGCAGAACGTAAAAATAAAGTCTCAAGAGGGTTGTATATAATATCACTTACAAAACTATTTTCTTTTAAGTTATGTAAAGAGAGCGGTTGGCATTCTACATTCGGCGCCATACCAATCGATGTTGTTTGTATTATAATATCATACTCGCTTAATTGATTCTCAGCATCTTCACGCAATAATACGCTAGAGTTGACCATATATGGACACTGGGAAATTAATTCAGATGCTTTTTCACTTGTACGATTCGTAACATCTATGTTTTTAATCCCCATGGAAGCTAAAGTAAAATAAATCGCTCTCGCAGCCCCTCCAGCCCCAACGATGAGAATTCGACGGTTGAAAATATCTGGAATAATATTCATAATTCCTTTTACTGATCCTTCGCCATCGGTGTTGTAACCGACGAGCTCACCATCCTCATTTACGACTGTGTTTACTGCACCGATCGCTTCCGCTAAAGGATCTAAGCGATCAAGCATAGGAAGGATATCGACCTTATGTGGAACAGTCACATTAAACCCACTAATTTGTATCGCTTTTAACCCTATGATCGCTTTCTGTAGGTCTCCTTTTCTTACATGAAGCGCATGATAATGTGCATCTATATCATAAAAGCCAAATAGATCATTGTGCATCGCAGGCGACATGGAATGAGCGATCGGATCCCCAATTACCGCATACAGCTTTTTCAAAAAAAATCCTCTCCCTTGTTGTAGCCTTGAGTACTTCATGAGGTTGATCAAGCTGATACTCCAAAAAGCTAAATTATATAAGCGACTTTCTGATCATTGCATGAACACCCCTAGGGACATACGCTGCAATCTTCACTCCTGGTTCGTTTACCGTTATCCAACCCAGACCAGAAAACACGATATCTGTTTTCTCTTCTTTAATCATAAATTCATGACGAACGAGTGGTGGAAATTCTTCCAATTCATCTGCTCTTGGTGGTGAGAGCATGTCACCCACATGCTTTTCGTATAACTCATCAGCATGATCAAGTTTTGTACGATGAATATTAATTTCATTAGAAAAATGACAAACAAATGATTGTCTTCCTCCACTAATAAAATCAAATCTCGCGAGTCCTCCGAAAAATAAGGTTTGTCCTTCGTTTAATTGAAAGACTTTTGGCTTTATTTCCTTTTTTGGAGTAATAAATTTTAAATCCTGTTTACTCACAAAATGAGCCATTTGATGATGATTGATAATTCCTGGAGTGTCTATAAGATGCTTACCGTCAGAAAGTGGAATCTCAATAATATCAAGAGTCGTACCTGGAAAATGAGAAGTCGTTATCACATCCCCTTCTCCCGAAACTTCCTTTAGAATCCGGTTAATAAATGTCGATTTCCCCACATTTGTACAACCTACTACATACACATCCTTGCCATTTCGATACTCGTCGATTGCTTCGGCTACATCACGAACAAAATGACCTTTATGTGCACTCACTAAAAACACATCTTCTGGATGTAAACCGAGTTTTTTTGCTTCCCGCTTCATCCATTGAATGACCTTGTTGGGCTTTACAGAGTGCGGCAGAAGGTCCACCTTATTTCCAACAAGCAGTATTTTGTTCTTCCCTACAAAACGGTGTAGACCAGGTAACCAGCTACCGTTAAAATCAAAAATATCGACAATTTTTACGATAAGTGCATCTGTCTGAGATAATCCATTCAGTATTTTTAAAAAGTCGTCATCTGTTAAACTAACATCCTGAATCTCATTATAGTGTTTTAACCGAAAACAACGTTGGCAAATAATGACTTCCTTTTCAAGTGCGGATGGAGGTGCATAGCCTAAAGCCTCCTTATCTTCTGTTTGGATATTTACCCCACAGCCTATACACGAAAACTGTTCACTCAAACTTAATCCTCCCATACAATCATTCCTTTTTTACGGAACCAATTCAGTATTCTCCGCTCAACTAATCGATTAAACTTTGTCACAAATCCATCAGTTGAGGCAACAGGTACAACAAGAATCGTATGTAACCCACTGCGGTTACCACCTAGAACATCTGTAAGTAGCTGGTCTCCGATAACCACCGTTTCATCCTTAGATGTTCCCATTTGCTTCATAGCCTTTTTAAACGCTCTTGCAAGCGGCTTGCGAGCTTGAAAAATAAAAGGAATATTTAGTGGATCTGAAAAAGCTTTTACTCTTCCTTCATTATTATTAGACACAATAGTCACAATAATATTATGTTTTTTCATTTCTTCAAACCATTTGATAAGGTTCGGTGTTGCATTAGGACGATCCCATTCGACAAGAGTATTATCTAAATCGGTAATAATCGCCTTAACTCCTTTTTCCTTTAAACTTTCAGGAGTAATTTCAAAAATACTTTTGACATGCTGATCCGGCAAAAACTTTTTAAGCATTTCTTACACCTCATTAAATTAATGAAAATTTTTCGACAAATTTCACGTTCCTTCAACACTGTGGATAACTTTATACACAAAACTCACACTGTAATAAAAAGGAATTACTCTTTTATAAACAAATTAATCACAAGTTATCCACCATAACTTGTGGATAACAGAACGGTTGTTCTGTTTTACTAATTTTGATAGAGTAGGAGTACAGCTACATAGCCTACATTTTATGATGAATTACCATGCAGTAGAACTATTCACAAGAAAAGAAAGGTGTGATTTCCATTGCGTAAATTATCGGATGACTTACTTGTTGAATCTTATTTTAAAGCGAGAGAACTACAACTAAGCAAAGATTTTATTTATTTAATTGAGACAGAAATTCACCGTCGTTCATTAACTCACAAAATCATTGTGTAAATAGCCCATATTTGGGCTTTTTTCATTACGCTCACAAAACAATATCATGTCTCTTTTAATAACGCAATTCTTTCTCCCACTTTAAGAGGAAATGGAAGCGATTTTTCTATAGTTGATTGAAGGCAGTCTTTTTCAAACAATAAGACGACCGTTGATCCAAATGTAAAATATGCGAGTTCCTGGCCTTTTTCAACATGTTCATTCTCATGTGTAACTTCAATGGAGTTCACAAACATGGCTCCTACCTTTACCACCGCAATATGACCCGTCTGATGCTGGATTTCGGTCACAGTCCGATAATTTTTCGAGAGTGTACTTTTCCCATATTTTAATCCAAGAGAGTTGACTGGATATGATTTCTTTCCGAGAGTCCAACTGGCTGTCACCCTTCCGGTAACGGGACTATGAATACGATGGTAATGACTCGGGCTTAAATACATAACCATGAAGGTACCATTTATATATTTTTGTAGAAGTGCATCATTACCTAACATTTCTTCAATTGAGTATGTTTTCCCCTTCACTTCAATCAATTTCTGTTCTGAAATAGGTCCAACTTCCTCAAGGACGGCATCAACAGGACTAGTAACAGCATGTGCGTCCTGATCAATGGGTCTACTCCCTTTCCTCAGCTTTCGGATAAAGAAATCATGGAGTGTGGAGAATTCCTCGAGATGACCTTCCATTTCCTCCGTATTGATTTGATAGATTCTTGAAAAGTGAGGAACAACATAACGGCTCATATTTGATGTAGCAAATCTCTTCAACAGCAAGGATGACCATCTGCCATTGGTTAATTCAATCATAAAACGATAAATGGTTTGAAACAATGTATTGACCTCCGTTATGGGAAAATTCTCACGCGATAAACGAATAAAACAAGAACACCAATCATTACTTATAATTAGGATGTTTTTTACCATTTCCGTATAGGGGTGAGGCATATTTGTTTTTATTAACCGTACTCGATCAAACACTCAAAAAATTAAGAATTCAAACGGCCAATCTTTTAACATTCACCAATCTCTTTCTTGGTGGATTTGCAGTGATTGAGAGCATTAAAGGGAACCTAGATTTGTGCCTTTTATTAATTTTTATTGCTGCATTCGTTGACCGATTTGATGGAATGGTTGCCCGAAAACTTCAAATTGAATCAGAACTTGGCAAACAATTAGATTCCATGAGTGATATTATATCATTTGGTGTCGCACCTGCACTATTGATTTATCAAGGAATATTATTTGAGTTTGACTTTCCTGGTACGTTTTTTACGATATTTTACATCGCCTGCGGGGCATATCGACTTGCTCGCTTTAATATTAGCGAGGATCAAAGCTATTTTACGGGTTTACCGATCACAGCTGCTGGCTGCTTATTGACCTTTAGCTATCTATTGTTTCCGTTTCTACTTCCTGAGATGTTCCTCTTTTTCATTATTATTCTTTCTTTTTTCATGGTTAGTCCCTTCAAATTAAAAAAAATATAGACACAGCCCTATAAAGCCCGTGTCTATATTTCTCATTTCGTTAACGATAAAAATTCCTCAACATCAGCTACACATAGCTGTACAGCTTTTTCCCAAAAATCCGGCTTTGTTAAATCAACATTCAAATGCTTAAGAGCTAAATCCTCTACAGTCATAGAGGCTGTATCTTTTAACAGAGCAACGTACTTTTCTTCGTAGCCTTCTCCTTCTTCCTGTGCCTTTGCATAAATACCTAGAGAAAATAAATAACCAAATGTGTAAGGAAAATTATAAAAAGGAACACCTGTGATAAAGAAATGTAGTTTAGAGGCCCAGAACAATGGATGATACTCGTCTAATGCCCCACCATATGCCTCTTCCTGTGCTTCTTTCATTAATTGATTTAAACGCTCTGTTTCTACGACTCCATTTTTTCTTTCTTCATAGAAGCTTGTTTCAAAAAGAAAGCGAGCGTGTATATTCATTAATAACGCTACTGAACGCTGTATTTTATCCTCTAATAACGCTAGCTTTTCCTCAGGATTCCTCGCTTGCTTGACAGCAGCATCAGCTACGATCATTTCTGCAAAGGTCGAGGCTGTTTCTGCTACATTCATCGCATAATTTCTATTTAAATAATGTTGATCTCTCATTGCATATGTATGAAAGCCGTGACCTAATTCATGTGCAAGAGTTGAAACATTAGAGGGTGTCCCCGAGAACGTCATAAATATTCTTGACTGATTGCTCTCAGGGAAAAAGGTATGAAAACCACCAGGCGCTTTTCCAGGACGATCTTCCGCTTCGATCCATTTCTGTTCAAAGGCCTTTCTCGCAAAATCAGTCATTTCTTTTCCAAAGCGAGAAAAATGCTCAATAATAAATTCAGCACCTTCTTGATACGTAACCTTTGAATCTACCTGACCGATGGGTGCATCTAGGTCATACCAACTTAACCGATCCTTACCTAGTAAGTTCGCTTTTCTCTCTAAAAATGTTACAAAAGGAGCTTTGGCATCGGAAATAACCTGCCACATCGTATCCAAAGTTTTCTTCTGCATACGATTTATTTGTAATGGCTCCTTTAAAACATCTTTCCATCCACGAAGCTTATACGTGTTTAATCGATATCCAGCAAGGTGATTAAGCGTTTTTGACAAATACTCTGCTTTTTCAGACCAAGCTTCCTCCCAACCTTCAAAAATGGATTTTCTTACCACTTGGTTTGGATGTGAGAACTTATTGGCTGCCTGCCCAACTGATAACTCCTTTGTTTCATTTCCTTCTTTAAACGGAACTTTAATCGTACCCACGATGGTATCATATAATTGCCCCCATCCATGATAGCCATCAATGCTCAACGCATTAATAATTGTTTCTTCCTCCTGAGAAAGTCTCTCTAATGCATTCACACGTCTTTCATGTAAAACAAATTGCAATCGATGAAGTGATTCTACCTGAAGCAATTCTTCCCAAATTTGATTGTCGTAGGTAGTTAATTTTTGATCAAAAACCGTGAGCGCATTTTGTAAACTCGCACTAAGCTCGGTTACTTGCCCACGTAGTGAGCTTACTTTCTTATCGTTTGTATTTTGTGCATGTAAACAGCTAACAAATGCCCCTGCCTGGCGGATCTCTTTCGCAACTGTTTGAAAGAATTCAACGATTTCTGTAATTTGTTCTTGATCAGTTATTTTATTTGAAGGTTGCCAATCTACTACCCTGCTTCGAAAGCTTTCCACATCTTCTTTTGAGCTATGTAAGTGATTAATAAATGCTTGTGAAGAACTTCCCCCTGAAAAAAACACGTCAAGGTCCCATACATCATAATAAGTACTTCTTTCCGTCATCCATACCCCTCCTAATCATTGTCTATTTTATTATAAATTTATTTTTCCGAAAACTCTACGGATAGTTTCGAAAACCGAAAGACCCACCTTGATGATGGGTCCAAAAATTAATATCGATAACCAGCAAAATACCACCAACCACCGAAAATGAGCAACAGTACAAACAAAACGATAAGCAATGCTAAAGCTACACCACCACCACCATAATATGGTGCTTGATAAGCATATGGATAAGGATAACCGAATGGCATTTTTCACCCTCCTTTACACTTATATCCTACTAATCAATGTATGTTCATTGTCCATATTGGTGTAGGCAAACGCGGACTTTCCTTGCATTCAAATAGGCATAGATTGCTCTATGCCTGCTTCCTTCTAACCTTGAGAATCACGCTTTCTCTTTTCTTTCTCCGCTCGATAAAATTCATGAAACATCTTCATTAAAGCTCTCTTTTCAATTCTTGAAACATAACTTCTTGATATACCTAACTCTTTGGCAATTTCTCGTTGTGTTTTTTCCTTTTTTAAATCGAGACCAAATCGACCGACGATTACTTCCTTCTCCCGGTCATCGAGAACGTCTATAAATTCTTTTACCTTTTCAAGCTCCATATTAAGTTGAATGGTTTCAATGACATCCTCAGATTCTGATTTCAACACATCGATTAATGATATCTCATTTCCTTCTTTATCCTGACCAATTGGGTCATGTAGGGACACATCTTTTTTGGTCTTCTTTAAAGCCCGTAAATGCATGAGGATTTCATTTTCTATACAACGGGCCGCATACGTAGCAAGCTTTGTTCCTTTCCCTTCAGAATAGCTTTCAATGGCTTTAATCAATCCAATTGTTCCAATGGAGATTAAATCCTCTGAATCTTCTCCCGTATTCTCAAATTTTTTGACGATATGAGCGACGAGACGAAGATTATGTTCAATTAGCATATTACGAGCATGAGCATCACCATCTGCCATTAATCGTAAATATTTCTTTTCATCCGCCGTTGATAATGGTTGTGGAAATGCATTATTTTTAACATAGGAAACTAAAAACACCATTTCCTTAACTAAATAGCTAAGTGCAGTCAATATACCTGACATTTATTCCACCCCACTTTCAGGACTTTCCCCCATGTTAATACCTATGAAGCGAGGTGGTCGTATTTGTCTGTCCCACTTAATTATATTTAAATAGAAAAAGACTATTAAAAAAACACCAACACGGAGGTCGGTGTTTCAAGCTTCTATTCTACGGAAACTTCGGCAGCAATAATACAACCTACAGATCCGCATATAATTAAACCCATAACAATTGCGAACATGTTACCACCCCTTCTCTTCCTTTTGTTACTTCGAATGTACCACACTATTCAAAGCAAAACGGAGAAAGGATGTGAACATTTTGTTACTTATGGAGCCTATATAATGCGCTAAGTCACTGAAATCTAAGAGATATCTCCGGGGGAAGAATTCTACTTTAGTTTTCGTAAGCGATACATTTCTAGAGATAACAACAAGACACGGAGGAACATCTATTTCCCCTCCTCACCACAAATTCGTTAGGTGGTATCTTTCTCCACCCATAAAACTGCCTTACGATCTTGCATAAAATAAATCATCTTTATTCCCACCTTTCTTTATTTTTGTTGTTTTTCCTGCCTTAAAATAATCGTTGAATGGAAAGCATACGATCGCGAGTAGCTTCATATTGCTTTTTTGCCTTTTCTGCTCGTTCGAATTCAGCAGCTGACACTTTACGTTTTTTAATCGTTACTGTTAAGAATAATATATTCAGGGTCATTTTATCACCTCCTTATTTTTGCACACAAAAAAGCCGCAGAGATCCCCCTGCGACTTTTAGACATATAAAAAGCCGCAAGAGTACATTCTCCAAGCGGCTTGTAATGGCTTAAGTTATGTTCACAATTACTTAAGCAATTCATTCCTATTGGTCGAATGCGTGAAATATTTAGTTGTCTTCTTTTCAATAGCTACAGATAATTTAATCATTTCACTCGACCTCCTTTTTAGAAATTATTGCTTACAGTGGTAATTATATCCACTATTACCATTTATGTAAACCCCTTTTTTAAAGATTTTCTAAAAAAATAGCCCTCAGGCAGGCTGAGAGCTATCTTTTATCCATTTATGTCATCAAGCTTTGTTTTTATTTGCTTCGATAAAGTAAAAAAGTAAATAGAACCCGCTAAAAACAGCATAGATGAGCACATCATCATATATAGATCGGTTAGCACTTTTTCACCTGATGGAATGATAACACCTAGGTAAAAGAAGCTGCCTACAGCAAGTAGAACAACCGCAAATCTTTTATAGTCAATCATTTTCTCTTCAAGCACTTTTCCTGTATTGCTATCTTTCACTATACTCACCTGCAACCTTCTCTTGTTCTATGAAACTACTTTATCATAGAACGCTTGTTTAGTGAGGATGTAATTAATAGCAATTTTTCCGGATAGTTTAATCAGCCTTTAGCTTCTTAACGATTTTCATAACCAAAGAGGCTGAATGAAGTGCTGCTTTTTCTAAATATTGTTCAAAGGAAACATCTGATTCTTTCCCAGCGATATCAGACAATGAACGAATGATAACAAATGGGATCCCAAATTGATACGAAACTTGGGCAATTGCAGCTGCTTCCATTTCGACTGCCTGTAAATTAAGAAATTTATCACGGATAGCATCCACACGCTTTGGATCATTCATAAAAGAATCGCCCGTTGCAATTAAACCTTTCACAACTTGCACACTACCAATTTCCGTTGCCGCTGCTTCTGCTATCTCAACAAGCCCAGAATTGGCCTCAAACGCTGCAGGAAGCTGTGGTACTTGACCATATTCATATCCAAATGCTGTAACGTCTACATCATGATGGCGAACCTCAGAAGAGATAACAACATCTCCTACATTTAAATCAGGATGAAAGCCTCCTGCTGATCCTGTGTTAATAACATAATCAGGTTTAAATCTATCTAATAGAATCGTTGTAGACATTGCTGCGTTTACCTTCCCTATTCCTGAGCGCAATAGGATTACCTCTGCCCCATCCATATTACCTGTGGTATACTCACATCCAGCAATTGTTTGTTGTTCCCGATTGCTGATTTTCTCTCGTAGTAAAGCTACTTCTTCTTCCATTGCACCAATAATTGCGATTTTCACTTATAAATACCTCACTCTTTTGTTTTATTCGATCGACGCTAGCTCTTCCACTAAGGTAGGCTTCCAACCTTCCCCATCAACCCACTCAATGGAAACGCGATAAATTTGGGTTCTGTCCTTTGAAAAGACAGTTCCTTTTGATTTATTATGACCATCATTTCCAAGAAACTTAATAGTCATATTATCCTCTGACAACCCAGTAGCATATTCAATGGCAGAAACCATTTCATCCCAATCCACACCACTATACACGTTCGTGTGTTCACCAGTTTGGCTCGTTCCAATCGGCTGCCAATTCGGGTTAACAATGGTTCTAACTACATTAGAATCCGCTCCGCCTTCTGTCACAACGGCCTCTTCGTTATCATTAGAGCTAGCTTCTTCGCTTGACTCTTCATTTGAGGACGAAGAACCTGTAGACGAATCTCCCTCATCCGTTTCTGAATCAGCTCCTTCTTTCACTTCCTCCGAAGACTCTTCTGCTTCATTCGTATCATTTGAAGCTTCTATGCTTTGTTCCTGCTCTTTTTCTGTCGTAGCTTTATCATCGTTTCCTAAAAAAATCACTCCGGAAACAACAATAATTAAAACCAATACTATTCCAATGAGACCATTTAAAATCAGATTTGTTTTACGACGCTTCGACCTTTGATTAAATCTTGATTGCTGAAAATCATCTTGCATCATACGAACCTCCTAGACCTCTTTTGAATATCCTTTTAAGAGCGAACTCGCTATACATTCTACCACTTAACTAGAAAATCGAAAAGGACAATCACGTTACAAATACATTAACGTTTCGACAGAGGCTCATTATGATCCATGGTATATAGGTTTTTAACCATATCCGCAAATAATCCGTTCACTCCTCCTTCATCCCCATAAACCCCTAAATTTACAGTTACTAAGGCGTATCTAGGGTTATCGTAAGGAAAATAACCGGCAAACCATTTATTATGCAATTGTTTCTCATCTTTAAAGATTCCCGTCTCAGCAGTTCCTGATTTCCCAGCAACCGCATATGGCAGCTCTTGAAACCATCTTCCCGTTCCATTTTCATTTACAACTACTTCACGCAATAACTTTTGAAGCTTCATTGCAGTAAAAGGAGATATCGTTTCACCAGGCAGAGCTTGCTTTTCGAATGGTAGTAGGGAGTTCCCATTTTTGTATTCCACTTCTGAAACCACTCTAACACTCTCCCTTACGCCACCTTTTGCAATGGTCCCCATCATATTGGCAACGGCCAGTGGTGTGGCACGAACCTCATGCTGACCGATTCCTGTCAAAGCAACAAAATTCTTATCATTTTTAGCATCTTCTGATAAAAACACGCGGCCTTTTTGTTCTTCCTGAAGCTGCCTAAAATTAGAGAAATGATAGATATCACCATTCCATCCAACAGAACCGACTAGAGATAATTTATTTGCATACTCCTCAAGAATATTGGGGTCAATTTCCTTTAATTCTTTTGCAATCGTACCGAAAGTATTGTTACAACTCCTTGCAAAGCTATCCGTAAAGTTTAACATTCCATGATCATACACTAAGTCCGGTTGACCATTAATTTTTTTACTACAATCATACATTTGAGTGGGATTGTCTAGTTCATAGTCAATGGCAGCACCAGCCACTACCGTTTTAAAAACAGACCCAATTATTTGTTCAGAAATCATCATATTCTTCAGACCACTTGAAGCATCTTCAAACGGCTTTTCCTTGTTGATAGTGGGTCTTGATACCATGGCAAGGACAGAATTCGTTTCTAAGTCTAAAAGAACAAGTCCCCCTTTACTTATTTGGTATTGGTCAACTAAATTTTCAGCCATTTCCTGAATGTCTTTATCTATCGTTGTTTTAATATTAACTGGATAAAAAGGATTGGCTGGTTCGACATATTTCACATCAATCCCAAACAATGGCCCCCCCTTTGCATCTACATGGTAGATAAGCTTTGAATTCCCATCAGGAAGCAAAAATTCATCAAAGCTTTTTTCTAATCCGGTTAACCCAATCACGGTCTGCTCTAGTAAGTCTTTATCAGGATATCGTTTTTGTAATTCAACTGTATTTTGTCCCGTAATACCAATAAGTTGCTCAGCTGGATACTCATTTAGCGAATATTTCCTTTCTACGGCAAACACTCCTGGTATTTTTAATGCATTAATTTGCTCCATTTGTTCATCAGTTAGTTTGAGTGGATTCGGATCACCATAGGCAAAAGGATCTTCCGCTTGTTTCACTCTGTATTCAATTGATTCCACAGGAACATTTATGATGTCAGCGATCTTTTCACTATCCCACTCCATATTCTTCAAAAAAGGGAAAAGAATGAGAACCGGAATCTTACGATGAACGAGTGACTCTCCATTGCGATCAAGAAATCCGCCCCTCCCATTATCAATGACCATTTGCTGTGAGCGTTGAACGACACTTGCTTCAAGAAGATTAATGTTATGTTTTGTAAAACTTTCTGTTGATACGAGCTGTACTTGAACAAGCCTTCCTATTAAAAGGCTAATTGCTGTTATGCAAATAATTAACCATACCACTGCCCGTTTTCTCCACATAATAAAAAACACCTCGTCAAAAGTGTTGACGAGGTTTTCTTATTTCAAACCAATTTACTTAATATTTGTAATACGAACATTCATTTCTCCACCTGGAGTTTGAACCGTTACTTCGTCTCCAACCTTCTTACCCATCAAACTTTTGGCAATTGGAGAGTCGTTTGAGATTTTGCCTTCAAACGGATCTGCTTCTGCACTTCCAACGATTGAATACGTTTCCTCATCGCCTCCAGGAAGTTCGATAAATGTAACAGAACGGCCTAAAGCGACCGCATCGGTAGCTAGCTCATCCTCTTTAATAATCTTTGCGTTTCTAATCATATTTTCAAGCGTTGTTATACGTCCTTCAACAAATGCTTGTTCTTCTTTAGCTGAATCGTACTCTGAGTTCTCAGATAAGTCTCCGAAGCTTCGAGCAATTTTAATACGCTCTACGACTTCTTTACGTTTTACGGATTTTAAATGTTCTAATTCTTGCTCTAATTTTTCTTTACCAGCTAAAGTCATCGGGAAAACCTTTTCTGTTGCCAAAACCCTTCACTCCTTCTAGTGTCACAACCCCCAAATAGATTGTGTATTCTTCTTATGTAGATATTTCTAACGGTAAATGCATAGGAGCGCGTCCTTATGAAAAGGGCGCGCATGAAACGTCCACCTGGACTTATTTTGGGAAACATTTGCATTACTGCTTTTTATTGTTTCATAAAAATGATTTTTGTTCAAGAATTGTTTGAATTTTTGTGACCATTAAATCAATTGCCACAAAATTATGCCCACCTTCTGGGATAATAATATCTGCATAGCGTTTCGTTGGTTCAATAAATTGGTTATGCATTGGGCGCACCACATTTACATACTGGTCAATGACTGAATCCATTGAGCGCTCACGTTCTTTTATATCTCTTACCAACCGTCTAATAATACGAAGGTCCGCATCTGTATCTACATATAACTTAATATCCATTAAGTTACGAAGTCTTTCATCTTCTAATATGAGGATTCCTTCTAGGATAATAACATCCTTAGGTTCAACATGGATGACATCAGTTGAGCGGGTATGAACACCGTAGTCATACACAGGCTTTTCAACCGATTCATAGCGGAGAAGACTTTCAATATGCTCAATTAGTAAATCATTGTCAAATGCTAATGGATGATCATAATTTGTCTTTAGACGCTCTTCGAATGGTAAATGTGACTGGTCTTTATAATAAAAATCTTGCTCGAGCATTAAAATCGAATGCCCTTTAAATGTCTCGTAAATCGATTTTGTTACACTCGTTTTCCCGGAGCCGGACCCACCGGCTACACCAATAACAACGGGTTTGCGTTTCATGCTAGTTTAAATCTCCTTCCGCATCATGTTGTTCGGGTAAACCGGTTTGTCTAACTTGAACTTTACAATTTGCATTGGATGTCTTGCTGTATCCAGCTCATTGCCATCCTCATCCCAAATTTTTTCAACAACAGTTGTAAAATTCTCAATTTCAGGTCCAAAAAACTCTACTTCTTGACCAGGTTTAAAGTAGTTGCGCTGCTGCAGTGTGACCATTTGATTTTCAGCATCATAGTCTAACACCAATCCAGCAAAGTCAAAAGTTGTCTTTTTGCTATGATTTCCAAACATCTGCTCTTTATACCCAGGAATTCCTTCAAAGAATGCAGGAGCCGTATCACGGTTTGCACATTTATCAAGTTCTTCTAACCATTCTTTTTGGATAACAAAGTTCTCTGGGTCCGCACAATAAGCATCAATTACTTTACGGTACACACTAACTACCGTTGCCACATAGTGAATGGACTTCATACGACCTTCAATTTTCAAACTATCAATGCCAAGTTCAATCATCTGTGGAATAGACTCAATTAACTTAAGATCTTTAGGGCTCATTGCAAATGGTGCATCACCTTCGCTAAATTGAGCGACTTCATCTTGTTGATCAAGCTGATACAAGTCATAATCCCATCGGCAAGACTGGCAGCATCCACCGCGGTTTGAGTCACGAGCGGTCATATGATTACTTAAAGTACAGCGTCCAGAGTACGCGATACACATTGCACCATGGATGAATGTTTCGATTTCGATATCGACTTTCTCTTTCATTTCTCTTATTTCTTCTGCACTAGTTTCACGTGCAAGTACCACACGCTCTAATCCTTCTTCCTTCCAGAATTGGACTGCTTTCCAATTGGATAAAGATTGTTGTGTACTTAAATGCACCTCAATTTCAGGTGCTAATCGACGACATGTTTCTATGATAAGAGGATCAGCAACAATAATACCTGCAATACCAGCCTCTTTTAACCCAAGAATATAATCTTCTAATCCATCTATATTTTCATTATGAGCAAAAATATTTGTTGTTACATAGATCTTCGCACCATATTTTTTAGCAAACTCTACTCCTTCTTTCATTTCATCAAAAGTAAAGTTCCCTGCGTTTGAACGAAGTCCGTATTCTTGTCCACCGATAAATACAGCATCTGCCCCGTATTGGACAGCAATTTTTAATTTCTCCAGATTCCCAGCAGGTGCAAGTAATTCTGGTTTTTTTACTATTACTCGCTTTCCATTCACTATCTGTGAGATTTTATCGTTTAATAGGATAGACATTTTTTTCCCTCCTTAACACATGATTTTTATTAATAAACAGTCTCTTTGAAGAAAAATCCAGTATCTAAAGGACGATTCTTTGGCTGAATCTCTTCTACTTCCTGTAATAAGTCATCCTTGACTTCTTCGTACTGATCCGGATTTTCGACACATAGATCAATTGCTTTTCGATATAGTTCGGTTACTTTTAGAATGTATTCCGATGTTTGCAATACACCATCAATCTTAAGAGAATCAACTTCTGCTTCAATTAGCTCTGTTAACTCGTCAATCATACACATATCATTCGGACTCATAATATGTGTGCCGTTCGCATCTTCAAAAATAGGATATTTATTTTCTCTTTCCTTATCGTGAAGGAACATGTTTGCATTTTGGTCGCGATTCTCAACCACTAGTGCTTTTCCTTGGTACTCATAATAATTTCCCAAGAGGGAACGCTTAGATTGGAACATGGCGGTCATCCCGTGTACCTGTACCTCAATCTCCACCTCTGCATGCTCTTTCATTTCGACAATCGCATCCATATTGATTTCTCTGGCAAGGACCGAACGTTTAGCCCCTTTTCTACCCCAATAATTACATGTATACCAGTTCGTGGCAGTAGTTTCTGTATTCCAATGAAGCGGTAAATCAGGTGCAGCTTCTTTCGCTACCATTAAAACCGCTGGATCACCAAAAATTATTGCATCTACGTTTACTTCCTTTACAAATCTTACATAATCATATAAAGCTTCAATGCTTTCATTATGGAAGATCGCATTCATCGCTACATACACTTTTTTCTGAAAAGAATGGGCAATTTCTACAGCCTTCTTTACATCTTCTCTTGAAAATTCTCCAGCCAAACGAAGACCAAATCGTTGCTCTCCGATTACAAGAGCATCCGCTCCAACTTTACATAATGCTTCTATATCTTCAATCGTCTTAGGTGTAACTAATAGTTCTGGTTTATTCATTATCTCTTCACCTCTTTTTACTAATTGCTACTCCATCGCCAACAGGAATAATAACCGAATCGTATTCTGCATGTTCCATTAGCCATTTGTTAAAATCTTTAATTTTTGTAACCATACTTCTTACTCGTTTACTCTCAATTGTATCCTCACAGACTAGTCCTTTAAACAGAACGTTGTCGGTTATGATGATCCCTTTGTCTCCTAAGTACTTTGAATATATTTCAAAGAACTTCTTATATTGCCCTTTAGCCGCATCGATAAAAATGGCATCGAATGAACCAAATTTTTCTATTAGAGATTCTACTTCTAGCGCATCACCTTTAATGATCACAATTTGGTGTTCCTTGTTTGCACGTTTAATAAATTCCTCTGCGACCGTATAGCGCTCAATGTCCCGTTCAATGGTAACGATGTTCGTCTCAGGTAAAACAGTCGCCATTCGTAAGGCAGAATATCCAATAGCGGTACCAACCTCTAAAATCTTTTTCGGTTGAGCAATCCTCAGTATTTGGAGTATCGTTTCGATTCCAGACAGTTCCATGATGGGAACATGATGAGCTTTGGCGTACTGCTCCATTTCTTCGAGTAAATCCGATCTATTTTGAATGAGCTCTTCTATATAAGAATGCAGCTTCTCCGTTTCCAAGCTGCGTCACCTCTTTTGTTTAGACATGAAAAAATAGCGTTCACAGCAATTCACAGGGATTCAGCACAGCTAAATATGGTCTTCTGTGGTTGACGCTATTTAAAAACACTTGAACTATTCTATCATAATAGAAGGAGAAATGCGAACATTTCTCCTTGAAACAGATTAATTGATGTGCTCGGCCTTTTTTGCATTATGCTCGTCAAGAGTTTTTGAGAATAATACATCCCCAGATGCCGTAGCTAAAAAGTATAGGAAATCCGTCTCAGCAGGATGTAAAACAGCTTCAATTGATATAGTACCTGCATTAGCTATTGGGCCTGGTGTTAAGCCTGGGTATTTGTAAGTATTATATGGATCGTCAATTTCCAAATCCTTATACAACACCCTATCTTTATGTTCTCCATGAGCATACAAAACGGTAGGATCTGTTTGTAAAGGCATTCCTGTTTCTATACGATTATAAAAGACACTTGCAATTTGATCACGTTCTAGTTTCTCAGTAGCTTCCTCTTCTACCAGGGAGGCAAACGTTAATAATTGATGAGCAGTATACTGTCTCTCAGCCATATCTCCTTCATACTCACTAATAACCTTTTCCGTCTGATCTAACATGACCATGATAATTTCTTCCACTTTTGTATCTTCTTTATAAAATGGATAAGTTGCAGGGAACAAGTAGCCTTCTAATGGATACTTGACATTTTCCGCTAGAATTTCCTCGGTTAATACATCAGGGTATTTATTCATAAGTGCTTGTATAAATTCTCGGTCATTTAATTTTGCAAATACATCTTCTTCTTTATGACCTGTTTTTTCAGCAATAATTTTTGCAATCTCTTTAAGCTGTTTTCCTTCAGGGATGGTAATTTGAAACACCACATCTTGCTCCACTTTTCCTGTTTTTAAGCTTTCAATGATACTTGGCAAGGTCATTGAAGGTGATAGTTCATAGTTACCGGCCATAAACCCTGACTCGTTCTTAAACTTAACAAAGTATTTAAATACACGTGCATCTTTAATAATTCCATGTTCTTCTAATATGTTTGCAATACCAGTGACTGAAGAGCCAATAGGAATTTCTACTGTCATTTCTTTTTTATTCTCCGGGTCTACGGGCTTTAGTGCCGAATTAATATAAAAATATCCGCCACCAGCCGTAATTGCTACCAGTAAGAATAATATGATTGAGATGGTAAAGACAATTTTTCTTACGACTCTTGCCTCGCCTTCTCTCTCAATCATCTTTTCTCTTATGAATGCTTTTTTATCAGGCTTGTTACCTGTCATCTCTTTCTTTTGCTTCTCTTCGGTTGACAAAGTTTCCCCTCCAATTCACAGGGCTTATTCTTACTATTCCCTTATAACTATTCTCGAATCATTATACTATATTTTTCGACAATAGAAGTAAATTTTCGCAAAAAAAATAGCGGATAGCCTATGCTATCCGCGTTTTATCTTCCTATTCTTCGTCTTGCTCTTCTAGGAATGTATTCAACATTTCTTCAATTAGGTCCCACTCTTCGTCTGTCTCGATCGGCATTAACTCACCATCATTATTATCTTCAGTTGGAACGAACGCAGACGCATGAATTTCAATTTCTTCATCATCGTTTTCATCTGCCCCAATTGGATAATAGAGTACATAAGACTTACCAAACTCATCAGAATCAAATGTAAAAAGGACCTCACAAAGTTGCTCGTTACCATCTTCATCAATTACTGTAATATTGTTTTCTCCATGTTGCATTGAAAAATCACCTCAAGTTATTTTTGACTATCTAAAAAGCCTTGTAAGATCATAGCTGCTGCCATTTTGTCGATTACTTTCTTACGTTTTTTCCTACTAACATCCGCTTCTAGTAAGACTCGTTCCGCAGCAACCGTAGTTAGGCGCTCGTCCCATAGGAATACTGGCAAGGAAAACCTCTTTTCTAGCTCACTAGCGTAAAATTGACTCGCTTCCCCTCTGGGTCCAATGGTTCCATTCATGTTTTTAGGCAGCCCTACTACTATTTTTCCTACTTCATACTTTTCTATTATTTGACCAATCTGGTCAAAACCAAACATTCTTTCATCTTCATTAATTTTTATTGTTTCTAATCCTTGCGCCGTCCAGCCAAATTCATCACTAAGCGCAACGCCGACCGTTTTACTGCCGACGTCAAGACCGAGAATTCGCATACGTTAAGAGCCCTCTCGTTGTGTTTTTAGATAGCTTTTGACAAGCTCCTCAATAATTTCATCTCGTTCAAGCTTTCGAATGATGTTACGAGCATCACGATGACGAGGAATATAAGCAGGATCTCCAGAAAGCAGGTAACCTACAATTTGATTAATTGGATGATATCCTTTTTCTTGAAGAGCTTCATGTACTTGAAAAAGGACTTCCTTCACGTCATGTTCGATTGGCTCTTCTGGAAAATTAAACCTCATTGTTTTATCAAATGTACTCATTCTCTTGCACCTCGCTTTATCTAGTAATCGCTAACTTACTTCCGACCTTAATAGAAGTATCTATCATCAAATCTATCCAATGGAAGAAATATTTAGTAGTCTAATCTCCTTCATTTTACACTACTTTTCTTGAATATCAAACGGATTTGACCCATTCTTCTACAAAACTTAGTGCAGAATCCAGCTTCCCAGCGTCTTTTCCTCCTGCTTGGGCCATATCCGGACGTCCACCACCGCTACCTCCACAAATAGTAGCAACTTCTTTAATAATTTTTCCAGCATGATAGCCTTTTTCATTTAAGTCTTTTGTTACACCGGCAATTAAGTTTACCTTATCTTCGTTTACACTTCCAAGTACGATTACTGCAGATCCTAGCTTTTGCTTTAAATCATCGACCATGTTTCGTAGTCCATTCATATCCGCGCCTTGAATTCGAACAGCCAGAACTTGTACATCATTGACTACTTTTACATTATTAACCAAATTACCAGCTTCAATATTTCCTAACTTAGCTGCTAAAGACTCATTTTCTTTTTGAAGCTGTTTTTGTTCACTTAATAGTGCATCGATTCTAGAAGGTACATCTTTTAAGTTCGTTTTTAACTTTCCTGCCGCATCTTTTAAAACCTGGATTTGGCTATGCATTTGCTTAAATGCACCTTCCCCCGTCACCGCTTCAATACGACGAGTTCCTGCTCCAATTCCACTTTCTGATACGATTTTAAAGAGACCAATGACTGAAGTATTAGAAACATGGCAACCACCACAAAGTTCTAAACTGTAATCTCCTACTTGAACCACACGAACGATATCACCATATTTTTCACCGAATAGTGCCATAGCTCCCATCGCTTTTGCCTCAGCAATTGCTTTAAAGTCGGTTTGAACAGATAGAGATTGCCAGATTTTTTCGTTTACAATCTTCTCTATCTCTTCTAATTCCTCTGGTTTTACTTGTCCAAAATGAGAGAAGTCAAAACGAAGTCTGTCTTGCTCTACTAGAGAACCGGCTTGGTTTACATGTGTTCCAAGAACATCTTTTAATGCTTGATGTAATAAATGGGTTGCTGTATGATTCTTAATAATTTTCCCTCTATTGTTCTCGTCAACAACCGCTACTACCTGGTCATTAACCTGTAATTCTCCAGATTCAATCACTACGCGGTGAAGGTTTTGTCCGTTTGGTGCCTTTTGCACATCTTTTACCGCTGCTTTTACACCTTCGCTAAATAATGTACCAAGGTCAGCTATTTGTCCACCACTTTCAGCATAGAAAGGAGTGACATCAAGTATTAATTGGATTTCTTCTCCTTCACTTGCCTTGTCGATTTTTATTCCATTTTGTACGATAGCAAGAACCTTTGATTCAACCTGTAACTGATCGTAACCAACAAAATTACTTTCTACTTTAATCTCTCCAAGTTCTCCACCTTGTACCTGCATAGAGTCTACATCTTGTCTTGCTTTACGTGCACGCTCACGCTGAAGCTCCATTTCGCTCTCAAAACCAGCATGGTCAACCTTCATTCCCTCTTCTTCACCATACTCCTCTGTTAGTTCGACAGGGAAACCGTATGTGTCATAAAGACGGAAAACGTCAGCGCCCTGAATGGTATCACTTCCAGCTTCCTTTTCTTTTTTGATAACCGCTGCAAGAATTTGAAGCCCCTCATTCAGAGTCTCATGGAATCTTTCTTCTTCATTCTTTATGACCTTTTGGATAAAGTCGGTCTTATTCTTTACCTCTGGGTAAAAATCAACCATGATTTCCCCTACAACAGGTACCAGTTCAAACATGAATGGACGGTTGATGTTAATTTGCTTGGCAAAACGCACGGCTCTACGAAGCAATCTTCTTAACACATACCCTCGTCCCTCATTGGAAGGAAGTGCACCGTCTCCAATAGCAAATGCCACGGTACGAATATGATCTGCAATGACTTTAAATGCTACATCAGACTCTTTACCATTCCCATACTTTGCCCCAGAAATCTCTTCTGTTGCGCGAATAATTGGCATAAATAAATCAGTATCAAAATTTGTAGGAACATTTTGAACAACCGAAGCCATTCTTTCAAGTCCCATTCCGGTATCAATGTTTTTCTTTGGTAGCGGAGTATATGTACCATCCGGATTATGATTAAATTCTGAGAAAACTAAGTTCCATACCTCTAAATATCTGTCATTCTCTCCTCCAGGATACAATTCCGGATCACTTTCATCATTTCCATATTCAGGTCCACGATCATAAAAAATTTCCGTATTTGGTCCACTCGGTCCTTCTCCGATATCCCAGAAATTCCCCTCTAATCGAATAATTCGCTCTTCCGGCACCCCAATTTCTTTGCTCCAAATTTCAAACGCTTCGTCATCTTCTGGATGAATCGTAACGGAAAGTTTTTCCTTTTCAAAACCTACCCATCTTTCATCAGTTAAAAATTCCCATGCCCAATGTATAGCTTCAACTTTGAAGTATTCTCCAATCGAGAAGTTCCCAAGCATCTCAAAAAACGTATGATGTCTTGCCGTTTTCCCAACGTTTTCAATGTCGTTCGTACGAATCGATTTTTGCGCATTTGTAATTCTAGGATTATCAGGAATAACGCGTCCATCAAAATATTTTTTTAACGTCGCTACCCCACTGTTAATCCATAGCAAAGAAGGATCATCATGAGGTACAAGCGGAGCACTTGGTTCCACTGCATGTCCTTTTTCTTTAAAAAAGTCTAAATACATTTTTCGAATTTCTGAGCCTGTAAGCTTCTTCATTTATTTTCCCTCCAACATTTTTTTCAACAAAAAAAGCCCTTCATCCCAAAACAGGGACGAGGAGCTTACTCGCGGTACCACCCTGATTATGAATGCAAATAAAGCACTCATCTCTCAAAGACCTTTAACGCAGGTGAACGGCAGGAATTAGCTGCACTCCGGAATAGCTTTCTGTCATCCTTCGTCTAGAATTTCTTTCAGCCAAGGAAATTCCTCTCTACAGACGGTCTATCACATACTTGTTCCTTCAACATGTTTTCGTGTATTTTGAACTTTATAGTACGAATTATACTGATATGCTTTTATATTTGTCAACGTTGTCACATCAATTGATTATCAGATACATCTTTCGAAAAATGTTGCTTGGCATGAAGAAGGCTCACCTTTAGAATAGCCATAATCGGCACGGCTAAGATCAAGCCTAATATTCCCCCTATTTCACCACCTGCCAAAAGCGCGAACATAATCACTAAAGGATGCATATGCAAGCTCTTACCAACAATAAAGGGAGATAATATATTTCCCTCTAAAAATTGGAGTAGAGCGATGATAATCACTACGAAGAGGATCATTTTCACACTAATTGTAGCAGCGATGATTACAGCTGGCACTGCACCGATTACAGGTCCAAAATATGGTATAATATTTGTTATCCCAACAATTAATCCAAGTAACAGCGGATACCGCAAGTCGATGAACCAGAAGGATAAAGCTGAAATCGTACCAATCATCACGCATACCAAAAGTTGCCCCCTAATATAACTGCCGAGTGATTTGTCCACATCTCTTAAAAACAGAGTTCCCCCACTTCGCCATTTTTTCGGTGTAATATACCATACTGCCTTCTTTATTTTTTCATAATCTTTTAACATGTAAAAGGCGATAAAAGGGATGATAGCAAATAAAAGAGCTGAATTGATGATTCCCATCCCTAAATTTACGGCTCTTGTTAGAGCATTATCAAGCATTCTTTCTACGCCCACAATGCTAGTATCGATCCTTTCTTGAAAAGCTACAGGCCAAGTAGAGGTTTTATCCTGAATCTCATGAATCCACTCTCTGTATTGATTGGCAAAGCTTGGTGCATTTTCAGTCAAATCCCGTAGCTGATGTATTATTGCTGGAATACCATTATACAGTGCCACACTTACACTTCCAAAAAACAATGTATATATAATTAAAACAGCTAACCATCTTGGTAGATAATTTTCATGAAGTGTTTCCACGACCGGATGTAATAAATACGAAATAAATGCAGCGATGATAAATGGAAGTACGACGATTATCGTGATTTTAAAAATGGGTAACCAGATTGGCTGTAGTTTTAGAAACACAAATAATACAATGAATAACAAAAGCAGGAAACCAAGCCGGTAATACCATTTTAACCGAATGTCCATTGTATCCACTCCTTGTCTTTAGTTTAAAGTGGAAGAGCAAGAATTATACAAAAAGAAAAACCCCTTTTTTACAGGGGCTTTTCTTGGTATTAAAACATTTTTGAAATTCTTCGCTGCATTTTTTTCATTCCACGCCCTGACATCATTTTGTTTTTGCGAGCGTAATTATATGCAACAACACCTGCTCCAATTGCAATTGCAGAAGTTACCATTCGATTCATTTACCTCACCTCTTAGTAGAATTATGAGCTATATCGGCGTTCATCTTCTCCAAAAAGATCGTCTAATGAGCTTAATGTACCGTCTTCCTCAACTTGGTGAGTATTAATGATTCCTTTTGCTAAAGTTAGTTCAATGAAGCAGTTCCAGCAATAGTATTGGTTAATTCCAATTTTTCCGATATCTTTGCTTTGGCAGTTAGGGCATTTTAACATCGTAGACACCTCACGTATAGGTATATCTTAAGGCATGTACACCTAAGATTTTTTTACGTTCACGATGATGGCGTCTTTTCCATACTGGAGGGGTTCATCCGTTTTGATGACACGCTTTCCTTCTATGATGTCTGAAAAAAAGCCATCCGAACATTGATACCCTACGATTGTGCCCAATTCTTCCTTAAAATATACATCCTCAATCAACCCGAGCTGCTCACCATCACTAGATAGCAGCATATTCCCGGATAGACCTCGACAAAATACGATGGAAGAATCACTGCCCCTTTTAATAGGTCTTAGCAAAGTTCGGTCTTCAATCATTACTCCATCCGAGCCAAAGGAAGTGACGTCTTGAATATCAAGCTGTGCGGTCTTTTTTATAAGCATACCTTGCTTTACTAGCAAGGATTGGACCGCATCACTAGTCGCAGAAAGGATGAGGTCTTTGACTTCACCAACCTTTGATCCGCTTTCTTTCTCGTACACACTAACTCCCTTTAGCAATGTAAATGTCCGCAAGATACCACCTCTTTCGAACATTACTATTGTTCACGACGAAGCAAAAAATCATAACGAGAAACGATTTCCAAATGGAATGCTACTAACCTAAAGCCGAATGATAATCTTTTTCGGACAATAAACCCACTAAAAATCATTACCTTTGTCTTAATGAGGCACTGATTCAGACAATCACCCCATAAAACCCCTTGACTCTGTCCAAATAAGGTGCTGATTCGGACTGTCAACCCTATAAAACCCCTTGACTCTGTCCTAATAAGATGCTGATTTGGACAGTTAACCCTATAAAACCGTTTACTCTGTCCAAATGAGGCACTGATTCGGACAATCAACCCTATAAAACCCCTTGAATGTGTCCAAAAAAGCCGCTGATTCGGACTGTCAACCCTATAAACCCCTTGAATGTGTCCAAATAAAGCGCTGATTCGGACAATCAACCCTATAAAACCCCTTGAATGTGTCCAAATAAGGCGCTGATTCGGACAATCAACCCTATAAAACCCCTTGAATGTGTCCAAATAAGGTGCTGATTCGGACTGTCAACCCTATAAAACCCCTTGAATGTGTCCAAATGAGACACTGATTCGGACTGTCAACCCTATAAAACCCCTTGACTCTGTCCTAATAAGATGCTGATTTGGACAGTTAACCCTATAAAACCGTTTACTCTGTCCAAATGAGGCACTGATTCAGACAATCAACCCTATAAAACCCCTTGACTCTGTCCAAATAAGGCGCTGATTCGGACTGTCAACCCTATAAAACCCCTTGACTCTGTCCAAATGAGACACTGATTCGGACAGTCAACCCTATAAAACCCCTTGACTCTGTCCTAATAAGAATGCTGATTTGGACAGTTAACCCTATAAAACCGTTTACTCTGTCCAAATGAGGCACTGATTCGGACAATCAACCCTATAAAACCCCTTGAATGTGTCCAAAAAAGCCGCTGATTCGGACTGTCAACCCTATAAAACCCTTTACTCTGTCATAATAAGGCGCTGATTAAAAGAGCATCTCCTAAGAGTCCTACTTCATTCAACTTCCCATGAAGCTATATGGTGTAATTCCTTCCATGCCTATCATTGGATCAACTGCTAACAAGTGCTCTTCCATATTTTGTGATGCAACTTTTTCATTGCTGTCTTTTTCATCATTTTCTTTTTCATTACCAATCGCTTTTTCCAATTTCATCCGTAGGGTGGTTAGTCTTTCATTTTCATCCGCCCGTGAAACCCCCAACTTTAACGCCTCTTCTTCTCCACAAAGGATTAGAAACTTTTTACTTCTCGTAATAGCTGTATACAAAAGATTTCTTCGCAGCATTCGATAATAGCTTCTTACTACGGGGAGGATAACAATCGGAAATTCACTCCCTTGAGACTTATGAACGGAGCAGCAATAGGAATGAGTGATTTGCTGAAGGTCTTGTCTTGTATATGTAGCTTCCGCACCCTCGAAAGATACAACGATCATATCCTCTTTTTCCGTATTTTCTTTTGCGAAGAAGATAGAAACAATTTCACCTATATCGCCATTAAACACATTATTTTCGGGCTGATTTACAAGCTGTAACACTTTATCCCCAACACGATAAGTTACATCACCATATTTTATTTCTTTCCTCGTCCCATCAGGGTTCGGGTTAAAAATGTTTTGCATTAATGTGTTCAAGCGATCGATACCAGCAGGTCCTTTATACATCGGTGCAAGAACCTGTATATCTTTTGCTGTATATCCTTTACTTTTCGCATTTCGGACGACTTTCTCAACTACATCCGCAATTTGGTTTGCGTTACATCTAAAAAAGGAGCGGTCTTTTTGTTGCATACTTATATTGGCAGGTAAACGGCCGGATTTAATTTCATGAGCAAGTTCAATAATAGAGGACCCTTCCGCTTGGCGATAAATATCTGTGAGTCTAACAACAGAAAGAACTCCGCATTCTAGTAGATCCTTTAAGACTTGCCCTGGACCAACCGAAGGTAATTGATCCTCGTCTCCAACCAATATCACTTGTATGGATTCAGGCAGAGCTTTAAACAGCTGATTAGCAAGCCATATATCAAGCATGCTCGTCTCATCTACAATCAGAATTTTCCCTTCTAACGGGTTGTCTTCGTCTTTGCTAAACCCTTCCACCCCATTCCATCCTAAAAGCCTATGGATGGTAACTGCAGGAAGTCCAGTTGATTCCGTCATTCGTTTTGCTGCACGGCCAGTTGGCGCAGCTAGTATAAATGGAAAGGGCTCGTCCCCTTTATAATCATTTGGGTCTAAAGAACAGCCATGTAATTCAGCATAAAGCTCCACAATTCCTTTAATAACCGTTGTTTTTCCAGTACCTGGTCCACCAGTTAAGATCAGCATCGGGGACATTAAAGCCGTCTGTATCGCATCCTTTTGAGTTGGGGCATACTGAACATCTAATCGTTCCTCTAGATTTCCAAGGGCGAGTAAAAATTCAGAATCTGGAAACTGATTTTCATACTGTGTTTGAGAGACGATTTTTTTGATGCTTGTAACTAGTCCCTTCTCGGAGAAAAACAGGGAAGGTAAATACACCCTCATGTCTTCAACGATGATCTTTCCTTCTTCTTCAAGCTTGACTACTTCTGCTCCAATAGGTGAAAAATCAATTTCATCACGTTTGTTTTCTTCTAATAAAGCCTTTACCTTATCGAGTAATAATCCTGTTTCCATATACACATGGCCATTTTGCATACACTCAACCTCAAGCGTATATAAGCAAGCCGCTTTAATACGGTCCGGGTGATGACCGGAAATTCCTAGTTGAAAACCTAGGTCATCTGCCCTCGTAAACCCAATACCTTGAATATCTTCAACAAGCTTATACGGATTGGATTGAATCACTTCTACTGTCTGGTCTTTATAAGACTGATATATCCGCATAGAAATTTGCGGACCAAATCCATATTGATTTAAAGCAACCATCGCTTGCTCTAGTCCTTGATGTTCAATAAGGGTATCATAAATTTCCTTTGCCTTATCCGGAGGAAGCTTCGGAATTTCATCAAGTAAAGACGGTTGTTGCATAATTTTAGAGATGGCATTTTCCCCTAAAACTTCAACTATTTTCTCTGCGGTTTTCTTTCCGACTCCTTTAAAAAGCTCACTTGATAAATAGCTCACAACCCCTTGTTTTGTTTGAGGTATATCCTTTCGAAAATGCGTTGCATGAAATTGTTGACCGAATTTCGGATGGTCTTTTAACTCTCCATAAAATATGTACGTTTCCTGTTCATGAACTTTTGGAAAATATCCGGTGATTACAGCTTCTTTATCTTCATAATTCTCATTCGTTTCTTCCACGCGAATTCTTAGAACGGTGTACAAATTTTGTTCATTATGAAAGATTGTGACAAGATGCTTTCCTTTTATAAATCTTCCTTGATCCTTAAACAAATCGAGCGTTTCTTGTCCCTCCAAAGAACTCCCCTCCTTACAAAAAATCCGCTACGAATGGTGATTACTCTTTTTCGATTAATTTCTTACCGTAACCCGCAAGCAGATGATCAGGTTGTAATTCCAATGCTTTTTCAAACATATCAAGTGCTTTTTTTCCATCTTCCTTAAAACCATAAGCAACACCAAGATTATAATAAGCATCCGCATGTGTTGGATCTAATTCTACACATACGTTAAATTGCTTGATCGCCTCGTCCAGTAATTCTTGATTTGCTAAGCATAATCCAAATTGAAAGCGAGCTTCTGCATCATTTCCATTTAGCTCCACACTTCTTTGCAAATAAGGTAAGGCAAGCTTAGGTTGCTCTAACTGAATAAGCGTAAATCCAAGCATAAAATAATTATCACTAGAATGTAGTCCCTTTCTCATTGCTAGTTCAAACATATTTTTTGCTTCTTCTAATTGTTCATTTTCAAAATATAGGTTTCCAGCATTATAATAAGCAGTTGCCGCATTTTCATCGATTTCTATCGCTTTCTGAAAAAATTTGAGTGCTTTCTCATTTTCACCAACTGCAGATAATACGTTTCCAAAATTTATATATGATACCGCATCCTTCGGGTTATCCTCAATTGCCTTCATAAATAATCCAGCAGCTTCTTCCCACTTTCCTTCCTTCATCAATTGAATCCCTTTTTCATTTTTATCCATAGAACACGCTCCATTATTTATTGTCTTTTTTTATTATAACTTCTTTTCATCTAGTTTTGTCCTTTTTATACATACGAAAACCTCGACCATATGAATCGAGGTTTTCTCCTTACCCTACGTAAGTTAATTGCTTATCATCTCGAAATACTTTGTCAATGGTTCCTCCGCCAAGGCATTCATCACCTTGATAAAAGACAACCGATTGACCAGGTGTAATGGCCCGAATTGGCTCCGCAAATATCACCTTTACAGTCCCATCTTCTAATCTGTGAACAGTTACTTTGTTATCAGGCTGACGGTAGCGGAATTTAGCTTTACACTCGAAAGTCTGCGTCACTTCCTTGTCCGTAACCCAACTAACATCAACCGCAATGATTGAATCAGAGAACAATTTATCATTATGAAAGGCTTGTCCTACGAAAAGTACATTGCGCTCAAGGTCTTTACCGATAACAAACCAAGGGTCACCAGCCCCACCGATTCCTAAACCATGTCTTTGACCGATTGTATAGTACATTAACCCATCGTGCTTACCGACAACTTCTCCCTCAAGTGTTTCCATATTCCCAGGCTGTGCTGGCAAGTAATTGCTGAGAAACTCTTTAAAATTACGCTCGCCAATAAAGCAAATCCCTGTACTGTCCTTTTTTGTCGCAGTTGCTAAATTGGCTTCTTTAGCAATCTCTCTTACCTTTGCTTTTTCAATATCACCTATTGGGAACATCACTTTTTCAAGTTGGTTTTGAGAAAGCTGATTTAGAAAATACGTTTGATCCTTGTTCTCATCTATTCCACGTAGCATTTTGTATTCCCCATCGCGGTATTCAACTCTTGCGTAATGCCCAGTTGCTAAATAGTCCGCACCTAGCTTCATAGCATGCTCTAAAAAGGCTTTAAACTTAATTTCTTTGTTACACATAACATCGGGATTTGGGGTTCTTCCTGCTTTATATTCTTCTAGGAAGTAAGTAAACACTTTGTCCCAATATTGCTTTTCAAAATTTACTGCATAATATGGTATACCGATTTGATTACAAACTCGAATTACATCCTCATAATCCTCAGTAGCCGTACAAACACCAAATTCATCGGTGTCATCCCAGTTTTTCATGAAAATTCCGATCACATCATACCCTTGTTCTTTTAAGAGTAATGCTGCTACAGATGAATCTACTCCCCCAGACATACCTACGACAACACGTATGTCCTTGTTGTCTTTTTTCACTTTCTTCACCTCATTCGCAGGGCCTATCTTGTCAGCCTATTTACTATTCTCGCCGTAACTTCAGCTGAACGTTCAACCTGCTCTTTTGTATTATAAAGGCCAAAGCTAAATCGGATAGAGTTTCTCACTCGTTCTGACTCTTGACCAAACATTGCTACTAAAACATGAGAAGGATCAATCGAACCAGCTGTACAAGCAGAACCACTCGATACAGCCACACCTTCCATATCCAGATTCACAAGCATTGATTCGACATCTGTGCCTGGAAAGCTTAAGTTTAGTACATGTGGGAGGGAATTTTCAAGCAATCCGTTTACTAAGAATGTAATATCTTTCGATTGAAGAGATTCAATAAGGAGCTTTTTAAACTCAGTAAATTGCTCAACCTTATCCGCTCTATCAATCGAAGCTATTTCAACCGCTTTAGCAAAGCCAGCAATAGACACTACGTTCTCTGTTCCCGCACGTCTTTTTCGTTCCTGTTCTCCCCCGAAGGAAAGTGGCGTTAATGCTGTATTTTGCTTTACATATAAAAATCCAATTCCTTTAGGTCCATTAATTTTATGGGCGGAGACGGATAATAAGTCCACACCAAGCTCCGTTACATCCAAATCCATTAGGCCAAAGGCTTGAACAGCATCTGTATGAAATTTCGCTTGGTGATCTTTTAATAGCATGCCGATTTCTTTTACAGGTTGTACCGCTCCCACTTCGTTATTACCGTACATTATTGTTACGAGAATCGTTTCATCTCGAAGTTCTTTCTTAAAGTCTTCGATCGAAATTTGCCCAAATTCATCAACTGGTAAGTAGGTTACTTCAAAACCTTCTTTTTCAAGACTTTTACAAGCGTGCAAAACGGCATGATGTTCGATCATTGTAGTAATAATATGGTTACCATTCTTTTGATAAGATTTCGCAACACCTAAAATGGCAAGATTATCACTCTCAGTGCCTCCACTTGTGAAAATAATTTCCTCCGATTTCGCTCCAATGCTCTTTGCAATTTTTGAACGAGACTCGTCTACTATAGCTCTTGCGGACCTTCCAAATGAATGTATACTAGACGGATTCCCAAATTGCTCTTTCATCACCAAGGACATCGTATCAATGACATCCGTATGAACTGGAGCCGTTGCTGCATGATCCAAATATATATGATTCAACATGTTCACCTACTTATAAATATCCACCTGAAACTAGCATTACCTTTTCTCCTATATGTAAAACATATAGGAATCTGTCTCTCCGTCATCTGTGTGATTTGCTAAATCTTCTAGTGTTGTATTATCTAAAACACCTTTCACAGCATCACGGATTCTCATCCACAATGCACGCTTTGCAGGCTCTTCATCCTCAATCCCTTCAACGGGACTAATAGGACCTTCTAACACACGGATAATATCCCCTGCGCTAATTTCTGTTGGTCCCTTTGCTAACACATAACCACCATAGGCTCCACGAATGCTCTTAACAAATCCGGCGTTTCTAAGAGGAGCAATTAATTGCTCTAAATAATGCTCAGATAAATCATTTGCTTGAGCAATTGTTTTAAGCGATGTTGGACCTTCGCCGTGTTTTTTGGCGAGCTCGATCATAATTGTTAATCCATAGCGACCTTTTGTTGATATTTTCATAAACTAGCACCTCGATTACTAATATCTTCTTTTGTATGATCAGTCATTCTATTAGCCGATTGTAATTTACTAAGGAAATGATCTGTTAGTTTTTGGCACTGCGGCAACGCTATGCCCACGATAGGTCCAATGACAAAACTAAACACGACGGTACCGATAAATACGGGCCCACCAAGTTGCCACCCAACAATTAGGACAAGAATTTCAATACAAGCTCGAACATATGTAACCTTCCAACCTGTTCTACCCGTTAAAGCAATCATTAGGCTGTCACGTGGTCCAGCACCGAAAGCTGCAGAAATATATAATCCCATTCCGTACCCATTTAATAGAAGACCCGCGGCAAACATCAAAGATTTTCCAAACCAATCATCAGGTGTTTGAAGGATTGGAAGCAGAAAATACATATCAATAAAAATGCCAACTAATAGCATATTTAAAAACGCACCGATTTTAGGAAATTCCTTAGAAATAATTGTTGCCAAAGTCAAGATGGCTACCCCAACTAGAATTGACCATGTACCAATCGTTAGCCCAAATTGGTAATGAAGGCCCACATGAAGAACATCCCATGGAGTAGCACCAATATCAGCCTTGATTAATAATACTATTCCAAGGGACATAACTAACAAACCTAAAAAATAAATGAAAAATCTTGGACCCACTTGCCCTGTCTTTTTAAAACCCATTACCAATCAATTCCTCTAAACAAAATGGTTTCTTGTAAATCTTAACAAAATCCTGACTTATTTGATAGACATTTGACATTATAGCATAATAGTATGCAAAAAACACGAACGTATGTTACCTTTAGGTAAAACGATAAACGGGGCGATGAATATGAATGAGAAGCCACTTGCCTTCCGAATGCGACCAAGGACAATTGATGAGATTATTGGTCAGCAGCACCTTGTCGGTGAAGGAAAGATTATTCAGCGTATGGTTAAAGCAAAACAGCTTTCTTCCATGATTCTTTATGGACCACCTGGGGTTGGAAAGACATCTATTGCTAGCGCGATTGCAGGTAGTACAAAATATGCCTTTCGCACCTTAAATGCGGTAACAAATAATAAAAAAGACCTCGAGGTAGTTGCTACAGAAGCAAAAATGTCTGGTAAAGTCATCCTTTTACTTGATGAGGTTCACCGTCTCGATAAAGCAAAGCAAGATTTTCTTCTTCCTCATTTAGAAAATGGTGCCATTGTTTTAATTGGGGCAACGACTAGCAATCCGTATCATGCGATTAATCCAGCGATCCGCAGTCGATGCCAAATCTTTGAGCTTAAGCCATTAACAGTTGAGGAAATAACAAAAGCACTTAACCATGCCTTGAATGATAAAAACCGAGGATTAGGAAATTACAATGTGCACATATCAAATGAAGCAAAAGAACATTTTGCAAGTGCTTCAAACGGCGATGTAAGGAGTTCTCTTAATGCACTTGAACTAGCCACTATTTCTACGGAACCTGATGAGTTTGGGGTGATTTCCATTACTCTTGAAATAGCTGAGGAATGCTTACAAAAGAAAAGCTTTTCACACGACCGCGATGGGGATGCTCATTACGATGTTCTTTCTGCTTTTCAAAAATCAATACGAGGTAGTGATGTAAATGCAGCACTTCATTATTTAGGAAGACTCGTTGTCGCAGGTGATTTAGTTAGCATAAGCAGAAGATTGATCGTTATCGCCTATGAAGACATTGGTCTTGCCAATCCTCAGGCGGGCGCAAGAACCTTGGCTGCCATTGAAACAGCCGAACGTCTAGGATTTCCAGAAGCGCGAATTCCTCTAGCTAACGCTGTTATTGAGTTATGCCTTTCTCCTAAGTCTAATTCTGCCTATAAAGCGTTGGATCTTGCGATTGCGGATATTGAAGCAGGGCTAAGCGGTGAAGTGCCCCTACATTTGAAGGATGCCCATTATAAGGGAGCCGCCTCCCTTGGAAGAGGGATTGATTACTTATACCCACATGATTATGAAAACGGGTGGGTTAAACAGCAGTACTTACCTGACAAAATAAAAAAGAAGATTTATTTTAAGCCCAAAAAAACCGGCAAATTCGAGCAAGCACTCGCTTCTATCTATGAAAAGTTGATGAAAAATTAACGGACAAGGCGTGTGCTTGTCCGTTTTTCTTACCTATTCACTATCTTTAACCGTAGAAATTCTTATGTCTTTTAATAGCTCACGGATGACATAACTTGCCATAATAAGGCCAGCAACGGATGGTACGAAGGCATTCGAAGAAGGTGGCATCTTTGCCTTTCTTATCTCTGCATCTTCTTTCCCTACTACTTTTCGAACATCCTCACGAATGACAATCGGGCTTTCATCTGAAAAAACTACTGGTATCCCTTTTCTTATACCTTCTTTCCGTAACCGAGTACGAATGACCTTTGCAATTGGATCCGTATGTGTTTTGGAAATATCTGCAATTTGGAAACGAGTAGGATCCATTTTATTAGCAGCTCCCATACTTGAGATTATTGGTATATTTCGCTTTAAACACTCTTTCATTAGATGAATTTTATACGAAATGGTATCTGAAGCATCCACTACGAAATCAAGTCCGTATTGAAAGATTTCTTCATACGTCTCCTCTGTATAAAACATTTTTAATGAAATAACCTCACACTCAGGATTGATATCCATTATGCGTTCCTTCATTAAATCGGCTTTGGGCCTTCCAACTGTAGAAAGTAAGGCAATAATTTGACGATTTACATTTGTAATATCAACATCATCTTTATCAATTAAAATGAGACGACCCACGCCAGACCGTGCTAGTGCCTCAGCAGAAAACGAACCTACTCCACCGATTCCTAATACAGCAACTGTACTTCCTTTTAATGTATCAATTCCTTCCTTTCCAATCGCAAGTTCATTGCGGGAAAATTGGTGCAACATCTTTCATCACTCCAGCATCTATATTTATGTAATAGGGTTCTTAACTTATTTTTCTCGATATGACTATACCATACTCACAAACAAAAACAAGTCTAGGTTGTATCAGATATAACTTCAAAAAACCCTTATGCTGAAAGTAGCATAAGGGTGTAAGATCATATAAATAAAGTAAGAATCCCAATCGTGCCGTCGCTCGATGCCTTCGTTTTGATCCCGCATAAGCAGGTGGGTGTTCTGTTCCAAGCTTTTGTAAGTCCTAAGCCAAAGGCATTTACGCCACTCGAAAACTCAAACTCCCGTAGTAAAGCTGTTGGTCAAAACTTTAGGTAATACCACGAACACATCAGGATTCTTATGTTTGATTAAACTATAACACACCTTTAAATAAGTTTCAAGATGGCTCTATTGTACCGTAATATTACGTTTTAATGACAGATGAAGGTCAGTAAGCTGCGCTTCGCTCACTTCACCTGGCGCATCTGTTAATAAACAGCTTGCGCTAGCAGTTTTTGGAAACGCAATCGTATCTCTTAAATTGGTTCTGCCTGCTAAAAGCATAATGAGTCGGTCTAGCCCAAGTGCAATTCCACCATGTGGAGGCGTTCCATATTCAAAAGCCTCAAGTAAGAAGCCAAACTGAGCTCTCGCCTCCTCTGGAGAAAATCCTAAAATACTGAACATTTTTTCCTGAACATCTCTTTCGAAAATACGAAGTGATCCTCCCCCAAGCTCATAGCCATTCAGTACAAGGTCATACGCCTGGGCTCGAACAAGACCTGGATTTTCGTCTAATAAGTGAAGGTCTTCTCTAACAGGCATGGTAAATGGATGGTGAGCTGCGTAATAACGTCCATCAGCCTCATCATACTCAAGTAATGGCCAATCGGTAATCCATAAAAAGTTGAATTTGCTTTGATCGATTAATTCAAGCTCTTTCCCAAGTTTTAATCGAAGGGCACCTAATGCATCAGCTACCACATTCTTTTTATCAGCTACAAAAAGAAGTAGGTCTCCCGTTTCAATTGACAACGCCGATTTTAAAGCCGCCTGCTCTTCTTCTGTAATAAATTTGGAGATTGGTCCTTTTAGGCCGTCTTCTTCCGCTTTTAACCAAGCCAAACCTTTTGCTCCATAGACAGCAACAAATTCAGTTAATGCATCGATATCTTTACGTGAATACTTGGTCGCAGCCTGTTTCACATTAATAGCCTTTACCTGGCCGCCTGATGAAACCGCACCCGCAAAAACCTTAAAGCTAGAATTCTTCACGATTTCTGATAAATCTACTAGCTCCATACCAAAACGAGTGTCTGGCTTATCGGATCCGAAACGAGCCATCGCCTCTTGGTATGGCATACGGGCAAACGGTGTTTCCACTTGCAATCCCTTTACCTTGGACATCATTTCACTCATCATGTCTTCCATTAGGGAAATAATATCATCTTGGCTCATGAAGCTTGTTTCAATATCTATTTGAGTAAACTCAGGCTGCCTGTCTGCACGAAGGTCTTCATCACGGAAGCATCTTGCAATTTGATAATACCTTTCAAAACCACCCACCATAAGAAGTTGTTTAAATATTTGCGGTGATTGAGGTAACGCGTAAAACTCACCTGGATGGACACGGCTAGGTACTAAATAATCACGTGCTCCTTCTGGTGTACTTTTAGTTAGAATTGGAGTTTCTACATCTAAGAATCCTTCACGATCAAGGAAGTTACGAATAATTTGAGTTACTTGATGACGCATTTTAAATGTCTCAAACATAGCAGGTCTTCTAAGATCCAAGTATCGATATTTCAAGCGAACATCTTCGGATACTTCTGTTTGGTCTGCAATTGTAAAAGGAGGTGTTTTTGCCTCGTTAATAATTGCAACCTGCTTTGCGTGTACTTCAATTCTTCCTGTTTGCAGGTTTTCATTTATCGTTCCAGCTTCTCTAGCAATAACGGTCCCAACTATGTCTAGAACATATTCATTTCGAATTTTTTCTGCTAGTGCTAGAGCTTCTGGTGAAACCTCTGGATTAAACACCACTTGAATAATTCCAGTACGGTCACGCAAGTCAATAAAAATTAATCCACCCAAATCACGGCGTCTTTGCACCCATCCTTTTAGAGTAATACTTTCTCCAATATACTGTTCTGTTACCTCTCCACAAAAATACGTTCTACCGTACATGTTCCCTATCTCCCTTTTTTAAAGATTGCTGAAAATTCTTCCAAAAATGTATCTAAAGGTACTTCAATTTGATTTCCACTTTCCATGTCCTTCACGCTGATTTTATTCGCTTGAAGTTCATCGTCTCCAAGGACTGCTACATACTTGGCTTGCAAGCGATCCGCTGTTTTCAACTGAGCTTTGATTTTTCGATCAAGATAATCTCGTTCTGCTGAATAACCTGCTTTACGTAGCTCATGTAAAAGCTTTACAGTATAGTCCTTGGCTGCCTCTCCTAATGAAGCGACAAAACAATCAATTCCCTGTGTCACAGGAAGTTCAATTCCTTCTGCCTGAAGGGCTGCTAAACAGCGTTCAATACTAAGGGCAAAGCCAATACCCGGGGTTTCTGGACCACCACTTTCTTCTACAAGTCCATTGTAACGTCCCCCACCACAAAGAGTCGTGATGGCTCCAAATCCTTCAGCATCACTCATAATTTCAAAAGCCGTTTGATTGTAGTAATCTAAGCCCCTTACAAGATTTGGATCGACTTCAAAATCAATTCCTAGGTCTGTTAAAAATTGTTGAACTTTATCAAAGTATTTTTTAGAATCGTCATTTAAGTATTGTAGGATGGATGGTGCCGAAGCCATCAGCTCGTGGTCACGATCCTTCTTACAATCAAGAATCCGTAGAGGATTTTTTTCTAATCTCGACTTACAATCGCCACAAAATTCATCAATTCTTGGTGAAAAATGATTGATTAAAGCATCTCTGTGAGCGCTTCTACTTTCCTTATCACCAAGGCTATTGATAATTAACTTTAGCTTTTTCAGGCCTAAAGATTGATAAATACTCATAGCAAGAGCGATAACCTCTGCATCAATAGCGGGATCTGCACTGCCTAATGCTTCCACACCAAACTGAACAAACTGACGGTATCTCCCTGCCTGTGGTCTTTCATAACGGAACATCGGTCCCATGTAAAAAAGTTTCACAGGTTGGTTAGCAAATCCAAACATCTTATGTTCAACAAAAGATCGTACCGCAGCTGCTGTTCCCTCTGGACGTAAAGTTAAACTTCTTCCTCCACGGTCCTCAAAGGTATACATTTCCTTTTGAACAATATCTGTTGTATCACCTACACCCTTCGTAAACACTTCTGTATGTTCAAAGATCGGTGTCCGAATCTCTTTATATTGAAATCTCTCGCATAAATCTCTAGCAACTGTTTCAATAAATTGCCATTTTTCAACTTCTCCTGGGAGAATATCCTGCGTTCCTCTTGGTAGCTTTAACGCCATTTGGAACCCCTCCTAGCTATGTTTTTTATGTAAAGGCTATTTTCTTAAACTTTGTTACTCATTAGAACATCATATAAATGATTGTGCTAAGTTTCCGTAGAAATCTAGCATAATTTTAATAAGAAAAGAGACTGCAAACTAAATTATTAAGCGTCAAATAACTATTTCTACGTTAAAATCGGCATTTAGATTTTAACAACAAGTTTATGAAAACAGCCAATGTAAATTTAATTGTATGAATGCAAAAAACTCCCGTCCCTTGTACTTTACATACAAGGGACGAGAGTTAATATCCCGTGGTGCCACCCTAATTGAAGCAGCTAAAAAACGAGCTACTTCCACTTTTACAGTTAACGCCTGTTAACGTTCCTCTCCTACTAAATCATACGATTGTTCGAAGCGAAGCCTACGGAGTGTTCTTTCATTAAGCCACAGTGCGGAAATGCTTTCAGCCTATCGACATTTCCTCTCTTTTCACGTGGAAGTTTAATTACTTTGCTCCATCAAACGGTTATTCGTCTTTTAATATTAGTTTATATATTACGTTCGAGTATTCAGAATGTCAAGATATATTACAAAACTTACGATCTCTCTAATCTCTTTTTCAGCTTTTTCACATCTCGTATCGATAGACCAAACTCACTTGCTAACTCTACCATATTGGAGTTTTTTTCTTTTTGGATAAAATCATGAAAATCGACACCAAATAGTTGGTTATCTCCATCATGTGTAGAAATCGCCTTATCACTATATCTCATATGTTATCACCCCGTCTATTGTATCCCCTTTAGTTTGTCCCTTTTTTCAGAAAAAGTTTCAGTTAATTAACATTGTTTATTAATTTATAGGGAAAAATTACTCGCATCGTATTAACATATGTAAATTCTTCCTTTATTATAGAGGTTGGTACTTAACACGTTATACATCAATACCCTTACTTACCATTTATCAGGGAGGGAGATTCACACTTGTACAAAAATAAATACATATCGTTTTTCCTGACGTTTCTTCTTTTATGTAGTTCATTCCCCATTAAACCTGACTCAGCATTTGCCGAAGGATCAACCGTTGAAATTACAACTGATACGTTAAATGTAAGAGAAGGACCTGGTCTTAGTTATCAAGTCATTAGTGTAGTAAAACGGGGAGACCAGTTTTCTGTGATAGAGGAAAAATCGGATTGGATTCAAGTATCCTTAAATTCCTCGGGAAAAAAGGGATGGGTAGCCGCTTGGCTTGTTAAAAAACATTCTGCAGTGGAAGCTTCACCTTCAAAAAGTGGAATCGTAACAGCGAATCAACTCCGTGTACGTTCTGGCCCTAGCACCTCTTATAAGGTAGTAACCACTTTAACGCAAGGGGCTACCGTCACGATTAACAAAACCGAATCAAACTGGCATCAAATTAAAACCTCTAGTGTAACCGGATGGGTAGCCGCGGAATTTATTGAGGAGATAAAGTCTGACACCGGAGGCTCAAGCAGTAGTCAACAGACTGGAAAGATAACTGCAAATAATTTAAATGTTCGTTCTACCGCTTCTACATCAGGAACGATTCTCGGAAAGCTTCAAAAGGGTAGCACGGTTTCAATCCAAAGTGTGGAAAGCAATTGGGTAAAGATTCAATATAATGGACAAGCAGCCTGGATTAGTAAAGAGTTTGTTGAAATTAGCTCTACTTCATCTCAGCCTTCCGTTGCAAATAATACAGACACGGGTTCTTCTAGTGGGTTGATTGGGACGATTACGGCTACTACTCTGAATGTTCGCAGCACTAGTTCCTTAAATGGGAAAATCATAGGAACGGTTTCTAAAGCACAAGCCTTTGAAATTTTAGCTGAAGAAAATAATTGGGCAAAAATCAAGTTAAAAAATGGCCAATTAGGTTGGGTGGCGAGTTGGTATCTTTCTAAAGAACAGTCTTCAACAACTACTAAAGTGGATGTTGATGAAAATAGTACTGCAACGATCCTTTATAACGGAACAAATATCAGAAAGTCTGCCACAACAAACAGTTCAGTCATTAGTAGAGCAAATGCCGGTGAAGCTTTTACCGTTCTTTCTGTGAAAAATGACTGGTACGAGATTCAGTTAAAAAATGGATCAAAGGGTTTTGTAGCGGGGTGGCTTGTAACCGTAAGTGGAACCTCTCAACAAATAGAGAGACCTGGTGCCGAACAATATTTAAAAAACAAAGTGATTGTGATTGACCCTGGTCATGGAGGTCGAGATACAGGAGCTACTGGTATTAAGGGCAGCTATGAAAAGAACTTGACGTTGAAAACTGCTCAACAATTATACGATAAACTAAAGTCTGCTGGTGCAAACGTCATTATGACTCGAAATACAGATTCATATTTATCGTTAAGCTCACGTGTGGGAATGTCACATACACATGCTGCTGATGCGTTCATTTCCATCCATTTTGATAGCATCCTCGACTCCTCGGTTAGAGGACTGACCTCTTATTATTATCATAATTACCAGCAAGGTTTAGCGACTACAGTAGGTAAAGAGGTTGCAAGCTTTACAAAGCTAAAAGATCGAGGTGTTCGCTACGGAGATTATCATGTGTTAAGAGAAAATAAACGAGCATCTGTACTTTTAGAATTAGGCTATTTAAGTAATTCTGCTGAAGAAACATTAGTCAATTCAGCGGGCTATCAAACCAATGCAGCCACTGGAATTTATCAAGGGTTGGCAAAATACTTTAAATAAATATAAAAAAAGCGAGTTCAATTGAACTCGCTTTTTACTTGCTCTCAACGATCAGTGTGACCGGGCCGTCATTAATAAGTGCTACGTCCATCATAGCTCCAAATTGACCGGTTTCAACCTTTACACCCTGATCCCTTAACATTTGATTAAATTGATCGTATATTACACTCGCATGATCTGGATGGGCCGCTTCCATGAAGTTAGGTCTTCTCCCTTTGCGACAATCACCGTATAAGGTGAATTGAGAAATTGATAAAATTTCACCTTTCACTTGAGACAAGGATAAATTCATTTTCCCTTCCTGATCCTCAAACACACGAAGATTGACGATTTTCTCTGCGACATATTTAGCGTCTTCTGCAGTGTCACCATGAGTAATACCAACAAGAAGAACAAAACCTTTTGAAATTTCCCCTATCGTTTTACCTTCTACTGTCACGCTAGCTTCTTTGCTTCTTTGCACAACCACTCTCATAAAAGTAAACTCCTTAACTTTCTAATTCATTACTCTGCGAACAGAATATATATCAGGAATTTGCTTAATACGTTCCACGACCTTCTGCAAATGACTAACGTTGTTAATAGCAATAGACATATTGATTGTTGCCATTTTATTTCGGTCAGACTTTCCGGCAACCGCTGATATGTTCGTTTTTGTTTCATTCACAGCCTGTAGGACTTCATTTAATAATCCCCGGCGGTCGTAACCACTGATTTCAATGTCTACGTTATATTCTTTTCTATTATTTAAGGCAGTTTCCCATTCAACCGGTATCAATCTAGCCTTTGCATCTTCAGTATCGATGTTTGAACAGTCCGCACGGTGGACAGAGACACCACGACCTTTCGTTATGAAGCCAACAATTTCGTCTCCTGGAACAGGACTACAGCATCTAGAAAGTCGGATGAGAAGATTATCAATTCCTGTCACTCGCACACCTGATTCCCTCTTTTTCGTCGAAGGGAATGACTTTAATTCTGATACTGCATTTGAAATCGTGCTCACTTGCTCAAGATCTCTCTTCTTTCTCCATTTCTCAGTCAAACGATTGGCTACTTGAAGAGCAGTGATTCCATTATATCCAACGGCTGCATACAAATCATCTTCATGGAAAAAGTTAAACTTCTCACTTACTCTTTTCACATTTTCAGGTGTCAAGATTTCCTTTACATCGAAATCCATGCTTCTGATTTCTTTCTCAACCTGCTCTCGACCCTTTTCAACGTTTTCATCTTTACGCTGCTTCTTAAAAAATTGACGAATTTTATTTTTGGCTTGTGATGTTTGAGCTAACTTCAACCAGTCTTGACTAGGACCATACGAATGTTTTGAAGTTAAAATCTCGATGATATCCCCTGTTTTCAACTTGTAATCAAGAGTAACCATCTTACCGTTCACTTTTGCACCAATGGTCTTATTACCGATTTCGGAATGGACACGATAGGCAAAGTCGATTGGAACGGAACCAGAAGGTAGTTCAAATACATCCCCTTTTGGAGTGAACACGAACACCATATCGGAAAATAAATCAATTTTTAAGGATTCCATAAACTCCTCAGCATTTGCTGTATCATCTTGGAATTCTAATATCTCTCTAAACCATGTGAGTTTTTCTTCAAGAGAAGATCCTTCATTAACAGATTTCCCTTCTTTATATGCCCAGTGTGCAGCAATCCCAAATTCAGCAATCTCATGCATATCAAATGTTCGAATCTGAACCTCTAATGGATCACCTTTAGGACCAATAACGGTCGTATGAAGCGATTGATACATATTAGGTTTCGGCATAGCGATATAATCTTTAAATCGCCCAGGCATAGGCTTCCAGCAAGTATGAATGATTCCTAAGACCGCATAACAATCTTTTATCGAATTAACAACGATCCGTATCGCAAGCAAATCATAAATTTCATTGAACTGCTTGTTTTGTATGGCCATTTTTCGATAAATGCTATAAATATGTTTCGGACGACCTGAAATCTCTGCCTTGATTGAAACTTCATCCAGACTAACTCGCATTTCTTTAATAACATCGTCTAAATATTGCTCCCGCTCAGCACGCTTTTTTTTCATCAAATTTACAATACGGTAATACTGCTGAGGGTTTAAATAACGCAGTGCGGTATCTTCTAATTCCCACTTAATTTTAGAAATCCCTAAACGATGTGCTAGTGGAGCGAAAATTTCTAACGTTTCATTTGAAATACGTCTTTGCTTTTCGACCGGCAAATGCTTTAATGTACGCATATTGTGGAGACGATCAGCTAATTTAATTAAGATAACCCGAATGTCTTGAGCCATGGCTACAAACATTTTTCGGTGATTCTCTGCCTGCTGCTCTTCATGAGACTTATACTTAATCTTTCCAAGCTTTGTAACACCGTCAACAAGCATGGCAACTTCTTCGCCAAATTCCTTTGCTAAATCTTCTATCGTTACATCTGTATCTTCAACGACGTCATGAAGAAAACCCGAAGCAACCGTAGCAGGGTCCATTTCCAAGTCAGCCAATATTCCTGCCACTTGGATAGGATGAATAATGTACGGTTCACCGGATTTACGATATTGTTCACGATGGGCATGCTTTGCGAATTCATATGCCTTTTTCACATATGCTGCATTTTCATCATTTAAATATTTCTTCGTTCGATCGATGACTTGTTCGGCGGTCAACACTTGATCATTCGCCATATAATCACCTTTAACTTTCTATGTTACCCCATGAATGTGAGGATTATTTTTTTATTAAAAATAAAACTAATATTGTTACTATTATCGAAAAAAAAACTCGATATGTAAAGGGAAAGCCTGTTATTTTTCTGGGAAAATTAAAAATAATGTCGAATGATGTCATTTTCGTCCGAATATATGAAAAAAAGCGCAACGATTGCTGCGCTTTTTTTGTCTACTTTAGTATTCCATTAGAGTTAAAATATCATATCCATCTAATTTGTTTTTTCCATCTAAATAGGTTAACTCTATTAAGAAGGCGATTCCTGCAACAACACCACCTAATTGCTCAACAAGTTTAATCGTCGCATCAATCGTTCCGCCTGTTGCCAGTAAATCATCCGTAATTAATACACGTTGCCCGGGCTTAATCGCATCTTTATGGATCGTTAAAACATCACTACCATACTCAAGACCGTAGTTTACTTTCACTGTTTCTCTTGGTAGTTTTCCTTCTTTTCTAACTGGAGCAAATCCTACCCCAAGAGAGTAGGCTACTGGGCATCCGATAATAAAACCACGTGCTTCTGGGCCTACTACGATATCAATACTTCTTTCTTTTGCATAATCTACGATACGATCGGTTGCGTAACGATACGCTTCCCCGTTATCCATTAATGTAGTAATATCCTTAAATTTAATTCCTGGCTTTGGCCAATCTTCTACAATCGTTACATACTTTTTTAAATCCATTACTTTACTTCCTCCTCAATTTCCACCGAGCCTCGAATACATTCATCCAACCAGGAGTGAAGTACCTGATAGGAGGAATATAATAATTCTTGTTCAAGCGCTAAATCTTCTTGTTTTTTCTGATATGTTTTAGAGCTCGTTAGATCTCGTTTATGACTGCTAGTGTTAAGTGTAATAAATCCATTGTTTATTTTAACAAAATCTAGTTCAAAAAACACCTGTGACATAAAATCAATGGTTTCTCTTGACCAGCCACGGTATTTAGCTAACTCATCACCGTATTTTTTTAAATCAAAAGGGGCCTTTTTTGATAAAAACGCATAATACCATTTGAAATGATCTCGTGTTGGGATCGTACTAAAAAAGTCGCTTGCCTCTTTGTAAAAATGGGCATAAATTCTAGCAGGCTTCTTCCCTTTCAGTAAAGAAGTCAACATTTCCTTCGATGTTGGCAAATCATATAAAACTACATACTGATCATCAATGTCTATATTTCTAGCTTGCTCAACTGTTTCAATAAGATGTAACTGATCCGAAAGTGACTGTTTTATTTTCACTGAAATATCATTATTAAAACTAATCCACTTGCTAGATGGAATCATTTCTTTCAGCTTACCAACCTGCTTTATTCCACGATAATCAAATAATTGCCATTCATTTATGGCCAAATCATGTAAAAAGATTTGGGGCTTCCTTATATTATTCCATTCGTTTATAGACAATTCCCCTACGACTGAAAGCTTCGAATGAGGTGATATATGATCTACTTTTTCACCTAGATGAAAACCGATTCCATCAAGAATCACACCTTCATGTTCTAGACTAAGTTTTAAATGGTTTTGGTTGGCACCGATTTTCTTAATTTGTGATATTTGGGCATCTTTAAACAAAATCTTTGGTTTTTTATTGCTTGTCCCAAATGGCGCAAGAAGTTGTAGTTCTTCTAATGCAGTTAATTGAACATCTTTTATCGACATTTCTAAATCAACTGACGTAATTGGGATAAAATCTTCCTCAGACAATTGATTTACTGCCAGCTCATTTAATCTGAATCTTAATTCATCCACATGCTCAAGTTTTAGCGTCATACCTGCCGCCATAGGATGTCCACCAAAATGAGGGAGAATTTCTCTACATGTGGAAAGATTTTTAAATAAATCAAATCCTTCAATGCTTCTAGCCGAGCCTTTAGCGATCCCTTTCTCACGATCAAAGCTTAAAACAATCGTCGGACGGTAAAATGCTTCTACTAATCTAGATGCAACAATCCCAACTACTCCGGCATTCCAGCCCTCTTGACCAACAACAATGACCGAATTTTCCTCAATAGGATAGAAATCATTCACTTGTTGGATCGCTTCCTCCGCAATGCTCGATACAATTCGTTGTCGTTCCTTATTGTACGAATCGATTTCTTCTGCGAGCATTTGCGCTTCATCCAGGTCTTCGGATAAAAGTAAGTGTAGTGCTGGATCTGCTGAGTCTAACCGACCTACTGCATTGATTCGAGGTCCTATTGTAAAACCAATCGTTTCCTCATCTATGGTTTGCTGTTCAATACCAGCTTGTTTACAAAGGGCCTTGATTCCTGCTCTACTACTGCTTCTTATCTTTTTTAACCCTCTTTTTACTAGATAGCGATTCTCATCAATCAGTGGGACAAGATCCGCAATCGTACCAATCGCTACGAACTCAAGTAAATGCTCAGGAAGTTGTCCTAGTAAGGCGTGGGATAGTTTAAACGCTACTCCTACTCCAGCCAACTCCTTGAAAGGATATGAACTTCCCGGTAGCTTTGGATGAATAATTGCTAATGCTTCTGGAAGAATGGGACCTGGTTCATGATGGTCGGTAATAATCAAATCGACACCAAGATCCTTTAAAACACTTGCCTCATGTACAGCTGAGATACCAGTATCCACTGTAATTATTAGTTTCACACCACTTTCATGGGCATGACGAAAAGCCGGTTCGTTTGGACCGTACCCTTCTGTAAAACGATTCGGAATATAAAAATCGACAACTGCGCCTAGTTCCTTTAATGTAAGCAGCATGACTGATGTACTCGTTACACCGTCAGCATCGTAATCACCAAAAATTAAGATCGGCTCTTGGCTTTCAATTGCTTGATGAATTCTATTAACCGCAATGTCCATCCCTGTTAAAAGGTAAGGGTCATAGCATTGCTCTACATGTTCATACAAAAAATTCTTAGCTAGAGATGCTGTATTTAATCCTCTTCGTACAAGCAAAGAAGCAACAAGAGGAGATATCTTCAATTCGCTACAAAGCTCTTTCACTTCGTCTTCACTGTTATGCTGTTGAACACTCCAGCGTGATTTTGGCTTTAACATTCCTTCACCCCTTAGCTTTTCTATTATACTTTAGGCAGTCTACTGTTTCAATGGAATGGTTTCCCCAATTAAAAAATAGCTATTTTTCGTAAAGATTGTTGTTAAAATCTTAATGCCGATTTTAATGTGGAAATAGCAATTTTGCGCTTTTGAATGTAGATTACAGGCTCTTTTCTTTTTAAATTTATGCTATTTTCTGCTGAAACTTAGAACAATCAATAAAATTTTGTTTTAAAAAGTAACACAGTTTTAGAAAACAGCCTAGCAAATAAAAGAAGCCTGCTTTCAAGCAGACTCCATGTTAATCATATGTAATTTCACTATTATCCGGATTATAAGGATTGATATGTACAAACACATTTTCAACATGTCTTTCTTCCATTAGCTTTTGTTTTACCTTTTTTCCAACTCGATGCCCTTCTTCTACAGTTATATAAGGGTCGACAGATATTTTGATATCAATAATCACATAGTGCCCGTGTTCCCTTGCGTGTAGTTCATCAATTTTTTTGACCTCTGGTATACTTTCAACAATCCTTCGAAGCTCGATTGTATCCTCTTCATGTAAAACATGATCGAGAGCATTATGAATCGATTCACTCCCTAGTTTCCAAGCTAACTTTAAAATAAGGAGGGATACAAATAACCCAGCTACAGGATCTGCATACACGAGCCAGCCAACGGCAAGCTTCTCTCCTAAAATGGCGCAGCCAATCCCTACCAATGCCGCTAAAGACGAATACACATCTGACCTGTGATCATAAGCAGTTACAATTAAGGCATCACTGTTTAACTTCTTCCCCATCGAGAAGGTATAACGGTACATGGTCTCTTTAATGGCAATTGATACAATCACCGCCACAAGAGCAATTAGTTTAGGGGCTTCAATTGGTTGGAAAAACGCTTGAAATGAGGATTTTCCTATCTCAAACCCCACTAAAACTAATAAAACAGCCACAATAATGGCTGCGATCGACTCCGCCTTGCCATGTCCGTATGGATGATCTTCATCTGGTGGTTGTTTTGCAGCACGCAGTCCAATAAATACAGCTAAGGAACCCGCTACATCAGAAGCCGAATTAACAGCGTCAGCAACTAAAGCCCGACTGTTTGCATAAACACCAATGATCCATTTCAAGACAGCTAAAATTAAATTCCCGATAATTCCTATAATTGCTACGAATTCAGCCTTTTTAAATCGCTCTTCATTTTCCAATACAAACTCTCCTTCAACCCATTCACTACCAATAGTGTAACCAAAAAATCCGTTTCAAAAAGAGAAACCACAGAGAAATATTCCCTGTGGTTCTAAAATTAAACCTGTGGCTCGTCTGTTCTTTCTCTTTTAACTTTCTCAGTAATTAGAACTCCCTTTTGCTTAAGTTCTTTTGCTTTCATCACTAACCACAGTTGAGCAGCGATAAAAATAGAAGAATATACACCAACAACTAATCCTATTAGCAATGCTAATGAGAAATTAAGAATGGAGGAACTTCCGAATAGCAATAAAGCGACAACAGCAATAACGACGGTTAACACCGTATTTACTGATCTTCCTAACGTTTGACGTAAACTGCTATTAACAACATCAGCAAGTTCTTCATAAGCTTTAATTCTCTTTTTCTTAGCTAAGTTTTCTCTCATTCGGTCAAATGTTACAATTGTGTCATTGATTGAGTAACCAACTATAGTTAAGACGGCTGCAATAAACGTCAAATCTACCTCAAGTCTTGTAAAACTAAACAAAACAATAATGAAAAAAACATCATGTAAGAGGGCCACAATTGCAGAAAGAGCCATTCTCCACTCAAAACGAATTGATACATAAATGATAATTCCAATGGATGCAATAGCTACAGCAATCATTGCATTTTTAGCCAACTCTTTTCCAACCACTGGGGAAACCGTGCTAATATTCGGTTCTGAACCGTACAATACTTTAAAATGCGCTTTTAGCTCAGCAATGTCTTCCTTTGGTAGTACGCCTAAAAAGCGAACCACAGCAACGTCATTATTGTCTCCAGACATGACAATATTCTCAGCTTCAAGATCAAATTTCGCAAATTCTTGTTTTAACTGTTCGGTTTCAATAGGCTTATCAGACGGTACTTCCACTCTTGTTCCACTTGCAAAGTCAATGCCTAGATTTAGCTTAAACAAAATAAGAACGATCAGTCCAACTGAGAATAACACACCTGAAATGGTAAAGATGATTTTATGATTTTTCACAAAATCCCATCGATCGAATCTTGTTGGTAAATCAATGGCATCGTACCCTTCTGAAATATCTTTCATATCTTTCTTTCTAACACCCAGCCAAGTAGGGCGTTTACTTAAGAATCCGCTTTTCACCCACAAACCAAGCAATAGACGTGAGGCAAAAACAGCTGTGAGGAAGCTTCCTAAAATCGAGATAATTAACATCGTTGCAAACCCTTTAACAGAGCTTGTCCCATAGGCGAACAATACACCCGCGGCAATAATGGTCGTGATGTTCGAGTCAAAAATGGTCCAAAACGCACCTTTACTTCCCACTTCAAATGCTGACTTAACCGTTCTTCCAACCTTTAATTCTTCTTTAATTCTTTCATACGTAATAATGTTTGCATCTACAGCCATACCTACCCCGAGAATTAGAGCTGCTATTCCTGGTAAGGTTAACACTCCATTCATCCAATCGAAGATCACAAGAATCAGGTAAATATAAAGAGATAGGGTAATAACAGCAATAAATCCTGGAAAACGATAATAGAAAAGCATGAACAAGAAGATGACACTTATTCCTATGATTCCAGCAAATACCGTTTCATTTAAGGCTTCTTCCCCGAATTGAGCACCAACAGAGGTTGAATACACTTCGGTAAGCTTAACTGGCAGGGCTCCTGCATTTAACAAGGAAGCTAATGTCTTTGCCTCTTCTAATTCAAAATTCCCTACAATAGAAACCGTATCTTGATTAAATACTTGGTTTACATTTGGATTAGACAGGAATTTCGGCTCTTCCTTGGCAAGTTCCGCTTGATAGGAATCTTTCCCTTCTTCAAAGTCTAACCATATGATTAATTGATTTTGAGGAGCCATTCCAACAATTTCTTGTGTTACTTCTCGAAATTTATCCGCACTCTTTAACTGCAAAGAAATGCTCGGTTTATTGTTTTCATCAAAGGTTTGCTTGGCACCACCCTCAACTAAATCCGTACCATCCATCATCATTTCGTCATTAGCATTTCGGAACGTTAAATTCGCTTCTGTTGAGAGAATTTCACGTGCTTTTGTCTGGTCAGATACACCGGCAAGCTGAACACGAATCCGATTATCACCTTCAATTTGAATGACCGGCTCACTTACACCAAGCACGTTAATTCGATTATCTAACGCCTCAACCGTACTATTTAATACTTCTTGGTCAATTTCTTGGCCTTTTTTAGCAGGTTCCACTTCGTAGAGAACCTCAAATCCTCCTTGAAGGTCCAAACCTAGTTTTATATTTTTTAAAATACTATTTGTAGTTGTCCCTATTGTACTTGCAAAGAGAAGCAGCAATAACAAAAAGGCCACAATTCTACTGCGTTTGACCATTATGTATAAATCCTCCTTAAAATGTAACCGAGCAAGGTATCACATAATACCTGCTTTATTTTTTATACTAATATTATGAAACAGTTAGGAATTAGTGTCAATTTATGGACGAATATGTACTTATTTCAATAATTCCCTTCTCTCTTCATCATTCGCAAGCGAAAACTCATCCGACTTAAATGCTTCAACAGTCGCATAGTTCATATATTCTCCTACATTTACAGAAAGAATATCTGAGACCACCTCATAAACCTTCACGTCCTCCTTTGGCTTTCTCCACTTCTTCTTTCTTAAGAACTCCCAAAGACTTTCTTGACTGATCGTCCCATACCCGAGAAGGGAAAACTCTTCTATCTTACTAATTAACGCTGGGTGTACTTCTTTACGAAAACGATCGTAAATATGGCCGATTTCCATATCGAGCCGCCTCCTAATACTAGAGTATAAAATATAGAGAAATTTATAAGACCTTGTCATGCTTTGTCCACATAGTTGCATATAGTTAATTGTATATGATTATACCTATTTTGAGAAGGCAGGTAGCGAGATGTCAAAGTTTTTAAAAGGAACAATAATTTTGTTAGTTGCCGGCTTTGTAACAAGAGTTCTTGGTTTTATTAATAGGATTGTGATTGCAAGGTTTATAGGCGAAGAAGGTGTTGGATTATATATGATGGCCTTTCCGACCCTCATTCTTGTTGTCACTCTCACGCAACTAGGCTTACCGGTGGCTATTTCAAAAAATATAGCAGAAGCAGAAGCGAAAGGTGATACAAAGAAAATAAAACAAATACTTATTGTTTCTTTGGCAACAACCTTTACTTTATCCCTCATCTTTACTCCTGCTCTATTTTTGCTTGCACCGTACTTATCAGAAACTCTTTTTACAGATCCACGCACACATTTACCATTGCTCGCGATTGCTCCAATCATTCCAATCGTTGCACTTTCATCTGTGCTGAGAGGATATTTCCAAGGCAGACAAAATATGAAACCTTCTGCTATTTCACAAGTGATTGAACAAGCGGCTAGAATCACATTAATAGCTGTATTAACAAGTATGTTTATGCCATATGGAGTTGAATACGCAGCAGCAGGAGCGATGGTTGCATCTGTAATTGGAGAGCTTATCTCATTGATTTATCTGGTTACTTCATTTAAGCTCAAGAAACAATTTCGAGTTAGAAAGAAATTTTTCAAGCATGTTCAAGAAGGAAAATCAACGTTTCATGAACTGATGGGCGTTGCTTTACCAACGTTAGGAAGTCGGATGATTGGTTCGATTGCGTGGTTTTTTGAGCCGATTGTCGTCTCACATAGCTTAGCTATTGCTGGTGTTGCAGCCATAACTGCAACTAAGCAATATGGGGCATTAACAGGGTTTGCTATGCCGCTCTTACTATTGCCCTCTTTTATTACTTTATCGCTGTCCACGTCGCTCGTTCCGGCAATCAGTGAAGCGAATTCACAGAACAATAAAAAGCTGATTGAATATCGACTACAACAAGCACTACGCTTTGCTTTTTTAACGGGGGGATTATCCGTCGTAATCCTCTATGTTCTAGCAGAACCACTTATGGAAGTGATGTATGGATCTTCAAATGGAGCGTACTTTATTCAAATCATGGCACCTTTCTTCCTTTTCTACTACTATCAAGGGCCATTACAAGCTACCCTGCAAGCACTTGATTTAGCAAGGGCGGCTATGATTAACTCTCTCTTTGGGTCGGTTGTAAAAACAGCTGTTATATTTTTATTAGCCAGTCAGCCAAGCTTTGGCATTAAAGGGGCTGCGTTAGGAATCGTCTTTGGTTTCTTAGTGGTGACACTCCTTCATTTCGCAACGGTTTTGAAGAAGATTTCTTTCACCTTTTATATTTGGGATTATTTACTAACTTTTGCTAGTATGGGCGCTTCCGGATGGGCTGGTTTATCGGTCTATAACTATTTCAAAGGGGACTTGCCATTATCACTTAATGTCATTGTAAGTTGTGTGGCTATTTCAGTAGGCTATACACTACTTGTGATCATTTTTGGACAAATAAAAAAAGAAGAAATGATCCGAGTACCTATTATAGGACATGGATTATCAAAACTAATTATGCGTTAAAAAAGAGGTGACTGACTGCTCACCTCTTTTTTGTGTCTATCATATCTACAAAAAATTTTCCGTCTTGATAGCTACAAAAGGAAATTTCTTTTACATGAGTATATCCGAGTTTCTTTAGTTCCTGAAGAAGCCAAAATTTATTTTTGTCTAAGCGCTGTAAATTACTTTCTTGAACCTCTCCATCTAATATTAGCGGGATTGTTATTCCCCCTTGATTCGAACTCTTTTCATAAACCGATAGCTTTCCTGAGGTTTCTAGTATCGCAAACTCAACATCCGCTATATTACGAATATCCTTATCTCGTAGCTGCAAAAGGAGGTCGTCGAAGTTGTAACGTTGTTTTCTCATTTCATGCTCATCAATTTTTCCATTGTTGATGATGATAGAGGGCTTCCCATCTAACATATCTCTCACCTTTTTACTTTTAAGTGAAAAAAAGGCCAAGGTGATTTGAATAAACATGAGCACAGCCATTGGTAAAATATTATTCACTATTGATTCATCTGGCTTTTCGATGCCTACGACCGCTATTTCTGCAATCATTATATAGACAACCAAATCTAATACGTTTAATTCTCCGAGCTCCCTCTTCCCCATTAATCGAAAAATAATAGAAATGACCCCGTATAAAATAATCGTACGAATTACAATTAAAAAATATTGATCCAAAAGAAACGCTCCCTTTATATTCATTCCTTTTATTGTTTGCAAATCTGCAGAAAACATGAACAAAATGTGATTCTATTTAGAAAAGCTCCTGAATATGCTTGTACTAAGCAATTACTGAGAAAAGATAGAAGGGAGAGGGGTCCAATCGAAGAATCGAAAAATTTTGGCAACGCCGTACTATACGGGGTCATTACTGTATTTTTGTTTGCAATAGTAAGTTCGGTTATTTTTTCCTTAATACTCCGATTTACACCAACTAGCGAAGCTTCATTACAATTTGTTATTACTGGTGTTTCATTTATCACATTGTTTTTAGGTGGGTTCGTATCGGGGGGAAAAGGGAAACAAAAAGGCTGGTTAGTCGGAGGACTCACTGGAATTGTTTATACAACGATTATATTTTTATTCCAATTTTTAGGTATGGATAGTTTATTTTCGTTTGAAGAAATCGTTTATCATGTATGCTATATTTTAACTGCCATGATGGGCGGAATTTTAGGTGTAAATATAAGCACCACTTCTAAAAGGGCTGCATAATAATCTAAGTAATAAAAGAGGCAAACCCGTAAAGGTCTGCCTCTTTTTATGTGTTATGCATTTGCTACAGAGCTAGATTCTAGTACTTCTCTAATAGCCGCGCGGTCGTATGTAAGACGACTTCCATCACCACATTTAATCACTACCTTGCCTTCGTCTAATGCATCGACTGTTCCGTGTAGTCCACCAATCGTTACGATTTTATCCCCTTTTTTCAGGTCGCTTTGCATTTGCGAAACTGCCTTTTGACGCTTTTGCTGTGGACGAATTAACAAGAAGTAAAATAATGCAAACATTAGGATTAATGGACCTAATGTACCTAATAGTCCTTCCATTGTCTAACCTCCTTTCAATGTCTTAATAAATTTAGAAGTTTTTTGCATTTGGCTGATTAAAGCCATATTGTTCAAAAAATTCTTCTCTGAAGTCCCCTAAGCGATCTTCTCTAATCGCTTGTCTGACATTCTCCATTAATTTTAACAGAAAATATAAGTTATGGTAAGTTGTAAGTCTTATTCCGAACGTCTCATCACAACGAATTAAGTGACGAATATAGGCACGAGAATAGTTTTTGCAAGTGTAGCAATCGCAATTCGGATCAAGTGGTCCAAAATCTCTTGCATACTTCGCATTCTTCACAACCAATCTTCCCTCACTCGTCATCAATGTTCCGTTTCTAGCTATTCTAGTTGGTAAAACACAATCAAACATATCAATTCCTCGAATGGCCCCATCGATTAGAGAATCTGGAGAACCTACTCCCATTAAATATCTTGGCTTATTCGATGGTAAAAGAGGAGTAGTGAATTCTAGCACTCGATTCATAATATCCTTTGGTTCTCCAACAGATAACCCTCCAACTGCATATCCGGGGAAATCGAGAGACACAAGATCACGTGCACTTTGTTTTCGAAGTTCCTCGTATTCCCCACCTTGTACAATGCCGAATAATCCTTGATCCTTCGGACGTTGATGAGCACTTAAGCATCTTTCTGCCCAACGTGACGTACGTTCGACCGATTTCTGCATATACTCATACGTAGCAGGGAATGGTGGACATTCATCAAAGGCCATCATGATATCCGAGCCTAATGCATTTTGAATGTCCATCGCTTTTTCAGGTGATAAGAAGAGCTTGTCCCCGTTTAAATGATTTCTAAAATGAACTCCCTCTTCCTCAATCTGGCGAAACTTACTTAAAGAAAATACTTGGAATCCACCAGAGTCAGTTAATATGGCACGATCCCAATTCATAAATTTGTGAAGCCCACCAGCCTCTTTAATAATCTCTTGTCCTGGTCGAAGCCAAAGATGATAGGTATTACTTAAAATAATTCCTGCTCCCATCTGAACAAGTTCTTCTGGTGCCATCGTTTTGACCGTTGCAAGTGTTCCTACCGGCATAAAGACAGGTGTATCAAATGAACCGTGTGGTGTATGCACCCGACCTAGCCTTGCTCCTGTCTGTTTACATGTCTTTATTAATTCGTAACGAATAGCCGTCAAAAATAGTCAACTCCTAGTAAGTAATTAAACAATAAGCATCGCATCGCCGAAACTAAAGAAACGATACTTCTCAGTTACTGCTGTTTCATATGCATGAATGACATTTTCTCTCCCTGCAAGTGCACTTACAAGCATAATTAATGTCGATTTAGGCAGATGGAAATTTGTAATCATGCCGTCAATTCCTTTGAACGTATATCCTGGAAAAATAAAAATATCGGTCCAGCCACTTTCTGCGACAAACTCCCCGTTATGTTTCGACGCAATCGTCTCTAATGTCCTAGTTGAGGTAGTTCCAACAGAAATGATTCGTCCACCTTGTTTTTTAACAGTGTTTAGCAATCGAGCGGTTCCTTCTGACATCTGATAAAACTCGGCATGCATATCATGTTCTAAAATGTCATCAACACTGACAGGTCTAAAAGTGCCTAGTCCCACATGAAGTGTAATAAAGGCAATATGAACCCCTCGTGAGCGAATTTCTTCTAAAAGCTCTTCCGTGAAATGAAGTCCCGCAGTAGGAGCTGCAGCGGAACCACGTTCTTTAGCAAATACCGTTTGATACCGTTCTCGATCCTCTAGTTGTTCTTTTATGTAAGGGGGCAGCGGCATTTCTCCTAACTGCTCTAATACCTCATAAAATATCCCTTCATAGCTAAATTCAAGCGTTCTTCCTCCGTGCTCGGATTCCCCGATACATTCGGCCGTCAAAAGTCCATTTCCAAAAGAGATGACTGTTCCTTCCTTAACCCTCTTCGCTGGCTTTACTAATGTTTCCCAACGATCTCCATCCAATTGCTTTAGAAGTAATACTTCAATCTTAGCACCGGTTTCTTTTTTTTCACCGAATAATCTAGCAGGCAATACTCTCGTGTCATTTAACACTAGGCAATCCCCTGGCCTAATATACTCTACTATATTTTTGAATATAGTATGCTCTAACTTTCCATTTTCCTTGTCTAATACCATGAGTCTGCTGCTTGTTCTCTCCTCTAATGGAGTTTGCGCAATGAGTTCCTCTGGTAAATGAAAATCAAATAAGTCTACTTTCATGCTGTTTCACCCTTCTTAAACACTACAAATATTAACGAAATTTCCCTAAAAAATAAAAAATAGCAGATAAAATTATACTAACAAGAATGGAGGTAACAATGGGGAAATACAAAGTCGTGTTTCCCTTTTTCACAATAATATCTCCTGGTAGCCTACCTATATGTATAAACTGCATGAGAAAGCCAACGACAAAAATGATTGCTCCTAATGTCATAAGAATTTTTGGAACACCAGTCATTCTGTTGGTACCTCCATTTGAAAATGCTTATAGACGAGATTGGTAACGATTCTGCCTCTTGGCGTTCTTTGGAGGAATCCTATTTGTAGTAAATAGGGTTCATATACATCCTCAATCGTATGGGATTCTTCTCCAATCGTTGCTGCAATTGTATCTAATCCAACAGGTCCTCCTCTAAACTTTTCAATGATACCCTTTAATAGTTTGTGATCAATATGATCCAAACCTAATGGATCTACCTGAAGAAGTTGTAAGGAATGTGTGGCTAAAGAAAAGTCGATCATTCCATTGCCTTTTACTTGAGCAAAATCTCGAACTCGTCTAAGCAGGCGATTTGCGATACGAGGTGTCCCTCTTGAACGCTTGGCAATTTCTAATGCTGCATCTTGTGTAATATCTACCTGAAACACTTCGGCTGTTCGCAATACGATATCCATAAGCTGATCTTCTTTATAATATTCTAATCTGCTTAAAACTCCAAATCGATCTCGAAGTGGCGCCGAAAGAGAGCCTGCTCTAGTAGTTGCACCGACAAGTGTAAATGGTGGTAAATCAAGTCTTACAGACCTAGCAGTTGCCCCTTTTCCAATCACGATGTCGAGGCAAAAATCCTCCATGGCCGGATATAAAACCTCTTCAATCGCTCTTGGTAACCGATGAATTTCATCGATAAATAATATGTCTCCAGGTTCAAGCGCTGTTAAAATGGCCGCTAAATCTCCTGGTCTCTCAATGGCCGGGCCAGCTGTGGTCCGGATATTAACTCCCATTTCATTAGCAATAATGGTTGCCAATGTCGTTTTCCCCAATCCAGGAGGTCCATACAAGAGAACATGATCAAGCGATTCTTGACGTATTTTGGCAGCCTCAATAAATATTTCTAAATTCTCTTTTACTTTTGTTTGCCCGATATACTGTTTTAATGTTAACGGGCGTAAGCTTTGTTCGAATGATAAATCTTGAACATCTGCCTCACCAGAAATAATCCGATCGTCCAATCCTCACTCACCCTTTTTCCAACTCTATTTTAAAAGAAGCTGTAGAGCTTTTTTAATATACTGCTCCGTTTCTAGTATGTCCACTTCAAGCTTCGGTGTAATTTTCTTTATTTCTTTTTCAGAATACCCAAGCGATAGTAAAGCCAACATCGCTTCTTCAAGTGCGAGATTTGAATTCTTTGGTTGTTCCACATGAACTTCCTCATTGAATAAATTAGGAAAATAATCAGGAAGTGCTTGTTGAAGTTTCCCCTTTAAGTCCAAGATCATTTGTCTAGCTGTTTTCTTTCCTACCCCTGGGAATTTCACTAAAAATGCTTCATCCTCTTCTTCAATTGCTTGGACCACTTGTTCCGGTACGCCAGATGCTAAGATCGCTAATGCGCCTTTTGGCCCTATACCTGATACATTCAGAAGCTTTGTGAAGAGAATTTTTTCTTCTCTTGAAGAAAAACCGTATAATGCCATTAAGTCTTCCCTTACATAATGATAGGTAAAAATTTGCATCACTTGGTGAATATGCTTTGAAAAGCTAAAAGGGTTGGGCGTAGATACCTGATATCCAATGCCTCCTGCTTCTACAACAATATACTCGGGTCCAATAAATTCGACCGTTCCTTTAATATAATCATACATGTAGCTAAAACTCCTCTAAATTTGCTGTACCTCATTGTATCACAAATATGTTCAGATATGCCGCTTAATGTAAGATGAAAAATGCAAAAAGGAACCGATTCCGGCTCCTCTAGTTCGCTTGTTTTTCCTGAACTGTGTAATTTTTGAACGTTTCAAGTACTTCAACATACCGATCTTTGTTTCTTATCGGGATTCCTTCCTTTAATTCTTCATGTCTCGTACTTTCTAATTTTCCAATATCCAATTGAAAGAAGGATTGAATAATATTATATTTTTGTGGTTTTCCATAATAGATCGTTAGCACACCATCATCTGTAATTCCGAAGTAACCATTAGCTTTTAACAGTGGAGAAATATCGTCTACATGCTTCCGAAATACGACAGATGTATCATCGATATCCACGACCTGCCATTGATCATATTTTGACCAAAACTGTTCCATGGACCAGATCTTCTCGTCCATTTGCTCCTCACTAATTTCTCCGTCTAGATATACTCGTTCAAGAATCACCTTTACATCAATAGGTTCTAGTCTTGGAGTGGTTTTTGATTCTTCAGCTAAAACATAGTTTGTATGAAAAACGAATACGAGAAACAATATTCCTAAACAACCGACCCATTTGGTTCTCATAATGATCACCTCATTTAAAAGTTACATGATTCCATTTATATAATGACCATTTTTTTCAAATTTATGCCCATTAACGCACGAAAGAGTTGATCATATTGATCAACTCTTTCGAATCCTAATTTTTCCCTTGTAATCGGGACTTTAATGTTCGAAACATCCCTTTTATATCTGCATCAATGGTCTCACGTGGACCACCATCACGTAGGTCATTATCAATATTTCTAATTCTGCTAAAGGTTCCTTCATCCGTCACTACCTGCACCGATCTCCCTCGAAGATAGGGTTGAACGGCTCTAGTGATATCTGCTTTTGTTTCTACATCACGATCGTAGTTGGTTAAATCTACTGCAATTAATACATTGCTTCCATATACTACGGAACGTACATCTTCCACATTTGGTACCTTCGCTGTAACATCACCTATTTTTTCGGCTAAATCCCCTTCATACGCTGTATAATAGGAGCTTCTTGCTTTACGGGTTTGGTCATCTAAATGACCATGATAATTGGCATCAGCATGACTATAACGGTTATCTTTCTCAAAAAAGTTTTTATCCTGTTTAGCTCGAGGGACTGTAGGGTTAGCAGGATTTCCCGCCTCATCTTTTTGCATTAAATGCTGTCTTCGATTGTCTCTACTTCTTTGTCCTTCCTCACCAAGAGAGTGATCCATTATTTCTACCAATGGACCATCATTTTCATTGTAAATCCTCGCATTTCCACCACCATTATGATTTTCATTCGAGTAGTATCCAAATGGTTGGCTTATTTCTTTACTATTATTGGTTGCTTCATCCTGGTTACAACCAGCTAAACTAAAGGTTAAGGCAGCAGTTATCGGAAGTAATACAAGCTTTTTACTCAAGCGAATAACCCCCTCCGCTTATTTGAGAGCATGATCATGCTCATTTATAGGGTGTGAGGGTTACGGCTTTTTAATCCTGACAGTTACGACCAATTAATCTTCAAGACAAAGCTTTACTTGTTCTACAAAGCTTTGTCGATTAAAAAATTGCCGTACTGTTAAATCAAGAACCTGTCTTACTTGAAATGTACTTGAATATTGACGATCTTTAATTAGTCGATTCCATTCCCGAAAGATATCTGTTGGAAATAATAAGGCATACAAAAATCCACGATTATTTAAAAACGGTCGTATCTGCTCGTATTCAGTAAGATCATGTAAAGACCAATTGAGACTCGGCAGAATACGATTGCAATACTGTAAGTAATCACAAGCTGGACTACCTATAGATATCAAGTCGAAATCAATTAGATATAGTTTGGAGTCTATGCCACGAATAAAGTTATGGTTTGCTAAATCGCCATGAAGAATCACTTGTTCCTGATGCGTTATAAATGAATACTCTAACTCAAGCCCTTTTAAGGAGAAATCGGCCCATTCCATCACTTCATTTAATATTTCTTGCTGCACAAAAAATTTAATGATGGATAAATTATTAATAAAACGAGCTGCACGTTCTCTCCATTTCAACATAAGATTGTATTCTTTTAGTACCGTTTGATACCTTCTTGACAGCTTACCTGTGGTCTGGTGAAATTCTTCAAGCACACGAAGCCCATCTTTTCTTTCTTCTTCCGACTCATAAGAAAAAGGAGTGCTAGAGGATAGTGGTATGTGTTCAAGACATCCGTAATACGTACCGTCTAAGTATAGTGGCGATTCTTTTTCGAGGTTTTGAAATATATATGAATTCTTAAATCCTTCTTGCCTTAAAGAAGAAGTAAAAGCCTTTTGGATCTGCAGTTTTTTTAAATGACTGAACCCCTTTAATACAACAAGTTGATCACTCATTTGCAACAAATAAACATTTTTTCTTATTGGTTGAATCGATTCAATCGGATTGACGAGCTCTTCCTGTAAATAGGAGAAGAGACGATTTAAAGTTAAATCGTCTCCACTAACATTATTCATCATTTTCATCAGTCGTATTTTGACCCCTAGGCATTCCATATGCTGATGGACCGTACCCATAAGGATTCATATAAGGTGACTGTCCCATCGTTTGTCCATGGGGTGGAGCATAGACTGGTGGCATTCCTGGCGCAAAGCCTGCTCCCATTCCATATGGTGTCATCGCAGGCCCACCACATCCACAATCATCCTGTGCTCCTTGTACCGCTGGAGCTGGATAATTTGGTGTGAAAGGCATTTGATGATTCCCCATACTCGGTGATTCCATTTGATCCATTACCCCTTGCACTTGTGGCATTGGGCTATATGGCATTTGTTGTGGCATACCCATAGGTGGATAGGCTGGTGGGAAATATCCTGGTCCAGGCATCATTGGTCCACAAGGAAACAATGGTGCAGGATATGGTGGATAAGGATACATAGGAGCTTGATACATTGGCATATCTTGAACTCCAGCTACCTCTGTTGGCATTAATGGCATTTGCGCATCCTGCGCACCCATCACTTGACTTGGCATCATTGGCATTTGTGCATCCTGCGCACCCATCACTTGACCTGGCATCATTGGCATTTGCGCATCTTGCGCACCCATCACTTGACCTGGCATCATCGGCATTTGTCCATTCTGCGCACCCATCACTTGACCTGGCATCATCGGCATTTGTCCATTCTGCGCACCCATCACTTGACCTGGCATCATTGGCATTTGCGGCATAAATGATGAAGACTCATCATCGAACGGTTGCATACCCATTCCTGGAACTCCAGGCATCATTCCATATGGCATCGTTGGCGCACCTGTCATTGCACCTTGAACCTGTGGATATGGTGCTTGAGGAGCAAAACCTGTTGGCTGACCAAATCCTGGAGTAGCTTGTGGATATGGAAAGAAATTTTGTGGGTACATTGGATTCATGGGTTCGTAACCCCCTCCTTGAGTAAAGTTTGGAACGTCAGTATTAGCCTCTGGCAGTGGTTTTACACCTTTAATTGGCTTCACTTCCGGTAAAGGTTTTACCTCTGGTAAGGTCATTTCCGCAGGAAGCTGTTTAGGTTGCATTGGAAATTGTGGTGCTGGTTGAGCTTTTACTTCAGCAGGTAATTGTTTTGGCTTTATTTCTTCTTTAACTGGTTTCGGCGGCTTTGGTACAGGCTTTGCTTGTTGTTGCGGTTGTACAGATAAATTCGCCATATTCATCATATAATAGTTGTTAATATCAATTTCAGGAATCACTGGCATTTTTGGCTTGAACGGCTTCTTTGGAGCCTCTGCAATTGGTTCGATTTTCTCTTCCACCTTTGGCGGTTGTTCAATCGGCATTTCTTTTTTAGGCGCTTCTTTTGGTGCTAGAGCAATTGGCTGTTCTTTAGGCATCTCTTTTTTTGTACCCATATTTATTTTCGCTTCCGGCTTTCCAGTGATAGGGGCTTCTTTCTTTATCATCCCACCACCGGTTGGTACTTTGATTTTCATACCGGGCATGATCATATCAGGGTTACTGAGCTGCGTATTCATTTTTTTCAGCTCTTCAAAATTCACGCCGTACTTCTTGGCGATTTTCCAAAGAGTATCCCCTTTCTGTACGATATGGATTTTCACTCTGATTTCCCTCCTATGCGTAAGTCCATATATTGTATGTCGGAGTGGGCAAATTGCTAACAATCTACATAAAAACTTATGAATTTTTCAAAAAGAATATGAATTGTCCCCTTTTTTCTCACAAAAAAAACCTCCAAATAAATTGGAGGGCTGCAGCCTTTTATGATTGGTCAAGCATTCTTGTAAGAGCAAGTTTTGCATACTCAGCAATTTCTGCCTCAACCTTTATAACATTATGAAGTTCCCTTTGTTCTATACTTTCCAACGCCCATAATAAATGGGGCAGATCAATACGGTTCATGGTTAGACATGGACACATATGCGGGTTTAAAGATACAATTTGTTTATCTGGGTGGTCCTGAATAATTCGATTCACTAAATTCATTTCCGTTCCAATGGCCCATGCGGAACCAGCAGGTGATGCCTCAATTTGCTGTATAATGTAATTTGTCGAACCTGCTAAATCAGAAAGCTCCACTACCTCACGCTTACACTCTGGGTGAACAATAATTTTCATATCTGGGTTACTGGTCCTGATATCCGCAATGTTATGAACGGTAAAGTTCTCATGAACAGAGCAATGTCCCTTCCATAAAATTACCTTTACGTCTTCTAATTTCCCCTCATATTGTAAAATATTAGAGATCGGATCCCAAACCGCCATTTTGTCTAACGGCACCCCTAGATTGAAAGCGGTATTTCTCCCTAAATGCTGGTCAGGAAGAAATAGTATCCGCTCCTTTTGAGTAAATGCCCATGTGACCATATGTTCAGCATTGGACGATGTGACTGTAGCACCGCCATGTTTCCCAACAAAAGACTTGATGGCAGCTGTGGAATTCACATAGGTTAAAGGAAGAATGGTATCACCAAATACATCCTGTAATTCTGACCATGCTCTTTCCGTCTGGTATATATCGGCCATATCTGCCATTGAGCAACCTGCTCGCATATCTGGCAGTATCACTTTTTGTGTATCCTTTGTTAATATATCCGCGGTTTCAGCCATAAAATGTACGCCGCAAAATACAATATATTCTGCTTCGTGATTCTCTGCAGAAAGCTGCGCAAGTTTTAATGAATCTCCTGTATCATCAGCAAATTGTATAACTTCATCTTTTTGATAATGATGTCCTGGAATATATAGTTTGTTTCCTAATCTTTCTTTAATGGCTCGAACTCGGGTTTCCATTTCATCCTTGGTTAGTTCTTTGTATTGGTCAGGCAGAAGCTTATTTTTTTCAACCACTTCAAATAGATTCATCTCATTCATCCTCTCTTACTTACTTCACAAGAACTTTCGCACTAATATCAATAGACTGAATCGTATGTGTTAAAAATCCTAATGAAATAACATCCACTCCAGTATGCTTGTACGTATCCAGGTTCTCTAATGTAATGCCACCAGAAGCCTCGGTTACAATTCCTTTTGGAACCAAAGTGATCCACTCTTTGATTTCATCCGGTGTACGATTATCAAACATAATCACATCTGCCTTAGCTTCAATCGCTTCTAACAACTGCTGCTTCGATTCAACTTCCACTTCGATTTTTACCATATGCCCTAAATGGGACTTTACTTTTTGCACAGCTTTAGAAATGGAACCTGCAAAAGAGATATGATTGTCTTTAATCATTACTCCATCGTATAAACCAAATCGGTGGTTAAAGCCTCCACCACATCGAACCGCATATTTTTCAAGCATCCGAAGTCCTGGTGTCGTTTTTCGTGTATCTACTATTTTAGTAGATGTAGAATCTAATATATTTACAGCCTCTCTTGTTCGGGTCGCTATTCCGCTCATTCGCTGAACAAGGTTAAGTACCACTCTTTCCCCCTTCAGTAACGTCGTTACATGACCTTTAATGGTTACTAACTTCTGGCCTTTTTCAAACCGTTCTCCATCCCTAACTACAAGATCAATCACTACATCCTTATCTAGAAGGGTGAATCCTGTCCGAATGATCTCGTCCCCACAGAAAACGCCATTCTCTTTTGCAATAAATACAAGTTCCCCTCTTTCTTCTTCGCCAAAAATTAGTTCACTTGTTACATCTCGCTCCCCAATATCCTCCAGGAGAAATTGTTCAAGTTGCAAACGCAGCTTTAATTTGTTCATAGAAATCTCCCTGCTCCTGTTCATGTTTTAATATGATTTTTTTCTCTAGCCATCCCTTATCTTCATATGGAAAGTCCCCTCGAAAATGCCCACCACGACTCTCTTCTCGAAGAAGTGCTGATTTCGTAACTAACCAAGCGGTAATTAACATAAATATCACTTGGATCTCTTCCTTTGTTTTTTCATCGATGGAACAACTAATAAGTTCTTTTATTTGGAAACTCTCTAGCCATTCTAAATGCTCTTGTAGATGTTGCTTGTTTCTTACAATTCCTGCATGTTTCATCATTTTTTCCTGTAGGACTGCCTTATCTGGGAGTGACACTGTTCCCATCTTCCTTGAACTTGTTTCGATAATGGAACATGAAGCCTGCTTGAATGTCTGATTCAAAATCTCGGCCAGTCTCTTTCCGAAAAAAAGACCTTCTAATAAGGAATTACTAGCTAATCGGTTGGCTCCGTGTATGCCAGTGTAAGCTACCTCACCAATTGCATATAGGTTTTTAACACTTGTACGTCCATAATGATCCGTTTTCACTCCCCCCATTACAAAATGGCAACCAGGCACAACCGGAATAAGGCCTTTTGTAAGATTAACTCGATTCTCCTCGCACATTTTGGTTATAGTTGGAAATTTTTTGGTAAACTCTTTTATATGAGAAACATCTAAAAATACTTGCTCACCTGATTGCAAAAAATCAAATATGGTTTGTGACACAATATGTCTGGGTGCTAGATCTTCCATTGGATGTACATTTTTCATTATTCTTGTTCCATCCTTTAAAGTTAGGACTGCCCCTTCACCCCGAACGGCTTCTGAAACTAATCCTTGACACTTCCCATCGGCAAACAAAAGAGTGGGGTGGAATTGAATAAATTCTAAATCTGCTACCTCCGCACCCGCACGGAATGCAAGTGCGATTCCATCTCCTACAATCGTCTCCGCGTTTGAAGTGAAACTATATAGTTGACCTAATCCTCCTGTTGCTAGAACCACATGGTTGGTAAGAAAAATATTATTCTCTCCACGCTTATCTTTAGCTTTTACTCCGATACACTTTCCATCTATAACCAATAAATCGTAAACAACTATTTCTTCGATTATTCGTATATGTTTAGTTTCCTTTAATAAAAATTCCATTACCTTTTTCCCTGTAGCATCCCCACCGCTATGAACGATTCGGTTATGACTATGTGCGCCTTCCAATCCAAGCAATATGCTGCCATCTTTTGCACGGTCAAACGTACATCCATCACAAACCATTTCTTTAATTAGGTACGGAGCCATTTCTGTCATTTCTTTCACTAGCTCACGATCATTCGTGTACCTTCCTGCTTCCAACGTATCAAGGTAATGATTGTCAGGATGGTCTTCGATAGCTATTGCCGCCGCTATGCCACCTTGAGCAAGATTAGAATTTCCATCTGTCGCTTTTGATTTTGTGAGAACAATCACATTCATATCACAGCTAAGCTTCTTTGCTAATTGCAAAGCTGCCACTCCACTTCCAATAATTAAAACATCGGAATGTATCATTTTATCACCATCCGTATTTTACAGGTGTCTTGACACTTATATTTACATACAATTACAATTATGACAAGTGTTTTGTGAAGGAAATCTAGTAGTTTGGAGGACGACAATGAAATATTTTGATTATGCCGCTACTTGTCCATTGGACACAGAAGCTGCCTCAGCATTTGTTAAAGCATCAACTGAGTATTATGGAAATTCTCAAAGCCTACATGATATAGGGACTCGTGCAGCCACTTTACTTGAAGGCTGCAGGGAGGAGATTGCAAGAATACTAGGTGTAAAGAGTGAAGGAGTTTATTTTACTAGCGGAGGTTCTGAAGGGAATTTTCTTGCGGTTCACTCTCTTTTATCTCAATCATCAAAAAAAGGAAAGCATATTATCACGAATATGGCTGAACACTCCTCTATCCATTCATCCTTAAAAATGTTAGACGGCTATGAAATTACTGAATTGGGCTTAATGGAAAATGGAATGATTGATGTACAGCAGTTTCAGTCCGCTATTCGTAAGGATACCGTACTTGCTTGTATACAACATGTGAATTCTGAGATTGGTACGATACAGCCACTAAATGAAATTGGTACGCTTTGTAAGGAAAATAGAATTCTCCTACACAGTGACTGCGTACAATCCTTTGGGAAGTTGGATGTAGAAGCGATTTCTCCATTCGTAGATAGCCTTGCGATCTCGGGTCATAAAATATATGGACCTAAAGGAATCGGTGCGTTATATATTTCACCATCCATTCCATTTGATTCATTTTATCCAAACACATCACATGAGCGTGGAATGAGACCAGGAACAGTGAATATTCCTGCCATTGTTAGTATGGTTACAGCTGCTAATAAACAAGTAACAAACTTGATTAACAATGATGAACACATGAAATCTTTACGTGAACAATTTCTCACCCATTTAATGGACGTAAGAGATGAGATCATTGTTCATGGCAATGCACATGCTCAGTTACCATCCATACTAGGTCTCCGAATAAAAGGACTTGAAGGCCAATGGGTGATGCTAGAGGCTAACCGCAAAGGATATGCAATCTCTACTGGAAGTGCATGCCAAGTGGGACGAACTTCCCCTTCTAAAACAATGCTAGCTCTAGGTATTAATGATAAGTCAGCAAAAGAGTTCATCCGAATATCATTTGGGGTTCATACAACGGAAGCAGATGTGAAAGGGTTGGCACAAACAATGATATCAATCATCCAGGAAGTGCCTCAGCGTGATATTCAAATAACAAGTATGGTAAAATAATTGTAGTGTTGACAATAAGGGAGACGTTTAAAATGAATGAGAAAAAGATATTAGGAGAAAACCGTCGTGAGCTCATTCTTGAATGGCTAAAGTCAAGTGCTTCACCGATAACTGGAGGAGAACTCTCAACAAGAACAAATGTTAGCAGACAAGTAATTGTTGGAGACATAACGCTTTTAAAGGCCAAAGGAGAGCCAATTATGGCAACAAGCCAGGGCTATTTATATCTCTCCAATCAAGCGAATGATGCACCGATTTATCGAACCATTGCCTGTTCACACCCCCCTGAGCAGACAGAAGAAGAATTAAATTTGCTTGTTGATCATGGAGTTACTGTAAGAGACGTAAGAATTGAACATCATATATACGGAGATTTGACAGCATCGATCATGGTGTCAAATCGTAGAGAAGTAAAGCAATTTTTAGAGAAGATGCAATCAACCAAATCTTCCTACCTCTCAGAGTTAACAGGAGGCATTCATATTCACACCATCTCCGCACCATCTGAGCATATCCTTGATCAAGTCGAAGAAGCACTGGATAAAGCTGGTTTTCTTATTGATCGAAAATAAAAACCCCTAGTTGCCCGTTAGCAACTAGGGGTTACGGTTCTGCATTTCTTATCTTATTTCATGAAAATACGGATAGCTACCAAGCACCGATACACTACAACCGAGTGCTTCTAGTTCGGCAATCGCACCTGGAATGAGAACCTCGTCCATCTTTTCCTCAATATCAATGATAAAAAAGTAATTTCCAAGTCCCGTTTTCATAGGACGAGACTCAATTTTTGATAAATTTAATTTTCTCCATGCAAAAGCAGATAGCACTTGATGTAGTGCACCTGATCGGTCCGTAGGCAATGTAACCATTACAGTCGTTTTATAACCTTTGACTTCAATGGTGCTTGGTTGAAGTGGGATGTTTTTCTTTGATAGTACGATAAATCTTGTATGATTAAAGTCATAGTCGTGTATATTATCTTTTGCAATCGCTAGTCCATATTCTTTAGCAGCTAGCTGATTTGCAATAGCCGCTACGGTTTCATCCGGATGTTCGATAATATACTTCGCTGCAGCAGCTGTGCTCGTTGCATTCTCGCAAGGTACACCTTTTAATGATCCATGAAGGAACTTATGACATTGAGCAATCGCATGAGGATGGCTTAATACTTTAGTGACCTCCTGCCATTTCTCTTTCACAGATGGATGTACAAGTAAATGCTGCTTTACAGGAGTTGTCACCTCAGCAATTATCGGTAAATTTATTTCATGAATTAAATAATCCAATGTAATATTTACTGATCCTTCTAGGGTATTTTCAAGCGGAACAACCGTAACGTCAACCTCTTCTTCCATTACTGCATCTAAGCAATCCGGAATTGTGGCATAAGGAATTCGCTCCTCATGAGGAAACATTTCTCTTGTCACTAAATCAGTAAACGTGGCTCTTGGTCCTAAAAATGCTACTTTCAATATTCTCTCTCCTTTGTTACCACAATCCATATCTCTCTTTTAATCACTTTATCACTTTAAACAAAATATGTATACAAATGAAAAACAGGGCGGAAGCAATTATGCTCCTGACCCTAGTACTTCAACCTTCTCTACAAATTCCATCCTGCGTAATCGTGCAAGCAGTTCTTCAATTTCAATAGCCATATCCGTCGTATTTAAAGATAGCGTTACGTTGGCTCTACCTTGAAGTGGGATTGTCTGGTGGATAGTCAATACATTACAACCCGATGAAGCTACCACACCAAGCAGCTGTGAAAGAGTACCCGATCGATCTTCAAGATGAAAAAACAAGGTAATTAACCGTTCTTTTACAACCGTATGGAAAGGAAAGACTGTATCTCTATATTTGTAAAAGGCACTACGGCTCAAGTCCACTTTTTGAACAGCATCCCACACAGACTCAACTTTCCCTCGTTCAATCATTTCCTTTGCATCGAGTGTTTTTTTCATCGCTTCAGGCAACACATCTTCACGTACTAAGTAAAACTTCTTGTCTAATATATCTTCTTCTCTCATTTTCCCCACCCCCAGGTAAAGCGCTGCGATATACTAATCTAAAAATTCGAATTCATAATCCATAAGTCTTACTGTATCACCATTTTTTGCTCCTCTTTCTCTTAACGCTTCATCGACTCCCATGCCACGAAGCTGGCGAGCAAAACGTTTGATGGACTCGTCTCTAGAGAAGTCCGTCATCTTAAACAATCGTTCCACTGCATGTCCTGAAACCACAAAGCTTCCATCCGGATCTCTCGTAATAACAAACTCTGTCTGCTCCGCTTCATGTTTGTAAAGCACTCGGTGTATTCCTGTACTCTCAAGCTCTTCCTCATGAAGTGGAAATTCAGGAGTTTGTTCAATTTTATCAGCAACTGCAAAAAGTAAATCTCTTAGTCCCTGGCGCGTAATCGCTGATATTGGGAAGATCGGATATTCATCTGTTAATTTTTCTTTAAAGGATTTTAAGTTTTCCTCGGCATCTGGCATATCCATTTTATTAGCAACAATGATTTGTGGTCTTTCAGTTAACCGTAAATTATATTCCTGCAACTCTTTGTTGATCGTTACGTAATCCTCATAAGGATCTCTTCCTTCTGTTGCAGCCATATCAATCACATGAACGATGACCCTTGTTCTTTCAATATGTCGCAAAAACTGATGACCAAGTCCTACACCAGAGTGAGCACCTTCAATTAGCCCAGGCAAATCAGCCATTACAAAGCTTCTTCCATCCTCCGTCTCGACCATTCCAAGATTTGGAACAATTGTTGTGAAATGATATTCAGCAATTTTCGGTTTGGCAGAAGAAACGACGGACAATAATGTTGACTTTCCAACACTAGGGAAGCCAACCAAACCAACATCAGCAAGAAGCTTAAGTTCGAGAATTACATCCCTTTCCTGTCCTGGTTCACCATGTTCGGATAATTCAGGTGCTGGATTAGCTGGTGTAGCGAATCGGGAATTTCCTCGTCCGCCTCGACCACCTCTAGCAATAATTGCACGTTGTCCATGTTCAACTAAATCAGCAATAATTTCATTTGTTTCTGCATCTGTTACGACAGTCCCTGGTGGAACTTTAACAATCATATCTTTTGAGTTTTTTCCATGTTGATTTTTGGACATCCCATGCTCACCGCGGGGAGCTTTAAAATGTCTTTGGTATCTAAAATCCATTAACGTTCGTAATCCTTCTTCTACCACAAATACTACATCTGCACCTTTCCCACCGTCACCTCCAGCAGGTCCACCCTTTGGTACATATTTCTCACGGCGGAATGCTACCATTCCGTTTCCACCGTCTCCACCTTTTACGTAAATCTTTACCTGATCTACAAACATCTTATATCCTCCCGTCTGTCCTATGTTGTTGCTCTATAGTAATGAGCCTGATAGAAGTTGTCATCACATGACGAGAATCGAATAATCCAATTATTCCTCATATGGTAAGAATACCTGTAACGAAAATTCCTGTTCCGAACAATCATGAACGATTACTTCTATTACTGTTTCTTTTCTTTCGAAAAATTCTACAAGACCTGACCTATTTTTTATTATTCCACTAAAATCCAAAAAGAAACAGGCTGCCTTTTGCTGTCTTTCAATTGTAATTGAGAGTTGATTCTCAGCAAACTCCTGAACTGTTTGCTGTAAGCACTCAAAAAAAGAGGTTATCCAGTTAAGTGCCAAACTATCATTAATTATGTTTTGGTTGTCGGTAGATGCCTCGAGCACTTCATAATCTACCTGAAAAGAGAAGTTGTTCCAGTTGCAGGTAAGAAGGAGGGCAGCAAGCTGTGGTGTATGTAATTGAGAGAGACGAGCCTCATTTTGTGCCTCAATAACAATTTCCTGTATGATTTCGTTTACCCTGTCGTATTTATGTAAAGATAAGTTACCTTTTATGAGCTGTACTTTATTTAACCAATCGTGACGAGAGTGACTCAGCAACTCAACCGTCGTCCAATCTCTGTTCATGTCATGCACTCCTGTACCAATTTCGTTATCAGTCAGAAAACTGCTTGTTTTTAGTATAGCAAAAAAGAAAACCTTGGTAATAGCTTATGATTAAAAAAACTCTAACCTAATGGTTAGAGTTTTTTCTAAAAGAATTAAGCTTCTTGAGCTACAGGGTATACGCTCACTTGCTTACGGTCACGTCCTAGGCGTTCGAATTTAACGACTCCGTCCACTTTCGCGAATAGAGTGTCATCTCCACCCTTACCAACGTTAACACCTGGATAAATCTTTGTGCCACGTTGACGGTAAAGGATTGAACCACCAGATACGAATTGACCATCTGCACGCTTAGCACCAAGGCGCTTAGCATGTGAATCACGACCGTTCTTTGTAGAACCTACTCCCTTTTTAGAAGCAAAAAACTGAAGATCTAATCTTAACATTATTGTTCCACCTCCTACTTTTTGAAGGTAATTTTTACATATTTCCCGTAATCTCTCTCAATCGTTTGCAGTGACACGACCATGCCTTCTAGCAGTAGCTGTACCTTCTCCTGTATGTCCTTAGAGAGATTGGTAGGAAACACACAGCGGAGAAAGCCACCATCTCCTTGCTCAATTTCGGGTTCAACACCTGTTAACGCAATAACTGAGTTAATAGCACCGAATGAAACGGCAGAGACACCGGCACAGACGATATCGTCCCCACGGTTAGCAAAGAGAGCATGACCGCTCAATGTAAACGACTTTATGTGTCCAGATTCAGTACGATAAATCGTCGTTTGAATCATCTTAGACCGCCTTACGCGTTGATTTTTTCAATGACAACTTTTGTATATGGTTGACGATGACCTTGCTTTTTGCGTTGGTTCTTCTTCGCCTTGTACTTGAAAACAATGATCTTCTTAGCGCGACCTTGCTTTTCAACTTTAGCTGTAACAGTAGCACCCTCAACAACTGGGCTTCCTACCTTTACGCTTTCTCCACCAACGAATAAAACCTTGTCAAATGTAACAGTTTCGCCTGCTTCAGCGCTTAGCTTTTCAATGTAGATAGTTTGTCCTTCTTCTACCTTTACTTGCTTTCCGCCTGTTTCAATAATTGCGTACATGAACTGCACCTCCTTATAAACTAAGACTCGCCATCACAGGCGCTTTCTAGAGAAAGACTTAAAACCTGATCTGCGCGGTTGTAGCACGGGTGCTACAAACATAACATAAACGATATTATCATATTTTCTTTCTTATTGTCAATATAAAAAAGCTCACGGTTAGATGAGCTTCGTTATTTTATAGAATGGTTTATTGTTGGCTATGTTAATAAAACGAATGCTTGTATGAATTAATTCTTCCATTCTTTTTAAATGTTTTCCTTCCAAACCAGAAAACACATCTTTTACAGCTTCGGTCGTTTCAATGGTAACAGACTCATAATCGGTCCCCCTAAGCTCCCAGAGCTCTCGTTCTAGCTTGAAGGCTACCGTTTCTGCACTTAGTACGCTCCCTGTCCCCTCACATACTTTACATTTTTCAGTTAAACCTTCAGAGAGTGCTACTTTTGTTTTTTTTCTAGTTAGCTGCATGATGCCTAGCTGTGTAAATCCAACCATATTTGTTCGTTTATGATCCTTATTTAAGGCTCTTTCCAGTTTTTTTCGGACCGTTTCTTGGTCACCCAAATCCTTCATATCAATAAAATCAATTAGAATAATTCCACCAATGTCTCTGATTCTTAATTGACGTGCAATCTCTTCAGCAGCAAGCTCATTCGTCTTCACAACCGTATCTTGAAGATGATTTTTCCCTGAATACTTTCCCGTATTCACATCAATAATGGTAAGAGCTTCTGTTTCATCAATGACTATATAGGCACCATTTGACAGCCAGACGACTCGTCTTAATGCTTTTTCAACGGATTCTTCAATCCCATAAGCAGAAAATATATTTTGTTTGTCATGATGATAAATAATTTCATATACATGATCATGAGAATCTGCTAATAATTTATCCTTTAGGCTGGAATCATCAATTACAATCACTGGAGACTGCAACTTTTTTAGTTCTTCTCTTAGCTCCTTAATGAAATGCTCACTTTCGTGAACAATCAAAGGTTTTTTTGCCATTTTTAAAGATTTAGTGAGTTCATCATATTGAGTTCGCAACTGGTTTAGCTCTGTTTCAATTTCCTCCCTGTTTGCCTCCGTACATGAGGTGCGAAAAATGAGCCCTTCATGCTCTACTTTCAGTTCATGCCCTATTTGTCGCCAGCTTTCTCTTTGCTCTGAATCTTCAATTTTCCTTGAGACAGCCACATAATAGCCATTCGGTAAATACACAATATTCTTTCCGTTAAGCTCGACAATCCCTGTTAAACGTGGACCTTTATCACCGCTTGCATCTTTTTCCACCTGAACAAGTAGCCTCTCCCCTTGGTGGACAAATGAGCTAATTGCTCTAGCCTCTTTTATCGCCTTCTCCTCTTTTGATGATAAAAATGAAACGAGCTTATCTCTATGTAAGAACCCTTGTTTTTCTTCTCCAATATCAACAAAAGCAGCATGTAACCCTGGCATGACTTTTGATACTGTACCTACATATATATTGCCAACGAGCGACTGCTGCTTTGGTTGTTCAATATACAGCTTCTCAACTTTTTGATCCTTGAGTATCGCATAGCGTTTTTCTCTACCTAAATAATTCACAATGATCTTATCCAACATCTATTCCTCACTTTATCAAAACATCACCTTTATTATCATCGTTCAATATTGATAAAGCAAATCCTTCATTCTTGCCATCAAAAGTTTATCAGCAAAGTAAGCATGTAACACTTCATTTTCATCTAGCAATCTTTTCTCCTGTCGATCATTCTCAATAATAATCGGATGCTTACAGCCTCTTTGAAATCTTTCAAGTACATGAATAACCAACTCATCCTCCTCCACGTTTATTGGAATGAGTGTTCCTAACGTGTCCTTTTTCCCGTAATAGCGTTCCAGAAGAAATCGAACAAACACATATCTTCTTTGCTTCCATTCATAATACAAAGAGAACAAAAGAAATGAGATGATAATCCAAACATTAATATTTAAAGGCTCTGTCACTAAAATGACGGTACTAAATAATCCTAAAGCAAAGAAAGAAAGAAGGAGCGTTTGTTTAAATGCCTTAGGAAATGGCTTCTTAATAGAAAGCCATAAAAAAACGAACTTCCCACCGTCTAATGGCCAGATAGGTAGTAAGTTAAATAAAAATATCATCAGATTATACTGTAGAAACATGGAGAACAAATGGTCATTTACAAGTCCCGCTTGATGAAGTAAATAAGCAACGGCAACAAGCCATATATGTTGTACAGGTCCCGACAATACAACGATCGCTTCTTCTCTAAGCGGTCTGTTTCCGTGTTCATCCATCTCTGCAACCCCACCGAATGGAAGCAACGTGATTTTTTTAATTCTCCAAGAAAAATAGGATGCAGCTACCCCATGACCTAACTCATGTGTAAAGATAATAATTAAGAGGAGTAAAAGTTCATAAAAGTGACCTGTCACGACAGACAAAGCCACAACTACCCACAAAAGTGGATGAATATAAATTTTTGAAAAAAGATCCATTATTTTATTCAACCTGAATCACCTGGAAAGGGTCTATAAATTCATTTCCTTCTTTTAAGGCAAAGTAAAAGGAACCTTTTTCTCCATCACCACTATCCATGGCTGTTCCTACTTCTTTCCCTTTCTCGATATATTCATAAAGATTTACCGAAATTTCATCAAGATTGCCATACCAAGTCTCACTCTTATCACCATGCTGTACAATAACCGTCTTACCAAACCCCTCTTTTACACCTGCAAATTCAACCATACCACCACTCAACGCAGTAACAGCTGCACCTTTAGGTGTTTCGATTGTTACCTTTTGTCCATTTTCCCCAAACTCCTCTAGAATCTTCCCTGAAGCTGGTAGAGCATATGGCTGTGACTCTTCTTTCACTTCTTCCGATTCTTTATTTGTAAATGGCAATAGAGCAAGTGGCTTTCCAAATTGATCTTCATACCAGTTTGCCACTGTCGTAAATTGGAAGTCCTTTTCCATGTTTATCATCACAAATTCTCTAATACTCTCAAATCTAGCGTCATTATTTCTAAAAATAATCGCAATTAAGAACACCAAAATTGTAGATGCTAGAATTTTAAAGATAAATACTTCCTTTCGAAATAGCGGATGAAGCTCTTCTTCTTTCCCACTTTCATATGTGGGAATCCGATCATATCCGTGCGTTTCTTCCGTTTCTGGCAACAACAGTCTTGAATGAGCCACGGTCTGTGTAAGCCTGTCCCTTTCCCTTTTTCGCTTTGCAATACGTTTACGAATCTCATCCGGTCTTGACCCCATGGTTTCCCCACCATTCCTTTTACATTTTGTACAAGTTTATGTGCAAAAGGACAAACCTATGACAATAACAAAGACAAAGAAACCAAATAAAAAAACCGAGAAATATCTCGGTTTTACTTAACACCAAAAAACTTTTTAATTTTAGTAAATACACCCTTATCACTATCATCAAGCTGTTGAAGAGGTATTGATTCTCCGAGTATTCGGCGTGCAATATTTCGATAAGCAATTGAAGCTTTTGAATTAGGATTAAGAGCGATTGGTTCACCATGGTTAGACGCTTTAATCACTTCGTCATCATCTGCCACTATTCCAATTAAATCAATAGATAGGTGTGCGGTGATTTCGTCCACATCAAGCATATCTCCATTTTTCATCATATGGCTACGTATACGATTAATCACAAGCTTTGGCGCTTCCACATTTTCTTCTTTTTCCAATAGTCCGATGATTCTATCTGCATCCCGAACAGCAGACACCTCAGGTGTAGTTACAACAATAGCTTTATCCGCACCTGCAACAGCATTTTTGTAACCTTGCTCAATTCCCGCTGGACAGTCGATAATAATATAATCATAGTCCTGCTTCAAATTGTTAATCAATGTTTTCATTTGTTCAGGCTGAACAGCCGTTTTATCACTGGTCTGTGCTGCTGGAAGCAGGTATAGTAGATCATCAAATCTCTTATCTTTAACTAACGCTTGATGAATCTTACAGCGACCTTCCACGACGTCAACTAAATCGTAAATGATTCGGTTTTCAAGTCCCATTACTACGTCTAAGTTTCTCAATCCTATATCTGTATCAACAAGGCAGACACGCTTCCCTTGTAAGGCTAGTGCAGTACCAATATTTGCAGAAGTAGTCGTTTTCCCTACTCCACCTTTTCCTGAAGTTACAACAATGGCTTGTCCCATTTTAGCGTCCCCCTTCCAGCTTCGTTAAGTTTGGTCTTAGCTGTGATAATACTTGCAATCTATCAATAACAATTTGATCATTTTCATCAATATAGGCACATTCCATTTCCCGCTTCTCCTTGTCTGTTCCATAATCAGGTGCACGGTTAATGCAATGACTTATTCTAATTTGTGAAGGATTCATTACTGAGGCAACGACGACTGCATTTGAATTCCCAAAGCATCCTGCGTGAGCAATTCCCTTTAATGCTCCCATAATAAAAATATTGCCGCCGGCTCGAACGGTCCCCCCAGGATTCACATCTCCTACCAAAAGCAAATCACCTGGTGTTTCTAGTACTTGACCTGAACGAATAACTCTTGCTACTGGGATGATCTCATTTGCTGCTATTGCTAGATCGGCCTCTTCCCTTGTCATTACATTTGATTGTATTAATTCAACAACTAAATTCTTTTTTTGGCGTATTAAATTTTTTATTTCTTCTTGCTGTTCTTCTGTCAAGTATCGGTTACCTACTTGAACTCGTACGGATATTAAAGGTCGATCCTTGTTAGCTAAAGAATTTTCAGTTAATTTAGAGTCTAATTCCTTTTTTAATTCTTCATAGGAGCAAAGATCATCTAAGTGTAACGTTAATCCATCCTTTGTTCCTTTAATTAGCACATTTTGTGTCTTCTTCATGTTAAGTTGGTCACCTCAATAGAAAAGCATCCCTCGATGTAAAAAAACCTAAGTATAAAAGCTCATCACGAAATAAACTGACATATATCTTTATATTATTTCGACCTTAAGCCCCAGAAATCCTTTTTAAATAGAACTGATTTTTTATTCATTTCTAAGTTCCTCTGCATACTTATCAAACTGTCGTTTAAGGGGAAAGGAAACCAAAATCGTAAACGCTAAATTTAGTAATAAGGTCGGATAAAGCCTTTCCTGTAAGAAAGTTTGAAAAACCATTTCGGTTACTTTTAATAAATAGTTTAACTCATACACTCCCAGCTCTAGTAGAATAATTCCCACCATAGATGTTAATGAAACAACAATGAGATGATTATGTATAAGTTGCATCGTCTTTGAAACAAAATAAGCAATCAGTGGGTACAAAAAGAAATAAATCCCAATTACTTCTGTATAAACAATGTCAAAGAGCAGCCCAAAAATAGCCGCATAAAGAATCCCTTGTTTCTTTCCTCCGTAAACGGTTAAAAACAATAGAACTACTAAAAGAAAATGAGGGACAATGATGCGATCACTATTAAAAAGCTGCGGTGAAAAAAGCTCAACAAACAAACTCTCTAGTATGAAAAAAAATAACACAAAAATAGGAAGAAGGAGTTTTTTCACAATTCCTCCTCCTCTTCGCTAGTGATATCACTTAAGTCAGGTGCTTGGGTTTTCACTGTGACAACCATGACATGACGGATATCATAAAAGTCAGCACCTGGTTCCACGTAAGCCGTTTGATTTAAACCAAATTCATCTGGAACAACTTCAACCACTTTTCCAACTGGCAAGTTTTGTGGAAATACTCCTCCTAGTCCTGAAGTAGTAACAATTTGGTCTTTCTCTATTTTTGCATCATACGGTAGTCTCTTTAGTTTTAAGAGCTTCCTTTCCTCATCATAACCTTCAATCGTCCCGTATGTTTCTGTTTCACCTATTATTTTTGCAGAAATTCGATTTGTTGGGTCATTTGCACTTAATAGCTGAATGGTCGAAGTGAACTGACTCGTGCTTTTGACTTTTCCAATTAGCCCATTTGCAGTAATAACCGCCATATTTTGTTGGATACCGTCTTGTTTTCCCTTGTTAATAACAAGTAGTTCATGCCATCTTTCAGGGTTTCTACCAACAACGATTGCTTGGACCGGATCAAACGCACTTAAATCTTCCTTATTATCAAGAATCTCGCGTAGCTCTTTATTATCTTTTGCTAGGGTTTGAACATCTACCTCAAGTTGCACTAACTCGTCTAATCGAGCTTTTAATTCCTTGTTCTCTTCATATGTATTTTGCAAATCTCTTACATTCTCAAAGAAACCTGCTACATAATTGGTAGGACGCGAAAAGGCTGATTGCACCCATCCTGTCGTATCTTTAATAAATTGTTCAGGCCATGTTAACTTCTCTCGCTCTCTTATTGAAAAACCGATTAATGCCACGAGAATGATGATGCTAACTAATAAAATGATAAGGCGTTTATTTGATAAAAATTGTGGCATTTCTTACACCTCAAGTGAAAATATTCCCACACAGGGGTATTCCCTCACTCCTTAGGGAGTGAGGGAAGGATAGACTGCTTATCGTGTTTCTGAAGCTTTGTTTTTAAAAAGATGAATATGATCTAGAGCTTTTCCTGTACCTATTGCCACACAATCTAGTGGATTTTCAGCAATGAGTACTGGCATATTTGTTTCTTCACTAATTACTCGGTCTAAATTGCGAAGGAGTGCACCTCCACCTGTAAGGACAATCCCACGATCCATAATATCTGCAGCAAGCTCTGGTGGAGTTTTTTCCAATGTAAGCTTAACCGCATCGACGATTGCATATACTGTATCATGAAGCGCCTTCGAGATTTCCTCTGCTCTAATTTCAATTGTTTTTGGTAGTCCCGTTAACAAATCACGACCGCGTATTTCCATATTTTCAATGCCTTCTGGGTCACCCGCACTACCAATTTCCACTTTAATCGTTTCTGCTGTACGATCACCGATCAAAAGATTGTACGTTTTTCGAATATAATTAATAATGGCATCATCCATCTCATCCCCAGCAATGCGAATGGACTGACTTGTTACGATACCCCCTAATGAGATAATGGCCACTTCCGTTGTCCCTCCGCCAATATCGACAACCATGCTACCAGTAGGCTCCCATACAGGAAGATTTGCTCCGATTGCCGCAGCAAATGGTTCCTCAATTGGATATGCATCCCTAGCACCCGCTTGACGAGTTGCATCAATTACTGCTCTTTGTTCAACAGCCGTTATTCCTGATGGAACACATACCATTACATAAGGTTTGCCTGAAAAGAGTCCCTTGCTTTTGTTTGCTGAATTTATGTAATATTTCATCATCGTTGCAGTTGTTTCATAATCAGCGATAACCCCATCTTTCATTGGTCTAAGAGCTACCACATTACCAGGTGTACGACCAATCATATTTTTCGCATCGTTCCCTACAGCTACAATATGTTTTGTATCTGTTTGTAGCGCAACAACTGAGGGTTCTCTTACAACAATCCCTTTTCCTTTTACATACACAAGCGTATTTGCTGTTCCTAAATCGATCCCAAGATCTCTTGTTCCTATTCCAAACATAAAGTATCTCCCTTTCTCATCCAAATCGTACGAATAAAGTCATCCGTCTAATGGTTTGTCCAATATGGAAATTCACTTTTTCTAGTCAAAACTATTTATTATGAATTCATCTTAGTAATTTCACTGCAAAAAAATCATAAAGCTTATTATATCGCATCGTCAAATAAATTCATAGTGTCATAAATAGCCTTTTTCCTTTAAACTGACAAATTTATTTTCCCCAATAATTAAATGGTCAAGAATTTCTATACCTAATATTTTCCCACATTCCACTAGTCTTTTCGTAACCTCAATATCCTCCTTGCTAGGAGTTGGATCGTAGGGTAGAAGAAAAGCGCCATCCACGTAGTTACGGTTTCTTCTCTCCTCCCACAGAACCGTACATACACCTTTTAGCGTATACGGCTCGCCAGCTATAATGCTTAGTATCTCAAAAAGGAAAACTCAGATAATTTTATAAATGAAAATAATCGTTCAACATTTCCTTCAGCTTTTACTTTTATGCAAAAATCTCCTTGTTTATATGATTTCATCTCAAGACTAACTTTGTTAACGGAGCACTTTCTTTTCATTGCAACCGTTCTGATAAAACTGCCTCTAGCTAATGAGAATAGTTTCGAAACGTCATGCCAATTATTTGCTCCTCGATAATCCAAAACGAACTTTCTTAATTCAGCATGGTACACCCGCATGATTTTTCGTTCAGAGAAGTTGATTAATCTAGGGCGAGGCATCGGAATAAAACCATTAATCTCTCCGTATTTTTTGGACAGTCTCTTTAGTGTAACATCAGGTATTTTGAAAAGAAGAGTGTTAGTCTTTTTACACCTTTTCATCTCATATCCACATATAAAAATCGGTTTCTTAAAATTGGATAGGAACAGGGAATATTCTTTGTTTGCAAATAAAAGTTTTGAGCTAAAAAATAGTTGAACCTCATTAAAAGCATGAACTGCTACGTCCTTTGGTCCCTTAAATGTCATCAAGAAATGGTCAAACTCTTGAATATACTTGAATGTTCCTATGCTAGTATTTGCCTTTTTTCCTTTATTCAATTTCATCTTCAAAAATAAATCCACTTCTTGAAAATAAATAGAGTAAAGTATTGATTTTAGGGTTGTCCCTTTGATAGTAGGAGTTTTATCGATTATCCCGGAGAATATTGCATGATGAAGGAGGAGTAAGAAACGTCGGTCATTCACCTTATTTTCAATATTTTTCAGGAGTAGATGGTAGCAAACAGAAGACTTCTTTTGATTTATTCCCCCAAAAATCAACCAGGTTTGGGCATTCCAATTTCTTTTTACTTCTTTGAGAGATTGATTTAGAACATCCTTTTTAAAGTGAGTTTCTATAAATAAGGTTGTAAGAATGACCTTGATCACCTCGAGGACCATTAACTCTCTATACGAGGGAGACTGCCTATTCCTTTGATTTACGAAACGGAACGTTCCCTTTTTAAGTTTTAAAATGATTTCATCCACTTCTTGTAATTGAACTTCATTTATAGTTTTTAAATCATATAATTGTTTATGTGCCCTTATCCATAAATCCCTCTTATACATAAGACGATAGCAATCAGTAATTTGTTTCCCTTTTTGTAAAGCCTTTTTCAAAACGTCTAATTGTTGAAATGGATTAATTGCCATGTTCATGACACCTTTCAATGGACGAATAGTAGCCTGTCACCCTTCCCCTTGCTAAACCCATTACAGGCAAACGTTGAGTACTATGGTGACTCCGTTACCTTATACAACCTTAGTTGTACTTAGGCAATCCCTGAATTATGCCGCGTAATAGAACGTGATGGTTAGGTACCCCTTTTGACGTTTTACTCTTTACCTGAGTATAGAAGGACAATCCTTACAATCGTAAAAAGTCAGGAGAACTTCTCCGATATTGCCCTCGTTACCTTGTAGCTATCATAAGTAACGGCGTACCCTTCGCTCCTTCGTCTAGGATTCAAGCAGTCTAGCCTTTACCATACATCACTTGGTCTGAGAAACTGACTCGATCTGATAGCAAATCGTCTCTTTCCCTTTTCACATCATGCTTTTTTCCCTTTACAGGTTTCCCTTTCAGGTAAGATGCTGACCATAGAACCATGTAAGGAGTTCTAATTCTTTTAGAATGCTATTATGCGGCACCATACAGGCGCACTCCTGATGGGTGATTGTGTGCACAAATTACAGAAGCTGCAGATCGTTTTACAGCTTCCTTGTACAACTCACGAGGATGAACGATGGATGCATTTAAGCTCCCAATAAAGACAGTTTTTTTGTGGAGAACTTGATTTTTGGTATTGAGATAAAGACATACAAAATGTTCTTGACTAAGGAATCTCATATCCTGCATCACATACTTGGCGCCATCTTCAGGTGAACGAATGACATACCGATCATCATAATTTAAGTTTGTGATTCGCCTCCCTATTTCTACGGCAGCAAGTACTTGAACAGCTTTTGCCATGCCTATTCCCTTAATCTGGGTCATTTCATCTAAGGTTGCTTCTTTTAGGAGCCTAAGTCCTTCAAAATGATTTAATAATCGATTAGCCAATTGAAGAACGGACTCTTCTTTTGTTCCCGTTCTCAAAAGAAGAGCAAGTAGTTCATGGTTTGAGAGGCTTTCAGGACCACTTTGAACAAAGCGCTCCCGGGGACGTTCTTCATGGGGATAGTCCTTAATCATTAGTGTTTCTGTTCGCATTTCGTACCTCCTGTTTTTTGGGAGGTCTACGTTGAACCTTCATCACCTAAAAGGTTTTAATTCGCGGACAAGGCGTGCTACCGGTAATCCTACAACAGTAAAATAATCACCTGCAATTCGATTCACTAATGTGCTACCGAATCCCTGTATACCGTAGCTACCTGCCTTATCGAACGGTTCTCCTGTACTTATATAGGAGTGAATTTCTTCGTCAGATAACTCCCAGAATGTTACTTCGGTCCTTTCATAAAAAGTCGTTGTACGAGCAGCCGATACAATCGCTACCCCTGTATAAACAGAATGCGTGGTTCCAGATAATTTCCTTAACATCTCAAAAGCTTCGGTTGGAGTTTTAGGCTTTCCTAGAATTTCACCATCAGCAACAACAATCGTGTCTGCACCAATGACAATTGATGAAGAATGATTTTTTAACACATGCTTTGCCTTACGGTCTGCTAAATTAATTACTACTTCATGTGGTGCAAGGTCGGAATGAAAGGTTTCATCCACATCACTTGCTTTTACCTCAAACGGGATTTGAAGAATGGATAACAGTTCCTTTCGTCGAGGAGAGGAAGAGGCTAAAATGAGGTTTTGCATAAGATCACCTTACCTTTTAATTTGGATCATTGGGGAGATACCTTTTTATCGTAACAAAAAATAGGCAGTCAGTCATTTTTTAAAGGGACATTTTTTCTAAAAAAGCATAAAAAAACAGAGCTTGTCAACAGATTGACAAGACTCTGCTATTTTCTCGCCATTTCCCGGAAAATATCCAAAAATGTCGATATTTTTATTTTTCTGATTGGTATAAGGATAAAAAGCTTAATAAACGCTGCTGAAGCTCCGTGCTCTTTTCTTTTGATGGGTTTATGGCAATAGTAATGGCTTGATCTAATTCTTCTTTGAGCTGAATCATTCTTTCACTTTTAATATCTTTATTATTGATTTTATCCCACTCGACTTTCATTTGTGTGACATTAGTTGAAGCTTCTTCAGGAATGGTTTGTTCCAGCGTAAGACTTGTACTAATTGTCACTAATGGAGCATATAATTGTGATGCCTGCTCTAGTAGCTTTTGCTCCGTACTGGTGATTTCGTTTAGTTGATGACCACCGACTTGTATTTCTTTTGCATACATATCGTCGATGCCTTTTTTCAATAAACCTTCACCAATTGCTTTACCATTTTCCTTCGTGACACCAATGCCAACTAGAAGATAGCTTCTATCAATTGTCACGACTGACGAGGGAATTCCTTTTTGATCTAGTACTTTTTTGCCTTCATTTGCTGCTTCAACGGAAGAGTAAGCACTTTCCTGGACAACGTTAGTAGAAACAACCGGTAATGTATAACTGACTACATTCGTCTGTTCACTTTGTTGTTCAGTAGGGGGAACTGTCGTAACTACTTCTTGTCCTCCAAGAGTTTGGTCAGTAATGACAAGTCTCAAGAGGATAAACCCAAAGCTCATCCCTATGATAACGGCAAAAAAGAGGGCAAAGAAAATAGAAGGAGAGAGATTATTTTTATTTTTCTTAAGGGCTTTGATCACACTTTTTCCCTTAGTTGGTTTACTTGTATAGCTAGCAATCTTGTACTCCTCTAGTTCTGGTTCCTCACTTGTGTCCGGTAGAATCCAGTCAAAGTCTTCTTCATCCTTTTCAGCAGAAGCCGCTGCTACTTCTTCATAATTCGGTTCCTTAATCATTGGCTTTTCTACTGGCCGTCTATCGAATTCTAGTTTTCGACCATCATCTTCGACAAAAGTTTTACTAGAAGTCATTTTTTCTGGTTTTGAATTCTGCTTATTCTCTTGATACGTTCTTGTTTTACCATCAATTTTTATCGTGATAGTATTTTTTTTCTGGTTTTCCACTACATTTGCCTCCTTCGAAGATGAGTGCTTGTTTCATCCTATCATAGAGTACAAAAAAAATAACAAGACTTTTGTCGTCTTGTCATGGAATGATTTCGCCAAATTTCTTGGTTATTTTTGTAATTTCTATTTTATTTTACGTATTGAGCTACTCGATTTCTTCCCGCACGCTTTGCTCCTACATACAATGCTCGGTCCGCATGTCGTATTAATGATTGAGGATCTTCCGCGTCATCTGGGGATGTTGCCACACCAATTGATGCTGTAATATTTACTAGCAACTGTTTATTATTCTCCGAAATATGTTGTTCGAGGGTAAAAGGCCAATTAGCAATAGTTAATCGTACAAGCTCAGCTAGCTTGAATGCCTCTTGCTTATCAACATCAGGTAATAGAATTGTAAATTCCTCTCCACCATATCTCGCAACCGTTCCCTTTTTTCCGACCAAATTCTCTAATCGAGTAGCTAATTCTCTTAATATTTCATTTCCACTTTGGTGGCCATAGGTGTCGTTTACTGACTTAAAATGGTCGATATCTAATAAAATAAGAGAGATTTTCTTCCTTTCAGCATCCATTAACTTCTTGTACTCTGCTTGCAGCTCATTATCTAAGTATCTATAATTGTATAGATTGGTAAGTGCGCACCGCTCACTTATTTCCTTTGTCTTCTCATAATGTCTCGCATTCTCCACAGCTACAGCTAAATAAGAGCATAAAATTTCAAGAATCATAAGCTGAGACTTCTCGTATGCCCTTTTTTCAGATGAAGCTAGCAATAAAACTCCAACCACTTCGTTGCTTTTAACAATCGGAACGCAAAGTACACTTTCCATATCAGAGGATAAAGGTTCCTTTGATATAGATTTCCACTCTTGGTTACTCGAGAAAATAAGGGAATTCTTATCTGCCCAAACCTTCCCACCAATTCCTTCCCCTTTTTTTAAAGGTTTCATCGATGGGATGGTTCGGAACTCTCCATGATTACTTTCCATCCGAATGATATGCAATTGACCATTCTCTTTATCCAACACATATGCTTCATCCACTGGAAGAAGGGTCTTTAGTTTTTGTAAAAAAAGTCTCAGCACCCCGTCCACATCAAGTCTTTCAGCAAGCTCATGTCCAATTTCTGCCGCTTTTTGGAGATAACTATTCACCTTTTCAGTGGAGTAATAGAGGTTTAATATAATTGAAAGACTAGCAAATGGTACTCCAACAAATAAAAGAGCCACCACACCTACCTCAATATATAATGTGTAGAGAACGAGCCCTATAGGCAAAGTAAGGATCGATGTAATCGTCTCCCAAATAAAATCCTTACCAAAGTACTGCTGTTTTTGCTTAAACAAAGCATATCTAATACCCGATAAAATCAACTGATTGAGAGCATAATTTACGACTGCGTATATGATTGCTATAAATAGTAGTTTCGGGTGCTCTACCAAAGTCAGGCCGTGAACGCCACCTAATGCATAATAAATCAGTCCACTGAGAACCGAACAAATAAAAAACATAAGTGAATTAAGGGGAAAGCGATATAGTTGCTGTCTGGTGACACGAAGTTTTAGTAAAAGGACAATGATCCCCAATTGCACAAGTATCATTTCATAAAATAAACCAAATGTTAAAAATACCGCCAATGAAACCCATTGAATAAGAAAAATCGGCGTATTATTTACAATCATAGGAACCGATGCAACGAAAGAGATTAACAAAAAAAAGGCAAATAAATCAAAATCCACCCCACTAATTAATGGTGGGAAAAAGGAATATGCTAAATAAAACCCAACAGGAACAATTAATAGCCATGATATCCAAATGATTTTTTTTGCTTTCGGCTCCATTTCCTCCCCCTCCTTTATTAATGGGTGAAAAGACTTACATTATGTTAATTTTATCAAAGATTCAGACATTTGTCATAGATTTATATTACATCGTTTCTAGTAGCTTTATCAATTTTGGTTTTACCTCTGCTAAAAAATATAGAGACCCTGTAATGATAAGCACTTGGTTTTCCTTTTGATGGAATACTTGGTCTTCTATACTTGCCTCCCAATCCATGTTTTCTTTTTTATTTTCAGACAAACTAATCGAGTAGAGCTCCTTGCTAGTTGCCGCGCGTGGAAAATCAAAGGATACGAAGGTGATTTGAGAAGCGATTTCATCTAACTCTTGAATCATTCCATCTAGCTTTTTATCTCTTAACGCCGCAAAAACAATGTGAATGTCCTTATCATGGTAGCGTTTTTTCACTTCACGGACCATTGTGTGAATTCCCTCTTCGTTATGAGCTCCATCAATAATAATCGTCGGGTCGTTATTTATTACTTCAAATCTCCCTGGCCAATAGGCTTTTTTGATGCCCTTTCTAATGGACGTAGAATCAATTACAAATTGATTCATACCATTTAATAGATGAGCGGCCATAATCGCTAATGACGCATTTTCGATTTGATGTTTACCTATCATCGATATTTGAATACAAGACCAGTTTTGTTCACCCATCTTCCAATCAAACTCTTCACCATTTGCTATTGATTGATGATTTAAAACAAGAAACTCTTTCCCTAATACAAAACAATCTGCATTCTCTACTGAAGCCTTCTTTTTTATTACTTGTAACGCTTCCGATTGATGAACAGCTGTAATGATGGGTACACCGGATTTAATAATTCCCGCTTTTTCAAAGGCGATTTTCTCATGCGTATCTCCTAAGATGGCAGTATGGTCAAGACCAATACTTGTAATAATGGACAGAAGAGGGTTTATTATGTTTGTTGAGTCAAACCGTCCACCGAGGCCAACTTCATATAGCACGATATCAACAGAGCTTAACTGACCAAAAAATACGAGCGACATAGCAGTTATAACCTCAAATTCCGTTGGTCCCCCAAGTTCCGTTTGCTCAAGTTCATCACTTAAAGGTTTTATTACATTGACTAAACGTACAATCTCATCATTGGATATAGGCTTACCATTCACACTAATTCGTTCATTAAATTGCTCAAAATATGGTGAAGTAAAAGTGCCAACCGAATAACCCTGCTCTTCTAAAATGGATCTTAAAAAAGTAACGGTCGAACCTTTTCCGTTCGTCCCCCCAATATGTACGGAGTGAAAATGTTTCTCTGGATGACCAAGCCTGTCCATCATCCATTCCATTCTTGTAAGTCCCGGCTTGATTCCGAGCCTTAATCTAGCATGAATCCATGCCACTGCTTCTTCATAAGTCAAAAACATGATGGTTCACCTTTCATAATAGAGTGAGGACGAATCTATTATAGATTCGCCCTACTAACATTACAGTCCTTTTAATTCATTCAAACGCGCTTCTACTAGTGCTCGTTTTTCCATGTAGTCCTTCTCTTTAGCACGCTCTTCATTAATTACTTTCTCAGGCGCCTTCTTTACAAATCCTTCATTGCTAAGTTTCTTTTGAACACGTTCAACCTCTTGAGTGAGCTTAGCGTATTCCTTTCCTAGTCGGGCAATTTCTTCCTCTATATTTAACAGTCCAGCTAGCGGAAGAATAATTTCTGCTCCTGTTACAACAGCAGTCATCGCTTTCTCCGGCTCATCTACTACCGTTCCAATGACTAATTCTTCAGGATTACAGAAACGCTCAATATACGCACGGTTCTTTTCCAACACAGCAGAGATATTTTCGTCTTTACCCTTTACAATCATGTTGATCTTTTTGCTTAAAGGAGTATTAACTTCTGCACGGATATTTCGTACAGAACGAATAATCTCAACCAATAGCTTCATATCGGAAGCAGCTTGATGATCAGTTAACTCTTCGTTTACTACAGGCCATGTCGCAACCGTAATTGACTCTCCTTTATGAGGAAGGTTCTGCCAAATTTCCTCTGTAATAAAAGGCATGAATGGGTGTAGAAGCCTCATTGTTTGATCAAGTACATAAGCTAATATAGATCTTGTTGTTAACTTTGCCGCTTCATCCTCACCATAAAGAGGAAGCTTTGCCATTTCAATATACCAATCACAGAAGTCATCCCAAATGAAATTGTATAGAACACGACCAACTTCACCAAACTCATATCGATCAGATAGTCTTGTTACCGTTTCAATGGTTTCATTGAGTCTGGTCAATATCCATTTATCCGCTACAGATTTTTCACCACTCAAGTCAATTTGTTCATACGTTAATCCGTCCATATTCATTAATGCGAAGCGTGAGGCATTCCAGATTTTATTAGCAAAGTTCCAAGTAGCTTCTACCTTTTCCGTGCTATAACGTAAATCTTGCCCCGGAGAGCTTCCTGTTGATAAGAAATAACGTAATGAGTCTGCGCCATACTTATCAATTACTTCCATCGGATCAACACCGTTGCCAAGTGACTTACTCATTTTACGCCCTTCAGCATCTCGAACAAGTCCGTGGATAAGAACATCCTTAAAAGGACGTTGTCCTGTGAATTCCAAGCCTTGGAAGATCATTCTTGAAACCCAGAAAAAGATGATATCGTAACCAGTTACAAGACAACCAGTTGGATAGTAACGCTTATAATCACTTGATTCGATATCTGGCCAGCCCATCGTCGAAAACGGCCAAAGAGCAGAACTAAACCATGTATCTAATACATCCTTATCCTGTTCCCAGTTTTCAATGTCTGCAGGAGGCTCATGATCAACATGTACTTCTCCTGTTTGTTTGTGATACCACGCCGGAATACGGTGGCCCCACCAAAGCTGACGAGAAATACACCAGTCACGAATGTTTTCCATCCAGCGAAGGTATGTGTTCTCAAATCGGTCAGGTACAAAATTCACTTTTTCATCTTTCTTTTGTAGGGCAATTGCTTCATCAGCTAGAGGTTGCATTTTAACAAACCACTGTGTTGATAAATATGGTTCGACTACTGCACCACTTCTTTCTGAGTGCCCAACCGAGTGCATATGCTCTTCAATTTTGAATAACACGTCATCTGCTTGAAGATCCTTAACGATTTGCTTACGACACTCGAACCGGTCCAGCCCTTGGTACTTCCCGGCATTAGCATTCATCGTTCCATCTTCGTTCATTACTAGTACGCGTTCGAGATTATGTCTATTTCCAATTTCAAAGTCATTCGGATCATGTGCCGGAGTTATTTTTACTGCTCCTGAACCAAATTCCATATCAACATAATCGTCACCAACGATCGGGATTTCACGGCCAACAATTGGCAGTATTACTGTTTTTCCAATCAAGTCCTTATATCTATCATCCTCAGGGTGTACAGCAACCGCTGTGTCTCCAAGCATGGTTTCTGGTCTCGTGGTTGCTACTTCAATGAATCCTGAGCCATCACTTAATGGATACTTCATATGATAGAAAGCACCTTGAACATCCTTATAAATAACTTCTATATCAGAAAGTGCCGTTTTCGTAGCAGGATCCCAGTTGATGATATACTCTCCCCGATAGATAAGTCCCTTTTTATATAATGAAACGAAAACCTCTCTTACTGCTTTCGACAACCCTTCATCTAGCGTAAAACGCTCTCTACTGTAGTCTAGACCGAGACCTAGCTTTGACCACTGCTCACGAATATGACTCGCATACTCTTCTTTCCATTTCCATGTTTCTTTCACAAAAGCCTCACGACCAAGATCATATCGGCTCTTTCCTTCGGCACGAAGCTTTTCTTCCACCTTTGCTTGTGTCGCAATACCTGCATGATCCATTCCTGGTAACCACAATACATCATACCCTTGCATACGTTTCATTCTCGTAAGAATATCCTGCAAAGTGGTATCCCAAGCATGCCCTAAATGTAATTTTCCTGTTACGTTTGGTGGTGGAATAACAATTGTATATGGCTCTTTCTTTTGGTCATTAAGCGCTTGAAAGTATTCTCCCTTTAGCCACCATTCGTATCGACCACGTTCAATCGTATTAGGGTCATATTTGGTTGGCATGGTTAATTCATTTGTTTCCATTTCTGTTCCCTCCTAAGCTAAATACAAAAAAACCCCAATCGTCTAAAAGGACGAATGGAGTTTGCTTCGCGGTACCACCTTTTTTCCAATCAATAAATACACCATGATTGGCTCTTAAAATAGATAACGGACTTCCCGTCTTTCACTACTAAGCATAACTGTTCGTAAAAGATGCTCAAGGGCGACCTTCAATTGGAACGCTTAGAAAACTTTTCAGACACGAGTTTTCCTCTCTTAAAGCGAGTAACCAATCTACTCTTCCCTATCCAAGCAGATTTCTGTATTAAAATATGTAAGACTTAAAAATATGCCTTCATTTTATACTCCATATACTACATAAAAAAGTACGTTAACGTCAATAAGGATACCCATATTTTTTTATTACCATACATAGAGTAATGGAAGAAGCATTTTTTTACAACGTCTATGGGATTACATTATGAACTTAGGAGGGATTGGTGTGAAAAGAAGGTATAATCCTTATACATTGCCACCATGGTTGAGGACTGTGAGAGGAGTATGCAGACAATTCATTCTCCCTTTTTGTATCTTTCAAGGAATTCGAACCATCTTTCTTCCAACAACATTTGATGTTTTGTTTCTAGCCATACTCATTGCTCTTGCTATTGCATTTCATTTTGAATTTATTTAGGGAGCCCATTAGCTTTGGGCTCCCTCGTTACTTTGAGCTGCTGCTGCCGCTGCAGCTTGTTTTTTTTGTCTTTCAATTTCCTCTATACGTGTGACGACGTACTCAGAATTTTTTAATAACCAAAATTGCTTCTGTAGTCTTTGAACAAACTTACTTTCATTTTTTTCTTTTGACTTATAATACTCTTCCACTACCCTTAATACGGGGCCGGGATGAGCAAAGTAACTTAGTAATAAAAGGATTTCGTCATCTTTTAATGGAAAGTACTTAAAATACACATATAACCAGTCTATGCAGTCATCACAATGCTTTGGGAATGTATTTAACAGTCTTGATAAGAAAGGTAGGATATCATGAATGGCCGCTCCTTCTCTACTGTCTTCGAGATTAGTAAAATATCCGTAACCTCTCTCATCATAAAGAAAATGCTCAGAGGAAATCTTTCCATGAACCACGACCGCCCTGGCCTTCGTTTCTTCCTTTGTTTGCTCAAACCATTCTTTTAGCTTGTTTTTGGAATATGCAAGTGCTAGACGAATGTTATTATAATACAAGCAAAACAAAAGTTCGGTAGGGGACATATATTGTTTCCCCTCACATGCCTCAACATAGCCTTCAATAAATTCCGTTTCTTTTTCCCAAAGCGAAGAAATAGTTTGATAATGTTCTTCTTTTTCTTTAGGATCAATGGTCACTTCGTGAAGGGACAATGTATGAAGCCTGGCTAGCTCCCGAAAAAGCTGTTGATTTCTTTCATTTCTGTTTTCTTTCTCTTCATTTGGTAACCATGGCATCAGGTAATATAATTCTTGATTATGCAAAACCGCATAGCGCCCATCAATCGTTGGATATACAGGTACAATACGATTGTAGCCTTTCTGATATAAGTATTGGATATGGCGAATAAAATCCGTTCCATGTTTAGGAGATATCTTTTTTAAAGCAAAAATTCCTTTATCACTATAGATACGAAAGATTTTTCCAAATCGCTCGATAAAGTGTGGCTTAACTCCATAATTTTTTAACACCGGCTCCATTTGCTGCAAATAATTAACATTCGACAAGGAGGCTCAACCCTTCCATAAAAACAACAAGGGCAGGAGTTTTCACCTGCCCAATGGTTGTTCTTCTATTTATGGGCAATAGGAATAGGTATATAAAGAACTTGCCCTTCGTATATATCTTGATTTAACTCAAGATGGTTTACCTTAAGTAATTGTTGTACAGGTACTTCGTAACGCGACGCTAATTGTTCGACTGTTTCTCCGCTTTGAACGATGGCTACACGAAGTTTTGTTAAGTCTTCCGTCTCCTCTTTTCGAGCAAAAAACTCAGTTAAGGACATTCCCTTTTTTGAGGACTTCTTTTTCTTCACCTTAGGCTGAGGTGGTGAAGAAGAAGATTCTTCTTCCACTTCTGGTTGAGTTTCTACTTGTGGCTGTAACTCGGCTTCTGGAACAGGCTGGAGCTCAACCTCTGGTGCCTCTTCCACAACTTCTTCCACAACCTCTTGGGGTCCTTCACTCCGAGCTGCAGAAAAAGTAATTTCAGGCTCCTTTGCTTCGTTTATAGGAAGTTGTGGAGCTTCAAATAATTCAGCTGATTTATTTATCGAAACCACTTTTTCCTCTGTTTCATCCGCTGATTTTCTCGCCTCTACAGAGAAAGGTTCATACTCATGATCTAATATAGTTGGTTCGTCTTGTTCTTCTATACGATGCTCATGCGACCATTCAATATTGGATTCAATCTCATCAACTGTTGCTTCTCGGTTTGTGACCTCAAGTTGAACTTCTTCGACTTCTGTTTCTTCATGTGCAGGTTTATGCTGCTGATCTCCATATAGACCTGTTATTGTTAAATCGGCAGTTAGTTTCATACAGCTTCTTTCTTGAAAAAGATAATCAAAGCTTTCCACTTCTACATAAATGTCATTTATGCTTTGAATACGGTTATTAGGAATGGTTATATCTACTGGAAAACGGTGTGAAAACTCACAGAGTCCCTCATCCCTCTCCTCCACATGATGAACAAACTTCGGAGCAGTAAACAAATCCTCCTCCTCACTAGAACCATCATTGTAACGTTGATATTCACCTGTTAATTCTAATGCACCTTGAATGGTGACATATTGTTCGTTTTCATGAATCGTAATATTTGGAGCTAGTGAAATAGAAACTAACTCTTCTACTTCCTGTCCCTTTTGAAACCACACCGATTCTTCCAATGAAAATCGCAAACACGACTCGTTACCTTGAGACAAAGCGACTCCTCCTTTCATTTCCTATACGTTTAATCACTATGTCATTATCACTCTATGAACTAGTGAATATTTTTATGAATAAAAGTAATCGCAAAGAGCGTGTTTCCATAAAAAAGAGACTCAATTTGAGCCTCTTTTTCATAATCATTTTAATTTTGAAAAGGAAATGTCGATTGCTTGAATCGTTTTTGCAATATCCTCGTTACTGTGTTCGGTGGATAGGAACATTCCTTCAAATTGGGAAGGTGGTAAGAAAACACCTTGATTCGCCATTTCTTGGTAATACGTAGCGAAATAATCAAGATTTGAAGTTTTGGCTTGTTCGTAGTTTGTAACCAATTCGTTGGTAAAGAAAAATCCGACCATCGATCCAACTCGGTTGATGGAGTGAGGAATTCCATGTCTTTGTGCCGCTGCTTTAATTCCTTCTTCAAGTAATGCAGCTTTACGTGCAAACTCCTCATAATGTTCAGGTGTTAACTGGCTTAGTGTTTCTAATCCTGCTGTCATGGCAAGAGGATTACCAGAAAGGGTTCCAGCCTGGTATATTGGCCCACTTGGTGCGATTTGTTCCATAATTTCTGCTCTTCCTCCGTAGGCTCCAACAGGTAGCCCACCACCGATCACTTTTCCAAGGCAAGTTAAATCAGGAGTAATCCCAAAATGCCCTTGTGCACAGTTGTAACCAACCCTAAACCCGGTCATTACTTCATCAAATATCAAAAGTGCCCCATATTGCGTGGTAATATCTCTAAGACCCTCTAAAAACCCTGGTTGAGGTAGAACAACTCCCATATTTCCTGCAACAGGCTCTACGATGATTCCAGCAATATCATCACCGAATTGCTCAAATGCATAGCGAACACTTTCTAAATCATTATAAGGAACGGTAATCGTATTTTTTGCGACCCCTTCTGGAACACCAGGGCTGTCAGGTAGACCTAAAGTTGCCACTCCAGATCCCGCTTTAATTAATAAAGAATCTCCATGACCATGGTAACAACCTTCAAATTTTAAGATTTTATTTCTCCCCGTATATCCGCGAGCCAGGCGCAAAGCACTCATGGTAGCTTCTGTTCCTGAAGAAACCATACGAACGATTTCAATAGAAGGCACTCTTTGTTTCACTAATTTTGCTAATTTCGTTTCAATTAAACTAGGAGCACCGAAGCTTGTACCAAGTTCTGCGACCTTTTTAATCGCTTCAACGACACGATCATTTGCATGACCCAAGATTAAAGGTCCCCAAGACAACACATAGTCAATATATTCGTTTCCATCAATATCATAAATTTTAGAGCCCTTACCTCTCTCCATAAAAATCGGCTCCATTTTTACCGATTTAAACGCACGAACAGGACTGTTTACACCACCAGGCATAAGTGTTTTTGCTTCAGCAAAAGCTTCAATAGATTTAGAATAAGAGCGCATAGGTATCCCTCGTTTCATCAATTATTAGTTTTCTTTTAACCATCTTGCTGCATCTTTGGCATGATAAGTGATAATAAGGTCCGCACCTGCTCTTTTCATACCTGTTAGCATTTCCATTACAATATTCTTTTCATCAATCCACCCATTTTGAGCAGCCGCTTTAACCATTGAATATTCTCCACTCACATTATAGACAACGACAGGCAGCTGAAAATTATTCTTTATATCACGTACAATATCCAAGTATGGCATTCCAGGTTTAACAATTAGGAAGTCTGCTCCTTCCTGAACATCTGAACTCGCCTCTCTTAAGCCTTCCATTCGATTGGCTGGATCCATTTGATACGTTTTACGGTCTCCAAATTGTGGTGTGCTTTCAGCCGCTTCACGAAATGGTCCATAAAAAGATGAAGCATATTTAACAGCGTAAGACATAATTGGTATATCCTCAAAGCCTGCCTCATCTAAGCCTGCTCTTATCGCCGCAACAAATCCGTCCATCATATTAGAAGGAGCTATAATATCCGCTCCTGCTTTTGCTTGGCTAACTGCTGTATCAGCTAATAATTTCAGTGATGGATCATTTAATACTTTCCCACCTTCAATCACTCCACAGTGGCCATGACTAGTATATTCACATAAGCAGGTATCCGCAATAACAACGATATCAGGATGCTGTTCTTTTATGACGCGAGTCGCTTCTTGTACAATTCCATGATCATGGAATGCACCCGTACCACACTCATCTTTTTCATTTGGGATTCCAAATAAAAGGACGCTTGTGATCCCAAGTGCTGCTACTTCATCCATTTCAATTTTCAATTGATCTAATGAAAGTTGAAAAACCCCTGGCATAGATTGAATGGCATTTTTTATATTTTCACCTTCTACTACAAAAATTGGATATACCAAATCTTCAAGGTGTAAGTGGTTTTCGCGAACCATTGTGCGTAATGTTGCTGAAGATCGTAAACGACGGTGACGAGAAAATGATTGTTTCATTTGTTCTCCTTCTTTCTTATTAGTTTCATCATACTTTGTAACATCTGATCAATTGTGTACGTATCTGGCATGGCGTCCACACGTAAGCCTAAAGCATTAGCCCGTTGAAGAGTTACAGGTCCAATACACATGATCAAACAATGATCAATAGTTGATAATAAATTCATTTCCTTCACTACAGCCATAAAATGATCCACTGTTGAAGGGCTAGTAAAACTTATGATATCTAACTTCTTTTCTATTAACGCCTTCACCAACACGTCCCGACTACTGTCTGGAAAAAACGTTTCGTAAATAACTAGTTCATCCACATAGGCTCCCTTTTTTTCAAGGGTGGTGGAAATAAGTTCTCTAGCTAAGTTCCCTTTAGGAATCAAAACGGTCGTTCCTTCACTAATATAAGGGGAGAATTCTTCAACAAATGCTTCAGCCACATATTCATTGGGCTTGAAATCAACTGTTACCCCTTTTCTCACTAAGGCTTCCTCTGTTTTTTCACCGATAACAGCAATCTTTACATTGTTGAGAACGGTCGGGTTGATATCGAAGGTAAAGAATGTTTCAACTGTCACATTACTAGTAAAAATAATCCAATCATATTTATGTAAGTTTTTATCCAGGAGAACAGGCAGACTAGTTGAAGTAACTGGTCGAAAGGAAATAAGAGGGATTTCCACTGGAATCCCCCCGTATTTCGTTACTAAATCTGAAAATGGTTTGGCATGCTTTTTTCCTCTAGGAATAAGAACCTTCATTCCGTTGAGAGAGTAGTCACCACTCATTCACTATCAAGCTCCACTTTCACCGCGTCGATTAGTTCCTTTCCTCCGTTTGCAATCAGCATGTCTGCCACTTGCAGTCCTAACTTTTCAGGATCTTGTCCACTTGCTGATTCCTTTATAATGGTTTTCCCATCTGGAGTTGCTACCAGCCCTGTAAGCGAGATATCACCGTTTTCTTCAACTTTTGCATAACCGGCAATCGGAACCTGACAACCGCCTTCCATCTTTTGGAGAAAAACTCTCTCAGCTGTCACTGCTTGTTTGGTTTTCAAGCAAGTAAAACGAGATAATAAGTTAAGTAGCTGTTCATCACTTTCTCGGCATTCTATCGATAATGCCCCTTGACCAACTGCTGGGATACATAATTCATCATCGATAAACTCTGATACTACCTCGCTAGCCCACCCCATTCTGGATAGTCCTGCAGCGGCTAGAATGATCGCGTCATATTCTCCCGCTTCTAATTTAGCTAGTCTAGTATCAATATTTCCTCGTATCCACTTTATTTCAAGGTCAGGTCTAATCGCAAGCAGCTGTGCACTGCGACGAAGACTGCTCGTACCAACGACAGAACCAGCCTTTAATTCGTTAATAGGAATGTGATTTTTAGAGATTAACGCATCTCGATGATCCTCACGAAATGGAATACAACCAATCACTAACCCTTGTGGCAGAACAGCTGGCATGTCTTTCATACTATGCACTGCCATATCTATTTCCTCATCGAGCATTGCCTGCTCAATTTCCTTTACAAATAGACCCTTCCCGCCAACTTTAGATAGTGTTACATCAAGGATTTTATCCCCCTTAGTAACAATCTCTTTTACCTCAAATTCAAAGGATGGATCTAATTTCTTCAACTGGTCAATCACCCAGTTTGTTTGTGTAAGTGCAAGTTTGCTTCGTCTAGAGCCAACTATTATTTTCCGCATGTAAACCTCCTATGTATGTATCCTTAAGTGTACCAAAAGTGGAAGGATGATAAGTTGCCTATTAAAAAGAAATTGATCAAAACAATTAAGAATGAAGCGATATTCCAAAGAGCCAAAGACCTTCCGTACAGCTCCTTGCTAACACGTAAGTATAAATAAATGCTGTATGCAATTAGTACACCGAAAGAGCCAATGACCTTTGCATCTAACCAAAACATATCAGGAATTTTCAAGTATGCCCATTGAATGCCTAAAATGACTGCTAGAATTAGCATAGGCACACCAATAACATTTAAAACATATGACATATGCTCAAGTTTAGATAAATCAGTAATTCTTAACAGTCTAGCTCCCCACTTCTTTTTCTTTAGTAAGTTGTACTGAATCAAATAAAGAAAAGAGAAGACAAAAGAAAGGGAAAAAGCTCCATAAGAAAGAATGGCAAGTGTTATATGAATCAATAAAAGCTCCGAGATGAGCTGCTCGGCCATCACATGAGAATCAAATTGTACAGGTGCAAATGTATGAATAGCTAAAATAATAAACCCCAATACATTTGTGAAAAATACAATGAAATCCACACGTAGTAACCGATTGATCCCTAAGGACAATGTAATTAGAACCCAAGCATAAAAGTAGAGCCCTTCAAATATAGTAAGAACCGGGAAACGGCCCGTTTTTAACATGTAGAAAAATAAAAACATCGTTTGAAGTAACCATACAAATGCAAGTAACCAGAAGGCAACACGATTTGCCTTCCGGTTATGGTGTAAGAAATCAATAAAATATAAGAGCACGCAGAAAGCATACAGGACAACGGTCAGCTCATGCAGCCTCGTCATATAGTAATCAAACATTCGCTTCTCCTCGTTTATGATTGAAAGGAAGGCTGTGGGTTTGTGACAACCACTCGATTTGGTTCCGCTTCTCTCAGAACTTGTTGCTCTTTTACAAGTTCATCAATATTAAAGATTTTCACAAACAAATCTAACGCTTGTTCTGAATCTTTTCGAGCGGCTAGTTCCTTTGCTTGAAGGATTGGGTCCTTCAGCATTTGATTAATAATGCTTTTCGTATGTTTATTTAATACTTTGAAATCACGTTCTGACAGATGTGGAAGCTTTCGTTCTATGCTTTCCATTGTCCCGGACTGAATCGTAAGTGCCTTTTCTCGTAAAGCTGAAATAATAGGGACAACTCCAAGTAAATTTAGCCATTGCTTAAAGTCAACGATTTCTTCTTCAATCATCATCATAATTTGTGCAGCTGCACGTTTTCGCTCTTGAAGGTTCGCTTCAACGATTCCCTCCAAATCATCTATATCATATAAGAAGACACTCTCAAGCTCAGCTAATGCTGGGTCCAAGTCACGTGGAACCGCAATATCAACCATGAATAAAGGCTTTCCTTTACGCATCTTTTCTACTTGAGTCATCATATCCTTTGTAATAACAAATTCTTTTGCACCTGTTGAACTTATTAAAATATCTGCATCGATTAAAGAACACTGAAGCTCTTCTAGTGTTTTAGCTTCACCTTCGAACCGTTCAGCTAAATTTTGAGCCTTTTCATACGTGCGATTAATAACAGTTACCTTGCTAGCCCCATTTGCATGTAGATGCTGTATGGCAAGTTCCCCCATCTTACCTGCACCAAGAATTAGTACATGCTTACTTTTTAAGGAACCAAAGATTTTCTTGGCTAATTCTACCGCAGCGTAACTCACCGATACTGCATTCGCACCAATATCAGTCTCTGAATGTGCTTTTTTAGCTAAGGTTATTGCTTGTTTGAATAGCTGGTTAAATACTGTACCAACAGCTGCATTTTCCTGAGCTAATAAAAAGCTTGTACGAACTTGACCAAGAATTTGTGTCTCACCTAATACCATTGAATTCAATCCGCAAGTTACACTAAATAAGTGTTCCATTGCACCGTCATGTTCGTATATAAATAAATATGGTGAAAATTCGCTTTGCTCAATCGAAAACCATTCTGAAAGAAATTCTTTTATATAATATCTTCCTGTGTGTAATTGATCAACAACCGCGTAGATTTCTGTTCGGTTACATGTAGAGACTATTACATTCTCTAACACACTCTTTTTTTCTTTAAGAGCGTTCATCGCTTCCCCTAAATGTGAAGGGTTAAATGTTAAACGCTCACGAATTTCAACAGGGGCAGTTTTATAATTAAGACCGATCACTAATATATGCATATAGAAATACACCCCCCAGAATATTTGCCTGTTTGCTAGTAGTAATTATAACATGTTCCATTTTTATTGAAGAAAATGAATTTTGACCATATTTTATAAAATGTGAACAAAATTTAATCCTCTGTAATGTAAATATGCTATTATAATTAATTGGTAAACCATACTTGCTCGTCATAATACGACAAGCCTCCATATGTACATTAACAAAAATTAGAATGATTATCAAGTAATCCTTACTGGAAGTGGTGCTAATGAAAAATCAACGAATCTTTCCTGGAATGATCCTTATTGGTTTTGGTGTTTATTTCTTTTTACAACAGGCGAACATCACTCTTTTTCAACAGTTTTACACATGGCCAACTCTGCTAGTAATCGTTGGAGTTTCCTTCCTCGCTCAAGGGTATGGGGTGAAGGATTATGAAGCTATTCTGCCTGGTGTCATACTTACCGGATTTGGTCTTCATTTCCATATCATTAACCATTTTCAACTATGGCCAAATCATATTGGAACATTTATCCTTATAATTGCGCTTGGATTCTTATTACGTTACCTGAAGGTGCGTTCAGGACTTTTTCAAGGGATACTATTTCTTGTACTCGCATTATTGCTTCTTTTTTACGAAAAAATTACCGCATGGCTTGGTATCCTAGAAAATACAGTTACAATCGCTTGGAAATCTTGGCCAGTAGTGTTGGTGATCATTGGATTTTACTTACTTTTTATCAAAAAAAAATAAACTACCAACTAAAGAAACCGTCAGACACTTTTGGTCTGACGGTTTTCTTTTACATATAACTTTCAATAGTTGCCCACGCTTTATCTTTTCCTTCTCCTGTTTCAGAAGAAAACTGAATAATGGTATCATGCGGATGTAATTCGAGCTTTTCTTTTGTTATTTTTAAATGCTGTGCTCTTTTTGTTTTAGAAATTTTATCAGCCTTTGTGGCAATCACAATACATGGAATTTCGTAATGCTTTAAGAAATCATACATCATGATATCATCTGCCGTTGGAGGGTGACGTAAATCAACAATTAATAATACGGCCTTTAGCTGCTCTCTCATTGTTAAATACGTTTCAAGCATTTTCCCCCATGCTTCCCGTTCCTTTTTAGAAACCTTTGCATATCCATATCCTGGTACATCGACAAAATGAAGGACTTCATTAACGATATAAAAGTTCAGCGTTTGTGTTTTACCTGGCTTGGAAGAAATTCTTGCTAATCCTCTACGATTGAGCATCTTGTTAATAAATGATGATTTCCCTACATTGGAGCGACCAGCCAAGGCAAATTCAGGAATTGGTTCAACTGGGTATTGATCAGGTTTTACTGCACTTATGACAATTTCAGAGCTTGTTACTTTCATCTATTGGCACCGCCAGTCAAAGCATGCTCTAACACTTGGTCTAGATGTGACACGAGAACAAACTGCAGGTCTTCACGAACACTTTCAGGAATATCATCGATATCTCTTTCATTATCCTTTGGACAAATGATTTTAGTTAATCCCGCTCGATGGGCACTTAGAGATTTCTCCTTTAGACCACCGATTGGCAATACTCTACCACGTAACGTGATTTCACCGGTCATTCCAACTTCCTTACGGATAGCACGCCCTGTCAGTGCTGAGACTAATGCCGTTGCCATAGTAATTCCTGCAGATGGCCCGTCCTTCGGAACTGCACCTTCTGGGACATGTATATGGATATCATTTTTTTCATGAAAATCGGGATCAATTCCTAATTCACCCGCTTTTGAACGAATATAACTAAATGCTGCTTGAGCGGATTCCTTCATCACATCGCCAAGCTTCCCTGTAAGTATAAGCTTTCCTTTTCCCGGAGATAGGGACACTTCAATTTGAAGCGTATCTCCACCAACGGTTGTATAAGCAAGACCAGTAGCCACACCCACTTGATCCTCGAGTTCTGCTTGTCCATAGCGGAAAGTTGGCTTTCCTAAAAATTCGTCCACATTTTTTTCAGATACGATGACTTTTTTCTTTTCATTTGAAACAATAATCTTAGCTGTTTTTCGGCAAACAGTCGCTAACTGGCGTTCTAAACTTCTTACACCTGCTTCTCTAGTGTAATAACGAACAATTTTTTGAATCCCATCTTCACGAATTTGCAGCTGAGCTTTTGTTAAACCATGTTCTTTCGTTTGTTTTGGAAGCAAATGATCCTTTGCAATATGAATCTTCTCAAGCTCTGTATATCCAGCAATCGTAATAATTTCCATCCGATCTCTTAGCGGACCAGGAATGGTTGCCAAATTATTTGCAGTAGCTATAAACATTACTTTCGAAAGGTCATAGGTTTCTTCGATATAGTGATCACTGAAGTTATGATTCTGTTCCGGATCAAGTACTTCAAGCATAGCCGCAGATGGATCACCACGGAAATCACTTGACATCTTATCGATTTCATCGAGTAGGAAGACAGGATTGATTGTACCTGCTTTTTTCATCCCTTGGATGATTCTACCAGGCATTGCTCCTACATATGTACGTCTATGACCTCTAATTTCAGACTCATCTCTTACTCCACCAAGAGAAATTCTCACAAAATTTCTATTTAATGATGTCGCAATCGAACGAGCTAAGCTTGTTTTCCCAACTCCTGGAGGTCCTGCTAAACAAAGAATAGGCCCTTTTAATGAGTTAGTCATTTGCTGAACAGCTAAGTACTCAAGAACCCTTTCCTTCACTTTCTCCAGGCCATAGTGGTCATTATTTAATATTTTTTCCGCTTTATGAATATCTAAGTCATCTTCCGTTGCCTTCGACCAAGGAATCGCTAATAACCATTCAATATAGTTTCGAATAACGGCACTTTCTGCAGAGCTTGAAGGGACTTTTTCATACCTTTCTAGTTCCTTCATAGCAGTATTTTTTACATGCTCTGGCATGCCAGCTTGTTCGATTTTTTCAGTAAGATCGCTTACTTCTCCTGTCTTACCTTCTTTATCACCTAACTCTTTTTGAATGGCCTTCATCTGCTCACGCAAATAATATTCCTTTTGCGTACGCTCCATAGATTTTTTTACTCTTTGGCCAATTTTTTTCTCTAGGTTTAATACTTCTTTTTCATTGTGTATAATGTCTACAATCTTCTGAATTCTTTCCTTCACATCAATTGTTTCTAGAATTTCCTGCTTTTCCTTTAACTTTAAAGGAAGATGTGAGGAAATAATGTCAGCCATTCTACCCGGTTCCTCAATATCCGTAACCGTAGAGAAAGTTTCTGCCGAGATTTTCTTTGACATCTTTATGTACTGCTCAAAATAATCAAGCATTGTCCGCATTAATGCTTGTGATTCCGCATCCTTTTCAACTGGGTCCTCATATGTTTTAATTTCAACAGAATAGTGATCGTCTTCATCAAAAAATGAAACAATCTCCGCTCGCTTTAAGCCTTCAACGAGTACTCGTATCGTACCGTTTGGAAGTTTGAGCATTTGTTTGACCTTTGTAAGTGTTCCCATCTTATACAAGTCATCTTCAAGAGGTTCGTCAATTGATACCTCTTTCTGTGTTGTTAAAAAGATTAAACTGTCATCTACCATTGCCTTCTCGAGAGCTTGAACTGATTTTTCTCTTCCGACATCCAAGTGTAAAACCATTGTCGGATAAACAAGTAAACCTCGAAGTGGCAGGAGGGGGACAATGATTTCTGTCTTTTTCGCCATTACCTTGCACCTCCAAATGCTTTCTTTCCCTCTTAATAAAGGAATTCTTTGTACAATTCTATCGTATTTAACCTGTAGTGTCTAATTCCAAGCAATTAGCCTATTTATAACGAAATCGCGAGCTTCCAACAAAAAACTCCGGCTCCTCAAATTGCAAACCGAAGTTCTATTTTCATTCCACTTAAATACTTTCTTTTTTTGAAATTTGCATGGACGCTGTGATAACATCTTCATTTGCGTATTCCTTTAATAACGCATGTTCGAATACTTCAGACAAATGACTAACCGGGATAATCTCAATATCCTTAATTTCATAAAGCATCGATTGGATATTCTCTTTAGGAATAATTACTTTACTAGCTCCAGCCTTTTTCGCCGCTTTTACTTTCGGGTATACTCCACCAATTGGCTTTACATTTCCATGAATACTTATTTCACCTGTCATTGCAACCGTATGGTCAATAGGATGCTTATATATAGCAGAGTAAATACCTGTTGCCATCGCAATCCCTGCAGAAGGTCCATCAATCGGAACTCCGCCTGGAAAGTTGACGTGAATATCAAATTCATCAGCTGGAACTCCCATCGAACGAAGTACCGTTATCACATTCTCAATCGATCCTTTTGCCATACTTTTTCTTCTAATCGATTTTCCTTGGCCACCAATGCTTTCCTCTTCAACTATGCCTGTTATATTTATGGATCCTTTTTCTTTTGTCGGAATAACCGTCACTTCAATTTCAAGCAATGCTCCAGAATTGGGTCCATAAACAGCCAATCCATTTACAAGTCCAATAGTAGAAGAAGACATAATTTTCTGTTCCATCCTTGGTGTTAACTGACTGGATTGAATCACCCACTCTATATCTTCATCTTTTATAAAATCTCTATCTTCAGTGATCGCTAGACCTGCAGCTATCTGAATCAAATTTACTGCTTCTCGACCATTTCTAGCATAAGATGATAATATATCTATTCCTTTTTCACCAATTTTCAACTTCACTTTTTCTGCAGCCTTTTCTCCAATCGAAGAGATTTCTTCTCTGCTTAACTCTCTGAAGAACACCTCCATACATCTAGAGCGAATTGCTGGAGGTATCTCACTTGGTGTTCTCGTTGTAGCACCAATTAAACGAAAATCTGCTGGTAATCCATTTTTAAATATATCATGAATATGTGTTGGTATTTGAGTATTCTCCTCGCTATAATAAGCGCTCTCTAAAAATACTTTACGATCCTCTAGAACTTTTAAAAGCTTGTTCATTTGAATCGAATGAAGTTCTCCGATTTCATCAATGAATAATACACCACCATGCGCATTTGTCACAGCACCTTGCTTTGGTTGTGGAATTCCCGCTTGTCCCATTGCTCCTGCACCTTGATAGATAGGATCATGGACAGATCCGATAAGAGGATCTGCAATCCCTCGCTCATCAAACCTAGCAGTGGTTGCATCTAACTCAATAAAAACAGAAGAAGATTGGAATGGTGATTTGGCATTTTTCTTAGCTTCCTCTAACACTAGTCGAGCTGCAGCCGTCTTTCCTACTCCAGGTGGTCCATAGATGATCACATGTTGAGGATTTGGACCACATAGTGCTGCTTTTAACGATTTGATTCCGTCTTCTTGACCTACAATATCATCAAAAGTACTCGGTCTCACTCGCTCTGAGAGTGGCTCGGTTAATGAAATGGATCTCATTTTTCTTAATTGGTCCATTTCTTTTTTTGATTCCCTATCAATGGACACCTTTTGGGTCCGTTGACTTCTTAATAAATTCCAAAAATAGAGTCCAATAACGATGCCAAAAAACAACTGAATAAATAAGGCAATTCCCGTCCAACTCATTACATTCCCTCCTGCATTTTTCGTAGTAGTTATAAGCTAGTATCTCCTTCTGCAGAGGGGAATAAACAAAGATTAACGTATTTTACTTTTGATAGCAAAAAAAGAACCGTAGTCTTTTACTACGGTTCTACTGTATTTTAGGCAGATGTTTTTCGTTCTTCTTTCAGAACACTTCCATCTTTTAGAATTAATTTTGGTACACCGTTATCAACAACGGTTTCTTTCGTGATGATACACTTGGTAATATCTTCTCTTGAAGGAAGATCAAACATTACATCAAGCATAATTCCTTCAATAATAGAACGAAGTCCACGAGCACCTGTTTTACGCTCAATCGCTTTTTTCGCAATTTCCTTAAGAGCATCTTCTTCAAAGTCTAGTTCTACATCGTCTAGTTCAAGCATTTTTTGATATTGTTTTACAAGAGCATTTTTCGGCTTTGTTAAAATTTCGATTAATGCGTCTTCATCTAATGGAGCTAGACTTGCAATAACTGGAAGTCTACCAATGAATTCAGGAATTAATCCGAAGCGTAATAAATCTTCTGGTAATACCTTAGAAAGAAGATCTTTATCTTCTACTTCCTTCTTTTTCACATCTGATCCAAAACCAATTACCTTTTGACCTAAACGTCTTTTAATAATTGGTTCAATTCCATCAAATGCTCCACCACAAATAAATAAAATGTTAGTAGTGTCAATTTGAATGAATTCTTGATGAGGATGCTTTCTACCGCCTTGTGGTGGTACACTTGCCACCGTTCCTTCAAGGATTTTAAGTAGAGCTTGTTGAACTCCTTCACCAGATACATCTCGAGTAATTGACGGATTTTCCGATTTTCGAGCAATTTTATCGATCTCGTCAATATAGATAATTCCCTTTTCAGCTTTTTCAACATCATAGTCAGCCGCTTGAATAAGTTTTAAGAGGATATTTTCAACATCTTCACCTACGTAACCAGCTTCAGTAAGTGATGTTGCATCTGCAATAGCGAAAGGTACATTTAAAATTCTTGCTAATGTTTGTGCAAGAAGTGTTTTACCACTACCTGTTGGTCCAATCATCGCTATGTTACTTTTTGAAAGCTCGACTTCATCAATTTTGCTGTTAGAATTGATGCGCTTATAATGATTGTAAACAGCAACCGATAAGTTCTTCTTCGCTTGATCCTGACCGATTACATATTCATCTAAAATATCGCGGATTTCCATTGGTTTCGGAACATCCTTAAATTCTACCTCTTCTTCAGTTCCAAGTTCCTCTTCCACAATTTCAGTACATAACTCGATACACTCGTCACATATATACACACCTGGACCTGCAACTAGTTTTCGAACTTGATCTTGTGTTTTACCACAGAAGGAACATTTTAATTGTCCTTTTTCGTCATTAAATTTAAACAATTTCTTCACCCCTTGAAAAGCGTCTAAAACACATAAATTGCTGCAGATATAATTGTTTTTATCTTTTCATTCAACACGTTTTATTCAATTGTTATCAATAGTTATGTATTGCATTGTATCACATTTACTAGGTGGACAGGAAATGATAACTCTTGAAAAGGAAAACATTTTCATATCTGCAAAGTAAATAAATATGTACTAGTTAATCTTAACCATAATTTCTAAAGTTAAATCGGAAGTTTTTACTAAATCTTTAAAAACTTCATTTCTATATTAGTTATGTATATGTTATGATAATTGATTTTATAAGTATGTAAATGGTATAAAACAAGGCACGATTCAATCGCGCCTTGTTCATTTTTTATACTATGATTTAAACCGTTTTGCTGTTTTCTACTAAGAATTCAACAGCTTTTCTAACTTTAAGGTCTCCCTTAATTCCATCTACATTTCCTAAAGCAGCTTTAATGTTCTCAACAGTCATATTATACATTTCAGCCATTTTGTTTAATTCTGCATCAACATCTTCTTCAGAAACTTCAAGATTTTCTGCAGCCGCGATTGCCTCAAGAGTTAGGCTTACACGTACACGCTTTTCGCCTTCTTCTTTCATTTGCTCACGTAGGGCATTTTCATCTTGACCAGAGAACTGGAAGTATAATTCAAGGTTCATACCTTGCGTTTGTAAACGCTGTTCGAACTCTTGCATCATGCGATCCACTTCCGTATCGATCATTACAGCTGGAAGATCAATCTCAGCATTTGCAGCTGCCTTATCAACAACCGTATCACGTACGTGGTGCTCTGCTTCATGCTTTTTAGAATCTACTAAACGATTCTTAATCTTTTCTTTTAACGCATCAAGTGTTTCAACTTCTTCATCCACATCTTTTGCGAACTCGTCATCAAGCTCAGGAAGCTCTTTTCCTTTTACTTCATGAAGTTTTACTTTGAACACTGCAGGTTTACCAGCTAATTCAGTTGCATGGTATTCTTCTGGGAAAGACACTTCTACATCTTTTTCTTCTCCAGCAGCTAGTCCAACTAATTGCTCTTCGAACCCAGGAATAAATTGACCTGAACCTAACTCAAGTGAGTAGTTCTCAGCTTTTCCACCTTCGAAAGCTTCACCATCAACGAAACCTTCAAAGTCCATTACTACTGTATCGCCATTTTCAGCTTTTCCATCTTCTTTAACAACAAGCTCAGCTTGACGTTCTTGAAGAGTTTTTAACTCGTTAGCTACATCCTCGTCAGTAACTTCAGTTTCAACTTTTTCTACTTCAAGTCCTTTGTACTCACCAAGTTTTACTTCAGGCTTAACTGTAACAGTTGCCTTAAAGATAAAGCTCTTGCCTTTTTCAATTTGCTCTACATCAATTTCAGGACGATCAACTGGATCAATACCTGATTCTTCAACTGCGTTTGCATAAGCTTCTGGAAGAAGAATATCAATTGCATCTTGGTATAAAGACTCAACTCCAAAACGCTTTTCGAACATTGCACGAGGCATTTTTCCTTTACGGAAACCAGGTACATTTACCTTTGTTACTACTTTTTTAAATGCAGCGTCTAAACCTTCATTAACCTTTGCTGCATCTACTTCAACTGTAAGAACCCCTTGGTTCCCTTCTAGTTTTTCAAACTTCACAGACATACGAACTTTCCCTCCAAAATCTATTTACATTTTCATTCGTTACCAATTTAGATGAATATGTAAGCTTGTTTTTAATATACAGTTATTACAACCACTACATTATAACATAGGTTGCATTCGTTTCAACATCCTAGACTAAATAATAGGATAAGAAAATTCTTCAATTTCTTGTATATATCGTAATAATGTCTCAATATCCTGTTCAGAGGATTGATAAACATCACACATTTCATCAATCGAATAGTCCTGTCCGAAGAACATCAAAACTAATATATGATAAGCGGCAGCAAGTGTTCTCATATCATTCGAAGGGTAGTGAAATGGGTACAATATAAAAAGATGACGGTCTATTAAACTAATGGCTTGTTCTAGTAACGTGGGATTTTCCTGTTCAAGTTGCTCTGCTAAAACCTTAGAGACCTCTATTTTTTGCTGATGATCCCTTAAATCAAAGAGTTCCTTAGGGGTTAACACCATTGAGGAATGAAGCTTAGTTACCGTTACCTGCTCATGATATTGATGTTCTTTAAGTACGTGTAAGAGCATCGTTTTAATAAAAGGTTGGCCTTCACTTGACTGAAGATAATTACGTATTTCATTTAAGACAGGTTGGATATTTTGATTCGCAAGGTTAGCCACTTGTAACAATAGCTCCTTCTCATCCTTTGGATCAAACAAATTTAGTGATTGGGGAGCGTTTTGCCTGATTTCCTCTTCATCTTTTGTTTCTACTGGCTGATTTTCTTCTACTGCATTAAGCATTCTTCTACTAAAATCCAGCAGTCTTCTAAAATGTTCATATTTTTCAACTGGAACTTCATGCTCCTCTAATAGCACCTCAATGGTATGTACGACACGACTGTATTCTTGTAGCTGCACGAGAACCATAATGAGCATATCAACCGTTTGAAAATATTCTCCGATTCCTATCCTTAACATCTCTTCTGTGTAATCTTTTGCTTTTTCAAATGATCCGGATTCATAATAAGCCAAAACCAAGGCAAACCAAATATCACTGTTTTCTTGATCATGCTCTTTTGCTTCTTCAAAAAAAGGTATTGCCTCTCTAAATTGCTTTTTTTGTATAAAGTCTAACCCTTTTTCGAAAAGCCTCTTTTCTAAATCGGGAAAAAACACTACGTTTCCGTCCTTACGAGCCCGTTCCCTTTTTTTCATCTACCATACCCCTTATTCATAACCTGAAGTAAGTTTAGCAGAATCTTTTATAAAAACAAAATAATAAATGGCTACAGCTAGTGCTGCAGCCATTTATTTACTTTGTTAACAATGCTCGGTTGTTTTCATAGTTATTAATTTGCTCGTCTAATTGAAGGGTAATTTCAATTTCATCCCAACCATTGATTAGCATCTTTTTCCAATAAGAAGAAACCTCGAAAGACTCTGAAAGACCTTCAGCATCACTTATTGTTTGGTTTTCTAAATCAACTTTCAATTTATAGCTTGGATTTTTTCCTTTTTCTAATAACACCTTCACTTTTTCTTCCTCTAATGCAATAGGAAGCATGCCGTTTTTCAGGCAGTTTTGATGAAAGATATCGGCAAAGGATGGAGCAATAACTACTTTAAAACCATAATCTAATAGAGCCCAGGGAGCATGCTCCCTTGAGGAGCCACATCCAAAATTCTCATTCGCAATTAGAATAGAAGCATCTTTCTTAGACGGATGATTTAATTCAAACTCAGGATTATCGGATCCATCTTTGTTATATCTCCAGTCGAAAAATAAATATTTTCCAAATCCTGTTTTCTCAATTCTTTTTAAAAATTGTTTTGGAATAATTTGATCTGTATCTACATGTGCACGATCTAGTGCAACGGCTTCGCCTTCAAAAATAGTAAACATAATTTTTCCTCCCTCCTTATCGTACTTCTACAGGAGTTAATTTTCTAATATCAACAAAATGTCCATAAAGTGCTGCTGCTGCTGCCATTGCAGGACTAACTAGGTGAGTTCGAGCTCCTGCTCCTTGTCTACCTTCAAAATTACGGTTAGAAGTAGAGGCACAGTGTTCTCCAGCTGGAACAACATCATCGTTCATACTCAAGCACATACTACAACCTGATTCTCTCCACTCAAATCCAGCCTCAATAAAGATTTGATGTAACCCTTCCTCTTCAGCACGTTGTTTGACGCCTTGAGATCCAGGAACCACTAATGCACGTACATTTGGATGTACCTTTTGTCCCTTTACTACTTCTGCTGCTTTACGGATATCTTCAATTCTTGAATTGGTACATGACCCAATAAACACATGCTGAATTTTAATATCTTCGATTTTTTGCCCTTGATTTAGCCCCATATACTGTAGCGCTCTTTCAAGTGTACTCTTTTCAATTTCTGTCTCGTAATCTGCAACTGTTGGAATAGCATCTTCTATTTTTGCTGTCATTGCAGGGTTGGTCCCCCAGCTGACCATCGGTGAAATATCAGAACCATCAATTACAATTTCTCGATCATACTTTGCATCTTTATCAGATGTAAAAGCACTCCAATGCTCTACGTATCTATCAAACTCTTCTTTGTTCGGAGCGAATTTTCTACCTTTTAAATAAGAGAATGTCGTTTCATCCGGTGCTACTAAGCCTGCTCTAGCTCCACCTTCGATTGACATATTACAAATGGTCATTCTTTCTTCCATTGAAAGACCTTCAATTACTTCACCACAATACTCAATAACGTATCCTGTTCCAAACTGAACTCCAAATTTTGAAAGGACATACAGAATAACATCCTTTGCTGTAACCCCGCTTGAAAGCTTCCCATTAATTTCAAGCTTTAATGTTTTCGGCTTGGATTGCCAAAGAGTTTGTGTGGCAAGAACATGCTCCACTTCACTTGTACCAATTCCGAATGCTAAGGCACCAAATGCACCATGTGTGGAAGTATGACTATCTCCACAGACAATCGTCATCCCAGGCTGAGTTAACCCTAGCTCTGGACCGATAACATGGACGATTCCTTGGTCAGGGCTATCTAAATCAGCTAAAGGAACACCAAACTCTTGACAATTTTTTTCAAGTGTCGTCATTTGGTTTTTTGCCACCGCATCGTTGATTTGCTTCCTATTTACAGTTGGTACATTGTGATCCATCGTTGCAAAAGTTCGATCCGGACGTCGAACCTTTCTATTTTTCATTCTTAGTCCTGAGAATGCTTGTGGAGAAGTAACCTCATGAACTAAATGCAAATCAATGTAGAGTAAATCCGGTTTCCCTTCTTCTTTTTGTACAACATGGTAATCCCAAATCTTTTCAATAATTGATTTCCCCATCATTTGACCTCCTTTTTAAAAGAGACACGGCGCAATAGGCCGTGTCGTTTTGATATTCATTGTTAGCCAGAATTTATGCGTATGCACCCATAATACTTGAAATCGTTTCATGGCCTAAAATACATGCCTTTACTTCTGCTACCATTTCTGAGGTAGACACCGCTTTTTTTCCTTCTGATAAAATATCTTTTGTACGGAGTCCTGCATTTAATACTTCATCAACCGCTTTTTCAACAGCAGTTGCCTCTTCTTCTAGACCAAACGATACTCTTAGCATCATTGCCGCTGAAAGAATAGCCGCTAAAGGATTCGCAATATTTTTCCCCTCAATATCAGGAGCAGACCCATGAATTGGTTCATATAAGTATGGACCATTTTCAGATAAACTAGCTGATGGAAGCATTCCTAAAGAACCCGTTAAAACAGAAGCTTCATCGCTTAAAATGTCCCCAAATAAATTCTCAGTAACAACAACATCAAAACTCTTTGGATTTTTAATTAATTGCATCGCTGCATTATCTACAAGCATGTGCTCAAGTTTTACCGCTGGATAGCGTTCTGCCACTTCCTCAGCTACCTCTCTCCACATTCTGCTTGATTCTAATACATTTGCTTTATCAACAGATGTAACCTTCTTCCCTCTATTTTCCGCTAGTTGGAAGGCTAATTCGATAACTCTAAGCATTTCTTCACGTTTATAGAAAAGAGTATCAACTACTGCCTCTTTTTCATCTACTGTACGACGCTCACTTGGCTTACCAAAATATAATCCACCTGTCAATTCACGAACCATTAACATATCCACGTCTTGAATAATTTCCTTGCGAAGGGGTGATGAATCAGCTAGACTCGCATAAAAAGTAGTTGGGCGCAAGTTCGCATAAAGGTCAAGCTCTTTACGAATCTTAAGTAATCCTCTCTCTGGGCGGAGATGTACAGGCAAAGCATCATACTTTGGCCCCCCAACCGCACCTAGAAGCACAGCATCACTTTGCTTACATAGTTCAACTGTCTCATCTGGAAGTGGACTCCCTGTTACTTCATAAGCTACTCCACCAATATGTCCATACGTAAATTCAAATTGATGACCAAATCTATCACCAATAGCCTGCAGTACATCCACCGCACCTTTAGTTACTTCTTTGCCAATTCCGTCTCCGGGTAGCACTGCAATCTGCTTTTTCATCTTGTTTCCCCTCCATTAAAATGTACAATTATTAAACGGTCACAGCCGCCATGTATATGACACGATTCACCGCATTTAAGTATGCATTGGCTGATGCTTCAAGAACATCCTGAGCCAATCCTCGACCGCTTGTTTCTTCTCCATTAAACTTAAGTTTTACAAACACTTGGGCCAATGCATCTCTACCCGCTCCGACAGATTGGATTCGGTAGTCTAGTAAATGGACACTTCCATTCACGCATTTTTCCAACGTATTATATAATGCTTCAATGCTGCCACTTCCCGTGCAAGCCTCTTGAATGATCTCATTATGGTTTCCTGACAGCGTAACAGTCGCTGTAGGTATTTGATTCGTTCCATATTGCACCTGAATCGCAAGTAGTTCATAGAAGCGCTCATCCTTAGATAACTTTTGCTCAAGTACAATCGCTGCAAGATCTTCGTCAGTCATCTCTTTTTTCCTATCAGCTAATTCTTTAAAGACAGTAAATAATTGAGTGACATCTTCATCTGCAACTGATAGCCCAAGTTCATCTAACCGGTTTCTAAAAGCATGTCTTCCAGAGTGCTTTCCAAGTACTAATGTGTTCGATTGGAAGCCAACAAGTTCTGGAGAAATAATCTCATATGTTGACTTTTCCTTTAGAACGCCATCTTGATGAATGCCAGATTCATGCGCATAAGCATTTCTACCAACAACAGCTTTATTAGCAGGTACAACCATTCCGGTAAGCTTACTAATTAAACTACTAGTACGACTAATTTCTTTCAAATGAAGTCTAGTGTCCGCATCATAAAAATCTTTGCGTATATGAAGTGCTACTGCTAATTCTTCTAATGCTGCATTTCCTGCTCTTTCACCAATTCCATTGATGGTTCCCTCGACCTGTGTCGCTCCGTTTTCAACTGCTGCCAATGAATTAGCAATAGCCATTCCTAAATCATCATGACAGTGTGCCGACAACGAAACTTTATGGATAGAAGGGACATTGTTGTGTAAATATTGAAAAATTTCTCCATACTCTTTTGGAGTAATGTAACCAACGGTGTCAGGGATGTTAATGACATTCGCACCTGCTTGAATCACTTCTTCAATAATTCGAGCTAAGAAAGGTAACTCCGTACGACAAGCATCCTCCGCTGACCACTGAATAATAGGAAACTTCTGTGCAGCGTATTTCACCATTTGAACGGCTCTCTCAACAACTTCATCTTGACTTAACTTCAATTTATATTGTCTGTGAATAGGAGATGTTGCAATGAAGACGTGTAATCTTGGTTCTACACCGTCCTTCAATGCCTCCCATGCTGCATCAATATCTGAAGTAACTGCTCTTGCTAACCCCGTCACAGAACAGTCTTTAATCGTATTTGCAATTTGTTGTACCGAAGTAAAATCACCTTTAGAAGCAGCTGGAAAACCTGCTTCGATAATATCGACTTGAAGTTTTTCCAGCTGTCTTGCAATTTCGAGCTTTTCTGTTTGGTTTAAATTTACTCCCGCAGATTGCTCCCCATCCCTTAATGTTGTATCAAATATTTTAATTCGTCGCACTAACGACCACTTCTTTCTTTTTGTCCTTATTGACAAAAGGCATCATAGCACGTAACTCGCGACCAACTTGTTCGATTAAATGGCTATTTTCTTTTTGAACGATTGCGTTGAATTCTGGACGATTTGCTTGGTTTTCTAGGATCCAACCTTTAGCAAATCTACCTTCTTGGATGTCTTTTAAAACTTCCTTCATTGATTCTTTTACGCGAGCGTCAACTACTCTTGGTCCACTTACGAAGTCACCCCATTGAGCTGTATCAGAGATGGAATAACGCATGTTCTCCATTCCACCTTCATACATTAAATCAACGATTAACTTCAATTCGTGTAAACACTCAAAGTACGCTAGTTCAGGTTGGTAGCCAGCTTCAACTAATGTTTCAAAACCAGCCTTAACTAATGAAGTTAAACCTCCACAAAGAACCGCTTGTTCTCCGAATAGATCTGTTTCAGTTTCTTCTTTGAATGTTGTTTCTAAAGCACCAGCTCTTAGTGATCCAATCGCCCATGCATATGCTAAAGCAAGCTCTTTCGCTTTACCTGTTACATCTTGATAGATAGCAAATAATGCAGGAACTCCAGCTTCTTGCTCGTATGTTCTTCTTACTAGGTGTCCTGGACCTTTAGGAGCTACTAATAGTACGTCGTTTGTAGCTGGTGGTACGATTTGGCTAAAGTGAACATTGAAACCGTGAGCAAACATTAATGCTTGGTTTGTTAAATTTGGTTCGATTTCTTCTTTATATACTTTTGGTTGCATTTCATCTGGTAATAGAATCATAACTACATCTGCTTGTGCTGTTGCTTCTCCTACTGGATATACATTGAAACCATCTTTTTCAGCCTTTTCCCATGACTTCCCTTGTCTTAATCCAATAACAACATCCACACCGCTCTCTCTCATGTTTTGTGCATGAGCATGACCTTGTGAACCGTATCCGATTACTGCTACCTTTTTCCCGTTTAGATATGATTGATTTGCGTCTCCGTTATAGTACATTTTTGCCATTTTTATTTCTTCCTCTCATTAGTAAGTTTTTTTTAGTTAGACGATTGAATATGGTTTTATCGCTTGAGAAGGTTTTTGTGTCCCTCTTAGGAAAGCGGTTGTCCCTGTTCTTGCCAATTCTTTAATTCCATATGGTTTAATTAATTCGATAAACGCTTCGACTTTATCTGATTCACCAGTAAGCTGAATAACCAAGCTATCCTTGCTTACGTCAATGACTGATGCTCGAAACGGCTGTATTAAGGAATAAATCTCATTTCTCGTCGAAGAGTTTGATACCACTTTAATTAATGCTAGCTCTCTTGCGACAATGGATTGCTCTGTGATATCCATGACCTTGATCACGTCGATTTGCTTATTTAACTGTTTCGTTATTTGTTCAAGCACACCATCATTATCAACATGAACAACACAAGTGATGCGAGATATTCCTTCCTGCTCGGAATAACCTACTGAAATGCTTTCAATATTATAATTTCTTTTTGAAAAGAGATTAGTAATACGATTTAACACACCAGGGCGATTCATAACCGTTAAAGTTATAATTCTTTTCATGGTTTCACACCTACCATTTCATGATGTCCTTTTCCAGGAGCAATCATTGGATAGACATTTTCGTCTGGATCAATGCGAATGTCTAGTAGTACTGGCTCATTATTTGTTAATACTTCATTAAAAATGGTTTCAGCCTGTGCCACATCTTCAATGACATACCCTTTAATTCCAAAGGCATCAGCCAACTTTACAAAATCAGGTTGGCCAGAGAATTTACTGTGTGAGAAACGAGATTCATAGAAGATCTCTTGCCACTGCCTTACCATTCCTAACGAAGAATTGTTAAGGATGATAATTTTAACAGGGAGATTTTGTTCTCTAATAACAGCCAATTCTTGCGTACACATTTGGAATCCACCATCACCTGAGATTGATAACACAATCGAATCTGGTGAGGCTAATTGTGCACCGATACTTGCAGGTAATCCAAAGCCCATTGTTCCAAGTCCACCTGAAGTTACCCAACGGTTTGCCTTTGAAAACTTATAGTATTGAGCGGCCCACATCTGGTGTTGACCAACGTCTGTTACTACAATAGCTTCACCTTTTGTTTTTTCATAGAGCATTTCCATTACTTTTTGTGGCTTTAAGCGACCATCTTCTTTATAAAAGTATGGATACTCTTTTTTCCAAGCATTTAGCGTGTCCAACCATTCCTGGTGAACCGGAGGCTTTCCTTCTTGAGCGATGAGCTGCTTTAACGCCTCTTTTGCATCCGCTACAACCGGGATATGAGTCTGAACATTTTTCCCGATTTCAGCAGGATCAATATCGATATGAGCAACGGTTGCGTTTGGAGCAAAATGTTTCAGGTTTCCTGTTAGACGGTCATCAAATCTAGCTCCAATATTGATGAGTAAATCACACTCATACAGTGCCATATTTGCGGTATAACACCCATGCATACCCGCAAGTCCAGCGAATAAAGGATGTTCAGCAGGAAAGCCCCCAAGTCCTAACAGGGTGTGCACAACCGGAAGATTTTGTTGTTCAGCGTATTGCTTCAACTCTTCGTAACCTTCAGCAAAGAGAATTCCTGCACCAGCTAAAATTACCGGCTTCTTCGCTCTACTAACCGCTTCTGTTAACTTTCTAATCTGAAGGTAATTTGGTTGAACCGTTGGTTGATAACCTGGTAGATCGATTTCCTGCTCCTCAGGCACATTTGCTGTACCAGCTGCAATATCTTTAGGAATATCAATTAAAACTGGCCCTGGGCGTCCACTTGTGGCAACGTAGAATGCTTCTTTCACTATTCTAGGAATATCTTCAATACTACGAACCTGATAGTTATATTTAGTTATGGGAGTCGTAATTCCCAATATATCCGCCTCTTGGAAAGCATCTGTACCGATCACTCCTGTTGCTACCTGACCTGTAAAGACAACTAAAGGCAAGGAGTCCATCATCGCATCAGCTAATCCAGTAATTATGTTAGTAGCACCTGGTCCTGATGTCGCGATTACAACACCCGGTTTTCCTGTTACTCGAGAATAACCTTCTGCTGCATGAATTCCACCTTGTTCATGGCGAGGGAGTATGTGTAGAATCTTAGAATCATAGAGCTTATCGTAAATTGGGAGAACTGCCCCTCCAGGATATCCAAATATTACCTCTACTTGCTCCTTCTTTAGTGCTTCAAGCATTAATTCTGCACCACTAATCGGTTCGTTTTCAGCCTTCATTTTTGTAAAGGCAGTTTCTTGCAACATTTGTTGACCCTCCCTATCTCAAATCTTGTTAGATTTTCTAACAAATTAACATTATAAAAAGCCCCCCCATCCCCTACTTTGCCTACTACACCCTAGGCTAAAGGGATGGAAAGGCTTGAGAAACCTATCCACGGTACCACCCTTGTTCACGCAAATGCGTGCGCTCATGATCACTATTGGATCGTTTTGATAACGAGTGTCTGACACCCGACTGCCTTTACTTTAGGTTTTCAAGACAGTGCTCAAAGGTGAGTTCATATCATGTCATTTCCACCGGCTTCCAGCTACCCCGGCTCTCTGTAGGAATGTTTCATGAAACTACTTTTCCTTATCAACGCTTTTACTTATTAACTTAGCTTACATGGGGAGTTGCTTCCTTTGAGTATACCTTTACACCCTCAGAAACGACACGTTCTCTAAACTTCACTAATAGCTCCTTCGTAAGTGCACCCGGAGTACCATCGCCAATGACTCTACCATCTACCTTTATTACTGCAATGACTTCTGCAGCTGTTCCTGTTAAAAACACTTCATCAGCTGTGTAAACATCATGTCTTGTAAATGGTTCTTCCTTAAGTTCATAGCCTAAATCTTTTACAATATCGATAACGGCGTTTCTTGTAATCCCTTCAAGTGCTCCAATGTAGCCCGGAGGTGTATAAAAACAACCATCTCGAATAATGAACACATTATCAGCAGATCCTTCAGCAACATACCCTTGGTCATTAAGCATTAATGCTTCACTAACACCAGCAAGATGTGCTTCAATTCTTACTAACACGTTATTTAAATAATTCAAAGATTTTACTTTTGGACTAAGTACATCAGGTCTGTTTCTCCTTGTTGCAACGGTCACAATCTCTAATCCTGTTTCATATAATTCTTTCGGGAAAATCGATAGCGGCTCCACTATAACAACTACATTTGCCTTAGCACATTTATTTGGATCGAGTCCGAGGTCACCAACACCTCTAGAAACTACGACACGAATATAAGCATCTTCAATTTTATTTTTTTCAACAGTAGCGACGATAATATCTGTGAATTCATCTTGAGAGTATGGCACATTCAGCATAATTGACTTTGCTGAACGGTACAGCCGGTCCATGTGTTCCTTCATTCGGAATACGTTACCGCTGTAGACTCGAATTCCTTCAAAAATACCGTCTCCGTATAGAAATCCATGATCGTATACTGAAATTTTGGCGTTCTCTTTAGTTACATATTCGCCATTCAAAAAAATCCATTGTTCAGTCACGAAATACACCTCTTTGTATTAAAGTTAACCCGCTTTAAATGAATAAAATAATAACAAAAAATTTTTTTGAAAATTAACTTCTTTATACCCTTTGTTTTTCTTTTGAATATTACAAATGATTTGTATATTTGAGGACTATCTTACGCCCATTTTATTTACTCGTCAACCCCATTTTTTCGAATTGTTTGATAATTTAGATTAGTCAATTTAGTTGTATCCGCTTACAATGTTGATATAATAACAATTTCTAAAATTAAAATTTTTTAAAAAAATATTCAAGTTTCTTTTTTCCATCTCTAGTAAAAAATGAAAGAAGCCAACCGAATGATTCAGTTGGCTCATTATTTCATCTTCTATTACTTTTAGGATCAAACGCGTCTCTTAAACCATCTCCTATAAAGTTAATACATAAAACAGTCGTTAAAATGGCTAGTCCTGGCGGTATCCATGCTTCCGGACTATTCCGTAAAATACGTAAACTCTGGGCCTCAGAAATCATATTTCCCCATGTTGGCGTTGGCTGAGGAATCCCAAATCCAATAAAACTCAGACCCGATTCTATAATGATATATGTGGCCATCATTAATGTCGCATTAACCACGATTGGACCAATTGCATTCGGAATAAAATGTTTAAATATTATTCTAAAATCACTTGCACCAATTGCTTTCGCTCCTAAAACAAATTCCTGTTCTCGAAGTGATAAATATGTACCTCTAATAATTCTTGTTAGGTTTGGCCATGAAGTGATCGCAATGATAGCTACAAATATTCCAACATTCACTCTCTCCAATATGGCTACAATGGTTAAACAAAGAACAAGGAAAGGTAACACTAGCATCATATCCGCTGCACGCATGATAATCGCATCAATCTTACCACCATAATACCCAGCAATAGAGCCAAGAGTTACTCCAATGATAAGAGTAAAGATCATCGCACTAAAACCTACTATAAGTGAAATTCTTCCTCCGTACAGGAGTCTTGATAGATTATCACGCCCTGAACTATCGTTTCCTAATGGATGATCTTCACTCGGCGGACGTTCAATTAATAAGAGGTTAGACTTTGTAGGACTGTGCTCCGTTAACAATGGGGCAAAGGTGACAGCTAAAATGATTCCTAGTAGCACAAAGACTCCTATGACAGCGAGCTTATTTTTCAAAAATCGTTTAAAAGCAATTCGGAAAGGACTATTTCCTTTATCTGGTTTTATAGGTACCTCTATGTTTGTATCCATCGTTTCCTGCTGTTTTAGTTCCATATTACTCACCTCAATCGTAGCGGATTCGTGGGTCAACAATACTGTAGAAAATATCAGCTAATAAATTCCCGAGGAGAATGAAAAATCCTAGCATTAGATTTATGGCCATGATGACAGGATAGTCACGATTCCCAATAGAACTTAAGAACAATGTTCCAATTCCCGGATACTGAAATACCCCTTCAGTGATAACTGCACCGCTAAGTAGTATCCCAACTTCGAAACCTAATAAAGTAATAATCGGAATCATTGCATTACGTAGAGTATGTTTGTACAATACACTTCGGTTAGTCATTCCTTTTGCACGAGCCGTACGAATGTAGTCACTTGCTAACACATCAAGCACTTCCGAGCGCATAAATCTCATGTAAGAGGCTGTCCCCGCTAACCCTAGCGTTAATCCTGGTAAAATTAAATGTTGCAGCTTATCAAGAAATAGTTCTAAGCCTGTTAAACCTGGGCTTGAAACAGAACCTTGTGAAGGTAACCAGCCCAACTTAATCGAAAAAACGTAAATAGCAACTAAGCCAAAAAAGAAATTGGGTACAGCTAAGCCAAAAAATCCAAAGGTTGTAGCTCCATAATCAAGGATAGAGTACGGCTTTTTTGCTGAGTATATCCCAATCGGAATGGAAACTATAATCGTAATAAAAAGCGTGAAAATACCTAAGTAAAATGTATTTCCAATTCTTTCGCCGATCAATTCGGAAACGTCACGGCCTTTAAAGATATATGATTCCCCGAAGTCTCCCTGCATTACTTTTGTTACCCAATTCCAATATTGGACATGAATGGGGTCATTAAGTCCAAGGGCCTCTTTTTGCCTCTCAAAAACCTCAGGATCAATATTGGGATCGAAATTTTTTCCGGTAATTGGATCACCTGGAGCAGCTTGTATTAGACCAAAGACGAAGATAGTTAAAACAATGAGCATAGGGATAAAAATGAGTAATCTTCGAATTATATACTTATACACTGAAATCCCCTCCATTCTTAAAGAATAAGAAAAGAGCGCGGCGCAATTACCGATCACTCTTTTCTCTATTCAACAATTGTTATTCCGTTACATACCAGAGATGAGTATCGTTTAAGAACGAGTATGGAAGTACATCGATTCCTTGAAGACGTTTGTTATGAGCCCATAAGCTATTTGCTGCATATAGGATCACGCTTGGTAAATCTTCACCGAACTCAACTTGCCACTCACTATATTTCTGTTTACGATAATCTTGTTCAAATGCATCTGGAGGAGTAAATGCATCCTTTAACAATTGATCTGCTTTAGGATTATTCCAACGAGAATAGTTGTAACCTGCCATAGATGACCATAATCCACTTGGATCTGGATCTGTACTATCTAAACTCCAACCGATTAAGTATAAATCCCAGTCTTGGCTGTTCTTTTCTAAATCTTCAAAGTAGGCTGCCGCTTCCTTCGGCTGGCGAAGGTCAATGCTAATTCCCACTTCTTCTAGGAACTCTTCAATAATCGGAGCAGAACGCTCACGAATTTGATTTCCTAGTGGATAATTCAAGTTAAGCACCCATTCCTTGCCGTTAGCATCCTCACGGAAACCATCTCCGTTTACATCCTTGTAACCAGCCTCATCAAGTAGAGCTTTTGCCTTTTCCGGGTCAAACTCATATTGATTTGGTGTTGTATCGTCATAAGCCCAGAATTGAGTTGCAATTGGTGAATTTTGAACAATTCCACGTCCATACAATAATCCATCTACTAAACCTTGTCGGTTAATGGCATACGCAATCGCTTGACGGACCTTTTGGTCTTTAAGCTTTTCGTTAACTGTCCAGTTAGCTGGATTAATTGTTCCAGCTTCTGAGTCTTCCTTAGAACGATGATTATGCATCAGCCCCATCGTCTGGTAACCGAAGTCAGGTTGCTCAATAATTTCAACATTTTCAAGCGCATCCACTGTTTCATAGTCAGCAGCTTGGAAACCGTTTGGATCGGCAACAAAATCAATTTCACCGTTTTCAAGCAAACCTAAGATAACTGCTTGGTCAACGACCTTCCAAATGACACTATCAAGCTTAGGCTCTCCTTGCCAATAATCAGCAAATTTCTTAAGTACGTATTGCTCTCCTTGCACCATTTCACTAAATTGGAATGGCCCAGTACCAATCACTTCACCAGGATTACGTGAAGCACCAGCTTCTGGAATTTCTGCAATAGGAATATCTTTGAAGATATGTTCTGGAATAATCATAAAGCTCGCATCAGATAGCGCCAATACGTTTGGTTGAGCAAACTTAAACGTAACTGTATGATCATCAACAGCAACAACGCCTTGGAAATCAGTTGTTTTTCCTGTTGAAAACTCCTCATAACCTACCAATCTTTCAACATATTGCGTACGAACTCCGCCCGCTTCTACATAACCTGGGCTCGCAATGGTTTTATAAGTAAACACAACGTCGTTAGCAGTAAATGGTTCCCCATCATGCCATTTTGCATTTTCATCTAATTTAAAAGTGACTTCAGTTTGATCATCATTGAATGTCCACTCTTTCGCTAAGTTCGGAATAAAATCAAGGTTCTTATCTTGCGTCAGTAGCCCTTCATGTGTAAATGATAAAATATTAGATTCATAGGCTTCCGTGTAAAAAATAGGGTTAAATAAACCTGTTGGAGCTGTATCCATTGCCCCAACTACCGTACCTCCAGTTACCGGATCCTTTTCACTCGCTCCTTCATTCTCTGATGAAGCAGGTTCTTTGTTTCCTGTGCACGCTGCCAGTACACCCAAAACTAGCGCAAGCACCAGCATGACCAACCAACTTTTCTTTGCCTTCATTCCATTCACCCCTCTTATAGTTTTTAACATTTCTGTCTAAATAAACCATTTAAAAAGTGCGCACCACCTCCTTAAGTGCATAACCAAATGCACTTATTTGCCTGTATAAAGGTGGCAGGCTACTAGATGGCCATTTCCCACCTCTGTAAGCTCAGGACGCACCTCAGAGCATTTCTCATGTACCATCGGACAACGAGTACGAAACGTACAGCCTGACGGTGGATTTGATGGACTTGGTAAGTCCCCTTTTAATATGATTTTTTCTTTTTTGTGTAGTATGTCTGTGGATGGAACTGCTGATAGAAGTGCTTGTGTGTATGGATGTAATGGAGTTTCGTAGAGGTTCTTCTTCGGCGCTATTTCCGCAATGCGACCTAAGTACATGACTGCTACTCTGTCGCTAATGTGTTTTACAACGCTTAAGTCATGGGCGATAAATAAATAAGTTAAGTTAAATTCATCCTGTAAGTCGGCCATCAAGTTTAGTACCTGGGCTTGTATCGAAACGTCCAAAGCAGAGACTGGCTCGTCACAGATAACAAATTTCGGATTCAAGGTTAGTGCTCTTGCAATGCTTATACGCTGTCGTTGTCCACCAGAAAATTCATGTGGATACTTAAATCGATCTTCTGATCGAAGACCCACCTTTTCTAAAAGAGTGATTGTCTTTTCTTTTCGTTCTGCTTTAGTTAAGTTTGTTTGAACAATTAACGGTTCTTCAATTAATTCGGACACGCTCATTTTTGGATTTAACGAGGCGAACGGATCTTGGAAAACAATTTGCATATCTCTCCGAATAGGTCGAAGCTTCCGGTATCTCATTTTTGTAATATCTTGATCCTCAAAAACGATTTGTCCCTCAGTCGGATCCATTAAGCGAAGCAATACTCTTCCAAGTGTTGATTTTCCAGAGCCTGACTCGCCAACGATTCCTAGTGTTTCTCCCCTTAACACACTAAGACTAACGTCATCAACTGCTTTGACATGTCCAATTGTATGTTTAAGGATTCCACCCTTGATGGGAAAGTACTTTTTAATATTTTTCGCCTGAAGTATGTAATCTTGATCTGTATGTATCCTTGTTTCTGTTTCAATGACTGACAATTTCACACTCCCCCTTATTCATACAGGTAACATCGGACGCGATGACTTTCTTCTGCATCGGTTTCATATAGAGACGGGTTTTTATCACGGCATTTGCTCATCACCTTTGGACAGCGATCCGAGAACCTGCAGCCAACAGGAAAGCGATGCGCAGGCGGAACAGTGCCTTTTATTGCACCAAGTCGATCCACTTCCTTCTCTAAACTTGGCAAACTGTCAAGTAACCCCATAGTATACGGATGCTTTGGTGTCAGGAACAGTTTTTCAATCGTTGTTTCTTCAACTATTTGGCCACCATACATCACCATGATACGGTCCGCATATTCAGCGACTACGCCTAAATCATGTGTGATTAACAATACAGCCATGTTAAATTTCTTTTTCATCTCATCCATTAAGTCCAAAATTTGTGCTTGAATGGTAACATCTAACGCAGTGGTCGGCTCGTCAGCTATTAATAGCTTCGGATCACAAGAAATAGCAATTGCAATCATAGCACGCTGACGCATTCCACCCGAAAGTTGGTGTGGATATTCCTTCATCGTTTCCTCAGCACGTGGAAAACCAACGACCTTTAGAAGCTCAATCGCTCTAAGCCTTGCTTCATTTTTGGTCATCTTTTTATGGCGTATCAGAGTCTCAATAATTTGATTTCCAATCGTAAAAACTGGATTTAAGGCGGTCATCGGTTCCTGAAAGATCATACCGATTTCTTTTCCGCGAACATTGGTCATTTGCTTATCGTTAAGACCAACTAGATCCTTACCGCCGAAAGAAATTCGACCATCTTCAATTTTTCCTGGCTTATTAATCAACTTCATTATGGAGAGGGATGTAATACTCTTTCCACTCCCAGATTCCCCAACGAGAGCTACCGTTTCTCCAGGCCTTATATAAAAATCCACTCCATCAACCGCTCTTGCAACTGCTTTATTTTCTAAGTGAAAATAAGTTTTTAATCCACTAACTTCCAACAATTTCACATCTGACATCAACACACCCCCCGATTGCCTTAAAAAAATAGACTGAGTATCCGTCCTTCTTGAATGAAAGTATACTATTATGTATAAATTTTTTCAATATATAGAATGTTAAAATTAGTTACAATTGTTAGAAATATTGTGATATTTTCTGACAAAAGATTCACTTCAGTACATCAAAGCTTTACATAAAAAAAGACAATTCCTCACATAGAAATTGTCTTTTTATCAAAAATTATTGGCAAGTAAAATTATATAAAAATAGAAAAAAACGCTATAAAAATGACCTAGTCACTTTCTATAGCGTAATATGTATTTATTGGTGTGTAAATGGCGTCCCAGGAGAGATTCGAACTCCCGACCGTACGCTTAGAAGGCGTATGCTCTATCCGGCTGAGCTACTGGGACATGTTTTCTTTAGGACATTTTTTATTATATTAGGCTTATTATAAAAAGTCAACACTTAATATCAAAATTATTATTTCACTATTCAAAGGAGATTTCTCTCCTTCGAATAGTATATGATGAAAGTGATTATATGTGAAGTTGAAAGCTTTGTCGAAGTTGTACTATTTCTCCTTGATCAAAATCATACACTTGTAAATCGACTATTTGTTCTGTAAAGTTTACAATCACATACGTCCTCTCATTGCGGCCTCTAGGAAGTCGCAAGCTACCAGGGTTTAAAAACAAAATGTTACCGATTTTTTCAATTCCTAATAGATGAGAATGACCAAAGCAAACGATATTAGCATTCACTTCTTCTGCTTTATATTTTAAGTTCATTAATGTTGATTTCACATTATATAAATGACCATGAGTCACTAGAAATTTAGTTCCTTGAAAATCAATAACCTCATCATTATGAAATAGAGACTCGTAATCACAATTTCCCCTAACTACAATAAATTGGTCAATGGCCTCATCATTTTTTGAAAGCTCTGAATCACCACAATGAATAAATTTTTCAACATCTTGATGACGCTTCTTTAATTCATTCAATTCTTCCGTTAACCCGTGACTATCACTTACAATAAGCACCTTTGACATTGGACTACTCTCCCTTAAACACTTCTGGCAGTAGCTTTGCTAAATGACTCAACGCTACAGCACGATGGCTTATCTTACTTTTTTCGTCAGGTAAAAGCTCTGCCATCGCTTTATTTTTTTCTTTGACAAAAAATATAGGATCATACCCAAAGCCATGAGTCCCGCGCTTCTCATCTAAAATCACGCCCTCACAAGTACCATGTACAGTGACTGTGTCTTGACCCGGGACAGCAAGTGCTAAGGCACAATAAAAACGTGCCGTACGCTTTGAGGGCTCAACTCCATTTAATTCCCTTAACACTTTGGTCATATTGTCTTCATCGCTTTTCTGTTCCCCTGCATACCGAGCAGAGTAAACACCTGGTTTCCCGTCTAGTGCATCAATCACTAGACCAGAATCATCAGCAATAACGGCTCGATTCAATTGCTTTGACACCGTTTCTGCCTTTATTATGGCATTCTCCTCAAAGGTCGTTCCGTTCTCATCTATATCCTCAATCTCCTCATAATCAAGGAGTGTTTTTACTTGAAACCCGAGAGGCTCAAACATGCGTACGAACTCTTTGGCCTTTCCCCTATTCTTTGTAGCTATGATTACCTCTTTCATTTCTTCGCACCTTTTTTAACCCTTGCTTCCTCAATTTTCTCAACAACAGCTTCACCTAACACGCTCTTTTGTGCTTCGAATAACTCAGTAATCCCATTTTGAGCAATTTTCAACAAATCCTGAAGATCATTGTATGAGAATGTAGATTCTTCCCCCGTTCCTTGGAGCTCAACAAATTCACCATTTCCTGTCATTACAACATTCATATCAACTTGAGCCGCAGAGTCTTCGATATAATTAAGATCAAGTACAATTTCTTTGTTTTCAAGTATTCCGACACTCGTAGCAGCTAAGAAATCAACCACTGGATACTTTGAAAGTTTTCTATCTTTATGCAATTTATTCAAGGCGTGGGCCATTGCAACAAACGCTCCTGTGATCGAAGCTGTTCTCGTTCCACCGTCTGCTTGGATCACATCGCAGTCAATCCATACGGTTCTTTCACCAATGGCTTCAAGATCAACGACTGCTCTTAGCGCTCTTCCAATCAGCCTCTGAATTTCCATTGTTCTTCCTGAAACCTTACCTTTTGATGACTCACGGATATTTCTTGTTTGTGTAGCCCTTGGCAGCATGGAATACTCAGCCGTAATCCACCCTTTCCCCTCTCCTCTCATAAAAGGAGGGACCCGCTCCTCTATACTAGCCGTACATATTACCTTCGTATCACCAACAGTAATTAGTACGGACCCTTCTGGATGAATAAGATATTCAGTATCAATATGTATAGGGCGTATCTCAGATGCCTGACGACCATCAGTCCTCACAATATTTCCTCCTTTGAAAGACTACTTTTAATTCATGAAATCCAAATAAAGAAGAGGCGGATAACCGGCCTCCTCAACTTGGTTACTATATAGTATATCAAAAAACAATTTATTAAAAACTACCTGTATTCACATTTTCTGGACGAGTCACAGGTTCGGAAAGCTTTTCTCCCTTATCATTTACAAGTTCTGCTTTTCCATTCACCGTTACAGCTACACTTTCAATTCCTTTCTGTTCTGTTAAAGAAAGAACGAGGGAGGTTAAAATATGCTGAGAAACAATTTTATCTTCCGCTTTATTAAAAATTGATTCATTGAAGTTTAATGTTACTTTTCCATCTTCCACAACTGGCTTATCCAGGAGTGCAACATCAGAAACAAAGTCACTTAACAAATTAGATGAATAAGCTGGTCCTTTAGCAAGTTCTTCTACTACCGCACTAATATTATCGCTTTCCTCATTACTAATACGCTTTGTAACAGGGACGTAGTAGTATGAACCCTCTTCTCCACCAAGATAATACACGGTTAGTGGTCTAGTATTAGTAATATCAACAACTTCTGAAGTATCCATGTTTATGCCGCTGTCCCTTGTTAATCCACTCTTAGATAGTGCCATACCACCCACTGGCATCTCAGTTAGTTCATGCCCGTTCATTTTTAATTTTACTTTATCAATAGAATCAAATTGAGTTAACGTCCAAGTAATGGACTGAACAATTTTCATTTCGTCCTCAGGCTTATAATTTTTAAATTCTTTGGAGAAATTTACAGTTGCTACTTTTTCCTTTATATCCACAGATACAGCAGTGTCAGCTGGTATAACCGCTGCAAACCCATTAGGTAGCATTTCTGTGACTGGACCATTCTGCACTAGATACTCTACAGCCTGTTTAGCCACTGACTCCGTTTTCGGAAGATCAATGGTTTGAGGTACAACATAGCCATTTTTATCTACTAAATATAATTCGGTCATAACACCTTTTTCTGCAACTTCTTCGCCACTCTTTTCTGAAGCGGCCGTTTCTACTACTGTTGCTGTTCCATTATCTTCTGTGTATGTGACTGTTTTGGGAGGATCGATTTGTTCTTTTTTTTCTCCTCCTAATAAACCACATCCAGATAATAAAACGGACGAAACAATGACTGCTGATACAATTGTCGTACTTTTATGCTTTGACATCCATAATCCCTCCAAGACAGTTTGTACTACATGTATACGAGCCATTTAAAAAAATAGACCGATTACTAGAAAAAAATAAAAAAAGCCTCCAAATTGGAGACTTGCTTTAAGATAGTTTAATGGTTTCTACACTCAATTCGCCTGTTTGTAACCAGCTAGTAGCAATTCGGTGAAAAATAGGCTTTGATCCGGTCGTATAAAACTGATGCTGAGGCTCGTCCCTATTCGGCGTGAGCCACCCATTATAAAAAAGAATGGTACTTACCTCACGTGCCGTTTCCTCACCAGAGCTAATAACAGACACAGTAGGTCCCATCGTTTTCTTTATGATCCTTTCAAGCAATGGATAGTGTGTGCAGCCTAAAATAAGTGTATCGAGGCTTTTGTTTTTAATTGGCGCAAGCGTCTCAGCTACCACTTTTTTCACAATGGGTCCATCTACTTCTCCACTTTCAACAAGAGGAACAAACTTCGGACAAGCAAGACTAGTAACCCTAGATTTCTTATTGATCGATTTCAAGGCCATTTCATATGCATTGCTCTTAATCGTTCCAACCGTCCCAATGACCCCAATTTGGTGGTTTTTTGTTACCTTGATAGCCGTTCTAGCACCAGGGTAAATAACCCCTATAACAGGAATGGAAAGCTCATTTTGAATTTCTTCTAAGGCTACGGCTGTTGCTGTGTTACATGCAATGACTAACATCTTAATTCCCTTATTGACTAAGAAACTCGTCATTTGCCATGTGAATTTTATTACCTCTTCACCGCTTCTCGGTCCGTACGGGCACCTTGCAGTGTCTCCTACATAGAGGATTTGCTCATTTGGCAGTTGGCGCATAATTTCCTTCGCAACAGTTAATCCGCCAACCCCAGAGTCAATTACTCCGATCGGTTGATTCAAACATCTCGCCTCATTCTTCTTTCATTTCTTGATGTAATTTCATTAAGTTATTTTTCAGGAGAATCACTTCTTCGCTAGAAAAGTTAACTAAAACCTCCTGCAAATACACCTGTCTTTTCTTTATCACTTCGTCAATAATTCGTTCCCCTTCTTCTAAAAGGTGAATACGAACTACACGGCGATCATTCGGATCCTTTACACGCATAACCAGTTTGTTTTTTTCCATTCTGTCAACTAGGTCTGTTGTCGTGCTACACGCAAGAAACATTTTATTTGAAAGTTCACCAATCGTCATATCACCTTCTTCAAATAACCACTGAAGAGCAACAAACTGAGGTGGAGTAATGGTATAGTTACTTAAAATTTCTCTACCCTTTTGCTTGATAATTCCAGCAATATAACGCAAGTCTTTTTCGATATCAGCAAAAATCTCTATCTCTTTTGTTTCTTCTACTTTCATAAATACACAACCCCTATTTGAGAGTTCAGATCATGACTATATTATAATCACATCTAGCCTTTTAAACTATTTTCACCTTTTTCTCACTAAAATTCAAGAAGGAAGTATAGAAATGTATTTTATGAATGTATTTGGGTACAATTGTAGACCGGCTTCCATGATGAAAGCCGGTCTAGAATTATAGTTCTAGCTCTCCCATTCGAAGGAGCTCTACAACAGCTTGTGATCGCCCCTTAACACCAAGCTTTTGCATGGCATTCGAGATGTAACAAGATGCACAAATAAATAAATTAATCCCCGTCTAAAACAGTATGGATTTCCACCTGTCTGTCCGGGAGAATCACTAATTTATCAATAAGTTTCTTTAATGTGATATGCATTTCATCAAAGCTGTCGTAGGTAAGATTCTGTAGTTCTTCCAATGCATTTTTAATTTCTAAATGATAGGATGCTTGGTTTTCTTGATGTCCAATTTTTAGTACGAGGCTCTTCAACTTTTTCTCACTTGCTTTTATTTCGGACTCATACATTTCTTTTTCAAATTGATATTGGTTTTCATCGACATTCCCCAGCATTTTCTCTTTTCGGAGCTGAAATAAGAGCCTTCGGTTTTCATCTACACTTTTTTCCAAACGGTTCTTTTCCTTTTCATTATTAACTGCTTTTCGAGAAGGAGCTTTGATGTTCTTTGCTTTTTCTTCAATGTTAATCTTTTTCTTTAAAATAGATGATACTTCTTCAATGACAGCATCCCTAAATTCATAATATGGAATGTACTCAGCATTGGAACATCCTTTTATTCCGAGCCTTCTTCTCCTGGAACACAACAAATAACGATATTCTCGTCCATCGTTTATGTTTTTACCATTTTTACATTTCATACTGACCATACTTCCACCACAACAACTGCAATAAATAAATCCGGCGAATACATTGACCTTTTGCTTAGGTCCTCCTCGTTTTCCTCCTCCTCTAATTTCACGGAGCCTTTGTGCTTCTAAGAACAATTCATCATCAATAATCGCTTCCCAGTTTTTTTCCTCGTTTCGTCTCCAATTTTCTTTATCCTTTTGGATTTGTCTTTTTTTCCTGTCGCTCATATTGTTAATGTCATCATAAACTTTTTTTACTTCATATTTATTGAATACATTTCTTCCTGTGTAAGCTTCATTTTGAAGAATCCTCTGAATGCTGGATACTCCCCATATTCCATTCATTGGTGATGGTATTCCCTCTTCATTTAAAAATTGCGTGATACTTTTTTCGCCCATACTTTCATTCACATATAAATGAAAGATTTTTTTTATAACCTCTTCATTGTCATTTGGTCGGAGCGTATTCTTATGACCATAAACCACTCCTTTTTCTTCCATCTTCCTTTTATAATCAGGATTTAGATTATTGACGAGGGTTTTATCGTAACCAAATGGTGCTTTGCTACCTGTAAAGTTTCGATTGGTGGCTGACATTCTCTTTCCTCTTCGAGATGCAAGACTGATTGATTCAGATTGCTGCTGAGCTATCATCGAAAACATAGTAAATTTCATTTCATCTTTATCAACATTTGAATCATAATTTTCTTCGATGGAAATAAGTCGAATACCTAGTGCATCCACTAATGTCCTTTTTAATGTCATCGAATCCAGCTGATCACGGGCGAAACGGTTAATGGAGGCAAAAATAACTGTATTGAATAACCCCTGTTTCGCATCTTCAACCATTTTCTTTATATCATCTCGACCGTTAATGCTCGTTCCTGAAGATCGGTCCTCATAGGTATGGGCGATTTCAAGTCCTTCTTTTAAGGCCTTTTCTTCACATACCATACGCTGGTGTTCCGGCGAATCCTTTTGTGAGTCTTTAAGAGATGATACACGGACATAGTTGACTGTTATTTCTTGAATCATTTTGTTTCTCCTTTCGATACACATAAAAAAGCCCTAGCTATTACGCAGAGGGCTTGGTTGTAATTACTATTATAATAGATTGTATGTTAGTTAGCTATTGCTTTTTTAATCGCTTTTTGAACTAGTTCTTCGATAACTTCTTCTTGGGTTTGTTTTGGGTTTTCTGGCTTTTTGTAAATGAAGGTGAAGGAATTTTTTTTCATTATGCTCATCACACTCCTACAGTAAGCCTATGTATGAACAAACTTGTCATATAACTTGATTTTTTTAATGCCGTTTCATTCCGTGCTACCATATGCTATCTCTCCCAGTTGTTTAATAGATTCCTTGGTTTTTAGGTAAAGTGATAGCATTATATTCTTTAAATTTTAGAAAACCCACTTTTTTGGGGGCTAATTTAAATTTTCATATATGTAAATTTTTCCAGAGCTTATCAAATGTTATAATGATTATATAAAAGAGAAATTTAACAGAAGAAAATATAGGGGGATAAAAAGACAGTGAAAAAACTTGTAGGAATTTTAGCAGCATTGGTTATTGTTTTAGGTGGATTATTAATTTATGAGTATTCAAAGGACAATCGGGAAGAAACTAAGGTAAATGGTGAAACAGTTGTAAAGGGAGACAAGCCTACTGAGGACAAAAGAAATTATAAATTTAAGGATATAGAGAGTATGGAAAAGGCTACATCTGTAAAAGAAGCATATGAGCGTATTTTTGGTAAAGATCGTCTATTTGATGACTTCAAGGATAGCGATTCTTATAGTGATTACGAAAGAAGTAATTTCAATGATCCATTTAAAAGTGAAATAAAATATTATCTAAATGGTGTATACGAAACTGAAAATGCTTCTAAAGAAGGTAGACTTATTTATTATCCTGAAAACCCATACTATTACGATTCGATGAATATTGATATCACATTGAAACCAAGCCTCGACACAAGAATGGAAATGATTGATTTTCTCCATTATTTGCAATACAGTGGCTTAACAAAACCACATTTAATTAAAGAATCATTACCTCAAGACTTCGTGATGGTAATGTCTGTGAATCCTAAGAAACCAGAAGAAATAGAACTAGAGCCCTTTATGATTAATATGAGAGTATATCAACAAATAAAGCCGGGAATGAATATGCCTGAATCACATCAAGGTTGGTCGATTAGTAGTGATGTGATAGAAGTGATGGACTTTAGTGATAAAGAAAGCATTCTAAATAGCATTACTCAATATGGTAAATTCGAGGGAGTCAATCCTTCAAATATGAAATAAGTGTAATACTGCTCATAATATTGGTGAGGTGAAAATATGGACAATAAGTAGAAGTTAACCGAAGTGGAAAAGAATAAGATAATAGAGTTTCTTGAATCAGATAATAAGTCACAAATGACAGAACGACAGCAAAGGGGTAAGAAATTAAAAAAGCTTCAAAACGAAATGAAAAGCAGCCATTATCGGCTGCTTTCATTGTTTATTAACACAAATAGGATGTAACCTTACTCTATATCGGTAGTACTGAGGCGTGGCGTTTTTCCTTTTTGAAGAGAAGTCCTTTAGTTTAACCTTTTGTCTTTATTCAGTTTCTCTGCTTCTTGATAAAAAAGCTCTCTCCCCAATCTCTATATTTTAAACCCACAATATTGTTCCATCGATACTCCTTATTAAAGATAGGTGAATATCTATGGATTAATGCGTATTCAAGTAAGCGAGTTTCTCTCTCACTATGTCCAAGATACACCGTTATGGACACAATTAAGTCCCTAAAATTAATATTCGCAGATAAATGATAAGACAAACGGTTTATAATTTTTCCTCTCCCTACATAGAGGCACTCACCGTTTTTTCCCCATAAAACATAAACTCCCCTTTGTTTCCGGGTAATTTTCTTAATCCCTTGAAAATCATTTATGAATGTCATATAAAATCTCCTTCTTTATAATTTCGAGTATTATAACTTCAAAAGTTCAAGAATCGTGAAATTTCAAAAAAAAGACAGGATATCATTATATGGAATGTTTTATTCTTGTTAAAAAAGTTAGTTGCTTTTTATAGTGAGATTATGTTAGCTCAATTCGTTATCGTATCATTCTACTTAGCTAAAGGGATTTCTTCTTGATGAAGGACACTATAATGTTAAATAATCCATAAAATATTAATAAGGCGTGCAAAGTGCGATCAAACACAATGATATAATAATTCTAATGAGGTGGAGCTATGACAATTGTTCAAATCAGGTGGTTTGGGGCATATAATCTCGTGAACAGTTTTTTCGATAAAAATATAAGTCTAAATAGAGGGGTCTATGCAATTTCCAGAATATATCGAGGTAAAGAAACCTTATTGTATATAGGAAAAACTAAAAGAAGTTTCCTTCAAAGAATTAGAGAACATAATAAGATATGGCTTTGGAATATTCAGGACAAATTAGAATTAGGATTGGACTTTTAGAATATCCGGAAGGTGGAAGATATTCTGATAAAAAACTAGCCGATGTTGAATCACTATTAATTTTATGGCATACCCCAATAGAAAACACAACATCTTCAATATATTACAGAGGAAGAATTAACCTAGAAATAATAAATATTGGACGAAGAGGATTGATAGATAAGAAGGTTTCAGCTTTAGATTTAGAATGGGCATAAAAATTATGTACTTTTGTAAAATATATGAGGTGTTTATATGGAGCAATTACTTTCATTAATTATTTTTTCCTTACCTGGATTAATCACGTATTTTTGGCTTCAAATGTTTGGGATAAATCCAGTAGTAAAACATACCCCCACTGAAATGGTTGGTTTAACAGCCCTATTATGGGCCCCTACTACTTTTTTGACTGTTATTATTTATGATGTTTTGTTTTTACTCTCTGATTATTTCTTTAAGATATTAAAAGTGGATCTGTCGTTTTTAAATTTAAAATTTATTATAGATTTAGAAGACTTAAACACTCTATCTAATAATCTCTTATTTCTCTTTTATTACCTAATCCTTAGTTTAACTTTTAGTTTTTTTTCTGCATATGTATGGTCTAGATATTTATATAATAGAGTTTTAAAACTTATCAATAAAGTACGGATCCAAAGGAAGATTATTAAACTTTCTGAAGATCCTACTGTTTGGGAAAGTTTCTTTTATAAATTGGAGGAACAAAAAGAGGAACAACTTATAGTAGAGGTTTATAAGATGGATAGCCCAGATGATAAGATATGCGGTCCTGTTATCAGAATGTCCCGTCCTTTTGAACCAGAGAAGTCTCTTATAATTGATTCATCAAAAGGATGGGATGCAGCACATAAATATTACAAATATGAAATAAAGAAAACGTATGTAGATACAAAGTCTGGGCTAATTATCAATGAATTAGATCCAATAAAACCTTCATCAAAGATAATTACTTAGTCTTTGGTGGAGTAGGAGCTTGATATGATGGCCTTTCACCAGCCCTTGTTTCTCTACTAGGTGCTACCCCAATAGGTCTAGGAGTAGATACTGATTGAATACGATTACTATTATTATTACTAGTTTTATTACCGCTCATTGGTTTCTCCTTTTACCTGTTTTAATATATTTAATTATACCAATTATCTATTTATAAGAGAACATACTTATAATGCTTGCTATCCATTTAGTTGTTCAAACTTTAAAGAAATTTCAAAAGACCATAGTACCATTGGGTAACTACGGTCTCTTTCTGTTATAGATATTGATTTTTTTAAGCCCCGGCAAATACTTCAGAATTACGGTTGATACTGTCTATTACCTGAATAATCTTTTTAGCATCGTCAATGTTATCCCTGAAGAGTTCTGAAATACTACCAATTGAACGGAACGGATCTTCTTGTAATACTTGCTTATCAAGCATTCCGTTTTTCACAACATAATCCACTATCAGTTTAACAAACTTAATTTGACTAACATTAAGTCTTTCTTCTGATAAAAACTCAGAGAATGCTTCATTTGCTGCCTGCTGATCTAAACCAGTAATTTGTCTTACAAGCTTTGTTATAGGGGTTTCCCCAAATTCTTTTTTATAATCCTCTTGTGTACCTAATTCTTCCCATAATATTCTTTCAAGAGTTTGTACATCTTGTATAGTTAATGTCTTATTGTTCCTAAGTTTATAAATTGCCGTCTGGTCTTGATGTTCTTTTAAATACTGGCTAACCTTTTTACGGTAATTTTGAAGATTATTTGTTGCATATATTGGATCACTTCCCTCACCGATAACACTAAACATATCAGTAAAATTCGTGAAATAGTCTTTTTGGTACTCTTTCTCTAAAAATTTAACTAGCTCCCGTAATGCTTTCCTTACTTCTTCTAGTTCAAAAATATCTGCTTCTTCCCAGAATTCATCTGTTTGTACATTATTGATAATGTCTCTCTTCTCGTTAATTTGAGGAATTGTACCAATTTGTGAAAGTTGTTCTGCTGTTTTAATTACACTTTTTATCGGCTTACCTGCGTTCTTAGCAGTTAATTTGGCAAGTTCAATTGTATACATAACATTATCAAACCGTTTCGCCAGTTCATCGTCTGCAAGAGGAATAATTAACGGAGATAGGTGTTCCTGTATTTCACTGACATTCGAGATAGAAAGAGCTTGCCAATTTGTACGATTTTTATATTTGTGCACATACTTTAAATGCATCCTTACTCGAAAATTATCTTCGTTAAGCCTATTAATTTCTTGATACACGTCTTCAACTAGTTCATTTCGGTGTTGTATATATACATCCTCTTGGTATTGTAAGCCTTGCAGTTCTTTAATAATATCCACTTTAAGTATAAAAATTCGTTCTGTTAATCCAACAGAAACATTTCCTTCAATCCCTCTCTGGTTTGTACGGAAAAATTCAAAATTCCTTAAATAGTCAAAGATTAAAAAATACTTTTTATCCTCACCAATCCCAAATAGATCCTGGCAAAGTCGCGTGCCCCGGCCAATCATTTGCCAAAACTTAGATTTAGAACGTACTTTCTTAAAAAAGACTAAATTGACCACTTCTGGAATATCTACTCCCGTATCCAACATATCTACTGAAACTGCTATCTGAGGGTATTTATCTTTTGTTGAAAAATCATCTATAAGTGTTTGGACATAATTAACACTAAAGTCAATTTGGGCTGCATATTTACCACTATACTCCGGATATATAGCATTAAAACGTTCAACAATTCGTTTTGCGTGCTTTGAGTTATTAGCAAAAATAATAGTCTTTCCGAGTTTGTCTCCACCTTCAACCTTGATACCGTATTCCATTAAATCATTTAATATTTGATCAATCGTATTGTCGTTAAACAACCATTGGTTTACAGCAGAACTACTGATTACTTCACCTTCTTCATCATCGAAGGTTTCTTCAAACTGTTCCTTTTCTTCATCAGATAAATCATTATATCGTAATCCATCGTCTAGGATTTTTGAAGATGACTCTTTTGTACGATATTCAACAAGGAATTCATCTTTTACAGCTTGTTCTAGCTCATATGCATAAGTTGGAGCACCTGTTTCTAACCCAAAAATATCATAAGTATTCTTGTCTATCTCATCTTTTGGTGTTGCAGTTAATCCAAGTAAAATTCCATCAAAATATTCAAAAATAGCTCGGTACTTTTTGTAGATAGATCTATGTGATTCATCGACGATGATTAAATCAAAGTGCCCAACCGTAAAAAGCTTATTACCATCTTTTCGCTTTGTACCATCTATAGCGTTCATCATTGTTGGATAGGTGGAGAAAACCATCCTACTTAATTCTGGATTATCTCTGTTATCTAACAAGTTACATAATGTCATATTAGGTAGAAGGTTATTAAAATTCTTTTTAGCTTGAAGAACAAGTGCAGTCCTATCTGCCAAAAATAACACATTCTTTACCCAATTATGACGAACCAAAACATCAACCAATGAAACAGCTGTCCTAGTTTTACCACTACCAGTAGCCATAACAAGCAAAGCTTTTCGTTGTTTGGAAGTCAATGTATCACAAACAGAAAGAATAGCTTCCTTTTGATAATATCGATTTGTAATTTCATCCTTTATTTCAATATCTTTCAAAGGTTTCTGTATGGTGCGACGATCAATTAATCGCTGAAGATCTGCTTTCGTATAAAATCCTGAGACTTTTCTTTCAGGATAGTATGTATCGTCCCATAAGCGTGTGTCAAAACCATTGGTAAAGAAAATAATTGGTCTTTGCCCGTGCATTTGTTCGATACAATCAGCATAAAGTTTCGCTTGCTGCTTTCCTCTGTTTACATCAGCAGAAGTTTTCTTAGCTTCAACTACAGCAATCGGTTTACCATTGTCCCCAAGCAAGACATAATCAACAAATCCAATCCCTTGATTATTAGGCATTCCGGCAACTTGATATTCTTCAATAACGTCCCTTCGGAATTCCCAACCAGCTAACTTCAATTCCAAATCAATGTAAATCTTCCTTGTATCAAATTCTGATATCTCATCAACTTGAAAGGCATAGTTTTCTGTCTTAGCCACACGTTTCTCCGAAAGTTTCTTACGAAGATTTTCATTTTCCTTCATAATTACTTCAAGTTTTCGGTCCTTAGAACTTAGTCTTTCATAAAGCTCTTTATATTCTTCAGGACGCTTGCGTGGTTCTTCTCCTCTGAGAAGAAGCTCCTCCTTAAATTCTGATTCTGAATAGTCTTCAGAATAGCAATAATCTATCCAGTCAACAAATTGATGGAGATTATGTAATGCTAATACAGCTTCATCTCTCGAAATTGAAGAATTGGTATGAACTGCAACGTTTCCGAGTTTTATAATATACTTCAACATTGGAAATAATTTTTCGTCAATTACATTTAAGAAAGTACGTTCGTGTATTAGACTTGAAAGGTTATCCTGATAAGGCAACTTCAATTCGCTATCAGAGCTATAAAGCCATTTTACAGCTAACTCCAACGCACGACGCGTTAAAATAGCACAAGTAGCCGGGCTTACTTGAAGGCTCTTCTCTGCCTCCAAGCAAGCATTGGTGAAACTACTAAATTGCTTTTTATCTTTTATAAATTCAAAATTGGTTAACAAGCTTTTCCCTCCCTAGATTTTGGTTTGTTGCAAAATCTAAGTTGCTATTTAAAATTACTTGCTGTTAAATGATTTTTGCATTAAAGCATTAAAATTAATTTCGAGTTCTTCCAAGCTCTTCCGCAAGGTAAATTTTGATTTTTCTACTTGCTGGACAATATTTATAAATTGGTTTTGAAGATCAGAGGGTGGCAAAGGCACCTTTACGCTTTTTAATAAGGGTAAAGAAATCTGATTTATAGCTACAGTTGTTTCCATTTGGATTTGTCGTCGGAATGCTTCTGTTTGAAAAAAGGTAAACAAATATTCAAAATAGGGACTTCTGATAATTGTCATAAAAGTACCAAATGTCATTTGTTCTTTACTATCAGGGATTTTCGCAACTTTACCTACAAGCCTAGCACTACCATTCCGATTACACATAAGAATATCATTTGCTTTAACCCAATACTTTTCATCAACTTTTTTAGAAACTCTCACTAAATCCTTAGTATCAAACTGACTCCCTTGGATATTACTCGAACGTAAAACAATCATTCCATCATTAGTTACTTCTTCTGGTTTATAAGTTATACCTTTTATTATTTCAGCCACATCTTCAATTTGTCTCATTTCAAAACCTTTTGGATTAAGAAAGGCATCTCCAAACATTTCTAAAAAGATGCTCTCCGTAAGAGAAGATAATGCTAATATTTGTTTTTTTCGTTTCTCTATTAAATTAAGAGAAGAACGTAACACTCTAACAATTTTTTCTTGAATTTCTAGTTTAGGAATAGGGACCAAAATATTCTCAACGACTGTTTTAGATATTTCCTTGAAAGTAGCACCTCTTCCAAGTGAATTTAAGTATTCCTTTTTTCCTAATAACCAGAAATATAGATATTCAGGATTGATGACACTTCTATCACACTCAATGTTTTTAAAACCTTGATTAGTACACATCTGGGCACCCACCAACGCTACTTTTCCAATTGGTGCTCTTGAACTAAGTAAAACAGTACCGGGTGACAACAATTTTAGATTTTTCCCTTTAATTGCAGCTTCGGTTATTTTCCTTTCAGTGTCATTAACGTACCAATTGTGGCCATCTTCCAATTCAGCAGGAGTTATCCATTTAATTTCTCCGTTCCAGAATTCTGCTTTTGATGTGCTTGGTGTTGTACCAGAGTAAATTACAGCAATATCTTTAATTTTTTTATATTCTAGCTCCATTTTCTATACCTCAATAGTTCATCTAATTCATTCATACCGATTAAGATTTCTTCTTCAAGCTTTTTAATATTATTTAATATAACGTCTGGCTTCTCATATTCCATTTCTTGATATTCAATTTCTTTGTACTTACTAATTGATAGATCATAACTGTTTTTTCTTATTTCATCCGCCGAGACAAGAAAAGACTGCTCTGTACGTTTTCTTTCTTTCTCCTTGTCTAATTGGTTAAACCTTGAAATAATATCGGGTATATCATTAGCTTCAATAGGATTTCTTTTATCATCTAAGGAATAACCATCTGCGTGCATATCGTAAAACCATACATTATCGGTACCACCGGCACCTGTTTTTGTAAAAATTATTATAGAAGTAGATACACCTGCATATGGTTTAAACACGCCACTTGGCATTGAGATAATAGCTTCAAGTTTATGATTATCAATTATCTCTTTACGAATATCGATATGAGCTTTAGATCCTCCGAATAGAACACCATCAGGAACAACAGAAGCACATCGTCCTCCTTTTTTTAACATACGTAGGAACAAAGCCAAAAAAAGTAGTTCAGTCTTCTTTGTTTTTGTCACTTTTAATAAATCATCTGATACAGATTCATAATCTAAGGAACCCTTAAAAGGAGGGTTTGCAAGCACAAGTGTATATAGTTCTTTATCTTTATTCTGTTCCGATAGGCTATCACGGTAAGCTATATTAGGATTATCAACCCCGTGAAGCATCATATTCATTGCCCCGATACGGAGCATAGTGCCGTCCATTTCAAACCCGTGGAACATACGTTGATTGAAATGCTCCTTTAAACCTTGTACAAGGAACATATCGCTATGTCTATCCCTTAAGTACTCCCCTGACGAAACAAGGAATCCAGCAGACCCGGCAGCTGGATCCACTATTATATCCTCTGGAGTAGGCATCATTAAACGAACTATCATATCAATAATGTGTCTAGGCGTTCGAAATTGTCCATTCGTACCTGCCGTTGAAAGTTTTGAAAGTAAGTATTCGTAGAGATCTCCTAATGTATCTTTTTCTCCATTTTTCTGAGTTGTTTGTAGTAATCCATTAATGCCCGCAACCACTCTTGCAAGTAAGGACGGAGTTGGAATAACAAAAATAGCATCTTTCATAAATTTTGAGTAAATTGACTCTTTTCCACCCATTGTTTTAATAAATGGAAAAACTTCTTTGGTCATTACATCATACAGTTGCTCAGGACCCATATTTGAGAAGATAGACCAACGTAACTGTGGTTTATCTTCCGGGAACAAACCTTCATATGGTAAACCCAATAATTCTGCATCCATTTCCTTTTCTTTCTCTTTATCATCTAAAGTTTTTATATACAAAAGATATGTAAACTGTTCAATAACCGTCAAAGGATTGGTGATTCCACCTGTCCAAAAAGTTTCCCATATCTTGTCTACTTTATTTTTCAATTCACCAGTAATCATCTCTGCACCCCACGTTGCGTTTTTTGTTAAGAATCTTATAAATGATTCACATTAACTAGATTATACTACATATTTACTAGAAATAATTTGGAAACCGTTTGTTAGTTATGTCTAAGTACCTTTGATTATCTTAATTAAATATTTCTTTCCAAACGGCTAATTGGTCGCTAACTACTCACAGACATCTATACGTATTTCACAGGCTTTCCTATTTTTACTTATATAAAGTTATTGTGAATAACATTTAACTCTTGGTAAAGAATGAGTGAGATCTAAATAAATGTAAAGATTAAAAACACCTATTAATTTTTCAGCAATAAAAACCACTTCATTAAGACGGTCTACTCCCTATGAATTTTTATTCGCTTAAATCTCCCTTAGAATAGTAAAACACAATATCATTAGCCACGCCGCACACATAATGATTAGAGTATGGAGTTTAGTTTTTTCTTCTACTTAGGTTAGCAGTTACTACCCAATTCTTTGGTTTTTGGGAAGGGGTGTTTTTCAACCCCTGACCTTCTTTTAAATATATAAAGGAAAAATACACCAATATAAGTAAAGAGCTTTAATAAAATCGCTCCATATATTTAGGGGAGAGCATTACCCCACTGTTTAAATTTGGTGTTTCCACTTATTTAAAACTTATCAATTGAATCAATGCATACCCATTATTTGTGCCTTCTAACTTTTTATATTATGATCCTGCTTAAATGAGTAACTAATATAATTATTCAGTTCCAGGGTTCCAAGCTTTTAGTTAAAACCACTTTTAATATAATATATTTGAGAATTACTTCATTTTTATTTTATTTATTTTTTACTTGGAAACTTGGAACTCTAGAACCTAAAAACAACAAAATCAATAGTAGCAAGGATTGAAGGCTTGTTGTCAGGTTCCAATATAGTTCCAGAGTTCGGGTATGATTCCAACTATTGTTCACCAAGGAATAAGATCCTGTACCAATATCAAAATCACAACAATAACTATATCTTAAACTGCAAAAATAGTTGGAACTATTGACTAGAGTATTGGAACTTATAGGCGTTTTTTGGAACCCAATTGGAACCGTATAAATAAATATCAGACAAAAAAAAAGAGTGATTACCACTCATTTTTTTGTATATGATTGATCCCAAAAATCGCCTGGAAGCTAGTTTTACTTAATTTCTTTTTCTTTTTTATATAACCCATTATGGCAAGTCGTTTATAAAAGGTTATTTTAGTTATCTCCTTTGCTTTTGAATCAGCTCTATATCTGTCGAAACTGAAAAATAAATCTTCTGCTTTGGTATATAAAGCTTCATTACCTTTTTCAAATTCACATTCATCGTTTAAAAATTGTTGAATAATATCACTCTCTTCAAACCAATTGTTAACGGCTTCTGTAATTGCTGGAGTTACACTAAACCATTTTGTTTGTTGAATTCGTTTAATACCTTGGATTGCCTTATTGAACAATCCTGCTAATTCAGTTTCTGTTGTAATCTCTCTAATAATATTGGCATTCTGCTTGTTTGAGTCGAATGGTTTTGTGATCGGCAGAATAATAGTTCTTCGTCTCATTCCATCCGAAAAGTCAGATAGTGTTGGCAATGAGTTCATTGAAAAGGTGATTTTTGCATAATTTTTAAACTGAACAGGTTTTAAATATTTTCTATTAGCAGAAATTAAATCGTCCCCGGTTAGATTTTTTAACAATCCTGGTTTATCCATATATTTTGGCTCTATGTCTGCACATAAATTTGACGATTTAGTATACAATTCAGATGCTGCAAAAGTATCATTCATTAATACATCAAGTGATACCCCAGTTACATTTTGTTGCCCTACAAAGATAGTTAGAAGGTCGATCAATTTCGATTTACCAGCACCACCTGTTCCATTTAAAAATAGAAAACATTGTGGCCAATATTGCCTTACCAATTGAAATCCAAACCATTCATATATAAAGTCTAAGTGTTCTTCTCCTACTAGATTTCTTAAAAATTCCTCAATTCTAGGACACTCTGCTTCAGGGATGAAACTTATGTTGTCGTGCTTCGTCTGAATGTAATCCTCTGGATCAAAGGTTTGCTTAAATTCATCTGTTTTGAGATTATATGTACCATTTTTGATTGCTATTAGATATGGATTGGATTTTTCAAATGGGTCAAATTCATTGTTTTTGTGAAACTTATTTTCTAATTGAAATAATGTTTCAGTTAGAACAGCTTTGCTAGAATCAAGTCCCAGTTTATTGATTATATAAGTTTTAAGATGCTGTTGAGCATAATCTCTCCAAATCCCAATGGTTTCATCAAAATACTTATAATGTTTGTTGTTTTTAAAGATTAGAACTTCTGATGCAATTTCGTCAGCGAGTAAAACGTGATTAATATCCGCCTTACCGCTTCGAGAATAGCTTAACCAATTTGAATTTGGTAATTTTGTTTTAGTTATTTCTACTACATTTGATGCTTTCAAAATTCTCACACTCTTTTCTATATTAAAGGTTGTTCTTAATAGAAGAAGTGTGAAGTTTTATCCGAAATATCAGCCAATTTCATAAAATTTCCGTTAAATATTTTTATATAAAAGGATTACTTGATAAATTGAAAAATAATAGTAATATATAATAAAATAAATTTAATAAGTAAACCTCTCTTTTTCTTGTCCAGGGAAAAAGGATATGGATACAACTTCAAACTTGCAATTAAATCACTAGTTGGGAATTAGTGATTTTTTTGTTTTTTATATTCGTAAGTCTCTTTCTACTGAATGCTGCATTTTTTTTTGGCTTTAAAGATTCTAATAGATCTTCGATTAATTGTTTGTCATTTTGACTATCAAATTGTGACATAACCCTTTGTAAGTCATCTGATATCCTTCCAAAACGGATCTGGTGGTTTCGTATGGGATTTTTAGCAGGTCTTCCTATCTTTTTCAAACCAGTCACCTCCTTTTTTACGTATAATAATTTTCGTCGATAAAAAGTCAACTCCTTGCACAAATTATATTTTATGTACCTTATAACAATTTCGAGTCATAAATAGCGTTTACTATCTTATCTATTGTTCCATTTATAAATTTAATTATAAGAATGATCTGCTTAGATTTTCCAATAACATTTACCCCTGTCCAACCTGATATTCCCTTAACCTTCTATAAAAAGTTGATCTACTCATTTTTGATGCAGCACAAGCCTGTTTAACTGTATACTCACCTGAATTGTATTTATCGATAGCATCTTGGATCTGGTCTTTTGTATATCCTTTTTTTCTTCCCGTATATTTTTCTGGATTTTTAATACGAGCGATTACTATCCCCTCTTTTTGGCGTTTCAGCAGCTTTAACCTTTCAGTCTCTGCTATGGCTAAATACATATAAAGCATATTGTAACCATTAGCTCTTACTATTACATCCTCGCTTTCTGTCATCTCGTTCATCCATAGATAATCAAGGAAAACTAACCGAATTTTATTTTGCTGAAACCAAGACAGTTCTTTCATTCCGTCATCATAACTTCTACCAAGGCGATCTAATTCGTGAAACACTACAGTATCTGACTCTTTTAAGATTGATTTTAATTTTTGATATTGAGGTCGTTCAAAATTTTTACCTGACATTATATCTATAAAAATGTTTTCCTCTCGAACGCCATACTCTATCAAAGACATTTTTTGCCTTTCAGCCGATTGAAGTTTTGATGACACTCTCCCATATGCAAATATAGTCATTATTACAAAATCTCCTCTCAAAAATATTAAAAAGTTATGATACAGACTTTTGACACACTACGAACCCTTAATATTAGGTTCACTAAATTGTCAGAAAATAAGTATCGCAGACTTTACCCTATTGGTACTTAACTTATATTCTTTTATTTTTTTATTTTCAAGAGGACTAAAAAAAACTTTGATTATATATTTTTTCCCATTTCTTTATTATGTTAATGCCATAACGTAAAAAGCGTCCCTTTAAAGAAGGCACGCTTTCAAATCTTATTGGTTTTTGAAAATTTATTTAGGGTGAAATTTAGTATCTCATCTCTTTCAATTCCTTCATTGCAGCCATTACACTTTCGATATCAACATCAAGTATATGGCAAGGATAATCATCTTTTAACTCTCCCCTTTTCAATGCGTCCGTAAAATCAGGATTTATTCCAAACTGAACGAAAACCGTACAAGCCCGATGAATGTTGTCTGGATCTGAAGTGTGCCAAAATGAAGTACCATACGAAACTCGATAATACCTTTTCTGACCTTTCAGTTCTCCATAAGACGACGGAATCAATTTATAATCCCACTCTTCAAACCTCTTCTGTTTCACCATCATCATCACTCCAATATATACTATTTGAAATAATCATAATGATTTTTTATAAAATCCTCAAAAGCCATATCCAGCTGTTTTTCCTACACAGTTTTTAGAACATTCTTAGCAAAATCTTCTGATATCTAATGTTTTCAGCTATTTTCAGTTTTTAAGTTACCTCAAGTTATCTCAAGTTATCTCAACCATATTATTAACCAGCGTAGATACTTTCTCCATAATTAGTTGCTTTACAATATCTTCAAATTGTTAATCTGAAAATTAAATTAACTCACACAGCAAAGCAACACTATATATTAATTATTTAATGCTTTGCAATGCAAATTTAATAGTAAATGATTTTGACATTATAAGAAATTTCTATTTTGAAAAGCCTCCCTTAAGCAGTCATTAACAATCCTAGATTGAATGTTTCTTCTCCCTCCGTCATCTTGTTGCACTATATTAGTTATAACGCTATAGATATCTTCATCAAAATAGATTCCCTTATAATATTTTTTGTGCTCCTTTTTGCCCACTGGCAATGTATCTAAAACATTACTGCTATTTTTTTTGCTATTATTTTTACTAGCAAGATTAACAGCTTCATCATCGGACTGCTCTCCAGGTTCTATTTCATTCAAAAGGTCTGTAAAATATTCATCATCTTTACCTTTAGCCATTAATAATGATCTCCTGTGTTAAATTAGAGTATATACCTTTTAATCTACTCCATTTTTTAGACAGTACAACCGGCACCTGTTCTTCGAGGATTGAGTTTGCACCAGTTATTGTCTGGGGTATTCTTGTAGAAGCTAATGGAATTTCTAAACGTGATGTAACCATTTGTATATCTTGTAAAAACTTTCTATGAACCTTTGATCTTGAATCATATTTTGTTACAACCACGTTATTTATTCTAAGACTTGGATTAATACTATTTTTAACTTCTCTAATTGCTTTTATTGTGTCCACAATGGAAGCAATTCCATAACCTTCTGCTTGGAAAGGAATTATTATTTCATCGCTGGCGACCATTACTTGTAATGTTGCAAAGTTCATAGAAGGCGTGGTATCGAGGAATACGTATTGGTAATCATCTTTTATGGTTTCAATTGCACTTTTTAAATCCTTTACAGAGCGACCAGCTTTTTTTATAAAACTATTCATCCCTTTTCCTGCTGGAATAATATCTAAATTTTCCCCTACATTAATAATTGCATCTCTTATATCAATGCCACTTGCTAAACAATCAAACAATGTATGTTTAATTTCAGAATCCCTTACCCCAAATGTAACTGCAACATTGGATTGACCATCGGAATCCACAATTAATATTCGATTTTTTTTTGAGAGTTCAGCTGAAATGTTAACTACTAGCGACGTTTTCAAAATTCCGCCCTTTATTGCAACAACCGAATAAATTTTTGTCACTTTTATTTCCCCTTTTTTATCAAATAATTTTGAAAGTAATCCTGCAATTAATTTGCTAGCAATTTACTTTCAAAACATTAATTAGGGAAAAAGTTTACAATCCCTTATATAAAACTTATTTATTAACTAAATTTGTTAGCAAAATTACTAATAATTTAGTAGTAATTTTGCTAATTAAACCCATTAAATTTCAATTGTTAATTTTCTTTATATGATTGTAGTGGTAAAATTTTCTATGATGTTAGACGAATTGAAGCAAGATACTTTGGTGGAAAAGTAAAATCTTTGATTATGATCCTGATAAGGATAAAGATGTAGTAGTTACTGAAGAACTAACGCTGGGCGATGAAATTAAAGTAGTTTATAAATCAGTAAAAGAAGACTAAAAAGGACCAACAGAAAGGAAGTAACCTATGTCTCTTTCGAGTTTATTAAAGGGGTCTAACCCCAAACAAAAAGAATTTCAGGCGATAATAAAAGAAATTATCCCAAATAAAAAATTGTTTAAAACAGTTTCCGGCAAAGTAGCTTTTTCTAAAACAGAGTATGAACATCTAGTACCCTATACTCTCCTTAAAAACTATAACTCTTCAATTGTCGGGACATCATTTGATTATTTAGCAAGAATTATGCTGGCTCGAGCAATTGAAAAAAACAGGAATGAATCCTATACAAATTTAACAGCAGAAGGTGGATTTATAGTTCTATCAAGAGTCTTAAAAAATCATCCTGCTATTAAAACAGAAATAGAAAACATATATATAGAAGCTGTAAAAAAACTAAAAGCGTTTAGCAGTAATAAAGAGGATATTAGAGGATTAATTCCAGATGTTTGTTTCTTGACTAAATTAGAACACATTTTCAGATCCGGCCTTCCACCCACGAATCTTTTAGAAGATTCATTTTTTGATGCCCCTGATGTTGAGGTCATTCAGGATTTGGAATCATTGTGTGATGTTTTTCAGGAGAAGTTTATACCGTCAGTAATTATTCCTACTAGTGAAATTATATACAATCCTAATTTTGGTGTTGCTTCTTCTTTTGTTGGTGGTGCAGACGGCGACATAATTATTGATGGTACATTATATGATTTTAAAAGTGGCAAAAATATAGGTTATAAATGGCAGGAAGTGGCTCAAATATTGGGATATTTTTTACTCAACGAAATATCTTATGATATTAGTAACGCAGATGATAATTATTTTGACGATTCGTATAAACATTTAGAGATCGAACGAATCGCCTTTTACAGGGCAAGGTACGGTGAAACTGAATACATAGACTTATCTAATATTGATAAACACTTGGTTGGCACAACTAAAAAGAAACTTGCTAACTATTTTGTTAAAAACCCAAATTTCAGTAGGGGGATGATTGAAAATCTACACATATTAGAAGATTTAGCTAAGGAATAAAAAAGGAACAAGGAGGGTTTGCCGCCCTTGTCCTTTTTAGTATGGTAAATATTCCATATCTTTAATTAATTTGGTATATAAGACAATTAAATACCAGTTAAACCTCCCCTCCTCTTTGCTACAATTATTATAGGAGAGGTGTGTTTAAATGTTTGTTAGTCCTATGCTGCTACAAAAATCCGAGCAACCTTTTAATGATTCAAGTTTCATTACCGAGTTGAAATTGGATGGAATTAGATTAATATGGACTAAATTCCAGGATAAAGTCCGTTTATATACAAGGCATAATAACGAAGTTACAGCAAAGTTCCCTGAGCTTTGCGACCTCAATCTACCAAATGGAACGGTTTTGGATGGAGAACTAATTGTCCCGGATCAAACCGGAAAACCTATTTTCGAGGACGTTATGGAGCGTTTTATGTCTAAGAGGTCCGACCATTTCATTCAATTCTGCGTATTCGATATTATCTATTACAACGGTGAAAAAGTGGCTGGGTTAAGCCTTAAAGAGCGTAAGAAGCTCCTTCTTAAATTGGACATTTCGCACAACCACATTGTGACTTCCAAGTTTATTGAAGGGTTTGGTGTGCAATATTTTGATCTTATAAAGGAACAAGGATTAGAAGGAATTGTTTTAAAGAGAAATGATTCCTTTTATCAGGTAAATAAACGCAGCTACGATTGGTTAAAGGTAATTAATTATCAGTATTCAGATGTGCTGATCACAGGATTAAGAAAAGATGATTTTGGATTGGTTTTATCTTCGATGGATGGTAAATATCTAGGGGTTATGGAGTTTATGTCCCCCGAAGATAGAAAAAGATTATATACAAACAAAAAAGTAATCGAAACTACGGACAAATTAACTAAGATTGAACCAATCAAATGCCAAGTTAAATATAGAGAATTAACTAAAAAAGGGTTATTAAGGATTCCTTCGTTTCAAAAGTGGATTATATAAAAAACAAAAGTATGGTAAATGTCCTGTACTGATTCGTATTTCAAAAAGCTTCCTTGCAAAACAAGGAAGCCATTTTAATTTAAACTATATTTTTCTACCCCACTGACATTTATACTTTCAATATTTGAAATAAATCCAACACTATACCTGGCTCTGGTTACTGCAACATAGAACTTGGCTAAAGTAATGTCGTCTAAAAACATTTCTCCGGTTTTTAAATAATGTTCCATTTTCTTAGTTGGTTTTATAAGTACCCTGTCAAATGTTAATCCCTTGGATTCACCAAAATTTATGGCCCGAACAATTTTAGTTCTCGAATCATATCTTAGGACCTGGGGGTTATATTTTTCTATATAATCACTAACTTCTTCAGGATTAATAATAAAAAGGCCATCGTGATCTGTTATTTTGGTATTCATAGATTTTGTGGATGGTAAGTTTGCAAAGAGATTATCAGAAAAATCACATATAGCCTGGTTACATCTATGATTTATATATATATAATCGATATGACATCTTTTTCTTTTCTCTTGTTCCCGAAAATAGTCAATTATATTTATTCCTCTATATTTTTTATTTTTAGAGGAATTTGTTGTAGAATATGTTGCTTGCCTTATATCTCCTACTAAAACCATATTAATTCTTGAACAAAAGAAAATATGAAAAATATCTAGGTCATATCCTGACATATCTTGTACTTCATCAATAAATACGCAATCATAAATTTCTTCTAATCTCTTAATTACTTTTCCATTACTTTTTTCAAAGCATTGTATCGCAAAATCAGAAAGTCGGTCTTTATCGATTTCACTTCTTTCATTTAGATAGTAACCTCTAATGTTGGTCTTCCTAACATAATAACTTGCAGGTCTATCTCTAAAAAAGATGGACTCAATTCTCTTTTCAGAATAAACACTGTTCTGATATGGCCTCACCCAATCTGATAGTAAAAAAGAATACCAGGTTTTAACATTAACGTTAGCTGGTAAATAACCGTGAATTTGGATAAACTTTTTTATTATTTCTTCTTTATTTTTATTTGTAAAAGTAACAATTAGTACTCTTGATGTATTACGTCTAATAGTTTCCTGTACCAAATAAGTTGTTTTACCGGATCCCGCAGCAGCTATAATGACCTTATTTTTTAATTGCATCTAATATGTACCCCGGCATATTAATAGATTGTTCAGCCTCAAATATTTTTAAAGCACAATCTGTTTTATTATTTTCCATATATTGAGTTAGACGTTCATCACTATATTTCGGATGCCCTAAGATTTCCTTAAGAACACTTGTATCATCTATATTCGCCTTTACGAGTTGAGGTTCTAATGTATTATAGTTTGTATCCTGATCATAGCAAATTGTTACAAATTCATTATTTATATACCCTTCATACTTTTGTTTTATGTTTTTCTCTATATCTCCATCGTTATCAGTAATTACATATATTTTTTTCTTTAATGCTATCGATAGATCGAGGAATCTCTTAAATGAGAGGGCATCAACACAAAATATGTCTACCCCTTCTTCAATTGGTAATTTGTTATATAAGTCTTTATACGCTCTCTGTACAACTAATTCATCAGATGGTCCTTCAACTAAAATGACTTTATTACATAAAATAATTCTTAATGTGTCGTAGCCAGGTAGCTTCATAAAGAACCTTTTTGTATCATTATCTAAATCATTAAATGTAATTACACTCTTATCAGAATTTAGCAAAACCATTTTACTAATATCTAATTTATTTAATACAAAACTACTATGGGTTGTTAAAATCACTTGTTTACCCTCATTTTTATCTTTTATGCTCGAAACAAGCCTATTCATATTACCGTAAGAAAGATGATTTTCCGGCTCTTCAATCATAATTAAGCTTGAAGTATCATTATTTGATTCAAGTGCCATTTTCATTTTGATCGAGCTTTGCTCCCCTTTACCTATGAAATCAAATGGAACATCATCTAAATATGATGTAATGATTGTATCCCAATTGTTTTTTTGAGAAATATCAACAGAAATACTTAAACTTTTATCTGTAATGTCTCCCTTTTTTGTATTTAGCTTCGTGTTTATTTCTTGGATAGATGGAATAGCAGCAAAAGATTCCTTTAATTGTCTATAGTTTAATGCTAATTCTGTTTTTTCTCGAACCTCAAGTGTATCTTGAATAATCTTATAGATATATTTGTCAGTTCCATTTTGCAACTTGATTGTTGAGGTATCTATTAAAGCAGAATTAAAAGGAATACTTCTATATGTGATGGAGTTGTTTGCAAAAGAAAACCATTTATAAGTATAGTATTCTATTGGAATTGTATTTATTTTTTCTTCGTCTTCGATATAACTCTTATATTCTTCTTCAAAAGATGGATCAAATTCAATTGATAAATACACCCCTGGACAGTCTATACTTTCAGTATTATTCGTACCTTTTAAAGAGCTATAGCAATTATCAGGATCGTTGAAATATGCTTCTATTAGTATTGACGGTAGAGGTGTAGGTTTCTTTTCTTTTATTCCCCTTATATAATCAGCAATAACATTTGTATTAAATATGTAAGGATTTATTTCGTTCGATATGTGTCTATTGTTAAGTTGGCTAGTTAAGACTAGATTTATAGCTTCAAGTAGTGTTGATTTACCGGCATCATTATCCCCTACTATAATATTTAAGTCAGGATTAAAATCAATTGAGAAAGCCCCGTAAGACTTAAAGTTTTTTATTACAACCTTTGACAACATTCTTCTCTTTACCCCCTTATGCTACAAAGTTCTCTATAAGTAAATATTACCATATCCCTTTATTAAACAAATCTTAAGAACTAAAAATATATGCATTAATTTCATATTTTTTAAGAATCTGTCAATTAGTACTACTTAGAACCTGTGACAATTTACGTAAATAGTGGAATTTTATTTGTTTATCGTTATTATTCTGTAAGTGAAAAAAGGAGGAATTTTATTGGATTATAAAGATTTAACTCTTGAAAATATAAATGATGTTCCCGGTGATGAATTGGTTGATTGTTTATTTGAATCTATGGAGCATATGAAAAATATAGATTTTGTTAAAATATCTTATAACGAATTATCGAAGAAAATGGAAGCACCAAATTTTGATTTACTAAAAAGTAAAATAAAGATCGAGGACGAAGGCGTATGGAAAGTATCTGTACCATTTGTAGATGAAAAAGAACGCGATTATTATAAGAAAATCATTAAATTTGGCTTAGAAAAATATTTTCTACTACCTGATACAGGAGGATTTGTAAAATGTGATGCCAAACTAATCGAAAAGCCTTTGGGTTTAGTGGAGATTCATTATTGGGGAGATTTTATAACCCGTATGTACAAAAACCATAGTTTTGACGATCCTAAAAGAATATATAATAAACGTGATTATTTCTATTACGATTATGAGGAAAACAAATACATACAGGTTCATTCAGAAAATCTTGAAAAAGCAAAATATGACATTCAAAAAGGGAGGGGTTTCCAACCAAAATCGAAAGAAGATGAGTTAATAAATATGTATATTAACAAAGAGAACCTTTTAAAAGTAGTGAAAGGAAGACTTAAAGAGATATCTGAAGAAAGCCAATTCCACCAAAAATTTATGAATTTTATATATGATAAATACGATAAAAATCCTGATGAGGGAAGGTTGTTATCGCCTGCAAATATTCTAAATTATTTAGAAAGAACAGGTTGGTATCTATATGACCACTTTGAAAGGTGGTTAAAGATCAAACTTTTAATTTCTAGTATAGATAGAAAAGAATACACTAAATTAATTCAAGAAACCCAGAGGCTAAATGAAGTAAAAGAAAATATCACTTATTTAATATTGCAATTGAAAAATCATTTATCAGGAGATAAATATGATCGTGAAAATTACAATTTAGATAATGAAAATATGATGTTAGAAGCAATAGAAATTCGAAAAAAAATAAAGAGTTTATTGAAAGAATTCACCGATTTTAAAACTCCTAAACCTCCTGGAAAGATACCAACTAAAGGATTAGAAAAACAAGGTTTTATTTATGACGAAAATGAACATAAATTATATCCAAATGCAGCTGAGATTGAACGAAGAAGGTTAAAAACACTTGAACATTATAGTGATGAAGAATATGATGCTTACCAAAATGAAGTTCTGAAAAGATTAAAAGAGGTCTAAACAGTAACGGGTTTGGTTTCCTATCGCAAAATCTGCGAATCTAGCCGAAAATACAACCCATTTTGTATCGTGTTTTGTATCTTTTGTATAATAATATTGCTGATAATTAACCATAAAACTAGGACTCGGAATGGTCCTAGTTTTAAAACCTTATCGTATAAGCACCCGTTAGTTTATGTGTATTTATCACAAACATCTGATATTACAGGCAAATAGACAGACAAATTAGAATTTGGATTATGCTACTGTGTTCTCAAATGAAGCCCTTTGATATAATGCAGATAGAGTGAAAAACTTTAATCACATTAATAACTTTTTTGAGGAGGTAATTTCGATGTTACATACAAAAACGCCGGCAGGAACTTACGATGAGAATGATTATTGGACTGTTTCATACATTGACACCCGACCAGAAAATCCTGATGATTACAAAGAAGTAGTTCGTGAGTATGGTGATTGTGATAATGCTTACGAAGATTATTGCTATTTTAAAAAGCAATGGTGGACAAAAGACTGCACATATGAGCACCATAGAAGATAAACCTAAGTATAAAGAAAATTTCCGAAAATATTAGAGTATAAATTCCAGTTTATCGGTGAGCTTGATTTGAAAGTACATAAGACACTTCGGTGTCTTTTTTTATTTCATCGCCTATTTTCCCAGTAAAACCTAATTGTTATTTCTTCCACTCCTGCCCCGTTTGATCAATAAGGAATTCATCAAAAAAAGGTGGTTAATCCTTCCTGGACCAACGCACCCTTTTGTTGAATAGCTACCATTGACCATAAAACATCATTCTTTCCATCACAGCAACAATAAGTGTTGTTAATATGTTGGCCATAATCATTTCTGATCAAAGCACAATAGCAGCATTCCTTTAATATTGTAGTAATATTACTAATTCAAGGTTCTTAATCTATATATCTTATCGATGTAGGGTTTAATCTGTTCGAAGCTATCAGCAAGCTCTAACTTAATGTAAGCCTCTGTTTTGGTAGGTTTTCCTATTTTTTCTCTAATCAAGTCCATTCCTATTTCTCGATTTATTTCGTTTTGAATATCTTCCCTCTTAATTTGGTGTTTTTTTCCTAAATGTAAAACAAAACATACATTTCTCTTTTCAGTTATAGTAAAAATCTTATTTGGTTTACTTAATGATTTATATCCTATACAATCAGTCCTTGATATTCCTTCTGATAAATGGTAATCTACTATATCATTCTTATAATCACATTCATATAAAAGGTAATCATTAATTTGCTTCGCAATCATCTGTGCTTTCTCCGTACTAAATCGACTATAAAAATACTCATTTGATAGTGGAACAAGCCCCACCGAATTAAAGTTGCAAAACTCATCAAATTGTTTTAATAAAAAGCACGTTAATTGTTCATTATGATTCAAGAAAAAATCATATTGTCTTTTTAAAAATTTTCTAATTTTTCTCCACTCGATTCTTAATGGTTCAAATATCAACTCTGCCTCTAAGTATTCCATATGTCCTTTAATTTGCTTCGAATTGAGCTTCCCACCAAGTATCTTAAATTCAAAAACGATTCCAATATTTTCACTTTGAATAATAGCGTCAGGTCTTCTCTTTGAATCTATGTTATCAACTGAATTATCATATTCAGTTAATTCGGAGATCCCGAACGCATAACCTAATTTCGTTGTTTTAAGTTTGGTAGTTGTTTCGTAATCATAATCAAAAGTGTCTCCATTTAAATCTTGTCCTGTATATTCCTTGATGAAATTTATAGTTAGTAATGGATTTGAATGTTGAAGTAAATTAATAAAAGCTTTCTTCGTATTATTTTCATTTTGTTTTAATGGAATTGCACTTCCCTCTGACTGTCCTCTATAATAATAAAACACATTTGAATATCTTGAATACATTTTCAGTACTCCCTTTTTAATAGTTTCTCATTCTTTTTGTAACAAGAAAAAGAGTTGCCGCGGCAACCCCTTGATTAACCTAGTACCATTAGTTTAATTAGTAGTTGAAATGTACTAATCCCAATGCTCACCAGTATCTACCCTATAGTGTCCATCTGGACACCACCATTGCAATGTTAACCCACCGTATTGGGAACGTAAATTAGCACCTAGCATTGTTTTGTTGCATACTGGGCATTTAGGATCTTCTGGAAAGTACATTGTCCTATTAATCAGTTCTACCTCTTGTACTTCCTCAACCGTTACTATCATATTATCAATTAATCTAAAAATTTCTTTTACATTTATTGAATAATGTAATTCAACTGAATCAAACAATTCTTTTAAATCCGGATGAAGTTCATTGTCGTTACCCGGTTCTCCAAAATCTGTTTTGTTCCCTGTGATAAAATAGGCGTTATTAATCCCTTGCTGTTGTAAATATTCAACAGCACTTAACGCTATTAAAGCGTCACCAAATGAGTTTTTCTTATGGAAAGGTGCTTTCTTAGCTAATCCCATATCAGTAGCTTTTATTTTGTTTTCGTTGGTAGTTGGACAAATTGTCCCTTTCTGAATTAATTCTTCAACCTTTGATATGTACTCATTTGCTTTATCTACTGCATAATCGTCCTTTCTTCTATCTACACTATCAATTAGCCCTGTTAAGACTTCCTTTTCGTCATCACTTAGATATTTTTTGAGGTTTTTAAAGCTAGTAAGTATCCCTTTTATATTTGCTTTATAATGAGAACGAACAATATCAGCTTTCCCGTTACCCCATTCACTTTTCACTTGTTCTGGAACAAGTATTGTTAACTTTCCAGTACCAACTAATTCCTCCAGTTGCAGAATGGCTCCTGGATATGTATCTTGGGCTAAAAAAACCCACATATCAGTGTCTAATATTATGTAGTACAAATGAAGTCCTCCAAAATCGTAAATTTTCAGTATGTAGTTCGACAATAAATCTATAAGTCCTCCTATTTATAAGAGAAACATTTCTTATTGAACCTGCCCCTTTAGTGTAAGTACATTTCTTCACAAAACACAATTACATTTTAACATATATATCCAGTTATATTCCGGCTTAAAATCTATTCTAATATTTTTTTTACAACAATTTGTATATAAAAATGTGATTAAATTGGTACAACAATCAAAAAAATGGATGTCAATTTCATAACCAACTTTCTACTCATTTAAATTACATTTATTAATGTTTGCGATAGCTACGGAACCAGTTACTAAAACAGGTCTCTTTTTTATGATTTTTCCACAATATTTACAGAAAGGAAACTATAATGAAGATACAGAATTTGTATCCTATTCTTTTCAATACTGTGATGGGTGAAAAGAATCTCGATATCTGTGATGGATAAGAGATAAAACAAAACTATAGAAAAGCATAGATTCTGACTTGTCGTAATCAAAAAAAGCCTCTGCTTGAACGTAAATACAAACTCTCTGAGATCCCAAAGTCGGTAAGGAGATACGTAAAAGGTGGAGTAAGAATTTTAGGAGTGTGATGTGTAAACAAGCAAAACCTACTTTAAGAAACGTAAAGAACGAAGTTCTCCAAGGTACAAAAACTGTAAGGAGGCAAGGAAAAAAAGTAGAAATCAAAAATTAATTTAAGGGAGTTGATGTGTAAATAAATTTACAAGTAAGACTACTTTAAGCGTAAAGAGAAAGTTTCTCAAAACATCCAGAAGTGATAATTGAGACACGAGTGAAAGTAGAAGCTTCAAAAATGGTGGTTGAACCACAAGGAAAGAAATTAATTAGATCATTAAAAAATTCGAAAGTTACGAGTACCAAATTTTTAGAGCCGAGCACCTGGGCTTGCCATTAGCAGATGTCAGTGAGACTCTGTTCGACAATGAGTTTTAAAGAAATACGAACTTGTTTTAGAAAAAAAATTTGGAAAAGCTGGCTGCTTTTTCGCGTCTAAAAATGAAGAGGAATACTCTTTTTTTATATAGAAATATTATAGTCCGAGCATTAAAAATCCTAGTAATGATAAGGGTTAACACCTTGTCGTTGCTAGGATTTTTAACGTCTGTAAGAAAATGAAAGTAGCGAAGCGAAACTTTCATTTTCTTTGCAGACGTTCGGCCTGGAAAGGAGTGACGTTAAAATGTTGATTTATCAACATTTTAATTGTCGCGGAGTTCCAGGCCGAAAGGGTTTAGAAAATAGTCGTGAAGCGACTGTTTTCAATGGTTTTGGGTACCCTCTATGTTCCGTAATCGGTGGAACCGATTTAAGTGGACATAGAGGGTGGTATAATCATATATTTTTTTCTCACATTTCGTTCAGGTTCATTTCTAAATAATCTCCGATCTCTTGCTACGCAAGAGGTTCGAGCTATCGCTCCACGACGGAGATATTTTAGGAAATCGAATGATTTATTTATAAAAGTGGTTGGAAATTTATTATTTTTTTAACACAAAGAAAAAATCGGATTATAATACGTAAACATTTGGAATAGTGAGGTGATGAAAAATGAATCAAGAAGATCGTGAAAAATTGGAAAGGGCATTTTCTAAAAACCCTAATTATAAAACCGGTTCGGGATACACCGGAAATAAAAAAACCATCAGTGAAAAAAGGCAATTAAAGAATAAAAAGAAAGTACTTACGGACAAGCAACGTAGACTGGATGAACTTTCGAGGAAGCAAAAAAGAACCTACTGGAAGCTGCAAAATGAACTTGAGCAAATGTTTCAAAATAACTCTAAAGTAACTAGAAAAAGAGAAGGAAAAGAGACAAAAAAAGATGTAAAAAAAGGCTTGAAAGCAGACGGAATATGGTCAAACAATACATACAAAAATTATTTAACAAAATCAAAGACTTTTCTTAAGTTTTGCGTCAAAAACTACGGTATCACTCGATTCGGAGAATTAAAACCCTCAATGGTAGTCGATTTTATGCAATATCACATAGACAAAAACAGTTCTCCTAAGACAATGGGTGGTTATCGTAATGCTATTTTAAAAATGGCTGAATTTGGCCAAAAAGAAGGCATTCAACGTATGGCTAAGTTGGATTCGAAAACTGCTCATATGTTGATCCCTGAATATAACAGAGAAGAATATAGAAGAGGTAAACAAGGCGGTTATAGTGTCAAAGATGTCCAAGTGATGGCCAAGAAAGCCGGAGAGCACTTCTCCCCTCTTCACAAGGTAGCAATTGAGCTGTTTGGTTTTTCTGGACCGAGAATGGATGAATTTCGGAAGATAAAATGGAGACATTTAGATTTCGAGTACAATAGGGTCTATATGGCTGAACAAGGAATGACAAAAGGAAATAGACCTCGCTATTTAGAGGTTCCAGAAAAGACAATGCAGCAGTTAAAAGAAATTAAAGACCAAAACCTATACAGTGATGAAAATGAGCGTATTTGGGGTTCTAGAATGACTGAATATGATGTTCGAAATTTTATGAAAGAATGCTCCAGGTTAGGAAAACGTCGTTACAGTGGGGTCCACGATTTTAGGCGTTCGTGCGTAGAATACAATGAACGTAAAATTGCGAAAGAAGAGAAGCAATTAAAAAATCGAGATGCTTTTAAAGAAAAATTAGTGAATCAGATAATGGATGCTGTTGGAGTTGATGAGCGATTAAACCCTTTAATCAAAGTTTATCCTCCTGTATTAGATGAAAATGGAAAGCAAGTATATAAACAAAGGAAAAACGGCTCAAGGTATCCCCTCTTCGATAAATCAAAGCCACCAGAAATAAAAAGAAAATACATAAAAGAAGAATTGATAAAGAAACGGATTGATTACCTCAAAGATGTGAGGATATCTCTTTTACTAGGACATAATAGGCCTGATATATCCTCAGTTTACAGGCCCCCAACAAAGAAAAAGTAATGCATTTAATCACTTTCTTTGTTAGAAAGGAGTCATAGTATCTATTTTTTATGGTAAAATATAGATACGATTAGAGTAGCGAAATACGGCCAAGGATCATCATTTCGTTGCAACAAAAAAGGATCACTCAATTGTAGTGATCCTTTTTCATTTCAGCAGTTCTTTCACTTTTTGTTGAAATTCTTCTTCTGAAATTTTATTGTTTAATAGTGATTTTACTAATTTTTTATGCACTTCTTTTAGGTTAATACCTTCGATTTCTAATGAAGACTCAGCTTGTTTCATCGCTTTTTCTAGTTCCATCATAATTCATCTATCAACTTTCTTAAATTTTCTACATACCTTTTATAACTGGTACTGTTTTTTTCTTGTTTAAAATGCTCGTAAGCTGAACGTGGGTCAAAACTCTGTTCCTGTGGCCTCTTAAAACTCTTAATCGTTTTAGAAGATAATATACCACTCCCGTTAATCTCGATTACTTCCTTAACATCGAATTTATCACCAACGTTTTTTTCTTTTTTGACTAAAAATAGAGCTTCTAATTCCGATGCAGCTCCTACAATGTACTCCTGAACGCCGTAGTCGTCACGGATCGTAATTTTAAAGATCATTTTTGTTATCCTTTCTAGAAAAAGTTTTTGAAACTTTAACTGATTCCTTTAAGAAATCTAGTTTCTCTTTTGAAAAACTATCTATTTTCATTTCTTTAATAACCTGATCAGCTGTAAGATTAACAATTTTTCTATTACTTAGTTTCATCATCTTTTTCCTTCTCTTCTACGTATATATCAATGGTTTCAGTAATTATGTTTATCAACCTTTCTTGTAGTTCAAACGGTGCATCACTTTAAATAACAACTTGTTTTAAATCGTCTTTTAATATTCCCATACGGAGATATAATTCACTATCTTTATAACGAGTAATATTACCAAGGCCGTCTTTCGTTATTAGTACTCCATTTTCATAATAAATTATCTTTTTATTTGGATCCCCAGCGATTTCTTCAAAAGCGAATTCACCAGTAGGGATTGCTTCCAAACGACCTATGTTTTTATGATCTTTTAAAAACTCCACTTGGCTTTTAGTTGTAGTTTTATTTTTCATAGACCTTGATATAACCCTCCTTTATTAAATCGTCAATATTGAATCCAACTGATTCCAACGCTGCACCGGTCACAGACTCTCCAGTTTTAAAAAAGGTTTCTTCGAATATTGTCTTTTTAATGAGATAATTTTTGCTTCTCTCTTGGAGATATACTATATGCTCTAGATGTTCCAGTATAGCAGTAGCATCAGATAAGCTGATAACAACTTGATTGTTATCGGATTCTCCAACAGCTTTTTTAAGCCTTGAAATTAATTCAGGGAGTTCTGGAGATATCATAGAATTATCGTCCTTTCTTCGAACTGTTTCAGCAGCTCAGGATCCTTCAGAATCGTTGCTAACTTACTGTGCAATTCTCGATAACCCTTTTCATCAACATCTAAAAGATACATTACAAATTCATCATCCCAATTTTCTTTCTTCATAATGTCTTTCGTAACAATACTTTTCAGATGATCCAGTTTAGCCCATAACCTACCGTATTCTCTTCCTTTTTCATACTCTTCTCTGAGTATTTCTTCGAACCGACTCATTAAAACCACCATCCTAGTGTTTATAATGTTCTCCTTGTATGTTCGGGTGATTATCGTGAATCTCTCTCAATCTCAACCCACACCCCAATCCGCACTTTACCCAATTTCAAACCGTAGAACTTCCCAGGTGCTTCCACTACTTTAATGACTGTATGAGTTTTTCTACCTTTATAACCGAAATCAGGATCGGCCGGAGCATTTAAAAAATCTTGAGCCTGTTTATATACATAATCGGGATCCACACCACCAATTAATTTCTTAGCAGACTGGATTATTGGGTCATTTTTACTAAGTTCAATCTTCTCTATGTCAAAATCCCTTTTTTCACCATTTTTAATTCGGTCAATAAATTCTTTCTTATATTCATCTCTTTTCATCCTATTTCCCCTTTTTCTCTTGGTCCCTCAAATAACCGACATCTACCTTGCTTTAGCAGCTCTTCAAGGTTTAATGCTACTTCTAAAAATTCATCTTCAGTATAGATTTCACTACGCCAGAAATTCATTTGTTCTTCTTTGAAAACAACGTGTGCATTCTCTAACATTTCGTAGTAGACGTTCTCCTGTTCCACTCTAATTCCTCCTCGTTCGTATAATGCCGAGGGTTTATTAAATCCCCATCTGGATGAAACGTTTGAATCAAAAATAAGGTCCTCTGCATATGATCATACTTATCTTTAACGAATTGGTAAGACCCCACAGCATTTTTAAAAGCATTCGAATTGAGGTACTTATAAACATATGTAAGATTGCTGTGATATTTTTTTAATAAAAATTCTCTTCCGTAACTTAAATATTCTTGATCTATCCGTTCGTACCTTTCTTTCTCCCATAGAACTTCGTATAGAATCATTTCTTGTTCCTTTATATCTATTATAAGCTGATCTAACCACATAATTTCACACCTTCACTTTCCAAACTTTTTCCTAACACTAAATCATAAACAGCATCCATAAAATCTCCTCTACACAAAAAGAACATTTGTTCTTATTTTAGCACCCCCAAAAATAACAGTAAAGACTGAATTTATACATTAATCCGTATTTTTTAAAAATATAAGGATTATCTAATCCATTGATCATTTAACAATACAAAGGTTTAATAATAAAAAAAGAGCCAGATTATAAAAATCTGAACTCTTGTCCAAGTATTCCTCCATTTTATTCATACACTAAAAGCGAACCAATCGTTTTCTTTTTTCATTTCCCACGCTTTCTTTTGTGTTTCTTGTTACATTTCGTTCGAAATGTGGTTACGAACCGTTTTTTCACTTATGAAAAGTTCTCCCGCGATCTCTTTTGTTGTTTTGTCTTGTACCAACAATTCGAACACTTCTCTTTCACGTTTGGTGAGTAACGGCTTGTGAGTATAATCATTCTCCTTCAAGTATTGTAACCCTCCTTGCCTTCGCCAGCTATGAACAGCGGGATGGGTATATATTTAGTCACCATATCTTATGTGCATCAGGTGTTTGTAGTGACTATAATTCTTGAAAGAAAGCATTTTTATTTTTAAGAAAATACTATGATAGAATTTTGTTTGATTGTTTAAAACGATCCCTCGTTACTCCAGTCCAAGGAACTCCCTTTCCTGTGCGTTTACACATTTGCACCATCGTTCCTCTACCTACAAAACATATATCTCCGTTTTGCTTTTTTCCTAAGTAATGAAGGTCAATAGATGTGTTCCCAACCGATTCGATTTTCACAAAAATATCAAGAATATCGTCAAAAAAAACCTGATTAAGATAATCACACTGTAGGTCAGCAACAATCGGGATCGTCGCACTTTCTTTTTGCACCCAATCCTGCATAAGACCAATATGTTTAAAAAACCCAATGCGTGATTCTTCAAAATATGCAAACGGAACCGTATTGTTCATATGTCCAAACATATCAGTCTCTGAAAATCGAACTTTTATTTTATTAGAATAGGAGAAACTTTGTTCCCAAGTTTCAAAATCGTGGATATAGCTTACCTTTTTCATATAATCCCCCTTATTTACAAAATGAATGAGTATTCATTCTTTAATTATACAAGGGGCTATATCTTTTGACAAATGAAAAACCCCTTTGACATACAAAGGGGTTAAAGGTAATGTTCTAAACTTGATCGCTTCCAAAGAAGTTTTTAAAAGCTTGGAACGTAGTATCTCTATTTAAAGCAGCAATCGATGTTGTTAAAGGAATACCCTTTGGACAAGACTGAACACAGTTCTGTGAGTTTCCACAATTCGCGAGCCCACCATCACCCATGATTGCATCCAGACGCTCTGCTCGATTCATCTCACCCGTAGGATGAGCATTAAATAATCGAACTTGAGATAGAGGAGCAGGACCGATGAAATTTGATTTGCTGTTTACGTTCGGACAAGCCTCTAAACAAACACCACAGGTCATACATTTGGATAGCTCGTACGCCCATTGTCGTTTTCTTTCTGGCATACGTGGTCCAGGTCCCAGATCATATGTGCCATCGATCGGAATCCAGGCTTTCACTTTCTTTAAAGAGTCAAACATCCGACTGCGGTCAACTTGTAAATCACGAACTACAGGGAAAGTTCTCATTGGCTCTAAACGAATCGGTTGTTCTAACTGATCAATTAGAGCTGTACATGATTGCCTTGGTTTTCCATTAATCACCATTGAACAAGCACCACAAACTTCCTCTAAACAGTTCATATCCCAAGTGATTGGAGTGGTCTGTTTCCCTTGCTTATTTACTGGGTTTCTACGAATTTCCATTAAAGCAGAAATTACATTCATATTTGGGCGATAGTCTAACTCGAATTCTTCTTCATAAGGGGCCGTGTCAGGACTATCCTGTCTTGTAATCTTAAAAACGACTGTTCTTTTTTCAGACATGTTTAGTTATCCCCTTTCTTCTTAGAGTAGTCTCTCTTTCGTGGAGCAATTAATCCAGTGTCAACCTCTTCATAATGGAATTGTGGTGCTGATTTCGCGTCCACAAATTTAGCCATAGTTGTCTTTAAGAACTCCTCATCGTTACGGTCTGGGAATTCCGGTTTATAGTGGGCACCACGACTTTCGTTACGGTTGTATGCACCAATCGTAATTACTCTTGCTAGCTGAAGCATATTTTGAAGCTGACGTGTAAAAATAGCTCCTTGATTGCTCCACTTAGCTGTATCGTTAATATTAATTTTTTCATAGCGTTCTAGTAGTTCTACAATTTTTTCGTCTGTTTTTAATAGTTTATCGTTGTGGCGAACAACTGTTACATTGTCTGTCATCCACTCACCAAGCTCTTTATGAAGAACATAAGCATTTTCATTACCATCTAAAGTCATGATCTTATTCCACTTTTGTTCTTCCTCTTTTACATAACGATCAAAGATGGAGGAAGAAATTGAATCAACGGTTTTACTTAAACCGCTAATATAATCTAGTGCCTTCGGACCAGCTACCATTCCTCCATAAATTGCTGATAATAAGGAGTTCGCACCAAGGCGATTCGCTCCATGTTGAGAATAATCACACTCTCCAGCAGCAAATAAACCAGGAATATTTGTCATTTGATCATAGTCTACCCAAAGACCACCCATTGAATAGTGAACCGCAGGGAAGATCTTCATAGGAACCTTTCGTGGATCGTCACCCATAAACTTTTCATAGATTTCGATAATACCACCGAGCTTAATGTCTAGTTCCTTTGGATCTTTGTGAGAAAGATCGAGGTAAACCATGTTTTCCCCATTAATACCAAGCTTCAAGTCAACACAGACGTGAAAGATTTCACGAGTGGCGATATCACGCGGTACAAGATTTCCGTATGCTGGATACTTTTCTTCTAAGAAATACCATGGCTTTCCATCCTTGTACGTCCATACTCGTCCACCTTCCCCACGAGCAGACTCACTCATAAGTCTCAATTTATCATCCCCAGGAATCGCTGTTGGATGAATTTGAATGAACTCTCCATTTGCATAGTACACACCTTGCTGGTATGCAATAGAAGCTGCAGAGCCTGTATTTATTACTGAGTTTGTTGACTTACCGAAGATGATCCCCGGCCCACCAGTAGCTAAAATAACAGCATCTGCTGCAAAGGACTTAATTTCCATCGATGTGAGATTCTGAGCAACGATTCCACGGCAAACCCCTTCATCATCAATGACTGACCCAAGAAATTCCCAGCCTTCATATTTTGTAACTAAACCAGCTACTTCGTGGCGACGTACTTGCTCATCTAATGCATATAAAAGCTGTTGTCCTGTTGTTGCACCAGCAAAAGCAGTACGGTGATGCTGTGTTCCACCAAAACGACGGAAGTCTAAAAGCCCTTCTGGTGTACGGTTGAACATAACACCCATACGATCAAGCAGATGGATAATTCCTGGTGCTGCTTCTGTCATCGCTTTAACTGGTGGTTGATTCGCTAAGAAGTCACCGCCATATACTGTATCATCAAAGTGCTCCCATGGAGAGTCACCTTCACCTTTTGTATTTACCGCTCCGTTAATACCACCTTGGGCACAAACAGAGTGCGAACGTTTTACTGGAACTAATGAAAATAATTCGACCGGACTCCCTGCTTCTGCAACTTTAATTGTTGCCATTAAGCCAGCTAGACCGCCGCCGACTACGATCACCTTTCCTTTACCCATCGTGAGTCACTCCCTAACTAATATCAATGTATATCCCGTTCATTTCTATGAGAATTAGAACCTATTAAATTATATAAATGCGATAATAGCGCGCACACCAACTATTGATAAGGCGATAAAAACCCCTAATGTAACATAAGTAGAAATAAGTTGAGAACGTGGTGTAACCGTAATTCCCCAACTTACAAAGAACGACCATAGTCCATTTGCAAAGTGGAAAGTGGTTGAAATCACACCGATAATGTAGAACCATAGCATGAATGGATTTGAAAGAATGCTTTCCATCATATCGAAGTTAACCTCTGCACCAAATGCTGCTGCAATTCTTGTTTCCCATACATGCCATGTTACGAATACTAATGTTACTACTCCTGATATACGTTGAAGCATGAACATCCAATTGCGGAAAAAGCCATAATTACTAGTATTATTTTTTGCTGTAAACGCAATATAAAGCCCATAAATTGCGTGGAATAATAAAGGTAGAAAAATCACGAACGTTTCTAATACATATCGAAACGGCAAACTCTCCATAAAGTGAGACGCTTTGTTAAATGATTCTTCCCCCCCAGTTGCGAAATGATTGACTACAAGGTGCTGCACAAGAAATAGACCAACTGGAATGACTCCAAGCAGCGAGTGTAATCTTCGATAAAAAAACTCTCGGTTTCCTGCCATGAACTTTACCCCCCTAAAAATTAAACGGAAATAAATGGTATCCGTTTTTTTTACAATAATTTTTACAATTATGTGACATGTTCATTTTACTCCCAACATGAAAGAGCGTCAAGAAAACGGATACATAAAATGCACCTTAAATACGAAATATTTTTAATATATTGATATTACTACAAACACCCATGTATAGACATTTTATAGAGACATCCCTTATATTGGTATAGCAATTAACGTGAAAAATTTTTAATGTCAGTTTTTTTTGTTTTCATGCGTATTTCCCCGGAAAATGTATATAATAGAATAATAGAAAGTGGGGGACATGTTTTGAGTGAATTGAAATTAGAACAACCTATTTCGGCCACAGATCCTGCACTTGTTCCAGCCTTTGGGTATGAGTTACTTAGAGAAGTGCTTATTCCAGACATTCTAGGAAGAGAAACGGCTTCTATTTTATACTGGGCAGGTAAGGCTTTAGCTAGAAAGTACCCTTTGCAGTCGGTCGAAGATATCATTGCTTTTTTCCAACAGGCAGGTTGGGGCACACTACAAATTAAAACCGAAAAAAAGAATGAGCTTGAATTTGAATTATCAAGTGACTTAATCAGAAATCGCTTTAAAGAGTATCCAGATTGTCACTTCCAGTTGGAAGCGGGATTCTTAGCACAACAAATGGAAACGCAAAAACAAGTAATTGCTGAAACGTATGAACACCCGAAAAAAAAGCTTGCTACGGTTTCCTTCACCGTACGTTGGGATAAAAAGGATACTATTGAATAATACATAAAAAGCTTTCATATTTTTTATGAAAGCTTTTTAGTTTGATCTTTTTCCTTCAAGACGTTGCTTTAAGCCTTAACAGACTTTCCAGACAGCTCAAATGCTTCATGAAGAGCTTCAACTGCTTTCAGCATCTGTGCTTCTTCTATCACTGTAGAGACCTTAATTTCAGAGGTACTCACCATCTTCACCTGAATTCCCCCTGCGGCTAACACTTCAAACATTTCTGCTGCAACCCCAGGATTAGAGATCATTCCTGAACCAACAATAGACACTTTTGCAAGGTTTGGCTCTGCTTCAATACCTTCATATTTCAACTCACCTTTATGAGACTGTAAAACTGCCATCGTTTCTTCCAAATCAGAGCTTTTAATAGAAAAAGATAAATTTGTCGTCGATTCATTCGTCATACTTTGAATGATGATATCAACGTTTAAATGATTCTTCGCTAAAATGCTGAAAATGGTTGACAAATTGGTTAATCCATTTGGAAGTCCTAGCACACTCACTCTCGTAAATTCATCTTCAAAGGCAACCCCACGTACAACTAAACTTTGTTCCATTGATACTTCCTCCTCAATTATCGTTCCATTTTCTCGCTCCATACTTGACCGTACTTCAAGCGGGACTGCATAATTTTTTGCATATTCAACAGCCCTTGGATGCAACACTCCCGCACCTAAGTTAGCTAACTCTAACATTTCATCATAAGAAACTGACTTAAGCTTTCTTGCCTCTTTTACATAACGTGGATCTGTTGTAAATACTCCTGTTACGTCGGTATAAATATCACATTTATCAGCTTTCAGTGCAGCGGCTAATGCCACTGCAGTAGTATCGGATCCCCCTCTACCTAAAGTTGACACCGCTCCGTCAATCGCAATTCCTTGAAATCCTGCAACCACAACTATTTTCCCTTTATGTAGCTCCATTTGGATTTTATTTGTATTAATGTGTAAAATCCTAGCATTTCCATGAACTGCCTCTGTCTCAATACCCGCTTGCCAACCTGTAAAGGAGATTGCTTCATAGCCTTTCTCTATTAATACCATTGAGAGTAATGCAATAGTCACTTGCTCACCTGTTGTAAGAAGCATATCCATTTCACGTTTATTTGGGCGGCTTGAGATTTGATTGGCTAGACCCACTAATTCGTCTGTTGTTTTTCCCATGGCAGACACAACCACCACTACATCGTTCCCTCTCATTTTTTCTTCAATTACTCGATCGGCTACATGCTTAATGCGATCTACATTACCTACCGAAGTACCACCAAACTTTTGGACAACCAATCCCATATTTTCCCCTACTTTCTTTTTATCTCTTTCATGGGCTATTTTTGAAAATACAAAAAAGCCATGAGAGATATCTCATGGCTGCGTGAATGTACGTACATAAATACGAACTTATACACAGTGAGATAGCTCTCCAAGACATACCGTCTTGACAATCCAGTATTTATTCAACACAGGACCAGCAGATATGGCAATTCAGAGACCTATCCACTTCGGCGAACATCCCCTTTCACAGCTTTTCATTGAATCTCGACATTCTCAAAGCTGGTACTATTGGAGCTCGCACCTCTACCTTCACTTAATAATTAAGTGATTAATATAAAATTTTCCTAATTATAGCATAGCCTCCTGGTGACGGCAATGCTATTCTTGTAGTTTTCTCATTAATAAATCTACTGTATTTTGCGGAAGTCCTATGGATAAAAAATCCTCTTTGGTTGCTTCCTTCATTTTTTTTACCGATCCAAAAGCTTTTAATAATTGCTTCTTCCTTTTCTCACCGATTCCTGGAACATCATCCAACATCGACTGAAACACGTTTTTCCCTCGAAGTTGCCTGTGAAACGTGATGGCAAATCGGTGTACTTCATCTTGTATTCGTTGAAGTAAATAAAATTCCTGGCTATTTCGTTCAAGCGGAACAACCTCTAATGGCTTTCCGTACAATAACTGTGAGGTTCTATGTTTATCATTTTTCACCAGGCCAGTTATTGGAATGTCTAGACCTAGTTCATTTTCCAAAATATCTCTTACTGCTTCTACATGGCCTTTTCCACCGTCAATCATAATCAGATCTGGTAGCGGAAGATTTTCTTTAAGAACACGAGAATATCGCCGTCTTGTTACTTCCCTCATCGATTCATAATCATCCGGACCCTCAACAGACTTAATCTTGTATTTTCGATATTCTCTTTTGGCTGGCTTTCCGTCAATAAATACAACCATCGCTGATACAGGGTCTGTTCCTTGAATGTTTGAGTTGTCAAACGCTTCAATTCGGTGGGGGGTATAAATGGCCAGCTGCTCTCCTAGTTGCTCGACTGCTTTAATCGTTCTCTCTTCATCTCGCTCAACGAGTGAAAATTTTTCTTTTAAAGCAATGATTGCATTTTTTGTAGCTAACTCGACAAGGTCCTTTTTCTGTCCACGTTTCGGCTGCAACACTTTGGTTTGTAGGAGTTGTTCCGCTAATTCTAGATCGACTTCATCACGTAACAAAATCTCCTTTGGTTTAAAATGACTAGATTGATCGTAAAATTGACCTAAAAATGTTAAAAATTCCTCTTCCGCTTCTCCGTAAATAGGGAACATGGAAATGTCTCTCTCAATCAGCTTGCCTTGGCGAACAAAAAATACTTGAACACACATCCACCCTTTATCAACCGAATAGCCAAATACATCTCGGTCTGTAAAATCAGTGGTTGTCATTTTTTGTTTTTCCATGGTTGCTTCGATGTGGGCTATTTTATCCCGGAAATCCTTCGCTCTTTCAAAATCAAGTTCTTCTGCAGCAGCTTGCATCTTAAGTGTAAGGTCTTTTTTTATGTCCTTGTAACCACCATTTAAAAATCTTGTAATTTCTTCAACAAGTTCTTTATAAGTGGATTCTTTTACTTCCTTCACACAGGGAGCCAAACATTGACCTAGATGATAATATAAGCACACTCTATCAGGCAAAGTTGAGCATTTTCTTAAAGGATAAATTCGATCCAAAAGCTTTTTGGTTTCGTTCGCAGCAGAGACATTGGGATACGGACCAAAATATTTCCCTTTGTCTTTCTTTACCTTACGGGTAGTAATCAGGCGAGGATGCCTTTCTGCCGTTAACTTAATAAATGGATACGTTTTATCATCCTTTAGCATCACATTATACTTTGGATCGTGTTTCTTAATTAAATTTAACTCTAGAATTAATGCTTCAATATTGGAAGATGTAACGATATATTCGAAATCCTCTATTTCAGAAACAAGCCTTTGCGTTTTTCCATCGTGAGACCCAGTAAAGTACGATCTGACACGGTTTTTCAATACTTTCGCTTTACCAACATATATAATGGTCCCTTGCCGATCCTTCATCAAATAACATCCAGGTTGATCAGGTAATAAAGCAAGTTTATTTTTTATCATCTCATTCAAAAGGGTCACCTCCAACTACAAAACACTATGATTTTATTATAAAGTTTTTTTGAGGGGATAAATAGTAGGAGCCGACTGGAAAAGAAAAAACCACTCAGATGAGTGGTTTACGCATTTTATAGATGTGAGTTTAGGCGCTCTTCTAAGGCTTCTTTTGGTTGGAAACCGACAACTTTATCAATTACTTCTCCATCTTTCATGATAAGAAGTGTTGGAATGCTCATTACTCCATACTTTGCTGCAGTTTCTTGGTTTTCGTCAACATCAATTTTAACGATTTTGACTTTGTCTCCCATTTCAGAATCAAGCTCTTGAAGAACTGGAGCAATCATCTTACATGGACCACACCATGGAGCCCAAAAGTCTGCAAGCACTAGGCCTGTACCTGTTTCTGTTGAAAAGTTTTGATCTGTAGCATTTGAAATAGCCATTTTCATGCCTCCTTAAGTATTGCTTCGAGAAGTAAATCTCGATTGCGTTTAGTAGTAAAATACTAACGTCAGTATATCACCGTTTTTCAGTCGATGCTAATAATATGTCTCGCTGTTGTTTTCTTATGTAATTTGCCCAATTTATTAAACGATATTCTTTCATTGATACAGCTTGAATAAGGAAAGAGCGGCTCTTTTATACCGCTCTTTAACCATTACGCATTTATTTTCAATTTTTTAAATTCCTCTGTTAAAAGTGGAACGACCTCAAACAAATCTCCGACAATTCCATAGTCAGCCACTTTAAAAATATTTGCTTCTGGGTCTTTATTGATAGCCACAATAACCTTTGAGTTAGACATTCCAGCTAAATGCTGAATCGCTCCAGAAATTCCACAAGCAATATACAGGTCCGGTGTCACGACTTTTCCAGTTTGACCAATTTGTAAGGAATAATCACAGTAATCTGCATCACAGGCACCCCTCGAAGCTCCTACTGCTCCTCCAAGTACAGTAGCAAGTTCTTTTAAAGGTTCAAAGCCTTCTTCGCTCTTCACACCACGGCCACCGGCAATAACAACCTTTGCTTCAGAAAGATCGACACCCTCACTGGCTTTTCGTACAACCTCTTTAATAATTGTGCGTAGATCTTTTAAGTTTACAGTTAAAGAATTGACTTCTCCTGAAAGTGATTCATCCTTTGGAAGGGGAGGAATGTTGTTCGGTCGGACTGTCGCAAAAATAAGTCCATCCGTCACTATCTTCTTCTCAAAAGCTTTACCTGAGTAGATCGGTCTGGTAAATACAACATTTCCACCAGCCACTTCAATTGCTGTCGCATCAGAGATTAATCCAGAATTCAATTTCCCAGCAATTCTAGGTGAAAGATCTTTCCCCAGTGCTGTGTGTCCAAACACAAGTCCCTCTGGCTTTTCTTCTTCAATCACAGCCAACAGTGCTTGTGAATAACCATCAGATGTATATTGAGTAAGCTCGGCATGTTCAACTACCACCACTCGGCTAGCTCCATACTGAATCAATTCCTGTCCTAAAGCGCTTACACTTTTACCAACTAAAACACCCACCACTTCTCCACCTTCAGCAATTGCCTTCCCCGCAGACAATGCTTCAAAAGACACATTACGTAATGCTCCGTCTCTAACTTCCCCTAAAACCAACACTTTTCTAGCCATCAAGTTCCCCTCCTGCAAAATTTAATTCCGCTCGTATGAAAGTATAATTACACTACCTTTGCTTCTGTATGAAGAAGAGTTACAAGCTCTTTAACTTGATCGTTCAAGTCACCCGTTAACACTTTCCCAGCTTCTTTTTTAGGTGGTAGATATATTTCAATGGTCTTCGTCTTAGCCTCAACATCGTCTTCTTCAAGGTCGAGATCGTCTAATTCTAACTGTTCTAACGGTTTTTTCTTCGCCTTCATAATTCCAGGTAAAGAAGGATATCTTGGTTCATTCAATCCTTGTTGCGCCGTTACTAATAGGGGAAGACTCGTCTCAATGACTTCTGAATCACCTTCCACATCGCGAACTACCGTCGCTTGTGTCCCCTGTATATCAAGCTTAGTTATAGTTGTTACATAAGGGATTTCAAGTAATTCTGCCACTCGTGGGCCGACCTGACCTGAACCACCATCAATAGCTACATTTCCAGCGATAATTAAATCAATTTCTTGATCTTTTAAGTACTGAGCAATAATTTTGGCTGTTGTATACTGGTCAGAAGCTTCAACATCATCTTCAATATTTACAAGAACCGCTTTATCGGCTCCCATGGCTAAAGCTGTCCGAAGCTGTTTCTCCGATTCTTCACTACCAACAGATATAACGGTTACTTCACCACCATGGGCATCACGAACTTGGATTGCTTCTTCAACTGCATATTCATCGTAAGGATTGATGATAAATTCAGCACCATCCTCATTAATTCTTCCTCCAGCAATCGTTATTTTCTCCTCGGTATCAAACGTTCTCTTTAACAAAACATAGATATTCATAAGTTCCCCTCCTATATATCTAAACATTTTATTGGTTCTAAAGATTAAGAAAATTTATTTGAAAAATGAAGCCCACTTAGCAACAGCTGTGAGTTTATTGTCATTCCCCTGTAAACTTTGGCTCTCTTTTTTCGAGAAACGCTGATATTCCTTCCTGTCCGTCTTTAGAAAGAAACACTTTTTCAAATAGCTCCACTTCTCTCTTAACCCCTGAATAAAACTCATTTGTTTTTCCATAATTAAGGAGTTCAATGGCTGCACTAAGTGCAATAGGACTTTTCTTAGCAATCTTTTTGGCTATTTTGTATGATTTCTCTAGCAACTCTTCGTCACTAAATGCATGATTTGCTAAACCACTTTGAACCGCTTCCAATCCTGTAATAGGATCACTTGTAAATAGCATTTCTGCTGCTTTAGCTGTTCCTACATATTTCGGTAATCGTTGTGATCCCGCAAAACCAGGTACCAATCCGAGTTGAAGCTCTGGTAAGCCAAGCTTGGCATCCTCTGTTACTAATCGGAAGTGACAAGCCATTGCCAGTTCAAGCCCCCCGCCTAAAGCTGCCCCATGAATGACAGCAATAATTGGTTTTGGGTATTGCTCCATTCGTTCAAACAAATCTTGACCAAGAGTGGAAAGACTACCAAAATCCTCACCTGTAGAAATCGTTGTAAACTCTTTAATATCTGCTCCTGCTGAGAAAAATCTCCCCTCTCCACGCAAAACGATAACTCGGATATCCTGATGAAATTCAATTTCATCAAGAATAACCGATAGTTCATTTAACACCTGAGATGATAACGCATTCGCTGGAGGACGTTCAATTTTAATTGTTGCAATGAACTCTTCATGAGACCAATGCAAAAAGCCCATAGGTTCTCCCCCTCATTCGTATAGTAATGATTATCTCTTTTCACACCCGTTAATTAATAGCTTCTGGACCGGTTCTGCAAGTGCTGTTAAATCATATTTTTGCTCATTCATGACCCAAGTTGTAACGGTTTCATCCATCGTTCCAAAGATCATCTGCCTTGCCAAGCGAATATCAAGATCTTCTGAAAATTCACCAGAATCTCTTCCCTCAATAAGTATATTGTCAACCACATGTAAATAACCTTTTAATACTTCATTAATTTTTAAGCGAAGGTCTTTATTTGATTGTCGCAATTCTAGCTGTGTAACGATTGCTAAATGACGATCCTTTGATAGCATTTTGAAATGCATATCAATCATAAGTAATAACTTTTCTGCTGCACTTTTTTTTCCCTCTAACTTCTCTTCCATCTTTTCTATAAAAGCCCCCATTTTTTCTTGAAAAAGAGAAATGAGGATATCTTCCTTATTTTTAAAATACAAATAGATGGTTCCATCAGCAACTCCAGCTTGTTTTGCAATTTTAGACACCTGAGCTTGGTGATAGCCATTTTCTGCTATTACAATGACAGCTGCATCGATAATCTGTCGATACTTTGGTTTGTCTTTCTTCAAAATCATACCCCTCCTTTCAAGAAGGACATTGCATTTATGAATGAATCATCATTCATAAATTTATAATAGTTGGAAAACAAATTTCTGTCAAGGTTTTCACGTTTTATTTGCACTATTATCATGCCATAACTAAATGGACTGTACAAGCCTGCTTTCGCAAAAATAAACAGCCGACGAATCGGCTATGGAGAATTAAGCCTGTTTCTCTTGATTGTCACCTCTTTTCCTTTTCTCTTCTTCGACTAATGCTCTCCTTAGTATTTTTCCCACTGCTGTTTTTGGAAGTTCTGATCGAAATTCATACATTCGAGGAACCTTATAAGCAGCAAGATGCTTTCTCGCAAAAGCATTCAATTCTTCCTCTGTAGCAGTCGCACTTTCCTTCAACACAATATATGCCTTTACCGTCTCACCCCGATATGGGTCGGGAACTCCAGCAACAACAACTTCTTGTACACTAGGATGCTCATACATCACTTCTTCAATTTCTCTTGGATAAATATTAAATCCACCAGCGATAATCATATCCTTTTTACGGTCAACAACAAAAAAATATCCTTCTTCATTCATGTACCCTAAATCTCCCGTAAGAAGCCAGCCATCTCTTAACACTTGATCGGTCTCTTCCGGTTTGTTCCAGTATCCCTTCATGACTTGTGGTCCCTTTACAGCAATCTCACCGATTTCCCCTGGTGGTAATGGCTCTCCGGTTTCAAAGGATAATATGACCGAATCCGTATCTGGCCACGGCACCCCAATACTTCCCTTAATGCGCGGTCGGTCCCATAAAAAATTCGAATGAGTCACTGGAGAGGATTCTGTCAGTCCATAACCTTCCACTAGCTTTCCACCTGTTATTTCCTCAAACTTCTCTTGTACCTCTACTGGAAGAGGAGCAGAGCCTGAAATACATGAATCAATGGAAGAAAGATCGTATTTGGAAAGGTCTGGATGATTTAACAACCCGATATAAATGGTTGGTGCTCCTGGAAATAAGGTAGGTCTTTGTTTCTCTATCGTTTTTAAGGTTTGTTCTGGATCAAACTTCGGAAGCAATACCATCTTTTGTCCTTGCATGACCGAAAGGATCATAACAGCAGTCATACCATACACGTGGAAAAATGGGATAATGGCTAAAATGGTTTCTTCCCCTCGTTTGCATTTGTATAACCATGCGTTACTCATGGATGCATTAGAAACAAGGTTCTTATGAGTCAGCATAACCCCCTTAGGTGCACCGGTCGTACCACCTGTGTATTGAATAATAGCAAGATCCTCTTCATAATCGATAGAAAAGCTTTTTAGCTCTATAGTTGACTGTTTTATTATTTCTGTTAATAAATGATGACATCCCTCATGCTTAACAGACACGCTAATTCCATATTGTTTCTTTTGGATAAATGGATAAATGAGATTTTTTGGGAAGGGTAAGTAATCTTTGATAGCGGTTACAATAATATGTTCTAAATTGGTTTGTGTGAATACTTTACTGACACGTGGAAATAAAATATCTAGGGTGACGATGGCTTTTGCACCACAATCCTTCATTTGATATTCGATTTCTCTTTCTGTGTACAACGGGTTTGTTGGAACCACAACTCCTCCTGCCAATAAAATTCCGTAGTACGAAATAACAGCTTGAGGGCAATTTGGGAGCATGATGGCAACTCGGTCACCTTTTTCTAACCCGAGCTTTTGTAAATATGAAGCTAACTTGCAGGCATGTTCATGTAACGTTTCATAGCTCATTTCCTTGCCCATAAAATGAATAGCTGATTTTTCTGGAAACTCCTTTGCTGCGTTCGTCAAATAGGTTTGAACAGGTTCTGACTTGTACGTCAAATTAGCCGGTATTTCCTCTGGGTAATTAGCAAGCCACGGCCTATGTTCACTCATTCTCCATCCCTCCTACAAAGAAATTGTATAGAAATTTCTGATTACTCATCTTAATTATAATATAGTGAATTATATGTGACAATTTAATTTCTCCCACTATATGTTTATGGACATAAATAGTTGTCCTACGACAAAAAGATAGTAAAAACGGTTTGGTTTGATTTACGCTCCGGGTGGACGCTTTCCGCGGGCGGGGCCGATCCGCTTCCCTCGCTTCGCTCAGTCCAGGGTCTCGACTTTCCCGCTTTTCCCCTTGGAGTCGCCACCCTCCGATTTTATCAATTAATTTCAGCCTATAAAACTTAATAATCTTCCAGATGTCACCATGAAGAAGGAGTCCAAAGAACTTGAGAAAGCTTAAATATTTGGATTTAACTCCATTATAATTTGTGGTGGAAGGCGCTTGACTCCTGGGGGATTAGCATTACAGGCGAGACCGCGCAGGAGCTTGCGACCAGGAGGCAAGGCGAATGCCCCCCCGGAAAGCAAGCGCCTGGAACGGAAATCAACCTTTTCCAAAATCACATCAAAAAAGCCTCAAGAGATCCTGCTCTCGAGACTTTTTGTGTACAATCTAAATTGCAAATAAGAGGCGATTTTAAAAGATTAGATAAAAAATTCCTATAAACATAAAGATCCCACAAAGGATTAGAAGTATTTTTGCTAGCTTTTCCATTTACGTACTCCTTTAAGATATGCCTGCGCCAATCACATACGATAATCCAACAGATATAACCATTGAAATGAATCCTACTGCTCGATTGTCATTCTGAATTTCTTCATCAATTCTGAATTTAGGTGTTAAAAACTCATAAATAAAATAAGCTACCAATAGTAAAAAGAAACCAAATACTCCCCATCCAATCATGGTTATAAGTGAATCATGCTGCTCGATTGAATGCCTAAAAATATTGGCGATCCCGAAAATTTTCCCACCAGTCGCCATAGCAACAGCCACATTTCCATTTTGAATTTCTTCCCAATTTCGGTACTTTGTCACAAGTTCAAAAATAGCAAGAAATACGATCATGCACAAAATAACGACACTGCAATAAGCGGCTATATGAACATATTCATTCTCCCAGAAACCGTTCAACTTCCTCTTCCTCCTACCTACTTGAACTCAACGACTGTTACTCCAGAACCGCCTTCGCCAGCCTCCCCAAAGCGAATCTTTTTCACCGACCGATGGTTTTTCAAGTACTCTTGTACACCTTGCCTTAATGCTCCAGTGCCCTTTCCATGAATGATCGACACTCTTGGATAATTAGATAATAAAGCATCATCGATGTATTTTTCTACTCTTAAGAGAGCGTCTTCGTACCTTTCCCCTCTAAGATCTAGCTCTATGGAAACGTTCGAGTCTCTTCCCTGTATCGTTGTCACATGCTTTTGTACCTTTGGTTTTTCTGATTGAATAAATTCCAAATCCTTCTCTTTGACTTTCATTTTTAGGATACCTATTTGAACCTGCCACTCCTCATCAGATACCTTTTCAACTAAATGTCCCTTTTGGTCAAAAGTTAATACTTTTACTTCATCACCTTCACGGAATTTATGCTTCTGTTTTCGTGCCTCATTGTTTTTTGACTTTTCGGAAACAGGTACAGCTTCATTCAATCGCTTTTTAGCATCAATTAATTCGTGTTCTTTCACTTCAGCTTTTTTTTCAATTCGCATTCGACGGAGATCTCGAATGACTTCTTCCGCCTCTTGCTTTGCCTTTTCAATGATTGCTTGCGCCTCACGCTCCGCTTTATCACGCAATAAGTCTTTTTCTTTATAATAAGAAACAATCTCTTCTTGCAGATCCTTATGAAGCTTTTCAGCCTGCCTTAATGTGTCATGAGCCTCTTCTAACTCATTTTCGGCTTGTTTTTTACTTGCCTCTAGTGCCGCAATCATTTGATCGACTTCGTTACTCTCCGAGCTAACATGTGATCGTGCCATATCAATGACTTTTTCCTTCAACCCCAGACGTTTGGAAATTTCAAATGCATTGCTTCGACCTGGAACCCCAATTAGAAGCTTATATGTGGGACTTAAGGTTTCAATATCAAACTCAACACTGGCATTTATTACCCCTTCCCGGTTATAGCCATATGCCTTTAATTCAGGATAATGGGTGGTAGCAACCACTCTTGCCCCTGTTTTATAGACAGTGTCTAATATGGAAATAGCAAGTGCAGCTCCTTCCTGCGGGTCTGTACCTGCACCTAACTCGTCAAATAGTACCAAACTATCGAAGCTTACATCATTTAAAATGTCTACGATATTAACCATATGAGAAGAAAAGGTACTCAGACTCTGCTCAATCGACTGTTCATCGCCGATATCTGCGAACACTTGGCCAAAGACTGCCATTTCTGATCCATCAAGGGCAGGTATTTGTAAACCAGCCTGAGCCATTAACGTACATAAACCGACAGTCTTTAGTGTAACCGTCTTTCCCCCGGTATTAGGTCCAGTTATAACAATTGTTGAATAAGTCTTGCCAAGTAAAATATCATTCGGAACCACTTCATCCATGGCAATCAACGGATGTCTTGCTTTAAACAAGGAGATGATTCCTTCATTATTCATTTTCGGTTTCGAACCCTTTATCCTTTTACTATACCTTGCCTTCGCAAACATAAAGTCTAGGTCTGTTAATACCCCCACAATTGTACCTAATTCACTCTCAAATAAACCTACTTTTCCGGATAATTCCACCAAAATACGTTCTATTTCCTGTTTCTCCTTCACTCGAATCGCTTGAACATCATTGTTTAACTGCACGATTGCTTGCGGTTCAATGAAGAGAGTTTGACCAGAGGAACTTTGATCGTGAATAATGCCTCCATAATGCCCGCGATATTCTTGTTTAACAGGTATAACAAACCGGTCATTTCGAATCGTGATAATGGCGTCTGAAAGCATTTTAGCCGCATTGGAAGACCGAATCATTGATTCCAGTCTTTCACGAACCCTTGCTTCTTTAGTTCGGAGCTGATTCCTAAGAGAGCGTAGGGTCTCACTAGCCGTATCAAGTACTTCGCCACTCTCCTCGATTGCCATTCGTATGGGCTCTTCTAGTTCAGCAAGCACAATGATGTTACTTGCATATTCATTTAAAATAGGAATCTCAATTCCTTGTTCAACCATATCTTCTATAAAGCGACGCATCATTCTGCTCGCATGAATCGTGCTAGCTATTTGTACAAGTTCAAGTGGACTTAGCACCCCACCTATTGCAGAACGTCTTATTTGCATTCTGATATCATAAATTCCTGTGAGTGGAACATTGCCTTTTAATCGAAGGACCTTCGCAGCTTCATCGGTTTCTTCCTGGCTACGCACCACCTCCTCGAAATCAGTCGAAGGAATCAGTGCCCTTACCTTGTCTTTTCCTAAGCTTGAAGAAGCATGTTCAATTAACTGTTCTTTCACTTTTGTAAATTCCAATACCTTTAAAACTCTTTCTTGCATGGAGTATGCCTCCCATTTCAAAATAAGGTCTATCTTCTATCTTCTTTTGGCCTTTTTAATAGCTCAAGAAATTCTTCCTTACCTAAGGAATTGATAACTGATTGTTTTTGAACCCATCCTTTTTTCGCTGCAGAGATACCCGTGTCCATATGAGCTAATGTTTCAACCATATGAGCATCTGTATTAATTACAAGTTTGACACCCGCTTCTTGGGCCATACGTACATGCTCTGAGGAAAGATCAAGCCGATTAGGATTCGCATTCAATTCTAACCAAGTATTCGTCTCTTTTGCTAGTTCAATCAATTGCTCGATATTTACGGAATACCCATCACGCTTGCCAATCTTTCTACCTGTCGGATGAGCAATCATATGTACATGTTTATTGTTTAAAGCTGTTTTAAGACGTTCCATGATCTTATCCTGCGGCTGTGAAAAAGAGGAATGAATAGATGCAATCACAAAATCCATTTGTTCTAGAATCTCATCTTCATAGTCAAGGGAGCCGTCAGGTAATATATCCATTTCAACACCGGCTAAGATTGTAATATCATCATATTTTCGATTCAGTTCATCAATTTCTTGCCGTTGTTTCTGTAAGCGCTCGACCGTTAGCCCATTGGCCAACCTTAAATATTGTGAGTGGTCAGTAATCGCCATATATTCGTATCCTTTTGCACGACAAGCTTCCACCATTTGCTCAATGGAATGCGAACCATCACTCCATGTCGAGTGCATGTGCAGATCTCCTTGAATATGGTCAAGAGAAATAATTTCAAGCTCTTCTGTATAATGTTCCACTTCAGAGCCATCCTCACGCATTTCGGGTGGAATAAAAGGCAAACCGAAATGTGCAAAAAACTCCTCTTCACTATCAAACGTTACAATTTCGCCGGTTTCAATATGTTCAACACCATATTCGCTTATTTTCTCACCACGTTCCTTCGCTAACTGACGCATCCTTACATTATGGTCCTTTGAGCCAGTGAAATGGTGTAATGTCGTAGTAAATTCCTCGTCCTTTACAAGACGAAAATCAATGGATACGTCAAACTCTAATTCCAGGATAATGGAAACCTTTGTATCTCCTTTTGAGACAACTTCTTTTATTTGCTCCATAGAAAGTAGCTTCTCCTTCACCAATTGAGGTTCAGCCGTGGAGATAATGAAGTCTAAATCCTTGATCGTTTCCTTCATTCTTCTAATACTACCTGCTCTTGAAAAGCGAACCACTCCATCCATTTCAGAAAGAGCAAGCTCAATCTTCCGTGCAACTGGTAGCATATATGCAAGAGGTAGTCGATCTGGTTGGGAACCAAATTCGTTGATGGACTGAAGAATTTTCTCCTCTGTCTTCCCACCAAAACCAGCAAGTTCTCTCACCTTTTTGTCCAAGCACGCCTGCTTTAACTCTTGTACATTCGTTATTGAAAGCTCTTTGTATAACTTAGCAATCTTTTTGCCACCAAGGCCAGGCAGTTGTAGTAGGGGAATCAGTCCCTTTGGTACTTCTTCCTGTAGCTCTTTTAGAACAGAGGATTGCCCCTCTTGGATAAATTCTGTAATAACAGCGGCTGTCCCCTTACCAATACCTGAAATGGTAGTAAAATCCTCGATTTGCGATAGGTCCTGCTCATTTATTTCAAGGCTATTTGCTGCTTTTCTAAAAGCAGACACCTTAAATGTATTTTCACCTTTTAATTCCATATATGTAGCGATCGTCTCAAGTAAACGTATCACATCTTTTTTTTGTATTGCCACACTATCCACCTACTTTCACTATATCCCATTATGAATGATTCACTTCTATTTCACCAATCATTTAGTTATTTTGACATCCTACTATGTATTATGTACGTATTGGAATCCAAAAAAGTTTTTAAGAAACAAACAAAATAAAACTTCTCTTAAAAAAAGAGAAGTAATAATTTTATGATTTTGTTTAAGTTATCCCCAAAGCTCTTTCACAAAATCAGATAAATATGGGGTATTTTCAACTATCTCCTTTGCCAAAGAAGAACTAGCTAAAGGAGATTGCACAGCTTCAATTGGGAGAAGCGCTGCTATGTATAAAATGATAAACAGAAGTAAATATACCTCTAAAAATCCAAGTATACCTCCGGCCCAACGATTAAAAGTCTTTAAAATTGGTAGATTGGAAACAAAATCTAGCATACTTCCAATTATTTGTAAAATTATCTTAACCGCAAAGAATATTGCTACAAAAGCAATTCCACGGTAATATGCATCTTCCATATTCCCTTCTGAGAAGATGATTTGTAAATTTGATGCATCACCGAAGCTTGGATATGGAATCCAAAGGGTTAATTTAGGAGCAAGTTCGGAATAATAGACCTTTGCAACAATAAATGCAATAATGAAGCCAGTAAGATGAATAAATTGAAGGATAAACCCTCTACGAAGTCCAACAAGTAATCCTATTAATAATATAATGATAATGGCAAGATTTAGCATATTCGTTCAATCCTTTACTTCTTTAGTTCACTTTCTAAGCGGTCAAGATGATCCTTTATTTTTAGATAATCATTTACAGCATTTACTGCTGTAAGAACAGCAAGCTTTGTACTATCAAGTGAGGGGTTCTTCTGACCAATTTCGCGCATTTTATTATTTACCAAAGAGGCAACCAATCGAACATGTTCAACACTTTCGTTACCTACAATTACATACTGTTGCCCGTATATTTCAACTGTTGTGCGCTTCTTTTCTGATTCAGACACAGCATTGCCCCCATTCATAAGAATCCTACACTATATCATAACATGAATATTATTTGAGTGGGAAGTTAAGAATGTCAAAATCAGACGAATCAAGGAAAAATATGTATTTTATTGGAGAGTGTAAAATGAGTCAAGTTGTATTAAAACAGTCTGGGGAACAAATAAAGAAGATGCAGGAATACTATCAACAAAGCATTTCAGCTAAAATTCCACCCGGTGGAGTTTTTGCAGCAAAATTGTCCGGTTGCTCCATAACCGCATATAAATCAGGTAAAGTTCTTTTTCAAGGTCCTTCATGTGAGATGGAAGCAAAGAAATGGGGTGCTGCGGATCAACCTCCGAACAAAAAGACTTCGAAACCTTCACCAAATAAAAGTCATCTACCTGAGAATTTTGAGTCTCTTTCTGTTGTTGGATCAGACGAGGTAGGTACTGGCGATTACTTCGGGCCCATTACCGTTGTTGCAACGTATGTTAATAAAGAGCATATCCCCTTATTAAAGGAGCTGGGTGTAAAGGATTCAAAAGGTCTAAAGGATGAACAAATTTCAGCGATTGCAAAGGAAATCAAGCATGTGATTCCTTATAGCTTATTAACTTTACATAATGAAAAGTACAATCAGCTTCAGCAGTCAGGAATGTCACAAGGAAAGTTAAAAGCCCTATTGCATAACCAAGCCATTGGACATGTACTTAAAAAAATTTCACCGAATAAACCGGATGCCATTTTAATCGATCAGTTCGCAAAAGAAGATGTGTATTATCAGTATCTTAAGGGGCAAAAAGTGGTGCACCGTGAAAATGTTTTTTTCTCAACAAAGGGAGAAAGTGTTCACTTAGCTGTTGCAGCCGCATCCATCCTAGCTCGTTATGCATTTGTTCAGCACTTTGAAAATCTTTCAAAGGAGGCTGGATTTGTCATTCCAAAAGGAGCAGGTGCCCAAGTAGACGTAGCCGCAGCTAAATTGATTAAAGCAAAGGGAAAAGAAAGCCTTCCACATTTTGTTAAACTACATTTTGCTAATACAGAAAAAGCATGGAAACTGATTACGAAAAAACAATGAAAAAAGGAGCATTCCATTGGATGCTCCTTTTCTATTTTATCCTCTTAAAACTGCTCCAGCCTGATCCTTCAATGCATCTAGTACCTTTTCGTGAGCCTTTGTTACTTCTTCGTCAGTTAGTGTTTTTTCTGAATCAAAATATCTTAATGAAAACGCAATGGATTTCTTTCCTTCTTCCATGCGATCTCCTTCATAAAGATCAAACACAGAAACTTCCTTCAGTAAACTGCCACCGGCTTTTGCAATAATGTCAGAAAGCTGACCAGCAACCACTTCCTTGTTAACAACCAATGCGATATCACGCGTAATAGATGGGTAACGAGGAATTGATTCGTAATGTAACGGAGCAATTTCTGCCTCTAGTAAAGCCTTTAAAGATAGTTCAAATACATACGTATCTTTCAAATCTAGTTCTTTTTGAACGTTCGGATGGATTTGTCCGAGAAAACCAATTCTCTCCTTATCTAAAAGAAGTTCAGCGGTTCTTCCTGGATGCATTCCTTCCACGGTTGCTTGACGGAACTCCACTCTTTCTGTCAACCCTAAGCGAGCAAGTAACCCTTCTAGCACACCTTTAAGAACATAGTAATCAACAGCTTTCTTTTCCCCTTGCCATGGGTGCTGATGCCATAAGCCAGTAATTGCAGCTGCCAAATGTTCCTTCTCTTCTGGTAGTTTATCTTGTTCAGTTGCAAGGAACACAGCCCCTGTTTCATATAATGCAATGCTATCATTTTGACGAGCAGAGTTGTATTTTACAACCTCTAGTAACTGTGGCAAAATGCTCAGACGTAATACACTTCGGTCTTCACTCATCGGCATCGCAAGTTTAACAGGTTCACGCTTATCTAGAGCAAATTGAGTGGCTTTTCCTTCATTCGTCAAAGAATAAGTGACTGCTTGAAATAATCCAGCACTTTCTAGATAGCGACGGACAATTCTCCGTTTTTTCTGGTAATCACTTAATTTCCCAGGAGTCGAAGCACCCTTCGGAAGTGTTTTAGGAATATAGTCGTAGCCGTAAATTCTTCCAACTTCTTCAACTAAATCTTCCTCAATCGTAATATCACCACGACGAGTAGGTACGGTTACTGTAATTTCGTTTCCTTCTATCTTCGTCGTAAATTGTAGACGGGCAAAAATATTTTTCACCTCATCCATGGATATTTCGGTACCAAGGACACCATTGATTTTATCTAATGTAATCGAAACAACCGCAGGCTCCACCTTAAGTGCATCTGCCTCAACAGATCCTTCTAATACTTCTCCGTTTGCATACAATGCTAGTAGCTCAGCCGCTCTTTCTGCTGCAGCTCTAACACGATTCGGATCCACACCTTTTTCATAGCGTGCACTAGCTTCACTGCGCAATCCATGATCCTTAGAAGCTTTACGAATGGGCGCTCCAACAAAGTATGCAGACTCAAGTAACACAGTTGTCGTAGTTGCTTCAACCTCAGAATTCGCTCCACCCATAACTCCTGCTAATGCAACCGGTTCTTTTCCGTTTGTAATTACCAGATGGTCTGTTGTTAAAGTACGTTTGGCATCATCAAGCGTAATAATCGTTTCCCCTTGATTTGCACGTCGTACAACGATCTCTTTTGAACCAAGACGATCATAGTCAAAGGCATGTAGTGGTTGACCGTATTCCATTAAAATGTAATTTGTTATATCGACAACATTATTATGAGGACGAACACCTGCAGCCATCAGACGTGTTTGCATCCATAATGGTGAAGGACCAACCTTTACATTTTTAATCACTTTGGCAACGTAAAGTGGGTTACCTTCAGGAGCATCCACAGTAACAGAGACATATTCGCTAGCACTTTCGTTAATTGGTGAAACTTCAGGCTGCGGAAGCTTTACTTCTTTCCCTAGAATGGCCGCAACCTCATATGCTACACCTAGCATGCTTAAGCAGTCCGCTCGGTTCGGAGTTAAACCTAGTTCTAAAATTTGATCATCACGATTTAACAACTCAAGTGCATCGTCCCCAACTGTGACCTCATTCGGGAATACGAATATCCCTTCAGAGAATTCCTTGGCAACAAGCTTGCTTTCTACTCCTAGCTCCTGCAAAGAACAGATCATTCCGTTTGACTCTTCGCCACGAAGCTTCGCTTTTTTAATCTTGAAGTTTCCTGGGAGAACTGCTCCCACCTTTGCAACAATAACATGTTGCCCTTTATCTACATTCGGAGCGCCACAGATGATTTGAACGGGCTCTCCTTCTCCAACATCTACTAAACATTTGTTTAGCTTATCGGCATTTGGATGTTGTTCACGTTCTAACACATGACCGACGACGAGTCCTTTCATTCCTTCATTAAGAATCTCTACGCCTTCCACTTCAATCCCACTTTTTGTAATTTTATCGGCTAGTTCAGAAGCTGTGACACCAGAAAGGTCCACGTATTCTTGAAGCCATTTATAAGAAACAAACATTCTTGTTATCCTCCTATTCGTGTATCGAAAATTGCTTTAAGAAACGTACATCGTTTGTATAGTAATGACGAATATCATCCACGCCGTATTTTAGCATGGCAATTCTCTCAGGACCCATACCGAAAGCAAATCCTGTATATTTTTTCGAATCATAGCCAGCCATTTCAAGTACGTTTGGATGCACCATTCCAGCTCCAAGTATTTCAATCCAACCCGTTCCTTTACAAACACTACATCCTTTTCCGTTACAAATTTTACAAGAGATATCCATCTCAACAGAAGGCTCAGTGAATGGGAAGAAGCTAGGACGTAAACGAATTTCACGGTCTTCACCAAATATTTTTTTCGCAAATACATCCAACGTCCCTTTTAGGTCACTCATCTGAATGTTTTCTCCTATCACAAGACCCTCGATCTGCATGAATTGGTGAGAATGCGTTGCGTCGTCATTATCACGGCGATAAACTTTTCCTGGGCAGATAATTTTAATAGGTCCCTTTCCTTCTTTCTTTTCCATCGTTCTTGCTTGCATTGGTGATGTGTGTGTACGAAGAAGGATTTCTTCCGTAATATAAAAGGAATCTTGCATATCACGAGCTGGATGACCTTTTGGTAAATTTAATGCCTCAAAGTTATAGTAATCACTTTCTACCTCGGGACCTTCTGCAATCGTGTAGCCCATTCCAATAAAGAGGTCTTCGATTTCTTCAATGATTCTTGTTAGTGGGTGATGGTTTCCTGTTTTTACAGGTCTTCCTGGAAGTGTTACATCAATTGTTTCTGAGGAAAGCTTTTTAGCCACCTCTTCTTCTTCCATAACCGCTTGTTTTTCTTCAATTGCTTTTGCAATAACGTCTCTTACCTCATTTGCCAATGCACCCATTTTAGGACGGTCCTCAGCTGAGAGTTTCCCCATCCCTTTTAATACCTCTGTAATGGGCCCTTTTTTCCCTAGATAAGATACACGAATATCATTTAATTCTTTTAAGTCAGTCGCTTTCTTTATTCCTTCAAGCGCTTCTTGCTGAAGCTCTACTAAGCGTTGCTCCATGTTCTTTCCTCCCTATGATTTTTAGACAAAATAAAAAACCTCATCCCTGAAAAGGGACGAGGTTTCATTATTCGCGGTACCACCCTTAATTAATGTAGACATTCTTTCTCCTACATTCACTTCATTGTTGATAACGGCTTTAAACCGGTGCATCTTTACACTTCTAAAAGAAATGGTCCCGATGCCAACTCGGGAGGTGAACTTCGTTTACTTATTCTATAAAAATGCTTTCAGTCTAAGGCATTTTCTCCCTAATATAGATGGTAGTAAACTACTTTTCTCCGTCATCGTTTTTTAGTATGTAATTTTTGCTGTTATTATAGTATACTTTCTTACTTATTTCAAACCCATTTTCGGAAGGCTATGTGCCTATTTTATCCACGTAAGTAATATAACAAAATTCCTGCTGCTACTGCAACATTTAATGACTCACTTTTTCCATGAATCGGAATAAAAAGATTAGCTGTCGTTTTACTTAAAAGCTCTTTATTTACCCCGTTCCCTTCATTTCCGACGATTAAGGCATAGGATCCAGGTGATTGTATTTGATGGAACGGTTCGGCATTCTCCAATGCTGTACCATAAACAGGGATTCCTCGGTCAAGAAGATCGGTTGTCCAAGTAGAGATATCGCCTTTAATAACAGGAAGATGAAAATGGCTTCCTTGGGCAGACCTAAGCACCTTGGAATTATACATATCCACACTTCCATTCCCAATCACTACAACGTCCACACCAGCAGCATCCGCCGTACGAATCATCGTTCCTAAATTTCCAGGGTCTTGGACGGCATCAATTAAAAGATAAGATGTTCCTTCTGTACGGGATGACTTTTCTTGATGACATACAGCAAAAATGCCTTGTGGTGTATCTGTTTCAGCTAATAGCTTAATGATGTCAATAGGCACAGAGAGAATCGGTGTTGATCCGTAATCAAAGCTTGAAGGAAGATCCATGTTTTCTTGTACAATGATTTCTTCAATACGACCTGCTTTTAGCGCTTCCTCCACTAGATGGAACCCTTCGACTAAAAATAGGCCTGTTTTATCTCTTTCCTTTTTCGTTAATAGTTTCTTCCATTGCTTCACCTTTGGGTTACTACTCGAGTGAATATGCTTCAAGGTAAAACCCCTTCTTTCCTTTTTTCTCGGGTTTTCTTATTATAGCGTAACTTAAGTACATAATAATAACAAAAATAGAAAACATATTAAAGAAAATGAAGAAGGAGTGAGTAAAAAATGAATCTTAATTTAAGAAATGCAGTTATTCATAATGTAACAGGAAATACACAAGACGAGCTACGAGACACCATCGTTGACGCGATTCAAAACGGAGAAGAAAAAATGCTTCCAGGTTTAGGCGTACTTTTTGAAGTGATCTGGAAGAATGCATCCGACCAAGAAAAAAGCGAAATGCTCCAAACCCTAGAAAACGGCCTAAAATAGGGTGTCTGTCACCGCACGTGGACAAATTCATTGATTTGTCCACGGAAGGTGACAGACACCATCCGTGGACAGTCGTGGTGTTTTTGTCCGTCTGGGGTGGACACTCATGCCCGATTAGCCAAACAAAGACAGCATGCTTTAGCATGCTGTCTTTGTTTGGTCTCTATTCAAGAGTAATACGGTCTACTGTTTCACGGTCTAGACGTTTAATGACTTCAACAATTAGTTTAACTGCGTTCTCGTAGTCATCACGGTGCAGCATAGCTGCATGTGAATGGATGTATCGAGTTGCAATTGTAATGGCTAAGGAAGGGACTCCTTTATGCGAAATATGAATAGAACCTGCATCCGTGCCCCCGCCTGCGATTGCATCGAATTGATATGGAATTCCAAGTTCATCCGCTGTATCTGTTACTAAATCTCTTAATCCTTTGTGAGACACCATACTTGCGTCATACAGAATGATTTGTGGGCCTTTGCCCAGTTTACTTTGCGCTTCCTTGTCCGACACACCAGGAGTGTCACCAGCGATCCCAACATCTACTCCAAATCCAATATCAGGTTCAATGGCTGCAGCAGAAGTACGTGCTCCACGTAAGCCTACCTCTTCTTGTACACTTCCAACTCCGTATACAATATTTGGGTGACTCTCATTCTTTAATTGCTTTAAAACATCGATCGCAATCGCACAACCAATACGATTATCCCAAGCTTTTGCTAATAAAAGCTTTTCATTGTTCATCACAGTAAGCTCAAAGTACGGAACGACCATGTCACCAGGACGGACTCCCCACTCTGTAGCTTCCTCACGACTTGATGCACCAATATCAATAAACATATCTTTAATTTCTACCGGTTTTTTTCTAGCCTCAGGAGATAAGATATGTGGTGGCTTTGAACCGATTACTCCTGTCACCTCTCCCTTTCTCGTAACAATCGTCACTCGCTGTGCTAACATAACCTGTGACCACCAGCCACCAACCGTTTGGAACCGTAGGAACCCTTTATCATCTATTTGCGTGATCATAAAGCCTACTTCATCCAAGTGACCTGCAACCATTACCTTGGGACCATTCGCATCTCCCACTTTTTTCGCAATTAAGCTTCCAAGTCCATCAGTGGTTACTTCATCCGCATACGGAGTTATATGCTTGTTCATCACTTCTCTTGGCTCACGCTCATTCCCTGGAATCCCCTTTGCATCTGTTAATTCCTTGAGCATTGTTAAAGTATCATCAAGTTTTGTCATTTATTTCGACTCCCTTAATATGTATTCTGTTTATAGTATACTAGCTACAATTTAATTGCACAAAGTATACGTTAGTATCCTTCCTTCTGCCTTTTATAATTTACTTCATTTTTAGAGATATATGCTTCTTTTATTTCATCTGATGCAAACCCTAGCAATTGGCCTAAAATAAAATAATTTTCTAGCATGCTCCGATACGCATTAAGACTCCTCTCTGCAGAAAAGCGATGAACCGTTTCATACATGGATAAAAACTGATTTGTCACATTTTCCTCGATTACTACTAGATCTTCTACCTGGACATCACCCTCAAATCCACAATCAAGACCAATTGATAAAATAAAATGAACTCCATCTACAAATTCCTCTAAAATGACTTCTTTCGGAGATGCACCTTTTACACTCCAAAACTTAAAACAACGTGTCTCATTTGCTAGCTCACCAAGTTCAACTAACAATGCTAGAACCTTTCTACTTATAAGATTATCTGTTTGTAATTGGTGTTTTTCTGCAATATGTTCATCCAAACCTTTTTGCATCTCAAATAACTCTCGTAAATCCATCATTTCACTCTTTTCTATTTAAATTACTTTAATCATAATGAAATTAAGAAAAAAATTCACTTAAAAGCAACACTTTATGAAACCTATTTCAATTATAGACGTATATAAGGAAAAATGAAGAGTGGAGGGCTTAAGTATGATGTGGCTACTACGCATGCTCCTAATAGCATTTATCTTATTTTTAATATACAGCGCCTTCAAATTTGTGTTAAACCCAAAGCGTAAATTGGAGCTAGCTCACGAGCAAAAACAATTCTTTTTACTCGATGATATAAAAAATGTTCGTAAGAATTTCCTTTTAACCTATAAAGGCGTTCTATTCGAAGGCGAAAAATACTTAGGTACAACCGATAACACCTTTGAGGTTGTTTCTATATTCATTTGGCCACATAGTACAGCGGCGCTTAATGGTTTGTCAAAGGAAGATTTCCGTAATATGGAGATGGAAGTAGCTGTCTTTTATCCGAATGCGAAAATTGACTGGAAGAGTCCCATTCATGAATTTATGAAAAAATAAACGTTCAAGGGAATTCCCTTGAACGTTTATTTATCCCTGCTTCTCTAGCTTTGTTTCCTTAAAAAAATCTCTCCACTTAATAATCGTCATCTTCTCTCTCAGTACATACACAAGAATCGATAAAGAAAACAAAATAATAACAATCATCGTCGGTGTAAATTGACTAATAAATTGACCAAAAACCGTGTAAAAGAAAGCCAATGGAAGATTCGTAATAAAGGCTGCCTTTGAATATTCTTTAAAGCCACGATGTCTTTCCATTAAACAAAAATTTAATAATTGATAGTGGACAAAAGGAACCAGTCGTAAAATTGAAATCTGACTTACTGTTAAATTACGATACTCTCCAAACCATTTTTTCCGAATCGAGGACAGTTTTTCTTGTGTTCGCGGAAACTTAGACACGAGAGCAAAAAACAATATGCTGCTAATCATTAACCCAATAAGCGAGTATATCGTCCCTGCCACTGTTCCAAAAAGAATTCCACCTGCTATACAGATGATGACTACAGGAATAAATAAAAACTGTCGTAACGAATGGAACAAGACGAATATTATCGGGGTGAAAACTCCTCCAGCCTGAAACATGACAAGCAGTAACGCTAACTCCTCATCCATATGACCACCCCTTAAGCAGTTTCTTGATGTCTATTACAGCTTATCGAGGATGGACCATTTCTATGACAACTATTCCGTTAATTCCATACATAGTAAAGTAATAGACCGATTTGAAGAACTGTCAAAAACGGCAATCCCCATTTAAAGCTAGGATGCTTTGTTTTATGACGAAAAGACCTCATTCCAATAAAGGCTCCTAAGGCTCCTCCAAAAAAGGAAAATTTCCACAGTGTCGCCTCTCTAATTCGAAATTCATTTTTCTTAGCCTTCTGTTTATCAGCATACATCAAAGCACAACTGACGATGTTGATCACCAATAAGTAAATCCAAATAATATATGTAAGCATACAATACCTCCTTAAAAAACTAAAAAAGCCACCCTCTAGTAAGAGAATGGCTTCTATAAATACATAAGTCAATTATTTTGCTAGGCTTTGCTTAGCAGCATCAGCTAATTGAGCAAATGCCTTTTCGTCGCTTACTGCAAGTTCAGCAAGCATTTTACGGTTTACTTCGATACCTGCAACGCTTAAACCGTGCATTAAACGGCTATAAGAAAGACCGTTCATACGAGCTGCTGCATTGATACGAGTGATCCAAAGCTTACGGAAGTCACGCTTCTTTTGGCGACGATCACGGAATGCATACATTAGAGATTTCATAACCTGTTGGTTAGCTACTTTGTATAATGTATGTTTTGAACCATAATAACCTTTTGCTAATTTAATAACTTTTTTACGACGTCTGCGAGTTACTGTACCGCCTTTAACACGTGGCATATGTTTTCCCTCCTAATTTGCAATTACTTAAGATTTACTAGTAAGTTACGGATGCGCTTGTAATCGCCTGAAGAAACTAGAGTTCCTTTGCGAAGCTTACGCTTTGCCTTTGTAGATTTGTTAGCGAATAAATGGCTTCTGTATGCGTGTGAACGCTTCAGTTTACCAGATCCTGTTCTCTTGAAACGCTTTGCTGCGCCGCGGTGAGTTTTCATTTTTGGCATTAGGGATTCCTCCTCATTACTTGTCGTTTTTAGGTGCTAATGTCATAAACATGCTTCTGCCATCCATTTTTGGATGAGATTCCACTGTTGCAACTTCTTTACAAGCTTCTGCAAAGCGGACTAAAACACGTTGTCCGATCTCTTTATGTGTAATTGCACGACCTTTAAATCGAATCGATGCTTTTACTTTATCGCCTTTTTCCAAGAATTTAATCGCATTACGTAACTTTGTGTTAAAGTCATGCTCATCAATGGATGGGCTAAGTCGAACTTCTTTAGTGGTTATGATTTTTTGATTTTTACGTGCTTCCTTTTCTTTCTTCTGCTGTTCAAACTTAAACTTACCGTAGTCCATAATACGTGCTACTGGTGGTTTCGCGTTTGGTGCAACAAGAACAACGTCAAGATTTACACGCGTAGCAATCTCAAGTGCTTCGATTTTTGTTTTAATGCCTAGTTGTTCGCCATTTTGATCAATTAGACGTAATTCGCGGGCACGAATACCCTCGTTCAACAACATGTCTTTGCTAATAGCTGGACACCTCCAAGGTTTAATGCGAATACAACGTTTGGGTTAAGAAGATTTCATTTTCATAAGAAAAATAAAAAAAGTGCGGATGAATGCACCCACACTTTACGATACCCATACGGTAATTAGCCTTTTCGTAAAACCTGCCAACTGCGCTTTGGCGTCAATCAGGTGAGAAGCGGGTGCTTCTTCTTTATCTCAAACTCGTATTCAATTTACCTTAGCAACTATATCACAATAAATAATTCATGTCAACGAAACACTTTTTTATCACAACGAAATGAATTGTATCAAAAATATACGTTTGTGGCAATACCTTTTCAAAAAATAAACGAAAAGAGGATGATCAGACATCCTCTTTCGTAAAAAACTTAGCGTTTTACTTCCATCTTTAAATCCTCAACAAACGTTTCAAAGGAAACAACCTCTGATTTTTGCTCGCCATATTTTCGTACATTCACTGCCTTTTCTGCTACTTCATTGTCACCAACGACTAGCATATAAGGAGTTTTTTGCATTTGCGCTTCACGAATCTTGTAACCGATCTTCTCATTACGATCATCGATTTCTACACGAATACCTTCTGCCTGAAGAAGTTCTTGTACTTGCTTTGCGTAATCAAAATGAACATCAGGTGAAACAGGAATCACTTGAACCTGTACAGGTGCTAACCAAGTAGGGAACGCTCCTTTGTATTCTTCAATCAAGAACGCGACAAATCGTTCCATTGTTGAAACGACCCCACGGTGAATAACAACAGGACGGTGTTGTTTCCCATCCTCACCCACATAGCTTAAATCAAAGCGTTCTGGCAACAAGAAGTCTAACTGGACAGTAGAAAGGGTTTCTTCCTTCCCAAGAGCCGTCTTCACCTGAACATCGAGCTTCGGACCATAAAAAGCCGCTTCACCCTCTGCTTCAAAATAATTTAGACCTAGGTCATCCATTGCTTCTTTTAACATGCTTTGAGCTTTTTCCCACATTTGATCATCATCAAAATACTTTTCTTTATCTTCAGGATCACGGTAAGACAGGCGGAAGGAGTAATCATTGATATTAAAATCTTTGTACACTTCTAATACCAATCCTACCACTCGCTTGAATTCATCCTTGATTTGATCTGGACGAACGAAAATATGCGCATCGTTTAACGTCATTCCACGAACACGTTGAAGTCCAGAAAGTGCTCCAGACATTTCATAGCGGTGCATTGTTCCAAGCTCAGCAATACGAATAGGAAGCTCACGATAACTATGAATTCCATGCTTATAGATCATCATATGATGCGGACAGTTCATAGGGCGTAGAACAAGCTGCTCATTATCCATTTCCATAACCGGGAACATGTCTTCTTGATAATGATCCCAGTGCCCTGATGTTTTATATAAATCAACGCTTCCCATCACAGGTGTGTATACATGATCGTAACCAAGTCGTGACTCCTTATCCACGATATATCTCTCGATAATACGGCGAATGGTCGCACCCTTTGGTAGCCACATTGGAAGGCCTTGTCCCACTTTTTGCGAGTTCATGAATAAATTTAATTCTTTCCCTATTTTTCTATGATCACGCTCTTTTGCTTCCTCCAGTAAACGGAGATGTTCAGCCAAGTCTTCTTTCTTGAAGAAAGCTGTTCCGTATATACGTTGAAGCATTTTGTTATCACTATCGCCTCTCCAGTATGCTCCCGCAATACTTAGAAGCTTAAATTCCTTCAATTTTCCTGTGGATGGAACATGAACTCCACGACATAAGTCGAAGAAATCCCCTTGTTCATAAATTGTTACCGTTTCTCCTGCAGGGATAGCTTCAATTAGCTCAAGCTTGTATTCATCGCCAATCTCCTTGAACAGCTGAACAGCCTCATCACGACTAACTTTTTTACGAACAATCTCAATGTTTTCGTTAATAATTTTTTTCATTTCTTTTTCGATTAAAGGCAGATCTTCTGGTGTTAATGATTCCTCAATATCTACATCGTAGTAAAATCCACCTTCAATAACTGGACCCACACCAAGCTTTACATTTTTGTAAAGACGCTTAATCGCTTGTGCCATTAAGTGCGCGCTACTATGTCTAAGGATTTCAAGTGCCTCTGCACTATCCTGAGTAACAATTTCAATTGCTCCATCTTGCTCAATCGGACGTTTAAGATCAAACAATTGGCCATCTACTTTTCCAGCCAATGCCTTCTTTTTAAGCCCTGGGCTAATGGAGGCAGCAACATCTTCTGTTGTTGTTCCAAGCGGGAACTCCTTTACTGCACCGTCTGGGAACGTTAACTTTACAACATTTGACATAACCATTTTCCTCCTAAATATAAAATAAAATAAAAAAACTCGTCCCTCGGAAAGGGACGAGTTTATAAACAACACGTGGTTCCACCCTAATTTTCACTTTATCAATCATCAAAAGTGACTTTAGATAAATAGATAACGGACTTTAGCCGTCAGCCCATACTTAATCAATTGTTCAGGGCTGATGTTTAGAGGTGGTAAGCTGTTCAATCGTGTTAGGAAGTTTCCAGCCAATGCCTTCCCTCTCTGATAACCGTAAATAAAACGCTCATGTCCTCATCGTAACATTTATATCATGAATTTGTACCTTATTATGTACGTATTATAGTTTGTTCATGAGGGAAAATCAAGTATCTATCTAGAAATTCTCATCGGCCGCAAAGGCGAATTTCCTTTTTCGATCATGAAATAAGTTCATGGCTGCCACCACTACTCTTTCTTCAAAAAGATTACAAATCGTTCGAACCAAAGGTTGCTCCGGTTCGTCAGTGTACAAATAAATTTTTTGGGGAGCCATCGAAAGCAACGGTGCAATTGTGACACTATCAATGTAGACTGGGTGATTAGAAAGTAGTTTTCGATCAATTAGCTGCAAAATTTCTTTTCTTTTTAGTTCAAAGAATTGTTCATCAAAAAAACTGATCGTATCAGACACAATTAAATGAATGACCTTCTTGATTGAGCTGCGTTCTGCTAAAAACTCTCTGAGTGTATGAACAAAGATTTGGTATTCCTGCTCAAGTTTATACTCATCAATCGCAACCTCAACCACACTCTCTATTAGAGTCGTAATGGAACGCAGTCGAAAGCGCAGGAAAGAGTCGAACGAAAAAGACAAGCGCTGTGAGAATAATTCATTAATAGCTGATTCTACTAAGTTATTTAATGTGTTCACATCGACAAACGATAAGAGTTCTCTTCTGTTTCCTTCAACAATTGCAGTAATAATATCTAATATCTGTTCCTGTTCATGTTCGTCATCATAACAAAAATGATTCTTTAAGATTTCTCGAGACCAATCCACTAATTTAATTTCCTGAATAAATTGTCCAAATGCTTTTTTCACAACCACTTCTTCTAATTTTCCATCGCATTTTACTATATGTTTATCTTCAATAAGAAGAGTCTCATGATTCAAATGGTGTGAGGATTGTGCGTGATTCTTTAGCAATTGGTGAAATCTTTTCGCATCCTCTTTATTTTGGAAAATGATCTCAAACAACCAAATCCCCCCTTTGGTGAAATCAACGCCTGAAATGTCCATGCTACTGCATGTTCGTTTTCACAGTCTCTGCTTTCATGTATATGGGGAACTTGGTCAAAATAGAATAAGAGCCAGAGGACTTTTTCCACTGGCTCTTCCAATTCCTATTTCCTTCTATTTGGACCATCCACTTGGACAGGATGAGCTAGGTATCTAATCCTCTCTAGAAGTCTTCTTGCTTTCATCTTCTCTTCTTCTCCACGTTGACTATACGTTAAATGTACTTCTAATCCATCAAAGTCAAAGTTGGATGTAAAGAAAGTTGGCAGGTTTTCAAGCATACGGAATTGAAGAATGGTACCTAGCACTTCATCCCTTGCCCAGCTTGACATCGTCTCTGCACCAATATCATCAATCATTAACACTGGTACTCTCTTCACCTTTTCAATTTTCTCATTCAGTGTAGAGTCACCGATAGAGTTCTTTAATTCTCTGATTAATTCTGGAAAATACACGATCATAGAGGGAACTTTTTTCTTAGCTAAGTCATTTGCAATGGCACCAAGTAGATAAGATTTTCCAACACCGAATTTCCCATACAAATAAAGCCCTTTTTGCATAGTGTCAGGATGATAATTAAGGATGAAATCTGTGGCTAGATCAATCGCTTCAAATCTCCCAGCATAATCCCCCTCCGTATCAATCTCTGAAAAACTAGCCTTCAGTATTTCTTTTGGCACATACATACTTTGAATGAGCTTTTCACTCTTTCTTCTCTCGTCAGACATGACCTTCCTTGGACACCGATCATAATGGATCTCAATCGTTCCGCGGACAAGTACTAGCTCCGGCTGATAGCCAGGCATAATATTTTTACAACTCTCAAGACTAGGACATTCTGTACATTCCGTACATTGATTCGAATACTCATAAAGCTTAGCCAAATTTCTTTCAATCATTTGGCTCGTTAATACATCACTGTGCTTACGAATAAATTCTCTAATATCCGGATGCTGCATGACCTGCCTCTTCTGTCGTTCGTACCGTTCTTGAAAGCTTGGACTACTAGCTGCCAGTTTTTTTAAAGTTTCGTTGATTCGTTCCATACACTCACCTCCTAGCTCTTAAACCTCTTTAATTTTTCCTCTAGAGCTCGTTTTTTCTCTTCCATCTCTTTATTATCTGCGGATTTCTGATTAGATTGTTCTTCATTCTCATTTTTATCAAACCAATCCGGTAAGCTTTCTGTACGTATGGTCTTTTTTCTAGTACTTGTCTTTGGAGTTTGGTTTGCTGATTGCTTTCCTTCAGCCCAATCTAAGTATTGTCGATGTTCTTTCTTAGCAAGTTCCATGGCTTCAGACACCGTCTGGACCCTTTTACGAGCCCAATGAGAGGCAATTTTGTCAACATAGGCCTTCGTCAACTTCATATCTGTTTTCAATAATACGTACTGTATAAGCACGTTCACCACGCCAGGAAGAAGCTTTTGTTGAAACATCACATCTTCAATAATTTGCAAATCACTTTTCGATGGTTCTCCTCCACCAGAGATATCAATCAACAATTGTCGAGGAGATGTTTTCTCAAGGTATTGAACCAATTTCTCTTCTTGAGTTTTAGGCTCCACCGTTGTTGTAACATGTGGTAGTGGTTGTATTTTATCTATTAATAACGGGAGTTGGTCAGAAAAATTAAGCTGATACCAATCTCTAGCGGATTTTCTAAGCTCATCAATTTGAATTTCACCTAATTCATCAACTGAACTAATCACAATATTTTTCATTTGGATCGGGTCAATCCCATAGAGGAAGGAGAGTTTCGCAATAGCCTCTCGAACCTTTTTATTGATTGCACGTTTAGGAACAAGATTTTCTGAAAGCCCTGCAAATAGAAGGTCAAAATCAAAATGTGATTCATCAACCTTAATTGTCTCAGGATTCACTCGATCGAAGTACACACGTTGCTCTTCAAGTTTCAGGTCATCTACCAGATGTGACGAAGGGTTACCCGGAACAGCAGAATCAAATACTTCTTGAAACGACCTTGTAACATTCTCGTACCCATTTTCTGTTTCCAAGAAATGCTCGTCACTAAAAAACCTTTTAAGTTTTAAAAATTGATTTTTACCTACTTTTCGATACAAATACACGTTAAGCATACCGTCTAGAAAAAACTGACTAGGTGTTAAGGGAGGCGTAATTTCATATACAAATGATCGAAGCCCTTCCTCTGTTCGCACATACGTAGAGAGAAGACCAATTCCTTCTAACTTAAGACGGGCATCGTAAATTTGTTTTAAATTACTGTCCATCACGTTCATAAGAGCATGATGTGAACTACCATCCGAAGATAAACGGTTCTCGTCTATTTGCGACCAAAGAGTCATATAGAGACTGTATGCTATCGGACCAATCAATGGCTGATATAAAAGAGTCAGCACCTTTCGATCATACTCAAATAACAACCCATTTGAGGCTACCTCATAGCGATCCACAGGTAGCATTTCCTGCCAATGCTGAGCCATAGGCTTCATTTCCTCTCTTAACATCAAACTTCCCTACTAATCCTTTTTTATTAATTCCTTCAATTCTTCAATAAAGACGTTTATATCTTTAAATTGTCTATATACAGAGGCAAATCTTACGTACGCAACCTCATCTAATTTTGCTAAACGATCCATAACCATTTCTCCAACTGCTTCACTCTTTATTTCCGATACTCCATGACTGCGAAGTTCTTTTTCGATATCGGATGTGATTTTTTCTAATTCAGGCAAAGCAACTGGTCTTTTTTCACATGCTTTAATCAGGCCACGTAGAATCTTATCACGGCTAAACTCTTCTCTAGTTCCTTCCTTTTTTACGACAATCAAAGGTATTTCTTCTACCTTCTCAAAGGTTGTAAAACGAAAAGAACATTTCTCACACTCTCTTCTTCTGCGAATCGATCTATTTTCATCGACAGGTCTTGAATCGAGAACACGAGTATGATTATTTTGACATGCAGGACATTTCATAACATCAACTCCGAAACAGAATGGATTCTGCTGAATCTAACACTATCTTATTAAAACTTCAATTGTTGTACAAGTAATTCTATTCTCCTGCGTGTTTTCCAACACCTATATACGGATGCTTTTTATCTAATTCTTGATAAATACGTTTGATTTCAGCTTTTAAGCTTGGATATGCCCCCAACAGAACCGTTTGTTCGGTTGAAACATTGATATCTACAGCCGTCTCATATGGCTTTACCGTTATGATCGTAATAATAGCAAACATTTTCTTTCCACGATTGATTTCAACCGCAATTTCTCCGTGGTCAATTGAATCACTTACCACTTTTGCTTGCTTATCATTCTCAAGGATTTCTTTTACAGATTGAAACAAGGATTGAAGATTTACACGATAATATCTCGTTCTAAGCTCTTCCTCCACATGATTCTCTTTTGTTTCACATTGCCTATTAAATTGTCTAAACACCTGTTTTACAAATGACATAATGATTCCTCCAAACCGAAAGATGTATGTACATATATTTTAACCTAAAAGGACTGGCAATGTTAATGTTTCAATAAAAGAGAAATTAAAAAGAGGTGTATAATATACACCTCTCGAATTTCATAAGTTTAGTAAGCTACGATTATAGTACTTTCGCTTTTGCTTGTTTAACTTGAACAGGACCCATTCCACGAGGGATTTCGATGTTCTCACGAGTTTGAGCACCTAATGCTTCTGCAATATAGTCTGCAGCGATATTAGGATCCATGTCTCCACAAGTATACACATCAATACTAGCATAGCCATGTTCAGGAAAGCTGTGAATAGTTAAATGTGACTCGGAGATGATTACCACTCCACTCACACCTTGTGGTGCAAATTTATGAAAAGCAACCTCACGAATTTCAGCACCTGATTTTAATGCTGCATCTGCAAAGATTTGCTCAATTTGCTCCATATCATTTAACTTTTCAAAATCACAACCCCATAACTCAGAAATAACGTGACGACCCATAGTTTCCATATTCAAATTTCCCCCTTTAACCATTTTTACTACAGTAACTGAATTTCCCTAATTTTTTGGGTTATAACTACCACGGGGGAAAGTTAGTCCAAAGAGGTCCTAACCCTTTAAGTAGATATAGATTCCAAATTTCAAGAAGTTCACGATGACTAGTATACTTTGTTTGTTTTTTTTTTGCAATAATGTATTTAAAAAATCTTTACAAAATAGAGGGAAAAGGGGATCTCTTTCTTCAAATGCAGACAAAAAATCAGCCTTCTGAGAGTTTCCCCAGAAGACTGTCTCCTTATAACGAGCTCACTCGTTTTATATTTTCTGAAGCTAAAGAAAGTTGATTAGCCACATGCTTTGTAAGATCAACAACACGACAGGAATAACCCCACTCATTATCGTACCATGCAAGAACCTTTACCTTATTCGCACCTATAACCATTGTAGACAACCCATCGACAATCGCAGAGTGTTCATTGGTATTAAAGTCAACTGATACTAGTGGCTCTTCTGTGATCGCAAGAATCCCTTTTAGTTCATCCATGGAAGCTGTTTCGAATGCATCATTTACCTCATCTATTGTTACTTCTCGCTTTAAATCAACCACTAAATCAACTAATGAGACATTGGTTGTAGGAACCCTTAATGACATTCCATGCAGCTTGCCTTTCATATTAGGTAGTACTAGAGAAAGAGCTTTAGCCGCACCCGTGCTTGTCGGAATGATCGATTGACCACAAGCTCTCGCTCTTCGAAGATCTTTATGCGGATTATCTATGTTTTTTTGATCATTTGTATAGGCATGCACGGTTGTCATTAACCCATTAATGATGCCAAACTTATCTTCAAGTATTTTTACAACAGGAGCTAAACAGTTCGTCGTACAAGACGCATTTGAAATAATATCATGCTCATAAATATTTAACTCGTGCTCATTCACACCCATGACGATGGTAATATCTTCCCCTTTTCCAGGTGCTGTTAATATAACCTTTTTTGCGCCAGCATCTAAGTGGAGACTCGCTTTCTCTCTCGCATTAAATTTCCCCGTCGCCTCGATAACGATATCAATATTAAGTGAATCCCACGGAAGCTCTTCTGGATTACGATGGTTAATCAGCTTCACCCTTTTTCCATTTACCAATAAGGAATCCTGTTCAGCTACTACTTCACCATCAAACCTTCCGTGATTTGTGTCATACTTTATTAAATGTGCTAATGTTTCCGCAGGATAACTAGCATTAATGGCTACTATTTCTAATGTATCATCACAAATTGCCTTTCTGAAAACCATTCTTCCAATTCTTCCAAATCCATTAATCGCTACTCTAGCCTTCATGTTACGACTCCCTTCGAAAGTGTTATACTTTATTTCCGTAATTTACAATTAGTATAACATATTTACTGTGAATTGTGTTGATATAAAAACCTAATTTCAATAAAAAAACCATCACATTAATTTGTGATGGTCTTCCAATCAGCAAAAAGCGCTATTAGCTGCTTTTTTGTATCGTCTAACGAACCATTATTATTAATCACTTTATCAGCAAGCTTCAGTTTATCCTCAATTGGCATTTGAGATTGAATTCGAGCAAGCGCTTCCTCCTTCGTTAACTGATTTCTCTCCATCAGTCTCTGCAGCTGGACATCTTTCTCTACATACACAAGGAGAACTACATCAACCATCTCCTTTAATCCACTTTCAAATAAAAGGGGTATATCCAACACAACTACTTGGTCTCCTCGCAAAATAGCTGCTTCCTTCTTCTCATTCATCCTTTTTCTCACATCCGGATGAACAATTTCATTTAACTTTTGCCTCTTCACACTGTCATTAAAAATGATTTCACTTAGTTGAGATCGATTAATCGTATGATCATCATTCAGAATAGCTTCACCAAAATATGTAATGATTTGTTCATATGCTACTTCGCCTATCTCAACGGCCTTTCTTGCTTCTATATCAGCGTCAATGACTTCTATTCCCATTTCTTTAATCATATTTGCCACCGTGCTTTTCCCGCTAGCAATACCACCCGTTAATCCAACGACTAAAGTCATTTTTGCCCCTCCGTTTAGCGTAAAAGCCTCCACAAAAGGAGGCTTTTTTCAAATTTTCCATATTCCAATTATGATTAATAATACCCCAGGTAAAAAGGCGAAGCGCTGAAGCCAGCTATTCTCAGAAAAATGTTTACCAAGCTGTAACCCCGCATAAATAAAGAGAAAGCTCATTAATGCCACAGCAGTCCCTAAGATACTTGGAGAAAAGTCTAGCATGGCCGCCCCGATTCCTGCACCAAATGCATCTAAAGATAAGGCTAGACCCAGCATATAAGCTTCAATCCCATTGATCGTACCCGATTGATCAAAGTCTGCTGACATCGGCTTTCGTAATATTTGAATCACAATCCCAAGAGATTTAATCTCAAAATCAATGATCGTTTTTGGATGGGGAAGCATGGATGAGGCGGATTTCTCCGACCGAAAAAATTGAGCGAGAATCCAAGCCCCTAATAAAATGAGTATGATTCCCCCAATACTCTCAGCAATATCAGGTGATAAAACAGACTCAATGAAATGACCAATGATCATCCCTACAGTGAGTGTTCCTGCAGAGCATAAAGAAATAACCGCGATTGACTTAAAAGGAATTCGCATTTTCCTTAGACCGTAAGTGAAACCTACACTAAAACTGTCAATGCTAACTGCTAATGCAAGTAGTAATAATGGAACAGATAGTACCATTGGAAAGACTCCTTCCTAACAAAAAGCTAGGATAGTATATGATAGGAGCCCATCCAAGGTTCAACTTACTTCTTTTTTTGACATTTTGGACAAAATACGGTTCCTCGCCCACCGACGACAATTTTTTCTAGAGGTGTACCACATACTTTACAATTTTCACCTTTCCGACCGTAAACAAATAATTCAAGCTGAAACATCCCCATTTGTCCTTGAGAATTTACGTAAGATCGGACCGTACTTCCACCCTTTTCAACCGCTTCACCTAGTGTTTCCTTTATTTGCTCATAAAGAATGATCCACTCTTTTTTCTTCAATGAGCTCGCAATTCTCTCGGGATGAATTCTCGAACGAAATAGAGCTTCATCAACGTAAATATTGCCTAATCCAACGACCACTGTTTGGTCAAGCAAGGCTGTTTTGATTGATCTTTGTGTTTTGGATAACCTTTTCTGCAAATAAGATGATGTAAAATCCGGATCAAATGGTTCAGGTCCAAGAGTCGATAAAGGTGGCTGATCAAACTCTTTTCCCTTTTCAAATAAGTGCATCGTTCCAAATTTACGTACATCTTTGTAGCGGAGCTCTGTTCCGTCGGTAAAAGTAAAAATCACATGTGTATGGAGAGCAACTGGTTCCTCAGCCTCAAAATGTGCATATCTACCTTCCATTCGCAAATGAGAAATTAACGCAAATTTTTCAGTATATAAGATAAGAAATTTCCCTCTTCTCCCTAACTGAATAAATCTCTCGCCAATTAAAGCATCGCAAAACTGATCGATTTCAGGATGTTTTATAATTTTTGGCCAAAGAACTGTTACTTTTTTTATTTCTTTATCTAAAATAAGCATTTCAAGTGTTCGTCGAACCGTTTCGACCTCTGGAAGTTCTGGCAATATTCTTCCTCCCTACTGCCTTTATTTCGCGTCAAACCAAGTCGGACCGTAGGAATAATCAACCTTAAGTGGTACCTTTAACTCCACTGTATGTTCCATTACGTCAGGGACGATTTCCTTCAATCGCTCGATTTCTTCTTCTGGAGCTTCAAATATTAATTCATCGTGTACAGATAGCAACAATCGTGATTTTAGATTTTCCTTTTTGAGCCTGTCCGCCATATCGATCATCGCTTTTTTAATAATATCCGCTGCACTTCCTTGAATCGGTGTATTCATCGCCGTACGTTCCGCAAAGCTCCGCAGATTGAAGTTCCTGCTTGTTATTTCTGGGATATATCTTCGGCGATGCAATAGCGTGGACACAAATCCCTTTTGTTTTGCATCTTTTACGATTTCTTCCATATATTCTTTTACACCTGGATAACTTTGCAAATATCTTTCAATAAAGCTACCTGCTTCTTTTCTGGTAATGTTTAAGCTTTGGGACAACCCATAATCACTGATACCGTAAACAATTCCAAAGTTTACCGCTTTTGCATGTCTTCTCATGTTGGAAGTGACTTCTTCCTTAGATACATGAAACACATCCATCGCTGTTTTTGTATGAATGTCCAGACCCTCTTGAAAGGCTTCGATTAGCTTTTCATCATTTGCAATATGTGCCAATACACGTAATTCAATTTGTGAGTAATCTGCTGCAAAAATGACCCAGCCTTCCTCTGACGGGATAAAGGCTTGACGAATTTTACGACCTTCTTCCAGTCTTATGGGAATATTTTGTAAATTCGGATCTGTAGAGCTTAATCTTCCAGTCTGAGTTAAAGCCTGATTAAATCTTGTATGAACTTTATTTGTTGTAGGATTAATTACTTTAAGTAAACCTTCAATATAAGTGGACTGAAGCTTACCAAGCTGACGGTAATTTAATATTTCTCGAATAATTTCGTGTTCTTCTTCCAGCTTTTCCAGTACATCTGCAGATGTCGAATAGCCCGTTTTTGTCTTTTTCGCTACCGGAAGCTTTAATTTCTCAAAGAGAATCACGCCTAACTGCTTTGGTGAATTAATATTAAAGCTTTCGCCCGCAAGATCATAGATACGAGCTTCAATGGTACTTAATTGCTCAGTAATTGCTTCTCCCATCGCATGAAGTCGATCCATATCAACCTTAATTCCACACGATTCCATATCCGCTAAAATCAAAGACAAAGGAAGCTCCAAATCATAATAAAGTTCAAATTGTTCATTCGATTTTAACTCTTGTTCGAGCTTATCGCGAAGGTCCTGTAACACAAGTCCTTTTCGAACGAGATGCTCTCCAAGCTGTTCCGGTTCAGGTATCTTTCTCTTAGCACCTTTTCCGTAAAAAGCCTCATCCGAACTAATACTCGTAAAGCCATAACGTTTAGCAGTCGTTGAAATATCATCAACAGACTCTGCTGGATTCATAATATAAGCAGCTAACAGTAGGTCAAATTCAATACCTTTTAGATGGATATGGTGGTGTCTTAGTGATACCTCTGTCCTTTTCGCGTCATACACAATTTTTTTAGAAGCTTCATTTTCAGCCCAAGCTTTAAAAACGGATGATTCTATTGCTACATTGGTAGGAATGAAAAAGTTCCCCTTTTCATTCACTAGTGATATACCCACAAGATCAGCATAATGATAATTATCATCTAATACTTCAATGTATAAGGCATTCTCCGTTGCAAAAAGTTCTTCCGTTACTTCTTTAACCGTCGTGTATTCCACATTCTCCAAGGGTTCTTCCACTGAAGCACCTTCATTGTCTCCTAATTTATCAAGCAATGAGTTAAAACCTAGTTCTTTAAATAACTGAACAACCTTATCACGGTCAAATTCGTCATATTCGAATTCATCGAGTTGTACGGTCACTGGAGCTTCCAGCGTAATGGTTGCCAGCTCTTTACTCATGATTGCTTGGTCTTTAAATTCCTCTAGCTTCTCTTTTAGTTTCTTTCCACTCACTTGGTCAATCGACTCGAGTAGCTTTTCAAGCGTCCCAAACTCCGTTAGCAACTTGATAGCTGTTTTCTCTCCAACTCCAGGAACCCCAGGAATATTGTCTGACGTATCCCCCATTAACCCTTTCATATCAATAATCTGCTTGGGTGTTAAACCGTATTTTTCTTTGATATGCTCTGGAGTGTATTCCTCAATTTCTGTGATTCCTTTTTTTGTGATGGCAACAGTTGTTTTTTCAGAACTCAACTGCGTTAAATCTTTATCTCCTGAAATGACCTTCACTTCATAGCCATCTTCCTCGGCCTTCTTCGATAACGTACCAATGATATCATCCGCTTCATAGTTTTCAAGTTCGTACCTTTTGATTCGGTATGCGTCCAATACTTCTCGAATAAAAGGAAATTGTTCGGATAACTCAGGCGGCGTTTTTTGACGTCCTCCCTTATACTCACTAAATGTTTTATGACGGAAGGTTGTTTTCCCAGCATCAAACGCAACCATTATATGTGATGGCTTTTCATCCTCCAATATCCTCAAGAGCATCATTGTAAATCCATAAACAGCATTTGTATGAATTCCTTTATCATTGTTTAGCAACGGCAGAGCAAAAAATGCCCGGTAGGCAATGCTATTTCCGTCAATTAATACGAGTTTCTTATTCAAAGGAAGCCTCCCTTTCTACTTAAAGCTTGTCTCATGTCATATGTAAAAAAGCCAGTGTTTTCCTTCTTTATTCTACCATGACCATGATAGGAAAGGAAAACGCCGGCTTCATATTTACTCCGTATATCCCATAAGCAAACGGGCATAAGGTGAATCTGATGGCAGAACAATCACGGTTTCTCCGTTAATCGTCTTTTTATACGATTCTAATGTTCTAAATAATTGGTAAAAGCTCAGGTCTTTGGAGAACGCCTCATTATATACCCTTGCTGCTTGAGCTTCTCCTTCCGCACGAATCGTTTCGGCATCTGCTTGCGCCTTCGCTAGTGTTTCTTTCACCTGGCGATCCGTATCCGCAATAATAATATTTTTCTGTGCATCCCCAATTGATAAATACTCCTGTGCCTTTGATTCACGTTCTGAGATCATCCGAGTGAACACCGACTGTTCATTTTCCTTCGGGAGATCTGTTCTTTTCATACGCACATCCGTTACCACAATTCCGTAATTATCTTGTGAGAGGAGCTCATTAACCTTCTCTGTAATTTTATCATTTAAGGAACCTCTAGTTGACGCCTCATCATTAATGATTTCTTCGTAGTTTAACTTTCCAAGCTCTGAACGAACAACCGAGTAAATAAACTCCTCCATTCTTCCCTCAGCATTTTCAAGCGTTCTCGCATTCGAAATCATCTTTTTAGGATCTTCAATTTTCCAAACAGCATAATTGTCAATTAACATACGTTTTTTATCTTTTGTATTAATTTCAGCTTCATTCACATCATAGGTCATTTGATATTTTGGTAGAGTCGAAACACTTTGAACAAATGGGATTTTATAACTAAGACCTGGAGTACTTTCAATTCGAACCACTTCACCGAATTGGCGAATAACTCGGTACTCTCCTTCCTTAACGATAAATAAATTCGTAAGGGTGATCCCAATCAATAGAAGGATTAAAAGCGCAATCAATCCAAATTTGGTATAATTCCTCCACTTAAAACCATCTCCAGAACGCTCTTTCATATCGATTACATTTCCATCACTCATTGTTTCCACTCCCCTCTGCCTGAGGCTTTGCTTCTTCTTTTTCTAGAGGTCTAATCGGGAAATACTTCAATGTATCACCATCATCATTCATGATATAAATCTCTGTTCCTGGTAATACTTCCTCTAATGTCTCTAACACAAGCCTTTGTCTAGTTACTTCAGGATTGTTTTTATACTCATCATAGAGCTTATTAAAAACCGCTACATCCCCTCTAGCAATCTCGATTCTTGCTGATTGGTCCCCCTCAGCTCTCGAAATAAGGGCTTTCTTTTCCCCTTCTGCTTCATTGATTTTTTGATTTTGGTATTTCTTTGCCTCGTTGATTTTAGTATTCATCGTTTCACGTGCATCTGTGACATTGGTAAATGCTTTACGAACTTCTTCATTAGGAAGCTCAACATCTTGCAGTTTCACCGCCATAATAGTAATCCCTATATCATATTTGCCCATTAGCGTAGACAGTAGCTCTCTGACACTTGCTTCTATTTCAGCTTTCCCAGAGGTTAAGGCATCATCAATTTTGGAGCTTCCTATAATGCTACGAAGAGACGCTGAAGTGGCATCACGTAAAATCTCCTCTGGATTATCCGCATTATATAAGTATTTTGAAGGAGTAGTAATTTTCCATTGAACAACAAGATCTGCGAGAACGATATTTTCATCTCCGGTAATCATTTTTGTTTCACTATCGAATCCAACAATTTCTCCATCCTTTTCTTCATATCCAAACTGTAAACTAAATGTTTCCTTCGAAAGCTTCTCAACATTTTGAATAGGCCAAGGCATTTTAAAATGTAACCCAGGTTCTGTTATTCCTTCTTCTACCTTCCCAAAGGTTAATATAACAGCCTGTTCTGATTCATCAACGGTATACCACGTCGTAAAAACTACAAAACTTAATACTATGATTAAAAGTATTAGACCTACCAGTGAATAAATTCTTTTTAAACTAAGCAACAACCTTCACCTCTTTCCCTTTATTAAGACATTTAATTGTTATACGAATGGGCGTGAAAAAGGTTTCAATAAAAAAGAAAAGGTGAAAGCGGGGTTAGCTTTCACCTTTTCTTTAGGTCCTTGGATGAAGGGGTTTTCCCTTATGATATTACAGAACATTTATTAAGGAAAAATATAATAAATGTAAATGTACTGTAAAACTTGTATCCAAGGAACCTGAATTTATTTAGGAATTTCTTTTAAAAGTTCAATGATGAAAGTGGTCCCTCTTCCAACCTTACTTTCTACTCGAATATTCCCCTTATGAGCTTCAATCAAATGCTTCACGATGGCTAAACCTAGACCCGTACCACCAGAGTTTCTACTTCTTGCACGATCTACTCGATAAAAACGTTCAAAGATTCGGGGAATTTCCTTTCGCTCAATTCCAATACCCCTATCTATGACCTTTATTCTTATCTTGCTTGTCCTCTCTCGAACTTCAACCTTCACAGTCCCTCCTTCTGGAGTATAGGAAATGGCATTGGTTATTAGATTAATAAACACTTGCTTTAATCTATATACATCGCCTTCAACAAAGATCGCTTCTTCCTCGGCTTCAAATTGAAGATCAATTTTCTTTTCAAGTGCCTTTCCTGCTAATATAGGAAGAACTTCATGCAACACAGCAACAATATCTATTTTCTGAATGGACAATTGAAAGCCTTGCTTCTCCATCTTCGAAAGATCTAATAAGTCTTGTATTAATGTTTGTAAACGATCGCTTTCTTTCAAGATAATCGTCAGAAAAGCTTCTAAGGTTTGCTTGTCCTCCATGGCTCCATCTAAAAGGGTCTCGGAAAACCCTTTTATGGAAGTAATAGGTGTCTTTAGCTCGTGTGATACATTTGCCACAAAATCTTTACGCATTTGTTCAAGCTTCTTTATCTCGGTGATATCATGGAAAACTAATAAAATCCCTTTCCAAACATCGTTTAAGCCGATAATCGGGACACCATACACTTCAAAGTGTCTTCTCTCAATCCCTACAGGTACAATTAGTTGTTTTCTAATTTTGTGCTCAGTCATAAAAATTTCTTCTATTAGATCACAAATGTCTTTTTGGTCAATTACTTCATAATAGAGCTTTTCTAAATACTCATTTGATTCTACTTGAAAAATTTCTTTATACGTCCGATTGACCAAATTTATGTAGCCACGACTATCAATTAATATAAGTCCGCTTCCCATATTTTCAATCAAGGTCCCTAATCGATCTTGTTGAATTTCTTTTGACTTCATGAGCTCCTGTAGGTTTCTAGCTAAAACATTAATTGAACTACTCAGCATACCTGTTTCATCTGCATGATCCTCGTACGTTCTTGCACGATAATTTCCTTTTGCAAGCTCAATAGCTACATTGGTCGCAGATTCTATCGGCTTTGTGTACATGGTCGTTATTTTATAACCTAATAAAATAATCACAAATAACGCGATACCAAGTGAAACCGTTAAGATCCACCAGATTTGTTCGTATGCATTTTTTATTTCTGTAAGTTTCGTGCTTAATACAATGATGCCCTCTGTCTCACCATTAATAGTTATTTCGTCCCAATAGTAATGAAGATTATATCCTCCACCTACTTCAATGATTTCATCTTCTTTTTCTAATTGATTTTCGAAGATGGACTGGAGAACACTGTCATGCCTCTTATTACTCGTATTTTCAAGGGCACCACTATCATAAATAATATCCCCTTTATTTCCTAGTATTGTAATTCGAGAACTTAGCGTATCGCTAAAATCATTTAATCTATCTTTAGAAATATGACCTATGCCGCCAGTATCTTGAATATACGTAGAGACTAATTTGGTTTCCTGCTTCATCCTCCCATCAAAGGAATCAATGTAGTATCCTTTGAACAATTGTCCTAACAATAGGCCTAATCCAATAAGAACAATGAAAATAAGCATAATTAGGGCAAACAAGAGTCTTGTTCGAAATTTTATCATTCTCCCTTAGGCTCCTCCATCTTATAGCCTAAGCCTCGAATGGTTTTTATATATACTGGTTTCTTTGTATTTTGTTCGATTTTCTCTCTTAAGTGACTAATATGAACATCCACAATTCGTGTATCTCCTGCAAAATCATAATTCCATACCGCACTAAGAAGCTGATCTCGCGTTAGAACTCTTCCTTTGTGTCTTGCTAAATAGAGTAATAATTCGAATTCCTTTGGAGTGAGCTCTAGCAATATATCTCCAGAGTAAGCCTCGTATTGTTCAGGATAAATCTTCAGTTCTGCTATCTGAAGCAGGTCTTTTTCCTCTTCTTGTACGACAACTGGTTCTGGCTGTAATTGGGTTCTTCTAAGAATAGCTTTGACTCTAGCTACGACTTCTCTTGGACTAAACGGTTTTGTCATATAATCATCTGCACCTAATTCAAGTCCGAGAACTTTATCAAATTCATCGTCTTTTGCAGTTAACATAAGAATAGGCGTCAAGACTTTTTGTTGACGAAGCTGCTTACAAACCTCAATTCCATCAAGCTTCGGAAGCATTAAATCCAAAATAATTAAGTCTAGTTCCTGTTCCAAAGCTATATTCCGTCCTTCTTCGCCATCCGCAGCCGTTAGCACTTCATAACCAGCCTGTTTTAAATTGTACTGCAGGAGCGTTACAATGGACTGCTCATCATCGACTACAAGTACTCTTTTTTCCATAAAAGCCTCCACATTCACTTATTACCCCATCATCCACATCCATTATAATACATATTCATTTAATAAAGATAACAAAAAATTCATAAAAAATAGACGTACTTTTAAAAAGCACGCCTATTTCCTGTTAAAAATTTTCCAATGCATGACCATCTAATGCCTCTAATGGATGAGGTGGACATACTAAAAGGAGACCTTTTATTACTTGTTCTCCCTCTTCATTTTTACCATCAACAGTAATCTCAATTGTATGATTGCTTATACTTACTTCAGACACTTCGAACATGAATTCAATCATCTCATAATGATAAACTGGTTTCACATATTCGATTTCTTGTTTTAGGATATGACTACCTGGACCAGGCATATATTTTGATACAGCAGCTGTAACGATTCCAGTTAGCATAATGCTTGGAACCAGCGGCTTCTTAAAAGGAGTTTGTGATGCATAATCATGCTGAATATACAAAGGGTTCGCATCATTCGTTAGACCAAGATATAATAGTAAGTCCTTATCTTCAATCTTTTCTGTCAGGGAAAGTTTTTCTCCTCTAGAAATTTCATTAATTTTCCGGCCTAATTTTCTCTTTTTACCTAACAACATGGTAACGATACCTCCAATAAATGAAATCGGTCTCATATCAACTCTAATACATTTATTATATCAAAAGCATAGAAGAACAAAAAATTCGGGGAAGAACCCCGAATTTTCCATTTTATTAAACTAAAACATCCATTACATTTCGTACAGCCGCTGCTGATTTATCCAGAGCACTTTTCTCTTCATCTGTTAACTCAAGCTCAATCACTTGTTCTATTCCGTTAGCTCCGAGGATCGTTGGCACCCCTAAGTAAATACCTTTATATCCATATTCTCCTTCAAGGTAAGCAATAGATGGAAGAACCCGACGCTGATCTTTCAAGATGGCTTCACACATTTCTACTAGAGAAGCAGCAGGTGCATAGTAAGCACTGCCATTTCCTAATAGATTAACAATCTCTCCACCACCCTTTCTCGTACGTTTAACAATAGCCTCTAAACGTTCTTTAGACAGTAGTGTCTCAAGTGGAATCCCACCAGCATACGAGTAACGAACAAGAGGAACCATATCGTCACCGTGGCCACCTAGAACAAAGCCTGTTATGTCTTTAACAGATAAGTTTAACTCTTGAGCCACAAAAGTACGGAAGCGTGCCGTATCTAGAACACCTGATTGACCAATGACACGATTTTTCGGGAAACCAGTTTCTTGGAAAACAGTATATGTCATGGCATCCACTGGATTTGTCAAAACGATAATCGTACAGTTTGGTGAGTACTTAGCTACTTCAGATGCGACCGCTTTCATAACCTTTTGATTGGTTTGAACGAGATCATCACGACTCATTCCTGGTTTTCTCGCAATTCCAGCGGTGATTACAACAATATCAGAATCCTTTGTATCTGCATAATCTGCTGTACCTGTAATATTTGCATCAAACCCTTGAACCGGACTTGCTTCAAGCATATCTAGAGCCTTTCCCTTTGTTGGATTTTCCATTTGCGGTATATCCAGCAAAACAACATCTCCAAGTTCTTTTTGTGCAAGTAGAAAAGCTGTTGTAGCTCCAGTAAAGCCCCCACCAATTACCGAGATCTTTTTACGCTTCATTGACATAACCTTTTCCCCCTACATTTTAAAAGTCATTGTCCTAAGTCAATTCTTATTAAAGGTATACAAATGATAAAGAGGCTGTTCTAGAAAAGAACAGCCTCTAGAACAAAATTATCCCATGTTCTTAATAAGCACATCTCCAAATTCTGAGCACTTCACTTCTGTTGCTCCATCCATTAAACGAGCAAAGTCATAAGTTACCACTTTAGAAGCGATTGACTTCTCCATTGAATCGACGATTAGTTTCGCTGCTTCATTCCAGCCTAGGTGTTCAAGCATTAATACACCAGAAAGAATAACAGATGAAGGGTTTACTTTATCTAATCCAGCATACTTCGGTGCTGTACCGTGTGTAGCTTCAAAAATTGCATGACCTGTTACATAGTTGATGTTTGCTCCAGGTGCAATACCAATTCCACCCACCTGCGCAGCAAGTGCATCAGAAATATAGTCTCCGTTAAGGTTCATCGTTGCAACTACATCAAACTCACGTGGGCGAGTTAGAATTTGTTGAAGGAAAATATCTGCAATTGCATCCTTCACGATGATTTTCCCTTGAGCTTCTGCATCAGCTTGAGCTTGATTTGCAGCCTCTGTGCCTTGTTCATCTTTAATACGGTCATACTGTGCCCATGTGAACACTTTATCGCCGTATTCTCTCTCAACAAGCTCATAGCCCCAGTTCTTAAACGCACCTTCAGTGAATTTCATGATGTTACCTTTATGAACAAGAGTTAGAGATTTACGTCCCTCTTTAATTGCATACTCAATTGCAGCACGAACTAGCCGTTCAGTTCCTTCTTCAGACACTGGCTTGATCCCAAGTCCAGATGTTTCAGGGAAGCGAATTTTATTTACTCCCATTTCAGTTTGAAGGAAAGAAATAAGCTTTTTCACTTCATCTGAACCTTTTGCATATTCGATACCAGCGTAAATGTCTTCTGTATTTTCACGGAAAATGACCATGTCTGTATCTTGAGGACGTTTAACTGGTGAAGGAACTCCTTCAAACCAACGAACAGGACGTAAACATACATATAAATCAAGCTCTTGGCGAAGAGCAACATTTAGTGAACGAATTCCGCCACCAATCGGTGTTGTTAAAGGCCCTTTAATAGCAATCAAATATTCGTTAATTAATTCTAACGTTTCACTTGGTAGCCATTCTCCCGTTTGATTGAACGCCTTTTCACCTGCTAGTACTTCTTTCCAAACAATTTTCTTTTCACCGTTATAAGCTTTTTCAACAGCAGCATCTAGCACTTTAGAAGCCGCAGCCCAAATGTCAGGACCCGTACCGTCTCCTTCAATAAAAGGTACTACTGGATGATTTGGTACATTTAAAACTCCATTTGTTACAGTAATTTTTTCACCTTGCATAGTATAATTCTCCCTCCATTTTGTCTAACAAGATGCGCCCTGCTTCAGGTCAATCAATATGTATAAAAGATTTCTATCCATAGAGGGCAACATCAGAATCAAAGGTTAGAGCCAAATGCCTCTAACCTCTCCTCTCTATTACAGCAATATTTTAGCTAAAAGTAAAATGCTGTATTCTATTTAATTTTATCCTCTTTGCTCAACCGCTACATATTTTTGCATTCCAGGACCAGTATAATCGGCTCTTGGACGAATCAATCGATTATTTTCATATTGTTCTAGAATATGAGCTAACCAACCAGAAACGCGGCTGACTGCAAAGATTGGAGTAAATAAATCGTGGTCAATTCCTAAGCTATGATATACAGAAGCAGAGTAGAAGTCTACATTTGGTGGAAGATTCTTTTCACCGGTTACAATGTTCTCAATTTTTGTAGACATTTCAAACCAATGTGGTTCTCCTGTTAAGTTAGTAAGTTTCTCTGCCATAAGCTTTAAGTGTTTTGCACGAGGGTCTCCTTTTCTGTAGACACGGTGACCAAAGCCCATGATTTTTTCCTTGTTCGCTAACTTTTCACGAACATAAGTATCAACATTTTCTAATGTTCCAATCTCAGTTAACATCTTCATTACAGCTTCATTAGCTCCACCATGTAATGGACCCTTTAATGCTCCAATAGCTGACGTTACACCAGAGTATACATCCGATAAAGTGGCTACACATACACGTGCTGTGAATGTTGAAGCATTTAATTCGTGATCTGCATGAAGGACAAGTGCCTTGTTAAAGGCTTCAATTGCAATAGGCTCCGGCTCTTTGCCTGAAAGCATGTAAAGGAAATTTGCGGCAAAGCTTAAGTCCGTTCTAGGAGGGATTGGCTCCAACCCTTTTCGAATACGCGCAAATGCTGTCACAATTGCAGGCATCTTAGCTTGAAGTCGAACTGCCTTGCGATAGTTTGCTTGCTCTTCCATTACATCGCTTTCTTCGTCATACAAGCCTAAGAGCGAAACAGCCGTTCGAAGTGCAGCCATTGGGTGTACTTCATTAATTGGATATAACTTAAAATGCTCAAGCACTTGTTTGGGTAGCTCTGCATTTACCGACAATTGGCATTTTAACTCTGCTAGTTCTTGTTGTGTAGGAAGTCTTCTATGCCAAAGAAGATAGATTACTTCTTCAAAGCTGGCATTCTCTGCTAAGTCATCAATATCGTACCCTACGTATGTTAGTGTATCATCAATGATTGAACTGACAGAGGAAGTCGTAGCTACTACCCCTTCAAGACCACGTGTTGCTGTCATATTGACCCTCTCCTTTACAAAGTGATTCGCTAACCCTTCTAATTCTCTGAGTTATTAAAATATTAACATTATAGATAACTATAAGACTATAAATTTTTTCACACCCATAAAAAGGATGCGCTTACAAGTCCTATTATAAACAATTATCTGACATTTGTGAACGAAAACCGCCTAAAATGTGAAAAAATTAATATTTTATTAGAAAAACTTAAGCCTAGTTATTCAGAAAACTTATCACCCATTAGAAGAGTTCAAAAAATTTCATTGCTAGATAAGCGATACCTGCACCAATTAGTGGTCCTACAGCCACTCCCTTAAAAAGTGAAACAGCCAAGATCGTTCCTAGCACAAGAGCGGTGGTTATATGGGGATCCTTTGCCAAAAGGGTTATACCACCTTTTGCGATCAACGCAACTGCCATTCCAGATATTAAAGCAATCCATGCATAGGGTGATTTAAAGGCAGCTGTTAGGTCTTTAAACCCAATTTCACCACTTGCAATAGGGGCTAATACGGCAAAAGTAATAACAGTAACTCCCCAGTTAATTCCTTTGGTTTGAATATAAGAAAAGATTTTTGAATCCACACCGATTATTTTAAGTAACAAAAGTGCCCCAACGGCAATGATTAAAGATTGGTTTTTTGCGATAAAACCAATTACTAATAAAATAAACAAAAATAGACTAGCCTGTGTTATCACCCTCAAGGCCCCCTTTATATAAACGTTATTTTACCATAAGAAAACTCAGCATATAATCAATGGGATTTTTATTTCAGAAAAACCACTGTATTTGTCGAAAATTAACGATAACATTATTCACATTAAACAAAACTTTCCATAATCTTCATACGTAGGTAAAATAAAGAGTAAACAAGTCTACCATTCATTCTACTATTAGGAGGACGATTAATCTGAATCTCACCTATTTATTTAGAACTATGCGCTTTTTGATCGTAATTGTTAGTGTGCTTTTGTCCGTTTTTATCCTGATTCAAATTTCAAAGGTTACATACCCCTTTATCATCGGCCTTTTAATTGCTTTTATGCTAAACCCATTTGTTAATTTTTTAGAAAGCAAAGGACGGTTACCTAGAGCACTTGCCGTTTTAATCGGTATTATCTTTATTTTTGCTTTATTTGCTGGTTTCATTACTTTATTAATTGCAGAAATTGTGTCAGGTGCAGACTATTTAGCTGATGTCGTCCCAAGACATTTAGATACTCTTATTGGTTTCATCGAGGACTTTATTACTGCTCAGATTATTCCTCTCTATAATCAATTAACAAGTTTATTTAATTCATTAGATACTGGGCAACAGGATACGATAATAACTAATATACAAAATGTCGGAAGAACAATTGGATCTACGATAGGTGATTTTGTACAAAGCTTCTTTGGCAACATACCTAATATCCTGTCTTGGTTTCCAAATGCTGCAACAGTCGTCATATTCTCCTTATTGGCCACTTTTTTCATTAGTAAAGATTGGTATCGCCTGTCACGGTTTAGCAATAAGATTATTCCAACCCGTGCCAAAAGCAGCACAAAGAGAGTACTTGAAGATTTAAAGAAAGCTTTATTTGGCTTTATTAAAGCTCAACTTACCTTAATATCTATTACAACTGTAATCATCCTTATTGGGCTTTTAGTATTACGTGTAGATTATGCGATTACCATCGCACTTGTAACAGGATTAGTCGATATTATTCCTTACTTAGGAACAGGTGCTGTGTTTGTTCCGTGGATTATTTATGAGGCTATTGCAGGAGAGATGAGTTTAGCTATCGGTTTAGGCGTTTTGTATATCATTGTGCTTGTTCAACGACAGGTCATGGAGCCAAAAGTATTATCCTCTAACATAGGTCTTGATCCTCTTGCCACATTAATTGCGTTATTTGTTGGCTTTAAATTAATTGGCTTCTTAGGGTTAATTGCCGGTCCTGTTACCCTCGTCATCATCACAACCTTGCACCGTGCAAATGTATTTAAAGATGTTTGGTCCTTTATTAAGGGGAAAGAAGCATAAAAGTCCATTCTCCTGAATGGACTTCAGATTTTCGACAAAAGGTAGTGAGAAGTTCTTCTCGCTGCCTTTTGTCATTTTTTTGTTGGGAATGGTGGGAAAAAGGCTGATTTCCGCTCCGGGCGCTTGCTTTCCGGGGGGCGGGCGGTGAGCCTCCTCGTCGCTGACGCTACTGTGGGGTCTCACCTGTCCCGCTAATCCCCCAGGAGTCAAGCACCCTCCGCTCCAATCAGCAGGGTTACTCTTAAAACTTTGACTCAAAATCTATGAAATACACTTTTAGAGTCATCGTCAAACACCTTGCCAAGTCTAAGTAGCCAGTTTCTTCAAATTCATCGAAGCAAAAGTAAGCATCGCTTGCATGGACAATTTTTTTAGACCGCGTAAGGTTGTCCAACGCATGCCATGCTTTTCCTTCGCATCAGCAAGCACACGTTCAATCGTCTCTTTGCGTCTTGCGTATATCTGTTTAATTCATGAGTGTGCCGTAGATGTTTTGCCTCTTCTAAGTAAACCTTCCAATATGTATTGTATAAACACCATTATAAATAAACGACTGGATCAATACTTGGACGTCCTACTACCGAATATAGGTCTTTCACCAACGGATAGATGAATGAGAAATCATTAGCTGACTATAGCTTGCGAACTAATGATCCCTGTTGAACTAATGATCCCTGTTGAACTAATTGATCAATCGCAAGTATTTCTAATTGTTCTCGTTCATTAAACTGATTTTTGGTCATCATGGTGGGTCACCTCTAGATAAATATGGTTGATTAAGTGTAATAAATTGATTGGAACGGAGGGTGGCGACTCCTGCGGGAAAAGCGGGACAGTTGAGACCCTGGACTGAGCGTAGCGAAAGAAGCGGCTCGGCCCCGCCCGCGGAAAGCGCCACCCGGAGTGGAAATCTAACCACACTGATATTCTATCTATATTTTAAAATAAAAAGACCATAGGCAAACTCGAAATCCCTCGAGTTTGTCTACAGCCTGAACTCCATTCTCCTGAATGGACTTTTTCATTTAATAATCTTAATTCTTCCTTTATTCATCCAGTTGTGAAATACCTTACTTAGTAAGGCTTTGAAGAATTTTCTTGTTGGTGGCAACAGTAATAGGAAGCCTGTTGCATCTGTTATAAAACCTGGTGTTAATAGAAGTGTACCACCGATGATAATACAAACCCCATCCAATAGAACATCGCCAGGCATTTGACCAGATTGAAGGAGATGTTGAGCCTTTCTTATCGTATCAAGTCCTTGTTGCTTTGCTAGGTAGGCACCAAGCAATCCTGTTAGAACGATAAGGGTGATAGTAGTCCAGATGCCAATAGTCTTACCTGATAAGAGCAAAAGACCGATTTCTGCTGCCGGTATAATAATTAATAGTAAAACGATATAACGCAAAATAATCGCCTCCTAGTTGTCCTTTTATTATATGTGTATTCCTTAAAATCAGCAAAAAAGAAGCAGCCCTAAGGCTACTTCTTCACTTTTATTATAGAACGCTTGCGTGACCGTTATAAATAACACCGTGTGAAGCGTCAATCGTAACTTCTTGACCATCCTTTAAGCTAGTAGTTGCACCTTCAGCGCCTACAATTACTGGAATTCCAAGACTAAGCCCTACTACGGCTGCATGGCTTGTTAAGCCACCTTCTTCCGTAACTAACGCACGGCATTTCTCAATTGCTGGAACCATTTCAGCATCTGAGCCGATCGTAACTAGGATAGAATCTTCTGTTACTTTTTCTAATGCTTCTTTCGCTGTGTTAGCAATTACCACTTTACCAAAAGCTGTTTTTCTTCCAATTCCTTGAGCTTTTAGTACTACATCTCCAACAACATGAATTTTCATTAAGTTTGTTGTGCCTTTAACATTGACAGCACCTGCCGTAATTACCACTAAATCTCCGCGAGAAACGATTCCACTGTTTAAGCTTTCCTCTACTGCTGTATCTAGCATTTCATCAGTAGTAGTGGCTTGTTTTCCGATTTGAGGATACACACCCCAAGCTAGTGATAGACGGCGAGCTACACCGTCATCAGATGTAACAGCCACAATTGGAGCCTTAGGACGGTATTTAGAGATCATTCTAGCCGTATGACCACTTTCGGTAGGAGCAATGATCGCATTTGCATCCAGATTTAATGCTGTGTGCGCAACAGATTGCCCAATTGCATCTGTAATATTATGATCATTGTCTTTGCTACGGTTAGATAAGATTTCTTTATGATCCAATGCAGATTCTGCACGAGATGCAATGTTATGCATCGTTTGAACCGCTTCAACAGGATACACTCCAGCAGCTGTTTCCCCTGAGAGCATAATAGCGTCTGTTCCATCAAAGATGGCGTTGGCTACGTCACTTGCTTCCGCTCTTGTTGGACGTGGGTTACGTTGCATAGAATCAAGCATTTGTGTAGCTGTAATAACTGGCTTCCCTTGTGCATTACATTTTTTAATTAAACTTTTTTGAACAAGAGGTACCTCTTCTGCAGGAATTTCTACCCCTAGGTCTCCACGCGCAACCATTAGGCCGTCAGAAATTTCAAGAATTTCGTTGATTTTATCAACACCTTCTTGATTTTCAATTTTAGGAATAATGTGGATATGTGTTGCATTTTGTTCCTCTAATAAACGGCGAATTTCTAGTACGTCTGATGCACGACGTACAAAGGAAGCAGCAATAAAGTCAATTCCTTGCTCGATACCAAAAACAATATCATTCGCATCCTTTTCTGTGATTCCTGGAAGATTTACAGAAACGCCTGGAACATTCACACCTTTTTTATTTTTAAGTGTGCCCGTATTTAAGATTTTTGTATGAATCTCTCCAGCATCACGGTCAATCTTAGTTACTTCTAAGCCAATTAAGCCGTCATCAAGTAAAATTTTTGAACCTTCGTTCACATCATCAATTAACCCAGGATATGTAATGGAGAATTTATCAACCGTTCCTTCCACCTCGGTCATAGAAACAATCACATGGTTTCCTGCAACTAACTCAATTGCACCATCAACCATATTATTTGTACGAATTTCTGGACCTTTTGTATCTAACAGAATAGCAACTGTTTTTCCGGTTTTCTTTGCAGCTTCACGGATATTTCTGATACGTGCACCATGCTCTTCATGGTCACCGTGAGAGAAGTTTAGACGGGCAACATTCATCCCAGCTTCAATCAGCTGTGTTAATTTTTCTACGCTTTCACTTGCTGGACCTATAGTACAAACAATTTTCGTTTTACGCATACACTTGTGGACCTCCTAATATTTTTATAAACGTTAAATGGATAGCTCTTTTGACAAGTTGTACATACTTTGATTAACCGAATGCTTTCTAGTTAGAATTTCGATGATATCATGGTCAATGAGCTCATTCTTTTCAATACCAACCGCTCTTCCACCCTTGCCTTGTAACAATAACTCAACTGCAAATGCACCTAGACGACTAGCAAGCACTCTATCTGCTGCAGTAGGTGATCCACCACGTTGAATATGGCCTAACACAGACACACGAGTGTCAAGGTCAGTCGCTTCCTTGATTTGCTTACTGAATTCAACACCGCTGCAAACACCTTCTGCAACCATGATAATACTGTGTTTTTTGCCACGCTCATGGCCACTTTTCAAACGAGCTGCAATCTCATCCATATCATAACCAACTTCTGGTATAATGATTGTTTCAGCTCCTCCTGCTAAACCAGCCCAAAGAGCAATGTCTCCTGCATCTCGACCCATAACTTCAATGATAAAAGCTCTATCATGAGAAGTAGCCGTATCACGAATTTTATCTACTGCATCAATTACCGTATTTAGTGCAGTATCAAATCCAATTGTATAATCTGTACCTGGTATATCATTATCAATTGTTCCTGGTACTCCAATACAAGGGAAGCCTTGCTCTGTTAATGCTTTTGCCCCTCTATAAGATCCATCGCCACCAACGACAACTAAACCTTCTATACCGAATTTCTTTAATTGTTCAATTCCTTTTTGCTGACCTTCTTTTGTTTTAAACTCCTCACAACGAGCAGAATAAAGCATGGTACCTCCACGATGAATAATATCACCAACAGAACCTAGTTCTAACTTTTTGATATTTCCACTAATTAAGCCAGAGTAGCCATTGTATACTCCATAGACTTCCATATCATGAAAAATTGCTTTCCGCACGACCGCACGCACAGCAGCGTTCATACCTGGTGAATCTCCACCACTTGTTAACACACCGATTCTTTTCAATGCAAATCACCTCTGTATTGTATTGTTGAAGTATTATGTATAGTTAGAAGATGAATAATACGACATGTGATGCACTACTATTATTTACAGAATACCCGGGAATATTTCTAAAATACCATGAAGAAACAATGTTCTCAACTCTATCATAAACATAAAATCAATAGACGAAATAGTTTTTTTATTGAAAGCGCTTAATACTATCTTTTTTTTCTAAAAATGTTCATAATTCAACTTCTGCTGTCAGTTTATTGGAATTTCTCTTAAAAAATAAGAAAGAGTGTGTCGAAACACACTCATCCATTTACACCTATATATTCGTGTAAAAATGTATATTTACCCATATTCTTGTATTTTTCATATCTTAACGCCAGTAGTTCGTTTTCTGTTAGCTGTAACAACTGCTTAAGTGACTGCTGAATTGTATTTCTTATGCTTTCGGCTTGAGTATTTACGTCCTTATGGGCTCCACCTCGAACTTCAGGAATAATTTCATCGATCACTCCAAGTTCCTTTAAGTCTGGTGCTGTGATTTTCATGGTTTCAGCCGCCTGTTTCGCAAGAGAAGCATCCTTCCAAAGAATAGCTGCAGCTCCTTCAGGGGAAATAACCGAATATGTTGAGTTTTCAAGCATATGGATATGATCACCTACACCAAGTGCAAGAGCACCACCACTTCCTCCTTCTCCAATGACAATACAAACAATAGGTACAGTTAAACTTGCCATTTCAAAAAGGTTTCTTGCAATCGCTTCGCTTTGCCCTCTTTCTTCCGCAGCTTTCCCAGGGTACGCACCCTTCGTATCAATAAAACAAATAATCGGACGATTGAATTTCTCCGCTTGTTTCATAAGTCTTAATGCTTTACGGTACCCTTCAGGATGTGGCATTCCAAAATTTCTACGGATATTTTCCTTCGTATCTTTTCCACGCTGATGACCAATAATAGTAACAGGCAACCCTTGGAACTTCGCTACTCCTGCCACAATGGCTTCGTCATCCCCAAAAAAGCGGTCCCCATGACATTCAATGAAATCAGAAAAGATTATCGATAAATAATCATGAGTGGTTGGCCTGGCAGGATGTCTCGCAATTTGCACTCTATCCCATGGTTTCATATTGTCATAAATATCTTTTTCAAGCTTTTGAAGTCTTGCCTCAAGCTTTTCAATTTCGTCTGTCAAATCTACTTCTGCACTCGCAGTAAATTCTTTTAATTCTGCAATCTTCTTTTTCAGTTCAATGACTGGTTTTTCGAATTCTAATTCTCCAACCATTCTACTTCACCTCCAGGCGTATGAATATCAAGTAATGTTGAAATTTTCTCTTTCAAATCATCTCTAGATATTACCGCATCTAGCTGACCATGCTTTAAAAGAAATTCGGCTGTTTGAAAATCCTCAGGAAGCTCTTCTCTAATGGTTTGTTCGATAATTCTTCTCCCTGCAAATCCAATTAAAGCACCTGGTTCAGCAAAATTATAGTCACCAAGAGAAGCGAAGCTAGCAGATACTCCGCCAGTAGTCGGGTGTGTCATAATCGATATGATAAGATTCCCCTCGTCGCTAAACTTTTTAAGAGCCACACTTGTCTTAGCCATCTGCATTAAGCTTAGGACACCCTCTTGCATCCTTGCTCCACCTGATGCAGTAAAAATAATAAATGGAATCGATTGTTCAGCTGCTTTTTCAATCGCTCTCGTGATCTTCTCACCAACTACAGAGCCCATGCTTCCCATTCTAAAAGTAGAATCCATCACGGCAACAACTGCGTCATGTCCGTCAATCTTACAAACACCAGTCACAACAGCTTCATTTATGTTTGTCTTCTGACGATCCTTTTCAAGCTTTTCTATATAATCGGGGAATCCAAGCGGGTTCTCAGATATCATATAACGATCTAGTTCAACGAAGCTTCCTTCGTCAACAAAGCTTTTTAGCCTCTCCTGTGAATTCATTGGATGATGGTATCCACAATGAACACAAACCTTAAGATTTTTTATTAATTCCTTGGAATACATGATTTTTTTACAGCTTGGACACTTGGTCATAATCCCTTCTGGGACATCTTGCTTTGCAGCCTCGGTTGGAATAGTTGCATATTTTTTCTTCTTTGATTTTGTAAATAGATCTTTAATTGGCAAGCTTAAACCTCCCCATAGAATTCTAATAATCTCAGTGGTCAGACCACTAAAATGAAAAATAATGCCTTTTATATATGAAGGCTCGTCTAGTTCTTTTTATCATGTTAGTATAATGTCACAACAAAATCTGCAGATATTTGTCGTTAAGCATTCGACAGTTTCCGTAGTGAATAGTACGACTGTAGAACATCCGCCTCATTTCCACCTAGTAAGGCTTGAACGATTGCGAAGTAAAACGGGTCGTTCCTTTCCATCTTCGGAAGCTTTAGCGCATCGTAATAATCATTTAAAATCGACCAAATACGATAGAAAAGATGATTATCAGCCAGCTCAATAATTTTTATAAAAAACTGATCGTCCGTAAATTCGCAAGATTCGAGCCACTCTTTTAAATCTTCTAGTTGCTTTACATTATTTCTACGGAGAATGAGTCTTAAACAATCTAATTCGATTAAATATTTCGTTTCAATCACATCTTGTTTTGCTTTTGAATCTTGAAGCACAAATGTGCCAAGTAGTTGTACAAGCTGATTACTGCGAAAATCTCTTATAAAGGTACCTTCTCCTCGACGGGTCTCAATTAGTCCTAAAAGTTCTAAAGCTCTTAATGCTTCACGAACAGAGGAGCGTCCTACATTAAGACGCTCACAAAGTTCTCGCTCTGATGGAATTTTATCACCGGGTTTTAAACCATCTTGTTCAATCATACTGCGAAGCTGCTTAACAATTTCCAGATAGACTTTTGATCCTCGTTCCACTGGTTCCATGCTCACTTTAAAATCACTCGCTCTTTCCAATAACGGAAAGCTGGCTAGTTCTAGTCTTAATCTCCATTGGATCAACCTTCAATCTGGCTACACCTGTTTCCATTGCTGCCTTCGCAACTGCTGCCGCTACCTCAGGCGCAACTCTCGGATCGAATGGTGCAGGTATAACGTAGTCAGCACTTAGCTCCTCTTCTGAAACAAGACTAGCAATTGCTTCAACCGCTGCCACCTTCATTTTTTCATTAATATGAGTGGCTCTTACGTCTAATGCACCTCTGAAAATTCCAGGAAAAGCTAGTACATTATTTACTTGATTCGGAAAATCAGAACGTCCGGTTCCGATAACCTTCGCCCCAGCCTTTTTTGCTTCCTCAGGCATGATCTCCGGTGTTGGATTGGCCATAGCAAAAATAATTGGATCCTCATTCATTGTTTGAATCATTTCACCTGTTAATGCACCAGCAACGGAAACTCCAATGAAGACATCCGCCCCTTTTAGTGCATCTGCAAGACTACCTGTTTCTTGATTACGGTTGGTATATTTGGCTATTTCATTTTTAATATCATTCATTCCAAACGGTCTGCCTTCATATATAGCCCCTTTAGTGTCACACATAATAATATCACGTACACCATAGGTATATAAAAGTTTCATAATCGCAATCCCTGCAGCACCTGCTCCGTTAGCTACGACTTTAATTTCATTCATCGTTTTGCCAACAAGCTTTAGCGCATTAACTAAACCAGCAACTGTAACGATTGCTGTACCATGCTGATCATCATGAAACACAGGTATATTGGTTTCCTTTTTTAGTCTCTCCTCAATCACAAAGCAATTAGGAGCAGCAATATCTTCAAGGTTTATTCCGCCGAATGTCGGTTCTAATAATTTGACAGTTTCAATAATTTTTTCGACGTCAGTTGTACCTAAGCAGATTGGAAATGCATCAACTCCAGCAAAGCTTTTGAACAAAACAGCCTTTCCCTCCATAACAGGAAGTGCCGCTTCTGGACCAATATTTCCTAGTCCAAGGACAGCTGTTCCATCAGAAACAACAGCAACCATATTCCCTTTCATCGTGTAATCATAGACCGTTTCAGGCTTGTCATAAATTTCTTTACAAGGCTCGGCCACTCCTGGCGAATAGGCAAGGCTTAAGTCATTTGCATTCCTAACTTGAACTTTCGATTTTGACTCGAGCTTACCCTTGTTTACTCTGTGCATATGTAATGCTTCTTCACGTAAAGTCAAAATGCATTCCACCCCTTAGTTAAAATAACTTTCTTTTCTCCATCCCCTTTTAGTGGTCAGACCACGTACACTTACACAATATAACATAATACAAATGGATGTAAAGGCTAATTATTTCAAAATGACGTTATCTGAACCAAGCAACTCCTGGATTTCCCTAATGAGTATCGTTGTAGGTTGTACATAATCCTCTTTACCAAGCCTAATACTTCTCTTAGACTCCTCGTAGTAAAGAATAACAGGTGTTTCTCCATAATGCCTGTTTAGCAGCTTCTTTAGTGCATGCAAGAATTCACCTTGTTCTTGATGCTTTTGTATTTTTAGATATAATACGTTTTTACCATCCACCGTTTCTTCGTTTTTCACTACTTCCTTGACCGATGATATTATGAGTTGCTTTGCTCCATTTCGTTCCTCGATTTTCCCATCAACAATCACAATATTGCCTTGTTGTAAGAGCATCGAATATCTTTTAAGAACAGTAGGAAACACCACCGACTCCATATCTCCGCTTTGATCGGATACTGTCAAGAAAGCCATCGTTTCTCCCTTTTTTGTACGGATTTTCTTCAATTCAGTAATATAGACCAAAACCCTTACATTTCTACTTGCAGTTGAAATGTAAGAAATAGCCATTGCTTGTTCCAACTTAGCTTCTTTCTCATAAATGGAAACAGGATGGTCCGAAAGATATAAACCTAATGCTTCTTTCTCCTGCCTTAATTTATCTTCAGCCCTTATTGGATCAACGGTTACATATTTTGGTTTCAAGAAAAACTCATCATCTGTAAATAGATCTCCTTGCTGGGCGTCATCAGGATTTACTAGCTGGGCATGATCTAAAGCTACATCAAGGCTAGCCAATAGAACAGCACGATCTTCTCCAAATTCGTCGAAGCTACCGGAATGGATGAGCGATTCTAACGCCTTTCGGTTAACTGATTTAGCTGACACTCGGATACAAAAATCAAAAAGATCCGTAAATTTCTTGCTTTTTCTAGCCGAGAACAAGCCCTTCAAAGCAGCAACTCCAATTCCCTTTATGGCTGTAAGACTGTATCGAATTGCATGATTCTCCACTAAGAAGGTATAGCCGCTTTTATTAATAGATGGAGGCAAAACTTGAATACCCATCTCACGACATTCTTTTATATATTGAGCAATCTTTGACTCATTCCCAATGCTTGAGGATAATAATGCAGCCATAAAATACACTGGATAGTTCGCCTTAAGGTATGCGAGTTGATACGCAATCACACTATATGCAACGGCATGACTCCTATTAAATCCATAGTTTGCAAATTTTACGATTAGATCATATACCGCATTGGCAATGCTTGACTCGTACCCTTTTGTCATTGCTCCTTCAACGAAATGCTGTCTTTCTTTATCAAGAATTTCTTTTTTCTTTTTTCCAACTGCTCGCCTTAATAAGTCAGCTTCGCCTAAACTAAAGCCCGCCATCGTTGAGGCAATTTGCATAATTTGCTCTTGATATACAATGATTCCATACGTATTTTCAAGTATCGGCTTCAAATCTTCATGCAAATACGAGATATGTTCTTTCCCATGCTTTCTATCTATAAACATCGGAATATTTTCCATCGGTCCGGGACGGTATAGAGCGTTTACCGCAACAATATCTTCAAAATTTGTTGGCTTTAACCGTTTTAATACATTTCTCATCCCTTCAGACTCTAATTGAAACACACCCGTTGTTTCTCCACGGCTTAACATTAAGAACGTAGCCTTATCATCTAAAGGGATCGTTTTTATATCAAAATTAACTCTTGCTCTCTTTATAATCAAATCAATAATAGATTCTATGAGGGTTAAATTCCTTAAACCCAGAAAATCCATTTTTAATAATCCAACCTCTTCCAAATCGTCCATCGCATACTGAGTAAGGTAAACAGATTGACTTCCCTCACTTATGGGAACAGTATTAACAAGCGGTTCTTCTGAGATCACTACCCCAGCTGCATGGGTGGATGTGTGCCTTGGAAGGCCCTCTAACTTTACTGCTGTCTCAAACAGCCTTTGGTTTGTAGGGGATTCATTAACAAATGCACGGAGCCTTTCAGACTGAGCGTAGGCATCTTTTAAGGATATTCCAAGTTGCGAAGGTACCGCTCTTGACAGACCTTCGAGTTCCTTTGTATTTAATCCAAATGCTCTTCCAACATCACGAAGCGCCGCTTTAGCTGCCAACGTACCAAAAGTCACGATCTGAGCCACATGTGCTTCTCCGTACTTGTTAGAAACATACTCGATCACCTCATCACGGCGGTGATCCGGAAAGTCGATATCGATATCTGGCATTGTGATACGTTCTGGATTTAGAAACCTTTCAAATAACAAATCATATTTTATTGGGTCAACATCCGTTATATACAACACATATGAAACCAACGATCCTGCTGCCGAACCTCTACCTGGACCAGTTAATATATGCTGTTCACGTGAAAACCTCATAAAATCCCAAACAATTAAAAAGTAATCAGCAAATTTCATTTTCTTTATTACGCTTAATTCGTATCGTAATCGCTCTTTATGCTCTTTGGTTACAGGGCTGTACCTTTCAGAAAGACCTTTCATGCAAAGCGTTTCTAGCAATCCCTCTGCCGTTTCCCCCTCAAGTGTTGGATACTTAGGAAGCTTTTGCTTATGCAGTTCAACCATAACATTGCATTCTTCAGCAATTCGCCAAGTATTTTCTAACGCTTCAGGGAAGTCCGCAAACAGTTCAACCATCTCTGCACTCGTTTTTAAATAATATTGGTCGGTCCCCAAACGTTCCCTGTCATCTTCGTGTAACTTCCCTCCATTTTTTATGGCTAATAAACACTCATGGGCAAATGAATCCGATTGTTGTAGATATCGAACATTATTTGTGACGACAGTTTGTACTGAATGAGAATTCCCTAAAGAAACGAGTTTGTTTAAAAGACTGGTTTCTGCTGGAACATTATGATTTTGCAAGGAAAGAAAGAAGCTATCTGCTCCAAATATATGTTTATACAATTCCGCACATCTCACTGCTTGTTCATCATTATCCTCAAGTAAGTACGACTCGATTTCCCCCGTATCTCCCGGAGAAATCGCAAATAATCCAGCTGCATAATGTCTAAGCCATTTTAATGGAATACCTTCTTTGGACTTCGTTTGAACAACACTTGAAATTTTCATTAAGTTTTGAAATCCTACCTGATTTTTCGCTAAAAGGAGAAGTGGGAACGCCATATTAGAAGTTATCTCACTTTGAACATCCACTGTAAGTCCAATAATCGGTTTCATCTCATGCTTTAAGCATTGCTTATAAAAGGTGACTGCACCATGCATGACATTGTAGTCAGTTAATGCGAGCATCGTAAATCCCTTTTCTTTTGCTCCCTTTACCAATTGTTCAACGGAAGCAGTGCTTGATAATAAACTAAACGCACTTTGCACTTGAAGGTGAACAAAAGACATATAAATCACACCCTAACTGCTTCATTCTTCTTTTATTATAGGGGCATAAATGAAAAAAAGAAAATATGTTCGCTTCAAGAAAACTCATATTTTTTTGAGTTTGTCCATATGATGTAACAATACTTTATTGATGTGAGGATGATTGTTGTGAGCGAACAACCGTATATATCGATTTTAATAGATGCCTACTTTATTGCTCTAGGTGTTTTATTAGGCGGAGCGCTCATAGGCGGGCTATCTGCATTCTTGACCGGAAAACCAATGCTCACGGAAATTTACCGAATATCAACTTCCATACGGATATGGGCAATTATTGCTGCGATAGGCGGAACATTTGATACGGTTTATAGCTTTGAAAAAGGATTCTTAGATGGTGGAACAAAGGATATCTTTAAACAATTCCTGCTCATTCTTACGGCTATGGGTGGTGCACAAACAGGAGCAACGATCATTAACTGGTTAACTCAGGAGCATATTTAGATGAGAATTCCGCCTTTCTACCGACTTCGTGCTGTCCAGCAGTTTATTGCAGGAATGGCGTTAGGTGGTGTAATTAGTTGGTGTGTATTTCTTTATATTTACGGCGATTGGCAAGAAAGATACTCAAAAGAGCTAAAGCTGCAAGAGGAAACCATTAAAGATTTGAAGAAAGAGAAAAATATTTGGCAAAATGACTACCGGGAGTTAAACAAGAAAAACGAAGAACTTCTTATTGTCCAAGACATTAAAATTAAAATCAGCCAAAAATATGAAATAGACTCATTTAGCATCTATGAAATGGAAGAAGCGATTAAAGAGGATATCAACCCTTTGTTAAAAATGGATATTGATACAGCCTATAAAAGTAGTGATTGGGTCAAAAAGGTTATTGAAAATCGGACACACAGGATAAACGATAAAAGATACCAAGTAAAAGTAAAGGAAATTGTGTTTTATACGACATTATCCATTCAACTTGAGATGCAATTAGCGAATAATTAGGGTAGTAAGAAAAGCGCAAGCGCCCTGGTCAGCGCACGACAGGCCTGGAGCGCTCCAACTGAGATAAAGGAAACACGAAGAGCCAAAGGCTCATTCGTGCTTGACTTATCGTAGGGCGGAGAGCGAAGGACACTAGGCGCTAGGGCGCTGGAGCTAGACAATAAACAAAACTAAGTTCCTACCCCTTCTTTTACCTACAAACTTCTTCAATATCTTTCATGACATGTGGTACTTCATCCCATGAATAGATGGAGGCTCCAGCTGCAAGAGGATGACCGCCACCTTTATATTTTTTAGCCACTCCATTAATAACCGGACCTTTTGAACGAAGTCGAACACGAATTTGATCATGTTCCTCAATAAAGAAAGCCCATGCTTTGATTCCTTGTACACTTCCAAGAGCACTCACAAGCAGGGAGGCATCTGCTGCTCTTACATCGTATGTCGCAAGCAGTTCCTTTGGAAGGATCATAGATGCAACGCCATTTTCGTTCATTTCAAAATTTTGAAGAACATAGCCATTTAACTTAACCACATTCATGGGTAGTTCGTACATTCCATCATAAACTTCTGTGCGAGAGAAATTATATTTTATCAACTCTCCAGCATATTGAAATGTTCGATCATTTGTACTAGGGTAAAGAAATCTCCCCGTATCCCCAACAATTCCTGCATACAATAATCTTGCCGCTTGATCTGACATTTTTAAGCCCTTATCTTGACCATATAAATAGAGTTCATAAATCATTTCACTTGTTGAGCTAGAAGTCGTATCCACCCAGACAAGATCACCATATGGATCCTCATTTGGATGATGGTCTATTTTAATCAATTTGTCCCCAGAGAGGTATCTCTGGTCACAAATACGCTCTTGATTTGCCGTATCTGTCACAATAACTAGTGACCCCTTATATGTATCATCACTAATTTCATCAAGCCTTCTCAAATATTGTAAAGACCGCTCTTCTTGTCCAACTGTGTAAATCGTTTTGTCTGGGAAAGAAGCCTTTAAGATTTCTGCCAGTCCCCCTTGTGACCCATACGCATCCGGATCTGGGCGAACATGTCGATGAATAATAATGGTATCGTACTGCTTAATCGTTTCAATTATTTGATCTTTCATTGCTGATCTCCTTTTTTTCTAATACTCTCTTTTTAACACAAAAAGAGAAAAAGTAGAAATTATTTTATATACAAGGTAGAATAATGGAAGAATGTCGAAGCTTGGAGGAAATAATATGCCTATATTTGTCATTATTATTGTAATATCTATTATGTTTTATATTTTTTATAAAATCCAATTTTTTCGTTCCAACCGACCAGCAGAAAAGAAATGGATTTCCGCTAAAAGCAATATTGCTCTAGGATTATTTATTGCATCCTTTGGAATGAATCGTATCATGATTTCTCAATCAACTGTAGTGTATATCATAGGAGCTATTTTTATCGCCCTTGGAGCATATAATATTTGGGGTGGAATAAAAGCTTACAAGTATTTTCTTCCTCTTGCAGCGAAGGAAGCTACTGAATTAAAAAAGCATATGTAAGTTATGGAGTTGTTCATTCAAGGAACAACTCCTTTTTCCTAGTGTCGATCAATCAGCTGACACATCATCATCGCTTTACCAACTAATATATTTTCGTTATATACTTCCACATCGACCTTTCCGAATTTTCGTCCAACCTCTAGTACTTTTGGATAAATTTCTAATACACTATCCATTTGAACGGGTTTTAGAAAATAAATAGTCATATTTTCAACGACTAGATCACCTTTTTTATATCCTCTTAGAACACCATTAGCTGCTTCAGTCACAATTGTAGTGAACACCCCATAGGAAATCGTTCCAATGGAGTTAGTCATTTGAGGGCTTACTTCACAGCGAAGAACATCCTCGTTCTTCGTTTTCCCTTTTGTTACTACGAGCTGATTCGTAACGATGTCATCAATCGTTTCTCCGACTTGGGGCTGTCGTTGAATCATCTGTAGAGCTTTTAACACATCCTGTCTACTAATAATTCCCTCCAAGCGATTATTGTCGTCAACAACAGGAAGGACCTCTATTCCTTCCCATACCATCGAGTGAGCACAGGAGGCAACACTCGTTTTCCCAGTAACAGTCATTGGATTTTTTGTCATGATTTTTTCAATACTTGTCGTATCTGCAATTCCCATAACGTCCTTTGAAGTAACCATCCCTTGTACCTTCATTTGGTGGTCGACTACTGGAAAACGACTATGCGTTGTTTCACGATTTTTTTCATGCCAAACTTCTATTGTATCCGTAGTTTTTACATAGATTGTTTCGTTTATAGATGTTAGAATATCCTCAACAAGTACAATTTCTTTCTTTATTAACTGATCATAAATGGCACGGTTAATCATCGCAGCAACCGTGAAGGTATCATAGCTAGTTGAAATAATAGGCAACTGAAGGTCATCTGCCAACTTTTTCACTTCATCTTCCGTATCAAACCCACCAGTGATGAGCACGGCTGCTCCAGCATTCAATGCATACTCATGTGCTTTTGTCCGGTTCCCGACAATGAGTAGATTACCTGCTCCAGTGTACCTCATCATTTGTTCAAGCTTCATCGCACCAATGACAAACTTATTTAATGTTTTATGTAAACCCGCACGCCCACCTAGAACTTGTCCATCAACAATATTTACTACCTCAGCAAATGTTAACTTTTCAATATTCTCCTTTTTCTTTCTTTCAATTCGAATCGTACCGACACGTTCAATCGTGCTCACATACCCTTTATTTTCTGCATCCTTTATGGCTCGATACGCAGTACCTTCACTAACATTAAGCGCCTTGGCAATTTGCCTTACTGATATTTTTTCACCAATAGGTAGTTCATCAATATATTGTAAAATTTGTTCATGCTTTGTAGCCAAGACCTTCACCCTTTATAAATTTCTGTATTTTCTATTAGTTTGATATCTATCCTTTTATTATAAAGCGTGAAGGGGCTTGATTACAATTTGATTTCATTTTGTGAATAGGTAATTAATAGGCTCGCACTTTTCTTCGCACCTGTTTTTTTGATAATTTAGCTTCCGTAACCCTTCTCTTTTTAGGTGCATACATAATAGCAGATAAATTCCCTGCTATTACGAATACAGCTAACACAAGCCAGGCCACTGAGTATATTCCTGCAGTTCCTGCGTTATACGCTGACAGTTCAGGTACTCCGTAATAAAGCATCACTCCCGTTGCCAGTAAGCAAAATAGGTATCGATTTTTCTTCAATATAAGCAATCTCCTTTCTTGTCCAACTAGTAAAATGTATGCAAAAAAATAAAAAAAAGTCGATGAAATCGTCCAGAGACTCTTTCATCGACAAACTTTTCCTACAACTCTATCGACTGCCCTACATCTAGAACAGCACCCACTCCATCAGGAAGCATCTTTACAAACGTTTCAGGGTCTTGCTGAAGCAATGGGAAGGTATTGAAGTGAATCGGAACTACCTTCTTTGCTTGTAATAATCCTGCAGCATAAGCAGCATCATCTGGACCCATCGTATAATTATCCCCAATCGGCAGGAAGGCTACATCTATTGGATGTCTGTCCCCAATTAGCTTCATATCCGAAAATAATCCCGTATCCCCTGCATGGTAAATGGTTTTTCCATCGATCGTTAATAGGACACCTGCAGGCATGCCAAGGTAAACGATTTCATTTTTCTCGTTTATGTAACCTGAACCGTGGAATGCTTGGGTCAGCTTCACTCTTCCAAATTCAAAATTAAAACCTCCACCGATATGAAGCCCATGTGTTCTTACTCCTTTAGAACCTAGATAATCAGCAATCTCTGCAGTTCCAATTACTAGCGCATCATTCTTTTTGGCAATCTCGACGGTATCACCTATATGGTCATTGTGTCCATGAGTCACAATGATTACATCTGCATGAACATCTTCAACTTTTAAATCCGTTGTTGGGTTTCCATTAATAAACGGATCAAATAGAATTCTCGTTCCATTAGCCTCAACTAATAGTATTGAATGTCCATGAAAGCTAATTTTCATCTCTCTACACTCCTTTTTATTTATCAATTTCCTTATATCCATATTCTACTACCAATATAAGTTTACTTTCAAAAGTAATGTTGTTACTCTAAATTTATAATACCGAAGGGGGAATAACTGTGAATAGCAAGCTTAACTCAATCATCGACTGGCTTACTCAAGAACAAATTGATTTTTGCTTTTTAACTAATCCTGACAGTGTATTTTATGTAAGTGGATTTTTAAGCGATCCCCATGAAAGACTGCTAGGTATAGGTATTTTCCAAAGTGGAGATCCCTTCCTTGTTTGTCCTTCCATGGAGAAGGATGATGCAAAGAAGGCCGGCTGGGGTTTTGATATAATCGGATATTCTGATATCGAGAATCCATGGACACTTATACATAAGATTTGTAACGATCGAACGAAGTCTTTAGAGAAAATAGCAATCGAAAAAGAACATATGAATGTAGAGCGCTACGAGCTTATTCAGTCCTTGTTTTCACAAGCTACTTTTCTTCCTGCAGAGGAAAAGCTCCGCAAATTACGGATGGTAAAAAGCGAGAGTGAAATTGCTACGATTCGCGAGGCGTGTGCCCTAGCTGATTACGCAATTGAAGTAGGCTGTTCCGAAATAGCGGAAGGAAAAACAGAACTGGAAGTATTAGCAGCCATTGAATATGAATTAAAGAAAAAAGGCGTTTCGGAGATGTCTTTTTCTACTATGGTTTTGACAGGGAAAAACGGAGCGTCTCCACATGGAAATCCTGGACTGACAAAAATGAAAAAAGGCGATCTTGTTCTCTTTGATTTAGGAGTTGTCGTTGATGGATACTGTTCAGATATCACCCGTACAGTAGCACTAGGTGATATAAGTGAGAAGCAAAAAGAAATATATGATACCGTTTTAAAAGCTCAAGCCGCAGCAATCGAAGCGAGTATGCCTGGAGTAACATGCCAAGCGGTCGATCTTATAGCAAGAAATATTATTTCAGCAGCTGGCTACGGAGAGTATTTTCCGCATCGGCTCGGTCACGGGCTAGGAATTAGTGTACATGAATATCCTTCTCTTACTGAAACGAATACACTTCTACTTGAAGAAGGCATGGTCTTTACGATTGAACCGGGAATCTACGTTCCTGGCGTAGCGGGTGTCAGAATTGAAGACGACGTGCTTGTTACCTCAAATGGGGTTGAGATCTTAACAAAGTTTCCAAAGGAATTACAAATAATAAGATAAAGTAAAGCTCCTTGAACATTTTTTATAGGGAACCGTTTTGAGGTACATTTCTTAAAATACATACCGAAATGACAGTCGTATTGGCATCGTTATTGGTATAAAAAAGGTAAACTTGCTCCCTTTTAAATTTGATGTCTTGTCCTTATTCGAGTAACCAGTAACCAGCAAAAGTATAATAAGCGGGGTTTTTCCGGTTAAATGCAGAATGAAGCCCGTTTCGGGATAAATAAGGGGAGATTTTCCGTTTATATAAGGAAAATCTCCCCTTTTTCACGTTTTTCGAGTCAATAGGCGGAATTTATCCGTCTATGTAAGCTATTTTTTATCGTATTTACAACTTAAGCGGAATTTCTACTTCTATTTATCAACTCGGATGCTTAATCTGATCCCCCAACAAAAAAACGCGGGCCCTCTTGATCCTAGATGCGGGAATCAGCAGCTATTATCGACCAGCTTATAAAGATTGAAACGGCACTGCAAATGACAGAAGTTTTGACCCTCTTTTTTCATTGTACAATACTCATTGTCCATTATAATAATGCTGTAGATAGTTATCCCAAAGTTAATGGAATTTCCTAAAAACCTTGATAAATAAAGGATAGACGTATGCCAATTCATACGTCTATCCTTGTGTTTTTAATTAGAAAGCACCTGAAAACGGAGCTCCTTGAACATTTTTCAAAGAACTTTTCTTGTATTCTATTTTTTTAATAAATCACGAGACGCTGCATATTCTAAGCCATGAGCTTCTGCCACAGCTTCATATGTGACATACCCTTCAAGAGTATTGATTCCTTTTAGTAATGCTTCATTTTCAAGGCAAGCTTTTTTATAGCCTTTGTTTGCAATTTGAAGTGCGTAAGGCACAGTTACATTTGTTAAAGCCATCGTTGAAGTACGTGGTACAGCACCGGGCATGTTTGCTACTGCATAATGCACAACACCATGCTTTTCATATGTTGGTTTATCATGTGTGGTAATTCGATCAGTCGTTTCAAAAATACCACCCTGATCAATGGCGATATCAACGACTACCGAACCTGGTGACATCGACTGAATCATTTCTTCTGTGACAAGCTTAGGTGCTTTGGCTCCTGGTATTAACACAGCACCAATGACTAAGTCCGAGCTTTTTACCTCTTCAGCAATATTGTAGTGGTTAGACATAAGGGTCGTTACATCACTGCCGAAAATATCATCAAGTTGACGAAGTCTATCAGGACTTAGGTCGATAATCGTCACACTTGCACCTAGCCCAATCGCCATTTTTGCTGCATTGGTTCCTGCCACTCCCCCACCAATGATGGTCACCTTTCCTCTATTCACACCTGGTACACCAGCAAGAAGGACTCCTTTCCCGCCATGTACTTTCTCTAGGAATTGCGCACCAATCTGTGTAGCCATTCGTCCAGCTACTTCACTCATAGGTGTTAATAGCGGAAGGCTTCCATTGGAGAGTTGGACCGTTTCATAGGCCATTCCAACTACTTTGTTTTCGATTAATGCCTTTGTTAATTCTGGCTCTGGAGCTAAATGTAAATATGTAAATAAAATCAATCCTTCACGGAAATACTGATATTCCTCTGGAAGTGGTTCTTTAACTTTCATTACCATATCCATCGACCACGCTTTTAAAGCGCTTTCAACTATGACAGCACCAGCCTCCACATAATCAGTGTCACTAAAACCTGATCCAAGACCAGCCCCTGTTTCAATATGTACTACATGCCCAAACTTCACTAAATTAATAACACCAGCAGGAGTCATAGCGACTCGATTTTCGTTATTCTTTATTTCTTTAGGAACTCCAATACGCATGCCTTACCCTCCAAAATATGTAATCAGTGATCATGAAGCCGATTATAAATATACCACTTTTTTATTATAGGAATAAAGAGATTTCTGTCATCCTTTGACATAATTTCCTGTTATAATGGTCATAATTTCATTTTTAAAGGATAGGTATTCAATGGAACGATTTGAAACATTTCGTAATGCAATCACTCGATTTTGGAGAAACACACATATTACCCAATTTTTATTATTACTTCTATTAGTTTTTGTATTATTTGCGATTCTTTATTTTGCTTTCCTCGCAAGCCAAGCAAATGTACAAACCTTAAAGGAAGGGTTAAAACAATCAACAGTTATATTCGACAAGGATGGGGACATTGCCACAGAGATTAGCACCAACCGAAATAAAGGCGTGGAGATTTCAGAACTACCTGATTATGTTGGCAACGCAGTTGTTGCTATAGAGGATCACCGTTTCTATGAGCATAACGGATTTGACCTTAAAGGTATTACACGGGCTTTCTTTAAGAATTTATTTGCTGGTCGTATTACAGGAGGCGGTAGTACATTAACCCAGCAATTAACCAAAAATGCTCTACTCTCCCCTGAGAGAACGTATAAAAGAAAAATTGAAGAATTATTTCTCGCCCTTGAAATCGAAAAAAAATACGAAAAAGATGAAATCCTTCAGATGTATATTAATCAAGTATATTTTGGACATGGAGCATGGGGAATTGATCAAGCTGCCGCCAAGTATTTTAATAAAAGTGCTAGCGAATTAACTATTAGTGAATCAGCATTGCTTGCCGGACTACTTCAGGCTCCTTCTGCACGTAATCCATTTCAAAATTATGATGCAGCAATTGAACGCAGAGATGTTGTTCTCGCAAAAATGAAGGAAAATGCATTCATCACTGAGCAGGAGTACAAGGAAGCCATTGGCGAAAAGATTGTTCTAGAAGAGGGGGGCGGCGGCTTCCTCGACCGAGAATATCCTTCCTATACGGATGCCGTTCTTGACGAAGCCATTTCAAAATACGGATTAACACAGGAAGAAATCTTAACTAGAGGATATAAAATTTATACCGAAATGGACCAAAACCTACAGTCCTCACTTGAAACCATCTATTCAAATAATAACAATTTCCCAAGAGGCAAGAAGGATGCGATAGTTCAAAGTGGTTCAGTACTTCTAGATCCGGCAACTGGCGGAGTAAGAGCGCTAGTTGGAGGACGTGGGGAATCCGTTTTCCGTGGATTTAATCGAGCGACCCATTTAAAAGCTCAACCAGGTTCAACTTTAAAGCCATTAGCTGTTTATACCCCTGCACTAGAAGAAGGATATGCCTTATCTTCAGTACTAGAAGATAAACAACAGGCATTTGGTAACTACCAACCCGAAAACTATAATAAAACGTATGCTGGTGAAGTCCCTATGTATGTTGCGATGCAGGAATCTCTAAATCTTCCGGCGGTTTGGCTTTTAGATGAAATCGGTTTGAACAAAGGAATAGAAGCGTTAAATAAATTTGGCATTCCACTTCAGGAAGAGGATGAACATTTAGCGATCGCACTTGGCGGAATGAACGAAGGTACCTCTCCACTCCGATTAGCGGCAGCTTATTCTGCCTTTGCCAATAAGGGGAAACGAGCTGATGATCATCTTATAATAAAAATTGAAGGTCCAACAGGAAATATTATTGCTGAACGTAAAAAGAAAGTCGTACAAGTAACAACGAAAAAAGCCGCAAATGAAATAACATCTATGCTTTTAAATGTTGTGGAATCTGGCACAGGTACCGCTGCACAAATTAACGGATCACCGATTGCTGGAAAAACAGGTTCCACCCAGCTAAGCTTTTCTGGTGTTGATGGAACAAAGGATCAATGGTTTGTCGGCTATACTCCTGATCTAGTGGGTGCCATATGGATTGGTTATGATCAGACCGACCAAGATCATTATTTATCCGGATCCAGCTCAGAAACAGTCGTCCCAATCTTCAAGAAAATAATGGAGGCGGCCATTCCATATACAGATCAAACATCCTTTACGGTAAAATCTGTAAATGCTAGAATGCAAGGCGAACAAGACGCGGAAGAAACTCAAGAAGCAATTAAAGAAAAAGCTGAAAAGATTGAGCAAGTGATTAAAGAAGAGAGCTCTAAATGGAGCCAAGTGATTAATAAAATGAAAGAAGACCTAAAAACTGTCGGAGGATTATTGAAAGATAAACTTCAAGAATTTAAACAGTAAGGGTCATAAAAAAAGGAAGCTCCTAAAGCTTCCTTTTTCTTTGCTTATTCAGATTCATTCCCAAACATATTATCATATTTTTCATTGTCGAACTGACCGTTTGGCTGATCAATGACACCACTATTATAGGCGTCCATAATTTGTGCACTAACACTGTTCTCGCCCTGCTGGTCGTAAATATAATGTGATTGCCCTTTCATCTCTTCCTTTTTCATTGATGATTAGCTCCTTTAAAGTGTATTTTCCCGCCTCTATTATTTTTCGAAAAATTGCTACAGATATACATGAATTGGGTATTGTATAATAAAAGTAAAGGAGGAGATGAACATGAGTTTAACGTATAAGAAGATATTAGTTGCAGTAGATGGGTCTAAAGAAGCAGAATGGGCTTTTAAGAAATCCATAGAAGTGGCCAAACGGAACGATGCAACAATTCTACTAGCTCACATCATCGATACTCGAACTTTTGCAACCGTAGAAGCATATGACCGTACGATCGCGGAAAGAGCAGACAAGTTTGCTACAGAGCTAATGGAAAGCTATAAAGAGCAGGCATTGAATGCAGGCGTTCAACATGTAACCTATGAGATCGATTACGGCTCTCCAAAGGTGAAAATTCCTAAAGACTTAGCGAAAAAACATGAAGTAGATTTAATTATTTGTGGAGCAACTGGATTAAATGCGGTAGAACGATTTTTAATCGGAAGCGTTTCCGAACATATAACTCGTTATGCACGCTGTGATGTTTTGGTTGTTCGTACAGAAAAAGAATAAATAACGCAGAAAAGCACGCTACTAGTCATTAGCGTGCTTTTCTTGCTTTTACTTTAACTTTGATTTTGCTTTAATGATGGCATCTTCTACCTGAGCAAACCCTGTTCCTCCTGCTGAGTTTCTACGTTTCACTGCAGTGACCGGGTTTAACACCTCGTAAATATCATTCTCAAATAATGAATTGGCTTCCTTATATTGCTCGAGTGGTAAATCAGCCAAATAACATTGACTTTGAACACATGTAAGCACGAGCTTTCCTACGATTTCATGAGCTTCACGGAATGGAATTCCTTTCCCTGATAAATAATCAGCAAGCTCTGTCGCATTCGAGAAGTCCTGCTTTGTAGCAACTTCCATTTCGTTCTCATTTACTTTCATCGTTTCAACCATACCAGCAAAAATCTTCAATGAGCCAGTAATCGTCTTTACCGTATCAAACATACCTTCTTTATCTTCCTGCATGTCCTTGTTGTAAGCAAGTGGCAGACCCTTTAATACTGTTAGTAAACCAAAGAGATTTCCATATACTCTTCCAGTCTTCCCACGGATTAACTCAGCCATATCAGGATTTTTCTTTTGCGGCATGATGCTTGATCCAGTCGTAAAGCTATCATCAAGCTCAATAAAGCGAAATTCTTGACTTGACCATAAAATAAACTCCTCAGCTAGTCTTGATAAATGCATCATCAAGATCGAGCTTCCAGACATAAATTCCAATATAAAATCTCGGTCACTAACAGCATCTAAACTATTTTCATAAATACTTGAAAACTCTAAAAGGCTAGCTGTAAGTTCACGGTCAATAGGAAATGTAGTTCCGGCTAAAGCACCTGCACCTAGTGGAGATTTATTAATTCTCTTAAGACTTTCTTGGAATCTTTCTTTGTCACGCTCAAGCATCCAAAAATAGGCAAGTAAATGGTGAGCAAACGAGATAGGTTGCGCTCTTTGTAAGTGTGTATAGCCCGGCATGACCGTTTCGACATGCTTTTCAGCTTGCACTAATAAACTTTGCTGCAGTCCTTCAATCAGTTCAACAACATGCTGAGTCTCTCTTCGTAAGTACAAATGCATATCTGTTGCCACTTGGTCATTTCTGCTTCTTGCTGTGTGAAGCTTCCCACCAACAGGACCTATTAATTGAATGAGCTGACTTTCAAGATTCAAGTGAATATCCTCTAATTCTACAGAAAATTCAAGTTCATCATTGATCGCCTTTTCTTGTAAAATTTTCAGTCCATCTGTTATTTGAGCTGCTTCCTCGTGCGATATAATACCGCACGAAGAGAGCATACTTACATGTGCTAAACTACCTTGAATATCTTCTAGGACTAGCTCTTTATCAAAGGAAATGGAGGCTCCAAATTCATCTACCCATTCCTCTGCTGTTTTGGTAAAGCGTCCTCCCCAAAGCTTTTTCACACAGTCACCTTCTTTTGTTGCACCTGAGATTGTACCTTAGTTGGCAGACCCCATAGTTGAATAAAACCAACTGCAGATTGATGGTCAAACTGATCTTCTGCTGTATACGTTGCTAATTTTTCATCATACAAGGAGTACGCTGACTTTCTTCCTTCAACAATCGCATGGCCTTTAAATAGCTTCACACGAACAGTACCTGTTACATACTTTTGTGTTTCCTTAAGGAACGCTTTTAAAGCAGTAGTTAGTGGTGAGAACCAAAGTCCATCATAAATCACTTCAGCGATCTTCTTGCTAATAATAGGTTTAAAATGAGCTACTTCCTTCACAAGTGTTAAATCTTCAAGCTCTTTATGTGCTTTTAATAGTGTTATAGCTCCTGGACACTCATACACTTCACGAGATTTAATACCCACAAGTCTGTTTTCTACATGGTCGATACGGCCAACCCCATGCTTACCAGCCAATCCATTTAATTCTAAAATAAGCTCTGAAAGTGGGTAGCTTTTTCCGTTTAGGCTAACAGGAACTCCACTAACAAACTCAATTTCAACAACATCCGCTTGATCTGGTGTTTGCTCAAGTGGCAAGGTAATATCGTATGCTCCTTCAGGTGGTGCAGCCCAAGGATCTTCTAGTACACCACATTCAGCTGCTCTACCCCACAGGTTTTGATCAATTGAATATGGGCTATCTAAGTTAATCGGAATAGGAATACCGTTTTTCTTTGCATATTCAATTTCTTCTTCACGAGACCAGCTCCACTCACGTACAGGAGCAAGCACCATTAAATCAGGGTTTAAAGCGGAAATAGATACTTCAAAACGAACTTGGTCGTTTCCTTTTCCTGTACAACCATGAGCTACCGCCACCGCTCCCTCTTTCTCAGCAACTTCTACTAATTTTTTTGCAATTAGAGGTCGAGATAGGGCTGATACCAGTGGATACTTCTCTTCGTAATACGCTTGCGCTTGAAGTGCAATTAATGCATATTCATGCGCAAATTCTTCTTTTGCATCAATCACGTATGATGAAACCGCACCCACCTGCAATGCTTTTTCTTTAATAAAATCTAAATCTTTTCCTTCTCCTACGTCTAAACAGCATGCCACTACTGCATAGCCTTGATCCTGAAGCCACTTTACTGCTACCGATGTATCTAATCCTCCTGAATAAGCAAGAACAACTTTTTGAACTGACATGGTAATCCTCCTAATATCGAATAAATATTCAAATGATTTATATTTTTATACTTTAATAATATGTATACAAATGTAACAAGTTTTCTTCCTATTTTCAATACTTATTCTTAAAAATGTATAAAAATTTATTAAAATTTTTATCAAGCTTTCGTCTGGAAGGCATGAAAAGACTGTAGTAGAATGATTATAAGATGAAAGGGAGGAGCTTTTAATGGAGAAATACTTTGAATTAAATGAAAGATTAGGTATCAGACTACCTGCTTTGCATAAAAACTGGGAGGATTATAACTTTCATACACAGCAAAGCATTTTGTTGGAGTGGGAAAAAATTAGAGGATACATTCCAGATCGAATTGCAGAACTGGAAGAACATATTAATATGAAGCAAGCCTTTTTATCAGATGAAAGTGATTTTAAGAAATCATGCCAATTAAACACCGAAATTGCTGAACTTGCTTCCATCATTAACGATTTATGGCTGTGGTATCGAACAAACCAGGATATAGGCGGAAAAGCTCACCATTAAAAGAACCTTCAGACGGCTGAAGGCTCTTTTATTCATTATTATTTTTTATAAACTCTAGCGTGTTTGAATGATCGTTTCTTAATGCTTCTATAATTTCCTCATCGGGCTGGACAACTGGTACTTTTTCATCTTTTCCAGATTTTTTATATATCGATCTCACTTCAGATCGAGAGTCTACTACTTTCCATTTATCATTTACCTTTCTGATTGACAAATCAATAATCCCAAGATGATTCCCCCAATACCCAGCTTGTACTAATGGAATACTACGGATTGTACCTTTTTCGATATTGATAAATTGTTGCTGTAAAAAATAATCATCGTTGGGAAATAGAGAGTGACTATGACCGTAAAGGATGGCATCAATTCCTTCCACTTCTGTTAATGCCATGACACTATTTTCACTTTTATTTACCACACCCTCATCGGCTGCCAGACCGGCATGGGCTAGAACAATTATGATATCAGCACCTTCGCTCTTCATAATCGGTATGAAATGCTTAAGCGTTGACACCATGCTTTTTATTTTAATTTTCCCCTTAAAATGCTCCTCATCCCACTTTGCTGCAATGGGAGTAATTAACCCAATAACACCAACCTTGACATTCTGCTCAACCCCCATGGTATCTGTAAACCGTTTATCTAATATCATGTACGGATTAAAGTAGTTGATATCATCAAATGAGTGTAAATTATGATCTTCCACATAAATATTAGCATTTACATATGGAAAATTAGCTCCCCGTAAGCTCGTTTGCAAAAAGTTTAACCCGAAATTAAACTCGTGATTTCCAAGTGTTGCCCCGTCGTATCGGAGGCGATTTAACGCCTTAATTGCTGGATGGATGAAGCTTTGGTCAAATTGATAAGTCTTAGAAGCAAGCTCAGCTAGTGCACTTCCTTGTATTAAATCACCATTATCAAAGAGGAGCACATTTTTTGCTTCTTTTCTTGCCTCTTTAATTAAACTTGCTGTCCTAGCAAATCCGAAATCCACTGTTTCTTTATTATTTCGATAGTCATAATCCATCATGTAACTATGTAGATCTGTCGTCTCAAGGATACGAAGATCAATGGACGGAGGAACTGGCTCTTCTATTGCAATCACTTGTTCAGCAGGTGATGCAATAAGACAGGCAATAATAACGAAAAGGATTAAATTTCTCATCTACCCACCTTCTAATGTAAGAAGTGATTGATTTATTACTCTTCCCAAACAACCCCTTATTTAACCAAAAAAAGCGAGAACTAATGTCTCACTTTTTTACAGATCTTTTTTCAGTTCTCTTACGATATGACCGAGCTCAGGCAAGATTAATTTATTCATCGCAAGCTTTACTGCTCCAGTTGAACCTGGAGTAGAAAAGACCGCTTTATTTTGAATAACACCTGCAATTGCTCTTGATAAAATAGCAGCTGAGCCAATATCCTCCGTATAGCTAAGCATCCGAAACAATTCACCGAACCCACTTATTTCTTTCTCAAAAAGCGCTTGGACTGTTTCGATCGTTACATCACGTTTCGCAATACCTGTACCACCATTGGTTAAAATAATATCGATCGAATCATCTATACAACCCCGAATTACTTCCCTTGTAATTTCTTCGCGTGAATCTTTAACAATCACGTAATCTCCAATCACATGATCATGTTCCTTCAATAAGGATATCATGAGCTGACCACTTTTATCGTTTTCCTCTGTTCTTGTGTCACTCACAGTAATTACTTTACATATCACAGAGCGTGGTGCATTTTGCTTATGCTCATCTTTACTCATCGTATGTGTTCTCCTTTTCTGTTAGATAACGTAATTGATAATACGAGTGAGCAAAATCCGTCACTTTTCTTGTTAATTGATAATTGCTACCTGCTCCTATCGCCATGGATATAAGGGGAATTCCTTGAAGGGTCTTATTTTTAAAGAAAAGAATAGCAATCGATTTAAAGACCTGCTTCAGAGGTTGTTCCATCCATGTAATATCTGTAAGTTCTTCATTTCCCTCATAAAAGTATTCTCTATGTTTCCCGATATCCTGCTTTAATTCCTCCCAGCTATACGCCTGCATTCGGACAGGAAGGGTTGCCGTATGAAATACTTTCAGTGAATTCATCATTTCAAATGGAGTATTAACTTCGTATCCATAGGTCATAGCAATTAATTGAATCACTCTAAGATTGATGACGGTAACAGCAGGAAGATCCACACCCAATAAAAGAGCCCCACCAGTTCCAGACATTCCTCCTTGAGCAAAAGAATATAGTCTATGTCTCGAAATTTGTTGTTCTGCAATGTACTGAAGCTGATCCATGCTTAAATGTTTTAAATCCTCAATTTGCATAATGCTTTGGTCAAATATTCTTCCAGCTGATAAGATTCGCTCTTTTGCATCGAACTGAAGTTGACTTCCTTGAATTAACGCATGTAAATGAAATAACCAGCTATCTAAGGCTATGTAAAATTGCTTCTGTGTTTCTTCAGGTAATAGGGAAAAAACTCGCTCTACGTATTTATCATACGTTACTTCAAGATCATTAGGAGAATAGCTGTAAAGACTCTCTTCCCATTCTTTAATCGAGGCCATCACTTGTTTTTCACGACTTGATAAAGCCATTGCCTTCCCTCCTTTTTAACTAGCTTAAGTATAGCATACTCATGGTTTTTGTAGAAAAAGCAACAGGCAAATGCCTGATCAGCATTTGCCTGTGTATTAGAATATTATAGAGCTAATTTTAAAACATCACGTGCAATCATAACTTCTTCATTCGTTGGGATAACGATGACTTTTACTGGAGAATGCGGATAGTTAATAAACGCTTCTTCTCCACGCGTCTTGTTTAGAGCTGGGTCCCAATATACACCCATAAACTCTAAGCCCTGAAGTACACGTGCACGAATTGCTTGGCTGTTCTCACCAATACCTGCTGTAAAGATGATGGCATCAACACCATACATGCGAGATGCATATGAACCAATATACTTGTGGATTCGGTTACCGAATACTTCTAACGCTAATTCCGCACGTTCATTACCTTTTTCAGCTTCCAACTCAATATCACGAAGGTCACTCGAGAATCCGGATACGCCTAACATTCCACTCTTTTTATTAAGGATATCCAATACTTCGTCAGCATTGTTTCCTGTTTTCTCCATAATGAATGGAATTAACGCTGGGTCGATATTTCCTGAACGAGTCCCCATTGTAACACCAGCAAGTGGAGTGAAGCCCATAGATGTATCAATAGATTTACCGCCTTCAATCGCCGCAATACTTGCACCATTACCTAAGTGACAAGAAATCAAACGAAGCTGTTCAAGTGGACGACCTAATAGTTCTGCTGCACGCTCTGACACGTACTTGTGTGATGTACCATGGAAACCATATTTACGAATGCCGTACTCTTTATAATACTCGTATGGCAAGCTGTATAAGAAAGAGCTTTCTGGCATCGTTTGATGGAAGGCTGTATCAAATACAGCAACCGCTGGGACATTTGGAAGTACTTGTTGGAACGCACGAATTCCAGTAATATTAGCAGGATTATGAAGAGGTGCTAGCTCTGATAACTCCTCAATCTTAGTTAACACTTCATCTGTAATTAAAACAGAGTCATTGAATTCTTCTCCACCATGCACGACACGATGACCAATACCATTAATTTCTTCAAGTGACTTAATAATTCCAGATTCAGTTAGCTTATTTAGAAGCATTTTTACTGCAACTGCATGATCAGGTATATCTGTAACTTCTTCAACCTTTTCACCATTCACAGAAATCGTGAAAATTGAATCCTTAAGACCAATACGCTCAATTAGCCCTTTTGTAATAACTTCTTCATTCGGCATTTCGAATAGTTGAAATTTCAGTGATGAACTTCCTGCGTTAATCGCAATTACCTTTGACATATGATAAGTACCGCTCCTTTTTTAAAGAAACTCTAAATACGCTAATACAAATATATTTTGCACTAAGACGCTCGTTTCTATCTCTCCATTCCCCATTTAATCACTGCCTCACATACATTTCAAGAACAAGCTAATTTTGGTATCGGTTACAGACTAAAGTAATTATATTCTGAAAATATGGCAAAAAACCGATAGCCTTTTTATTAGCTATCGGTTCCCTATTATTTGTTCTCTTTAATCCATATATCAATGTTTCTAAGCATTCGCTCGACATCTTGCCCTTTCGAGAGTGTCGGAATGTTTACGAGAAGAACTTGCTTAGGTGGCAAAATGTCCCCGCCTAGTTTTTGCAGGATTAAAATACTTTTGGCTGCCTGTTTATTTTTAAACATTGTCATAGGTAATTGCAGAATTCCTTGGATATGGGCTTGTTCCTTTAAGAAAGCATGAAGCTTAGGCGCCTCTTCACTTTCAAATAAACCATTGGGAATAATAAAAAATAAATATCCGCCTGCCATCGTATGCTTCACACTTTGCTCAATAAATAGATGATGGGCGTAAGAATGTCCTTCAGATGACTTTAACTCATAATCTTGTGCTCGAACATCATTTGGGTAATATCCAACAGGTAGATCAGCAACAACTGCATCTACTGGATCTATAAATAACGGTTCTAAACTATCTTGGTTAAACAATTCAATTTGATGTTCTTGAAGATTAGCATTTACGAATGAAAGGTGGATTAATAAATCGTCTATGTCCACCCCAATTGCAGTTACCTTTTTATTCAATTGATGGTTCATTACCGTAGTAAGTAAATTCCCTGTGCCTACCGCTGGGTCAAGCAATCGGAAGTTTGTCGATTGAACAAATTTATCCACTAAATATCCAACCAACATTCCCACTGCGTCTGGAGTCATTTGATGGTTTGGTTGTACGCTTTCCTTCATTCCTTTTAAAATAGCTAACTGATACGCCTTACGTAATTCCTCAGCTGTATATTTATCCCGACGAAACGATTCGTAGCTCTTCTTTAATCTCTTAAGTGTCAATTCACTTAACTCTTCTTGTAAGACAGCTTGTTGGAAAAGGTTTTCACCTGTTTCAGCTAATGCCTCTAGGTATGTACAATTTAGCTCCTCCTGTAAAATAGAAGCCGTCTCATTAAACAATGTAAATAAATCTTCTAAAGTAGAAGGTGACATATTTCTTCCTCCTGAAAAATTCATATCTTCTATTTTATCTAGCAATGGGAAAGAAGGCAATTTTAAAGAGATGTAAAAAAGCCTCGAAGGTGATCGAGGCTTCTCGTTTTATTATTGTGCTGCGTTCGCCGCTTCCACTGCTGCTTCATAGTTTGGATGATCCGTTGCTTCACTTACATACTCTACATAAGTGACTTTGTCATTAGAATCAACAACAAAAACAGCACGAGCAAGAAGGCGTAATTCTTGGATTGCCACGCCATATGCTTCTCCAAAAGAAAGATCTCTATGGTCAGAAACTGTTTGTACCTTATCGATACCAGCAGATGCACACCAACGCTTCTGCGCAAATGGTAAATCAACGCTAACCGTTAGAATTTGTACATTATCTAACTTCGCTGCTTCTTCGTTAAAACGGCGAGTTTGAGCATCACATACTCCTGTATCAATGGATGGTACGACACTGATTAGACGAACTTTCCCTTTGCTATCAGCTAGCGTAACTGTTGATAAATCATTAGCTAAAACGGTGAAATCAGGTGCTGTATCGCCCACTTTCACTTCTTGACCTAATAGTGTAACTGGATTCCCCTTAAAAGTAATTGATGCCATAAAAAAATTCCTCCCATTCCAGAATATGTACACAAAAATCATAGCCCGTTCAACTTGATTTTGCAAATAATTACACTTATCTTTCAAAGAAAAAGTTAACTTCCTAACCGGAAGTTAACCCGCTACTTTTATATTTGTAAATCATGTTTAGGACCATCATAATCACTTGGATGCGACTGTTGGCTATTGTCACTACCTTGATCCTTATTTTTAGACATCATTTGTTGAATTTTATCCACTGCTTGAGGAGCAAGGTCCAAAATCTTTTCATACAAATGGGTACTCTCATCCAGATGTACCATTTTTACCTCTTTGGAATTTACGATTAAGAAAGCAATTGGAGTAATTGAAACACCACCACCACTACCTCCGCCAAATGGATGCTTTGAAGCTTCTTCCTTCCCATTATCAAGAGTGAACTCACTACCACCTGCTGCGAATCCAAAGCCAACCTTTGAAACTGTTAAGATTACACTGCCATCAGGGGTTTCAACTGGATCACCAATGATAGTATTTACATCAATCATTTCCTTTAGATTTTCCATCGCTGTTGTCATTAACCCTTGTATTGGATGCTCAGACATTTAAACTCCTCCTTATATGGGTTTAGATTTTTCATTAGATAAAGTAGATAACGGCTTTGTTTTAAAATAAGGCCGTCCACCCTTCCAAAATTTAATCAGTTTAATTCCTGCTAACATAGCATGCCCGATACGAAATTGAATCATACATGAAAAGGAGGTTTGAGATATCGCCATTTGGAAATGGGGCGTAACGGTGATTTGCGGAAGATTCCTCATTCTCATATAGTGACTTAGAACGCCGATGAGACTACCTTTTGCCGTCCAAAATGCCCCGGTAATCATCCCCGTATATGCAGCATTCCCAACACCAATAACGGAGTCCCATTTGATATCTTTAATCGTTACTTTTTTTAGAAACTTACGGACGATTGTATGCAATCCTACAACATGCTGTATGAAAACTTCGAAATCTTGAAAACTATTCAGAATCTCTTTTGGTGAAAACTTACTTGTTTTTTCATCCTTCACTTGTTCTTTTGCACCAGGCTCCATTTTTTCCTTTACAACAATAGTTGCTGAATCATCATCTATTTGAATGACTGGAATTTCAAGTTTGTATTGAATAAGACCAAATAAAGCTTTAAATTTAATTCTTAAATGGTCATCGTCTTGTCCATGATAGAAGTGGATAAACACCTTTAGCTTTAAAAAAAGGATAAGCAAAAATAAAAGCAATAAGATAATTAGGATTAAAAGTAGCCACTTCATTACTCTCACACCCTTCCGCATACCATTATCGACAATATAAAAAAAAATAAACCTATCAACGGATTTGTTGATAGGTTTATTCATTATTGATCGTGAACAACCGTTGTATCTGCAAATAGATCATGTATTCCTTGCTTTTTAGGGAGAAACGCGACTAGCACATATAAAATAACGATAAACGTGGAAATAAATCGACCAACCCACTCTCGAAAAAGTACCGTGCTCCAAGTTAGCTTTTCACCATGTAAAGAAATTACCCTTAAACCAAAAACCATTTTACCTAATGTTTGACCAAAGTATTTTGTCATTAATACAAAATACCCGTAAAATGTGAGAGCTGTAGCAATTGTAATTGGAGCAAAAAAGTCACCACTATGCAAGTCTAGACCGATGGCTCGAAAAAACGGATTGATAAGGATACGATCGATGCTACCAATCACAAGTAGATCTAATAAATATGCCCAAAATCTCATCCAAAAGCCTGCGAACCGTGCATTGGAGAAAACGGTGTACCCTGCTTGAGAGGGTGCTGGTTGTTCCGCCCAATCCATTTGTTCCTTGTCATATTGATTGTTATCCATCTTGTCACCCCTCCTTATTCCGCATACATATACATCAGTCTTGGAGAATTAGGCTGTGACAATAGCTTCATTAAACCAGTCATCTCTAAATCTTTTCCAACCATTTTACTTGCTGCCATACTGAATAATGAACCAAAGCCAAAGTTCTCACTGTAGCTAACTACCTGTGCTCCAGCTAATTTTTCATTTTTCTTCATAGCTTCTGTTACATCCTCAAAATATCCAAAATCATCAATTAAACCAATTTCTTTTGCTTGTCTTCCATCATAAATTCGTCCATCTGCAATCGATCTCACTTCTTCTTCGGACAATCCTCGGCCAGATGCAATCACATCCACAAAGCCTTCGTAAGAGTTGTTAATCATCGTTTGAAGAATATTTTTTTCCTCTTCCGTCATCTCTCTCGAAGGACTCATAATGTCCTTAAACTCTCCACTTTTGATTGTTACAAACTCCACGCCATATTTTTCTGCTAATCCTGCATAATTGACTCCTTGCATAATTACTCCTAACGAGCCCGTTAAGGTTTCAGGACTGGCGTAAATTTTATCAGCGGGGGCAGATATATAATAGCCGCCTGAAGCTGCCATCGACCCCATTGATATGTAGATTGGTTTTTTGGTCTCTTCAGAGATTTCTACGAGCTTGTCATGAATCTCAGCACTTTCAACCACGCCACCACCAGGAGAATTGACCTTTAGAATAATCCCCTTTACATCTTTATCTTCTTTCACATGTTCCAAGTTCTCCATAAAAGCTGAATGATTATATCCAGGTGACTGGAAAAATGATGTTACATCCCCCGTATCTTGAATCGCTCCATTTACTTCTAGTACGGCAATTTTCTTAGACGCATTTCCTTCCTCGATGACTTCCTCAATAAAAGGTTCTTCTGTGGCCGAAAACACCTCTGTCCATGAGCTCTCGATGTTGCTAAAGGCCATCGAAGAGAGTGCATTTGTTACCCAAGAAAATACTAATAATACTACAGCAATAATGAGTGCTGCCCAACGCTTTCCATTCATCTATGATCCTCCTTTTTCCACTTCACTCTACTATTACGGTTCTCCTTTTAAAATGTTTCAAAAACAGGTAAACTAATTTCTGTAGCCTACATTTTAGCAAAATAAAGATATAATGGTAAATTTAAACTTGTCTGGAGGAAATTATAATGTCTAACCGTCGAAATATTTTTTTCTATCACAAAAAAGATTCGGATATGTTAGAAACGGTTTCACCACTTTATGAGCTTGCAGCAAAGCAAGGATTTACAGTAGTCAAAGATCACAAAGACGCAAATATTGTTGTAAGTATAGGTGGGGATGGAACGTTCTTACAAGCTGTAAGAAAAACCGGCTTTCGTGAGGACTGTTTATATGCAGGTATTTCTACAACTGAAAGTTTAAAAGTTTACTGTGACTTCCATATCAATGAAACAGATAAAATGATTGAGGCTACGACAAATGAACAAATTGAAGTAAGACGCTATCCAACCATTGATGTGTTGGTGGATGGACAAATGTCCTTTCAATGTTTAAACGAGTTTAGTATTCGCTCTTCTATTATTAAAACATTCGTTCTAGAAGTATTTATTGATGATCTTCATTTCGAAACCTTCCGTGGTGACGGGATGATCGTTTCTACACCGACAGGCAGTACCGCATACAGTAAATCAGTCAATGGAGCTGTTGTTGACCCCTTCCTGCCATCGATCCAAGTAAGTGAGCTAGCGTCCTTAAATACAAATTATTATCGTACACTAGGATCTCCATTTATCTTAAGCGGAGAGAGAAAGCTTTCATTAAGAGTTGTACAAGATGGAAACGATCATCCAACAATGGGCATGGACAATGAAGCCCTCAGTTTACAACATGTGGAGAGGGTAGACATCCAACTCAGTGAAAAAAGAATTAAAACGGTGAAATTAAAGGATAATTCGTTCTGGGAAAAAGTGAAGAGAACATTCTTATAATTTGATTTCCGGGGGCTTTGGACAAGCCCCTATTTAGGAGGTTATCAATTGATCATTAAACAAAGAACGGTACCGAAAGAACTCTTGATTTTAAGGTACTTGGATAAACGAATGAAATTACTAGAGGTTGATCGGCTTGAAAAATTGGAAAAAGGGTATGCTGGAGAATTGCAGTGGGATTACCTAATGACTAACGGGCTATCACCATCCTCCAATTATTTAATGATGAATGATTTATTACTAACAAATAGTGGTGGACATACATTTCAAATTGACTCATTGCTCTTGAAAAGGAAGTTTATCATTTTTGAAGTGAAAAAGTTTGACGGAGAATATTTTTTAGAAAATAATCGTTGGTATACGATTAAGAAAGTGGAAATCCAAAGCCCCCTCATACAACTCCAGCGAACCGAAACCGCCTTTAGAAGATTATTAAAAGACCTAGGCATAAACATCCCCGTTGAAGCTTATCTAGTATTTGTAAACCCCGAGTTCACTCTCTTTCATGCACCCATTCATTCTTCTATGTTACTACCAAGTCAAATAAATCGATTTATACAAAATGCCAATCGTGATGTTTATAGTATTACTGCTCAGGATGAAGCTCTTGTAGAGAAATTTATTTCATGCCATTTGGATAAGAACCCCTTTGAACGATTGCCTAATTATAGTTATCAAGATTTAACAAAAGGAATTCCTTGCTCCTTATGTGGAAAGTTCCTTTTTCCATTTAGTCAATCCTATATATACTGTAAATCTTGCGGTTATAAGGAATCCGTTGAAGCAGCTGTACTAAGAAACGTACTCGAATATCAAAAACTGTTTCCTGATAAACAGTTAACTACTAGTAGTGTATCTGACTGGTGCGGAGGGGTCGTGTCCGAAAAATCTGTACGACGGATACTAAACAAACAATTTATTAGTCAACGCTCAAAGCGATACAATTACTTTATTTAGAACTGATTATATTCGTTGAACCAGCAATCTTCTTTCTATTTGACCACTTCACTTGTCCCACCGCTCAACCGGGCAATTAGAACTTCTCTATTTGACCGCTTCACCTGTTCCGCCGCTCAACCGGGCAATTAGAACTTCTCTATTTGACCACTTCACTTGTTCCGCCGCTCAACCGGGCAATTAGAACTTCTCTATTTGACCACTTCACTTGTCCCACCGCTCAACCGGGCAATTAGAACTTCTCTATTTGACCGCTTCACCTGTTCCGCCGCTCAACCGGGCAATTAGAACTTCTCTATTTGACCACTTCACTTGTT
>JBEQAB010000004.1:304352-425570 GCA_041640555.1 Bacillaceae bacterium
CCGCCGCTCAACCGGGCAATTAGAACTTCTCTATTTGACCGCTTCACCTGTTCCGCCGCTCAACCGGGCAATTAGAACTTCTCTATTTGGCCGCTTCACCTGTTCCGCCGCTCAACCGGGCAATTAGAACTTCTCTATTTGGCCGCTTCACCTGATCCGCCGCTCAACCGGGCAGTTAGAACTTCTCTATTTGACCACTTCACCTGTTCCGCCGCTCAACCGGGCAGTTAGAACTTCTCTATTTGACCACTTCACCTGTTCCGCCGCTCAACCGGGCAATTAAAACTTCTCTATTTTACCACTTCACTTGTTCCGCCGCTCAACCGGGCAATTAGAACTTCTCTATTTGACCGCTTCACCTGTTCCGTAGCTCAACCGGGCAATTAAAACTCCATTAACTTATCCATTTATGGCAAAACCCACAGTAAAAAAGCTGACTGCCAAGCAGTCAGCTTCACCTTTCCCATCATGCGCCAAATCTTTTTCGGACAGGTCCAAGTGTGTTTGTAAATAATTTTGTTTTTGATAACGAGTAAATGGTAAGAGCGGACCAGATAAAGATAAATGCTTGTAAGTGGTGTTTTGTAAACTGCTCTCCATATACAAGTACACCTAATATAAGCGTAATCGTTGGCGCGATATATTGCAGTAACCCTAACATGGATAACGGAATCTTTTGCGCACCTTTTGCAAAATACAGAAGCGGCAAGGCAGTCGCTGCTCCAGCTCCTACCAATAATAGATCAGTTGCTACAGAACCTGCAAATAATGCATGCTCCCCGTTGAAAAATAAGAAAACCATATATGCAAACGCAAATGGGGTAACGACCAATGTTTCTAATGTTAAACCCACAGCAGAATCAACTTTAATCATCTTTTTCGCTAGTCCATAAACCCCGAACGATAGAGCTAGGACAATCGAGATCCATGGGAATTTCCCATAGGATATACCTAAAATAAGAACTCCAACACCAGCGATGATAAAGGATACATACTGAGCAGGAGAGAGCTTCTCCTTTAAGAAAATAACTCCTAACAGTACACTAACCAACGGATTAATATAATACCCAAGACTAGCTTCAATCATATGATGATGATTCACAGCCCATATATAAATAAACCAGTTGGTACTAATTAATAAAGAAGCAATAATTAGCGCGTACATTTCTTTACGGTTTTGCTTAAAACTTTTTAGAACGGAACATAAATTCCCGATCTTTTTTGAAAAAAATAAAACTACCATCATAAATGCAAAGGACCAAAAGATACGATTGGCTAAAATATCTTCTGCGTTTACATGATCAAGTAGCTTCCAGTAAATCGGTAGAATTCCCCATAATAAATACGAAAGGCCCGCTTGAAACGCACCTGTTTTTATTTCATTTCTCTCCATGAGTACCCTCTATTCTTTCTAGACTCGAAACATTTACTTATTATAAAGGGTAAATTCAAATCATGCTATACATTTATTGCAAAAAAAGAGAGAAGAAATGAATTGAATTCTTCTCTCTGAAAAATTATTAATTTTGGCTTGCCAGCTCCTGCTCTTTCTTTCTTAACTCGACTCTACGAATCTTTCCAGAAGTTGTTTTCGGCAGTTCTTTGATAAAGTCAATTTTCCGCGGATATTTATATGGAGCTGTTAACTCTTTGACATGGCTCTGAAGGGTACTAATCAGTGCGGGATCATTTTCATCTATCCCTTCTTTTAGTACGACAAACGCTTTTACGATACTCCCTCGTACTTCATCCGGACTTGCTACCACAGCACATTCTTTCACAAAAGGATGCTTCACAAGAGCATCTTCCACTTCGAATGGCCCAATTGTATAACCAGAGCTGATAATAATATCATCGCCGCGCCCTTCAAACCAGAAATACCCGTCTTCATCCTTTTTCGCTTTGTCACCAGTTATATAGTAGTTTCCACGAAACTGCATGGCGGTTCTTTCCGCATCCTTGTAATAATTTTTAAATAAAGCTGGGGTTTCAACATGGACTGCAATATCACCAACTTCACCTGTTTCACAAATCTCACCATCCTCATTAATAATTTCTACGTTATTTCCCGGGGTTGGTTTTCCCATGGATCCAGCTTTCAATGTCATCCCTTTTGTAATTCCTACCAGTAATGTATTTTCTGTTTGTCCATACCCGTCTCGCACATCAAGCCCGAAATACTTCTTAAACGTATCAATCACATTCCTATTTAAAGGCTCACCTGCAGACACCGCGCTATGAAGATTCTTTAAGTGATACTCATGAATATTTTCTACCTTGGCCATCAAACGGTACTCAGTCGGTGTACAGCAGAGTACATTAATGTCGTAATCTTGCAATAAACTTAAGTATTTGCTTGGATCAAACTTTCCATTGTAAACAAAACCAGTAGCTCCTGAGCCTAACACGGATAAAAATGGACTCCAAATCCATTTTTGCCACCCAGGCCCTGCCGTTGCCCATACACGATCTCCTTCTTCAATACATAACCAGTTAGGAGCAGCTGTTCTCAGATGAGCATAAGCCCACCCATGCGTATGAACAACCCCTTTTGGATTCCCCGTCGTTCCTGAAGTATAAGATAAGAAAGCCATATCATCACATCTTGTTGATGCTACTTCTAGTTCTGTAGAAGCTGTTTTCATTTCTTCTTCTAACGTCTTCCACCCTTCTGCTTTCCCACCAATGACAAACCGCGGAATACCGTTACACTCATCTATCTCACTAAATTGTTCAATATAAGGATAATAACTTACAACCGCCTTTACGTCTCCGTGTTGAATACGGTATTGAAGGTCCTTTGTACGTAGCATTTCTGAGCTTGGAATAACAACGAGTCCAGCTTTTAGTGCTGCAATATATACCTCATAGGCTTCAATTAATCTAGGCACGACAATAAGAACCACATCGCCTTGCTTTAAACCCTCAGAAAAGAAAACGTTTCCAATTTTATTTGCATTCAATAATAAATGTTGATACGTGATTTGTTTTTTACGTCCCGACTCATCTTCCCAAATAAGGGCAACTCTTTCGTGATCGTCAGAAAATCTTTCCATCTCACTTACTAAATTATATTTTTCAGGTGCTAGTAAATCTTCTCGTTTCACTGCCTCTCCCCCTAAAATATTTTCTATGTAATGTCTCTGATGTCACACATGTAATTATACAAAATTATTTTAAAATTTAAAATTGTTTTATAATAAATAAAGAGGCACCCCATTTAAGGGAGTGCCTCTGTAGCCATTTCTCTATTTAGTTGGAGTGATTATTGTCTTCCGCTCATAGATTGTTGAGCAAAAGAAACTAGGCGTTTTGTAATTTCTCCACCAACAGATCCGTTAGCACGAGAAGTTGTTTCAGCACCTAAGTTAACACCAAACTCAGTAGCGATTTCGTACTTCATTTGGTCGATAGCTTGTTGAGCACCAGCTACAAGTAATTGATTTGAATTGTTGTTGTTTGCCATGTGAATCACCTCCTTGTGAGTATAGAATGTGTCAAACACATGGCCTTCATTCAAATAATCACTTGGAAATTGTTCACAATTCCGTTAGAATAATTCTCCAAATACTTGATCCTTTTTATCGTCATCGGGTTTTAATTGAATGGTTTCAACTTTATCAACCGCTTCTTGAATCAACTGTTCAAAGTCAACAAAGCTTTCGTAATACTGAACCTTCTCTAGCTTTGGTTTCGTTTTCGGAGCGGCAGGGACAAAAACAGTACAGCAGTCCTCATAAGGCTGTATTGAAATATGATGGGTATCAATCGTTTTTGCTATATTAATTATTTCAGACTTATCCATTGTAATTAAAGGTCTTAATATCGGTGTAGATGTAACATCATTAATCGCCAGCATACTTTCTAAAGTTTGACTAGCCACTTGGCCTAAGCTTTCTCCCGTAACGATGGCTAACCCCTCAAATTTGCGGCGAATTTCTTCTGTTATGCGAAGCATCATCCGTCTCGTTGCCGTCATTGTATAGTTTTCTGGTATTTGCTTTTGAATAAGCTGTTGAATAGCCGTAAAAGGAACAATATGAAGAGTAAAGTAACCACCATTAAGTAATGACAACTTTTCAGCTAATTCAACTACCTTTTGTTTAGAGCGCTCACTTGTAAAAGGGGGACTAAAGAAATGAACAGCCTCTATTTCAACCCCTCTTTTCATAGCCATATAGCCCGCAACTGGGCTATCAATTCCGCCAGATAGCATCAACATGGCCTTCCCGCTAGATCCGATAGGCATTCCACCTGCCCCCATAATTGTTTCAATAGAGAGATATACAGCTTCTGTACGTACCTCAACTTGAACGTCAATGGTTGGGTTTTTCACATCTACCTTTAGATCAGGGACATTTTGTAAAATATGAGAACCAAGAGCATAATTTAGTTGCCCCGTATCAAGTGGATAATCCTTGTTCGCTCGTCTTGTTGAAATTTTAAAAGTATCTCCTACTTTATATTTGTTTAAGAATAATTGTAGAGCCGCTTCCTTAATTTCCTCAAGATCCAGGCTAGTCTTAATGACCGGACTAAAGGATTGAATACCGGGAAGGACTTTTAACTTTTCAATAATACCCTCACCATTTTCCCCATTTAACAAAATATACATACGGTCCCTAGTCGTCTCAATATTGATGTTAGGAAATTTGGTTAGTGTACGCTTTGCACTTCTTTTTAACTTTTCAACAAACTTCGTACGATTTCGGCCCTTTGTTGATATTTCTCCGTACCTTATTAAAATTCGATCGTAATTCATTAGTGCATAACCCCTCTTAGTTCAGTAACTGTTGTTTGTATAATGGAAATCGCCTTGCTTGCCTCTTCAAGAGTGTTTTCATACGATAAACTCATCCGAATGGCACTTTCTGCGACCTCCTTTGAGACTTCCATAGCCAATAGTGTATGGCTTATGGCCTTCTTTTTTGAAGAACATGCACTTGTGGTCGAGACAATTAACCCTTTGTCTTCTAACGCATGTACAAATACTTCTCCTCTAAACCCTTTTACAGAGAAATTTATAATATGAGGAGCTCGCCCCTTACTTGGAGTATGAATGACAACATCTTCAAGCATTTGTAATTCTTTAAGAAGATAACTCTGAATTTCAGTTATTTGACTTAGCTTTGTTTCGTACCTTTGTAATGTTAGTCTCAATGCTTTTGCCATTGAAACAGCTCCAGCAACATTCTCCGTCCCACTCCGAAGCTTCCATTCTTGATTTCCTCCAGAAAAAAGGGGAGAAATTTGGATCCCTTCACGGATGACTAACACGCCTGTTCCCTTTAACCCGTGAAATTTGTGGGCGGATATCGAGCATAGATCAATATGATATTTTGGAATATCGAGTGCTACTTTTCCAACGCCTTGTACATAATCCACATGAAATAATATTTTGGAATAGCCTTTTAGCATGTTGCCAATTTCTTCAATAGGCTGAATCGTACCCACCTCATTATTTACATGCATGATCGACACTAATATCGTATCTTGACAGATGGCATCCTCTATATCGGAAATAGAAACTCTACCTTCCGTATCAACTGGAACGACCGTTATTCGAAACCCTAATTCCTTCAGCTGTTGAAACGCCTCTCTAACGGATGCATGCTCAACCGCTGATGTAATAATATGTTTCCCTCTATTTCGATACATAAGAGCTGTACCTTTTATTGCTAAGTTATTGCTCTCCGTACCTCCAGATGTAAAGTAAACCTCTCTCGGATTTACCTGTAGAAACTCACCTATTTGTTTTCTAGCGTGCGCTAACAAGCTCTCTGCTTCAACACCTAGTCGATGAATAGATGAAGGATTACCAAAAAAATCACTTGAAACTTTTACGAATGAATCCACAACTTCTGGAAATGGTTTGGTTGTTGCACTATTATCAAAATAAATCATATCTGAAAACCCCTTTTTCTTACCAGTCACGGGTAAACTCAACTTATAATGTTATCATATAAATGACAATCAGGAAAACGAATAGGAAAAGACCGCTTCAAAAAAGCGGTCTTTTCCATAGAAATTTATACTGTTTCTTGTAATAAAGCTTCAATTCGTTTTAATGCACCAGGCTCTACTTCTTCAATCGAGGTTGCTGCAACTTCCAGTGCTGCTTGATAATCATAGCTTCTAAATGCCAGTTCCGCATCAACCAATGCTTTTTGTACAGCCGGATAACTACTCCTGTATCTATTGCCATATTGTATAACCTTTTCAGATAAAAGAACCGTTTCAATGAGTTGAGAGGTATGATCGTGTACTTTATCTACCGTCATAACAGCCACCTCTAAGTATTTTTGAACAGTAGGTATATTTAATGGTTTTTCTTCAAGCTTTGTTTTTACATTAGAAATACTCTCTCTCGCATCCTCTAATAAATAACGATATTCTTCCGGAAGACCTGGAATATTGCTTTTATTAACAAGTCGAATGCAATCAGCAATTTTTTTGGAAAGTCCAACAACTGTCTCCCTTGCTGCAATTTCGTCTTTTCTAAGTGTTTGTAGTCTTTCAGCGTATTCTTTTTGCTCTAGATCCAATTTTTCAAGCTCGAGCTTGAACTCTCCTAGCTCATCCTTTAGTATCGTAAGGGCCGTTTCATCAGCTACAATTTTGTGTTCTAATACTTCAAAGCGTTTCATTAACTGTGCAAGTTTCATTTCAAACTGCACTTGCCCTTCAACTTCACTCTCTTCAAGGTGATAGCTTTGCTGAACTTCCTGTACTTCGAACTTCAGTACATGATTTTCTTCTTTTACTGCGAATAACATACTTCTCGTTGGCTCTTCGTTTTCAATAACAAACCGTTTGGCATTAACCTCTTGTTCCAATTGATCATAAATAAGTTCCGTCTTATCCTTTACTTCATCAATTTTCTTTTGAAGTTCATCAATCTCGCACTGTTCAATTAACTCCAAACATTCATTTACTTCTGAATGAAGTTTTTCTAACTCCTCTTCAAAATGAAGATGCTCAAGCGGATAGCCTTGATTTTGCATCTCACGGAATCCATCTCTCAGGTTCTCAATTTCTGAAGGAATACTTGATTGGCATTCTATAAGTAAATTGGGTATAGCATCCATCTTTTTACTCAATTCATCTGTCTTTGACTGAATTAAAAGAACCACCTCACGAGCTTGCAAGTAATCCCCGTTTTCTGTTCTTTCCTCAAAATTAGTAAAGCAGGCTACTATTTCATCAAGAAGGACTTCTAACTTAGCTTCTGCACGACCAAAGTTATGACGGTGTGCAAGAAGAGTTTTGCGGCGCTCTCGATACACCTCTTTTAACTCTTCAATTTCAATTCTGTTTTTCTCTTCACTTCCAACCAATTCATTGATTTCATCAAGTAACTGTTGAATTTTCTCTTCTGTTTCTCTTAAATGAGAATCAATGGCACGCTGTACCTGTTTGGCTTTATTAAAGCGGTAGCGATCAATGTATTCCTCCGCATCAAATAGATACTCTTCTACCTCTGGCAGTTGACTGGTAACGATGTCATCCCAATCATTTCTCCAGTTCTCAAATAGCTCTTCTGTTTCGCCCGTCATATTTAGCTGTTTTACCTTTGACATTTCATCAAGGACTGGGCGATTCGTTATATCTATTTTCCAGTTCTCCAGACGGTCAATTTCTTTATAAAGCTTTTTTTTCATCATATATCCAATCACGTACAGAGCTAGTAAAAGAACTAAGCCCCCGATTATGTACTCCATGTTAAGCCCCCTGTTCTCATCCGAGCTACATTTATGCTATCTATGTAAGGTTCATATAAATGTATTTTCAATGCTCTTATGATACCATGTAAACGACATTTTTTGACTATTAATTTCAAATTTTTTGTACTAAAATTTATTTACAATTACTTTCGCTACATCACATCTCTTATTTCGACAAATACTGCAAAATCATACAAGGAGGCTTTCTCATCATGCGCGATGGTCATGTTCATTCAAAGTTTTGTCCCCATGGTTCGAAAGATGCTTTTCAAACTTATATTGAGCACGCAATGGAACTTGGTATTACCACCATCTCATTTACGGAACACGCACCTCTTCCTGCTGGCTTTACCGATCCAACGCCCCTTCAAGACAGTGCCATGAAAATGGAGGATTTTCCGGCATATTTAGAAGAGCTAGCTATTCTAAGAGAAAAATATAAAGGAAAAATCACCATTCATACTGGTGTAGAAGTAGATTTCATTGAGGGATTTGAAAGAGAAACAGCAGAATTCCTAAACAAATACGGTCCTTTTCTGACTGACAGTATTTTGTCTGTCCATTTTTTAAAACACGAACACGGATATGATTGTTTAGATTATAGTCCTGACGTATTTGGTGATATGATTAAGCGTTATGGTGGGATAGAAAAAGTATATGAAGCCTACTATCGAACTCTTTTATTATCCATAAAGGCTGATCTAGGATCTCATAAACCTAAGCGTATCGGTCATATAACATTGGTGAATAAATTCCAAAAAAAATATCCTTGTTCAGTAAGCTTCAACAAGGAAATACGAAATATTTTGTTAGAAGTCAAACAAAAAAACTACGAGCTCGATTATAACGGAGCTGGAACAGCCAAACCGTTATGTCGAGAACCCTATCCTCCAACAGCGATAGCTAACCAAGCGATAGAATTAAACATTCCGATGATCTACGGGTCAGATGCTCACCAAGCGAAAGAACTCCTTCAAGGATACGAGCAATTACTTAAAAGTTAAATGGATTCAAAGACTAACTCCTCTGGAAGATGTTGATGTGTTAATACTCCTTCAATCCAGTTATTGATTTCAACAATATACTTCTGTGTAAAATATGGTTCATGAGGAAAAACATGAAGAACCTCTGAGAGATAATGGGTATTTAGAAAAGGCATGGATAAAAGTGATTTGAGTTGAACAATAGTAAAAGGAACAGACACTTGTCTGAACTCTCCTGTTATCATTCCCTCCTCAATAACAGCTTTAAAATAATACTTTTCCTTAGCAAAGTACGTACTCATTATTTCTCGAACGGTTTGCGAATCAATTGACATTTCTCTTAAAATTAATCTTGTCAGCTGCATGTTCTCCGTGTGGTAATTAATAATGCTTTCAGCCATTTTCTGAAGTGTTGCCTTTGCTCCTTGGTCGATACATAAAAATGCTGATTCAAGCTCTGCAATATACGCTTCAAAATATTTTAAAAAGCAATACTCAAGAAGACCATGTTTATTCTGAAAATAGTAGGAGATGTTAGAGACGTTGCTGTTTGCCTTTTGGGCAATATCTCGAATCGTTGTACCTGAAAACCCCTTCGTGTTAAAAAGATAAATTGCTGCCTCGACAATGGAATCCTTTGAATTTTTCTTCATTTGAAACCACCTCCATCTCTTAATCACAGAAAAAAGCCTTATGTATTACATTCTTTATTCGACATTTCTTCTCCTGTATAAAAAACTCGACAAAGTCTTCATATTTTCGCTAAAATATGATAATTACCTTTGTGTTTGGAGGGAAAGGAAATGTTTGAAGTAAAGAATTACGAAGGAACGAGAGAGCAAAATTATCGTCTATTAATAAAACAACTGAAGGCGCTTCTAGAAGGCGAAACGAATACCATTGCCAATTTAAGTAATGCATCTTCCCTATTAAATCAGTTTTTGTCAGATGTGAACTGGGTTGGTTTTTACTTATTGGACGATGACAAAGAGTTAATACTCGGACCATTCCAAGGCCTGCCTGCCTGTGTAAGAATTCCTCTTGGTAGGGGTGTATGCGGTACTAGTGCGAAAGAAAGAAAGACGATTTTAGTTGAGGATGTTCATCAATTTCCTGGTCATATAGCATGTGATGCAGCTTCCCAATCAGAAATTGTTGTTCCTATGATAAAAGAAGGGCAACTTCTGGGAGTTCTAGATATAGATTCACCTATCAAGAACCGCTTTGACACGCTAGATCAAAAAATGCTTGAGCTATTTGTTGAAGAATTAATTAATCACCTATAAAAGAGGCAGATCACCTGCCTCTTTTATATTAAAGTGCTCAACGCTTGATTCAAATCTTCCTGAATATCTTCCCATGCTTCCAACCCGACCGATAATCGTATTAAATTATCTTGTATCCCCATCTTTTCTCGTTCTTTTTTTGGTACAACAGAGTGGGTCATGGTTGCAGGGTGCTGTATTAAGGTCTCGGCATCACCTAGACTAACTGCAATCTTTATTAGCTGTAACCGGTTCATGAACTTTTGTGCGTCTTCCACCCCACCATGTAAAGTAAAAGAAAGTAATCCACCTGCCTGACGCATTTGCTTTTTCATAATGGAAAAGTCTGGATGTTTATTATCACCTGGGTAGAATACTTGATTCACAGCTACATGTTCATTTAAAAACGAATAAATCTTCCTAGCATTCTCACAATGTCTATCCATCCTTACCGGCAAGGTTTTTAACCCTCGTAATAGCAACCATGCATCAAACGGGGAAATTATCCCTCCGATATCTTTTTGTGTGGTCATTGCCACTTCTTGGAGGAAATCACGCTTTCCAACTACGATACCAGCGATCACATCCCCATGCCCACATATATATTTGGTTGCACTATGAACGACAACATCGCAACCGAGCTCAAGAGGTGTCTGCAAATAAGGAGAACAAAACGTATTATCAACAACAACTGGAATACCCTTTTCTTTCCCAACTGCTGCAACCATTTCTAGGTCAACAAGCTTCATCGTTGGATTGATTGGGGTTTCCACATAAATGCAAGTTGTTTCCGGCTTGATAGCTTGTAGAAGTTGTTCCTTTGATTCCATCTCTGAAAAGGTATATGTGATCTGATATTTATGATTTAACATCTTAAGCAAACCAAAAGTACATCCGTATACACCTTGAGAACAAAGAACATGGTCACCTGCTTTTGTAAGAGAAACTAAAACAGCCGACACAGCAGCCATTCCTGACCCAAATGCTAAAGCGGCTTCCCCTTTCTCAATTGCAGCCATTCTCTCCTCTAGTACAGAAACGGTTGGATTACCCAAACGGGAGTAAATATATCCTGGATCTTCTCCAGCAAACCTCTTTTCCCCTTGCTCTGCGTTTGAAAAGCAATAGGTAGATGTTTGAAAAATAGGCGGGACCAAGCTACCTTCAAATAAACTGGCCTCATAGCCACGATGAATCACTTCTGTTTCAATCCTAAAAGGTTTTTTCTCTCCCATAAGCTCCTCCTTTATGTGTAAACGCTTACATATTTTAAAGGATCTTTCCTAACTAGCATATGTGATACCTACCCAATTGGAGAGTAAAAAGGAACTCAAAATTGAGCCCCTTTTCTTAAAAAGAGTTTATCTTTTCTTGGAGTACCACTCGATCCTTACCCGTATCCTTTGCCACATAAAGGGCAGTGTCCGCTCGCTTAAACAAGTTGGTAAAGTTATCTGGATGCTCCACATTCCAATAAGATACACCGCAGGAAATAGTTATTGATGGTTTAGATAACTCCCTCACTTTATCTACTAATCGGTTGGCGATACTTATTCCCACCTCAAGTGGAATACGAGGTAGATAGACAGCCAGCTCCTCTCCACCCCAACGGGCACCAATATCACTTTCTCTAATATTACTTTTTATAATATCAGCCACTTGAATAAGGATCTCATCCCCAACTTGGTGTCCATATTTGTCATTAACACCTTTAAAATTATCAATATCAATTAAAAGGAAGGTTCCTTGCTGATCTTCATCAAGTGATTCATGAACCCTTGTATCTAAATAGTTTCTGGAATACAGCTTTGTTAGATGATCAGTAACAACCATTTTCTCTAATTCTTCTCTAAGCATGGAATTTGTAAAAGCTAAAGTAGAATGATGAATTAGTGACTGCATTAACTTAAACGTCTCGAAAGAAAAATGATAAGGCTCCGTATGCATAACGAGAGCTAGACCTTTAATCAAACCTGATTGCACCATAGGAACCGCCATTATGGACCGATATTTTTTCACATCATAGTCGAGGTTTATATCTACATCTCCAATAAAAATGGAATCATTTTCTTTCTTCAGTCTGTCTACAACATATTGAACATATGCCGTGGAAGCTTCCGTTTCAAAAAATGGAGTCGAACCAGCTAATACACTAATGAGCTTTAGGTCGGGAGATAGCAATACAAAGCAAACTTCTTCTGCATCAAACGAATGTACAATTTGTTCCGTCATGTATGACATGGTTTCGGTCAATCGTAAATTAGAATTTAGACGATGAGAAGTCTCATTGATGAGTTGTAAATCAGCAATTAACCGTTTCGATTGTTGATAGAGCTGCGCATTTTCAAGAGCAGAACCAGCCGTATTTGCTAATAATTTTATAAACTCCACTTCGTTACTTGGAAACGTCAATGTGTCCGGAGCAATAACTTGAAGCACCCCATATACACCTTGTTTTCCTTTTAAAGGTGCATAAAGAACCGAACGTCGTTCATTCAGCGAATCCTCCATTTGGATTGTACCAGTTACATAGGCTTCCATGGCTGCTATGTTTTCACTATCATATTCCAAATCCTTAATTGGAAGTTCGCTATGATTATCATTGTCATGAGAGAGCATTAAGTAGTACGTAAAACTCGGATAAACTTCCTGAAGCGTATAGATAATTTCACCTAACACAGCATCCATATCCATAGTCGAATGGAATTTTTCATTCACTCGGAATAGCTGTTTATAACGCTTCTCTTCCATAACAATCTTATATAATTCTTGTGCCTTCAGAACAAATGAAGAGCACACAACCGCAAATTGTTCAAACCAATCTTGATTGGAAGGGGTAATAGATGTTTGATTCCCTTTTAAGCATAGAACACCTAAATTTCTCCCGGATCTTAAAAGAGGAATAAGTACTTGATAGTCCTTAAAACACTTATCTGTTGGGGAAAAATCGATCGTTTTTAATGAGCTTAACCAGTCACTTGAATCATTAGATGGTGTAACTTCCATTATGTTTTCGTTTGTAGAAACACCCATGGAAAATTGATTTTTCCAAGCATGACAAATGAACAAAGTCACTTCATCAAGCTCTAGCATTTTTTGAATCGTTTTAACCATTGTCTTTAATACATTTTGATAGTGAAAAACTCCCGACTCCGTGTCGATTAGATCAAAGAACTGACTTTTAAGTGTTTCAATTGATTTATCAGAAAGAAATCTCATTACGTCATCACCTAATACCTTAGCTGGTTTGAAACCATTTTGATCCCATCCCGCATGAAATATATTAATTTTCCATTGTAGAAATTATGATCTCTTGTTCAGTAATAACAAGCCATAGGGAACCGTCCTTTGATAAGGAAAATAGTTGGTTGATTCTACCCTCTCCCACATCCAATTGCTTGTCCCCCAATTGAACGATCGTGCGTCCATCTTCTTCTTTTATTGTGGTCAAGTTGGATAATTCCCCAGTATTTCGATCTCTATATTTAGTTGATCGTATAGCTAGCTCAAAATCACTTGTAAAATAATTCCACTGCCCATCAATTTTCACCCATACACCTTTACTCTCTTTATCTAAAGAAATCATCCTTGGCTTTCCATCTAGGGTGATTGCCCTTTTTGTCTGAAAAAGATAGTTATCTTCAATTTGAATCTCATATTCGGCTAATATATAGTTGTTTTCTTGTTTTTTTGCTAAAACAATGATAGGATTATCTTCTTTATTTAGGCTTCGATGGAGGACTGTGACCAGTGGAGGATTAATTATTTGCTTACTATATTTATAGTACAATGCTCCTATTGTAAAACTTATACAAATAAAAAGCAAAAGATATCGTACTCTTCTTTCTTTCCTTGTTTCACGCACTTTAACCACTCTTTTTCATAATTAGATTATACCATAAGAACTACCATCCATTAGATAATAACATATACCTAATAAATAAAATTCCCTTGACTTTCTATTAGTTTAAAACATATAATATTCTTTGTGTAAAATAGCGCAGCATATGTGAACGCCTTTATGAATACATTTTGTTCCTCAATAGAAGAATGATCTTCTAGGATGGGGTATCGGTAACCCTTGAGCTGCTAGGGCGAAGGTACATGAAAACAAAATGGTCATACTGCTTGTGAACACTACTGTTTTTATTTTACAACAAAATAAAAACACGAGGAGGAGTCATTCATGGCTCGTTATACTGGCCCAAGCTGGAAATTATCACGTCGTCTTGGAATCTCTCTAAGCGGTACTGGTAAAGAATTAGAAAAGCGTCCTTACGCTCCTGGACAACATGGTCCAAACCAACGCAAGAAGTTATCTGAATATGGTTTACAATTACAAGAGAAGCAAAAGCTTCGTCATATGTATGGAGTGACTGAGCGTCAATTCCGTAACTTATTTGACAAAGCTGGTAAGCTTTCTGGTAAGCATGGTGAAAACTTCATGGCTCTTTTAGAGTCACGTTTAGATAACGTAGTATACCGTTTAGGTCTTGCTCGTACTCGTCGTCAAGCTCGTCAGCTTGTTAACCACGGTCATATCTTAGTGAATGGAAGTCGCGTTGATATTCCATCATTCCGCGTATTACCTGGTCAAACAATCTCTTTACGTGAAAAATCACGTAACCTTGACATCGTTAAAGAAGCAGTTGAAGTGAACAACTTCGTACCTGATTTCTTAACTTTCGATGCTGACAAATTAGAAGGTACATTCACTCGCTTACCTGAGCGTTCTGAATTACCAGCTGAAATCAACGAAGCTCTTATCGTTGAATTCTACTCTCGTTAATAAAAAGAGATCCAGCGAAACTTCGCTGGATCTTTTTTGTTATTCTGCTTTGCTTTCTTTTATATCTTCTGCTAACTGATCGATACTTTCACGAACATTTCCTTTACCTGCAAAAGTTTCAAGTAGGTTTTTTACATCGATTCCAGATGAAGCCTTCAACGATTCCTGTAACGACGACATCAAGCTAGTAGCATAACCCGTAACTTTGTTTGCTCCGCCACCTTCACCACCGCCTGTATCAACAACAGTGATTTTATCAATATTGGATAATGGACTGGCAATTTCCTTCGCGTATTCTGGTAGCATTCTCACAATCATATCCATAACAGCCGCTTGACCGTACATATCGAATGCCTCTGCAATCTTGCGCTTCGCTTCTGCCTCAGCCAAACCTTTCAAGCGAATGATTTCAGCTTCCGCTTCCCCTTGCGCTCGCTCTGACTCTGCTTTAGCAAGACCGTCTAGACGTACCTTTTCAGCATCCGCTTTTGCCATTGCCTCGATCCGGTATTTATTTGCATCTGCTTCTGCAAGTTGTCTGGCCTTATCAGCAGCCGCCGCTTGTTCAACTGCATAACGGTCAGCATCCGCTTTTTTCTTCACTTCCGAATCATATTGTCTTTCTCTACGCTGAATTTCTTTCTCTTCTAGTTCAATTTGCTTTTGGCGCTCAATAATTTTGATTTGCATTTCATGCTCAGTAACCTCTTGCTTGGCTCTTGCTGTCTCAAGATCATACGCTTGGTCCGCACGAGCTTTAGCGATATCTTGTTCACGTCGATACTCAGCTATTTTCATCTGATTCACTTTTTCAGCCTCTGCAATTTCTGTGGCTCTTTCTAGCTCTGCCTTTTGTGCGTCTTTAGCTGCTTCCGCCCGCTTAATACGGGTTTCTTTTTCTGCCTCAGCTGTTGCAATATCTGCATCTCTTTTTACCTGGGCAATTCTTGGTTTACCTAATGAATCTAAGTATCCATTTTTGTCTCTTACATCCTTGATCGTAAACGATACAATAACCAATCCCATTTTCGCTAAGTCCTGCGAAGCCACTCTTTGTACTTCTTGAGAGAACTTATCGCGATTCTTGTAAATTTCTTCCACCGTCATTGACCCTAGTATCGATCGTAAATGACCTTCAAGAACTTCCTTCGCTTCGTTTTCACGGTCTTCCTTCGCTTTCCCTAAAAACTGTTCTGCAGCTGTTGCGATTTCTTCGATGGATCCCCCTATCTTAATAATCGCAACTCCATCAGCCATTACAGGAACCCCTTGCTCCGTATACACTTCTGGTGTAGTCACTTCTAGTTTGCTAGAAAGCAAGCTTAATGGTTCTGCTTGCTGGAATACGGGAAAAATAAATGCCCCGCCACCTCGTATAATTTTAATACGATTACCTGACTCATCTACATGAACATTTTTACTACCTAAATAACTCCCTGTAACGATTAACGCTTCATCAGGTCCAGCTGTCCGATATTTTGTAATAAATACGGCAATAAGTGCAATTAGTAAGAAGGCAACAATGCCCCCTACAATAAAAATGGGTAACATAGACATCTCTCCTTAAGTAAAGGTTCTTTTCTTAACTTTGTTGCTTATTGGAACATAATTTTAATGATTGTGCTAAGTTTCTGCAGAAAACAGATTGGATTTAATAAGAAAAGAGCCAGCATACTAAATTATTTAGCGTAAAATAGCTATTTCCACGTTAAAATCGGCTTTAAGATTTTAACAACATTCTTTACTAGAATAGCCTAACTAAAAAATAGCTTTTCTGTTTTCTCGTAATGTGCAACATGCAGGACTCCATCCTTTACATCAATCACTAGTACCTTTTGTCCTTCAGCAATCGGTTCATTCTCAAAACTTTTCGCTGGTTTTGAAATTGTTCCACTGCTGCTTTTTATCACGACCTCACCAAACCCGTCTTGTGGAATAGGGACAAGCACCATTCCTACTCTCCCTTTTAATGAATCTGAAGTATAAACGAGTGATTCCTCCGCAGAAGACATCGGAACCAGCACAAAGATATTTAATAGGGTATCTAATATAATGGCAATGACAATGGAGATGAAAAGAATCACCAAACTATTTAGCGACGTGATTAGCTCTAATAAATATCCAGATGCTGATAAAAACGTGAGAAACGCAAGAATTAATGTTGGATTCAAAAAATCAAGTGCTGCTTCTGCAATATCACCAAAGAAAATGTACAGCACCGTTAACGCACCAGAAACGATAAGTGTTGTCAGATAAACCGTCTGGATCGGAAAACCAAAGAGCTCCATTTAATCACCTCTTTTTTAAAACTGAAATCTCCTTTCGTATGTAGTTAATAAGTAATACGAAAGTTGCAGGAAAAGGTTTCAATAAATTTCCTTTTAGTAGTTTGGGTATTGGTTATTCCTTCATACGGCTGATGAAAGACGTTAGCTAGCTTCTGTTCTCCTCTAACATCCTTCATACGGCTGATGAAAGACGTTAGCCACCTTCTGTTCTCCTCTAACATCCTTCATACCCTTGATGAAAGACGTTAGCCACCTTCTGTTCTCCTCTAACATCCTTCATACGGCTGATGAAAGACGTTAGCTAGCTTCTGTTCTCCTCTAACATCCTTCATACGCTGGATGAAAGACGTTAGCCACCTTCTGTTCTCCTCTACCATCCTTCATACGCTTGATGAAAGACGTTAGTTAACTTCTGTTCTCCTCTAACATCCTTCATACGGCTGATGAAAGACGTTAGCCACCTTCTGTTTTCCTCTAACATCCTTCATACGGCTGATGAAAGACGTTAGCCACCTTCTGTTCTCCTCTAACATCCTTCATACCCTTGATGAAAGACGTTAGCCACCTTCTGTTCTCCTCTAACATCCTTCATACGCTGGATGAAAGACGTTAGCCACCTTCTGTTCTCCTCTACCATCCTTCATACGCTTGATGAAAGACGTTAGTTAACTTCTGTTCTCCTCTAACATCCTTCATACGGCTGATGAAAGACGTTAGCCACCTTCTGTTTTCCTCTAACATCCTTCATACGGCTGATGAAAGACGTTAGCCACCTTCTGTTCTCCTCTAACATCCTTCATACCCTTGATGAAAGACGTTAGCCACCTTCTGTTCTCCTCTAACATCCTTCATACGCTGGATGAAAGACGTTAGCCACCTTCTGTTCTCCTCTACCATCCTTCATACGCTTGATGAAAGACGTTAGTTAACTTCTGTTCTCCTCTAACATCCTTCATACGGCTGATGAAAGACGTTAGCCACCTTCTGTTTTCCTCTAACATCCTTCATACGGCTGATGAAAGACGTTAGCCACCTTCTGTTCTCCTCTAACATCCTTCATACCCTTGATGAAAGACGTTAGCCACCTTCTGTTCTCCTCTAACATCCTTCATACGCTGGATGAAAGACGTTAGCCACCTTCTGTTCTCCTCTACCATCCTTCATACGCTTGATGAAAGACGTTAGTTAACTTCTGTTCTCCTCTAACATCCTTCATACCCTTGATGAAAGACGTTAGCCACCTTCTTACCGAGCGTAACACCGTTCATAGTACTGATGAACGGCATTAATCCACCATTTACCCTTTCAAACGTCTATCATATCCACTATTCAAAAAAAGCCCATTGGTGAATCCCCACCATGTTCAAATTCTTTTTAAGAAACCTTCTTATCCTCTCTTTAGATACCGCTTCATTACACCAATAATAAAACTCATTAGTATTGATTTTTCGTTCTGGGAAAAGGAGCTTAAATACCTCTATAGTTCTAAGTAAAGCTTCTGATAGTTTTTCCTCTCCCCCACAATCACCACATATACATCTTTTCCCCTCAACAATCACTTCAAAAGAATTACATCTGTCACAGATCATTCCTTTCCGAACCTCATCATAACTATAACTCGGCAATTGCTGATAGGGTGATTCAGTTAGATGAAGAGACTTTAATTTTTCCGCTAATAACTTGTGCTTTCCGTTTAATTTGGATGGACTATTGTTTACCCTATTTAGGAATCGTTTAACTTGAGTTGGGAGAATAAGGGGTTTTCCAAGAGGAGCTTGAAACAAAGAGAATTCTGGGTTAATAAAAACGACCTTTCCGTTTATTGGAGAATGGTAGCCGAGGTGGTGAAGTAACTGTCGTAATAAAGTTTCACTTCTACTTAATTGAGGAAGAGGATTGGTCACTTCCTTTTTGTTTGTTAGATACAATTTGTCGTCTTCATAATAATAATCACCTTCAAAATTCTTGACCTCAAAAATATGAACAGTATCAGAAGTAATCATCAGTGCATCAATTTGAAAGACGGTGTGATTAATTTGAAGTAATAAATCGTTCAAAATCAAACACTCACACTCAAGCTTTTCTGTCATCGAATCAAAGAGTAACTCTCCGTTATATCCTTTTCTTAAGACCAAATAATGCTGTTTGTCTTTTTCCGTTAAACTCATTCGTTTGTTTAAGGCATTTAGTATCAGCAACTCCGCTGATTCGCTTCGGGATTTGTATATCATTGTCCACATCCTTTCGTTTTTTAAATTATATTCTTGTTTTTATTGCCTCCCACAGACATGATTGTCTATTTTATTACAAATTAAATAAAGACCGCTTAAATAGCGGTCCCCACTTCATTAGTATTTAATTAAAAAGTACTTCTTCTTCCCTCGTCGAATAACAGTAAATTCTCCGTCAATGCGGTCTTTGTCGTCTAATGTATATTCGAGTTCACTTACACGAATTCCATTTACAGAAATTGCGCCATTTGTTACATCTTCACGTGCTTGACGCTTTGACTGAACAATTCCCGCATTTACAAGTAACTCAACAATGTTTAGGCTGCTGCCTTGCTCATAAGTAAATGAAGGTACATCCTTGAAACCTTGTTTAATTTCGCTACCTGTTAAGCTTTGAATATCACCACTAAATAAAGCAGAGGAAATTCGAATGGCTTGTTGTAATGCATCTTCACCATGAATCAAACGAGTCATTTCTTCACCTAAAGCTTTTTGTGCCTTACGAAGATGTGGCTCTTCTTGAACAGCTTTTTCAAGCTCTTCAATTTCTTCTTTAGATAAGAACGTAAAGAACTTCAGGTATTTCACAACATCTGCATCACTCGTGTTAATCCAGAACTGGTAAAACTCGTAAGGTGATGTTTTTTCCGGATCTAACCAAACGGCTCCACCTTCCGTTTTCCCGAATTTCGTTCCGTCAGCTTTTGTCACTAGAGGAATCGTTAAACCAAAAGCTTTTGAGCCTTCTGGTGACATCTTTCTTATCAACTCAAGACCAGTTGTGATATTTCCCCATTGGTCACTTCCACCAATTTGCATTCTACACTCATGATTTTTATGCAGGTAGTAGAAATCCATTGCTTGTAGAATCGTGTACGTAAATTCAGTGAAAGATATTCCCGTTTCTAAACGGGAGGAAATCGTATCCTTCGCTAACATGTAATTGACTCCCACATGCTTTCCGAAATCACGTAAAAACGTAACGATATCCATGGAGCCAGCCCAATCATAGTTATTCACCATAACTGCCCCATTTTCGCCCTCAAATTTAAAGAGTCGGTTCAACTGTCCCTTAATTCCCTCTACATTTACCTGAACTTGTTCAAGTGTTTGCAACTTTCTCTCTTCACTTTTTCCACTCGGATCACCAATTAGACCTGTCGCTCCACCAACTAATACGATTGGTCGATGTCCCGCTTGTTGAAAACGTCTTAATGTTAAAAACGGTAATAAATGACCAATATGCATGCTATCAGCAGTTGGATCGACACCACAATATAACGAAATCTTTTCTTTATCTAAAACCTCTTTAATACCCTCTTCGTCTGTTTGCTGGTAAACAATCCCTCGCCACTGTAAGTCCTGTAATAAATCCATACAAAGATCCTCCTTATTTGTGAGAAAAATAAAAAAGCCCCTCCGAATCAAAGATTCGAAGGGACGATTAATTTTATCGCGGTACCACCCAACTTGAGGAACAATAAGCTCCTCCACTTAAAAAGATAACGGAATGACCGTTTACTGCTATAACTGACTTTAATACAGGTTCACAGTAAATGCTCGGGGAGGTAATTCAACATTCTACATGTACTGACTCGCATCAACCGTCAGCTTTCTTTAACAGAGATAGAACAGCTACTAATTCCCGTCAAGGCAAAATATTTAGGTGTTAATAGCATTTTTAACATAAAGAGACCTTTATTGTCAATCCAATTTTAGGTAATTTATCATAAAACGACAGGATTCCCCTTTTCCATAGCCTTTTTGTGGTATAATATAACTTGATTTTAGGGGGAATGTTGCCAATGAATGAAGAACGTAATTGGAAAGAAAAACTGAGGACATTGCTTCAACTTTTTACAAATAAAAAAACAGTAAAAGGTGCGAGCATTACCTATCAAGTAGTTTGGAACCTGACCTTAATATTACTTATTATTATTCTACTTGGTGGGGCGTTTGCAGGTGGTGTTGGAGCAGGCTACTTCGCATCATTGACAAAAAACGAACCTATCCGATCTTACGAAAGTATGAAGAAAGATATATACAACTATGAAGAAACATCAAATCTTTATTTTGCAAATGATGTATACCTCGGGAAGCTTCGAACGGATTTAGAGAGAGAAGAAGTAAAATTAGAGGAAGTGTCCGACTATTTGATAAAAGCAGTCGTTGCAACAGAGGACGAATACTTTTATGAACATGACGGAGTAGTTCCCAAGGCAATTCTACGCGCACTTTTCCAAGAGGTAACAAACTCCTCTGTCCAGTCTGGAGGAAGCACGTTAACGCAGCAGCTTATTAAAAATCAAATCCTTACAAATGAAATTTCTTTTGAGCGTAAAGCGAAAGAAATTCTTCTTGCTCTACGTCTGGAAAAGTTTTTTGACAAAAAAGAAATTTTGGAAGCGTATTTAAATGTATCGACCTTTGGTAGAAATTCCTCTGGGAGAAATATTGCAGGGGTTGAGTCAGCTGCAAAGGGACTATTCGGTATTAGCGCAAAGGAATTATCACTCCCGCAGGCAGCCTTCATCGCTGGTTTGCCGCAAAGTCCTTTCGGCTACACTCCTTTTACCAATAAAGGAGAACTAAAAAAGAACCTTGAGCCAGGGTTAACAAGAATGAAAACCGTGTTGCAAAGGATGTACCAAAATAACTCAATTACAAAAGACCAATATGACGAAGCATTAACCTATGACGTGACAAAGGATCTTATCCCAGCTGGGACAAGCTCTATAGAGCAATATCCGTGGGTTACCTTTGAAATTGAAAAAAGAGCCATAGACATACTTGCAAAAATCCTTGCCGAAAAAGATGGTTATACAGAAGAAGACTTACAAAATGACAATGCTTTGCTTGAAGAATATCAAACATTGGCAGACAGAGACATTCGTCGTAACGGGTATGAAATTCACTCCACAATCGATAAGAACCTTTATGACGCCATGGATAAGGTGAAGAATGAGTATCAAAACTATGGTCCGGACAAGGCTGAAACAGTAATAGACCCCGAAACAAGGGAAGAAGTGACCATTATGGAACCTGTCCAAGTAGGTGCGATTCTTATTGAAAACAAAACGGGTAAGATTTTGAGTTTCGTAGGGGGTAGAGAGTATTCTGAAGACTCGCAGCTCAATCATGCTACAAATGCGATCCGTCAAAATGGGTCAACCATGAAGCCTTTGCTTGTTTATGCTCCTGCTTTTGAGCTTGGGAAGGCATCACCAGGTACGATTTTACCTGACGTACCACTACATTTAGCACCAGGCATTAACCGTCCTTGGCCAAGTAACTACACCAAAACTTATAGCGGACTGGTTACAGCTAGATATGCTCTAGCTAAATCATTTAACGTTCCTGCTGTTAAACTTTACAAAGATATTATTGGTCAGAGACCAGCAGAATACTTAAAAAAGATGGGATTCTCTTCATTAACTCCTGGGGATTATGAACAATTATCAACAGCTATTGGATCATTAGATAATGGAGTTACTGTTGAAGAAAACACCAATGCATTCGGTACCTTTGCTAACAGTGGGCAATTTATTGATGCATATATGATTGAAAAAATCGTTGATAAAGACGGAAATATTCTTTACCAACATGAAGTAAAACCGGTAGAAGTATTCAGTCCACAAACTGCTTACCTCACAATAGATATGATGCGTGATGTAATCAATTCAGGAACAGCTACTTCCGTTAAAAGTAGACTGAAATTTTCTTCTGATTGGGCTGGAAAAACTGGAACTGGAACAGATTTCCACGATGCTTGGTTCGTGGCGGTAAATCCAAATGTTTCGTTTGGTATTTGGAATGGATATGATACACCAAAATCTCTAAAATCATCTGGTCTCAATTATAGCTTACGAAATACCTATTTATGGGCTGATCTCATGAATGCAGCTTATGATGTAAATCCAGCTTTAGTTGACCCTGCCGAAAGCTTTAACATGCCTGGTGGAATTGTGAGACGTTCATTCTGTGGTATTTCTGGTTTGCTCCCTTCAGATGCATGTTCAAAGGCTGGCTTAGTTCAAACCGACTTATTTAATGCGAAATACGTACCGACGACGGTTGATGACAGCTTAGTCCAAGGAAAATACGTTACCATCGGTGATAAAAAGTATTTAGCACTAGATTCAACTCCAGCTGAATTTGCTCAAACTGGAATGATATTAAACCCTGATTATATTGAAAAACTGTTTGGAATTAAGACAGGAGTTCAAAATCTGATTCCGAAAAAGAATAATAGCAATTGGGCAAATATTCTTCTTCCAGATGATAAACTCTCAGACAATGGAAAGGCACCATCTCCTTTATCAATAGGTGTCAATGGCAATCAAATTACTTGGGGTTCTCACCCTGAAAATGATATTGTTGGATATCGTGTGTATTTGAATGGAAATAAAGTTGCTAGTATTAAAACCGGCTCTGCCCTTTCTTTTAGTGGTGGAAATGGGAAGTATTATGTAACCGCGGTTGACATTGCAGGACAAGAATCAGCACCTTCGAATGAGGCAGTAGTCGGGCCAAAGGAAGAGGAAAAGCCTGCTGAACCACCTGCAACAGACCCAGGAACTGGAACAGATCCTGGAACTGGAACAGACCCTGGTACAGGCGGTGAAACCGGATCAGGAAACGGAAATGGAAACGAGACAAATCCAGGAAACAACGGTGGTAATGGTTCAAACGGATAACAAAAAAAAGCAATCCTCACAAATGAGGATTGCTTTTTTCTTAATACTCTTTTCTAAAACATTGTTCTAAATAAACACTTTTTAGGAAATTAACTATATGTTTAAACAGCCAATCAGAATATTTTCATCCTTAGAAAAGAGCTACTCTCCAAAAAGACCAATAACCCCAGCGTTATACTGGCAAAAATCCGGCATTTGGGATTTTTCCAACAACAATTTTTACGAAAACAGCCTCTCTTAATCTTCCATTGTAGAAAGATCACCTGTAGGTAAATCTAACTCCCACGCTTTTAAGACGCGGCGCATAATTTTACCACTTCTAGTTTTCGGAAGTTTATCACGGAATTCAATTTCACGAGGTGCAGCATGAGCCGCTAATCCTTTTTTCACAAATTGACGGATATCCTCCTTTAATTCTTCCGTTACTTCATATCCATCTCTTAATGCAACAAATGCCTTAATGATTTCGCCTCTTACTGGATCTGGCTTTCCGATAACACCTGCTTCAGCCACTGCTGGATGTTCGACCAATTTGCTTTCCACTTCAAAAGGTCCAACACGTTCACCAGATGTCATAATTACATCGTCAATTCTTCCTTGGAACCAAAAGTAACCATCTTCATCCATATAGGCAGAGTCACCAGACACATACCAACCACCCGGCATAAAATAAGACTCGTATTTCTGCTCATTTTTCCAAATAGTATGCATCATGGATGGCCAGCCTTTTTGAATGGCTAAGTTACCCATTCGATATGGAGGCAGCTCATTCCCTTGGTCATCAACAATCGCTGCTTTTACTCCTGGAATTGGTTTCCCCATGGACCCTGGCTTTATTTCCATACAAGGATAATTACAAATTAATTGAGCACCCGTCTCTGTCATCCACCAGGTATCATGAATTCTCAGTTGGAATACTTTCATTCCCCAACGAACAACCTCTGGATTTAAAGGCTCACCCACACTTAAAATATGTCTTAAGCTACTTAAATCAAAGCGTTTTACCACTTCATCTCCCGCACCCATTAGCATTCTAAATGCGGTTGGCGCACTATACCAGACACTTACACCGTATTCTTCAATCATTTTGTACCATGTTTCTGGATTGAAGCGACCACCTACAACGACATTAGATGTCCCTGTTAGCCATGGGCCAAAGATTCCATAGGAAGTTCCGGTTACCCAGCCTGGATCCGCTGTACACCAGTACACATCGTCATCCTTAAGATCTAGTACCCATTTTGCCGTTTGATAGTGTTGAATCATGGCATTATGTACATGCAGTACACCTTTTGGTTTTCCAGTTGACCCAGATGTATAGTGGAGAATGAGTCCGTCATTAAGGTTTACCCATTCAATATCTAGCTTGCTGCTTGACTCTTCAAATCTCTTTTTAAAATCGATAAACTTTCCTTCCTCTTTAATATTTTCTCCCACTAAGAAAATCGTTTTTAAAGCAGGAAGTTCATCTACTGGAACTCTCTCAAGAAGTTCGGGAGTTGTTACAAGAACCTTTGCCTCACTGTCTTCCAAACGATCTCGAACAGCACCTTCCATAAATGCTTCAAATAATGGCCCAACAATAGCTCCTAGTTTAATAGCACCTAAAACAGCAAAATACAATTCTGGTGATCTCGGCATAAAAATGAAGACACGGTCCCCTTTTTCCACATCTCCAAATGATTTTAATGCATTAGCAGCTTTGTTTGAGTATTGCTTCATTTCTTTAAACGTGTACTTTTCATTACGTTCTGCATCTCGGTAGTAAAGAGCTACCTTATTTTTACGGTAGGATTCTGCATGTCGGTCAATCGCTTCATACGCAAGGTTTACTCGACCTGTTTCTGACCATGAAAATTCCTTTTCCACTTCTCGCCAGTCGAATTGCTTGTACATTTGATCATAGTTTCCTAGATTAAATTCCCCATTGACTACTGATAGCGCTTCCACTTTCATCAAACCGTATCCCCCTTTGTTCATGCTTACTGTCATTATATAACAGAAAATTCTTTTTCTCAATTTTTAAAATATTTGTTCAGAAAAATATTTAGGTCACAAAATCTTTTTAAATTTAACAGAAAATTTTGTGAAAGCGCTTAAAACAGGTGTTTTTCATGTATAATATGGATTACAAAAGGTACGATTTTCATTGGGTGGTGTATGGATGGAACATAGTAAAATATATAATGCAAAAAAATTAAAAACTCCCCATGGTGATTTAATTATTGAAGGACCTATTTCCCCTGAAGCCTTATCAGGTTATGAATTTCATCATGACTTAGTTGCTTTTCGTCCCCCAGCACAACAGCATCAAGCACTAATTGAAATTGCAGCCTTGCCGGAAGGAAGGATTATTATAGCAAGAGACCGGCATACAATCATTGGTTATGTTACCTACTTATATCCAGACCCTCTCGAGCGCTGGTCTGAGGGGAAAATGGAAGACCTAATTGAATTAGGCGCTATTGAAGTTATTCCTAAATACAGAGGCTGTAGTGTAGGGAAAAATTTACTTGTTGTCTCTATGATGGATGATGCAATGGAAGATTTCATTACTATTACAACTGAATACTACTGGCATTGGGATTTGAAAGGTACTGGCTTAAACGTGTGGGAATACCGGAAAATCATGGAAAAAATGATGAATGCCGGTGGTTTAGAATATTTTGCAACTGATGACCCTGAAATTAGCTCTCATCCGGCGAATTGCCTTATGGCCAAGATAGGAAAACGCGTTCCCAACGAATCGATTGAAAAATTTGATCGATTAAGATTTATGAATCGTTTCATGTACTAACTCTTTGTTGTTCTCAGGAGAGTGATGTATTTATAGAAGGGGAGAAATAGTATGATAGTCGAAGAGATTATGAAAACTGACGTCTCAACTTTAACCTCAAACAGCACGATAGCAGACGCCATTCAAATGATGAAAACAAGGCGAATTAGACATCTTCCAGTAATAGATCATAGCAATCAAATCATCGGATTAGTGACAGACCGTGATATTAAGGATGCAACGCCGTCCATTTTTAATTCGTCAGAACACAGTGATGTTCTTCAAAAACCAGTAAAAGAAATTATGAGAACCAATATAATAACAGGACATCCATTAGACTTTGTAGAAGAAATTTCAGCTGTTTTTTATGAACACCATATAAGCTGTGTTCCAATCATAAAAGATCAAAAGCTTGTTGGTATCGTAACGGAAACGGATTTATTACATACGTTGGTTCAATTAACTGGCGCCCATCAACCTGGTTCTCAAATAGAAGTAAAAGTACCTAATCGAGCTGGAATGCTTTGTGAAGTTACTGCAGTCATTAGTAAGCGAAAAGCCAATTTACTTAGCGTGCTTGTCTATCCAGACAAAAAGGATGAAAACTATAAAATTTTAGTATTGAGAGTACAGACGATGAATCCGGTCACTCTCATTAACGAATTAAAAGAAGCAGGATATACGGTCCTTTGGCCAAATCTGCCAGGTATAACGACATGATTGATGATTCTGTTTTTATCTTTTCTGAAGAACAGCTAAAGTACAAATTCAACTCCAATCATCCTTTTAATCAGCTTCGTCTAAAAATCACTCTAGATTTATTAAAACAATTGAATGCTCTATCTGATCATCAAATAATTCAACCAAGGAAAGCTAGCGATGAAGAATTACAACTAATTCATGATCCTAGTTATATTAATGCAGTAAAGCTTGCTGGTCTTGGTCAACTCTCTGCTGAAAAAGCAGAAAATTATGGCCTTGGTACAGATGATACTCCAATATTCCCAAATATGCATGAAGCAAGTTCCTGGCTGGTTGGGGGAACATTAACCGCTGTTGACTATGTCATGACTGGGAAAGCCAAACATGCACTAAATCTAGGTGGTGGCCTACATCACGGTTTTAAAGGAAAGGCCTCTGGTTTTTGTGTCTATAATGATAGTTCCGTAGCAATTAAGTATCTTCAAGAAAAATACCGTGCAAGAGTTCTTTATGTGGATACAGATGCTCACCATGGTGATGGGGTACAATGGTCCTTTTATGATGATCCAGATGTTTGTACATTATCTATACATGAAACAGGAAGATATTTATTTCCTGGTACAGGGAATGTGAATGAACGAGGGCAGGGTAAAGGCTATGGTTTTTCCTTCAACATCCCTGTTGATGCCTTTACGGAAGATGAATCGTGGCTTGAAGCGTATACCAACTCATTAACAGAGGTTGCAGCTTTTTTCAAGCCAGATGTGATCGTAACCCAGAATGGTGCTGATTCTCATTATTTGGATCCTTTGACCCATTTATCAGCTACCATGAAGATCTATCATGAAATTCCTAAGCTTGCCCATCGTATTGCCCATCAGTATTGTGATGGTAGATGGATTGCTGTTGGTGGTGGGGGCTATGATATTTGGAGAGTGGTACCTAGAGCTTGGTCATTACTATGGCTTGAAATGACCAATAATTCGGAGCTTTCGAATAATCCATTACCTATAGAGTGGATACAATCATGGCAGCCAAAAGCCTCTGTCGCTCTACCAAAACACTGGGACGACCCAAGTGATTTATATCCACCTATTCCTCGGAAAGCTGAAATTACTGAAAAGAATGCACAGACAGTCGAAAAAGCTTTATATCCGATCCGCAACCATAAAAAGAGTATTGAAAAAGGCTGAATTTTTTCAGCCTTTTCACATTAATCCGCTATTTCATTGGCATTGTATCTTGGATCAGAGATGACAATCTCAACCCTACGATTTTTTTGCCAATTTTCCTCACTATTGTTGGGCACAATCGGTCTCGTCTCACCGTATCCAACAGCAATAAACCTAGTTGAATCAAGATGAAAGTTTTCAATTAAATATCTGATGACTGAACCAGCTCTAGCTGCAGAAAGCTCCCAATTGGATGGATACCGCTCAGTCGTAATGGGTCGATTATCTGTGTGGCCTTCAACCTTTACAAGATTCGGCATCTCCCCAAGCATCGTTCCCACTTTATCCAAAAACGCATTGGATTCATTTAGAATCTCAGCTTCCCCTGACCGGAACAGCGCTTGTTCTTGAAGAACTAAAACTACACCTCGCTCTGTTCGATTGGCAACGATGATGTTGTTTAATCCATTATCGTCTAAATAGGATTGGACCTCTTCCAAAAGATCATCTAAACTTTGAGCAGTTTCACTGTTCTCTTCTTGTTCCGACTCACCCTGTCCTTCTAGTGGTACAATGGAAGGATAAAAATCTAGGAATTGCTTATCTCTCATCGAGTCAGCTAGTGCTTGGAACTTAATGAGATCGATTTGTGACATAGAAAATAAAAGAATAAAAAAGACAAGTACTAAGGTGACTAAATCAGAAAAGGTTACCATCCATCGCGGTGCCCCTTTAGGAGGCTGCCGATGTTTTTTAGTAAATTTCATCGTCTAAATCCTCGCGATTCAACTCTTTTTCCTTCGCTTCACGTTCTTCTTGAGATAGAAATGCACTTAGCTTCTCTTGAAGAAGATTCGGATTCTGTCCTGATTGTACACCAATAACTCCTTCAACAATGATCTGTTTTAAAAAAGCTTCCTTCTCTGTCTTCAACTCTAGTTTTGCTGCAATAGGTATAAAGACAAGGTTCGCAAGCAAGGATCCATATAAAGTGGTTAATAAAGCAATTGCCATATTTGGTCCTAGAGTTGATGGGTCATTTAAATTTTTGAGCATGAGAACTAGCCCTATTAATGTTCCAATCATCCCCCAAGCTGGTGCATAATCACCAGCCTTCTCAAGAATCGCTCTTCCTTTTCTATGACGTTCTTCAATCGCTGCAATTTCAGCTAATAAAATATCTTGAAGCACATCAGGATCCGTTCCATCAATAGCTAATAACATCCCTTTTCGTAGAAACCGATCTTCTACTTGATCAATCTCCATTTCAAGTGAAAGAAGACCTTCTCTTCTCGCTTTGCCCGATAAATGAACAAAGGTATCAATCAAATCTTGAAGCTTCCTTTCGTCAGAAGAAAAAGACTGTCTCATAACTTTGATCATCTGCTTTATATCCTTTAATGAAAAGCTGACAAGTAAGCCTGAAAGTAGTCCGCCTATAACAATAAGCAATGATGCAGGGTCAACAAATGATAATAGTCCGCTCATTCCCCCGTTGTAAACAATTCCAAATAACAGCATAATTACACCTATCGTTAATCCGATAGGTGTTAGAACATCAAGCTTTTTCATAGTTTCTCTCCCAACTATCATAAACAAATTTGTCATCTACCTTACATATCGACAAACTGTTTACTTTGTTGAGCTTCTAAGCTCAATTCGGTGCGGAAGTACTACTGTATGTTCTGAGACTTTTTCCTTATTCATAAATTTCGTTAATAAACGCATCGCAACTGCACCGATATCATACAGTGGCTGAATAACCGTTGTTAGTTGTGGTCTTACCATAAGAGAAATTCTAGTATTGTCTGAGCTAATTACTTCGAAGTCATCAGGAACACTGTACCCTTTATCTTGTGCTCCATGAACAACACCAACGGCCATTTCATCAGATCCTACATAGATTGCAGTTGGTTTTTCAGGAAGTTCAAGTAACTTTTCGAATGCCTCGATACCTGAATCATACGTATAATCACCCTCAACAATAAGGTCTTCCTCTACTGAAATCCCTGCTGCCTCTAATGCCTTTTTATACCCTACCAACTTCTTCTCTTTATTAATTGGTTCATGGAAAGGTCCAATAACCATCGCTATTCTTTTATGACCTTTTTCAATAAAGGTATTTACTGCATCAAAGGTTGCCTGTTCGTAGTCGATATTAACAGAAGGCACTTGTTCAGAATCTTCAAGCGAACCCGCAAGTACAATAGGAGCTGGAGATCTTTTAAATTCTGCCACATGTTCTTCGGAGATATTTCCACCCATGAAAACAATTCCATCTACTTGTTTACCAAGCATCGTGTTTAATAAGTGTAACTCCTTGTCCTTGTTTTGGTCTGAGTTACTTAAAATAATGTTGTATTTGTACATCGTTGCAATATCTTCGATTCCACGTGCAAGTTCTGCAAAAAACGGGCTCGAAATATCAGGGATAATTACCCCAACCGTTGTTGTTTTTTTACTGGCCAACCCTCTAGCCACAGCATTTGGACGATACCCTAATCTTTCAATCACTTCTAAAACTTTTTTTCTTGTAGCAGGTTTTACATTGGGATTACCATTCACAACACGTGACACGGTAGCCATGGAAACATTTGCTTCACGTGCTACATCATAAATTGTTATGTTCACAATACCACTCCTTCTATATACGTCCTAACTTTACGTTTATTTTACTGCAAGTCTGTCATTTTTAACCATTATATAAAAATCGAAACTTGTCTATTTATGTATCATTATCATACTTCACATAGTGAATTGTCGCAATGTAAAGGCTATCTATTTAACAAAAAAATCAATATTATATTGGAAAACATAAAAAAACCGACTATGATCAGCTCTCATAAGTCGGTTTTTTGAATTATTTCTTATACACGCACTAAATTAGAAGCTTGAATTTCTTTGTAAAAAGCATTAAATTGATCAATGTTCATTTGTTGAGCCGAATCAGACAAGGCAACTGCTGGATCTGGATGCACCTCTGCCATTACTCCATCTGCACCTACAGCAAGAGCCGCTTTTGCCATTGGAAGAAGTAAATCTCTACGGCCAGTTGAGTGTGTTACGTCAACAAGAACAGGTAGATGTGTTTCTTGCTTTAATATTGGAACAGCTGAAATATCTAATGTATTTCTTGTTGCTCTTTCATACGTACGAATACCACGCTCACAAAGGATAATTTGGCCATTACCTTGAGACATAATGTATTCTGCTGCATTAATAAATTCCTCAATAGTAGCAGCAAGTCCACGTTTCAATAGAACCGGCTTATTTACAGCACCTGCTGCTTTTAAAAGCTCAAAGTTCTGCATATTACGTGCACCAATTTGGATGACATCAATATAGTCAACAGCTTTCTCTATATCAGCTGGGCTTACGATTTCACTAATGACAGCTAGATCGTATTCATCAGCTACTCTTTTCAAAATTTTTAGTCCTTCAACACCAAGACCTTGGAAATCATAAGGTGAAGTTCTAGGCTTGTATGCTCCACCACGCATGAACTTTAATCCTTTTTCTTTAATTGAAGCAGCAACAGCAGCAACCTGCTCATATGACTCAACTGCACATGGTCCAAAAATTAATTGAGGGATACCATGGCCAACTTTTTCTCCCTTTACTTCAACAATTGTATCTTCAGCTTTTTTCTTACGAGACACAAGCAATGCTTTGCTATGATCATCTTTTTGAAGTTCTAATCCAGCTTTAAAGATTTCTTTGAATATATGTTCAACCGTAGAATTTTCGAAAGGTCCATCGTTGTTTTCCTTAATTATATCAAGCATGCTTCTTTCACGAACTGGATCGTAACGGAATACCCCTTGTGTTTCCTTTACACGACCAATTTCTTGAACAAGTCTAGCTCTTTCATTGATTAGTTTTAGAAGCTCCACATTTAACTCGTCAACACGGTCCCTAAGCTGATCTAACTCAACATTACTCATCATTTCTCGCCCCTTTGAATAGTAGATTTGAAAACAATGCTTTATTACATGCGAAATGAAAAGCCTAAAAAGGATTGTTCTTTATCCGCACCATAAAGTGTGTTACATTTCTATATAAGTTAGAGTAATTATATATGAAATATTTTCAAATGTCACGCAATTTTCTTTAATAATTAAACGCTTTTAAGTATTAAAGTAGATTCTTTATTATATGACGCTAAGCTAGAAGGTGTGATTTTCTTTGTTAATGAATAATAAATTGTTTGCTTTAGATATAGGTACTCGCTCATGTGTTGGTATCATTCTTGAAGAAACAAATGGTCAATACCATGTGGTTGATATGTTATCAATAGAGCACTCGGAGCGCGCTATGCTAGATGGGCAAATCCATGATGTTATAGCAGTATCAAAGCTTATTACGCAAATAAAAGAAAAACTTGAAATCAAACATGGTCCTCTCCACAAAATATGTGTTGCAGCCGCGGGAAGGGCTTTACGAACGGAACGTTCAAAGGTTTCACTTTCCATTAACGGTAAACCAATCATGCAGAAACAGGACATTCTGCATCTGGAACTTTTGGCTGTTCAACACGCTCAAGCAGCCGTTGCTGAGAAATATAAGGAAGAGAAAAGTCATTATTATTATTGTGTCGGATATTCTGTCCTTTATTATCGTTTAGATGGAGAAGAAATCGGTAGCCTAATTGACCAACAAGGAGACGAGGCATCCGTTGAGATTATCGCAACTTTTTTACCGAAAGTTGTTGTTGAATCATTATTAGCTGCCTTAATACGCTCAGGACTAGAGATGGAAGCATTAACTCTCGAACCAATTGCAGCCATCAATGTTCTTATCCCTCCTTCTATGAGACGTTTAAATGTAGCCTTAGTGGATATCGGTGCTGGAACGTCGGATATTGCCTTAACGGATATGGGAACCGTTATTGCCTATGGAATGGTACCTGTCGCCGGAGATGAAATCACAGAGGCAATCAGTGATCAATACTTACTCGATTTCCCTTTAGCAGAAAGGGCAAAAAGACAATTAAACACGCAAGAGTACATAACTATCACTGATATTTTGGGGTTTGAGACGGAGGTTTCGAAGGGGGAGGCAATCGAACAAATTTCTTATGCCATTGATCGCCTTGCTGGGTCCATTTGCGATGAGGTACTACAGCTTAACAATGGCAAATCCCCAAAAGCAGTTATGCTCGTCGGTGGCGGAAGCTTAACACCTGAACTTCCAAAGAAAATTGCTGAGAAACTTGAGCTTCCTTTTAATCGAGTTGCCATTAGAGGGATTGATGCCATTTCGTCCTTAACGGTCTCTGAGACGATTACTAAAGGTCCAGAGCTTGTCACTCCCATTGGTATTGCCTTAGCTGCCAAACAATCACCGGTACAATATATGACGGTTTACGTGAATGAACAACCCGTTAGACTCTTCGAGGTAAAAGAATTAACAGTTGGAGATTGTTTATTAGCAGCAGGAATTAAAATGAATAAGCTTTACGGTCGACCAGGACTAGCCATGATTATTAATTTAAATGAAAAAAACATTACCATCCCTGGTCAATATGGTCTTCCTCCAACGTTAATGAAAAATGGGAAATGTTGTGCCCTAGACGATTCTATTGAAAATGGGGATGTCCTGTATGTTGAAAAAGGACAAGATGGAGAACGTACCACAATATCAATTGGTCAGTTACTTGATGAAATCCCAACCAAGGAAATAGAGATTAACGGAAAAACATACCATATAGAACCAATATTTATGTGCAACAATGAAATAATAAATAAAAATTATCTACTCCATGACCGGGATTCAATCCTATTTCATTATCCGAAGACAATAGATGACCTTTTTCATTATTTAAACTTAACAAATCTGATAGAAGATCTTCGACCTTTTCATCTAACCCTGAACGATAAGGATACATTTTATCCCTCCTTTTCAGGAAAGCTCTACCGTAATGGCATGGAATCAAGACTTCAAAGTAGTTTTGAGAATCATGATAAAATCACTGTGCAAATGAGAGGAAATATTACTGTAAAAGACCTCGCTGATGCAAATCAATATATACTTCATCAAACACTACCTGTCACATTTAACGATAAAGAAATAATATTAAAAAAGAATGTCACCATTGTGAACAGAGGCGATGAAATTTTACATGAGGATAGTACCATCTATGATGGGGACTCTTTAAGCATTAGCCATCAACGTATGCAGCCATTTATTTTCCAGGACATTTTTAAAGAGGTGGATATTAATCTTCCAAAGGAAACGAATGGGTCATTCTTGCTTTTGAAGAATAACGGAGAAACGACGTTCTATGATACTCTTGAACCGTTCGACTCTTTACAGATTATTTTTCCAACTCAAAAAGGAAGCCAGGTTATCAAATGATACCTGCTTCCTTTTTTTCATAGTTGATTTTCTTGTGATACGGCAGCTAATGCTTTACTTGTAATCTTCCAGTGTGAGGCATGCCAAGCAACGTCCCCTTTTACAAAAAGGATCGCTTGAGGTGACTCATGTTTAATGTGAAAGCGTTCGGCGATATGATTTGAAAGTTCTCTTGATGTTTGAACAATTAAGTAATAGTTCTTTACACTGGTGTTACTAGTAAATTCCTCATATTCCTCATAAGCTGCTTGGCTGATTGGACAAGTATTCGAATGCTTTAGAAGATAAAAATCCTCATTTTCCACAAGAGCATCAAATTGTTCCTTCGTTTGAATTTGTTCCATTCTTACCCCTCCTAAAGATATGTATAAGATTATTTTACACAAATTGTATTAAAAAACGCAGTGTAGTTATAATATCACTACACTGCGCTTTTGAACATTTATCTGCTTATTAATGATTTAGCTGAGATTCGGTTTCGTCAAAAGCTCTTTTTGTTTCCTCGAGCTTTCTTTGAAGCTCCTTATCATCACTTAACACGGGAGAAAAATCTTCTTCATACACGACGAGGTCTGCTTCCGATTCAGATTCCGGTTTGATTAACTTCACTTTACTCATCATGTCATTGGATTGTTTGGATACAGCTTGTCCAATGGAAGAGGACTTTACTTTAGCAACTTCCGCTAATTCAGTGCTCTTTGTTTTGGCTACATCATAAAGCTGACTGGTCTTTCCTTTCAAACTTTCAGCTTGCGTGTTTAATCCCGTTCTCATTTCTTTTCCTGACTTTGGTGCGAGGAATAGTGCCGTTGCTGCTCCAACTAGCCCACCGATGATAGCACCCATTAAAAATTCCTTCGACCCTGATGTTTCATTTACGTTTTGTCGATTTTCCTTTTCAGTATCGTGATTCACCATATGTTATTCCTCCTCTAATAATAACCTCTTTCTCTTCTTCCCTTCTCTGTAATCCCTTCTTCACCAACAGTCTTTTGGTTTTTCCTATGAGTCCATCGATCCTTCATTTCAAGAAGGACATTGCTCCATTGGAGGACTTGACTAACCTTGTCCTTATTCTGCTCAACAGCATGGTTGACAGAATTGGTGATCGTTTGAAGGGATGAATTAAACTTTTGAATCGTTACACCAACATCTTTAACAGAATCGACGACACTTCCCAAGCTTTCTGATTTCTTTTGAATATCTTCCGCTAGGGCATTCGTTTTATGCAACAAATCTGTTGTTTCCCTTGTGACACCGTCAAGCTGCCGTTCCAACCCATTTAATGTTTTTGATATACTATCTAAGGTTACTTGAAGTGACTGTAACGCTTTGGATAGAAAAATGACTAAAATAAGAAAAGCAATCGCCGCAACCCCTGCACTGACATAAAGTATCCACTCCAAAATATCCTACACCTCCATTGACGCTTACATTTCATTACTTACCCTACCAAGAATTCATTAAACGTCAATTGTAATAAATCAATACTAAAATTTTACCATAAATAAAACAAAATTGTTATAAGTGCGCCAACTTTCGCCCTTTAGGTTACAATAATAAATGTATTAAAAGTTTTTATAAAGGAAGGGAAAAAAATGAAAGATTCACGCATTGAGCTTCTAGCAAAAAACCTAATCAATTACTCTGTTAAGCTTCAGTCTGGTGAAAAGGTACTAATTGAAAATTTTGGTTTGCAGAGAGAGCTTGTTACAGCCTTAGTTAAGGAGGCGTATGCTGCAGGAGGACATCCTTTCGTACTACTTAAGGATCAGCAAGTGGACCGTGCTTTGCTTCTAGGTGCCCACGAAGAACAATTTAACTTGATGGCAGATTTTGAAGCAAATGTTATGAGTCAAATGGATGCATACATAGGTTTACGATCGGGCGACAATATCAATGAACACGCAGATGTCCCTGATGACAAGATGAAAATTCACGGGTCAACAATCGGAAAGAAAGTACACCGTGATATCCGTGTTCCGAAAACCAAATGGGTCGTCCTGCGTTATCCAAACTCCTCCATGGCGCAACTAGCAAAAATGAGCACAGAGGGATTTGAGGATTTTTATTTTAATGTTTGCAACTTAGATTATGGAAAAATGGATCAAGCAATGAATGCATTAGTCGAACTAATGAACAAAACGGACAAAGTACGAATCACTGGACCAGGAACAGACTTATCTTTCTCAATCAAAGATATCCCAGCCATCAAGTGCTCGGGACAAATGAATATTCCTGATGGCGAGGTATATACGGCTCCCGTACGTGATTCTGTCAACGGGGTAATCACTTACAATACTCCTTCTCCATACCAAGGCTTTACATTTGAAAATGTAAAACTAACTTTTAAAGACGGTAAAATTATTGAGGCAACAGCAAATGATACAGAGCGGATTAATAGAATATTCGATACAGATGAAGGGGCACGCTTTGTTGGGGAATTCGCCATTGGAGTAAATCCTTATATCTTACATCCGATGCAAGATATATTATTTGATGAAAAGATTGATGGAAGCTTCCATTTTACACCTGGTCAATGTTATGATGACGCCTTTAATGGAAACCATTCAAACATTCACTGGGATATGGTCAATATTCAACGCAGCGACTACGGTGGAGGAGAAATGTACTTTGACGATGTGCTAGTTAGAAAGGATGGACGCTTCGTAATTAAAGAGCTAGAAGTATTAAATCCTGAGAATTTAAAATAACAAAAAGATGCAGCGACTGAAGCTGCATCTTTTTATTATAACTGTCGTTCGTATGCTTCTTGGAATTTTTGAATATCTCCCGCACCCATGAACAGGATGACGCTGTTTTCATGTTGCTTTAGAGTCTCTGTATTTTCCTCGTTAATCATCTCAGCCGATTCAATTTTATTCCGTAAGTCCTCGATCGATAACTTACCATGGTTCTCTCGGGCCGAACCGAAGATATCACATAAATATACTTTATCTGCTAATTGAAGACTATCCGCAAATTCCTCTAGAAATGTTTGTGTTCTTGTAAATGTATGAGGCTGGAAGACAGCAACAATTTCACGATCAGGATACTTTTGTCTAGCAGCATCAACTGTCGCCTTAATTTCCGTTGGATGATGGGCATAATCATCAATCAATACCTGAGAGCCAACGTGCTTTTCTGTAAATCTTCTCTTAACCCCGGTAAAGCTTAATAGCTGTTCCTTAACCTTGTCAGCTGAAATCTCTTCATAATGACAAATGGCAATAACAGAAAGAGCATTTAATACATTGTGGTCACCAAAAGTTGGCACTTGGAATGTATCATAAAAAGTGTTTCTAACAAATACATCGAAGGTCGTTCCTTCAGTAGTTTTTACAACATTTCTAGCCTGGAAGTCATTTTCTTCCCCAAAGCCATAAAAAACAACAGGTACTTTTGCTTGAATTTTTTGAAGTTGCTCATCATCACCACAAGCAAAAATCCCTTTTTTCACCTGCCATGCCATCTCTTGAAATGCAGAAAATACATCATCAATATTAGCAAAATAGTCAGGGTGATCAAAATCAATATTTGTCATGATTGCATAGTCTGGAAAATACGAAAGGAAATGCCTTCTATACTCACAAGCTTCAAACACAAAATACTCGGCATTTTCTTCTCCTTTACCCGTACCATCTCCGATTAAAAACGCAGTTGGTTTTGCACCTCTCATGACATGCGAAAGGAGCCCGGTAGTAGATGTCTTCCCGTGGGCACCAGTCACAGCAATACTAGTAAAATTTTGCATAAAATCACCCAAGAAACGGTGATATCGAATGACAGGCAACCCTAGTTTCATCGCTTCTTGAATCTCTTCATGATCATCTTTATAGGCATTTCCAGCAATAACTGTTAATCCTGGTACAATATTCTCTTTTTGGAAAGGTAGGATCTTTATTCCTAGATGCTCAAGGGCCGTCTGTGTAAAGAAACGTTTCTCAACATCTGAACCCTGAACTTCAAAATTCATATCATGAAGAATTTGTGCTAGTGCACTCATTCCAGATCCTTTAATACCCACAAAATGGTAAATTGTCATATAAAGAACCTCCAACCATCTTCTAACTGTATCACAGTATATGACATTTTCTTTTATTTGCTCATTTTGGCATGACGCTCTCTTTGTTTGCAAATAGTGAACTCGATTTTATCATATTGTGACATTATATCATTATTTAATTATAAAAACTATGCAACGTTTGGCCATAATACCTTTTCTTTCTATGTCTATTTTACTCCATAGTGTATGAAAAAAAGACTAAAATAACCATACTTACATCTCTTGAATACTTTGAAGATCATCTTGATCAATTAATACATCACGAGGTTTACTCCCCCGATTTTCAGAAATATACCCGTTTTTCTCCATCATATCGATTAATCTAGCTGCTCGGTTATAACCAATCTTGAATCTTCTTTGAAGGCTCGAGGTGGAAGCCGCTCCTTGGTCAACGACAAATTCACAAGCTTCAAAAAATAATTCATCTTCCTCTTCACTAACAGCAGCCCTTTTTAAGAGCTCCTCTTGATGAAACAGGTAGTTTGGACTTTGTTCCCGTCGAACATGAGCAACTACTTGATCAATTTCTTCATCAGATACAAAAGTACCTTGAAGACGGACAGGCTTTGAGGATCCATTTTCTAAAAATAGCATATCTCCACGACCGAGTAGACGTTCTGCTCCGGCAATATCAATAATTGTACGAGAATCGATTTGACTTGATACAGAGAAGGCAATTCTTGTAGGAACATTTGCTTTAATTAGACCGGTGATGACATCCACAGACGGACGCTGTGTTGCAATTATTAAGTGTATCCCACATGCTCTGGCCTTTTGAGCAATACGACATATCGCTTCCTCGACATCTGCAGGGGCCATCATCATTAAATCCGCTAATTCATCTATAATAATGACAATGAACGGTAGCTTATCGGCATGTTGATTGTGCTGTTCACATTGTTCATTAAATCGATTGATCTCACGTACGCCCGTATGTGCAAATAACTCGTATCTTCTTTCCATTTCCTCAACAGCCCATTTAAGTGCAGCTGTTGCTGCTTTTACATCGGTAATTACAGGGCTTACGAGATGCGGTATTTGATTATAAGGTGCTAGCTCAACCATCTTTGGATCAATCAATAGAAGCTTCAATTCATCAGGTCTAGCTTTATAGAGAAGACTGACTAAGATGGTATTTATGCACACACTTTTCCCCGATCCAGTAGCTCCAGCAATTAATCCATGGGGCATTTTACGTAAATCCGTTACAATCGGCTTTCCAGATATATCTAGACCGAGCACTGCTGTTAACGGTGAACTCGATTGAAGAAACTCTGTACTGTTAATGATTTCTGAGAGTAAGACGGGTCTACTGACTTCATTCGGAACCTCAATTCCGATCGTGTGCTTCCCTGGAATTGGTGCTTCAATCCGAATATCTTTTGCGGCAAGACTTAATTTTATATCATCTGCTAGATTCGTAATTTTATTAACCTTTACCCCTGGCTCCGGTTGCACTTCAAACCTTGTAACCGAAGGACCTTGTGTAACATTTACCACACTTGCTCGAACATTAAAACTTTCTAACGTGTCGTTTAGAAGCCTTTCCCGCTCTTCCAGCCATTCTCCACTTGTATCATAAATAACGGGAGGGGTTAGGAGATCGAGCTCTGGAAATACATAATATGGATTTTCTTCATCGATCGCTTCCACTATCTCATTGACGCTAGCAGGCTGCTCAATGATTTCGGCTTCCTTTTCAGGTATCAATGTCTTCGATGGTTCAATAGTGACTTCACTCTTTATTTGGTTCCTTTTTTCCTCTAATTTACGACGATCTTCTTTCAACATTAATACGTTAAAAGGCAAATGCGTGCGTTTTGGCGCAGGTTCGACAGGCGGTTCTTCAAAACCATCTAACCCCTGTTCAGTATTCGGTTGAGTGCTTTCTTCGAATGTTTGAGCCTCACCTTGTTCGATTTCCGCTTCAGCAACGATCATTTCTTCTAGTTGTTCTTCCGCTTCAACTATGTTCAGTTCTTCTAGTTGTATACTCTGTTCAACTTCCTGTTTTTCCTCTTCCAGGGAAGACCGCTCAGCTGTTACGGCAACCTCCAATTCCCCGGTAGACTCCAATAGGTCATCGTGCTCTATCTCTTCCTCTTTAACTGGTTGTATTTGTTCTAAATGTTCATATTCTGGTTCTGGTTCTGGTTCTGGTTCTGGTTCTGGTTCTAGTTCTGGTTCTGGTTCTAGTTCTAGTTCTGGTTCTAGTTCTGCAGGAATCGATTCCTCCCTAACATCCATGCTGATCAATTCAATCAAATCCGTATTTATTACCGTTTCTTCTCCTTGATCATGAACCTCTTCAATATCCGGTTTTTCTATTTTATCTACCTGAACAGGTGTTTCAGAAGGACGCTCTATGTACTCTTTCTTCAAAAAGGAATTTAACTCGTACTCTACCGGCTTTTCCTCCTGCGGTTTCACCCTTTTCTCAAACCCATAGACTGGAGAGGGAATTTCTGTTGGTCGAAACGGTCTTTTGGATATATCTCTCTTATTTGTTTCACTTTTAGTAGGAGGAATTACTTTGGTTTTTGTAATAGAGCCAACTCTAGGTTTCGAACGAACAGTTTCACTTTTCATGACTGGTTCTGATCGCTGACGGTAAGACGTTCTCTCTTCTCTACTTTTTCTAGAGGGTTTCTGCATGTCTCTTTCATCCGGTATTAACGGGAACTTAAATTTCCCCTTCGGATACTGATAAACAATTCGAGCATCCATATCCTTTTGTTCTTTTCTAGTTTCTTTAAATGGTTCTACCTTTTGTTCATATATTTCTTCCACTTCATCGTCACTTATTTTGCTAAACAATTTCTTAAACCAATTCAAACCTTATCACTCTTTCTTCTTTCTCATCATGTCTTCTTATTTTATCATTGAATACTATAATATCGACAAGAAATAAAAGATTGCTAGTAATAATATAATTTTGAATCTTTTGACCTAACGATAATATGTCTGTGTTGTTTTTCCTTTCAGTCCAAACCTAAAAACGCAAAAAGGACCGTAATTGGCCCTTTAGTTTGGTTTTTTGCTTCTGTTTTTTCCTAAGATAAAGATCGGTTCTAATTCCCCATTTTCGTATATAAAGGATAGTGCGGTAATGGGCACTCGACCGCTAGCGAAGAAGCTCATGGTCATTTGTGCGAGAATATCATAACCAGTCTCATTCTTTATATCTGCAAGTATTAGGACATCCTGATGTGGTACCGCTACCGCCATCTCACCTGTGATTTTCGAACTCATTTCCTTTAAAAATGAATCGTTTAGAACTCGGCTTGCATCATACCCGTCATTTGTATTGAGAAAATAAAAAATATTTCCTGCCACTTCATCACGTTTCATGGTCGTTTTAAGGCTTCTCACATTGAAAAGAGCTACTTCGCGAATATAGTCTCTCGTCCAATTTTCCTTTGCCATTAACGCATCATCTATAATTCGATAAGCATTACCTAAATCCAAGGCATAATAAACCCTAGTTTCAGCCGTATGATCATCATATACTAATGGAATTTCTTCACGCGATACAACAGGCGTAGACGTAGAACGGATAACAGGGAAAATCCGAGTCTTTTCACCTTCTTGAATCGTTTTCTCATCCATTGCCTTAAGGCCTTCCTCAACATAGTATACAACTTCATCAATCGCCTTTTCTTTGTCTACTTCCCATTTTGCTATAATTCTAGGCAACTCAACGGTAATGCCTCTTCCACTTTCCTTGCTTTCTATACGTAATTGATCATTTTTACGATCATAAGTGATCGTACGGTTATCACTTTGAAGACGCTTTTCAAGCTCCATCTTCATTTTTTTACTATCCATTTTCATATATACTTGCCTCCTTATTGGAGCAATCCGTTTTTATTCTACATGAAATAGCCCCAACCTTTGGAGGATTGGGAGCTATTTCATTATGATAATCCTTCGATGAATTGTTCAATTTCCTCTTGTGTTTTCCGGTCTTTGCTGACAAAACGACCTAATTCGTTTCCATCTGCAAACGCGATAAAGCTTGGGATTCCAAACACATCTAGACTAATACATAAATCAATAAACTGATCACGATCCACATGTACAAAATTGTATTCGTTATATTTTTCTTCAATTTCTGGCAAGACTGGCTCAATCACTCGGCAGTCTGGGCACCAGTTGGCTGAAAACATAAATATATGTTTCCCATTGTTTTTCATCGTTTCAAACTGTTCTACACTCTCAAGCATTTTCATATGATTACCTCCCATAACAGTTTATACAGTACGTAAATAGTTATTCAGACTACCCCATATTCTAAAACATTATAGCTTCTTTTGAAAAGAAATTAGCTTCTAACAAAAAACGAAGGACTTCATCCTTCGTTTCAGACTGTAGACAAACTCGAGGGATTTCGAGTTTGTCTACAGTCATTTTTATTTTAAAATATTGATAGCATTCAGTGTGGCTAGATTTCCACTCAATTTATTACACTCAATCACCATTTTTATCTAGAAGTTGCCAACCATGATGACCAAAAATCAGTTTAATGAACGAGAACAATTAGAAATGCTTGCGATTAATTAATTAGTTCCACAAGATCATTTAGTTCGTCGCTAGAGTCAGCTATTAATTTCTCATTCATCTACCTGTTGATGAAAGATCTTAATTTGAATTAGGACGTCCAGTATTGATCCAGTCGTTTTTTTAAATGGTGTTTATACAATACAAATTTGGATTCGTTCCATGCAGCCCTTTAAAAGTGTATTTCATAGGTTTTGAGTCAAAGTTTTAGAAGTAAACCTGCTGATTGGAGCGGAGGGTGCTTGACTCCTGGGGGATTCAACGGGACAGGTGAGACCCCACAGGAGCGTCAGCGACGAGGAGGCTTACCGCCCGCCCCCCGGAAAGCAAGCGCCCGGAGCGGAAATCAGCCTTTGCCCCACCACACCCAAACAAAAAAAATGACAAAAGGAAGGGAGAAGGACTTCTCACTACCTTTTGTCGACAATATGAAAACGAAGGACTTCATCCTTCGTTTTCATTTAACTTTATTGAATTAACGATGTCAATCATCATTTCTGCTTCGCTGCTAAGAGACCTTGTTTTAGTTTCTGTGGTAATTTTCATGCCACCGACACCAATTGTTAGCTCATTTAGGTTATCTTCAAGCTTTTTTACCAATAGATAGCCGTACTTTCCATCTGTTTTGATCACTTTATCGGTATCGTATTTGTCTTGATCAACTGTTGATTGGTAAACCACTTCACTATCTTGACCCTCTATAGGATTGTAAAATAATATATATGTTTTTGAACCATTCTTTAAAATAATATTATTGGGAGATTTCTCTTCCACTTCAAAACCAAAAGGTAAATAATAGTCAATTTCCTCAGCTTTATTATTCGGTTTCTTAGCCTCTTCCTTAAAAGCGTTCTCCACAACATCCACTGTTTCTGTTTCCTCTTCGTCAAAGGATGCAGAACATCCGCTAAGGTAAAATAGAGCAGCTATACAGAGGAGAGATGCCTGTATATACTTTCTCATACTTTCTTCCTCCCTACATAGGAACTATTGTCTTCTTTACTATCATACCCGTCTCCCTATCCAATGACAAGCCTTACAATTGTTACAATTGTGTTTACAAACCATTTAAGTTCTTGTATTCATATTGACCAACGAGTAAAGTACTAACATGAAGAAACATTTCCTGCCTCGGAATAAGTCCATTTGTAAAGATTCCAATGGCTCCTTCTTTGCTTCGAATATTTGTCTTCTTCATGAAGTCATCCATAATCGGACCCAATTCCTCTCCTACTAAAAGCCTATTCTCAATTTCTTTTGGTAATAAGATTCTAGCCCCACCGCTGATAATGGGGCACGTTCCATGTTGTACTAATGCACCCCAATTACATAAAATCATCCCAAATTTCGTTTGCTGTACTCCACCTTCTAGTCCTATCCCAAGTTCTGCATCACTGTTTTCAAGCGCTGCTTGCGCTCGATTAATGGCTCCTTGAATGGTCTCTTCATCGGTGAAGGGTTGTTCACTTACTCCAGATGGTACATCCATCCCCTGAACCTTTGCGTCATACCTCTTAAAAGCCTCTTCAACAGCTTTTACTTTCGTTTGGTTTTTTGAACCTACTGCCACATACATATAACTACACCTCAGCTTAAATGTAAAAGGAGGTTCCCAATGGTTACCTCCCTACTGTTTTTAACTATTTTGTCTAATTGTATCTACTGTAGTCTGGTCACAAGCTTTTACCAGCTTTATTAAAAGCTCTTTTGCAGCAGCATAATCGTCAACATGAACAATCGAAGCAGCCGTATGAATGTATCTAGAGCAAATTCCTACAACAGCACTTGGGACTCCTTCATTTGACATATGCACTCGTCCTGCATCAGTCCCACCTGGAGAGACAAAGTATTGGTAGGATATATTATGCGTTTCTGCAGTATCTAGAACAAACTCTCTCATCCCTCGATGGGTTACCATTGATCGATCTAGAATTCTTAGCAGCGCTCCTTTTCCTAATTGACCAAACTCATTTTTATCACCCGCCGCATCATTTGCAGGACTTGCATCAAGGGCAAAGAAGATATCTGGCTTTATTAAAGTTGCTGCTGTTTGTGCACCTCTGAGTCCAACTTCTTCCTGAACCGTTGCACCAGAATATAAAGTGTTTGGTAAACTCTCTCCTTGCACTTCTTCTAATAATTCAATTGCTAGGCCACAACCATATCGGTTATCCCAAGCCTTAGCCATGATTTTCTTTTCGTTTGCCATTGGAGTAAACGGACAGATTGGCACAATTTGCTGTCCCGGCTTAATTCCAAGTTCCTTTGCATGTTCCCTGCTATCAGCCCCAATATCAATCAACATATTGCTAATTTCCATCGGCTTACTTCTCTTACTTTCATCCAAAAGATGAGGAGGAATGGAAGCAATCACTCCCATAATAGGACCGTCATTCGTCATGACCTGCACACGCTGTGCTAGTAGAACTTGGCTCCACCAACCGCCTAAAGGTTGAAAACGAATCATCCCATTATCTGTAATCGCCGTTACCATAAATCCAACCTCGTCCATATGTCCAGCAACCATAACACGAGGACCATTGGCATTTCCGTGCTTCACACCAAAAATACTTCCTAAATTATCTTGAATGATTTCATCAGAATACTGAGTTAATTGTTCACGCATAAACTTCCTAACTAGATGCTCATTTCCAGATGCACCTTGAAGTTCCGTTAGTGTTTTGAAAAGCTGTAATGTCTTCGAATTCATGTATAATGGCCTCCTAATATTCACATGGCTCTTTATGTACCATCTTTATTCTACTTAACTTTCCCACCTGTTACCACTTTATTGATTGCTACTCTTAATTATGTACGCAAAATTTGGTATGATGGAAGGAGGATTTATTGGGATGAATGAGGAGGGGCTTTATGAACTGGAAATCATTTTTAACCGGTGTTTCTGTTGGAATTATTTCAGGCTTTCTGGCTAGCGAATGGGTCTCCCAAAAGGGCAAAATATCCCCAGAAAAAGCCCTATCACACGCAAAAGCAAAATTTAAAGAAAGAGGTCCCATTAGCGGCTCTTGGATTCAAATGACAACAGAGCAGTTTGAAAAGAACAACATTACCTATGATGTGTATAAAGGTGGAGTAACACGTACGGTAGATGACACGTTAGAGCAATACGAATTTGTTTCAGATGCAAAAACTGGATCCATTTTAGATGTGTACCCTCTGTAAGAAAAGCTGCCCAATTGGGCAGCTTTTCTTACGTATCTCTCTTTACGGATTCAATAATTTCATAATGATCATTCCACTTTAGCGCTCGATAGAAAGCATCATGATAAAAGGTAAACCAAGCGTGATTCTCTATTCCAAATTGGAGCCACTTTTGTTTTTCTCCTATTGAATCCATTGGATAATCATCATAAGCCATCACCCAAAGTGGATTTTGATGGGCATGTGTGGGCATGATATCGGCCATATGTATAATCACTTCATGGTCATCCTCAATCACAACAATAGAATGTCCATCACTATGTCCACCTGTATGAACCATTTTTATTTTCCCATTGACCCACTCTTGCTCAAAAGGAACCACCTGTGATTCTATGCTTTGCCAATTTTCTTTCCAGTATGTATTTTGAGACCGAATATTTGGGTTTCTCATTTCATTCCATTCTACTGCGGAAACGATAATCTCTGCCTTTGGAAAAGAGGACACATACTCGTTATTTACTATTTCTGTTAATCCACAAGCATGATCAAAGTGCATATGTGTCATTAGTACATAATCAATATCTTCTTTTGTTACCCCAAGTACTTCTAAGGATTGTAATAGTTTTGATTCCTCTGTTACACCGAAATTCTTTTTCTGTTTGTCAGATAGCTTTCCTAGCCCGATTCCGGTCTCCACTAAAAAGTTTTTCCCATCCTGCTGGATTAAAATTGGGTCAGTTCTAAGCTCAATTTGATTTTTGTCGTTATGAGGGTATTTTTTTGACCACAGTGCTTTCGGCACGACACCAAACATGGCACCACCATCTAAATGAGTAACTCCACCATTTAACCAAGTAAGCTTAACATGGTTTAACTGCAACGTTTCCATTTCATCCCCCCTAGGTCTTATATCTGTATTGTACCACTCCTCCCTTTTTTAGGAAGGCTCTTTTCTAAAACATTGTTGCTATATCCACACTTCTTAGGAAATTAACTATATGTTTCAACAGCCAATCAGAATATTTTCATCCTTAGAAAAGAGCTACTCTCCAAATAGACCAATAAACCAGCGTTATTCGGGGAAAAATCCAGCTTTTGGGATTTTTCCAAAACAACAAACTTTACGAATACAGCCTTTAGGAATATAAAAAAGAGTCTATTGCGCCAATAGACTCACTCAATTTACTGTAGAAAATTTTTCCCATAAAAAATTTCATCCATCTCAGATGTTAAGCTTTCAGTGATTTCTTTCTGTTCAGATTCGCTTAACGTATCCATTGTGTATCCAAATAAGTAATTATTTAAATCAAAATTTTTCAATTTACATTTCGTGTGAAAGATGTTTTCTTGGTACACATTCACATCAATCATATCGTATTGATCCTTGATTTCTTCTGGAATAAAGTTTTGTATGGAAGTGATATCATGGTCTATAAATAATTTATGCCCATCTTTATCCCGTGTAAATCCACGTACTCGATAATCAATTGTCATAATGTCTGTATCAAATGAATGAATTAAATAGTTTAACGCTTTAAGTGGTGATATTTCCCCACAGGTAGAAACGTCAATATCAGCTCTGAAGGTACTTATTCCTTCATACGGATGGTACTCAGGGTACGTATGAACAGTGATATGACTTTTATCTAACTGAAAAACAACATTATCTGGTAATGGTCCGGGTGATTCATCATATGTTGACTCAGTGGGTACCTCTACTACTGGTCCCTCAGAAACGAGAATCGTTACACTAGCTCCTTGTGGGACATAATCCTGCTGAGCAATATTTAAAACATGTGCACCAATAATATCGGATACATTTTTTAAAATATTTGTTAACCGATCGGCATTATATTGTTCATCAATATAATCTAAGTAAGCTTCCCGCTCTTGCCTGGTTTTTGTGTAACAAATATCATACATATTAAAGCTAAGTGACTTAGTTAAATTATTAAATCCATGCAACTCAATTCGCTGTTCTGGAGTGAGCATTCATTCTTCCCCCTTCACATAATCTCCGTAAATATTATTAACTTACCCAACTCCTTACGAAAAAAACAGTCCTACAATAGTAGGACTGCTTATTTTTTCTGAAATTGAACTTCGCAACGATAGATACGAAAACCTTTGGAGGAGAACTTCTCTTCGTATTCAGTCATAATATTACCTTCATAAGTACTATTATGAAGATCTAAACTTACATACTTTAAAAGCATTCCATATTCTGAAAAGCTTCGAAGAGAGAACTCAAATAAACCTTGATTATCCGTCTTAAAGTGAATTTCACCGTTTTCCACCATAATATTCTCATAAATGGAAAGGAAAGTTTTGTATGTTAACCGTCTCTTCTCATGGCGTGTCTTTGGCCAAGGATCAGAGAAATTTAAATAAACTTGATCAACATCACCTTTAGCAAAATAGTTCTGAAGTTCGACCGCATTCACATTCATTAGTCGCAGATTAGGAAGGTCTTCTTCAATTAGGCGGTCGAGAGCAATAACAATAACACTTTTATATACCTCAATACCAATATAATTAATATGTGGATTCGCTTTAGCCATTTCAGTAATGAAACGACCTTTACCCGTTCCGATTTCGATATGAATAGGCTGGTCATTCCCGAATACTTCGGTCCAATTACCTTTGTAGCTTTCTGGATTTGCTACAACATATTGCGGATAGGATTCGAGTCTATCCTTTGCCCAAGGCTTATTTCTTAAACGCATGTTGACACCCCTAAAATAATCTATCGTTCAAACCATATCATGTGAACAATTTTGTTGCAACCAAAACTAAATACTTCGTCCGTATAATTAATTTACGTATAAATAAAAAAAGGAATTCACAACCTAAATGTGAAATTCCTTTTTACGTATTTTCAAGCAACCTTGAAAGGGTGTATCGGATGCCTTTAGAACAGAAAGATCAAATGAATTTATTAAAAGATATATTAACGAATCACAGTACCGATTGTTGCGGGTCCGTATCTGAATGTGAACAATTAGAACGTTTAGTAAAATCACTGATGGTTAACTCAGAACTCGATCATAATGTAAAGAATGTACTAGAACAAATTTACAGCTATTCTCAGCACGGTACAAATACGAATGAACTAGATCAACATATCGAGTCACACCAAGAACAACTTGGACAGTGGGTATCAGAAATCGATCAATTTTCTTGAGCAACAAGAGTTGACAAATAATTAACCCAATAATTCATCTCTTCGAATCGATCCTTATTTTTATGCCATTGAATAGACGAGATGGTCTGTGCAATCGTATACCATTTCATTCGTAGCATCAATTCGTCCGTGAGCTCTATTTCATACATGGCTAACCATTCGCCCCATTTGTCTTGCGGGAGATACCAATATAGCATCATTCCTAAGTCTATGGCAGGGTCAGCAATCATCGCACCATCCCAATCAATCAGATACAACTGGTTGCTTTCTGTGAGCAACCAGTTATTGTGATTAACATCGCAATGACAAACAACCTTTTCCTCATAATGTATACCATCGAGCTCCTGATGCAAGAATAATAGAGCCTCTTGAATGGCCGCGTGAGATTTCACATCCTCGTCAAGCTCCTGGACTAAAATGGTCAAAAGATGAACAGGCTCTAATGGAGTTTTCCCCATCCTTTTTAGCATGCCGAGCAACGCTTCGGATTGGTGGATTTTTTTTAAAAGCTTTGCCACTCGCTTTGTATTCATATCTTGTGGCTTTAGCTCTCTACCCTCTAACCATTGCTGAGCGGTAATTACATCCCCGTTTTCAAGCCTTTTCGTCCAAATTAGCTTCGGAACAATACCTTCTGCTGATAATACGGCAAGGAATGGAGAGGAATTTCGTTTAAGAAAGAGCCTCTGATCTTCATGCTGTGCAATAAACGCTTCTCCTGTCGCTCCTCCTGCAGGAACGATTTCCCACTCTTGTCCAAATAAGTGTTCCAAAATTGTTCACCTTCAATTTAACTGCGTCGTTAGTTTCTATAATAAGTAGCTTTACTTTAGTCATGCATAAGTATCTAACAAGTAAAAAAGACGGCTATTGTAAAAAAAGTCGACAATAGCCATCTTTATAGATTTTATCTCCTAGTGTTACCTTCGTCAAGTAGAGACATCGTACTTTATTACTTTACTAGTACATAAACACTAAGTGGAGGGAGACTCCATTCTTTTTCATTTATTTGATGAATACCATTCATTTCTACCTTGCTTTGGTCCGCGATGACAGTCCAATCAACGGTAGGTAACGAAACATAACGTTCAGTTTTTAGAGGATTGAAAAGAACGATAATTTCACCCCATATTCCAAATTTCCTAACGTCATGAAGGGTGTATCCAATTACAGGCTTTTCCACTGGTAAGAAAGACATATGCTTATTAATCAGTTCGGTTGAATGAAAACGAAAGGCTTGGTGTGATTTTCTCAATTTAATTAATCCCTTGATATAATCTACATGCTCTTTGTTTTCATATACTCGGTCCCAATCTACTTGATTAATATCATTAGGTGATCGATAACTATTTCCATTTCCTTTTTTTGTCCGAAAAAATTCTTGCCCACAGTGTAGGAAAGGAATTCCTTGAGATAAGAGAACAAATGCCGTTGCCAATCTTTGCTGCTTTTTCCGAATATCTTCAGGCTCCTCTTTTTCACACAGGAGGAGCTTATCCCAGAAGGTGTGGTTATCATGAGATTCGATGTAGTTTACAGATTGAATGGGTTCTTGAAATAAGCCCTTTTCCTTCAAACCTACACTACCTGCTAAAATTTTCTTTGCAGCCTCGAAGTATCTTTCATTTCCTAAAGCGTAGCCTTTATCATGTAGATTGAATGTATTGCCCTTAACGGTATCTCTAAAGAAGTCATTGAATTGACCCACTCTTGGAAGTTTCTTCTGATTACGAATACTCGCCTTAGTGTCAATGGCAATCGGAGTATTTAAATCCCAGCCTTCACCAATCATAATGGTCGAAGGATCCAATAAATCAAGCGATTTTCTAATGTCATTCATCGTTTCTATATCTAAGATCCCCATCAAGTCAAAGCGAAACCCATCTATACCGTATTCTTTTTTCCAAAATAGGACCGATTCGACGATAAATTTCCTCACCATTTTTCGTTCAGAAGCAATATCATTTCCTACTCCTGTTCCATTCGAGGGCATCCCATTCTGATCATGTCGAAAATAATAGCCTGGTACAATTTTTTCAAAAGATGAGTCTTCTCTAATGTATACATGGTTGTATACAACATCCAAAATGACTCGAAGTCCTTCTTTGTGAACAATGTCAATTAACTTCTTTAACTCATTGATTCTGGCATATGGATCCTGACAATTCGATGAATAACTTCCTTCAGGAGCATTGAAGTGTATGGGGTTATAACCCCAGTTATAATCTTCTTTATCCCCTAGCTCATCAACACCAGCAAAATCATGAAGCGGGAGCAGTTCGATGTGGGTGACTCCTAAATCTTTGATATAACTAAGACCAGTAAGCTGACCATGGCTAGTAAAGGTATCTTTTTCACTCGCACCTAAATATAAACCTTTATCAGTCACTCCACTATTGGGGTGGATGGTTAAATCTCTAATATGTGCCTCATAAATGATAGCGTCAGTAGGGGAATTAAATCCTGTTAGCGGTTTACTTACCACTGGTGTTCGATTTAAATCGATTATCACTCCTTGTTCCCCATTTGCTGTAACAGCAACAACATAAGGATCTACGGCTTCTCTCCATTGAAGATTTACACAAACGAGATAAGTATAGTGATATCCTTCCAGATCTCCTTCTACTGTAATGACCCATATCCCTCTTTCCATGCGAGTCATTTCATATTGTCTTATTTCAGCGTCATCTGTGTTAGCAAGCTTCAACTGACATTGTGTGGCGGTTGGTGCCCAGAGCGTAAAGATGGTTCGTTCTGGTGAGTATTGGATTCCTAGAGGCCCATCATAGTAGAATTTTTCATCAAACTGAGGAGTTCGAATAATTGCGCCTATCTGAAGATCCGTCTCCCCTCCATGCTCATCCATTACACAATAAGTCAATCCGATTTCTGGTTCCTTGTCTGTATGACAAATATATTTAACCCTATCATGTAATCTTATTTTCTCACTAATAGCTAACTTTTCAGTATGATCACCAACCTTGAGTGAAAATTCCTTAGATTCGCCATTATGATAACTCATAGGTAATAAGATCGTAATTATGTTCACATCATCTAAATAGGCATAAAAAAGTCTTTCAATAATAATCATGCATTTTTCAGCTCCTTCTGCCTCCTATCCTTCTTTATTCCCCTTGTGATAATTGGCAACACCTGCTGACAAGCCTGAATTTGCAAAGGAGTATCAGCAAAATAATCACCGTCGGCATGTGCCATCATTGGGGTAGAAGAATATATTTGAATTTCTCGTCCAGTTAACATCTTCACTTCTTTGAAGGCGACATGACCACCCCAAAAAACGCTAACAAACACAGAAAGCATTTTTAGCCTTGATAAACGATGTACGATAATAATATTTAACAAGCCATCATCGATTTTGGCCTTCGGAGCAATTTTCATTCCTCCGCCATAAAACGGCTGATTGGCCACAGTCACAAACCAGGTAGCAGGAAAATCATAAAGGATATCATCCACAATAAGTTGAACATCTGTCGGTTTAAAAATAAGAATTTCCTTGATAAGCAAGTACACATATACTAGGCCTCCCAAGGAAAATTTATTTAGCCATTTTTTCATCTTGGATTGATTAGCAAGCTTGGAAATTAAGCCATCGAGACCTACTCCCATGTTATTGATAAAGTACAGCTCCTCCTTACTCGAACATGAGATTCTACCAACGTCGGATAAACTCGGTTCTTGCTTTCGCTCTCTCAGCAATACAGATAATGCATGAAGAGGATTTCTTGGTATTTGAAATCCTCTTGCAAAATCATTTCCAGAACCAGCAGGAATAAATCCAACTTTCACATTTGGAAAGGAGATGACCCCATTTACTACCTCATTTAATGTTCCATCTCCTCCAACAACTGTGATTGATACCTCACCCTCTTGCTTAGCAAGAAGCATCGCGATTTCAGCACCATTTCCTTTATAGTAAGTCTTAAACGCTTCATAGGAAATTTGTTGTTTTTTTAATTCTTTTTCTACTTTAGCCCACACTTTTAAACTATAGCCATTTTTGGCATTTGGATTAATAATAAAGTATAATTTCCCCATTTTTCTCATCCCATACATGTCTAGAATTCTTTTTCTTCTTGTTCCCCTTTATTTAAAACATCCCATTCTAGTCGGCGCATACTAGTTGTTTGACTAAACTGAAGAAGCATTTGGGCTGCTTTTAGCTGTGCATGCTTTAGTGGAGTTTTATTGCTTCTCATCGTTTGAAACCATTCTTCGTAATTTCTTTTTTCAATGAGCTGTAATCCATAGGGTGGAAAGGGAAAATCAATATAGCCATTTCTACTTAATACTACTTTATGAATCGGTAACTCTATTTCATACAACTCAAATATTTTCTTTACAATTTTTTCTGTACGATTAAGCCCAATAAGCGGACTTAACACCTTTTGTTCTTGATCCTGATGACGTTTTACCCAAAACCTTTCTTTCGTCCCTAGAAATACGGCAAGGTCTTCTTCCTCTAAGAAATGGATACACCACACATCTGTTGGCGTGATTAAAATCGTTTCTACTTCTACCGGAGCTTTTTTCAACAGGAAGATTGGCTCATACATCACAAGGGTCGTATCGGGAAAGCGTTGCAAAAAGTACTTAAGTCTGTGATCGTACAAATACTTTTTACTAATATGGGATTGCTCTAACAAGGTGGTGGTCGCCCATTTCATTTGAAAACGAAGTAATTGGTCGAGAAATTGACGCTTAAGCTCATCTTCAGTCGCTGGATTAAAGGTAAATGAAGGGGAAAATGATAGACCTGAATACTCTTGAACACCCGATTGGATCTCCTTCTCCTCTACATCTTCGTCTTTTCTTTCTCTTTTAAAAAATCCCTTCATCCGCTCAACTAACGGCTGTTTGTCTTCTTCTAACCAATTGGTTGATACAGGCTGAATACTTTCAATAATAGAATTAGTTTTCCAGAGGGAGTAAATCTTTTCCCATTGCTGTTTTTTCAATCTTACATATCTAGTTGGATATTCATAAATATTTTGTTCGTATCGTGAAACATAATCTTGCAGCTTAATTAATTGTCCCATGCGGGTTTTCCTTTCTTTAAACGGATAATCTATAACTTAAAAGATTGAACAACCTCGTATTTTGGTTCTCTTTCCAAATGTGTCTGGTACAACACGATTTCATTTGCAACAAACGAGATCACTTCACGAGTAAAAGGGTTCTCTTGTTGTAGCGACTCGTGCACCAATGGAGTATCTCCCTTCCACTTTCTCGCTACTGTTATATGTGGATGAAACGGTCTTTTTTCAAGGGAAAAGCCTGCTAATCCGCATGCATGAAATACCTTTTTCCGTACTTCATATAAACTAGTCTGTTCCACTAACCGCAACCAAAAAATCCTTGGAGATTCTTTTCTTCCAAAAGTATCTAGTCCTTCGATATTTAGAGGAAAAGCACGTTCTTTCTTTAGTGCCTCAGATATAAGTTTTACTGACTTTTCCAACATGCCAGTTTCTGCGTTTCCCAAGAAGGCTAGAGTAATATGGTAATCCTCTGGATGAACCCATTTTTGGAACGGAAATTCCTTTTCAAGGGGGAGTATTTTATTATGTATAAGGTTCTTCGTATTACTAGGTATTTTTACTGCATAAAAAAAATGAGTTTTTTTATCCATTTTCAATTTCAAACCTTTCAAGCTTTCTTTTATTTTAACAGAGATTGGAACTGAATCGAAAAATGACTATTTCTCGAGGCATATGTTTGAATATAATATACCTCTTTAGGTATAATAGGGTTATCTCTTTTATATGTTACATTTCCCATTATTGTAGTAAAAAATTTCGAATCCTAAGGAAAATAATTGAAGGTTAGGAGACCATTTAAATGAAAGTTGTTCAAAATATTGCTGAACTAATTGGGGAAACCCCTTTACTTAAATTAAATCGTTTGGTGCCCAAAAATGGTGCTAGTGTTTATTTAAAACTCGAATTTTTTAATCCTAGTAAAAGTGTAAAGGATCGTGCGGCATTCAACATGATTATTACCGCTGAACAGAAGGGATTACTAAAAAAGGGTGCAACGATTATTGAGCCAACAAGCGGGAATACAGGCATTGGATTAGCCATGAATGCTGCAGCCCGAGGATACCGTTCAATATTAGTGATGCCCGATACGATGACAAAGGAACGTATCAATCTATTAAAGGCATACGGTGCTGAGGTTGTCTTAACTCCAGGCGATGAAAAAATGCCTGGTTCGATCAAAAAGGCACAAGAGCTAGCGAATGAAATACCGAATAGTTATTTGCCCATGCAATTTGAAAACGAAGCAAATCCAGATGCACATAGACACTCTACCGCTCTTGAAATTGTTGAGGCTATGAAGGAAATAGGCAAGCCACTTTCGGCGTTTGTTGCTACTGCGGGAACAGGAGGAACCATCACTGGAACGGGTGAAGTGTTAAAAGAACATTATTCACATTTGCAAGTTCATGTAGTGGAACCTGCAGGCTCACCGGTCCTATCTGGTGGCAAACCTGGGAAGCATAAACTAGTTGGAACGAGCCCAGGGTTTATTCCTGATATCCTAAACCAGGATGTATACGATCATATCCATAAAATTACGGATGAAGACGCCTACACAATTACAAGAAGATTAGCTAGTGAAGAAGGAATATTAGTTGGTCCATCTTCAGGTGCCGCTTGCTACGCTGCCATAGAAGTTGCTAAAACTCTTGACCCTGATGATGTGGTTGTCTGCATCGCATGTGATACCGGTGAAAGATATCTTTCAAGTGATTTATTTTCTTAAGATAGTAGAGAAGGCTGCCGTAATAGGCAGCCCATTTTAATTATAATTATTCTATCGTTCCACATTCCTTCACTATTTCGTCCATTATTAACTGCTGAAGCTTTTTCGTCACTTGACCTGGAGTTCCACCGGAGATTTTTTTCTCCTCAACTTCTACAATTGGTGTTACCTCCACAGTTGTTCCAGATAAAAATACTTCATCCGCATGTAAAACGTCTTCAATTGTGAACTCTTTTTCTTCAAAAGGAATTTGGTTTTGCTCACATACTTGCTTCACTTTTTGTCTTGTTATTCCGTTTAAAATCAAGTTGTTCGCTGGATGAGTGATGACCGTTCCATTTTTTACAATAGCTACATTAGAGGAACTGCCTTCTGTTACAATATTCCCTCGATGTTGTATGGCCTCATAGCAACCAGCTTCTACTGCTTTTTGTTTAGCAAGGAGATTCCCTAGTAAATTCAGACTCTTAATATCACAGCGCAGCCATCGAATGTCATCAATAAAGATAGCCTTTACACCCTCTTGCATACTGCTAACTGGACGATCCACTTTTCTCGTATATGCAACAAAAATAGGAGCTACATTGTGAGGGAAGGCATGATTACGCGGAGATTCTCCCCGTGTAAATTGCATATAAATGATGCCATTAGAAAGCTTATTTTTGTCAATAAGACCTTTTAACATTTCCTCTAGTTCAGTCGGTTGATAAGGTATTTGAATGCTTATCTTTTCCGCACTCTCTTGCAATCGAATCAAATGCTCCTTAGCTGTGAACATTTTCCCATTATACACCCGTATCACTTCATAAACACCATCGCCAAACTGATAGCCACGGTCCTCAATATCGACCGTTGCAAGTCCACGATCTACTAGTTCTCCACCAATAATAACGTATTCCATCCCTACACTCCCTTTGTCCTCAAATTATTTTGCCAATTCATATATCGCCTGAGCATAGATCGCTGTTGCTTTTAGCAAATCCTCTACAGCCATATACTCATCTTTTTGGTGTGCCACGTCCGGTCGACCTGGAAACAATGGTCCAAAGGCAACTCCTGATTGTAGCGAACGTGCATAAGTGCCCCCACCAATCGCCAGCAACTCTGCCTTTTCACCTGTTTGTTCTTCATAAACCTTTTTCAGGGTTTGAATTAGAAAATCCTTTTCATCTACATGATGAGGTTTGGAGTCTGATACATTTTGAACCTCAAAACCTTGTTCATGTAGAACAGGAGCTAACTTTCCCTGTATTTGATCAAGTTCAGCTGTGACTGGGTAACGAAGATTAATTCCTAACATCCCACCATTTTCTTTTGTAAAGGCAAGTTTCCCAACGTTCATCGTAAGATCCCCAGAAATATCATCTGTATAAGCAATTCCCAACTGTTTTCCACGACTATCATGATAGAAATTGGTTTGAATAAAGGAAAAATACTGTTTTTCTAGACCACTTAACGGTAATTTATTTAGGAATACGGCGAGAAGAATGCCGGCATTTTTACCAAGATCAGGTTCCATCCCATGCACAGATACTCCTTCTAGTTCTAAAATAAGTTCACCATTATCAACTAAGTATTTTCCATTCAACTGTTGCTCATTAAGGAAGGTTTGAAATTCTTGAATAATATGTGTTTCTTCTTGATTGGTATGTAAGGCCACCTTAGCGTAGTCAGGAACCATATTATATCTTCTGCCTGCTTGAAAAGACAAAACAGTTGTTCCACTACTATCCTCTATTTCATTTGTCCTTTGCACTATATCAAAATCTGAGATGCCTTTTTCAGCAAATATGATCGGGAAATCAGCATCTGGTGCAAAACCCATTGTTGGCATTTCTTCATATTTAAAATAGTGCTCCACACAGCGCCAGTTGCTTTCTTCATCCGTTCCAATGATCATTCTCACTCTCTTCGAAAGAGGCAATTGAAGTTCTTTGACAATTTTCATCGCGTAATAAGCGGCCATCGTTGGCCCCTTATCATCAATGGCCCCACGAGCATAGATGTTCCCCTCACGAATTTCCGCAGCATACGGGTCACTCGACCATCCATCTCCTTCTGGAACCACATCAACGTGACAAAGAATTCCTACACTTTCCTTTCCTTCTCCGAATTCTACATGCCCGGCAAGATTTCCTACATTCTTGATCGAAAATCCATCTGACTTCCCAAGTTCAAGCATGTGGACAAGTGCATCCTTAACCCCTTGTCCGAGCGGTGCATCATCAGTGGCATTTTCTTCATCTAGTACGCTTTTTATTTGTAAAAGCTTTTGTGTATCTAGAATTAATGATTCCTTTCTTTTTTCAACTTCTGAAAACCAATTGATGTTTGTCACGACAATCCTCCTAAGAAATCCATTCTACTTGACTTAAATAATATATCTCCGTGCTGGAAAAGACAACCACAAGGACAGGACCACTACTAGAAAAAGTTTCATAAAAAAATGCTGTCCTTTTAGTGGACAGCATTTTTCATTATGGGCCAAGTAGCTCCTGTAGTTCGGCATTTTCGTAATCTACTGCGTAATCATATGCGGTATATCCAGAGGCATCCATGTAGTTGGCATCTGCTCCGTATTCTAACAAAAGCTTTACCATTTCCAAGTCTTCAGCAAAAACAGCACTGATGAGTGGGGTGGCATCGTAAATATCGACCGTATTGGCATCTGCTCCATTTTCAAGTAATAAGGCTGCAGCCTCAGAATAACCAGAATATACTGCCCAATGTAGAGCCGTTGATCCTTCACTATCGGCTTCATTTATATCCGCACCTTCATCGAGAAGAGTGGAGATGGCCTCTGTATCGTTCTCACTTGCCGCCTCCATTAGGGGTGTCATGCCCTCGATTTCAAAGGCTTCGGAGAAGTTGAACTTCTCTAATGCCTTAAAGGTCATAAACACTCCGCCAGCGAACACAAGTGATAGCAATAGGGCTACGATTACTCCAATGACGATTCCTCTTTTTGGTTCCTTTAATGTCTCCACTTCTGTTTCTGAAAAGAACTTATCTACTTCATACAATCTCTTTGGCAGATGAGGATGGGTAGAGAGCTTTTCATTTAACCATACAAAGAAGCCTGCTTCCGATTCAATTTGTCTCATATATGACTGTTTGTTGACCTTTGTATAAAGCTCCTTCCCAATTGCTAGAATGGTTAAAGCATTTTTCGATGCTGAAAGGGAGCCAGAGTAATAGGTTGCATAACGGTCGCATGTATATTCACATGCCCGTAAATAAGCGTCTCCTAAAAAAGGAATCCACATGGCTGGTAATAGAAGAAAATTCACTGTCACATGCTTCCTTTTTAAATGAGCAAACTCATGAGCGAGAACAAACAGTACTTCATCTTCTGCTTCTCTTTCAATTAGTTCAAATATCTCTGAATAAAGGACCACCATATTTCTCCCAAAAAATCGGGTCGCAAATGCATTTAATGTTCCTTGAGATTCAATGACATACATTTGTGGCATCTTTTCTAAGCCCATTTCTGCGGCCATTTCCTTTGCCTTTTCATAAAGGGAAGGAAATTGTTCCTCATTTATACGAACGCCATTTCTTCTAATGCCTCCGACCATTAACCCATGGAAAAATACAGATAAGAGGACCATGATAATAATAATTCCAATTCCTAAAATAGAAAAAACTAAGAAAAGATAGGTTAAAATACTAAAAGTTAATACGAGTGCAAAATAGATATTCTCTTTTCGATGGACAAGCTGTGAGGGTAAATATGAATTCATTTTGTGTCAATCCTTTCAAATTATTATTGTCCTATTTTTTCAAAAATCAAATTTCTTATCATAACTGGTATGACTTAAGTAATAGAATGTAACAGCAGCAAGAAAAAGGAGGGATATTTTAAAGAAAATATTACCATTTTATTAAATTATTATGTAAAAGTAGAAATTATCTGTAAATAAGAGTACAATAATCTACAAGAAAAGACATTTTCATTAAGTCAGCTTATACTTCAATTGTAAAGGGGTTGTCTAGGGACAAGAAGCTTACATACATTTGGAGAGTCATCTTCAAGAAGTCGTCCGTTGTAGCTATTTGCCAAAGGTTTGAAAAAAGGATAGGGAGTGGTTTTTTGAAACCTTCGACTAACCGGATGTTAAACCGTATCAAATCCATCTACATGTTTATTAATAACCATGGAATTGTCACGACGCAAGAGCTTGTGGAGGAATTTGGTATCACTCCTCGAACGATCCAGAGAGATCTAAATGTTTTAGCTTATAATGACCTAGTCGAAAGTCCAAGTCGTGGAAAATGGACAACAACCGAAAAAAAGGTAAAAATATCATCTTAAATGACGGTTCGCCCTTCTCTTATCGGAAGGGCGAACTCTTTATTTCACTTCATATTGGATTAACTCTTCTAATTCCTCATCCGTTAACTCTCGATACTCCCCTAATTCAAGCGTCTCATCTAGCATAAGAGGTCCCATCGATAATCTTTTTAAATAGATAACTCTTTTTCCTACCGCTTCAAACATTCGTTTTACTTGATGGAATTTCCCTTCTGTGATCGTTAGCTCAATGTCAGATGTTAATCCGGATTTCAAAATGGTTAAATGTGCTGGCTTCGTCAAATACCCGTCATCGAGTGTGACTCCCTTTTGAAAAGCTTCCCCATCGTCGCTAGTGACGATTCCTTCAATAACAGCGAAGTATGTTTTCGGGACGTGCTTTTTGGGAGATAACAAACGATGAGAGAGCTGACCATCGTTTGTTATTAGTAAGAGTCCTTCCGTATCTTTATCTAATCGACCAACAGGAAACGGTTCAAACACTTGATCCTCATATTCAAGCAAATCGATTACCGTCTCATCGTGGTTATCCTCTGTCGCCGATATGACTCCTGGAGGTTTGTTCATCATCAAATAAACAAATTCCTTGTACTCAACTTTTTCTCCATTTAACGTAACCACGTCATTGTCCGGATCAATATGTTGTTTTGAATCTTTTATTACTTTATCGTTCACGACCACTGCGCCGTCTTTTAACAGTTTTTTTACATCTTTTCTACTTCCATAACCTAAATTAGCAAGCATTTTATCAATACGCAATTGTTTCCCTCCTAGTGGAGTCTTACCCTCTTAGTTTTACCTTCTTCATAATTCTTTCCACACGTTCGCCAAATAAAAAGTAAATGAGGCGTGTTTTAAAGCTTAAATATACATAAATTCCTGCTCCAGCCGCTGCTGAAAGGAGGATGATAATAATAGACTGTATTTCAGATTTTGGAGATAAAACCAGTGTAGCTAAATAGTAGACAAGCGCTGCTACAAGGATCATAAAAACATTAAAAATAACAATTAGCAATCCTCTCCGCAAAACGAGGCGGAAGCGATATCCGGAGAATATTTTGATAACGACCAAATTAATACCAATGGCAACTCCGTAACCGAGTGCTGTTGCATAAATCGCTCCGTCTGTCTCAAACATCTTGATGAATGGAATATTTAGTGAGAGCTTTACTAAAATTCCTACTAATAGACTTAGAATCGTGAATTTTTGTTCGTCAATTCCTTGTAATATCGCTGCTGTCACAGAGTAAAGCGCAAACAGAACTGCTACTGGTGCATACAATTGCAGAATGTCAGTCCCAGATGCATTATGTCCGTAAAAAACCGTATATGCAGGCTCAGCGAGTAGTGACAATCCAAGTGCAGCAGGCAATGTAATGAACATCAGCACCTGGAAGGTTTGGTTGAGTTGCTTGTTTACTCCCTTTTGGTCTTTTGAAATAAAGGCTTGAGTTATACTAGGAACTAACGTTAACGAAAAAGCCGTTGCCAACGATACTGGAATGATCACTAACTTATGTGTATTAAAACTTAATTTAGCAAGCTCTTTTTCTGAAATACTTCCAAGACCAATCGAAGTCATTGCTCGGTTAAAGGTCATCGTATCAATCCATTGAAATAAAGGATTGGCAATTCCAACAAGAATAAATGGAATCGAATAGATCAGTATTTCCTTGTACATATCTTTTAAGGATACTTGAACGCTCCCCTTATCTTGTAGCAGCAATTCATCGAGATGTGGCTTTCTCTTATACCAATACCAAAAGAGAACAAATAAGCTACCCAAGCCTCCAACGAAGGCTGAGAACGTTGCAATACTAATGGCAGTAACAATTTCACCTTCCATTACATTCAAGACGATAAAAGCCCCAGCTAATAGAAATGCGATGCGAACAACCTGTTCTACCACCTGTGACACCGCAGATGGCCCCATTGATTGATGCCCTTGGAAAAATCCTCGAATTAAACTCATAAAAGGAATAATGATAAGAGCAAAACTTACTGCTCGAATGACTGTTACAATATCTCTTGGATTGGTTTGTTTGTCATGATCAGCAATGATTATGTCTGCTACAATTGGTGCTGACAAATATAGGATTAAGAAGGCAGCCATACCTGTACCAAGCATGACAAGCAATCCTGACTTAAAGAGCCTTCTACCAACCGCATATTCTTCCATGGCATTATATTTAGAAATAAACTTCGCTACAGCTAGAGGTACTCCAGCCGTTGCAAGGCTGATAAATATAGTATAAGGAACATAGGAATATTGATACAGGACGGTTCCTGTCTCTCCTACAATCCTTGCAAATGGAATAACATAAAAAAGACCTAATAATTTTGAAATAAATGTTCCTAAAGTTAATATAAATGTTCCACGTAATAACTTAGATTGCATGTGATCCCTTCCTATGTAGAAATGCCGAAAATTATTTCAAACGCCAAATTCATATTTTATCATAAAGTTTGAAAAAAACTGTGTTTTTTATGTGAACCTAATCTGAGTGTACACAACTCCGTGCTCTGATGCTACTTTTTGTGGAAAAGTTTTCTTTCTTAACAACCTGACTTATAATGGTGATGGAAAGTTGGTGAAAGATATGAACTATGACGTAATCGTCATTGGTGGAGGTCCTTCTGGGCTGATGGCTTCCATAGCCGCAGGTGAAAAGGGAGCTAAGGTACTTTTAATTGATAAAGGCGACAAGCTAGGTAGAAAGCTTGCCATATCTGGTGGTGGGCGCTGTAATGTAACGAATCGACTTCCAGTGGATGAAATCATTAAGCATATCCCAGGGAACGGTCGCTTTTTATATAGTGCGTTTTCCATATTTAATAACGAGGATATAATTTCTTTTTTTGAAAAGCTGGGAATTGAATTGAAGGAGGAAGACCACGGGCGGATGTTTCCTGTTTCAGATAAAGCACAATCTGTTGTTGATGCTTTGATCAGAAGGATGAAAGAGCTTAAGGTGGATATACTCACAAACTCCCCAGTTGAAACGGTGGAATATGAAGATGGGAAAGCTGTTGCCGTACGATTAAAAAACAAAGAGAGATACTCTACGTCTGCGATCATATTAGCAGTGGGAGGGAAATCGGTTCCTCATACTGGTTCTACCGGAGATGGCTATGTTTGGGCGGAAAAGGCAGGTCATACCATCACAGAGCTATTTCCAACTGAAGTTCCTATTACTTCAAATGAATCTTTCATTCAGTCAAAGGAGCTCCAAGGATTGTCATTGCGCGGAGTCGGCCTTAGTGTGTTGAATCCGAAGGGCAAGTCTCTTATCACTCATGAGATGGACATGATTTTTACTCACTTTGGGATTAGTGGCCCGGCAGTACTTCGTTGCAGCCAGTACGTGGTGAAGGCGATGAAAAAGTGGAACCTTAAAGAAGTCGTAATGAGTATTGATGCTCTTCCCGGTAAAAAAGAGGAGCCGCTATTCCAAGAAATCATAGCGATGGTGAAGGCTGATCCAAAGAAAAGTGCAAAAAATATACTAAAGGGATATTTACCCGAACGCTATTTATTGTTTTTATTACAAGTTGCTGACATCGATGCAAACGAACAAGGTGGAGTCCTTTCCCACGATAAACTTCGAAATTTTGTAAAAGCTTGCAAGCAGTTTCAATTTAAAGTGAATGGAACTCTTTCCCTAGAAAAAGCTTTTGTGACAGGTGGTGGAGTGTCTGTGAAAGAGGTTGAACCACAAACTATGGCATCTAAGCTTGTTGGTGGATTGTATTTTTGTGGAGAGATATTGGATATCCACGGATATACTGGCGGGTATAATATTACTTCTGCCCTTGTGACAGGACGATTAGCTGGGGTTAACAGTGCCGAATATGCCTTGAGTCAAGCCTGAGGATCTCTACTTCCTCAGGCTTTATATATGATCATCGCAGTAAAACAGTAAATTTGCTCATCCACGTCCTCTGGTAAGGCAGCAATATTATATTTAATATCAACTAGTTTTTGTTCATCCACCTTTTCGAGAAAACGATTCATTTTCTTTTCAAGGTCTTTTTCATGCTCCTCATCAAACAGTTTTACTTGAATCATGGATCCTCACTCCTTTTTATTATGGAGTATTAACAAAATTCAGATATTTTAAAAGCGTAAAAAAAGCCTAGTTTCCTAGGCCTCCAACCATTATTCTACTTTTCCAGTCCATTTCATCATGCCGCCGACCATATTTACTACATTATAGCCGTGATCATGTAAGAAATAGCACACATTTTCACTTCTTCCGCCTGAACGGCAAATGAATATGTATTCTGTATCTTGATCTAATTCATCTAAACGCATTGGAATTTCACCCATTTTAATATGCTTTGCACCTGGAATCATTCCAGCCGCTACTTCTTCATCCTCACGCACGTCGATCAGTTCTAGCTTTTCCCCTTTTTCTAGCTTTTCTTGTAACTCTGCTGTTGTAATTTCTTTTACCATCCAACATTACCCCTTTTAATTTTTCTTCTATCGTACACGACTTGCTTGGTACATTTCAATCTTTCTATTTTAGAAAAAGAGCCCCCTAGTGATTGGGAGCTCCTATCATAACTTAATTTGCAACTATATTAACTAATTTTCCTGGAACAGCAATCACTTTGCGAACAGTCTTACCATCAATTTGCTCTTTAACGACTGTATCATCCATAGCAATTTGCTCAAGTGCTTCTTTATTTGCATCAGACGGAACCATAAGCTTCGCCTTCACCTTACCATTAATTTGAACAACAATTTCTACTTCATCATCAACCAGCTTCGCTTCATCAAATGCTGGCCACGCTTCGTAAGAAATGCTTTCGCTATGGCCTAGCTTTGACCAAAGCTCTTCAGCGATATGTGGACAAATTGGGGCAAGCAATTTCACAAAGCCCTCTACATAATCCTTTGGTAGCACTGGTGTTTTATAAGCATCGTTAATAAATACCATTAACTGTGAAATCGCCGTATTAAAGCGTAATCCTTCAAAGTCCTCTGTCACCTTTTTCACCGTTTGATGATAGACCTTTTCGAGACTAGAAGATTCCACCGTTTGAATCTTCTCTGAAATCCCACCATTTTCATCCACTAGTAAGCGCCAAATACGGTCCAAGAAGCGACGTGAACCGTCTAATCCTTGTGTCGACCATGCAATAGAAGCTTCAAGTGGCCCCATGAACATTTCGTACAAGCGAAGAGTATCTGCACCATGTGTTCCAACGATTTCGTCAGGGTTTACGACATTTCCTTTTGATTTACTCATTTTTTCATTATTTTCCCCTAGAATCATCCCTTGGTTAAACAATTTTTGGAATGGTTCCTTCGTGCTTACTACACCTATATCATACAAAAACTTATGCCAGAATCGCGCATAAAGCAAGTGAAGAACCGCATGCTCTGCTCCACCGATATAAATATCAACTGGAAGCCACTCTTTTAATTTTTCTGGATCTGCTAATGCTTGATCATTCTTCGGATCAATATAACGTAAGTAATACCAGCAGCTACCTGCCCATTGTGGCATCGTATTTGTTTCACGACGTCCCTTTTTCCCTGTTACAGGGTCAACTACATTTACCCAGTCTTCGATATTCGCAAGTGGCGATTCGCCTGTTCCAGATGGGCGAATTTCGGTCGTTTTTGGCAACATCAATGGAAGCTCTGAATCAGGAACAGCTGTCATTGTTCCATCTTCCCAGTGAATGACTGGAATTGGCTCTCCCCAATAGCGTTGACGGCTAAATAACCAATCGCGTAAACGGTAAGTAACTTTCTTCGTCCCTATTTCTTTTTCCTCTAACCAAGCAATCATACGAGTAATCGCTTCTTCTTTGTTCATGCCATTTAAGAAGTCAGAGTTTACATGCTCACCATCACCTGTGTAAGCTTCCTTTGAAACATCTCCACCTGCAACGACTTCGACAATTGGCAATTCGAATTTCTTAGCAAATTCGTAGTCTCGCTCATCGTGACCTGGTACGGCCATGATCGCTCCTGTTCCATAGCTGACAAGTACATAATCAGCAATCCAGATTGGCATTTTCGCTCCGTTAACCGGATTAATTGCATAAGCACCTGTAAACACACCTGTTTTGTCTTTAGCTAAATCGGTACGCTCCAAATCACTCTTACTTTTGATCTGTTCAATATAGGCTTGAACCGCATCACGCTGCTCTGATGTCGTAATACTTTCAACCAATGTATGCTCTGGTGCTAATACCGCATACGTTGCACCGAATAATGTATCAGGCCTTGTAGTAAAGACCGTGAACTGCCCATCATTACCTTCAATATTAAAAGTAATCTCGGCACCTTCAGAACGACCAATCCAGTTGCGTTGCATATCCTTTAAGCTCTCTGGCCAGTCAAGTTCTTCTAAGTCCTCTAATAAACGATCCGCATATGCAGTAATTTTTAATACCCACTGCTTCATTGGACGACGTTCTACGGGATGACCACCACGTTCACTTTTTCCATCAATAACTTCTTCATTTGATAACACCGTTCCTAGTGCCGGACACCAGTTTACCGCTACCTCATCAATATAGGCTAGGCCTTTTTCAAACAATTTTAAGAAAATCCATTGTGTCCATTTATAATATTCGGGATCTGTAGTATTCACTTCGCGATCCCAATCATATGAGAAACCTAATGCCTTGATTTGGCGCTTAAATGTGGCAATATTTAATGCTGTAAATTCAGCAGGATCATTCCCAGTGTCTAGTGCGTATTGCTCAGCTGGAAGACCAAACGCATCCCACCCCATCGGGTGTAACACGTTATAACCTTGAGCTCGCTTCATACGTGATAAAATATCTGTTGCTGTGTACCCTTCTGGATGCCCTACATGCAGTCCAGCACCAGATGGATATGGAAACATATCTAACGCATAAAATTTGCGTTTACCTTTTTCTTCACTTGTTTGAAACGTCTTGTTAGTATCCCAAAAGCTTTGCCACTTTTTTTCAATTTCTTGATGATTAAAGCTCACTTTTAATTCCTCCTAAAAATACTTGTTTAAACGCAAAAAATCCCGTCCCTATAAAAAGGGACGAGAGGATTATGTAGAATCTCCCGCGGTACCACCCACATTAGTGCACAAGTCACTCGCTTCATTATCCTTAACGCGGAATACGGCAAGCATTACTTTCTTTCACACTTGCGACTCAAAGGCGAGTTCATGGACACCTGGTTGACTTTCACCATCCGTCAACTCTCTACTTTCAGGTATTTCTCACTACTACTCCTTATCATGGTCACCACATATTTAAGTATGATGCTATTGTAGTGTATTTTCTAGTTCGATGCAAGTTGTGTTTTGTAGCATATGAAGATAAGGAGTAGAGTGTGTGTATTTTTTTATTGAACCGTATAACCTGCGTCAATAATGACCGCTTGACCAGTAATCCCTTTTGCCGCATCACTTGCTAGAAAAATCGCGTAATTCGCAATCTCGTCAACAGTTAACAAGCGTTTTTGTGGGACGAGAGGGTAGAGAACATCCTCAAGAACTCTTTCAAGCTCCACCCCTCTAGTCTTAGCTAAGTCTGCTAGCTGATTACGTACCAGTGGAGTATCTACGTAACCAGGGCAAAGAGCATTCACCGTAATTCCATGGGTTGCTGCTTCAAGGGCTGTTACTTTCGTTAACCCAATCACTCCATGCTTCGCACTATTATAGGCAGCTTTACCAGCGAACCCCACCAACCCGTTGATAGAAGCCATATTAATAATTCTCCCGAAGCCTTGTTTTTTCATATGAGGCAACACATGCTTTGTTAACACAAATGGTGCTGTTAACATAACTTTTATCAACAGCTCAAATCTTTCTGTAGGAAAATCCTCAATATATGATACATGTTGAAGTCCTGCATTATTGATTAACACATCAATGGATCCTAAATGAGAAATCACATGCTCGATGGCAGCAATAATTTCTTCTTCTTTTGTTACATCGCATTTGATTCCTATTGCTTCATACCCTAGTTTTCGAAGCTCGTTTGCAGAGGCGATAACCGTCTCTTCATTAACATCCGTTAAGACAATCCTTGCACCATGCTCAGCAAACTTTCTACTAATCTCATACCCTATTCCCTGGGCTGCCCCCGTCACAAAAACAATTGATTGTTCCTTCATAAGAAACTCCTTTCTAGATTCCAACCCCTAAAGAGAATAGAATAATCGCTAGAATCACACCTAAAGTAGGTACTATGACGGTTACTGCACCAACAGGATTGTAGGCATCCTTATGACTTTCTCCACAAATGGCCCGAACAGTAGTAACCACATAGCCGTTATGAGGGAGAGAATCCAATGCTCCAGATGAAATAGCAACGACGCGGTGGAGTGCTTCTGGATTAACTCCCATATCCATATAATGAGGCGCAAGTAATGGCAAGGCAATCGCTTGACCACCAGATGCTGAACCGGTCATACCAGCAATGACACTTACAGCAATCGCCCCTCCAATTAGAGGGCTTCCTGGAATGCTCGTCATAAAGTCAACAGCCACTCCAAATGCAGGAACGGCCTTTGCTACCCCACCAAATCCAACAACTGCAGCTGTATTTCCTATTGCAATTAATGCTCCAAGAGTCCCTTCCGAAACTGCACTCCAAAAGTTTTTAAAATACTTGCGGTTAAGGGCATACGTCGCGATCACACCGCCTAAAAGAGCAATGATTAGTGCCGATTGCTTTAAGGAATCATGAAAAATAAATGAAATCGCAAGAACGACAACTAACGGTAAAACACCCATTAACGGATTTGGAAGATCTCTTTCTTCATTAACCGGATCACCATCTCGTTCAACAAAGTGCTCCCCATTTTCTACCGCTTTTGAAATCATGCGCTTTAGCCACCAATAACCAAAAATCATCATAAATACGGCAACAATTAAGCTAACCTCCCATCCTGCATAAGGAGAAGTATTCAAATAATCAATTGGAATCCAGTTTTGAATTTCCGGTGAGCCTGCAGAAGTCATCGTAAAAGTAACCGATCCGAAGGCTAATGCTGCAGGGATGAAACGTCGTGGCAGGTTCGCTTGTTTAAATAAACTAAGCGCCATCGGATAGACAGAAAAGGCCACAACGAACAAACTTACTCCTCCATACGTCAACACCGCACAGGCTGCTACAATGGCAAGTATGGCATACTTCATTCCGAGCTTCTCAACAATTAACCTGGAAACTGAATCAGCTGCACCGCTATCTTCCATAACTTTTCCAAAAATAGCCCCTAAAAGGAACATTAAATACCATGCCGTGACAAAGCTAGAAAAACCAGACATATAGTTTCCAACAAGGTTCGCTTCCCCTTCTGCTACAAGTTGTGGAAACAACGGCATTCCATTAAGAACTGCAACGAACAATGCTGATAGTGGACCTGCAACAAGTAAATTCATTCCTCGCATCGTTAAGAAAATTAATAAGGCCAAACCACCAATTAAACCGATCATACTAAGCATCTTATTTCCCCCTTTGTTGTGGAACTAAATTGGAAACGATTACATTTTTTCGTGCATCCTCCCTTCCCTCTTTTCTTTATGCAAGGAGCGTGCCAATCTGTTAATCCTTATTGTGATGTGATTTTTATGACGATTTGTTGAACATTTATTCCGGATTTTCGGACTGAACCGTCAGTTAGATCTCTGAAATGATAGAATAGATTTCCAAAAAAACATGTCCTTTACGTGAATGGGGGCTAATAAAATCATAGATACAAAGAAGTCCAGAAACCTGGAACACATTCCGGATTTCTGGACTATTCTAGCCCATATTTTTTTAGTTTTTCATACATAGTTGATTTACTAATTCCTAGTGCTTTAGCTGCCAAAAGCTTATCATGATTATACTTTACTAAGCTCTGCTGAAGAACTCTTCGCTCAGTTTCGTCCAATATTTCCTTCAGCTTCCTTTTTCCAAGTGGGTAAACAGAAGAGTCATGAATATAATCTGGCAAAGACTCCACTGTGATGATTTCTCCATTTGTTAAGTGAATGGCCGCCTCCATCACATTTTCTAGCTCACGGATATTTCCAGGCCAGCTATATGTTTGAAGCAATTCAGAAACGTCTTCACTCACTCCATGGATTCTTTTCCCACTTTTTCTTGTAATCTTGTTAATGAAATAATCTAGTAAGATAGGAATATCTTCCATTCTTTCACGTAATGAGGGGATTTGAAAGGGAACGACATTAATCCGATAAAAAAGATCTTCCCGAAAACGTTTTTCCTCCATCATTTTTTCTAAAGGACGGTTAGTCGCTGCAATAATCCGAACATCTACGTTCATTGGTTTTAGCGCTCCAACACTCTCAATTTCTCCTTCCTGAAGTGCACGAAGCAACTTCACCTGCATATTTAATGGCATATCGCCGACTTCATCTAAGAAGAGTGTTCCTCCATCCGCTAGATGAAACTTTCCTTTTTTCCCCCCTTTTTTTGCCCCAGTAAACGCACCCTCCTCATATCCAAAAAGTTCAGATTCTAATAGATGCTCTGGAATAGCTGCACAGTTGATCTTAACGAAAGGCTGATGACTTCGATTGCTCAGCTGATGAATGCTGTGCGCAAAAAGCTCTTTTCCGGTACCGCTTTCTCCACGAATGAGGATCGAAATATCACTCGCTGCAATCATCTTGACCTTTTCTTTTAAGCTGACAATTTGCTTTGAACTCCCCAGAATATCATCTAATGTGTATTTCACACTTCGATCCAGATCTTGTATGTAGCTTTGCATCTTTGATAACAAGCTCTTTACATGTGAGTTCATCTTCATCCATGCTTGTGTATCCCGAAAGAAAACGGTTCCAAATGCACCGATCACTTCCCCTTTTGAAAAAATAGGGATACGATTAGCAATCATATAATTGCCTTTAATATACTGTAGATCTGCAATCTCTTCCTTACCTGTACTCGCTACAATATGCATTCTCGAATTTTCTATAACCTTTGACACATGAACCCCGATTACTTCGTCTCTATTCACGCCCAGAAACTCACAATAATTTTTATTTATATATGTAATTAAGCCTTCTCTATCAACAACCACTAACCACTCAAATGCGTTTTCAACAATCGTTTCAATCGTATCCAAAGAAAGCTTTGACAAAGTATGAATCATTAGATGCTCCTCCCGCTTTTTATTCCATTATCATACTTTTCAGAGAATGGTGTAAAGCAGAAAAAAACTGATCGATTGTCTTAATCAGTTCTCCACAAATGAGTGACTACTCCTCTTTAATCTCAAACTCCCCAATTCCTAGATCCGCATTCACTGTTATTGTAACATCACTATTGCCAAACTTGTCATTTACGTAGACTCCATCTCCCTCTGATGTTAATCCTTCCACGGATCTTACTCCTAAACCTTTTTCCGAAATCACCTTTACCCCAACATCTTTTGGTAAAATCAAGGTTGTGACTCCTACACCCATATCCATATTTACATCAAAACTTTTCTTCCAATCTCCACTTAAATCAACCGTAAGGTCCCCAACACCAGCGTTAATTTGAAGGTCTTTAAGCTTTAAACCTGATAAATTTAATGTACTAGCAGCAGCACCAGAGTTCACAATTAATTCCAAAGGCACTTTATTTGTTACCTGTACATTCCATTCATTTTTTAGACCGCCTTTATTTATGTTGATATCATCGCTCTTTGATTGGTCAATAGTTATTCTTCCTGTATCCCCATTTAATTTATAGGAAACCTCAGGCTCTAAATCTTTATTGTTGTACTTCGCCTCTCCAGTTACCCACTCCTTTGAGCCTTGATCCATTGTTAGTTCTCCCGCTCCCATGTTTACCTCAAGCTCTAGCTCTTCCGCTTTATCACTTTCAACGAATAGACTTTTTTCATATGCATCTTTCCCGACTGCTAAGATATTACACCCCGCTAGCATTAAGGTTCCCGTAACTACCACTACTCCATATATTAATCTTTTCATTTTTCTTCCTCCTTGAATTCTATACCTTGATTATAGAAGGAGATCAAAAAAATGTAGCGAGGCGCAAGCTTTAACTTCTATTCAGACTTAAGGCGTAGAAACATCTGAGCAAAATAAAAAACTAGCTCAGTTATAAGCTAGTTCCAATGTCTACAAAAAGATCTCCACCAAGTTCTCTCGTTACCTTTTTATTTTCAAGTTAAAATTGGTTGATTTCCGCTCCAATCAACTAGTGTATCGAATTAATAACCTGCTTTAATAATTTTGATGTCATTAACAATAATTTTATTCAAAGTTCTAATTACTTCATATACGTATTATCGTACACTTATATACGATTAAGGACAGGATGTTTCATTAATACTTTATTGATTGGAGCGGAGGGTGGCGACTCCGGCGGAAAAAGCGGGACAGTCGAGACCCTGGACTGAGCGCAGCGAAGGAAGCGGCTCGGCCCCGCCCGCGGAAAGCGTCCACCCCGGAGCGCAAATCTAACCGAACACTCCTTATTAACCTTTATTATAAAATGTAAACTACGCTTGTTTGTATTGCATTTTTCTGGTTTGAAGATTTCGATCATATATGAATGTGGTTATGATGGAGATCACAAATAAAGTGATTAAGATTAATAACATCATTTGATGGCCATATAAGTCTACAAGTACTCCTCCCAATAGTGGACCGATCATTCTGCCACCTGTTGCCGTACTATTGACGATTCCCTGATAGAATCCTTCTCTTCCCTTTGGTGCTAATTTGTCTGCTATGGTCGGTACCGCGGGCCATACAAGCATTTCACCAACCGTTAGAATGACCATTGCTGTTAGGAATCCAGAAAATTCATTAGCTATAGAAGCAACGGCAAAAGACATAATAAAAATAAGAATACCTGCGATAATTTGCCCTTTGATATGATGAGCAAATGGTTTCAATATTTTATTAATGATTGGCTGTGCAATAACAATCAACGCACCGTTTATGGTCCATAATACACTGTATTGCTTCAATGATATTCCGAGCTCCTGTGTGTGTGATGCAATGGTAGACTGCCACTGGACATAACCAACCCAGCATAACAAATACCCGATACATAAAATCAACAGAGCATATAGCTTTGCATGGCTTTTCACTGACGTAGATTGTTCTATAATATTGGTTTGCTTACCCCCACTATTACTTGATTGTATTCCACGATAACCAAACACTGCTATGAATAAAAAAAGGATATACATTAGCGTATTGGCGACAAAAATCCATTGAAAGGAGTACGATGCAACAAGACCGCCAAGTGCAGCCCCGATAGCTACCCCTAAATTTTGGGCAACGTAAATAGCATTAAAGGCACTTCTTCCGCCTTCCTTCCATACCGTTCCTGCCATTGCGTACATAGAAGGAAAAACGATTCCAGAGCCAAAACCAATGATCGTTAAAAAAACAACATACATGGGCCACCCATGCCAAAAGGTCAGGCCAAGCAGTGCAACCACAGTAATGCCGATTCCTAGTAAAATGGCTTTATAACCACCAATCTTATCAAATAAAGCTCCACCAAATAAATTACCCGCTACACTTGCACCAGCGTTCAACATAAGAACAAATCCAGCGACTGTCAATGATTTTCCTAAGTGCTCATGGATGTAAATCGTGTTTAAAGGCCATAAAAAAGAAGAGCCAGTTACATTCACCGCCATCCCTATAATTAGTAACCATAGAGCTTTAGGCATGAAAAACGCCCCTTTTCTTTGTTAAAAGTTTTTATAATTTCGAGTCTAGAAATAATTTTAGTTGGTCCAAAAGGAAACATCAATCCTTTTCTATTGACAAAAGAGAGTAAAAATATTCAATCAATTCAAATAGTTTATTTCCCAAAAAGTGTGTTTATAGCAAACAATGTTTTAGAGAAGAGCCAAACAAAAAGATAAGAGTCCCAACGACTGTGGGACTCTTATCTGCTTAAGAACTTTGCTCCGGTTCTGGATGAAACTTAGATTTCACAGGCTGGCCGCCTTTGTTTTCATACTTCTTTTTTGAGGCTTTAACCTGATCGAAATCAGATCCAAGCTCTACGTCTTGATTATTAATTCCATTTCTTGTTTTTTGCTCAGGGTTGTTTTGTTTCGAACGCTTTTTCATCCTTCTCCCCCTATCGATCAAGTAGCGTCATTTGGTTTTGGAGTTGTTGAATTTGCAGCCTCATACGGTGTAAGTCTTCTCTTTGAACCTCATTTGCACTTAATGCCATTTTTGCGACATCATTGTATGCATCCTCGAGTTCTCTCATAGCAATATCTAAGTTTTCATCATTATAATGATCCTGCCTACTGCTTATGTTAAACTGTGTCTCGGCATTTCGTAATACCGCATTACATCTCTCAAAGAGGTTAATCATGGATTGATGAGTTGCCATTCTAAAAGCCCCCCCCTTTTCTTCTGAAAAAGAAGCAATATGCTTCATATGTAGTGTGTGCAAGTACTCCTTTTCTTACAACCTCTCTCTAGTGGCAGAACTCACCAATCATTTATCCAGTTGGTTGTCTATCCTTTTTCTGATAAAATGAGGATACTTTGATTGTAAGGAGACTACGTAGGTGAGTAAGTTGCATCCTTTTTTATACGCATCAGATAATAAACGATACCATACATGGAATTACCACTTAAGACAAACTTTTGGACATAAGGTTTTTAAAGTCGCACTTGATGGTGGCTTTGATTGTCCGAACCGAGACGGTACGGTTGCTTATGGGGGCTGTACCTTCTGTAGTGCGGCAGGCTCAGGAGATTTCGCAGGAAATAGAGTAGATGATTTAACGACCCAGTTCCAAAATATAAAGGAAAAAATGCATTCAAAATGGAAAGATGGAAAATATATGGCGTATTTTCAAGCCTATACGAATACGCACGGACCCATTGAAGAATTAAGAGAGAAATTCGAAAGCGTCCTTTCCCAAGAAGGTGTGGTAGGTATATCAATAGCAACAAGACCAGATTGTCTACCTGATGAAGTTGTTGAATATTTAGCCGAACTGAATAAGAGAACTTATTTATGGGTAGAGCTTGGTCTTCAAACCGTTCATGAACGAACGGCCCTATTGATAAACAGAGCTCACGATTACCAATGTTATGTTGAAGGAGTAAACAAGCTTCGCAAGCATAATATTCGAATTTGCTCACATATTATTAATGGATTGCCACTCGAGTCCTATGACATGATGATGACAACTGCAAAAGAAGTGGCAAAGCTGGACGTTCAAGGAATAAAGATTCATTTATTACACCTTTTAAAGGGAACACCTATGGTGAAACAATATGAGAAGGGCAAATTAGAGTTTCTTTCTTTAGAGAACTACGTAAGCTTAGTATGTGACCAATTAGAAATTTTACCACCTGAAATGATTGTCCATCGAATTACCGGGGATGGACCGATTGATTTAATGATTGGGCCGATGTGGAGCGTGAATAAGTGGGAAGTCTTAAATTCAATTGACGCTGAACTCAAAAGAAGAGACAGCTGGCAAGGGAAGTTTTATCGCGTGGAGGCCACCAGCTTATGAAGCTAGAAAGAATTTTACCGTTTGCTAGAAACCTACTTGAAAAGGCATTTCTCCCGAATAGCATTGCAGTAGATGCGACTCTAGGTAATGGCCATGATACTTATTTTTTAGCAAAGCTGGCATGCGGCACAGGTCATGTGTATGGATTTGATATTCAAGAACAAGCTATTCATGCGACACAAGAGCGCCTAGCGGTAGAAAATCTTTCAAACCGTGTCACCCTTATCCATCGTGGACATGAGGAATTGAAAAACTCTATTCCGGTAGCAGCAAGAGGCAAAATAACCGCAGCGATTTTCAACTTAGGATATCTTCCTGGAGGAGACAAGAGCATTGTTACAAAACCCGAAACGACCATTTCCGCGATTGAACAGCTTTTGGACTTTTTAGCTGTCGAAGGGATCATTGTCCTTGTTATTTATCATGGGCACGATGAAGGAGCCATAGAACGGGATGAACTTTTGCAATATGTAAAAGGGCTGGATCAACAAAAGGCTCATGTCCTTCGTTATCAGTTTGAAAATCAGAAAAATAATGCCCCCTTTATCATAGCTATTGAAAAACGATCATAAAAAAACAGTCTGAAATTTGATTTCAGACTGTTTTACTGTGTACGAGCTCGAAAGATATTCCATTTTTGCACGGAGCGATACAGCCGACCATTGATATAGAAGAATAACCCAACGGGACCTGAATTCCAGATCATTGTTCGTGAAAGCTTTCTTACTCCTTTTTGATTACGTACTTTATCATCTGATAAATAAATACCTAATAAACCTCGGTTAATCAACTGATGAAATCTTTTATATGGGAGATTTTCAATGTGCCGATCCGCTTCATTAACAAAATGATTAAGTCGTTCGAACAGCGCTTTTTCATCTTTATAATAAAAGCAGAAATTAAGATCTCCACCATCTATATCCTCTTCCTGGTCAATAAAGTAATCCAGAAGAATATGTAATCCTTGCACATAAGGGAAATAACCTTCCCGAATGGAATCGGCATGATGATGAGTAAATCCTTTGCTCATAGCAAAGGAAACAAGGCAGAAAATTCCTAATGTAGAACCCGAGCAAGCAGAAAATTCATACCATTCCATTTCAGGTATTTTGCTTCTATGCTTACCAAACCAATTTTTCAGTCGGGGTATTCGTTCTTCTTGTTTAACATGCTTATGGATTTGTAAATCACAATAATAGTGGCATAACTCAAGCAAGTGTTCTCGAATTAATTCATATTTATCTACCCCAGCAAGCACCTTCTGACAGGTTGCCACGAGGTCATGTAAATATCCTCCATCATCTTGGTCTTCTCGATGTTCATAATAATTCTTCTGCTCTTTTCCTACGGTAAGTGCATGTTCCATTGATTCATGCAACGTGGCAAAATCGATCGGATCAAGCGAAGTACTCCGGTCACATAAATTGTCTAAATAATCACTAATCGTCTGATAAGCAACAATAAAGCGAATCGCTTCTTCATAGCGATCCATTCCCATTAAAGAAAGAATTCCTCCGCCTTCACAATGAAACGTTTTGTGTTCAATGCTAGCTAGGGCTTGTTTTCGAAGCTCTGGATTCGGTATTTCTTCCGCTCGTGCCTTCCAAACCCTCAATTCTCGATGAACAGCAGGTAGAACTTTCCTATACACTTCTGTCATTAAGCTGATGGGCATTGTTGGAACACTCATTCATTTCACCTCACTCCACAATATATCCTAGTCCCTTTAACTGACCTTCTACAAAATCTTTTACATATAAAAATACTTCTTCCCGTTCTGGTTCATTAAACACTTCATGATAGCATTTTGGCCATTCCTTAAAACGTTTTTCCGATAATGGCACGGAGTTAAACCAAGTTCTTACCTTCTCTTTATCTACGATCCTGTCATCCCCACTTTGAACGACCAATAATGGTGTGTCCTGAGTTCTTTTAATCATTGCGAATGCATTCTTCATCGCTTCTTCTAGTTCACGATACCAGCGTACCGATATCTTTTTTACATATAAAGTGTCTTTAAGATCCAATTCTCTTACATCTTCATTTCTCGTCACCATGTCCAATGAAATTCCTGAAGAAACTCGCAAAGCAGGGAACACTTTATTTAATATAAAGGTTGCCGCGTGTAAGATTGGAGAAGGCTTGTTCACTAGACCTAAGCAAGGAGATGAAAGAATAACGCCAGCTACATTTAATCTCTCTTTTTGTAGAAGCCTTAGTGTAATTAGTCCACCCATGCTGTGACCAATCAAGAAGACAGGCAAATCAAATTGGTACGATGCATCAATCCACTTTTTCACTTCAGTCACGTATTCTTCAAAAGAATCGATATGCCCTCTTCTTGATCTTGTCGTTAATCCATGACCTGGCAGATCACCCATGACGACATGAAAGCCCGCATTTCTCCACTGCTCTATGAGCCAACCGTATCTTCTATGATGCTCCATGGCCCCATGAACGATCACAATAACTGCTCTAGCAGTCCCTTCTGCTTCCCATTTCCACATATGTATTGCTCCTTCTAAAAAAGTATAAGAAAATATGATATAAATTCGTTATAGTAAATATATATGATTACTTAAAGGAGGATGTATATGATTTATCCTTATTATGATAAAACCCCGAGAATTGCCAAAAGTGCGTACCTAGCCGAATATTCGACTGTAACGGGAGATGTTGTCATTGGTGAACATACAAGCATATGGTTCGGCACCGTTATCCGCGGAGATGTTGCCCCAACTATTATAGGAGACCGCGTGAACATTCAGGATAACTCTATTTTACACCAAAGTCCAAATAATCCGCTCATAATTGAAGACGAAGTCACGATCGGTCACCAAGTGATTTTGCATAGCTGCATCATTCGAAAGAAAGCTTTAGTTGGAATGGGTTCTATTATACTAGATCAGGCAGAAATTGGCGAAGGTGCATTCATTGGAGCTGGAAGTTTAGTTCCTCAAGGAAAGAAAATTCCACCGAACACGCTTGCATTCGGTCGCCCAGCCAAGGTCATTCGCGAGTTGACTGAGGAAGATATTAAGGATCGTGACCGAATCATGAACCAGTACGTCGAAAAAGGGCAATACTATAAATCGATACAAAAATAAGAATTTTCTTAGAAAAAGTATCTTGAAACTAGAGGAAATATGCCGATATAACTAATAATAAAAAGCTTAACTACAAGTATATCGGTGGTGCCTATGATTACACTAATCATATTGATTGGAATTTTGATTTTCATACTATTTATTTTTTCACGTTTTATAAAGTTAGGCGCTTCTCTTAAAACTTCTTTTTCAATAATTGGAGTGGTTTTAATAGGGTTTATCATCTTAGCACAAACACCACATATTGCGGAGGCTGTAGGTCGAATAAAAACCTGGGTACAAGCCCCGCTAGGTTCGACGAACACTTTTATCGATGATCAAGTCGACCTTACAATTATTCCGATAGAACAAACCGTTCTCTTAGATGCACCAGTCATCAACCAACTTCCTGAACTTCCACGGGGCTGTGAAGTTACGAGTTTAGCCATGTTACTGCAATACGCAAATATTTCAGTAGATAAGATGACTCTTGCGAAAGAAATCAAAAAAGACACGACAGCCTACAAGGTCTCCGGTGAAAAAGTTTACTATGGCCATCCTAATGACGGATTTGTCGGGAGCATGTATACAAAAGAATTACCTGGTTTAGGCGTGTACCATCAACCCATTAAAGAACTGGCTGAAAAATATTTACCAGGACAAATTAAAGATTTAACCGGTTCACCTTTTAATACAATAAAAATACACCTTTCTGACAAACGTCCGGTCTGGGTGATCACCAATACCTCTTATAAAAAGCTGTCTTCTAACGAATTTGTGACCTGGCATACTCCAAGTGGGGTAATTGATATTACCTTCAAGGAACACTCTGTATTATTAACAGGCTTTGATAAGGATTATGTTTACTTTAACGATCCATTAACAGGAGAAAAAAATAAAAAAGCACCCATTATGGATTTTGAAGAATCCTGGGTGCAAATGGGGAGTCAGGCAATTACCTACCTCCCTCACTAATTAGCTTTGTAATACCTTTTCCGCAAAGTATTCCTTCTCGAAGGAGTACTTTTTTTCTACATATACCTGATGCCATACCATAAACATGAGCACCGTCCAAATCTTTCTGCTATTATCGGCTTTTCCTTGGCAGTGATCCTCAAGCAATTGAAGCACATACGTCTTATTTAATAAATAATCTGTATCGCTTTCTCTAATAATCGTCTTCGCCCACTCATTCATCTCAGCCTTCAACCAGTGACGAATCGGAACAGGAAAGCCTAGCTTTTTACGATTAAGAACATGTTCTGGAACAATTCCTTCTGCTGCTTTTCTAAGAACATACTTTGTTGTTCCATTGGCTGTTTTTAAACTTGTTGGAATTTTAGAAGCAACCTCAAAAACGGCTTTATCTAAAAATGGAACACGAAGCTCTAACGAATGAGCCATGGTCATTTTGTCAGCCTTTAATAAAATATCTCCACGCATCCATGTGTGAATATCAATATACTGCATACGGTCAACTGGATCGTAGCCTTCACTTTCTTTATATAGAGGTTTTGTAATATTAGTGAAATCTAAACCTTTGTTATACGTGTTTAAAAGGTCACTCTTTTCAAACTCACTAAACATCTTTGCATTTCCGATATAGCGTTCTTCTAAAGGAGTCAAACCACGTTCAATAAAGCTCTTCCCACGCATACCTTCTGGCATCTTTTTCGCTAGCAAACGTAAAAACGCTTTTCCAACCTGTGGAATTTTATTAAACACCTCTAGACTCTGAGGCTCTCTATAAATATTGTAGCCACCAAATAGCTCATCTGCACCTTCCCCAGATAGAACCACTGTCACGTGCTTACGAGCTTCACGTGCGACAAAGTATAAGGGAACACATGCAGGGTCTGCAAGTGGGTCATCCATATGCCACATAATCTTCGGCACTTCATTCATGTACTCTTCTGGAGTAATGATATAGCTAATATTTTCTACTCCTAGCTTATCAGCCGTTTCCTTAGCAACATCAATTTCACTAAACCCATTATGATCAAAACCTACAGAAAACGTCTTAATCGCTGGATGGAATTCTTTTGCAATGGAAGCAATGATCGAAGAGTCAATTCCACCAGAAAGGAAGGAACCAACTGGGACATCACTTCTCATATGAATTTTCACAGAGTCAAAAAGAACATCTTTTATTTCCTTTACAAAATCACTCTCTGACTTTCTTACTGGGTGGAAATGAGCCTTCCAATATCGCTTGATTTCCATTTCAGATCCCATTTTCTTTGTAAAGTAGTGTCCAGGTTCTAATTTTGAAATACCTTCTGACATCGTATAAGGCTCGGGAACAAACTGATACGTTAAGTAATACTGTAAAGAATCATAGTTCAGTACATCATTTTGTAGAGCAAGTAAAATACTCTTTTTCTCCGATGCAAAGAATGTCTTTTCGCCGTCATCAAAATAGAAGAAAGGCTTAATGCCGAATGGATCACGTGCCCCATAAAGCGTCTTCTCAACCTTATCCCAAATAACAAAAGCAAACATTCCACGAAGCTTTTCGACAGCCTTTTCCTTCAGATGGCTATACAAAGCAATGATCACTTCTGTATCAGAGCTTGTTGCAAAGGTGATTCCTTCTGCCAAAAGCTCTTCTCTTAATTCAACATAGTTATAGATTTCACCGTTAAAGATAATCCAGTATCTTTCGTTTTCAAAATGAAGGGGTTGATGCCCACTTTCTATATCAATGATACTTAAACGACGAAACCCAAATTGAACATGAGAATCGTAGAAATATCCATCATCATCAGGTCCGCGATGCGTAATCACATTATTCATATTTTCAAATTGTTGTTTTTGTCCATCACTAAACACTTGCGATTTGTCATGAACACATCCAATAAAACCACACATTGTATGTAACTCACCTACTCCGTTCTTACGAGTTTAGTCTTTCATTCAGAAATAATACCTATTAATACTACCACTAAAATTATCGAATCGCACGGTCTAATTGACCATTTCCAAAAAAATCAAGCTTACTACCCATTGTTTACATCCCTTTTTGCTTCTAAACCACCATACCCTTATAGACGAAAAGAAAAACCGGGAGTTACAAATTTTCTGTAACTCCCGGTTGAATGTTTACTATTAATATTATCTTTCAAGAGCTTCTTTACGAAGTGTATCAGCTTTATCTGTACGCTCCCATGGAAGATCTACATCTGTACGGCCAAAGTGACCATAAGCAGCAGTTTGTTTATAGATAGGACGTCTTAAATCAAGCATATTAATGATTCCAGCTGGACGAAGATCGAAGTTATTACGAACTACTTCAATAAGAACTTCTTCACTTACTTCGCTAGTACCAAATGTATCAATTGAAATAGATACTGGATGTGCAACACCAATTGCGTAGGCAAGCTGCACTTCCACTTTATCCGCTAGACCTGCAGCAACCAGATTCTTTGCTACATAACGAGCAGCATAAGCAGCCGAACGGTCAACCTTTGTAGGATCCTTTCCAGAGAATGCACCGCCACCGTGACGAGCATAGCCACCGTACGTATCAACAATAATCTTACGTCCTGTTAATCCAGCATCACCTTGTGGTCCACCGATAACGAAACGACCAGTTGGGTTAATGAAATACTTTGTATTTTCATCAATTAACTCTTCTGGTACAACAGGATTAATAACATACTCTTTAAGATTTCGTTGAATTTGCTCCAATGTTACTTCAGGATGATGCTGTGTTGAAATAACAATTGTATCAATACGAACTGGTTTATTATTTTCATCGTACTCAACTGTAACTTGAGTTTTTCCATCAGGACGAAGGTAAGGAAGAATATCATCCTTACGAACTTCAGTTAATCTGCGAGCTAGTTTATGAGCTAAAGAAATTGGAAGAGGCATAAGCTCTTTTGTTTCATTACAAGCAAAACCAAACATTAACCCTTGGTCTCCAGCTCCAATTGCATCAATTTCTTCATCAGACATTGATCCTTCACGTGCTTCTAATGCTTGGTCAACCCCCATTGCAATATCAGCTGATTGCTCATCAATAGAAGTTAAAACCGCACATGTTTCAGAATCGAAACCATATTTCGCACGAGTATACCCAATTTCCTTAATTGTTTCACGAACAATTTTTGGAATATCTACGTATGTAGAGGTTGTAATTTCCCCAGCAACTAATACTAACCCAGTTGTTACTGATGTTTCAGCAGCAACACGAGCATTTGCGTCTTTTGCTAAAATAGCATCTAAAATTGAGTCTGAAATTTGGTCACTGATCTTATCCGGATGACCTTCTGTAACTGACTCGGATGTAAATAAACGACGTTTTTTTGACATCTCCTGACCTCCTATTTATTTATACTTGAGAAAAAGGTATGCTTATCATATCAACATAAACAAAACCTTCCATTTGATACGGAACTCATTCCCTAAGTAGTATGAAATAAACATGCCATTTTTATTATGAAGGTTTGAAAAATTACCCACCGCAATAAAAACTTTATGCAAAATAAAAAACCTTCCCTGCTTGAGGAAAGGGTGATAGCAAAGTAATTTGCGCCTTTCGCTCTTATCGTTCAAGGACTAAAATCCTTGCCTCAGGTTAGCACCTTCTCTTTTATATTAATTACGTTTGATGTAATTAATTATTAAAGCAGGTTGCTGGGTTTCATAGGGCCTGTCCCTCCACCAGCTCGGGATAAGAGAGTATCCGTTCAATGTAGAATAATACCGTATCTCGTCAAATACTGTCAACATCTTTATGAAAAATAATTGGTTCATTCATCAAATAATGAGCCATTATTAACTTCACATTTCCATATCCCACAAGTACCTTCCCATCTGGAAGAATAATATGAATACTTAGCATCATATAACGCGATTGCTCCCATTTGAATTTGTCCCTTCTTTTAATAGTATAGACTATTGACTCCAATTCATCGTTTTATGAAATAAAAAGGCTTAAAAATAGGTTGAATCAGATGTTTTTTCTTGCACCCTCTAATATTTTTTCAAATAGTATAGACTAATTAAGTTAATGTGTTATACTAATTAAAAATAACAAATAAAGGTAGGTAGTCATCAGATGAACTCTGTCCGTATTTCTAACCAATTAAATGAATTGTTAGCCTCTGGTCATGTGCATGTGCAACTATCTGTACCACAATTAGTTGAAAAGGTTCTTACTAGAAACGAAGGAGTCTTGACTTCGACAGGAGCAGTTCGAGCAACAACAGGAAAGTATACTGGCCGGTCTCCTAAAGACAAATTCATCGTTGAAGAAGCTTCAACAAAGGACAAGATTGACTGGGGAGCAGTTAACCAACCAATCTCTCCAGAAGTATTCGATCGTTTATATAATAAAGTACTAGGTTACTTGAAAGATAGAGATGAGCTGTTTGTTTTCAAAGGGTTTGCTGGTGCAGATAAGAAGCATCGTCTGCCGATACAAGTGATCAATGAGTTCGCTTGGCATAATCTATTTGCCCACCAATTATTCATTAGACCAACAGCAGAAGAGCTTTTGGCTCATGAAGAACAATTCACAGTCATCTCAGCTCCAAACTTTAAAGCTGACCCTATGATTGATGGAACAAAGTCCGAGACTTTTATCATTGTCTCTTTTGAAAGAAAGACCGTATTAATCGGTGGTACAGAGTATGCAGGAGAGATGAAGAAGTCTATTTTCTCCATCATGAACTACTTACTTCCTGAAAATAATATTCTCCCAATGCACTGCTCAGCAAATGTCGGTGTTGAAGGCGATGTTGCTTTATTCTTCGGCTTATCAGGAACAGGGAAAACGACCTTATCAGCTGATGTAAATCGACGCCTAATCGGGGATGATGAACATGGTTGGTCAGCTAATGGTGTTTTTAATATTGAAGGAGGCTGCTACGCTAAGTGCATTAACCTTTCAAGAGAAAAGGAGCCTCAAATCTTTGACGCCATTCATTTCGGATCTGTATTAGAGAATGTTGTGTTGAATAAGGAAACACGAGTCGCTGATTATGATGATGGAACATTAACTGAGAATACGCGTGCTGCTTACCCGATCCAATCGATTAGTAATATCGTGGATCCAAGTGTAGCAGGACATCCTAATACAATCATTTTCTTAACAGCAGATGCTTTCGGTGTACTACCTCCCATTGCAAAGCTATCTAAGGAGCAAGCAATGTACCATTTCTTAAGCGGTTACACATCAAAACTTGCTGGTACGGAACAAGGAATTACTTCACCACAAGCAACATTTTCCACTTGCTTCGGCTCTCCTTTCCTACCATTAGAAGCAACTCGCTATGCTGAAATGCTAGGAACGAAGATTGACGAGCATAATGCGAAGGTTTATCTAGTGAATACAGGCTGGACTGGTGGTGAGTATGGTACAGGAAGTAGAATGAAACTATCATACACTCGCTCCATGGTACAGGCAGCTCTTGAAGGGGAACTAAATCATGTAGAAACATGCAAAGACCCTATTTTTGGATTGGAGATCCCTCTACATGTTCCTGGTGTACCAGATGATGTTCTTCAGCCAAACCGAACATGGGCTGACCAAGAGGCATACCAGATGAAAGCGAACGAACTAGCCACTAAATTCAAAGATAACTTCAACAAATTCGCCAATGTTTCAGCTCAGATTGTCGATAAGGGTGGTCCTTTAGTATAAGTTTTAAAAAGAGCGTAATCAGTCGATTACGCTCTTTTAATTAGATGAATGTAAAGAAATCAATTGATATTCAATCGTCGTTTGTTCACCTTCTAAAATCACTTTTTTAATTTTTGCCATCCCACTAACTTCCCCTTCAATCGTTCTTCTTACCTCAAGGGGAATGTCTATTGGATATAAGCGGTATCCTTCTTTAGTTAGTATAAACAAGTTTTCCTCCACTCGCTTTTCTCTACCCTTAGTAACAATCATTGTATTAAGCTCTAATGGCATACCCATAATTCTCCACTCCTTTTCCTATATTTTATCATTATTATGACTGTTTTTTCATCCATTGAGTTAAGTCGGTAACGACTTTTCGGTTAGTACTTGGAGGAAAATAATGTGTCAACTCCTCAAAATACCAGCTCTCCACTGGGTGACACCTATCCTTTAACCTTTCTTCCAATCGTCTGGCATGGTCCACACTTACATTTTGATCCTTTGATCCGTGGATGATTAATGTCGGACAGCGTAATCGTTCAATCTCGTACAATGGAGTTCGAAATTTATATCTTTCTGGATATTTCGTCGGTGTACCACCAATGACTCTCTTCATCATTCTTCTTAAATCTTCTCTTTCTATATATGTAAGATTCATATCACTTACACCACCCCAGGTGACGAGAGAGGCCGTATCAGGAAACTTGATGGCAGTTAATAATGCCATCACTCCGCCACGAGAAAATCCAAATACATGTACCCGTTTCACTCTTGAATGTTGCTGTAAGATTCGATACCCTGCAAAGGCATCTTCTCGATCATCTCCACCGAAATCTTCATTTCCTTCTCCTCCTTGATTTCCTCGATAAAACGGCGCAAACACAATAAACCCTTCACAAGCAAATTGCACTAATCTTGAAGGTCTAACCTTCCCTACACTTTTAATCCCTCCTCTTAAATATAAAAATCCATCTAATGCTTCCTCTCCTTTAGGTTCCGCTAACATCCCTTTCACTTTATATCCCTCAGAATAATACGTGACTATTGATAATTCCACATAAGGATGTGGCGAAGGAAACCGCTCCATATCCACAATATCTAAACAATACATCCAACTGTCACACTCCTTTACACATGTTTTTCATCTAGGCATTCACACATTTTTTTCGACTTCATACGATATGTTAGGCGCACAAACCGTTCACTGAAAAAGGTTATCTATTAAGGAGGTTATCCATAAAATGAAAAAGTCATTTAAGATTTTCTTTTCCATGGTCCTAGTCGTTATTCTCATTATACCGATTGCTGCCTGCAGCAAGGAAGAAGTCCAGAAAGTACGAATTGGTGAAGTGACCCGTTCCATTTTCTACGCACCTGAATATGTTGCCATTGAAAAAGGTTTTTTTGAAGAAGAAGGTTTGGATGTTGAGCTAACCACTACCTCAGGTGGAGACAAGACAATGACTGCTCTGCTATCCAATAGTATTGATGTTGCTCTCGTTGGCTCTGAAACGTCTATTTACGTTTATGCTCAAGAAGCAAATGACCCTGTCATCAACTTTGCCCAACTAACACAAACAGATGGTACTTTTCTTGTATCTCGTGAAAAAATTGATAATTTTTCATGGGATATGCTGAAAGAATCGACCTTTTTAGGCCAAAGAAAAGGCGGTATGCCACAAATGGTTGGCGAATACGTTCTAAAACAGCATGATATCGATCCCCATAACGACCTAAACCTGATCCAAAATATTGATTTTGCTAATATTTCAAGTGCTTTTGCTTCTGGAACTGGCGACTTTGTCCAGCTCTTTGAACCAACGGCGAGCGTGTTTGAGCAAGAAGGAAGAGGTCATATTGTCGCTTCATTTGGAACAGAGTCAGGTATGGTACCTTATACAACCTTTATGTCAAAAGAAAGCTATATGACGGAAAACAAAGAAACCGTTGAAAAATTCGCAAGAGCTATTTATAAAGCTCAAAAATGGGTAGCAGAGAATTCTGCAAAAGATATCGCTGAAGCCATTTCTCCTTACTTTGAGGATACCGACTTAAGCTTAATCGAGACGGTTGTTGACCGATACAAGAGCCAGGGATCTTATGCAACTAACCCAGTGCTTGATGAAGCAGAGTGGGAAAACCTTCAAAATATTATGGATGAAGCCGGTGAGTTACCAAAAAGAGTGGATCACAGTGTGCTTGTAAATACCGAAATTGCCGAAGAGGTAATGAAATAAAATTTATTAATTTCGAGGTGGCCGACTATGAGCTTTTTAAAGCTAGAACATATTCATCACACGTATTTTACTAAGACCTCTGCTACAACGGCCCTCTCCGACATTTCACTTGAAGTTGAGGAAGGAGAATTCATCTCCTTCCTTGGTCCAAGTGGATGCGGAAAAACAACCCTACTTTCAATCATAGCAGGATTATTTCAACCAACGGAGGGTACCATCCTGCTTGAGAATCGTTCTGTTAACAAATCTAAAAAAAAGATCGGATATATGCTACAGCAAGATTATTTATTTCCTTGGAAAACCATTGAGGAAAATATATTGCTTGGTTTAAAAATTTTTGGAATTGAAGACAGTGCTAAAAAGGAATATGCCTTTTCTCTTCTTGAAGAAATGGGATTAAAGGGCTATGAAAAACAATATCCTAAACAACTCTCTGGTGGAATGAGACAACGAGTTGCACTAGTTAGGACTTTAGTAACGGAACCGAAGTTACTTATGCTAGATGAACCATTTTCTGCTCTAGACTATCAAACAAAACTTCGACTAGAGGATCTTGTATCTGAGACATTAAAATCCTTCGGAAAAACAGCTATCCTTGTCACACATGATATTGGAGAGGCTATCGCCATGAGTGATCGAATTTATTTATTTTCTGCTCGTCCTGGCCAAATTCATCAGTCATTTGAGGTTCCAAAGGTGTTAAGAGAACTCTCTCCTTTTCAAGCAAGAAATCACGAAATTTATACTCAGCTATTCCAAGAAATATGGAAGGAGTTGGAATCACTTGAATAATAACCAACCAGTGGAGCTCCTTCATAAGAATTATATTAAAAAGCTCACATATGAAAAAAGATGGGTCCGCTTTTACCAATTTATTATCTTCTTTGTATTTTTCTTAGGATGGGAGATCTCAAGCAAGAAACAATGGATTGACCCATTAATCTTTAGTGCCCCTTCAAAAGTATGGGATTTATTCATAAAAAAAATCCAAGATGGTACACTATTCGTAGACTTAGGCTACACGTTATCAGAAACCGTTCTTGGTTTTATTTTAGGAACACTTCTAGGAACCATTCTTGCTGCCATTCTCTGGTGGTCACCTTTCCTGTCAAAGGTACTTGATCCCTATTTAGTCATTTTAAATGCTATGCCAAAGGTTGCCTTAGGTCCAATATTAATCGTTGCACTTGGTCCAAGTATGACTTCTATTATTGCGATGGGTGCAATCATTTCGGTCATCATCACGACCATTGTCGTTTATACAGCGTTTAAAGAAGTAGATCCCAATTATATTAAAGTACTACAAACCTTTGGTGCCACCAGATCCCAATGTTTTAAAGAGGCCATTCTTCCAGCTTGTTTCCCTACCATCATTTCAACACTTAAAGTGAATGTTGGACTCTCTTGGGTTGGGGTCATCGTTGGAGAATTTCTCGTTTCTTCTAAAGGACTGGGGTATATGATCATCTATGGTTTTCAGGTATTTAATTTCACCCTTGTACTGCTCTCCTTACTGGTCATTGCGGTATTTGCGACCATCATGTACCAGTTAGTTGAGCTATTAGAAAGAAAATTGATTAAAAGCAATTAAAGAGGCAAAGGTTCATTCTTGCCTCTTTTTTACAGCAAATGCGTTTGTATGTAATGGATACTCTTTTCAACCACAGCATCCTTCATAATAAAACTATAATGATCACTCAATCGATCACTTAGGTATGGATCATCAATGAACACAGGGCCATCCGTTTCTAGAAAGTCATCTTTCCTTATCAGTTCCTTAATCTCTCCGTAAAATATGGCTTTAACAAATCTCTCATCCCCGTTACGAACTTCGTAATGACCAATTTTTATTAAATTATTTAACACGCCGCCTGTTTCTTCGAATACTTCCCTGGTTGCAGCTTCCACTAACGTTTCCCCAGGCTCCACTTTCCCACCAGGAAATTCCAGACCTCTTTTTTTATGTTTGGTCAGTATCCACCCATTTTTATATTTACTTAGAATAAGAACATGTTTGACAACAGTACCAAACCTATTTTCTCCGAACGAGAGCAACACTTGTGCTCCCAAATGATCCCTAAACATCTCCATGAACCCTTCACCCTTAATCCTTCTATGTTATTTACATCATAGCGGAAACCAGTTGTTTTTCCAATTGTATATATGTCGAAGGGATTGAAGTTGATAAGGTATCAAAGAAATAAAGATGCAAAAATAGACAAACCGCTTTTGAATTACGTAAGCGGTTTGTTCTTTAGAATCCCCATAGACTCAATATGTTTTTTAGCTTCTTCATCACCGAGATTATAGATCATGTTATACACTTGAACCGTAACCGAATCATAGGCATCATTTTCTCTATCATGATGATATTGTACATATGGAACGTGTGCACGGAAAAAGTTTTCCCAGTCGTTTGCATGATTTTGATCAAAATACTCACGAAGCTGAATGATCTCATCATCTGTGGCTTCAATTTTAAAATTCCAAGGAGAGCTCGTTCTGCTTTGTGTGATTTCTCCTGTACTAACCGAAATATAGTATGTCTTTCTCTCATTATCCATGACCGACACTCCCTTTTTTATTATAATTAGCACATGGAAATGATTTATTCCCTTTTTCCCAACACCTTCATGAAGAAAATTAAAGAATAGTTTACATATTTACGGGTATTGCTGAAGTATAATGATAACAATACCTTTATAATAAAAATAAGGGAGGTGAAAATCGTGAAGCTTGTAGATGAAATATATGAGTTTTATCGGCACAAGTTAACAGGTGATGAAGAAGATATTGATATGCTTGCTTTTGCCTTCTTAGAGGAGTTAACGCAAGAAGATTTGCTAAATATTATTAAAGATCTCGATAAGCAGGAATTGTATGATTTAGTTGGTGTCTATCTCATTGAAGGATTGAAAGGGAAATTTGCTCAAGAAGAATATGGTCAACGGAAAATCCCCAACTTCCAGCAACGAAACTTTCACTAACGGTACATAGAAGAAACGAAAGCACATATACAGAAGCTGACTAAAACTAGTCAGCTTCCTTTATTTTACTCTATATAGATTCTGCAACAATAACTGACCAACCTTTACCTTTATAAGCATTATATCCTTCTGTTAAGGAGTATGCGAAAATTTGATTATCCTCAATCGTATACCCTCGAGTTTCTCTTCCAGATAGGATATTTTGGACAGCTTTTAAATGAGTGAGCTTAGTTTTTAAAATTTCGGTACGGTCCTTTGAAGCGATAACATAACCTTCTGAATTGATGGCATAGAGCTTACTTTTTTCATCTGTTTGAACGCGGTCAATAATATCATAAATGTACTCCCAGTTAAATCGGGTGGTGAATACCCCAATGACTTCCCCTGCATCATTTCGAACCGGACTAGAATACCCCATGGTATGCCCTTCAACAACAGAAGAATAGTACATATCCGTAACGTACACGTCGTTTGTTTTTACCGTTTCTTGAAACCACTCCCGGTCACTCATATTCCGTCCGACTTGACTCTGATTTTGCGCAGCAACTAGAATTTCTCCCGATAAATCAACAACGAATAAATCAAAATACACTTCATAAATCTTATAAATATTTTTCATAAATGCTTCAGCTGTCTTTTTTGAAGCAGGAGTAGGCTGAATTAAACATTCCTTAATGGCATCAAAGGTTGCCCATGCCTGAACATCACAATTTCTTTCAAATAAATTCCGATCAATTTTATCAATCGTATCAAAGGCAATATCTACCGTCCTTAACGCAATAATATTATTTGCCTTCGTTTGTATATTTTTAATAATACTCTCACTTGCTTTGCTCGAATCTAAGCAATCTTGGGCAAACTTTTTTATCTCCTTTGCAACAACTGAAAATGCTCGTCCTGCTTCCCCTGCTCTTGCTGCCTCAATTCCAGAATTTAATGCTAATATATTGGATTTCATGGAAATGTCCTTAATATTTTGCATGACACCTTCCATCTTACTATTTTCTTGCTTTAGTTCATTCATCAGCACGGATACATTTAAATTTTTCTCTTGAGTACTGACCATCTACTCATTCTCCTCTCAACTGACCCTCTATGTTACCTTTTGTGACATGATACGATAAATAATATCACAATTTTAAAAAAATTGTCGATTCAGAGAATATAAAAATTTTAACAATTTATGAACAAAAAAATAACCCTGTTCAAGCAACTGGTTCTGTTACCTCGTAAATTGGACTGCAAAATGCTGTGTTTTTTATTTACAAAACCACGTTTTTTCTTTTGACTTTGGCTTTGTAATTATTCATTGGTGATTTCGTATAGGTAAGAGAAATAATAGGCGGAGAATTTCCTGCTAATGTATTTAGAGAAAGCTTAATAAGCAGAAATAAGCGGAGGAATTCCGGTTAACTGCTCTAAATAAGCCAAATTTCAAAGATTTGGATCACATAAGCGGAAAAACTCCTCTTATTCTTAAGGAAATTTGGGTATTTCCCAATTTAAACGGAATTTTTCCGGTTATTTTTCAAACTCAGTGAAATCAACATCAGTTCTATAACAGTACCTTGGCCATAAAATCCATGATACACTAGGTTGCACTTTGTAATATTCTTACACAACAAAAAGCCCTGCATTTTGCAGGACAAAATGTATAACAAATATAAGGAGATTTTTATACGTATTTATATAAAAAGTGATAGGTATCTGAACCCGTTTCTGTTCAAGAATTGTTTTTACAATTATACTGATTCACCTAAATACGCTTTTAACATCCATACATGTTTTTCTAGTGTGGAATGAATCGCTAGGAACATGTCCCCTGTTGCCTCATCGTGCATCTCTTCCGCTAAAGACATTCCACTTTTTAATTCTTCGATTAACAATGAAAAATCATTTGATAGGCTTTGAACCATTTCAACCGCTGTTTCACTACCTGTAGACTCTTTGATACTTGATTTCTCTAGGTATTCCTTCATAGTAGCAATGGGCTCTCCGCCTATGGATAGGAGTCTTTCAGCTAATTCGTCAATATGAATAGCTGCTTCGTTATAAAACTCTTCAAATTTTGTATGAAGTGTAAAAAAGTCTTTCCCTTTAATATACCAATGAAAATTATGTAGCTTTACAAATAACACGCTCCAGTTAGAAATTTGGCTGTTCAACACATCATGTAGTTTATTATCCATATGCTCTCCTCCTAAATTTCTTATCCATGCTGTACTCCCATTGTTATATTACCCAGAATGGACAAGATAAAACGTTTGTCCAAGTGACAAATAATTAAAGTTCTTAATCACCCATGCTAAAATAGAATGGGAGAAAGGAGGAATAATATGATAACTGTTCTAATTATTTGCCTCATCATTGTAGGTATTGTCTTAGTTTTATCGGTTGTCACCACTTCAAAGGCCTATTCATATAAACATACCATTGATTCACTTGAGGATAACCCAAATATACATACAGAAAGCGATCAAAAAAAAGAAGAGTGAGGGTATCTTAGTGAATATACTTTCTATTTTTGTTGGAATCATTTTCTTCCTCAACATTTTACTTGCTATCATTGTCATCTTTTTAGAAAGAAGAGATCCCAGTGCCACCTGGGCCTGGATTTTAGTACTATTCTTCATTCCTGTACTCGGCTTTATCATGTATTTACTTTTCGGACAAAATTTAAGCAGAAAGAAAATGTTTTATTGGGAAGATCGTGACAAAGTAGGAATAGAGTCTTTAATTAAAGAGCAAATTACACAATTGAATCAAAGAAGTTTTCCTTTCCAAAATTCAACCGAAGAAAAAAGTCGTGACCTTATTCATATGCATTTAATAAATAATGCTGCCACGTTTTCTCAACATAACGACATTCAAATTTTTACTGATGGCAAAGAAAAATTTCACTCACTCTTTCATGATATAGAGGATGCTAAAGACCATATCCATCTGCAATACTATATCATCAAAAACGACGAACTCGGCAGAAGATTAATGAAAGTATTATCACAAAAGGCACGTACTGGAATAAAGGTTCGGGTTCTTTACGATGAGCTGGGCTCCCGATCATTAAGAAAATCATTTTTCAAGGAGTTGCGCGCTGCTGGCGGGGAGGTTGAAGCCTTCTTCCCTTCAAAGCTTCCTTTAGTTAATTTGCGATTAAATTATCGTAATCATCGTAAGCTCGCTATCATTGATGGAAAAATCGGTTATGTAGGCGGATTTAATGTAGGAGATGAGTATTTAGGATTAAATAAACGGTTCGGATACTGGCGTGACACACATATTCGGATTGTTGGTGAAGCAGTACACCCTATACAAACTAGGTTTATACTCGATTGGAACCAAGCTTCCTATCGGTATGATATTAACTATTCCCCTCGTTACTTCCAACATCCCATTAGCAGTGGAGATGTTGGCCTACAGATTGTAACAAGCGGACCTGACTCGGAGTGGGAACAAATCAAAAATGGCTATATAAAAATGATTTCTTTAGCAAAAGAAACCATTTTTATTCAGACCCCCTACTTTATTCCCGACTCTAGTCTTTTAGATGCATTAAGAATTGCTTGTTTATGTGGAGTCGATGTAAAAATTATGATCCCCAATAAGCCAGATCATATGTTTGTCTATTGGGCTACCTATTTTTATGTTGGAGAAATGCTGAAAGCTGGGGCAAAAATTTATATTTATGAAAAAGGATTTATCCATTCAAAATCCATTGTCGTAGATCATGAAATTGCATCTGTTGGGACAGCAAATATCGATGTACGAAGCTTCCGCCTTAATTTTGAAGTGAACGCATTCATCTATCATAAAGGATTTTCTAACATACTAATGGAACAATTTTCTGAGGATATGAAGGCTTCAACGGAATTAACTCTTGAGAATTATATGAAAAGGCCAGTGAAGATTCGTCTAAAAGAATCAATATCAAGGCTATTGTCACCAATTCTATAAAAAAGAGCCGAGCAAAAATGCTCGGCTCTTTTTTTAAGCAAATACCTGTTTCAAATTTTCTTTTGATTGTTCAAGCCAAAAACGCATTAATCGTTTAGCTCCCTCAAGATCGTGAAGCTTCGCTTGACCACATTGTGTTTCATTAGCTGCAGGAATCTCAACGATTTCCACGGCTGATTTCATCGTATCCTCGAGTAGGTCAATAATTTCTTCCACCGAAGGCTCTCCACTCACAACGAGGTAATAACCTGTTTGACATCCCATTGGAGAAATATCAATAATATCAAAATGGCTATATTTCTCCGCATGCTCACGCAGGTTAAATGCTAATAAGTGTTCCAATGTATGAATAACATCTGGCTTCATTGCTTGCTTATTTGGTTGACAGAATCGAATATCAAATTTATTAACAACTCCATCACTACCCACTTTATGTACTCCACAATGTCTTACATAAGGGGCTTTCACTGCATTATGATCTAGTTCAAAGCTTTCTACAGAAGGCATTTGTTCCACTCCTATCCCATTCAATTTCTTTTATCAGTATACAACAATTTTTAGGTATTATCTCTACCTATCCACATGCCATTTTTTAGACTAATTTTCCTAACTATGATATGTTGTTCGTAAATAGGAAGAGGAAAGTGAGAGATTTACATGCTAAAAAAGGCGATGATTGCCTTTATCCGTTTCTATCAAATTGCCCTTTCTCCACTCAAGCCACCAAGCTGCCGCTTCTACCCAACCTGCTCACACTATGGATTAGAGGCCATTGAAAGATTTGGACCGATAAGAGGTGGTTACTTAACCGTTAAGCGTTTATTAAAATGTCATCCTTTTCATCCAGGTGGGTTTGATTATGTTCCCGAAAAAAAGGAAAGAAAGAACTAGATGCCCTCATACCCATTTTCAACAGCATCTAATCTACCAGTTTCAGGGTCAATGACAAGCCCATGTACAGGAACTCCTTTTGGAAGAAGAGGATGCTTCTTAATCATGTTGACACTGTGCTTCACACTATCAGACACATTGTCAAATCCATGCATCCACTCAGAGACGTTAATGCCAGAGTAGTTAAGCATATCAAGCGTCTCTTGAGTAATTCCCCGCTCTTTCATGCTTTCAATGACTACATCCGCCTTCATTCCACTCATTCCACAATCATAATGACCAATGACAAGAACCTCATCTGCCTGCAACTGATACACAGCTACAAGTAAACTTCTCATAATACTTCCAAACGGATGCGTAACAAGCGCACCAGCATTTTTTATGAGTTTTACATCCCCATTTGACACGTTCATCGCTTTTGGTAACAGCTCTAATAATCTTGTGTCCATACAAGTTAAAATAACCAATCGCTTGTTCGGGAATTTTGTTGTTGTATATTCCTCATACCTTTTTTCTTCAACAAACTGTTGATTATACTCTAAAATTTCATCTAACAATCTCATCCTGGTACCCCCTTATTTGTACTTATGACTATAATACAAGATAATTGCAAAACTAGACAATTTTTTTGGTTGCATAATTCTCAACTATTAGGTAATATAACTAATGTAAATCGTAACCGTTTCGGATTATCTATTAAAATTTAAAATTACAACTATCTTTATATACCTTAAATCGAAATTATTACGTTTTATTCATAATCGAGAGGAGATTTAGTATGTTTCGTAAAAATACAGTATTTATTTTAATGCTACTCTTTGCCACAGTTCTAGCAGGTTGTCAGGGAGAAACCACAGAAACCAGTCAAGAAAACGATAAACTATCAATCTATACAACCGTTTATCCACTACAGTACTTCACAGAACGCATTGGTGGAGATTTAGTAAGTGTCAACTCTATTTATCCTAATGGTGCAGATGAACACACATTTGAGCCGTCTCAAAAAGATATGATTGATCTTGCAGATTCTGACCTTTTCTTCTACATTGGTCTAGGTTTAGAAGGGTTCGTTTCAAAGGCAGAACAAGCCCTAAAAAATGAAAACGTCACTTTAGTAGCAACTGCAGAACATATCACCTTTGAAGAACATACAGAAGATGAACATGCTCATGAAGAAAGCACAGAAGAGCATGTGGAAGATGAACATGCTCATGAAGAAACCACAGAAGAGCATGCGGAAGATGAACATGCCCATGAAGAAACCACAGAAGAGCATGCGGAAGATGAACATGCTCATGAAGAAGAGGATGAACATAACCACGGTGACGTTGATCCCCATGTATGGCTTGACCCTATTTATTCAATTAGCCTAGCAGAAGAAATTAAAGAGCAGCTTCTTGAGAAATTACCAAATAATAAAGAACAAATCGAAGAAAACTTCGCAGCACTTGAAAAAGAATTACAGCAATTAAATGAAGACTTTACTGAAGTAACAAGCACAGCAAAACACAAGGAATTTTTAGTGTCCCACGCCGCATTCGGTTACTGGACTGAACGTTACGGACTTGAGCAAATCAGCGTATCAGGCTTAGCCTCAACAAATGAGCCTACTCAAAAGGAGCTTAAAACAATTATCGCTGAAGCCGAGGAACATGATCTACATTATATTTTCTTCGAGCAAAATGTAAGCTCAAAGCTAACTGAAATTGTTCAAAAGGAAATTGGTGCAAAACCATTAACCCTTCATAATCTTTCAACCTTAACGGATTCAGATGTAAAGGAAGAACGCACGTATTTTAGCATCATGAAAGATAATTTGAAAGCATTGCAAACCGCTTTAAACGAATAGTGTATGTCTGCCCCCTCGTTATTTGAGGGGGCTTTTGCTGGTTTTAGCTCCATTTTTAAACTATTTATAGCACTTTTATTTAAAAATGCTTTGGAATGTCGTATTTATATCATATTTGGTTTCTGATGAGTCTCTTCTCAGGATAATCACTAGACTTTTTTGCGATTTTCAGATTTTATTTGCGATTCCATAAATTTATTTGCGATTCCCAGATTTTATTTGCGATTTCAAAAATTTATTTGCGAACCCTAGATTATATTTGCGATTCCTAGAATTTACTTGCGATTCTCACATCATATTTGCGATTCCATCTAAGAATCTCAATTCACCCCACCTCAAGATTTTCCCCCATCCATTTTCTGTCACGATATCGCCTTATTTCTTGTAAATATAGGAAAAGATTACATATTTATTGTTTATTAGAAAAGAATAACGTGGTGAGTATATTGAAAGGGAGATTGTAATGGATGATTTACTAATTGCACGCTCGTTATTCGGAACTACTATGGGTTTTCATATTATTTTTGCAACGATCGGGGTAGGCTTGCCTTTTATGATGCTTACGGCTGAGCTTATGTATCAAAAAACGAAAGACCAAGAGTATGTAGTTATGGCTAAGCGCTGGACAAAAGCCTTTGCCGTACTACTTGGTGTCGGGATTCCAACTGGTACAATCGCTGGAGTTCAACTATCTCTTTTATGGCCAGGATTTATGGAAGTCATCGGTGTCGTCATGGCCCTTCCCTTCCAAATTGAAATATACGCTTTCTTTATTGAAGCACTATTTATGTCCATTTATGTATATGCCGCTGAGCGTATTCCTCCTTGGGCTCGAATCACTAGCCTCGTACTTGTGGCGATTGGTGCTTTAGCTTCTGCCGTTCTCATAACAAATGTTCACGCCTGGGAAGGGACACCCACAGGATTTAGAATCGAAAACGGGATGATAACCGATGTTGACCCGTGGGCAGCATTTTTTAACCCGAGCTTTATTGTCACAGCGGGACATGTGGCGTTATCTGCTTATACAACAGGTGCATTTGTGATTGCGTCCGTATCAGCGTATAAATTATGGAGAACTGAATTTAATACACGCATCTACCATTTTCACAAAAAAGCCTTAACACTTAGTCTCATTGTTGGAGGAATCTTTTCTCTACTAACCGCCATAAATGGACATGAATCCGCTCAATATTTGCATGAGTACCAGCCTGAAAAACTGGCAGCTGCAGAAGGATTATTTGAAACTCAATCACATGCCCCTCTCGTTATCGGGGGATTTACGGACCGTGAAACCGAAGAGGTTAAGTACGCTATTCACATTCCTTGGGCCCTAAGCTTTTTAGCAGGAAATAGCTTTGATACCGTTGTTAAGGGACTAAAAGAATGGCCAGAAGAAGAATGGCCACCTCTATTTGTTCACACCCTTTTCAATGGAATGGTAGGCATCGGATCTTTACTAATTTTATTACCTCTACTCGCTTTACTATGGATGAAATTTTTGAAAAAAGAAAAATATCCTCGTTGGATTCTTTCGACTTTTATTGCCTCTGGCCCTTTAGCAGTATTGGCGATTGAATTTGGATGGATTTTTGCTTGTACAGGAAGACAACCCTGGACGATTTACCGTGTGCTGTCAACGGCCGATTCTGCGACAACCGCAACAAATTTAGGTGTATTATTTCTAGCATTTGCAGCTGTATATGTCATTTTAGGAGTTTCAGTGGTCTTTGTCCTTCTCTATTATTTTAGAAAGAACACCGTTGCGGATGATTTACATCGAGCCGAACAGAAGGGTGTACCACTTTATGGATCTAATACGTAACGAGGCACCATTTGAAATGGAGGAGTGAAATAGATGACTGATGCATTACTAGCCATTACTGTGTTATGGGGATTTGTATTCATTTATGCTGTTATGGCAACCATGGACTTTGGTGCCGGATTTTGGTCTATGATTTACTTTAATAGAACGCAGACTAAGGCTACAAACATCGCTAACCGATATTTGTCCCCCACATGGGAAGTAACCAACACATTTATTGTTGCTCTTGTTGTTGCTGTGTATAGTTTATTTCCATCCGCAGCGTATACTCTAGGAACCGTATTGCTTATTCCAGGCAGTATGATCTTGCTTTTGCTTGCCTTACGAAGTGCGTTTCTCGTTTTTTCGAATATTGCATCTGAATATCGAAAACCACTAACATATATCTCTGGAATTACCGGTATACTCATTCCAGGATTACTCATCAGCGTACTTCCAATTACACATGGCAACTATATCGACTTTTCAGATGGCCGCCAAACCCTTGATCTTATGAAACTATTTACCAGTGCCAATGAATACGCGTTTATTGGATTCGCAATAAGTTCCACTTTGTTTTTATCATCCTTATTGCTTGCAGACTATTCAAAAACAGCGGAAGAATATGAGGCCTATGCTGTATATCGAAGGGATGCCATTATTCTAGGTCCTATCTCTCTGGTAATGGCGGTTCTCATTATGTTTACGCTCCGAATAGAAGCACCTTGGCTTTACGAAAAAATGATGGATAATCTGGCGTTCTTAATTACATCGGTTGTGTTTTTTGTCATTGGAGGGCTTGGATTGTTTTTACCTTCTGTCACTGGGGGACCAAAGGGAATGCCTCGCCTTACTGTTATTGCAATAACGATTCAATACTTACTTGCCAGTCTTGTCTACGGACAAGCACACTTGCCTTACATTGTTTACCCAGAGGTGACCATTCAAAACGCATTCACAGATCCGAATTCGTTCCGAGCTATTTTCGCAACCTATATAGCCGGTTTTGCTATTCTTTTTCCAGGGTTCTTTTATTTCTGGACATTATTTATGAATGACAAAAGATATCTACAGCAAAAACAACCACCAGAAGAAACGAAGACATAAAAAAACGTGCCCGATATTTGGCGTGAGACCAAATATCGGGCATGTTTTTGCTAATTATAATTTCGTAAAACTTTCCTCAAAGATCGTAACGTCTTTCAACCTCTCACGATTTATCTCAAACCCTATACCGGGACCACTTGGAACATCAATCATTCCATTATGGACCATCACTTCAGGAGTTGTGATATCCTCCTCCCAGTATCGGCTGCTGGCTGAAATATCACCGGCAATCGTGAAGTTAGGCAAAGAGGCTATAGCGATATTATGTGCTCTGGAGATACCGAATTCCAGCATTCCACCACACCAGACGGGTACTCCTTTTTCCAAACAATAATCATGAATGTCCTTTACCGTCTGAATCCCGCCTACTCTGCCAGCTTTTATATTTATTACCCGGCAGCTTCCTAGCTCTATTGCTTTCTTAGCATCGTCAAAAGTGACAATACTCTCATCTAAACAAATCGGTGTTTGGAGCACGGATTGTAGCTTTGCATGCTCGACAATATCATCGTACCCTAGTGGTTGTTCAATCATTAGTAACCCAAACTCATCAAGTGCCTTTAATTGATTGATATCCTTTAATGTGTAGGCAGAATTTGCATCGGCCATTAATTCAACTTGTGGGAAATGAGTCCTGATTGAATGAATATACTCGTAATCATTTTGTGGAAAGATTTTCACCTTCACCCGCTTGTAGCCGTTTTCAAGATTTCTTTCAATTTGCAAAAGCGTCTCTTTCATCGATTTAGCCCCAACCACTACTCCTGATGGAATGGCACTTTGAGTCCCTCCGAACAGGCTTGATAATGACTGCTCTCTTTCCTTTGCATATAGGTCCCATATCGCCATCTCAAGACCTGCTTTGGCCATAAAGTTTCTCCGAAATTGGTTAAAAATCGGAGAAACCTCACTCGGATGCTCAATCCGATTCTGGAAGATTAACGGGATAAAAAATTCTTTTAACATATGTAAGGAGGTTTGGACGGTCTCTTCCGTATACCAGGGAGAGGAAAAGGCTACTACTTCTCCAAGCCCAAACACTCCGTCCCGATTCATCACCTCTATAACAATCCCTTCCCGTTCATGCACCGTACCTAAATGAGTGGTAAACGGAGTCTTTAATTTCATGGAGACAACCGATAGCTTAATTTTCTCAATTCTCATTAGATGCTCCGCCTTTTACCCATTCCTTCAAACTTCTTCTTAAAAGCTTATTAGACGCATTTCTTGGTAGTTCGTCAACTATCCTGACCCTTTTAGGGACCTTGTATTTCGCTAATTTGGATGAGGAATATTGTATGATCTCTTCTTCTGTTATCGATGGATCCCTAACAACAACAAAGGCTACCGGTACCTGTCCCCATTCCTGATCGTCCACACCGATAACCCCCGCTTCTTGAATACCCACATGACCTTGTAAAACACCTTCAATTTCCGCGGGATAAATATTTTCTCCACCAGAGATAATCAAGTCAGAACGGCGATCCTGCACATATAAGAAACCTTCTTTATCGATATATCCTATATCCCCAGTTGCAAACCATCCATCTTTTAGGTGCGAACCTTCTTTATTCAAATACCCTTTCGTGACATTCGGACCTTTTACAAAGATTTCTCCTGATTCTAACGGCTGCTGTTCTAAACCATCAGAATTAACAATTTTCAACTGAGATGGAAAAAGTGCCTTTCCGGCAGAACCTAATTTGCGCAAGCTATATTCAGGAGCTAAAGTTACAAATTGAGAGGCTGTTTCTGTCATTCCGTACGTTTGATAAACTGGAACTTGTAACTCCACACATTTTTCTAATAATGAAAGTGAAGCTGGGCCTCCTCCTAAAAGCATACAACGAAAATGACTCGGCAACTGGCTATCCAATTGATCTAATAGTCGGGAAAGCATCGTACTTACAACAGACATCGTTGTGACTTTCTCAGACTTTATTTCTTGCAACGTTTTTTCCACGTCAAAGCTCTCGTGCAACACCATCTTCATTCCATAAATCATACTTCTCATTAAAATGGAATAGCCACTAATATGAAAAAGAGGAACTGCACAAAGCCATCCATCACGATCTTGTAATCCTAGATTTAAGCTAGAACCAATTGCACTCCACCAATGGTTTCCATATGTTTGCATAACCCCTTTAGGAGAACCCGTCGTTCCAGAAGTGTACATGAGAGAGCAAACCTCATCTAAAGCTACTTCATTCACAAGAGGTGGCTCAACATATGATGTTTGAAACAACTCATGTTTGTAGACAACATGTACATCTAATTGTTCCGCTTTTTCTTTGAACAATGCTTCCGTAATTAAAAAAGCTGAATTTGAGTCCTTCAACTGATAATTCAGTTCTTCTCGAGTTAGTCTTGTGTTAAGCAAAACTGCTTTTATACCAAGTAGCTGTAATGACAACAATATAACGACACTTTCGGAATGATTCGATAATAACAGTGCAACGTATTGATCCTGTCTCATTCCATATGTGTGCATTCGACCTGCTACATCGACACATTCGGCATATAGCTGTTGAAATGTGTAGCGTTTATCTTCAAATACCAACGCCGTTCGACTAGGTGTCAAAAATGCTCTCTTTTTAAGAAAATTCGGCATGATTTCTATTGACAATTTTTTCACCCTCTTCCTAACTAAGTTATCAAATTGACCTTTCATTTTCAATGTTGGAGGTTTCATACAAAAAAGCTTGGCCATTTTCGGCCAAGCTCTTTACTAACCTATCAAGGGAAACGTGGGAATTGGCCAAAGTCTGGCTTGCGTTTTTCTTTAAACGCATCGCGCCCTTCCTTTGCTTCATCCGTTGTGTAATAAAGGAGAGTAGCATCTCCAGCAAACTGTTGAATTCCAGCTAGTCCATCTGTATCTGCATTAAATGCTGCTTTTAAGAAACGAAGAGCAGTTGGGCTCTTTTCTAGCATTTCCTCACACCATTTAATTGTTTCTTCCTCCACTTCCTCAAGAGGAACAACTGTATTTACTAGCCCCATATCAAGTGCTTCTTGCGCATTGTATTGACGGCATAAATACCAAATTTCTCTTGCTTTTTTATGTCCTACGATTCTTGCTAAATAACCGGAGCCATATCCAGCATCAAAGCTACCCACTTTAGGACCCGTTTGTCCGAAGATCGCATTATCAGCCGCAATGGTTAAATCACATACGATATGTAAAACATGTCCGCCACCAATTGCATATCCCTTTACCATGGCAACAACTGGCTTAGGAATTACACGAATTAAGCGTTGAAGATCAAGAACATTTAAACGAGGGATTTCGTCTTCTCCTACGTATCCACCATGTCCGCGTACTTTTTGGTCTCCTCCTGAACAGAATGCTTGGTCTCCAGCTCCTGTTAAGACGATTACACCTACATTACGGTCGTCACGTGCATAAGCAAACGCATCAATTAATTCCATGACCGTCTTAGGACGAAATGCATTTCGCACTTCTGGACGATTGATGGTAATTTTAGCAATACCGTTATATGTTTCATATAGAATATCTTCGTAATTTCTTTGAGATACCCACTCCACTGTCAATGTGTTTTCCTCCCTTAATTAAGAATTGGATTTATTCGACAAAAACCCACTTACTATTGTACCAAATTTTTCAGGTTGTTCCACATGTATTGCATGTCCACATCCATCAATATTTACCCACTGACTGTTTTTTAGATATTTTGTCATCCTTTCAGCAATGTTGACAAATTTCTGATCTATGGAACCCGTAAGCAATAAGACTTTACCGGGGTACTCATTTAGTCTTTCCCAATAGCTTGGTTGTGACCCCGTTCCCATTCCAATCAAGCTATTTGCCAGTCCCTTAATAGAGTTTTGCTTTCTTTGCTCTTTTATTCGTTGGCGAATGAGTACTGGTAATTTTTTTTGACTTTCGAATAACGGAATATTGCCCCAATATTCGACGAACCACTCTAATCCATTTTGTTGAATTTTATTGGCTAACTGTTCATCCTGTTCTCTTCTACTCCTTCTATCTTCCCCCGTTACAAGTCCTGGAGAAGCACTTTCGAGAACAATATTACGTACTAAGGTCGGATTCATCAATGCAAATGCAAGCGCCACTCGACCTCCCATTGAGTATCCAACCACATCAGCTTGCTCTATGTTTAAATTTTGAAAAATAGAACGTAAATCCTTCACCACCGACTTCATTTCATACCGTTCAATCGAATCCGGGGATGACGATTTTCCATGTCCGATAAGATCAACTTTGATGATCCTAAAGTTTTTCTTTAACAGTTCTTCACAATCCGACCATGTAGAAATATCACCGGTAAACCCATGAAGTAGAACAACAGGAAATCCCTCTCCTGATACTTCGACATAATATTCTACCCCATGCACCTCAATTTTCATCAGCTTTCGCCACGCAAATTCCGACTAATTTCCCGGGAAACATAATCCCACAAATTTCGATGTTCTTGTAGGTTTTCATCTCTTTTTGTCGGAACTTCAATAACCGATAATCCTTCTTTCGCCAAAGTTTGCTCAAAAGAGGAAGTAAGCTCCATCCAAGTAGAAACTCGGCTAAATGTCCCACCGTACATGGAGACAGCTGGTTCAAAATCAAGGTCTAAAGGAGTACCAAATAGACGTTCAAAATGCTTTGGATGACTTGCCTGAGGAAGGAAACTAAAAATCCCACCACCATTGTTATTTATCACAATAACACTTAGACCAATATGATATAACTTAGAAGCAATGAGTCCGTTTAAATCATGGAAAAAAGTTAAATCTCCAAGTACTAAATACATAGGCTTGTGAACCGTCCCAGCACCAAGAGCAGATGAAATGACTCCATCAATACCATTTGCACCGCGATTTGCCATAATTCTGATTGACTTTTGATTATTAAAGAAAAAAGTATCCACATCACGTATTGGCATGGAATTCCCAACAAACAAGGTAGCTCCATCAGGCAGTAATTCGACTAATTCATAAAATAAACGACCCTCACTGAGGGATTCATTTTCCTTTACACGGAACAAAGCAGCTTTTGTTATCTCATTTATTTGTTGCCACTTTTCAAGAAACATTGTATCCGTATTTTCTTTTAAAAGAGGAAGAAGAGATTCACAAAATTCGACTTCATCACAATAAACCATGTTTGTGGTTAATAAGGATGGGTCTCTCCAACCTTCCCCACCATCAACCACAAATTGAGGCACTTGCTCATTTTTTTTCATAAATAATGAAAACGCTTTTGAAATAGGCATCGCTCCAAATCGAATAATTACATCTGGTGCTAAATGACTTTCCGCATCGTCATTTCTTAAAAATGTATCATAGCTGTCTATTATATGTAAAAACTCGTGGTTTCCACTTCGTAACTGTGATAAAGGATCCGCAATAATCGGATACTTTAACTTTGCAGCTAGCATAGTAATGGCATTAGCAAAGGTGGGATGATCGATTTCACCACAAACAATCAATCCATTTTTATGTTCATTCAATACTTTCGCAATGGGTCTTAATTGATTTTCATTCAGGGCCAGACGACCGTGTTCAATGTGAACATATCCCTTTTCTCTTTCTGCCATGACAAATAAATTTTCACTTGTTAAATCAGGCACAAGTGGTTCACGAAGTGGAAAATTCAAATGCACGGGACCAGCTGGAGAAGATAAAGCGGTTGCAACAGCACGACCTGCAACGGTGCGCGCATAACGAAGCATCTCTTTGGAGCCTTCCGGATGAGACATCTCGATAAACCATTTTACATGCTTCCCGTATAAATTCACCTGATCCATTGCTTGTGGTGCACCAACATCACGAAGCTCATGTGGTCGATCCGCTGTGATGACCAGAAGAGGTACCCTTGATAAATTTGCTTCAGCTATTGCAGGGAAATAGTTCGCTGCTGCTGTTCCCGAAGTACATAGCAAGACGGTCGGATTTCGAGAAGCCTTGGCCATTCCCAACGCAAAAAAGGCTGCTGATCTTTCATCTACATGAATATGCAGACGAAGATCAGGGTGTTCAGCCATAATCATCGCAATAGGAGTGGACCTTGACCCTGGGCTAACAACAACGTCCTTCACTCCTGCATGTATTAATTCTGCTACAAAAGAAGCAATGTATTTCGTTAATGCTTGTTGGTGATTCATTACTCTTTCCCCCTTAAGGCAGAAAGCATAGGACGAAACTTGATATTCGTCTCTTGATACTCACTGTCTACATTCGAATCCTTAACGATTCCACAACCGGCAAATAAAGAAGCCTCGTTTCCTTGTAACAATCCTGAACGTATCGCAACCGCAAATTCTCCATTACCTTCAAAATCAATCCAACCGATCGGTGCAGCATACATTCCTCTATCTAAGTCTTCCATTAACCGGATGCTCTCTATTGCTTCTTTTCTTGGTACCCCACCTAAAGCAGGCGTGGGATGAAGCAGGTTCACAAGCTGAAGTAAGGAACTTTCCTCATCAGCTTTTCCAACCACTGGTGTGTATAAATGCTGAATATGCTTATTTTTCAACAACTGAGGGTGAGACGGAATTCGAACTTCATGACATACCTTTTCCATCGCTTCCTTAATCATCTCAACAACAAATTGATGTTCATTCAAATTCTTTTCATCACATAGAAGTTCATTACCTAGCAATTCGTCTTCTTTTATAGTCTTCCCTCTGGCTATGGAACCGGCTAAACAGGTGGAGTACACATTGTTTTTTACCTTTTTAACTAATCTTTCTGGTGATGCTCCAATAAAACAGTCACCTCTAGACTCAAAGGCAAAAATAAAACTGTCTCTCTGTTCCTCTAAAAGATTCATAATTACAGGCTCTACTGGAATTTGCTCTTCAAATTGAAGTCTGAGCTCTCTAGCAAGAACAACCTTTTTCATGGTTCCTGCCTTTAGTAATTCTACGACCTCGCTTACACGTTTCTTCCAATTTTCAGGATAAACTTCATTTACCTGTGATAAGTTGGACAACTGTGGCAATACTTCCTTTTCTATTCCATTAATTAACGATTTTCTCTCTTGTTCAGCTAGCTCATACATTGTATCATCATCTTCAGCCGAACAAAGAAGGTTAGTCGTTAAATAGTATTCTCCTTTAATTACACTTACTAGGTACTTTGGTATATGAAAAAGGGAATGTGGAAACTGTGCCCAAAGATCGGTTTTCTCTTTCAATGGATCAAAGGAAAATCCACCCAACATAATGGGTCCAGTAGCAGTTTGTTTCTCTTCCATTAGCATGATGCTATGACTCATAAGCTCTTGCCATTGCTTCTCCACATGAAAAAAGCGGCCAGAAGCCTGATCCGATTGTATTTCTTTACATATTCCAATGCCAATCATAACTACTTCATCAGAGGGATCTTTCCAAAAAAAGCGCTCGCCAACAAATTGGTCTCTTCCGGCTGCAAACACAGACAGAGGCTGAACCGGATGAATCCTTTGGACTTCGCTAACTAATACGGGCATTGAAAGCTTGCGTGCTTTCTCAATTGCTTCAATGATCCCTTCTTTAAGCTCCGTATTCTGAATGGTAACCAAATTCGTACAACTCCTGTTAAATAACGTTATAAACTTATTTTAAGATACACCTCAATCCAAGATCATGTCAACAAAAGGAACCTTCGAAAACCTATATCTTTCCTTATTATAAGCTATTTCAATCTATTTTGAGATATTATGCCCATAATTGTCTTTCCTGGACAAAAAATTATTGTAGAAAATATGGAAATCGTCTCCTTCATTAGGAGGAAAATTTAATTGACACACTCCTTCGTTTTTCCTACACTTGAATTTGGATATAAATTATTTTAAACTTATATAGTTTTGACAAATAAATATAGAAATGGGGAGAGGTACGATGCAACCACAAATGCAAACGGGTCCTTCGCCTACTTTTAAGGGGAAAAATTGGAGAGTCTGGTGGCAACTTACACGACCACATACGTTAACAGCTGCCTTTGTTCCTGTATTATTAGGAACCGCATTAGCCTTACCATTAACATCTATTGACCTTGGTTTATTTATCGCCATGCTAATCGCTTGCTTACTTATACAAGCGGCAACAAATATGTTTAATGAATATTATGATTTCAAACGTGGTCTCGATAACGAGCACTCTGTCGGTATAGGTGGAGCCATTGTTCGCGAAGGAATTCAACCTGCGACCGTTATGAAAATAGCTCTTAGTCTTTATGGTATTTCCATGCTGTTAGGAGTATATATTTGTATGAATTCTAGTTGGTGGCTTGCTGCGATTGGTCTAGTTTCAATGACAGTTGGTTATCTATACACGGGAGGACCAATTCCGATCGCATACACTCCTTTTGGAGAAATCTTTGCCGGTTTCTTTATGGGAATGCTCATAATATTGATTGCCTTTTACATTCAAACAGGTTTTATTACTATGATTAGTGTATTAATATCTGTACCTATCGTCATAACTGTAGGTGCCATATTACTTGCCAATAATATACGTGACCATGATGGTGACAAAGAAAATGGAAGAAAAACATTAGCGATCCTACTTGGCCAAAAAAGAGCTATCGTTCTTTTAGCAGGAATGTTCATTGTCTCTTATGCTTGGGTATTCACTCTGATTGGTTTGGACTATGCTTCTGCTTGGTTAGCTATCGTGTTGCTAAGCTCACCAAAAGCAATCAAAGCGATTAAAGGATTCATCGGAAAAACAAAACCGATTCAAATGGTACCAGCTATGATAGCAACTGCCCAAACAAATACGATATTTGGATTTTTGTTATCAATCGGACTATTTTTAGGACATTTCTTAAACAATTAAACTAAAGAGGAGACCATATAAAATGGTCTCCTCTTTTTTACTTACCTACTTTGCCTTTTACAGAAGAAATATTCCAAATGTCATCCGCATACTGCTGTATGGTTCGATCACTAGAGAAAAAACCTGAATTCGCTATATTTGCTAAACTCATCTTTAACCACCTATTTTGATCAGCATAAGCCTTCCCTACCTCACTTTGGGCTTCTATATAAGATGAGAAATCACGTAAAACAAAATACTGGTCATTCTCCATTAATAACGAATCATGGATCGGCTCAAACTCATTATCAAGATTGCCAAAATATCCGTTTGTTAACTGATCTACCACCTGGCGAATACGTTTATCATGGTGATAATAGTCGACTGACGTATAGCCGCCATACTGGTAATAATTCATAACTTCTTCCGCTGTTAATCCGAAAATAAATATATTGTCATCGCCAACATGTTCCTTGATTTCAATGTTAGCTCCATCAAGTGTACCTAAGGTAAGTGCACCATTCATCATGAACTTCATATTACCTGTTCCTGAGGCTTCTTTACTAGCCGTCGAAATTTGCTCACTCACATCAGATGCAGGAAAGATTTCTTCAGCTAATGATACACGGTAGTTTTCAAGAAATACTACTTTCAACTTGTCAGATACCGTTTTATCATTATTTATTTTTTCTGCAATCGTATTGATGAGCTTAATAATTTTCTTGGCATAGTAATAACCAGGTGAGGCTTTCGCTCCAAATAAGAACGTTCTTGGATACATATGAAAGCTCGAATCCTCTTTCAAACGATTATACAAGTACATAATATGAAGAACATTTAAGAGTTGTCGTTTATAAGCATGCAATCTCTTTACTTGAACATCAAATATAGAAAGAGGATCAACGACTATACCTGTCTTTGCCTTAATTTTTTCTGCAAGTGATTTCTTATTATCCTGCTTGATCTCATACAACTGCTCTAGAAAAGCAGAATCTTGCTGGAAAAATTGAAGCTCTTTTAAATGCTCTGGGTGATTGACCCACTTCGTCCCAATTCCCTCATTGATCAAACTTGTCAGTTTCGGATTGGATTTGATCAGCCAACGTCTGTGGGTAATCCCATTGGTCTTATTATTAAACTTTTCAGGAAATACTTGATAAAATTGGTTCATTTCTCTTTGTTTTAAAATTTCTGTATGAATGGCAGCTACTCCATTTACACTGTATGAACCGACAATCGCCAAATGAGCCATCTTTACTTGGTCATGAGCAATAATTGCCATTTCCTCGATTTTTCGCCAATCCCCTGGATACTGCGTCCATAGGTCTTGACAAAATCTCTCGTTGATTTCATTTACAATCATAAAAATTCGCGGAAGCAACGGTTGGAAAATGCGAACCGGCCATTTTTCTAACGCTTCTGCTAAAGTTGTATGATTCGTATATGAAATAGTGTTCGTTGTAATATGCCATGCATCTTCCCAACTCATCCCTTCCTCATCAATAAGTACCCTCATTAATTCGGGGATGGCTAATACGGGATGCGTATCATTTATATGCAGACCCACATATTTATGAAAATCTATTAAACTAGCATGTTGTTTCCGATAAGATCTCACAATCGAACGAATACTTGCAGAGACAAGGAAATATTGCTGCTTTAAACGTAGAATCTTTCCTTCATCATGCGTATCATCGGGATATAAAAACTCTGAGATAAGCTCCGTATCGCGCTTATATTTCATAATATCTCGATTCATTGGGTACGGAGTCGTTTCAGCACTCCAAAGGCGTAACGTGTTAACCGTGTCCGTTTGATAACCTACTACTGGTAGGTCATATGGTACAGCCATCACCGTTTCCGCTTCAAGATGGCGAAATTCTAACTTTCCATTATTATTGATCGCTTCGACTCTTCCCCAAAACGGAACATCTACAGCTAAATCAGCTTTCCTTACCTCCCATACATGACCATGACGAAGCCATTGTTCGGGTAATTCTACTTGATATCCATCTACAATTTTCTGCTCAAATAAACCATGTTTATAGCGAATACCACATCCATGACCAGGAAGATCTAATGTAGCGAGAGAATCCATGAAGCAGGCTGCAAGACGGCCTAAGCCACCATTACCAAGTGCTGCATCTGCTTCCATTTCTTCTAAATCACTAAGCTCAATTCCTAGCTCCTTTAGTCCCTCTTCCACTACATGATCGATTCCAAGATTTAGGAGATTATGTCTCAAAAGCTTTCCGAGCAGAAATTCAATAGATAAGTAATAGACTTGCTTTTCTTTCTCCGCACGATAACTTTCATTTGTCTTGATCCAATTTGAGCTTACATATTCACGGATCATGATTCCTAACGTATGATAGTGATCTCTCTTTGTACTTTCTTGAAAGCTTTTTCCACAAGTCATTTCGAGACGTTGTAAAAACGTTTCCGTGAACATTTCTTTATTAGAAAACATGAGTTTCACTCCTGGATATAAGTTGAGCATATGATTGATTGTATTTAAAAGCAGACTGTGCCCAGCTGTTATCAATGCTCATTGCGTGCTTAACAAGATTATTCCAAACCCGATCATTTTCATAAAAATGGATGGCACGTTTGATGGTATACAACATATCATGCGCATTAAAATTCTTGAAGGAGAAGCCATTTCCCTCTCCTGAGAATTCATCATATGCAAACACGGTGTCATTTAGACCCCCAGTTTCTCGAACGATAGGGATAGCGCCATATCTCATTGCAATCATTTGACCTAAGCCACAAGGTTCAAATTTTGAAGGCATGAGGAAAAGGTCTGCACCTGCATAAATTTGATGAGCTAGACCTTCATCAAAACCAATATATGCTTTAAATCGATCTGGATACTGTCGCTCCATGTCTCGAAAGAAATTTTCAAACTCGTCATCACCCGTTCCAAGAATGAGGAATTGAATCGGCTCAGCCATAATTTCATTGAATACATGTTTAACAAGATCTAGTCCTTTTTGTTTTGTTAAACGTGTGACCATAACCATTAATGGAATTTGTGAAGCCTGTGTCAAGCCAAACCGTTTTTGTATGGCTTTTTTATTTACTAGCTTATGATTACGATGATTGGCATCGTACGTTTTTACAAGAAACGAATCCTTTTCTGGATTATAAAATTCATCATCAATACCATTTAGGATTCCTTCTAGATCACTTACACGACTTCTTAACAATCCATCCAGCTTTTCACCATAATACTCTGTTTGTATTTCATCCATATATGTTGGACTAACGGTAGTGATACGATCTGAAGCAATAAGTGCTGCTTTCATAAAATTAATATTTCCATAAAACTCTAGCTGATCAGTATTAAAATATGAATCATTTAAATCGAATAAATCCTTCAAAGCTTCCTTAGGCATAATACCTTGGAACCCAAGATTATGAATCGTAAATACTGTTCTCATAAATCCATAGCCGTTTTTCTTTTGATATTCCGTTTTTAGTAAGAAAGGAATCATTCCAGTATGCCAATCATGGCAATGAATGACATCAGGGTAATAATCTAACATACGCACCGCTTCAAGCACGGCACGGTTAAAGAAAGCAAACCTCTCACCATCGTCAAAATAACCGTACAAGGAATCTCTCTTAAAATAGTATTCATTATCTATAAAATAATAAGTAATGCCATCATGTACGTACTCTTCAATACCACAATATTGCTCTCTCCAACCAACACTCACAATCAACTCATGTTTTTTAGTCATCTTTTCTCGTATTGCTTGAGAAATGGTACCATATTTCGGCATCATTACTCTTACATCTGTACCAAGTCTTTTCAACTCTTTTGGTAAAGATCCTGCTACATCTGCTAACCCTCCGGATTTAACGAAAGGTACACATTCCGAAACTGCGAATAAAACTTTCACGAATTCATCAACGCCCCTTGTACTGTTCCTTTACGAACTACATATGGTAATTCCTTTGTTCCGTACATCATCGTTCCATCATTTACCTTAACATCTTTATCTAAAACAACCGAATCTAATACGCAATTTTCACCAATTTGACATTTTTGCATGATGATGCTGTTTTTTATGACCGAGCCCTTACCAATTTTTACAGCACGAGAAATAATACTATTTTCAACTGTTCCTTCAATTAAGCAGCCATTGGCAATGACTGAATTTTTCACCGTAGCTCCTGTAAAATACCTAGTAGGTGGCTCATCCTTTACTTTTGTATAGACAGGCTGATTCTTTAAAAAGAGCTCCTTCCAAATGGATGGATTTAATAGCTTCATACTTTCATTAAAATACGTAGTAATCGAGTCGATCATCACTGCGTATCCTTTGAATTCATAATGGCATTGACGATAAGGACTGTTAATATCTGTTACAACATCTCTCATACTTGTATATCCCGTCTGCTCTCTTGTCTCGAAAAGTTCGACCAAAAGAGATTTTTTCATTAAAAACATATGAAGAGATCGTCCGTCTTTTCTTATTTCTGTAATATCACAGCCGCTCTTGATATGCCAATCGAGGATAGGTTCAAAATTCATACTACAAACAGTAAAACAGTTTGAGATGAGGGCATACTGTTGGTTACTACGATCAAAGTAATCTTTATTGGCAGCAAAATGATTAAATGAAGTTATTTCTTTTTCTTCTGCAGGAGCAGGAAAAAAGAATAACCCATCTCGCTTACGATTTAAGTCCCAATCCTTTCCAGACCCCAAATGATCCATTAAGGAACGGTATTGATTCTTCGGAAAAATCGCCACACTCTTTATTCCAGAATTGACCATGTTTGAAAGAACAAAATCTATTAATCGATAACGTCCTCCAAATGGTACTGCAGCTAAAGAACGATGTTGGATTAGATCCTCTAATCCTTTTTGATATGTTGTTGCATCTATTACTCCAAGCAGCTTTCTATCCATCCTTACCCCTCATCTCCTCATTTTTTTGTTCTCTATTCTCTGTATTTTAAAGGGTTTGAAGCATATCCTCTGTTACTAACACAATGTCATCATCCGCATCTGGCAAAGCACGAATAATTGTTCCATCTGGTATAACCATCTCCGACGGGACAATCGCCTTTTCAATAAACACATTTTTTCCAATCACTGCATCAGGCATGATAACTGATTCTTTAATATAGGCTCCTTTTTCAACCTTTACTCCCTGAAAAAGAACCGATTTTTCAATCTCTCCTTCAATTACACAACCCTCATTAATGAGTGAATCAACGACGAGTGCATCATCTGAGATATACTGTGGTGGTTGATTTGGGTTAACTGAATAAATTCTCCAAGTATAATCAAATAAATCTAATCCACATTTATCATCTAGGAGATCCATATTTGCTTCCCAAAGACTACGTACAGTCCCAACATCCTTCCAATAACCACTAAACGGATAAGCAAATAATTTCTTCTGGTCTGATAGTAAGGTTGGGAGAATATCCTTTCCAAAGTCATGACTTGATTCTGGAAGAACAGCATCCTTTTCCAAATACTCTTTTAAAACAGACCATTTAAAAATGTAAATCCCCATAGAGGCTAGATTGTTCTTCGGATTCGTAGGCTTTTCATCAAATTCGACAACCTTCATATCACTATCAGTATTTAAAATACCGAATCGACTTGCTTCATCCCAAGGCACTTCAATCACTGAAATGGTAGCATCAGCATCTCTAGCAATATGGAAATCTAGCATTAACTCATAGTTCATTTTGTATATATGGTCCCCAGAAAGAATAAGTACATATTCAGGATCATATTGAACTAAATAGTTTAAATTTTGATAGATAGCACAAGCAGTACCTGTATACCATCTCATCTCCTTGGATTCACTATAAGGTGGAAGAACCGTTACACCACCATTCTTTCGATCCAAGTCCCAAGCACTTCCAATTCCTATGTACGAGTTTAACACTAGTGGTTGATACTGAGTCAGAACACCAACTGTATCAATTCCAGAGTTCGTACAATTGCTCAAAGTAAAATCAATAATTCGGTACTTCCCTCCAAACGGAACTGCTGGTTTTGCTAAATTTGAAGTTAAGGAATGTAACCTACTTCCTTGCCCTCCTGCTAACAGCATAGCTACGCACTTCTTCTTTGCCATTTCCTTTTCTCTCCTTTCGATGTTTAACTGGACGCAATATAGAAACCCCAAATGGAGGTATCCTCATCATAATGTGATGCTCTCTTCCATGAAACTCTTCATTAATCGCTTCTAGTGGCTTTTTATTAATTACACCGGACCCTCCAAAATCAACCGCATCTGTATTCAATATTTCTCGATACGTTCCCTCTTTTGGAACACCGATTTTATAATCTTCATATGTCTTTTCTGTAAAATTACACACAATGACCAATGGATCTCCTTCTTCCCCTTTTCTAACAAAAGAGAAAATTGATTGATCCCGGTTATTTACATCAATCCATTCAAACCCCTCATGTAAATGATCAAGTTCATATAAAGGTTTATTGCGCTTATATACCTTGATCAATTCTTTTACAAACTGATTCATTTTTCCATGCATCTCATAGTCTAATAAATGCCAATCCAGTTCTTCTTCGTCTTTCCATTCAGAGAACTGGCCTAACTCAAATCCCATGAATAGAAGTTTTTTACCTGGATGTCCAAACATATATGCTAATAAAAGTCTTAATTGTGCAAATTTCTGCCAATAATCTCCTGGCATTTTATCAAGTAACGATTTCTTTCCATGAACAACTTCGTCATGTGAAAATGGAAGGATAAAATTCTCCGAAAATGCATAAAGAAGGGAGAAGCTTACTTTATCGTGAAATTGTGAGCGTTCATTTGAACCTTTTTCCATATAGGAAAGCATATCGTTCATCCAGCCCATATTCCATTTGTAGTTAAAACCTAATCCACCGTAGTGAGTTGGGGAAGTTACCTGTGGCCAATCAGTAGAGTCCTCGGCAATCATCAATAGGTTTGAATCATATTGATATACAATTTGATTTAACTTCTTTAAAAATGCAATACCAAATTCATTTACTCTCTGACCATCTGAATTAGGCCAATAAATGATGTTTGAAACCGCATCTACGCGAAATCCGTCCACATGAAAGTATTCCATCCAAAACAATGCATTAGAAATTAAGAAACTCTGTACCTCTGTTTTACTTAAGTCAAAATTAGCAGTACCCCAAGTGAAATTTTCACGATCAACCTCTGTTTCATATTCATAAACCCAAGATCCATCAAATCGGTGTAATCCATGGGCGTCTTTACAGAAATGACCTGGTACCCAATCCATTATTACCCCAATATGATTTTGGTGACATTGATCAATAAAATACATCAGATCATGAGGGGTTCCATAGCGGCTAGTAACGGAAAAATATCCTGTTCCTTGATAACCCCAAGATATATCTAAAGGATGTTCCACCAACGGCAATAGCTCAATATGAGTAAATCCATGTTCAAGTACATAAGGAATGACCTCATCAGCTAATTCACGATACGTTAAAAAGCTGCCGTCCTCTTTCTTTTTCCATGATCCAGCATGCATCTCATAGATAACAGTAGGACTTGAATACACTTGGTTTCTCTCTTTTTTCTGGAGCCATTTTTGATCGTTCCATTGGTAACCATCCAAGGTGTAACAAATGGATGCTGTTTTTGGCCGTTCTTCAGAGAAAAAGGCATAAGGATCAGATTTCAATAATACTTCTCCAGTGGCTGTATGAATTTCATATTTATAAAGGCAGCCCGTTAAATCCTGCTCAACAATGAGCATCCATACCCCTTCATCATTTACTTTTTTAAATTCATAACCACTTCCATTCCAATTGTTTACATCACTTGCAAGGGATACTTCTGTTGCGTTAGGCGCCCACACACAAAATCTCGTGCATGTCTTTTCTTCAATAGTAAGAACATGGGCCCCAAACAGACGGTAACATTCAAAGAAATTACCCTCATGAAATAAATGAAGCTGGTATTCAGTTGGATGAATCAAATCCAAAATCATTCTACTCCCTACCTATTCATTAGTTTTGTGCATTGCTTTTACTGTATAATTCTCGCCAATCTTTCAATTCCCTTTTTAATTTTTCTGACAATTAACTCTCCATTTCGACACAATTAGCTATTAGGCGTATGATTTCGACGGCATTCATCCCTTTAACGCAGCAAACTGCAAAAAATGATAGAAATTATTTTTTAATAGATAATAAATTTTATGATGCAGATATAGAGATATATGCTAATTATTTGGTTGTAATGAAAAAAATGTGTATTTTGAATTATGAAATAATTGAATTTAGAATAATATATTTAAGAGGATTTCTTTGTGTGATAAGGTCATTTTTATGCTGAAAAATGAAAGGGTTTTCATATTTTTGTCGAAAATTGGAAATCTTAACAGTGGCTAGAGGACATTTAATAGAAGAGATAAAAAAACCCTCTATTGAGAGTAAACTATCATCAATAGAAAGTTAATAGAAGAGTTAAGAACAGATACCATTGCACCTGGAAAATGACGCAAAGAGGTATTCTTTAATATAGTTAGTTAATTACTTTTGATATCATTAACTAACTAAGAACTTGCCAAATAGAAAAAAACCATTGAACAAATGTTCAATGGTTTTTATGACCCCTACGGGATTCGAACCCGTGTTACCGCCGTGAAAGGGCGGTGTCTTAACCGCTTGACCAAGGGGCCATATGGCGGAGAAGGAGGGATTTGAACCCTCGCGCCGGTTACCCGACCTACACCCTTAGCAGGGGCGCCTCTTCAGCCTCTTGAGTACTTCCCCATATGGCTCCACAGACAGGACTCGAACCTGTGACCGTTCGGTTAACAGCCGAATGCTCTACCAACTGAGCTACTGTGGAATATTGGTAAATGATTTTGTTTTCTTAATAAATCTGGTGGGCCTAAATGGACTCGAACCATCGACCTCACGCTTATCAGGCGTGCGCTCTAACCAGCTGAGCTATAGGCCCTTATTTGGAGCGGGTGATGAGAATCGAACTCACGACATCAGCTTGGAAGGCTGAGGTTTTACCATTAAACTACACCCGCTTAAATTTATGGGGCGACTGATGGGAATTGAACCCACGAATGCCGGAACCACAATCCGGTGCGTTAACCACTTCGCCACAATCGCCATAGAGATTTTAAATTAAATGGTGGCTCAGGACGGAATCGAACCGCCGACACAAGGATTTTCAGTCCTTTGCTCTACCGACTGAGCTACTGAGCCACAATTATTATTATACCCTAGATACAGTTTTGCTTCGTCCTTCGTCCCGATTTTTCAAATCGTTACGCTGGATGCAAATCTAAGAAGCTTATTCATCGTGCTCTACCAACTGATCTACTGATACACTTAAAATGGCGGTCCCGACCGGGATCGAACCGGCGATCTCCTGCGTGACAGGCAGGCATGTTAACCGCTACACCACGGGACCAGAAATTTTTCAAATTTACTTGAAAAATTTAGATTGCGGGGACAGGATTTGAACCTGCGACCTTCGGGTTATGAGCCCGACGAGCTACCAGACTGCTCCACCCCGCGATAATATTATTTTTTTTAAAAATGGAGGAGGTAGAGGGATTCGAACCCCCGCGCGGTTTGACCCGCCTGTCGGTTTTCAAGACCGATCCCTTCAGCCGGACTTGGGTATACCTCCAACATCTAATAAATGGTGGACCTTGTAGGACTCGAACCTACGACCGGACGGTTATGAGCCGTCTGCTCTAACCAGCTGAGCTAAAGGTCCAAAGCTTATCTAGTAATTTTGGTAGCGGCGGAGGGGATCGAACCCCCGACCTCACGGGTATGAACCGTACGCTCTAGCCAGCTGAGCTACACCGCCATAATAATTCATTGAATCTGTATCCTTGAATTAATGAAGATTTTCTCACTACACTACGTTTCGTGAAAAAATCTAAGTGGAGCCTAGCGGGATCGAACCGCTGACCTCCTGCGTGCAAGGCAGGCGCTCTCCCAGCTGAGCTAAGGCCCCATAATAAAATTAGATGGTCGGGAAGACAGGATTCGAACCTGCGACCCCTTGGTCCCAAACCAAGTGCTCTACCAAGCTGAGCTACTCCCCGATTAAATCTAGTATGGCGCGCCCGAAAGGAGTCGAACCCATAACCTTCTGATCCGTAGTCAGACGCTCTATCCAATTGAGCTACGGGCGCATGTAATGTTACTAATATTAATTTGTTAAGGACAGCTATTTTGCTTTGCAAAAAGCTTTGGATATTTTACTTCGTAAAAAACCTTGGTGCCGAGGACCGGAATCGAACCGGTACGGTAGTCACCTACCGCAGGATTTTAAGTCCTGTGCGTCTGCCAGTTCCGCCACCCCGGCAAAAGAAGTTCTTGGAGCGGAAGACGGGATTCGAACCCGCGACCCCAACCTTGGCAAGGTTGTATTCTACCACTGAACTACTTCCGCAAATGAAAAATTGTTTTCCTAGTGAAAAAAATCTTGGTGCGGGTGAAGGGAGTCGAACCCCCACGCCTTGCGGCGCTAGATCCTAAGTCTAGTGCGTCTGCCAATTCCGCCACACCCGCAAAAATAATAACTAATGGAAAGTTATTTTGCTAAAGCAAAAAACTTTGGTGAGCCATGAAGGACTCGAACCTTCGACCCTCTGATTAAAAGTCAGATGCTCTACCGACTGAGCTAATGGCTCGTACTAAATGGTGCCGGTGAGAGGACTTGAACCCCCAACCTACTGATTACAAGTCAGTTGCTCTACCAATTGAGCTACGCCGGCATAATGGAAAGTTATTTTCACTTCGTGAGTTTACTATGGATGATTATTTTTCACTTCGTGAAAAAAATCTTGGTGGAGGATGACGGGATCGAACCGCCGACCCCCTGCTTGTAAGGCAGGTGCTCTCCCAGCTGAGCTAATCCTCCATTACCGCCTGGCGACGTCCTACTCTCACAGAGGGAAACCCTCAACTACCATCGGCGCTGAAAAGCTTAACTTCCGTGTTCGGTATGGGAACGGGTGTGACCTTTTCGCTATCGCCACCAGACTATTTATGCGACACTATTTATTATAATAGTTTTTCGCATTTTTTCAAGAGAAATTTTTAACCATTCTCTCAAAACTAGATAATGAATGAAGAAGAAAGAAATACGTTTCATCTTTAATTTGGTTAAGTCCTCGATCGATTAGTATCAGTCAGCTCCACACGTCACCGCGCTTCCACCTCTGACCTATCAACCTGATCATCTTTCAGGGATCTTACTAGCTTGCGCTATGGGAAATCTCATCTTGAGGGGGGCTTCATGCTTAGATGCTTTCAGCACTTATCCCTTCCGCAC
>JBEQAB010000005.1:0-123930 GCA_041640555.1 Bacillaceae bacterium
TATCAATTACTATAACAACAAACGGATTAAGGCAAAATTAAAGGGCATGAGCCCGGTACAATACCGAACTCATGCCCAACAGGCTGCCTAATGAAATAACCGTGTCTAACTTTTCGGGGTCACTTCAGCATACAAATATCACTTGGCTTTTTTGTTAACTATTCTAACGAAGTTGATTATAGCTTTTCCCTATAATAAATGCTGAAATAAAACCGTTATATACGATAGCACTTTTATTCCGAATGACTTAACCCCACTTACTTTACCAGGCTTTAAGTTAGGGTCCTCTATATACGACTGATCCTTTGCAACCTTTAAGCTCTTTTTAAAGTATTGGTCCATTTCCTTTCCGAGATCTTTGGTAAATTCCACACTGTCAATGATTACCATAGACTCGGTATTTACAAACGCCGACCGGGAATCCACATTAAATGCTCCAATGGCACTTAAGCGATCATCAAAGATAAATGTTTTGGCATGGATGGAGTCAGGCCCCTGATATTCCAGTACATTGACACCCTTTTTTACCATCCCGTTGATATGTTTAATATGTCCTGAATAAGCCATCACATTAGCTGTTGATGCCATTGAGTTCGTTAAAATAGTTGTCTTTTCTGGTGGTACTTGTAACGGACCCATATAATCGCGCATAGCTTTCGTAGGAATCACATACGGGCTTTGGATGACTAAGGACTTTTTGGAATTCTTCATGAGATTGGTTAAATCATACCAAGCCCAAGGCTCTTTATTAAATCTTTGGATAGGGTTATGAATAAAGGTTACTTTTTTAGTAGGAAGGGACATTTTTATCCAATCATAATATGTATTGAATAATTTTTTATCCGTTTTCCTTAAGTTCTCGAGTTTCTCTTTTAATTGTTGGGTAGCTTCTTCTGCTTTCTTTTCTTGGCGTGAGGAAAGCTTATCAATAGGAGTCTTTGTAATGGGGTGGTCCCAGACTTCATTAAAATAGCCTTCCATTTGATACAACACACTGCCCTCCTTTGTCTTGGGATCCGTGTTAATGATCAGAACATCCCGATCATTCGTAGGGTTTTTTTCTCCTTCTTCAACAAAATAACGATTTCCGATATTTCTGCCGCCGATCAGTGCATACTTATTGTCGACAACAAATATTTTATCATGAAGTCGATTATTCCAAGTCCAAGGGAGCAGAGGATTGAAAGGTTCGTAAAATTTAACCTCGATATTTGGATGATTGACCAAGGCATAGTGAAGATCCTTTAGACCAAATCTAAAACCATGGAAAATTCCATCCAAGAGGATTCGTACCTTTACCCCGCGATCGGCCGCATCCAAAATCATTCCGAATATTAAATCGGTAATGTATCCTTTATGAATCGCATAATAGGCGATATCAATAGACTCCTGTGCATTTTCCATTAAGTTGATACGGGCTACCCCTGAAAACGTTTTTTCTTCCAGTAGAATCACGCGATCCTGGGATGTGTCATTTCCATAAAATCTTTCCACTTTATGCTGTTCTTTATAAGCATTACTAACTTGTGGATGTTTATATTTAAAAATAACAATGCCGAATATGGTAACATACAGTAGATAAAAAATGAGAATAATCATAGCCGCTCTCCTAACCTTTCTTATTGAATTAGCCTCCTTTCTAACACATCTAAAGCCAAATCGATTGTTACTAGTTTGTTCAACATTCTTTACAATATGAAATAACAAAGAAGAAAAAACAAATGTTGGGTAATAAAAAAAAAGCCACACCCTTTCCGAATCGGATTAAGCGCAGCTCCCCTTACAATAAATGGTTATTTTTTCACAATCACTCTATTTCTGCCCCTTTTCAACATAGCTAAGGTCACCCACCTTCTCTATGCTATATTCGCCACTTTTATATTTAATGGTGGTAACACTAGCATTTTTCAAACCTCCTGTAGGAAGCTCGTACCCTTTCGCTAAAGTATCTACTAACGCACCAATACTTAAACCGTGAGAGACAATTAATACATTGCTGTTCCCTTTTTTACTTTCTTTTTTAGCAATCTCATCCATACTTTCTTTCAAACGTTTTGTTATGGTATCATAGTCCTCAGCTGGCCAATTCTCTCCTTCTTTTACTCTGTCTTTATCTAGTTCAGCGACACTATTTGCAAAATCCTTCGGTGAAATTCCCTGAGCCATCCACTGATCTAGTGTCTTCCCTTGGCTTTCTGCAATATCTGTCCACATCGTATGATTTAAATCACCTTCATAACTTCCAAAATTGAATTCCCGTAAACGTTTATCTGTCTGAAGGGATAGATTTGATTTTTTATTTTCATCTAATATAATATTAGCACTTTGCACACTTCTCCCACTGTCACTACTATAAGCTGCTGAGAATTCAATATCTTGTAAGCCCTTTGCAGCATAACCTACAGTTTTTTCTCCTTCGGGAGTGAGAACCGCATCAGACCAACCTTGAACCCGATCTGTTGTGTTTAGCATGGTTTTGCCATGACGCATAATATAGAAAGTAACCTCTCCATCTATTTCAGATTCGGTCTCTATTTTCTTTGTAGATGAACTACTACACCCAACAATTAAAAATATACTAAATACTGCGACTATCAATGGTAATAAACGTTTCATTTATTTCTCTCCTTTTTTTGAAAACCCTTATTACTGTGATAATCGTAGCTTGTTCCAATATTCAATCAGTTCTTTTGTTTGTTGAAAGGGCAGGGCCGAATGAACAATAGGCTTCCGTACACTTTCTTTAGCAAAGGAATTACCCTCCGAAAATCGTCTTATGATTTTTCTAGCATCATTTGATAGGCAATAATCAATAAATAAATCAACAACCTGTCCATTAGGAGCATTCTTCAGCTTTGATATACCGCTAATTGTCGAAAGAGCATTTCCTTCTAGTTGAATAGTCTTGATTGGTAACCCAGGTGGATTACTTCCCCAAAAGTTAATACTTAGCATATATTCACCTGAGCCAACCATTTGAATAGGCATAAACCCATTAACTGTAACCGCTCCCGTATTCTCCGATAGTTTTTTTACTAATGCCTGAGCATCTGTTTTTTTCATCGTTTGCGCAATCGATGAAAATAAGGTAAAAGCTGTACCTGAGAAGTTTGGATCAGACATTGCTATTTTTCCTTTAAATCTTTCACCCGTTAAATCTTGAAGTGACAAGGAGGGTGGAATAGGTGTATCTTTCATAACTTTTTGCCAAAGTTCAGTATTAACTGCAATGGCAAGATGAATGATTTCAAAGCCAAACCAATAGTTTTCTGAGTCATAAAGTTCCTTTGGAAGTGAATCTTTCGGTTCGATGGAAATAGGTGTTGATAATTGCTTCGATTTCATAACAATATGGACATCGAGTGTCCCACCGATGACAACGTCTGCTTTCGGAGCATGACGTTCTTCTGTCACACGCCTAACGATTTCTTCGGCTGAGAGCCTTAGGAATTCATATGTGCATCCACGTTGCTCGCAAAAAGATGATAGTAATGCTTCCCCAACTTCTTCGCTTGTAGCAACATATGCAACAAGATGATGTCCTTTCAAGTTAGGAAATCCGTTCTTATCATAAGAAATAGGTATAGTTGAATTGGAACAACTAACAATTAACAAAGTAATAGTAGTAAATAAGCTGAAAAGTGTCCATTTCTTCATATTATGACTCCTTACGCAAAACAGGTAAAAAAGTGGTTAAATCACCTGCAAAATAAATGGCATTGCCGTTTGGATCGCCAAGATATCGGATGACGTAATATTTTTTAAATACCGTAATCTGAATAATATCCTCACTGTTCCGTGTCGCTGGTTGTTTTTCTTGATAGATGGTCACAAAGCCAGCTTCATTAGATAATGAATGTTCACTATCGTTCCAGCGTTGATGACTAGGCAGTTCTTTCGCTGTTTGTAGCGTTCGTATAAAAGACTGTTTTTGCTCCAATGCTAAGGTCTTCTTTAGTTCAGTGGCTTCTAGTGTAATCTCACTAGACTTTGAAGCAAATGTCGCTATACTCTCAGGCGTGTAAAAATAACTAAGTAAATACGTGTAAAAAGCGATTACAGTTGATTTTGGATAGGATTCATCAAACAAGGTATCATCTTTTAAAAGAGCTTCATTCATGAAATATTTCTTTTGGGTGCCGTTTAAATAAATGACCGTACACACCAAAAAATCGCTTTCAGTTTTTAGCATATCAACTGCCTTTTTTTGCTGTTCAAGCTTACTTAGGAAAGTAGTAAGCTCGTATAAACGAGCCTCATCGTCAATTAGCAATGTACCCCAATTCTGATGGTCAATCACCGCTTGAACAGGAATTGAGTGAGTTGCTTTTTGAAGTACTTCTTCCTTGTCATTTATCACCTTAACCTCTTTAAAAAAGTAGTAGTCTGTATACATATTCACAGCAAAAATGCCCATTGTAATCAAGAAGATAAGAAGCATAATAGATAAGAGTCGGTTCACTTTTCTTGCTCTCCTCTAAGATAAGTAATCACTGTTTCAAAATTATCATCTAATTGTTTCATAAATGTATCAATTAAAACGCTTTCAGTTTTTGCATATCTGATGGAAGTAAAAAAGATAGTGTAATTACCGTACCATTGTCTGTTGAGACTATGTCCATATGACCACCTTGTTGTATCATTAGTTCCCGACAAATAAACAATCCAAAGCCATTTCCAAAGCTAGATGAGAAATATTTTTGTTCGGCAGGGGCTGTTTTCCATTCGTTAACAAGTGCTTCTTCCATACCAATACCATTGTCTTCAATATTTACATGAAGATATGATTCTGTTTGTTTTGAAGACAATACAATGAAAGTAGCGTCACTATACTTGATGATATTATCAAAAATGTTTAAGAAAATTTGTTTAGTTTTATCCGAATCCATCATGATGTAAACAACAGGTATAGAAAGTTCAACATGGATTTGGTATTTATCTAAATTTGGTTTCACTACATAAAAAGCAGCTGCAATTAACTGTCTAAGCTCACCGATCATTGGTGCAACCGTAAAATGACTTTGACCAAATTTTGACTGTCGCAGTAGTTCTTCAATCAACCGAAACATTCGTTCACTTTCAGTTATAATATACTGATAACTTAGCTCAACATCCGTTTGCTTTTGTAGTTTTGGAATGAGCTGGGTATAACCCATAATAGCTGTAAGAGGTGTCTTTAGTTCATGTGTAACCCGATCAAAAAAGTCTTTTTGCTTTGCTTTTTCGGCTTCAAGCTGTGAAATATTGAACTCAATCGCTTCTGCCATCACATTAAACGAATGGGAAAGCTTCGTTATTTCTTCGTAATCAGCTAGATCAATTTTGGTTGCATAATCACCTTCTGATAGTCGCTTTGCCCTCTCACTAAGATGAAGAATAGGTCTACTTAATGAACGTGAAAAACGTTCCACTACATAGACAGCAATCAGAGATAATATTAAACAAGTTGTTAAGAAAACCACATTCATATTTGTGAGTAAGTTTGATTCCTTTTTTAAGGGATAGAGAAAACGGACAACACCCACCGTTTGATCATTTATATAAATTGGATTTGAGAATAATAGTAACGGAAATGATGTGGTTTTATCGAATGTATAAGCTTTCGTTCCTTTTAAGGCTTTGTTTATATCTTCCTTGATATATGTTAAAGGTGATGGTTCACTATCAGCAAGTAAATCGCCTTCTTTACTGAAAACTTGAATACGGGTATTCATTCTTTTTGCTAAATAAGGTGCAATGAGTGAGGCACTTCTTTCTAACGAAAAGTCTGTGTTTTCTTGTTCGCGTGAAATGTAGTTTATCGTATATGTTTGAGCTTCTATACTCAAGGTATATAAAGAGCTAACTGCAGTTTCATACACATTTTTTTGAAACTGTGCCATTACAACTCCATACAGTACGAACATAAACGGAATTAACAAAAATAAAATGGTTCGTTTTAACTTTTTTTGTAGTGACATAGAGACAATCCTCATTTTTCCAGTTTGTAACCAACACCGTAAATTGTTTTTATATCATTTCCATCTTCACCAAGCTTTTTACGTAGCCGCTGAATCATAATATCTACAGCTCTTGTATTTCCCATATACTCAAATCCCCAAATTTTCGTTAGGAGCTCATCTCTTGTAAACACACGCTGTTTGTTTACAATTAATAGCTTTAATAAATCGAATTCTCGATATGTTAGACTAATTTCCTTGTCATGCACAAATACTTTACGTTCCTCAATATGTAATGTAATGGAACCGACTTTCAAAAGATTCACAGATATTTCGGTTAAAGAATGAGTTTTAAGTCGCCGTTCAATAGATTTCATACGTAATAATAATTCTGTACTATGAAAGGGCTTTGTGATGTAATCATCAGCACCAAGCTGAAGACCAAGCAGTTTATCATTCATTTGGCTTTTAGCTGTGAGCATAATAATTGGGATATTCGAATTCTTCTCTCGAAAAATACGAAACAATTGATATCCGTCTGTATCCGGAAGCATAAGATCAAGCACAATCATTTCTGGCTCTTCTTCCCACCATTCAAGTGCTTCTTTCCCATTGGAAGCCGTAAGAACTTCATATCCCTCTAACTCAAGAGTTAAACGAATAAGGTTTAATATACTCTGTTCATCATCAATTACCAATATTTTCATATCATCACCTTGTTTTCTATAAGAATTTCACTATTCTTTTGCAATGGGATCAAATATTTACATTAGTGTACAATGAAATGGTTAATACGGCTATACTATTAATCTTTACTATTTAACACCAATTTTTGGAAATCCTGTGTAATACCTTTAAAAATAGAGTAAGCGCATGAAAACTATTCATGCGCCTTTCATAGGTCCGTAAGTGCAGGTCATCGCATACGGCTACACCATAATTATCCTTTATATTTGCTTAATTAATTTTTTATCTTTGAGATTTCTGTAATTATTTTAGGAATATCAATATTCTCTAATACTCCTTCAAACTTTTCTGAACTTGGTCCGTAGGCAAAAACAGGAATCATGTTCGCGGTGTGTCCTGCTGTAGTTGGACTGCTTAGAACAACATCCAAACTTACTACTCCGACTTTATTGTACTCTGCAATCATACTTCCCATAATCCAAGAAACTACATTTTCAGGATAAATGGTGCCACTTTGGTCTTTAATCTTAGAAAGGAAGGTAGAAACCTCATTTTCCGTTAAGTCAATTCCTGCGTATTCTTTAAAAACAGATATTACACTACCAGAAGTATAGCTATTTGTCGAAGGATCTTTAACTAATTTTTTTGCCATGAATTCTGGTGAAACACTTATACCCTTTATCTCTTCAGTTTTCATTGATTCAGTTACAGATATTCCATTAGTTTCGTGGTCAGCAACTACAACAACTAATGTGTTTCCATCCTTTTTTGCCCATTCCACCGCTGTTTTTACGGCATTATCGAACTCAATCGTTTCTCTCCAGATTCCTGTTGCATCACTTCCATGAGCGGCGTGATCAATTCGACCACCTTCAAGCATTAAGAAGAAACCCTTTTTTCCTTTGTTCAAGACGTTGATTGCACCGTTAAACATTTCTGTTAAAGAAGGTTCTTGACTACTAATATCATCACGGTCAATAACATAATTCATATAAGACTCATTAAATAGACCCAGTAACTTATCGCCAGAAGCATTTTTTAATTCTTCTTTATTTGATACAAATGTATATCCTTCTTCCTTAAAGGAATCTACTAAATTAACACCATTCTGCTTTTCGGGTTTGAAGTATTTCCCACCACCTCCTAATGCGACATCTACCTTATTATCTAGTATTTGTCTGGCGAGATCTTCATTTCCAGTCCAGCGATCAGCTGTACTACCAACAAAAGCTCCAGGTGTTGCATCTGTTAATGGATGATTCGTTACCACTCCAACTTTTTTACCGCTGTTCTTAAACTTATCAAGTAGACTATCAACGGGAACTCCCTCTGGATTCACACCAATCATACCGTTATTGGTTTTAACTCCTGTCGCTAAGGCAGTCCCAGCTGCAGCTGAGTCAGTAACAATATTATTGGCTGAAGACGTGTGCATTAAGGCAACATTAGGAAGCGACTCCATAAAAAGTCTTCCATCTTTTCCATTCTCAAGCACCCCTGCTAGTCCAACTTGACCTATACCCATTCCATCACCAATTAACATTATTACATTTTTTGGTTTTGTTTTCGTCTCCGCAGCTGCTGCGACATTTTTTTCTTCAGTGTCAACCAAACCGCAAGCCTGTAGAGAAGCGGTTACCAGTATTGCACTCAGAACCAAGCCTAACTTTTTGAATTTCTTCATCACTATCTCCCCCATATTGATAATTTTAAAGAACTAAGAAATTTGTAGTATGGCCATTACCTACTAATCTCCCTTACAATATGCAAAATGGTTGAAACAAAGTCTGAATATCAGACCTTTGTTCACTCTTCTTGCTCTCTAAAAATAATCAATCACTGTTTCATAATTATCATTTAATTGTTTCATAAATGTATCATTAAAACGCTTTCATAGTTATTAAGAATGGTAGACATATTAGAAAACATCGCTATCCAATGTTCTCAAATGTGAAAAGGGGGTATGACCATAGATTATCCCCAATCTCTTGATCCTTCACCTCACACCACAAAACTAAATATGTCACAAGGTGTTTCATTTCTGTAACTCATTTTTTTAGTTGTTATCCATTACAATAAAGCTTGACCTATTTTCTAATCAACAGAACATAAATAGAATAGATATAATCTGACTCTTTAAAAATTTGAAGAGATACAATAAGCTTGACTTTAAGATGAAGAATAGGAAGGGTCTAAATAATGAAAAAGGCTATTTTTTTGGACATCGATGGAACTTTGGTTAACGATAAACTTATCATCCCTGATTCAGCCAAACTTGCTGTAAAAAAGGCTAGAGAAAATGGCCACCTTGTTTTTATTTGTACGGGAAGGCCAAAATCGCTCATTTCCCCTGATATACTGGAAGTTGGGTTTGATGGGATGATCGGTTCTGCTGGAGGGTACATAGAAATGGATCAAGAGGTGTTATTACATGTAAACGTTAAAAAAGAGGATATAAAGCATGTTGTAGACTTTTTTAACCAGCATGGAATCGAGTTTAATCTGGAATCAAACATTGGTATATTTACTCGTAAAAATGGTAACGCTCGTATGCGTTCCATTATAGAACAATTACATAAAGCTGATCCTGATTCAAAGTTAGACGTAGAAAAAGGATTTGAGTCTATTTTCGATACGATTATTGAGAGTGAAGACTTACTTAGAGATGATATTAATAAGATTTCCTTTTTTGGATCAAATTTACCCCTTGAGAGGATAAAAGAAGAATTCGCATCTAAATTCACGGTCATTCCTAGCACAGTAGCTGCTTTCGGAGATAATTGTGGTGAAATATCCATTCTTGGTGTAAATAAGGCAACAGGTATTGAAAAGATTATTAATCACTTAAACATAAAAAAAGAGGATACCTTTGGATATGGTGATAGCTGGAATGATTTAGAAATGCTTGAATTCGTCCACTACGGAATCGCAATGGGCAATGCAAATGAAGCTGTTAAGAAAATAGCTAAAGATGTGACAGATTCACATGATGAGGATGGTATCTATAATAGTTTTAAAAAGTATGGATTGATCTAGATAAGCGTTTTCAATACTTATCATCTCAAATATAATCAAGCTAGCAAAAGAGAATTGGAGGAGTTTTTATGTTAACGATTGCCTATATCGCAAATGGAAAAAGTACGAACCGCTATCACCTTCCTTTTTCATTAAAAAACAAAAACATACGAGTGAAAACTATTTACTCTCGACGAGATAACAGTGCTTGGGAGAAGATTCCTGAAGTAAATTATGTTCATGATTTAAATCAAATTTGGCTCGACGAAGAGATTCAATTAGTCGTCATCTGTACCCCAGTAGAACATTATGAATATGCTAAATTGGCACTTGAAAACGGCAAACATGTATTAGTCGAAAAGCCATTCACACAGACTTCTGAGCAAGCAAAAGAGTTATTTGCCTATGCAAAAGAAAAGAATCTATTTATTCAATGCTATCAAAATCGCCGGTTTGATTCAGATTTCCTAACTGTACAAAAGGTAATTAATAGTGGTGTATTAGGAGATATTTTAGAAGTGGAAATGCACTATGATTATTTCAGACCTGAAGTACCAAAGTCTTTAAAGTTTTCTAGAGAAAACAGCTATCTGTATGGACATGGATGCCATACAATCGATCAAGTACTCTCTTATTTTGGTCATCCACATCATATTACTTATGATGTGAGACAACTCCTTGGTAAAGGACATTTTAATGACTATTTTGATTTGGATTTCTTTTATGATTCCAAAAAAGTTTCGGTAAAATCTAGTTATTTCCGCTTGAAAGAACGTCCTAGCTTTATCGTATATGGTAATAGAGGGGTTTTTGTTAAACAAACAAAAGATAGACAAGAAGAGCACTTGAAACTATTTTATATGCCAACCAATAAGGATTTTGGGATTGATTTACCAGAACACTACGGCGTTCTAACTTATGTGGATGATAATGGAAACTATCATGAAGAAAAAGTCATTTCTGAAGTTGGTGATTACGGGCGAATTTACGATGGAGTGTATGAATCAATCATTAATGGAAAAGAAAAGATTGTTAAGGATGAAGAAACCATACGGCAAATGGAAATTTTAGAAGAAGGAATGAACCATATCAACGAATAAAATTATTTGTTCGCTATTTACCATTAGAAAGAGATCATTCACTTTAAACTTTAGGTAAGCCTAATTCAGTAACTTATCTTGAAACGTCGAAAAGGATATTGATATATCGGTGATTCTTTTATTAAACTATCCAACCATTAAATGGACCAGCTAACATTTGTAATTCTTTCGAGGTCCATATGAATGGTCAGGATAGCCGTATGATTGAAAACAAAATGTATCTACACAGAATGTTTGAAGAATTTTGTGAGATTACAAGAATAATTAAAGAAAGTGATTACTCTAAAGCAAAGCATATGTTAGAACAGAGCCAGATTGTGTTGGAAATTGTAGAGGAAGCAATGAATAGTGCAGGAATTAAAAATGAAATTGGCCCCTTCTCAAAGAGTTGGGGCTTTGTTAATAGTTTCGTATTCAACTATATAAACACATCTAATATTAAAATAAATCCTAATCCAATCACAACTGTAATGGAGGAAAGAACACTTTAGGTAACAAATGTTTCTTTCATCGTCATTCCCATATACTCTTTAATAATCCAGAACGTTTTTATTCTAAATTACTACATGGATAAACTAAGTGCTAATTGATACAATGACATGTCAATTTCGTGTATTTCTGTCGCAGCTTGTTCAAAAGTGGTATAAGTGATTTTACCATTCTTTACACTAACCATACTTCCATGATCCCCACTAATGAGGATATCCACAGCTTTTGCCCCCATTTGACTCCCTATCATCCGATCATAGGCAGTAGGCGTCCCACCACGTTGTAAGAATCCTAGTACAACTACCCTAGTATCTAGTTGTATGTGGTCTTGTAACTCTTTTTTTATATCCTCCGCACTACACACACCCTCTGCAACAATGATGATACAATCCTTTTGTCCACGATCCCTTGCCGAATGAATACGGGCAATGACATCTTTAATATCGTAAGTTGCCTCCGGAATAATGATTGATTCTGCTTCCGAACAAAGTCCAGCCCATAAGGCAATGTCCCCCGCACCACGTCCCATAACCTCCACAATTGAAGTTTTTTCGTGTGAATAAGCGGTATCACGAATTTTATCAATCGCATCAATTGCAGTACTTACTGCTGTATTAAAACCTATTGAATAATCTGTACCAGATATATCATTATCGATGGTTCCAGGTATGCCTACAACAGGTAGTCCCTTTTCACATAATTTCAACGCACCTTGAAAAGATCCATCTCCACCAATTACAACAAGTCCATCAATATTTAAATCCTTTAAATTTTGTATTGCTTCATGTTGCGATTCATCCAATTTAAATCGTTCACTTCTTGATGTACGTAGTATCGTTCCCCCACGCTGTATAATTCCATCAACAAACTTTTGATCCATCGGAACGATATTTCCTTCTAACAGACCCTCATAACCATTGTAAACGCCAAATACTTCTAACCCCTTATCGATCCCTCTCAAAACTACCGCCCGAATGGCAGCATTCATTCCAGGAGAATCTCCACCACTAGTTAGTACAGCAATTCTTCTCATATTTCCCCTTCTTTCATTATGTAATTTATAAAGCGGTTCAGTTACATGCCTACTTAGCTAATCTCTAAGTATTAAATATTAAACTACTTCTTTTTATTTCTCTACGAAGTATTTTAATATTTAATATATTTTTCTTCTTAGCTTGTGTCAACTATCTATAAATAAGAACCTCTTCCATTTTCTAGAAAAGACTATTTAGAATAATTCCTTCATCGCACGTGCTTAAAGTCGAAATTCTTCCATTTATACTCCATTTGACTTCCCAAAGGAGAGATTTCTAATGGTCTGAATATGTTTTTACTTTTTGATTAAAACCCTTATAAAAACAAAGAACTTCCATTTCTTTATTTACCCACTCATTGCTCATTCTTATTAACATGTTGACAAAGTGTCCTTAGAACATTAATAGATGTTGCTGGCAATTACAATCTACGAACATTACTCTCCAGTTATAAACAACCTATGATATGTCAAGAATTAAGACATAATCATAAGGAGTTGGAGTACGATGATCCACAAATTAAATAAACTAGGTGATACTGATAATAATTGGTCAAACCTTAAAATGGTTGGAATTAGCACAGAAGAGCACTATCAATGGTTATGGGAAGTTTATCTTCATTATGGAGAAGTAAAACGGATACTTAGTTCAAAGAGAGCCGTTGGTATGTATGGCGGAAGAGAAGCCGCTTGGAATTCTATTGGTTTTACCCCTCCTGAAATCGAGGAATATGTTAGGAATCTAGGTAAAATGATCGGACAACTATATATTTCCACAAAGGATATCGAAAACCAACATATTTCAGATATATCATGACATCAGAAAATTTATGGCCTCATCTCAAAAGAGTAAGTGGTTCAGTTTTTGTGGAGAAACATTAGTAGAAATAACCTATCAGATCATAACCCCAATCCCATAGTGATTGGGGTTTTAATAAATCTTATTAAATCAACGATTATTGAATTATTCTCATGAATTAAATAACAGTTATCCGTCTAAAATCTCAGGATGACAATACTTATTGTCATCTTGTTTATTAGAGTGCGAATTCTTCTGTTAAAATACTCCTGTTTTGAATAAACCACTTATTCGGACAACAATAGGCAATCTCCCGTTCTTCCTGCCCAAATGAACCTTGTATTCGGACAACTCTAGGCAACTTCCCGGTCTTCCTGTCCGAATCTACCTCGTATTCGGACAACTATAGGTAATCTCCCGGTCTTCCTGTCCAAATGAACCTCGTATTCGGACAACTCTAGGCATTTTCCCGGTCTTCCTGTCCAAATGAACCTCGTATTCGGACAACTATAGGAAATTTCCCGTCTTCCTGTCCGAATCTACCTCGTATTCGGACAACTATAGGCAACTTCCCGTTCTTCCTGTCCAAATGAACCTCGTATTCGGACAACTATAGGCAATTTCCCGTCTTCCTGTCCGAATTGACCTCGTATTCGGACAACTCTGGGCAATTTCCCGTTCTTCCTGTCCAAATGAACCTCGTATTCGGACAACTCTAAGCAATTTCCCGTTCTTCCTGTCCAAATGAACCTCGTATTCGGACAACTATAGGCAATTTCCCGTTCTTCCTGTCCAAATTGACCTCGTATTCGGACAACAACAGGTAATCTCCCGTTCTTCCTGTCCAAATGAACCTCGTATTCGGACAACTCTAGGCAATTTCCTGTTCTTCCTGTCCGAATCTACCTCGTATTCGGACAACTATAGGCAATCTCCCGTTCTTCCTGTCCGAATGAACTTCGTATTCGGACAACTATAGGCAATTTCCCGTTCTTCCTGTCCGAATGAACCTCGTATTCGGACAACAATAGGTACTCTTCCAGTCAGCCCGTCCGAATGAACCCCGTATTTGGACAACAAAAGGTACTCTTCCAGTCATCCCGTCCGAATGAACCCCGTATTCGGACAAGATCAGGTGTGCTAATTAATATGTTCATTCAATTGCTAGATTTACTTTTATTTATTATGTGATTAATAATGTTTGTTTAGTATTTCTCCACGTTATCGGAACTACTTATCAAAAGAGTTGGGGCCTTGTTTTTATCAAGATTTTGTAGCATCTTCAATAATCCAATCAGATGCCCTTAATAAATCCGGAAATACAGCATCAGCTAATGGGTCACTGTCTCCAAGAAAAACACCTTTTGTTCCTACTTTCTTCCCTGCTTGGATGTCTGTGTCCGTATCACCGACCATATAAGACTTTGCTAGGTCAATCTGATATTTTTCGGCTAAGTCCGATATCATTTTGGAACCAGGTTTTCTGCATTTACATCCCGCTTTTGGTTTATGAGGACAGTACGCCACATCTTTGATGACAGCACCCTTCTTTTTCAGTTCACCTATCATGTGTTCATGAATCGTTTCGAGTTGATTCACTTTCATGAACCCTAGCCCCACTCCCCCCTGATTAGTCACAACAAAAATGTTGTCTCCAAACACTTTATTTAATTTTCGAATAGCCACTGGAACACCAGGTAAGAAAAATAATTCCGATGGCTTGTTTACAAATTTAACTCTTTCAGTCAACACTTCATTTATAACGCCATCTCTATCTAAAAATACCGCTCGATTACCCACATTTTTACCCCCTCCGTTTTATTTATCTTAATCATGTACATATTATCGTAATACTATAACCAACCCCTTGGGATGGATAAAAAGGGAAATTAGATCAATAGAAAACACCCCAGTGGTTAGCTTTTAAAATCTAACAACTGAGGTGTTTCTAACGTTTTACGAATCCAACGAGATTTAGATTATGCAAGAATTTGTGTTTTAATTTTTTCAAACATCTCTTCTTTGCCCATTCCTGTGAGTAATGGCACCCCATCGATAACCCTACTCTTTATATTATCAGGTACTAACGTAGTTGACACAATAATATCGTATTCATCGATACGGCTTAATTCCTCACTGATCTTTGATTGATAGAGCTTCACCTTATTTTGAAGTCCATTATCTTCTAACCATGTCTTTACCTTTCCTGTTACAATTGTCGATGTTGCAATACCCGTTCCACACATAATCAATAATTTTTTCATGTCTTATCACCCTTTTTTTGTAGTTTGATTTTCTTCTTTTTGCCCATAAGTAGTACGATAAAAATGGTTACACTGCTTAATCACTTCTTCGCTAAGCGGGTGGAGATCTGGTTCATGTAAGGTAGCATAATGTGCATATTCTGCTGTTTCCTCTAAAATGACAGCTGCCTTTAATGCATGTTCAATATCTTTTCCAACAGTGAATACTCCATGGCTTCGAAGTAACACAGCAGGCGAATCATAAATATGATCTATAATCTGCTTTCCTATATCTTCCTCACCAATAGCCGCAAAATCAGAACAAGGGACCCGATTTTTAAACAAATTAGCTGCTGTTGTTGTGTATGAAGGTATATCGAGCCCACGGATCGCAAAGCTTGTTGCAAATGGAGAATGAGTGTGTACTACACTATGAATATCATCACGATGGCGGTAGACATATAAATGGCTTGCCATATCTACAGAAGGTTTCAATCTTCCATCGATGACATTTCCATCTAAATCAACAATGACCATATCCTCTGGCTTTAACTCATCGAAGTGTACCCCACTTGGTTTGATAACCACCCTATTACTCTCATAATCTCGATAGCTTACATTTCCACTGGTCCATTTGACAAGCTGTAATTCCTTTAATGCTTTATTCGCGTCACATACTAGCTGTTTCCAAATCTCCAACATTGTACATCACCTTCTATCACATAAAGTTTTCATTATAAACTTGTACCAACGTCATCGTTTAGTTTTGCTTCTCGTTTAGGTTTAATTTTATTTATATATATTAACCCCGCTAAGGCAACAACGCCTATGATCGTAATTCCACCCCAGCTAAGAAACTGTGCTAATCCAACAAAAATAAATGTTGTCCAGACAGCCCCATCAACAAGTGCAGAAATACTAGAATTCCCTGCCATATCGAATTTCGCAGCCAATGCAGCATCGGTAATTAATGGTGCCGCCCATGAAGCTATTAACAATCCAACCGCCATATAAATTGTTCCAGCAACAACCGTTCTAATAATATTCCCTCTGAAAACAGGTGTCATCAAACAAACTAAGAATGGAATAGTAGCTAAGTCACCGAATGGCAAGACTTTGTTCCCAGGTAAAACGACAGCTAAAAACAAGGTGATTGGTACAATAATTAATGATGCTGAAAGAACAGCCGGATGCCCTACCGATAAGGCACTATCCATTCCAATATAAAGATCTCGTCCTGGCATCCGTCTTTTAACAAACTCACTTGCAGCTTCTGAAATAGGAGAAAGCCCTTCCATAAGTAGTGATACCATTCGAGGCATTAACATCATAACGGCCCCTGTTTGAACAGCAAGCTGCATTACTTCACTCACACTGTAACCTGCCAGGAAACCAATCACGACCCCAATTAACACACCCATTACTGTTGAATCCCCGAAAATTCCAATTTTCTTTTGAATGGTTTCAGGATTGGCTTCTAATTTATTGAAACCTGGTATTCTATCAAAAACCCAATTTAATGGCTTCGCTACTAAATAGGACGGAGCAGATGCACCATGCGGGAATGTAATCTTTGGAAACCCATAAAATTTTTGAACATCCTTGGCAATTAAATCACCCAGGAAGAAGATTACAATTAAATGGATGGCAATCGTATATAGGCCAAGTGCAAAGTTTCCAGTTAGCGCGTAAACTAGTGAACCCGTAAAGGCACAGTGCCAATAATCCCAAATATCAACGTCCAATGTTTTTGTTAACCCTGTAATCAATAGGACTACATTTAAACCGATACCTAACGGAATGGCTAAACTTCCTAAAGCTGTACCGTATGAAATGGCTGCAGCAGCAGGCCAACCAACATCAATCGTACCGAGTTGAAAACCAAAATTATCAACCATCGCTTTCGATGCAGGCCCTAAACTGTTTGTTAACAAGCCAATAACAAGGTTCAAACCAACGAATCCAATCCCAACAGTTAATCCCGCTTTAAAGGCCTTTGCTGGTTTGGTTCCTAGGATAATCCCAAAGATAAACAGTAGAATAGGTAGCATAACACTTGCACCAAGATCAACGAACCATTGTAGAACCGCCATAAATATCCCCCTTGTTCAATTATATTTTTTTACTCTAGTCCAACCTTATTTAACAATAGCTGTAAGCCTTCTTGACTCTTGCACTCAGCAAAACCCTTTAATAATTCTGGGTCTTGAAAGATCTCCATTAACTGTTGTAACATCGTTAACTGATCCTCGGATTTTTTTAATGCAAGCATGAAAATCAATGAAACATCAACCTCTTCATCACCATTTCCCATTAGACGGAATTTGACCGGATTGTTTAACGAGGCAAAAGCAATCTGTGGTGTGATGACTTTATCAGCATCTGTATGGGGAATGGCTACCCCAAGGGTCCCGACTGCTAGGCCAGTTGGAAAAGAATCTTCTCGTTCCAAAACACCTTTTTCAAAAGTAGCTGAAACTAATTTTGCTTCATATAAAGACATGGCCATTTTCCTTAGTGCATCCGAACGATCACTTGCATCTAGATTAAAAAACGTAATTTTTTTATCAAAAAACATGGTTTTTCCCCCTACTGTTTCAACTTCCGTTGATAATAAGCCACGCATCAGCTACCTTCTTTGAGTCTAGTAATTTAGACATTTTTTTTTCGTCTTCAGCGAGATCGGCCAATTGAAAGAGCGCCTTTAAGTGGCGATTCGGATTATAAATAGCGAGCGGCGCAACAATGGATACCTTCTGTCCGTTCGCGAACTCTACTGGATTCTTTAAAATAAGCATCGCAAATGCGTCAGCAAGCACTCCTTTTTCCGTTGCCGCATGCGGAATGGCCATGTTTTCACCTAAAAAACTGTATATCTGCTGATGATTATTATCCTCGATTAAAGTGGTCACATAGGATGATTTGATGATATTGTTTTTTACTAAAGGCTCACAGGCAATACTAATTGCCTCTTGCCAATTTTCAACTTTGTCTCTGTATTGAATAAAATCACTAGGTAAAAATTGCCTCAAACCATACGATATAACATCATTGTCTTTTACAACCCTCTTCTGACTATCCTGAAATAAACTGGACAACGAAGTCATCAAGGCGGTCTCATCTGTTATAATCGCATTTTGTTTAATGGTTTCTATTAACTTATTCATATTAATAGTTTCATAGCTTTTTTTATCAATGGTGGTAATGACTTGTTTGCGTAACAATTCTTTTTCTTGTAAAGTCATTAGTGGATTAATTAAATACACAGGTTGCGTGGACTGGATTGGAATGGTGCTAAAAATAATTTCATAATCCTGTTGATACACTTGGAACTGTCTTAGAGATAAACTTTGAGCAAAATAAAACTCAGGAAAGATTTCCTTTAACGTTTGCTTCATTATTTTTGACACAGTTAGACCATTTGTACAAATAACTACTGCTCGTTTCTTTTTATGAAGCTCTTCCCCCTGCTTAATAAGTTGCCCCGCAAGAAACATGGTAATAAAGGCAATCTCACCTTTTGGAAATTTCTGTCCTATTAATTTTTCGATTGGATCAATTGAAACTGAAACCATCTCATGCAATTCCATGTACTCCTCAATTAACTGAATCGAGTCATGTTCTTTTAATGTAAGATGATACTTGATTCGATAATATGCTGGTCTCATATGAATCATTAATTTATCGAGGATATCCTTTTTATTATCAATAAAGATACAAGATTTTTTTTCAAAAAGGGCTAACATATCCAGGATTGCAATCTTTAATTCGTTTAATCTTTGATCAGTAAGGATTTCCGATTGAAAAACATTTGAGGTTAATAGTTGGAGTGTAAGCCATATTCTTTCGCTTATTGGTAATTCCATATCCTCATTTAATAGTAGCTCCGTAACTAAGTATTCCTCCGTATCAGCTAACTCCATTATGCCAATGTGAAAATCAGCATTTAGAAAATGTCCTTGTTCAATTCGGGAAAAAATTAATTCTATTATATATGGTAAGCTTTCGTAGCTTTCATCCGTTAAATGGATGTTTAATGAGGTTTCAATAGATTTTACCTTTTCTCTCATTGGAGAAATATCGAGTTGTAAAACCTTTTCAAAGTACTTATGTCCATTAAACAAATTTAAAACGGATTTAACTACGATAATTAGTAGTTTTCGAATTTGAAATTCATCCCCGATAATTTCATACCAGTCAGCTCGGCTATAAACGATGGACAAGGAATACTTTTTAATGAATTCTGATGCTTCTTTGATATCGCTTATCCCTGTATTTTTGCTTACATTAAAAAGATCAATTATATGAAATAGTGAAACCTCTTCTTTTTTTCCTAGTAAATATAAAATAATTAAAAGTGCACGTTCCTTTTCAGTCGGGATATATTCTTCCAATTGATTAACAGATGGATGCGGGACTGAAAAATGCTCAAATATTTTTTTATCAATAATAAAGTTACCGTTTCTACTCTTTGTTATCGGTGTTAAATTCTTCGTTTCTAACCAATGATTAATTTTCTCTATTGAGTATGAAATCTGCCGTCTGCTAAGCTTAAATTTTCCTTCTAGTTCCTTATTTTTTATTTGAGGTGTTCTAATCAATTCATTTAATAAATTTACACTTCGATCATCAAGGAACATTGCTATACCTCCTTCTGTCTTTATTATAGTTGAGTCTCCAAAGAAACTGAAAACGTTTTCATAACAACTTTTCTCCTTTACTAACAGCATTTTGTGTGCAAGTTTGTGCCGAACTTTTACATTTGTTCTTTGTGAGTACCTTTGTAATAAACTTATCCCTTATAGTACATGTTCGTCAATTACTTTAGAGTAAAAGGAAATTAGAAATTACTGGAATATCTTTTTCTAATGTAATTCTACATAAAAAAACGGTACCATTTTGGATACCGTCTTACTTAAAATTACAATGTAATACAAACTCCTTCTACATTTTGCTCATGTCGAATAGTTGCTTGCGCAGCCGCCAATCGTGCAACAGGAACACGGTATGGTGAACAGCTAACGTAATCTAGACCAACACGATAGCAAAAATCGATTGAAGACTTTTCTCCTCCATGTTCACCACATATACCTGCTTTTAAAGATGGCTTTGTTTCACGTCCAAGTTTTACACCGGTTTCAACTAATTTACCCACACCATCTTGGTCGAGAACAGCAAATGGATTCTCCGGTATCACTTTATTTTCAATATAAGCTTGCAAGAACTTTCCTTCTGCATCGTCACGACTAAAACCAAATGTGGTTTGTGTTAAATCGTTCGTTCCAAATGAGAAGAAATCCGCTTCTTTTGCAATTTGATCAGCTGTTAAGGCAGCACGCGGAATTTCAATCATTGTTCCAATGGTGTAGTTGAACATTTCACCTGTTTCTTCCTGAACACGATCGGCTGTATCCACAACCAACTGGCGCATTGTCTTTAACTCGTTAACATGGCCAACCAGCGGGATCATAATTTCTGGCTGTACGTTTAACCCTTTTTTAGCAAGTGTGACAACCGCATAAAAAATGGCTTTTACCTGCATCTCATAGATTTCTGGATAAGTTATACCCAGTCGGCAACCACGGTGCCCCAACATTGGGTTAAACTCAACTAACTGGCTAACCTTTTTCAGCAATTGCTCTTTTTCCTTTGATTCATCTGAATCTGGATGAGTCATTTGCAACTTTGTTACTTCCACTAAAATTTCTTCCTTATCAGGTAAAAACTCATGAAGAGGTGGGTCTAGTAAACGAATGGTAACTGGATAACCCTGCATCGCTTCAAATATTCCTTCAAAGTCGCTTTGTTGCATAGGTAAAAGCTCTTTAAGCGCTTCCATTCTTTCATTGTATTGTTCAGCTAAGATCATTTTTTGTACGATTGGAATCCTTTTAGCATCCATAAACATATGTTCCGTTCGGCATAATCCAATCCCACCCGCCCCGAATTCAAATGCTTTCAGAGCATCTTCTGGGTTATCAGCATTGGCACGAACTCCCATGTTTCTTTCCTGGTCTGCCCAAGCCAGCAAAAGCTGAAACTCATCGGATAGATCAGGATCAATCATCGGTATTTCACCAAGCATAATTTCACCAGAGGATCCGTCAATCGTAATGATATCACCATAATTTACAAGGGTATCTCCTACAGTAAACTGCTTGGCTTTCAAATTAATCATTAAGGATTCACACCCGCAAATACACGCTTTCCCCATTCCACGTGCAACGACTGCTGCGTGGCTCGTCATCCCTCCACGGCTCGTTACAATCGCTTGGGATGCTACAATTCCATGGATATCATCTGGCGTTGTCTCAGGTCTAACTAGGATGACTTTCTTTCCTTCGTTCGCTAAAGCTTCGGCTTCATTTGCATCAAATACAACTTGACCTGTAGCTGCTCCTGGTGATGCAGGTAAACCTTTTGCTAACAATGTCCGCGGATGTTTGTCATCGATGCGACGGTGGAGTAATTGGTTTAATTGATCTGGGTCTACACGCATTAAGGCTGTCTTTCTATTAATCAGACCTTCTTCCACCATTTCAACTGCAATGCGAATCGCTGCCTGTGCTGTACGCTTACCATTACGAGTTTGTAGTATAAAAAGCTGCCCTCCCTCTACCGTGAACTCAATATCTTGCATTTCTTTATAATGTTTCTCCAGAAGGTTGCATGTTTCGGCAAATTGCTTGAAAACCCCAGGTAGATCTGCCTTTAGAGTAGCAATGGGCTGTGGTGTACGTATGCCTGCCACAACATCTTCGCCCTGGGCATTGATTAAGTATTCGCCGTAAAGAATCTTTTCACCAGTTGAAGGGTTTCTAGTAAAGGCAACACCGGTTCCAGAATCATTTCCCATATTTCCAAACACCATACTTTGGATGTTCACCGCAGTTCCTAAATGATCTGGAATTTTATTCAGGCGGCGGTAGACAATGGCACGCTGGTTGTTCCAGGAATTAAATACGGCATTAATCGCTAGGAAAAGTTGTTCAAATGGGTTCTGAGGGAATTCTTTTTTTGTATGCTTTGTTACGATTTCCTTATAGCCATCAATTACCGCTTTCCAATCTTCTGCCGTCATTTCAGGGTCAGAGGTATAACCTTTTTCCTCGCGCACTTCTTCTAAAAATTGCTCAAAATAATAACTATCGATCTCAAGGACGACATTACTAAACATTTGAATGAAACGGCGATACGAATCATAAGCAAAACGGGGGTTATCTGTTAAATTAGCCATACCAATTACTGTTTCATCATTCATTCCAAGGTTCAAAATGGTATCCATCATTCCAGGCATTGAGAAAACGGAACCGGAACGAACGGAGACTAGCAGAGGATTTTGTGAGTCACCTAGCTTTTTTCCCATTTTTTCTTCTAACCGATTTAGTGCATCTAAAGTCTGTCTTTCTACTAAATCTGGAATCGATTTACCAGACTCATAGTAAGTATTACAAGCTTGGGTAGTAATCGTAAATCCGAATGGAACAGGTAGTCCAATATTTGTCATTTCTGCTAAATTTGCACCTTTTCCCCCTAACAAATCCTTCATACCACCATGACCTTCATCAAATAAATATACGAATTTATCCATTTTTAAAAGCTCCTTTTCTTTTTTAACACATCTAAAATCAAACCAGCAGTTTCTTCTACTGCTTTATTTGAAACATCAATGATCGGACAACCAACTCGTTTCATAATTTTTTCAGCATGGTCTAGTTCGCTAAGAATTCGTTCGAAACTGGCATATTTGGCATGTGAAGGGATACCCATAGCCTTTAGCCGTTCCCTACGAATTTCATTTAATTTATCCGGGGAAATAATCAACCCAATACAATTTTTTCGTGGAACTTCAAACAGTTCATCAGGCGGGTCTATCTCAGGCACCAATGGTACATTAGCTACTTTAAATCGTTGATGAGCCAGATACATTGACAAAGGTGTTTTTGAGGTCCGTGACACCCCAATCAATACGATATCGGCCATTTTCACTCCCCTTGGATCTCGTCCATCATCGTACTTCACCGCAAATTCAATCGCTTCAATTTTTTTAAAATATTCCTCATCTAGTTTTCGCATTAAGCCAGGTTGATGATGAGGCTCTGTATTAAACCTAGTAACAAACGCATTCATTAACGGACTAAGTAAATCAACCGCTACTATTGCTTCTTCACTTGCCCTTCTGTCTAAATAATCCTTTAAATACGGAACAACAATGGTATAGGCAATAATAGAATATACTTTCTTTGCTTGCAGAATCGCATGATCAATATCTTCAAAGTTGTTTACATATGAATTGCGACGAATTTCTACTTGGCCACCGTTAAATTGTGTTGCCACTGCTTTAACTACAAACTCAGCTGTATCTCCAACTGAATCTGAAACCACAAAGACAACTACTTTTTGTCCCAAAATAAAGCCACCTCCCCCCAAATAAAGACATTTTTACATTTGTTCACACTCGTTACATTTGTAAAGAATATTATAATGTTTTGTCTTATAAGTCAAGAATAAATCATTAATTTTCGGAAAATTAAAATTATTATATAAAAAAAGTATTATCCCTCTAGAGGGAGTAATACTTTTTACATTTTACATAGGTTTTTTAGGACTATTCATGGTTAGAACCTACAAACATCTAACAAAATTATCCATATAGCAAGGCATGGGCAGCTGAATCATCAAGAACGATGACATCAAAGTAATCGGCCTTTAGAGCAGCTTCTATACTATCAACTTTGTGTACACCTTCTACAATTCCAATTACATATCTAATCTTCTGTAGATGATCTAAATCTAAACCAATCACTCTATTATTTATTGAATGTTTTACTTGCTGACCAAAGGAATCATAAAAATATGACCCGATGTCCCCAACTACCCCTTCTTTTTTTAATAAGAATTTATCTTCTTCTTTTAAGTATCCCATTAAGGACATGGTAGATTCTTTATAGGGGTTACCTATTCCGACTATGGCCATGTCTACATTTTTCCCTTCATGTAAGACACTTGCAATATCTTTTGTTTCCACTATGCTTTCTTTTAAATCTTCCGTCTCAACAATAGCAGGAGCATAGAGGTAAGAACAACAACAATTCAATTTTTGAGAAAGTTTATAAGCTAGTATATTTGCTTGTATATCTACAAGATATTTTCCCATGCCACCTACAAGTGGAATAACTTTTTTCAGATCGTTATTAATATTATAAGGAAATTCATTAACGAAACTAGCAAGTGTGTTTCCCGATGAAATCCCTATATTTTCTATATCAGCAAGGTTTTTCGAGACAAAATAAGCCGCTGCTTTTCCTAATGATTTTTTAATCATATCATTTGTTAAACCCGCAGTAGGAACCACTATTGCTTCTTTCAAATCATATTTATCTTCCAAGGCCCTACCTAGCTCTACTATATGTGCATTTTCATCCTTGATATAAATTTCTACAATTCCTTCATCCCTTGCCTTTTGTAAAACTTTCGAAATTGCAGACCGGGATATCCCCATTTTTTTTGAAATTTGGCTTTGAGTCCATCCTCCAAAATAATATAAATTGGCTACCTTTACCATTAAACCTCGCTCTTCCCAAGCATTCATACGACAACCTCCCTTCACAAGAGGTTTTATATTCAAATGATCCTAGTTTTTTAGATTCAATTCCTACCATTAATGAGGAACAATTACTTTTTTTACTACTAATTGATCCGTATTTTCGGTAAATGCCTTTTCAGTTTCTTCAAGTCTATATCGATTTGTAATAAATATGGAAAAATCGATTAACTTTTCATCAATCCATCTTACTGCTTCTTTATGGTCAGATTTTGATGCACCATGTACCCCTAAAATAGACAACTCTTTATATGTGATTTGATTTGTATCGAGTTGGTAATTGGCTCGGTCTTTTTTTGGTAACCCTGCAAAAAACAAGACTCTTCCTGTTTTTCTAACAGATGATAATGCTAGATTTTGCATTTCATTTGAAGGGACAGTAATAATTGCTGCATCACAACCGTATCCTCCAGTCTCTTTCAATATCTGTTGTTCAATATCTTTCGTACCTGGGTCAATACATACATCTGCACCAATTTGTTTGGCAAACTTCCGACGTTCGCTTGAACGTTGTACTACAATAATTTTTCCTACTCCCATTTTCTTAAGAGCTGCTATAAACATGCAGCCAATGGCTCCTGCACCAAAGACAGTAACTACTTCTCCAGCCTTTATCGATAGCTTTCTCAATCCACTAATCACACATGAAAAGGGTTCGGACAAACTACCTTCCTCAAAGGAAGTTTGGTTGGCAATCTTACATATCGAGCCGTTCTCAACAACAAGTCTATTTAAAACCACATACTCTGCAAAGCCACCGTCAAATTGGTATCCGACCGTCCATCTTTGCACGCAATGATGACCTAAATTTTCTTGACAATATTGACATTCTCCACAGGGTACATGGGCTCCTAAACAAACTCGATCTCCAATTTCAAAGTTTTGAACAAAAGTACCCTTTGCAACAATTTCCCCTGCAATTTCATGGCCCAAAATCCTAGGGTATGAAACTCGGTCATCTCCGTTCTTAAACACTCTTAAATCAGAACCACAAACACTTACTGCTCTGACTTTTAAGAGAATACTATATTCATCCACCTCAGGAAGAGACTTTTCACATATTTCCAGCTTCGAAACCCCAGTTAAAGCAACTGCCTTCATAAGCTCACCATCCTTTCTATGAATGCGTTTTACTACTCAAAAAATCTAACCTTTTATGAAATTCGCAATTTAATAATTGTTTTTCCAATTCGATTTGCTTTCCGCTTAGATTCAATTCCTTTGAAAAATGGGCAATTACTACATCGATAATTTCAGGAATCATATTTCGATTAAATAATAGATATCCTGTTCGCCGATCAAAGAAATCAGTCAAACGAACAACCATCTCATGTTCCACGGTATAAAGAATCTCAGCTGCTGCTGCAATTTGTTTAAATTCTTTGTGCTCATAGGACTTGTTATTGATGAGTTCCTTCATTATATTAAATAGTTTTGGTGTATTGGTTCCATATCGGTAAAAGTACTCTGTAACAAGCTCTTCAGTGATATTAAAGTGTAAAAACTCATGTAGTGCGCTTCTTGAGAGATGTAATAATTCTTCATATTTGTTAAATTTCCCACCAGTAAGCTTTATCTCTGCTGTTTGTGATGGGGAAGGTGCTAACTCGCCTTTATTAATGATATAATCTAAGACTCTTTCAGCCATTTTCCGATAACCTGTTAACTTGCCTCCAGCGATTGTAATAAGTCCAGAATCCGCTTCAAAAATTTCATCTTTCCTAGACAATTCTGCTGCTTGCTTCCCTTCCTCTTGTATTAATGGGCGTAATCCTGCCCAACTCGAGGTGATATCCTGCTCTGTTAGCTTTACAGTCGGAAACATTCCATTTATACAATCTAGTAAATAATCTACATCTTCTTGATTAACCCTTACATCATCCAGATCATCATGATAATCCGTTTCCGTCGAACCAATATAAGTACATCCGTCTCTTGGTACGACAGCAATCATTCTTCCAGCTGCATCAAAATATATAGACTCGTTAACTGGGAATCTAGAAAATGGAACGACTAAATGAATTCCTTTTGCTAAATGAAGTCTCTTTCCCGAAATAGGCCCATTCAACTGACGAACCTTATCTACCCATGGGCCTCCCGCGTTTACAATATATTTAGCAAAAATCTCAAAGGTACTTCCTGTAGTCATCTCTTTAACACGAACACCAATCGCTTGCCCCTGTTGATCTTTTATGATGTCGATGACTTCCGCATAGTTACATAATAAAGCACCATGCTCATGTGCAGTTTTAGCGACCTCCAATGTTAACCTGCTGTCATCGGTTCGATATTCTATATACATTCCACCTCCACTGACAGTCTCATCATTTAGCAATGGCTCTTGTTCAAATACTTCTTTTTTTGTAAGCATATAATGTCGTTCTTCTTTTTTTACTCCAGCTAATTTATCGTAGGAAGCTAACCCAATTTTTAATGTAACTTTATTAAAACTTCCATTCTTCACGATCGGAAATAACATTTGAACGGGTATAACCAGATGCTTGGAGTTTTCGTGGACAATCGCACGTTCTCTACCAACCTCACGAATAACGGGAAGGTCACCCTGTTTTAAATATTTTAATCCACCGTGTATCAATTTCCCTGAGCGACTACTTGTACCTGAGCCAAAATCTTGCTTTTCAACTAAACCCACTTTATAACCACGAGAGACTGCATCCAAAGCTATGCCACTTCCGGTTATACCCCCACCAATAATGAGAATATCCAGCTTTGAACTTGACATCTCCTCCAGATTTTTTATCCTTACATTCGCAGAAAAATGCTTATTATTGTTTTCCATTTTTGCCCTCCATTAATGGAATTAACCAACTCTATTTTTCCCTTGTCTAATTCTGTCAAAGGTAATAGCTAATAAGACAACGATTCCAATGATTACTCTTTCCCAATAGGCAGAAACACTTAATAAAACGATGGCATTGGCGAGTACTCCCATTAACGCTGCTCCTAACACCGTACCAATTATTTTCCCTTGACCTCCCATAAGTGAAGTACCGCCGATTATGGCAGCCGTAATGGCAGGCATTAACCAGCCCTCACCTATTTGTGGCTGACCAGCACCTAGTCTAAGCATCATTAGGATCCCTGCGCAAGCAGCAAAACCACCAGATAGGGCATAAATAATTATTTTTGTTTTATCAATTCTAATTCCTACAAGGTTTGCAGCGGACTCATTCCCTCCAATTGCATAGATATGTCTTCCAAATGGCGTAGAATGTAAAGTATAAATTAATATGATTCCTAAAATAACCATGATTACACCAGGAATTGGTGCACTCCCGATCATTCCTTGCCCTAAAAATAATACTTTCTCTGGGATACCCTGAATGGGCCATCCTTGGGTGATAACCATGATTAATCCGAAAAATACTTCCCCCATTGCTAGCGTAACAATAAAGGGATTTAAATTTAGCTTTGTAATTAAAATTCCGTTTATTGATCCTAGAAGCGTTCCAATTATGACGCCAAGAACTACACAAACAAATGGGTTAATCCCTGTGTTTACCATTAACCACGCTGTAAGAATCCCCGTAAGACCGGCAATTGCACCTATCGATAGATCAATCCCTCTAGTAAGTAATACTAGCGTTTGCCCCATTGCAAGAATGGCAACAAAAGAAAATTGTCTTACCAAAACTCCCAAGTTATAACCATCAGCAAAACTTGGAGTAACAATCGTTAATATTACACACATCAGAATGAGAACCCCAAAGATTCCACTTTCTGTTGAATTGATTAAATTTTTCACTTTTGAAAAGCCTGTTACATTCTTCTCTCTCATTTCCATTTCAAGTTTCATGATTTACCCTCCTTCATCTTTTGCACTTAACCAAGCGCTCCTTTTAAAATGTCCTCCTGAGTTGTTTGGTTCGGATCAAAAAATCCCTTTTCTTTTCCTTGGTGCATGACCATAATTCGGTCCGAAAGGTTGAGTACTTCTTCTAATTCGGAAGAAATGACAATTACTGAGAGACCATTATCAGCAAGCTTTTCTATCAAATCATGGATCTCTGCTTTTGCATTAATATCGATTCCTCTTGTTGGTTCATCTAGAATGAGAACTTTTACATCTTTTGCCAACCATCTCGCTAATATTACCTTCTGTTGATTTCCGCCACTTAATAAACCAATTGGCTTTTCCATTGAAGACGTTTTAACTTTTAAATCATTAATATAGGTATCTACGAGCTTATTTTCTTTTTTTCTATTTATTAGTGAACCTTTTGACATCGAGCTCAATAAAGGTATGGATAAATTTTCTCTAATGGACAAAATTGGGAAAATACCCGATTTCTTTCTTTCTTCGGGGACAAACCCTATACCAAGTTTTATGGCTTTTGTCGGTGAATTAATTTTAATCTTTTGATCATACCAAAAGATTTCACCCTGATCTGGTATTGTCTCCCCAAAAATAGCCTTCACTAACTCAGTTCTTCCAGATCCAACCAGTCCTGCAATACCTAATATTTCTCCCTCTTTCAGGTCAAAACTTATATCTTCAAATTCATTCTTTCTACTAAAATTCTTTACACTTAGAATACGCTTCTGATTTTCTTGAACTAATCGATTCTTTTTCCTCTTTTTAAACTCACGCCCGACCATTAAATTAATAATTTGCTCCCTTGAAATCCCATCGTTTTCTAGCGTTGAAATTAAATTTCCATCTCGTAACACAGAAATTCTTGAGGAAATTTGTTCAATCTCTTCCATATGATGTGAGATAAAGATAATTGATTTCCCTTCATCAATTAATTGATATAAAATAGAAAACAATTTTTCAGCTTCTTGAGCGGTTAGAGCGGCTGTAGGCTCATCTAAAATAAGAATATTTGCTCCAAATGCTAAAGCTCGAGCAATTTGTACAAACTGTTGATAAGCACTTCTTAAATCTCCCACTTTAGTTGTAACATCTAAATCCACACCAATTTTATTTAAGAAGACTTTTGCCTGTTGATTTGTTGTTTTCCAATCCACTCGAGGAAACCCTCGCTTACATTTTTCACTACCTAAGAAAATATTTTCGCCAATAGAAAGGTTAGGGGCTAAATTTAATTCTTGTGGCACTATACCAATCCCTAATGATAGAGCAGTTAAAGGTGAATCAATTTTTACCTTTTTCCCATTCACAAAGATTTCTCCACTATCTGGCTGCAGCAACCCCATAATGATGTTCATTAAAGTACTTTTACCTGCCCCGTTTTCCCCTACTAATGAGTGTATTTCCCCAGCATGGAGCGTAAAATTAACATTTTTTAAAACTCTTACCCCAGGGAAGCTTTTATTTATCCCCTTTAAATCCAGTACTATTTTTTCGGACATTTATTCACTCCCTTTCTTGAATAGAACTTCGTTGCAACCAAGGCTGATTGCAACGAAGTATTAATGTTATTTTAATAGTTTGAAAAACTCCTGATATTCCTCTTGCTTCTTACGCCATTCATCCAAGTTTTCTTTTTTTACAACATAAGAATCAATGGAATCAATTTCTGGAACTTCCTTACCTCTCGCTAGTTCCAACATATGATAAACTGCTTTATATCCAATATCCGGAACGTTTTGAACAATAATTGCTGAAATAACACCTTCTTCTAAGAATTTAATGGTTTCAGGATCATCATCCATCCCCATAATTAATACATCACCTGCTTTTCCAGCACTTTGGACTGCACGTGCTGCACCAATTGGATTTGCTGCGTTATTTGCAAAAATTCCTTTAAGATTAGGATTTGCCTGTAAGATAGACTCTGTTAACTCTGTAGCTTTAACGATGTCATCATTGTCAGCTTGCTCAGCAACAATTTTCATATCAGGATATTTTTCAATTACTTTTTTAAACCCGGCAACACGTTCTTTGTGACTCGGTGCTCCTAAAGAACCGAGAAGTATTGCAACTTCTCCTTTATAATCAAGTTGTTTTGCTAGCTCTTCTGCAAGTACTTCACCATCTTTTTCATTATGGTCATTTCCCACATAAACAGATCTGTTACTTTCTGAAGCATCTGCCTCAAAGGTGATTATTTTGGAACCGTTTTCAACGGCTTGATCAATAATAGGAGTGGTTGCGGTAGGGTCTAAAGCGGCAACGGCAATGACATCAGGTTTTTTTGAGATTGCAGACTCAACTTTTTGGCTATGAACAACAATATCTGCTGTAGGTGGTGCATCCCATTCGAACTTTACATCAATTCCTTGCTCCTTTAATTCCTCTACTGCCCCTAAGGCACCCGCACGTACTGATTCGTACCATGGATGTATGAGTTTAGGAACAAAAATAAAATGATAAGATTCTTTTCCATCTGAATTGTCTGCTGAATCCCCACTGCTTTCATTGGTAGTTTTACTTCCACAAGCAGAAATAATCATTACGATTAAACTAAATACTATTAACAGACCGATCTTTTTTAGATGTTTCATAGATAATTACCCCTTTTTATATTTTTATTTTTAATCCCTTTCATAACACCTTTAGGTTCCGCGGTTGAACCACCTCCTTAATTCGATCAAGGATTGCACTTTTTTCTGCCTAAAGACCAGTAAGCAAGGCCAGAAAGTAAGGAATTAGGACCGAAATTACACTTGTAATCAATCGGCCATATGCTACTGCCTTTAGCCCTGCTCTTACAGTTCTCTTTTCTGAATTACTCATGGACAATGCAGTTGGTAAGAAATCACAACCAACTTGAACATTTGTTGCAAAAAGAGCTGGAATTAGCCAAATAAAATCTACATTACCTAATGCAATTTGATAGCCTAAAATAACCACTAAAACCTGGCCAAGGGTAGCTCCCGCACCTAGATAGTTTGAGAATATTGGAATGGAGAAAATAATAGCCATCATAACTAGTCCTAGCAAATTTCCCATTGTGTATCTGGTAAGGGTTGAAAGAACATTTTCCAAGTTTAGTAGATGAAAGGTACCAATAATAGCAGATATACCTAGCATTAGAGGCAGAACATGTGTAATAAAGGAATTTACAGCCTCTTTACCTGCCTGGTAAATAAAACCCATACCATACGCTATTGCCTTTGCTGGAAGTGTCAATATTTTTATTGAATCGTTTTCTTTCTGTACTTGATTTGAGTTAGTAACCTGTTGGAAGGGCTTTGTATCATCTTTTTGCAAGATATTATCATGAGGTTTTTGAACTTCTTCGTTTATTGCAACCTTTACGTCATTTACGGTAACACCAGAAACGAATACATCTTCAGTTATATGTTGGACAAGAGGTCCTGAGGGAGAAGCGGGTTTCACATTAATAGTTAAGATCTTTTTCATTGGATAGACACCCATTCTTGCGGTTCCACCACAATCAAGTACTACACAAAGCATTTCTTCGAGGTCAACTTTCTCTTCAAAAGCATCAATAACTGGACAATCTAATAATTCTCCTATTTTTTTTGCGACAGGATGAATTCCTCCCCCAGTTAAGGAGGCAATCAGGTTTCTTTTGCCATTACGCCTTAAATATAGTCCCTTTCCCCAACCTCCATTTCCTCTGGAAACAAAAACACATGGTTCGTTGATATTAACTTTTGGTTGTATTACCTTTGCTTCATTCATCTATTTTCACCTCATCTCATTCTGTACTCTTTTTCAAAAATCTTTGCGTCAGGATTTCTGTTACTGTCCCTCTAATGAGAATGACCAAAAGCCCTGCAATAAAATAAAGAACACCATATTGCACGATTGATATGTTTAGTTTAATTACTGGATACAATGAGCCAATTAAGAAAAATAATTCTCCTGAATTACTATATGGAAATAGACCGGTAACAGGGTGACAAAATGATACACTTGCGTCATAAAAAGCAGGTTTATCTTTTTCCTGTAATTGGTTCCCAACTTCATAACAGCTCGGATTTGTCATTGTAAATAGTCCGAGAAAAGGGAGAACGGTATATCGAATAATCCTTATATGCCCGTATCTTGCAGCAATAGAAAATACCCACTGTTTTTTTACTAGTTTTGCTAGAAGAGCATTAATTGTTAACGCTAGCAAAATAAATGGACCTGTTAAAACTAAATATGAAATAAAAATTTCAATATAAATGTAGAACGGTCCCAAACTTTGCTTAAGTAAACTCCATTCCATTGAATAGTTCCCTCCGTTTCACTTTTTAAGACCTCCTAAAATATAAAACGCTATCTAGGTGACATTTGAACATTTGTAAACGTTCGAAACATTTGTATAGGTTTATAGTATTATCTGTTGAAAGCGTTGTCAATAGAATATTCTAAACAGTCAGAAAAATATCATTGTAGTTAATATTTAATGATCAATATTTATCCTCCCATTTTATTTATAATTACATTGGTTCTCTTTTTATACAATCGAATAATTAATATCTACTTCCGTTTTTTAGTATAATAAATATTTTCTAATCACCTTTATTTATCACCATATATTTTGTGTTTAACCTTTTTTTATTTGTCTAACATATTAATTCAACCATTCTCTTTTTATAATTAATACTCGTTTTATTTTTGTTCACTCTTTTAACAAATGTAAATATTTAATCAAAAAAATACTTTGAGAAAAAATTCAATTTATCTAAATGAATTTTAAAAAATCATTTTATTCATAATACAAATGTTTATTGAATGATCATTTGTAAATTCTGGTTCTTTTGAGACCCGAATATTAGACTAGAAAAAAACGACCCCATTTATAGCAGGATCGCCTACAAGTTCCGAATAAGAAATCGAGAACTGGTTTAAATTTAAATATACTTTCTTAATTAAATTTCAGTTTAGAAGTGCTTGAGCTGTAATATCATCCGTTATTAATACGTCAAAATAATCACCTAATAGTGCTGCTTCAATACTGTTCACTTTATAAGATCCATGTACAACTCCAATAACTTCTGGTATTTTTTTCAGGTCTTCTAAGTCAAGACCAATAACTAAATCATTTATTGGATGTTCTAATTGCTTTCCAAGTGCATCATAAAAGAGAAAACTTATATCACCTACAGCACCTGCTTTTTTTAGTTTGTGTAGATCTTCTTCCTTAAGGTAATTCATTTCGGTCATAATAGAGCTTTGAAATGGATTCCCAATCCCCAATATAGCAAGGTCAACACCTCGACCATCTTTCAAAACCGAAGCAATATCATCCGATTGGATTAATCTCTGTTTTAACTCTTGTGACTCAACCATGGCAGGTGCATATAAATAAGAGCATTTACAGTTTAATTTTTGCGCTAATTTGTATGCCAATAAATTAGAGTGGATTTCAACATGTTTCCTCCCCATTCCCCCAACTAAAGGCACAATATTAAAATTAGAATGTTGCTGATAGGGAAACTCTTCCACAAAACTAGCAACTGTGGTTCCCCATGATATACCTAAAGAATTAATTTTGGATATTTTTTTAGAAACATATGATGCAGCTGCTTTTCCAATGGAACGCATGATCATCTCTTTGCTTAGACCAGCTGAAGGAACTACAATTACATCCTTTAATTGATACTTTTTTTCAAGCTTTTGCTCTAAATTAACTGTATGTGCGTTTTCATCCTTAAGATAAATTTCAACAATTCCCTGTTCTCTTGCTTTATTTAACATCTTAGAAATGACAGGTCGTGATATACTCAACTTTTTTGAAATTTGCTCTTGGGTCCAGCCTTCAAAATAATAGAGGGTAGCAACTTTAACAATTAATCTTCTTTCTTCCCAGTTAACCATGAAACCCACCCATTCTATATAAGTGATAAAACTATTATAACAATTAAAATATTAATAGATAAGGGTGAGCTAGTTTTTTGTTCTTATTATAAATAAAAACTCTTCCTTTTAGGGAAGAGCTTGGCTTGATATTTCCTTTAACAAATTAATTAATATTTATTGATTTTTTTTAAGGCTTTCCGTGTTTCGTCCACGTATCTCATAAGACGATACGGTTTACTAAGTGCTCGTTTCGGAAACTCCCCGATGAATTTGTTTAAATCATCTTTATATTCTTGTGTTAGCCTGGTAGGTTTCGAAATAATCCGTTTATATATTTCTTTATATAATTCTCTTTTAGGGTTTAAGTGCATATCAATTTTACGGTGGCAATTTGTACACTCTGTACATGAGATTTTATCATTTAAGTACTGAACACAATGAATTGTTTCATCATGACAACGAGAGCAATATAGGGAGACATCATACTCAGTGATCTTCAACTTAACCTCTCCTTATTTAGGAATACTTTTCGCATTTCATCATTTCCCCAATGTAGACCACAAATTAATATTATATTATATTCTACTTTTCCACAAAAAGGTACAAGATAGTGATTAGTGGTTAATTTTTTTTAGAATCGCACTTGCAGTTAATTCATCGGTAATTAAAACATCAATAAATTTCCCTTTTAATGCTCCCATTATACTTTCTACTTTATGTTCCCCTTCAACGACGGCAATTACTTTTTTGATACGTTGAAATTCTCCAATGGTAATCCCAATCACTTTGGTATTTAAGGAATTATTGATTGCCTGACCATTCTCATCAAAAAATCGAAAGCCAATATCTCCAATGGTTCCAACTTCACGAAGTTGACCTAAATCATGTTCTTTTAAGTACCCTAATTTCATTAGGGTGGAGTTTTGGAAGGGATTCCCTATACCAACAAGAGCAATATCTACATTCCTACCTCTTTCTAAAACTGTTTGGATATCCTCCATACCCATTAACCGCTCTTTTAGCTCTTCATTTTCAACAATTGCTGGAGCGTATAAATAAGTACAAGTACTGTGAAGCTTTTTGGCTAATTCGTTTGCAAGTTGATTAGCATGAATTTGCACTTGCTTCACACCCATACCACCTTCTAGTGGTACAACCGTAATATCCTCTCTTCGCTCAAAAGGATATTCTTGAACGAGATATGCCAACGTCTCCCCCCAGGAGATTCCAATACTCTTAACATCTTTTAGATTGTTAGAAATGTAGTTGGCACCTGCTTGACCAACTTCTCGCTTTGCCATTTCCACTGATAATCCGTTGTTTGGGACAACAACCGCATCAGAAAGTTCAAAAAGTTGCTCAAGCTTCCTTTCTAATTCTACCGTATGCACACTCTCATCCTTTATATAGACCTTAACAATTCCTTCATCCTTTGCTCTTTGCAGCAACTTTGATATTACAGGTCTCGAAACACCTAATTTTTGGGCAATTTGCGCTTGTGTCCAGCCATCATTGTAATACATACTAGAAACCTTAACTAATTGTCTCTTTTCTTGCCACTCCACCTTAGCCATCTCCTTCAAGGCATCATCAATTATTCAATTACAAATGTTATGTATATGAACATATTACAACATATCTTTTCTAAAATCATCACACCATATCGCAAAAGTGCCGAGAATCATCATTCTCGGCACTTTTCTGTAACAACTTAATACTTGACTATTATTTTATGTTGTTTTCACTAACCACTATACAGCTGATTGGATTGCTTTTTGAGTTTTTAGTTTATTAACCGCATTCACTGCGGCTTCGTAGAAAGTCTCTGATAATGAGGGATGCGGATGAATCATTTTGGCTGCCTCATCTATCGTCCCTTCTAAATACATGAAAGCTGAAGCTTCTGAGATCATTTCCGTTACATGTGACCCGGCCATAACCACACCGATGATTTCACCGTATTTAGCCTCATAGATAATCTTTGTAAATCCTTCCGGTTCTCCAGCACTCAGTGCTTTCCCACTACCAGCAAAGTCGAATTTTTCTACACGAATATCAAACCCTAGTTTCTTCGCTTCCTCTTCGGACAGGCCAACGGATGCGATTTCAGGGAGCGTATAAATACAACGGGGCATGACTTTATAGTCAATAACATCCATCTCTCCAGCAGCATTATTCGCGGCAACAATTCCTTCTGCACTTGCCGCGTGTGCGAGCTGCCAACCGCCGATTACATCCCCAACAGCATAAACATGATCGTGAGTGGTTTCCATCTTTTCATTCACTTTGATGAAAGGGCCGTTTTGCTCCAGATTAAGTTCTGTGACTGCCGATAGATTTGGGCGACGACCAGTACTTACAAGTAATGTATCGGCTTGCAGTGTAAGCTCTTGACCCTTTGCATCCTCGCAAATGACCGTTTTCACACCCTCTGTTTCTTGTACTCTTTGCACTTTTGCACCTGTATGGATGTTGATTCCCTTCTTCTTTAACATCTTTGTTAAGAATTTTGAAGCTTCCGCATCCTCTGTGGGAATGATCCGGTCAGCAGCCTCGACGATACTTACTTGTGCTTTAAGAGATGCAAAAATAGTAGCAAATTCAACTCCAATCACTCCTCCACCAATAATAATTACTGATTTAGGAATCTCCGGAATATCAAAGATCGTATCACTTGTATCAAAATGAACGGAATCCAGCCCTGCAATTGGAGGCACAGCAGGGGTTGACCCTGTTGCGACAATCACATTTGCAGCCTTAACAGTCTCTTCCCCATCAGATGTTTTCACCTTCACTACTCCGCCAGGTAGAACCGATCCATATCCGTTATAAACATCAATTTTCCCCTGCTTCAGTAGAAAGGCAATGCCTCCACGTAGACGCTGAATCACATCGTCTTTTCTCTTTTTCATTTTGCTAAAAGAAAAGCTAAGGTCACCAGTTTCAATTCCCCAATCCTTCGCCTTTTCAATTTGCTCAATGACTTCAGAATGTTTCAAATAGGTTTTTGATGGGATACAGCCGCGGTTTAGACATGTTCCACCAAGGAAGTCTGCCTCGATGAGAGCAGTTTTTTTACCCAGCTCCGCAGCATGTAAGGCAGCTACATAGCCTCCGGGCCCTCCTCCAACCACAACAATATCGTAGGATTTCACCATGTATTATTCAACCCCTATACTAATAACTCGTATGGACTTTCAAGTATTTGCTTTAACTCTGTTAAGAACGCAGCAGCCGGTGCTCCATCCATCGCTCGGTGGTCGAAGGATAGACTAAGCGTCATCATAGGACGTATTTCAAGAGCACCATTTATAGCCACAGGCTTATCTTGAATTCGACCAACACCAAGAATGGCACTTTCAGGCTGATTAATTATGGGAGTAAATGCATCAACTGCATACATACCCAGGTTGCTAATGGTAAATGTAGATCCCTTCATTTGATCTGGAAGTAATTTATTTTCGCGAGCACGTTTACCAATTTCTTTTGCGTCACTTGTTAACTCTGCAAGTCCCTTACTCAGAACATCTTTAATTACTGGAACCATTAATCCATCCTGGACAGCAACTGCTAGTCCGATATGAACCTGGCTATGCTGAATAATTTCGTCCCCGTCAATTGATACATTTACCTGTGGATGACGAGCCAGTGCTGCACCTACAGCTTTTACGAGGATATCAGTAAACGACAACCGGAAGCCTGTTTGCTTTTCTATTACAGGTAGAAGTGCTAGACGAAGTTCCTTTACCTTCGACATTTCCACTTCAGTCGTTAATGTTACATGCGGCGCTGTGTAAGCACTTTGTGCCATTCTGTCAGCAATTACTTTTCTCATACCTGTCATTTTTCTGCGCTGTGCTGCTGGTACAGAATTGGCTGCTGGTGGTGTTGGCTTAGAAGAGTTTGCTGTAACCACATCCGCTTTAACAATTTTCCCGTTCGAACCGCTACCAGTTACGGAGGATAAGTCTACCTGTTCGGCTAAGGCAATTTTCCTTGCAAGTGGAGTAGCTTTTGATGCTGATGCAGTAGCCTCTAGATGACTAAGCACATCTTTTTTATGCACACGACCATTGGGGCCGCTGCCTTTAATAAATACCAATTCAAGTTTATTCGAGCGTGCCATTTGACGTGCTGCCGGGGTTGCACGTGGTTTCTCACCTTTTTGAATATTAGTTACTAGTACAGGTTCCTCTTGACGTTCAGAAATTACCTCTTCTATTTGTTCCTCTGCTGTTGATTCTTCCCCAGCAATCCCTGGTGAACTGTCAGGTACTTTTTCTCCTACTTCGCCAATGTAACCAATAATTTGGTTGACCGGAACTTCAGCGTCGACATCAAAGTATTTTTTTAATAATACACCTTCATCGTATGCCTCTACTTCAATATTGATTTTGTCTGTCATGATTTCAAAAAGTGGTTCACCGATTTCAACGGTTTCCCCTTCTTCTTTAAGCCACTGAAGGAGGGTACCCACTGCCATCGTGCTGCTTAGCTTCGGCATAAATATTTCTTTTGCCATATTGCCCCTCCTCCTTACTTATTCTTAACAGTTTCTTTAACAGCTTCGATAATATCTGGAACTTGCGGAATCGCCGCTCTTTCTAATTTAGGATTGTACGGAATCGGAACCTCTTTACCGCCGAGTCGCTTGATTGGAGCATCTAAATAGTCAAATGCTTCGCTTTCAGCAACCACACTAACGATTTCTCCACCGAATCCTCCCCGTTGCACAGCTTCATGAACAACAATTAAACGTCCGGTCTTCTTTACAGAATTAATAATCGTTTCTTTATCGAGTGGAACAATAGTACGAGGATCCACTACTTCCACACTGATTCCTTCTTTTTCAAGTTCCACTGCTGCTTCCATCGCTTTATGAACCATGATAGCAGTAGCAACAATCGTGACATCTGTTCCTTCACGCTTGATATCTGCTTTACCTAATTCAATTTTGTAGGATTCCTCAGGAACATCACCCGTCGTTTTATACAATAGTTTGTGTTCGTAGAAAATAACTGGGTTATCATCGTCAATAGCTGCTTTTAACAAACCTTTTACATCATAAGCTGTGGACGGCTGAACCACTTTTAATCCTGGAATATGAGCCATCCAAGCTTCAAGACTTTGTGAATGTTGGGCAGCAGCCCCCGTTCCCGAACCAGCTGGTGTCCGTAATACCATTGGTACTTTCCCCTTGCCTCCAAACATATAACGGGTCTTCGCAGCTTGGTTCACCATTTGATCCATAGCGATCGTAATAAAATCAGAAAATTGGAGTTCTAATATAGGACGCATTCCTGTTAATGCCGATCCTATTGCCGCACCAGCAATCGCCGCTTCTGATATGGGTGTATTACGGACACGTTCAGGTCCAAACTCTTCAATCATTCCACGTGTTACGCCGAAAGCTCCTCCATAAACACCGATATCTTCCCCAAGAATAAACACATCATTGTTTTCCCGCATTTCTAAGCTCATTGCTTCCCTTACTGCTTCTAAATAAGTTATTTGTCTAGTAGCCATATTTTCTACTCCTCTCTTTACGCGTAAACGTCCTCTAGTAAACTATCAAGGGATGGTTCCGGGCTGCTTTCAGCAAATTTCACAGCATTCTCGATTTCCTGGTTTGCTGCCTCCTGAAGTTGTTTGGCGGTTTCTTCTGTTAATACACCCGCATCGATTAACGTTTCTTTAAAACGCTTGATTCCGTCTTTTTCTCTCCATTCTTTTTCTTCCTCACGGGTACGATATTTTTTCGCATCGCTCTTGGAATGTCCTTTCCAGCGATACGTTTTCATTTCGATTAATGTTGGACCGTTGCCACCACGTGCATGTTCAACTGCTTCATGAACGGTATTCATGATTTCAATCATGTCAAGACCGTCTACCACATGTCCAGGGATTCCGTAACCGCTAGCACGATCAGCAATATTTTCTACACGAGTCATTTCTTTAACCGGACCTGACATTCCGTATTGGTTGTTTTCACAAATAAAGACAACGGGCAGGTCCCAGATGGCTGCTAGATTCACAGATTCATGGAAACTTCCTTCATTAGATGCACCATCACCGAAGAAACAAAGAACAACATAATCTTCTTTCTTCATTTTCGACGTTAGAGCTGCTCCTACAGCAAGAGGAAGACCTCCACCGACAATTCCATTTGCCCCTAAATTCCCTTTTTCTACATCAGCAATATGCATGGATCCGCCTTTTCCTTTACAATACCCTGTTTCTCTGCCGAAGAGCTCTGCCATCATCTTGTTAACATCGCCTTCTTTTGAAATACAGTGTCCATGTCCTCGGTGTGTGCTGACGATCTTATCTTTTCTGCCAATGACTGCTATAGAACCTGCTGCAGATGCCTCTTGGCCAACACATAAATGTGTTGTACCGTGGATCAATCCCTTCGCAAAGAACTGGTCAACCTTTTCATCAAAATAACGGATTAACCACATTTCTTTATATAAATCTTTTAATTTCTGCTCAGTAATCATCTCAGGAAGCTTTAATGTTTTAACCATCATTATCTGTTCCTCCTTTTACATTTGTTCTATACTGTTACCTTTGTAAACATCATATAATCTATCCACCTTTTAGTCAAGAAAAAAACGTTATTTTTTCGATGCTTTTTATTGGACAAATATTGATATACCAACAATGGTAACGGTTCCAAAAATACCTTAGATTTAAAAAAGGGAAAAAGGGATCAAGTTTCATTAAACTAGATCCACCTTTTCCCTTTTGTTTACTTCACTGAAATTACTGTTCCTTCATTAATACTATTTGGGAAGGAATATGGTGATGCAAACACCGCTCCAGGCAGAACTTCTTCCATTGGCTCCTGGAAGTAAATGGATACATGCCCTAATTCCTTAAAATTCTTGTTTGCAAGGTCACCTAATGCGGTAATGGTGAAACTCTCTTCACCGAACTGAATCGTTCCTCCCTGCTTTAGTGGCTCCTCTTCTAGATTCTCAAATTCATGAATGACAGCCATTTCTCTTAATTCCTTCGGTGCTTGTGGACCAAATAAAATTAATATTTTATCTTCTTTAAATGTTGGTACTAATACTCCAACTTCTTTTACCACTGATTTCGTCATCTTTATCCTCCCATTTGTTCGCTTGTCTCTTTATAGTGTCACAAGTGGACGTTGTTCTGTGCTTGTTGGAAAAAGCTGATCTTGAAGTGATCGTAACTTCCATACAGTTGTATTTGTATCTAATTCCACATCATCTTGAGTTAGGAATTGACCTGTCTTGATATCCTTTTTAGCAACTACTTTTCCACTGATTAAACCAATTGGTATATGGCCGTTTACCTTCATGTCCCGGTGTGTTTCAAGGACACCACGCACACTATAGCCACCAATTCCATCTAATGTCTCACCTGCTTTAATGTCCCGTTTTGCCACAGCAACGGTTTCAGAAATCGGTGCTCCAAGTGGATGAATAGAAGAATCATGTTCTAATACTGCTTTTGCGATTGTAATTGGAGTTTCTAGACTGGCTAAGTGGTATGGACGATAAAACACATAGTGTGGTCCATTACCCACTTTTAAGTAGCGAAGTTCTTCGTCAACTGGTTCAAGATCACTTTTTACAATGACGAATACTCCCGGTGCTAAACCGTTTACATATTCTACCACACCGAAGTTATCTAGTACTCCTCCATTTTCCTTTAGGTCTAATTTATCAGCAACATCTTGAACAGTTGCAGATACACCGTGCATTCCGACTTTATCTGGTACTAATCCAATCGCGTTACTTAAAAGATTCATTTCCGCCATTGTTTTTGTTCCATCTTGGAATGCAGCTAGCATATGTGCACTCATATGCTTTGCCTTGGCTTCAGCCGCAGCTACGTCTGGGTTTGATAGCGGGTTGAACGGATTGTTTTTACCTTTCCCAGCAACCAACACTTCTAAGCCCATTGTTTTTGCAAATTCATATAATTCTAGAGTGGCAGCTGGCTCATCCCCTGCAGAGCCTGTGTATACCAATCCAGCATTCGTAAACATCTGGTACATAATTGAACCGATTGTGATATCAACCTCTACGTTAAGAAGGACAATGTGTTTTTTCGAACGCAAAGCCTCCAGTGACACGTTTGCTCCCACTTCAGGAACACCTGTTGCATCAACAATCACTTCTACATGATTTGACTGGATCACATCTCGATAGTCGTTTGATACAACCATTGGATCTTTTCTGGTAGATTGTGAGGAATAATAATCAGCAGCTCTTTGCGCCGCCTGAACATTTACATCACAAACACCTGTTACGATCATTCCAGGGATTTTTGAGATTTGTGCAATCATTCCAAAACCCATTTGCCCTGCACCGATAACCCCTACTTTAATTGGTGCATTTTCACGTTCACGTTGTAAAAGCTTAGTGTAAATTGACATGAATAATTCCTCCCAAAGGTTAATTAATACGCTTACATTTCTTTTAGAATAGTATTCTTTTAATTACATTTTTCAGATTCATACAAATGTTATTAATTGTAACAATCCACCCATTTATATAACATTTGTTACAACTCATATCATTTGTTCCATACCCCTAGTGTAAGACCTTATGTAAGCCCTGTCAAGTCGTAATATTCAAATATATCTGATAAAAAGGAGATTTTAGTAGAGTTTAGATAGAAAGAATTGTTAATGGATCAAAGCCAAACAAGAAAAAAGCTGCACAGTAGGAGTGCAGCTCGACTATTATCCTTCAACCAGTGCATTTCCTGTTGCTTCATCCGTAATCAATACATGTATCAAGCCACCTTCTAATGCCGCTTTGATGGACTGAACTTTTTCTAAACCAGAAGCAACCCCAATCACTAGGGGAATGGCTTTCAATTTTTCCAGTTCAATAGCTATCACTCTTTCATTCCATGAATTGTCAACAGGCTTCCCAAACTTATTAATGAAGTTATAGCAGATATCACCTACAATTTCATGATCATTGGTAATCTGTTGATGGTCCGGGCCCATGTAGGATTTTACCATGGTAGAATCTTCAGGACGGCCACCAATCCCGACCACAGCAATATTGGATTGTTCTGCTAGATTTAAAGTACAGCGGATAGAAGGCTGGCGAATCAACACTTCCTTCGCTTCCTTTGTATCAACCATTACCGGGACATGAAGAAATTCATACTTGGATTGAAGCGCACTTCCTACTTTGGAAACAATACTATTAGAGTGAATGTCCACCCGCTCGTTACCCATTCCACCTACTAATGGTACTACTGTAGCGGTAGGAAATGCCTGTACTGAGTTCATTGCCTTAGCAACTTCATTTAAAGTCGTGCCTGAAGACATACCGATGATTTGACCATCTTTAATGACTCGCTGCAAATAATCACTCGTTGCTTCGCCTAATTGCTTTTTCGAAGACTCGCGTCCCACACTCTCAATACAAACTACTTCTCGTAAATTATACAAACGCTCAATTTTCCGTTCTAGATTTCTAAACTGATGAATTTTATCATCATGAATGATGATTTCAACAATACCTTCCTCTCTCGCCTTTGTTAACACCTTTGAAACGAGAGAGCGGCTTATTCCTATCTTTTCTGCTATTTCCGACTGAGTTGCACCTTCGTCATAATACATTTGAGCGACTTTAACTAGAATTCTTCTATCTTGAATAACCAAAGTGATCCTCTTCTTTCATAACTTACTGCCCTTACAAAGGTCATAAATATTAATACATTCCAAAACTAGCAAAATAGGCAATTACAACGGATACAATACCTGTGACTAAGCGGCTGTATAATACGGCCGGTACTCCGTAACGTACTGTTTCCGGTTTTGCTTCTCCAAGGGAGAGACCAACAGGAATGAAATCACAACCTACTTGACCGTTGATGGCAAAGAGTGCAGGTAACGCGTATTGCGGTGGAATATTCCCTAAGGCAATTTGTGTACCAATTAAAACCCCAATCACCTGCGCAATAACGGCCCCTGGTCCTAACACTGGAGATAAGAATGGCAGAGTACAGACAATAACGATTACTAAAAGTCCCCACAGAGAACCAGCGAGTGGCGTTAATGCCTGGGCGATCCAATCACCGACACCAGTGTAGTTGATAATCCCCATTAACATACTAACGAAAGCCATAAACGGAAGAATATTTTTAATAAGGATATCCATGGTGTCACGGCCTGCCTGATAGAAAGTTCCGGTTACGTTACCGATTCCTTTCGAAAAACGCAACAAGAGATTATCTTTTTGCTGACTGGCTACTTCTTTTTTCAACTCTGTATAGCTTTCTTTAAACTTCTCTTTATCTTTTGTATCGAATTTTGGCTCATCCACTTCTTGTGCGCCTGCGGCTTGACTATAGCCTTCAGCAACCGCAACCTCTTTAGGTGTAACACCTGATACAAAAATATCATCTGTAATATATTTTGAAAGGGGACCCGAAGGAGAAGATGGAAGAACATCGACTGTCAAGATACGTTTCATTGGATAAACACCAATCCGAGCTGTGCCACCACAGTCAATAACCACACATGCCATTTCATCTTCTGGATAGGAGCCCTTAAACCCATCAACAGCCTCAGCACCAGTTAATTCTGCAATTCTAGCTGCAACTGGATGGATTCCGCCTCCTGTAATTGATACAACCTTATTCTTTTTTGAATTGGGTTCAATATAAAGACCCACACCCCAGCCGCCTGAGCCTTTTGATACGAACACTCCACGATAAGTCGTCATATACAGTCTCCCCTTTCTACGCTAAATCCGCGCCCTCTTTTTTCGCTAGATATTTTGTAATTAATTCTGTCACGATACCACGAATTAAGATAACCACTACACCGACGATAAAGTAACGAACAGCTAAGTCAGCTACTGGCAGCCCTAATTCCTGAATTCCGTTTGCAATACCTAAGTATACGAACAGTTCACCTGCATTAGCGTAAGGAAACAACCCTGTTACCGGATGCACGAAAGATACCGCTGAATCATAAAAAGCTGGTTTTTGCTTTTCAGGTAAGAAACGACCGAAAGTATAGGCCATCGGGTTTGTTAACATGAGAACTGAAAGGACTGGCATTAATGTATACCGAAGGATGGTATATTTTGCAGCAAACTGAATGATTCTTGTTACTCTGTCTTCCCCGACGAACTTCATCATTGCATAAGTAAATGTTAATAGAACAACCAGTGTTGGAACAATTCCCGTTACAAGTCCCATAAACGTTTCGCCACCAGCCTGGAACATCCCGATAAAATGTTCCCCTAACCATTTAATCCATTCCATTTGTTTGACCCCCTTTTTATACTCCCATTGAAACTTTGTTCTTAGATATAGTTAACAACGCATTTTCACTCGCTTGTAATAATGCCTTACGATAAGCAGGAAGTTTGTTTTTCCCTCTTTCAGGAATCATATCATTCACATCACTAACAATTTCGCCCACATGTTTGCCCTTATAGTTATCTAACGGCTTGAACTTAGTTAGAACGGACATCCCCTTTAACATGTGACACTCATGTATGATGTAGTTGCTATCAACAACCAAAATGGCAATTGCTCCCGGCTTGAACTTTCCTCGTTCCATCCCTGAGAACATAAAATATCCATCATCACCCTTGTAAACGCTAACAATTTTATCGATATTTTTCTTGTATTGCTTAATTTGAAAGAACGATAAAAGATACTGTACAATGAGAATCGTACAAAGTATAAAAGCAAGTTGCATAAAACCTCTCCTCTCACTGTTTCATAGTTTTGAAGATTCCTAGTCCCCCTCTCCTCTCCTTAATAGCGCTTTCATTTTACATTAATTCGCAAACCAGGAACAAATGCTACAACTTATAACTTGAGCTAAGTTGACCTTACATTTGTTACAGTGTTTAACATTTGTTATAAACTAAGAATAATAAAAAGTCCCTCCACTTGTCAATAATCTATAAAAATAAAATTCTAATAATTCTGGAAGTGAGGGGAATTTTATATGGTTATAGAATTGAAAAGGAGCTGCCTTTAGCAACCCCTTGTTTTTCTCACCTTTATGATTTTAGTTAATATCTTAAAAGAACTTCTCCAAACATCCCAGTAGGCTCCATCACTTCGAACATAGAAATAAACTGTTCTTCTATTCTCTTAACTTCACGGTCTGCAGTGGTTGCCACTTCCACAACGATTTTGTTTTTCCCATTTTTTAAAAGCCCTGTAAAATCAATACAGTATGGTGGATTGATTCTTTGTCCAATACTTACTCCATTAACCCAAACCTCCATTGCATCATATACGGATTCACAAACAATTTGGGCTTGGTCTTTCACATTGACTAAATCAATTTCTTTCTCATAGCGGATAATTCCTGAGAAATTAGGTAACTTTCTTGATATAGGGGTCAGGTCTTCCATAGAATCAAAAATTTGGAATTTGGGATATTCAATACTTCTAGCTAATGAGATAGACCAATTTTTACTCATATCCATCTGGTTTTTATAATATGAATTTGGTCTCACAGATAGGTTAATTGGGAGTTCTTTATTGGAAGAGACAAAAACCTTGAGATCAAATGGAGGAATGTCTAGCTTCATTTCTACAAGGGAATCATTAACATGGAATGCTACTTCATACCATTCATCCTTTAATGCATTATATTCATATACATACTTACTTTTCGGAATAGATACGTAACCAGAAAACTCTTTGTACTCATCTTCATTATTAAATGTATAGATTTCATAATCTCTTTTACGATAATGCATCGTAACCAATTGTTTAAATGGAGTTGATAGTTTTATGTCATTCAGATTTTTACTCTTTAGTTTTACAGGTAATTCATCTAAAGATAGGATTGAACAATGATCCCATTTAGAAAAATCTACCTTTTCTTCTTTCCCAATAACCGCTTCTGGAAACGCCTCAACAAAATAAATTTTTCCATGCTTAAATTTTTCAATAAACCTCAGTAATTCTTTCGTAACAAATTGGGTATAAGGTACCACCAAGCACTTAAAGTTAATTGAATTTATTGTAAAAGTCCCATCTTGAATAATGGCTTGGCTTTCCAGCATATTATTACTTACAAACAGATAATCGATTTGTGATTGTGTTAGTTTTCTCGCAGGTTTTTGCATCTGCATATAATTCCCCACCCACTCGGCTTCACCATGGTAAAGTATGCCCACTTGTGTGGATGGAACCCCACCGTTTAATAAACCACTCAAACGATTTGTATATTTCATCAGATGCGCAAAATGTTTATACATGGGATTATTTCCACCTGCGTAGAAATGTGGAGGACAATCGTCATCTGGATAGGAGCTCATGGAAAAGGCATGTGGGACAAAATGATTGATTCCTCTTACTAATAAGTGATCCACAATCCATTTCATATCTCGAATGCTTAATTTCCAGCCGTAGGCTCCAAACATTTCACACATGGCACGTCCCTTTTTTAGAGGATCTAGCACAGCTGAAGATGCACCTAGTTTAGCAAGGCAATAGTGATAGAACTCCCCATCACCTTTAGAAGAATTCGCCCTTAGAAATTTATCTCCGCCAAATAGTATTTGGCCACCGATTACATCTATTCCAGACATATGCTGCCCCGTCATTGCACGGAAATAATGTCCTGCACCAGTACCTAAGCGAGCATGCTGATTGTTATCTTCTATAATATGACCAATATATTCCACTTTGTGTTCCTCACACCATTTACCTAACTGTCCTGAAAAATTCTTGGCGTATAATGCAGTGACATGATCCATATAGGTCATTCGGAATGCAATGGTTTGCTTGGACTGGATACTATTTGTCCAAAGGAATGGAAGAAAACGTACATAGTCATTTCCATTCTCGTGTAATTTGTGTTTTAATTCCTCACTCCAAGGTAATGCCATCAGTTTTTTCCCAATAATCTCATCTTTAGCAAATCCTGTTGTATTCCCAAAACCTGGTTCATCTGAGAAAAATCCAGCGAAGGTTTTTCCAAACTCTTCTTTATACTGTTCATAATGTGGTTGATAGACCGCTTCTATTAAGGTTTCGACAGACTCACGATCTATTAGATTAATATATTCAGGGTTTCCACCATTTACACGTGTTAGATATGTTACAAACACACGCCAATGACCTCCAGGAAACTTATACGTGAAATAATCATCCGTTACTTGAGTGGTTAAATCAATAAAACTAGATTCATCAATTAAGTCCTTCTCTACTAAAGCATAAGCTACTATGCTAATTAATTGATTTCGGTTTTCCTCGTCTATTTGTTCCTGACTTTTTTTACGATCTCTCCATGACTTGCGTGGCTTACACATGGCCGTCACATCAATGGTTACCTCGTCTTTATAGCCCCAAACATCTACGGTGTTGAAATGAATATATTGTTTTTTCCTATCAGGATATTTACTTAGCAACCCATTGGCGTATCCAGTTGGGAAATGGGCATCATCTAAAAGCCATATCTTCATGCCTTTCGATTTTGCCGTTTCCATCATGAAATCCATGTCATCGAACCATTCTTTTTCCATAAAATGAGGATGAGTTCTAGATTCTACTACAAACGCCTTTATCCCGCATTCCTCTATTTTTTCAATTTCTTTTAAAATCGTTACTTGGTCTTCCCCTTTTATCCATAAGAAAGGCATAATATAGTTATTGTCTTTTTCTAACATGCTGTTGATCAAAGCCGTCACCTCATAATACTGTGTCATCTTATTAGGAAAAGAAAAGATGCCGTTAAGCACCTTTTCTATTTGTAAACGAACTTACATTTCTAAATCATTATTAAGCTTACTATTTAAATCCATTTGGTCATTTTTCTTACTGTATCCAAAGAAGTATGACAAAATGAAACTTGCAGCAAATGCTATAAATAATGAAAGAAATCCATATAAATTATTTTGCAGTTCTCCACCATATGCTATTACATTAAATATACCCGAAAGTCCAGGTGCATACACTTTTACTTCTAGTATTGCAGCAGTTGCACCAGCCATGCCTGAACCAATTAATGCGCAAATCATGGGTCTTTTTAAAGGTAACAACAGTCCAAATATAGCTGGCTCAGAAACACCTAATAATGCTGTGGTACCTGTAGTATAAGCTAAAGTTCTGGTTTTTTTATTTTTTGTTCTAAGCGCAAATGCAAAAACTGCACCGGAGATTCCTAAAACAGAAGGTATAGCTAAACCTATTAGCGGATCATATCCGAGTGTAGTCAGATACTGAATATATATAGGAATTAATCCCCATTGGAGCCCAAAGATAATAATTACTTGGAAAATTCCACCGAAAATAAAACCAGTAAGAAGTGGACTAAAGTTAAAAACTCCATCTAAAGAAGATGCAACAATATTTGTTAAAAATGTAATGATTGGTCCTATGACTAATAGAGTAAGTGGATAAACAATGATTAATGTAAAAAATGGAACAAATACCATTCTCAGAATACTAGGAAGCACCTTTTTGAAAAACTTCTCTACCTTTGCAGCAAAGTAAGCTGCGAAGATAATTGGCATAACGGACGAAGTGTAACTGACAAGTTTCAATGGTATACCAAAAAATGTATACGTTTCTCCGGATTTTGTTGCTTCAATTAAACTTGGATATACGATAGCAGCACCAATAAGCAAGGTGATTAACGGATTTGCTCCAAACCTTTTACCAGCTGTATAACCAATCACGATTGGAAAGAAATAAAATACTGCATCTGATAGTGAGTGTAGAACCACATAGGCACCACTGGTTTCTGAAATTACTTCCAGTGAAGTAAGTATGGTAACAATACCCTTTAATAGTCCGCTCGCCGCTAACAATCCAATGATTGGAATAAAAATAGCTACAATAGTCGCAAATAACTCCTCTTTAAAACTACCTTTTTTCTTCTCTGTCTCTTTCCCTTCTGAAGGTAGATTCCCTATTAGAGAAACAAATTCAGAATGAACCTGATCCACATGATTTCCTATAATAATTTGAAATTCATAACCGTTCTTATTCGTCCCTAAGACCCCTTCTATTTTCTTAATTTCTTCTTCATTAATCTTTGAAAAATCATTAAACCTTAACCTCAATCGAGTAAAGCAATGATTAGCACTCGTGATATTTTCTTTTCCGCCAACCGATTTCAATAACTCATTAACTAATTTTTTATATTTCATGAATTATTCTCCTCTGTGACCCATATTTTTTAGTTGTATGTTTAACTATTAAAGCTGCTAATGGAGTAAATGTCCTTACTATATTCCAAAACCGTTATACTAGAGTTTTTTATCTCAGAAATATCTATTGAAGTATCTAATTTGTGAACGATATTTCTAATGGTATTGCCATGTGTTACGATAAGGATATTGGCATCCTCTATTTGACTATTTGTTTCTACTACATGGTCTAAACCAGTAGATACTCTCTCCCAAAATTCAATGAACGACTCTGCATCATGGTAGTTATCCGCTTCTTTCATTAAGTTCATGATCTCAGGTAAAGGGGTATTATAGAAAAATTCCATCACGTTTGTATATCCTTGAGAGATAGCAATTTTCCCCCAAGCTTCCCCATTGGGTGACCCTTCGAATCCACCAAAAAAGCTTTCTCTAAATGCTCTCATCTTTATGAGTTTTTTCCCACGCAAACTTTCATTCTTCCTACTTATTATATTTGCAGTCTCTATTGTCCTTCCCAAATCACTGCTATACATTGCATCAAAACGGATGGTTTTCAGTTTATCAGCACATTCTTCAGCAACAATTATTCCTTCTTGTGTGAGAGGCGAGTCAGACCATCCTTGCATTTTGTCATACTTATTTAAATACGTTTGTCCATGTCGTATAAGATAAAGTTTCATTTTCTCTCCTTTCTAGTGTCCTATTGTTCATTAATGTAATCGATTTCATTTGATTCGAAAAATTTTTAAAAAGATGCTAGAGTACTATACGTATCTAGCATCAAAATGCCATTCGTCGTCATTCAAGCTCTAATACCTTTGTATTTGTACCAAAGAAAGGTACTGGGATATACGAAACTCTAACTCCCTGGGTTAAAGTAAGTTCATGTGGTCCATCCGGCAGTCCACCACTTTGTTCAACGAAAATAATCCCCTCTACCCCGTATTCCCACTTATAACTTGTTACGGTCCACATTTCATCAAGTGTAAAGTAAGTCTCACCGTCTGGAGAAAACTTAATTTTTTCTCTTGGTACTTCTACTCCATCAACTTTTAACTGAATATCTTGGATCATAGATAAGGGAATTCCTCGGTAATACGTAATCCTTGTACGTAACTCGTACCCAATAACCTCCCCATTTTTCTCAACATTTCTAAATCCCTTTTCAGATAGGACATAGTTATCAAACATTTCCTTTCACTTCCTTACCCGATATATTTTTTCAACATGTTCTGATGTTTCCGAACTTGAGTAACCGCATCAATTTCTGTGCCAGGTAACGCAAAGCGTCCACCCTCATATTCACTAGCAATAAAACCGTTATAGTTCTTCTCTTTTAAATAATTGATAAACTCATCATAAGGAATGGAATATTCAATGCCTTCTTCTGTCATCTCCCAAAACTTCCCATGGAAATGTTTAATATAAGGAAGGTATTTGTCTAAATCACTAAATGGTTTATTCTCATATCCACCTGCAAAGATTAAATATTCTTGATCAATTTTACTTTTTATCATTGCTTGTACTTCAGCTGGCGCAGTTCCCGGGTGACTAATATGGAACACATCACGACCCTCAGCAAATTCATGATCAATGTAATCAGCGAGTTCTTTATTCAATCCTTGTTGAAGAAAGAATTCAGTAGATACTCTTGGATGCTTACGACAGAAAATTCCAGTATCCACTACTAAACCTAAATACGGGGAATTGACTCTAAACATAATATCGGTAAACTTTTTTGTTTCTGGATGATCAAGTCCCATCCCACCATGAATTTCTAATGCCATTACGACGTCCAATTCCTCAGCAAGTGGTAATGCCTCTTCAATAATATCCGTTGGTGTCAACGAAACCAGGCGTACGAGTTTAAACCCTAATCGATTAGCTAGTATAAGCTCGTTTATTAACAATTGTAGATTCTCTTTTTGAGTTAATATTCGATTTTGATATAATTTTGTATTGATAAAAATATCATTACAAGATGGAAATATATGATATTTTTCGAGTAATTCCTTCCAATGTGCTACATCATCATCTGAAACAAAAGGAGCATTCTGGAGCATTTGGTCACTTATTAACTCCACTCCTTCAATCCCATTTTGATCCAACTCTTTAATACAATCTTCTAATGTCATCTTCCCTCTAGCAAACTCATCTTGGTAGCTATACAATGATACAGCCGTTTTAATAGTACTCAATGACTTTTCCTCCTATTCATGTAAGTAAAAGCCTAAATTGTGTACGCTTTCATAGTTAGCATAACGTTAATTTAGGTTATAAACCTTATTGTAATTATCCTGATAGGTATAATTTTATAATCTCTTTGTGACAGAATTTTCAGAAATTACAAACGGTGTAAGTATTAGCTGTAAGTTCTTAACCTTTGATAAAAAATGAACAAGTTATCTATCAAAGGTTTGAACTTTGTTCGATCATATTAAGCAAAAAATTGGTTTAAGTAGTTCTTACTAATTTTAATAGAATTCTTCTTTGAGAAGAGCGAATCTTCAAAAGATTTATCCTCTACCTCAATCACTGCATAGCCCCGATATTGAATATCCGTAAGTGCTGATACATATTTTCCCCACTCCACATCACCGAGTCCAGGCAGTTTAGGTGATATATATTGTAGTGGTGTCGCCATAATCCCAACATCACTTAAGCGATCCTTATATACTTTTATATCTTTAAAGTGGATATGAAACATGCGATCTTTAAACTCATAGATTGGTTGGATATAGTCCATTTGTTGCCAAACAAAATGGGACGGGTCAAAGTTCAATCCAAAGTTTTGATTTGGAATCAACTCAAATGCCTTTCTAAAAATGGCAGGAGAGGTTAATAGATTCTGTCCCCCTGGCCATTCATCAGAGGTAAATAACATCGGGCAGTTTTCTATCGCGATTTTTACATCGAGTTCTTCGGCAAACTCGACAATTGGTTTCCATACTTCTACCATTCTTGTTAAGTTCTCTTCAACGGTCTTCTGCTGATCTCTACCAATAAATGTATTTACCAAATTAACCTTTAGCTTTTTGGCTGCTTCAATACATTTTTTTATATGAGCTATATAATACTCGCTTTTCTCTTGATCAGCATCTAGTGCATTAGGATAATAAGCAATCGCAGATATTTCAATTCCCTTCGACTCTGTGTAACTTCTTATATAATCAACATCTAAGTTATCTACATCAATATGAGTAACTCCAGCATATTTTCTTACTGCTTTTCCTTTTGGCCAAGCACATAACTCTACACAGGAAAACCCATTTTCAGCTGCAAAATCAATTACTTCTTCAAATGTACATTCATCAAGAATGGCACTATTAAATCCTAATTTCATCCAATGATCCTCCTTCCCAGGTTTTATGAAAGCTCAATCACTTTTCCTGTTTCGGCCGATTTATAAATTGCCTCTAAGATTTGTGTTACAACTAACGCCTGTTCCGGCTTAACTACAGGCTCCGTATCATTTAAAATGCAATCGATCCATTGTACAGCCTCTGCATCACGTTGTTCTAGGGTAGCACCAGCGAATCCAAATACTCCGCCTGCATCAGATGGTTGGGTCTGAACCAATTGGCCATGTGCCGCTTTATTGAATACAACGTATCCCTGATCCATGAATGCTTTTCCAAACATTTCGGCACCACCTTCTGTGCCACAAAGAGTTACTTGTGCTTCTTTTGGGTTGATCATATTTAATGCCCAGGAAGCTTCTAAATAAATCGTTGCTCCATTCTCCATTTTGATAAAACCAAAAGCCGAATCTTCTGTCTCAAATGTTTCTGGATCCCATGGTCCAAACATATTGCCTTCAGGCTTATCCTTAAGTTTTTGATAAGTTGATCCGAATACACTTTTTGGTTTGTAGTTATCCATAAACCAAAGTGTTAGATCAAGTGCATGCGTACCAATATCAATTAATGGACCTCCACCTTGTTTCTCTTTATCAGGAAATACTCCCCAAGTTGGTACACCGCGACGTCTTACAGCGTGGGCTTTAGCCATGTAAACTTCACCAAGTTCATTATTACGGCAAGCAGAGTAAGTAGCTAAAGAATCAGCACGGAAACGATTTTGGTAGGCAACCGTAAGTTTCTTACCTGTCCGTTTGGCTGCGTCCAGCATCTTTTTCCCTTCTTCATAGTTAATGGCCATTGGCTTTTCACACATCACATGCTTCCCAGCTTCTAGAGAGTCAACAGTGATATAAGAGTGTGAAATGTTAGGAGTTAATACATGAATCACATCAATGTCTTTATCCTTTAGTAACTCTTTATAGTCCTTACAAACAAATGCATCGTCTGTTCCATATTCTTTGGCAGCCTTTTCCGCTCGTTCTAACTCAATATCACAAAAAGCGACTAATTCTACTTTATCTTTTAATTTTGATAGAGCTGGAAGATGTTTTTGATTCGCGATTCCTCCGCATCCGATAATACCAATTTTTAATTTACTCATTACCATTTCCTCCTTTATTTTGAGATCTCAATTTGTAGTAATTAAACGTTGATTCCGCTTACATTCCTTTCAAATAAAACTACTTCGTTCGTCTCATCAGACAAAAATGCCGCCTCAATCACTTTCATTACACGTAGTACTTCCTCATTTTTCACCAGAATTTCTTCTCTTCCTTCAGTCACATCTATAAAATTATGATAAAATTCTCTTACATCCGCACTTAAACGCGGGATTGGGCTACTAGTAACAGTATCAGAGTCTCGTGGAGCCATTGTTTTCGTTAATCCAGCTCCCGCTTCAATCGGAGTAGCATCTTTATCATTCATTTTTTTCAAGGTCATCACTTGACCATTCATTTCCCAATCCTTAATAATTGCTGTTCCTGTTGTACCACACATATACCATTTTGGTAGGGTAATATAATTACATGTCCCAACCTCTACGACTGCCGTCTTACCACTTTCGAAATTGACCGTAAGCCTAAATCCATCGTCTACATCATTTCCTAGAACATAACTCATTTTACAGTGCAAGCTAGTAATCTTTTCTTTTATCATGACTAGCAGTCGATCAATTAAATGAACTCCCCAATCTAGCATCATTCCTCCACCAAACTCTTTCTGGTGGCGCCAATCGCCAGGTATTCCTCGTGAGCCCTGTACACGTGTTTCTATATGAAAGACATCTCCCAAAACACCTTCATCATATAATTGCTTCATCACTAGATAGTCTTCGTCCCACCGTCTATTTTGGTGAACAACAAATACCTTATTGCATGCTTCAGCAACCTTTAATATCTCTTCAAGTTCTTTACTATTAAGTGTGACAGGCTTTTCACAAATCACATGTTTTCCGGCTTCTAACGCTGCAATGGCAATCTCTTTATGGCTATCATTTGGTGTAGCAATTAAAACCGTGTCTACTTTACTATCATTAAGAAGCTCCTCAAAACTAGCATATACTCCAAAGTTATTTTCAACTGCATATTGTTGTCTATTTTCCAAAACATCATAAATACCTGCGATCTCTATTCGTTCTATTCCTCTTAAGATTTTCCCATGTTGGCTTCCCATACCACCGAAACCTACAATGGCAATAACATGTTTTTCTGACATATCGCATGATCACCTTTCTTTTAGTATTACGTTTATATGGTTATTTTACTGTCGCTGAAGTGAAACTTCTGCTATTCTCTTAATCAACTAAGCCTATATTCTTTATGTATTTTTATTTATTTAAAGGAAAAACAAAATAAGGTTAAAAATCAACTAGTGATTCTTAACCTTTTTACATTTCATTCAAATAATAAGTTGATATCGAATAGCCTTACCTCATGTGGTTCAAGCTGAGCCTTCAATACAATTGACTGGTTTTCTACAACGGCATGTTCTACTTTCATATGAGGAACACAAATTTGTCTAAGGTATTTAACCTCATCAGGCTTTATATCATCGACCGCGCCAAATTTTAGCCACTCGTCGAGGACACTTCCATTTGCTCGATTTAGTTTGATCTCTTTTATACGGTATTTCCCGTTCCTTATTCCTTGTACTTCTAATGAACAATCAATGAACTCTGTATTTTCAAAGATGTCATATTGTTCATCTATCCCCGTACTTCCTTCAGGATTTAAATAATAAGAGTACTTAAAATGCTTGTAGTTGAAGCATAGGATCTGATATCTCTCTCCTGTTTTCTTTGTGACAATATAATTGTCACCCTTTGCAACTACAGATTCTCCTAGTTGTTTTAACAACGTAAAAGCATGATAACTGGGTTTTTGAATGCCATTTTTAGTGACTAATCCCGCTCCACCGTACAAGAAGCTTTTTGAATCTCTAAAATCGCTAAAAATATCGGAAGACAACCAATAACCAATCATATTTACCCTATTTTCATTTAGGTTATCAATTAGATTTTTTATTATATAAGATGCTTTATAAGAGCTATCATTTAAAAAGTTCCGATTGGAAATAGAGATATTCCACTCTGTAACGTTAAGCTCCAGATCATCCAATCCTATTTTTTTCAAGGTTTTTCTAACTTGAGTTAGCTTGTTTTTTACAAAATCAGGATCGCCTGAGTGTCGGTTTTTTATTGGTATTTGTTTTTTATTACTATAAACTTCAATTGGAAATAAATAAATCGATAAGAAATCAGGTTGGAATTCTTGTTGCTTCCATTCATGAAGGAGCAAATCAAGCTTATCTCCCTCTATATCCATACTTAATCCACAGCCCCCCACCTTTACGGATGGGACAATTTCATTAACTGTTCTTCTAAATCCATTAAATATTCTAAAATACTCTTCAAATTGACCCTGATTCGTATCTTTTGTCTTCCTTACATTCTCATCCAAGTCTTTATCATTGTCTAAGTCTAGAATAAGTAAATCCGGGTGTCTCCAGATTTCAAAATACCATGTCTCCACTTCTTCAATCCCATATCGTTCCACACATTGTAATAAGAAAGATCTTGTTAGATTTCTCCATTCCCTTGATGATTTTTTACTAATCGTCTGAATAACAACTTTTTCTTTAATCGACTTAGATAATATTTTGGGTTTTGGACCAATCTCAATGAATGGCTTTAATTTGTTTTGAATTAAGAAATCCAATAATTTATTAGTATTTGTAAAATTGTAAGATATCTTTTCACCAGAACGATCTTCTACTAACATATCGTCAGCAAACAAACCCCAAAACCTTGCATAAGTGAATCCAATCTCGTTTTGTAGCTGTTTAATTTGCTCTTGCATATCCGAATTTAATAAATCCTTGGCATAGCCAACATTGATTAATTTATTCCAATTCTTAGTAATGGGAGATGAATTCTCTATCTCTACCTTAACATTCTTCTGTTCGGACAAAGTTGAACTGAACAGCGCAATCTCAACTGGAGTTTTTCTTGCTGTTTCTGTAAGATAGTTCTTCAATTCTATCCAAGCTTCAGAAGACTCTTGGTCACTTTCTACAATAGAAGTGCCCTCTTTTTTATCCACTTGCATTTGTTTTCTATAATCAACTGGTTTTATATGATACTGTTCATGAAATACCCTATTAAATGCAGCAAGGTTGGGAAACCCATTATCTAGTGCCACTCGTGTAATCAGTTTATCCGTGTTCGATAATTCATTAACCGCATGTACTAGCCTTACTTCATTTACATATTGTGAAAAGGTTTTGCCCGTTTGTTTTTTAAAGAACTTGGACAAATAAGGGCTCGAAAGAAAATACAAACCTGCTACATCATCAAGTGATAAAGGTTCCCTGAAATTACTTTGAATGTAATCCATAATGTCAGCGAGTCTCTCATCATGTCCCTTTAAGGTCACACTATGATCGATTGTTTGTTGATTATTCTTCTTCATCAGCTTTGATATAAGTAACGAACTTATTTTGTATGCCTTTTCAAGAAACTCCAATGGGGACCCAGGATCTTGCTTCATATATATGGTTAAGAGCTCTTCTATAGCAATCTTTATTTCATGGTGGGCGGAATTTTGTTTAGAGGAATTTCGAAAAAAAGACAAGTTCCTTTGAGATAATAAAGAGGTTAGTTCATCATAATTAAAATGAATCATTACAAATAAATTATCCTGATTAGATTGAAAGGAATGAAATTCATTAGAGTTGATCAAAATAATTTCGGATGTTGATAAATGGTAATCTTCTCCACTAATTTTCACCTGGAGATCACCCTTTATAACATAAATTAATTCAATCTCACGATGAGCATGTTCTAAGGTAGATTTATGATTGACTACCGATAATTTTACGATATTAGAACTACTTGATGTTTGGATAGAATTCATTTCATCCCTCCTTATACTACGTTACTTTGGAACTACTAATCTTTAATATAGCATACAAATTAAGTTGAACGTAATTCATATTTGTATTTTTATTATGGTATAAGAGGGTTAATTTTTAAAAATAAAAAACCCTTCAAAGTGAGGGTTTCTTTCCACTACAAGCATGACATATTAAATCATATAAATAAAAGGTGTTTCTGTTTCACCTTTTCCATTAGAAAATGTTATCTTCTTCTCTTCAAGTAATTTTTCTAATGATACATAGCCTATTTCCTTTTTATATTTTGTGTCCCATCCAGCTCTATAGGCAGTGTCTCTTACTGAGCCTTTCATTCCAACAAAATATATATCTATATTTCTTTGTTGTTTTAGTTGATCTTTGAACTCTTCGAGCGATTTACATGCAGTTGTATCCATATCATTAACACCGGAAAAATCTAATATTACCAAATTCACCTTTGATCTTTGGAACAGTAAATGTCCTATTTTCTCTTCAAGGTAAAATATGTTCGCAAAATGGAGGGAAGAATCTATTCTTAAAAGAATTACTTCTTCAAGTGTATTAGCCTCAGGAAATCTTTTCAAATCCCGAAACGTTTTTTCCACTTCAAGATATCCAATTTCTTTAATACTTGATTTAAACATTCTGCTTAATAATTGGTAGAAACTAAAAGTAGCACCAATTAAGATTCCCCATTGAATCCCTACAAGAAGCGTAGCTAGAAATGTAACTAACCAACTCCAACCATCGACGGGTTTAATTTTGATTAATTTTTTAAATTGCTTTAAGTCAATTAGCTTATAAACCGCTACCATAATGATTGCAGCTAATACTGCGTTAGGTAGGTAATAAAAATAGGATGTAAAAAATAGCAGTGTAATCAGAATTAGCATTCCTGTAAAAATGGAAACCATTTGAGTAGCCCCACCAATTTGGTGGTTGACTGCACTTCTAGAAAAGCTCCCATTTATCGGTAATATTTGAAAAAATGAACCAAAGATATTTGCTAGCCCTAAAGCTTTTAATTCTCGGTTAGGGTGTATTTTATACTTTTCTTTATCAGCAATAGATTTGCCAATTGCAAGAGATTCCATAAATCCAAGTAACGCGATAGTGAGTGCAGGTAGAATAATTTGTTTAACAGCTGCTAATGTAATAGTAGGAATAAGAAGTGAAGGAAAACCACTTGGAACCATTCCAACAATCTTTACCCCTTCTTTATTTAAGCCAAAAGAATAAACAATAACTATAGAAAGTAGTATCAGTAATAACGCCGCCGGAATTCGTGGACTTACTTTTTTTAGTAAGACTAAAAAAGCAATGCTAGTTACCCCAATTAATAAAGTAACCCCATGTATACCACCTATTTGATTTACCACATCGTGAATTAATAGATGAACTTGAAAATAATTCCCTAATTCAATACCTAGCAAATGCTTTAATTGACTCAATGCAATGATAATGGCAGCTGCAGACGTGTAACCTCCTAGCACAGAAGGGGAAATAAATCTAACAATAAAGCCCAATTTTAAAACACCAAATAAAAATTGAAAAATACCTACCATTAATGCTAATAAAATAACTAATGTAACATATTCAGTTGTCCCTGGTTGCCCAACTGCGGAGATACCAGAAAACACTAATAACGATGTGATTGCGGTTGGACCAACTGAAAGATGTCGGGAAGAGGCAAAAAGTGCATATATGAGTAACGGAAGTGTCGAGGCATATAGCCCCATAACAGGTGGGAGACCTGCCAGCATGGCATAGGCCATTCCTTGAGGAACAAGCATGACAAAAAGTGTAAAACCAGCCAAAAGGTCATTCTTCATTAAATTACGATTGTAAGGTTCCTGCAAATTTATTGGGTTAAATTTTTTAAATACCATTGCCACCTTTCCTTCTTTTATTATTTTTTCGACACATGAAAATTAAAGAAAAGAACTCATTCCAATGGAGAGTTGTTTATTTACATTTCATTCTAAAACATGCTCTTGATTTAATTATACTAAATCAGTTCTCCATTTGACTCAATAACTTTTATATGCCAGCCAACGTATTCTTCCTCAAACATAATCCAAAAGAATTAAGAACTTTTATAAGAATAATGGATTTACTTACGTCCCATTTATCCGACGCAGCTCCAAAAGAGGATAATTCTTTAATGAAATGAACACGATAAGGGGAGAAAATACCATATATTAAAAGAGTCTATGAACCCCATCATATTGAAGATAGCCTAGAAAAGGAGAGATAAGGTTGGTTCTTATCTTTTTCATTATAGTAGCAATCTCTCTTTTCATTTTAAATATAAAAAGCGGTGTACTACCTATTGAAATTGCTCTTTGCTGGATGTTTAATGCAATGATTAATGTAATGATTTATTCTAGTAACCGGGCTAACCTAAAAGTAATTAAAATACCAGAAGAGCTCACATCGCCCTTGACTATCATAGTAGGTATGATATTTTAATTCCCATGTTCACTCTGTTCTCCGTAATATATTTTCTAAAGGTCGTTCCATTATCGGCAAAACAGTTATTTTTATTCTGTCGTTTTTACTCACAGTATTAATGCAAATGTATACAATTGTCTATTCCCTATATGGTTACTTATTCTATTATTTTTATGATAAATTTCACAAGATTCCCACTTGGATCGTTGTTATTCTCTGGGCCTTATTTAGCAGTATAATCATTGGAATTTACTATTCTCATTCCTAGTTTATCTTTTTGTATTTATCCTCCGAGTTCTGTTTTTTTATTGGACAACGAAACAATTGAAATATACATCTGAACGAGATAAGTCTTTACAAAGAATTGTTAATAAATAAGTTCACATTGTTTAAAAACAAAGGCTGTTTTCGAAAGTTGTTGTTTCTGGAAAAATCCCAAATACCTGATTTTCCCCCGTATAACGCTGGGTTTATTGGTCTATTTGGAGGGTAGCTCTTTTCTAAGGATGGCAAAACAAAAAGAAGCATCCCTTTTTTGGAATGCTCCTACTAGTTCATTACCTTGATTTAACTAATGGCTTTGTTAGTAAATTAAAATACCAAGGAAAGAAGAATCTAAAAATGATAAAGTACACCGGTATTCCATACCATGTGTTCCAACCGTTATTTTTCATGTATCCAAACTGAACTAATCCTAACTCTAAGACAAAGCATAGCAATGTAAAAGATAATACAAAAAACCATTTCTTTTGAGGCTTATAAAAGTTTACATAGATGGTCGCTATACTCGCAGGGACAATGCCAATTAATAACGCATCACTTAGCTCAATGGATATTTTTTTAGCTAGATCAAATAGGTTAAATGTGGACATTGATATCGTATCAAAAGTCCATGTCAAACCTGCTGAAAAAACAAATGTAATGAATCTACCTACCCATGTTAAATTTTTTTTAGGCATGAGTAATACAAATACTATTGATATGAACACTAATGTCCAGACATACCATTCACCTTCATACTTCATAAATTCCATTTAAATCACCTTATTAGTAGTATTCTATAGTCTTCTTTATTTATCTTAACTATTTAATTGGAAAATATACCAATCCTACTCAACGAAAAAGCTTGTAGGGATGTAACTACCTGCAAGCTTTAGCCTAAAAGGTTATACAGTTCATGGTAATCCTCTTCCTCAGTGAATTCATAACCTGTTATTCCGCTTAATTCCGTAGGTCGAATGGAAGTTTTAGTGTGCACTTGTTTTTTTCGATATTGATGAGGGGTTATGTGAAATGTGTCTTTAAAAAGTTTATGAAAGGAATTTAAATTAGGAAAGCCACACTCTAACGCGATTTGGATGATGGGCCGATCGGTTTCTAACAAAAACCGCACCGCATGTTCTAAGCGAATCCCATTTATATATTTAATAAACGACTGTCCCATATGATGTTGGAAATACCTTGATAAATAGGGAGCCGTAAGTTCCTCAGTATCCGCCAACTCTTGAAGTGTAATGGGATTCATATAGTGCTGCTGTATGTAATTGGTTAATCGATTCATCCGTTCAATATCTTTTTCAGAGTTGATCATGACATTCTTCTTATCTACCTTAAAATGTGTCACCAGTTGATACACCACATCTAAAAGAAGAGAGTGCACCTTAAGTTCATAATTTTCTTCTTTTCTTTTGACAGTTAACATTAGATGGGCAAGAAGAAGTCGAATTTTATTATAGGATTGTTGGTCCTTACTCTGAAAGGACTGACAATGGAAAGATTCGTCTTCAATATTAGTGTAAAATTTTTTTATAAAGGTAATTGGTATTTGAATAAGTAAGAGTTTATTCTCCTGATCTGACTCCACCCCATGAACTTCATTACTGTTAATGAGCAAAAGGTCATTTTCCTTTAGTACATACTCCTCTCTTCCCACATACACATGTATTTGCCCTTTTAAAACTAATAATAACTCAATTCTGTCATGCCAATGCATCGCTACATACTTCACACTCGTCATTAATGCGAATACAGGAACCTCTTCTTTAATTACAGCGCTTTCATATGGGTATTTCATAAGGCGAGGCCTCCTACTTTTCTTTTTATCTATTTATATACTCATTTTCTTGTAGAAATCCTTTTTTTAAAACGATTACAAAAACTTAGTTTTCCGAATATACAAAGTCATTTAACATCGGTTATACTATATTTGTAAGCGATTAAATTATTTACGGGGGAGCTATTATGGGGAAAAATACAAAACCTAACGAGCCTATAGTTACGCATATTTTTACAGCAGATCCTTCTGCACACGTCTTTGAAGGAAAGATATATATCTATCCTTCTCATGACCTGGATCATGATGGACCTTCAAATGATAACGGTGATCAATATGCAATGGAAGATTATCATGTGTTATCCATGGAAGATGTAAACGAACCATGTGTAGACCATGGGGAAGTGCTTCACTTGAGAGATATACCTTGGGCAAGTAAACAGCTTTGGGCACCAGATGCTGCTTACAAGAACAACACGTATTATCTGTATTTTCCAGCTAGAGATAAAGAGGGTATTTTTAGAATTGGTGTTGCCAAAAGCACCACTCCTGCAGGACCATTTACACCAGAGGATAATTACATACCAGGTAGCTTCAGTATTGATCCAGCCGTGTTCGTCGATGAGGATGACAGAGCATATGTGTATTTTGGGGGCCTTTGGGGAGGACAGTTGGAAAAATGGCAAGAAGGAACATTTAATCCCGATGCTGAAGGTCCAATGCTAACAGCATCAGCTTTGGGACCAAGAGTAGCAGAATTAAGTGATGATATGCTAACCTTTAAAAGTGGACCACGAGAAATATCAATAGTTGATGAGAGTGGAAATCCGATTCTTGCGGGTGATGAAGAGCGGAGATATTTTGAAGGTCCTTGGGTTCATAAATACAATGACCTTTACTATCTCTCATATTCTACAGGTACGACTCACAAGATTGTGTATGCAGTAAGCAAAAACCCATTTGGACCCTTTGAATTTAAAGGAACGATACTTACCCCTGTCATCGGCTGGACCACACATCATTCAATAGTCCAGTTTAAAGATAAGTGGTATCTTTTCTATCATGATTGCTCCTTATCAAATGGGATAGATCATAAGCGATCCGTAAAATACGCTGAATTAACCTATAACGATGACGGAACGATTGTAACAATAGACCCTTATGGAGATAAATAAATAACAAAGAACAGCTGGCTTTTGCTGATAAAGGCCAGCTGTTTCTTCATTTTTTGATCATGAAAACTTATCATAGTTATATTCTACTATTACTCTATAACTATTTTTCATAATTCACAAAATACTTAGTTTATTTACTATACAAACTAAGTGTTGAACAGGTATAATTAACTCAAGACAGGAAGACATGTTACATAACTTTCACAAGAAATGAAAGCCCTTTCTTCCCTTCTGTCTTTAACAAACTAAAAAGGGGGTTTAGTGATCAATTATTAGAACCAATTACCAAATTCTATTATAAAAGGAGAATTTCACATGCTTAAAGTATTACGTAAACCTCTCATTACAGGATTAGCTTTTGCCTTATTATTACCTGTTGGATTGAATCCTGCCGCTGCTGAAACGACAAATGAACAGTCTACTAGTGCTTTATCGGTACCATCTATAGCTGAAAGATACAAGAATTCCTTTACTATTGGTGCAGCAGTGGAACCGTATCAATTACAGGGGACAGATGCAGAAGTATTAAAACGCCATTATAATAGTATTGTTGCTGAAAATGTTATGAAACCAATTAATATTCAACCAGAGGAAGGTAAATTTAACTTTACCGAGGCTGATAAAATTGTTAAGTTTGCAAAGGAAAATGGCATGGACATCCGTTTTCATAACCTCGTTTGGCATAGCCAGGTGCCTGAATGGTTCTTCCTAGACGAAGAAGGAAACAATATGGTTGATGAGCAAGATCCAAAACAGCGTAAGAAAAATAAAAAACTTCTGTTAAAACGTTTAGAAACCCATATTAAAACGATTGTAAAACGTTATAAAAACGACGTTAAATCTTGGGATGTCGTGAATGAGGTAATTGATGATTCTCCTCAAAATGAAAGAGGGCTGCGTGAATCTGCTTGGTACAAGATTACGGGGGATGAATATATTAAAGTAGCTTTTGAAACAGCCAATAGATATGCAGCAAAAGATGCAAAGCTATACATTAATGATTACAATACAGAAGTTACACCAAAGAGAACGCACTTATATAATCTTGTAAAAGATATGCTTGAACAAGGAGTACCAATTGATGGTGTAGGGCATCAAGCGCATATTCAAATTGGTTGGCCTTCTAACCAGGAAATTGAAGATTCCATTAATATGTTTGCTGACCTTGGGTTAGACAATCAAATTACGGAGTTAGATGTTAGCTTATATGGTTGGCCACCTAGACCAGCATTTCCGACTTATGCTGATATTCCAGCTGATAGACTGGTAGCTCAAGCAGACCGCTACAATGCTATTTTTGAAATATATGAACGACTAGGAGACAAAATCAGTAACGTTACTTTCTGGGGAATAGCTGATAATCATACTTGGTTAGATGATCGAGCCATGCAATATAACGATGGTGTAGGAAAAGATGCACCATTCGTATTTGATCCGGAATATAACGTAAAACCAGCTTATTGGTCGATTATGGACTAAGAAAATACAAAGCTAGTAAAACAGCTCCCATTCCAGGAGCTGTTTTTTTCATAGCTTTTTGAGTAAGTAAAAGGGCTAACTCTATGAGTCAGTAGTTCGGTTTTGAAGGTCAAAATTTAGAACTAACCTTGCTTTTCAAACGGTATTTCACACTTAAATCAACAGGAAATTGATAAACAAAAATGCTTGGAACAAAGTGATATGCTCCCCTTAAGGTAGACACATTAAAAAATAAACGGAAAAATTCCGCTTATCTCGGGAAATACCAACATTTCCCGCAAAATAAGCGGAGGTTTTCCGCTAATATGATCCTAATCTATCAATTTGGTTATATATTGATAAGTTAATCGGAATATATCCGCTTATATCTGCTTCTTGAGCCCCTACTATACACATTAACCGGAATTTCTCCGCCTATGAATTCCTATACCCACTTCGAGTACAAAAACTAAATTAGCAAACAAATTAGCAGTCCAATTCGCAACTGAATTGGACTGCATCTTTTTTATGTTTTTTACCTTTATCCTTTGACAGATCCAGCTGCAATGCCTTCAACAATTCGATCACTCAGAAGGAAGTATGCGATTAACACGGGGATAATACTAATCATTAAGGTTGCACCTATAGCTCCCCAATCGGTTAGATACTGCCCAACAAAGTTATTTACACCAACCGTAATTGTTTTCCACTTGTCCGAACTTAAGAAAGTATTTACAAATACAAATTCATTCCAGTTATAAATCATGTTAATGATAACAGTTGTTGAAAGTACGGGAACGGTCATCGGCAATGTTATTTGAAAGAATATCCTATGAACAGAACAACCATCCATAACTGCTGCTTCTTCAATCTCCCTTGGAATCGTTCTGTAAAATCCAGTTAGAATCATAATCGTGATAGGCAAGTTAAAGGCAACGTAAGACAAAATAATAGAAATGGGATTGTCTATTAAATTGACTGATTTAAAGATATTGAATAATGGAATTAATGTTGAATGAAGTGGAATCATATACCCTGCCATAAACAATCCAAGAACTACTCCACTTAGTTTCCAATACATTCTTGTAATAGCAAATGTTACAAAGCTTGCAAGGATAACCGTAAGTACAACGGCTATAACGGTGTATAGCACACTATTAAAAAAGTAAACATCGATATGCCCTGCTGTCCATGCCTTTACGTAATTTCCCCATTGAGGATCTTGTGGAAATGCGAACGGGGACATACCGAATACCTCTTGATTCGTTTTCAGTGAAAAAAGGAATAACCACACCAGCGGGTACACTTGGACAATGGCAATTACTCCTAGGATAAAATAAAGGATTCCGTATCCTATTCTAGTTCCGAGTGTTTTACTAGTTTTATACGGTGCCGATAGAGTCGTACTTGGTTCTGTTTCATACGCAATTTTACTCATCGGTTTCACTCCCCCTTCTTAAAATTGCACATCTTCTTTAGAAGATAATAGTTTTTGAATGAGCCAAGTCATAATGAGACAGATGACCAATAAACCGAATCCTATCGCACTTCCATACCCAAAGTTGTATTTACTAAATGCCTCTGTGTACATATAAGAAGCCATTACTTCACTCGCACCATTTGGTCCTCCACCTGTTAATACAAAAATTAAATCAAAATACTTTAAAGAACCAACAATCGCTAGAATAACCATAACTTTTATCACACCGATGATTAGAGGAATCTTTATTTTATAAGCTATTTGAATAGGGTTTGCACCATCTATTTTTGCCGCTTCAATCAATTCTTCTGGAACATTTTTTAACGCAGCATAGAAGATAATGATATAAAATCCTGCATACTGCCATACAATCGGAATAAATAGGGCATATAATACGATGTTAGAATCAGCTAGCCAAAGGGGTGGGTTATCTACACCCAACATCACTAGCAATCGGTTAATCATTCCATTAGTAGGATCAAATATCTTTGCCCAAAGTTGTCCGATTGCAACGGAGGATAACAACATGGGAATTAGGTATATCTTTCTCAAAAAATTGGCACCTTTTATTTTACTAGCCAATATCAGTGATAAAATAAGATACCCAACCAAGCTTACTGTTGAGAAGATACCAAGCAAAAGAGAATGCCACGTACTTTGCCAGAACTTTTTGTCTTGGACTAACTCGATATAGTTTTCTAATCCGATAAACTTCATCTTCCCGATTCCGTTCCAGTCCATCAAACCATAATAGCCAGTTAATACGATTGGAATATAAATTAAAAGCAGAATTAATATTAATGCAGGAAGGACATAAAGAGTGATTACGAATTTATTTGACATGACACTTTTCATTTTCTGTACTCCCTTCTACTTTGAAAAGCGTTCCTATAAAATGATAGAGGGCATATTCTCTATATGCCCTCTACTCCTGAAAGATAAATTACACCAATTATTCTTGTTCTTGGGCAAGTTCGTCCGCGTGTTGTTTCACAAAATCCTTCGGTGTCACTTGTTTCCCAAAAAGGGCCGTTACTAAATCATGGTGTAATTCGGATACAGCTGGGCTGGATTGAGTATCAAAATAAGTAGTAACGTTTGATGCTTCACTCAAATCTTTTAAAATTTCAATGTACATTGGAGCAAGGTCCAAATTAGCTGTGTCTACTTTAGTAGCAGGAATAACACCAGCATCTGTCACTGATTTTTCTCCCCATTTTTTTACGAGGTATGCTGAGAAGTCTTTTGCTTCCTTCTGCACTTTAGAATCCTTTGCTACGAATAATCCCACACCAGGTCCACCAACATAACTCTTGATATCTGTACCTTTACCGCCTTCATAAGTTGGGAACTTGAAGTAGCCAATCTTATCTTTAAATTCCTGCGCTACATCAGGACTTGTAGTATAGTTTGGTAACTCCCAAGTAGCTGTTAAAAACATAGCTGCTTGTTCATTCATAAAGTAACCTTTTGCATCATCATTCGATAACGCACTAGATCCTTTTACAAACCCACCCATATCAACAAGATTTTGCACTTCTTCCGCTGCTTTCACAATTGCTGGGTCGTCCATCTTTGCTTTTCCATGAATAACATCTGTTAAGATAGTAGAACCGCCAATACGATCTGCTAGATACATAAACCAGAAAGAAGCTGGCCATCCATCTTTTGCACCTACAGTAGCCGGTACCACTCCGTTATCTGCTAATGTTTTAACAACGTTCTTATACTCTTCAAATGTTTGTGGTACTTCAAGGTTGTATTTTTCAAAGATTTCTTTGTTATAGAAAACATAAGAAATGTTCAATTCTAATGGTAAACCATACGTTTTTCCATCTACCGCATAGGATTCTTTTACCCCAGGAATAAAAGCATCTTTCAGATTGGCATCAACAATATCATCTAAAGGAGCTAACATATCTCCTTCAACATATGGCTTAATGAATCCGTCTGACCAAGTCATCCCAATATCCGGTAACTCATTAGAAGAAGCTAGGACTTTAAGTTTTTCCCTGTACTGGTCAGGATTTAAGATTTCTGTTTCCACTTTTATATCTGTGTGCTCTTTTTCATATTCTTCAATGATGTCTTTTACAATTGAAAACTGTGCATTTGAGCTACCCTCTGGCCATAAATGCATGAACTTGATTACTTTTTTACCATCGGCACTGCTTTCTTCCGTGGAACTAGAACTCGAACAACCTACTAACGCTAGAGAGACAAGCATGATTAAAGACATTAGCACTGAAACCGTTTTCTTTTTTAACAATGAAATTCCCCCTATGACCTTTTACTAGTTTTCCTTACACTTATAATTTAACATTCAGATCATTCTGAAAATAGGTCACAACGATTAGGAAAAATACTACTATTTTTAGAAAGCCCTTTCATTGTTGTTTTTTCGGTATGCACTCGGTGTCATACCCTCTAATTCTCTGAATATCTTAATAAAGTATTTTGCTGTTTTGTATCCTGACTCTTCAGCAATTTCATTAATCGGGAGACTCGTGGAGATTAATAATTCCTTGGAACGTTGAATTCTTCTTCTAGTCACATATTCACTGAAGGTAAGCTTCACATGTTCTTTAAACAGTACACTCAGATAACTAGGATTTAAGTGAACATGTTCTGCCACCTCTTTTTGGGTTAACTCATTCTTTAAATGATTGTTAATATAATCTACGGCTTCTCTAATCGGTACTCGGTCAGTTGGGTGTTGGCTATTAGCAAGGACAAGCTTATTATCAACCACTTTTTCAATCATTCCAGCTCTCTCCAGCTTTTCAACTGCTTGAAGAGCCTCTTCCACAGCTTCAACTAATATCTTTTTGCTAATAGGTTTAAGTAAATAATTAATAACCCCAAAACGAAGCGCTTCCTGGGCGTATTGAAATTCTGAGTAAGCTGAAATAACAATAATCACAGGAGAGATATTTTGTTCTTTTACCGTCCGTAATAATTGTAAGCCGGTTATTTCCGGCATATTAATGTCTGTAATGAGAATATGAACTTTTTGATTTTGCATGAAATCAATCGCCTCTTCCCCATTAGAGGCGATGAATATTTGATGTTCCCCATTTGCCCACGAGTCCAAAGTTTTCTTTAGCCCTTGACGTGTTCTTGGCTCATCATCTACAATCAAAATGGTCTTCGTATTCAACATTGTTCTTCCTCCCCGTTAACAGGTATCACAAAAGAAACCTTTGTCCCCATATTTACTTCACTAACAATCGATAGTCCCTTTCTTAAGCGATCCTGATAGTACAGTTCTAGTCGTTTGTGTACATTGGAAATCGCCATACCATTCCCTTTTTTAGAGTTTATTCCTCCGGATTGCATGGCCTGTTTAATCGATTCCAATTTTTCATGTGTGATCCCAGGGCCATCATCTTCTACAAGAACTTGCAAACATTGGGTGTCTTTCGTAGGTTGAATAGAAACCGAAATCGTACATGGATTCAGCTTATTTCCAGCTCCATGCAAAACGGCATTTTCCACTAACGGTTGTATTAAGAGTTTTGGAATTTTTACCTTTTCATACGTTGTTGGAAGGGTAAGATTCCATTGAAGGTGATCACCGAACCTCATTTTGATAATCTCCATATAGTTTTCTATATGGTGAATTTCTTCTTTGATCGTTACCCAATCATCATCCGTTTGTTTCGTAATGGTATAACGGAAAAGTTCAGACATGGCAACGACAAACTCCGCTAAATCTTCCTCATCCTTATCTTCAAGGGACCATCTTAACGCGTCTAACGTATTAAAAAGAAAGTGAGGATTAATTTGTGCTTGAAGTGCTTTTAGCTCACTTCTACTTCGGGTAATCTCCTTCTGGTAGACCATATTGATTAAATGATTTGTCTCTTTTACTAGTTGATTATAGGTACTGTTCAGTTCATTGATTTCATTGATTGTCGTTACACTTGGATTCATAGTTAAAGAGCCTGCACTCGCTTGCTGCATTGTTTCTGTCAGTTTAATAATAGGCTTCGTAATATAAGTGGATAGAAATAGTGAGCTGATGAAAAAAATAATAAAACCAATGATCCCTGAAAGGACAATGCCTGTACGTAAGACACTTATTCCTTCTGTAAGAGCCTTAATAGGCGTTAGAATAATAAGGGTCCAATCAGTTTCATTTGAAGTTTGTTTCGTTACCATATACTCTTGGTTATCCAATAGAATGGTTGGATCTTCATTTTTTAAGATTGGTACTAGTGATTTATCATAATTTGAAAGAATAGGCTTTATATCTTTATCAATTAAAATAGAATACTGATTGGATTCATCTTGGTTTGGAAACTGAAGATAGCTTCTATAAATACTTATAAGGAGGTATCCACCGTTTGCGTAATCTCGTCCCATTAAGTTCACTCGTCTGAGAGCAAGAATATTATCTGAGTTACTAGGATCATCTCCTATCCAGACGAGGCGACCATTTGCCCGGTTCGCTAGATGAATCCACTTTTGATCTATTCTAGTGTTCAAACTTTTATCATCCAAAGGTAATAATCGTTTCATATTACTCGTGTATAGTTCAAAGGAAAAAATCCCTTCAGAGTTCGCTTGAATTACATTAACAATTCCTTCTAGCTGCTGCCTTTCTGAAAAACCAACTTCTTGTCCCTCGTAGGCGTTCGTTAAAACTCTTTGAACATTTCCATTGGTCATTACTAGTTTAGAAGCCGTACTAATTTGTTTATATAGAGATTCCAATCTACCATTTGCTTCTGTAGCGGTCTGATGAATTTGTTTATTCGCATTATTTTTTAACATAGCGGAAACTTGATTATAAGTTAATGCGCCGACAATCAGTAAAACAATTGCTATAACAACGAGAAAAACCACTAGTATTTGATTTCGCAACGTATTCCATTTATGTAATTTAGAGAACATATTTATTTCGCCCTTCTAAACGTAGATAGTTTCTCTTTACTATAACTCATAACCTTGAAACCGTTAACATTTTTTTAGAATAATAGATTAGAAGCAAAAGGAAGCACAACCTATTAGGTGGGTGCCTCCTCCTCCTTCCAATTTTAAAGCTCAATCCCAAACGTATAGATGGTTTTGGATGAGTACTTCTGATCTTTATCCAATACGACTGTTGGAAATTGGGGGTGGTGTATCGCATCAGGTAACCCCTGTGTCTCCAAGCAAATGCCTAAATATTTTCTAGCAGGAATATCACGGAATTGGCCTTCAGCCTTTATAGAATTACCTGAGTACAAAACCACTCCAACTTCATCTGTTTCCATGGTTAAAATCCGTCCACTTACAGGGTCCTTTAGCTCAATTTCCGTATCATGGTTTGTGTTTAATATAAAGGGATGGTCATAGCCATTTCCTACTAATATGTTTTGGTGATGAACTGAAGTAATTCCGGTCTCAATTACCCTTCCCTCTCTAAAATCAAAAGGGGTATGACTAACTTCTAGAAATTTTCCTGTCGGGATAAACTCATCGTTCAGCTCTAAAAACCGATCACTTTTGATTTTTAAGGCATGCTGTTGGATATCCCGCTTCAGGTTCCCACTTAAATTAAAATAAGAATGGTTGGTTACCGTAAGCAACGTTTTCTTATCTGAATAAGTTTCATAGTGGATGTTCAATTGATTTTGATTATCTAAGGTATACGTTACTTTTATGTGTAAATTTCCTGGATAGCCTTCTTCACCTTCAGGACTAAAATAGGAAAAACATACTCCATTCGCCAACCTTTCTGCGTCCCAGACGACTTTGTTAAAACCCTTGAACCCACCATGCAAATGATTCTCTTGGTTATTTTTTGGGATAGTGTATGTATTCCCGTCCAGTATGAACGAACCACCTTTAATCCTCCCACCTACTCGTCCTACCACCGCACCAAGGAAGTATGAATCATGGATGTAATCGTCTAGTGTATCATGTCCAATTACAACTTCTTCAAAAGTACCCTTTTTATCAGGTACTAGGATACTGGTAATAATGCAGCCATAATTAATGGCAGTAACTTTCATTCCTTGATCATTTTCCATAGTAAAAGAATATATGGTCTTATGATCAACTTCCCCAAAGATTGTTTGAGTGACTACCAACATGCTTCCTCCTCTGCAAAGTTACGAATGGTTCCAATCAAAGCCAACTTTCTTTAGGAATGCACGAGCAAGAACCATATGCCCTGAAGCTGTAGGGTGGACACGGTCCCAAGCCAATGTTGCTGAATATAGTTCCTTTAATACAGCATTAAAAGCAGCTTGGGTATCAATGAATAAACACCCTTCTTCTTCTGCTATTTTCTTTACCACTAACCCGTACTGATCCATCGACTGCCGCATGTGGTCTTGCTCGTTGCTTTCTATATAAAATGGAGTCATAAGGACCATACCCGTTACTAAGGGTTTGGTCTCCTTTACCAGCTTCCTAAGGGTATCCTCGTACTCATCTAGGTATACATGCCATTCCTTAATAAAAGGAGTGTCAAATTGTCGCCAAACATCGTTTATTCCGATCATAATAGAAACCCAATCTGGCTTTTGGGTAACAACGTCCTCTAGCCATCTGACTTTTAGATCGCGAACGGTGTTCCCGTTAATTCCCTTATTGACAACTCTTATCCCAAGTTCCGGATAAACCGCTTGCAATAGGGCATCAACATAAGAGACATACCCTTTACCTAAAGCCTGAAACAACCCTTCTCCTTCTGGTTTTACTCGTTCACAGTCTGTAACAGAATCTCCAATAAATAATAGTTTTTGAGACGGCTCGAAGATCATTTTTATTCCTCCAGAAAATAGATTAATATCCTGTTTCTATAATTCTAACAAAATCATCTAATGTATGGTTCTGAAGGATCATGATTCGAGGTAGTTCATATCGGTTACTTTGGTCCGTACTTAGACCTCCACCAACTTTGAATGCTCCCTTAATTCCAAGGTCTCTTAGTAGAGAAATCGTATCTGAATTATAGTTCCCGTATGGATAGGCAAACGCAAAAGTCGTTCTTCCCGTTAAGTCCTTTAGTGCTTCAGTAGCATTTTGGATCTCTACGTACTGTTCCTCTTTACTTAGGTTAGCTAAAAAAGGATGTGTTACCGTATGATTTTGAATATCTACGCCATTTTCCATTACCGTTAAAATTTCATTTGATGTCATATTCCAGTTTCCATTCACCCAGTCAGATACGGTAAATTGCGTCGCTTTCATTCCATATTTATTCAAGACTGGATACACATAAGGATAAAAGTCATTTGAGTTATCATCAAATGTCAGTAAGATTGGCTTTTCAGGCATCGCTGCTTTCCCATCCAGGATGTTAAAGTATTGTTTCATCGTTAATGTCCGATAGCCATGTTCTTTTAGATAAGCCATATGCTTTTCGAATTCTTCCAGACTGAATTGATAGGGATTCATCGGATCTGGATTTGGTTGGACTACATGATATAGTAAAACTGGAATTTTAATATTTGTATTTTTCTCCGCTGAAACCACTGGCACGTACCCCTTAGTTGAAATGAGTAATAAAGAAAAAGCTAGAAGCATACCTATTACCTTTTTCAAACGCAATCAACCTTTCTATAATTACTTTCTAAATTCGCTTAATTGCTCATTCAATTCTTTTGTTTGTCTATATACCTGTTGATAAATACTAAATAGTTTTTTATACGTTTGAACATTCTCTTCGATTGGCTCGTATGTTTTTGACGTTTGAATAAATACTTCCGTACATTCCTTAAGTGATGAATACCATCCACACCCGTATGCAGCTAATATTGCTGCTCCCATACCTGGTCCTTGTTCGCTTGTAAGCTTCTCTATTTTTGCATTGAAGATATCTGCCTGCATCTGCAGCCATGTTTCATTTTTAGCTCCTCCACCAATGGAGATGATAGAATTAATCGTTTTCCCGTTTTGTCTAAAGATCTCTAGAGACTCATTTAATGAGAAAGTAATACCTTCAAGGACTGCACGTGAAAAATGCTTCCGTTCGTGGGCAGCGTCTACACCAATAAAGCTACCTCGAATGTTTGAATCTGCGTGTGGTGTTCTTTCACCAACTAAATACGGAGTAAATAGTAAGCCGTTACTCCCGGCAGGTACTTCATTCATTCCTTCCAAAAGTTCTTCAAAACCTTCATTTCTGGCAAACGTTTCTTTAAACCAGCTTAAACTATAACCAGCTGCAAGGGTAACGCCCATCGTATAGTAAGCATTTTCTTCACTATGGTTAAAATAATGAACCTTTCCTTCAAAATCCAAGTCATTTCTTGCTTCATAGGAAAGTATAACCCCAGAGGTTCCGATACTACATAAAGTTTTCCCTTCAGATAAAATCCCAGAGCCAATAGCACCGCACGCATTGTCCGCTCCACCTGCAAACACCTTTATTCCTTCTGATAACCCCGTTTCCTTTGCAAGCTCAGCCAATACCGTCCCAACAAACGCATGGGATTCTACTAGAGGCGGACATAACTGAAGGGAAAGATTAAAGGCATCTAAAATTTCCGTACTCCATTCATGCTTTGCTACGTTTAGTAATAAAGTTCCCGCAGCATCTGAGTACTCCATATGAATATTCCCTGTCATTCGGTAACGAAGATAATCCTTAGGAAGCATAAAGACGTTGGCTTTTTGAAACACCTCAGGCTCCTGCTCTTTTACCCAAAGAATTTTCGGTAAGGTAAAACCCTCAAGCGCTGGGTTTTTAGTGATGTCTAATAACCTCTGTTTCCCCACTACTTCGTAAATTTTCTCACATTGCTTTGTTGTTCTCGTATCGTTCCATAGAATCGCATTTCTCAACACTTGTTTGTTTTCATCCAACAAGACAAGACCATGCATTTGTCCAGAAAAACTAATCCCTTCAATATCTTTTATATCTCCATCAAATTGTTCAACCAATTCTTTTAGACCAGCTGTTGTCTTTTCCACCCATTCTTCCGGGTTTTGTTCTGAGTAACCTGACTTTTCATGAATAAGCGGGTATGATTTTGAAATTTCTTTACACACATCGCCATTTTGATTAACTAGTAATATTTTTACTGCACTCGTGCCAAGGTCAACACCAATTACGTATTTCAATTGTCTCATCCTTTCTATGAAAATGTGCTGGAGTATATATACTTCCAGCACAAATTTCACTTCCTCGTTATTAAACAGTTACACTTGTAAGTGTTTCTAATATATATTGGTTAATGACTGCTTTTAAGCGCTCTGTTCTACCAGATTGATTCTTAATTTCTGTTAATTGAAGGGCATACTCTTCTAGTTCACGGAAGTTAGTTCTTCCTTCTGCAATTTCCAAACCAATTCCTTTAGTATAGCTACTATAGCGCTCTTCAATGAAACTATCGAGCACTTTGTCTTCAATTAGCTTATTGGCTACTTTTAGACCGATCGCAAATGCATCCATTCCAGCTATATGTGCATGGAAAAGGTCCTCTGCTTCAAACGATCCTCTTCTCACTTTTGCATCAAAGTTTAGACCGCCGCTACCTAAGCCACCATTTTGTAAGATTTCATACATTGCCAGCGTATTCGTATATAAATCTGTTGGGAATTCATCTGTATCCCATCCAAGTAGAGTATCTCCTTGATTTGCATCAACCGAACCAAGCATACCATTAATACGTGCCGTTCTTAGTTCATGCTCAAATGTATGACCAGCCAAAGTAGCATGATTGGCTTCAATATTAAACTTGAAATAATCCGTTAAATCATACTTTTGTAAGAATGCTAGACCAGTAGCTACATCAAAATCATACTGATGCTTGGTAGGCTCCTTCGGTTTGGGTTCAATTAAGAATGGTACGTTCAATCCAATTTCTTTCGCATAGTCTACGGCCATATGGAAGAATTGTGCTAAGTTATCCTGTTCGAGCTTCATATTCGTATTAAGGAGAGTTTCATACCCTTCACGGCCACCCCAGAATACATAGTTCTCTGCTCCAAGTTCTTTCGCTACCTCTAACGCTTTTTTCACTTTGGCTGCAGAATAAGCAAATACATCTGCATTCGGAGAAGTAGCAGCTCCATGAACATATCTTGGGTTCGTGAACATATTGGCCGTATTCCAGAGCAATTTTGTCTTGCTTGTTTTCATATATTCCTTGATCATTCCCACAATAACGTCTTGATTCTCATTTGTTTCCTTTAATGTTCTCCCTTCAGGAGCAATATCCACATCATGGAACGCAAAGTATGGAACATTCAGCTTTTCAAAAAGCTCAAAAGCAGCTTCTACTCGTGCTTTTGCTAAATCTAAGCCTCTTAGATGATCCCAAGGACGAATAGCAGTACCAACACCAAACGGATCAGAACCGTCAGCCGTAAATGTATGCCAGTAGGCTACGGAGAAACGAAGAATTTCCTCCATTGTTTTTCCATTAACGACTTCTGCTGGATTATAATACTTAAACGCGAAAGGATTTTTTGATGCTGCGCCTTCAAATTGAATTTTGTTAACTGTTTCAAAATATGCCATGGTAAATCCTCCTAAGTGTAATGTATAAGTATCTATCCACTTAGTTTATATATAAAATAAACTAAGTGGATAGGAAGAAAAAACTAAGCCTGTTGAATAACTTTATCTAAAAATGCTGCTTTTTTACTTTCCTCTAGCCATAAAATACTTGTTACTCCTCTTGGATAATACTTACTACCCGAAATTTCCCCAGAAATGATTTGATCACTCCAGCTCCAAACCGATAAAGTAGGATGTGTCAACCAAGCCACATGGGCTGCATCTGCCTGCGCTCCTTTATCATCCCACTCAAGCCCAAGAATCTCACGGGCGATGAACTGACATAAATAGACTTTACTTAACCAGGAGTTGTTACTAGTGGAAGAAATCTTCCATCCACCATCCTCAAACAAGCAAATTCCCTCTGTTAGGACGGTTTGCAAATGTGTTTTTAATACTTGAATATAGGAGCTAAAACGTCCATTTGGATTTAATGCTCCTTGGTTATTCGTATAGTATGGGAAAATTAACCCTTCAATCGCAGGAATAATTTTTGAATCATTTCCTTCCTTAATAACTGCCGGAATATATCCATCAGGAGTAACTTGAGAGACAATCGTTGCTGCACATTTTTCAGCTTGGACTCCAGCCTCTTTTGACTTTTCTTCTAAACCGTTTTCGCTAAATATCTTTTCTAGTGCCACATATGAAGCCCATGTTTTCCCTGCAAGATAAATATTGTTTCTTGCCTGACCAAGTGAAACATCTAAACTATCATAGGTTGTAATTTCCGCACCGCCCATGACGCGTGAGGAATCTAGCCCCATAATTCCATCTCGCTTATCCGATTCAGGGTGATCACGATTCAGCATACTTTCAAAACAACGAATGAAGATGTCTAGGTTTTTACTTAACCAATCTTTATCCTGAGTTTGTTCTACATACGTTGATGCGCATAATACCCAGTTGACTAACTGCTCATACGTCATATGGGAGAAACACCCATCTAATCCATAAAGCTCATAAGAGGAATAATGTGGTCTGGAAACGGTATTGGCTACTCCCATATCATGTGTAAAACTAATGCCACCCGGATATAAAGTCTCTTCTCCTGGAAAACGAACCTTATCTTCATAGCTAAAGCGACTCACAAACATGTCTAGCTCATTTTTTACCGTCCATGGATTCATTTTTAATTCGAAGAACATTTGGTCTATCGTTAGGTCAAATGTATTCATCATCCGATATTCACCTTCATTCACTACCCAAAAAGCTTCACCAACTGCATCCAATAATTGAGTAGATCCGTAATAGCTGCGAATGGAATGAATCATCATAAACCTTTGGTCATCAGATAAATTCTCATTGTCTATTAGTCTATTAGCTTGTTTTGCTCGACTTATATACTCATTAACATTTTGCAATGCATAAGCAGCTACAGACTCTATATTTGGAAAATATCTTGTGTAATAATACGAAGCATCCAGCCCAGCCGTTACATAACCATTCCGATGAAAGCAGATAGCAAATTGATAGGTACGCTTTTCTCCTGCTGGAACGTCCATGACAAGAGCACCGATTGGTCCTAATCCAAAGGTCCAATTTTCTTCTATTGGTGTCGTTAATATATTTTCTAAGCTAAAGTGCAAAGCTGACCTTACTTCAGGGTTATTCGTCGTAATTGCTGTTAACCGACCTTGCCCCACACCAACTAGGCCATCACATGTATCATCAAGGCGACGCATCGAACTATACGGGTCACTTCCTTGATATCCGAAAAATGCCCGGCGTTTTTTCAAACCTTGTGTGTTATCAACGGTAAACTCTGCCCAAACAGATGGGATGATCACTTTTTTTATTTCTTCATCCTTTGAAGACGAAGGATCAGGAACCGATTCTACCTGTGTATAGATCGTAAAAGTTAAATCTCCAGCCTTCCAAGTGTCAGATCCTAATTGAAAATCACGGTTGATATCTTCCTTTGCATACGGGCGGATAATCTTTGGTTTATCTGGATTTGGATCCATATTTTCAATATCATAGCGCTTACTTTCATCATCTACTATTTCAAAGAACGGCAGTGCATCAAACATTCCCTCGTGCTCAATAGATTCAACACCAACATAAACATTTTTTCTCGGAGAACGACCTAGTTCTAAATCCAGTCCCCCTCCATTTCCATAGAATCCAAGTGTAAAACTAGAAAATGCTCCGATTGGTGAGTGATGTGCATTAAAAAACATGTTCTTTGTCATTTTCTTCCCTACTCTCGTATAAGAAATGTATTTAACTATTAATTAGCCATATCATTTTCTGAGGTGTGAGTAAAAGTATGTAAAATTTAACTGAAGTGTAAACGGATTCATTTTAATTGTAGAAAATCCCTCCTTAATTTGTTCTTTCTATAAATCTTAGAGGACTAACTTAAATTGATTATAACATCTACAATCTAAGTTTGTATACCCAATAAACAAAGTTTTTGTGTTAAAATATATTTACTATCAAACAAGGAGTTTTAGCATTGGAAACCATTACATGGAATCAACAAGTTGTGAAAAAAAATAATAAAGCCCTCGTACTACAGTTAATTATGGAAAAAGAGCCTATTTCTCGGGCTGACATTGCACAAGTTTCTGGGCTAAATAAGGCAACCGTCTCTTCTTTAGTAAATGAGTTATTAGAAGAAGAGCTTATATATGAATCTGGGCCAGGTGAATCTAGTGGAGGCCGTCGCCCTGTTATTCTCCATTTTAATAAAATAGCTGGATATTCCATTGGAATTGATATCGGAGTCAACTATATATTATGTGTACTGACTGATTTAAAAGGGAATATCGTCATTGAAAAAAATCAGACTGTTCACACAACCTCCTATGCAACTACCATTGAGATTGTAAAAGAAATGATCCAGTCATTAATCGCCGAGATGCCTAGCAGTAGATATGGAATTGTCGGTATAGGAGTAGGTGTACCCGGGATAGTTAATATAGAGGGTACTGTTCTGCTTGCCCCCAATCTAGGTTGGAAAAACATACAAATAAAAAAGGATCTTGAGGACGTATTCCATGTTCCCGTTATCATTGAAAACGAAGCTAATGCTGGGGCATTCGGTGAACAACAGTTTGGTATTGGTCAAAATTATCAAAACATCATTTATATTAGTGCCGGAATCGGGATTGGTGTAGGAATCATTTTAAATAATGAACTATACCAAGGGAAAAATGGATTCTCTGGTGAGATGGGCCACATGATCATTGATATTAATGGAAAGCCATGTAACTGTGGTAGCAGAGGATGCTGGGAAGTGTATGCTTCTGAACAGGCATTGTTGGAGAAAGCTGGAGAAAATAGCAACTCACTTGAAAACTTAATACAATTAGCTAACAGTGATGATAAAAATGCTCATAATTTATTTACAGAGATAGGTGCTTACCTTGGATATGGAATCAACAATATTATCAATACCTTTAATCCTGACCAGGTAATCATAGGCAATAGGTTATCGATGGCTAAAGATTGGATCGAACAACCCATTCTTTCAACAATAGAAAATCACTCACTCGCTTATCACCAAAATGAATTCCAACTAGATTTCTCAAAACTTGGTAAATATTCAATTGCTATTGGTATGTCTGCTTTTGTTGTTGAGAATTTTATTAAAGCATAAATTCCATTAACCGCTTATTCCAAGAGGTCCTTCATTAAAATGAGGTTTTCTTGGAGTAAGGGGTCTTATCTTAGTGATTAACGAGCAATAGTGAAATAAGCGGATATTATCCGCTTAAATGCAGAATGGAGCTATTTTCAGGGTAAATAAGGGAAGGTTTTCCGCTTATGCAAAGAAAAATCTCTCATTTTCGAATTTTTCGAGCCAATAGGCGGAATCTCTCCGCCTATTTAAGCCTTTTTTGATAATAAATTCTAATTAAGCGGAATTTTTCCGTCTATTTATCAGCCTGGGTGCTTAACCTGATCCCCAACCGATAAGTGCGGGCCCTCTTGATCCCTAGATATAGGAATCAGCCGCTATTTATCAACCCGCTTTTAAAATATACTAAGAGATACTCTTAACAATTAGACCTAATCCCTCAGTAACGGACGTAGCCGGACGTCCAAGGAGTTTTTCGAAATCATTGCTCTCAACTTCTAGTGTTCCTTCGCGAATATCTTTTTGGATGTTGACTACGAAGGGGATAAGGAAATCTGGTACCCCAGCACCTTTCATAATATCCGCATAAGTAGCATCGTCCACCTGTTGTACAGGTACTTCCTTACCTAATACTGTTCCAAGAGCAGCCGCAATTTCTTCTTGGGTTAATAGCTTACCTGATAATTCGTAAACTGTGTTTTCGTGACCTTCACTAGATAGTACGGTTGCTGCTGCCTCTGCATAGTCTTGTTGTAATGCCCAGCCTACTCTTCCCGTTCCTGCTGAAGTCACCCACGGAGCGCCTGCGAGTACACCTTGTATGCTTGAGGTTTCGTTCTCTAAATACCAATTGTTACGTAAGAAAGAATATGGAATTCCTGTTTGAATAATGGCTTCTTCTGTTGCCTTATGAGTTGGTGCAAGGAAGTTTTTACTTTCCAACGCATTCGCTATGCTAGTGTATACGATAAATTTAACACCAGCACGCTTTGCAGCAGCTACCGCATTCGAATGCTGTCTAATTCTTGTATCATTATCTCCATCAGCAGAGATCAATAAAAGTCTGTCGATACCTGCATAAGCAGAATCTAGGGTTTCTGGATGATCAAAATCGCCTTGACGAACTTCCACTCCACGAGATTGAAATCCTTCCGCTTTCTCCGGGTTACGAACACTAATCGCTAGTTGATTGGCCGGTACTGTTTTTAATAAGGTTTCAACCACTTTTGTTCCTAACTTACCTGTTGCACCTGTTACTAATAATTTCATTTTCCTATTCCTCCACTCTTTTTTTAACCTGTATTTATCTTGATTACATGTATTTATAATAGATACTTCTAGCTGTTTTGTCAACAAACCTTTTTTATTTTTTTCGAATAATACGGTATAATACGTTGTATTCAAATTAAATACATGATAATGAAGTAGGTGCATGAAATGTCCATTAGTAGTCGTTTTACTGTTGGGGTTCATATATTAACTCTTATTGAATTAAATAAAGACGGAATTAGCTCATCAGAATTCTTAGCTGGGAGCGTCAACACCAACCCATCTTTAGTCAGAAAAATAATGGGGATGCTCAAAAAAGCTGGACTAATAGAAGTACAACCAGGAATCGCTGGGGCAAAACTAGCGAAGGAACCAGCTACTATTTCCTTGCTTGACGTTTATAAGGCAGTTGATGTGGTAAAGGAAAAAGAACTATTCAGTTTACATGATAATCCCCACCCGGATTGTCCTGTCGGCAGAAATATACAAGATTCGATTACTCCTATATTATCAGCCGCTCAATTTGCTTTAGAAAAGGTATTAGGAAATGTGACTATTGAAGAGGTTCTTAAAGATATTGTCGAAAAAGAGAATAATAACAGTTAATTGGAAAAAGGGATTGCTCATGCAATCCCTTAAAACGTCACTAGAAGAAATAGATTTATCGTTTTAATACGTCATAATGTCTAATAATATCTTTAGCAAGTTGGCTTGAATCATCCAAACCACACACTTGTTGAAGAACATACGACACTCCATGTTCGTGAATCATTGAATGAAGCTTTACTCCATCTTCATCATCTTCGTAATCAAAAAGTAAGGCTGCTGCAATAGCCTTTGCTATATGATCGTAAGAAAGGCCCGCTTTTTGAGCTTGTAGGGCTGGACGTACAAGTCGATCCTCTGGTCCAAGCTTTCTTAACGGGGAACGACCTACTCTTGTCACCCCGTCATGTAGATGAGCATTCTCGAAACGTTTAATGATTTTCTCAATATATTTCTGATGATCTTCCGGATCTAGATCGTACTGTTTGATTAAATAAGCACCCGTCTCACCAAGTGTAGCCTTAACTTGATTGTAGATGTCCATATCCGCTAGAGTTTGGTCAATCGTTTCTTTTTTTGCAAGATAACCGAAATAAGCAATAACGGCATGTCCTGTGTTAACCGTAAACAACTTTCTTTCAATAAATGGAGCTAGTTCAGGAACGATAATCATTCCTTCAATAGGAGGAATTTCTTCTTTCGTTTCTACCACCCATTCATGGTAAGGTTCAACAAGCACATCAAGAGAACCTTGATTATTTTGAATGGGTACGATACGGTCAACAGCAGAATTTAAGAATTCTACATGAGCAAGTACCTTTTCTTGCGTTTGATCATCAAGATGCTCAAAGATATAGCCTTTTAAAAGATCGGTAGCAGAAATTTGATTTTCACAGGCAATTACATATAGCTTGTCATTATTTTCTTCTACCCTAGCAGCCAATCCCTTTGCAATTAAAGGCGCGATTCGCGGGAGAATGTTAGGTCCAATAGCCGTCGTTAAAAAAGCTGCCTTCTTGATTGATTCTATTACTTCATTTTCCTGTGTTAAATTATTCAATCCTGAAACATTCTCAATAAGAATACTCTCTTGTGCATCTGTTGCAAGCTTCACTTTATATTGTTTTTCTTCATTTAATTGATTAATGATTGATTCGGCAATATCTACGAATGTCACATGGTATCCTGACTGAGAAAAAAGGGCTCCAATAAATCCTCTTCCTATGTTACCTGCGCCAAAATGTACTGCTAGTTTCATTACATCATCCCTCTATCATTTATTTTAAAATTCGACTGTAGATAATTCGAAAAAATAGACTCTAATCTCTTATAAATTAGTTCTTCATTTGCCGATGAAAAAATCAAAATAGCTTCATCGGTCTCAATAATATTTGTACTAATTAAGCTAATAATCTCCTGCTGTCTGTTGCTTAACTCTAATGGGGCCAGCATGAGCAATAGGTTCTTCATCATGACCATGTTTCCATCCATTCCCCTAACCAGACAAGGATTAGGCAGATGAGCAATTTGGAAAATCAGCTCACGCACATGCTCATTTCTTGCATGAAATAAGGCTAAATTGGTCTGAGGAATCCCGAGACCGCCTCTTTTTTCCCTCTCTTTAAGCGAATATAGAATCTCATCAGAATCAGTCACTAGATTCTCTTTCTCTGCGAACTGCAACATTTTGTTAAGTATCAATTCCTGGCTTTCCGAATGGTTCATCCTGTAAAATCGGTAATTTTGCATGATGGACTCTATACTCTGTTGAATACTCTTAATGTCCTCTAGCATGTCATGCAAATCGATGTTTTTCTTAACGACAAAAGAAGGTACAGAATGGCGTTCGATCTTTTGGTATTTTTCACCCTTTGCAATGGCTTCAATATTATTCTGTATAAAGCTTTTAATCGTATCAATGTTCTCTGTGCTCAATAACGGGTTTACTAAAATGTATTCTTTATTGATGAAAGGCAATCTTACAGTGGAAATAATCACGTCATATGCTTGTAAGTTCACATGTTCTGATATTTCTTTAATCGACTTAATATCAACTGAATCAATTTCTGCTATTTCTTTTTTGATTCTACTAGCCAACATCTTTGAAGTCCCGATACCGGTAGGGCAAATCACCAAGGCTTTAATCGTCAAATGCTCTTCCTGCATTAATAATGCGGAACCGAAGTGTAACACCATAAAAGCAATCTCGTCCTCAGGAAAATATTCAATGGATTGAAATTCTTCCTTCACACTATTTTTTACTGCCATAAACAAAACAGGATACTTTCGTTTGATTTCTTCTTTTAGTGGATTAAACGACTCCATTTTCTGTTCGATACGAAAGAGTGCTGGCTCCATATGGGCAAGTAACCCTTGAAATAAAGAGAAGTCGTCCGTTAAATTGACCTGAAGCTGATTAGAAACAGAGCGAATCACATTTTTAATCAGTTGAGCAAGTAATATGTTATCTGGCTCAGCCTCGGCACCTTGAAGCTTTGTACCTTTTAGAATCAATGCTAAAAAAAGAATATCCCTTTTTGTAAAGCTCATATCAAACTTTCGTTCTAACTCACGACTAATCATCAATATCAGATCATATTCAATCGCAACCTCTTTTTCTTGTGAGATCACATCCTCTTCGAGAAAAAAGTGAGCATCCGTCCTCTTTAGAGTGATATAAATATGTAAAACAACTTCCAAGTATGCTCGATCTGTTACACGAGCTTGGGTTTTATGAAAAGTAGCATTGACTAAGGTAAGTACTTCTAATAACTCATCATGATGAAAATAGTGAAGAATCTTTTCCTCGGATGGACTTCCCTTTTCCAAAATAAATAGTTTTTCTATAAACTCATCGTGAAAATACTGTAGAAAAAAATGGACAAGTGCTCTTCGTTTGTTAGCCTCTGTGCCATGCAGTTCTACTCCTACTCCTCTTTTCCTTGTTAACTGTAATTGAAAAACCTCTAGCCATTCCGCCAGTTCGTCCATATAAATGGCTAATGTTGCTGAACTAACACCAAGATGAGTGGCTAACGTTTGAATTTTAAAGTGTTCTTCTTCATATACAGCTAAAAGTAATCGAAGCTTTTTTTCGAGAGGAGTTTGATCAATAGGAGTACTCCCTGCTATATGCTGAATTAACCTGTATATCTGTTCGTTCTTCCCCTCAATAGAAAGACCTTGATCCATGTTACGTGTTAGCCTTAGTCCAAACTTCTCCATGATCCTTTCTGTTGCCTTTAAATCCCTTTGGATAGTCCTGGTACTTACATTTAGTGAAGAGGCAATTGAAAGAACGGTATGTTTTCCAGAAGTTTTAATAATCAGTTCAATGATGGCTTTTTCCCTTGAGGTTATATCCACGGTATCAACTCGTTCCTGAGTGAAATAACTAGAAAATAGAAAAGCGCAAAGATACGCTTTTCTATTTTTTATTTCTTATTTACTTTTTACCAATAATTTCAATAATCTCTTGAGCTGTTTTTGCTTGAGCCATTTTTTCGATATTTTCCATATCGGAGCAAGTAATTGCTATTCCAGAAAGGATTTCAAGATGTGTACCGTCTTTTCCAGCAATACCGAAGATTAAACGTACCTTCTGTCCATCAAAATCCACGCCATTCGGAACCTGTAGGACAGTAAATCCTGATTTAATTACAGCCTTCTTCGCTTCTTCTGTTCCGTGGGGGATTGCAACATCATTTCCCATATACGTAGAAGTCATGTTATCTCTCTCAATCATCGCTTCGATATAGCTTTCATCGACGTAACCTGCATTCTTCAATGCTTGACCGGCAAAACGGATGGCTTCTTCCTTATTGGCAAACTCCTGATTGATAAAGACATTTTCAGGACGAAGTAAATCATCGCTTTGTGACAATTCTTGTTCCGTGTTATCCGTGCCATTCTCTTCTGCCTCATCTACTAAGTCATGAAGAGTTGAGCTTGCCGGAAATTTCAGCTCGCTTATTAGCTTGTCATACTCAGGACTAGATAAGAAATTATCAACAGAAATATGATAAGCGTTAGGTACTTTGTTTTTTGCTCGAGGAGTTAACTCCTCCTGAGTAATGACAATTTGAGCGTCAGCAGGAAGATTACTAATAGCCATATTGGTAACCCCGATATCCATTCCCGCTTCTTTTACTTTTTTACGTAACAACGATGCTCCCATAGCACTTGAACCCATTCCAGCATCACATGCAAAGATAATCTTTGTAACATTGTCAGGAAGTGCTCCTTGATCTGTAAGCACAGTTGATACAGAGCTTTTCTTCCCTTTCATTTCTTGCATTTTTTGAGCAGCTGCTTCAAGGTCATCTTCCCCCTGCTTCCCCGTTTTCAAAATAAAGGAAGAAACAATAAATGACACGACTGCTGCCACAATTACACCAGCAAAGTTTGCTATATATGCACTTGCATGATGTGGGGTAACCGCAGTAATGGCAAGAATACTACCTGGTGAGGATGGAGCAAATAGTCCGCCACCTAATAGAACCAATGTAAATACTCCACTCATTCCACCTAGGATGACAGCAAAAAATAACATGGGGCGCATTAAGATATATGGGAAATATATCTCATGAATTCCACCGAAAAAATGAATGATTCCTGCACCGGGTGCTGATTTCTTTGCCGTTCCTTTTCCAAAAAACATATACGCAAGTAGAACACCAATTCCAGGTCCTGGGTTTGCTTCAAGAAGGAACAAAATGGATTGTCCCGTTTGTTTTACCTGTTCCACACCAATTGGTGATAGAACTCCGTGATTAATCGCATTATTTAAGAACAATACTTTTGCTGGTTCAATTAGAATACTAGTTAACGGAAGCAGTCCTGTTCCAACCAACCAGTCAACTCCTGATACAAGCCATCCGGTAAACACATCAACGGCAGGTCCAACACCTAAGAAGGCTAGAATGGCAAGGATTGCCCCTAGAATACCCGCAGAAAAATTGTTTACAAGCATTTCAAAACCAGCTTTAATTTTCCCTTCAATTAACTGGTCAAATTTCTTAATGACAAAGCCACCTAACGGACCAATGATCATCGCACCAAGAAACATTGGTATGTCTGCTCCTGCAATCACACCCATCGTTGCAATTGCACCAACAACTGCTCCACGTTCCTGATGAACAAGTTTTCCACCTGTATATCCAATTATTATAGGTAGTAAATAGGTAACCATTGGGCTAACCATTTTGGCAAGGTTTTCATTTGGAAAAAAACCTGTAGGAATAAATAGAGCAGTAATTAGCCCCCAAGCAATAAATGCTGAAATATTTGGCATGACCATAGAACTTAGGAAATTACCAAATTTTTGTACAGCCACTTTTATATTTGATTGTGCCATATTCAATCTCCTGTCTAAAATTAGTACCTTCACATGTTATCCTACATAGTTACCACTATCAACAAAGTGAAAAACCAACTTTGTCGTTTATCAAGAGACAAAATTATTCTTTCTCATACGTATTGTTAACAAAACTGTCAAAATTGTATTCACACAAGCTAAAAAGGCATATAATGATGTTACTACCTTAAAGGGTGTGGATTTATGAATAAATACTTTTTTCTTGCATTACTTTTGTTACTAACAAGTCTTATGAATGTCATTGATCATGGACATATAGATGGGAATGCTATTCAAGAAAGTAAACTTATAGATTATAAGTTTACTGATGAACTTCAACCGTTTGATCATTCCTTTGGGCACAAGCAAGATACCTCATTACATGATTTGTTATTAACGGTTATTATCCTTCTTATAGTTACGAAATTTATAAGTTTACAAACAACCATAAAAAAAAGATATGTAAATCTCACCCCCATTCTTTATCAATCGAATTATGTGATCATTCCTCCTACCAACTAAGGATTAATTTTAAGGAGGAAGGAAAATGAACATAATTAGATTCGTTATGATCGGGATGTTCTCTATAAGTGCACTAACACTTTTTACTTATCAAAGCACTGAAATTTTTAATGCGTTCATGGAATTCTTTAGAGAAAAATAAAACGAAAAGAAACCCTTGCGTTCAAACGCAAGGGTTTTGTCATTCCATTCCAAGATTAAGCTTTTACTGCTAACTCAACTACACGACGTGCAGATGCTTTTACTTCTTCTAAACCAGCAGCAATGATTTCTTGTGCTTTATCTGGCATAGCATTATGGCCTTCAATAATCACTTCATCAATGATTTGCATTCCGAACACTCCACCGAAAACATTACGCATGTAGTTCACAGCCATTTCCATCGGTGCTGCTTCAGGCGCTGAATAAACCCCTCCGCGTGCATTTAAGAATAGGGCCTTCTTTTCTGGCATTAAGCTTACTAGGTTTCCAGATGCATCATATTTAAATGCAAAACCAGCTGCGTATACATAATCAATAAATGTTTGTAACTTTGCAGGGATCGTTAAATTCCATAACGGAAATGCAAATACAACCACATCTGCGCTTGAAAGTACATCCATTGCTTTTTGTTTCGCAGCTAACAAACGTGATTCAACGTCAGTTAGTTCTCCACCATTTTGAACCTTACCAAATGCATCAAAAAGTTCTTGTCCAAAATAAGGTGTATCCTCTTCAAACACATCATATGTAGTAACGTTTACGTTTTTCCCTTCTAATTCGGCCATAAACGTTTCATACATCTTACTAGAAATCGCCTCAGAAGCAGGGCGGTTATTTGCTTTTACTACTAAAACATTCATTTATATTCTCTCCTCTGTTCCTTCTTTGCCAGGCTAGCCTCAATGACTACCCTTCTATAATTATTATAATCAGAGTCAAATCATTGTTAAGTACGCACTTAAAAGTGGTATAGTATCAAAATGTATACCACTTTAGTGCTCACCTTCACATAGCCAGTTAATTTTTACCTAAAGGAGGAAATGAGATTGGAAATAAAGCCTGAATTATGTCGTGTCGACGATGCTTTAGGAATTTTAACGGGGAAATGGAAACCCATTATCTTATTACATCTTCTAACAAAAGGAACTCAACGATTTAGTGAGTTAAAGAGAAATATGCCTGGAATCACTCAGAAGATGCTAACAAATCAGTTACGTGATTTAGAAGAGGAAGACATCGTACAACGTGTCGTTTATCCACAGGTCCCCCCAAAGGTGGAGTACTCGATGACGGAATATGGGAAAAGCTTAGAGCCCATATTGAGAGCTATGCATGATTGGGGCACGAAACACAGTCTGCATAAGAAACAAAAAATGGTTAGTGAATAAATATAAGAGCTGCCACTATAGGTAGCTCTGCTTTTTCTAATCACTAAGCATGTGATTGTCTATCTCGATAATGCCCTGGTGTCATTCCCACATGTCTTTTAAATAACTCCGAGAAGTGGCGATAATTATAATAGCCCACTTTTTCACTAACTTCGTTTACTTTCGCTCCGTTCATTAGCAATTTCTTTGCATGTTCAATCCTCAATTTTGTCACATACTTTATGTATGATTCGCCCATTTGTTCCTTAAATAACACACTAAAATAGGTGCTACTCATATTTGAATGCTCCGCAACATCCTGGAGACTAAGCTCTTTATCGTAGTTGGATTGAATAAAACGGAGTGCACTCTCAATGGCGATATGTTTAGGCTCCACCTGATTATTCTTCACGCATTGAAAAATTTGTTCCATTTGCTGTTGAAACCAATAACATAAATCGATCGTGGAGTGTAGGTTGGCAACTTCCATATGCGGCAAATATCCTTTATTCCAAAGACTTTCTTTAGCCACTTCCATACTTAGGTAAATAAGCCTAAGCATTTTTCCTTTTACTACTTCAGGATCTAATTTCTGTTCTATCATCGAACAATTAAATTCCTCTATTTTTTGAAAAAAAGTCTCACGTTCAAGCATGTGGAGACTACGGAGAAGTGATTGTTTTCTTTGTGTAAGTTCTTTTTCCGTTAATACCTTACACTCAAGTTCGAAAGCGGATGCCTTAACCATTACATTTTTCAACTCCTTATCCATGGAATATTTACAGAGATTGAATATATATGGGCTAAATCGATTTCTGGATCGTCAAAATCATTTTGGAGGATAACTACTAGATGTTTATTAAAGAAGAACAGTAGGAGATAGATTTCATTTTTCAATACATTTATTTTACTAAGTTTTCCAAGATTGTGAAAACGCTATCTTTTTGGTTGATGTCTGCTTTTTTTAGGACGAAACAAAAAGAGACCACAACCGTCTAATCGACAGGCTGTGATCCCTTCTTGTGATTTATTTCTTATTGGGTTTACCACCTTCAAAAGATAAACTATCAATTCGAAGATCTGGTGAATGGAACACGACATAGACCGTGTTTGGACCCTTCGGCAATTTCCCTTCTAGATTAACAGTCACATCTGTGTATCCCAACTCATTTACAGGAACCCCTGCATTCTCAATGGTGTATGAGTTCTTTCCTGTTTTCGGTACTTCAAATTCTGCAAAAGGTTCGCTAGTAACAGATCCCGAGTGCAAAGTGATTTTGCCTCCTGCCACATCGGAAGCAACACTAGCCGTTACTTGTTTAGAACCTGTTAATACTACTTTTGGTAGAGCTACCCATGAACCATCTTGTTTCGAACGAACAGCATGATATTCACCAACAACCTTTTCTGCTTTTAAGCTTTCGGCTGTTCTTGCTTTGGAGACCTCATGATAGACAACTTCATTCGATGCGAAAGAGTGGTCAAACACATTAAATGGCTTATTGGTTGGTAAAGCCGCAAGTGACTCTCCATCCATGGCAATTGTACTTTCTGCTTTAACATCTTCAGAAGAAGATCCTATCATCATTACATAGTTTCCTTCCTCTACAAGGAAATCTCCAGCATTTACATCCCAAACGGCTAAGTCCTTTGGATCGACCTTGAGTGTAACCTTCTTTGTCTCACCAGCTTGCAATGATACTTTCTCAAAAGCTACGAGTTGCTTTTGAGGAGCATATTCCCCGTAAGCAGATTTATTATTTTTGGCATACAGCTGAACAACCTCAGAAGTATTCACTTTACCTTCATTTTTGACCTGTACGGATACTTCAAAAGAAGACTGATCGCTAGCCTTTTTTGGCGCTTTAAAGCCACTATACGTAAAGTTACTATATGATAATCCGTAACCAAATGGGTATGTGACAGGAGCTTTTGTGTACATATAGGTTAATTCTTGTTCAATTGGATCGGCGTTTGTCATATCCAATGTAAATCTTGGATCAATATCATCCAATGTTATGCTTGTATTTCCTTCTGGAATAGAATACTTACTGATTTCTGGGAAGCTAGACATATCTGCATACCATGTTGATGAAAGACGACCGGTTGGAGCATAGTCTCCATATAGTACTTGAGCTAATGCATGTGAATCATACTGTCCTCCATATGGTTGATAAACAATGGCTGATACGTTCGGGTTATTTTGAATTGGTTCCATTCCGACTGGGAAGCTAGACTTGACAACAACAACCGTCTTTTTCCCTTCCGCAGCAAAAGCAGCCGACACTTTCTCAACCAACTCGTAATCCGCATCTCCCATATTCAAGTCAGAGCGGTCATTTCCTTCTCCCGCACTATGGCGTGGGATAGCGCCTACAAACACAACAGCATAGTCATCCGTTTTCGCACGATTGACCGCTTCGGCTCCTACTTCTTTTACGACGGTTTGTTCAAACTTCACATCATCATTTCGATTGGTTACATTTTCAGCGTTTCCAATGGTTGATGCTGCAGTTTTTAATTTTCCATCAGAGTCTGTTGTAATCACTCTTCCATTTGAATAATACCAGTTGGTGAAATCACCTGAGAATCCTGTTCTGTATCCACTTGCCACAAGGGATACGGTCTGATCTGCATTTTCCTCCACTCGGATGGTTGGTGGAATCGCACTTGTATTTCCTAACATTTGGGCAAGATCCCAGTCATTATTGGTTAAGTTTAATGCCGTTGCATTTGTATTTTCAACAGATGCATTAGCAGCTGTAGGTGACGTCACCCATTTTCCGTTTAATACCGAACGTAAGCTATACCCTTTTTGGCCCCAATCATACACTTCAAATAATTGAGCAGGGTTATTCCTATCTAAAGGTTCAGTTGTAGTTACAAGCTGAGAGCCCTTTGTTACATCAGCTGCACTTTCGTCGGCTGTAACTGTCTGTCCGTTAAGCTTTGATTTTAATGACACTACTTCTACCGCTGGGTCGTAAGAAACATTATTGGAACCATTCGCCTTGATAATGGCTAATAGTGGTGAGATTCCAGAGTTGTCAATGGTTGGTGTTGTTCTTGCTGAGTAGGTGGTTTTAAACCTTGAATCTGCATATACACCTGAAACGGACGCCTTCTTGTTTTTCTCGAGAGGCAGGACCCCATCATTCTTTAGAAGAACGATACTTTCTTGAGCAGCTCTTAATGCAACTTCTTGATGTTCAGGATCACTATATGTAGCTAGTTCTTCCCTAACATCTTTCGCTTCTTCGGCAAACGGATAGTTCTTCGGAATTCCGTTTTCATCTACTTCATTAAAAATACCCACACGAACCAGTTGATTCACATGCGGACGAGCTGCATCGATTAAATCCTCTTTTGTTACACCGTATTTCCCTTCTTCAACTGCATCAACTACAGCGGCCACATCGTCTAATGCATTTTGAGGATTTGGTCCAGGACGTCCGGCATTCGCATCAGCTAAAATCATTAAAATAGTTGCAGCCGTTCGATCCGTTGCATATTGCGTATCATAACCATTTCCTTGTGCATTTGCTCCAAAAACGTGGGCATCTCCATTAAAATCTGGAGAGCTGTAAACACCGTATTTAGAATGATTATTCGCATGAATTTGATATGGTGAAAGGATATTCGGGATTCCATTCGTACGTCCAAATGAAGTCATGACCCCTGCAATAGAACCAGAGCTTAGTGCTTTCAAAGGACTTTTCGTCTGATATTCGAAAATAGATCTAGCACCTGCACTATTATTAGCCGTTTGACGGAACCACTGTGCATTATATACGGAGTAATGCTTTGTCCCAACAGCTGCACGCATCCAAAATCCATCTTCACTCTTTTCTTGATCAGTTCCACTCAGACCTGCTGCCATATTATCGATCATCGTAGAAGCCATGTGAACATCTTCAGAAAACCCTTCATCAAATCGACCGCTTAGCGGATGAATACGCATATCGCTCACAACCGTAAAGGCAACTGTCGCAGAAGGATCGGCTCCGCCGTGAATATTTGACTCCCCTTGCTTCACTTTTAATGTACTAATCTTTTCACTTCCTACTACTTTACCAATATCCGAAAGAAGTTCTTTGTTCCAAGTTTGCCCCATTCCTACTAACGCAGGGAAATCGGTTGATACCCCTTGAACGTTATCTGCAGCTGACAGAGCACCAGGGATCACCTTGCCTTTATTGGCTCCACGCTGTAGGGTGTAATGGTTTCTTGAACCAGTTGCATAAACGGCCGGTCCTTCTAGACCCGTGTATTCAAAATACGCATCCACATATTCATCGAGATGGTCAGGGACACCATCAAACAACGGCATTCCATCAAATACTCCACCCACCTGATTTTTAAATATGATTTTCTCTTCTGCTTTTTTCTCTGGAGCTTTGAACCCAACCAGACTCGCGGTTAGCGAAGTAACAAGCAATACGGACAGTGATTTTCTCCCTATTCTAGAAAGACGGGATTTTTTCAACCTAGCACTTCCTCTCATTATGATTTTAAGCGTTTTCATTTCTTGGAGGGACCGGTCTCCTATAAAAATAGTTTAATCTCTATCTATCATTCAACGGTAGTGAGTGATTTTTACGATTGTGTACACATTTTTAAGACAGATTAAAGTGGATTCATTTTATTTATCATCCTTGATAGGTTTTTCCTAATTTTTACTCTGTAAGATGAACAGTATACTGAAAGTATGTCTAAGAACGTAGTGATGTTTTTTCAGATCGAGGTGATTGGGTTTGGTTTTAAGAATTGTATTTATCATTACATTAGGATTTCAGACCGTCATTAATATGACACGACCTGTCATCACGTTATATGCCTCAGAGCTTGGAGCTTCTCCTCTTGAAATAGGTATCCTTACGGCAGCCTTTGCCCTATTTCCACTCCTATTTGCGATTCAAGCTGGAAAACTAGCGGATAAACTTGGAGATCGCATTCCTGTTTTTATCGGATTATTTTCCATTATTGTGGGGATGGCTATTCCGCTTTCTTTCCCAAGCATGTGGGCCTTGTTTGTGAGCCAGTTTTTTGTAGGAATCGGAAGTGTATTTATCCCTGTTTCCTTACAGAATGTTCTTGGAAATAGTGCAACTAAGGAAAATCGTGATCACTACTTTAGTATGCTAGGCATGGCAGTAGCAACTGGTGCATTAATCGGGCCTATCATCGGGGGATTTGTTACGGAGCATATTTCTTATTCGTTTTCTTTTCTACTTTCCATGCTTATTGGAGTCATCCCAGTGATTTTTACTTTTTTCCTGCCAGTCATTAAAAGGCAAGGTTCTGCTAATCAATATGGAATGCTTTCTTCTATCAAGCTATTACAAAATCCCTTATTACAAAAAGCCCTATTTTCAAGTGCGCTAGTATTATACTCAAGAGATATTTTTGTCGCCTATTTTCCTTTGTATGCGAAAAGCTTCCATATGTCTGACTCGACCATAGGAATCATTATAGCTGTCCAAGGATTAGCGATGATTGTTGTAAGGGTGTTTCTACCAAAATTAATTGAAGGAATGGGTAGGGACAGGGTTCTTCTTATTTCAATCATTATTGCTGGAACCTCCTTTCTGTTAATGCCTTTTTCAGAGAATGTGATTTTTATGGGGATTTTGAGCTCCCTTATGGGCTTGGGCTTGGGGTGTGGTCAACCACTCTCCATGACGACGACGTATAATGCATCCCCTAAATCGAGGACCGGAGAAGTTCTTGGGTTACGACTAACCACGAATCGCCTATCACAACTGATTGCTCCTCTTCTGTTTGGAGTGATTGGTGCCTCGGCGGGTATTATGTCAGTATTTTTGGTAAGTGGGGTTTTCTTAGTTTCGGGTACCTTTTGGATTCGACCGGAGAAAGTGAATTTATCAGAGGTAAATGATAATTAAATAGAAATAAGCAGACACTGTATTGTTAAAGAGTTCCGTTTTGAAGTACTTTTCTTAAAATACGTACCGAAATGGCAAAATGGTATCTAATATTTACGAGGCAGATCATAATTGGTGAGTTTCTTTATTATGAATACAAAAACAAAATTTATTTAAAACCTCACTTACCTGTGATACGGTTCACCATAATGCATCAAAATGAGGTTTTTCATGGATTTTTAGATTAAACTCACACCTTTATAAAGTAAGATGTTTTGTCCTTAATCGAGTAACTAGCAAAAGTAAAACTAAGCGGAGAATTTCCGGTTAGTTGAAGAATGGAGCCTCGTTTGGGGGTAAATAAGGGGAGTTTTTCCGCTAAAGCAAAGCAAAATCTCCTATTTTCATATTTTTCGAGCCAATAGGCGGAATCTCTCCGTCTCTTTAAGCCTTTTTTAAAAAGAATTTCTAATTAAGCGGAATTTCTCCGTCTATTGATCAGCTCGAATGCTTAATCTGATCCCCAACCGATAAGTGCGGACCGTCTTGAACATAGATGTGGAAAACAGCAACTTTTTATCGACCGCTTATCAAGATCAATAAAATCGGTACTCAAAACGGCACTGCAAATGACATAAGTTTTGACCCTCTTTTTAAAAGTACAATACTTATTGTCCGTCTTAATAATGAGTCAATTGCTAGGTCAAAGTTCATAGGATTTTGTAGAAACTCTAATAAATATAGGAAAGACGTATGCCAATTCATACGTCTTTTCTCGTGAATTTTATAAGAAAGTACCCGAAAACGGAACCCTTTACTGTATTGTGCTCTGCTTATTTTTCATTTACTTGAAACTCTAAAAGAAGTTTCCCATATTTTCTTAGTTACTGGTAAAAATAAGACGATGATTCTGTCGATTAAAAGTGAACGTTGTCGTATGCCCATTTTCAGTAGTTTTTGCCTTGAAAAATTACTAGTAATACTAAAATAATCCTTTTTAAAATCTCTGAAAATTCACACTATAATTGGTAAAATCATTTGTGGAAGCGTTACCAAAAATCATTTAGCGCCATTTTATGGGGGGATAAAAGATGTTAAAAAAGATGCGGAAACGAAGAAGACAATTAACTTCCATTGCACTAGCAACAGGTATTGCTTTATCCGGTTTAAGTTTTCAAACAGGCGTATTTGCTGCAGAACAAGGAGCTCCGAAGACAGAACAAATAAACCAAAATGAGGTGCCACAATTAGTAGACAAAGCCTCCATTGATGCTGTTATCGCGGCTATGACAGTAGAGGAAAAAGCTAAACTTGTGGTAGGTGTGGGCATGCCTGGAATGACAATACCGAAACTTCCGGTTCAAGGTGCGGTTGGAGGAACACCTGCGATTGAAAGATTAGGAATTCCTGCTATGTATTATGCAGATGGACCGGCTGGGTTAAGAATTAGTCCCACTCGTCCTGGAGAGTCAAAAACGTATTACACTACTGCCTTTCCGATTGCTACCTCGTTGGCATCGACCTGGGATACTAATGTGGTAAATAAGGTTGGGCAAGCGCAAGGGAATGAAGTAAAGGAATATGGTGTCGATGTATTGCTAGCACCTGCTCTTAACCTTCACCGTAACATATTAACCGGAAGAAACTTTGAATATTTTTCTGAGGATCCGTTGATTTCAGGTAAGATGACTGCTGCTTTGGTAAATGGTGTCCAATCCAATGGTGTTGGTGCTACCATCAAGCACTATGCAGCCAATAATCAGGAAACCAATCGTTTTACCATTGATACAATCGTCTCAGAAAGAGCTTTAAGAGAGTTATATTTGAAGGGCTTTGAGATTGCTGTAAAGGAATCTCATCCGAAAGCAGTCATGAGTTCTTATAATCTGCTAAATGGGACACCCGCATCTCAAAACTCAGAATTGCTGACAACTGTCTTAAGAGGAGACTGGGGCTACGATGGCTATGTGATGACTGACTGGTTCGCTGGAACTGATCCTGTTGCCCAAATGAGAGCAGGAAATGATCAAATTATGCCTGGTTTCCCTCAAAGCTCCGAACGAATTGCTAATGCCGTAAAAGACGGAAGCCTAGACGAAAAGTTATTGGATCGGAATGTGAAGAATATCTTAAACTTCGTCGTAGAATCTCCTAGCTTTAAAAACTATAACCATTCTGACAATCCAGACCTGCAAGCCCATGCTAAAGTGGCTCGTCAGGCAGCAGCAGATGGAATGGTTCTATTAAAGAATCAAGAGGCTCTCCCACTTAAGAAAGAAAACAAAGTGGCGCTATTTGGTACCGCACAGATTGAAACGGTGAAAGGTGGAACGGGTAGTGGAGATGTAAACGCAGCTTATACCGTGTCTATTGTGGACGGATTAAAGCATGCAGGATATTCACTCCACGAAGACCTTGTGAATCAATATAGTAACTTTATTACTGAGTTAAGACAAATGGAACAATACAAAATTAAGCCGAGTCCATGGGGTGAGGACTTTGGAAAAGAAATACCAGTCATTCCTGAGATGATATTAGATACGAACCAGATTAATCACATCGAGGATGAATCAGATATTGGGGTCATTGTGATTGGAAGAAATTCTGGTGAAGGTGTGGATCGTCAAAATGTAAAAGGTGATTACCTTCTAACAGATACGGAAAAAGCGATGATTCAAAACGTCTCCAAAGCCTATCATGATGCAGGAAAGAAAGTGGCAGTTGTTCTGAATATTGGTGGACCTGTTGAAATAGCAAGTTGGAGAGATCAAGTAGATTCCATCCTTCTAGCATGGCAACCAGGACAGGAAGCAGGAGATGCGGTAGCTGATGTATTAACTGGAGCGGTGAATCCTTCTGGGAAGCTCGCAACCACCTTCCCTGTAAAATATGAGGATGTTCCTTCATCTGAAAACTTCCCTGGTACACCAGCAGAGAACCCTACTCAGGTTGTGTATGAAGAAGACATTTATGTTGGTTATCGCTATTACTCAACCTTTGATGTCAAACCTGCCTATGAATTTGGATATGGATTGTCTTATACAAACTTTGATTATAGTAATATTCGAGTGAATCAGGGAGGTAAATTCAAAGATCAAATTACCGTATTTGCCAATATAAAGAATACAGGGAAAGTCTCTGGTAAAGAAGCGGTTCAAGTGTATGTCTCTGCTCCGGATGGTAAGCTAGAGAAACCTGAAATTGAATTAAAGGCATTCGGAAAAACAAAAGAATTAAAGCCAAATCAAACTGAACTATTAAAATTTGAATTGAATGCGAAAGACCTGGCTTCCTTTGATGAAGAGAAAAATCAATGGATCGTAGAAAAAGGCGTTTATACAGTGAAGGTCGGTGCTTCTTCAGAGAATATTAAAGGGACAGCAACATTCAAAGTTGATAAAGATATGATTGTAGAAGAAGTGAGTAATTCGTTAGTGCCAGAGGTTGAAATTGATAGACTAAGTAAAAAGTAAGCGTAAGCGCCAATATCAAATACGGATATTGGCGCTTTTTTTGCTATAGTGATCCAAACTTGGTGGTTGCCCTCGCACCTGCCTGGTTAGCAAAGCTTGTATACTCCTCTAACAAGGCTTTGTTTTCAGGTGCTCCATTATCATGAAAGCGAGATAGAAGTGCTGCCATAAAAGCATCACCTGCGCCCGTTGTATCAACCGCTTTAACTTGGATACCTGAAACGCTCACCTGATGTTCCTTATGGCTCGCAAAAGCTCCCTCCTTTCCTCTTGAAATAAATAGAAAAGGAATATTCATGTTTGATAGGTGTTCTAGTCCTTGCTCAAATGTAGCTGAATTTGTTAAAAACAATAATTCACCTTCTGCCATTTTTACAATATCCGCCTTCATTGCATAGGAGAGAATCACTTCTCTACATTCCTCTTCACTTTCCCAGCGTTTCAACCGGATATTGGTGTCAAAGGCTACAAGCAAATTCTCTTCTCTAGCGAATTCAAGAGCTTGATTGGTTGTTTTTCTTGCTACCGGATGAAATAGGCTCCCTGATCCAAAGTAGAATATTTTACTTTGAATGAACAGCTCTTTGTCGAGTTCTTCTGCTTTCATCCAGTCATCTGGCGTTTCATTTATGTATGAATGGAAATAGCGATCACCTTGATCATTTAGATGTACATATACAGAGCAAACCTTTTTAGAGTTATTGAAGGAAGAGAAGGATAGGTCTACTTTTTCTTTTTCCATTTCTTTTTTCACAAATACACTCGTTTCATCTATCCCAAGCTTACACAAATAATAAGAAGGAATTCCAAGCCTCCGAACTCCTACCGCGACATTGACAGTGGCTCCTCCTAAAAGTCGCTGATAGTTTGTATTTGTTTGATCTTGGGAGATAAAATCCACAATAGCCTCACCAAGCGAAATAACCCCTTGTTTTTCCAATCTATTGCTCCTTTCGTTATGCTCTATACGAAAAAATATTGCAGCCTTGGGCTGCAATATTAGTTTACACTAGCAGGGCTTCAATTTCCTCCGACCTAACGGGTTTACTGAAAATATATCCTTGCCCATGAACACAATAGTTATTTAACAAATACTTCTCTTGGAATTCTGTTTCGATTCCCTCTGCAATAACATCAAATTTTAACGTTCTTCCCATTTCAATAATGGCTTTTACGATCGAATTGGTCCCTGCTTCCATTTCTAAATCATCTAAGAAGGATTTATCAATCTTAATGGTATCAATAGGAAGATGTTTCAAGTAACTAAGTGAAGAGTAGCCTGTACCAAAGTCATCAATAGCTATGGTGATGCCTAAATCCTTCAGTTTATTTAAGACAAGAATGGAATTCTCAATGTCTTGCATAATGGTTTCTGTAATCTCTAACTCTAAATACTTTGGTTCTAGATTATACTCTTTTAGAGTGTTTTCCACAAATTCAATAAAATCTTCCTCTAGTAATTGCCTTACCGAAATATTGACAGCAACCGATACTCGTTTTAGCCCAGTATCTTGCCATTTTTTATTTTGCCTAACGGCTTCTTTCAGTACCCATTTTCCAATATCAACAATGATCCCTGTTTCTTCTGCAAGTGAAATGAATTCAATGGGAGACACTAACCCTAAGGTTTGATGATACCACCTTAACAACGCTTCGGTACCCACAATTTCTTTACTTTTCAGATGGAATTTCGGTTGATAAAATAATGAGAATTGATTTAACTCAATGGCCTTTCTTAACCCATTCTCCAACTCTAATTTTCTTAGTTTTATCTCATCAAGCTGAGAAGTATAAAATTGAAAATTATTTTTCCCATGTTCCTTTGCTAAATACATAGCTGTGTCTGCATGCTTGATTAAGGTTTCCTGATCTTCCCCATCCTCAGGGTATCGACTAATTCCGATACTAGTTGTTAAATAGTACTCTTCACCATTGATTTCAAAAGGAATATTCAAATTATGAAGAATGGAGGTGGCGACTTGTTCAATTTTTTGACCTTCATCGTAGGATAAAACCACGATAAATTCATCACCGCTATGCCTAAAGACGGAGCCTTTTTTTCCAATAATCGTATTTAACCGTTTGGCTACCTCCCGTAATATTAAATCGCCGGTAGAATGCCCTTTCGTATCATTAATCACTTTAAATCTGTCTAAATCAAGAAACAGAACAGTGAATTTTGTTGATAAGGATGTGGCATAGACTAAGTGTTCTTTCAGTTTATTTCTATTTCCTAACCCTGTTAACGTATCATAATAAGCCATATGATGAATCGTTGCTTGTGCTTTTTTCCTCTCCGTAATATCCTTTCCGATGATTTGGAATACGGGGCGCCCTTCAAGCTTGATAGGTAATACAGAAAGTTCGACAGCTATATCCTTTCCATGTATGTCTGTTATAACGGTCTCATAACTTAGTAAGTTTCTCTCACACTGATCTTTTAACATTCTATTTTTTATATCTCTGATCGTTTCAAGCTTCATAAATCTTGTGACCGGTTCCTCATTTATCGGATGATTATCGGAGAGACCCAATAGCTGATATCCTGCATGATTCAAATAATCCAGTTTCCTATTCTTAATAATAACGATAAAAGTCGGTGACATTTCCACTAAGCTACGGTACCGTTCTTCACTTTCCCTAAGTATCGTAATATCAAATAATACACTTGTAAAATCAATCAGGGCTCCTCCGTTATCAAGAATTGGAATCCCTCTATCTTGAATCCATCGAATGTCACCATTTGGGCGACGAATACGATACACACTAGTAACCTCTTCACCCTTTTCTACCTTTATCTCTCTGACCTTAAGAACGTCAGAATCCTCTTCTAGAATGACGTCCTTCCAGAGCTCTGCATTCTGGTAAAAATCAGATAAAGGATAGCCGTATAACTTTTCAATTCCAGGAGTGATTAGAAGTTTATTGTTTTTTAAATTCAACGACCAAATCGCAACATCCAGTGTTTCAAAAATGGTACTAAGCCGTTGATTGGTTTCGTGTAAATCTGAGGTTTGCTTATTAATTCGTTTTGTTAAATCAAATAATAAAATGATAATCACTACAACAAAAAAATAATGAGCACCCTTCCATACCAAAGAATGATGCGGAATAAAAAACTCCATCAACTCAGAGACAATAAAAAGGAGGATAATAATGCTGATTTTTCCATACTGTCTATTCCATGTTTTATCCATAATTGAGCCCCTATAGTAATCTTTTATTATATATCGGTAGAAATAGGGATATGTTTACACAAAAGAACCCCTCGCATTCTTTGCACAGGGGTGAAATCCAATAGTTTTTTTATTCTATAATTTATGATAAATATCTCCACCCACCTAAGTGAGTGATATCTTTTCCATTTTCCCCACCACTTGCTTCACAAACAAACCCTGGTACTTCCGTTCCATCCTCAAGCTGCACCTTCCCCATGGCAAGTGGAGCCGGAATACGGAGGGCAAACTTCCCAAATTCTGAAAGTGGCATCTCCCAAAGCTCCAATTCAATCGAAGCACCTGGGGCATTCGTTCGAATAAGTCCTGGCTTAGCTGGTACGGTATCAAGTTTTACTAGTTTGTAGATTGGAGCTGTTTTAGCCTCTCTTACAAAGGTTGCTTGGTGCTCGTTCATTTGCCTTTCTAGCGGAAAGCCCTTCATATGCAATCCACAAACGGCTACCAATGTTGTATTTTTATTACCTACATTGTGATTCCCATGAAGAAATAGGTCCGCTAGTCCCCGTATAAGATGTTCGTTCTCATGAGTTGAAAATAGGGTAATGCCAAAAGGTAGATTTTCAGCTGCATCCTTTGTTGGGATATTTATCGCACTAAGATCTAATAGATTACAGTGATTGGTGTACAGTCCCATTGCACTATTGGTTTCAATTGGGTTTCTTCTTACCTCATCTCTTGTCCAGGTTCCACCAGAGGTAGGCATGATGAGAACACCGTCTTTAAACTGTTGGTAAGCCCTTTGCTTGAACGCCTGAAGTTTATGCATCGCTTGAAAAACGGATGCAGCATTGTATTGCGGCTTCGCCCCCGAACGCAAAACGGTTTCCGTTACAGGAAAAGCTACTCCACTATTCTCGTTAATGAAATTCCCTAGGTCAGCCCAGCGTTCTGCCACCCATGGACCATCGTATAACACACTGGCTGCTTCAGATAAGTAGTCTCCATCCATATATTCAATCGGAATATTAAGTTTTTCCAATTGAACGATTGCCGCTTTCCATGCTTGCTCGTATTCAGAAGCAAAAGGTCCATAAAAGCTAGGTGGTTGCTTCGTTAAGTAAATTTTCTCGGGTAACGCGTTGTCGCGAACATCTAAGTATCGTGACCATGGATCACTTTCATCAAAGCCTCTTGCCACCTCATCAACGAGTTCTGCATCAGATAAAGTATGAGCAAACACCGTAACACAATCCAAACTCGCACAAGCGGGAACTACCCCCTTCGTTGGCCATGCACCAAGACTTGGCTTATATCCTATTAATCTATTAAGCGCAGCTGGTACACGTCCAGACCCTGCTGTATCCGTTCCAAGAGCAAAGGCTACTTGACCTCTGGCAACGGATACGGCAGAACCTGAACTAGACCCTCCACTAATTAATTCTGGATTCAAAGCATTCTTTGTTTCGCCATATGGACTTCTGGTTCCGACAAGTCCGGTAGCGAATTGATCCAGATTTGCTTTTCCAACAGGGATGGCCCCAGCTTCGATCAGCCGTCTTACTACTGTCGCATGTTCTACAGGAGTATAAGCAAACTCCGCACAACCAGCTGTTGTCGGTACACCTGCTAGGTCGATATTATCTTTAATGGCAAAGGGGATTCCCCAGAGAGGAGTTTTCTCTGGGTCCATTTTTTTCAAATGATCTAAGTAAGGCTGGATCCATTCGATTGATGGTGGTGTGATCCAAATATTCAATTCTTTGTCAGCTTCGCTTTGTTGAATAATCTCTTGAATCAGCTTTTCTGGTGTTAACTCGTTAGACTTATATTTTTCTCTTAAATCATGAATGGATAGTTGCTTTGGCGTGTTCATCGTTTTCATTGGCTATCCCCCGCTTTTCTTTTGTAATGGAGACAAACAGTTGTCCCGCATGAACTTCATCACCTGGCGATACGTGGACAGATTGAATACGTCCATCAAACGGAGCATGTTGAGGAAATTCCATCTTCATACTTTCCTCTATCATTAATACGTCGCCTTTCTTTACCACATCACCAGAAGAAACCAGCACTTTCCAGACGCTGCCTGGCATCGTACAACGAACCGCTTCTACTCCTTGTGGCAATTCTTCTTCAACCGTTTCAGACATGGATGGTTCCGAAATATACTCAGCAAGTCCAAGCTCTTTCCAGCTCTCACGCTCCGCCTTAAAGGCTGCTTCCTGCGTTTGTCGGAACTCTTCTGCACTCTCTTTAATCGAATCTAAAAACGCTAAGTACTCTCCAAGGTTAAAGGTTGTGTTGGTAATATCTACTTCAAAACGACCTCTTAGGAAATCTTCTCTCATCACTGTAAGCTCTTCTGTACTGACAGGATAAAATTGAATTTGGTCAAAGAAACGTAATAACCATGGCTTTTGCTCTGTAAAACTTTTCGTTTCCCTAACTCGATTCCAAACTTGAACCGTCCGTCCAACAAACTGGTAGCCACCAGGTCCCTCCATTCCATAGATACACATATAGGCGCCACCAATTCCAACGGCATTTTCCGGTGTCCATGTTCGAGCGGGATTATATTTTGTTGTTACCAATCGATGTCTTGGATCGATGGGAGTTGCTACAGGTGCCCCCAAGTACACATCGCCAAGACCAAGAACCAAATAGCTCGCATCAAAGACCGTTTTCTTTACATCTTCTATCTGCTCTAATCCATTCACTCTTCTGATAAATTCCAAGTTGCTTGGACACCATGGCGCATCTGGTCGGACATTTTTTTGATAACGATCGATGGCAAGCTGAGTGGCTGGGTCATCCCATGAAAGAGGAAGTCGAACCACACGGGACGGTACTTCAATCTCCTCTAATGGAGGCAACTCTCGATTGATCCCTTCCACTAATGCACAAAGAGCTAAAGTTGAGATTTTTGATGCATCAAAATGGACTTGTAGAGACCGAATCCCCGGTGTTAAATCTAAAACCGGAATATCTTCACGAGCTTGAATCGCATCCATCAATGCATGAATTTGAAAACGAAGCAAGAGATCTAACTCCATATCTCCATACTCAATGAGAATATGTTCATCTCCCGCTGCACGAATCGTCATTGGAAAATGGCTTTCATTATTTTGAACAAGTATCGGATAACTTGGTGATAACAGCTTGGTTTCTCCTGGCAGTGTAGGAACTGGATAATCTCCTATATTTTCTAAAAACAATTCTTGTGACTTTCTTAGTTGCTCCGCCTCTTCTAATGATAAAAGCTGAAAGCGAACCTTGTCACCAGCATGAAGCTGGCCTAACTTCCAAAACTCGGCTGATGCGGTTGTCACTGGACAAACAAATCCACCAAGACTCGGACCATCAGGGCCCAGTAAGATCGGCATATCTCCCGTTAAATCTAATGTACCTATCGCATACGCGTTGTCGTGAATATTAGAAGGATGTAACCCTGCCTCTCCTCCGTCTTCTCTAGCCCAAAGTGGAGCGGGACCAATTAAACGGACACCGGTACGAGAGCTATTAAAATGGACTTCCCAGCTTGTTTGGGTCAACTGTGTCAAATACTCTGGTAATAAAAACTCTTCTGTACAGTGTGGACCAGGTATGACACCTATTGTCCATTCTTTTGTTAATACAGGCTGTTGTGTGATGGCAAGCTCTTTATCAGGTGGAGTTGCACAAGGATGAACGCGCAACACATCTCCTGTTCGAAGCGCACGCCCACCGTGTCCTCCAAACCCTCCAAGTGTAAAGGTGGAGGCACTTCCTAAATAAAGAGGCATATCGAAACCACCTGCCACTAGCAAATAGGCACGCATTCCTTGTGTAGCTTCGGCAAAGGTAAGAATTTGACCACGCTTGGCAGTAACCACCTTATAGGTCGGAACCGGACAATCATCCAATGTTGCTTTCATATCTGAGCCGGTTAAGCAAAAAACAATATCTCCACGGAAACGGTAAGTTCCTCCACGTAACGTTAGCTCTAAACCAGCAGCATGAGAATCATTCCCTAGCAACTGATTCCCCATTCGGAAAGAGAAAGGATCCATCGGTCCACAAGGTGGAACTCCTACATCCCAGTGCCCCACCCGTCCAGGCCAATCTTGCACCGTCGTTTGGATTCCACCATCCAGCACTTCAATGGCACACTCCGCTGGAGAAAATCCCTTCAACATTTGAGTATGAACATGACCCGAGCGACATGCTTCTTCCTCTAACAGGGACTGTATATATTGTAAGTTGGTTGTTACACCATAGAGTCTCGTATCCTGTAATGAGCGACTTAGCTGATTGATGGCTTCTTCACGAGTGTTTGCATGAACAATTATTTTGGCAAGCATGGGGTCATACAAAGAGGTAACGGTTAAGCCATCTCTCACCCACGTTTCAATCCGAGCATCTTCTGAAAAACGAACTTGATCCAATTGACCGCCGCTCGGACGAAAATCATTCAGACAGTCTTCTGCATAAATTCGAGCTTGAATACTATGCCCTTTCGGAGCGCTATATAAAGTATTTAGATCACGAAGCTCACCAGCCGCTTCACGAACCATCCACTCGACTAAATCAAGACCTAACACTTCTTCGGTCACACCGTGTTCTACCTGAAGCCGGGTATTCACTTCAAGAAAGTAAAACTTTTCCGCTTCTGGGTCATACAAATATTCGACCGTTCCTGCACTTCTGTATCCCACTTCCTCAGCCAATCGTTTAGAAGCAGCTAGCATTTCCTCACGAACATCTGAAGATAAACATGGGGCGGGACTTTCTTCTACCACCTTTTGATTACGACGCTGAATAGAGCAATCGCGTTCCCCTAATGCCACTACTTCACCGTACTCATTTCCGAAGATTTGAACCTCTACGTGGCGCGCTTTTTGAATATATTTTTCTAAAAAAACTCCTCCGTTGTTAAAATTCGTTTCAGCTAAGCGACAGACTGAATCGAAGGCATCCTTTAGCGCAGATTCATCTGCACAAACACGCATTCCAATTCCTCCACCTCCTGCTGTACTTTTAAGCATAACTGGATAACCAATTCGCTCGGCTTCCGCAACGGCGGTTTCTACTTCTGTTATTAAAGAGGTTCCTGGTAAAAGAGGAACTCCTGCTTTCACCGCTATTTCACGTGCTGAATGTTTTAAACCAAACAGCTCCATTTGCTCTGGAGTAGGACCAATAAAGGTAATTCCATGTGTTTGACAAGCACGGGCGAAATCAGCATTCTCACTGAGGAAACCATATCCTGGATGAATCGCTTCTGCTCCTGCTTCAAGTGCCGTTTTTAAAATGAGTTCAGCATTGAGATAACTATCCTTTGCCGCACCTTCACCAATTAATACGGCTTCATCCGCGTGATCAACATGAAGACTATCTTGGTCTGCTTTTGTATACACCGCAACCGATGAAATGTTTAGTTTTTTTAACGTTCTTTCAATTCGAACCGCAATCGCTCCACGGTTTGCTATAAGTACTTTCTTGAACATGGTTGGAGCTCCTCTCTATGTTATTTATCCCAGATTAGTAGTTGAATAGGAGTTGGATTATAAGCGTTACAAGGATTATTTAATTGTGGACAGTTGCTAATAAGGACAAGTGTCCGACTGACTGCTTTCATTTCTACATAATATCCTGGAGCGGATACACCATCTTCAAACGTTAATCCACCTTCTGGAGTCACAGGAACATTCATAAAGAAGTTCACGTTTGGTGCTAAATCTCGTTTGTTAAATTCGCTTCCATACTTTGATAGCTGAAGCATAAATGTATCTCGACAGTTATGCATCGGAAGCGTGTCATGAGCATAACGAACGGTGTTACTTTGTGCGGAACATGCTCCACCAAGCGTATCGTGTCGCCCACATGTATCGGCAACAATCTCAACCAGTTCTTTACCTGACTCGGACAATAGAACGGAACCCGTCGTTAAATACACATTTCCCTGACGTTGAATCGTATTTATGGCACTATAATGGTCTGTTGAATGATCCGCATCGTAGAATAGGGTGTCTGCCGCCTGGTTTCCTTCTACATCCACAATTCGTAACACCTGCCCTGGTTCAAGAATTTTGGTCCACCCTTCTCCAGCAGGAACGATATAGTTATCAATTGCTTCCTCTACCTGTCTTTCACTAACCTTATATTGTAAAGTGGCCATTAGTTTGTTCCTCCTTTTGTTAGTAAACAATAGTCCCATGTGTTCTCAAATGCTCGGCGATTTTCCGGACGATGGTTCACACAAATATCGTTCTCTTCTACAGGAGCGACATCTGTGATCGTGATCTCGACAGGAACAGAAGGATAGTTGGAACTAGTGTCCAGCGGATTTGGCGTGTTGGATACGATCACCAGAACGTCCATTTCAGTTCTAAGTGTGATGGTGTCCCCTTTTTTGGAATGACCTGGCTTGAAATGAAGGGAACCATCTTCCTTGCAAAATACTTTCGAAAATAAATTAACAACGGGGAATAGATCTCTGTTTGTTAATCCATTTCTGAACAATTCAACTGCAAAGTTTTCTTCCCCACTTCGATACCAATCATTTCTCTGTTCTTGATAGGTGGTCTTCCCATATCTTTCGTCGATCATTTGGCGTGTGGCATAACCTGATATCGTGTCATGCCAGCCTAGAGAATCATCAATTATACTAGCTAGTACTCTTCCATTGTCACTCATCAAGACATTTCCGACCGTTAAGTGTGCGGTATGCTGAGCCTTTAATGTATCCGGCATATTGTAGCGTTCGGATGTGTCATCTGCGTTATATAAAAGGAGAGAAAGATTGGCTCCATCACCGAGAGTCGTAAAGGTTAGTTGTTTTCCACTTCTTATTTTTGTTGACCATTTTCCACCTGCAGGAATTAATTTCGTTAGTATCTTACTCATCATTTAGCCTCCTTTAAAATAAAAAAGATAAAAGCCTAGGAGATTTTATTCATCTCCCAGGCTTTTATCCTTCCGTGTATACAGCAGATACTGTACGCTCTCTCTCGGACCTGACGTTCATAACCGGAACCCTAGAAAGCTTTTTCGTTTCCAACAGATTGTGGAAACCTGTATGTTGTTGTAATTAGTATAACTTTCAGAAAAGATAGATAACAACGAATGTGTCAGACTATCTAACAATGTTTTTCTTAATCGCCGTTTGTTGAAAAGACAAAGCCATTTTACGTTCCTTAGCTTTGGTCCATTCGGCCTTCAAGAAGAGATAAGTAAATCCTATAGCAACCCAGATGACTCCCGCTGTTAACGTATGTTTATCAAGTAAGGTTAATAGCCAGCCTATAAAACTTGCCCCGACAAGTGGGAAAATTAAATAAATACAAGTATCTTTTAGAGACCGTTTTTTCATTTTCACGTAGTAATGAGCAATCACTGATAGATTGACAAATATAAATGCGGTTAAGGCACCGAAGCTTACAAACATGACAGCCGTATCTAGGCTAATAAACACTGCAGACAATGAAATAATCGCGATCAAAAGGATATTAGCAAAAGGTGTTTTGTATTTAGGATGTATGCTTGTAAATATTTTTCCTGGAAGAATGGATTCCTTACCAAGTGCATATAAAAATCGGCTCACACTTGTTACAGAAGAAACACCCTGTGTAAAGGTTGCAATCATAAGAACCATAATAAAAAGAGAACTCAATAAATTGCCACCAACTAATTGAACGAGATTATAGGCTGCATTATCAGGATTAGTAAAAGTAAAATCCGGATAGGCAAGTTGAGTTAAATAAGAAATTGCTGTGTACATAGTTACCGCTATGATCACAATGAGAAAGATGGCTTTTGGTATCGTCTTTTTTGCATCAATCGTTTCCTCTGCCATCGTTGTTACTGCATCAAAACCGAGGAAGCAAAAACAGATTAGTGCTGCACCGGAAAATACGGCACTTAAGGCCATATGTTCACCGAAGAAAGGTGTTAATGAGAAGAGTGAACCAGTACCTGATCCACCTGCTAAAAGATCCTTTGCAACAAGAATACAAAAAATGAGAATAAATCCGATTTGAACAAGTACCGATATCCCACTCACACGAGCAGCCGATTTAATGCCAACGATATTAACGATGGCCAAAATGATATTCATCATAATGATCCAAACAAAAACAGGTATAGTAGGAAATTCTGTATGCATGAAGATGCCAAACGTAAGAATCGCAATGATCGGTGAGAAAAGATAATCTAAGAGAAGAGCCCAACCAACAAGAAAGCCTGCCATGGGATGAACTGCCCTCTTCGTATACGTATAGGCAGAACCGGAGACCGGGTAAGCCTTAACCATTAAGCTGTAGCTATAAGCAGTGAAAAAGATCGCAATAAATGCCGTTACATAGGCAGCAGCCATCATCCCACTTGATGCCTCATAAGCAACACCGTATACGGTAAAGAAAATCATCGGTGTCATCCAAGCAAGTCCCATAAATACAACTTGATGCAACTTTAGTGATTTTACTAATCCTGTTCCTTTGTTCATCTCTAACACCTTCTTTTTGGATTTCGTGTTATAAAAAAACAAAAGCCCAGGAGAATTTTACAGAAAAATTCTCCCGGGCTTTTGTCCCTCCGTGTCTACAGATATACTGTACGCTCTCTCTCGGACCAGACGTTTTCCAACCGGAACCCTAGAGAGCCATTTTCGTCCTCAATTATTTTAACGAGAACCTGTATGCTTTTATACTCTGAAGTATAGACGTGTAAAAGCAGTGGTTCAAGGAACATGTCAGATTATATAACATAGAAAAAAGCTACCCAAAATTCGGTAGCTTTCAAGGGATCCAATTTTATCATCCAAAACGGTAGTAAACTAATACAATCGTTGCTAGTACAAACAAGAAATTTAGAAATACAAAGATAAATTGATCCAGTTTTGTTTTATGCCATTTGATCGGTGGATTATAGAATGATACACCTTCAATGATAAAGATGATTAAAACAATATGAATCATAAAGTGACCGATAATTTCTGTGAAACCAAACAACATGGTTGTCATAATAAAGATAACCGTAACAACAAGACCTAACACCCTGTTTAAAATACCTACGACAAGTAAATAACCTACAATAAATTCAATAAAGGCAGCCATTACAATAAAAGTCGCTGGTGCAAAACCGAATGTTGGAACATGATGGTTCACAATAATGTCCATTGACATACTTGGATACACCCATTTTTCAACGGCCACCCAACATAGTGATAACCCTGTTCCTAAATATAAAAATGGAAATCCTACATTTTCTAGTTTTGTTTTTCCTACAAGTAAAACTCCAATAATGGCGATATAAAAGCTATAATCAAGCATGTAGAAAATACCATGTTCGGCAGTAATATAAACAAATAATCCTAATAGAATAGCTGAACCGACCTTAGTTGCTACATGATGTGGAATCAATAAGAATCCCACACTTACCCAAGCAATAATGGATACCATCTGACTTACTTGTAGTTCGGGTGCAAATAACGTTCCATTGATAATTTGTAAAATAAGAGCGATGGCAGTCCCATATTTGAGCAGATATCTTGAATATTTTCTGAGACTTGATAATTTGTCATCCCAAACCTTAATTTGCTTCCATTCAGCAAATCTTGGAATAAGTAATGTGAGTACCCCTAAAACAACCGCAGCAAGTAGTGCTAAGGATATAAAAAACGGTGATAATATATTTTCAATGGTTTCTTTTTGTGGAGCTATATCTGTGAACCACTTCACATGAGCTTGTGCAAAATAAGGGGTTAAAATAGCTCCAATTAGTGTTGTAAAGAAAAAGATTTTCTTCATTATTAGTCCTCCTTGCGAATAACACTATTAACATATTATTAATATACTTTACCGAACGATGTTTGAGGGATAGGAATATTGAACTTTTTGTGAATAAAATCACAATATGCAAAATAAGCAGGAATACCTAGAAACCTAACACATCTAGATAACGTAAATACCTTTGTAAAATGCCGTTTTAAAGGAGGATATATGAATAGGAAAAAACCAGTTATTTTTATTATCATCAGTTTACTAAGTATTATTCTTTATATTTCCGGATGCAGCAACTCTGAGGCAAGCCATTCTAAGGAAGCTCAAAAAGAAGAAAACAAATACGATAAACTCGTAAAAGAAAAGAACAAAGAACTCGATCTTCAGCCCATTGAGCTAACTTCATATAGCGAGGAAGCAGGGGTCACTTTAAAAGAACCCACTTATAAAGAATTTGCTGTCAATCAAAAAGTGATGGTAGAAGGAGCGATCGAGAAGTTCTCAGAGATCAAGTCTGACTATGTTTGGATCAAGGTTCGAGCTATCGAAGAGGGACCAGCTGGAATGGAGCAGGAATATTACGCACCGGTTAAAGAAGGAAAATTTAAGCAAGAGCTTTCCCTTTTTAATGGAGAAGGCCAGTATGATGTAAAAGTGCAGGTTCCTAGCCTAGATCGTGAGGACTATTACTATGAAACGGCATCTTTTACGGTTCATAACGTGAACCCTGACATTAAACGCGATGTGACGTATTCTCCTTTTGGTCAAGAAGCTGAAATACTACTGAATCTTGATCACGGATATGTGAAGGAAAAAGAGATTTTTGCATTAAGTGGAGATGCAGGAACATTATCCGATAACGACACCATCATGATTAAACTAACCAAAGACTCCGATTCTTGGACGCACGTATTGCCGATTGTGGATGGTCAATTTTCCTTTGATGTCCCGCTTTTATATGGAAAAGGCGTGCATGAACTCGAAGTTCTAGTCCCTGATGAAGAGCGAGAAAAGTATTATCAGCCAGCAACAAAGATTCTTATTAATAACGAATCTGACCTAACCATGCTACCAATCGATTTTTCAAGTACTTATCTAGAAAGAGGAGTTACACTCCAGTATCCACAATTTGGAGGAGTCGAATCGGATGGCCTTTTTACGATTAAAGGAACAATTGACCCGAAAGCTTCGTTTGGACCAGAAACCACACATATTTATGTGACAACGAAAAAAGGGGAAGACGAAGCACTAGACGTAGTTCCTGTAGAAGATTTCTCATTTGATGATTCCTTCTACTTACGTTTTGGACCTGGAACATATGAAGTGATGCTTAGCGTCCCTGAAATCAAGGAAGAAAATAGCGATCGTTTCCGATATTTCGGATTTGCCAAATTTGAGGTAGAGTCTACCTCTGAGGATAAGCGTGATCTGCTACCATCACGTGGAGTTGAGTCCGATGCTCCAGAAATTAAAGAGTTAGCTGGGCAGTTAACAAACGGGTTAACCACCGACAGGGAAAAAGCAGAAGCCATTTACAAATATGTAGCAAGCAATATCTCCTACGATGTTGAAAAATACGAAACGAAGAACTATAACTGGGATGATAGTGCTTTAAAAACACTTGAGTTACGGAAAGGAATCTGTCAGGACTACGCTTACCTTACCATTGCCTTATTGCGAGCGAGCAATGTAGAAGCACGATTAATTGAAGGAAATGCGTTCGGAGGATTTTGGCCACAAAAGCATGCTTGGGTAGAAGCAAAGGTTGATGGAAATTGGCTCACCATGGATCCGACCTGGGGCGCGGGTTATATCAAAGACAACGCATTCGTCGCACAGTACACAGCCGAGTACTTTGATCCAAACCCAACAGAATTTGAAAAATCTCATAAGCGTACTGGAGTATCTTATTAACAAACAAGCACCAGAAATGTTCTGGTGCTTGTTCATGTTATTTTCTCTCAATTAATCCTAATCCGAGACCTACCGGATCCACTATGTAAGCAAGATAAAACTCTTCGAACTCCATCTTGTCCCTAACCACTAATGCACCATTTGCAGTTGCTTTCGTGATTGCTTCCTCAATCGAGTCCACTTCTAATTGCAAGCGAATACCGTGAGGATAGTCGTGCGGTCCCTTTGCAATTCCACCGTTGATTCCTGATTGCTGATCTTTGGTGGTCGTGACTGTTTGATAATCCCAATGAGGCTCTGAAATCTCCCAACCAAAAACTGTAGAATAAAAACTAGCAGCCTTTTTTGGATCCTGACTATTTAATTCGAATCCTACTACTTTTCCCACTAGCTCCACCCCTTTGTCATTTACTTACATTTTAATATAAATTCACCAATTATCATCATTTTATTTTGGGCTAGCGTCCTTTTGAAGGTCGTTTACTCTAAATTTTTCTGAGCTAACGTCCTTCATCCCCTTTATGAAGACCGTTTTCTCCCATATTACCCGAGCTAACGTCTTTCACCCCACCTTATGAAGAACGTTTCCTTCCATATTGCCTGAGCTAACGTCCTTCATCCCCTTTATGAAGAACGTTTCCTCCCATATTACCTGAGCTAACGTCTTTCATCCCCTTTATGAAGAACGTTTCCTCCCATATTGCCTGAGCTAACGTCCTTCATCCACCTTATGAAGACCGTTTCCTTCCATATTACCTCAGCTAACGTCTTTCATCCCCTTTATGAAGGCCGTTTTCTCCCATATTACCCGAGCTAACGTCTTTCATCCACCTTATGAAGAACGTTTCCTTCCATATTGCCTGAGCTAACGTCCTTCATCCCCTTTATGAAGAACGTTTCCTTCCATATTACCTGAGCTAACGTCCTTCATCCCCTTTATGAAGAACGTTTCCTCCCATATTACCTGAGCTAACTTCCTTCATCCACCTTATGAAGAACGTTTCCTCCCATATTACCTGAGCTAACGTCCTTCATCCCCTTTATGAAGAACGTTTACTCCCAAATTACCTGAGCTAACGTCTTTCATCCCCTTTATGAAGAACGTTTACTCCCAAATTACCTGAGCTAACGTCCTTCATCCACCTTATGAAGAACGTTTCCTCCCATATTACCTGAGCTAACGTCTTTCATCCCCTTTATGAAGAACGTTTCCTTCCATATTACCTGAGCTAACGTCTTTCATCCCCTTTATGAAGAACGTTTCCTCCCATATTACCTGAGCTAACGTCCTTCATCCACCTTATGAAGACCGTTTTCTCCCATATTACCTGAGCTAACGTCTCTCATCCACCCTATAAAGATCGCCACCTCGGGATTTTAGGGTCGTTCTACCAAAATTAGCAATCTCACGTTGATAGATTTGTTCAACCTTCCTTGCAAACGAGGCAGAAGAATAGTCACATACTGCTTTTTCTCTAGCATGATGGCTCAATCGACGATGCAGCTCTTCCTGACTTAGCATTAGGCGAAGTTTTTCATCAAACTCATCAAAGCTTGAGTATTGCCACCCATTTACCCCATCTGTAATCACATCATCTAAACAGCTATCCTTCCGGCAAAGTGCAGGCACTCCATTGGCTAATGCCTCCACATACGTTAGTCCTTGTGTTTCACTATTTGATGCACTCACAAACACATCTCCGAGTTGATAATAAGCAGCAATTTTCGTGGGACAGATCATTCCCACCAAGATCACATGATTACAAATTCCCAATGTTTTTGCGTATTGCTCCAGGCTCTCCCGATTGGGTCCATCCCCCACAACCAGTAGTGTCACATTCTTTTGCTCTGTTTTTGATAGAAACAATAGTATTTCCTCGAGGTTCTTTTCCTTCGCTAAACGACCAACCGATAAAAATACTTTATGATGAACAGGGATACCCAATCTCATACGAAGACTTTGCTTTTCTTGGTCATGGATGGGTCTTGTTATTCTAGCTAAATTTATCCCTGTAGGCACCACCTGAATGGATCGTGTCACTCCATATTCAAGCAGAATGGAGCGAACTTTATTCGTAGGCGCGATCACACAGTGTGTCTGATTTAAGACTTTCCTGGTAAAAAGAGCAACCATGGCTCTGCCCCACTTTTTGTTAGGAGAAAAATAATGGGTATAGTCCTCGTAAACCGTGTGATAGGTATGTACAATCGGAATTCCAAGCTTCCTCGCCATTTGTCGCGCCATTAAAAAGGTACTGAATTCACAGTGAGAATGAATAATATCCGGCTGCCAGTCAACCAACTCGTCAAGAAATTCTGTATCTGTGCGCCAAGCAAACCTTGCTCCAGGGTACAACTTACCCGCTCCAAGTGAGCTAATATAAGTAACATGTTCCTGCGTATACGACCGTTTTGTCATAGATAGAGTTAAGATTCTCACTTCATGCCCTAGTTCCCTTAGTTCCTTTTCCAAAGTCATAACAGAGGTTACTACCCCATTAATAACAGGCGAATAGCACTCTGTTGTTAGTAAGATTTTCATATTTAGCCACCTTTGCTCGTTTTTTTATACGGACAAACTTGAGTCTAAATAAAATATATAGGCTTTTTTCGTAAGGCTCTTTTCTAAAACATTGTTGCTATATACACACTTTTTAGGAAATTAACAAGATGTTTCAACAGCCAATCAGAATATTTTCATCCTTAGAAAAGAGTTACTCTCCAAATAGACCAATAAACCCAGCATTATGCGGGGAAAAATCCGGTATTTGGGATTTTTCCAAAACAAAAAACTTGACGAAAACAGCCTTTCGTAAAGATTGTTGTTAAAATCTTAAAGCCGATTTTAACGTGGAAATAGCTATTTTGCGCTTAATAATTAGCTTACAGGCACTTTTCTTATTAAATTTATGCTATTTTCTGCGGAAACTTAGTAGAATCAATAAAATGATGTTCCAAATAGAAACAAAGTTTAAGAAAAGAGCCGATAAAAAACACTTTTTCATACTATCCTCTTAGTATAAAAAAGTGTTTTAAACAAGACTTTGGAGAATTGTTAAATATACTTAAAGATTTGTATAAAAAAGAGAGCCCTATCGAAGGACCCTCAAATGACTTGATTATTATTTGCAATCGCCTTTTGGACAGCCCGTATAATTCCACCATATCCCGTACATCGACAAAGGTTCCCAGATAGAGCTTCCTGGATTTGCTCGTCTGATGGAGAAGGATTTGTAGCTAACAAGGCATTTACCGCCATCACCATTCCCGGTGTGCAATAGCCACATTGAAAACCACCTTCTTCTAAAAATGCACGTTGAATAGGATCCAGCTCTTCTCCTGCCAGGCCTTCAATTGTAACAATAGAAGCGCCGTTGGCCTGATAAGCCATCACTAGGCATGAGTTCACTAACTGATTGTTCATTTGAACTGCACAAGCTCCGCAACGGCCAACTTCACACGAAATTTTCGTACCTGTGAAGTTTAATTCCTCCCTCAAAATGGTCACAAGCCTTTTGGTAGGCGGAACCTGTAAGACAACATTTGCTCCGTTGATGGTGAGAGAAAGCTCCATTTTGGGAGGAGATAGGATTTCTGTTTGTTCTTTCATATCCATCGCTTCTCCCCTCTAGTAGACATTTGCTCTAGTAAAAACTCCCTTGATACTGGTAACTTATTGACCCAACACCCCGTTGCATCATGGATCGCATTCACAATCGCTGGAGCAACGGCAATGGTACCAATCTCTCCCACTCCACGCGGACCATATAGATCACCCTCTTGAAGCTTCTCGATCGCTTCCACATTCATGATGAACGGCACATCTTGAATAGTCGGGATTAGATACGTATCAAAATTATCATTTACGTACTCTCCATTCTCCATCTTTGCTTCTTCCATCAAACTGTAGCCTAGAGCCATAATCCCTCCTCCTTCAATTTGTCCCTGATAACCTAGCAAGCTAACAACAGGACCAGCCGCTATTGTCTGATCTAAATCAAGCACCTTTACCTTCCCTGTTAAAAGGTCAACCTCCACCCGTGCTAACACAGAAGAAAATGCATATAAGAAATGACTTCCATCTACAACCGCATCAGGACTTACAGGAAAGTTAAAGGAAGTTTCTACTTTTAAAAATGGTTCATTAAGAGTTTTTTCAGCTAATTCAGCATACGAGACACATAGATTGCCATCATTGAGCCAAACTCCATTCGGTCCCATATTTAGTTCAGCAACTGGTATACCGGTTACACTTGATGCCCTTTCCAGAATCCCGCCTCGAAAAGTCTCCTTCATTCTTTGAATGGAATTCCACACCATACTTGTTGCACGAGAGGCTGTGGACGAACCCGAAATTGGTACGGAATCTGTGTCTCCGACAACAATACGAATATCATCTTCCTTGCACTTAAATTCTTCCATAACTAGCGTCTCAATCACGGCGAGTAAACCCTGCCCACACTCTTCGAAACCAAAAGCAGCCTCTATTTTCCCCTCTTTAGTAAAAGAAAGTCGTCCACCTGCTGGGTCCATTCGACCGACACCTAATCCCCCACCATGAATGGATATGGCCACTCCAGTTCCTGTTACCTTCCATGGATCTGACAACTGCCCTTCGTTTGTATTTTCACCCACTTTTTCCTTAATTGCCTCTAACACATCTTTCGCACCACTTGTTGGAGCAATTTTTTGTTCTAAAGGTCCAGGACTATCCACTTGTCTCAAGTTTATTTCACGGAATTCAATAGGATTCATCTGCAATTTTTCAGCTAAACGATCGATTTGTCCTTCGAGTGCGAATGTCACCTGATTCCCACCAAATCCTCTAAATTCACCTGCCACACCGTTATTTGTGAAAACGGACAATCCTTCTATTTCTATGTTCGGAATGATGTAAGGACCTGGAGCATGCTCTACAGCAAAATCCAAAACGGCAGGACCTAGTGTAGCATAAGCTCCTGTATCCGCTAAAATCCTTACCTTATGTGAGAGGATTTTTCCCGAATCATCCACACCGGTTTTCATCGTTATTTTCATCGGATGTCGCTTGAGCCCCGCACGAACAGATTCTCTTCTCGTTTGATGAATTTTAATAGGACAGTTTGTTGCAAGTGCGAGCAATGCTCCATATGGCTGAATGTTTAATTCATCTTTCCCTCCAAACGATCCACCCATCGGACTCGATACAATCCGAATATCAGATTCATTCATATTTAAAATTCTTGATAGCTGATAACGATCTTTGAACCCATGCTGTGTACCAACATAAACCGTTAATTTCCCTTCAGCTTCAGGGACAATCACTCCACCTTCTGTCTCCATATAAGCATGCATTTGTCTAGGAAGTTCATACGTTTCCTCTACAATATGGGAACATGACTGGAATCCTTCTTCCACATCTCCTTTTGAATAATTAGCACGGTGGAGCAAGTTTCCATCCGGATGAAGCTTGGGTGCATTAGGATGAAGAGCTTCTTCGGGGTCAACAATGACCGGAAGCTTCTTATATTCCACCTGAATGAGTTGCAACGCTTCATCAGCTATTTCTATCGTGTCTGCGGCCACAGCAGCGATTGCATCACCAACATATCGCACTCGATCCTCACATAGTACAGGCTGGTCTGGAAAAATGAGTCCAAATCCGTTTAACCCTGGAACGTCCTTATAGGTGACAATCGCTCTTACCCCAGGAAGCTGCTTCGCCTGATCAATAAAAATCGATTGTATTTCTGCATGAGGTTCTGTACTTCTCAATATTTTCCCGTATAACATTCCTGGAAACGATAAGTCGGTTAAATATTTTAGTGCACCAGTTACTTTTCCAGGACCGTCAGGACGTATTTTCTTTTTCTTCGTTTCTATCACCATCAGCCCCCCTCCTTTACCTAGCTTAACCCCTTGCAATCTCTGAAACTATCCAATTGGCGGCTACTGATTTTTTATAAGTTGCAGTAGAATAAAAATCTGTAGAAGGAGTAAATTCTTCTTCTATTGTTCGGAAGACCTTCTGTAATTGATCGTTCGTTAGTGCCAAATCTTCTAATAGTTTCTCAGATTCATATAATCGTTGTGGCTGAGTGGTACTACCACTTACAGCCAGTCGAACGGCTGATATTTCTCTTTTTCCATGAAGATGGAAGGTTCCTGCCACCGTTACAATACTTGGGGTAAACGCCTCACGATGACAAAGCTTCTTATAAAAAAACCGCTTCGTTTGATCGTCTGGCACATAGATAGAAATAATAAGCGATTGATTGTTATTTTTTATATAATCATCTAACGATTGATTTTGAACTGAGTTTCCATCATATACGGAAAGGATGGCATCCAATACCAGCAAGGCAGGTATTAGATCCCCAAACCCATTAGCGATGTTGCCTCCGACCGTCGCTTTGTTTCGGACAGCGGGTGCCGCAACATTTCTGGTGGCCTCCACAAGAAGAGGATGGATGGGTGGCTTGTTTTGACGACAGAAATCTAAGGGAATGGCTGCACCTAGACGAGTATACGACTCGCCATTTACAAGTTCCTTTCCCCAGCCTTTCATCTCTTTAATACCATCTAAACTAATTAAATGAGAAGGAGCATCGAGTCCTTTCGCCCAATGTGTTTGCATTAAAGTTCCACCTGCAATAAACGAAGCGGTTTCCCCATATTTTCCCTTTAACTCCCAAGCCTCCTCGAGTGATGTTGGCATCCATACTTCCGTATCAATTAGTGAGGTTGTTCCTTGTCTAATCATCTCCAATCACCTCCAAGTACTCTTTCATAATCTTCTTTCGTATCAATATCATAAAAGTCTCGAGCTTCTGAGAACTCTACAAACTTCCCTTCTAATTCCTGAAAAATCTTTCTTGCCCCTACATCTCCCTGTAGTTTCATCAACTTAGGGATTACGCGTGGTGAAAAGATGACTGGTGGTCTAGGGATATCTTCGAATGAGGCGGCAACAAAATCCCCCTTGCGAGTATGGTTATAAACAGTGATTAACTGTTCTATGGCTGATCTAGACAAAAAAGGCTGATCAGCCAGAAGAACCATGATTCCTTTTGGATTCATACTCATGGCTGCATGTAAGCCACGTTGCAAGGAATGCGCCTGCCCTTTTTCCGCGTCATCACAAACCACATGAGACCATTGATTAGAATAAGGAGAGCAGAAGAGGGAGGGATCAATCCAGCCGAGGGAGTCTGCTATTTTTGAAACAACAAGTACATGTTCTAGGGAGGAAGATAATGCCGTACGTAGGGCGGAGCTTCCTATGGTACAAATAGAGAGTGAAAGAGAAAGCTTGTTTTCCCCCATTCTGCTACTCTTACCCGCAGCAAGATATATGGCGATAATTCCATTTTTCATGAGTGATTCCCTCTTTGCTTTTTTTCCGTTGTTGAATTAACTCAGCAACAATACTTACCGCAATTTCCTCGGGTCCCTCTGCTCCAATCGGTAAACCAATTGGACTTTTCACATGGGGTGGAATGATATTTCCTTCTAGCAATCGCTGTGTCCGGTTCTTAGATCCAAGTACACCTAAATACCTGATTTCTTTCGTAAGCAAGTACTGTAAATATTCTTTGTCTTTCTGAAAGTTGTGGGAAACGACGATGGCAGAATCTGTAGGGAGAAAAGTTAATTGATCAAAGCTCTCCATCGGAAATCCAACAATCAGTTGATCCGCCATTGGAAACACTTCTTTATTGCATAACGCCGGACGCCAATCTGATACCATCACTGAAAATCCAGTTTTATTAGCTAATTCTACTAATGGGATAACATCCTCTCCTGCTCCGAAAATCATCAGTCGTGGTTTTGGTTCAAAGGTATGGATATATATATTTGAAGCTAACTCGGTAGAAAAGAGTGTCCCGCTTTTTTGTGGCATCAAATGATAATTCTGTAACAGACTTTTGGCTGATAAAACATTGCTACCCGTCCAGTCTCCAAAAATCGTTCCATCATCGGTCATAAACAGGCAAGAGAATGCGGATAAATGTTCATCTAGTTGTTTGATCATCGTTACCTTATTCCCTAGTGCTAGATGATTTTTTAAATTAATCAGATGTTCTAGAAGCTGATCGTCAATTGGTTCGAGTAAGACTGTAATGATTCCATTGCAACCTGCCCCTTGCCCCCATGAGAGATCATCTTCCGCTTGCATATGATAAACAATGGTCTGGGGGTCACTTGTTCCAAACCATTCTTGGACTCGATACTCAAGATCGGTTTCCAGACAGCCGGCACTGAGAATGCCAGTCCTTGATCCATTTTTATGGAACAACATCGATGTACCTTCTTTTCTATAGGCGGAGCCCTCCACTCGGATGATCGTTGCAAGTACCCCCTCATTAGAAGTTGAAACCTTCTGTAGAATGTCATGGATTGCTTCCATCCGTGCCCCCTCCTTGAATTTTCGTATCATTCAGTGTATTTATGAATCATAACAAATCAAAAAGGTGAAATGTATAATTTTGTAAGGTAACCTGACATAGAAAGTGAAAATGGGGGAGCATTTGAAAACAAAGCAGATCTCTTGTTAGGAGCTGGGTTAACATTGCTAGTATGGGGAGACTAAAGTGGATAATGGCTTTTGATCGATAAGCTCTGAGGGCAATTGTCTATTTGGACTCATTTTTAGCTTTTTGAGTGGATCCTGTCTGAATGAGCCGTTTATTGGGACTCAATGATTTTTTTCGGGCTCTGGGCTGTCTTAATCCACCTTTCATTCAGACTCTGGTTGCGCTTTCTGCTCTTGCTCCTGTCTGAATGAACCCTTGATTCCGACTCAACAATTGTTTTCAAGCCCCTTGCTGTCTCTATTCACCCTGCATTCGGACTCTGGTGGCGCTTTCTGCTCTTGCTCCTGTCTGAATGAACCCTTGATTCGGACTCAACCATTGCTTTCAAGCCCCTTGCTGTCTCTATCCACCCTGCATTCGGACTCTGGT
>JBEQAB010000005.1:124030-404786 GCA_041640555.1 Bacillaceae bacterium
AATGAACCCTTGATTCGGACTCAACCATTGCTTTCAAGCCCCTTGCTGTCTCTATCCACCCTGCATTCGGACTCTGGTGGCGCTTTCTGCTCTTGCTCCTGTCTGAATGAACCCTTGATTCGGACTCAACCATTGCTTTCAAGCCCCTTGCTGTCTCTATCCACCCTGCATTCGGACTCTGGTGGCGCTTTCTGCTCTTGCTCCTGTCTGAATGAACCCTTGATTCGGACTCTGGTTGCGCTTTCTCCTCTTACTCTTGTCCGAATGAACCCTTGATTCGGACTCTGGTTGCGCTTTCTGCTCTCGCTCTTGTCCGAATGAACCCTTGATTCGGACTCAATGATTGTTTCCCGGCTCTGGGCTGTCTGAATCCACCCTTCATTCCGACTCAATGATAAATTTCAAGCGCAATCCTTTCCCAATCCACCTCTCACGCAGACAAAACGACCGTTCCCATAACCTCTTTAACCGAAATCAGCCACACAAAAAGGACTCGATTAAAAATCCGAGTCCCTCTTCCAAAATAACAACGAACTAAACTAATTAGCCCGCTTATTCAATTCCGTATGATAAGTTGCTTCCGCATTCTTGCTGATGGACTTTCTTAGATTAAAGTAAATGTATACAGCCATTCCTGCCAGTACATAAAACGATCCGTAAAAGTATAGTTGGCTAAAGGAAAGCCCAGATGCTAATAGTCCAACGATATAGGAGCCAAGACCAATACCCATATCAAACACAGATAAAAAGGTGGCGGTTGCCATGGCTCTGCGTTTCGGTGGTGCAGACTGTATGGCGATGGTTTGGAAGGTTGGAAACAAAGTACCCCATCCAAGTCCAATAAACGCAGCTGCCAGCAAAAAGATGAAACCTGATGATGCTTGACTCAGAATGAACAAACCAATGGAGAAAAGAACAATTCCAGGAAACACAATGATATTTGCTCCAAATTGATCAAACCATCTTCCAGTAAAGGGACGCGACACTAAGAGGACAATAGCATAAACGACGAAAAAGAAGCTTGCGACGTGTCCTAAATGGATCTCATTTGCATACACAGAGATGAATGAAATGATCGATGAATAGATAATGGCAAAGAAGGCACCCGTTATGGCAATCGGTAATGCGGTTTTCTCAAAGAGTGAACCTGTTGTAAACTTCGTCGGTACCTTTGAAATGTCTCTCTGCTCCTTCGTTTTTGATAAAGAGAAACCTGCAACAAGTCCACCGAATGAAGCAACAAGCGCAATCATAAGCATCAAGGTAATGCCACCACTTTGCATGGAAGTCAGCCCGAGATAAGGACCCATGACCATTGCAAGTGCCGAAGACAAGATAAAATATCCCATCCCTTCCCCTCTTCTATTTTCAGGGATAATATCGGCTACGATTGAGCCTGTAGCAGTCGTTGCCATCCCAAAGCTTAAGCCGTGAACTAATCTTACGGTTAAAAGTTGTGGAACACTATTCGAAAAGAAATACAAAAGGGTGGTCACAAGAAATAATACTAATGAAGTGATTAAAATGATTCTTCCGCCATATTTTTCGATTAGTTTCCCAGAAAACGGGCGAATAATAATCGCTGCCAGAAGAAATGCCGTAGTAAGTAAACCAGCAGAGGATTTCGATGCTCCTAAGTCGTTAACGATGTAAACGGGTAATGTTACTAAAAGAAAATAGAAGCTCATAAATAAAAAGAAATTGCTGGCTGAAACCGCAATAAAGTTTCTAGTCCACAATTTTGTTTGTGTAGTATCATCCAAGATGTTCACAACTCCCTATAATTTTTTTAACCATGTGGTCACGAGGACTCGCAGTTCCTTTTGATCATGATCTGAAAGACCGCTAACAATTTGATTATTCACATTCATAAGGGCTTGCTCCCAAACCGGATAGTTCGTGATTGCTTTTTCGGTGAGTCCAATGTACTTTTTACGTCGGTCTTCCCCTTCTGTCTGTTCAACAAGTCCCAGCTTTTGAAGCTTCTGAATGGTTCTTGTCATCGGTGGGGCTTCAATGGCTAAATAAGTGCATAGCTCCTTTTGGGTCATAGATCCTTTTTCCTTAAGCACAAATAAAACGGACCATTGAGAGCTGTAGATTTCAAACGGTTCTAAAGCTGCATTCACTCTTTTAGTCAGGTTCCTTGAAAGCTGGTGGATACTATGAAATAGTTCGTGTCTCTCCTCCATATAAATACCTCTCCTTACCTATCATATGATTACTATATCACAAATTAGTTACCTAGGTAAGTAATTTACAATAAAAAGGGCACCCGTGAAAGACGAAGTGCCTGTTTGAATGGTTCATTTTTATAATTTATTAGCAAATTCTCCGAGCTTCTTTGAAAGTTTTTCAATTTCCTCAACCAAGGAAGAAATCTCATGAATGGACTGCGCTTGTTCATCACCAACTGTGGCAATTTTTTCAATCGATTTTCCCATATGGTTCGTTGCTTTCTGAATTTGTGAGGTGATTTCACTGACCTTTTGTGTAGACGATACGGTTTCTCTCGAAAATTTCCGAATCTCGTTTGCCACTACTTCAAATCCTTTACCATGCTGTCCTGCTCGAGCCGCTTCAATTGCTGCATTCAAACCGAGTAAGTTCGTCTGATCCGCAACTTTCTTGATCATTGACAAAACGACATCGGTTTCTTTCACATTCTCTCCTGCTTGGCTCGATTGTTCGAGGAGCTCCTTTGATAGTCGGACTAAGGATTCAGATCCTGTGGACACTGCATTAATTTGTTCCGTAGCGAGCGACAAGGAATTCGAGATTTTCTCAGCAATGGCTTTTAGTTCACTCTGTTTTCTAATTTGAACGGCTATGCCTCCAATGACCTTGTTCTTCTCATCATGAAGGGGAAGAGCTGTTCCAGTGAACTCAAATCCATAGAAATCTTTTGGTACTTCAGCTTGCAGTCTCTTATTTTGACGTATGGCAACGGAAAGGGGTTCTTCTCGATGAATTTTTTGCCCTACTTTAATGTTTAAATCAATATTCTCACCTGGAAAATAGGCAATAAATTCTTCTAGATTACAGACAGCAATCGATAAATCAGCAGGAATGGCTGCTTTAAATACTGGGATGAATTCAACTAATTGTTGTAATGAGTTTATTTTATTCAAAACGTGCTCTCCTGTTCGTTTTCTTCTACTTTATCAATGGTATAATTACCTTAATAATGGAAATTCACCAATACTAGAATAAATCTAGTTACTTTTTTTTACAAGTGGTTAGTTATATAAAACCTATTTTTATAGGTTTATTTAAAAGGGGGAAAAAGATTGGCTCCAATTATTCAAGTAGAAGGAATTCAAAAACAATTCGATGCTCGGCCCGTCTTACATGATGTATCTTTCACCGTTAATAAAGGCGATATTGTCGGGTTGCTAGGACCTAATGGCAGTGGAAAGACGACGATCATTCGATTATTAAATGGGGTTATCGAAGCCACAGCGGGAAAGATTCTCGTCAACAATTGGGATCCACATTCACAAGGTCATGACATTCGAAAAATCAGCGGTATACTTACAGATGGAGCAGGTCTTTATCACGAGATGAGTGGTGTTGATAATCTTAGGTTCTTCGGGAAACTTTACGGAGTAAATGATGAGACAAGGATTCAACAATTACTTGAAGACTTTCAACTGGCCGACCATCAGCAGAAAAAAGTGGGCACCTATAGTACAGGAATGAAACGCAGATTAGGAATCATAAAAGCGATCTTACATAACCCGACCATCCTGTTCTTAGATGAACCAACCAATGGATTGGATCCAGAAGGTATACAAATGGTCCTTCAGAATATCCATACACTAAACAAGCAATACGGCACCACGATCTTCCTTTGCTCTCATATTCTCCACCAGATTGAAAGCGTTTGTACCCAATATTTATTTTTGGATCATGGCACCATTATTGAGTCAGGTACCAAGTCAGAATTAGAAACAAAATACATCAAAGAAATCTCTGTAAAAATTGAAACAAATGCCGATATAAATCAATTAAATCCTCTTTATAAAGTGGTCAAACAGGACGGCTCTTTTATCACCTTTATCCTGCAAACAAAAGACCAACTGCCCAAATTATTAGAGGAGATACTGAAGAAACAATTCTGGATTCACCATGTAGAGATTCAAAATAGAGATTTAGAGAGCTTGTATTTTCAGATTAGGGGTGTGAAAAATGAAGATAAATAGGCATGTAGTGTGGACAATTGCCATGAAAGATATTAAAGGCATCACAAGTAATAAACAAGTGCTCATCGGTCTAATTATCCTGCCTTTAATTTTTGCGGTAATTTTTCCCACTGCATTTATTTTACTTATTCATTTTGTTTCTCTCACTTCTTCTGATATAGAGATCATGACAAACACTATTCTTTCTGGTCTGCCTAACGGCGGTATAAAAGATACAATTAACACGTTACCATCCTTTAACCATCAAATTATTTATGTAGTCGTAAACTATTTGTTAGGTTCCATGTTTCTGCTTATTCCCGTTATCAATTCAATGATGATCGCTCTTAATAGTTTTGTTGGCGAAAAGGAAAGAGGCACCTTAGAGAGCTTGTTATTTACACCAATCACAGTAAAAGAACTGTTTATCGGAAAGGTACTATCCGCTTTTGTGCCAACCATGGTGTTAACCATCGGCAGCTTTGTCCTGTTTGGTGTGATTACGACCGCTATTACGTATCCAATCTTTAACGGTTTTATTTTTCCAAATACCAACTGGATATTACTCGTATTTTGGTTATCACCCATCATTACATTATTTACGATCTTAATAGAAGTATTAGTGTCAGCAAGGTCAAAAAGCTTTCAAGAAGCTCAGCAAATTGGTGGACTAGTCATCCTTCCGATCGTTGGTTTATTCGTTGGTCAAGCGACTGGAATGTTAATTATTAGCCCGATCATCCTTCTTTTGGTTGGCCTTTTCTTATTGATGATTAACGTACTGCTGCTCTTCCTAATATCTAAATATAATAACCGAAACACCTTATTTGAAAGCCAAGTGTAATAAATAAGAAAAGGTACAAACATGTGTACCTTTTCTTATTCAATTACTCCCGTTTCTGTAATTAACACTTTACTCGATACTTCGAAAGTAGCATTTGGATAGGTTTCATTCCACTTTTCCGGATCAAAATTTCTTGTTTGAGTTTTTGCTAATACACCGATTCCAATCGGGTCGATACCTTTATCTTGGAAACGTTTTAGTAACTCTTCTGATCTTTTATTTATTTGCTCTTCCAATGACTTTCCAGCTAAATCGATTACTTTTGGATCAAGGGTTTCACCTGAATATTCTCGTATATGCGCTTCTAATTTGACACGTAACTTTACCTTTGGCTGGGTTAATGGGTCCTCGATTTCATACTTCCTTTTCGTCGTTATATTGTACGTAGTGACATAATCCTCCCCTACTTTAAAGGTATAGGCACCATTCCTGAAATTCTCCATAAGTGCCTTAAAAAAAAACATATCACTATCATTTAGATAATCTACAGCTTTATCTCCTTTGAATAAGGCGATTCCAATAATCTTCACTTTATTTCCTGTCAATTTCACATAGGGAAGAAAGGAATCTTTTACTTTTGAATAGTAAGAGTACATAAATAAATGTAAGTTCGACCGAGGTAACTCTCGGTGCCTCATATTATGTTCGAATAAGGTATTTAAATAGGCTCCTGTTCCAAGGTTTCCAAGATTTTTCTCCAATACCTCATCCGCTTTGCCATCAACAACAGCCATATATAAACGAGAACCAATGGCCGCATCACGTTCGAATGTATCCGTGATTTCGTATACTCCTCTTTCCGCTAATTCTTTACCGAATAGAACGACTTCGATCCCCCCATTTTCTAATGGGTCCGCTGATTTCATTTGGGATTGTCGGTTAATTTCTTTGCTTACTTTAGCCACACTCATAAAGGATTCATTGGATATACTTTTATCCGCTTTGTAAACCGGGATTACGATTGTCCCTTTTACTTCTCCATCATCTCTAGCGTCATAGCCAACCGCACTCATAATATTGATATCATCGATGATTTTTTGCTCTACACAGCCTGTTAGAAACATAATGGAAATCAGTAAAAAAATGACTTTCCTCATGCGGATTTCCGCCCTTTCATACGATAAAAAATACTACTAAAAAGAAATAGAAAAGGAATATACCCAAAAATAAAATAAAAACCTATTTCAGCAGTAAAGTCACTTATCATTTCAATTTGCTCACGGGTTTTTAATACACAACTACCTGCACAAACGAGTAATAAAAGGACGACTAAAAGGGAGCGTTGTTTCTTCTTAAATACTCGTTTTGCCCCCCGGCTCGCCGACCACATCGCCAAACAAAGATTCGGTAAAATCACAAATAACCAGGAAGAGATCGCAACGTATTCGATTCGCTCAACAAATGGAAGTTGAACGATTTTTAACATGGTTAATGTTGCCCATATATTTCGGATTAATTGTTCTTCAGAAAAGTAAGCAATACTTATAATCATAACGAGAAGATAAATAAAAATCGTCGATGCTGAACCTAGATGAGCCCATTTTTGCGACTTTTTAGGTTCTTTAAAAAATGGATAATAAAATAACAATGTCTCAAACCCCAACACACTTAAGCTTACATCTTTTGTTGATTTCAATATATCTATCATGGAGTGATCAAAAATAGGCAGTAGATTTTCAAAAAACGCATACTTTAAGGGATAAAACAAAGAAAACAGCAAATAAGCGGGGAGAACAACTCCTAAAACGGCCATCCCAGTAACCGTGCGGAGTCCTCCATTGACAATGTAAAAAACAATAATCAATATTACTAGCGAGAAAAGGCTAATTCTAATGCCAGGAAACATCCACACCTGTACCACTTCTATATAGGATCTTAAGATAGTTATGGTTAATAAACAAAAATAGATGATTAACAAAATAGAAAAGCCGGATCCTATCCATTTACCAAATAGGACCCGATGCACGTCTGTAATATCTCCATTTTGTTTATTTAGAATTTGATACATCATCCATATGATTACATGAACTCCGATTCCTCCTAAGATAATAGACATCCACGCATCATTTCCGACTGCTTTCGTGAGCACTCGCTGAAAACCTAAAATTCCAACTCCTATTTGAATCGCTTGGATCAAGTAAAAAGAAAAAAATGGTGACACTTTTAATCGGTCAGGGATGGTAGTCACAAAGGAACAACTCCTTCTAACGAGCTATTCATCAATATCTCGATGAACTTTTTCATCTTTTGGTGAAAAGCGTTTTTTCTGTTCGGGATGATTGTGAACAGGTCTTCGACTTAGCTTGGAAAATGGCAGTCGAATAATGGTATCCTTTAAATCTCTAACCCTTGTTGGATAAAAGGGTTCTAAATATGGTCTTCCTAATGAGGTTAACTGCAATAAATGTCCCGCTAGAAATGAAAAGCAGAGAACAATTCCAATTAAGCCCCAAGCATGTGCAAACAATAAAAACGGAAACCGAATCAAACGAATCGTGTTACCGAATTGATAGGTTGGAGTGGTAAATGAAGCCAAGGCGGCCAAGGCAACCATAATTAACAAAACATTACTAGTTAACCCCGCTTCAACCGACGCAGTCCCGATAACGATCCCGCCTACGATACCAATGGTTTGACCTACCTTCGTCGGAAGTCTTGCTCCAGCCTCTCTTAGTAATTCAATCGTCAGCTCGAGAAACAGAGCTTCCAAGATCGGCGGTAAGGGAATCGCTCTTCTTGACGTAATTAATGTTGCCAATAAATCCTTCGGTATTAATTCATAATGATACGTCAAAGTCGCTACATAAATAGGTGTGATCAAAATAGAGAAGGCAATGGATGCAATTCTTACTATCCGAATGAAGGAAGCAGCATACCAATTTAATAAATAGTCCTCAAAGGTAGAGATCGACTCATTAAAAGTAGTAGGACCGATCAATGCATGTGGTGATCGATCAACCAATATAGCTAGCTTGCCCTCAGCCAATGCGGTCGCCACCCGGTCAGGTCTTTCCGTATCAAGAATTTGTGGAAAAGGCGAGCGCTGGTTATCCGCAATAATTTGTGAAATATATGCTGTATCCCCAATCGCATCAAAATCGATTTCATCTAGTCGCTGCTTGAGCGTATTTACGTTTTCTTCATCTGCAATATCTTCTATATATAAGTAGGCCACTTTGGTATTTGATAAATCACCGATTGTAATTTTTTCCACTCTTAGGCTATCAATCGGCAATCTTTTTCGAATAAGGTAAATATTTGTTTCTAATGATTCAACAAACGATTCTTTCGGACCCACCACACTAAATTCAACTTCAGGTGGAGAAATGGACCGATTTTCATTTTTCATTGCAGGAATCAATACACCATGATGATCTGAATCTGTAAAGTAAATATACACATATCCTGAAGGAAGCCTCTCAGTCAGATCTTTCGGGCTAGTCACATCAATAATTTCCTCAATCGGAATCTTTGACTTTAGTTCCTCCAAGTCACTGATTTCTAGTAAATTCGGTAGGATATATTGATGAATGACTTCCGCATCCACGATACTTGAAAAATAGGAAATAACATACGGAACCTTGCCATGCTCTTTTTTATAAAACACAAAATCAGTGGATTTCCTTAGAGAATCAAACGCTTCCCGTATGGTCGCTATTTCTGGTTTTTTCTCAGATTTTTCGTTACTCCCTTTTTTCTTCAAACTTCTCACCGAACTTTCACAATTAAAAATTATGCTAGGGATTATTATCCTTTAAGAGGGAAAAATTATACTTTCTTTACATAAAAAAGACGTAGAGAACAACTTCTCTACGTCAGACCCGTTATTGTAAATTTCCTGATTTCGCCAGTTGGTTCCAACTTTCACCGTGATCAGTAGTTTGGTACATGTCATTATTAAAACTGACGAATGTGATTTCATGCTCGTTTGTTGGATTGATTGCTGCGTACATAACAGCGTCTTCCTTCATCTCCGGCAAGACCATTTCCTCTTCATTATCATCGGTTAAGTTTCTTATTACCAATGAAGGCTGACCATCATATTCACCGTACAGGAGGCTATTCTCAGTAAAATAAACACTTGTTCCCTGTGTTCCTGTTGTAAGTAACTCAAAGGTTTCCCCCTGGTCTTTTGATAAGTAAATTCCGTCTTCACCCGCTGCAGCCAATATATTTTTATCTGTTGGATGTACAGCCAATCCGATGAGTTCTCCTTTTAAACCACTTGCTTCTACTTCCTTCCAATTAGCTCCCTCGTCTTCACTCAAATAAAATGCATCAGCCTTCATAACTGAGTTTTTATGTGGGCTCATTGCAAAAATCTGATGATTGGTATATCCAACACCCATAAGATGGAAATCCACTTCTGCTTCAAAGCCAAGACTTTGTAAGGTTTGACCATGGTCCACACTTTTCATAATGCCTATCGGATTCGGCAGCTTAGAGTCTGTTCCTGGATGACCACTAGAATAAAATCCATCATCGGTGGCGTTAAAGCCCATATAATCGTTATTTTCCCTCTTCGTTTTTAACCATGTTCCATTCTCATATACCTTTAATCCGTCATGAGCGGCAACAAAGGTAGCCTCTTGATTTCCCACATACCCTAGCCCGTGGATATGATCGATTTTTCCTGTGAAGGGCTCAAAAAAATCATGTGATGCAAGCGAGACTGACGTGGAATCTTTGGTTTCATCCTGTGAGTCTGAGTCCTGAGTTTCGATTTGATTTGTTGACTCCTCTGGTTGAGCTGTCTCTTCTTCTTGACTACACGCCGTTATTGTTAAAAGACTAATAGCAGCCATTAGTAAAAATTTATTCATCTAAAAAAGGTCCTCCTACTTTTAATGTGAACCATGTCCTCCACTTCCATCAGCTGGAGAAATCTCTAACATACTATCAATCATTCCTTGAGTATCCATGGAAACTTCCTTCAAATTCGCTAAAATATAAGCGTGATTGTATGGCCCCACAGTTGGGTCATCTTTGAACTTCGGTTGAAGAGCGCCTAAATATTCGTGTACTTCACTTGTCGCTTCTCCATTCTCTAACCAAATAAGGGGCGCATGCTTTCCTAAATGGGCAAATGGAGCTCCAGCGATGGCAAACTCAGGTTGAGCTGTTGTTGTAAAAGCAAACCCATGTCCCGGCTCTGTCACACCCCAGCCAAAGCCTGTTTTTTCATCCTTAAACTTAGCAAACGCAATGGATGCTTCCACGGGAGTTTCTCCATCAATACGAGTCACATTTCCATACTCTTGTAAGCTAGACAAAACTTTCTCAGAAATCACTTTTTCAGGTGCCAACACATAGATATTTGCTTTATTTCCACGAGATTGTAATGCCTCCACCGTTGCTTGCGGGATTTCATTCTTTGAAACAAATAGCACCGGCTCAGGCATATGTGCAATCCAATTAGAGGCAATGAGTGAGTATAATTTTGCATCGTCTTCAAGGGAAACAATAATCACACTTTGTGGCAACTCCCCTGCCGTCTCCGCATATTTCTTATCCACTGCTAAAGCAAATTCAGCCGGATCGTTTCCGGGGATTTGCTCCACCTTATACTCTTCTAATGCGTCAAGCACCTTTTCAGAAGCCTCGCCCATGACCATCACTTCTGTTCCATTAACGTTTCCAGTTGGGCTCAAGCGATTAATTTCATGTAATGTTTGTTCAGAAAGCTCTTGATTGTAAAATAATACGGGTCCATTATTCGGATGGTGAATTAAATCCGAACCAGCAAGAGCGATTTGCCATTGGTCAGCAGGTGCTAAAATAACGGTTCCAGGTCGATTATCATTCCCTGTTGCTGGCCATATCGTTTGCGAAACCATAATCGTTGCTTCTTCCAATGTATCAGGATTCAGTCTCGTTACATTCTTCGTGCTAGTAACAAGAAGCTCACTCGATATTTTACCATTGGTTTCGGTAACCTCCGTATGCTCTCCATGCTCACTTTCTGCTTCCTTTCCTTCTTCCCCATTTGAGGTACAAGCAGCTAATACTGTTAGTAGCAATATACTTATCATACTTTGAAATAGCTTTTTCATTTTTGGAACTCTCCTTTTTCTACAAATTCATAGTGGAAACAAGTTTTACTTTACCAATACTTTGTGCAGATTTTATGCATAAAGTTTGATCCTTTTTTGTCATCTCATAGTTTAGCCTTTTTTTCTCATTCATAAAGTAAGATTTCCATAGTACTTTCGATTACTATAGAAGTATGACAGGATAAGGAGATTTCACTTTGAAAAAGCTATCAATCAAATTAGGTGCCATTTTCTTTTTATGTGTTTTAGGACTTGAATCGTTTATGTTCTTCTTTCTTCACTCCGCTTTAGCCGAATCGCGGATCCAAGAAGAACTCAATGCCCTTCAAGCTCGTGGGAATTCTCATCGTGCCATTTTAGAGAACCATTTTACCCCAGAAACGATTGCTCACGTTGCATTAATGGAAACAGAATCCACGACAGATGTAGTGGTAACCGATGCTGACTTACGTATTCTTGGATCCTCGAGTAAAAATGAACAACTCATAGGAAACATAAAGCTGCCTTCAAATGTGATTCCTCAAGGAGGACTCATCATCGAGAATGACTGGGAAACCGAACCTTTCATTTCTACCGTTAGCTCGATAGAAAATGAAGGAGAAATCATAGGCAATGTGTTCATGTTTCAAGACACAGAAACCGTTCATTCATTAATCAAGCGATTAAACCAGCATTTTATCCTTGCTGCGTTCTTAACGGTTGCTCTAACGTTATTTATTATCGTTTTACTTTCGAAGGCAATCACCAAGCCTCTTATAAAGATGAAGGATGCTACCTTTCAAATCAGCCAAGGGAACTACTCCATCTCTTTACCTGAAACAGGGAATGATGAACTTGGCGACCTCGCAAAATCGATTGAATCACTAGCACATGATCTGACCTTTTTAACACATGAGAGAAATGACTTTCTGGCAAGCATATCGCATGAACTACGAACACCGATCACTTATATAAAAGGATATACCGAAATGATCCTGAAACGCGATCTTTCTGAGAAAGAAAAACAGAACTATCTAGCGATTATTCTGGAAGAAACAAACCGATTAAATGATTTAATTAAGCAATTATTCGACTTAGCCAAAATGGACCAAAATTCCTTTCTGATTGAAAAAACGGAAGTCAACCTAAAGGAGATTCTTGAAAAAGTGGTAGTCAAACTAGCCCCAGCATTTAAGGAGAAGGGAATGACTCTTCACATCTCATGCCAAAAGAATTTCTTTTTACATGCTGACCCCATCCGAATGGAACAGATTTTCTTTAACTTGTTGGATAATTCAATGAAATATTCTGCAGCTGGCGGAGAAACAAGTGTGTCTGTTGAACTAAAGAAAAGTCAGCTTTTTGTGACGATTCGTGATACTGGTAACGGCATCCCAGAAGAGGATTTACCACATATTTTTAATCGCTTTTACCGGGTGGATAAATCAAGAACTCGTTTGCTAGGCGGGGCAGGTCTTGGGCTTTCCATTGTCAAAGAACTAGTAAATAAACATAATGGAACGATTACAGTGAAAAGCCAAGTACGAGAAGGAGCGGAATTTCAAATGATGTTTAGGGGAGCGTGGAGTGATGAAAACGATCTTACTGGTGGACGATGAGCAACGAATGTTGGATTTATTAACCCTTTATCTAGAACCAAAAGGGTACAAATGTGTATCACATACTTCTGCTTTGTATGCACTTGAATACTTATCATCCCATCAGGTTGACCTTGTGCTTCTTGATATTATGATGCCTGAAATGGACGGTTGGACGTTATGTGCAAAAATCAGAAATAAATGGGATCTTCCTATTATCATGTTAACGGCACGCACAGATAAGACCGATGTGGTGAAAGGACTTGAGATTGGGGCAGATGATTATATCTCGAAGCCATTTGATGAAGACGAACTACTTGCTCGAATTGGGGCAGTATTAAGAAGACAGAAATCGACAAGCGCACTGCTTACGTTTAAAGGGCTCATATTAAATCTAGAATCCTTTGATCTGCATTATGAAAAAACACCGATTCCATTAACACCAAAGGAATTTTCCATGATGGAGCTATTTTTAACCCATCCTAATCGGGTATTTACACGTGACCATTTAATCACCATCATTTGGGGCCATGGAGTCGCAACTGAGGACCGAACGATTGACTCTCATGTCCGGAATCTCCGAGAAAAATTAAGAAAAGCCCATTTCCCTGCCGATGAACACTTACAAACCGTTTGGGGAGTAGGGTATAAGTGGCAGAACGGACAATGAACGAATTACTTTTTATTTTTGCAAGTTTCATTGGAAATGTGCTCATCGCTGTAGTAGGTGTCATTCCAAGTACCTTTTTGACGGCAGCGAATATTTCCATCCTCGGTTTTGAGGTTGGGTTAGTTGTTTCTATTATTGGAGAAGCACTTGGAGCCATTGTGAGCTTTTGGATATATAGAAAAGGATTTTCACGGGTGAAGCACAAATTTCAAGTGAAGTGGAGATGGGTTCAGGTCCTTCTAGACCGGTTGTACCAATCAAAAGGGGCTGAGGCTGTTGCGATTGTTCTTTTGCTCCGGCTGTTGCCGTTTGTTCCATCTGGTTTTGTGACATTGACTGCTGCGATTGGCAAGATGAATATAGTCGCTTTTGGAATAGTCAGTACCCTTGGAAAAATCCCTTCTTTGTTTATCGAAGCTTATGGGGTTCACCAGGTTCTGAAATTTGACACCAACCTTCAATTCCTCTTGGTTGCTGTTGTTATCATGATATTTGTGATTGGTTTTTTCATAAAAAGGCGTCCCCGCGATTAATTCGAGGACGCTCTTACTATTGGAAAGCTACAACAGCGGAACGATCCACCTGATTTGATAATCTCTGAAAAATCAATTTCGATGACTTCGTAGCCATGGTGCCGGAGAGACTGGTTCACTCCGACATTATTCGAATGACTAAACACCCTTTTGTGACCAATCGAAAGAACATTGGTTCCAAGCGACTCCTGTTCCTTTGTTGACACTTCAATTAAGTTATATCTTGAGCGGAGATACTCCTCTTTTTCTTTCGGAAACTCCCCAGGATAAATGAGCGCCTCGGTTGGGGATAGGATATTGAAAATACAATCTAAATGAAGAAACTTATCACTAAAAGGCAGATCAATGATGTTGAAATTTGGGAGCAAGCTTTTAATATGCTGAATAGCAGCCTTAGTCGTGCGATTGCTTACTCCCATGTAAATGGTATCTTGATCAATGAGGACGTCTCCACCTTCAATATGATCTTCAAAAAGATCTTTATGCTGAGTACCATGCTGGTTTAACCACTGAATAAGATTTGCCTCTTCCCCAACACGTGGCGGATGAGCCATTTTTGCGATAAAAATTTCTTCTCCTAGTGTGAATGCAATATCTCTCGTATAAACCGCTTCCGTCATTTCTTCTTTAGGAGTGAGATACTCAACCTCCACTCCATAATCCCTTAGCTTACGAACAAACTCGCCATGCTGACTCATGGCCTTATCGATATGTATGGAAACCTTCTTCGTGTTCTGATTTTCTACATTTCTTATTTTCCCAGACCCCATGTATTTCGGATGACAAACAATCATCTTTTGCAGGATATCGTACTCTGTATAACAGGATGGTTTCACGGTTGTTTCAGCCTCCTTCCTATAGTTACTATCTCCGATTATCGATGCTTGATTCTTTTAATGGTTTCTCTTATATAGTTTTTCTAGATGAAATTATGTTATTTTCAGCTGAAAAACACATCGGCTAAAAATAAATTTTCCCCTCTTCTTTTCATTTGTTTGATTCCATATATTGATAGTAACTAGTTTTTCTACAGGGGGTTCGATATGAACGATAAAATTGTCATCATTACAGGGGCAAACTCGGGGATTGGCAAAGCAGCCGCATTAAAATTTGCGACAGAAGGATACCGAGTAATCATGGCTTGCCGCAACTTGGAGATTAGTACAGCCGTACAAAAAGAAATCATTCACAGTAGCAAAAATACTAATGTAGATCTGTTGAAGCTTGATATTTCTTCTTTTGATTCCATTCGTACTTTTTGTGCAGATTTTAAAGATACATACCCACGCTTGGACATCCTGATTAATAATGCAGCCTACTTAAACCATGGTGAAAAAGAGTATAAACTTAGTCCTGAGCATATCGAATTGTCCTTCGCTACGAATACATTCGGTCCTTTTTTACTGACTCGTTTATTAGCTGATCACTTGGCAAAATCACAGGATCCTAGGGTACTCAATGCTTGTACAACAAACATCAAAAATTTCTTCAACCCTAATCGGAAAATCGAGTTTGATAATTTGCGAGGAGAAATGCGCGGTACTCGTTCGTATAGTGTTTATAAAATGTACGGGGACTCGAAAATGGCACTACTGATGTTAACCATCAAAATGGCAGAGGAACTTAAGAGCCAGGGAATCAAAGTCAATGCCCTTCAAATTAACCGTGTAAAGCTATCAAAAGAGACGATTCATAAAATGAAGTCTTATTGGAGAGTACTTGCCTGGACACAAAATCTCACTAACCCTTTACCATCGGGCATGGCCAATAATTATTTCCACATTTGCACCTCAGAAGAATTCAAGAATGTTACTGGCCAACTGATCAACCATAAGAGAGAGATTGTTAAACCATCAACAACCGAAAAAGGCTTCACACAAGTAAAGAATATACTTGGTTCAAGCAGATACCCTATATATGCGACAAATCCTCAAAATGTGGAACAGATTTGGAGCTTGAGCACCACGCTCACGGAAGAATAAAAATAGGGTTCATGCGTATCTTTTAGCATGAACCCTTCCTTATTAACCAGCCTTTTTTACCGACTTTATTAGAGCTTGAGATTTTAACTTATGAATATCCTCACGAATGAATAGAGAAAGAACAAGTGCAACTACAAATAATCCCGAAAAGAAGGATAAGCTCCCTGCATAACTTCCAGTCGTATCCTTAATCCAAGCGGCAAACAGTGGACCTGCCAAACCAGCAGCAGCCCATGCAGTTAAAATATACCCATGAATCGCACCTAACTGCTTCGTTCCAAAAAGGTCGCCGATATAAGCAGGAATCGAAGCGAAGCCCCCACCATAACAAGTATAAACAACGATCAGCATGCCCATAAACAACCATTGAATCGACACTTGCGGTAAGAAAAAGAAGATAACGATTTGCAGTACGAAAAAGGCGGTATACGTGTTAGGTCTACCAATATAATCGGATAAAGAGGCCCAGCCAATTCGTCCGAGACCATTAAAGATTCCAATCGCCCCCACTAACGCAGCCGCTGTGGCCATATCAATCCCTATTGCTTCCATCGCTAACGGCTTGGCCACCGCTAAAATCGCAATTCCACAGGTAATGTTAATAAATAACATGAACCACAAATACCAGAAACGCTTGGTCTTAACAGCTTGGTTCGCTGTTAATTGTGATAAATCCAACGTAGCCTTTGCTTTTCCACTAGCAATCTTCTCTTTAAATCCTTCTGGCAACCAGCCTTCTTCTGGTTTTTCAAGATATAAAGAAGAGACCACCATAATGAGAAAATAAGAGATTCCTAGAATGTAAAAGGTGTTAGCCACTCCAACAGAGGTAATTAATGAGTTCATGATCGGGCTAGCTATCGCTGCTGCAAAGCCGAATCCCATAATCGCTAATCCTGTTGCTAGACCTCTTCTGTCAGGAAACCATTTGACGAGAGTGGATACAGGAGCAATATAACCAACGCCAAGTCCAATTCCTCCAAGAGCCCCATAAAAGAAGTATAATAAGATCTTGGATTCCATATCGACGGCAAACCCGGCCCCTGTCATCCCCATTCCGAAGAATACCGCTGCTAGTAGCCCAGCTTTTTTCGGTCCGTATTTCTCCACAAAATGACCTAAAAAGGCCGCAGATAATCCTAAAAATAAAATAGCAATACTAAAGGTTAAAGCCACTTCAGAATCAGACCAACCAAACATCTCTTTTAACGGCGCAGTAAAGTTACTCCATGCATACACGGAGCCAATCGAGATATGAATCCCCACTGCTGATAATGCAATTAACCACCTGTTCTTCCTCACTAACATCTCTCCTTACTAAATTCTAAAAACGTTATGAATGGATCATAACGGATTTTACTTGTCTTAGGATTGAATTAAACAAAACACGAACATTAATAATATATAGATTAAAAACATTCGTCTTTTAAAAGAATAAACCTACTTTACCATGTGAAAGTGAGGAAGACAATAGTAAATATGATATATAATGTGGGAATGTTATTAATTTGAGGAATGAAAAATAGCTGTAAGCCTTTTTATAAGTGCTACAGCTACTGATGTTTATTAGAGGAAAAAACAAGTGGTTTAGTTGGTCGTAAGGATTTAATCCAACTGTAAAATTCTCTCTTGCTATGTGTTAAGCTATCATAACTAAAAAAGGAGTAGTCCACAAAATCCAGGTAGTTTTTCAACTGTTTCTTGTGTCCATTTCTAAACGCATTATAATCCCATAGGTTCGGTCTTTTAACAGGCAATGGTTTTACTTTTTGTAAATAAGGATGCTGTTGATAAACGATCGCAAGCGTACGGATCATTCGCTTTTGAGTCCGATGATGCCTAGCCTGAACTAACAATTGTATGTAATCCACTTGGTCTCCAACCTGATAAATCAGTTGAATGATATCTAGAAAGTGTTTCGGAGAATCCAGATTATGTCTCCATCCATGTAAGCAAATCATATAAAAGGTATGATAGTCTGACAGTTCTTTTATATACTGGTAGTTTCCTATAGTCCTAGCTCCCTGCCAAAACTCTTCAATCGGAAGCTTAGACGTATCATCCTTCAACAGGTTCCAGTGTAACTCTATCGTTAATGGGATTTTCGAGTTAGGAATGGGTTTACTAAAGCTACAGTGAAAATGGTCTTTGATTGGTTTCTCTTCAACCGTATAACCTAATGAGATAACTGCAGATATCGCACGTTCCAAGTCCTCTGGCCGAATGAGTAAATCTATGTCTGATGTACATCTAGCTCCAATATGACCAAAGTACTTTTCAGCAAAAAGCACTCCTTTTAAAGGTATAGCTGGTAGTTCAGCTTGATCAAAGCAATCCAACACTGTTTTTAACTGGCTTTTGATATAAAGAGATAAAAAGAGATTTTCTTCGTATTGCTCCTTCAAACGTTCTTGGAAAAATACAGGTGTTTGATTTAATGTTCCTTGTTGCATTAATTGGGAGTAAACTTGAGGAGCAACCCCAAACTCCATGATTTCTTTTAACAGGGATTTATAATTATATGAATCTAGGGTTACCTCTGATTCATACAAAGCCTGAATCCATTTCACCTATTCCCCTCTCCTTTATTCAGATGCTAGCTCAACTCTTGGTTTGAACTTTTTGCGACTAAATGTGTGGAAGTTCGTTATAATAAAACACTTCTTCTATTTAGATATCTTCTTAAGAAGTCAGTTAAAATGGGTTGATTCATAATTAACCATCCCCAGAGATGTATTCTTAGTTGGTTTGGAAAAACTTTACGGTTTCCTTTATCAATATATTTGAGTGTACCAATGATGTTTTCACTTCCGATTGGCTGGTCATAACTTGTATTTGTATCACCTTTGCAGAAGTATTGTAACTTACCATCTTCATTTGCTTTGCTGTAGTAGTAGCGGTGAGCAACCAATTGACCGGATTCAGTCCAGAATAATATGACATCACCCTTCTTCAATTGATTCCCACTACAAGGAACAAAGCGACAGATATCTCCATTTTGAATGGTCGGGTACATACTATAACCTTGACTTGGAAGATCTAACCACCCATCTTTTTGAATAGATTTCTGCAATAACGAAACCGTATCGATATCAAACCTCATGGGTTAACAGCCCATATTGCAACAATTCATCCAAAAACTGCTCGATATCTTCTGTAGTAATATCCTCGACACTCGAATACTCTTCTTGAACCGCCTGCCTAATGGTTTCAGCCGTTTGCTTTGATTCTAAAAGAGTCCAGCAGTATCCACCCACTTCATTCACTTTCGTAACGGTAAAATTGTCGGTATCTAAAATAATCCAGTCATCATCTAATTGAGTACAATCATATGCACTCTTTTTTATATATTGCTTCATTAAGAAATCAACTCCCAAAACAAATTATTCTTTTGGAAATGCAAATCGTAAACTGGAACTTGTTCAACAAGCACTTTTAATAGATTTAAAACTTGCTTAGTCTCTTCTTTAGAATGAGACCAATAAAAAATCTTATTGACTAATTCGAGGTACGCATCTGATTTTGTCATTACTTCTCTACTATTATTAGTTGCTTGGTGTAATAGTTGAATAGATGCTAGACAAGCAGGGAGCTCTTTTCCTGATGCTTCTAACTCACTTCGAAAAGGAGAGTTGAACACCTTAATGCCCTCATTTGTAATCTTAACAATACTTGCCTCATCAGAAAGCAGCATCCTAGGACTAGAAAGCTTTGCTACAGTCGACTTACCTGCACCTGAATGTCCAGTAAAAATGTGGGCTTTCTTATTATCCAATACACAGGAAGAATGGAGTAATAATCCCCAGTTGTGGTAGACAATATAGGAACTATAAACGTTCATTAGTGCATGTTTCAGAGCTAATTCGTCGTGAACATAAATTGTCACTTCTTTATAATCCGATGTGGCTTTTATTAAATAATCCGTCCTACGAAAAGTGATGTATTTCGAGGACTTTGTAATATCAACTTCATAGTCCTTAAATGGCTTTCCGTAGTTGTCATCGATACTAATCTTCATATCAAACCTAACTGATGAGATAGTCGCATGAAGAAAATATTTATCAATAAATTCCCCTATCCAATTGGACTCCCATTTCAAGTGGGTATAATGTTCAGCAATTAATACACATGTTTTGTTCACGTTATCAACCCTTAGAGGTTGAGATCAAAGGAGTAATCTTTGATTTCCAACCACCCTATTTTTTCTTAATATAGAACGATCGAAATGTAGTTATCCGAACCCTTATTGAAAATACACTTCTTTATCATATAAAAACATTGGATACTACGATTTATTTTATCTCTTCAACAGTTCTTTTTAAAGAACATTTTTTCGACACTTTTCGCTATCACCATCACAATTTAATATTATGATGGTTTTCTTGAGTATGAGTAATTCTTTTCAATAGGTTACCAAATCTAGATTGGCTTTTATGATATTTCTTTCGCGTAAAGTACCATAATGCCCAAACCCCTATACCATTTTTCATTAAATCAACTAGAGAGAAGGAACGAAATGGAATGTAGTATTGATGTAGTTCATCAACGACTCCATAGCCGAATGCTATAACAACTGCAAATAGTTCTTTTTTTTGTGATAGCTTTCCAAATACGAGGAAAGCCATCACTAAAAATAAATATAGAAGACCAAATTCAAAAAGATGGGCTAACTCTAGCCCAGCTCCTATAAGTAAAAGAATGCTCATATCTATTTGAGTGGAAAGCATATATACGGATTCTGGATCAAAGTTGCTAGTTTGTAACCAAATCAAAGCCATGTAGACGAATGGGAGAAATAATAGGAGCAATCTTATAAAAAACATTTTATACCTCCGTTTATCAGCATCCCATCACAGTTTTCCCTTTAAGACAACCTTACTCATCATTTCTGCATTTGGATACTCTACGTTCTTGTACTGCTCTACTACCTTTTGGACATCATAGCTTACTCGGACGTTTGAGGTTTGAATACTACCCTCATTAATTTCAACTATAGAATACGAAGCTTTATTTAGACCATCAAATGGAAGACCTACACTTCCAATGTTTACTATACATTTTCCATTTATAAAACGTATGTATGGCTTGTGAATGTGAGCGTAGATATACAAATCTGCTTCACTGGTAACCAACTTTTCTAGGATGATTTCATCACTGGCTGTTGGGGGCACGACTTCGAAAAGACTGTCCGGAGTAGCATGGAAAGCATGGATTCGTATTCCTTCAACCTCAAGGTTCAACTGAGTTGGTAATTCTTTTAAGTAGTCGATACTTTCATCTGACAATTGAGAGACTATCCAATCTCTTTCTTTGTTCATTAGTGCAAGAACATGATCAGGGACCTCTCCCTGCTGAACACCACGCACTACCCATTCGTCAGCATTTCCTTTGATTGCATTACAATCGAGTGCGCGTACTAGGTCTAACGCACGCTGTGGTTCAGGTCCGCGGTAGCAGATATCACCTAGAACAAAGACTTTATCTACGTTTTTCTGTTGTATATCTTGTAGTACGGCATCCAATGCAATGGCATTGCCGTGGATGTCGGAGATGAATGCTAGTTTCATTAATATAGACTCCTTATCATTGACTGCTAGTTATTTCCTTTAATTATACAAATTTATGACTAGCCATTCAATTTTACAAAAATACTCTTTTGAGGATTCGTATTTCTTCTTAATTCACCATTCCTATCAAAGACAGGAGTAGAATAATCATCCTGAACATAATCTCCTAATGCCTCATATTTTAGTGCCACGCTAGTGTCCAAAAGTGAGTATTGTGTGAAGTGAATCACTAATAATCCGTTTTCTTTCACAAGATCATCCAGCTCACTGATTTGTTTTTCGAACTTTTCAAAAGGATAGATTTTGTTAAGATTGGTAATTCCTTTAGCAGCTACATCATGTGGCTTTCTTTGTAACACTGCCATGCAAAAAATGGCATCAAATTTACCATGCTTTTGAATCTCACTAGGTGTGGAATATATAAATGAAATCTTATCATCTACCGTAAGCTTTCTACATGCTTCAAGACTTCGCTTATTGATATCTGCACCAATTATTTGAGCAGTTGGGAAATAGCGTCGTAATGTTAGAACCTCTTCACCCGTTGAGCACCCATAGGAAAGGATCTTTAAATCTTCTTTACCTTCAAAGTACTCTTGGCAGGCTGAGAAAATTATGGGATAGCGATTCATAAAGGTTAGAGGGGTAGTTTGATGGATATTTTTTCGATTTAACAGATACATGAAGAGGAGATATCGATAGTCTTTATCGAAACATATTCGCTTTGAAATTTGGACTACTTTCCATACAGACGAGAGGATTGTGGCTCCCAATCTACCAATCTTACTTTTGGAAGACTGTTGTGACATTACCAACTGTTTTACAATTCCGAACATTGAGACCTTTGTATTCATCTATACATTTCCCCTACCTAATCATTTTAGTCACCCTTTATTCTATATACAATATAACACCGTTCCTTATCAAGAACAACAAATATCTAAAAAACTATTGATTTACTCAAAAGCCTTTTTTGATTAATCATAGGAAGTTGTCCAAACAATGACAAAAATCATACGATGAAGATATGATGGGATTTACGATTACGAATAATTACGAAACAAATAGTCTGACATTTACTATAAAGGAATGACCATTCCCGTAAAAACAAAGCAACACTTTAAGCGGAGATTTGCACCCCCAATTTTTTTAGCTTTGTTACATAATCACTCGGTAGCGAAATATAATACTTCGTTATTTTGATTTATTAGTTCTTCTAATAATTCTTTTCGAAAGTATATAAACCCATACTAAAATTAGCTAATACAAGTATTTTCATATCCTAAATTCTCCCTATATGGAAACCCAACATAATCTCCAGCTTCAGTTATATCCCTATCCACGTCAGCATCAGTCAATAAAACAACATTTCTTTTTGAAAAAGTATCGTTCATTAAAAAGAATAGCAAATTTAAAAAGATTAATAGGTTCTTATATTTAGATACAGTATCCTCTCCATTCTCTATAAATCATAGAACTCTATTGTTATAACTAATCTAACGTTCTTTAAAAAGAACATTTTGTTATGATTAAAAAATATTATCTATAGGTATTGATGTCAACACTATATTTTTAGTGACTTGTTATTATTTCAAAAAATTTGCTGCTCCAATTTTGTATAATGCTTCCTTATTCAACCTCAAATAAATAAAGGACTGAATTCAGCCCTCTAAGTTTGTCACTATTTTATCAATACTCTTTAGCTACCCCACTCACCGAACTTAACTTCGTAGATATTACCGCCATTATAGCCTCCATGAATGGCATAAATTTTCGTGGTATCTACATTACCAATCACATTAGTGAGATATGTGTAGTTAGCTACGTTTGTTGGATCAAAAGGGAATGTTTTAACTTCTACTTCGTTGTCATTAACAAATGCTTTCATTGTGCCATCCCAATATTCAAACCTGAAATCATAAAGTGTTGCACGAGATAATCCGTATGATGCTCCTATTTTGTAAATTCCATAACCAACGCCATCGATAATAGCACCAACAACAGGTAAGCCTACAGAATTATTACCGACAGTTCCTTTATAAGCAATTGCAAAATTAGGTTTTGTTGTTGTTATAACCATCCCCCAATGGCTACCGTTCCAATTATAATTAGTCCCATTTTCATCTTTTCTCAATTGGTTATAAACAGAGGTTGTACTTCCCCAACTAGTTTTACCAGTAAAATCTGGATCATTAATTAATAGAATTTGTTCATTATGAGCGTTATATTGTTTTGTCCAAAGAAGTGTACCTGTTGGTGGGTTAACAACACCACCTCCACCTGTGCTTATTTGCGAAACCGCATATTGAAGACTAGCTAAATCTGTCCTTAAATTTGAGATTAGTAAATCAATATATTTTCCACTATAACTAAAGATAGGAGACTTTGCACCATCACGAGTTTTATAAGAAATATACCCTAGCCCGCCTCTTACGAACCAATAATTAACATCGGCATTCGTATACTCAGATTCGTCCATATACATCAATAATAATCTCTTTTGATCATCTATTGATACACAAGGAGAGTGAAAGTTTACGCTATTAGCAGCATTTGCATAAACAGTTGTTTCTTTCAACGTAAAGTTATCATTAAGTGCATTCTCTACGGTTGCAATATAGTGAGTTATACTACCTGTTTCCCCTGTGTTCGTATTAGCAGTGGTTGAGTAATATCTTGAAGCTGCAAACACTTCAACAATACCATCACGAACAAATGCAGTAGCTCCCGAGGCATTCATATTAAGAATTGAAGTAGAATTCTTATAATTTGTCCATGTTGCCCCATTGTCTGTAGAAAACGAAATTAGAGCAGGATCAGGTGCACTATCTGCGGGTGCCCCGCCTGTTGTTCTCCTTGCAAGGCTTATTAGTTTGTTAGGTGATACTTCAATAATACATGGCTCAGCACTAGTCGTACCGCTAGGGTAACTTGTACCAACAGGTACAACTGTCCAACTGTCCCCATTGTCATCTGAATACATAATTTTTCCACGGACCTCAGATTGTGCTCCAAACCCGCAAATTAATCTACCGTTAGATAATTTCGTAATACCCCAAATATTGCTAGAGGTAGTTAAACTATTATTGGGACTCACCACTATTTGCCCCCGGTCTACCCAAGTTATCCCACCATCAACTGAGGTAATTCTGTGGTAAATACCATTTTTTCGCAGTAGGTACAAATAGGTTCCATCTTCGAATACCATAAAGTTATTTGAGGAAGATACATCAAACATAACTGGATTCCCGTTTGTATCAACCACTGAAATTAGCTTTGGTGTTGTTGAAACAAGTGTATCAGGATTAATTGTACAAAAATATTGGTTTAAGGCAGTAAATACGTGAGCATTAGCCCCGTTAATTAGAACAGCATAAACCCCTCTTGTCTTATCAAATTGTAGATTGCTAGGACACCATGCATTATAGTTTGCTGGGGGATTAAATAATTCACCAATTGGCTCAGTTTTATAAACCTCTAATGCCATTCCGCTTGAACTACCTGAAACGGAAATAGCACCATCACTTCCTAAAGTTAATCCGTTACCAATCTTAACCCCACCTAGTGTAGTTGAACTAGCTAGGGGCAAAGTGTAGGGAGAAGGAATAGTGGGTTTGTTTAATAAATCGTTATAATTTCCAGTAGTAGCTACAGTAGAAAAACTAGGCTTCCCGAGAATGTTTACCCAAGAAAAGTTGTTTACTAGAACATTTCCTTCGCTTGCACCAATAAATAGTTCATTTGTGTCCAAACAAAAACCAAACTCACCTTCACTAAGAACAGGTAAATCTGCTTTTAATCCTCTACGGATCTGTATTTTATGTGTTTGAGTCATTTCTCAACCCTCTTATTCATTTATATTAAAATATTTTTGATAAAATGAATGTCATAATCGGCGTCTGCATGGTTCCTAGCTGTCGTATATCGTATTTCCTTTAGTGTATTTTCAGCGAAGTATGAATCACCTTGAGTACCAAGGTGGATATTAAATTGCCCTACTGAACCACCCTTGCCGTTAAATGAATTTCGAAATATTCGCCAATTTTGCGTTCTTTCCCACATATAAATATATGATTTATTAAAGGTATTATCAAAAATAGAATGGTTTGCTCCTGCTGCCGTTACAATTCCCAATGTGGAGTTAAATATATTGTTTTTAACAATATCACCCACCATAGCATCCCAGCCATCTTCCCAGACAATATCACACCCAGGTGATCTTCCACCGTTACCTGAAAATGTATTTCCTGATATCGTCCAGTCTTGTCCACCTGTCATTGCTAATCCGGAAGACCAACTATCAGAAAGGTTAGAGTTTTTAATAAAACATCTTCTCGGGATTCCTAATGTTCTGATAAAGGCAACTGTCCCATTAAAATCCGTATCGCCCGAGGTAGGGGGGGCATCCTGATAAACAACAATCTTTGCATAATACGCATTTTGAGGTTTATCGTAACAGTAATATTGCCAGTTGTAATGTTGGACTTCAATAAATTGATGGTTAACATCATAGAAGTAAATGCTATATAATCGTGACCGCAAGAAACGATAATCCCAATAGCCTTGATTATAGCCCACCATAAAATAATTTCCTAAACGTGATATATCTATAAAATTAGGTGTGCGGAAATGAAAAGTAACAACCTTATCATCATTAATTCCTGAAGGATCAATATTACCTGGTTCAAAATTGGAATAGGTAACCCAAGCATCACCTGTACCATCTTTCATACGTTTAGTTAATGTTATGACATTAAAACCAGGTGATTTACTAAAAGTACATGATTCAAAGCCTGATTTATAGGCATCCCCAATGAGTAACGAAATACAACCTTCATGCGAACCTGCAATAGTTGCAAAGTCCCTTTCCCCATATACATGTGCATTAATTAGCTTTGTATATTGGACGTTATCCATTTTAAACATGACATATCCTGTCGATGTTTTAGCACTAATCTCGATGTTTATATTTGAATTGTTAAAGTCAATTATCATATTGCTAGGGAAATTAACTGTTCCCACCATCGGCGTTACAAGATATGTTCCATATGGGAATACAATCTTTTTATATCCCTTTGACATAGCAAAATTTAAAGCTTTAATAATCCCATTTGTGGTTTCAGTTGGATGGGTATTATCTAAATAAATACCATAACTTGAAGCTGTTACCTGATATATATCCGTTGGTGTTAGAGTTTGTATTATTGGGTCTTTAACCTCAACTGTAAAACTCTTAGAATATGTTCTTGTACGATCAAAAGCTGTAATAATTGAAGTTCCCTCTGACACACCTTCTAAAACCCCATAATGTATCGTGCATATTTCAGGGTTCGATGATTCCCATTCAACTATATTGCTATACATCACATCATAAGGGTATCTTGTAGCCATAACGGAGAAGTTTTCACCTACTTCAAGGGTTTCAATGCTTTTATTTATAGACATTTCTGCAAATAATCCACCATCTATTAATTCTATTTTAAATGTTCCACCATCTACTAATGAATCCGGGGTTCCTGTAAACAAACCACCATTCACTAAAATTCACCTCCATCAACTTTTACTGTATTGATTTATTGCTTTATATAATTGGTTAGAGTTGCTTGTCCCGCCACCATTGCACTTGTTACTAAAGCTTGTCCTCCAGTATGGGCTTGGGCTAGTCTGTCTTGCCTCCAGCATTTGGTGATAAATGATAAATCAACATCGCTTGAAAAATATCTTTTAGTTCTTACCATTAAAGAAGTAAGTCTCGGTACTAGGCCTTAAGTGGCTGCTTCCTATAACTTTTTGTTATTCTATTCCATATATATGAATGTAATCAATAATGTGTGATTAATTAAGGCACTTTCAAGACATAGAAAAGGTTAAGGAATGATTACTATGTGTGGGAAAAGTATTCGGAATTAAAGTTGAAGGGAATTACCGGATAAAAGAGGAAGTTTACCCCACCTTTTAATAGGAATGGTGGGGATAACCTATATTTAGAGTTTTAAAATCTGACTAACCTTTGAGTTTTCAGATTTACGACTACTATTAATAATGTCTTTAAGTGTACGAATAACCATTTTAGCTCCATTTCTACATATGAGATCCTGCTCTTCAGACTGAACGGTGAATTTTGACATATAAATAAAATCTATATCATGTTCTTTAGCCGTTTCCATATCTGATATTGCATCGCCTATAAAAACAGCCTTTTTGTCAGGATGTTTTTTCAATATAATGGAAGTACACTCTAGTTTAGTTTTCGGAGATCCATATATTCCAGTAAAATATTTACTTAGATTTCTATTTATAAAAACATCATTAAGTTCTTTTTCATCACTTCCAGAGGCTACATATAATTTTTTATTTAGTGTATATAGCTCCATCAGTAATTTTTCACTACATGGTGTAATATTCGCATACTCATAAATTTCTTTGCAAATATTTGCATAATTGTTTACTAGGATTTTATATTTTTCTTCTTGAAATGGCTCTATTGCAAATTCACTAAAAAATTCTTTGAATTTTACATATCTTGAGATTCCAAATGTCCTTCTACAATGGTTAACAAAGTTTTCAACAATTTCAGAAGAGTAACCTGATATAGCTTTACCAAAAGCTTCACATTTTAAATGATTTACATCTATAAGTACTCCGTCACAATCAAAAATGATAATATCATATTGACTTAAAAATGATGATTTCATTTTTTAACTCCTTTTTTATTTTCATAAAAAAAGTGGCCCATGACATATTTTTTAGACCACCTCTGTTATAAAATTCATATTTTAAGACCACGTTCAAGTATTGCTTCTTCAACATGTTGAATATCATCTAGTGTATCAACGGCAACAGAATCGCTAGAAAGTTCTAACATTCGTACTTTCCATCCTATTTCTAAAAAGCGAAGTATTTCAATGTCTTCAATGCTCTCGAGTCTCGTTTTCTCCGAGACTGAAGAAAAATCCTTTAATGCCTCCCTTGGAAACGCATAGGCACATACTTGACGCCATGCCTTTTCAAAACCCTGTTTCTTATTGGAAGGGATAGGTGCCCGAGACATATAGAGTAATTGCCCATCTGGCCGAAACACTACTTTTGGTATTGAACCACTTCTGAAAAGACTCTCGTCAACAATTTCACAGTAACCATTCAACACTTCGCCGGGATACTTCTCCACAAAAGATATTAATAATTCTAAGTCATTCGGGTTAAATAATGGTTCATCACCTTGAACATTAATATATACATCTGCATCAATATACATCGCACACTCTGCAATTCTATCCGTACCAGTGAGACAACTACTAGACGTCATAATAACTTGTATTCCATATAACTCACATGTTTCCTTTATGCGTTCATCATCTGTTGCAACATAGACTTTTTCAGCTGGACATGCTTTTATACATTGTTGATATGTTCTTACAACCATAGGGATACCACATAAATCTATAAGTGGTTTACCTGGCAATCTAGAAGATTGATAACGTGCTGGAATAATAACACAATAATTCATACTTACCCTCCTAAAATGCGTAGACTGAACTAGTAGAAATTTTGTATTGGGTTGGTGTAATTGATATTACTGGGGGAGTAGTTGGAACATGGGTGAAATTTCTCAATAAACCATTTACTTCACTTGTTCTTGGATCGTCTGAACCGTATCCATCGAACCCTGCTAACAGAATGCGTGATGCGTTACCACTAGTTGCTATAGCTAATGCATATGATAAAACTAGTGAATTAGGCAGAACACAATAATTTGATTCAAACATAAACGTATTTTCTTGGATTGAAATACCAAAGTCTAGTAAACTCTTTCCTTGAAAAGCCTTTTTAATATTATCAGATAACATAGATGCTGGAATTACTAATGGTTGTGTTAAATTTATATGTGCGGAACTATCTGCTAGTATACGAACAGGATGACATGCCGCTCTAATGTCAATTAACTCTGATGAAAGGTATGATTGAGTATTCAACGCAATTACATAAGGACGTCTGGTCCGGATATAATCCTCCAATGCCTGCTTATGCTTAACAATACTAGGTCCAGTACCAATTATTAATACTTCTCTTCCAGAAATCACATCTGCAGGACTCCAAGTACCAGTTGGGTCTCCTGAATAAAAGTTACGTGCAGCCTCTAATGTATTAGTATTGAATTTCTTTCCACCTTCTGATTTTAAATATTCAAGAACAGCTAATATATCTTCTTCAATATACCTAGAATCACTGAGCATTTCTTGAATATAAGTCGGGTGTATACCAAACTTACCTGCAAGATAGTAAAAAGTATTTGTTCCCCAACCACATTGATGTTGTAATGGTTTGAAGTATATTTCTATTAACTTCAATAATGGTGTTATATTACTAGCCACATTTCGATGCTCTTCTAATTCGATTGCTAAATATTCAGTTTTGGCGTTTCCAGGACCTCTTCCCATTCCAGTAACAGTACCATCAATCCAGGTTACACCTTCTTCTACAGCACGCAAAGAGTTAGCTAACGCAAAACCCATATTATCATGGGTGTGGATACCCAAAGGTCCGTGCCAAACTTGACGAATAGTTTGAATAATTCGAGCTATGTCTTCAGGACTTAAACTTCCTAAACTATCAGCAAAATATAGTACATCAAGTGGGTAGCGACTAGCAGCAAATGCTAAATTTTTAATTTCTTCTACACTTCTGTCAGCAATCTGCATAAGATTGAAACCAACCATGTAACCTTGATGCTTTAACCAACTTGCTGCTGGTAATGCCTGTTCAAATTCATGTACATGACAAGCAATACGAACTAAACTCACAGGTGATTCAGATGCTGGTACAAATAGTTTAGATAGTGCCATTTCAATACCATCTTTATAATAAAGCAAATCACTAGCATTAACCATTACACCTATTTTTAGACCTTCAGGTATTTTTAAGCTATTAATATAATTATCTGTTGTATATGCACAGGCACCTCTAAATCCCTCTTTTTTTAAACCTCTTAATCCTAATTCTACAAAATCCACAGAAATCTCATCCATTGCCTTTATGTAATCTTGAATTAATGAGATATCAAAATCCCAAGAATTATAATATCCGCCATCACGAAGAGTACAGTCTAATAGTCTTATTTTATTCATCAATATCCTCCTATTTTTTCTGTAATAAAAATTAAATAGTTAAGTATTTCACAAGTAATTAGTTTAACCTAAACCTTTTCTCTCTAACTCTGTTGAAACCCCAATAAACTTACCTTTATCATCAAATAAATCATCAAATTTAACACGTGGAAAAACCTCCAGTTTTCCGCCCCTCGTTGCGTTATATATTTCAATTCCATTTATGTCACAATAATTTTTTGCAGCAATAAAAGATCTTGTCATCAATTCTGTATTGGTTGATGGTTTTTGCTTATCATTAAACCATGAATTATAATAACTGCTATCGAAATGATCTTTATCAAGCATTTCTTTATTTATTTCATAAGTACCATCTTCTTTATTGTTAATAGCGTAATTATTATCAACCCCAATTAAGTAAATCTTTCTAAAGCCCATATAGGTTGCTAACTGAATATTTACATAGGTTACTGTAGCATGTGTAAATATCTTTTTAGAAATATCACCACTATATTCTGGTAATCCATTAATATCTTTTTTTCTATAACTTCTTAAAAAAACATAATCTGTATTAAAATATTTTTTAAGAGTATCAAAACCGTAATTTGTAACTACTGCAAACATTTGTTTCTTTTCCATTTTATTTACTTCATTAAAAAATTTATTTGCCATTGACGAATCAGCAATCGTGTAATAATAGGGCTTCCAGATTGTTCTATCTAATATTAAATTTATCCTATTAGATGAAAATGAAGGTATTCGATTTATTTGATTTAAATCTCTTCCTGTTAAGCTTGGTCCATTACCTATAATGAAACAACTTTCTCCCAAATGAATATCTTTAAACATCGCTACTTCTTTTTGAAGTTTATTTAATCTTAGATTTACAAAAGGAATTCTCATATGGTTTTTCCATTGCCAAATAATAAAAGATAAAACATTGTTTACAGTTCTTTTTACAAAATTAACCACCTTTTAAACCGTCCTTCTCATTGTTTATCCAAAACAAATCATCATAATCCCTAGTTTCAAAAACATCCAAATAAGAAACCCGCGTTGCATTATAAATCTTTTTACCAGATTTTTCACATACAAACTTTGCCTTTTCCATTCCAATGTAAATTTCCTCAGGAGCCTGACCAGGTTTCTTCTCATCTGCTCTAATATAGTCTTCACTAAAATAATGTTGTGAATTATCCTCTTTATCTAGGAAGGATAAATCTTTTGTTTTCGATATAGCTCCTTTAAAATTGTAATCATGCCCTAACAAATACACCTCTGAAAATCCCATATAATGAGCTATCTGAAGTAGATGATATGAGACACTTCCTGAAGAGTATAAAGATTCCATAATATTAGTTGAAAAATTACCTCTTTTGTTCTTATGAAGATTATTATTAAAATATATATCTGCATTAAATAAGTGTTTATATACTTTTAAAGTAAATTTTGTCTTGGCTTTAACTAAATTTATATCTTTTACATTCTCCTCTATTACTATTGGATCAACTACCATATAAAATGTTGGTCTCCAAGTAGTTTTATCAAAAATTTTATATATTTTATTAGAAGCAAATGTAATTTCACCTTTCAACCTTTCTAAATCCTCAGATTTCAAACTTGGTCCATTACCAATAATAAAACATCGCTCTCCTTTATATTTGTTTTTTAAACCTAATATTTTGTTGTTGTTTTTGGTTAAAGGAATATTAAATTTCGCGAAATAATTAACAATATAAAAAATAATAAAACATAGAGTATTATAGAACTTAATTATTTTTTTTTTTATAGTTAACATCTCTGTTCTCCTAGTACTAATTCTCCTTCATTATTGTTTTTGTCATTATTTCTTACAATCAAATCTATAAGTTCTCTAACAGCCCCATTTCCGCCATTAGTTTTGCAAACATAGTCTACTACACCAATTACTTCATCAACTGCATCTGCTGGGCAAGATTTAAGATAGCATACGTTCATACAATCAATATCATTTACATCGTCACCTATATAAGCAACATTTTCATAACTTAACTGATATCGATTAATAATCTCGTCTAAAACCTTTAGCTTATCGTCAACTCCCTGATGAACTTCCTCAATCTTTAGTTCTGCAGCACGTCTAGCTAAAATCTCTGATTTCCTGCCAGTAATGATAACAGGTACTATATTATACTTTTCAATATTAATTAAACGGTAGCCATCTCTTACATTAAATGCTTTAAATACCTCACCATTTTCACCAACATAGATCTTCCCATCTGTTAGGGTACCGTCTACATCCATAACTAGCATATTTATTTTTGATAGATCCTTATCTTTTATCATATGAATATACCCTCTCCAAGAATATCGTTAACTCTTACTGTTCCTACCAGTTTCTTACCCCTAATAATTGGCAATGCAGAAATATTGTGATCTTTCATCATTTTTAATGCATCTACTGCGAGCGTATCAGAATCGATATAGAGTGGTGTTTTTGCCATGACTTCATCTATTGACAAATCATAAACATTTACTTCTTTTGTAAACGTTCTTCTTAAATCGCCATCCGTAAATACTCCAATTAATTCATTATTTTCTTTAACAATATTGATAATTCCAATCGCTTTCGCGCTCATTTCAATAATAGCGTCTTTTAACTTAGTCCCCGCCTTTACAACAGCATTTTTATCCCCAGTATGCATAATATCATTCACTTTTATTAGTAGCTTTTTACCAAGAGAACCTGCTGGATGATATAAAGCATAATTATGTTCGTGAAAACCATAAATTTTTGATAAACAGACGGCTAAAGCATCACCTAAAACCATTTCAACCGTCGTACTTGATGTAGGTGCCATATTCATCGAACACGCTTCTTTAAATTTAGGAAATACAAAAGAGAAGTCGCTGTAATTCACAAGTGATGAATCAGGATTACCAGAGATCCCAATTAAAGTTGCACCTATTATTTTTATATTAGGTAAAATTCTTGTAATCTCTTCACTTTCTCCACTATAACTAATCGCAATTACAATATCATTTGCCGAAATCATACCCAAATCTCCATGCAGCGCTTCTGCTGGATGAAGGAAAAACGAGGGTGTCCCAAGACTTGCCATGGTTGCTGCAATTTTTCTCGAAACATGACCAGGTTTACCCATACCAGTAACAATAACTTTACCTGTACACTCGGAAATTAATTCTACTATTTTTACAAACCTATCATCTAATGCATCTTTTACTAGGTTTATTGCATTTACCTCAGTTTCAAAAACATATTTTGACTCCGAGAGAATATCTATTTGATGTACATATTGTGGTTCAGTTAGAAAATCTAATTGATTCAACATCCCTCACCGCCTTATATGTTTTAATGAGTTTTTTAAGCATCACTTCGATTTTATCAAGTTTAACCATATTAGGACCATCGGACTTAGCATTGTCAGGATCCTCATGTACTTCCATAAATAAAACATCTGCACCTACAGCTAAAGCTGCTTTAGCTAAATGTTCTACATATTCACGATTACCACCAGTAGTCGTAAGGTTGCCCCCTGGTTTTTGAACGCTGTGTGTTGCATCAAAAACCACTGGATAGCCAAACTTTTTCATTTCTAATATGTTAGTCATATCGACAACTAAATTGTTATAGCCAAAGGTGTTACCTCTTTCGCATAACAGAATGTTTTCATTACCTGACTCTTCAACCTTTGTAATAACATTTTTCATATCTTTAGCAGATAGAAACTGAGCTTTTTTTATGTTTACTGGTAACCCAGTTTCAGCTGATGCTATCAATAAATCTGTCTGTCTGCATAAAAAGGCAGGTATTTGAAGCATATCCACTACTTCAGCTGCAATTCTTGCTTGATAAGGTTCATGAATATCTGTTACTACTGGTACACCTAACTCATCTTTAACTCTCTTAAGTATTCGGAGACCTTCATTTATTCCAGGACCTCTGAACGATGAAACAGACGTTCTGTTCGCTTTATCGAACGATGATTTAAAAATAAAAGGAATACCAAGTAATCCTGTGATGTCTTTCATTTTCGATGCCACTTCCATCACTTGTGCTTCTGATTCAATTACACAAGGACCTGCAATCAACGTAAATATATTATCATCTACTGTAATATTTCCAACCTTCATTGTTCTCATTATGAATTCATCCTTCCTAATTATATATTCAATATTTAAGTGTATAAACAGATGCTTTTTCACTTTTCAACATATACTCTTCAACCTTTTCAATATCTTTAGGTGTATCCACTGAAATTGTTTTACAATGTGCGTTTATATAATATATGTCCTTCCTATTCTCAATAAATCGGAAAGAGTCGTTCTCTTCGATTTTTTCAATAGGTCCCCGAGGTGTTTCATGGTAGTATTGTAGAGCCTTTTTCGTAAATGCCCCAACCCCTACAAATTTCTGATATATATAGTTCATACCACCCTTAGGGAACGGAATAGGGCTGCGGGAAATGAACAAACAAATCCCATCTTTATTGGTTACTATTTTTAGATTAGAAGTATCAACAACTTCTACTGGATCAGTAAAATCTGTCATAAGATTTGACACATAAAATTCTTCCTCGTTTAAATTAGCTGGAATACACTTCACTATATCCTCGGCTTCTATTACAGGCTCGTCACCGTTGACCATTACATAAAGGTCAGCATCTATTTTTTTCGATACTTCATAAAGCCTTTCCGTTGCCGTATCATGCTCCTTAGAGGTCATGATAACTTTTGCACCAAACTCTTCGCAAACGGCTTTAATTTCTTCACTATCTGTTGCAATGTATACCTCTTCAAAGCATTCAACTTCTTTAGAATGGGTGTAAACCCACCAAACCATAGGTTTTCCGAAAATATTTGCTAAAGGTTTATTATAAAATCTTGCAGAACCACCTCTTGCCGGTATTACTCCTACTATTCTCATATCTTGTTACCTCGCTTTCTAAATAATAATTTTATCAAAGTCTACTCTCTCAAAAACTTCTAATTTCCCACCACGAGTTGCGTTGAATATTTTTATATTGTGGTCATCCGTATATTTTTTTGCAGCTGTAAATGCTCTTGTTGAAACCTCAATATTAGGAATATATAAATCTTGTTTATCAACATTATACTCTTCAGTAAAATAGTCTTTTGCTGTCTTATCAATTACAATTTCACCTTTATCGTTTACCATTTTACTGAAATTATGGTCAACACCTAATAGATAAATCTCCCTAATGCCCATATATACCGCCATTTGAATGGCCGTATACGCTACAGTATTACCCCAGTATATACCTTTAACAATGTCTTCAGAAAACTTCGGTTCCACATTCCTATCACCGAATTTAAATATATAATACTTAGCATTTTTGAAATGAATCTTATAGTCCCATGGAAAGTTAACAGGAAAAAATTTGTTTTCTATTTTTAAATTATTAATCTCTTCTTTACTTTTAAAAATTGTTTTATCATCTTCAGAACAGTAATACGTAGGTCGCCAATCTGTTTTATCAAAAATATAGTAAATTCGGTTGAAGGCAAAAGTAATTTCATTTCTTAATTTATCAAGATCTTCAGCAGTTAGACTTGGGCCATTACCAACAATGAAGCATCGTTTCCCTATATGATTATTCCTTAATCTTTTTAGTTTTTTCCCACTAGATGTGTATGGAAAAATAAGAATCCTAGATAACTTTCTTGTCCTGTACAATAGATTATTTATATATTTTTTTATAATCATTAGACTAATCTCTCAAAAATATTTGTTTATATTTAATGTGAAGCTTTCTTGCATTATGTTTCCCAATTATAAATTTCACAAAACTTATTACTGATATTAGTGTTGTCCTAAAAATCGGATAATACCATTTATGCATGAAAGCAACTTGTTTTTGTTCTTTTTCAGATCTCCAGGAAGAAGTGAAATGATGGATACAGTATGTTTTTTTTGAGAAATCTCTATTTCCATTAGCATCTATTGGACAAAAATACGTTCTAGGATACAAATAGAATCCATTTAAAACCTGAAATTTGTTATTTGCTTTAAATCCATAGTCTTTTAAAATTTCTGTCATTATTCGTACATTAGGTGTGTCCTTTATCCCTCCATCCTCATTAACAAAGTGAAGATCCTTATAGTATTCTAAAAAGTCCTTTATTACTCTATGTCTCGGAACACTTCCAATTATTCCAGTTGGAACATATTTTTCATTTTCAAATCCAGAAAATGCCTCATGCAATAAAAATTCATCAATATTTTTTGTTAACTCTACATCGGTATCCAGATAAATTCCTCCGTAATTGTAGAGGACATATAATCGAACATAATCAGAAACAAAAGCATATTTTTTTTTATCATACGCTTCCTTTGTCCAGCAATTAATATTTATGTCAAAATTAGATTCATTCCACTCAATTATTTCGTAATCAGGGCAATATTTCTTCCAGCTAGAAATACACTTTTTGATTAATGGAGATAATTCTCCTTTTCCAAACCAGCAGTAATGAATTACTTTTGGAATCATAGAAGACATTCCTCTCTTTTATTTATTTTGTTTAAACAGTCAAACAGCATCAGTAACTTTTTGATGGTCAGATCTTACTTTTAAACGATTATTCATTACTAATAAACTATACAGTCTAACCATTTTATATTTTATTAGCAGTATACTAACTTTCGTCTTCCAGGAAACGTTAGGTAATTTAAAGTCCTTAAATATTTCCTTAACCTTTAGGTGATACATGATTTTTTTAATCATATTTATTCTTTCTCCCGTGTTGCACCCGGAATATTTTATTTGCCCTAACGTATTTAGTGTAAAATACAGCATATTAATTTTAATTTGTCTTGAAAAATCAAATTCAACAGATTTCCCAAAATACTTTTCCATCCTTTCATTAATTTTAAGGTAAGCATTCCACTTTTTTTCATTATATGTATTAGTTGTAGAGTTAGGATTGTAAAAGTAGTTATAATAATACTGATCTTTTAAATAGTAAAAATTAGTAGCATGGTACATAATCTTGGAACCAAATATTGAATCTTCACAATAGTGTATATCTCCATCATAGTATAAATCGTTTTTTTGAAGGAATTCTAAATTAAATAAACAAACCCAATTTGAAATGGTGGGTGGAAATTCGATATCCTCAAACATGATTAAACATTGGTATAATTCATTCCTTATGTCATCTTCTGAATAATAACCACCGCGAATCGGTTGTGTTCGTTTATCTTCATAAATGTTTGATTTTTTTTTGTAATCACACATAATAAAATCTAGATTTAATTCTTCAGCTTTGTTAAACATCACCTGGTACATTTCAGGTTCAATCCAATCATCCGAATCAATAAAACTTACGTATTTTCCTTTTGCCAATTTCATTCCATCATTTCGAGCTGCTGAAACTCTAGCATTTTTTTTATGGATAACTTTTATCCGCTTATCCTTTTGTGCATAATCATCACAAATTTTACCCGAATTATCCTTAGATCCGTCGTTAATTAGTATAATTTCAAAATCTTGAAATGTTTGACTTAAAATACTTTCAACACAACGATGTAAATACTTTTCAACATTATAGACTGGTATGACTACACTAATTTTTGGCAGCACCTTTTTCCTCCTTTCTAAAACATTTTGAATTAATTGTCTAATTTATCACGCTTACCTTTATTACATTGACTGTTTAAGTTTGTTATCTACTGATATTAATTTACCTTTATCCACTTTAAAAACAATGTCACAATTTTCAATTGTACTTAATCTATGAGCAATTATGATTAATGTTTTTTCACCTTTTAGCCCATCTATTGCTTTCATAATCTCTTTTTCTGTATCATTATCTAAAGCAGATGTCGCTTCATCTAAAAAAATAATCTCTGGATTATGATACAATGCTCTTGCAATCCCTATACGCTGACGTTGTCCCCCAGAAAGCCTGACTCCTCTCTCCCCAACTACTGTATCTAACCCTTCAGGAAGTGAATCAATAAAATCCTTTAACTGTGCATCTTCAATTGCCCTTTGAACAGCAGAATCATCAATATCTTTATCAACAATCCCAAATGCAACATTTTTCCGAATTGTCTCATCTGATAAATAAATAGATTGTGGAATATAACCAATTTTATTTTGCCATATCGGCAATAGATCATTCAGGTCTTTCCCATCCACCTCTACTCGCCCCTTCTCAGGATTTAGCAAGCCTAGTATTATATCAACAATAGTTGTTTTACCAGCCCCAGAAGTTCCAACAAAAGCGACAGAATTACCAATTGGAATAGTTAAAGATAGATTTTTAATGGAATATTCTTTTTGATTTGGATAACGAAAATATACGTTTTCTAAATTAATCGACTTAAGGAATATTGAATCACCACTATTTACCTTTAATGTTTTTGACTCATTATTCGTTTCTTCATTTATTGGATTTTTGTGTCTATTATCATCAATCAAATCATTGTAAATTACAGTCAAAGCCGGCTGGCTAAATCGTATTGTTGATAGGGTAGCAACAATTCTAGTTATAGAAGGCATTAGGCGAAAAGCTGCCATCGCAAATAATGACATGGTTGATACTAGTCTGGATGTATCTGTTCCTTGAAAAACAATAATTATCATCGTAATAAGAACAACTGATACTAATAATGTTTCGATAAAAAGTCTCGGTACTTGATCGAGCATATTTTTATAGATAGTATTTTTAGCCATAATTTTACTTTGATAGCTGTAGGAATCTACAAAGTAACTTTCTTTTCCTGAAACCTTTATTTCTTTACTTGCCCCTAATCCTTGGTTTACCCACTTAATCACCTCACGACTAACTCTTTGATTTTCTTTTCCTAAGTGAGTTATCTTATTACGAAAGATTTTAAAGAATACCAAAACACTTCCACCTAACAAAATACCGGACGTAATAGTAGCTAATGGTGCTGTAACGATTAGTAGCGTAAGTATAGAAATGATGACAAGTATTTCTGTTATCAATTGAAAACTAGATAATAAAATACCATCGAATACTTTCGCTACTTCGCCATTTACATTCCTTAATAATTCAGCTGAATTTCTCTTCAAGTGAAAGGTATAAGGTTTTGTTAAATACTCCCTAAACATCGTACTGGATAGCTTTACTTTTTGATTGAATATGACTCTGTATTGTAAGTTGTAAAATATCAAAAGATAGACATTTTTGAAAATAAAAATTGTTAATAAAAAGCCAACACCAAATATAATAAATGCATTCGTTGACTGAAAGTTTAAAAGTACGTATACATCTGATAGAATCGATTGTTCTTGTATCATATCAGGATTTGTGACAATGCCAACAAATGGAACAATTAAACCTATCCCTGCAGTTTCGAATATTGCCGCAATGATCATCATAAAAAAAAGTAATAAAAACTTTTTCTTATCTCTTTTATTAAAAAGTACCCTTAGCTTTTTTATTGTATCCTTCAATATAGTCACACCTTAAAATTAATCTTTATATAAATAATTAAACTAGCTTCTCAATCACTCCAAGTTTGTATTATTAAATTCCTTATTGAATATTTCGTTCATTATAGTGAACGTCGTCATCAAAAAAAATAAACTCTTATTTAAAGCTATTGGAATTATTGAAATATCCGTACCAAAATTACTTCTTTTCTAAATTATAAACTACACATAATTCTTATTAAAGAACATCCCTTCGACATAAATCTACATTTAATTCTTTCACTCTTTTTTTACTATCTAACTAACAACCTCTATAGCTAACTAATTACTTTATAGAGCTTATCTAGTTCATAACTATTGCTATAGTCATTATTTTTGATATTGTTTACTAAAATATTCTTCAATTCTTGATTACGATAAAATTCCTCTATCCCTTTTGCTAACCCTGGAACACTTAAATCACAGATCATTCCTTCAACACCATTTTCTATTTGGCTGGAGGCGGTTGGATATTCTGTAATTAAAACCGGTTTCCCTAGTATTTTTGCTTCAGTAACTGTCACTGCTTTCCCTTCATACCTAGAAGGTTGGACATATAAATCACAATTTTTCATATAAGGATATGGGTTAGTCTTTTTACCTAAAAGGATAAAACTATCTTTTAACTTATGCTTAAAAATCAGATCTTTCAATTCTTTCTCGTATCCACCATAACCGATAATGTACCACTTAATATTGGTTAACCCTTTATCATGTAACAGCTTAAGGGCTTCTATTGCTAGATCAAATCCTTTAACATAAGATAATCTACCTACAGAGACCAAATTAAAGTTTTGGGATATTTCTTTAGTAAGTGGCAACTCTTCCTCTGCCATTTTTTTTATGAAATTAGGTGAAGTTATATTCTCTACTACCATTACTTTCTCTTTCAAGGATGGATAGGTAGTTAAAAAAGCCTCCCTGCATGCATCTGACACTGAAGCAATACGATCAAATTTATTCCACACTTTGAGGTCCAGATTATTATCAATTTCCAATTTGCTATAATCAGTGTGAACCCATGCAATTTTTTTCTTGGCATTTACCTTATTTGAAATAATATCATGCGGCCAGGCATAACTAATCGCTACATCATATTCTATTTCAAGCTTTGGTAAAAAGAAAGAGGAGTATTTTTGAGTTAGCTGCATTTGTATATATCCTGCCCCTTCTTCCATATTTCTAGATTTTGATTTTATTTCAGCTATATACTTTGATAGTACCCTAATAAAAGCTAATGAATATTGTCCTTCCTTAAGGCAAAGAACAACTGGCTTTCGGAATACAGTGTACTCTCTTACCTGTGGTAAAATATTCACTGATTTTGGGATTAAATTCATAAACTCGCCAACATGATGGAAGATTAAAAGATCAACATTGTATCTTTGATAATCAAAGCTTTCCAGCATATTAATTAAACTTCTTTCAATTCCGCCAATTTCCATATTATAAACTGATATTAAAATATTCTTCTTCATAATTTTTCCTCACATTACTTTTGTTTGGATCTGACCATGGCCAAACGGTATTACTTCTTTTTCTCTTTTATTAATAAATAATGAATTTGCTGGAATATTACCTTTTACTACACTACCAGCAGCTATAACTGCGTTGTCCCCTATTGTGGTATCACGTAATATAACTACATTTGCTCCAATCCAGACATTCTTTCCAATGGAAATAGTCCCTTTTATTAAATGTGATTCGCTTGGATTTTTGTAATTATGATCATGATCATTAATGCATACATTAGGTGCTATTTTGGTTTGACTGCCTATAGTAATCTTATTTACACAATTTATCGTGCAATTATTATTAATAAACACCTTATCGCTTATTATTAATTCACCTTCATGATCTATACGGATACTTGTATTCTTTCTTACAAAGACAAATTTGCCTATATAAACGTTAGCCTTTTTATGAAATATTTCTATATGACTGTTTGATTGCATGAAAAATATGCTTGAATGTATATTCCTTGCAAATAACAAACGATTAAAAAAACCTCTTATACAAGCAAGAAGGTTAGAAGCATTCATTATTACCGTATAAATTACTCCTCTTGCTTTAGCTTCGCTCACTACTGCTTTTACCATTTTTATGATCATTGCAGGAATACTCCTTCCCACGTTATTGATTAATAAAATTTCTTAATCGAGCAATATTCTCTCCACCAACCACTTTTGCAGCTATTTGTTTCAAACTACTTTTCATCCTAGCACTGGGAGGTAACCAACTCTTGTAAAAATGATGCATTGCAACAGTTTCTCTAGAAATAAATTTTCTAATGTTTATATAGTCATATGGAGAAAAGTAGGTTTGTGGATAAAAGGCTCCAATGCCTTCAATCTCTTGATAACTTCCATCTCTTTTTAATCCAGTGTCTTCTAAAATCTTTGTAACGATCGTAACATTTGTTTGCTCATCGAAACTACCGTCTTCCCTTAGGAAACCTTTGCTTCTATATGAGTCTAAAAACTGAAAAATTAGTTTATTTTCTCTCCTCGCTCCAATCGTGCTTGTTGCAATATAATTCTCTTGTTCAAATCCCCAAAATGATTCATGGTGAAGAAATTTGTCAAAAGGTTGAAACACTTCAACATCCGTATCTAAATAGATTCCACCCTGGTTATAGAGTGCATATACTCTTACATAGTCACTAACAAATGCAAATTTATCCGCTGCGTAAGCTTCTCGAACAAAAGAATTTGACTGAAGGTCAAAGTTAGTTTCATTCCATTCAATAATTTCATAATCGTACAGGATTTCCTTCCAACTTTGTATGCACTTTCTAACAATTTCAGGCTTCTCTTTCCCGCCAAACCAACAATAGTGGATAACCTTTGGGATATTCTTTGTATCTGCTTTCATCCCACACATCCTTATCCTTGTTTTGTATTCTGCCACTTTATAAAATCTAAGAGCATCTTATATTCTTGAATTTGATCTTTTTCTACTCCTGAATCTCTCAATTCTTTAACAAACTCCACCCACTCATTATCCATTTGAGGCTCATTTTTATCGTTACCCGAACCTAGTAATTCCTTTAAATCTACTTCCAATACAGAAGCAATCTTTTCAATTACATTAATGGAGGGATTTTGATTTAAATTTCTTTCAATGTTACTAAGGTATGATTTGGCTATACCAGCTCGTTCTGCAAGCTCTGTTAAGGTAAGTCCTCTTCTTTTTCGAATATCATAAATGTTTTTCCCAATCATTGTTTTTACCCCGTTTTATCCGTATTGTTGTACTTTTTCACATCCAAGGTTTAAGGATTTGATACAATCTACTATTCTAATTAGTTCTTCATTTGTTAGATTTGAACCTGAAGGGAGGCAAATCCCCGATTCAAATAATTGGTCCGACACACTATAGGTTTCATGATGAGAATAATATTTCATCCCTCTAAATAAAGGTTGTAAATGGAGTGGTTTCCATACAGGTCGAGCTTCTATATTCTCATTAGCCATTAAATCCAAGATTTCCTTTACAGAAACTCCTGCTTCTCTTTCATCTATTGTTAAAGCAGTCAGCCAACGGTTGGACTTGGTATCCTTCAATTCAGGCATAAAATAGATACCTGGTAAGTGTCCTAATTCTTCTTGATATTTAGAAAATACACTTCTCCTCGCCTGTACTCTTTCTTTTAAAACCTCTAATTGCCCTCTGCCTATACCCGCTAAAACATTACTCATTCGGTAGTTATAGCCCATCGTGCTGTGTTGATAATGTGGAGCAAAGTCTCGGGCCTGTGTTGCTAAGAATCGTGCACGATTTAAGATTTCTAAATCATTTGAAACTAGCATACCTCCGCCAGATGTTGTAATAATTTTGTTCCCATTAAAGGAGTAAACTCCGAACTTGCCAAGTGTTCCACTTGGAATATCTTTATAAGTAGCTCCCAACGATTCTGCTGCATCCTCAATAATGGGTACCTCGTATTCATTACAAAGAGCTACTATCTCATCCATTTTGGCACTTTGACCATAAAGATTGACAACAATAACTGCCTTAGGTAACCTTCCTTGAAGTTTAGCATCCCTTAATGCTCTTTCAAGTGCCTTTGGAGACATATTCCACGTATCCGGCTCTGAATCAATGAAAACCGGCTCTGCTCCTTGATAAAGAATTGGATTTGCACTTGCAACAAATGTAAGTGAGGAGCAAAATACAGAATCTCCTTTACCTACTTCTAATAAAGAAAGAGCCAAGTGGATTGCAGCTGTACCTGAACTAACCGCAACTGCTCCACTAGCTCCTACATATTCGGCCAATTCTTTTTCAAATGAGTCCACATTAGGTCCTAATGGGGCAATCCAATTCGTTTCAATTGCCTCCTGTATATACTTGGCTTCATTACCTGACAGATGAGGAGGCGATAGGAAAATTCGACTTTTCTTTACTGAAGAAATCATTTAGACACCCTCTATCAATTGTAGTTTGATTACTTTTGCAGGGACACCGACTGCTGTACTTGATGGGGGGATGAACTTTATCACAGTGGCACCCGCACCGATGACTGACCATTCCCCAATTTCTATACTAGGAATAACTGAGGCTCCTGCTCCAATATGTACTCCTTCTCCCACTTTCACTCCACCCGTCAATGTAGCTTTTGGAGATACATGAACAAAATTAGAGATTTGATTGTCATGTTCAATAATTGCTCCTGTATTAATGATCGTATGATTACCAATGTATGAATCTGCATTTATTACAGCTTGTGGCATGACAACTGTTCCCACACCGATTGTTACACTCGGACTAATCCAAGCTGTCGGATGAATCAATGTGGCAAAGAAAGCATCTTGGAATCCTAATCTTTCAACTATTCTTTTCCTAGTCTCATTTCTTCCAATTGCTATAATGAACTTTAAATCTGGATGAATGTGTAATAGTTGTTGTGCCGAACCGATTGGGCCATTGTAAACAGAATTTTCAAAAGTTAGACTCGTGAATTTATCATCTAAAAAGGCGATAATTTGATTTTCTTCTTTTAACCGAACCATATCTTGAATAACCTTGCTATGTCCTCCCGTTCCAACAACAGCTAGTTTCATCCATGACCTCCTTCTACTGAGTTTGTACCCTTGAATGGTTCTACTGTAGCTACCCCTCTTTGGGTAATCCCTTCAGTTTTAACTACTTTTTTTATCGTAATAAATAGGATTTTCAAGTCTAGCCATAAGGAACGATTGTTCACATACCAAACATCCAATTTAAACTTATCTTCCCAGCTAATTGCGTTACGTCCATTTACTTGAGCCCACCCAGTAATACCTGGTCGAACCATATGACGTTTTGCTTGTTCTTCGGAATATAAGGGTAAATATTCCATTAATAAGGGTCTAGGGCCGACTAAGCTTATGTCCCCAATAATGACATTTATTAATTGAGGGAGTTCATCAAGACTGAATCTTCTTAATGTAGCTCCAAACGGGGTGAGTCGAATACGGTCAGAAAATAAATTCCCCATACTATCTCTGGCATCGGTCATTGTCCGAAACTTATATAGATAAAATGGTTTTCCATGTAATCCCGGCCGTTGTTGCTTAAATAGAATAGGTGCTCCTAGTTTGATTCTTATTAAAAGAGCTAAAATTAACATGATTGGTAAAAACAAAATAAGTAGTATCAAGCCACATATAAAATCAAGACATCTCTTCACGTTTCCTACTCCCTAGGGTAGAATTTGCTTTTTAGGTTCTAAAAGTTCATTCAATCTTTGCTGAATTTCTACAATCATGTCATTCACTTGTATATCTGACTTCTGCCCTTTTGAATAAAGTTCCACTAGCAATTCTTTAAATTTTTGTTGCGTTTGTATTCCCACTGTTTTTTCCTCACTTTACTGTTTCTTCAACTTTTTTCCCAAATAAAAAATCCTCACTTTTTCCTGTAAAGTGAGGGTCTTCTTCATATCCATTTGGATTCTTTCGTTGCCATCGCCAAGCATCGGCACACATTTCTTCTATTCCTTTTTCCGCTTCCCAGTTCAGTTCCATTTTTGCCTTTGTTGGATCTGCAAAGCAAGAGGCGACATCTCCTGGTCTAGGTTCTACTATTTTGTAAGGAACCTTAGCCAGTGAAGCCTGCTCAAAAGCTTGAATGACCTCAAGAACACTGTATCCTATTCCCGTTCCAAGATTATATGCACCAATTCCTTTTGTTTCCTTCACCTGTTCTACTGCTTTTAAATGCCCTCTTGCCAGGTCAACCACGTGTATATAGTCTCTTACACCCGTTCCGTCTACAGTTGGGTAGTTGTTCCCAAGAACACTTAACTCTTTAAGTTTTCCAACAGCCACCTGCGTAATATAAGGCATTAGGTTGTTAGGTATACCATTAGGATCCTCACCGATTAATCCACTATTATGTGCTCCAATCGGATTAAAGTATCTTAATAAAGCGATGCTCCAGCTTTTATCCGATTCATATAAATCTCTTAAAATGTCCTCAATCATCAACTTAGTTCTACCATAAGGGTTCATTGCCCATAAACTAGCATCTTCTTTGATTGGTACACTTTCTGGAATACCATATACCGTAGCAGATGAACTAAAAACCAGATTTTTCACTCCATATTTGCTCATCACTTTACAAAGAATTACTGTGCTAGTGATATTGTTGTGGTAATACCAAAGTGGAACATTCATCGATTCACCTACCGCTTTTAGACCAGCGAAGTGAATCACTGCAGTAATTTCGTTTTCTTCAAATACTTTAGTAAGTGCTTTCTCATCTAAAAGATCGATAAAATAAACCTTGAAGTCTTTCCCTGTGATGTTTTTTATTCTATTCAAAGATTCTGGTTTGCTATTAATGAAGTTGTCAACAACAACGATATTGTGTCCTTCATTTAATAACTCCACGCATGTATGACTTCCGATGAAGCCTGCTCCGCCTGTAACCAATATAGCCATTTTATCCCTCCTTAGTTAAATCCCTAATATATTACTCTTATATTCAATATTTAAGCTTATTATTGACTCATAAAAATAATAGATGAAATAACAAATAATTAGAGAATAATAAACGAATCTCTGTTCTTTCTCTCTAAATAATTTTACAACCCAAGAAACTATTATTAATTGATATAAATTGAAATAAATTGAAAATCTTGCAAATATCCAGTTTTGGGTCGAGATAATCATAAACAATAAACCAACTAGTGCCATATTTACAATATAATCGTTGCTTGGAAATATTATTCTCAGCTTATCTCTTCCAAGGTAAGCTAAGAATATAGGGGCAGCATAAACAACAACTCTTACTATATTTGCCCCACCCTCATTAAAATTAGAATAGTGACCATATTGTGTATTCTCAATTGCAGAAAATAAAATAGTAGAAAATTGGTTATATCCAATAACTATAACTGCTGAAAAAAACAATAGAATAATAGTAGCCCTTGACCATGCCTTATACCTTACAAGAAAAAAAATAGGTAGTAATATTAGAGCACTTTGATGGAAGGTTGATGCTATTCCAACAATAAAAAAATAAGCAACCCAGTTTCCGTTTATTAGAAACTTAGTTGCTGTAAATATTATAGCAGCTGCTAAAACTTGTCTTATTCCATTCATTGAAACTAAAAACAATCCCCCAGTAATATATACATAGGTGCTAATCTCAAGAATTCTAGAATATCTAGATAATATTAGTATGATTAAAGTGTTTGTAATTAATGATGTAATAAATATTAATACTTGAGCATCATCGGTATATATTTGTATTAATAATTGAAGGAGATTGAATCCTACATCATTACTATTTAAAACACCTGATAGTGTATAACTCTTATTTTCAAATGAGTATATATAAGCTACTGTATCACCAATATTAGATCGAAACCCAGCTATAACTACCAATGAGAGGATGACACCTAACAAGTATATACGATTATACTTGGGCTTATATGTTAATCCTTCAGAATATATAGGTCTTGAAAAATACCTTGCAAATAATGACAGCATAAAAACATTTCCAAGATTTATCCATAAATAAAACATAAAAACTCTTCCATCCTTTATAAGGAGTTGCTATTTTTATTAGAATAAAAAGTTTCCCTTTGTGTAATGCCTAAATATGCATATAATATTATTCCAACAGGGATTGATAGGAATGTAATTAGTTTCTTTGGAGACTTTTTAATGAAGCTCCAATCTCTTATCATAAGGCTACTGGATACATAATGAATGCACTCTCTAAAAGTATCCTTTAAAGTAGGTGCATTTTCCATTGCAACTCTTCTAAAAAAGGCAAATCCTTGGGGATTAGATTTATATTGCTTTACCATATTCATACTAGAACCATCAGTTAAGTATTCAACATGGCAAAGAACCTCATTCATAATAAGTAAAGGAAATAGCCGATCTATTATTAAATATTTGTAACTCAATGGGCAATATTTTTCATTAGCAAATAATGGGTAAGGCGGTGTTTGTCTTGTTAAGTCTGACCTATATACAAGTTTTTTGTCCCCGTTTACCTTATAAGTTGAATATAAGTTATATAAAGTAGCAGATTTTAGGTTTTCGGGGAGTTTTGTCCCTATAATTTCCCCACTTCTATCAGCGTCTAGTGCAATTATCCCTGCATAACTACAATTTCCATATTTCCCCCAAAATGTTATTATTTTCTCTACCGCATTGTCTGCCATATAGTCATCTGAATCAATACAAACATTTAATTCGGTATCAATAAGTTCATAAGCAGTATTATGTGCTCCATGCATCCCTTTATTTTCTTGCTTAAAATATTTAATATTAATTTTATTATCCTCAATCCAAGAGTTGACTAACTCTCTTGTATTGTCACTAGAACCATCATCAATTATTAACCAAGTAAATTCTTTTACAGTTTGCCTTAGTAAACTCTCATAACATAAATGAAGCGTATAACCACGATTATATGTAGGAGTAAAGATGGTCAGTAATGGTTTCATCAAAACTCTCCCTATTATTCATTTTTTTTAGTGCAGTAATAATAGTATTCAAAATTAACTGATCGGGCTTAACAAACCTATTATAATATTCAAAATTATTAAGCATCATTTGATACCGATATTTATCATTATTTACTAACTCATTTATTTGATTTATGCATTTTGAAGGCGTATTAAATGTTAAAAAGTTATCTCCTTCTTTAAGATCTCCGGTTGCTTCATAATGGTGTTCTTCAGTTACAATTGCCTTACTTGCAGAAATATACTCTGCGAACTTCCAACCAGTAGACCTATGTAGCCCCATAGTCGCAATGCAAATTGAAGATCTTTTCACAATATTGATATAATTATTTCTTTTAGTAATTTTTCTATCATGTATAACAATATCAGGGCAATATTTTGTTGCAAAATCAGAAAGCATAATTCCCCCAAAAAAACTATCTCTAAATTCCTTTTTCACAGCTCTAATACAATTCACCCTGAATTCATTAATATACTCTCTTTCTTCCTGTTTTTCTTTTGAAATTATTTCTTTAGCGTTAGAGTCCCAAAGTCTAGCAATAAATAATATCTTAGGAACTTTATCTAACCTTGGTACATCTTCAAAAGAGTCTATATAGTAATTTCCATTATAGTACTCTGTAAAGGGAATCATCCTAATTACCTTTTTTACCTTTTCTCTAATTGAATCTTCTTCTTGTGGAAAATGAGCGATGTTCCTAGGAGTTGTAACCATATAATTTAAACCTAGAGGGTAGATCTTCTTTCCATAAATTAAGTCATTATTGATTAGGCTACTAAAACTTCTCTTGAAACAAATATCATATTCTCTTAGTAGGTTATCCATAAAATCCCTATAACTCCCCCTACTATTTATCTGATTATCATAACCATCATTTAAATCATAGAGAATCTTAAGCTTTGAATCTAAAATTACCTCTATCATATTACTTGGTAATCTTTTATTTTGTTTCTCTATTTTCAAATCAATAATTCCATTTTTATGTAATAGGTGGAATCCAGTTGTTATCTGATAAAGATGCAATGGAAGTTCCCCTATCTTTATACAGCACTTAATTTTCCCCATTTGATTTTCTCCCATTTTCCTTAATATCTAAGTAAAAATTTTCTACCCAATTTGCTGTAACTTTTATGTCAAAGCCTTTTTCTTTAATCTGCTTAAGTATATCGTCATCTAATACATTTGCTCTTATCCTATTTAACTTATTGGCCCAGCTAATAGGAGGACTTTTTAAATTTTGTTTACTAATTAATTCTAAACCCATGTCCACTTCATCACTTATATGGTCAGAAATTAAACACGAAACTCCACAACTCTGTGCCTCTACCAATGTTACTGGTAAACCTTCATATAATGAGGGAAAAACAATGATATCAATTGCTTGTATAACTCTATTTATATCTTCACGGATTCCAGGTAAAATAACATTTTGTTGTAAATTTAGTATTTTTATTTTCTCCTTAATTTTCTCCCTTAATGGGCCATCACCTATCAATATAAGAACTGAATTTTTATTCTTTTGATGAAATTCATAAAATATATCTATTAAAAATGTATGATTCTTTACTTTTGTAAATCTTCCAACATGACCAATTACAAAAGTATTTTCACTTATTTTTAGTTCTTTCCTTACAACATTCTTAACATCAAGTGATTTTTTAAATTGCTCTGTATCTATACCATTTTTAATTAGTATTGTTCTCTTATTATTCCTTGGAAAAAGCCATTTGGCAGCACTAGTTGAACATGCAACACCAATATTACTGTATTTTTCTATAAAAATACCTGAGTACCACTTGTACAAACCTGAAATAATCCCCCCTTCATTTTTTGTACTATGACTATGAGCTATTCTTACTCGTACTCCAGCTTTTTTAGCCGATCTTAGAACAAGCCCACTCATTTTGTCTAAATGGGAGTGCACGATATCATATTCTTGATGATCTAAGAAAAATTCATCTAGCTCTTTTATATATTGAAAATGGCCTACATCAGAAATATAAGGAATACGATAAACCCGGCCGCCCATTTTTTTGACCTCTACATCAAAAATACCTGGCTTGCATGTTAAAAAGTCAAATTGCACTTTTTTTCGATCAATATTACGGTAAAGGTTCATGATTAGTGTCTCAGCCCCTCCACGGTTCATATTGACAACTACATGCAACACTCTTAATGGATTGCCCACTGAACTTCCTCCATATCACTCATTACTTTTATATATATCTCTTTCTTTTCTGCTAACACTCGATCCAGGCTGAATGAATCCAACATAATTTTTCTGCTTTGTTCACCCATTTGCTTTTGTAACTCGTGATTTTTTGCTAATTCAGCAACTTTTTTTGCCAACTCTTCTGGTTGATTGGATACAATCCAACCATTACGATCTCCTTTTACAAGCTCACAGTGCCCTCTGTTTTTAAGAGCAATTATCGGTAAACCACACGCCATTGCTTCCATTATGTTTACAGGGAGTCCTTCTCTTTTACTTGAAGCAACTACTATGTTACTCATTTTAAGTAGGGACTCAATATCCTTTCGAAACCCTAGGAAATCAACCATATGTTCAACACCTAATGATCTTGCAAGTGCCTTACACTCTTCTAGTAAAATTCCCTCACCGGCTAAGAGTAACTTTGCTTTCGGGAGTTCCGCTTTAACTAATGAAATCGACTTAATTAAAAGCTGCTGGTTTTTATTTGCATTAAACTCAGCTGCATAAAACATTAAAAAAGCATCGTTCTCATACCGATGCTCTGCCCTTAACACTTCTTTATGAAAGATGGATACTGGTGTATAACGTTCTGTATTCACCCCCACACCGTGTACATGTTCAATTTGCTTAGCTTTAAACTGGTGGGAGGTAGCTAAGTGATAATCTTCTTCATTAATCGTAATTAAACAGTCCGTTAAGTTAGATAATACTCTCTCAATAGGGTAGTAGACCATCCAGTTAGGAATGGGTGCTCCCTTACAAAAATGAAACCCATGTGCGGTGTAAATCACTTTTGTTCCTTTCTGTCTTGCGGAACGAGCTGCTAATCTCGCAAGCACTCCTCCCATTGGTGTATGACAGTGTATGAGCTGATACCCATTTCGATCGATAACCTCTTTTAGTTGGCTATACGCAGCTATGTTTTTTCTATGAAAAGGTGATCGTTGTATTGGAAGATTGAACTTTTCATCTACAAATGGTAGTTCAATTGTTCCCGAAGCAGCTACATGAACATCCCACCCTTGTTCCTTAAACCACTTTAAATAAGGTAGATGGAAAGCACTGAAGTGATAGTCAACTGTCGCACAGAACAACACTTTTCTTTTCATTGGACACCTACTTTATTAGTTGTCTATCGAGCACCGCTGATAGATAGTTTAATAGATCGGAACGTAGCTCTTCTTTTTGAAGGGCAAATTCAATCGTTGTTTGAATAAAGCCCATCTTTTCCCCTACATCATGACGAGTTCCCTCAAAATCATAAGCATAAACTGCCTCATATTGATTTAGCACTGCTATGGCATCTGTTAACTGAATTTCTCCACCTGCTCCTGGTCCTTGATCTCCTAAAATATCAAATATTCTAGGATTTAAGATGTACCGTCCCATAATGGCTAGATTGGAAGGAGCCTCCTCCATCTTAGGCTTCTCTACTAGGCTATTCACACTAAAGAATCTCTCTCCAATTTCATTGCCGTTAACAATGCCGTAGCGTGACACTTCTTCCATCGGAACCTTTTGGACACCAAGAACGGAAGCCTGATATCTTTCGTATTGATCAATCAATTGTTTTAAACATGGCTTTTCTGCTTGAACTATATCGTCTCCAAGAAGAACAGCGAATGGTTCATTTCCAATGAATTTTCTCGCACACCAAATAGCATGGCCTAGTCCCTTTGGCTCCTTTTGACGGATATAATGGATATCTGCCATTTGTGAGGATTTTTGCACCTCACTTAGTAACTCAAACTTTCCTTTTTCAATTAAGTTTTGTTCTAGTTCAAAAGAGTTATCAAAGTGATCCTCAATGGCACGTTTTCCTTTACCTGTTACAATGATGATGTCCTCGATTCCTGAAGCAACTGCTTCTTCGATAATATATTGAATCGTTGGTTTATCTACGATTGGTAACATTTCCTTTGGCATAGCTTTGGTTGCTGGAAGGAATCGAGTTCCTAATCCTGCTGCTGGAATGATCGCCTTTTTAACTTTTTTCATTTGTTTCCCCTTTCTTTAGCCTGAAATTGATACAACAGTTGCTTTCTTTCTCTTCACCTTATTGTTCGCTAAGCTAATTAACACTTCTTTTAACATTTCTTTCTCCATCGTGTGGAAGGTTTGAACAATCTTATCAATATCCTCGAGATAAAGCTTAGCCGGTTTTCCTATATATATATTCGTGAATACTTGTTTTTCCTGTACTTCGTCGTCCTTTAAGAGCTCTTCAAACAACTTCTCACCTGGTCGGATTCCTGTAAATTCAATTCCTATTTCTTCTATTGTATAGCCTGAAAGCTTGATTAAATTCTTGGCCAAGTCTACAATTTTTACTGGTTCTCCCATATCTAATACGAAAATTTCACCTCCACGGGCTAGTGCACCAGCTTGAATGACTAGACGAGAGGCTTCAGGAATGGTCATAAAATATCGAATCATATCTGGATGGGTAACCGTAACTGGTCCACCTTTGGCAATCTGCTTTTTAAATAATGGAATGACACTTCCACGACTACCAAGAACATTCCCAAACCTTACTGCAACAAATTTCGTCTTACTTTTTTGATCCATATTTTGGACGATCATTTCTGCAAGTCTTTTCGTTGCTCCCATCACGCTTGTTGGATTCACAGCCTTATCTGTTGAAACCATGACAAAAGTTTCCACTCCATGCCAGCTGGCTGCTTCCGCCACATTTCTTGTACCAATAATATTATTTTTGACTGCTTCTTCTGGATTTCGCTCCATTAACGGAACATGCTTATGAGCTGCAGCATGATAGACCACTGCGGGATGGTGAGTACCCATCACATTCATCATTTTCTTAGCATCCTGTAAATCAGCAATTTCAGTCACATACTCAATTGGGAGGTGTCCAAACTTTTCTTTTAGCTCTTGCTCAATGGAGTAAATACTATTTTCACCGTGGCCAAGCAACACAAGTTTCTTTGGTGAGAACAAGGATATCTGTCTACACAACTCTGATCCTATAGAACCACCTGCTCCAGTTACTAGTACGACCCGACCAGTAACATACTCCGAGATTCGATCCATATCAAGAACAACCGGACTTCTACCAAGTAAGTCCTCTACTTCCACATCCCTAATACCACTAACAGACACTCTTCCTGTCACAATGTCCTCTAACATCGGAAGGATTTGAGTTTTGACCTTGGTTTTGGCACATTCTTGAAAAATAATGTTCAATTCTTTTCTTCCTAAAGAAGGAATGGCAATAATGATATTATCTATACCTAATGAATCGACGGTTTTAGTTATTTGATCGATGCTCCCGACTACCGGTAGCCCTAGGATGTCTAATTGATGTTTATTGAGATCATCATCGATAAATGCAACTGGTTTTAATACGGAATCACTACTTCTTAGTAACTGTCTTGCTACCATTGTTCCAGCAGAACCTGCTCCAATAATTAATGCTCTCTTTTTCTCTTCAGAGGAATGCAAATAGTTATCACGATACATTCTCCAACAAAATCTTGAGCCACCGATCATGGACATGTGAAGAAGCCATGTAACGGCCAAAAGTCGGAAGAAGATCTCGCCAAGCATAATCTGTTGAATAAGTGCTGCTGTCAGTATAGACAACGTCACCACTTTACATATGATGATCATTTCACCAACGCTTGCATATTCCCAAGCTTTTTTATAAACATGTAAAAGCAATGAATAGACATGATGACTAAGTACGATCGCTAATGAGCTTAATACAATTGGTGTTGTGATGACACCAGTACTTGCATTTGTAAGGAAGAATCCAAAGAAGATGGCTGTTATTACAATGAAGGAGTCAATTAATATAAATAATGACACACGTTTCTTATAAGACATTTAATCCCTCCTATTCGTCTTACTATTTAATCTAATGTCACATTTCTTCGTTGAATCGCATAGTCTATGATTTTCCTAATTTCTTCTAGCTGTTCACGTGTTGCCTCTTGTTTTATGTACCTCACCGTCTTTTTAAGTGACTTCGGAAACTTATCAATATTACCCATCACTGATCGAACTCCTTAGGAATAAAATAAAAAACTTAACTATACGTTTTTTCTGTTTAAAAGCGTATAGTTAAGTTTTTTAAAAATAAAACAGGGCATCTAACCCCACCTCACATCACACTTTCGACGACTCGCGTCTAAGGTTTTTTCACCCACAGCATAACCGAGTGCCTCCATTGATATAGGTTAGGAGGCATCACCTTTCATTTGTTTTATTGTGAACATAAAATTCTTAATTAAGAACAAAATATTCAAAAAAAGACTAGCTTACTTGATTTACAATTACTCCTACTAAAGGAGCCTTCGCAAATTCTAAGACCTTCTTAGATTCTTGAGCTGCCTCCAATTTGGTTTTAGCTTTTTGTACAACTAGAATGACTCCGTCACACAAGTTTGCTAGTACCTTGGTATCTGTTACCTCAAGTACTGATGGTGAATCGACCAAAATAAGGTCATAGAGTGGTTTTATATGTGATAACAATTCTTTCATTTTATCTGATTCAAGTAGCTCTGCGGGATCCAAAGGAATGGGTCCACTAGTTAATAAATCCAGATTTTCGATATTACATTTCGAAATTGCTTCACAGAAGGGTGTTTTCTCACTTACAACATCCGTCAATCCAACTTCATTAGTCACTTTAAAAAGTTGATGAATACTTGGATTTCTAAGGTTCCCATCAATAAGAAGGACTCTTTCTTTTTGTTGAGCAACGGAAATAGCTGTGTTAGCAATAATGGTTGATTTTCCTTCAGATTGCCCTGGAGAGCTAACCACAAGCAAATTGTTTTTCTCATCTTCATTTAGGAAGTGAATATTCGTTCTTATCGTTCGAAACTGTTCAGAAATGATTGATTCAGGATTTGAGTAGGTAATTAAGTTCCTCTTTTTAATCTTTGTTAATTCCTTACGTCTACTAAATACCAATTGAATCACCTCGATTATTCACTCTTATCTTTTTGGTTTTGTTAATATTCTTTTTGGACATTACGGACACACTCCCCAATATAGGGACTTCTAGAAGCTCCTCCACTTCCTGCTCTGAACGAATGGATTCATCAAGCGAGTCAACTAAAAATATTAAACCAATCCCTATGACCATTCCTCCGATAATGGCAGCTCCCAATATCTTATTTTCATTACTCTCATTAATAGGAATTGGATTTACCTGTGCATCCGAGAGTAATCTAACATCTTCAAAGCCCATAATATTAGGAATCTCTTGAATAAAGACACTGGCAGTTGTATTGGCAATTTCTGCTGCTAGTGCAGGGTTTACATCAATAACACTGATTTTCACCACTTGCGTTTCATCAATACTACCAACTTGTATACTTTGAGCTAAAGATTCTGGAGTTCTTTCAATACCAAGTTGAGTTATTACCTTCTCTAATACCGTTTTGTCCTTAATGATTACTTCAAGTGTCTTTCTTTGCCCTCCATCAGCATTAATAATAATATTAGTAGATGAACTATATAACAGAGTTGTTTGATTGATCGAACTGTAAAAATAACCAAACAGGGCTGCTAGTATTGTGATGGTTATTCCAATCCAAGCACGTTTCTTTAAAACTCCAAGTATTTCTTTTAGATTTATTTCCTTAGCCATGCGTCGATCTGTTTGTAATCGCCCCATACATACCACCTTGTTCTCTTTGTATTATATAGTTCTAAATAAAGAACAAACGCTACAAAAAAATAGATTTCCTTTGTGGAATCTGCTTTTTTGAACAAATATTCTTTATAATAAATATATTAGTTCTTTAAAGAGAACAAGTCAATTAATTTTTTTATATAAATTTTAAACTGATGCCTCTAACTGTTTTCCTAGTAACTGGCTAAACATACCCATTTTATCAGAGGACAATTGATTAAATTCACCTGTTTGGATAATTCTCCCTTGATCGATAACAATTACCTGGTTTGCATTTTTTATAGTGGATAACCGATGTGCTATCACAATAATTGTCATTTTTCCTTTTAATCTTTCAATTGCTGCCTGTATTTTTCTTTCATTTTCTGAATCCAAAGCACTTGTTGCTTCATCAAGAACAAGAATTGACGGCTTCCTTAGTATCGCTCGAGCTAATACGATTCTTTGTCGTTCTCCACCTGATAACCTAATGCCACGATCCCCAATTATGGTCTCGAGACCGTGTGGTAAATTTCTAACAAATTCATCTGCAGATGCAAAACTTAAAGATTCCCAAATATCCTCATCACTCGCATCTGGTTTTATCATTAATAAATTCTCTTTAATAGACGTATTAAACAGAAAGGGGTCTTGAGGAACATATCCAATGGATTTCCTTAAAGATAAAACTTTATCATCTGTTAGAACCTGTTTATCGACTAAAACCTTCCCTACATCCGGCTTATTTAAACCCATAATTAAATCCACTAATGTACTTTTTCCAGCACCTGAGGGGCCAACAATAGCTGTCATTCCATGACTAGGAATAAACATATTAATCTCATTTAAAATGTAGTCTTTTTCATCTTTATTATATTTGAAGCTTATGTCTCTGCATTCAATACCCGATCTAATAACTAATGCTTCACTATTTTCATAAACAGCCTTTTTAAATTCCTTGGCATCCCTGCTCATTTTTTGCAAGTGTAATACATTCTTAAAAGATGGTATGATTTCTCCAAATTGCTCTAAGTGACTTTGGATACTACTAATTCTAGGCCATATTCTCATAAATATGGCTATAACAAGGAGAACCTGTGCTGGTTGAGCCTTGAACATTAATATTGATACATATACCATAACGGCCATTAAAATAGCTGATACCGACTTAAATAAAAATTGAGAGGTTGACCTTAATCTAATTAAGTTAATCACATTATTTTCAAACCTCACACCAAATTCTTTTAACCAATTAATATAGGAGTATTCAATAGAATTACTTTTAATATCTTTAATACCATTAAAATGGTCTGTAATTCCAGCTAAGTATGTTTTTGACAAATGTACTGTTTCTTCTCCAATATTACTTGAATTCCTAATAAACTTCTTAGATACAAATATCATCCCTAATCCAAATATTAAAATACTGATAGTCATATAAGGCGATAACAAAAATGCAAAGATTACTTGTATAATTGTAAATATCATTGAGGCCACAAAATTGAAAGTTAGGCTTATCCCGTTACTAACCTTTAGAATTTCTGTCGTCATAGCAGTAATAATATCTGTTTTCCTCGTTTTTAGGAAAAATGACCAATTAGATTGTAAAAAATCTATATAGATATTTTCTCGAAGATTTTTTAAATAAGCCTGTTGAATCTTCCCATTTAGTATTGTCTGTTGTTTTTGAAAGTAACCCTGACAAACCATAATAGTCACAAAAATAGATAGTACAATTATAAGACTTATCTCTATTGGTAAATGAATTAATAATTCATTTAACCAATTTATATCTAAAGGCAGTCCCATTTCATTAAAACTTATCAAACCTGTTAAACTTATCAAAGGAATTAAAAGTAGGATTCCAACACCCTCTAATAAACTAATTAGCACCATCCCAATTAGGTTAAGGTAAATTATATTTCCTACAAATGAAAGTAGATTTTTAACAAAATGAAGAATGTATGTCATTTAAATCACCTTTCTAATTGGGGGTACTTTTTATATTTACGCCAAATCCATAAAAATGGCCTTAATGGAAAATATAAGAAATGAACTTTTTTTGGAAGCGGTAATACATGAGCGTCCTCAGGATAAGGAAATAAAAAACTTAAAACAAAGTAAATTTTTTGTTTTATTGTTTTTATCTGAAACAAATAAGATCTATGGTAAGTTGCGATATCCAATGGTACCGGGTCGTTATGCAAATTGACCATTCTCTCTAAATAGAAGATTGCTAATTTTGCAATCTTTCTTGTTTGGAAGTCCTGAATTATTAAACTCATTTCCTTTGTGGGTTTCATATCTAGGAGCACCATATTTAACAAAATTGCTTGGCCTCCTACTTGGGTATAGTTATACTTGGTTAGCATTTTTGTTAGTAGTTTCCAATTCAGGTGTTGGTTAACTAACTGATTAATATCTAACAGCCATCTCAATCTTGACCAGCCATGTCTCGCTCCATGAGAAACTAAAAAAAGAAATAAATCTTCTCTACCTAGGATATAGATAGGCTGTTCAGAAACAATTTCTGTCCTCTTCCTATTCCATAGATCCTTAAATGAAGGTTCTCTTCCAGGGCCAGGGTTTAATCTCCAGTGGATTTCAAGTTTAACACCAGTTTTCGGATGGATATACGTTACATGGTGATGTCTCCATCTCCAATCTCCTAAAATAGTTTGTATGTAATCATCCTTTTCATAACCAAGATCCTCTAATAGTTTATTCACTCTACCCAAATCTCTCATCTGAACTAATACGTCTAAGTCCCCAGAGGTTCTAAGCGATATATCTCCATACAAATTGGTACCTAAAATAGGTCCCTTTAATACAAGCGTATTAATATTATTTTGATTAAATAGATTACAAATATCTTTCATTACACTACTAAGGAAAAGCATTTTAAGAGTATTATGCCTGTAGAGACCCTTAAGATGATTAAATATACTACTTGGAAAAATGTCTTTGTTAATGTCCATTAATTTCGGATAGAGCATTGGAAATATTCTGTGGTGTATCGTTAAGTCAAGAAATCTATCCCAATTAAAATCAGAAGGTATTTCAGACATGATTGATTGCAATGAATGTACATCTTTGCTCTTTAACATAAATAAAGCTGTTTTTAACTCACATGGAATATTTTTAACATTAAAATCAGTAATATGTTCCACAATTACACCTACAATACTAATTACTTAATGAATTTTGCATACGTACTTACAATTGTAAATTGATCCTTTACCTCTCCACCTGTAATAATAAATGGACCACTTCTTAGCCAAGCATGTGCTACAAAATTACCTTTTTCATCTCTTCCTGTTCCAAAATAAATAGTACTTTCTATATTCCTTCTTTCAAGCATTTTCATTGCAGCCACTGCCTGTTCAAAGCAAACACTTTGCCAAATAGTGTACTTACTAGCAACTTTTAAGACCTCACTTATTTTCTTTAATTCAATTACTACAGCTGTGTTTTCGGGTACATTTTCCTTAGTTACTCTCATATGTTCTCCAAGCGATAATGCAAGACTGGAGAATTTCCCCGCTTTACGAATACGTGCCCAGCCAAGAAGGTAAATAGCCTCAAGAAAGATTAGTTTTTCATTAATATCTAATTTTAGAAATAATATAATTCTTCTTAATAAGTCCATTTTTTACTACCTATATAGCTAACGACTCTCTTTAATAGTCTTTATTAACCCTTCTGAGGACAGTTGATTTAGATAAAAAAGAACATGATTGACACACTCTTCTCTTGATACTTCATATTTTTCCATAAGTGATTGAGTAATATCATATACATTATTATGCTCTTCTATTAAATCCCAAATTTCGCCACCAATCTCCCCCAAGTTAAAATACTTCCCTTTTTCAACATTGAGCATGACCTTTTCTTTCCCCATAACGCTTACAATATTACCTTCTACTTGGAATACAATGTCTTCTAATTGAATCTCTTTATTGGCTAACATTCTTCACTCCTCCATTTCTTTTATATTTTGCAAAATAATTGATAAAACTTTGTTAACAGAAAAATTGTCGTTATCTGGTCGAACCAGCTTATATATTGGCACACGTTCTAAAATTTGCGCTGAAAATTTGAAATGCCAATCTAATAAATTAAGTGGTCTAATTAAGAAGTTTCGAAAAGTATTAGAGTATATAGAGTAAAATGACTCTAGTTTATCTAGCTGTTTATATTCAATTCCTTCATTTGTACTGGATTTAACCAATTCAAAAATCCCATAAAGAGGGATTGGTTTATTAACAAATTTTTCAATTACAGGCACATTAAATTTAGTCTCTCTTCCATATATAGAATGATAATGATCCACGCTCATACCTAAGGTCTCTATACTATCTTTCCATAGCTTTTGTTGAGGATAGGCGGGATTAACCATTATATTCATTTCTTCTGTAAGGGCTAGTGCTATAACATCGTCGCTCATTAGCTTAAACCCTTCTTTCATTAGTGCGGAAGCAGTCGTAGACTTACCAGCCCCTGAATCCCCTACAATGGCAATAGCTTTCCCCTCAAATTCCAATGCACTCCCATGTAAAGGAAGTGTCTTTCTTTGTAACAAAATAGTCCCAATTCCAGTTCCCAGAAGATACAAACGCACAACATCTTCATCATAGTCCTTTAAAGGTGTAACGTATATAATGTTTCCACTCTCAACTGAGAAGATAGCAATGTTAGGAACCTCAAACATGACCTTATCTTCCGTTATAACGAATGCACTTTCTTGATCATCAAGTACATTCCACTGATTTTTCAAACATTTTTCTTTTATATAAACATCAATACTAGACTCATCTACTAATCTCTGTGATAACTCACTTAATGGAATTTCACTAATAATGTTTAGTCCAAAGGCTTCGAAAGCTATAACTTTATTTGCAGTAATATTCATAAATTCACTCCATAAAAAAATACAATTATGTAATAAGCCTTTATACTTTTTGGTATAAAGGCCATTACTTGAACATCTTAGCAATTATACTAGTTAGGCCTTCCTTATACTTCCAATCTTAACTAAATGTTAATTCACTTTTTGGAGTATTTTGTGGAAAATCAGCATCAGTATATTCACCATCTCCTTGAAGCATTGTCATTTTCACATCTAATACTTCTAAAACGGGTTTTTTCCATTCTTGCTTCATACTATCACCTCCTTTCAAAACTCTTTTTCAATAAACCTTGCCAAAATTAAAGTGCGCATAAGTATCTTATAATACGGATTAGTAGCTAATTCGTTCCTTGGGTTCCCCTTTACATGTGAATATGTATCTTTAATGAGTTGTGGATCAAAATACTCTAATAATCTTTTATTAGACCCTATTTGGTTAAATTCTTCTAATATAGTTGACCATTCGTTATTTAAGCGATGTACCCAATCAACTCCTTGAACCCCCTTTACAGTTTGGTTCAACCTTACTTTTTCTGGAAGAAACCCCTTAGTGGCTTCTCTGATAAGGTTTCTATCCCTTCCATTACTAACGTAAACTTCATCTGGAATACTAAGGCAATAACGAACAACACGTATATCATTTGTTGGATCCCGCTTCCAAAGTAAATGACGTAATGATAATTTTGAAGTTAAGGTATTACCAGCATTCCATGGAAAAAGATTTTGAAATATTTTTTCACGCTCTTCATAAACGTTTGATGCATTGAGCCATCCCGTTTTTCCAATATCATACCTTTTAAGTTTTTCGATTACTCCAGAAGACAGAGCAAAGTCTGGGTTTATCATTCTAGGCATAATAAATTTTTTTTCCTTTGTTAATACTCGGTTTATAATAGGAAAACTTATACTAGCTATTGTTGGTAGCAACCTTAATCTTGCCCCGCCTACCACCCTACTATATGAATCTAGTTCTTTATATAAGTTAAACCAATTTAACTTCCTTAGAAGAATAGAATAATAATCTAGTGCGTATCCCCACGAGACAGAGTAATTCCCTCTATCCCCATTCAGTAATATTCCAATATCTTCCTTACCCGCCTCTTCAAACATTCCTTTAAGCCAAAAAGAGTTTTCAAAAAATTTATAAGGCATTTCAAGAACACTTAACATTTCATCTATTTCCGAAAAAGAACTTTTTCCTTCAAAGTCAATATAGTGATCCTTTATCCCCCCCACATAACTTACTGTTGATTTAATAAACGGACGCTCGTCAGGCAGTAGATTCCTTGGTGTAAAATCTTTAAAGTCCTTAGGAGGTATGTAACTAAATGTATGAAGTAATTTATTCTTATTCTTTAACTGCTTGCCAGCAAAACCTACTACAGCCCCTGAGTCCAATCCACCACTTAACTGAGCCCCTATGTTCCTATGAGTTCTAAGCCTTGCTTTTACAGCTGTATTAAAAATTTCTTGAAATTCCTCTACGTATTCACTGATTGAATTACGCTTTACTTTCTGATCAAATTGAAATTTTATATACTTTGTTAACTTCATATTCTTGCCTACTATGGAAAATCTAGTTGCAGGAGGAAACTGATAAATGTTCTGATACGGCGTAGTTTGTGAATCTACTGTATCAATCATTCCAGCAATAACTAAGTATTCTGCCAACCATTTCTCATTTAATTGTTTCGCTACACCAGGTAATAAAAATAACGGTTTAATAGTTGAACAAAATACAAAGTTGGAGTTATCAATGTAATAATAAAGTGTTCTATAACCAGAAGCATCTCTTGCACCAAAGATCTTTCTTTCTTTCTCATCCCAAATTACATAAGCAAAGTCCCCGACTAAAAACTTAGGAGACTCCTCACCCCACTTATGATAGGCGAGAAGAATCAGTTGGCTGTCTGTTATCTTCTTTTGATCTTCTCTATCAACCTGCAAAAGCTGGAATAGTTCATCACGATTATCAATGATGGCATCTGCTGTAATCGCCAATCGCCGTTCATAATCATAAAATGGTAGTTGTTCCCCAATTGATTCTGGTGTGATCCATTGAGCATGGCAGCCGAGGAACAGGTTATCTTTATGCCAGGTTTGTATGTCGTTGGCAGGAAATTTTTCTAGAGCTTTCATCATGCCAGTGCTTTGTTCAATTGAGACGGGTTCCCCGTTAAAGTTTAAGATTCCAGCAATCGCGCTCATATTTCCTCCTGATTCCAAACAATCTGTATTTATGTATATTATCCTGTTCTTAGTAGAGAACATCTAATCCAAAAAAAATTACCTTAGTTGATTTTTCTTTAGTTAGTTCTTTATTAAGAACTTATTTTATAAACTAAAAATAACACCTTCCACTCCTTTAGTCAATCTACTTTTTTTATATTTACAAAAAATAAATAGACATTCATAAATGAATGCCTAAATGATTAACAACACCGTACCAATCGTAATTAATACAGCTCCTGCAATCGTATTTTTCGTAGGCTTTTCTTTTAAAATTAAAAAGCTTAGCACCATCGTGATTACTACACTGAACTTATCAATCGGCGTGACCACACTCACCTTACCAAAGGCTAAAGCTGCAAAGTAACATAGCCAGGAAAGTCCAGTTGCCGCTCCAGATAAAATCAAAAACAAATACGATCGTTTCGAAATCTCTTTTAACTGACCACCCGTCTTTTGAAAGAAGACAATGCCCCAAGCAAACAGTATGATAACTACCGTTCGAATAAAGGTGGCTACATTTGAGTCCACATCTTCGATTCCGATCTTTGCTAAAATATTTGTCAAAGATGCAAAGATGGCAGAGAGTACCGCCAACCAAATATACGATTGACCAACTCGAACTTTTTTCTTTTCTTTATTTCTGCCAATTAACACAAAGGTTCCAGCAGAAATAATAACTCCCCCCGCTACAACAAGGGTAGTCGCCGGCTCCTGTAGAACAATGAACGAAAGAATAATCGTTAACACTACGCTTGCTTTATCAATGGGAACAACCTTGGATACATCACCAATTTGAATCGCTTTGAAAAAGCAAAGCCAGGATAGTCCTGTTGTTAACCCAGATAGAACGAGGTAAAACAGTGCTTCTCCCGAAACCTCAAACAAGGCATCTGTTTGTTTGGTGATGACAACCATCAGAAATGCCATAATCAGTACCACCACAGTTCGTACGGCTGTGGCGAGGTTGGAGTTCACATTTTCAATTCCGATTTTCGCTAAGATAGCGGTTAGTGCTGCGAATAAAGCGGCAAGTAAAGCTAAAATAATACTCATTGAATCAGCTCTTTTTCCTTTTATATACTTACTATCTCACCGTTGGATAATGAAATTCTTATTTATCTTATTTTCGCGAATTTCTAAACATTCGTCCAGTTTGTACCAACTTAAATTAGATTTCTACTATTCTAGGTTTTAAATAGTGACCTGATTCATCGTTCTAACTTGATTTCGTCCCATTACTTTCGCCCGGTAAAGAGCTTGATCTGCCTGTTCAATCAGCTGTTTTAACCCTTCTTCTTCTATTATTTTACCTGTTACGTATCCAATACTCACGGTGACAACTTGGGCCACAGGTGAAAACCCATGTTCCAACCTCATCTCCTCAACAGAATTCCGTATCTCCTCAGCCAACCCACTAACAGACTTTTCACCCATATCAAACACAGCCACAATAAACTCTTCTCCCCCAAACCTTGCCGCTATGCTTGAAGGGGTATCAACTACCCTTGTTAACACCTTGCCAACAGCTTGAACAACTTGATCACCTTGCAAGTGCCCGTAATGATCGTTATATGGTTTGAAAGCATCGATGTCCATCATAAGAATCGATAATGTTCTTTTCTGATTTGAATGGGTCAATGCACTTTCAATGTATTGATAAAATCCTCTTCGATTCGAAATTCCTGTGAGCTCGTCTAACTTCGAAAGCTCTTTTAGCTTTGCGTTCATCTTTTCGTTTTCTTTTATTTTTTCAGCAAGTGAGTTGTTTGATTCTTTTAATAACAGCTCACTGATGTAATTGGTCGCGTAGCTTCGATATAGCATCCGAGAAGCAAGCCAACAGAAAAATAGGAAGACTGTTAAATTGATCAAATGTCCCATGACAACGGTACTTGAAGGCTGAAACATTGGGAGTCCAATTCCTAAAACGAGCATGGCTGGTGTGTAAATGGCGAGCATGATTTTATTAGTGGCGTGAAACAGAATCGATACACACATAAAGTTCACAACAAACGCCATGACATGTCCGTACTCTCTTTGGTCCACGAGCGTTACGACCGCACCCCAAACTAAAAATAAACTGACAAGGCTTAATAACAGGTTTTGCCCACTTATTCCGGGAGACCTGCCGCTCGAACCAACGTATGAATAAAAGCATCGTACTAGCCATGATGACTAAAGTGAGATACAGAATAAAAAATATGTATTTCCATCTACAAAGATTGTTTCGTAGCGTAAGTTTCAGCCATATTCATTCCAAGTAAAATAGCTTCGAATAAGATGACAATTTTTGCGAAAAGCTTACATCGCTGAACGTTTTCTTTAAATAGATATTCTTCTAATAACTTTTTCTTTTCGCTAGGGATGTCTGGTGTAAGAAAGGAACGTTTGAATATCATTTCACAACCTCATTTTGGTACTATTTACCTAGTATACAAAAGAAGGAAGATGAAATATATTCTTTTCTTTTTTAAAAGCTTGTGGACATTAGCCACAAGCTTTCCTGTTAATCGTTTGATAGAGACATCGCCGTTTCTGCGGTTCTCAAATCCACCTCTAGCTGTTTTTTCGTATCTTGTGGATGATAGTACCCTTTTTCCATCATATACTTGAAATTCTCCGATGAGCATCAATCGCATCTTCGAGTTGATCCATTAAGGTTTGCCGAATTTCTGGTGTAGCGGTTTCGGTAATGGCATATGAGTAGTTTCTTACGGCCGTTTTTGATGCCATTAAAAGGTGTGGCGATGACCTGATCGGTTAAAGCTTCACCTCCTCTTTAGTTTTTGTTCGATCACAGAAACATATCCAAAAATAACAATGTTTGAAGTGTGGGAATGTGTAACACAATAAGAACGCTTTACGAGGAGGATTGGGATGAAAAAAGTAAGTTGTGGATCAGGTCAAGCAAAAGGAAATGCACCAAAAGGGGATTTAAAATGGTGGCAGCTGAGCCTCATTGGTATAGGTTGTACTATCGGTACTGGCTACTTTCTCGGTTCAGGAATCGGGGTAAAAATTACCGGCCCTGCAATCGTAATCTCCTTTTTGTTAGCGGCGATTGGAACCTATGTGGTATATCATTTTTTAGCAATGATGACGACGGAAGATCCACAAGAAGGATCGTTCTGTTATTATGCTGGAAAAGCTTTTGGACGCTGGGGTGGATTTAGCTGTGGATGGAATTACTGGATTTCAAAAATTTTAATTATCGGAAGTCAGTTAACGGCACTAGCAATTCTTTCTCGATTTTGGTTCCCTAAGGTTCCACTTTGGGTATTTGCTGCAGGCTATGCGGTTCTTTCTATTATTGTTGTTTTTTTAGGAACAAAAGGGTTCGATAAGGTAGAAAATGTGTTAGCTGTAACAAAAACGGCAGCTATTCTTATGTTTATTGTGCTTGCCATTGCTGCTTTAGTTGGCTGGGTTCACGGAGGCGATACCCATCAACCAGGAATGCCCAACTCCCTTCATGACCTATTCCCAAAAGGTGGACTGGCGTTTTGGTCTTCCCTTCTTTATGCATTTTATGCGTTTGGCGGAATTGAAGCGATTGGATTATTATCGATGCAGCTTGAAAATAAAGAGGATGCTCCCAAAGCAGGACAAATTATGCTGATCGTACTAACGATTATCTATGCAATTTCTATGGGACTTGTTGTCACCATGGTGTCTTATGAGGCCATTGATGAAAAAGAAAGTCCGTTTGTCACTGCCTTATCTCATTATAAGCTGCCATTTTTTCCGCATGTATTTAATGCAGCCATTATAACGGCCGGGTTTTCCACGATGACGGCCTCGTTATTTACGGTAACCAACCTGTTAAAAACATTAGCCAAAGATAAGGATGCTCCTGCTATTTTTGAAAAAGAAAAAAAGCTTTTTTTCGGAAAAGAAGTTCCGCTTCCTTCGTTAGGACTGGCTACGCTAGGATTATCAGCCTCAGTGGTTGCCGCCTTGCTTTTACCAGGAAAAATCTATGCGTATATCACGACGGCAGCTGGAATTTTACAAATGTATAACTGGGCTTTCATTATCCTCTCTGCCTTAAAAATCCTAAAGCTCAAGGCTTGGGATAAAACACTCTGTATCCTAGGATTGATTTTACTAGCTGCTGCCGTCTCAGGGACCATATTTGAAAAAAGTATTCGACTTGGATTCTTCATCAGTTTGATCTTTGTTGCTCTGATTGCTCTTGTCACGTTTATTATGACTCGAGTATGGAAAAAGGCAAAAACAGCGTAAAAAAAGTCCCAATAAGGGGGCAAACTTATTGGGACTTCGTTGTTACAGTAGTTGAATATTCGCCTCTCTGCAAGTTTGTAAAATCTCCTCATTCCATATGGACACTTGAACCTCGCCAATATGTGCTTTTTGCAAGAAAAACATACATAATCTTGATTGGCCAATTCCTCCCCCAATGGTGTAAGGAACTTCTTTATTTAAAATAGCTTGGTGAAATTCTAATTGTGCACGATCTTCAGCACCCGCAAGTTTTAGTTGTTTTTGCAATGTTTCTTCATCTACTCGTATCCCCATAGAAGACACTTCAAAAGCCATTTCAAGGGTAGGATTCCAAAGGACTATATCTCCATTCAACGTCCAATCGTCATAATCTGGTGAGCGGCCATCATGTTTACTGCCCGACTTTAATGCACCACCAATTTGAGAGATAAACACGGCCCCGTATTCCTTTGCAACCTTATCTTCTCTTTGCTTTGGCGTTAACTCTGGATATTGATCTTCGAGTTCCTGTGTAGTGACAAAATGAATATTCATCGGAAGTGAGGGTGGTAGTTCTGGAAAAAAGTCATTAAGGTAAATCTCCGTGGAACGAAGCACATTATATATTTTTCGAACTTCCGCCTTTAATGTTTGAATATTGCGTTGTTCTTTCGTAATGACCTTTTCCCAGTCCCATTGGTCCACATATAGGGAATGAAGATTGCTTAGGATTTCGTCGCGGCGTATGGCATTCATATCAGTATACAATCCTCTGCCTAAACCAATCCCATACTTTGCTAGAGCAAGCCGTTTCCACTTGGCCAAAGATTGGACCACTTGGATTTGTGTATCTTCTATATCAAGAGCATCGAAGGAAACAATTCGTTCCACACCATTCAAATTATCGTTTATCCCGTTTCCTTCTTTTACAAGAATCGGAGCTGATACTCGAATCAAGTTCAATTCTTCAGCCAAATTACTTTCAAAATAATCCTTCACCTTTTTTATCGCTTGCTCGGTTTGTAGTAAATCGAGTTTTGACTTGTAACCTGCGGGGATTTTCCTTGTCACTTCAACATCATCCTCATTCTTATTAATTGGTAAGCCTACTTCTTCTCTCTTTAACTTTAAATGGATAAAGGGCATCCGCTTCACGTACAGTGTATGAATGGGATGATGAGTGGTGAATGTCCCTAATTTATAAAAAAATCCATTTTCCTCATTAGTATATTTTTATCCTAACTAGCTACATCCTTTTATTAGTTTCTATTTACAGAAGAAAACACGGCTATCCGCCGTGTTTTAGTTATACCATTCTCTTCTAGGTTTGTATCCTGAATGCTGAAGAAAATCCTCTTGTGTATCACCTGATAACTTAGTAAGAGAAATCCCAGCCGATTGAGCTGTAACAATCATTCGGCAAGCCATTTCTAACGTTTGTAACGCCATTCTTGCCTCTTTCACCGTCGTGTCATATACGAGTACACCATGGTTTTCCAGTAAGAGTATGTTTGCGCTTTTGGCTTTCTCGTAAACGGCCTTACCAAGTTCTTCACTACCTGGATGATGATAAGCTACACGTTCAATTCTTTCTAAATAATACATAGTCTCTACAAACAAGTCGGACGGAATTTCTAGTTTTGAACTCGCAACCAAAGTGCTGTAAAAAGGAGATGCATGAAGTACTGCACCGATTTCCGGTCTATTTTCATATATGGCTCGATGCATTGGGGTCTCCTTAGAGGGCTTCCTGCCCCCGGCATCAAACACATTACCCTTTAATCCACACTCAATTAAGTCAGTTTCATCAAGCTCTCCTAAAAAGGTACCACTAGCAGTGATGATATAGCGATCCTGCTCTGTTCTAGCTGAAATATTCCCTGCATTTCCCCAGGCTAGTCCGTAACCCATCATGTACTTACCTGTATGCTGTAGTTCTTTTCTAATTTCATTAGCTAACGGCATGATAATTTCCCTTCTTTACTTCAAAAGATTTGGTACAAACATTGTGATTTGTGGAAAAAACGTAATTAACCCAAGTGTTATCAAGAGAGCAAAATAAAACGGCAACATTCCTCTTGTTATTTGGAGCAAATTGATTTTGGCTAGTTGTGCCGAGATAAACAAATTAATACCCAGTGGAGGTGTACACATTCCAAGAGCCAGGTTAATAATCATGATGATCCCAAAATGTACAGGATCGATTCCAAGTGAAACTGCAACTGGAACCAATAGTGGAGCGAGGATGATGATCGACGCATTTGTTTCCATGAACATACCTACCAAAAGCAGGAAAACGTTTACAAGTAATAGGAAGATAAGTGGATTATCTGAAATACCTATAAAGAAGTTTGCAACATCCTGAGGGATTCCCTCTCTAGTTAAAATCCATCCGAACAAACCTGCACTCGCCAATATAAACATAATTGATGATGTCGTGATTACGGATTGCGTCAAAATGTTAAGGATTTGCTTCAATTTTATTTCTTGATATAAAACGGTACCAACGATAAAGCTGTACAAGACTGCAATACCAGCTGCTTCTGTTGGTGTAAATAACCCTCCGTAAATTCCACCAAGGATAATAACAGGCATTAATAGGGCAAAGAAGGATGCACGGAAAGCTTCCCACAGTTCTTTCCCAGATTTTCTAGTTTCTTTTGCATATCCTCTTTTTTTAGCGAGAATGAAAACTGTAATAATAAGAGATAATCCGACAAGGATACCAGGAATGAAACCTCCCATGAAAAGATCTCCAATACTCGTTTCAGTTGATACTCCATATAAGATAAGAGGAATACTCGGTGGTATGATAACACCAAGTTCACCAGAAGCCGACTGAATAGCTCCTGCAAAATTTTTATGATACCCTCTTGCCACCATAGCTGGAATTAATATACTACCTAGAGCAGCTGTTGTGGCTGCACTGGAACCAGAAATGGCTGCGAAGAACATACTTGTCACTACAGCTACAATGGCAAGTCCACCTGAGAAATGCCCTGTAAGAGCATTCGCGAACGCGACCAGTCTTTTGGAGATTCCACCGTATTCCATAAGGACACCAGCTAGAACAAAAAATGGTATACTCATGATGGGAAAGCTATCAATACTCGTAAAGGATCTTTGGACAAGAACGATCAGAGGGGTTCCGCCATCCCACAAAATCGCAACTGCTGAAGCTAGCCCCATTGAAACCGCAATGGGAACTCCAAGGGCAAAAAAGATTAATAAAAACACAAACAATATTACACCCATTAGATATTTTCCCCCGCTTTCAGAGCTTGAGCAGCCTCAGAAGTATCCATGTCTTCATTAATAATAAGTTCAATGATAACTGCAATAGCATTAACAATCATTAAAAACGCGCCAATCGGTATGGCCATGTAGGGGATATTCATGGTAAGTCCCATAGCTGCTGATGCTTGATTTTGGACAATTCCTAGTATATTTGCCCCCTCGAGAATAAGAAGTCCAAAAAAGACGATTGAAATCAGCAAAGCGACAATTTTTAATATTTTTCTAAGCTTCTTCCCAACAATTTCAGAAATAATTTCAATAGCAATCATTTTATGATTCCTAAGAGCAAGACTTGATCCTAAAAACACTGTATATACCATGAGGTACCTTGCTGCCTCTTCTGTCCATGGAAATGGCACATCCACCAAAAATCTTGAAAAAACCTGAATCAGGATTAACACTGACATAGCTGCCAGCATTAAACCGACGAGGATTCCAACGACTTTGTTCATTTTGTCGATCACATTTAGAATGGATTTCATCCTCTTTCCCCCTTGTTTTACAGGTAAGAAGGCAGGGAAGTACCCCCTAGCCTTCCACCCTCACTATTACTTCGTTTCTACAATGCTGTTATATAATTCTTGACCGAATTTTTCTGCGAACTCTCCATGAACTTTCTTAGCAGCCTCTGAGAAAGCTTCTTTATCAGGCTCCACGACCGTCATGCCCGCGTCTTTTAGCTTTTTCAGTAGTTCTTCTTCATTCTTAGCTACTAACTCGTTTTCATATTGCGTAGCTTCTTTTGCCGCTTCCTCTACTGCTTTTTGTTGATCCTTCGAAAGCTTACCGTATGCCAAATCGCTCATAGCAAGCATTACGTATCCGTAAACATGATCTGTAAGCATCAAGTGAGATTGGACCTCTTGAATTTTGTTGCTTTCAATCAAGGCAAACGGATTCTCCTGTGCATCGATAACTCCTGTTTGTAGAGAAGAATATACTTCACCAAAGGCCATTGGCGTTGGTGATGCACCCATTGCTTCCCATGCAGCTATACTAGCAGGGATTTCAGGAACACGGATTTTCAATCCTTTTAAGTCGTTAAGCGTTTTCACTTCTTTGTTTGCTGTTAATTCACGTGGGCCCCTTACCCAAAAATCTAGACCTCTTACTTGAGTAGCAGCTAGTAAATCTTCACGCAGCTTATCTCCTACTTCTCCATAAAGAACATTTTCAAGATGTTCTTGGTCTCTAAATAAGTATGGAAGTTCTAGAATGCCATATGGCTCATAGAAATTGGAAAGCACACCAGCAACTAGGGCGAAATCAACAGATCCCATTTGCATTCCCTCAATTAGATCCCTGTCGTTTCCAAGCGTAGAGCTTGGGTATATTTCTACCTCAACGGTTCCATTAGATTTTTCTTTTACTAATTCTGCAAATTTCACCGCTCCAAGGTGCCAAGCATCACTTTCCCCAGTAATATGGCCAAGGCGTAATTTGACTGTCTTTTCTTTTTCACCGGATTCTGAGCCTCCAGATGTTTCACTTTTCCCACATGCCACCAAACTTAATAGAAGCATCATCGCAATCAATAGCAAACCCCATTTTTTCATTTCTTAAATCCCCCTTTGTTTTTATATAAAACAAACTTTTATTCTATTTATTAAAACGTGACAAGTACTTTTAGTGACTGCTCTTCTTTCTTATCGACAATACGGAATCCATCTGCCGCTCGTTCTGCAGTAAGCCTATGGGTAATGATTGCATCCTTATCCACCGCTCCTGCATGTAAGAGATCTATCGCAGTGATTGTATCTTCTCGTGTGTATGTCATGCAACCAATTATTTCCTTTTCCTGATTCTGAAGATTGTGTATGTTGAATGTTTGGTCTCCGTGAAACATAGCAATCGTTACCATTCTGCCACCTTTTCGCAGGAGGACTAAGCTCTGATCAATAATTCCAGGAACACCGGCTGCAATAAGCACCTTGTCGAATGCCCCGCCGACCAAATCTTTCGCTTCCGTCATCCAATTCGGATTCCCCATAATATTAAGCGTGTGGGTCGCCCCCATCTCCATAGCACTTTCAAGGGCGTAATCCATAACATCTGTGACAAGAAGAGTTGTCGCACCTGCAGCTTTTGCCGCGGCCATTGCCAAGAGTCCAATCGGACCAGCTCCTAGGATTGCTACTTTGTCACCAACCCCAATATTTGCTTTTCTAACCGCATGCACACCGACTGCAAAAGGTTCAACTAAGGCGCCTGTTTCAAAGTCCATGCCGTCCGGAAGTTTGAACACCGTATTTTCTGGCGTTGCAAAATATTCGGCCATCGTACCATACCAACCGCCAATACCAGGGGCTCCACGATCCTCACAATAATTCACTTTTCCAGTCAAACAATATTCACAATGACCACATCCACTCTGAGGCTCTACCGTTACCCTATCACCCCGCTTGACATTTTTAACATGCTGTCCAACTTTAACTACCTCACCTGACAATTCGTGTCCAATGATGACTGGTGGCTTTCGGAATGGATGGAGACCTTTATAGGTATGTAGGTCCGATCCACAAATTCCTGCTGCCATTACTTTAATCAAAACATCATGATCACCTAATTCAGGAATCTCCACATCTTTTACTGCAACTTTGTAGGCTTCCTCTACATAAACCGCTTTCAAATTTCTTCCCCCTGTTCAAGTATTATAAGAACAATTTTTGTTTAGAATTTTGGAGATGATCTCTCATCCGCTCCACTGATTCTTCTCTTCCTTCAGAGAGAAGATTGTAGATCTCCAAATGGTCCTGATAAAAATCCTTCATCCTATTCGGATCTTTCTTTAAATGTCGGAGTGTGATCCGAAGGAGATGATCATTGTAGTTGAGGAGAATACGATGAATTTCCTCGTTCCCTGCAAAATTTGAAATCAACAAGTGGAAATCATGGTCCGCTTTTGCAAACTCCCTGACATCCAAAACTTTTACAATTCTTTCTGTCACTTCTAAATTCTCACGGATCATTTCAAACTGTTCTTCTGTGAGTCGGTTCAAAACAGACCTTACGTTATGGGTTTCAAGGACTGTCCTTAAATCATAGATATCGATGATCCGCGAAAATGATAGGTCATTGATTATGATTCCCTGCTTGCTTGATACAGTGACAAACCCTTCTGCTTCTAGCCTAGTGAGAGCTGATTTAATTGGAGTCTTACTCATATTTAGCATGCTGATTAGCTCTCGCTCGGACAAAAAGCTTCCCGGCTGGAACGTCTCATTGAGAATAAGTTCTTTAATTTCCTCGTAAGCCACCTCTTTCAATAAAGGTGAATTATTTATTGTCTTTTGGTCACTCATTTTTTCAAGCCTTCCTTCATTCTACTGTTTTTGCATCCCTGACTTTTAGGAAATAATCGGGGGAACCAAATTGACCACCTTTTAACGCGATCTCCATCCCCTCTTTCTCCTTATTATCTGAATACACCTTGCAGAGGGGTGCACCTGGAGATACTGAGAGAAGCATTTCAAGTCCATATATGCCCATAGCACCCGCTACAAAGCCTGATGTATCTCCTCCAGCAATTACGACACGTTTTAATGAGGACATGGTTGTGAGATAATCGGTAATTGTCCCTAGCTTATTTCCAATGTACTCTCCTGGGTTAGTAATTCCATGCTCTTTTAATAGATTTCTTGTTACCGATATGTTTTTGTCATTCGGTCCGAGGGCCGTATACAAAACCACACTTTCACCTTTTTGTAAATACTCCACCACTTCGTCTAAAAGAGGAGTCTTCCATTCTTTTGACACTAGTAACTCTGGTGGAATTGCAAATCCGTGAAAACCGGAATTTATAGCGGTTCTTATCTGATTCTCCGTGACAACCGAAGCACTTCCTGAAACGACTAAGATGTTTTCTACTGCATGAACGTTTTTTTCCTCTTCTCTACTTGCCGAAAATCCTTCCTTTTCCCATACCTGAGTAAGTGCATACTCGACTCCAGATGAACCTACAACGAACGGATTCTTTTCTGCATAATCCCATATCAACTTCCCACTTTTATATAGCCTCTCATTGTCCAATACATCAAATAAAATTACATCAGGTTTTTGTTTCAGTTTCTCGTTATAAACTTCTCTAACTTCTTCTATTTCTCTCTCAAGTTCAAGAATGTTCACTAGAGCAATGTCAGCATCTATCTGTTTTTTCAGATGAAGTCTAAGATCGGCCTCATCCATTGGAGTAACGGGATGACAACTCATGACCGGATGGCGATCTAACCTGTGTACTTCTTCGTTCATTTTGGCAAAATGGTTACCAAACAAAGTAAACCTTCCTAAAGCTGGTGCTCCCACAAGAAGTGGAACCGTGGACTGTTGCGGGAAATAATCGAGTGTTACCTTGATCGCTTCTCCGATACTACCAGTTTCAGGCGATGAATCAAAAGTCGAACAAGTTTTATAGTGAACTACTTTGGCACCAATGTCACTTAGTTTTTCCATTATTGGACGAAGTTCTGCGGCAAGACCTGAGCCATTCTTTGCTCTACTGGTACCTGCAACACCAATACAACTTAAACCCTCAAACTGATTAATCATTTCGCTAGTTGGTGGTTCGAGGAATAGAACTGTCCTGTACCCCTTTAGAGTAAGCGCCTCCATAGCATCAGTACTCCCTGTAAAATCATCTCCATAAAATGCTAGAAGTAAATTTTGTGTCATCATAATCCTCCTGCTACTTCGTTCCGAAAGCCTCAATGGCCATTTTTAGTTCATGATGCTGATTGGCATAGACTTCAAGATCATGCCCCTTTTCAGCTGCTTCCCAGCCAAGCTGCATGCTTTTGACTCCCTCTTTTGCTCCACCAGGATGGGCTAGAATTCCTCCTCCTGCGAGATGAATAACATCAAGTGATTTTATTTGTTTATAGGTAGTGGTAGCACTCCCTGCCCATTGGGCGGATGAAAGGACTGGCATAGCTTCGTATCCGCCAAACATAGGAGTGAGAAGGCTACGAATGCTTGTTACAACGCTTTCATTACTTTCAGCAAATTTAGAGTCTAGACCGTTTGTGTGGAGGTGATCCACACCTGCTAATCTACAAATTTTCTGATATGCTAAAAATCCCATTCCTAGAAACGGGGATCGTGTCATTGCGCCCCACTGGTTCCGATGACCATGAATAGGTACTTCACTGTACCCGTTTAAGTGGGTTACCGCACTGTATCCCACACTATTGATGCATACCATCACGCATGTTCCACCGGCATTAACCACTGTATCATGGTTTCTTTTCATTTCGTCAATTTCACCAGTGATATTAAATGCATACATCACTTTTTTCCCTGTCTTTTCTGCTGCACGATTAATCTCGTCCATCACAATGCGCACCCTCTCCTCAAACGGGAGGTACGATGGATTTCCACACAGTTCGTCATCCTTAATAAAATCAATTCCCGCTTCAGCTAATTCACGAACTAGTGGTCCGTAGCCGCTACCAGGGAGACCAATGCTTGGTTTTATAATGGTTCCGATAATTGGACGTTTGTACACTCCTGCAAACTCTCTTGTACCTTGAATACCATACTTAGGACCTTGATACTTTTTCGAGAATGACTCGGGCAGATCCAAATCTTCTAGTCTTAATCCTGAGAACTCTCTTAGTTCGTAAAGATTTCCTGCAACCGTAGATAATAGGTTGGGTAAGGAATGACCAAAGTTATGGAGTGGAAATGACAAGGTTACTCTCGCTCGTTTATAGACAGGTTTCTCCATCCCTTTTGACAAATGACATTCTGGAAGGCCCGGAGTAATAGAGGAATCAAGTTCCTCAATCTTAACCACATTCGCTCCATGTTGCCTTTTAATTTCAGGCGTTTCGCCTGGAACAGCAATAAAAGTACCAGTTGACTGTTCGCCTGCCATTATTTCAGCTGCCTTTTCCAAGGGATATGGAGTTTCAATAAGATAGGTAGCAAACACTCTCTCATCAGACATCTGAATCCCCCCTCTTTCGTCATTTTTATAAACCTACTTTTCTTATAAATACAACATAGATCTATGTGAGATATATTTTGAATCTACCATTATGATAGAGTAAATCGCTTTCATTTGTCAATCAATTTCGAAAAAGACTATTTATTATATTAAAATAGAAAAAAACTTTAATTTTCAATACTACTTTTTAACATATTAAACTAACTAACGTAAATCAAATTTATGTAATCCTAATAGGACAATTAAATTCGAAATAATCTCACTCACTTCTATTAATTTTTCTCCATCTTACTATAGGAAAAAAATTGCTTGTAAAGATTATCACAATGTAATGTTTAATTTTTTATTATAAATTAAATTTAGGTATAAATTTTATCGAGATTTTCGTTAACTAGTAGAGAGTTTGGTCAGTTAATTAAGCGGATATTACGAAAGTCTATTTGTATAAATTCACCAGTAGAGGTAAATTTTAATGAAGGTGACTATTTAATAGGAGGTTATCTTTTTGACAGAGAACAAAGATAAAAATGCTTCAACCGAACAAGATGAGAATCGTGAGACGTTAACCACACGTCAGGGCCATCCTGTGCCAGACAATCAAAATATACGTACCATTGGAAACCGTGGACCCGCTACACTTGAGAATTATCACTTTATTGAAAAAATATCGCACTTTGACCGTGAAGAAATACCAGAACGTGTGGTACACGCACGTGGCTCTGGAGCATTTGGGTATTTTGAGACATATGGAAAAGTGGGAGATGAACCCGTAGAAAAGTATACGCGTGCCAAAGTATTTTCGGGGGCTGGGAAGAAAACACCATTAATGGTTCGTTTCTCAACAGTGGCAGGAGCGAAGGATTCGCCCGAAACCGCGCGTGATCCGCGTGGTTTCGCTGTTAAAATGTATACAGAAGAGGGTAACTGGGATCTTGTTGGGAACAACTTGAAAATTTTCTTTATTCGTGATGCGATGAAGTTCCCTGATATGATTCACGCTTTCAAAGCGGATCCTGCTTCCAACGTTCCGAATCCACAGCGGATGTTTGATTTTGTTTCCCGTACACCTGAAGCAACACATATGATTACCTTCCTCTTCTCTCCATGGGGAATTCCTGCTACCTATCGTCATATGCAAGGTTCTGGTGTGAACACATATAAATGGGTGAATGCCGAGGGTGAGGCGGTGTTGGTAAAATATCACTGGGAGCCGAAGCAAGGAATCCGAAATTTAACACAAGACGAGGCTAATGAGATTCAAGCCAAAAACGTTGGTCATGCAACACAAGATTTATATGAAGCCATTGAGCGTGGGGAGTATCCAGAATGGGAACTTTTTGTTCAAATCATGGAAGATGATTACCATCCAGAACTCGATTTTGATCCGCTCGATGATACGAAACTATGGCCAGAAGATCAGTTCCCATGGTTACCGGTAGGTCGAATGGTTCTTGATCGCAATCCAGTGGATTTTCATGCGGAGATTGAGCAAGCTGCTTTCGGTACAGGAGTTCTTGTTGATGGCATGGACTTTTCAGATGATAAAATGTTGCAAGGTCGTACCTTCTCTTACTCCGATACGCAACGTTACCGTGTAGGAGCAAACTATTTAAAATTGCCTGTTAATGCGCCAAAGGCACCTGTCCACACCAATCAGCAACGTGGGCAGATGGATGTACGTGACCCAAAAGAGTCCGGGGATAATCCTCATATTAACTATGAGCCATCGATGCTCGGCGGTTTTAAGGAAGCGAGTAGGGAAGGTCGTGCACCACACCACCCAACGTACAATGCAGCAGCCATGAGTGCGCCAATCGATCGACCTAACAACTACGGTCAGGCTGGTCACACCTACCGAAGCTTTGAAGATTGGGAGCGCGATGAATTAATTAAAAACCTATCTGAAGCACTTGCCGTATGCGACCCAAAAATTCAAGATGCCATGATTGAACACTTCACACAAGCTGATGAAGAGTATGGCCGACGTGTGCGAGAAGGACTTCAAATGAAAATGAAAGAAATGGAAGGTATGAAAACAGGGGAAGTTCCAGGTCGTGAATCCGGTCAATCAAAATATGGACAAGGTACATTAGCTGCGAATGAAGCAACAGAAGAAGCGGTAAAGAAAAGCCACGAAGCTGATCCTTATTAATGATTATGTGAGTATTGAGTTTCGATAAGGTGATCATTTTTAGGTATAGAGAGGCGAGCTACACGAGGGGTGTGGCTCGTTTTTTGTTGATCGGGGACCGCTGTTTTTAGGAGGTCGCTGATATATCGTGGAAAGTCGCTGATATATTTGATATGGCGCCGATATATTTCGGAAGTCGCCGATATATTTGATATAACGCTGAAAAATTGAGAGAGAAAGCTGAATGGATCCAGGGAGTTCACCGATATAACACTGAAACTCGCTGATAGAACACCGAAACCCGCCGATAGAACTTCGAAACTCGCTGATAGAACACACAATCTCTAGGTCCCCCCACTCACCACACCCCTTTCCCCCCATTTTGTTACAAAATGCCATGAAATCCCATCCATATTCAGCTATAATAAAACCATAAGCTTGTCTTCTATTGAATTTACCTTAGGATGTGTAAAAGAAATGAGCCATTATTCTGCTACGAATATAAAGATTAGTAACCTATCCATTTTTAAAGGGTATCAAGTGCTTTTTGAAGTGAAAGGACAGACTTATCAAATGCTAGTAGGGGGAGATCAATTCGGCTTCCCTATGAACATTATTCATCATTTTAAAGAAGATGGTAAATGTCCAGTTTGCGATAAGTATACATGGGCCTATCCAATGGGACAGCAGCCATGTTCCGCATTATTGCGAGACAAAATGATGCTATTTGATCTATTCCAGAGAAAATTCAATGGAAAATAAGAAAAGCGCAAGCGTCTTGGTAAGCTCCGACAGGCATAAGACGGAGACCAAAAGAGGTCCTGACGTCTGTAGGGCTTTGGCTTATGACCCCGAGGAGCTAGGCGCTGGAGCTAGACACTGTTCTAAGTTCAAAAACTTATGCTTTCTTAACTTTCTAATAAAGAAACCATTCGAAATCGAATGGTTTCTCTTCTTATCTTGGCTCATAGATATCCCAAGCAACCTTTAATGAATCCACGATATAGTCAGCAATCTCATCTGCTTCCTGAGTATCGGTTTTTACCCTTGAATGGTGGTATTGATAGATCTCTTGTCTACTATTAAAAAGCTCCAAAATTTCATCAATATTCCGACCTTGGAGAACGGGTCTAGAATCAATAATTAAACTAATACGATCCTTCCAATATTCCCACGATAAGTCTAGGAAAAACACGATACAATTTTTCGTGCACGCTTCCCTTATATCTTCTTGAAGAAATGCACCGCCGCCTAAAGAAAGTACTGAAAGCTTCTTCTTGCTTAATTTAGTAATCACTTCTTTTTCTTTTTCACGGAAGGCTTTTTCCCCAATTTGCTTAAAAATTTCTGAAGTTGGTGCACCGTATTCTTCTTCGATCACTTGATCGATATCTATAAAATCACGATATAGCTTTTTAGCTACTAATTTTCCAATGGTTGTTTTCCCCACACCCATGAAACCGATAAATACAATACTTTTCTCTCTTAATGGAACTTCTCTTCCTGTCACTGTCATCACTCCAACGTTCACTCCAATACTTAACCGGACTAAAGCATATTGTATGCTACCATGTTATCACTTTTTTATGTTTGTTCCAAAGTAAATTTCTGAGAATTCAAGTTTTTTTATCACCAAATGATCAACTTTATGATACTATACATATATGAACATATGCTCATATGTTAAATTACTAATTAAAGGAGCTAGATGATGGAACGTACGGATCATTCTTTTCTTAACCAAACAACAGCAGATGAAGCAGCAAGGATATTTAAAGCACTAGCTGATCCAACAAGAATAAAAATTTTATACTTACTCTCCCAAGAGGAATGTTCTGTGAGTCATATAACGGAAGTATTGGAGATGACTCAATCGGCCGTTTCCCATCAACTAAGCACGCTGAGAAAGCTTCGACTAGTCAAATATCGTCGGGAAGGAAGCACCTTGTACTATTCATACGATGACGAACATGTTATCACGATTCTTCAGCAAGTTCTTTCCCATATTAATTGTAATTAGGAGGAATTCACATGGGTCATCACCATCATCACCACGGTCATGGGCATCATCATCACCATCATACTCATGACCATTGCCATGATCATTTTGATTCGCAGCGGGAAGGAAACAAAAAAGGGTTACTAATTGCTTTATTGGTTACAACGGGAATTATGTTTGCTGAATTTTTTGGAGGATTAATCACAAATAGTCTTGCACTATTATCAGATGCGGGGCATATGCTTAGTGATGCAAGCTCTTTGTTACTTAGTTTAGTAGCTCTTTGGATTGCTTCTCGTCCGGCTACACCAAAGAAAACTTTTGGATTTTACCGGTTTGAAGTATTAGCCGCTCTGTTTAATGGTGTCACTCTATTTGTCATTGCTGGTTTAATCGTTTGGGAAGCATTTGAACGGTTTATTGAGCCTCCGACCGTTGCCAGCGGAACGATGATCCTGATTGCTTGTATTGGTCTTGGAGCCAATTTAATTAGCGCTTGGTCTTTATTACGAAATGGTGATGTGAAAGATAATGTGAACGTGAGAAGTGCCTATTTACACGTATTAGGAGATGCGTTAGGATCGGTTGGAGCGATTATTGCTGGACTCGTCATGCTGCTGTTTGGTTGGTATATCGCGGATCCTATTATTTCTGTCATTGTCGCTTTATTAATTTTACGTAGTGCATGGGGTGTCATTTCTCATTCTCTTCATATACTAATGGAAGGAACACCATCATCTGTAAATCAAGAGGATGTAAAAAAAGCGCTTGAATCCATACATGGTGTGATTGATGTACATGATCTCCATATTTGGACGATCACTTCTGGTCTACATTCATTAACATGCCATATACTTGTAAAGGATGATCAGCCTTCACAAACGATCCTTCAAGAGGCGATTCGTGTGGTACGGGAGAAATATCATATTGATCATGCAACCTTTCAAATTGAAACATCCACCCAACTTCATCAAGAATTAAAAATATAAAAAAGTGCTCCCTCAACAGGGAGCACCATACATATATTAATGAGAACCAGCCTTTTTCAATTCGAAGGTTTCTTCGGTTTGCGCTGCAAGTTGTTTCTTTTTCATTGTCATTCTTCCTGCTAAAACTACACCAGCAATGACAAGGATTTCGAAGCCGTACTTCACAAAACCATTTGCAAAAATACCTTCCAGGAATCCTTCACCAACAATCATTTTTGCCGCTGTCCAAGCTAAGATCGCAGAACCGATTGTAACGATAACTGGGTAACGCTCGATCCATTTAATAATCATCGTGCTCCCCCACATTACTACTGGTACTGAAATCAATAATCCAATAATAACAAGAGTCATATTACCGTGAGATGCACCAGCAATCGCAAGGACGTTATCTAATCCCATTAATGCATCCGCAATAATAACGGTACGAATCGCTGCCCAAAAATTATCTCCAGCTTTTACATCTCCATGGCTATCATCATCCGTCAATAACTTATACGCGATCCAAACAAGTAGTAGTCCACCAACTAAGTGTAAACCTGGGATCTTAAGTAACCAAACGACAGCAAGAGTTGCTACCACACGAATGATAATGGCTCCAAGTGAACCCCATAAAATAACTTTTTTCTGCTGCTCCTTTGGAAGATTTCTAGCAGCTAGACCAATTAAAATGGCATTATCACCGGCAAGAACTAAGTCAATGACAATAATGGTAAGTAGTGCGGTTAAAAATTCTAGTTCCATACATGATTCCCTCCTATAAATTTAGTTCTTATCGATTTTTTTGCCCACAAAATAAAGAGACCTTGCCATTGTAGGCAAAGGTCTCGCTAAGCACAATGTTATGCCAACAAAGCCGATGGATTTGACTCCATGTAATGACGACTTTGTTTCAGGAAAAATCCTGACGCTACTCCCCTTTACTGAGAAAGGAAAACCGATAATATTCTTTTGTACTATACTACAACTATAGTCAAAACAAAAAGATTATATGACTATTTTACATAAATTTATTACTATATGCAACTATAAAACTTGTAACATTTTCCCTTTTATAATAATTGAACGCCTTCTGGGAGGACCACCGCTTTTAATAGATCCACCTCTTCTATGCGTTTGTACGTATAGGAAGAACCATTTAAAATGGCTGTATCTAAGTAAGCTGGGTGTGTCATCACTTCAACTTTTATTGGTTGGCTGTATCGCTCCCCGAGCTTATTGAAATATTCTGCTTCTAATCCATCTCCATAAAAATCAAATAATGCCACATCTGAGAATGGCTCCACACCTTGAATTTGCTCTAATCCATTTGCTCTAACCGGTAAGTTGTATTTTTTAGATAAACGTTGTACAACCGGTAATAACTCCCCAATCGTATGAACATGGTGATGACTATCCATATGTGTAAGGGGAACACCTGAGCTCAAAAACTTTTCAATTTGAGCGGTCCATTCTCTTTCCACCTCTTCAAGACGTATCGTCTCTTTTTTTGAGTGGAGATCTGACAAGGAATGAAAGAATCCCTCTTCATTCGTAAGTGAAGAAACATCTTGTAATAGAGGCTTTCCACAAGTAAGGACAAGATGAATCCCGACTTGAAGGCTTGGATTCTCTTTTGCAAGCTGAATGGCATGCTCGGTTCCTTCCATATTCATCATCATTGTGGCGGAGTTCACAATTCCATTCAGATGTGTGTCAATAATTCCATAATTCACTCCAGAGCTAAAACCAAAATCGTCTGCGTTAACAATTAATTGAATCATGTACATTCTCCTTATTTTAAAGTAAACTGCGGCAAATGCTCTTTATGCGCTTCTAACATTTCATTGAGAATCGTCTTCGCTGTGTGATCACTTGGGATAAACGGGTTCATCGTCATCGCAAGAAGCGCTGTATTGTAGTTTCCTGTTACGGCTGCTTCAATGGCCACCTCTTCAAAAGATTTCATATAACCAACCAGCCCTCTTACCGCTACAGGTAGCTCTCCTACGCTAATTGGCTTCGGACCGTCCTTTGTAATGACACAACTTACTTCTACAGCGGCTTGCGCCGGCAGATTGGAGATCGTCCCGTTATTTCTTGTATTCACTGCTTGGATATCTCGCTTATCTGTATACATCGAATGAATCAATCGAACGGCTGCATCACTGTAATAAGCTCCACCTCTTTTTTCTAGCTGTGGTGGCTTAATGTCTAGAGTAGGGTCCTTATACAGCTCAAATAAATCATCTTCTAATCTTTTGACAACCTCCGCTCGAATATTTCCTTCACGGAATTTGTTGAGCTCCTCTTCTAGCATGTTACCAGACTTGTAATAATAATTATGATATGGACATGGTAAAACATTTAATGCTTGTAAAAATTCAGGCTCCCATCCCATTGCATGGATATTTTGCATCGTAATCGCCTTGTTTGGGTCTGTTAAAAGGGAAATAACTTCTTTTTTCACCGATTTTCCATCAACAAAAACATCCAATCCATACACCAGATGATTTAATCCAGCAAAATCGATTCTTACGCGACTGTGATCAACGTCCAATAATTTAGCAACTCCCATTTCCATTCCAATCGGAACATTGCAAAGCCCTACCACTTTTATGTTCGTATGTTTCAGTACGGCCTCTGTTACCATTCCAGCTGGGTTGGTGAAATTGATGAGCCACGCGTTCGGACAAAGTTCCTCCATCTCACGACAGATATCAAGAATTACCGGGATGGTACGGAATGCTTTAAACAGGCCTCCTGGTCCGTTCGTTTCTTGTCCCAACACTCCATGCTTTAACGGGATGCTTTCGTCCAGTTTACGAGCCTCTAATAAGCCCACTCGCAATTGAGTTGTGACATAGTCTGCGCCTTCTAACGCTTTTCTTCGATCTAGTGTTAGGTGAACCTTGATCGGGAGCCCTGATTTTTCAACCATTCGTTTAGCTAAGTTTCCAACAATATCGAGCTTTTCTTTTCCTGCCTCTATATCCACAAGCCATATTTCTCTTATTGGTAGTTCGTCATAATACTTAATAAATCCTTCAATTAATTCTGGCGTATAGCTAGATCCTCCGCCAATCGTTACAATTTTCAATCCTTTATTCATGTGATGACCTCCTTATATTTTTTAAAAAAGAAACTCCCTGGGAAGATAAATCACTTTGCCCAGGGAATCATTTTTACATTTTCAAAGTATCAGATGGTGCTTGAAGTTCTCTTTCACGGTCTTTTCTTGCTTCTATCCGCCCTTGGGCAATCACAAATGGTAGATAAATAGCAATAGAGACTACTAGATTTACTGCCGAAAGAACGGCTCCAGAGATATGACCACCCGTAGCGAGTAGTCCACCTAGAATGGCTGGGGTTACCCACGGAATATCGGCCACGACTGGGTGAACCAAACCAAGACTAATCGATAGATACGCAATAATGGTCATTACAATTGGACCTAAGATAAACGGAATAAACCAGATTGGGTTTAATACAATTGGCAGACCAAATAGAATTGGTTCGTTAATTTGGAATACCCCTGGAGGAGTCCCCAATGCTAATAGCTGCTTATGCCTTCTTCTTCCAGCAATAAACATCGCAATGAGCAAACCTAGCGTCGCTCCCGAACCTCCTAAGTAAACAAACGCATCCAGGAAAGACCCTGCAAGAATATTATATTCCCCCAGCTTCTCCACACCTTGCGCATACATATTCAAGTTTTCTTGCCCAAGCTTTGTCATTAACGGCGTTGTGATTCCACCTAAAATATTCGGTCCGTGTAGTCCAATGACCCAGAATCCATGAACCAACCCAACAATTAATATGGCAAATGGCAGTGAATCGACGGCGCCTGTTAAAGGGGTAACAAGAACTTGGTTCAACCAATCATTTAAATACGCCCCGTCACTAATGAATTTTCGTAAAATAAGACCAAATAACCCCATCGTAAAAATAGTCGCCATCCCAGGTAGAAGCTTTGAAAAAGATCTTGCAACAGCTGGTGGTACTCCATCTGGTAATTTGATCACCAGGTACTTGATTTTCGCTAATCGCACAAAAATTTCAGTCGCAATAATAGAAACGATAATACCTGTAAAAAGTGCAGTAGCATTAAAATAATTCCAACTAATAAAGCCCCATGCGCCACCTGTGACGGCTTCTCCTCCCTCAGGTGTGAGAGTCACATTTCCTATTTGGGGAATGAGTACAAAGAAAGCAGCTCCAGCAACAAGCATCGCTTCAAATCCATCATCTCCATAAGACTTCGCAAGCTTGTAGGCAATTCCAAAGACGGCAAAAACGGTCATGAACGCAAGCGTCCCCCACCAGATGTCTCCGCCAAGTGTGTTCCATGTTTCTCCGAATAAGGCAACCATCATTTTTTGATACGGCTTCCCAATTCCTGGTACTGATCCTAAGTTGTTTAACAGGACGGCCAAAGAACCGACCATCGTAATCGCGATCATTCCAACCAACGCGTCACGAATCGCAAGTAAATGCCTGTTATTCCCCAACTTGTTCGCCACCGGCATGATGTATTTATCAATAAAATTCATCATCCACCTATTCCCCCTTATGTTGTTATTCTGAGAGCGCTTACCAAGATGTACCTTCATTGTAATGACTTATGTATGATAATTCAATACAAATATTTAATTTGTTACTACAAATTTTTAAATTTCATTTTTGAAAATACAAATACAAAATGATTTTTGTTATAATGAACAAAGGAGGTTTTCCGATATGAATGAAGAAATAAAAGATGGAAATGCCCTACATTTACAAGTGAAGGATGCTATTATCCAGTTAATAAAGGATGGAGAATATCCACCAGATTCACAGCTTCCGACAGAGGCTGAGTTTTGTGAAACCTATGGAGTTAGTCGTACGACCGTTCGAACAGCACTTCAGCAGTTAACATCCGAGGGATATGTTTACCGAAAAAGAGGAAGCGGTACATTTGTATCTAACAATAAAGTGAAGCAAGTGTTGACCGCTACGATTGAACGTTTTTCAGGTCAAATTTCGATGCAAGGGAAAATACCGTCGATTAAAGTGATTAATTTAGAAGTAGTTCCTGCAGATGATTATTTGATGAATCTTTTAAAAGTAAACGAAGGAGAACCTGTTAATGTACTCGAGCGAGTTCGTTTCGTGAACGATGAGCCGATTCAGTATGAGATTTCTTATCTTCCTTGGTACAAGACGCCTGCTATTAGTAAAGAAGGTTGCGAAGATTCACTGTACAAGCTGCTGCAAACTCAATATGACCTTCACGTAAGTAAAACCATTGAGAACTTAGAATTGTATCAGCCGGATGAAGAAGTAGCGAAAAGGCTGCAAATTCCTGTAGGGAGCCCTTGCTTTTCTTTAGACACACATGCGTACTTAGAGGATGGATGCATTATTGAGTACTCAAAGACCATATTCCGTGGTGATTTGACCCATTTTATTATTGAAAGAAATTACAACAGAGTGTAGCGCTCTGTTGTTTTATTTGTAGTGACAATATACGTTTCCATCATTTTTACCCATGACAGATTTTACAAAAACCTCTATAATAATCTTCGAGATACGAAATTTTTCATTAAACAAGAATATATTAAATGAAAAAGAGGCTATAAAATGATGTGGAAAAATCGGAATGTATGGATTATTTTAATTGGTGAGTTTATTGCTGGGGTTGGATTATGGACCGGAATTATCGGAAACTTAGAATTTATGCAAGTGAAGGTACCTTCTGATTTTCTTAAGTCTCTTATCCTCGCTACTGGCTTATTAGCAGGAATTCTTGTTGGCCCTCTTGCAGGAAGAATGACCGATCAGTATAGTAAAAAAACAATTATGATTTATTCGGGTATTGCCCGTATGTTCAGTGTCATCTTTATGTTTCTTGCGCTTTATACCGGTTCCGTCTGGTGGATGGTTGTATTTATGATTGGCATTCAGCTTTCCGCTGCTTTTTATTTTCCAGCACTACAGTCAGCTATCCCTCTAATCGTTCAAGAAAATCAACTTCTTCAACTGAATGGAGTACATATGAATGTGTCGACCATTTCACGTGTACTAGGTACTGCTTTGGCGGGTGCCATGCTTGTCGTTATGCCTTTATCCATGTTGTATGTTGCATCCTTTGTTGCTTATGGCGTTTTACTCGTTTTCACCTTCTTTTTAAAACTGGAAGAGCCAGAGTTGTCCAACTCCGCACTTAACACGAACGGATCTAGTGGATTTAAAGACGTTCTCCCTGTTATCAAAGGAATGCCCGTCGTCTTTATGACCCTTATTATGGCACTCGTTCCCTTGTTGTTTCTAAGTGGGTTTAATTTAATGGTCATCAATATTAGTGAAATTCATGATGATTCCTCGATTAAAGGCTTGATATATACAGCTGAAGGAATCGCCTTTATGTTAGGAACGTTTGTGATAAAAAGGCTCAATGATAAATGGTCTCCTTTTACCATTATTTTTGTTTTTTCAACCGTGATCGGTTTGGGTCAAATATCACTATATTTTGTTGAGAACAAGCTACTTGCCCTTCTTTCTTTTGCCATCGTTGGATTTGCGGTTGGCTGCTTTTACCCAACCGTCTCTACGCTTTTTCAAACAAAGGTTCCAAAGAGCTTCCACGGCCGCTTCTTCTCGTTCAGAAATATGCTTGATCGAATCATGTTTCAGGTCGTACTCCTGGGTACCGGTTTTTTATTAGATGTGGTCGGACTACAAATCATGGTGCTTATTTTCGGAGCCATTTCGTTGCTCACCACAGGGATTTTCTATAGTAAACATAAACAGCAGCCGATTGAGTTAGAGGTAGAAGCTGTTACAGTTACCAAATAATAGACGTGAGGTGTCCGAAACGGGCACCTCTTTGTTCGTATTTTATGGAGAGTTTGCTATTTTTTCATATTTATCTGACTATTGAAACCCTTAACACGAATATTAATGCATCTTTTTACCATAAATTTTCGGAATTAATCGTAATTTTTCTATTGAACTACAATATAATGGTGCTATAATAATAACTAACTTCATAGGATTCACTCATATAATAGCGAGAATATGGCTCGCAAGTTTCTACCGAATCACCGTAAATGATTCGACTATGAGTGAGCAATGGGAATTGCTATGATATTTGTTATATCTATGCAAACCACGCCTTTAAAGCCTAAGGTCATTGCTTCACTCAATTTGATGTGAATGCAATGAAGTTAGGCTTTTTTATTTTTCTTTCTTAGGGAGGACATATGAAGTTATTACAGGATAAGATTTTACAAGAGGGAAAAGTACTCTCGGAGTCTGTTTTAAAGGTTGATTCGTTTTTAAACCACCAAATAGACCCTCAGCTCATGCTAGAAATTGGTGAGGAATTCGCAAGGCTTTTTGCAAATGAAGGTATTACAAAGATTCTCACACTCGAGTCTTCAGGAATTGCTCCTTCGGTGATGACAGGACTTAAGCTTGGCATTCCAGTTATTTTTGCTAGAAAGCGTAAGTCTCTTACATTAACAGACGATCTACTAACGGCCACTGTTTATTCATACACAAAACAAGAGTCGAACGAAATCTCTATTTCTAACAAGTTTATTGAAAAAGGAGATCACGTTCTTATCATTGATGACTTTTTAGCAAATGGGGAAGCGGCCTTAGGTCTTATCAAACTTGTTACACAGGCAGAAGCAACGATTGCTGGAATTGGAATCGTCATTGAAAAATCGTTCCAAGCTGGTGGACATAAATTAAGAGAACAAGGCTGGAAGGTTGAGTCACTAGCAAGAGTAGAGTCCCTTTCAAATGGAGAGGTCAAATTTGTAAAAGACAAGGTGGAGAATCGGTATAATGAAAACAAATCCGTTTAAACTTACTTCTTTAGGAATTCAACATGTGCTTGCCATGTATGCAGGGGCAGTTATTGTTCCACTAATTGTTGGGGGAGCACTTGGATTAACTGGCGAGCAATTAACATACTTAGTTTCAATCGATATTTTAATGTGCGGTGTGGCAACACTTTTACAAGTCTGGAAAAATAAATTCTTTGGAATCGGGTTACCTGTTGTTCTTGGTTGTACATTTACAGCTGTTGGTCCGATGATTGCCATTGGCGGAGAATACGGGATTTCAGCTATCTATGGATCCATCTTAGTTTCTGGTTTATTCGTAGTTTTGATTGCGAAGTTTTTTGGAAAGCTCGTACGATTTTTCCCACCTGTTGTAACAGGTTCAGTTGTAACGATTATCGGTATTACATTAATTCCTGTTGCTATTAACAACATGGCTGGTGGTCAAGGAAGCCCTGATTTTGGTTCAATGACGAACATTTCTTTAGCTTTTGGAACTCTTCTTTTTATTATTGTTTTATACCGCTTTTTCACCGGTTTTGTTCGTTCGATCTCGATTCTTTTAGGTTTATTAGCAGGTACAGTAGTTGCTGCCTTTATGGGAATGGTTAATTTCTCAGCTGTAGCTGAAGCTAGCTGGTTCCATATGGTCACTCCTTTCTATTTCGGATTGCCAACATTTGAAATCACAGCGATTTTAACGATGATTCTTGTTGCGATGGTAAGTTTGGTTGAGTCAACTGGAGTATATTTTGCTTTAAGTGATATTTGTGAAGAAGAAGTTACGGAAAAGGATCTAGCCAATGGCTATCGTGCAGAAGGTTTAGCGATTCTTCTTGGAGGATTATTTAACGCGTTCCCTTACACTACTTATTCTCAAAACGTTGGTCTGTTACAAATCACGGGAGTAAAGAGCAAAAATGTGATTTATACAACGGGAGCTATGTTAATTCTATTAGGATTTATTCCTAAAATCGGTGCGTTAACAACGATCATTCCTACATCTGTTCTAGGTGGAGCCATGATTGCGATGTTTGGAATGGTTATTGCGTATGGTATTAAAATGTTAAGCAAGGTAAACTTCGCGTCACAAGAGAACTTATTAATTATTGCTTGTTCGGTTGGAATTGGTCTTGGTGTAACAGCTGTTCCTGACCTTTTTGCTCAAATGCCATCAAGCATTCGAATTTTGACTGACAATGGAATTGTTGCTGGTAGTATTACAGCCATTTTATTAAATATTGTATTTAATGTTGCTCCGAAAGCAGAGCGAGTTCAACCGGTTTTGAAAGAGCAGAAAGCATCTTAATTTAGACATTCGGCCATCCCACTGATGTGGGGTGGTTTTTTTGTTATTATGTAAGAAATGAAAATGGAAATGAGGATTTATATGGCAGAGTTAATAAAAGATAGATATAGCCCTTCATTTTTTAACCAATTTATCAAAATATTGAAGTCAGCTTATCCCGACTTTGATGAAAACCAGTTTTTAATCTTTATTTATAATGACGAATGGGAACAGCGGGAATTCAAGCAACGAATTCGCCATATAACACTCGCGTTAAGAGAGTCCTTACCGCAACCGTATGATACTTCTATTGAAATATTGCTGACGATCGCTCCACAATGCAAGGGTGTAGAATATTTGTTTTTTCCTGATTTTGTTGAAGTGTACGGTCTAGACCATTGGGAAACCTCAATTATTGCACTAGAGCAATTCACTAAATATTCGAGTTCTGAGTTTGCGGTTCGACCGTTTATTTTGAAAGATCAATCAAAAATGCTGATTCAAATGCAGCAGTGGGCATTAGATAAGGATGAGCATATACGAAGATTAGCAAGTGAGGGATGCCGTCCACGTCTCCCTTGGGCTCCAGCTTTGACTGCTTTAAAGGAAGATCCAACTCCCATCTTACCTATCCTTGAAACATTAAAGGAAGACCCTTCCCTATATGTTAGGAAATCCGTAGCAAATAATTTAAACGATATTTCAAAAGATCACCCCAACATGTTAAAGCAAATCGTTCGTGAATGGAGGGGAAAACATCCGCATACCGATTGGATTTTAAAGCATGCTAGTCGCAGTTTACTGAAAAAAGGGGATGTTGAGATTCTTGAACTATTTGGATACACATCAGCGGCTAATATAGGTGTTCAAAATCTCACTCTTTCATGTGATAAACTGTCACTCGGTGAGACATTAACGTTTTCATTTGACGTTATGAACGAAGCCATTGAATCACAAAATCTTCGTATTGAATACGCGATTGATTTTATGAAAGCGAATGGAAAACAAGCCCGAAAGATTTTTCATTTATCACAGAAGACCTATCCAAGTGGAACGACATCCTTGACCAGAGAACATGCATTTAAGAATTTGAGTACACGTAAGCACTATGAAGGTTTACACGGTCTAATAATACTTATAAACGGAGAAGAAAAAGCAAAATCCGAATTTACTTTGAGGGTTAAGTAGGGAATTATTAGAACATCCATCCTGCATTGGTTCAGGATGGATGTTTTGTGTTACCACCATTTCCAAAATGACCAATCGCCCCAGGAATACTTTTTGTCATCATCCCAGTCTTTGTCATACCAATCATACTCATCTTTGTCATCGTCGTCATCATGGTCATGATCATGGTCTCCCTTATCCCAGCAGTACCAATCATGCCATACGTCCTTCGACTCAATACATTTGCTACTATCTTTCTTTTCCCTTAAACAACCATCCCATTCTTTCCAGTCATCATCATCCCAATCGTGGTCCCAATCTTTATCCCAATCCTCATCTCCCCAGTGGTCATCCCAATCGTTACTGCCTTTCGAACTAGAAAAGGAAAAGAGGAAACTAAAAAAAGACTTTGTTGATGGTGAATCACTATAAGAGTAACTTGATGTTGCTAAAGCAGAGGATGGGAAAAGAAGACCAACGATTAGCATCACAATGGTCCCGTATTTTAAAGAGTTCTTCAAGAGTTCACCTCCTTTTATCATGTCATACTTTACTACTATTATAGCACCATTTGTTCTTAATTAAGAACAAAATTATTCCTTCCAATTCAATAAAAAACCCTCAATCAAAGGATTGAGGGTCTCAACAATGCTTAGTTCTCTTCAATTTCTTTACGATTTTTCTTCAACATCTTTGAAAGTACTTCATACACAATCGGTACAATCACTAGTGTAAGAAGGGTGGATGATGTTAAACCACCAATTACCGTGATCGCTAATCCTTTAGAGATTAAGCCAGATCCACCAGCACCAAATACCATTGGTACCATTGCACCAATTGTTGCGATGGCGGTCATTAGGATTGGACGTAATCTTGTAGCTCCCGCTTCAATGATTGCATCACGGATCGACATTCCTTCACGTTCCATATGAATAATACGGTCGACGAGTACAATTGCGTTCGTAACAACGATACCAATCAACATCAATAGTCCCATCATAACGGATACTGAGATGGTCTCACCAGCTATCCATAGTCCTACAAAGGAACCGATCACCGCAAATGGTAGAGAGAATAGGATCGCAAATGGCGCTAGCCCTTCACCAAATGTGACAACTAAGATGAAGTACACAATCAGTACGGCCGCCAACATCGCTACCCCAAGTTGCGTAAATGTATCTTGCATATCCGCCGCTACACCCGAAACTCCAAGTGTTACTCCTTTAGGCAAATCAAGTTCATCAATCTTTTTATCAGCTGCAGTGGTTGCCGCAGAAACATCATCTGTTGTTACTGTTCCTGAAACAGTAGAGTAGTATTCCCCTTCACTACGAGCTAATGTGTTATAGGTTGTTCCCTCTTCTACAGTTACAAGTTCAGACAACGGCATAGTCGTACCTAATGCAGTTGGTATTTGAGTTTCCAATAATTCATCGATTGATTTTGCGTCTGTTTTTGCTTCACGTTGAACGATGACATCAATTTTTTCACCGTCATTTTCTACGGTTGTTAACACGTCTTCAGAACCTGTATTTGCTAGTGCTCCAACGATTTGTGCGGTAGTTAAGCCGTACTGTAACACATTCTGTTGATCCACATTTAACACATGCTCCACATATGGATTTTCCATATCAGATGTAACGTCTTCCAAGTTTTTCACATCGGTTAATGCCTCTTCCACTTGGTTCACTGCTTTATTCAATTCATCTAAATCTTCACTATATAATGTGTAGCTTACTTCGTTTGAACTGATGCTACCCATCGCCATGTTTTGTGATTTCCATTCACCTGAATGATCCATGTTAAACACATAATCTTCTACTTCTTTTTTCACTTCAGGGAAGTCTTTCATGTCAGGATCAAAGATCAGGTACATTAACGCACCTTTTGCCCCACCCGTCATGATAGCCGACATGTCTGTAGACGCACTATTGTTGTAAGAAATTTGAACAATGTCTATATCGTCACGTTTCATGAGTTCTTGTTCAACTTCTTCAATATTTTCGAGCGATTCTGCCTCAAGCTCACCAGCAGCTGGTGTGTATGTTAGATAAATGGTTTTCTCTTCTTCAGAACCCATAAAACTAAAACCAATGATTGGCGTTAATGCAAGAGATCCCCCAAGTAATACCACTGCAATTAGAGAGGTAATGATCTTATGATTTAACGCTTTAGCTAGCACACCTTTGTACCATGTTGCTAATCTTCCAACCTCGTTGTGCTGTTTAACTTTCTTTTCTCCGTATAAATTTTTACGGAATAAGAAATGTGATAATGCTGGAACAATCGTAATCGCAACAATTAGTGACGCCCCTAAAGCAAAGGCCATCGTTAATGCAAACGGTCTAAAGAGCTCTCCAACCATCCCACCAACGAACATTAGTGGCGCGAATACTGCAACCGTTACGAGCGTGGATGACAGGATTGGTTTAAACATTTCAATCGTTGCTTCACGAATTAACGCACGTCCTCTAAGCTTTTCATTTTCCAAATTCATTCGTCTATAGATGTTTTCTACAACAACGATTGAGTCATCAATTACACGACCAATCGCTACCGTAATAGCACCTAAGGTCATAATGTTTAAGGTAATATCCAGCCAGTTTAATAGCAAGAATGCCATAAAGATTGACACCGGAATCGATACGATGGATATAAGTGTTGATTTTATATCACGCAGGAATAAAAGAATGATGATGACCGCAAATAAACCACCAAATAATGCTTTTTCGACCATTGTGAAAACAGAGTCTTCGATTGGTTTTCCTTGGTCTAACGTTACATCAATGACTAATCCATCAATGGCCTCTTTTTCGTCCTCAATTAAGTCTTTAATTTCATTAACTACTTCAACTGTATTTGCCTGTTGGCCTTTTGTGATTTGAATAGAAATAGCCTCTTCCCCATTTGTACGGGAAATGGATTGTACTTTTCCAACTGTTTCTATCGAAGCGATATCTCCTAATGTAACAAACGGAGTTGGATTTTCAGCCGTAGGTGTTACAGGAATGAGCATCTCTTTTAATTCATCAACCGTTTTTATATCTCCATCAATGGCTACCGCTTCTTCTCCTTCTTCATACTGTTGGAGACCTAGTGATAACGCCATATCACTTGCTTGAACCATTTGTTTCACGGTGTCTTCCGTTAAACCAAGTGCTTCCATCTTCTCTTGGTTATACGTGAATTGCACTTTTTCGATATGTTGACCTGTAATGGTTGTGGATCCAACACCATCGATATTATTGATTTTCGGTAAAATGGTTTCTTCAACCGTTGTTGATAATTCAACAATATCTTCCTCCGTGCTGGATATAGATAAAGCCAACACAGGCATCATATTCATACTAAGAGCCATAATTGTTGGCTCTTCAGCAGCTTCCGGGAACGTTATATTATCTAGTGCTGATTCAAGTTCACGTTTTTTCTCATCCATATCAACGCCATAGTCGTACTCAATTTGCAATTGAGCTACGTTTGCAGATGAGGTTGAAAAGACCGCCTTAACATCTTCAAGCCCCTCAATCGTTTGCTCCATCGGTATGGATACTTCATCCATTACTTGTTCAGCCGTTGCACCTGGATACACATCCATGACAATTAAATATGGAATGGATACATCTGGAATACTTTCCATCTTCATTTTTGTGCCAGAGTATATACCAGCAGCTGTAACAATAATGGTTAATAACCAAACAGCAAGTTTATTTTTCAGGACGAAATTAACTAAACTTTTCAAACATTTTTCTCCCCTTTTGATTAATTTCAAGTGATTTGTTATAATCAAACTAGTAAATGACCCAACAGTCATTACTATAACAATATAACTGACTGATCGGTCAGTCGTCAACTTGTTTGTACTCACAATGTGTTAATACGGACTACTATAAATAAAGATTCAAATTTTATAATAAATAAATAACAATTACTATCGGAACTTGTTTTAACGGGGGTTTTTCTATGAATGAAAAAGATAGGCAAATTATCGAAGTAAGCATGAGGCTTTTTGCTAATAAAGGCTTTTCAACCACATCCATTCAAGAAATTGCAACAGAAAGTGGAATATCAAAAGGAGCCTTCTATTTACACTTTAAATCAAAAGATGACTTACTATTAGCTATTTTACAATACCATTTTGAGATGATAGAGCAAGCTTTTTCAGAAGTAGTAACAAGCTCACAAAGTCCTCGAGAAAAGTTTATTTCCCAACAGATGGCATTATATTCACATTTTCTTACGCATAGAGACTTTCTTATTATGCTCACAAAAGAGCAAGCGATACCGAGAAATGAAACCATCAAACATTTGTTACTAGGGAAGCAAATGGAATCTCATCAACACTATCGCCAAAGCATTATTGATATCTACGGTCCGGACATTGAACCGTACTCATGGGATATAACGATCATCCTTGAAGGCATGATCAAATCATATATGGGTGTTTTATTATTTTCTTCCCCAGATTTTAATATCAAACAGGTTACTGAGTTTATTCTTAAAAGAACAGATAGTATAGTCAAGGATATTTATGAAGACAGTCCCTTCTTAACAAACGACAAAGTCGAAGAAATCATTCATTTCTTCCTTTCGTCTGATCAGCCATCGTTATCAAATGTATTAAAAAACTTGGAAGAAGAGATAGATAAAATAGGAGAAGACGAACTGCTGGTCACTTTTCAAGTATTAAAAGAGGAACTTGAAAAAGAGAAGCCGCGAGCTCCTGTCATTCTAGGAATGCTATCAAACTTCAGTGGTTATCCTAGCCTAGATCACTATAAAAATCTCATTTCAGAATATTATTCAAGAAAATAAACACTCAGAGATTGTACGTTTTTCACATAGTTTGACCCTTTAGTCATTAGAAAGAGACACTTAAACTGACCGGTTGGTCATACGGAATGAGGGGTAAAAATGAAGCTAAATGAGGTAGTAAAACAAGCAGTTCTTGAAACGATGAAAATAAGTAAACGATTAACGAGTGCGCAAATTGTTGAAAAGCTACAAAAACAAGGAATAGAAGCTTCACTCTGTAAACGCCTTGTAGCACATGAATAGGAGTAAAATCATTTGAAAACAGCCATGTACAGTAGGCTTGTCCTAACCATTATTTTATATAGCTTCTTTACCTTGTATATCAGCTGGAACATACATCTGTGGCTACAGTCCACTTTTTCAATAGAAATTTTCGGAATCGTTGTTGCTGTTATTTTTCTATTATCCTACAGCTATGTTCTAGCGAGATTTTTCAAAAAATTATTAGTTCTCAAATATATAGGTTCTTATTGGTTCGGAATTATTCAATACACCTTGTTGCTTCTTCCAATTGCTGATTTTATCGGTTGGCTATTAATTTTTGCTGGTTTTTCTCCTGACAGCGTTATTTTTTGGATGGGTATTGTTGTCCTTTTGATGATGACCGGTATTTTAGGACTTGGTACATTCAACGCCTATAATCCTGTGATACGGGAGCATTCGATTGAAATAGATAAAGAAGCTTCATTTTCTTCTATTCGTGTCGTCATGGCCTCCGATATGCACTTTGGCCATTTATCCGGTAAAACTCATGCGAATCGATTGGTTCAAGAAGTGAATTCCTTACAGCCCGATCTGATTCTGTTACCAGGAGATATTATTGATGATGACCCTGAGCCATTTATTCAAAAAGGATTCGGTTCCATTCTGGAAAACCTATCAGCTACATATGGTGTCTATGGGGTGTTAGGAAATCATGAATATTATGGTGGCGGAATTCCGCTGTATATAGAAGAAATGCAGCGGATTGGAATTCCTATCTTAATGGACGAAACCGTTGTCCTTGAAGGCGGCATACAGCTTGTGGGGAGGAAAGATAAGACCGATCGTAACCGAAAACATATTGAAAACCTGCTAGATCATTTAGATGATACAAAGCCCATCTTTATTATGGATCACCAACCACTAGAACTCGTTCAAGCAGCAGAGCACGGAGCCGATTTAATGTTGTCTGGACATACTCATCGTGGACAGATGGCACCGAACCACTTGATTACTAGAAGAATTTTTGAGCTTGATTGGGGTTATTTGAAGAAAAGTCAGCTTCATGCATTTGTTTCCTCAGGATTTGGCTTTTGGGGTCCACCACTCCGGATTGGGAGCCGTTCGGAAATTCTTTTAATTGATATTACTTTTACTAAGGCTCTTTTCTAAAACATTGTTGCTATATACACACTTTTTAGGAAAAAAACTAGCTGTTTCAACAGCCAATCAGAATATTTTCATCTTTAGAAAAGGGCTACTCTCCAAATAGACCAATAAACCCAGCGTTAAGCGGGGAAAAAGCCGGCTTTTGGGATTTTTCTAAAACAACAAACTTTACGAAAACAGCCTTTTAAAAAAAAACAGTTTGCGTTCGTAGCGCAAACTGTTTTTATTTTTTCGAAAATTTATTTATTGACAAAGGTTTGGTCCCTATCATATAATTACTTCGAAATAAAATATATTTAATTCAAGATATACGAACTAAAACAAAACTATTGGAGGTATTTTAAAATGACAAATTCAAAATGGGCAGTTGACACAGCACACAGCAACGTAGATTTTTCAATTAAACATATGATGATCGCTAAAACAAATGGTGCATTCCATAAGTTCGACGCAGAAATTGAAGCAGATCCAACTGACTTAACAACTGCTAACATCGTGTTTAACGTAGATGTAGCAAGCATTGATACTCGTAACGAAGACCGTGACAACCACCTTCGTTCCGCTGATTTCTTTGATGTGGAAAACTATCCAACTATGACTTTCAAATCTACTTCAATTGAGAGAAAAGACGAAGATGAGTACAACGTAACTGGCGACCTTACTCTTCACGGCGTAACCAAATCTGAAACTTTTGTTGTTACATTCGAAGGTCAAGGAAAAGATCCTTGGGGCAATGAAAAGGTTGGTTTCAGTGCAGAAGGTACAGTAAACCGCAGTGATTATGGTCTAACTTGGAACGCTGCTCTTGAAACAGGTGGAGTTCTTGTTGGGGATAAAGTGAAGTTTTCTATTTCTTTAGAAGCTGCAAAAGCTGAGTAATACCTACTGAGAACTAAGGGCTGTTACTTTCTTAGGAAAAGACGTATGAATTGGCATACGTCTTTTCACGTGTCTAAGAAAATGACATAGCAAACGTGAGCTGATAAATAGGCGGAGAAATTCCGCTTAACTTAATAATTTTTTTAAAAACGCCCTAAATAAACGGAGAGATTCCGCCTATTGGCTCAAAAACTTCGAAAAGGGGAGATTTTGCACTGCATAAGCGGAAAATCTCCCCTTATTTCCCCTGAAACGAGCTCCATTTTTCATCTAACCGGAAAATCTCCGGTTATTTCACTTTTAATAGTTTCTCAACTTCAAACGTTTCCTGGAACTCATCTTTTATCGATATCCTAACCGTCTTGAAATGTTTAATCCTGTTTCAAGAACATATGGTTTCAATTCTTCCATACGTTCGTCCGTCATTCGAATCGTTGGGCCCGATACACTTAACGCTGCCACTGCATTCCCCGCATGGTCGAAAATGGGTACGGCAATGCATGTGATGCCCACTTCATTTTCCTGTAAATCTAAAGCATACCCTCTTTGTTTAACTGCTTCTAATTCAGATAGAAAATTATCACGATCGGTAATCGTATATTTTGTATGAACAGGTAAACCTTTTCGTTCAATGATCTCCTCAGTCGTGATAGTCGGTAAGTAGGCTAAAATGGCTTTCCCTACTCCTGTACAGTGCATAGGTGCCCGTCTCCCTACCTTGGAGTGCATACGAAGCGTTTCTGTTCCTTCAAATTTTTCAATATAAACGACTTCATCATGATCATGAACGACTAAGTGGATCACCTCATCAGTCACCTTTCCTAGCTCTTGTAAGTATGGCTTTGCTTCTGTTCGGATATCAATGGAATCCAGAAGCTTAGAGCTAATATCCAAAAAGGTATAACCCAGCCGGTAACGACCACTATCAGCATCTTGCTCAATATACCCGTATTGCGCCAACGTTGTTAGAATACGGTAGACGGAACTTTTATTAATATCCATCTGATTGGCGATTTCTGTTACGCCAAGACCTTCTTTTTTCATAGAGACAAGAGTAATAATATCAAGGGCGCGACTCACCGATTTGACCATATTTTCTCTTTCCATTTTCTTCACCTCACGCCCTGATTGGTTGGTTGATTATTTTTGGTGGGCAAATTTTCTTTTTGCTTCGATTCTTCGACGATGTAAAATGGGTTCAGTGTACCCGCTCGGCTGTTCGTATCCTTTAAACACTAACTCACATGCTGCTTGGAAGGCAACGGAATCCTCGTATCTTTCAGACATTGGACGGTAGTTTCCATCTCCGGCATTTTGTTCGTCCACTACTTTTGCCATCCGCTTCATGGTTTCTACTACCTGTTCCTCTGTACAAATTCCATGATGTAGCCAGTTGGCCATATGTTGACTTGATATGCGCAAGGTTGCTCGGTCTTCCATTAGACCAATATGATGGATATCTGGCACTTTAGAACAGCCGACCCCTTGCTCAACCCAACGCACGACATATCCTAGTATTCCTTGTGCATTATTGTCTAGCTCCGCTTGAACTTCTTCTTTACTCCAGCTTCTATCTGTTGCCACTGGAATACTTAAAATATCATCTTGATAGCTTTCTAGTTTTTGCTTCAACTCATCCTGAACTGAACATACATGGACTTGATGATAATGAAGAGCATGGAGGGTCGCAGCCGTTGGTGATGGCACCCAAGCTGTGTTCGCACCTGCTTTTAAATGCCCGATTTTTTGTTTCATCATCTCATCCATCAAGTCCGGCATTGCCCACATTCCTTTTCCAATTTGCGCCTTTCCTTGAAGACCCGCAGTTAGTCCTGTTGCCACATTGGACTTTTCATAAGCTTGAAGCCAGGTTGATGTTTTCATCTCATTTTTTCGTATCATCGGTCCAGCTTCCATGGAGGTATGAATTTCATCTCCTGTACGGTCAAGGAAGCCGGTATTAATAAACACAATTCGTTCCTTTACTTCATGTATGCAATTCTTCAAATTGAGACTCGTACGTCTTTCTTCATCCATTACCCCAATCTTAATCGTGTTCCGCGGCACAAAGATTAAGTCCTCCACCCGATTGAATAATTCATTGGCAAAAGCGACTTCTTCAGACCCGTGCATTTTTGGTTTTACAATATAGATAGAGCCCTTCGCGGAATTTTGGTAGGAACCATTTCCTAAAAGAGAATGTTTCGCAATTAAGCTGGTGATTACGGCATCCATGATTCCTTCTGGCACTTCATTTCCTGCCTCATCTAAGATCGCGTTGGTCGTCATTAAATGTCCGACATTTCTTACGAACATAAGGGAGCGACCTTTTAATGTGAAGGGATTTCCTGTTGGACTTATATACTCTCGGTCCGGTTGTAGGCTCCTTGTGAGCGTGGTCGATCCTTTTTGGAAGGTGGCGGTTAATTCCCCACTCATTAATCCTAGCCAATTTCGGTACACACGTACTTTGTCTTCTGCATCTACTGCGGCAACGGAATCTTCGCAGTCCATAATGGTAGTTAAGGCCGATTCCATAACGATGTCTTTTACACCAGCGATATCTGACGCTCCGATAGGTGACTGGCGGTCAATCTGGATTTCAAAGTGGAGGTCATTATTTTTCAACGAGATTGTTGACGGATTTTCGGCCCCTTCCTGGTATCCGACGAATTGCTGTTGGCTCTTCAACTGTGTCTTATTTCCATTTGTTAAGATCATGATTAACTGGCCTTCTTGAATATGATAATTGGTCACGTCTGAATGAGAACCTTCCTGAAGAGGAGCCGTTTGATCTAAAAATTGCTTTGCAAAGGAAATTACTTTTTCCCCACGAATAGGATTATAAGCTCCTGTTTTAGAGGCTCCACCATCCTCACTAATCACGTCCGTACCATAAAGGGCATCATATAGGCTTCCCCATCTCGCATTGGCAGCATTCAATGCGTACCTGGCATTGTCTACAGGAACAACAAGCTGCGGACCCGCTTGGAGGCTGATTTCCTCATCTACATTTTCTGTTGTTACTTCAAAATCAGGTACTTCTTGTTCTAAATAGCCGATCTCCCTTAAGAAGTTTTTGTAGGATTCAGGTGTAAAGGATGCATGTTGTTTATGAAATGTGTTGATTTGCTGTTGAAGATCATCTCTTTTTCTTAAAAGTGCTTCGTTTTTCGGAGTTAAGTCTTGGACGAGCTTCGTTAGCCCCTCCCAAAAGGATTCGTCATCGAGCTGGGTTTGTGGCAGCGCTTCCTTTTGAATGAAATGATAAAGCTCTGCTGCAATCTTTAACTTCCCCTTTGATACATAAATAGACATTCTCTTTCCTCCCTATGAAAATAGACTGTTTCTTATTACGCAACGCTGTTTCTTATTTTGTATAATTTTATCCTAACACACCATTGTAAGACTATTCAAACAATATTTTTCAAAAACAAAAAACCTAGATCCAACCGAATCTAGGTTTCTCATCATTTTATTGCGCTTCTGTTAACAAGGCTTCTTCGCCTTCCACATCTGTAGGGATTTCTATCGCTCGTTGTTCTTCGTATTTAATGAACGCTTCAACTACACGGTTAGCAATGTGTTTGTTTACTGGGTGTTTGTCATTCGACGCCCATGGAACAACCACAGAGAACGCTACTTTAGGATTCTCCGATGGATAGTAACCAACAAACGTCAAGTTATAGGTTGCTTGTCCCCACTTCGAACGGTCAGGTCCATAATAATAGGTTTGCGCCGTTCCTGTTTTCCCTGATACGTCCATCGTGAATGAGCCTTTCGCTGTACCATTCGACCCATTAACCACACGGTAAAACCCTTCACGAACACGAGCCAAATCTTCATCCGTGTTTAATACACGATTTAATACTTCAGTCTTGATGTTCTGAACGACTGGCCCTAGTCCTTGTTCACTAATAGGTTCATGTACACTCGCCACAAGATGAGGCTTCACACGCATACCGCCATTTGCAATCGCTGAGACGTATTGCGCCATTTGAAGCGGTGTATACGTATCGTACTGACCGATGGCCATGTCGAGTAGCAATCCAGGATTATCTGGGTTCCCTTGGAATCCTGTTGCTTCGTTTGGAAGGTCCACTCCCGTTGATACACCGAGACCAAATTGCTTGTAAATGTTTCTTAATCTCGTGTAATCCTCTTGTTGAACGGATATAGGAGATTTAGGCACATAGTTAACGCCCGCCATTTTCATAACGGTATGGAACATATATACGTTACTAGATACTTCTAGAGCTTTTAAGTCATTCAAGCTTCCAAAGTTTTTCCATGATGACTTCGGCTTTGCTCCCGCTAAATAGATAGGTGAGTCGTAGAAGTATGAACCATGCTTAATCGCACCGGTCTGGTATCCAGCAAGAACGGTTGCTCCTTTAACTGTCGATCCCATTTCATACTGACTCGCAAACGCTCCAACAGAGTAGTCGAGTAGTTCGCTTCTATTTTCCTGGTTAATCATTTTTCCTGCGATGCTGTACACTTCTCCAGTGTAAGGGTGCATCATAACCACAAAGGCACGGTCAAGGAGATTATTTCCTTTCCCAGCTTTCGCATTTCGGATTTCTTCTTCTAGAATCTTTTCTACTTCCTTTTGCAAGTCGGCATTGATACTTAAGCGTAAATCCATTCCTCTTGATCCTTCAGAAACGATTACTTCGTCAACGACGTTTCCACTTCGGTCGGTTACGTATTTCTTTTGACCTTTATTCGGATGTAGCAATTCTTCGTATTGGTACTCCAGATAGCTTTTTCCCACCCGATCATTACGCGAATAGCCTCTAGACAAATAATAATTGCTTCTTTCTTCTAATATTCCCTGTTTGGCTGTTGTTACGCTCCCTAAAACCGGCTTTAACATTTCACCATACGGGTAAATACGATTCCAATCTGTGATAATTTCTACACCTGGAAGATAACTTAGATTTTCTGATACAGTTGCCATCTCTTCAAGAGTTAGCCCTTCAGATTTAATCGTTTGTATTTCATACATATAGCCACTTGTCATACGCTTGTAAATAATGGCTTCCTCAAGTTCTTTTTCTTCAATTTCCTTCAAAGCGGCTTCAGGAACACGTTCAATTTGCAGGGCATATTGTTCTTTCCCCGTAAGCGAAAGTTCTTTTTCTTTTAACAGCTTTTCTGCTTCATCTGGATAAGCAGCTAACCAGTAATCTTTTAAATCTCTTTCTTTATAACTCTCTTTTTCTAAGCTTAATAGTTTGGCAAGTTTACGTGTTACTTCGATTTTATCTTCAGTTGTCATGCCTGGTTCTTCTGAAAAAGCGACAGCATCCATTCCTTCATTATCAACAATTACTTGTCCATGTCGATCATACATTTTGCCCCGTGGTGCTGGCAAACTCACAACCGTTGCATCAAGTCTTGAAACTTCTTTACTATATGATTCCCCGAATACGATTTGTACTAATCCTAAACGGATAATGAGAAGTGTAAATAGACAAAATATAACAAAGAACAGTAGGTTTAACCGAAATGATCTACTTTTTAAATTCTTTTTTAGTAATTCCCTATTTCCCAATTTTCAGTTCTCCCTTCCATACCCAACTAATTATATCAAACTTTTCGGGAGAACTAGGAGACGATTCGACATTTTTTTCTAAGCACATTTTACCTTTTATGTTCCTACATGTATCAGTAAATACTAAAACTTGTACCAGACCAGCGAAAGGATTGGTTGAGATGCTATCAAGTCAACAACTACAGCAATTTAAGCAAACGTTAGAAGACCGTAAAGCACAGATAGAAGAGGAATTTGAAAACAATGATCATTTCAATTTGCAGCGAAGTCTTTCCGATTCGGTAAGTGAACTTTCTGTTTACGACAACCACCCTGGTGATGCTGGAACCGAATTATATGAACGAGAAAAAGATCTCGCCCTTAACGAACATTATCGATTGGAATATCGTAATACTCTTGAAGCCATAGAAGCCATCAAAAACGGAACATATGGTACTTGTGTGGTTTGTCATAAAGAGATCCCAGTGGAACGTTTAGAAGCTCTTCCCAATACACTTTATTGCATTGAGCATACTCCTGATAAAGTGACTTCTCACGAAAGACCGATTGAAGAAGGTGTATTAATGCCTCCATTCGGAAAATTTGATATGGATGAAACTGATGAAAATGTCTCATATGATGCGGAAGATTCTTGGCAAGATGTGGCAAGCTACGGGACGTCTGAGAGCCCTTCCGATATTGTGGAGCAAGTGGATCATTATAATGACATGTATATTGAACCTCAAGAAAATGTTGGCTATGTGGAAGATTACGAAAACTTTGTCGGTGTCGATATTACCGGAAAGCATGTAACTGTCTACCCAAATAAGCAACATGAAAAGTATGAAGAGGAACTCGACGAAGAAGGCATTATGACAACCTTTGGTGATCTTCCGGCCGTTGAGCATGACCCTTATACGGAAGAAGCTCTAGAGAGAGATAAAAAAGGACAATGATTTCATTGTCCTTTTCTCCTTGTTAAAAGAGTTGTTCAAACACTTCGTTTAATTGCTTAGCACGAGTATCATCATCTTCATTGTTCGCATGCTTAATTTCTTCGGGCAAAATACTGTTTAAGAAATTATTCTCTTCATCAGATAAGCTTCGAGCAAAGCTTTCTTCACTTGAAAAATGCCCTTGCTCTATCTTGTTGAATATGAATTCAGCTGTGTCAGATCGATCCGTATAATTCGATAAAATTTCTCTTAAATACGCTAATGGTTTGTTCATTCGTTTCCCTCCTTTATCTGGCACATACGTACATTTTTGCTGTTTTGCTCGAGATTTATGTATGATTCTCGCTTCCTTAAAATTACCATCAATACTAGGCGGGTGACTGAACATCCTAATAGTAGGAAATAAACGATGAGGTGAGAAGGATGTTTCGAAGAACAAGACCGCTTATGCTTATTGGAATAGCCTTGTTGTTGATTATAGGGGTTGCACGAATGATGCCCGATCGAGAAATAAGAACTCTGGATCGAAATACGATAGATATGCGAAAAGTAAATGTTGAACCTTCTCAAGAACCAACTTCTAGACTCTTGCATCTAAATAACGATCCATCCAACAACCGCTTAGTTTCAAAACTTAATCATCATTCAGAAGTTCAAATTATTAACCATAATGAAGACGATCAAAGTCACTACTACGAGCACGAAGCAACCGTTAAATTTAAAACTGAAATTAGCGATGAACGGCTTGCGCAAATTAACAAAGAGATTGACGCAAATAGAAGTGAAAAATTAGCCAACTTATACATGTTCCGTTCTAATTCAAAAACGACACACCAAATGCTCCTATACTTCCGTGGGTTAGAGGAAGTGGAGTATGCCGAACCTAACTTCATTCTTTTACAAAATGAAGCCGTTGCCCCAAATGACACTTATTATCAAGAGCAGTACCAATGGAATCTTCCCGTTATAGAAACAGAAAAAGGGTGGGATATTTCAAAAGGAGATAAAAATGTCGTCATTGCGGTTGTGGATACAGGGGTCGATTTGGATCATCCGGATTTAAAACATAAGTTGGTAGAAGGCTACAACGCGATCGATGAAAAGGCTACGCCAGATGACGATAATGGTCATGGGACACATGTTGCAGGCATCATCGCTTCTGAGACAAATAATCACGAAGGAGTGGCTGGAATCACATGGTACAATCAAATTATGCCCGTAAAAACATTAGCGAAGGACGGTTATGGTTATACGTTCGATATTGCAAAAGGCATTGTCTGGGCCACAGACCATGGAGCCGATGTAATTAATTTAAGCTTAGGCAATTATCAACCGGCTACCGTATTAAAAGAAGCCATACAATATGCTTACGATAAAGGGGTCGTTCTAATCGCTGCCTCAGGTAATGACAATACAAACCAACCAAGTTACCCTGCAGCCTTTGATCAAGTACTAAGCGTATCAGCGATTGGTTATTCAGGAGAACGCGCCTCTTTCTCAAACTATGGAAATTATATCGATGTAGCCGCACCAGGTGTTGATATTCCAAGCACCTATTTCCAAAACCAATATGCTGCCCTTTCCGGGACATCCATGGCGTCTCCACATGTGACAGGATTAGCTGGATTAATTTTATCTACCAATCCGACTTTATCCAATAAGGAAGTTATGGACATTATTCGTTCTTCCAGCTATGACATCGGAGAAGTTGGGAAAGATGAATACTTTGGTGAAGGATTAATTGATGTGAATAGAGCATTGGCTGCGGCTAAACGGAAATAAGAAAAGTACAAGCGCCCTGGAGCTAGATACTTTTTAAAGTCTAAAATGTTATACTTTCTTGTCTTTTTATGTAAGACCCTCAATTTTGAGGGTCTTTCTTGCGTTTAACCGAAATCGATATGGTCTATACTTTTAGAGAGACTACCGAGAGGTGAGAGTATGCACCACCGAATCTATACTAGTTTTTTGCGATTGCCGACGCTTGTCCGAATATTAACCATGGCCATATTACTCGTTCTTTTTTTTGGAATAATAATCCACATTGTTGAGCCAGAGAGTTTTCCTACTGTCTTCGAAGGTATCTGGTGGGCCATCATTACTACATCTACCGTTGGATATGGTGACTATTCTCCAGAAACCTTTTTGGGAAGAATCGTAGGAATCTTCCTTATATTTATAGGCGCTGGTTTTTTATCCACCTATTTTATTACCCTTGCAACAACGGCCGTATCTAGGCAAAACAATTATTTAGAAGGAAAAGTTCATTTTAGAGGAGATAAACATTTGATTATCATTGGATGGAATGAACGGTCAAAAGAAATTATTCAAACGATACGAACACTCGACCAATTTACAGATATCATTTTGATCGATGAAACTTTAGAATCCAATCCAGTTATGGATGCAAAGGTGCATTTTATTAAAGGAAGAGCTTCTCAAGATCATGTCTTAATAAAAGCAAATATATCAACAGCCGAAAAGGTCCTTATTACGGCCGATCAACACAAGGATGAGCTTGATGCGGACATGAATACGATTCTTGCGTTACTTACCATCAAAGGTTTAAATCCCAACATTACTGCCATTGTAGAAGTTCTTACCCGTGAACAGATGGAAAATGCGAAAAGAGCTGGAGCTGACGAGATCATTCAATCCAACCGGATGATGAGTTATATTATGACCAATTGCATTTCCACCGATAGAGTTGTATCGACTTTTGTTGAGGTACTTGATGAACTTCACGGTAGTAGAGTTCACTTCCATCCGAGTAATGACTATGTCTCTCAATCATTTTATACCGCGAATGGGAATTTACTTAAAGATGGAAAGCTTTTAATCGGCATTAAAAGAGGAGAACACACAATGGTGAATCCTCCTCAAGAAACGGTTATTGAAAAACAGGATGAGTTACTAATTATTGACCGACTTTAGTCAAGGGCTCTTTTTAAACTCTTTACTAAAACAGCCTTAGTCAATAAGAATTTGTTCAAGTTCTTGAACGAGTGCCTTACCGATATCTACAAATTTTTCAGGAACGCTTGCGTCTTTATCCACCGGTTCCTGGAACTGGTCAAAGGACGCAGATGCATTTCCAATATAAGCATGGTCGTCTAGGTCCTCTTGATACAGATGTGATAGCAAGAATGGTCTTTCAATCGCTACCGTACAATTCCGCGCGTCTAGTTGTCCATCAACTACTCGTAACGGAACCCTTAAAAATTGATATCCTTTTTCATCATCAATTTTATAATCTAAATATCCGTGATCATAATCCCAATTACCGCCAATCGTATAACCAATCGGTTTCAATAATTGCTCTAACTTATACAAATCAAAGTGCTTACCTTCAATTTGTGAAGGAATTTGAATCATAGCAATCCCCCTTTTTCTTTTAGTTTCTCACAAAAAAAAGAGTGTTAGTCAAAAGAGAAGGAAATCTCTAATGACTAACACTTTTTTAATTATAAACGCTTCTCAAGCTCTGCTTTCTTCTCTTCGAATCCAGGTTTGCCTAATAATGCGAACATGTTTACTTTGTATGCTTCAACACCAGGTTGGTCAAATGGATTTACACCAAGTAGATAGCCGCTCATTGCACATGCTTTTTCAAAGAAGTATGCAAGGTAACCGAATGTGTAAGCATCCATTTGTGGAATCGTCACCACTAAGTTTGGAACTCCGCCGTCTGTATGAGCAAGCAATGTACCTTCAAATGCTTTGTTGTTAACAAAGTCTACTGTTTGTCCAGCAAGATAGTTTAATCCATCTAAATCACTGTCAGCTTCTTCAATGGTTAACTCATGACGTGAATTCTCAACAAGGACAACGGTTTCAAATAGGTCACGACGACCTTCTTGAACGTATTGACCTAAAGAGTGTAGATCAGTTGAGAAGTTTGCAGAAGAAGGGTAAATTCCTTTTTGGTCTTTTCCTTCGCTTTCTCCAAACAGTTGCTTCCACCATTCAGCAAAATACTGCAATCCTGGCTCATAGTTAATCAGCATTTCGATCGTTTTTCCTTTGTTGTAAAGAACGTTACGAACTGCTGCATATTGGTATGCTAAGTTTTCTTCTAGCTCAGAGCTTCCGAAATCATCGCGTGCAGCCGCTGCACCTTTCATCATGGCTTCGATATCTGCGCCACTTGCAGCAATCGGAAGTAATCCTACAGCCGTTAGAACAGAATAACGACCACCAACATCATCAGGAATGATGAATGATTCGTATCCTTCTTCAGTAGCTAGCGTTTTCAATGCACCTCTAGCTTTGTCAGTTGTTGCATAAATACGCTTCTTCGCTTCTTCTACTCCATACTTTTCTTCTAAAAGCTTGCGGAAAATACGGAAAGCGATAGCTGGTTCTGTGGTTGTACCAGACTTAGAAATGACGTTAAGGGAGAAGTCCTTTCCGTCTAAAAGATCCATAACGTCTCTCATGTATGTAGAACTAATGTTGTTTCCGATGAAGATAATTTGCGGAGTGCTACGCTTTTCCTTTGGCAATGCATTGTAAAAGCTGTGTTGCAGCATTTCAATGGCAGCGCGTGCACCTAAGTAAGAACCACCAATTCCACAAACTAATAGAACATCAGAGTCTTGCTTGATTTTTTCTGCTGCTTTTTGAATGCGTGCAAATTCTTCTTTGTCGTAGTTAACTGGAAGGTCAATCCAACCTAAGTAATCGTTTCCAGCTCCTGTTGCTTCATGTAATGAATGATGAGCAACTTTTACAAAATCACGTAAATAAGTAACTTCATGTTCCCCAAAAAAACTAAGTGCTTTTGAGTAATCAAAACGAACGTGTGTCATGAATGATCCTCCAATGATTTGTTGTTTACTATATCACTTTATCGAAAGCTGGTTAAGGAATCAAGAACTGTCTACTTATGTAAGCGTAAACATTTTGAACAAATGTAATAATTGTTAAAAAATGCTCAAAAACCCACTTTCCTACCATAGTATTTCCACCCGATAAAAAAGAAACACGTGCAATTCGAAAATTGCACGCAGGGTCATTTTATAAAGCTGTTTCCGTAAAGATTGTTGTTAAAATCTTAAACCCGATTTTAACGTGGAAATAGCTATTTTAGAGTTATGAATTTAGTTTGCAGGCTCTTTTCTTATTGAATTTATGCTATTTTCTACTGAAACCTAGCACAATCAATAAAATTTTGTTCCCAAAAGCATCAAAGTTTAAGAAAAGAGCCTTTTATAAAGAAGCACGGTAAATCGCCATGACATCTTCTTTGTTTAACTTTGTAAAGTTTCCGAATTCGCCGTATACCATCGCTTTGTCAGCCATCACTTCGATTTGGCTATCGTCAATGTCGTAGTCTGCCAAGCGTGATGGTGCACCGATGGAGTTCCAGAACTCACGAAGTTGATCGATTCCTTCTAAACCTACTTCCTCGTCTGATTTGCCTTCTGCATTTACTCCGAATACACGAACGGCAAGCTTCTTGAAGCGTTCTGGTTTCACTTTCAAGTTATGCTTCATCCAGTTAGGGAATAGAATCGCAAGACCTCCACCGTGTGGGATATCGTATACAGCCGAAACCGCGTGCTCGATATTATGAGTTGCCCAGTCTCCACGGTATCCCATAGAAAGCATTCCGTTAAGTGCCATTGTCCCACTATAAAGAATTGTTGCTCGATGTTCATAGCTTTCAAGATTTTCAAGAAGCTTAGGTGCTGCCTCCATCACAGTAAGTAATAATCCTTCACACATACGATCCTGAAGTTCTGTGCTTTCAGTTAAATGGAAATAATGTTCAAACACATGTGCCATCATATCCACAATGCCGTAAACCGTTTGATCTCTTGGAACCGTATATGTATTGACGGGATCAAGGATTGAAAATTTGGGGAAAGTGACTGGACTACCCCATCCATATTTTTCCTTTGTTTCCCAGTTGGTTATAACAGATCCTGAATTCATTTCGGAGCCTGTAGCAGCTAATGTTAGTACCGTACCAAACGGAAGCGCTTCCTTGGCAACGGCTTTTCGAGTCATAAGATCCCATGTGTCACCTTCATACTTCGCACCTGCAGCAATCGCTTTTGTACAGTCGATAACACTTCCACCGCCAACGGCTAATAGAAAATCAATGCCTTCATTTCTGCAGATTTCTACTCCTTTTTTCACGGTAGAGATACGAGGGTTAGGTTCTACACCTGATAACTCAAATACCTCAACAGCTGCTTCTTTTAACAATGACAAGACCTGATCATATAGGCCATTTCGTTTAATGCTGCCGCCCCCATACACAAGTAACACTTTCTTTCCGTATTGAGGTACTTCAGCCTTCAATTGTTCAACAGTGTCTTTACCAAAAATCAATTTTGTCGGATTAAAAAATGTAAAGTTATCCATACTTCATCCTCCTATTCAATCTTTATTATGTGCCAAAAAAGGAGGTAATGCAAAAAAATAGACTCCAAAATTCTTACTATGAAAATGCATAAAAGATGAGCAAGAATCAAACGATAAGATTGTGTAACTTTATATAGCCAAACTATATAAATAAACCATCCCAAGGAGGAAACAGCATGAGTACCATTCAACGTATTGCACTAGTACTTACCATTATTGGGGCTATCAACTGGGGACTAATTGGATTCTTCCAATTTGACCTAGTAGCAGCTATCTTTGGCGGACAAGGATCTGCTCTTTCTAGAATTATCTACGGCTTAGTTGGTATCGCCGGATTATTAAATCTTGGCCTCCTCTTTAAACCAAATGAACAAACCGTAAGAGACCCTGAACCAAGAGCGACTCGTTAATTGAAAAAAAATCCTTGCACCCAAAAAGTGCAAGGATTTTTTTATGCGCTTAATACTTTCTTAATTCGTTCAATCGCCCAGTAAAGCTCTTCGTTGCTAATCACTAAAGGTGGTGCGAAACGAATCACTGTGTCATGTGTTTCTTTACATAACAGTCCTTCTTCTTTTAGCTGCTCACAGTATTTTCTAGCAGGGACTGTTAGTTCTACACCAATAAACAGGCCACGACCACGAACTTCTTTAATGATTGGGTTCTTGATTTCTTGTAATTTTTTAAGAAAATAGCTCCCAAGCTCCTGAGAACGTTCCGCTAACTTCTCTTCCGTTAGTACTTGTAAAGCAGCAATGGAAACCGCACAGGCCATTGGGTTACCACCGAATGTGGATCCGTGTGACCCTGGATTAAAAACACCGAGCACTTCTTTGTTTGCGACGACACAAGAAATGGGGAAAACACCCCCACCCAGTGCCTTTCCTAAAATATACATATCTGGTTCGATGCCTTCCCATTCACAAGCAAACATCTTCCCCGTACGCGCCAGACCAGCTTGAATTTCATCGGCAATAAAAAGGACATTGTTTTCTTTACAAAGATCAAAAGCAGCACGCATAAATCCTTCAGGCGGAATGACAATACCTGCTTCACCTTGGATCGGTTCGATCAAGAAGGCAGCCGTATTTGGAGTGATGGCAGCTTTTAATGCTTCGATGTCTCCGTATGGAATCAGCTTAATTCCTGGTAACATAGGTCCGAATCCACGCTTATACTCTTCTTCAGACGAAAGAGAAACCGCTGTCATGGTTCGACCGTGGAAATTTCCTAAGCAGGCAATAATCTCTGCTTGGTCATCCTCTACACCCTTCACATCATACGCCCACCGACGGGCCGCCTTAACCGCTGTTTCCACCGCCTCGGCACCAGTGTTCATTGGCAATGCCATTTCTTTATTGGTCATTTCACAAATCATTTCATACCATGGTCCAAGCTGGTCATTATGAAACGCACGTGAGGTCAACGTTACCCGATCCGCTTGTTCCTTTAATGCTTCAATGATTTTCGGATGACGATGGCCTTGGTTCACAGCCGAATACGCGCTAAGCATATCCATATATTTGTTCCCTTCAGGATCCTCCACCCAAACACCTTCTGCTTTAGATATAACAATCGGAAGAGGATGATAGTTATTTGCCCCAAATTTTTCCGTTTGCTCAATCACTTCTTGTGATTTACTCGCCATTTGAATTACCTCCGACCTCATTCATTCGTAGTGAAATAGCTCTCTTTCCTTAGTGTATCTTAAAAGAATAACTTTTGTCCCCTCCCGTGAAAAAACATAAAAAAAAGTGGGAGAATCTCTCCCACACTTTAGTCCATTATTATCTTTGTGATTGCTCAATCCACTCTTGTAACTTATCTTTTAGCGTGTTAAAGCCTTGAGGTGCTTCTGTATCTTGCTTGATAGCAGCTGCAGCTGTACGCTTTCTTGGCTTCTTAGGAGCTGCTGCCTTTGGTGCAGTTACTGGTGCTTCAGGAGCTTCTACAGTTGCACGGATAGAAAGACCGATTTTCCCAGCATTCTCATCGATAGAAAGAACTTTTACTTGAACTTCATCTCCTACTTTAAGATGCTCGTTAATATCTTTAACAAATCCGTGAGTAATTTCTGAAATATGAACTAACCCTTGAGTATTTTCATCAAGTGCAACGAACGCACCGTATGCTTGAATTCCCGTAACTTTACCTGTAACAACACTTCCAACTTCAATTTTCTCTGACATAGAAACACTCCTAAATATAGTTTATTTATCATTTTTATACGCAATATAAGATTATATCACAATGTCACAACTTATTCAAAAAAATTTACTACACAATTGTCCGAAAATATAGTATTATGGGAAAATATCTTTTAATAGTAGGTGGAAAAACGGTAATGAAAACACATGAGCAATGGACATCAAAGATTGGCTTTATTCTTGCAGCAGCAGGGTCTGCAATTGGTCTCGGAGCCATTTGGAAATTCCCATATATGGCAGGGACTAATGGCGGAGGACTCTTTTTCCTTCTTTTTTTATTGTTAACTATATTCATCGGTGCACCGATCCTTATTGCTGAGTTTATTATTGGTAGAAATACACAAAAGGATGCAATCACTTCTTATAAAATTCTTGCTCCTAACTCAAACTGGAAGGTTATCGGATATTTAGGAGTCATCATTTCTGGACTTATCTTGTCTTTTTATAGCGTGGTAGGCGGTTGGATCTTATCTTATCTCATCCGTAGTGTTACTGGCAGTTTATCTGGGTTGTCTCAAGATCAGTATGGTTCACTGTTCGGTACGATTATTAGTAATCCTATTGAAGCCATTCTTGCACAAGCCATCTTTATGATGTTAACCATTTTTGTCATACAAGGTGGGGTTCAGCAAGGAATTGAAAAAGCTAGTAAGTACATGATGCCAGCTTTATTTATTCTTTTTATCATCCTTGCCATTCGTTCCTTAACTCTCGATGGAGCATCAAAAGGGGTAGAGTTTCTACTTATGCCCAATTGGAGTAGCTTAACTCCTGACACTATCTTGTTAGCGCTTGGACAATCCTTTTTTGCTTTAAGCGTTGGTATTTCGGTCATGGTTACGTATGCATCTTATCTTTCTAAAAAGGAAAACATTACTAAGTCAGCTTTTTCAGTTGTTGGTCTAAATATATTTATTTCTCTACTTGCTGGGATCGTTATTTTCCCAGCGGTATTTGCATTAGGATTTGAACCTGGGGCAGGACCTGGTTTGGTATTTGTCGTCCTCCCTGCCGTATTTAACGAAATGGCATTTGGCGCATTCTTTTTAACGATTTTCCTTGTGCTGCTTCTGTTTGCCACATTAACCTCTGCTTTCTCTATTTTAGAAATTGTTGTAGCGGCTATTGTTAAAGAAAAAACAGAACAGCGCAAACAATGGGCTTGGAAAACAGGTTTTGTTATCTTTATCTTCGGCATTCCTAGCGCCTTATCTTTCGGGGTGTGGTCTGATGTTCTTATTTTCGGGAAAACAATCTTTGATTTCGCTGATTTTATCGCAAGTAATATCGGGATGCCGTTAGGAGCCTTTTTAATTTCTATTTTTGTTGGACACCGGCTTCCGTATAAGTTATTGAAAAGTGAATTAGCATTAGGAACATTCGGGAATATGAATAAGTTGTTTACAATCTGGTATTTCACCATTCGATTTATCGTTCCCGTTGCCATTATCTTTGTATTTCTAAAATCAATCGGACTGTTGTAACTGTAACGAAACGTTCACGATTAGGATTATTTCCGCTATCCTAATCGTGATAAAATAAATAATAAGCTATCTTTTTCGAAAGGATGGATGTACCATGACTGCAATTGGGCAAAACATAAAACGCTTTCGGGAAGAACTAAAAATGTCACAGCAGGAGCTTGCTATAAAGATCCGTGTTGGCACTGCTACGATTGACAAATATGAGTCAGGCGTACAAACTCCTGACACACAAACCATTTTAAAAATCTCTACCGTCCTTGATATTCCAGTCTCAGAATTGATGCAAGAAGAAAGTCATATATAAATGGTGAGTTAAGCGAGGGATTTGTTCCTCGCTATTCGTTTGTTTTATTTTGGAGATATTTTTAATTAGCATCGTGCTTATATAACATCTTATGGAGGATATTATGGCAAAGAAAATTGCTTGGGTAACCGATTCAACAGCTAGTTTCTCAGAAAAAGATCATTCTTGGCTAAAAGACAATCATATATACGTGGTTCCCCTTTCATTTACGTTTGGAAACGCAACCTTTAAAGAAGGGGTAGACATAACCACCGAAGAATTTTATGAGATGATGAGTAACTCTAACGTTCCTCCAACTAGCTCGCAGCCTGCACTAGGGGACTTTATTGATCTTTATACCCAATTAAAAGAAAACTACGATGAAGCGATCATCATCCATGTTTCTAGTGAACTTTCTGGAACGTACTCCACATCCACACAAGCAGCTGAGATCGTTGGTTTCCCTGTACACCCAGTTGATTCTTGGATTGGTTCATTTCCGTTAAAGTTTTTAATAGAAGAAGGCATCACCTTGTATCAAAAGGGGCGAAAGCCTTCTGAGATTGTGAAAGATCTACTTTCGTTAAGAGAGAAATGCCGCTTGATCTTAATTCCTGCAAACTTAGATCAATTAAGAAAAAGTGGACGAGTCTCCAATTTTGGTTCTATCTTAGGAAATCTTCTACAAATAAAACCATTACTGGCTTTTAAGGATGGGAAAGTAAATATTGTTGAAAAAATTCGAACGATGAGAAAGGCAGAGCAGGCTCTCATTGACCGCTTGCGTGATGCCTACAATCAAGGAATATACGATCGAATTGGTATTATGCATGCAGGTGAAAAGGAGATCGCGGAAGGGGTACTCGCAAAAATTGCGACCGAATTTGAGTCATTGAAGATTGAAGTTCTCCCCTTAATTCCTGTTGCTGGTGTTCATACAGGAGTGGGAACTATTGCTTTGTCTTACATCATGAAGGATTAAATAGTTTAAATTTTGTAACCAGCAAAAGCCAAATAAGCGGAGATTTTTCCGTTAGATGCAGAGTGGAGCTCGTTTCGGGGTAAATAAGGGAAGGTTTTCCGCTTATGCAAAGAAAAATCTCTCATTTTCGAATTTTTCAAGCCAATAGGCGGAGTCTCTCCTCCTATTTAGGCTTTTTTTCATAATAATTTCTAAATAACCGGAATTCCTCCGTCTATTTATCAGCTAAGCTAGGGGTCTTAACCTTAGCCACCAACCGATTAGTGCCGCATCTCTTGAAGCTAGATGGGGGAATCAGCAGCGAGAAAAAAATAGCAGGAATTTTCACCCTCTTTTTTGCTATGTCAAAGTTAAGGGGATTTCGTAGATAAACCAAGAAAAGACGTATGCCCAAATGGGCATACGTCTTTTAATCAGAAAGCAGAAGATAAGCCACTTATAGGGTATTACTTCTCAACAAACCGTTTGATTCGTTTCACCGCTTCTTGTAAATGTTCCATGGATGAAGCGTAAGAGCAGCGAATATGCCCTTCCCCGCTAATTCCAAATACATTCCCCGGAACAACAGCTACCTTTTCTTCAATCAGTAATTGTTCAGCAAATTGCTCTGATGACAGACCTGTACTTACAATGGATGGGAATGCATAGAACGCACCACCAGGGATATGGCATGAAAGCCCGATATCGTTAAGTGACTGAACAAAATAGTTTCTTCGTCTACGATAGCTTTTTTTCATATCCTCTACGTCTTCTCTGCCGCCTTTTAGTGCCTCAAGAGCCGCGTACTGTGCCATCGTCGGAGCACACATCATCGCATACTGATGAATTTTTAACATCGCTGCCGTTAGTTCTTCGTTCGCACAAACAAAACCAAGTCTCCAACCTGTCATCGCAAAGCCTTTTGAGAAACCATTAATCAAAAGTGTTCTATGCCTCATGCCTTCAATCGCAGCAAAACTAACGTATGGTTCATCATAAGAAAGCTCTGCGTAAATTTCATCCGATAACACGAGAAGGTCATGTTTCTCAATGAATGTTGCAAGCTCTAATAATTCATTTTCACCCAACATCGTGCCGGTTGGATTATTCGGTGAACAAAGCATAATCGCCTTCGTTCGGTCAGTAACCGCTTTTTCTAACTGATGCGTTTGAATTTTAAAATCGTACTCTTCTGTTGCCTGAACCGCTACCGGCTTTCCACCTGCAAGTGACACTAGGGGTGCATAGGAGACGAAGCTTGGTTCGATGACAATGACTTCATCACCTGGGTCAAGGATCGCACGCAAGGCAATGTCTAATGCTTGACTCGCTCCAACCGTAATGATGATCTCGTTTTTCGGATTGTAATCCACATGAAATTGCTTTTTCATATACGAGGACACTTCATTACGAAGCTCTAATAATCCAGCATTGGCTGTATAAGAGGTATAACCTTGTTCAAGGGAAAGAATCGCTGCTTCTCTTGCTGACCAAGAGGTGACAAAGTCAGGCTCACCGACCCCTAAGGAAATAACCCCTTCCATTCCAGCGGCAAGATCAAAAAACTTTCGAATTCCAGAAGGCTTAAGGTCTTCTACCGTTTTTGCCAAATAAGATTTTGTCTGTTTCATTACGGTGACACCACAATTCTCTTATCATCGTCTGCTAATGGTTCAAATATGGTCCCATCATGCTTATATTTCTTCAGGATAAAATGGGTAGTTGTTGATAAGACAGAATCGAGAGTGGATAGCTTATTGGAAACAAATCTAGCTACTTCATTCATCGATTTCCCTTCAATAATCACGCTAAGATCATAAGCTCCTGACATCAGATAGACGGACTTTACTTCCTTGAATCGGTATATGCGCTCGGCTACTTCATCAAAGCCTACTCCTCGCTTCGGTGTGACCTTCACATCAATCATAGCTGTAACGCCTTCATGACCATCAATTTTTGACCAATCTACTACAGTTGTGTAATGAACAAGAACTTTCTCTTTTTCAAGCTTCTTAATAAGCTCGTCTGTTTCTTGCAAGCTTAGGCCAATCATTTTCGCTACATCCTCAGATGAAATTCGGGCATCTTTTTCAAGAATTTCTACTACTTCGAGTTCTTTTTCCGAAAGTTTCATGCGTTAACATCCTTTTCTGCTTTATCGCTTAAGCTCTTTTCTTATACTTTCTTATTTTTTCGAACACCATTTTATTGATTGTGCTAAGTTTCCGCGGAAAAATAGAATAATTTTAATAAGAAAAGAGTTGCCTATTAAATTCTTAAGCACAAAATAGCTATTTCTCCGTTAAAATCGGCTTTAAGATTTTAACAACAACCTTTTCGAAAACAGCCATCGCTTAAAATAGTTACATTATAACAAAAATGAATGAAAAATAATTTAATTTTCAAATATATCCTCACATTTTTTTATGATTGTTTTTGTCATTGATGGGTATTCTATGAAAAAAACAAATTGCCGTTAAAGGAGGAAGTAGGAATATGGATGACACAAGCATCACTGGTACAATCAATATTAACGGAAATGACCTGTATTATGAACATTACAAACATTCACATGCAACAGACACTCTATTGCTCATTCATGGTTTTCTGTCATCCACCTTTAGCTTCCGAAGACTGATTCCTCTTCTTCGTGAAGAATTTAACGTCATCGCCATTGATTTCCCGCCTTTCGGCAAAAGTGGGAAATCGAAGAAATTTATTTACTCGTATGAAAATATAGCACATTCAATCATTTCGTTTGTGGAGCATCTTCATATAAAAAATGTATCCATTATCGGTCATTCAATGGGAGGACAAATCGCATTAAAAATATCGCAATTACGTCCTGATCTCGTAAAACGGTCGGTGCTATTATGTAGCTCCGGATATTTAAAACGAATGAAACTTCCACTTGTTCTATCTAGTTATCTCCCTTTTTTTCACCTGTATGTAAAAAGACATTTAGCGAAATCAGGTGTAAAAAAAAATCTTCTCAACGTTGTATATGACCATTCGATGATTGATGATGATATGTTGAACGGATATTTAGTTCCTTTTTTAAAAGGGGATATTTTCCCGGCCTTAACTCGAATGATACGGCATCGTGAGGATGAGCTGAATGAGTACGATCTAAAGAAAATTGAGACTCCGTGTCTGCTCATTTGGGGGGAGCATGACAGAGTTGTCCCACTCAGAGTTGGAAAACAATTGAAGCAAGATTTAAAGAACTCTGAGCTCATTGTGTTAAAGGAGACAGGCCATCTTGTACCTGAAGAACGCCCTGAAATCGTTCACAAGTATATTAAGGAGTTTCTTGTATGAATAAAGCTTCAAGCCCGTATCCGCTTGAAGCTTTTTTAAAGATTACAACGAGCAAGAGCTTTCGTTTTTTATCGCTAATAATTCTTCGGCCATGATTGTACATTCAGTTAAAGGAATGATTTCTTCAAAAGAAAATTCATATATGCTTTGGATTTTTCTTGCAAGCTCTTTGGCAGATGACAAAACATGTACCGCTTGAATCGTATCTGCAATTTCTGGATCATAGCTGTCTTCCCCGTATCCGAGTGGATCCCACTCCATTAGACGCTGTAACAAACTTAAATTCATTTCGAGCATTTCCATGTAAAATCACCTTTTATTTTATCTTTTCGTTCACATATCTTATCATATTACATAGATCAAATAAAATGGAAAAAGGCGAGGTGCTTTATGACTACGTATGATTTTGATAAGGTGATTGACCGAAATAATACTGGATCTGTCAAATGGGGGCTTCTCCACGATGTGTTCGGAAGCAGTGATCTTCATCCGATGTGGGTGGCAGATATGGACTTCCCCCCTCCTGCTGAAGTAACATCTGCCATTCGAAATCGATTGGAGCATGAAATTTTCGGTTATACCTTTGTTCCCCCGTCTGTTGGAAAAGCCATTCAGGCTTGGGTGAAAAAAAGACATCATTGGGAAATTCGTCAGGCATGGATTACATACAGTTCAGGAGTCGTCCCAACGATCAGTACGGCCATTCGCGCGTTTACTTCTGTTGGAGACAAGGTGATGCTTCAATCACCTGTATATACTCCGTTCTTTTCCATGGTTGAAAAAAATGAGCGTGTGGTCGTGAACTCTCCATTAAAAAATGCCAATAACCGTTACGAAATCGACTTTGAGGATTTTGAAGAAAAGCTGAAAGAAGGAGTAAAACTGTTTTTATTATGTAATCCTCACAATCCGAGCGGAAGAGTGTGGGAAAAAGAAGAGCTCCTTCAAATCGGTGAACTTTGCAAAAAGTACCATTGCTTAATTTTATCAGATGAAATTCATTCAGATCTTGTGTTTGAGGGAACTACACATGTCCCAATTGCGAGTTTAGCGGACTTTGCTGATTCGGTTGTCACTTGTATCGCTCCTAGTAAAACCTTTAATTTAGCAGGGTTACAGGCTTCTGCAGTTATTACTAGCAATCAGGAACTTCGAGACTTATTCCAAGCCGAACAGCAAAAGCAAGGATTTCACACCTTAAATACGTTTGGCATCGTTGGAATGGAGGCCGCTTATCTTCACGGGGAAACATGGTTAACCGAAGCACTTGCCTATATGGCAGAAAATATTCGCTATGTTCAGGAGTACCTAGAAGCCGAGCTTCCACAAATAAAGATGATGCAGCCAGAAGGTACGTACTTAATCTGGATGGATTGTCGGGAGCTTGGACTTTCCGATGATGAGTTAAAGAAAGCACTAATTGAAAAAGGGAAAATAGGACTCGAGCCTGGACCAAAGTACGGTACTGGTGGAGAAGGCTTTGTTCGCATGAATATTGCGTGTTCAAAGGAACATGTGACAGAAGGATTGAAGCGACTGAAAGCAGCATTATCTTAAAAGTTTCACGGAAGAGTAAAGCTCTTCCGTCTTTTTATTAAATTAAAAAACGCACACTTTTCGAAAAAAGTGTACGTTATCCTTTGTTTTGCTGCTCACTCATTATTTGGTTCTCTAGTTCTTTTGCTTTCGCTTCTTCTTTTCGTGAAATTCTCACGATAAATCGCATCGTGAAAATACAAAGGATTAAGAAGATGGTAAAAGAAATAGCCGCTGGAATATATTCAGACTTATCTTCAGGAAAATATAGAAACAATGATAAAATAAACCAATCGATCATAACGATCTTCCTTTCTGCAAACAAGCAGTCATTCATGCCTATTATATCAAGGTTCTTATCGATCGTCCAAGGACGATTACTTCAATACCGTAATCTTCTTGATAACAACCTCTTCTTCTGGCTTATCCCCTTCACCTACTGGAGTGGTCGCTATTTTATCCACCACATCCATCCCTTCAATCACGTGACCAAACACGGTATGTGCTTGATCCAGCCAAGGAGTACCACCATCTTCATACTGCTTGATCACTTTATCATTGTAACCAGCCTGCTTCATTTGGTCTACTGAACGTGGATCTAATGTTTTATTCTGAACGATAAAAAACTGGCTTCCATTAGTACTTGGACCTGAATTAGCCATGGATAAGGCGCCTCTGAAATTATAAAGCTGATTTGAGAACTCATCTTCAAACGGCTCTCCATAAATGCTTTCTCCACCCATCCCGGTTCCATCTGGGTCTCCACCTTGAATCATAAAGTCATTGATCACGCGGTGGAAAATCACTCCTTCGTAATAACCCTCTTCACTATGAGTAATAAAGTTTTCTACAGCCTTTGGAGCTTGTTCTGGGAACAGCTTGATTTTGATATTCCCCATGGAAGTTTCCATTTCAACTAGTCTTTCCTTTTCCCCAACCTCTGTAGTTGCCTGTGGAAGCTCAATATTTTCTTGGTTAGCGTTTTCATTATTGCCTGCATTGCCGTTCGAATTTTCCGAACCTTCTTCATTGCTTGTCCCACATCCAGCCACAAGGAAAACAACGAATAGTAAACTCGCTAAGAATTTCTTCATGTGATCATCCTCCAAAATACTTTGTTTTTCATAATGCTTACGTCATAATTATTATCATATACAGTTCTAGCCCAATTTGAAAGGAGAAACATAAAATGTCCGACATTCAAATCGGTGACAAAGTCACAGCTATTTATAAAACCGGAAAGTATATTGGTGAAGTAACCAACCTCCGCCCAGAGACTATTCTTGTCCGGGTCCTCGCTGTTGTTACTCATCCGACACAAGGAGATTTACATAGCCATAAGGATGCAGATGTTCCACTTTTTCATGAAAGACGAGCTCTTGCTTACCGGGAACAAGCCAATATCCCTGCCAAAATGGTCAAGCCCTATTCAGACGAAATTCCTGACTACAAAGAGTCACTAAAAGGGGCGATTCAAAAATTAAGAGAACAGTTATCTGACGATGACACCCTTTGGGCAAAAAAGAGCCTTGAAAATATTTCAACGCTTGAGAAAGAATATTTTTAACAAAGGCTCTTTTCTAAAACATTGTTGCTATATACACACTTTTTAGGAAATTAAGTATATATTTCAGCAGCCAATCAGAATATTTTCATCCTTAGAAAAGAGCTACTCTCCAAATAAATCAATAAACCCAGCGTTATCAAAACAACAAACTTTACGAAAATAGCCTTAACACATAAAAGCCAAATCCAATATGAGGGATTTGGCTTTTTATGCGAACTTATTAAGTACTTGGGAGAAATCAATGCGGTCACCAATCGTGGTTGGTGCATGTCCTTGAAGGTACTTTTTATCCTTCTCAACTAGACGAAAAATATTGTATGTGGTTAATGCATCATCCAGTGCTTTGTGGTGCTTGCCCGTTCCTTCTTTGCCATACTCTTGCACCGCTTTCCATAAGCCCGTTTGATTTTGATCTCCGAAGAATCGCTTGTACTCCATCGATAAATCGAGTTCTTCGCCTTTTAAAGGAAAAGGCAGACCGGCTTGTTCACAGTTATTGCGAAGAACCCTCATGTCCATATTCCCCCACGTAACAATGGTAAGGTCTAATGATGGGGAACTTAACTGCTCAAACTTTTTCACAAGATCTGTAAAACTAATACCAGAATTGACTTGCTCCTGTGAAATTTTCAAAAATGATTTACAGCGGTCCGATAGCATAGGGAAACGATTAGGAGTGACATACGAAGAAAATTTCTCGCAGATTTGGTCATTTACAACCGACACAATGCCAGCCTCAATGATTTCTGGGTAAAAACCTTTAAACCTCTCAGATCTCTCAGGCATCGTAAACTCAAAATCAATAAATAAATACTGATGCTCCTTCCTCATCTTACGTACCCTCTTTCCTCCTTTGACTATCACTACCATTATATGAAATAACCATTCCAAAAAATGAACATGAATGTTTTTTTATTATATCATGTTTTTTAATAATTTTTTCACTTTTCTGTTTAATTCACTCAAATAATGTACGAAAAGGAATATCCGTCCTAAAATATGCTATAATTTCCATAAACTAATATTTAGTAAAACGAAATATTTATTATAAGAAGGTGTTTTTCCTTTGTATCAAAAAAGAAATTTACGAATTATGTGGATCGCAAATTTCCTCGTATCTGCAAGTGCAACGATGATTCTTCCTTTTTTATCGTTGTACATTGAAACATTTGGATCTTTTTCTCCCGACTATGTTCAAAAATGGGCTGGGTATGTGTTTGGGGTAACCTTTTTAGCCGCTTTCTTTATTTCACCTTTATGGGGACGGTTTGGAGATAACCATGGGTATAAGCCTATTTTGATGATTACCGGATTGGGTATTGGTATCAGTATCTTTTTCATGGGTTTTACAGATTCTGTTATGGAGCTCTTTCTCTTGCGACTTGTTATGGGTGTCGTTACTGGATTTATCCCCACCTCACTCGCCCTCATATCCTCACAAACTCCAAAGGAGATTGCAGGTAAGGTACTTGGAACGTTACAGATGGGTACCGTCTCTGGTGGCCTGCTCGGTCCATTATTCGGAGGATTGTTGGCAGACAGTTTTGGTTTCCAATATACGTTTTTCATCACCTCCTTCGTCATCGTTGCTGCTACTCTTTTAGTCTCGTTTGGAATTCATGAAGGGAACGACAGACAAAAGGTGAAGGAGAAGAAGATTTCTTATACCCGAAAGGAAGTGTTTTTTTACATTTTTAAAAACCCTGTCCTGCTCTCGATCATGATCCTATCATTATTAATTCAAACCGCTAACTTTAGTGTACAGCCACTATTAGCTCTGTATGTCAATGAGCTTGTCCAAACGACCCATATCGCGTTTCTTGCAGGGGTTGCTTTTTCAGCAACCGGATTTGGGAACTTGTTAGCCACTCGGCGTTGGGGGAAGCTTGGTGATGATATCGGGCATGAGCGAGTGATCCTCATTTTATTACTGTCTGCGTCCACTCTATTTATTCCGCAGGCACTTGCTACTCAGTTATGGCAGCTTGTGTTGTTCCGTTTTATGTTTGGAATAGTGGTTGGGGGAATCATTCCTTGTATGACCGCTTATATCCGACAAGTCGCTCCCCTCTCCATGCAAGGGGAAGTATTAGGCTATAACGTAAGCTTTCGATTTTTAGGAAACGTCATTGGACCTGTAATGGGTGGACTTATTTCGGGGTGGTATAATATCTCAACTGTCTTTTTTGTCACTAGTGCTTTATTCCTTGCAGCTTTTGTCTTATTATGGTGGAGTGTGAGAAAAACAGAAACACTGCTATCTTCATCATAATTTTTTCATAGAAAGGGAATCGGCCATACATGAAAGCAGCAACTGGTTATTTGTTTATTATCCTGCTTCTCCCCGTCTTTTTCCTGCTTGCCTATTTTTCTAGCAAAGAGGTACGCTCTTTTGATACTTTCGATCATGTGATAGAAAACCAGATTCAGTTGGATAAAACCAATCTATCACAAACAAGCTTGATCAAAGATCGCAATGGGGAAACCGTTCTAGAATGGTATAGCACGGTAAATCGGACCATTTTACCATCTGAGGACATTCCGGAGCTATTGCGTGAGGTGTTTGTTCTATCAGAGGATCAGCATTTTTATGAGCATATTGGCTTTGACTTAACAGCCATGGGTCGTGCCCTTACGATCAATATTCAGTCAAATGGGATTGAGCAGGGAGCAAGTACGATTACACAGCAACTTGCTCGAAATTTATATTTAACTCATGAGCAATCCTACAATCGAAAGCTTAGTGAAATTCTTTATGCCTACAAGCTAGAGAAAACTTACACAAAAAAGGAAATCATAGATTTATATATTAATTCTATTTATTTTCAAAATGGAGCCTACGGAATTGAAGCAGCGGCTACGCATTACTTTAGCCGTGGAACACTAGAACTCTCAGAAGCAGAGTTGCTTTTTCTCGCTGCTGTTCCGAACAATCCGACTTATTATGATCCATTAACACATTTCGATCGAACAAAAGCGCGTCAAGAACGTCTCATCGATTTATTAGTGGAAAAAGACAAGCTGACCGCTTCAGAAGCAATTGAAATAAAAAATTCACCTATCAATCTAACTGTGCATGAACGAATTGATCAAGCACCAGATTACATGACCTATGTTCAAAATGAATTATCACAGTTAATTGCCCTTTCCGAAGGATTAACTGACGAGGAACAGATTGACAATCGGGTAAAAGAAGTGATAGCTTCTGGAATTCGTATTGAAACATCATTAGACCAAAGTCTACAAAATCGAGCAAAAACAGCGGTTAGTGATAACCTACCATTTATTGACGTGGAAGGTTCAGTTGCCGTCATTGACCATACGAATGCACAGATCCTTGCACTAGTTGGAGGAAAAAACTATCAAAAAGGTGAATTCAATCGTTCGTTCCAAGCTTATCGTCAGCCTGGTTCATCAATTAAACCATTACTTGTTTACGCTCCTTATTTACAAGAGACACACTCCTCTCTATCTAAAACAGTAAATGCAGGAGAGCTGTGTATTGGTAACTATTGCCCTGAAAACTATGGTGGAAAAGTATATGGTAATGTAACGCTTGAACGTGCGTTTGCCAACTCCTACAATACACCCGCTGTACGACTATTAAACGAAATTGGGGTAGAAACGGGGTTTCAATATCTTACATCTTTCCCTTTTAAGAAGTTAGTAGCTGAGGATCATGTGCTACCAGCTGCTGTTGGTGGTTTTACGTACGGAATGTCACCATTAGAGCTAACAGGAGCTTACACTTCCTTTTATGATGGAGGGTACCAGCAGCCACGTGCGATTCGTAAGGTAACTGACTTACAAGGAAACGTTCTTTACGAGTGGAAGGATGAGAAAAAACAAGTCTGGTCAGCTGAAACCGTCAACACCATGCGCAGTCTTTTATCTGAAACGATTTCCTCTGGAACCGCTCGTAAAGCCCATTTATCACGAGCAATGTACCAAGGCGGAAAAACAGGAACAACAAATAATTACCAAGACTACTGGTTTGTTGGTTTAACTGATACGCTAACAGTTGGGGTTTGGGTCGGAAGAGACATGCCATCCAGCATCGAAAATATTGAGCAATATTCTCCACATCTTTATATTTGGAAAGCGATTATGTCGCAGTAACAATAACTCCGGATGAGCTCCTTCAAATGGATTTATATATTACAAAAATAAGCGGAGATTTTTCGGTTAAATTCCAGATTAGAGCTGATTCAGAAGAAATAAGCGGAGGTATTCCGGTTAAGCAAAGTAAAATTGCCCATTTTAACGTTTTTCGAGTTAATAGACGGAATCCTTCCGTCTATTTTGGCTATTTTCAGTTCAATTTTCTATTTAAGAGGAAATTCTCCTCTTATTTTTTAAAACCCAATTTAGCAACATGCACCTCACAAGAAACCCCGGATGACTTTCTTCATCCGGGGTTCTTTATACTGGTAAACTAGCAACAATGCTGTTGTAAACTTTTAGCGCAATAAATACGACACCTAACACGAGCGTTGACCAGGTTAGTACCTGAAAGAAAATCAGCCCAATAATACCAGACAGTGAAAGCTTCGAGCTTACCTTATACACAAAAAATACAAAGTAGCTTATCGTTGTTACAACAAAAACGAAAGCCAGTATCGTTACATGGGCAGAGCCTAATAGCGATAATACTGAGCCAGAAAAATAAATAATCGCCCCCGCACGGACATCCTTTAAGCTTTCCCCATTAAAATCCTTCGAGAAGAAAAGCAAAGAAAGCTCATTGATGGTATCTGCAATTAACTTTAATGCCGCAAAAACCATAAAAAAGACCACAAGTAATAAGATAAGTAACGCCAGCTTAATTCCACTTCTAGAGAAGAATTCTAGCATTCCTACATAAATACCGGTAGCATTTAAAAATTTAAAAAGATGCACCTCAACTAGCATCGCAAAGGACAAGCTAAATAATAAAATTGATACCAAAGGAAAGTAACTTGTTAAATACGTATTTTTCATTGAATTCTCCACATATGAATTTGTCTTTCATTATTATGAAAGATAGGAGAACAGATTACAAGTCTTTATGGCCTTTCAATTCTTACATACTCTCTTGCCTTAAACATACGATACTTCTTTTTCTGAATATCCAATCCTGGGTCAGTGGTATAGATTTGCACCACTTCGCCCTCCTCATCAGGACTATAAAATTCACGCTTATCTTTTTTATCTAATGCCCATGCTAAGGACACTAAGAGGAGAAAAATGGACAATGATGCTACTAATTTCTTTTTCATCCTCACACCTCACTTTAAAATTATTTTGAGGATAAAAGTCTGATTTTATTCAAAAAAAATAAAAAAATTTTCACCATTTCATCTGCGTTTCTACCTATTTATTAGTTTTGCTCCAAGTAAGGGATGTTGTGCGCTTGAGGCATGCAAGGTCTGTTTTTTTACGTTATACTTTTTTATATGGCTGTTTCGGTAAAAGAAAGAGGAAGCATGTTCGGAGAAAAATATGGAAATAGTAATAGGCAGTATTACTTTCATAAAACAGTTATCACTTACATATAAAGAGGGGGTTTTGTTTTGTCTTTGCTACACTTGGCCATTGTTTCACCTCTATTGCTTGCGGTCATCATACCTACCTTTTCCAAAAGCATTAGACAGATTCATACGGGGTGGTTTGTACTACCCTTACCAGTTGTATTATTTATCTATTTTCTTTCGTTTATCGGTACCACTTCGCACCAAGGTACGGTATATGAAAGCTTCGAGTGGATTCCTTCTCTTGGCATTAATTTTGCGGCTAAAATAGATGGACTTGGACTGCTCTTTGCATTGCTTATTTCAGGAATTGGGGCTTTGGTTGTTCTTTATTCGATCTATTATTTAGCGAAGGATAAGGAACAGCTCGGCAGCTTCTATGTGTATCTTCTTTTATTTATGGGAGCTATGCTTGGTGTGGTTCTATCTGATAATTTAATCGTTATGTACGGTTTTTGGGAGCTCACTAGTATTTCTTCCTTCTTACTTATCGGCTACTGGTATCACCGTGAAAAGTCGAGATATGGTGCACAAAAGTCTATGTTAATCACCGTTTTTGGTGGGCTTGCCATGCTAGGAGGAATCATCCTCCTATACCTCATGACAGGAACCTTTAGCATTTCAGAAATTGTCGCGCAATCGGACGTTGTGTTAGGGCACAATTTGCTTATTCCAGCCATACTCTGCTTTTTACTTGGTGCTTTTACTAAATCAGCTCAGTTTCCATTCCATATTTGGCTACCAGATGCAATGGAAGCACCAACACCAGTTAGTGCCTATCTTCATTCGGCCACCATGGTTAAGGCGGGTATTTACCTTGTGGCTAGAATGAGTCCCGTGTTTGCTGAATCACCTGTTTGGCTCTGGCTTGTTGCAGGATTCGGTATCACCACATTGTTCTGGGGTTCTTTTTCAGCGGTCAAACAGACGGATTTAAAGAGCATACTTGCCTTCTCTACCGTAAGCCAATTAGGGTTGATTATGTCTTTGTTAGGTGTTGGTGCTGCTGCCCTACACTATGATGGAATAGACGATAATGTGTTTACCGTGGCAACAACTGCCGCTGTTTTTCACTTAATTAATCATGCTACATTCAAGGGAAGCTTGTTCATGGTTGTGGGCATTGTTGATCATGAGACGGGAACACGTGATATCCGGAAGCTTGGCGGATTGATGCATTTGATGCCAATTACCTTTACGCTGGCAATTATCGGTGCGTTTTCTATGGCTGGTTTGCCACCATTTAACGGATTTTTAAGTAAAGAAATGTTCTTTACCGGCATGGTGAATATTTTAAAATTGGACCATTTCTCTCTAAGCACTTGGGGATTATTATTTCCTGTCCTAGCTTGGATCGCCAGTGTATTTACGTTCATTTATAGCATGAAGCTCGTCTTTAGAACGTTTACTGGCAAATACAAACCGGAAGGATTAAAGAAGAAGCCGCATGAGGCACCACTTGGGATGCTCGTTTCACCAGTTGTACTCGGCTCTTTAGTCATCATTTTTGGATTATTTCCGAACATCCTTTCTCATAATTTAATTTCACCGGCGATGGCTTCTATCTTACCTAGCCTGCTTTCTCCTGGAGATGTTTTTGACGTTCATATCTATTTCTGGCATGGACCAACCATCGAATTATTTATGACCATTGGGGTTGTGGTTCTGGGGATCATTCTGTATTTGACGTTACCGAAATGGGAAAGAACCTATGACTTACTGCCTGAAAAATTAACCTTAAACAAGATGTATGACAAAGGTATAGAGTCGATTCAGTCTGGTTCGTTTAAACTAACAAGATTTTATATGAATGGCTATATCCGGACGTACTTGGTCTATATTTTCGCCTTTTTCATTCTGATTTTAGGCTACACCCTTTATAAGAAGGATGCATTTGTGATCGATACCGCAAATGTATCTAGCATTGGCTTTTATGAGCTAGTTCTTTCCTTGCTTATCGTCGTAGCCACCATTACCATTTTGTTTGCTAAATCAAGACTCACCTCTATTATTTTACTTGGAGCAGTTGGGTATACGGTTGCCCTATTCTTTGTGGTTTTCCGTGCACCTGATTTAGCACTTACTCAGCTGGTCATTGAAACGGTGTCAGTGGCATTGTTTCTACTGTGTTTCTATCATCTACCGAAATTTAAAAAGGAAGAATCAAAAATTCCTTTCAAACTTACAAATGCAATTATTTCTATCGGAGTGGGTGCGATAGTCACAGCCATCGCCCTATCTGCCAATAGTACAAAGCTTTTTGACTCTATCTCACAATTTTACGTTGACAATACGTATATCCGAGCTGCAGGAAAAAATATGGTTAACGTCATTCTCGTTGACTTCCGTGGCTTTGATACGCTATTTGAAATTTGTGTACTTGCGATTGCCTCACTTGGTATTTTTGCAATGATTAAACTACGTCTAACGAGGGGGAAAGAAGGATGAGAACGAATGACCTCATTCTACAAACTTTAACAAAAGTGATTTTGTTCATCATTCTCCTCTTCTCTATTCATCTTTTCTTTGCTGGACATTATTATCCAGGTGGAGGATTCATTGGAGGATTGATGACCGCAGGGGCTCTAGTACTCTTGCTCCTAGCGTTTGATATGAAGACGGTAGCTAATATATTACCCGTCAACTACCGTATTATGACAGCAATTGGGCTTCTTTTTTCCATTGGAACTGGAGCTGGTGCATTGCTGTTTAATGTTCCATTTTTAACTCATGCATTTAATGATGTCTACTTGCCTATCCTCGGCAAAACATCTTTGCATACAGCAGTGTTGTTTGATATCGGTGTGTATCTTGTCGTTATCGGTGTCACAATGACCATTATTCAAACAATTGGGGAGGACGAATAATGGAAATCGTTATGGCGTTTGTAGTTGGTATTATTTTTATGGCAGCGACTTATTTGATGCTTTCTAAAAGTTTACTTCGAATTATTATCGGAACGGGACTATTAAGTCATGGCACACATTTATTGGTTTTAACCATGGGAGGCCTAAAGAATGGTGCTGCTCCCTTACTTGGAGAACATGCTGCCCAGTACAATGATCCATTGCCACAGGCATTAATATTAACAGCTATCGTTATTGCCTTTGGTGTTACTTCCTTTTTTCTAGTATTAGCTTATCGTGCGTACCAGGAGCTAGGAACGGACAACATGGATCGCTTGAGAGGGACGAAGATAAATGAATAATTTGCTTTTATTACCTATACTGATTCCGCTTTTAACAGCGGTTATATTAATCTTTTTGAATCGCTTTACGATCGCCTCTAGATGGGTGTCGGCTCTATCACTATTATCTACCGTATTTGTGTCGGTTCTCCTTTTTCAAAAGGTACGAGCAGATGGAATTCAAACATTGAACTTAGGAAACTGGGAAGCACCTTTTGGGATTACGTTAGTATCTGATATGCTTTCTGCCCTTCTTGTTTTGACAACAAGTGTGATTGCATTTGCTTGTTGTCTCTATTCCTTCCGGGCAATTGGAGAGGAAAGAGAAAAGTTCTACTATTATTCTATTTTGCAATTCCTGATTGTCGGGATTAATGGTGCCTTTACAACGGGAGATATTTTCAACCTTTTCGTCTTCTTTGAAGTGATGTTAATGAGCTCCTATGTGCTATTGGTCTTGGGCGGAACAAAGGCGCAGCTTAGAGAATCGGTAAAATATATATTAGTGAATATTATCTCTTCTTCACTGTTTGTTATTACCGTTGCTTATTTATACTCGGTTGTAGGTACGCTAAATATGGCACATATCTCCACAAGAATTGCAGAAGTGGGACAGCCCGGTATTTTAACAGTCATTGCCATATTATTTTTAATCGTTTTCGGCTTAAAAGGAGCCATTTTCCCGCTTTATTTCTGGCTTCCTGGCTCATATTACGCACCTCCGACACCTGTTTTGGCGTTGTTCGGTGCCCTTTTAACCAAAGTGGGGGTCTACTCTATCATGAGGACGTATACACTCTTTTTCCCTCATGACCCTGGCTATACTCATGAGCTTTTAGGGGTACTTGCCGTTATTACGATTATTGTCGGCATTATAGGAGCATTAGCGTACTGGGATATTAAAAAGATTATTATTTATAACATAATTGTTGCCGTTGGGGTAATTTTGTTTGGAGTTTCGGTAAATACAACGGAATCTTTGACAGGTGCGATTTTTTATTTGATTCATGACATGCTGATAAAAGCCGCATTATTCCTGCTTGTTGGAGTCGTTATTACGATAACAGGCACAAGCAACTTAAAGAAAATCAGTGGATTGATTAAGAATTACCCCTTACTAGGATGGATGTTCTTACTAGCTGCCCTTGCTTTAGCTGGAATTCCTCCGCTCAGTGGCTTTGTCGGTAAGCTGTTGATCATTAAGAGTGGTTTTGGCGCAGAAGCCTATTGGGGTGCTGGAATTGTGTTAATGTCGAGTCTCCTTGTTCTATTTTCTGTTATGAAGATTTTTATTAATGGATTTTGGGGCATTCATCGCACTTACGAAAAGGAAGAAAAAGCTCCTGTTAGCTGGTTGCTTATCTCTCCCGCTATTTTAGTGATTATTTCAGTGTTGTATGGAGTTGGAGCGGAGCTTGTTTACCCGTATATTTTAGAAGCTGCGGAAACATTGGCTAATCCTTCCACCTATATCAATGCCGTCATGAAGGAGTGATAACCATGGCATTTCAAATTTTATTAAATGTTTTTCTAGCTTTTGTATGGATGTTTTTAAAGGTCTCAAATGAACCGATCGATTTCTTTGTTGGCTACTTTTTCGGGTTATTGCTCGTCTTTACGTTTCGACGTTTTTTCCCTTCCCGCTTTTACTTATTACGTGTGATAGCGGTGATTAACTTGATTGCCATTTTTATTAAAGAGCTTCTTCTCTCTAATATTGCTGTTTTAAAGGTAATCATTAAACCAAAACTTGATATCCAGCCAGGAATTTTCGCACTTCCTACGGAACTAAAAAAAGATTGGGAAATCACTTTGTTATCCAATCTGATTACATTAACACCTGGGACATTAGTGGTGGATATTTCTGATGATAATAGGACCCTTTATATCCATGCGATGGACGCATCAGATGTGGAGGCTGCCATTTCTAGCATCAAAAATACATTTGAAAAAGCCATCATGGAGGTGAGCAAGTAATGTTACAGTGGGTCATAACCATTTCTTTAGTTTGTATTACCCTATCCATGCTTGCTATGGTGTACCGGGTCATTAAAGGTCCTACAACACCTGACCGGGTGGTTGCACTTGATGCTCTTGGAATCTGCTTAGTGGCCATCATTGCACTTGTTTCCATCATTTTAAAATCGAATGCTTTCCTAGAGGTTATCTTGTTGATCGGAATATTAGCTTTTATTGGGACAGTTGCTTTCTCCAAGTATTTAGAAAAGGGGGTCATCCTTGAACGTGATCGAAATAGTTAAGGTTATTATCGGGATATTCATCGCACTTGGAGCACTCCTAACAGTTGTTACAGCTGTCGGTCTTATCCGATTACCAGATGTGTACACACGCACACATGCTGCGTCTAAAGCCGCAACATTAGGAGTTATGTTTGTATTAGCAGGTACCTTTCTCTACTTCTACCTATTAGAGGGCCATATGAATTCTCGACTGATTCTTGGAATTGTGTTTATTTTTATGACCTCGCCTGTAGCGGGCCATCTGATCGCTAGAGCTGCGTACAATACAAATGTGAAGCTTTGGGAAAACAGTGTTCAGGATGATTTAGCTGCAGTAAAAAAAGAACGTGCTAGGGAATAATAAAAATCCATGTGTGGAGTTCACACATGGATTTTTTTATCTTTTTTCGATAACAGCTATTGTACAGCGTGAGATACTTATTAGCTGGTCTTGTTCGTCTGTTATTTTAATATCCCACACCATGGTGGTTCGACCTTGATGAATTACCGTTCCAGTAGCGGTTACGATACCCTCTCTTTTGGCTTTAATATGATTAGCATTAATCTCTAAGCCAACAACAACTTCCTTTTCCTTATTAACCAATTCGTACGCACCAATTGAAGCAACACTTTCTGCAAGTGCAACAGATGCACCGCCGTGGAGAAGGCCGAACGGTTGGCGCGTGCGGTCATCTACAGGCATCGTAGCGACGACTCTTCCTTTTCCAATTTGTTTAAATTCAATTCCTAGCGTTTGAATTAATGAATTTCCCATCATAGAGTGGAAGACCTCCTAAGTTTTTTTTCTTTTTTCCGATTAATCACTTTTATTAAAAGAAACGCACATACAAAAACAATACTTCCCATGAAGAATAATTCGGTTTCATACTGGACGAGAATCTTCTTCTGATCACCAAACCAATATCCAAGCGAAAAAACGATACTCAGCCAAATAAAAGCCCCGCTGTAGGCAAACAGAGCAAAAACTTTATAGGACAGCTTGCTTAGTCCATAAATAAATGGGACAAAGTTTCGTAATCCAGGAATAAAGTAACTGAACAGAAGGGAAAAAGCATGGTACTTTTCTATGGATTGGAAGGAACGGTCGATGGTTCGAGCCATCCGTTTGCTCTTTTGAAAGAATGGAAGGAGTCTAACACCTATGTACTTTCCTGCGAGGTAGCTTGTCGTTAGTGCAGCAACTATTCCGAAATACGTTGATAGGAAGATGCATACTGGATTTAAGGTACCAAGGGATGCCGCTAATCCCACCGTCATTGCGATGATCTCATTAGGTACTGGCATGCCTACAACTCCGAACCAGAGCCAAAGGAACAGCCCGAGATATCCATTTTCCTCAATCAAATCAAGAATAAAATCTAACTCCATTCTTTCACCTCCCCAAACCACTTTAACACCATTAGTAACTAAGTAAATTAATTATAGCAAAATATAGAACCAACTAGGTTATTTTAACATTTTTGTAATGTTATCATTAGACATTCTTTCGGACGCATATATTATGGTGAAAATATACCCTCATTTTTCTAATAAAGGATGTGAATTGGTTGTATTGCTACGATCCTAGAAGCTTTCCTTACTATGCCTTACCCATTCAAGCCTACCCACACTATTCGCCCTATTACTCCGTACGTACACGTCAGTCACCTTGCTATTACCAACCTTATTACCTCAGGCCTTTTCAAGAGGTAAATCCACAGGTATTTATGACTTCAGCTAAATATATGCAATCACTGATGAAAGATGCAAGTGTGCTTCTTGAAAGAATGGCCGATTCAAAGGAGTTTGCCAAACAGCTTATGAGTAACGCACAAGAATCAAAGCAGAAGCTTGTCGAGGATCAAATTAAGCATACGGGAATTCAGAACATCCCCGTTGTAAGCTATACACCGGATGGTTTAAAACTTGTCTTCAGCAAAGATATAGATACGATGAATTGTTGCAACTTGACCCTTTCAGTCAGGTGGATGTAAGGGTGTTTGCAACATAAAAAGGTTGAAATCATTTGTTGTGATTTCAACCTCCTCGTCGTGGTATTAATTTTCTAATATAATTTATTTTTAATAGTATGGGTATCCGTATCCATAACCATATCCATATACTGGTGGATAATATGGGTATGGATAGGGGTAAAATGGTCTTGGCCGAAAAAATGCTCCACCTAGTAACCCTCCAGCAAAACCACCTAATAAACCAGCCGCAAATGGTGCGCCAAAGAAGAATCTATTATCTTCACGATGATACGGTCCAACGTAATGATGTTGCATTCGTATACCTCCTTTTCGTGTCTGTACTTCCCTACACTACTTCATATGCAACAAACACCTAGTTGGGATAGGCTAATGTCCATCATATGGAAAGATATCCTAAAAACATAAGCTACCTTATACAAAAAAAAACGTGAATTCCATAAGAATTCACGCCTGTCCCCTTTTACTCCTGACCTAAAACTCCAGCTGTTTGGTCACATGATTGTAGGGCTGAGTTTACTTGTTGCAAAGTTTGCTCGATGCGGTCACGGTTCGATCCTTTTTCCACTGTATTTAATGCATTTTGTAAGCAATCCTTCGCTTCTGATAAAGCACTTACTGAATCTTGAACATATCCTCTAGCATTTTTCTGCATGAATAAAACCTCCTTATATATGGTACGGAGATATTATTTACCTTTTGCAGTAGAATATGCTTTTCCTACGTACAAAGTAGCGACATTTTCTTAACCGTTGAAAAATAAGGCAGAGGCAAATATCCATTTTTGGCACCTTCCCTTAATGCCTGTCTATAATATATAGTGATATTTTTTGTACATTAAAAAAGGGAGCTGAGATCATTGCACCGTGAACAGCTTGATGATTTATATAGCCAAATTAAATTGACTGGATCAAAAGCGGAAACTTTACTAAATGAGTGGATCAAAAATCGAGTAAATAAAGAGGATATCGTCGGACTACTAGGCAGAAGAACTCAATGGTACGGGAAACTGATAAAAGAAATTCAAGATGCTGTGGAAACGGCCTCGGTTCCATTGAATATCCCTACTAAAAAAGATGTAGCAAGTGTGGCAAAATTGACGATTCAAAACGAAGATCGGCTCGAGGATATTCAGCAAAGATTAACACAAATAGAATCCACTCTACAGCGTTTAGAAGCTGCAATGGGCACAAACCCTTCATCTACTACGACAGCGCCCTTACAAAAAAAAGCTAGCAGAAAACCTCTTGACCGCAAAGAACGAGCAAAGCTGGTTCAAGAAAACCTTGCCAGGCTCTCAGATGCTTTATTAAATCAGTCAAAGCTTGGTGAGTAAATATGGAAGCAGAACGATATTCGCTTGAGAAAACTCGATGGAGTTCTCTGTTCCGTGCGTTTACCGACGGAGCTTCCATCGCAGCATCCACACCTAGACAAGCACTCTGGAAAAGAAATAAAGCCACATTATGGTACTACCCTGCCCCAGTAAAAAAATATAATACACCATTATATTTAATTTATTCCTTAGTGAATCAACCCACGATTTTAGATTTATTACCAAATACAAGTCTAATCGGGGCTCTTACCAAGGCTGGCTATGAGGTGTATTTAATCGACTTCGGTATTCCAAGATACGAAGATCGCGACATGACCATTGACGATTATGTTCTCAAATATATTCAACCAGGTGCAATACACGCATTGAAACACTCAAATAGCGATAGCATTAGTGTCATCGGATTTTGCCTTGGAGGAACACTCGCTGCTATATACGCTGCCATAGCCAAGGAACCGATTGAGAATCTTATCCTCTTTGTTACCCCTGTCGACTTTTCGTATTTTCCAAAGTTTGAGCACCTGCACCAAGCAATAAAGGATGAAACCATCGACTTATCGCCTCTTATTGATGGACTAGGAATAATACCAGCATCTTTTATCCATTACGGAGTTCGCCTGATCACTTCCCCTGTTTATATTTCTCCGTATTTATCGTTATTAGAAAAAGGACATAACGAGGAATATGCACATAAATGGTCACAATTTAATAAATGGACAAGGGCGCATATCCCTTTTCCAGGTGCCACTCTTAAGCAAATCGTGAATGACTTAATCATTCACAATCAGTTAATGACAGGAAAATTTAAGATTGGAGGAGAACCAGCTCGGTTACAAAAAATATCTGCTAACCTTTTAGTCATTGCATCAACAAATGATGAACTTGTACCTATAGAGCAAGCTTTGCCTATGATCACATTATCAGGTAGCAAAGATAAGGAGCTCATTCAATTGCCAAATGGACATACCGGTATAGCATCCGGAGCAGGTTTACCCAACAATCTTTTTCATTGGCTAGCTAGCCGTTCTCACCCAGTCCACATAGAAAGCGAGGAGGTAATTTAAATTGGAAATGGGATTGTATGAAGGAGTTTATGAGTATCTAGGATTTGCCTATATTGTATTTCAGTGGTTTTTTGAAAGAGGAAACGATGTATTATATTTCGACTTTTTCGACTAACAGGAAAAGGCCCCCAAATGGAGGCCTTTCTCTTTTATAGAATGAATACAACAAAAATAATCGTTGCTAGAACAATTCGATAAATGGCAAATGGAATTAATTGAACTTTATTGATTAACGCCAGAAAAAAACGAATGCTGATCAGGGCAAATACAAATGCACTAATAAAGCCAGCAATAAAGAATGGCAGTGCATCCATCGTGAAGTATTCCCAGCTATTTAAAAGAGAAATCATACTTGCACCAGCCATGATCGGAACAGCCATAATGAATGTAAAATCAGCTGCTGCACGGTGACTTAATCCTAAAATAACTCCCCCAGACATCGTCGAGCCTGAACGAGAAAATCCTGGCCATAGGGCAATACATTGGAATAAACCAATAATAATGGCTTGCTTGTACGAAATCTGATCGACCGTTTCCACCTTTGGCTTTTTATCCTTTGGCATTAGATCGGCAATAATCATGAGAACCGCACCAGCAACAAGTCCGATTAATACTGTTTCTGTTGTAAATAGATGCTCATCAATGTAGTCATCAAATAACACACCTAGAATACCTGCTGGAAGAAGACCAACGATGACTTGAGATAGTCTAAGTTTTTTCCCACCATACTCTTGTTTAGCTTTTCTTGATGAAAGTCCCAATAACTGAATAAAACGGTCTTTGAACACAATAACAACTGCCAAAATGGAACCAAGCTGAATAACAACCTTGAACGTGTTTGCCACTTCACTACCAAACAATTCTTTTGATTTAAAAAGCATATCATCCACAATAATCATATGACCGGTTGAGGAAACTGGAGCAAATTCCGTTAACCCTTCTACAAGGCCTAAAATAATCGCAACAAATATATCCCATACATTCATCAATTACATACCTCTGTTTCTATTAATGTGTTCCATTTATAAACTCTTACTTTTTATAAAAAATTCTTCTTCCGAAAAAGATAAGTACCGCTAAAATCGCAATCGCACCTACTGCATATATAATATCGGAATACACTTCTGTGTAGCTTAAAATCTGTTTCCAATTTTCACCGAGCTTTGCACCAATAACAATAAGAAGTGTGTTCCAAATCGCTGTTCCCAATAGTGTAAAGAGTAGGAACAACGGCATTTTCATATTAGACATCCCGGCAGGAACAGAAATAAGACTTCTTAACAACGGAACCATTCGGCAGAAGAATACCGTCCATATTCCGTAGCGGTCAAACCACGCATCCGCTTTGTATACATCTTCTCTTTTTAGTTGAAGATATTTACCCCAACGGTCCACAATTTTCTCCAAGCGTTCAACATCCAAAATCGTTCCAATATAGTATAAAATCGTTCCACCTACCACTGATCCGGCCGTTGACGCAACAATCATCATCGCTACCGACAATTGAGTTTTGGTTGTCATAAATCCGCTAAACGGTAAAACAAGTTCAGATGGAATGGGTGGGAACACATTTTCTATGACAATAATTAAAAATACACCAAGATACCCATAATTCTCAATAATATTAAAAATCCATTCTTCCATAATTTCCTCCTTGCCAAACAGCCCTTTTCAAATCAATAAGTTCTGTCTTCAACTTCATAATTGTAATCATTTGTGCAATGCCCTGTCTACCTTCTTTTTTAAATATGGTTGAATTTCCCTCTTCTAATCCCAAGTAAAACGTTCTTCCTTCCATGGGTTCCCATAGTTGTGATAGCCATTTTTCTCCCAAAAACCAGGTTTATCATTTTTGGAAAACTCGATGGCCCGAAGCCATTTGGCACTTTTCCAAAAATACAAATGTGGGATCACCGCGCGAAGCGGATATCCATGTTCAGCTGTAAGTGGCACTCCATTAAAGCTGTGAGCGAGCAGACTTGTCTCTTTTGCAAAGTCTTCAAAAGGAATATTAGCTGACCAGCCTTCTTCCGCATGAAAAATAACATGTTCTACACCCTCTAACAATTCGACGGTATTCAGCACAGTACGCGTACTTATTCCACTCCAAGTAGTATCAAGCTTCGACCACCCTGTCACACAGTGAATATCGTTTTGATATTCGGTTTGTGGCAGAGTCATGAGTTCAGAAAAAGTGAAAACTACTTCGTTCTTTACTTCACCAAAAAGACGGAGATTCCATTCATTTAAGTTTTTATAATATGGAACATTCCCGTGATGCAACACAGGGAATGTGGTGGTTACATTTTGATTAGGAGGAACACGATCATTCGTCTTTTTGCTTATTTTTCCAAAATACATACAAGCACTCCCCTATTGTTAATATGTAAGAGTGAATCAAAAAATGCAGCTTTCATTAAGAAAGCTGCACTTTCATCTATTATAATACCATAGCGGCAATCCAACCGAAAATGACAAGTGGGATATTATAATGAACAAAGGTTGGCACACATGTATCCCAAATATGGTTATGCTGACCATCTGCATTCAATCCTGCTGTAGGACCGAGTGTACTATCAGAAGCTGGAGACCCAGCATCTCCTAGTGCTGCGGCTGTACCTACTAATGCGATCGTAGCCATCGGACTAAAACCTAGTTCCATACAAAGTGGCACGAAAATGGTAGCAATGATTGGGATGGTAGAGAATGAAGAACCAATTCCCATAGTAACGAGCAAACCTACAACTAACATCAATAATGCAGCCAGTCCCTGGTTACCACCAATAACATTCGCAGACTGTTGAACAAGTTCATCCACAGCTCCTGTGGCTTTTAATACTTCTGCAAATCCAAAGGCCGATAACATTACAAATCCAATAAAGGCCATCATCTTCATTCCATCTGTTAAAAGCTCGTCCGCCTCACGCCATTTCACGGAACCGCTCAGGTAGATAATGATGATCCCCGCAAGAGCACCGATGATCATTGAATCGAGGAGAATTTGAACGATTAATGCACCAATGATGGCTAGAACGGCAAAAAAGATTGCAAACTTACTTTGTTCTTTCTTTTCTACTTTAATTAAATCATGTGTTACATAGTTTCTTCCTTTACGATATGAGAAGAAAATAGCAATTAATAATCCAACGACTAGACCTGCTGTCGGGATGAGCATGGCTGTCGGAATATCAGCTGGGTCAATGGTTAGTCCACTATCAGACATGTTAGTAGCTAGTATATCGTGAAAAATTTTACCAAATCCTGCTGGTAAAAGGATATAAGGGGCTGTTAACCCGAATGTTAATACAGACGCTATTAATCTTCTATCTATTTTCAACTCATTCATCACGTTTAATAGGGGTGGAATTAGAATGGGAATAAACGCAATATGGATGGGAATTAGATTTTGCGAGAAGCAGGCCATTAATAAAATAGCAAATACGATCAACGCTTTTGAATAAATCTTAGCTTTTGAATCCCCATTCTTTTGAACCATTTTTAAAACGGCATCGACCAATACATTTGGTAGACCAGTCTTTGAGATGGCAATCGCAAAGCCACCTAATAAAGCGTAACTTAAGGCAACCTCCGCACTTCCTCCTAAACCTCCAGAGAAAATTTCAATAGTTTCTTCGATCGATAATCCTCCGGTTAGTCCACCGACGATCGCTCCGATAATAAGGGATAACACGACATTTACGCGAAATAAGCTTAATAGTAGCATAACAAGCACGGCAAGGATGACTGCATTCATGTTGTTTAAGTGCTCCTTTCTTTATACAATCCTTTAGTTTGGTAAATTGGTAGAGTGATAAAACACAAGAATTAAAATAGCATAGAATTTTATAGCCTGTCAAGGAATAAAAAACTATAAGGACGTTTACTTGAAGTTCAAAATTAGAACTAACCTTGCTATTCAAACGATAATTCACACTGCAAGTAACAGTGCAATTTGATAAGCAAAAATGCTTAGAACATTGTGTCTCCAAGCATTTTATAGATTGTTTTCACTCAGTTTGAAAAATAAAAGGAGAAATTCCGTTTATTTCGGGAAATACCGACATTTCCCGAAAAACAAGCGGAGTTTTTCCGCTTATATGAACCAAATCTTTAAATTTAGGTATAAATAAAGAAGTTAATCGGAAAATTTCCGCTTATATCTGCTTCTTGAGCCCCTACTATACACATTAACCGGAATTTCTCCGCCTATAAAGCCTTGATTTTAAACAAAAAAATGCAGTCCAATTCAGTTGTGAATTGGACTGCTACCAACTATTTAATTGCTTCAAATCGCTCAACAAAAAGGGCGAGTGTTCTTGTCATGACACCTGTTGCTCCGTCTGGGCCTAAGTCGGATGCTTTGGAGGTGGTAGCTGTTCCGGCAATATCTAAATGTACCCATGGGGTATTTTCGGCAAATTCACCGACGAAAGCTCCCCCCATGATCGCATGACCCTCTCTCCCAGGTGAATTGTTCAGATCAGCAATTTTACTATTTCTTACTCGTTCTTTATCCTTTTCGAAAAGAGGAAGTCTCCACATAGGTTCGCCCGCTTCAGAAGAGGCTTCAAGTACTTGCTCAAATAATCCTTCATGATTTGTTATCGCACCAGTTGTATCTGTACCAAGCGCGATGATTACTCCACCAGTAAGCGTTGCTACGTCAACCAAATACTGTGCTCCATGGAACTTGGCATATGTGACAGCATCCGCCAATACTAATCTGCCTTCTGCATCCGTATTTAATACTTCAATGGTCTTTCCACTCATAGACGTAATCACATCGTCTGGCTTAAAGGCTGTACCACTAATCATGTTATCTGTCGAAGGAATAACTGCCACCACATTTTGCTCAGGACGTAATTCACCGATGATTTCCATCGCTCCAAGTACCGCCGCGGCACCACCCATATCGGTTTTCATCCCAACAATGCCATCCTTTGGCTTGATCGAGTATCCGCCCGTATCAAAGGTAATTCCCTTACCGACTAAACCAATGACATCTGTCCATTCCTCTTTCCCCTGATACTTCAGAACAATCATTTTTGGCGGCTCATTTGAACCTTGGTTAACAGCTAACATCGCACCCATACCAAGCTTTAGCATATCTTCCTTTTCAAGAATTTCTATTTCAAATTCATATTTTTCACCTAACTTCATTGCGTAATTAGCCATATCGGTAGCCGTTAGCATATTTCCGGGTAAGTTTACTAGTGTTCGAGCAGAATTTGTTCCTTTTCCGTGTACATACCCTACGGTTAACGCCGCCTGGCTGTCTTCCTTCTCTAACTGTTCACTGTACACATGGACATGTTCAATCCTTTTTTCCGGCTCATTCGATTTTTGCTTATAGCCCTTAAACTCATACGTAGCTAAAGCAAGTGCTTCTCCGAATGCATGAGCCACATCCAACGCGTCTAGATCCTTCCCAATGAACGAATCCAAATGGACAGCCATCTCAACAAGCCTTGCAGATTGAATTTGTTTACACACTGCTCCAAATGCTTCACGTATGGTTGCAAAAGTAGCATGGTCCTCTTTTCCAAGTCCTACGATATATAAATTTCTTGCACCAATTTTTCCAAATGTATGTATTTTCGTTATGCTCTTCTTCTTCGCTGATAAATCACCGTTTTTCACTAATTCAGTTAAATAGCCATCGAATTGTTCATCTAGCTGTTTCAATTCACCGTCGAACTTTACTGGCTTATCAAATAATCCTACGACTAGTGCGTCCAACTTCACGGATAAATCCATTTTATTATGTACGGAAAACATACCTTCGTCACCTCCATCAGTTATAAAACCATTATATAAAAAAATATTTCGAATATCTAATTATCTTCTTCTAAAAATAGATAGTACTGAGGTAGGCTTGGAAGTGTCCCTACTTTTTCAAACGGAATTCGATCAATATGTTGTGGTATAATAGTAAGACACTGGTAAATAAATGCATGGAGCTTTTCCACGTCTAGACCCCAGTGCTTAGGACGATACGAGTCTAAATATTCATAAGCAACCTTCATCATCAATCTTGCACCAACAACATTACCGTATTCGTAATGATAAATGGCTACACTCATTTGTAATAAGCCTTTTAAAAAATAATTTCCCTTATCAGTCATCCACATTTCTTCCAGTAAATCGTGACAAGTATAATAATCACCTTCATTAAAAGAAATAAAAAACTCATAATATTCAGCTGGATAGTGTGACAATGACGTCCCCCCTAAACGATGCTTCATTTACCACTATCTTAGCAAAGGAAAATGGGAAAATCATGTGATAAACTAGAAATTTTGTGGTATGGATTCATGTTAGAGAAACGAGGTATATACTATATGGACTTTTTATTTAATTTCCCATTTATCGCTTCCTTGATTGCCATCTTTTTTGCTCAATTTGTGAAGGTTCCTATTCAGTATCTCGCTACACGGAAGATTGATTGGTCCCTACTTACAAGTACCGGAGGAATGCCCAGCTCTCATTCTGCTGCTGTAACCGCATTGTCTACCGGTGTTGCTTTCGAAACTGGAATTGACTCCCCTATATTCGCTGTATCAGCTGTGTTTGCCATAATAACCATGTTTGATGCGACAGGTGTGCGCAGGCAAGCGGGAGAACAGGCTATTGTATTGAATCAGCTTGTACATGACTTCCACAAATTTCTAGATGAAGCAAAAGGATGGCCGAATAAACCTGAACAAGAGAAACGAAAAGAGCTAAAGGAGCTTCTTGGCCACAAGCCGATTGAAGTATTCTTTGGAGGAATCACCGGTGTGCTCGTTGCGTTCTTCCTTCGGTTCATCACTTCATAAACATAATATTTCCACTTAATTTTTTAAGATTGATTGGAAAACTAAAAAGGCAAGTTCCTCTTATGAGAAACTCGCCTTTTTACTTACTTTCTTTCTGAACTCGTATATTGCTGACGGAACACTTGTAAAGCCTTGTCCTCATTTAAGGCACGAAGCTCTTCTTCTGTCAGCTTACCATCGCCTTTTTCAATCACATACACTTCTATTGTTTTCTTACCCCAGTTGTTGTACACATCTTCAACTGTTTCATAGTAAAGGTCTACTTTATTGCCTTTGATCGCTCCACCTTTATCGGCTACAACTCCGTATCCGTAACCAGGAATAAAGAGAATGGTTCCTATTGGAAAAACATTTAAATCCGCAGCTACTGTTGAAAATAAGTCTCTCGTTACCTTCACACCTGAATATGTAATTCCAAACTCTGGATGCCCAGGATTCTTCCCAGTTGATTCAACACCTGCAGTGTAGCCAGTGGCTGTTACCGTCGCTTTCGGGTATTGTCCCCAATCAAATGCTTCTTCAAGCTTTGGTGGAGCACCGATTACTTCTTCACTTGATGAGATTAATGTTTCTTCACTAGCTATATTATTTAAGAATTTAAATGCCACTCCAATTGATTTTAAAGTGTGATCAATAACAGAATCATCACCTTCTATTTCGTCACCGTAATTAGTATTTGCCAGAAGAGATTCAGCTTTTACACCTGAGATACTTTGAAATGTTGCACCTAAAGCTCCAAAAAATAACACCATCAACATGACACGCCTTATAAACCATTTCACTATTTTCATCTTTTTTTCACTCCTCCCAAAAATAGTCATTTCCCATTTCTGAGAGAAGTATTCATATTTTAGTGAATTAATAGAGTTTGGTATATTTTACAAATTGGCAAGTAAAACAAAAAAACCTCCACTGATGTGAAGGCTAAAACATACGATATCCTCTGTTTCTTAACATTTTTATCGTTATTCCTGCAAGTATGGCTCCTGCCATTCCACTGCTTAAAATGAGAATGTCTGCAAGTGCTAGATTCATAAATCGGCTTCCCAGATCTTGAAATGCAGCAGCACTATTTGTAAAATACTCACTGAAGCTAACTACATCCACAATGAGGATTGAAACGATTGGATAAATGATTGCCATAATCCACGACATTCTTAGTAGCATATTTAAGATGAATCCGATTCCAAAAAATAAAACAAAGAACAATAGCATGGATATTGGTAGAACAAATATCGTCATTGGCATTTGGTTGTTTCCCCCTTCACACATCAACTTTTAGTGTACTAAAAGCAAACGTTTTTCGTCAATAACATGGCGGGAGGAAAGAGGGACAAAAAAATACTCCGCATCATATACGGAGGAAGTTTGGTTATTTTGATTCTTTCTGTTTTCCAGTTCCCCCACAGCTGGGGCATGTTTCTGAACCACCAAGTAATAGCTGGAAGTAACCCTTGCCTGAACAATAGAGACATTCCTTTGTTTCTACCTTCACTGCACCCATTTTCGTCACCATCCTAAACGACTGAATTTTCAGATAATATACCATGAAAAGACAAAAAGGGAAAGTAAGAAAATCTTCCAAAAACAAATAGTGGAAACGCATACAAGTATTCTTTTCTCAGTTTTTCATGTTATTTCTAAATATTTTAATATTACAAAAACAATTTGTATGATGTGTATCCGAACTGCTGTCCTGGATCAATGTTATCTACTTTCATTCTCTCTGCAGATGTCATCGCTTCAATCATATACGCGAGCATGATGGAAGCTTTATTTTCATCTAGCAACTGGTCTGGAAGGATAAAAGCAGCCTCATAGAGTTCATTTTCTTGAATGACAATGTTTTCCTCAAGGACTGTTTGGTGCAAAAGAAACATGATCATATTGTCGCTAATTTCATGCTTGATGACGCCTGTTCGTACTCCAAGCAACTGGTCAACACGGCAGGTTAAGCCTGTTTCTTCTTTTACCTCTCGAATAACAGCCTCGTCTGCTGTTTCCCCTTCATTTACAAATCCAGCAGGTAAGGACCACTTCCCTTTTAATCCCCCATACTTCTTTTTTACCACAAGCCATTCGCCTTGTTCGTTAATAACCAAACCAGCCACTGCTAGCCAGACCTTACCTCTTTCCGCTTTCTTCACATCCCACACCCCACTTATACAATAATTATATCACCGATAACATCAAAAAAAGAACAAGCTGCTTTAAGCAGCTTGTTCTTTCTCGTCTTTTATAGAACGTTGAATTTACCTTTTTTCAGAACTAGTGAAGGTCCACCGATCATGAATAATGCACGGTTATCAACCATCTTCTTCATGAATGAAGCTGTTCCACCAGTCATCTTTTTACCAAAGGCTACTCCGATTGCATCGTCATGTCCAAGTGAGCACACTGTTCCTTTATTATCAAAAGTAAAGTGACCTAACTCACCTTTGTCACGAATAAGAGCAACAAGATTGCTTGCACATAGTTCCCCTTGTTGCATCGCAATTTGAGCAGTTGGAGGGTATGGACGATTAACCTTCTCGTCGATGATTAGTGAGCAATCACCGATAATAAATACGTTGTCGTGTCCTGGAACACGTAGGTCAGGTTGAACCTTTACACGACCTCTCATTGCTTCAAAACCAGAGTTCTCAATGATTGAGCTACCGCGAACTCCCGCAGCCCAAACCACTGTTGCAGCCTTAATTTCTTCTACTTCATCTTCGCCTTTACCAACAACAATACCATTTTCAGTTGCTTCTTTAATAGCCGTACCGATCATGAATGTTACACCTTTACGCTCTAATTGAGCAGTAGCGTAGCTCACTAGCTCTGGATCAAATCCAGGAAGTACCATTGGAGCTGCCTCAACACAAATTAATTTCACTTTACCGAAATCAATATCGTACTCGCGGCAAAGTTCAGGAACACGGTTTGTTAATTCACCTAAGAACTCAATTCCTGTAAATCCTGCACCACCAACAACGATGGTTAATCTTTCATCTTTCTTTTCTTCTTCCATGTTGTACGTAGCGAATTGGTATTCAATATGTTCACGTAGTTGACGTGCAGCATTAATATTAGCAATCGCAAATGCATGCTCTTTTAACCCTTTAATTCCGAACGTTTCTGGCTCTGCACCAAGTGATACAACAAGGTAATCGTACTCTACCTCACCTTTTTCAAGTACCACTTTCTTTTCTTCCGAGTTAATAGAAAGAACCGTACCTTTGATAAACTCCACTTTATTCGTGTCAATAACATCCGTCACATTGTAACGTACACGGTCATGGTGCAATGTACCCGCTGATGCTTCATGTAACCATGTTGTTTCATAGTGGTAATCATTTTTGTTAATAAGGACGATATCCGCTTCATTTACTCCGACTTGCTTTTGTAATCTTGTTACTGTCATTAATCCACCGTATCCGGCACCTAATACTACGATTTTTGGTTTTCTCAAGACGTTCAAACCCACCTTTTTTATATATAGTTTTTTGTGTTTTTTTTATCTTCCGCTTCTATGAAGGAATTTATTTTATAATAACAACGAAAAGTTTGTGATGTTTTTCACGAAAGAAGACAAGAAAATGTTGAAAAAAAGACACAAAAAGTTAACAATATGTCTACATATCATCATATTCCTTTTCATTCACTTTTTCAAGCAGAAAATCTAACAAAAATCGATCGTAAATATAGTAATTTTTTCTGACAATCCTCTTGCCGTTAGTGACTTATTCCTGTGGGAGTTTCATTATTTAGTCATAACTTCTAGCCAAATTTAATACTTTTGGTAGTATGACATGATAAATCCTACACATAGTTAGGAGGACATAGAATGAAAGAGGACCAGACAGTTTACGACATTACGATTATTGGCGGAGGACCTACTGGACTATTTACTGCCTTCTATGGAGGAATGAGGCATGCTACTGTTAAATTGATTGAAAGCTTGCCCCACTTAGGTGGACAGTTGTCTGCTTTATACCCTGAAAAATATATTTATGATGTTGCTGGATTTCCAAAGGTCCGAGCACAGCAGTTAGTCAATAACTTAAAGGAACAAATGGCTACATTTAATCAAAACATTTGCTTAGAGCAATCCGTTGAGAAAATTGAGAAACAAACGAACGGTATCTTCAAACTAACCACCAATAAAGAAGTCCATTTTTCAAAAACAATCATCATTACCGCTGGCAATGGAGCCTTTCAACCCCGACGATTAGAGTTAAAAAACTCCTCCCAATACGAAGGAAAAAACTTATACTACTTTATTGATGATCTACAACAATTTGCTGGCCAAAAGGTGATTATATTCGGAGGAGGAGATTCAGCGGTTGATTGGGCTTTAATGCTCGAACCAATTGCCGAAAAAGTGACGATTGTTCATCGTCGTGATAAGTTCCGTGCTCACGAGCACAGCGTACAAAACCTCCAACATTCCAAGGTGGAGATTAAAACTCCCTACGTCCCTGCTGATCTCCTTTCGAACAGCAAAGGAGACATTGCTCAAGTCGTGCTAAAGAATGTGAATGATAAAACAGAAGAAACCGTTGAAGTAGATGCTGTCATATGTAACTACGGTTTCGTATCCTCCCTTGGCCCCATCAAGGAATGGGGACTTGAGATTTCAAAAAATTCCATCATTGTGAATTCAAAAATGGAAACGAATATTCCCGGCATTTATGCAGCGGGCGATATCTGTACGTATGACGGAAAAGTAAAGCTGATTGCCTGCGGCTTCGGTGAAGCACCAACAGCCGTGAACAATGCGAAAACATTTATTGATCCAAATGCGAAAGCTCAGCCGCTTCATAGTTCATCGATGTTCAAATAGAAAAGCGGAAGCAGCTTGGTCAGGGGCGACAGGCATATGATGAATCGTGCAGGAAGGCCTGCCTTCTGGAGCGATTTAGCTTATGACCCGAGCCCCTAGCTGCTGAAGCTGGACAGAGAAAAGAAAAAAGTGCAAGGATGATCCTTGCACTTTTTAGCATTCTTCTGGTGTCCCTTGGTTCGTTGCTGTACGGAATGAGGACCCACACCCACATGAAGCGATGGCATTAGGGTTTTCGATCGTAAAGCCGCCACCCATAAGGGAGTGCTTATAGTCGATAACAGTTCCTACTAACGCAGGAGCACTTTCCTTATCAACTAAGAACGTAATTCCATGTTGAACAAGCTCTGTGTCCCCTTCTTCCACTTCATGCGCGAATCCAAGACCGTATGATAGGCCACTGCAGCCGCCACCTTTAATCGATACGCGTAAGTACGCATTTTCCTCTTCGTTTTCTTTCATCATATCTTTTATTTGAAGTGCAGCTGATTCTGTCACAATAATAATATCTTTCATGATCATTCATTCCTCCCTCGAACATCTTACTTTTAGTATATACACCAATGTCTTTATACTCAACTGAACGCACTTATAAAAATGGAATTGGTTTTGAAAAATAGACCTTTGTTCATCGAGCTCCCTAACCAAATATTAGAATGTAAAGGTGCTAATCTTAACTTTGTTCCCTTATCTCACTATATACTGGAATTCCAGGACACCAAAAATCTAACTTTGTTCCCTCAATGCACTAAATACTGGAATTCTAGGGCACCTAAATCTAACTTTGTTCCCTCAACTCACTAAATACTGGAATTACAGGGCACCAAAATCTAATTTTGTTCCCTCAATCCACTAAATACTGGAATTCCAGGGCACCTAAATCTAATTTTGTTCCCTCAATCCACTAAATACTGGAATCCTAGGGCACCTAAATCTAACTTTGTTCCCTCAACTCACTAAATACTGGAATTCCAGGGCACCTAAATCTAACTTTGTTCCCTCAACTCACTAAATACTGGAATTCCAGGGCACCTAAATCTAACTTTGTTCCCTCAACTCACTAAATACTGGAATTCCAGGGTACCTAAATCTAACTTTGTTCCCTCAACTCACCAAATACTGGAATTCCAGGGCACCTAAATCTAACTTTGTTCCCTCAACTCACTAAATACTGGAATTCCAGGGCATCAAAATCTAACTTCGTTCCCTCAATCCACTAAATACTGGAATCCTAGGGCACCTAAATCTAACTTTGTTCCCTCAATGCACTAAATACTGGAATTCCAGGGCACCTAAATCTATCTTTGTTCCCTCAACTCACTAAATACTGGAATTCCAGGGCACCTAAATCTATCTTTGTTCCCTCAACTCACCAAATACTGGAATTCCAGGGCACCAAAATCTAACTTCGTTCCCTCAACTCACTAAATACTGGAATTACAGGGCACCAAAATCTAACTTTGTTCCCCCAATCCACTAAATACTGGAATTCCAGGGCACCTAAATCTAACTTTGTTCCCTCAACTCACTAAATACTGGAATTCCAGGGCACCAAAATCTAACTTAGCTCCCTCAACTCACTAAATACTGGAATTCCAGGGCACCAAAATCTAATTTAGTTCCCTCAACCCACTAAATACTGGTAATCCTAGGCACCAAACCGTCTTCTTTTCAAATATTATGTTTTTATAGTTCTTTTATCACAAACAATAAGGTACAATAGTATTATATAAACTGATACAAAAAATAAAAGGGGTGTGTGAGAGTATGACTGAACTACAGCCGCTTTATGATAAAAAATGTGAATGTATGATGTGTAAAACTAAGTTTACGACTAAGAAACTTCGCTCACGTTTTGTAGTAGTAAAGTCCTACGATACTGACTTTGCCCCTACATATGAAAATATAGAGAATGATCCTAATCTTTATTTTGTTGCAGTATGCCCTAAATGTGGGTTTTCTTTTACAGATGACTTTGCGCCATATTTCCCACCAGGCAGCAAGGAAATCATCGATTCTAAAATAGCCCAACAGTGGTTGCCCCGCAGTTTTGGTGAAGTAAGGTCGTATCCAGAGGCTGCAAAAACCATTAAACTTGCCGCTTACTGTGGCACATTGAAAAAAGAAAAGCATGTATCTATTGCGGGTTTGTATATGAGACTCGCTTGGATTTACAGAGCATTGCTAGATCACGATCAAGAGCAACGATTTATGAAGCTTGCTGTGGACGAATATATGGAAGCGTATATTACTGATGATTATCGAGGAACACAAATGACCGAGCTTCGACTTCTCTATATGATTGCTGAACTTTCTAGACGAACAGGTCAGATTGATCAATCGGTAAAATATTTTTCAAAAGTCATCGAAAAACAAGGAAGTTTTAATGAAGCAAAGATCGTAGAAATGGCAAGAGATCGTTGGCAGGAAATTCGCGAGAAGCAAAAGGCAAAAATATAAAAGGGTCTACCTGTAAGGTGACCCTTTTTTTGTATGTTAAAGGCTGTTTTCGTACAGTTTGTTTTTTTGATAACGCTGGGTTTATTGGTCTATTTGAAGTTTTCTAAGGATGATAACTAATTGGCTGTTGAAACATATACTTTATTTCCTTTAAATTGTGTATATAGAACAATGTTTTAGAAAAGACCCATGTTAAAACATCGGATTTTCTTCTAAATACTGATAAATATTTTCTACTAGTTCATCAGGTGTATCCCCAGTAACAACTTCTCCATTTACTAGTGCATACAGTGTTGATGCGCATTTTCCACAATAACCAAGGCACCCATATTCAATGATATCTAAGTCATAATCTTTTTCTAGCTGTTCAAATGCTTTTTGAGCCCCGCTTGCTAAATTGCTAATACAAAACTCGATAATTGGTTTTATCATTTCTCCCACCTCTACTAAGTAAATGTACCTTGTCCAACCAAAAAGTTCAAGTAGAGAGTTTCCTTCCAAAAATTTTCATTGTCAAGAAATTGTACTGAATGTGTTGTGGTTTTGTCACAATTTCGTTATACTTTTTATGGTGTTTTGAAACATATATAATGTTTATCTATTGATTTATTATTATAATATGTCATCATATTGCAAACGTTTTTATAAGAGAGAATAGCAACTCAACTGTAGAGAAAAAGGGGAAATTGATTATGAAGAATCTCGTTATTCTCGGCGGAGGCTACGGGGGAATGAGAATACTCGCACGCTTATTACCCTCTCAACTTCCAGACGATGTGACCATCACGTTAGTTGATAAAATTCCTTACCACTGTTTAAAAACAGAATATTACGCTCTTGCAGCTGGTACCATTTCCGATCAGCATGTACGGGTAGCTTTCCCTGAGCACCCAAGACTTACCATCAAATACGGAGAGGTTAAAGATATTAATCTTCAAGAGAAAACCGTTCTCGTGAATAATGATACTATCTCTTACGATGATTTAGTTATTGGATTAGGTTGTGAAGACAAATACCACAATGTCCCAGGTGCCGACCGTTATACGTATAGCATTCAATCGATTGAGAAGTCCAGAACAACGTATCAAGCATTGAATAACCTAGCCCCTGGCTCTGTTGTTAGTATTGTTGGGGCTGGTTTGAGCGGTGTAGAACTAGCAAGTGAATTAAATGAAAGCAGACCGGATTTAAAGGTGAAATTATTCGACCGTGGAAATCATATCTTATCTGCGTTCCCTGTTCGTTTAGGAACGTATGTGGAAAATTGGTTTGATAATCATGGAGTAGAGATTGTTAACAATTCACATATCACAAAGGTAGAAGAAAAAACTCTATACAACCACGATGAACCACTACACTCGGATGCGATTGTATGGACTGCCGGCATACAGCCAGTAAAAATTATCCGAAACCTTGATGTCGAAAAGGACCATCAAGGGCGAGTTATCCTAACGGTTCATCACAATTTACCTGATGATGAACATGTGTATGTCGTAGGTGACTGTGCAAGTCTACCACATGCACCTAGCGCTCAATTAGCTGAAGGACAAGCAGAACAGATTGTTCAAATTCTCTTAAAAAGATGGTCAAATGAACCGCTTCCTGAAACCATGCCAGTTATTAAATTAAAGGGAGTCTTGGGCTCTCTAGGTAAAAAGCATGGCTTTGGGTTAGTAGCAGAACGCCCGATTACAGGACGAGTGGCAAGACTATTAAAATCAGGTATTCTATGGATGTATAAATATCATAATGGCTAATAGAAAAGCGCAAGCGCCCTGTTCAGCGCACGACTGCCTGGAGCGCTCCAACTGAGATAAAGGAAACACGAAGAGCCAGAGGCGCATTTGTGCTTGACTTATCGTAGGGCGGAGAGCGAAGGACACTAGGCGCTAGGGCGCTGGAGCTAGACAATTTTTAAAGTCGAAAACTTAAAAGAGCTCTCCTACCATGGTATAGGAGAGCTTTCTATTATTGAACAGGTACTTTACTAGAAAAGCTACGAATTACTTCCATAAACTCTTCACCATATTTGTTCAGCTTGTTTTGACCAACACCATTAACGTTTAAAAATTCATCCGGTGTTTGAGGCATTTTTGCACACATGTCCTTTAAGGTAGCATCTGAGAAAACAACAAATGGTGGAACCTTTTCTTTCTCTGCCATGCTTCTTCTTTTGGCACGAAGCTCTTCGAATAGAGGGTTGTCCACTTCTGTAAGGATACTCGTCTTTACGGCTTCCTTTCTCAGCACTTTCTCATTTCCCACTAATACTTCCCGTCCAGCAGATGTAACAAATATCGTTGGATAAGATCCATGCTCCACACCAATCAATTCACGAGTAATGAGAAACTCAATTTCCTCACTAACCTCTTTCGCACTTTTTGTCTTTAATATTCCGTACGTGCTGAGCCGATCAAAACGAAAGTCAAAGACCTTTTTATTTTTTGAACCGGTTAGTACTTGGGCTACAAGGTTTTTCCCGTATTTCTGACCCATACGAATGATACACGATAAAATCATCTGAGCTTCCTTGGTAACATCCACGCTTGTTCTCGTATCTTTACAATTGCCACAGCGTCCACAATCCGTTGCCTCTTCTTCACCAAAGTACTCTAATATATGTGAGTGCAGGCATGATTCTGTATGGCAATAGTCGATCATTGATTGAAGCTTTTCGAGCTCTTGACTTATGCGGCTCCGATCAGCAGATTGATCAATTAAAAAGCGCTGAATTTGAACATCTTGAGGCGAATATAAAACGACACATTCACTTTTAAGACCATCTCTACCTGCGCGCCCTGCTTCTTGATAATAGCTTTCCATATTTTTCGGAAGCTGAAAGTGCAGTACATATCGAATATTGGATTTATCAATTCCCATTCCAAAAGCGGAGGTTGCAATCATAACCGTACTTTCGTCATTTAAAAATAATTCCTGTTCTGAATTCCGTTCTTCGTCACTCATGCCCGCATGGTATCGTGTAACGGCAATTTTTTCTTTCTTTAATCGTTCATACAGCTGATCGACCATTTTTCTTGTGGCCGCATAGATGATTCCACTTTCTTTATTATTTTTCTTAACATAACTCTTTATAAAAGCATTTCGATCTTGGCCTTTGACAACCGAAAAGGTTAAATTCTCACGTTCAAATCCGGTAATCACACTGTTGGCTTCGTTAATCTGTAGGGTTTGGCAGATGTCTTCTCTTACTTGCGGAGTTGCAGTCGCTGTTAATGCTAATACAACTGGTTTGTCTTGTAAGCTTCGAATAAACTTTTGAATTTGTAAATAACTCGGACGGAAATCATGCCCCCATTGTGAGATACAGTGTGCCTCGTCAATTGCAATAAACGGAATGGTAATCACTTGAAGACTTTGTCGAAACTCACTTGATTCCAGTCGTTCTGGTGCAAGATACAAAAGTTTATATTTCCCTTCTTTCGCTCCGGTTAATCTTTCTTGAATCTCTTTGTTCGATAACGAACTGTTAATATAGGTCGCTGAAACTCCTGCCTGAAGAAGCGTATCTACTTGATCCTTCATTAAAGAAATCAATGGAGAAATGACAATCGTTGTTCCTTCAAACAGTAGGGCTGGTATCTGATAACAAAGTGATTTCCCTCCACCTGTTGGCATGATACAAATTCCATCATTCCCGTTTAGCACGGTTTGAATAATTTGTTCTTGGCCCTTTCGAAAGCTAGAATATCCAAAATAAGATTGGAGCAAATGCACTGCTTGATCGATCAAAACTTAGGTCTCCTCTCTATTCGCTTGCCTTATACCCATGTCTTTCCATTGCTGCATAGATCGTTTTAAGCTTTGGGTTTCCTTCCCCCACCACTTCATCTTCTAAGACAACAACCGGATAAAACATATCTTCCTCAATGACCCGTTCAGCAAAGGCTTGCTTTTTTTCATCGTTTGGTGGTTGGTAAATATCTACATAAGTTATTTGAAATGGTTGGTTCGGATACTTTCTTCCAATTGCCGCTTCTAACCATTCGTAGGTTTCTTTTGATGATGGTAAATTCACACAGCTTGGGCAAAGTACTTCTGCCCCGTAAACTACAAGCTCAATCATGTTCCTTCCCCCTTTTACTCATTATGTCTATTTTACATGATATAAGGAACAGAACACACTAGTTTGACGATTTTTGGATTTGAGTTTTACCAATAGATTTTTTTAATTAAAATGATTATAATAAGGGGTATGAAGGGAGCGATTTAGATGGCAGAGCAAGAAATGTTTGAACAAGTTCAAGAGGTACTAAATAAATTACGTCCATTCCTTCTTCGTGATGGTGGGGACTGTGAATTAGTAGACGTTGAGGATGGCATCGTTAAGCTTCGTTTGTTAGGCGCTTGCGGTAGCTGCCCAAGCTCAACAATTACTTTAAAAGCTGGAATTGAGCGTGCTTTATTAGAGGAAGTTCCAGGTGTAGTAGAAGTAGAACAAGTTTTCTAATAAGAAAAGCGGAAGCGCTCGTTTTGCAACGTATGGACTGGAGAGCTTCGACTGAGATAAAGGAAACACGGAGAGCGTTAGCGAACCGATGTTGACTTATCGTAGGGAGAAGATCGAAGTACACTAGTTGCTGAGCGCTGGAGCTAGACAATTTTCAAAGTCCAATACTTTATACTTCTATCTTATTAAGAAAAGCGATTTCCTGCGAAATCGCTTTTTCTTATTTTTCTAGTCTTTTGACCTTTTTTTGCACACGGCTTCCATCTTTGTCTATTTGCAAAGAGTAAAACGATACGTGAGGCAAATATGGTTCCATACGGCCGATTACCTCTTGTCCAAGCCCTTTTTCTACAAAACAGATGACACTGGGGCCAGCACCGCTTAGTGCAACTCCAAATGCACCGTATTGAAGAGCTAAGTCTTCAACTTGCTCGAGTTCAGGTACGATCGCTTTTCGGTATGGCTGATGAAACAAGTCCTTGCTCATCATTTTACCTGCTAAAGTCAAATTCCCTTGTAAAAGGGCTGCCACTAGCACATTCGATACAGAACTAGCACGTACTGCCGTAGAGTATGAAAGCTCTGAAGGCAAGACACCTCGGGAGGCTTTTGTTAGCAATTCTTCTTTGGGAACGACCATGACGATATCAAAAGCAAGATCTGTATAAGTTAAAAAATCAACCTCTTCCCCGATTTGCGTACCTACAATCAAACCTCCGTACAGGGCTGCACCTGCATTATCAGGATGCCCCTCCATAACAGAAGCAAGCTTCATCTTTTCTTCTTTTGATAAACCTAGCTCAGCAACTTGATCAGCGAGTTCAATCGCTGCAACAATCGCTGCAGCACTTGAACCAAGACCTCTTGCTAATGGAATATCACTTCTCATTTTAATCAAACACGGAGATAAACTCTTTCCATATGTGTCAGCAATTTTAATGGCGGTTGAAACAACAAAGTTTGTTTCATCCTTCGGAAATACCTCAAGCTCATCTGATAGCATTTCAACTTGCCATTTCTTTGCTTTTTCCACTTCAAGTGATAAATAAAGATTTAAGGCTAACCCGACAGAATCAAAACCAGGTCCTAAATTGGCCGTACTTGCAGGTACATCGATGATAAGTACAGCTTCCTCACTCATTGATGAACAACCCCTCGAATATGGTTAGCAACGGCTTCTTCATCATTTGGTAATAAAACAGGCTTAATTGGGCTGCATTCAATCGCTGTATTAGGATCCTTTAATCCATTTCCAGTTAGAATAGCAACAATTTTACTGCCCTTAGCGATAGTACCATTTTGTAATTGTTTATACACACCAGCAATTGACGCACATGATGCAGGCTCTGCAAATACACCTTCTGTAGATGCAAGCTTTTGATAAGCAGCCAGAATTTCTTCATCGCTCACTTCGTCAATTTTCCCTGCTGATTCCTCGACAGCAGCAGAAGCTAAATGCCAGCTTGCTGGATTTCCAATACGAATGGCTGTTGCAATGGTTTCTGGGTTTTCAAACACACGGTTATGAACGATTGCTGCTGCCCCTTCTGCTTCGAAACCATGCATCTTTGGTAGGGCCGTTCCCTTTGCCGTATGGTATTCCTTAAAGCCTTTCCAATACGCGCTGATATTTCCAGCATTCCCAACAGGAATAGCTAAAATATCTGGAGCTCCACCTAGCTGATCACAAACTTCAAACGCAGCTGTTTTTTGCCCTTCAAGTCGATATGGATTCACCGAGTTAACTAATGAAACAGGTTCCGTTTCACTAATTTTACGTACCATTGCTAAAGCTTGGTCAAAGTTCCCTTCGATAGAGATGATCTCTGCTCCGTACATGATTGCTTGCGCAAGCTTACCCATTGCAATCTTACCTTCAGGAATAACAACAATACAACGCATTCCCGCTCTTGCTGCATATGCCGCAGCTGCTGCAGACGTATTTCCTGTAGATGCACAGATAACGGTATCGCTGCCTTCTTCCTTCGCCTTAGCAACTGCCATAACCATCCCGCGGTCTTTAAAAGAACCAGTTGGATTTGTTCCCTCTGTCTTAACGTAAAGTTCTACTCCCCACTCTTTTGAAAGATTCTCAAGATAGATTAATGGAGTATTTCCTTCGTTTAATGTTAATTTCGGAGTATTCTCACTTACAGGAAGAAACTCTTTATATTCTTGAATTAACCCTTGCCACCTCATGTTCTACTTGCTCCCTTCCACTCGATACGAGCTCTTGATTTGCTTTGTTGTTTCTAGGTCTCTTAATTTTACTAAAATATCCTCGTAATCCTGTAAAGAAGCATGGTGTGTAACTAACACAATTTCAGCTAAACCTTTTTCCTTAACTGGAAGCTGGAGAATTTTTTCAAAACTAACATGATGCTCTGAGAAAATTGAAGTGATGTTTGCAAATACCCCTACTTCATCTCTCACAAGTAGACGTAAGAAGTACTTTGATCTGATTTCATGAGCTTCTTTCAGCTTTTTTTGGTATTGTGGAGTAACCGCGCTTGTACCATTTACACCAAGACGCATGTTTTTCATCACTCCAACTAGATCGGATACAATAGCTGTTGCAGTTGGAAGGCTCCCGGCTCCTGGTCCGTAAAACATCGTTTCACCTACCGCTTCCCCATATACATATACTGCATTGTATTCGTTATGAACAGATGCTAACGGATGCGACTCTACTAGGAACGTTGGCTGAACACTTACTTCAACTTTATCATCGTCAAGATCGGCAATACCAATCAGCTTCATTGTATATCCAAGCTGCTTTCCGTATTCTAAGTCTTCTTCAGTAATATCGGTAATTCCTTTTACTTTTACATCATCTAAATCAATTTTCATGGAAAAACCTAGAGTTGAAAGGATGGCCATCTTTCTTGCAGCATCAAGCCCTTCTACATCAGCCGTTGGATCACTTTCAGCAAAACCAAGGTCTTGCGCTTCTTTTAACACCTCTTCATACGCACTTCCATCCTGTGCCATCTTCGTTAGGATGAAATTAGTTGTTCCATTTACAATTCCCATCATCTTCGTAATACGATCAGAAGCAAGACCATCTACTAGACCTCTTAAAATAGGAATTCCACCTGCTACACTCGCTTCATAAAATAAGTCGCAGCCATTATCAGATGCTGCAGTGAGTAGCTCTGAACCATAGAGTGCCATCAAATCCTTGTTTGCTGTCACCACATGTTTCTTGTTGTTTAGAGCTGATAACAGATGCTGTCTCGTGTCCTCTACTCCACCCATTACTTCAATAACTACATCGATTTCCGGATCCTGTAGTATATCATTAGGACTTGTTGTTAACATTTCTCTATTTAAACTTACATCTCTTTGTTTGTCGATATCTTTTACTAACACTTTTTTTATTTGAACAGGACAGCCAACTTGGTGCATGAGTTTGTCTTGATGATTTTCAATAATTTTCACTACACCCGTACCGACCGTGCCTAAACCTAATAATCCAATTGAGATAGCTTTCATCCTTTTTTTCCCCTCCTATGTGTATTTCTGGAATGAACAGTTGTTTGTGTATAGTAGACATTATAGATGGAGGGGCTCAATATTACAAGGGGTAATTATAGGGATAATTTGTTTGAAAACGCTTTATCCCTTGTATTATTTGATAATTTAGAGAAATATATTTTTTCTATTTTATAACCAATCCAACTTTGGTATGTTCATTCTACGGACTGGCACCTCTGCCAATTGATAAAAGGACGATAAAAATTCTTCGTGTTCCTTCGTTTGATCGAGACTTTTAACAAACTGATCCTGAAGCCTATTTTTCTCCTGTTCTGAGCTGGTGATATAGTAATTCTCGACATTATCAAAAAAATGAAGAGGGAATAGCAATCTAGCGTACAACAGTCTCCAAGAGAAAGAGGATAGAGGCATCACGGTTTGATAATCACGGAATAACTGACTTACCTCTGGCTCATACAGCTTAATATTTGCAAAATATCGCTCTCTTGTCCATTCAGCTAAATCCCGACTACAATGGTCAAACACCCAATCAAAAGGATTTTTCATATAGATTTGATTTCCCCATGTATGTTTTGAAAATCGAACATGACAGACCGTTCCACTATCAACCGCTTGTGGATCATCATCAAGTTCCGTATCAACTAAATATTGAATAGCATTTTCCGCAAGGCCCATATAATAAGGAAATGCTTCTAAAAACAATCGTTCAAATTCATGGTCTGGCTGCTTATAAAGCATTTCATTCCATACCCGTTCCATTTGATCTAACCGTTGTTCCCAGTATTGTTTCCATTTTCCGATTCGATTGATTTTGTTTGTTTGAAAATTTACTGTTCTACCCCTGTAATGAAATTTAGAAAGTTTGCGACCTATATGTTGCTGATTTCTATTTGAAGACATCTGACAAATAAGAACCACATACTTTCCCTGTTGACTCTCAATTACCGATTCTCCTGATTCTTTTTGTAAAAACTGACAAGTGCTCCGATCCCCTTGGTTTATGACATGGGTAGAAAGCTGCATGAGCTCTGATAAATGATCCTCTGCCATGGCGCTTACAGGTACAAGCATATACATTTGGTTTTTTATTCTTCCGGACTCATAACGGCCTACCGAGAGTGGCTCTTCTATTTGGAGTTGAAAATGTTCATTTAGTATTTCTCGAAGCATAGGTTCACCCACTTTTGTTTGATTTACTACCTATGTATATGTTCATATTTAAGAAAACTTGTGTTTTGTTGTATAAGGGAGAACGAAGTGACAAATGCTTCAAAGGTAGACCGTGCACCCCAAATTGGTTCCGTGCATAATTTTAATGATATAGTTATATATATAGTGAAAATGAGAGAGAAAAGGTGAAGCGAATGGCTGAAGAGAAGAAGATGAGTCTATCAGAAGAAACAGCACGTAAATGGCTACACGAGCGAGGCGTGGAAGTTAAAGACATTGCTGACCTTGTCTATTTTCTACAGGAAAAGTATCATCCTGATTTAAAGATGGAAGACTGCATCGAAAATGTAGAGCGAGTTCTTTCGAAAAGAGAAGTTCAAAATGCCATTTTAACAGGAATTCAGTTAGACATTATGGCTGAAAAAAAATTGATGGAAGAGCCACTGCAGTCCATTATTGAAGTGGATGAAGGTCTCTATGGAGTTGACGAGGTTCTTGCTTTTTCCATCGTCAATGTGTACGGTTCCATCGGTTTTACGAATTACGGATATATTGATAAGTTAAAACCTGGTATACTAAAAGACCTCAATGACAAGTCTTCAGGAAAATGCCACACCTTCTTAGATGACATCGTTGGTGCCGTTGCGGCGGCGGCTTCAAGCAGATTGGCGCACCGTGCGCAGAATACGGAATAATAAAGGCTGTTTTCGTAAAGATTGTTGTTTTAATAACGCTTTGTTTATTGGTCTATTTGGAGAGTAGCTCTTTTCTTAAGGATGAAAATATTCTGTTTGGCTGTTGAAACATATAGTTAATTTCCTGAAAAGTGTGTATATTGCAACAATGTTTTAGAATAGAGCCATAATAAAAGAAGGGATGAATACGAGTGTTCATCCCTTTCCTTCCCTTACACTTCCCACTGATCTAATGAATCGAGGACATAAGTTGGTTGTTTTTTGTACCCCTGTAAAAGTTCCTTCGTCGTAACGCCTGTGTGAACCAATAATGTATCTAGACCTGCGTTCATTCCAGCCAGAATGTCCGTGTCATAATAGTCTCCTACCATGATGGTCTCTTCTTTTCCTGTCCCGAGAACCTCAAGCGCTTGCTCCATAATAATGGCCTCTGGCTTTCCAATAAAAATTGGTTTTGTTGCTGTTGAGACAGCAATCACCGATGTAAGTGATCCATTTCCCGGCAACAATCCACGCTCCGTTGGAATCGCAATATCTGCATTGGTTGAAATAAAGGTTGCTCCTGCTCGAACCGCTAAACAAGCTGTTGCAAGCTTTTCATATGTAATATCACGGTCAATTCCACATACCACAAAGTCAACGTCTGTCTCAACTTGCTGAAATCCTTTTTCAGCTAATGCGGTATGAAGTCCCTCTTCCCCTATACAATACACGGTTGCTTCTTGTTTTTGCTTAGCAATATAGTTTGCTGTTGCCATGCTAGTTGTAAATACTTGATCATCGGTCGTTGGAATGCCAAAGTCGCGTAATTTGGTTGCTACTTGACTAGGTGTTCTCGAGGAATTGTTGGTTACAAATAAATACGGGATGTTTTGCTCCTTTAACTGCTTTACGAAATCGGCAGCTTCTTGAATTAACTCCGTCCCTCTATACATCGTCCCGTCAAGGTCGATTAAGTATCCTTTATACTTTTTCATCTTTTTAGCTCCTGTACCTTTTATTTTATACTTATTCTGCACAAAACTGATGGAAAACACAAAAAAGCCTCAACAAACAGAGGCTTCGCTTAGTTTTTAAATGCGGTGACTGGACCGAGTTCGTTTGTTAAGTACTGTCTCACAGATTCAGTAACAAGCTTAATCGATGGGAGGATCCGTGAAAAAGTATTCTTCACATCTTCATGATCAATCCTTGTATAATCCTGAACGAGTGTTTTGCGATAATGGACCATTACTTTCAAGTCCTGACTCATATCCTTCGAAATGACCAACTCGTCCTCAAGTATATCGATAATATCCTCATAACTACCCGGATCACGCATGATAAATCCATCGATCATCGCGTTGCCAACATCAAGGATCGATTCAATCATCATTTGTGTAAGGCGCTCAAGTGCAGCCTGTTCAAGAGCTGTCTTCCACTCATTCTTCCCCTCAAACTGCTGTATTTGCTTTTCTAAATATATTAGTCTTTCTTCAATTAATTCTCTATCAACAAAGTACATGTATCTTCAGCTCCTTTTCTAATCGAGCAAAAATCAGTTTATATAGATGCTAGTCCATGAATTAACGAAGCTGGTCTAGCAAATAAGTATCCTTGTGCTAAATCGACACGATTTCTGGATAAGACAGAGGCTTCCTCTTCGCTTTCAATTCCTTCAGCGACAACGAGGGATCCTGCCTCACGCGCAACAAGAAGAAGACCTTTGAGCATAGATTCTTTCAATGAGTTTTTGTCGATATCCTGAATGACGGAACGGTCAATTTTAATAATATCAGGCATAATTTCACTAATGGTATTTAAGGACGCATAACCTGCACCCGTATCATCGACCGCAATGCGGAATCCTAAATTTCTTAGCTGGTTGATATTAAAAATAAAGTATTCCATACCATCGATCGAATCTCTCTCTGTAATTTCAATCGTAATTTGAGTCGGTGAGATATTTTTATATTTCCCCATCAGCTTCTTTAGATCACGAATGAACTTTTGATTCCCCACTGTGATCGGGGTAAAGTTAATAAAAATATCATGGGTACAACCTGTATCATTAATTTGTTCCAGTGCTTTCTCTAGAACAATTAGCTCTAAGTCATATAACATTCCTGTTTGGCGTGCAACCGAAAATAGATGTAATGGATTTTCATATTCCGTTCCTTTTGGCCCTCTTGTCAGCATCTCCCAGGCACGAATTTCCTTTGTGGCTACATCAAATATTGGTTGAGCAAGAAGGAGAATATTCTTTTGTGCGACAATTCTGCTCAAGCTATACAGAAGCTCATTAAACTCTGACTGCACTCGCTTTTCTGCCATCGCCAACGCTTGCTGCCCAGCTTTTAAGATCGCTTCCTGAATGGAGTATTGCTTCTTTTCAACAAACATATATCCAGACTCGAATTGAATGAATAAGCATGAAAATTGGTCGCAAATCCTATTTTCTGTATTCCGTAAGACCTTCTTCATCACCTGATCAATTTCAGAAATACAGTGTTGTTCATGATCCACCTTAATAAATAAAGTAACTCCATCACTGTTGTAATCATGCAACAAAAGCAGGTCATCATCCTCAATTTGCTCTTGAATTACCTGTTGAAAATTCATTTTTAAATTCTTTATAAAATCTATATACTGCATCTCACTTAACTGCTCATAAATGTCTTTCATATTAGAGATGTTAAACACAATAACAGCCACTTCATGGCCTTGATTGAAGGATTTTTGTACCGCTTGAATAATCGGGTCTCTTATAACGAATTGTGGAGGATACATTCGAATGGACCTTAATGGCCAGACTACTTTTCTCCACTGTAATAAGTTGTTTAATGACTTCGTGATCCTTGCCATTTCGTTTCATTCCTCTCAGAAGTTCACGGTGAAAACTATTTCCATTGTAACATAAATTAGGAAGAGCGAGAGGCTTTTCCAATTTGATATTTCTCTTCAGGAGTAAGCATCTAGTATGGGCTTGTTTGTTCTGTTAAGATGATAGTAGGTGGTACATTGAGACATAGGGGTGAATAGCATGGGAGATCGTTTCTTTTTATACGATGAATTAGTAAATACAAAAACACGTTTTATAAGTTTTATGGGTGAAAACACTCGATTTGACTTGGCCATTATTCAATCAGATAGATATTATGGCAAACATATCGTTCTAGATATTCAAGGTAGTCGCTTTGCGATCATTGGTCCGGATGATTTAAAAGAAGAAGGATATTTAGAGTATGCTTTCCAGCTTTCTGAAGAAGATGCGGAAGAATTGCGTTCCTTTTTAATGGAATTGGTTTAAGATCTGAATTCTTTCTTTAACCTCTCACATACTAACGAGAGAGGGGGAGAGAACATGAATAATGAAAAGTATACAGATTTTTCAAATGTAGAGGTGGGGAGAAGTTATATTCCTCCTCAACAAACACCTGAAGGTCCTTATGGATCACCTTATAAAGCAGACGAGCCCTTACAAGGCAAACAGGAACTTGCAGGGGCAACGGAACAGCGTTCTTATAGTGCATTCAACTATGAAAATAAGACGCTCCACGAAGGGCTCCCTAGGCAAATGGACGGAGCACACCCAACGCATGATGATCCAACAAGGGATACTCAAGCTCCTTATAAGAATGATCCATTCATGGACGAAAAATGACGTGTATCCGCTACACGTCATTTTTTATCGTATTGGTATTTTTTACACGCTTAGCTACAAAGTAAGGACACCCAAAGTTACAGTATTCATACAGATATTCTGTTAATGTACTGATTTTCGTGTCAAATGTCGCTTTATGATTGCTATCCTCAAAGAACCCTCGTAGACGAAGTTGACCATAACCCCAATCACCCACGATATAATCATACTTCGTCAATATATCGCTGTAACGAGCCTTAAAGGCATCTTCATTGAATCCATTTGATCGTTCTTCTACAACTTCGTAACATATATTCCCGATACAGATCATTTGTCCACCTCACTTACTCATCTACTTTAAATTATAACTGATTCTCCATGAATTACTAAGAGGAAAAAAGAATTATCGTGGTCATTCTATAAAAGAGGGGGTGTAAATCTTGAAAAACTCAATGATAATCCTTGGAATTTGTGCAATGACTACTCTTACTGCTTGTCAAAATAATCTAGGGCGTGATGATGTTCAAAACGAGCGAAGCCATTCTCTAAGCGTGAATGACCCTACAGGGGATATATACAATCGAGATAAAGATGGCTCTGAGGACTTTGGCTATGTAAGACATAAAAAGGACGAAATGGCTCGTACACAGTCAAAAAATCACTATGCTGCCATTGATCGTGAAAAAGTGGCCGATATCATCGGAGAATATTGCACAGATGTTCCTAATGTAGACGATATCTCCACATTAGTAACTGATGAGGAAGTTCTCATAGTGTACCATACCGATTCTAGTGATCGCAATTTAACAGCTGACCAAGTAAAGCGAATGGCCATGTCCGTTGTACCAAGATGGTACCATGTGTATGTTAGTGATAATGAAGCTCTACGACCGAATGTAGAGAATTTTTCCAACCTTGGTCCAAATAGCGCAAATACGGAAACGGGTATCAATCAGCTTATTAAACAAATGATAGCTTCTCCTCAAGGGAAAAGCATGAGCACGGGTGAAAATGCGAATGGTGAAGCTCAGGGAGAACTTAATGAAGACATGGACAAAGATGATATAAGCCAACAGATGAAGGCGAAAATGAACCAATAAGAAAAAGAGGCTTACGAATTTCGTAATGCCTCTTTCTTTATATTATGCTTCTTTCGCTTCTTTTTCACCTAATAATTGCTTGTGCTTAGCAGCAGCATTTACCTGTTCGTCTGCATGGTAAGAAGAACGTACAAGCGGACCTGCTTCACAGTGGCTAAAGCCTTTGCTTAATGCAATTTCCTTTAGTTCAGCAAATTCTTCAGGGTGGTAGTATTTTTCAACTTTCAAATGCTTTTTAGATGGTTGCAGATACTGTCCAATGGTTAAAATATCTACATTATTAGCTCGTAAATCATCCATTGCTTCAAGCAGGTCTTCCTTCGTTTCACCAAGACCAATCATAATAGAAGATTTTGTAGGAATATCCGGCTGCATTTCTTTTGCTCTTCTTAAGAACTCAAGAGAACGGTCGTATTTTGCACGTGCTCTCACACGATCTGATAAACGTTTCACCGTTTCAATATTATGATTCAGGATGTCTGGGCGCGCATCCATTAACATACGAAGATTTTCTTCTACTCCACCCATATCGGACGGAAGTACTTCAATACTTGTGAACGGACTCTTTCTACGGATGGCACGAACGGTTTCTGCAAATACAGCTGCACCACCGTCTTTTAAATCGTCACGAGCTACAGCTGTAACAACCACATGCTTTAGATTCATTAACACAACAGAATCGGCCACACGTTCTGGTTCTTGAAGGTCAAGTTCTGTCGGAAGACCCGTTTTAACGGCACAGAAACGGCAAGCACGAGTACAAATATCTCCTAGGATCATAAATGTAGCGGTACGTCTAACAGCCCAACATTCATGAATATTAGGGCATTTTGCTTCCTCACATACGGTATGAAGCTTTTTCTCTCTCATCATCTTCTTCAAGCCTGTATAATTTTCGTTCGTGTTTAATTTAATTTTCAACCACTCGGGTTTACGTAAATGTTCTTGGTTTTTGCTCAACTTCCCACACCATCCTTATATGATAAGTGTTTTTTTACACTATGTAGCTATTTCAGACTACTCCTGAATCACTTTAACATAATGAAGATTATACGACAAGCAAGAGAGTTACTATTACCAGTAATTGATATATATTGTTTTAAATGTTTTAAGACAAACTAAAGCATGTTAATTCTTTTGAAGGAGGATCATCGTGCGGAAACTGCTAAAAGGAATCTTTATTTTTCATGTTATTATTGCTTTATTACCTTCTGTTCGACACGCACACGCTGAAATGGATCAACAGACCATTTATGCAAAGCGACTTGAGCTATATAAAGAAGTGGAAGCTGCAACCAATATTCCTTGGTACTATATGGCTGCTGTTGACCAATATGAAAGAAGTCTTAGGCATTCTAGACGAGATTTACCAAAAGCAGAGGGTCTAACTGGCATTTACTACAAACCAGAGGAATGGGCAGGGCCGCTAAACCCAAATCTTGAAGATGAGAATCCGCTATCGATTAAGTACTTTAACGGTTTTGGAGTAGACGGAAACGGAGACGGCAAGGCAAGTATGAAAGATGACGAAGATGTTCTCTTTGCTTTTGCAAACTTCATCCTATCTTACGGGACGGATCACGATAATATAAAAATTGGTCTTTGGGATTATTATAAACGGGATAAAACAGTAGGGATTATTATTGGAAAGTCTGAGATTTATAAAAAATATGGTCGACTAGATCTTGATAGTCATGCCTTTCCCGTACCGCTTAGATCCGATTATAGTTATCGAAACACATGGGGAGACGCTCGTGGCTGGGGTGGACGACGCATGCATGAAGGAACAGATATTTTTGCCCATTATGGAGTTCCTGTTCGTGCAACCTCATATGGTATTGTCGAGATGAAAGGCTGGAACCGTTTTGGTGGCTGGAGAATTGGGATACGTGATATTAACAATAATTATCATTATTTTGCCCATTTAAGCGGGTTTAGTAAAGACTTAAAGGTCGGACAAATCGTTGAACCAGGAATGGTCATTGGAGGAGTCGGAAGTTCTGGTTACGGACCTCCAGGTACGTCAGGCAAGTTCCCGCCACATCTTCATTATGGTATGTATCGTGATAATGGATATACAGAATGGAGCTATGATCCGTTCCCACACTTAAAACTCTGGGAACGCCAAGAACGTGCAAGTAAAAGAAAAAAATAAAGGACTAACGGATTTATATCCGCTAGTCCTTCTTTATATATTTTAATTCGCCTTTTTCGCCTTAGAAACTGCATTAGCAATACTAGCTGCTAATCCACCCCATAGAATAACCATACCAACAACCATCATAACAATCGCACTTGCTGACATTATTTTGAAACCCCCTTGTTATCTGTTGAAGGTAAATCTAATGACCCTTTTTGCCACTTGAATGCTGCGAATACAAATCCAACTACAATCGCAGCTAATGCAACTCCCCAGCCTGTGTATAATAGGAAGCTTGTAGGATATCCTTCGTAGTTTTCTTTTAAGTTATTGATGAAGTTTTGAATCATCATATATCCTAAAACAACTGGTGTAATGACTCCTAAGCAGATTTTCCACCATGCACCTAAAAGCATATCGGACATGCTATCAGCGTGCTGTTGAAGAACCTTCATTTCACGTAGTACCCAAGCAACTATTACTACCTCAGCAAATCCAGCAACAACAATACCAAATTGGTTGATGAAATAGTCAGCAGCATCAAGGAAGTATAAACCACCTTGAGTAGCAAATAAAATTGAAATAACTGCAGAGATTCCTCCACCAATCGCTACCGCTTTGTTACGAGACACTTTAAATTTGTCTTGAATACCGGCTACATATGTTTCAATGATTGAAATTAAAGATGTTAAACCTGCTAATACTAAACATAAGAAGAAAATCGATCCTAATAAACCATTAAATGCAGGGAATTCACTAATGATTTGTGGGAAAACAACGAAAGCTAACCCTACTCCACCTGCAACTACCTCACTAACACCCACACCTTGCTGCTGGGCCATAAAACCTAGTGCAGCAAATACTCCAATACCTGCTAATAATTCAAAACCAGAGTTAGCAAAAGCAGTGATAAATGCATTATTTGTTAAATCTGTCTTCTTTGGTAGATAACTAGAATACGTAACCATGATGGCGAAACCAATAGATAAGCTGAAGAAGATTTGACCGTATGCAGCAACCCAAACCTTAGGTTCTGCAATTAAACTCCAGTTTGGCTTGAAGAATGCATCCAAACCTTGAGCAGCACCATCTAATGTTACAGCGCGAACGACGATTACAAGGAATAAAATAACAAGTGCCGGAATAAAGATCTTGTTCGCTGCTTCAATACCCTTTTTAACACCTTTGAAAAGAACACCAAGTGCAATTACCCAAACTAGTACTAAAGGAATAAAAACGCTAGGAACGATGCTACCAACCTGACCTGGTGCTTCAGCAAGCTTTAAATAGTCTCCGAAAAGGAATGCTCCTGGATCCTTGCCCCATTTTTCTCCGAAAGAGAAGTAAGCAAATGACATTGCCCAAGCGATAATAACAGCATAATATGTTGAGATAACAAATGAAATCGCAACTTGCCACCAGCCAAGCCATTCAGTTTTCTTGTTTAGACGAGCGAATGTTAATGGAGCTGATCCGCGATATTTATGACCTAGTGTAAACTCTAGAACAAGAAGCGGAATACCAGCAGTTAAGATAGCAAATAAGTACGGTAAAAAGAATGCTCCTCCTCCATTTTCATAAGCTACTGCGGGAAAACGCCAGATATTTCCTAGTCCTACAGCTGATCCAACTGCTGCCATGATAAAACCTGCACGAGTCCCCCATTGTGGACGATTATCCATAGTAAAAATGACCTCCTACTGAGTCCCAGTCTTATTTCCTTATTTTAGAAAATAATTGGAACTTTTTATATTTTCTGATTATTTAATTTAATCTAAAGTTAGTATAGCTACTTTTTGTCCATCTGTCAAAACATTATTTTCAGAATAATAATAAATTTTATCACGTTAATATAGTAGAAGACGTGATAAATGTGAAAAAACTAACATTTCAGAATATTATTCTCGCATACTTATTCCCCTCCTCTCTCCCTTTCATCCACCCCTCACTTCCTATTTTTCTTTAGAAAAAAAGTCAGAAGAAAACAGAATATCCTCTGACTTTTCACTCTTTGATTAGTTGTCTATAGGCAGCTCAATAGATGCACCAGAATCCCCGCCGCCACCGTTATAAAACTGTGGAACTTCTCCTTTTATTAGACCAGTCGCAACCGGAACATCCTCCCTAACGGTAATAATTTCCGTAGCAAATGGAATGATGATCTGTACTTTTACTTCCACTTGAACATGAATTTCCACCCAAGTATTATTAATACCCATTTCTTCTTTTACTGTCCTAAAGGTGGAGGTTACTGAACCAATAGAGTTAAATTTTATTGGTATTTTTGGTCCCAAGTTCCCTAATAGGGCATTATTGGTAGCCTGACCTAATGGAACATAATACACTATACCGTTTTCCTTTTTATCCGTATTGATCTCAATATCGGTGAAGGATTCAAGCTCTGAAAGGTCTCCTTTTTCAGCCTTTTTAATATTGTCCTGTACCAACTCAGTTACTTCTGCTTTTACACGGTTTAAATGTTCTGCGTTTAGAAACACCACATCTCCATTACCGGTTTCTTCGAATTTTATATCCATAACGTTTGTTATTTTTTTACTTACTGCATTATTTATAACGAGTGAAGCAATTTTTCGAGTTTGTGAATTTGCATAGCTAACAAGTGTAGGCTTAAGCCCCTCATTTATTATCCAAAGACCAGCTGCTGTTGAGAAGATGAAAAACACAAAGGTAAGTAAAAAAACATATCTGAACGGCAATGGACCTCTCCGCGGCAGACGACCGCGAAATTTACGCAAGACAAATCCCCCCTTTACAAGCTATATGTATGCTATAAAGGGGGGAACTAGCGCAAAAATATGAATTTTTTTATCATTAGGCTCTTTTCTAAAACATTGTTGCTACATACACCCTTTTTAGGAAATTAACTATATATTTCAACAACCAATCAGAATATTTTCATCTTTAGAAAAGAGCTACTCTCCAAATAGACCAATAAATCCAGCGTTATGCGGGGGAAATCCGGCACTTGGGATTTTTCCAAAACAACAAACTTTACGAAAACAGCCTATCTTTTGTCCCGTTACGCGTTTTTAGGAAAGGTCGTGTCGCATTCAACAATCATTGTTGACAAACTTACGCTCAGGTCTAATTCATAGGGGTCCGTGTCTTTGCCATTTTCTTCAATAATCCTTACAATTGGTCGGTCGCTGACACCCATGTTTTGTTTAGACACAACGCCTTTTCGGCCATCATCAAGTATGACCGTAATCCCAACAGGGTAAATAGCTACTCCCTTACGAAATGCCTCAATTATTTTTGGGTCAAAAAGAGTTCCTGAGCCGGCAAATAATATTTCCAGGCCATGATGGGGCAGCATAGCATCCCTATACACTCGATTGGAGGTGACCGCATCAAACACATCGGCTACCGCAATAATTTTCGCAAGCTGATGTATATCTTCACCTTCAATACCGCGTGGATAGCCAGTCCCATTTAGCCGTTCATGATGCTGATACGCACAATGAGCAACAATAAGTGACATCGCTGGAACATTGCGAAGCATTTGGAATCCTTCTTCAGGATGCTTTTTAATCTCATCGTATTCTTGATCTGTTAATTTACCAGGCTTCTGCAGAATTTCAAATGGTACTTTCATTTTCCCCACATCGTGAAGTATGGCTCCCAACCCTAGTATTTCAAGTTCCTTTGGAGTAAGTTTCAACTTCATCCCGATCGCAAGAGAATACATCGTCACGTGTAAGGAGTGAGTAAAGATATAGTTATCATATGTATAAACGTCAGCTAACATGGTTAGCAAATTTTCGTTATTTTTCAACTCAAATAAAAGCTGTCTTATCAGATCTTTAAATCTTTTGGACGCTTTTTCAATAACAAATGACGTATCAAATTTGCTATCATTCTGAAGCTCTTGGAAGGTCGTTTCAATCGTTTGTACAGCCTTTCTTCGAACCGAATCCGGCAGAACCTCGATATACTCAATCCCTTCTGTTACAGAATCTTTTATATAAATATAAGTAATGCCAAGCAATAGTAAACGCTTAAGCATTTTTTCGTTTAACTCTACTCCCTCGCTTAGTAAAATCTGTCCTTTATCATTTCTAACCGTTTTTCCTAGTATTGTTCCAGATTCTACATTAGCGGTAGCTACTAGTCTCATTATAGTTCTCCTGTATTAGTCTGACTGAGATTTTTCAACAAGTTCTGACAAAATCCTACTTTATCTTCTAAGATAACTCTATTATCGACTTAATTTCAACATACTTTAGTACCTAATCGAAAAAATAAATAGGCCAAATGACTTTATTTACTTATGATTAAGAGCAATACCATTTATTTTTTTCCTAGCAAAACTAAAAAAAGGCGCCTATTCAGCACCTTTTTAAATCATTTTTAACATCGCATCTTTTCCAAGCATTCCCTTTGTAATCCCTAAATTTTCTGCTTCATACGTAACGGATTCTAAAGGCGCCTCTAAAAGTTGCTCAATGGTTTTAACACCAACGGCTCTACCGGCAATGACTTTTCTATCCTTAAGCTTTTCATTGAGAAGTGCCACATCAAGAGCACCACACATGATGTATCCTTTATCATTACTCACGACGAGCAAATTTGTTTTTGGAAGTTTTACTGATACACTTAAAAAAGTGTGTCCATTGATTTCAATTGGTGAAAGCTCAATCACTTGCTACACTCTCCTTTCTTCCTTATCAACTTATGTTATAGGAAGAAAAAATGTGAGTTTCATTAGCCTAGCTCTTGCAAGTTTTGAAGCTTCCAGCGTAATAAATCACGCATAAACTCTGGGAAGAAGAATACTTTATGCTCTGCTCTTCTAATTTCAGGAAACAGCTGTCCAAAAGTAAACATGTCTGGTATCGCTACTTTATAGCGCGCTTCTCTTTCAATTTGCTCACCGTTAATATAAAAAGAGATTCCATTTTTCCCATGCTTCACCTCAACACCCTCAAAGATCATTTGCCCCATGAACGTGCCACGAAACCCTAGCCCCTTGATCACCATATCTCTCCACTTCTCTTCTAATGCCAGTCTGATCACTTCTTGATATTCAGCTCCAGAGAGGTCAACCACCGCAGGATTAATGGGATGCGGGCAAATTGATAACAAATCATATTCCGTTACTGTTTCACTCGGTAAATCCCTTAGTATTAACCCTTCGTTTAGGAAGGCACTATCTACGTTACACCAGCTGCGAAGAGTTTCACAAAGAAGGCGAGCCAACACCTCCCTAGAGCGATAAGGCTCTCCTATTCTAGCAACCTCGGTAAGTAGCAACGCCTTTCCTTCCTCATACAGCTGATTCTCCTCTTCCTTTTCACCTTCAACATATGGTAGTTGATTTGAATCATAAGCTATGGCTCGCTTCTTCCTCAGTTGAAGTGTTTCGCTATCAATCGTCAGTGTGATATGGCCAACAAACATCCCGTACTTCCCTGCAGCCCCAAGAATGACCCCATTTATTTCTTTTCCTTCATGAAATACATGATGCGTGTGCGCCCCTAAAATCACATCGATTTCCGGAAATTGCTCTGCAATGGCTTCATCATCATGTATGCCTAGGTGAGAGAGGAGAATGATCATGTCTGCCTTTTCTTTTATTTCTGCTAACTGGTGTTTTAATTCTTCCAATGGGTCGGATAATTTCCAGCCAAGCTGCTTATAAAATAGGGAGAAAAAGGCGGTCAACCCGATAACAGCTACACGCGCTTTATTTTTCAGCTCATATAAATGGTAGGGTTTTACCCACTGAGGACGAGTGCCATCAGCCGTAAAAAAATTAGCTACAATCACATCAAATGCTCTCTTTTGATATAGAGTGTCTAAGTCTTCAAAGGAGAGGGTAATTCCTTCATTATTCCCAATCGTCACGGCCGTGTATCCCACTTCATTTAATAACTCCGTATTTCGTTTTCCTCGTGTAGCATCTGTCAGTGGATGCCAACGGTCCATATGGTCACCTATGTCAAAAAGAAGAACGTCTTCATTTGCACGTTGATGAAGGTCTTTCCTTTTCTGTAAGAACGAGCTGATTCTAGTCCAGTGCTCAAAATGACTATGTAGGTCATTTGTGTGATATATATGAATATCTTCTAAGGTCATACTGTTTCTCCCCTCATCACAAAAATGCTAAAACAAATCAAGCTGGCGAGGAGCTAAGTTTTCATACTCGATTCCAAGAAGATCAATCAAATCAAGTGCGTTATCTGCGGCATCTCCACCAGAATTATTATTAAATACAATATATAGATGTTCTGTTTCTTTTTCTAGCTTTTTTATATGCTCTACCCATTGTCGCAATTCAATCTGATTATATCGATACAAGTATCTGACTTCCCGCCAATTTTCTGTACGTTTTTGCCATCCATGTGTGTTTCTTCCATGAAAACGAATCAACACACTCTTTTTTCCCAATGATTCAAGCACAGTAGGGACGGACCCCTCTCCTGATTGCGGTTCATCGCAAATGCTATGAATCCATTCTTCTTCCTTCATAAATTGAATTGTACGATCATAAAAGGAAGAACGGAACCAGGATTGATGACGAAATTCGAGAGCGCAAGGGATATCACCCATCTGCTTCTTGCACCAACGCAAGTATTCTACATGTTCCCTTTTACAATCAAACCATGGCGGAAACTGAAACAAGACAATAGCTAATTTGTTGCTCTCTATATAGGGTGTAAGAGAATCCCTAAACGCTTGAAACATATGCTCTTTGGTTTCAAAAGGAATGTCTCCTCTCGAATGCCCTGTCATCCCTTGATATGCTTTTACAATAAATTGAAAGGAAGGCGGGGTGTCCTCGACCCATCTTTGTGCATTTTTTATAGGCTGTATTCTTAGTTATAGGTATGGATTTTATTAAGGCATATCCTCAAAACGTTGTCCTAAAGCTCTTATTCGCAATATGCCTAAAATAAAATAGGCACAACGAAAATTTTTACGGTATTAACTCCTTTTTTTTACCTATATTTCGGAAATTCAAATAAAATCATCTCAACATTTTAAGGTTATTAGTTACCCGAAAAATTGTTTTAATCTATGTTGAAGCAATTTATCTTTCTTAGTAATTTCTTGGTTATAAATGTAACCTTGAAAATCCTTGTAAAAATCCTCCATTTCCCAATACCGTGCAATTTCTACTATCAGTTTATGAATTTGATTACACCAGTTCCATTGCTCTTCGGTAATCTTGCCTGAAGGGATAGGAAAAAAATAATTGTGGTCAACTAAGCTTTTTACTAGGCTTTCTTTAATAGGTTCATATTTAATTGAAATAATTGAATCGATGAGTTGTCGTAAATAAGAATACTCGTTGAATGAATGTTGATAAAAACAATCATTAATTCGCTTTATCAACTGGTTATAATATTCAACACGTATAGCTTCGTTTATCAAATTTACAACATTTCTAACTTCTTCGGAGTGAATATGAGTATGCCATGAATCAATTTCGTTAAGATAACTGCTTTTTGATAAATCGATTCTATTAGAAATATTTTTGCTTACTAAATTTAAAATTTCTTCATTCCCTATCCCAAAATCAACGGTTAAGACTTCACACCAATCAAAAGATGTCGATAATATGGTAATAATATCTTCCAATTGTTCAACACCGTTTAGTCCTTTAATATATTCCCTATAATAGTCAATAAGGTCAAGTATCTCTTCTTCTGATGAATAGAAATTACTTGGTTGCTTTTCATAACTATTTATTGAAGCAATTAAATTAAGAATGATTTCTCTGGAGTATGTACTCGTCTCATACCAATTATTAATATGTTGAAAAACGCTCTTACACATAACATTATCTAATGAATTCTTAAGAATATAATTACACAAATATTCTATAACTCCACTTTCTTCAGCTGTATAATAAGCGTTAATAATACTATCTTTGTCATCATTAGAATTTAATAAAATCATCTCATTTTTATGTTCAACCTTATAAAATACCGACGCGAAACACATACGGAAGAGGTCAGCTCTTGTAAATTTGTCAGTAAAAATATCCTCCCCAAGAACTGCTACTACTTCTTTAATAAAAAGGCTTGTTTTTTCAAATGTCCTCAAATTATTAAATTTAAAGTTTTCACTGAGTTTACCTATAACCTTCCATGCTTCTTCTCCAAGAATGTTAACCGGTGCTTCATCTGCGAATGCTTCAATTGTATATATCCTATCAATTGCTTTCTCCTGGTAATCTTTAAATAGCTCTTTATCGGTCACTGTTAGTTGCTCAGTAGCTGCAATGAGAACCGTTTTTATATTTTCTATTTTTGAAAGACTATCTATCAATCCTAGTATTTCTTTAATTCCTAGGTCATCATGTTTCCTTTCTAAATCGTCAAATATTATAATAAATGTTGCTTTTTGTTTTAGCTCTTTATTCAATGCCTTGTGTAAATCCTCTATTATTGGTATCGAGAGAGAAAATCCATATAGTGAAATGTTTAGATTTTTCATTTTCTCTCTCAATATACTAGTGTTTTTTTTAATTGGAGCATTTTCGATAATCCGAAGATATACTTCTTGAATTATGCTATCAATACTCTTTTTTCCAAATAGAGACACATAACATGAATTTGAGTATCCTTCTTTAAAATCACCGACATATTTAGTTTTGCCAATCCCCCACCTACCATTAATTAATACCCTTTGATAACTGGACTCTTTAAAATTATTTAATACAGATACTATTTCATTCGCTTTCATAAGGACAACCTCCAAAATGAGGATATAAACACATTAGAAAATTAAAGTATATTGCTGATTCTAAAAGATGCGTTATTTTATTTTTTAAATTCTGATGAATTACTTTTAAAAACTCTTCCCAGTATATATTCAATCTTTTTTGATGGTATCCCAACTCTTTTAAGCAACATCGCGTATGTAATCCACTCCATTAAACTAATACCAAGTTGGTCGCCAATATCACCTTCGTAATTATTGTGAACTATTTTATTTCTTATATCTGGTATATGTTTGGAAAAGTATTTAATTTGCTTCTCATCAATTTTACGTGCCTCAAGTGATGATAAAATACAATCTTTAATATATTCTATAGCAATTAATATTTTCTTCCTTGAACCATACATCTTTCCTAATTCCTTGGTTTTAGAAATCAATTGTTCTATGAACACTTTTTCTTCTTCATTACCCACTGGTACTTCTGAGATAGTATCAATCAACCTCTTTCTAAATGGTTCAATAGAAGTAGTATCATGAAACCTAATTTGTTTAGGCAGTTTCATGTATTCCGTTTCAAAAGCAGCAAATATATTTGCGAACCTTATTTCATTTGAATTTAATTGGTTATATGAATTTTTTAAATGAGCAGAAAAAAGATTGCTATCGTTAGCAACTACTTCAAAAAACTCTCCAAGATAATCTTTCAACCAATAAAAATTAGATTCTAGGCTACTAAACCTCTTGCCTACATTTTCATTGTGTTGATTTAAAAATATTGAACCACATATAGTCCGTTTTTCAGAATTACCTATCAGTTCAATCCTATTAAATATTATTTCATCATTATACATAGCAAATTTAATACACTTTTTCACTGCATTTTGAAGCCTTATGATAAATTCCCTATCGTTAGTTGGATTGAAGTTTAATTCTAACTTGGTATTGAGTTTTAAATCACTTGCAATGCCTCGTTGTAATATGTCTCCAATAACAAGTCTTGAGTTTATTTTGATTCCTTCAAAATTAAATAAAAACTCATGAATGCCCTTTGATTTATATAATAATTCCGGTTCAATATAGCTCTCTTCTAATTGTTTTAAATCATAAAAATACTCAGCAGGATTAACATAAAAATTTATTGCATCTGAGGTAATGACTATACTTTTTATCTCAGTATTAGAATACAATTCAAAATACATATCTACATCAAGAGAAACCCCACCAAAATTAAAATGAACTTCTGAAAAGTATATATAGTCATATTTATCCGTACTATAGCTGCTAGGGATTTCAATAAAGTTAATGTTATTTATCAAGAGATAGTGATATAGGGTGCTAATCTCATTATTATCTACCGGGATTAGGTATAGTTTATTACCCGTAAAATGATACTTACAATGTATATTCTGTATAGTACAGTTTCCTAATGTCTCTATCATGGTAAATCTCCTTGTTAAATATTAGCTTGCTACAAAAGCTGTCTGAACCTGAAACCTTAGCACAGTATACCGTTGCAGTTTTATTTTACCTCAAAATGGACAAAATGTTTTGACAAATAAATCTTCTTTTCGTCCCAAAAATAATTGACTGAAAAAAAACAACTCAACAGAGTGCTTCAAAAACCTTTTCCATTATCATAACATCGACAAAGCGACCATCTATTTCTCCCTGGTTTTTAAATACTCCAGCTTTCTATAACTATTTTTCTTTAAAGCCCTTCTGCATTCAGTAAGGACTTATTCAACATCATTAGGAGTTATATTTTGAAATACTGTGAAAAATTCTACTTAAAATAATGAGGGCATTACTGGAACCAACGGTAATGCTTTTTCTTATTAAAGTAAAGGGGCAGGTTAGTTGAAGAAGGAAGCTTTGTTGAACATTTAACTGCTATTACGAATGCAATAAAAAATATCATTTTGGCAACCCTAATCAAATAAAAATATGGGAGCGGTTGCTATGAATAAATTAGTGATAATGTTAGTTACGGTATTCTTCTTAACTGCTGGAAATGTTTCTGCTGCGAAAGTTACAGCTGTTGGAGGAGAGGATTATGAAGTTAAGGACCAAGCTACAAAGGTGTTTATATATGATACAATGCAGGTATGGATGCATCATAGCTTAGTGGATTATTACCATAATAAATATCAAGCAGACTCAATAAATTGGGGAGAGCCTAAACCAGAAGGGTTACGAATTTGGATAAGAGAGCTTGGACCAAGTGAAAACGAAGGAAAATACACCCATCTTATAAAAATCTCTATACAACGAGATGAATTGATTATTAATAATAAGAAAAAAATTAAAACAGAAGATGAATTTACCTATGTAGTTAATGCACACCTACTTTCACTTTGTCCTGAATCAGGTAGGTCTGAAAAGGAATTTAAATTAATCAACTCTTATCATAAAGTGCGACCATAGGTGGTCGCACTTTTATTTATTAAAGTTAATGTTAATACGAACAGATTAAATTATAAACGCAGCTTAGTTAATGAGAGCTATGTTTGAAAACAGACAAACCCTTTTCTTCTTGAAGTAATGAAGCAGGCTAGAATAAAAAGTTTTAACATTTTTACTTCGTGAAATGGTACAATTTGGGTAATTAATTGTTTAATAAGAAATGGGGTGAATTATCATTAAAAAGATTCCATCATTATTGGTTGTCTTATTGTTAATACTTACCGCTTGTAGTTCAAAAACTTTTACATTTTCAGGAGAGACAGATAATTGGTCTGCTGAATTAAAGGTTACACAAACCAATGATGACTATGAAACACAGGAATTCAAACTTCAATATAAAGGTAAAGATATTAACTCCGTTGGTGAATTAACTTATAATATTGACACTAATGCAGGTGGCTTTGGAGAAAGTGGAATAAAGTTGACGAAGGGCGGTTTTCTTATCGGTAGAGATGAAGCGAATCCAACCAATGCCAAAGTCATTGAAGATTCAGAGGTAAAAGTGACAGTGGAATGGAATGGTAATGCTGAAACCATTTTATTAAGCAAGAATTAGATAGTAAGGTATTTGAAGCGATACTAAAAAGGCATTCTTTTTTCGTGTATAAATAGGGATATTGTGAAATATTGTACTTAAAGTATAGGGTGCTATAGTTGAAGAAGGATAAAATAAAACTGCTTAGAGGTATGAACTCTAAGTAGTTTTTTCATTCTTTTTAAACTTGCAAAAAAGAACAAACGTTCTATATAATTGGAATAAAAAGGAGGGAAATATGGAACTTATAATAGCCACATTGCCCGTTCGCTTCACCATACTAAAAAAGGAATACAAAGCCTATGATGCTTGTATATTCCTACAGGTTCTGTTTAGAGTGGAACACGATTCATTGGAGTACATATACACTCTTAGTTGCTTGTTCCAAGATGACAAGGAAGAGGTGCTCTTCGTCAAATGCAATCAAAAACCAGAAGGAATGGAGGAATCAGCAGCATTATACCTTTATGACTTAATTGGTGCGAGGACCGTATTCAATCTGTTTAAAGAAGAAATCCATGATATGCTTGAGCCAGAACTGCAACGACACGAATATAGCTATTTGAGATTTGTACTTCTTCCAGTGTAGGTGGTGAGATGGACACATGAAAGAGAAACAATATACGTATAGTGATGATGAAACGATACAAAAAGCAATCGATTTAATCAAGAAAAACATCTGTACAGAGGAAGAAACACAAAAGAAATTCAATTTATCTGAAGATGATATGGATTTAATTGATTTTGTTATCAATGAGTATTAATAGGAGGGATAGGAGGGATTACGTGAAAGGTGAAAAAATTAGACTTATCAGCGATAAATGGAGTTTTGAGCAACTGATTGACGTTCAGAACAGGATATCGAACGAACGAAATAGGGCTTCAATAAAAAGACTTGATGAGCTTAATAGAAAATTTGAAGAAGCATTATTGAGAGAAGGTGGGAACCGTGAGTAAAAATGAAGACTTCAGATTAAAAGCAGCCGAAGAAATGTCAAAAGAAATACGCCACAGATTTGCTCGGCAAATGTACTCCATTGATGACAAGGAAGCTGTAGAAAAGTTCATTCGCAGAAAACAAGAAGATAGTGACCATGAATCTAAAAGACTAGAAGCAGAAACCAAAAAAACAATTGACGATTTAAAAAGCCTTATTTCTAGAGCCGGTCGTAATAACAAAGTAGACTCCAATTAAATATTAAAGAGTTTAATAGAGCAAGGCTTTCCAGCGGATGTTCTCTTTAACCCCAAACACGGGATATAGCCTAGAGCCTTGCTACTAATTCTCTATGAAAGGATTAACAATTACTCTTTTTTATATCTATTTTTTATTGACGTTGAAAGGTTTTTTTTAGTCTTGGTTTCGTTTATCGAAACTATTTTTGAATCATTCATTTGTTTTCCCTCTTCCACTTTATCCTCGAACCATTGATAAAACTGTGTGGGTTTATCAAACATTCCTTCCATAGCTTCTTTAAATATCCCAACTTCTAAGTTTTGTATATCCAACTGATTAAGAAGAGGTACATCGTCAATAGCGCTGTAACGCACCATTTTAAAAATAAGTTCTTGAAGTTCAGTTACTTGTTGTTTTAACTGTGATAACTCATTTTTGTGCACATTTAAATCATCGTTTAAGTCAATAATTTGATTTTTAAGCTCATTTTCTTTCTTGTTACTAGAAAAAAGCAGCATCTGTAATACTGTTAGCTCAGAAATCAGCTTTTCTTTGTCATGCCCATACTTCAGCACAAGGTCGGAAACATTGGGAACTTCTACCTCATCTCCTTCTGAAGTAGTGAGCTTATACTTGAAAACCCGATTAGCTTCATCAATCTTATCTCGCCCTAAGCGCCCCTTTCTTGTCCAAAAGCTTCCTTCATAGCTGCTGAAACTTCACCACGCTCATAGAGTTCTTTGTTGAAACGGGTAATTTCAGCAGGTGCCAGTAATCCCATTGCTTTCTTTGTTGTCCTGTAGTCATAAATTATCTTCTTAACTTCTTCTATGGTCAGTTTGTTGTCGCGAGCCAACCTAATCCCTCCTTTATTGCAGTAAATGCAATCGTGTTAAATCATGTATGCTTTCTCCTATTTCTTTTGCTTTTGCTTTAAGGCTTGTAAAGGTTCCAGGACTCTTTCTTGTAAATTCATCACTTAAGATTTGCTTGTGAAGATTTTCGATGAATGCATGTAGTTCCCTTATTTCTCTTCTTTTTTCACTTATTTTTTCTAAAATGATTTCCTCTTTTTCAATAATCTCTTCAGGGGTAATTCTCCAGTGTCTACAACCTAAAAAGCATTCTTCTGTTTCACATCTCTGTAATTTATCTGTACAGTACCCAATTTCCACTTTAGTAAAGTCTTCCTCATTAAGTCCAATAGGATTCGGTTGATATGCTACAAGCTTAATTTCATCTGGCACGTATGCAACAGAACTTTGCTCATTTGCTGTAGATTGCTTAAATTTCTTCATTAGATTGAACACTTCTGAATCCACCCAATATTCCACATGGTAGGAATAATGATATTGACTAGCAATGGTCTTGTGACCACCTAATCTAGCAATCTCAACTGGAGAAATCCCTTGCATTAGAAGAGAGCAAAACGCTAAATGGCGTGTAGAATTGGGGGTTAGTCGGTTTTTATCATTAATTTGTAGTTCATATTTATTATTTAAGACATCATCATAAAAACGGGTTATTAATTGCGCCAAAATTCCAATATGAAAATGATTCCAGTCTTTTTTTATCGAGCGATTATGTGCAATATCATCAACAGCCATTAATGAACGAAAGGAACACATCGTTTCAGTCACCCCAAAGGGTTCCGTTAACTCTCTATAAACTTGTAAATGATTATACATTTCTTCCGTAATTTCAACTTCGGTAATGACCTGTATATTCCTAGATTGATAATCCTGTTTTTTTCTTGGCAACTCTATAAAATATGAACCATCTCTGTTACTATGAGCGTCCCGTGAAATATTACAAAATTCTGATGCTCTTAATGGAATAACCGTGGTTAGCTTCCACCATAAAAAAATAGGATAAAAAACAATCTTTTCTTTTAAATGCTGATTTCCATTATAAGAATTAAGTTCTTCCATATACATTTCCAAATGGTGAGAAAATTTTATTACCTCGCTTGAAGGAGGGAGCTGACGTATATTATTATTTTTTACTTTTAAACTATTATAGTAACTAACCATTCTTGGTGTATACACATCTGCTATCGGAAGTTCTGCGTAATTAAAGAAATTAAACAAAGCATTAAAATAAGATTTCTTGCTAGCGTCAGTGACATCCCTTCCGGCTATTTCTTTAATTAACGTTTTGACCTTATTTTCTTGAAATCCATTCGTCCAATCCAGAGCCTTTAAAAGTATAGAATATGAACCTCTTGCTAAAGATGGATACCACTTACCAAGCAACTCTCCCACCCAAGACTTCACAATAACCTTTAACTCCGTTGGTAGTTCTTTACTGAATAAAAATTTATCTAATTCAGTAAAATCAAAATTAATAGTTGTTCCTTTTGATAGATGGTTCTCAAACTGCCAGTAGTCTTTTTCAAATTCCCCCAATAACAAAATATTTTCCTCTTCTAGCCCTTGTAGCACCTTCTTGGCATTGGATATCCCACTTTCAAGGTCAAACACTTCTTCAGGTAACACATCTATATCTTCAATATCAATTAACAGTGCCTCCACCTGTATCCCCCTTAAACTTACTATGCTATACTTTGACCGGCTTTATGTCTCCCCTATGGGGAGACCAAAACCTTTCTATAACCTTCAACGTCTTCATTAATCTTATCCAAATTATCCAACAGTTTGAAATAGCCTTCCTCTTCATTATCAAAAAACTTGATTACCTCATCATATCCAAATTCTTCTATGGCTTCATCCAATTTGTCTAATTGGGTAAAGAGAAGATTAGCAAGCCTTGTCTTTTCTCCATCTAAATCCGTTTTAGCAAAATTCAAGATACCTTTTAACATTTCTTCTATACTCTTTGTAAGAGAAGATAATGTGTAAAAATTCGCAATAGCAAAAGGACAGCTTCTGCATTTCAATCCTTTTCTAATACAAGAATCCTCTCCATAAAGACATTGATACCCCTCTTCTTTTGCTGGAAGAAGGTTAGCATCCAATTTGAATAGAAGGTCTCTGGCTTCTTCGAACCCCATTGAAAGTATCTTTTCGGCAACTAACCATTTTTCGCTTTGAATCTTATTGATAAAGCCACTTGTGGCTTCCAGTTTCAAGACGCTCCCCATCTTATTCTTAATAGCGATAATATCATGGGTTCTTTCTTCTCTGTCCTGATTTTGACCTAACAGAACCTCTGCAAGAAGATTTGGTATATATCCAAAATTACCTCTTTGAAATAATTGTCTCGTTAAATGATTCATTTCATCTTCAGGTATATCTATATAAATATTGGTAGTCTCAAAGTCTTCATGTGCTCTCAATCTTTGTGCTACTTCAAGAGCAGCACCACCCTGCCCTTTTTTCACTAATAATACGTACAAGTACGATAAAAGACTTCGGTTCATTTTACGACTTTGAAAGCTGAAGTTTGGTCTTTCTTCGAATTTTGCAAAGAATGCAGTATGTGAGTATGATGGAAGCTTTTGAGCTTGATTTCCAAAAATGATGATATGTTCCTTTTCCTCTTTGCCATCAATTAGAATTTCTTCATGTCTTGAACTTAATTCACATAAAAGAGCAGCAGTTGCAAAAGAAAGTGTTAAATCTTCTGAACAAAAGAACCTTCCTGTAGCTTGTGTTTTGGAGATTATTATTTCGTGTCCCCTTACTTGATTTAATACATGTGTAGCCTGCTCATATGTTAAATCGTTGGTCATGAACCATTCAATGTTATCAATCCCAAGAACAGTCGTATCGATTCTAGGAATGTTAAAAACTACATCGGAATGCCTCCAGGCATTGTTTAAATGTATCAGTACATACAACCAAGTCGAAGCATAATATAGGGGCGAAGATTTTTTATTTATAGTAGCAATTACATCCTTAACTGCTTCCTCTTTATGAATACTTAAGTTGGTGGCGTAATTTAATAAATCCTTATATTCTTGATATTCATAAATGCCCTTTTCTACTGGTTTTTTTACTTCATAATTAAAAGGATTAATTATTCGTTCAAATTTAAAAACTGGATTTTTACCATTAAGAACTAACTTTGCGTGTAATCTTTTCAGAAATGAGTGAACCAACCTTTGATGCCGAATTGGAATATTCTCATTAAAAAAGGCAAGATTTATGTCATTAGAGGAGAAATTATGAAATTCTTTGGGTATGGTAAATTCCGATATTTTTTCTGTTAATTTTACTAATCTATTTATACTTGATTTGATATGGATATTACCACCTTTCATTGTATCCACTTTATCTATACAGTAGAAATACCATTCCTGCTCAGTAAAAGGGGCAGCATCACTAAATTTTAATCCATGCAAATTTACCAATTGCTTAAATATCTCGCTATTTGATGTATAATCACTCAAATATTTTTGCTCTTCAATGTAACGTTTAATTCTTTTTTTCTTGGTTTTAGCTATATCCAAAATGGTAGTTGCTTGTTTTTTTGTCATCGTTTTTTTGTAATGTTCATCTACTTGCTGTTTATCATAAAAATTCTCTACTTTTTTAACATTTAGGGCTGCACGCATCAATGCAGTGCCTTTTGTCAAAAAGTTCTGAAGAAGTGGTGAATAACTCCCAAACATTTTCTTGATGTCCCTATTTGAGTAATAATTGTCCCTGTAAAACTGTTGCTTTCTTATCAGCTCTTCCACCTTTGTTTTGGAGAAAAATAATACTCTTCCTACAGAAAACTCATGACTAAGATTTTCTTCTTCTAGCGCCGTGTAGAAGGTATGAATTGTTAAATTTAGCAGATTGTAAACTTCACGGTGCGTGTAGTAATTTGTAGATTTATCGTTTAAATATGTTTCAATTACAGGCACAATTTGTTCCTTTAGAAGGAACTGATGGCTTTTGGATTTTGTAGTAAATCGAATTAACTCTATATTATTTTTCTCTGCTACTGTCTCTATTTCTTCGTAAGTAATTTCACGGTCTTCTTTCAATTCGGGCAATGAAACAAATCTCTCTTTGAAAGAATACATACTATCTTTTAGTACAAATGAAGTATTTCCACCGTAACCACCAAAGGGTATTTCTAACTCTAATCCTTTAATAATTCCCTCTCTTATTAACTGCTGAATTTTTGTTCGATATTGCTTGATGGTTTCCGGTTTTTTCCCAGTTATCGTTTCTACAAAAACATAGTAATCAACATAGTTATTTATAATATCCTCTTCCAATTCAAAATACCGTTTAAGGGATTCAGTGCACACATACATAAAGTTATCGTCTTTGATAATATATTCAACATGTCCACTTCTCGTAAGACCTTTAAGTGTCTGTTTTGTTCTTTGAAGTAACTTTGAGTATTCGGGGTGAGTTTCCAAATCTACTGCTCTTACGAATCTATTTACCTTGTTAACTTGTACATTTCCACTGAGCGAGCGAACCCAAGATACAGGATAATAGTATTGGTCAGTTGATATTTTAATAGGCTTGATGTCTTGTCTTTTAGCAGATTCGTGAATAATTCTGTTCGCTAATTGAGTTTGTTCTCTGATATCGTGTACAGAGATGTGATTTGTCAGAAAATCATCTAGCTGTTCATATGCCTTCCGAGGGGTGAAAATAGTCTTTTTTGTTAAATGGATATCTTCCCACCCGAAATAAACTTTAAGTTGCTTATACTCACTAATTGATAAATTAAAATCATCAAACATTTTGCTACGAAATATGTATTTCACAAGAAATTCAGACAGCCATTTTTTTGATATATATACCTTCCCTCGAAACTGCAAAATATCCTCTGGATAATACGAGGATAGGTCTATGAGACCTTGTTCAAGTGCTGATATTTTAGTAGTTCTACTAATGTGAAGTTGTGTTTGAAACTCTCTTACAATGAGAAAATTGTCAGCTAAATTTTTCTCCATGTTAACGACTTTGACAATATCATTAACAGACACCAAAATAGCCTTGGTATTACCCTCTTTTGTTTTTATGAGTCTTTCTTTGACTAAAGCTTTAATTTTCTTGACAGAGTAGGGCACTGACTTTAAAGCGGATGCTTCTGTCATGGAAATAAATTTATTTTCTTCTGTTCCATGAGTCACGCTTTAACACCCCCTCTTTCCAGTGTTTGTGAATTAATTCTGAGTCAACTTTCCCTATTTGTTCTACCGGAACTGCTTTTAATTCATTAATCATTTCCTGAATAGCCTTAGTGCTTAGTTTAACGTCCACATATTCCAATGCTGAATTTATACTTGTATCTCCACGAGCTATAGCGATTTGAGTCACTGTTAAACCCATATCGAAAAGTATATTTGTGAAGAGCCCTCGCCCAATATGAGAATTCCAATATGAGCTATTTAATAAGTTATAATCATTTTGACGACCTTCGGTTTTTAGTAACTCTTCTTTAAGCACCTCTTTCACTTTCCTAAATCTCCTGTCCCACACAGACCCACTTATTGGGTTCCCGTCTTCATCTACAAATAAAGCACCAGGAACCGTTAATTCCCCAGCTTTCAATTTCCTTTCTAAATCTTTCATATGGGCATCATATAAGTCCCAAACTAAATTATTATCCAAGATAGTCTGATTAGCCATTTCCACGTTTAAATAATTTAATCGCTTGGGGTTTTCCTTGCTTTTATCCTTTAAACGTCTAAATAAAATATTCCTATTATCCCGAATTTCCACGGTCATAGACTCCCGGTATTTGATTTTCAAGCTACTTGTTAGTAAATTTACAACCTCTCCCCGCCTAAGACCACCAAATATTTGAAGCGCAATCCCAAAGGCTACATCAGGCGCAACCTCTTTTGCTTTTAAAAGAAATTCTGTTATTAGTAAGCCTTTGTTTTCACCAAAATCTTTTAATTTTGGTTTTTTGTACTCAACTGTCACTTTTGATGGATAACGTGTGCCTAAAGAAGCGTGTTTGAAAGGAGTTAAGACTGTGACTTTCTTATTTTTATTTACTACTGTTTGAATACTGATTTCCGGGGTGATTATTCCTTTTTCAAACAAGTAGTGGTAAAACTCTTTTAAGTAGTTCTCATAATTATCCACTGTAGAAGGTGTTTTACCATTTTTGGTCAAATGGGTAATGAACAAGCTTCCGTGCTTTACTTTCAATCCCTTTAATCCTTCAGAAACAAGAGGAAGGAAGTTTTTATTCTCTTTCAAAATCTCCTCGTTAATAAAGTTTAAAAATCTACAAATAACTCTAGCAGCAGGCAACATACTGTTTATCGTGTTTCCAGCATACTCATATTTCACTCTAACGAAATCACTAATTGGATGAGGTAGTACAATCCCTGTTCTTTTGTTTTTAACCCCTATGTTAACTGTATCTACTTCTATAACCTGTTTCTTTATCACTTCTTTTATTTTGATTATCTTAGTTACATACTCATAACTCTCAAGACTGTTCATCTAATAACTCCTTGCTGTAATATCCTCAGATTCTTTCCTTCTACATCTATACTTACACAATTGTACCTTTTTCTACCAATTATACAGAACAAACGTTCTTGGTATCAAGTGATAAATATAGTTAGATTATATAGTTCGTTATTTTTAACTTGTTTTTAGATTGTTAAATAGTTCGTTATTTTGGTTTAATAGATAGTTCGTTATTTTTAACTTGTTTATAAATCGTTAGATAGTTCGTTATTTTTGTTTAATAGATAGTTCGTTATTTTTAACTTGTTTATAAATTGTTAGATAGTTCATTATTGTTGTTCTAAGGTCCTCGATGCTCCGCATCTGCGGATACGCCTCCCGCTATGGGCTACGTCCTCCTCTAACCTAACTACTCAATTTATCTATCTATATTATTTATCCTCTATTAATCTATAATGCCTTAAATATATATTTTAAGGCAAATAAAAAAACCCTTAAATTATAAGGGTTAATAAACTATTTATCTTGTATTGTTACTTATATGCCTAAAAGTGTACCCATAACGCATAAAAGGAGGAATCAACTTCCACAGTTGGAAAAAAGCCAGCATACTCTTTTAACTTATTTCTAGGTGAGGTATGTGGACCGTACAATCGATCCTGGTCGCCCCAACCAGTTACTCCAATATAGATCAATTCCACCCCTCCAAGTATGTGTGATTATCATATCATATGTATGAAAAAACGTTCACCTTCTAAGGTGAACGTTTCCTTTATTTCTTAACCGATTGAACCTTCCATCTCGAATTTGATTAGACGGTTCATTTCAACTGCATATTCCATCGGAAGTTCTTTCGTAAATGGTTCAATAAAGCCCATTACGATCATTTCTGTTGCTTCTTCTTCTGAAATACCACGGCTCATTAGATAGAACAATTGCTCCTCAGAAACCTTTGAAACCTTCGCTTCATGCTCTAATGAGATGTTGTCGTTTAAGATTTCGTTGTAAGGAATCGTATCAGAAGTAGACTGGTTATCCATGATTAGTGTGTCACACTCAATGTTTGCACGTGCGCCGTCCGCTTTACGTCCAAAATGAACGATTCCACGGTACGTTACTTTTCCACCTTGCTTCGAAATTGACTTCGAAACGATGGTAGAAGACGTGTTAGGAGCTAAGTGAATCATCTTCGCTCCAGCATCTTGGTGTTGACCTTTACCAGCAAGTGCGATAGATAAGGTCATTCCACGAGCACCTTCGCCCTTCAGGATTACTGCTGGGTATTTCATCGTCAACTTAGAACCGATGTTTCCGTCAATCCATTCCATTGTTGCGTTTGCTTCACAAACCGCACGCTTTGTAACTAGGTTAAACACGTTATTTGCCCAGTTCTGGATTGTTGTATAACGGCAGTAAGCGTCTTTCTTGATAATAATTTCAACAACCGCACTATGAAGTGAGTTCGTAGTGTAAACAGGTGCTGTACACCCTTCTACATAGTGTACGTGTGCGCCTTCATCAACAATGATAAGCGTACGTTCGAACTGCCCCATGTTTTCAGAGTTGATTCGGAAATATGCTTGAAGTGGAGTTTCTACCTTTACACCTTTTGGTACATAGATGAAAGATCCACCTGACCATACAGCCGAGTTTAATGCAGCAAATTTGTTATCCGTTGGAGGAATCACTTTTGCCCAGTGCTCACGGAAGATGTCTTCATTTTCACGAAGAGCAGAATCTGTGTCCTTAAACACAATTCCTAGGTTTTCAAGGTCTTCCTGCATGTTGTGATAGACAACTTCAGACTCGTACTGAGCAGACACACCTGCTAAGTATTTTTGTTCTGCTTCAGGAATACCAAGCTTGTCAAATGTTTGTTTAATTTCTTCAGGAACTTCATCCCAAGAACGTTCTGTCTTTTCAGATGGTTTTACGTAGTACGTAATTTCATCAAAGTTTAATGCCGCTAAATCTCCACCCCATTGTGGCATTGGCATATTGTAAAAATGCTCTAGTGATTTCAAACGGAAATCAAGCATCCATTGAGGCTCTTGCTTCATTTTTGAGATTTCTTCCACGATTTCACGTGTTAATCCACGCTTCGAGCGGAAGATAGACACATCTTTATCGGCAAAGCCATATTTGTAATCACCGATTTCAGGCGCTTTTTTAGCCATTGTCGTGTTCCTCCATTCGTAGGAGTATGCGTTAATGCTACCCCTTATTGTTGTTCTTCTTTAATGCCCTTTTCCATTGCTTTCCATGCTAGTGTCGCACACTTAATTCGCGCTGGAAACTTGGAAACGCCTTGTAACGCTTCTATATCACCTAAGTCTAGGCTATCATCGTATTCCTTGCCTTGCATCATTTGGGAAAACACTTCCGATAACTGTAATGCTTCGTCAAGTTTTTTTCCTTTAATGGCTTGCGTCATCATGGAAGCAGATGACATAGAGATGGAGCAGCCTTCTCCTTCAAATTTTGCGTCCCTTACGACACCTTCCTCAAGCTTAAGTGTGAGCTGAATCCGGTCTCCACAAGTAGGATTATTCATGTTGATGGTTAGGCTGTCATTTTCTAAAACCCCTTTATTACGAGGGTTTTTATAATGATCCATAATTACCTGTCTATAGAGGGTATCTAAATGATTAGAAGACATCGCTAAAATACTCCTTTGTTTTAATAAGCCCTTCCACAAGCTTATCAATCTCTTCTTCGGTGTTATACAGGTAAAAGCTGGCACGAGCCGTTGCAGAAGCCTTTAGCCATTTCATTAGCGGTTGAGCACAATGATGCCCAGCACGAACTGCTATCCCCTCTGCATCAAGCACGGTTGCCACATCATGCGGATGAACACCTTCAATATTGAAAGTAACGACTCCTGCACGAAGACCTGGATCTTTCGGTCCGTATATCGTCATTCCTTCAATTTGTGATAACTTATCCATCGCATAAGCAGCTAATTTATGCTCGTGTGCTTCTATATTTTCTAAACCAATTTGCTCTAGGAAATCAATCGCAGCCCCAAGTCCAACAGCTCCCGCAATAATTGGAGTACCTGCTTCAAACTTCCAAGGAAGCTCTTTCCAAGTAGATTCGTATAAATCTACAAAGTCAATCATTTCGCCACCTGTCTCAACTGGCTCCATTTTCTCTAAATGCTGTTTCTTCCCATAAAGTACTCCAATTCCAGTTGGTCCACACATTTTATGGCCTGAAAAAGCAAGGAAGTCACAGTCTAAATCCTGTACATCAATCTTCATATGGGGAGCAGCTTGAGCACCATCCACCACCATAATCGCTCCATTTTCATGAGCAATCTTGGCAATTTCTTTAATCGGGTTCATAACACCTAAAACATTTGAAACCTTCATCACGGACACAATTTTTGTATTAGAGGTAACGGTTGCTCTTACATCTTCTAGACTAATGGTTCCATCCTCTTGAAGGGGAATGTATTTAAGTGTTGCACCGGTTTTCTTTGCTACTTGCTGCCAAGGTATAATATTCGCATGATGCTCCATAAAGGTGATTACAATTTCATCACCCTCATGAAGATTATCTGAACCATAGCTGTGGGCGACCATGTTTAATGCGGTAGTCGCTCCACGAGTGAAGATAATTTCTTCGGTAGATTTTGCGTTAATAAACCTTCTAACCTTTTCACGTGCTCCTTCATAAGCATCGGTTGCTTTTGTACCAAGCGTATGAACACCTCGGTGCACATTTGAATTGTATTCTTTATAATACTTCTCAAGCGTTTCAATGACCGAAGCGGGCTTTTGAGAAGTTGCGGCGCTATCAAGATACACTAATGGATTGCCGTTCACTTCTTGATGTAGAATCGGAAAGTGACTGCGAATATCTTGGATATTCATTATCTTACTTTCCTTTCAATAACTTCCACTAATTGCTTTTTCACACCTTCGATTGGAAGCTCATTAACCACAGGAGCTAAGAAGCCATGAATAACAAGGCGTTCTGCTTCTGTTTTAGGAATTCCACGGCTCATTAAGTAGTAAAGCTGAAGTGGATCCACACGTCCTACTGAAGCTGCGTGTCCTGCCGTTACATCATCTTCATCAATAAGAAGAATTGGGTTAGCATCTCCACGTGCTTTTTCACTCAACATCAATACGCGTGATTCTTGCTCCGCATTTGACTTGGTTGCACCATACTCGATTTTTCCAATTCCGTTAAAAATTGAAGTGGCACTGTCTTTTGTTACACCATGTTTAAGGATTTGCCCATCCGTGTGTTTACCCCAGTGAACAACACTTGTTGTGAAGTTTTGTGTCTGCTCGCCACGTCCAACCGTTACAGTTTTCGTGTCACCAACAGAGCCATCACCTACTAGGTTTGTTACGTTTTCTGAAACGGTATTGCCATCGTTCATTAAGCCAAGGGCCCACTCAATACGAGCATCGCGTCCAGCTACCCCACGACGGTTTACATACGTTGTAACACCTTTTGCCAATGTATCAACAGCACCGTATTGAACAGTCGCATTCGTTCCTGTAACTACTTCTGTTACGATGTTAAAAATTGAGTTAGCTTCCTCTACCGTTGAAATGTAGTTTTCAACATAAGTGACAGAGCTATTGTCTTCAGCCACAACAAGAACATGGTTGAACACATTTGCTTCCTTATCATCATGGATAAATACCGCTTGAACTGGAGCAGAAACCTCTACGTTTTTAGGAACATATAGGAATACTCCACCGTTCATAAATGCTGCATGAAGCGCTGTAAGCTTGTGCTCATCAACCTTTACACCGTCTTTCATAAAGAACTTTTGTAAAAGGTCTCCATGCTCACGAGCTGCTGTAAAGATATCTACAAACACCACACCTTGATTTTTCAATTCTTCTGAAACAGAAAGAATTGTTGGGCGGTTATTACGTTGAATGTATAAGGTTTTCTCGCCTTCTTCTTTACCGATCAATGATTTCACTTCATCAGGAAGGTCAGCAAGTGAAGCATAATCTTCACTCTTAACGATATGCTTATCGAATTGAGTAAAGTTCCATTTTGTAATATTTGTTTTATCCGGTCTTGGAAGGGATAGGTTTTCAGCTGATGCTAACGCATTTACGCGAAGCTCCGTTAACCAAGCTGGTTCACCCATCTCTTTTGAAAAAGAAGTCACATATTCCTTATCGAATGGTAATACGGTTTCTGTAGTCATGTCTGGTCCCCCTAACTTACGCTTCTTGCCCGACAGTTTCGTCCTCAATGCCAAGCTCTTTTTTAATCCAATCATAACCTTCAGCTTCTAAACGTTGCGCAAGCTCAGGGCCACCAGATTTTACGATACGTCCCTGCATCATTACGTGAACAAAATCAGGTGTAATATAGTTTAATAAACGTTGGTAGTGAGTGATCATTAAGCAACCAAACTCAGAGCTACGCATTTCGTTGATTCCTCTTGAAACAACCTTTAACGCGTCGATATCTAATCCAGAGTCGATTTCGTCAAGGATGGCAATCTTTGGCTGAATCATCATTAATTGTAGAATTTCGTTACGCTTCTTTTCTCCACCAGAGAACCCTTCGTTTAAGTAACGTTGAGCCATATCTGGATCCATTTCTAAAAACTCCATGTTTTTGTCCATCTGACGGATGAATTTCATTAAAGAAACTTCGTCTCCTTCTTCACGACGGCTATTAATAGCTGAACGTAAGAAGTCCGCATTTGTTACCCCGCTAATTTCGCTTGGGTACTGCATCGCTAAAAATAGACCTGCACGAGCGCGCTCATCTACTTCCATTTCAAGTACATCTTCTCCATCTAGAGAGATTGAACCAGAAGTTACTTCATATTTAGGATGTCCCATAATAGCAGAAGACAAAGTAGATTTACCTGTTCCGTTAGGTCCCATGATCGCGTGGATTTCTCCACCTTTAATTTCAAGAGTTACCCCTTTTAGAATTTCCTTTTCATCGATTGACACATGTAAATCCTTAATGGATAAAGTTGATCCTGACATATCTATTACCTCCATAATTTGAAAGAAAATTAGTTATCTCTTGACTATAAAAACTCTATTTTCATTCTCATTTTATTCTCATTACAATCTTATAACAAATGAAATGTGATATCAACTCTTAAGAACCTCTTCTCGCTCTATTACCTACCTATTTTTTTCTTCGACTATCTTTTCTATGTACGATACCATTTGCTCAACAGAAAAACCAGTGGAATTCTCCACTGGCTAACGAATTTCTTCTATAAATATAAGCTACTAGGCATGAACCCTGCGATCCAAATCTGCAATCATTCTTTGACTTTGTAAATAATTTTGTTGCCTTACCTTTTCAATTTTCATTCTAACCTTATGTTTTCGACTGTAGGTTTCATATCCCACTCCATGAGCTGCATACATCGCCTTTTCCATTTCGCTCGTGTAGTTCAACCTTAGTTGACTGATAATGAATCCATCCCTTCCAAATATCACTTTTTTCGACTTCTTTGGTCATCACTATCGTAACACAGGTAAAAACTTTGGAACAAAGCCGAAAAAACACGATATTTAAGGATGAATACGATTAAGACTTTGTTAGAAAAACTCACCTTATGGTTTCCATTCTTTTCTTGCTAAATCCTCTCGATAAGAGCTTAACTCACTGTTTTAATTGATTAAAATCATCCATCGTATTTTGCACAAGGGTAACAGCTTGGCTCATGGCACCACCTCCACCAAAGGCTGCAGTTACACCAATTGCTTCAAGAATTTCTTGCTCGGACGCTCCTTGGTCCAAGCATCCTTTTACATGGTAGATGATGCAATATTCATCTTGAGAATACAGACTAATTCCTAGTGCAATTAATTGCTTTTGTTTTTGAGTTAAGACTCCCTCTTTGAAGCATGCTTCTGTGAATGCATTAAAATGGCTAGCGATATCTGGCATTTTTTGAGTAAACGCACCAAGTCCTTGTTTATAATCATGTAGAGCTTCTTCACTCGGATTTCTTGCAATAAATCCTTGATCCATTTGTCCCACTCCAGTCTTTAAGTTATGTAGTATCACATATGTTAGTATCCTTGAATTGAAACAAATTATTACACAAAAAAACAGATGCCCCTATAAGAGACATCTGTTTTTTCTATTATTCTGTTACTGGTACTACAGCACCTTCGTATTTTTCAAGAATGAAGTCTTGGATTTCTTTTGAGTGTAGCACTTCGACTAATGCTTTGATTGCTTCAGAGCTTTCGTCACCTTTACGAACCGCGATTACGTTCACGTACGGAGACTCTTTGTCTTCGATTGCAATTGAATCTTCAATTGGGTTTAGACCTGCATCGATCGCATAGTTCGAGTTGATAAGTACTGCATCACCTTCATCATTGTTATAGATTTGTGGTAATAATGATGCTTCGTACTCTGTGTCAAAGTGAAGATTTTTAGGATTTTCTGCGATATCTTCAACTGTCGCTTCTACGTTATTAACGCCTTCTTTAAGAGTGATTAATCCCTCTTTTTCAAGCATGGTTAAAATACGACCGTGGTCTGCCACTGAGCTGCTCATGATGATATGTGCTCCTTCTGGAAGCTCTTCTAAGCTCTTGTACTTTTTAGAGTACACACCCATTGGTTCGATATGAATTCCACCAGCATTAGCAAAATCATAGCCATGTTCAGCCATTTGAGACTCGAGGTAAGGAATATGCTGGAAATAGTTTGCATCAAGATCACCAGACTCTAACGCTTGGTTTGGTAGGATATAATCTTGGAATGTTTCAATCTTTAATTCAATTCCTTTTTCCGCTAAAAGTGACTTTGCTTCTTCTAAAATTTCCGCATGTGGTACGTTAGAAGCTCCTACTACTAACTCAGTAGTTTCTGCTGCTTCTTCGCCTTCACCAGCGTTAGACTCATCTTCTTTTGCTGTACCGCAAGCTGCAAGAACTAGAGCAACTGCTAATGATAAAAATAAGCTTAAAAATTTCTTCATTTTTGTCTCTCCTATCTTTTGTCTAGTTTTGATGTTATAGAATCTCCAATAAATTGGATAATAAACACAATAATTAAAATGATGACAGTTGCAACAAGGGTTACGTCACTACGACTTCTTTGGAAGCCTTCCAGATACGCAAGGTTTCCTAAACCACCCGCACCAATGACACCAGCCATTGCTGTATAACTCACCAAAGCTATAGCCGTAACTGTAATACCTGATACTAAAGCTGGCAGTGATTCAGGAATAAGCACCTTAAAGATAATCGTGCTTGTTTTAGCTCCCATTGATTTAGCCGCTTCAATAACTCCTTTATCAATCTCACGCAATCCGATTTCCACCATTCTCGCGTAAAAAGGAGCCGCACCTATAATTAATGCCGGTAAAGCTGCATTTTCACCAATCATCGTATCTAGTATAAGCTTTGTAAAAGGGATAAGAAGAACGATCAATATAATAAAGGGAATCGAGCGGAAGACGTTCACTACAGAACTGATCACTTTATTTACAATTGCATTCTCCCAAATATTACCCTTAGCTGTTAAAAATAATAAAAGTCCTAAAATTAATCCAAGAACAAAAGTAATAACAACTGATATAGCTGTCATATAAAGAGTTTCATTCGTTGCCTCAATCATTTTTTCCCAGTTTACGTTTGGTAAAAGTGTCTCAAGCATTCGAAATCACCTCCACTCCAACCTGTTGTGACTCGATATACGCAATGGCCTTTGAAAGCTCTTCTTTTTCCCCATCTAAGTGGATGAAAAGCGTCCCGTAAGATCCATTTTGTGTTTGTGATATTTTTCCTTGCAGGATGTTAACAGTCACTTGGTAATTACGAATAATGTTTGTAATCAGCGGTTGCTCTGCTGCTTCTCCAACAAAGCCTAATTGAACAACCGTACCGTGCGGATAAAGTTCTAATAAATGTTCAATCGTTTCCTTGGTTTCTTCAGGCTCTGTTACCTGCTGAACAAATCGTTTCGTAATTTCTTCCTTAGGATTCTTAAATACATCAAGTACAGGGCCGAGCTCAACGACCTTTCCACCTTCCATAACAGCTACACGATGACAAATCTTTCGGATTACGTGCATTTCATGGGTGATAAGGACGATGGTTAATCCTAATCGCTTATTAATATCAACTAATAGCTCTAGAATCGAATCGGTTGTTTGCGGATCAAGTGCAGATGTTGCCTCATCACAAAGAAGAACTTTGGGATTGTTAGCAAGTGCTCTTGCAATTCCTACTCTTTGTTTTTGCCCTCCACTCAATTGAGAAGGGTAAGCGTCTTCTCTTCCTTCTAATCCAACTAAACGAATAAGCTCGTCCACTCTTTTCATTCTTTGAGCTTTAGGAACTCCTGCAATTTCAAGTGGAAATGCAATATTTTCTCTAACGGTACGAGACCATAACAGATTAAAATGTTGGAAAATCATGCTTATTTCCTGTCTAGCTTTTCGAAGGCTACTACCTTTAATTTTCGATACTTCATTATTTGCTACGATAACGGATCCCACAGTAGGAATTTCTAAACCGTTGAGCATACGAATAAGCGTACTTTTTCCTGCCCCACTATAACCGATTACCCCGAAGATCTCTCCTTCAGTAATATCAAGGTTTACATTATCAACAGCCGTTACTTTTCCTTGTCTTGAAGAATAAATCTTTTTCACGTCTTTTATCGAGATCAAAGGTTTCTCCTCCTTCCATTTCCGATTATTCTGATAAAACTACATGGTATCGTGCATCAAGAAAGCTCCATTACAACTTAGGTTCCATCATCCGTACCATTCCTATTCGAATGAGAGCTTTTTAGATGAACAAAAAAAAACCTTCCTGCGTGAGCAGAAAGGCAGAAACAGTTACCTTTCTCTCATCTATCAAAGCAATACGCTTTGTGTGAATTGGCACCATTTCAATAATTTGACGGTTGCCGGGCTTCATAGGGCACATCCCTCCACCTCTCTCGATAAGAGCTTATCAATCTATATGAACTTTTACGTTGTAGTCTTAATCACGAGTGATATCGTATCATGGATAAATTGGAGTGTCAACGATAAAATTCGACAAAAATCTTATTGATTACACATTGCTTGTAAGTGATGTTTTCCCTGTTGCCAATGTAATCGCTTGCTCTAAGTCTTCGATTAAATCCTCCACATTTTCAATTCCGATCGATAGACGAATTAAATCCTCTGGAACTCCTGCCGCTTTTAACCCTTCTGTGTCTAGCTGTTGATGAGTAGTGCTTGCAGGATGAATAACTAAGCTTTTTGCATCGCCAACATTAGCAACATGTGCCCAAAGCTTTAGACTATTAATAAACGTTGCTCCTGACACACGACGTCCGTCAATTCCAAAGACTACGATAGAACCTGCTCCTTTAGGTAAGTATTTCTTCGCAAGCTCAAAGTCTGGATGCTTTTGATTTCCTGGATACATTACCCAATTAACACCTGGATGCGCCTCTAAATACGCTACTACCTTTTCAGTATTTGCCACATGCTCCTTCATTCTTACGTGCAAAGTTTCTAGACCAAGTGTGAATTGAAAGGCATTTTGAGGGCTTAATGCTGGACCTAAATCACGTAGCAATTGCACTCTAGCTTTTACAATATACGCTGCAGCACCAATGGCCTGACTATAGACAATGTCATGATAACTTGCATCAGGTGTTGTAAAACCAGGGAATTTAGACGAATTCCAATCAAATTTTCCGCCGTCCACGATGATACCACCAAGAGTAGTCCCATTTCCTAATAGCCACTTGGTTGCCGAATGAATGACAATATCTGCACCATGTTCGATTGGTCGGCATAAATAAGGAGTCGCAAAGGTATTATCGATTACAAGCGGAATACCTGCATCATGTGCAATCTTTGCAACCTTTTCGATGTCCAAGATACGCAAGCTTGGGTTTCCGATGGTCTCGGCAAATACCGCCTTTGTTTTAGCTGTAATAGCTTGTTTAAAGTTCTCTGGATTAGTTGAATCCACAAACTTCACTTGAATTCCATATTTAGGGAGAGTTACAGCAAATAAATTATATGTACCTCCATATAAATTTGAAGCTGCAACGATTTCATCTCCTGCTTCTGCCAAGTTGAGTATGGCCAGTGTAATTGCTGCCATTCCACTCGATACGGCAAGTGCTCCGACACCACCTTCTAATAGGGCCACTCTTTCTTCGAATACCGTAGTCGTTGGATTATGGATACGTGTATAAATATACCCAGGCTCAGCAAGTGCAAACAGATTAGCCGCATGCTCTGTGTCTTTAAATTGATAAGCATTATTTTGATAAATTGGTACCGCTCTAGCTCCTGTAACAGGATCTGGGCTTAATCCACCATGTACACCAAGCGTTTCTAAACGATACTTTTTTTGTTCTGACATTCCTTTCCCTCCCCAAAAAAACTTCAAATATTATTTACATATTTATATGGTTTTACTAGATAGAATAAGGTTTCTAGGTAAAGAGCTGTTCTAAAAGTTGCCTGTAAGGTAATTTCATTTAATACGGTTGCTTGCCTTAGCTTGATCTCACCACGAAGCAAAGAGATGATATGTTCCTTCTGTCCTTGGAGGTATGCGTCAATATGATGTTGATTTTCTTCTAATAGTAGTTCAACTTTCCCATTGTTTATATGGATAAAGAAGGTCTCCTCTTCGGATTGAATACAAATAACGACTGCTGCCTTTCTTAAAAAAGGCAGTAAATGGCTTCGGCTATTCCATTCATTCACTGTTTTTTGCAAATGAAAAAGCAACGATCTTCCCCCTTTCAACATCCAACTATATATATATTCCACTTGGAGAGAATCCTTACCTTTAATATTTCTTCGACAAATTCTCGAACATTTGTCAGGGGTACCTAACAGGCTTTATATCGAATGCTGTAAATAGCGTTCATTTCCCGAGAAATATGTCATTTTTTTAAATGAAATTACTTTTACTGTCGAAGGGCTTTGGAAATCGACAAATAAAAAAAAATCAGACATAAAACGTCTGATTCTTATAAGGACTTTAAGCTTTCATATAAAAATGGTACCGAATGAAAAGCATACATTTTCTTAACTAATTTGTTTTTTCTTATAACAAGCAAACAGGGAACGGACTCAATCGAATATTGCTCTGCTAATGCTGGCATAAAATTCAGATCAACCTTTAACCAGTTATATTGCGGCATAAGCTGTTCAACGACGGAGAGCATTTTCCCTGCTACCTGGCATGTACCACATAATGGTGTGTACAAGTAGAGAAAATTTGTTTCCTCGGCCGAAAAGAGTATTTCCCTGTTATTATCAAGCAATTCTTGCATGTTGTTACCCCTTCTTACACTTTGTCTAAAAATTGCGTAAAGACGTCGATGTTTGCCCCGAGCAGTACAGTAGCTAAATGATGTTCTGGTGCGGTAGCTACCTCCCTGTAGGTTCGATCGATGTATAAATGATCTGCCTCAGGAAACTCACGTTTAAAAAGTCTTCGAAGCTTTTCTCCAGCTTCATCAGCATCAACAAGAATATAGACATCCTTTCCAAACAATTCATCAATGATTTCATCAAGCTTCGAAAGAGATATCGTTCCATTCGTACAAATAATGTCTACAGGCTCCTTAATAACCTTTTGCACCTTCTTTTTGTCTGACGTACCTTCCACAATAATTACTTTTTCAGGTCTCACTTCAGTCATATGCATCACCTGTGAACATTTTGTATTTTCTTTACTTTATTCATTATTCTCGAAAGAGGTGTACAATTCCTCTAACTATTTACGATTATAAAAAAATAAACAGCGGAAAGAAACCCGCTGTCCATGGACTAACACCATCCACCTTCATCACAATCCGTATATCTTGGTTCGTCACGGGATGGAGTGGATACAAGCTGAAAAATCTTCTCTCCAGCGCTTTCAAAATGATGCTCAAGCTGAAAATCACTTCCACTCGGTAAAGGTATCTTTCCGATTTGTTCGTTTTCAAGATAAAGCACGATTTCACCATTTTGAAGCTTTCCGACAACACGGTCTGTAATATCTAATTTTCCTTGCTGCAATGTCATGTTGTTAGCCATCCCTTTCTTTTCTGTTATACCTGTAGCATGCCCATGTTTGCTAGAAAAAAAAGAGACAATAAAAGACACCTAGAAAGTAACTTTTCGGATTGCATATTTACGAAGTTTGCAAACCATTTCCGCCTTTAGGTATCGATCTATGCGTGGGTATGAGAATTCATAAGCGGAGATATTCCCGTTAACTGCTCTAAGTAAGATAAAATCAAAAGATTCGGATAATATAAGAGGAAAATCTCCCCTTATTTTTGAGAAAATATGGGTATTTCCCGATTTAGCCGGAATTTCTCCGTTTATTTTTCATACAAAGTGAAATCAACATTAGTTATAGCAAAGCCTAACCAATCTCTTCTGTATATCCATTTGCAAGTAAAATGAAGATGTGTATTTTGCTGAGGTACACTGGCTATTGTCCGCCGCATTTTAATCTACAATTTGCACTACAAATTCTCCAAAAATAATTATAGAAATCCCTTTATGTCAACAAAAATAGACCTCCAAATTACCATACAATTTGAAGGTCATTTTGCATTACATTTTTAATGGTTGCGATAATAAAGGAACCCGTTTCCTAGAAAGATGCCTTTTAAATTAGTCTTCGTTAATCATTTCTTCATACTGCTCAGCTGTCATTAAGTTATCCACTTCACTAACGTCAGATGGCTCAACAACAATCATCCAAGCTTTTTCATATGGTGACTCATTTACGAACTCTGGGCTGTCGTTTAAATCTTCGTTTACTTCTACTACTTTACCACTTACTGGAGCATAAAGTTCAGAAACCGTTTTAACAGATTCCACGCTACCGAATGGCTCATCAGCTGTTACAGTGTCACCTACTTCTGGAAGTTCAACAAAAACGATGTCACCAAGCTCCGATTGAGCGAAATGTGTAATACCGATACGAACGGTATTTCCTTCTGTTTTTACCCATTCATGTTCTTCAGAATAACGTAGATCCTTTGGTGTACTCACGATAAAACCCCTCCATAATATGTATTAATTGTTAGTTACTTTGTAAGCCATACTTTTTCATAGTCTGCTTCCTTAAAGCCAAGCGTTACTTTCTCTCCATCTGTTAACAGTGGGCGCTTGATTAACATCCCGTCTGAGGCAAGAAGCTCAAGAAGCTCGTCCTCTGAGGAAGTTGCTATTTTATCTTTCACACCAAGCTCACGATATTTTTGTCCGCTCGTGTTGAAGAATTTTTTTAATTCAAGTCCACTTGCCTTATAGTAGGATTCAAGTTCCGCTTTTGAAGGAGGCTGCTCTACGATATGTACCTCTTGATACTCAAGATTGTGAGAATCCAGCCATTTTTTCGCGTTTCGACAGGTTCCACATTTCGGATACCAATAGAAGGTCAATGCCATGTTACCACCATCCTTTTACACTTTCAATTGCATATTAACATAATTAGGTACAAATTCATAACTTTGACTACGAATTTTTTGGTGAATTTACTCGCTTACGAATAAATCCCCCCTTCAAGAAGATGAAGGGGGGATTCGCTCTAGTTATAGGACAAATTTTTCAGCTTCGATTAGTTTTTCTGATGTTTCTCGCTTCTTCGCAATGACGTTGATTGGTGTGTGTCTTGTAAATTTGCGAAGCGCGGAAATCATCATGCGCAATGCGTCACCGGTTTCTGTTGCGACAAGTGTTTCTTTTGCATGCTGCTCGATTTCGTTGAATGCTTCCTGACAGAAGATTTGTGTGTATAAAAGCTTTTGTTTGCTCTTTTCTACCCCATCCTTAGCGATTGCTTTTTCTGTTCGTAGAACGGCTGATTCCATCGCATAAGCATTGGATACGATATCGGCGATGTTCACTAAAATTTCCTGCTCACGCTCAAGCGCTTTGCCAAACTTTTGAGCCGCCAGCCCTGCTGCAAGAAGGCCGATTTTCTTCGCATTTTTCACTAAATACTTCTCTTGAGCAAGTGGCTCATCACCAGGCTCTTCTGGCATAAGCATCATAAGCTCTTCTTGAAGGGCTTGTGCTTTCTGGAATAAAGGTAGTTCTCCTTTAAATGCTTTTCTTAAATACGTGCCAGGCACTAATAGGCGATTGATTTCGTTTGTACCTTCAAAAATCCGGTTAATTCGAGAGTCGCGGTACACTCGTTCGATTTCATACTCGCTCATAAAGCCGTAGCCACCGTGAAGCTGTACCCCTTCATCCGCTACATAATCCAACACTTCTGTCGCGAAGAATTTATTCAATGAACATTCGATTGCATACTCAGCAATCGAGGCTGCTACCGCTTTCCCATTCTTCACTTCTTCATCCGATAGCTTGCTCATGCGCTCTTCAAAAAGTCCAACAGTACGATAGACAGAGCTTTCTGCCGCATAGATTTTTGAAGCCATAGTTGCTAGTTTTTCTTTTGTTAAATTGAATTGAGATAGTTTAGTTTTAAATTGTTGACGCTGGTTTGTATACTTTGTTGTAATTTCGAATGCAGCCTTAGACCCACCAACTGCTCCCACTCCAAGCTTATAACGACCAATATTTAAAATGTTAAAAGCGATAAGATGGCCTTTGCCATACTCACCTAATAGGTTTTCAACGGGTACTTGAGCATCTTCTAAAATCAACGTACGAGTGGAAGAACTCTTAATTCCCATCTTCTTCTCTTCTGGACCAACAGACACTCCCGGAAACTCTCTTTCAACGATAAATGCAGAGAAGTGCTCGCCATCAATTTTTGCATAAACAACAAATACATCGGCAAAGCCTGCATTTGTAATCCATTGTTTTTCTCCGTTAAGCACATAATGCGTTCCTTCTGCATTTAATACAGCCGTTGTTCTGGCACCTAATGCATCTGAACCCGAGCCTGGCTCTGTTAATGCATAAGCTGCCAACTTTTCACCAGTGGCTAGTGTAGGTAAGTATTTTTGCTTTTGATCTTCGTTTCCGAACAATACGATTGGTAACGATCCGATCCCAACATGTGCACCGTGTGAGATCGAGAACCCACCCGCTCGAGACATTTTTTCTGCGATTAGTGCAGAACTGATTTTATCAAGAGCCAAACCGCCATACTCTTCCGGAACATCAGCCCCTAAAAGGCCGAGTTCACCAGCTTCTTTTAAAAGCTTTACCGAACGGTCGAATTCATGGTTTTCGATATGCTCCACTTGTGGGAGAACTTCATTTGTAACAAAGTCCTCTGTCATTTTTGCGATCATTTTTTGCTCATCTGTATAATCCTCTGGAGTAAAGACTCGATCATAGGAAACATCTTCGATTAAAAAACTTCCACCTTTAATTAATTTATCTGTTTGATTAGACATTTAACTTCCCCCGTTCTTTTATAAAAGTTCGAAAACTCCAGCAGCACCCATGCCGCCTCCGATACACATGGTAACAACCCCAAATTGTTGATTGCGTCGCTTCATCTCATGAATTAGAGAAAGGGTAAGCTTCGCACCGGTACAGCCAAGTGGATGTCCTAGTGCAATCGCTCCACCGTTCACATTTACCTTTTCCTCATCAATACCTAGCTCACGAATCACTTGAATTGATTGAGAAGCGAAGGCCTCATTTAGTTCAAATAATCCGATATCCGATAACTCTAACCCAGCAAGCTTTAATGCTTTAGGAATGGCTACCACTGGACCGATCCCCATAATTTCTGGTGGGACACCCCCAACAGCATATGATCGGAATTTGACAAGCGGAGTAAGTCCACTAGCCTCTGCCTTTTCACGATCCATAACCATGACAGCTGCAGCACCGTCACTTGTTTGCGAGGAATTCCCTGCTGTAACGGTTCCTGTTACCGAAAAGGCCGGACGAAGCTTCGCCAGTGTTTCTACCGTTGACTCAGAACGAACTCCCTCATCTTGGCTAAAAACAAAGGGTTTTTCGATGAGTTTATTGTTTTTTCCAACAGAGCGTAGAACAACGTCTACTGGTACAATTTCATCAACAAACTTCCCTTCTTGAAGGGCTTTCGCTGCCTTTTGGTGACTTCTTACTGCAAAAGCATCTTGATCTTCACGAGAAATTCCAAATTTCTTTGCTACCTCTTCTGCTGTGTGCCCCATCCCCATATAGTATTGAGGTGCTGTCTCAGCCAATTTGACATTTGGTCTTACAACATGACCCATCATTGGTACTAAACTCATGGATTCTGCTCCACCCGCAATAATGGTGTCAGCATGACCAATCATGATTTTTTCAGCCGCATAGGCAATCGATTGAAGTCCTGATGAGCAATAACGATTGATGGTGATTGCAGGAACTGTATCAGGAAGCCCTGCAAGTGCCCCAATATTCCGCGCCATATTTAACCCTTGCTCTGCTTCAGGCATCGCACAGCCAATAATTAAGTCATCAATATTTCCATCGTAATTTCCTGCTCGCTTTAAGGTCTCTTTTACAACCAGTGCACCAAGATCATCCGGTCTAACACTGGCAAGCGATCCTTTTTTTGATTTTCCGACTGGAGTTCGTGCTCCAGCAACGATAACCGCTTCTCTCATCACGTTCCCTCGCTTCCTTTTTATGCTGCTATAAATCTATTAATCTATTAATTTCGTAATGGTTTTCCTTTTAGGAGCATATGTTGCATTCTCGCTTGTGATTTTGGTTCTGCAATTAAGCTCAAGAATGCTTCTTTTTCAAGATCAAGCAAGTATTGCTCATCAACTTCCGTTCCAAATGGCACTTTTCCGCCCGCAATCACATAAGCTAGTTTCTTTGCAATTTTCAAGTCGTGCTCAGAAATATATCCAGAGTAATGCATCGTTTGTGCTCCCAGAAGTAAGGTGGCGTAGCCCGTTTCACCGACAACCGGAATCTTCTTTCGGACGGGCGGCTTATATCCTTTGTCATAAAGTGCTAGAACTGTCTGCTTCGCATCATATAGTTGGTGGTCTCCGTTTACACTGACACCATCTGCTTTATTTAAGAAGTTGTTTTCACGAGCTTCTTCTCCCGATGTGGACACCTTTGCCATCGCTATTGTTTCAAACACTTTATTCGCCACATTTTGAAGGTCAAATGGAACTCCGCTTGGCATGCTGTTTAAAAACTTCATGTACAGCTCTTTGTTCCCGCCACCTCCAGGGATAAGACCAACTCCAACTTCCACAAGTCCCATGTACGTTTCCATTGTGGCTTGAATATGCGCAGCAGGTAGGCAAACCTCTGCACCACCTCCAAGGGTCATTGCAAATGGTGCGGCTACGACTGGCTTTGTACTGTACTTAATTTTCATCATCGCTTGTTGGAAATGGCGCACGACCATATCAATTTCAAAAATATTGTCATCCTGTGCCTCCATAAGGATCATCGCAAGATTTGCACCGACACAGAAATTCTTACCTTGATTCCCAATTACCAAGCCCTTAAAGTTCTTTTCCACTTCTTCAACAGCAAAATTAATCATTTGAACAATATCGAGCCCAATCGCGTTACTTTGAGAGTGGAATTCTAAAAGTGCCACTCCATCTCCAAGATCAATCAAACTTGCACCACTATTTTTCTTAATAACACCACGCTGTTTTTTTATTTTTTTCAGGTTAATTACCTTTGGGTTTTCTTCTACAAGTTTGTAATCACCATTGGTATAGAAGTAAAGATCTCCATTTTCCTCTTCCTTATAAAAGCTAGTATGACCGTTAGCCAGCATTTCCTTTACCCAGCTTGGAACGACGAGACCGTCTTTCTCCATTTTAAGAATCGATTTTTCGAGCCCAATTGCATCCCATACTTCAAATGGTCCTTGCTCCCAACCAAAGCCCCATTTCATCGCACGATCAATCGCAACAATATCATCAGCAATTGTACCGAGTAAATCCGCAGAATACACAAGTACCGGGCTAAAAATATTCCATAGGAGTTCTCCTGCACGATCGTTCGAATATACAAGCGCTTTCATTTTATTTGCTAAGCCTTTTTCTTGTTTGCTCATTTCAACAGAGGCTGTTTTTAATTTTTTGCGTTCTACGTATTCAAGAGTGGCCGGATCTAATTCGAGTATTTCCTTTCCTTTTTTCAAGAAGAACCCTTGACCAGATTTGCTTCCAAGCCAACCTTTTTCAAGCATTTGATTCATGAACGCAGGGACTTCAAATACTTCTTTCTCTGCACCATCTACTTGGTCATACACGTTTTTTGCTACATGCGCAAATGTATCAAGTCCCACTACATCCAACGTACGGAAGGTTGCACTCTTTGGTCGTCCGATTAACGGTCCCGTTACAGAGTCCACTTCTCCAACGCTGTATCCACCTTTTAACATTTCCCTTACTGTTACTAAGAGACCGTACGTACCAATTCGGTTGGCGATAAAATTTGGCGTGTCCTTAGCCACAACCACACCTTTTCCGAGAATATCTTCCCCGTACTGCTTCATAAAATGAAGTACATCAGGTGAAGTATGTTGAGTTGGAATGATTTCTAAAAGCTTTAAGTATCTAGGAGGATTAAAAAAGTGAGTACCAAGGAAATGCTTTTGAAAGTCTTCAGAGCGGCCTTCTGCCATCGCCTCTACAGAAATACCCGATGTATTTGAGCTTACAAAGCTGCCAGGCTTCCGATATTGATCAACTTTCTCGAAAATCTGCTGCTTAATGGCTAGGTTTTCTACTACCACTTCAATGATCCAGTCAACTTCACTTAGTCGTGATAGATCATCTTCAAAATTTCCTGCTTCAATGAGGGCTAAATTACCTTTGGAGGTTAATGGTGCAGGTTTTTGTTTTAACAGCTTTTGAAGAGCTGTTTGGCTGATACGATTTCTTACCGCTTTATCTTCTAGAGTTAACCCCTTTTTCTTCTCGTCGTCAGTTAGTTCGCGCGGAACAATATCTAATAGCAATGTTGGAATTCCAATATTAGCAAGGTGTGCGGCAATACCAGACCCCATTACTCCCGAGCCTAATACGGCAGCTTTTTTAATTTGTTGGATCAACTTTTGTCTCCCCCTTTAGCGTTTTTGAGTGAATTCGGTACTTTGAATGAATACTCATTCATTTTTGGTTACTTTTATCATAAGATATTTAAATATTTTACGCAATCCTTTGTCGCTGAAATTTAAAATTTTTTTGAAAGTTACATTATTTTATGCGGTCAATAGAATCCTATGATTGTGGATATGTTATACACGAGGAAAAAAGTTTGGGGGTGTACCTATGGCAAAGATGAAGAAAAACCCATCAAAGGCTGGTGTAAGTGCTGCTAGCGTTAAGGGTGATGCTGGCCCTACTGTTGAAAATGATGGTGGTGGAAAAAGAAACAGCCAGAACAACCAGTATAAGAGATAATCAGAAGTGTACCCGCACTGAATTGGTGTCGGGTACGTTTTTTTGTTGGGGTCGTAGTTGAAGGACGTTTCCCCCTTTCCTAGCCTTCCTAACGTTCTTCATTCACCTGATGAACGACGTTTCCCCCTTTCCTAGCCTTCCTAACGTTCTTCATTCACCTGTTGAACGACGTTTCCCCCTTTCCTAGCCTTCCTAACGTTCTTCATTCACCTGTTGAAGGACGGTTCCCCCTTTCCTAGCCTTCCTAACGTTCTTCATTCACCTGTTGAAGGACGGTTCCCCCTTTCCTAGCCTTCCTAACGTTCTTCATTCACCTGTTGAAGGACGGTTCCCCCTTTCCTAGCCTTCCTAACGGTCTTCATTCACCTGATGAAGGACGGTTCCCCCTTTCCTAGCCTTCCTAACGGTCTTCATTCACCTATTGAAGGACGTTTCCCCCTTTCCAAGCCTTCCTAACGTTCTTCATTCACCTGTTGAAGGACGGTTCCCCCTTTCCAAGCCTTCCTAACGGTCTTCATTCACCTGATGAAAGACGTTCCCCCCTTTCCAAGCCTTCCTAACGGTCTTCATTCACCTGATGAAGGACGTTTCCCCCTTTCCAAGCCTTCCTATCGTTCTTCATTCACCTGATGAAGGACGTTTCCCCCTTTCCAAGCCTTCCTATCGTTCTTCATTCACCTGATGAAAGACGTTTCCCCCTTTCCTAGCCTTCCTAACGTTCTTCATTCACCTGATGAAAGACGTTTCCCCCTTTCTAAGCCTTCCTAACGTTCTTCATTCACCTGATGAAGGACGTTTCCCCCTTTCCTAGCCTTCCTAACGTTCTTCATTCACCTGATGAAAGACGTTTCCCCTTTCTAAGTAGCTGCAAAATGTTGTTCATTTTAAAGTTCTTAACTCCCTTCATCCTTCGAAGGACATAAAAAACTACCCACTCAAACGAATGGGTAGTTCCTCACTTACTTTTTAAACATTCCCTTCAGGACAAAAGCTACATTCGCTGGGCGTTCGGCTAGGCGGCGCATGAAGTATCCGTACCAATCGGTTCCATACGGGACATATACTCTCATCTTATATCCTTCTTCAACTAGCTCGATTTGCTTTTCCGGTCGGATGCCGTATAGCATTTGGAACTCAAATTGGTCGTTGTTGATGCGATGCTCACTAGCTAGTTGTTTTGTATATTCAATAATTACATCATCGTGTGTGGCAACGGCCGTGTAATTTCCGTTTAGCATATGCATCTTAATAATTTTTTTGAAATTTTCATCCACGTCTTTTTTTACTGGAAATGCTAAGTCCGGAGATTCTTTGTATGCCCCCTTCACAAGCCGTAAATTGGGGCGGTACACATTAAGCTCCTCGATATCCTTTTCCGTTCGATATAAATACGCTTGAATAACTGTACCTACATGGTCGTAATCCCTTTTTAATATCTTAAAAATATCTAATGTTTTCTGCGCACGAGAATAGTCTTCCATATCAATCGTGACGAACACATCGTTCTTTTTCGCTGCTTCTAGTATTCTTCTCATATTGTGTAGAACGACGTTATCTGATATATCTAATCCCATCGAAGTCATTTTTAATGATAATTGTGATTGAAGTTTTTCCCGGCCGATTGTCTCTATCGCTAGTATTGAGTTATCTGCCATTTCATTTGCTTCTTTCTCATTGTCGACAAATTCGCCTAAATAGTCGATGGTAACGAGTAGCCCTTTATTATTAAGGTCTTGAATAACACGTGTTGCAAGTTCAATGGTTTCACCAGCAACAAATCGTGACGCACCGAATCGTAATCCATATCGCTTGGCTAATTTCGTTAATGCTCGATTTTTAGAAAGGAATAAAAAGAAATCTCTCATCAATTGTTCCATTTTGATATCCCTCCTGCAAGCGTTTACTATAGCTATATGAATGGGAAAAGCAAAGCGTTTACTGGTGTTGATTTCACTGTGTTTAAAAAATAACCGGAGAAATTCCGGTTAATCTGGGAAATCCCCATATTTCCTTAAGAATAAGCGGAGTTTTTCCGTTTATGTGATCCAAATCTTTGAATTTCGCCTTATTTAGAGCAGTTAACCGGAATTCCTCCGCTTATATCAGCTTCTTAAGCTTCCTCTACATAATTAGCCGGAAATTCTCCGCCTATTAATTCATTTACCTATACGAAATCATCTATGATTTTATTTACAAATTGGACTACAGTTTCACGTCTATTTTTATAATTATTCACGTTATATCAATAAAAATGACCATCAAATTCACCTACAAATTGATGGTCATTTTAATATACATTTTTGATTTTTGTGACAGGTAATAGTACCCGTTATCTTTATTTCTTCGCTTGTCGGTGCGCATCATTTAATTGTTTGATTTCGTTAATTGTTTCCTTAACCTCATTTTTCGCATCAGGGTACGTGTCGTTCCAATGCTTAACGAGAGCAGGCATTGATTTGCTCATGTGAGAGTAAAGGATCCACGTCTTTACTTTTTCCACATGATCCGCGTCTGCCTCACCTAGTAGCAATTCGGTATATTTGGTTAGTAATCCATTGATCTTTTCATCTAGTTGATTGCTCACGAGTTCCCTCCGTTCTTTTGTGCCTTTTTTGGTCGATTACAAGTTTGTGGACAAATTCTACAGCGGTCCGGTGTTCCTGTTAAGGCATAAAAGAAGCAGCATGTGGTTCGTACACGAACTGCTTCTCCAAGCTCCGGAATATAACGTTTATCGTGAAAATGTCTTTTAATGGGGTTTTCATGATAATGTCCAAACAATGATCCAGGTGCAAGTTGAGCAATGAACTGTAAATCTTCCACAGCTCGCCCACAAACCTCTTCATCTTCATGTTGAGCTAACACGGATTCATACAGCCAAAAAATATAGATCGCAATATTTTCCCATAATACCAGTTTGGATTGTTTGGACTCCGTCTTCACACTCTCCACGATGGGCGTTACGATATTAGAGAAAAAATCGGCAATGGCTTCATATCTCCATTGGTCTCTATCACCTGTGGGTTCACTGATTCTCCACTTTGAGAAATAGAACGTAGGTAGCCAAAGTGGATCTTGTTCGTCTGTTTGAAGAAACATATGCTTGAGCTGTATATGAAATCGTTTGTTAAAAGCGGTCATCGCATACAAATAAATGGCGGATAAAAAAGCGTATCTTTTAATAAACATGGAAGCTGTTACTTTTACATTGGGCGACCCAATATGCTCGGAAGCACGACTGATAAAGGTCCGAAGCTGATCTTTTTGAAGAAGCTCATTTAACGTAATCGATAGATCAGATTCCTGATGAACTTTTTCCAATGTAAATCGATAATTCTTCAGTTGACTTAATTCGGTTTCTGAAAAAAAATTATCCATTGACTGCTCCTGCCTGTCTAAATACCGTTCTTCCCTTTCCATAGGGGATGCAAACCGGTGTCCCGAATAGTGGGTCAATGGAAATTTCACAGTCCATTTCGAATACCTTCTTCACAAGCCCTCTTGTCACGACATCCTCTGGCTTTCCCATTGCTGCGATTTTCTTGTCCTTAACGGCCACAATATTATGCGCATAACGACAAGCTAGGTTCAAATCATGAAGGACCATCACGATCGTACGATTTTCCCTCTCATTCAGCTCAAATAATAAATCAAGTATGTCAATTTGATGAGTCATATCTAAATAGGTGGTTGGTTCATCCAGAAGAATAAAGTCCGTATCCTGTGCTAATGTCATCGCAATCCATGCTCTTTGACGTTGACCACCTGAAAGTGAATCCACAGACCGCTCCTTTAAATCGAGTAACCCAGTTGCTTCAAGTGCCTTATAGACCTTCTCTTCATCCTCACTAGACCATTGCTTAAGCCATGTTTGGTAAGGATAGCGTCCTTGTTTCACCAACTGAAGAACCGTCAAACCTTCAGGTGCCACCGGTCCTTGCGGCAACACGGCCATTTGCTTTGCCACATCCTTGGAGGACATTTTTACAATCTCTTTTCCATTTAATACGATTTCCCCGCTTTGGGGCTTTAATAACCGAGCAATCGACCGTAAAAGAGTGGACTTTCCACATCCATTGCCACCGATAAATACAGTAATTTCGCCTTTGGGGATATTCAAATTTAATTCATCTATAATGATGGAGTCACCATATGATAGCGTTAATTGTTTCGTTTCAATGGCTTTTTTCATCTTTATTCGCACTCCTTCCCTGACATTATGCATTTCTTGTTTTAAAAAGAAGATAAATAAAGTACGGTGCACCGATACCAGCTGTAAATACGCCTGCAGGAATTTCTAATGGAGAGAACAAGGTTCGACCAATCAAATCGGCCACCATGACTAAAATGGCACCGATTAAAGCAGAGACCGGAAGTAATGCCCCGTAGACTGAGCCAACAAGACGGCGAGCCATATGTGGTGCCATTAAGCCAACAAATCCAATTCCTCCGGCAAAAGCAACAGAACTTCCTATTAAAGCTGTACTTATAAGCAACAGGACGAATCTTAGTTTTTGCACAGAAGTCCCTACACTGGTGGCTACATCATCACCTAACCCGAGCACATTCACTTTTCTAGCCATAAAAAAGGCAATGAACATGAGAGCGAATGCCCATGGAACGACCGTAAACACATTGGTCCAAGTTGAGCCATGGACCGTTCCTGTAATCCAAATATTCGCTTGGCTTGCCCGGTAAATCGGGCCAAGGAGCATCATCATCGTAGTTAGCGCTTGAAAAAGGGCTGATAAACCGATTCCTATTAATACAAGGCGAACTGGGGATACTCCGTTTTTCCAAGCAAAGAAATAGACGAGTAATCCAGCCACAGCCGATCCAATAAAAGCGGCAAGCGGCATCCATTGAATGCTAACCGTTAACGCATTGCTTTCATTACTAAAAATGGCCAAAAATAACACAACTGCAGTTGAAGCTCCACCAGTAATTCCTAGCACATCTGGTGACGCTAATGGATTTCTAATCATTCCTTGTAAAATGCCCCCTGCCACAGCAAGCGACATTCCCACAACTAAAGCAACAATGATCCTTGGCAATCGAAAGGATTGAATCACGAGCTGTTCCATTTCCGTCCCCCCGCCAAAGAAAACCGAGACAACTGTGACAGGGTTTATTTTCATATCACCTAATCCGGTACTAATAATGAACACAGCCATTGTCACTATCAGCAAGCAGAGCATCACAACGCTTGCTTTTTTATCTATTAATATAGACACTTTCCCTTGAAACCATCGAAGATTTTGATACTGCTTCACTTTGCGTTAAACCCCCTTCTAGCAATATAGATAAAGAAAGGAGTCCCAATGATAGCTGTCATCACACCGACAGGTACTTCCTCAGGCATAATGACATACCTTGCAAGAATATCAGCCAAAAGCAAAAGAATGGCTCCTAAAAATGCGGAATAAGGAATAACCCATTTATGATCAATTCCTACAATACTTCTAGTTATATGCGGTATCACAATACCAATAAAACCGACAGGACCCGCTACCGATACTGACCCTCCAGCTAATAAAATGACAATGGTTCCGATTCCGATTTTTAATAAACCGGTACGAATACCAAGTCCTTTAGCGACATCTTCTCCCATGGATAAAACGTTAAGCTTGGAGGCAAGAAGTAATGCACCCACCCAACCAACAACCAGGTAAGGGATAACAGACACAAGAATTTCAAGCTTTCTCCCTTGAATAGAACCAGCTAACCAAAACAATACTTGTTCCAGCGCGACTTCACTTAATACAAGAAAACCTTGTGTAAAGGAGGAAAACATCGCTGCAATGGCAGCACCTGCCAATGTTAGTTTCATCGGAGTGAGTCCCTCTCGACCTAGCGACCCGATGAAATAGACACTGATGGCTGCAACCGCTGCACCTAGAAAAGCAATCCACGCAAAGGCTTGTAAATGACTAATTTGAAAAAGTGATACCGCTATGACCACAGCAAAACCTGCTCCAGCATTGATACCGAAAATGCTAGGTGACGCCAATGGGTTCTTTGTTAATGTTTGCATTAAAGCACCAGCAATGGCGAGACTACTCCCCACTGCCGCTGCAATTAAGGCTCTTGGCAATCGAACGGTTTCAATCACTAAATGCTCGTTTGATCCATTATTGTTTTGAAATGCTTCCCATGCCATTTTCCATGATGTATCGGTATAACCATATACAATGCTTGCACCTATTAAATAGAGAAATAATAAAACGATAAAAATGAGTCCAGCGATTCTTTGAAAACTATTTTTTAACAGCATCCTTCTTATCCTTTTCTATATAGTTACTGCTTACAAGATTCAGTCTATTGGATGCCAAACATACTGTCAATGATTTTGAGAATCATTTTCAATGATGCAAACAACTGTTTTTTAATATCTAATTGAAAATAAATCTCAATTACCTATTGACACCCTTTACAATTCATTTTATGATAATACCCGTAAGTGAAAATGATTATCATTAACAATTACATACACTCATTGTAGGAGGAACTTATGAAACTTATTAAATTTTCTTTCACTATGTTAACCATTTTGATTCTTAGTCTTCTAGCAGCATGCGGAAGCAACGAAGAAGCGTCCACAGGTACTAAAAATGAGGATGCAAAAACGGAAAATACAAGCTATACGGTTGAGCATGCAATGGGGACAACCACTATTCCTGATACACCTAAAAAGGTTGTTATTTTAACAAACGAAGGAACAGAAGCCTTATTAGCATTAGGAGTAACACCTGTTGGAGCGGTTCAATCTTGGACAGCAAATGGAGAGCCTTGGTATAACCATATTGCTGATGATATGAAGGATGTTCAAGTAGTTGGATTTGAAACAGATACACAAGTAAATCTTGAAGCCATTGCTGCATTACAACCAGATTTAATTATTGGAAACAAAATGCGTCAAGAATCAATTTACGATCAATTAAGTGCCATTGCTCCTACTGTATTCTCTGAAACATTACGTGGAGATTGGAAGGAAAACTTTGAGCTTTACGCTAAAGCGTTAAATAAAGTTGATGAAGGAAACAAAGTAATTTCTGATTACGATACTCGTGTATCTGATTTGAAAACAGAGCTTGGAGACCAACTTCAGAAAAAAGTATCTATTGTTCGTTTCTTAGCGGCTGATGTTCGTATTTATCAAAAGGATTCATTCTCTGGTGTGGTATTAGATCAATTAGGTTTTGCTCGTCCTGAAAGTCAAGATGTGAATGAATTTGCGATCAAAGGTGCAACAAAAGAACAGATTCCATTGATGGATGGAGACATTCTATTCTACTTCACTTATGAAACAGGTGACGGAGCAGCAACTCAAGTAGCGAAAGAATGGATTGAAGATCCATTATTTAAAAACCTAGAAGTAGCCAAGCAAGGAAACGTTCATGAAATTGACGATGCCATCTGGAATACAGCTGGCGGCGTTATCGCAGCGAACCTGATGCTTGATGACATCGAAAAGTATTTCTTAAAATAAGTTAACTTCTCAAATTTGATATATATGACTAGCTCTGATTTCTTACCCCCCTCAACGGAAATCGAGCACTCCCCTAAACAAAAAGCGTAAGCAGCTTGATCAGTCCCGACAGGCATAAGACGAGCTCTGAAGGAAAGGCCCCCCTTTCCGAAGGGGCTTGGCTTATGACCCCGAGGGACTAGCTGCTGAAGCTAGATTAAAAAAACCTCGCCAATTGGCGAGGTTTTTTTAATCATCACTTGAAAACATGTACTTTTTATGGTGATATCGTATCGAGAAGATTAAGCTGATTGCTAGGAAATTCCCCATTATTGAGCTTCCCCCATAACTAATGAACGGAAGCGGAATTCCCGTGATTGGTAAAAGACCAATCGTCATTCCAATGTTTTGAAACACGTGGAAGGTTATCATGCTAATAATTCCGACACAAATATACGTATAAAACTCATTTTTTGTTTCCATTCCAACCTTTGTAATATGGTAAATCAGTAAGAAAAACAAACTAATAATAACGCTAGCTCCAACAAAACCAAATTCTTCTCCAACAATACTAAAGATAAAATCGGTATGACTTTCTGGCAAATATACTTCTCTCGTACCGTAGCCCTTCCCTGTCGTTTCTCCTGAACCAATAGCTAGCAACGAACGGGTCAGCTGGAATCCGGTAGAACTTTGATAATTGTAAGGATCAATCCAGGAGTAAATTCTTCCAAACTGATATTCCTTAACTCCCAGATACTTTTCAAGTATTTCAGGTTTCCATAGTACTAAGTAGAAAATGACTCCGATCAAAGTGATTCCTGACGAAAAGATCGGCAGTAGAATCTTCCATGATACCCCCGAAATAAAGATCATCCCTATCATAATCGCTATCATCACAAGAGATGTCCCTAAATCCGGTTGCTGCATGACGAGCAGTAACGGCACCATCGTAATAAGAACAATTTTTCCTAATAAAATAAAATCCGTTTGAATCGTTTTAATTCGGTATTTTTCGTGATGATCTCCTATTGCTCTGGCAAGTGCGAGGATAATAAAAACCTTCATCAGCTCAGCTGGCTGAAGCGATCCGATAAACGGTGCCTTATACCAACTCTTTGCCCCATTGATTACAGGCGCAATACTAGATGGAGCAATAATAAGAAAGGCCAATAGAAATACCCCGAATCCATAGGCATACCATGAGAGCTTTTTAAGCTGGTCCGAATCTAGGGTGATGACTGCAACAATAATCCCTATTCCAATTCCATACCAAATAATTTGTTTTAATAAAAAGTTTGAATCATACTGTCCTGTCGATTGGGCGCTGTATATCGCAATACAGCTCGATAAAAACAAAAGAAGTAAGATAAATATTAAATGAAAGTCTATTTTAGACGAAGACTGTTGATTTGAAGACATAGTAATACTCCCATCTGAAAACATGGTATTCAATTCTCCATTATATTTTTAATTCTTGTAAAGCACAACTCTTCTTTCTTGTTTGGGAATGATTACATATCGTTTCTATCAATGTACATTACAAATGTGAAAAAAGTGAGAAATTGATATTTCTAAATCTGTAAATGACCTGCTTGTTTCTTTTTTCTCTTCTGAAAAAGTGGATAGGCTCATATAGTAGCTAAGGAGGTGTTGACATGAAGTCTTCAAAGCTATCATTATGGACCTTTTTTCAGGGCTGGTTGGCTATCATGCTAGCTACGTTCTTACTTGCAGGAATTACAACCACCTACACAAATACCTTTACGTCAGAAACCGTCAAGAAGTGGATTTCAAATATTGACACCCACGAATGGCTTGTTTATTTCGTAAAGTCAGAGAACCATCATATATATAACGAAAAAGCGAGCATTACGGTTTCCTCCTTATCAAAGCTCGCTCTAAAATTAGCAACCAATATCCAACCGGAGGATACAAGAACGTTTCTTGGAAGAGAACTCCCTGGATTTTCCGTGTTTGATACAAATATCGTCGTTGCCGGTAGCGGTACGAACTTTACTAACCTTCCGATCGAATCCGCCCCACCGGTAGAAATTTTATTACAAGAAAGAGAAATAGCAAAGGAAATGCTTAAAGAGGCGGAAGGTGGAAATCCCCCAGTTGTGGCAGGGAAGAAAAGTGTATTTATCTATCATACACATAGCTGGGAATCATTTTTACCATTATTAAAAGATGCTAAGGAACCTGACGAAGCGACGAGTAACAATGAATCCGCAAACATTATTGCGGTCGGGAAAAAGCTTACAGAGGAGTTAAATACAAATGGTATTAGTGTTCTTCACGATACAACAAGCATGCCTAACCTATTAAAAGAAAATAATCTAACAACCGATCATTCCTACGATCTTTCCCGACAACTCGTCCAAGAAGCACTTGGAGGCAATGATGCTATCGATTACGTCATTGATATTCACCGAGACGCGCTTCGAAAAGAAAAAACAACACAGGTGATTAATGGTAAGTCTTATGCGAGGCTATTCTTTGTTGTCGGTAAAGCAAATAAAAATTACGAACAAAATCTACAAGTGGCAACAGAATTAAATGCAATGATAGATGAAAAATATCCGAACCTGAGTCGCGGGGTTTTAGCAAAAGGACTAACGGAAGGAAATGGAGTATATAATCAAGATTTATCATCTGGTTCGATTCTCGTTGAGTTTGGCGGAGTGGATAATGACTTAACCGAATTGTATAACACGGTTGAGGCCTTTGCAGAGATCTTTAGTGAATACTATTGGAAGGCAGAGAAGGTAAATGGATAAAGTACATGTTCTCCCTCACCACTATTTATTTTTTACTTTTATTTCTTCCTTTTTATTGTATCTCATTTTAGGCTACCACTTAATTACAATTGCTTGGCTTGCAGCAGGGATTATTACCTCGATTTACATTTTAATTGAGGATCAGCTCCTTAAATATCAGCAATCTGAAAAAGACTTATGATGTGCTGATTTTTTATCTCGTATGGTAAAATATTTCATATGATGAGAGGACGTGTTGTGATGAAATATGCAGTTATCACTGGGGCTTCCAAAGGACTTGGTGCCTCAATTGCCGAAAGAGTTCTACAGGAACAATTCGGGCTCATTTCTATTTCTAGAAATGAAAATCCTGCTTTAAAACAGCTTGCTCAGGAAAATGGATTATTTTATAAACATGTAACGTGTGATTTGACGAACAGAATGGAGACCGAAACAACTTTATCTGAAGTTGCCGAAATCATCTTTACTAGTACTGAAAATGAAGTTTTACTCGTTAATAACGCAGGTGTGGTAGAACCGATTGACCGAGTTGGAAGCTTAGATCATGAGGCCATTGAAATGTCCCTTCAAATCAATGTTGCTGCTCCATTGTACGCGACAAACCTTTTCTTGCAAATGGCGAACGGAACGAAGCTAACCGTTGTAAATGTTACGTCTGGTGCTGCCGAGAGGCCGGTTCAAGGTTGGAGTGTGTATTGTAGCACAAAAGCAGCATTAAATATGTTTACCAAAACCGTAGCTGTAGAGCAAAATCATTCAGGCAATGCGACGATTATTGGTTTTAGTCCAGGTATTATGGATACTGAGATGCAAGGTGTGATACGGTCTTCAACGGAACATGCCTTCCAAGAGGTAAATAAATTTATTGCCTATAAAGAAAATGGCATGCTAAGAAGCACAAAAATTGTGGCCGATGCACTCATTGACTTGCTTCTTACTGAAGAGATTGAAAACGGAAAAATCTATAGTGTGAATAATCTACTAAAGTAGCTTCGATTTCCTGAAGCTACTTTTTTATGCCTGACTGGTAACTGGATGTTTAAAATAACGGGGCACTTCAAAGGTCGAAGTGGTTTTTATAAATAGAGCATCATCGTTCGAATCGATTGGATCTACTCTGTAATTCTCAGGTTGTTCAGGTGTAAAATGAAGATACACGTTTTCACCTAATGTTGATAAGGCTTGAAGTTGCTCGTCCAACGCCACTTCCTTTTTACTAATACAATCAAATAAATGAATATCACTGTTTATCACTTTATAAATAAGAATGGATTCACTTGCTTCATCATAATAAAGATCGTCTGAAAACACATGAAGAAGATGGAAGAAGTTTATTCCTTCTGTATGCAAAGTTGAAAATGTGTGTGACAGTGGCTTTCTATTGTGAACGTAGTCTTCAAGTAACTGGATGTCTTTTTCTAAATTTATTTTTTTTAGCGTTTTGTCAGGATGTACTGTTGGAAGTTTTCTGCTGAAAAGATGTTCCTTTCTTCGACTAAATCCGAATTTCGGATAGAAATCAAGCACCATATGATTCGCAAATAAATAATAGAAATCCACCTGTTGGTCATAATCCTCAAACACTTTTTGTAAAAGAGCCTTTGATAACCCTTTGTTTCGATATTGGTCGTCCGTCATTACCGTTCCAATTTGTACAGCTTTTTTCAATTCTCCATTTATTAGAAGAGTTAATACATTTACGGATACATTGGCAATTACCTTATGATTCACAACAAATGAATATGGAATATACCTTTCATTCCAGTAGCCTCTCTTATACCACTCTTCAAATTGAATACCAAAGGTCGCTAATGCAAGGGCGTTAAAACTATGACGAAGCGTCAATTGGTCTTTATAATCCTTTATGAACTCCATATACTTTCTCCATAATCAAATTTTTATATAAAAATCTTTCCTATACATGTATAAAATGGTAACACATTGGTGAATATATTAGTACAAGTGTAATTCCCCCTTTTTCTTTGACCTCCCAATAGTGGAGGTCTTTTTCTTTAACTCTTTTCTAAAACATGGTTGCTATATACACAATTTTTAGGAAATAAACTATATGTTTCAGCAGCCAATCAGAATATTTTCATCATTAGAAAAGAGCTACTCCCCAAATTGACCAATAAACCCAGTGTTATGCGGGAAAAATCCGGCATTTGGGATTTTTCCAAAACAACCAACTTTACGAAAACAGCTTTTTCTTTTTCATGGTTGAAGGACCCCGTTGTGAGCCAAACTATCATCGAAGGTATTTTGAAAGGAGCTCATAACATGACTAAAAAGTATAACAAAGGCAGTAAAAACCAAAATTCCCCTAAAAACCATGGCGTCTTACACGGAAGTGGAGACAATAGTAAGGGAAACAAACGCAACAAAGACCAAAATGATAAGACCGATCTTGATTAAGGAATGAAAAAAAGGTGCTGAATTTCTTCAGCACCTATCTTTTTGGATTAATCTTGATCGCTGGTGTGTTGTACATAACATACGTGGGAAGAGGATCAGCCGTTTGATCATGGGAGAACGCCTTGTCAATTTCTAAATTTGCTTTCGTTGCTTCGGTATCCCCAGGGCTTGAAGAATGAACTTCACTATCCTCAAGTCTTTCAGTTAGCTCAATATTGGCATCATTAATGGCTGCCACTTCATTTTCTTTATTTTGCAATTCACTCACCTCTTGAATAGTATCTTTCCACTCCTTATTCTTATCCGTTGATTTATTTAGCTGCTAATTTTTCAATGGATATGTCAGCTGGTAGGATCGACGCTTTTTATCATACGGCAGGTGTAAGTTTTGGAGTATCCTAGTTACGGTGTAGGCTTTTTCTATAAGAAGAAATTCTTTTGCCTCTGAATTTGTCATGCTGTGTCCAAAAAGGAAAAAATAATCCTCCAATGATTGGAGATGAGCGGTTTTTGAATAAGTTTTACATGATGGGCAAAACCAGGAACCATATGTTTTTTGCATGGGGATATAATCGCAGCTTGGACAGTGTACTCCTTTACTCAGTTCTGTTGGTTGCATATCAAAACTTTTAAGTATGGGGTCCAGGTTTGGAGTGTGTTGTTTGATGAAATGCCGAGACATTTTCCTAAGATCCTTTTCCGAAAGGATTTCTTTTTGGTATGAGTACTCAATTTGGGGAATTTTTTGTAGAAGATATTCTTTTGGGATGATCGACTTTGTTGAGCCTGTGGATTTTATGATGGAATAAGGACTACTGATAACAACTAGAGAAGTAACTGGAAGGGATGGAAGGCGGTTTTTTCCTAACCAATATTCTAATTCCTTTTTGTGACGATAAATTTGTGACAGCGGGTCCGCGAACGCCTCCTCTTCCCCATCTTTTACTCGAATGAGTTGATGAAAATTCTGATCAAACAGTAATGTGCCACTCATGTTTTTTATTTCTAATGTTATGATTAACTTTTTTGATAAGAGTAGAGTATCTATTTGGAAACAGGATTGGCGTCCCCGGAGCCTCAGGTCATGAAAAATATGGTAATCTTCATCGGGAATATGACTCAGTTGGTAATCCACTTGAAGTTCTCCTTTGTAACCAGCGAGGGACCTACCTAATGCGGCTTTAATGAAAGTGTATTGGGGATGATCTTGGGAGGTTCTGCGTAATAGTACCTGTAATTTACGGGCATGAACGGAAAATTCACGGGCTTTAACAATCAAAATAGCTCACTCCTCATATTTTTTATAGACTTATTCGTTGAATGGGTATGGTTATCCTTCTGGAGTCACAAAGTGTTCATGAATTTTGAGTGGTTGTTGCAAGTTGTTGGTCGTTTGTTGCAACTATAGATTGGTTTGTTGCAACTTTGTCCGAGTTTGTTGCAACTTTTGAGATTCGACATACATTTAGACAAATTCCGACACCAACCACCATTAAAAACCCCGCCAACCATGGCGGGGTTCCTACAATCTAATTATTTTTCCCGTAAAAACGGCCACCAGTTGGCTTTTCCAAAGGTTCTTACCATGACCGGGATAAATAATGGAAGAATCACTAGGGCATATAGGAATAATCCAACTAACACTATGGATGCAATTTGTAGTAAGGATAGCATTCCTGAAGGCATCATCGCAGCAAAGGTCCCACCTAATATGACTGCTGCTGAAATGATAACTGTACCCATTTTTTTCATGGATTCAAGCATAGCTTCGCGAATCGTTAAATCTTTATACTCATTAAAACGGTCCATTAAGAAGATACTATAGTCAACTCCGAGTGCGATTAAGATCACAAAGCCGAAAAATGGTACAGCCCAGCTTATTCCTGTATAGCCAAGGAGGTTAACAAATATCGCTTCATTTATTCCCATAGATGTGTAGAACGTTAGTATCAACGATGCAATGATATAGGCTGGCATGATCATTGAACGGAATAGAATAACTAAGATGATGGTTATCCCCACTAACATCAAGACAACCGTTCGAGAGTAATCTTCTCCTGAAATCGCATCAAGGTCAGCATTTGTTCTTGTCACTCCACCCACAGCAACCACGGCATTTTCAAGCTTCGTATTAGCGGTGGCACTCTTTACTGCTTCATTAAGTTTATCCACTTGATTGATGGCTTCATTAGAGTAAGGATTGGCTTCAAGAATGACATCAATCGTCATTACTTTACGATCTTCAGACATATAGGTGTCTAACACCTGGACGAAATCTTCACTTTCAAGTACCTCAGGTGGTAGATAGAACGCACCATTCTCATTTTCAGAAAGACCTTTAATATAGTCTTGAGCCGAGCCTAATCCATCTGAGATTTGATTTAAGCCATCCACACTTTGGTTCAAACCATCTGTTAGTTGACCCAATTGACCGCCTAATTCACCAAAACCAGCTGCAAGCTGCTGTTGACCGTCACGAATTCCTGCTAATCCCGAAGTTAGCTTAGGCATATTATCAACAATTTGCCCTTGACCATTTGCAAGTTGATTAAGGCCGGCAAGCTGTTTGTCAATGCCTACAATAAACTGTTCTAAACCAGAAACAATTTTCTCCTGGTTCTCATTAATGACTGCAAATCCTGCATTAGCCTCAGCCATGCCACTAGCTACTCCCGCTAATTGCGGCTGGACCGTTTGAACCGTTCCCTTTAATCTTTGATAAGATTCATCCATTTGTAACGCTGGATAACTGGTTTCTAAAGCGGCAAAATACTGTTCAGTAGAAGCAAGTGCAAGAGAAAGCTCGTTTAATCCAGCACCCATTTGTCCATAAGCACCAGCTAGCTTTTTATACTCCGCTAATAGCTGCTCAGCACCAGACTTCACGTTTCCAAGCTCCGTTTTGATTTGGGCAGAACCGGCTGCTCCTTGGCGAATTCCATCTTCTATTTTTGCTAAATTTGTTTGAATTTCGGTTAATCCTGACTGAACCTGTGATGTTCCGGTTACGAGTTCCCCGATACCCGCTGTTGCCTGTTCAAGTTGTGGTGCCGAACTTTCCAGACCATCACTTGCTTCCTTTAGACCTGAGCTAATTTGATCCAGTCCTTCTTTTCCTTCCCCAAGTCCTTCTTGTAACGTATCCGCTTGTTTCGCAATTAAGAAGTCCTCAATCGATTCACCTGTAGGCCGTGTCACCGAACGAACGGTGTCTACTAGTGGTACGCGTGCTAACTGCTTACTAATTTCTTCAACTAAATTAATATATTCCATCGAATCCATTGCCTCATCATTTTTTAAAACGATTTGGGTTGGCATCGATTCCCCCGGTCCAAAGCTATCAGCAATGGCATTAAAGGCACGAATAGAATGGACATCTCCACTGATTTCTTCCAGAGAATTATAAGACAGTTTACCATCGTATGTGACCAAGAACGGTACACAAACAGCTGCTACTATAAGAAGTGCAATCACTGGACGCTTTAGAGAAAATTGACCAACTACACCCCAAAATTTGCTTTCTCCGTGCTCCGCTGTACTCTTTGAAGGCCAGAAGATTTTTCCGCCAAGTACAGCCATAAAAAATGGAACAATCGTAAACAAGGCAATCAATAAAAGTCCTACCCCAACCGCAACAGCTGCTGCTGATTGATAAAGTACAAATTTTGAAAACCCGATTGCAGCAAACCCAATCATCACGGCCAATCCACTGAAAAATACCGTACGGCCCGCATTACGATACGTCGCTACGATCGCATCTGCCCGATGTTCGTAATGTGCAAGTTCTTCTTTATAACGGCTTAGTAAAAGGATACAATAGTCCGTTCCTATTCCAAATAATATCGCTACAAGAAAGATTTGCGTATAACTCGAAACGGGAAAATCTAATTTATCTACTAAAATCGAAACAATCGACTGAGCGGCCAAATAAGAGAATCCAACCGTTAACAATGGGATGATCGGTGCTACTACTGATCGGAATACGAGTAACAATACTACTAAGATGAAAACAACGGTGATGCCTTCTGTCTTTTTCAATCCTTCTTGAGAACTTGTCATCAAGTCTTCATTAATTAACCAATTGCTCGTGTAATCATGGTCGACCTTCACGTCTTTGATCGTCTCATAAAGGGCTTCACTTAATTCTTTCGGTTCACGGTCCTTCCACTCAATGGTTAACGATGTAAGAATCGCTTTTCCATCCTTCGAAACAAGCTGTTCTTCAAGAACCTCTTCATTAAAATGAGTCAGAATTTCTGCAATCCCAAGCTCTTCTTTCTTGTTTTCAAGTGCCCGAATAGCTTTTTCAGCCTCTTGTATTTCTTTTTCCGTTAGTTTTTCCTCACTATGAAACACGAGGGCGACCTGGGTATCATCCCCTCCGCCTTCCTGTTCTTGGACTTTTTCCATAATGTCAGAGGCTAGTGTGGAGGAATATCCTTCCGGAACATCAATTTGCCCCTTTTCACGAACCAGATCGGCCATGTTCGGAGCCAGCATGAATAGTCCCACAATGAGGGCAATCCATGCGACTAGTACTAACCACTTATTTTTTATAATCGCATACATGGGCTAATCCTCCATTTGATTCTTCTTTGTTTCTAAAAGTACGCTATACAATTTTTCGTATGACTGGATAAACATTTCTATTTCTTGTTGGTCGAATTTCGTGATAATCGACTCCACCAGTTTATGAATTCTAGCTTCGGTTTCTAAATAAAGCTCATTGCCTTTATCCGTTAACGTTAAGTACACGACTCGACGATCATTTTCATCTCTCGTTCTTTGAATAAAGCCCTTCGTCCATAGCCGGGTAATGATGGCTGTAATCGCACTTTTTTTTACTGAAAAAACGTCAGCAAGCTCTGACGATGTACAAGAATGATTTTGATAGATATAGCGCAACATATAATGTTGTTCACTTGTTAGATCACAATCTAACTGCTCCTTAACAAGCGCCTCCCCTATCTTGTTAACGGAAAAAGAAAGTGAAATATATTTATTCACAACCTCTTTAATATGCTGGTCTGGCATCTGTAGCATGTCACCTCCAGAGAATAGTTTCATTATTTAATTGTTCAACTGTTTAACTATCTACTCGATTATCATAAAATACACCCAAACTTCTGTCAATCAGAAAAGCGCAAGCGCCCGTTTAGCAACGTATGAACTGGAGAGTTTCGACTGAGATAAAGGAAACACGAAGAACGAAGTGATTCGATGTTGACTTATCGCAGGGAGAAGATCGAAGTACACTAGTTGCTGGGCGCTGGAGCTAGACAAAGTTCAAAGTTCAATAATCGACTTTTTTATCCTCAAAAAAAACGAACCAATCAAATTGGCTCGCTACTTTTGTAAGCTATGATGAATGATTTCTAATGTTCGTTTAAGATCGGTTACTTGAACTTGTCCCGGTGCTGACGCTTTCTTTAACGCTCCGAATGTAACACTTGATCCAAACACCTCACCAGATAGGCGACTAATGGCGCCTTGCCCTGCCATTGACATGGTAATAATCGGAGTATCTGGATGTTTTTCTTGCATTTCAACAGTAGCTTCCAACAATGCTAGCACATCTCTAGCAGAGGTCGGCATTACTGCTATTTTGGGAATATCGCCTCCTAGCTTCTTTCCACGTTCAAGAATTTCTACCATTGTATCCTTTGAAGGCGTTATGGCAAAATTATGGCTAGAAAGGATCCCTAATCGGCCGTTCTCATGAATGATGGAGAGAATCTGACTAATATCTTCATCTCGATGACGTAGCTCAACGTCTACTAAATCCACCATACCTGACTTTGCTGCCGCTTCATTCAAGTCGAAATAATAGGAAGGATGAATTTCCTTCTCCCCACCCTCTTCAAGGCTTCGAAATGTAAAAACAAGAGGAAGCTCTTTTAAGCGCTGATGAATCGTTGAAAGTGCAGTCATTACTTTACTAAGGTCTTTACTATCATTGAAAAAATCTACTCGCCATTCAACCATATCGACAAAATTCTTATTTGATTGAATAAGCTCTGCCTCCGCTAAAAGGTCTTCCACTGTATTCCCTGTCATAGGTACACAAATCTTAGGTGTTCCTACCCCAATACGAATATTTTTTACCGCAATGAAATTCGCCAAGACGATCCCTCCATTCTTATCCTCTACTTTATCCTACAACTGCTCTTTATGACCACAAAAAAATAGGATACTCCACAAAAAAGAGTACCTTTTTTTCATCCTTCCATTCACTTATCTTTCATTCCTTACGCCATTACCTTAGCTAGCGCTTCGGCATGATTTTCTTCAAACCAACGGATCTTTTCTCTCATTTGAACAACCTCTCCTACTAGAATAATAGAAGGGTGAGAGATTTGGTGCTTACTCACAATCTCTTCAATTGTTCCCAACGTTCCTGTTACGGTTCTTTGAACAGAGGTCGTCCCCCAATGAATGACAGCCACCGGTGTTGTTGGTTTTTTCCCATGAGATATTAGGTTCTTACAAATATTTGAAAGATTGTTTACGCCCATATAAAAAGCAATCGTATCAATCCCTTTAGCAAGAGCATCCCAATTTAAAAATTCACTTCCCTTTTCCACTCGCCCATGCCCTGTTACCATCGCAAAAGAGGTGGCATAATCTCGGTGTGTGACAGGAATACCCGCATAAGCAGAAGCTGCGATTCCTGCTGTTACTCCCGGGACCACTTCAAAAGAGATTCCATGTCTTGCTAAAAACTCCGCTTCCTCTCCTCCACGACCAAATACAAACGGATCTCCGCCCTTCAACCTTGTGACAATCTTTCCTTTCATCGCCTGATCCACAAGTAGGTGATTGATTTCATCTTGTATCAAATGGTGTTTACCCGGTCTTTTCCCACTATAAATCAGTTCACAGTCTTCTTTCGCATGTTTCAATAATTCTTTATTCACTAACCGATCATAAGAAATAACATCCGCTTTTTGAATGCACTCCAGCCCATACAAGGTTAGTAATTTCGGGTCTCCAGGACCTGCTCCAACAAGATATACCTTTCCTTTTTTCATCGAGAGCCCTCCATTGCTTTATCAATTTCTATACGTATCTTCTTATCGTAATACTCTCGCATCTTTTCTTCTATAAAAGGAAGATTGATATGTTCTTTTACATGTTCCGCTAGCTGGTTATACGCTTCCTCACGTTGAGAGCGAAACGCTACTCGGTCATGTTTTTCTTCTAGTCCCTTAACTTTCCGAATCCGATTAATAAGGGCTGCACGATACGAATCATTATCAAAGATTCCATGAAAGTACGTTCCGATAATATGTTGATTTTCACTTATGACTCCATCGGTTGTGGTACCTTGAGTTATTAATGGTGTACATGGCTTTAGAAACGTCGTGACTCCCATATGAATTTCATAACCTTCCACATAATGAGTTTGGCCATTTGTCTGAATGGTCCCTTTTGATAGGGTCGTCGTTTTCTCAGATGTAATGGTTGTATAGATTGGCAATAGGTTTAAACCGTCTTCGATTGATACCTTGGATTCAATACCCTCTGGATCCTCGACGGTTGCTCCAAGCATTTGGTAACCTCCACATATTCCATACACAAAAGTTTTCCCATTTTTCGTGAGCCTCTGAATTTCTTCATACAATCCGGTTTGCTTCAGAAATATCAAATCCTCAATGGTATTTTTACTGCCAGGCAAGATAAGCAGATCAGGATCTTGAAGCTGTTCCTTGCTGCTGACAAGACGTACATGGCAGTCTGCTTCTGATAAGAACGGGTCAATATCTGTGAAATTTGATATTTTAGGAAATTGAATGACTGCGATATCTATTTCTTTCTCTGAATCTCTTTCTGTGCTGTATAGCTTTAAGGCAACGGAGTCCTCTGCATCCACCTTCACGTTCGTATATGGAACGACACCTAGAACAGGCACCCCAGTATACTCCGTAAACCAATCCAGACCTGGTTCGAGTAAGCTTACATCTCCCCTGAACTTATTGATAATAACCCCTATCACTCGGTCTCGATCACTCGCTTCAATTAACTGAAGCGTTCCTACTAAGCTTGCAAACACACCACCACGTTCAATGTCACCTACTAGGATAACAGGTGATTCCGTCATGTTCGCAATTCTCATATTTACTAATTCACGATCATTTAGATTGATTTCAGCCGGACTTCCCGCCCCCTCAATCACAATGCGCTCAAACTGTTGATCGAGTCTCTCATACGCTTCTTTTATTAAGGTTAGTCCTTGTTGGAAAAACTCTTGCCTATAAGATCCTGCTTGCATATTTTTATATGGCTTCCCATGAACAACGATCTGTGCCTCATAGTCCCTTGATGGTTTAATTAAAATCGGATTCATATCTGTCGTTGCTATTGTTCGTGCCGCTTCAGCTTGAACTCCTTGAGCTCTCCCAATCTCCTTACCATCCAAAGTTATATAAGAATTTAATGCCATATTTTGAGATTTAAATGGTGCTGTTTTATAGCCCATATCTGAAAAAATTCGGCAAAGCGCTGTTGATATCACGCTTTTTCCTGCATCTGAATGTGTTCCTTGAACCATAATGGACTGTGCTCTACGCATGATGTTCCCCCTACACCGTGAAATAATAAGTATTCTATAAATGAAGAACAGCTCCTAAGAACTTGTATCACCAATGAACTTCCCATTTTAACCTTCAAATGTGGTTCCTATTAAGAATTTCGCTTGTAACGCTTAACCCATTCTTCCATTTTCCTTTAATTGAGTACAGTAAGTTGTAAGAATATCTTCCATATTCCATTCACTCGTCGATAAAAACGGCACCAGGATTCCCTTATTAAAATCCTAGTGCCTATACATTTCCCACCAATATTTGCTAAATGATTAATAAACGGATACGAGTGAGAGATGTTCTACACTCGCCTCAACCAGGAGCTTTCTTTCCCCTTTATCCAGTCGAATCAAAGTTAAACTTGTTCCCTCGCCGATGGGAGCAGACCAGAATTTATTTAGTGAATGCTTTTTCACGATAGATAAAAATGCCATGATGGTTACTCCATGAGTGACTACTAGCACTCTCCCGTCACCGTCCATTCTTTCTATTTCTTGAAGAAAGTCTTCCACTCTTGTAATCACATCTGTAAAGGTTTCTCCTCCTTCGTTGTAGTATCGCTCGGGAGCATTCCAATAATGATCATACTCTGATGGAAACTCATGATAAATTTCGTCATTGGTTTTCCCCTGCCATTTTCCTAGATGAATTTCCATTAACCTCAGGTCCGTTTTCATATTTTTTTCATTTGGCCGGATAAGTTTCGCGGTGGTATAAGCCCTTCCACTTGGAGAAGAGATCACCTCATTAAAAAGGGTAGTAGCTAAGTAGTCTCTTAGTCGTTTAGCATCCTCCACTCCTTTTTTTGTAAGGGCGGAATCGAATCTACCCTGCATTCGCTTTTGTACATTCCATGTGGTTTGTCCATGCCTAACAATATATAAATCAATCATCATGGTCACTCCCTTTACGATTTAAAAAGTTAATTCATGATAGTAATAACCAGAGAGTTCCTTCACCTTATGCTCTTTATCGACTGGAAAAGCGATCAGAAAGCAGGTAGATGGACCAGATGTTTTTTCTAAATTGACCACAGAATTCACCTCACTTTTTAAAAACGTTCGGTTTGAAAAAAGACGATTCAATTCATAAAGTATCCCTTTTGACCCTACAGGTAATAAGGCAGCGTCATCTAGTTGTGAGAGCTCCTTCACTAATCGTAACGGAGCTACTTCTGCTTCCTGCTCTATCACTTCATTTCCAACAAGAGGAAGACCAATAACCGCTACTTTCGTATCCTCAAGAAAGGGTATTGCACTCATAGGAGCATGGCTCGTTCTATTTCCTAATACCATTAATCCGACGGCAGATTGAACAAGCGAGAAGTTACTTTCGGTGCTTCCACTGATCGGAACGTTTGGTTCACCTAGCTCAAGTAGACCTTTCGTAATTCCCTTTACGAGTTCTTCCCAAGATTCTTCTCCGCAGAAGTTTTGAAGAATCACCGTTTCAGGAATAGCCCCCGCCGAGTAACATTCCATGGCTGCCACACGAAAGGTATAATAACCCACGATATCGTAAGGAACCTGTACCGCATCGAGCTTTTTTAACCCGATCGCTCCGCTATTATCAGAAGCTACTACAAGGGTCTCTTTTCCTATATTAAGTATTTGAACATCTCTCATTTTTGAAATTTCCCCGCTACTGCTGATTTCATGATGCTCCCTAAACGAGGAGCAACGATCACAGCTAAAACCGTATTAAAGATAGATGCAATGAGTAAAGAAGGAACCAGACTAATGTAAAATGCTTTTGAGATTAAAAAGATAAATGGGAGGGGAGCTGCAAAGGTATTACCTAGCACGAATAAAATACACCCCTTCCACTTGCTACCTTTTTGATAAAAATAAGCAAATACCCATGTAAGCAATGCCATTTCAACAGCGATTAAGAAATGCATAGGTCCAAGAGGCATTCCTCCAATAAATGCTGAAACCATATGTCCTAATCCACCGACGATCGCCCCTGGGATTCCTCCTAAAAGCGCAGCAGCAACGATTGCTGGAAATGAATCAAGCGCGACACTTCCGATGATTGCAGGAATTTTCAACATGCCTCCTACAACTGTTAAAGCGATAAACACAGCCATCCAAGTTACTTTTTCCACCTTCATTTTTTCTTCCTCCTTTTGGATTACAATTACTTCATGCGTTGACCAATTCCGTACCAAATATGATCCACTCGATCACATAGTTGGACCGTATCCTGAAATGTCCATCCTGCATCATCACGCCATTTCCGATCTGCTTTTTCAACAGGTACAATTCCTCTAGTAATATCTGACCCAATGATGACGAGCTTTCTCTGACAACCATCCTTTTCCCATCGATCCCAATTCAATAGTGTCTCTTTCCATATTTGTCTTACTTTATCTGATTTGTGTTGCAGCGATAAATCCCTGATCCAATACTCGATTCCTTCAACCACAACCAAAGAGTCAGTAGAATCATTGCTTAGCCAGTCATAATACGAGCATTCATAAGCTTTTATCCAACTTTCATGTGGATACTGACCCAAACAAAAATGGCTTCGTACCCACTCGGCCTTTCCGTTACATGCTCCTCCCATCACGAAATGCAACGTCATCATCCTCCCTTTTCATGCAAATTGGAATGCCTGCTTCGACGAGATACGCTTCCTTTGCCCTTGCAACGACCTGTTGGTTTAGCCTGCCAAGGAGCTTTGCGTACACAAGAACAAGGTCACTAGTGTGAATCGGTTCATTCAAGATTTCATTACTAACGACGATGAGGGTATGACAATTTTTCTGTATCGATAGTAACCCCTCAATGATTGATTTCTTGATCTCCTCATGAAAAGACGAGTCCATCAGTCTCTCCTCGGTTTGAAACAAACGATTGTTTAATAGATTGGTTAGGCAATCAAAGAGCACAATATCATTCGGTTGAAAAACAGTTGAGAGGTTATGTAAAAAATACGGTTCCTCCCAAGTTACCCACTGTTGCTTACCTTCATTTCTTTGCTGTTGATGCCTTTTAATTCGGTCCTTCATTTCCTCATCGAAAGCAACTCCTGAAGCAATATAGTGGAGATTTCCTTGAGTTTTCTTTGTTAGCTCCATGGCTGTTTTCTCAGCAAAACTACTTTTTCCACTTCTAACCCCACCACTGATGAATATCAGTTGTCCACCTTCCGCCATTCACTTATCACCTCTAATAACCTTTCGTGCTCGGTCGGTCCCTTAATCGCCAATCGCAGCCACTTTCCGTCAAGTCCTGGGAAATTCATCGTATGCCGTGGAATCATCCCCTTTTCCAACAAAAAACGAAAAAACGGAAATGGATCGTTGACTTTCGTATCTTTTAGCAAATAAAAGTTTACATTTGATGGGGAATAAGAGAATTCATGATCACGATAAAAAGACTGTAGCCTCTCCCGCTCCTGTTTTATCAATTGAATGGTTTTTTCTACATAATCACTTTCTGATAAACACCATTCCCCCACCTTTAAAGCTATCGCATTCACACTCCAATGCGGTTTGCTTTCCCTAATTTTTGCTAGCAGGGCTTCATTGGCCATTAAGTATCCTAAGCGGATTCCTGGAATGCTGAACATTTTAGTCATGGAACGAAGAATGATCATGTTCTCAGAATATTGGAGACAGGAAACGGTTGATTCGTACCCTTCTATAAAGTCGTAAAAGGCCTCGTCGACGATGAGCAAGGTTTCGTATCGGGCACATTCACGGGCAAGAACCTCAATCGTATGACTCGGAAAAAACATTCCTGTAGGATTGTTTGGATTGCACAGAAATACAGCGTCTACGTCTCGTAAACTCACTAGTAATTCATCAATGCGTAATTCCCATCTGTCTACATCCATCAAGTGATAGCGTACCTCACATTTATTCACTCGGCAGGCTTCTTCGTATTCAGAAAAGGCTGGTTGGATAATGAGCGCTTTTTTACCAAAGAGCAGTCGTCCAACCAATGATATAAGCTCCGCCCCTCCGTTACCCACTAAGATCTGCTCTTTTCTTACTCCTTCTTTCTTTGCAAGCAAACCTGTGAGCCTTTCTGCCGTTGGATCCGGGTAATTAGATACAAGTGTAAACAGCTCATTCCACCTGTCCTTTACTGTGGCCGGTGGACCGAGTGGATTAATATTGGCGCTAAAATCAATCACTGTTTCAGGCATGTCGAAATGTAGTGCTTTATATAAAAATTGTGGATTAGATCCGTGTGTAGGCCACTTCAACGATCATCCCTCCAATCCATAATAAAAGTAAAAAAGTGAGTACCGTTCGAGTTAAAATGCCGTTGGCTTGTATAATATGTTCTCCAGTAACAGGAAAATAAGGTTCTCCCATTTTGGCTCGATCGGAGCGAATGCCCTTGTAATAGTTGATTCCTCCAAGCTGAATCCCAAGTAAGGTAGCCACAGCAGCTTCTCCCCATCCACTGTTTGGGCTTGGATGTTTCTTGGCATCACGAAGAACGATTTTCGCTGACTCTTTTAGCGTGGATCGGACTGGCTTATTGCTTAAGAGCATACAAATGGAGGTTAGGCGACTCGGTATCAAATTTAACCAATCATCAAGCTTCGCCGACGCCCAGCCAAACTCCATGTAGGTATCATTTTTGTACCCAACCATCGAATCGCAAGTATTAACCGCACGGTACAGCATCGCGAGTGGTGCGCCGCCGAGAAAAGCCCAAAATAAGGGAGCAGTTACCCCATCACTGGTGTTTTCGGCAACCGTTTCAATCGTCGCGCGAACCACTCCCTGTTCATCGAGCTGGTCGGTGTCACGGCCCACGATATACGATAACTTATGGCGAGCTTCCACGAGATCCCCGTTTTTTAAAGGACCGTACACCGTCATCGCTGCCTCCTTTAAGCTTTTTTGAGCAATCGTTGTCCAGATGATTACCGCTTCAACCACAATGCCGACCATGAGATGAACATGATAAGCTAGCATCGTAATCAAGAGCGTAATTCCCACAACGAGCAGGAGAAGTATAACTACCATAGCCACTCCCTTCCATTTTTTCCGCGTCTCTTTATTCCACTTTTTCTCGAACTTGTAGATCAGCGTTCCGATCCATTTCACCGGATGTGGCCAATCGATCGGATCACCGAGAAGTAAATCAATAAAATAAGCAATCGTCATTGCCAATAAATGTTGAAGTAACATGGTTCCCCCCCTAACAAAATAAAAAACATCTCCACATTGAAATGGAGATGTTGGAATAAGCTTCTTCCTTATGTAAGAAACCAACCACACCACCTATCCTCGTAGGTACACGGTGTCAAGATATAGTCAGGTTTCCTGGCTGATGGTCATTGCTTTCTGAACCTTCCCATGCAATTCCTTATTGCACAGTGGTTTTTACAGTATGCTCCCATTTACAGTGGCGGGACCGCGTTGGACTTTCACCAACTTCCCTAGACTTCTAATAAGAAGTACACCTATTCTTGCTCATATATACTTTTCATATTTTAATACTAATCTTGTAACAAAGGAATGACAAGGCAATCGCTGACATATTTTTTTCGTTGTGATAAATCGGAAATGCCATTCACTGTCACCATAAAAATATTAAAAAGCAACAAAATAGGACAAATGAAGACAACTTTTAAAATCTACCAAATCATTCTTTTGTCATCTTTCTTTACAATTCTTCTTCTATTTGTTAAAATTTTTTAATAATTTAAAACATTAACACCATTGGTTTTGATAGATTAGGAGGGAATTATTTTGGCAGAATTAAGAAGTAATATGATAAAAAAAGGATTTGATCGCGCACCACACCGAAGCCTTTTGCGTGCGGCTGGGGTAAAAGAAGAGGATTTTGGTAAGCCATTTATCGCGGTAGTTAACTCCTACATTGATATCGTGCCAGGACATGTGCACTTACAAGAGTTTGGGAAAATTGTTAAAGATGCTATCCGTGAAGCAGGTGGAGTTCCATTTGAAATGAACACAATCGGTGTTGATGATGGAATTGCAATGGGTCATATCGGAATGAGATACTCACTTCCAAGTCGTGAAATCATTGCTGACTCTGTTGAAACGGTTGTCGCTGCTCACTGGTTTGATGGAATGGTTTGTATCCCGAACTGTGACAAGATTACTCCAGGTATGTTAATGGCATCACTTCGTTTAAATATCCCTACTGTTTTCGTAAGTGGTGGACCGATGAAGGCTGGAGTAACTAGCGATGGCAAAAAGATCTCACTTTCTTCTGTATTTGAAGGGGTAGGTGCATACCAAGCTGGAAAACTTGATGACAAGGGACTATTAGAATTAGAACAGTTTGGCTGTCCGACATGTGGATCTTGTTCAGGTATGTTTACAGCAAACTCGATGAACTGTTTAGCAGAAGCGCTTGGATTGGCTCTTCCTGGTAATGGAACGATTTTAGCTGTAGCGCCTGAGCGTAGAGATTTCGTTAGGAAATCAGCAACACAGTTAATGGAACTGATTGAAAAGGATATTAAGCCTCGTGATATCGTTACAGAAAAAGCAATCGATAACGCGTTTGCCCTTGATATGGCATTAGGTGGATCTTCCAATACGGTTCTTCACACATTGGCATTAGCTCATGAAGCAGAAATCGATTATCCAATCGGAAGAATTAATGAAGTAGCAGCTCGTGTTCCTCACTTGTCTAAGCTTGCTCCTGCTTCTGATGTATTCATTGAAGATTTGCATGAAGCGGGTGGTGTGTCTGCGGTTCTAAACGAATTATCTAAGAAAGAAGGAGCTCTTCACTTAGATACATTAACGGTGACAGGGAGAACACTCGGTGAAAATATTGCTGGATGTGATGTAAAGAACTATGATGTCATTCATTCCATTGAAAACCCACATAGCGAAAAGGGTGGCCTAGCTGTATTGTTTGGTAACCTTGCTCCAGATGGTGCCATCATTAAAACAGGTGGAATCACAGGTGGAAACCGTCATGAAGGACCTGCTGTTGTATTTGATTCACAAGACGAAGCTCTTCACGGCATTGCAAACGGAAAAGTAAAAGAAGGTGACGTAGTTGTTATCCGTTACGAAGGACCTAAAGGTGGACCTGGTATGCCTGAAATGCTAGCTCCAACTTCTCAAATCATGGGAATGGGACTTGGTGCGAAGGTTGCTCTTGTAACAGATGGCCGCTTCTCTGGAGCTTCACGCGGATTGTCTATCGGTCACGCATCACCAGAAGCTGCTGAAGGCGGACCATTAGCGTTTATTCAAAATGGAGATAACATTGTGATCGATGTTGACGCTCGTTCCATGGACGTTGTTCTTTCTGACGAAGAATGGGCAGAGCGTAAAGCTAACTGGAAAGGCTTTGAACCAAAGGTGAAAAAGGGTTATCTTGCTCGTTATTCGAAGCTGGTAACATCTGCTAGTACCGGTGGAGTTATGAAAATCTAATGTTAATTTAGCACCCATTCACTTATTTTGTGGATGGGTGTTTTTATCTTTTTTAAAATTTTTTTCGCCTACAGCCTCAGTTATGTAAGCGCTCCCCCTCTTTCTTTTACCAAAAACAGCTGTTGACACTTCTCCCTATTAGATTTATGATTCATGTAACAAATTTAATATGACCTTTTACTTATCAAGAGTGACTGAGGGATTAGGCCCTATGACGTCCGGCAACCTCCATTTCATGGAACGGTGCCACTTCCTACAGAATGATTCCATTCTGAAAGATAAGTCGTATATATAACGATGCCTCTTTCTGACTGGAAAGAGGTTTTTTTGTATTTTCATAGCTTAAGGGGTGACAGATATGATCGAAGTAAAAGATTTGCTAAAAATCTATCAAACGAAAAAAGGTGAAGTAACGGGTGTGGACCATGTGTCATTTACAGTGAACAAAGGGGAAATCTTTGGAATCGTTGGTTATAGTGGTGCTGGGAAAAGTTCATTACTACGTTGCTTGAATTTATTGGAGGCTCCGACCTCAGGGGAAATTAAAATCAATGGGGTGTCCCTTACCGCGCTTGGGAAAAAGGAGCTTCGGACGGCTCGTCAAAAAATCGGGATGATCTTTCAACACTTCTATCTCGTAAGCTCTAAGACGGTTTTTGAAAACGTAGCTTTTGCCTTAAAGGCTGCACATAAATCAAAAACAGAAATTGATACACGAGTCACCGATCTACTTGAAATGGTCGGCTTGTCAGATAAGCGAGATGTGTATCCCTCTCAGTTAAGCGGTGGACAAAAGCAACGTGTGGGGATTGCGAGAGCATTAGCGAATAACCCTTCCGTTCTGCTTTGTGATGAAGCCACCTCTGCCCTGGATCCAAGCACAACGAAATCGATTTTATCTTTGTTAAAAAAGATTAACCAAGAGTTAGGATTAACGATTGTACTGATCACACATGAGATGGAAGTTGTGAAAGAGATTTGTGATCGAATGGCAGTTATGCAGGACGGGCGGATTGTTGAGGAAGGTCCAGTCTATGATTTGTTCGCAAATCCAACGAATGAACTGACGAAAGAATTCATTAATACCATTCTTCAATTTGATTTACCAGATCATTTGCTAACTTCAAGCAAAGGAACAATTGTAAAGATTCAATTCCGCGGGGCAATTGCAGAGGAATCAGTAATCTCAGATGCGCTTCAAAAGTTCCAAGTGAAGGGCAATATTTTACACGGCAAGATCGAGTACATAAAAGAAACTCCACTTGGAATTTTCATTATGGAACTCACAGGTGATATTGCCGAAGTAGAAGAAGCAATACAATACATCACATCGCGCACAGAAAGCTTGGAGGTGATCCGAGATGCCGCTTGATAGCTTGATAGAATTACTACCTGATTTAAACAAAGCCTTTTTTGAAACGATTTATATGGTCGGTATATCAATTGCGGTAGCAATGATTATCGGTTTGCCCGTTGGAGTACTGTTATTTGTTACCGACCGCGGATTGTTTTTAGAGAATTCACTATTTAATCAAATTGTTGGATTTTTAGTGAACATGATCCGTTCGATTCCGTTTATCATCTTGCTCATTGCACTTTTGCCTTTAGCAGATTTGATTGCTGGTTCCACAATTGGACCAACTGCAGCATCCGTCTCACTCTCGGTCGCTGCCATTCCTTTCTTTGCGAGATTGGTAGAACAGTCACTGCGAGAGATCGATAAAGGTGTGATCGAAGCAGCGGTTGCTGTCGGCGCTTCTCCCTGGATGATTATCAAGGAAGTTCTTCTTCCAGAGGCAAAGCCAGGAATTATCCAAGGTGTGACCATTACAATTATTAGCTTAGTTGCTTACTCCGCGATGGCTGGAATTGTCGGTGGAGGCGGTGTCGGAGACCTTGCCATCCGCTTTGGGTACTACCGATACGACAATACCATCATGATTACCACCGTTATCATCCTAATTTGTTTAGTCCAGCTCATCCAATTTTTCGGTGACCGACTTGCAAAAGCAGTAAACAAAAAATAAATCACATTTAACCACTGTCCATCCAAGAAGGACAAAAATGCACCAACTGTCCACGAAGGGTGACAGACACCATAAAAACTATTGGGGGAATATTTACGATGAGAAAGTTATTTTTGAGTTTTGTAGTTTTAATTGCGATCGCCGTGCTTGCAGCTTGCGGTGGAAGTTCTGAGGAGATATCATCTTCTGAGGAAAAGGCGACTGAGAAAAAAGAAGTGAAAATTGGAGCAACGTCTGGTCCATACAGTGACATGGTTTCAAACGCAATTAAGCCTTTATTAGAGGAAAAAGGCTATGAAGTAGAAGTAGTAGAATTCAGTGACTATGTTCAACCAAATCTCGCTCTTTCCAAGGGAGACATTGACGCGAACCTATTCCAGCACAAAATCTACATGGAAAACTTCGCAAAAGAAAATAAGATTGAACTATCTGACGTTATTTCCGTACCAACTGCACCAATGGGAATCTACTCTAAGACGTTTACTTCTGTAGATGAAATTGCGGATGGAGCTGATATTGCTATCCCAAATGACCCAACAAATGCAGCACGCGCTTTCTTAATTTTAGAAGATCTTGGGTTAATCTCATTAAACGCAGATGCTGACCCATTAACGGTTTCAGAAAAAGACGTAGAAAAGAACGTAAAAAATCTAGTTTTCCAACCAATTGAAGCAGCTCAGCTTCCACGTGCGGTTGACAGTGTGGACCTTGCTGCTGTACCTGGGAACTTTGCTTTAGCAGCAAAAATGGACTTATTAGACGCATTACAACTTGAAAATATGCCAGATCAATACCGTAACCGTGTAGCGGTAGATACAAAGAATATTGACAGCCAATTTGCTAAAGATCTGAAAGAAGTTGTTGAATCAGAAGAATTTGAAACCATCATCGACGAGGACTTCCAAGGCTTTGGTAAACCTGAATGGATGGTAAATCGCTAAATGATAAACTAGTAAAAAAACAACGCCCTTACCGGCGTTGTTTTTACTAGAAAGGAATGAAGACAATGACAAAACTCGAAGTGCGTGGTGCTCCCTCCTATTATGCATGTCATGAGGGTTCGTTAAATGACCTTGAAAATCTACTTCTCTTGAATTCAATTAATCACTGCTTAGTCATTCACGGAGAACAATCTTGGAAAGCAGCAGTATCCTATTTTCCAAATATGTCAAATGTAAACCTCACCTTCGTTTCCTATCAGGGGGAGTGCTCATTAATTGAAGTACAGAGAATCTCTACGATCGTTAGAGGTACAAATATCGACGCCATCATCGGTATCGGCGGAGGAAAAGTGCTTGATCTGGTAAAGGCAGTGGCACATGAAACAAACAAGGAAGCCATTCTTATCCCGACTCTTGCTTCCACCTGCGCAGCTTGGACTCCGTTAAGCGTGTTTTATACAGAAGAAGGCGAATTCACGCATTACACCATTTTTCCGAAAAGTACATTAATCGTCTTAATAGAACCGCGTATCATTCTTCATTCACCAATTAAGTATGTTCGAGCAGGGATTGCAGACACATTGGCCAAATGGTACGAAGCTGATGTGTTAGTACGCGACTTACATGATCTTCCGTTACCTGTAAAAATCGCTCATCAAAGTGCAAAGCTTTGCCAGATTGTATTACTTGAACATAGTCAAACTGCACTGAACGCGATGGAAGCAACAACTTCGTCACCTGCTTTTCTTCAAGTAATTGAAACGATCATTGTAGCTGGTGGAATGGTTGGCGGATTCGGAGACCGGTACGGGAGAATTGCTGCTGCCCACTCGGTTCATAATGGATTAACGGTAGCTCATGAAACCCATCATCTATTGCACGGTGAAAAAGTAGCGTACGGTATACTTGTTCAGCTAGTGCTCGAGGAGAATTTAGAAGAGGTTGCCTCTCTTCTTCCTTTTTACAAAGCTTTAGAACTTCCAATACAATTAAGAGATCTAGGGCTGAACCGCGATGATCTCGAAAAACTCAAAGCAATTGCCGAAAGAACGGTAGCTTCTGGTGAGTCCATTCATTACTTGGAGAAAGATTTTACTTCAGACGATCTATTAACCGCAATTATATCACTGGAATCATTTGTTCAACCCCTTGTCTAACAGAACAAGGGGTTTTTATATCCAAATGGAGTTTTTTTATTCAATGTTCACAAAATGTTACCAACTATTATTATCAAATTTTAGTACCTAGTAATATATATCACATCCTTCTCCCATACTACATGCTAGAATCTAATGGAGATTAAAAGAAATGGGTGATGATCATGAATTTTCCTCAGTTAAAAATCGGACATATGCTTCCGAAAGCTCCGATTATTCAAGGTGGCATGGGTGTTGGAATTTCCCTTAGCAAGCTTGCATCTGCTGTTGCAAATGCAGGTGGAATTGGCATAATTTCTGGTACAGGGATTTCCGTTGAAGAAATGAGAAACCATATTCGTCAAGCTAAAGCGCTTGTGAAAAAGGATGCAGGATATATTGGTGTTAATGTGTTATTTGCCATGAATGACTTTGCAGAGAAAATGAAGGCGGCACTTGAAGAAAAGGTCGATTTTATTATTTCAGGGGCAGGGATTTCACGGGATATGTATGCATGGGGCAAGAAAGCGGGTATTCCCGTTCTTTCAATTGTGTCTTCTGCGAAGCTAGCGAAAATGTCGGAGCGCCTTGGTGCTGCCGCAGTTGTGGTTGAAGGAAATGAAGCGGGTGGACACCTCGGGACTGAACGTCCATTATTTGAGATTCTTCCTGAAGTTGTGGAGGCCGTATCGATTCCCGTTATTGCAGCGGGAGGAATCATGACAGGGGCAGACATTGCTAAAGCGATCAGCATGGGAGCTTCTGGAGTCCAAATGGGAACTCGGTTTGTTGCGAGTGAGGAATGTGATGCACCACTTTCGTTTAAGCAGAAATATGTCGAAGCGACGAAGGAAGATACACTGCTCGTTAAAACAACAGTTGGTCTTCACGGTCGTGCGATTGCAAATCATTTTACAGACTTAATCACTACTTCTGAAAAGCTAAAAATTACGAAATGCATGGATTGCTTGAAAAATTGCTCATATAGATTTTGTACCCTTGACTCCCTTTTAAAATCAATGGCTGGCGATGTTGAAAATGGTCTTGTGTTTGCAGGAGCCAGAGTTCATGAAATTAAAGAGATACTTCCTGTGAAAACAATCTTTGAAAATCTAACAAACGAGTATCGTGTAGCGATCAGTAAATAAAAACTCAGAGGGTTAGCTCAAGTGGCTAACCCTCTGAGTTTTTTTGCTGTATTTATCTGATTGGGTTTTTGTGGCTGGCTTTTGTTAATAGTTTTGATAGGTAGGTTTGGTTTCCGCTAGCTTATGATTTCTGCGTTCATGGGAATCTAACTGCTTCTTTGGTTTCCGCTGGCTTGGGATTTCTGCTTTCAAGGGAAACAAACTTAGGCTCCACTATTTATATTTTTTATAACAGATTCTCCTCCTTTGTCTTGCTTCAGAGGTCTTAACCTTCACTTTATGAATTCCCTCCTTCCTTTTCCTATGCGTCACACGTCATAACCTTCACCTTATGACCTCTCTCCTTCCTTTTTCCATGTGTTTCACGTCATAAAAGTTACTTTATGACCTGAGGACTCTCTTCTTCTTTACACAAAGTGCCATAAGTGCCAAACCAAATAAAAATGCCCCGACTGTTGTCGGAGCACACACTATTTATTCTTAAAGCTTCACTCGCTGTAACCGTAATGCATTTAACACAACGGATACAGAACTGAAGGCCATGGCTGCTCCAGCTAGCCATGGAGCTAAGAAGCCAAGTGCGGCAATTGGAATGCCTAATGTGTTGTAGGCGAATGCCCAAAATAGATTTTGCTTGATATTTGTGATTGTCTTTTTGCTCATAAAGATGGCATCTGCAATGCTGTTTAAGTCCCCTCGGATAAGCGTAATGTCCGCTGCTTCCATTGCCACATCGGTACCTGTTCCAATCGCCATACCGATATCAGCAATTGCCAAAGCGGGAGCATCATTGATCCCATCGCCAACCATCGCCACTTTCTTTCCAGCTGCCTGCAGTTTTTTCACTTCCTCGGCTTTTCCTTCTGGAAGCACTTCGGCAATGACACGATCTACGCCTGCTTCTTTTGCGATTGATTGAGCGGTTTGCTCGTTGTCACCAGTAATCATGATAACTTCAAGTCCCATTTCCTTCAAGCGCGCGATGGCTGAGCGTGAGGTTTCTTTTATCGTATCAGCTACTGCAACGATACCGGCAAAAGCACCATCAACTGCTACTAGCATCGCTGTTTTTCCTTCTTTTTCGAAAGAAACCATATTTTCGAGAACGGATTCTGCCACATTAATTTCGTATTTTCTCATCAAGCGACGAGTCCCGACTAACACATCTTTTTCAGCAACCATAGCCTTAATTCCAAAGCCAGGAATTGCTTCAAATTGTGACACATCGCCGAGCGCACTTCCTTTTTCCTTGATTCCTTCCACAATCGCTTGCGCAAGAGGGTGCTCAGATTGCTTCTCAGCCGAACCGACCAGGTATAAAAATTCGTCTTCACTCATGGAAGTTACTACATCCGTTAATACCGGCTTTCCATTGGTAATCGTACCTGTTTTATCAACAATGACCGTTTGAATGCGGTGCGTCATTTCTAAGTGCTCTCCGCCTTTAAAAAGAATACCGTATTCTGCTGCACGACCGGATCCTGCCATGATTGAAGTTGGTGTAGCGAGCCCAAGTGCACAAGGACAAGCAATCACTAATACGGCAATTAACTTTTCTAATGCTTCCGGGAAGTCCCAAGGTGCGACCCAGAAAAACCATATAAGAAAAGTTACAACCGCAATACCGACGACGATCGGGACAAAAATGCCTGATATAGAATCCGCCAACCGTTGAATCGGCGCCTTTGATCCTTGCGCTTCTTCTACCACCTTAATAATTTGCGCAAGAGCTGTGTCCTTCCCGACTTTCGTTGCTTGCACCTTTAAAAATCCATTTTTATTCAGAGTTGCTCCAATGACCACATTTCCAACTGTTTTATCAACTGGAACACTTTCACCTGTCAGCATGCTCTCATCAAGGGCAGACTGTCCTTCTAAAATAACGCCATCCACAGGAATCTTTTCCCCAGGCTTAACCAGCAACACATCGCCAGCAACTACCTGCTCTAACGGAATCTCTACTTCCGCTCCATCACGAACAACAAGAGCTGTTTTTGCTTGAAGCCCCATGAGCTTTTTTATCGCTTCTGAGGATCGCCCTTTTGCTTTCACTTCAAACAATTTTCCTAATATGATTAATGTGATTAATACCGCACTAGTTTCAAAATACAATCCGACTCCGTGTCCGTTGTGGCCAATCGTTCCAATGGCAAGATACACACTGTAGAAATATGCAGCAGATGTTCCTAGAGCAACAAGTACATCCATGTTCGCACTTTTGTTACGAAGTGCTTTATAGGCACCCACATAAAACTGCTTACCGATGAAAAATTGGACAGGTGTCGCTAATGCCATTTGTACCCATGGATTCATAAACGCTTCGGGAACATATAAAAAGGAGGTAAATGAAAAATGCCCGGCCATTGCCCACAAAAGGGGAAGAGATAAGATTAAAGAGAAGAGAAACTTTCTTTGTTGCTTTTGGATTTCCTGTAAACGATGATCGACTGATTCCTTTTCATTTTCGTCGGATTTTACAGTTGCACCGTATCCAAGCTTTTCTATTTTTTGAATCATATCCGTAACAGACATAGCCTCTGGATTGTATTCAACAGTTGCTTTTTCTAGAGCGAGGTTCACGTTGGCACCGACGACACCGTCAAGTTTGTTTAACCCTTTCTCAATACGTGTGGAACATGCTGCACACGTCATGCCTGTCACGTTTAGCTCAACTTTTTCAGTGATTACGTCATATCCGAGCGCACGAATTTTTTCTTGAATGTTAGCTGGCCCTATCAAGGCAGAATCAAACTTTACCGTCGCTTTTTCGAGAGCTAAATTTACATTTGCATCCGTAACTCCGTCCATTTTTTTTAGACCTTTTTCAATGCGAGTAGAACATGCAGCACAAGTCATACCGGTAATTTGAAATTGGCTTTCTAGTACTTTTTCACTCATATGAAAAACTCCTTATACCTATATAGGGTATGTTTTTTTGAAAAGAGAACGTGCTATTTCTAGCACGCTGTCCTTTTTGTCTAGCTCCGCTTTTCTATTTACTTTACATCATAACCTTGATCATCAATCGTTTCTTTGATTGTATCCAATGATACTTTTTCAGCATCAAACTCTACAGCAACGGATTTATTTTCTAGATTAACCTTTACCGCTGATACTCCTGCTAATTCCCCAACACTACCTTCTACTGCTTTTACACAGTGTCCACATGACATACCTTCTACTTGTAATGTAACTTTTTCCATAACTAACAACCCCTTATTTTTTCATTAATTTTTGAATGGTGACCAATACTTCATCTAGTACTTCCATGTCGCCTTCTTGTAGTCGATCTACGACACATCCCTTTAGATGGCCCTCAAGCAATATTTTCGCAACACTATTTAAAGCTGATTGGGTGGCAGAGATTTGTGTAATAACATCATCACAATAGGTGTCTTTTTCAATTAACCCCTTGATCCCACGGATTTGACCTTCAATGCGATTTAGTCGTGTGACAAGATTGCTTTTCACTTTATCTGAATGGTGACTTTTTCGATCACTAGTATGGCAGTTTTCCTCTTCATGTAGCAAAGAATCATCTTGATTCATATGACTCCCTCCTTTTATGAGTTTATAATAGCATACCCCTGTATAGTATGTAAATCAAAAATAAAAGAAATATATGGATAATTTTTGTCTATATAAAAAGGCTCCCCAAAAGGAAGCCCTAACCATTAATCCGTCGTAGGCTTTTTTCGGAAAAAGATTTCTGGTTCGAAGCGGTGTAGCGGATGTGTTCGATTCTGCGCTGGTTCTGCCGAAATTCTAGGAGCCACCTCCGGCCTGTGCGGATCTTGCGCTGCCCTTGTTAAAGACTTAGTTAATGGTCCCCACCTTCTTAACATCATCACAAGGAAAAATATGAAGCATCCGGCGATCGTAAAGACGATCGAAGGAAAGGTATTATTTACACCACCTACATCTAACAGACGCCCACCTATTGTTTTTCCTCCTGCTTCCCCTAATCCATACACCACATTTGATAACGCAAAAAATAAACTGATGAGCTCTGGTTTGGAAAGCTGAGAAATCGTGCTATCTACCGTGGGCAAAATCATCATTTCTCCAATCACAAAGATGGCTCCACTAACAATAAATAGGATAAACCCATTTGAGAAAAATAACATCGCTATTCCTGCCGTAACAAATAATACGCCCACTCCTAATGCCGAGACTGGGTTCATTTTTGTAATAAACCGTTTAGTTATGAATCCTTGCAGCGTAATAACGATAAAACTATTAATTGTCCATATTAAAGCGATATTTTTCGGGTTATCAAGTACCACCGTTGCCCGCAGTGGCAGTGCAAGTGAGAACTGAGCATACAGTGCCCAGATCAAAACGGTTACCACACTAAAAATGATAAATGGCCGATGCTTTATCGCTTCTCCATATGCTCCTAATGGCAGTGATGGACATGGAATGTCACCACAATTTTTCGGAAGTAAGAGCCAACTTACTAAAGCGAGCGCTACATAAATAGCAGCTGCGATAAAGAAGATGTTTCTTGAAGCTTCAGCTAAAAGCAAAAATATCACAAGTCCACTGGTACCTGTCCCTATATTGGCCGCAATTCCACGAAGAGAAAATGCGGTTGTTTGATTTCCACTTGAAGAAGCGAATGCTGCAATCGATGCCTTCGTGGAGGGAGCATTCAATCCATTTCCAAGACCCATGATAGCTGCCGCACCAAGAAGAAACAGGTAATCGGAAAATATGCCAAAGCTCATCACTCCACCTGCCGTAATCAAGGCTCCCAAGCCGATGATAAAACGTCTCCCAATTCGGTCCGCAAGTACTCCTCCTGTTATACTTCCAAATTGAAAAGCAATCGCTATCGTTGCTAAGATCGTCCCAATCTGTACCAAGGTCAGTTCTGTTTCAGTTGTTAATATGATAGGAAGCATTGGCATTACAAGATAGGACCCTAAGTGGGCTAGCAATACTCCTAACAGAAGAATTTGCAACGGACGATCAAGTTTTCTGTATTCCATTAATCCCACTTTGAATACACCCTTCCAGCGTTCTGCGTTTCTTTTCCTACTTTTCCCCATTACATTCTATTTATGAAAGACTCTTTTCTAAAACGTTGTTGCTATAAACATACTTTTTATAAAATTAACTATATGTTTCAACAGCCAATCGGAATTTTTTCATCCTTAGAAAAGAGCTACTCTCCAAATAGACCAATAAACCCAGCGTTACCAAAAACAACAATCTTTACGAAAACAGCCTTATGAAAAAAAGCCTGCTGCCCCAATCATTAAGATGGGTGCAACAGGCTTTCAAACATTAACCTTTTAAGATTTCTTCTATTTGTTGTAGTTCTTCTGTGGTAAATTCTATATGATTGAGTGCTGCAACGTTGTCTTCGATTTGGCTAACCTTACTCGCTCCTATTAATGCAGAGGTCACTCTGCCCCCGCGAAGGACCCAAGCAAGAGCCATTTGTGCAAGGCTTTGCCCTCGTTCAGCAGCCAGGGCATTTAATTTTTGCACTCGACTAATTACATCCTCAGTCACTTGGTCCGTTCCTAATGCCCCCGTCACTTTTAACGCTCTTGAATCACTTGGTAGACCATTTAAATACTTATTGGTTAGTAAGCCTTGAGAGAGTGGGCAAAAAGCAATGGAGCCCACTTCATTCTCCTGAAGGACATCTTGCAAACCATCTTCAATCCAACGGTTTAGCATCGAATAGCTTGGTTGGTGGATAACCAACGGTGTACCTAGACGATTTAATATGCTGATGGCCTCAGCTGTTTGCTCTGCACTATAATTAGAGATCCCTACATATAATGCCTTTCCTTGACGAACCATTAAATCCAACGCGCCCATCGTTTCTTCAAGAGGGGTATCAGGATCAGGCCTGTGTGAATAAAAAATATCTACATAATCTAGGCCCATTCTTTTTAAGCTTTGATCAAGACTAGCCATTAAGTACTTTTTCGATCCCCAGTTCCCGTAAGGTCCAGGCCACATATAATATCCTGCCTTCGAAGAAATAATCATTTCATCGCGGTAAGGGGCAAAATCGGTTCTTAACATCTGACCAAACATCTCTTCAGCCGAACCTGCTGGTGGTCCATAGTTGTTTGCTAGATCAAAATGTGTAATTCCTAAATCGAATGCTCTTCGTAGCATCGCACGGCCATTTTCAAATGTATCTACTCCGCCAAAGTTATGCCATAATCCAAGAGAGATGGCCGGGAGTAATAGACCCGAGCGGCCGCTTCGATTATATTTCATTGATTCATAGCGATTTTCAGCTGCTTGATAGACCATTTTATGTTCCCCTTTTCTTATTTATCCTTACGATACGCTTGTGCTTTGTAAAACTCCCCTGTTGGACCATGATTTTCAAGAAGGGCTGGGACAAGGGCTCCAGGCAATACAGCTGTCACATCGTGGCTTCCATTTGGCCCCCCTAAATCTGTACGAATCCAACCTGGATCTAAGTAGTTAACTAGAACATTATCTTCTTTTAGTGCGTAGGCTAGGTCCATTGTGAAACGATCAACTGTTCCTTTTGAAACACCATATGGTGCTAATTCAGGCTGATTTTTAATTCCAGAAGAAAGATTGATAATTCTTCCAAATCCTCTAGCTTTCATTCTCGGCGCGAATGCATTGCATAGCTCAATTAAGCTGTATACATTCACTTGGAATAGTTGTTTCCACTCTTCAATAGTAAACTCCCAGATGGGTTTAGCATGAGTAGAGATGGCTGCATTGTTATAAAGGATGTCGATATCTCCTACCTTCTCAATGACTGATTCAATTACCTTTGAAGCACCGTCAAGTTTTGATAAATCTCCTTCTACGGCAACCGACTCGACATTGTATTTACTTAATAAATCAAGAGTTTTAACCGTGTGTTCTAACTGTCTACCATGAACGATTACATTACAACCTTCTTCAGCTAAACCTAAAGCAATTTGCTGGCCAATTCCTCTACTAGAACCGGTAACAAGTGCCCACTTTCCTTTTAGTTTCATGTCCAATTCTCCCTTTTACAGTGATGCACGGTAAATTTCTTCGATATCGTTTTTGGTTAGTTTTTTAAACACTCCTAGAGAACCTTTTGCAAATGCTTTGTCAGCCATAAGCTCAAGATTTTCATCGCCAATTCCATAGTCTGCAAGTCTTGAAGGAGCACCAATTGAATTCCAGAATTGGCGTAGAGCCTCAATCCCTTCTAATGCCACTTCTCGTTCGGATTTTCCATTTGGATTAATATCAAATACTCTTGTAGCAAATTGAACAAAGCGTCCTACATTTTCGTCAAGTACATGCTTCATCCAGTTTGGGAATAAAATCGCTAGTCCCCCTCCGTGAGGGATATCGTAGACTGCGGATACAGCATGCTCGATATCATGAGTCGACCATTCTCCTTGCGTTCCCATACCAAGCGATTTATTTAAAGCAATCGTACCTGTATATAAAATCGTTTCACGCAGCTCGTAGTCCTCTAAATTCTCAATTAATTGCGGCGCTGTTTCAATCACAGTTTTTAGCAATGATTCACAGAAGCGGTCCTGTAATGGTGTATTCTTTACATGATGGAAGTACTGCTCAAATACGTGGGACATAATATCAACCATTCCATAGACAGTTTGATCCTTCGGAACGGAGTATGTATACACAGGATCGAGAATAGAAAATTTCGGATAGCTTACTGTGCTGCTCCAACCAATCTTTTCTTGTGTATCCCAATTGGTAATAACCGAGTTATTATTCATCTCAGAACCTGTAGCTGCTAAAGTTAAAATTGCTCCAAACGGTAATGCTTCCACTGCTTTGGCATTTCCTTCGATGATATCCCATACTTTCCCTTCGTAAGGAACGCCAACTGCAATCGCCTTTACACAGTCAAGAACGCTTCCGCCACCTACCGCAAGAATAAAATCAATACGATTCTCCCTAGCCATATCGATCCCTTTTTGTACAGAAGACAGTCTTGGGTTCGGTTCAACACCACTAAGCTCATACACGTCTGCAGATAAAGAGGCTAAAATGGTTTTCACCTCTTCGTATAAACCGTTTCGTTTAATGCTTCCTCCCCCATATACAAGAAGCACCTTTGAACCATACTTAGGAAGCTCATTCCGTAATTCCTCGATTTGACCTTTTCCAAAGATTAGTTTCGTTGGATTTTGATAAGAAAATTTCTTCATTTTACAATCTCTCCCTTTTATTTTCTTTTTTAATTATGGCAGTTTTCGTAAAGATTGTTGTTTTTGGAAAAATCCGAAATACCGGATTTTCCCCCGTATAACGCTGGGTTTATTGGTCTATTTGGGGTGTAGCCTTTTCTAAGGATGAAAAAATTCTGATTGGCTGTTGAAACATATAGTTAATTTCCTAAAAGTGTGTTTATAGCAACAATGGTTTAGAAAAGAGCCTTAATTATAAACTAAATAAATACATATGTTTATTTTTAAATGTATATACTTTTAATTTCGATAAAAAAATAAAGACTAGATACAAACTAATCTCCATTTTTCAACTGCCTAATTTCTTTGCAGGAAGTGATACAATGCACCAATTAAATTTGAATCATTTCCAAATTGACACTTTTCAACTTGGATGGATAGCTTGTGCACATTGGTCTTCATTTGACTTAACTTTTCATTAATGCGATCCACAAAATCTTCACGGCTACTAATTGCCCCACCAATCAATATTTTCTCTGGGTCAATCGCATATTGTAAGTTGAGTATTCCGACAGCTAGACGTTTGATAAACCTGTCAATTTCATCATTAATTTCTGCGTCACCAGCGTCTGCTAATTCAAATACTTTCTTCCCATTCAAGCTATTTGGATCCAATCCTTTTCGTTTAGCCACTAGCCTTATTAAAGCACCGGTTGCTCCCAATGAACTCCAGCTCTCTCCTAACGGCTGATCAAGATAGTCCTCCATAATCATAAAGCCAAATTCTCCACCGTGAAGATGATGGCCATGCCTAATTTTTTTATCTAGTACAAGCGCGCCGCCAATTCCCGTTCCTATCACGATACAAATATAATCGCTAACATCTTTTGCTGCACCAATCCAGCCTTCAGCTAATCCAGCACAGTTCGCATCATTTTCAAGCTCAACTTTTAATCCTGTCTGCTTCTCAAGAATTTCCTTTATATTTGGACCATGAATGTAAGGAATCGCACTAGCTCCTTCAATATGTCCCTTCTCCACATTGACAGCCCCTGGCATACTTAAAGCGATCCCCTTGATTTCTTGTTTTTGCTGAAATTCTTTTACAAGAGAATCTATCACACGAATAAACTCATCTAATCCCTCACGTGGGGTAGGAACAGATGCCTTTTCTATAAATTCACCAACTTCAGTCATTAGTGAATATTTTATTGCAGAGCCACCGACATCAAATACTGCAAAGTAGTTCAAATTACATTCCCTCCATAATCCCTTGAATCGATCAGGCTTTTGTACCGCATGATTCCCTTATAATTAGCTCAGAGTCTATCAATACTGGCTTCAGTCCGAATTTCCCATTAATTAAATCATTTAACATATAAGCTGATAATTTACCAAATTTCTCTTTATCCTGTTTTACAGTCGTTAGCTTTGGTTCGCTGTAGCGGCAGGCAGCAATATCATCACAACCAATCAGACGAATATCCTGTGGTACACGCAGACCTTCCTCTTTTATCGCTCTTAAAGCCCCAAGTGCCATGAGGTCGGAGGCGGCAAAGATTGCTTCAGGATAAGGCTTTTTTGCTAAGATTTGCTTCATCGCAATATAACCGCTCTCCTCATGAAAATCCCCATATTGAATCCACTCTTCCCTTACATCAAGACCAAATTGATTCATTGCATTTATAAACCCTTTTTTTCTAAGGTTTGAAATGGTCGAGTCACGCATACCGCCGATATAGCCAATTTCTCTGACAGAGTGTAAATACAAGTGTTCAACCACTTTTCGTGACAAATTAACATTATCAGTCATTAAGTAACTTACCTTTGTACCGCTAAGTTCTATATCAATACCCATACAAGGGATATCCGCTTTCGCTAGTTCGTGAACAGCCTCTTCTACTTCTTCCCCAGCAATGACTAAGCAACCATCCAGGTGGAAATGTTTGCATCTTGCAATATAGCTTCCATTATCTTGGCGAAACTGTTCATTTGAAAACATCAGGATATCGTAACCTAACAGACCAATATTCTTCTTAAATGAGGAAATAACTTCATTGAAGTAAGGATGAGTCATATCAACATTTACTTTTCCTGCATAGATTAACCCTATTAAGTTTGATCGTTTCGTTGCAAGTGACCTAGCTGAGAAATTGGGTTCATACCCCTTTTCATTGATGATGTCCATCACTTTTCTTTTTGTTTTCTCACTAATCCCACCATAGTTATTAAGCACTTTGGAAACGGTACCTGATGAAACGCCAGCTAATTCCGCAATATCTTTTATCGTAAGACTCATGTTAAATCCCTTCTACTTCCATTTAATTAGGTTTACTCTATGTTAGATTACTAGTAGTTAGGATACGAATCAATATGAAGGAGATAAAAAAGATTATTTTACTGACCCTTCCGTAATACTTGAAATAAACAAACGGTTAAATAGCAAGAAAATAATGAGAAGTGGTGCAGTTGCCCAGAAGACACCTGACATGATCATACCAAAGTCGATATTATGCGTATTACTCAAGTTTGCTAACGCTACTTGTATCGTATAGTTTTCAGGATCTCGAAGAACGGTGAACTGCCATAGGAACTCTCCCCAAACAGCTGTAAACACGATGATCCCTAGAGTAGCGAATGCAGGAAGAATAATAGGTAATACAATGCTTCTGTAGATTTTAAAATTTGAACAACCGTCAAGCTTTGCTGCTTCAATCAATTCATCAGGAACAGCTTCACTTACATACTGTCTCATCAGGAAAATCCCTAAAGGATTTAAGAAGAACAACACCATTACTCCTGGCAGAGTATCTAATAACCCCGCCTTAGAAATTAGGAAATATTGTGGAATCAATCCTAATTGAGGCGGAATAATCATCGTTACCAATATGGCCACAAACAGGGCATTTCTTCCTGGAAATTTAAACTTCGCAAAGGCAAACCCAGCGAGAGAACTAATAATTAGAACCACAATCGTTACGATCGAACAAATAACGAATGAATTCCACATTGCGTGAAAAAAATCAATTTGGCTGAGTACTTTCTTAAAGTTATCCACTAATAAATTACCTGGTGTAATCGTGGGTGGAATAGAGTTATATGCTGAGCTTGGCCTTGTAGCCATAACAAACATCCAATAGAAAGGGAACAAAGAAAGTAAAGAGGCAATAGCTAAAAACAGATACATAAAAAGTTTCCCAGAAGAGAATTTCTTTTTATTATTTACATTACTCATTTCGCTGCCCTCCTTTTCCCTCGACCATATCCAGACGTTAATAAAGTATTAATAGTAGCAAAAGTTGCAATAATCACTAGTAAAATGACTGCTGTTGCAGATGCTGTACCGAATGATTGTAACTTAAATGCATCACGGTATAGATACATAACTACGGTCATTGCTTCATCCCTCGTAAAAGCAGAAGTTCCTAAAAATACAGTAGGTTCAGAGAATAACTGTAACGCCCCTACGGTTGAAAAGAATACAGTAAGGAGAATGAACGGTTTTAGCATGGGCATCGTGATATAGCGCAGTTGTTGAAATTTATTCGCACCGTCGATAGTAGCGGCTTCGTATAAATCATTAGGAATACTTTGAATTCCCGCTAAGTAAATAATCGTATTATAACCAACCCATCTCCAGAAAACCATAATGGATATGGCAATTTTTGTTCCCCATTCAGATGTTGCCCAGTTAACTGGATCAAAGCCAAATACCCCTAGCATATAGTTTGCTAGTGATGTTTCATGATTACTGAAAAGGACACTGAATATAAGAGCTACAGCTACCATGGAAGTGATATATGGCATGAAGATGGTGACTCTAAAGAAATTTTTAAAGCGGAGATAAGCCTGGTTTAATAAAAAGGCTAAAATAATACCTATGACCAATTGTGGGGCCGTTCCCATTAAACCCATTACAATGGTATTATAGACAGATTTCCAAAACAAAGGATCATTTAATACCACTACAAAGTTATCTAAACCAACAAAGGTTGCTGGACTGAAACCATTCCATTTTTGAAAGGCTAACACCGTACTAAATAAAGCAGGGTAGAGCCCGATCACTGCAAAAATAATGAAGAAGGGTGCAATGTATAAATAACCCGAGATCATATCCTTCTTAGCTTCTGAAAGATACTTTTTCTTGTTTTCCTTCTTCCCACTTTGTGTAACAGAATCCATTTGCACGCCTCTTTTCATCTTAAAGTAGGATATGGTGCCAATAAGGTCACCATATCCAAGATCAATCTATGAAAATCCTTAATTATCTAGCTAGTAAATCTTCCGCACGTTTGATCGCTGCTTTCCATTCTTTCTCAGGATCAGCTCCATCTTGAACGTTCTTAAGAGCATTTAATACTTCTTGGTGAACCGGGAAGTACTTCTCTCCCTTGTAAACAGCACCTTCAATGTCTTTAGCTGCTTCAGCAAATACGGTAGAAGTTACTTGACCGCCAAAGAATTCATCTTCGTTCGCTTTAAATTCTTCCATCTCATAAACCGATGGTGCAGATGGGAATAGTCCCTTACTTTGGAATGACTTTAATTGGTTCTCAGGAGAAACTAACCATTGGACAAAGTCATATGCTTCTTCAGCATGCTTTGTTTCTTTAGGAATAGAGATGTATGATCCACCCCAGTTGGCAGCAAATTCCGTTGGTAATGTAGCAACCTTCCATTTCCCTACCGCGTCAGGAGCATTTCCTTCCATCCAACCTTTTAACCAGCCAGCACCAAGCTCTGCAGCAAACTCGCCTTTGTTTACTGCGTTTGACCATTCTGGAGTCCACATATCAAATTTACCTACGATACCTAATTCATTTAACTTTACAGCATAGTCAAAAGCCTTTTTCGCAGCATTTCCTTCTTCATCTAAAAGAAGTTCACCCTTTGAATTTAGGTATGTTTCTTCTGAAGCGTCTAAGTACGCACGATAGGCCATTTCGATACTATCTACAAACGGTTTACCAGTCTTTTCTTTCACTTGTAAACCAGCATTCTGGAATGCTTCTGGTGAATTTATTAATGAAGCCACCTCAACAGGATCAGTTGGAAGACCTGCTGCTTCAAAGACATCTGTACGGTAGTACAAACCTTTTGGACCAATGTCAGTTGGAAGTCCAAACAAGAAGTCACCTTCTGTATTTTCTCCACCCTTCCATTTCCAATCTAAGTATTGATCTTGAACATCTTTTGCTCCTAAATCATATAAGTTATTGAAACGATCTTGTGCCACTTTGAAGCGGTCAAACTGATCTACTTCTAACATCGCAATGTCCGGTGCACCACTACCAGCAGAAAGCGCTGTAAATAATGCATCATGATGTTCAGCTGTTTCAGATGATTTTACTTTTATTTTTACGTTCGGATGTTCTTTTTCATATTCTTTCGCTAGTTCCTCGTAGCCAGTCGCACCAAAAGCCCAGAAGCTTAATTCAACCTTTTCGTCCCCGTTTCCTCCTGAAGAACTATCTTCACTTCCACTACAAGCAGCAAGAGAAAGTGCAAGAGCAGACGACATTCCAAAAGCAAATAACTTTTTCATACCTTTCCATTTCATGTAAAATTACCCCCATTTGTTTGGTTTATGAATCAATGAAACTGCTAATGAAAGAAAATGTAGTTACACCCCTCCTTTATTGATATATACCACACTACGAAAACGGTTTCCTTTTTTCGTTAAAAAAAAGGGAATTCACCTATTAGAAATCGCTTACAGTGGTTAGTATACGTTTTTAATGTCGTAAAATCAATATAATTTTGTAAAACGGTTTCCTTAATTCTCGAAAAATATTTTTAAAACAAATACTATTTGCATATTCCAATCCAATAAATACATGTTATAATGCTTTTTGTAAGCGTTTTATAGTTAAATTTTAGTAGAATACGAACCTAAAAAAGGGGGGATTCAAGGAATATTACTTTTAAATTATCTCATTTAGGAAACCGATTTCTTAACTGCTAGTATGATAAGGGGGAAAAACGTTGAGGAAAAAATTACGAAAACAACTTACAGCAATCCTAATGATAATCGCTTTATTAGCTTCATTTTTGCCAAGTTCTGTAGGGGCAGCCGAAACAGATTATGATAATCTAATTGTTGATCCCGCAAGAAAACCTTCAATAGCAGGTGCACTACAAGTTCTTGAGATTAACGGTGTAAAAACACTAGTTGACTCACAAGGAAATCCGATTCAATTAAGAGGAATGAGTACTCACGGTTTACAATGGTTTCCACAGATTCTTAATAACAATGCCTTTGCAGCACTTTCTAATGATTGGGGAGCGAACGTAGTACGATTAGCAATGTATGTTGGTGAAGAAGGATATGCAACAAATCCTGATGTCATTAAGCAACGTTTAATCGACGGCATTGAATACGCCATTGCTAATGATATGTACGTTATTGTCGATTGGCATGTACATATGCCTGGAGACCCAAATGCCGATGTATATAGTGGTGCAATGGAGTTCTTCAAAGAAATTTCTTCTTTATATCCAAACCATCCTAATATTATTTACGAAGTAGCCAATGAACCAAGCAGTAATGCTCCTGGAGTTACAAATGACGCAGCTGGGTGGCAGCAAGTAAAATCATATGCAGAGCCAATCATTCAAATGCTTCGTCAGAACGGAAATGAAAACATCGTCATTGTTGGAAGTCCTAACTGGAGCCAACGTCCAGACTTAGCAGCTGACAATCCAATTCAAGATCAAAACACGGTCTACACCGTTCACTTTTATACCGGGTCCCATGCCCCTGCTGCTGATAGCTCTGATAGACAAAATGTCATGAGCAATGCACGATATGCTTTAGAGAATGGTGTTGCAGTGTTTGCCTCTGAGTGGGGAACTAGTGAAGCGAATGGAAATAACGGTCCTTACTTAAACGAAGCGGATCAGTGGATTAATTTCTTAAACTCTAACAATATCAGCTGGACAAACTGGTCTCTAACCAATAAAAATGAAACCTCTGCTGCCTTCCTTCCCTTTATTATGGGGAAACATGATGCAACGAGTCTAGACCCAGGTGAGGACCAAGTTTGGGCAGTAAACGAACTTACAGCTTCTGGTGAGTACGTTCGCGCTCGTATTAAGGGCATTTCTTTTCAACCAATCGATCGTACGGAAAGAGAAGAATTCACGACTAATGTGTGGGATTTTAACGATGGAACCACTCAAGGGTTAGGAATTAATGGTGGAAGCCCGATACAAGATGTTACTGTGAACAATGTTAACAACGCTTTAGAGCTTGGGAATCTACAAGCTAGCACAGATGTTTCTGAAGGTAACTATTGGGCAAATGTTCGTATTTCAGCAGATTCTTCAACTGCTCGTCCAGATATCTATGGAGCTGAGAAACTTACAATGGATGTTATTGTTGATCATCCAACAACAGTCTCTATCGCTGCTATTCCTCAAAGCGCAAGTGTTGGCTGGGCAAATCCTACCCGTGCCATCCAAGTAACAGAAAATGACTTTGTGTTACAGCAAGATGGGAAATATAAATCCGTTCTATCCATCTCAAGAGCTGATTCTCCTACTCTTGAGCAAATTGCTACTAGCTTAGAAGATAGTACATTAACGAATGTTATCTTATTTGTAGGATCAGCTAATGGTGGAAATGTTTCTCTAGACAGTATTTCCGTTACTGGTAATCGTGCCGTTGTGGAACAACCTGTTGTTCACGATCCAATTGGTATAGCAGTGCTACCTTCCGATTTTGAAGACCAAACTCGTCAAGGTTGGAAATGGGATGCTGGTTCAGGAGTAAAAACAGCATTAACGGTTCAAGAAGCTAACGGATCAAAAGCCCTATCTTGGGACGTAGCTTATCCTGAAGTTAAACCAGTAGACACTTGGGCTTCAGCACCTCGTCTTGTACTTGGAGATATCAATGCAACACGAGGGGAAAACAATTACTTTGTGTTTGATCTATACCTTGATCCAGTCCGTGCAAGCATGGGTTCACTTTCTGTAAACCTAGCATTTGCTCCACCAAGCTTAGGGTACTGGGCACAGGCTACCGAAACCGTTGACATTGATTTAACCGCTCTAGATCCAGCAACTAAAACAGATGATGGGCTATATCACTATAAAGTTGTATTTGATATGAACCAGATTAGAGATGGAAAGGTTATCACTCCAGATACTGTCCTTCGTGATATTACAATTGTGGTCGCTGATGCAAAAAGTGACTTTGCTGGAAAAATGTACGTAGATAATATTCAATTCTCTGTTCAAGATCCTAGAATTGAAACAAAGAAAAACGGGAAACCAGTGAAACCAAAGAAACCAAAGAAAGTAAAATAAGCTGAAGAAAGGAACATGAGTCTTATCTCATGTTCCTTTTCCTATGATACTTATAAACTTTGAGCATTTGATCGTGCAGGAGGATGAAGTTTTCTTTCCTTCCCATATAGGACCATAAAGAAACAAGCAAGACCAGCAAATAGTGTATAAATCGTAATCATATGATCGTAATTAATGACCTCCGATATAAGACCAAACAGTAAGTATCCAACCGTTGAGCCAATTTGTGTCGTATTCATGTACAGTGTGGTCGCTGTTCCTGGGGCTTCCTGCATAAAGTCCTGGAAATAAGAAATAGCAATCCCGGAAGTAATGGAAACTTGTGCAGCACTTAGGATTTGTAACGGATAGATCTGCCAGGGTTCTGTAACAAAGCCAAATAAAAAGAAATAGGCAAAAGCCGTAACAAAGCCCAGTTTGACAAGAAGAGATACGTCCATTCTTGTTGCTAATAACCCGAGCCCAATCATCATTGGAACCTCAAAAACAGGAGGAACACTGAATATCAACCCAACATCCATCTCCGTCCCGTGAAGAACCTTCGTAACAAATTGAGGAACATTTAACATATGAATAGAAGTAGCCGCCGATAGTAATAAAGCTGCAGCTAGGTTTGCAAATATATGTGGCTGTGTGATCGATTTTTTTACTGAAAGTGATTCCTGATTAACAATCTTCTGTTTCGTGACATCCTTTAAAAGAGAGACACTGGTCAAAAAGGCAAGAAAATAGCCTCCTGCCACAAATAAAAATAATCCTTTAAAGTCAATTACTACAAGAAGCCAAGCACCTAAAGCTGGCCCCACTGTCCATGCTAAAGCAAAGAACATACGGAAAATATTCATAATAAATGGAGTGTGCTCAGCAGGAACAGCGGCCTCTTTTAATGCATCTCTTGCATATGCCCAAAGTTGTGGTACAGCTGCGGCTGATGCCCCCAAAAGAAAGAAAGCAACCAGCGACAAAGCAATATAATTTCGTAAAAAAGCAAATAACGTATATCCTATAATCCCGGCAAAGGTTGTAATGATAAGCAACTTTCTTCTGCTAAGCTTCGTATCGGACAATTTGGCGACCGAACTACTAATCGATACCCCGCCTAGTGCAAGAATGGTCATGAATATACCGAATCCTGCATTGCTCATCCCTACCTCATCAATACCAAAAATCGAGGAAAAAGGAATAAAAAAGGAAGTTGAAAATCCTAATATCGTATTAATTAAAAACAGAACTGGAAACGACGGGATTTTCCAAATGAATACTACCTTTTCTTTAAATGCAGAAGTAAAATTCTTTTTCATATGATTTCATCAATCCTATCTTTTGGACTCTATGAAATTGTAAAGTAAATAATAAAATAAGGAAAGTCAAATTCATCAATCGATGGTGGCACCTCTCCCTCTTTCTATACTGTTACAAGTTCTCCCCGTTGCTTGCGATAACTTCCTTATACCAATTAAAACTCTTTTTCTTGTAGCGCTTTAAATCCCTCATTTCATTTTCACCACGGTTAACGAATATAAAACCATAGCGTTTCTCAAATTGACCACCAGAGCTAATAAGGTCAGTTGATCCCCATGTTAGGAACCCGAAAACTTCGACTCCCTCTTCCATCGCAAGCTTCATTTGCTTAATATGCTCGCGTAAGTACTCAATTCGATAAACATCTTTTACGGTCAGCCCTCCATCTAACTCTTCGCGAACACCAATTCCATTTTCAGTTATAAAGATTGGCAAACGATAACGGGCGTACAGATCTTTTAGAGAAATTCGCAATCCGATCGGATCAATCGACCAGCCCCATTCATTCGATTGTAAGTATGGATTAGGAGTAACCCCTTCAATCAACATCGTACCATCTACTTTTTCTGCACTAACCGTTTGGCTTTGGTAGTAGCTAATGCTTAAATAATCAACGGTATTTTCCTTAAGAAGCTCCGCATCACCTTCTTCAAAAACAGGCATTATTCCCTTACTCTTTAGATCACTAGTCACATACGTAGGATATTCCCCATGTGAAAACACATCAAAGTAAAAATCAACCAGCAATTCCTTTGCTTTCATATTAGCAAGAGCATCTTCAGGCTTACATGTATGAGGATATGTCGTCATGTATGTAACCATTCCTGCCATTTTTCCATCAGGTACTAATTCACGAAGTGATTTTACTGCCTTCGCATGTGCAATGAAAGCATGATGGGTTACTTGGTATCGTAAAGCTTCTACATTTTCTGCATTTTCAATCTTTACTCCCAAGAATTCAGGGTTAGTTAGGACTAGGTTTTGCTCGTTAAATGTCAGCCAATACTTCACCTTATTTCCAAAGCGTTTAAACACGGTTCTTGCATAGATGTCAAATAGATCAACCACTTCTCTAGAGGCAAATCCATTGTATTTTTCTGCTAACGCAAGAGGCAAGTCAAAGTGATAAAGGGTAATAACAGGCTGTATTCCATTTGCAATCATTTCATCGAATAAATCATCGTAAAACTGTAGTCCCTTTTCGTTTACTTTTCCTTCCCCATCTGGAAAGATTCTTGACCAGGAAATACTTGTACGATAAGCGTTAAAGCCCATTTCCTTAAATAAAGCAATATCTTCTTTATAGCGGTGGTAAAAATCAACCGCCACCTTCCAATCCGATTGCCCTTCCTTTACGGGGCGCGCATCAACAATCGAAGGCCCCTTTCCATCTTCATCCCAAGCACCCTCCGTTTGGAATGATGTCACTGCTCCTCCCCATAAAAAACCTTCACTAATGATGTTTCCTTTTTTACTATCCACTCTTCTTCCTCCCCACGCTTCCCAGTTGCAGATCTTATTAGCGATACATCTGTAACATCCAGTAATTAATGTACTTTATATTATATAATTATCCGGATAAATGTCTATACTTTTAATATAATAGTTTATACAATTATCCAAAAAGAATATACTTCATTCTTCCCCCACAAAAAAGAGCTTGATCAATAATCAAGCTCAGAAATTTACATAACCACGTGCTTTGGTGTTTTATTATTTAAAGCTAACAAAAGGTTTTCTGCTGCTAGATTAGCCATTTTTAATCTTGTTTGAATACTAGCACTACCTATATGGGGAAGTGTTACGACATTCGGGAGAGTTAATAACGGATGATCAAGTGGGACTGGTTCCTGCTCAAAAACATCCAATCCTGCTGCCCAAATCTCTCCTGCCAGTAAAGCATTGTACAAATCCTTCTCATTAACAATCCCACCGCGTGCTGTATTTATTAAGATAGCCGTTTTCTTCATTAATGCTAATTCTTTTCCCTCAATTAAATATTTTGTTTCTGGAGTGTAGGGAGTCATAATACACACATAATCAGATTCATTTAATAACTGATTTAATTCAACATACTTCATTTGATAGGTCTCTTCTAACTCCAGTTTACGGGAACGGTTATAATAAAGAATATTCGTATCAAAACCCTTCGCCCTTTTGGCTAACGAAGCCCCAATTCTCCCCATTCCGATTATTCCTATCGTGGCACCATATATATCTTGCCCCGTCAGTTGCATCGGAGACCATGTGCTCCAGTCTCCGCTTCTCAAGTAATTTGAAGACTCTACCAATCTTCTAGCAGTTGCCATTAGCAAAGCAAATGTTAAATCCGCGGTGGTTTCTGTTAATACACCTGGAGTATTTGTTACAATGATCCCTTTATCCTTTGTAACTTGAATATCAATATTGTTGTATCCTACTGCCATATTACTAATTACTTTTAATCGCTTGGCCCTTTCTAACAATGCTTGGTCAATGGTATCTGTTAATAAACAAAACAGCCCATCTACTTCTTCGATTTCTTTTTCTAAAATCTCTCTTGGTACAGGTATATCTGTTTCATTCCATATACGTATTTCACAATGTTTACTTATTCTTTGGATGATTTCATTAGGAATACTCCTTGTGATATATACTGTTGGTTTCAAGTGATCGCCCTCCTAGTCTTAATAAACTATTCCTCACTCTAAAAGAAAATCCTTCACAGTACATGTGAAGGATTTCAGTGATTTATATTTTTTCGCCATTGGATTCAATAACTTCCTTGTACCAGTAGAAACTCTTTTTCTTGATTCGACGAAGGTCGTTCTCCCCTTCTTCGTGCTGATTTATATACACGAACCCATATCGCTTTTGGAATCCGTTCAACCAGCTTAAAAGGTCGGTAAATGACCATACACAATAACCGAGCATCTCTACACCATCTGTAATTGCTTCCTGAATAGCCTTGATATGTGCACGAATAAAGTCAATTCGGTAATCATCATTGACTACGTCCCCTTCTTCCACCTTATCAAATGCCCCTAAACCATTTTCACTAATAAGGATTGGAAGGTTATAGCGATCCGTTATTCTTCGGAGTGCAATTCTTAGCCCATGAGGATCAATATTCCAATCCCAGTTTGTCTTTTCTAAGTTTGGATTCGTAACCGTTTTAAATACACCTGGAATTCCTGTATCCTGGGATGTTCCCTTTTTACCTGAAGTATTCATCGTACCTTCGGATACTCCACCTACTAATGGATTTTCTTCAAAGGTAGTGGATTGGTAATAGTTAAGGCCCATGAAATCTGGTGTTCCTTCTTTTAATAACTCAAAGTCACCGTCTTCAATCTGAGGGGCTAATCCTTTTGACACCAAATAGGTCCAAGCAGCTTTTGGATAACGCCCCCATGCATAAATGTCCATCCACCAGTGACTGTTTAATTCCTCTGCATTTTCTGCTGCAATGATATCTCTCGGATTAGATGTTAATGCGTAGGCAGGAGAATACGCAAAGCTAGGCCCAATTTTTCCCTCCGGCACATACTTACGGAATGCTTTAATCACATTAGCATTTGCTAGGTTTGCATGGTGATTTACCTGGTAAAATAACTTATCGTCCTTTACTCCTGGCGGATGTGCTGCCATACGGTATCCAAACATCGTAAAAATGTTTTGTTCATTTAAACTTACCCAATATTTCACTCGGTCTCCATATCTCTTAAATAACTCAATACTATAGTTTGTAAAATCCTCAATAATCTTTCTTGATTCCCAACCACCATATTCATCTTGTAACGCCTGTGGAAGATCCCAATGATAAAGGGTAAGGACGGGTTCAATATTATTGGCCTTTAATTCATTGATCAGATTGTCATAAAATTCAAGACCTTTTTCATTTAGATCGCCTTTTCCATTCGGAAAAATACGCGTCCAAGCAACAGAAAAACGGTAAGCCTTCATCCCCATTTCTGCCATTAACTGTACATCTTCCTTGTAACGGTGATAATGGTCAACTGCCACATCCCCTGTTGTCCCTTTAAATGTTTTCCCAGGAATGCGAACAAACTTATCCCAGTTTGAAACACCTTTTCCATCTTCGTTCCAAGCTCCCTCTACTTGGTAAGCTGCAGATGCTGCCCCCCATAGAAAGTCTTTTGGAAATGGTTTTAACTCGTTATGTAACATAAAAATCACTCCTTTTCTTATTGATGACTTACCGTTTCCACTCGATTTACCGCCTAATGCTTACGGTTGAAAATTCAAACTTGTCATAACGATGTCTTGAAAATGAATATTCAAAAGGAAGCCCGTTATTTAAATAAACAACTTGCTCTACTTCTAATACTGGATCGTCTTTTTTACATTTCAGATGCGTTTGGTCCATTTGATTCGGCTTACACGCCCGTATTTTTTTATGAGTGCCTGCAATGGTAAGGTCAAGGGTATCTGTAATATAGCTATATATAGATGAATGTAATACTTTCTCATTGATACCTGGAATAAGGGTTGTTGGCATATAGGTATGTTCAATCACATATGGTTCACCCTCAACTGTTCGCAAACGAATAATGTCATAAATTGGAGTATCGAGATCAATAGAGAGATGCGAAGCAATTTCATCAGTAGGAAACTTCACCTCAAATTGTAATACTTTACTCGTAATCTCTTGCCCTTTTCCTTTTAACAAATGCGACAATCCAAGAGTGTCATTTCCAACAACATTCACTTTATTTTTTTGGATTGCTGACTTAACGATAAATGTTCCGTGACCACGCTTTCTGTATAAATATCCTTCCATTACTAAAATATCTAACGCTCTTTTCATTGTCATCCGGCTACAACCGAACTGTTTAGCTAACGATATCTCATCAGGAATCGGCAGATCGGTTGGATAATATTCATCTAACAGTCTTTTTCTCATTTCATCTGATATTTGTTGATATTTAATCATCATGTTCACCGCCGTATCTTCTCTTACATGTATCCAAGAAAAAGATGGCCAAAGCGACCACCATATCCTCTATCACTATAATTATAAACATATACAGATAAATGTATATACAAATATTCTTTAGAAAAAGTACTTCTTCATCTTTCACTTATATCCGCTTTCCCAATCAATTTCATTATCTATTTTAAAACACAAAAAACTCGCATCCCCTTCAGGGAAGCGAGTTGAGATCTTAAACCTTTTCAGGTGTGCCAAGTTTCGGTTGTTTCGGTGAGCGTTTCACCCAAATCATCGTGGTCATCAATGTAAACAATAATAATATTAACCCTAATATAAATGGATAAATGATATTCACATCATAAAGTAGTCCAGCAAGTGTCGGCCCAAGAATATTCCCGATACTCATATACGCATTGTTCATCCCCATTGCAAAACCTTGTTCACGTCCCGCAAGCTTTGAAATAAGGGTATTTAACACAGGGCGTAGAATAGATGTTGCTAAGAAGATGATTAGTGTTATACCAAAGAACAGCACATAGCTTGATGCAAAGATGGATAACAGAAATCCTACTGTGGCAACTCCTAAAAAGATATTTAGGACTTTCTCTTCCCCAAGATTTACCACCAATCGATCAACAACAAACAATTGAACAATGGTACTGATGATTCCTGTTGCTGTTATCATCAAGGCAATTTCTTGAGGTGTAGCACCAAATTCATTATCAACAAACAACCCTAGTACGGATTCATAAGCCATTAATCCAAAGCTCATTACAAGGGTAATCACTAAAGGAATAAAATAAGGCATCTTTACTGATCGAACAAGCTTCTTTACCATCGACTCATCATCATAATGAACTCCATCTGCTTGCTCCTGTTGGCTTTCTTTTAAAACAATGATTGAAAATATTACTGCTACTAGCGATACAATCGCTGAGATTAGGAACGGTACTTTTAATCCGTATTCTGTTAAAAAGCCACCGATCCCCGGTCCAATCACAATTCCAAGTGACATAGCAGCTGAGATCAAACTATTTCCTTTGGCACGCTGCTCCATCGTCGTAATGTCAGCCACATAAGCAAATATAGCAGGTACAAGGAGGGCTGCCCCAATTCCACCAATTACCCGTGAAAAATATAACCACCATATGGTATCAACGGCATAAAAAATAAACATCGATGCCGTTAATCCTACTAGGCCGTAAATAATCATTTTTCTTCGACCGTATTGATCCGTCCATTTTCCGGCAATCGGTGAGAAAATAAGCTGTGCTCCAGCAAAAATCGCTATCATTAGACCGGCTGCTGTTCCTCCTTGGCCAATCGATTGCAAATATGCAGGTAAAATTGGGATAATAATACCGAAGCTCCCAATAGCTATAAACATATTAATCATAAGTACAATTAATTTTTTCCTTTGTTCTGCGCTCATGTGCGCACCTCCATCCCCCTACGAGAAACAGGTAAACCCTTTATCTCGCCTCAAATACAACTAAGTATACCACCAAACATTCTTTAAAATGTAAGATATAAACCCACTTTACTAAAATTTAACCAAAAAACCTGTAAACATTCGCTGTTTACAGGTTTTATAGAGATTGAATTTTATCAATTTTAGGAATATGTTCTAATGGACCGCTCAAAACTTTTTTCCTCTCCAGCGGGCAGTTAGACTCCTTCTATTTGACCGTTAAAACTCTATTTCCTTGCCAACAGGCAGATAAATCCGGTCTATTTGACCGCTGAAGACTATGTTCCTCTCCAACGGGCAGTTAGACCCCTTCTATTTGACCGTTCAAGCCTTTTTTCCTTGCCAACAGGCAGATAGAGCCATTCTTGTGACCACTGAAAACTTTTTTTCTCTCTAACGGTCAATTAGACTACTTGTTCTTACGAATTTTATCGACCTCATCAGCTACAAACTGTACTTGTGTTCCGACGATGACCTGAATACTGTTTTGTCCAACAATATTGATTCCTGGAATACCTGTTGATTTGATTTTCGCTTGGTCAACAGCTCCCATATCCTTTACCTCTACGCGGAGACGAGTGACGCAATTGTCTACAGACGTGACGTTAACATCTCCACCTAACCCTTCATAAATGACAGCAGCCATTTGTGCGTACTTGTCACGACCAGTTGAAGCAGCTTCTCCAGTTTCCTCTGTTTCTTCTTCACGACCAGGAGTCATTAAGTTGAACTTTTTAATTAGGAAACGGAACAAGAAATAATAAATAACTGCAAACAATAAACCTTGGACAAGAAGCATATATGGTTGATTAGCGAGTGGCAATCTTGAACTTAAAACAAAGTCTACGAGACCTGCACTAAAGCCAAAGCCAGCTGTCCAGTGGAAAAAGGCTGCCACAGCTAAAGAAATTCCTGTTAATACAGCGTGAACTACATATAACATGGGTGCGACAAACATGAAAGCAAATTCTAACGGTTCTGTTACCCCCGTAAAGAATGAAGCAAATCCTGCCGCAAGCATTAATGAAGCCACTTGCTTTTTACGAGCAGTTTTTGCTGAATGATACATGGCAAGTGCTGCTGCTGGTAAACCAAACATCATGACAGGGAAGAAACCAGCTTGGTACATACCTGTTGTTCCCTTTGTTCCATTTCCAGACCAGAAGTTACCGATATCGTTAATGCCAGCCACATCAAACCAGAATACCGAATTAAGTGCGTGGTGTAACCCTGTTGGAATTAGTAAACGGTTAAAGAATCCATACAACCCTGCTCCGATAAAATCAAGCTTACTGAATGCTGTACCAAATGAAACTAAGCCCGTGAATATAACTGGCCATGCAAAGAAAAGAACTAATGATACCACTAACATAGACACAGCCGTCATAATTGGTACGAGACGTTTTCCACTAAAAAAGGCAAGAGCATCTGGCAGCTTTACATGACTAAAACGATTGTAGGCAAACGCTGCTACTAACCCTGATAAGATACCAATAAATTGGTTGCCAATTTTCCCAAACGCGGCATTTACATCTTCTGGATCAATCCCTTGAAGCATTGCTACAGCGTTCGTTGAAAGTAAGGTCGTAACCACCAAATATGCAACGAGACCACTTAGGGCTGCAGATCCATCTTTATCCTTGGACATACCTAGTGCAACACCCACCGCAAAAAGAATGGCCATATTATCAATGATGGATCCTCCTGCTTTAATCAGGAACGCTGCGACTGGACTACCTGCTCCCCAACCAGATGGATCTATCCAATAACCAATCCCCATCAGAATGGCTGCTGCTGGTAAAACGGCCACAGGAAGCATAAGTGAACGACCAATTTTTTGTAAATACTTCATCACCATTTCGTTTCCCTCCTCTTTCTCCTCAAAAAAAGTTATTTATATAAGTTTGTTACTAACATAGGGATTCTTTCTTTGTAACGATCAACTAATTGTTGATTATGTGAACCAGCATCGTTTGCATTATTGCTTAAAAACACGGGTGGTTCTTTCCCCTCTTCAAGCATTAACTGGATGGTTTCAGCCATGATCGCATTCACGATCGTCATACCGATAATAGAAGAACCAGAGCTAAACCCACTCGCACTCTTAGGATGCTGCAAAAGGGTGTCGCCAATTTCTATGTGATTATCAATAATCAAATGAGCGATTTCAAACAAGTACTTTCCACTTTCATGCCTAGAAGCTTGTGTTTCCGCATAACGAGGAGAAGTAATCGCAATGACATACGCGCCTCTTTCTCTAGCTATTTCAGCCACTTCAATTGGTACGGGATTTCTTCCAGAAGTAGAAGCCACGATGACGATATCACATGCTAGGATATTGCTAGAAGATAGATGTTCTTTTGCTAGACCACTCTTTTTTTCTAGGTTGGATGATTCAACTGCTCCTCTATGCAACATCAAATCCTCTATGAGAATCGGACTGATCGGTGCCAGTCCACCAGCACGGTAAAAGAGCTCTTCTGCGAGCATATGGGAGTGTCCAGAACCGAACACATGAATGATGCCACCATTTTGTATACAACGAACAATCTCATGAGCCGCTTCCCTCATTTTCCCCTGTTCCTCATTTTCGACCTCATCGAGTAAGTCTCTCAATTTTTGAAAATACTCTTTCATCATGTTCATCCACCTCCCCTTCTATCTCTTCATGTCGATCATAAACTTGTATCGATCTGCACGATAAGAGGACTTTACCACTTCAATAGGCGTTTCATCTTCAAGGTAGGTGTTTCTCTGAATCAGCATAATTGGGGCTCCTTCTTTAATGCTTAAAAACTCTGATTCAATTTGATTCGCCACCGATGATTCAATTATTTGTCTTGCATGATCTATTCGGAAGCCTAACGTACCCTCGATATACTCATACAATGATCGATTCACAATCTCTTTTGTCAGGCCCTTTACCTTGTCTACGGATATATAGGTAGTTTCAAGCGCCATTGGCACTTGGTCAGCGAGACGAATTCGTTTGATTTCGTACACAGGACTACCTTCATCAATGGCTAGAGATTTTGCGATACGAACAGGTGCTGGAATGACTTCGAAATTGATAAGCTGACTACCTGGTTCCAAGCCCCTGGCTCTCATATCTTCAGTAAAGCTTGTTAGCCCTTGTAAACCTTGTTCTACCTTTCTTTCTGCAACAAAGGTCCCCTTGCCTTGGAGTCGATATAAGTAGCCGTCATTCACTAGCTTTGTGAACGCTTGGCGAACGGTCATTCGACTAATTTGGTAGGTTTCCGCATATTCCCGCTCCGGTGGAAGGGCATCTCCAGGCTTCAGGTCCCCTTTTTCAATTTGATCCTTTATCAGCTCCTCTAGCTGATAATAGATAGGAATAGGCGAGTTTTTATTAATCATACGTAACTTCCTTTTTCTTCAAATTCCCAATGGCCGCTTCATCCGCCATAATAGTGACAGAAGGATGTTGCTTTAAGATAGAAGCTGGAAACTGCTCGGTCAAATCTCCCGTTAATAGCTTCGCTAACGCATCATGCTTATGCTCTCCTGACACTAGTAAAAGAATTTCCTTGCTCTTCATTATCGAAGCAATTCCCATAGTGACCGCCTTTTTTGGCACGTCCTCCATGTTCTCAAAATAAATAGAGTTTGCGTCTCTCGTTGACTGGGCTAGCTCCACCACATGCGTATACGATTCAAAAGAAGCACCCGGTTCATTAAAACCGATATGACCATTAGACCCGATTCCTAATAACTGAAGATCGATTCCACCTTTTGCTAGAATTTTTTCGTCGTAGTTTCGACATTCTTCCTCAAGATCTTCCGCTGTTCCGTTTGGTACAAAGGTATTTTCCAGATCAATATCAATATGGTTAAAAAAATGATCATTCATATAGAAACGGTAGCTATTCGGATTCTGTCCGGTTAACCCAATATATTCGTCCAAGTTAAAGCTAACAACTTGTTTGTAAGAGGTCTTTCCACTCTTATAATCCTCAATCAGCTTTTCATACGTCCCTAGAGGTGTTCCCCCTGTTGCTAATCCAAGCCTAATGTTTGGATTACTTTGAACCTTTTTACTGATATAACTTGCAGCTAGTTCACACATATGCTCATAGTTTTTCACTTCTATTAGTTTCATCATCTATTCCTTTCTCTGGAATGCAATCGATCCACGACAAACCGTCAATTCCACTTCCAGTTTTCCATCTAATATAACCAAGTCCGCATCTTTTCCAACAGTAATGCTTCCTTTTCTGTCGTATACGTTTAATTGCTTTGCAGGGTTAATTGATGCCATATGCACAACATCCTCAAGCGTACAATTCGTATATGTGATCATATTTTTCACAGCACGTTTCGTTTCTAATATGCTGCCCGCAAGTGTTCCATCTGAAAGCGTAGCCATTTCATCGTTCACATACACATCTTGACCACCAAGTTCATATACTCCATTTTTCAGACATTTGGCTCTCATGGAGTCTGTGATTAATATAAGTCCATCCTTCTTCTTTTGCTGAAAAGCAAATCGGACCATTTCTGGATGAACGTGAATACCATCCACGATCAACTCGGCCTTTAACTCTTCTAATAAAAGTGCAGCACCGGCCACACCAGGTTCCCGATGGTGCAACCCTCTCATTTGATTAAAAAGATGGGTAACATGAGTGGAACCTACTTCTACTGCTTGTTTTACTTCTTCAAAGGTTGCATCTGAATGACCAATAGAGGCAATAATATGGTGGTCACTCAAATATTTGATAAGCTCTAATCCACCAGGAAGCTCGGACGCAAGGGTAACAAGCTTTATCGTATCTTTTGAAAGAGCTTGCCATTTTTGAAACAGCTCGGTATTTGGATGCAGCATATGTTCCATTGGCTGCGCTCCCGCTTTATCAGGATTCACAAATGGCCCTTCGAGATGGATACCTAGAATCTCCGCTTGGGGTATTGCTTGATTTTTTCTGATATATTCACCAGCGACTTCTATGGCACTCTCAATTTTTTCATGAGACTGTGTCATGGTTGTTGCCAAGAAGCTTGTTGTTCCTTCACGTGGAAGAGAAGTTGCCATCGTATATAAGGCATCCTCGGTAGCATCCATCACATCTGCACCGTTGGCCCCGTGAATATGCACATCGATAAAGCCAGGCAGAAGATTAAAGTGAGAAGGAAGTTCGATCACTTCAAATCCACGTTCGTCAGGTAGCATTTCGAGTGATCCTACTTCTACTATCTTCTGATTACTTGTCTTAATATAACCGCTTTCAATAATTCCCTGTTCTGAAAACACTCTCATCCCTTTTAATAACAGGGGTGAACGAGAAGAAATCATCCTCTCTACCTTCTTTCTTTTGTGACCTTTTTGCAAGATTATCATATCACTCTATAAGTATAGTTGTCTAGACCAATTTTTATACCAAATAAAAACAGCTGCCGACATAAAAAGGAGCCCTAACACCGTAGGAGCTCCTGCAAATTTATTATATTTTTTCATAGATGAGAGTTGAGTAGCGCGTACAAATTTGAATAAGTGGCCCAATCATCAACATAATAATCACAGTTCCTAAACCGATCGGTCCACCAACAATCCACGCAAAAGCTAGGCCAATACCCTCTAAAATCGTTCGAGATACATTTAACGTAATATGAAATCGCTCACTTATAATAAGCATCGTACCATCATAAGGCATGGTTGGAAACTTAGAGGTCAAATAGATTCCGATTCCAATACCCGTAAGAACGATTCCAGCTAAGAAGGTACCCCATTGCATGGTCCAGGCAGCCTCTGTGAGTTGTACATTCTTCAAGGTGACACCCATTTGAAAATCAATGATTATTCCCCATAGGAATACCGTAATTACTGATTCAAACTGAATTCGTTTCTTTGATAAGATGGAATTAAACACTAAATAAAATGCCTGGATGAGCATAACCCAAATTCCAACGGTAAGGCCTAATTTATTCACAATGCCAACAAAAAATGCATCCCAAGGTCCTGCTCCTACACCGGACTTAATAATTAATCCTACTCCTAAACACGCAATCACTAACCCAATAAAAAAGAAGGATGTTTTTTTGAACATCACTGGTTCCTTCATAACCTGCTCTCATCCGTCATTATCCGGTGTAGAAAGAGGTAAATTGATTTTTTCCCATAGGAAAAGCTCTGGAACGATATGCCCCAGAGCATTTCATATCGTGCTTTTATGCTTCAACTTTCGTGAAGAATTGTGGTAAATGCTCTTTGTGAGCTTCTAACATTTCATCAACGATTTGCTTAGCAAGCTTATCAGATTGCACAAGCGGGTTAATTGTTAATGCAAGAACGGCTTTCTTGTAGTCTCCTGTTACTGCTGCTTCTGCTGCCACTCTTTCGAAAGACTTGATTTGTTGTACAAGTCCTCTTACTGCTACCGGAAGATCTCCTACAGCGATTGGCTTAGGACCTTCTTTTGTAATGATACAGTTTACTTCTACAGCTGAGTCATCTTCAATGCTAGCGATCGCTCCGTTGTTACGAGTGTTTACTGGTTGGATATCACGCTTGTCATTGTAGATTGAGTTGATTAAGTTACATGCAGCATCACTATAGTATGCTCCGCCACGCTTTTCTAATTGTGGTGGCTTGATGTCTAGGTTTGGATCTTTGTATAGTTCGAATAGGTCTTTTTCAAGAGCTTGAACTACTTCTGCACGTGTACCTTCTGCTGCTGCTTTTTCATGTTCTTCTTCAAGCATTTCACCTGTTTTATAATAATAACGGTGGTATCCACATGGAATAACCCCTACACCTTTGATGAAGTCAGGCTCCCATGATAGACCTGAAATATTCTTCATAGTCATTGCATTATCTGGATCAGCCATTGCTTCAATTACTTGATCCATTACACTTACACCATCAAGATATACATTTAGTCCGTATACCATGTGGTTTAGACCAGCGAAGTCAACATGTACACGCTCAGGCTCAACTTTCAATGCTTTTGCAATTCCCATTCTCATACCGATTGGAACATTACATAATCCCACTACTTTTTTAATATTACTGTGGCGTAGAACAGCTTCTGTTACCATACCAGCTGGATTTGTGAAGTTGATCAACCATGCGTTCGGGCAAAGCTCTTCAATATCTTTACAAATATCAAGGATAATAGGAATCGTACGAAGACCTTTGAATAGTCCACCAGGACCGTTTGTTTCTTGACCAATCACGTTATATTTTAAAGGAATTCTTTCGTCTTTCGCACGAGCGTCAAGTAGACCTACACGGAATTGAGTCGTTACGAAGTCCGCACCTTTTAATGCTTCTCTTCTATCTAGAGTTAGATGAATCTCCATTGGAACACCTGCTTTAGCAACCATACGCTTAGCCAGATTTCCTACGATTTCTAACTTTTCTTTCCCTGCTTCTATATCAACTAACCATAGTTCTCTTACTGGTAGCTCATCGTATCTTTTAATAAATCCTTCGATTAATTCTGGAGTATAACTTGAACCTCCGCCAATTGTGACGATCTTAATACCTTTACTCATTGTTCATCCTCCTAAAAAGTACTGTTTTACTAACACCTATTTTAGAGGGGAAATGAACTTTTGGATATAGTTTTGGAAGCGTTTGATTTGTTTCACACGAAAAGGCATTTGTTCCATAAAAATAACACTGTGTTTCTCTCTTGGTGTATAATAATAAAAGTGAAAAAAAGCGGAAACATGTAAGGGAGAGAAGGCTTTGTTTACGAATGAAGTAATTGCAACATTCAACGAACTAGAGATGCTACTTTACAACTACATAACACAAAATAAAGAGAAAGTGGTCTACATGCGAATCCGCGATCTAGCTGATGAAACCCATGTATCCACGTCAACGATCATGCGTTTTTGCAGGAAATTAAATTGCGAAGGGTTTTCCGAGTTTAAAGTAAAACTCAAGCTATTAATTGATGAAAAAAACGAGCCAAGCATAAAAAGCAGCCAGCATGTGTTAGCTGAGTTTTTTGAACGAACGCAAAATGAAAAATTCACTTCGAAATTAGAAGAAGCAGCAGAGGTAATTGCCAAAGCAGATAGTGTTATTTTTATCGGGATAGGTAGTTCAGGGATTCTTGCCGAGTACGGAGCAAGATATTTTTCAAGCTTAGGTAAGTTCTCTATGTATATTAAAGATCCATTTATGCCGATTCACGCAAACTTGAATAATAGTATCACCATTGCCCTTTCTGTTTCAGGTGAAGGGAACTACACCATTTCTCATATCCACCAGTTAAAAGAAAAAGGAAGCAAAATAATAAGCATTACCAACAATCGCCAATCCACAATCGCCAAATTAGCTGATGTGAATATCTCTTATTATGTCTCTGAAGAATTTGTAGATCACTCAAATGTAACCACACAAATTCCCGTAATTTATATACTAGAAGAAACTGCTCGACTCGTTTATGAGTTGGGTAGGAAGAAAAACTACGAAAAAACCCCTCCTATGTAGTGACTAGGGACTTAAATACTTAACAAAGAGAACGTTCGGAGGCAAAGCTCTGAGCGTTTTTTCTGTTAAACTAAAAATAGCAAATAATGTTAAGAAACAAAAATTGTGTACTGTTATATTAGCTTTAGGGAGGTGCAGCGAATGGATTATGCAGGTTGCATCGGACGAACGCTAGATTATATCGAAGAAAATCTGCAAGAAACGATTACACTTGAAACCCTAGCAGAAATTGCATGCTTTTCTCCTTTTCATTATCATCGTGTATTTCAAGCTCTCGTTGGGGAATCCGTCATGGATTATGTGAGAAAGAGACGACTTACACGTGCAGCAGAACAACTTTTCTATTCAGATGCAAAGGTGATTGATATAGCAATGGATGTCGGTTTTCAATACCACGAGTCATTCAACCGGGCTTTTAAAAAGTTTTATGGAGTTTCACCTAATCAATATCGAACCGCCGATGCACTATCTGGTCCCTTACGTGGAAAAGCCTACCTCCATAAAATAATCGTCCAAGGAGGACATATAATGGAACCAAAATTAATCACGAAACCTAAATTTCACATCATTGGGTATGAACTGAAAACAAGAAATATAGACAGTCAAAACAATAAAGATATTCCTGAATTTTGGCAGTTATACCTTGAAAAGAAATTATATAAGAACATTCCGAGTCCCCTAAACTGTAAAGAGGAGCTTGGCATCTGCACTGATTTCTCTCCTGAAACAGGTGAGTTTTCCTATTTAATCGGAATGGAAGTAACTGAAGGAACTCCAGCACCTGAAGGGTTAGTATACAGAAGCTTTCCAGAAATGCAATATGCTGTGTTTACAACGCCGAAATCAGACGATGCAACATTTACCACTTCTATTCAGTCGACATGGAATTACGTGTTCACAGAATGGTTCCCGCAATCTGGTTATGAACATGCTGGGGTTCTAGATTTTGAGTTATATGATGAGAGATGCCATGGAACCGAGAACAAGGTAATGGATATCTATATTCCGGTTAATCAACAGACGGTTAATGCATAAAAAAACCGTAGAGACCTCCTCTACAGTTCTTATCATTTCATTAAATTAATTAGATAGCTAGAAGACATTAGGTCCAAACAATCGTAATTGTGAAGCTCCCTTTTTACGAGCCTGTTCACGGGGACTTGAATGATCATTTATGGTTTTTCTTTTCTTACTGCCACCATCAGTAAGCTCCTCCAATTTTTTTACGGCTCCTTCAAATTCTAATTGGGACAGTTGTTTTGTTGCAAGAAGGGAACATAATACGGCGTAAGCAATTGGCCTTGTATCTACCTCAATATTCACATGTACATCGACATCTGAATTGCCACTATGTCCAATGCTAGCCTGATTACTATCTAAATCGGAACTCCCATTATTACGAAACTGGTAGACATTCTTCTTGCTATTCCGTTCCGGATTTTCAATCATTGTCTACCCTCCTTTGTAAAAATAGACAAGATTGGCGTTTCCAATCTTGTCGTATTTTACAATTAATCTTGTTCTACATCCTGCTCAACATCTTGATTATTGTCTTGATCTTGATCTTGTTCTGAATCTGCATTCGCTCTAGAACGTGAACGAACACGCGCATTAGAATCAGAGTCAACGTCAATGTTCAGATCAATTCTTGCATTTCCTGAATTATTGATTTTAGCAATGTTCGTATTTTTATCAACATTTTGTACATCATTTTCGTTTTGCACATCTGTTCTTAATTCATTATCGATGTCAGAATCGAATTCTACATTTGAATTAGATCTGCTTTCGCTGTCAGAGCGACTTTTACTTTTGCTGTTGCTGTTACTATTCACCTCACTGTTTTCTTCATTGTTTCTCCCACGGCCTGGAAACCAAACATTACCCATTACAAATTCCTCCTTATAGTTTTCTCATGATTAATATATTAATTAATCTCAAAGTTGCATGGACAAGCATCATAGGACAAGCGTGGAAAAATGATTGAAATATTTATTTATAAGCGATCTAATTTGAGAAGGGATAAACAGAGCGAGAACTACCCAAAATTGTCATGTGTTTACATCTCGTACCTTTTTTCTAGACATCTAATTGAGTAATTCTAAATATATGTAATAGACTATTCTTATATCTATTTTAAAAAGAGGGTGAAAAGGATAACGTATCTATTATTAATTATCGGTTTTGCATTGCTGATCAAAGGGGCAGACTTCTTTGTCGATGGTGCATCAAAAATCGCACAGGCACTTCACGTTTCTCCTTTATTAATAGGTCTAACTATTGTCGCATTCGGAACAAGCTCACCGGAAGCGACCGTGAGTATTGTTGCAGCCCTTGAGGAAAATGCTGGAGTTGCTATTGGAAACGTAGTCGGAAGTAATATTTTCAACATTACTTTTGTTGTAGGTTTAACCGCACTTTTATCTCCATTAAAAGTTGAAAGTGAAACCATTCGGAAAGAAATTCCCTTTACTTTATTAGCAAGTACTTCCCTTTTAATCTTAATAAGTGATATCAGTCTTCAATCGTTAAGCTCTAATTTTATTACAAGAGGGGACGGATTTATCTTCTTACTTTTCTTCGCTATCTTCTTGTACTATATTTTTGAGGTGGCTAGACATAGTCGAGATAGAATAAAGCAAGAAAATGCAGCAGTTGAGGAACCTTCTTGGGGAAAGAACATTTTATTTACACTTGGAGGACTAGCAGCCATTATTTTTGGTGGTGATTTAACGGTTAACAGTTCAACTAAAATTGCTTACTCCTTTGGGATGAGTGAAACATTAGTTGGATTAACTATCGTCGCAGTTGGAACATCATTACCGGAACTTATTACTTCCGTAACAGCAGCCCTAAAAAAACAAAGTGAAATTGCACTTGGAAATATTGTTGGAAGTAATATCTTTAACATCCTATTTGTTCTGGGAGCTGCATCAGTTATTTCTCCGTTAGCAGTTGATCCAAAAATCGTGGTTGATGTAGTACTTATGATTATCTTAACAGTAGTACTTCTTATTTTCTCAAGGTCAAACTCTCGAATTGGAAAAATTGAAGGAGTCATTCTAGCTGTTGCTTATATCATATATATGATTTATATCATTTTAAGGAATTAAATGAATTTTCTTATATATGACAAAAAAGAGTAGTCATTTTGACTACTCTTTTTTGTCAGGTGCCTGGCGACGTCCTACTCTCACAGAGGGAAACCCTCAACTACCATTGGCGCTGAAAAGCTTAACTTCCGTGTTCGGTATGGGAACGGGTGTGACCTTTTCGCTATCGCCACCAGACTATTTAATTGAAGGTTGTTCCTTCAAAACTAGATAAAGAGTCAAAGTCAGAAATTTGAGTATCATTTTGCGTAATCGAGCTCCGGCGGCTAGTCCCTCGGGGTCATAAGCCAAAGCCTTCCAGAGGTCAGGACCTCTTACAGTCTTCGTCTTATGCCTGTCGGGCCTAA
>JBEQAB010000006.1:0-241244 GCA_041640555.1 Bacillaceae bacterium
AGTGTCGCATAAATAGTCTGGTGGCGATAGCGAAAAGGTCACACCCGTTCCCATACCGAACACGGAAGTTAAGCTTTTCAGCGCCGATGGTAGTTGAGGGTTTCCCTCTGTGAGAGTAGGACGTCGCTAGGCAAAGAAAAAAGCACCTGAGTGGGTGCTTTTTTTGTTGTATTTAATTTCTATCTACTCTTTAGAGATGAAATTAGAATTGAATAGTTAAAACAAATGCCTCTATTTGACCAAATACAATAGTTGAATGTTAAAACGGGTATATATAGATGTTCTATCTGCCCGTAAGAGAGGATAAATCTTAGAAGCGGTAAAATAGAATGTCTCTATTTGCCCATGAGCAACTCGAATTACCTCAAGCGGTAAAATAGAATGTCTCTATTTGCCCATGAGCACCACGAATTGCCTCAAGCGGTAAAATAGAATGCCTCTATGTGCCCATGAGCACTACGAATTGCCTCAAGCGGTAAAATAGAATGCCTCTATTTGCCCATGAGCACCACGAATTGCCTCAAGCGGTAAAATAGAATGCCTCTATCTGCCCGAGAACAACTCGAATTGCCTCAAACGGTCAAAAGAAAGGCTCTATGTGCCCATGAGCATCTCCATTTCCCAAATAAAAATGCCAGTGTTCAATCTTCGGTCTCATAAAACAAAAAAGCACCCTCACAGGTGCTTTTTCCAACCCCGCCCCAAACTAATGCTTCAAATGATACGGCAAGGTCGAAACAATTACATTTTTTCTATAAAGCAAGAAGGAACGGATCAAAAGGCTAGATTGATTATGAAGCATGTTATGCCAGCCCTTTTTCGGTATGAACTGTGGAATTAACACGGTTACTCGGTAATTAGACTCACTTGCTTTATGCTCGACGGTGTCGACAAATTTGGTGAGTGGATGAATCATGCTTCTATAATGAGAGTGTAAGGTGACCAATCGTACATCAGGCTGCCACTTCTTCCATTTTTCCTCAAAGCGTTTTTCCTCTTCCCGATCAAAGGCTATATGCACAGCAATGATCTGGCTTGCTGATAGTGATTTTGCATAGTTAATCGAGTTCTCCACTACATGGGTAATGCCAGCCACTGGTACGATGATCACATTTCCTTCGATGGGAAGTGCTGGTTCACAAGTGCTCACACGAAGCTGATCGGCAATGGCCTCGTAGTGCTTATGAATCTTGTGAAAGATCAATACAATCACAGGTATAAAAACAAGTACTGGCCATACCTGGCTGAACTTTGTAATAAAAAACATCAAAGTAACCACGAAACTGATCAGAGCGCCAGCCGAGTTAATCATGAGCTTTGATACCCAACCGGATGGCTTTTCGCGAATCCATTTCACCATCATTCCAGTTTGGGAAAGGGTAAAGGGGATAAAGACCCCGACGGCATACAATGGGATTAGATTTTCTGTATGTCCATGAAAAGTAATAATTAGCAAGATAGAAGCAAAACCTAAAATCATAATTCCGTTTGAATAGCCCAAACGATCACCACGTAGCGTAAACATACGAGGAATAAACTTATCATTGGCTAAGTTTACTGCTAATAATGGGAACGCTGAGTATCCTGTATTTGCTGCTAATATTAATATTAACGCGGTTGTCCCTTGAATGAAGAAATACATAAAGGTTCGACCAAAGGTTTGACTAGCAATTTGGGAGACGACAGTTTCTTCTGCCTTTGGAGTAATGCCGTAATAATAAGCTAAAACGACAATTCCAGATAATAAAATCGCTAGTAATGTACCCATAAGCATTAGTGTTCTTGCCGCATTTTTCGGTGCAGGGTCTTTAAAGTTTGGAATCGCATTTGATATCGCTTCGACTCCTGTTAACGCAGAGCTTCCTGACGCAAAGGCCTTAAGCAATAGGAATAAACTAATTCCTGCTACCGGTGTTCCAATGGGTGTATGCAGTTCAGGAGGTACCTGACCTGTCACCACCTTAAATAAACCTACTCCAATTAAAATAAATAAAGCTAGAACAAATAAGTAAACGGGATAAGCTAGAATAGAGGCAGATTCGGTTACGCCTCTTAAGTTTAAAATCGTTAAAAAGATAACAAATACAATCGCAATCTCCACATTATAGTCATGTAAAGCTGGGAAGGCTGACGTAATGGCATCGGTACCTGCTGAAACACTTACGGCCACTGTTAATATATAGTCAACCAATAAGGACCCTCCGGCCACTAACCCTGGATTCACACCCAGATTGGTCTTAGATACGACATACGCACCACCACCTTGAGGGTAGGCATAAATGATTTGTCGGTAAGACAATATCAAAGCGGTTAAAAGAAGAAGTACTCCTATCGCTATTGGAATAGAGTACCAAAAAGCAATGGCTCCTATAGAAACGAGAACGATCAGGATTTGCTCGGGTCCATAGGCAACGGAAGACAAAGCATCCGATGATAAAATCGCTAAAGCTTTTGTTTTATTTAGCTTTTGTTCACCTAACTGGTCAGACTTCAAAGGTCTGCCTATAAGTAATCTCTTTATAGAAGAGATCATGTTTGACACCACCATCTTGTAAAATTTAACTAAAAAAATCCACAAAAAAAAGCCTACAAAGTCATCACGAAATAAGACTTGTAGACATTAGTCATTTTGCTCCACAAGCTCCACCTTCCTTCTCAAAAAACGCTTACGAGGTTAGCTGTCGGATTCGGGCCTCATGAGTAGCCCTACCTTATAAAAGGATTCACCCCAGAAGAGTTGGGTCCCCCGTACCAATGGTTTCAGCGATTTAAGAATATGAAACTTTGATTATCATACTCCCGTCCTTTAAAAATGTAAATGAAAATTTTGTTAACTATTTTTGAACGTAAGTAAGCATAAAGTAGACTTCTATTCCCCCGTATTAATGGGTATAATAGGTTACTATTAGAGGAAATTGAAAGGACCATGTAATATGACAAAATCAAAAAAAGCCATTTTCGAAGTTGAGGAAAACGAAACATTAAGTGATTGTCTTGAACGTATGGCGAAAGAAGGGTATACTCCTGTAAAGCGGACAGAAAAGCCCGTTTTTCAAGAAGTAAAAGAGGCGGGAGAGGTTTCTTATGAGCCGATCGCCAGGAAAATCGTATTCGAAGCGCGGTTAATAGAGTAAAACACGAACATTAACTATACATAAATTATAAACGTTCGACAATTTCATTGACAGATTATATAACAGAATGTAATATATACATGAGATTAAGATTCAGAAATAGCCCTCGTATAATAATGGGAATATGGCCCATGAGTTTCTACCCGATTACCGTAAATGATCGGACTATGAGGAAATGTGATATGCCCGGAGTAAGAGGCGCTTCTTTTGTGTCTCTTCCATCTTGTATGAACAAGCCCGGACAGATTCCTTTCCTCGTCATGGAAAGAATCTGTGTGGGCTTTTTATATTATTTAGCTAGGAGGGGTACAGTGGAAGCACAAATTGGAATTATTATGGGAAGCAAATCTGATTGGGAAACTATGAAACTAGCGTGTACCGTGCTAGACGATTTAAATATACCGTATGAGAAAAAGGTGGTATCTGCCCATCGAACACCAGACTTGATGTTTGAATATGCAGAAACAGCTCGTGATCGTGGAATAAAGGTCATTATTGCAGGAGCAGGCGGAGCAGCTCACCTTCCTGGAATGGTGGCAGCAAAAACGACTTTACCGGTTATCGGTGTTCCAGTGCAATCAAGGGCGTTGAACGGTTTAGACTCCCTACTATCGATTGTGCAAATGCCTGGAGGGGTTCCGGTAGCAACGGTTGCCATTGGAACAGCTGGTGCGACAAATGCGGGCTTGCTTGCCGCTCAAATATTAGGAGCGTTTAACGAAGAGATTGCTCTAAAGCTTGAAGAGAAAAGAGAAGCAACGAAACAAACTGTTTTGGAAAGTAGTGATGAACTTGTCTAATCCAGTGATTTTGCCAGGACAAACGATTGGGATTATCGGTGGTGGTCAGTTAGGCAAAATGATGGCCTTATCGGCAAAAGCTCAAGGGTACCGAGTGGCTGTCCTTGATCCTGCGGAAGATTCTCCTTGTGCTCAAGTTTCTGATATAAATATCGTGGCAGGGTATAACGATCTTGAGGCAATCAAAGAACTTGCAAGTGTGAGTGATGTGATCACCTATGAGTTTGAAAATATTGATGCAGAAGCTTTAAAATGGCTAGCAGAGCATGCCTATGTACCACAAGGGACCCAATTGCTAGAGGTCACTCAAAACCGGATCACTGAAAAAGCGGCTATTGAAAAGGCTGGAGTGAAAGTGGCTCCTTATGCGGTCATCCATTCTGTACAAGACATTTATGATAATATAAAAAGGCTTGGATTTCCTGCTGTTTTAAAGACAGCTACTGGTGGATACGATGGCAAAGGTCAACTGGTCATCAAGACAGAACAGGATCTGCTATTGGCTAAGAAGTTACTAGAACATGGTTCGTGTGTGCTAGAGAAGTGGATTCCTTTTGAAAAGGAAATTTCAGTAATCGTTGTTCGCAGTGCAAGTGGTCAGACTGAAGTGTTCCCAATTGGAGAGAATATACATCGAGACAATATTTTACATGAGACCATTGTTCCGGCTCGAATCAGTGGAGAGGCAGCTAGAAAGGGATTAGAGCTTGCTGAAAAGCTAGCCTCAGCCTTGCAGTTGGTCGGCACTCTAGCGGTTGAGATGTTTCTTACTAAAGATGACGATATTTATATCAATGAATTGGCACCACGGCCTCATAACTCAGGTCATTACACGATTGAAGCTTGTGAAACGTCACAGTTTGAACAGCATGTGCGTGCGGTATGTAACTTGCCGTTAGGACGTACGACTCTCTTAAAACCAGCAGTCATGGTAAATATTTTAGGAGAACATCAAGAAGCTGTGCTTCAAGCCATTCCTTCCGTAACGGATTGGAAAATTCATCTTTATGGAAAGATCGAACCGAAGTTTAAGCGAAAAATGGGGCATATTACCTTGCTTCGAGAGAACGTAGAAGATGCGCTAGCAGAAATTGAAGACAGTGGGATTTGGAGTAAAACTGAAGAATTGATCGGAGGATAAAACATGATTGATCGTTACACACGCCCGGAAATGGGAGCTATTTGGACAGAGGAAAATCGCTTTAAGGCTTGGCTAGAAGTAGAAATCCTTGCATGTGAGGCATGGGTAGAGCTTGGTGAAATTCCGAAAGAGGACGTTGAAAAAATCCGTCAAAATGCTTCTTTCAATATTGATCGTATTAATGAAATTGAACAAGAAACACGTCATGACGTAGTCGCTTTTACTAGAGCCGTTTCAGAAACGCTTGGAGAAGAGCGTAAATGGGTACATTACGGACTGACTTCAACAGATGTGGTGGATACAGCACTGTCTTATATGCTAAAGCAAGCGAATGATATCCTTTTAAAAGACCTAGAGAACTTTGTTGAGATCTTAAAAAATAAAGCTCAGGAACATAAGCATACGGTTATGATGGGTCGTACACACGGAGTACACGCAGAACCTACGACATTTGGTTTAAAGCTTGCTCTTTGGTACGAGGAAATGAAACGTAACTTAGATCGCTTTAAGCAGGCAGCTGAAGGCATCGAATATGGGAAAATTTCTGGTGCAGTTGGAACCTATGCAAACATTGATCCGTTCGTTGAGAAATATGTTTGTGAAAAGCTTGGAATCAAACCAGCTCCAATCTCTACTCAAACCTTGCAACGTGACCGTCATGCACACTATATGAGCACGATTGCTCTAATTGCTACTTCAATTGAAAAATTTGCAACTGAAGTTCGTGGATTACAAAAGAGTGAAACGCGTGAAGTGGAAGAATTTTTCGCAAAAGGTCAAAAAGGATCTTCAGCTATGCCACATAAGAGAAACCCAATTGGGTCTGAAAATATGACTGGACTGGCTCGTGTGATTCGTGGATACATGATGACTGCTTATGAAAATGTTTCACTTTGGCATGAAAGAGATATTTCACACTCTTCTGCTGAAAGAGTCATTCTCCCAGATGCAACGATCGCACTCAACTACATGTTGAACCGTTTTGGAAACATTGTGAAGAACTTAACGGTGTTCCCTGAGAATATGAAGAGAAACATGGATCGTACACTTGGCTTGATTTACTCACAACGTGTTCTTCTTGCACTAATTGACAAAGGATTAACTCGTGAACAAGCATACGATACCGTTCAACCAAGAGCCATGGAAGCTTGGGAAAAGCAAGTTCATTTCCGCTCACTCATCGAAAGTGACGAACTGATTACGAGCAAGTTAAGCCCAGCTGAAATCGATGATTGCTTCGACTACAACTACCATATCAAGTATGTAGATACTATTTTTGAAAGATTAGGTTTATAACAAGAAGCGTCCCAGCGGCGCTTCTACTCAAAAAATTGCCAATATTCCGATTCAGGAGGTACGATTGCTAATGGAAAAAGGTTCCTTATTATACGAAGGCAAGGCGAAACGGGTGTACAAAACGAATGATGAACAAATTGTTTGGATTGAGTACAAGGATTCAGCTACTGCTTTTAATGGTGAAAAAAAGGCAACAATCGATGGGAAGGGTCGCTTGAATAACGAGATTACTAGTTTGTTATTTTTAAAGCTTCATGACGCGGGTATTCCTTCTCACTTTGTAAAGCGCCTTTCAGAGACTGAGCAGCTTGTTCAAAAGGTGGAGATTGTTCCTCTTGAAGTAGTCGTTCGTAATGTGGCAGCTGGAAGTTTTTCAAAACGCCTTGGAGTAGAAGAAGGCAAGGAGCTGTCAAAGCCATTAGTGGAGTTTTATTTAAAGGATGATGCATTAGGTGATCCGCTTATCACAGATGATCATGTAGAAGAATTAAAGCTTGCCACTCCTGAAGAGGTTGCGCAATTAAAGGAAAAGGCACTGACTGTAAATGCGACTTTATCAAGCTTTTTCAAAGAGCTAGGAATTCGCTTAATCGATTTCAAACTAGAATTCGGGAAGAATGCGGCAGGAGAATTATTACTTGCTGATGAAATCTCTCCTGACACATGCCGCCTTTGGGATGCAGTCACAAATGAAAAGTTTGATAAGGATGTATTTCGCCGCGATTTAGGAAGTTTAACGGATGCATATGAAACAATTCTTGAAAAATTAGGAGGACCACAACATGTATAAAGTTAAAGTGTTTGTAACGTTAAGAGAGAGTGTATTAGATCCACAAGGAACAGCAGTTGTTCATTCACTACATTCGTTAAATTATCAGGCGGTATCAGATGTTCGTATCGGAAAATATATGGAACTAACAGTAGAAAAATCAGATCGTGATGTAGAAGAAGTAGTAAAAGAAGTATGTGAAAAAATCCTAGCTAACACGGTTATTGAAGACTATCGCTATGAGATTGAGGAGTGTGTTGCACAGTGAAATTTGCGGTAATCGTGTTTCCTGGCTCAAACTGTGATATCGATATGTATCACGCGATTAAGGATGAACTAGGAGAAGAAGTAGAATATGTATGGCATGACGCAACAAGCTTAGACGGATTTGATGCCATCCTATTACCAGGTGGATTTTCTTACGGTGACTACCTAAGAACGGGTGCCATTGCTCGCTTTAGTAATGTCATGCAGGAAGTTGTCAAGGCAGCTGAAGCTGGGAAGCCAATCTTAGGTGTATGTAACGGATTCCAGATTTTATTAGAAGCAGGTTTACTACCTGGAGCGATGCGTCGTAACGAAAGCTTAAAGTTCATTTGTAAAACTGCCTCGCTTCGTGTGGAAAACAATGAAACTATGTTCTCAGGTAGCTATAAACAAGGAGAAACCATCCAAATTCCTGTCGCTCATGGTGAAGGAAACTATTATTGTGATGAAGAGACATTAGCTAGATTAAAAGAAAACAAGCAGATCGTTTTCACATATACGAATAATCCGAACGGTAGTTTAGAAGATATCGCAGGAATTATGAACGAACAAGGAAATGTACTAGGAATGATGCCACACCCTGAGAGAGCTGTTGATGAGCTATTAGGTGGAGCAGACGGAGTAAAGCTATTCCAATCGATCGTTAAACAATGGAGGGACTCACATGTTGTTAAAGCTTGAGCCAAGTCCGGAGCAAATTAAACAAGAGAAAATTTATTCACAAATGGGCTTGTCTGACGAAGAATTTCAAATGGTAGAAGACATTCTTGGACGCACGCCGAACTACACAGAAACAGGGTTATTCTCTGTTATGTGGTCAGAGCACTGTAGCTACAAGAACTCAAAGCCGGTTCTTCGTAAGTTCCCAACATCAGGAGAGCGTGTTCTTCAAGGTCCTGGAGAAGGTGCAGGAATCGTGGATATCGGTGACGAACAAGCGGTAGTTTTTAAGATTGAAAGTCATAACCACCCATCAGCGATTGAGCCTTACCAAGGAGCGGCAACAGGGGTAGGCGGAATTATCCGTGACGTGTTCTCTATGGGTGCTAGACCAATCGCATTGTTAAATTCTCTACGTTTCGGTGAGTTAGACGCATCGAGCCGTGTTCAATATTTGTTTAAAGAAGTGGTTGCTGGAATCGCGGGTTACGGTAACTGTATCGGAATTCCAACGGTTGGTGGAGAAATTCAGTTTGATGCTTGTTATGAAGGAAATCCGTTAGTAAATGCGATGTGTGTCGGCTTAATTGACCATAAGGATATTAAAAAAGGTCAAGCGCACGGTGTTGGTAACACGGTAATGTACGTGGGAGCAAAAACAGGTCGTGATGGAATCCATGGTGCAACATTTGCATCAGAAGAATTAACGGAGACATCAGATGAGAAACGCCCAGCGGTTCAAGTAGGAGATCCATTTATGGAGAAGCTTTTATTAGAAGCTTGTCTTGAACTTGTTCAGTGTGATGCTCTTGTTGGGATTCAAGACATGGGAGCTGCGGGTCTTACTAGCTCATCAGCGGAGATGGCAAGTAAAGCCGGCTCAGGGATTGAAATGAATATGGATCTTGTACCACAGCGTGAAAAAGGCATGACGGCTTACGAAATGATGCTTTCTGAGTCTCAAGAGCGTATGCTAATCGTTGTTGAAAAGGGCCGTGAACAAGAAATTGCTGATATCGTCGGTAAGTACGATTTAGATGCAGTTGCGATCGGTGTGGTTACAGATGACAAGATGCTTCGTTTAATTCATAACGGTGAAGTGGTTGCGAACGTTCCTGCAGATGCTCTTGCAGAAGAAGCACCAGTTTACCACAAGCCATCAGCAGAACCTGCGTACTTCCGTGAGTTCCAAGCGATGGAGAACACAGTACCAGAAGTAAAAGATCATAACGAAACGTTAGTGAACCTTCTTAAGCAAGCGACGATCGCGAGTAAGGAATGGGTTTACGATCAATACGATTATATGGTTCGTACAAGTACGGTGGTTGCACCAGGAAGTGATGCTGCAGTGGTTCGTATTCGTGGAACGAGAAAAGCACTAGCGATGACAACGGACTGTAACTCTCGCTACATTTACTTGGATCCAGAAACAGGCGGAAAAATCGCAGTTGCTGAAGCGGCACGTAATATTGTTGCTTCTGGTGGGGTACCACTTGCGATCACGGACTGCTTAAACTTTGGAAATCCAGAGAAGCCAGAAATTTTCTGGCAGATTGAAAAATCGGTTGATGGAATGAGCGAAGCGTGTAACGTGTTAAGCACACCAGTAATCGGTGGGAACGTATCACTGTACAATGAAAGAAGTGGAACGGCTGTTTACCCAACACCGGTAGTTGGTATGGTTGGATTAGTGGAAGATATCGATCATATTACGACACAAAGCTTTAAAGAAGCGGGAGACCTAATCTATTTAATAGGGGAAACCAAGCCTGAATTTGGTGGAAGTGAGCTTCAAAAGCTGACAAACAACAATATCTTTGGTAAAGCGCCTGAGCTTAACCTAGAAGTAGAAAAGAAAGCTCAAAAGCAAGTTCTTTCAGCGATTCGTGCAGGAGTGGTAGCATCGGCTCATGACGTGTCTGAAGGTGGAGTAGCCGTAGCACTTGCTGAAAGCTTAATGGGTAGCTCAGAATTAGGAGCAGAAGTAACCCTTCAAGGCGAAGCAACAACAGCACTATTTAGTGAGTCACAATCTCGCTTCGTTTTAACGGTGAAAAAAGAAAACCAAGCACAATTTGAGAGTTTAGTAGATGCAACTTATATCGGTACAGTAACAGATACTTCTGATTTAAAAATAACTTGTGGTGATGAATTGGTCGTTACACAACCAGTTTCTACGCTAGAAAAGGCTTGGAAAGGGGCAATCCCATGCTTGCTGAGCTAAAGGGGTTAAATGAAGAGTGTGGTATCTTTGGTATTTGGGGACATCCGGACGCTGCACAACTCACGTATTACGGATTGCATAGCCTTCAACATCGTGGTCAGGAAGGAACGGGAATGGTCGTTTCTGATCAAAAGAGATTGAAGGGATTAAAAGGGGAAGGTCTTGTTGCCGAGATCTTTACGGCTAAGGCGATGGAAGAAATGACGGGAAGTGCGGCAATTGGGCATGTTCGTTATGCAACAGCTGGAGGAGGCGGTTATGAGAATGTTCAACCGCTTCTCTTCAACTCACAGACGGGCAGTTTGGCTCTTGCACACAATGGAAACCTTGTGAATGCGAATCAGCTGAAGCTTCAGCTGGAGGGACAAGGAAGTATTTTTCAAACAAGCTCTGATACAGAGGTTCTAGCCCATTTAATTCGTCGCGGTGGATTTTCATCGATTAAAGATCGTGTGAAAACCGCTTTAACCATGTTAAAAGGGGCATACGCCTTCTTGATTATGACAGAAGATGAGTTAATGGTTGCTCTTGATCCGAACGGCATGCGACCATTATCCATTGCTAAACTGGGTGACGCGTATGTGGTGGCATCAGAAACTTGTGCCTTTGATGTAGTTGGAGCCGAGTTCGTTCGCGATGTATTGCCAGGTGAATTAATTACGATTAATGCAAATGGCATTCATTCGGAAATGTATTCACTTGCATCGAACCAAGCGATGTGTACGATGGAATATGTGTATTTTTCAAGACCTGATAGCAATATTCAAGGAATTAATGTGCATACGGCAAGAAAGGCAATGGGGAAAAAGCTTGCCTTAGAAGTGCCGATTGAAGCGGATGTCGTAACGGGTGTACCTGATTCTAGTATTTCAGCAGCGATTGGATATGCTGAACAATCAGGCATTCCTTATGAAATGGGCTTAATTAAAAACCGTTATGTGGGCCGTACATTTATTCAGCCATCTCAAACTTTGCGTGAACAGGGAGTGAAGATGAAGCTTTCTCCCGTTCGTGGAGTGGTTGAGGGCAAGCGTGTGATTATGGTGGATGATTCGATTGTTAGAGGAACAACTAGCCGTAGAATCGTTACGATGTTGAAGGAAGCGGGAGCGAAGGAAGTACATGTGGTGATCAGTTCTCCGCCGATTCAAAATCCGTGTTTCTATGGAATTGATACATCTACAAGAGAAGAGTTAATTGCATCTAAGCTTTCGCCTGAAGAAATTCGAGAGATGATTGGTGCGGATTCGCTCACATTCTTGAGTGTGGAGGGCATGCTTGAAGCAATCGGGAAGGATCCAAGAGAGGATCAATGTGGACAGTGCTTAGCTTGCTTTACTGGTAAATACCCAACGGAAATTTATCCAACGGAATTAACACTAGAAACGGTCAAATAATGGCAGCAGCACATGCTGCCTTTTCTTCGGAAATCTATTTTTATTTTAAAAAGTCTAGCACCGGCGTCTGATTAAGACGCTTGCGCTTTTCTATGGAGGGTTTTTACAATGGCAAATGCTTATAAACAAGCTGGGGTAGATATTGAGGCTGGATACGAAGCTGTTTCCCGTATGAAAAAGCATGTAGAGCGTACTATTCGTCCAGGTGTGCTTGGAGGCTTAGGTGGGTTTGGCGGTATGTTCGATCTTTCAAGTCTAAACCTGAAGGAGCCGGTGCTCGTTTCTGGAACGGATGGCGTGGGAACGAAGTTGATGCTTGCGTTCATGCTTGACAAGCATGACACAATTGGAATCGATGCTGTGGCCATGTGTGTGAACGATATCGTGGTTCAAGGGGCAGAGCCGCTTTACTTTTTAGATTATATTGCTTGCGGAAAAGCAGAGCCTAGCAAGATTGAAGCCATTGTTAAGGGAATTGCAGACGGTTGTGAACAAGCGGGCTGTGCACTTGTTGGTGGAGAAACAGCTGAAATGCCTGGTATGTATAGCGAAGAAGAATATGATCTGGCTGGATTCTCGGTAGGAGCTTGTGAAAAGTCGGCATTAGTCAACGGTGCTTCGGTCACATCAGGTGATGTTCTAATCGGTCTTGCATCAAGTGGTCTACACAGCAATGGTTTCTCATTAGTTCGAAAAGTATTGCTAGAAAAAGCAGGACTTGATCTTACTCAGCACGTAGATGAACTTGGACGCACCCTTGGTGAGGAGTTGCTACAGCCAACAAAAATCTATGTAAAGCCACTATTAGCTGCTTTGAAAAAGTTTGAAATTAAGGGAATGGCTCATATTACTGGCGGTGGATTTGTAGAGAACATTCCACGTATGCTTCCAGAGGGATTAGGAGCAGATTTAGTAGAGTCAAACTGGACAGTTCCAGCCGTTTTTAACTTGCTTGAAAAGTATGGTGAGCTTGACCGTAAGGAAATGTATAATATTTTTAATATGGGTACGGGCATGGTAGTATCAGTGGATAAGAAGATTGCAGACGATGTGATTCGTTTCTTTAACGAAAGTGGAGAAAAAGCTTATGCAATCGGAACGGTATCAAGCCAAGAGGGAATTCACATTAGGTAAGCGAGGGACAGTATGAAAAATATAGCTGTATTTGCATCAGGCTCGGGCAGTAATTTTGGTGCGATTTTAGAAGCGATTCAATGTGGTGAGCTCGAGGTGAAGGTGCAGCTGTTAGTATGTGACCAGCCGAGTGCGTACGCCATACAAAGAGCAGAAGAAGCAGGCGTTCCGACGTTTGTGTTTCGGGCGAAGGACTATTCTTCCAAAGTGGAGTATGAGCAAAAGATTTGTGCTCTTCTTACAGAGAAAAACATTGATCTTGTGGTATTAGCAGGGTATATGAGATTAATTGGTCCTACCTTGTTAACTGATTTTGAAGGGAAAATCATCAATATCCATCCATCGATGCTGCCGGCCTTTCCGGGGAAAGATGCGATCGGTCAAGCGTTAGCGGCTAATGTGAAAGAAAGCGGAGTAACGGTACATTACGTGGACGCAGGGATGGATACGGGTCCTATTATCGCTCAACAGTCAGTGATCGTTGAAGAGGGAGAAACAAAGGAAAGTCTGCAGAAAAAAATACATGAGGTGGAGCACAAGCTCTATCCATCAGTAATCAGCCAGCTTTTAAAGGGTGAAAGGAGAACGGAAAGTGAAAAAACGAGCATTAATTAGTGTATCTGATAAAACTGGGGTTGTTGAGTTTGCCCGTCATTTAAGTGAATTAGGATATGAATTAATTTCTACTGGAGGAACAAAGAATGCCTTACAAGCTGCAGGTGTTCCAGTTATTAGCGTAAGCGATGTAACAGGGTTTCCAGAGATTCTTGAGGGCCGGGTAAAAACACTTAACCCATACATTCACGGAGGCCTTTTAGCCAAGTTTTCAGATGAAAACCACCAAAAGCAACTAGCTGAGCATAAAATTGATCCAATCCAAATCGTTTGTGTCAATCTATATCCATTTCAACAAACGATTGCTAAGCCTGATGTGACGGTTGAAGATGCGATCGAAAACATTGATATCGGTGGACCAACGATGCTTCGTGCTTCAGCTAAAAACCATGAGTTCGTAACTGTGGTTGTTGACCCTACTGATTATGAAGTGGTACTCGAAGAGCTAAAAGCTACTGGTGATGTAGAAAAAGCTACACGTCGTAAGCTGGCTGCTAAGGTATTTAGACATACAGCTGCGTATGATGCGATGATCGCTGAATACATGACAGATCTTGCTGGTGAAGAAAATCCAGAAAAAATGACAGTTACTTATGAATTAAAGCAAAGCCTTCGTTATGGGGAGAACCCTCATCAAAAGGCAGCTTTTTATCGTAAGCCACTAGGTTCTGTTTTCTCAATTGCGAATGCCACTCAACTTCATGGCAAAGAGTTATCATATAACAATATTAATGATGCGGATGCTGCCCTTCAAATCGTAAAAGAATTCACAGAGCCTGCTGCAGTAGCTGTTAAGCATATGAACCCTTGTGGTGTTGGAACAGGAACGGATGTTTATGATGCATTTACAAAGGCATTTGCGGCTGACCCTGTATCGATCTTTGGTGGAATTATTGCCTTAAATCGTGAAGTAGATAAACAAACCGCTGAAAAGCTTCATGAAATTTTCTTAGAAATTATTATTGCTCCTTCTTATTCAGAGGAAGCTCTAGAAGTATTAACAAGCAAAAAGAACCTTCGCTTACTAACGATTCCGTTTGATGAAAAAGCAAAGGTAGAAAACAAGCATGTGTCAATTGAAGGTGGACTACTTGTTCAAGATCAAGACCGTTTTACACTAGAAGATGCCACAGTATCGGTAGCAACGAAGCGCGAGCCTAGTGAAGAGGAATGGAAAGCACTTAAGCTTGGCTGGAAGGTTGTTAAGCATGTGAAATCCAATGCGATCGTTGTGAACGATGCTGATATGACACTTGGAATTGGTGCTGGTCAGATGAACCGTGTAGGTGCAGCGAAAATTGCTTTAGAACAAGCTGGAGAAAAGGCAACAGGTGCGGTACTTGCTTCGGATGCATTCTTCCCAATGGATGACACCGTTGAAGCAGCGGCAAAGGCTGGAATTACAGCGATTATTCAACCGGGTGGATCGATCCGTGATGAAGATTCAGTGAAAAAAGCAGATGAGTACGGAATTGCGATGGTATTCACTGGAGTTAGACATTTTAAACACTAATTTTCAGGATGGGGGTACAAACCATGAACGTTCTAGTCGTAGGTCGTGGAGGACGAGAGCACGCTATTTGCTGGAAGGTAAGCCAAAGTCCTTCTGTAGAAAAGGTGTTCGTCGCTCCTGGGAATGTAGGAATGACAGACGTAGCCGTGCGTGTAGATATTTCTGAAGACGAACAAGACAAGCTGATTCATTTTATTAAAGAAGAAAAGATCGGTCTTACGATTATTGGACCTGAAGCACCACTGCAAGCGGGACTTGCAGATCGCATTCGCGCAGAAGGTCTAGCGGTATTTGGTCCAGATCAAAAAGCCGCTGTCATTGAAGGCAGTAAATCGTTTGCGAAAGAGCTAATGGAAAAGTATCAAATTCCAACCGCTGCTTATCAATCCTTTACAGACTTTGAAGAGGCGAAAGCGTATGTGGAGGAAAAAGGAGCTCCTATTGTGATCAAGGCGGATGGTCTTGCCGCAGGCAAGGGAGTAACCGTTGCTCTAACATTAGAAGAAGCGATTGACAGCCTGAAAGAAATGCTTGTGAATAGCAAGTTTGGAGCAGCTTCTGCGAAGGTAGTAATTGAAGAGTTTTTAGAGGGAGAAGAATTCTCTCTCATGGCATTTGTGAATGGTGACGTTGTGGTGCCAATGGAAATTGCTCAAGATCATAAGCGTGCGTACGATGGCGATCAAGGACCAAATACAGGTGGAATGGGGGCTTATTCTCCGGTTCCGCAAATCAGCAGTGAAGCTGTTCAAACAGCTGTTGAAACGGTGTTAAAGCCTGCAGCCAATGCGATGATTGCAGAAGGAAGAAGCTTCTGTGGAATTCTTTATGCAGGTCTGATTCAAACAACTGCTGGACCTAAGGTCATTGAGTTTAATGCTCGATTCGGTGATCCAGAAACACAAGTGGTTCTTCCAAGAATGGAATCCGACTTAGTAGAGGTCATTCTTACTGTGTTAAACGGAGAACAGCCTTCTATCAAGTGGACATCGGATGCCGTAGTAGGTGTTGTTTGCGCAGCAAAAGGCTACCCTGAACAGCCGGAAAAGGGCAGCGTCATCGAAGGACTTGATTCGGTGAAGGAAGCACTTGTCTTCCATGCTGGAACCGATCAGAACGAAGAAGGAAAGATCATTACTGCTGGCGGACGTGTATTGCTAGCAGCTGCGAAGGCAGACACTCTTCAAGCCGCACAAGATCGTGTGTATGCCGAGTTATCAAATGTATCGAGCGATGGTATTTTTTACAGAAAAGATATTGGACATAAAGCCATTACGTTTGCCGCTTGCCAGACTTCTTGATATAAACAAATAGAAGAGCAACAATACTTCCAATCAAAGTAATCAATACAAAGGACATATCGCTAACATATTCCCAAAACATAATAGTGATGACTCCTTTCTATAGTGAGATTTCCCCCTCTGTGATCAGAGGGGGCTTTTTTATTGTCTAGTTTCAGCGCCCAGCAACTAGTGTACTTCGATCTTCTCCCTACGATAAGTCAACATCGAATCGCTTACGCTCTCCGTGTTGTCTAGCTCCAGCACCTAGCTCCTCGGGGTCATAAGCCAAAGCCCTTCAGAGGTCAGGACCTCTTTCGATCTTCGTCTTATGCCTGTTGGAGCTGATCAAGGTGCTTCCGCATTTCGGATTCCTTTATCTCAGTCGAAGCTCTCCAGTCCATACGTTTCTAAACGGGCGCTTACGCTTTTCTTATTGGGTATTATAAGGTAAAAACTGTTCGGTCATTGATTTTTCATTAGACGATTGGTTTTGATTGCTTCTCAAATTTTGTTCTCTTTCATAAAGGGCAGTGACTGGACAAAAACGAACAATCCCCTCAGCTACCTTCATGGCACCTAAAATTCCTAGCAATACATAGGAATCTCTCCAAGGCATTTTGGTATGTTTCGCGGTACTCCAAGCTAAGACACTTAAACCTATGGTAATACGGACAAGAGCATTTAAAATGCCAATATTGGGCTTTACATTCATGAAATTGTCACTCCTTTACATTTATTTAAAAAATTTAGTATTTCTTTACTGCGTTAAACAGTGAAATATGGTACTATAAAAACCAAACCTCTAAAATGTAAGGGTTTTCATTTTAGATAGGTAGTGTTTAATTTCTGACAAGATTTTTGAAAAACTGTGTCAAAAAATCTAACCAACCAATGGTAGATTTTTGATATTTGAACTATTGTTACCCGTAATATGACTAAATTTTTCTAAGATAAAGGACACTACTTAAGGAGGGACATACATGCTGGATCAACGATATCGATGGAAAAATAAACATATTAGAGAACATATTTCTGTTCTAGATGGAAATGTTTCTCCGACCATTCTATTAACAAATGCCAAGTATCTGAATCAAACATTTCGTGCTTGGATGACAGCGAATATATGGATATACGACGACCGTATTATTTATGTGGGCGACAAGTATCCTGACAATGTAGAGAATTGTGAAATCGTGGATTGCTCAGGTCTTTTACTGGTTCCAGGCTATATTGAGCCACATGCGCATCCCTTTCAAGTATATAATCCCCATTCGCTTGCACACTATGCATCGCAATATGGAACGACAACACTAATAAATGACAATATGGTGCTTGCGTTGCAGATGGAAAAAAATAAAGCGTTCTCATTTATGAGGGAGATGCGTAAATCGCCAACCTCCATGTATTGGTGGTGCCGCTTTGATGCCCAAACAGAGATCCGAGACGAGGAGCAAATTTTTTCACATAGCAATGTGAAATCCTGGCTCGAAAACGATGCAGTCATTCAAGGGGGAGAGCTGACCGGTTGGCCAAAGCTTCTTGATGGGGATGATATGATGCTCCATTGGATGCAAGAAGCCAAACGAATGAGAAAGAAAGTGGAAGGTCATTTTCCGGGCGCATCTGAAAAAACATTGGCGAAGATGATGTTATTTGGTGCGGACTGTGATCATGAAGCGATGACAGGAGAAGAAATTTATAATCGTCTCATGCAGGGTTATATGGTTTCTTTAAGACATTCATCCATCCGTCCAGATTTACCTGTCCTTTTAGATGAAATTCATCAGCTAGGAATCACGATGTACGATAAATTTATGTTTACCACAGACGGGGCATCTGCTCACTTTTACGAAAATGGGATTATTGATAACATGATTCGAATTGCCATGGAAAAGGGAGTACCCGTCATCGATGCTTACAATATGGGGACGGTTAATGTAGCACGCTACTACAATGTAGAACATTTGTATGGAAATATTGCGACAGGAAGAGTAGCGAATATTAACTTTTTGACAGATGAATGTAATCCAACTCCAGTATCAGTTCTTGCCAAAGGTCAGTGGGTGAAAAGGGATGGAAAAGACACCAATGCCTATGAGACGCCAAATTGGGTGGATTTGGGGTTTGAACCGTTAAAGTTAGACTGGGAACTATCCATGGATGATTTTCAGTTCTCTATGCCATTTGGAATAAAAATGGAGAATGCCGTTATTACCAAGCCATATTCTGTGTCTATTGATGCCAATTATGATGAGCTTTCGTGTGACCATGATGAGTGCTTCTTCATGCTAATTGATAAACATGGCAAATGGAGAATCAACACGATGTTAAAAGGATTCTCTAACAAGGTGCAGGGCTTAGCTAGCTCGTACTCGACAACTGGAGATATTATTTTAATTGGAAAAAACAAGTATGAAATGATGAACGCCTTTCACCGCATGGTCGAGTTGGGTGGAGGAATTGTCATCAGTGAGGAAAGAAGAATTGTGTTAGAAATTCCACTGCCTTTAAGTGGAGTGATGAGTGACCATTCAGTTGAGAGACTGGTGGAGGAAGATAAGGAATTGCTTGCCTATTTAAAAACAAAAGGGTATACGTACGCCGATCCTATCTATACCTTGCTATTCTTCTCATCCACACATCTGCCGTATATCCGAATTACGCAGCAAGGGATGTACGATGTGATGAACAAAATGATACTCTTTCCAACGATAATGCGTTAAAATATAAAAGGACATCATAGAAAGAGCATAGAAAAAGATTATTAGGGGTGTAATGATGCTTAGGAAATGGATAACAGTCGGATTGGCATCTGCCTTTATACTAACTGGCTGTAACAAAGTAGAAGAGGTTCAAAAGGAAAGTGAAAAACCAGTAGAAGAGGATGATACAGTCGTACAAGAAGTATCCCAAACTTTTGAAGCTCCTTTAACTGGTGTGGAACTTTCAGAAGAACCGTCTGGTCGAGCATTTGGTGTGATGATCAACAATGATCCAAAAGCAAGGCCGCAGTCCGCTCTGAACCAGGCAGACATCGTATACGAAGTGTTAGCAGAAGGCAATGTGACGAGATTTTTGGCTATTTTTCAAAGCGAACATCCTGAAAATATTGGGCCAGTAAGAAGTGCAAGGGATTATTATATTGACCTTGCCAGCGGGTATGATTCATTATATATCGCTCATGGGTACAGTCCTGAAGCACAGGAAATGCTTACGAGTGGGGTTATAGATAATTTAAATGGAATGCAGTATGACGGTACGCTTTTCAAACGTGCGAGCTTTAGGCAGGCACCGCATAACAGTTATATCTCATACGAAAATATTGTAAAGGGAGCAGAACAAGTCGGTTATGACATGTCTGAAACTCCAGAGGCACTGCCTTTTTATGAGGAAGACGAGTTAGCAACTATCACTGGTGAGGCTGCTGAGAATGTAACAGTTGCCTACTTAAAGAGTAATCTGTTTAAGGTCGACTACAAATACGATATCAGTAGCAAAAAATATGCTAGATATTCAAATGATAAACAAACGATAGATCTAGATTCAGAGGAGCCGATTCTTCTCGACAATGTCTTTATTGCGGAGATGGAGCACTCAGTTTTGGATGACTCTGGAAGAAGAGAGATTGATTTAACCTCTGGTGGAAAAGGGTATTTATTGCAGCAAGGAAAGCTTCTTCAGGTAGAGTGGAAAAATGTAGATGGAAGAATTCTTCCTTTCTTAAATGGCGAAGAAGTCAAGTTTGTTCCAGGAAAAACATGGATCAATATCGTTCCAACAAATCCAGGATTGGAACAAACCGTTACGATACAATCATAAAGGAGTCTAGATCATGCAAATTGATAAATTAAGGGGCAAAGAGCTCGACCAGTTATTTAAGGCGGTTTTAACGTTAAAGGATTTAGAAGAGTGCTATAAATTTTTCGATGATTTATGTACGGTCAATGAAATCCAATCATTAGCGCAACGATTAGAGGTTGCCCGTATGCTTCGTGAAGGGAAAACCTATCATAAAATCGAAACAGAAACAGGCGCAAGTACAGCAACCATTTCACGTGTTAAGCGTTGTTTGAATTATGGAAACGATGCGTATGAAATGGCATTAGAGCGTGTGAAGGAAGAAGAAGCTGGGACGATTTCAGAGTAAAAAATAGCCGGTTAAAAGGATTAGAGATGAAAATATCTGTAATCCTTTTTTGAATTAAAATTGAGTTTGAAAAATAAGCGGAGAAATTTCTCTTAATTAGGGAAATCGCACTGAAAATAGCTAAATAGACGGAAAGATTCCGGCTATTGGCTCGAAAAACGTGAAATTGGGCAATTTTGCTTTGCTTAACCGGAAACCCTCCGCTTATTTACCCCAAAACAAGCTGTATTCTGTAGGTTAACAGAAAAATCTCCGCTTATTTGTACCAACTAAGCTTCTTTAAACCCGCCAGATTTTTAAAAAAACTCTCCTGTATCCATGTGAAACTCCCTCCTTCCTATTTTGAAAATATTAATGATGTTTACTTAGAAAAAATGAAACCGGACAGAAATCTTCGGTTTTCTTTTTTGTCCCATTCGCTAGTGCTATAATGGTGTAATGTGATAGTAGAATGGAGGTTACAGCATGTACGATACAAGAGAATGGCGTCATGCTTTTAAATTAGATCCTGATAAGGAAATCTCAGATGAAGCGTTGGAGAGAATATGTGAGTCAGGCACAGATGCCGTCATTGTTGGTGGGACGGATGGAGTAACGGATGAAAAGGTACTTGATTTGATGGCTAGAATTAGAAGATACACGGTGCCTTGTGTGCTGGAAATCTCAAACCTTGAGTCCATTACACCAGGCTTTGATCTTTATTTTATCCCAACGGTCTTAAATAGTCCTGATGCGAAATGGATTGTTGATTTACATCATCAAGCGGTGAAGGAATATGGGGAGATCATGAATTGGGATGAAATTCTTGTTGCAGGATATTGTATCTTGAACGAAAATTGTAAAGCAGCTAAACTAACCCATGCCCAAACATCTTTAACAAAGGAAGATGTGGTTGCTTATGCGCAAATTGCTGAGAAGATGTTTCATTTGCCTATTTTTTACTTAGAATACAGTGGAACCTATGGTGACCCTGAGATCGTGAAGGCCGTTAGCCAAGCAACCCAGGAGACAACCGTGTTTTACGGCGGAGGTATTCATACATTAGAGCAGGCAAAGGAAATGGCTGAACTAGCAGATGTGATTATTGTGGGGAATGCTGTTTACGACAATTTAGAAGAAGCTCTTCAAACGGTCGAAATTAAATTGATTAAACGATAGTATAAAGGTAAAATAGAATAAGAACATATGTTTGTATGGTGGTGAAAATATAGTGCAATACTTAACAGATAAATTATTAAATGGTTTAAATCCAGAACAACAGCGAGCGGTGAAAACGACGGATGGTCCTCTGTTATTGATGGCTGGTGCGGGTAGTGGAAAGACGAGAGTACTAACGCATCGTATTGCCTATTTAATGGTAGAGAAACAAGTGAATCCGTACAATATTTTGGCGATCACGTTTACGAATAAAGCGGCGCGTGAAATGAAAGAACGTATTTATTCCATGATGGGTGGAGTGGCCGATGAAATTTGGGTATCTACGTTCCACTCGATGTGTGTAAGGATTTTAAGAAGAGATATTGATCGACTAGGATACAATCGTAATTTTACGATTCTTGATACAACGGACCAACAATCCGTGGTTAAGACCATTTTAAAAGAAAAAAACCTTGATCCAAAGAAGTATGATCCACGTGCGATCCTTGGGGCTATTAGTTCAGCGAAAAACGAACTGATTGGTCCAGAAGAATTCGCGAAAAATGCGGGCGGTCATATGGATCAAATTGTTGCTGATGTGTACGAGCTATATCAGAAGCGACTGCGCAAAAATCAAGCACTCGATTTTGATGACTTGATTATGACGACGATTCAACTGTTTCAACGTGTTCCAGAGGTATTAACCTACTATCAACGAAAGTTTCAATATATCCATGTGGACGAGTACCAAGATACAAACCGTGCTCAGTATATGCTGGTTAAACTTATGGCGCAACGGTTCCAAAATCTATGTGTGGTTGGGGACTCGGATCAGTCGATTTATCGCTGGCGTGGGGCAGATATCGCCAATATCCTTTCTTTTGAAAAGGATTATCCGCGTTCAGAGGTGATCCTTCTAGAACAAAACTATCGCTCGACGAAGAGAATTCTTTTTGCTGCAAATGAAGTGATTAAGAACAATCTAAATCGTAGAGACAAGAATCTTTGGACGGAGAATCCAGAAGGAAATAAGATTTTCTATTATCGTGCGGACAGTGAGCAAAGTGAAGCACAGTTCGTAGCAGGAAAAATTAAGGAAGCAATTCAAAGCGGAAAACGAAAATACTCCGACTTTGCCATCCTGTATAGAACCAATGCTCAGTCCCGTGTAATGGAGGAAGTGTTACTAAAGTCGAACATTGAATACTCCATCGTCGGTGGGGTGAAGTTCTATGACAGAAAAGAAATCAAAGATACACTAGCCTATTTACGCTTAATTGCAAACCCAGATGACGATATCAGCCTAACTCGTGTGATTAATGTTCCAAAAAGAGGAGTGGGGTCGAGTTCGGTTGATAAAATTGCGAACTTTGCGGACATGCATGATATGTCTATGTTCCAAGCACTAGGATCAATTGAGTTAATCGGATTAAGTCCGAAAATTACGAAGGCTTGTAGAGAGTTTTATGATTTGATTAATAACTACACACATATGCAAGAGTATTTATCAGTGACAGAGCTTGTAGAAGAAGTGTTAGAGAAAACCGGTTATTATGAAATGTTAAAGGCGGAAAAATCGATTGAAGCACAAAGTCGACTAGAAAACTTGGACGAATTTTTGTCTGTTACGAAAAACTTTGAAGAAGGAAATGAAGATAAAAGTCTGATTGCCTTCTTAACCGATCTTGCCCTTGTTGCCGATATCGATAAGTTGGATGAAGACGGAAAGCAAGTCGATACCGTTGTGTTGATGACCTTGCACTCGGCAAAAGGTCTTGAATTTCCTGTCGTGTTCCTATTAGGACTAGAAGAAGGGGTGTTCCCACATAGTCGCTCTCTTATGGAAGAAGCGGAGATGGAGGAAGAGCGTCGTCTTGCTTATGTGGGAATCACAAGAGCAGAGGAAGAACTGTTTATCACGAATGCTCAAATGAGGACCTTATTTGGGCGTACGAATATGAACCCTCCTTCCCGATTTATAGGCGAAATTCCAGCAAATCTTCTCGAAGGATTAGAGCCGAAAAAGCCGTCGCTACAATCACAGTCAGCCAGTCCTTTTGCCGCTAGACAAGCAGCCGCTGTACGCAAGCCGGTACTTCGTCCAATGACGAATTCAACGGGTGGAGAAGAGCTTGGATGGAAAGTGGGAGACAAGGCCGTGCACGGAAAATGGGGCACAGGTACCGTTGTTAGCGTAAAAGGTGAGGGAGAAGGGATCGAGCTTGATATCGCATTTCCTAAACCAGTTGGGATCAAACGACTTCTTGCAAAATTTGCTCCTATAACAAAGGGATAAGGTATTACAATCTATCAAACGATTGATTGAAATTGCTTGAAACCATGATACAACTGGTACGAGGGCAATTCAATCAAACGTTTGATTGAAAATTATTTTTATATTTTAAAATAGTTCTGATGGAAGGGTTGAGTACATGGATCAAAAAGCTGGGGAAAAAAGAGTACAAGAGCTGCATGTCCAGTTAAATCAGTTAAATTACGAATATCACGTATTAGACCAACCAACCGCTTCAGATGCTGAATACGATCAATTATTAAGAGAATTAGTCAATCTGGAAGAAATGTTTCCTGAACTAAAAAGTCCGGACTCTCCTACGCAACGTGTAGGTGGAGCTGTCTTAGATATGTTTGAAAAGGTACAGCATCAATCGCCTATGCTTAGTCTTGGCAATGCCTTCGGAGAGCAGGATTTGCTGGATTTTGACCGACGTGTTCGCCAAGCGGTGGGAGATCAAATTTCTTATGTGTGTGAATTGAAAATTGATGGTCTAGCGGTTTCGCTTCGTTACGAAAATGGTTTGTTTATTCAAGGAGCAACAAGAGGAGATGGAACCATTGGGGAGGATATTACGTCTAATTTACGTACGATTAAATCCATTCCCCTTAGATTAAATGAACCAGTGTCCATTGAAGCTCGCGGAGAGGTCTTTATGCCTCGAAAATCGTTTGAAGCATTGAATGCATTGAAGACAGAACGAGGGGAAGAGCTGGCAGCCAATCCCCGAAATGCTGCAGCCGGTTCACTAAGACAGCTTGATCCAAAGATTGCTGCTTCACGTAATTTGGATATTTTCCTATATAATATTGCAGATGTAGGGGAGACCGGTGTAATTTCCCATAGTGCAGGCTTAGATTTGCTAGAAAGTCTAGGTTTTAAAACGAATAAGGAAAGAAGAAAATGTGCTTCTATCGAGGAAGTCATTTCGTATGTTAATGAGTGGACGGAACAGCGCCCGAACCTCCCATATGATATAGACGGGATCGTTATAAAGGTAGACTCTCTTTCGCAGCAGGAGGAGCTTGGTACAACGGCGAAAAGCCCACGTTGGGCCATCGCGTATAAATTTCCAGCTGAAGAAGTGGTCACGACTTTAAAATCAATTGAGTTAAGTGTCGGACGTACAGGGGTCGTTACACCAACGGCTATTTTAGAACCCGTCCGTGTAGCTGGAACAACCGTACAACGGGCCTCTTTACATAATGAAGATTTGATTCGTGAAAAGGACATCAAAATTGGCGATCAGGTTGTTGTAAAAAAAGCAGGAGATATTATTCCAGAGGTCGTAAATGTACTCGTTGAGAGACGAACAGGGGCAGAGGAAGAGTTCCGTATGCCCACTCATTGTCCGGAATGTGAAAGTGAACTAGTAAGGCTTGAAGAGGAAGTGGCACTGCGTTGTATTAATCCGAAATGTCCGGCGCAAATCAGAGAAGGATTGATCCACTTCGTATCAAGAACCGCTATGAATATTGATGGTCTTGGTGAAAAGGTCATCAGTCAGTTATTTGCCGAACAATTGATTGAAGATGTGGCAGATATTTATAAATTGACCTTTGATCAGTTGATTCAATTAGAGAGAATGGGAGAAAAGTCAGTTAACAATCTGATTGAAGCGATTGATGCTTCAAAAGCCAATTCCCTTGAAAAGCTGTTGTTCGGATTAGGCATCCGTCACGTGGGAGCCAAAGCAGCAAAAACTCTTGCACAGGAATTCGAAACGATTGACCGACTGGCGGTGGCTACGGCTGAGGAGTTAACAGCCATCAACGAAATCGGAGAAAAAATGGCCGAATCGGTGGTCGCTTACTTTGAGCTTGAAGAAGTGAAAGAATTAATTAAAGAGCTAAAAGAAGCAGGAGTTAATACCACTTATCTTGGGCCGAAAAAGGTTGCTGTTGAAAACATTGATCATTTTTTTGCGGGGAAAACGATTGTCCTAACCGGAAAGCTAGAACAGCTTTCTCGTAATGAAGCAAAGGAACGAATCGAAGCGTTTGGCGGGAAAGTCGCAGGAAGTGTAAGTAAAAAAACCGATTTGGTGATCGCTGGGGAAGAGGCTGGATCCAAATTAACAAAAGCAGAACAGCTGGGAATTGAAGTGTGGAATGAAGAGAGATTAGTGGAAGAATTGAAGAAATAGAGGTGATACCATGAGGAAGATTCTAATGGTTGCTCTTACCGTTCTCTTGACCTTAACCGCCTGTGCTCCTAATCTTCAGAAGCAAGAAGAAGTGGTACAGGAAAACGAAGATACAAAGCAAAAGGCCATTATACCGAAGTATCAGATTTCTGATCAATACTATCGGACAATCCTGCCTTTCGAGCCGTCACAAGCAAGAGGGTTGATCGTAAATAACTTAAACACAAGATATGACATTAGTGAGTTTGAAACAGGGTTAATGAGGCTTGCGCAAACGTCCTTCGGTCCAGATAAGTACCTTTTTAAGGAAGGGCAAAATCTTGATCGGGAAACGGTTGGTTTATGGTTGAACCGGAAAATGACAGCGACTCAGCTACAAGATGCTGGTTTAAAAGAAAATGAAAACATTGGTTTGAATCCGCAAATTCCTGAAGGCGGAGATATTACAGCGAATAATGAACAGAACCCCATTTATTTAGCGCATCTTCTTGAGCATAACTATCTTCTTAAAGATGAAGATGGAACGGTTCGTCTCGGAGGAGTGGTGATCGGGCTGGCGTTAAACTCTGTCCACTATTACCAAAAGGAAGCTTACGGTGCCACATATGAATCCGAAATTTCTCAAGCAAAACTTGAGGAAGAAGGAAAAAGAATCGCTGGGGAAGTACTGACGAGACTTCGCGGGATGAAGAGCTTAGCGAATGTCCCCATTACGATTGCCCTTTTTAAACAGAAAAGTCGGTCTTCTGTCGTTCCAGGGAATTTTATCGCTTACGCATCTGCAGATAAAGGAAGTTCAAAATTGGGTGCTTGGCAAAGTGTGAACGAAAATTATTTTCTGTTTCCGTCAACCGAAGCAACCAATGCCCATCGTGATGATGTGACTTTCTTTTTGAATTTTAAACAGGACGTGGAAACCTATTTCCCAAACTTTAATGGTGTTATTGGTCAGGCTTTTTATGTAGGTGATCAACTTCAAGAGTTGAAAATCGATATCCCGATCCAGTTTTACGGAAAGGCAGAAGCAGTGGGCTTCACACAATACGTAACAGGGTTGGTGATGGAGCATTTCCCTGACTATTATTCAGTCGAGGTGAACATCACTTCCGTGAACGGACAAGAAGGTTTGATCGTAAAAGAAGCTGGAGACAAGGAACCATTTGTTCATATTTATCAATAATTCTTAAGACAAGGTAAATGCCTTGTCTTTTTTTACTTCATTTGAAGGACCGTTCATTACCATGCTAGAATGGAGGGTGAAACGTTTTTATCATAAGGAGGCGGAAGAATTGGTGCAACCGTATAAACATGAACCATTCACAGACTTTTCTAATGATCAGGAACGCGAAGGATATTTATTAGGCTTACAAACAGTAGAAGGATATCTTGGTCAGGACTATGATGTAATCATTGGTGGCGAGCGAGTTTCTACAGAAGAAAAAATTGTTTCATATAATCCATCACATAAAATAGAAGTCGTTGGACGCGTCTCTAAGGCAAATCGTGAATTAGCAGAAAAAGCCATGCAAGCGGCTTTGGAAGCATTTAAAACGTGGAGAAAAGCAAAGCCAGAATTACGTGCAGATGTACTCTTTAAAGCCGCTGCGATTATTCGCCGTCGCAAACACGAATTCTCTGCCCTGTTAACAAAGGAAGCGGGGAAACCTTGGAGAGAAGCGGATGCGGATACAGCTGAGGCGATTGATTTCCTCGAATATTACGCGCGTCAAATGCTGTTACTGAAGGACGGGGTTCCGGTAAATAGCCGCCCAAATGAATTTAATCGTTATGACTATATTCCATTGGGTGTTGGAATCATCATCTCTCCTTGGAATTTCCCGCTTGCCATCATGGCTGGAACAACTGTAGCCGCGATCGTAGCTGGAAATACAGTTCTTTTAAAACCAGCTTCAACCACTCCTGTGGTAGCAGCAAAGTTTGTTGAAGTGATGGAGGAAGCGGGATTACCAAAGGGTGTTTTGAACTTTGTACCGGGTAGCGGAGCAGAAGTTGGTGACTATTTGGTTGATCACAAGGATACACGATTTATCTCCTTTACAGGATCAAGAGATGTGGGGCTTCGAATTTTCGAGCGTGCTTCTAAATTGAATGAAGGACAAATTTGGTTAAAGCGTGTGATTGCTGAGATGGGTGGAAAGGACACGATCGTCGTTGATAAGGAAGCGGACCTTGAATTAGCGGCACAGTCCATTGTTACCTCGGCATTTGGCTTCTCTGGTCAAAAATGTTCTGCGTGCTCCCGTGCAGTTATCGTAGAGGATGTTTACGATACCGTATTAAAGCGTGTGGTGGAGTTAACCAATCAGTTAACTCTAGGTAATCCGGAAGACCAAAGCGTGTTTATGGGACCTGTGATCGATCAAAGTGCTTTTAATAAAATTATGAGTTATATTGATATGGGAAAAAAGGAAGGCCGTTTAGTCGCTGGAGGAGGGGGAGATAACTCGAAAGGCTTTTTCATTAAGCCTACCGTTTTCGCTGACTTAGCCCCGAATGCACGATTAATGCAAGAAGAAATCTTTGGACCGGTTGTTGGTTTTACAAAAGCTAAGGACTTTACAGAAGCTATTAGCATCGCAAATAACACGGAATATGGATTAACAGGAGCGGTTATAACCACCAACCGTGAACACATGCAACAAGCGCGCGAAGACTTTCACGTAGGGAATCTATACTTCAACCGCGGCTGTACAGGTGCGATTGTCGGGTATCAGCCATTTGGAGGCTTCAATATGTCAGGAACGGACTCAAAAGCGGGCGGACCTGACTACTTATTGCTACATCTACAAGCTAAAACAACATCTGAATTGTATTAATTAGTTTGCTAGCACCATTCCGGGTTTGGGGTGGTGTTTTTTTGTGAGTTGAGTGCTCTGGAGCAAGGGGTGGTGGTAGTTATGACCTAACGGCAAGGGAAATACCACTTGAGGAGTCAAAAAAATCAAGAAAAATCTAAGAGCTAGTTCACTAGAATTCCACCTAAAAAGCCCACTTTCTCAACTTAATTTTATAAATTTCAGTGTATACATATCAGTAAATGGGGAGTTGAGCCCTATAAACATACAAAACCTATGAATATTTATAAATTGATCACTTTATTTTCAGATAATTCAGTTAGATAGAACCTAGTATGTATGCTACGCTTGTTATGTTGGTTCGGCCACGGCAAGAAATCATGTGTATAATTTTACAGAAAAATTGTATGAACCAATAAAATCGTTGAGAGGGGAAATGTGAAAAAAATATGGAAACAGCTACGTTAGTTACTTTTATTGTGTATCTAGTTGGCATGCTGATCATTGGTTTGATCTCATTTAAGCTAACTAGCAATCTATCGGACTATGTCTTAGGAGGAAGAAGTCTTGGACCAGGTGTGACAGCTTTAAGTGCTGGTGCCTCTGATATGAGTTCATGGCTGCTGCTTGGCTTACCAGGGCTCGCTTATGCCACAGGTTTGGATTCCATTTGGATGTGTGTTGGGTTAATTATTGGTGCCTATTTAAACTGGAAATTTGTCGCATCCAGACTAAGATCGTACACTGAGGTGGCGAATGATTCGATTACGGTCCCCGATTTTTTTGAAAATCGCTTCAAAGATCAATCACGTTTACTACGAGTGATCTCCGCGTTAGTCATATTAATCTTTTTCACCTTTTACGCGTCCTCAGGTTTAGTAGGGGGAGCACTGTTATTCCAAGAAACGTTTGGAATGTCATATAATACAGCACTCTTTATCGGAGCCATTGTTATTATTTCGTATACTTTCCTAGGAGGCTACTTAGCGGTCAGTTGGACGGACTTTTTCCAAGGGTTATTAATGTTCTTAGCGTTGGTGATTGTTCCGATTGTGGCAATTTTTAAATTAGGTGGTTGGGGTGAATCGATGGACGCCATCCGCAGCATTGATCCATCTTATCTCAATGCATTTGATTCTGTAACGGCTTTAGGGACGATCTCATTACTTGCTTGGGGATTAGGTTATTTCGGTCAACCGCATATTATCACCCGCTTTATGGGCATTCGATCTACAGAGGAAGTTAGAAAAGCCAGATGGATTGGGATGAGCTGGATGACCATTTCCGTTGCTGGTGCGATTATTGTAGGGTTGGTCGGTATCGCTTATTTTGCTGATAATCCACTAATTACAGCCGACGTAAATAATAGTGAGAAAGTGTTTATCTTTTTCTCAGATATCTTGTTTAATCCTTGGGTATCAGGAATTCTGCTTGCTGCCATTCTTTCGGCAATTATGAGTACCATTGATTCGCAGCTATTAGTATCTTCCAGTGCGTTAGCTGAAGACTTCTATAAAGCGCTGTTCCGAAAGAATGCTAGTGATGCAGAATTGGTGTGGGTTGGTAGAGGAGGAGTCATCGTGATTGCTCTTGTTGCCATTGCACTTGCTTATACAGGCAATCCTGAGAATGGTGGAGCGTCTATATTAGACCTTGTTAGTTATGCTTGGGGTGGATTTGGAGCGGCATTCGGTCCGGTAATCATTCTGTCTCTTTATTGGAAGCGAATGAACCGAAATGGTGCTCTAGCGGGTATGATCACGGGAGCTGTTACTGTCGTTGTGTGGAAGCAGTTAACTGTCGCTGGCATTATCCCGTTTGAATTATATGAAATTGTGCCTGGGTTTATTTTAGCGACGATTGCCATTATCGTGTTCAGCTTAACAGGAAACGAACCGCGGAAAATCATTAAAGAGGAATTTGTTGAAGCGGTTGAGAATGATATTGAGAGTAAATAATGGGTGAACCACTCGCGTATGTGCGAGTGGTTTTTTACATATATTAATCATTTGTAAAGAGATAAAAAACAGAGAAGAGGGTAAAATTTAGGTCTTATGATACAGTAAATGGAATATTTCGATTAACAGGTTACTGGATTGTCGAAAAATAGTGCTTTTTTACTGAAATTGTAAATTTACAAAACTAGTAAGCTAGCTTAATGATGCCTTCATATTTATTTCATAACATATTCCTTGTGAGAAAAAGTATGAGGGGGAAATTCAATGTTTAATAAATCTTTCAAGAAGATCATTCCGTTTGCAGCAGTCACAACATTGGCTTTAACAACCTTAGTAGCATCATTCTCTACTACAGAGGTAGAAGCGAAATCTAGTAAAAGCAACAATGCAGAAATCAAAAATGTTATCTTCCTAATTGGAGATGGAATGGGAGTTTCCTATACTTCAGCCTACCGATATATGACGGATAGTGATAACTCGAAATTCGTAGGAAAATCTGAATTTGATAATTACCTTGTTGGTCAACAAATGACCTATCCGGAAGACCCTGCTCAAAACGTAACAGACTCCGCGTCTGCAGCTACGGCAATGTCAGCTGGTATTAAAACGTACAATAATGCGATCGCAGTCGATAATGACGGTTCAGAAGTAAAAACGGTGTTAGAAGCAGCGAAAGAAAGAGGTAAAGCGACTGGATTAGTAGCAACTTCTGAAATTACGCATGCAACACCAGCATCATTCGGTTCACATGATGAAAGCAGAAAAAACATGAATGCCATCGCAGATGATTACTTTGATGATGTGATTAATGGAAAGCAAAAGGTAGACGTTCTACTTGGTGGTGGTACAAGCCTATTTGATCGTGCAGATCGTGATTTAACAGCAGAATTTCAGGAAGCTGGATATAGCTACGTAACAAATAAAGAAGACCTCCTAAATGATACAAATGATCGAATTCTAGGATTGTTTGCGGAAGGTGGACTTCCAAAGATGATTGACCGCACGGAGGATGTTCCTTCATTAGAAGATATGACAAATACAGCAATTGATCGGTTATCAAAAGATAAAGATGGCTTCTTCTTAATGATTGAAGGTAGCCAAATTGACTGGGCTGGCCATGATAATGACATTGTTGGTGCCATGAGTGAAATGGAAGACTTTGAAAAGGCATTTAGAGCAGCTATTGAGTTTGCTAAGAAGGATAAGCACACGTTAGTTGTTGCAACAGCTGACCACTCGACAGGTGGATACTCGATTGGTGCAGATGGCGTCTACAACTGGTTTGGTGAACCAATTAAAGCGGCTAAGCGTACTCCTGACTTTATAGCAGCCGAAATTGCGGCAGGGGCTAATGTAAGAGAAACGTTAACAAAGTATATTGACCAAAGCATTCTTGCATTAACAGATGCAGAAATTGCTTCAGTAGAGGCTGTAGCTACTAAAAAAGCTGTTGATATTGATAATGCGATTGAGGAAATTTTTAATGAACGCTCTCATACTGGATGGACAACGGGTGGACATACAGGAGAAGACGTACCTGTATATGCATATGGTCCTTCTAGTGAACGTTTTGCTGGTCAAATCGACAACACCGATCATGCGAAAATCATCTTTGACTTATTAGAAAAAGGGAAAAATAAAACGGTTATTAATGATAAGTAAGAAGCAAGAAGAATCCCGTTGGAAAGCAGCGGGTTCTTTTTCTTAAAAGGAGGCTAACTAACTATGAAAAGAATTTCTATAGCACTTATTCTTTTACTTTTATCTGTTGTTACAGCTTGTAATAACGAGGATAAACTAAGCGGGGAAAAGGTATCAGCCACAGCCACAGCCACAGCTACTGCTAAAGAACCAATAAAAGGCACAACCGAGTATGTTCCAAACCCACAAGTACCGGATGATCGTGAACTGGATGACGTTGGGGAGGTTATAACTGATCGTAAAGGAGAAATTACGCTACTTAGCCAGCTGACAGCAAATGAAACAGTGACTCTTGGACCCATTCAATTGGTTGTAAAAGATGTTAAGGCGATTCATCTACGTCCGGATTATGGAATGATTGATTATTTTCATATGTTAACTCATGATGAAGAATTTGATTTTGTTAAGGTGTTTTTTGAAGTAACAAACACATCCAACGAAGAAGTAAACTTTGGTCCTGTTGCACTTGTTGAAACGAGTGAGGGAGAAAAGGTCACATGGGAAAAGGATATTTACTTAGACGGATTACACGGTGTGTATGCTCCTGGTGAAAAGAAGCAGGGGAATGTTGGATTTATTTTAGAGAACTCTAATATCCAATCAGTAAAAGTACTAACTAGTGATGTCTACGATCCCAACGAAAAGTTAATCCAAAAGGCTACGGAGCTTGAGTATACGTTTAGTGAATAATGATGTGTGTGCCACTCTTAGGAGTGGTTTTTTGTTGTTTTGGAGATTTATAGATGAAGGGAATAAAAGGGTGGAGAGATTGTAAGTGAGGGTGTTGGATCGCAAATAAAAGTACGGGATCGCAAATAAACTTTGAGAATCGCAAATAAAAATTCAGGATCGCAAATATATTTCTGGAATCGCAAATAAAAATTCAGGATCGCAAATATATTTCTGGAATCGCAAATAAAAATTCAGGATCGCAAATATATTTCTGGAATCGCAAATAAAAATTCGGGATCGCAAATATATTTCTGGAATCGCAAATATATCCTGGAAATCGCAGATAATCATCTTTAAAAGTGATCGAGTTTCGTTGAAATATCCTCTCGAGCATCAAAAAGTGCTGGCCGAATGCTGATTCGGCCAGTTTTTTGTTGATTAACTTCTGATTTTAACGCACCTCCGCTTTTGAGTGACGTCTAGCTCCAGCGGTAGGGGCTCGGGGTCATAAGCCAAAGCCCTCCAGAGGTCAGGACCTCTTGCGGTCTTCGTCTTATGCCTGTCGCCCCTGACGAAGCCGCTTCCGCTTTTGGATTCGTCTAGCTCAGCGGCTAGCCCCTCGAAGTCGTAAGTTAATCCTTCCAGAAAGCAGGCTTTCTTTCAGGGCTCGCCTTACGCTTGTCGGGGCTGTTCAAGCCGCTTCCGCTTTTGAAATTTGTCGAAAAAATAATCTGAAAATTTTAGAAAAAGTGGTTCCTATCTCTAAATCTCTGTTATATAATACAACATGTAAAGTAAACTGTATTATAACAACGGGGACAAAAATTGAAGGGAGAGGTTTTTACAATGACAAATGAAAGAGTAAGAGAGTTGCAGGAGAGCTGGGAAATGGATGCGCGTTGGAAGGGGATTGAAAGACCATATTCTGCCGAAGAGGTGATTAGATTAAGAGGTTCGATTGATATTGAGCATACATTGGCACGAAGAGGAGCAGAAAAGCTGTGGAAGCTGGTGAATAATGAAGACTTCGTAAACGCGCTTGGTGCATTAACGGGTAATCAAGCGGTTCAACAGGTGAAGGCGGGCTTGAAGGCCATATACTTAAGCGGGTGGCAAGTGGCAGCAGATGCGAACCTTTCTGGACATATGTATCCCGATCAAAGCTTGTATCCAGCGAACTCTGTACCAAGTGTGGTAAAGAGAATTAATCAAGCCCTGCAACGCGCGGACCAAATTACTCATTCGGAAGGAGACGACTCGATCGATTGGTTTGCCCCGATTGTGGCAGATGCAGAGGCTGGGTTTGGTGGGCAATTGAACTGTTTTGAGTTGATGAAGGGCATGATTGAAGCAGGAGCGGCGGGTGTTCACTTTGAAGATCAACTGTCTTCTGAGAAAAAATGTGGCCACTTAGGCGGAAAAGTACTCCTTCCAACACAAACAGCTGTACGCAACCTCATTGCGGCGCGTCTTGCTGCGGATGTGATGGGTGTTCCAACTGTACTAGTGGCAAGAACGGATGCGAATGCCGCGGACCTGATTACAAGTGATGTGGACCCGATTGATGCTCCGTTTATCACAGGGGAAAGAACGCCGGAAGGATTTTTCCGAACAAAGGCAGGACTTGATCAAGCCATTGCTAGAGGGTTAGCGTATGCACCTTACGCCGATCTGATTTGGTGTGAAACATCCGAACCAAATATTGAAGAAGCACGCAGATTTGCCGAAGCGATCCATGAGAAATTCCCTGGAAAGCTTTTAGCATATAATTGTTCTCCATCGTTTAACTGGAAGAAGAAACTTGATGATGACACGATTGCAAAGTTCCAAATCGAGCTTGGTAAAATGGGCTACAAATTCCAGTTTGTCACGCTAGCTGGTTTCCATGCACTAAATCACAGTATGTTTGAACTTGCTCGTGGTTATAAGGACCGTGGAATGGCAGCGTACTCAGAGCTTCAGCAAGCAGAGTTTGCTAGCGAAGAAAATGGTTATACGGCTACAAGGCACCAACGAGAAGTGGGTACAGGTTACTTTGACCAAGTCTCAATGGTGATTTCTGGTGGCACTTCTTCCACTACTGCATTAAAAGGTTCCACGGAAGAAGAGCAGTTTACTGCAACAAAGTAACAGGCTTCAAACTTGTTATACACCTTTATTTGTAAACCTCCATTTTGTCCTTCTCTTTCTCATGAAAGGGAAGGAATTTTTTTTGTCCTAACGATTGGGTTATACTTTATATACGAACAATTACTAGGGCAGTATCATACAAATTTATGGAGGAGGGATGATAAGTATGCGACCGGATATTGATGATTATTTGCAGCAAGGGATTCACGGAAAAAAGGAAATCAATCCTGATGAAAGACGCCGATTTTTAGGAACCTTACGAGAACGTGTTGTTATTGCCTTAAAACAACCACAGTTGATTGAGTCAGGAATCTATCCAGAGGTGGAGACCGCTTTAAAAGAAAATAAAAAAGCGCATCTCTATTTGAATGGCAACATGAGCTACGAGTTTTTGTCTAAGTATAAAAAAGTAGCCGATCAGTATGATGTTGAATATACGCTTGTGACAAACAAAGAATATGACTCGGAGCTGGGGCTTGTTCTTGCCTATGATTACGCAATAGATAAGGAAAGCATTTATGTAGAAAAGAAAGTAACCATAGATCCAACTCCAAAGAAAAAAGGCTTCTTTGGAAAGCTATTTGGCTAATAACTTGGCAGTCACGAAAAGTAGACTGCTTTTTCTTTGGATTCTCTTTGCCCAAAGCCTAAATCTTTGATATCATCAGTGTATTATTGTGTGAAAAGTTCAAAAAAATTTATGGAGGTGAGAGGATGTCAAGAATATCCATCGAAGAGGTAAAGCATGTGGCGCATTTAGCGAGACTTGCGATTACAGAAGAAGAAGCAGAGAATTTTCAAAAACAGCTTGATGGAATTATTACATTCTTTGAGCAATTAAATGAACTTGATACTGAAAATGTGGAACCGACATCCCATGTTTTAGATATTAAGAATGTATTAAGAGAAGATGTTTCAAAAGAAGGCTTGCCACAAGAGCTTGTCTTAAAAAATGCACCAGACCAACAGGACGGACAAATCAAAGTTCCGCCGATTATTGAGTAAGGAGGGACCATATGAGCTTATTCGATCAAAAAGTATCTGATCTTCATGAACAGCTACATAAAAAAGAAATTACTGTCTCAGATCTTGTAGAAGAGTCGTATAAAAGAATAGCAGAAGTCGAAACCCAAGTGGGCGCGTTTTTAACATTGGATGAAGAGCGAGCACGAAGCCAAGCTAAAAAACTAGATGAAAAGCTAGGAACGGACGAGGCAAAAGGTTTGCTATTTGGTATGCCGGTAGGGGTTAAAGACAATATTGTAACGAAGGATTTACGAACAACAGCAGCAAGCCAAATTCTACATAATTTTGATCCTATCTATGATGCTACTGTTGTGACAAAGCTTCAGGAAGCTGAAACGATTACGATTGGGAAATTAAATATGGACGAGTTCGCCATGGGATCATCCACGGAAAACTCAAGTTTTAAAAAGACGAAAAATCCTTGGAATATTGAAACCGTTCCTGGTGGGTCTTCAGGCGGTTCAGCAGCAGCCGTAGCAGCCGGTGAGGTTCCGTTCTCATTAGGATCTGATACAGGTGGATCTATTCGTCAGCCAGCTAGTTTTTGTGGAGTGGTAGGGTTAAAGCCTACCTATGGACGAGTATCTCGTTTTGGGTTAATTGCATTTGCTTCTTCGCTAGACCAAATTGGTCCAATTACTAGAACCGTTGAAGACAATGCCTACGTATTACAGGCCATTGCCGGTGTGGATCCAATGGATTCAACGTCTGCTAATGTTGAGGTTCCATCATATGTGAATGCCTTAACAGGTGATGTAAAAGGGTTAAAGATCGGGGTTCCAAAGGAATATATTGGAGAAGGTGTGAACCCAGAGGTTCGTGAATCAGTCCTGAAAGCTCTTGCGACCCTTGAAAAGTTAGGAGCCACTTGGGAGGAAGTTTCTTTACCTCACTCAAAGTATGCTCTTTCAACGTATTACCTACTAAGTTCTTCTGAAGCGTCTGCTAACCTAGCACGTTTTGACGGAGTCAGATATGGCTATCGTTCGCCAAATTCGAACAATTTAATGGAACTTTATAAAAACTCTAGAGCAGAGGGCTTTGGAGATGAAGTGAAACGCAGAATCATGCTTGGTACCTTTGCTTTGAGCTCAGGGTATTATGATGCGTATTACAAGAAAGCACAAAAGGCACGTACATTGATTAAAAAGGATTTTGAAGATGTATTTGCGAAGTATGATGTAATCGTTGGGCCAACGACACCAACACCTGCTTTTAAAATCGGTGAAAAAACAAGCGATCCATTAACAATGTATGCTAATGATATTTTAACCATTCCAGTAAATCTTGCTGGGGTACCTGGAATTTCTGTGCCATGTGGTTTTGATCAAGGACTGCCATTAGGTTTACAAATTATCGGTAAGCACTTTGACGAAGCAACTGTCTACCGTGTAGCTCATGCATTTGAGCAGGCGACAGACTTCCACAAGCAAAAGCCAGGTCTGTAAGGGGGATAAGAATGGAATTCGAAACGGTAATTGGACTTGAAGTCCATGTAGAGTTAAAAACAGAATCAAAAATCTTCTCTGCAAGTCCCAACCATTTTGGTGCGGAACCCAATACCAATACAACGGTGATTGACCTTGGATATCCAGGGGTGTTGCCGGTCTTAAATAAAAAGGTGGTTGACTACGGGATGAAGGCTTGTATGGCCTTAAACTGTAACGTTGCAACCCATACGAAGTTTGACCGAAAAAATTACTTTTATCCAGATAACCCGAAAGCGTACCAGATTTCTCAATTTGACCAGCCGATTGGTGAGCACGGGTTTATCGAAATCGAAGTCGACGGATATAAGAAGAAAATCGGCATCACAAGAATTCATTTAGAAGAAGATGCTGGCAAGCTGAATCATGAAAATGGGTATTCTCTGTGTGACTACAATCGTCAGGGAACTCCTCTGATTGAGATTGTGTCAGAGCCAGATATTCGTACAGCAAATGAAGCCTATGCGTATTTAGAAAAATTAAAATCAATCATTCAATATACTGGAGTTTCTGATTGTAAGATGGAGGAAGGCTCCTTACGTTGTGATGCGAACATTTCCATTCGTCCAGTGGGACAAGAGGAATTTGGGACAAAGACGGAGTTAAAGAACTTAAACTCCTTTAACTTTGTTCGCAAAGGAATCGAATATGAAGCGAAGCGTCAGGAAGAAGTGGTTCGAGCTGGAGGAGAGATTCAGCAGGAAACACGTCGTTATGACGAGGCAACGAACACCACTTTATTAATGAGGGTCAAAGAAGGTTCGGAAGATTATCGTTACTTCCCTGAACCAGATTTAACGGATCTGTACATTGATGAGGATTGGAAGGCTCGTATTCGTTCTGAAATTCCAGAGCTTCCAGATTCAAGACAAAAGCGTTATACCGAAGAGTGGGGCTTACCTGCGTATGATGCGGCTGTATTAACGGTGGTTAAGGAAACAGCTGACTTTTTTGAAGCAACGGTTGCAGCAGGAGCGGATCCGAAACAAGCCTCCAACTGGATTATGGGAGAATTATCAGCCTACCTAAATTCCGAGCAAAAGGAACTGGCTGATGTAGCTCTAACACCAGAAGGCCTTGCGGGAATGATTAAGCTCATTAGCGACGGAACGATTTCTTCAAAGATTGCAAAGAAGGTATTTAAAGAGCTTGTCGAAAAAGGCGGTAGTGCTGAGAAAATTGTCAAAGACCAAGGTCTAGTACAAATTTCTGATGAAGGTGCTCTACTAACCGTCATTGCAGAAGTTCTTGATGCCAACCCACAATCGATTGATGATTTTAAAAATGGTAAGGAAAAGGCAATTGGATTCCTTGTTGGTCAAATCATGAAAGCAACCAAGGGCCAGGCGAATCCTCCATTAGTAAACAAGTTATTACAACAAGAGATTCAAAAGCGATAAACAATGATAAGGGGATATGATGTTCAATATGAGCATATATCCTCTTTGTTTATTTAACATTCGAAAGTAGCGTTTTGGGTATTCTTTCTATTGACTCATCTTTAACCAATCAAACCACCTTTTGCCTCTTTTATTTGTAAGTTTCTCCTATTAAATTAGTAAATCTAGTTATAAAAACGTAATCATGGTAGAATGTTGTCGAGGAATGAAAACGCTTTAAAGGGGTGAAAGATTCTTTGATAAAGATTAATCAAGTAACTTTTAAAAATAGGATTATCTTTATTTTTCTATGTAGCAGTTTAATTCCCTTTATATGTTTGGGGTTTCTTTCCTTCTATACAATAGATTCTATCCTGCGTAATAAAGTAGAAAGTTCACTTCAAAGTAATTTGAAGCAAGATTTAATCACTTTAGAAAATACATTAAATAACTTAAATCATGTCTCTCAGCAGCTTGCATACGGTGCAAGAGCAAATGATTTCTTTGAGGAATTAAAAAATGAACGAGAGCCCTATAATCGTATTCAGCTTCGAAGTGAAATTAAAAGTGAAATAAATTTGATTTCTTTTTCAAATCCTAATGTAGGTTTAATTATGTACTACTATCCCGAGAAGCAAGAATATGATTTTGAAAGTTTTAGACTCCGCGGGGACTTTTTGCCAGACGAACTGCCAATAATGGCTAAGTACTCGGAAATTACATACTATGGACCTCATAAAAGTTACAACGGACTAATTAATCAGTATGTATTTAGTACGATGCGTAAAGTGAATTTACCTAATCAAAATGTTTATCTATATATTGAGACGGGACGCAATGCTTTGGAAACTATATTTGCTCCTGAGAATAAGAAAGATGATTCCCGTCGTTTACTTATACTTGATAATGATGGGGAAATTACCTTTAGTGAAAATAAAAAGGCTTTCCCTGAGAATAGTATGTTTGTAGATTACAGCAAATCAGAAGCTAGCTCTGGATATTATAAAAACTATTTTTGGAATAAAGAAACAAGTAACCAAGGATGGAGTATTGTGTCCATTACCCCAGTTAAGGAGCTGAACAAGGAACGAGACAAATGGCTCTTTCAAGCTGCTTTAATATTGACCTTTTTCATAGTCGTTGGGTTATTATTTGCTATGTTAATGTGGAAGATGGTCTATAACCCGTTGAAAAAATTCAACAAGGAAGTTAAATCCCTAACTCAGTCTACTACCGAGCAAACAGAATTAACTAAGATACCTGAATTTGATGATTTACTTTATCAGGTTAGAAGTATGAAGACGAAGATATGGGATTTGTACGCTGAAATTGAACAGAAAGAAAAGCGACGAGCGGACTTAGAAGTAGAAAAACTTCTATATCAAATAAATCCACATTTCTTAATGAATACACTAGATACCGTGCATTGGTTGGCTGTCTTTAGTGGTCATGAAAAAATAGATAAGGTGGTCCTCTCCTTAAATAAGTTACTTAGCTATAATCTTGGGAAAATGGGTGAGTCCACAACGGTTACGAAAGAAATAGAGGCTGTAAAAGAATATTTACAGTTGCAACAAATTCGCTATGATTTTCAATTTGATGTGGATATAGAAGTAGATGAATCCACGATGGAATTATCGATTCCACGTTTCCTCCTTCAGCCCCTGGTAGAAAATGCTCTTTATCATGGTGTTAGTGACGACGGCTACATACATGTAAATGTTAAGTTGTATGATTATTTAGAGATTACCATTCAAGATAATGGCTCTGGTATGTCAAGAGAAGAAATAAACAGCTTACTTCTTGATGAGTCAAAAAATAGTCAAAAGGTTGGAATGGGCATCGGCTTGAGCTATGTGAAACGAATTCTGGAAGCGAATTATGGCGAGAAAGCTAATTTAGAAATAAAAAGTGAAATTGGAAAAGGGACAATCGTTTCTTTACGAATCCCTGTCTCTGGAGGTGAAAGATTAATATGATTCGAGTATTAATAGTAGATGATGAAAAAATTGTACGTAAGGGCTTAATTTCCTTTATGCCCTGGGAAGATTTTGGGATGAAGGTTGTAGGAGAAGCCAATAATGGTGAGAATGCACTCCAGATTATTGAGAAAAACAAGGTGGATTTGTTATTAACGGATTTATCCATGCCAGTCATGTCGGGTATTGAATTAATGAGAGAGGTTAGAAAAAAATACCCACACATTCAAATAGTCGTTCTAACTCTACATCAAGATTTTGAATATGTTCAAGAGGCACTCCGCCTTGGAGCGATTGACTACATTGCCAAAACTCAGTTAGATAAAGAGCAATTTGAAGATGTACTAGGTAGAATTGCTTCCTTAATGGAACAGAAAGATTTATTAAAAGGAAACCTTATTCCTCAAGATGAATTAGAGAACGTCGAAGAAATCTTGGCATTATTCGCTTTAAACCCACAAAGTGATGAGCTGAAATTGGATACCTATTTATTAGTTGGAGCCTTAGAAGCGGATCTGGGTATCTGGTATTGGCTAACTATAGAAGAACAAGATAGGAAGTCACTCCAGAATTGGGTAACCAAAACTTTTTCATCAAATTCAGGTTTTGTATTAATACGTTTCCATGGACTTAAACATTTGGATCGAAAATCAATTTTGCAACTTCTAAGGGGCTATCAAAAGGGTGATTTATTTTATGATTATGACCCATTACAGCCTTACATAATTGTAAACAGTGAAGATATACTTAACAAAGTAAAAAGAGAAACTGGATATGATATGAGTCAAATCAAAGCAAAATGGCTATCCGGTGAATGGATCCATAACGATCAATTGTTTGAACATATGCAAAATGAACTTAAATCATTCAGGCTGCCACCGATCCGGTTAACAAGGATGTTCTATTCTATTACAGATGAATGGAACCGCCTCTACCAACCAATCCTTTCTGAGTCAATTATTATCGAAGATTTTTTAACCAATTGGGTTCAATTTGAGACTTGGTTAAGGGAAACGAGAAAACAATTAAAAATGATTAAAATGAAGTCTACCTATTCTTTAGAGATACAAAATAGTATCTTACAAGCCGTTAGCTTAGCACAGCAAATGTTGAATAAACATATAACAGCAGGAAACATGGCCAAGAGAGTTAATATGAGTAGTAGCTATTTCAGCCAGTGTTTTAAAGAAATTGTTGGTCAAACATATACAGATTATTTAAGAGACATACGGATGGAACAAGCAAAAGATTACTTAAGAAACACAACTAAAACGATTCATTGGATTGCAGAACAGGTTGGGTATACCGACGAAAAATATTTTAGCAGACTATTTCGAGAGCATGTAGGTGTTTTACCAAGTGATTATAGACAAAAGGGTAGTATATAAAGTTGGTTAGAAAACGTACGAAAAAGGGGTAGACATTTTTCATACGTTTTTTTTTATTTTTAATAAATAGTGAACCTATTTTGTAACCGCTTTCTATCTCGTAAAATCCTTCCGTAGTGGTATATTGAAACTAGAAAAAGGAATCTCATAAGAGGGGGAAAATTATGATAAAGGTAGTAAAGGCTGGACTCGCAGGTTTATTAATTACCGCTAGTTTAAGTGCATGTACCAGTAAAACTGAAAGTAACAACAACGCGGATAATGTACTGAAAGTTGATTCCGATGGGAAGTATACGGCACCAGTTGAAGTATCTATTGGTAAAGGAATTGATGCTAACTATAAGTTCGAGGGAAATGACACAGCCGAAAACAATGCATACACCCGTTGGTTAAAAGATCGTTATAACATTGATATTAAGCATGAGTGGGAAGCATCGGCAGGAGATTATGAACAAAAAGTAAGTTTGACCATTGCAAGCAACGATCTTCCAGATGCTATGTTAGTCAACGAGTCGCAGCTAAAGCAAATGATTAAAGCAGATCAATTGGCTGACTTATCAGACGTTTATGAAGAATATGGTACAGAAAGACTAAAGGATATTTATAAATCAAATCCTGGCTTATTAGAGAATGTAACGGTTGATGGAAAATTGTATGCGTTCCCAGAAACCACACTTCCATCCGCACCGATGACCTGGATTCGTAAAGACTGGCTTGATAAATTGGGGCTTCAACCACCTAAAAATTTACAGGACGTAGAAAACATTGCGCAAGCGTTTATTGATAACAATATGGGTGGACAGGACACAATTGGTATTGTAGGAACTGCACAAGGTGGTGCACTATATCCTACTTTTCTAACATCAGGTGATCATTCCTTTAATTTAGCACCGGTGTTTTTTGCTAACAATGCTTATCCAGGAATTTGGGTTAAGGATAAAGATGGAAAAGCATCTTATGGTTCAACACTTCCGGAAACAAAGGAAACATTAGCTTTATTAAATGAATGGTATGAGAAAGGAATTTTGGACAAGGAACTTGGGTTAAGAAAAAGTACACAAGAGGTAATTGCAAGTGGGAAAACGGGTATTTACTTTGGAGCTTGGTGGACTCCTTATAATATTGAGGATTCCGTCAAAAATGATCCAAATGCGAATTGGCGTCCATATGCTGCACCAGTAGATACAGCAGGTGTACTTAATTCTAATGAAACCACTGGAAGCCAGTATATCGTCGTTAGTAAAGAATATGAACATCCAGAAGCAATTGTAAACCTTTTAAATATCCATGTAAATGAGAAAGACGCTAGCTACAAAGAAGCAGTAGGTAAGGAAATGACTTCACAGGAAATTCCGTTGTTTACGATCATGGGGCATGGGGATCAGCTGAAATACGCTGTAGATACGACTCGAAAGTTTCTTGCGGGAGAAGTTAGCCTGGAAGAAGTGGATAAAGTAAATTATGGCTTTACGTATGAACTCGTATCACATGCTAAGAACACGAAAATAGAGCCTTACGACAATTACGATATACAATACTGGAATAAAGATGACGAATTCTTTACTCATGTATATTCTCATCTGAATGGTGGTTCTACATTTGTAGATGCTGACATTAATTATGTTCGTAGTCTAGCAACCGCCAAAACAAAAACGATGCAAACTCGTTGGACAAATCTTAAAAAACTGGAAGATGAAACGTTCTTAAAAATCATTTTCGGCAATGCGCCATTAAGTGATTTTGATACATTTGTTGAACAATGGAAAGAACAGGGTGGAGATCAGATTACTAAAGAAGTAAACGAGCAATAAAAAATCATCTCAAGACGGGTAAACACTCGTCTTGAGATTCTTTTAAGGAGGATAATGAAATGAAAAACAGAGTGGTACACAATCAAGCTCCGATTACCAGATCTGTTTTAGAACGGAAACCGGCTATAACCTTATCAAGGGTTTTTCGTTCGAATTATACCCATTACTATTTAATGCTTCTACCTGGCCTGCTTTGGATGTTCTTTTTTAATTTGTTTCCTATGTACGGAACATTAATGGCGTTTAAGGATTTTAATCCAGGAGTAGGGATTCTTAAGTCTGCATGGATAGGTCTAGAAAACTTTAAATATATGTTTGAGCTTCCAGACAGTATTCAAGTTTTCAAGAATACCATAGTAATCGCATTAGCAAAAATGATTTTGCAGTTAATTGTTCCTCTAATATTTGCTCTTATGTTAAATGAAGTGAAAAATAGGTTTTTTTCTCGGTCTGTTCAGACAATTGTTTATCTGCCTCATTTTCTATCATGGGTTATAGTGGCAGGTATTCTACTAGACCTTTTCTCCCTTACTGGTCCAGTTAACCAGTTACTTTCCGTCTTGGGAATTGAACCGATGCTATTCTTTTCCAATCCAGATATCTTTCCGGCAATTGTAATAGGTAGTGACGTTTGGAAGGAGTTTGGTTTCGGTGCAATTATCTATTTTGCAGCACTAACTTCTATTAGTCCTGAATTATACGAAGCAGCGGCAATTGATGGTGCTTCCCAGTTTAGACGCTTAATTAGTATTACGTTGCCTAGCATACTTCCAGTAGCCATATTACTAGGTACATTAAGCTTAGGTAATATCTTGAATGCGGGGTTTGATCAAATATTCAACCTTTATAATCCACTTGTTTATTCTACAGGGGATATCATTGACACTTGGGTTTATCGGGCGGGTCTAATAGATATGCAATATGGATTAGCTACAGCAGTAGGACTTCTTAAATCTATTGTTAGCTTAATTCTAATTTCTATTTCTTATGGATTAGCTTACCGGTTTGCAAATTATCGAATTTTCTAAAGCAAGGAGGGATGGAATATGGTAGAAGAACGATCTTTCATATCCAAGTTATTCAATGGATTTAATGTGTTTTTACTTATTTTAATTACCCTTCTATGCATCTATCCAGTTTGGTATATGCTAGTTGTTTCTTTTAGTGATAAATCTGCAGTGGCTGCCGGGCAAGTATTCTTTTGGCCCAAAGATTTTACAATAGCCGCTTATAGACTGATTCTGGATGATATTCAATTTTTTAAGTCTTTTGGGATTTCTGTTACACGTGTCATTTTAGGAGCAATAACTACCTTTGTAGTAGTGGTATTAATGGCTTATCCACTTTCAAAAACGTCAAGGGAGTTTAAACCTAGAAATATTATTATGTGGATTTTGATATTTGCCATGCTTTTTAACGGCGGTATAGTTCCATGGTATATGACGATGAAGGCACTGGGACTGACCAATAATATATGGGGTCTTGTTCTTGGAGGGGGATTACCTGTATTTAATGTTATTTTGGTCATGAACTTTTTTAGAAATTTACCAAAGGAATTGGAAGAATCAGCAATTATGGATGGTGCAGGACCATGGAGGATACTGTTGAACATCTATTTACCGTTGTCTAAACCTGTATTGGCTACCATTTTAGTCTTTACCATCGTTTATCATTGGAATGAATTTTTTCAGGCAATGGTGTTAATGACCAAAAATGATCAGTATCCTTTACAAACTTATATTCGTTCCCTAACGGTCGTAACTGATCTTTCAAGTATGGATGCGGAATCAGCGAAACTCCTTACATCGACGTCCAATCAAACATTAAATGCAGCGAAAATATTTATTTCCATGCTTCCGCTTTTGGTGATTTACCCATTCTTTCAAAAATATTTTGTAAAGGGTATTACGCTCGGTTCTGTTAAGGGGTGATAGAAAGGATATTTGCCCTTTGCCGACAAGTTATCTTGAAATGCTACAAAAGGGATTCAAAAACTATAAGGAGGAATTTGTATGCAAGATACTAGTTTTGCTATACACCCCGGAAAGAAGGTTAATATAAGAGGAACTTCCTATCAAAGTATAGGTTCTCTTGTTAATTATCACTTCCAAGAAAAGGTGTTAAATATTAAATGTGAAAATGGATATGTTTCGATATGTTTTTATCGAGATGATATTGTTCGAGTTATTATGAATCCTAAAATGACACCTTCTTTAAAAACGAGTTTTGCTGTTATTAAAGCTCAAGAAGATGTTGAGGTGAGTGTTATCGAGCGAAACGGTGAGATACATGTTTCAAGTAATAAGCTCTCACTCGTTATTAACAAAACACCAATAAGGATTTCTATTTTTGATAATCAAGGACGTTTGCTTGTGCGTGAAAACGAAACAGGTATGGGTTTTAATGAGAAACAAGAGGTTATCTGTTTCAAAGAGATGCATAAAGAAGACCACTTTTATGGGTTTGGTGAAAAAACAAGCTTTTTAGATAAACGTGGTGAGAAAATGACTATGTGGAATTCCGACGTGTTTGCTCCACATAATCCCGAGATTGATGCGCTTTATCAATCCATCCCTTATTTTATGACGATTCGTAATGGAGATGCCCATGGGATCTTCTTTGATAATACCTTTAAAACAGTATTCGATATGAAAACATCTAATGATACCTATTCGTTTTCTGCTGAAGGTGGTCAACTAGACTATTATGTCTTTGCAGGTCCAACTCCAAAGGCAGTATTAGAACAGTATTCAGAAATAACAGGGAGAATGCCAATTCCTCCAAAATGGGCATTAGGATACCATCAATCTCGCTATAGCTATGAATCTGAGAAAGAAGTAAGAGAACTAGCACGTAATTTTCTAGAGAAAGAGATTCCGCTTGATGCCATTTATTTAGATATTCATTATATGGATGGGTATCGCGTATTTACCTTTGATGAAGAAAGGTTTCCGAATCCAGCGGCCTTAGTTCAAGACCTAAAGGATGCTGGAATTCATGTTGTCCCAATCGTAGACCCAGGTGTGAAAGAAGACCCTGAATATTTGGTTTACCAAGAAGGGGTTAGAGGAGATAGATTTTGCAAATACATTGAAGGAAATATATACTTTGGCGATGTTTGGCCAGGCAAGAGTGCATTTCCTGATTTTACGAACAGTGATGTACGTAAATGGTGGGGTGAAAAGCATGAATTTTATACCCATATAGGTATAGAGGGTGTTTGGAATGATATGAATGAACCAGCTGTCTTCAATGAAACAAAAACAATGGACTTAAAAGTTATGCATGATAATGATGGGGAGCCCAAAACGCATCGAGAACTGCATAACTTGTACGGGCTATTAATGGGTGAAGCAACATACGAAGGGATGAAAGAACAGTTAAATGGGAACCGCCCGTTTTTACTAACTCGTGCAGGTTTCGCTGGTGTTCAACGTTACGGAACTGTTTGGACGGGGGATAATAGAAGCTTCTGGGAGCACTTACAAATGTCGATTCCCATGTGTATGAATCTGGGTGTTTCCGGAATTCCATTCTGTGGGCCTGATGTTGGTGGATTTGCGCATGACACAACCGGACAATTACTCTTAAGATGGACCCAAGTTGGTACCTTTACTCCTTATTTTAGAAATCATAGTGTGTTAGATTCCATTCGCCAAGAGCCGTGGTCATTTGGTGAAGACTATGAAAAGGTAATTAAAAAATACATTCAAGAGCGCTATGTGTGGCTACCCTATTTATACACATTATTTAGAGAGGCAAGTGTTACTGGAGTACCTGTAATGCGTCCATTAGTACTTGAATATCCGGATGATAAACATACTTTTAACCTTTCTGACCAATTTATGATTGGCTCAAAGGTGATTGTAGCACCAATTTTAAAACCAGATACCTATCATCGTGTGGTTTATTTACCTAAAGGAAACTGGGTGAATTATTGGACAGAAGAAATTCTGGAAGGTGGTAAGCACCATCTGATCCAAGGTGACCTTGAAACTTTGCCGATCTTTGTTAAAAAGGGAGCAATTCTTACTCATGGGACTGTAAAACGTTCAACTAAAGTGAAAGAAAATGAAATGACCATTCATTTATATCCAACAAAAGATGAGGTTTCAACGTTTACTTATTATGAAGACGATGGGAAAACATTTGCCTATAACTATGGTCAATTCTTCGAGTGTCGTATTGAAACAAAAATGGATGATGAAAATCTTGATATCGTTATTAATGCTGAACATGATCAGTTTAAACCAGATTGGCAAAAAAAAATCTTTGTCATTCACGGATTAAAAGGCGACATGACAATAAAAGTGAATGGAAAAACACCAAGTGAAGTGATTAAAGAATCGAAATCAACTCTTATTAAAATTCCATTTGCTATGGAACATTTGAACAAATAACGAGTTAAAGAAAGTTTGAATTGCGTTCCATTGTCTGAGTGAATCTAGAAATCTTATAAAAAGAGGGAGAGGTTTAGTTGAAAAGATTCATAAATATTGCTTCTATTCTAATGATGATTATAGTTTTGGTAATCTTCAATGGGAATGTTTCTGTTTCCAATCATGTGGTAGCTGAGAATTTGTCCAAGAAGCAAGTAGATTCTAGTACGATCCCTGACAACACAATTAGAATACATTACGAAAGAACGGATCAGAACTATGATAATTGGGGACTTTGGTTATGGAATGATGTAGCCATTCCTTCAGCTGAAGCAGGTGTTTGGCCAACAGGTGCCACTCCATTTTCCAATACACAGGTAGATGAAAATGGAGCTTATGTTGATGTAAAGTTAAAAGAAAATCCAACCAGTATAAGTTTCATTGTTGTAAATCGGTCAACGGGTGAAAAAGACGGTGATACTAAGGTATTTTCCCAATTTGGTGAATATAAAGAAGTATTTATTACAGAAGGAGATGACTTTGTGTATACCTCCCCTGATGGGTCATCGAATGTAGGAAAAAGTAAAACTTTACAACCTAATTGGTCAAAGGATTCTACCATTTATGAAGTGAACGTTAGACAGTATACTTCTGAGGGAACGTTTAAGGCATTTGAATCTCATCTGCCGAGATTAAAGGAATTAGGTGTAGAAATCTTGTGGTTTATGCCCGTTCATCCAATTTCGAGTGAGGGCAGGATTGGAACATTAGGTTCATACTATGCAGTACAAGACTATAAAGCGATTAATCCAGAGTTTGGCACATTAGATGATTTTAAAAGATTAGTAGATAAGGCACATAGCATGGGATTCAAAGTGATGCTAGACTGGGTGGCTAATCATACCGGAAAAGATCATATTTGGACTGAAAATAAAGAATGGTACACTCTGGACAATGAGGGGAATATCACTCATCCCCCTGGGACAAACTGGATGGATGTAGCCGATTTGAATTATGACAATAATGAAATGCGAACTGCGATGATTGACGCTATGAAATATTGGGTTACTGAAGCAGACATTGACGGGTATCGTGCGGATTATGCTGTAGGTGTGCCTCTAGACTTTTGGGAGACTGCGCGAAAAGAGTTAAATAAAATAAAACCGGTATACATGTTAGCGGAGGATAATACTGTTTATAACCTGTTAGATCATGCGTTTAATTCTAATTATGGCTGGGAACTAAATCATATTATGAGGGATATTTCCATTGGGAATAGAGATGCAACGCATGTAAAATCATATATTTCAAAAATGAAACGTCTATACCCTAGTGGTTCTTATCCAATGCATTGGACTACGAATCATGATGATAATTCTTGGGAAGGTACTACATCAGAGCTATTTGGTGAATCTGAAAAAACGATGGCTGCTTTAACCTTTACCTTACCAGGTATGCCATTAATTTATTCAGGTCAAGAAGCGGGATTAAATAAGAGATTGGCGTTTTTTGATAAAGATGAAATCTCTTGGCAAGATTTATCGGATCAAAAGTTTTATCAGGATTTAATCCGCCTTAAAAAGGAGAATAAAGCATTGTGGAATGGAGATGCTGGTGGGGAAATTAACTTATTAGACACTTCTGACGAAAACCTATTAGCTTTTGAAAGGCAAAAGGGTAATTCTAAGGTAATTGTTATAGTAAATCTTTCTGCTGACCCCATTTCCGGCAGTGTGACAGTGGACTCAAAGTCTGTCGGTAATTATCGTTTGTTTCCTTCAAAGGAAGCAGTTAGTTTGCAAAATAAACAAGCATTTGATTTAGAACCTTGGGACTATTATATACTCGTAAAATAGACTCTAAATATTTAAGCCCAACCCTATTCATTAAAATAGGGTTGGTCTTTTCTTATAGGAGTAATTTCAAAAGTTATCCATACCATCCTGTATAGGAACATCAATCTATTCTTATAGATTATTTTGTCATAACAAAAGTAGGTCATTACAGAAATTAAACTAATTTGTAATGACCTTTATTTATTAAGCTTTGATAAACTGGAAACAAGGGAATCTCGTTATATTTATGCTTTCTGTTGTAGAAGATCGACGCCTTTTTTGAATACTGTTTTGCGAAGGAAAGGAACGACATAGTAGTCTAAGCCGTAACGTCCTGCATTAAATCCGGCAGTAAGAATGATCACACCCATTAGAATGTCTGTAGGGTTATGAGATACGGTACCAGCAAGCATAAAAGAGAAGTTCATGACTAACCCGAAGAACATCGCTGCACTTGTAAAGCACCCAAGAATTAAGCCTAATCCTACTAAAAACTCGCCCCAAGGTACAAGGAAGTTAAATAGATCCACGTTCGGTACGGCCACGCCTTCAAGGAAAGATACATACCAGCTATACACAATTCCATCTGGACCAGCGACAGGGTTAGCGATGGCCCCTTTTAAAAATCCAGCGGCGTCAAATCCGCCAGTTATTTTGCCCCAGCCTGCTGTCATCCAAGCATAACCGAGATATACACGTAATAGAGTAAGAAGTGCTGCAGAAATCTTATTTTCTCTTAAAAATTGATTAAACATAAATGATTCCGCCTTTCAAAAGTGAATTGTATTATTGATTACACTCATAATATACAATGTTGTGATAGTGAAAAGAACAGTTATGTGAAACGGTTCACAAATCAGCCGTAACTTATTGAACAAATTGTTAACTTAAGCCATTTCCTTTATCGCGCGTTCCTCTTTTTTTAAGACGGCTTTGCGAAGGAAAGGAACCACATAGTAATCTAAGCCGTAACGACCTGCGTTAAATCCAGCTGTTAGAATAATCACACCCATTAGAATGTCTGTAGGGTTATGAGATACGGTACCAGCAAGCATAAAAGAGAAGTTCATGACTAACCCGAAGAACATCGCTGCACTTGTAAAGCACCCAAGAATTAAGCCTAATCCTACTAAAAACTCGCCCCAAGGTACAAGGAAATTAAAAAGATCCACGTTCGGTAGGGCCACACCTTCAAGGAAAGATACATACCAGCCATACACAATTCCATCTGGACCAGCGACAGGGTTTGCAATTGAACCTTTTAAAAATCCAGCAGCATCAAACCCGCCAGTTATTTTGCCCCAGCCTGCTGTCATCCAAGCGTAGCCGAGATACACACGTAATAGAGTAAGGAGAGCTGCAGAAATCTTGTTTTCTCTTAAAAATTGATTAAACATAATGATTCCGCCTTTCAAAAATGATTTATTTAATGATTACACTCATAATATACGATGTGGCCATAGTAAAAACCATAGGGATAACCGTTCGTTCACAGTTTGTTAAAAGCTTATTGACTGAAGTGTGAACTATGTCACTTTTATGAACGCTATTTTCGCAAAAATTGTTGTTAAAATCTAAAAGCCGATTTTAACGTGGAAATAGCTATTTTGCGCTTAAGAATTTAGTTTGTAGGCTCTTTTCTTAATAAATTCATGCTATTTTCTGCTGAAATTTAGCACAATTATTAAAATTAGAATCCAAAAAGCAACAAAGTTTAAGAAAAGAGCCTTTATGAACAACAGGATTAGACAAGTTCCCTGGAAATAAGCCTGTATTTCCCAGGAAAAGAATATTTCCGACAAAAAAACAACCCATTCGCTGTCGAATGAGTTGTTTGGAAATTATTTCTCTTCTTTTAATAAAGCGATACTTTCATTAAATTCTTTTTCAATTTGGTCGTTTTGTTTAAATGTAAGGATGCTTACGATAATCGCTACGATTGCATTGAGGAGGAAACCTGGAACAATTTCGTATAAGTCAAATATTCCGCCCTCAGCTTGTTTCCATAGAATTACCGTAATGGCACCGGTGATAATACCTGAGATGGCACCCCAGTTCGTCATCTTTTTCCAGAAGAGACTGAGAATAATTACAGGACCAAAGGACGCGCCAAATCCTGCCCAAGCATAGGCAACAAGTGAAAGAATTGTATTGTCTTGATCTAGAGCTAATAAGAGGGCAATGACAGCCACGGTTAATACAGCTAATCTTCCCAATAATACATAATGCTTGTCGGAAGCTTCTTTCTTTAATAATACTTTATATAAATCTTCAATAAGAGCACTTGAAGTTACAATGAGCTGAGATGAAATCGTGCTCATGATCGCGGCTAAGACCGCAGCTAATAGGAAACCGGCAATGATCGGATGGAACAGATATTGTCCAAGTTCAATAAAGACGGCTTCTGGATTAGAAAGGGTTAACTCAGGATTCTTTTTAAAGTAGGCAATCCCAATCATCGCTGTAAGGATGGTTCCGATTAGAGAGAAAATCATCCAGGTCATCCCAATACGACGGGCACTCTTTATTTCTTTAACCGTCGTGATGGCCATAAAGCGTACTATGATATGTGGCTGGCCAAAGTATCCTAATCCCCATGCCATAGCCGACACGACTCCGATGAAGCTAGCACCTTTTAATAAATCCAAGAAGTTTGGATTCACGAGTCGAACCGTTTCAAACGTTTCAGAAGGTCCACCTGTTGCAAATACCCCAATAATAGGGACAAAAATAAGTGCAAGGAGCATCATAAGTCCTTGAATAAAGTCGGTATAACTGACGGCCAAGAACCCACCAAATAAGGTGTAGGCAACTACAACAGCAGATACGATCAATAAACCCGTATGATAGCTAACACCGAAAGAGCTCTGGAAAAATACGCCCCCTGAGACCATTCCGGAAGAAACATAAAACGTAAAGAAAACGAGAATAACAAGACCAGACACGATTCGAAGTAGCATTGTTTGATCTTTAAAACGATTCTCTAAGTAACCAGGAATCGTAATCGAGTCGTTTGCCACTTGAGTATAAGAACGAAGTCTTGGGGCAACAAGAACCCAGTTAAGGTAGGCTCCGATGGTAAGTCCGATGGCAATCCAGGCATCTACCATGCCATTAACATAAATGGCTCCAGGTAACCCCATTAATAACCAACCACTCATGTCAGCTGCACCGGCACTTAGTGCGGTTACGGCAGGACCTAGTGAGCGTCCGCCTAACATATAGTCCGTCAGATTACTAGTTTTTCTGTAAGAATACCAACCAATTAATAGCATCCCCGCCATGTAGATGGCAATGGAGATCGCTTGGTAAAATTCATTCGACAAATAGGTTTCCTCCTTTATTATAGTAAAAGCATAATTATAAAAATATATGCAATATTCTACCATTGTTATGCGAACGAGACGATATTTTTTTAGCCGAAATAGATCGTGAAAGGGGTAACAATAAAGATTTTCTCAGAAAGTATCTAATCGGTCTTTAGAATAATAATTCATTTGGTGAAAATAATTAAAAAAATTCAATCAAACGTTTGATTGAATTTTTTTGAGCCTTCATTTTATAGGTTTAGGAGGAATTCGGTCATCCTTAAGTTTTTTATCATTAATTTTTAACTCCGTATGATTCATATAATTCCGGATATTCGAGCGGTGCAAAAAGAAAAGCAGAAGTAAGAATAAGAAAAAAATAAGATCGGGATGATAGCCTTCCTCAAATAGGGAAAATATCAGCATGGCAAAGCCAACAGAGATCGAACCAAAAAATACATATTTTGATACAAAAATCACGGTGAAAAAGGTGAGAAAAGTAATCAAAAATAAAAAAGGATGATAAACAATTAAAAAACCAGCAGTGGTAGCGATAGCTTTTCCTCCACGAAACCCTGCAAAGATTGGAAAACAATGACCGATTACCGCCATTAAGCCCGCATATAGAGGATCAAGATCGGAATGAAACAGAATGGGTAAATAAGTCGCAACGGCCCCTTTGCCAACATCCACAAGAAGAACAATGATTCCGGCCTTTTTTCCAAGAACCCTTATGGTATTGGTCGCACCTGGATTGTTACTACCGAGTGTTCGAATATCCACTTGAAAGAGCCACTTTCCAACTAACAAGGCAGTCGGAATGGAACCGAGTAAATAGGCAATGATAAGTAGTCCATACTCCATAAAAGTCCTCCTTACATTCATTTTGATATGTCTAAATTTTACCATATTCTTACCGGTGCTGTTAGAGTTGAGATTTTTACTTTTGCCTATCTCCATGATATGATAGATTGTCAACAAATTTGCAGGAATGACACCTGTGAGATATGATATTAATGTTAAATGATGGAATCAACTACGGAGTTTACATACTAATAGATAAAGAACCTTATTTTTGAAATAGGATGATGAAAATGAAAAGAGCAAGAATTATTTATAATCCTACCTCAGGAAGAGAAGCATTTAAAAAGCAATTGCCGGAGGTACTGCAAAAGCTAGAAATGGCCGGTTATGAGACTTCTTGTCACGCAACAACTGGTGCAGGTGACGCGACAGAAGCGGCTAAAATTGCTGTCGCTCGAAAATACGATCTAGTTGTAGCAGCAGGTGGAGATGGAACGATCAATGAAGTAGTGAACGGACTGGCAGAGCAAGAGTATCGTCCGAAGCTTGGAGTCATTCCGGTTGGAACCACCAATGACTTCGCAAGAGCGCTACATATTCCACGTGACATTGAAGCCGCAGCGGATATTATCGTTAAGGGAGACACGATTCCTGTTGATATCGGCCGAATCAATGACAAGTATTTTATTAATATTGCTGGTGGAGGCCGTTTAACGGAGTTAACGTATGAGGTACCAAGCAAACTAAAAACGATGCTTGGACAACTGGCTTATTACTTAAAAGGCATCGAAATGCTTCCTTCCATTCGTGCGACCGATTTAAGTATCGAGTATGATGGAAAGCTTTTTGAAGGAGAGGTCATGCTGTTTCTAGTTGGGCTTACCAATTCAGTGGGTGGCTTTGAGCGCCTCGCTCCCGATGCGTCGATCAATGATGGAATGTTTACTTTGCTAATTTTAAAGAAGACAAACCTTGCAGAATTTATCCGTATCGCCACGTTAGCAGTTCGCGGGGAGCATGTGAACGACCCGCATGTGATTTATACAAAGGCAAACCGTATCAAAGTTCACTCAGAGGAAAAGGTTCAACTCAACCTGGATGGAGAATTCGGAGGTCTTTTACCTGCGGAGTTCGTGAATTTATACCGACATCTAGAAGTGTTTGTACCGATTGATCAAATACGTGAGCAGGACCGACCAGCAGAGGGTTGGAATGTTTCAGGAAACTAATCACTAGAAGGGTGGTTAGTTTCTTTTTGTGATTTCGTATCTGAGAGGTAGTTATGATACAATTTTTCATATCGAAAAATATAAAGGAAGTAACCAATGACTAAAACAATACCTGTTCAAAAAAATGACTATATAGAAGTAGTATTTGAAGACTTAACCCATGATGGTGCAGGAGTAGCCAAAGTAGATGGCTATCCGTTATTCGTGAAAAATGCGCTGCCTGGTGAAAAAGCAAAAATAAAGGTGATTAAGGTTAATAAGGGATATGGATTCGGCCGATTAGAAGAAATCCTTGAACAAAGCCCGTACCGTGTAGATGCCCCGTGCCCAATCTACAAGGAGTGTGGAGGCTGTCAACTGCAGCATTTGAGCTATGAAGGACAGCTGTTAGCGAAGGAAAAACAAGTAAGAGATGTGCTTACCCGCATCGGCAAGCTAGAAAATGTAAAGGTTCATCCGGTATTAGGCATGAGTGAGCCTTGGAGATACCGAAATAAAGCACAGGTTCCTGTAGGAGAGCGTGAAGGTGGTTTGATTGCCGGCTTTTATCAGCAGCGCAGCCATGAAATCATCGATATGGAAGCTTGTATGATTCAGCAGGAAAAAAATGACGAGGTCGTACAGGCAGTAAAGAGAATTTGTACGAAATACGGGGTCACTGCCTATAACGAACAGCGCCATAAAGGATCGTTAAGACATATCATGGCTCGTCATGGACAAGTTACGAAGGAAGTCATGGTCGTTCTTGTCACACGTACTCCAGAGTTTCCAAACAAGGAGAAAATCGTTAAAGAGATTATTGAAAGTGTTGAAGGGGTTAAATCGATCATTCAGAATGTCAACTCGAAGAAAACCAATGTCATCCTTGGTGATGAGACACGTGTGTTATGGGGAGAAGAGGTCATCTATGACTTAATCGGCAACGTCAAATTTGCGATTAGCTCAAGATCGTTTTACCAAGTGAATCCAGAGCAAACGAAGGTGCTTTATGACCAAGCGCTTTCTTACGCTGAATTGACTGGTGAGGAAACCGTGATTGATGCTTATTGTGGAATTGGAACAATTTCGCTGTTTCTCGCGCAAAAGGCGAAGAAGGTGTACGGAGTTGAAATTGTCCCAGAGGCCATTGCAGATGCGAACCGGAATGCAGAGTTAAATGAGATTGATAATGTAGAGTTTGCGGTAGGTGAGGCGGAGGTTGTGATCCCTAATTGGTACAAAGAGGGGATTGTAGCAGATGTTCTTGTTGTGGATCCACCGCGCAAAGGCTGCGATGATGCATTGCTGCAAACCATTATTGAGATGAAGCCGAAGAAGGTTGTGTATGTGTCTTGTAATCCAGCTACATTGGCGCGGGATTTGCGTGTGCTTGAGGATGGTGGGTATCGCACGGTTGAGGTTCAGCCTGTTGATATGTTTCCGCATACGACACATTGTGAGGCTGTGGCGAGGATAGTGTTGGATGAAGAGGGAGCCTTATAAAGGCTTCTTTTTTTGTATATTAGGATTAATTGAGGTGAACCGTACCATAAATTAAAGATTAATATCTTAGGTAAACACCACTACACCAAAAACTATCTGCGATCACCATCTAAGCCTCGTTGAGTGCTGTTCATTACTTATCAGAAGAGAATTATTTTAATAAAGGCATCCATAATGGATGCCTTTTGTAGTATAAATATAAATCTCTCAATCCCATTTTAGGGCCATTCCAGATCACTTTTTTCGTCTCATTTTTGCTTTGTAACCTGAGAAATGGCTGATAAGAAGACTGCCGGTGTGGACACTACCTAAACGGTGATGTACTACCATTTTTGCTGCTGGTGATGTGAATTCCGCTGCTTTCTCCAAATATCTGAGATTTTTATATTTGCATTTTTAAATTTATCTTTTACGAACAAAAGAAACAGACCCAACTGGATCTGCTTCGTTTTATGATGGATTAGTTGACCATAATCCAGCTGTTTTAACGAATACTCTTGGATTAAATTTTAAACTAGCCACGACTAATTCTGCAAGGTCTTCTGGGTGCATCACGTTTTCTTCATTGCCTTTAACAAGGTTTGTATCAATGGCTAAATCTGTAACGACCGTACTTGGCGTTAAAGCAGTAACACGGACATTATGTTTTCTTACTTCTAGCATAAGTGATTCTGTTAGTCCTAATACAGCGAATTTAGAAGCACTGTAAGCACTTGTAACAGGAGCACCTTTTTGGCCAGCAGATGAAGAGATATTGATGATATCTCCTGATTTTCTTTCGATCATTCCTGGTAATACTGCTCTTGTTACATTATACACACCCATTAAATTGACTTGGATGATTTTTTCCCATTCTTCTGGTGTTAAATCAAGGAATCCACCAAATTTAGCAACACCTGCATTGTTGATTAGGATATCAATTGGACCTAAGTCTGATTTGATATGTTCAACAGCATGAGTAACGGATTCAAGATCGGTAACATCTGCTGTTGCTGCAGATACCGTTACTTCAAATTGTGCTAGTTCAGCCGCTACCTTTTCTAGATTAGACATATTTAAGCCGATTAGGCCTAAATGAACGCCTTCTTTTGCTAAGGCGATAGCAGTAGCACGTCCAATGCCTCTTCCTGCGCCAGTAACTATTGCAGTTTTTCCATTTAAAGAAATCATTTTATCACTCCTAAAATAATTACAAATTGAAGTAGTTCATTCTAACAGAAAGACCGCAATCTTGCATGGAAACGGCTTGCGGTCTTTCCTATTTAGAACTCGAGGAATAAATTTATTCTAAGTTGGCGTGTCTACCGTACATTTTACTGGTATCCAAACCTTTTTTCTCCATGAAGCGAAGTATCACAGCGTCGTAAAATAGTAAAAGTGTTTGCTCATATAATGAGCCCATTGGTTGAATCGTCTTAAAATCACTCTCCGACTGATCTTTAGGCGAGCCAGGCAACTTAATTGTAATATCAGCTAATTGTCCAATAGTGGACTCAGGGAAAATGGTTACAGCTGCAATCGTCCCACCGATACTTTTTGCCTTCTCAGCCATGGAAACTAAACCTTTCGTTTCTCCTGAACCAGATCCAATGATTAAGATGTCATCTTTTTCATAGTTAGGGGTTACTGTTTCACCAATCACATAGGCATCTATCCCCATGTGCATCATTCGCATGGCGAATGATTTGGCCATAAATCCAGATCTACCTGCGCCTGCAACAAAGATTTTTTTTGATTCAAGAATCCCATTAACTAATTTTTCAGCTTCATCATTCGAAATTAAATCTACGGACCGAATTAACTCTTTTATGATTTCAGCTAGGTATTGAGTTGTATTCATGATCTGAATTACCCTTGATTAATCATTTGTTGCATTTTGGCAGCAGCAGCTTTTTTATCAGCTTGTCCAGTAATCCCGCCACCTACAATGACAAGGTCTGGTTGTACTTTGATGACTTCTGGAAGTGTGTCTAATTTAATACCACCTGCGATTGCAGTTTTAGCATTTTTTACAACACTTTTGATGGTTTGTAAATCTTCAAATGAGTTCTTTCCAACAGCTTGAAGATCGTAACCAGTGTGCACACAAATATAATCAACACCCATAGCGTCCACTTCTTTTGCACGTCCAGCAAGGTCTTTTACAGCAATCATATCAACAAGGATTTTTTTACCTTGTTTTTTCGCTTCTTCAACAGCACCTTTGATTGACATATCTTCAGCAGTTCCAAGAATGGTAACGATATCTGCACCTGCTTCAGAGGCTTTCATTACTTCATAACCAGCGGCATCCATAATTTTTAGGTCTGCTAATACCTTTAAGTTAGGGAATGCTTCTTTAACTGCTTTTACAGCATGAAGACCTTCATTGATTACAACCGGTGTACCGATTTCAACGATATCAATATGTTCCTCTACTTCTTTTACCAGCTCAATTGCTTGTGGAATATTTACTAAATCTAATGCTAATTGTAATTCCATCTATATTCACTCCTATAATTTATTTATTGTTGAACAGTGATAATGTCTCCAAAGTGTACAGTAATATAATCCTTATAGTGCTTGATCTGTACCTGCAAGCAATAAGGAATATCATGTCCTCTCACTGAACAATTGCAAGTATACAACGTATGATTCAACATTGAAAGTACGCACTTTTTTTTTACATAGTGTCAAAAAGTATACTATAAGTCAAACCGCATATAGTCTTACTATTAACTTTAAAAGAAACAATGCACCATTCTGCATGGCCTATTTTCTGTATAAGTTGCTTGATAATTGCCCAATTTGTCATTGTATTACCTATTTATAGGGTGAAGGTGGATTTTTAAGTAAAAAGAAGAAAATAATCTATTGTATAACCAATTCATTTATTTAATCGAAATTTAAAAGGGGTATATTGTCAGTTGATCCTAATGCAATTATGGAGGCTTCTTTTGTTTGTGAGACATCCGGTTTAGATAGCTCGCTTATTACGACAAATTTATATAACATATGTTTTTATGGCCAGGGAGAGGATGCTCACCCTGGCTTTTTAATTTATTTAGGCTGTTTTCGTAAAGTTTGTTGTTTTAGAAAAATCCTAGAAGCTGGATTTTTCCCCGTACAATGATGGTTTTGTTGGTCTATTTTGAGAGTAACTCTTTTCTAAGGTGATAAAATCCGGATTGGCTTTTGAACATATAGTTTATTTCCGAAAAAGTGTGTAGATAGCAACAATGTGTTAGAAAAGAGCCTTTATTTAACAAAAAAATAGATGAGTCTATTCCCCTTAGTATACTTTTTGTTAGTATGTTCTTTTTTTATCACTATTTAAATAAAAAGTGCGTACTTCAATTTAATAAACGTAGGTATTATACTTACATCTTGTTGCAACATTGGATTCACAAAATACTGTGGTAATTGATCAGTCATCTGATCTGCCGCATTCAGTTTAATACATTGAAAGGGTGAATAGTATGTTCGGGTTACAGGCAAAGAATCACAAAGTTTGTTCAAGATGCCTAACCTTTATATCGAATAATGGTTTTTGTCCAAAATGTGGTCATTCGAATTTTAGGGACATCATTATTACGGTCCAAGCAGGTTCCAACAAAAATATGGATAAGCCAGGGATTGGCTATTAAGAGTTATAGTAGTTTTTTAAGAAAGGCATAAGTGAGATTTCTAAATTTAGGAGGTATGTAAAATGGAGGCAATGACATTTGTCTTATTTGGGGCGACAGGGGACTTAGCAAAAAGAAAAATCTTCCCGGCTCTATATAATTTATTTTTGGATCAAAAATTACCTCTGCCCATCTCAATTATTGGGGTGGGCAGAGGAGATTTATCAGATACAGATTTCCAAGACCATGTGGAAGATTCCTTGAAAACATTTTCTAGGCGGTCACTAAATGATGATTCAAACCTTGAAGTGTTTATCCGTGCCTTTCGGTATAGCCAGGTAGATGCTATCAAGGCTGAAGGATATAAAGGATTACTTGAACTCGTTAAACAACGTGAAGAAGAATTGAATATTCCAGAAAATCGTATGTTCTACCTATCTGTTGCTCCAGAGTTTTTTAATGTGATTGCTTTCAACATTAAAGAGAGTGGTATAGGTTCTACTAAAGGTTGGAAACGTCTAATTATCGAAAAACCGTTTGGACATGACTTAAAATCAGCTCAAGAATTAAACGATAAACTAAGTAAAGCTTTTGATGAAGAAGAAATTTTTCGGATCGACCACTATCTTGGAAAGCCGATGGTACAAAACCTGGAAGCGTTAGGATTTGCAAATCCAGTGCTTCAAGCATTATGGAACAACCAATACATTGCAAATGTGCAAATTACTGCAAGCGAAACAGTTGGGGTTGAAGAGAGAGCTGGTTATTATGATCAAGCTGGGGCTATTCGCGACATGTTTCAAAATCATATGCTACAAATATTGATGATGACAGCCATGCAGCTGCCAAAACAAATTAGTGCTGAAGAGATCCGCAATGAAAAGAGGAAAGTAATAGAATCACTTCGTCCATTAAAAAAAGAGGATGTGGTGAATCATGTGATTCGAGGTCAATATGGTCCTGGTGAAATCCAAGGTAAACCAGTTGTTGGGTATACAGGAGAATCTGCAGTTGCTCCTTCTTCTTTAAATGACACATTTGTGGCTGCCCGTCTATGTGTGGATGATGATTTTTGGAGAGGGGTTCCTTTCTATATCCGTACAGGAAAAAGAATGACAGAGAAATCGACCCGAATTGTGATTGAATTCAAAAATACTTTAAAGGATTTGTATAGGACTCAAGAAGAAGAAACTGCGCCAAATCTTTTAGTGATTGAAATCAATCCAAACGAAAGTGTTTCATTACGATTAAATAGTAAAAACCCATTAAATAATGGAAAAATTGAACCAGTCAATGTTGGTTTTTCTGCTAAGCAAGCAGATGTTCCTGAAGCGTATGAGCTTTTAATTTACGATGCAATGCGTGGCGACTCAACATTCTTTGCACATTGGAAAGAAGTGGAGTTGTCTTGGAAATGGGTACAACCTATCTTAGAGGCTTTTGAGGAAAATACAATTCCCCTTCAATTATATCCATCTGGGTCAATGGGACCGGATGCTTCCTACCAATTATTGGCAGAGAATGGATATAAATGGTGGTAGTAATAAAAGATAAAGAAATTTTTGTGATTATTAAGGAGGAAATGAACATGAAAGTTGGATTAATTGGTTTAGGAAAAATGGGATTAAACTTAGGTCAAAATTTAATTGATAACAAGCACGAAGTAGTAGCTTTCGATGTAAATGGAAGTGTCGTTGAAGAAATGAAGAAATACGGTGCTCAAGGAGCATCTGATTTAAAAGAACTTGTGGAATCATTAGAAAAACCAAGAGTTGTATGGATTATGGTTCCGCATGCTGTGGTAGATTCAGTAATTGATGTAATAACACCATTATTAGGCACTGGAGATATCGTAATTGAAGCTGGAAATTCTCACTATAAGGAATCCATTCGCCGATATAATCAGCTAAAGGAAGTAGGAATTCACTTTATGGATGCCGGTACGTCTGGTGGAATGGAAGGTGCTCGTAATGGAGCTTGTTATATGATTGGTGGAGACCCTGAAGCCTGGAGCATCGTGGAACCTATTTTCAAGGATACAGCTGTCCAAAACGGATTTATCTATGCTGGTAAAGCAGGGAGCGGTCATTTCTTAAAAATGGTTCACAATGGAATTGAATACGGTATGATGGCAGCGATTGGTGAAGGATTCGAGGTATTAGAAAAAAGCGAGTTCGATTTTGACTACGAAAAAGTGGCTAGAGTGTGGAATAACGGCTCAGTTATACGTTCATGGCTCATGGAGTTGACTGAACGTGCATTTTCAAAAGATGCAAAGCTAGATGAAATTAAAGGGATTATGCACTCTTCTGGTGAAGGGAAATGGACAGTTGAAACAGCTTTAGATTTACAAGCAGCCACTCCTGTTATCGCAATGTCTCTTTTGATGCGTTATCGTTCATTAGACAGCGATACTTTTACAGGTAAATTGGTAGCTGCATTAAGAAACGAATTTGGTGGACATGTTGTTGAAAAAAACTAACAGAATTACATGTTTCATATGTAATAGAGTATGAGTCAATAAAAATAGGTAAAGAAAAATATTATTTGTGAAATGGTAATGATAAAAATGAATATTATGGTAGAAAAGGATGTGAAGTTCATGAATGTATTGGATGCAAAAATGATAAATACCCAATACGGTATAGAGACCTACCTAGATCTATTGAAAAATGTTGAAGTGAAAGACATTCAATATGTTATAGAGTCAGCTTCTTTTTATGAAATCACTATAGGTGTTGAGTATTTTCGGTTAAGAAATGAAAATTATTATAATAGTGAAAAGAGATATTTTAAGATGCGTATGAATGCAGATTTAATTGATATTACTATAATTGAAACAAAAAGAGAAAGTTTATTTGCTGTGAAAAATGAATTTGAAAGATCTGCAACAAAGGAACTGATTGGAGAGTGGCTAATAAAAAGCAATGCTTTCAGAAAAGTTCTTAATGATTTGATAGCTGAAAAGAAAATGGAAAACGTTAAAACGGAGGGAAATAAAATACGAACAATAAGGTTCTTGGAGAAATTACTTGAAATCACAACAGAAGACATTTTAAGTGCTCGTGTTGAAAGTTCTCACTAGTTTCCGTAATAACCATTAAAATGATAGAAAATTTATTTGAAGTATGTTCTCTGGATAAGTTAAATAGGGAATCTCAAACGGTATGAATTCCCTATTTAAATTCTGCTTCTAATTCTGTAATTCATCTTCCAATCAAGAAAATATGTTTAACTTTTTCCTATCATATTTATCTTGCCAGGAACATTTAACAATTAAAATTAATGTAAATGGTTATCCTAATCTGTAATAGCTAGGAGGGATGATAAAATGGAACAAGTTAATCACCATACTAAAATTAATGCATCAGAAAATGCTGTTATTTGGTCACAATATGTTAATGACAGTTTGTCACGATGTATTCTTCGCTATATGTTACATGATGTAAAGGATGAAGATATTCGCGATTTACTGAAATTTGCCTTAGAATTATCAGAAACTCATTTAGAAAAAACGAAGCAATTCTTAACCTTAGAAAATCTTCCAATTCCAATAGGCTTTACAGACGAAGATGTCACAGTAGACGCTCCTAGTTTATTTACTGATACATTTAAGATTGTTTATTTACATATTATGACAATTCACGGATTGACGAGATATGCTGGTGCCACTAGTGTCTGTTTACGAGAGGATGTCAGAAAATACTTTATTGAATGTACTTCCCAAACATTGGAACTATACGATAGGGTAACTAGTGTTTCCTTAAATAAGGGAATTGTTAACAAACCTCCTACTTTAAACAATCAACAAAAGATTGATTTTGTTAGGAAACAAAATTATTTAACTGGTTGGTTCGGGAAACGTAGACCTATTAACGCAATTGAAATCAGTGGTGTACATCTTAATATGCAGAAAACAATGGTGAAAATGGTATTGGAGTTAGGATTCAGTCAAGTTTGTCAATCTAAAGAGGTACGAGATTATATGGAACGTGCTCGTAAGCTTTGTGTTAAACACTTTGATATTCTAAGTTCAATGTTAAAAGAGGAGAATCTTCATGTTCCAAAGTTATTTGAAACAGAAGTAACAGATTCAACGGTTCCACCCTTTTCAGATAAACTTATGCTATTTCATATAGCGACACTGCTTTCTGCAGCAATTGCTTATTATAGTGAGGCATTATCAATGGGACAAAGAAGAGACTTAACGGCAGATTACGCACGAATGAATACCGAAATTGCCTTACTTGCTGAAGATGGTATAAATCTATTAATAGAAAAGGGATGGATGGAACAACCTCCCTCTGCCACTGATCACGAAAGTTTGGCAAAGAATTAGATCAATGATAATGATGCTTTATGATAAAGCAAGGACCTAGTTGATGGGTGTCAAAATGATTGCCTGTAGTAGTTATTTCGTTCGGTTATGAAATGATGGATAGTTCTAGAAATTCAATTAAACAGTGAACATTCGTTTAACTGCGAAATTTCTAAGCACGATCAACCTGAGAGGTTAGAACGAATGCTTAACATGATACCTTGAGTAGTTGCAAAGGGGTTATTTGTTGGCATGACTGACTTAGTTTTCCTCTGGATCTAGAAAAAATGTTGTCATGTTAAGAAAGTAATTTCCTTTAGAGAGAGACTTGGGGACCCTCTCTATTGTTTTATTAAATCTTTACTATGATTCTACCTCTTGCTTGTCCTTTTAAAATAGTAGGTAAGGTTTCAGGTAATTCTTCTAGTGTAATTTCTTTATTCACAGTTTCAGAAAGAGTAGAAGGTTTTAAATCGGTTGCCATTCGATTCCAAAGGTCTTGTCTAACATGCATTGGACAATAAACAGAATCGACTCCGAGAAGGTTTATGCCACGTAAAATAAAGGGAAATACAGTGGTTGGAACGTTTCCTCCACCTGTTAAGCCGCTCACTGCAACAGAACCATTGTATTTGATTTTACTTAAGATGGATGCAAGTGTCTCTCCCCCTACTGGATCAACCGCTGCGGCCCAAATTTGTTTATCAAGGGGTTTAATTTTCCCGTTAAAGACATCTTCTCGAGAGATAATCTCTTTTGCACCAAGCTTATGTAGAAAGCTATACTCATACATTTTACCCGTACTAGCGACAACTTCGTATCCTCTTTTTGAAAGCATGGAAACAGCTAAACTTCCTACCCCACCAGTAGCTCCAGTGACAAGGACTTTACCCTTTTCTGGCGATAAACCGTTATCTTCTAACCTTTGAATGGAGAGGGCTGCAGTAATACCTGCTGTCCCCAAAATCATTGATTCCATCAACGTTAAATTTTTAGGTAAAGGGACAATCCAATCACCAGGAATGCGGGCATATTCACTATAACCACCATAATGGGATACCCCAATTTCATAGCTTGTTGCTATGATCTCATCTCCTTCGCGGAAGCGTGGATCTTGAGACGATACGACTACACCTGCTAAATCAATACCTGGAATAAAGGGAAAGGTTGTGACGATTTTTCCATTCGGAATACTAGCTAAACCGTCTTTATAGTTAATCGCAGAATAAGAAACCTTGATTAAAACATCACCTTGAGGTAACTCGTTTAAGGAAATATTTTTGACTTGAACAGAAAAATCGTTTTCATTTTTATCTACAATCAATGCTTTAAATTGTTCCATCATTCTTTAACTCCTTTCTTGAACAGCAGAATAGAATTTATATATTCCTTGTTAATATATTATGTACGGAATAATTTTACAAGTACATACTTTTATTTCACATAGTGAAAAAAGTATACTATGGGTTATAATAAATATGGAGGTGAAGTGAAATGTCACGAATGCAGGATAAGATGTTTAATTGTGAAAAAGAATTAACTCTTTCCGTTATCGGTGGTAAATGGAAGATGCTTATACTATGGCATTTAGGAAAAGAGGGAACGAAGCGATTTGGTGAACTGAAAGCTCTTATGCCTGGGATCACGCAGAGAATGCTAGTTAATCAATTGCGAGAACTGGAAGAAGACTTGATTGTAAAACGTGAAGTCTATCCCGTGGTTCCTCCAAAAGTAGAATACTCCCTTACTGAACAAGGAAGAACCTTGATGCCGATTCTCGCTGCTATGTACAACTGGGGGAAAGATTATATGGAAACTGCTGGATTGAATCCTTTAGTAAGACAAGAGTCAATCAGGTAAATTTTAACTGTTGAATCTAAGGTTGACTCCGGCCAAGGGGATCAACCTCTTTTCATAATAATTTAATAATTATTTTTAGTATTTTGTAATGATTCAAAATAAAGATGATAATTAACTTTTATTTCCGTTTTTTCCCAAGCGTCAAACCATACCTTTTCGCTGATGGGTTTGGAAAAGGGGCTAAGGGTGTGTGTCCCGATTTGAAGAGGATCCACTTTCAGCTCTTGCATTTTTTTTATTAGGTCCGTAGTTTTCATTTCTAATTCAGTTTTAATTTCCTGTTGAATCTGCATCAGTTCATTTCCGTTGAGTATATTTTTATTTCCTTGATACTCCTCAATTCTTCCATTTAGTTTCACGTTTATTGTAACTTGGGAAAGAGTTTTATCTACATCCACATTTACTCTTGAGCGTAGATGTCCAATCACCACATCTAATTCGGGTATTGAAAAAAACTTCAAATAGTGATCGTTGTCAAGAAGTTGAAATATTTGATCTTCGGTACTGGTGACCGTCTCTATTAGTTTATCATTGCTAAAAAAAGCAGTTCCCTCGTAAGTAAAGTTATCTTCCGATACTTTGAAAACAGGAAGAACGGGATCTGAAAATGGTGAAAACAGCTTATTTTTATATTCATGCAAATTGACAATGGTCATTTCACCTTGGTTTTTCCTCTCATAGTGTCTTAGCATCCGATACAGGTAATAATCAAGGTTTTTTTGCTCCTTTGCTTGTCTGTTAATATATTCGTCAAAATTACCTTTAACGATTACTAAATACATTCGTTGCGAAATATCATAGTCTGTCAATAGCGTGTTAATCAACTGAATAATTCCTTCTTTTGCTAATTCCTCATGAATTAAAAACATACGGAGTTGTCCCACTTTCAATTCACGATAATATCTTAAATTAAAGTCTTTTCCTCCCTGTTTAAGTAGATCAACTTCTAGTGTTAATAAGCTTTTTGGCTCATTAACTAATGGAGGGACTAAAGTACTCATTTTTATTTTTTCTTTTTCGCCCTTACTAATTGACCAAAAAGTCACAGGGGCAATATCTTCAATTGTGTTGTTCTCAACAAATGGGGCACATCCTGGCATCATGACTAATGAAACAAAGATTCCCCAAACTAAAAGCATTTTCTTTCGTCTCATGCTTTTACACGCCCTTTTAGCTTTGTCAATAGGAGCAAGAATGTTGGGACGATAAAGTAAGTTATTCCACTTAACCATATTTGAATATTCAGGAGAATATTCTGTTCTGTTTCATTGGACCAAATCCAATTATTCACAATTACAAAGCAGAGAAATAACATAATACAAGTGACAGCAAAACCCATACGTGAAGGTTGGGTACTTGTTTTTTTAAAGATGATACTTGTAGCCCCATATATACATAACAAGAAAATTGATATAGCAAACACCAATACAAACATATGTAGTGAAATCAGGATAATATCCAGTCGTTCAAAAATGGGAGATTGTAAGTATCGAATCATATGAATAATAGGGTATTTACTTTTACTTAAATAATTTGAACCGAAAAAGAATAAACTCGCAATAAACAATAGCAAATACTCTGAAGTAGAAAGAGCATTCGCATAGGTTAAATATTTGCGCATATTTTGTTGTGGTTTGATCCAAGGAATAAAACAAATTAAATACTCTGGTCCTGAATATGAAGACCAAATGAGTAACAATCCTTTCCATGAATCAGTTGTCCAATTGGTTGGTATCAAGGGATACAAATCATGCATTGCAGCGATTGGTGGAATTAAAAAGGGAAAATATAAAAAAATTATCCAAAAAACACATAAAAAAACAATTGCAACAAACCGTATGGTATTTTTCATTCCTAGTGAAGCAACATAGGAGCTCGTAAGAAGAATAAAAAAAATAATCCAATTTAGATTCATGGATGGGAAAATAAATTCATGAATCATTTCTAAGTATCCGAGTGTGATCACCGTTATTTTGATTAGTATCAATATAAGGCCTATAAAAGTCAAAAGCCTTACCATTCGAACACCAAAAAGCTCTACAAAACCTTGATATCCCTTTTTAGCATAATTTGATTCAAGCCATTTACATAACAGCCATATATTGAGTTGGGAAAAGATTGCCATTGCAACAATACCCCAAATCATAAACGGGTGTAATAAGTAGTTAGGCATTAAAAAAACTAGGTAAAGCATTTGGAAACGGTTGACGATGAAAAAGGCATAGATTCCGTCAAATTTAGATGGTTTATCAAATAAGGAAAATGTGGTCAACTTTAAATCACATCCTTCGTTTGTATCTCCATTTCTGTAAAGGGTGTAAGTGATCCGGACGAGATTTCATTCTTGTTAAAGGCCCTCTAATAAAGAGATCGACCCAATCCTTCCAGTAAAATGGAGCAATTGGTGAAAAATAGGGTTGTTTTAAGGAAGTAAGCCCATTTAGATGTGCCAAAATGGCAACAGCTCCCATGGCAATGCCAAAAACACCAAAAAAGGATGAAAGGAGTAGGAAACCAAATTGAATGAGTGTATTCGCCTTCGTCATCAAATAGTTTGGTACTAAAAATGAGGAAATGGTTGAAATACAAACTAATACAATTAATACTTTGCTCGCAAAACCCGCTTCAACCGCTGCTTGACCGATAACTATTCCACCAATCACCCCTAAGGTTTGACTTGATTTGGTCGGCATCCGTAAACTCGCTTCTTTTATGATTTCAAGAATAGTTAACATCAGTAATGATTCCCAAAATGGTGTAAAAGGTAGTTTACTTCTAGATTCCACTAAAACAAATAGTATTTGTAAGGGAATCATTTGATAATGGTGGGTTGATAGTGCAACATAAAATGGTATCAGTGTGACGGACAGAAAAAAGCTTAAATATCGAATAACTCTTAAAAAACTTGCAACCGGCCAACGATTAATATAATCCTCAGGTGATTGGAAAAGGTGAAAAAAGGTGATTGGTGCAATTAATACAAACGGTGTGTTCTCTACCAAGATAGTTATTTTACCGAGTCCTAAGGAATAAGCACAAACATCTGGGCGATCAGTTTGTTGGAACTGTGGAAAAATACTGTGACGATGTTCCTCCATAAAAGCCGCTACCTGGGATGAGTCGAAAAATAAATCAAAGTCAATTTCAGAGATTTTCTTTCTTGCTATTGATATATATTCAGGATTGGTTAACCCGTCTATGTACATTAGAACAACCGTTGTTTCACTTAGTGAACCTACTTTATATTTCTCTGTTTTTAATTCAGTAATAGGAAGTCTTCTGCGTACAAGGGTGATATTTGGTTCTAATTGTTCAGTGAAACTATCTTTTGCACCGTATAAAATGGTTTCTGTTTCAGAGGTTTCAATTCCCCTGCTTAAATCGTTAGGAAGAGGAATGACCAACCATTGTTCTTGGATACAATCATTCAGAAGTACAGAACCGGTGAGGAGTAATTTCTGTGCCTCTTCAAGTAATTGGATTTTCATTACTTTGGGTGTGGCTATGCTTTCGTAAATCATGGCATGTGGACATTGGATAACAGGTTCTATTATCGATTCATTCAAACGATCCTGGTCAATTAAGGTTCTTAAATAGATTAAGACAACTTTTTGATCGTTAAGTGTAGTGCGTTCGATTATCTCTACATCGTCCATATTGTCTAAAACCTGTTTTAGAGAGTCTAGTGATATCTTTCTTTGCACAGGTTGTTGTGTGTTACTGCTAGGATTAGCAATGCTTTTACCCTTTTTCCAAAACATAAACATCCCTCACTGATATAAGTTACCATATGTTCACAGTAGAAAAAGTGTAATGGTAATTCTTCCTTTTATTATGAAAAAGAAAAGATTATTTTATACTAATAAAATAAGGTTGGGGAAACTATATAAATTTTACACTATGTAAAAAAAGTGCGTACTTGTTCAATTTATTTATCTAGCTAATAATAAGGTTAAATGATATTTATCAATAGAAAGAAGGGGATTATATGCAATTAAGAGTATCAGTTGTTCAATATATCTCCATACAATTCATTCTATTATAGAGTTTACCAATCAAGTGGAGCATTATTTTAAAATAGCGGAAGAATTTGGATGGGAGAGTTTTAGAACAAGCAAAACTTCATATTACTCCAACAGAAGTCAATGAGTGGAATATGAGTCCAGGTGAAGGATAGTGGTTTTCAAGACAAAAAAAGGTGCCATTGCCATTTTAACTAGTTATGACATTGAATTTCCGGAAATCGTACGAATGGCCAAGGCCAAAGGGACAGACGATCGCCACAGCTTTTACCGCGTCCGTTCCAAATAATGAAATAAACACTGCTTTAGGTTTAAGACTTCTACATGAAGAACCAATCTCTATCGAAGGCGTCAACATCTGCATCCGGCATAATTACAATCTTATGGTAGCGAGCGGCCGTACACCAGTAAAAGTAGTAGCAAATTATTTAGAGGATGAAGAATCGAATAATTATGGCACGCTAATGGAATGGAAAAATCCGTTTTTCCTATTCAAAATAAAGAAAAGGAGATGATCCAATGGAATATAGTAGAATTACTAATATCAACGATCCGTTATTTAAACAAATGCATCAATTAATGCAAGATGTGTTCCCCCCAGAAGAAGTACTAGAATTTGATCTTTGGAAAGAACCGTTAGAAGATCCAGGTATCCGTGGTTTTGTTGCTGTTTATGAAGGTAAATGGGGGCCGCTCTTATCGGTGGAAAATCAGGTAAGCACCTGTTTGTTAAATAGACGGATAAATTCCGCTTAAGTAAAAAATAAACTAAAAAACAGTCAGAATAGACGGAGATATTCCGCCTATTGAGTCAAAAAAGGTGAAAATGTGGTGTTTTGCTTTGCATAACCGGAAAATCTCCCCTTATATGCCCCGAAACGAGCTTTATTCTGTATTTAACCGGAAAGTCTCCGCTTATTCTACTTTTGCTGGGTTGAGATCCTCATTGCGGTAAACCGCCCTAACCACTAACTCATAACAACAAAAAAGTTACGCACTGTCCGTGCGCAACCTCAGGTTAACTAATAGCAACTTCCCTTTTAACATGATGCCGCCCAATCGGCACCACAGAAGGAGATCCTGAAATCGGATCATCTATGACCGTGCAATGAAGACCAAAAATATCTTCAATTAATGTGCTTGTAATAACCTCTGATGGCTGGCCTTCAGCGACTAGTTTTCCGTTATGAAGGGCAAAAATATGGTCTGCATAACGTGCGGACAGGTTGATATCATGAAGAACCATGACAATGGTTGTTCCGTATTTTCGGTTAAGGTCGGTTAGCAGGTCGAGAATTTCGACTTGATAAGTGATATCTAAAAAAGTGGTGGGTTCATCAAGAAACAGGATGTCTGTTTGTTGTGCTAGAGCCATGGCAATCCATACGCGCTGTCTTTGACCACCTGAAAGCTCATCAATATGTCGATCGGCGAACTCGGTGATTTTCATGATTTCCATTGCCTCGCCAACGGCTTCATAGTCCTTTTTTGACCAGCCTTTTAGGAAGGTTTGGTGTGGAAATCTTCCTCGTCCAACTAAATCTGCAACGGTGATTCCCTCAGGTACAATCGGTGATTGAGGTAAAAGGCCTAATACACGGGCCAGCTGTTTGGGTGGTATTTTTTGAATAGGTTTTCCCCCCAGGGTCACTTGCCCAGAAATCGGTTTAATCAGCCTAGCCATTGTCTTAAGTAATGTCGATTTACCACAACCATTGGCGCCAATAATAATGCTTATTTTGTTACTGGGTATGGAAATACTTACATCATGTAAAATGGTTTTATTCTCGTAGCCAGCAGTGATTCCTTCAGCTTGAAAAGCATGTATAGGTTTCATTATAAATCTCCCTTTCGATTCATTCGGATTAGTAAGTAGATCAAGTATGGCGCTCCCAGTATGCCTGTGATGACACCTACAGGGTATCTAGCAACGAATGCGAATTGTCCGATAAGATCTGATGCTAAAACTAAAATGATGCCAACAAGACCTGCTGGGACAATAGTTGAAAATCCAACACCAACGAGTCTTTTTGCGATAGGTCCGGAAAGGAAGGCGACAAAGGCAATGGGTCCTGTTGTAGCGGTAGCTAACGCAATAATAAGTACAGAACTGATTACTAGAATAAGCCGTGTCTGATTCGTATCAACTCCAAGTGAAGTGGCTGCTTGTTCTCCAAGCTCTAACATATCTAATCGTTTACCAAGCAAGATAATAATGGGGGAGAAGATAAGAACCGTTATCATAAGAGGATATAGAGTCTCCATTTTAGCCCCGTTTAGACTACCGCTTAACCACCTCATGGCAGTAGGAATATCATGTTGCTGGCCAATCATTAATAAGTAAGAGATGACGGCATTTAGCATGGCTTGAATGCCAATGCCTATTAATATTAATCTGCCAATTGAAAAAGAAGTCCCTTTTGATAATAGAAAAATAACAATTACTGTTGCAAGTCCACCAATAATAGAAGCAATGGCAACAAAGGTAGTACTTGCCTGAAGAACGATAATACAGAAAACCGCAGCAGCGCTTGAACCAGCTGTGATTCCGATAACATTTGGATTTGCTAGGGGGTTACGAAGCATCGTTTGAAATACCGTTCCAGCTACACCAAAAGCAAATCCGGCAAAAACACCTGCTACCATTCTGGGAAAGCGTATGGTCCCCACTGAAAAGGAGACCCCTTTTACTTTTTCACCTAGTAAAACACTGATTACATCAGAAACAGGATATATCGTATTTCCTAGCATTAGCATCGTGCAGCAAAGGGCAAAGGCAATGATTGCAAGTATGGATGTGACGAGGAAAAAACGACGACGTCTCTTCGTTCTACCTACCATAATAAGGTTGATCGTTTCATTCATCATAAGGCACGCATTTTCGCTTTCATAGTTATTAAGATTAATATAGGAGCCCCAATAAATGCGGTCACGACACCCACTTCAAGCTCACCAGGACTTCCAAGAATTCGACCACATACATCTGAGATCGTTAATATAATCGCACCTGATAACGCTGACATCGGAATAATGTATCGTAGATCAGGACCGATGAGGAGTCGAATCACATGTGTGGCAATTAAACCGATAAAACCAATAGGACCTGCTAGTGCGGTTGCTGCACCACATAGTAGCACGCCTCCAAAAGCAGCAACCAGTCTAAGTGTTCCCGTACGTACCCCTAATCCTGTAGCTACTTCATCACCTAATGCGATTGCATTGAGTGCTGGAGCAGAGAACAGGGCTATGAGTATTCCGATAATAAGAAAGGGAATGAAAAGAGAGATAGAGTTCCAATTTCCTGCTCCAACACTACCAACCTGCCAAAATCTAAATTGATCCATAACGTTTGAGCGGGGAATCATAATCGCCATGACAAGAGAGGACAACGCCGCACTTGTAGCAGCGCCCGCTAAAACTAGTTTAAGGGGCGTGGCACCGCCACTCCCCATCGAACCAATTCCGAATACAAAAATGGCAGTTATGATCGCTCCTGCTAAGGCAAGCCAAATGTATTGACCAGCCGTACCAATATTAAAAAAGGAAATTCCACAAACGACGAATAGTGCTGCACCTGTGTTAACTCCTAATATACTAGGGTCTGCAATAGGATTACGAGTGACTGATTGCATGAGAGCGCCAGAAACACCCAATGCAGCCCCACACATAATACTAAATACGGTTCTAGCTATTCTTTGGCGAACAACATTGGCCCCGTGAGTCTGTACTTCAGGGTGGAATAAGCCATCCATAAGCTCATTCCATCCAACTATCCGAGATCCAAAAGCTAGAGAAGCCAATACACATATACCGAGTAAGACAATAGAAAGTACAAGTACTTTAATAAAATTTTTCGGTAATAGTAACTGCTTATTTTCTAAAACGGATGTATGATTCATTTTATTGAACTTTGCTAACAGCTTCTGAGAGTAAAGTTAAGTACTCATCAATGGAGTAGTCAATGGCCAGTGGATTTGGCGTTCCTGCTGCTGCAAGTGGAGTGTTATCTCCAATAATGACCACAGAACCTCTCTCTATTGCTGGGACTTTCCCAAGGATTGGATCAGCTTGTAGAGCGGCAAGTGTATGATCATCACCATAGGATACTAAAATTTCAGCATCGTTAAGCATATCTGCATTTTCTGCACTTACTTCTATATAGAAACTATTTGGGTCAGTAATTTGACTTGTAATACTTTCAGGGTATTCCATCCCTAACTCAGAAAGGAATGCACCACGTGGATCTCCAGGTGAGTAGATGTAGAACTTAGATAAATCAGCGGCACTAATACTTACGAATGCAGCCTTTTTCCCTTTAATTTCAGGGTATTCATTTACTTTCTCTTCAATTAATTTTTCTGTATCAGCAATCAGTTGTTCTCCTTCTTTTTCCATTCCCATCCCCATTGCATTGAATGTCACTTGCTCACGCCATGAAGCTACCCAAGGACTAGTTTGATAGGCAACAACTGGAGCAATTTCACTTAATGTATCATATTCTTCTTGAGTAATACCTGAGTATGCAGCAAGAATCACATCTGGGCTAGCGTCAGCAATGGCTTCGAAATCTAAACCGTCCGTATCTTGGAAAATAGTTGGCGTTTCTGCACCAAGATCTTTTAATTTGTCTGCCGTCCAAGGTAACATCCCGCTATCATCTTGAACACCATAATTTGCTGCTGAGAAACCTACAGGCACAACACCAAGAGCAAGAGCAACGTCATGGTTTGACCATGCAATGGTAACCACGCGTTCAGGTTTTTCTTCAATGGTCGTTTCTCCAAGTGCATGCTTAATTACGATTGGATATTCGGCTGATGCTTCCTCGGAACCAGCTGTTTCCGTACTAGATTCTTCAGTTGAATTTGTTTCCTCAGCTGAACAACCAACTAGTGCCGTCATAAGCGTAATAATTAGTAATGTTAAGAATAATGAGAATTTTTGTTTTGCAATCATTGTATGTATCCTTCCTTTAATAAGTTTAGTTGATAATGATTATCACTATCATCAGTGTAAATCCTCTTTAATAGGTTGTCAATAAAATATTTTCGATGGAACGTAAGCTATAACAATATTAATTGGATGATAGGAGAGGATGTGACGTCAAGACATTCAACGATCAGTTGGGGAGGAAGGGGGTGGCCATTTATTTTCGAATTACCTTGCTACTGTTAGTTTAACAGCAGCATTTGGGCCTGGTGTCTCTATGGTTCGATTAACATTGTCCCTTTTATAGGGACAATTAGAATTCCTCTAGTTGACCACTTCACCTGCTTTTTCTATCAACTGGGTAATTAGAGCTCCTCTATTTGACCGCTTCACTCGATCGTCCCCTCAACGGGTCAATTAGAGCTCTTCTATTTGACCGCTTCACTCGATCGTCCCCTCAACGGGGCAAATAGAGCTCTTCTATTTGACCGCTTCACTCGATCATCCACTCAACGGGGCAAATAGAGCTCTTCTATTTGACCGCTTCACTCGATCGTCCCCTCAACGGGTCAATTAGAGCTCTTCTATTTGACCGCTTCACTCGATCGTCCCCTCAACGGGTCAATTAGAGCTCTTCTATTTGACCGCTTTACTCGATCGTCCCTTCAACGGGTCAATTAGAGCTCTTCTATTTGACCGCTTCACTCGATCGTCCCCTCAACGGGTCAATTAGAGCTCTTCTATTTGACCGTTTCACTAGATCGTCCATTCAACCGGGCAAATAGAGCTCCTCTATTTGACTGCTTCACTCGATCGTCCAATCAACGGGTCAATTAGAGCTCCTCTATTTGACCGCTTCACTCGATCGTCCATTCAACCGGGCAATTAGAGCTCCTCTATTTGACTGCTTCACCTGCTTTCCACATCAACCGGGCAATTAGAGCTCCTCTATTTAACCGCTTCACTCGATCGTCCCCTCAACGGGTCAATTAGAGCTCTTCTATTTGACCGCTTCACTCGATCGTCCCCTCAACGGGGCAAATAGAGCTCTTCTATTTGACCGCTTCACTCGATCGTCCCCTCAACGGGGCAAATAGAGCTCTTCTATTTGACCACTTCACTCATTCCACCGGTCAACCGAGCAATTAGAACTCAATTTATCCATATATGGACCAACACAGCTAAAAAGCCGACTGCCAAGCAGCCAGCTTTTTTTTCCATCATGACCCCAAATCTTTTTCGGACTGGCCCTTTGTAAATAAGGGGGTACTGATTCAGGAAGGATTTGATGCTTCTTTATATTAATTTATAGTAGAAACGGAAATTAGTAAAATAATGTGAGAAGTATGTAATATTTCAGTTTAGTTGGAAGAAACAAAACCTAAACGTGATAAAATGATGACTATCATTATGCATTAAGGTGAAAGGGTGAATCATTTTTTGGAGTTGAATTTTAATAAAATTCTCAAAGAAGAGTTAACCATTAAGGAAATAAAAGAAGCATTCGAGACGGGGGTTTTAACCTCAAGAGAACTGGTAATGTACTATTTATACAGGATAGCCAGGTATGACCAAAGTGGGTCCAAATTGAATTCTATACTGGAGATAAATCCTGACGCACTATTTATTGCAGAAGGTTTAGACCATGAAAGAAAAACTAAAGGAGTTAGAGGTCCACTTCACGGTATTCCAGTTTTGCTTAAAGACAATATCGAAACAAAGGATAACATGCATACTAGTGCAGGAGCCTTAGCTTTAGAAAATCATTTGAGTACAAAAGATGCTTTTCTAGTTGAAAAACTACGGGAAGCAGGAGCTGTAATTATTGGGAAAACCAATATGACCGAATTAGCGAATGGAATGTCAACAACGATGTGGGCAGGATACAGTTCAAGAGGAGGTCAAACGTTAAATCCTTATGGTCCGGGTGAATTTTTTGTTGGGGGGTCTAGTACCGGCTCTGCTGTGGCGGTTGCGGCGAATTTAACCGTATTGTCCATCGGAACAGAAACAGACGCATCCATTCTTAGTCCTGCCATTCAAAACTCAGTGGTTGGGATTAAACCAACAGTTGGATTAATTAGCCGTAGAGGAATGATTCCTTTTACTTACACTCAAGATACCCCTGGTCCCTTTGCAAGGACAGTTACAGACGCAGCTATTTTATTAGGTGCTTTAACAGGTGTCGATCAGTTTGACCCAGCTACATATAAAAGTGAAGGTATCTCCTGTCAAGACTATACTGTCTATTTAGATTCAGAAGGACTAAATGGTGCAAGAATTGGTGTTTTTACTAATGCTTCTGAAGATTATTACAGGGATTCAGGTGAGTACGATGAAGACCTTTTTAAAAATGTCCTTCAGACAGTGAGAAGTAAAGGAGCAGAAGTCTTCGAGAATATAGATATTCCATCTTTTCACAGGGCTTGGAGTTGGGGAGTTCCTATATATGAAATGAAACATGCCTTAGGAAATTACCTTTCCCAACTACCTTCCTACGTGCCTGTACATTCTGATAAAGAATTAATAGAATTTAATACTAGGAATGAGGAGAAGGCATTAAAGTATGGGCAGAATATGCTCGACTATAGAGAAGGCTTGCCACATAACACATTGGCGAATCCTGAATATTTAAATGCAAAACTAGAAGATTTATATTTTTCTCAAGAGCAAGGTATTGATTATGCATTAAAAAAGTACCATCTGGATGCAATTTTGTTTCCTTCGTACATTGGTTCTACTATTTGTGCTAAAGCAGGCTATCCTTCCATCGCAGTCCCTGCAGGTTATAAGGAGAATGGAAGACCCTTTGGAATAACTTTTGCTGGCGGTGCCTTTAGTGAAGGAACATTAATTAAGCTTGCTTATTCTTTTGAACAATCTACAAAATATAGAACATCCCCACTTTTAAATATGAGAGAGGATTGATGCCTGTATTTCCTTGGTTGGCGGGGGAAAGATTGATTAACATCCCCCGATTACCTACCTTAATTCAATTAGTTATTGTAAATCTACTAAAACAAGTACAAACCATTATGAAATAGAGGAAGTCGATTAGCTCGGATGATATATATGAAGTTTGTTAAGATGTTTGGACCCCAGGCAGTTGGTAAAATGACTGTTGGACAGGAATTAGCTAAAATAACAGATCTGAAACTTTTTCATAATCATATGACCATTGATTTACTTGCGCCAAGTGCGTACCTTGCTAGATAAATTTGAAAAACGACAGGGACAGTGAAATGATGTAACTCTCTGATACCTATCCTTATAACAATAAAAAATTCAATCAAACGTTTGATTGAATTTTTTTTGGTTCTATTATCAAGCCCTATAACTAAATAGTGTAAGGTTTCAAATTTGTTTTTTGTATATGATGGGTCCATAATTCCAAACCGGTTATTATTTACAAAAAAAAAAGTATTGAGTTGTTAGACCTCTTACCTTTATAATGTGAGAGAAAAGTCATTAAACAAAATGAAAGGGGATACAAATGGTGAAAAGTAACCAAAATAGTTTTTCATCAAATTTTTTTGTTTATAGTTGTCAGACGTCTGATAACGAATGTCCCGTTAATAAAGGAGACAATGAAAATTTTTTTAAAGAACTAGTAAGCGCTTTCTAAAAATCTATAAATATATGTTTTTAAAGTTTTACACTACATTATTGAGGTGAACATGATGAATTTGATATGGGGTATTTTTGGTATTTTTGTTGTTTTAGGAATTGCCTTTCTATTATCCAATAAAAAGAAAGCGATTAATTATCGTACGATTATTGGTGGGTTAGCGATACAGCTGACGTTTGCGTTTGTCGTTTTAAAGTGGGAAGCTGGGCGTTCTGCCTTACAATGGTTCACAATGAGAGTTCAAGATGTCATTAATTATGCGAACGAAGGACTATCCTTTGTTTTTGGACCTCTAGCCGGTGCGGATCAATTTGGATTTATCTTTGCCTTTCAGGTTCTAACCATTATTATTTTCTTTTCATCATTAATCTCGGTTTTATATTATCTAGGGATTATGCAGTGGTTTATTCGAATTATTGGTGGAGGATTATCAAAGCTATTGGGTACCAGTAAAGCAGAATCCATGTCGGCAGCTGCAAATATTTTCGTAGGACAAACAGAAGCACCGCTTGTTGTTCGTCCATTTATTGAAAAAATGACACAGTCAGAATTATTTGCTGTTATGACCGGAGGACTTGCTTCAGTAGCCGGTTCAGTCCTTGTTGGTTACTCTCTACTAGGTGTTCCGCTTGAATATTTATTAGCAGCTAGTTTCATGGCAGCTCCTGCAGGTTTGGTTTTAGCTAAATTGATGATGCCCGAGACGGAAGAATCAGAGACTTCTCGTGAGTTGAAAATGGAAAAAGATACAGAATCTGTAAATGTAATCGATGCAGCTGCTCGTGGTGCTGGAGACGGATTAAAGCTTGCTTTAAATGTAGGTGCGATGTTAATCGCGTTTATTGCATTAATTGCTTTACTCAATGGAATATTAGGTGGTCTAGGTGGACTATTTGGTTTTGACTCTCTATCACTTCAATCGATTCTAGGCATATTGTTTTCACCAATCGCGTTTGCTGTAGGTGTCCCATGGTCTGAAGCGGTAGCTGCAGGTAGTTTTATCGGTCAAAAACTAGTATTAAATGAATTTGTTGCTTATTCTTCATTTGCACCACAAATTGAACAATTAAGTCCTAAAACGGTTATTGTAGTCAGTTTCGCCCTTTGTGGGTTTGCGAACTTAAGTTCCATGGCGATTCTTTTAGGTGGTCTAGGTGGATTAGCTCCGAGCCGTCGATCGGATATTGCCAAGCTTGGGCTTCGTGCAGTAGTGGCTGGGATGTTAGCTTCCTTATTAAGTGCAGCGATTGCAGGTATTTTTATTTAAGTGAAAGAGATAAAAAAACTAATATTTAAGGATGAGATATCATGAGAATGGTAGATTTAATAGAAAAAAAGCGTGATGGTCACGAACTAACAAAAGATGAAATTAGTTTTATGATTCAGGGTTATACAGATGGTGAAATTCCTGATTATCAAATGTCAGCAATGGCAATGGCGATTTTCTTTCAAGACATGACAGTCTCAGAACGTGTCCATTTAACGATGGCAATGGTTGAGTCAGGTGACCAAATTGATCTTTCTTCGATTGATGGAATTAAAGTTGATAAACACAGTACAGGTGGAGTGGGTGATACGACAACATTAATTCTTGCCCCACTGGTCGCTTCTGTAGGTGTTCCTGTTGCTAAAATGTCAGGACGTGGACTTGGGCATACAGGCGGAACGATTGATAAATTGGAATCCATAAGTGGTTTCCAGGTTGAAATAGATGGGGAAACGTTTAATCACCTAGTGAATAAAAATAAAATTGCCGTTGTGGGGCAAAGTGGAAATTTAACTCCTGCTGATAAGAAACTTTATGGATTACGAGATGTAACGGCAACGGTTAATTCGGTTCCACTGATTGCAAGTTCCATTATGAGTAAGAAAATAGCTTCTGGTGCAGATGCGATCGTTCTAGATGTCAAAACAGGATCAGGCGCATTTATGAAGGATTTAGAAGGAGCGAAAGAACTTGCCCATGCAATGGTACAAATAGGAAATGGTGCTGGTCGTAAAACGATAGCAGTAATTTCTGATATGAATCAGCCGTTAGGTTTGGCAATCGGCAATGCCCTAGAAGTAAAGGAAGCAATTGACACGTTAAAAGGTCAAGGGCCAGAAGATCTTTATGAGCTATGTTTAACACTTGGAAGTAAAATGGTCTTTCTTGCAGGGAAAGCAGAAAATGTGGACGAGGCACGTAACATGTTAGAAGAATCGATCAAAACAGGCAAAGCGATTGAAACGTTTAAAACATTTATCGCTGCTCAAGGTGGAGACGATTCGATTATCGATGATCCGTCAAGGCTTCCAACCGCTTCTTTTACCTTTGAAGTGGAGGCAAAAGAGGATGGTTATATTGCACAGATTATTGCGGATAAAATTGGAATTGCTTCAAGTATTTTAGGGGCAGGAAGAACAACAAAAGATTCGAAAATTGATTTAGCAGTAGGGCTTGTACTAAATAAAAAGATTGGTGATTCAGTGAAAAAAGGCGATTCACTTGTGACCATCCATAGCAATACACAAGAAGTAACTGATGTAATCAATCGAATTTATGATGCCTATCATATTTCGCAACAGAGGGTAGAATTGAATCCCTTGATTTATGACATTATTTATCAATAGGAAACATATAAAGGGCCCAATGAGTGGGCCTGACTTTTTCCATAGAGAGGTCAAACATCCTAGCATTATACTTTTATTTTTTCTAGAAAAGGAGAATGAAGATGAAGGAGTTACTTTTAAGTGTATTAGCAGGAATGGTGATTGGGATTGTCTTTAAGTTTTTGCGTCTACCATTACCGGCTCCCCCTGTGCTTGCGGGTGTATTAGGAGTTTTTGGTGTGTACCTTGGTGGTGTGGCCGTCGATTTTATCTTTAAAACGTTTACCAATTCATAAATGAGGTGATAAAGGATGAATCATTCATTCATGTTTGAAGAAGCGAAAAAAGCAAGAGAGAAGGCGTATACTCCATACTCAAAGTTTAAAGTGGGGGCTGCACTGCGAACAAAGGATGGGAAAGTCTATCATGGCTGTAATATCGAAAATGCAGCCTATCCAATGTGTAATTGTGCTGAGCGTACTGCGCTTTTTAGTGCTTATGCACAAGGAGACAAGGAATATGATCTGCTTGTTGTCGTGGCAGATACCCATCGTCCGGTTCCACCTTGTGGAGCATGTCGTCAAGTAATTTCAGAGCTATGTGATCCAGATATGGTAGTGATTTTAACAAACTTAAATGGCGATGTAGAGGAAATGACGGTTAAAGAACTATTACCAGGAGCATTTTCTCCAGAGGATTTAACTTAATCAAAAATGTCCAAAAGGAAAGGTGAGATGAATGACGAAAAATATTGCAAACATGATTGATCATACCCTATTAAAAGCCGATGCTACAAAGGATCAAGTGGAAGTTCTCTGTCAAGAGGCGAAAACACACGGATTTTTCTCTGTTTGTGTAAATCCTACCTGGATTCAAACGGCAGTCAAATTATTAAAGGGTTCTGATGTGAAGGTATGTACGGTCATTGGCTTTCCATTAGGGGCAAGCACTTCAGAGACAAAGAGGTTTGAAACGAAAGATGCCATTCAAAAAGGTGCACATGAAGTGGATATGGTCATCAATATTGGCAAGTTAAAAGACGGTGATGATGCTGCTGTTGAACAAGATATTCGTAGAGTAGTGGAGGCAGCAGAAGGAAAAGCACTAGTTAAAGTAATTATCGAAACCAGTTTGCTGAATGAAGAGGAAAAGATCCGTGCTTGTCAACTTGCTGTAAAAGCTGGAGCTGATTATGTGAAAACATCAACGGGCTTCTCGACTGGAGGAGCAACGGTTGAGGATATAAAACTCATGCGTGAAACAGTTGGGCCAGAAATCGGAGTGAAGGCCTCAGGTGGTGTTCGTAACCGTGAGAGTGTAGAGGCTATGGTAGAAGCAGGTGCTACACGTATTGGAGCAAGCTCTAGTGTGGCGATTGTCCAAGGTGAAACGGGGAGTAGTGCTTATTAATTTGTAAAGCCTTTTTATTACGGGTTCTTGTAGTAACATAAAATTCAAAGGCCACTGAGATCAACTCAGTGGCCTTTCCTTTTCCTTATTTATCATTCGTTAAGAAGTTATAAATATTCGCTTCGCCAGCTCCATATAGTGGATCTACTCCGACTTTACCAAAATCAAGAGCACTTTTTCTAACGGCTGCGGCTACTTGGGCAGGTGAGTACTCAGGATGAGCGGCTTTAATGACTCCAGCTACGCCAGCAACTTTAGGGGCTGCCATGGAAGTACCGTGTAAATAAGAATATCCATGCCATTTGCCATCACTAAATTGAGTTGTCGCATTTGTTCCACCGTTCGCTCCTACAGGATAGGAAGGGTAGGTTGATAAAGTACGATACGTGAAGTCACGTTTGTTTAAATAGTCGCCTTTTGGATCTTTCCGATATAAGCTATCGTATAATGGACCGTTATCCCCACCAGGACCGGCAACGTCAATAGGATTTCCATAGTTAGAATAGAAGGCAATGGTATCTGTAGACCACTGACTAGACGATGAAACGGTGATCACTCCAGGGATTTGTGCTGGTACTACACGGGAAGGACCTTTAATGTCTAAACCGTAAGTATCCTTCCAATAGGCTTGCATATCATGTAAGTTGTTTAAGTCTTTTGAGTCGTTACCTGAGGATACGACTACAGTAACTCCTTTTTGAGTCGCATATTGAACGGCACGTTGATAAGCAACCATTGAAGCAGAGTCACCTTTTTCTTCGAGGTTATGAGCCATCCAACGCCAGCCGCCAATCGACATATTGATAACTTCCACCCCATCGTTTGCTGCTGCGACAATTGCGTCAGTAATCCAGGATTGTTGTGCTCCTCCTGTTGCACCAAAAACACGATAAGCTCGAACGGTTAAATTGGGACCTACTCCTTTTACCTTTCCGTTAGCAGCAATCGATCCAGCAACATGTGTACCATGACCGTTTCTATCCCAAGCATCTGTTGTTCCAGGTACAAAGGTTCTTGATCCCTCAAGATCAGCATTCTCCTTCAAATCAGGATGGCTAAAATCAATTCCTGTATCAATAACAGCCACAACGGTATCAGGGTTCCCTTCATTTAATTTATAAGAATCACCATCATTTGTTAAACGCTGCATATCCCATTGTTTATTCCAATAGCTGTCTGCATTTGCATCCAAGGTGACTTTTCCACCATCAGGAGTACCAGGGGTAAAATTAATTCTGTTATCTGGATCCGTTTCTAAGTACGCTTCAAGTTCTCTGCCAGCGGCTTGAATAGTAGTATCTGTTTTTACATTGGAAAGGAAAGTTGGATCAGAAGAGGCAACCTCAATAATTCCGATTTCAGGAATAACTCTTTCAATGGTCCCTCCTGCCTTCAAGATGGTCTCTGAGTAATTACTTGGCAACTTCCCTTTATACGCGATCACGTAATGTTCCTTCTCAGCGGTTGCCTTCGTTTTGTTAGGCCCGACACCAACCAATAAAGAAAATGACAGAGCAGAACAAATTGATAAGATTGCTAGTTTCTTTTTCATACCCATTTCTCCTTTATGTAAAATTAGTTGAACTCACGAACAATTTCATTTTAATACAACCTCTGTAATAAGACTGTCGATTGGTAGACTGAAAATTAAAAATATTATAGCGAAGTTTATCTAATCGACCGAATAATCTTTTAAAATTAAGATGATAGGTATGACTTGCTAATTGACTAGTTAACAAGGTGTTTGTGCCAATCAATGCCGTATGAATTGACAGTAAGTTTTAGCTCGATAGTCAATAATAATCTTAAAAGTGACTACTTATTATACTCCCTTTAATAAGTTTTACTTATTGTATTAAAGGACTGCGAAACGAAACATTGAGAAAATCGTTTTTTGTTCAAAATAAACTTCGAAACTATGAATATAAATAAAAAAAGAGGGAATAATGAGTGTAAGACCATGTTAGAGATGAGGGATAGGAATGACTGAACAGGAGAAAAAATTACTTTATAAAACTAGCATTATTTTAGGTAAAGATACTAGCCAGATGAAGTTAAATGATATTATCGAGGAACTAGTTTATGTGATTGAACAAACAAGTAACATTAAAAAAGTAAACCGCATTTCTTAAAATTAGACAAGGTAAGGTGATTAGTGCCTTTCTTTTCCAAAAGAGAAATGCACAGAGGTAACCGAGATGGTTGCTTCTATAGTAGAAGATGAAGGATAATAGTAAAAAAAATTCAATCAAACGTTTGATTGAATTTTTTTCTTGTTGTTATATTAAGAATATGCGTCCATTTCCACCTGTGTAATCCCATAAGGAGCGCCACCTTCGGAATACCCTTTTTTCTCTTTTCTTCTCACTCTGCTGTTTTGAATGTGAAGTGTAATATTAGTTAAATATAAATCTAATAAATGATAGAATGTGGCAGTGGGAAAAAGTATAAAAAGTGCTGTTTAAGTAGCTGATATCACTAATAATGAATCAATCTACCGTTGAATATGAAACTTTCATTGAGAGGGACCGGGTATGAACATTCATCAATTTAAGAGTTATATAAGCGAATAATTGTGAAGCGTCTCTGGGCCACTAGAAAACCATAGAAATGAGGTGTGACTGTGCTTTTAGGTGACTATATGAATGAGAATTTTCCTAACCTAAAACTTAGGCCCCCCTTATTCTATAACTGGAAGATTGGTATACGGTTCGAATTAGGGGTAGAGTGGAACGGAGAATACAATTATGAAAACAGTCCGTATGTACAAGGGGTTTATAAATGGGCTATCACGTTATTTGAATCATTACATTCAAAAGACGAGGAAATTTTTGTTGTGATAGATGTTAATGATTTTGGAGATGGAAGAACTTATAAGCACAAAGCTAGGATTTTTTCTCCTTATGTCTATAAAAAATCAATCTTATATAAATTAAAGCATACAGAAATACCATATATTTTCCCTGAAGATGATGAAGGTGGAACATGTAAAACACATAGGTTTATTCTTAAATGTAAAGCGTCTGGTATTAGATACATTCCATTATTAAAAGCAGTATGTAATCAGGATTTAGGAATCGAACCGAGTGTTTTTCATAGGGTATATTTTTTAAATATCAAAAGGAAAACGATTTTTCACGTCTACGATGATAGAGGATGCGATGTACTAGCCACCTCACCAGATACTTTACGAGGTGTTTATCATACATACAATGATTGGGTATTAAATTACGACAAGGATGAAATTGATAAGGTGTTCAACCAAAGGAACGTTAATTCTTTTATGGATTAATGTTTTTTTTGTTTGGGAGTTTCGTTTAAAACGAGATTAAACTACCTAGATATGAGCGAACATATTCAGTCATAGGATGAATTAAAGACTGGAGTAGAACATATAGAGAAAACCAAATGAAAGAATGGAGTTAAGTAATGCTTTTTTATAGGATTTATTGTTCAAGTGTTCAAAAGCAAGAACCCCATTGTATATAGAGATACTTATATAACAAAAGAATAAAGCGACACTAAACTTCCCCATTAGTAGTGAGAATGTAACTAGTATTAGTAAAACAAACCCGATAATCTTTTGGACTAACTGAAATGTTTGATTGGTCAAATTAACACCTCAATTCCAGAAAAGGTTAATTAACAGTTGTCTGTACTCTTAATTAAATCCATAAAAGTCTTTCCAAGAATAAATTCCTTATGTTCGTGAGGAATGTCTAAAGAATCAATCCAACTCCTTTTATCGGAGTAATCGTACTCATTAAACTTTTTCATTCCATAGGGTCCGTCGCAGCCATACAATACTTTTCGATACCCAAGTGCTTGAACGACCTTTCTTACGATAGAGGGGGTAAGGTAGTCGCTTGAAGTGTCCACGTAAACATGAGGTTTTTCCTTTGCATAGTGCCACAGGCTTTTCCAAAAAGGAAGTCCTGCATGAGCATAAATAACTTTAAGATGAGGATATTTGTCAGGCAAGTATTTGTAGGAATTTGGTTCTGAAGATAGATGAATAATCATTGGGATGTCTCTGTTTTGGCATAAGGCTCCAATGGAATCGAGTTCTTTAATACTATACTTATGCATAAACGGATGGGCTTTTACACCAATAAAACCAGGGAGGTTAAGGTATGTCTCTAACGTCTCCACAGATTCTGGAACAGTTGGGTTAACGGCAGCCCAGCCTAAAAAACGATCAGGATAGCGTTTGATCGCATTGGCTACAATGTCATTATCTGGCTCGGTCAGTATCTTAAAGCTTCCATTGACTTTAAAATAACCATCTTTAACTAATCCGTCATAAATCTTAAAGCCTATTTGGGGGATACTCATGATTAAAAAGCGGAATAAATGGTGTAGGTGATCCTGATATGTACTTTCTTTTTCATACATGGTTTCATTAAAAGGGGGAATTAATGCGGTTTTCTCAATATGGTTTTTATCCATCTCTTCAATCATTTTTTCTAGCGCTAACATCGTTTCATCCACATGGAAATGGCAGTCAATAATCATTTGTATTCTCAGTCGTCCTTTCTTATTAAGATTAAGAGACTAAATATTTTGAATTATATAAATCCTATCACATTGCTACTCAAGTTACCAGAAACCTTAAAGGTGAGATGAAACCGACAAAATGGTGCACAGAATGTCGGACGGAACTAATTAACTCCTGTTATTCTATTGATGAAAGGAGGTCATTTAATGGATTTGCTTAAGAGCATGAATGATTCAATGAAGTATATCGAGGATAACCTCACTAACGAAATAGACTTCGAAGTGGTGGCTAGGGTCGCTCATTGTTCTGAATATCATTTTAAAAGAATGTTTTCTTTTCTTGCAGGTATAACATTATCAGAATACATTCGACGTAGACGATTGAGCTTAGCAGCATTTGAACTTACAAATAGTCACTTGAAAATAATTGATATTGCGCTTAAATATGGATACAATTCACCGGACTCCTTTACTAGAGCTTTTCAAAATTTACATGGTGTAACCCCATCAGAAGCAAGAAACGATGGACAGCAATTAAAAGCTTTTCCTCCAATGACCTTCCAATTATCAATTAAAGGAGGAAACGAAATGAATTACCGAATCGAACAAAAAGACGCATTTAACATAGTTGGTATTATGAAAAGAGTTCCAATTATTTTTGAAGGAGAAAACCCGGAAATTACAGCGATGTGGAAATCGTTGACTATGGAAAAAATAGATCAATTAAAAAAATGGTCTAATGTTGAACCTTTAGGGATGATTCAAGCCTCAACAAACTTTTCTGATGGTCGTATGGAAGAAAAAGGCGAGCTTGATCAGTATATTGGGGTGGCAACAACACAAGAAAACCCTCAAAACTTTTCAAAACTTGAAGTTCCTGCTTTAACATGGGCAATATTTGAATCAACTGGTCCTTTTCCTGATACCCTACAGGAAACCTGGGGAAGGGTATATTCTGAGTGGTTTCCATCTTCCAATTATCATGTAACAGAAGGACCCGAAATTTTGTCGATTAAAAGTAAGGATTTAACTTCACCATCAGTAAAAAGCGAAATTTGGATTCCCGTTTTGAAAAAATAAAATAAAGTTTTAGATCGTTGAGCTGTTTCTGCAGCTCTTTTTTTATTTTCTATCTTAATTCGGTTTATCTAAAGCTAACTTTAATCCAAATCCAATTAAGACAAGCCCAGTAGCTTTATCCATGATCTTTTGTACTTTTGGAGCCAGTAGCCATTCACGTAAATAGTTGATAAAAAAGACATAAATAAAAAACCAAGAAATAGACAGAAGTGTGTATATAACACCCATTATTATCAGATGCTGGGTGGCGTGTTCTCCTGTTTTTACAAATTGGGGTAAAAAGGTTAAGAAGAACATCGCAACTTTTGGATTCAGTACATTCGAAAACAGACCTTGTTTAAAAGCGGATTTATTTTGTTTATCAACACATACAGATACCTTCTTTTTCCTTGAGATAAAGGAAGACAATCCTAGGTATATTAAGTAAATCGCACCAATGTATTTAACTATATCGAATGCAACAGCAGACTGCATCAAAATAGCTGAAAGTCCAAAAGCAGCAGCGAATGTATGGACTAATGAGCCAGTTGTGATACCTAGAGCCATTTTGTAACCATCTTTTCTTCCGTCCGCAATGGTCCTTTTTGTAATAAGTGCTGTGTCAATCCCTGGACTCATAACAACAAATAAAGAAAGGACTAGAAACGTAAAAAAATCATTCATTCTCCTCACTCCTTACTGACTTATAAAACAGCATCTGATAAAATAATAATTAACATTTGTTAAATGTAGTTTAACAGAGTCTTGGATTTTTGTTAACTTATATTTATTATTATTAAATTAAATTTAATGGCATTATTATTAAGGGGTAAATGGATGGAAAATATAAATATTGGTAAGAAAGTTGAGAAATATAGAAAAGCCAAAGGATGGAGCAGTAGAGAATTAGCAAAAATAGCTGAAATAACACCTTCCATGTTAAGTCAGATTGAACGGGGATTAGCCAATCCCTCCATTCAGACACTAAAGGTTTTAGCTAAAGCTCTTGATGTTCCAACCTTTAGTTTTTTACTTGAAGAATCTAATACCGAAGATTTAGTTGTTAGATCAACTGATCGTAAGAAAATGGTTGTTGAAAACCTTTCGTATGAGTTAGTTTCGCCTGACTTTACAGGAACACTGGCTAGCGCGATTATGAATGTACCTCCTAATACAGCTTCGTCTGAGAAACTTTTGGAACATAAAGGGGAAGAAGTTGCGTTTGTACTACAAGGGAAAATTAAAGTGTTTTTAGATAATGAAGAATATCTATTAGAAACCGGTGATAGTGTCAAAATACCCGCTTATATGAAACATAAATGGGAAAATCATTTCACTGAAAATGCCGTCATTCTATTTTCAGTGACTCCACCAGCGTTTTAATTTCCTTACTAATTAAGCAAGTAAGGAAATGATCAATTATGTAATAAAAGTACAAACCTTATGGCCTGTACCCATAAGAAAAACCAAAAATAAACATAAAAAATAAAAAGATCGCAGCTGACGGAACCATACTTAATAACACTAATAGCCTTGTCGTCTTACCTTGCACACTTTTAAACCATTTGTAATAGATAAAAAGGAGAAGGAGAGATAGAGGCCAGAAATAATAATCAACCATCGTATATACCCATCCCGAATTTTCATCCCAGTAAGAATCTGGCACAGGAGTGATATTCTCATATTCTTTATCGATTTTATTCTTAATGGTTATAAAAATATAAGAAATAATAGAATAATAAACGACAATAGTGACTTTAACCCACCAGAACAAGTTTCTATTAAAAGTTACTATTATGAAGATTATTCCTAAAAGCACGTAAAGTCCTGTATATTGTCCCATATAAATCACCTCTCAGTATAGATTACCAAATATTTGTAATTATTCCTATGCATTAAAGGTTTCTATTATTCAGTTTGTTGATATTGTCGGGAAAACTAACCAGCCATATTCAAGGAAAGAGATATCAAAATGTTTAAAAATGATAGAAAAGAAAAATAATTGGTTTGAAAGTGTAAAGTAAATAGGATATATTTATATCGGATAAAGGTTAATAGCCCAAATCTAACTCTCTTAAAAAATAATACTAAAAATGTGAAGGTTAACGGACTCTAGATATAATAAGCTAGATTTTAATGCCAGCATAGGATTGGGGAATTATCCCTATTCCTATGCTGGCATTTTTGCGATATTGGATTAAGGGGAGCAAAAAATGAATGGTTCTTTGATGTCTGTTGTGCAAGAATGGAAAAAAGAAAGAGGGAGCCATATCTGTTATGTATTTAATACTAAAAAATACATTGAAACATTGGTTTTGTTTATTATTTCAGGGATAAAAAATGAAGATCTTGTACTGTTGGTTGAAAATGAGAGGAATATTCTTCTTATAAAGAAAGAGTTAAAAAAGCAATTAAGTAAAGCACAACTTGTAAATGTCCATTTTATCAATAATTTTGACTTTTACTGGTATAGTGGGGATTTTCACCCTCAAACTATCTCCCAATATTTTTCTCAGATAATTGATCCATTTTTAAAATCAGGAAAGTTTGTGCGTACATGGGCACACGTTGAATGGGATGATGAAAAAGAACTTAACGATAAAATAGAGGAATTTGAAAAGCTTGCTGACAGATTAGTTAATAAAAAGAAGATACTTTCGGTCTGTGCTTATGACTCGAGCAAAATCCCTGATAGATGGGTAAGCATTCTAATTAAATGTCATAACGAAACGGTCACAGATGAAGAGTAACATGTCTATTTGATAAACGTCATAAGGAGGATTTGAATATACCAAAAAAAGGTGAAATTCCATATGAAAATTATCTTGAAACGAGTCTTCTGTTAAAGAGATCTCTATCCTTCTTAAACAAAAGAGGGGGCATTTATCCAATAAGGGACCCAGATGAGGGTATCGGCAGGATTTGATCATTAAGCGGAGAAATTTCGCTTAATTAAAAAATTGCACCGAAAATAGCTCAAATAGACGGAGAGATTCCGGCTATTGACTCGAAAAACGTGAAAATAGGTAATATTATTTTGCTTAACCGGAAAGTCTCCGCTTATATACCATGAAAAGAGCTCTCCTCTACAGTTTAACCGGAAAATCTCCGTTTATTTTCAAACTCTCTTTGTAAGATTAAATGCTGCACCATATCAACCGCTTGGGAAAAAATTGAGGCTTGAGGAAAGTCCCTCAAGCCATTAGGTTGTTTAGTGGTTTTCTTCATTTTTTAGTATTGAAGTTAGCATTTGCTATAGCAAAAACTTGCACCTACAATGATGAGTAAAATAAACAAAACGACAATTAAGATAAAATCGTTTCGATTATCATGACAGACAGGATATGCACATCCATAATCAAAAGCAGGAGCGGTATAGGTAGGCATTGGTGCCATATTTGGAGGAACATTAGCTCCAAGAGTCGGTGCTGCGTTAACGTTTGGATACATGATTACACTTCCCTTCGTGTAAGGAATTTCTCTATATTATACTCTCGAAGGGGAGTTTGGAGCCCGTCTATAAAAAAATGGGTGAATGTCTTGGATTGTGTATTACATCGAATAATAAAGATAGTGAGCATATGAAATGGAACTTTTGTTATGGTGCACGATCGGTCGCTGCATTTTGTAAGCTCGACCGTTTCTATTCCAACTGGCCACTCTGTATAAATACTTAAAAGATGGCCTTGTCACCAACTTTGTTATATAAGCTGATTGATGACTACCCAGTTTTCTTTTTTCATTAAGAATTCGAATCATTTCTTCGGATGTTCTTATATTAAATCCATGTCCAAACAACGTACCATCATTAAGGAGTACAGCATTTACACCTCTGAAATGTGGTGTTCTTCGATCAAAGTCAGGATTATTAACGTACAGGACATCACCAGGTAGAAAATGATTGGAATAAAAAGTATTGATCCCTAAGTCTGTATCTGTATGCCAGCTGTAAAGATATAAATCTCGAAACAGTGAATTAAATAAATGGCCACCAATGCTATTCAATATGGCATGGTAATAGATGATTGGAATAGCTGTTGCACACTCAAATGCATAAAGTGCACTGTTCCGATAAATATCCAGAATCGCATCTGACGGTTGCACATCGGGTCTTAATAGGAACCCGCCTCCCCTTGTTAACTGCCAATACCTGGGGTTGCAGCGGGCATAAACAAAGGTTGTAAACACTGCTTGACTATTGTTCATTTTTTTCGCACTTTGGATAATGTTCTTTCGCACTTGAAGCTCAAACAATAATTCATACTCCGAATAATAAGAATATAAAAAGGAAGCATTTTGCATCTGTTGAATCATGGTTTTCTCCATACTCCCAAGTTGCCAATTTTCATTTGGTTGAAACGGGACCCCTGATATTTGGATCATACAAATCCCCCATTCCTATACGCTTTCATTTGCATTCATATCTATCGTATTCTCATTTTTATTAATCATGATAATTATTCATGTGGGTCAAGGGTATGCGTAAATAGGCCACACCTGTTTTCTCACAGCTAAACAAACGAAAGAGATAGAGAATTTTCACCTATCTTTCAAACGCCCATAAACTGAAATTAGGGTGATGAATATGCAAAAACAAAATCAGATGGACATCAATTCTATTCATCAAAAGTATTTTCGTCCATCTTGCTTGAGAGCTTTAAATGTAAGATTCGGTGGGGAGTTCTATTCCCATTTTTCTGAAAAGCCTCATGACCAAATCAACTTACCGCCTGAATGGCTTCGAACCCCGGAAGAAACTCTCCTTAACTATTTTAGCATCCTGCGTGAAGCTGAAAATCTGGGAGGGAGGAGTTGCGGTACGGTTGGTCAGGCACGTACTCCATTTTCAATTGCCTATAATTTCCTGTCTAGAGAGTATCAAAAAAAATTAAGCTATGATGAATATTTTCATTCGTTTGCTGGGATCGGACATACGAGTTTAATTAAGCTTTTTTACGTACCTGATGGAAAAAATGGATTAAAGTTTTTTTACGAAATGGAAACGATTGAAGGGTTTAAAGGGAAGCGAGCGGAGTATTTTGGTTATTCATATGGATTTATCCATCTGGTATATGAAAAAGAGGGTTTTAGAATTTCGGATTTGAGTAAGTTTGAAGAGGATTTTTTATGTGCACCATATCATGGTTGGGACCATGACGCGGAAGCAGTCGTAGAAGTGAAATATGGGGAATGGTGCAAATTAATACAACGAATTTTCCCCATTGTGAGAGAGGGATACTTTAAACATATTTATTTTAAAGGTACGGATGGAGCTGATTATTGGTTTATTTATGTTACATTGACGAATGGAACAGATGTAGAAATTGCTCAATTTCGGAAATACATCCATGAAGAGTGGAAACAGGTTAACATCAAGCCGGAAGAAGAGTGTTTAACAAGGTTTGAGCGAGTCAAAGAGTCGTAGCTACGGCTCTTTTTTCTTGTTCGGCTCATGAAGGGAGTTTGTGCTATTTCTGAATATGCAACCAAAGAGGATTAGGCAAACATTGAAGAGGAATAGGTAAAAGGTTTTTTATCAATTTGATTATAATTAATAGTGGTACTACAACATCTTAAAATTATGGTTTTATCCTTGAAAGATTAATAAACAGGAGGAATTTTTATGGGAAAAGTTAAAAGTTTATTCTTTTCGTATCGAGATCCTGAAATAGTGAAATGGATGGGCACTCGAAAACTTGATATTTAAATCTTAAATCTGGAGTGAATATAAATGAATTATATAAAATTAGGAAACACAGGATTAGATGTTTCAAGAATTTGCCTTGGAACAATGGGTTTTGGGGTTGCTGAACGTTGGGTTCATCCTTGGGTACAAGATGAAGAAAAAAGCCGCACGATTATTAAAAAAGCACTTGATTTAGGCATTAATTTCTTTGATACGGCAAATGTATATAGTGACGGAACAAGTGAAGAAATCCTTGGTCGTGCGTTAAAAGATTATGGTAATCGTGATGAAGTCGTTCTGGCCACAAAGGTATATTTTCCATTGGGTAATGATTTAAACAGTAAGCGTCCGAACAGCAAAGGGCTCTCACGTAAAGCGATTATGACTGAGATTGATCATAGTTTGAAACGTCTTGAAACCGATTATATAGATCTTTACCAAATTCATCGTTGGGATTATAGCACCCCTATTGAAGAAACAATGGAAGCGCTGCATGACCTTGTAAAGTCTGGCAAGGTAAGATATATCGGAGCTTCCGCAATGTATGCCTGGCAATTTTTAAAAGCGAATCATGTTGCAGAGAAAAACGGTTGGACGAAGTTTGTTAGCATGCAAAACCATTTGAATCTTATCTACCGAGAGGAAGAGCGTGAAATGCTTCCGTTATGCCTTGATCAAGGAATTGGTGTGATTCCATACAGCCCGCTTGCCTCAGGCAGGTTAACGCGTGACAAATCAGAAAAAACACACCGTTCCGAAACGGACAAAACGCAAAAATCTAAATATGATGGTATGGCGGAAGCGGATCAAATCATTATTGATCGAGTTGCAGAACTATCACAAAAGTATCATGTGTCTCGTTCTCAAATAGCACTTAGCTGGTTGCTTCAAAAAGAACCTGTAACAGCTCCAATTGTTGGTGCTACGAAAGTAAGCCATCTTGAAGATGCTGTAGGAGCATTTTCTGTTAAGTTAACATCTGAAGAGGTAGTCTATCTGGAAGAACCATATGTTCCACATCCAGTTGTTGGCGCTATATAAGAAATGAATGAACCCCCTTTTCTAAGAGGGGGGCCTTGTTGAGGGAGAGGAAAAATGAAAATGATATTCTACCTAATGAGACATGGACAAACATTATTTTTAAATTTGAATATGAGAACAAAGAATTTAAATTGGTAGAAATTATTAATCATGATTTTAGTAATCTAAGCGAAGCAATTCCAGTTTGATCGTTTGGTGGAAAAATGTAATTGAACAAAAGGAGCAATTCTTCAAGAATGAAGGATTGCTTTTTCTATTTCGACTAAAGGGTAGGTTTTGTTGAAGAAGGATATTTTCTGTTTTAAGCGAATTAGAATTTCAAGAAACCTTACACGAATGCAGGTATTGAAAATAATAGGAACATAAGGAGGGATGAGATATGAAGATCAATAAAATAGATCATGTGAGTATAAACGTCAATGATCTTTCAGGGGCTAAAGCTTTTTTTCTTGATTTAGGGCTTGAAGTGCAAGCGGAATGGGAATTGGATGGAGAACAGTTGGACCGAATCGTTGGGCTTAAAGATGTTAAAACGGCATGTGTAGCATTGGGGATGCCAAAAGGTGAGACATGGATAGAGCTAGTCAAATTTTATTCACCGTCAAATGAAAAAGGTATCCAGCTACCTTCTGCAAATACGCTGGGTATCCGACATATTTGCTTAGATGTTGAAGAGATTGAAGCGATTGTTGCAAAACTGAAAAAGAATGGCACAGGAATTTTTAGTGAGATACAGCAATATGAAGAAAGTTATAAGTTATGCTACGTTCGTGGCCCAGAGGGAATTATTTTAGAGTTGGCGGAGAAAATCAGATAAATATTAATCTCCAACTTTAAAAATTTCTTCTTAACTATCGAGGGCATTCTTTAATAAGGATGTTCTTTTCTTATTGAGAAAAGGAGTAGGTAATTCAATAATTTGGAAGGAAAGAAATACAAAAAAGAGAATTATTTGATATACCAGATTCAAGTAAGGAGAGGTAAATATGAGTAAATCATTTATTGAGCAAGTACATTATATTAGAATTCCTGTAAAAGATTTAGAACAGTCTGCACAGTGGTATAGAGATGTATTAGGGTTTCAGTTATTAAACATTACTGACGATCCTTTTGCAATTTTTAAAGTAAATGAGGGAGCTTTTTTATTTATTTTAGTTCCAACTGACGATGAAACATTTGCCCACTTTACAATTAATAATGAATCAGCATTTAGTATTGGCTTTACAAGCCCAGAACTATCGGAATTTCGTCAACACCTAATTAATAATCAAGTTAAAGTCGAGGATATAAAAGAAGATAACGGTCATTCGTATTTCCACTTTTATGATCCAAATGGTAATAAACTTCAAGTACACTGGTAGCAACAAAATAAATTTCCTTATTGCATTAACGGGTGCTATTGTTTAAATAAAGGGTTGCTGAGGCATCCTTCTTTTTTTCGTAATAATGACAGTTTGTATTTTTATTGTTCCTGCATTTTTTTATCCTTGCTGAAAATAATAAGAGCGGGGTGATAAAATGGCAACTGCTAAAATCGGGGACAATATATTATTTGAGCGTGAAGGGCAAAGTTATAAAGGAAATGTTACGGTTGTAAGAGAAAATTCTGTTATTGTTGAGTACGGATACAATAAAGAAAAAAACCAACCACTTACAACCATAGTCAATCATAAAAATTATAAAATTACTTAATGAAGCTTCGTGAAAAAATATACTCAAAGTAACGGGGCTATGAAGTGCTTGGCATTAATAGTGTTGAATGGGTAACCATATGCGTCAATACAGTTTTCACTATAGTCATGGGCAGTTCCTTGTTGGATCTGCCTTTTTCTATTAAATCCTTTATAACCGAAATAAGCGGAGATTTTCCGGTTAAACGGCAGAGTAGAGCTCTGTTCGGGGGATTTAAGCGGAGGTTTTCCGATTAAGCAAAGTAAAATTACCCATTTTCACGTTTTTTGAGTTAATAGCCGGAATATTTCCGTCTATTTAGGCAATTTTCATTGTAAATTCCTAGTTAAGCGGAATTCCTCCGCTTAATGACCAATCCCAGCTGATTCCTTCATCTCTTGATCCTTGAGGGTTCGCTCAGGCAACCCAAAATGGCTCAGTTTAGTGAACTGAGCCATTCAGGAAACGGAAATCGTTCTTCAGTCTTCTTTTGCTTTTGGGTATCTTTTTGCTTTCTTTGCTGACTCTCTTAATAAATATTCAATATGACTGTTAATGCTACGAAAATCATCTGCAGCCCATTTTTGTAACACTTCATAAAGGTCAGGATCTATGCGTAAGGGAAAGCTCTTTTTTTTTGTCATGTAAACCACTCATTTTAATATAAAGTACCTGTATTAATTACAGGAGTTGTAGAATTTTCTGAGACAATCGCGACTAGGAGGTTATTCACTAATTGTACCTTTCTTTCATCATCTAATTCAATCACCTGATCTTGCTCTAGTTGATGAATGGCCATTTGTGCCATTCCTACGGCACCTTCTACAATCTTTTGACGAGCAGAAATAATCGCTGTTGCTTGTTGACGCTGTAGCATAGCTTGAGCAATTTCTGTTGAGTATGCTAGATGGGTCAAACGTGCTTCGACAACCTCTACTCCTGCTAAGTCTAGTCTTGCTTGTAACTCGGCTGTTAGCTCGTTGGATACTTCTTCCGCATTTCCTCTTAACGTTAATTCTACATCTTCAAAGGTATCATAAGGATACTTTGTTGCTACATGACGAATAGCAGTTTCACTTTGAATTTCAACGAACTCTTCATAATTATCTACATCAAAAATGGCTTTTGCTGAATCCACGACTTTAAATACGATTACGGCAGCAATCTCAATGGGATTTCCATCCACATCATTTACCTTTAACCTTTTACTATTAAAGTTACGTACTCTTAAAGAAATCGTTTTACGGAAAGTAAGAGGAACGGTGAGAAATAGTCCACTATGACGGATGGATCCAAGATACTGACCGAAAAATGTCACAACCACTGCCTGATTAGGTTGAATAATCGTAATGCCGCTACCAAGAAGTACGGCGATCAAGAGAAGAGGAATGGCAGCTCCAAATCGTTCCTGAATGAGAAAGTAAACTCCTGAGAAAAGTGATAGGGCAATGAAAAGTACACCAATAAATCCATTAAAATGAAAAGCACTTTTTTCTTTCAAAATAATCACTCCTATAAAATCAATTTGATATAATTATGATATCACTTATGTATAAAAATGTAAATGAAATAGAAAGGTATTAAACTTTAGAAACATGAGTTGAGAAGGGGAAAAATAAGTAGTATATTAGTCAGGCAATAATAGGGCAAATATATTCTTATGAATTTAATATCAAAATAAAAAAGGAGAGAATAAAATGAGTACAAAAATACATAAAGAAACACCACATATTAAACCAAATGGGGCAGAGATTGCTGAAACCATCCTTTTACCTGGTGACCCTCTACGTGCAAAGTTTATCGCGGATACTTATTTGGAAGATGTCATACAGTTCAATGAAGTTCGTGGAATGCTAGGGTTTACCGGAACATATAAAGGAAAGCGAATCTCTGTGATGGGAACTGGAATGGGAACGCCTAGCATGAGTATCTATTCATGGGAGCTAATTAACGTATTTGGAGTGAAAAACTTAATTCGAGTTGGTTCTGCGGGAGCTATACAAGATAACTTGAAATTGTATGATATTGTCTTTGCGATGGGATCATCAACAGATTCTAATTACGGACATCAATTCAATTTTCCAGGACAATATTCAATTACTGCGTCATTTGAGTTATTAGAAAAGGCGAAGAAAATTGCGGATAAGCAGGGACAGCCTGTTCATGTGGGAAATGTTCTTTCTAGTGATGTATTTTATAATGCTGATCCAACAGCTTTGCAGAAGTGGAGTGAAATGGGCATTTTATGTGCGGAAATGGAATCGGCTGGTTTATATTTAAATGCGGCTCGTGCAGGTGTTAATGCTCTTTGCATCTTAACTATTAGTGATCATATTTTTAGGCAGGAGCAAACAACACCAGAGGAAAGACAAACGTCATTTACAAAAATGATGGAAATTGCTTTGGAGCTTGTATAAAAATTACTTCACCACACTGCAATTGCAAACAACAACGCCACATTGATAAAGCAATGTGGCGTTACGTAAGCTCCTTTATATGCCAATCCCTAAGCCCGTGAGTGGACTTTTTCCCCCTGTACCCAAACTTCCCGAATATGTTCAGGACGGACTAGATACATTATTTTTTGGAAAATTTCATCTAACTCTTCATTTTCAGCGAATATGGGCAGGGTGGCTGCCGATAATTTCGTATCAATGATTTGTACGTCCCATGCATAGTTTTCTTGAATACGCCCAATGGGGAGGCTTAAGCTCTCTCCGCCACCAGCTGTAGCCAAGTAAAAGGCCTCGTGAATGGAAATTCTGGAATTTGGCACACCTCGTTCCTCGGCAGGAAGAGCTGGATTTACCCCGTCTTCTAGCATTCTAGAGGAAACCACAGCCTGTTTGGCATTATCATAAAGACTAGGAGTCGCACCAGCTGAGATATCGGTTCCTAATCCAATATCAATTCCCTTAGCCTGAAAACGTTTGATCGGAATCACACTATTTGCGAAGTAGGCATTTGACAGTGGACAATGGCTGATCGCTGTTCCTGTTTTGGCAAATAGCTCTGCATCATCGTCATCTAAGAAATTACAATGAGCCATCACGGATTTCTCACCTAATAATCCAAAATCATGCAAGGCAAATGCATCATGTTTATGAAAACGGTCTTGTACATAGTTATGAGCCCAGTCACTTTCACTGCAATGCGATTGAACATGTGTATCATGCTTAGCTGCCAGTTTCCCTAAGCCCTTAAGTGCTTCGTCCGAACAACTTGGAATAAAGCGCGGTGTAACGACGGGATACACACCTTGTTTAACTGTTTTTGCTAGCTCCTTTACTGCTAAAATAAACTCCTCTGTATCAGCTAAAGCGGTTTTTGCATCTGTATCTCGATAATAGTCAGGGTTTTGTTCAGGATCATCCATGACAACCTTTCCTACTAAACCCCTCTGTCCTTTTTTTGCACATATTTCTGCTAATAATAGACTTGCCTCTTTATGGACGGTTGCAAAGTAAAGGACTGTTGTTGTGCCGTTGGCTAGTAGTGTATTTACGAGATCTTCATAGACCGTTTGGGCAAAAGTTAAATCTGTATATTTGGACTCTAAAGGAAATGTGTACGTGTGAAGCCAGTCATAGAGGGGAATATCCAATGCTGTCCCTGATTGCGCCCATTGTGGGGCATGGACATGCAAATCCACAAAACCAGGTAGGAAATATTGCCCGTCTGCTAAGCGATGAAAGTTTTCCTGACCTTGGTAGTCAGCTAACAAGGATTGGTATTCCTCGTGTTCAGGTCCAACCATTTTTTCAATCATTCCATTTGAATTCACAAAGAATAAATAATTTTTTAAAGTATGGATTTTTTTAGGAGAAAAACTAGAAAAAGCAGTTCCGTGAAAAACATGCGTATATGTACTCATAAACAGCCTCCTAATGTTCGCTACATTGGCCATTGTAACGGAATGATAAAACGTAGTCCATATATAACAGATTTTTTATAAGAGTAAATGATCTATCGAAAAAGTAGAACCTTGCCAGAAAAACCTAGTTGACGAACTAAAAGATAGTATTGTAGTATAAGAAGATAATTGAATAAGACCTCACTTTTTACAGTGGGGTAGAGGCGCGATATTTAACAGTCTTTAGTGGAGTTTGAGAAGCAGTGATGCTAAGGAGAAGGAAATGTCGCCGAAGTTTGTAATATTCTCGGTATTACATGCTGGGTCTGTAGTTAAGAGCTGCAGGACTGTCTCGATAAACTTAGTCGTTTATTGAGTTGTGCTATCTCATTTGGGATAAAAGAGGGGACTTTAGGACAACTATGCATAACACGACCTGAGTTTATCTCAGGTCGTTTTTTGTTTTAGTACGATAAAATAACAGGAGGAAAGACATCATGAAAAACAAGTTATCATTATTCATAGTTTTGTTGGTTTCATCGGTTCTTTTATTAGCAGGATGTGGATCAAGTAATGGTTCTGATTCTGGATCATCAGAAGATAATACATTTAAGGTAGGTTTGGAAGCGGGTTATGCTCCTTTTAACTGGACTCAAAACGACGATTCTAACGGTGGAGTTAAAATTGATGGTTCTGCAGAGTATGCAGGTGGATATGATGTGGAAATCGCAAAGAAGGTTGCTGAAGGTTTAGGAAAAGAATTAGTGATTGTTAAAACAGAGTGGGATGGCTTGGTACCAGCTTTAACATCAGGAAAAATCGATGCGATTATTGCTGGAATGTCGCCAACGGCTGAGCGTAAGGAAACGATCGACTTTACGGATAATTACTACAAGTCAAATTTAGTAATGGTTGTGAAAAAAGGAAGCAAGTATGAAGGAGCTACTTCAATCCAAGATTTCAAAGGTGCGAAGATCACAGCTCAATTAAATACATTCCACTACAATGTGATTGATCAAATCGAAGGTGTAAACAAGAAAACAGCGATGGACAACTTCCCGGCCATGAGAGTTGCTTTAGAATCAGGAATCATTGATGGGTACGTTTCAGAACGTCCAGAAGGAGTTAGTGCATCTGCTGCCAATGAAAACTATGTGATGGTTGAATTTGAAGATGGCTTCGAAACGTCAGAAGATGATACAGCGATCGCAGTCGGTTTGAAAAAAGACAGTGACTTAACAGAGAAAATCAATGAAATTTTAGCAGGTATCTCAGAGGAAGAGCGCACAAGCATCATGGATAGCGCGATTCAGAATCAACCTGCAGCAAAATAGAATTCAGAAACCGGCTGTATATATGCATACAGTCGGTTTTATACGGTAAGGAGGAGAAATGATGAGTCTTGAATGGGTCATTAAAATCATTGCGGAAAACTGGCCTATGTTCCTTCGTGGTGCAGGGTTAACCCTTTTGATTGCTCTGGTTGGAACGATTTTTGGGGCAATGATTGGATTATTAGCAGGGGTTATACGAACGATCCCTATGCCTGAACGTGGAGCGAAGAAAATATTTTTAAAAGTAATCAATCTAATTCTTTCTATATATATAGAGTTCTTCCGTGGAACACCGATGATTGTACAAGCGATGGTTATTTTCTATGGATCTGCATTAGCATTCGGTATTGATATGAATGTGTTTGTGGCTGCTATTTTTGTCGTATCGATTAATACAGGAGCCTATATGGCGGAAATTGTACGTGGTGGAATTGTTTCGATTGAAAAAGGGCAGTTTGAAGCCGCACATGCAATCGGAATGAATCATCTACAAACGATGTGGAATGTAGTATTGCCACAGGTCATTCGAAATATTTTACCTGCCACAGGAAATCAATTTGTGATTAATATTAAAGATACGTCCGTTCTGAATGTGATTTCCGTGACAGAGTTATTTTTCGTTACCAAATCGATTTCAGGAAATAACTTTAGATATTTTGAATCTTTCTTCGTTGCGTGTCTGATTTACTTTGTAATGACATTTATTGTGACAAGAATCTTGCTTTATATTGAAAAGAAATTAGATGGCTCTGAAAGCTATACGATGATTGTAAACGAAACACAAGTAGAAGTGGCCCAAAAGTAATGAGAGAAGGAGGAGAGACTTTGGAAAAGATTATTGATATTCAGCATTTAAACAAATCCTTTGGAACTCATGAAGTATTAAAAGACATTAATTTTTCAGTGAACAAAGGAGAAGTAGTCACCATTATCGGTTCCTCAGGTTCTGGTAAATCAACTCTTCTTCGTTGTGTGAATCTTTTAGAAAAACCAAGCGGTGGGAAAATTATCTATCGTGGCGAAAATATACTAGATGACAAGCATGATGTAGCGGCTTACAGACAGCATCTAGGTATGGTGTTTCAACAATTTAACCTTTTCAACAATCACAATGTTCTAATGAACTGTGTGGTAGGACAAGTCAAAGTACTCAAACGCTCCAAGGAAGAAGCCGAAAAAGTAGCAATGAAGTACTTGAAGGTGGTTGGAATGGATAAATATATTAACGCAAAGCCCAAGCAACTGTCTGGTGGACAAAAGCAACGTGTGGCCATTGCTAGAGCCCTTTCCATGGATCCAGATGTGATGTTATTTGATGAACCAACATCTGCTCTTGATCCAGAAATGGTAGGAGAAGTTCTGAAAGTCATGAAGGAACTCGCAGAATCAGGTCTGACGATGTTGATCGTGACGCATGAAATGGAATTTGCCAAAGAAGTATCGGATCGAGTGGTCTTCATGAACCAAGGCGTAATTGCCGAAGAAGGCACTCCAGAGCAGATTTTCACTAATCCAACCCAAGAACGTACAAGAGAATTCTTGAAAAGAACGTTAAATTAATCGCAATTATTACTGAAACTGTGCCTTCACTTGCTAAACTTAGCAAGTGGGGCTTTTTTTATCATTTTCAAGCGCAACGGGAATCAAACGCATGTTAGATTCCCGTTGCGCTCTTTTTTTAGCGTTCAAGGGATCAAAATCAGACTTAGTTTCCCGTTCAGCACAAATTCAAGCGTTCAAGGGAACGAACCCTACACTTAGATTCCCATGCAGCACATTTTCAAGCGATCAACCTACGCCATCAAAACCCCATTTCATATAACTCTTCATAATAAAGCTCTTCAAACTTTTTATTCAGGATTCCGTAATAATAGGCGATAGGCTTTTGTATGGTGCTTGCTTTGATTTTACTAATCATTTGTTTAAAAGAGTGCACGGCCATATTTACCACGAGATCGGTTTGGTGTTCACAATTATTTCGGTAGGCAGCGATTTGGGCCATTTTCCAGAATTCCTCGATCTTTTTAGCCTCTGGATAGAAGTATCTGACGACTTGAGAGAAGGAGTAAGGAACCCGATCGCTTGTGTAAGTGTAATCTAGTGGCTTGTCATTCATAACCTCGGAAGGTTCGGGGGATTCCGTTTCGTTACGTTCTTTAATGTTTATATTTTTAGTTTTAGAAGGATTACTAGTTTTATTATGGTGGTTCAAATCATCTTCCTTGGGTAGTCCATTTGTAGGGAAAGGTTGAAAAACATACAGATTACTAGACTGAGAACCATTACTTCTTTCGGTTTCATGAACGATCAACAGTCCTAATGTAATCGCCTTTTGAATCATTCGTTTAAAAGTTGAACGGGAGATTCCGTTTCCGTTGTGTTCCTCATGGATGGCTTTTAACACGGTTCCAATTTTGGCATTGCAAACGCCAGGAATTTTCGCAGCAAAACGAACGAGTCGCTTCAATCCGACTCGTTCCCCCTTAGAGAAATCATCCTTATGGACAGCCATCCACATTTCCATATGAGTATTAAAATCTTTTAAAGAGGAAAATTGAGAATACGTGTCAAATTGTTCAATACCGCCATTTTTCAAATTCATTCCTTGGCACCGTCCCTTCATTGTTTATATAGAGAAGGGCGGTTCAATTGGACAGGGGGGTTTTTGGGTATTTGTGACGGATTTTTGAACAATTTTGATTTAGAATGTAGTGGGGGTTACTACGCTTGCTCTATTTTGACTAAATTAAGTAATGGTAAAAAAATTATAGAAGGGGTTTTACAGATGGATGCAAATAAAAAATGGCTTTCCATTCCGAAAGAGATGAGAAATAGTCTACTAGGGAATGTTTGGTGTGGGAATTGCTCTGATGTAACAACGATTACTGCTTTTATAGTAGAAGAAAGTAATTTTGGTATTGTGTTAAAAGGAAAGTGTAAAAATTGCGGTAAAAATGTGGCTAGGGTGATTGAGGAAGACTGAATAGGATAGAGGGTAACAATGGATCGACCGCTGCAAGTACAAATACTGTAAACAGGTATATCAGCCACATTAGCCTACTCTTTGAATGTTAAGAAAACTCCATATTTGAAAATTGAAATACACGTGTTGTATCGTATTCATATACGAGGAGTGATACCATGAATGAAACGATTGAATTGTTAAAAAATCATCGCTCAGTAAGAGAATTTCAGCCTAGAGAAGATGTAAGTGAAGGTCAAGTGGAAGCGATTATTTCAGCGGCAATGGCTGCTCCCAACTGGATTAATGGTCAGCAAGTGAGTGTGATTGAAGTGAGAGATCCAAAAAAGAAATCGACATTGGCTAGCGCGGCAGGCAATCAACGTTGGATTGATGAGGCACCGGTGTTTCTGGTGTTTTGTTTAGATTTTTATCGGGCAAATTTGGCTGCTGAAAAAAATGGAAATCAACTTCAAATTGTTGATGATATCGAAGCGGTGATTGTTGGTTCAACAGATGTGGGGATTGCTCTAGGAAGTGCGGTGATCGCAGCTGAATCGATGGGACTTGGTACGGTTCCTATTGGAGGGATAAGGAGAAATCTTCAAACCTTTATGGATGTTCTCGACCTTCCAGAGTATGTTTTCCCAGTTTCGGGTCTAGTTATTGGTCATCCAAGAACCATTCCTGATCAAAAACCAAGACTCCCTCTTCAAGCGACCCATCACAAGGAGCAGTATCAGGCTAATATTCAAAGGGAACTCATCGATGAATATGACCAGAATATTTCGCTTTATATGTCTGAGCGGACGAATGGCCAGGATGTGAGTAATTGGTCCAGTAAAGTAGCTCATTTTTATGACAAAGGATTTGAGCAGTATGCCAAAAACTCTAGTCCTAAATTGAAGCAACAAGGATTTAAATACAAGTAGATTTGGAGGAGTTATTAAAGTGCCGCAATTAATAATTAGAGGAATAACAGTTGAACAGGTGAAAAACATTAGTAAACCACTTGTACAGGAATTGGCTACCCTTTGTGACTGTGGAACCGATAATTTTACACTAGAGATTATGAATTCTACCTTTGTTTTCGATGGTGAAGAGGTTCCTGGATATCCATTTATTGAAGTCAAATGGTTTGACCGGGGGAGAGACATTCAGGATGAATTTGTTAACATCATTACGAAACAGGTTCATTCCCTCGGGATACCTGAAGTAGAAGTGGCTTTCCATACGTTTAGGGAGTCTGATTATTATCTTAATGGAAAGAGTTTTGCTTAATAGAAAGTAACATGGGACGGTTCTCCTGTTCATTTTTAGATGAAACGTGGGAGCCGTCCTTTTGTTTACCTCAGAAAAATTCAATCAAACGTTTGATTGAATTTTTATAGTGAAAACACCTAACGATTTCCACCTTTCATCCATATAACAATATCTATGAGGGAATGTTTATTGAGGTAGAAGATGGCAAAGTATAGAATGGTACGTACTGATTTTTGGAGTTTATCAATTTTCAAATAGATAAATAGACTATAAAGATTTAGAATAAGAATAGGTCATTCCAAAAAATGTTAGAGGGGGTTTTTTATGATCCCGGCAAAAATAGATTCCATCCCTATCTCTACAAAAAGAGAAAAAAGCATGGAATACGTCGTCGATTGGTTCGAACAGCATCAGCACTCCTTATATACAATTGGTTATTTTTATCTTAGTAATCAGCATCAATTGGAAGAACTTTTCTATGAATCTATGATACAAGTTCATAAAGAGCTACCAGGATTTAAGCATGACACATCCTTTGATATGTGGGTGACATCCCTTTTCATCCATCAATGCCGAACCTTTTCGCAGAATAGAGCCAATCAAGCCGTAGTGGATAAGGACCCACGTCCGTATTTATTTACCGCGCTTGATCATCTGAAAGAAGATGAGAGAGAAGTGTTGCTCCTTACCTATGTAAAAGGATTCTCTCAGGAGGAAGCAGCATATATGCTTCGAGTTTCAGTGAATCAGATTAAAGAGTTGTTGTTTTCTGGAATCCGATCAATTAGAAAACAAATGGGGGTTGGGGAAACCTTTCATGGCTGTACAGAATATCATAAGAATTACATTGATTATTTAGAACGAAAGATGGAGCGCCCGAAGAGGGTTGATTTTGAAGTACATATCTATCATTGTGAGAAATGTCAGGAGGATTTGTCTACCTTTCAGGATAATAGGTTATCTTTATTAAACCTTGCCGATAGGCTAGAAGTTGTACATGTACCCGCTGGTTTGATGGAGAATGTTAAAGAGAGGCTGTTGGAAGAGGAAAACAATAGACGTGAAAGGAACCAGAAGTGTAAAAAATGGGGGCTTGTTTTCGGAAGTGTATTCGCTGCACTTATAAGTATCGGATTTTTTACGGGGGTCTATTCTAACCTTTACTATACATGGACAGAAAAAGATGAACAGCTCCGTGCTTTTCTGCAACAGGATCTGGGTGAAAGGGTAATCCTGGAGGCGGAAAGTGAAGGAGTGACAGTTAAAATTAAAGGCGTGGTTGCTGACGATGTTCAGACGCTCGTTTTTTATGAAATCATTGACTCCAATGAGGATAATCAATATTTTATGAATTACAATGACGGCGTTTTTGTAGGGAACGAAAATGAGATTATGAAACGTGATACCTATCCCAAATACTATCCTCCAGATCTTGAATCCGATATGAATAGTCAAGAAAAGAACGTGTATCAAGGGAAGATAAGTCTCTTACCGCTCAAGACGGATGAAGGGACCGTTGAGTTGAAGATTACCAAGCTTATGCAGTTGGTTCGTGATTCTCCTAAGTCGAATGAATACTGGCCTTACGGAAACAATCAGTACAAAACAGGGGAGTGGAGCTTTGAAATCCCTGTAACCAAACAACCTTCTACCGAATTTGCACTGAAAGCAGAAACTGAAATTGAAGGGATACCGGTTCGATTTGAGAAATTGATCGTTGCACCAACCACAACGACTTTGCAATATAGTATTAATCGAACACAGACAGAGAAGAGAATCGAATTTCTCAATTTTAAAGTCCTTGAAGTCAATAACCAAATTGTAAAAGCGGATATGTTTGGGAGCGTGCCTACGAATTCACAGCCTGACATGAACTGGTATAGTTTTCAAGCGCAATTTGACACTCATTTAGGAGAAAAACCAAAAGAAGTTAGCGTTCAATTTGAATCGGCTTACTTAACATATGAAGAGAAAAAAACCATCGCACTGGATGTGACTCAGGAATATCCTCAAACGTTTGAATACGCGGGAAGTACGATCAGCATCGATAAGGTCGAGGTGGGAGTGCCAACGACGATTGTGATAAGCGACCATGAAATTGAAAATCGAGCCTATGAGTCCCTTCATATCAATATTGTTGGGGAAGATGATAGTTTACCTAATTCCATGAGCATGGATTCAGAAGGAGTCATCGTGGACAAAAACGGGGTAATTTACGACATGAACAACACTCCTTTCAACTATGAAGAAATTAAACAACCGCGTCATTTTATCACGGTGCAAACACTTAGATTAGAAAATAGCAACATGGTTCCTAAAAGACTTGATATTTTTGGGTATAATACAACGAAATATTTGAATGATATTGTTACGATGGAGTTGGAATAACATATTTTAGGAGATGTATAATTTGGACTTCTTAGGTTTTATAACAATAATCGTAGCTGGATTCACTGCTTGTGCAGAGTTTGCTTCATTTGCCTTAGTCCATCCAGTTATCCGTCAATTACCTCAAAAGTATCATATCCGTTTTGAACAAGATTCACTGAAAACATATGGACGTATTATGCCCATATTTATGCCAGTAAGTGTAATCTTAACCGTATTATTCGCATTATTTTCTTTCGAACTCGAAGGCTTAGAGCTTATTAGCCGTTTTTCTTCTGCTGCGATGTTTATTGTAGCAACAGTAATAACGATTAGATATAATGTTCCAATCAACAAGGCCATTAAAAAATGGGATGCCGAGAATCCACCAACAGATTGGAAAGAGATAAGAAAACGATGGATGTTTTTTCAATCCATTCGATCATGGTTGCTTCTTATTGGTTTCGTGTTACTTTGTTTATCGGTTACTATTTGATTTTCCTACGTCTTTTTAAATATTACTTTAATGAACGAAATGGAACTAAACCGTCTCATCCTTGGATTGAGACGGTTTTTGATTGAGGAGGAGCCTATCCTTGATGACGGAGAAAAATATATAGGTGTTGACTGAAAAAAGATTATAAAACTTAGAAGTGTGTAAACTAGTCTGTAATCAATCTCCTTTAGAATTGAAAAGTAAGTGATTAGCGTAACTAGATTGTTCTAATAAAGGAAGACTAAAAAAATGCTATTAGTAATCTTAATACTGGCCTTTATATCGATTTGGTTATTAGTTAGTTTAAAGCTACTGAAAAAAAGATTTGATTCAATAGAAATATTTCTGCTTTTTATGTTCAATTCATACAACGGGCAGAATTTCTTTTATCTTCTTTCTTCTCCATACCAACATTTAAGGGTGGTAGAAAATCATTTACCGTTCTGGTCCGCAAGAGTTCATTATGGGATTGTGTTACCTGTTCTGTTGATGTGGGTGATGTATGTGTTAAAAGGGACAGGAAAGTTGTCTTTGAAGATTTCCCTCTGTATTTTATGGATAGTTGCTGGAGTATTAATGGATAAGATGTTACTTGTTATTGGTGTGTTGGAGTCGAAAGGAAAGGATTGGTATCCCTCTGTTGATATGGTTATCGCTATGACCGTTCTTTGTACGGGTATTTACTTCATGGATATTTTACCTTCCATACTTAGGAGAGAAAAGGTGATTAAAGGTGAAGGAGATATATGACAAAGCCATTCAGCCCATGCTCCCAAAAACATTTGATGAAAACGAATGGTGTGTAATTGCTATTGCCATCCTAGTTATTATTTGTATTTACTACATTACCAAGAAAAGAAGGATACTCCTTTGGTCAGAAATAATCGGAATATCTCTTTTTAACTTGCAATTAACCACTTTAGGAGATTATTTTTTAGCAATGCCACCATATGATTTCTATGACACCGTGGATAGGAATAGTGGGGAATTAATGGACATTTTTCTTCAAAATATTGTGTATCCAGGGACGGTACTTTTTATTATGCATTTTTACAAAAAAAGGACTACCAACAAGGTAGTATTTATTATAATTAGTAGTCTGATTCTGAGCGCACTCGAAAGTATTAGTATATACTTTTTCCGTTTATTTACATTCAAGAGTTGGGAATATTATTATTCAATTATCTTTTATATTTTCGTAATGACTTCTAATGTGGTTTTTTATGAAGTATTTAAATCCATCCTTTCAAATCGAATAGCCAGGAATAGTTTGTAGGAGTGGAAATCAGAAGAGTTTAAGTGTAATTCTCCACAAATTTTAAAAATATCGATATTCAAATTCCTGCCGAGTCACTTGTGCGTCCCTCCATTAAGAGTGAACTTTATTACAGAGAAATTACAGTTCTTTAACAAATCACAGAAAAATGACGGAATTTCCAAAGTGGTGGCGAATTTTATAGGTATAGAGAAAAATAGGGGGCAATATCTGAAGCTAATTGGGGGGACTTTATATGCTAGAATTTGAAACCAATATCGATCAATTTGCCACTATAAAAGTAATTGGGGTTGGAGGCGGCGGAAATAATGCCGTGAACCGGATGATTGAGGACGGTGTGCAGGGAGTGGAGTTCATTGCGGTGAATACAGATGCGCAGGCTCTCAACATGTCAAAGGCGGAGGTCACGATGCAAATCGGCGGTACGTTGACCAGGGGCTTAGGGGCCGGTGCCAATCCTGAAATCGGCAGAAAGGCTGTCGAAGAAAGCAAGCAGCAAATCAGGGATGCTCTGCAAGGTGCCGACATGGTATTCGTAACGGCCGGAATGGGCGGTGGAACCGGGACCGGAGCTGCGCCGGCCATTGCCCATATTGCGCGTGAACTTGGCGCACTTACAATTGGAGTGGTGACTCGTCCGTTCACTTTTGAAGGCCGCAAGCGGGCACAAAATGCAGCAGCTGGAATTGAAGAGATGAAGAAAGCCGTTAATACCTTAATCATCATTCCAAACGAGCGATTACTCGAAATTGTCGACAAGAAAACGCCGATGATTGAAGCCTTCCGTGAGGCGGACAATGTCCTCAGGCAGGGTGTCCAGGGCATATCCGACTTGATCGCCGTGCCAGGCTTGATTAACCTCGACTTTGCTGATGTGAAAACAATCATGTCCAACGAAGGAACGGCGCTTATGGGCATCGGAGTAGCTACAGGCGAAGACCGTGCTGCCGAAGCTGCCAAAAAGGCCATCTCCTCTCCGCTGCTTGAAACAAGCATCAACGGTGCGAAAGGAGTGCTGATGAACATCACAGGAGGTATGAATCTCAGTTTGTATGAAGTCCAGGAAGCGGCCGACATTGTGGCGGCTTCAACAGATGACCAGCTTAACATGATTTTTGGATCGGTCATCAATGAAAACCTGAACGAAGAAATCATGGTGACCGTGATTGCGACCGGCTTCGATCATGATGAGGAGGAAGCCCCGCCGTCGAACACATCGCGCCGTACTAGGGAGATGATAGCCAATTCCCGTGAGCAATACCAGGATCACTCGAGACCGCGAGAGCCTGTTGCACATGCAGAATTGGGGAATTACGGACAAGCCCAAAACTACAGCCAGTATGGCAGTTACGGTCAATCTGGCAGCTACAGCCAGTCTGGAAATTACAATCAAACCGGCAACCACAGCCAAACGCCTGCCTACGAAGAACCCACGAATTACGAACGGGGTACCCAGCAGCAAGACGACTCGCTTGATATTCCATCGTTCTTGCGGAAGCGTAACAGAAGAGGGTAAACATAACGACAAAAAGGTCAAATCATTTGCGATTTGGCCTTTTAATCTAGGTAAAAACAATCGTTAATTCCGCCATTTTAATTGGTTCGGTCATACAAAGCCCCTAAATTTAAACATAGGGTGATAGAGTAAAAGATAGGGATCGATGCGGCGATCCTTTTTCTTATTGTACAAAAGGAGCAGGTTAGTTGAAAAAAGGATATCCCACTTTTTTATCGAATTTTAATGGAGAAAAAGCTGACTACCCTTTTCATGATTGTTTTTTTAAGTACCTGTTGTAGGGAGATCGTTGATTTTGGATGAAAATCATTTTCATGGGATTGAAAGGAAAATAAAGAGGATAAAAATTGAGTGTTTTATCATTAATAAAGGAAATATACGTATTTTTGAGTATTTGAAGAATAAAAAAATTCAAGAAAAGCCCTCTAAAGTTTATTCCGTGACGAAAAGCATTGTTTCAATCCTAGTAGGAATAATGGTTGATAGAGGTCTAGTTAATGATATACATACTCCAATAACCAAATATTTCCCAGAGTTACTAACGTCAAGGGAACAATGGAAAAAAGAAATTACCATATACCACTTACTTACAATGACGTCAGGATTACAAGTTGCACAGTTTCAAGGTTCCAAAAATTGGGTGGAAACTATTTTAACCCAGTCCTGCATCTACAAACCTGGTTCAACCTTTCAATATAACTCCGGAGACTCTCATCTACTAAGTGTCATAATCAGAAAAATATCGGGATTGACTACAGCGATGTTTGCCGAAGAACATTTATTCAGACCCATCGGAGTTAATAAATATATTTGGGTTACTGATCCTCAAGGAAATAACGGTGGAGGATTTAGTCTTTCGTTAAGTTTGGAGGATATGATGAAAGTGGGTTCACTACTACTAAATAGGGGGAAATTTTCTAATCAACAAATGATCTCTACATCCTGGTTAGAAGAGGCACAACGGCCACATAAACAAGTTGAAACAGTTGAATTCGGCACATATGGCTATGGTTATCAATTCTGGACATTTCGTAGTTCGGGTCTAGGAAAGCCTATTAATTATTATTGTGCTAGTGGATTATTTGGACAATATATATTTATTGTCCCGGAATTTCAAATTGTTGCTGTAGTAAAAAGTCGCTTACAAGATGAGGACCAGTCTTTACCTCGAAAATTTTTCGAAGAATTTTTACGACAATTATAAGTTTTTTAACTGTTTTTATAGAACAAACGGAGCTTTTTTTTTTAAAGTGTAATGATTCACACAGTAATAAAAAAAGGCGATCTCTATATTTATAAATCGCCTTTCTGAAGGGGTTCCTGCTATAAACTTGACTTAAAGATGAACTTATTTTTACCCAAACGCTTAGAAGCATAAAGGGCCTCATCAGCATAGCGCATCACTGTAAACAAATCATGGTCATCTAGTGGCCATATGGCGCCACCAATGCTACAGCCTACCGACATATCCTTACCGTCTAAACAAAAAGGTTTATTAAGTTTTGATAGAATTAAATTTGCTGAAAAACTCGTTGCTGGTATGGAATCCTCAATCGATGGTGTATAAATCGCCAAAAATTCGTCCCCTCCTAGTCGGAAGAACCGTATATCTCCTTTTATCTCCTTAGTAGAGCTTTGCATTCGGTTAGCTACAGCTTGTAATAGCATATCACCAATATCGTGCCCATAAGTATCGTTGATCTGCTTAAACCCATCTAAATCCATATATAAAATCGAAATGGCTTTTCCTGAGCTTTTTGCTTTATCTGTAATCACCTTCGTATAGGCTTCGAGTGCCGTTCGATTTTCTAACCCAGTTAATTTATCGTGATTGGCTAGTTCTTCCATTTTTCCTAATTCAGAAACCGTTTGAATGAGAGACTCAACTAGTTCCTTTAAGGAAGAAGAGAGGATCTCTAAATCCTTAATTCCTTTATAGCTTGGAATATCAGCTTTTCGGCCAGAACGTATGAGATTAGCAGATTGTGAAATTTGCTGTAAAGGTCTTGTGACAAATCCAGTTAAATACCAACCAATCATAGCAAAAATGGATGATGAAACAAAACCGATTTTTACAATGAAGGTTTGCAAATCCTTCACAGGTGTAAATGCTTTTTCTACTGGAATTCGGACAACTGATACCCATCCAAGCCCTTTGTAATTTAAGTACCCGTCTCCTAAGGAATAACCGGTTACATAGTCCTTTCCATCAGACCATTTCTCAATCATCCAGTTCGTTTCTCCTTTTTGAGCCTTGGCAACACTATCCGTTTGAAGAGAAGTACCCACCATTTTCTTTGGACCAAGTAAAACCGTATTATCCTGCTTACTAACGATAAATACTTCAGCATCCTTTACTTCATCTTTTAAGGGGGTAATGATTTCATCGTGTACTTGCTTCGACCATTCCCAACTAAGGTGGGAAGCAAGTACACCTACTAATTGTCCATCTTGATTTATGATCGGTTTACTAATATCAACAAACTGCAAAGGTTCTCCAGTTTTATTAGGAAGTAGTTTCGCTAGCAGAACTGCATCATGTACATCTCCGATAAAGGTCCCTGATAATGCCTCTTTGTATACCGGTCGTTTTGAAATATCAACACCATGTAGGATGTTGTTGGTAGCTGCAACAACTGTCCCTTCTTGGTTAGTGAGTCCAATCCACGAGAAAGATGGAATATTAGATTGAACTTCATTCAGAATTCTACTAGTCTCAGGTAGATTCTCTTGGTTTTTTATTACCTCTAGTTCACTAATAACATCTAATTCTGCTAAACGTGACCACATAAAATAATCTAATTTATCTGCCATCTGATAAGCGGTAGCGGAAAGGGTACCCCCAATTTCCTTCTTTAACATACCACTTGCCTGATGACTAATTACTATACTTACCAAACATGTTAATCCAATAATAATTAAGCCGAAAATGGCTGCCACATATGTACGCAGTCGTATGTTTAACTTCAAGTCTATCACCTCATAAACAGTTAAAGCCTTACTTTTTATATTTCGACAAAACTAGATATATTTATAGTTAGTTTATGAAAAAATATTAAATTTTCTGTTGGGAAATATTTTGAACACAGTGGTCAATCCTTATTGTGAAACAGTAACTAGTTTACGATAAAGACGGGGAGTGGGGCGGCGATCTTTTTGCTTGTTGAATTAACGGGGGAATAAAATACTCGGAACCCTTCAACCTTGTCGAAGATTATGAAGCTATAAATCATCTTAAGCTAAAGGGGCAGGGAGTTTTATTTAATAAGTAACTGAACAATAGACCCCAAATGCGAACTAAGAAAAAGAGCAATGATATATGATTCTAATCATTGCTCAGTACATTTAGCAATTACAAATCATTAATATATTTCCATCTAAATCTTGAAAGTTGAAATAGGAAAAATCCCCAATACGCTCGATTTCTCTAACAATTTTAATACCTTTACTTTGAACATATTCATACGCTTCATCGATATTCGTAACATAAAAGTTAAATAAAACATGGTTAGAGGGACTTAGTTTAAACTCTGGATCAAACGTGTGGTCGTCCAATGTCAGTCCAGTTTCAGAAATCATGGGAATGTTGTATACAGGTGATTCAACATTGTCCTTATTAAATGGTAGCCCAAGTAAGTTACTGTACCATTCAGATGATTTTTCTAGGTTACTTACATGGATAAAAACATTATTTACTTTGCAAGCGATAGGCGAAGAAATCGAATTCATAAACATTCCACCTTTATATGGGATTTATTTTACAAATTCAATATAAATGTAGAAATCCCTTTTGAAATTGTTATATTTATGTCGCAGTACCTAGATACTGGACACTATTAAACTAAAGGGAGGTTCTCAATAAGGATTGAAACCATTCAGACAAAAGAAAACCCTGGTTCGGATAATACCTAACTAGGGATCTTTAGTATTTTTCAGCCTTCTTATAAATTGGCTTTAATAGAATCTATTTTCTGTTTTGCCTGTTTAAAGTCCATTTCTACAGTGGTTACTATTTCAATCATAGGACTACGGCTGGCATAGTTTCTAAGTTCATGAAAGATGATAGGTTTTTCATATTTTAATATTGCCCCAATCTCAATAATAGGGACGACATCAGAAGGTATTTTTAACCTCTGTAAATACTTAAAAAAAGAGAAAAATTCAAATGCATAATTCCTTTGGTCTGGATATTTTTTAAGTATCCTTTCAAATTCAGTAATAGTTGATAATAGCTCTTTCAAAAGATCTAACCCCTTATAAGAAATTTTTAATCATTAACATAAATTGACTTTTCAAGGATGGATTTACACTTTTAACATGTTATATCCTCGATTGGTTTAATCTTAATGTTGTTTAAAATTATCCGGGTAGATCTATGAATATTGTATTTAATCACACACTCATAGTGGTCTTGGTCTTTTAATGCATATCTATGTTTTGACAAATGACAAAGTACAGTTGGAAAATGCATAGGTACCCCTCTTCATTTTATTTAGGCAAATTGGAAAGGGATTAAACATATTAAACAAGATGAAATCTTGGCAACCCGGCTACCGTGACTACTGTTTTAGGCCCGTGGCTTTGCGTCTTTTACTTTCGTAAAATTTGCCTATTTAGGTATTTTATCATATCGAATTTTGTCGACAAGTGTAGAAAATGGAATATAGACCAAAAAGGGGAAATAAAGAAGAGGGAACTTCCTTATCTTAAATGGAAGTATTTTTATTGAACCTCTTTAACGAATATTTCGCTTTGTAATGATGCAACTAACCTTTTCTTATTATAGAAAAGGGTATTTTAGTTAGGGAGGGATATTTGGGTATCAGAATTTTTTAACGTTTACAAACCTAAATATTATGAATTTTTCAAGTTGTATAGACATGTTGTTGGGAATTTTGTACTATATGCAAGTGGGTAATATTACTCGCTTAACTAACGTATCAACGCAAAATATTTAAACAATTTTACATTTTAGTCGATACATAAAAGGACTTATTAAATTTCGTTAAAAGAATAGCGACCCTGTTCCGCTTTAGCGAAAATATTTAATAATGTGTATTTGGTGTAAGTAGGGAACCTATCTATCACTAGTAAGCACATTTATCTTACGAAGGTTTACGTAAGGTAGGTGTGTATTTTTTTTGCACTTTTTAAGTCAAAGGGAGGTTGTTTATGGAAAAACAATTGATAACAAAGGTAAAGACATTAAGAACTAGCTTCACAATAGACCAAATCATTTCAATTGAAAGAATGATTGAAGTAACTCCTTTACCATTGTCGTCTAATTACTTTGTTGGTATGGGACGAATCAGAGAGAAAGTAATACCAATCATTGATATGAATGAGGTTTTATTTAATCAAAAATCAGAGGAGAAAGATTCAACGAGATTAATTTTAGTTGAAGGTATTGGTCTACAGCTAGCTTTAATGGTAGATGAAGCCAATGAGATTATTGAAGTAAAGGATGAGGATATACAACCATTACCTGAGATGAATGATAATCCAATGTTTAATGGTGTTTTTAAAAGTAAGGAAATGTTAGTTTCAATGATTAATTTAGATGGATTAATGAATGGATTATCAGATATTCAATCTATTAAGGAACAAGTAAATCAAACGAATATTATCTAGGTTAAAGGGAGCATGGAAATGAAGTTATCAATAAAACAAAAATTAATCGGAAGTTTTGTTATTGTTTCACTGCTGTTTAGTACGGCTTCTATATTTTCGATTATTAATATGAAGAATACGAACTCCTCATATGAATATGTTATTCATACTGTTTCGGAAATTAAATCAATTACACAAACCATTCAAACAGATACAGCACTTCAGATTGGTTTCTATAGGGCCTATATGTTATATGATGATCCGACTTTTAAAACAAAAGTAATTGAGACTAATAATAAAATTAATGAATCAATTCTAAAGGCAAAAGAACTTGCAAGCTTACAAGAGACAAAAGATAGATTAGACCAACTGTTAGAAACCAATAAAAAATGGATAGACGTTACCAATAAATCAATGGACGAGAGTGCCATTAATAAAGAAAATGCGATAGTCATTGGACAAAAAGAAATAGTACCTGTAAGCACGGAAATGAACGAAGCGACGAAATCTTTATATGATTTCTTAAATGATGTTCTTAACGATAGTGTGAACGAAACTGTAAAAAAATCAAGTTCTGCATTAATGCAAGTTCTTATCATAAGTGTTATTGCTACCATAATAGCAGTCGTATTTGGAATTATTATTTCATTACTAATCTCTAATCCAATCCAACGTTTAGGAGCAATTGCTTTACAAGTAGCATCGGGGAATCTAAATGTTGAAAAGATCAAGTTAAAAAGTAAGGATGAGATTTTCAAACTAAATCAATCATTTGAAAAGATGACCGAAAATCTAAAAGGAATGATTAGCGGTATACAAAATAATTCCATGCAAGTTGCTGCCTCCGCTGAAGAATTAACAGCGAGTGCGGAACAGTCAACAAAAGCTAGCGAAACCATTTCAACTGCTATTCAAGAGATTGCTAGTGGTGCCGAACTGACAACAAAAAAAATCGAGAACAACTCAACAGCTCTTCAAGAAGTTCTCCTAGGGGTTACACGAATTTCCAAAAGTGCATCTTCGGTTTCGAATCTATCCAGACAAACTACAGCTGAAGCAGAAATTGGTGGTAGATATGTTGAAGATAATTTAAAACAAATGAGATTTATTCATGGATCGGTTAGCAAATCTAATGAAGTTATTACATTGCTTTCTCAAAGATCAAAAGAAATTGGTGAAATTTTATCCGTTATTAATGCGATCGCAGACCAAACCAATTTATTGGCTTTAAATGCAGCAATTGAAGCAGCTAGAGCCGGTGAACATGGGAGAGGGTTTGCAGTAGTAGCGGATGAAGTTAGAAAACTGGCGGAGCAATCACAAAATTCAACAAAGGATATTGCATCGCTTATCAATGTTATACAAGTAGATACTGAAGAATCAGTACGAATTATGAGTGAAGTTATGCAAAATGCAGAAAATGGTGTTAAAGTTTCTGAACAAACCTATCAAAAATTTGAAGATATTCTAACAAGCACAAAAAATATTACACCACAGATAGAGGAAGTTAATGTAACTGTACAACAAATTACAGCTAGTATCCAAGAAGTTGCATCATCTGCAGACGAGATAACAGCACTTGCTCAAACGAATTCTTCAAGCTCCGAAGATGTAGCTGCATCTACAGAAGAACAACTTGCTTCTATGGAAGAAATTAATGCTTCGGCACAGATGCTTGCTTCGATGTCAGAGGAACTGTCAACACTTGTAAGTCGTTTTAAAATTTAAGCAAAGTAAAGAAGTAGCAACTTTTGAGTTGCTACTTCAAAGGAACAAAATTTTTATACGGTCGAAAAATGATAACGTTTCTAGACACAAATATAGGGTTGCGAAATAAATGCAATAATTTACTTAAATAAATAAGAGAGAAATTGAGTTTATGACGGATTTATAGGTGGTTCCAATGCAATTCAATATAAAAAATCTTTTGATTAAACTTTGGATTATGTGCCTTTCAAGTACTGGAATTTTAATATTAATTTATTCCCTTTGTGGTAACAGATTTGATATAACCTTTTATAAAATCTTAATTACACTGTGTTTAGGTTATTTACCATATACACTTCTTTATAAACGACTGTCCTATAAGTTCCAAAAAAATATACTATTTTTCAATATGTGTTTAGTTGTCATTCTTATTGATATATTCATTCCATTCTCAAACCAAATGGTAATTATTTTCTTACCGTTATTGACAATTATTTATAAGAACACATTAGTATTTTACTTAACAAGTTTTTTTTCTGTAATATACCACTTCGGTTTCAAGTCATTGTCTCATCACATATCTATGATAGATGTTTTAATCGAATTAAGTTATTTTATTTTTTATTTCATTTTACTAAGTATAGTTGTTAACTTGGTAATTGACCAATCAAAAACAGCATATATCTTTAAAAAGACAGTAAAGACCTTAATTTTAGCTATTGAAGCAAAAGATTTATACACACGAGGACATTCAATTAGGGTGTCTGAATATTCGTTAATTATTGGGAAGCATATGACTGTCCATGGATATAATGTAAATCTAGAAACCCTTAAGATAAGCTCCCTCATTCATGATATTGGCAAGATATATATACCTGATGGGATACTAACTAAAGAAGGTAAATTAACTAACGAAGAATATAAAACAATTCAAAAACATTCTGAATTTGGGGCTCAACTAGCCGAAGATTTAGAATATCCATCTCAGGTTGTGGAGGATATCCTTTATCACCATGAGAGGCATGATGGTAAAGGATATCCAAAGGGACTTAAAGGTAATGAAATTCCTGTACATTCAAAGATTATTGCACTGGCAGATACATTTGATGCCATAACATCCACTCGTTCCTATAGACAGGCATTCTCATTAGAGGATGCAAAGAATATCATATTAGAAAACATGAATTCACAATTTGATCCAGAGCTATCTGATGTTTTCCTTGCTGTTTATCCTTTACTTGTTGAAAAACATAAGAAAGTTAATAGTGAGAACTATATTCATTACTAAGGGCATTAATCTATTACTGGTAAATGCCTTTAGATTTTTATTAGTCAAACTCTAATTACCTAAACTCTTAATACAAATAGGAATTATTAGTAAATCAGTAGATCGCATGTATCCTTTTAACACTAATTGTTGTTTAATAGAATACGCCTTAACCTATTGGTATCACTGGGTTGAGGCGTTTTTCTTTTAGCTAAAGTACTACTCAAAACTTCTATTAACACTAATTATCCTTTGTAAACATGAAGTTTATCATAGTTTATGCTACTTACTCTATTAATTGAGGTGTTAATAAATATTCTTGCAGATGAACATAAAATAAGCCCAACGGCTCTAAGTCATTGGGCTGTTGGTATTAACTCTTTAGATGGATGATGGATGGGTTATTCCTTCATGGGGCTGGGTCAATTTAGTCATTGGGTCAACCGATGAAATGTACAAACATTACGACTTCATTTATGTCGACAAGCATAACAAAGGCAGAGGTACATTGGACGCATAGGAGAACCAAAGTGGATAAGGAAAGGAAAGGAAAGCTGTCTGCCGAATGGCTATCCTTTTTGGTCTTGTGAAACTAATTGCCATAACTCAGCTGTGAAACTGATCGTCATCTTCTGAATAAGCTTCGGTTGTTTTCGTGTCCCTGCATTGCCAGCATTCCGCTCTGTTTCTTTCCATAATCGACAATACCTCACCGCAAGAAATGCAGACATCCATTCTTACATGCACCCCCTTCCAAGTGAAATGTATAGGATTATATATATATTCAATTAGTGCTAGTCTTATATCAATAATTATTGAGAAACCGATTTCCTCAGAAGTGCGTTCATTAAGAACTGAGTTAAAAAAATTATTGGCTGATGATTTCTTTGAATTCGGGAGTTCAGGTAAGATTTTATATAAGGGTGAAGATATAGCTGAAGATCTATCTTCATTAATAATTCTGTCTGTTGATAACACTTAGACTCCGATAGAGGATGTAGTTCAAACTATATTCTTTACGAAGTTCTATATGGGGTAGCGTCAGGAAATTGCGGATATACATCGTTAAGCAAATTAGAGCATAGAAAAAACGGTTCCTTTAGAACATTTAGGAACCGTTTTCTGATTTAGTTTATTAAGCTAAAGCCCCCGATTGCTGAAGATCCAATCTACATCAAAATGTAAGAAATTACTGACTCCCTCTAGAATAAAAGCATCTGTTAGTTCAAGAAGAAAATGTCCAATTGAGTTGCCTGTTTGGGTGATCAACATTGTTCTTATTTTTCAAATGCCTTTGTTAGGAAGGATATAAACAGTTTCACTTCAGGAGTTTCGATTTTGGTAACAACGTAAGTAAAAGACGTTGGTGAAAGGATTTTATCTTGCTTTACTTCGACCATTTTCTGGTGTTTTAATTCTTCACGAACCATGGATAAAGGCAAGTATGATACCCCTAATCCCTTTTCAATAAACCGTTTGGAAATTTCAATTTGAGTAACTGGCATTGTACGAATGCTTGGATAATATCTTTTAATCTCGGTTAGAAGGTTGCTCCAATAAGTGGGATGGTTATTTGTTAAAACCCTATATTGTTTAAGTATTTCTACCTCAACTGGAAAATGTTCATATTGATCTTTTGGTGCCACTAGGATAACTGGGTCTCGATGAATAACTTTATACGATAAGTCTTTTTGAATAGGTTCCATTCTAGAGATACCGATGTCTGCTTTGCCAAGTCTTATCTGTTCCCCAATGTTGAATGAATTTACAATATTTATAATGACCTCTATATCAGGATGCTCATCTATAAACCCACGCAGAATACCTGGGAGTACAGAGGATGCGATTTGCGGAGCTACAGCAATAGTCAGTTTGCGATTAAATCCTTGTTTCCAACTTTCAAATTCCTCCATACCCTTATCATATTTATCTAAAATCTCTGTAGCATACGAAAGAAACTTTAAACCTGCTGGAGTTAGAGAAATGTTTTTACCAACTCGATCAAACAATTTAGTATTCAAATGACTTTCAAGGCTTTTTATATGTTTGCTGAGAGCTGGTTGTGTTAAAAAGAGATCCTCAGAAGCCTTGCGAAGGTTTTCATACTTCGCTGCTAGGATAAAAGTCTTTAACCACTTAATGTCCATAGTATTCCATCCCTTTTTATTGATAACAGTTCGTTATCGATTTTTAATAATTTTGTTATTTTTCATTATATAATAGATGTTTTACAATTGGATTACTCTAGTAATAAATAAGAAGTCTCAGGGGGAATAGATTATGGATATCACTATTAATAAGGTAAAAGAAAAGGTTAACCAAAAGGCATTTTACTAGAAGAAACTCAGGTACCGAAACTTTACTAAGTTGCCGATCACTCCAAATCTAAGATTTCCATATATATCTTAACTAAAAGAATGGCTGAAAAATTTTTATTCCCATTAAAGGTATTACTGTTTTCAGAAAATATTATATCGTTGTGGAGGAGAATGTATATGAAGCAATCCGTAAAAATTCTGTTTGATGCCGTTGCTAGTGATTACGACCGTCAAAGGAGACTACTTATACCATGCTTTGATGAATTTTATGGGATGGCCTTGTCTTTAGTGAATAGTGTGGAACCTACCCCTAGCATACTAGATTTAGGGGCGGGAACCGGGCTGTTTTCAAGCTTGGTTTTGAAGAAGTACCCTAACGCACATCTAACACTCATTGACTTGAGCGATAAAATGCTGGAAGGCGCTCGTAGAAGATTTAATCATACATCCAACGTTCAATATATCGTTGGTGATTATTCAAGCCATGTGTATACTGATTCGTATGACTTTGTAATCTCATCATTATCCATCCACCATTTGACTGATACTTCAAAAAGACAGATGTTTAAAACCATATTTCGATTACTACGAAATGGTGGTATTTTCGTGAATGCCGATCAAGTACAAGGTAACACCGAGAGTACAGATCTGTATTATCGTCAACGCTGGCTTGAATATATTAATGAAAGTGGTCTTTCTCAAGAAGCAATTGAAGCCTCGGTGGAAAGAAGGAAACTGGATATAAACGCTAAATTGGAGGATCAGATCAGTTGGTTGGAGGAAGCAGGTTTTGCAGAAGTAGATTGTATGTACAAAAACTTAGATTTTGCTGTATTTTTCGGAAAAAAAGCCCTTTAATCCCGTGAATAAATTCACTTCACCCTCCTCCTATTTTACCTGATTAGCTGAGGAAGGCTTCCGAACGATTCAGCAGCCTAGGGCCTATGATCGAACTAACACTCTCTATTTAGCTTAATGACCTGCATCTTCACCTGAGTTACAGTTCGCTGTCTATAACAGTAAGTTTGGGATGCGCATTTCTTGCTCTGGAAATGCGCCCGATTACTGAATTAGGTATTATTTTATCTACCTTTCTACAAAATCACCCTTCTTATATGAAGTTATTGAAAAATTTGGATGTGAATAAAAAATAATGTATACACCTTACCAGTTCATTTCAGTCACTAATGGTTCAAAGAACTTACCGGATATATCTTGTTTAGAATTTAAAATCCAAGTATATATTCGAGTAGCCGCATCTCCTGGACTCATATCTGCATCATAAGCTCCAGAAGAAGTTTGTAACTTTCCTGGATGAATAGCTGTAACTGAAATAGGAGTATCCTTTAACTCTTGATCTAAACACAGTGTAAGCATATTTTGTGCTGCTTTTGCAATCCGATAAGAATATGAAAACTTCCCTTTTGCAAATTCACCATTGGACATCTTAGATAATGAACCTAATCGGGATGATAGATTAATAATACGAGGATTTGTAGATTTACGTAAATAAGTTAGAGTTGCTTGTATAGTCCTAACCACTCCTAAGCAATGGACATTATATAAATCCATCAACTCTTGTGTGCTTACCTTCTCTATTTCATATGTTTTTCCTGGTATACCGGCATTGTTAATAACGGTGTCCAGATGATTAGCGTAAGGGCTAATGTGAGAAGTTATTTCTGCAATACTCTCATCTTTACTTATATCTGCGAATATGGGGTGGCATCTGTCAGTGAACATTTCATTCAGGGAAACTAGAGATTCTTTCCTTTTGACAACTGGAAATACAGTATGACCCTTTTCGTGAAATACTCGTACTAATTCTAAACCTAAACCTCGATTTCCACCTGTAATTAACACATTCAATACAATTCCCCCTCTCAATCATTGGCATATTTTCTTAATATATCACTTTATATATTATTATTTGTACGTTGAATGTATACTGTAACAATTTCTAAATACCTTGAGCATCAAAAGGGTTCAATATATTAACGCTAATTACGATTTAATCTAAAGCGCCTAAATCCATTGATATCAAAGGGTTTGGGACCAAACATCCTTATTCAACAAAAGGGCAGGTCAGCTGAAGAAGGATCTGGTAAGAATTGAACAATATGATGAATTTATTACGGTCCATTCGTAGTTCTTTTGCATGGTCAAATTAGGATTCTATGGATGTACATCTAAAAAGGGTAGTTATAAAAAAGTTCGTTGCTGAATATTTTGCAAACAGACATATATTAGGAAGAAGAAGGTTCAATTAAGGTATTAAAATACAATGATTTTTGGAGGTAATGTAGGTGAGAGCAGCTATTTATAGGACTTATGGTTCCCCTGAAGTTATAGGTATAGAGGATGTAGACCAGCCATCCATCGAAGAACAAGATAGGGTGTTGATTCGTGTACACAGTGCATCAGTTAATACATTAGACTACCTGTACCGAAAGGGTTATTTACCAACAAGGTTGGACAATGGACTAACAAAACCTAAGAATCTCGTACTAGGTATAGATGTTGCAGGGACTATTGAGGCTATCGGTGAAAATGTACGCAAATTTAAGGTGGGTGATCACGTTTTCGGGAGTTGTTTTGGATCTCATTCTGAATATGTGGCACCACGTGAGAACTACCTAAGTCATATGCCGAAAAACATAACTTTTGAGGAAGCGGCTGCTATACCGTGTGCTGCTCAAACTGCGTTACAAGCATTGCGTGATGTAGCACAGGTAAAGCAAGGTCAAAGGGTCTTAATATATGGAGCTTCTGGTGGAGTAGGGCATTTTGCTGTTCAACTTGCAAATTACTTTGGTGCTGAGGTAACTGCTGTTTGTAGTACATCCAATTTAGATTGGGTTAAAGAGCTTGGGGCACAATATGTTATTGATTATACCAAGAAAGATTTCACGGATAATGGAAATAAATACGATATTATTCTGGATGCAGTTGGTAAGCGAACTTTTTTCAGTTGTTTACACTCTTTAACTGAGAAAGGTCTTTATATTACGGAACATCTATTTTTCCCTAAATATCATCCTTTTCAATTGATGATAGGTTCACTAATAGGTCAAAAGAAAGCAAAAACTCATTTTACTAAACCGAACGATAGAGATTTGGATTTCCTACGGGGACTTGTGGAGGAAGAAAAATTAAGACCTTATATAGAAAAATGTTACCCTTTGGAGGAAATTACAAGTGCACACCAGCACATTGAAAGTGGGCGCACAAAGGGGAAGATAGTTCTTAGAGTCAAATAGGATAGCGTACATATTTGAAGGGGCATTGATCCATTAAGGGTTTGATGCCTAGTTGTATTGAAAATCCTTAGTATAGAAAAGGTACAAGTTAATAGAAGAACGATCGTGGAAATCCCATAAAAAAGAATGCATTTTATAAATAGTGTGCCTATTCTATGAACATCGTAATGAGTCTACACCTATTAGACCAACTGAATGTATAGAGCAGAATATCGTAATGATATTCTGCTCTTGAGAAAATACTTATTCTCCTTGGGCACCGTTTGTAGTCACTCTTCGAATGTGGTTATCTTCAAAATTGTTTTGACGAGCTTTCTCCACTTTATCATTTAAAAGTTTCTTTTGGTCTACCTCTGATGAAGGTGTCTGCTTATCTTTGGACATTAGTATTCCTCCTTTGTTAAGACATTCCCTACCTTCTTATTTTGCGGTCCTTTTAAAAAAATAATCATAGAACATAAAATTGTGAATAAATGGACTTAAAGTAAAGGGGGCATGGGTTGAAGATGGAATTTCGGCAGGCAGCTCTCTTTTTCGTTGATCAACTAACGGGGCAGGTTACTGGAAGAAGGATTGTTGAATATAACTACAGAATATTTAAATGGAACGATGAGGACTATGAGCTTCTAATTAATGATAGTTAAGAATGAGAGATGAAAATATGAATACTCCAATTTTGTTTTATAAAATAAATCAAGGTAAAGATGACCCTGTTGATTATATAAATTGGGCGTTAAAGATGTTGGAAAGTAATAATGAATCGTTTTCTTTGAACATACTTTCATCTCTAAGAGAACCACTCAATATTTTTGAGGTTGAAGATTATTTTAAAAGTGCGTTAAGGGAATTAAAAATACAAGAACCTACTTTTGAAGAGTGTGCTGAATATTACATTCAGCACTTAGCAAAAAGGATACTTCAAGAAGAAAATAGAGCAATTGATTTAGCTTATAATATTTATGAAATAGTTCGTGAACTTTATAATTGCGATGGTCTAGAAGAATGGTACAACATTAGTGAAATGATAGATGATTTTCGATATGGAGATAATATTTCAAACTTAAGTAAGGTTGCTTTAATTGTAACCATAGAGAAAGAAGTCAAAAAGCTGTTAAATAGGAATAGAAACTAACTTCCTTCTCGAAATAACGGTTGCGATTCTTCAAGAATGGAGAATCGCTTTTTCTTCTTCGATTAACGGGGGTAGCTTAGGTAAAGAAGGAAATGGTTTCCATTACATCGAAATACATTGTATTTAGCTGAGATTGGAGTGTTTACAATGATTAAATTCTTTGAATATAACTGGCAGGTAAGAGATGAGTGGTTTGACTGGTGCAAACAATTAACAATTGAGGAATTGTTAAAGAATCGTAAGGGTGGAGTAGGAAATATTTTATATACACTTTTCCATATAATTGATGTGGAATATAGTTGGATTCGTGGTATTCAGGGGAAAGAGGATGTAGCGTTTCAGTTTGCTGATTATAATACACTTGAAAAGGTTAAATCTCTTTCAGATAAATCACATACTGAAATAGTTGAATTTCTAAAAATAAATTTAGATGACTTAAAAGAAAAGAGTGTAAGTGTTCCTTGGGATGAAGCAAAATACGCTGTGAATAACATACTTCACCATATTATTGCACACGAAATTCATCATATCGGCCAACTTTCGGTTTGGTCGAGAGAAGTGGAACTACAACCTGTATCCTCTAATTTCATTGGTAGAGAGTTTAAATCTGTCCATCTTTATTAAACAAACGGGCAGTTTTGTTAAAGAAGGTAGTTCAGTTTAATGTTAGAATCTAACTATATTTAGGTTCAGGTTTTTATTTCTGAAGTGTTAAAAAAAACGTATTATCCAATGTTATTTGAGGAGGGGCTAATGAATACATACTGTAAAAGTGCATTAAATCAAATCAAAGTTGCATTAACTACAACCATCGAGATAATCGATAAATTAGAAGAACTAGATTTACAAAAAAGACCTTCTCCCAATAAACATTCAATAGGTGAATTATTAGAACATATATCTATTATTTGCAAAGCTGATTTGCTAATCGCAAACGGGGCAACAAAAGATGAAATGATTGATTTTTACTCAACTGTTACATATGAAAATTCAACTCAAATAAAAGATGCTCTACTTGATAATTTTGAACCACTTAAAGAAGTGTATATGAATTATTCAGAAGCTGAACTTCAAGAAAGGATTACTTCCTATTGGGGTATAACATATACAAAATATGAGTGGTTGTTAGAAATTTTAGCACACGTTTATCATCATAGAGGTCAATTACACGCTTTACTTGTTCACTATTATGGAAAAGATCCCAAAGTACCAATGTTTGAATAGACTTCTTGTTCGACTAACGAGCGGGATAGTTGAGGAAGCATTGAATACTATCTCAATTTTTAGTCTCTGAAGAACTGATACTAAAAAAGGTACCTCACTATAGTGAAAGCACCTGTACTATAATTTAATCCCAGATTCGTATCCGTGGAACCCCTGCGGTTCTTAAATAATCCAATAACTGACCAGTGTGAATTGATTCGTGGTAGGGAATACGGAGGAGCATATCCCCCAAGTCTCTTATGTATCCTGAATCAGAGCGGTCGATCTTTATATTTGTTAAATCTTCCTCAGAAAATGACTTGATTGTGTCGAAGAACTTAGTACGATATGGTTTTGCAAACTCTAATTCCGCGCTTACAGTAGTGAAAGGCCTATTTTCGAAAGGTGAAATAAACTCTGAAAGACTCCCTCTATTAATAAGTGCTAGGTGATAATAATGTTCACTTTCCAGAACATGCCTGATCATTTCTATGCAATTCATGGCTTCATCATCAGGCTTCCATTTAAGTTTTTCTTCAGGTATCGATGTCCACACCTTAATGCTTCTTCTTCGAACTTCATTAAAGTTTAAAATAATTAGGTCAATTGAATTCAAAAAGAACCCTCCCTTACTAGTCATAAATAAATACTACACGAATATATGTTCTTGAGGAATCTTTAAATAAGTTGCATCAAAAAATATAAAGATGTTCAAAGTCTAGGGTTGCTGTTGCAACCCTTTCTTTTTTTGCTAACGGGCAGGTTAGTTGAACAGGATAAGTCTTAAAATTTTAATGGTATTATTAGGCTACTAAAGTCAATTGGGTGAGTTTATGGACCAACGAAAAAAACTTCTACAACAAAAATTATGCTCCCAAAAGATTTGTCAGACGTGATGAAAAACACCGATATAATCACTTCTCCAGAATTAGAACAAATCTTAGATGCAGTTAATTACAGATGGAACAATGAATTACATTCACACAACTTTCTTAACCACTGTAAAAATTTCAGAGAGGAATTTAGTTGGGACAAGAAGTATTGCAGTATATTCAAGGGATAGAAATTGAAGAGAAAGAAATTTATTTATTATTTTTGGGAATACCTGATAGTCCAATATTTCTAGTGGAAGGTAATTGTGTAATAAATAACTTTAAAGCTCTATGGCAAAGCATAAACTATGAAGATGTATGGATTATAGGTCAAAATATCAAGTATGGTGTACTTGTTCACGGTATGGAGGATATTTAGAAAGCTAATTTTTTATGCCAATACTAAAGGGGATGATAATTAAAGGTTTTTTATTCTACTAACTAGTATTTTGACTGTGGATGGAGGTACTTTTGGTTTAATACTATTGAGCAAACAGGACAGTTAGCGGAATAAATTTATTTTTTAAAAATATCACAGGGAAGGCATAGGCTTTTAAATAAAGGGTTTTGGAGAAATGTAGTTCAAAAAAGTGATTTCATTAATTTGGAGGTAAGATTAGATGAATATAAAATTTGATCAAAACAACGACGTTATTAAACTCTGTATGAGTGGGATGAACATGGAAGATGGCGGAAATATTGAAGGTGCAACCACGATGTTTCATCAAGCATGGCACGAAGCAAAAGACGACTATGATAGGTTTATTGCAGCTTATCATTTGGCTCGTAAACAAAAGAATATTACAGACAAATTGAAATGGCTGGAAACCTCTTTACAGTGTGCACTAAATATAAATGATGATAATGTTAAGAGTGCATACTCAACGTTATATTTAAACATTGCCAAATGCTATGAGGAGTTGTGTGATTCTGATAATGCAAAAAGAAATTATGAATGGTCAAACTCATATCGCGGTGCACCTTCTGATGAAGGGCCATTTTATCATGGGACAAAGGCAGAATTACAGGTTGGTGATTTGCTGACAGCGGGTGGAAATTCAAATTACAAACCTGGGCTTAAATTGAACCACATTTATTTCACTGCTAATGCCAATGGTGCAGGACTTGCAGCAGCATTAGCAAAAGGAGAAGGAAGAGAACGCGTTTATAAAATAGAACCAACAGGTGAATTTGAAAACGATCCAAATGTTACTGACAAAAAGTTCCCGGGTAACTTAACACGATCTTATCGTTCTCAAGAACCTTTAAGAATTATTGGTGAAGAAACTGAGTGGGCGAAACTGACAACTACGGAACGAATTGAATGGCGCAAAAATTTAGCCAAAAACAAGGGCGAAATTATTAACTAACATATTACTCGAAATGAAAACCCCGTACTATAAAAGACCAATGCTGTAACCTTTGTTGTAAGAAAAAACTTTTTTGATAGTTGATCTAACAGCGGGTTATTTTAGAAGGTACTGTACCCACAGTACCTTTTCATTTTGTGCTAAAGGGGAGGTGTGTGGCCGAGCCTAGGTCGTATCAAATAGCGGGGAGGATTCCCGCCGAATAACTAGCTAGTTGAGATACCCTTTTAGTATTTTTAATCCTAATTTTAACTCGTCTAATGAGTTTGTCGAAGAAAGGGCAATACGTAAATACTTATCCTGGGTAGTTTGCCCACTTAAAAAACGATCAGAATGAAAAGCTCGGATACCTAGCTTCTGTAGGTCCGTTTCTAACTCTAATGCATCAGAGTGCCTTTGAATGGGCAGCCAGCGATAAAAACTTAGAGGATGTCCAACGTTTTCATTTAAAGGAAAATGATTAAAAAATATATCATTTGCCATTTGTGCTAGGTGCCTCTTTAACAAAACAATTTCATGTGCTTTTCCTGATAAAATTAATTCTGTAATAATCTCCGCATTGAAAGAAGAGGTTTTAACATTAATATTAAAAATAGACCGCAGAATCTTATCGCGAAATGCCTTCCCATAGACGATATAGGCAATTCTCAACCCTGAGCAAATGGATTTAGAAGTACAGCAAATATAAATTGTTTGTTCTGGAAGTAAGTTAAACATTGGTTGCTTATAATCTGACACAATGCCAGCCGTCATAAAGGCATGAATCTCATCCTCAATCAAAATTAAGCGATGCTTACGGATCACCTCCGCCAATTCTCGCTTGCGAATATCTGGCATCATAATGGTTGTTGGGTTACTACAAGAAGGCATGATGAAAATGCCATGAATATTTACTTGATTGCATTGTTTATCAAGCTCGCCTGGCAACATTCCATATTCATCTCCAGTTATCGGTACTAATTGAATTCGAAACATTTTTGCTAGCTCAATAAAATTTGAATAGGTATATAAATCTGTAGCAATTCTGTTTCCGGGCTCAAATAAAGCGGTCAACGCAATGGCCAAGGCATTTTGCGCACCAGACACAATAGCAAGATGTTCTTGGTCTGTATGAATGCCGAAAGATTCCATCCAGTTGAGTGCTGCTGCTTTTTGATGTGGAATACCTGTTGGATCATTGTAATTTAGTAATTGTTCAAAATAACTCTTGTTCATAACTTGTTGAATACTATCCTTAACAAGCGCATTTGTCTGCTCAAACGAAGATACAAGACCTAGATCAATAAGGCTCGCCGTTTTATCATTAGAAATGGTTATGGACCGAGAAGCATTCGGTGCTACATAGGTGCCACTACCTGTAATCGCATATATTACCCCTCTTTCCTCGCATATTTTATAGGCACGAGTAATAGTAGTAAAGTTTAAGTCTAAGAAATCTGCCAATTCCCTTTGAGGCGGTAATTTTGTACCAGGTGCTAAAAAGCCATTTTTAATATCGTGTTCAAGTAAGGTAGCTAGAGATTTATAAAAGGGGCGCTTTAATGCTTTTTTATTAGGTTTCCAGGACATTGGGTAATTCTCAAATGAATTTACGGGCATAGTTCACCTCTGCTAGACATGCTACAGTAATTGTCCTCATTTTACCTGAAGGGGCTATTCAATCAAAATAAAGAATTGTAATCCATACAATTATTTCATTTGTTGTATGGATTTTTTGTGTTAAAAATATCTTACGAAACTTTTTCAGGATGTGATGATATGAAAAATAAAAATCAAATATGGAACGCATTTCGTGCAGCATTTCCGTATACCGTACCAATATTAGCAGGATTTGTTTTCTTAGGGATGGCCTATGGAATTTTTATGAATTCTTTGGGATTTCATGCGATTTATCCAATATTAATGAGTCTATTAATCTTTGCAGGGTCAATGGAGTTTGTAGCAGCGAGCTTATTACTCATTTCTTTCAATCCGATTAATGCACTTTTACTTACTTTAATGGTGAATGCTAGGCATTTATTTTACGGCATTTCCATGCTCGATAAGTATAGAGGAGTTGGAATGAAAAAGGTTTATATGATCTACGGGCTCTGTGATGAATCATTTTCTATCAATGCAACCGTTGATGTTCCAAAGAACATAAATAAAGGCTGGTTTATGTTCTTTGTAACTGTACTCAATCATGCTTATTGGGTCGTAGGTTCAACGATTGGTGGAGTGTTTGGGTCCTATATTAAGTTCAACACAGAAGGACTTGAATTTGTAATGACGGCACTTTTTGTAGTGATATTTATTGAACAGTGGAGGAAAGAGAAGCAGCATTATAGTGCCCTTGTTGGTCTTGGTCTTTCAATTATCAGTCTAATCTTTTTGGGTGGAGATCATTTCATTATCCCTGCGATGTTTGCCATTCTAGGGTTACTTTCCTTTCTTAGAAAGCCAATGGAGAAAGCTGAGGTTAGTATGATATGACAATGACGATTACTCAACAAGTGATTACAATTGCTATGATTATCTTAGGTACAATGATAACTAGGTATCTCCCATTTATGGTTTTTCCATCGGGTAAACCTACACCGAATTATATACAATATCTTGGTAAAGTACTGCCATCAGCCGTAATAGGCCTTTTGGTCATTTACTGTTTTAAAGATGTGAGTTTACTAACGGGAAGTCATGGAATTCCTGAAATAATCGGAGTTGCTGTAGTAACCCTACTTCATTTTTGGAAGAAGCAGATGCTCCTATCGATAGCAGGTGGAACGATTGTATACATGGTCTTGGTACAGTTTGTTTTTTAACAGTTTAATAACTAGTAAAGGGGGGGAGTCGTGTAAAGAGAAAATTGATAGTAATCAAGTACATGAAAAATATTATGATCAGATTCTAAAACAGGTCCAAAAAAGATTCGTATGCTCAATGGTTAGGGATTCAGTTAACAAGTTTGAGGCTGGGTTAGCTGAAGCTACGATTGAAGTTCAAAGCCCTTTTTGTATTTAATTTATGGTGTATTGTTAGTTGCTTCTGTTAAGGAATGGAAGAGTAATTAGAGGAATGGGGACGAAAATATTTTCGGTAACATACCAGAAATGTAAATGGAGAAATGAAGATTGATTATAGCCAGTCAGAAAAAGTACAGTATTTTTCCTTAAATGATATGCCAACTGAATAACTGATGAATATAGAGGGGTTGTTCAGAAATACATCGATTGTGAAATAATGGGCTAAAGGGGGCGATTTTTCCATAAGGGAGATCGCTTTTTCTTTTGTAGTAAAAGGGTAGTCATTGGAATAAAAAAGACTGTCATTATTTACTGCGTAGAAATCACTTATTGTGCATCCATTACAAAAAAACAAAAAAATCCAGTATTAGTTATCTGGATTTCGTTGAGATCTGAACAGTTGATAGGCGTAAATGATAAGTGAATAACTAATTGCAGTCAAAAATATGTGACAGGGCTTGAAATTGACTAGTTTATATACCTTTAATTTTTGCAGTATCGAATTTATAGGATAGGCAAGAAATGCATCCATCAATACATTAATTAAAGCATAAAGTCCAAATTTTCCAAAAGTAAAATGAAAAATCCAAATGGTTCCTATAAAAAAGGGTCCAAGTATTAAGCTTATGTCGTTAAAAAATTTATTAACTAATCCACCCTTAACCGACCACCATTTAAATGGAATAGATAAGATACTTTCAATTATGACTATGATTGATGCGAAAATGGCAACCGGTGTATATATTTTAAATGCTTTTTTGGGAATGAAGAACACAGAAGACCAAGAAATGATAAGTAGGCCAATTCTTATTAGTACTGGAAACAAAATATTGCACTCCTTTCCTGATTTTATTTTTATATAAAACAGGAAAAATTATGCTCCATTATATTTGGACTTTTGTGTCGCAGTACAACGATACTGCATATTTAAACAACATCTGCTGCTTGTACTTTCTTTCTTTATGAAAAAATGTACTAAAGGTCAGATTAGCTAAAAAACAGACTTTCAGCGCACATGATTTTCCACTTAATTGGAAAAATAAAAGTATGGAGGTGTGTATAAATGTCTAATCCTTTTGAGGCAGCTTGGAACGCTCTAAAAATATCAATAGATACAACGAATGAACCTAAATCACCCTTACATATTATCGAGGCTGGAGACTGTTGGACTTATTTAACTTTGGTAGAAGAGTTTATACGCTATGAAGAAATGGGTTTAAACACAACAGCTGATGATGAAATGAAGGAAATGCTGAATGACTTGACTGGAATATGTGAGACTCAAGTAAAAAACCTAAGTAAGTTTATGAGAAGTGAGGGAATTCCATTACCGGAAGTGACCTCATCCAAACCAGACTCTCATCCCAATCATATTCCTTTAGGTGTAAAGTTAACGGACGATGAGCTGGCAAATGGAGTAGCCTTCAAGATTGTTACCTGTTTACAAGCATGCTCTAAAGGTCAAGCTGATGCTGTTCGTAGTGATGTAGGGATTATGTGGTTACAATACTATTTAGAATGGTCAATGTTTGGAAATACATTAAAAACACTTATGCGTAAGCGAGGGTGGTTAAAGGTACCCCCATATTACTATCCTCCAGGTGCACCATAAAAATGATACTTAACTATCATATTAAAATAATTTATGAATTCTATAGGGAGGACCCTAATGAAAGACAAAGAGCAGGAAACTAGTGAAGGACTAAATCAGATATTTGAAATAATAAATGCCAAAGGTGATGTTGGGGAAATCAATGAGATTCTAAATCGTGAAAGTTCTGAGTCTGAAACGGAGGACTCCACTCCTAATTCCTAAGACAACCTTATGTATCAATGTATGCTATTTTCCTATGATCAAAAATGTTCAATAAGTTCTATGATTTAGTTATTATTTTTGGTTTTTCAGTTAGGGTTAAGCGAAAAACGGCAGAAAAGATCTGCCGTTTTTACATTAGATTCTGGTGTTGTTGTTAATGGTGTGCCCAGGTTCAAGTTCAAGATTAACGTGTTTTTTATTCTTCTTTTGGCATAGGTGTTGAGGGATTCTACCCCTGTACCCTTATATTTTTGATCAATCATATTTCTTATCTCTTTAAGTGTGTTCCTTTTTCAATCTCTACTTTAGCCTCACGGGCTATATCAACGCAACCCCCTCAGCCAAAGCCCATCGTATCTAGAGTAACTCTCCGAGGATGAACAACCAGATATAATTGCAATGGTTGTTATCAGAGGAACAATTACCTTTTTAAGACTTTCCCCCTTATCGCTTACGCTCAATTAAAATTGATCGTAACTAAAACTGATTGTCTAATGAAAATATTTACATAGGTCCAAAAAACATCAAACATTCAAATAATCATTTGACCATTAGAAAAGTGTTACATATACTAATATTCAAATAGATATTTGAATGAGGGGTGAAAAAATGAAACATGAGGATGTTTGTGAAGTGTCCTGTATAGATGGAGACAAGGTTGGAAAAGTACAAAAATCACTTGCTAATCAAAATACTTTAGCTGTGGCACAAATATTTAAGGCACTTGCAGACGACACTAGGGTAAAAATTGCTTACTCGTTAAGTGAAGAAGATGAACTTTGTGTCTGTGATGTAGCGAATATTGTTGGGTGTACCACTGCAACAGCTTCTCATCATCTAAGACTTCTACGTAATTTAGGTTTAGCCAAATATCGAAAAGAGGGGAAATTAGTTTATTACTCTTTGGACGATGATCATGTCAAACAACTCATTCAGATTGCTTTTACGCATCAAAAGGAGGTGGCAACCAAATGAGTGAAGCTTTAGAACAATCAAACAAAAAGTCCGTTTATAGAGTCCAAGGATTCACCTGTGCTGGCTGTGCCACTAAGTTCGAAAAGAACGTAAAACACCTGGATGGTGTTTCTGATGCGAGTATTAACTTTGGAGCTTCTAAGTTAACCGTTTATGGTGAAGCTTCGATTGAGGAACTAGAGAAGGCAGGAGCTTTTGAAAATTTAAAAATTATCCCAGAGAAAGAGCGATTTGAGGAAAAGAAAGAACCATTCTTCAAGAAACATTCCTCTGTTCTTGCTTCATTAGCTTTTTTAATCATTGGTTGGTTAGCTGGTGAATTTTATGGTGAAGGTAGCTTGTCTTCGATTTTAGCGTATGGTGCTTCCATCCTTATTGGTGGTTATAGGTTATTTACAACGGGGTTAAAGAATTTAGTCCACCTACAATTTGATATGAAGACACTAATGACAATCGCTGTAATCGGTGCGGCCATCATTGGGGAATGGGGCGAAGGTGCAACGGTCGTAATCTTATTTGCCATCAGTGAAGCTCTAGAAACATATTCGATGGATAAAGCCCGTCAGTCGATACGATCCTTAATGGATATTGCCCCAAGAGAAGCTCTTATAAGAAGAGGCTCCAAGGAATGGATGGTTTCGGTAGAGGATATTCAAATTGGTGATGTAATGATTGTCAAACCTGGGCAAAAAATGGCTATGGATGGTGTGGTTATAAAAGGTCAATCATCTGTAAATCAAGCAGCCATTACAGGTGAATCTGTTCCCGTCTCCAAAGCAGAAAAGGATGAAGTATTTGCAGGGACTTTAAACGAAGAAGGATTACTCGAAGTCCAAGTGACAAAACATGTGGATGATACAACGATTGCCAAAATCATTCATCTAGTTGAAGAAGCACAAGCAGAACGAGCTCCTTCCCAAGCATTTGTCGACCGATTTGCTAAATATTACACTCCAGTCATCATGTTAATTGCTCTAGGAGTTGCTGTGGTTCCACCTTTATTGTTCGGTGCAGATTGGAGTACTTGGATTTATCAAGGGTTAGCTGTACTAGTAGTAGGGTGTCCGTGTGCCTTAGTTATTTCTACTCCTGTTTCTATTGTTACGGCAATTGGGAATGCTGCTCGAAATGGGGTACTCATTAAAGGTGGAATTCATCTAGAAGAGCTAGGAGCCATTAAAGCCATTGCCTTTGATAAAACAGGTACATTAACCAAAGGGGTACCAGTAGTTACAGAGTATGTTCCTCAACAAGGTGTAGATAGTAATGAACACTTTACAATCGTGGCAGCGTTAGAAAATGGATCTCAACATCCACTAGCCTCAGCTATCATGAAAAAAGCAGAACAAATGAATCTGCCTTATTTTAATACAAAGGTTGAAGATTTTACTTCCCTAACTGGTAAAGGAATCAAAGGTACAGTAAATAACAAAACCTATTATGTGGGTAGCCCTGGTTTGTTTAATGAGCTACTACCTGAAGGGATTCCTAGTGATGTAAAGGCAGTGATAACTGATCTACAAAATCAAGGGAAAACAGTTATGGTTACTGGTACAGATACGATAATCATGGCCCTAATTGCTGTAGCAGATGTGGTAAGAGAAAACAGTAAAGATGTTATCGCAAAGTTACACTCCCTTGGTATCGAGAAAACAATCATGTTAACGGGTGATAATCTAGGAACAGCAAAAGCAATCGGCCATCAAGTGGGAGTTTCGGATGTAAAAGCAGAGCTCCTTCCACAAGACAAGTTAGCGCTTATTAAAAAATTAAGAAGCAAGTATGATCGAGTAGCAATGGTTGGTGACGGAGTGAATGATGCACCAGCTCTGGCTGCCTCTACAGTAGGAATTGCCATGGGTGGAGCAGGTACAGACACGGCCCTAGAAACAGCTGATATTGCTTTAATGGCAGATGACCTTGGGAAATTGCCTTTCTCTGTCAAACTAAGTCGAAAAGCTCTAATGATTATTAAGCAGAACATTACTTTTTCATTAGGGATTAAGTTAGTAGCGTTATTGCTGGTTGTTCCAGGTTGGTTAACCTTATGGATTGCAATCTTTGCTGATATGGGTGCTACCTTATTGGTAACATTAAATAGTTTAAGACTCCTTAGAGTAAAGGATAAATAGATTGCAAAGGCTTCTCGATCTTAATGGGAAGCCTTTTGATAAGGGAGAGAAATTACAGCAAAAGAAGGGATATATTTCTTAGGAATGCCTTGGCAATATCGTAGAGGCTCTGCGATACTACAAGGAGTTGGTTTGGATGCGTTGCATCTAGCTGAAAACTATAAATGCAGGAGGTCTGAACATGAAAAAAATGCTAGTAGTTTTTATTCTTTTACTGATATTCACATTGCCAACAGCTGTTTTCGCGCATACAGAATTATCTTCTTCTTCCCCGGAAGCTGGGCAAGTCATAACCGAAGAAACAAAGGAGATTAGCTTAACCTTTGGTGGCGAAATTGAGTCATTGAGTACGATGACACTAGTGAAGGATGGACAAGAAATTCAGTTTGAAAGTATTCAAGCTCAAGGAAATCAATTAATTGGTTTATTAGGCTCCTCCCTTGAAAGTGGCTCCTATATCATCCATTGGAATATTGCTGGGGAAGACGGACATCCGATCAAGGGAGACATTCCATTCAGTGTCCAATTACCAGAAGAAGAAACCCAAAATAATACAGAAGAAGAGCCAGTTGAACAAGAAATCACTGAAGAAGTAAACGAAGTAGAAACGGAGAATCAAACTGAAAGTGGCAGCAAGTTAACAATAATTATTCCCATTGTTGCTATTTTATTATTGGTGATAGGAATGTTCATTCTCTTTAGAAAGAAGAAATAACATGGGTATTTTGATTCCTATTTCGGAGTTTATTAATTATATATTATATTCAATTGTGTCAGGGTACGTTGCGTTACAATTTGTTCCAAATGACTATAAACCGGTCTCTAAAATGTCTAAAAAAACCATCCTTTTGACTTTGCTTGGAATTTACATATGTAGCCTTGGACCAGTCGCTCAAGTCATTTCCTATTTTAGTGAATCCGTGGGTATTACATTGGCTACATACTCGGTTTTAACTGACTTCCAAGTAGGAAGGTCATGGATCATAACAGGTTTCTTAACAGTGACTTTATGGATAACCATCGTATTAAATGGCTCTAAATATATACAAGCCATTTTGTTGATAGCTATGATGTTGTCTGTTGGTTATGCAAGCCATGTAGCCTCACTATCTTTTTGGCCAGGCATCCTCTCACACTCTACACACTTTTTAGTGATTACATTGTGGACAGGTATACTAATTCAAGTTGCTTGGTTTTCTGGTGGACAGGAAAAGTGGGGGAAGTTTTTATACTGGTTTACTCCATTTGCAGTTATCTCTTTAGTCATTGTTTTTCTAAGTGGTTTTACACTTATGAGTTACATAGTCGAACCAAGGGAATATGTTAGCTCGTGGGTACTCCCTTATGGTCAAATGTTGTTACTAAAACATATTAGCGTGATTCCATTACTGGTTTTTGCATTCATTAATGGAGCGCTGCTTAAAAGAGTCAGCGGATCGACCATTAATCCACGTCCGTGGATAAAAGCAGAAGGCTTGATGATACTTATCACTTTTTATTTTACAAGTATCATGGGTACCTTATCTCCACCACATGAGGTTGATTTTACGGTTAAGTCAGAGGGAGCCTCACGTTGGGTAGAGTGGCTGTTAGGAAAAGATATAGTGAGCTCAATGAATATTGGGTTGTCAGGAAATGTTCCTTCTATGCTGTTAATTGTACTTTCCCTTACGTTTATTGGCATGATCCTGGTTAGTGTGAAGAAAGTGAACCCACTAACAGCGGTGTTTTTTGGAGTTAGCTTCATCTTTACGATGTACTTTGGGTTAATGATGTCTGTTACTATTTAGTTTAAACAGCTATAGCTGATTTTTATTATTTAAATAAAACCAAAGACTGCCGACAAACTTAAAACACATAAGTTTGTCGACAGCCTTATCGATCAATGGCTGCTATTTTTTCCTCCACCTTAATAACGGTTTTGAAATAATCGGTGTCAACACACCTGAAAGAATCGCTTCAGTTATTCCATTAGTGGCTACTATGGTCAGAAGAGCAGGTAAGAGCTGCTCCATGTCCAATTTCAAAAAGTTCGCATAGGGCTCCCCATAAAATAAATAAATGAATCCAAGAACTAAAACCGTATTTGTTAAAGATCCGAGCACTCCGGCAACACTCATTCTTACTGTTTCATTGAGCTTCCCACTGAGTAATCGATGGAACACATATGCAGCAACCACACCAATTAAAATTCGAGGCAAAACAGATACAAGCGGATTCGTGAAAACAATGGGTGCAATTACGCTTGTCGGAGCGACAAATGCCCTGATGAACGTGATGATTCCCCATATGCCACCAACAATGGCTCCTGCCTTCGTTCCGAGGACGATGGCTGCAGTAATGACCGTTACCTGAATAATCGTCAAGCTAAGCGGTCCCATCGGAATATATCCTAAAAACGGGATGGTCGTTTGAATAATGATGATGGCAGAAAGCATCCCTAATAGGACCATTCGGAATGTCTTATTTTTTTTGTTCATGAATAAGCTCCTTCTATTCTTTAGTCGGCTTCTAAAATCTATTTTGCCACGTAAGACGTATTAAGACAACGATTGCCATACATCTCTTTTGTTGGGAGTATTTCCTCTGCGAAAATAAAATCTTGAATACCGACTACCAAAATAAAAGGGTACAAGACATTTAAGTCTACATACCCTTAAATCCATTATATTATTGAGCTAGAAGCTTGAGCTGCTCACTCACGAACTTACAAAGCGATTTTTCTTAAGTAGCCTTCTCCAATTCCCGATAAATAGTTCATTAGTAATTGTGTATCGTTACTAAATGGCAAGATGTTAAGGACATGAAGGAAAGTCTCCTCATTTCCTTTCTTTTCTATACTTTCTATTAATCTTTCAATGGAAAATGTACGACCCGTTATGGGGGAGATTAAGATGGTTTCCTTATTAATACCACGAGTTTCTAAATATTTTTTCAGCATATAATCACGCTCCGAATATAATTATATTTTTATTATTTCCAGATTGATAGATTTTATACATCATGGAAGGCAGGGGATAAACTGCTTGAAGAAGAATTATTTTCTTATAGTGGAGAATAGACATCTATAAGTATAAGGGGTGAGAAAATGGTAATGAATAATGATCATGTTGGTTCAAAAATGATTCCATTCAGTCTAATAGAGCAAAAAGAAGAAACCAATGCTCTAGTTATTGTCTTGCCTGGGGCTGGGTACACCACACAGGCTCCGCTGTTACGATTTACAACGGGCCTATTTTACAATAAAGGTTTTGATGTATTACATATTAATTATACCTATAATAGGCAGGAATTATCTGAACTCATTGAAGAGGATTTCACTAGAGAGGTACAACTTGTCATTGACCATGCAATAAAGAACAAGAATTATAGTAACTTTTATGTGGTGGCTAAATCGATAGGCACAGTAGCTTTAAGTTATCTATTAAATCATACGATGTTTAAGGAAGCAAAAGTAGTATGGTTGACCCCATTGCTACAAAGAGATGATGTATTTCACGCAATGGTTCATAGTGATCATAAGGGACTTTGTATAATGGGAGATAAAGATCATTGTTTCATTGTGGAGCGTTTTGAAAGATTGAAAAATAATCCTAATCTTAGATTCAAAGTAGTTGAAGGTGGAAATCACAGTTTAGAGCTTGATGAAGATCCAATAAAATCTATTGAACTATTGAAAAGTGTCATGATTGATATTAGTGAGTTTTAAAAATCGAACTATAAGAATAAGAAGTGCCTCTGAGGTTAGAATGATTGTGAAGAATATTTAACAATACATTCTAATTGGAGGTATGGTATGAAGGGCGAATTAACCCCGGTGAAATAAGCTTTCCCCAATTTTTAGAAGAATTGTCCCAACGAGGCATAAATGAATACGAAATAGACGTTGCTACCGGTCAAGCCACATATAGGGGGGGCATTCAGAGTTTAAAACAGATTCCCAAGTAAGCTTGGTTATTTCAGATGAATTTAATAGAAATAAGGCACTTGAGGCAATCGCTAACATCTCCCTCCCTTTTATGGATTTCTTAAAAGAGATGGCCGGGGCTGGAATTGTAACCTATCGTGTGTACATACCTGAGAAAAAAGTTATATATATGGGCATCAGAGAAGAAAACTTGGAAGAACAGCTTAAAGTTTAACCTAACAAGAACGAGTTCCCTTTTAAACGGAAACTCGTTCTTGTTAGATGGTCTAATGAATATTGTGCTTTCTAAAATTTCCGCCCTTCACTTCAGCTACGTCATATACAGTCACAAAGGCATTTTCATCGATTTCATTAATAATTTCCTTTAGCTTCGTTTCTTCTAAGCGGTTGATCACACAGGTGATTTCTTTAAATTTTTCGTTCGAAAATCCACCGTAAGCTTCTTTGTATGTCGCACCTCGACCCAAACGGTCACGAATAGTCTCGATCATGATTTCAGGTTGGCTTGTAATAATTTGAAAGGTTTTAGAACCACTTAAACCTTCTTCAACAATATGAATAACTTTAGATGCTATGTAATAAGCAATGGCTGATAGGAAAGCCCCTTGCAACCCAAAGACCGTTGAAACAAAAATAAACACAAAAATATTTAAAAATAGAATGAGGTCACTCGTTCCAAATGGCATTTTTCGAGAAAGCAGTACCGCAAGCATATCAATTCCATCCAGTGCACCACCATTTCGTAGTGCTAGTCCCATACCAAATCCAAGAATAATTCCACCAACAACCGTTACTAACAAGGTATCTCCCTCAATTATTGCTGGGGTGTGATGCATAAAAATGGTACCAACAGCAAGTGATGCAATGCCTAAAATAGATAATAAGGCAAAACTTTTTCCGATTTGCTTATAACCTAACCAGACAAAAGGGATGTTAAGGACCGCAATTAGAACACCTAGTGGTAAACCGATAAGTTGTGAACCAACAATACTAACGCCCGTCACTCCTCCATCTGATACACTGTTTGGAATCAATACGGCTTCTAAACCATATGCCGCGATCAATCCTCCAAGTATGACCATTAGTGCTTGTAATCCCTTTTTAAATTTGAACTTGTTCTGTTTTTTCATTGATTTCATCATATTCCTCACTTTAAGACATTTGTTATATAAGTTTACCATAAAAACGTGGATTGATTATTCTTAGAGCTACCATAAGAATTAGCTAACTAGCATGAAATAATGTATGATGTTAGATAATATAGGAGCTTATTAAATATCTTTAATAAGTTATGTGATAGCATGCTTAAAGGATCAGTTGGACTTAAAAAGTTCGTGAAAATGATGTTCAACAGTAAATAGATAATATAGAGGGATAAAGCTATGAAATTATTAACGCTAAACTGTCATTCTTGGCAGGAAGAAAATCAATACGAGAAAATTAGGCATTTGGTCGAAACGATAAAAGAGAATTCCTATGATGTTATTGCCTTACAAGAGGTAAACCAGACGGTCGAAGAAGAAGTTGTATATGGAAAAATAAAAAAAGATAATTTTGCTTTAGTCTTAATAAACGAACTAAAAAAACTAGGGGAAGATCAATATTCAATGGTTTGGGGATTTTCCCACTTGTATAAAAACTTTGAAGAAGGTTTGGCCATCATAACAAAACATCCTGTGATAGAAGAACATTCTTTCTATGTCTCAAATAGCTTAGATTCAGCTAATTGGAAGACAAGAAAGATCGTTGGTGCAACCATTCAATACGATGATAAACCACTTTCTTTTTATTCTTGTCATATGGGATGGTGGCATGATGAAGAAGAACCCTTCAGAGATCAGGCAGATAACCTTCTTAAATATGCAAATATGGATAAAATGGCTTTTTTTATGGGTGACTTTAATAACGATGCCTTCGTTGATGGGGAGGGATATGAATATTTACTCAGTCATGGACTGATTGACACCTATCATCTTGCAGAGAATAAAGATGAGGGTGTGACGGTAGAAGGTGAAATTGCTGGGTGGGAAGGCAATGTTTTGAAAAAAAGGATTGATTTAATTCTCACCAATCACAAAGTTCCGGTGATGTACTCAAATGTAATATTTAATAACAAAAATAAATCAGTCGTATCTGATCATTATGGAGTAGAAATAAAATTAAATTGAATTGGATAGGGGAGTGAAAATATGGAAAATAACGTTTTTGAAGAGATGGCCAAAAGATATGATACAGAAGAAAGAATAGAATTAGCTAAAGTAATTGTTAATGAAGTAAGACCTGAATTACAAAATTGTCAATCGAAGTCATTAATAGATTATGGAAGTGGTACGGGTCTGGTTAGTTTAGCATTATCCGATTTAGTAGACTCTATTTTGTTAGTCGATTCATCAGAACAAATGTTGGAAGTTGCAAAAGCTAAATTTTCTCACAAAGGAATAGCTAACGCAAAAGTCCTTTATTCAGATTTTACTCAAGGCACTCCTGAACTTAAGGCAGACATCGTGTTACTATCACTAGTCCTTCTGCATATTCCGGATACTAAAAAGATATTACAAGAATTGTTCACTATTTTAAATCATGATGGAAAGCTAATAATCGTTGATTTTGACAAAAATGATAAAATAAATCATCCAAAAGTTCATAATGGTTTTTCACATGATGAACTGAAAAAGGTTTTATCCGAAGTGGGTTTTAAATCAACTAACATTAAGACATTCCATCATGGAAATCGTATTTTTATGAAGCAAGATGCCTCCATGTTTATATCTAGTAGTATCAAGTGATTTTACATAATCGATAAAAAAGAACCAGTCATACCAAGGATTTTTTCCCTGTTGATGTGACTGGTTCTGACTTAAAAAAGAATAAGATTCTCCGTCATTTGGCACCAGAACGTTTGAGGATATTCCTTTTTCCTTCGTAAAACTTTTTAATTCTTCTCTGGATAAGGTCCAAATTAATAAATAGAGGTTTATTCCTTTTAAAAAGGGGTATAGTTCTAATTGTATGACAGCGAATATGGGATGGGATGTTAAGCACCTTACAAAATCATTGATATAAAAATTAACCTGAACAATTATCTTTTTTATCAATCAGTTGCTTAATATCTCATTTCGGGTTCAGAAGTATAAAATGACACACAAACTAGCGTGAGAATTACTCACGCTAGTTTTCTTTTTAGGACAAATTCCATCAAGTCATACCGATACCCCTAGGATTCGGACTCGAGAGCAAAATGCATCATGGCAAGTCCGGATAGTCCCAGGAATTGGACAACTAAGGACAAATCCCATGAAGTCTTGTCTAAATAGTCTCTGGAATTAGACTATTAAGTTCTAAAACTATCAAGAAGTGTCCGAAACCCCGCATGATTTGGACTCTGAAGGGATAATTCCATCAAGACCTGTCTGAATAACTACTTGATTCGGACTCTCAAGTTCTAAAACTATCATGACCTGTCCGAAACCCCGCATGATTTGGACTCGCAAGGGAGAATTCCATCAGGACTTGTCTGAATAGCCACTTGTTTCGGACTCTCAAGTTCTAAAACTATCAAGACGTGTCCGAATGACCCCGTGATTTGGACAGGCAAGGGAGAATTCCATCAAGACTTGTCTGAATAGCCGCTTGATTCGGACTCTCAGTTTCTAAAACTATCAAGATCTGTCCGAAACCCCGCATGATTTGGACTCTGAAGGGAGAATGCCATCAAGACCTGTCTGAATAGCCGCTTGATTCGGACTCTCAAGTTCTAAAACTATCAAGACGTGTCCGAAACCCCGCATGATTTGGACTCGCAAGGGAAAATTCATCAAGACTTGTCTGAATAGCCGCTTGATTCGGACTCTCAAGTTCTAAAACTATCAAGACGTGTCCGAATGACCTCGTGATTTGGACAGGCAAGGGAGAATTCCAAGAAGACTTGTCTGAATAACTACTTGATTCGGACTCTCAAGTTCTAAAACTATCAAGACGTGTCCGAATGACCTCATGATCTTCTTGTACAAGTTCTGAACGAATATGATCGAGAATAGATTGGTATATTTGCATCGTTATGGAAATGTCCGCATTCCGTTAAATCTTAATGTGCATGACTTGATCTTCTTTAAGTGTATACATAGGGCCTTGAGAGTTATATACAAACAGCTGTAAACTACAATAAATGATTAAACACATTAAAAAACTGGAGGAAATGAGATGAAGTATTTTGTTGTTGATGCTTTTGCAGATAAGGTATTCGAAGGTAATCCAGCAGGAGTATGTATCATGAAAGATTGGATTTCAGATGAACTTATGCAGAAAATCGCGATCGAAAATAATTTATCAGAAACCGCTTTTGCCGTAAAAGAAGGTGCGCATTATCAACTGAGATGGTTTACACCTGGAGGAGAGATTAACCTTTGTGGGCACGCCACGTTAGCAACGGCATTTATTATTTTTTATTATTATGAAAAGCAGGTAGAGAGTGTCAAATTTCATACCATCAGTGGTGAATTGACAGTCAATAAACAAGAGGATTTATTTGAACTGGATTTCCCATGCGTTCCTTCAGAAACCATCTCCATTACGGAGCAAATGATCAGTGCTTTAGGAATGGCGCCAAAAGAAGCGTACTTGAATAGGGATCTTATTTTTGTACTAGAGTCCGAGGAAGATGTAAGAGAGGTCACTCCTGACTTTGCCCAATTAGAAAGAATATCAGAAGGATTGGGTGTTTGTGTGACGGCAAAAGGCAATGAATTCGATTTTGTTTCCCGAGGTTTTTTTCCTAAGCTAAAAATAAATGAAGATCCCGTGACAGGTTCCTTGCATTGTAGTTTAATTCCTTTTTGGTCTAATAGATTAGGAAAAAGGGAAATGGTAGCTAGACAATTATCAAGTAGAGGCGGTACGCTATATTGTAAACAGGAGGATACTCGAGTAAAAATAGCTGGAAGAGCCGTTTTATATTCAGTGGCAGAGCTAATGATTGACTTATAAAAATTAAAAAGGGGTGAAGGCTTGAAACGTATTCATTATAGTTGGGTGATATTATTTATTGCGTTTTTTTCTATCATAACGGCAGGAATCATACGCTCCTCTTCAGGAGTGTTCATTGTTCCTTTTGAAACGGACTTCGGTTGGGAAAGATCAACCATCTCATTTGCATTTGCCCTTAGCCTTCTTCTATACGGAATTTCAGGACCATTCATGGCCGCTTTGATAGAGGTCCTCGGTTTAAAGAAAATGATGATTTTAGCCATGGCCACCTTGTTAGGAGGGATTCTTCTCACTTTTTTCATGGAGAAACCTTGGCAGTTGGTTTTGATTTGGGGAATCATTATCGGTTTGGGTTCTGGTTTGTTCTTAACTGTTCTAAGTCCATACATTGCGAATCAATGGTTTGAAAAAAAGAGAGGACTTGCGCTCGGTATTTTAACAGCAAGCACAGCGACAGGACAATTAATTCTCCTGCCGTTGTTAGCGGTGATAGTAGAAAGCCATTCCTGGAAATGGGCGATGGGTCTTATTCTTATCCTAAGCGTCATTATGCTGGCTATCATTCTATTATTTATGAAAAATTCACCTCAGGAAGTGGGGATTCTTCCATATGGGCAAGAAGAGGCTTTAACGAAAAAGAAGGTAGAACAAAAGAAAAACCCTGTCACTATTGCCTTTCAAACTTTGTTTGAAGCGGTAAAAGTAAAGGAATTTTGGTTGCTAGCAGGGAGCTTTTTTATCTGTGGTCTTTCCACTAGTGGATTGATTGGAACTCATTTTATTTCCTATTGTATAGGCTTTGGTTTTACTGCTGTAACCGCAGCATCCATGCTTTCATTAATGGGCGTGTTCGATTTAATAGGAACCACTCTTTCCGGCTGGTTCTCGGATCGATTCGATAATCGTTGGCTGTTGTTTTGGTATTACAGTTTAAGAGGAGCTTCACTTATGTTTCTACCGTTTGCTCTTTCGGATGGTTCCTACCTTTTTCTAATTATCTTCTCTGTGTTTTACGGGTTAGATTGGATTGCTACTGTTCCTCCAACGGTTAACATTTCAAGGCAGATCTTTGGAATGGAGAAGAGTGTGGTGGTGTACGGGTGGATCTTCGCAGCCCATCAATTAGGCTCAGCCGTAGCAGCAGGTGGTGCAGGAATCATATACAAAGTGTTCAACTCCTATTCATGGGCATTTGCTTTAGCAGGGATGTTTTGTATATTAGCTAGCCTATTCGTTATAGTGATAAAAAAGCAGAGGCAAGCAGTGATTGAAGATGAAGGCAAGGCTTGTTAGCTTTTTAAAAAGGAAACCTATTAAACAAGTGATCAAGTTCACATTCATTGTTGGTATGATTAATTATATTTAGTTATAATTAGTTATGTATAAAGTGGAAGGGACAAGAATCATGAAAAAATGGAATTTATTTTACAAATTTATACTGTTATTGCTAATTGTTTCTGGATGTTCCACTAATGATCAGGCGAATGAGCCCGAGGACGCAGTAGAGTTAACCGTTTCCGCAGCGGCAAGCCTACAAGAGGCTTTAAATGAAATTACGGAGAATTTCAACAAGGATCATCCAAATGTAAAAATAAACTATAATTTCGGAGCATCTGGAGCACTTCAACAACAAATCTCGCAAGGGGCACCCGTGGACTTATTCTTCTCTGCAGCAGAGGATAAATTTGATCAGCTAGTGGAAGAAGGGTTGATTGAAAAGGAAAATGGGGTTGATCTTGTTGGAAATGAAATCGTTCTGGTAGTATCAAAAGAAGGTACCCAAGGCATTCAAACATTTGAAGATTTGACGAAAGCGGAGAGACTTTCAATTGGGACCCCGGAGACTGTACCAGCAGGGAAGTATGCAAAGGAAACATTAGAAAAGTTAAATATGTGGACATCTGTAGAAGAGAATATGATCTTTGCCAAGGATGTGCGCCAAGTGCTTACATATGTAGAGACAAACAATGTTGATGCAGGAATCGTCTATAAAACAGATGCATTGATTTCGGAAAAAGTAGAGATTGTTGCAACGGCAGATGAGGCTTCTCACGCACCCATTATTTATCCTTTGGGGGTCATTAAGAGTAGTACCCATGCAAAAGAGGCCCAAGAATTTTATGAATACCTTCAAAGTCCATCATCGATGACAACGTTAGAAAAGTATGGATTTAAAGGGTTAAATTAATATATGACTACAGATTTTTGGTCGCCGGTTAGACTTTCCATTGAGATTGCTACTGTATCTAGTGTAATAGTTGTCATTTTAGGCATCGTGTTGGGAAAAGTGATGGCACGTAAGAGATTCAAAGGGAAGGCGGTTGTAGAGACGGTTTTTCTTTTGCCTTTAGTCCTTCCTCCTACGGTTGTCGGTTTTTTACTGATTGTTGGATTTGGACGAAACAGCATGGTTGGACAATGGATTGAGTGGATGTTTCACCAGCCTGTTATGTTTACCTGGTGGGCGGCGATTATTGCTGCTACAGTGGTTGCTTTTCCTCTGATGTACCAGTCTGCGAAAACAGGCTTTGAAGCGATTGATGAGGATATTGAGAATGCAGCTCGTGTCGATGGGGCAAATGAATTCAAATTATTTCTCCATGTTTCCACTCCACTTGCAATAAAAGCCATTTTATCTGGTGCGGTATTAAGTTTTGCCCGTGCATTAGGGGAGTTTGGTGCTACTTTAATGTTTGCTGGAAACATCCCAGGAAAAACTCAAACCATTGCAACGGCTATATATGTAGCGATTGATGCTGGAAATATGGAATTGGCATGGTTATGGGTGTTGAGTATGATAGTCATATCCTTTTTCATGTTGATATTCGTAAATGTAATGAATCGAAGATAGAGTCATTCTTTTCACTAGAATGAAAGAAAGCACGCAAAACCCCTGTATTCAGGGAGTTTTGCGTGCTTCTATTTATATATTAAGCACTATGCTCAGCAAAAGCATTCGTTTTCGTTACTTTAAGATCAAAACGATCCGCATTCATTACCTTCACCCATGCAGCAATAAAGTCATTAACAAATTTTTCTTTGTTATCTTCTTGCGCATACACTTCAGCAATCGCACGTAAAATGGAGTTTGAACCAAATACTAGGTCCACTCTAGTTGCTGTTCTTGCAACTTCACCTGTCTTACGATCACGTCCTTCATATACAATTCCGTCTACAGCTTTCCATTCTACACCTATGTCAAGCAAGTTCACGAAGAAGTCGTTCGTAAGTGTTCCGACCCGATCAGTGAATACACCGTGATCTGTTCCACCATGGTTCGCACCTAACACACGCAACCCACCAATAAGAACCGTCATTTCTGGTGCTGTAAGGCCTAGAAGTTGTGCTTTGTCTACAAGAAGCTCTTCAGAAGTAACACTGTACTCTTTCTTCTGGTAGTTGCGGAAACCATCAGCAACAGGCTCTAGTACGTCAAAGCTTTCTGCATCCGTTTGTTCTTGTGTTGCATCACCACGACCTGGAGCAAACGGAACGGTTACATCAAAACCGGCTTCTTGTGCAGCTTTTTCTACTGCAGCAGAGCCACCTAGTACGATTAAGTCAGCAAGGCTAACTTTCTTCTCTAGATTGCTTTGAACTTCTTCAAGCACAGAAAGAACTCTTTGTAGTTGTTCCGGTTGGTTAACTTCCCAATCCTTTTGTGGAGTAAGACGAATGCGAGCGCCATTTGCGCCACCGCGATTGTCTGAGCCACGGAACGTACTAGCTGATGCCCAAGCAGTTGTCACTAACTCGCCAATGGTGAGTCCAGAGTCAAGGATCAATACCTTGATTTTCGCTACTTCTTCTTCCGTTAATTCATAATCAACCGCTGGTACAGGGTCTTGCCAGATTAGATCTTCTTCTGGAACTTCTGGACCAAGGTATCTTGATTTAGGACCCATGTCACGGTGTAACAATTTGAACCATGCGCGAGCAAATGCATCAGCAAACTCATCCGGATTTGCATGGAAACGACGTGAAATCTTCTCATAAATAGGGTCAAAACGCAAGGCTAAATCCGATGTAAACATAACGGTCGGAACTTTTTTAGATGAATCTGCTGCATCTGGTGCAAGATCTTTTTCAGCAGGATCAACAGCCATCCACTGATATGCTCCAGCAGGGCTCTTCGTTAACCACCATTCATATCCAAACAATAAATCGAAGAAACCATTATCCCACTGTGTTGGATTCGCCGTCCAAGAACCTTCAAGACCACTAGAAATGGTATCTCCACCTTTACCGCTACCATGAGTGCTTAACCAACCTAAGCCTTGTGCTTCAATAGGAGCCGCTTCTGGATCTGGACCAACTTGAGCAGCATCTCCTGCACCATGTGCCTTACCAAAAGTATGACCACCAGCGATCAATGCAACGGTTTCTTCATCATTCATTCCCATACGACCGAATGTTTCGCGAATGTCAAGTGCGCTTTTTAATGGATCTGGCTTGCCATTTGGACCTTCTGGGTTTACATAGATCAGTCCCATTTGCACAGCAGCAAGTGGATTTTCAAGCTCGCGATCGCCTGTGTAACGGTTATCGCCTAGCATTTCCGTTTCAGAACCCCAGTAGATGTCTTCTTCTGGATGCCAAATGTCTGCGCGTCCGCCACCAAAACCAAATGTCTTTAAGCCCATTGATTCAAGCGCAACGTTTCCTGTTAATAGCAATAAGTCAGCCCAAGAAATCTTGTTTCCATACTTTTGCTTAATTGGCCATAATAGTCTACGTGCTTTATCAACATTCACGTTATCCGCCCAGCTGTTCAGTGGAGCAAAACGCTGATTGCCTGTTCCACCGCCACCACGTCCGTCTCCCGAACGGTATGTACCAGCCGCGTGCCAAGACATACGAATAAACATTGGACCATAATGACCGTAGTCAGCAGGCCACCAATCTTGGCTGTCTGTCATTAAGTTGCGAAGATCTTGCTTTAGAGCCTCGTAATCTAATTTTTGAAATTCTTCTGCATAATTAAAGTCTTCTCCTAGTGGATTAGATTTTTTGTCATGCTGACGAAGTATATTTAAGTTTAACTGATTTGGCCAAAAGTCTTTATTTGTTGTACCACTAGATTTAGGAGTAGTCGTGCTGCCATGGTTAAACGGGCATTTGCCGCCGTTTGTAGTGCTAAAACCTTCCATTATATAAATCTCTCCTTTTGTAATGTTTGTATTAGAATAATTACATCTATGAAAATATAATTATTACTTTATAGTTATTATAAAATAAGATTCATTAAATTGAAAGAAATATCTCTTAAAGAAAAAATTTTTTTGAATTTCTATTATAATTAGCAGGATTATCTATTTAATATATATGTATTTTTTCAAACAAAAGAAGTCCAAACTTAAAGAAATTAGAAAGAATAATTGAGAATAACGGTGTATAGGGAGTTTTAGATGAGAATGATATGTGCTGATAACAGCCGAAAATATAACTTACTAGCAATTAGAGATGCTAAATAGAGTCCCACAGGGTTCTTTATTGTTTATATAAGATGAGCAGCAGGAACAGATAAGACGTGGCTATATTGGATTTAAAAACATGGAATAAGATCAGAACAGGAATAGCTCAAGGATTAAAATACGAGAGAGAGTTACAAGAAAAAAGGGAGCAGAAGTTGTGGAGACATGTTAGTGGGTCTTTTCAATTAGAAAGTGTGCTTAACTCTCTTTCAAAAATGGAATTGGATGGAATACGTAACTTGAATTAAAAGGAATCAGTGGCTTGAACAAAGGTGAATTGATAAAGGAATTGGTGATTGCTATTCCAAGCCATTTATTTAGAATTCTTTATAGAATCGACAAGGAAAGGTATGTACTTATTAAAAATATAGTGAAACATTCAGGGAAGCTTCCATTGCCAAGGAATGTTTCTGTGAATAAAGTGGTGGCTCTGATGGCTTGGGGAGTAATCTTTCCCATTCATTTAGAAGGAGGAAAAGGCTTAACAGTCCCTATTGACATTATAGAACAATTTCATGCGTCAGAGGGTAAGGAATTGCAACAAATTATTGACAGAAATTCGGAGTGGATTCAACTTACCCACGGGTTAATATATTACCATGGGGTCATGAACACTTCCCTTCTAGTTGACAGGGTTAGTGATTTAATGAAGCAAGAAATAGATTTCTTAGATTTTTTACATGTATTTAGTAGTGTTAGCGACTATTATAAGCAAACCGCTTAATCAGCATATGGTCTAGTAGATAAGAGAGTGATCGACGAGAAGAAGATTTTTGATGAAATTGAAAAACGACCAAGTATAAACTATTACCCTTTTACCAAACAACAACCTGTCAAAGCAGGTAAACCGGGTTACGTTGAAAAAACAAGAGAAATGAACAGCTTGATGCATTTTTTACAGAATTATTATGAATTGACTGCTGAGGAAACGGAGGATCTGGCAGACCAGTTAACGATCATGATATTTAATGATGGTAGTTTGAACCAAGCCATCAAGTATTTTGAACAACGGTTCGAATTTCCTGATTGAGATATATAAATCATTAGGTGAATTATGAAATAACTTAAGGGAATAAATTAGTAGAACGAGGGAACAAAGTTACGATTTAGTGCCCTCGAAAACCAGAAAATAGTAGAATGCGGGCAGAAAGTTACGATTTAGTGCCCTAGAATAACAGAAAATAGTAGAATGCGGACAGAAAGTTACGATTTAGTGCCCTCGAAAACCAGAAAATAGTAGAATGAGGGAACAAAGTTACGATTTAGTGCCCTCGAAAACCAGAAAATAGTAGAATGAGGGCAGAAAGTTACGATTTAGTGCCCTAGAATAACAGAAAATAGTAGAATGCGGGCAGGAAGTTACGATTTAGTGCCCACGAATACCAGAAAATAGTAGAATGCGGGCACAAAGTTACGATTTAGTGCCCTAGAATACCAGAAAATAGTAGAACGAGGGCACGAAGTTACGATTTGGTGCCCTAGAATACCAGAAAATAGTAGAACGAGGGAACAAAGTTACGATTTAGTGCCCGCGAAAACCAGAAAATAGTAGAATGAGGGCAGAAAGTTACGATTTAGTGCCCGCGAAAACCAGAAAATAGTAGAACGAGGGCACGAAGTTACGAATTAGTGCCTGCGAAAACCAGAAAATAGTAGAATGAGGGAACAAAGTTACGATTTAGTGCCCGCGAAAACCAGAAAATAGTAGAACGAGGGAACAAAGTTACGATTTAGTGCCCACGAATACCAGAAAATAGTAGAATGCGGGCGCTAAATCTCCATTTAGCGCCCGCAGTTATCATAGAGTAAGGTCAATAAGTCTTCACTATAATCTTTTTAACACAACTACACATACCGATCCCGCCCAGATAACATCCCAAATGCCGTTAATATAATTGATACGACAATTAACAAAGCTAGAGGAACGGTCCATGCATGCGTGAGGTCATATAAATATCCAATAAATAATGGGCCAATGGCTGCAAGAACATATCCAGTGGATTGGGCCATCCCTGATAACGCTGCTGTCTGTTGGCCGGTTTGCGTACGAAGACCAATATAAGTAAGAGCTAAAGGAAAGCTTCCGCCTAAAGCTATTCCAATAAAGATGATACTTACGATGAGTACGGGATAAGTGGAACCGAACAATAATCCGCTATAGCCTAGAACAGCAAACAACCCTAGGAAAAAGGAGATCCACACTTGTGACTGAAATCGACCTGCAAGAACAGGGATGACAAAGCTAGCCGGCAATCCTACGAGCTGGGTAAAAGAGAGGAGCCAACCAGCCATTTCCAAATTGATCCCATGACTATGTAAGATTTCCGTTAACCACGAAATCGTGACATAAAAAGAGAATGACTGAAACCCCATGAATATCGCGATTTGCCAGGCGAGGGATGAACGCCAAATCTGCTTGGAAGACGTTCTTTGCTTTGGTTGATTCTCACTTTTCCCCTCATCTCTATATTTAAAAAGGAAACCCCACAAGATAAGAGCAATAATCACGGGTATCCCCCAGACGATTTGGGCTCCCTGCCATCCAAGATCCCAATCAACCGCTAAAGGAACGCTAATTCCTGAGGCTAAAGAGGCGACCAAACCCATGGATGTGGAGTAAACACTGGTCATCAGACCAAACTTTTTGGGAAAACGTTCCTTGACGACCGCGGGCAAAAGGACATTTCCAATCGCAATGCCCAAACCCACTAAGAGAGTACCAGTAAAAAGTAAAACAGGTATGGCAATCGAGCGAATGGTGATGCCGATTAAAAGAGAGGTTAACCCAATCAGCAAGGTACGCTCATTTGTCAGCCGAGCCGCTATTTTAGGAACAAGAGGAGACATGACGGCAAATACGAGTAAGGGCAAGCTCATCAATAGCCCTGCACTCCAGTGTGCCAGTCCCACATCTTCTTGAATCATTCCAACCAAAGGGCCTAGAGAGGTAATGGCTGGGCGTAGGTTAAATGCAATAAGAACAATACCAGCAATCAACAAATATAAATAATTTGAATGTGTAAGTGCCTTGGTTTTTAGTAATTCCATAAGTGATCCTCCATTAAGACAAACTTTCTCCAGTATAGCATAAATGAATTTTACAGGGGGGAAAAACAAGTGCCAGGCACATGATCTTATCTTGCCCTATAAAAATAACTTTTTAAAAGGGTTTCCACTGGTATAGTAAACCCATATAAATAAGAATAAAAAGTTAACGGGAGTTTAAACAGTGGATAAACAAACTAGCAGCTTTAGATGGGTGGTATTTGCTTCTGTACTGTTTACTTATTTATTAATGGCAAGCCAGCGAACGGCTCCGGGCTTGATCACAGACCAAGTGATGAGGGACTTTCAGGTAACAGCCTCAACAATTGGATTACTGACAAGTATACAATTTTTTGTCTACACAGGCTTACAAATTCCAATGGGCATATTGGCAGACCGATATGGTCCGAATTTTTTTCTAATTGTCGGTGCGTTACTTACGGGAGTAGGAACGATGATTTATAGTCTGGGTACGCATGAATTAGTCCTGTTTTTTGCAAGAATATTAACAGGGACAGGGGATGCAACCATCTGGGTCAATATGGTGTTAATTCTTGGGCAATGGTTTAATCGAAAGGAATTTGTTCGTTTAATCGGTCTTGCGGGTATGACAGGAAGCCTCGGTTTCCTTTTGGCAACTGTCCCATTTTCTGCTTGGATTAGCATTCTTGGCTGGAGGCCCGCCTTTTTTTCAGCGGGATTGCTCCTTTGTCTATGTGGTCTTCTCCTTTATGTAGTTCTTTTAAAAAAACCAAAGCATCTTTCTCTGACTGATGTGGTAAGCGTAAAAAACGAGATATCACGAGAAAAAACCCTATCTTTATTACGGAGAATCTTTTCGAATCGGCAGGCTTGGGCTTTGTTTTGTTGTCATTTTGGGGTGGTCGGTGCGTATGTGGGGTTTATCGGTTCCTGGGCGGTACCGTATGGGATGACGGTGTATGAGATGACAAGATCTGAAGCGAGTCAGTTTATCATGATAGGTTTGATTGGGGCATTGATAGGAGCACCTCTAGCTAGCTGGATTTCAAGTCGGGTAGGAACCATTAAACGGCCGTATGTGATGATTCATATCCTTACTTTGTTAGGGTGGATTTGCTTTCTTCTCTTTCATGGGAATCCGCCTGTTGTCATGCTTTACTTACTGTTCTTTATTATAGGTTTTGGGTTTGGGGCAAGTGCCTTGACCTTTGCACTTGTTCGTCAGACGTTTCCAATAAACGAATCAGGTCTTGTGTCTGGCATTGCGAATACAGGGGGGTTTTTAAGTGCCGTGCTGCTGCCAAGCATTTTTGGAATGGTGTTGGATCATTTTCCGTCTGGATTAGGTAATGTTGGGGATGCATACTATTACGGATTCATTACGCCTGTTCTTTTTTCTATCATTGGTATGATGGGAATCATGGTTATCAAGGAAAAACGACAAGTACGAGAAAATAGCAGCAATTTGTAAAAAAAGAGCCTTTCCAAGTGGAGAGGCTCTCTTAATGTTAGATTCATTAAGGTACAAATTCTTCAGTGGTTCCACTTTGAATAGCGATTTCCCCTCCAACCGCTTCAACCGCTGCACCGATCGATTGGAGCCAGTCGCCTGTGGTTGCGATTCTTTGCCCTCTAAATAACGATAGATCGTCTGTAAATAACAATTGTAAAGTGACTCCAACGGCCTCTGCAAACTGGCCGATCACTTGAATCCAAACCCCTTTAAGGATTTCTTGTGAACCGGGTTCTTGTTCCTCGAGATAAGATAATTGGGTTAAAGCAATAGCCTCAGAAATTAGTCCAAAAGCTTGAATCCAAACATTGACAGCAATCTGTTGTTTTAGTTTTAAGACTATTACGTTCTTTTCCTCTTCCTTATTAGAGGGGTGGGTGTTGTTATGTGACTTCTCATTTTTCATAAGCGCACTCACTCCTTATGGTTCCCTTCTTTATATATATTCCTTTGTGCTGATTTCTGTCATCGGAAAGTGGTGAAAAGCCTCTAAACGATAGGCATTCACCGTATTGTTGAACCAACCCTCTCTCTCTTTCATAAGCTATAGTAGTCCAACCTATAGGAGGGGAGAAAATGTATGTAAATAAGGAAATCGTGGCAAATTCCTCGAGTAACGAAAAAGGGATAAAAATAGGTCCAGATGCTATCAGGTTTAAATATGTAGATGATGAAATCGTTAAGCATTCACCATTTTTTGTTGAAGGGATCATATTTGCTGTTGGATTAGATTTTGTTGAAGTTCTTCAAAAGGATCATAAGATTGTCACAGTATTAACAGACAGAATTACACATGTTAAATGGCCAGACAAAGAAGTAAGAGAAGCCGTATCACACTGTAAACACAATGGAAACTGTAGATGCGTTGAATTGCACCGTTTTGTGGAAGAGGAAATTAGGGGTGACAAAATGAATAAAAACTTGAAGCGCAGTAAAAAAGGGAGAAAAACGGTAAAGGGAGACCCGCATCATTGTCCACATTGTGGAACCTACCATTCTAGATTGAATCCATGCCGTTGTAAAAAGAAGCGTCCAAACCACGGCAGACCATGCGGTTGCAAACAGAATCACAGACACCACGATCATAGACCGTGCGGTTGCAACAAGCATCACGACCACCATGACCACAGACCATGCCGTTGTCACGAGCAACACGGCCACCACGACCACAGACCAATGCCGTTGTCACGAGCAACACGGCCACCACGGCCACAGACCATGCCGTTGTCACGAGCAACACGGCCACCACGACCAAAGACCATGCCGTTGCCACGAGCATCATGGCCACCATGATCACAGACCATGCCGTTGCCACGAGCATCAGGGGCACCACGATCACAAACCATGCCGTTGTCACGAACAACACGGCCACCATAATCACTGTACGTGTTGTCAGGACGAGCACCACAAAAGACATATGCATCATCATGACTGTTGTCATAAAAATTTGGTCTGTTTTTGTGACTTTGCCATCCCGTTTTGCGATGATCGCTTCGCATTGCGACTAGCTGGGTTAACCGATGATTTGAATTTTAGATTTTTACAAAATAGAGGTCGTCATGTTGAGATGATTGTGGAGTAAAGAATAAAGCCCGTGGTCATTCCCAAAGGATTCTGTTTGAAGTGCTTTTTAAAAAAGTAAACTCGCTCACATGGGCGAGTTTCTTTATAAGGATTCTTAAATAGGCAATTATTCTAGTAACTAGCAAATAGGCGGAGTTTTTCCGGTTAGATGCAGAGTAAAGGCTCGTTTGGGGGTGAATAAGGGGAGATTTTCCGGTTATGCCATGAAAATGCCCCCTATTTTCACGTTTTCGAGCTTATAGGCGGAATTTCTCCGTTTATTTAAGCTACTTTTTATCCAATTTACTAATTAAGCGGAATTTCTCCGTCTATTTACCAGCTGGGGTGCTTAACCCGATCTCCCAACAAAAAAGTGCGGACCCCCTTTTGATCCTAGGTAAGGGAATAGCTCTTTCTGAAGACTTTTATAACACAATAGGAGTCTCATTGAATACGATAAATTCTCTCGCTAAAAGGAATTTTTCAATTTCAATATAGCATAATTCATCGAGTTCAATACCTTGTCTTTCATGATCCACTTCGATTACGATCCTGCTTTTTTTAACATCCACTAATTTTCCATCACGTTCCTTTTTGTCTCTTTCCGACTTCACATAGATAAAACATCCTACATAACTTTCTAGAAAAAGTTTTAATTCCAGTCCGAAAAATAGGTTGAGTAAAAAAGGGCTTTTAGACACTACTTGACCAAAGTGGAAAGTCAGGGCTCTTCTTAAGCAAGGATCGATCTTTAATAACTCTTGGTCCGGTGGAGGTGGAATGTCCTCTCGGAATCTGCGTTTTAGTAGTTTGATTCGTTCAAAGGGAATCATGACAATGTTTCCAACATCGGTTTGAAGGATGAGAAAATCTAATCCTGAATCCACTAAATGTCCTTTAAGTGTTTGTTCTTTTTGTTCGTCGCCACAATGAATGGTAATCGCAAAATGGTGATTTCTTAGTTTTCTAAACACTTGTTGCAAGCCTCGTAGGTTGTCTGGATCTCTTTCTAGACCAAGGGTGAGTAAAATATCGTTGGCTTGTTCTATACATTCCACGACTTCTGCCAATTCTTCAGGTGGAAAGGAACTATTAGCAGATGGAAACCTCGGTTGAGGAATTTGTTCAGGACATCTATGACATGAGCAGAAGAAATCATCGTCATGTTCCCCAGAGGCACATTCTGGACAACGAAATTCATGTTCATCTTTGAATATCTTTTCCTCTCTATAATGTGTAATCGTGGGTACCCTCCTTCCTTGTATATATACCTAATATATGGGTCATCGTGCTTTTTGTATGGGCGATAAGGATCACAAAAAAATAATATCTAGAATAGTGACAAGCATTGTCCTAATAAGAATGAACTATAGGACATTAAAGAGGTGGTTGGTGATGATTGCGAGTTATCTCGGGTATCTCTTCTATGGGAATCTATTAATTCTTAGCTTAACGTTTATGTACGTGTTTCGCATTCGGAAACTAATCGGGTTTCAGTTGGGAATGAATATCTCTACTATGGCCGGGGGATTTACAGCGATCGTCTCTGGAGTCATTTTGATTTATCAATTTCCGTTGAAATTTGTGATTGTTACGATTGTGACCACTTTGATTGGAATGATCGTGGGGGGACTATTTGGTTCCTTATTTGATTATCAAACCTTGTTAACTGGTTATGGGAATGGGTTAATGATGGGAATCATGTCTCCGATGATCGGTGCAGCAGCCAAAAATAGTTATGTGTTTTTAACTTTCTTGGAGGGGATATTTATTGTCTCTCTTTTCTTACTAGTCCTATCATCTAAGCGTACATAGACTTTGAAGGGATGAAAGGTCCATGACCATGTATCTGTTGTGTTTATTTATTTTGACTAGTCTGATAGGGTTTGTCATTTATAAGGTTTTTTATAAAAAAAGGCTTTTATACAATGATCGTTTCGGGATGATTATGGCTATGAGTTGTAGTGGAATCATCAGCCTTAATATTGCCATGCTTACTCAATTTATCATTAGTGACCATCTTTTCTTCCTCATGATCCTAACCGTTGTTCTAGGTGGCGTGGTTGGAATTGTTTTTGGTTCACTCGTTAAATATCAATCTCTTTTATCAGGTTTTCTACACGGGATTGTAGGAAGCTTAACGGGAAATATGATTGGAATTGTCGTTGAAGATCCAAGTATATGTAGTCTACCCGCTTCATATTTCTCAATGATTGACCAAAATATACTTATTTTCAGTGCATTCGGCACTCTGCTCGTGATGATTACTATTTCCATAGTCTACTACTCTCTAAGGGTCTAATGGATGTAAGAAAGGAGTGATCGTGTGTGACAGAGAAGAAGAGAAGGCTCTATTTAAATGAATATCGAAAGGAACTGCTTGAAAGGGTGGAGAGGGAAACGCCGAAAGAAGATATCATTAATGAATTTAATGTTCGAAAGGGTCAAGGGATTACTTCACCAACCACTCCTTCTACAACAGAAGAAACACGATTATTGATGGAATATATTGATCGAGCCAACATGTTTAATCTTTCTGAACGAGATGAAAAGAGAGGGAAAGTCTTAAAGCTAAGAAAATTCTTCAAAATGAAACGTAATCAGCAAGTAGAGGTTTACGCAAAATGCGGAACCGAGTCCCTATACAAAGTTGGCAAGGTAAGTACGATTGGCAGAGATTTTGTCATGCTTACGACTCTGAAGGAGAGAATGTGGATTCCTTATTCGGTCATCGAATCAGCTAATATTCCTTATGGCATTCCAAACTATTCCAATACCCATCAACATTTTCTTTATGATAATCATTTGCGTAACAAATTAGTTCATCAATTTGGTGAAACTGTCGCTAAGCGGGACCTTTTAAAACAACAGTTTTTTGAGGAATCCATTCAGACCAACCTAGAAGCTTGGCAGGATACATGGGTGGCTGTTTTTTTAAATGCGGAAGAGAAAAAAGTGGGTAAAATTTCGAGTTGCAAGGACGGAAAATTAGTTCTCTCATTATTTGGGGAATTTTTACATATAAATTTGAGTGAATTGAAATATATTGAAACGATCAGGTTACTCACTATTTTTACTCATGTTTTTAAGAGAATAAAAGGATAAACTCGAGTTTTAAAAATAAAAAGGAGGTTGTTTCATGTCTTATGAAAAAGAAAAGGATGTTAAACAACAACAGGATTACCATGAAAAAAGAAAAGAGGATGAAGACAGAGAATTTGACGGATTGTTGCGCATCAACATTGAGGATGTTGAAGATGAATTGTTTGAAGAATTGCAAGGATTAGTGGGAGATAGCATTTTAGTTGTTACCGAATCCGATCAGTTAAATTTATTTGGCCAAACGTTTCGACCTATTTTTTGTGGAACCATCATCAGAGTGACACAAGGCGATGTGACCTTATTTCCAGTCAATATTAAAATGATTAATGCTCCGTTTTTCCAATTTCCTACACCACTGAGTATCCCATTAGAAAAAATTGCCCATTTCACACCTAATTTCGATTGTAATGAAAGGATTCCACTAACGTAGTATCGAGAAGCAAAGGGAGGGGCTAATAAATGAAACAAAACAATTTGTTAACGGAGATTACTATTCCATCCAATAATGATATTCATGATGAAGCTCTTATTAACGAATTTGCAAATGGGATTGGGAAGAACATATTCATCCTCACACCATCCTATCCATTTGTCTTTATTGGAAGAATTATTGATGTGGTAGGGGACCATGTGGTAGTGGATGTGAAAGTAACGACCATTGGAGAACTAGAAAATCGAAATTGGTCCATTCATGTTCATCAAATTGAAGTTTTTTATATTGAAGAAAAAGGTATGCCTAAAATCCCGGAACTTAAAGTTGATATTTAGGAAGAGGGAGAGAGCGTATGAAACGATTTTATCATGTAGTAGCCATCCCGATTCGAATTGTGTTAAATAATTTTGGTGATTACAACGAAACAGGGATGATGTACGTATTAAAGGAAAATGAAGAGAAGGTGAAAGAAGCGGTTAGAAGAAACCCATTTTCGCCGGTTGAGTTAGTGCAACCTCTATGTATTCGGGCTAATCAAGGAGATACGGTTGAGATTTTATTCGAAAACAAGATTCATTATGCCACGGGCATGCATTTCCACGAAGCCGATTATGATGTGTTAGATTCAGATGGCGCTAACGTTGGGTTTAATCCTAGTTCATTAGCAGATCCAGGGAAGAAAATCCTTTACCGGTTGCAATTTCATCATGAAGGGGTTGCGATCTTTACCGACCTGGGAAATCCTGATAGCAGTGATGAAGGCACAAGTATTAATGGGTTGTTTGGAGCCTTGTTCATTGAAAAAAGAGGATCGTCGTGGACAGATCCCGAGACTGGAGGCCCATTAAATAGCGGGATGTTTGCAGACGTTCACCATCCCTTTGCCCCATCCTTTCGTGAATACGCTTTTATCTTCCATGATGAGATGTCCACAAAGGATATAACAGGAAACAAACCGCTCGATCCCGTAACCAATCAAGAACGGGAATCTACTCATGCCATTAACTATCGGTATGAACCTGTACAGAATCGTCAGAAGTTAATTGAAGAAGGGGTCGTCTGTCCAGATTGTGAAGGGGAAGAAGTTCATCATGATTCATGGGTGTTTGGTGATCCAGCTACGCCTATTTTTCGAGGGTATCGGGGAGATCCGGCTAAATTTAGATTAGTCCATGCGGGTGTGAAGGAAACGCACGTGTTTCATTACCATGCACATACCTTTTTTAGAGATCCCCTTAACACGGATTCGGATGTATTTGATGCTATAGCAATCAGCCCTCAAAATTGGTATACCATTGATACTCTATATGGATTAGGCTCACTGGTAGGGGCAATCGGAGATTTTATTATACATTGTCATTTGTATCCTCATTTTGGTGTAGGGATGTGGGCGATCAATCGGGTGTTTGATACGCTTCAAGATGGGAGTCAATGCTATCCAAATGGCGTACCCATTAAAGCGTTACGGCCATTGCCGGATCGACCTTGTCCTCCAACACCGACAAAAGAGAAACCTGGGTTTCCTAATTTCATTCCAGGAAAAGTCGGCTGTAAAGCACCTCGTCCACCTTTAGGGATTGTTGGGGGCAGGGGGCTAACCGAACTGGAGAGAAATGCAGCGGTACCAACGGCAAGGCCAGGAGCTGTTTTTACTGATCCATGTATTGTTGAGGACAATCCGCAGGTTCAAGAAATCAACGTGTCCCTTATTGAACTGCCAATTGTCTATAACCGTCAAGGCTGGAATGACCCAAAAGGCAGGATGTATGTTCGTGATGAGGACTTGGAGGATGTATTAGCAGGTAGAAAACAACCAGAGCCCTTAATCCTTCATATGAATGCGGGGACTTGTTTATCCGTAAATTTCACGAACCGTCTACCAGAAGTGGCTGGTGGGGATGCCTTCCAGCTTGTAACGAGAACGTATGAAACCTCCTTTCATGTTCACTTTGTTAAGTTTGATGTATTGGTTAGTGATGGAGCCAATGTTGGGTGGAATTATGATTCTAGTGTTCTTCCTGGTGAGACTATTCGTTATGAATACTTTGCAGACGTGGAGTTAAAGGCATGGTTTTTCCATGACCATCTATTTGCTAACTACCATCAGCAGCATGGTGTGTTTGGTTCAACGGTCGTGCATAGCAGATTTTCCACGGTTCTTGACCCTAGAACAGGAGAAGAGGTAGAGGTAGGTTCACAAGTAACGGTTACCCATCCATTGATTCCGGATTATAGAGATTTTGTGCTAATGGTTCACGATTTCGCACTGCTGTTTGACGAAAATGGATGTCCGTTGAATCCACCGGAATTTCCGGGATCGCAGGATGATCCAGGACTATTTGCTGTGAATTATCGAAATGAACCCTTGCAGTTCCGCTTAGGAGAGGATTGTGATCCGGCTTATTCATTTAGTTCTTTTGTTAACGGTGATCCTTTCACTCCCATTTTGCATTGTTATGAAGGAGATCCGATTCGAATCCGATTATTACAGGGGGCGCAAGAGGAATCGCATAGCTTTAATGTGCACGGACTGAGATGGAAGAAGGAACGGCCGGATGTGGAGACAGAATTTCAAGCACAAGAGCATATAGGTATTTCCGAATCTTTCACGTTTGAAATGGAGGTTCCACGATCAGGAGACTATCTATGGACATTTGAAACCGAAGAAGACCTTTGGAATGGCTGTTGGGGGTTAATACGTGCCTATGATGAGGAAGTCGATTTTCTGATTCCTTTGCCAGATCAGCCTAGCCCACCTGAACGAACGAAACCATTGCCTGTTTGCACAGGGGAACCTCCAGCGCCACCAATTTGTGTAGAAGTGGATGCTCCGCTTAATGCACCGGTAAGAGTCTTTGACATTGTGGCCTTTCAAATCCCTATTATTTATAGCAAATGGGGAGAGAATGATCCATATGGAATCATTTTTGCACTAAGGGAGGACATGGATGATATCCTATGTGGAAGAAAAAGTCCTAAACCTCTAATATTACGTGCGACACAAGGAGAAGTGGTGGAGGTCCATTTAACGAGTTTCTTAGAGTTTGACCGTTTTCCTTTCCCGGATGGCATATGGCCATATCCACCTGTCAAAGAACAAGCCTTTTATCCACCATCTGTTCGGATTTCCTTGCATCCACAGCTTATTCAGTATGATGTAAAGTCTTCTGCTGGGGAAACAGTCGGCTTTAATCCGGACCAAACCGCCGGACCAGGTGAAACCGTCATCTACCGTTGGTATGTAGATGTGCAAGTGGGAGCTTGTGGGATATGGGATATGGCTGATATCCGAAACCATCGATCACTAGGAACGTTTGGTACATTCATTGCCGAGGGACGGGGAACTAAGTTTCTGGATCCAAAAACACGGAAACCAGCTGTGAATACAAGTGAAAATATTATTTTGAAACATCCATTTTTACCGGAGAGAAGGGAATTTGTTCTTATCATGTTTGACGGAGCCAGATTAGAAGATAAAGAGGGCTGCGTCATCATTGATCCGGTGGATGGAATCTTAACGGGAGTCGATCCGGATGAGCTGGATGATCTAGTAGATACTTACGATAACGGTTCAAGAGGCTTTAATTATCGGACGGAAAGGTTAATTAATCGACTCAGAAAACATCCGGTCTTAAAGGATTTATTTAGTTCAAGGGTTCATGGCGATCCTTCCACACCTGTATTTGAGGCGTATCCTGGTGATCCGATTACCCTTAGACTTGTTAATCCATCTGAACGTAGGCGCGCTCACAGCTTTCATTTACATGGCCATTATTGGAACACAGATGACAAAGATATTTTTTCACAGGTTAAATCCCATGAAGACCATATTGTGTTAGGGCATGCAAGGGATATGGATTTACATTACGGGGCAGGGAGCTTTTTTAACTTCCCGGGTGACTATATGTATCGCTCAGGAAATATGCGTTGGGATCTTGAGCAAGGAATGTGGGGTATTATCCGTGTGCATAAGAATAAGAAAAAACATCTTCCGGCTTTAAAAAATCGAAAAGAAATCAATTAGTAAGTCTTCTATTATAGGGTGTGAAGCGGGGATGAAGAAGCAGGTGCTTTTGATTTTTCTAACAATTAGCATCGTAGGGTTTCTATGCGTCTATTGGTTTTGGCCAAAAGCAGAAAAACTACCTGTCTTAGATACAATCGAAACATTTCAAATGGTAGATGTCTATAATGACGTGTATAAAACTTCTAATGAGAAAATAAAATTAGTCTCGTTCTTTTATACAAATTGTCCGGATGTTTGTCCTTTAACTATGATGGACTTTCAAGATTTACAGGAAAATCTAAAGAAAGAAGGGCTTTTTGGAACATCCGTTGAGTTAGTTTCCATCTCCTTAGATCCTGAATACGATACGAAGCAGGTGATCAGGGAATATGCGCAGGCATTTGAAACCGATCCCGCTGGATGGAAATGGTTAAGGGGTCCAACCGATCAAACCAAAAGGATTGCCGATGAATTCCAAATGCAATATAAAAAAATCGAAGGAGATTTACTTACTCATTCTGTAACCATTTATTTAATGGATGGGGACAATCAACTCCGTGCCCTATACGATATGGCAAGTCCCAAAAAATCAGTGGAAAAAGAAAAGATACTCACCGATATCAAGCTTTTAACTCAACAAAAGTAAATAAAAAAACCGTCCAGGTATGGTTGCAGACTGTAGTCAACTCGAAAAAATTGGAGTTGAACTGCAGTCTTTTTTTTTCAGTTTTTTGACTCTGGTGGCTCAACGCCTGCCCCCCGGAAAGCAAGCACCTGGAGCGGAAATCAGCCTTTGTGAAACAAGAAATAATTACTGTGCATGAATGGATTTTTTAAGCTAGTCTCTTTTGTATAAGCATAACTTCTTGTACCTTCATACTATAAAGGGGGTTATACAATCTAAGACTTGGAGTGTTTACTTAATGATAAAAGTCAGATACACGTTTTCCAAAGTGCATGGAAAACTTAATTCAAATTCAAATTCAAGTGAAGGTGAACTCCCTACCATACACTTATCAAAAGGGTTTTTACAACAACATCAAATCCATTCAGACGTCATTATGATCAAGTTTGGAAATTGGGTAAAAGAATTTAATGTAGTACAAAATCATTCATTATCAGATAACGAAATAGGGTTTGTGAGAAATAATGGATCTTTTCTCATCCCTGAAAATATTAACTTCGACATAATCGTTAAGAACCATGTGATCCATATCGGTCCGTTCATTGCTTTTATCGTCAAAAAGACATGGGCTCAATTGTCGGTAAAAAAATTGGAACATTATCGGAAACTATATTATTTGTACGAAAACAATCCAGGTCTCGTTCTCATTTGTTCTAGTGATAAGATTGACACGATGAACCAAACGGTAACAGGTTATTATTTTACACAAGGTAAGTGGGTAAAGGGGGTTTTCCCTTATCCTGACTCTATTTTTAAGAAAACAAGAATGCCCTTTAAAAAAGAATTAGAACTTAGGAAAGCTACGGGTGACAAACTATTTAATACCAGCTTCTTGAGTAAATTAGAATTTTGGCAAGCTTGTTCAAAAGATGTTGAGGTAGCGAAATACTTACCGGAAACGAAAAGGTTTAGAGCGTTAGAGGATTTAGATGACATGCTTACTAGGTATCAAACGGTCTACTTAAAACCTGCTAACGGAATGCAAGGGAATGGAATTTTTGTTATCCAAGATGAACCTGATGGAATTTATCTCATTAATAATATGAAAGATAGGATGAAGTTTACCTCGCTAAGAGAACTTATACAAGCTTTGGAAAAGATGCTCCCGAAGCAAGTGTATATTCTTCAACAAGGAGTTCCGACCGTTTATAAAAATAAAAAGTTTGACTTTCGATTTTATTTTCAAAAAAACTATGAAAAAAAATGGGTTTGTCAAGGCTCAGTAGGTAGAGTTGCGCAAGAGGGGAGTATTATTACCAATTTAAAACAAGTGGCACATATTGCTAACGGAGAAAAGGCCATACAAATCATATATAAGGTTGATGAGAGCAAAGCAAAAAGGATTATGAACGAAACCATAGAGATTTGTAAGGAAGTATGTGAGTTGATTGATCAAGAGCTAGGGCATTTTGGAGACATTGCGTTAGATGTAATCATCGACCATCACTTCAAGCCATGGATATTAGAAGTAAACACTCTTTATGGTAAAAAAAGTTTAAATATAACCAAAGACGAGGATTTAAAAATAAAACTGCACACCACTCCATTTGAATATGCTGCTGCACTTGCGGGTTTTTGAAAGGGGCTCTTTTCTTAAACTTTGTTGCTTTTTTTGAATTAATATTAAGTTGTGCAAAGTTCCTCAGAAAAATGCATAAATTTAGCTAGGTATATTTCTTCTTTTCCTTTTCATAATAAAAAAGAAGGAGTGATACTGATGGCAAAACGAAGTGGAAAAACAGACGCACAGCAAAAAAATAAACAAGGGTTTGACTCAAGTAAAACGGATACGGAGTTTGGTAAAGAACATGGAAGTGCGGCTGCTAATCGAGCGCACAAAGAGAAAGCCAAAAAAGAAAAAGCATCCAAAAATCAAGGTGAATGGAAAGGGATGCACTAATAGTTTGATCTAAAGATTCTCCTATATTTCAGGAGGGTCTTTTTTACATATAAGAAAGCATAAGATTTTTTGACTTTGAAAATTGTCTAGCTCCAGCGCCCTAGCGCCTAGTCCTTCGCTTTCCGCCCTACCTACGATAAGTCAAGCACGAATGCGCCTTTGGCTCTTCGTGTTTCCATTATCTCAGTTGGAGCGCTCCAGGCCATACGGCGCTGACCAGGGCGCTTGCGCTTTTCTTACATGCAGGAAAAAACGAATGGGTACTTGAATAGTATTAAAGTGACAAAGTAAGTTGGGAGGGAGCAATGATGAAATCAGTTGCAGTGTATTGCGGATCTAGAAATGGGGCTTCAGAAATTTACATAGAAAAGGCAAAACAACTAGGGAAAGAATTGGCGAAAAGAGGTATTACGCTTATTTATGGAGGATCCAGTACAGGGATTATGGGTGCGGTAGCTGACTCTGTGTTGGCGGCGGGAGGCAAAGCTATTGGAGTGATGCCCAAGTTCTTGGATAAACGAGAAATCTCTCATAAAAGTCTCTCCGAACTAATTATCGTCGAAACGATGCATGAAAGAAAAGCGAAAATGGCTGAGTTAGCAGATGGATTTATCACTTTACCAGGTGGTGCTGGAACAATGGAGGAGTTTTTTGAAGTGTTTACTTGGGGACAAATCGGACTCCATCATAAGCCAGTGGGTCTTTTAAATATCAATCATTTTTATGATCCTCTTGTTGCGCTTCTTGATCATATGAATAAAGAAAAATTCCTTCAAGACTATCAATCGATGGTCCTTATGGATGAGGAACCAGCGGGCTTGATAGATCAATTTAATGCTAGGAAACACCAGTAGTAATAGAAATAGAAGAAGAGGACAGGAGAAAAGAGCCTTATTTTAAGATGGTTAAAATTTTTTGAGTATTCTGAGTGCGTTTTCATATGTGAATAGATTCATATTCTTATGAGAATAGACCGATGCCATATTAACTGTAAACAAATGGATGAAAGGAATATTAGCCTATTGATTTAGGAATTTGAACAGAATAGAATGTTCACTGTAAACAGAATTATGCAGGATTGTGACTGGTTAAGCAGGCAAGACCTAAATTGTGTAAGGGCAAAGTGTACCTTTGTGGTAGACTTCTCCCTGCACATTTTAGGTCTTTTTTTGTTGTCAAAATGTAGAAATGCCAAGTCTGTAACGCTGTAATCCTGCTGTAAAAAATGGAGGTTAATAGGAATGAAGAAGAAGTCCAGCAAAGTAAAAGGCCTTGTTTTGGCGACAGTGATTGCCGCAAACAGCTTGTTTGTAGCACCAACAATGGCCGCAGAAAATCAAACGTCCGTCTGGTCACGTCAGCAAGCGGAAAAAGTGAAGCTTACAGAAGAAACAACAGCGCCAGAGGTGGATATGGAGTTTGATCTTGTCGCACCCGACCAATGGGTGTGGGATACATGGCCACTACAGAATAGAGATGGTTCTCTAGCGATCGTGAACGGCTATCGAGTGGCTTTTGCTCTGGTAGCACCTCGCAACCTAGGTTGGGGTGAGCGTCATACAGAAGCAAGAATAGGAATGTTTTATTCTAAGAACGGCAAGGATTGGACTTATGCAGGAATCCCTTATGAGTATGAGAATGCGAAAGGATACATGCAATGGGCGGGGACAGCCATGCTTGATGAAGATGGAAAAGTGCACTTATTCTATACAGCAACTGGTGACAGAGAAAATTGGGATTATAACGGATGGGATAAGAGAGCCGTTCAGCGTCTTGCCAAAACGACTTTTGATATCGAGACCAATAAAGATGGTGTCAAGCTGACAAATGAGGGTAAGCATGAAATCATTCTGGAAGCAGACGGCAAACATTATGAAACGATCGAACAGGCAGATAGCCCAATCATCACAGCATTCCGCGACCCATTCTTCTTCCAGGATCCGAATACTGGAAAAGAATATATCATCTTTGAAGGACAAGCTGGAAGCGACCGAGATTATATCAAGCCGGAGAATATTGGGGACGAAGAGTACCGCAGCACCCATACTGTTCCTGAAGGCGCAGAAAAATACAACGGAAATATTGGTATTGCCGAAGTGCTAGATGAAGAGGTAAGTGAATTGAAGCTTCTTCCTCCATTGCTAGAATCAGTTGGCACGAATCATCAATTAGAACGCCCGCACATGGTGATCAATGGTGATGAATATTATCTATTCACCATCAGCCATACCTTTACATACGCACCTGGTTTAACAGGACCTGACGGTGTATATGGATTTGTCAGCAATGGGCTGTTCGGTGAGAAAAAGCCAATGAATGAAAGTGGTCTTGTTATAGCAAACCCAGCGGAAAATCCATACCAGGCATATTCATGGATGGTCCTTCCTAACCAGCAGGTGATTAGCTTCATTAATGAACCACTTGATGAGAATGGACAAGTGAAATTTGGCGGTACATTTGCTGCTACCTTGAAATTAAAGCTTGATGGAGATACTTCAAAAATTATGAAAGAAGGAAAGACTGGCGAAATTAAGCCATTTGGTGCGAATCGCTAATTTCACCAAACCAGAAAGGGGATTGACATGCTAAAGAACAAAAAAGCACTATCAGCAGTAGTATTGGCAGCAAGTGTCGTTATATCTGGTTTTAACGGCTTATCAGCAAAGGCAGATGAGACCGTAACGACAACCAATTGGACAAGGGAACAGGCTTCGAAGATTGAACTGAATCAAGATAATACTTTGCCATATACGGATGTTTCTGAACTAGAGAAATTCGCACCGGGTTATCATGTATGGGATTCATGGCCTTTAACGGACCGCGACGGGAATATTGCCTCTGTTAAAGGCTGGAAGGTATTGTTTGCTCTATCAGCTCCAGATGATGTATTGCCTGGTAAAGTGCATGATATTGCGACCATTCGTTACTTTTACTCGAAAAATGGAAAGGATTGGACCCTAGGCGGAACGCTTTTCCCAGAAGGAGCGTCACTAGGTTCACGCGAATGGGCAGGATCTGCCATGATGGATGATGGAAAAATTCATGCCTTCTACACAGCAACAGGGCATAGAGGAGAAGCGCCTCTTACGTTTGAACAGCGTCTGGCGATGGCTACAGGTGAAATTGTAGCTGACAGTGAGGGTATCCGTTTTGAAAACTGGGGAGATCACAAGATCATCCTAGAGCCAGATGGAGAGCACTATCAAACAAAAGAGCAGGCACAGCAAGGTGAAGGTGGCGGCTATGCTTTCCGTGATCCGATGTGGTTCAAGGATCCAAAAACAGAAAAGGAATACATTCTGTTTGAAGGGAATTCTGGCGGTGCAGTAGGAGAGCGTACATTCAAGCAGGATTACGCGGGAAGCACGGAGTATACGGATAAGAACCCAGTGCCAGTTGGAGCTGTCCACGCCAATGCCAATATCGGAATTGCAGAGGTGATCGATGGAAATCCTTCAAACCTGAAGATGCTTCCACCGCTTTTAGAAGCCAATTATGTTAATGAAGAGTTGGAGCGACCACATATTATTGTGAAGGATAAAAAATATTATCTGTTCACGGACAGCCATATTAATAAATATGCAGAAGGACTGCAAGGACCAGAGGGGCTGTATGGATTTGTTTCTGATACGTTGACGGGCGGGTATGAGCCGCTTAATGGCAGTGGACTAGTTATGGCCAATCCTCCGGAAAATCCTTACCAGGCCTATTCATGGCTTGTCCTTCCGAATTTGAATGTCGTAGGATTCGCCCACTTTGGTGATTTAGGGAATCTGTCTATTGGCGATGTTGGAAATCAGGATCCTGCGTTCCAGTTCAGCCATTTTGGCGGTACACTGGCTCCGACAGTGAAACTATCCATTAATGGATCGACAACAAAGATTGAAAAAGAATTCAGCCAGGGATGGATCAAACAATAATCCTTTGGTCAGCCGATTCCTAGGACATCGGCTGACTATCTGTATATATGGGAAATGGACGAACTTGTGCAGAAGCAAGTTCGTTCTCGCGTTATAAAAAAGCAGGTTAGACGATGGGGGACTACATAAATGAAGAGAAATAAAGAGAAAACTGGCAAAATTTTAATAGCAACTTTCATTGGACTTTCCTCTCTATTTGCACCTATGATAAGCACAAGTGTTTTTGCCGATGAAGATAGAGAAGTTTTCAACTGGACTCGTGAAAGTGTAAGCTATTTAGAAATGAATGACACGAATACAGCGCCGGAAATCGATACTAAAGAGCTTGTGGAAATCTCATCAGATTCATATATTTGGGATACGTGGCCCCTTCAGGATAAGAATGGACACCCTGCTGTGGTCAATGGATATAAAATCATTTTTGCGTTATCTGTTCCTAATGATGTACTTCCAGGCAAGCGGCATGATACGGCAGAAATTGTTTACTTCTATTCAAAGGACGGAAAGAGCTGGGAGCCAGGCGGTCAGGTGTTCGAGGATGGCGTCGCATTGGGTTCCAGACAATGGGCAGGCTCTTCGATTGTCGATAAGGATGGTAGACTGTATATGTTCTACACAGCCACAGGTAGAAAAGGTGAAGAGCGATTAAGCTACGAACAACGAATTGCTACTGCTTCAGCAGAAATCAATACCACAAAAGGCGGTGTTACTTTTCAAGACTGGTCTGCACATGACATCATCCTTGAACCTGAAGGGGAATTCTATCAGACAGTAGAGCAGACGGGTCAAGGAGAGGAATCTTACGCATTCCGTGATCCGTATTTTTTCGAGGATCCAAAGACTGGGGAAGAATATCTCCTATTTGAAGCGAACTCAGCTGGCAGATTAGAGGAACGTTTTTTAAAGGATGAATATATTGGCTCAGCGAATTTTCGCAGCAGTCATGAATTCTCCGAGGACTCCAAGGCCTTCAATGGTAGTATTGGAATTGCGAAAGCCGTCGGTGGTGATCTGAGCAAATTTGAATTGCTGCCTCCATTGCTTGAGGCAAACTATGTGAATGAAGAGCTTGAACGTCCGAGCATCATTGTAAAGGGCAACGACTATTATCTTTTTGCTAAGACACACAGCGAGAAATTCGCTCCCGGTCTGAGCGCGCCTGAAGGATTATATGGATTTGTTTCCAATACACTTCGTGGAGACTATCAGCCGCTAAATGAAAGTGGACTAGTCATTGCTAATCCGATCAATCAGCCGTATCAAGGTTATTCTTGGATCGTCATGCCGAATGGTACGGTGGCCAGTTTTGTGAATTATACAGATGTGAATGGACTGGACATTCATGAAATTGGCGAGCAATCCCCAGAGTATCAAATCGAGCATTTTGGCGGTATGCTTGCACCATCCATTAAGTTAGCCATAACTCGTAATCAGACGAAGATCGTTCATGAGAAGAAGCAAGGAGTATTTAAATAAGGGTCTTTTCTTAAACTTTTTTTATGGCACATCATTTTAATGATTTTGCTAAGTTTCTGCAGAAAATAGCATAAATGTGCCAGCAAACTAATAAGCGCAAAATACCTAATTCCACGTTAAAATCGGCTTTTAGATTTTAACAACAATCTTTGCGGAAATAGTCTTAAATAAGAGCAAGTAGGGTGGGAAATGATGGACATGCAGGACGGACAGAAACAACCTATTGAGATTGCGCAGGAGCTGGTCTCATTACTAGGTGGAAAAGAAAATATTGCAAAGGTGACTCATTGTACGACTCGATTACGGTTCGAACTTCACGATAATCGTCGTGTGGATGTATCGAAATTAGAGGCATTGCCTTATGTACACGGCACTTTTTCTCGGCTAGGACTTTTCCAGATCATCATCGGATCCGTAGCGATCAATCATGTCTATAGGTCTATCATGGATCTCACTCCTGCTTTTGAACCTGGCATTAAGGATATTAATAAGAGAAGAAGAATGAACCCGCTTGTGCAACTAGCAAAGACTTTGTCCAATATCTTTGTACCGATCATCCCGGCCATCGTTGCAAGCGGCCTGTTAATGGGGCTTATAGGTATGATCAAGGTGTTTCAGTGGGTACAACCAGAAAGCCCGATTATGATCATGCTAGATATCTTTTCGAGCGCAGCCTTCATCATCTTGCCAATTCTAATAGGGTTCAGTGCTGCCAAGGAGTTTGGAGGAAGCCAAGTATTAGGTGCTGTAATCGGAGGGATCTTAACTCATCCTTCGCTACTGAATCCTTCTTTGCTTGGCTATAAAGTACCGCAATATATGGAGGTTTTAGGACTTGATATCCCACTTATAGGGTATCAGGGAACGGTGATCCCCATCCTAATTTCCGTATTCTTCATGAGTAAGATGGAGCAGGGTCTGAGAAAAATGGTACCTGGATCGTTGGATATATTTTTTATCCCTTTTCTAGTAATGATCTGTATTGGGAGTGTCTCGCTGTTAGTCATTGGGCCCGTCTCATTATTGATTGGTGATTGGATCACTATGGCTCTGGAACTCGTATATAAATCAGGAGGCACCGTTGCTGGATTTTTATTTGGCGGTCTTTATTCACTTATTGTGGTAACGGGTCTGCATCATACGTTACACGCGGTTGAGATGGAACTGCTTGCAAATCCGGATATAGGCGTTAATTTTCTTTTGCCGATTTGGTCAATGGCTAATATTGCTCAAGGAGCTGCAGGACTTGCTGTATTTTTCAGGACGAAAAATAAGAGATTAAAGAAAATCGCGATTCCTTCTGCTTTTTCAGCATTCTTAGGCATTATTGAACCTGTTATGTTCGGTGTGAATATCAGGCTTATGAGACCATTCATTGGTGCTGCCATCGGTGGTGCGATTGGGGGAGCGTATGTGGTATTTACTCATGTGGTCGCTAATTCGTATGGACTTACAGGAATCCCAATGATTGCGATTGTAGCACCATTGGGAAGTTATAATCTAGTCAATTATCTGATTGGCCTTGGCATATCTGCTATTATCGCTTTTATTGCTACCTGGATTTTGTGGGTGAAGGAAAGTCCAGAAGAACAGAAATGACCTCGATTGCTCGATAAACAGGAAGGTGAAAGTAAGATGAAAATTAAAAAAGTCTTGAATAACAGTGCGGTTGTCGTGAAAGATAGAGACGGTGAAAAGATTGTCATGGGTGAGGGCATAGGGTTTCAGAAGAGAAAGAATGATAGAGTCAACGAGGCAAAGATAGATAAGGTTTTTGTCATGGAAGACCCAAATGAACATCAAAAATTTGAGGAAATATTGCAGTTGCTTCCGGAAGAACATATTCAGTTGGCTGAGGAAATCATCAGCTATGCGGAAAAGGAATTCGGCGTCACGATTAACGAGCATGTACATGTTGCTTTTTCGGATCATTTATCATTTGCCATTGAACGATTAACCAATGGAATAGCGATAAAAAATTCACTGCTTGACCAGATAAAAATTCTTTATGTGAAAGAGTACGAAATAGGACTCTGGGCAAGAAAACTGATTATGAAGAAACTCGGAATAGACATTCCCGAAGATGAAGTCGGCAATATTGCTATGCACATGCATACCGCCAGAATGAATATTGGTAACATGGAAGAAACGATTGATATCACGACCACCATTCAAGAAATTACCCGTATCATCGAGAACCGTTTACATGTCAATATTGTCGAAGATTCGATGTCTTATGAACGATTAATCACCCATTTGCGCTTCTCGCTTAAAAGCCTGTTATCTCATGAATCCAAACATGAATATGATCAACAAATGGCTGCCGTCATCAAGGAGAATTTTAAAGAAGCCTTTTCCTGTGCTCAAGAAGTTGGAGAGTTTCTGGAAATTAAATACCGTATAGAATATCCAGAGGCAGAACTTATGTATATTAGTATGCATATACAAAGATTCTATAGTCGGGCGCTGCAAAACTAAAAGGAGAGTAGGGTGATTTCACTTTTATAGAGGATGATAGCAAGGTATAATAGCCTTTTCCAAAAGGGAATGGCTATTTTAGCCATTCATTAGAAATATGAAAGAAAGTATTAAGCTACCATGGTCAAGAGACAATATATAGAATATAAATATAAAGTCTACATTTGGGAGATTATATCATTAAGTCTCTTTAAATGGTGATAGTTATGATACGAGATAGATGGATTTTTGTTGCAATAATATGTATCAGTTTTTTTATAATATGGAGAATAGTACCTAAGAAAAAGGCGAGAGAAGCTTGGGTCCTATTTTTATCCATGGGAATGATCACATGGCCTGCTGGTTTGCTTGCAGTAGAAATGGGTTGGATTAAATATCCAGTACAACTACTTACCAATGCTAATGATTATAATAAGTCAAGTTTTACTTATGAATTCTTTTTATTCCCTATGACATCTGTTGTTTTTAGTATATATTATTCAAAAGTTGTATCTAAAATCGGTCCATTTTTATATTACTCTCTTTTTGCAGGTTTGTTTACGATATTGGAAGTGATTTTAGAGAAGACAACTAAGCTTGTGGAGTATGATGAGTGGCAATGGTATTGGACACTATTTACTTTAATTATTACGCTCTTTTTAAATCATAAGTATTATCAATGGTTTAAAAAGAGATTAAGAGTGGTCTCATTATGAGCAAAGAACTGTTTGTTATCATCATTTCGTGGATTATCTCCATATATTGCTTGCTTAAATTTGTACCAAAGGAAAGAATTAGAGAAGCGCACATCTCTATTTTATTTAGCCAATCCATTGCTTGGCTGTTCGAATTGATTCAAGTTCATTTTGGACTGGTAGAGTTTCCATTTAGGGAATTTCACCATGCAACCAAAATGAGTTTTTCACTTCACTACATAGTGTTACCTACTTTTGGAGTGTTTTTTATCCTCTTATATCCTTTAAATAAGGGAAAAAAAAGAATAATGTTTCATTACTTGATTTTTTCATCAGCACTTCCATTGTATACGACGTTAGTGGAGCATTTTACGTCATTAATTGAATATAAGAACTGGAATTGGTTCATAGCAACATGTGTTAACTTGATTTTATTATGGTTTTTACAAAAGTTTGTCTTTTGGTTCCGAAAAGAGATATATTAGTTTGTTTCATTTGCTAAATATAAAATTAGAAGATATGTCCACTCTTAAATGGGTGGACTTTTTTTGATTTTTCGAATCTTTTTCCAATTTTTCACGTAATACTAACATGAAGAAAGCGGGGTGAGTATATGTCAAAAACCAAACGAATGATGGTAGGGATTACATCAACGGCGCTGGTTCTAGGAATGGCAGGTTGTGGCTCGGGAACGGAGGAGTACACGTATACAGAGGATATTCCAGATCCACCAGAGGATTCAAGCTGTTCAGATTGGGAATGGGACGCAGAAGATGGAGTCTGGGAATGTGATGATTACGATTCGAATTATTACGGGCATTATTTTTATGGTGGTCGCTATTACAAAGGGAAAAGTGCTCTTAAGGCAAGCAAGGATTATATCAACTACAAAAACAGCTCTTCCTTTAAAGGAAGTACATCAAGTGGAACCGTGAAAAACAGTACGGGCTTTGGAAAGGGATCGACAAGCTCAGGAGGGTAACGCCAAGTCCGATTTTAGAAAGGGAGATTCTTACATGAACTTATATATAAACTTTGCCTCTTACTTAGGAGTGGCAGTCCTTCTGATGGTCGCAGGGATCATTTTATTTATGTTTAGTACACCAAAGCTTCGGGAGTTCAAGCTAATCGCTGAAAAAAACGTATCCGCTGCCCTTCTGCTTGGAGGAAAGGTGATCGGTTTAGCGATTGTCCTTGGAGCTGCCGCTGAATATTCGATTTCTTTAGTGGATATGGTGATTTGGGGTACGATCGGAATCATCGCTCAAATAGTGGTGTTTATATTAGCTGAAGTGATTACGATTCGTTTTAGCATTTCCAAGGCGATTGAGGAAGATAATCGTGCCGTCGGTGTGATGCTGTTGTCACTATCGTTGGCGATTGGGATGATTGTAGCGAAATGTCTATCGTACTAAAAGGGGACGATTATGAAACGATTAACGTACTATCTTGATAAAGGAAATGACGAGTATACCCCGTTATATGAATATACAACTTCATCCGTTGGTGTAGATGAGCTCTATGCCAGGCAGCTTTGCACGTATTTTATTATGCGTGGCAGGCAGTATGAGCTCTTTTCTACGGAAATGGATGGAGACGAAGATCAATTAATCATCAAAGATAGAGGGAGAAATCCGCATGTTGTAGACGAGAAAGGCTATCATGGAAAGGGACTACATATCGAGATTCGTAGATTTAAAGAGGAAGAGAACTACAAGCTCCTTACCTCGATTCCTTGTGATAGCCATTTTGATGTGATTCGTTATTTGTTAAAGGATATTGTAGAGGTACCGGGGCTAGGATATAAGCAAGTGACCTCTTCGGAGATTGATGAAGATCGAGGGGTTTATGTGTTGTATGTTCAAGAGGTTGGAGAGGATTCGGAGTGATGAGTAGTTATCGTGAAAAAAGAGACCATTTTTACAAGGAAATTAAGGGTTTTTGGGCAGATTTATATGGGGAAGAGTATGCTCTTTATGACATGCATCTGTTTGAGTTAACGGAAGTGGATGACATTCGTATGGTAAGTAATCGAGTGGGTCATATTTTCTTTAAGGTATGTCGACTGTTACGTGAAGTGCCTGATGAGACCCTTCTTGAAATGGGTTTTCCGAGTGAAACACTTTCCTTTCTCCGACTAAAAACACATCAAGCTGAGAGCGTGATTTCTCGGCTTGATCTCATTCCCACAAGTAATGGGTACAAGTGCATTGAAATAAATGCGGATACCCCGACTTTTATAAAGGAGCTATTTGCAGTAAATGGGGAGGTTTGCAGAGAGTTTTCTGTGGAAAATCCAAATGAAAAGATGGAAGAACGTCTGCGTCAAGCGGTTAGAAGTAGCATTATGGAGGGGCTTGAGGGGAAAGGGCTGATTACCCCGAATATCGTGTTTACTGCCCATGATGACAATATTGAAGATCGTGAAACAGTAAAGTATCTCCAACAATTGTCAGAACTCCCCTCTAAATTTACACCGCTTCATCAGCTTCAAATACAAAAAGGAATCGGACTTTTTGATGAAGAGGGAAGCAGAATTGATGTCCTTTATCGTCAGACCTTCCCGGTAGAGAACTTAATCTCTGATCACGATGAGGAAAACAATCCAATTGGAGTGTGGTTATTAGAGTTAGTGGAGCTAGGCAAACTCGTGTTAATTAACCCTCCTTCTGCTTTTTTACTTCAAAATAAAGCGGTACAGGCCGTTATTTGGTGTCTGCATGAGGAAGAACATCCCTTTTTTACGATGGAAGAACATGAATGGATAGAGGACTATTTCCTTCCCACGTATTTAGACGAGGGTCCCTTTTTACAAACCCAGCAATCCTATGTAAAAAAGCCATCATTCGGAAGAGAAGGGGATACGGTGGAGATCTTTAAGAGCAGTGGGCAATTAGCCCATGCCAATACCGAACGCAATTATACAAATTATTTGGCTGTTTATCAGAAGTACGTAGAGTCTCAAACCGTGCGCTTTCACAGTGAAAAAGGGACAAAAAAAGGAAAGCTGTTAATTGGCAGTTTTCTCTTGAATGGGAAGGCTGCTGCACTAGGTTGCCGTGTAGGCGGGGAAATTACGAATAATCTTTCGTATTATCTGCCAGTGGGGTTGAAAGGAGGAAAGTAGACGTTGTGGATTTTACATCGAATTTATTCGAAAATGTCTAAGTTAAGCTTAACACATGCCGCCATACTGGCCATTCTCCTGATTATAGTAAGCAGCGTGACGATGAGAATACTAGAGCCAGAGACTTTCCCGCGAATGATTGATGCTCTTTGGTGGACCATGACCACACTTGTCACGGTGGGCTATGGGGATTTCTTTCCGGTAACTGATGCAGGACGGATCTTTACCATGCTCCTCATCTATACGTTTGGAATTGGAGCCATGGGGATCATTATTGGAAAGATTTTCGAAAGCATCAGCAAATACCGGAAACTGAAGGAGGAAGGGAAATTGTCTTATAAAGGGAAAAATCATTACATATTAATTAGTCCTTCCAAAGAAAAGCTGGAGAAGGTAATGGGTGAAATTTTTACTAGTGAACGATCAAGAGATATCGTTGTCGTGGATCATGCTGACAAGCTTCCGTTGGATGATGATCGGCTTCATTTTATCAGTGGAAATCCAGCCGAAGAAGAGGTCTTGTTGAAGGCCAATATTTTAGAGGCGAAATCAGTGGCGATTTTTTCAGATGACCGAAATGATCATGCCGAGTACTCTGATGGAAAAACCCTTCTCACCGCTTCTCGAGTCGAACATATCTCTAAAAAGTTTGATCGAAATATTTACACGATTGTTGAAGTGAAAAAAGATAATCATATTAACCTTTTCGAACATGCCAAGGTCGACGAATTTATTCTATCTAATGATTCAGTATCCCGATTAATGGCTCAAGCAGCGATCAATCATGGCTCGAGTTTGTTGTTCAAGCAAATGCTGAGCAACACAGATGGTGACAATATTTACGAAATACAAGCCAAACCTGAATGGAAGACTTATAAGGATGCGGCAATGGAATTGTTTGATAAAGGAGCCACGCTGCTTTCAGATGGCAGCTCTCTTGATGTGGCGAGGCGTCATAAGGAGAAGATTCCTGAAGGCTCCAAGCTGTTTATTATTTGTGATGACGAAACCTACCATAAGATTGTTGGATAAAGAAAGGCTCACTCCCCATGAATGAGGAGAGAGCCTTTTTATGTATTAGAAATACCCACCAGCCAACATTCCCACTCCTTTTATATTTGTTGAAAAACCTCACAAAAAACAAAAATAAACAAATTTACTATTTTTATATTCAAAAACAAACAAACGTGTATTATAATGAAATCAGAAAATAACAAATGTTAATCGGAGGTAATCGGATGGTTAAGAACAATTGGGATGTAGAAGCAGCTAGTCAGGTACAAAAAGGGGTAGAAGAGTTAGTTTATCGTTCAAATCTAATCGGGTCAGATCGTGCCGTATGTAACTGGGGTGGCGGCAACACGTCTATGAAGACGGTGGAGAAGGATTTCCGTGGCCGTGACGTTGAAGTGATGTGGGTTAAGGGAAGTGGGTCAGACCTAGCGACGATGAAAGCGCATAACTTCACAGGTCTAAATCTTGAGGATATTCGTCCGTTATTTGAACGTGATGAGATGTCAGATGAAGAAATGGTCGCATATCTTTCACATTGCATGATTGATAGCAAACATCCAAGAGCATCAATTGAAACGTTATTGCACGCATTTTTACCATATAATCACGTCGATCATACACATCCAGATTCGATCATCAGCCTTTGCTGTGCGGACAATGGGAAAGAGTTAGCAGAAGAGTTGTTTGGGAATCGTTTTGTTTGGGTACCTTATATCCGCCCAGGATTCACACTTTCAAAAATGATCGCAGAAGGTGTGAGAAATAATCCAAACGCAGAGTTAGTATTAATGGAAAAGCACGGTCTGGTTACTTGGGGTGAAACTTCTGAAGAAGCTTATGCAAAGACGATCCAAATCATAAACGAAGCCGAGCAATTTATTAATGACCGCTTAAATGAAAAGACGATCTTTGGTGGAAAACTATATGAATCTCTTAGCGAAGAAGAAGCTACTAGCTTACTAGCAAAAGTAATGCCTGTGATTCGTGGGGCTGTCAGCGAAGAAAAGAAAATGCTTTTAACATATGATCGCGGGGAGGATGTACTACAGTTTGTAAATAGCCGTGATGCGAAGGAGCTTTCACAAGTTGGAGCAGCTTGTCCTGACCACCTTGTTCATACAAAGCGTGTTCCTCTATATATTGATTGGGATCCACAATCTGGGGATGTGGAAGCACTGATTTCAGCCATTAAAGAAGGAGTAGAAAGTTTTAAGGCTGAATACAAAGCGTATTTTGAGCGTAACAAACATGAAGGCGACAATATGTTTGAGCCAGCACCACGTGTCATCCTGATTCCTGGGGTAGGAATGGTGAATACAGGGAAAGATGTGGCGAATTCTCGTGTGAGTGGGGCGTTATACCACCGTGCAATTGCAGTCATGAAGGGGGCTACTACTCTTGGACAATTTGTTTCATTGAATGAAAACGAATCCTACAATGTGGAGTACTGGCCTTTAGAGCTGTATAAGTTATCTCTAGCACCAGCAGAAGCTGAGTTTTCTAGAAAAGTAGCATTTGTAACAGGTGGAGCAGGTGGAATCGGAAGTGAAACATGCCGTCGCTTTGTTTCTGAAGGGGCACATGTGGTTGTGGCTGACTTAAACCTCGAAGGAGCAGAAAAGGTAGCAGCTGAGATCAATGAAACATACGGAGCAAACCGTGCACTTGCAGTGAAAATGGATGTAACAAATGAAGAGGCGGTTCAAGCGGCTTTCCATCAAACTGCGTTAGCATTCGGTGGCGTGGACATTATCGTCAACAATGCAGGACTTGCGACTTCTAGCCCAATCGAGGAAACAACTCTACAAGAGTGGAATTTAAACATGAATGTTCTTGGAACGGGCTACTTCTTAGTTGCTCGTGAAGCGTTCAAGCAAATGAAAGAGCAAGCAATCGGCGGAAGTATGGTGTTTGTTGGATCGAAAAATTCAGTGTATGCTGGGAAAAACGCAGCAGCTTATAGCTCTGTAAAAGCACTTGAAACACACCTTGCTCGTTGTATTGCTGCAGAAGGTGGAGAGTACGGCATTCGTGTAAACTCTGTCCTTCCAGATGCAGTATTACAAGGATCTGCAATTTGGGGATCTAGATGGCGTGAAGAGCGTGCAGCCGCATACGGAATTGAGCCGGATCAACTAGAGGAACACTACCGCAAGCGTACAACCTTACTAGTCAATATTTATCCGAAAGATATTGCGGAATCGATTTGCTTCTTCGCTTCATCTAAATCAGATAAGACAACAGGATGTATGATTACGGTAGATGGTGGAGTACCAGCTGCATTTACAAGATGATTGAAGAATATGAAAAAAGATAGTAAGGATCGATATCCTTACTATCTTTTTAATAATGAAATTTCACTAAAATTTTGTCGATTTATATCAGCATAAGATCAGGAATAATCCTGATCAAATTCGTGGAGTCAAGAGGCACTGATGAACTTATTTCTTCCTTTTTGAGAAAAGTGTTTCATATGCAGGTTTAATAATACGTCTAACTCCTGGCTGCATTTTATCGTTTGGTAGCTACCAATCCCTGTAATAGAAGCAAGTTCAATCATTTTCTTCTTCTTTTTATCTATACGATTCAATAGTAATAATTCAAGAGTCATATTGTCCATGATTAGTAAACCCCTAGTTAAGAAATTTAGTAATTCTTTAAACTAATTATACTAGATATTAATCATATTGAAATAGAATCGACAAACGTTCCCAAACAAAGACAAAATTCTTTGTTATTATTTTTGTTTTTTATTGTTTGTAAGCGAATACATTTTATTGTATAGTATTTTTGGAAAAATAAGGAGGGGATTGTGTGGATTTTTTATCACCTATTAAAGCGACAAAAAAGGCAAGAGTTGGGTTATATACGATTGGTTTGCAATGGTATTTATTGTAGTTAATGAATTCAAAATTCGGATCACGAGTTAATTGAGACAGGAAAGTTCATGCGAGGGAGAATTGAGTCCGAAAGGGTGTCTGATTCGGACAGGAAAGTCTATGCGAGGGAGAATTGAGTCCGAAAGGGTGTCTGATTTGGACAGGAAAGTGTATGCGAGGGAGAAATGAGTCCGAAAGGGTGTCTGATTCGGCCAGGAAAGTTCATGCGAGGGAGAATTGAGTCCGAAAGGGTGTCTGATACGGACAGGAAAGTTCATGTGAGGGAGATCTGAGTCCGAAAGGGTGTCTGATTTGGACAGGGAAGTCTATGCGAGGGAGAAATGAGTCCGAATGGGTGTGTGATTTGGACAGGAAAGTTCATGCGAGGGAGAAATGAGTCCGAATGGGTGTCTGATACGGACAGGAAAGTTCATGTGAGGGAGATCTGAGTCCGAAAGGGTGTGTGATTTGGACAGGAAAGTTCATGCGAGGGAGAAATGAGTCCGAAAGGGTGTCTGATACGGACAGGAAAGTCTATGCGAGGGAGAAAATGAGTCCGAAAGGGTGTCTGATACGGACAGGAAAGTTCATGTGAGGGAGAAATGAGTCCGAAAGGGTGTCTGATACGGACAGGAAAGTCTGTGCGAGGGAGATCTGAGTCCGAAAGGGTGTCTGATACGGACAGGGAAGTTCATGCGAGGGAGAAATGAGTCCGAAAGGGTGTCTGATACGGACAGGAAAGTTCATGTGAGGGAGATTTAAGTCCGAAAGGGTGTCTGATACGGACAGGAAAGTCCTAGAATCGCAAAAAGATCTTCAGGATCGCAAATAAAGTCCTAGAATCGCAAATAAATTTTCAGAATCGCAAATAAAATCCTAGAATCGCAAATAAATTTTCAGGATCGCAAATAAAGTCCTAGAATCGCAAATAAATTTTCAGAATCGCAAATAAAGTCCTAGAATCGCAAATAAATTTTCAGGATCGCAAATAAAGTCCTAGAATCGCAAATAAATTTTCAGAATCGCAAATAAAATCCTAGAATCGCAAATAAAATCCTAGAATCGCAAATAAATTTTCAGGATCGCAAATAAAATCCTGGAATCGCAAATAAAATCCCAGAATCGCTAATAAACACCTGAAAAGAAGCTCGCAGGAAAATCATTGAGATCAAAAAGGGATTAAATCGCATTAAATGACCCTTGAGAGAACCAAAATGTACTGGCCAAATGTAATTTTGGCCAGATTTTTTATTGAAAAAAATCATAGCATTCCCGAAATCTATGTATTATAGTTACTTACAAAGATTCGACAACTTCCTTCGTTTAAAAGGTGATGATATAAATGAAAGCGCTTATTAGTAAAGTTAAAAACGAAAAATATCGCTATAGAAATTTCATCTTAATTTTGGCTCTTTCCATTGGTCCATTAATGGGTTTGGGGTTTGTTTCTTTTAACATTACGAAGAATCTATTAATCGAGAATCAGACATCCACCATTCAAAATCACTTAGAAACGTCGAGTGAGGTAGCGGATCTATTATTCCGGAACATTATTAATATGGAACGTATCATCACGTGGAATAAGGATGTTCAAAAAGAATTGAAGGAAAGTGTTTCGCTTGATGTGGCTGGTGGGAGATTAGTAGACAATGGGTCCCTCAGGCGATTACAGGATCATATCGCTAGCAGTTTTATAGATACTCAGGATATCGAATCGGTATGTATCTTTAATGTGGAATTTCAAGGAATGTGCTATGGAAAATCGGAAAGCTACGGGCGGTATGGAAATGGTGGCTTTCACAAATATATACAAGATACCGATTGGTATAAAGAAGTTGTAGAGAAAGATGGGAAAGCGATCTTTTACGGATATAATGTGCTTCAGGGTAATAAATCGACCAAGACGTTTTCCTCGGTCAAACTATTAAAGGATCCAGGGGAATTTTACGATCCTGCCACTACAGGGATATTAGTGGTGAATATTAACAAATCGATTTTTTCAAGGGTATTTAAAAAGAGTGAGGGGAGTGCCTTCCTTATTTTTGACCAAGATCAGGGAATAATGCGTGATGTGTATCGATATCCTAGTTCCTTTCAAATAAGTGAGGAGTCGGACTCTCCATTAAAGGACTTGAAAAAGGAAGGATATATTGTCACAGATTACAAGAATCGCATGACAGGCTGGACTTTTTCACACGTGATTAATGAAAAGGAACTATTAAAGCAGTCGAATCAAATTAGGAATGTGACGATTTCCATCGCTTCAGTCATCGCCATTGTGGCGTTTGTCTTTTCATTTTTATTATCGGAAACGCTATCGAATCCGATCATGAGGTTACGAAAAATGGCAGCTGAGTGGACAAATGGAATCTTCCACCCGTCTGAAACGGATACTCCAACAGATGAAATCGGAGCGATAGGGCAAACCTTTCAAAAAATAACGGGTGAGAATAAAGCGTTGAGCGAAGAATTAATACGTGTTCAATTAAAAGAAAGAGAGGCAGAGCTACGAGCGTTGCAAGCGCAAATTAAACCTCACTTTCTTTATAACACCCTGGATTCTATGTATTGGATGGCGGAGTTAGAAAATAATCATGAGGTAGCTAAGATGGCCGTGGCCCTTTCCGAAACCTTTAAACTAAGCTTAAATAATGGAAAGGATATGATTCCTGTTTCCAAGGAGCTTGAGCATATTAAGCACTATTTAACGATTCAAAACCTACGCTTTAATCACCGCTTTATGTATGTGGAGGAAGTCGATCCTCTTTTACTAGATAAAGAGATTCTTAAATTGCTTCTTCAGCCATTAGTGGAGAATTCGATCTATCATGGCCTTGAACCTAAGGTAGGAAAAGGAACGATTACATTAACTGGTCGCCTCGAGGACGGTTGGGTTATTTTTACCATAGAGGATGATGGGGTAGGAATTGCAGACCTCGATGTCACCAGAACAGGTTATGGGATGCAAAATGTGAGAGAGCGTTTATTCCTCTGTTATGGTGCAGAGAGTGAGCTTACCGTAACAAGTCAAGTAAACGAAGGGACAAAAGTAGAAATTCGTTTTCGAAATCATAAAGGAGGTCAAGAGCTTGCGAAAGGCAGTCATTTTTGATGATGAATTTATCGTACTAAAGGGTCTAGAACGAATGATTGATTGGGCTGAGTATGACGTTGAGTTAGTGGGAACGGCTGCTGATGGAGAAGAGGCCCTGATAATGTTTCATGAGCATCGCCCAGATATCGTTTTTACCGATATACGAATGCCAGGGAAAGATGGCTTACAGGTGATAGAGGAAATATTAAAAGAAGCACCTGAGACGCAATGTATTGTGTTCAGTGGATTCAATGAGTTTGATTATGTGAAAAAGGCCTTAAGGCTAGGTGTAGTAGATTACTTAGAGAAGCCGATTACGATACCTATCATTAAGGAAGCCTTAGAAAAAACACTCACCCGAATCACTCAACAAGAAACGGTCAATGTGTTAAAAGACAACAGCCAGAAAGAAAGGCTAGAAAAAGTAACATTACATTTATTACTTGGAAAAGGTGATGCGTACCGGTGGAGAGACCTTTTTGGGCAACGGGAAAAAGAGCTTGAAGCGGTAACGGTTCTGGCCCTTTCCTCACCCGTTCAACTGCCGGACCCCATCAATGGCCATCGAATGATTCCTCTCCAAAATGGAATAGAGAACTTGTTGGTCATTTGCCATTTGGTAAAAGAAGAAGATAAATTATGGGGTACCTTAAGGGAATGGTCAGAAGAAGCTGGAGTGATCGTTGGTTCGGGAAAAACGTATTCTGATCTCCTAGACATCCATAAAAGTTACCATGAAGCCCTTCATGCGCTTAGATACGCGCAGTTTATGAATGAACTAGATTGGTATCGTTTTGAGGATATTGGAGAACATCCAAGTTATAGCACTGACTTATCAAAACATGAACAAGCCGTCATGTTCCATATCCGCACGGGTGATAAAGAGGGATTATTAGAACAACTGAATAATTTAATCAGTCAAATAGAAAGCAGGAGGCTTCATCCAGACGTGATTGAACGGGATATTCTAAAGCTAGTTTATCTCGGTTTAGAAGTACTAAAAGAGACAGGATTTGACCCAAACAAAACATGGCCAACCTATATGCCACATCTTGATATTCGCAAGCGGCAAACAAAGGAAGACATGTTCACTTGGGTTTTCCATCAACTAGAGAAAATTATCGATGCATCGATTAATATTCGCTCGACTTATAAGCATGAAGCAGTTGAACGTGCCTGTTCTTTTATACAAGCGAATTTTACTCGAGATCTAACCCTCCAGGATGTTTCCGAGCATGTGGGAATGAACGCCACCTATCTTAGTCTCTTATTTAAAGAAGAGATGGGGGAGTCGTATATCAAATACTTAACACAGTTACGAATGGAAAAAGCAAAGCAGCTCTTGACGGAGGGGAAAAAAGTAGCAGAGGTAAGTGAGTTAATTGGTTATCACAGCTACCGACATTTCTCCGAGCTTTTTAAAAAGCATGTTGGGATCAAGCCAGGTCAATTTAAGGAAATGAAATAGTCTTGTTCGATTGAACAGGACTTTTCTATGTACAAAAAATTCATACACAAAGGCTGTTTCCGGAAAGATTGTTGTTAAAATCTTAATGTCGATTTTAACGTAGGTATAGTTATTTTGCGCTTAAGAATATAGTTTGCAGCGCTTTTCTTAATTAAATAATGCTATTTTCTGCCGAAACTTAGCACAATCATTAAAGTTATGTTCTAAAAGGCAACAAAGTTTATGAAAAGAGCCTCACAAACAAAAAATACGGACGTAATCAAAAAAATGAGACTATTAAAAAAGATGATGAAAGCACTTACAATAAAGATAGATCCAAGGACAACAACCTAGGAAAACATAAAAATAGAATCTGATCTTCCTTTAAGGAAGCGAGAATGCTGTCATTGGATAAGTCATCATTATTTATAAGGGGGAAGTTAAAAGATGAAGGCTAAAAAGAAAATTTTTGCCGTGCTATCAAGTGCCGCGTTATTCGCTGGAATTCTAGCAGGCTGCAGCAGCAACGACAGTGCTTCAGGAGACAAGGATGAAGATTCAGGACAAGTCACATTGACGCTTCTTGTTGACAACCAATCAAATTTGGATGGGATGAAAGCGGTAACAGATGCAATTGAAGAGAAATATGACATTAAGACCGAATATGAATTACGTCCAGGTGGAGGAGAAGGAGACAACCTCGTTAAGACGCGTTTAGCGACTGGAGACATGACTGACTTAATGGCATATAACTCAGGTTCTCTTTTCCAAGCATTGAACCCTGAGCAGAACTTTTTAGATATTTCAGAAGAATCTTTTGTGGAAACCATAATGGATGATGCAAAGGAAGCTTTATCTTCAAATGGGAAAGTTTATGGTATTCCGGCTGCAAGCTTTATGGCAGGAGGATGGTTCTACAATAAAAAGATTTATGAAGAGCTAGGTCTATCTGTTCCGAAAACATGGGATGAGCTAATGTCCAATAATGAAAAGATAAAAGAAGCTGGGAAAACAGCGGTGATCGGTTCATACAAAGACTCTTGGACAGCACAAGTAATCGTACTTGCAGATAATTACAATGTCCTTCAACAGCACCCAAGTTTTGCGGAAGATTTTACAGCAAACAAAGCAAAAATTGCGGATACACCAGGAGCTCTTAGTAGTTTCGAAAAGCTTGCTGAGGTTTATGATAAAGGATATTTAAATGAAGACTTCCTTGCTACTGGTTATGAAGCTGGATTACAGAAGTTAGCTGAAGGGGAAGGAGCACACTACCCAATGTTAAGTTTTGCTCTTCCGATGTTACAAACGAATTACGCAGAGGAATTAGATAATATTGGATTCTTCCCTCAACCAGGTGATAGTGCAGATGAAAACGGATTAACAGTCTGGGTACCAGGTGGTGTTTTTGTTAATAAAAACACGGAGCATCCAGAAGAAGCAAAGAAATGGATGGAATTCTTCGTATCGCAGGAAGGTAACGATCTCTACAACGCTAAGATCACGCCACAAGGACCTCCAGCTATTAAAGGAGTGGAGCTTTCAGATGATGTGTACGGTGCTGTAAAAGATATGCTACCATACTTCGAATCAGGTAAAACAGCACCTGCTCTTGAATTCTTAAGCCCAGTAAAGGGTCCAAACCTTCCACAAATTGCTGTTGAAGTCGGAAGCGGAATTTCAAAAGCAAAAGCTGGAGCAGAATTATACGACAAAGACGTTGAAAAGCAAGCAAAACAACTTGGCCTTGAAGGCTGGTAATCAGCTGGTTAAATGAGATGAGGCCCTGTCCATTGAGACAGGGCTTCTAATCTAACCAGACTAGAAAAGGGGAATACATTATGACAAAGCTTACCAATCGCTCGTACACGTATTACTTCTTATTGCCCGCAGGAATTATATACTTCGTGTTTTTCCTACTGCCAACTATTATGTCGTTTTTCTTTAGTATGACATGGTGGACCCTCACAGATTGGAAATTTATCGGATTTGAAAACTTCATCACTTTTTTAACAGAACCTTCACTGAATATAGGTTTTAAAAATACCATCATATACGCGGTTGTCACCTGTACGTTAAAGGTAATCTTAGGACTTTTACTTGGTGTATTTTTAAGTCAAAAGCTAAAAACGATTGGCTTTGTAAGGTCTATGGTCTTCTTTCCAACTCTTTTAAGTACGATTGCAGTTGGGATGGCGTTTGCGATGATGATGCATCCCACTCAAGGGCTAATTAATACGGCGTTAAAGATTGTAGGAATTACAGGACCAGATTGGTTAGGAGACACAACGATTGCTCTAATTTCTGTTGCATTAGTAGATGTATGGAAAGGGGTAGGGATGGCAACGGTCATCTTTATCGCAGGAATTATGTCTATTCCAGAGGACTACTACGAAGCGCTAGCCATTGATGGTGGAAACTCGTTCCATAAGTTCTGGAATATCATTGTTCCTTTAAGCAGACCGGCCATGAACTCTGTTATTATTCTAGCTTTTATCGGTGGCTTGCGTTCATTTGATTTAGTGTGGGCAATGACAAAGGGTGGCCCTGGATTTAGTACCGACTTGATTGCTTCTATTATTTATAAGCAATACCAAGGTGGTTTCTATGGTCTATCAACAGCAGGAAACGTGATTTTGTTTGTTGTGGTTTCAGCGCTTGCCTTCCCGTTATATGCGTTCTTGAATAAGAAAGAGGTGGACTTATAATGAGTGAAACGCAGATCGCAGTAAAAGCCGATACACCATTTCGGACAAATACTAGGAAGAGAAAATCAGTAGGGAAGTTGTTTAGTGAAATATTAGCGATCATCCTTTCCTTAGTTATATTCGGAGTTCCGTTTTACTTTGTTATTGTGAATGCGAGTAAGGATACAAAAGAGTCCTCTCTGTTAAATATGGAACTTCCAAGCTCGTTTCAGCTTATCGAAAATATTCAAGCGGTTATGGCCGCTCAAAATGGAATGATCGTAAGAGCTTTCTTCAATAGTATGATGATCACTGGTTTTTCAATTGCTATTCTCATCTTAGTAGGGGCAATGGCTGGATATGTGCTCCAACGTCGTACGAGCAAAATGTCACCATTCTTCAATTTCTTGATTTTAGCTGGACTTATTATTCCGCCAGCGATCGTACCAACGATCTGGGTACTTGATGGAATCGGACTATTTAAAACGATGCCGGGCATTATTTTAGTAGAGGTAGCACTGAACTTACCGTTCACCATCTTGCTTTATAAAGGGTTTATGGCAACCCTTCCAAAAGAACTGGATGAAGCGGCACTGATTGATGGCTGTGGAAGAATGCGCTTGTTCTTTAGTATTATTTTGCCATTGTTAAAACCCGTTTCAGCAACCGTCATTGTTCTAACCGCTGTTGGAGTGTATAACGATTTCGTTAACCCGTTATACTTCTTCCCGGGTGCTGAAAACGCTACGTTACAGTTAACACTCTATAACTTCTCAAGCATGTACAATACGCAATGGAACTTGTTATTTACCAACATTCTATTAATCTCGATTCCACCACTTATCTTGTTTATTTTTTTCAATAAGAAGATTGTAGCAGGTATGACCGCAGGAGCTGTTAAGTAGAAAGGATGCTGAAAAACAAATCTTACTTGTCCAACAGAAGGTGAAGGATTAGTGGGGTTTGTTTTTTTATAAGGCTCTTTTCTAAAACATTGTTGCTATATACACACTTTTTCGGAAATAAACTATATGTTTACTTTACGAAAACAGCCTTTTATAAAGAGGAGGAAAAAGAATGACAAGACTGAACGTAACGAATCTAACATGCGAGTATCAAAAAAATCCTATAGGGATCGATGTGAAAAATCCATCATTCAGCTGGCAGCTCGAATCGAATCGTCGTGCTACATTTCAGACGGCCTATCAGGTGCAAGTATCAACCTCTAAAAACTTTGAAAATCGAATTTGGGACACAGGAAAAGTAGAATCTGATCAATCCATCCAACTTATGTATTCCGGTCCGATTCAGTCTCGTACCCCATACTTTACTCGAGTCAAAGTGTGGGATAACTACAATCGAGAATCCAATTGGAGTGAGGTCTCAAGTTGGGAAACAGCTTTCCTTGATCATCAGGAGTGGGTAGCAAGCTGGATTACTCCAGATGAATCGAAACTGGACCCTCAATCAGAGGAGATTTTTCAACTGAGGAAAGCATTTACCTTGGAAAAAGAGATTGCTTCCGCACGAGTGTATTCGACAGCAGCTTGATTATATGAGGCGTATATTAATGGGAAGAAAATAACCGAAGATCTTCTGACACCTGGCTGGACGAGTTACAAAACCCGCTTACAGTATCAAACGTATGATGTCACACAGTTTTTATCTGAAGGTGGAAATTCGGTGGGGGTTTTTCTAGCGGATGGCTGGTACAAAGGGAACTTAGGATGGAGTAATAAAAGAAATATTTTTGGTGACCAACGAGCCTTCCTAATGCAGCTTCACGTCAAGTATGTGGATGGTACAGAAGAAGTCATCAATACCGATCCATCCTGGAAGGCTTCAACAGGCGCGATTTTATCTTCCGAGTTGTACCATGGAGAAGTGTATGATGCACGCTTAGAACAGGCAGGCTGGAGCCAGTTTGAGTTTGATGATACCAATTGGGCTACCTGCGTAAGTATTAAGTTACCTTTTTCGAACCTGGTGTCTCAAGAAAACTGGCCCGCTCAAGTAACGGAAACAATTCGTCCAGTGAATATGTTTGTCACACCTGCAGGAGACACCGTCCTAGATATGGGGCAAAACATGGTCGGACGTATGTGCTTTACCGTGGAAGCACCAAAGGGAACCGTCATTACCTTAGAACATGCAGAGGTTTTGGATAAGGACGGCAATATATATTTCGGGAATTTACGAAAAGCCAAGCAACGGGTGACCTATATTACGAATGGAGAAGGAGCTGAAACTTATGCCCCGCACTTCACTTTCCAAGGCTTCCGTTATGTAAAAGTTCAAGGTTATCCGGATCAAGAAAATGGGTTAAACCTAGAGAGTTTTATCGGAGAGGTCATTCACTCAGATATGCCAGTGGCGGGTGAATTTACTTGTTCTGACCCACTCGTGAATCAACTACAGAAAAACATTGTCTGGGGACAAAGAGGGAATTTTGTGGATGTTCCAACTGACTGTCCACAGAGGGACGAAAGATTAGGCTGGACGGGGGATGCCCAAGTCTTTATACGAACGGCACTTTTTAACTATCAAGGGGCTCCATTTTTCAAAAAATGGTTAAGAGATCTGAAGGCGGATCAGCTCGAAGATGGAGGCGTTCCGTTTGTTATTCCAGATTTGCCTAACTTAATGGGAGGGAATTCCTCTTCCGCTGCTTGGGGAGATGCGGCGACCGTTTGTCCTTGGACCGTGTATATGGTGTATGGTGATAAGAGCGTGCTTAAAGATCAATACGACAGCATGAAAGCATGGGTTGAATACATTCGGAAACAAGGCGAGAACGAATTCTTATGGAATACGGGCTTTCACTTTGGAGACTGGCTTGGTTTGGACGCGAAGGAAAACAGCTATGTTGGTGCCACTCCAAGAGATTTCATCGCGACGGCTTTTTATGCCCACTCGACCAGGATTTTAAGAAATAGTGCCATTGTATTGGAAAAGTACGAGGACGCAGCTGAATATAGCAGTCTATTAAAAAAGATCAAAGAGACGTTTGTCCGAGAATTTATCTCACCAACTGGACGACTCGCTTCTCCTACTCAAACCGCGCATGTACTTGCTCTGGCCTTTGAGTTAGTAGAGGGTGAAACGAAGAAACGAGTAGCATCAGATTTAAATAATTTAGTGATCGAAAATGACTACCATTTAACAACCGGGTTTGTTGGTACGCCATATCTATGCTTTGCCTTATCCGAAAATGGGTACCATGATACGGCTATGAAACTACTTCTTCAAGATAGCTACCCATCATGGCTATACTCAGTGAAAAAAGGCGCGACCACTATTTGGGAGCACTGGGATAGCATTAAGCCAGATGGAAGCTTTTGGAGTGATGATATGAACTCTTTTAATCATTATGCATATGGCGCCATTGGTGATTGGATGTACCGTAGAGTAGCCGGACTAGATATGGATGAAAGTGAGGTTGCTTATAAAAAGATTCTGATTCGTCCTCAATTTGCCGGTGGGAAGTTGACATATGCTAGAGCCGAGCACCAGTCGTTATATGGGAAAATCGTCTCGGCATGGGAATGGACGAAAGATGAAATCAGTGTACGGGTTGAAATTCCTGCGAATACGACGGCGACCATTGAGTTACCGAATGTTCATAGTGAGGATCTAAAGGAAAGTAACGTGGAAGTCGTCCATGCAGAGGGAGTGATACAGGTGGAAAATCAGGATGGGAATGTTCGAATCGAAGTCCTTTCTGGCGTATATACCTTTACGTATCCAAACCAAATGGGAAGCTTGGACCTATTTACGAAGAATTCAAGAGTGCTAGACCTTCTTTCCTCTTCAAAAGCAATGGAAGTATTAGAGAAGCACTCTCCTGGAATATCAGAAAAAATCGGGCCTTTTTCACATATGAAGGCTTATACTCTAACTCGTTTCGCCAAGGAACCAACGATTCAACTAAATGAGGTAGATTCCATCATTCAAGAAATCAATGAAGCTATAGTAGCTGGAAAAAAGGAGAATAATCATGAGTACACAAAAGCTTAAAGATCATATTGTTGTAAAAAATGAAGCCTTTATAAAAGAAGCTCACCGGTTAAAGCCCGTTTTAAAAAGCAGTGTGGTAAAGCCAACAGCACTCGTTCATGTGCTTCCAGATCCAGATGTGATGCATAGCTGGAAGGTGGAGCATGCCTCTTCTGTTGATGAATTGCAAAAACAAGAATTCAAGAAAGGTGATTCCTTTATCGTTGATTTTGGGGACCACCAAGTCGGCTACCTAAACTTTCGTGTTCGTCCGGTGGGAAGCCCTCCGGATGCACCATTAAAATTGAAACTAACAATTGGAGAAATGCCAGTAGAAATGGGTGAACCATTTGAAAATTATGATGGCTGGTTAAGTAGTGCTTGGCTACAGGAGGAAACCATTTTTGTAGATGTCTTGCCTGCAACACTTGCTCTTCCTCGCAGATATGCTTTTAGATACGTGAAGTTTGAGGTCCTAGCTACCTCGCAAAAATACCAAGTGATGTTCGAAGATATTGAGTGTAGGGCAGTCACGTCGGCTGATCTGGCAGCAGTAGAGGCTTTAGGACATCCAGACTCTATGCTACAAAAAATGGATGAAGTCAGTATTAAAACCTTAGCCGATTGTATGCAGGATGTGTTTGAAGATGGACCGAAGCGTGACCGTCGTCTCTGGTTAGGAGATTTACGTTTGCAGGCTCTAGCCAATTATGAAACGTTTGGGACGAATGATTTAGTCAAGAGATGTTTATATCTTTTTGCCGGTGTACCGAATGATCAAGGAAAGGTGTCAGCCAATGTATTTATTGAACCGCAGTTAATCGCAGATGATACCTTTTTATTTGACTATTCACTTTTCTTCTTATCCACCTTGCACGATTACTATCTAGCAACAAGAGACAAAGAAACGTTAATAGAATTATGGCCTACTGCTTACCGCCAAGTGGAATTGGCTCTTGAGAGACTTGATGAAAATCATATTTTAGTAGATTCTTCAGAGTGGTGGTCCTTTATTGATTGGCAGCAAGGCTTAAATAAACAAACTCCTTCTCAAGCGATTTTAATTTATTCAATCAAGCAAGCGGTATTTTTAGCAGAGGAATTAAATTTACCAGAAAAAGAGATTCTTGCTGTACGCTTACAGGAAATTGTGGAGGCGACGAAGAACTATTTATGGGATGAAGAACAACAGTTTTTTGTGAGTGGGCAAGAGCGACAAGTATCATGGGCGAGTCAAATTTGGATGGTTTTAGCTGGTGTCGTAACAGAAGAAGAAAGTAAGCAATTGATGAAGCATTTGTTAGAGGTGAAACCAGAGATAGGAATCGCCACTCCATATATGTATCATCACTTTATTGAAGCGTTACTGATTGCGGGAGAAAAAGAGCTAGCCATTTTTGAGATGAAAACCTACTGGGGTGGAATGATCGAAGATGGTGCAGATACTTTTTGGGAGCTTTATGACCCGAAAGACAAGGAGTTTTCTCCATACGGAAGTCATTTGATCAACAGTTATTGCCATGCTTGGAGCTGCACCCCAACATACTTAATTCGAAAATACAACTTATAAGTTCGTTGGCTAAAAGGAGAATAAGATGAAGAAGTATATTGCTTTTGACGTGGGTGGAACAAAGGTAAAGCACGGAATCGTTCTTGAGGACGGAACGATTGTAACAAAAGGGAGCTACTCGACTACTTGTGATGACCTAGAGGTCTTTTTGGCCGATATGGTCAAAACGATTACGGAATATAAAGAGGCTCATGAAGTGGAAGGTGTTGCGATTAGCCTTCCGGGCTTCATTAATCCAAGCACTGGTTTCGCCGAGAGAGCAGGAGCCATTATCGCTTTGGACCAAAAAAATCTAAAAGAGCTCCTTGAAGCCATGGTTCCTTTGCGAGTGGAAATTGAGAATGATGGGAATTGCTCAGCGTTAGCGGAAAGATGGAGCGGAAATGCCGTGGGCTGCGATGACTTCATTTGCTATACGATCGGCACAGGAATTGGCGGAGGGATCATGGTGAATGGAAAGATCGTTCACGGTCATACGTTCCGCGGTGGTGAATTTGGCTTTATGCTAACGAAAGCGGATGAAAAGGGGAAAGAAATGCTTCATACCAACTCTTCTACTACGAGTCTGATCAGAAGGTATAGAGAGTATAAGGGCTTGGAAAAGGATGTAAAGGTAGAAGGAGAGTCCATTTTCTCCGAGGCGGCTGAAAATCAAGAGGTGGACCAATTAATTCATGACTGGTTAGAGCATATTAGTTATGGACTCTTTAATTTGGCAGTGACTCTAAATCCACAGAAGATCCTCATTGGTGGGGGAGTAAGTGCGAGAGAAGGCCTCATCAACCAAATTCAAGAGAAGCTGGAAGAACTAGAATGGTGGAAGTTCTTAAAAGTCGAAATTGCTCCATGCAAACATCGAAATGATGCCGGAATGATCGGGGCAGTGTATCATTTTATAAACAAATAATTGGAATAAGAAGGGACGTATGTTTTGGCATTCGTCCCTTCTTATTGCATGTTACTGGCCTGTATGAAGGCCCTCTGCCATCTCCAAGTTGTTCATATAGGCTGTCCTGGCCAATTCATACCTGACCTTTTTGCTAGCTTCAACGAGATCCGCTTCCTTCACAAGTCCGGATATGGAGTACTTGTGACCCCTGAAATCAACGTTCAGTTCAGTGATTTGGTTAAATCGGAAGCTCTCCACGGGAACACCTTGTTCATCCTTCAATAAGAAATCTGCGTATTTCTCGTTGCAAGTTTGAGCCACTTCCTCCATGACCTTAAAAGCATCGTCCGGATTTTGCCTGTAGCTGAGAACAAGGCTTTCGTTCACCCGGCGTTTTCCCCGGCTCCCGTTATGTAGTTCATTAATATTGCTATAGGAAACCGAATACAGGTAACCATCAAACTGGCGAATCTTCAGGTGACGCATGCTGATTTCTTCGATTTTCCCCTGATGATTTCCATTGATGATCACATAATCCCCGTGATGAATCTGACGATCAAACAAGTAAGTCAGCCCCATAATATAATCACGGATGATATGCTGGAAAATCAAAGCCAGAGCACCGGCCACCACGACTGAACCAGTAACAAGCCTAGTCAGGTTAAAGAAATGACTGAGTACATAAATAAAGAAGAACACCAGTCCCATTAACTTTGTCACCTGGTAAGCGAAATGCATCAAAGTCTCTTCACGATTTTCATCCAAAAAGCTCGTTTTATCAAAGAAAAGCTTAATGGATTTACGAATCAAATAAACGGTAAGGATAATCAGCAATGCCACTATAATAATCCTTACAGGCAATTTTTTAAACAGTTCCAAGGAAAACATCTTATCAACCCTCCACCTTTTACTATACCAAAGGAAGGTGGAAAAGGAGAAAAAATTCCTATCGGATAAAAATAAAAAAACAGGCCAGTGGATGGGATATTATGCATTTGAGAAAGATAATAAAATAGAAATTTCCACATAGGAGAGAGGACATATGAAGATGAAGAAAAAACAAAACTCTAAATATTATTTGGTACTCATTGTTTCTCATCTTTTTCTTCTGCTTTATGTTCTTTATAAAAAGAAAGAAAGAAAAACGATTTTCTTCACGTTTTTGTCTATAGCGGGTTTAGCCTTTTATTTCGAGTATCCGTTATATATATTGAAAGCATATAAATATAAAACGAATCTACTTAAAAATAAGGAAAAAGATAACTCGTTTGGATCTGTTTTGTCCCAAGGATTGTTTGTACCGACGGTTGCCATATTCATCTCTTCTTTTCAGCTAGGGTGGAAGATTAAATTTTTATTTGCCATGTATTTTATGTTGATTGAAAGAATGTTTATTAAGATGAATATTTTTCAGAATAGATGGTGGCATACAATCTACACGATGCTCTCCACTTTTACTTATTTTTTTATCAGTGATGTTTGGTATAAAGAGTTGAAAAAAGGAAACAAGTTCATTTTAAAAATGACTCAATACAATACCTTCCACATCATTTATATGAATTTGCTATTTTTACTTTCCGTATTAAAAAAGTTCAGATTTAAGCCTGTAAGATTTACCCTGCAGCCTTGGTATCATCACTATTCTTTTATCAAGGTTTACATTACTTTTGAGACATTTTTAACCATGCTTTTTTCAGAACAAAAAAACAATATGTTTAAGATCATCCCCATCATAAGTATATTAATAATGGACTCCTTTTTAATAAAATGGAAGTATTTAAAAATAAAAGGTAGTTATTGGACATTCGTTTTTCCTGTAAGAGTTCTATCTCATTTGTCATTATATATATTACAAAAAAGAAGAAAATCACTAACTTAAGTTTTGTAAAGAATATGTTTCGTTACAGTTATGGAGCATTAATCCAACAGGGATTAGTGCTTTTTTGTTGAATTAGTTTATAAATCGTTGGAAGGAGACATCCCAAAATGAAAACAGATAATAATCTAAAAGACCATATAAAACAGTTAGAGGAGAAATTATTAAATCCAGAAGTACGTTCATCAAGAGTTGAGTTGAAAAAGTTATTGGCTGATGATTTTTTTGAATTCGGAAGTTCAGGAAGAATTTTATATAAGAATAAAGACATTGCTGATGACGGAATAGGAATAGTTAGAATGAATCTGAGTAATTTCGAAATCCATCCTCTATCAGATGATATTGTGTTAGCTACATACCGAATCTTCAACGAAAATACGAACCAACATTCCTTACGTAGTTCAATATGGAAGTTAAATGATGGTTTATGGAAAATGGTTTTTCATCAAGGGACCAAAACTCATCCATCGCTTTAATTTGAAACTCGCGTTAATGTGCTAAGGCAGGAGTGCAAGAAAAGTCATTGTTTCAACTAACAGCAATATATATATAGGTATCGACCAAAAACTAACTTGAGGTGGTTTAAATGGATAAAAGAGTCCAATTTGACTTTGAAATCGATTTTACTAATGGCGGTGGATTACAGGGACAGGATTTTCGTCTAGACATTAATGGAGATGACATTTCTGATGGGGAGTTAGCAAAGTATATTGTAGAAGATATGAGGTTGTTAATGGTTGGGAAAGTCAGGATACTCAACAAAAGAATAATTAATGAAAAACATAAAAGAAAATAAGCTTCAGCCGCCATATCAGGCGGCTAGAAAATGATCAGTAGGCAATACCTACACGTGATTTTATATAATCACTTGCTGTTATCTGTTTAAATGTAAATTCTGCTGTATCCGGTACGGATATTTTAGCTCCACCCTGCGGTAAAAAATTCCGTTCTATTCGATATTTGCCTGTCCTTTCTCCATCAGGCAAGTATGTAGGACAGACAATCGTCCAATTGAGGGTTGACTGTTTGAGCATATCGTAAACTTTATGATGTTCTCTCGCTGCGCGGGTTGATTTCTGCTTTGATTCACTTGATTGATAACGCAGAGCGTTTGGCGTGGTTCTACTTTGCAGAATACCCGCAGTTCCTACAGTTATTATTCGTTTTATACCTTCGTTTTCCATGGCTCCGATAATAAGTGGCATACTCTCTGATAGAGTGGTTGTGCCATCAGTATTTAGTGCACTAATAACTATATCAATCCCATTCATTGCTCGTACTATATCATCTTTATTTAAAACATTCCCTTGAATAATGGTTAAATTTCCATGATTTATTTGAATCTTCTCTTTCGTGCGAACTAAAACAGTCACATGATGACTGTCACGAAGGGCATAAGTAACTATTTGACTTCCAACTCGTCCTGTTGCACCTAAAATTAATATATTCATAAGAATAAGGCTCCTTTTGTAATACTAAGATTTTACTATAAAACATATTTTATTGTCTTGATCATTAACGGAGGCGATCTTGAATAAAGAAGGAAATTTAGCTATTTTCTGCTTCTTTGTAGGAAAACGCAAATAAAATATAGAAATAGAATGGATGAAATAACTCAAAAATTTGAAGGCAATGATACCAAAAAAAGGTACAACCTAGGACTCAGTTAAAGGTTGTACCTTTTTTATTTTTCCTATGGGAGGATGTTGGATAAATGCATATATATTAAATGGGGAAATGGAAGGATGAATAGGGTAAGTAAGAAATAGTAAAAAAAGTGAAAGAGGGTATGAGGTCAATGTCTAAAGAAAACGCAATATTAAATGCTATTGTAAACGAATTTTCAAAATTACAGGAGGTAGAAGCCATACTGCTTGCGGGTTCTCACACAATAGACACTCAAGATGAAAACTCCGATTATGATTTATATATCTATTTAAATAAGGAAGTTCCGGTAATGAAAAGAAAAGAAATCATGAAGGGATTTTGTGATTATGTAGAGATAAATAATCAATTTTGGGAGACAGAAGATGATGGGATTATTAGAGGCGTAAATACCCCAATCGAAATTATTTATCGGGATCTTGATTGGATTGATGCACAACTTGAGAAAACATTAATTAAATGTCAGGCAGATGTCGGATATACCACTTGTTTTTGGGGTAATTTCATAACGTCAGTCATTCTGTATGATAAACACAAAAAGGCTGAAAAACTTCAACAAAAATACAATATTAAGTATCCTGAAGCATTAAAGTTAGATATTGTAAGAAAAAATTATCCGTTATTAAGGGATCAGATGCCTGCCTATTATTTTCAATTGGAAAAAGCCATTAAGAGAAATGATTACGTAAGCATTAACCATAGGGTAGCAGCTTTATTGGCCAGCTACTTTGACATTTTGTTTGCGATAAATGAAATGCCACATCCAGGAGAAAAGAAATTAGTAAAAATATTAAAGGAAAAAGGGGCTACACTGCCTTTTGATATGGAAAAAAATATAAATGATTTATTGAGCAGCATTTGCGGTTTTGATGAAAGAATTTTAATTCAAGTAAATAAGCTGGTTGATAACTTAGACAAACTTTTAACTGCAGAGGGACTTTTAACGCCAAAGCCCTAATAAAACAACACCGAGACAATCGATAGTTACCAATGTAGTAAAACTTTTGCGTAAAGGATAACACACTTTTAAAGATTTTTGATCTTCTAATAAGTGGTTCCGTTGAGCAAGATTTAATCAAACCTATTAAAGAAACTCGCCAATTTGGCGAGTTTTGCTTTTTTATATGGCCCATTCTCATATCAAAAGGACTGTCATTTGGTTCATTCCTTTGGTAACTATTTCTACAAGCTTTTTTTTCTGTACTCATGTGGAGTCAATCCATAAAGCTCTTGAAACTTCTTATAAAAAAATCCTAAGTTCTTATAGCCAATCTCATGGGCAATTTCATCAATGTTCATGTTGCTGTTGATTAATAAGATACATGCACGTGTCATTCGCTGCATTTGAATAAGGTCTTTAAATGAATGCCCTGTATTTTTTTTCAGATAAGTACTTAAATAATTAGGGTGAAAGTTAAAATGCTGGGCGGTTGAAATAAGTGAACAACTATTAAAGTTATCTTCTAGGTATTGCAAAATATCACCAAGATACGTTTTGGATGAACCAATATATTCTTGAGATTTATTATTTTGGTAAGTCCGAAGAAGTTCGCCAAAAATAATAATCATATAAGATTCAATAATATCTTTTGAGAAAATTTGGGGTTGAAAATATTCAAGCAAGACATTTTCAATGACATCTTTTAAATGCTCATTTTGTCCAGAGTGAAACATGATGTATCTGTTGTGATTTTGGGTCGTTGAAATGGAGTTGACTAGAAAGCTCGAGATAATCCCGTTACCAGCTAATCTACTTAAAAAAGATGTAGAGATAAAAGACTTAGGCAGTAGGAAATTAATAATAATGTCTTCTTCATAGGTGTTTTTTATTGTATGTGGAACATTGGTATCTAGTATACAAACATCCCCTTCAATCAGTTGAACTTCTTTTCCATTGATAATTTGGGTACATGAACCAGCGTAAACATAATTGATTTCCACAAAACTGTGAATATGCATGGGAATCACTGAATACCGAGAGTGCTTGGTGACCCATATATGATTCATGTCAAAATCAAAAACATAAACAGGGTCACCTGCATGATCACTAACGGTTTTAAAGTTTTTATACTTGGTTAAGCCTAGCTCTGGATTTTGCTTGTGTTTTAATTCACTCTCAGACATTTCAAACAGGAGTTGTCTTAATTCCGTTTTATTCATTAGAGCCTCCAAGTTCTAAATCTATAGATTAAGTTTGGTAAGTCGATTGATGAAGTATAGACGTTACGATTTTTTCTACTCATTGTTACAATAAGTTTATGATAACGTTATCAAAGAGAAAAAAGCTTACTGTGTAATAATAAAAATCTTACTTTATTAGATGATTGAGAGGCAAGGAATATATTTAGAAAACTGCTTGGTTTTTGTTAGTTTTGAATCACTTCAAAGACGAGAAAAGGAGTTGAGTTACATGAATTATGAACAAGTTGCTAGAGATGTTTTAGTTGCTGTTGGTGGGAAAGAGAATGTAAGCAGTGTGATTCATTGTGTAACAAGATTACGATTTAAGTTAAGAAATCGCAGTATAGTTGATACAGATCAAGTGAAGCAAGTAAATGGTGTGATGACCGTTGTTGAAAGTGGGGGGCAATACCAAGTAGTTATTGGTACGGAGGTTCCCTCTGTCTACCAGGAAGTGACTAAGATCATTGGTGAATCTCAAGTGACTGTAGAAGAGACTTCCGAAGAAAAGAAATCTTTGTTTAATCGTTTTATCAGTATGATCACAGGAATTTTTATGCCAACAATAGGTGCACTTGCTGGTGCTGGGATTCTTAAAGGGTTACTTGCCATGTGTGTGTCATTCAAATGGATGACTACTGAAATGGGAACATACCAAATCTTATATGCTGCGGCTGATGCATTCTTTTACTTCTTTCCTATCCTAATTGGATTTTCAGCAGGAAAACGATTTGGAGCCAATCCTTATATAACTGCTTCTATTGGTGCAGCTCTGGTGTATCCAACCATGCTTACAGCCTTCACTGAAGGTACGGCACTATCATTTTTAGGAATACCAGTAGTTTTACTGAATTATACTTCTTCAGTCTTTCCTATTATTGCTGCATCTTGGATTGCTGCTAAATTTGAAAGATTGTTAAATAGTAAACTTCATGCATCTATTAAGCTATTTTTCACTCCGCTTATTGTGATAGTTGTTGTATTGCCACTAACATTCCTTGCGATAGGACCACTGGTTACACAAGTTAGTAATTTATTAGCAGCTGTAACAAATGGAGCTTATAATTTATCACCATTGATTGCGGGTGTTATTTTAGGAGCATTCTGGCAAGTAATTATTATTTTTGGACTACACTGGGGTTTTATTCCTCTACTCATAAACAATATTACTACTCTTGGGTTTGACCCAATCAATGCATTGTTGTTTGGACCGGCAATGGCCCAAGCGGGTGCCGCATTGGGAGTGGCTCTTAAGACGAGAGAGAAGTCAATGAAGGCAGTTGCAACTTCTGCGAGTATTTCAGGAATCATGGGCATAACAGAACCAGCTATTTATGGAGTGAATCTTCCAACCAAGAAGCCTTTTATTATGGCATGTATTGCAGGTGGAATCGGAGGAATTTTCGCTGGAAGTATGGGGGCAAAAGCTTTCGGATTTGGTGCTTCAGGAATCTTTGGCATTCCGCTATTTATTAATCCAGAAGGGTTTGATGCAGGATTTACAGGATTCCTCCTTTCTATCGGAATTAGTTTCTTCGGTGCAGCTATCCTGACATATTTCTTCGGATTTAAGGATAAAGAAGTGAAATCAAATACTAAAGGAAGTACGACTCACACTGGTAAGGTAGAAGTGAAGTAAGTTGATTAAAAACAAGTCCGCCTATAGTACAGGCCGTGTAAGGAATGAAACAAAATGAAGAGATTAAACGAAGTGCTAGAACATAAACAAGGTAATTATATCTTTCCATTCTTATGGTTGCATGGTGAAGATGAACAGCTTTTAAGAGAATATATGCAAAAAATTTATGATACGGGAATACGGGCGGTATGTGTGGAATCCAGACCCCATCCTGATTTTCTTGGGGACAAATGGTGGCATGATATGGATGTGATCATGGAGGAAGCAAGAAAGAGAGAGATGAAAGTTTGGCTTCTTGATGACTCTCATTTTCCAACTGGTTATGCTAATGGGAAAGTAGAATCTGATCATCCAGAGCATGTGAAAAAATACTTGAAGATTCATCAACTAGATTTTGTTGGTCCACTTTGTGATGCCTCTATTTTAGTAAAGTGGGGAAGTCCAGGGAATCGAATGTCGCTAGAGAACAAAATAGAAGCGGTCCCAGACAAAATTTTGGGTATTGTTGTGGCTAAAAAGACGGGGCCAAATAGCATTGACCCTATGACCTTACAAAATGTTAGTTCATTTGAAAGTGAAGGAGTCTTGCGTTGGAATATCCCAGAGGGAGAATGGCGAGTCTTTGTTATGCTCCAAACGATCTTTGGTGGAGAAAAGCATACAGAAGGATACTTAAATCCTCTTGATCCGGAAGCAGTAAAGGTATTAATAGACGAAGTATATGAGTCGCATTATTCTCATTATGCGGATGATTTCGGCAAGACATTTGCAGGCTTTTTCTCAGATGAACCTCGTTTCGGAAATATGCATGGATCGGAGGGATCCATCGGAAGATATGAAATGGTATTTCCTTGGCGAGAAGATCTCTTAGAGAAATTTGATAAAGAGGAAATTATCAAGCTTCCATTGTTATCTCCAATAGAAGCAAATGGCGCTGAACACGCTATTCGATACAAGTATATGGACGTGGTTTCACGTTTGTACGGAGAAGCCTTTACAGGTACTTTGGCTTCTTGGTGTCATGAACATGGAGTCGAATATATTGGCCATCTCATTGAAGACAATAACTCTCATGCGAGATTAGGCTATGGAACGGGACATTACTATCGTGGCTTATGGGAACAAGATATGGCGGGACTTGATGTTGTGTTAAATCAGATTATGCCTGGTATGGATAAGGGTCCTTTTAAATCCATGACATCCAAAGGGTGGGACGGCGAGTTCTTCCATTATGGGATGACAAAAATGGGAACTTCTTTAGGTCATTTGGATCCAAAAAAGAAAAACCGAACGATGTGTGAAGTATATGGGGCCTATGGTTGGGCAGAGGGAATCAAATTAATGAAGTGGATTACCGACCATATGTTAGTAAGAGGTGTAAATCACTTTGTTCCACACGCGTTTTCACCGAAGTCATTTCCAGACCCTGATTGCCCACCACACTTTTATGCAAATGGATACAATCCGCAATATCGCTTTATGAATGGCTTATTTAATTATATTAATAGAGTAAGCCATTTATTAAGTGGGGGAAAGCATATTGCTCATGTTGGCTTGCTTTATCATGCGGAAGCAGAATGGTTAGGGGATTACATGCTATTCCAAAAGCCGGCACGTGAATTAACCCAGCACCAAATCGATTTTGATGTCATTCCCATTGATTTAATTTGTGACGCAACCATTCAAGAGCGTCGATTTACCATTCATGAGGAATCATTTGAGGCATTAGTGATTCCTTACTCGGAGGCATTGCCACAAAAGTTCCTAGAGAAAGTGAAGCGGTTAACAGATGCAGGTATTTCGGTCATATTCGTTGAGGGAACGCCGACAAGGAATGAGGAAGGGTTACCTATAGGTGATTGGATACTAGGTTGTGAAGTGGTTGGACTCAATGATCTAGCAAATATGCTCTATTCAAAAGGGATATATGAAATCAAAGCGTCAGAGAAACAACCATATTTACGCTACTATCATTACGAGCAACCAGACGGACACCTCTATATGTTTTTTAACGAAGATCCTTATAATCGGATTGAAACAGAAGTCACTATAGGTATCGGAACGCATGTAGTTGCCTATGATGGATTTTCAAATTCATTTCGAAGCATTCCCTACAAAATTGTTAATGGCAAAACGATCGTTGGGTTAAGTTTAGAAGCCTATGAGTCTGTTATAGTAGTAGAAAGTATGGAGGAGAAGAAAAATCTCCCTGCCTTAACCTTAAGTGAGGAAGTAAAGGGAGAGTGGCAAGTATCTTTCTCCTCTTCTAAGATGTACCCTGATTTCGAGCAAGGTACAAAACTAGTAAAGCTTCAGGATATATCTAAGTTGGAGGGCTATACTACTTTTTCAGGAACAGTGAAATATGAAGTGGAATTCCAACTGAGTGCGGTACCAGAGAATGCCGTTCTTGATTTAGGAAAAGTGTATGAGGTAGCAGAGGTAACGCTTAATGGAAAATATCTTGGTGTAAAGATTACTCCACCTTATGTATTTGATGTGCTGGGGTCACTAGTCGAAGGAAAGAACTCCCTAATCATTGAGGTAACAAATAATTTAGGAAGACAAGAGCAAGATTATTTGTCACAGTACATGATATTAGAACCTACTGGGTTACTAGGTCCGGTTAGGTTGAAAAAATAATAGGATAGAATGAGCTTGCAGAGATTATCCCTGCAAGCTTTTGGTTGTTACTTAATAAAGGAGATGTATCTTTTCCGATGTTTTAATATGTAAAAAAGGAAAAAGCCGGGTAGAGTCTATAAGAAATTGAAAAAAGAGTAAAGGCTACCTAGGTTGTTTTTACTCTTTTTATCCAAAAAGTATAATGAATGGTAAAATATAGGTGTTATTAGTTCTTCTAAGGAGAGGACAATCACATGGGAACTTCAAATAAGAAAATAGCGTTATTCTTTTTGATTTATGTATTGTTGTTTTGCTCACTCCTTCTCGCAGTGAAAAGTTTAGATGTAGAAGGGATTAAGGAAGAATCAGATGTTAGAGAATTTTCAAATGAATTTAAAGCAGAACTGGCTACGTATGAAAAAAAACAAGAAGTTCAAGAACAACAGAATTTAGAATCTGAAGGTTGGAAACCGTCAAAACAGTTTGCTATGGCAGCAGTGATTGCTGGCTCTATTGCAGATATTATTATCGTTTTACTATGGGCTAGGCATGTAAATAAGAAAAGGCAAAACATAGAAGAAGGGATCCAGAAACAAAAAATAATCAATCAAAAATGGTTTTGGAATATTGTTTCTATGGGGATTGTCCAGCCGAAGAATGGGAAGATTCGCATTATCTGGAGGAATATGATTATCTTTATTATAACCATGTATATACTTAAGACTTGGCTTTTTAATCATGTCTGGAAAAATGAAAACGCTATAATTTTCTCTTATTCAACTATAGGAGCTTAGCACATTAAGAGTTTTATTTAAGAACCGATAAAAAGCTGTTGATTCATCTAAGTGCAAGAGGGTCGCATTTAACGGTTATGAGCACCCGAGCCAATAAATAGACGGAGTAATTCCGCTTAACAAGTAATTATAATTAAAAAAAGCAAAAATAGACGGAGAGTTTCCGCCTATCGACTCGAAAAACTCAAAAAAAGGGGATTTTTCTTTGCTTAAGCGGAAAATCTCCCCTTATTTACCCCGAAATGAGCTCCATTCTGTACTTAACCGGAAAATCTCCGCCTAATTTTCTTATGCTGGATACTCGATTAAGGATAAGACATTTTGTTTAACGGTACCCTATACGAAGGGATTAAAGCTTCTTTTGTTTGAGTCTATATTTGAAGAAAATCAGCAAAATTTTATGGGTATAAAAAATAGAGTTGCCATAGGGCAGCTTTTTTCAATTCGAGATTAAAGAACTCCTAGAGCTATATCAAAAACGATTATTAATTAAATTAATTAATAATCGTTGACAGGGTTATTTGCTAGGGTTTATATTGGGATTGTAGAGAAATTTACTCTCTATTTTATAAATGTGGAAGCGGATACAAATCGTTGTTGTAGTGATCTACTCGTTTAATATTTTTAAAGAGTAATAAGTGAGTATTTTAAGGAGATGAGGGATTGGCAGAGAGATATGAGAAGGAAAATTCCGAAATTCTTACCGCTATTTTTTTTCATTTTAGTAATGGCAGGCATAGGAGGCTGGTTTGTTTCAATGGATAGCAAATCGACAATATCCTATACGAATCCTGTTGGTGGTATGACGAACATTGGAGATCCATTCGTTCTAAAGGATGGTAACCAATACTACATGTATGCTACTTCTGAGGCAGGATACGGATTTAGAGCATGGCAATCAAGTAATTTGGTTAATTGGGAAGAAAAAGATATTGTCTTTGATATTTACAAACAGACTGACCAATGGGCAACAGGCGATTTTTGGGCTCCTGAAGTAATTAAGTATAACAATCAATTTTATATGACATACAGTGCTCGTAATCACAAGGGAAGTTTACAGATTTCTGTTGCTGTTAGTAAGGAACCGACTGGTCCATTTAAGGACAAAAGTACTGAGATTATTAAACAGGAAGGTTCCTATATTGATGGTCACATTTTTATTGATGATGGGGTACCTTACCTCTACTACGTTAAGGATTGTTCTGAAAATATCATAAATGGCCGTCATATTAGTCAAATTTATGTTCAAGAAATGAATAATGAGCTTACAGGTTTAATAGGGGAGCCAAAGTTGCTGCTGGAACCTGACCAGGAATGGGAAGGGCTAGATGGTGAATATCAGTGGAATGAAGGTCCCTTTGTACTGAAACAGGAGGGGAAATACTACCTTATGTATTCTGCTAACTACTATGCAAGTGCAGATTACGGAGTTGGGTATGCAATAGCAGAAAATCCGCTAGGTCCCTTCAAGAAGATAAAGGAAAATCCTATTTTATCAAAGGATGTTGAGGGTGGCATATCTGGACCAGGACACAATAGTGTTACGGTAGGCCCTGATGGTAAGACCCTTTATATTGTTTATCACACACATACATTCCCTGGAGTCCCAAGCGGAAATCGACAGATGAATATTGATAGACTTTATTTTGAAAAAGGAAAGTTGAAGGTTGATGGACCAACATTAGAGGAACAAGTCATCAACACTAAATAAATAGTATTCTTACCTTCTATAAACTATTAATTTATGTATTATTGTTTTTTTATAAAAAATAGAAAAATGGGGGAGTAAAAATGAAGAAGAAAAAATGGCTAGGGTTAACATTAGCAGCTGCTCTTACACTTGGTTCTTTAGCGGCTTGTTCTAGTGGTGAGGAAACTAGTAAAACCGAAGAAGGAAATGGAGAGAAAATTACTTATTGGGCACCTTTCTCTGGTGCAGATGGTCCTAGGATGAAGGCGATAGTTGAAGACTATAATACATCACAGGATAAATATGAAGTGGATTTTCAAATCGTTCCCCAATCAGACTATTATAAGACCGTTGATCTTGCCTTTTCAGGACAAGGAAATTCACCAGATGTATTGATCATGCATACAGACCAACTAAAAAACTATGCAGATAAGAATCTGTTAAAAGACCTAAATGACACGGTTGAAAATACAGGAATGAAGGAATCGGATTATTCTGAAACAGCCTGGAATGCTGGGAATATTAGCGATAAACAGTATTCTATTCCTTTAGATATTCATCCATTAGTTATGTACTATAATAAGGATTTATTTACAGCGGCCGGCTTAGATCCGGAGAATCCCCCAACAAATCGTGAGGAGTTCCTTGCAGCTGCTAAAAAATTAACGGATTCTTCCAAAAATCAATATGGGTTTGTAGTTCCGACTCTTTGGCCAAACCAGTTTATCTTCCCAACTATTTTATTCCAAAATGGTGGAGAATTAATGAATGATGGTAAGCCAAATTACAACAGTCCAGAGGCAGTTGAAGCTTTAACATTTTATAGTGATCTAATTCATAAGGAAAAAGTATCCCCTGAAAATGTTCAACAGGATGGGGAGGTCACATTATTCTTGCAAGGGAAAAATGCCATGCATTTAAATGGTCCGTGGATGATGGAACAGTGGGATAAAGCTGGAATTAACTATGGTGTAGCTCCAGTTCCACAGCTGGGTACAAAACAACAAGCAGTATATGCAAATGGACATAATTTTGTTATCCCTGCCTCTGTTACGGACTCTGAACAATTAGATGGAATTACAGATTTCTTGAAATTTGTTGCTGAAAATACGATGGAGTGGGCTAAATCCGGTCAAGCTCCTGCATCAAAGGCTATTTACGAACAAAATGAAGAATTTAAAGCTATGAAACAACAACCGATCGTTGCATCAGAGTTTGAATATGCAAAATTTGCTCCTGTAGTAGCTAACTGGGGTCAATTATCTGAACCTTTATGGGCAGAAGTGAATCTGGCCCTTCTAGGGAAGAAAGACCCTAAACAAGCATTAGAAGATGCAAACAAAAAGGCTGAACAAGTATTAAATAAGTAATTTTTAAAAGGAGGTGGTCGGGTGGAATATGAACCCGCCACCTCCTTACTTATAAATCATACCGAGAGGAGGAAATGTAATGACTAAATCAAGTTGGAAATCACAATTGACCTCTAGTCTCTTTGTTATCCCTTACTTGTTATTGTTCATTGTTTTCCTTTTAATACCCATTGGTTATGGGGCATGGATGAGTTTGCATAATTGGGACTTATTAAACCCTGTCCATGAATTTGTTGGTTTAAAAAACTATCAGAAGATTTTTGACTCGAATTCTTATCTAAATGACCTTTTTTTTGAAGGCTTAAAAAATACAGCTCAATTCGTTATCTACAGTGTGCCGGTATTAGTGGCAGTTGGCTTAGGGTTGGCATTGTTAGTAAATACACTACCGGGGAAAATTAGAGGGATCTTTCGTACCGTTTACTTTATCCCTTATGCAGTCTCGGTTTCCGTTGTAGCAATTATTTGGTTATGGTTACTAGATACTAACAGTGGCTTGATTAATCAATATTTACAAAAGCTAAACCTGCCTTTCATTCCTTGGCTGACAGATCTTCCGTGGGCGTGGATCTCACTCGTAATAGCAACACTATGGTGGACAATTGGATTTAACATGGTCATTTTTATTAATGCCTTAAATGATGTATCAGAGGAACTCTATGAAGCTGGTTCACTCGATGGTGCGTCACGCTGGCAACGTTTTATACACATTACTTTGCCTAGTATTAAACCAACTATGTTGTTTGTAGTGATTACCTCCACCATTGCCTCCTTTAATATCTATGGTCAGCCATACTTAATGACACGTGGTGGCCCAGGAACTGAAACGAAGGTGTTATTAATGAACATTGTAGATGAAGCGTTCAAACAACGGCAACTTGGAAACGCCGCAGCAATGTCTTTATTAATGGCATTAATTATGATCACTATATCAATCGTGCAGTTTCGTATTTCAAATAGAAAGGAGTAGGTGATAGGTATGCAAAGTAGAAGTTTTAAGATTTCAATAAGTATAGTGGCCATCATTATTGGGTTAATATTTATCGTCCCCATTTTATGGATGCTCGCTACTTCCTTTAAAACAGACCAAGAAGCCTTTACGGCTGGAATAAAGTGGATACCTGAAGTATTTACTCTTGAAAATTACCAGTACACGTTAGCTGGGAACTCTGATACACCAGTTATGAAGTGGATGACGAACTCACTATTCGTTGGTATAACAGGAACGGTAATTGTATTAATTGTTGATACACTTGCAGCATATGGGCTCGCACGGCTTGATGTGCCCTTTAAAAAATGGCTAATTAGTATTTTCATAGGATCCTTGATGATTCCGTGGGTGATTACTTTTCTACCACTATATATGGAATTTAATATGTTAGGTTTACTAGATACCTATGCAGTATTAATACTGCCTTATTCTGCTAACGCCTTTGGGGTTTTTCTTTTATATCAATATTTCAGAGGATTTCCTAAAGAATTGGAAGAAGCCGCTTTCCTTGATGGAGCAAATAAATGGCAGGTATTTGTTAGTGTGGTACTACCGTCCGCGCGACCAGTGATTTGGACACTAGCTATTTTTACATTTATGGGTATATATAATGACTTTTTATGGCCATTAGTAACAACGAATTCACCGGAGATGAGAACGATTACTACGGGAATTGCTATTATGCAGCAAGGAAGCTTTGTTTCTTCACCAGGCAGATTGATGGCCCTGACATCAATTGCCACAATCCCGGCTGTATTATTATTTATTATAGGGCAGCGCTCCTTCATTAAGGGCGTAAATCAAACTGGAATTAAATAGGATTAGTTAGGAAGGAATGAGTATATGTCAATACCTCGTAATGAATACCCAAGACCTCAATTTGTGAGAAAACAATGGTTGAACTTAAATGGTGAATGGGATTTTGCATTTGATGATCGTAATGCTGGAGTAAAAGAGAAATGGTTTCAAAATAGACAGTATTTTAATGAGAAGATTAATGTACCATTTGCGTATCAAACGAAGTTGAGCGGAATAAATGATACATCTTTTCATGACTATGTATGGTATTCTCGGGATTTCACCGTACCTAAAGAGTGGAACGGACAAAAAGTAATTTTGCATTTTGGTTCAGTAGACTATCGAGCTTGGATTTACGTTAATGGTCAGTATGCTGGTTTCCATGAAGGGGGACATGTATCCTTTTCACTAGATATTACGGAATATCTAACCGGTGGGATAGAAAATGTTGTAGTTAGAGTAAATGACCCATCAACAGATGAAACAATTCCGAGGGGAAAGCAATTTTGGATGGAAGATTCCGACTCTATCTGGTATACAAGAACAACTGGGATCTGGCAGACCGTGTGGTTGGAGCCAGTGAGTAATGTTAGTATCTCTAAATTACGTTTAACACCTGACATTGACCGTGGTGATATCATTGTGGAGTTTGATGTTTTAGGTGATTATCTAAACAAAAAGGTAGATATCGAAATTAGTTATAACGGGGAAAAGGTTGCTAAGGATACAATTGAAGTATATGAAACATACAATAAGCGTTCTATCAATCTGTATAACCGACAAATTTTTAGAACATCTTTTCATCATAATGGTTGGAATTGGTCACCTGAAAACCCTAATTTATTTGATATTCAAGTTCGTTTAATAGATGAAGAAAATCAGGTGAAATTGGATGAAGTGGACTCATACTTCGGGATGAGGAAGGTTCATGTCGAAAATGGAATGGTGTATTTAAATAACAAACCATACTATCAAAAATTAGTACTAGACCAGGGTTATTGGCCAGAGGGATTATTAACCGCTCCGACTGATGACGATTTAAAGAAAGATATTGAATTGGCTTTAGAAATGGGCTTCAATGGCTGTAGAAAGCATCAAAAAGTGGAAGATCCTCGCTTCCTTTACTGGGCAGATAAATTAGGATTCCTTGTATGGGGAGAATGTGCGGCTTCGCCATCGTATAGTGAAGAAGCAGCAGCAAGGCTAACAAAGGAATGGATTGATATTGTTGACCGTGATTATAATCACCCATCAATTGTTGCGTGGGTTCCGGTAAACGAAAGCTGGGGAGTACCTTTCATAAAAGGAAACAAACAGCAGCAACACCATTCACTAGCCTTATATCACCTTATTCATTCACTAGATCCCACTCGTATAGTTATCTCGAATGATGGTTGGGAGCTTACGGAGACCGATATTTGTGCGATCCATAACTATAACCATGGATCCGAATTAGAAACATCAAAGTACGTAGCCTTCAAAGAGGCCTTGGCTACAAAAGAAGCTCTTTTAAGCTCTAAGCCAGCCAACCGAGGAATTTATGCTGACGGATTTGAGCACAAAGGGGAACCGATTTTGTTAACGGAGTTTGGTGGTATTGGGTTCAAAGTTGGGGAGGATAATGGTTGGGGATATACGTCCGTTAAAGACAAAGAAGAATTTTTAAAAGATTACCAAAGGGTAATGGAAGCGGTATATAGTTCTAAAGCTTTACACGGGTATTGCTATACACAGTTAACAGATGTAGAACAAGAGATAAACGGATTATTGACTTATAACAGAGAACCGAAATGTGATCTAGTAAAAATAAGGGAAATCAATAATATGTGGCACCCTAATGTAGTTAAATTATAAGTGGCAATACAATTTTTTGAAAAGGTACCTTTCACCGTGGAAGGTACCTTTTTGATTAAAAATAATGTTTTTAGGTTAGAGTTTTAAACATTTTGCGTAGAACCAATGCTACAGCACCTAAGGCCATTCCCGTTTTTCCTAAAGAAGAGCGGACAACTTCAATTTCCTCATGGGAACTTTTAAAGGTGTATTTTTTTATCATCTTTATAACTTGAGATAATACAATATCTCCTTCTTCAAAAATACTACCTTCTAGTATGAGTTTAGAGGGTTTAAGGATATTTACCATATTGGCTGCTGCAATACCAAGTGATTCACCGCTTCTTTGCAAAATAGATATAGCGAAGGGATCCAGTTCTTTGGCAGCCTTAAACACCAATTTAATTGAAAGTTCTTCACCATCCTTTATCCACGTCTGGATAATAGAATGTGGATGATTAGGTAGGTCTACCTTAACATTGTTAAGAATGGCAGACTCGGATGCATAAGCTTCCAAACAACCATTATTTCCACATTGGCATTTTGGACCATTAATATCTATAATCGTATGCCCGATTTCACCTGCTGTATGAAAGGAACTGGTATAGATTTCGTCATTAATAAAAATTCCGGAACCAATGCCCCTACCGACACTTATACTAATAAAATCTGAGACACCTTGACCTTGCCCAAACCAACTTTCTGCCAGAGCTAAAGCACGAACATCATTTTCAACAATAACCGGAATATTAAACTCCTCTTCTAAAACTTTCTTTATAGGAATATTCTCGAGATGTAAATGAGGGGAAAACATGGCCAATCCCTGGTCTGGATCCACTAACCCGTGCATTGCAAAACCAATTTCAAGAATTAATTCTTTATTAACATCTGATTGATCAAGGATGTATTGAATGCTTTCAATGAGTAATTTAACGAATTCAGATTTAGAAGGAAGTTCTGTTATTTCCTTAGCATAATCAGAAACAATCTTGCCATCCATTGTTGTAAGAATTACACGTACTACCTCTGCGGCAGCGTACACACCAATAATGTAATGAGCGGAGTAATTAATTCGAAGCAATATCGGTTTACGTCCGCCTATTTTCGAATTAGTCGATTGTTCTTCAGTGATCATATTTTTCTCGATTAATTCGCTTACCAAAGAACTGACAGTCGGCGGTGTTAAATTGGTTAACTTTGCAATCTCAGCTCTTGATATAGGCTCATTTATACGAATCATATTCAAAACAATAGATTGATTTTGTGACTTCATTCTTTCAAAACTACCAGTTACGTAACTCAAAATACAACACGCCTTTATCGAATTTTGCATTGGATATTCATAATTAATAATAGCATAACTAAGCTTATGAATATAATGTATGTGATGCATGTAACATTTTCTTTTCATTGATTTTAAATATGGTATGGTAAGCTGATGTTGAACTGTATCAGTACATCCTGCATAATTTTTCTAAAGATAAACTAATAAAGATAATCCCTTTCAGGAAAAATTGAGAGTTTTACAAGAAGGGGGCACTGTCATGAAGATTTTAGTAACAGGATTTACAGGAAAAGTGGGATACCAAGTAGCTAGTTACTTAAAGGAAAAGAATATACCACTAGTATGCGCAGTTCGGAATGTCGAAAAAAGTAAGTCTAAGTTTGGCGAAACGTATGAATTCGTGAATCTTGATTTTTCGGATTCAACTACCTTTGATGAAGCTCTAGAAAATGTTGATCGTATCTTTTTAATGTATCCACCTAGTCAAAATCTTCAATTTGATAGCTTTCTAAAAAAGGCAAAAGGAAAGGGAATTAAACACATTACCTATCTATCATTAAAAGACGTACAGTTTATGCCTTTTATTCACCATTATAAAATGGAAAAGCTCATAAAGAGCTCAACGATACCTTATACTTTCGTACGAGCCGGTTATTTTATGCAAAATTTAAATGATTTCCTTTGTAAGGAAATCAGGGAGAGACACCGGATTTTTATTCCGGCAGGTAAAGGAAAAACAAGTTTTGTTGACACAAGAGATCTTGCTGAAGTCTCTGCCTTATCGTTAATAGATGAAGAGAAACATAAAAACAAAACATATGTCATCACCGGTAATGAAGCCATTGACTTTTTTGAGGTTGCAAAAATAATGACAGAGGTTTTAAAAGTTAAAATTGAATATACAAACCCCTCAGTTAAAGAATTTAAGGAGCATATGAAGTCGATTGGAGAAGATGCAGGATTTGTAAATGTTGTTGTTGGTATACATATGCCAACAAAGCTTGGACTTGCAAAAGGAATTCGGGACGATTATGAAAAAGTAACTGGTAAAAAGCCAACAAATATAAGGAAATATGTTGAGGATTTCAAAGAGAATTGGGTTTAAAGTCTACTAAGTTATCTAAAAAAATAATAGGATAAAGAGAAATGGAGCTTGCAGAGTTTATCCCTGCAAGCTTTTATATTACACTAAAGACAACACAAATCACGTTCATGAGGTGTCATATGGGAAAGGATCTTCTTGCAACCTTGATGGAAATGACAGAAGAAGAACAGATGATTCTCGAGCAAAGTAGTGAAATTAAAAAGGACCTTTATACGAATCAAACGTCTTTTATTATTGAAAGCGAAAAGTTCTTGAATCCAAACGAAATGATTATGCTGAGAAAGCATACCCGATTTATTGATTTTCCCAAGCATCGCCACAATTATATCGAAATTAATTACGTGTTTCATGGTGAGTTAAAGCAGAAGGTTGGAACGGAGAATGTCCACTTAAAGCAGGGCGAGCTTTTATTTTTGAACCAGCATATTGAACACGAGATTGAAGCCTGTGCAAAAGAGGATATTATCATTAATTTTATTATTCAGCCAAAATTCTTTGATTTCATTTTTTCGTATTTATCCTCTACGAATTTAATGAGTAACTTCATTATAAACAGTCTCTATAATCACACGCAGAATGGACAATACCTGTACTTTGCTGTTACACATGTGGAGGCCATTCAAGAGTTAATTAAGAAGATGATGGATGAGATCATGGAACCATCATTATTTTCAGAGTCGACCTTAAAGCTTTATATGGGGCTTTTAATGATAGAGCTGTTAAAGCACACAGATAAATTAAAGCAAAATGAACTAAGCACTGAACATCACTACATCCTTGTCGAGACGATGAAATATATTGATGAACATTACCAAAATGCGTCTCTCTATGAGTTAGCCAAGCAATTAAATCAGCCTCACTACGCAGTGAGTAAGCAAATTAAGCAGGCGACGAAGTATACGTTTAAAGAGCTTCTGCAGGAGAAACGCCTTACAAAAGCAAAAGAATTTCTAGAAAGAACCGAAATCCCCATTACAAAAATCATTGATGAAGTAGGCTACGATAATATGAGCTACTTCTACCGGATTTTTAAAAGCAAATACGGAAAAACTCCTAGGGACTATCGGGTGGAGATGAAAGGTAGATGAACTTGGTGTTCAGCTGCTATTAAATTCTGGGATAGCTATCTAGAGAAACAAAAAAAGCACTGGCCGAATGTAATTGCGGTCAGTTTTTTTTGTTTTTAATGAAAAATTGGCCTTTATTCAATTTAAGCTTTTGGGTTTGTACCCTTGAGCAAGCTGTTTCCGCTTTTTCTTGTCTAGAAGCATGAGCTTATGACGTGAAAGCCGGGAAAAATAGAAGCTTACGCGTCATAAGAAGAGGTTTATGACACGAATGCTGTGAAAAATAGATGCATACGTGTCATAAGAAGAGTTTTATGACGCGAGAGCTATAAAAACAGAAACGCACGCGTCATAAAACTTTTTCGAGGAGTCCATACGTTGCTAAACGGGCTCTTCCGCTTTTCTTTGTCCAGCTCCAGCAGCTAGGGGCTCGGGGTCATAAGCCAACTCCCTCCAGAAGGCAGGCCTTCCTGCGCGATTCGTCTTATGCCTGTCGCCCCTAAGCAAGCTGCCTCCGCTTTTCTTGCAAATAAGGTCAATAAATTAAATGAATCCCGATATAGGATATTTCTCTGAATCTAGTATGATAGTAGTATCGTAAGCGGTTACACCTAAAGGGGCGTTGAGGATGAACAAGTACAGTATTGCTGTTGATATTGGTGCTTCCAGTGGAAGATTAATGTTAGGTTATAGAGAAAATGGACAATTACAGTTAAGTGAATTATACAGATTTGAAAATAAGATCGTGCAAAAGGGGAACCACTTTTGCTGGGAAATTGATCGACTGTTTGATGAAATCAAAACAGGATTAAAAAAGTGCAGTGAACTTGGTATCCAACCAGATAGCATCGGAATCGACACGTGGGCGGTAGATTTTGTCTTACTAGATGAAAATGACCAGCTGCTAACGGAGGCAGTATCCTACCGTGATCCACGAACCGACGGCATGATGGAAGAGGTATTCAAGCTCATCTCCAAGGAACGCCTCTACCTAGAAACAGGCATTCAATTTCAAAAGTTCAACACGATTTATCAGTTATACTCCTTGAAAAAGAACCATCCTGACATCTTAGCGAAAGCAAAATCCTTTTTAATGATACCGGATTATTTGAACTTTTTACTATCAGGAAAAAAATCGAACGAATATACAAACGCGACATCCACACAGCTAGTGAATGCTTTTACGAAAAAATGGGATTATGAGCTATTAGATATTTTAGGCATAAATAAGGACATGTTCCATGACATTCAGATGCCAAAGTCAATTCTAGGGAACTTGAAGGAAGAGCTAGTTTCAGAACTTGGCTTTGATATGAACGTGATTCTCCCTGCCACACATGATACCGGGTCGGCGGTTATCTCTGTACCAGAAGAGGAAAGTACGATCTATATTAGCTCAGGAACCTGGTCGTTAATGGGGACGGAGAATCATTTCCCTATCTGTGTCACTAAAGCGCTAGATTACAATTTTACAAATGAAGGCGGCATCGACTATCGTTTCCGTTTCTTGAAAAATATTATGGGGCTTTGGATGATTCAAGAGGTTAAGCGAAACTATGATCATGAATACTCCTTCGCTAGACTGGTAGAACTCGCGGAAGAGGCCGGAGACTTCCAGGTGATCGTTAATGTCAATGATGATCGTTTCTTAAAGCCGGACAACATGATCCAAGAAATTATGAATTATTGCATCGAGACCGGACAATGTGTGCCTAGTACACCTGGGGAAGTGGCGAAATGTGTGTATGATAGCTTAGCAGCAAGCTATCAAGAAACGATCGGAGAAATTGAAAGCATCTTTGAAAAGTCATTTGATAAGATCAATGTCATCGGTGGTGGCTGTCAAAATGAAATGCTGAATCAGCTTGTGGCTGACGTGACCAATAAGGAAGTACTCGCTGGTCCTATTGAAGCAACTGCTATCGGCAATATCGTAGCTCAATTGATGGCATTAGGTGAATTTACGGATCTAGAGGAAGCACGTTCTGTCGTCAAACAATCTTTTGAAGTGAAAAAATACGAACCTACTAAATCAGTAGCTAACTCATAATTGGAAAGGAAGAATATCATGACGATTAAGGAAAACTTTGAACTAGCAAAACAAGCATACTCAAAATGGGGAATCGATGTAGAAGACGTATTACAAAAACTAAAACAGGTACCTATTTCTATCCACTGCTGGCAAGGCGATGATGTAGGCGGATTTGAAGTAAATCCTAGTGAACTATCCGGAGGAATTGATGTAACAGGGAACTATCCTGGAAAGGCAACGACACCTGAGCAATTGCGTAGCGACCTAGAAAAAGCATTGTCTCTTATTCCAGGTAAGCACCGTGTGAATCTTCATGCGATCTACGCAGAAACCAACGGGGAAGTAGTGGAACGTGATCAGCTAGAGCCGAAGCATTTTGAAAATTGGGTAGCTTGGGCGAAGGAACAAGGATTAGGACTTGATTACAATCCAACCCTTTTCTCCCATCCAAAAGCATCAGATGGATTAACCCTTTCACATCCGGATGAAGAGATTCGTGAGTTTTGGATTAATCACTGTATTGGAAGTAGAAAAATCGGGGAGTATTTTGGAAAAGAACTCGGAACACCAGCATTAACAAATATTTGGATTCCAGATGGCTACAAGGATATCCCGAGTGATAGACTGACTCCAAGACAACGTTTGAAAGATTCTTTAGATAAAATTTTCGCTGTTCCTGTAGATGAGTCATACAATCTGGATGCGGTCGAAAGCAAAGTATTTGGAATTGGTTCTGAATCGTATGTTGTTGGCTCTCACGAATTCTACTTAGGCTATGCATTAAAGAACGATAAAATCTGCTTACTAGATACAGGACACTATCATCCAACAGAAACGGTATCAAACAAAATTTCTTCGATGCTTTTATATAGTGATAAGGTAGCTCTTCATGTATCAAGACCGGTACGCTGGGATAGTGACCATGTCGTAATTTTGGATGATGAACTAAAAGAAATTGCCCTTGAAATTGTACGTAACGATGCACTGAACCGAGTCATTATCGGTCTTGATTTCTTTGATGCCAGTATCAACCGTGTAGCGGCTTGGACAATCGGCACAAGAAACATGGTGAAGGCATTGTTATACGCGATGCTTGTACCAAACGAAAAGTTAAAACAGCTTCAAGAAGAAGGCAATTTTACCGAAAGACTAGCATTAATGGAAGAATTCAAAACTTATCCGTTTGGAGCCATTTGGGATTACTATTGTGAACAAATGGGTGTGCCTGTAAAAGAGGCTTGGTTAGAAGAAGTAAAAACATACGAAAAAGAAGTATTATCAAAAAGATAACAAAAAAAGATAAGTAGATCTTCCTTTGTGGAGTCTACTATCTTTTTGTTTTTCAAAGAATATGCTATAATTTTACATGAAATTAACATAAAAATAAAAATAATCAAATATAAATCAACGTTCAATAGGGGAAGGGTGTAAGTCAGTGCTGGTAGCTGAAAGGCAGAGGAAAATTGTTGATCTAGTCAATGAACGTTTAAGTATTCGAGTGTCCGAACTGAGCAAGATTTTTTCAGTGACGGAAGAGACCATTCGGAGAGATCTTGAAAAATTAGAAAAAGATGGATTGCTCGAAAGAAGTCATGGTGGGGCCGTAAGTATTGAAAAGGAAGACAATGAAGTTTCTTATGTGGAAAGAGAAATTACAAGGACGGCTGAGAAGCGTGCGATCGCTTTAGAAGCGGTAAAAATGGTGGAGCCGGGGGACCAGATCGTTCTTGATGCGAGCACAACCGCTTGGTATATGGCGAAAGAGCTTCCAGACATGCCGTTAACGGTATTAACAAACTCGATCAAAGTAGCCCTCGAGCTTAGTAAAAAGGAACAAATCCGAGTCATCTCAACGGGTGGAAACCTGATGCCGATTTCTCTTTCGTATGTGGGTCCTCTAGCAGAACGATCCTTGAAAATGTACCATGTGAACAAGATGTTCTTTTCATGTAAGGCGATTCATCCAGATGGGGGACTTAGTGATACGAATGAATTGCAAGCTTTATTAAAAAAGGATATGATCCAGATTGCGGATAAAGTGATCTTAATGGCGGATTCAAGTAAGTTTGGAAAAAGAGCGTTCTCGCAAATAAACTCCTTATCAGCCGTGCATTGCATTATTACTGATTCAAACATGGATGATCGGACAAGAGAGAGGCTTGAAGAAAAGGAAGTTAAATTACTATTTGTAAATATATAAGATGAAAACAGACCAATTTAGGTCTGTTTTTTTATTGCAAAGGAGTTATTATAAGGGGCAAAAAATGTAATTCCTTGGCCCTAAATGGTCGTGCCAGATGAACCGGTAGAACCGCCCCTCTGGACTTGGAATTATTGCAAAAACATATTGCGTTGTATAGGTGGAAGGAGGATAATTATGTACGATTTACCAACAAGATCGTACATAAAATAAAGTTTCCTAGAAAAATAGATAATAACTGGTCAGGTAAGGGGGATGTTGATTGGCTAAGATTATGGTGGTAGATGATGAGTCTCATATTCGGGAGCTTGTCCGATTATATTTGGAAGATGAGGGATTTGAGATTGTGGAGAAGGCGAATGGAGTGGACGCGTTGGAGTATGCGGAAAACAATCCTCTCGATTTAGTCATTCTCGATATTATGATGCCAAGATTAGATGGTTGGGGGCTATGCAAGGAGCTTCGGGAGCTTGGGGATATTCCGATTTTAATGATTACCTCAAAGGGTGAAGCTCAGGATAAGATTAAGGGCTTTAAGCTTGGAACTGACGATTATTTAGTCAAGCCCTTTGATCCACTGGAGCTTGTGATGCGGGTAAGAGCCTTGCTGAAGCGTTATCGAATTTCTGCCTCTCATGTGATTAAGCTTGGAGAGCTTGAATTAGACCGGAAAACCTACCATATTGTCTATCCAGATAATCGAAGAGAAACCATTCCGATGAAAGAGTTTGAGTTACTTTATAAGCTGGGCAGCTATTCAGGTCAGCTGTTTACACGTGACAACCTTATTGAACAAATTTGGGGCATGGATTATGAGGGGGATGAGCGGACAGTTGATGTTCATATCAAGCGGCTGCGGGAACGATTTGCAAAGTTTGAATCTGATTTCAAGATTGTAACTGTCCGTGGTCTTGGGTATCGCTTGGAGGTGTATCGCAATTAAGTCGCTATATACTCGTATTGTCGTTATTTTTGTTAGTGTTGTGATGGTTAGTTTGTTTATTGCCTATCTGGGAACGACTTATTTATATAAAGATGTTATTCATAAGGAGATTCGCCGAATCCTACTCGAAAATGGTGAAAAGGTGATAGAACTCTATGAGACTTCTAATTCTGACGATGTTGTGCAATTTACTCAAACATTTACAGGTACAATTGGAAGTAGGCTTCAGCTATATAATCAGGAGGGTGTTCCTCTACTCGATGAGGATTTAAAGATCGAAACCAAACATATAGAAACCGTTCTCTCAGGGGGAGTAGAGGACAAAATCTTTGAAGGAGAAATTCAAGTTCCGGTCGTGGGGATACCCTTTTCGGACAATGGTGAGCCCTTTGCATTATTTATCAGCGTAGAGAGAAATAAGGTGGAAGAGGAAACGATGAATTCAATTCACCTCATGTACGTCTTCATCCTCTTTTTAGGAAGTCTATTGATTATCATTGGTGCACGGTATGTTGTGAATCCTCTTGTTCGGTTGACCGAAGCAACGAGGAAGATGGCGCAAGGGAACTTTAAAATTGCACTCCCAACAAAACGTAAGGATGAGATTGGAGTCTTAAGTACCAGTTTTAATGAAATGGCAAGAGAACTTGGAAAGCTTGATCAAATGCGTCAGGAATTTGTAGCCAATGTCTCCCATGAAATTCAATCACCGCTCACCTCCATCTCAGGATTTTCAAAGGCATTACAACAAAAGCAAGTGAATGAGGAAACGCGGAATCGTTATTTACAAATCATTGAACAGGAAAGCGAACGGTTATCACGCCTTGGAAGAAATCTGCTTCATCTTTCTCATTTGCAGCATGACCAACATCAGCTTACCCTGTCAACTTATCGTTTAGATGAGCAGTTGCGGAGTGTGGTAATTGGCCTAGAACCACAATGGTCTGCAAAAGACATTATATTTGATATTCAGCTAGAGCCGATAAATATAGAGGCAGATGAGGATCAGCTGAAACAGGTATGGATGAATATTATCAATAACAGTATTAAATTCACACCAGCTCAAGGGAATATTGTTGTTGAAGCTACTGCAAAAAATAATCAAATCACTGTATCGATTAGTGATAATGGTGTGGGGATACCAAAAGAAGAACGAAAGGATATTTTTAAGCCGTTCCACAAGGTTGATAAGTCCCGTGATCCTTCGATCAAAGGAAACGGGCTAGGATTATCGATTGTAAAACAAATTATTGATTTACATCAGGGCCATATAGAAGTATCTGAAAGTCCTCGGGGAGGGGCGAAGTTTATCGTGACAATCCCCCAACTATAAATAAAGTAATAACTGAGAAATGAGTATTTTTACTCCTTTCTCTTTTTTTATTTGCGTTCATATTGAGTTCATATAGAGGATTTATCATACAGTTCATAGCCACTCACTAGCGGGTTTTTTAAGAAAGGGGGCTGAGTATGAAGGTTCGAAAAATTCTTTTTTTACCATTACTTCTTTCCATCATCTTTTCTTCAAATTGGGTAATTGATTTAGCAATTTATTTGAGAAGAGGCCTGGCCATCCTCACCTTGGGAATGATTTTGTGGTTCATTTATGACCATTTGAAAGTACCGGATTTACCGGTCAGGATCATCATCGTTTTATGTGTCATCGTTGTCTCCTCGGTTCTACTGGTCTTAGGTACCCTGTTAAAAACAGGTTGGTAAAAAAATAGATATTACTTGTGTTCATATTCAGTTCATATTGGAGGGTTACTGTAGGTTCATCCAAGAAGTGAAAACAAAATAAGGAGAGATTATATGAATGTTTTTCTTTTACACTGGGCTGTTTTTATTTTTCTTGTGGGTCTGGTTTTATCATTGCCGCTTGGGGCCGTTTATTATTTGAATCATTCACAGCTTAAGCAATTCATTACAAACCCAAGGAAACTGAAAGCAGCACATTTGGATTTTATCATGCAGGCATTTTCGATAGGATTGGTTATCTTGCTAGAGCTTGGTACGAACATGAGGGTCCCGACCTACGCTGTAATGCCACTGGCATTTGGAACCTTTTGTAATCCATTTATCTTTTTAATGGAGGCAACACCTTTGTATAAAAAGGCCTATATAAAATTACTGTACCGAACCTTAAAAGGCGTAAGCCCTTCGGCACTATTTTTCGCATGGTTTGTGGTTGCTTTTTTGTACTTACCAGCATATCTCATGTGGTTTCTTCTAGCTTTTGTGTTACTACTAATCTTTACATTTGTAGCATTTAGCAGAAAAACCAAGATGATTTCATCGACTAAAAAAATAATTGATATTGGAGGAAAACAATCATGATTACTGTAACAGATGTTTCAAAAGTGTACTCTTTAGAGTCAGGAGATTTTTATGCCTTAAAAAACAACCATATCCACATTCAAAAAGGAGAATTTGTAGCTATCATGGGTCCGAGTGGCTCGGGAAAAAGTACCTTACTTCAGCTGTTAGGCGGACTTGATTCTCCTAGTTCAGGAAAAATTGTCGTGGATGATGTTGAACTTAACAGATTAACCGAAAAAGAACTTACCCAGTTTCGACGTACGAAATTAGGATTTGTCTTTCAGAACTATCAGCTTTTACCGATGATGACGGTTGGTGAAAACATTGCCTTGGCCCTTTCTGCAAACAATGCGTCAAAAGCGAAAATCAAAACGACTGTCAGGCAGCTGTTGTCAGATGTGAACCTGGAGGGAAAAGAAACACAATTTCCTTCTCAATTAAGCGGTGGGCAGCAACAAAGGGTAGCGATCGCAAGAGCCTTGGCGATGAAGCCAAGTTTGATTTTAGCCGATGAACCTACAGGAAACTTGGATCAAAAAAACGGAGAAGACATTTTAAGACTACTTTCAAAGCTTAATAGAGAAGAACAAATCACAATTGTGATGGTGACTCATGATTTACAAGCAGCACAAGTAGCTGATCGAATTATAACGGTTCGTGATGGGTTAATAGTAGAAGATGGAATGAAAGGCGGTTATCAAAATGAAACAATGGCAAATCGCATGGCGTAACTTAATGCGGAGGAAGATGAGAACCTTCCTTACGATACTATCAATTGTGATTGGGGTGGCATCCACGTTTTCTGTGATTGCAGCCGTAGATTCCGCGGAGAAGTCTTTCCCTATTTTTATAAAAGAGGCCTTTGCGAAGGCAGACTTTACTATCGCAGGTACAGAGGCTTATTTTTCAGAGGATGTTCTTACGCAAACGGAATCCATTGAACACGCGACATCAATTGCCTTTTTAAAAGAAAATACCAAACTTGTCTTGGAGGATAAAGAGGTTTCTGCGATTCAAAAGAGGGTTGTCATAACAGGGTATAGCAAGCTTGATACGCCTGTTACTGGGTTCAAACGAATGGAAGGGGACCTAGACGGCAAAGGTGCCGTAATTACAGACAGAACAGCCAAGGTGTGGGGAACGAAAATTGGAGATTCTATCTCCATTGATACAGATCATGGAGTAAAAGAAATCGAAGTTTCTGCGATTGTGAAGTACACTCAAGATTTAATGGGGCCATCTAGCTGGAATATGGCGAAGTATCACCATTGGGCAATCGCTGTTCCACTACCTGTTGTGCAGGAGTGGTTTGGTCATGAAGGGGAAATCCAAGGTATTCAAGTAAGAGCGAGTGATACAGAAAGTTTAGCTGCTGTAGAACAGGCAGCTGATCAACTTGTAAAAAATAATGCAAACATTTATATGCAGCCAGTTGTTGTGAATGTAGATGAAGAGTTCCAAAAGATGGATTCCTTTTTCATGGCTCTTTATATTGCAGGATTTCTAGGAATTGCGCTAAGTGCTTTCATTATTTTTAATTCCCTGTATGTCAGTATTAGGGAAAGAAAAAATGAGTTTGCCGTTCTGAAAACGATTGGATACACTCCGGGTCAATTACAGGTCATGGTACTGACAGAGGTAATTCTCTTAGCTCTAGTTGGTACAGTGATTGGTCTAGTGATTGGATACGGAATGGCGCTTGGCTTAACAGCTCTCGTCTTCATGCTCATTGGAATTACTGATGGAAATAGCATGGTGCTAGTACCAGGAATCAGCTTATCGTTACTAGCAGGTTTGATTGTTCCCATAGCTGCAGCATGGTATCCGATACGAAACGTTGGGAAAATTAGTGTCATTGAAGTGCTGAAGGAGAATAAAGCGAAAGCAAAAGTAGGGACGAATAAGTGGGTTGGGATCATCGGAGTTTTACTGATAGGATCTAGCTTTTTAATTAAGCACCTACTATTGGTTTTGCCTCTTATGGTTGGGATTGCTTTGATTTTCCCATACCTATTTAAAATGTTTGGTTGGGTAATGAAAGGGTTCTATGGAGTAGTCTTTCGATTTTCGGGAGACATGGCCATGCGCAATTTGAATCGAAACCTCAGTCGTTCTTCCATGACTTCTGTCATTCTCTGTCTTGGGATTGCCATGATTGTCCTAATGGCGTCCCTGAATTCTGCGCTTTTACAGACGTATGAAAAAGTGATTCATTCCACTTATGGTGGGAATCTTGATATTATGTTTCACCATATTGAAGAGGAAGACCTTGCAACCATTAAAGCAACAAAAGGTGTGGCAGATGCAACGACTTATTCTAAGCAGTCAATCATTTGGACCCTTGATGGTCAAAAAAGAATGCTCCCTGTGTTCGGTGTTGGGGAAGAATGGATTGATCGTTTCCCACTATTTACTAGCGAGGAATGGACACATAGTGAATTAATTGGAAGCCTAAAGAAGGATGAAATTGTCCTCGATCAAACTTCCTTTGATGTGTGGGGAGGAAAAATCGGAGATAGTATTACGCTTGATACCTTGGATGGGGTGAAGTCTTTTAAGGTGGTCGCTGTTGTCAGTACCATGAAAAACAATGGCTATAGTGCGTTTGTAAAGGATCACCATTTTGAAGAAAGCTTTGGAGTGAAGTATGAACGAAACGCACTCGTCATTAAAGAAGAAGAAACCAGTTCACTTCAACTACGAGAAAACATCTATGGGCAATTTGGTGAGAGAATCGAAGAAATGTGGGGACCTGAGGATTGGGTATCCGTTATTGGAGCAGTCGTTACGAGCTCGTTTAGCATTATAAATGCACTCGTTGTTCTGGCGATTATCATTTCAGGTATCGGAATCACGAATACATTGCTCATCAATATTATGGAGCGCATCCGAGAGATTGGAATGATGCGTGCAGTCGGTGTTACCAGGAAGCAAGTTATCAGAATGATTCTTTTAGAAGGGTTTGGAATTGGCTTAGCGGCAACCATAATCGGAATTTTATTCGGGATCCTGCTAATCTATATGACTTCTGGTTTCATGGAGTACAATACTTTATCCTTTGAATTCGGAGTTTCCAACCTAATCATTTCTTTGATCTTTTTATTTGGAATGATCATCAGCTTGATTTCAAGTTTTACACCATCAAGAAGAGCAGCCAAAATCCCATTGAACGAAGCATTGCGATACGAGTAAGTGTTGTGACAGGGGGACGGTTCTTATGTATCGTTTCCCCTACTAATTAGTGAGGTGTTAACATATGTTTAATAAGTTATTGATACTATTTATTTCGGCTGTAGTGCTTCTTTCAGCGTGCGGTACGGACTCCTCTTGGGAAGAAGAAGAGGTTGTTGAGGAAAGCAATAGGATTATTACGGAAGATGTTGATGTAGATTGGGAGATTGATAAAGAACAAGCTTCTGGAGAAGAGAATATCATAAGGCTTTCTGTTTCAAATAATAAGGTGCCGGTTGATCATTTTGAAGTGAACCATGAGAAGCTGCTGCATTTAATCGTTGTAAGTAAGGATTTATCTTATTTTAATCATATCCATCCAGAATACAAGGGAGATGGAGTGTTTGAAATCAAAAATGAGTTTCCGGCAGGCGGGGAGTACCGGATGGTTGCGGACTTCAAACCAACAAATGGAAGTTCCATGAGTAAGGTGGCCTGGGTAACGGTTGAGGGAGATACAGCACAGCCGATCGCTGTTACCGTTGACGAAAATCTAGAGAAAACCGTAGAAGGAATGAATGTAGCGTTATCGATTGAACCGGGCCTTGCAGCTGGGGAAGAACGCACGATGAAATTTACTCTAACCGAGGGAGATACAAAGATGCCAGTCACAGACCTCGAACCATATCTAGGCTCAATCGGACACGTCGTGGTTTTATCAGAAGATGGTGAAAGATACTTACATGTGCATGCGTTAGAGGGTCAAGGTAGCGGACCAGAAGCATTATTTGAGACAGAATTTCCGGAAAGTGGAATATATAAAATTTGGGGCCAATTCCAACGAAACGGTAAGGTTGTTACAGTACCTTTTGTAGTAGAGGTTCCGTAGATAATTCCATGTGAAAGGGTGGATATAGGTTAATGAAGGTTGGATTAGTACGCCATTTTAAAGTGACCCATGGGGATCCTAAAAAATATATTACCGCTGAGGAACTAGTAAAATGGGAGAAAGAATATAATGAGTCTAATGTAGAAGGAAACGAAATAGAATTATCTCAAGTTAAATGGGAAAAATGTTTTTCAAGTGACTTACCAAGAGCAAGGATAACAGCTGAAAGATGTTTTGATGGCACGATTATTTATCTTGAAGAATTAAGAGAAGTTGCCCTTTCTCCATTCTTTCAGGGGAAGGTTAGGTTGCCTCTATTTATTCATATCCTTTCTATCAGATTTGCTTGGCTAGTCAATCATAAATCACAGCTAGAGAAAAAAAGTGATGTTCTAACACGAGTCAATAAGGCCTTGGATCTTGCCCTACAATCAGGTGAAAATGTCCTAATAATCAGTCATGGGGGAATAATGATGTACATGAGTAAGGAATTACAAAAGAGAGGTTTTAGAGGGCCAAAATTCAGAAGACCAAAGAATGGAGTGCTCTATACATTTGTTAAATGATTGTATCCTTTTAGGAATTAATAACTTTACAGAGGAACACACATATAAGACATTATGTGTGTTCTTTTTTATATCAACTTGTTTAACCTAGAGACCTTATTATATTTTGTTAACAGAATTAAACAAAGTGTATTTGTGTCAATAACGTTAAGAAACAAAAGGCAAACAAAGGTATATACCTGTTTTTGTGTTGAATATATATAGGTTGGGGGGAAGACAAAGGTATAGGTATAGGGAGTAAAAGGAAAGGTTTATGTAAACCCTTTCTATTTTAAAATAAACACTTGTGAAATAATGAACAAATATTAAAGGAGGGAAAAAAATGAGCAATGGGCTGATGAGGTGATTGAAGCGATTAAAGCTCTTTGTAAGGAAGTAGGAAAACCGAGTACCCTTGCTGAGTTAGGGGTAACAGATGTGGATGTAGATAAACTGGCAACAAATGCTTTACTGGATGCCTGTGCACCGGGCAATCCATTCCAGCCAACAAAAGTGATTGACATGTTTAAAGAAATTGCTACACCTGTAGTGTTGAGTTAGCAGGTATATAATTACACAAAGAAACAGCGTGAGAATGGTCTCGCGCTGTTTTTCTTTTAAATGTTTTGAAAGGCAACACAATTTCATTCTAGCGTGTCCAAATTCCCACTGGATTTAGACTCCCAAAGGCAATTTCTTGTTAGGTTTGTCCGAATTACCATAGGATTCGGACACCTAGGAGCGATTTCGAGTCAAGTTCTGTCCGAATTCCCTCAGAATTTGGACAACCGAAGGAAGTTTCTTGTTAGGTCTGTCCGAATAACCTTAGAATTCGGACACCAAGGAGGCATTCGTTCAATCCCTGTCCGAATGCCCCCTGAATTCGGACACCAAAGAGCGCATTCGTTCAAGACCTGTCCGAATGCCCCCTGAATTCGGACACCAAGGAGCGCATTCGTTCAAATCCTGTCCGAATGCCCCCTGAATTCGGACGCCAAGGAGCGCATTCGTTCAAATCCTGTCCGAATGCCCCCTGAATTCGGACGCCAAAGAGCGCATTCGTTCAAATCCTGTCCGAATGCCCCCTGAATTCGGACACCAAGGAGCGCATTCGTTCAATTCCTGTCCGAATGCCCCTTGAATTCGAACACCAAAGAGCGCATTCGTTCAAGACCTGTCCGAATGCCCCCTGAATTCGAACACCAAAGAACGCATTCGTTCAAATCCTGTCCGAATGCCCCCTGAATTCGAACACCAAGGAGCGCATTCGTTCAAATCCTGTCCGAATGCCCCCTGAATTCGAACACCAAGGAGCGCATTCGTTCAAGACCTGTCCGAATGCCCTCTGAATTCGGACACCAAGGAGCGCATTCGTTCAAGTCCTGTCCAAATCCCTCCAGGATCCCGGACAACCAAAGGCGATTTCGAGTCAAGTCCTGTCCAAATCTCCCCAAGAATTCGGATTAACCAATTCTATTAAAAACGCTACTCCTTTAATGAGTCATTAAGATTGTTCCCATCACGATTTTCGGAATCTGACTGGTCATCTTCTTCCGTTCCCTCAACCATCTGGTTACCAATCGCACCTCCTGACACACCACCTATAACAGCACCAACTAGTCCAAATGGAGAACCAATCATCGCACCGGCAACGGCTCCATTCAGAGTTCCTGCGGCTTCACTATATTCACTGACATTTTGATTGTTGTCATTTTCCTCTACAGTTTCATCACCGAAGTTATTGCGCTCGTTACTCTGATTCATCTACTCACTTCCTTGTTAATAAATTATGTAGGCGCACCATCCTAAACATATACTACCCAGCCCAATGAGTTTTACTCACTCACTATGGTTTTTAATGGTAAAATTAAGTTTATGAAGGGGAGGGGCAGGAATGAGGGAGAGAATTAATGTTGGGTCCTTTGTTTTTTCACTACTATGCTTATTCTGTTGTTATGTTGTTTCTTTTTCAGGTCGGATGGATGATTCCATATTGGGCACACATCCTCTAAACATAGTATTATATGTTACCATGATTACTTTCATCGTAGGTTTACTTGGTTTTTCAGCTATTCAGGATTGGAAGGGAATGGCTAGAAGTATAATCACAATGGTAATAACAACTGGTTTATCCGCTTATTTAATTTTTGTCATTTTCATAGGAAGCTTATTCAGTTAACAGGGCAATTCAGTGAAAGAAAAAAGACCTCATTCTACCAAGAGGTCTTAAAAAAACAAATGAAGTTGTATCGCAACGCTCTTTTTCGGCATTTTCGAACGAGAACGTTCTATAAACCTAATGTTTTATTCGGTACTTTAATTTTGAACGTAATATGATCATTTTTTAAATCAAAACTTTGTACCTTTACTTTAAAGTTACTTTTCACTTCCATTTGTGTTACTCCAATATAGATCAGTTGATTTTTAGGATCAATGTTAACCCATTCAGGTGTGTCTAATTCTTTCTTCACATATTCAAGAATCTTTTTTTCTGGCAGTCCCAATAATCCAAGTGACATATCAGAAGCATACAACACAAGGTCACCGTTTTCTTGTACCGATGGTTCTAATGTGATAGATATGGGGATGTCGGTCTGAAAGGCTTCGATTGACCCCAATAATTGGACATTTTCATCAAATTTGACTGTATATTTATCATCTTTATCCTTCATATAATTATCCACATATTGATTGACAAGTTCATCCAGATTTTGCTTACTTGAAGAAATTATAAATTCGGCCCCGGGTTCTTCTTCAAGTAATTCTTCTTTAGATATTTCTGTATCAGATACGGGCCAAAGTAGAAAAATAAAGAAAAATAAAACAAGGCATGTATTCGCTCCTACTATACCTAAAAATAATTGTTTCCATGACGGTTTTGTTTTTAGTTGTATTTCCATTCAATTTCACCTACTATTCGATATCCTCATGTGGTAACTCAGTTTCTTCATAATATTCCTTTAGATACTCGAGAACGCGCTTGGCCATTAATTTATACCCACTCGTATTCGGGTGAAAATTATCATCAGCTAACAGGTTGGTGGTAGAATTAGAGAATAAGTCCCCTAATGGGATATAGTACACATTCTCAAACTCTTCTGTAACTAATTCACCGGCTTGATTCCAATCATGAAGAATCATGTCTAGCTGTTCAATATCACCAAAGTAACGCTCGAATGGATTATAAAATCCAATCAAATAAATTTGAGCATCTGGATTTATTTCACTTATTTTATGGAAAATAGCAGTTAATCTCTCAACATAGCTAATCTTTTCTTCTTGAAAGGGCTCTATATTAAGGTTTGTATAATTACTTCTAACCACTTTCATAATATCATTTGCACCGATTGTGATTAAAACGATATCAGCATCCTTTATAGCGGATACAATCTCTTCATTTTCCAACCTTTTTAACAATTGATCCGTTCGATTCCCTCTTTTACCAAAGTTTTCGATGGAAATATTCATATTTTGATCTTCGAATGTGTGGTTTAAAATACCAACATAACCGCCACTCTCTGTTTCATCCCCGACTCCCTGGGTGAGTGAATCCCCAATAGAAACGATTTTTTTATCCTGGCTAAAGAAATTTATTGTACCCTCGATCATTTCCCTGACTCTTTCTTTAACCGCCTTTGCTACTGGTTTTTCATTAATGACGGTTGCTTCCTGTTGTTCTTCTTCCTCGGCTTTAGTATCAACAGAAACACTAACGGATTCGTTAGTCACATTCGATGCAACACTCACAGGTTCTGCCTTCTGTTGACTAAAAGACGGTAGAAAAAAATAAAGAAGGAAACAAGCAAAAATAACACTAGAAGTACTGATCCAAACCTTCTTTTTCTTCAAGTAATCCTCACCACCCATTTATAGTAATATCGGTGTCTCCTGCATCTTATTAAGCCAACAAGTCATTTTACCATTCATTGACTAGTAAAATAATCAAATTATATATTTTTGTCCCTTCTTTAAGATATTAAATATTGGTAAATGCTTATGAAACTTCACCACAATATACAACTAATATCCTGAGGGCTACTTTTTTAAACACGGTATCTAATATAAGCTATAGGAATCCCCATTTCCAATTAATACATCTTATGTCAATAGTATGACAAATGAAAAAAGGTCAACCAGAAATTCTGGTGACCTTATTAACCCAGTGACCATTTGGTTGTTGCTGGGCCCGTTGAGAAAGGGAAGGGGAGTTAGAGAAAGAATATAAGATATTGAGGATTCATCAACTATCTTAATAAGATTTCTAATATCGCTGTAATAACAATAACCAATTTGCTTAAAATAAAAAAACGAGAGGGATATAAAGCGCAGCTTTATCCTCTCGTTTTTTTTATTCATCAATAATTGTCATATTTACCTTCTTACCATTTAAGTATACTTCAATCTCATTAAGGTCCTCATCGCTCTTTAAATTAGCAAAGTATTCAGAGGAAACTTCTGAGTCTTGAAGTGCATCTTCTTCGTTAATCATAATTTTTGAAGGATTTCCATCAGATTCCTCTGCAGTAGCCTCTATGGTTCTGTAAAGGTTTTCCTCTGAAGCTAAAGTAACATAAAGTAGTCCTTCAGTATTCGATAACTTTTTCAAATAGACTCCTTGTTCTAGGCCATCTGTCCATGCTCTTTCTGAATCAGAAATATCTTTAATTGTTTCTAATGTTAATGCTTCTTTAGAACAGCCAGTTATTAAGAATACGCAAAAAGCTAGTACAAATAGCTTCGTTAGGAGGGTGTATTTTTTCAATAGAAAACCACCTTTAGTTTTAACTATGTAGCCAAGTAAGTTGCTTATTTTTCATTTTTTCTCTTACTCTTTTTAATAAGTCAGTGTTAGAAGTCCATGCAAATCCACTGTTCCAAAGCCAACAATCTCTACCCTTTTGATTATTGTGTAAGTCCATTGTACGATGTTGTGCCTTCGTATATCCATCAGCAGCTTTCTTTTTAGTTCGGTAGCACTTTTCCCAGATTCATGTGCAGTAGCAAATGCTGATGCCCATACCTTATCTATATATCTACACATTAAAGCATTCCAAATTGCATGACGGAAAGCGTCTGATTTATCCCCTAAACCATTTTTTCCATATTCAGCTTGAGTATATTCAAATGCTTTTGTTTGAGTTGTTTAGTTAAAGCAGCTGCAACTGGATCAGATGCTACAAGGATTTTCTCTTGTGTCGTTAATGCGGTCCATTGAGCATAGGTTTCTTTGTAACCAGCGTTTGCAACCAAACCAAATAATGTTGTCTCATTTCCGAATTCTTTATAAAAATGCTGTATAGTTTCAATAACGGTACTGTCTTCATTTTTTTGAATATAATCTTGAATTTCAATATACATTACAAGATCTTCTTCATTTATATCTAGTTCAATATATTCTCGGTTAGTTGCCAATGATGTTAAATCTACATTTTCAAAGTAAGCTTCATCATATCCTTCTAATTCTTCAACTATAATCATAGCAGGTTCATCTTCAGGTAATTGTTCAGTAGATTCTGCAATGGTAACATTAATATTTGCCTCTTCCAATTGTTCAATCTGTTCCTCTTGTAAATGAACAAAAACCTCTTCTAATTGTTTTTGTTCGCTTAGTATCTCACTACTAGAAGTTACTTCTGTATTTCCTAAAGTTATACTAGGTAAAGCTGTCATAAATAATGTACTTGCCAAAACCCCACTTAATACTTTTCTCTTCATCTCTTAATCTCCAATTTAACAAAAAATGTAAGTTTATTAAAAATAGTAAATCTCTTTGACTACAAGTTAATGAGATTTACTATTTTTATAATTTGCATTATTATGTCCAGATGACGAAACACTTCAATTAGCTTTTACTTCATAGTAGAATTGTGTAATTTGTAAGACATTACCGTTTTTTACAAATGATAAATGTCCCTATGTACTACTTTTATTTGATAATAAGATAGTAAGCATGATATAAGTGTAAAAGAAGTGGAACTTTTGGAGTAATATTTATGGGTAAAGAATATGAAATGGTATCCATAGTGAGAGGATTTGAGTTTGAAATGATAGATAACTTTTGGCGTGATTTACCACGACCATTTTTTGTACTTGCACCAATGGAAGATGTGACAGATGTTGTTTTTCGTCACGTAGTAAGTGCAGCCGGTCGACCGGATGTATTTTTCACAGAGTTTACAAATTCGGATAGCTATTGTCATCCAGAGGGCATGAAAAGTGTGCGCGGCCGTTTGACTTTTACAGAAGATGAACAGCCAATGGTGGCCCATATTTGGGGAGATAATCCCGAATATTTCCGTCAAATGAGTATTGGCATGGCCGAGCTAGGATTTAAAGGCATTGATATAAATATGGGCTGCCCTGTACCGAATGTGGCATCAAGAGGGAAAGGGAGTGGCCTAATTCTCCGTCCAGACGTTGCGGCAGAACTTATTCAAGCAGCCAAAGCGGGCGGACTGCCTGTCAGCGTAAAAACACGACTGGGCGATAAGAAGGTGGAGGAGTGGGAGGAGTGGCTCACGCATATTTTTAAACAGGATATTGCGAACCTTTCTATCCATTTGCGTACAAGAAAAGAAATGAGCCAAGTAGATGCGCATTGGGAGCTCATTCCGGAAATCAAAAAATTACGTGACCGTATCGCACCTAATACGCTGCTAACCATCAACGGCGACATTCCTGACCGACAAGTGGGGCTGCAGCTGGCTGAACAATATGGTATTGATGGCGTTATGATCGGGCGAGGTATTTTTAAAAATCCTTTTGCTTTTGAAAAAGAGCCAAGAGAGCATAGCAGTAAAGAATACCTTGATTTATTACGACTGCAGCTTGATCTTCAAGATCAATATGCAGAATTAGTGCCACGTTCCATCACAGGACTTCACCGCTTTTTCAAGATTTATGTCAAAGGATTCCGTGGAGCAGGTGAATTAAGAAATCAATTGATGAGCACGAAATCAACAGATGAAGTGCGTGCATTGCTTGATAACTTTGAAAAAGAATATTTATCTTAAAAAAATTTGGGCGATTCTTCAAGAAGAAGGTCGCCTTTTTCCTTTTCACACCAGAAAGGAATTTTCCAGCATTACTGAACGAAAATGGTTTCTGAAAACCCTTTATCATTATACGAAAGTTTATATATACTTAATCTATGTAAGTAAAAACATAAGGGGGGACTAGTATGACAAGGGAGTTGTCACTAGATCAACGGGAAGAATTATTCAAAGGTTTGAAAACACGTTTTGAGAAAAATTTGAATCGCCACCAAGGTGTTGAATGGGCAGAGGTTCAAGCAAAGCTAGAAGCTAAAACGGAGAAACTGTGGTCGCTCAACGAAATGGAAAGAACCGGTGGGGAACCAGATGTGGTTGGTTATGATAAGGAGAAAGACGAATACATATTTTTTGATTGTTCAGCGGAAAGTCCTAAAGGTCGAAGAAGTGTTTGCTACGATCTTGAAGCGCTAGAGTCAAGGAAAAATCATAAGCCAGAAAATAACGTCATCGATATGGCCACAGCTATGGGCATTGAACTATTGACGGAAGAACAATATCGAGAGTTGCAGAAGCTTGGGAATTTTGATATGAAAACATCAAGCTGGGTACAAACCCCCTCTGATATTAGAGCGCTTGGTGGTGCCCTTTTTTGTGATCGTCGCTTTGGTCATGTCTTCGTTTATCATAACGGTGCGGACTCTTATTATGCTGCTAGAGGGTTCCGTGGCTCGCTAAGGGTATAAGGTTTGCTTGCTAGACAAGAAAGGGAACTCCGCTTTGACGGGTTCCCATATTTTCTGTTAGTTTACTGATAACGCAATCTCGTTTATATTTTGATAAATCGTCGACTTATTTCCACCACAATAGAATGCTGTGATTAACTCATAGCAAGTATTTATATCTATTAAAAAACAACGGTGAGTTCTCATATCGTAAACAAAGTGACTTTGCTCTTCGCCTTTTGACCCATCAAACACTTTATAATGTTCAAGATCAAATAATTCACGAGCGCCATTTTGAGCCAAGTCTAGAAATTCTTCTCTCGTTACCTCTCTTAACGCCACTTTTCCTGCTTGTTCTTTCACTATAAAACCCTCCCATACTATAAACCTTATTTAAAATCCTTTTAGGAAAGAATGTCATGTCCTTGCTAATAAATTTTATCATATTTTATTTGTATTTGGTACTATATTATAATTATTTTAAAAGTATAATTAATATAAATTATTGGAGGATCTGGTGGAGCTTAGTTGGAGAGCCTACCATATTGTTGAACCAAAAACTCTATGGACATAGAAAAATAAAAAGGAGTTAAGATTAAAAATAGAACACAGCGCAAAAACTAATCTCATCTGAAGTAGCGACCTATATGCAGAACTCTATGTAGCATTGTGGTAGTTAACAAAACCCATCCAGTCTTGTCTAAGTCCCCATTGGATTCGGACTCCCAAGAGCAAAATCCAATTAGTCCAGTCCGAATCCCCACTGAATTCGGACAACCAAGTCCAAAACCCATCGAGTCTTGTCTGAAACCCCACTAGATTCGGACTCCCAAGAGCAAAATCCAATTAGTCCAGTCCGAATCCCCACTGAATTCGGACAACCAAGTCCAAAACCCATCCAGTCTTGTCTGAAACCCCACTCGATTCGGACAACTATAAACAATATCCAACAAGTCCAGTCCGAATAACCATTGGATTCGGACAACCAAGTCCAAACCCTATCAGTTCTTGTCTGAAACCCCACTGGATTTGGACAACCAAGACCAAAATCCAACAAGTCCAGTCCGAATCCCCACTGGATTCGGACAACCAAGCACAAAACCCATCGAGTCTTGTCTGAAACCCCACTGGATTCGGACAACCAAGTCCAAACCCTATCAGTTCTTGTCTGAAACCCCACTGGATTTGGACAACCAAGACCAAAATCCAACAAGTCCAGTCCGAATCCCCACTGGATTCGGACAACCAAGCACAA
>JBEQAB010000006.1:241344-337556 GCA_041640555.1 Bacillaceae bacterium
AACCCATCGAGTCTTGTCTGAAACCCCACTGGATTCGTACTCCCAAGAGCAAAATCCAACAAGTCCAGTCCGAATCCCCACTGGATTCGGACAACCAAGACCAAAACCCATCAAGTCTTGTCTGAAACCCCACTCGATTCGGACAACTATAAACAATATCCAACAAGTCCAGTCCGAATAACCATTGGATTCGGACACCAAGGACTAAAACCCATCAAGACTTGTCTGAATCCCCATTGGATTCGGACACCAAGGACTAAAACCCATCAAGACTTGTCTGAATCCCCATTGGATTCGGACAGCCAAGTGCTAAAACCCATCAAGTCCAGTCTGAAACCCCATTGGATTCGGACAGCCAAGTGCTAAAACCCATCAAGTCCAGTCTGAATCCCCATTGAATTCGGACAACCAAGTCCAAACCCCATCCAGTCTTGTCTGAAACCCCATTGAATTCGGACAACTATAAACAATATCCAACAAGTCCAGTCCGAATCCCCCCTGAAATACGATCAAAACCCAACCTACCATGGGTAGAATTGGGTTTGGTTCTAACTATTCGAAACTAATTATGACCTACGATTCCATGAGGTACATAGGGCTCTTCGAGGAATGCAATTTCTTCAGATGAAAGCTTAACCGACAAAGCTCCTACAGCATCCTCTAAATGTGATAGTTTCGTTGCCCCGATGATTGGAGCTGTTACGGTTTCTTTTTGTAATAGCCAAGCAAGTGCAATATGTGTCCGAGGTACTCCGTGTTTCTCGGCAATAGAAGCTACTCGTTCAACTACTACTCGGTCAGCTTCTGAGGTTGCATCGTATTTAGACTTTTGGACTTGATCGGTTTCTGAACGATGTGTCGTTACCGACCAGTCGCGCGTTAATCTCCCTGATGCCAATGGGCTATATGGAGTCACACCGATTTTTTCCTCCTTACAAAGAGGAAGCATTTCCCTTTCCTCTTCACGGTAAATGAGGTTGAGGTGGTTCTGCATAGAGACGAATTTCGTCCACCCATTTTTTTCAGCCACGTGTAAAGCTTTTTGGAATTGCCAAGCAAACATGGCAGAAGCGCCGATGTATCTTGCTTTCCCCGACTTCACTACGTCATGTAAGGCTTCCATTGTTTCTTCAATGGGAGTATGGTAGTCCCAACGATGAATGATATAAAGGTCAACATAATCGGTTTCCAAACGCTTCAGACTATGATCAATTTCACTCATAATGGCTTTTCGGGAAAGGCCCGAACCATTAGGACCTTTGTGCATTTGACCGTGTACTTTAGTAGCGATGACGACTTCATCACGATTAGCATAGTCTTTCAGAGCCCGTCCAAGGTATTCCTCACTGGTGCCAAGTGAGTATACATTGGCAGTATCAAAGAAATTAATTCCTAATTCAAGCGCTTTTTTAATTACGGGGCGAGAGTCCTGTTCGTTAAGTACCCATTGATGAAGCCATTTCGTTGCATCGCCAAAACCCATACATCCAAGACAAAATCGAGATACATCCAAGCCAGTGTTACCAAGTTTCACATACTCCATTTGATTATTCCCTCTCTTTTATTATTGCCACATGTATCGTGACCTCTTTACAAATAATTATGCCATTCATCATTAAAATCTCTTATCCTATTCCTACTAGGTTTTTGCCTAATTCTATCAAGTCCTCTTAACAAAAAGACTATCTTCTTTTTCCTGTAAGTGATAGATTCTTTTTAAAAAGGATTTTGAATTAAAATGAAAAAATTATCCTATATGGAAGAAATCGTCCCTTTGTACTTTCCATTTCAGAACTGGGAGAGTGTTCCCGGGCCAAGTGGAAAAAACAATACCACTCTATTTATTCTGGTAAACAATGAGTCATATGTATTAAGAATTTATGAAACGCATCAAGATGAAGACAAAGTAAACTTTGAACATGCGGTATTACTAGCATTAACCGAACGGTCTATGTCCTTATCCATCCCAGTCCCGTTAAGAACAAGAAATGGTCAAACCATAGTTAAGACTCAGTCTGGATCTCTTGCAGGAATGTTTCGATTTATCGATGGGGTGAATCCTTCTCTAGAGAACTCCGAGCAAATCTATTCATTTGGTAAGGCAGCTGGTCAACTTACTGCAGAACTCGCTGAGGTTAGTGTAAATCTAGAGCCCGTATATAAACCATATTATGATCTGGATCATTCACACCCAAGATGTTCTTTGGATCAGATGAAAGACTTTTCCCTAAATCCAACTGAGGAATTTGTGGAAGTCGCTCAAGAATTATCGGTTATCAACAAACAACTAGTTTTATTTCAAGCCCAAGTTCCATTTTTAAAAAGACTTCCGCATCAGTTGGTGCATGGAGATTTAAATGCTTCCAACATTCTCTCTGGAGAAGAGGGAAAGATTTTCGCCATTCTTGATTTTGAATTTGTTACCCATGATTTACGAGTAATCGAAGTGGCGGTTTCTCTTTCCAATTTTATTGATGATGAAGAGGATGAATCCATTATTTTCAAAAAGATTACTGCCTTCCTCACAGGATATGGCAGTAGAATTAAGCTGACAGAAGAAGAAATTCATGCTATTCCTCTTCTAATCCAGCTTCGAAGTTTAGATGTGTTTATCCATTTCCTCGGCCGGTATTGGGATGGGGTTGACTCGATAGATACGGTAAAGAAGTATATTCGTAAGGCGGCAAAAAGGGTTTCATGGATTTCGAAGCATCATGAAAAGTTCAGGTCGGCTTGAATAAGATTGTAAACAAACGGGGGCATTGGAGTATCTCCCAATATTGGATCTAGTCATGGTTTTAAAGTAGAAGGCCAGAAACGGTGTTGCCTTTAATGGGTAGCACCATTTTTCAATCGACTTTGAATAAAGTTTTGAAAAACATCGTCAGTGACTGCTATTGTACTCACTTTCTACTATAGGTTTGGTAAAAATCTTCCCATTGTTTAATTCACACCAATTTTCTAATTCGTCATAAGTTTCCTTGATTCCGTATTTGGCTAAAAAAGCTTCCTTTGTTTCGAATACTTCCATATCCCCATTTTCTATTAATGTAACCATTCGAAAGGGGTTTAGTTGAAAAACTTTAGAGACAGCTATTAATTCTCCTATATGAACAACATTAGCTACATTTTCCATATGTCATCTCCTTCTTAATCACCTCAATGGTATTATTTTCAGTTTTTACGGTACTATGTATTTCAATCAGAAACCTTTACAAAGGGTATACGTAGGTAGAAGGAAAGGGAGTTTTGAGGAGGGGAATATTCGTGTTGTGGGATAAACCAAAATGTACTAACTGTGAAAAAAGAAATAAACAAAAAAAGATAGATAGAGCTAATTCAATTGTGCTCATCTATCCTTTTTAATATATTTGTTGAGCTAAAGTTAAAGAGCGTTTCTGATCACTTTTTTATAATTAAGCACGGACAGAAATCCAAAAATGGAATATAAGCCTGTATATAGAATCATTACTAGTAACATGGGGGTCCAAAGCTCTGCCCCGAAAAAGAACCAGCCGGATTGAACCGCAAAATAGCTATGAGACAGACCGATGATTAAAGGAATGCCAAAATTGAATACCTGTTTCAGGCCGATTCCTTTTGTTAAGTCTCCTTGAGTAAAACCGAGCTTACGTAAAATGGTATAATTCGATTTCTCATCTTCACTTTCGTCCATTTGCTTGAAGTAAAGAATACACCCGGATGTAATCAGGAAGGTGAGACCCAGGAAACCGACGATAAACATAGAGAGCCCCATGATCAGTTTCTGGTCTGTGCTCATTTGAAGCTGAGAATCATTCATGTAATTGTCATCGAGTCCTAGATCAAGATAAAGCTTATTGGCTTGTTGGATCGTCTCTTCCTTCTTCATGTCAATCCCGATAAAGACAGAGGATTCCCGCTGAACCTCTGGATCGAAGTTTTGTTGAAGGGTAGTAAACAAACTATCATCCACGATTGCAACCGGCTGACCACCGTTTGTAAAATACCAGGAAACAATAAACTCATCTCTTAACCCAATATAATCAAGCGGAATGGATCCGGTTGTACTGTGAAATTCAATTTTTCCAGAGTCTTCAAGAGACATGAATTTGGATAGCATATCACTGTACCCTGTAAACAACGTTTCAGTAGGCGACACATCCACTCCAGGAACCGATTTTTCACTAACAACAGGCAACTCCATCTTACTTAAATCCACATCCATTACTTCTCCAGTTTGTATGATCGATTCCAGATTCGCACGAACCATCACCACATCAATAACCGTCTCCTCATAAGGGAGATCCTCACTCTTTAAAGCTTCCTTAAATGTTTGTGCATCTTCCTGACTAGTAAAGGCAAAATCTTTGATTACACTATCTTCGGCTGATTTCTCTGCCGAATAATAGGAGATATAACTTAACGATAATAATCCGATGGCGAGTGCAGATACCGTTGTGACAATGGTTAACAGGAACGAATTCGACTTCATGCGAAACATAATAGAAGATAAGGAGAGAACTTCTTTAATAGTTAAGTATCCATCCTTCTTTTTTCGAATCAGGTTAAAAATAAAGCTTACGGATCCTTTGTAAAAGAAATAGGTTCCAAGGATAACGGATGCTAAAATGACCACCATGGCAATAAAGAGTTCATTCATCTCTGTAATGTCCCCGCTAAACAGTTTGGTGGAAACAAAATAACCAAAGGCAATGAGTGAAATCCCTGCAATGCCCATGAACATCTCCCAGACAGATAACTTTTGGACCTTTTGCTCGGCAGAAGAGGTTACTCGAAATAAGGATAAAATCGTCTGTTTTCGAATAAAAAGTGCATTTAACCCAAGAATCAATAAGAAAATGAGTGTAAACACAAGGACGGTTTGAATAAATGCTTGGCTAGAAAAATGTAAGGTCGTGACAGCATTTACTCCTGTAATTTTTAGCAGGATCATCATGATTAATTTAGAAAATGAAAATCCAACGAAAATACCAATGCCTAGAGATAAAAAGTAGAGCAGAGCATTTTCCATGCCAAGAATACGGAAAATCTTTCGTTTCGTCATGCCAATCAAATGAAAGAGTCCGATTTCTTTACTGCGTCTTTTAATAAAAATCATATTGGCATATACGAGAAAAACGGTCACAATCCCAACAAGAAGGACAGACGCAGCACGAATGGAGGCTCCTCCTTTAATACTCCCTTTGGCGGCGTCCATCGCAGGGTCATACTGTAGAGTGACAAATGCAAAATAAAGAGACACGCTAAAAACCAAGGCAAATACATACAGATAATAGTTTTTTATATTCTTTTTAAAGGAGCGAAGGATGAGTTGATTAATGGTCATCTTGCACCCCTCCTAACACTCCTTGTGTTTTCATAATATCTTGGAAAAAGGCTTGCCTTGTTTCTGACCCTCGGTTGAGTTGGGTATAGATTTGCCCGTCTCGAAGGAAGATGACTCTTGAACAGTAGCTTGCAGCAACTGGATCATGCGTGACCATCACGATGGTGGATTTTCGCTTTTGGTTTAATTGGCTAAGCTTATTTAGTAAATCGGACGCAGCCTTTGAATCAAGTGCTCCCGTTGGCTCGTCAGCAAAGATGAGGCTTGGATCATGAATGAATGCACGCGCAGCGGATGTTCGTTGTTTCTGTCCGCCGGATATTTCATTCGGATACTTATGTTGAAGCTCAGCGATTCCTAGCTCATTGGCCACTTCCGTAAACTTTTGATCGGCTTCCTTTTTCGGTGTTTTTGTAATGGATAAAGGTAGTAAAATGTTTTCTTTGACTGTGAGAGTATCTAATAAATTATAATCTTGAAAGATAAAGCCTAAGTTTTTTTGACGAAAAAGGGCGAGTTCTTTATCACGCATCTGTGTAATCTCCTTTCCTTCAACAAAAATTGAACCTTGGCTCACATGGTCAATCGAGGAAAGCACATTTAATAGAGTGGTTTTACCAGATCCAGAGGCTCCCATGATACTGACGAATTCTCCTTGTTCAATGAACATATTGATGCCTTTTAGGACCTCTTGTTTATTAAATTTATTTCCGTAGCTTTTGTGTATTTGTTTGGCTTCTAAAATATTCAATTTGATTCTCTCCTTCCTTCTATGACTTGATTATAAATGGATAGGGGAGGTCCCATCCTTCGATTCGGCTAACATTTGAAACAGGCATGTGACATCTTTGTCACATGCCTGTTATTTTTACGAATTCATTCCGATTAGGTAAAGTGAGCTTAAAAGTTGACCCCTCACCTGGAGTAGATTGAACCGCTATTTGTATCAAAAGGGAATCAGCCGCTTTTTTGGCCAAATATAATCCCATGCCAGTGGCAGAGTGATCTTGATGGGTGGAAGTAGACGTGAACCCTTTTTCAAAAATCCGTGTCATGTCCCGTGGGTCAATCCCACGCCCGCAATCTTGTATTTCTATGACCATATGATCGTCTTTCATAGAGCTTCTTATGTAAATATCTGACTGGTTGCTGTATTTAACGGCATTGGTTAACAGTTGGCGCAGGATAAAAGCGAACCATTTCGCATCTGTAAGGATCTCTCGTTCTTGAAGACTAACATCTATGCCAATGCCTTTTTGGATACACCAAGATTGTAAGGTCTTGATTTCTGGAATCACCAGAGTGTGAAGATCTACTTTTTCGATATAAAGGTCATTCTCAATAAAGAAGAGGCGTTTTTGATGAAGCTGTTGGTCAAGTAATAAGTGAACTCGTAGCCATTCATGCGTGAGACTCGCCTTTGTTTTTTCATCAGGAATGCGGTCAATAATGAGATGCATGGCTGTTAAAGGAGTCTTTACCTCATGAATCCAGGCTAACAGTTGGTCCTTCTCATCCTCTAATGATAATTGATGGTGATTGAACTGATTCTTTAGCAATTCCGTTTGTTTATAGATACTTTTTTCAATCATTTCCTCAAAGGGGCTTTCTGCTTGAGGAATTTGAGACAAATCTAGGTTATTCTCCCACTCATCAAATCCTTTGAAAAATCGAGTCTCCTTTTGATATCTGACGAAAAGGAAGATCGAGAAGAGGAGAAAGGATAAAAAGACAATGTATAAAATGGGTTTGAGCGGAATCGCAGAATCAAGAAAAGCGACAAAGACTATTAAGAGATGGATGAAGACATAAAAGATTATCCAACTCCCTCGTTCGGTTATGAATTTTTTGATCATGGTAAAGTGCCCTCTTCGATGGCGATATACCCTTGACCTACCTTGGTTTCTATATAGTGGCCAAGCTGTAACTCATCCAGTTTTTTTCGTAATCGATTGACGTTGACCGTTAGTGTATTATCGCTGACAAACCGTTCATCGTCCCAAAGGCTTTTAATGATGGTTTCACGGCTTACAATGCTGTTCTTTTTTTCGATTAAAATTTTTAAAATATACATTTCATTTTTTGTCAGCTCGATCGATCCGTTGTTGTTGGTTACTGTATTTTTCTCGTAATCCACTGTAGCACCGCACCATGTTTTCAAAATGACTGTATGATTGCTATAGTTGTAGACTCGGCGAAGGATGGCTTGGATTTTCGCAATTAGCACGTCAAAATGAAAGGGCTTCTGAACAAAATCGTCTCCCCCAAGCTGCATGCTCATGACCATATCGGTCGGATGGTCACGTGAGGACAGGAAAATGATCGGCACATTAGAATGGGCTCTGATCAGGCGGCACCAGTGGAAACCATCGTATTTAGGAAGCTGTATATCAATGATGACTAGATCAGGCTTGACCTTCGTAAACTCCTCGAGAACAAGGGCGAAGTCTTCGATCCCGTGAACCTCATAAGACCACTGTGTCAGCCGTTCTTTGATTTCATGAAAAAGACTAGAATCATCTTCAATTAGAAGAATCTTAAACATATATGGTCACCAACTTTCTTCATCATTGTAACGAAACCACAAACAAAAGAAAATTATTTGTATGTAAAAAAATAACAAATAATATAGTGATCCTCTAAAGTGTCCACCACACACGGACAAAACCACTATATTTGTCCACGGAGGGTGTCAGACACCCTAAAGTGTAGTAGTATAGAACGGTATATTATTTGTTCAGGTGTGTGATATATGATGGGCTTCTCTCTTGATATGAAAACAATCTTTGTTATTTTGGTTACGGGTCATGTGTTTACTGTGTTTTTAATGAGTGCTTATTGGCGAGACCATCGAACGGACAAGACGGTTACTACTTTTTTCTTGGCCAAATGTGTTCAGGCCCTTGCCTGGACCTTATTAACCTTACGGGGTGGCATTTCGGATTTGTTCACCATCTCGGTTGCTAATACTCTACTGTTTTTAGGGACTTCGTTTGAGATGATTGCGATTCTAAGATTGTTGAAGGTGTGTACGAGACGTATAAAAACAGCGTATATAATAATGACCTTTATAAATATAGCAGCTTTTCATTTAGCTATTCTATTTTTTAACTTAGAGAGCAATCGAATTGCCGTTGCGTCATTTGGCACTGCTTTGCTTATGATTCTACCTGTCTATTATTTAGTTAATAAGAGAGAATCCTCACGATTAAGAAGGATCTTAGGATTGTTTTACTTATTTTTAGCTCTGGCCTTGTGCGGTAGAGGAATGGTTACTTTAATGTCTGACTACACCTGGAGCTTTTTTACACCAGGATTTTTCCAAACTCTTTCTTTTATCGGCCTTTATCTGGTGATGCTGATTGGAAACACCGGATTTATTCTCATATTAAAAGAACAAGCGGATCAAGAGCTGATTCGGTTAGCCAGTTATGATGATTTAACAGGAGCATTGAATCGAAGAGTATTTTTTACAGATGCGAAAAAGTGCTTATTGGACGGTTCAAAGAATAAGAAACCTATCTCACTTCTTTTGTTTGATATTGACTATTTTAAGAGGATTAATGATAAATATGGACATGACGTAGGAGATCAGGTGCTGCGTGAATTGAGCAGGAAGATTCGGGAGTATATTAGCGATGGCCATTATTTTAGTCGTTTTGGTGGCGACGAATTTGCGATTCTTCTACCAGATACAAATGAGGAAGAGGCCATGAAGTTAGCATGGGAAATTTGTAAAGGGATAGAAAAGCAGTCTCAGACAGAAGGGGAGCTTTCATACACGATTAGTATGGGTACACTAACCATCATCCCAACTGTAGAGACAGAACTAGAAACAATGTATGTTGCCTGTGATAAAGCTCTCTATGAAGCCAAAAGAAACGGAAGAAATGGAGTGAGTCGAGGCTTATTATCGACTGAAGGTTTTGAAGATTCCAGAATTAGCTAAATTAATTAATTAAAATATAGAACAGTGGGGTGTTTGTCCACTCCACGCGGACAAAACCGGTAAAAGTGTCCACGGAGGGTGACAGACACCCATTTTTTTATTTTAGGGTTTCTTTTGCGGCGCGTTCGCCTGATTCGATGGCACCTTCCATGTAGAGGCGCCATTCATTAGCTGTTTCCGTTCCGGCCCAATGGATAGGCCCAACCGGGTCTGTTAATGCAGCTCCATATTCGGTGATCACTCCGGTTGCAAAATGGGCAGCGTAGCCTCCTCTTGACCAAGGATCTTCTGACCAATCTTTGTCATAAAGGGCAATCGGGTCTAGTGCCTCCTTTCCAAATAGGAGACCAAGGCAGGATACAATTTCCTTTTTTCTCTCTAGTGGAGGCAGTTGCCCTAGCCTTCTTGCGTATTTACCGCCTATTAATGCAGTAAGAACTCCATGTGGTTGACCGGGTGTGGAACTATCCATGGTGGCTCGAATGGGTCCGTAATCGTTGTAGGAGTTACCCGATAAGCCTTGGTCTCTCCAGAAAGGTGTGGCGTATACGATGACGGATTTAATGATCGATCCCTGTCCAACACGCTGACAAAGCTGCTCACGCAAAGCAGGTAATGGAGGGTCGTACTGTATTTTTGAACTAAAAGTAGGAGGTAAGGCAACAATCACTTTTTGACTCTTCCAAAGGTCAGAGTCGGTATGAACGTTTACACGATTTCCTCCCCAGACGATCTTTCTTACAGGTTGGTTCATATAGATCTGCTCATGCATAGCCTCAGCTAGTAGACGAGGTAAGGTTTGAGCTCCATTAGTTATCCACTCATCTTCCCCAGTCAAGATCTTTTCAAGACCACCCGCCGACTGAATGAACCAAAGAATATCTAAAAAGGATAATTCGTTCAGTTCGAGTGAAGCGAGCTCTCCACAGAAAATGGTAAAGAAGGACTTTCCAAGCTTAGAAAACATTTGCCCTTCTATCCAGTTCTCGGTCGTGATACTGTCACATTTGTGTGAAATACTTGATTGCCGTACCCCTTCATTGGATAGTAGCTTCGTGAATTCCTGGATTTTCCTTTGAGTAAGTAGTAAGTCCAGCCTTCCATGGGGGGAAAGAGGAGGGAATTTATTCAAACCGAGCATTCGTTTATTATGCAAATCAAAGATGGTTTTTCCTTCGTTATAGGAAGGGATGGTTTGGATTTGAAAATATTTTAACAATGCTTGTATCCGAGGTTGAAAAGGAGAAACCCACTGGGCACCAAGGTCAATCGTCGAATCTTCATGTGTAATCGTTAATACACGACCTCCAACTCGGTTTTGAGCTTCTAAAATAGCAAAGCTTTTTCCATGTTTTCTTAACTCCCATCCAGCAGCAAGACCAGATAGTCCAGCTCCCACAATTACTACATCTACATGATTTAGCACGATGAGTGCCCCCCGTAAAAGATTTAGCTGCTGAAAAAAATATTTAGGCATCGTGAAAGTATTTTCCCTCTGTTCCTAAAGAAACATGTACATTTTACTGATTATGTGGTCAAATGAATGTACTTTACATGCTGGTTTCATAAAAAGAATGCGTTCGGTAAAATGTAGTATTGTAAAGAAATTTTGAAAAGAGGCTGTTTTATGGATTTTACAGATTTCACCTTAAGTGAAGAAATATTGAGTACTTTAGCAAGCCTACAATATCAACAACCAACTGAAGTCCAAAAAAAGGTTATTCCACTTGTCATCGAGGAGCAGGATGTAATCGTCAAGTCACGCACAGGAAGTGGAAAAACAGCATCCTTTGCCATTCCAATTTGTGAAATGATTGATTGGACAGAAAATAAACCGCAAGCTCTCGTGCTTACCCCAACTAGAGAGTTAGCTGTACAGATCAAAGAAGACTTTATAAATATCGGCCGATTAAAACGAATCAATGCAGTAGAAGTATACGGAAAGCAATCCTTTATGTATCAAAAAACGAAGCTTAAGCAAAAGACTCATGTCGTTGTAGGGACACCAGGTCGCTTGCTGGATCATATTCAAAAAGGTACCCTTACCCTCGATCAAATTCGATTCCTTGTCATTGACGAGGCGGACGAAATGCTAAATATGGGCTTTATCGAGCAAGTAGAGGCCATTATACAGGCGGTTCCAGACAAAAGAATCACCATGCTCTTTTCAGCCACTCTTCCAGAGACGCTAAAAAAACTAGCCCAAAACTATTTGCAAGCACCTGTTGAGGTGGAAATGGAATCTTCAAGTACTTCAACTGGATTCATTGAGCATTCCTTCTATTGGGTGGAGGAACAGGAAAAGCTGAAATTATTGCAAAACGTAACGATTATCGAAAACCCAGATAGCTGTATCATTTTTTGCAGGACAAAGGACCGTGTGGATATGGTTGTCGATCATTTAACAGAGCTTGGATATGATTGCGATAAAATTCATGGTGGAATGATTCAGGAAGATCGTCTTGAAGTGATGAGTGAATTTAAACGGGGAGAGTTTCGCTACCTGATCGCAACCGATGTGGCAGCCCGTGGAATAGATATTGAAAATATTTCACTCGTGGTGAACTTTGATATTCCATACGAAAAAGAAAGCTATGTACATCGTACAGGAAGAACCGGTCGGGCGGGGATGAAAGGCAAGGCTACTACGTTTGTTTCAGAAAGAGAAAGACGGCTGTTAGAAGAAATTGAGCAGCTCATTGGTTTTCACATTCCACAGAAGGAGAAACCTGCTTCGGGGCAGGTGGAGAGATTACGAGCTGCCTTTGAAGAAAAGATTGGTTCAGAGCCGGAGATTAAGCAACTAAAGAGTGAAGAACTCAATAAGGATATCACCAAGCTCTATTTTAATGGCGGAAAGAAAAAGAAACTGCGTGCCGTGGATTTTGTCGGAACCATTTGTAAAATTGAGGGTGTTTCTGCACAGGATATCGGAATTATCACGATCCTTGACACAGCTTCTTATGTAGAAATCCTAAATGGAAAAGGGTCACAGGTGTTGTCCGAAATGAAACATACCACGGTAAAAGGAAAACAATTAAAGGTTCATATAGCCAGAAGATAAGCACTTCCTAAGAGGTGCTTTTTTTTATTTGGAAAAAAAGAACAAAACTCATTGACAGAATTATGCTTTTACTTTAATATTATCATTATCAATAATGATAATAAAAACAAGGGGGATTAACTATGATAAGTAATTCAATGATCATGAGCATGGTCGCAGTTATTATATTTGCCATTCTTCTATTTACAAGTGCTATTCTAATAACAAAAAAACAGGTAGGAATTTCACTCAAGCCGTTAATAATAGGTAGCATCGGATTTATTATTATTACACAAGTATTAGAGAAACTTCTTCATGTTCTCGTCATAACCAATTTTCCAAACTATGCGGAACATCCATGGTTATTCGGATTATATGGCGGTTTTGCAGCAGGGATTTTTGAGGAATTGGGACGCTATATTTTATTTATCTGGCTGTTAAAAAAATATCAGGATTACAAGGGTGGTCTATCCTTTGGGGTAGGCTGGGGTGGCATTGAAGCCGTAGTCATTGCCCTTTCAACGGTGGTACCATTTCTTATCTTTGCTACCATGATCAATGCAGGTACATTTGATTCCTCTATCGGAGCCAGTCTTCCAAGTGATCAGGCAGCAACCATTAAAGAAACATTATTCAATCAAGGAATCTCTCACTACTTATGGGCAATTCCAGAGCGTTTCTTTGCCCTCTTTATGCAAATCGCTTTTACTTTACTTGTATTACTAGCGGTTATCAAAAAGAAGTTCCAATATGTATTGCTCGCTATAGTCACTCATGCGGCGATTGATTTTCCTTTAGTATTCTTCCAAACTGGATACATCAAGAGCTTATGGATAATTGAGTTATACATTGCCTTAATCGGAGTTCTATCTTTCTTTATCATAAAAAGATTAAGAAAATTGCTGATTGGGTAAAAATACCTGAGGCAAAAGTCGGTTTTGTTAAAGTATAATAAAAGAAAAACTGTAAAAGGCAAACTTCTCCGAAAGGGAAGGACGCAAAGCCATGAGCCTAATCGCTTATCATGCGAATGGTCGTCAGGTTGCCAGGTCTCATTTTGTGAGCCTCGGCTTGCAGAATGGGGGAACGGGAAATGAAAAAGCTTGTTGTATCTATGATAATGGTATTGCTTTTTTCAATGGGAGGCTTTGGATCAAACATGAGTGCTTCTACGGTAGATCGCTCCACATGGCTTTGGAATCCGTGGGACATTGTGAGCAATGAAACAGGAACCTTAAGCTTTCTTGAACAAAAGCAAATCAACAAAGTGTATGTACAAATTGACCGTGATATTCCAATGAATGTATACCGTAGCTTTATTACAAAGGCATCCGTAAAAGGGATAAAAGTATATGCTTTAGATGGAGCACCAGGCTGGGTAGCACCAAAAGGATATCGAAATCAAGATGCGTTAATGAATTGGTTAAAAACCTATCAAGCAGGGTCAACCGCTTCACAAAAGTTTGCGGGCATTCACTTGGATGTTGAACCTTACTTATATAGCGGTTGGAATACAAATAGAGCGGCAACAGTCAAAAGCTTTCAGGAATTAATTACAAAAGCGAATACCTCTGCTGTAGGATTAAAACTACCTCTGGAAGCAGACCTGCCATTCTGGTTTGATGAAGTGTCCTACAACAATACGTTTGGCAAAGGAAATCTAGCAGAGTGGGTTATTACAAAAACAAATAGTGTAACGATTATGGCGTACCGTGACAGTGCTCCTGCCATCATTGAAATTGTAAAAAATGAAGTAGCCTTTGCCGGCAAACACAATAAGGCATTAGTCATCGGTGTAGAAACAGGTGCAACAGACGAAGGAGATACGATTTCCTTTTTTGAAGAAGGGGAAACCTACATGAACGAACAGCTGGCGTCCGTTGCCTCACATTACGGAGCGAGCCCTGGTTATAAGGGGATGGCTATCCACCATGTGGGAAGCTGGAAAACCATGAAACCATAACGAAAAAAAGCTAGCAGGCTGAATCCTGCTAGCTTTTTTTAATTTAGATAAGTACGTAACGGTTGTAGTTTTGCTTTTCCAAAGTGACTCTCTAAGCTTGTTAAGGCACTTTCTACTACAAATTGCCTCTGATTACTAGGTTGCAAAAGCTCTTCTAGAATAAAATCAAGTAGCTCAATATATTTCACAGAGTCAGGCATATTCATGCTCTCTTTTTTTAGACTCATGATTTCAAGTGTAAGCTTTTCTTGATAGGATTTATCTTTCTTATGACAAGTTGGAGACCAATCCTCCAACAGTTCTGGTGAAAGAAGTTGCTCACCGGTTTCCCCGACATTCTTCATTAACGCCACAAGTCGATTGACGCTATATCTGACCACCCGCTCAGGGTTACTTTTTAAGCTATTCGCCATTCTCTCGTATTTAAGGTTATGATGGAAAATCGCTGTAAACATAATGGCAGCATCCAGAAGATAAGGCTTCTTGCTCTCTCCAAAAATTTCATCAAAGCGTTCGTATACCCAACGTAACATTCGTAACTGAAAATCACTAATAAACTTTTTTAGCTCAGAATCATTTAAAAAGAGCACTTCTTCGTATAAAGGAATCAGTTTACTCGCTCGATTCGTCTTCACTTGCAGCTCCATTTGCTTAATAAACACTTCAATATCGGATGGGTCTTTTCCAATTAAAAGTTCGTTTCTTTCATGCTCAAACTTTTTTTGTATCTCTCGGAAAATGGCCATAAGTAGTTCATTTTTGGAAGAAAAGTAATTATAAAAGGTTCCTTTAGAGATACTACTATAATCCAAAATGTCTTGAATGGAGGTTGCTTGAAATCCCTTTTCTACAAAAAGCTGATGTGCCGTATCGATAACGTGTTGCTTCCGATCTTTCATCGTATCACCTGAATTAGTATTTGGACGCACTGTATAAAAGTATAGTAACTTATTTTTCTTAAGGTTACAAACCCATTATTTAGCTGTGTTTTTCCATTGCATTTTTTGGACTCAGGGTATAATATATTTAAAGTGTATAACAGAAGTACATTTTATTGGACTTATAGTATAGGAGGAACATACATGGCTGAAAAACAAGATAAACGGCCGCCATACGGGATTATAGGGGTTCTGTTAATTGGGGCTTTCATCACGTTTTTAAATAACACCTTATTAAATATCGCTTTGCCATCCATTATGAAGGATTTAGAGGTAGAAGCTGCTACAGTTCAGTGGTTAACTACAGGCTTTATGCTCGTTAACGGGATATTAATTCCTGCTACTGCCTTTTTAATACAGAAATATTCTGTTCGAAATTTATTTTTAGTCGCCATGAGTTTATTTACGATCGGTACTTTAGTTGCTGGTGTTGCTCACGAATTCCCGATTCTGTTAGCTGGACGTATGCTTCAGGCATCCGGATCAGCCATTATGATGCCATTGCTTATGAACGTCATGCTCGTTAGCTTTCCAATTGAAAAAAGAGGAACAGCAATGGGAGTATTTGGTTTAATTATCATGTTTGCCCCGGCGATTGGACCTACTTTATCAGGGTGGATTATTGAGCACTATGATTGGAGAATGCTTTTCCACTTTATTACCCCTATTTCAGTAGTAGTGGTATTAATCGGATTCTTCCTCTTAAAGGATAAGAAAGAAAAGAGTAATCTTCGTTTAGACTTTTTCTCCTTAATTCTATCAAGCATTGGATTTGGTGGAATCCTTTACGGCTTCAGCTCAGCAGGAAGCAAGGGCTGGGACAGTCCGCATGTGTACCTGGCTATCGCCGTGGGTTTCATCTCGCTAGTAACATTTATATTAAAACAAATGAAGCAAGACACTCCGTTGTTAAACTTTGGAGTGTTTAAATACCCCATGTTTGCCTTGTCATCAACTATATCTATGGTAACAAACATGGCATTGTTCTCAGGAATGATCCTTATTCCTATTTATGTTCAAACGATTCGAGGAATTTCTCCACTGGACGCAGGGTTAATGCTCCTACCAGGTGCCGTCGCCATGGCGATTATGTCTCCTATTACGGGGAGATTGTTTGATAAATTTGGTGGGCGAGTACTGGCGCTAATTGGTTTAGGAATCACGGTGATCACTACGTATGAGTTTAGTCAGCTAACCGTAGACTTAAGCTATACGCACTTAGTCATCCTTTACACGGTCCGAATGATTGGGATGTCATTTGTTATGATGCCTGTTTCCACAAACGGATTAAATCAACTTCCGACGCGTTTTTATCCACATGGTACAGCAATGAACAATACGTTAAACCAAGTGGCTGGGGCAATCGGAACCGCATTACTTGTTACGGTTATGTCTAATCGTACAGAAACACACGCTCAAGAACTAGCTGACGAAGCGATGAAGACGGCAGCCGGTCAAGGAGCAGGAGTCGCACAGCCAACTGCTGAAATGATCGCTCAAATGAAAGAGCAGATCATGATGAAGGCGATGCTCGAAGGAATAAATGATGCATTCCTAGTGGCTACAGGGATTTCTATTGTAGCATTCATCCTCGCATTTTTTATCAAACGTGCGACACAAGCAGAGGATCCAATGGAAGAAAAAGAAACTTCCAAAGTTGTCCCTGGTGAGTTAGCTGAAAACTAAAATATTGTAAGGAGGACCTAATTTGGTCCTCCTATTTTTATTTACATAGAGTATGATAAACCTAGTACATATTATTTCTAAGAATTGGGTGTAGTGATGTGAAAATATTACTTGTCGAGGACGATAAAATCATTGCTTCTGGACTTGAATACTCTCTCCAGCAGGACCAGTTTTCAACGATTCTTTGTTACAATGTGGAGTCTGCGAAAAAAGTCATAGCAGAACAGCTTAATGAAATTGACCTTTGTTTGTTTGATTTATCTTTACCGGACGGAAGTGGCTATGATCTTTGCCGGTTAGTAAAAGAGCATAGTGATGTACCGGTCATTTTTCTAACAGCGATTGATGATGAGGGAAATGTGGTCATGGGGCTAGATATGGGGGCGGATGATTATATTACAAAACCGTTCAGAATTCGTGAGCTTTTGTCGCGTATAAAAACTGTCTTACGCCGCTATCAAAAGCAAGCACAGTCTTCCGCTATTATTGATATTGAAGCGCTCCGAATCAATACGCTTGAAGGAAAGGTATTCAAAAATGCGATGGAAATTCAAGTGACAGCTTTAGAGTATCGTCTTCTTCTTATTTTTGCGAACCATAGTGGACAAGTGCTATCAAGAAGTCAGTTATTGGAACAGATTTGGGATGTGGCCGGTGACTTTGTAAATGATAACACACTTACGGTCTATATCAAGAGATTAAGAGAAAAGCTAGAGGATGATCCGCCGCAGCCTAGCATTATTAAAACCATCCGTGGATTAGGCTACAAGATGGGAGAGTAATATGTTACGAAATCGAGAGTTTCAGTTTTATATTTTTATGCTTTTCCTTATTGGCGGAGTGGCAACTGTCTTGGCCACTTTTTCTCTCATTAAGCCTGTGTTACTCATTTCATTAACGTCTCTTGTGTTGATCGTATGCAGCATTATTTTTACTTGCTGGCGTTATAATGAAATAAAAAAGCTTTCAGGTTACCTTCGGAAAATTAGTGTGGGGGAAGCTTCGCTTGATATCCGTGATAACTATGAAGGAGAGCTTAGTATTTTAAAAAATGAGATTTACAAAGTAACCTTAATGCTGTCAGAACATAAAGCGCTACTTCAAAGAGATAAAATGCAGCTAACTGATGCAATATCAGACATTTCCCATCAATTAAAAACACCTTTAACGTCCATGATGGTCATGGCCGACTTGCTAAGTGATTCTTCATTATCGGAAGCAAAGAGGAAGGAGTTCACCAAAAATATTCAGGTTCAGTTGGAGCGGATTGAGTGGTTGGTGTCTTCTTTGTTGAAGCTTTCTAAACTTGATGCGGGTACCATTCAATTTAAGAAGGATCTAGTTAATGTGAAACAGCTTATTGAAAAATCAATTGAACCATTGTTGATTCCTATGGATATTAAAGAACAAACTTTCCTCATTCATGGGAAGGAGGAAGTCTCCTTTTATGGTGACTTTCATTGGACTGTTGAAGCGCTAATAAATGTGCTGAAAAATGCTGTAGAGCATGCGGATCAGGGTGGAAAGATAACGATTCAGTTTTCAGAGAATCCGCTTTATACAGAGTTTGCAGTTACGGACAATGGAATGGGAATCGCAAAATCAGATCTACCATATGTGTTCAAGCGCTTTTATAAAGGCAAGAATGCAAGTGAAGAAAGTGTTGGGATTGGGTTAGCGATGGCACATAGTATTATTACGAGGCAAAATGGAACACTTGAGGTGAAAAGTGCTGAGGGGGTTGGAACTACCTTTCTTTTTAAAATATATAAATAATAGCCTTAAGTGACAAATTTGTCACCTTATTAGTCACTTGATAGTCATTTTCGGCCAGTATACTAAAACCTATCAAGGACGTAATGGAGGGACAGGATGGAAATTTTACGAATTGAAAACTTATCGAAAGTGTATGGAAAAGGAGAAACAGCGGTTAAGGCGCTTGATGATGTGTCTTTTTCGATTAATAAAGGGGAATTTGTGGCCATTATAGGGCCATCGGGATCTGGGAAGTCTACGCTTCTGCATCTTCTCGGTGGTGTCGACAGACCATCAAGCGGGAAAGTATTTGTTGATAACACAGATATCTACGAGCTAAATGAAACACAGCTAGCTATTTTTCGAAGAAGACAAATCGGGTTAATTTATCAATTTTATAATTTGATCCCTATTTTAACGGTGGAAGAGAACATTACGCTACCACTTCTTTTAGATGGACATCAAGTGGATAAAAAGCAGTTTGAAGAGATTGTTAGTATTTTAAATATACAAAATCGATTGATGCATCTTCCAAATCAACTTTCAGGTGGACAGCAGCAGCGTGTGTCCATTGGACGTGCACTAATTAGTAATCCAGCACTTATGCTAGCGGATGAACCAACAGGGAATCTAGATAGTAAAAATAGTGAGGAAATTATCGATCTATTAAAGCGATTTAATAAAACGTATCAACAAACGTTGATCGTCATTACCCATGACGAGCGCATTGCCTTACAGGCTGATCGTGTCATTGCAATAGAAGATGGCAAGATCACCAAGGATGAGGTGATCCGTCCGTGAACATTGTCAATAAGTTGACCATCAGGCATTTAAAAAAGAATAAAAGAAGAACGTTGGTTACCATCATCGGTGTCATTATTTCAGTCGCGATGGTAACAGCGGTGACGACATTAGGTGCATCTTTTTTGGATTTACTAAAAAGACAGGCGATCTCAATGGATGGAGAATGGCATGTCGTTTATAAAGATGTCAATAAGGAACAAATAGAAATCATCGAGTCTGATAAAGAAACGAAAAAGCTGGTTCTTTCATCTGACCTAGGGTACGCTCCCCTCGAGGGAAGTCAGAATGAATATAAGCCTTATCTATTTGTAAAAGCATTTAGTTCTGAGGGATTCAAACAGTTTCCTGTTACATTAAGTGAAGGGCGCTTACCAGAGAATGAAAATGAGATTGTTATTAGTGATTCCATTGAGTTGAATGGGAAAGTTTCATTAAAGATAGGTGATCAGCTTACTTTACCCGTCGGAAATCGTATTCTCATAGATGAGTCAGGAACGAAAGTAGAGTATGACCAACAAACCTCTCTTCAGATGACAGAAGGGGAGATCAGTGAAGAGCTTCAAAATCAAGTAACGCGTGAGTATACAGTTGTAGGTGTGATGAAGAGAGTCTCGTGGGAGCCAACTTTTTCACCCGGTTATACAGTTATTACCTATTTGGACAAGTCAAAGTTAGATGAAAATGATCAAGTAAATGCTGTAGTTGTTTTAGAGAAAGTGAAAAAATCTCTATTTAAACATGCAGAGCAACTGGCGAAAGAGAATAACATTTCACGTGTTGATTTTAACAGTGCATTGCTTCGTTATCATGGAGTAACGGACAATGACGGTCTAAATCGGACGTTATACTCGTTATTAGCGATTATTATGTCAGTAATTATAATAGGATCCGTTGCGCTTATTTATAATGCCTTTGCCATCTCTGTATCGGAGCGAGCCCGTCATTTAGGAATGCTTTCTAGTGTCGGAGCTACGAAAAGTCAGAAACGAAATTCAGTCTTTTTTGAAGGAATTATAATCGGTTTGATTAGTATCCCAATCGGTCTTTTGGCAGGGATTATGGGTATGGGTGTCACTTTTTGGTTTATTAATCAATTTCTTGAGGGTGCACTTGGTGTATCAGAACCATTAAAGGTAACGATCACGCCGTATTCAATAATAGGTGCTTGCGGAATTTCAATGATTACCATCTTTATCTCTACGTTTATACCGGCAAGAAAGGCTTCTAAAATAACGGCCATTGATGCGATTCGTCAAACCTCGGATATTAAGCTTACTAGGAAAGCAGTGAAGACATCCAAATGGATTCGACGAATGTTTGGCTTGGAAGCAGAAATTGGATTGAAGAATTTAAAGCGAAATAAGGGTCGATATCGTGTGACCGTTTTTTCTCTTGTTATTAGCATTGTGCTGTTTCTATCTGTTTCGTTTTTCACGGATAGCTTAAAGAAATCATTAGTCCTATCACAAGACGGGATTAACTATGATATCCAGGTGGATGCTGATAGAGAATCCGAATCTGAATTGGCTGATCTCTATAGAAAAATTCAAGCACTCCCTGATGTAACCAGGTCAAGTGTTACAAGAAGGCTAGATCTAACCACATTGGTGGAGAAGGAGAAGGTAGCTGACGAATTAAAGGGAACTTTAAAATACGAGGATGGAAAAGCACCATATTTCCTTTTTTTAACTGGCCTTGATGAGGAAAGCTTAAAGAAATATGCGGACCAGGTGGGGGTTGATGTGAAACAACTCACTGATCCGGAACATATTTCTGGAATCGTTGTCGACACCATCACATATCAGGATGGACAGACGGGTAAATTTATTGAAGCAAGTGGTATCCATACAAAAGTTGGTGAATCAATAGAACTAATGTATGACGATTATCAGGCAGGTGAAAAGTTCAAGTTAGAGGACATTGAAATTGCAGCTTTGACTGCCCAACTACCTATGGGGGGCTTTTCATATGGACTCGGGACTCTGAATATCATTGTATCTAATCAAGTCATTGATCAACTGATGAATGATTCGATAGCGGGATCCGTACAACCTAGTCTCTTTTTACATTCTGATGATCCAATGAAGACACAGCAGGAAATCGAGGAAATGAAAGCGCAGAACCTAAATATTTATAATGTGTACCAAAGTAGACAACGTGAGGAGCAGATGCTCATGCTGCTGTCTGTCTTTACGTACGGGTTTATTGTGCTCATTACTGCAATTTCCATTGCAAATATTTTTAATACCATTTCAACGAGCATTTCTTTGAGGAAGCGTGAGTTTGCTATGCTGAAATCTGTAGGCATGACGGAGAAAGGCTTTAATAAAATGATTAGCTATGAAAGCATCTTCTATGGATTAAAAGCTCTTTTATACGGCTTGCCGTTCAGTTTGGGGATCATGTTCCTCATTTACAAAGGAACCATGAATAGTTTCTCGTACCCATTTTGGATTCCGTGGGGAAGTCTTGGAATTTGCTTTGTCTCAGTATTTGTGATTGTTGGCTCCGCCATGCTGTATTCGATCGCAAAAGTGAAAAAGGACAATATTATCGAGGTATTGAGGCAGGAGAATATATAGGGTGGAAGGGATGGACATTGCCTGGGAGTGGTGTTCATCTTTTTTTGTAAAGGGGGGAGTGTGGGTGGAATTGAAGGACGGAATCGCAAATAAGATTTGGAAATCGCAAATAAAAACTGAGAATCGCAAGTAAATTTTTAGGATCGCAAATAAAATTTGGAGATCGCAAGTAAATTTTTAGGATCGCAAATAAGATTTGAAAATCGCAAATAAAAACTGAGAATCGCAAATAAATTTTTAGGATCGCAAATAAAATTTGAAAATCGCAAATAAAACCCAAAAGAGAGAACTCCCCTCTACAAATTGCCCCGAAAAACGTCAATTCATATTCGAATATGCCACTAAATCCAACCGTTTTTCAAAATCCAGCTCAAAAAAACACGAAAATATAAAAGAAATCAATCGTCCCCTACTAACACGCCAACTCCCGCCACAACTCACAAAGTCAACAACAATATTTTACCAAAACAAACATTTTCTACTTGCCAATCTACTAAACTACCTTTAGTATTAAATTTGTATTATCTAGATATAGGTATATAAAATTAAATTTCAACTATATATTGTGTTGTTGCCTTAAGATGAGATGCCGTACGGCTTAATAGGGAATCTGGTGTGAGACCAGAGCTGCCCCCGCAACTGTAAATGCTGACAAAATGAACAAAGCCACTGTGTAGTTTGCTTACGAGATGTAGGTGCCTAAATGGGAAGGGTTCAAAGTAGAGTGAAGCATAAGTCAGGAGACCTATCTTAACTTAAGATGTTTCAACTTCTTCGGGGATTTGGGAAGATGAGACGATGGCGACAGAAGACAAAAAAAGTATTTTTGCCTGTTTGTCTTTTGCTGAAATCGTTTCATCCGCTCAAGGACCCACCTTAGCGGATTTTTTATTTTCAGGAGGGACGAGCATGACAGTAGTAGATGTACATGAAGATTATAAGTCGGTGTTAAGAGCGATTGAAGAGTGTTCTTCAACCTATCAGTTAGATGCGACAGAGATAACAAGAATGATCAATGAATTAGAGGCAGCAAAAAAAGAAGTGGGCCAACAAGCTTTATTTTACTCTTTAAATAAAATCGCGATGGACCAGCCGGATTGGACTTTTGTTGCCGCACGAATCTATTTAACTGAACTATACAAACAAGCTTCTCAAAATCGAAACTTCGATTCAGCACATACATATGGGGACTTTTACAACTTGCTAGTAACGTTAACAGAGAAGGGGATTTACTCTCCTAAACTGCTGCAAATGTATACAGACGAAGAAATTAAACAATTAGCAGCGGCAATCAACCCAGAACAAGATCAGCTTTTTAACTATATAGGTCTTTTCCTTTTTGCCGATCGTTACATTGCACGAGATCATGATCGAAAGGTATATGAATTGCCACAAGAACGATTCATGGTGATTGCCATGACTATCATGATGAATGAATCGAAAGGCCAAAGACTAGAGTTAGTAAAGGAAGCTTACTGGGCTTTAAGCCATTTATATATGACTGTCGCAACACCAACTCTTTCAAATGCAGGGAAGAACTTTGGTCAGCTGTCCTCTTGTTTTATTGACACAGTGGATGACTCGCTTGACGGGATTTATTTAAACAATTGGGATATCGCTCGCTTAAGTAAAGAAGGCGGTGGCATCGGAATTTACTACGGAAAGGTTCGTGCGTTAGGTTCCGATATCAAAGGGTTCAAAGGGATGTCCTCTGGTGTTGTACCATGGATTCGATTGATTAATGATACGGCTGTGAGCGTCGATCAGTTAGGGCAAAGGCAAGGAGCAGTCGCCATTTACTTAGATATATTCCATAAAGACGTGATGAATGGCTTCCTTGAATTAAAAACCAATAATGGGGATGAGAGAAGAAAGGCTCATGATATTTTCACAGGAGTCACCATCCCAGATTTATTTATGGAAAAACTTTTAGAAAAAGATGAAAACGGAAGAAGCATAGGGGAATGGCATACATTCTGTCCACACCAAGTAAAGCAGCTGATGGGCTGGAAGGACGAGAACGGAAATCCGCTTGGTCTAGAGGATTTTTACGATGAAAAAGATCGAAAGTATTTTACGGAAAAATACGAAGAAGCGGTGAATCAGCCTCTTTTACCAAGAAAAACCTATCGTGCAATGGATATTATGGCCCGAATCATGGTGGCTCAGTTAGAAACAGGTACACCATACATGTTCTATCGAGATGAGGTCAATCGCCAAAATCCAAATAAGCGTGCAGAAGGAAGAACCTCTATCTACTGCAGTAATCTATGTACCGAAATTGCCCAAAACATGTCGAGTACAACGATTGTAAAAGAATACAAGGACGAAGATGGCAATCTAGTCATTGTGAGAAAGCCGGGAGAATTTGTTGTATGTAATCTTTCCTCGATCAATCTCGCAAAGGCATATGGTGCCAATGAGCTTGAACGGTTAATCAGAATTCAAGTGCGGATGCTAGACAATGTCATTGATCTAAATACCATTCCAGTCGGACAAGCCGAATTAACGAATCAAAAATATCGAGCAGTTGGCCTAGGCACGTTCGGATGGCATCATCTGTTGGCCTTACAATCGATCCATTGGGAATCAGAGGAAGCGGTCCAGTTTGCTGATGAACTATACGAAAATATTGCCTATTATACGATTCAAGCTTCAATGGAGCTTGCGAAGGAAAAAGGAGCATTCAGTCAATTTGAGACGTCTGAATGGGCTACAGGAAAGTATTTCGAGCGAAGAAATTACACGTCCGAGCGTTGGAGTGAATTAAAGGAACAAGTAAAAACAAACGGAATTCGTAATGGCTGGCTAATGGCGATTGCCCCGAATTCTTCTACGGCAAAAATTGGTGGCTCAACCGATGGAATTGATCCATTGTACGCAGTGGAATATGCAGAAGAGAAGAAGAACTTTAAGTTCAAGGTAACCGCACCTGACTTAAACCATCGGACATACGCCTACTACCGTAGAGCAAGGCATGAGTTAGACCAAGTGTGGAGCATCCGCCAAAACGCTGCACGTCAACGCCATATTGATCAGTCCATCAGTTTTAATTTATATGTGAGACATGATATTAAAGCAAAAGACTTGCTCCATTTACACATAGAAGCATGGAAGCAAGGGTTAAAAACCACGTATTACGTGAGAAGTACCTCACAGTCAGAGATTGAAGAATGTGAAGCTTGCCATAGCTAAGCTTGAAAGGAGAAGGGACCATGTCAATCAACTCACCATTAAATAAGATTAAGCTGTTGAACCCAACGTTTCCCAATCGTTCAACAGGTATTATTAACGGACAATCTTCCGGTCTCTTGAACTGGAATGATATCGCCTATCCACAAATGTATGATTTGTATCAAACGTTGCTGTCTAATTTTTGGAAGGCGCAGGAAATCAATATGCAAGATGATATAAAACAATGGGATTCCTTATCTTCACATGAAAAGGATATCTTTTTACGGGTCAATACGCAGCTTGCTTCCCTTGATAGCCTTCAAACACCAACGATGAGTCAGGTACTCGATTATGTGACCGATTCTAGCTTTAAGGCCATCTTTGCGGTCATTGCTCAGCAGGAAGCTGTTCATAACGAATCGTATTCCTATATATTAAGTTCCTTGGTTCCAGTTAGTGAACAAAATGAGCGCTTTAATCAGGCCAAGGATGATCCGATCGTGCAAAAGAGAAACCAGCTTATTTTGGATGCGTATGAACAATTCCGTTCCCATCCAAATGCACAAAATTTATATGAGCTAGCTATCAACTCCATCATCTTAGAAGGAATCTACTTCTATGCGGGCTTTGCCTTTTTCTATAATCTGGCTCGTCAGCAAAAGATGTTAAAGACGAGTACGATGATTAGCTATATCCAAAGAGATGAGATGCAGCATGCGTATTTTATTTCTCAATTTGTACGAATTATGTTAACGGAAAATCCAGAGCTCAATAACCCAGCAAACATTCAATATGCAAAGAATCGCATCCAAGAAGCGGTGGAGCTTGAGAAGGAATGGGCAGGAGAAATATTAGCAGAGATGAACGGAATTGACCTAGAAGAATTCGGACAATATGTGGAGTATTTGGCCAATAAAAGGCTTCGTCAATTGGGACTAGATCACCTATATAGTGACCGTGAAAATTCAATGCCATGGATTCAAGTGTTTAGTGACGAAATGATTAATGACACCAAGTCAGATTTCTTCGAGCAGAAATCCCGTACCTATACAAAGGTGACACAGTCCAATGGTTTTGACGAACTATAAGGGAAAAGTAGCGATTGTCTATTCATCCGTCACGGGGAATACTGAAGAACTTGTTCGCATGGTAGCAAGCTGCCTTCAATCACGATCGATGTCTACGGATTTATTTCAAGTAGAAGATTTTCTACATGCGAACCTGGAAGACTATGATGGGTTGGTCATCGGAACCTATACATGGGGAAACGGAGAAATTCCAGTAGAAATGATGCCTGTGTACCAAGAAATAGAACGTCGAAATGTTCGAGAGCTAGCCACGGGAGTGGTTGGGACGGGTGATTCCTTTTACCCTTCCTTTTGTGGAGCCGTCGATGAATTTAGGGACATGCTCTATGTGCAGACCTCTTTAGTAGCCACATTAAAAGTAGAATTACAGCCACAGTTTAAGGATTATGAAAAATGTGAAAAACTGGCTGAGCTAATGATAGAAAAAATTCAAAGTCAAACCTATAGTACAGTGTGAAAAAGGTAGTGGGCACTTTGCCTACTACTTTTTTTATATTCGATGTTTATTATTTATAAATTTTGGGTATAAAGGAGGGTCTCTATTTTGTAGAGGGACTGCATGCTTAAAGTAGATCCTTTTTTTGTCAAATTAAAATTGAATATATTAAACTAGAATTATATGTATATTCCAATGAGTAAAAATGAAAGATTTGTTAAAAAACCCCATTATTTGTTAAAATAAAGAGTGAGGGTAAAGCAGATGACGGATAAGCAAATGAATGAGCTTGTTAGTTTTTTACTAGCAGGAGATGAAAATAGCTCTTGGAGCTTAATATGTAATTTAATAGAAGAGAAAGATAGCTTCTTCTTTTTTGAAGATATCTTAACAAGATGCATGCGTTATATAGGGGAGCTTTGGGAAAAAAATGATATATCGGTTGCTGATGAGCATGTAGCTTCAAATATCTGTAACCTTCTTATTTCTCGATATAACCTTCAGCCCAATAACGAAACTGCACCTCTTGTTGTAGAAGGTAAACCGAAAGCGATGTTGTTTTGTATACAGGGAGAAGAGCATTCAATAGGTATGAAAATGGTATCATCCATCTTTAAAGAAAATGGTTTTGATACAAGATACCTTGGTGCCAGCCTTCCTATTAAGGACTCAGTTATTTACGCAAACATTTGGAGACCGGATGTAATCGGAATTTCTTTATCGATCATATACAATCTTCCTACTCTTTTAGAATGCTTAAAGGAACTCAATCAGTTAGACTATAATCCTGAAATTATTGTAGGAGGGAGAATCACATCCTTGTATCAATTAAAAAGTTATTGTCCGAGTAACGTAATTGTAATAGAAGGCTTGTACCATTTACGTTCATGGCTTCAAGGGAACAAGTTATGTGAAAGAGTTTATGTATATAATTGAAAAGTCCTACCAGACCTTTCCATTCCCTTTTTTTGTGGTGGATCAAGATTTTACTATTATGGGAGTTTCGGAAGAGACGCAACTCCAATTTCCTAATGCCATGAATTTTCTTGAATTGGTTGATTTAGGAAGTAGGAAGAAAGCGGAACGATTTTTAAAACCTGTATTTGCAAAAACAAAGGTAGAATTGAATTTAGTGAGAAAGGATTTTACTCTTACTCTATTTGATGTGTATACCCAATGGGAAGATGAAAATCGTTTATATGTGTTTTGTATAGAAAAACAGGAAAGTATTCAGCAAATACAAACCATCATACGAAAGCTTGAAACCCAATTAGAGAGTGGGAATCTCACGTTACTTGAGAAACAAGAACAGCTTGAAGCCACATTAAGAAGGATGGAGCAAGTGGTGATGAAACATGATAACCTTTCGAGTCTTGGAAGAATTGCTTCCATGGTAGCAGGGGATCTGAAAAAACCATTGGTAAGCATCCGAGGCTTCCTTCAGTTGTTAAAGCCATATTTAATAGAAACCGGTAAAGACCATTATGCCGATATTGCACTTGAAGAAGTGGATTATGCAAATAATTTAATCTATGAATATGTAAGTTCTACTCGACCAACACCGCCCAATAAACAGCAAGTGAATATACAAAAGGTGTTAACGGATGTCATTCAATCTTCTCAAAAAGAAGCCTCAAAAATAAATTATGAAATCAAGTATGTGAAGGAACAAATACTCCCCGTTCAAGAACTAGATCCAAAGCAGATGAAACAAGTGGTGCTAAATTTGATTCGAAATGCGATGGATGCGATTCAGGTTAGCCCAAATAGAGGGAAAGGAAATATCCTACTTAGAACAAGACTTAACGAAAACACTATTGAGATCTCTGTAAAAGATAATGGTTCAGGTATGGAAGAGGAAACGGTAAAAAGAATTTTCACTCCTTTTTTTACAACAAAGGAAAGAGGAGCGGGAATCGGGCTATCTGTATGCCAAAAGATAGTAGAAAATCATGGTGGAATAATAGAGGTTTCGAGTAAACCTGGGGAAGGGACAACCTTCATTGTTGTTCTACCAATCGAATCATGTTAATAGGAGAGATGTCATGTTTATCGTTCAGTCAACGTTTGAGATTCCTTCGATAGATAAAGTCGATGAAGTGATAGAGATTTACAAAAACCGATCCAGGTCTGTTGACAAATAACCAGGATTTCTGGACTTCAACCTTCTCCAAAATGCCAAAAAACCTACCTCATTAACCGTTCAAATTGTTTGGGAAAAAAGGGAAGACTATAAAAATTGGGTGACAAGTGATTCTTTTAAAAAGATCCATGAGCTCGAAAAAAAATACCCAGATCAACAGTTAGCGAATGTGGTTCCAAAAGTGGAGCAATTTCTCTTGGTGGCAAAATGATTAGAGAATCGGTCTTAGATGAGATGATTGATTATATTGTTTCTGGTATCTATACTGACTACCCTGAACTTTTAACCAAATATGGTGAACAAGGCAAGGAAAGGTGTAGGGAAGACAATGGGCATCACTTTCGAACATTGGAAGTCGGTTATGAAATGAAAAATTTAAAGGTTTTTCAGGATTATGCTGAGTGGCTTAACCATTTGTTAACGAGCAGAGGAATGAGTTCCGAACATATTATTGATAATTTTAATCGCATTTTAGCTGTTATCAAAGGAAAAGATCTCAATGGGAGAGAACCCTTTTTTAGTGAGTGTTTGCGAATAGCTATAAATGAGCTACGTAAGGGAGAAGAAACCATCTAATAGTATTTACGCTGCATGAAGACATGATCATAACTATTACATTCTTTCGGATTGCAGCAAGTTTATGGAAAAAGGGGTATAGTAAGTTTTGAAAATATCAGACAAAGAGTTGATGGATGCTTATGCTGCAGCATTGAAGTTGGCTTTAGATCATGAGTTTATACAGTTATTAGAGGAAGAAATTGATAAGAGAAAATTAAGAGATTTAGTAGAAAACTATTCAATTGAGCAGTGATTGACCTTTTGCCAAATACTATTAGATAGACAAGTTACCTTTACGAGCAGGTATGGCAGGTTAAATTAATGAGAAGTAAGGGCGATTCTATAAATTTGCAGGAGCAAACCTTTAAGGGAATCCGCTAAATTTCGTTCATAGGGGATAGGGAATTGACAGAAACTTACTTGGAATTACATGCAATGGATAAAGAACTATTGTTTGAAGCATTTACCCATGCGCCATTAGGAATGGTGCTGTTAGGGATAGATGGTAAGATCGTGCAAACAAACTCGTCCTTTTGTCATTTTACAGGATATTCAAACAAAGAAATCGTTCAATTAGGGCTAAGGTATTTATTATATGAAGAAGACTATATAACGATAGATTCAAATTATCGAATGTTAGTAGCTGGAGAGGTGGATTCTTTTCAATTAGAAAAACGGTTCGTACATAAAAATGGTTATGTGGTTTGGGGATCCATTAATGTCCATAAGGTGAGTACGTCACAAGCGGATTATATGATTGGACAAGTGGTTGATATCACATCGGCTAAACAGATGAATCCACAAATGGAGAGGCATAATTCCCAGCTAGAATCTTTTATTGATAATCATTTAGACCCTATATTAATCTTTGATGAAAAAGGGATTCTAACAAAAGCTAATACGAAGTTTGAGGAAGAGTTTGGTTGGAATCTTCAGGAATTAATCGGCGTTAAAATGCGTGATGTGAGATTTTTTGCAGATGAAGAAGAAGAGCAATTAAAGGAAAAGGTCCTTCGTGGAGAATGTGTGGAAGGGTACGAAACAACCATTCAGAAGAAAAATGGAATGGCAATGGATGTGATGATTACAAGCTTTCCGATTAAAGATCACCAGGGGACCAAGAACGGAATCGTGGTTAGTTTTCGTGATATAACAGTCCGGAAGCAAGCGGAAGAGCTAATGATACAGTCGGAAAAACTTTCAATTGCCGGACAGTTGTCAGCCGCGATTGCTCATGAAATTCGAAATCCTATTACGGCTATTAAAGGCTTTCTAAAGCTTTTGCAAAACTCCAATGAAAAACAGCTGTATTATGAAATCGTTGAGTCAGAGATCGCTCGAATTGAACTGATCTTAAGTGAACTCTTATCACTGGCAAAGCCACAAAAAAATAATTTTAAAGAGACCGATTTACGCTTAACCTTAAAGCAATGTATTTCACTGTTAGATGCAGAAGCCAATATGAAAAGTGTTCAGGTGGATTTAAAGCACGAAAGTCTTCTGCCAATGATTCATTGTGATGAGAACCAAATTAAGCAAGTGTTCATTAATTTTATGAAAAATTCTTTTGATGCCATGCCTGACGGAGGGTCTTTACATATTGAGATGGAAAATTGTATGCTAACTTCTGGTATAACCATTCGGTTCAAAGATACTGGATGTGGAATACCGAAGGAAATTTTATCCAAGATTGGACAGCCCTTTTATACTACGAAAGAAACGGGAACGGGTTTAGGGTTTATGGTCAGTAAAAATATAATTGAAGGCCATAGTGGCACCGTACATATTTCAAGTGAAGTAAATATAGGGACAACGATTGAAATCGTTTTACCAACTTTTAGTAATATATAATAACCTCATCCAAAAGTGGATGAGGTTATTATTTTTATCCAATATATGCGATGATTCCTTCGTTGTCGTCTAAATGTAGCTTGATAGGAGCATAGGGATCTCTTCCTAAATACTCATCAATCCAAAGGCGTAACGCTTCAATTAAATTTGCCGTGATAAGCACTTGTTTTCGATCATCTACAAACACTTCAGCAGAAAAGCCGTAATCATCATCATACATAAGCTCTACTTCGACTGCTTCAGGTTTGATTTGCTTTTTCTTAGCGATATAAACACAAATGGCATTAATAATCTCTTGTTCAGAAATAATTAGCTTCTCCATGTGTTCGTATTCTCTTGCTTCTTTTTCTTTTTAAGAGCGGTAAAAACCATGCGAATGATATTAATTAAGATGATGATAGCAAACACATTGATCATGAATCCAAGGATAGAACCTAAGAACCCCATGTTTGCAAATAGACTACCAAATAATAATCCAGCAAGTCCACCAATCATAAGCCCCTTCATCAGACCGCCAGAGAAGAATCCTTTATTTGCTGTAGTGGTAGACTTATTTGTCGTGGTAGAATCCGATTTTTTATTTTGGAAGAATGAATTGTTGTTATTGGTTGTTGTATTTGAATTATTGTTGAAGCTTTTCTTTCCTGATTTATACGATTTTGCTTCCACTGTTGTGGTGTGATCTTGGAACACAATGTTTCCAACTGGTGAAAAAATGAGTGCTGCCATTAGCAAAGCTGATAGTAACTTTTTCATTCTTTTTGTTTTCCCCCTGTAATGTATATTTCTACTACTCTATTGTATACGAAGTAAGGATGAAAGGGTTTCATTTTTTATAAAAAAAATAGAATGGAAAGAGGTTCCATTCTATTAATGAGCGATGATTAGGATGCTTTCTTTTCTACTAGTTGGGATGGGACGGACTTTTTTTCAAAGGTTCCAAGGAGCCAACCAATAGCTGTTCCAACGAAAGCAGGAATGATCCATTCGAGACCAACAGAGGCAAATGGGAGTACCTTTGCCACCGATTGTAAAAATCCTAGGTTAACTCCAGCTGTAGCAAGGCCACTATTAACAGCAAAAATACCGGTAAATAACATCGCGCTGCCATATACTTTACGAAGATTTTTGTAATAACGACTAAAGAAAGTGAGCACGGTTAAAACGATTGTTAGCGGGTACGCAGTCACAAGGAATGGAACAGATACTTTTAAAATTTGTGCAAGTCCCATATTAGAAAGGGTAAACCCAATGAGTGTAACAATAAGGGCCACTGTTCGATAGCTTACTTTAGGTAGAAGCTTCGAGAAGTACTGACCACATGCAACCGTAAGACCGACGACAGTTGTAAAACAAGCTAACGTAAAAATAAATCCTAGAAGTGCCTTGCCACTTGAACCAAGAAGTAGGGTAGACGCGGCAGTTAACAAATCGGTGCCGCTTGCATATGAACCAGAAGCAGCCATTTTTCCACCAATAAGTCCTAGGCTTACATACACGAGTGAGAGAAGAACGCCAGCGACAAGTGCTGCCTTCAATGTATATTTGGTTAATTGTTTCTTATCTGTAATTCCTCTTTGCTTAATCGCAGATAGAATAACGATTCCAAAGGCAAGAGCGGCAAGAGCATCCATCGTGTTGTATCCTTCGATAAAGCCTGTGGAAAAGGCATTCGCTTGATACGGCTCAGCAGGAGTTTGCAAATGGCCATCCATCTTAAATAAACCGATTGTGCATAAAGTGACCATTGCTACGAGTAAGATTGGAGTGATCCAGCGCCCCATATATTGTTCCATCTTCGAAGGGTTTAAACTCACTACAAATACAAGCGCAAAAAAGACCGCAGAAAAGGCTAATAATACGAAAGCTGAGTTGGAGGAGCTTCCTAAGAATGGTTTGATTCCCATCTCATAAGCAACATTTGCATTTCTTGGAATCGCTAAAAATGGTCCAATAGATAGGTACACAATCACCATAAAAATCGTGCTAAACCATGGATGGACGCGATTGCCGATTTCAGCAGCTCCATCTTTGACTAGTGAAACAGCAAGAAGCACGGCAAAAGGCAATCCAACACCTGTTAAAATAAATCCGCCAATCGCTAGCCAATAAGAGGTGCCTGCTTGTGCTCCTAAGATCGGAGGGAAAATTAAATTTCCAGCTCCAAAAAACATTGAGAATAACATTAATCCGATAACCAAAGTGTCAAATTTCTTCATTTTCTTTTCCCCTTTTCTATTTTAGAAAAATAAAAAAGACCCGTCCCCAATGAAAGGGACGAGTCTAATAGCTCGCGTTACCACCCTAATTCCGCTGCAAAAAAGCAGTCGGCTCTTAGTCAACGTACCAACATACGTGATCCTTGTAACGGCGGAACCCGTCAAAGCTTACTAGTGTTCAGCTTTGCATCTCGGAGATGATTTTCAGATTCAGCTTGAACATCGACTTTCACCACGCGTCGACTCTCTTTAGTACAAGGGGTTGAATCCTACTCTTCTCGTCATCAATTTGTAATATGGTTATTAATTTAACAAATGAAAAATGTTATGTCAATATATTTTGAACATTTATATTCTTAATAATTGGATGAATATAATTATTATTCTCCGATGATTTCAATTCGATTGCCGAAGGGGTCCTCAATATAAATCCGATCCACATCAGGAATAAGGGTATCCTCTTTGTACGGAACATGATGATTGTGTAGGTGATCTCTTAAGGAGTTTAGGTTATTAACTACTAACGCCGGGTGAGCTTTTTTAGCTGGAGAAAAAGGATCTTCGATACCGATATGAAGCTGCTGTTGCGCGCCGAGTTGAAACCAAACACCGCCTCGTTTTTTGAGAGCCACCGGTTTTTCGATTTCTGTTAAACCAAGAATCGTGCTAAAAAAATGCCTAGCTTGATCCTCACTACCAGCCGGTGCAGCAAGTTGGATATGATCAATTTTAATAAATGAAAAGTTCATACAATCGGTCCTTTCTAAGTTTGATAGTTTAAGTGTAGGAAGAAAGAGGAGATAAGTAAAATATGGAAAAATTATGATGGGGAATAAGGGGAGCTTATAGGGTGTGGTGGGGTTAAACATGCGATCGCAAATAAAAATGGGGAATCGCAAATAAAATTCCGGGAACGCAAATAAAATCTGAGAATCGCAAATAAAATTCCGGGAACGCAAATAAAATCTGAGAATCGCAAATAAAATTGGGGAATCGCAAATAAATTTTCAGGATCGCAAATAAAATTCTTGGAACACAAATAAAATCTGAGAATCGCAAATAAATTTTCAGGATCGCAAATATAATTGGGGAATCGCAAATAAAATTCCGGGAAAGCAAATAAAATCTGAGAATCGCAAATAAAATCTGAGAATTGCAAATAAATTTTCAGGATCGCAAATAAAAATGGGGAATCGCAAATAAAATTCTTGGAACGCAAATAAAATCTGAGAATCGCAAATAAATTTTCAGGATCGCAAATAAAATTGGGGAATCGCAAATAAAATTCCAGAACCGCAAATAAAATTACCAAATCCACAATCATATTAATAAAAATCCATCAGAAAGAATCGAAAACTCGGTATGACTGGGCAAATCTCCCCCCACAAAGCTCCAATCAATGAAAAAACTCCCGCCACTATGCGGGAGTTCGGTCTATTTCATCTGAAAATACGTATCTAGTACTCTACGCCCGATGGTTAAGTTCGGAGAGGGACCTGTGTCTCCTGTATACACCCATGGAACAATGACGGCCATGGCTACTTCGGGGTTACTTGAAGGCGCGTAGCTGATTAAGCTAACATTCATCACTTCAGGTGGTGCGTTTTTAGGGTATTGATCACGGTCTGGTCCGTCGTAGAAGGATTGGGCGGTACCGGTTTTTCCTGCAGGGCTGTAAGGGGCAGAGCCAAAGGCTTTTGCTCCTGTTCCGGAGGTCATCACTCGGCGGAAACCGGTTTGAACTCGTTCGACCCATTCATCCTTCATGTTCACACGATTTAAAATACTGGGTTGGATTTCTTGGTAAACGGGGCCGAGCTTATCACTAGTCGTACTAGGCTCCCGGATTTCTTTTACAATATGTGGCTGGATGCGGTAGCCTCCATTAGCAATTGTTGCAGCATATTGAGCAAGCTGCATCGTTGTGTACGTATCATATTGTCCAATAACTAAGTCAAGCGCAAAACCCGGTTTCGTTGAAGGACCTTTAAATCCAGTCATTTCATTTGGTAAGTCAATTCCTGTTTTTGCACCTAAGCCAAATTGGGCAAAGGAATCTCTTATTTTTGAAAAAGTATCTGGAGCTAAACTTAATGGACCATTTGGTACATACTGTGCTCCTCCAATTTTGATTGCAGTACGGAACATATAGACGTTAGAGGATTGTTCTAATGCGTATAAGTCATTAATCGTACCCATATTTCTCCAAGATTTTTTCACTGGTGTCCCTTTAATAGAAAGAGGTGCATCCAAAAGGCGAGTATTTGGAGAAATGGCCCCCGTTTGGTATCCTGTAAGCACGGTTGCTCCTTTCACGGAGGAACCGACATTATAGGAGGTAGTAATGTTGCCAAGTGCAAAGTCCTGGACTTCTAGATTTCCTGTTTCTTCACTTCTCGCTAGAAGCTTTCCAGCCATTGTTAGGATTTCACCGGTATTTGGATCCATTAAAACAACAAAGGCACGGTCTAGAAACTTTGTTCCGCCAAATCCCCGTTTGGTAGCAAGAAGCTCTTCTTCAAGGATTTTTTCTACTGCTAGCTGTAAGTCCATATCAATGGTCAGGATAAGGTCCTTGCCGCGTGTTCCATCGGATACAGGAACCGTTCCTACAATAGTTCCTGCTTTGTCTTTTAAGTATTTTATTTTGGATTTGTTTCCGCGCAGAACATCTTCATATTGATATTCCAGATAGCTTTTTCCAACACGATCATTTCTACTATAGCCACGAGAGAGATAGTAATCTAGCTGCTCAGCGGGTATTCCTTCTTCACTAGTAGTGGTTTTTCCTAAGATCGTTTTTAAGGTATTTTCGAAAGAATACGTGCGTTCCCAGTCCGTCACCGTGTCTACGCCAGGTAAAAAGTTAAGATTCTCACTAACCATAGAGAATTCCTTATCGGTTACCCCAACATTTTTTACGAGATGAGGGGTATATTCGTAACCACTTGCAAATTCACGGTAAATAGCAATCACCTGCATATCCTTCTCTTTTAGAGAGGCAAGATCTTCAGGGGTGATCCTTTCTAGCAACGTGTCATAATACTTTTTGTTAAATTCTTTTTCACTTTCTGTTGAATCTCTCATTGCCTCTTCTTCGGATGTGGATATTTTCTCTCTCACTAATAAAGGATTTTTAATAATCCAATAATCTTTTTTGTCCCGATCTCTCACTTTCTTTGTATCCATCTTGATTAGTTCGGAGAGATTTTCTGCGGTTTTTAACATTTCCTCCTGACTGGCACCCCAGTTGGTGTATGTAATCGCGTTTTGAGCCATATTATCCACTACTATTTTTCCGTTTCGGTCGTACATTTTTCCGCGTGGAACCGGTTGGCTTACAACGATTTCGTTTGTTCTTTCGAGTTCTTCCTTGTAGGCTACGCCTTGGACCATTTGCACGGTACCTAAGCGCACAATGAGGATGACGAATAAGACAAACACAATAAAAAATAGGAGATTTACTCGTAAGGGAACATGTCTCTTTTTGCTGGCTTTTTTCTTCATGAACTTCACTCCTTAGAAGGGAACGACTCTACTGGTATATATTTCTATTTTTATCATAATCTATGACGTTCTTAATAACAATAAAGTTTCAATTTTTTGATTTATTTACAGGTTATTCACATGTTGTGGATACCTACTGTGAAAATGCTGTTAATAAACTGTATACAACTTAGATAATCCACATTATCCACATTTTATACACGGAGTTATACACAATATCCACAGAAATGAACTTTGACGAGAACAATTATGAGGATAAATAAAAAAATTTATAAACAACCTGTCCAAATGCCTCTTTTCTTTCTATATAGAAGGTGAGAGGAGGTGATAGAGATGGCACAGGCGATAATCATGGATACGAAGCTTAAAGTATTGTTTGAGAATGGATTGAACTCAAAAGGAGAAGTCATCATTAAAACGAAGACATTTAGTAATGTGCGTAAGGAGGCTACAGCGGATCAACTTTTTCAAGCAGGTCAAGCATTAGCAAGTCTTTGTTCACTACCAGTAGTGAACATTGAACGAGCGGACAATTTTGAGTTGGTAAACGCGTAAGTGGGGCTTAGTCATTAAACATTAGGAGGTGAAAAAATTGGCCAAAACATTAGAATTACAATTCATAACCGAAACAGGTGAAACGACGACGATTAGTTTGGAGTCCCCCAAGGAACCTGTTGATACAGCTGCCGTGAAGGTGGCGATGGATCAAATTGTTGCTTCAAATGCATTTTATAGTGCGAAGGGACAGCTGGTTTCCCCAAAAGGAGTTAGAGTCATTGAGAGAAATGTAACACCTTATGAATTAGCTTAATAGAAGAGAGAGAGTCGGTTGAAATGGACCGACTCTCTTTTTGCTACATAACGATCTTACACCAAAGGACTTTGTCTTTGATTCTTACCCCAGCTAATTTTCCGAACGGTATGTCTCGAACGACTTCAATGTCATTAAAGTTAATGGTGAGTTTGTTATCTTCGTAAGTTACCCCGTCTGCATCTTTTAAGAGTTTCTTTTTCATGGACTCCTTTAGGCTCGGCTTTAAGTCGACTACCTCAAACTGTATCCGTCTTCCTTTTGCCATGATAGGTTTTAATTCTAGTCGGAAAGGAACAGGTACGAGCATCACCTTAGTATTTCCTGTTAAGATGAGATGTTCTCCTTCAAACGAACATTGTAAATTGGAGGTTCCTTCTAATGGCTGAAGATGTAGCAGGCGGTTGACTAGTTCTTCTGACATTCGAATAGGTGTACCCGTTGCAATTTTATTGAGCAGGCTTTCTACCGTCCATGATTGATCATTTAATTCCCCAAGCTTTCGCTGCATTGTTTCGAGAAACTCGTTCATGCGGTCTCCTCCAAGCTATCATTTTTCTAGATGGTCGAATTCATTCATTACATTATATGGACGGGAAAAATAAAAAATGAATAAAGTCGTAAAAAGTTAGTAACCAAACTATATATTCTTGATTTTTCCATTTTTTTAATATATAGTACATTACATCAGTAATGCACTAGCATACCTTATGGATATAGGAGGTGAGGAACGTGATCTTAAACTCAAATAGTATGAAGCCCATCTATGTACAAATTGCTGAGTATCTAGAAGGGGAGATATTAAGGGACTCCATTCGGCCAGACGAAAAGATTTATTCTCAATATCAGCTGGCGGAAATGTTCAATATCAATCCTGCTACGGCGGCTAAAGGGTTAAATTTGTTAGCGGATGAAGCCATTTTGTACAAAAGGAGAGGGCTTGGAATGTTTGTAGCTGCAGATGCAAAAAAGATCATCCTCACAAAACGAACCAACATCAAGCTGAAGGAACTCATTGAAGAAACCGTTAGGGAAGCCTTTCAATTAGGAGTCAGTAAGGAAGAACTAATAGAAATGATTCAAAAGGTGATTGAACAAAAGGAGGGGAAGGAGTAATGAATGTTGTTACATGCAAGAACCTGTCAAAAACATATGGAAGGAATCAAGCTTTAAGAGGTGTCTCTTTTTCTTTAGAGGGAGAAAAGATCATAGGCTTGATTGGTCGAAACGGAGCGGGTAAGTCTACTTTATTAAAACTGATGGCAGGCTTTCTGGAAAAAACATCTGGGGAGATCTACGTTTTTTCGGAAGAACCCTTTAATAGCTTAAAAGTGTCTGCTAACACCATTTTTATGAGTGATGAAGTCACCTTTAATCCTGCTCTTACACTAGAAGATATTCTAAAGGCAGCCGAAAGCTTTTATCCGAATTGGAATCGTGATTTAGCCCACCGACTTTTAGATTATTTTTCTATCTCCCTACATTCCTACCATGCCAGTCTCTCAAAAGGGATGCGAAGCACATTCAACACGATAATGGGGCTGTCCACTAGAGCGCCACTAACCTTATTTGATGAACCAACAACAGGAATGGATGCGGCTGTTCGTAAGGATTTTTACCGTGCCATTTTAAAAGATTATTTAGCTTTTCCAAGAATGATCGTCATATCCAGTCATCTGTTAAATGAGATGGAGGAACTGTTCGAGGAGATTTTGCTGATAAAAGAAGGAGCCGTTCATCTTCATGAAAGTGTGGAAGAGTTGAAAGAATACGCGATTGGTGTGACCGGAAGAACTTCCGTAGTGGAAGAGTTATTGATAAATGAAACCGCTATTTTCCAACAAGCAGTTGGGATTGATCAGAGCTATGCTGTCGTGAAACGCGGGGCAGAAGTAGAGCAGCAAGCAAGATTACTAGGACTTGAGCTGTCACCTGTTTCTGTTAGTGATTTATGTATGTATATTACAAGCAAGTCTAAGGGAGGGATTGATCATGTATTTGACAGAGAGTAACATCCGAGACGTTGTTTTCAAACAGTATCGCTACAAACTGCAAGCGTATTTGGGCGTTTTTACCTCTCTTATGTTTATCCAAGTGCTTGGGGTGTTATTTTCGATTAGCGGAACGGGCTCTATGGGAGGGAGTGCCGGTACCTTTAGTTACGATGTGAAAACCTACAGTGGTAGTTTGGTGGCTATTTTTACGTTGATTTGGGCTTTTTCAAACGGAATCTCGCTGACCACCAAGCAGCATAGATATGATGACTTCAATTTTATTGCGACTCGACAGGTGAATAATCTTGCGAATGTACTGTTTCTAGCGACAGCGAGTGTGATTGCTGCTTTCACGGGGCTTCTAACCACTTTCGCTTTAAGATTAATGGTTTCACAGTTTTTGAGAACACCATCGATTGCGGTAGACCAGTTGTCTTTGGTAGAGGCATGTAAGGGTTTAGGTGGTTTTTTTCTATATATTTTATTGTTTGCGAGCGTGGGTTATTTTATTGGAATGCTTGCTCAAATGAATAAGATAGTCGCATTTTTACTTCCGGTACTGCTTATTGTTGTTATTACCATCCAAGCGTACTTAGGGGGAGAAGCCACATTAATCGTCGATATAGGGAGTTTTTATGTTCTTGAGGCTTCGTTTTTCCTTTTCGCTGTTAAAAGTGCCATCACTACCTTTTTCTTTTTTCTATTCGCATATATGTTAGGAAATCGTTTGGAGGTGGGGGTATGATGGTGGCAATTATTCTACTAATCTTGGTGATAGCTGCAGTCGTTTCTCAACTGTCCAAATCGAAGAAAAAGGCATGGATCGGATTGAAAACCACAAGATTTCTATTTTTTGGTTACCTAGGTTTGCTAATTCTATTAGCTGGTGCTTCTTGGCTTCTGCCTTTAAATAGCCCTTCTATTGAAATGATGTCAGAAGAGGAAGTGGAAAAGAGTATGGAGCTTCAGGATAAGGTGATGATCGAGGCGTTCCGAGGATCCTTTGAAGAAGAGAATGGATTAGATGTTGTGGAGAAGTGGACTTTTCCACTAACCGGTGACGAGCTTGGTATTAGGACCATTAATGATTATTACGTTCAAGTGTTTATAGAGAAAAGCCCGGATATGGGGAAAGAAATTCAGATTACTCATTATTCTGGAAAAACCATTGTGAACGGAATGGATCTTACTGACAAAAAAGGTGCCATTCAAATGGAGATGCAAGGGAATAAACTTGAAATCATGAATCCCTCTCATGTATCAGTAAATTTAGCCGAGATATCAAGTGGATTTCCATTTCAACAATTCTCCTCAGAGAAGGTTGAATGGTTCTCAGGCGGATCTTACGGCAACATTGGAATGGATGTACTGTATATAAAAGCACCTGAAGGGTTGAAAATAGAAGGCGAAGCACTCTACGTCAACTAAAGTGTCCACCTGAGGCGTACAAATATGACCCAAGTGTCCACGAGCGGTGACAGACACCCTTCGTGGACAAAAAGGGGCATTTTGTCCACGGCCGGTGTCTGTCACCGGAAGGTTTTTCAAATCTGTTGACAGGGTGGGCTTTTTTGTGATATTTAAATAGTGATTAGCACTCGGAGTGGTAGAGTGCTAAAGTGATTACGTATATTGATTGATGAGAGGGGATTTTAGAATGGAAAAGAAGCAATTCCAGGCAGAGTCGAAGAGATTGTTAGACATGATGATTCACTCCATTTACACACACAGAGAAATCTTTCTACGTGAATTGTTATCAAACTCAAGTGATGCGATTGATAAAATTTATTATCGTGCCTTAACCGACGATAACATCACTTTTGATAAAGACAACTATTTTATTAAGATTGCTGCTGACAAAGAGAGCAGAAAATTAACCATTACCGACACGGGTATTGGTATGACCAAGGAAGAGTTGGAAAACAATCTAGGTGTCATTGCTAAAAGTGGCTCGCTTGCCTTTAAATCTGAAAATGAGCTAAAGGATGGTCACGACATTATTGGGCAGTTTGGTGTTGGATTTTATTCTGCATTCATGGTGGCAGATGTGGTTACAGTTATCACCAAATCACTAGGAAGTGACACAGCTTATAAGTGGGAATCAGAAGGTGCAGATGGTTATACGATCGAGCCGTATGAAAAAAGAGAAGTGGGAACGGAAATCATCCTTACCATTAAGCCAAATACAGAAGACGATAACTACGATGAGTTCTTAGAAGAGTATCGTCTTAAATCGATTGTTAAAAAATACTCCGACTTCATTCGTTACCCTATTAAAATGGATACCACAAGCAGTCGTTTAAAAGAAGGTACTGAGTCGGAATACGAAGAGGTTACAGAAGAACAAACCATTAATAGTATGGTGCCAATCTGGAGAAAGAACAAAAACGAATTAACAACAGAGGACTATGAAAACTTTTACGCAGAAAAACATTACGGATTTGATAAGCCATTAAAGCATATTCACATTAGCGTGGACGGTGCGGTTCGTTATCAAGCGGTGTTATATATCCCAGAAAAAATTCCATTTGATTACTACACGCAAGAATATGAAAAAGGGTTGGAGCTTTATTCAAACGGTGTTCTCATCATGAATAAATGCGGAGATCTATTACCGGACTATTTCAGCTTTGTGAAAGGGATGGTTGATTCCGAAGATTTATCACTCAATATCTCAAGAGAGATGTTACAGCATGATCGTCAATTAAAACTCATTGCAAAAAATATTAAAAACAAAATCAAAGGTCAGCTACAAAGCTTGTTAAAAGAAGACCGCGAAAAGTATGAAGCCTTCTTCCAATCCTTTGGCCGTCAACTAAAGTTTGGTGTTTATAGCGATTTTGGAAGCAATAAAGAGACGCTTCAGGATCTCATCATGTTTTATTCATCTAAGGAAAAGAAGCTTGTTACATTAGATGAGTATGTGTCAAGAATGCCTGAGGATCAAAAGTATATTTACTATGCATCAGGTGAGTCAGTAGAGCGCATCGAAAAGCTTCCACAGACAGAGCTTGTGGCGGATAAAGGTTATGAAATCCTTTATTTCACAGATGATATTGATGAGTTTGCGATTCGTATGCTGATGAATTACAAGGAAAAAGAATTCAAGTCCGTCTCTAGCGGTGATTTAGGGATTGAAGAGCAAGCAGATGAAAAAGAGTCATCAGAACAAACGGAGAATCAAGAACTGTTTGAATACATGAAGTCAGCGCTTGGAGAAAAGGTAAAGGCTGTACGAGTATCCAAGCGTCTAAAATCACATCCTGTTTGCTTAACAACGGAAGGTGACGTGTCCATTGAGATGGAGAAAGTGCTCCAAGCGATGCCAAATAACCAAAATGTCAAAGCAGACAAAGTGTTAGAAATCAACGTGAACCACGAAGTATTTGCTTCCTTAAAGGATGCGTTTGCTAATGATAAGGACAAGCTATCCTTGTTTACAGGGCTACTTTACAATCAGGCATTGCTTATTGAGGGTTTACCAATCGAAGATCCGGTTGAATTTACAAACGATATTTGTAAAATTATGGTGTAAGTGTGACGGGGGCGCTCAAAATTTGGGTGCCCTTTTCTTTTTACCCTCAGAAAAATACCTCCAATCACTAATCATATAGAAAAAGGTGGTGAAAATGGATGATTTTTCAATTGCCTATTCACTCTTCTGAAAAAGTGACAGATGTATATATGAACAAACTAGAATCTAACGGTTATATTGTAGCGATACCTGAAATACACTGGTCGATCTTTTTGCAGGAGCATGGGTCAAAAGATAGCCACTTCCAACATATTATGCAATCATTAATGTTTCAATTATTTGAAGGAAATGCTGAAAGTTTAGCAAAAGACATTGTCAAATTATTAGAAAGGCAGTTTTTTAGAACATAAGACCTGCCTTTCTAAGAAATTTCCCCATTCATTCCCTCAATCCTTGTTATTGTATCAAGGGGTGTACTACTATGAAGATATAAACTATCTTCACCTGGAGGTGACAGGTTCTGCTTCACCTAACAAAACATCATAATCCAGAGCAAAACCCAGAGTTGATTCGGCGTTGGTCAAAGTACTCAACCCCCATGGATCAACTGATCAAAGAGACGGACACTCTATTTCGAAAAATTGCCGTGCATCCTAGTCCTTCCATAAATGACATGAGTACCCTCGTAAATGAAAAGGGGGAGGTGATCCCCTCATGGCTTCCGGATTTAGACGTGGAATTCTACAAACTTCAAAGTGAAATAAAGTACGAAAGAAATGTGGTTGACTTTGGGGCAGTCGGGGATGGAATAACCGACAATACTAACGCTTTTCGAAAAGCCATTGGAAGAGGTAACTGTAAGTTGATCATTCCTGAAGGTGTATTTGTCACAAAAGGAATAAAACTTCCCTCCAATACGATCCTTGTTGGGGCAGGAAAGGGAAAAACAATACTAAAACTCCATCATGACGCTCTAAAATCCGCCATTCTTCTCACCAATAAACATCATATCAGTGGAAATCACCATATTTATGTGGAAGGTATGACCCTTGATTGGAATGTGAAACGACTATCGAGCAAGGAAAGAACCGCGAGTGGAAATAATCGATCGAGTTGCTTCACATTTGCTCATGTGAAGTATGGGTGGGTGAAAAAGGTAGAAGCCATTGATGCTGGGTTACATGCCTTTGACGTTTCTTCCACGCTCTACTATTACATAAAAGACGGATTCATGGGTCCTGGTAGAAGTCAATATATCTGGCTCGATGAATGTAACGGATACGGATTTGGCGATGACGGAATTACCACTCATCATAGTGATTATATTTTTATATCAAAATCGCATATGTGTGATCCAAGTGGAAGAGCTCATGAAACGGGCTCTTGCAATTCAAATGGCATTGAAATCGATGATGGCTCGAGATACGTGTGGCTTGCGAACAATACGACAACTAGATGCTTTGGGGGAGTGGAAGTCAAGGCTCATCATAATGCTTCCGCTGCTTCCTATGTCACCATCATTGGACATTTGTCGGTTCATGATAATCGCTCCTTCAACTTCCGCCATATCGGTCATCATAAAGGAAAGGACCCACAGTCGAAAACAGCCTATAACTTAAAAGCCATGAATCTCGTTGCCATTGCTCCTATCTTTACTTCCTTATATGAAGTGTCAACACCAAGAGCGATGGTGGTCTCCGCATACCGGAATGTCGTGGTGAACCAATTCACTGTTCTTGGGGACCCTTCCTATGATTTTGAGGGACACCCTGTCATAGCCATCCAGTATCGTGCAAAACAGGTGCTCCTTCATAAAATCTATATAGATGGTTTTTATCATGCAGGTGGGATAAAAGGTAAATTTTATACATCAGAGGAGCTAACATGAGGGAAGAGGATTTCGATAAGAGCTTACATATCGTCACAACGGGTGAACAACTCCATTTTTACAAGTCATTGCTATTTCACCGGTATGAAGCCACACCCTATTTGCATCTTCAACAACTCATCCATAAGTATGAATTCAAACCAACGGACCGAATCGTTGACTTTGGCTGTGGAAAAGGAAGGTTAAATTTCTTTCTTTATCACCATACTGGAGCAACTGTAACGGGTGTAGAGATGAATGAGGAGTATTATCAGCTTGCCTTGAAAAATAGAGAGAATTATCGTAAAAAGTATGGAGCAGATCATTCGATTCACTTTTTTAACGGTTTTGCAGAGGAATACCCGATCCACAAGCAGGATATTATTTTTTACTTTTTTAACCCGTTCTCTATTCATATTTTCCGGAATATAATTCATCGTATCCTTCAATCGGTGGAGGAGAATGATCGAGACATCAAGCTGATTTTGTACTATGCAAGTGAAGAGTATATCAACTTTATAGAAAGTATGGGCATGTTTCAGCTAATATCCGAGGTCATTTGTTCAGAACGAAATCCGTTGGAGAGATTTTCTATTTATGGCTTAGCTTTTTAAGGGGGAATGGCTATGGAGAAATTGCTTGACCAAGACATTATTACATATGTGAAAAATTTGCCTGGCTGGAAATGGGACGAGGGTAAATGGATGAGCAAAAGATATCGATTTCAAAACTATTTAACAGGTGTGTCTTTTGTAAATGAGCTAGCAAATTATTCGGAACATCGTAATCATCATCCGTTTATCTCTATTGATTATAAAGTGGTAACGATAAAACTTAGCTCTTGGAATGCAGGAGGTCTCACTTCACTGGATATGGAAATGGCAAAAATCTTTGATGAGATTTACGATCAATTTGTGGAATAAAAAAAGGCGGGAGTGCTTAATGCGCTCTCGCCTTTTCCTTTCCAAATACAGTGTAATATAGCAGAATCGCAATGAATACAGACAGGGCTGATGCTATGTAAATGCTATGGTAGTCTAACCAGAAAGCAATTTGTCCGAACACGATCGCACCCATTCCCACGCCTAAATCGAAGAAGGAGAAAAAGGTAGCATTAGCCATTCCGCGCCTACTTATAGGAGAGTTTTGAACACTCCACGCTTGAAGAGCCGGTTGCACAGTTCCAAAGCCAAAACCATAAATAATGGCCGCTAAATAAAGGATCGTACTATTCGGAATCCAGGCAAGCAGAATCATGGCAGCCATAATCATGATTGAACCAGCGGGGAATACAAAACGATGCCCTTTTTGATCATAGAGCTTTCCAGCAAACGTTCTCGAGATCAGAAGAGCAATGGCATAAAGAAGAAAGTACCATTCAATTCCTTCAATTCCTTTTTTTACCGTATATAAAGGGAGGAAGGAAGCGATTCCACCAAACGTAACCGTGATAAAAAGAAGCAGGATCGAAGGGGGCAAGGCCGTTTTTTCGTAAAAGTCGAGCTTTTTAGGAGTAGAAGTAGTTACTGGTTCAACGGGTTTAAATCTAATCCGTGAAGATAAGGCAATAGCAACCGCACCGAGTACGCCGCAAATCAAGAAAAGTTCAGTGAAGCTAAGATAACCTACTAGCGCAAGTCCGAGTGTCGGCCCCATGGCAAGCGCTAAGTTGCCAGAAAGTCCGTAATATCCCATTCCTTCCCCGCGACGTTTGGATGGAATCAAATCGGTAGCAATCGTACCTGAAGCTGTCGTGGACAGTCCCCACCCGACTCCTTGAATAATTCTTAAAATAAATAAGAAAACAAGTCCTCCAGCCATCCCAAAAGCGCCAGTGGATAGGACAAAAATCCCCAATCCAACCAGATAAATAAACCGACGTCCTCTGCTTTCTAGTGCATGCCCAGCGTAAGGTCGAATTAAAAGGGCGGAGAAAGTAAAGATTCCCACAACCACTCCAATTAGCTGATCATTTCCACCGAGGTTCTCCACAAATAATGGAATGGTGGGCAAAGTCATTTGAAAGCCAAGGAAAACAAAAAAGTTTGATAAGCAAATAAGAATAAAGTCACGTGTCCATATTTTCTCTTTCTCTTTTTCTGAAGGTGGAGCTTTTTCCGCAAGAGGTGTGCTCATAACCATCCACTCCCATTCGGGAATATCCCGTTTCTCTAATCATTGTGTTAAACAAATATATGTACGAATTGACATAAAAATGGTGATAAATCTATTATAGACAATGGCTTTTTGATTTACTATTTTTTTGAATTTGAGATGAAAAAGAACGTTTAGTAATATTAAGGATATTAAGATAGGAAATAGGTGTTCATGATGGAAAGAGTAATCGTAATAGGATCAGGAATATTAGGTGCCTCGGCGGCCTTTCACTTAGCTTCAAAAGGAATGAGTGTTGTCCTGGCTGATCGTGCCGAGGTGGGACAAGCCACAAATGCGGCAGCGGGAATTATTTGCCCATGGATTTCGCAAAGACGAAATAAGGCATGGTATGAGTTAGTAAAGCACGGTGCACGTTATTATCCTGAATTAGTTGAAAAATTGTCCTCTTATGGAGTAGATCATACGGGATATCGAAAAGTTGGAGCACTAAGCCTTCATACCAATGAGGAAAAACTGAAGCAAATGGCAGATAGGGCCATCAAACGGAGAGAGGATGCACCAGAAATCGGTGAGGTGAGCATCTTAACGTATGAAGAAACAAAAGAGGTGTTTCCGCTCGTGGCAGAAGGATATGGAGCAGTCTATGTTTCTGGTGGTGCTAGGGTTGACGGAAGGCTCATACGTGATGCATTAGTGAAGGCTGCCGTTCAGCTCGGTACGAAATACGTGAGTGGGAATGCTGGACTCGTATGCGAGGATAACTGCGTGAGGGGAGTTGTGGTTGATGGTGAGCTGTTTGAGGCGGATCAAGTGCTTGTCACGACGGGGGCTTGGGCACGAGAGGTGCTGGAACCCATTGGAGTGAATTTTCAAGTTTCCGGGCAAAAAGCACAGATTGTCCATTTAGAATTACCGGGTGTGGATACGTCGAAGTGGCCCGTTGTTATGCCTCCGAATAATCAGTATTTAGTCACGTTTGAGGATGGTCGCGTGGTCGTTGGCTCGACGCATGAAGACCATAAAGAATTTGATACGAGAGTCACAGCTGGTGGGTTACATGAAATTATTGGGAAAGCACTAGAGGTATTTCCGGGCTTAGAGGAAGCAACAGTAGTTGAAACAAGGGTGGGCTTTCGTCCATTTACCCCCGACTTTCTTCCAGTGATTGGGAGCGTCCCGGGCTTGGAAGGTGTTTTAGTCGCGAATGGACTAGGAGCCTCTGGCCTAACGAGCGGCCCGTTTTTGGGTGCGGAGCTCGCGAAGCTCGCTCTTGGGGAAGAAACGGTGCTTGATGTGAGTCGATATGTGGTGGAGGGTGCGATTGGGGATTGATGTTTGGAGGGTGGTAAATAAGTTTGGGTTATCGCAAATAATAGTGCAAGATTGCTGTTAAAATAGTTGGCGCGCAAATAAGTTCACAAGATCTCAAATAAAAGTGCAGGATCCCAAATAAATTCCTGGAATCGCAAATAAGTTCCCAGGATCGCAAATAAGTAGCTGGAATCGCAAATAAGTTCCCAGGATCGCAAATAAAATTCCCAGATCGCAAATAAGTACCAGGAATCGCAAATAAGTTCCCAGGATCGCAAATAAGTACCAGGAATCGCAAATAAGTTCCCAGGATCGCAAATAAGTAGCTGAAATCGCAAATAAGTAGCTGGAATCGCAAATAAGTACCAGGAATCGCAAATAAGTTCCCAGGATCGCAAATAAAATTCCCAGATAGCAAATAAGTACCAGGAATCGCAAATAAAATTCCAGGATCGCAAATAAATCCTGAGAATCGCAAAAAAATCCTCAGGATCGCAAATATCCTCATTTGTTCTCTGGGAGGAGCTTAATTTTTTTCGAAAAATAATACTTTTTCCCTTTCAGCGTTCCACTTTCAGAGAGATTTAGTGATTTTAAGAGGCGACTGGTGACAAAAGGGGAATCAATTTGAAGGAAATCACGGCATTTTGCATTTGTTATGGTAGTGGAGAGGAGTAACGAATAATCATGCAACGCTTCTAGATGTGCCAGGCGATCCGAATGTCCACAGTATAAACATGTCCAGCGACCTTTTTTACGTTGCATATGAAACGACTGACAGCTTGGACATTGAACTCCCTTTATAAGTTCACCGGGTTGAATTTGGAATTTCTTTAAAACATCGTATTCAGCTTCTTTGTGTTCCTTTAATAATTTTCTGCTTAATTTCTTAAGTTGTGACGTATCCACCATCTCCGTTCTATACTTTGACTGAAGCTCCTTTAATTTTAAAGGGAGCTTATTTGCGTGAATGACTTGCTTAAAAAGATAGGCTTTTCCGGGATCGGTACTGATAATAGTAGATGAATTACTAACGACGATCAGGAATTCCACTGGCATACTATAACCGAGTTGGTGAAAAAGCAAATCTCCCAAGAGAGATTGGTGCCTACGTGCTTGAGCTATTGGATCTGGAAAAGCTTCCTTTTTGTCATTCCATGTACGAATAAGTTGACCGAATTGAGAGTCAAAATGAATTTCACCGATAATGTTCTTCGTTTCGATAATTAATGCAAAGGTAGGAAAAAGGATGAGAACATCCATCTCAAAGGTAGAGTCATGATGTTCGAGGCGAAGGTTGTGAAAAAGATAGGAGCTAGGGGGAAGTTGTTGAAAATAATAACAGAGAGAACGCTCACCATAATAGCCTGCTTTTCGTTTGGCTAACTCTGCTTGGATTTGTGGGTACTGATGATGAGTGGACAACATTCTTTTTTCTAAACACTGTACGGCTTGGAGCTTTAATGGAACCGTTAATTCTTTAACAATCAATTGGCATCGTCCTTTCTATTAACATCCTCTAAACATTCAACAAAATACCTCTATTTTCCTCTGCTATTTTCTCAAAAACATTGATTCAAATCACATCAAAACAAATCGAATCAAGATATGATGTAGTCATAAAGAGAGAAAGGAACTGAACATAATGCAAAAACAAAGCTTATCTACTTTTATCACATATAATGAAGAAAAATTTACGAAACGAGTCATTTTTAAAGAAGGAGAAAGTACGGTATTCGTCTTAAACTTTTCAAAAAATCAGGAACTGCCGGCTCATAAACATCCTGGGACAAATGTGTTTATTCAAGTGGTGGAGGGAGAAGGAACCTTTCATGTGGATGGAGAAAGCTTGACTGTAGCTAAGCATGATGTGATTCATTTTACTGGGGAAGAGGAAATGTCTTTCTTCAATGGTGGGGGCAATACTAGCTTGTATGTGATGCTAAACAAGATTCCAGATGAAAGATATGTAAAAGAAATCTAACAAAAAGGCTCACCAGAACTGGTGAGCCTTCCTCTTTATTTCTCCTCAGCGGTAGGATGCTTTCCACCTAATTGCAGGCTAGCTTTTCCTTCTTCAAGAAGATGTTGAATGTCTTTGAATTTTACAAATCGCTTATTTTTATCATCAAAAAGCTTGAAGTGAATGGACTCAAGGCTTGTACCTAGAGTAACGGTTGTTGCTTTTTGTAATGGTGGTGTAGATTCATGTGCTTGTTCTAGATTATAGTTTGGAACCTTAGGTGCTAGGTGATGAACATGGTGAAAGCCGATGTTTCCAGTTACCCATTGCAAAATCTTCGGAAGCTTGTAATAAGAGCTTCCTTCAACAGCTGCCTTCACATAGTTCCACTCTTCTTCGTGCTCAAAATAGCTGTCTTCATATTGATGCTGTACATAAAATAACCAAATTCCTAATGCACCAGCAACAAACAAAATAGGAGCTTGGACAAGAAGGAAAGCTTTCCAGCCAACTAACCAAATCATAAAGGCATACAACACAACGATAGCGATATTGTTGAAATAGGTGTTTAGGCGCTCTTTGCGTTTAGCATCCTTCACATTGATACGGTTGGTCACAAGGAACAAGAATATCGGTCCTAGAACGAACATGACAAACGGATTACGGTACATTCTGTATTGAAGACGTTGAGCCGGTGTGGCAGCTAGATACTCTTCAACGGTCATCACCCAAATGTCACCAATGCCACGCTTATCTAAATTTCCGCTTGTTGCGTGGTGAATATTATGGCTTCTCTTCCATTGTTCGTAAGGGAACATCGTTATAATTCCACTGATGTTACCAACGATCGCATTTGCTTTACGATTTCTAAAGAACGATTGGTGGCAGCAATCATGGAAAATGATAAAGATTCGAATCACAAATCCAGAAGCAACAATAGCAAGAGGCAATGTCAACCAATAAGAAATGGACAGACTTGCGTACGCTAAATACCATAAACCGAAGAATGGAATAAATGTGTTAATCATTTGTTTTATACTTTTACTTATATCTGACTTTTCAAAAGGGACAACGCTTTTTCTTAATTCAGCTGTTTTTTGCTTGCTCATAAAAGCCTCCTACAAGGTTTTAAATTTAACTACTGTTATTGTAGTGTTTATGAGCAGGTCATGAAAAGGCATAAATGTATAGAGTGGTACATGACAAATGTCATGTTGCAAGAAAAAAGTTAAAGGAAATTTCCGGAAAATCCTTCAACAATTCGAAAAATGTAGACATCTGTCTCATGAGCATATGTTTACATACGTTCCCTGTTTCAAGATATACTAGTCTGTATACATTTGGATAGGAGGAAATAAAATGTGGCAGGATTTTAAGAAGTTTGCTTTAAAAGGAAATGTGATTGATCTCGCTGTCGGGGTAGTTATTGGTGGAGCCTTTAGTAAAATTGTTAGCTCGCTTGTAGACAATATCCTTATGCCGATTGTAGGGCTTTTATTAGGTGGCTTTGACTTTACGCAGCTAGAATATACATATAATAAAGCAACGATTAAATATGGTCAGTTCATACAAAATGTCGTGGATTTCTTTATTATTGCTTTTTCGATTTTCCTATTTATTAAATTATTACAGAAGTTTAGAAAGAAGCAAGAGGTAAAAACGGAAGTAAAGGCACCAACAACGGAGGAAAAATTACTTTCCGAAATTCGGGATATTTTAAAGGAACAACAGCAACAAAAGGGTGTATAAAAGAGGAAAACTCGCCAAATTGGCGAGTTTCTTTAATAGAGTTACTGATTCCCGCATCTTAGGTTCAAGAGGGTCCTCACTTATCGGTTGGGAAAGCAGGTTAAGCACCGGAGCTGATAAATAGACGGAAAAATTCCGTTTAATTTAGTAACTACTATTAAAGAAGGCTTAAATAGTCGGAGAGATTCCGCCTATTGACTTTAAAAATTAGAAAATAAGGGATTTTGCTTTGCCTAATCGGAAAAACTCCTCTTATTTACTCCGAAATGGGCTCCATTCTGTATCTAATCGGAAAACCTCCGCTTATTTTAATGAAAAGCCAATTATCATTTTTTCGTTCGATTAGAGTCATGCTAATTTGTATACAAATACTTGGATATTAGTTAAAATAAATTACCAACTAATCCTATAATAAAGGTGTGATATAAATGTCAGCTGACGTGCGTACGATCCCCAAGCCACTTGTGCAAGTCAATCAGTCGGTTATTGTTCTTTCCGTTATCCTTACTTGGGTTACTAATATGGAATGGGTTTTATTGATTCCTCTACTCTCCGGTGTATGTGGAGTTATTTTTCGAATAAATCCGATCATGGAGGTAGCGAAGCGGTTTTTAAAAAAAGCACCTTCAAAGTATCTTCAAGAAGATTGGGAGCAACAGCAGTTTAATCAAAAGATTGCCATTCTATGCTTAGGAGCAGGGTTTATGGGGTTTGCCTTCAATCTCCCGGTGGTAGGATATATCTTTACCATTCTAGTCGCGGTTGCTGCGACCGTTGCCCTACTAGGGTTTTGTATTGGTTGCTTTATTCATTATCAGTGGAAAATGTATCAATATAGAAAAATGAAGAGTCAACCATAAGGATAGGTTTGAGGTCAGCACTTGTGCTGACTTTTTTTGGCTGTTTCTAGATGTTTTTGGAGAATCCTGTCTAACGATTTATGGGCGGTGAGTGAGCTTTGGTCACCGTGGCTGCTAAGGGATTATGATAAAATGTAAACAAGTTAATTACATAAAAAGGGAGCAGAATAGGATGGGAGAAACTAAGAAGAGGCAAGAACTAATTAGCTGGGGTAAATCAGTATTTATTGCTTTCGCTATCGTAGTCGTCGTTCGTACATTTGTCTTTGCTCCTTATATTGTGGATGGTGCATCGATGGAACCCACGCTTCACGATCAAGAGAAAATATTTGTGAGCAAAGTCAATACAGACAAAATTGATCGTGAGGACATCGTGATTATTAAAGGAGAAGGCGAAAATTACGTTAAACGAATTATAGGCTTGCCTGGAGATATGATCGAAATCAGGGATGATCAGTTACTAATCAATGGTGCTGTTCACAGCGAAGAGTATTTAGAAAGTAATCGAGAGCAGGCGCATGAACAAGGTAGTGTGTTAACGGGAGATTATGGACCTGCTATGGTTCCGGAAGGGCATTATTTCGTATTAGGTGACAATCGACTTCGCAGTATGGACTCAAGAAACGGCCTTGGTTTTATTAGGAAGGAAAAGATTGTTGGTATCAGTGAGTTTGTATTTTATCCATTTTCTGATGTTCGAACGGTACAATAGCAATTAATCCCATTGACATAAAAGCGTGTATGAATTATTCTGGTAAAGCATTTTAATTAAATATTTCCTCATCAGCTAAAGGTGAGGTAGAGGCTGCGAAAAGTAAGAGTAGGTTGGATGAGAGCGAGAGAAGCTCCATGATTTCAGTTGAAAGGAATTTTCGCCGAAGCACTATAATTCTCCAACTATAGTAGCTGGGACTACATCGAATAGGTGTAGGACTGTCATAGCTCGTAAGCTATGTTGAACTATCCAGTGGCCTGATGCGGTTATTGTAAAACACACTGTACTCACGTTTTGGTGTGTTTTTTTATGTCTATAGGGACCTCTATTTTTGAGAGTTGGGGAATAATAATAGAAAGGAATTCTATCATGGGAAAACAAACGAAGTTAGGTTTATGGATACTAACGGCATTAGTCGTTGGAAATATGGTAGGTTCGGGTATCTTTATGTTGCCACGTTCACTATCAGAAGCAGCAAGTCCGGCGGGGGTTATTCTCGCTTGGTTATTTACAGGAGCAGGGGTGTTAGTTACTGCGCTTGTGTTCGGGAATTTAGGAATGAGAAAGCCGAACTTAAATGGTGGGCCACAAATTTATGCGAAAGAGCTTTTTAAGCCAAATTCTAGAGGATCTGTTCTTTCTGGATTTATGGCGACTTGGGGTTATTGGATTGGTAACTTAGCAGGAAATATTGCCATCATTACAACATTCGCTAGTTATTTATCTACCTTCTTTCCCATTTTAACGAGTCATGCTGAGTTATTTACCATTGGTTCTTTTACTTTAAAGGTCGGAAATGCATTAACTTTTGCGGTTTGTTCGATTTTATTATGGGGAACACACTTCATTATTTTACGTGGGTTAGAAAATGCAGGGAAATTAAACTTCCTGGCAACAGCGTCTAAAGTGGCAGGATTCTTTATCTTCATTATTGTTGCGTTGTTTGCTTTTGAGGCTTCCCATATGCTTCCAATGGTTGAACCGCGTTTTGACGAGAGTGGGGCAACGGTCGGGCTGATGGGTCAGATTAGCAACGCAGCAGTGGCTACCCTTTGGGCGTTTATCGGTGTGGAATCTGCGGTTGTTTTTGCGGGACGTGCGAAAAAGCAAATTGATGTGAAGCGTGCAACGATTCTAGGGTTGTTCATTGCGTTAGCCATTTATATTGGAGTAAGTACATTAGTGATGGGCTTATTAAGCCAAGAGGCGTTAATTGCGTCGGACAAGCCATTAATTGATGCGATTGTTTCTGTGCTTGGACCTGCTTCTGGAAAGGTGTTAGCAGGTATTGGATTAATCAGCTTATTTGGTTCGACCATCGGCTGGATCATGCTAAGTGCAGAGGTTCCGTACCAAGCAGCTAAGCAAGGTCTGTTTTTACCTTCCTTCTTAAAGGAAAATGAGAAGAATATTCCGGTGTTATCAATGATTATCACGAACTCATTGGGACAGTTATTTATCTTCTCAACAATTTCAAATTCCATCTCTGCGGCGTTTGACTTTGTTATTTATATTGCAACCTTATCTTATCTGGTTCCATACTTCATTGCAGCTGTATTCCAGTTAAAATTAGTGGTGACAGGTGAAACGTATGAAGGCCAAGCAAAATCAAAAATGATGGACGGTGTCATAGCTTTACTAGCAACTTTATATTCAGTATGGGTCATCTACGCGGGAACAGCCGACATCAAAACCTTCATGTTCGGAGTGGCTTTACTTGCAAGTGGAATCTTCTTCTACGGCCCAGTAGCAAGAGCACACAAACAAAAAACAGAAACCAAAAAAGCAGCCTAGCAGCGGTGACAGACACCACAAAAAGACAAATGAGGCCAAAGTGTCCACGGAGGGTGTCTGTCACCGCTCGTGGACAAAAAGGGGTAAAGTGTCCTTCTTGGAAGGACACTTTACCCCTTTTGTTGTTTAGTGTGTTAGTTCAGCGTGCTACTTTGTTAAGAAATTGCTGTGTTCTTGGATTGGTGGAGAGGGTGAAGATTTCTTCGGGTGTTCCTTTTTCCGCAATGATTCCTTGATCCATGAAAATGACTTGGTCTGCTACGTCTCTTGCAAACTCCATTTCATGGGTAACAACGACCATCGTCATTCCTTCTTCCGCAAGATCCTTCATGACTTTTAATACTTCACCAACAAGCTCCGGATCTAAAGCCGAGGTGGGTTCGTCAAATAATAAGACTTTCGGATCCATCGCCATTGCCCTTGCAATTCCCACGCGTTGCTGCTGGCCACCTGACAGTTGGTGAGGGTACATCTCCGCACGGTCACTCAGTCCAACCTTAGCTAGTAAGTCGAGAGAACGCTTTTTGGCATCCGCTTTTGATCGTTTTAACACGACGACTTGGCCTTCCATAATATTCTCAACAACCGTTAAATGTGGAAATAGGTTGTACGATTGAAACACCATGCCCGTTTGTTGACGGAAGAGGGTCATTTGAGTCGGCTTTAACTTCGTTCCTGATTGAAACTGAAGTTCTTTCTCCCCAATCGTAATTGACCCTTGATTTGGAATTTCCAATAAATTAAGACAGCGTAAGAGGGTCGTTTTCCCTGAACCAGATGGACCAATAACAACAGCCGTTTTTCCCTTTTCCACCTCTAAGTTAATTCCTTTTAAAACGTCAATCTCTCCAAAGCTTTTATATAAATTTTCTAGTTTAATCATCGCCAATACTCTCCCTTCCTACTTTGCTACGCTGCGGTCAAAGCGACGTTCAAGCATGGATTGAGCATAGGACAGCACCGTACTAAACATTAAATAAATAAAGGCCACTTCAATATACAACCAAAGAGGTTCGTACGTAGCGGCAGCCACCTGTTGCCCTTTTTGAAACATCTCTGTAACGGTGATCGTTGCAGCGAGGGAGGTGTCTTTTACCAGGCTGATAAAAGAGTTACCGAGTGGTGGAACAGAGACTCTTATCGCTTGTGGGAGGATGATTCGTCTCATAGCTTGTGCGCGAGTCATACCGATGGAATAGGCGGCTTCCCATTGTCCTTTAGGAGTGGACAGGATCGCGGCACGAATAATTTCCGAGCTATACGCTCCTTTATTTAAGGTGAACCCTAGTACAGCTGCTGGAAATGGATCCAGCGTAATTCCCACACTTGGCAGGCCATAAAATAAAATGAATAATTGAACAAGTAACGGTGTCCCTCGAAAGATCCACACATAAAATTTTGCAATCGCAACGAGAGGCTTAATACCTGATATGCGAGCAATAGCTGTAAAAAACGCTAATATAAGTCCAAGCGTAAATGTAATCAGTGTTAATGGAACTGTAAAATATAAACCAGCTTTTAAAATAGGAAAAAAGGAATCGCTAAGGATTCCTATAATTCGTTCCGTTCTTTCATCTAAGACCATTTCCATTCAGTCCTTTACTTCAATACGTCTTCGCCAAACCATTTAGTTGAGATTTCTAGGTAGGTTCCGTCTTCGATCATGTCAGCTAATGCACCGTTTACCGCATCAACTAACTCCTTATTATCTTTACGGAATAAGAAGGCATTGCTTGTTACATCCGCTTCTTCATCCACCTTTTTAATCGCCAGGTCAGGACGTTGCTTTTTTAAATCCAGGTAAGAAAGATTATCGTTGATCGTTGCATCAATACGGCCAGAAGTAATTAAATCGATTGCTTGGTTGAATCCATCTACTACTGTATTGGTTGCGCCATTTGCTTCTGCGATTTTACGGTAGTTACTGTCTAAAGATTGTCCAACTTTTTTGCCATTCAGATCTTCAAACGTTTTAATGTCTTCATTAGCTTCACCAACAACTAGTACTGCTTTTGAAGAAATATAAGGTTCAGACATATCGTATTTCTCGAGGCGATCTTCACGAATCGCTACTTGGTTCGCCACCATGTCATAACGCTTGGCATCAAGTCCAGCAATCATTCCGTCCCATTTCGTTTCAACGAAAACAGGCTTAATATCCAAACGCTTGAATACTTCTTCAACGATCTCAATGTCAAACCCAGTTAAATCTCCAGACTCATCATGGAAAGTAAACGGTGCATAAGTACCTTCCGTCCCGATGGTAATTTCACCTTTCTCTTTAATTTCTTCGTATAAATTTGCTGCTGATTCTTCTTCTTTTGCTCCACAAGCTGCTAAAGCTAGAGTAAGAAGGAGTGTGAACAGCACGAATAATAATTTTTTCATGTTTAAACCCCCACTAAGTTTATCGGATTAATTTAAAAAACTATATTAGGTTAATATTTTCTTTCATATATGTCAAACATTTATTCTTATCTTTCACAGAAATGTAACTTATATGTAGGAAAAGAAAAAGAACAGACTGTTTAGCCTGTTCCATTAAATCATGTCAACATGAGTGATTTTCCAGTGTTCATTTTTAAGTAACTGCTCTAGTTTAACTGTATCCTTGTCCCTAAAAAGTTTAACTATTTTTGCATGTTGCTCGTTCATTTGTGTGAGCACAGAGAATAGCTTATCTTCGTCCTTACTTAAGTAAATCTGTCTAACAAAACTGTTCTGTAACGATTGAAGTAGCTCAATTAATGTTTCATTATTACATTTCTTGATGTAAACCTGATGAAATTCATTTTGAAAGGTTTGATAATCAGCATAATTTCGCTGAGCGATCGCTTGATCAATTTTTTGCACCAGCTCTTCCATCTTATATAGGTCTTCCTCCGTAAGAAGGTGTACGGATAAAGAGGCTGCTAATGCGTCAAGTACAGCAACTACTTGGAACACGTCAAGCTTGGTCTTCATCGTAAGTTCTTTTACGATAAATCCTTTTCGAGGGAAAAATTCAAGTAAGTTTTCAGACGCAAGCTGAATTAAAGCTTCTCTTACAGGAGTTCGGCTCACTTCCAACTTCTCTGCTAGAGCCACTTCATTTACTTTCTGATTAGGAAGTAAGTTTCCGTTCTGTATTTCTGTAGCTATGTAATCATACACATGATCTTTTAACGAGCGATATCTTTTATGAATCATCGGTTCCTCCTTATTGAAGGCTAATATATCTGTACTTTATTATACCTTAAGTATAAAAAGGTAGAGTCTAAAATGATTGAACAATGTGATTTTCCTTTGATATTTGTTATAATATTCTGTATATTATACAATACACAATAAACAAAACTTCTGAGGTGATTAGATGGCTAAAAAAAACTTTTTACATATACAGGACGGAACAAAAGCGGTATGGGCAGGAGAAGAGGCGTCTCTTGCTTTTCATGCCACCCAAGTGCCTGTCGTTTTAAGTGTTGCCTACAATTATGACGATATTGATGAATGGCAGGATGTGGCATTAGGGTTAAAACCTGGACACACTTACAATCGAATGACGAATCCAACGGTCGAAGCTTTCGAGGAAAAAGTACGAATTCTGGAAAATGCAGAAGCAGCAGTCGGCTTTTCGTCCGGGATGGCAGCCATAAGTAGTACGCTATACACGTTTCTACGACCAGGCGATCGAGTTGTCTCTATTAAGGATACCTATGGAGGAACCAATAAAATTTTCACCGAGTTTCTACCGCATATAGATGTATTGGTGACGTTATGTACGACTGGGAATCATGAAGAAATCGAGGCGGAAGTGGCTAAAGGCTGCACGGTATTGTACTTAGAATCACCAACGAACCCAACGCTGAAGATCACTGATTTGGAAAGAATGGTGGAGGGTGCTAAGGCAGTAGGAGCGTTGGTGATCATTGATAATACATTTGCTACTCCTATTAATCAAACCCCCCTTCAATTTGGGGTAGACATCGTTATTCATAGTGCCACTAAGTTTCTAAGTGGCCACGCAGATGCGATGGGTGGGGTGGTATGCGGTTCAAAGAACCTGATGGAAAAAGTGTATCATTACCGAGAGATTAATGGAGCCACAATGGATCCTTGGTCAGCGTATCTGATTTTAAGAGGAATGAAAACATTAAAACTTCGTGTAAGACAGCAAGAAAAAAGTGCGATGGAAATAGCAAGGTTTTTGAAAAATCAGAAGCATGTGGAGGAAGTCTTTTATCCTGGATTAGAAACACATCGTCATCATGATATCGCAAAAAGACAAATGAAGGGATTCGGAGGAATAGTCAGCTTTGTTTTAAAAAAGGAAATGGAAGCAATCAAAATTCTTCTTCCAAAGTTACAGTACGCAAATAGAGCCGGTAACCTTGGTGCTGTAGAGACGATCTATGGACCAGCAAGAACCACAAGTCATGTAGAGTGTACCCTTGAAGAACGAAAGGAACTTGGGATACCGGAAGGGCTCGTTCGGATATCGGTCGGAATCGAGGATACCGAAGATTTAATAGCGGATCTGGAACAAGCTTTTGCCCATCTAGAATCATAAATATCTTTAGCGTTATAGGTTAAAAAGAGGAAATTCGTTATAATAGCTTCATATAGATAGTAGGAGTGACGTATGGATGTACCTAACAGTAAAAGAAACGGCTGAGTATTTATCGGTTTCCGTTCAGTATGTAGAAAATTTAATTTTACAGGGCAAAATTCGGGTGTTGCATGATCATGATGGTGCGCCCATGATTTACAAGGATCAATTCAAAACTCATTTTGAGCAGCTTGAAAAATATAAAAACCTCATCAAAGAGTTAGAAACCGAGCCGATTCCAGAAGACAGAGACATCAAGGATGAGGATTAAGTAGTAAGATGGGAGAATGAAAAAACATTCTCCCATCATTTGTATGTTTTTTATGATTTTTATGCAGTTGTCAATGAATATGTAAGATAGATTGACAGTAAGAATAATAGTAAAACCGTTAACCAAAGATATTTTCAAATGTTAAAAATGATAGGAATACCAGTACTTTTCTTTTGTTATAGGAGATTGATAATAAATTATCCTAACAAAGTTTTTGTTGTTGCATAAAAAAACGATAAAAGTTATAATAGTTTCATGTCGAAATATACTGAAAATTTAGAGTTATGAGGTATTTGCTAGAGAAAGTTTTAATAAAAAATAAGACCATTATTAAGGGGGAAATGTAGTGAAAAAACTATCTTTATTAGCGTTTTTTTTAGTGTTCAGTATGCTTTTGACCGCTTGTGGAACAAGCGATCAAACCAATGGATCTGATGAAGGAACAAGCGAAGAAAAGAAAACATTGAGAGTCGTAACGGACGCAGCTTACGCACCATTTGAATACATGGATGGCGATAAAATTGTTGGATTTGATGTGGACTTCGTGAATGCAGTTGCAAAAGAAGCTGGCTATGAAGCTGATATCGTACATGTAGGGTGGGAACCTGTTTTCGTAGAGTTAGAAGATAAAATTGCTGACTTTGCTGTATCAGCCATTACCATTAATGATGAGCGTAAAGAATCATATGATTTCTCACACGCATACTTCCTATCAACAAATAAAATACTCGTTCCAGAAGGCAGTGATATTAAATCTGCTGCAGACTTAAAGGACAAAGTGGTCGCTGTTCAAAACGGGACAACAGGTCAAGAAGCAATTGAGAGTGTACTAGGAGAAAATAATCCTAATATCAAAAAATTCGAAAATACGGTTCTAGCAATTATGGAGCTTAAAGGTGGCGGAGCAGACGCGGTTGTTGCCGATAACACTGTAGTTGAAGAGTACGCGAAAAATAACCCGGATGATAAGTTTGTTGTCGTTGAAGATCCGGATGCATTCGCAGCTGAGTATTATGGACTAATGTTCCCGAAGGATAGCGAGTTAAGAGCAGAAATTAATGAAGCCATTAACACGATCTATGAAAACGGAACATATGCAGAGATTTATAAAGAATGGTTTGGTTCTGAGCCAGATCTTGAAGATTTAAAAGCACAACAATAATTGGTTACTTGATTATTTAGGGCGTAACTCTTTTACATAGTGTTACGCCATTTTTTTCATCCTAGTAAAGGAGGAGTATAATGGACTTTCGTTTTGATCTCATCATGGACTATGCGCCATTGTTTTTAAAGGGAACCTTGCTTACCCTTGGGTTATCACTTGCAGGAATTGCTATTGGAACCGCACTTGGTTTAGCTATTGGATTAGGAAAAATGGTGAAAAACAAGTGGTTGTCACTACCTTTTGACTTATACATTACATTTTTCAGAGGAACGCCTTTGTTTGTTCAGATTTTGCTCATTCACTTTGGTCTCGTTCCATTGTTTACAGGGAAGACAGAGCCAGTGACAGCGGCTATTCTTGCATTATCACTAAATGCAGCAGCATACATTGCAGAAATCTTCCGAGCGGGAATTCAATCGATTGACAAAGGGCAGATGGAAGCAGCTAGAACACTTGGCATGACTCATGTACAAGCTATGAGACACGTCATTCTGCCACAAGCGTTTAAGAGAATGATACCTCCATTAGGAAATGAATTTATCGTGCTTATTAAGGAATCTTCCTTAGCAGCGGTCATTGCGGCTCCAGAGATTATGTATTGGGGACGAGCGATGCAAGGACAATACTTTAAAGTTTGGGAACCGTATTTAACGGTAGCTGTGATTTATCTGGTTATCACGTTATCCTTGAGCTTCCTGTTAAACCGTCTTGAGAGGAGGTTATCGACAGAATGATTAGAGTAAGTAACCTAAAAAAATCATTTGGTACGAACGAAGTACTTAAAAATATTAATGCTGAAATACAACCGCAAGAAGTGGTTGTAGTGATCGGACCATCTGGTTCAGGAAAGTCGACGTTTCTTCGTTGTTTGAATTTGTTAGAATCCGTAACCGATGGTCATGTATATATTGAAGGTGTGGACCTTACCGATAAAAGCGTGAATATTAATAAGGTAAGACAGAATGTAGGAATGGTATTTCAGCAATTTAACCTATTTCCACATAAAACCGTGATTGAAAATATTGTGATGGCTCCTGTGAAGGTGAAGAAGGTGGATGAAGAAGTGGCTCTTCAAAAGGGTTTAGACCTTTTACGAAAAGTTGGTCTAGAAGATAAAGCGGATGCCTATCCAGATTCATTATCAGGTGGTCAAAAACAGCGTGTGGCGATTGCAAGAGCCCTTGCAATGGAACCAAAAATCATGCTTTTTGATGAACCAACTTCTGCACTAGATCCAGAGATGGTCGGTGAGGTTTTAGAGGTTATGAAACAACTAGCAAAAGAGGGCATGACCATGGTAGTGGTAACACATGAAATGGGGTTTGCTAGAGAAGTGGGCGATCGCGTCATCTTCATGGATGGTGGTTATATTGTGGAAGAAAATGTACCTGAAGAGCTGTTTACCAATCCACAGCAGGAACGAACTAAATCTTTCTTAAGTAAGGTACTTTAAAAAGGATGTCCGCGGACATCCTTTTTTGCATAATATGCTTTTACCTGAGACACAATAAGAAGGACTTGTAGCTCAAAGAACAGAGCAACCTCTCGTATCCTTGATACGGGTAGCGTCGTTTATGGGTTGAAGTCCCATCGAGTCGGAAACACAGGTTCTAGGGACCTGTGTTTTTAATATCCCTTCACAAAATCAACCACATTCATAGAAGGCTTCTCACCATTTACATACTGTCGTAAGTTTGGCAAAAAGATATCTTCCACCACTCGACGGTCATAATATTCAGTTGACCCCGAAGTATGAGGAGTGACAATCACATTTTCCATTTCCCATAAAGGACTGTTCTCAGGGAGAGGTTCGACCTCAAATACATCTAATCCGGCCCCCGCAATTTTCCCGGTTTGAAGTGCCTGAATCAGATCCTCCTCCACCACAATTTCGCCACGACCAATATTAATGAAAAAGGAGTCGGGTTTCATGAGCTGAAATTGTTTCTTAGAGAATAATCCTTTTGTTTCCTTCGTTAAAGGAAGGGTAGAAACGACATAATCACATTGTGGAAGAACTGTATCCATTTCTGTTGTTATGTACATTTCATCCACATATTCCTCAGACAAACGGGAGTTTCTTACCCCGAGTACCTTCATTCCAAAGGCCTTAGCAATTTTAGCGGTTTCTTTTCCGATCGCTCCAACACCGATAATACCTATCGTTTTTCCGTGGATCTCCAGCTTTAAATTAGCATGATGCCAATGTTTTGAAGATTGATTTCGGACATAGGTATGAATATTCCGTGTAAGGGCAAGCATCAATCCGAAGATGGTTTCAGAAATAGGAAACGCATGGACACCGTTCGCACTTGTCACTGTTACTCCACGCTCATGAAGAATGGGAAGTGGTAAATTATTCACACCAGCACTCCAAGTTTGCACCCATTTCAGAGTGGAGGAGTCTCCTAAAAGGTCTTTAATATCCTTTTTCCATCCTAAAATGATTTCTGCGTTAGGAATATGTTCTTTATACATTTCTTTTCCGACAACAATTTCCCAGTCTGGTAAAACAGCTTGCATTTCGTTAACATATACTTGTTCTAGATTATGAGTAACGACCAGTTTTCTCAAAGAGTGGCACCTACTTTTTTGAAAATTTCGACATCCTAAATATAACATAAAAAAGTAGTGACCCGCTAATCCGAGAAATATGATAAAGTAGTCTTTAATTCAAAAAGTTAGCAGTAAGGTGATAAAAGTGGAGAAAAAGCAAGTCGTGTACGACATTATGGAAGTATGCTTATTAGCGGGGAGAATCATGCTCCAAAGCGGGGCTGAAACGTACCGAGTGGAAGACACAATGGAGAGAATCGCTCGAGCCTTTGGAGTTAGAGAGGCCCATTGTTTTGTCACACCAACAGGCATTATTTTTTCAATTGAAAGCACAGAGCCTACCAAAACAAAGCTTGTGCGCATTACAGAAAGAACAACGGATCTACATAAAGTAGCTTTGGTAAACGGGGTATCTCGTCGGATAACGAGTGGTGAACTGGATATAGAAAAGGCCTTTCGTGCGTTAACAGAAGTAGAGGAATCTCAATTAACGTATTCAACTACTATTCAAATCCTAGCAGCAGCAATAGCGAGTGGTTGCTTTTTAATTATGTTTAATGGTAGCTGGAACGATTTTCTGCCAGCTTGCCTAACGGGTGGAATTGGATTTATGAGTGTGATGTACTTTCACAGAATGGTGCCGATTAAGTTTTTTTCTGAGTTTATTGGTTCGATTTTTATTGGCATTCTTTCCTTTTTATTTGTTCATATGGATATAGGTGTAGAGTTAGATAAAATTATCATCGGATCTGTCATGCCGCTCGTTCCGGGTTTGCTTTTAACTAATGCCGTCAGAGACTTAATGGCGGGACATTTGGTTTCAGGTATATCTAAAGGGGCAGAAGCGTTACTAACCGCTTTTGCGATCGGGTCAGGCATTGCTGTTGTATTATCATTTCTTTAAAAGGAGGCGACCCTAATGTACATTCTTCAACATCTGCTATTTAGTTTTTTGGCCGCCGCCGCTTTTGGTATTATTTTTAACGCCCCTAAAACTTCTTTGATTCAATCCGGTTTTGTTGGGATGCTTGGTTGGATTATTTATATTCTTTTCACGATGAATGGCGCTGATGCAGTGAATGCTACGTTAGTGGCATCCTTCGTGATTGCTGTGGCTAGTCAGGTGTTTGCTAAGCTGTATCGAACGCCGATTATCATATTTATCGTTGCTGGAATCATCCCGCTTGTTCCGGGTGGAATGGCCTATGATGCGATGCGAAACTTTGTTGAAAATGACTATAATATTGCGTTAGCCCTTGCGGCAAAAGCTTTCTTGATTTCGGGGGCAATTGCAATGGGAATCGTTTTTTCCGAAGTGATTAATCAGATTATTAGAAAGACGGCTATTATTAAAAAGAGCTAATGATGATTCAAGGATTTGCCAAGTTCGAAATCGAATGCTCCCTTCTCTTTTTGCTTACCCTATCAATAGGGGAGGTGTGATACCATGGCACAAGACGTATTATGTGAAGTCAGTAATTGTGTGTACAACGAAGAAGGAATGAAGTGTGCGGCAGATCAAATCTTCGTTGTAAGCCACCGCGGTAAAGAAGCGGATACGAGCCGTGAAACAGATTGTAAAACATTCGAACCTGAAGGAATATAAGAGTGAAAAAAGACAGCGCGAGCGAGCGCTGTCTTTTTATATGCGTAAAAAATAGGGTTTTCGGGATTTCCTACCAAATAAGCATAATTCACCCACAAGTAACAAATGATATACAGAAAGCGAAATGGGAGTTAGTTATTATCGGATAAGGATGATTACTGTTGGTTACCTTTTTGTTTACTTTCTTATTGCTAGCCTCTATCGGAGTGATTACCATGTTTGATCTATATTTATATGAAAGTTCGTTAATGTCAATTTTAGATGCAAATATTTTTTTTGAAAAAGGGACAAGTCAATGGATGTTGTTTGTGAATTTATTAGTCGGATTGATCTACGGTATGGTGGTAGATTACCGGTTTAGGCAAAGTAAAAAATCAAGTAAATCGTCATGAAAAATATCCTTGTTGAGAAGTTGTCCCTTTGGCAATTATTTATATTGATTTTTATCTTTGAAATTGGAAGTGCGGCCGTAGTAAGTACGGGGAATGATGCTAATCAGGATGCGTGGATTGCGATTGGATTAGCCATGTTCTTTGGGTTGGGGTTGGCCTTGATGTATTATTTTATGCTCTCAAGGTTACCGGGAAAAAATCTCTTTGAAATTTTCCAATTTTGCTTTGGAAAGTGGATAGGCAACTTATTCACTTTACTATATATTATGTACTTTCTTTATATTGCTTCCCGTGTTCTTCGGGATTTTTGTGAACTAATTGTTTCGTTTATTTTTGACGAGACTCCGATTGAGTTTATCGCGATAACCATGTTATTCGTGATTATGTATATGTTGTATTTAGGGCTTGAGGTAATGGGAAGAACCAGTGAGGTGTTCATGCCCTATTTTTTCTCCTTTATCATTATTATAGGTATAGCTGTTTTTATCTCGGGTGAAATGGAATTTGAAAATTTGTTTCCGGTTCTTGGTGATGGATTTAAACCGGTGATGAAGGCTGTATTTCCACAGCTATTAACTTTTCCTTTTGGAGAATTAATTGCTTTTACCATGATTATCCCGTACACATCGAAATTTAAAAAAGCAAAAAAAATAACCCTACTTGCTGTTATAGCAAGTGGAGTCATGCTCATTTACAATGCCGTCTTACAAATTACCACTCTTGGTGTAGAGGCGAGAGCAAGATCGAATTTCCCTCTGTTATCGTCGGCTCGGGAAATATCCTTATTAGAGTTTATCGAACGGGTCGATCTAATCGTTGTTTTCATCGTTATGTTTGGAATTATTGTTAAAGTAAGTGTGTTTTTCTATGGGGCATTAAAAGGATTAGAGCTCATAAGCAATCGACCTTATCGGATGTACGTAGTACCGATTGGAACGATTATTGCTTTTATCTCAGTGAAAATTAGTGACAATTTTGCTGAGCATATTGAAGAAGGTTTAATTGTTGTTCCATTATTTATGCATGTTCCGTTTCAGATGCTTTTTCCACTTATGGTCCTACCAGTTCTTCTATGGAAGACGAGAAAGAACAAGGAGGTAAATAAATGAGTTTGTTTAGTTCATTGTTTTCAAGGAAGAAAAATAAGAACAACGGAAAACCATCAGAGGAAGAGCTTTTTGAACAGCAGGATGTACCAAAGCAATATTATAGCCAAGTGGAAAAAAATAAAAAGCTTTTAGAAGAGCTGTTCAAGGGAACCTTTGATTTTAAGTATGAACTCATAAAAATTGGAGGGCAGAAAGCCTATATAACGTATTTAAGCACCATGACTGACAAAAATGAGCTTTCTAATCGAGTCATTCAGACTGCGACCAATCATCCGAACGATATATCATTCAGTAATATGGTTGAAATGAGAGAGCTCTATTTCCCTTCGATTGATTATAAAATTGCGGAAAACTTTCATCGAGTGGTATGGGGGATATTAAACGGGGAAGCAATAATTATGGTCGATGGTTACTCTGAAGCACTTTCATTAGGGATTGGAATGCCAGAGCAACGCGCCGTTTCAGAACCTAGCACACAGACAATTATTCGTGGACCGAAAGACGGTTTCGTAGAAGGTCTTCAGGTAAATCTTTTATTAGTCAGAAAGCGCCTAAAAAATCCACGCCTAAAGTTTGAAATTTTCCAGATGGGAAGGGACTCAAAAACGAATGTGGCACTTGGATACATTAATGATATTGCAAATGAAGATTTATTAAAAGAAGTAAGAAAAAGATTGAATCAGATCGATGTAGGTGCTTTACTCGATTCAGGTAATGTCGAAGAATTCATTGTCGATAAAACCCTTACTCCCTTTCCCCTCGTGTATAACACGGAACGTCCTGATAGCATTTGCGGGCACTTATTAGAGGGGAAAATGGCGATATTTGTAGATGGTAGCCCCTTTGTATTAACGGTACCCACTCTATTTGTTGATTTTTTTCAGGCCTCCGAGGATTATTATCAGCCATTTATTATGTCAAGCTTTGTTAGACTGGTTCGATATTCGTCTTTCATGATTGCTCTTTTATTTCCATCCTTATATGTCGCTATATCAACTTACCATCACGAGCTAATGCCCACACAGCTATTGATTAGTGTACAAGCACAAAGGGAGAGTGTTCCTTTCCCGGCTGTTATTGAGATCATGATCATGGAGCTTTCCTTTGAAGTATTGAGAGAAGCTGGCGTACGGATGCCGAGGGTGGTTGGACAAACCGTCTCGATTGTTGGGGCCCTCGTTATAGGACAAGCGGCAGTAGAAGCGGGTCTCGTGTCGAATGTTCTCGTTATTGTAGTCGCTTTTACTGCCATTGCGAGCTTTGTGTCTCCCATCTATAGTTTTTCCATTGCGACTCGCTTGCTCCGTTTTGTTGTTATTTTTAGCGCGGCCTTTATGGGATTATATGGTGTACTTCTATTTTTAATCGTTATGGTAATTCATTTAGTTAGTCTTCGGTCCTTCGGCATCCCCTATTTGGCACCTGTGGCACCGTTTCAACCGAGAAATCAAGATGATGTATTTGTACGTTTGCCGATATGGTTAAATAAGAATCGACCTTCGTATTTGTTTCCAAAATCTCCTGTCAGAAGTGAAGAAAATAATCAGCCAAGTCCACCAGAACAGCCATTAGGAGGACAAAAATGAAAATTCAACATGCATTATCCATCTTGGGCTGTGTTGTTTTGTTAGCCGGCTGTTGGGATCGAATTGAATTGAATGATGTTTCAATTGTCACAGGGCTTGCGGTTGATGAGGGAGAGAACAGTAAATACCGATTAACGATCGAGATAGTGAATGCAGCTCAATTTTCAAAAAATCAAATGGGTGGGCAGGCGACTCCGGCCTTAACTTACTCACTTGAAGGAAATTCCATATCAGAGCTTCTCCACAAAATGAATATTGGGGTGACGAGACGGTTAATTTTTTCACACACGAGGGTGTTATATATCAGTGAGAAAATTGCAAAGAAAGGGATATTAGAATTTATTGATTACCTTGATCGAAGCGGTCAGTTTCGTAATGACTTTAACATCATGGTAACAAAAGGTGAAAAAGCAGAAGCTTTTGCAAAGGTGACGTATCCCACTCAAAAAGTCCCATCTTTAAAAATACACAGACAAACACAATCTTTTAATGAAGAGTGGGGAGGAGACCCGGGAGTAAGACTTACAGATTTTATTTCCGCCTTAACATCCAAGGGACGCAATCCTGTATCAGCCACTTTAGTACTTAAAGGGGACCCCGAAAAGGGTGAAAGCTCTGAAAATAATATGAAGACGAGCATGGATGCGCTTGTAGAAATGGACGGGATGGCTGTTTTCAGAGATGATCAATTGGTTGGATATTTAAGTGTGGACGAAACAAGAAATTACTACTGGACGCAAAAGCTAAAGACAACCAGTATGAGTATACCTTGTTCGGACGATGAAAAAAAACCTGAGGATGAAAGGTATATCGCGGTAACTGTGTCTGAAACACATAATAAACTAAAAGTCGATTACGAAAATGGCAAACCTGTACTAAAGGTGAAGATCAATGGTGAAACAAGAATTGAAGCCACTCAATGTATGAATGATTTAACGAAAATTGGGACATATAATGAATTTGAAGAAAAAATCAATCGTTATGTAGCAAACGATATACAGGAAACCATCAAGAAAGTTCAAACAGAGTTTGGTGTAGATATATTTGGTTTTGGAGAGGCATTGAATCGTCAGCATCATAAAGAGTACAAAAAAGTGGAAGATCACTGGGATGAAGTATTTGCACAAGCTGACGTAGAAGTTGATATCAATCTTCATTTAAGAAGATCTGGTGTTAGAGGGAAAACCTTTATTACAGAAATTCCAAGAGAATAGACATTGTGGGGTCTTTCAGCTAGTATTTATATAGGTTTATAAAGAGCGAGCTGATATAGATCAGCTTTGATTAAAGGAGAAGCATATGAGTACGACAATTGTAAACGAGCTACAACCATTTATACAGGATGTATGGACAAAAGAAGGATTTAAGGAGTTAACGAGTGTTCAGACGAAGGCAGTTCCTTTTATCGCAGAAGGTAAAGATGTGATAGCGGAGTCGCCAACAGGAACGGGAAAAACACTAGCATATCTTCTGCCGGTATTAAATAAATTGGATCCAGAGAAACGCACGATTCAAGCAGTCATTCTGGCTTCTTCGCAGGAGCTTGTTATGCAAATCCTTTCTGAGATCCAAAAATGGAGTGAAGGAAGCGGAATTCGTTCTGCCTCTTTTATCGGAGGAGCAAATGTTAAGCGCCAACTCGAAAAGTTAAAGAAACAGCCCCATATTATTGCAGGTACTCCGGGTCGAATGATGGAACTGATTGCACAAAAGAAAATCAAAATGCATGAGGTTAAAACGATTGTACTTGACGAAGGTGACCAGCTTTTAACAAAAGAGCATTTACAGACCGTAAAGAATATAGTGAAGTCTTCACAGGCGGATCGCCAAGTGGTCTTATTTTCAGCGACTCTACCAGAGCATTCCGTGGCGTTAGCAAAGGAATTAACGAAGGATGCTGAGGTTATTAAAGTGACGAAAGATGAAACGATTGAGTCTGGTATGGTTGACCATGCGTATTTTGCGGCGGAACAACGCGATAAAATCAAGCTGCTTGAAAAAATCTCGCGCTTGGAAAAAGTGAGTGTCCTAGTATTCATTAAAGATATCGGTAACCTGAATGTAGTATCAGAAAAGCTTGCCTTTCAACATGTAAAAGCATCTGTTTTACATAGTGATTTAAACAAGGACAAACGTAAAAATGCTTTGAAGGATTTTCGAACAGGTAAGGTGAATATGCTACTTGCTACGGATGTTGCAGCAAGAGGGTTAGACATAAAAGGCATCACGCATGTGGTTCACTATGACTTTCCTAGAGATATTGAGCAATATGTACATCGCTCAGGACGTACAGGAAGATTTGGTGCAGAAGGTACGGTCATTTCTTTAGTAAATGAACGTGAGGAAAGAGATTTAAAGAGATTTTCTAGAGAATTAAAGAAGGATGTTGTAAAAAAGGTCTTTTTTAAAGGCCAAATGGTGGATGCGGATTCAAGAAAGTAAGATGCAAGGAGTGGGAGGAATTCCCACTCCTTGTTGTATAATAAAGATATATTTTTTAAAAAAGGGGTTGGAGGAATGGAGAGTCCACGTTTACATAAAGCTTATGAAGAATGGCTTGAAGAAGCAACGATCGATTTCATTCAGAAAAAAATGGCTTCTGGGGAGGTAACCTCAAAAGATCTTGTCATTATGTATTTGCATCGCATTGGTACGGTAGATCTTAAAATTAATTCGGTTCTTGAAGTGAATCCTCATGCCATTCAAATTGCAGCAAGTCTTGATGCCGAACGAAAAACAAAGGGACCACGTGGCCCGCTCCATGGAATTCCTGTACTAATTAAGGATAATATCGAAACAGGAGACCATATGCACACGAGTGCAGGTTCCCTAGCACTGGCTAATTCTTATGCCAAAGAAGATTCAAAGGTAGCTGCTCTTTTAAGAGAAGCGGGGGCGGTTATTTTAGGAAAAACCAATATGACCGAATGGGCTAATTTTATGGCTGAAGGGATGAAAGCAGGCTATAGTTCGCGTGGAGGACAGGTGCTAAACCCATACGGACCAGGTCAGTTCGAGGTGGGAGGTTCTAGTTCGGGATCAGGCGCTTCCATTGCAGCGAACTTAGCTGTAGTAGCTGTGGGGACCGAAACCTCTGGCTCCATCTTAAGTCCAGCTAGCCAAAATTCCTTGGTAGGAATAAAACCTACGGTAGGATTAGTGAGCAGAAAAGGGATCATTCCTATCGCTCATAGCCAGGATACTGCCGGTCCGATGGCAAGAACCGTTAAGGATGCGGTCTATTTATTAAGCGCGTTATCTGCTCATGATGAAAATGATCCAGTGACGTTAACGAACACCGAGTTGGCTGAGAATGACTTTACATCCTATTTGGATGAACAGGGGTTAAAAGGAGCTCGAATCGGGATAGCCCGCGATGTGTATTTTGGGTATTTAAATGAAGGTCAGCTTCAGGTGATGAATAGAGCCGTTGAAAAACTAATCGAGCTTGGTGCAGAGGTCGTAGAAGATGTGGTGATTCCGTCAACCGGACGAAAATGGAGCTATGATGTGCTCACATATGAGTTTAAATCGGATGTGAATGCGTACTTAAAAACAGTGGATTCATCGGTAAAAGTAAAGTCCCTTTCAGATGTGATTCAGTTTAATAAAGAAAATGAAGAAACATGCTTAAAGTATGGTCAAGTGGTTCTTGAAGAAGCGGAGGCTACTTCTGGCACACTAACCGAAGAAGCATATTTAAAGGCGCTTGAAGAGGATTTATACTATTCAACCGAGCAAGGAATCGATTATGTGTTAAAAGAGCACCAACTCGATGCCATCGTGTTCCCAAATAATTTCGGAGCAGGTATTCCAGCGAAAGCAGGGTATCCGTCGATTACTATTCCAGCAGGATTTACCAATGAAGGAGAGCCGGTTGGTATCACATTCACCGGTACTGCTTATAGTGAACCAACTCTTATTAAACTGGGGTATGCTTTTGAACAAGCTACCAAGCATCGAAAACCACCAGTATTCGAATAAGGTGAGGCATTGCATCTCATACTACCTATGTAAGTATCCTCTTGTTAAAAGGAGATGGTTTACATGGGAAGAACAAAGCTTGGAAATGCTAATGCACAGCGTAATAACAACAGAAAGCAACCACAAACGAGCTCAGAGCTAGTTGAGTTTACAACAACAGAAAAAAAGGACATTCACCGTAATCGTCCGACCAATCAATAATGAAAGTGGTACTGCCCTTATTGGGTAGTACCGTTTTATTTTAATCAGTACCTTGCATTATTCACTACTGTGTATTATCATATAATTTGGAAGTAGATGGTATTATTTTTAGGAGGTGCCATTTTTGAATGTACAGTTTAAAAAAGGTGTATTAGAGCTTTGTGTTTTGTTACTTATATCTAAAAAAGATCAATACGGATATGAGCTTGCACAAAACATCTCAAATAAAATTGAGGTGGCTGAAGGAACTTTATATCCACTATTAAGAAGACTTACTAAAGAGGAATATGTAACAACATATTTAGCTGAGTCTACGGAAGGGCCGCCGCGAAAATACTACTCAATAACACAAAAAGGTCTTATCTATATGAATGAATTAGTACTAGAATGGAAACAGTTTTCCACAGCTGTATCACAATTTATTGAAGAAGGGACGAAAATAAATGAGTAGAAATGAGTTCTTACAAACGCTTAATAGTCTATTACATGAAGTTCCTGAAATGGAACGTAGAGAAATGCTTTACGATTACGAAGAGCATTTTCAAATAGGTTTAGAAAACGGTAAGCAAATGAAGGAATTAACTGAGGAGCTAGGTGATCCATATACAATCGCAAGGGATTTACTATCTGACTATCACGGTACTAGTATAGACCTTAAGATAAAGAAGCGGGGAGTAGGGAAGAAGATTTGGATAGGTTTTGGTCTCTTTCTATTCAATGCGCTTTTTATAGTAGCTCCTTTAGCAGCAATATTTGCTGTTCTAGTTTCTATATGGGTAGTAGCTCTTGTATTTACTCTTTCACCAATAGTGTTAATCACCTCTTCAGTTCTGGGTTATAGCTACGAAAGCTTGTCGGTTAATTTTTTTGTATCCCTTTCTTTATTTAGTATTGGAATGCTATTAGGGGTAGGAATGCTCTATGTAACGAAGTTCTTTTTCATTACTATTAAGAATTATGGAAAGTTTAATGCAAAAGTTATTAGGGGGGAACAAGCAGCGTGAAAAAAATTGTTAGTGCCTTATTTCTGATGTTGGGAATTGGAGTAGTAGGAACTCTAGTCTCTGTTAGTGCAACCGGTGGTTTTTCCTTGGATACATATAAAGTTGAAGACAAAATAGTAATTGACGAGTCAAAATTTAATACCCTGCTGTTCAATTTTTCTTCCAGTGATGTGAACGTATTACCCTCAAAAGAAGAAAAAATTACAGTGGAGTTAGATGGGAAAGTTAGTAGGAAGTTTAAAGAAAAATTAAAGTTGGAATCAGATGGAAAAGGAGATACATTGGAAGTTACTCTTACAGGACAGGACCAGCTTAAATTTAATATTGGAGTACTTATTATAGATACTAATATTACCGTATACATTCCGGAAAAGTCATTTGAGGAAATTTCAGTTATTACATCCTCAGGTGAAGTGAAGGCTAAGGATCTTTTAGCAAAAAATTTACATTTCAAAGCGAGTTCTGGTGAACTAGAGGTAAGTAATTGTAGAGCAGAGGGTGTAATGTCTTTGTCTACCTCAAGTGGTGAGATTGTAGCAAATGGACTTGATGCAGATACTATAGAGGCTGAGGCTAGTAGTGGTACAGTTGTTTTGGATAAGGTTAAAGCTGGATTTTCGACCATAGAAACTTCTTCAGGTGAGATTGAGATTTCTCAAATTAAGGGTGATGTCATGGCTAAGGCATCATCAGGAAGTATCTCTATACTAAATGAACAGTTGTATGGAAACATTAATGCAGAAGCATCTAGTGGAGAAATTACAGTTGAATTTAAAGAGAATCCATCTTCATTAAAAATTGATTTTAGTGGAAGCTCTGGTGAGGGGAACATTGATATAGAAAATGTATCCTACCAGACAAGGGAAGAAAATCGGATTGTTGGGATAATAGGCAGTGGAAATTATGAATTGAATGTACGAACCAGCTCTGGGGATTTTTATGTGAGGTAGTAGGAAGTTGAAACTGGCCGAATTGCTTCGGCCAGTTTTTTAATCCAATTCTACTTTTTTGAGCGGTTTGTTCGCAGGTCCTTCCACGACTTCCCCATCATAAGAAAAACGTGATCCATGGCAAGGACAATCCCATGTTCGGTCTCCGTGATTCCATTCCACCTCACAGCCGAGATGAGTACAGGTTGTGTCTACAAGATGCAGGCAGCCCTCATGATCGCGATAAGCACCGGCGCGCTCGCCTTTCACCATCACGACTGCTCCTTCATCAACCTCTATTTCACCTGGCTCTTTTCCCACATACTCAAGTTTCCCTTTTATCAAATGCTTCGCAACGTCCGCATTAATTTTAATGAATTTTTTGATATCCGGATCGGAATCGAAACGTTGAGGAGCATAAAAATCTCGGTACACATTCTCTTTCCCAAGTATCGTATCTGCGAGGACGATTGCCGCCTGCGTCCCGTGTGTCATACCCCATTTACGGTAGCCTGTAGCAATATGAATATTGGAATTTTTCTCGGTAACCGGTCCAATATAAGGGATTTTATCTAGTGTAATCATATCCTGAGCAGACCAGCGGTACTTGTACTCTTTAATGCCGAATACATCATGAGCGAACTCCTCTAGCGCCTGATAGTGCTTCATGGTGTCTACCCCTTGTCCGGTTTTATGACCGTCCCCACTGACAAGAACAAGCTGCTCACCATTCTCTAGAGGGGTAGACCTTAATGAGCGAGTAGGTGAGTCGGCACTATAAAACATACCACCCGGAAACTCTTTTTGTGTCGTGACTGCCACGATGTAGGAACGCTTAATTTCAAGGCGAGTAAAATAAAAACCATTTTTATCCACGAACGGGAAATGAGATGCTGCAATGACATGATCGCAGGATACTTTTTTCCCGTTTCTTAAAACGACCTTAGGTTGAGAGCCTTCCTCTACATCTGTTGCGGTTACATTTTCGTAAACCATCCCACCAGCTTCAATAAATTTACGTAAAAGTACATTCAAGTACTTGAGTGGATGAAACTGGGCTTGGTCAGGCATCACAAGAGTAGACATGGATTTAATGTTAAAAGGGAGGCTTTGTTCTGTTAACTCCCCACGTATGCCAAGCTTACGATAGGCATCCGCCTCTTCTTCCACTGTATAGGCTTTTTGCTCTGACACGGCATAAATAATAGCCTCTTGGGTTGAAAAATCGCACTCAATGCTATGTTCTTTTACCATTTGATTGATAAACTCAAGAGCGTCAGAGGAGCCTTGATAATACATTTTCGCTCGTTCTTCGCCAAAGTTTTGGAGTAATTCATTATAGATTAATCCATGCTGAGCTGTTATTTTTGCCGTCGTATGACCGGTCGTTCCATTTAGAACCCTTCCAGCTTCAAGAATGGCAACTTTTAAGCCTTTATTAGCTAATAGATATCCCGCTGTGATACCGGTGATTCCAGCTCCAACAATAGCCACATCCACATGGATATCCTCGATTAAAGAATTGTAAATCGGTAAATCCATGTCTCTCCAGTAAGGCTCTGGAAAGCGGGGCATTTGATAGTCCTTCATAGACATAGCCGTTCCTCCTCAAATCTTCTAGATGGACATAATTTTTCCAATTGAGAGAGAAATATGTATGGACGAAAGGACAATTTTCCAAGCCAATCATTTGGTTTTGCACATACTAAAGAAACTGAACTTAAGGAGGGTCAACCATGCCTGAATTACCAGAAATGGAGACGTATCGAAAGTTATTAAGTGAGCGATTGTCAGGGAAAGAGATTTCTAGGGTGACCATCAATCGTGAAAAGTCACTGAATATGGAGAGTGAATCGTTTATTTCGAAAGTACAAGGAGCTAGGATACAAGCCATTCATAGAAGAGCCAAGCATTTGATTTTTACATTAAGTACGGGAGAAAGCTTGCTGCTGCACTTAATGCTTGGTGGATGGATGTATGTGGGAAGTGAAAATGACCAGCCAAACCGAACCAAACAGGTGATTCTTTCATTTGGGGATATGGAGTTGTATTTTATTGGGTTACGGCTGGGGTATCTGCATCTTTTAACAGAAGGGGAGCTAGAAAAGGAGCTTTCTGATTTAGGTCCTGAACCGTTGAATGGCCATTTACCCTATAAAGCTTGGATTGATTTAATCGGAGAAAAGAGAGGACGGCTTAAAACCACACTTCTTGATCAGCAATTTATCGCAGGAATAGGAAATTGTTATTCGGATGAAATATGCTATGGTGCCAGGCTCATGCCTACCAAGCAGGCAGATACAATGGATGAGGGAATGCGAAAGGATCTTTATGACGCGATTCAGTCCGTTCTTCAGCGGGCAATTGGGTTCGGAGGCTATATGGACCAACCTTTATATAAAGGCGATACCTTAACGGGGGGATATAATGATCATTGCTTTGTGTACGATCGTGAAGGGGAGTCGTGTGGGAGGTGTGGAGAAACGATTTGCTTTGAAGAGGTATCCTCAAGAAAATGTTTTTATTGTCCAGGTTGTCAAAGGAAATAAGAAAAGGCGCAAGCGCCCTGGTCAGCGCCGTATACTTTTTTTAAAAAAAAGTGACTCGGGAGATTCCGAGCCACTGATTTCTATTCTTCTTTTGGAGCGGGATCAATTCGATGTGCATCCTCTGAATCAAGTGCTGTTTTTAGATAATAAATAAACACACCACCAACAATTCCTAAGCATATAGCGAATCCAACGGTTGTTACCCACATCAAACCCATGGAAATCCCTCCTTTACACACTATATGAAGGGGAGCATGAATCTTTTCCGATTTGGAAACATTCTCCTTGATTTTTTTAGGGGAGGAAGATGAATTCTATTATTGTTAGGAGGTGGTAAACATGCTTAAAAAGCTATTCTTAGGAATTGTACTATTACTGTCATTGGTGGTTATCCCGACAAACTCGTTCGCACAACAAGTGTATACGGTCCAACCGGGAGATAGCTTATGGAAAATTGCTGTTCGCTATCAAGTGGGATTGTCAGAGATCATCCAAGCAAACCCTCAGTTTAAAAACCCGGCACTAATCTATCCAGGACAAAAGGTAAACATCCCAGATTTTGATGCGACAAAGTCAATTGAAAATCAGGTTGTTCAATTGACGAACCAAGAACGTGCCAAGTACGGGTTAAAGCCACTGGTAGCGGACTGGCAACTAGCAAGAGTGGCGCGATACAAATCAGCTGACATGAGAGACCGAAACTATTTTTCTCATACAAGCCCTACATACGGATCGCCATTTGATATGATGAAAAACTTCGGAATCTCGTATCGTAGTGCAGGAGAAAATATTGCAGCCGGTCAACGTACAGCGCAAGAGGTAGTGACGGCATGGATGAACAGCGAAGGTCACCGCAAAAACATCCTGAGCTCAGGCTACACGCATATTGGTGTTGGTTACGCGCAAGGCGGATCCAAGCAGCATTACTGGACGCAAATGTTTATTTCGAAGTAGGGCAAGTCGGGGGAAACTCCGGCTTTTTTATCTTGGGGAGTAGAGGGGGAATCGGATCGCAAGTAAAACGGAGGGATCGCAAATAAAATCTGAGAATCGCAAATAAAGTCAGTGGATCGCATATAAAATCAGAAAATCGCAAATAAAATTTCAGAATCGCAAATAAAATTTCAGAATCGCAAATAAAATTCCAGAATCGCAAATAAAATTCCAGAATCGCAAATAAAGAAGACTCAGCTCCATAGAAAATCCTCTTTTTTAAAAAGTAAAGATCTAACTAAAGAGAACTCCCCTAAAAACCTCACCATCCAAAACAAAATGACGGGGTAACCCTCAAAAAACCCACGGTTTATCACCCAGTCTTATCCCTCTCTAAGCCTCAAGTCGTATATGAAAATCAAGCTTAAGCTCGTTATGAGAAGTTTGAAATCTAGGTAAGATGATATCAAGAAGGGAGGCAACAACAAATGAAAAAATTCGGGTTGCTTTTAATTGGAGGCATTGCAGCGTTAGTTTTATTAGCAAATCTTGGTCCACTGGTAGGGTTAGTGGTCAGCGTGGCGATTCTGTACTTTGTGTTTAAGCAGTTTTTAAAGACAGATTCAACGGGGATGAAAATCGGGTTAGGTATCTTAGGATTCATTCTCCTGATGGCATCCATCTCTAACGCACCAGCAATCGTTGGAATTGTCGCAGCATATATTCTCTATGTTGTTTACAAAAAATTTAACGAAACAAAAGTGAAAGAAACCGTTTCAAATGACCCTTTTCAAAACTTTGAAAAGCAATGGTCTGAACTAAACAAAAACTAATTTTAAAAAAGAGGAGAGATATTTATGTCAAACTTATTTACTCGATTAAAAAACACGATTGTAGCGGATTTAAATGAAGCACTAGAAAAAAAGGAAAACAAAAATCCGATTGCCATGCTGAACCAGTATTTACGTGAATGTGAAGTGGAAACAGAAAAAGTAAGGAAGCTAGTTGAAAGACAATATACGTTGCGCGATGGGTTTACTCGCGAATGGAAGCAAGCACAGGAACTGGCTGAAAAAAGAAAATACCAAGCGGAAGTAGCACAACAAGCTGGTGAAACGGAGCTTTACACATTTGCAAGTGCGGAGCAACTTCAATACGAAGAGAGAGCAGCACGATTAAGTGAGTCTCTTCGGTATACGGAAAATCAATTGCAAGAGCTAGAGCAAAAATATGAGGAAATGAAGCATAAGTTGAAGGATATGCATATCCGCCGCATGGAACTAATGGGAAGAGAAAACTTATCACGTGCGCACTATCAAATGAATAAGGTGCTAGACAGTGACAATCTCTCCAACCAATCCGTTTCGCGCTTCCAAGAAATTGAGTCGTACCTTGATCGAATGGAAGAGAAAGTAAACACCTCCTACTACAGAAACACTATCGATGCCCGCATCGCAAAACTAGAAAAAGAAATGAAAAAAGAAGAAGCTACTACTTTATAGTGAAAACTGATATTCTAGAAGATGGATAAAAAAAGTAAAAACTAAGAAGGCGTAGCACCAGCGCCTTCTTTAAGTCTAGAGAACAGGAGAGGAGGAATCAACATGGTAGGAAAAAAGAAGAGTGATCTTCTCAGCTGGGCCGTGATGTTTGGAATTGTATTGTTATTACTTGAAGTCACTTTTTTTAATCGTGGACTGATCTTCTCCCTCCTTGTTGCATCAGGAATGATCTATATCGGGAGGAAGCGCCAGCCCAAAACATCTGGCAAATTCTTATTTTGGGCAGGAACAATCTTCTTTATTTTAAGTGTATTTAATATGATGACTATTAAAGTCTTTTTGTTTGGGATATTGGGTTATCTCATTTTTCAATTTGCCAAGTCCAAGCGTTCCCCAGAAAAAATACAGCCTGAGGTAGTCGAAGCACAATCGAGTCCTCCACAAACAGAAACGATCGTAAAGAAAACGCCCTTATTTGAAAATACTTTTTTCGGTGAACAAAGAACGAAAGACCATGTGTATGAGTGGAATGATATTAATATACAAACAGGAATCGGTGATACGATCATCGACCTAAGCTATACCGTTTTACCAAAAGGTGAGACGATTATATTTGTACGAGGATTAGTCGGGAATATCCAGATTCAAGTTCCTTACGATGTTGAGGTTTGCGTGAATCACAGTGTTCTTGCTGGCTCTAGTAATATATTAAATGTAACAGGAGATAAGCTGTTCAATCAGCGACTGCATGTTCAAACGAGCGAGTATGAGAAAGCGGATCAGAAGGTGAGGATATTCACTTCGATGCTGGTGGGTGACCTCGAGGTGAAGCGAGTATGAGTATCGTACAACGCCAAATTGTGTGGGGCATTGCGCTCTCTCTACTAGTCTTTATCTTTTTATCGGTTTCTTTTTTCATGGCTTTTCCAGTCTACAATTGGTCAGAGCTATGGGAACGTGATTTAATGGATATCCCATTTATCTTCTTCCTTCCAAGCGTAAGTATTGCGATTGGAATTTTGTTTGGTTTGGGTTCTGGGTTTTATTGGCGAAAACAGATGCAAACGATTGATGATCTTCTTCATGAAGTAGAGGATGGACGCGAAAGTCAGATGGAGAATGGGATTTCGTATGAACCGATTGTTCATAGAGTTCGTAAAATCCAAAAGCAAATATCTGACCAGGCAAAGGCCTCTCAGAAGCTTGCGAATGAAAAGGCTGAGGATCAAGAAAATCGGATTCAAGAAATTATTTCTCAAGAACGCAATCGATTAGCTAGAGAGCTTCATGACTCCGTGAGCCAACAGCTCTTTGCGGCTTCGATGATGATGTCGGCTATCAATGAAACGAAGCAGGTGGAAAGTGAAGACCGAGAAGCAAAGCAAATGAAGATGGTCGAAGAAATGATTCACCAATCTCAATTGGAAATGAGAGCGCTTCTTCTTCATTTACGTCCAGTGCCGTTAAAAGGAAAAACGCTTCAAGAAGGAATTGAGGAGCTGTTAGTCGAACTATCACAAAAAGTAACGATGGAAATAGGATGGAAGGTAGAGGAGTTTCCACTGGATAAAGGGGTGGAGGACCATCTCTTTCGAATCCTTCAGGAATCTGTTTCGAACATTCTTCGTCATTCAAAGGCGAAGGAGCTGGAGGTTTTGCTCATCCAACGAGACAATTTTATCATTATGAGGGTAGTGGATGATGGAGTTGGCTTTGATGTGGAAGAATCAAAAGCTGGTTCGTATGGACTTCAAAATATGCATGAACGTGCTGTTGAAATTGGTGGAACGTGTAAAATTATTAGTGTGAAAGATAAAGGAACTCGTCTAGAAGTGAAGGTCCCGTTGATGAGGAAGGGTGAGAGCAATGATTAGAGTCGTGTTTGTGGATGACCATGAGATGGTGAGGATTGGAGTTTCTTCGTATTTATCGGCACAGTCAGATATTGAGGTTGTAGGTGAAGCGGATAATGGAAAAGCAGCAATTCCAATGGTGCTAGAATTAAGACCAGATATCGTATTAATGGATTTAGTGATGAAGGAAATGGATGGCATTGAAGCAACACGTCAAATCATTGCAGAGTGGCCCGAGGCAAAGATCATTATTGTGACAAGCTTTTTAGACGATGAAAAAGTATACCCAGCCCTTGAGGCGGGGGCAACGAGTTATATGCTGAAAACTTCAAAGGCTAGTGAAATAGCCAATGCGGTACGTGCCACCTATCATGGACAGTCGGTTCTTGAACCTGAGGTAACAGGAAAAATGATGATGAAAATGCGTCAAAAAAATGATGTAGCACCGCATGAGGAGCTTACCTCAAGAGAAATGGAAATCCTTCTGTTGATGGCTGAGGGAAAAAGCAATCAAGAAATTGCGGATGACTTGTTTATTGCTCTAAAGACGGTAAAAACGCATGTGAGTAATGTGTTAAGCAAGCTTCAAGTACAAGATCGAACGCAAGCTGTGATTTACGCATTCAAACATGAGCTAGTAAAGTAAAAATTTACATAAATTTCTTGCTTTTCAGCTCTGGAATGAATATGATGAAGGTAACTGAACTGAAACGGAGGTGGAAAGAGATGAAAAATGCTGTTTTGATGCGCGGATTCTGGATGGACTATACGTATATCGTCCGTGCAATTTTTGCTGGTTTTGCAAACAACGGGAGAAGTCTGCCCTTTTTTAGCAATTCCATAGCAAACTAAACAGTGAAACATCTCTTATCCACAAATAATGAATGGATGAAAGAGGGCTTTCCGCTCTCTTTTTTTCGTACACATTTTTCGTGCCATGGGATTTTTCTCATGGTTTTTTTGTATATAAAAAACTCCGGAGGTTCGTTAAATAATGATTACTTTAAGCGTAAATTCCATTAGTAAAATGTTTGGTGGGAACACCATTTTTGAAAACTTATCACTTGAAATACATGAAGGAGATCGTGTCGGGCTTGTTGGTCGAAATGGGAGTGGAAAAACAACTCTTTTTAAGCTATTAGCTGGGGAAGACACACCAGATAGTGGTCAAATTCATTGGAGAAAAGGGACGACAATTGGGTACTTAGAACAAATCCCTGTTTTCCAAAGCGAGATAACGGCTTTAGATGTATTAAAAACGGCATTTGTCTCATTGGTAGAGATGGAGACGCAAATGAAAGAGCTTGAATTACAGATGGCAAATCCAAATGTGTCTGCAGAGAGTCTTGATAGATGCGTAGAAAAATACGGTCAGTTACAAGACCAATACACACTGCTAGGCGGATACGAAATGGATGCCAATTTTGATCGCATCTCGAATGGCCTTTCTATTCAACCACTCTTAGATCAATCGTTTCAGTCACTAAGTGGAGGCGAGAAAACGAAGATTGGCTTAGCGCAACTTCTGTTAAAGCAACCGGATCTATTATTACTTGATGAACCAACGAATCATTTAGATTTGATGTCAGTCGAGTGGCTTGGACATTTTTTAAAAGAGTATAAAGGTACGGTTGTTATGGTGTCTCATGACCGATACTTTCTTGATGATGTGGTGACCAAAATGCTTGATTTAGAGGATGGGGAAATTACCTCGTATAGAGGGAATTACTCGGTCTTTGTGAAGGAGAAGGAGGAGCGTCTCTTAAAGGAATTCCAAGCATACGAAGAACAGCAAAAAAAGATTAAAAAAATGAAAGAAGCCATTAAAAGACTACGTGAGTGGGCCAATCGTGCCAATCCGCCAAATGAAGGGCTTCATAAGCGTGCACGTAATATGGAAAGAGCGCTCGAGAGAATGGAAAAGCTGGATCGACCTATACTGAATCGTAAAAAAATGAATTTGGAGATGGAGGTAGCCGACCGAAGTGGCAAGGATGTATTGGTCATGAAGGGGGTAAATAAATCCTTCGGGCAGCAATTGCTATTTCAGGATGCTCATCTCCACATTCAATTCCGTGAAAGGGTAGCCATGGTTGGTGAAAATGGGACGGGAAAATCCACGCTTATTCAAATGCTTCTCGGGCATGAACAGGCGGATAGTGGAGAATTAAAGCTTGGAAGTAATGTGAAAGTCGGGTATCTTTCTCAGCATATTTTTCCTGATAAAAAGGACGAAACGGTGATCGAATTATTTCGAGATGAGATCAAGGTCACAGAAGGAGAAGCTAGACATATTCTTGCACGCTTCCTGTTCTATGGGCACAGCGTGTTTCGCAAGGTATCTCAGCTAAGCGGTGGGGAAAAAATGCGACTTCGTCTAGCACAGATGATGTATCAGGATTTGAATTTTCTTATTCTCGATGAGCCTACCAATCACTTAGATATTGAATCCCGTGAAGTTCTGGAGGAAGCGCTAGAAGAATTTAATGGAACCATTTTGGCAGTATCGCATGATCGTTACTTTTTAGATAAGCTCTTTAATCGGATCTATTGGATTAAGGACAAAAGACTGTATCAGTTCTCAGGTGGGTACCAATGGGAGAGACAGAAACTGTTTGAAATGCAGTCACCAAAAATGGAAACACCACCAGCCTCCCCTAAAAAAACGAGAGTGATTGAAACTGTTAAAAAGGCTAGTACGGTGACGATAGATGAAATTGAGAGCAGGATAGAAAAAGTGGAAGCCCATTTAAAGGAATTAAACGAAAGGCTTCAGTTGGAAGAGGAGCTCTCTATGATTCAAGAGCTGTACAGTGAAAAAGAAACCCTTGAGAGCCAGGTGGAGGAACTTTATTCGCAGCTTGAGGAGTTAGCATAGGAAGAGGATGGCAGGTAATCCAAGCGGTTACCTGCTCTTTTTGACATTAATTTTCGAGCGCATTATTTGCACCCGGTTTTCATAGGCAAATCCTTGAAGTCCTGTCCGAATCCCCCCAGGATTCGGACTCCCAAGTGTAAAAATCCCGGAGTCCTGTCCGAATAACGCCAGGATTCGGACTCGCAAGTGCAAAAACCCCGAAGTCCTGTCCGAATCCCCCCAGGATTCGGACTCCCAAGCGTAAAAATCCCGGAGTCCTGTCCGAATAACGCCAGGATTCGGACTCGCAAGTGCAAAAACGCCGGAGTCCTGTCCGAATCCCCCCAGGATTTGGACTCGCAAGTGCAAAAACCCCGAGGTACTGTCCGAATAACGCCAGGATTCGGACTCGCAAGTGCAAAAACGCCGGAGTCCTGTCCGAATCCCCCTAGGATTCGGACTCGCAAGTGCAAAAACCCCGAAGTCCTGTCCGAATCCCCCCAGGATTCGGACTCGCAAGTGCAAAAACGCCGGAGTCCTGTCCGAATACCCCCAGGATTCGGACTCGCAAGTGCAAAAACGCCGGAGTCCTGTCCGAATCCCCCAGGATTCGGACTCGCAAGTGCAAAAACCCCGAAGTCCTGTCCGAATAACGCCAGGATTCGGACTCCCAAGTGCAAAAACGCCGGAGTCCTGTACGAATCCCCCCAGGATTCGTACTCCCAAGTGTAAAAACCCCGAAGTCCTGTCCGAATACCCTAAGCATTCAGACTCGGAAGTGCAAAAACCCCGAAGTCCTGTCCGAATAACCCCAGGATTCGGACTCCCAAGTGTAAAACCACCAAATCCTGTCCGAATACCCCTAACATTCGGACACCTATGTACGAAACCCTGCAGCACCTGTCTAAATCCCTTTAATCCAAACGGTTGCCTGCTTTTTTCCATCCTAAATCTCGACCACCAAAATAATTAATGAAAATATTCTTAGAACTTGTCTCATATAGTGTATGGTGAACGCTATTAAATGTAAGGAGAGACAGCATGAGTGCATTTATGAAAGGAACATTATTGTTGGTTGTCGCCACCTTTATGGGTGAGTGTGTAGAGTTTATTGCGAATATGGTACTAGCTAAGGAGTTAGGGGAGCATGGGCTTGGTTTATATATGCAAATTTTGCCGACCATTTTCCTAATTATTATGCTAGCAAGCTTTGAGATGCCCGTTTCGATTTCTAAGTTTATTGCAGAAAAAGATGCCCGCTATCACCAAAGCATGCTTCAGCATGTGATTAAGCTAACAATTATTTTTACTTCCGTCTTACTTGCTGCTGTCACGATCATTCTCCCGTATATCTCGACATTTGACACGTATCATCCGCTATTGCGCTGGCTCGTTATCCTACTGATCCCGATGATTTCATTCTCTTCCATCGCTCGTGGGTATTTTATGGGAAAACAGCAAATGAGCAAGATTGCATCTACACAGCTAGTACGAAAGCTTGTGCAGCTTGGTTTGCTCGTCTTTCTCTTCCAATTGTTCGAATTTCAGACGGATACGGCCATACTTATTGCCTTTTGTACGTTTGTAGGGAGCGAGTTTGTTATCGTCCTCTATTTAATTCATACGTTTTTTATTCAGTATCATGAGCTAAAAAGAAGACCGAAAGAGGCCCTTCCTAATCAAGAGGTAAGAAAGAGCTTGATGGCGGTATCCATTCCAACAACGGGACTTCGGATTTTTCATTCGTTAACACACGCAGTACAACCCTTTATTATAAAAATCGCGCTTGTACATGCAGGGGTGAGTGAGCAGGCAGCAACGGAACAATTTGGAATGCTCACTGGGGTAGCGATGACGATTGGGTTTTTCCCAGCTTTTATTGGACATTCTTTGTTGATCATGCTGATTCCCACTGTATCCAAAGCGTATGCAAACAGAGACTTTAACCGGCTCCAGCGACTATTGCAGCAGGTGCTAAAAGGAACGGCATTATACGGAATACCAGCTATGCTCGTCTGTTACTTTTTTGCTGAACCACTAACAAGTATGTTTTTTGAGTCGTCGGTCGCTTCCGGATATCTTCAAATCCTTTGGCCGTACTTCTTGCTTCATTTCTTTGTCATCCCGATGCAGGCTTATTTAATTGGGCTCGGTCTGATGAAAGATGCGTTTTACCATACGGTCTGGTCATCAATTATCCAGTTTACCATTATGTATGTTCTTGGCTCACTCCGCGAATTTCAGATGGAGGGGGTTCTAATTGGTCTAAACACAGGAGCTCTGTTACTCACACTTATGCACTATATAACGATTTGTAAAAAAATCGGTATCTCTCATTTCTCTTTAAAAAAACTAGCGGAAGAAAATCATTAAAGGATATTGCCTTTCTTGCTAGAATAATGGAGTGAGAGGAGGAAGAGAAAATGGAAGAAGAAAAGGTGTTAAGAGGGCATCATCTCCTCTGTGTTCATGGTTTCAGAGGAATGGGCTATAGCCCAGCATTTGTTGAAAAGATGACGGAAATTGTAGCAAAAGTAAGAAATGATCATGATGATTTTAAGATAAAAACAGTCGCTGCTTTTGATGACGCATGTATGGCTTGTCCCCATCGTGGGAACACAAAATGTGAGGCCAGCGAGGGATCGAATGAGCATGTTTTGTCTATGGATGAAAAAGTATTAGCCCATTTAGGACTAGAGAAAGAGAAGACTTACTTGAAGTCACATCTAGTCGCCTTAACAGCTTCCAAAGTTACTCCTGACGATTTGGATTATCTTTGTAAAGGGTGCTCTTGGCTACCATACGGGGTTTGCAAAGAGGGAATAGTAGAGCTCCGAAAAAAAATAAATGATTTCTACTAAAATTATAGTAGAAAAAGGTAGAGCTTTGCTTCAATTTGTTTAATCGTGTCAAAAGGACTCGAAAAATAAACGTTGAATGCGTTTGCTAAAACTAGTTATTGATGGTAAGATGTAAGAGAATTATTTTTGTTCGGTATGTAAGAAATCACTTCTTTATATCAATGAGAGCAAGGATAGTATTATAGGTGTCAAGGCACTAGGAGGTAACTCACAATGGAAAAAGGTAAAGTAAAATGGTTTAACGCAGAAAAAGGTTTTGGATTCATCGAGCGCGAAGGTGGAGACGATGTATTCGTTCACTTCTCAGCTATCCAAGGCGAAGGCTTCAAGACTTTAGAAGAAGGTCAAGAAGTTACTTTTGACGTAGAACAAGGACAACGTGGAGCACAAGCTGCTAACGTAAACAAAGCTTAATTTAAGCTTGAAAAAAGACTCTTTACGAGTCTTTTTTTGTTTCTATTTTTTGGCCAACTCTTTTAAGTTTTCAACAATTCCAACTTGATAGGGTGTTTTTGGAAGGGGCCCAATAAGCGTTTCGTACTTGGATCCATCAAGGATGACAGGTGTCTCATTTAAATACATCATCTCTGTCACTTCTCTCATAGAAGGGTTTAATAGACCAAGAGCGGCAATCATCCGACGGCCAATCGGTTTTACCTTCAGCGGTTTATCAAGAAAATGAGAGGCAATCTTCGCTATTTCTTCTCCAGATATCGTGCCCGCACCAGAAATATTCCAATCCTGATTGTAACAGTCCTCTCTTAAGGCAAGTTCGACAAGCGCTTTTGCACCGTCCTTCGTATAAATAAATTCACGTTTTAGGGTAGTGTCTCCAACAAAACCAGCCGATTTTTTTTTCAGCATTTGCTTAAAGGTGTATTGAAGGATGGTACTTTCAGCTTTAGGTCCATAAAAATCTGGGAAGTAGGCAATCATGTAGGGAACTTTAGATGTTTGAATGTGATTTTGCAGCTGTAAGCGAATGTTTCCTTTTTTCGTATGTGGAAGTCTAGAGGTATGTTCAGAAACCGGTGATGATTGTCTGCCGTAAGAATAAATATTATCAACGTAAATGAGTGGTTTTTGGTGTTTGGCACATTGAGTAAGAACAGCTTCAAGAATCTGAAACAAGCCAGGATTCCATTTCTCATAAGGAATATTGATAGAGTGAAATACGAGATCCACTTGTTTCACTGCCTCGCCTAAGTGTTGCTCATTCAACACGTCGCCAACCTTGATTTTTGCTAACGAACCCCAATCCTGCTTGTAAAGAGCTAGTTTTTCAGAAGAACGTGCAAAAGCAATCGTTTCAATTCCTCTACTAACAAGCTCTTCTACTAAAGCAAATCCCATGCCACCAGTTGCACCTAATACCAATGCTTTTTTCATATAAAATCTCTCCTTTTTTCATTTATTGACCACTGTTCAATAAAGTGTAAAAATAAAAGGCCTGTGTCGCCCTTCATTTTATTGTAACGCTTTTAATAGAAACTCCACATGCGATTTGGCTAGTGGTTTCACGTCCTCAAAGGTGGTTTCGGTTCGGCAATAATGGGTGACAAACCCATGGATACCAATAAACAAGGACCATATCTCCTTTGGTGAAAGTGGCTTGGATGCAAGGCTAGCAATCGCATTGGCAAAATGTAAATAGCTTTTATTAGGAGCCTCAAGCAAATATCCTTTAATCTCTTCATCCTTAATCAGAAACATCACTTCATATTGAGGCTGGTGGGTTAAGCCGAAACGAATATACTCATAAAGAATCAGGTACAGCTTCTCTTCATTCGAGTTGGTTGGAGTGGAAAGCACCTCTTCAAGCACTTGATCAAGAGTAAGGAAATCTTGAGTGACAATTCCATAAAAAAGCTCTGCTTTATTTTTAAAATGGTAGTAAATCGCTCCATGGCTACATCTAAGCTCTTTTGCCAGTTTCCTCATGGAAAAGGAGGGATAGCCACTAGTTACAAATAATTCACGAGCGACATGGATAATCGCTTCTTTGGTTAGTTCGTCTTGTGCAGGTTTTCTAGGAGACAAAGAATTCACCTCATTAATTGAACACTGGTCAATTAAATAATACCTTTATTTCCTAATGTTGGCAAGGGGATTTTGATCAAGGTTGAAAAAATCGTAAGAAGGGAAGATAATGGTAGCATACTACCGGCAAAGGAGAAACATAATGATACGCTTTGGTGTAATAGGAACAAACTGGATTACAGAATCATTTTTACAGGCGGCAAATGAACTGCCAAACTTTCAATTAACGTCCGTATATTCACGGTCTGAGGAGAAGGCGAAGGAATTCGGGGAGAAATACCAGGCTACGCATTTCTTTACAAACCTAGAGGAAATGGCAAAAAGTGAACATCTGGATGCGGTGTATATTGCTAGTCCGAACTCTTTGCACGCAGAACAAGCGATTTTATTATTAAAGCATGGAAAGCATGTTATTTGTGAAAAAGCGATTGCCTCGAATAAAGTTGAATTAGAGAAAATGATCCAAACAGCAAAGGAAAACAACGTTCTTTTAATGGAAGCATTAAAATCTACCTTTGTTCCAAACTTTGCTGTGATTCAGGAGAATCTGGAGAAAATCGGTCAGGTACGTCGCGTGTTTGCAAGCTATTGCCAGTATTCTTCTCGCTATGATGCCTATCGAAGTGGAACGATTTTGAATGCCTTTGACCCTACTTTTTCCAATGGGGCATTGATGGATATTGGTGTGTATTGTATTTACCCAGTGGTTGCGCTATTTGGGAAGCCCATATCCGTTAAAGCATCTGGTGTCTTGCTGGAATCTGGTGTGGATGGAGAAGGAAGTATTCTTTTAACTTATAAAAATATGGATGCCGTGTTGATGTACTCAAAGATTACGAACTCTAGCATTCCTTCTGAAATTCAAGGGGAAGACGGTAATCTAGTAATCGATAAAGTGAACACGCCAGAAAAAGTTGTACTCGAATACCGAAATGGAGAAAAAGTAGACCTCTCCGTTCCGCAAAAAATAAATTCTATGTATTATGAAGCAAAGGAATTCATTGAACTGATTGAAAAAGGCGAGACGGAGTCAAATATTAATACATATGAAAACTCCTTGATAACGATGGAAATTATGGATGAAGTCCGCAAGCAAATTGGTGTGAAATTCCCAGCGGATAATAAGGGATTGTAATACCCAACAAAAAACGGGCCACTTCACGTTCATGAGCTGGTCCGTTTTTTGGTGTTACTCTTCGCTTTTGTGTTGGTGATGTGGTCCGCGGTCGGATCCGCCATGTGGACCTTTGAAGATAAAGCCATTCTCTTCAAGCATTTTGTAATGCTCTTCATAGCGCTGAATCATTTTGTCGGCTTTTTCCTTCGGGATCACGCCAAATTCAGCGTATTTTTGAATCAGTTGTTTTTTCTGCTCCAAAATACCTTTATGTAATTTAGCGAGCTCTGCCTTTTGAGCGTCAGTTAACTTCACCTCTTGGGTGTTATTAGCATCCTCAGGTTTTTCCACTTCAGCAAAAGAAGACGTGGCACCAAAGATAGACATCGAAAGCAAGCATGCAGCCATGATTCCAACAAATTTCTTCATCCATTTCCCTCCTTTCCTTTACTCGAAGGTTAATTTTTCCTAATCTTGCCTGAAATATGCACCTGTTGCTAAAAACAAGTGGAATAAAAAACCGTTGACACTTTTACTGAAATTCACTATAGTTACGTTGACATATTCATATTCCCGTGTGTCGGGAGAGGTTCATAGCGAACAAAACCCTCTATAAAAAACTATGGCTTTGATGCTACCTATCAACCATATCCAAACGAGGATATGGTTTTATTTTTTCTAAAAGGAGGTTCTTTTCATGAGTGGAAGAAAAGATGAAGAATTAGAAGGTGTAACTTTACTAGGAAATCAAGGGACGAAGTACTTGTTTGAGTATTCACCTAGCATTCTTGAGGCATTTGATAATAAGCACCCGAATCGTGATTATTTTGTAAAGTTTAACTGTCCGGAGTTTACTAGCCTTTGTCCAAAAACAGGTCAGCCAGACTTCGCAACGATTTATATTAGCTATATTCCTGATCAAAAAATGGTAGAAAGCAAGTCATTAAAGCTATACCTGTTTAGTTTTAGAAATCATGGTGACTTCCATGAAGATTGCATGAACATCATTATGAACGATTTAATTGAGTTAATGGATCCGCGCTATATTGAGGTATGGGGGAAATTTACACCAAGAGGTGGAATTTCGATTGATCCGTACACAAACTACGGCAAGCCAGGAACGAAATACGAAGAAATGGCCCATTATCGCTTAATGAACCATGACTTGAATCCAGAGACGATTGATAATCGCTAAAAACCATGAAAGCAGAGATTGAATTCTCTGCTTTTTATTTTTTTTCTAAAAATTCGACAAAATCCTTCAAATTTCATCAACCTGTGACGATATAAATAAAAAACATTGATGGAGTGAGGATATGTTTAAGAAAATACAAACCAAGATTATGCTAACGGTCAGTATCCTTATAGCTGTTACCTTATTGGTAGTTTCAGCTGTGACGTTTTTTAAAACGAAAGATGAAATCTTGACTAGTGTGAGTTCGAGCTCGAGTGCTCAAGTCGATAGCCTGAAAAGTAATATGGACTTATACTTACATTTTTATGGAAGCTCGGTTGATCGTTATAGTAAAGATAGCCGAATTATTGATTACTTAAAGCAAGTGAAAGCGAACGAGCAAAATGGCTTAAGCACTTATTGGCCTATAATTGACAAAGACTTTCAAGAATTTATGAACCTCAATCAAAATGCTGCAACCATCTATGTTGGGGCAGAAACAAAGCAATTTACGACTACCCCTGTTATTGAACTACCTGCAGATTTTGATCCAACGGGACGACCTTGGTACACAGCAGCCGTCCAATCTTCAGGAGAAACCATTTGGACAGATCCATATGAGGATGCAAGCTCAGGCGAATATATCGTAACGGTAGCACAGTCTGTGGTTGATCCCGTAACGAAGGAAACTCTTGGGGTTGTTGGGATGGACCTTAGCCTAGCTGGCTTATCAGGAATCATCAAAGAGACAAAAGTAGGCTATAATGGTTATTCCCTATTATTAGATCAAAGTGGAATAGCTTTAGTTCATCCAAAGGATCAAGGAAAAGATGTTAGTGGAAAATCTTATTTTTCTCAAGTGAATAGTGGAGAAAAAGGGGAAACTTCGTATTCAGAAGGTGGAACGGATTTCGAACTTTACTACCAAACACTCGACCAAACAGGTTGGAAGGTCGGCATGGTATATGAGACGAAAAACGTACTAGCAAGCGCCAAAAGCCTACAAGATGTGATCCTCATCATTGCAGCAATCGCTATTATCATTGGTCTTGTAATTACCTATTTCCTATCAAAAAGTATCGCAAAACCAATCACTCTATTAAATCAGCAAGTTCAAGAGGTAGCTGCAGGAGATTTGACGATTCATGTGGAGAGCAAATCAAAGGATGAAACCGGTCAATTAACTGATCATTTTAACATCATGGTTGAAAACATGCGTGAGCTGATAACCTCTGTAGAAAAATCGGTAGACAGTGTAAACGACTCAGCTTCGAACTTAACAGCCGTATCAGAGGAAACCATTGCGGCAAGTGAAGAGGTAGCAAGAGCAACAGGAGAGATTGCCACAGGTGCATATCAGCAAGCGCAGGATGTAGATGGTGCAAACCAAAAAGCAATCGGATTATCTACACAAATCGAAAAAGTAAAAGGTAATGTCAATGAAATGACTGATTTATCCAAGCAAGCCGAAGTGACGAATGTAAAAGGCTTGGAGCAAATGAACTTCTTAAGACAACGAGCCAAAGAAAGCGATGAGGTTATTAAGAGTGTTGGAACAGTTATTCATAACCTTGACTCAAAGGTGAAGGAAATTGAAAAAGTCATCCATTCAATTACAGAGATCTCCGATCAAACGAATCTTCTAGCTTTGAATGCAAGTATTGAAGCAGCTAGGGCAGGTGAAAGTGGAAAAGGGTTTGCTGTTGTTGCTGATGAGGTGAGAAAGCTGGCTGAACAATCAGCGAAAGCAGCACAACAAGTCAAACAAACGATCTCAAGTATTGAAAAAGAAACACAGCATGTTGTGAAGGAAATGGAGCAAACTGTAGCCATTTCAGAAATACAAAGCAAGGCTGTTAGTCAAACGGAAGTTGCGTTTAATGATATTTCACAAACGATCAACGCGATTGTCTCTTCCATCGGATCGATTAGAAGCGATATTGACGATATTAATGATTTAAAGGATGATGTGGTTGCATCGATTCAAAGCATCGCTTCCGTTGCGGAGCACTCTGCCGTAGCTTCAGACAAGGTAAGTGAATCAACTGAGGAGCAAGTTCGTGCGCTCGATTTGGTCACACAATCAGCCATTGAGTTAAATGAAGCAAGTGCAAAGCTTGCCGAAATGATTAAGAAATTTAAAATCTAGCAATAGACCGGTGGGATGAGTTCCTGCCGGTTTTTTTTCGATGTATTGGATAGTATTGGTTCTCATTTATCTGCCCATTATGATAAAAGAAAAGAGGGATTTCATGAACGAACATATAATAGAAGTTCTTCAGCAAATGGAGCGAGAATATGATGTTAAAGTATTGTACGCATGTGAGTCGGGAAGCCGGGCTTGGGGATTTCCTTCAAAGGACAGTGATTATGATGTGAGATTTTTGTATGTACATACAAAGGAATGGTATTTGTCCATTGACCAGGGAAGAGATGTACTAGAAGTTCCATCAAAAGACTCTCTTTCCATCCCGGTTCATCCACTTTTAGACATGAGTGGGTGGGAGTTAACGAAAGCATTAAGATTGTACCGAAAGTCTAACCCTCCATTTTTAGAGTGGCTTCATTCTGACCTTGTTTACTATGAAAAATATTCAACTCTAGAAAAATTGTTAGCCGTCGAACAGAAGGTGTTTTCCCCTGTAACCTGTCTATACCATTATGTTAGTATGGCGAAAAGAAACTTCCGTACGTACCTTTTAGAAGAAGAGGTACATCATAAAAAGTACTTTACGGTTCTTCGTCCGATTTTGGCAGGGAAGTGGATTATTTTGAATCATACCTTTCCACCCATTGAGTTTGAGGTACTAGTAAAAGAACTGGTTCCCATGGGTCAGGTAAGGCAATCCATTGAAGAACTCATCGCCCATAAAAAAGAGAGAAAAGATCACTCATTCCAGTTAGAACCTCCAATTAAAGTTCTTAACGACTATCTACAACAGGAGATAGAAGACATGGAAAGCATAACAAAGAACATGAAAGCAAGTGAAAAAGACACATCCACACCTTTACTCAATGAGATTTTTAGAGAGTTATTAGAGCAAGCTTGGCAGTAAGTTCGTTCACTCTAAATTGAGAAATCTCAGCATATGATCCTCCAATAAGTTAAAACTAGTCTATAATATAGGCTGTTTTCGTAAAGGTTGATGTTAAAATCTTAAAGCCGATTTTAACGTGCAAATAGCTATTTTCCCGCTTAAGAATTCAGTTTGCAGGCTCTTTTCTTATTTGATTGATGCTATTTTCTGCAGATACTTAGTGCAATCAACAAAATGATGTTCCAAAAAACAACAAAGTTTAAGAAAAGAGCTATAATATAATATAGAATAACAATGGAGTGATAAGAATTGGCGAGAGTAAAAGCAAAGAGCAAGAGTGGAGTAGGAAAAGGCACGGGAAAAAAAGGCTGGACGCGTTGGCAGGCTGGAGCAAAAAAGGCTAAGAATGCAAAGCCATATAAAAGCAAAGGTGTGAAGCATGGCCCTAATTCAGGTGGGGAGAAAGGAACTTCAGACCAAGCAGATAAATAAAGATGTGATGGGGAGAGGTTAAAAATGGATGAGAGATACCCGATAGGGACGTTTCATTTAGAGGGAGAGATCACTAGAACGTTAACACATCACTGGATAGAGGAAATCGCCAGCCTGCCTAAAAAGCTTAGAGAAACGGTTTCAGGTTTAAACAATGAACAGCTTGATACACCTTATCGTGACGGAGGTTGGACGATTCGGCAGGTGGTGCATCATATTGCTGATAGCCATATGAACGCATATATACGTTTTAAGCTGGCCTTGACTGAAGACAGCCCGGTTATTAAGCCATATGAGGAAGCAAGATGGGCGGAGTTAGAAGATTCGAAGCTACCGGTTGAGGTGTCTTTAACACTTATTGAATCAGTCCATACAAGATTAGTAGCACTTCTAAAAAGTGTGAGTGAAGAGGAAATGAAACGAACCTTCGTACATCCAGATTCAGGGCTCGTGTCAGTAGAGAAAAATATCGGATTGTACGCATGGCACGGAAATCATCATCTTGCTCATATTACGAATGCAAAGCTGTAACCCCTTATGGAAAGAGTTCTGTTTTCGGGTACTTTCTGATTAAAATACACAAGAAAAGACGTATGAATTTGATATTATCCCCTTTAAGTAGACAGTGTAAAAAGCCCACTAACAAAGTGAGGATGATACACTACTACTTGGAGGGGATTTTTTATGGCAAAAAAGGGGACGAAATTTCAATCCTATTCAGAG
>JBEQAB010000007.1:0-281031 GCA_041640555.1 Bacillaceae bacterium
CTTTATAGTCTGGTGGCGATAGCGAAAAGGTCACACCCGTTCCCATACCGAACACGGAAGTTAAGCTTTTCAGCGCCAATGGTAGTTGAGGGTTTCCCTCTGTGAGAGTAGGACGTCGCCAGGCACCTACAAAGAGAGTAGTCATGTGACTACTCTCTTTGTTTATGACATGACTTCCCCCTTAGGATTTTTCTATATTACCTATAAAATGCTATACTTACAGAAAAAACAAGGGGACGGGACAAACTATGGAGAGAATAGATATTAAAGGGCCATACAACTTTGATCAAGTCCTAAATAGGCTTGCATTAGATCCATTAAATCAAATAGATCTACTGGAACGCTCGGTTAAAGTTCCTCTTATCGTCAACGGAGACAAGCAGGTTGTAAAAGTAACCGCAACGGGTACAACCGAAGAGCCTTCATTTGATTTGAGTGGTAAGACAAGTGAAGCAATTATCGCTCGTATACGAGAAATCTTCCAATGGGACGAACCTTTAGATGACATCCATGCGCATTTTCATCATACAGATTTAGCCCCCATTTTTAAAGAGCATGTGGGAACACCTTTGGTTTTAGACTTTGATCCTTACAATTGTTTATTAAAATGCATCGTTCATCAGCAACTCAACCTGAAGTTTGCCCACACATTAACTCAACGATTTGTTACAACCTTTGGCACAGAAAAAGACGGGGCTTACTTTTACCCAGATCCAGAAAAATTGGCCAATGTAAAAATTGAGGAGCTACGTGAGCTTCAATTCAGTGGCCGTAAAGCGGAGTATGCCATTGGTGTGGCACGAGCGATTGTAGAGGGGAAATTGGAGCTACAAAAGTTGCACGATAAGTCAGATGATGAGATTATGGAAGAGCTCGTCAAATTAAAGGGCATTGGTCCATGGACCGTACAAAATTTCCTCATGTTTGGTTTAGGTCGACCAAACCTGTTCCCAATTGCTGATATCGGTTTACAAAATGCTCTCAAAAAGCTTTACAATATGGACCGAAAGCCAACGAAGGAAGAAATGGAAGGCTACAAGCCAAGCTGGGAGCCATACGCAAGCTACGCTTCTCTTTACTTATGGAGAAGTATTGAATAATAGATGGAGTGAACAGAATGAAACAGGAGCAATCCGTAAGAATAACTGAAAAACAAACCTTTCCACTGACAATTAAGAGACTCGGCATCAATGGGGAAGGAGTGGGATACTTTAAAAAGCAAGTCGTCTTCGTACCAGGTGCACTGCCAGGTGAAGAGGTAGTGGTAGAAGCAACAAAAATTCAACCGAAATTCGCTGAAGCACGCATCAAAAAGATCCGTAAGAAATCAGAACATCGTGTTGCACCACCATGTCCTGTGTACGAGGAATGTGGAGGCTGTCAGCTCCAGCATCTCGACTATCGTCAACAGCTTGTGGAAAAAAGGGATATCGTAAGGCAATCTCTTGAACGCCATACCAAGCTAAACGTAGAAAAGTTAGATATCCGTGACACACTAGGCATGGAAAACCCATGGAATTACCGAAACAAAAGCCAGTTTCAGGTGGGGCAGCGTGACGGAAAGTTACTAGCCGGATTATATGGCATCAATTCACACAAGCTTGTTGATATTCAACATTGTGCGGTTCAGCATTCCGCTACAAACAAGGCAACATCAACCGTGAAAAAGATTTTACAAGACCTTAAAGTGTCTGTATATAATGAGAAAACTCGCAAAGGTGTCGTACGTACCATTGTTGCACGAATTGGTGTGAAAACAGAGGAATTACAAATCGTATTAATTACAAGCCAACGTGAGCTTCCTCACAAAGACGACATCGTCGCTCGCATCAAGCAAGCCTTGCCTGAAGTAACATCCATTGTGCAAAACGTAAACGGTCAAAAAACCTCTCTTATCTTTGGTGACGAAACTAGATTATTGGAGGGAAGAGAGTTTATCCAAGAAACACTAGGAGAACTCGAGTTTGAGCTTTCAGCAAGAACATTCTTCCAGTTAAATCCGGAGCAAACCGTGAATCTTTACAATGAGGTTAAAGAAGCAGCCGGACTAACAGGTGTGGAAAAAGTTGTGGATGCCTACTGTGGAGTGGGAACAATCGGTCTATGGTTAGCAGATGGAGCAGATGAAATCCGTGGAATGGATGTGATTGCGGATTCAATTGAAGATGCAGAAAAAAATGCAGAGAGACATGGAATCAGTCACGCCACTTATGTGGTCGGTAAAGCGGAACAAGTCCTACCAAAATGGGCGAAAGAAGGTTGGAAACCGGATGTACTTGTAGTGGATCCACCAAGAACAGGCTTGGATCAACAGTTATTAAACACGATTTTAAAAGTAAAGCCGAAGAAAATTGTGTATGTTTCATGTAATCCATCCACACTCGCAAAGGATATCTCCGTATTGGTTTCTAAATATAAGGTTGGTTATATTCAACCTGTGGATATGTTCCCACAAACCAGTCATATTGAAAGTGTTACTAGTTTAATTTTAAAGGGATAAATGACAGTTTTTTTGGATAAGTCAGACAATATCCACAATTTTATTCACAATGGGTATAAAATCGGGATAAAAAACGTCAAAAAATCAAAAAAATAAGTTATCCACAGTCTAATAAGTCTAAAGCAGACGAATGGCTCCTTATTTTTAGGAGCCATTTAATTTTTGTAGTGACAGGTGCTATAGTAGATAAGGTAAACCATCTTCAGGGGGATAAATCAATGAATAATAACGATATATTAATCAGATTAAGATACGCTTTAGATATTAAAAATGTAGACATGGTAGAAATCTTTAAACTTGGTGGAGTTGAGGTAACCAAAGATGAGGTATTAAAGATCCTCACGAAAATAAATGAAGAAGAAGAGGATAATGAGGATGTGATCATCTGTGATGATCAGATGTTCGATGCCTTTTTAAACGGCTTTATTATTTTTAAAAGAGGAAAACAAGAACCAAAACCAGGTCAACCTGAAAGACAGGCTCCATCTCTAAAAGAAAGCTCAAATAATCTCCTACTAAAAAAGCTGAAAATCGCTTTGTCATTAACAAGTGAAGACATGCTTCAAATCTTAGAAGATGCAGGAGTTCGTATTACCAAAGGAGAACTAAGCGCCTTATTAAGAAAAGTGGGGCATAAAAATTATAAGTTCTGTGGAGATCGTTATGCTAGGAATTTCCTGAAAGGGTTAGCGATCAGATATAGAGGATAGGGTTTATTAATAAAAAGTAATTCCAGATAATAAGTTACCAAACCAGACACAAATTGAAGTGATAATATAACAATTTTGTCCTATTAGAGGAGTTCAGTGATCTGAACTCCTTTTGTAGTTGCTCAAAAAACCTCATATTTCTTGGGAAGGTCTCGCTGATGTAAATAGTTGATAGTATACTTTATTTATTATGTTGTAGTAGAAGAGAGTGTAACTATTCTATAATTTTTATAAGGCAAGGGAGGAATTACGGTGGAAGTACAATTGAAAAAAGTACATACAAAGGGTTTGTGGAAAATATGAAAATAGTAATTGCAGAACGGGATAATCATGAGAGAGTGGCAATAGAATGGCTGATTTCGACCTATTCTATTCCAATTAACAACGTACTTGTAACAAAAACAGTTAAGGAGACAATGGCTATACTTGAGAAAGAACTTCCTGAGATTCTCTATTTAGAATTGGATATGATCCCAGCTGAACATTGGTCGTTAATTACAAGATATGTTAAAACTTTTTCACCCAAAATTATTACTGTCACAGCAGAAGCGACATTTGAACGGGCAAAACAGGCGATTGAACTAGGTGGTGTTGATTTACTTGTTAAACCACTAGATCCCGTAAAAATTAAAAAATCTCTTAAAATGGCGTTGTCACTTGCTGTACAACGAGAAACAATGGATGTCTTTTCCTCTAAGAAGGATGAGGGGTATTCATATCAATCAATCTTTTTAGATCAAGAACAAAATAATGGGGAAATTGCGTTGATGCTCTTGCATACCGAAAATAGTAAAAAGCTTGCTGATTTACAACAATTTTTAACGTATTTCCCATTTAGTGAACCTCCGACGATATTACCATTAACAGATATGGTTGCATGCTTATTTAAAAATCCACCTCAACATATAAAAGAAGAAGCATGGAAGGTTTTGAGGGAATGGGAAGCTTTTAATATTGAACCTCTTGCTGCGGTTATTATCCCACCTAATACTGAAATGAAATCTGTACATGACATGTATTTAGAAGCTAGAAGACTATTAGAAATGACATTTTTTATCGGATATCGACAAGTCATTTTACCGAAAGAAGAATACAAATCTTGGTATGAAATGGATCCGTTTTTAACCTCGGCTGAACAGCGACAATGGGTGGAGATGTTAAATAGTTTTGATAAACAGAAAATAAAAGAATGGATGCACCAAGAGTTTTTACATATGGAAACGCCCTTTCCAAATCCGGAAAAGTTAAGGACAAGACTTACAAGTATTCTGGCCCAAGTAAGGCGGTTTATGAAAACGTACGAGCTTGAACAGGGTGAAATGGAAGAATATTATATGAAAATATTTTCAGAGATTCTGTACAATCGTGTGCTATACAGAGTCGTACAAGAAATGCTTTTATTCTTATATGAATTACTTGATCGTTCTAAGAATGGTGACGTCTTTTCGAAAAAAGATGTAGTTGAAAGGGGGATCCTTTATATCGAAAAACATTATTTTGAACCGGATTTAACATTAGAAAATGTGGCTGAAGCAGTAGGAAGAAGTACAGCCTATTACAGCCATTTGATCATGAAGAGGCAAGGAATATCATTTCGACAACTATTAGCCAATAAACGTATTAACGAAGCAAAGCGACTCTTAAATTCAAGCGAGCTTTCAATTAAAGAAATAGCCAATCAAGTGGGCTTCCGTAATCCTAGTTATTTTACTAGACTTTTTAAAGAAATGACATTGATGTCTCCGCGTGACTATCGTTTACATATGAGGGAGGGCATGGAGTAGTCCAGATAAATGTGCTTAGATAAATACCGTAAAAAATCATAAGAATCGAAAAAAATTATAAGAATCGTAAATTATTATTAGATTTTAAGTGAAAAAGGATAAATGAAACAATCCCTTTCGAAAAAAAGTATCGAATTTCGAAAATTAATTAGCTATTTTTAGCCAAGTTTATTCTCTATAATTTTCAGTATATTTAGATAAAGTAAATCTATCTATAAAGGCAACTAAAACCATTTTTGCCTCTTAATGATTGACTACTTTATCTTTTCCAAAAATAGTGATTAAAGGGGGATCTATGATGTCATTGGAGATAGAAAAAAAGGCTCCTAATGTAGTCGGAGATAAAAAGCAACAAACACGTCTATCCGTATTTTTACCGGCCTTTCTAGTCGTTGGAGGCGGAGCCATTCTAGGAATTGTGAACAATCAATTGTTGGCAGATATTTCAATGAATGGATTTATAGGTTCTTTACGTGGACTTGGATGGCTTTATCAAATCATCTCAATTGCGGCACTCATCATTGTATTTTTGGTAACGTTTTCAAAGTTGGGTAACATTCGTTTGGGAGGTTCAGAGGCAAAGCCTAAATATCCGTTTCTTGCTTGGTTTGCGATGGCTTTAACAGGTGGAATTGCCACGGGGGTCATTACTTATGGAGTAAATGAACCGATCATTTATTTTGGTAACATTTATGGTGAAATGGCCAATACAGGTGTAGAACCTGGTACTTCAATGGCTGCTATCTACGCTATGGGACGCTCTTTTTATAATTGGACATTCATTCCTTATGCGATGTATTCATTGAGTGGGCTCGTGGTTGCTTATATGTATTTTAATCGTAAAGCGCCATTGTCTGTAACAGGAACATTAACCCCACTGTTCGGTAACAAAATTACAAAGGGTGTTTGGCCTGGGATTATCGACACATTAGCAGTGTTAGCAATCGCACTTGGCTTAGCATCTTCACTAGGTGCAGGTTTAGCATTAGTTGGATCGGGAATCGAGACGTTTTATGGCATTCAGCAGGGACCGATAGTGTGGTTCGTCCTGGTTGTTGTGATAACTGGATTGTTTACTGTTTCAGCGTTAAAAGGGATGGATAAAGGGATTCGCCGGATGGCAGATATTAATGCAAAGGTGTTTTATATCCTGCTACTTGCACTGTTCATTATTGGCCCTACCTTATATATTCTCCAATCGTCAACTGCAGGTATGGCTCATTGGCTACAAAACTTCTGGAGCTGGGGACTTGATCCAGGAATAGTCGGTGGAGAGGCTCTAGTGATGTGGTGGACGTTATATGACTGGGCGATTTGGATTGCCTATGCACCATTAATGGGAATATTCCTTGCGGTTATCTCTTACGGACGAACAATTCGTCAGTTTATGATAATCAACTGGATATTACCAGCTGTGTTTAGTATCTTATGGTTCGGTGTTTTTGGCGGAACAGCCCTACATTGGCAACAAAATAATACAGTTGACTTAGTGTCAACAATTAATGAAAGTGGAGCGGTTGCAGGTTTATGGGCGTTCTTAGCTAATATGCCATTGGCTTTCATCATTATTCCTATCGTGATGATTGCTTTAATCCTTTCATTTTCTACAGCGGCTGACTCAATGGTCCGTGCAATTGCCATGTTATGTACCGTAAATATCCGTTATGATGAAGAGCCAGCAAAATGGAAAATGCTGATTTGGGCGATTTCTATTGCGATCATTGCCTTTGTGATGGTTGCTTTCGCAGGAGGAGTACAAGGCGTGGATGGTGTAAAATATTTGGCTGCCTTAGGTGGCTCAGCGGTGCTCTTCGTCTTTGTTTTACAAGTCTGTTCAGCAGTTAAAATGTTCTTTATTGATAAAATTGAAAAATGATTTAGAAGGAAGAGAGGGGTCAACATGGCGGATCAAGGGATGGAAAAGATAGCCCTAGGAAATGCAATCACATTAGAAATGTTTGTCTCCATAGCACGTGATGGTGTTCATGTTGATTTTTCAGATGCTTACCGCCAGCGAGTTGAGCGATCGTGTCAGCTTGTAAACAAATGGATTGATGAAGAAAGAATCATGTATGGGGTAAACACTGGCTTTGGTGCTCTATCAACAAAAATAATTTCACGAGATCAAACAAGATTGTTGCAAAAGAATATTCTTTTATCTCATGCAACATCAGTTGGTGAACCATTAGATACAGAATGTGTAAGGGCAATTATGCTGATGGTGTTGCAAAACTTAGGGCAAGGGTATTCTGGAGTCCAGATATCCACGTTGGAAATGTATCGTCAATGTTTAAATAGTGGAGTTATTCCGTTTGTGCCTCGTGAAGGTTCAGTTGGGTATCTAAGCGTTGAAGCTCATATCGCTTTGGTGATGATCGGGGAAGGAAAAGCCTATGTGGATGGAGAGCTATTACCTGCGAAGGAAGCTCTTGGTAAAGCAGGGCTAGAGCCGATTGAGCTTTCAGCCAAAGAGGGCTTAGCGTTAATTAGTGGAACAACGAGTCCAACCGCACTTGGAGCGTTAGCATTATCGGATATGCTACAAGCATCTAAGTCAGCCGATATTATTGGTGCAATGGCGTTAGAGGTCTTACGAGGAACAACACGAGCTTTTGATGACAGACTGATGATAGCTCGTCCGCATGAACAACAACGAAATACAGCAGCCAATGTGAGGAAAATTTTAGAGGATTCAATGATGGCTAAACAGTCAGTCGATCATCGCTTGCAGGATGCCTTATCTTTACGGGCAATTCCTCAATTGCATGGGGCCGCAAAAAAAACGCTTCTTGATGCGTTAGCTACCTTTGAGGTCGAAATGAATGCATGCACTGACAATCCCATCTTATGGCCAGGTGAAGATGGCGGCGCGATTTCAGGAAGTAATTGTGACTCTTCGTACGTGGGGATCGAGTTAGATTCTGCATGTATCGGGGCTACAGCCATTGCGAAAATGTCAGAACGACGAAATAATCGTCTGATTAATTCTCATCTTTCAGGCTACCCTGCGTTCCTTGTCCAGAATGCTGGGCTAAATTCAGGGCTAATGATTCCACAGTATTCACAAGCAGGACTTTTAAACGATATGAAACTATTATCTCATCCTGCAACAGTTGACAGCATACCGACCTGTGCTGACCAAGAGGATTATGTAGCGATGGGGTACAATTCAGCGAAAAAAGCTAGGGAAGTAGCGCAAAGGCTTGAGTATGTCTTAGCAATTGAGCTGTTGTCGATATATAATGCTCATCAATTTGTGGAAAGCGAACTTACACCTGGATCTGCTTCAACAGCGGTTTTGGAACACATTAGGAAATCAATACCAAAAATGACTGAGGACACGTATCTTTACCCTTATTTAGAACGATTGAAGGATTTTATTCATTCAGGTGAGATCATTTCAGTCGTAGAAGAGAAACTTGGTAAGTTACTGTAAAAGTATATTATATATAGAATGTTTAGGAGGCAATCAAGATGGAACAAACAAAAACAGAAAAAGTCATCCGCTATCGCGGACCAGAATTAAATACAAAAGGCTGGTTACAGGAGGCTGCACTTCGGATGTTAATGAATAATTTAGATCCTGAGGTTGCGGAAAGACCAGAAGATCTTGTGGTGTATGGTGGGATTGGAAAAGCGGCACGAAACTGGGAATGCTTTGATGCGATCGTTAAGTCGCTAAAGGAATTAGAAAATGATGAGACACTATTGGTTCAATCAGGGAAACCGGTTGCGATTTTTAAATCACACGCTGATGCCCCGCGCGTATTAATCGCGAATTCGAATATTGTCCCCGCTTATGCAAATTGGGAAACTTTCCATGAGCTAGACAAAAAAGGGCTAATGATGTACGGACAAATGACTGCTGGAAGCTGGATTTATATCGGTTCGCAAGGCATTGTCCAAGGGACCTATGAAACGTTTGCAGAGCTTGCAAAACAGCATTTTGACGGTACACTCAAAAATACTATCACGGTAACGGCTGGTTTAGGCGGAATGGGTGGAGCTCAACCTCTTGCAGTCACGATGAATGGTGGCGTTTGTATTGGTATTGATGTAGATGAAAGCCGAATCGATCGTCGTATTGAAACTCGTTATACGGATGTAAAAACAGATTCCTTGGACAAAGCAATCGAAATGGCTAAAAACGCAAAGCTTGCAGGTGAAGCACTTTCCATCGGACTGATTGGTAATGCATCTGATATTCTACCAGAAATGATTGCTAAAGGATTTATCCCTGATATTGTGACAGATCAAACATCTGCTCATGATCCACTTAACGGCTATATTCCATCAAAGATGTCTCTTGTTGAGGCTGCAAAATTACGAGCAGACAATGCAGAAGAATATGTTAAGAAATCAAAAGCATCAATGGCTCAACATGTACAATCCATGCTTGATATGATGGAAAAAGGCGCCATTACGTTCGATTACGGAAACAATATCCGTCAAGTTGCCAAGGATGAGGGGGTTGAAAATGCCTTTGACTTCCCAGGATTTGTTCCGGCCTATATTCGTCCTCAATTTTGTGAAGGAAAAGGACCATTTAGATGGGTAGCACTCTCAGGTGATCCAGAAGATATCTATAAGCTAGACGAAGTGATTTTACGTGAATTTAGTGATAATGACCATTTATGTAACTGGATTCGTATGGCGAAAGAAAAAATCCAATTCCAAGGGCTGCCATCTCGGATTTGTTGGCTTGGTTATGGAGAACGGGCACGCTTCGGTAAAATCATTAATGAAATGGTTGCAAAAGGTCAGCTCAAAGCTCCAATTGTCATTGGACGTGATCATCTCGACTCAGGTTCAGTTGCGTCACCGAACCGTGAAACAGAATCAATGAAGGATGGATCTGACGTCGTTGCAGATTGGCCAATATTAAATGCCATGATTAATGCAGTTGGCGGTGCTACGTGGGTATCCTTACACCATGGTGGTGGAGTGGGCATGGGATATTCAATGCACTCAGGAATTGTTATTGTGGCAGATGGAACGAAAGAAGCAGAGGCACGAATTGAACGTGTTCTGACAACAGATCCAGGAATGGGTGTTGTGCGCCATGTTGATGCTGGTTATGAATTAGCGAAGAAAACGGCACGTGAAAGAGGAGTAAACATTCCAATGTTAGAAATGGGGATTGAATAAGATGACAAGACCGATTTGGATCAAAAATATCCACCAATTGGCAACTCTTGCATCCAATAAGGAAGGTCCTCGTTCAAGAGAAGCGATGTCGAAGTTAGGTATTATTGAGAATGGAAGTTTGTGGATAGAAGATGGAATCATCCAGGCCGTAGGATCGACAATTGAACTGGAACAACAGTATGCAGCTAGAAGAGAAGAAGCTGAGATTGTGGATGCTACCGGTCACTTAGTTACTCCTGGATTAGTCGATCCTCATACACATGTTGCTTTTGGTGGCAGTAGGGAGCAGGAATTTGAAATGCGTCTTGAAGGCGTACCATATATGGATATTATGAATGCAGGTGGGGGAATTCATGCGACTACTCGTATGACACGTGAGTGTACGGAAGAAGAGATTATTAGCCAAACAACGAGACGGCTTGATTCCTTTATACATCATGGTGTAACAACTGTGGAAGGAAAAAGTGGATATGGAATGAATCTTGAAACCGAGTTGAAGCAGCTACGGGTAATGAAGAAATTGCAGGAAACACACGTGATTGACCTTGTGCCCACCTTCATGGGAGCACATGCTGTTCCTCCTGATTACAAGGGTAGAGAGGAAGAATATATCGATCACCTAATAAATGATATGCTACCTGTTGTGGCTGAAGAGAAATTAGCGGAGTTTAATGATGTCTTTTGTGAAAAGGATGTTTTCACCCCAGAACAATCAGAGAGAATTTTGGAAGCAGGAAAGAGGTACGGTCTGATCCCGAAAATCCATGCTGATGAAATTGTTGCATACGGTGGGGCAGAATTAGCGGCTAAGGTAGGCGCGATTTCAGCAGAACACTTATTGAAGGCATCAGATGAAGGAATTAAAGAAATGGCAAAGGCAGGAACGATCGCTTGCTTACTTCCAGCAACGGCTCTCTATTTACGTGAGGAAGCAGCGAATGGAAGAAAGATGATTGATGAAGGGGTAGCTGTAGCCATTTCGACAGATTGTAACCCTGGGTCTTCGCCAACAACATCGATGCCACTTGTCATGAATTTGGCCTGTATCTCGATGAGGATGACACCTGCAGAGGCATTAACCGCTGCGACATACAATGCGGCATGCGCAATTAACCGTCAAGATCGAATCGGATCTCTAGAGGTTGGGAAACAAGCTGATGTGGTGTTATGGGATGTAAAAAGCTATCAAGAGTTACAGTATTTGTTTGGTGTAAATCATACAAAAGCTGTTTGGAAAAAAGGAGTAAAGGTGGTCGGGTAACACATGAGTGAGCATTGGCTAGAACAACCGGAATGGTTATGGAATGTGAATGCAATCGACCCAACTCATGTTCACCATTGGGTTAGGCAGCTAAAAGAGATGGAAGGAAAGCCGGAACTTATTTTATATGGTGCACCAATTTCTCGTTCTTCCATTAGTGTCTCAGGTGCATCTCTATATCCGACGGAATTTCGGCGAATGTGGAAGGGATTTGCTACCTATAATTTAGATGAAGATGTTGATTTAGTTGATTTGATTGTTGCAGATGCTGGAGATGTCGTGATGCATACAACAGATATACCTTTGTCCCATAAGCGTATTGAAGAGGCAACAACTTTTCTAGCTTCGAAATATTCTGATGCAGTTACCTCCATGATTGGAGGTGACCATTCAACCACGGCTTGTGCAGTGCGAGGAATTAAGGAAGCTTTTCCAAATGAAAGAATCGGCATCTTGCAACTCGATACCCATCTTGATGTACGGGATCCGTCTGAATTGGGGCCAGCAAATGGTACTCCAATCAGGCAATTAATCGATGGATCTACAGTTAAGGGAGAAGACATCATAAATATTGGTTTGCACGGTTATTTCAATGCTAAACCACTGATCACTTATGCTAATGATCATTCTATTCAAATGGTGACATTAAAGAATGCTCGCAAAGTTGGCTTTGTTCATACTGTTCAGGAGGCACTGAACCAGCTATCTCAAAGAGTTGACCGGATTTATGTCACGGTTGACATGGATGTACTCGATATATCTGTTGCTCCAGGAGTGCCAGCTTCCACACCAGGAGGCTTGTCCACAGCCGAGTTATTCGATTCCTTGCTTGAGATTGGAAAGCATCCATCTGTCCGACATATTGATTTTGTTTGCCTGGATCCAAGTAAGGATTCTGAGGTTTTAGAAACAGTCAAAACTGGTGTATATGCGTGGTTACAATTTGTCACGGGTGTGGTCTGTCGAGCAAAGTAAATTTATTGGTGTTGCTTTTTTTTCTAAGTGCATAATAACAGTTCTTTGAGAATATACACAAATTTCATTAAAACTAGGGCAATCTCACTGAGGATTGCCCTTTTGCTTTTTACAATTGTAAATATATTAATCGCATATGTAGCATAACTTATTTACAGACTATCTAACTATCTAGTAATCTAGATAGAAAAGATTGTTCATATGTAAGGACAAGGACCAGAAGGAAGGGCTAGGTTTGTCTAGAGGTTTACTGTACATCTTATTATTTTTATTAATGGTGATATGGGGATTCAATGTGTCGGCCATAAAAATTTTAGTGACGTATTTTCCACCAGTTTTTATTCAAGGTGTTCGTGTGTTTTTGGCGGGGTTGGTGGTAATAGTGGTCCTTATTTTATCAAAAAGATTTGAGAAGATTTCTCGAAAAAATGCACTTGGCATATTCGTCGCTGCCTTATTTGGAGTGTTTGGCCATCATCTTTTCTTAGCACTCGGGTTAACCCTAACGACCGGTTCGAACACAGGTCTTATTCTGGGATTAGTCCCACTTTTCACCTCCATTTTTGCCATGATTTTTCTAAAAGAGGTCATAACAGTTTTCAAGGCTCTTGGCATTTTGGCTGCTCTAAGCGGTGTGTATTTTATCATTTTAAAAGGAAATGGACCTGTATCTGGGTTTTCACTAGGTGATCTATACATCTTTGGAGCGGTAATTACGCAAGCCATTAGTTTTATTTTGATAAAAAAGTTAACTACGGATCTTGATTCACGGCAAATGACAGGAATCATGCTGATCTTTGGGTCTTTACTGATGTTCGGATTTAGTTTCTGGGTAGAACCAGTGGAGATAAGCCAATTCCAACAGCCCATGTATGTATGGTTGGTTTTACTAGCTTCAGCTGTATTTGCCACAGGACTTGGCCATATGCTTTATAATTATGCCATCCAACAATTAGGTGCAGGCTCTACAGCTATTTTTATCAATCTTACCCCGTTCTTCTCATTGCTTGGATCAGCGCTGTTCCTAGGAGAAAAGATTGTGCTTGAGCAGTTAATTGGTTTTGTACTAATCGTAATTGGAGTTATTTTAGGCACGGGAATGCTAGAAGGTTCTTTTCGCAGTCTGAAACGTCGTAATCTTTCAAGCACATTAGAAAGATAATTTCTTAGACGAATATAAATTGCCGTATCTATAAGAAAAGTTCACTCAGTGAGAAGCTGTTAAAATAAATAAACAGCTTCTTTTTCTTGCCCTTTATCAAAATGGTTGGTTTCAATGCGAGGTCCCTCACTTTAATCACCATTAATTCTTCTATATATATTAAAATAGAAATATATGTAAGTAGAATCTAATGTGAAAATAATCGTTGGAGGGAGAATATGTTCTTTATTGGATTAACTGTTTCTTTAATTTTGCTTTTGTCAGGAATCGTTTTGCTTATAGAAGCTTCTTATATAATAGGAGGGGTTCTATCAGGGGTAGGTATTATTTTTTTTATTTTAATGTTCCGATATTATCGAAATAGAAATCGTAAAAAAGAGAAGGAGAGCTTGGATTGTTTCGACTGTAACTTTGGAGCAGTGGATTGTCCTAATTTATCAAGAATGAAAAAGATGGATTGCGATTGTGATGGAGATAAAGGGTTCGATTGTGACTGTAGCCCGAATTGACCGTAAAATATTTGGAGGGAAAAATAATGAGGGGAATCTTAATGACTATCCCATGTCATCGTATACCTGAAAGATGTCTTCACTTCAAAGGGAAGCGTATGCTTCTATGTGCAAGATGTTTTGCCATGCTACTTGGTTATCTCTTTACACCGATAGCCTTAGCTTTAAACATGGTTGTACCATTATGGGTACCACTCATTATGGCTGTTCCACTTGTAATCGATGGATTTACACAAAAATGGAAGTGGAGGAAGAGTTCTAATCTTGTTCGTTTGATAACTGGAATTCTGTTTGGAGTCGGTCAATCACTTCTTATATCATCTATGACTTGGGACGTTGTTCAATATTATAAATAGAGTACTTCATTTAATTACTAAACTAATAAGGATAATGAGCTGGCAGATGCCGGCCTTTTTACTTTATAAGATTTTATCATAATCAGGAACCTACTGGAATTAGGTTGCCTTCATTTATTGTTCATCTGCACTATGGTAAATTAAAATAGAAGTGAAGCAAAAGGAGAGAAATTAAATGCAATTCTTAACCTATGAACTTGCTCAGGAAATCGTTGAACGGACGATGGAAATATTAGATAGTAATATTAATGTAATGAATGAAGAAGGAATTATTATAGGGTCTGGCGATAGTGAAAGGATTAATCAGCTTCATGATGGCGCTCTTCTCGTCCTTAAAAAAGGAGAAAGTGTTGAAATTGATCAATCCATGGCAGCTAAAATGAAAGGAACAAGGTCGGGAATCAATTTACCTATCCGTTTTAATAACGAAATCGTTGGTGTTGTGGGTATTACTGGAGAGCCTGAGCAAATTAAAAATTATGCCCAACTTGTTAAAATGGCAGCTGAACTAGTGTTGGAGCAGTCATTTTTACTAGAAAGGGTACAATGGAGGCAAAGGCTACAAAGTGAGATAGTAAACCAGATTATTTCAGATGAAGACTTAAATACAGAGTGGGTAAAAGATCGTGCGAGATTCCTAGGAATCAATTTGCAGCAGCCAAGGTTTGCCCTTGTGATAAAACCATCAGATTATACAGATCTAACCAATCAAAAACTAATTAGGTCTATACAATATGAAATGAATAAGAATGATTTAATAGGTGTTACTTTTAACAATGAGATTGTGATCCTAAAAGCATCATCTGTATCTGAATCTATAAAGGAGCTAACACCTTTCTTGCATCGCTTATTAAAAGTATCCGGAAGCAAGTTCCTTATCGGGACTGGAGGCCTGGCGAAAAGTGTAAAAGAAGTAAAGCTTTCATTTCAACAGGCTAAAAGTGCCGTTTTCGTGGGTAGCAAAATCCAGCCTAATAATCCATTCTATCATTACGAGGATTTCCGATTAGAAGTAATGTTAGCAAAAGTGGGACAGGAGGAACCGGATAAAAATATTTTCTCCTTTTATCAACGATTGCTAGATGAAGGGAAGAAGGGAGAACTAGTCGACACGCTGGAGGCATTTATAGAAGAAAACGGAGAATTAAATAAAATAGCAGAAAGGCTGTATATACACCGAAATACATTACGGTATCGTCTTGATAGAATTGCAGAATTGACTGGAAAAGACCCGCGAAATATAAAGGATATTATTGTGTTATTTACAGCAAAGCTTTTGCATGATATTAGATAATTGTTCATTTGCACAATTTATTTAAACTATTGCCCTGCATTTTTCATCAACATACCCAATGAAAATAAATCGGAAAACGCTTACAATAAAGACATATTAAAAGAAGTACTGTGGGAGGTATCAGCATGGATGTTACTGTAAGCGCTTTAGGAGCAATTAGTGCGTTAATTATTGCCATTATACTAATCTTGAAAAAAGTACCACCAGCTTATGGGATGGTTGCCGGAGCTTTAATAGGCGGTTTAATTGGTGGAGTGGATATTACGAATACAGTTACTTTAATGATGGAAGGGGCCAAAGGAATCATTCCAGCAGTATTGAGAATTATGGCTGCTGGTATTCTAGCAGGGGTCTTGATTGAATCAGGAGCGGCGTCATCAATTGCAGAAACCATTATTAAAAAACTTGGGGAGACACGTGCGCTGCTTGCACTAGCAGTTGCTACGATGATTTTAACAGCAGTAGGAGTCTTTATAGACGTAGCAGTTATTACCGTTTCACCAATAGCACTGGCAATAGCCAAACGTGCAAAGATTTCTAAGACAGCTATTTTGCTAGCAATGATCGGGGGCGGTAAGGCAGGGAATATTATGTCGCCAAACCCAAATGCTATTGCTGCTTCTGATGCATTTGGTGTGCCGTTAACATCCGTTATGGCTGCAGGTATCATTCCAGCTATTTTCGGACTTACTGTAACGTATTTCATTGCAAAAAAGCTTGTTAATAAAGGCTCTTCAGTAATGAGTCAAGATATCGAAATGACAGAAAATTCAAAGCTTCCTTTATTTATAACTGCAGTGATTGCACCACTAGTTACGATATTATTACTAGCATTACGCCCATTATTTGATATCAATATCGATCCGATGGTTGCTTTGCCACTTGGAGGAATCATTGGTGCGATTGCTATGAATAAAACAAAGAAAATCAATGATTATGCTGTTTCTGGTTTAAGTAAGATGTCAGGTGTCGCTATCATGCTATTAGGTACAGGAACATTGGCAGGAATTATTGCGAATTCTGAACTGAAAGATGTCATTATTAATGCATTAAGTGCATCCGGACTGCCAGCGTATGTATTGGCTCCAGTGTCAGGTATATTCATGTCAGCAGCAACGGCCTCAACTACAGCAGGTACAGCAGTCGCTAGTGGTGTTTTCAGCAGCACAATTTTGGGATTAGGTATTTCAGCATTGGCTGGTGCAGCGATGATTCATGCAGGTGCAACGGTATTAGATCACTTGCCGCACGGAAGCTTTTTCCATGCTACAGCAGGAAGTGTAAATATGGACATTAAAGAACGCTTGAAATTAATGCCCTATGAATCTTTAGTCGGTTTAACTCTTGCGGTTATTTCTACTCTCATATTTGGAGTTTTTAAGCTTTTTGGTTAAAAGTCGTGGGTCGGACTTTTGAAAAGCTTCTAACAGAAAGGAAGTTGGGATTATATGAAAATTGTAATTGCACCCGATTCTTTTAAAGAAAGTTTAACGGCTCTAGAAGCCGCGAATGCCATAGAAAGGGGCTTCAAATCTATTTTTCCAAATGCCGTGTATCATAAAATGCCAATGGCAGATGGTGGAGAGGGAACCGTCCAATCACTCGTAGATGCCACAAACGGTACCATCAAGGAGCGCATTGTAACTGGTCCGCTAGGCAACCCGGTCAAATCATTTTTTGGAGTAATGGGAGACGGGAAAACAGCTGTTATTGAAATGGCTGCTGCATCAGGTTTGCATCTTGTCCCTATGGAAAAGAGAAACCCTTTAGTCACGTCAACGAGAGGAACTGGAGAATTAATCTCAGCAGCTCTTGATTTAGGTGTAAAGCATATTATTATAGGGATCGGCGGAAGTGCTACGAACGATGGGGGAGCGGGAATGATCCAAGCGTTAGGTGCAAAACTGCTGGATGAAGAAGGAGAGACAATCGGTCCTGGAGGCGGTGCGCTTTCACAAATCGCAACAGTTGATTTGAGTGGTCTTGATAATAGATTGAAGGATGTTCACATTGATGTGGCATGTGATGTAGATAATCCATTAACAGGACCAAGAGGGGCTTCAGCCATTTTTGGTCCTCAAAAGGGAGCCACTCCTGAAATGGTTAAATTACTTGATAAGAACCTATCCCATTTTGCAGATGTAATAGAAAAAGCTCTTGGGAAGTCCTTCCGGGATATTGAGGGAGCCGGTGCGGCTGGTGGTCTAGGAGCAAGTCTGCTTGCTTTTTTAAACGCTGATCTTAAAAGAGGAATTGATATCGTTCTTCATGCGATGAATTTTGAGAGTGTTGTTAAAGATGCAGACCTTGTTATCACAGGTGAGGGACGAATCGACAGTCAAACAGTTTATGGGAAAACACCAATCGGCGTGGCGAAAGCTGCTAAAAAATATGGTGTGCCAGTTATTGGACTTGCGGGCTCCATATCTCAAGACAGTGATGTTGTAATAGAACACGGAATAGATGCTCTGTTCAGTATTGTTCCAGGTATTATCACACTTCCAGAGGCATTTGAATTTGCTGAGGCTAATATAGAAAGAACAGCAAGAAATGTGGCCTCATCTATGAGAATGATTCACTCAGTGAGAAGCTGTTAAATAACAGCTTCTTTTTCTTGTAAAAAAACAGGAGCTATCCTTATGTGGTTTATACAAAATTAAAAGCCGACCCATGTTAGAGTCGGCTGTTTGATATTCATTTGCTACATAAAGCTCTAATTCGACAAAACCGACCGCCCTTTTCCGTGTGGGACACAAACCGGAGTACCAAAAATAGGATCGCACGAAATGCTGCAATTCATTTGAAACACTTCGCTTACCAATTGGCAGGTAATGATGTCTTCAGGTTTTCCTTGGGCATATACTTTTTTGTCTTTAACGGCTACGATATGATGGGCGTAACGACTAGCTAGGTTTAAATCATGTAAAACCATGACAATGGTATGGCCTTTTTGCTCGTTTAGGTCAAATAATAGATCAAGGATTTCAATTTGGTGTGTCATATCTAAATAGGTTGTAGGTTCATCTAATAATATGATATCTGTATCCTGTGCTAAGGTTAAAGAAATCCATGCTCGTTGGCGTTGACCGCCGGATAACGAATCAACGGTGCGGTCTTTTAAGTGAAGCATATTAGTTGCTTCTAGGGCACGTTGAACGGCGTCTTCGTCTTCTTTAGACCATTGCTTAATAAGGGAACGGTAAGGGTGTCTGCCTTGCTTGACTAGTTCATATACCGTTAAGCCTTCAGGTGAAACTGGGCTTTGTGGTAAAATGGCTAGCTTTTTTGCGATCTCTTTTGTCTTCATCTTGGCGATTTCTTCACCATTAAGCAGGATATTGCCACTCTTGGGCTTTAGTAACCGAGCTAAAGACCGAAGTAGGGTGGACTTTCCGCATCCGTTGCCACCAATAAATACAGTGATTTCCCCTTTAGGAATTTCGATATCTAAATTATCAATGATGATAGTATCCCCATAACCTAGTGTTAAATTCTTTGCGGATAATGAGTGCATTGATATCTCTCCCCTAAAGTTAAACGTAAAATGTTACTTTCATTTTATTTGGTTTCCACTACGCAGTCAATGATAACTGTTATCAGTCGAAAAATTGACACAATTAATATCTAAATATTTGTAAAAAAATGCTGTTCTCATAGGAGACAGCATTTTTTAAATGGGTTATTTTACCAATGCGTTTAAAATATCTTCAATGGTCTGCTTTGATGCAAGCAATCCTTTGTTTGTCCAATTACTTGGATCATTGATGATATGGATGTTTCCGTTTTTAGCAGCAGGTGTACTTTGCCATACGGAGCTATTTTCCAATGTCTCGATTCCTTGTTCACCTTCAAGAGCTAATAAAAAGACATGGTCTGCATCAAGTTCAGACAGTTTTTCAACGGAGATTGGATTCCATGATGCAGAATCAGCTGGTCCTAGTTCCTGAATCAATGTTGGTTGCTTCACTCCTAATTCAGAGTAAAGCACCTCTGCACTATGACGGTTTTGTTCGAATAGGAAGAATTGATTTCCAGCTGCCCAGATAACAGCTACTGTTTCTTCACCGATTGCTTCTGATAATTGATCACGCGCAGATGAAACGGTGTCTTCGTACTCACTTAGAACTTTTTTCGCTTCCTCTTCTTTTCCGAGGATCTTCCCGAAGGTTTCAATTTGCTTTCTCCAATCTTTAACGGTTTCTTCTGTCATTAAATATGTGGGAGCAATTTTGTTATAATCTTCATATGTACCTTCATAGCTTTCCATATTATTTTCTAAAATAATCAATTCTGGTGCGTGATTCAGTACTTGTTCAACTGGAAGATTCCATTCTATTGTTGGGACATCTTTTAAATGTGACTCTAAGTATTCTTGAACGGATTGTCCAATGGCCCACTTAGCAATAGGATTCACACCTAAAGCCAGTAACGCATCTTCATGATAAGGAGCAAGGATTTTTTCAGCATTTGCTGGGATGGTTACTTCACCCATAGCAGAATCTAATTTGATCTCAGAATTATTTGTTTCGCCTTCTGTCTCTGAATCAGAAGCTGAATTATCATTTCCACATGCTGATATAATAAATAATATTCCAACCATTATAATAGTAAATATTCGACGAAATTTCATATTTGTTTTCAACTCAATTTCTCCTTTATGATATAATTTCTTCGTCAATGATAATCATTTTCAATTAATCAGTCAATCGACTTTTGTAATTTTTTTTGACAATTTAAAGAATTTTAGCAGAAAACAGGGGAGATCCATGCGCGAATTTATTCATCATTCGAACACATCAAAACTTATCATCAATATTATAACCATCCTTTTATTAATTGTTTCAATCGGCTTATCGGTTTCATACGGGTCAACCAATATAGCACTAGGAACGGTATGGCAGGCTGTGTTTCATTTTAATCCAGAATTAACCACACATCAGGTCATTCAAGAACTACGTTTGCCACGTGCCTTTTCAGCGGCACTAGTTGGTGCTTTTCTTGCTGTTTCTGGGGCGATCATGCAAGGGATGACGCGAAATCCATTGGCATCTCCTTCAATTATGGGCGTAACAGATGGAGCGGCTTTTGCCCTCGTCCTGATGCTAGCATTTTTTCCAACCATTTCGACAATGGGGTTAATCAGTTCGTCCTTTATCGGAGCTGGTTTAGCTGTAGGACTTGTTTTTATGATTGGGTCCTTTTCACCTAGTGGGTTAACGCCAGTAAAACTTGCCTTAGCAGGGGTGGCGATCGGGACGATGTTACGTTCCATCTCTTCGATTCTGTCCTTACATTTTAATTTGGAAAAACAAATGGGCTTCTGGCTTGCTGGTGGACTAGATGGGACAAGTTGGGCTTCTGTCACCATTCTGGTTATTTCAGGTGCCATCGGTTTATTGATCGCGATTGTAATCTCCAAATCCATTACCGTGCTAAGCTTAGGAGAAGACATGGCAACAGGTTTAGGACAAAATAATTTGATAATTAAATTATTTGGGATTCTAGCCATTCTCATTCTTACGGGTGCAGCCGTGTCTGTAGCGGGTGCCGTTGGATTTGTCGGACTTATTGTTCCACATATCACGAGATTCATTATTGGAACAGATTACAGGTGGATTATTCCGTCATCTATTCTTTTTGGGGCGTTGTTACTGGTTTTAGCAGATGTAGTGTCAAGACTAGTGAATGCTCCTTTTGAAACACCAGTGGGAGCCATTACCTCTCTTATCGGAGTTCCCTTTTTCCTTTATTTAGCTCGAGGTAGTGGAGGTGGAAAATGATGAACACGGTCGAAGTAAAAAAGAAGAAAAAGCTGGTTGGTATCATTGTTTTATTAATCATAACGATTTTACTCATGTTTTTTGTTAGTTTAAGCACAGGGGTTATTCAAATTGCCCCAGCAGATGTCATAAAAACATTATTTCATAATGGTACGGCGCGGCAGGAGCTTGTTCTGTTTGATTTTCGTTTACCAGGCATATTACTGGCTCTATTAATTGGGGCAGGATTAGCTATTTCAGGTGTTATCTTACAGGGAATTACTCAAAATGAACTGGCTGATCCTGGGATTTTAGGCATCAACACTGGAGCAGGCCTTGCAGTTGTTTTATTTATTTATTTTTTCAAGGGACAACTCGATGTGACGAGTTCTTTCACTATTTTTATCATGCCGGTGGCTGCTTTAGTGGGTGCAATAGTCGCTGCTTTTATCATCTACGCGTTGGCATGGAAAAGAGGAGTCAACCCGATTCGACTGGTTTTAGTTGGAATTGGTGTAAATGCTGGTTTTGCTGCTTTTCTCACTATTTTTCAATTAAAAATGGATCCACAAGATTTCAGGCAAGCGACAGTTTGGCTGACAGGAGATATATGGAATGCTAACTGGAATTTTGTATTTGCCTTATTACCATGGATTTTACTATTAATTCCTTTCGCTCTTCATAAAGCTCATTCCTTAAATGTACTAAATTTAGGAGATGACGTAGCCTCTGGATTAGGCACAAATGTAGAGTCTGAGAGACGGCTATTATTGCTTATTGCCGTTGCCCTAGCCGGTGCTTCCGTTGCAGCGGGTGGAGGAATTGCTTTTTTAGGGTTAGTTGTTCCGCATATTGCTAGGAAAATTATGGGACCACTACATCAATATATAATTCCCGTCTCCGCATTAATAGGTGCTTTACTGTTAATGGTGTCTGATACGATCGGGAAGAATCTGTTAGCACCAACAGAAATTCCGGTTGGTATTATCGTTTCATTACTGAGTGCACCATATTTTGTTTATCTATTAATTAGGACCAAATAGAAATGTTGAGAGGGAAACGATGACATGAATATTCGATCTGTTGTTGATCATGTGCCTGATTACCAGGCTTTTCTAACTGTAGATGAAATGGATGAGAGCTGTAGGAATCTTGCTCAGGAGTTTCCTGGCATCGTTACCGTCTTTGAAGCTGGAAAATCGCGAAAGGGACATCCCATTTTATGTATGAAAATTGGAGATGGACCTAAGAATGCTTTGTGTTTTGCTTGTCCACACCCGAATGAACCGATTGGAGCGATGACCTTAGAGTATTTTTCTCGGGCACTAGCGGAGAATGATGAGTTACGAGACGGGTTAGGGTTTACATGGTACATAATTAAGTGTATCGATCCGGATGGTGTTCGTCTAAATGAAAATTGGTTTAAAGGACCATTTACAGTATATAACTATACGAAAAATTATTACCGGCCGATTGGATATGAACAGGTGGAATGGACCTTTCCTATTGACTATAAAGAGCTGCATTTTCACAACCCGCTTCCGGAAACGAAAGCATTAATGAAATTAATAGAAGAAACTAAACCAGAGTTTATGTACTCGTTACATAATGCTGGTTTTGGAGGCGCTTATTGGTACATTACACATGACTATCCAGAGCTATATGAGGGATTACGGAATTCATCAATCAAACAAGGCATTCCCTTGAATTTAGGTGAGCCGGAGGAACCTTTTATCACGAAGTTTTCTCCTGCTATATTTAAAAATATGACCATTGGTGAGGCATATGATTTCATCGAGAAATATACTGGGGAGAAGCCTAATATTAAAAATGGCACGTCAAGCTCAGACTATGCTCTGAGGGTAAACGCCGATTGTGTCACACTTCTGACGGAGCTACCTTATTTCTTTGATACACGGATCGAGGATATGAGCGAAAGTGAAATGACACGAAAAGAAGCCATCTTAAAGGGTGTGGAAGTATCTCAAGCCCATTTTGCTCGCTTAGACCTGATTTTGCAGGATATTCGTCCCTTTATACAAAAGGAAAATCCTTTTGTAAAACTGGTGGAGGAAGTCATTCAGTATGTTCGAGAGGGCAGTGAAGCCAAAATCAATTGGGCCAAAAGCAATTCAGATTTCGAAAAACCCGCGAAAATAGCGGAGGTTTTTGATAACCTGTATGCGGCAAAATTTTATAATGGCTTGTATCTAGGTTTAACGGTCCGAACATGCGCATATGAAATCGAACGCCTGCAACTACTTGAAAGCAGGGATGAAGAAGCCCTCTGTAAGCTTAAGGAAGCGCATGATAAAGCTGAGAAGTTATTAGAAGAATATTGTCATGAGTTAGAAAATGAGCTTGATTACACATTTATTCCGATTCAAAAGCTGGTGCGTATTCAAGTAGAGAGCGGATTGATCGTTGCGAATTACATCCGAGAACACCGATAAATATACCTGCTCTATTATCAATAGAATAAGCCTGATTTCAAAGTCAACTTTTACTAGTTGGCTTTTTTAAGGCTCTTTTCTTAAACTTTGTAGCTTTTTGAAACAAAATTATATTGATTGTTCTAAGTTTAAACACTAAGAAAATCTTAAGATTTGCATTAGGGGTTTATTAATATTTTGGGGGTATGCTTAGTCTAGATGAAAAACACATGGGGGGTATAATATGTTTGAACTTTTAATGAGGAGTGGATGCTCATGAACATATTGGTTTGTGATGATGACAAGGCCATTGTAGATGCTATTGGGATTTATTTGGAAAACGAAGGATACCTAGTACATAAAGCGTTTAATGGTGTAGAAGCAATAGCCAGGGTTGAAAATCAGGAAATCCATTTGATTATTATGGATATTATGATGCCAAAGATGGATGGAATTACAGCTACAATGAAGATTAGGGAAGAAAATAAAATACCCTTGATCATGCTTTCTGCTAAATCGGAGGATTATGACAAGATATTAGGATTAAATATTGGAGCGGATGATTACATAACCAAGCCCTTCAATCCTCTGGAGTTAATCGCTAGAGTCAAATCCCAGTTAAGAAGATATACAACCTTTGGGAGCCTTGAAACAAGGAGTAATGTCTATCAAACAGGTGGTCTGATGATCGATGATGAAAGGAAATTAATCACTGTCGATGGAGAAGAGGTACATCTTACCCCTGTGCAATACAAAATCTTAAAACTTCTAACGTCTAATGCTGGAAGAGTTTTTTCCATAGAGGAGATCTATGAGAAAGTATGGAATGAAACAGCCTTTAGTCCAGAAAATACGGTAACCGTTCATATCAGAAAGATTAGAGAGAAAATCGAGATCAATACAAAAGAGCCAAAATATTTAAAGGTGGTGTGGGGAGTTGGATATAAAGTTGAAAAAATTTAGCCACTTACTGCTAACAAAAATGATTATTTTTATCTTGGTAATCGTCTGTTTTACGGGGGTAATTAAGAACATTGTGGTTGTGGAAATTGAAAATAGCGGAAATTTCAGTGCCATTTTTGAAGAGGACTATTTTCACAGCTTATCATATGTACAGGAAAGTGAAGAGATGATCAGTAATCTTTCCATACTAATAGAAGAATATAAGAGTGAGGAACATATTTTAAAAGGTGGAACCATTAGTGAAGATGAAATGAGGAGTGCTGAAGAAACATTATACGCTGACTACCAAGCGTTCTCTAGAAGCTACAATCCTGAACAAAGTGAAGAAGCAAACTATGCAAGGTTTCAAGAGGAATATGCAGAAGAAATCTCTGAGGCAAGGGATGAGCTGATACAGAATGACTTAAGAGACTATCATTCCATATTACAAAGATTAGAAGAGTTCGATGGTCCGTTGTATTATGCTAGTGATAGTGTAAATGTATACACAAATACTACGTTAAAGGAAAAACAGCAGTTTCAAGCACATCCGTCATATATGATTTTCGAAGGCTACAAACAACAGCTGTATCCAAAAGAAGTGACGAAGAACGAACATCTATACCGCATGACAGAAAGTATTCAACAACTGAATCCAGAAGGTCAGTTTATATATGTATCTTTTACGGAGGAGTTTTTAGATCTTAAAATCAAACAGTGGGAAGAAAAGAAGGAAGTGGCTAAAAAAAGTTTGTATGGATTACTAGCCTTTCTACTAGGATTTATTGTGTTCTTTTCCTATTTAGTACTTGTCGTAGGTAGAAAAGAGTTTAAAGCGCACGAGATACACTTACTATCATTTGATAAATTGTATACTGATATTAATCTAGTTGTATCCATTCTTCTTACAGCACTTTGGTTTTCAATCATAGAAGACATCAATCAAACCAATATCGATGTAATTATTATTCCATTAACACTTGCTTTTGGAGCAGTTGGGTTTGTTCTCTTTCTATCATTAGTAAAGCACTTCAAAAATAGAACATTATTTAAGCACAGTCTAATCTTTACGATAGTTTATAAGCTAGTTAAATTCGTAGGGGACGTATATGCTAATGGAAGTGTGGGTATAAAAACGGTATTACTTGTGATTGGGTATCCTTTATTGGTGGCGGCAACGTTTTTCATATTTCCCGTAACCTTAGGCGTAGCAGCTTTTATGGCCTTAAAAAGGGTGAAGTCATTTAAGGCCATAAAAGATGGGGTAGAAAGGATAAAAGATGGCGATATCCAACATAGCATAGCAGTTGATGGAAATGGAGAGTTTGCAAAACTTGCTGGGAATATTAATACCATTACAGATGGCTTGAAAAAAGCAGTTGATAGTGAGCTAAAAAGTGAGAGATTAAAAACAGAGCTTATTACCAATGTATCTCATGATATTAGAACACCTTTGACTTCTATTATTACGTATGTAGACTTGTTAAAACATGAAAAAGATCTATCAAAAATAGAGGAATATGTGGAAGTACTAGATCAAAAATCGAAGAGACTAAAATTATTAACCAATGATTTATTTGAGGCAGCAAAAGCTTCTAGTGGAAACATCCCAGTGCACTTTGAACAAATAGATATTGTTTCATTGATAACCCAGGGACTAGGAGAAATGAATTCAAAAATTGAAGCCATGGATTTAGATTTTAAGTTGAACACTCCAGAAAATAAAGTATATATCAAAGCGGATGGAAAACTCTTATGGAGATCCCTTGAAAATTTATTATCGAATATATTTAAATATGCCCTTAGAGGGTCAAGAGTGTATATAGATATTGAGGATTTAGGGAAAGAGATACTGATCACCTTTAAAAATATATCAGCATACGAGTTAAATATCTCTGCTGAGGAATTAATGGAGCGTTTTACAAGGGGAGACGAATCCCGAGCGAGTCAAGGTAGTGGCTTAGGGCTGTCGATCGCAAAAAGCCTAATTGAAATCCAAAAGGGAAGATTTGATATTCAGGTGGATGGAGATTTATTTAAGTCAAGGATTTATATGTCTAAAGAAATTTCATAATCCTCATTCAAGAACAAAGCATCCCTTTGCACAGGGGTGCTTTGTTTATGAATGAGGATTCTTTAGACAAGTATAAGTGGGGTTCTCCTTTAATAGAAAGTTAAACAAAAAAATGTAGAGGATAGGTAATAGGTATTGCTTCTTAGGTTGGAGGAAATTGGAACATTCGTATAGAATTATTGGTTTAACATGCTTATCGGAGGTTCCACAATGAAAAGAATATTGTCAATACTTTCCTTACTAGTTATCGTCATATATGGTGGAATCACAAATGAAGCCCAAGCTTCCGTAGTCATCAACCAAGAAAAAACAGGGAAATATATGATCTATGAAAATATGGAAATACTCGAAGATAAAGAGGGGAATCTTACGATAGAAGATGTATCTTCAACCACTTTATCCAAACAGTTTACAGAAAATAAAGAAGGCATTCCTAGCTATGGGTACAAGTCGTCTGTCTATTGGCTGCGCTTCGAAATAGACAATCAACTGAGCACGGATGAATATATCCTAGAATTCCCTTATGCTCCTCACGATTCTATTACTTTATATGAACAAAATGGGACGAATAAGTATATAGCCTTTAATGGCGGTGATTTACTTCCGTTTTCCGAGAGAGACCGGAAGCATAGGCATGTGACATTCGAATTAATCATACCTGAAAAGGAAACTAGTATCTATTATGTCAGAATACAAAGTGAAGGATCCTTACAGCTCTCGGTTGTACTTTGGGATGAAGAAGCTTTTTCGGAAAAAAGCATAAAAGAGTATCTTCTTTTCGGTATTTATTACGGGTCAACACTTGTAATGGTTGTTTACAACATTTTTTTATATAGCTCGTTACGGTTACGGAGCTATTTATGGTATGTACTGTTAATTTTCGCGGTTAGTATGACTCAATTGACGCTGAATGGATTTGCTTATCAATTTTTATGGCCGGACATCCCATGGTGGAATAATCGCTCGATTGTTTTTTTCATTGCTCTCTCTAACTTGGCCGGTGCCTTATTTGTCAATAAATTTCTTAATGTTCAATATTATGCAAAGAGATGGAGCAGAATTCTTCATATGCTTACCACTTTCAATATAGCAATACTCGCTGTATTAATGTTGTCATATTCTCTTGCCTTACACCTTGTTACTTTTTCTACGATTCTCTTTATTCCTGTTGTACTTACTACGACAATTCTTTGCTGGAAGCGAGGGAATAAGGCGGCTCGTTACTTGTTTTTTGCATGGTTTATCTTGTTACTAACTAGCTTGGTCTCTTATTTGTCAGATGCAGGAACATTGCCACTGAATACTTTTACACGATATGCCTCTTTAATAGGATCATTTATCGAGATGATTCTCTTTTCGTTGGCACTGGCTGATCGGGTGAAAATCATTCAAATGGAAAAAGAAAATGCAGAACGAGACGCGCTTTTATTAAATGAAGAGCTTGAAGAAAGGGTACAAAAAAGGACGGAAGAGCTGCAAAAAAGTACAGAAAAGCTGGTCAGTATGGAGAGGTCACGACGCCATCTACTATCGAATATCTCCCATGATTTAGGTACGCCGATGACGTCTATTCAGGGGTATGTCAAGGCGATGTTGGATGGAGTGATTGAACCTTATGATCAAACGTATTTAAAAATTGTTCATGAAAAAACTATCTATATTGATCGGTTAATACAGGACCTACATGACCTTTCAAGATTAGATGAAAGGCAGGCAAGTTTTTCTTTAAACAAAGTATCAGTTCAAAAGTTTATTCAGTTTTTGTATCAATATAAATCAGATGTTACTAGTAGGAACATTGACTTTCAGTTTGATAGCAATCTTTCACTAGAACACAATGAATGGGTTCTCTTACTGGATTTGAACCGAATGAGGCAAGTGATGGAGAATTTAATATCGAATGCTATTAAATATACGAAAGAGAGTGGTCTCATTACGATTGAAGTCAGTGAATATGAGAGTTTTTATAAAAAAAATCAGGAAAGGAAGGCGCATCAAAAGGAAATCGCTGTGGCCTTGGAGAAGAAAGGGAACAGTTATCATCAGAGTTTAGTCATTGGTGTTCATGACAATGGGAAAGGAATTGATGCAGAGTCATTTCCTTATATATTCGACCGTTTTTATCGGGCAGATGCTGAACAATATGATACGTATCGAAATGCTGGATTAGGTCTAGCTATTGCGAAAGAAATTATTGATTATCATCACGGAATGATTTGGGCTGAAAGCTTGGAATCAGAGGGAAGTTCTTTCTATTTTACATTGCCTATCTACACAGGAGAGCTGGGGGAGAATAAATGAAGACCGTTGTTATTGCTGAAGATGAAGTAGATATTCGGAATTTATTGAAGCTCTATCTCGAACAGGAGTATCGTGTGATCTCATTTGCGAATGGAGAAGAGGCGCTAGCGGGTATTCAGGAGGTCATGCCAGATCTTGTGATTTTAGATATTCTCCTTCCTGGAATGAATGGATTCAAGGTTTGTGAGAGGCTACGAGAAATACAAATCCACGTCCCCGTGATTTTTTTAAGTGCCAAAAGGGAACAAAGTGAAAAAATCCGTGGGCTAGAGATCGGTGCCGATGATTATATCACAAAGCCATTTGATCCAGGAGAATTAATGGCAAGAGTAAAAGCACATTTGCGCCGCAGTACTCAGCAAACCGCCACTGAAGAAGAGAACACACATTTGATTAAATGGGGAGAGCTACATATTGATATTGAACAATATGTGGTAACTGTAAAGGGAAACCCGATCCATTTATCAACAAAGGAAATACAGCTACTAATTTTACTCGCTTCCAATCCAAGACGGGTATTTAATACGGTGCAGTTATATGACTTAATTTGGGGCGAAGACCAATATGGTGATTTAAAAACGGTGTCCGTTCATATCAGTACCTTACGAAAAAAGATTGAGAAAAATCCGTCAAAACCAGAGTATATTATTACAGTAAGGGGCTTTGGATATAAATTTCTTTCGTAAAGGCTCTTTTCTTAAACTTTGCTGCTTTTTGGAACAAAATTTTATTGATTGTACTAAGTATCCACAGAAAATAGCAAAAATTAAATAAGAAAAGATTCTGCAAACTAAATTTTAATTCGCAAAACGGCTATTTCCACGTTAAAATCGGCTTTAAGATTTTAACAACAATCTTTACGAAAACAACTTCCGTAAAAGTTTAATTTTCTCCTTTTATTATAATTTTCCAATTTCTTAACTTTAATTTAACCTTCACCATTTATGATTAAAGCTATGAGACTGGAATGATATAGGAGGAAAGCCATGAAAGAGATTCAGAATCTTGACGGGGAATGGATTCAACTAATCAAACAGGCTAGAGATATGGGAATGTCCATAGAGGAAGTACGAACATTCTTACAGTCTATCATGGATGGGAAAAATGTAACCGAGATTGTGGAGACGCTAGGTCTAAAAGTTTCTTTTACATAAATCTTCATTTCCCTCATTCGCGCCACTAGTCACTCTCATTGATATGACATCTTTTCCAAATGATTTAAATCCTACTAGTTTATTGTTTGTTCCATTTATGTAGTTTTCCATAACTAGATGAATTTAGTAAAGGCTGGTTTTCGTAAAGTTTGTTGTTTTGATAACACTGGGTTTATTGGTCTATTTTGTGAGTAGCTCTTTTCTAAGGATGATAAAATCCTGAATAGCTTTTGAAACATATAGTTTATTTCCGAAAAAGTGTGTATATAGCAACAATGTTTTAGAAAAGAGCCTAAATAAAAAAGGAGACTGACATGATCACATATCAGCCTCCTTATTTTTATCTTTACTAAAGAATATCCTGAGGGAAAAGAATTCCTCTGGATTATTCCACCATTTATTTATTGCAACGCATTCACCGCATTAATAGCTCCAAATCCAGACTCTCCATCATAACCTGGTTTGAACCAGTCGTCAGCAGAATTTTGAATAATGTGCTTAACTTGAGAAGGGGATAGAACATCTTTCCCATACTTGGCAATAATGACTCCAGCTAGGCCGGCTGTTTTAGGAGCTGCCATAGATGTACCTGCATAGAAGGCATATCCTCCCGGAACCGTCGATAAGCATAATTTATTGCGGTCTCTCAAAGTGGTGTCACCTGTTTCAAGCCAAGCTGTCCCGTAGTCGCCGCCTGGAGCGATAACATCAATTTTACCCACACCATAGTTAGAATAGTAAGTGAGGTTCTTTTCTTCACCACCAGCAGCAACACGAATCATTGTTTGGCTGCTTGGGCTTCGATGGGTTGCCCCTTTAGAATCTCCTGAAAGTTTTCCAGGACTTGAAAGGTCAACGCCAGCATTCCCGGAAGAACCGACAACTGTTACTCCATTCTTAATCGCGTATTGAATGGCGCGATTGAAGAGACGGACATCAGCAACGACATCTTTAGTTGCATATTCTGGATTTTGGAACCAATCGTAACCACCTAGGGACATGTTAACAACGTCCACATTATCATCAGCCGCTGTCATTAATGCATTGGCGATATCAGAAGTGTACGCACCTCCTGTTGGTCCAAACACTCTGTATGCGGCAACCTTAAGTTCAGGACCGATTCCTAATACTCTACCATTTCCGGCAATCGACCCAGCCACGTGAGTTCCATGGCCATCTTCATCCATTGCGCTCGTTATACCAGGTACGAAAGATTTACCATAGGCGTAGTTTTCTTTAATATCAGGATGAGTATAATCAATCCCAGTATCCACAACGGCTACCACAATATCTTTCCCATCCTTCGGCTCTCCCGTTCCGCCTTCCAGATTCCAAGAGGCCCCATTGTTGGTAACTTGCTTAATATCCCATTGATAGGTGTTATATAGATCATTTGTCGGATTAGCAGTGAAATCGTCTCCAAGGACTTGCACATCTACAGGGGCTTCAGGATAAATGGTGCTCTCCACGCCAGCGTCTAGTACAACTGTGCTTTTTTCAATGTCTGCTAGGAAGTTAGGGTTATCTGAGTGAACCTTAACAGCCCCTAATTTTGGTAACGATTTCGTTACTTTCCCGCCAGAACTTTTTACTAGATCTTGATAGTTTGATGGAAGATTTGTATCAGATTTAAAGATAACTATGTAGTTCTTGTCCACCGCTTGAGCCTGAGTAACTCCTAAACTTCCAAAAAAGGCGGTAGCACTTAGTGTTGCTGTTAACGCACCTGCAATTAGTTTCTTCTTCATTAAAATCCCCCTATTAAAAGAATTTTCCAACAACTTAATTATAGAATTCACTTTCATAACGCTCAATGGGTGCATTTTGTTTAAACTTGTCAGTACTTGTTCGAAATAGGAAAAAATTTCGACAACCGTAATTTAAGTGGAGCAAAAAGTCCTTCATCTAGTTTATGAAGGACTAAAAATCAGCAAACTCTTATTTCTCCTTATATAATTCCTTTAAATCCTCAATTTCCTTCAATAGACCTTCTTTTAAAGTAATCTGTGGATCGTAATTTAATAGTTTTTGTGCTTTTGTAATATCAGCCCAAGTATGAAGTGGCTCTCCATAAGTGGATCCTGTATAACTACACTTAAGCTTTTGTCCAAGGCCTTCTTCTAGGATGGATAAGCAAGTTAAAAGGGAGGCCCTTTCCTTTCCACCGATATTGATCGTTTCTCCTACAATGTTTTCCGAAGTAGCTGCAGAGGCAATAGCGTTTACACAGTCGCTAATAAAAGTGAAATCCCTTGTTTGTTGTCCATCACCGTATATTTCTATTGTTTCGTTAGTAAGCGTGCGTTTAATAAATTTATGAAAGGCCATATCTGGTCGTTGCCTTGGTCCATAGACGGTAAATAATCGTAAGATGGTGATGGGTAGCCCATCGTTTTGATAAAATACGCGGCACAAGTGTTCACCAGACAACTTCGTAACCCCGTATGGAGACAGCGGTGTAGGTTCGGAGGTTTCTGTTACTTTGCCATCCTTTTGCCCATAGACGGATGAGGTCGAAGTATAAATAAACTTTTTTATCGGAAATGTAAGACATGCTTCTAATAATCTTTGAGTTACAATAATATTATTGGTTACATACAAGGTGAAGTCCTGCCCCCAGCTAGATCTAACGCCGGGAACACCTGCCAGATGGTAGATGATATCTACCCCCTCTAGTAAGGTGTTCCAATTCACATGTAGTAAATCGTCTTCAACAAATGTAAATCTTGAAGAATGAAGTAGGTTTTGAAGGTTTCGTTCACGAATGCATCTGGGAGTACCGTAAGGCAAAAACACATCAATACCTATCACTTCATTTTGAGGGTTTTGTAGCAAGCGTTCACAGAGATGAGACCCGATAAAACCTGCAGCCCCTGTGACAAGAATTTTCATGATGCACACTCCTTTTGGCTGCTAATTTTCGGAAGGAATACCCTCCCAGACGGAAAGGATATTATTGGCTACATGATTCCAAGTGAAATTTTCCTCCACCATTTTTCGACCACGAAGCCCCATTTCTCTGGTGTAATCTAAATTTGATAGCATTTTATTTAGGTAGTTTGCGTATTCACTAGGGTCTTCAGGATTTTGGACAAGATAGCCATTATCATTCTGAACGATTTCGGGATTACCACCTCTAGCGGTAGTGATAAACGGAAGCCCTGCTGCCATGGCTTCATAATGAACTCTCGCTAGTGGTTCCTCCCAGATGGATGTGCAAACAAAAACATCTGCGGCACAAAACCAATTGTGGACCTCATCCGCTTGAACAAATCCAGTCGTAATCACCGGAATAGGGGATCTATCTGCCAAAGCACGTGTATAGGCGATGTAATCACTCACCCTATCATCGCTAAACCAGGCTGCACCTACGATAACCAGTACAGCATCTTTCGATTTAACTTCTGACATGGCTTTAACAAGAACATGCGGCCCTTTGTTTCTTGAGAGACGGCCGACAAATAATATGATCTTTTTGGACCCTAAGTCGTATTTGGAACGAATCGCTTTTCTTGCCTGTAGAGCAGATTCTGATTTCATCCAAGGAGCAAATCTGGATAAATCTACACCGGAATAGATAGGTACGATTTTGGGCTCTGCTTCTGGAAAATAAGAGACAATGGTTTGACCAATATATTTACTAATTGTTATGATTTTATCTGTTTTTTCTACGGCTGCAGCTCCTTCAGCTCGACTAATCTTCTCTGGCTTAAACATATCATTGTGCATGCTCAATATAATTCGAGAGTTAGGAGCAACTTCACTTACGGGAAGGACGAGCTTTGGACGGTTAAAAATGTGAATGATGTCGTATTTCTCTTCTGTTTCTGACAAATACTTCACAATTCCATCTTTGTAAATATCTAATAAGCGCTGAGAATCAATTCGGACGTAACGAATGCCATTAACAACTTCTTCGTCAGGTAAATCTGGATCTGTTCTGCTAATGATAGTAATTTGATGTTGCTCGCTTAATAAGTGGGAAACTCCGCATATATACGTTTGGATAGCGCCACCTCGAATATTAGGGACAGGTAGCATTTCTGTACAAATCAGCAACACATTCATGTGCGTTCTCCCTTCTTGCTATTTTTCGTAGAAAGTAAACTTTATTTTTTCTTTTTTGTCTTACGTTCGTGTTCTAGCTTTTTTCTCTGGACTTTTGCAATAATACTTTCAAATTCAGTGTTGGAGTTGAATTTTCTTTTCTTCACAGATTTCGAAGAAGATGGATGTTCGGTATTTTTAAGGGTTTTGGACGGTTTCTCTTCATTCATTTTCTTTAGCAATTTCGGGAGATCATCTTCTAGAATGGATTTTAGAAGGAGATCGAGGTCGACCAACTGATCTTTGTTGCTACTATTTTTAGACTTGATTGAATTTACCGCCTGTAATCTTTGAATTCTTGAACGTAAGCTTTCTCGTTCTTGAAGGGATTTCTTTGTTTCAGATTCCTTAGATTCTTTAGATTTAGACTTAGACTTCTTAGGCTCTTCGAAAGTGGACAGAAGGTTTTGCTGCATTTTAGATGTATCGGACTTTTTAAATTCACTATTATTTTTGAATTCTGTATTACCTAATACCACTGGGTTTGGAGTTACATCATAAATGACTTCTTCCTCTGAATAATCACCTGGAAGGTACTTCTCTTTGTCTTTGGCTAATTCAGATAAAACCTCCCATTTATTAGATTCAGTTAGAGTGATTCTGTCTAAGATGGCATCAAGTTCCGTGTTCATAAAATTGACTGGTTCGAAAACGACTTCTTTTACATGCTTATAAAACTCATTTGGAAATGCCATATCAATCCATAGTAATTCAAAGGTTTCTTGGTCGAGTGGATTTGCTTGGTGGTAGGCGTCTATTACACCGCGAATCCATTCGAGATCCCAGGTTCCCATATCATCCATTGTACTTGTGATGATTTTTCGTAAGTCACGAATCGGTAAATCATAAGAAACTCCGTCCAAGTCGATCACCCAAATTCCACCAGGTCCTTGCTGTCCATTAGACCAGCCATAGTCTTGGTGAGCTAACCCCCAATGTGCTTCCCCTTTTGCAATCATTTTTCGATAAGAGGATTGCTTGAATTTTTCATACATATCAAGGGCTTGCTGTTCAAATTTGTCTACAACAGAAAGTAAGTGTGGGCTAGCGACCGTTTCTGGATAAGCGTGGGCAATATCTCGGAACCAACCTATTTTTTGAATCATTTTCTCGTAATATTGATTCCAGCGATACAGTCGAGAGGACTTTGCTGAGCCGGTTGGTGGAATATACCCCTTCGTATGACGATGGAATTCTCCAAGACCATAGCAAAGTGCAGAGGCGCCCTCTAAATCAATTTTCATTAGTTGTTCAAGAGGCGTGATCCAATCGGTAACAATCCATAACTTGCCTCCTGCCTGTACGTAGAGGTGATTTTCCTTTGTGGGAATAAGGGGGGCAACTCGTGCTCCCTGCCCAACAACATATACTTGCGCTCCAATACTAAACAAACTCCTTGTAGGCTGGCGGTGAAGTACCTTAATACTACGTGGTCCATGGTTGGTCTCTATTTTCCAAATTGCTCCGCCTTTATCAGGCTTCGAGGTGATAAGAGTCATTTCGGAGACGGTCATATCATAATGTGATATGACTTCATAGGCCATTTTCTCAAGCTCTGGTGGGACATATTGTTCTAGGTCTGCCTCGCTAGTGGCTGAATCGACTAGATGATCCCACGGTTCAATCGTATATTCATGCACATTTTTTTCCTCCAATCTCAAGACAAAAAACTAGCTTGCTTATTTATATGTGGGAGGGAAGGACATGGAATGGGGCATTCGTGGAGCTTTAGCTTAAGAACGGGGAAAAAATGGCCTTTTATCTGTGTTTTGTGTATTGGATGAATGGGTGATCAAATGAAGGGGAATCTATACCATATAATTGATATTAATTAAGGGGCTATATCGAATGAAGGTATTATCCATGATTCAACCATGGGCAAGTTTATTCGTTCTAAGAGAAACACAATATGAAACAAGGACTTGGAGAACGAATTATCGAGGTCCACTAGCTATACATACTAGTAAAAAGGTGGACAGAAATTCTTGCAGTCATCCGAACATTCATAACCTACTAGCGAAGCATGGTTATACAGCCAGTAACCTACCTACTGGAGTCATAATCGGTACATGTATCCTGAAAAATTGTATCAAAGTCGCTGAAAATCATAACACATGGGCACTCTTAGAAGACGGACGGATAGTTGAAGGAAATGATTTATTTTTAGGGGATTATCGAGTGGGTGGTTATGTGTGGGAAGTCGAAAATATGAAGTTACTAGAAGAGTTCCTACCTGCTAAAGGGAAGCTTGGAATTTGGGAGTATAATTAAGATTCTCAAAAATCATCTAAATAGGTTATAATTAAGACAGGTTGTGACAAAAATCAACATTTTTCACAAGATAAGCAGGAAAATCAAATAGGTAAAGAGAATGTATGAAGAATCGTTTGTGAATCGAAAAAGAATGAATAAAAGTATGGGGGATAAAAGGTGCCTTATCAATTAAGTAATAATTTTAGGTTGTTTTCGTTGAATTCAAACCGTAAGCTCGTTGAAGAGATGGCGGAGATTTTAGGTTGTAAAATGGGAAATTGTTCTGTTTCACAGTTTAGCGATGGAGAAATTCAAATTCATATTGAAGAAAGTGTCCGCGGCTGTGAGGTATTTGTTGTTCAATCCACTTCGTACCCAGTGAACGATAATATTTTAGAGCTTTTAATTATGATTGATGCGTTGAAAAGAGCTTCAGCGGGTGTCATTAATGTGGTAATTCCTTACTACGCTTATGGTAGACAAGATCGTAAGGCGCGTTCACGTGAGCCAATTACGGCTAAACTAGTAGCTAATCTGTTAGAATCTGCTGGAGCGAACCGAGTTCTTACCATGGACCTTCATACTCCTCAGCTACAAGGTTTTTTTGATATCCCTGTGGAGCATTTAATCGGTGTGCCCGTTCTTGCACAATATTTTATGGAAAAAGGGCTAGAAGATATGGTCATTGTGGCCCCACATAACGGTAGTATCGGAAGAACTAGAAAATTAGCCAATACCCTAAATGCCCCAATCGCTCTAATTGATAAAAGAAAGCCGGAAGAAGGCGGACAAGCAACATACGATGTGATTGGGAATGTAGAAGGCAAAAATGCAATCATTATTGATGACCTCATTGATACAGGAACAACCATCACGTTTGCAGCAAAAGCATTAGCTGAACACGGTGCAAAAGCCATCTATGCTGGCTGTACACACGCAGTCTTTACAGGAAACTCCATTGAAAAAATTGAACAGTCACCAATTAAAGAACTCGTTGTGACGAACACGATTGAACAACCTGAAGAAAAGCAACTTGAGAAAATCACTTGCTTATCAGTTGCCCCATTGCTAGTAGAAGCAATTGACCGAATTCATAGTGAAAAAGCGGTTAGTCCATTATTTGAATAACAGAAAAACTCTATCCACTTGCAGTATTTTCAAGTACAAAAACTTAATTAGCTAACCAACCCACAGTCCAATTCGCAACTGAATTGGACTGAATTTTTTTGACAAAGGTTTTTTATAAATGTAAGGGTTATTCATTGTTGCTTTTTTCGTGGAGGTAGGTAGGGGAATCATAGGCGGAGGAATTCCGGTTAATGTGTTTAGTTGGGGCTTAAGTAACAGATATAAGCGGATATATTCCGATTAACTTCTCTATATATAACTAAATCTAAAGATTAGGCTCATATAAGCGGAAAAACTCCTCTTATTTTGTGAGAAATGTTGCTATTTATCAAAATAAACGGAATTCTTCCGTTTATTTTTTTATGTAGTTCTAATCTTATATTAGGAAATTATAAATAAGCAGAAGAATCCATCCTTTCAACAATGAATACATATATTGTAGCACCGCATATGGTAAAATTGGGAAATAATAGTGTTTATATTGTGACGAAAAACGGGGTGGATCAATGAATGTAGACTTTACTTTTAACCTAATTACCTTCATCCTAAATCTTATAGCGTGGGTGAGTATAGGATTAATCTCCTTTCGCATCTATCAAAAAAAGGCGATCAAACTAAAAGCTTGGAAAGTTATTTTCGTTTTATACATAGGCCTTTTTTCATTTAATATAAACTGGCCCATGTTTGATACGGTAGTAAAGATTCCTCTATTACCACTGGGTGTGTGGATATTGTATTTCATTCTAAAGAGGAAAAAAGGAAGATGGGAGACATACCGATCGCATGCTTGGTTAGGTTTTGGGGCGAATGTTATTTTCATAGCAACCACTTTACTAGCAGTACCATTGCAGCATGCATTTTATCCTGAAAAGGAAGCAACTACCTATCTATCAAGTATAGAGAACGCGTCTCTGCTTCCGATTCACCCTTCTGCTAAAGATCAAAAGATAAATAAAGTAGCTTTAGAGAATCAACTCTCAAATATGACAGTTGAAATGGTATATAGTCAAGATTGGTATGAAGAGACCTATATGGAAATGGAATCTAATGAACGAGATGAACGATTCCCTTATCAGCTTACAGGGGTGACTGCAAAGTGGGGCAGTGGGCAAAGCCCGGTTATTTATATTGAAAGTGATGGAAAAGGATTATTAATCAAAACAAAGGAAAAGGAGTTTTATTTTAGATCAGCCGATTCGTTTCTTGAGGAGGTCCATTGATCGTGAAAAAGAAGAATATGTGGCTACTCATCGCTTTTGGTGTTGTATCGCTGACTACCTTTTTAATTTATTGGTTCTTTTTTTGGCCGCCTAAACCAGTTCCCTCTAATGAGCAAATCGTTCAAGAGATTAATAGGACCTATGAAGAAGCAGAAGCAAAGGTCATTCAAGATATCTTATTTGTTGATACACATCACGTGGTTGTCCCATATATCTCAGCAAATGAGGAGGATTATGGACTAAGCTACTGGCGCTGGAGGTATCATAAATGGCAAGTGATTTCGATTGATACAAAAGGTGAACCGAAAGTGTGGAAGGTAAACCGAAATGACCCTACTTCATTCGCTATTGTTTGGAATGCGCACCCCGACGACCAGCTTCAAGCGATTCAGTTTTACTTACTTAGGAATAGAAACTATGGGATGACCAATGGGGAGGAACATTATTCTCCAAGAATTCAAATGGAAAAGAAAATCTTATTAAGAGAAAAGTCTTACGGAATATTACAACTACCAAAGGATTGGGCTATCGTTCTAAATTCAGTATTAATGGAAAATAGAGGAGGACAATCTAGCTTATTCTTCAATGACTTTTTTCCTTTGCAAACTGCCTATTTTGGTTGGCTCCCTTATGACCAATCGGGAAAAGAGGCATTTCCAAAACAAACGGTAAATGGACATACTTTTGTGGTAGATGATATTGATCAGGAGCATGTGATGATATTAAATACAGTAGATTTAGAAATCCCGAAATAAGGTTGTTAAGGATCTTTCCAACGAAAGATCCTTTTGGTGTGATTATTCTTCACTAGTATTTTCAATCATTAAGTTCATCTCTTTTAGCTTTTTATTAAACTTGTTTTGAATGGCCCATAGATATTTATTGGATTCTAAATTCATTTGGTTACCATCGGTAAAATGAAAGGTCAGAACGGTCTTGTCTTCGTTCTTATCCTGGTTCAGGGTAATCTTATTCACTTCTTTCCATGAGTATGTATGGTCTCCGAGTGATAGTAGTGGACTATATGAGAGCGTATTTTCTGATAATGTTTGATAAGACTGTGAGGCTAATAATAAGAAAAGGGCACTAATAGTTGTTAAAAGAATACTTGATATAATAGCGAATTTTTTTATATCAAAAATGAAGAGAATCAAAGCGGCAATGAACAATAGGGGAATGCGATACCATAAAGGACCGTATTCTCTCCAGGTGAAAAGACATACCAATCTCCAGTTCGATAATGAATAATATTTGCGATTGTTTGAGGTAAAAAAAGTAGGGAAATCGGTCCGAAAATAGGAATGAGTATGGCAATTGCTAGAAAGAGATGTCTAGTTTCATAGTTTTTCTCACCCACTAAAATCCATCCTTCCTATATTTTAAATAGGTTAGATCCAACCTTTAGTCTTCGCAATGCTTGCTGCTTCTGTGCGATTTTTAGCTTCAAGCTTTTGAATGATTTCCGATATATAGTTTCTTACAGTTCCAGAGGAAAGGTACAGCTCTGAAGTGATCTCCTTTGTGGTTTTTCCTAAGGAAGCCATTCGGAGAATTTGCTGTTCCCGTTCGGTAAGCGGATTTTCCTCGCGAATTAAGTCAAAGGTAAGCTCTGGACTGAATATCCGTTTTCCGGTCATGCACTTTCGAATGGCATCTGCTAACTCGTCAATCTCTCCATCCTTTAACAAGTATCCATGCACCCCATTTTTGACCGCACGTTCGAAATAGCCAGGGCGGGCGAATGTTGTTAAGATAATTACTTTACTGTGAGAGCCTCTCTGTGAAAGCTGTTCAGCAACATCCAAGCCACTAAGTACCGGCATTTCTATATCCATCAAGCAAACATCTGGTTTTAATTTAAGGATGGAGGAGAGTGCTTCTTCTCCATTGACCGCTTGACCAATCACTTCCATATCTTTTTCTAAATCTAGAAGGGAGCCTAGTGCACTTAATAACATTTTTTGATCTTCAGCAATAAATAATCGAATCATACAATTGCTCCTCTTTGCTCTGCTTTTTTAATAATAGGGACAATAATCTTTAACATGGTTCCATGGTGGTTGTTAAGCTCGAGCCCACCATCGATCAGAGCAAGCCTTTCTTGCATGCCTTCCAAACCATTTCCAAAGGGTTTGTTTTTCTCTACCCCCGTCCCATCATCGTGAATGATAATGTCCATTTTTTCAGTAGATTGTAAGATAGAAATGGTACAATGAGTTGCCTTGCTGTGTTTTACGACGTTGGTTGCAGCTTCTCGAATGCACATACTCACAATGTTTTGTGTTACAGGTGGGATGTGAGAAAAGTCAGACGAACCATTATATTCGTACGTAATTTCAGCAGCTCTCAAAATTTGTTGAACTTGTAATAACTCCTCAGCGATCGTAATGGTTCTCATATCGGATACAAGCTCACGGACTTGCTTTAGAGCCGTCCGTGAAGTGACTTCCATTTCTTTAGCTTCCTTACGAGCACGATCGATATCTACTGCGACTAGTCTTTGAACTAGCTGACTTTTTAGAGTCAATAATGACAAGGTATGCCCAAGCGTGTCATGAAGATCTCTAGCAATACGCACCCTTTCTTCGCGCTTCACTAATTCTTCAATATGTTGGTTTGCTTTTTCGAGCTTCTGTTCAAGCTCCATTCTTCGATTCATGGAGCGAATCCCAAACGGTGAGATGAACATAATGATCAGAAACGGAACGAAATAAAGGATGTCTTTCGTAAAATGGATGTTACCCATGAAAAAATGATAAACAAAAGGAGCTAAAAGGACAGCAATTAGACTAAAGAGTGCTCGTTTAAATTTCACCTTTTCCCGGTAATACCCAATAAAGTTAGCTGGAAAGAATCCTAGAAATATATGATTTAAGTCATAGAAACAACTAAAAATGAAAATAATCGACATTTGAACAGTTAGCCAATAAGTGAATTCCCTTTTTCCAGTTGTAAAATAGAGCTGCCGGTACGTAATTAAAAATAGGAGTACCAATCCGAAACCAATGATTTGTTTCGTCCCAGTTTCCGCAAGTAGGTAGTTAATGGGAAAAAGGACATAAACCAAAAAGATGTAGGGGAAAAAGCCAAATTGTTTTGGAAAGATCCCGATTGACTTTTTCATATTTCATCACACCGCTTCTTGTTTACTTCGAATATACTTCGATAGTAACATGAACAACGTAAGATAGGCGACCAAAATCAGGAAATTTTTCCAATTAGGCAATCCACCTTGGACAATCTCCCATGCACCACTTCCAAAATGAAAAGCGGGAAGTGATTTTCCTATTGTTTGCATCATCTCTGGCATGATCTCTAGTGGCATCCACATTCCGCCTGTAACCGCAAGAACCATGTATAACACATTGCTAATACCAGCCGCTGTTTCTACTTTTTTCATTAAACCAATTAATGTTCCAATAGCTAGGAAGGGTAAAGATCCAAATAAAATCCATAATCCGCTAGCAAACCATTCAAATGCAGAAAGGGATACGCCGTTAATGATGGCACCGGAGGCAAAAATAACTGTAATGGAAAGCATATGAATGAAGGTTTGACCAATCATTTGAGCCGCAAAATATACACTTTGTGATAGTGGCGTCATGCGAATATACTTAGACCAGCCTTCTGCTCGTTCTTGAACCATTCGGATGCCAAGAGTCATAATGCTAGAGCCCATGACGCTGAATACAGTCATGGACATTAAATAATGAGCGTCCCATGCGGAAGGATTTTCTGGATTTGTATTTACCACATTTGTAAAAATATAGTAAAAGATAATCGGCATGACTAAAGACCAAAAGAGAAAATACTTATTTCTCAGGATTCGTTTGATCTCCATTTTGCATTGCAACAAGAATATTTTCATTTTAGATAACCTCCTTATTTGTACTTGTTAGTTGTTCAAAAGGATCTTCCAATTTTCCACGTTCGATTTGTATATCATGAGCGCCAAGCTTTTCTTGAAAAAGAATTGCTAATACTTTGTCGGCGTTCGTCGAATGCACATAAATTCGACCGTTGTTTCGGGTGATTTGTTGAATTTCTGGATATTGATACAATTTTTCAAATGACAGGTCAGGGTTTAATATGAATGAAACGGTTTGGTTAGTTATTTTTGATTTAATCTCCGACGGTGTCCCATCAGCTACAATCCTTCCATCTTTAAAAAGAAGAATACGCTCTGCTACATCATCCGCCTCCTGCAAATAGTGAGTTGAGAAAAGGATGGTCTTTCCTTGTTTGGCGAGGGCCCGGATGGTTTGCCAAAACCGGTTTCTTGATGAGATATCCATACCTACAGTTGGTTCGTCAAAAATGATGAGATCGGGATTTCCGGCAAGTGCAAGGGCAAAGCTCACACGACGCTTTTGACCCCCTGATAATTTTTCGGCCTGTGTTTTTAAATCTTGCTGAGTCAGACCGGTTAATTCGATAAGGTCATCAAGTGAGCGAGGATTAGGGTAATAGCTTCGAATAAGTGTGAGTATTTCGTGAATCTTCAAGCCGGGCATCATACTTACTTCCTGCATCATCACCCCAATTTTCTCCCGCACATTCTTGTGTTTGGGGTGCTGTCCATAAATGTCGATATCACCCGTTGATGGTTTTAGTAAACCTAATATCATAGATATTGTAGTTGTTTTTCCTGCTCCATTTGGTCCTAGAATGGCCACTATTTCACCCTTTTTTATGGAAAAATTGATATGGTTAACAGCTGTCTTTTGCTGGAAAGATTTTGATATATTAGTCAAGCGAATGACCTCGTTCATAATTGAACACCTCCTGATTTGATACATTCATTGTATAATCATGGAAAAGATGATTTTAGTAAGTGATGTCATGAAATCAGATGACAAATGTCATTTTTACAAAGATTCTTGAGCCTTATAGGAAATCATTTTAAAATGAAGGATATAAAGACACAGATAAAGGTGAAGATATGATACACAACTATGCAGGTGAAACGATCAGTTACAATATAAATTATAAAAAACGCAAATCAATTGGAATTTCCATAGATGGTTATGGAAATATTGAGGTCCAGGCTCCTAAAGGAACACCCAATGATTATGTACTTCAATTTATCGAGGAGAAATGGGACTGGATTCAGGAGAAGTCCAAGGAAATGAAGGCTAGAGCGCTTGGGCCGCAGGAAAAGGTGTATGACCACGGCGAAAGTTTTCTTTATTTAGGGAACAGCTACCCCATCCAAATCTTTCACGACTCCAGCCTTACGCAGAATCATGTGAAGTTCGAAGATCATAAACTGCATATCTATGTAAAAGAGTTAGAGGAAGAAAAAATTAGACAGGCACTAAAGCGTTTCTATTATCAGCAATGTAAGACCTTAGTAGAGAAGAGCATCAAGTCTTATCAAAGCAATTTTAAAATAAAGCCTAAAGGGGTCCGCATAAATGACAGCAATCGTACGTGGGGAACTTGTGATTCTAATCAGCAGTTAACTTTTAATTGGAAGCTTGCGATGGCTCCTCAAAAGGTCATAGATTATGTGGTTGTGCACGAAATGTGCCATATGTTGCATTTAAATCATGATCGTTCTTTTTGGAGACTAGTTGGGAAAATGATGCCTGATTATAAGGAACAAGAAAATTGGCTTGCTTTTTCTAATTGGAAAATGACTGTGTAGTTATGAAGGCTCATTTTAATGTAAACAATCGTATGGCATGTGCCTGTCTCCTTATTATCAAGTAAAAAATAGAAGATTATGACACCATAATGGATTTAGGATCGTAGTATTGGTGAATTGTTTTATCAACATGTAGGATTTCTATTTCGGATGGGGGAGGCGTATATGAACGATAAAGAAATAAGCAATATGAGATTAAAGCAGTTACTTGTCACAAATATTCTTATATTTTCAAGCGTAATATTATTTTTCACTGTAGTTAAGATCGCTTCCATATCAGTCTCTCAATTTACCTTCGTTGTGGGCATAATTTTGGCACTTCAAGGAATTGTTGGGCTTGTAAGAGGTGACACAACCAAGTCAGTGATCCCCATTTTTGAGAAGGTAGCCGTTTATGAAAAGGGGAAAATGGGCAGTGAATGGTACAAAGAAAGGAAAACAAATTTCATTTGTAATATCGTCCTGGGTGGCTTTATGTTTATGCAATCCTACTGGAACCGTCGTATGCCAGAGCAACCCTTTGAATGGGAAATCGCCTTTTTAATTACTGTTCTATTTATCATTCTATTAGTGATTAATATCGCTTCTATCATACGTTTCCGTAGAATTGACAGTTCCATAAATAGTACGGAATTTAAAGGTTATACGCGAAAGTCAAATGTAATAGGAGTAGTGATAGGTATTATTCTCGCTATCATCCTGGGTGCAATCACCGTCTCTTTTGTTCTTCTATAAGATGGCTACGAGGGAAGGAATCCTCACCTCGTAGCTTCTTTACGTTTGGATGACCTTCCAATTATCATTGACGGTAGCTTGTATTGTGCCATTCTTGGAAAAATAATTTGCAAGCAGTTCAGTCATGTCGGTTTGAATTTCCCTGATAACTTTCTTTCCTTTATACATGGAATAGTTTCCTCCACCCGTGGCTCGATAATTATTCATGACCACGTGATACATTTTCTTCAGGTTCAAAGCTTCCCCATTCTTCATTAGAGAAACAATCCGTTCCCCTGCTGGTTTTCCCACGTCAATCGTGTATTGAATGCCTTCCCACATATCGTAATTATAATGCTGTGGCTTTGGGTCAATAAATTGGGGATTCACAGCTATTTCTCCCTGATCGTTCACAACAAAATAAGTGGCGCTTTTTTCTAATCCGTCCTTAATATCCTGACCTGATAATTCTAAGACCATCAACGTATTAGGATAGATATAATTTGAAACAATATCTCTCATTGTTACGTTTGTTGGAAGGCCAATCGCATGATTACTGAACAGAGCGGTGTTTGAGATATCAACGTTACTGGCTTCCATCTGTACACGGTTGATAAACTCTACGAAAGGATGTTCCTTTATGCGAGCAAGAAAGGGATCTTTTATGATCATATCGCCTTGAATATGTCCGATGGGTTGGTCGAGCCATGCTTGTGTTTTCTCTTCGTAAGGTAGAATCAAGTGTACGATTTCCTCATCCTCTTTCCATTCTTTAACCGCAACAAGACAGGCTTTTTTAGAAAGACACTTCCAATTATGATCAGAATCCATGGTAAACTCTATATCAACCTGCCCCATATAGGCTCCAAAGTTTCCAGGTTGAACGATGGTTACACCGTTTAGCTCATCGGCCAACAAGCGGTGCTGATGTCCCGTTAATAACACATCAATACCTTCTACTTCATGGCATAGTTGATAGGCTTGGTTTTCACCTGTGATTTCTTCGGTTGGTTCTCCCGTTTTTAGATTTCTTTCAAAGCCACCATGATAGGAAACAACGAAAAGATCAGGTTGTTCGTTTTCCTTAATGTGAGGAATCCACTTTTTAGCGCTTTTTACAGCATCCTCAAATTCTAATCCTTCAATATGTTCTGCTTTTTCCCAGTTCGGGATATAAGGGGTGGTTAACCCTAAAATGGCCACCTTTATGCCTTCTGGGAGTATTTTTATGGTGTAGGGCTTTCCAAAGTAAGGTTCTTTTGTCTTAGAGTTAAGGATATTGGCTGATAAAATGGGAAATTGAGCTTCAGAGACACTTTGTTTTAAAGTAGACAGGCCATAGTTGAACTCGTGGTTTCCAATGATAGCTGCATCATAATGTAGTTTGTTAAAAGTTAGAATCACGGGATTGGGTAGATGATTTTGCTTTTTTACATAGTGATAAGTTAATGGTGTACCTTGAATGCTATCACCATTATCAATGAGAAGGAGGTTCTCTTCTGTTCTACGGAGGTGTCGGATATAGGTAGCGATTTTGGCTAAACCAATGGATTCGTATGTATTGGTTCCATATAAAATAGGGAAGATCTGTCCGTGGGTATCACTAGTTTCTACTATTGTTAATTTCGCGTAAGTATGTTGGTTCATGATATCGCCCCTTTCCCTTTCATGGTGTCATTATACAGAAAAAGGTGCATGACCACAAAGGTCAGCACCAAATATATTATTGCCATTCTGTATGAAAAACTCCATCCCGATCATTTCGCTCATACGTATGTGCTCCAAAATAATCACGTTGGGCTTGTAAGAGGTTCGCGTGTGAACGACCGGTTCGATAGCTATCATAGTAGGTGAGGGAAGCACTTAAACAAGGGAAAGAGATTCCGGATTGAATTCCATCACATACGATATTTCTTAATCCTTGTTGGTATTTCTTTACCTTTTCAGCAAAGAAAGGAGCAACAAGCAGATTAGAAAGATGATAATTTTCTTTATAAGCGTCGCTAATGACGTTCAGGAACTCCGCTCGAATGATACAGCCACCACGGAAAATAAGTGCAATATCTTCTAATGGAAGATTCCAATCATAAAGCTCTGAAGAAGCTTTATATTGGTTGAAGCCTTGAGCATATGCACAAATCTTCCCCATATATAAGGCTTGACGGACATATTCAATATAGATATCTTTGTTCCGTTTCAAGTGAAGAGCGGATGGACCTTCTAACATTTCTTCGGCAGCCACTCGTTCTTCTTTTAAAGAAGAGACATAACGAGCAAACAGGGATTCCGTAATGATGGATGTAGCAATGCCATTGTCAATCGCTTGAATACTTGTCCATTTACCTGTTCCTTTTTGACCGACTTTATCTAGAATCACATCAATTAGAGGGAGTCCAGTTAAATCGTCTCTTTTTCTTAAAATCTCAGTGGTGATTTCGATCAAGTAACTTTTCAATTCTCCTTGATTCCAAGTTTCAAAGATATCAGCAATTTCATCCACAGTTAAAAGGAGGATATCTCTCAAAAACGAATACGCTTCGGTAATAAGTTGCATATCGGCATACTCAATTCCATTATGGACCATTTTAACAAAATGACCAGAACCCTTTGGTCCAATATATACACAGCAAGGAGTTCCATCTACCTGTGCAGCAATCTTTGTTAGAATAGGTGCGACCTTATCGTACACTTCCTGGTCTCCACCTGGCATGATGGAGGGGCCTGTTAATGCCCCAACTTCTCCACCAGAAATTCCAATTCCTAGGTATCCAATACCACTAGCTTTTAGGTCTTGATATCTGCGTTCGGTATCTTCGTAGTGGGAGTTTCCGCCATCCATGATGACATCGCCTTCTTCAAGAAAAGGAAGCAAGGCTTGAATCACAGAATCAATCGGAGCACCCGCCGTGACCATAAGAAAGATTTTTCTAGGCGTTTCTAGCGATTGAACAAAATTCTCAATTTCATAGAAAGGGTGGATAGACTGACCATCTAGTTTTTGAACAAGCTGATCGGTTAAGTCCCTTGTATAATTGTAGACGCTTACTTTTTCACCGTTATTTGCCATGTTTAAGGCGATATTGCTTCCCATAACCCCTAAACCAATGACTCCAATGGTATTGTACATCTGATTTCGACTCCTTTTATACAAATAAGCTTAGTAATAGAATAAATCCTAATCCAGCTACAGAGATAATCGTCTCAAGCAACGTCCATGTGGCAAACGTTTCTTTCATGCTTAGTCCAAAATATTCCTTGAACATCCAGAAACCAGCATCATTTACATGTGAAGCGATTAAGCTACCAGCACCAGTTGCTAGTACGACTAATGCAAGATTTACATCCGTTTGACCAAGCATTGGAATGACTAATCCAGCTGTTGTTAATGCGGCTACAGTAGCAGATCCTAATGAAATACGTAGAATGGCTGCAATGATCCATGCTAGTAAAATCGGTGATAAAGAAGTTCCCTTGAACAATTCAGCTACGTAGTCACCTACGCCACCGTTGATTAATACTTGCTTGAAGGCACCGCCTCCACCAATGATTAATAGCATCATTCCGATATGTGAGATCGCAGTGGTACAAGAATCCATCACGTTTTTGATTGGGATTTTTCTTGCTAAGCCCATCGTGTAAATGGCAACTAATAAGGAAATCAACATAGAAGTTCCAGCATTACCGATAAAGCGAATCATAGCTAGGAAACTATTATCTTCAAAGCCTAATGTTTTTTGAAGCAAAGTGATAATTGTAGCAATGGACATTAAAATAACTGGAAGTAAAGCAGTAAATACACTAATACCAAAACCAGGTGTGTCCTCAAGCTTAAATGATTTTTGTTCTCCTAATGAAGCAATATTACCTGTTTTTGTAAAAGAGGCTGGAACTAACTTCTTTGCAATCTTAGTGAATACTGGGCCAGCTAAGATAACGGTTGGAATAGCAATAATGAATCCATAAAGTAACACTTCACCAATGTTTGCACCATACTCACCAGCAATAACTGTTGGTCCTGGATGTGGAGGTAAGAACCCGTGTGTGACAGATAAAGCAGCTGTCATTGGAATACCAAGATACAAAATAGAGATCTTTAATTGTCTTGAAATCGCAAATACTATCGGAATTAATAAAACTAATCCTACTTCAAAGAATAAAGCGACACCAATAATGAATGAAGCGGCTACAACTGCCCATTGAATATTTTTCTCACCAAATTTGTTTACTAGGGTCATCGCGATTCGTTGCGCTCCACCAGAGTCTGCAATCAATTTACCTAGCATTGCACCTAGTCCAAAGATCAATGCTAAGTGACCGAGTGTACCACCTAGACCTGCTTCAATGGTCGTAACGATTTCATCTAATGGCATACCAAGTGCTAAAGCCACCCCGAATGAAACGATGATTAATGAAATAAATGTGTTTAATTTTAACCCCATGATCAAAATGAGTAATGCAATAATTCCTACTCCGACGATAACTAATGGCATCGTAGTTTCCCCCTAAATATTGTTATTTTTGTATTAAGCTTCTTTGGTAATTGGCAATTTGTTTGTATTCATTTTCTAATACTCTTGATAAGTTAATGAAAATCGGCAATAGCTGTCTATATTCATTGACGGCCTCTTCATTTGGTGTGTGTTTGAAGGTGCTTCCAATCATCTCAGAAGCAATCTCAAACGACTCAATTTTTCCTGTCGCATATAAGCCTAGAATACATGCTCCTAAACAAGAGCTCTCATAGCTTTCTGGAACGACTAATTCAGATTCGAAAATATCGGACATCATTTGACGCCATACATTTGATCTAGCAAAGCCTCCCGTGGCTTGAATACGAGTAACTGGCCCCTCCATACATTCCATTAGAGCTAGAAATACCGTGTATAAGTTGTAGATGACGCCCTCTAGAGCGGCACGAATCATATGCTCCTTTTTATGTGAGAGCGTTAAGCCAAAGAACGATCCACGTACATCCGGATTCCAAAGTGGAGCCCGCTCACCTGCTAGGTATGGGTGGAATAGCAAACCATCAGCACCTGGTCTGACGCGTTCTGCAATCTTCGTTAATACCTCGTACGGATCAATTCCAAGTCTTTTTGCTGTTTCAATTTCTGAGGAAGCAAATTCATCTCGAATCCAGCGAAGAATCATTCCACCATTATTTACTGGCCCACCGATAACCCAGTGATTTTCTGTTAGTGCGTAGCAGAAGATTCTTCCTTTTTCATCGGTTTGCGGCTTCTCAATAATGGTTCGAATCGCTCCACTTGTACCAATCGTGACAGCGATTTCACCTTTGCGAATGGCATTCACCCCAAGATTGGAAAGTACCCCATCACTGGCCCCGATAACAAAAGGAGTTTTGACATCTAGCCCCATTTGCTTTGCTAAGTCAGGATGAATGTTGTTGAAAACTTGTGTGGTTGGGACCAATTGTGACAGTTGATCTCTCGTTACACCTGCAATCGATAAAGCCTCCTCATCCCAATCCAAGGTTTGAAGATTCATCATGCCCATGGCAGAGGCGAGGGAATGATCAACTACATACTGATCAAATAGCTTTTTGAAAACATATTCCTTTATCCCGATGTATTTCTTTGCTTTTGAAGCAATTTCAGGGCGATCATGGGTGATCCAAGCTATCTTACTTAGAGGTGACATCGGGTGAAGCGGTGTTCCTGTGCGTTTATACACCTCATGACCATTCAGTTCAGTTTTAATCTTATGCGTCCAAGCTTCACTTCGATTGTCCGCCCAAGTGATACATGCCGTAAGAGGCTGGTCATCCGAATCGATAGCAATCACGCTATGCATCGCACTACTGAATGAAACAAACGATATATTTTTTTGTGGGTTTTTCTTTGTGATGTTTGAAATGGCTTTCAAAACTGCTTGGAAAATTTCTTCTGGATCTTGTTCAGCTGTTGAAATATTGGGTGTGTAGAGCGGGTAGCCAATATTCTCTGTTTGAATTACTTCACCTTTCTCAGTAAAAAGAACGGCTTTCGTACTGGTTGTTCCTATGTCTACACCTAACATATAGCTAGTCATTTTCCTTCTCTACTCCTTTAGAAAGCATTTGCTGTGACATCCAGAGATCATCGACCTTCCCTTGAACATCATCAAAATTTTGATGTAACGATTGAACCATAAGGGTTCTTTCCTTCGTTTGAATGGCTTCAATATATAATTCGTGGTTTTTTATAATTCGATCAAAGTCTTCGTATTTTTCCTGGAAACGCGCTCTCATCGATAAAAGAATGAGGCTTTCCATCACCGGTCTTAAATTGTTCCATATCATTAGCATGTACGAATGGTTGATGGAACGAATAATGGTTTCATGGAATAGGAGATCCTGATAAGAGAACTCATCGGCGTCTTGATACTTTATCGCGACTTTCATCATTTCAAGGATCTTGCTAAGTTCCTTTACTAATTCAGTCACATCCATTTTTACTAATCGTTCAAACACGAATGTTTCAATAAGTAGACGAACATCATATATTTCTTCGATTTCTTTTTCAGTTAATCCAATGACAACGGCACCCATTCGTTCTAGACGGATGATGTTTTCTGATGCAAGTACTTTTAATGCTTCACGAACAGGTGAACGACTCACAGCAAAATCTGCAGCTAATTTATTTTCGGAAATAATGGCACCGCTTTCAATCAAACCAGAAATAATTCGCATTCTAAGCTCGCATGTCACGCGATCGCCAGCTGAAGCCTTGGAGAGCCATTTTGATGGATATAAAAAATCAGTCATATCTACACCTTCCTGTTAATCAAGTATACTTGTATACAAGTATTATAACTCTAGGTTTTTTAATTTTGCAAGCGCTTTTACAAAAAAGTTTAAATGGTATTTTTAGCAAATAGGTTGTTAACCTTTTGGAACAAGGAAAACAAAGATTATTTTGAGGATCTGGAGATTATGAGATTGCTAGGTAGGAGGTTGAGACTGAAAGTGGTAGTCCGAATGAGGAGTTGATTCGGACAGGAACAGGTGATAGAAGGAGAGCAGAGTCAATGAAGAGTTGATTCGGACAAGAACAGGTGATAGTAGGGGAGCAGAGTCCGAATGAAGAGTTGATTCGGACAGGAATAGGTGATAGAAGTATAGCAGAGTCCGAATGGAGTGATGATACGTACAGGAGTAGGCAATAGAACTAGAACAGAGTCTGAATGAGGAGTTGATTTGGACAAGAACAGGTGATAGAAGGAGAGCGGAGTCTGAATGAAGAGTTGAATCGGACAGGAACAGGTGATAGAAGGAGAGCAGGGTCCGAATGGAGCGATGAATCGGACAGGAATAGGTGATAGAAGGAGAGCAGAGTCCGAATGAAGAGTTGAATCGGACAAGAATAGACGATAGAACCAGAACCGAGTCTGAATGAAGAGTTGAATCGGACAGGAATAGGTGATAGAAGGAGAATAGAGTCCGAATTGAGCGATGAATCGGACAAGAATAGGTGATAGTAGGAGAGCAGAGTCCGAATGGAGTGGTGAATCGGACAGGAACAGGTGATAGTAGGGGAGCAGAGTCCGAATGGAGTGGTGATTCGGACAGGAATAGGTGATAGAAGGAGAGCAGAGTCCGAATGGAGTGGTGAATCGGACAGGAATAGGTGATAGAAGGAGAGCAGAGTCCGAATGAAGAGTTGAATCGGACAGGAATAGGTGATAGAAGGAGAATAGAGTCCGAATGGAGCGATGATTCGGACAAGAATAGGTGATAGTAGGAGAGCAGAGTCCGAATGGAGTGGTGATTCGGACAGGAATAGGTGATAGAAGGAGAGCAGAGTCCGAATGGAGTGGTGATTTGGACAGGAACAGGTGATAGTAGGGGAGCAGAGTCCGAATGAAGAGTTGAATCGGACAGGAACAGGTGATAGAAGGAGAGCAGAGTCCGAATGAAGAGTTGAATCGGACAAGAATAGGTGATAGAACCAGAACCGAGTCCGAATGAAGAGTTGAATCGGACAAGAATAGACGATAGAACCAGAACCGAGTCTGAATGAAGAGTTGAATCGGACAGGAATAGGTGATAGAAGGAGAATAGAGTCCGAATTGAGCGATGAATCGGACAAGAATAGGTGATAGTAGGAGAGCAGAGTCCGAATGGAGTGGTGATTCGGACAGGAATAGGTGATAGAAGGAGAGCAGAGTCCGAATGGAGTGGTGATTCGGACAGGAATAGGTGATAGAAGGAGAGCAGAGTCCGAATGGAGTGGTGATTCGGACAGGAACAGGTGATAGAAGGAGAGCAGAGTCCGAATGAAGAGTTGAATCGGACAGGAACAGGTGATAGAAGGAGAGCAGAGTCCGAATGGAGTGGTGATTCGGACAGGAACAGGTGATAGAAGGAGAGCAGAGTCCGAATGGAGTGGTGATTCGGACAGGAACAGGTGATAGAAGGAGAGCAGAGTCCGAATGGAGTGGTGATTCGGACAGGAACAGGTGATAGAAGGAGAGCAGAGTCCGAATGAAGAGTTGAATCGGACAGGAATAGGTGATAGTAGGGGAACCGAGTCCGAATGAAGAGTTGATTCGGACAAGAACAGGTGATAGTAGGGGAACCGAGTCTGAATGAAGAGTTGAATCGGACAGGAAGAGGTGATAGAAGGAGAGCAGAGTCCGAATGGAGCGATGAATCGGACAGGAATAGGTGATAGAAGGAGAACCGAGTCCGAATGAAGAGTTGAATCGGACAGGAACAGGTGATAGAAGGAGAGCAGAGTCCGAATGGAGCGATGAATTGGACAGGAATAGGTGATAGAAGGAGAGCAGAGTCCGAAAGAAGGGCTCATTCGGACAGGAACAGTCAGCAAGGCTGAACTGTGTCCGAATAAGCCCAGATTTAGGACTCAATATTGATTTTCTTCATAAATAATAAGTATCTTTAGTTTTTCCACAAGAGCTATAATTCTTTTTTAATATCCTCGAAAAGGTTTTCTTGCTTAAATCAACTTTGCACCAATCAAAAATGGCTTGTGTCGTTATTTTTTGATCAGGAAATAGAAGTTTATATTCTTGCACATTCCTTAAAACACCTAAATTAATTTTCTCTAGTCCTCCACACTTCCCACATTTAAAATCTTGGTTTTTGACGGATATGAAAAAAGAAAAACAAGTTTTACAATATATTCCCTTTTGTAGTTGGTCATAGTCATATTTTGGTAAAGTGGTGAATGGGTTTTTCGGTTGATGAAGTGAGAGTAATTTTTGAGCTAGATTCTTATGTCCATCATTTAACTTTGATGGAGTTCGATTTATATCTTTTAAAAAGCGATCAACTTGAGTGGGTAAAATAAGAGGTTGATCCATTGGAGCTTGATACAAGGTGAACTCATGGTTAATAAAGATCACAGAGGATTCAATGAGGTAGTTTAGTTCGAGGAATTGAAGCAATTGGCGGAAGAGAGTAGAACTCCTTTTTAACTGATCTAAAGGATTTTTATATTCTCGTTTAGTTGTTACTGAATAAAGCTTGTCCGATTCTAGGTAACAATCCCCTTGGAAATTTTTTATGTCCAAAAGGTAAATAAACGCCTGGGTTATAATGACTGAATTAATTTGAAAATAGGAGTTATTGATTTCAAGCAGCAGGTCATTTATGATATACCTTTCTTCTTGGAGGTTTTCTATTAGTTGGTCAAACTTCACCTCTCCCGCAAATCCCTTTTCAAGATTAGAATAATGAAACTTTTCCTTCTCTGTTAACTCCATACGCGTGTTTAATGATCGCAAAGTTAGCAATTCATGTGATTCGGTTCGATATTTCAGAAACATAATCCACTTCCCTTCTTTATTTATAATCCCATTTTATAAAAAATTACTATTTCAATAATGAAGAGATTTGAACATTTACAGAACATTAACCAAATTTTTACCCCAACCCAGTTTTTGGTGGTGCATAGATTTGCGACAATTATGAATGCGAATTTGTCCTACATAAGTGATTCAACCGAAACAAATCTTATATTTGGGAGGTAAGAATATGTTGAAGTCAAAAGCAATTCTTGGACTGGTAATGGCAGGTGGGGTATTAGTAGGAACACTACAGTTAAGTGGTACAACTGTGCTGGCAAAAAAAGAGACACCCATACTTCACACAGAAAGTGTAAACGGGAAGCTGAGCTATATAGGAAACTACCAGACCGGAATGAGCAACAAAGATGGTGGAATTGCAGAAATCGTAAAATACAACAAAGACAATCAAAAAATGTATCTCGTAAACGGTGCAGCACAATCTGTAGATATCGTTAGCATAGCGAAAGTTACATCGAACAAAAAGACGGAGTTTAAAATCGATACTCGCCTAGATATTACTGCGATGGGACAGGCTCATGGATTTGCGAGCGGTGATATTACTAGTATTGATATCAATACTAGTGAAAAAATAATCGCGATTGCTGTACAAGGGGCTACGTACGAGGAAAATGGAAGTATTGTCATTTTGAATTATGACGGAAAGTACATAAAACATTTCGAAGCGGGTGTACAGCCTGATATGGTTACTTTCTCTCATGACTATAAATCCTTACTGTCTGCCAATGAAGGGGAGCCGCGGGAAGGGTACTCGGCAAAAGGAGCAATGGATCCAAAAGGTTCCATTACCATTATTGACATACAAAAGGGTGTAAACAAAGCTACAGCTCATACAATTGGTTTTGATAAGTTCGATTCCCAAGAGGCAAGAGCTACACTTGTGGAAAATGGGGTACTATTGAAGCCTGATACGGCACCTTCTGTCGACTTAGAGCCGGAGTATATATCTGTTCCAGACAACAGTCGTTACGCATATGTATCTCTTCAGGAAGCCAATTCGGTAGCGACAATCGACTTGAAAACTCAAGAGATTATAAGTGTGAAAGGGCTTGGGTTTAAGGATCATAATGTAGAAAAAAACGCTCTTGATGCATTAAAGGATGGCCAAGTTAACCTCACCACCCAAAATTTATATGGCACCTACATGCCTGATGGAATTGCCTCGCAAAAAATCGGTGGCAAGCAGTATATCTTTACAGCTAACGAAGGGGATGGGAGAGAATGGGGCGAGTATGTAGATACAGGGTCTTATACATTCCCTGGCACCTTTTATAAAATTGATACCCTATTGAATGCTGAAAGAGATGGACTTGAGTCTGGTAAAACGCACCTATAGTCGTTCGTTCTCAATCTGGGATGCAGACACAATGGGGCAAGTCTATGATAGTGGAAGCGACTTTGAAAAAATAACAGGTGAGCTTTATCCTGAAGCCTTTAATTCGTCCAATAATAAAACAGAACTAGATTCTCGCAGCGGCAAAAAAGGGCCAGAGCCAGAAGATATTAAAGTGATGAAAATAAAAGGCAAAACGTTCGTGTTTATTGGATTAGAAAGAACAGGCGGCATCATGATGTATGACGTCACAAATGTGCAAAATGTAAAGTTTCATGACTATGTGAATGTAAGAGATTTCTCAGGGACAAACGTATCTTCCAGTGGTGATCTTGCACCAGAAGGACTGTGCTTGGTAGAAGCAAAGAATAGCCCAACTGGAAAGCCATTAATGCTCGTGGCAAACGAAGTTTCTGGTAATGTAAGGGTTTTTGAAATCAATGAAAACTAACGAAGCTGAATGGGATAGGTTGGTGAGTGAATCACTAACCTATCCTTTTGCTTTATTGCAGCTCCTTCATTTTTCGTGACACTAAAGGATAAAAATACGTTTTAGCAGCAGTAGTCGTATTTCCTCCGAAAAAATTCGTTCCAGGACAAGGTTTCACTTCATAGCTTTTGGCATTATCTAGCACCCTTTGTTTGGTTTTGTAATTCCACCAATGATGATAGGTGATGGTATCTATTGAAGGGGTGAGGTTAAATTTAAGGCAAAGCAAGGCGGTAACGTACACAATTGTTTCTTTTTGTTCAGCAGTCATGACATCTTGTCCTTTATCAAAATTACCTACATTTTCGATAGCGATGCCTACGGAATTAGCTTTTGCCCCAATCGAACCTTCAGGAGCCATATCAAATGGGCGAGATACAGCAATTTTTCCATCAGGGAATGTTGTGATATTTTGTGCGATGGTCTTCCAATGCATTTGGTTTTTATGATAATTTTCCATGCCTTGGAGCAAACGAAAATGATTCGAACCATTGAACCGTTTATAAGATGGAGCCCATGTATGATGCTGCTGAATGAGACTAATTTTCCGATGAACTTGATTGTTATATAACCAATCCTTGAACTGTTCCCTGGTCATCAGAATATGTTGGCCTTGTTTTTGAGGGGGAGTACTTGCTTCTTCTACTTTTTCATTGGCTAGAACCGGTTGAAAAGTGAAAAACATTCCAATTAAAATCATGTTGAATATTAAAAATAGAACTTTTTTCATCATCCTTTTCCTTTCTGTTGCCTAAATAAATACGTACATAGTTTATTTAGTTTTAACTTAATTAACCCCTTTGAAATAAGAAAAGAGGTTTTTTAATATAATTTGGTGCACAAATGTCTTATAAGGTATATATTGACAAAACCAGAATGCGAGCGGTTTTATTAAAATTTTAAATAATTTAAATTGACTGAAAAGTATAATTATATTATTATTAGGTAAATAATTTTCGTTTATCGAAATATAAAGAATAAGGAGGGAACCGCCGTGTCCCAAATGTTAGCTTTAGTTATTCTAGTACTTATTTTATTTATTGGAGATCTTGTTGCCGTTCGAACAAAGGCATGGGTGCCTTCCGTATTTGTCTGTGCAGTTCTATTTTTAATTGGGTATTGGACATTCTTTCCTCAGGACATAGTTGCTTTGGCAGGTGTGCCGTCCGTTGTAGCTGTAATGATGATGTATTTGTTAATTACGAATATGGGTACGTTGCTTTCAATAAAAGAACTGAAAGCTCAATGGAAAACGATAGTTATTGCTCTATCAGGAATTTTAGGAATTGTTGCTATACTATTTGCAGTAGGTACATTTATTTTTGGATATGAAACGATTGTTGTTGCTATTCCTCCATTGGTAGGTGGAGTTGTCTCGGCATTGATCATGTCTGAAGGAGCAAAGGAAGCCGGTTTAGCATCATTATCTGTTTTTGCAATTGTTATCTACGTTATGCAGGGATTTGCTGGATATCCAATTACGTCAATTGTATTGAAAAAAGAAGGGAAAAAACTTCTGGAACAGTACCGAAATGGTGAACTTTCTTCGATCGATCAAACACTAGCAAAGGAGGAAGTCGCAGCAACGGCAACTGCCCCTGCTCAAGAGCTTAAACTTTTTAAACATATGCCTGAGAAATACAATACAGATTTCTTTAAACTATTTAGATTAGCAGTTGTTTCATACGTGGCTTATCTTGTCTCCACATTATTAGCTCCTGTAGTTAGTGTAAGTCCATTTGTTCTTTGCTTATTGTTTGGGGTTATTGCTAAAAGTATCGGATTCCTTGAAACACAAGTATTACAAAAAGCAAACGGATTTGGCTTTGCGATTATGGCACTTATGTTGTTTATATTTGACGGGTTAAAACAGGCCACACCAAGTATGATGCTAGAAATTATTTGGCCACTTGTTGGAACGATTGGTTTAGCTTTGATTGGAATGTACCTTTTCTCATTCATTGCTGGAAAGCTTTTAAAAGTTAGCAAGAACATGGCTTTTGCTGTTTCTTTAACAGCTTTATATGGATTCCCAGCAGACTATATTATTACAAACGAAGTAATTAAGTCTTTAACAGAGGATGAAAAAGAAAGGGAAATGCTTACTAGTCACATGCTACCACCGATGCTTGTTGGAGGATTTATTACCGTTACAATTGTATCAGTCATATTAGCTGGGATTTTCGTAGGACTTTTATAGGGAAAGGACGGAAAAGAAGAGAATGCTAGATGTTAAAAGTAGAATAGAAAAGCATATTGATGTGTTAAGTGAATTTACGGCAACACCTGGGTTTGGTACGACTCGGCTAACGTATAGCCAGGAGGATTTAAAAGCAAGGGACTATATTAAATTACAAATGAAAGAACTCGGTTTGCAGGTTACAGAAGATGGGTTTGGTAATATTTTTGGCAAACTTGAGGGTGAGTTAGAAGGACCTAGTGTGCTTGTTGGTTCCCATTTCGACTCAGTACCTAATGGTGGTTCGTATGATGGTCCAGCTGGAGTGGTAGCTGGACTTGAAGTGGCGGCTCTATTTGTAAAAAATAACTTAAAACCAAAATATCCGCTTGAAGTGGTTGCTTTAGTTGAAGAGGAAGGGTCAAGGTTTGGCGGCGGACTTTTGGGTTCAAGAGGAATTACAGGTTTGCTAAGTGAAGAAGACTTTCTCCAGCTAAAGGATTCAAATGGTATTTCCACAGTGGATGCGATGAAAAAAATTGGATTGGATCCAACCTTGCCAAAGAAAAGAAATCCAAGAACAATGAAAGCATTTCTTGAATTGCATATTGAACAAGGTCCTATCCTAGAAGAAAAAAAGATTCCAATTGGTATTGTTGAATCTATCGTCGGACTCACTCATTTAGAGGTAACGGTCAAAGGACAAGCGGGTCATGCAGGAACTACACCAATGGACCGACGCGCGGATGCGCTTGTTGTTGCAGCAAAGATTATTGCTCAATTACCTGAACTCGCAAAAGAAGAAGGAAATGGAACGGTGACGACAACAGGCCGTCTAAATGTATTCCCGAACGGAGCGAACGTCATCCCGGACAAGGTGGTGTTCTCGGTTGATATTCGTTCAGGTAAGGAAGAACAAGTAGTGAATGCGGTCGAAAAAGTGAAGGAACTGGTCTCCTCTTATCAAGGTGACGGAATACACGTATCGGTGGAAGATCTCCTATATATGAAACCTAAGGCGATGAATCAGGAAATTGTTTCCCTTTTAAAAGGGAAGAGTAGCAAATTAGACATTCCTTATTGTTCAATTAACAGTGGAGCAGGCCATGATGCGATGGTATTATCTGATTTTACCAATGTCGGTATGCTCTTTATTCCTAGTAAGGCTGGTTTGAGCCATTGTCCAGAAGAGTGGTCAGATTCAAAGGACATTGAAAAAGCCGTTCATATTTTTTACGAGGTTGCAAAAAAACTGACGGAGGCTCAATGATGATCCACGCTTACTTAAAGGAATTTATTCAAAACAATCAAGAAGAACTGATAGAAATTAGAAGAAGGTTTCATCAGGAACCTGAACTGCCATGGGAAGAAGAAAAAACCACAGCATTTATATGCTCATATTTAGATAATATGGGAGTGTCATACCGGAGAACAGAACCCACTGGAGTCATTGCAACGATTGAAGGTGGGAAACCTGGAAAAACAGTGGCTTTACGGGCAGATATGGATGCTTTACCGGTAGAGGAACTTAATAAGGATTTACCTTATGTTTCTAGTGTAAAAGGGAAAATGCATGCTTGTGGTCATGATGCTCACACGGCAATGCTTCTAATTGCAGCTAAAGCTTTAGTAGAAATAAGCCAAGAGCTGTCGGGAAAGGTTCGTCTAATTTTTCAACCGGCTGAAGAGATTGCCGAAGGGGCAAAAACATTAGTAAAGCAAGGAGCAATGGATGAAGTTGACAATGTTTTTGGTATTCATATTTGGTCACAAATGCCAACTCATAAAATATCCTGTACCCCTGGTCCATCCTTTGCTTCAGCAGATATTTTTAGAGTAATTTTTAAGGGAAAAGGTGGTCACGGGGCCATGCCACATCAATGTGTCGATACCGCCATTATTGCTTCATCTTTTGTTATGAATGTTCAGTCGGTTGTCTCACGTACCATTGATCCTCTAAGACCAGCCGTTCTGACAGTCGGGAAGATGGACGTGGGCACGAGATTTAATGTTATCGCTGAAAATGCACGAATTGAAGGAACCGTCCGATGCTTCAATCCTCAAACAAGGGAACATATCCAGGCTCAAATTGAGCATTATGCTGAACAGGTTGCTTCTTTATATGGGGCAACTGCTGCAGTGGAATATATTCGAGGTACAGATGCTGTAACAAATGACGAAACTTCTGCTAGGCTGGTACAGCAAGTAGCGAGGGAAGCGTTTGGAGAGCATGTGATCTACCATGAGGAACCTACGATGGGCGGGGAGGATTTTAGCATGTACCTCGAACATGCCCCTGGATGCTTTGCATTAGTTGGAAGTGGGAATTCTGACAAAGATACCGAATGGGCCCATCATCATGGGCGGTTCAATATTGATGAAGATGCCCTTGTAACCGGAGCTGAATTGTATGCACAGTATGCATGGAGCTATTTGAAACAGTCTTAATCAAATTTTGAGCTAAGCAAGGTGCTTAGCTCTTTTTGTATGAAAAGGTATAATTAATGAAGCAACGTTGGACTCTAAAAAGGGAAAAAACATGAGTCGATTTTAAAAATGAAAATTATATAAAAAGCTGAAAGAAGTGAAAATTACGATGACAATAACAAATGAATTAGGATGGAACTTCGATAACAGCTATACCAAACTTCCAGAGACGTTTTATTCAAGTACCAATCCAACACCAGTACGGTCACCTGAGATAGTTAAGCTTAATGAATCATTGGCGGTGTCGCTTGGATTAGATTTAGAGGCTTTGCTATCTAAGGATGCAGCTCAAACTTTTGCTGGAAATGAAATTCCTGCAGGTGCCACACCGATTGCTCAGGCGTATGCGGGCCATCAATTTGGACATTTTACGATGCTAGGGGACGGAAGGGCTATTTTGCTCGGTGAACATATCACCCCAACTGGTGAACGATTTGATATTCAACTAAAGGGTCCAGGTAGGACACCATACTCTCGCGGGGGAGATGGGCGTGCTGCACTTGGTCCTATGCTCAGGGAGTATATTATTAGTGAGGCGATGTATGCCCTCGGGATACCTACAACCCGTAGCTTAGCAGTGGTATCTACAGGGCAACCGGTTATTAGGGAAACTAACTTACCTGGTGCCATTTTGACCCGTGTGGCTTCCAGTCATATCCGTGTGGGTACATTTCAGTATGCGGCCAAATGGGGGTCAGTTGAAGATTCTCGAGCGTTAGCTGATTACACCATTAACCGACATTATCCAGAAATTGCTGATCAGGAGGATAAATATCTTTCCTTTTTAAAAGCGGTCATTAACCAGCAAGCAAAATTGATTTCACAGTGGCAGCTTGTCGGATTTATTCATGGTGTGATGAATACAGACAATATGACGATCAGTGGGGAAACGATTGACTATGGTCCTTGTGCATTTATGGACACCTATGATCCGGAAACTGTTTTCAGCTCCATTGATGCGCAGGGACGGTACGCTTATGGAAATCAACCTGGAATTGGAGGTTGGAACTTAGCTAGATTTGCTGAGACCTTATTGGATTTGCTTCATGACAACGATGAAGAAGCTGTAAAAATAGCTCAAGAGGCCATATCTGAATATCCGGAGCTCTCTCGCGGGTATTGGCTGCAAGGGATGCGAGCAAAACTTGGGATATTTAATGCAGAAGAGCAGGATGAAAAGCTAATAAATGATCTTTTACACGTGATGAAGCAATATAAAGCCGATTATACCAATACTTTTAGAGCATTAACGCGTGAAGCGCATGAGGAATCGGTCCTCCAAGGAACATCAGAGTTCAACGACTGGTATAAGCGATGGCAGGAGAGACTCAGCAGACAGGAACAATCAAAAGAAGATGCCCTAGAATTAATGAGAAAAAGTAATCCATCGATTATTCCAAGAAATCATCGAGTGGAAGAAGCCTTGGATGCTGCTCAGCAGGGGGATTTTAGAGTGATGGATAAGTTACTAGAAGCTCTATCCAATCCGTACGACTATACCGCAGTGCAAGAGGAATACTGTCGACTGCCAGAATCAACTGGGCTACCTTATCGAACCTATTGTGGAACATAACCAAGAGCAATGCTACCTGAGTAGCATTGTTTTATTTTTGGGAAAATTATAAATACACGTATGACACTAGAAAAGAAAAACTTAATTAGATAAAATGGAAAAGTTATTGTTTAAAAGTAGGCATAATAGTAGAAAGTAACTTTGTACATGCATCTAAGGAGAGAACAGTATGAGTATCATTATTGGCATTTTAGGCATTATCCTTACCCTCGGATTAGCGTATCTTTTATCAAATGATAAGAAGGGGGTTAACTTTCGAGCGATTGTCATTATGTTTGCCCTTCAACTTACCATCACCATTGTCATGTTTAAGACGGTTGTCGGCTTAAAGATCGTGGAAGTGGTATCCAATTTCGTCACACAAGTATTAACCTATGGATATGAAGGGATTAACTTTGTCACAGGCGGATTAGTTCCTAAAGATACATCTGTATTTTTTATTAATGTTTTGATGTTGATTATCTTTACATCGACCCTATTATCGATTCTGACGCATATTAAGATTTTGCCATTAGCAATCAAATACATAGGTGGGGCTATTTCAAAAATTACCGGCTTATCAAAGGTAGTGACGTTTAACTCCGTCAACTCTATATTCTTTGGTCAAAGTGAATCATTATTGGCGATTAAAGCCCATTTAGATAAAATGAACGATAATAAATTGTTCATCGTATCTACAAGTGCCATGGCAAGTGTAAGTGCAAGTATTATGGGGGCTTACATGAGCATGATTCCAGCACAATTTGTCTTAGTAGCCATGATTTTAAATGCTTTTTCGGCTTTAATTATTGCCACCATTGTAGCGCCTATTCGCTCAGGAGAAGATGAAGAAATTAATTTAAAAGAAGTTTCCCAATCAAAATCGATTTTTGAAGCGATCAGTGTGGGTGCAATTGATGGAGGAAGAGTTGCGTTAATTGTTGCGGCGATGTTAGTGGCCTATGTTGGTCTAATGGCTTTAATTAATGCGGCATTCACAGGATTAATCGGCATTTCTCTAACTGGGATATTAGGTTATGTGTTTGCACCGGTTGCCTTCATGATGGGAATTCCAGCTAGTGAAATTTTGACTTCAGGCTCTATCATGGGAATAAAACTTGCTACAAATGAGTTCGTTGCTATGCTCGAGTTCCAACCATTGATTCCGGACTTGAGTGAACGTACGGTGGGAATTGTATCAACCTTCCTCGTTTCGTTTGCTAACTTTAGTTCGATTGGAATTATCTCTGGGTCCATTCAAGCGATTAATGGCGAAAAAGCGGGAGTTGTGGCTAAGTTTGGACTAAAAATGTTACTCGCGGCAACATTAGCTTCGATTTTAACAGCAACTACGGTTGGATTGTTTCTATAGTTAGACTTGTGAGACCATTGTCTGTTTTTAGACAATGGTCTTTTATTATCCTTTTAGATCTTCATTCTCATTGTAAACAGGATAAATATCTGGATGTAGAAGGGAAGCTATCTTCGCCAATCCTAGTAGTAACCTCGGGGAAGGTCTGCAAAACAATGGCTCATCCAGTATATATAGTCGCTGATTTTTAATGGCATCCATCTGATCCCATTCAGGACGTTTGAGGATTACTTTAATGTTTACTTTCTCTTTTTGTACTCCGACCCAAACAACTGATATAACATCAGGGTTTCTTCTACGTACGTCTTCCCAATCCGTTTGAACACTCGCTTCTTCGCGGTCCGAAAAAATATTGTGTCCACCAGCAAGCTGACTAAGTTCAGTTAACCAATTACTTGCCCCTGGGGTAAATACCGGTTTTGCCCACCACTCCCAGTAGATCGTTTTTGGAATTTTGACCTTCTTGCTTAGAGCCTTGTAATCTTTAATTTTAGAAGTGAACTTTTCGTACTTAATGTTTGCTATTTCTATCGAGTTTGTAGCTTTTCCAACAAACAATAAGGAATCAGCTACCTCTTGAAGACTTGTTGGATTAGGAACGATCACATAAGGGATGTTACGTTTCTCTAACTCTTCAATATTACGTGCCATTCCAGGAACAGTGAGCGAGGCTAACACTAAATCTGGCTGTAATTCTTCGACCTTATCCATATTTATATGAAGATCCGGTCCTAATCTCGGTAACTGTTTAATCTCCTCGGGCCAGTCAGAATAATCATCAACACCAATTAGTGAAGAAGTTAATCCTAAATAAGCCACAATTTCGGTATTGCTTGGACAAATAGAAATGAGTTTCAACGGAACACGCTCCTTACTCTAGGATTCTACTCTAATTACACTTAATATTATAATAAAAGAATCCTTGATTAGGAGGGAAAATATGTGAAGAATTTCCATTGCTGTGCCTCATGTGTGAATTATGAAGTCAAAAAAGAGAATGGGAAAGTGACTTACCGATGCTCCCGTCTAGGATTTGATACGAAACCAACCTATCAATTTAACTGTTGGGACCCGAAAGAGGCAGTGAAGAAGCTTATGGGGAAAAATGAATAAAGAGTATTTGATTTTGGAGTAGGAACGGCTTGGAATGAATTTAGAATCCGAATACTCTTGTGATACGGACAGGATCGTCCAGAGGAGTCGTGTGAGAGTCTGAAAGCGCCCGTGATACGGACAGGATCGTCCAGAGGAACCGCTTGAGAGTCCGAATGCTCTTGTGATACGGACAGGATCGTCCAGAGGAGTCGCTTAAGAGTCCGAATGCTCTTGTGATACGGACAGGATCGTCCAGGGGAGTCGTGTGAGAGTCTAATAGCGCCCGTGATACGGACAGGATCGTCCAGGGTGGCCGCTTGAGAGTCCGAATGCGGGTGTGAATCGGACAGGATCGTCCAGAGGAGTCGCTTAAGAGTCCGAATGCTCTTGTGATACGGACAGGATCGTCCAGGGGAGTCGTGTGAGAGTCTGAAAGCGCCCGTGATACGGACAGGATCGTCCAGGGGGGCCGCTTGAGAGTCCGAATGCGGGTGTGAATCGGACAGGATCGTCCAGGGGAGTCGTGTGAGAGTCTGAAAGCGCCCGTGATACGGACAGGAACGTCCAGGGTGGCCGCTTGAGAGTCCGAAAGCGGGTGTGATACGGACAGGAACGTCCAGAGGAGTCGTGTGAGAGTCGGAATGCGGGTGTGATTCGGACAGGAACGTCCAGAGGAGTCGCTTAAGAGTCTGAAAGCGCCCTTGATTCGGACAGGATCAGTAAGAGGAGTCACTTAAGAGTCCGAAAGCGCCTGTGAATTGCACACGTTCGGTACAGAAAGTCGCTTCAAAGTCCAATCCTCCCATGATTCGGCCAGTCCCAATAGCGGGAGTTGCAACAAGGCCAGAATATAAACAAATAAAGGATAGCGATTTTTGCTATCCTTTATGAGTAAATACGAATTAGAATAATAAGTATTTTATTATTGTAAACAAATGGCTAAACTTCTATCTAGAAAACAAAATCGAGGTGGAACCAGTGAAAAAATTCCTGATTACAGTAACGGCAATCCTATTTGTTTCAGGTTGTACGGGAGATAATGAATTATCCAATGAAAAAGAAGCAAGTGAAGCCGTTGCAAGGCAAGCGGAGGTGATTGTGACGGATTTACAGATTCCATGGAATATTACCAAACACAATCAAACCTTCTATTTAAGTCAACGTGCGGGAAGTGTGATTAAAGTGGATGGAGAAAATGGTTCAAAAACGATGCAACAGGTGGATGTGACAAAAGATGTCCTTCATATCGGAGAAGGAGGGCTTTTGGGTTTTATTCTTTCCCCGAATTTTGACGGCAACCAGGAAGCATATGCGTACCATACTTATGAAGAAAATGGAGAAGTGTTCAATCGAATAGTCGTTCTCCAACTTAATCAAAACACCTGGCGGGAAACTTCCGTTATTATTGAAGGCATTCCTGGTGGAAGAATTCATAACGGTGGGCGAATCAAAATCGGACCGGACGGCAAATTGTATGCTACTGCTGGAGATGCTGGGAATCCTAATCATGCTCAAAACGTCAGTAGCTTAGCGGGTAAAATCTTGCGTTTGGAATTAGACGGCTCCATACCAGATGATAATCCAATTAAAAATTCATATGTGTATTCTTATGGACACAGAAACCCTCAAGGACTAGCTTGGGATCATAATGGAAAGCTTTATAGCTCTGAGCATGGACAGTCGGCGCATGATGAGATTAATCAAATTGAAGCCGGGAAGAATTATGGCTGGCCTGTAATTGAGGGGGACGAAAAAGCTTTAAATATGATATCTCCATTATTCCATACTGGAGAGGAAACCTGGGCTCCATCTGGAATTGAAATAAACAACGGGAATATCTATGTAGCGACCTTACGTGGCGAAAGTATTCGAGTAGTCGACCTCACTGGTACGAAAGTGGAAATCGAATTTGAAGGTGCCGGAAGAATGAGGGATATTCTAATTGAAGAAAATACGCTATATTCCATCACCAATAATCGTGATGGAAGAGGGAATCCTCGGGAAGGTGACGATCGGTTATTTAAGATACCTATAGAATAGGAAAAATGCCCAAACGGTGATTTGGGCATTTTTTGGTGTCTGCTACTCGTTTGATGGTAAAATAGTTTGAGACAAATCTTCTAGAAAGGAGAGCCATACGTGAATATACGATTAAATCACAAAATCATAAAAGATATGTGTGGTACAGTCTCCTTTAAACGAGGAGATTCTTTTTATCGTGCGGATCGAGTAACATTCCAGAGTTATCATCCTCAAGGGTGTGAAGCAACAGTTACGGGCGCGGAGGAATTTCAAGTAAAAGTAGAAGTGGATCACGGTGATTTTCAAACGACCTGTAGCTGTCCTTCACTCCCTTCTTTTAAAAATGAATGTCAACATATTGCAGCTGTGTTATTAGCCATATATGACTATCAGAAAAAAGGGACGGTCCCTTTTATACCAAGCGAGCATCCGAACGCGAATCAGGAACTAACAAACGGGTTGTTAACCCTGTTTGCCAATCAGCCCAAGAGGTCGAGTGGACATCAGCACCATTTTGAAAATCGGCAAGTCGTAGAGGCTGCAATAACTTGCAAGATCATTTCCGTAATGGATAAAGAGATGCTAGGGGTAGAGCTTACTATCCAATCTTTTTTAGTCCATGATATACGAGATTTCCTAGAGAACATAAAAAAAGGGACACCCATAGCCCTTTCAGATTCTTTTTCTTATGATCCGAGTGTTCATTGTTTCCAAAGGGAAACGGACGCGGTGATTTCACAGCTTGTTCAAGTGATCCATGATGAAAAGGTGCATGGTGTTGTACCAAACAGCCAAATGCTACTAATCACCCCGACTTCTTGGGAAAGACTACAGCCTTTTCTTGTAAAAGCACCCCAAGTAAGTTTACTGGTTGATGAACTCACTTATAGCGGAATCCGACTTTCTAAAAAAACGCTTCCTTTGCAATTTGAAGTAACAGACGTAAAGGGTGGAGGTTATCAACTGAAAGTTCAAGGTTTAGATCAAATCATCGTGATGCATTCATATGGACTCGTTTTGGCTAAAGGGGAGATATACCAAATCCCTTATGAAGATATGGACCGATTGGTTGAAATGAATCTGATGTTAGCAAATACGATGGCGGGGTGTATTCCTATTCCAAAGGAACAATTGGACTTTTTCTTGGAAAAAGTGGTTCCCGGTTTAAAAAAGTTGGGTACCGTGCAAATATCATCTACCGTTTCCAAGCACATTTTCCACACGCCTCTTGTCGCCAAATTGTACCTTGATCGTGTAAGCAATCGACTTCTTGCAGGGCTAGAATTTCACTATGAAAATATAGTGATTAACCCACTAGAAAGTCATGAACATCAAGCGAGATTTATTGCAGCAAGGGATGTAGGGAAAGAGCAGGCGATCCTGAAGCTGATGGAGGAAAGTTCATTTGCAGCGACGGACAGCGGATATGTTCTGCATAATGAGGAATTGGAGTATGAATTTTTATATCATGCTGTTCCAAAGCTAGAGAAACTCGTACAAATCTATGCAACGACAGCTGTCAGAAACCGGTTGTTCAAGGGAAGTGCCCACCCTAAAATCCGGATTAAAATGAAAAAAGAACGAACCAATTGGCTTGAATTCAAGTTTGAAATGGAGGGCATGGCAGAGAAAGAGATTCGTGCCGTGCTAGCAGCGTTAGAGGAAAAGAGAAAATATTATCGTTTGAAAAATGGATCGCTACTCTCGTTGGAAACAAGAGAATTTGAAGAAATTGATCGTTTCCTTAATACACTTCCCATCCAACCAGAAGATTGGGAAAGTGAATTAAACATCCCTGTCGTTCGAGGGCTACAGTTCTTAGATGGTGATAGTAAAGTATTTATGTTTGAGGATTCCTTTCGTCAATTTATAAATACCATTCAAAATCCAGGTGAAATGAAGTTTGAAGTACCAAAACTGGTAGAGCCGATTCTCCATGAGTATCAGAAGCAAGGTTATCAATGGATGAAAACTCTCGCCCATTTTGGATTTGGAGGAATTCTAGCAGATGATATGGGACTAGGGAAAACTTTGCAGAGCATTTCCTTCATATTGTCTGAGCTTCCTACCATACGTGGAAAAAAGCTACCTGTTCTTGTTGTCTGTCCATCATCTCTAACGTATAACTGGTTAAGTGAAATGATGAAGTTTGCTCCAGAGCTACAAGCCGTGGTGATGGATGGAACGAAAACGGAAAGGGTAAAACTTCAGAATAACCTGGATGGGTTAGACGTTGTGATCACCTCGTATCCATTGTTATTAAAAGATTTGACCTGGTACCAAAAACAGTCGTTTCGTGTAGTTTTCTTTGATGAAGCACAAGCCTTTAAAAATCCAGTTTCACAAACAGCGAAAGCCGTGCGAAGGATACAAGCTAATTATCGCTTTGCCCTTACGGGGACTCCGGTGGAAAATTCCTTAGAAGAACTGTGGTCCATTTTCCACGTTGTGTTTCCAGAACTTTTTCTCGGATTCAAGGAGTACAGCAATCTAACAAGAAAGCAAATTGCTCGGAGGATACGCCCGTTTTTACTGCGAAGAATGAAGGAAGAGGTTCTTTCTGACATTCCAGGAAAAATGGAGTGGATGGAGACCGTGGAGCTTCTCCCAGATCAGAAGAATTTGTATGCCGCGTATCTTGCTAAACTGAAAGAAGATACGTTAAAGCATTTGGACAAGGACACGATAAGAAAAAATCGGATAAAAATCTTGGCTGGATTAACGCGATTAAGACAGATTTGTTGTCATCCTGCTTTATTTGTGGATGGATATAAAGGAAGTTCGTCAAAATTTGAACAGCTCCTGAAAATTGTGGACGAAGCAAGGTTTTCGGGGAGACGGATGCTGATTTTTTCTCAGTTTACGAAAATGCTTACCCTGATTGGCAGGGAACTAGCAAATCAAGGAATCCCTTTTTTCTACTTGGATGGTCAGACACCTTCGGAAGAACGTCTAGAAAGATGCAATCGATTTAACGAGGGTGAACGGGATATTTTTCTTATTTCGTTAAAAGCAGGTGGAACCGGACTGAATTTAACAGGGGCGGATACGGTTATTTTATATGACCTTTGGTGGAATCCGGCTGTGGAGGAGCAAGCGGCAGACCGGGCACATCGGATTGGTCAGACGAATGAAGTGCAAGTGATTAAGCTGATTGCACGCGGGACGATCGAGGAGAAAATCAATGAACTGCAGGAGAAAAAGAGAGATTTGATGTCAGAGATTATTGATTCTAAGCAGAATTCCGCTGCTTCTCTTACAGAAGATGATATTCGTGAGATTTTAATGAATTAGTTATGGTGAAATCTACATCTCGAGTCTTAGAAGAAGTTACAACCTGGGTTTCTATTTAGATAAGAAAAGTCACTCTATACTTATAGTATCTTAAATAAGATGGAGTGGTTTTATGACGGACTTTCTACTATTACTAATAGATAAATGGGGGATAGGTGGAATTTTTTTTTCCTTATTCATTGAGGGAAGTGCCTTTCCCTTTGTTGGAACTTTTTTTATTGTCACAGTAGGTTTCATTTTAAATTTATCCTGGATTGAAATAACATGGATTTCACTAGTGGGAAGCTTTTTGTATGCTCTCGGTAGCTATATTCCTTATACAATTGGATATAAGTTAGGAAACTCTGTTGAAAATAAATTGAGCCTTGCTAAAAGAGCAACGTTTGCAAAGGTCAAAAAAAGTTTGAACAGATATGGAGTGTGGAGTATTGCGGTGTTAAGTCCCCTGCATTTAGGTAACGTGATTCCTTTTCTTGCAGGAATGTCTAATATGAAAGTTCTTCCATATACGGCACTCACGATGTTAGGAATAGGTCCATCGACTTTCCTTTTGTTAAGTATTGGGCGTTTTTATGAAGGTGATGCTAAACAATTGATAAATAGGATTTCTGAATATCAAACCATGTTACTTGTAGGACTTGGAGTAATGACGATTGGTTATTTCAGTTGGAAAGTACTAAATCACCGTAACCAAAAGAGAAAAATGGAAGTAGTTGATAAATAAAGGAGAGCCTCCATTTCTGGAATGCTCTCCTTATTTATATTACTCGTCCGCTTCTTCGCCTTGTCTGTTTTTCTGTTCGGGAAGAGTATCCCAGAAGCTCGTATCGGCAGTTTCGATGGAGCCATCTGCAATGGCTCGTACTGTTGCATCTAAGGTAGTAATTGTTTGCTTTATTAAATAGCCATTGCTCTTTTGTCCAAGAGCATATGATTCGACAAAGTGATCGGACATGCCACGCATTTCAAATAGGAGGGTAGAGATATCATAGCGAACAGCCGCGCCATTCCGTCCGATATTTTCTCCGCTTCCACCCACGTATTTTCCAATATGGCCCCAACCAGTATCCTCAAGTGCTCCATAAACAACTGATCCTAATTTTTTAGAGCGTTCAACCACTTCTGTCTTCACCTTTGGATTGGTAGGATAAAGAATCGACCCAGATACGAGTTCCCCTTCGGTTTCACTAAGTGTACCCTGGTGATGAAGATCAATCATATAATCAATGTTATATTTGGCAAAAACATTCTCATGTAAAGATCTCACTTCTGGTTCCATTTCACTTGTTGCCTTATCATGTTCACGGTTAAGGTCCACATAGTTCGCATTGTAACGAGTAAGATGACGATCACCATCGGCGTGATAATTATCAAGTGAGAAATCCACATCTCCCATGGCTCCATCAGCATTCAGCATAGGAATGATAAGTACATTGACGTTATCTAATACTCCCTTTGTTTTAGCTGTACCTAAATGCTTAATAAAGCTAAGGGCTCCCTCTGTTGTAAGCTGCTCGTTTCCGTGCTGCTGTGTTAAAAATAAAATCGTTGGATTATCAGGATTAGAGATATATTTCGCCATATAAATATCGCGGCCTTTGACGGTTTGTCCAATTACTTCTAATTCCATCGCTTCTTGCTTCGCATCTTGAGTATTTAAATAATCTACTAAACTCTCATATGTATGCAGAATCGACGTTTGAACGGCCCCGTTGCCTGCACCCGGGCCATTTCCTACAGCAAAAACGGGTGTTGAGACGGCAGTAATGGCACCGAATGCCATTAGACTTGATAAGGATACGGATAAAACCTTTTTCTTTAAGTTCATATCTTACCTCCAAATGAAATATTTTTAACAATTCAAATTTTATCCAAATATGGATTTAATGTTAATAAAGTAAATTGCCTATTATTTAGACAAATTTCGAGTAGCGAAATACATACGAAGGAAGGATTTAAAAACTATTAAAATTAGGCATTAGTAGTAGAGGTAGGAAGATAGGTATGGGTCACAATGGTTTCCGATTATAAAAGTTATAAGTGCTTATATGGCCAAGTAGAAAAAGGGGAAGATTGAATTGTGTGTTTTATTAAGTAAAACCTTTTACTATTGTATGAGAAATAATGAAAGACTTGGCTCTAGAATCTGTGTATTCAGTAAAACATGGAGAGGGGGTCTCAGTGCAAGGAAGAAATGCTCCGGAAAGTGACTTCATTTTTGTTATGAATTTCACTGAGGATAATCAAGTGGTGACCTTTGAGTTACCGTAACAGATAAGAGTACCGGTGAAGAATTGCTAGGAGACGTATCGCTAGAAAAGTATGAAGTACGAATTGATGAGAAAAAAAGAACGACAAATTAACGTGAATGCATACATGGGTGGGACCGGGAACCTACCTATGTTTATTGTAACGTATTTTAGCACTAACGGGTCTGACCTCCTTGATAGGGGGCAGACTTTGTTTCATTTTCTAATTAATCCTTTCTTTTTATATAGGGATGTGGAATGATAAATATATGAGATTAGTGAGATAGAGGTGATTGATATGGCCACGATCAAGGATATTGCAGAAAAGGCCGGTGTATCCATTGCTACTGTTTCCCGTGTATTGAACTATGATTCTTCGCTTTCGGTTACGGATGAGACAAGGAAAAAGATATTTGAAGTTGCAGAAAAGCTCGAATATAAACGTAGGGTTGTACGAAAGTCTAGCCCTTCAAAGTTTGCCATTGTTCATTGGTATACAGAGAAAGAGGAGCTCGAAGATTTATATTATATGTCAATACGGTTTGGAATAGAAACAAGATGTCAGCAGCTGGATGCACAAATCGTAAAGTATTTTTACAATGATATTGAAGAGTTAAAGCAGGAAAATATTCAAGGTATTATCGCCATAGGAAAGTTTAGTGAAAACCAAGTACAGGCTCTAGCGGAGATTACCGAACACATCGTTTTAGTTGACCATAGTTTGATGGATGATTCGTATGATTCAGTAATTACTGACTTTGATAAGGCTACAAAAAAGATCGTCGACCATCTGTTAGATAAAGGACACCATACCATTGGGTATATTGGTGGGAGAGAATACTACAGAGATGAATCAGGTGAAATCGTAGACCTTCGGGAGAAGACATTTTATAGTTATATGAATGAAAAGGGACTATGGAACGAACGCTTTATTTATACAGGATCCTTCTCAGTGGACGACGGATATCGATTAATGAAACAAGCGATCCTTGAGCACCAAGAAGCGTTACCAACGGCGATCTTTGCCGGAAATGACCTTCTTGCCATCGGAGCCCTCCGAGCGTTACACGAAGAAAATATCGTGGTTCCAGACAGAGTGAATATCATTGGTTTGAATGATATTAGTGTTTCAAAATATATTTATCCATCACTCTCAACATTGAAGGTCCATACCGAAATGATGGGAGAAGTAGCGGTAGATTTAGTCATGGAACGAGTGATGGGACGTAAAGTGTCCAAGAAGGTGCAGCTTGGAACAGAGCTGATTATTCGTGATAGTAGTTTTTAGTGAAATCCATTACAGTTAGAAACAAAAATGGCATACGAATGTGATATGCCATTTTTTCTTTGAAAAATGGGTAATTGATAGTCATGACAAAAAGGTTACTAGAATTTTACATTAAAAACCTTGTATAAATTTTATAAAAGTTATATGATATTGTAAATTAATTCACCAAATAACAAAAAATGTAAAGTTTCTTTGTTATTTCAGTGAAGTCGGGACATCGTTTTCTTATCTATTTGAAATCTTGTACAAGATTAGTAACCTTCTAGAGAGATAGTAATCTCAACCTCCTTAAATTGTTTTCACTGATTAATTGTACGGGTGGATGAAGGATATTTATCCTTATCTGCCTAGAGGGTTATATGAAGTTATAGAAAATAATGATAGAGTGGGGGGTTACCCATTTAATTTTTGAAAGATGAAGAATTCATTAAAGGTATTGACGCACCTAGCATCAATACCTTTTAACAAAGTAACCAACTCAAACTAGTGAAATCAGCTCCATTCAAGGGCCTTTCCGTTTGGCTTCCTGCAATGAAACTTACAGAGAAAGTTATTCTTAAACGCTGACCTATGAATTTGACCTTGACCTAAGAATGGGCAGAGTACAGCAGCGGAAAGAGCCTCCTGACTTAATAATTTCAGTGATATCAACTTCTATTACTTCAAAGCCACGGTCACGCAACTGCTTATTTACATTTTTATTTACTGGCAAGCTCAAGATTCGCTTGTTTCCTATTCCGAGCACATTAGTCCCAAGGGTGAACTGTTCCTCATCAGATACTTCAATCAGTTCGTATCTTGATCCAAATATGTCGAAATCTTCTTTTGTCAAAGCTTCTGGAAAGATCAGCGCTAGCTCTGGTGATACTACATTAAAGACACAGTCTAAATGTAAATATTCTGCCTTGAACTCGATGCCTTTAACATCAAACTGGGGCAGAAGATGTTTTAAATGATCAACTGCCTGCTGGCTGGTTCGATCACTCAACCCAATGTACACGGTGTCCCTATCGATAACGACATCTCCGCCTTCAATCTGATCGCCTACAATATTATAGTAGGAAAATCCTTCATCCTCCAGCCACTGCTTTAATACATTATCTTCTCCCTGCCTCACATCACTTGCCATATCAGCCACAAAGACTGTATGTCCGAGTGTAAACCCTATGTCCCTTGTAAAAACCTGTTCCGGGTATTTCTTATGGTAAGGAAGTAAAATAACTTCAATGCCGTGATCCCGCATCGTCTGGACCATTTGATTATGCTGTTCTAATGCAGTTTCTATATGTATTCCCTCATTTTGAAAGTGCTTTTGGGTTTCATTAATCACATCCCTGATCGTCATGTACTGTGGCTGGCAACAGATCACTCGTTTTAATTCATCGTATTCACTGAAACAGATCGTTTTATGTTCCATATTGGATTCTAATGTCATATTTAGGTCCTCCTATAAATTGTGACAGTATCAATAATATTCCCTTAATAGAAGGTAATAATGATTAAAGGAGTTTTTTTGAGAAGGTGAAAAAGTAATAAAAAGTGATATCAAATAATATCCAGAATAAGGACAAATACACAAACATATGATGGGGGTGAAGTCAGTCTGTATAAGGGGTGGGTACAATGGCTAATCCTATTGTCGCTAGGTCATTGGACGAAATACAGTTTTGGTCTAGAATCATGAAAGAACATGCTTTATTCTTAAGCCTAGGATTTACTTATGAACAGCAGCAATTAATTACAGAAGCACAACAATTTATTACCCTATTTGAACGAATCGAGGAAAAGTTGGCCAGGTTTTCTGTAAACACAGATGTACGTCAAATTCAAGCTTTTAATAACGAGGTTTATCAAGCAGCAGTTGCGATTTGGAGTTATAAAAGGAAAGTGTTAGGATTAACTTTACGTTGTGAAATTCGGACAAATAATTTTCCATTATTAGTTGACCATGTAAGCAGAGAAGCAGCTTATTTTGCGAATAGACTGAAGGAACTAAACGAAGGAAAACTCGCCCCCCAACCAGATACGATTATTCAAGAAAACCTATTCTTTTTAAAGATAATGGCTGATCATGCAAAATTTATCGGTCATCTTTTAGATCCTTCCGAAAGAAAACTAGTAGAACAAGCTAACGAGTTTAGCCATGATTTCGACCAATTAGTATTCCAGGCAGTTGATTTAGACTCCATGAGACCACAGTCCGAAACGGTGCCCATTTTAGATCAATTCTTGGACCAAAATAGAGTCTCAGTTGTATCATTAAGGGACTTTAAGAAGACAGCAAGAGAGTTAATTGAAGCCTGCCGAATTAAAAGCAATATTCACCCACTTTTAGCAGACCACACATTTAGAGAAGCCGAGAGATTTTTAGAAATTATAGACTTATTTGAGGCTCATCTTACAAGACCAAAACTGTAAAAACCATTTTAGTTTAGCTGCTATATAGAGCAGCATTCTTTATTTTTAGAAATCATATTGAATAGTATTAGCCGATTGGAATAAAAAAAGGATCTAAAGAGCATAAATAATCTTGCTCAACAATCCTTTTTAATAGATTCAATAGAAAATGTCTGATACAGTAGTTTAATTTGGGAAGCAGATTATTTATCTTGTGCCAGTTCTTTTCTATTGGGAGCAAGTGGTGGCTGCTCTAACCACTTGTTTTTCACCATAATATCAAACCATTTTTTAGTAATGGCTAATGTTTTTAGAATGGCTTTTTCATATACGGCACCTAAGTCTGTTCGCATGGCGGTCGCTAGACCTGTCCCGTAATATACTTGCGCAGTCTGAACCAAGAACCCCATATGGTACAACATTAATTTATCTGAAAAAGGAGATTCTTTTGACATGGTTACCTCTGATTCCCACGACATTGGAACCGGCAAATTATCTTTGTTCATTATTTTTGAAAGAGCTTGTATGTTCCCATCTGCCGCTTCTTCTAGTTCCTCGAAAAACTTTCTTACTTCCTTCGAACCTGTGACTTGACTGAATCCAATGGAAAGAGACTTTGCCATAATGCTCTTTTTAATGTTAAGAGAAAGACTGATTAATTCTGAAGCAGATAATTGCCTTCCTTTTCCGAAGAATCCATCTATAAAATCATTAGTAGAAATAAACTCAGGGCTCTCGCTAGGATAGAAATATGGGTCTCTTTGAAATTTTCCTTTTTTCAGCAATAGCTCAATGGTTAAATCGTACATTCTTTTTGCATCATCATCACATGAATTGTAAAATTCCCGAAGATCTTTTCTGACAGAAACACTTAAAGCAGTTGTATGACCCAACAAACCATTTATCGTCATAATATGTAGATAATTTAAGCAGAATGTATCAGAAAATAATCTCTCTGCACCTTTATTAAGGTCGGACTCATTAAAACCAATAGGAACGGGAAACCCCTCTTTCTCAATGAAGGAAACAAGCTGCTTCTTTTGCTTTTCCCATGTCTCGATAGCCATTTCAAAAACCTTTTTTATTGATTCGTCCTCCAAAATCGAAAGCATATACCTATTTACTACTTCAATCATTGTTCCGTTTACATATTCACCCCAAAGTGTTCCTATCTCGGAAGCTGTAAGTTTTAAATGATCATTTTCCACTTGTTCTCACCTCTGTCTTATTTTTTACTGCTACAGAAATAGATATGCATTCCTTTGGACATGCCTTGCTAAAAAAAGTGTATGTAAAAGGCTTCTTTTTCAATGATAAAAGTTTTACTAAAATATTGACTAAAATTTACTTAAAGAATAAAATGGATAGTGTAGACGTTTTCATTTATCTGAAATTAACCAATTTAAAGAAATTGATTAATTTCTTACTTGAGAAAGTGGAAGGATGATAACTATGGAAAAACACGAATTATTTAATAAGTTTGTAGAGATATTTAAAGTAGAAGACCTGGTTCGCCTCTTTTTTTCACCAGGACGAATTAATCTTATTGGGGAACACACGGATTACAATGGAGGAAATGTGTTTCCAGCTGCCATTACTTTCGGAACGTATGGAGTGGTAAGGGAAAGGGAAGACCGTTTGGTGCGATTGTATTCAGAGAACTTTCCGGACAAGGGAATCATTGAATTTTCACTTGACGGTTTGGAATATGATACCGCTCATAATTGGGCTAATTATCCAAAAGGAATGATTCGCTACGTTCAGGAGAGCTTCGGTACTCTTCGAAACGGATTTGATCTTTTGATCTATGGAAACATTCCAAATGGTGCGGGTCTGTCGTCTTCTGCGTCACTAGAAATGTTGGTGGGAGTCATACTTGATGAGGTATACAATCTGAAAATCAACCGAGTAGAGCTGGTGAAGCTTGGACAGAATGTAGAAAACAAGTTTATTGGTGTGAACAGTGGCATCATGGATCAATTTGCCATTGGCATGGGGAAAGAAAACTGTGGAATTTTATTAGATTGCCAGACTCTTACTTACGAGTATGCACCTCTTAATCTAGAAAACCACAAAATTATTATTATGAATACGAATAAGCGTCGAGAGTTAGCTGACTCGAAGTACAATGAGCGCCGAGCACAATGTGAAGAAGCCCTTCACCGTTTACAAGCTAAATTGGACATGGAGGCATTAGGAAGTTTAACGGAAGAACAATTTGAGGCCAATCGTGAGTTGATTGGAGATGAACTTCTAGAAAAACGAGCAAAGCATGCCGTGTATGAAAATGCTCGTACGATTAAGGCGTTGACAGCTCTAAAAGAAGGAAACCTTGCTTACTTTGGGGAACTGATGAATGCTTCTCATACGTCTCTTAAAGATGATTACGAAGTAACAGGAGTGGAACTAGATACACTTGTAAGTGCAGCTTGGAGCCAAGAAGGGACAGTAGGTGCCCGAATGACGGGAGCAGGGTTTGGAGGCTGTGCCATTGCTCTAGTAGACAAGGATTGTGTTGATTTATTTATTAAAGAAGTCGGTGAAAGCTATAAAGAGAGAATGGGATATGAAGCAACCTTTTATGTAGCGAGTATTGGGGACGGAACGAAAGAGCTTAAGGGAGAGTTGATACGATGAGCGTATTAGTGTTAGGTGGGGCAGGATATATTGGTTCGCACGCAGTACACCAGCTAGTCGATCAAGGATACAAGGTGGTTGTGATTGATAATCTTCAAACCGGGCATGAACAGTCCGTTCATCCTCAAGCTACTTTTTATAAAGGTGATATAAGAGAGAAAGAATTTTTAACCTCTGTTTTTCAAAAGGAAAAAATTGAAGGGGTGCTCCATTTTGCCGCCAATTCCCTTGTTGGTGAATCCATGGAAAAGCCACTACTGTATTTTGATAATAATGTATATGGAACGCAAGTGTTACTAGAAGTCATGAATGAGTTTGATGTGAAGAATATTGTCTTCTCCTCAACTGCAGCCACGTATGGTGATCAAAAAACTATGCCGATTACAGAGGATACTCCAACACTTCCGACTAATGCATATGGAGAGACGAAATTAACGATGGAAAAAATGCTGAAATGGTGCAGTGGTGCTTACGGAATGAAGTATGTTGCGCTCCGCTACTTTAATGTGGCAGGAGCAAGAACTACTGGAGAAGTGGGAGAGGACCATACACCAGAAACTCATCTGATTCCGTTAGTGTTACAAGTGGCTCTTGCGCAAAGGGAGTTCATCTCTGTGTTCGGGGATGACTACGATACACCAGATGGAACGTGTATCCGTGATTATGTTCATGTAGAGGATTTAATTGCTGCACATATTCTTGCTTTAAAGTATTTAGAAAATGGTGGAGAAAGCAATGTGTTTAATCTCGGTAGTAACCAAGGATTCTCTGTGTTGGAAATTATTGAGACAGCAAGGGAAATTACGGGCCAGGCTATCCCTGAAAAAATCGTGGCAAGAAGAGCAGGGGACCCAGCAAAGTTAATTGCTTCTTCTGAAAAAGCAAAACAAATTCTCGGTTGGAGCCCGAAGCGTACAAATATTGATCAAATTATTGAGGACGCATGGACCTGGCATCAGTCACATCCAAATGGGTACGAAAAGTAACGGAAGGAGAAACACTCCATGGAAATACATGCTTTGATTCAATCACTGCTTGATCAATCAATGGAATGTGAAATGATTGATCGAGAAGATGAAATATATGCAAGAAACCAACTCATGTCTTTTTTACAACTAGCTGAATTCCCTGAGAAAATGGAAGGGATAAAGGGAGTAAGTATTCCAGAGGTATTAGAGCAAATGGTCCAGTATGCTTTTGAAAAAGGGATGGTTGGAATTCTCGATGCAGATAAAGAAATCTTTTCAAGCAAGCTCATGAATGTTCTCGTTCAAAGACCTTCGGATGTGAATCACCGTTTTTATCGTAACTATGAAAAAGATCCAACCTGTGCAACAGAGTACTTTTATCAATTAAGTCAAAACAGCAATTATATCCAAACAAAAAGTATTGCAAAGAATATTAGTTATAAAACAGATACGCCATACGGAGAATTAGATATTACCATCAATCTGTCGAAGCCAGAAAAGGATCCAAAGCAAATTGTACTGGAAAAAGAGAAAAAGCAGGATGTGCAGTATCCGAAATGTCTTCTATGTGAGGAGAACGAGGGCTACGAGGGTCGAATTGGACACCCAGCTCGCTCCAATCATCGAATGATTCGACTAGAGTTAGAGGATGAGCCCTGGTATCTTCAGTATTCACCATATGTGTATTATAACGAACATTGTATTGTTCTCTCCAAAGACCATCGTGATATGAAAATATCCCGAAAAGGATTTGAAAGATTACTTTCGTTCGTAGAAAAGTTTCCACATTATTTCGTTGGCTCAAACGCAGATCTTCCGATTGTAGGTGGATCAATTTTAACTCATGACCACTACCAAGGGGGAAATTATGAGTTTGCGATGGCACGAGCCGCCGAAGAATATTCTTTTCAGATGCAAAAATTCTTACATGTATCCGCGGCAATAGTTAAGTGGCCGATGTCAGTCATTCGCTTACGATCATGGAATAAAGAAGAACTCATTCAAGCAGCGGATTATATTTTGACCAGTTGGAAGGGGTACTCGGATGAAACGGTGGATATTCATGCCTTTTCCGGAGATACGCCGCATAATACGATTACTCCGATTGCAAGGATGCGAGAAGGGCAATTTGAGTTAGATTTAGTGTTAAGAAATAACCGAACGAGTGAAAAGCATCCGTTAGGAATCTTCCATCCGCACAGCGATGTTCATCACATTAAGAAAGAGAATATTGGATTAATAGAGGTCATGGGTCTTGCAGTTCTCCCTGCTAGATTGAAGGAAGAATTAGAGGAAGTAAAAGCGTATTTATTAGGAAAGACATATGTAGTAAAAGACTATCATCTCCATTGGGCAGAAGAATTAAAGCGTAAGTACGAAGCCGAATGGTCGGAGGATACGGCAGAAGAACTATTAAGAAGAGAAGTAGGATTGAAATTTCAACGAGTACTTGAGGATGCGGGAGTATTTAAAAGAGATACAAATGGTCAAGTGGCCTTTCAACGTTTCTGTGAGAGTTTATAAATGGAGGCATTCCTATGAAAATATCAGAGTTAGTAGTTGGCAGGCAAGATGGTCAAGCGATCGTAGCACATACGATTGAAAATGCGTCAGGCATGCAAGTCACCTCTCTCAACTATGGGTGTACCATTACAAAAATTGTGGTACCAGACAAGAGAGGGAACCTTGAAAACATTGTGTTAGGGTTTGATACAGTCGAAGAGTATCAAGCGAATTCAGCTTATTTTGGTTCAGTCATCGGAAGACATGCAGGGAGGATCGCTGGAGGCAATTTTGAACTCGACGGAATCACTTATGAATTAGCCCAAAATAACAATGAAAATCATCTGCATGGTGGATTAAAAGGGTTTGATAAAACAGTCTGGGATGTCGAAGTCGTGCAAGAAAAGGATTCTGTCAGTCTTTGCTATCGATACGAAAGCAAAGATGGAGAAGAAGGCTATCCTGGAAATATACGTGTATCAGTGACCTATACAATAACAAATGAGAATGAAATTCTTCTAAGCTATGAAGGAATGAGTGATGCACGAACCATCCTTAATATGACAAACCATACGTATTTTAACTTGAGTGGTGACTTAAAACGAACCGCCTTGGATCATACACTGACGATAAAGAGTGATCACTTTCTTGAATTAAATGATTCTTTAATTCCAACTGGTGATTTGATACATGTCGATCAAACGGTATTTGATTTTCGTGAAGGTAGGAAGATTCAAGAAGGAGTGGTTTCAGAGCATCCTCAAAACATACTAGTCGGCAATGGCTATGATCATCCCTTTATGTTAAGAAGTACCCAGTCAGAACCAATCGCATTGCATGATGAGGAAAGTGGCCGTCTATTAGTTGTTGAAACGAATCAACCAGCCGTTGTCCTCTATACTGGCACACAGCTAGGAAACGATTATGACATTCGTGGTAGAAGGTCAGAAAAATACTTGGGATTATGTTTGGAGACACAAGGAGTTCCTGATGCTATTCATCATTCACACTTTCCGAGTACTGTGATAGAGAAAGATCAAGTGTACCGTTCGGAAACAAAATGGTCGTTTAAAATAAAATAATTTTTCATAGGGAAAATGAGAGCCATTAAGCATGTAAGGGTTCTCATTTTTTTATAATAAAATTTTACTAAAAAAATTTGTCAAAAAATATTACAAAATTATAAATGTTTGGAGTATAATGAAAACTATATTTTTCAGAGGGGGTATACAACTATGAAAGCATTAGAAAAAGCAGGAATATTTGCAGGCAATACCTTTGCTTATTGGGTATTACTTTTTGCAGGGTTGGCATTATTATTTCCTACAGGTTTTACTTGGATTGGTCCTCATATCCCATTATTATTGGGAGTGATCATGTTTGGAATGGGTATGACGTTATCGGTAAATGACTTTAAAGAGGTTTTCAGACAACCGAAAGCAGTATTTATCGGTGTATTGGCACAGTATTTAATTATGCCTTTACTAGCATTTGCACTGGCATATGGTCTCGGTCTACCTCCGGAAGTTGCGGTAGGTGTTATTCTAGTGGGAGCTTGCCCGGGGGGAACATCTTCAAATGTTATGACGTATTTAGCAAGAGGGAACACGGCCTTATCTGTATCGATTACATCTGTTTCAACTTTATTAGCTCCAATTCTAACTCCGGCCATCACTCTTTTATTAGCAAGTAAATGGTTACCGGTGTCACTAAGCGCTATGTTTATATCTGTTGTCAAAATCGTTCTTGTACCGATTATCTTGGGGTTGATTGTGAAAGCTCTGTTCCGAACTCAAGTTGAGAAAAGCGTTAAAGCTCTTCCGTTAGTGTCTGTTATCGGAATCGTGGCCATTGTGGCAGCGGTTGTTAGCGGAAGCAAAGAGAGAATTCTTGAAAGTGGTTTATTGATTTTAGCAGTTGTTATTTTACACAATGCATTAGGGTACCTATTAGGTTTCCTAGCAGCTAAAGTGTTTAAAATGGATTACAGTGACCAAAAAGCGGTTTCTATTGAAGTGGGAATGCAAAACTCTGGACTTGCTGCCGCATTGGCTGCTGCACACTTCTCTCCACTTGCAGCTGTACCAGGAGCAATCTTCAGCGTATGGCACAATGTATCAGGCTCACTTCTTGCAAATTATTGGGGAAAGAAAGCTGAAAAAGCAAATAATAGTCAAAATGCAACTGGAGACTCAGTAGAAATTCAAAAATAACATGAAACCCGTACGCTTTGATAAAGTGTACGGGTTTTTTATTTGAGAAAAATGGAAAATCTAGTTATAGAAAATATTGCATAGGTAGGATTATTCTGGTATCCTATTATAGAACGTATGTTCTGTAAAATAAAACAAAAGAGGTGTCTTATGATTTTAGGAATTCATCCGTATTTAGTATTGAATGGAAATGGGCAAGAAGCAGTTAAGTTTTATGAAGAGGCAATAGATGCAAAGGTAGTTTCTCTTCAAACATTTGGAGATATGCCAGACAATCCCGAATACCCTACTCCTCCTGAAGCAAAAGACCGAGTGTTAAACGCACATTTAAAGATAGGAAACTCAGATCTCATGCTTTCCGATACATTTCCAGGACAGCCCTATCCGATTGGAGCTCAAGTAACCATTGCCATTATGATTAATAGCGTGGAAAAAACAAAAGCGGTTTTTGAAAAATTACAAGATGGCGGTAAAGTATTAATGCCATTACAAGAAACCTTCTGGAGTCCAGCTTATGGACAGGTAACCGATAAATTCAATATGACTTGGCAGGTTTCAACTGAAATTAAAAATGATTAATAAAATGATGATTACTTACATTATTAATAATAAGAAGTGGTGAAAGGGTGAACAGGGACGATGAATAACTAATCTTATTTAGAAAAACTGGTTTTGATCTGTTAATAAACTTGTTTCTAGATAGGATTAGTATGGCCTTTTGTTAACCAAACTGAACTTGAAGATACCATGAGGTGTTTTCTTTCTCTTTTTAGTTACCAAAACAAGTCTCCTATCTAGAAATGGATGGGAGACTTGTTATGTCGGAAATAAACACTAATCAAAAGTTAGGTATGGGGGATTTATTTCAAAACCGAGTGATTCGAACGATATTACTTTCGGTCTTGTTCCTTCAAGTGGGAATATGGGTGAGAAACTACTCAATTCTCTTATATGTCATTGAAATGACGAGTGAAAATCCGATTGCAGTATCCTTAATCTCAGTGGCTGAATTTGCACCGATTTTTCTTTTTTCATTTATTGGTGGGACCTTCGCAGATCGTTGGCGACCAAAGAGAACGATGGTGTGGTGTGATGTGTTAAGTGCTGTATCGGTGTTCGCGGTCTTACTGACTCTCTTTTTCGGAAGCTGGAAAATGATTTTCTTTGCTACACTTGTATCATCGATCCTGTCACAATTTTCTCAGCCTGCGGGTATGAAATTGTTTAAGCTGCATGTTCCTACTGAGTTAGTTCAGATGGGGATGTCGATGTATCAAACGGTGTTTGCACTATTTATGATTCTTGGTCCTATCCTTGGAACATATGTGTATCAGCAATTTGGTATTCTGACGGCAGTTGGGGTTATGGGAGTGGCTTTTTTATGCTCGGCCGCTATTCTTTTGATGCTTCCAGCAGATCCAATACCAGAAGAGGAAAGGTCCAACACATCATTAATGCATGAAATGAAAGAAGGATTTGGTTACGTATTTAAAAGTAAGCCGCTAACCTTGTTGGGAGGATGTTTTGCAGCGGCTGGCCTTGCAATTGGATTAACTCAGCCGCTCGGAGTTTTTATTATTACCGAAAGATTAGGGTTACCAAAGGAAGATCTGCAGTGGCTCATGACCGCATTCGGAGCTGGTATGATTATTGGAGGGGGCATCACTGTAGCACTTTCAAGGAAGGTACAACCGCAAATGCTACTAGCATTGGGCATGGCAGCAAGCGCCATCGGTTTTATTGGCTTAGGATTGTCAACAGAGTTATGGCTTAGCTTGGCTGCTCAATTTTTTGCGGGGTTATTTATGCCATGTATCCATATTGGAATCAATACGATGATTCTACAAAATACTGAAGAAGCATTTATCGGTCGAGTCAACGGCATATTAAATCCTCTATTTATGGGGGCCATGGTTATCACTATGTCCGCCTCTGGATGGCTGAAAACTCATCTTTCCATTGTCTATATTTATGAAATGTCGGCACTTCTATTGTTGGTGGGGATTCTAACCCTATTCCCGATAATGAAAAAAGAAAAGGTCAGTCACGTGGTGAAAGGACAATAAATCAATTTATTAAAAAAGCCCAGCCCTAAGCAATCCTTAGGGCTTTTCCTGTCAACTTAAATAAGAAAAATTAATCCTCGGCTCAGAGTTAATCATGAGTTTTCCATCCTTATCCTCGAGACCTACTCTGAACGTGTTTGGGTTTCCTGGTATAGTAATATCCACAAATTCGGGTGTGTCATTGTGTTTATCCAATTTAAATTCTACATAAGTGTGCGTACCAACATGAAAACGCCGAAGTATTTTTTGATGCTTAACTTCACAAAAGATCGCCTCGTGTACATTTACGCTTGTAAGCTCCTTCCCTAATAGAGAGCGTAACCGTTCTATAACATCTGCCTTACTGATCATTTTCTTCTTTCCTTTCACAAATAAATCCATATTGCTTGGTTTCAAAGGTTAGCTTTGTTATACATTCATTGTATACATCAAACTCAAAGAAGCAAACATTGTTTCATGACAAAAGTTGAGAGAATCCTATTTATTAACAGGTTTAATAAAATTTAAGGTAATTTTATGGCTAATAAATATATAATGATAAAATAAAATGACACCATAAAAATCGGAATAATTATATGAAAACTATGATAATAAATACATATAGAAGATCCTTATAGAGGGAATGTGCTGAATGACTGTTGAATTAATGATAGATGCAGAGGCCTGTTATGGGCATGCTGAGGAAAAAGCAGACCAATATTTTCAAAGACTTATTAATGAGCTAGGAAAAAAATCGTATGCGATAGCTTTAATGAACGATATTCATGAGTGGAAACACAATCATATTCGTTATCATTCCCTTTTATCCATGTTCTCTAATCGAGAGAAACGTGCAAGTTCAAAAGGGTATCAAAGTTACCTTCAATGGCTAGACCATACTGGTAAACTGGATAACTACTTGGATCGAAGTATTTCTTACCTGTACATGCGAGACCTCGGAAAATCATTGAACTCTGCCGAAACGCAAGCTAGTATTAGCCGCACGGTAAATAGTTGGAAGGAAAGTATTCTTTTAAACGGAGAAAAAGAGAATGACCTATTAGGTATGGCGGTCTTGTACCGTAAGGCTCAAGAGGAAGGTATTGAGTTAACCATGATCTGGTTAATAGGAAAGTTGAAGACCGTTTCAGAGAATATTCCAGAGGGGATGGAAGCAGAACATGCCCAAAGGAAGCTGATCAAAATCATTGCTGGTGTCCTTATGCATGTTCTTGAAGAAATGGATGATAAGCATTCTACAGAAGAAAGGTCAAGAATGCTGGATGAAGCAATTAGGCTCGGATATTGCTATGGTTTAACCTATCCGTTTATCGACGATCTTCTTGATGCGAAGCTGTTATCGGATGAAGAGACGAAGAGGTACACCGATTTGATTCGCACGACACTAACGACAGGGACTGTGCCAGCACTAGGTGTGTGGCCAGGAAAGCACGAACCATTAATTCGTTTTATTCATCAAGAATTGGGTGATGCTTTTGAGTATATTAAAGCTCACCAACGACCTGAATCCCTGACTGTATTTTTCGAGCAATCGTATGTTTTTTTCCAATCTCAAGAAGTAGATCGGCTGAGAGATTTATCTTATGCAGCTTATACAAATGAAGATTTGTATGTACCAGTCATTTTAAAATCTTCTTCATCACGTTTAATTGCTCGGTCCGTCCTTGATGCTCCTCAAGATGAAGGATTTTCGGATCGAACGTTCTATTATGGTATATATAATCAGTTAGCGGATGATTTTGCAGATATGTTTGATGATTTGGAGGAAGGGGCAGTCACTCCTTATACCTATTATATGAAGTATAAGAGTGTGCGCAGTGATTTAATTAATCCTTTTGAAATGTACTGGACCGTTATTTACTTCCTTATACATAAGGTCTTTCATTCAGATAAAAAAACATGTGAGGTCATTTTGGATCGGGCCATCAATGGACTAAAACGCTTTAAAGAAAAAAAGGGAAAGAAGAAATACAAGGAAGTAATGGAGATGTTTGCAACAGAAAATAAAATGTTTAATCGTCTCATACAAAAGATGGTTAGAAAAGCGGATGATGTGGATTTTTTTGATAAGCTACTTCGAGATCACATCATTACGTCACTAAGAAACGAGAGGAAAGAACAAGAGGAATTTTTGAATACCATGTATGAGTTCCGGGATGAAATCAATCACATCTTACCTATAGCTCCTAACAAGGGTGTAGCTGTACCAAATCAATCCATTATTGAAGCAGCTAATTACAGCCTTAAGGGCGATGGAAAACGGCTTCGGTCCATAATGGCTTTGGTCATGGGGGTACAAGGCTTTGGTTTAAGTAAGGAATCCATTGTTCCTTTATTAAAATCATTGGAATATTTGCATACTGCTTCTCTTATTTTTGATGATCTTCCTTCTCAAGACAATTCAGATACCCGAAGAGGGAGGCCAACCCTTCACCACGTATATGATATGGCTGTAGCAGAAATAACGGGTTTATTTTTGACACAAAAAGCAATAGAAGAGCAGACATCTCTACATGCTTATAATCCCCAATCCGTGTTAAAGCTAATTCATTACTCCGCACAAATGACAGAAATTTTATGCCAAGGACAGGCGATGGACCTTGGATCAAAAGGGAAGAACTTAAGCTTAGATGAACTGAATCATATGAGTATGTATAAAACAGGATTAGCGTTTGAAGCTTCCCTAATTATGCCCGCCATTCTTGCGGAGGCAAAAGAAACAGAAATGGTAGCTTTGAAAAAATACGCTCACCATGCCGGTATTGCCTTTCAAATCAAAGATGATCTCCTTGATGTAGAAGGAGACGTGACCCTCCTTGGAAAGCCAACAGGACAAGATACAGGAAATAACAATTCTACATTTGTCTCTATCTTAGGCAAAGATAATGCCAAAAGGGAAATGTGGGAGCACTACTGTCAGGCAACGGAAGCTTTACAGGAGATTCCAAGAAATATTCCTTTTTTAAAGCATTTATTGAATTATATCGTGAACCGTGATCATTAATGATTCCTTAAAAAGGGATCATTTTTTTTCCCTATGAAAATATTGATTGCCCTACAGCTGGTAAAAATATATAATAAAAGTTGTATTAGGGAAACAATTGTTTATGGGTGAAATTTTTAAAGTTTATGGCACATTTTTTATATGAGCACATATCCTTTATAAAGATTAGTGAAATATATAAAATTTTTTATGGAAAAAGTTTGATTAAGGAAACATATTGTCTTTAGTACAAATACCTTTAACTATAATTAAGGAGGAAATTACAATGACGGAGAATCTGTTGTTTGCTTTTGGTTTAACATTAATGGCAGGGTTGGCCACCGGGATTGGTAGTATATTAGCGTTTTTTACTTCTACAACAAACACAAAGTTTCTTTCTGTTACTCTAGGTTTCTCGGCAGGTGTGATGATCTATGTATCTATGATTGAAATTTTCGTAAAAGCGAAAGATGCACTTGTAGGTTCTATGGGAAATGTGTTAGGTAACTGGATGACCGTGGCAGGTTTTTTCGGAGGGATGTTGTTAATTACATTAATTGATAAATTTATCCCTAAACAAGGAAATCCACATGAGTTGAAAAAAGTTGAGGATATGAAAGAAAAACCGAATAATCAGGCCCTGTTAAAAATGGGAACTTTTACCGCGCTGGCAATTGCGATTCATAACTTTCCTGAGGGTATTGCTACCTTTACTTCAGCTTTGCAGGATCCTGGTTTAGGTATTGCTATAGCCGTAGCGATCGCTATCCACAATATTCCTGAGGGAATTGCTGTTTCGGTGCCTGTTTATTTTGCCACTGGTGATAAGAAAAAGGCATTCAAACTGTCATTTTTATCCGGACTATCAGAACCAGTGGGTGCGTTAGTTGCTTATTTATTTTTGATGCCTTTCTTAAACGATGTAATGTTTGGCATCATCTTTGCCGCTGTGGCAGGAATTATGGTCTTTATTTCACTTGATGAATTATTACCTGCTGCGAAAAGATATGATGAAACTCATCTATCCATCTATGGGTTAATCGGTGGAATGGCGGTAATGGCACTCAGTTTGTTATTATTCATTTAAATCGATACGTAGAAAGGCTTTCGACAGTTGGTCGAAAGCCTTTTTTTTGTGCTTATTCTATAATTTCTAAAGCTACTTCGATATTTCCTCTAGTTGCTTTTGAGTACGGACAGAAATGATGTGCTTTTTGAACTAAGTCTTCTAATACAGCTCTTTCAATTCCAGTACCTTTTACTTGGAGTGTGACACCAAGCTTGAAGCCTTGGTCTGTTCCATCTTTTATAAGGCTAACGTTTGCTGTTACTTCTGATTCAAATTTTACACGTTCTGATCTTGCCATAAATTGAAGAGCTCCATCAAAACATGCAGCGTATCCTGCAGCAAATAATTGTTCAGGATTTGTGGCATTTGGTAATGATTTCGCTCTAGGTGTCCCTGGCATGGCAATATCAAGATTAATGGCGCCTTCAGGAGAGTGAACTTTTCCTTCTCTTCCTCCAACTGCCGTTACACTAGAAGTGAATAATACGTTTGTCATAGAAATCATCCTTTTAAATGTATTTTTCAAAATTAGATTGTGCAAAATCAAATAACTTATGTGTTTATAATAATGGGTGAGTGATTAATTGTCAATAATTTAATTGTGTAAAATTTAATTGGATTTGACGATAGGGAATAGGTGCGATATGATTTTATAAAATTAATTTTATTATCAGTTTTTTAAGAAGTTGAGGGATGAATTATGAAGTATGACGATGAACTTGTGAAACTTGAAGACCATTTATGTTTCTCTTTATATGCTTGTTCCAGAGCAATTTTTCGTTTGTATCGACCGTTTTTAGATGAATTGAATGTAACCTACCCACAATATCTGGTGTTACTCGTGTTATGGGAAAGGGAGCAAAGTACAGTGAAAGAAATAGGAGAACTTCTAGGTCTTGATTCTGGAACGTTAACTCCTATGCTAAAAAGAATGGAAGCTGCAGGTCTCGTCGAACGTAAAAGATCGGTTGAAGATGAGAGGGTTGTGATGATTACTATTACAGAGGAAGGAAATCTTCTTAAAGAGAAGGCAGTTTGTATTCCACGGTCACTTTTAGAATCAACAGGAATGACAGAGGAAGAGATTATTACAATAAATAATGTGATAAAAAAACTACTTCAAAAGGTGAATACAGCTAGTATGAAATGAAAGATCTCTTACCGGCGAGGCTTGGAGAAAAATATTAAAGTGTTCAATGAGAAGTCCTTCCGTTTCGGTTGGACTTTTTGCGTGCCACAACTTCACATTCTGAATATATCTATCATTATTAGACAACATATAGGTTGAAAGAATGATCAGGAGTGAGTGCTTTGAACAGATTTCGGTTGTTTTTAGTTGTAACGGTAATGTCATTTTTTCTATCTGGCTGTGTATTTAATGAAACGGAGAATCAGCAAGTTCAAACTAGCCAAGCTAAGGCAAGAATCTTAAATGATGAAACAGAAAAGGTAGATCATACGATCAGGGTGTCGCAACTGGCAGAACAATATGTCGAGAAATTAGAAGAAGTAGAACGGGCTAATGTTATTTACTCCAACAACAATGCGTATGTTGCAATTAAACAAGACCTAAATAATAGTCTGTCAGATGTGTTAAATCAGAAAATAGCTGACCAGGTACGAAAAGCAGATAATAAAATTCATAAAGTTTACGTATCTGTAAATCCTGATTTTTATACGACGATGAACAATTATGCAAAAGATATAAGGTCCGGAAGAGACAAAATCAGCTTATACAGAGATTTTTCAAATACAGTTATGAACTTTTTTGGAATCGAAAGTGAATAAAAAACACACTCATCTTTGTGGAGATGAGTGTGTTTGTCTATTGTTTTATGGAAGGATATTTCCTGCTGCACGATAAATGCTATACCATTCTTCACGAGTGAGGTGGACTTCGCTAGCTTGGATGCAATCCTTTAATCTATCTAAATTCGTTGTACCCACAACTGGTTGCATCTTTGCAGGATGACGTAAAATCCATGCAATCGCAATCGTTGTATTGCTTACATTGTATTTTTCTGCAAGTTGATTAATTTGTTGGTTCAATTCAGGGAATTTTTCATTCCCTAAGAAAGTTCCTTCAAAGAAACCGTATTGGAATGGAGACCATGGTTGAACCGTAATATCATTTAGACGACAGAAATCAAGAATGCTGCCATCACGATTAATCGCTGATTCATTCTCCATATTGACATTAATTCCACTAGAAACCATTGTGGCATTTGTGATACTAAATTGTAGTTGGTTAGCGACAATCGGTTGCTTTACGTACTTTTTCAGAAGTTGAATTTGCATCGGGTTTTGGTTTGATACACCGAAATGACGGACCTTTCCGGATGTTTCAAGGATATCAAAAGCTTCGGCTACTTCTTCAGGCTCAACGAGTGCATCTGGTCGATGTAGTAGAAGCGTATCTAGATAATCAGTTTGTAGGCGCTTTAAAATACCGTCCACTGACTCTAAAATGTATTCTTTAGAGAAATCAAACATCCCTTTTCTTATGCCACATTTGGATTGAAGAATCATTTTTTCACGAATATCATCATTCATGTTGATAGCATCGGCAAATATTTCTTCACAAGCACCACCACCATAAATATCGGCATGATCAAAGAAGTTTGCTCCTTCTTCTAATGCTGTTTTTATAAAACGCTCAACCTCAGATTTTTCAAGTGCGCTTATTCGCATACAGCCTACTGCAACAACTGGTACCTCTAATGTGCTATTTCCTAGTCTAATCGTTCTCAAGTGTATTTCCTCCCAAGTGTACGATAGGTAATTGTTGAATGAATAGTTCCTAATCCTCCTATTATCAACGCATTAACCAATCATAAGCATAATGTGCACGCTTTCACGAATGTGTACAAGCATATTTTGCCATACCTTAAGGCTATATTCAACTTTTACCTCTTATTTGAGAGAAAACAAAAAAGACCCTCTATTTTTAATAAGAGAATCTTCTATGATCCCACTTTTTTCGGGAAAATAATGGTAAAACACACTAGATCTTTATCAATTTTCACTTGTAAGTCACCATTGTATTTTTGTGTAATTTCTTTAATAATCGAAAGCCCAAATCCTCTACTTCTACTTTGTTCTTTCGGTTTAGTGGATTGCTCAATCTGAAAGAACGTTTCGTCAAATTGCCTTAAAGTACTCGAATTTTTCACTTCTATGACAAACGTCCGTTGTAGTTCTTGAATTTCAACAGAGATTTTGCGTTGTGCTTCTGGTAATTCCATCGTGGCGTCATAGCCATTATCTAACAAGTTACTCATTAAGCGAATAAAGTCGGTGGAGGAAATCATTTTCATAATTTCCTCGCTTGAAATGTTTAGCGAAAACGCAATATGATCTCTTTTGAACTTTTCCATTTTCGTAAAAAGAACAGAGGCAAGGATCGGATTATTAATTTTTAATACGTGATTGTTTACTTGAATATCACCAATTAATTCTTTCACGTAGTTTTCCGTTTCTATGTGATTCCCGATTTTTAACAATCCAGAAATAACTGTCAAATGATTATTCAGGTCATGGCGGTCTGACCGGACTGAGGCAACCAACGAATGAAACTCCTTTTCATGTGTAATCTCAGTTAGTTGAACCTTTTGTTTGGTCTCTCTTTGATAGATCGTGCCTATGATAAATAAGGAAGCAATGTTTAATAAGATAACGATAAACATACTGGCAGGAACACCTAGGATAAACGTGGTTTCCTTCATAATATATAAAGAACCAATGGACATAAAGGTTAAGAATATTTGAAGCAGTACAACAAAAATTAATGGAACAATTCCTTTCATTGGAACCTACTAGCTAGAAACGGGATTTTAATATTTTTCTTATAGAATATATATGCAGCAAGTGCCATTGGAAGATTCGATGCATTCGCAATTAATATACGTTTCCATGGACTTGCCAATATGGTTTCAATATTTAAAGAAAATAATTGCGTGTACAAAAGAATAAAGGCTGTTTGAAACGTGAAAATGGAGATATAAAAGATTAAAGCAAATAAGAATCCTTGAGTGATTTTCAGTTTTAAGAATAGAGTGACCAAAAGAGCAACCACAACAAATAGTAAGTATACCTTAAACGAAAAGGTCATATACTGATCCGCGAAAAATGCTATTGCAGAATATAAAATGGATAATAACAGATAAGACTTTCCGTTTGCTTTTAAAGGAATCCCAAGTAAGACAAAAGTTAGTGCAACGGCGGCTAGTGTTTCTGGTAAGGATAGTAAAAAATAACTGTACCATGCCATGAAAATTCTCTCCTAAAAATATATTAATGTTTAAAAGTATAATAAATAATAGCATGGATTTGTTCGTATTAACAAACTAAATTCGACAATTTACTACTTTTATTTGAAGCTTCCTATAGTGGAAAAATATTATGATGTTTTTTCCTTAAGACCATAAGTGCAAGAATGAGGAGGAAGAAGGAACATCTTGTTGGTAAACTTGAGATATCATTATCATCAATATGATTGTCTAGGAGGGATAATTTTAATGCGAGAAATCAATTTTACTTTTGAGGAGATGTGGGAAAAAATTATTGCATGTGATCATACTTACGATGGACTGTTTTATACTGCAGTAAAAACAACAAAAATCTATTGCAGACCCTCCTGTCGATCGAGAAAGCCGAAAAAAAGCAATGTAGAATTTTACGATAACATGAATAAAGTAGAACAGGCTGGCTTTCGTGCATGTAAAAGATGTAAGCCAGATGCCCCTCTTTCTCCAAACGATGAACTGATCACAAAGGTAATCTCCTTCTTAGTTACCCATTATAAGGAACCATTACAACTTGATGATGTAGCTAATCATGTGGGAGTGAGTTCTTTCTATATTAATCGGTTATTTAAGAAGGAAACATCTGAAACTCCTAGGTCATATCTAGAAAAAATAAGAGTTGATAAAGCAGCACATCTTTTAAAATATACGAACCGGTCAAATCTAGAGATTTGTTATGAGACAGGATTCCAGAGCTCGTCTAATTTTTACAAAGTATTTCGAAATGTGAAGGCATGTTCCCCTAGTGAATATCGTACAGCTAGTAATGAGGAACAGGTTAGATGAAGTGGATCAATTACGAGTCACATATTGAAATATTACCACCACATGTATTTAGTTTTGCAGAGTGCCTGTTGTTTTTAGGACGTTCACAAGCAGAGGTTCTTCATAGAATCGAAGATGGTTGTTTATATAAGTTGTTGAACATTGAGGATGAAATGGTTTTAGTAGTGATTTTCATTGCTGAAGGCATTTTAAGAGTTGAATTTCCGTTAGATGAACCGGGTATTAGTAAGCGAATAAAAGTAGTCACTTACATTGAAGAGTGGTTTGATTTCCATTCAGATCTAGAGGGATTTTACCAAATGGCCAATGAGGACCAACTATTAAAGAGAATGGTAGAGAAATATTATGGGTTGCGAATGATAGGTATTCCTGAATTGTTCGAAGCTCTTACTTGGGCCATTATGGGGCAACAAATCAATTTAACATTTGCTTACTTACTAAAAAAACGTTTTGTTGAGAGTTACGGAAATAGTCTAACTTTTGAAGGAGAAACGTATTGGATATATCCTACATATAAAGAGATTGCAAAGGTAAGGGTAGAGGACTTAAGAAATCTTCAATTTACGACTAGAAAAGCTGAATATATCATAGGAATTGCAAAGATTATGGTAAGCGGTGAAATGACAAAAGATAATTTGAAACAACTGGAGTATCATGAACTACACAACCAATTAATGAAAATCAGGGGAGTAGGGGCATGGACCGCGGACTATGTAATGATGAAATGCTTTCACCAACACTCTTCGTTTCCGATTGCAGACGTAGGACTTCACAATGCATTAAAGCTCCAATTAGGACTAGAGAATAAACCAACGATACATGAAATTAAAGTAATGGCGACAAATTGGGAAGGTTGGCAGTCGTATGCAACTTTCTACTTATGGAGGTCTCTTTATGACTAACAGATATATAATCGATTACCAGTCACCAATAGGAGTATTAGAAATGATCGGATCAATGGATGAGATTTATTCCATCATGTTCGTAGACCGGGACCAGATTCAACATACCATTCAAGAGGAAATCCCCATAGTATTAATAGATTGTTTGAAGCAAATCGATGAATATTTCAAGGGGACACGCCAAGTATTCACTTTTCCTTATAAATTAGAGGGGACAGAATTTCAGCAAACAGTGTGGAAGTCATTAGCCAATATCCCGTTTGGTGAAACAGGAACTTATAAGGAACTTGCTATTAGGATTAACAATGAAAAAGCAATTAGAGCAGTTGGTCATGCAAATGGTAGAAATAAATTAAGTATTGTCATCCCATGCCATCGGATCATTGGGTCCAGTGGGAAACTCACAGGATATGCGGGGGGATTGTGGCGGAAAGAATGGTTGCTACAGCATGAAAAAGAAGTGTTTATTGAGAATAATTAATCGGAAGCTCTTATCACAAAGGTGATAGAGCTTTTTTTTTTCTATTAATAGAATTTAAAGAAGGGCGAGTGAGGGGCTGATTCGGACAGTAAAAGCATTGCAAGGGGTTACGGAGTCCGAATGCGGGGCTGATTCGGACAGCAAAAGCCTTGTAAGGAATGGAGGAGTCCGAATGGGTGGTTGATTCGGACAGCAAAAGCCTTGTAAGGAATGGAGGAGTCCGAATGGGTGGTTGATTCGGACAGCAAAAGCATTGCAAGAGATTGCGGAGTCCGAATGAGAGGGTAATTCGGACAGCAAAAGCATTGTAAGGAATGGCGGAGTCCGAATACGTGGTTGATTCGGACAGCAAAAGCATTGTAAGGAATGGCAGTGTCCGAATGGGTGGTTGATTTGGACAGTAAAAGTATTGCAAGGGGTTACGGAGTCCGAATGCGTGGTTGATTCGGACAGCAAAAGCATTGCAAGAGATTGCGGAGTCCGAATGAGAGGGTAATTCGGACAGTTCAAGCCTTGTAAGGAATGGCGGAGTCCGAATACGTGGTTGATTCGGACAGCAAAAGCATTGCAAGGGGTTACGGAGTCCGAATAGGTGGTTGATTCGGACAGCAAAAGCATTGAAAGGGAATACGGAGTCCGAATGGGTAGTTGATTCGGACAGCAAAAGTATTGCAAGGGGTTACGGAGTCCGAATGCGTGGTTGATTCGGACAGCAAAAGCATTGTAAGGAATGGAGGAGTCCGAATGGGTGGTTGATTCGGACATCAATAGAATTGTAAGGGGTTACGCAGTCCGAATAGGTGGTTGATTCGGACAGCAAAAGCATTGCAAGAGATTGCGGAGTCCGAATGAGAGGGTAATTCGGACAGTTCAAGCCTTGTAAGGAATGGCGGAGTCCGAATACGTGGTTGATTCGGACAGCAAAAGCATTGCAAGAGATTGCGGAGTCCGAATGCGTGGTTGATTCGGACAGCAAAAGCCTTGTAAGGAATGGCGGAGTCCGAATGGGTGGTTGATTTGGACAGTAAAAGTATTGCAAGGGGTTACGGAGTCCGAATGCGTGGTTGATTCGGACAGCAAAAGCCTTGTAAGGAATAGCGGAGTCCAAATGGGTGGTTGATTCGGACATCAAAAGCATTGCAAGGAATGGAGGAGTCCGAATGGGTAGTTAATTCGGACAGCAAAAGCATTGCAAGGGGTTACGGAGTCCGAATGAGGGGGTCATTCGGACAGCAAAAGCATTGTAAGGGGTTACGGAGTCCGAATGGGTAGTTGATTCGGACAGCAAAAGTATTGCAAGGGGTTACGGAGTCCGAATGCGTGGTTGATTCGGACATCAAAAGTATTGTAAGGGGTTACGCAGTCCGAATAGGTGGTTGATTCGGACAGCAAAAGCATTGCAAGGGGTTACGGAGTCCAAATGGGTGGTTGATTCGGACAGCAAAAGTATTGCAAGGGGTTACGGAGTCCGAATGAGGGGGGGATTCGGACAGCAAAAGCATTGCAAGGGGTTATGGAGTCCGAATGCGTGGTTGATTCGGACAGCAAAAGCATTGCAAGAGATTGCGGAGTCCGAATGAGAGGGTAATTCGGACAGTTCAAGCCTTGTAAGGAATGGCGGAGTCCGAATGGGTAGTTGATTCGGACAGCAAAAGCATTGCAAGAGATTGCGGAGTCCGAATGCGTGGTTGATTCGGACAGCAAAAGCATTGTAAGGAATGGCGGAGTCCGAATGGGTGGTTGATTTGGACAGCAAAAGTATTGCAAGGGGTTACGGAGTCCGAATGCGTGGTTGATTCGGACAGCAAAAGCCTTGTAAGGAATAGCGGAGTCCAAATGGGTGGTTGATTCGGACATCAAAAGCATTGCAAGGGAATACGGAGTCCAAATGGGTGGTTGATTTGAACAGCAAAATCCTTCTAAGGGGTTACGCAGTCAGAATGGGTGGTTGATTCGGACAGCAATAGCATAGCCAGGAATTACAGAGTGTGACTCTAGTATTCCGCCATCGGATTTTCTTTTTCTACTCTATCGGCAACATTTTGAATGGGTTCCCATTATGCGCCTTATTTTTACTAACTTGGACAAGCGCCGATGCAAATTCTATCTCATCTTCATATATCTGTAAAAGAATGATTATGATAGGAGGGAATTTGATTGTTCGGGTATTCAATGGTCCAAATGGTACGAGCTCATGCGGATAAGTTGGAGCGGCCATTAAGGGAAAAAATCTTAAACTTGTATAAACCTTTTAAGTGGACGCCTTGCTTTTTGCATAACATGTTTGAAGGAATGTTAAAGATAGGTAGAAAGTACTCGGTGATTATTGAATTTCAGGAAGGGTGTTACGACGCTGGGTGTAAAGAAGTAGATGATGTAATGAATCATCATATGAGAAATAAAATTAAAAGTCATTTTCCTAGAGTTTCCTGCTGTAGTGCTGATATAACTCCTAGTGGTTTAGACGAAATGCTCAATAGTTGTCATCATATTAAAAAAGTGTATCTCAATAGTGAGGTAAAGGCTTTTCTTAATGTAGCAGTACCCTCGGCTAATGCTCAAAATATTGTTAGAAACGGTACAACATTAACTGGTAATGGTGTGAAAATTGCCATCATAGATACAGGAATCTATCCACATCCAGATCTTTCAGGTCGAATTACAGACTTTGTTGACCTTATTAATAATAGAACAGAAGCATATGACGATAATGGACATGGCACGCACTGTGCAGGAGATGCTGCTTCTGCATCTGTCAATTATCCGGGACCTGCTCCAAGAGCCAAGTTGGTAGGAGTAAAGGTACTAGATAAATTGGGTTCAGGTTCACTTGAAACCGTGATGCAAGGGGTGGACTGGTGTATTCAATATAACGAAAATAACCCAAATAATAAAATCGATATCATCAGTATGTCGTTAGGAAGTACCGCACAAAAATACCGTTCTGAAGATGATGATCCAATGGTAAAGATGGTAGAGGCAGCGTGGGCCTCTGGAATCGTTGTTTGTGTGGCGGCTGGGAATGAAGGGCCGGAAAAAGGTACGATTGCTAGTCCTGGATTAAGTGATAAAGTCATAACGGTAGGTGCGCTTGATGATCGGAATACGTTAGAGAGAAACGACGATGATGTTGCGAGCTTCTCCAGTCGTGGACCAACCATCTATGGTGGAGTAAAACCAGATATATTAGCACCTGGAGTCAATATTGTTTCATTGCGATCGCCAAATTCCTATTTAGATAAATTGCAAAAAAGCAGTCGAGTCGAGAATGACTATACTACTTTATCGGGTACTTCGATGGCGACGCCCATTTGTGCTGGGGTTGTTGCGTTAATGAAAGAAGCAGATCCAAGTCTAACACCTGATAAAATCAAAGAATTATTAATGACTAACACAGATGTTTGGCGTGATCGAGATAAGAATATTTTTGGTTCCGGTTATATTAATGCAGAAAGATCTATTCCGAAGTAATGGTCGATAAATAGCTGCCGATTGCCGCATCAGGGATCAAGAGAGTCCGCACTTTTTGATTGGGAGATCAGGATAAGCACGCGTCCTGATAAATAGGAGGAAAAATTCTGCTTATATATTAATATTTATTAATAATAGTTTAAATAGACGGCGAAATTCCGTCTATTTACTCTAAAAGTTCAAAAATGAGAGAGTTTGCATTGCATAACCGGAAAATCTCCCCCTATTCACCCCGAAACGAGCCTTCATTCTGCAACTAACCGGAAAACCTCCACTTATTTTACTTATAGGCTTTGTATTCCTAATAAGGGAAAGCTCCACTTCCGTCCAGTGGAGCTTTTTTAGTATTAAAAGATATTCAAGAAAAAAATATAGTTGACAATGAGAATCATTATCAACTATATTTAAGTCATTAATAATGATAATCATTTTCAACTAAAGGAGGAGAACAGTGAAAATATTTATTGGCTATGTAAGTATGTCCGGTAATACAGAGGATATGGCGAATATTTTGAAGGAAACTCTTCTTGAATGTGGATGTGAGGTAGTTCTACTTGATTTAGAAACAGTAGAACTACATTCTTTAAAAAGCTACGATGGTATCTTTCTTGGGGCATTCACCTGGGGAGATGGGGATCTGCCGTATGAGGTTGAAGAGTTTTTCGACGAACTTAAAAGCCTACGTTTAAATGGAATAAAGGCTGCTTGTTTCGGCTCAGGTGATACTCTCTATCCTAAGTTTTGTATGGCCGTGGATGTTATGGCATCAACACTTAAGGAACAGGGCTGTGATGTATTTGAGGAAAAATTAAAGATAGAACTAAGTCCCGAAACGGACGAGGAAGTAGAAGAATGCAGACAATTTGCAAAGTCATTTTATCAATGGGCTAATAAGGAGGGGAAGATTACATATGTTTGAAAAAGGGTCTACAGCTGTTTTGTCCACTGCTAGCTTACCGTTCATTGTGGCTGTTAAAAATACGGGTCTATACTCCTTTGAAAAAGGTGAATGGTTATTACAGTATCCCCTTTCACACAGTATTTATAAGCTTGTTTGTATTTCTCCATATATATTTGGAATAGGGGACAATGGGCTAATCGTTCGATATAACCCTTATAACAATAAATGGACACATACCTTCTTCCCAACACCACAACGACTTTGGGATATCACAGGGAATGATTCAGGTCTTATTATTACCCATGTAGGAAGCAAGCTTTACATGTCATATAACTTCGGGTCTAGCTGGTCTTGTTTACATCCATTTAAAAAATTGTCTATTAAACCCTTCATCCGATCCCTATTTTTATATAAAAATCACTTATATATTGGTACTCAAATTAATAAAGAATCAGGTGGTTTGTGGAGTTTCTCTTTGGAGACTGGTGAATTAACTCTTGTAAAAAAAGAAGCAAATTCAATGATTTCCTCCATTTATATTGATTTTGATGATTGCATGTTTCTAGCAAAAGGAAATGCCAGATCTCGAGAGGGATCTATAGAGATGAGATCACTTCGTGCATCAAGATGGAGAACCTTTGAGCCATCCATCTCGGAGAAGGCATTTTTAGATGTATTTAATGTAGGAAAGAACTTATATACAACCACAAGTAAGGATGAATACGGTTTTTCTAGAATTTATGAAATCAACAAACAGAATCAAACGTTAGTACCTATTGAAACGATCGAGGGGCATGGCTTTAGGGGAGCTGGCTTTAAGGATGAATTGTTTATTAGTTCTCCTATCGAAAGCAAGTGGATTGATCGAAGCTATGAAATAACAAAACTCGTACACTAGGAGAGATGATCATGAAAATTGGTGTTATTTACGCAAGTATGTCAGGGAATACAGAAGCAATTGCAGACTTAATAGATGAACAACTTAAAAAGCATAACCATGATGTAGATCTCAAGGATATGCTTAGCTTACCTGCTAGCGATTTTTTGAATTACGATCTTATCTTTATCGGAATGTATACTTGGGGAGATGGAGATTATCCCGATGAATGTTTAGATATTATTGAAGAAGTGGAACAGTTAGATTTAAATGAGAAGCCATTTGCCTTATTCGGATCTGGAGACACTTCTTATCCTGAATTCTGCGGTGCCTTAGATAAGCTTAAGGAATTAATTGAGAATCAGAACGGCGTATGCTTAGGAGAACCATTAAGAATTGAATTTAATCCAAGTAAAACAGATGAAGAAGAGATCAATCAGTTTGTCATCCAAGCTTTATCTGTTTTTGAAAAGAGTAGTTAAAAGCTTCAAGGAGTGGGTCTGGGTCAACCAGGTCCACTCTTTTTGTCCAAAGAATAAAAAAGTGCAGACGATACCAAAACAATGCTAGTGTTAACGCTTACATACTAACATACGACATTTATATAATTAACTTGTAACCAAATGAGACAAATATTAAGGGGGAACAAAAATGAAGAAGTTTTTGAAAACGATTTCTCTAATGCTAGCTTTTATGTTAGTGGCAGGTGTGCTAGCCGCGTGTAACAGCGAAAGTAGTGGTGGTGGAAGCAGCAGTAGTAAAGTAAGCGTGGGAATCGTATTACCAACTAAAGATGAACCAAGATGGGTTCAAGACGAACAAAGATTCAAGGATGCTTTATCAGGCTCTGAATATACAACAGAGATTCTTTTTAGCCAAGGCTCTTCTGCTAAGGAAAAAGAAAATGTAGAAACATTATTAAACAAAGGTATCGAAGTACTAATTATTAGCCCTCAAGATGGGGATGCAGCAGCGGCTGCTGTTGAAGCTGCGAAGAAGGACGGAGTTACCGTTATTGCTTACGACCGTTTAATTACAAATACTGATGCAGTAGATTACTATGTAACATTTGATAGTCTTGCTGTAGGTGCGGCTCAAGGTCAATACTTAATTGATTCTGCAGAAGGTTCGAACGTTCCATTGTACTTATATGCTGGTGCAGCTTCAGATAATAACGCTTTCTTGTTCTTTGAAGGAGCTTGGAGTGTTCTTCAACCGAAGATTGCTGATGGAACATTTACCATCGCAAACTCAAGTGAAGCTGAGAAGTTAAAGGATAAAGAGGAATTAACTCGTGATGAAATGAGTAAAATTCTTGGCCAAGTAACAACGAACTGGGATCCAAATGAAGCGAAAAACAAAGCTCAAACCCACCTAACAGCTGTTGGTGCAGATATGAAGGGTGATGTGGCTATTCTAGCACCAAATGATGGTACAGCTCGTTCTATTGCAGACGTATTCTCTTCTGACGGTGAAGTTACTAGCTTTGTAGTAACTGGGCAAGACGCTGAAAAAGCATCTATTCAATATGTAATTGATGGCAAACAATCGATGACTGTATTCAAAGATGTTCGTACCCTTGTTACGGATGCAATGGGAATGGCTGTTGATATCCTTGATGGAAAAACACCTGAAACGACAGGTAGCTACGATAACGGTGAAGTGGAAGTAAAAGCAAAACAAACAGATGTTATCGTTGTTGACGAGGAAAATGTGAAGAGTGAATTAATTGACTCAGGTTACTACGAAGCTAAAGAGTTTACTGGACTTTAAAAAATAAACAGAGGTTGTTGCGAAATAGTGGTAGAGTGGTCTATCACTATTTCGTACTTGTAACAGTTGTCTTGTAAAGGAGGTATACAAATGAGTGAGTATATTTTGGAGATGAAACAAATCTCCAAGAATTTTTCAGGAGTTAAGGCACTAAGCGATGTGAATTTCAAAGTAGAAAAAGGTGAGATTCATTGTCTAATAGGTGAAAATGGTGCAGGAAAGTCCACACTGATGAAGGTGCTAAGCGGGGTGTACCCTTATGGCTCTTACGAAGGAGATATTTTATACGAAGGAAATGTACAACAGTTTAATAAGATTAGTGATAGTGTAAAAACAGGAATTGTTATTATCTATCAGGAGCTGGCTTTATTTCCTGACCTAACTGTATATGAAAATATTTTTGCGGGTAATGAAGTGAAAAATGGTGGCATTGTGGACTGGAATAAAACCATTGCTGAAGCGAAAAAGATGCTGAACAAGGTGAAGCTAGATGTGAATCCGGATACACTCATTAAAGATTTAGGAGTAGGGAAACGTCAACTAGTTGAAATTGCCAAAGCTCTGAGTAAGGACGTAAAGCTGCTTATTCTTGATGAACCAACCGCCGCGCTTAATGAGGATGATAGTGAAAACCTTCTAGAGTTATTACGTGAACTTAAAAACCAAGGAATCACGTGTATCATGATTTCGCACAAGCTAAAAGAAGTGATTTCCATTGCAGATAAAGCAACGGTTCTCCGTGATGGTCAGACGATTTGTACATTAGATGCTGCCAAGGGAGAAATCAATGAGAGCAATATCATAAAGAACATGGTCGGGCGTGCAATAGAAGATATTTACCCAAAAAGAGAAAAGCAAGCATTCGGTGGGAAAATTCTTGAATTGTATAATTGGTCTGCCTATGATCCTCAATTAGGTAGACAAGTCGTGAAGAATGTAGATCTACATGTAAAGAAAGGTGAAATTGTAGGGATCGCAGGACTAATGGGTTCTGGACGTACAGAACTTGCGCTGAGTATATTTGGTAACGCGAAGTCCTATAAGGTTGAAGGAGATTTAGTCATAGCAGGAATCTCAAAAATGCTCAAGCACCCAAGCGATGCGATAAATGCAGGAATTGCGTATGTTACCGAGGACAGAAAGGGCGATGGGCTGTTTTTATATCAGGACATTAAAAGCAATATTTCGGCTGCAAATCTTAAGGGAATTTCCTCGAATGGCTTGATCAATGACAATGAAGAGATTAAGATTGCCGACCATTATAAGAAATCATTAACGATAAAGGCCTCTTCCTTAGAGCAATTAGTTGGGAACTTAAGTGGAGGAAATCAGCAGAAGGTATCATTAGGAAAATGGCTGTTTGTTGGGCCAAAGCTGTTAATTCTAGATGAGCCTACTCGAGGGATAGATGTGGGTGCGAAATTTGAAATTTATACAGTTATGAACGAGTTAATTAAACAAGGCATGAGTATCATTATGATTTCATCCGAACTTGGTGAAGTATTAGGAATGAGCGATCGGGTGTATGTAATGGCTCAGGGTGAAATAAAAGGTGAGTTGTCAATAGAGGAAGCAAACCAAGAAAATATTATGCAGCTTGCTACGCAATAGGAGGTTAATACAATGAGTCTTTTTAAAGAAGCGAAAACATTAATCAGTGAGAATATTCGTGACTATGGTATGTATATTGCCCTTTTTGTCATCATTCTTACCTTTTCATTTATGACGGACGGATTATTTATGTCCTCCCGTAATATTAGTAATTTACTAGATTCTGCTGGGTATATCGCCGTTTTAGCTGTAGGTATGACACTCGTTATTGTCATTAGACATATCGATTTATCTGTTGGATATGTAGCAGGATTTCTTGGAGCTATTGCCGCGATCCTTCTTACCCAAGCAGGGGTGTCTATTTACATCACCATTCCTATCATTCTCATTTTAGGAATTGTGGTTGGTTTACTAAATGGCTTTTTAGTTGCCCAAATTGGAATACCATCCTTTGTTGCTACATTGGCTGGCTGGTTAGTTTTTAGAGGAGCCTTGCTACAGGTAACAGAAAAGACAGGGACAATTATCATTCAAGACGATAGGTTTAATGCAATTGGTAATGGTTATATTCCTTCTATTCTTCAATTTAACGGTCTTCATTTACTATCCTTATTAGTCGGTTTAGTTGGAATTCTATTTTATATCTATGGTGAAATTTCTACACGTAGAAACAAAATTAAATATGACTTTGAAGTGGTATCAAAGGGGATTTTTATTTTAAAATTGGTGTTCGTTTCAGCCATTATCGCCTACTTAACTTGGATCTTAGCGGGTTATAATGGATTTTCATGGACGGTCATGATTATCTTGCTAGTAGTTATTGTGTATCACTTCTTAACCACAAAGACGGTGCTTGGAAGACATGTTTTTGCAGTAGGTAGTAACCCAGAAGCAGCCCATCTTAGTGGGATAAATGTAAAGAAGATTACTTATATGGTATTTGGTTCGATGGGAATGCTCGCAGCTCTTTCAGGTATTCTATTTACCGCACGCTTACAATCTGCCACTACAACAGCAGGGACATTATTTGAACTTGATGCTGTAGCAGCAGCATATGTTGGTGGAGTTTCTGCCGCTGGAGGAGTCGGAAAAGTAACGGGAGCCATTATCGGTGCAATTGTTATGGCTTCGTTATCCAATGGGATGAACCTACTAGGAGTTGGAATCTCTTATCAATATATCATCCGAGGTGGTGTATTAGCCTTAGCTGTAATTTTTGACGTAATGACTAGAAAAAAACGATAGATACGTAGAAGAGGGATTACTATAGGTAGTCCCTCTCTCTTTCTATTTCTGACAGAAAGTCTCCGCTCCCTTCCCCCAATAAAAAAAGCTGAAAATTCCAACTAAATATATTGAAGAATGGCAAGTAGATGATATGATGAGAGTAGTTTACTATAAGTGGGAGGGGAATCAGTCAATTGCGAAAAACGAGTATATTATTCCTATCCCTTACTTTCATTATCCTTTGCTATTTTACTTTTGTATCAGCAAAAAAAGTTTTTCGCTCAGATTGGCAGTTATCTCAAGAAATCAATCATAATGTAGATCAGCACCGTTTGGTATTAATCACTCAAGATATGGAAACATCCTTCTGGGATCAGGTAGAGAGTGGCGCTCGAAAGCAAGCCTTGAAGGAAGGGGCAAGTCTAGAGGTTTGGGGTAGCTATGGAAACAATCAGGAGGACTTTTTAGAGAAGATCGAAATCGCACTATATTCAAAAGTAGATGGGATCATTGTACAAGGTCTAGATAACGAGGATTTTAAGGAGTTAACAAAAATAAAAGCATCGTTCTATGGAATTCCTATCATTACTGTAGCTAATGATGTTCCAATGTCAGAGAGCTTTAGAAGAACTTTTGTTGGTTCTGATCAGTATCAAGCGGGCCGAATGCTTGCAAATGAACTAACGAAAGAAATGGGTACTTCTGGAACCGTCGTGTTAATGTATGATAGTGAGCATGAATATTACCAGTCACAGAGATTAAGTGGAATACAAGATGTCTTAAATGTGTATCCAAATATTAAAACGGTTCTTGCTCAAACTTCGGAAACAAGAGAACAAGTTCTTACCACCACTCAAGATGTGATGAATCGTAATCCTGATGTGGATGCATTTATAGCAGTTAATGCGAATTTTTCTGCGGGCATGGTTCAGGAAATTGGAAAGCGTTCTCAAGTAGAACCGTATTTCATTTATTCGTTTGATGATGGTCCCGAAACGTTAACTCTTCTAAAGGAAGCAAAACTCGACGGGATCGTTAAACAGTCTCCAGAGATGATGGGTGAAATTAGCGTTCAATTGATTATGCAGTGGCTAAATGGTGAAACAGTACCTCTCAATATTGAAGGGTATTTTACAGATATTCATTTCTTGAAAGCGGTAGACATCCAATGAACAGTATTCAGAAGAAAATTCTTACATTAACAACAGTAGTTCTTGTGATTATGTCCGTGATTTGGGTAGCGCTTACATATTATAATCATAAAACTCAAAATCAATATAATGAGATTCTTCAACGATATCTTAGTCTGAACGAGGTTACGAGTGCAAGCCAACAACTAATCACCGATCTCAATAACTATATGCTTAAGCCGACCTCTGAAAATCTAGATCTACTCGAGCATAGCAAAGAAGAATTAATAGAAGCGAAACGGGATGTGGACACGTTAAGGAACCAAGAGAACCATTTCACTTTGTCCAATTATATTAACCTCATTGATAGTCTTCAAGAAACAACAGACAGGTTTCTACTCTATTATTCTGAAAAAGATACGGAGGCTTCCACTGAAGAATTTACAGAGGCGATGAATATCTCTAATTATATATCTGAGATGACTTTGACCTTACTGGATACAGAATTAAAGACTCATGATAAGTTTTATCGAAGCATCATCGAACGATCCGGAGAGGTGATCAAACTTGGCATGTGGTTGTTGTTGCTAATTACCTTTGTCCTCATTTTCATTACGTATTGGTTTTCATTGGGTATTACGAGACCTGTGCTCAAATTAACTCAAGCAGCCAACGAACTATCAAATGGAAAATTTGATGTTGAAATCAAGGTAGAGACAAATGATGAGATTGCCTTTCTGGCTCGAACCTTTGATCGAATGCGAAACAATATTAATAACCTAATCTCGGAGATTAAAAATAAGGCACAGCTAGAACGGGAGCTTCAAGAGAATAAGATTTTATTACAAGAAAGTCAATTTCGAAGTCTTCAGAGCCAGATCAATCCGCACTTTTTATTTAACACTCTCAATACACTATCTAAGAAGGCGTACTTAGAGGGCTCAGAAGAAACTAGTGATCTCCTAGTCAGTGTGGCAGGATTGCTTCGATATAATTTAAAACAAATTGATCGATCTGTGACTTTATATGAAGAGGTTGCTGTATTAAAACAATATATGGATATTCAAAAAGCAAGGTTTACAGAACGTCTGAAATTAATCTTGGAAGTAGATGAAGACTGCCTATTTGTGCGTATTCCAGCTCTTACTCTTCAACCGATTATTGAAAATGCAGTGATTCATGCCATTGAACCGCGAGAAGAAGGTGGTACCATCTGGTTCCGAGTGAAAGATGGAGAAGACATGATTACAATTGAAATTGAAGACGATGGAAAAGGGATGGGCAAAGAGAAAATCCAGCAAATTCTAGAAGAAAACACGATGGAAACGGAAGGCCATTCTACTGGGATTGGATTCAGCAATGTTGTAAAACGACTGCGCTTATTTTACGGGTATGATCATGTGATTGATATCTTTAGTGATAAGGGAAATGGGACGAAAGTGGCGTTATATATTCGGAAAGAAGGGGTGGAAAAAGGATGATCAAGCTCCTAATCGTTGATGACGAACAAATTGAAAGGGAAGGCATGCAAGCCATTTTAGAAAAAACCTACCCTGACCATATAATCAAACAAGCGAAAAATGGGAAAATGGCTATTCAAATGGCTACAGAGTTTCAACCTGATGTGATATTTATGGATATCAAAATGCCTGGAATGAACGGACTGGAGGCAGTAGAACAGATCACGGCGAATCATCCACATATCAAATTTATAATGGTGACAGCATACGATACGTTTGATTATATGCGTCACGCCATTAAACTTGGAGTGAAGGATTATTTGCTCAAGCCGAGTAAAGCAAGTGATATTGTAGTAACGGTAGGCAAGGTTCTGAAACAGATTGAAGAAGAACGAAAAACTCTTGCACTAAGTCAGTATCAGCAAAGTGCACTACAAAAAACACTATCACTCGTTGAAACGGATGTGGTAACACAATTATTGTTTGATCACGTCCATGAAGTCCATGTAGATATGCTTGTAGAAATGCTTGATATTCGATCGACAAATGAGATGTTTGTTATGCTTGTTCTGATTCCTACAGGGTCAGAGCATGAATATTCCAAAGTTAAAGAAAAAGTTAGACAAACAAAGAGTGGATGGGTCGGAGCCCTCTACGGAAACCAACTCCCTATTATTGTTTTCAGACAACCAGATAAATCCTACCGTTCTCAAGCTACATCGCTTGCACGAGAGATCCTATCCCTTTCGCATACACAACAGGGAACAGGATGGTTTATTGGTGTTGGTGAGGTATGTTATTCACTAGAGCATATCAGGCAATCGTATCAAGATGCACTTGTTGCAACAATGGATACCACGCTCCCAATGAAGTACCGTTTCTATAAGGATCTATCCGTCTTAGGAGATTCAAGTAATGGACAGCTTGCTCCGCACCAGAAAAAAGAATTTTTCGATCAAATCCGCCTTGGAAACTGGGATTATATCCGGCTGAACGTTCTCAATATATTACAAGTATACGAGAATGGCGAAACAGAATTGTTGCAAGCTCAACAACGGATGTTAGAAGTACTATGGATCGTATCTCGTGTATTAAGTGAAGTGGGAGTAGAAACAGATAGTCCCTTATATCCTTCACAAGCTAGTGACTACCGTCAACTGAGATTAGAAACGATACAAATACTAGAGCGGATGCGACAGTCGTACGTCAATCATTATGAGAAATTAGAATCAGATACGATTCAACAGATCAAACAATACATTATTGATCATTCCCATGAGGATATATCATTGGATGCACTGGCAAAGAAAGTAGGGCTCAGCCCTATATATATAAGTAAGATGTTTAAAGAAAAGCTTGGTATTAACTATATCGACTTTCTAACAGAATGTAGGATTGAGAAAGCAAAGAAATTAATGTGTGATCCTGAGAAAAGTATAAAGGAAATTACCTTTGAAGTTGGTTATCATGACCCAAATTACTTTAGTAAGGTGTTTAAAAAAATGGTTGCGGTTTCACCAAATAAATACCGAAAGACGCTTCTTGGTATTTAGCTTAGTCGGATAGGAGAGAGAGCAAATGGATCGGGGATTTTCCAATGCTAGATTGATTATGTTCACACTCACGCTAATCTTTTTTACATCTGCCTGTGAGAATGCACCTGAAACTAGAGCAACGACAGACTCTTCTGCAGTTGAAAAAAACCAATCTCCTGGTCAACCATTAGAGAAGGAAAAAATTAAAATAGGATTTTCTATGGATACATTAGAGGAAGAACGGTGGTTAAGAGATCGAGCCCTTTTTAAAGAAGCGGTTGAAAATTTAGGTGCTGAAGTAGAGATAATGGCTGCGAATGAAGATGATGCCAAACAAATTTTACAAGCAGAAACACTAATCAGCCAAGGAGTTGACCTATTGGTTGTTGTACCCAACAATGCAGAAGCAACAGCTGCTATTGTGAATAAAGCGCATCTAGCAGGAATTAAAGTCATTTCATATGACAGGCTAGTAAAAAATGCGGATATTGACATGTACATTTCCTTTGATAACGAACAAGTGGGTGAGCTTCAAGCAAAGGCCATTACAGAGTTAGTACCAAAAGGGCGATATGTATTAATAGGAGGTGCTAGTACAGATTATAATGCTCATTTGTTGAAAAAAGGGGTGTTTAACGTACTACAGCCATACATAGACAGAGGGGACATTACAATCGTTTATGACCAATGGACTGATAATTGGACTCCAACAAATGCATATAAGAATATGGAAGCAGCTTTAAAAGCTAGTAATAATCACATTGACGCAGTGATAGCTGCTAATGACGCAACAGCAGGCGGTGCAATTGCAGCTCTCGAAGCCCATGGACTGGCGGGGAAAATACCTGTAAGTGGCCAAGATGCAGAGCTTGCTGCTGCCCAGCGCATTGTGGTTGGAACACAACACTTGACCATTTATAAGCCCTTGAACATGCTAGCAGAGAAGGCCGCTGAACTAGCTGTTAAGATGGCAAAAGGGGAAAGTATAGTTGCTGATAGAAAGATAAACAATGGGAAAATCGAAGTTCCTTCAGTTCTACTAGCGCCCATTGCGGTTGATAGGCATAATATAAATGAGACGATCATTAGAGATGGCTTTCACTCGAGGGAAGATGTTTATATGTTAGATCAATAAAGGAAAGGGCCCTGTCAAAAGGGTATATTTTTTACACGATGCTGGGAGGGACATAAACTCTACTGGTAGCTTGAAAACTTTATAAAACAAAGAAAAACTACTCATTATTAAGGGGGATGAAAATGGAGCATATTGTAATTACTGCTGTATTAAAACCAAAAGAAGGCCTGCAGGGGCAACTATTATCAGAACTCAAAAAGGTACAAGTGGCATCAAGGGAAGAGGCAGGTTGTAAAAAGTATGACTTGCACCAATCTGAAGACCAAACTTTCGTTTTATATGAAGTGTGGAAGGATGAGGAAGCGCTGGAATACCATATTCAGTCGGCTCATTATCAGGAATACAGGAACAATATTGCAGACCTTGTATCAAATAGAGAAGTGTATAAGCTGAAAATGATGGAATAAGTTAAAGTTGGAGTGGCGGAACTGTCGAAAAAACCTGTTATTTGCAGGTTTTTTAGTGGTCTTTTTTAAGATGGGAGTTTTTCGCCATATCTCCTTCGAAACAAATCATTTGATTTTGAAGGACCAGATGGCTAATATATTAATATCGGGAATTACCGATTTGGCATGATACTTTCAGATCATCTATCCATCTTCCATTGGGATAGTGATAATCGATATAGAAAGAGGCAAATAACATTGAAGCAGGAATTGGAACGCTTAAATGATGAACAAGCCGTTGAAATTTTTAAGGCATTGTCGAACCAGACGAGGGTGAGCATTCTTCAAATGTTAAAAGATCCTCACAGTCATTTTTCACCGCAAGCCCATATTATTGCTGATGAAGGATTTGAAGGCGGGGTTTGCGTAGGGGATATCCGAAGCAAGGCGGGGATTTCGCAATCCACTACTTCACAGTATTTATCGATTCTGCTGCAAAGCGGACTTGTTGAAATAAAGCGAATCGGACAATGGACGTATTATCGCCGTAATGAGGAGACGATTAAAAAGTTTGAAAAATACATTGGTACAAAAATTTAAGGAGAAATGAAGTGAGTTTACTACAGCATCGAGCATATAACAGGTTGTACCAAAAGGATAAAATGACGCTTGGTTTCGCAATTCCGACGGCAAGGATGTCCAAATATCCGATTATGGAAAATCAGCTGTCGCTTGCCCGCAAAATTGAAGACCATGGTTTCGCGGCATTGTGGCTTCGGGACGTTACGATTCAGAATTTGAATATTGATGATAATGGTCAAATGTATGATGTATGGATTTATTTGACCTATCTTGCAGCCCATACCAAAGATATTGCACTTGGGACGGCTAGTGTGGTCCTCCCTCTGCGCCATCCTGTCAGAGTTGCAAAGGAAGCATCATCTATTGACCGGTTGTTTCCCGAACGGCTGATCATGGGAGTGGCTTCAGGAGACCGGGATAAAGATTTCACAGCTTTGGGAATATCCAAGCTCGATAGTGGAGGGCTGTTTAAAAAGAATTATGCATTCCTTGAACGGCTATTAAAGGAGGAAAATCCGACAATTAACAGCGATATAGGCATAATCGATGGAACGGATATGAGAATGATCCCCAAACCTTTTTCTTCGATTCCGACTATGATGACAGGATTCAGCAATCAATCGATTGAATGGATCGCTCAGAATGGGGACGGTTGGATCCAGTACCCGAGGATTATCCCACAACAAACTCAATTGATTAATGAGTATCGCGAGTTGTCGGAAATTCACGCCCCAGGAGTGTTTAAACCTTTCACTCAGACTTTATTTATCGATTTATCGGAAAATCTCGATTCGTTTCCTGTTCAAATTCCGTTAGGATTTCGTGTAGGGCGCAAACAGTTATTAGAAATTCTATATCAATTTCAATCCATTGGTGTCAATCACCTGGCATTTGTATTGTATTTTTCAAAGCGCCCTCCTGAGGAAGTCATCCAGGAGCTTGGAGAGTTTGTGTTGCCTTACTTTCCGACTCATGAAATTCCAGTATTAGATTAGTTTTTAAAAAAATAAGATAAGGGAAGAAGATGAACTTATGTCTAAACATGCAAATAAACTAAACGAAATTCCATTCTCGGTGCTTGATCTTTCACCGATAACAGCCGGAAGTACTCCTGCTGATTCTTTCGGTCATACATTGGAACTCGCACAGCATGCTGAAAAACTTGACTACAACCGTTTTTGGCTCGCTGAACACCACAATATGCCGTTTATCGCCAGTTCCGCCACTTCTGTGGTGATGTCCCATGTGGCAGCCGGTACATCCCAAATCAGGGTTGGTTCAGGAGGAATCATGCTGCCGAATCACGCTCCGCTCGTCATCGCTGAGCAGTTTGGCACTCTTGAATCCTTATATCCTGGGCGAATTGATCTTGGTCTGGGGCGGGCACCCGGTACAGATCAGGGGACCGCTCGTGCATTGAGACGCGACTTGGGAAGTACCGGAGATGACTTTCCTGAGCAATTAGCGGAACTCCGCGGTTACTTTGATCCATCCTTGGCCCAAGGAAACCCTATAAAAGCGATTCCAGGTGAAGGGTTGAATATTCCAATCTGGCTGCTGGGTTCAAGCGGCTTCAGTGCGCAGCTGGCCGGAGAACTGGGTTTGCCATTCGCGTTTGCCTCCCATTTCTCGCCACTTAACACTCTGGGTGCTCTACAGATCTATCGCAAGGCGTTTAAGCCTTCGAATGTTCTCGATAAGCCGTATGCGATGGTGGCCTTGAATATCATTGCAGCAGAAACAGATAAAGAGGCAAAACTCCTTTTCACAACCCTGCAGCAGCAATTTTTGAATCTGATGAGCGGCAACCTTACAAAGCTTCAACCACCGGTAGATGACATATCCGAAGTGGCCAGCAGCTACCAATTAAAGGCTCTTGAGCAGCAATTAGGCACATCGATTGTTGGCAGCCAGCAGACGATAAAGGACAAGCTGGATACATTTTTGAAGGAGAGCCAGGCTGATGAAATCATGGCCATTGCCCAAGTTTACGACCACAAAGCTCGCCTGCGTTCATACGAGCTTCTAGCAGAAATTACAAAAAGCGAAAGGTAAAAAGGAGGACATCAGCATGGAAACCTTCTTAATGATTTTTCTGAGGCATTGACATCACGAATTCTTCCAAAATACATCACTATCATTAAACACGTGACAGAGCGATACTAATTGTTTTTATACTCCCATATATAGCAGTAACATATAAAAAACACGGTGGATTACTTGTATTTATTGTGTTAAATGAGAATAATACCCTCGATCCATTTTACAAATTTAAGGGGGCTTATCATTATGACCAAAAAAATCGCTACACTAATAACAGACTTATTTGAAGATGTAGAATTCACAGAACCAGCACAAGCATTTAAAGATGCTGGTCATCAAGTGATCACAATCGACATACAGGCTGGAAAAGATTTTACTGGTAAAAAAGGTGAACATTAAAAATAGATAAAGGAATTGCGGATGTTAATCCTCAAGACTTTGATGCTTTACTAATCCCTGGCGGCTTCTCTCCTGATTTATTACGTGAAGATGATCGTTTTGGTGAATTCGCAAAAGTATTTATACAAGAAGGTAAACCTGTTTTTGCCATTTGCCATGGCCCACAAGTATTAATTGATACAGACCTATTAAAAGGCGTCGACATAACAGGTTTCAAATCAATAAGGAACGATCTCAAAAATGCAGGTGCTACCTACAAAGATGAGGAAGTTGTGGTAAGCAATAATATTGTAACAAGCCGTTTTCCGGATGACATTCCTGCCTTTAATCGTGAATCCTTAAAATTATTAGCTGAATAATAGGTACTGAATAGTATCGTTTTAGAAATAAATTTCACAATGGAATGATAAATACAAAAAATGTTTTTAGAAGGAAGGGTTTTTACTATCTCATTAAATGGTAAACGAGTAGTTGTTTTAGGGGGTACTTCTGGTATTGGTTTAGCAACTGCCAAAGCGTTTCTAGATCAATCTGCTCAAGTGATCATTGCCAGCCGTTCCGTTTCCAAATTAAATGAAGCAAAACAAGTTCTTGCTGGCAGTTTAGAAGCAATAGAAATCGATTTTCGAAGCGAAGAAAAAGTAGCAGAATTTTTCAGTAAGGTTGGAAAATTTGACCACCTTGTGGTAACAGCAGGAGAAGGTGCAATGGGGCACTTTAGCGAACTGCCTGTGGCAAGTGCTAAAGAGGCGTTTGATAGTAAGTTCTGGGGGCAATATATTACTGTCCGTTCAGCACTTCCATATTTAAGCAATGAGAGCTCAATCACCTTAACCTCTGGCGTATATGGCGTTCGTCCTCCTCAAGGCGCTACTACGTTAGCGGCAATCAATTCAGCCATTGAAGGATTGGTTCGAGGACTTTCCGTAGACCTAGCACCTATTAGGGTAAACGTGGTTTCACCTGGAATTGTAGACACACCAATCTATGCTGGAATGTCAGATGATCAGAGGCAAGCATTGTTTAACGGCATTGCACAACAGCTCCCTGTTGGACGGATTGCAAAGCCGGAAGACATAGCTGAAACCTATGTATACCTTGCTAAAAATGGTTTTACTACTGGGACGGCTGTTCTTATTGATGGTGGAGCTCACTTAGTATAATGGGCTAAATGGATGTTGAACCGAAGTATACCACCCTAAAAAGCAGCAGTTCTAACTAAAATAGAAATAAGGTAAGATTTGAGTGATTTACTGGTGGCAATACTGAAAAAGAGTATTGCCGCCTTTTTTGTTCATTAGAAACATAAAAGATACAAAAGGAAGTGTTGCTAAAAACAACCTCATTTAGAAAAACCAGGGTGAACCGTATCATAAGTAGTGAAATGAAAAAGCATTAAATAGGGAAGTGTGTGAATGTATGTGTAAATAGATGGAAAATGGGGCAGTTTAATAAATAAAAAGGAATAAGATATGATAGGATTTTTTATTTCAATTATTACTTTTAATTTTGTTGCCTTTACAACTATGAAGAGATATACAGCAAACCAAATGGTTCATATATGGGTCTTTACAATTGCTTTTCAGTGTATTTTTGATCTAATTGTTGAATTTAAATATCATGCCTATTGGTATTTTGATAAGCAAGTCGATTGGTTAGGGCTGCTTGCTCATACAGTACTTATTCCTCCAGTTAATATGATGTTTCTAAACTGGTTTCCTTTTAATCAACCGGTTTGGAAAAAATTCATCTATTTGTTCTTCTGGGTGGTGGGAATATTAATGTATGAAACCCTAACCTTGTTGCCCGAACCTTGGGGATATTTCCACTATGGTTGGTGGAGGATTTGGCATGCAGCCATTGTGGACCCGATATTACTCCTTATATTGTTAGGATTTTATAAATGGGTTTGTAAATTAGAAACGCAACTGTTAGAGAATACCATTCAAAAGTAAATTGCTCTTTTTGAGGGCATTTTTTTAGGTTTTCTTAAGGTTCGTTTTTAAATTACTGAAGTTTGAGTGAAGAAGTTAGGACCAGGTGTTTTATGAAATCTAGGTGGTCCGCTTGGTTAGAAAGAACACATATCTATCAATAGTTATTCGGTTTTCAATCATTCTCTATTATTTCAGTGGTGACTATATCCATATCAAGATATTTTCATGCTATTTAAAGGATTGGGGAAACAAATATGAATCTATATGCAAGTAAACAATCTAATCGATTAGCTTATCATAAGGTAGGTTGAAAGTGTGTAAAAATAAGATTGTTCTTAATTTCACAAAAATATTCTTGACCAACTAAAAGAATACTGCTAAAATTACAAATTATCGTAGAATAATAGCATGAGAGTTTGTCGAAAGAACAAATCTCAGCTGTAAATAATATAATCAAGCAAGCTATGAATGTTATGGGTCAAACTATAACAGGAGCGGCTTCTGGAGAGATCGCATATTGCGACGCCGAAGGGTTCACAATCTCAGGCAAAAGGACAGAAGAGTAAAGATACGATTTGGTATGAATGTCAGTTCTTTTGCCATTTAACCAGGTGTATTTGTTATTCTGACGTTTTAAGAGATTGGAGGGAACTCCAGTCTCTTTTTTTATGGCTATTATTACTACAATAACATTTGAAAAAAAACGGAGGAATATCAAGTGGCACAGCATGAGTTAAAAAGGGAACTGAAAAATCGACACGTACAGCTAATCGCAATTGGTGGAACGATTGGTACAGGATTGTTTTTAGGTTCGGGAAAAGCCATTTCTTTAGCGGGTCCCTCAATCATCTTAGCTTATTTAATCGTAGGAATAGCAACCTTTTTTGTTATGAGAGCATTAGGGGAGCTTTTGTTATCAAATGCCGGTTATCAATCGTTTACCGATTTTGCAGTAGACTATATTGGACCGTGGGCAGGTTTTGTGACAGGATGGACATACTGGTTCTGTTGGATTATGACGGCGATGGCCGATATTATTGCAGTAGGAATGTATGTTCAATATTGGTTTGACATTCCACAATGGGTACCAGCGCTTATCTGTTTAATCATTTTATTAGGGTTGAACCTATTAACAGTAAAGCTTTTTGGAGAATTAGAATTTTGGTTTGCGATTATTAAGGTTATCACGATTCTCGCTTTAATTGTTATTGGAGTGGTTTTACTTGTAATTGGATTTAAAACAGACGCAGGAACGGTTTCAATACAAAATTTATGGCAACACGGAGGGTTTTTCCCGAATGGAATTAGCGGCTTTTTATTTTCTTTCCAAATGGTCGTATTTGCTTTTGTTGGAGTAGAGTTGGTTGGTGTATCAGCTGCAGAAACAGCAAATCCAAAGAAGAATATTCCTTCAGCCATTAACAAAATTCCTTTAAGAATTCTGTTCTTTTATGTGGGTGCATTAATTGTTCTGCTTAGCATAAATCCATGGAACCAACTGAATGCAGATACAAGTCCTTTTGTTAAGACCTTTACTTTAGTTGGTATTCCTGTTGCGGCGGGGATCATTAACTTTGTCGTATTAACGTCTGCTGCATCTGCAAGTAATAGTGGATTATTTTCTACAAGCCGAATTATGTATAACTTAGGACGTCAAAACGGTGGAAGAGGTATGCTTGCAAAGTTAAACAAGAATGCAGTGCCGAGTAATGCATTGCTCATTTCAACGGTCATTGTTTCGGTCGGAACACTGTTAAGTAAACTGATCCCTGAGCAAGCCTTTGGAATTGTAACGACCATTAGTGCGATTTGTTTCATTTGGGTGTGGAGCATTATATTAATCTCTCATATTAGATATAAGAAAACCCGTCCAGATCTACACCAAAAATCCATATTTAAGGCTCCACTAACACCATTTATTAACTATGTTGTATTGGCTCTGTTTGCGTTTATTTTACTTGTGATGCTGATTTCAGAATCTACGCGTGCAGCATTATTGTTAACACCATTATGGTTTGTTTTGTTATTTAGTTTGTATTTCTTTAAAAGAAAGAAATCGGTGTGAAATTGAAACACTCTGTCAATAGACAGGGTGTTTTTTTATTTTTTCCTAATAAGTAACATAAATAAAGAAGTTTAGGTGATTTTAATAATAGGCTGTTTTCGTAAAGATTGTTGTTTTTGGAAAAATCCCAAATGCCGGATTTTCCCCTGTATAACGCTGGGGTTATTTGGTCTATTTGGCAAGTAGCTCTTTTCTAAGGATGAAAAAATTCTGATTGGCTGTTGAAACATATAGTTAATTTCCTAAAGAAGTGTGTTTATAGCAACATGGTCTTAGAAAAGAGCCTAATAATAAAACGGCAAATAGGAGAAATTTATGCAAAGCCTAGGGAAGATACTAATACCCAGACAATTATTTCTATTACTAGTCCTATCAACGGGTTTATTAAACCATGTCATACTCATTCCTAATCTATTGACGGCAGCAGGGAGAGATAGCTGGTTAAGTGTGATAGTTGCTTACCCGATTGCCCTAGTGTTTCTATGGTTAATCTATTACATCATAAAAAATAGTCCGCGTGAAGGATTCTTTTTTATGGTTCAAAACCGGTTAGGGCGCATGTTCTCATATTTATTAAAAGCTCCAGTTTTATTATTTTTATTTATTAGCGCCTATGTCACTTTTAGAGACCTGATGATTTGGTTAAGTGCCTATTTTCTGGCTGAAGCACCTATCATGATGATCAATATCGTATTAATTATGGTGTGCTTTATAGTTACGTTATCAGGTGTGAAAACCATGGCAATAGCAAGTGGACTCTTGTTACCTATTGTCGTTTTACTAGGATTCTTTATTGCATTAACTAATACGAGTTTTAAGGACCCAAGTCTGTTATTTCCTGTATTAACAGATGGATATATTCCTTTATTTAGAGGAACAATTTACGTTCTAGCGGGACTATTAGAACTTTATCTTGTGATACTGTTACAGCCCTTCTCACAAGAACGTATTACATTAAAACAACTTTTAATACTAATAACCGTATTAACCGGATTAATTATCGGTCCACTTTCAGCCTCCATTATGGAATTTGGTGTAGTTGAGTCAGTGAACTTTCGATATCCAGCGTATGAGCAATGGAGGGTACTTAATATCGGTGAATACATCTCCAATCTTGACTTCTTTGCTCTGTACCAATGGTTAAGTGGAGCACTTATACGAATTGGATTATTTATGTATCTTTTAGGACATTCTTTATCACGAAAAAAGCGAGAGTCTCGGCTGAATCCTAAGCTTGTAGGGGGGATGTATTTCTTACTATTAGGAGTTGCTTTAATAAAGGTCGAGTCATTCACTTTTTATCAAATCATTTATTTTTACGTCTTTCCAATTACGCTAGCTTTTTTTCTAATTCAGATTTTACTATCTGCTTTTATTATTTTTGTCTTAAAAAAGAGGGATAAACAACATGAAAAGGAAAATGAACTCGGATCCAGTTCTTCTTAAAACCTCTAAGGATAAAACAAGTCTACTTATAGAGAAGATGAAGAAAAGTGATGATCTATCATGTAAGGAACATGGTCAAGAGGCTGAGAAGTATAAGCTCATTTTTTTGGAATCATTAGTTAATAGTCAATACTTAGATCAATATATATTACCGAGAATAAGTGGTGTCGAAAAGGGTATAGTGAAGGCTAAATTAACTTCTATGTTTCAGGCGGAAGAGGTGTCTGGAAAATCAATCGATGCTTTGTTGCAACTGGTGTTTGAAGGGCATGTCCTATTTGATTTTCAAGATGAGTTATTAAGTATTCAAGCCGGCAATTTTCCAAAAAGACCGCCTGAGGAATCAGCTCTTGAAACTTCTATTAGAGGACCAAAGGATGGTTTTGTTGAGGATTTAAAGACAAACATTTCTTTGGTTCGTCGGAGACTTAATTCTTCTTCTTTATGTGTTGAAAAATATACAATTGGTACAAGAAGCAATACAAAAGTAGTCCTTATGTATATAGAAGATATTATAGACGAAAGGGTACTTGAAGAGGTTCATAAGCGGTTAGACAAGGTGAAGATTGATGTACTGACAAGTATTTACGATTTGGAGTCATTAATTCGAGATCGGCCGTATTCCATTCTTCCAAGTATGGACTATACAGGTCGACCAGATTTTATCGTACAAGCCTTGATTCAAGGTCGATTTGCTCTAATCGTTGAAGGAAATCCGACTGTCTCCATCGCTCCAACCAACTTATTATTGCAAACGAAATCTCCTGAAGACAATTATATTAGTTATACATTTGTAACGATGGAAAGAATTATGAGGATGTTAGGAGTGACAGTGTCAGGATTTTTACCAGGGATTTGGATTGCTTTTTCTGCTTTTAATATCGAGCAGATTCCCTATTTACTTGTAGCTACAATATCTATATCACGTTTTGGCTTACCCTTGTCTGCACCCATTGAAATGTTTGTTATTTTATTTTTATTTGAGTTATTTAATGAAGCAGGAGTACGTTTGCCGCGAGCTATTGGACAAACGGTTGCAGTCCTCGGGGGCTTAATTGTGGGAGATGCCGCCATTAGAGCAGGCTTAACTTCTCCCACAATGCTTGTAGTTGCTGCCATAACCTATATTTCGTCCTTTACCTTAGTGAATCAATCGTTAAGTTCAGCCATTACTATCATCAGATTTTTGGTTCTAATTTTAAGCACTTTTTTTGGATTATTTGGTGTTATTATCGGCTATATATTAACCGTTCTTTATTTATCAACCATTACTTCCTTTGGTGCCCCTTATCTAGGAGCATTAGCACCTGTTTCATTAAAAGAAGCTATTAAGTCTTTTTTAAAAGCACCTACACAGTATTACAAAACTAGAACATCCGCCACGAGTCCTAATGACAAAACAAGAGGTGGGGATGGATCATGATGAAAAGATGGTTTATTTGTATCATAAGCTGTCTTCTGTTAACAAGTTGTTCAGGGGTGAAAAATATTCAAGATTTAACCTATATTGTAGCAATAGGGCTCGATTATGATAAGGAAAGTAAGGAGTATACGGCCTATCTACAAGGTTTAAGTTTTGCAAATGTGGGAAAGCAGGAAGGAGGGAAACCTAGTGAACCCGTCCCTATCTTTGTTGCATCGGCTAAAGGTGAAACCCTCAACTTAGCAGTTAGTAATCTTTATAAAATGTCCGAACCTCCCCTGTTTTTTGGACATGTAAAGACACTCATACTTACTCAAGCAATTGTTGAGAACAAGTTTAATGAGGTAATAAAAGAAATTGGTAGAAATCGATCCCTGAGGCCAACCCTCCGCATTATTACTACATCAGAGGATATGCAAGCCCTTCTAAATGTAAAGGCCTTGTTTAATTACCCTGCTGTGTACACTGTACTTTATAAGAAAAATCAATATGAATTAGCACAGAATGAGATTAAACCGACGAATTTAATGTTTTTCTTAAGAGAGTTTCATGAGCCAATGGGAATGGCGAAGATTCCTACTGTGAGTATTGATAAAGAAAGTTGGAAGGCAGATGAACCTTATCCTATCTTATATTTTGATGGGTATTCGGTATTTCAACAACAAAAGTACATTCAAAACCTCCCCTTTAAAGATGCTGTTTATATTAACTGGTTAAGAGAAAAGCATGTGGCATTGAATCAAAAAGTAGAAGAGGATGGAAATTTAATCGCTGTATTAAAGTTATCTACTCCGAAGGTTCAGGTACGTTATGAAGATCATCTTAGCGCGCCGGTGTTCTCTTTAAACCTTTCAGTAGAAGCCGATCTATTAGAAAAATTAAAAGAGGTTCCTATAAAAAAGGTAAAAGAAATTATTCAGAAAGATATCGAAACGAAAGTAAGAGAGCATTATGTTAATGGAGTTGAAAAGAGGCTAGATGTTCTTAATCTAGGAGAAAGATGGTACAGAGCAAACCCAAAGAAATATCAAGAATTAAAAACTACAAAACGCTTTTATTTAGAAAAAACCTCGTTAAAGAATATAAACGTTTCTGTTAAGATTCTTCATTATAATGGTTATAAATATGAAAAACGAGTCCATGAAGATTTTGAATAAGGTGAGACACTTTGTCAGGAGAGGCAAGGTGTTTTCTTTTTTTTTGGCTCTTTTCTAAAACATTGTTGCTATAAACACACTTTTAGGAAATTAACTATATGTTTCAACAGCCAATAGAATTTTTTCATCCTTAGAAAAGAGCTACTCTCCAAATAGACCAATAAACCCAGCGTTATCAAAACAACAATCTTTACGAAAACAGCCTTTTTTTATATATAAAAGTAGAACAAGCAATTGTTCATAAAACTCAACATAGGATAATAGCATTATGTTCTCTAAAAAGATTTTTGTAGGTGTAGGGGGGCACGATGAAAAAGACATGGCTATTAGGCTTTGGGTTTTTTAGCATTAGCATCGGTTGGTCGCTGTATAACGGATTTGTACCATTTTTTCTTGAAAATTATTTAGCGAGCACTGCACTGATTGGTTTTTTAATGACCATTGATAACTATATTGCTTTATTTTTACAGCCTTATATTGGCCAACGCAGTGATCGAACGAATACAACCTATGGCAGGCGAATGCCTTACTTGCTTGTGGGAATCCCTCTAGCTGCTTTGTTTTTTGCACTAATTCCTTTTCACAATAGTCTTTTAACTTTAATTATTTTTATGTTGTGCATGAACCTGTCCATGGCTATATTTAGATCTCCGACCATTGCTCTCATGCCTGATATCACACCAGAATACCAGCGAACAAAAGCAAATGGAATTATTAATTTTATGGGTGGCGTTGGTGCCATATTGGCATTTAGTGTGGGCTCTTATTTGTTTAGTGTGAATGAATCTACTCCTTTTTTAGCTGTTAGCGTCATATTTTTGGTGGCACTATGGGTTTTGTACAAAAATATTAAAGAAAAACGGGACTCCCTCTTCTATTCAGTTACCAGTGCACCAAAGCTAAGCTATAAGAGTGAGTTAAATCGTTCAACCGTCATATTATTAGCGGCAATCTTTTTCTGGTTTATTGCCATACAAGGGATGGAAGCCTTGTTTACGTTATACGGAGTAAGTGAACTAGGCTTAACCAAAAGCGCATCTGCCTTTTCATTAGCATTTTTTTCATTAAGCTTTGTTTTATCGTCCATTCCTTCGGGGTTGCTGGGGGCTAAGTATGGAAAGAAAAGAATGATTATCATAGGAATAATGGGTTTGATTTTTGTGTTTTTATTGTTAACTACTGTTCAAACTGTTCTATTTCTTCGGATCCTTTTATTCGCGGGTGGAGTTTTTTGGGCCTGTATTAATATTAATGCTTATCCATATATTGTCTCGACAGGTAGCGAACATAGTTTTGGAACTAGAACGGGTTTATATTATTTAGTTTCTTCGCTGTCGGCCATTATTTCACCACCAACATTAGGGGTCTTTATTGATCTCTTTGGTTTTGGAATTTTGTTTTATGCTGCTGCGGGAAGTATGGTTGTTGCGTTGGGTTGTATGGTGAAGGTAAAGAATTCGGATAACGATATGCGTGTTGAAAGATAAGAGCTCTTGAACTAGCCAAGAGCTCTTTAATAAATTATATACCTGGAAACCAACCAGGGCTATTGATAATGGCATCCCATAAAGGATCAGGAATAACTAATTCCTTCTGCATGTCTTTGTTAATTTTAGTTAAAATTTCACTCTCTCTGTCTTCGGAGATCTTTTGAACCCAGTCTGGATCAATGATTAGTTCTCTTCCTAAGGCAAGAAGAGGAACCCCTGTCGCAAGGGCTTTACGAGCATCTTCTGCAGTGTAAATAGAACCTACTCCAATCAAAGGAACACGATCTTTTATGGTTTCTAGTAGATACTCAATTCTGCTCTTAGAGAGGTCTTCTACTCCTCTATGTGGAGTGGAAAAGAAATCCATTAAAGATACATGTAAATAATCAAGGTCTTTATCAGCTAAGGTATCCACTAATTTCAAGGTGTCATCCATAGTGATTCCTGGGGTTTCAGGTTCCTCAGGGGAAAAACGGTATCCTATTAAAAAGGGTGATTGTGTATTTTCTCGGACAACACGTTTTACCTCATTTACTACTTCCAGAGGAAAAGTCATCCGTTTTTCCAAACTGCCACCAAACCGGTCTTCTCTTCGATTGGAATGAGGGGAAAAAAATTGTTGTATTAAATAACCGTTTGCTCCATGAATCTCAACCCCATCAAACCCGGCCTCAATCGCTCGACGGGTAGTTTCACCAAACGCTTTGATCATTTCTTGAACTTCTTCTTCTGTTAAGGCTCGGGGATTTACATTTGGTTCTTCTGTGGAGACACCGCCTCTTTCAGCTGGAATATCACTGGCACTTACAATTTCACCGTTTGGAACAAGCTCGGGAGGACACATTCTTCCTCCGTGAAAGATTTGGAGGATTGCTTTTGCTCCTTGCTGCTTTATCGCTTCGGCTATGCGATGTAAACTAGGAATCATTTCATCGCGATCTCCACCAAACTCTCCGTGAAATCCCTTTCCATTGGCTGTTACATATGTACAGGCCGTAATAACCATACTAACTCCTGCTGAGCGTCTCGCGTAATAAGAAACTTCAGCATCCGTCACTGTGCCGTCTGGATTGGAAGAGAAATTGGTCATTGGTGCCATGACTATTCGGTTTTTTAATGTAGTCCCATTTGAAAAGCGAAAGGGAGATAACAGGTCTTCATTTTTTATGCTCATATAAGAATTCCTCCTAATTTTTGTACTTTACTATACTCACCTACATATAACATTTTATGTTTACCTGTTATATAATTTTTCTTGACCGTTCATACACAGACACTTATAATTAATAAAAATCAAGATAGCTCTTTTTAATGTCATTTGGACAAGGGGAAGAGAAATCATTTCATTGGTTATTAATAATTTTGTTTGGTTGCTTATGTAAACACAATATTTGTGAGTATAGAAGAGACCAGCGATGATGAATTTTTATCACCGCTGGTCTCTTTTTTATTGGGCAATTTTCTAAACTGAAGGAGGTTTTTTATTTGAATCGTTGGTTAGTGGTGTTGGGGGCAGTTCTAATTCAAATTAATTTAGGGGCGGTGTATGCTTGGAGTCTTTTTAATCAACCGCTTATGGATAAATATGGTTGGGCGAGGGAAGATGTAGTTGTAACTTTTTCAATCACGATTGCTGTATTTGCATTTGCAACCATTTTTGCGGGTAGGCTGCAAGATCATATTGGACCGAGGTGGGTTGCAACGATTGGAGGTTTATTGTTAGGGATTGGATTACTGCTATCAAGTCAAGCAACGTCCCTAATACAGCTCTATTTCTTCTATGGTGTTATCGGAGGAATTGGGATCGGAATGACCTACGTTTGTCCGTTATCCGCATGTGTAAAATGGTTTCCTGATAAAAGAGGCTTTATCAGCGGTGTAGCAGTTGCAGGGTTTGGACTAGGTGGACTTATTTACAAACCATTGATTGGATATCTCATTGAATTATCAGGGGTTTCTTCAACCTTTATGTATTTAGGAATCATATATTTACTGCTCGTCATTGTTGGGGCACAATTGCTGAAGAACCCAACCGAAGAACAGGTATTAAAGTATCAACCTAAACAACAAACATCTAATAGCCAGGTAAAAACATATGTAAATGCGAGCAATCAGTTTACACCGAAACAAATGCTTCGAACTCAGCAGTTTTATTTGTTATGGTTCATGTTTTTATTTGGTAGTGTTTCCGGTTTAATGGTGATTAGCTTTGCGGTCGACATTGGAGTGGATATGGCAAATCTAGAACTTGAACAAGCAGGAAATGCGGTTATGGTGATTGCCTTGTTTAATGCGGCAGGACGTATTGTATGGGGAAAACTATCCGATCGTTTTGGACGGAAACCTACATTGATCACCATTTATAGCTTAACAGCGGTGATAATGTTTTATATGAGTACAGGTATGATGAACTATCCTCTGTTTTTAATGGCTGTTTCTTTAATTGGGTTTTGCTTCGGTGGTTTTCTCGCTCTATTCCCATCCGTTACTGCAGACTATTTTGGTGTAAGAAACATGGGAAGTAACTACGGCTTTATGTATCAAGCCTACGGGTTATCCGCGTTTGTTGGACCGATGGTTGTGAAGGCCCTTCCTTTTACATCTGCCTTTTTACTAGCGGGGTGTATCTGTATTGTGGCCATCATTTTGGCCAGGGTGGTTGAAGTACCAAAGGATATTCCTGGGGAAAGGCTTCGTGAAAAAGAAGCATAATATAAGGCGGAAAACCGAGTACTTCTCAAAATGTACTCGGTTTTTTGCTATAAAATCATAAGGCTTTGACCTGTTCTTGAACTTTTTGAAAGACCCGATGACAAAGAAAGCTGATACAAAAAGCACAAACACTATAGATGAATAAAAAAGTAATTTGCCAAAAATAAAGCATTAACCCTGTAGCCACCATACATATCAAGGACAAAAACGTGGTTGGTAAGAATCTTAGAGAAAAGAAAAATGAGTTTTTGACGAGATCGATTGTTTTCATTCGGTAGTGACCAATCATTGGAAAAATATAAATCGTTGTTATTAATAATATAAATCCGATCAGTAAAAAGATAGAATAGAAGATAGGTTGTAAAGACCCGAGGCTATTCATCAAGGTAAAGTCTAAAAATAATAGACCGGAGAGCACTAACCAAATCAACCCAAGCACAAAGCTTTGTTTGAAGTTTTCTTTGAAAAATTTCATATACGAACGAAAGACACTATAGTCCTTGTGGATAATCCATTGTCGAGTGACACAGTACATCGCAACGGTCGCAGGGAAAATAGTGATAACTGGAAGACAAAAGATAAGCCATAAAATATTAAGTTGAAAAAAAGCGGTTACAATTTCTAGCATTCTAAAAAAAGCATTGTTTTCGTATTTCATCATTTTTTCACCAAGTTTCTTATTTTCTAGGATTATGATAAAAATAGCATATTCTTACCGATAAAAAAAGCTAGAATTTCTGTCCACCTATTACGAGAGGAGAAAATTATGACGATTAAAGCACTATTTTTTGATTTGGACGATACTTTACACGACTCACAATACCCTTTTGAAAAAACGGTAGAAGAACTGCTTCCAGAACTAGCTTCAGATTTAAATATAAATGAACTATCTCTAAAGTTTAGAGAGGCAAGTGACTGGTTGTGGAAGGACTATGTGGCAGGGAATATGACTCTTGTCGACCTTCGAACGAAGAGGATTATGTTAGCGTTAAAAAAGATGGATATAACGATCGATTCTGAGATGGCTCGTTTGTTTCAAAATCAGTACGAGTATAATCAGAGTCAGCTGAAGATGTTTCCGGAGGTACCCAATCTTCTAGGAGAACTGAAAAAGAAGGGCATCACCGTAGGAATGATCACAAATGGTCCGGTCGATCATCAGCATAGTAAAATTTCTTCTTTAGGGTTGAAAAGTCATATTCCAAAGGATCTAATTTTTGTATCTGACGGAGTAGGTGTGGCTAAGCCTAATCCAGATATCTTTCATCATGTGAGAAGGCATGTAAATCTATTGCCTCAACAATTACTATACGTAGGTGATTCTTGGGAGAATGATATTGTTGGCTCATCGAAAGCGGGCTGGCATTCGCTTTGGTTTAACCATCGAAAAAAAGAGCCTGAAACCAACCATAAGCCTTTAGCAGTTATCCATAATCTATCAAGCATTTTGGATTACCTATAACAGAGTACCAACCCAACCTAATAAAAAACAAACCCTTCAATCCCCATGTCCATTTTCGGATGGGTAACAGTAGTTGGTCATTGTAGCATACAATGGCGGTTGGTTTTTCGTTCTTTGAGAAAAACTCTTCAATTTGCTTACCGGGAATATTTTGATTGAAAAAAGAATATTAAGACTTGGGAAAGGCACTTATCGGGAATTACAAAGATAAGTGCTTTTGTCAAATTTTAATTGTTGGGAGCAATAACGGTGATACAAAAGACCGATTCATACATGGGGAAATGAACCAGGTCTCATTTTAATTATAAGGAGCATAGAACTCAGAGAATCCTGGGTTCTATTTTACACAATCTTCTATCTATATTAGATGAATCTTTACGGCTATTCATGAATAGCATATAGGCAGATAAAGCATTCGTTTAATGGAGGTGTGTTTATGCAATTTTTTTACACGGTCCGCCCTGGAGATACACTATTTCAAATTGCAAGTCGATGGAAGCTTTCCTATGAGTCACTTGCTGCTGCAAATAATCTATTGCCGCCCTATACGATTTACGTGGGTCAGCAACTGTCGGTGCCACCAGGTGTAGATAGAGTTCGGGTAAATTCAGGTGATACCGTTTTTAGCATAGCTCAATCGTTTGGTGTGCCACAATCTGTTATTATACAAGCAAATCAGCTTCAACCACCTTATACGATACAAGTGGCGCAACTACTGAAAGTACCTCCAGGAAACCCATTCTATGTCGTTCAGCCTGGAGATACCTTATTTCAATTAGCAAACAGATATAACGTCACTACAAGGGGACAAAGTAACTATGAGCTGATTCGACAGGTGAACCAGCTTCCAAACTACAATCTTTCCCCAGGTATGCGATTAAGAATTCCGTATGCTCCGCCTGGGGATCTTGGTATGATTGCGTACACCTCTAATCGTGGAGGTAGCTACGACCTTTGGGTTTATAATCTCAGGAACGGACAAAATGAGCAGCTCACAAATGGATTAGGAGAATCATATACTACTCCATTTTGGTCACCCGATAGTACCAAGATTGCTTTTGTTGGAAGAAATGGTGTCTTGTTTATCCTTGATGCAGGGGATGGGAGCACCTCTCGGATTGACCAATTCACTGAAGGAGAAGGAATTTTTTTAGATTGGTCCCCAGATAGTCAGAGGCTTGCTTATGTAAAAAATAATCAGATCATTTTATATCGAGTGTCTACCTATCAGGTTCAACGAATAGAAGCTGCAAATGCGACGGATATTCAGTGGTTTCCAAATGGGAACGAACTCCTTTATCAAGCTCCTGATGAATTGGGGGTTAGTCAGCTTTATCGCATAGCTACGGATGGTACCGACAAACAACAAATGACTGAAAACGCGGGTGGAAGATTGAACCATGTTCGCTTATCTCCGAATGGTTTATATGTTTTATACACAAGTCCGGGGGTGAGTATTTCTATTATTTATACGATCTCACTTACAAGTGGACAGATTTTCGAAGTGAAGGGAGGCCCGCTTGCAAAGAATTATTTTCCAGTATGGTCATCAGATTCTTCGACAATTGCTTATAGTGCGACAGCCTTTGAAGATGTAGGTTATTTCTCATTGATTCGAACTACAGGCAGGAAAGGAGAGAATGATCGGACGAGAGCTATATCGTCTTGTTTCGCAACTCCTGTTACATGGTCGCCAGAATCACCAAAATTAGCTTATCTCTCGGGTTGTAATGGAGAAGGAATAGGGAGAGAAATGTGGGTGCTAGATTTACGCCATCCTGTTCCGATAAAGATTGTAGAGGGAGGACAAATCACCTCCTTACAATGGTCACCTGTTCCCATTTCACCTATAAAAAAGACATTTACAAGTGATCGCTTTAACGTCCAATTTCAGTACCCGGCACACTGGAAGCAGGAGAGTGATGAAAGATATGAAGGCCCTGATGGATTTTTTCAAGTAGCTGCCATATCTTCCGATGAACCCATTCACGCCGTCTGCCAAAATGAAGCCTTCCATCAGCTACTTCCGTACGGTACCAAACCACTTATCCTACAAACAAACATACAAACTCAGGAGGCTTGCTATATCTTTCCATCAGAAGATCAACCCGCTGAAATGAGAGGGCAAGCAGCACTAATTGTCAGATATCCAGAACCAATTCAAATCGGTGACACTCTCTATCATTATTTCATTCTATGGGCAGACCAAAATCATTTATATGAAATTAGCTCAACACTTACTTTTTTACGATAGTGATAGACTTTCTAATCAAAAAATCCTCATCTTTATACCAGATGAGGATTTTTTGATGATTAATTAATCATCCAGCTCAACGAAATCTTCATGTTTGAATACCATGGACAATACTTGACGTCCATCCATCGTAGTACCTGACAAGGTTACTACAATGCCATCTGCCTCTTCATCCGTGTCACCTGCAATAGCTACACGTAGCATATTGTCACCACTAAAGGTAGTTGGTCCAGCTTCTATTCTAACAACTGCACAATCTCCTGGTGGAATGGTGACCCTTTGACGGTAAAACTCAATCTCTTCAGGAGTATTTGGTGGGTATAGGAGTAGATCATTACATTTGTGAACAGTTAATAGAATAGATGAAGTAGTGTTTGCAAGATTTTTAAACCCAACAAACAAATATCTTACGGCTCCTGAAGCTGTAGTATCAATAGATGGTGGTACAAAAAATGGTCCAGATGTGATTATGTTAGCCATACGGAAATCCCCCCTTTACTTTTTGATGCTTTATTTATATTCAGAGTGGATATTTTCCGAAATGGACAAACTGTACACATCAATCGCCTTTTTGTCATTAATTAATAGTAAAAGATATGCTATTTATGGATTGTCTAGTTTAATATAGTTACCTTTAATTGTTTTACTCCAAAATTGATTGCATCCTGTTGAGAAGGAATAAAGACATCAATTTTATTTCCTTTTATGGCCCCGCCAGTATCTCCGGCGATCGCTTCACCGAATCCCTCCACATAAACTTTACTACCAAGTGGAATAATGGTAGGATCCACTGAAATAATTTTTGCATTTGGGTTTTCCTTTAGGTTAATTCCTGTAGCGGTAATACCGGAACATCCATCACATGAAGCTGTATAGGCAGTAGCTTCCATAATTAATTCCTTTGAAGCTGCTGTGTTTGTTGATGGAGCGCTTGCTGTGGATGTACTTTCTGTTGACTCTTGTGATTCAGGAATCACTGATTCTTCAGTTATTGCCGTCTTCGTAGTTTTTATATCTTTATAGATTAATAGGTTTAATCCAGGATGAATAAGATCACTATGTAATTGGTTCCATTCTTTCATTTGTGAAACGGTCACTTGGTGTTCTAAGGCAATGTCCCATAAAGTGTCCCCTTGCTTAACGGTATAATTTTTATGTTGAGCAATGGTTAGAACATCCCCAGGGTGAATAAGGTCTGTAGTAAGATCATTCAACGTTTTAATATTTTCTACAGTTGTATTATTCACACGTGATAGATTCCAAAGGGTGTCTCCTTTCTGTACCGTAATTGTTGCAGCTTGTACATTTGCACTTATCGATACTGAGAGTACAGTAACTGCTACACCTGAAATAATTTTTTTAAGCATTTGTTACCCTCCGTGTTCTTTGGTTTCTAATTTTAAATTATCGTAACATATATTTTTCTGAGAAAAAGAACAGGGAGGTGTTAATTCGATTACGTCCATGGCATTTTTATTACAATAATATTTCTAGCATTAATCAATAGTTTGTTGAACAAGAAAGGACATTACATCTTGAGGACTAGATGTAATGTCCTTTTTGTATTTTGGGATACATCTTGCTCTGTGTTATGGGTGAATGGTTACAGCCGTTCCGTTTGGGACCATCCTCGCTAATTCCTCTACATCTCTATTGTACATGCGAATGCAGCCTTTTGAGACGGCCTTTCCAATCGAGCTGGGATCATTCGTCCCATGAATTCCATAACTTTGCTTGGATAAACTCATCCACATCGTCCCGAAAGGTCCTCCGGGATTAGGTGCCTTATTTAGAATAATATAATTTCCTACCGGTGTTTCAAATAACATTCTTCCTACCGCAATAGGATATTGTTTTTGAAGCGTACCATTTCTAAATAAACGGAGCGTGCGACTATTTATACTCACATCGATTCGATAAGGACTGCTTTCTGGAGAAGGAACGCCTGGAATATTGATGGATTGTCCGGGATAAATGAGGTTTGGATTTATGGATGGATTAGCTCGGAGAATGGTGGCTAGCGGGATACGATAATCCTTTGCAATTTGATTAAGGGTTTCACCTGCTTTAACTGTATGAATCAGCGGGAACACCTCCTAAGGAACTTTTTATTACATTCTATGTTAGTGGGGTAAAGTGATTCATATTTGGTTTCTTAATTTCATAAGACAATGGAAAAAGGGCTCATTCAGTAACACTGAATGGGCTATTTTATTCCCATTTGTTTCTCCATTTCTTCCTCTTTTGGACATAGTTCCGCCGTATTTGCTGTCTATACTTTCTCTAGATGAAGCTTTAGGAGAAACGAAGGAGGTTGTTTTCATCTTGAAAAACAGAAAACTTATAGTAACCATTTCAATAGTTATTACCAGTGTTGCACTGATTCTATATTTATTAGCGGACAGTTACTTGATTGAGCATGTTGAAGTAGAAAATGCACTAGTGAGTTCCGAAACGTGGAACTCAACAACCACATCTAGTGAAACTACTACAACAGTAGATGAGACATATGAAGCAGATGACTTAAGTTACACGAGTGATACAAAGTCAATTGAAATTGAGAAACAAGTGACGGGTTCAGGAAGTGATCAGGTTGTGTACTATGTAGCGGATATCCAGTTAACAGACTCAAGTAGTTTAAAGTCAGCATTTGCCAATAATCAATTTGGTAACAACATTGTCCAAGTCACATCTGAAATTGCAAGTAATAATAACGCCATTTTTGCGATTAACGGTGATTATTATGGATTTCGTGAAGATGGCATAACGATCCGGAATGGACAAATTTTTAGAGATCATCCCGTACGTACGGGGTTGGCCTTTTACGAGGATGGATCCATGAAAATCTATGAAGAGACAGAAACTTCTGCAGAGAAATTGATTGCAGAAGGAGTTACACAAACCTTCTCTTTTGGGCCTGCTCTAGTTGAAAATTCAGTGGCCATTGAGGATTTTGGAGATGTAAGCATTGATAAGAATTTTGGAAATCGTTCGATTGAGGACTCCAACCCAAGAACAGGGGTAGGAATCATATCTGAAAATCATTATGTGTTTGTCGTCGTTGATGGCAGAAGCGAAGGATATTCAAAGGGTTTAACCTTAGGTGAGTTTGCTCAAGTGTTTGAAGACTTAGGCGTGACGGAAGCCTATAACCTAGACGGTGGTGGCTCGTCAACCATGTACTTTATGGGGGAAGTCATTAATAATCCACGAGGTACAGGCGAGGAACGGGGTGTAAGTGATATTATCTATATCCAGTAAGAGAGGTGAATTCTATGATTATAGTTATTCCTGCATATGAACCAAACGAGAAAATGCTTCAGTTGGTAGAAGAAGTTCAACAAAGCAGTAGCTACCGGGTACTTATTGTGAATGACGGGAGTTCGGTGGAATGTGAAGGCATTTTTGAACAGGCGGAACAAAGAGGGTGCATGGTTTTAACCCACAAGACAAACCAAGGGAAGGGAGCTGCCCTTAAAACAGCCTTTACCCATATTCACACACACTATCCAAATGAAGAGGGAATCGTGTGTGCCGATTGCGATGGCCAACATCGATGGGATGATATTCAGCGTGTAGCACAAGAGTTAGTTGTGCATCCTCAAACCATTGTATTAGGGGCTAGGGAATTTGTAGGCGAAGTTCCTCTAAAAAGCTTAATAGGAAATAAACTAACAAGAATCATCTTCTCATTTGTAGCTGGGTATAAAATAAAGGATACCCAGACGGGACTTAGAGGATTTTCTGTTGATATGCTTCCGTGGTTGATAAACAATAAAGGGAAACGGTATGAATATGAGATGAACCAATTGCTAGAGGCAAAATCTGCTGGTTATCAAGTTCACAGTATGCCTATTCAAACCGTCTATGAAAAAAACAATAAAGGAAGTCATTTTCGCCCTATTCTTGATTCCATCCTAATCTACCTTCCTATATTAAAATTTAGTCTATCTTCGGTTTCTTGTGGATTAATTGATTTTATCTTTTTCTTCTTATTACATTGGCTCTCGAATAATTTGTTATTCTCGGTAATAGGTGCCAGAGTAATCAGTTCCTTTATCAATTATATAATTAACAAAAACATTGTTTTTAATAGAAAGAAACAATCTCATATAAAGCCAATCCTCAAGTACTATAGCTTAGCGGGATTTATATTAGTTAGTAACTATTTAATGATATCTTTATTTAATGCCACCGGTAATCTATCACTTTTTACAAGTAAGAGCTTCACAGAAGGAATTCTTTTTATGGTTAGCTATTATGTACAGAAGAAGTATATCTTTTAAAAGTCCTTTCATGAGGGCTTTTTTGTTGTTTACTAGAAATGATAAAATAAAATGACAAAATATGGTTCTTGATAATGAAGGGAGAAAGCTGATAATGAATATGGATGCCATCTTTCGTGAATTTCCTTTGTTGGTGTCAGAAAAACTGGCTTTAAAGAAAATAGAAGACAAAGACTACCATGGCCTCTTTGCTATATATGATAATAAAAGAGTTTTTGAGTATTGTGGAATTCTTCCTAAGCATAATAAAGAGACTGTAAGAAAAATGATTAGTCACTTTGAACGTGATTATCATAAGAAGACCCGTGTGAAGTGGGGCATTTTTATAAATGAGGAATTAGTTGGAATTATAGAGGCTTTTGATTTAAATCAGAAGGTCAACATGGTTACAATCGGATATTATTTGGCTGAAGCCTTTTGGGGTAGAGCAATTGCTACAGAAGCAGTAAAATTATTAGTAGAGTTTTTACTTTTGGAAGCTGATGTTAATCGAATTCAGGCGGAGGTCATGCCGCAAAATGAGTACTCCAAAAAAGTATTACTCAAAAATGGCTTTGTTAAAGAAGGTTTATTAAGACAAGCAACTTACTGGACGGGAAAAGGAATAGTCGATCTAGAGATTTACAGTCTGTTGAAAATAGATTATGTGTACGGATAATAAAGGTAATAAGGAGGTTATTTTAGGTGGATTTTATTGCAATAGATTTTGAAATTGCGAACAATAGGATGAGTAGCGCTTGTTCACTAGGAATGGTATTTGTTAAGGATAATCAAATTGTCGATGAGAAATATTTCTTAATCCAACCTCCAACCTTAACATTTCTCGACGAAACAACAAAAATCCATGGGTTGACTGTGGAGGATGTAAAGAATGAAAGACAGTTCCATGAGATTTGGGAGGAGATCAAAACCCATTTCGAAGGAGCGACGATTATTGCTCATAATGCTCAATTTGACATGAGTGTTCTTCACTGCTGTTTGATGGAATATTCTATTGAAATTCCTGAGTTTGAATTTATTTGTAGCATCCCTTTGAGTGCGAAGGCTTGCAGGGAAAAGGTGGGGAATTCTTTAATAGAAAGATTACATCATTTTGATATTCATTTAGAAAATCATCACAATGCCTTGCATGATGCAAGAGCTTGCGCGGAATTAGTTACCACTTGTGTAACAGCAAAAAATAAAAAATCTCTTCAATCGTATTGTAAAACTTATCGTAGTATTCCGATTAAAAAGTTCTCTGAGTTAAAACCACAAACCTATTTTAAACAGAAAAAGAAGAAAAAGTCTTTTACAAAAGTGGTGATTTCAGAGATTTCTGCCAATGTTCAAGCCTTTAATGAAGAGCATCCTTTTTTCGGGAAAAATATTGTTTTCACCGGAGAATTGAAGCTGGATCGTAAGGATGCGATGCAAAAAGTGGTCAATGCAGGCGGTACGATTAAAAGTGGAGTAAGCGGAAAAACCCACTATTTAATCGTCGGAAAGCAGGACAAAACAATCGTGGGGGCTAGTGGAATTAGTACCAAAGAAGAAAAGGCCTATGCTTTAATTGAAAAAGGCACGTCTATAAAAATAATTGGTGAAGAAGAGTTTGTGGAATTATTGGGGAGTTAAGAGGGTCGCAATTATGGTTTGGGAATCGCAAATAAACTAGTTGGATCGCAAATAAAATTCTAGAATTGCAAATAAACTAGTTGGAATGCAAATAAATTCTAGAATTGCAAATAAATTTCTGTAATCGCAAGTAAAATTTGAGGATCGCAAATAAATTTTTGTAATCGCAAGTAAAATCTGAGGATCGCAAATAAATTTTTGTAATCGCAAGTAAATTCCCAGAATCGCAAATAAATTATTTTTTAAAGGCTCTTTTCTTAAACTTTGTTGCTTTTTGGAATTTAATTTTAATGATTGTGCTAAATTTCAGCAGAAAATAGCATGAATTTCATAAGAAAAGAGCCTGCAAACTAAATTCATAAGCGCAAAATAGCTATTTCTACGTTAAAATCGGCTTTTAGATTTTAACAACAATCTTCGCGAAAACAGCCTTTTTAAAAGAAAAATCTCTTCATTTTTATCTAAGAATGGCATTTATTGCTCATCATGAACACAAATAGAGTCAATGCTAAGCTACTTTTTACCTACCATATAGAAAACTTCCCAATCTAAAATAAACATCTCCTAGATTAAGGTGTATACTAGATGAGTTGTTTAGTTTTTTAGAGGGGATTGAGATCATGAATAATACTAACGAGAAAAAGCAGAATTACCTTTACAATTATTCATGTCAAGATGATGAAGTGGAGCTCTGTGCTTTAGAGATGCGTTCTTTTTTTGGACAGGATTCTGACGATTATATAATTGAAAGTAATATAAAAATAGATCCAAGCAGAAGTCCATTTATTCGGGATCGAATAGATATCCTATTTGAAGGCAATGAATTGGAAGAGATTATTACAAAGGTGAAAAGTTTAACTCCATTAAAGGAAACTTATCGGGTCATTTTTTTGAAGACTTTTTCATTAGAAAAAGTAGGCTTTGAAGAACGAAGACGAGTGGAAAGGGAAGTTGCTCTTCATGTGCCAGGAGAACCGGATCTAAAGAATCCTGATATTTTGTTCGGAATTATAGAAGTACACGGAAAATGGGTATTTGGTTATTATCAAAAAGGTGAAGCGGTTTGGTTAAAACACCAAACAAAACCGCATGGATATTCTACAGCTCTAAGTACACGTGTGGCTAGAGCTGTGGCTAACATTGCCGTACCGCATCCAGCAGGAAAAAAAGCCATTGATCCATGCTGTGGGATTGGTACAGTACTCGTAGAGGCTTTATCGATGGGGATCGATATTGTTGGGAGCGATGTGAACCCACTGATCCTTCCTGGAACACGTGAAAATATTGCCCATTTTGGATACCATTGTGAAGTTCTATTTAGGGATATTCGAGAAGTTACGGGAAGCTACGATGTGGCGATTATTGATATGCCCTATAATCTTTGTTCTGTTATCTCCCCACAAGAACAGCTTGACTTGCTACAAAGTGCCTTTTCGTTTGCTGAGAGAATTGTAATTGTTACGATTGAACCGATTGATTCAATTATTGAAAACGCCGGTTTTTGTATTGTGGACCGATGTATTGTTAGAAAAGGAACATTTACAAGACAGGTAATTGTCGGGGAAAAATAAAAGAGGGAAAAGGTTGTTACCATAAATAAGGTGACAGCCTTTTTATTTGGAAGACATTCGATTACTTCAGATTATAGATGGGTAGAATGTTAAGCAGCAGTATATTAGGCGTCACTGAGTTTGACAAATAAGATGTCGGAAAACATATTAATAAATGCTATGTAAAGGGGATTTTTGATGGATTCGATAGTAAAAGCGATGGATCTAGGTGCAAAAGGGCTTTGGTTGCCAATCACACTTGCCATAATCTTATTATTATTTGTGTTAATTATGCCGAAGAAGGAAATTAGTTGGCGGGGTATTTATGTCACAATAGGAGTAATCGGTTTGGCTACATGGGTAGCTGATAATATTTTTGCTGGTTTTTTGGATCTAGTTGATTTTGGTCATCCCAGATATTCTGGAATTGGAGAGTTACTAACTTATAGTTTTGTTCCATCATCCCTCGCTGTGATTTACTTGAATTATTTGGGTAAGGATAATAAGTGGAAACTAGTAATAACATTTACGCTCCTATCATTTATAATTGAATGGTCGGTAGCTCAGGTGGGATACATGAAGCTCACTCATTGGAATCATCTTTATAGCCTTCCAATCTTTTTTATAGTCTACAGTTATTTCTTACCACTACACGCAAGAATAATAAAGAAAATGTGAATATTAAAGAGGCAGTATAGGAAATGAACTGCCTTTTTTCATGCAGATATTACGTGTTCTGTTTCCCTCTTTCATCAACAATATCTTGAATAATCTCAATATGGACCGCTGCCCATGCATTTTCTCGAAAATGAACAATGACACTTATGGTGAGAGTTACCATGTAGAAAATACCAAAAAGAAGAAAAAGGAGACTTCCTTCCTTGAAAAGAAATTCCTGTAGCTGCTTTGAAAAGAGAAAAAAGAACCATGGGATGCTTGTAACAAAAATAGGGATGATTCCAGACCCCTGTTTTTCTTTTATCATACGATAGTATATTAATTGTAAGGTTGCCGTTTCAATGGTTTCATAAAATGCTCTAATTTCTTGAATCTCCACCAATTCATTCACTTGTCTCAAAGGTTTATCCGCTTTGTTTGATTTTGAAAGTTTTATGTACAGTTTATGTGCGTCCCCACGAAAAGCCAATCTCATCACCTATTCTCAAAGTAATTCTACTAAACAATCCTTCGAAAAAATTCACTTTAAACTAAGCTAAAATTTTAAGATTCCCATTTTTAATAAATTCTATGCTACTTCCCAATGGAAAAATAATCGTAACATGGTGAGGACCAGCTTCATTTTAAGCGAATGATTAATATACATAATTAGTCATGAATATTTATGGGGAGTGGATAGGCATGAATGAGGAACTTCAGAAGCTAATGAATAATTTGATTCAAATTGAGCATGTTTCTTCAACACTGTATCTTGCTATGTCAGCATATATGGGCAAACTAAACTTCACCGGTATGGCAAGTTGGCTTCGATTGCAATCAGAGGAAGAGAGAACTCATATGCTTACATTGGTAGATTATTTAGTAAATAAGGACGGGACTGTTACGCTTCATGGTATTCCTACACAACCAAGTGATTTCGGAACACCATTAGAGACTTTTCAAAAAGTATTAGAGCATGAGCAGTTCGTGACTAATTCATATCGCCAGGCATTTACTTATGTAAACCAAGTTGATCCGCAAGCAGCCGTGATTATTCAAGATTTCCTAAGAGAACAAATAGATGAAGAAGCACAGAGCCAAACCATTGTTAATCGCTTGAAAATAGCAGAGAACAATCCTTCAGCATTATTATTGATTGATCAGGAACTAGGACAACGGAAAAATGGTGGCGGAACAGGAGCACCTGCGGCAGGTTAAAACACTTTAAAAAGGGTAGGAAAAGTGGAACTCATGGGTTTATCTATAAAAGAAGCTCCAAGACATACTGGAGCTTCTTTTAAAATTACATCGTTTTACTAAATTCCAAGGCTTCTTTTTGTTTCTTTGTCTGAAAAATAAATAATCCACCATAAAGGAGCAGCGTACCAATCATTAATATAATCCCAATATACACACTCATCATAGAGGGTACAAAAAATGCTCCAAGTAATATAGTAGATCTCGCAATTAAATCGGCTCCACTAAAGCTAAGACCAGAAAAGGCAGAATAAGAACCACGTTTATCCTCTGGCATCATATTTGCCTTTTCTGCATTCGCAATCGGTGAATATACAAGCTCACCAATGGTTGCTATCAGGTTGAATGCAATAAGCACATACCAGACATTTGCCGATGTAATAACCGTATAGCCGATTGCATATAGGAATAGCCCAAAGAGCAATACGCTTTTTTTATCAAATCTGTCCGTAATTTTTGTGACTAGAAACGTTAGTAATACAACAAGAAGCATATTTTCAATGTTTAAGATACTTAACATTCTAACCCCTGCAACCTCGAAATTGCCAATAAATACAGAACGAAATTCGTTAGCTAAGCGAACGCCAATGTAACTATTAAGTGAAAATTCTGCAGCATAAATACACATCCCTCCCACAACAGCCATCACAAACGGTTTATCTTGAAAAGCAATCTGATAATTAGAGACCAAATCGATAAAAATGTTACGATGCTTTTTCTCCAACTGTTTCACAGATGAATCTTGTAGCCAAATTCCATATACGAGAGGTAAGCTTGCTGAAACAATCGTAAGAACGAGAAACAAAGCGAGCTGATGGTGAAGATAAAAGAGCCCTCCAAGCATGGCCCCTATAGCCATTGATAAGTTATTAATCCAATAATCTAACGAATAAACAGCTTTGCGGTTTTCAGCTGTTGTTGAGTCAATGATTATTGCCTGCATCGCTGGTCTCCCAAGGCTACTTGCAAACATGAAAACCATATAACTCAAAGCAAATAGAATGACCCATTTTTGTTCAGGTAATAGACTTAGTGTCATTAAGCCGAAAGTAAGAGAACTTATCGTTGAAGTAAGAATAAGTACGGTTTTTCTCTGGTAGCGATCTGAAAAGTAACCACCTAAAAGGGTACTAATAAAGCTGATAAAAACATTTGCCCCCAAAAATAACCCAGCCCAAACAGGTCCTTTATGCTCGGCAAAAAAGAGAGCCATAAAAGGCATAACCGCGCTTGAAATAGCTTTGTTAAAAAAAGAGGTGATAAGGCGCACCTTTAAATTTTGTGGATAGTACTTCCAATTCATATTGCCAGCTCCTTCCTATATTTGTATAGTAAAGGAGACTTAAGTAAGGAAAAATTCCCTTTATAAAATAAAATGTCCACTTTTAAGAGGTGCTATCTGATGTTGGATCGATACTTACTAACTCTGAGAACCCAGGCAAACCCTGGGAAAATAAAAGTAGAGGAAATAGCCGAACTATTAAACCTAAGCACAAAGCAAACAAGGAGAAAGCTCCATCAGTGGGACAAGGAAGGGTGGATCTCATTTTCATCTGGACTTGGACGCGGAAATGCATCTATCCTCCACTGGCTAAGGGACGTGGAAACGGAATATGAGAAGTTATTTTTCCGCAAATTGGAGGGTGGAGCTATTGAAGAAGTTAGTAAACTGTTACTACTAGAATGGTCAATGGAAACCAAACAAAGATTAATGAAGGCGTTTCAAGAGAATTTCGGCTTTCACCAAGAGGAGCAGGATCGCCTAATCATTCCGAGGTTTAATCCCTTCCTAACGGTACATCCACTTAAGGCAGCTGATACTCATAGTGCTAATCTCATTGCAAATTTATACAATCGAGTAATTACATTACATGCAGATAACAGGGTTACTCCCGAGCTTGCTCATACTTGGGAATATACTGATCGGTTTTTAATTTTGTATTTAAGAAAGGATGTCCCTTTTCATGATGGCTCTATTATGAAAGCAGAAGACGTAGTTGAAACCTTTCGACGTATGAAAAACGATGATCATTATTCAAAACTTTGGGAACCAGTGACTGTTATTGATAGCCCGGCTCCGCTTGTCGTAAAGTTAGAGTTTCCTAAGGGTTGTACCTATATCCTTCAACTTCTCAGTTTGTTAACGGCAAGTATTTTTAAAGAGTCCAATGGTTCATTGCTTGGTACCGGGGGCTTTTATTTAGCGGAAAATTCGGAAGAGAAAACCGTTCTTTCCGCTTTTAAACAATACTTTGGACAGCGTCCACTACTCGATTGTGTGGAATATATTCAAGTTCCGAGAGAGTTTGAGGTTATCTATTACGGGGCGAATGAATCTGATAAAGTGGACACCCAAAAGGTAGAGAGTGATTCAGGCTTTGGTATTGTTGTGATGAATCCATATCGAAATGCTGATATGGGTAGAAAGGAAGTACGTGACTACATTCATATGCTAATTGCCAACCATCGTCACGAACTATCAAATGTGAATACACGCATTAGTGGGAACAATGAAGGTTGTCTAATCGGAATATCAGAGACTTATACAATGTCTAACATACCAAAGCCAATATTCACTCAAGCTTTAAAAATGCAATTTGTGAACTATACAAGCGAAACATCTCATTGGTTGAAGGACAAACTTGAACAGGAGGGAATTGAGGTAGAAGTCGAGGAAATCTCCTTTAGAGAAGCCGTGTATGACCCCAATATACGATTAGAAACCGATTTATTTATTCATGGAGAAATATTTGAAATGAATCAAACTTTTTCATATTTCTTTTTTCTGAAAAATAGTTACTCTCCTCTTCAGCTATTAACAGAAAGAAACATTAAATTGCAAAAGCATATACAAGACTACGATCATATCCCTTTTGAAAACTGGAATAACAAGCATATGGAGATTGAACAGTACTTACTATGCGAATCTCTATGTATCCCTTTATATTATGTGAAAAGGAGAATTCCATTTTCACTTAGTCTAATGAATATTGAAATTAAACATTTTGGATATGTGGACTTAACAAAGATTTGGGTGAAGCCTCGCATTTAGTTATTATAATGTTTAATTTTCCAAATTTAGATACTTTTAATGGTAAAATAAGGATAGTGGATAATCTTAGAAAAGGGGATGGTTCGATGTTGTTAAACCAGGATACCCAATACATTCGAGAGGCATATTTAAAAAAGGAACAAATTTTTTCCTATGATGAGTTCCCTTTGAATCTACCTATCATCAAGAATTTTCAGGATGTAATCTTCCATCCCAATGTTACTTATATCATTGGTGAAAATGGAATGGGGAAATCAACTTTGCTTGAGGCCATTGCCATTGCCTTAGGATTTAATCCTGAGGGCGGGACGTTAAACTTTAATTTTTCAAGTTATGATTCACACTCAAATTTGGACAAATACATACGAGTTGTGAAGGGTGTTCATAAGGCAAAGGATCATTTTTTCTTTCGCGCGGAAACCTTCTATAATGTGGCTACTAACATCGAAGAATTAGACAAAGAACCTTCTTCAGCTCCTAGAATTATTGATTCCTTTGGCGGTAAGTCCCTTCACGAGCAATCACATGGTGAATCCTTTTTTGCTGCATTCACTGAACGTTTCCGGGGGAACGGTCTATATATCCTTGATGAGCCGGAAGCAGCTTTATCACCACTAAGACAACTCTCCATGTTATCAAGAATCAATGATCTTATTAAAGAAGGATCACAATTTATTATTTCAACACATTCACCTATATTAATGGCATATCCCCATTCAAAAATCATTCAATTAACCAAAGAAGGGATGGATGAAGTTACATTGGAAGAAACCTATCATTACTCGATTATGAAACAGTTTTTCGAAGATAGGGATCGGTTGCTTCACCATCTTTTTAATGAGTGAAGCTTTTCTATAAGCTAACTGTTTACAGTGCGCGGGATACGTGGGATCATCAACCAACTGGCGAGGGAGAAGAGGAAGGATTAACCTTCCACTACTTTTGGATATCATCTAAAGAAGAGGTGGAGCTAAGTAAAGGCCATGGTGATTATTTGGATACAGTCCTTTAGAAGACCATTTCGTAGTGGAAGTTAATAAATATGTCGGATGCCTGATAATTGAATAGTAAGTGGTTTGTGTGTTTCATCTTTAAGCAACAGAGACTGTTTGATTAGATCGAGCTTGTAAACACGTCCCTTAATCGTTTTCAAGCTACCATCTGAATAATAATCAATCGAAATTAACTTATTTACGGATAGTTTTTTTAAAAACAAAGTAACTCCTCCTCTAAAATGTTTCTTACAGGAGTCATTATATAAGATGCTTTTTAACACGAAGTTAATAACATATTAAGAATATATTAAGTATAAACCAATTATTGGAAATGTATTGTAATACTTACAGGAGTGTAGGAAATCATGATAATAAACAACCAAGAATACCAAGTAAATGGACTAAGTTATACGATTAGGTCAGCGTTTGAAACGGATGCAAAGACTTTGTCGGAACTAAGGCTACAAATTGATGGTGAAACTGAATATATGGATAGAGAAAGAGGAGAAGGCTACATAGATGCTGCGGGTTTTGAGCAGTTAATAAAAAGTGATTCAGAGAGTGCGAAAAACATATTCTTAGTGGCAGTAGTGGATGGTCGTATTGTCGGTTATTCAAGATGTGAAGGTTCAAATTTAAAGAGACTCTCACACAAGGTAGAGTTTGGTATTTGTGTGTTGAAAGACTTTTGGGGTTATGGAATGGGAAGGAACTTATTAAAAGAATCTGTCACTTGGGCTGACATCACTGGGATGAAGAAAATGAATCTACATGTATTAGAAATAAATACGAAAGCCATTCAACTATATGAAAAGTTCGGATTTACAGTTGAAGGTATATTAAAGAATGACAAGCTTCTGTCAGATGGGAAATATTATAATACCCTTGTGATGGGAAGATGGAATAGTAAAAATTAGGTATATAAGAGCAACCAGTAAGAGGGTGTCCTAACCGTTTTACAGTGGGACACCCTCTTTTTTACGAATGGTTTTTGGGGACTAGGAAAAAATAACCTAAAGTATTCATCCTACTGGGGGACTTATATTGAAACCATCTAGAAAAATGAAAGCTCTTATGTATTCCATCTTGGTTGTCTTGATTTGGTTTTTCTTATTTGGAGTGCAATTAATCGGTTATTTTTCATCAATAAGTGATAAAGGACTTAGAGCAACAGAATGTGGAACTCAAGGTTGTACTGATGCCATATTCATTGCTAATTTGATATGGACTTGGTCTATTTTTATTGTTATTCCTCTAATCCTCCCTATCGCTCTAATCATTTATTTTCATTTAAAGAAGAGCTGAAGAGGCTTAAAATACCGTGCTATAAATTTTAGATGTGAAGTATACTGATTTTCTAAATTTTGGTATTATAATATCAATCTAAGAAAGTGAGAAAAAGAATAGGAGTATACAAGATGCTGACATTTATTTTTGTAGTTTTATTGTTATTTTTAATTCCAGGTCCAGCAGTCTTTTTGACGATTACTCAAACCATTAAAGGTGGCAGGAAGAACGGAATTGTGACGGGTCTAGGAATTGCCGTTGGAGATTTTCTTCACACATTAGCTGCGGTACTAGGCCTTTCCGCCATCTTGATGACTTCTTCAACTGCCTTTGAAATAGTAAAGTATATGGGTTCTGCATACTTAGTGTATTTAGGTATACGTGCCATTATTGAAAAAGCTCAAAAAGAGGAACCGATGGACCAAAGAGAAAGAAACTCAAATCCTAATATATCGTTTCGTCAGGCGATGTTAATCGAGTTACTTAATCCAAAAACATCGCTTTTTTTCTTGGCTTTCCTGCCTCAATTTGTTAAAAGTGGGGATACGCCTGTCACGATTCAGTTGTTAGTCCTTGGCTTAACGTTTGTCTTAATGAGTATCACTTATACGACTAGTTTAGTGTTAATAACAAGTACGATTGGTCATAAACTCTTTGTAAAGACAAAAAAGAGCGCAAAATGGATGGGAAAAGTGGTCGGCTTAGTATATATCGGTTTAGGAATAAAACTGGCGCTACAATCACAGAAGTAAAATATGTATAGTTCATGAAAAACGGTGAAAATACCTCTGTTGGAATATAAGGAGGTTAACCATGGATGCAATTTCGAAGCATCTCCACGATGAGCTTGCTCACTTTGGTGTTAGCGAAGCAGACATTGATACTGCTTTATCAAAAGTAGCATCACAATGTTGATAATAGAGAATTTAACAGTTAATAAGGAGAGTGTGTGATGGATATTAGAATAGATGATTTAAGAGGTTCGGAGATTGCTGAGTTAATAGGTGATCATCTGCACAGCATGACGTTACATTCTCCGCCAGAAAGCATACATGCGCTTGATTTAGAAAAGTTAAGACAACCAGATATTACGTTTTGGAGCGCGTGGGAAGGTTCAGAGTTGCTTGGTTGTGCGGCGCTGAAGGAGCTTGATCCTCGACATGGGGAAGTGAAGTCAATGAAAACATCTCCCAAACATTTGAGAAAAGGGGTAGCAAAGCAGTTGCTCCAGCATTTGATTGAAGAAGCAAAGCGCCGTGGTTATCAAAGAATCAGTTTAGAAACAGGTTCAATGGAGGCGTTTGAAGCTGCCAAAAGATTGTATGTCCAGTTTGGGTTTACGTATTGTGAACCGTTTGCTGATTATAAAGAAGATCCAAATAGTGTCTTTATGACAAAGGAATTGTAAGATGAGTTAAGGAAATTATTATCGGTTTATGTTAAGAACTCAAACAAATCCCTCCTTGCTAAAGGGGGGATTTGTTATGATTGGCTTTCCAATTTCTTAAATCGTTTTAGAATGATCCAACAAATAAGTCCAATAAGCCAGTAGATAGGAAAAGAATAAATATGCTTCCATGTTAATTCTTTGTAGATATGTAACCACTCCATAAAGGGTTCTGCCACAAAAGAGAGAAAGGCAGAAAGGATTCCTGTTGATAGGAGAAACGGTTTAAAGTGATGCCCCCACCTTTGATATACATACATAAATGGGACGATTACCACCCCTACATCATAAGGATAGTATTGTGGGTACAAGTAAGGGGTAAGCCGAACGGGATATACCCAAACAAGTGCACTGCTGCCAATAGAGTCTAGGATAATTGCTGTAATACCATAAAACAATCCAAAAGCTGTAATTTCAGTTATTCTTTTTGTATCGATCGTTTTCCACCAGACAATAGGCGATAAAATACTTAATACGACGAGCAGCCACCAGTTAAAGGTTAAGTAGTTATGTTCCCGCCAATACTCTCGAAGAGTTCCATAAAACTCTTTCTCGGTCTCTATGACTTGATCCAATGTAACGGAATAAAGAAGAAAATCGAAAATGGAAGACAATGAGTTCACCACACTTATTTATATACCTACAGTCTACCCAAAATTATGATTAACCATAAATCTCCTGATTTTTTGTGGTGGATTTTTTATTGGTAAATATTTCTCGCAAAATGCTTGAAAAATCTACTATGGTAACCTACTCCTGAACTTCTGTTAAGAGTATAATGAAAGTAGGACTATACGCCTAGAGGAGTGAAAGATCATGAAGGTGAAACAGCAGAAATCTATTGGCGTTTTCATTTTTCTTTACATACTTTTTTACTATTTTGTCGTCGTTTTCGGAGATCCTAGTATTCGCTTGATAGTAATATTGAGAAATATTATTTCTACGATTGGACCATTAATTTCTAGTATATGGTTGTTATCTAAATTCTTAAAAAGTGATGGGAAAAGAGATTATTTTTGGTTATTTCTTTCTGTTGGAACGTTTAGCTATTTTTTAGCAGAAATATTGTGGATGTATTATGAGAGCTACTTGTTTGTAAATGTTCCTTATCCTGGTTCACCTGATATCTTTTATATGCTTCAAATTATATTTTATTTAATTGCATTAGGTTATTACTTTTATCAGGTGAAAACCATTCATCGGTTAATGCGCTGGATATTTGAGGTACTAATAGTTATGATATCTGCTACTACACTCAGCTATCATTTCATTATGAAAAGCTTAATTGTGAACCCAGAGATTACGGGAGCCTACCTTTTTGTTTCACTTGGATATCCAGTTGGGGATTTAATATTATTATTTAGTGCACTGATCCTATACTTTGATTCAGATAATTTTGGTAAAAAAAATGCCTTATTTTATATTGTAGTTGGACTAGTTTTTCAAGTATGTGCTGATTCTGGATACGTATATTTAACACTCAGAGAAAAATATGAGACAGGCACCTTGATTGATCCATTATTTACTCTAGCACTATTACTAGTCGGATTTTCTAGTTTTTATATGAAACCAGTCAATAAACAGCAATTGGATACAGTTAGTCCTTCAAAAGTGGGTATGTGGAGATTAATCATTCTATATACGTTCCTAATGGTACTATTACTCGTTTTTTATAAAATAGAAGGAATTAAATTTACTCCATTCACACTAAGTACAACGTTTATCATATTTCTCACCATTGTTCGACTAGTATTTATCTTAGTGGAAAATAACCGATTACTATTGAAATATGAGCAAAACAATAAAGATTTACTACTTAGTACAGAACGATATTTGTCTCTTTTTAAATATCATCCTGATGCTGTATTCTCCCTTCGCTTGAATGGAACCTTTCAAAGTGCCAATGCCACTTGTGCACAATTAGTTGGAATGGAATCTGTTCAGCTAATCGGTAAATCATTTTATCAGTTCATTAATCCGAAAGATCTTGAACAAGTTGCCGCTCATTTTTTAAAGATAGAAGAAGAACCACAAGTGTTCGAAGTTACTTTAAACAGCGAGAATGGGAGTGCTTATTCTCTAGTCATTACCCTTGTACCAATAGTAGTAAATGGTAAGGTTGAAGGAATTTATGGAATTGGGAAAGATATTACAGAAGTCAAGGTAAGTTTAGACAGGATTAATTATATGGCGTTTCATGACTTGTTAACTGGGTTGCCTAACAGGGCTTTGTTTGAGAGCGTGTTAAATACAGAAATCAAGGACGGTACTTTAGAAAATAGTATGTTAGCCGTTATGTATATTGACTTAGATCGGTTTAAAAATATAAATGATACACTTGGTCATGATGCGGGAGATGAGTTACTTGTCGATATGGCCAAACGTCTTTCGGATTGTGTTGGTGATCAAGCAATCATAGCAAGACAAGGTGGCGATGAATTCACGCTACTATTTAATCACATTGTAGATCGAGATCATGTTGTTACATTGGCGGAATCTGTTTGTCGTGTATTAAGTGAGCCTTATTCGATAAGAAATTATGAATTTTTAGCCACACCTAGTATAGGAATTTCCATTTACGAACCTGGGAATAATGAAACGGCTATTTCACTTATGAAAAAAGCAGATTTAGCTATGTATAAAGCCAAAAACCATGGAAGAAATCAATTTAGAATCTTTGAACCGAAAATGGAAGAAGACTCAAGAAGCACATTTGTATTAGGAAGTGACCTTAGTAAAGCTGTTCATAACAATGAACTAGTTTTGCATTACCAGCCACAATATGATTCGAAAGAAAAGAGAATGTACGGTGTAGAAGCACTTATTCGTTGGCAGCATCCTAAATTTGGATTATTATACCCCGGCGATTTTATTTCGGTTGCAGAGGATACTGATCTAATCATCCCTATTGGAGAGTGGATACTGAGAGAAACGTATAAACAAGGAAAGTTATGGGGAGAACAACTAAGAATTTCGGTTAATATTTCTCCAAAGCAATTTCAGTCCGCGCGACTTATTGAAACAATTAAGTGTGTTTTAGAAGAAACAAAACTTAGGCCAGATCTTCTCAATATTGAGATCACTGAGGCAGTGGCAATGAGCAATATGAATGAAACTTTAAAAAAACTGGAAGCTATCAGAAATTTAGGTGTCAATTTATCCATTGATGATTTTGGTACAGGATATTCTTCTCTCTCCTATCTTCCGAAGTTACCGATTACAGAATTAAAGATTCCTAGAGAGTTTCTGGTCGAGATGGAACAACATACAGCATATAAGGCGATTATTCAAAGCATTATTGCCTTAGGAAAACGGTTGAAGGTAGACGTGATTGCTGAAGGGGTAGAAACGCTGAAACAAAAGGAAATGCTAGAAAAAATGAATTGTCATATGATGCAAGGTTATCATTTTAGCAGACCGGTTCCTGTAGATGAAATTGAGAAGATGATGTATGTTAAAAGTAGGTTGGAATATTAGGTAGTTAAAGAACCCCCTTTATGATTGAAAAGACACAGTCATAAAGGGGGGTTATAATTGTTAATAATTGTCTGAAAATTAAATATATGGATAAAACACGAACGATAAGGCGAAAAATAAAATAAATGTTCGATTTTTATATTGTTATTTCTTTGGTAATTTGGTAGATTATTAATCAGGTATTAAATATGCATATGATGAAAACACACATAGGAGGAACGTCATGAAAAAGTTATTTTCCGTATTGATTTTAGCATTGATTCTACTAGTTGCAGGTTGTGGTGGTGCAGAAGAATCAGAAAATAATAGTAATGCTACAAATGAAGAAACGAAAAAGATTGCCTTGGTATTACCAGAAAAAATGGGTGTGAATCCATTCTTCCAGCAAATGGATGAAGGGGCGAAACAAGCGGCAGAGGAATTTGGTGTCGAGTTAAAGACAATTGAATCAACTGATCACTCGGCTATTGAAGAAAATCTTCGTGTAGCAGTTGCGGAAGGTTATGATCTTATTATTACGTCGTCCTTTGAATCAGAAGATGCGCTTAAAAAGGTAGCAACAGAAAATCCAGATCGTCAATTTGCGATCATTGATACAGTGGTAGATTTACCTAATGTTCAGAGTGTTAACTTCCGTGAACACGAAGCGGCTTATCTTTTAGGAGCAGCTGCAGGACTTTCAACGAAGACAGACAAAGTTGGTATGGTAGTGGCAATGGATATTCCATTAATGAAAAAGTGGACGGTAGCTTTTGAACAAGGACTTAAGGAAACGAATCCTGAAGCTGAGTTCTTAGTGAACTATGTAGGCAGCTTCTCAGATCCTGCTAAAGCGAAGGAATTGGCGTTACTTCAAGCTACTAAGGGTGCGGACTTTGTTGCTGGTGCTTCAGCAGTTGGGGATTTAGGGGTTTTTGAAGCAGCAAAGGAGCAAGGTTTCTTCACATCAGGTCAAGATATTGATCGTACAGAAGTAGATCCTGAGCATGTTGTTCTTTCCCAGCTAAAGGGTACAGATGCCGCAGCCTATGAAACGGTAAAAGCTTTTGCAAATGGAAGCTTTGAACCTGGAGTGGTTGAATATGGCCTTAAGGAAAAAGGTGTTGGCTTGACGTATGTTACTCATGAAAGCAAAACACCACTAAATTCTTTTGTTGGTCAGGAAGCTATTGACCAAGTAAAGGCACTTTATGATGAGATCATTGCAGGTAATAAAGTGATTGAAAATCCATTAAGTGAGTAAACTGAAAAAATCAAACCGACTGCAAATTGTAGTCGGTTTCCATTTTTACAGGGGGGAAAACGATGACTTATCGGTTAGAGATGAAGGAAATGACCAAGAAATATGGCGATTTCCTTGCGAATGATGGCATCTCAATTCAATTAAAAAAAGGAGAAGTTCTTGCGATTGTTGGTGAAAATGGTGCGGGAAAAACAACGCTTATGAGGATGCTTTATGGGCTAGAACAGCCAACGAGTGGAGAGATCAAGCTGAATGGAAAACAAGCTCAGTTTTTTGGACCTCAAGATGCCATTAAACAAGGAATAGGAATGGTTCATCAGCATTTTATGTTGTTTAGTGATTTTACTGTTACCGAAAACATCGTGATTGGCCATGAACCTATCAAGAATGGATTCTTTAATAGAAAGATAGCAACAGAACAAGTTCAAAAATTGAGTGATCAATATAAGATTCAAGTGAATCCTAGTAAAAAAGCCGGAGATTGTTCAGTAGGAGAACAGCAGCGAATTGAAATTCTGAAAGTGTTATATCAGGGTGCGGAAATTATTATTCTTGATGAGCCGACAGCTGTGTTAACCCCTTTTGAAGTGGATGAACTATTAAAAACGATTCGCTTCTTAGCGGATCAAGGAAAAAGTATCATTCTTATCACTCATAAGTTACCAGAAGTGATGAAAGTAGCTGATCATGTGGCAGTGTTACGAAATGGACGAGTCACAGGGAATGTGAAAAAGGAAGAGACTTCGATTGATCAACTTGCAACGATGATGGTTGGCCGAGAGCTGCAACAGCTGTCAGAGCGTAATCCATTAAATGGAGAGCCTTTGCTAACCCTAGAATCGATTTCGATAAAAGGGAAAGGCTCGAAACCTGTATTGGATCAGCTTTCTTTAACCGTTCATCGCGGGGAAATCGTAGGAATTGCAGGCGTTTCTGGTAACGGCCAATCTGAGCTTATTCAAGCGATTTCGGGATTAACCTCGGTTGATCAGGGCGATATACGACTGTCTGGTACGAATCTAGTTGGTAAATCTGTTGCATTTAGAAGAAATGAGGGGCTCGCACATATACCAGAGGATCGTTTTTTATGGGGAGCGGCGAAGGATGCGACAATTGAAGAAACGGGTGTAATGGGATATTACGATAAAAAAGCCTTTAACAAGTATTCGTTTATTTTGAAAAACTCGTTCCGAGAGGTTGTAAGGACTTGGATTGATCACTTTGAAATTAAGGTGAAATCAATAGACGACAAGTCAGGGAACCTTTCTGGTGGAAACCTACAAAAATTAATTGTTGCACGTGAACTAGGATTTGAAACAGATTTCCTTATTGCAGCTGAACCTACTCGTGGTGTTGATATTGGAGCTATGGAATATATCCATGAGGCCATCCTTGAGAAGCGTAACCGTGGAGATGGAATTTTACTTGTCTCTTCAGAGCTATCGGAAATTCTATTACTATCAGACCGGATTGCGGTTATGTTTGAAGGGAAAATCGTTGATATTCTTGATAGAAAAGATGCAACAGAAGAACGTCTGAGTGTACTTATGGCAGGAGGAAAAGAAGATGAATCTTCAGCGAAAAATACAACAACTGCTTAAGCCTATGTTACAACCAATGATCGCGGTACTAATTGGATTGGTAACCGGAGCACTTGCCATAGCTCTTGTTGGAGAGTCCATTATGGATACGTACAAAGTGATGTGGGATGGAGCGTTTGGTAATTTCTACTTCCTTACAGCTACTCTTGCTCGCGCTACTCCAATCATATTGGTAGGATTGGGGTTAGCTCTCGCTTTTCGAGCAGGTGTGTTTAATATGGGAGCAGAAGGTCAGATGGTGTTGGGAGCTGTGTGCGCCGCGCTTGCAGCCCTTTATGTACCAGGAGCAGGGATCGTTAAATTGCTATCTGCGTTTCTAGCAGGCTTTATAGCTGGTGGATTATGGTCATTGTTAGCCGGTTGGATGGAAGTGAAATACAAGGTACAGCTATTGATTTCTACCCTTCTTTTAAATTATGTTGCGGTCTTATTCGCAGGTTATTTGGTGGCGGAACCCTTCCAGGATAAGTCAGGCTCAGCGGCTCTTGCTCAAACGCCTATGCTTGATCAATCGGTGTGGCTTCCTAAATTATTTGCTGGAATGAGCGTGCATATGGGATTTGTCATAGCTGTGATTGGTGCAGTCATCCTTTATGTAATCCTTCAATTTACTTCTTCTGGATACGAAGTAAGAATGCTCGGAAAGAACCCTTTCTTTGCAGAGTACGGCGGTATAAATAAACAGAAAGTTCTCCTTTTTAGCATGTTTTTTAGCGGAGGCATTTCTGGATTAGCTGGAACAGTGGAGGTTCTAGGATCACAGTATCGATACGTAGAAGGAGCCCTAACCGTACCAGGCTATGCATGGACAGGTTTAATGGCCGCACTGTTAGCCAACTCTAATCCATTAGGTACAGCAGTAGCCGCTATTTTACTTGCAGCCTTACAAACGGGTGCCATGGGGATGGAACGTAATACAGAGGTACCATTAGAAATTGCTAGTGTCATTCAAGGTGTTCTTATTTTATTCGTTACGGCAAAATTCACCTTAAGCTGGTGGAAAGTTAAAAAGAAAGCGGGTGACGTGAATGGAGCTGTTTGATTATTCCCTTTTTGCTTCTGCTATCCGTATGGTTAGTCCCATTCTTTTGGCTGCCTTAGGAGGAGCGTTATGTGCTCGAGTCGGAATCTTTAATGTGGGCCTTGAGGGCTTAATTCTAGCAGGTGCCTTCTCCGCGATCGTTGGAAACTATTATAGTGGAAGTGTTATTATAGCCGTATTAACCGGTGCGTTCGGTGGTGTTCTCGTCTCTTTATTATTTGGACTAGCCACAATCAAGTTTAAAGCTAATCCGATTGTAGCGGGGATTGCTATCAACTTTCTTGTTTTAGGATTAACTACTTTTGGCCTCCGAGCCATTTTTCAAGTAAAAGGGGCTTTTTATGATAAGGACATGACGGGGCTTCCTAAGTGGGACCTTCCACTCATTGAAAATATTCCGGTGGTCGGAGATCTTCTGTCAGGTCACTCGCCCCTAGTGTATACCGCTTTTATTGCAGCGATTCTATTATATATTTTCTTGTTTAAAACCGTCGTTGGGTTCCGTATTTTAGCTGTTGGGAAAAATGAAGCCGCTGCAAGAAGCTTAGGATTAAAGGTTACCGTTCTTCAGTATGGAGCCATTGTGGCAAGTGGAGTTTTATGTGGTCTTGCAGGTGCCCAGCTTTCGCTTGGTCAAGTTACGATGTTTACTGAGGGAATGACGGCTGGAAGAGGATTTATCGCGTTAGTAGCGATGATGCTTGGTGGGTCACATCCAATTGGCATGATTGGATCGAGTTTATTATTTGGTCTAATGGATGCGTTAAGCATCAGGCTACAAGGGTTTTCTATGCCTACGCAATTCACAGCCATGCTGCCATACGTAATTACAATTATTGCGATGTTCTTTTTAAAGGATCGTGGCTTAGAATCACAAGCATCTGGACAGCAAAGCTCTAGATAAGAACAGGAGTGGAACACATGAGCTTAAACAAAGCAGACAGAATTAAACGAACAAGAGTACCAGTCGCAGATCCAAAACATGCAAAGCGGCTTCCGCCCGGCCAAGCGTTAACGGAACGTTTTCCGATTTTACATGAAGGAGACGTTCCTGTTTACGATTTGGAAAAGTGGGATTTAAAAGTCTTTGGTGAGGGTGATAAAGAGGTCGTACTCACTTATAAGCAAATAAAAGAAATGCCTGAAACAACCGTTACCGTTGATATTCATTGTGTTACTCGCTGGTCTAGATTTGATAATCAATTCACCGGAGTAAAGTTCAGTGATTTCTTAAAGGCATTAGATATCAATCCTAAAAGTAAATACGTGATGCTACATGCAGATCATGACTATACAGCCAATATAGCATTGGCTGATTTGTTACATGACGACGTCCTTCTTGCTCATTCGTTTGAAGGAGAGCCATTAACGGATAAGCATGGGTGGCCATTAAGGCTTGTGGTCCCTCATCTCTATTTTTGGAAGAGTGTGAAATGGATTAGAGGAATTGAGTTCATTGACGAAAATAAACCGGGATTTTGGGAACAGAATGGATTCCATCTGAATGCAGACCCATTTAAAGAGGAACGCTTTTCGGGAGAAGACCTTCCTATTCCGGAGGATGAATGGGAGAGAAAAGACTTTGACTAACTTTCTGCCAAACCTTAAATTAGCGTCTGATTGTTTACCAGAGCGTGTCATTGTTTGTGGAGATCAAGCGCGTGCGAAAACCATTGCAGAATTAATGGACAATCCAACCAAATTGGCTGAGAACCGTGAATACCATAGTTATTCAGGCATCTGGAAAGGAACAAAAGTAGCGGTGGTCAGCCACGGAGTTGGAGCACCAGGGGCAGCTGTCTGCTTTGAGGAGTTAATCATGGGTGGTGCACAAACAATCATCCGTGTAGGGACAGCTGGCTCTTATCAAAAAGAAGTTCAGCCTGGCAGTCTTGTCATTAGTACAGCTGCTGTAAGCTGTGATGGCCTAACCAAACAAATTGTTCCTCCTGGGTTTCCAGCGATTGCAAATCGGAGCATTGTGGAGTCATTAACACAAGCGGCCTCATCAAATGTGGAAGAGCTATTGATGAAAGAAGGAATGACACTAACTCTTGATGCGTTTTATTCTGGTGTTCTCGAATTCCCGCACCAATTATATAAAAAAGCAGGAGTTGTCGCGGTTGAAATGGAAAACTCAGCTCTTTTTGTCATCTCGTCTTTGAAGGGAATTAAAGCGGGAGCTATTTTAGCGATTGATGGCTTTGCAGATGCGGAACTTCGAGAAGAGTATAATCCTCATAATGAGATAGTCGGCAGAGCAGTGAATGCAGGAATGAAAGTGGCTTTAGACGCTATTATAGAAGTGTAATTCAACCAGTGGTTAAAGATCATGTTGATAGGGAGAGGACCTTCACTCTAAAAGTGAAGGTCATTTTTTTTGGCCCGTATACTTTCTAGATTCAGGTTTAACCTTTGACCTCTCATGGGTATGAAGTCTGTAACACTCGCAGTGGGAGGGATGAAAGTGGAAGTACTCAACTGGATTGGGATACTTATAATCCTGTTAGTAGGGTGGATGATTTGGTCAAAACTAACTTGGAAAACCATCATGGTCGGTTCAGACATTCGTACAGAAGAAGCCATTAGAGAAAAATATAGACTATATAAAACTGAAAATATACGTTGCCGGTTGAAAAAAGAGGTTCAGACTCCTATTATTACTGGAGTAAACCCAGTAGTTACCAATCATGTGGATCCAAATGCCGGTTCATCTATTCTTAAACTACTGGTTCATCGAAGGGATATTTATAAAGTCAATCAATTGAAGTTTTAGTATAAAGGGTATTCAAAGCCACAACCAAGCTTTGAATACCCTTATTGTTTTTCTAAGGTTCAGTTCCGCCCAAACGGTTTTTCTCCTACTTGAATAGGTTGTTGTCAAGGGGGTGAATCATTTGAAATGGGGGAATTTCTTGCTCATCTTCATTAGTGCGTTAGTTTTATTATTGATTCCAATCTTCTATTTTCAGTCTGATTCAAATGAAACCAGTCAAAATCAAAATGATGCTACTACCGTAAGTACAAAAGAGCAAAAAGTAAATACTAAGGAAGAAAACGGAAATAATGAAGATGGAAATGAAAAAGCTAACTCAACTATCGATCCTAACGCTGATTATTGGGGTGTTGATTCTGCGTCCTATACGACAGAAGAGCTATACGCCTGTGTAAGTGAAAATTTCGGAAAGCCTTCTGTTTGGGGGAGATATCTAGGAACGATTAATGGCGTTTCTAGTGGGTTAACAATAGAGGAAGTAGAATATTTGCATTCAAATGGAGTAAAAATCCTTCTTATTAATAACCAATTTAACAATGCAACTGGTTATGAAAACGGGGTAGAGCAAGCGAATAATGGAATCTCTTTGGCTGAGAAGTTAAATGTGCCAGCGGGAGTAGCTATATTTGCAGATATTGAACCAAATTATCCCGTCGATTCTGCCTTTATTCAAGGTTGGTTTGATACGATGATGAACTCTCCCTATGAGCCAGGTATCTATGGAGTATTCTCTCCGGATAGTGCTTTAGTTGAGGCGTACCAAGCTTCAATAAACGAAAATCAAGAAATACAAAATAAGGTCATTCTGTGGACGGCCTATCCTCATGTAGAAGTTACCACTCAAGCAAATGCACCAGAAAATGCGGCTGAGGCACCTGAAAGTTCATTGCTGTATGGTTGGCAGTACGGGATTGATGCAGCAACATGTAATATAGATACAAACCTTTTTAAAGGCAGTTTATTTGATTTTCTTTGGTAATAATACGAATCAAAAACCTCTCTCCTTAAAGGAAAGAGGTTTTTTTTGTATATTTAGTAATATTAACTAATAAATATGCTGGAATTTTAGGGTGACTTATATTATATTAGAAAAATAGTAAAAATGTTGAATAAATATTTAATGCTATGTAATTTTATAAATATAACTCTTTCAACATATAAAGGAGTGTTACTGATGAAGGATCAATTAAAACAACATGTAGAGACGATACAAAATAAGCTATGGGATTTGAGCGATTCCATTTACCACGAGCCTGAGTTAGGTGATCAAGAATATAAGTCTATGGAAAAACTGGTCGCGTTTTTAAAGGAGCATCATTTCGCAGTGGAAACAGGAATTGTTGGTCGGGCGACTTCCTTTAAAGCGGTATACGACAGTAATAAAGAAGGACCTACGATCGCCTATCTATCCGAGTATGATGCACTTCCTGGAGTAGGACATGGATGTGGCCATAATATGATAGGAACAATGAGTGCGGGTGCTGGCGTTTTGTTGAGCAAATTGGTTGATGAGATAGGTGGACGAGTGGTAGTTCTTGGAACTCCGGCTGAAGAAACGAATGGAGCTAAGGTTCCGATGGCGGAGCAAGGGATTTTTGATGATATTGATGTGGCGATGATTTTGCACCCAGCTGATGAATCCTATGAAAGTGGGGATTCCTTGGCAATGGATGCGATTCAATTTGCATATTCAGGTCAGTCAAGCCATGCGGCCGCATCTCCGGAAAAAGGAATCAATGCTCTTGATGCAGTGATTCAGCTCTTTAATGGTATTAATGCCCTTCGTCAGCATGTGACATCAGATGTTCGCATTCATGGAATTATTAAAGAAGGTGGCATTGCTGCTAACATCGTTCCTGATTATTCAGTTGCCCAATTTTATGTACGTGCGAATAACCGTAGCTATCTAGATGAAGTCGTTCAGAAAGTAAAAAATATTGCCCAAGGTGCGGCATTAGTAACAGGGGCAACAGTTGAAATGACCAACTATGAACTTAGTTACGATAACATGCTAACTAATCAAACACTATCTGACCTTTTTACAGAAAACCTACTTGCTACAGGAGTGAAAAAGGTATTAAAAGCAAAGGACTCATATGGATCCATTGATATGGGCAATGTAAGTCATGTTGTCCCAGCGATTCATCCGTATATTGGACTCGATTCACCAGGTCTTGTTGCTCATACAAAAGAATTTGCAGACATCACCATTACGGAGAATTCTCATCAAATCTTAAGTAAAGGTGCACTAGCGCTTGCCTCAACTGGTTATGAATTACTTACGAATAAAGAAGTCTTTGAAAAAGTGGTAAATGAATTCTTAGAAATGAAAAGAATGAATGGATAATCGTATCGATTTATTAAAATAATAAAATCATGGTTGTGGTTAGAAGAATAATCTGAATATTTTTATATTAATAAAGCTACTTCTCAAAATTATATGAATGTGTTATTATTCATTTAGTTGAATAATTATTCGTATACATCATATAAGTGTTATTTAAGGAGGAAACAACATGAAAAAGTTCGGCTTACTTATTACTTTAATTTTAACGTTCGTATTGGCAGCATGTGGCCAAAATAATGAATCAGGAAACGGCGAAGCAGCAGAGGGCAAAAAGGTATTAACGATGGGAACTTCTGCGGATTTTGCTCCATTTGAATCTCGCAACACATCAGGAGAAGTAGAAGGATTCGATATTGATTTAGCTAAATACATTGCAGAAGAATTAGGCTATGAGCTGAAAATTGAGGATATGAAATTTGATGGACTAATTGGTGCCCTGCAAGCAAACCGTGTAGATCTAGTATTATCAGGAATGTCTGCTACAGAGAAGCGTGCTCAAAATGTTGATTTTTCTACTCAGTATCATCATTCAGGTGAAATGTTTATCACATTAAAAGACTCTGAAGTCACATCTCTTGAGCAATTAGAAGGAAAAACGCTTGGAGTTCAGTTAGGTACAATTCAAGAAGAAGGTGCTCGTAAACTTCAGGAAACAGTTGATTTTGAAATCAAGGCTGTTGACAATGCAACCATCTTGATTCAAGAATTGCAATCGAACCGTATTGATGTAGCATACTTGGATAAGGCAGTAGCTACAGGATATATTAATGAGCAAGGATTAGCAGGATTTGATGATCCTACTTCGAGCTCACCAGGAATGGCGGTTGCTTTTCCAAAGGGCAGTGAACTAGTTGACGATGTAAACCAAGTTTTAAAGGAAATGGAAGAGAACGGGAAACTAGACGAATTAAAAGAAAAATGGTTATCTGAATAAGCTTAACCAGAAAAATATTAAAGTGAGGTGTAAGGCATGAATTTGGATTTTAGCCAAATTGTGCCTTATATTCCTTTTATTTTAGAAGGAATATGGGTTACATTACAGTTTGTTATCATATCAATTATCTTTGGTTTTATTTTAGGAACAGTTCTAGCATTATGTAAAATATCAAAAATTAAAGCATTGAACTGGTTTGGGGATGCGTATACCTCTATTTTCCGTGGTACACCATTAATTTTACAGTTAATGATCATTTATTTTGCCATTCCACAATTAACAGGCTATGATATTTCTCCATTTTTATCAGCTATTCTTGCTTTTGGTCTGAATTCCTCTGCCTATGTATCGGAAATAATCCGTGCGGGAATTCAAGCAGTTGATAAGGGACAAACAGAGGCTGCTCAAGCTCTTGGGGTACCTTATCGGTTAATGATGAAGGACATTATTTTACCACAGGCTTTAAAAAATATATTACCTGCACTCATGAATGAATTTATTACATTAACGAAGGAATCGGCTATTGTATCAACAATTGGGTATCTAGACCTTATGCGTCGAGCTCAAGTAGTTGGAGCTGATATTTATCGAAACTTTGAACCATTAATTTTTGTAGGGGTCATTTATTGGCTACTGGTTATGGTATTAACGATCATTGGGAAAGTTGTTGAAAGGAGGTTGAAGTTCAGTGATTAAAGTGGAAAACCTCTATAAACAATTCGGTGATAATGAAGTGCTGAAGGGTATCACGACAAATATTAATAGTGGTGAAGTAGTTTCAATTATTGGTCCATCTGGATCTGGAAAATCAACGTTTCTTCGCTGTATCAACTTATTAGAAGTGCCAACGAAGGGGACCATATCGATAAATGGTCAAAGTATTACGGATAAAAATACAAATATACTTAAGGTTCGTCAACAAATTGGAATGGTTTTTCAGCATTTTAACTTGTTTCCGCATTTGAATGTACTTGATAACTTAACGTACGCTCCGATCAAAGTAAAAGGAGAAACGCGACAAGTAGCGGAAGAAAAGGCTCGTAATTTGCTTGCGAAAGTGGGACTTACAGAAAAGGAAAAAGCATTTCCTAGTAACCTTTCAGGTGGACAAAAACAGCGTGTGGCGATTGCTCGTGCTCTAGCAATGGAGCCGAACTTAATGCTGTTTGATGAGCCGACATCCGCACTTGACCCTGAAATGGTTAAGGAAGTACTGAATGTAATGAAGGATCTAGCAAAGTCAGGTATGACGATGGCGATCGTGACCCATGAGATGGGATTTGCGCGTGAAGTGGCTGACAGAGTATTATTCCTTGATGGTGGAGTTTTACTTGAAGATGCTAGTCCGGCCGAGTTTTTTAGTCATCCAAAAACGGCGAGAGCAAAAGATTTCTTAGAGAAGGTATTATAATATATAAATTTGAGATAAGGGTTATCCTAAAAGGATGGCCCTTTTTCATTATCTTGTTCCTTATTAAAAAAGTCAGAGCTTTACGAGGGGAAGAAGTGTTAGTACCTAAAACTATGTAAATATGAAAGTAGGGTATTCATGGCCACATGAATACCCTTTAACTATTTTCCTACATATTTTCCATTAAGCGTTTGGCGATTTTTGCATAATCGTCACGATCGATTCCTGGAGCAAATTCCTCTGGTAGTTCCTCTAAATTGGGAATCGGTGCACCCTTAGGAGCTCCAGTAATTACTTGGAGTTGGTTTCCATTCTCAGGGTTTGTCCCTTTCCAAATTTTTGAAAGATCGGTATAGTGTCCTACATCATTCCATGTATATAAAACATTTGATAAGCCTTGATCCTCAAACTTTTTTGCATGATCGAACTTTCTGTTAGATAGATTAGGAATCGGAACCATTTTTTTAACATCTACGCCCGTAGCAATTTCTAAAGCTTTAGCATAAGCGAGTACATGCGTCCCACCTCTGACGAGTAAGTAACCAATCATTTCACGAGCAGTTTCATGCTCTGTCATTTCATATACTCGCATCTTATGTGTTCGTGCTCCAACTTCTAAAAAGAAATTATGCAGTAAATCTAGCACTAAGTTTCCGCTACTAAAGACATTGTCTCCAGTCCAAGGGCGCCCCATAGAATCACCTGCTAATGCCGTTTGAGCAGTAGCTATAAAGTGATACGTACTGCGTGCATCCATCCCTTCACGTAAAGGGGTAACATCAGGGTCGCCAGGAAAGGTGTTCCCGCGGGATAACAAGTTTATGGTATTACTAACGAGTTCCACATGACCGAATTCTTCTGCTGTAATACTTGCAACGAGGTCATAAAAAGGTTTTAATTTATCTTTTTGCCTGAAGTTAAAAGACTGATACATATAATTGTTTAATGTTGACATTTCTCCAAATTTTCCACCTAACAACTCCTGAACAGCCGCGGCTGCATTCGGATCACCATGCTCTGGGATGGGAAGGTCAATCAATAATTTATTTTCACGTTTAAACATGGGATGACCTCCTTATCCTCTAGGAATAACCCAGATAATTTGTTGAGTGCGAATAAAGAAAGGTGAACCCCCAGATTCCACGACAATATGGTCAGGCATAACAGACTTAAGTAAGCCAGTTACAGTCCCTCTGACCGTTTGGACAGCAACCATTCGCCCTGTAATCCCTTGAAATGCATGATACACATACGAGTCGATATGACTGACAAAAGATGGTGTTTGTTGATTCATGAAGTTTTCACTCCTTTGTTTTGTATATCAAACAGTTATATGTATGATGAGACTGTAATAGTTATACATAATAGATATAAACTATTAGTTTATTCGGAAGGTTCTTGACATTATTTTTATAGATTGGTAAGGTTGAAAAAAATTCTATCCAGTGTTAGATGGAAGGAGTCATATACGTTGAAACAAACCAACCCCATTGATGCTATTTTACAAGAGCATTCACTTATTATAGTAGATGGAGCAATGGCTACCGAGCTTGAATCCCAAGGATGCAATTTGGATGATCCTTTATGGTCTGCACGTGTGCTACTAGAGAATCCGCAGATGATTTATCAAGTGCATTTAGACTATTATCGGGCAGGTGCAGATTGTGCCATCACTGCAAGCTATCAAGCAACTGTTGAAGGATTTGCTAAACGTGGATTACAAGAGGAAGAAGCCTTGGAATTGATAAAAAAGACAGTCGTGCTTGCGAAGAGTGCAAGAGATGACTTTTGGAAAGAAGGTCCACAAACTGATAGACCCAAACCATTAGTAGCTGCCTCTGTTGGTCCATATGGTGCGTTCTTAGCAGATGGCTCAGAGTATGTTGGGAATTATGGAGTAAGCGATCAGGTCCTTAGAGATTTCCACCGTCAAAGAATGGCGGTACTAATTGAAGCGGGAGCTGATATTTTGGCATTTGAAACCATTCCTTCCCTTCAAGAAGCGAAAGTATTAATTTCTTTATTGAAGGAGTTTCCTGGAACTTATGCTTGGCTATCCTTCTCCTTGAAGGACGAAAGATCAATAAGTGAAGGTACATTGTTTCAAGAATGTGCTAAATTGGCAAATGAATGTGAACAGATTGCTGCGGTTGGCTTAAACTGTGCTCCATTAGATTATGTTACAGGGGCCATTAGCAATCTTAAAAGCTACACAGACAAACCTATCATTGTTTATCCAAACTCTGGAGAAACGTATGATCCCGAGACAAAAACTTGGCACGGTCAAGAATCATGCCATACACTCGAGTCGAAATCAAAAGAGTGGTACGAAGCTGGGGCTGGATTAATTGGTGGATGTTGCAGAACATCACCAAAGGATATTAAAGCTGTAGCGGGAAAGTGGCGCTAATTTATATATATAAATAAAGGGTGTCTCAAATATTATTTTGGGACACCCTTGTAATATTAAGACAACTGAGGAGGAATCTGTACTGAAAGAGTTGAGAATACTAGACTGGATAGTAAAAGTAGATGTAGAAAGAACAAAAGAAGAGTATCTGAAAGATTTAGATTTATGTGAGTGTGTTTATTGTCAAAACTATAGAGGATCTATCCAGCTCAAAGAATGCTCCTCCATATTAGGATTTTTAATGCAGTTAGGGATTGATCCATTAAAGCCAGAATATTTGTCTGAATATGGTGAGGAGAAAAAAGGATACCGTTTGTATAATGGAAGTTATTATGTATTTGGTCAGCTTGCTGAAGGGAAATATTGCTCGTCTTCGGAGTGGAATGAGAGTAATACGAGAGGAATTGGCACATTTACAGTTGGATTTGAGAATAGTTCATATAAAGGGGATAAATCGGTCCCGATGATGAACTTATTATTTGAGGCATCTATACCTTGGTTATTTTTAGATGAAGTTGAGTAGTAACTTCTGTAGGAAATTGTAGGAAATTGAATTATTGGAAAATGGATGTATCTAAATTTCCGAGGAAATATCAAAAACTTCGAGGAGATTTCCCATAATTCGCTAAAAAATTATATTTCCATATTGCAAAAAATGCAAAGGTACTGTTTTTGAGTGCATGCGTATCAAATGACACATAGCGTGAGAATTCCGAATATCCCTAGATTCGGACACCAGAAGCTAATATCAATGAAGTCCAGTCCGAATAAGCCTAGGAATCGGACTCCTGAAGGTAATACCAATGGAGTCCAGTCCGAGTAAGCCTAGGAATCGGACTCCTGAAGGTAATACCAATGGAGTCCAGTCCGAAAAACCCTAGGAATCAGACACCCGAAGTAATATCAATGAAATCCAGTCCGAATAACCCCAGGAATCGGACTCCTGAAGGTAATACCAATGGAGTTCAGTCCGAAAAACCCTAGGAATCGGACACCCGAAGTAATATCAATGAAATCCAGTCCGAATAATCACTAGATTTGGACACCCGAAGGTAATATCAATTCAGTCCAGTCCGAATAACCCCAGGAATCGGACACCCGAAGTAATATCAATGAAATCCAGTCCGAATAATCACTAGATTTGGACACCCGAAGGTAATATCAATTCAGTCCAGTCCGAATAACCCCAGGAATCGGACTCCTGAAGGTAATACCAATGGAGTCCAGTCCGAATAATCACTAGATTTGGACACCCGAAGGTAATATCAATTCAGTCCAGTCCGAATAACCCCAGGAATCGGACACCCGAAGGTAATAACAACGGAGTCCAGTCTGAATAACTACTAGATTCGGACACCCAAGTGCAAACTGTTCTAACACTGTCCGAATAGCTTATGAATTACACCTCGTGGCTTAAGACCAGCACTTCTTCGATTATCTCAACCGTATCCTCTAGTGGTGTCCTACCAGAAGACGTTTGTTCACCATGTGCGTTAAAATTATTTCCTTGGTGTCTTTGAATTTCTGTTTCGATTTACTGGATTTGTTTTTCAAGCTGTTGTATCTCTGCTTTTTGTCCGCGTTTTCTTTAGACGATTTTATTTAAGTGGAATATGAAAATACCACAACATAAAACTTATAATACCCGTCGATAACAAATAGGTTAAAATTGGGCGCGAATAATGTAATCGAATCATGCTATACATGACCGGATAAAAGAGGAGATCCATCCAATAGGAATAATTATTATGTAAAAGAAGTCTGTCAAATTTATAGAAAACATATTCAATGGCCATGGAAGAGAGGACCCATTGACTAATAAACCGGATTTGTCTAAGCAACGGCTTATTAAACGGATAAAATGTTAAGTACAAAAGTGTAATCGCGGGCAAAGTAATAAACGTATATAAAAGGTCAATCATGGTGTGTGACATCAGGAAGAAATCGGGCTTATATTCCCATAGCAATTTGTCATGACAAAAGAAGTTATATAGTAAATTACATGTGATCACATAAAAAATGGTGTGATTGTATTTCAACCATTCTCGCCAATTTCCTAACCTGTAGGCAAGCAAGAATAATAGGGTAATCAATAGTAAGTGCATAGCTGTCTCCTGCATATAAAAATATTTGTTTTGACATTATTTTTCCAATTCATTTAGAAAATATGTTAAAAAGGTGTTGACGAAAAGGAAATTATTCTATATATTATCTAATAAATTACAAATCATTTTGCGATGAAAAGGACATGAATGCTACTGTACGGTTAACAGAGAGGGAAGACAAAGGCTGAAATCTTCCTAACGCAGCTGTTGCATTTACCACCTTGGAGCAGTATTGGTGAACGTAAAGTAATCAATACCGTAGCTGCTACGATACAGCAAACCGAAGCCATCTCTCCAAATGTAGAGATGGGAAGTTGGGTGGAACCACGAGACAAACACGCTCGTCCCTTGTTAGAGGGATAGGTGTGTTTTTTGTTTTCTTAAGAAAATATTTAAAGCAATGAAAAGGACATGAGTGCGACTGAACGGTTAACAGAGAGGGGAGACAAGGCTGGAATCTTCCTAACGCTGCAGTTACATTTACCACCTTGGAGCAGTATTGGTGAACGTAAAGTAATCAATACCGTAGCTGCTACGATACAGCAAACCAAAGCCATCTCTCCTAGTGTAGAGGTGGGAAGTTGGGTGGAACCACGAGAAAACACACTCGTCCCTTTTTTAGGGACGGGTGTGTTTTTTATTTTATAAAGGAGGCTAGAACAATGGAAGTAAATATTCAATTTCCTGATGGAAGCATAAAAAGATATCAAGAAGGTGTAACTTTAGAGGAAATTGCTCAAGGAATCAGTCCAAGTTTGCGGAAGAAAGTAATCGCCGGAATGGTGAACGGAGTGACGGTTGATCTCAAAAGAGAGATCCGTAACGATGCAAGTATTCAATTGCTTGAAAGAAATTCAGAAGAGGGTATTGAGATTATGAGACATTCAACTGCCCATGTGTTAGCTCAAGCAATTAAACGGTTGTATCATCATGTCGATTTATCTATTGGTCCAGTGATTGAGAATGGGTTTTACTATGATGTGGATGTCCCAGAAAGCATTACAGTAAAAGACTTAGGAAAAATTGAAAAAGAAATGAAAAAAATCGTTGCTGAAAATCTACCTGTTGAAAGGGAAGAGTGGTCAAGAGAGGAAGCGAAGCAAGTTTTTGCAAAAGATCCTTATAAGCTTGAATTGCTTGATGCGATTCCTTCTGAAGAGAAAATAACTGTGTATCGCCAAGGCGAATTCTATGATTTATGCCGTGGTCCGCATGTGCCGTCCACTGGTTTTGTTAGAGAGTTTAAATTAACTCACGTATCGGGAGCCTATTGGCGTGGAGATAGCAATAATAAAATGTTACAACGTGTGTATGGAGTTGCATTTCCTACAAAAGAAGAACTCGAGGAATATTTCCACTTTTTAGAGGAGGCTGCTAAGCGAAACCATCGGAAGCTAGGAAGTGAACTTGAACACTTTTTTAAGGAAGATTCAAAATTCCTTTGACTATAAAGAGGTTCGAACTCCATTTATGATGAATCAGCGACTTTGGGAGCAATCTGGTCATTGGGATCACTATAAAGACAATATGTATTTCTCACAAGTGGATGAACACAGCTTTGCTTTAAAGCCAATGAATTGTCCTGGACATATGCTGATTTTTAAGGATAAGCTTCGTTCTTATCGTGACCTTCCGATTCGTATGGCGGAGTTTGGCCAAGTACATCGGCATGAATTTAGTGGTGCACTAAATGGGTTGTTACGAGTAAGAAGTTTTTGCCAAGATGATGCCCATATCTTTGTCACACCAGAGCAAATAGAAGAGGAAATTTCTTCGGCTTTACAATTAATTGACTATGTATATAAAGTATTTGGCTTTGATTATAGCATCGAGTTATCGACAAGACCGGAAGATTATATGGGGGAAGAAGCGTTATGGGATCAAGCAGAAGGGTCTTTAATAAATGTGTTGAATAAACTAAAGTTGCCTTTTCAAGTAAATGAAGGGGACGGGGCATTTTATGGACCTAAGATTGATATCCACATTAAGGATTCTTTAAAAAGGAGTCATCAGTGTGCAACAGTTCAACTAGATTTTCAAATGCCTGAAAAGTTTGATCTTTCCTATATTGATGAACAAAACAAAAAGGTCCGACCTGTGGTTATTCACCGAGCTGTATTTGGATCAATTGATCGCTTTCTAGGTATCTTAATTGAGCATTTTGGCGGAGCCTTTCCTGCATGGCTTGCACCGGTTCAAGTCAAGGTCATACCCGTTTCGAATGATGTTCATCGCGAATATGCAATGAAACTAAAACAGCTACTTAAAGAGGAAGAAGTTCGAGTGGAAATTGATCTTCGTGACGAGAAGCTAGGCTATAAAATAAGAGAAGCCCAAATGAAAAAGATTCCTTATGTGTTAGTTGTAGGCGATCGTGAACAGGAACATCAGTCGGTTAGCGTGAGGCAGTATGGTTCAGAGAATGTGATAGATATGGATTTTGACCAATTTACTAACGTCCTTTTAGAGAGGATTGTTGATAAGAAATTAGTAACAGAAGAATAACTTTAAGAAAAAACAAAAAACGAATTGTCAATTGGAAGAGAATAGTATAGTATTTATGTTGGATACAGGGATTAACGCCATGGTCTATTGAAGGATAAATACTGGAAAATAATATTCTGGGTTAACGGACTCTAGATAGATACGCTAGATTTTAATAGCCACCATAAGCAATGGGGATCTCTCCTATTGCTTATGGTGGCTTTTTATATGTAGTTTAATAAAATAAATCTATAAGAAAGGAGAGTATCCTGCCCAATGGCTAATATTGGAGATGAAACTAAAAGCACTCTATTGAAGGAATTCATAGATATCAACATAAATAAAGGCTTTTCTATCCTCTCAAAGAGCAAGGATACCTTTTTGGTCATCTGCTCTTTAGGAAATATTGAATATGCCAGCCAGCCTTGTGAAGATCTTTTTGGTTATTCAACCAATCATTTGCAGCGGCTTGGATTAAAAGACCTATTTGATACAGAGGTATTATATGAAGGTCACTCTTTTTATGAAGGAAAATTACAGGGAAAACGAATGACACTTGAATCAAGGGTTAAGGCAAAAGGTGACAAGACTACTGATGTAACGGTAACACTCATGCCTATTTATTTGGAAGACCAATGGATAGGCTCCTACATTATTCTCAAGCCATCTATTAAAAATAAAGATAGTAGTTATGTTATCGATCAGTTAGCTCAATTGTCTGAAAAGCGTGCAACTGCTGGTCACTTAGCGGCTGGGATTGCACATGAGATTCGAAATCCTATTACAGCCATAAAAGGATTTCTACAGCTATTAAAGGATGAACATGAAGGAAATGAAAGATATTATGGAGTGATTGATTCTGAGATCGAAAGAATAGAACTTATTCTAAGAGAGTTGATGGTTCTAGCAAAACCAAACAAACAAAAGTATGAAAAGGTGAATATTCAGTTACTTCTTGATCAAGTGTTGACCCTTATGGAACCACAAGCGCTTTTAAACAATATTCAACTACAGAGAAATTTTTATTTTGATCACGCTTTCCTCTTGGGTGACAATAATCAATTGAAACAAGTGTTTATAAATTTTATTAAAAACTCTATAGAGGCAATGCAAGATGGTGGAACTATAACCATTGAAGGTAGAATATTAACTGATATGAGCATAGAGGTCTTAATTGTAGATGAAGGATGTGGGATGCCGAAAGAAGTTCTTGATCGGGTAGGAGAGCTTTTTTTTACTACCAAAGAGAATGGGACAGGATTAGGGATGCTTGTCAGTCAACAGATTATTAAGGAGCATAAAGGTACCATTGGTATTAAGAGTGACTCCAAAGGTACATGTATTAAAGTCCAATTTAAGTCTAGAATGGACCGGTAGAATTTTAAAATTAATCTTGTTAACTGATATGAGAAATGATATGATATTCTTTGTCTAATGTCTTGCTGTCATTAGTTTTAGCAATCTTTATTTTTATAAACTACAATTTTATTTGTTTTAAATCTTTTGAATGGTAAATGGTAGAAACTATTATATAGTCGTCTTAACCGTGGCCTAACTTCTTTTCTTAGAAGTTAGGCCTTTTTATTTATGTAAGGGGGATTTCAATGCTGGCTACGCAAGATGATTTGCATACTCTAAGTAGTTCATATAGCAAGCTTCTTAAAAAAGGATTTGGGAAAGGTCCAGAAACCTGTTTTACGGTTTTTAAAGGGAACAAGCTATACGTTTATATACGAAATTTTATGACACCTGCTGAGGAAATTCTTTATAATGATCAACAAAATAATTTAATCACAGAATTTCGTACATCTGTCATTCGATCAATTTCCGATGAGCTCTTACAAGAATCGTCCAGGTTATTAGGGGTGCCCTTCCATTCTTTTTATCAAGATTGGAATTATGATACAAATTCAGGTATGTTGCTTTTCGTTTCGAATTCTGTTTCCTTTGATTTAAAAACAGAGGATAAGGGTAATGAGGGAGTATACAACGTGATTCGAACAATTGGTACTCAGTTTCATAAAATACCAGTTACTTTACGAACCATCCCTTCTCCTACTAATAGCTATGCTGTTGAATCAAAGGGAGTGTTGCTTCCACTTGAAAACTTCATTTATGAAAGTGGACCAATGGAGTTGTTACTCACCCAAGCAAGAAACGTTAAAGAAGGATATTTTACACATAAGAACATGATTGAAGAAACATTGAATCGTTCCATTGAAGATATTTTTATTATGTGGGATTATGTGGATGATAAAAATTATATAATTTTTATCTTTGGAAGAATAAACTAACTAGTACGAAAAGAGAAGTGGATGCAAATTGCCACTTCTCTTTTTGTTTTAGTGAAAAGAGAAATAAAAAATGGGGCAACCTAATTCTACCTATTAAATTTAAGATAGTTGAATATGAAAGTGAGGTTAACCAATATGACTTCTGAATTACTTCATGAAAAACTCATGAACTTAAGTAGCTTAACCAGCAAGATGCTACGAAAAAATTTTGGACGTGGTCCTGATTCTTGCTTTGCCTTTGCTAACGGTCCATTTCTTGTTTTTTACATAAGAGGGTTTCTTTCTCCTATGGAAACGGTATTACTTGAGAATGGAAACTCAGACAGTATAGATATGTCGCGTACAATAGTTATGGGGAAAATTTTAAATCAATTAAAGGGGATTCTCGAGGTTGAGTTTGAGGATGATGTAAAGTCAGCCTATCATGATTGGAACTATAATCAAAATACAGGTATGATCACACTTGAATTTGAGAGAAATATAACAGGAGCGGTTGAAAAAAGTGAAAAAACCTCAATTTTTAAAAACTTAATAAATGAAGTAGACAGAATAAGTATTATTGTACAGAAGAAACCTGAAAAGACAGAAGCGTTTGCTATTTCTCCTAAAGTGTATTTGGTTAAAAGAGAAGGGATTTTGGTTGAAATTGAAAAGTCTTTGATTGCGAAAGGGTATGAACAAACTCTCATTGTTACAAAAGATGAATTAGAAAAATCGTTTTTACATAATAATGGCCACTTTGAAGATATCTTTGGACGACCAATCGCAGATATCTTTGTGGACTGGAACTTTCAAGCTGATAACAGCATCCTTTGTTTTGTACTAAAGAATGAACGGAGGGGAGATTAATGAGTCAACTTGTAAAGCAGCAAGAACAAATTAGTGAGTATATTATGAATATATTGCAGGAAGTGTTCGGAAAGAAGCCTGATGGTGTTTATGTAACTTTTAAACATACGTTTATTTCTATTTATATAAGAAATTTTATATCTCCCTCTGAAAGAGTTTTAATTGAACAGGACCAGGAACTAATTGCTTATCAAATGAGAGAAAAGCTCATGCTCACCTTGCTGCCAGAGATTAAATCCTATATACAAGTGATAACTGGCGTGAAGTTAAGAGAGATGTATCATGACTGGAATTTTCAAAATAAAACAGGAATGTTTGGTGGAATAAGTTCTATTCCCTTCACAGATGAAATAGGGGAGGAAAAGTTTGAGGGAAAGAGGGAACTAGATTTTGAAGTGATAAAAATAAGCCAACAGGCAGAGAAAGTTCCTGAGGAGCTGTATTCTTGTAAATTGGACGAACGAACCATTGTAGTTGTTAGAAATGGTATTTTAGTTAGAATTGAGAAGGAATTTATCCGTCTAGGCTACCAAGATACATTAAAATCAGTGAAGAGAAACTTAGAGAAATCCTATCTTCATAATAGCAGCCATTTAGAAGATTATTTAAATATGAGGATCATTGATGTGTTCGTAGATTGGGATTTCCACCTCGATAAGAGTCTGGCCGTGTTTATTGTTCATCCGAAAGAGCTCATGGGAAGAGGAGATCTGGAGAAAGCGGATATTGAGTAATTCGTGTTCTTTTATAAAGAGGTTTAAAACCATTTCCATTCGTTCATAAAGATAGTAGTATATTCTCCAAAGAGGTGTCTTTATGATCGAGGTTCTTCAAGAGCTTTTTCACTCCAATAATCAATTAGTAACTTTTATTATCGGAGTAGTCTTTATATTTGTCATCGTTTCAATTGTTCGTTCTGTATTTCGAATAGTACTTCCATTTGTTGTCATCGGGTTGGTAATGGTTGTTTTTCTTGGACATTCGCCTGATGATGTGATGAATAAAGGGAAGCAGTTTTTCACTCAAGGCTCGAACTTGATTCAAGACCTTTTGCCCTTTATTCAGTCAGGTGAAGGGGTTAAGGAGGGAGACTTTATAGAGACACCACCAGGGTCTGCTCCATTTACTGATGAAAAAGAAAACAAAGAGATTTTTAAAAATGATGAAAATGACCTTGAGATAAATAAGTTTTAATTAGTCTTTAAGGAGGCTTTAATAAGAAGAAATCCTTTTTTCCTCCATAAGGTTTCATTATAATTAGTGAAGAGGTGAAAGCTTATGGCACGTGAACGGAAATTTTCCAATGAAGAGCTGTTTCATTTGGTAAAGAAAATGCTTCTTGAACATGGATATGAAGGATTCCACTTTGGTCTATTAGCAGAGCAACTTGATGTATCAAGAGGAGCTTTATATAAATATTTTGAAAACAAAGATGAGTTGATTACGGATTTTATGCTGTATGAAATGCAGTTATTTATTGCAGATTTGGCTCAGATAGAAAATCAGGGAGACTTTGAAGCCCAGTTTGATTTCTTAATGAAGCTTATTTTTGATAGGGGAGAAGTTCATCAACTCATAACGGTTGTCAAACAAATGGGAACTAGTTCAAATGAAAAAGCAAAACAAAGAAAAGAACAGTTAGAAAAGCTTCCTTTAGAAATGTATCGGTATCTACAAAATTTTATTTCATTAGGGAAAAGGGAAGGAAAACTAAAAGAACATATTCCTGATAGTGTGATGCTCGGATTGATTTTTCAATCGATAGCCGTTCCTAATCATTATGGTTTGCCAAAGTCGGTTTGGGTGGAATCAATCAAGGAAATCATTAGTAAAGGAATGTTTGCACATTCATAATTGACACAACTGTCACTTACGCTTGATAATAAGGGTGGCAATTGTGTTTTTTATTTTTATCCAAAGTTACACTTGTGTCACTATAAATTTAATTAAGGGGAGAAAAGCATGAAATCAATTCTCAAAAGAATTACCGATCGAGTTTCTACCAGAAAGGGAACTTGGGTTACATTAGGTATTTGGGTCATCGTAACGGTTCTACTTGCCATACTTGCACCAAGTGCGAAAGATTACGAATCATCCAATATTCATTCATTACCAAGCGATGCAAAGTCTGTTATTGCTCAAAATAAACTGGATCAATATTTTAAAGACAATGACGGAACTCCGGCGATTCTCGTTTTTCAATCAAGCGACTACAAAATAGTGAATGTATCTGAATTAGAGTGGTTTATTAAGAAAGTTGAAAAGGTGGAGGGAGTTAAGGAAATTGTTCCAATCACCACTTTGCCACCTCAAGCCACAGAAAACTTTTTCTCCGAAGATAAGAGTACGGTCATCCTGCCGGTTACTTTTGAGGCTGGCTTTGAAGCGAAAGAGATGCGAGTCTCACAAGAAAAGATGATGGAGATTGCTAAGGAATCTAAGGATTTAACGTTAACGATAACCGGACCTGCTGGTATCGCTGTAGATGCTCTAGATTTATTCTCGCGAGCAGATGTGGTGCTTCTTTTATCAACAGTTGGCCTTATCCTTGTCTTGTTAATCGTGATTTACCGTTCCCCTCTACTTGCTTTCATCCCACTTCTTGCTGCCGCTTTTGTCTATGAAGTGGTGAATCAGGTGCTTGGTATAATGGGGAAAGCTGGATTGCTTATTAACAACCAAACATTTTCAATCATGACGATTTTATTATTTGCTGCGGTGATTGATTATTCATTATTTGTCTTTTCTCGTTATCGAGAGGAGTTAAAAACGTACGAAAGCAAGCATGAAGCCATGAAAGAAGCAATGAAGGAGACGGGATTACCCGTTTTCTTCTCGGGTGGTACAGTCCTTGCTGCCATGTTGGTATTATTCTTCGCAGAATTTGGAGATTACCGAAATTTTGCTCCTATTTTTGCAACGGCAATGCTGATTATTATGATTGCTTCCGTCACATTAGTTCCTGCTCTTTTTACACTATTCGGAAGAAAGTCATTCTGGCCTAAGATTCCTAGAGTGGGGGAGGAATCAGTTAAAGCAAATTCTTTCTGGAGCAAAATAGGCCGAAGTGTAGTGAAGAAGCCCGTTGTTTCAACGGTGGCGATTGGGATGATCTTGATTATATCGGCACTAAATATGTTCAATTTAAAGTATGAGTTTGATACAATGAAGAGCTTTCCTGAGGATATGCCGTCTAGGATTGGATATGAAATTCTAGAAGAAAAGTTTGAAAAGGGAGATTTAGCTCCAACAACGGTCTTGTTTGAAGCATCAGAGCAAGTGACGATGGAGCGACAGGATTCCATCATGAAAGAGCTGGCCAAACAACCTCTTGTTAGCAGTGTTCGTCCAAGTGGTGTAACGGAGGACCAAAAAGTTGTTCAATTTACGCTAACTTATACAGAAAGTCCATACGATAGTGAAACGATGGATGCATTGGAGAATACGAGAGACAATTCACAGGAAATTGTAATGGATGCAGGTCTCGAGGGTGAGCTTTACTTCGCTGGCGAAACAGCTAATCGAATTGACGATCGGGCAACGAATAACAGAGACCTTATCGTAATTGTTCTGTTAGAGTCCATTCTCATCTTTGCAATGCTCATTGTAATGACAAAGTCGATCAGGCTACCTTTATATATGATGGGGACCATTTTATTATCGTTCATGGCAGCTGTTGGATTAGGGATGTTCCTGACAAACTTATTTTTTGATATTGATACGGTTAGTAACCGCGTCCCGCTTTACTCCTTCGTCTTTTTAGTGGCGTTAGGAATTGATTATAATATCATTCTTATATCAAGGTTTATGGAAGAAAGGAAAATTCATCCCGTTAAGAAAGCCGTTGAGATTGCTGTCGCCAACACAGGTGGTGTAATTTCTTCAGCTGGAATTATTCTTGCGGCTACCTTTGCCGTGTTAATGACTCAACCCATTCAATTGTTATTTGTATTCGGCTTTATTGTTGCGGTCGGGATTTTATTAGACACGTTCTTAATTCGGGGGATTTTATTACCAGCATTGCTTGTTTTGTTTGAAAAAGATTCATCTATGCAAAAAGGGCAGCAATAAGAAACAGAGCCAGTCACAAGTAACGGTGACTGGCTTTATTTTTATGCTTCCATACTTTGTACGTTTGCTAATTGAGTTCTTTGTTTCTTAGACTTTTTGAAATGTAAAAGCTCATAAATCACGGGAATAACCACAAGAGTCAGTAAGGTTGCTACTGCTAATCCACCGATCACAACAACAGCTAAGCTTTGTGACACCAGGGCACCTGTCTCTGCTTTTTTAAATAGAAGTGGGAGCATGGCACAGATAGTTGCAATAGCGGTCATTAAAATCGGTCGCATTCTCGTTGCAGTTGCTTCCACTATGGCTTCCCGAATAATCATTTTTTGTTCGTTTTGTTTAATACGGTCTAACAATACAATCGCATTCGTGACGACGATACCAATAAGCATAAGGGCACCTAAGAGAGCCGTTACATCCACAGGAATTCGGCTAATCACTAGCCCAAGCACAGCACCAATCGCTGCAAGTGGAAGGGAGAATAGAATAGCGATAGGAGCTCTTACTGTTTTGAAAGTAATCACCATGATCAAGAAAACTGCTCCGATAGAAACAATCATGGTCATAAATAAATCAGAGAAGTCATTTGCTTGTTGAACACTAGCTCCTCCAACAAAAATTTCTACATCATCAGGTAGGTTGATTCCACCACTTCCTTGAACACCAAATATAACCTCATTCATTTCTTTTGAGATGTCTGAAACACGTGAAGAATCAATATTTGCTGTTACTCGAACATATTGGTCTCCATCTTTATGGAAGACACTCGTTGATTCTTCATTTTTCGTAATGGTAGCAACCTCAGAAACAGGGACTAAACCCGTTTGAGTCATAACAGGGATATTGTTAATCTCATCAGCTGTAGATGGAGTTAACATGGGTTCCAATAATACAGGTGTGTCCTGCTCTTCTAGTTGTATCATACCGATTGGCATAGCATTCAGCATGGCTGCCAAGCTTTGAGCGGTTTGTTCCGAGTTTACTTTACTGGAGTCCACTTCAAGTGCAAAGACCGTTTTCTTTTCTTCAAAATTCGTAAAAACTTTTTCGACACCATCAATACCCGAAATCTCATCCTTCACGTTTAAAGCTGTTTCTTCTAGATTATCTAAGGAATCACCCATCACATCGATCGTGATTTGGGAAGATGAGCCAGACATCATCGAACTAGCTGAAACCGTAAGCTCGGCATCGCTATAATTCTCTTTTTCACCTTCAATCAGTTTGATCAAGTGATCGGTATCTTTTTTATCTTTAAGAATAATAGAAAAGCTTGTTGCTGTTGGTGATTTTACATCCCCGTATTGAGCAGCTTCGGCTGAATTCCCCATTTGAGTAAAGTTATGTTCAACCTCTTCTTGCTTAAGAATGAACTCCTCCAGTTTAAGGGATCCTTCCTTTACCTCGTCAATAGGGGTATTATTCGGGTACGTTAAATTGGCCACAATGAAATCGGAGCTTGAGTTATCAATGGCCCCTTTCGGCAACGTTACGTAGGTCACAATCGAGCCTGCAAAAACAAATAATGCTAGGAGAAGGACTGCCCATTTATGATTAAGTGACCAAGTGACAAACTTAATGAACTTTACCGCTGGCTTATGTTCAGGTAGCTTTGTATTTTTCAAAAGTCCAGCACTCATGAGTGGGACAACCGTTAAAGCTACGACTAATGAAGCGAGCAGGGAATAGGTAATCGTTAATGCAAATGGAAGCATAATATCCTGAAGGGACCCACTTACAAGACCGATTGGTAGGAATACTGCCACGGTTGTTAAGGTTGATGATGTGATGGCTGTTCCTACTTCTTTTGTTGCTTCTATTACTAAAGGTACGGAGAATTTTTCCTTTTGCATTTTGCGGAAAATATTCTCGATTACTACGATACTATCGTCTACTAAACGACCAACTGCAACTGCCACTCCTCCTAAAGTTAGAACATTAAGTGTAATTCCTGAGCGTGAAAGGAGGAATAAGGTAAAGGCTAGGGACAATGGAATAGACACAATTGTAATAAAAGTCGAGCGAATGTTTCTTAGGAAAAGCATAATAACAATCGTTGCAAACAATGCTCCAAGTAATACTTCCTTCATCATGGTGTGTACAGAGTTTTCAACCATATCTGTTAAGTCTAACACCACTGTCGTCTCTGATTGACTAAACTTCTCGTTCAGCTCCTTGATGGATTGATCAAGCTCTTTACTGATAGATACGGCATTAGATGCACTATCCTTTGTCACTATTAGGAAAAGACCATCTTCACCATTAATGTGATTCAACGTATCATTGGGTTCTTGTTTATCAACTGTTGCGATATCCTTTAAACTCACTCCTGGAGAGACTTGTAGATTTCTTAACTCATCCAGACTATCTATACTGCCAATAACCTTAATGTTACTTGATTTACCATCTATTGTTTGCTCACCGACAGCCATGGAAGAATTCTGTCCTTGTAACACAGTCATGATGGTTTGAAATGGAATCTGTGTTTGTGCCAGTTTTTCGTTATCTATTTTCACAGATACATAGGAATTCGCTTCGCCCATGGTTTGTATATTAGCAATACCGTCAATATCTTTTAAAACGGGAACAATTTCTTTTTTCGCAAATTCCACATTTTCAGCCGTTAATCCGTCTTCAAACGTGATTGAAATCTGTGAGATCGGAATCATATTTGTATTTAGTTGAATGATATTTGGTTTTGACACGTTTGGCGGAAGGGTAAGCGTGCTCAGTACATCCTGTACCTCTAGCTTCGCATCCTTCATATTAGTCTTGGAGTCGTAAAAAATATCAAGCTTGGAATATCCGTCTCCTGTAGTCGAAAAAATATTCGTTTTTCCCTTTACTCCTTCAAGTACCGTTTCCATTGGATTCGTGACTTGCTTTTCCATTGTGTCAGAGTCGGTTCCTTGACCTAGCACAACGACTGAAACCTGCGGCTGGTCTGCGGCTGGAAAGAACTCCATAGGTAATGTTGTGTAGCTTAGGATTCCTAAGCCAAGAACCAAGATCGTCAGAATCGATACTGCAGCTTTGTTACGAAAGGCCCACCTTGTAAAAATAGACATTGTAAAATTTCCCCTCTCATGGTAAAAACTATTAATAATCACAAGATGAATCATAACATAATTTGTTCATGAATAAGAACAGTCTCTAGACCGATACCGTAATACTTACAAAGACTTAATAAAACGGTTTTCATTAAATTTAATGAAAATTTTCGGTTAAGATTGTTCGTTTTACTGAATGACTTTGTCTTTTGAAGATAATATAAAAATGGCAAGCGAATCCGCTTGTCTAAACAGAAGTTGAAGCCCTGGAAATCCAGAATTTAGTAGGTTAAGGGCACCAAAATAGAAGTTGAAGCCCTGGATATCCAGAATTTAGTAGGTTGAGGGCACCAAAACAGAAGTTGAAGCCCTGCGTTTCCAGTATTTAGTAGGTTGAGGGCGCCAAAATAGAAGTTGAAGCCCTGTGTTTCCAGTATTTAGTAGGTTGAGGGCGCCAAAACGGAAGTTGAAGCCCTAGATATCCAGAATTTAGTGGGTTGAGGGCACCAAAACGGAAGTTGAAGCCCTGGAAATCCAGTATTTAGTAGGTTGAAGGCACCAAAACGGAACTTGAAGCCCTGGATATCCAGAATTCAGTAGATTGAGGGCACCAAAATAGAATTTGAAGCCCTAGAAATCCAGAATTTAGTAGATTGAGGGTGCCAAAACGGAACTTGAAGCCCTGGATATCCAGTATTTAGTAGGTTGAGGGCACCAAAACAGAAGTTGAAGCCCTGGATATCCAGAATTTAGTAGGTTGAGGGCACCAAAATAGAACTTGAAGCCCTGGATATCCAGAATTTAGTAGGTTGAGGGCACCAAAACGGAACTTGAAGCCCTGGAAATCCAGTATTTAGTAGATTGAGGGCACCAAAACAGAAGTTGAAGCCCTGGATATCCAGTATTTAGTAGATTGAGGGTACCAAAACGGAACTTGAAGCCCTGGAAATCCAGTATTTAGTAGGTTGAGGGCGACAAAACGGAAGTTGAAGCCCTGGATATCCAGAATTTAGTGGGTTGAGGGCACCAAAACGGAACTTGAAGCCCTGGATATCCAGAATTTAGTAGGTTGAGGGCGCCAAAACAGAATTTGAAGCCCTAGAAATCCAGTATATAGTAAACAGAATTCATCTTTTATGCTGTGGTTTCTTCCTTAGCAAATTCAATTTCAAATCCGAGATCTTCTAGCATTTTGTGATCTGCCGTGGTTTCTTGCCCAGCGGTTGTTAAATAATCACCCACAAAAATAGAATTAGCAGGGTATAATCCGAGAGGTTGGAGACTGCGAAGATTAACTTCTCGGCCACCCGAAATCCGAATTTCCTTTGATGGATTAATAAAGCGCATTAAGCATAGCACTTTTAAGCAATAACGCGGATTTAACTCACTTACACCTTGAAGAGGTGTACCATCAATTGCATGTAGGAAATTAACAGGGATAGAATCAGCATCCAATACTTTTAAGCTTCTCGCCATGTCAATCACATCTTGCAATGTTTCTTTCATTCCTATAATAACTCCAGAGCATGGTGAGATGCCTGCATTCTTCACTAGCTCGACTGTGTTCACTCGGTCTTCGTATGTATGGGAGGTAGTAATGGATGAATGGTGACTCTCTGACGTGTTAATATTATGATTGTATCTGTCGACTCCTGACTCCTTTAATCGTTTTGCCTGTTGCGAGTTGAGTAGACCCAGGCAAGCACAAACCTTCAGACCGTATTTGTCTTTTATCTCCTCGACGGCAGAAGTGACAATATCGACTTCTTTGTCGCTTGGGCCTCTGCCGCTTGCAACAATACAGTACGTGCCGGCGTTTAGATGATAGGCACGTTCGGCACCTTGTAGTATCGTTTCCTTCTCCATCATTCGGTATTTTTGAATAGGTGCGCTTGAGATGCTGGATTGGGCACAGTAACCACAATTTTCAGGACAAAGTCCTGATTTGGTGTTGATGATCATGTTAAGCTTTACTTTGTTTCCGTAATAATGACTTCGGATTACATAAGCTGCCTGAAGGATCTCAAGCAGCTCATTGTCAGGACAAGTAAGGATATTTAACGCCTCATCATTCGTGAGCTCGTGGCCATTTAATACATCAAGAGCAAGTTTTTTCCAGTTATTCACCATGTATCCTCTCTTTCCGCTATTAAGCAGTTCTTTTTAAATGTTTGAAGCTACCCTTTGATAAAACGGTTTTTTCTAGTCTAATAGCAAGAATGGCAGCTAGTACTGTAAGAATAATATCTTTTGGCATTGGAACGACCATCCAAGACCAAGCCATTTGGTAAGTAAAACCTTCAGGGGCTGCCGCCCAAAGTTTGTATGCCGCGTACATCCAATTTGTTCCGAATACATAATTAATAACAAGTCCGACCATAGCAGCTGTGATGAAGCCAGAAAGGGATCGGTTCTTTTCTACGATTTTTCCTACTACAAAAACAGCAATAATATATGAAACGATAAATCCAAAGGTAGGACTCAAGAGACTGGAAAAACCAGCTCCAAATCTAGCGAAAACCGGAACGCCCACCAATCCGACAAGCGCATATACTGTCATGGAGATCGTTCCCAAACGACTACCAAGAATCAAACCTGCTAAAATAGCAAAAAAAGTTTGTAGCGTAATTGGAACTCCTCCGACCACCAAAAATGGCACAAATGAGGTAATGTTTGCACCTACAGCCATTAATGCAACGAACATGGCTGCTAATGTAAGATCAATTGTTTTTAATTTCATAAAAATATCCCCTTTTCTTTTTGTATAAGTAAAGCATAAATTTTCAAAGTATTTTTTGTCAACTAAATATTTTTTAGGTTAACAAAAAAACTAATCGTACCTCTAGAAAAAAAGGGATTTAAAAAAGCTCAAAAATTTGTCATATTCCTTTCGATAAATCATGTTTCTTTTTCCTCATAACCGTAGTAAAATACGCTTATAAAATGGAAGGGAAGAGACGAGAAAAGATGAAGTTTCCTAAAGATGTAATACTTGATTCAGTTGCTGAAAGAAAAAACCACGATGCTTATGGATTAGAATTTGTCCAAGAACTTGGAAATGATGATGCTGGTTACTCAGAAATGGTGGTTATCATTTTTAAATATAAAGATAAATACTACAGTGTAGATATACATCATGTGAATGGTGAGAATAACTACGATCATTGGGACAATGAGGTTGAATGCCCGGAAGTCGTTCGGAAGGAAGCCATACAATATTATTGGGAAGAAGTTAAACAATAAAAAGTAAAAAGGCATCAAGATGGGCTCATGACATCCTGATGCCTTTTATTATTCCTTGATTGCGATGACACGAATTCTTTTATAATCCGCAATCCATTGGTTATCTTGAAATAATTTTGATTTTAGTTGCTGTTCAACCTTATTTATGACTTCCTCTTGCTCTTTTTCATCTAATCCATGAAAAAAGCTCATTGCGAACATCTTTATCCAGTTCCTTAATCCGCTTGGCCCTTCTAGAGGAGTTGGTCTATCATAATGTTGGGCAAAGGTAACTCTGAAACCAACAGCTTCCATTAAGGAAGAATATTCACCAATACTTGGATAATACCAAGGGGAGTCCGTTAGATTACTCCCTAATTGATGCTGAATTTCATTAATGATGGTTTGTACATTTCCTTTTCCACCAAATTCTGCTACGAATCTTCCACCTTGTTTTAAGCTATTGAAGATACATTCTAATGCTTGCTTAGGATTTGTTACCCAGTGAAGAGTAGCGTTAGAAAAAACAGCATCAAATTCATTTGTGTAAGGTAGTAGTGTTGCATCTTGGACGAAAAATGGTATTTCAGGATATTTTTCTAATGCTTGCACAATCATATTATTTGATTTATCTACCCCTATCACGTGGGTCCCCTGATCAAATAATCTTTTCGCCAAATCACCTGTTCCGCATCCTAAATCAAGAATTCGCTCTTCTTTACGGGGTGCCAACCATTCAATAAGACTATTCCCATATTTCGAGACAAATGAGTGATTATCATCGTATAAGTTTGCATTCCATGAATCCTTTTGATGTGAAGTATTCTCCATCCTCAACTCTCCCTTGTTTGAATTATCAAAATTTTAACATATTTTGAGCGTGTAAGAAAAAGTTTCCATCTGGAATATGGTATGGTATAAGATAAGCAATCGAAAAAAGGGGGAAATTAAAATAATCTAGTTAGCAGTGATCAGATAAATAAAAATAAAGGAGGAAAATCGGTGTGAGTGATACTACCAAAAAGGAAGTGTATTCTTGGTTTAAATCGATTGTGTTTGCATTTATTGTTGCTTTTATTTGTCGTCACTTCCTATTCTCACCTGCCATCGTTTATGGGGAATCTATGTTACCAACCTTTCAAGAGCATGACCGGCTGTTGGTAAGTAAAGTATCAGATGTTCAACGATTCGACCTAATCGTATTTAACGCACCAGATTCAGATGAACGGTATATTAAAAGGGTAATTGGCTTGCCAGGAGATCAGGTAGAAGTGAAAAATGATACCCTATATATCAATGGGAACCCAATGAATGAACCGTACTTAGAGGATATAAAGAAAAATGTATTATTAGATAAATTAACTGGAGACTTTACACTTGAGGAGTTAACAGGGGAATCAGTCGTGCCTGATGGAGCGTTATTTGTTATGGGAGATAATCGGCTACATAGTAAGGATAGTCGATTTTTTGGCCCAATTCCTATCTCCTCTTTAATAGGAGAAGTGAAGTTACAGATTTATCCTTTAAGAAAGATAGGTATGCCAGAATAACTGTTTAGTAATAAATAAAGATAACCTACTTCGACCGAGAAGTACGGTTATTTTTTTTTCTTGGTGAAATGATATGTTTTGTAAAGGTACTCTGACCAAAAGGAGAGGAACTATGACCAACAAGGAAGCTGATAGAAGGAGTAATTTTTGGTCCGGTTTTTTATTCGGTATCGGTTTTGTTGCGTTTTTGGATGAGACGGTATTTCATCAATTATTACATTGGCATCATTTCTATGACAAGCGAACAACCGAGATTGGATTAATCTCCGATGGTATATTTCATGCATTTAGTTGGTTTGCTACGATAGCTGGATTATTTCTGTTCTCCCATCTTCGAAGAAAAAAAGCGTTACAGATACCTAGATGGATAGGGGGAGTTTTTCTCGGGGCTGGTCTCTTTCAATTGTATGATGGAACGATTCAGCATAAGCTATTGCGTATCCACCAAATTAGATATGTTGAAAATGTTATATTTTATGACTTGATTTGGAATATTCTAGCGGTTGTGTTAGTGGTAGTAGGTTTGCTCTTATCAAGGAGTAAATCAAAAAGGGCAAACAGGCGAGGTATTACAAATGGGGATTGTTAGTTACATTCGAGCCATTTGTGGCACTGCAAGCATAGTAAATGGTTCGAAATTTTTACTGCTTCCTTTAACGGTGTTTCTGATTATGTATGTGTTAGCTGCAATGAAACAAGGTAAGAAATGGCCATATTATCGCACCTTTCTTTTGTTCTGTTGTTTTCTATGTGTTGCTATTTCTACAATTGGACCGTTAGCCATCCTTTCCCACGTTGATTTTAAGATCCATATGATATGTCATTTATTATTGGGTATGCTAGCTCCGTTACTATTGGTATTAGCTGCTCCCATGACACTTTTGCTTCGTACATTACCAGTAGATCTGGCCCGCCGATTATCCAAAATTCTAAAGAGTTATCCATTTCAATTGTTCACTCATCCCGTTGTTGCTGCCATATTGAATATAGGTGGACTTTGGCTATTGTACACAACCAATTTATATGGTCACATGCATAAGTATCCTTTGCTTCATTTTATCGTCCATTTTCATATCTTTATGTCAGGCTATGTGTTTACTTTATCCATGATCTCTATGGATCCAATGCCACATCGGTATCCATTTTTATTTCGGGTAATTGTATTGGTTTGTGCTCTAGGGGGCCATGGGATTCTAGCAAAAAATATCTACGCACATCCTCCCACTGGAGTATCTACTATACAAGGTGAAATCGGTGGAATGATTATGTATTATGGGGGAGATGGAATTGAGATAGTGGTTATTTATCTTCTTTGTCAGAAATGGTTCGGTTCAAACGGTACTAGGATAGGAAAAAAAGAAAAAAGAGAAAAAACTTTACTTCAATATGAGTAAGGTTTTTTTGTTGATGAATGTGAACCAATATAAAAACCCTGTTAGAAAATGTAACACGAGTGTTGGGGGAGTTTTGTAAACGATATATACTGAAACCAACTTAAATCTTTGCAAGTAAATATGGGCTCTCCAAAAAAAGTATCAGTGAGAGCAAAAAGCTGTCTAGGGTTCCGTTGATATGGTGTCGTATCAAGTCTGGTCCAAGAGAGAGCGTATAGAATTTTTTTTTCTATATACACGGAAGGATAAAAGCCTGGGAGATTCATTCTCTCATTCTTTTATCCTTCTTTTATTTTTTCAAAAACAAATTTAACAATGAGGTGAAGAGAATGAGAAAGATGAAACATGTATTTTTAGCAGTCGTATTGGTTGGAACAATGTTCTTAAGTGCTTGTGGAAGTTCAACAAAAGAAACCTCTGGAAGTGAATCCAGCGGCAATACCGTAAAAATTGGCTTTAGTGCTCTACCTAGTTGGTACTTATGGCATCTTGTGGATCAAAAGGGATTCTTTGAAAAATATGGCGTTGATGTTGAATTGGTCTATTTTCCAGTCTATGCTGACTCCTTATCGGCTTTAAATACAGGAAAAATCGATGGAAATACTCAAGCATTGTTAGATGCGATTCCCCCTTTAGATAAAGGAATTGATTTAAAAACCATTTTTATCACAGATAATTCAATCGGTGGAGATGGAATTGTTGCCACAAATGATATTCAATCGGTTGAAGATTTAAAAGGAAGATCTGTAGGTACGGAACTAGGAACGATTGAACACTTCTTCCTACTGACTGCTCTTGAAGATGCAGGTATGACGGAATCTGATGTGAATTTCACAAACCTGACTGTCCCTGATGCAGGGAATGCTTTCCTATCCGGAAATATTGATGCAGCTGGACTTTGGGAGCCATTCTTAAGCAAAGCAGTTGGCAAGGAAGGCACACATAAACTGGTTACTTCTGCAGATTATCCTGGGTTAATATCTGATGTGTTTGTTGTTCGAGAAGAGGTTACAAAAGAGAAGAAAGAAGAGTTACAAAGAATAGTAAATGCGTGGTTTGAAGCGGTTGACTACTTGGAAAAGAACCCGGAAGAATCCATTGACATTATTGCAACAGAGGCTGGTATTACTAGTGAAGAGTTAACAGAAGGATTTAAAGGGTTCAAAATGTTTACCCCTGAAGATAATCTTGCTTCCTTCAAAGAAGGAAACAGTTACGATTCATTCTATTATACAGCAGAAAAAAATGCAGAGTTTTTAAAGAGACAGGAATATGTGGAAGAAATACCTGACTTCTCTAATTTTGTTGATTCTTCCTTTGTTGAAAATGTTTCAAAATAATAAGAATAGAAGGGGTGATTGAAATGAATCTACCAAAAAATAAAACAATAAGAAGCTTAACTTCTATACGTGAAGACGTACCGAAAAAATGGTATTTGTTTGGAGTTTGTATCACGTTTCTATTACTCTTCCTTTTCTGGGGTGGTATTCGATTTATTAACATCGTTGACGAAGTTTTCCTTCCAACCCCAAACGGAGTGGTCCTTTCGTTAGTACAATCTTTTGGGAGCGCAGAGTTTTGGGAGCATATTGGAATAAGTGTGTATCGTGTATTTATGGGATTTTTACTGGCTTGTTTGATTGGTATTCCGCTTGGGATATTGGCTGGAACCTTTAAATTCGCCGAATCCTTTATCTTACCAATGTCAGAGTTTATCCGTTATATGCCTGCAGCAGCCTTTATTCCTCTAATTATGGTATGGGCAGGAATCGGAGAAACAGCCAAGATATTGGTGATCTTCATCGGTTGCTTCTTTCAGCTCATCTTGATGGTGGCTGATGATACTAATCGTATTAGCAAAGATTTGCTTTACGCATCTTATACTCTTGGTGCGAATCGTAAGCAAGTGATTTTCAAAGTCATTATCCCTGCGCTACTGCCAAAACTCATGACCACGCTACGTTTGATTATGGGGTGGGCTTGGACATATTTAGTCGTTGCTGAGCTGGTGGCAGCGAATAATGGACTTGGCTATTTCATCATGAAAGCACAAAGATTCTTAGATACAGAGTCTATCTTTGTAGGAATTATTGTCATTGGACTATTAGGGCTGATTATTGATAGAGCATTCGCGATTGCAAATAAAAAGTTATTTCCTTGGGTGGAAGGTGGGAATTAAATGGTGACTATTGTACAGCCAAAAGTAGTAGTTGATCCGGTTGACATTGAAATTGAAATCAGTGGATTATCAAAAATCTACGAAACGAAAAACAGCACGTTCCAAGCTTTGGAGGATGTTTCTTTATATGTTAAAAATGAGGAGTTTGTTTCTATTTTGGGACCATCTGGCTGTGGGAAATCAACTATTCTTCGAATATTAGCCGGCCTAGAAGAAGCAACGTCTGGGTCAGTTAAAGTAGCTGGTGAGGAAGTACAAGGTCCAAGCGTCAAGCGAGGGATGGTCTTTCAATCTTATACCCTTTTTCCATGGTTGACCGTTCGTGAGAATATTGAATTTGGTTTGAAATTAAAAGGTGTTAGCCCTAAGGAACAGAAAGACATCTCAGATAAATACTTAGAGCTTGTTGGCCTTGACCGATTTGCCAACTCTTATGGAAAAGAATTATCAGGTGGCATGAAGCAGCGTGTGGCCATTGCCCGTTCGTTAGCAAATAACCCAGAGGTATTGTTGATGGATGAACCGTTTGGGGCGCTTGATGCACAAACGAAGCAGTCCATGCAGCAATTGCTATTAGATATTTGGAAAAAAGAAAAAACAACGATCGTCTTTATTACCCACGACATTGATGAATCGATCTTTCTCTCCCAACGGATTTACGTAATGGATGCTCGTCCTGGAAAAATTAAAGAAGAAATTAATGCCGATCTTCAACTATTTAAGAATGGCGAACTAGTAGAAGTGGACAGATTTATGAAACTTAAGAAACATATCATTACGCTACTCAAGCATTGATGATGTGCCTTAAAAGGAGGAAATTAGGATGACACAGGTTTGGTCGACCATGCTTTCTCCTGGTGGAAAATGGTCAGGGTTTATAAAACGAGGGAAATGTATTCGTTTTACTGCACTTAAGGAAGGTGCAAATGTATCCATTCTATTTTATAACGCAAGGGATTTAACCGAACGCTATGTCATGTCCGACACACTAAAATCTCAATTTACAAGCCATTTAACAAAAGGTCATGTTCTTTTAAGTGATAATGGCCGAGTGTTGGCAAGTTTTGTGGAAGATACTGTTGGCTGGCATGATCCGATCGCTGGATGTACGACTCGTGAGAAAACGGATGATAAATATGGAGTAACCACCTATCAAATTCAGCGAAACGAGTGGTTTCGAAGTGGGCGAGAGAACTTAATTACCGAACTCGCACGAAATGGCTTAGGTGCACGTGATCTAGTACCAGTAGTCAATTTGTTTTCTAAAATATCTTCAGATGAAAATGGTCAATTAACCTTTCAAAAAAACCATTGTCCTCAAGGTGCTGCAGTGACCTTGAGAACGGAGATGGATCTCTTAGTTGTCCTTTCTAATACACCCAATCCTCTAGATCCAAGGACAGAGTTTCCATCTGTCCCTGTTAAAATGGAGGTTTCCTCTTCATCAATCGTAGAAGAGGATGATATATGTGTTAACAATCGTCCAGAAAATCGACGTGCATTTGAAAATACTTGGGCGTATTACTCTTTATACTGATGATTTTTTCGAAAAAGGAGGGTTAAAAATGCCTGTTCTAACGAAAGTGGAAAGTTCCCGAGATACGAAGGATGCAATATATAGCGAGACCATTTTGGCTGGGAAAGGATTTATGAAAAAGCTTCTACCCGGACAAGTAATAAGAATTGAAGATATAGAAGGAAATCAATCAGTGGATGCATTGTTTTATGATGCGGACAATTCAGATGATCACTATAGCACTGTTTTAACCATTGCAGAGCAGGAGAATATGTACCTTAAGACCGGTTCGACCCTACTTGCGGAATCAGGTAAAGAACTCGCCACTATCGTTGCAGATACGGTTGGTTGCCATGATGCTTGGTTTAGTTTTTGTTCTGCCCAAAGTAATACGGTCCGATACGGACATGACAAGATTGATATGCATAACTGTCGTGATACTTTTTTGCTTTTGATGGAAGAAAATCAAGCGGGATATACAAAAAGAGATCTACCGCCAAGCGTAAACTTCTTTTGCATTGTACCTTTTACAGAGGATGGTGCCATTGAATTCGTTGATGGTATTTCTGCTCCTGGAAGCTATGTTGAGCTAAAAGCTAAATGTAGCATTTTGGTTCTTCTTAGTAACTGCTCTCAGCTGAACAACCCATGTAATGACTACAATCCTACGCCTGTTAATGTATATATCTGGGAATCATAGGCTGTGAGTTTTCTTAAATGGCCTTTTTAACGGAAGTGTAATTCATAAAGGCTGTTTTCGTAAAGTTTGTTGTTTTGGAAAAACGCTGAGTTTATTGGTCTATTTGGAGAGTAGCTCTTTTCTAAGGACGATAAAATCCTGATTGGCTGCTGAAACATATAGGTTAATTCTGAAAAAGTGTGTATATAGCAACAATGTTTTTAGAAAAGAGCCTTCATAAAAGGGAGGAATTATTCTGGAGAAATATATTGATCTAAACTGCGATATGGCCGAAAGCTTTGGCCTTTATAAGTATGGTGCTGATGAGGAACTCATGCCCTTAATTAGCTCGGCTAATATTGCGTGTGGTTTTCATGCAGGCGACCCACATGTTATGCGGGAATCAGTCGAGTTGGCTGCTCAATATGGTGTAAGGGTGGGAGCACATGTAGGATTACCCGATAGACTAGGCTTTGGACGTCGTGAAATGAAAGTGAAGCCACAAGAGATATACGATTATACTCTTTACCAGCTAGGAGCTCTTGCTAGTTTTTTACAAAAGAGTCAAACAGCATTGTCTCATATTAAACCGCATGGTGCTCTTTATATGATGACAGCGGAAAAAAGAGAATTAGCGGAGGTGACGGTAGAAGCCGTTTTGGACTTCAATCGTGATATTGAGATCTATACCTTGCCTAATTCAGAGCTATATCATGTGGCAAAAGAAGCAAACTTAAACGTAGTGAGCGAATATTTTGCTGATCGGCCGTATGTAAATAATTATGTGAAAATGTTTGGCTGGACGTTAGAGGAAATCGGACAGCCAAGCACAATGGCCGGGAAAGCTTTGCGGTTGTTGGAGGAAAGTCCAGTCGAAACCATTTGTGTACATAGTGATACGCCTAATGCACCAGCAATTATGAGATCGGTTCGAGAAGCCTTATTAGAAAATGGCTGGGAAATAGGAAGGAAATCGTTAATAGTTAAGTAAGTTGAAAATTCCTTCTATATGAAGATAATAAACAAATAACAAGCACCAAAGTATAATTGCTAATATGAGAAGTGAGTGTTTTAATAGTTTCTTCATAATATTAGTTTGGAAAGTAATGTTAGAAATATTCCATGCTACATGAGTTTTTTTACTGTTACCAAACTAGCATAGTAAAAGGTGTCAGACATGGATTCTGACACCTTTTAGTTTCTTTACTTTTTCACTTGTTTAAATACCCATTCAATCATGTCTTTGTTTTCATACGCTGGTACCCATGAAGCATGGTTATATCCCATTTCAGTTGGATATTCTGTATAAATTGGATTCCCACCAGCATTTTTAATCGCTGCGATAATGTTTTGTGAATAAGATACTGGAATGACAACATCATCTACTGCATGAAATGCCCAAATAGGTTTATTTACAAGCTGTGAGGCTTGAGTCGGATCTCCACCACCAGCAATTGGTACCATTGCAGCAAATAAATCAGGATATCTTATATTCAGATTGAAAGTACCAAATCCACCTTGAGACAATCCAGTAGAGTATAGTCGGTTGCTATCAATATTGTATTCACTTCTAACCTTTTGAAGGATGTCGTAGGCAGTACCTAAGTCTTGAGAGAACTCGAACACTCTGTTTAGACTAATATTATTATTTGTGTCTCTAGTGATTCCAAACCCACCATCATGTACATTACGGGCTTGTGGGGCAAGAACAAAGGCTGGATGCTTTGCTTGATTTTCAGGCGCTGCCCAAATCACCGCACCATCATTGGCTAGAATTTGTTTTTCGTTATCCGTGCCTCGCTCTCCTCCTCCATGTAGGAACAGAACTAACGGGTACGAATTTGATGGATCGTAATTTTCAGGTACATAAAGGCGATAAGGCATGTTATTGTAGGTGAAACTTAGGAACTTTGAAGCGATATCTTCTTTGGTTGTGAATGTATAAGTGAACGTGGATACCTTACTTTTTGCACCATTACTAACTTCGTTTGCAATACTATTGTTCTTTACTTCATAAGCTATCGCTTTAATTGTCGTATCTTGATTAACAGTAATAGGTGTAGAATATAAATTACTATCTTTTGAAGGTGTCGTTCCATCCATTGTGTAATAGATAGTTACACCTGGAGTTGAGGATTGCAGTTCAACGGTTTGTGACTTGTAATATGTACCTGATTCAATGGAGGCTTCTGGTGAAGCAATCTGGCCATTTGAATGTTGTTGCTTTGCTTGTCCAATAGGTGTAAACGCTTGAAATGCGAGGACAACTAAAAGTAATACGCCAATGCCTTTCATTATTAATCTCTTCATGAATTCTTCCTCCTATTAACATAGTAAAATACAAGGCTAATCATAGAATATAAGCGCTTTCATAAAAAGATAGCCTTTTTCCTTTTTTCTTAGGAAAAATTTTGCGAATCCGATTAAAACAAGAAAGAGCTCCATTTTCATGCAGCTCCTTCCTAAAAAAGGGTTCTATCCTCCTGGTAGTTAAGCCTCAAATTTTTTCACTCCATACCCGACCGTCCAAATGACGCAACCGCAGAAAAGGGAAGCCCACCAAGAAAGGGAAAAGGAAGGTCCGATCTCTGGCATTAGTTTGCTTGCAACAATGATTAGAGCCATTGATACACTCCCGAAAATCCCTGCCTTTATCATATCCTTTTTATTATTCTGCTTTTCAAGGAAAAGTGAATCCTTAATAATTTTAAAAATATACCAAACTCCAAAAGAAATACTAGCTAAAATAACAATAAGAACAATGATCGAAGAAAGAGGATAAACCGTCGTTGATATTTCTTTGAATTGAGAGCCTATTAATATAACGATAGAACGTATGATTAGCATATAGCTAATAACATTTAAAATCAGACCACTTATGAATGGGAGTGCTTGACGCTTTTTTTCCTTAGGAAGGTTCTCAATGATCTCATCAGCGTACTGCTTAGGATTTGGACCAAAGATATCTTTGGCTGTTTTACCTTCGTTTTGAGCCTCTAATAAATGATCGAGCATTTCCATTAACACTTCCTCGGACTGTTGCTCCGAAAGGGTTAACTGCAGTCGAATGTATACCAGCATGTCACTATAATATTTTTCGTTCTCTTTGGTTAATCTGTCGCGCTTTCGATTATTTTCTTCAATCAGTTGCTTTGCTTTCATGATTATTCCTCCTTTGAAATAAAGAATGAACGGGAAGAAAAACCTGCTCCCACTCTAATGCGATAGTTTCTAGCGCCTCTTTTCCAGCATCTGTTAGATAATAATACTTTCGATTTGGCCCGGATTCAGACGGCTTCATTTCTCCCCGAATGAGACCGTTTTTTTGAAGTCGAAGAAGAACAGGATAGATGGTTCCTTCACTCACATCACTTAAACCAATGTCTTGGAGCTTTTTAGAAAGTTCATAACCATAAACAGATTCCTTCTCGATTACCGCTAAAACGCAGCCATCCATAATCCCTTTTAATAACTGACTTCGAAAAGACATAAAGCATACCCACTTCCTGGTACTTTGCATAACAAGATAGCGTTCGAAAAAAATAACTACTTTGTTATACATGGTAGTTACTTTTATTGTAAGTAATTGGTTATTGTTTGTCAATATGGAAAAATAAACCTTTAATGATTATATTTATAGAAGGAAGGGGGAGTTTTATGATCAAAGCGGTGGTATTCGATTTAGATGGAACACTGCTAAACAGAGATACGTCCGTTTTTCAGTTCATCCATAACCAATATATAAGGCTGATTAAGTCATTGGGGAATATATCGAAGGAAAGTTATTGTTCTAAATTTATAGAATTCGATAAAAGAGGATATGTTTGGAAAGATCAAGTATATAAACAGCTGATAGAAGAATTTAAAATTGAAAAGTTTACGTGGGAAGAACTCTTGCAAGATTATATGAGCTATTTCAAGCACCATTGTGTTGCTTTTTCTAATTTGATTGAAACTTTACAAGCACTAAAAGTTCGATCAATCCGATTAGGGATCATTACCAATGGGTATGGAACTTTTCAAATGGACAATATCAAGGCATTAGGAATTGAACAATATTTTGATACGATCTTAGTTTCTGAATGGGAGGGTATGAAGAAACCTTATCCAGAAATTTTCCGTAAGGCTTTAACACAGCTAGGGGTAACTGCAGAACAGAGCATTTATGTGGGGGATCATCCTGTAAATGATGTTAAGGGGAGTATGGATACAGGTATGGTAGGAGTTTGGAAGAAAGATATTCATTGGGAAATGGTTTTTGCAGATTATATAATTACAGACTTACATGAGCTAATTGATTTGGTCGATTCATTGAATATGGAGAAGAAAAGGGACATTTAAAAGATCCCTTCTTTTTATTTATTCTATTTTAACCATTACCTTGTCAACTGCATGATAGCCATAGCCTTTCCGGTTCCAAAAAGGCTTCATTGGCTGAACACGATTATTCGAGTCGGTAGCTCTAGACATAATGGTGTATTCACCTTTTTGCTCAACTCTCCAGCGATAGTACCAAGAAGTCCAAGAATGCCCAGTATGGGAGATGGTCTCTATGTTTGCTTCGTTCCACGATCCACCATTGTCAGTACTAATTTCAAGCTTCTTTATATATCCTTGGCCAGTCCAAGCTATTCCCCTTACTGTGTGTGAGCCTGTTTGTAATATGTCTCTATGGAGTGGATGCTGAATGGTTGAATTTACATGGAGGGTGGTAACTGGAACAGCTTCTTTGTTACTTTCTTTGTATGGATAATATACATAATCAATCGTTTGAAAGGGACCTGTAAAAGGAACGTCAGTAACGGTTATTTGCTTAATCCATTTAACCGAGGCCATAGCATACCACTGTGGAACAATTAATCTTAAAGGAAAGCCGTGCTTAAAAGGGATAGGTTTGCCATTAAACTCATAAGCAATAATCGTGTCTGGATGAAGTGCTTTTTCTAAAGGTAGACTTCGAGTGTAAGAGACTAATTGATCAGTGTCTTTACGCTCCCCGTAATCAAATCCCTCAACAACTACTTCTAAAGCACTTTCTTTAATACCTGCAAGTTCTAGTACATTTCTTAATGGTACACCTTTCCAAAGTCCTTGGCTCATCGCCCCTTTTTCCCACTGCTCACCAAACACTTTTGGCTCGAAAAAGCTTCGCTTATTCCCTGAACATTCAAGAACTACCTTCACCTGTTTTGAGGGCAATTGGGTTAGTTGTTGTGATAAAAAAAACAATGGTTTTTTCACATGCCCACTAACGGGCAGCCAGTAGCTAGAGTATGAGAGCGCTGGATAGGAAAAGTGATTGCGTCTATAAAAAAGTCGAGAAGAAGTGGTGTCGTTGTCTAGAAAGGAGATGGGTGACTCCTGATTCTCAGGATGAAGGCTCTTGGTAATTAAAAAAGGTTTTGCACTAGGTTGATAGTAATTATTCATCGATCTCCTCCATAATAGAAGATTGTTTTGTAAAGAATATGTGACTATCTTATGAAATAGTCTATTGTGGCTTTATAGACCTTGTCTTTACGAAGACATTTTGGCAGTATAAGAGTGGATTAATACTGTTTGATCGGAGGAATAGATATGGCTAATTTGCCAAATTGCCCAAAGTGCCAATCGGAATACACATATGAAGATGGTCCATTATATATATGTCCAGAGTGTGGATATGAATGGACTGCAGAAGGTGAAATAAGTGAAGAGCAAAAGGTAGTAAAGGATGCAAACGGGAATGTACTAAACGATGGTGACACAGTTTCGGTTATTAAGGATCTAAAAGTAAAGGGGTCGTCATCTGTGATTAAGATCGGTACGAAGGTGAAAAATATTCGTCTTGTCGAGGGTGATCATGATATTGATTGTAAAATTGATGGATTTGGTGCCATGCAATTAAAATCGGAATTTGTGAAGAAGATCTAGCATACAAACGTCTTATAATACATATTTGTGGTATTTACTGGATATATAAGGATATACTAGTAGGAAGGGAACATCCGTATGGTCTTCTAGTTCTCATTTGTAGAAGGCAAGAGACCCTTAGGAAGGATGGCCAAAAAATGACTGTTATCGGTTACCAAGCTCAAGTGGCAGATGGAATTAGAAAAAAAGGAATTAAAAGAGTGAACTCCTTTTTTAAAACACCTGAAGAAGCAGTAGAAGAGGCTTTTTCTTTAAAGGAAAAGTTGGATACAAGATACAAAAATCAAATCAAGTGGGATTATGGTAAAAAAATTACAGGCACACTTGAAAAAATGAAGATCCTAAAGGGGTACTTAGATGGTAATGAAGATTCCAGTGCTTTTTATCTTCAAATTACTACCTCAGAGATTCAGAGAAATTTAAAATTATCTACACCTAGTAAGCCCAAAAAGGTTACTGCGAATGACAAGAAAGTGATGACTAAAGTAGCAAAAATATTTGTATAATTTATATCCCATGTAGTTGGAGAATATATGTAATTAATACTTTTCATTGTTTTATTGTTCATAACCTGTTATTCTTAGAAAGAATTATTTTTGTTCGGTCTGTAAGGAAAAAATAGTGAAAGCTTTTTCGCCTTTGATTTCTCATTGAGCAATGATAGTATTAATTGTGGAGTATTCCACGCAGGAGGAAACAACATGCAACAAGGTACAGTAAAATGGTTTAATGCAGAAAAAGGCTTCGGTTTTATCGAGATTCAAGGTGGAGAAGATGTATTTGTTCACTTCTCAGCGATTCAAGGAGAAGGATTTAAATCTTTAGACGAAGGTCAAAAGGTTACTTTTGATACAGAGCAAGGTCAACGTGGACTTCAAGCTACGAACGTTAAAAAGGCGTAAATAACATATACGAAAAGAAAAAACAGATGGTTGAATAGCCATCTGTTTTTTCATGCCTATTAATAAGAAATAAAAAGTGGGCTAAAACCTTTAAGGTTTTAGCACCACTTTTATAATTATTCATACACTTTAAAGGTATTTACCATTGCTTGAAGGTCTTCTGCCATTTTAGCTAATGAATGTGCGGAAGCCGTGATTTCTTCCATTGAGGCAAGCTGTTCCTCAGTACCCGCAGCCACAGTTTGAGAACCTGATGAGGATTCTTCTGTTTTCATTGAGATATCAAAAATTCCAAGGGCAACCTGCTCAACACTTGAAGATAACTGCTTAACTGCTGCAGATACTTCAACCGATTGTCTTGATACATCGGCTGCAGAATGGAGAATTTTCTCAAATGATTTACCAGTGTCATTAATTAGTACAAGGCCAGTTTGTACCTCTGTTGTACATTTATCCATTGATACAACTGCGTTGGCTGTACTGCTTTGAATATCATGAATTAAGTGTGTAATTTGTTCAGCTGAACGTCTGGATTCTTCAGCTAACTTTCTAACTTCATCAGCGACAACTGCGAAGCCTTTTCCATGTTCCCCAGCTCTTGCTGCCTCAATTGCTGCATTTAAAGCAAGTAAGTTTGTTTGCTCTGATATACCAGAGATAACGGCTAATATTTTTTCAATCTCGGAAGAACGATCTCCTAAGTCCTTAATAATACTAGAGGATGTTTGGACTGTTTCATTAATGGACCCCATTTGGTTAATGGTTTTCTTAAGAGCGATATTTCCTTTTTCGGATTCATCGGTTGTAACATTTGAATGATCAGAAACAAGAGTAATAGAATCTGCAATATTTGTAATACCAATTGCCATCTGTTGTGTAGAAATGGATACAACTTCTGTACCCTTCACAGATGCCTCACTGTTTGCTGCCATAATAGAACTAGCTTCAGCAATTTGCTCCGCAGCATTATTGGTTTGTTCGGCACTAGCCATTAACTGCTCAGAAGAAGCGGCAACTTGGTCTGATGATTCACGAACCATCAAGATAAGTGATTTAATTTGGGTGATCATATCATTAAATGATTTTGAAAGGGATCCTATCTCATCTCTTGAAACATAGTCGCTTTGAACGGTTAAATCTCCATTTTTGGCTTTCTGCATTAAGTATTCCATTTTTCGAACAGGTCCGTAAATTAATTTTGAAATCATCCAACTGATTGCCGCAAAGATAATTAAGGCAACAGCAATAAATATAATCATAGTAAGCGAAGAGGTTTCTATAAAGTCCTTATTCTCCTCGTTTACGTTCTTTGCTTCTGTTCCGTTAATTTCTATTAATTTTGTATAATGCTCGTTAATCTCATCTAAAATCGGTCCAGTTTCTTTTGTGTATATCTCGTATGCTTCAAAATTTTGATTTTTTAATGTTAGTGTTACTACTTTCTCTTTAGATTTTTGAAGGTTTTGTGCTAAGTCATTAACCTTTGAAATAAGTTCAATTTCTTCTTTATTCGTTGTTTTATATGTTTCTCTAATTTCACGATTCATTTGGAGTTTGGCTTCCATATTGTCTATTAGCTTATTTTTTTGGCTTGTATCCCTAGAGGCCATAAGTTCTACTAGGTTAGTTTGTATGTCCTGAGAATTGGTTTTTAATAAGCTAACAGTTTGAATCGGTTGAAGCTTCATCTCGTATAAATCTGTAAGTTTATTCCCCATGCTAGCAAGTTGGAAAAATCCCATCCCTCCTACTGTTAAAAGGCTTACAAAAGTAATTGCAGATAACAAAAGCATTTTTTGTACAATTTTTAAATTCTTAATCCATTTCATCGACGGTTGCTCCTTTTGTAATTTAATATTTTTCGATGAATTATATATTCTCATTTGTTATCGGCATTTAGTCGCAATTAGTTAATACTTTTATACTAGAACTTTTGTCAAAAAAGTTAATAAAATAAAAAAGCCTCAGAAAAACTGAGACTTTCGTTTTATTTCTCTTCATTAAACCATAGTGGATCTTGATTATCTTCTTCACCATTGTAGTTTATTAATACTTCTTCTCCAGCCTTTATATCTTTATAAGCATAGAAATCAAAGGTATGATTTGGAAAGTTGATTTCATAAGTTGCATTTGGCTCGTACGAATGGTTGAACAGCATGCCGTAGCCAAGTAAGAGAGCGGAATGATTGATTCCATACTCGAAAGCGTAATCCGCAAGAAGTGTTTTTTCGATATGTTCGTGCTGGTCATTCGGATAAGGAATAACAGGTGCTTCATGGATTAGTTCACCTTTTTTAATATCTCTTGTTGCAAATACGCCTCTATTGAGTTCTCCATCACTGAGTGTAGAAGTTTTTATCTCAATCACAGTTGTCACCTTCGCCTTCGTTTTTGTCTTTCATCTGATTGTATCAGTGTTGACTGTAAAAAGGAACCTTATCGCTTTATTTGCCCATACGGATGTCCACTTGGATGCATACAGTAAAGGAGTAGGACAAATATGTAAGGAAAGAGGTAGATTATATATATGACTAATAAACGAAATGTATACGGCGGTGGACACCATCATGGAGGACACCATCATGGAGGACATCACCACGGTGGACACCATCATGGAGGACATCACCACGGTGGACACCATCATGGAGGGCATCACCACGGTGGACATCACCATGGAGGACATCACCACGGAGGTTATTATGGAGGAGGTTACGGTGCCGCTCCATTAGCTGTGGGTCTTCTTGGTGGACTTGCAGCAGGTGCTTTAACTCAAGGAGCGGGTTATGGTTATGGCTATCCAGCAGCCACCCCTTATCCAACATATAATCCATATGGTGGTTATCCGTATTATTAATAAAGGGAAGCGGCTGTTCAATGAACAGTCGCTTTATTCGTGTTATAAACAAATACAACTGTACTAAAAAAAGACATTTCTTCACTAATTAACGATATATATTACAAAAAGTAAACTAAAGAGAAGTTCAGCACAATTTTGTAGTTGTACTATGACATCATTTGTTCCCAATCACAACACTAAATGTAAGCGTTTTAAAATATATTCATTACAGGAGGCAAAGTAGATGATGATTGAGAAACGTCCAGCACTTTTAATGAAGCATCTTCTCAAGGTGAAAAAAACTACAATCATGCAGCTAATAGATAAAACTCATTTAACTAAAAGGCAAGTAACCTATGATTTGGAAAAAATAAATCATTGGTTAAAAACTAGAGAACTGCCTTCTATTCCTTATAAGGGGACAAAATACATCGTCATTCCAGAAACAGTAGTGGAGTATTTTTATCACCGTCGTATGGATGAATCTGACCAAGACTTTATATTTTCAGAGAACGAGCGATTAAGTTTTATATATTTATACCTTTTTATTAGGGAAGAACCAATATCCTCCGTCCATTTAACACAGCTTTTACAAGTTAGCAAGAATACAGTCATCTCTGACGTGAAAAAAGCAAATGAAGTGAATTCACCGTTTCTTGTAGAAATCCGTTATTCCAGACAAATTGGCTATCATCTTCATGGAAATGAATTAGATAAAAGAGTTTTGGTACAGCATCATTTGTCTCAGCTAACCGATTTACCCTATTTTCATCAGCTCATGGTTTTATTACTAGGTAACAAAGAGCAGATTCAAATGGATTATATTATGGGGAATCTTAATGAAATCCAGAAGCAATTCCACCTTCAATTTGTAGAGGATCGCTTGAATCAATTTGCATATTTCTTAGTGATATATTTCTTCCGCTTAAAAGAAGAGAAGTTCGTCCGTTATCATAAAGATGAAATAGAATTGTTAAAAAAAGATGCAATGTGGGATGTAGCTCAATCATTATTTAAATATCTACAATTTGAGGAATTAGAAGCAGAACTTTGTTTTATGACGATTCAATTTCTTGGGTTATCGTTAGGAAATCCACAAAGCTTAGAAAGTGATAGAGACATATTGTTTAAACTTTGTGAGCAACTCGTGTTTAACTTTGAATCGAAAACAGCCATTGCATTTGAGAAGAAAAACGAAGCGATACAAACCTTGTACCAGCATTTAAAGCCTGCATATTTTCGGATGAAGTATCGAATTCCTATAACCAATCCCCTCCTAGACCAAATCAAAACCGAACATAAGGAATTGTATACGATTGTAAGTGAATTACTACAGCCTATTGAATCTCTGCTTAGCATTACGATTCCGGAAGAGGAAATTGGATTTATTACGATCCACTTTGGAGCTCTATTAAAAAGTCCCAAGAAACCTATCCCTAAAAAGAAACGAGCAATCGTTGTATGTCCAAGTGGAATAAGTTCCTCCCTTATGGTCAAACACCTGTTAGAATCATTATTTTCCGAAATCTTAGTCGAAAATACTATGTCATTACAGCAGTTCTATGCTGAAAATCCTGAGCAATATGATTTATTATTTTCCACAGTAGAGATAGAGTCAAAGATTCCTTGCTTCTATGTAAAGCCGATTATGACTCCTAATGAAAAAAACATTCTAGTGAATGAAGTATACCAATCATTATTTGGGATTCAATATAAGGACATTTCTCTTAAAGAGTTAATCCAAACAATAGGTCAATATGCAAATGTATATGATGAAACAGGACTGAAAAAAGCATTAAATCAATTGACCTTTCATAAAAGAGTGGAAGTAAAGAGGGAGGAAAAACCTGTGTTAAGTGATTTATTAAAGGAAGATACCATCCAAATAATGGATCAGCTTTCTAGTTGGGAAGAGGCTGTTACAGTAGCAGCTAAACCACTAGTCATGAATGGGGTAATTGAAACAACCTATATTGATTCAATGATAGATAATATAAAAACACTTGGGCCATATGTAGTCATTGGCCCAGAGGTAGCAATTCCTCATTCAAGACCTGAGTCAGGCGTTAATAAAGTGGGAATGAGCTTTTTAAAGTTAAAAACGCCTGTCTATTTTCTAGATAATGAAAATTATCCCGTACGGCTGTTGTTTTGTATAGCAGCATTGGATAATACTACCCATTTAAAGGCGCTTTCACAGTTAACAAAGCTTCTTAGTCATAGTGAAAATATAGAATTATTAAAAGAGGTCGATTCGATGGAAAGCATTCTGGAGATGTTTAAACAGTATTCGATCATTTCGTGAGCAATAATTTTTTTATATATAAGGCTATATCAAAATTTAGGAGGGGTTAATATGAAGATTTTAGCGGTCTGTGGTTCAGGGTTAGGTAGCAGTTTTATGCTAGAAATGAATGTTCAACAAATCTTATCAGAGCTTGGGGTAAGCGGAATTGAAGTGGAACATTCCGATTTAAGTTCTGCTACACCTGATGCAGCAGATTTATTCATCGCAGCAAAAGATATTGCCGAAGGAATGGGGCACTTAGGAGAGGTTATCGTCATAGAAAGTATTATCGATCTAGATGGACTTCGGACAAAGCTAAAAGAAGTGCTTGAACAAAAAGGAATACTCTAATCTATTGAAACAAATGAATGAGATTAAAAGGAGGCCTATAACATGGGTGAGAGATTACTAAAGTTAGTGATGGATATTTTGAGTACGCCTGCTGTGTTAGTTGCGTTAATATCGCTCGTTGGGTTATTAATCTTAAAAAAGCCTGCTAGTGATATTATTAAAGGCACGGTCAAGACCTTCCTTGGTTTCATTGTTATTTCTGCAGGTGCTGGTGTAATCGTTGGCTCCCTTGATCCTTTTGGAAAGATGTTTCAGGAAGCATTTAATGTAAATGGTGTCGTTCCCAATAATGAGGCGATCGTTGCCATGGCATTAACGGAATACGGTGGTGTAACTGCATTTATCATGTTTTTTGGAATGTTGGCTAACATCTTAATTGCACGATTCACTAGGTTAAAATACATTTTTTTAACCGGACATCATACGTTGTATATGGCATGTATGCTTGCAGTCATCCTTGTTGTATCAGGATTAGAAGGGATTCCTCTTATAATTGTTGGTTCGCTAGCATTAGGGTTAACTATGGCAGCCTTTCCTGCGATTTGTCAGCCGTTCATGAGAAAGATTATTGGTAATGACAGTGTTGGATTTGGCCATTTTTCAAGCTTAGGTTATGTTCTCTCAGGTCTTGTCGGAAAAGTGGTAGGGAAGGGTTCTCGTTCAACAGAGGAAATCAAATTTCCAAAAGGCCTTGGGTTTTTGCGTGATAGTTCAGTAACGATTGCGTTAACGATGACTATTCTTTATGTCGTTATAGCGCTATTTGCAGGTCCAGCTTATGTAGAAGGTGAGCTTAGCGGTGGTACTCATTATCTCGTTTTCTCTCTTATTCAAGCAGTTACTTTTGCAGCTGGGGTATTTGTCATTTTATCAGGTGTTCGCCTTGTTTTAGCTGAAATTGTACCCGCTTTCAAAGGGATTTCTACAAAAATTGTACCAGATTCAAAACCGGCGCTCGATTGTCCCATTGTTTTTCCATACGCACCGAATGCTGTATTAATAGGTTTCTTTTGTAGTTTCTTAGGTGGAATTGTTGGAATGATGTTCCTTGGCATGGCTGGAGCAGTTATTATCTTGCCTGGTGTGGTTCCACATTTCTTTACTGGTGCCACAGCTGGAGTGTTTGGAAATGCGACTGGTGGAGTTCGAGGTGCCACTATAGGATCTTTTGCTAATGGTTTGTTAATTACTTTCTTACCTGTCTTCTTAATGCCGGTACTAGGAGATCTAGGTTTTGCTAGTACGACATTTTCTGATGCGGACTTTGCAGCATCTGGAATTATTCTTGGTAATGTTGCAAATTCATTTGGAGCCACTGGTGTGACGGTTACTGTAGTAGGACTCGTGTTACTAGCAGTAGTATACGGATTCTTTAAAAAAGACAAGAATAAAACACAACAAATCCAGGCCTAATTAATGAAACCCTTCACAGGCTGTTCACTTTATGAGAACTCTCCCTGGAAGGGTTTCTTATTTTAAAAGATTAGGAGAAAAGGAGGATGCTACATGAGTATAGAGTTAGAGAAGGTGGAACAGTTTCGGGATGAGATCCGATTAAAGACATTAAAAGAGCTCTATCATCTGGGTTTTGGTCATTATGGGGGAAGTTTATCAATCATTGAAACCTTGGCGGTGTTGTATGGAGGAGTTATGAAGATTGATCCGAAAAATCCGGATTGGGAAGAGCGAGACTATTTCATTTTATCAAAAGGACATGGGGGACCAGGTCTTTATGCAACATTAGCGGTAAAAGGGTATTTTCCAGAGGAGGTACTATATACTCTCAATAACAATGGAACGACACTTCCTTCCCATCCGGACCGGAATTTAACACCAGGTGTTGATATGACAACGGGATCTTTGGGACAAGGGATTTCTGCGGCTGTTGGAGTGGCTCTCTCTCATAAGCTTTCAAAGAAAGAAAACTATACTTTTTGTATTGTGGGAGATGGTGAATTAAATGAAGGACAATGCTGGGAGGCGTTTCAATTTGCAGCCCATCATAAGTTAAATCGACTTTTTGTCTTCATTGATGATAATAAGAAACAACTCGATGGTTTAACTAAGGATATTATTAACCCGTTTGACTTTGAAGAGAAGTTCAATGCGTTTGGATTTTATTCACTGAAAGTAGACGGTAGTTCATTAGGACAAATTTATGATGCTATTAAAAAAGGAAAAGAGCAAACAGAACGACCAGTGGCCATTATTTTAGATACGACTAAAGGTCAAGGTGTTCCATACTTAGAACAAAAGGTTGATAATCATCATATCCGTCCTAGCCAAGCGGATGAAGAAGCAATATTACAAGCGATTGATGACTTGGAACACAGAGTTGGAAAGGGTGTGACAAGATGATTCATACATCTACCTACAAGTTAGAAAATATAGAAATGCGTCAAATGTATGCAAACACTCTTCTAGAACTTGCGAAGGCGAATCCCAATGTGGTGGCATTGGAAGCAGATTTAATGAGTGCCATTTCAACCAATAAAATTATGAAAGAGATTCCAGACCAATTAATAAACTGTGGCATAATGGAAGCCAATATGATTGGTGTAGCTTCTGGTTTATCTCTCACTGGGAAAATTCCTTTTGTCCATACGTTTGGACAGTTTGCTACTCGTCGAGCCTTTGATCAATTATTTATATCCGGTGCTTACGCAAAAACGAATATAAAAATTCTAGGATCTGACGCCGGTGTATCTGCGGAGCATAATGGTGGAACACATATGGCATTTGAAGATTTAGGGCTAGTTCGTCTAATTCCCAATGCGAAAGTGTATGAGGTGAGCGATTCTACCATGTTAGGTTACTTGCTTCGGAAGAGTGAGAAGGAATATGGTATTCACTATATCCGGACTATTCGAAAAAACAGTGTGAAGCTTTATGATGATAAAGATGTTTTTGAGACCGGGAAAGGGAAAGTATTAAGAGAGGGAGGAGATGTCACGATTATTGCTAGTGGTATCATGGTGGCAGAATCACTGAAGGCAGCAGATCTTCTTAAAGAGCAGGGAGTGGAAGCCACGGTAATTGATATGTTCTCTATAAAACCTATCGATAAAGAATTAATTGTAAAATATGCAACGAAAACAAAAGCGGTGGTTACAGCAGAAAATCATAATGTAATCGGAGGGTTAGGTAGTGCTGTCGCTGAGGTGTTAAGTGAGCATTGCCCTACGAGAATGAGGCGTATCGGGGTAAAAGAACAATTTGGCCAGGTTGGCAAAATGGATTATTTAAAGGAATTCTATAAATTGACAGCCAGAGATATTGCAGAGGAAGCTAGAGAAATAATAAGTAGATAATTAGTATAGTGCAGCACCCTATGACGTAATAGGGTGTTTTTTATTGAAAAGAATTGAACAAAATTTCAACTAATTTCTGTATACAAATTCTCTTAATCTTGATATCATGTAAGGAAATATAACATTAATGCGTTAGGAGAATTTACGTGATTGTTCGAGATGACTTAAATCGGTACTTCCATTTTTCTTCCTCTGAGTTTACGAGCATACTTCAACAGATATTGTTCACCAAGGAACAAGAAATCTATGAGTTAAAAAATAAAATTACAAGGTATGAAGAGAAAAGGCGAGCTGAGGACGCGTTTTATCAATCCCTATCTCCTATACGAAAGTTTTTTACAAGCCGTCCGCCCAGTCATCATCAAGCGGTTGAATACATTGTTCATGTGAAAGATCGCTTAAAGCAAATTGACACACTGAAACAACGAATCTATGAAATCAACATGGCCATTCGTCAATGTGATGAAATGACGAGTGGTGATGAACTTGAACTATCAAGTGTGATTACGGAAGATATCATCAAGCAGAAGAAAGTCGAGGAGTAGTAGTGATGACGATTGAAACATTGAACTCAGGATTAGATACGATATGGGTCGTGTTAACTGCTGCAATGATTATCCTTATGGAGGGTGGCTTTGCTCTTTTAGAGGCTGGCTTTGTTCGGCATAAAAATAATGTAAATATTATCATGAAGGTATTTGTTGATATCACCATTGGTGCACTCTGTTTTTATCTAGTCGGTTTTGCTTTTATGTATGGGGAAGATATGTGGGGAATGATTGGAACGAGTGGCTTTGCATTGTTAGGCGATCTCTCACATATCCAGCTTTCCATATCTCTTGATACTTTCTGGTTATTTCAAGCGGCCTTTGTTATTGCCGTAATCTCCATTGTTTCTGGAGCAGTGGCTGAAAGAATTAATTTCCGTGCTTATATTCTTTATTCGATGATCATGACAGCATTTATTTATCCAATTGCAGGGCATTGGGTATGGGGTGGAGGCTGGATCAGTCAGCTTGGAATGCTCGATTTTGCAGGAAGTGCTGTAATACATGCACTCGGTGGTTTTTCGGCTTTGGCGGCAGCCATGTTTATCGGTCCGCGGAAAGGGAAATTTACTCCTTTGGGAACTAGTACAATCGCTTTACCAAGTAATATTCCTTTGGCTTCAGTAGGGGCGTTTCTGCTTTGGTTTGGATGGTTTGGTTTTAATGCAGGAAGTACATTGAGTGGTACAGATGTAAGAATTGGACATATTGCGATTGTGACTATGTTATCAGCAGCTTCTGGAGGTGCCGCAACACTTTTATATACGCTTTTCCGTTACAAGCGTTCGGACGCTCCGGCAGTTATTAACGGTTCATTGGCAGGACTAGTTGGAATAACAGCAGGATGTGCATTTGTTAGTGATCAAGCAGCCATTCTGATAGGGGCAATATCTGGATTGTTGATGTTGTTCGCAACCAATTGGCTAGAGTCAAGAAAAATTGACGATCCGGTTGGAGCGTTCCCGGTTCATGCGGTTTCAGGTATGTGGGGAACCATCGCACTTGGGTTATTCGCTATAGAAGGGGGCCTTTTTTACGGAGGGGGCTGGCATCTGTTGGGAGTTCAAGTGTTAGGATTAATCGTTCTATGTCTATGGGGATTTGTAATGACCTGGCTAGGCCTATCGCTCATCCGTCTTTGGATACCTGTTCGTTCCACAGAAGAGGAGGAGGAAATGGGCTTAGATATAAGTTATCATGGGGTGCTTGCAGCTTATCAGGAACACGAATTTATTCATTATCAAGATCATTATACAGACTTTTCAAGCAAAAAAACGGATTAAACAAGGGCTCTATTACGGTGGTAATAGAGCCTTTTAGTTATTGGTCAAGTAACATTCTCATATATTGGGAAAAAAGAGAGGTGAATGCTTTGGCCAAGAACTTTCGTCAAGAAGCACTATTTGAATTGAATTTTTGGTTACAGGTACTTGGAGATCATGCTCGATTTATCCATGATTCTTTAGCGCCATCGGAAACACAATACATCAGTCAAGCGAAAAACTTCATAACGTTATTTGATCAACTATTAACGATATCACGTAGACAGCCTGCTGGAGAGGAGCTTATGCAGTTACTGCATAGGGCGAATCAAGCGGGGACAGAAATCAGAGAACTGAAACTAACTCTAGTACGAGAGCATTTGGTGGGCGAAGTGAAAATTACTTTACCACCATCTTTTCTAAGTCATATGGTCAATGAGTTAGAAGAGGCATTGAGAGTATTTTCATTTTTTCTTAAAGGAGAAATTCCTCCAACCGTTCATCCGTTACATCATGATTTATTGTGGCTACTAGATGCAGCAGGGCATGCGGGGGCCATCGATGCCAATCTAGATCGTGTGGAAAAGAAACTCAAAGAAAAAGGGCGAGAATTCACGAAGGACTGGGAGGATTTTTACTTAAAGGCTGTTGAGATGGCGGGTTACTTGCGTGCGAATGTGTATTCTTTCCCCGCATTAAGTCGTTTTCATAAAGAAATTGAGTTAGAAATGGAAATCTTTAAAAGCTTTTTAAGAGAATTAGAGGAAATGGAGTTAAATAAAGAAACACTCGGCGTATTATCACCCCTTATGGCGGATCATATGGCTCGAGAGGAATGCTATTACTTAATGAAGCTCGCTGAGACAACAGAAGTGAAGGATCCTAATTGCGATCCAACCAAACCAAGGACAACAAGTTAGAATGATTGAATATAAGTCTCTAGTCTTTGACTGGAGGCTATTTTTAGTTCTCATAAAATTACATTTTAAAAATAATGGGTGCGCTTTCATAATGTATAATGGAAATATTCAAAAAACTAACAAAATGGAGCTGGCTCATGGAATTATTATTTGTTGTATTATCAGCTTTATCTGTGATCGGAGTAGGGTATATTGGTCAAAGAACCATCGGATTTGATCGAAAGGCGATTTCTGCTATGGCCTTATATTTAATGCAGCCTTTCTTGGCATTTCGAACCTTCTATACCAATGAAATAACGATGGAATATTTGTATATCTTGCTATTTTGTGTGCTTCTTTGCCTTGGGATGATTGTTATTGTTCAAATTACAGCAGCCTTAAAAAAATTACCTCGTTCAAGGCACTCAGCCATGGTACTGTCAGGTGTGTTTATGAACAGTGGGAACTATGGTGTCCCGATTATCTTATTGGCTTTTGGCAACGTAGGTGTTGATTATGCAGTTATCATGATGGTCATACAATCCTTTCTAATGAGTACAATCGGGGTGTATTATGCTGGAAAAGGGAGCGATAGAGGATATTCGATTAAACAATCGATTTTAAATATCTTAAAAATGCCAATGATTTATGGATCTGTCTTAGGAATCATTCTTCAACTCTTAACCTTGCCAGTACCAGTTATGATCATGAAGCCCATTAATCTGATTGCCGATGCAACCATTCCAACCATTATGCTTGTCCTAGGGATGCAACTCGGAGCTATTACAAAGAAGAATGTTAGTATCGGAGATGTTTCTACAATTATGATTCAACGTATGCTAATTTCCCCTGTCTTGGCTTTACTATTAGTATGGATATTACCGATTGAGGGAATGCTGGCCCAAGTTCTTATTGTTCTATCAGCAATGCCTTCAGCGGCAAATACCATGATGCTTTCGCTTGAATTTGGAACAGAGCCAGATCTTGTATCTTATAGTACATTAGTGACGACCTTGTTAAGTATATTATCGGTTCCGGTCATGTTGATGTTGGTGATGTAAAAATATATATATGGTTAATATAGGGAAAAGTGAACATAATATAGGACAATATGAAAAAAGGAATGTTTTCATGGGGTATTTTAGAAAGTATAAATTTTTTGGCGGAAGAATTGTTAAAACAGGGATTGCAGTGTTTCTGACTGCCCTTATCTGTGATCTTTTGTCTTGGCCTTCTATGTTTGCGGTAATTACAGCGATTGTAACAATTGAGCCAACAGCCGCTCATTCGATTAAAAAGGCGTTCGTCCGGTTTCCGGCTTCTGCACTAGGAGCCGCTTTTTCTGTTTTATTTAATTTTGCCTTTGGCGATAGTCCGTTTACATATATGCTTGTCGCTGTGATGGCGATTATCGTGTGTTACAAGCTTCACTTGCACGATGGAACACTGGTTGCTGTTTTGACAGGGGTAGCGATGATATCAACGGTTCATGATCATTTTCTAAGTTCGTTTTTTGTTCGCCTCGGAACAACGGGAATTGGACTAACTGTATCAGCGCTTGTGAATTTTCTTGTCATAAAACCGAATTACTCACTGACGATTCAATCAAAGCTTCATCGGTATATCATTGAAACAGGCAAATTGATTGAAACTCGTGGAAAAGAAATTGTGTATCAGCAGCCGTTACATCAAGACACAAAGGTGAAGTATGAAGGCCTTTGGAAGGATATCGAAACAATAGAAACATTATGTGAATACCAGAAGCTAGAATGGAAGCTGCACAATTTCGACCGAAAGGATACCAAGGAATTTCATTATGAATATAAGAAGTTAGGTACCTTACGCCAAATACTTTTTCATTTAGCGAATCTCATGGCGATTTCTCCCCTTGACGCGCCAATTTGTAAGGAGAAGTCCGTCGAGCTGATGTTTTCTTCCATTAAACAGGCCTTGCATGAAAAGGAGTACCGGATGGATGAAGAGCATCATCAAGTGGTGAAGAAGATTCGGTCAATCTTTAAACATTGTGTACAAGAAGATCAGATGAATCAGTCACATATAGCTCTACTGTATGAGCTCCTATCCATACACGACCTGATCGAGGAACTGCATCAAATACAAATATTGAAGCAAAAGCATCAAAAGTTGATTCAGTATAAAGGTGTTAAAGCCGAGATGTAAGAAATGCTGGTAGAATATCAGCATTTTTTTTATTTTGAAGGGGTGTAATATTTTCAAAAGATACATATTGTGAAAATGAGGAGCTTAATACATTGGATGGAGGTGGGGAAATGGGAGTTCCGCCAAAGCATATTGTATCAGCCATCGCTTTCATAAGGAATGATGATAATGAAGTGCTTTTAGTGAAAAGTCCTAGGAGAGGTTGGGAGTTGCCAGGAGGACAGGTTGAAGAAGGGGAGTCCATTAGGGCAGCTGCAATACGTGAAACAAAGGAAGAAAGTGGGATAGATATTGAAATTGTGAAGTTCTGTGGTATTTTTCAAAATGTAAAGCACTCCATTTGCAGTACGTTGTTTATCGGGAAAGTAGTTGGAGGTCAACTTACTAAGTCACCTGAGAGTTTAGAAGTGGGATATTTTCCAATAGAGAAAGCGCTTGAAATGGTCACGTGGAAACACTTTAAGAAGAGAATAGAATATTGTTTAAATGAAGAGCTACAGCCATTTTTTGTTGAGGTTTAATTAGTCTTGTCTTCAATCATTCTCAATAAATAGAAAGGAGCTGCCTTGTACATTAAGCAGCTCCTTTCCTTATTTTACAAACGGCTGAATTCTTGGAAACACCTTTAATGCGGTTTCATAAAATACCTGGCTATGAAACTCTTCCGGAATTAAACTCTTGATGAACTCAATATACGGGGCGATCGGCACTAATGGCCAATCCGTACCGAATAGAAGTTTGTCATATGAGTCAGCAAATACCAAGGCATGACGCAAATGATCAAGGAAACGACCTTCGCTTTTGGATGCAAGGTCCTTCTTGGTTCCGACAATTAATCCAGATAAATCTGCAAACACATTTGGATTTTTATAAATGATCTCTGCACCGGTCAGTGTCCACGGGTCCCCAAAATGAGCCATCATAAAGTTCACATCACGGTTATCAACAGCTACCTCATCTATGGTGAGTGGGTGGGAGTATTTTAAATAGCCCCTTTCTGAATACGTATCGCCGGTATGAAAGACAACGGGAAGCTGGTACTTTGCCGCCAGTCTATATACAGGTTGATAAACAGGATCATAGGCATAGAACGGATAATAACCAAGATAAATTTTAATTCCAACCGTTTTGGGTTGTCTTAACATCTTTTCTAAACGAATAAGTGCCTCCTCATCTAAGTTGTACGGATTGATTCCCGCGCAAGTAAAGATAGAAGGCGGCAACTCCTCGGTTAAATCAAGTCCCATTGGAGTTTGTGTCTCGTAATCTGGAAACCCCATTTTATCCGTTTCTGTCAATCCCATTCCAATACCAAGCACCACTCCTGCCTCCTCGAATTCTTTGAGAATACCTGAGGGTGAATAGTCGACAAATGAAATGGTATTAGCTGTTTCATGAAATGATTTTATGTTTGATAGATGGATATGAGCATCAATGATTTTCATAAGATTTCATAAGAACTCCTTCTAAAATTGGATATTTCGTAGTTTTTGAACGGCTTCGGTTGATAGTTTTCGCTCATCAAATAGGAAGAAAAGTGGGGCGGTGGCTTTTTCCTCCTTATTTGCGAAGCCTGTTTGGGCTGCAACTAGTTGAAAGGCCTCTTTATTCATATAGGCCTCGGTCTCTTCTGTGTTCAAACTTGGAATCACATAAAGCTTCTCTTTTTTTGTAGCCGATTCAATATAGGAATCTTCGGGAAGATACATTGGTAGTTCCTGTTTACCTGCGCGATACTCTGAACTGCCACTTTTAATAGTAAGGTTTGGTAGAACTTCTCCACCGAGGAATAGGTCAGTCAACCATTTTTCTCCTTCCAGCCATTTTCCTCCATCATGCATGACCTTTAAAAATGTTGCTAAAATAGGAATTCCTGGAAGCATTACATAGTATTGAATGTACTCGACATTTTTCCATTGTGAATGTTCCTCAAATGTAGTTTGGATGGCCATTCCTCTCCAAGTATTTCCGTTACGGTCACTGATAGTTGTCAGTGATATGGTCGTTTTTTCTTTTAAAAGAGAGAAGGTGGTGAGTCCTTCCGGAGAGCATTTCAAGCCTCCTGCCCATGGGTTCCACCAACTTTTGGCGGTTCTTTCAGGATACTGAGTATCTAACCACTCCAGTCCATTTACTTTCAAGGAATATAAGCCGGGATAAAAATTAGCATTTGCTTTGATTGATAAACAACCATTCTCAACAACTACTGACCCATCAGACTCCGTACTAGAGGAAATGTCACCAAGTGGTGATAATAGTAGATCCTCGAAAATTGTCTGAATTCCTTCTTGTTGAAAATGGGCAGTTAGATGAGAAACAGGGTTATTTAATGAAAGCTGTTGTTCAAAGGTAAATGAGTTTTTCTCTTCCTTAGCCTGAATACGCCAGTTACTGACAGGAGTTTGGTCGCAAACTACCTCAAGCGTTCCATCCAAGAAACTGTTTCTGTAAGTCTTTAACGTGAAGGAGGTAGGTGAACTAGATGGCACAATTATTTTATGCACCTCGAGCTGAAGTTCATTGGTTATTTTATACGGATCAAGCAGATGTCTTTTCTCAGCATAAGCCTGAAATTGACTTGCTTCCTGGAAAGAATCAAGTGCTACAATGATCTTTTCTGTTGTAGCCTTAGCTCCAGGTTTCATCTCACCTATTTTTTGCTCAATAACAAACTGCCAACCTTCTGGAGCTGCATGGCTATTTTGAGGCCATGTTACTCCAACCGTTTCCCCTTCCGTTTTGGAGAAATACCAATGACCCGTTATCATGGCTGGATTTAGATCTCCGAACTCGAGTGGACGATCTTTTGAAAAATAAATTACTCTTTGATCAAGTGGGAAGTATGTGTTGCCAAGTTCTTGATATACAGGCTGGCTGATTGCGATATTTTGGTATGTGGTTGGATGTACGTTTTCAATCTCTACCCATTGATGAACGATTCCATCTCCAAAGAGCTGCACACACTCTGTTAAGTAGATACCTGGAAATTCCCCCGATTGCAACAAGAACTTAATCAAGACAGAGGAATCATCAACATCCCAGGATACTGATGTTGGCTTCTTTTTATTAAACTCGTTTGTATATGGTTTTCCAAGTTTAGGTGCAAGAAATGAAAAGGCTGGTATTTTTCTTCTAGCATTCTTTTTTAATTGGACATTAAGATCAAGCTTTCGAATATTTAACTGACTATGGCCATTGAATATGTGCCAGAAAAGCTTTGATTCACCACCGAATTTCTTTCCTTCGCCTTTGAAAGCAATCGAAATTTGCTGTTCAAAAGTGAGTACATGATCGGTAGACTTAGTTGAAACATGGATACTTGGATTGTAAAAGCCATGTTTTCTAACAGTAATAGGTATAGGAATCGTCTTTCTTCCTTTAGCAGGAACGGTAATTTCGTATGTTTTCTGTTCTAGGCTCACCAGGTCATTCTCAGGAATGGTAAGAATAAATTCGGTTGTGTTCGGTAGATTATTCTTTAGCTCAAGATGAAATTCTGTTTTTGTATCTAAAAAAGCGAAATTTCCTTCATTAAATGCTTCGAGCTTAGCAGGTTGCATAGGAAATATTCCAAGGCTCATTTCAAAAGGAATCCCATTAATTTCTACGGTTATTTGGATACTCGGGTGAGTCCGCCAAATACTAGGTTCTTCGCCTTTTCGTATAGTAAAAGTTTCAGAGAGAGTAAAATCTTTTTCTATATTTAGCTTTCCAGTGTTAAGCTGATATTCAATTCGAGCATTCTTAGTACCAGTTGCTTGGAAGGTAAGTGGAGTACTGGTTTTGTTCACAACCTTTAATTGATAGGTATGCTCCATTTCCTCAATCACTTCATGGTGATCCATAGTTAGCTGAATAAGGAAGTCATCGGTTTCAATCAGGGTAATGCCTCGACTCGTACGTTCGAATTGTACTCTCGCGTTCGTATCCGGCGAACTCCAGCTATATTCGTAGAAGGTAAATCCGTTTTCCTTTATTCCGTCTGGCTTTACTTCAATTTGCCTTGTGCTAGCTTCATACCAGTCTATTTTTTCGAATAGTGGTTTAAGAAGTGGGGTGTTTAACACGTTAGGGATGAAGTTCATCAAATGGGTAGTGTCATCACGATCCTCCCAAAAGAAGCCGCATTTTTTATAAAGTGGAACCGCTTTGGTGTTACCTGGCCAAGTGTATAAATCAAGACGAGGCCAGCCGAGTTCGATTGTTTTTTCAAGAGCTTTCATAACAAGCATTTTGCCGATTTTCTTTCCATGATAACTCGGAAGAACGTTGAGTAAAGGGATGTATAAAGAGCCAGTATCCTCCTTATATTCAGATAATCCACAATACCCAACGACTTCGTTGTCATCTAATGCTAGATATAGCTCAATATTTTCGGAATTGGCTTCCTTTGTTTTCACCTGTTCTTCGGTCATAACACGAGTATCGCCGCCCCAACTGTCACGGCTTAAATTCCACATTTTTGCTACCCCTGCGGCTAATCCTTCGTGATAACTTACAATTTGTATTCCATTTTTTACAGATGGCATAAAGAGTTTCTCCTCTCACTAAGTAGATTCTTCCTTTTTAATTTGAACTTGCTTTTCTTTTATTCTTACTTGAATCATCTCGCATCTCCTCCTTGTGTTTATAGTAGGAATGTTTTTCCATTCCAAATTTAATCGTAACCGCTTAAATTTTCAAAGTAAAGAAAATTCGGACTACAAATTATGTGCAAATATTAAAGAATGAGTAAGTCCTGACAGTAAAAAAGCGAGAGTCTATAGACTCTCGCTTTTTTCATTAAGTGTCCACCCCATACGGACAAAACAAGTGAATCTGTCCACGAAGGGTGACAGACACCACAAAAAGACAGAATCGGGGGATTTGTCCACGGAGGGTGTCTGACACCACTTTTTTTGCCGGTTTTTATGGGTTGGTGGACCAGAGGCCGGCTGATTTTAGGAATACTCTTGGGTGTAGCTTTAGGCCGGATACGATTAGGTCGGCTAGATCTTCTGGGTGCATGACATTTTCTGGGTTTCCAGAGATTAAGTTGGTTTCAGTCGCGAGGTCTGTTACAACTGTACTAGGAGTTAGACCGACTACGCGGATGTTGTGCTTGCGAACCTCTAAAGCTAAGGACTCTGTTAAACCTAGTACCCCAAATTTAGATGCGCTGTAAGCACTTGTTACAGGAGCGCCTTTTTGTCCAGCACTAGATGAGATATTGACAATATCTCCCGCTTTTCTTTCGATCATTTCTGGTAAAACCGCCCGTGTTGTGTTGTACACACCGATAAGGTTCACTTTGATGATGTTTTCCCATTCTTCAGGGGAAAGGTCTAAGAAACCACCAAATTTAGCTGTGCCTGCATTATTGATGAGAATATCAATGGATCCTAGTTCTCCTCTAATTTTCTCCGCTGCCGTAGTAATGGAATCTAGATCTGCTACATCAGCTGTTGCAACAGCGATTTTTACATTAAACTCACGCAACTCCTCAGCTACTTTTTCAAGATTAGAAAGAGTTAACCCTACTAATCCAATATTTACTCCTTCTTTTGCAAGTGCTATGGCTGTAGAACGGCCAATACCTCTGCCTGCACCAGTTACAATCGCTGTTTTTCCACTAATAGATTGCACGTTTACCACTCCATTTCTTATGTAATGTAATTAAATATATCAGGAACCATTCAATCTAGCCATTGAGACAACTTTTTGATTCCAAAGAGTAAAGACAGACTTACTTTGTACAATCCTTGTCAACTTTAGTCTGTTCCTTGAGTAAATTGCCGAATAAAGTCGAAAGAATTATCTGAAAATTACGTTGACGAAGTTGATGGGCTAGGATATAGTAAGACTATAATATAACAATATATAACGTCCTATAATGTTGTATGTTGATTGAAGGGAGGATAGGCAGTACCCCATACTAAAAAAATACTTAGGAGGCTTTATAAAAATATGAGTACTGAACTAATCGTAGATGTGAAAAATCAAATTAAACATGCGCTTGAGGAAGTAGAGAAGAAACAAATTGATAATGTCTTTTTTGTAGCTTGTGGGGGTTCATCTGCTTTAATGTACCCAAGTAAATACGTTGTGGATCGTGAGGCAAAAAAGCTTGATGCACATCTATATAGTGCAAATGAATTCATTCATCGTAATCATGCAAAGCTAGGGGATACATCTTTAGTCATCCTATGTTCTCATTCTGGAACCACTCCTGAAACAGTAGAAGCTGCTAAATTTGCCCGTGCAAAAGGTGCTCTAACGATATCTTTAACCAATGAGCCAACTTCTCCTTTAGCTCAAGCTTCAGAAGTTGTCCTAAAGTATGAGTGGGGTCCAACAGCGAATGCATTTGCTACAAACTACTCTGTTTTGTATCAACTAGTATTTGGAGTCCTTAAAGTGGTAGAAAACAATGAAAAATTTGCAACCATCGAGAACAGTTTAGAAAACCTACAAACTGTATTTGAAAAAGCTGCTTCCAAATATCATGAGGCTGCTGTAGAATTTGGAAAACAGTATAAGGATGAGAAAATCATCTACACGATGGCTAGTGGTTCAAACTATGGTGTGGCCTATTCTTTCGCAATCTGTATTTTAATGGAGATGCAGTGGGTTCATTCTCATGCGATTCATGCAGGTGAGTACTTCCATGGACCATTCGAAATCATCGATGAAGAAACACCATTTATTATCCTGCTTGGTCTTGATGAAACGAGATACCTAGAGGAACGTGCCCTTGAATTCTCCCAACGTTATGGGAAGAAGCTAATTGTTTTAGATGCAAAAGATTTTGACTTTACTGGAATTGATGAAGAGGTACAAGGATACATCGCTCCACTAGTATTAAACTACGTTTTAAGAAGATACGCAGAAAACCTAGCGGAACAGCGCAATCATCCATTATCTACAAGAAGATATATGTGGAAAGTAGAATACTAAAATCTAACAGGAAAAGCGAGGAGACCTTCGCTTTTCCTCTCATTGCTAGATTAATAGAAGAAGAATCTTGAGGGGGCCAATTCATGAAAAAGTTTAAAATCTTTAGTATTATCGCCGTATTAATTCTCTCAATGCTAGCAGCTTGTTCCTCATCTAGTCAAACAGCTTCAGAAGACAGTGATATTGTCGAACTTCGTTTTTTCCACAGATGGCCTACAGAACCCAAAAAGCAATACTTTGAAGAAGCAGTCAAAGAGTTTGAAGAGTTACATCCAAATATAAAGATAAAAACCGAAGCAGTTTTGAATGACTCGTACAAGGAAAAGATTCGTGTTGTATTAGGTTCAAATAATCCTCCTGATGTTTACTTTTCATGGAGCGGTGAGTTTGCTTACAATTTTGCCAGAGCTGGACAATCCTTAGACTTAACAAGCTATGTTGAGGAAGATACAGATTGGTCAGGTCAAATCATTGAATCACAATTTGGTCCCTTTACGTTGGATGGAAAAGTTTACGGGATTCCTTGGTCAACAGATGGAAAAGCCTTCTTCTATAATAAAAAGGTTTTTAACGATTTAAATCTTGAAATTCCAACTACATGGGAGGAGCTCCTAGCTGTCTCTGAAAAAATCAAGGATGCAGGAATTACTCCTATTGCCTTCGGAAGTAAGGCGCCATGGACGATTTCTCACTATATTGGATCACTAAATGAGTACATCGTTCCGGAAGATGTTATCGCAAAGGACTATAGCCTATCTAATTCAGATGGAGAGTTTACTCATCCTGGCTATGTCACTGCCTTGGAAAAATTCATTGAATTAGAACCCTATTTTAATCAAGGCGTAAACTCCGTTGACCACCAATATGCGAGAGAGCTATTTAATGGAGGAAAAGCAGCAATTGGGTACTTTCAGTTAGCTGAAATCGGTCTGATCGAGCCAAGTCTTGGAGAGGATTTAGGTGTATTCAATACTCCATTTGTTGAAGGTGGGGAAGGAAATCCAAGCTCCATTACTGCTGCTCCAGAAGGAATTATGATTTCTTCTAAAACAAAGCATCCTGAAGAAGCAATGGAGTTTATTAAATTTTTAACTTCTAAGGAAAAAGGAATTGAACAGTTAAAAGAAGTAAGTGAATACAGTGCGGTTAAAGAAACAACAACTTCTGAAAACGGTTCTGCTTTGCAACAAGAAGCGATCGACCTAATCGTAAATGCCGATAAGACTTACTTATGGTTTGATACGGCTGTAGATATCAAAATTGTTGATGCTTACTTAAATGGTGTTCAACAGATGTTAGATGGGAAAAAGTCAGCTGAAGACGTAATGAAAGATGTTCAAAAAGCAGCGAAAGAGTTGAAGTAATTGTTTAAAAGAAAGGTAGTGTAGGGGACCGAAACTACCTTTCTTTCCTAAAGCAAAACAAGAAAAGGGTCGGAAAGGACCTAGAAAAAAAGAGGTGAATACAGTGACACTTAGGAAAATGGCTCCCTATTTATATATTGCCCCTTGTATTTTGTTAATGGGATTGTTCGTCTATTATCCCATTGTAGAGAATTTCCGATTTGCTTTTTATGAGTTTTCTGCTTTTGCTCCAGATAAGGTGTTTGTTGGATTCGAAAATTTCCTTGCTCTGTTTCAGGATGAGGTTTTTTATATAGCTTTAAAAAATAATATTTGGTACGCAATCATCTCAATCGTATGTCAAGTATTCGGAGGGTTAGTTTTAGCTGCTATATTAGAAGATCCTTTGACTAGATTATTCAGTGGTTTTTTCCGTACCGCTTTCTTCCTTCCAGTAATCATATCCATAACTGTTATTGCTTTATTGTTTAGCTTTGTTTACAACCCAGATATTGGGATACTAAACAGTTTTCTCCGATTGCTCGGTCTTGAAGAGTGGACAAGGGCATGGTTGGGAGAGTCTGAAACAGCCATTTTCGCTGTAATCGCTGTATCTCAGTGGCAAAGTATTGGGTATATCATGATGCTTTTCATCGTTGCTATTCAGTCTATTCCTCAAGAGCTCTATGAGGCAGCTGATATTGATGGTGCGAATAAATTTTACAAATTTCTTCATATTACAGTTCCTCAGGTAAAAGAAATGCTGTTTGTAGCAACGTTAATTACTTTAACAGGTGCATTTACGGTATTTAATGAGCCGTATATTTTGACAAGTGGAGGACCTGGAAATGCTAGTGAAGTGCTTGGAACGTTGCTTTATAAATCAGCCTTCTTTAGAGACGAGATGGGGTATGCTTCAGCTATAGCGACCATCATATTAGTGCTTTCGTTGGGGGCTGCTATTATTCAAATGAAGTTATTTAAAACAGGGAAGGAGGATTAATAGATGGAGGCAGATAAAGTAACATCAACAGACTATAGCATTCAATCGACCAGAGTTCGTTCTAATAGAAGGAAAAATGTTTCTGGAGCGATCCCTCTGTATACTATATTAATCTTCTATTTTCTAATCATTGCCTATCCTTTGTTTTGGATGGTGATTAATTCCTTTAAAACGACAGAAGAAATCTTCTCTAATAGCTGGGCGCTTCCAACATCATGGCTTGTATCAAATTATGTACACGCGTGGAATACGGGGATATCAGGGTATTTTTTAAATAGTACGATAGTGACAATAAGCACTTGTCTACTTACCGTTTTTATAAGTTCACTTGGTGCATACGGATTAACACGATTTGAATTTAAAGGAAAGAAGCTACTTTTAATTTTGTGTATGGGTGGGATGATGCTTTCTCCGCAGGTAAGTTTAGTCCCTCTTTATAAGCTCATCCAAGCGATGGGGATTCATGACACTTACTTAGCGCTCATTCTTCCTTATGTTGCGTATCGTATTCCAATTACAGTGCTATTAATCCGAGCGGCATTTCTGGAAGTTCCGAAAGAAATGGAAGAGTCAGCATTCTTGGACGGCTGTTCTACCTGGAAGGTATTTATAAAGATCTTCTTACCACTTAATCTTCCTATTTTATTCACGGGTGTTATTCTAACAGCTTACTTTACATGGAATGAATTCATGTTTGCGCTTATTTTCATTGATTCAGATAGCCTGAAAACCATTCCAGCTGGTCTGATGCAATTCCGTGATGCCCTTCAAACGAATTGGGGCGTGTTGCTAGCAGGTCTAATGATTTCTGCGATTCCGATTATTACACTGTTTTTATTTTTACAAAAGTATTTCGTTCGTGGTCTGGCATCTGGAAGTTTGAAAGGATAAGGGAGGTAATAATAATGAAGCTACTTGCAATTGGAGATAATGTGGTGGATGTGTACATGGATCGAAATGAGATGTTTCCAGGTGGCAATGCGTTAAATGTTGCTGTTTTAGCTAAGCAATACGGAGCAGAAGAAACGGGATTTATTGGCATTGTTGGAGACGATGCGGAAGGAGATCACATTATTGATTCTTTAGAAAAGAATCATGTAAATATAAGTCATATCCGAAGGGCTTATGGGGAAAGTGGAAAAGCGTATGTGGATATTGATGCGACCGGAGATAGGATTTTCGTAAAATCTAACAAAGGTGGTATTCAATCGAAGCTACGATTGAAATTAGATCCATCAGATTATGATTATATGAAAGATTATGATGTACTTCATACCAGCATTTATAGTAGTTTAGATGACCAGCTTTCCCTAATCAAACAGCTTTTACCGATTTCCTACGATTTCTCCAATCACTTTACAGATGAGTTGCTAAAAACGGTATGTCCTCATATCACTTTTGCCTTCCTATCCGGTAGTGACCTTGGTGAAAAGCAAATCGAGGAGTTAATGAACAAAATTCATGGTTATGGCACGCATTATGTAATTGTTACCCGAGGATCAAAAGGAGTGATCATGTCGGACCGGACACAAAGTTTTATCCAGGGAATAGAAGAAGCAGAAGTAATCGACACGCTCGGTGCTGGTGATTCATTTATAGCTGGTTTTTTAACCAGTTATTTAAACCACCATACAATCAAGCAGTCACTACAACTCGCTGCATTACGAGCGGCACGTACGTGTGAAGTGAACGGAGCATTTGGTTATGGGAAACAATTGGTAAAATGAGGAAAAGGGACTGGCTGGTGCCAAGTCCCTTTTTACGTGGTTATTGTATAAGCAATAACTGTAGTTAAATTTTTAAACGTAGATAGATGAATAGGTACTTTATTCTTATCGTAGACGATTTTATCAATATTGAATAAAATCTCACCAATTTCGCAATTTAGGTGTTCAGCTTCTGCAGAAGAAGCAGGGATTCCAGTAATCGTTTTTTTCGTTGTAATGTCCTTCATATCCACGTGATAGATGTTACTCAGAACATCATACGTGGATTCATAATCAAATATATGCTCCTGAATGTTAGGAAAGCGCTCTATCGGGTAATGAGTTAGATCAAGAGTAAAGGGCTCTCCTTCAATGTACATTAATCTTAAAAGTTTAAGTACTGGGGCATTAACCTCTATTTGAAGATCTTCTGCAATTTTTTTTGATGCTTTTATTTCTTCGTAAGCTAGAACTTTCTTGCTGGTATTCTTTCCTAGCTGTTTGCTGAAATCAGAAAAGCCCTCGATTGTTACTAATTCACGAGCAACCTTTTTTCTAGCAACGAACGTGCCTTTTCCTTGTTTTCTTTCCAGCAATCCCTCATCAACTAAATCTTGAATCGCTCTTCTAACTGTAATTCTGCTTACTCCATAAATATCACAAAGTTCTGCCTCGTTGGGAATTTGCTGACCTGGTCGATACGTATTCTGGTCAATCGCTTCTTTTATCGTGTTAAATAATTGTTCGTATAATGGACGTGAACTAGAGCTATTTAACTTCATAGGAGAACTCCTTTCAAAGTATAAATCGTTATATAATATTATATAACATTTCAAGGAAAAATGTATATAATTAGTCTGAGAATTTCGAATACAAAAGCAATAAAAAAAGCTCTGGCTTGCCATAAAAAGGCAAGCTAGAGCTTTTAAAAATATTAAGCTTTTACAGAAGTCTCTTTTGGAGCCCATGTCTTTTTCCAAGACATCTGTGCAATGATTAAAACGAGTAAAGCTAATACACCAATTCCTGCATATACAAGGAATCCTGTCGCGTATGTGCCTGTGATTTCTCTTAATGTTCCAAGGATATTTGGAATAAAGAAACCTCCTACACCACCAGCAGCTCCTACAATTCCAGTAACCATTCCAATCTCTTCCTGGAAGCGTTGTGGTACTAGTTGGAATACTGCCCCATTCCCCATTCCTAAACACATCATCCCAGCAAATAATAACAAGGTAACAAGAGTGATGGAAGGTAGTTGACTAACTCCCAGCATGGTTAGAGCAACGCCGATAAATAAGAAGGTTAATAGGCGAACGCCTCCGATCTTATCTGCGATAAACCCTCCGACTGGGCGAAAGAAGCTACCAGCTGCTACGCAAAGGGTAACAAAATCTCCGGCTCTTACTCTTGAAAGATCGTATTGATCAACGAAAAAGATACTCAAAAAGCTAGATAGTCCAACAAATCCACCGAAGGTAACACTGTACAATAAACAGAAGTAAAGGGCATCTTTTTGCTTAAAAACATTAAAGTATTCTTTAAGTGGTTTTGGTGCTGGTTGTGAAGGAGCATCTTTTGCGATAAGAACAAAGATGACAAACACGATAGCAAGAGGAATAAGGGCAACCCCCAGTACATTATGCCAGCCAATTTGTTCCGCAAGGCGGGGACCAAATAAGGTGGCAAATAAAGTTCCGCTATTTCCAGCACCTGCAATCCCCATTGCTAATCCTTGTAAATGGGGTGGATACCAACGACTTGCCATCGGTAAGGCTGCTGCAAAGCTTGCACCAGCTACTCCTAATAGTATTCCAATAAAATAAAGTTCCGTTAATGTCGTTCCAAACAGCCAACCCCATAGGAGTGGAACCATGGTAACGACCATTCCAATAATCGATGTTTTCTTTGGTCCAATTCGATCGGTTAAAACACCAAGAACAAGACGGAAGAATGATCCACCGAGAATGGGGATCGCTACGATTAATCCCTTTTGAGAAGGAGATAGGCCAAAGTCTTTAGTGATATAAACCCCAAGTGCCCCAAGTATTACCCAAATCATGAAACTGACATCAAAGTACAGAAATGAAGCAAAGAGCGATGGTGCATGTCCACTTTTTCTTAAATTTGCTAACTTCATAGTTTTTCTCTCCTTTTAATAGATTGGTATTCCAAAATTGTTACCAGCCAATATAATTTTTTCGAGAAAATAAAATTTTACCTAATACATAGAAGAACGAGAAAAAACCTATCTTATTTGTCATTGGAATTCCTCCCTTGTTTAGTGTCAGAGTTTTTACCATCTTTGTCTTGTTAAAGAATAGTATGTATGCTCTTGCTTTGTCTCAGAAGGTGTTAGCTAATCTAACACATAAATTTATTGTAATTTTCAAACGGCTTGAATTTTTATACTTGTAAGCGCATTACAAAATCAAGGAAAGATCAAGTAAACTTATGGCTTTTCTTCGTCTTGCGAAAATTGAGAATACCGTAAGAGTGTATAAAAATACTGCCCTTCGAGAGGGCTTTTGTAGTAAATAACACCTAAATAGTACATATCGTGTCAGAAAATATAACAGGTTGAATTTCATTTTAGTAGATGTATGAAATAATAAAACGAAATTTGGTTTGAGCATCCATTTACTGTTTGTTGGGGGTTATAACATGAAAAAGCAAAAACTAGTTATGGTCGGTAATGGTATGGCGGGAGTTCGGTGTTTAGAGGAAATTCTTAAAACTGATTCTGAAATGTTTGAGATCACGGTTGTTGGGAGTGAACCACACCCAAACTATAACCGAATCCTTTTGTCTTCCGTACTTCAAGGAACCACAAAGCTTGAAGAAATAACCATTAATGATTTTAAGTGGTATGAGCAGCATCAGATTCAACTTTTTACGGGAGAAACTGTTGTTGCTATTAATCATAAAAGCCAAATGGTGATGACAGATAAAGGCCGCAGCTTGTATTATGACCGATTAATATTGGCAACGGGTTCCGTTCCTTTTGTTCTTCCCTTACCTGGGGTGGAGAAAGAAGGTGTCATTTCTTTTCGGACCATTGAAGATTGTCAAAAAATGCAGGAAACGGCAAAGAATCATAAAAACGCAGTTGTCATTGGTGGAGGGTTGTTAGGGTTAGAGGCAGCAAGGGGACTATTACACCTCGGTATGGAGGTACATGTTGTTCATATTAGTAGTTTCTTAATGGAAAGACAACTGGATGAAACAGCAGCAAAGATGCTTCAGTTAGAACTTGAAAAGCAAGGTATGAAGTTTTTGTTAGAAAAGCAAACTGAAGGGATTTTAGGTGATCAACGTATAGAGGGACTTCGTTTTACGGATGGCACCTCGGTTGAAGCTGACCTGCTTGTAATGGCTGTTGGTGTTAGGCCCAATATTCAATTAGCGAAAGAAAGTGGGTTAACAGTTAATCGTGCGATTGTCGTAAATGACTTTCTAGAGACCAGTATTCCTAATATTTTTGCGGTAGGAGAATGTGTGGAGCACCGCGGTGTAGTATATGGGCTTGTGAAACCACTATATGAACAGGCAGTTGTATTAGCCAAGCGAATTTGTGGAGTAGACACCCAAAGTTATGAGGGGACTGTGTTAGCTACTCAGTTGAAAATTTCGGGTGTTGATGTGTTTTCTATTGGAGCTTTCCAAGAGGATTCTGTAAAAAAGTCAATAAAAATACAAGATGAAGTCGAGGGTACTTATAAAAGGCTTGTTTTCCAAGAAGATAAAATCATTGGTGCGGTTCTCTTTGGGGATACGAGTGATCGTACAAAATTACAAAATATGATACTTAAAAAGCAAGATGTATCTGATGTTGAAAAAGTAACCATTTTTCAAGCAAATGGTTCAGAATCGGCGGTTTCCTCCATGGCTGCAACGGAGATTATCTGTAATTGTAATGGAGTTTCTAAAGGGACAATTATAGAAGCAGTTCAAAGTCAGGGTTGTTCTACTGTAGACGACGTAAAAGCATGTACAAAAGCATCCGGCTCTTGCGGTGGGTGTAAACCACTTGTTTCAGAGCTATTATCCTATATTCATAGTGATGAATTTGATGAAATGAAGATCGAGAAACCATCGATGTGTAATTGTACAAGGTTAACAGAGGATGAGGTTGTGCATGAGATGCAGGTCCAAAATTTATCCTCTGTTAACGAAGTCATGCAAGCACTGAATTGGAAACACAAAGAGGGCTGTTCCAAATGTGTTCCTGCTTTGACTTATTACTTGAGTATGATCAATCCAGAATATGAAAATGTTCAAGAAACTTTATTTGTAAACGAAAAGATGAACGCAACATTACAAAACGATGGAACGTATTTTGTCGTCCCGCAAATGTATGGGGGAATGACGAATCCATATGAGTTACGAAAAATTGCCAATGTTGCAGACAAATATGGAGTGTCAGAGTTAGCTATTACTAGTGAGCAAAGAATTCATTTAATGGGTCTAACAAAAGAAGAGTTACCAAAGGTGTGGAAGGATTTAAATATGCCTTTAAGTGCCACATACGGGAACAGAGTTCAGAATGTGAAAACCTGTATTGGTGAGCATCTTTGTCAATGTGATAAACGAAAGGCACTTCAACTTTCGGCAACTCTAGAAAAGAAACTCGAGTATCTTATCACTCCGTATCGAGTGAAAATAGGTGTCTCTGCTTGCTTGCATAATGGTGCAGGTTCAACCACAAAGGATATTGGCATTATTGGCACGAAGCGTGGTTGGGAAATTTATGTGGGAGGAAGCAGTGGTCGAAGTGTTAAAGTAGGTCAATTATTTACCGTCGCTGAAACAGAAGAGGAGGCGGTTCATTTCATTGCAGGGCTAGTCCAGTATTACCGAGAAACAGCTAATTACTCGGAAAGAACATGGGAATGGGTGGATCGAGTGAGCTTATTACATGTGAGAGAAGTGCTTTTTGATTTCGAACTCCGACAGCAGTTATTAGAACGACTTGAAGAGGATTGCTTAACGATTAAGGGACCTAAAGATGTTCCTATTTTTTAAAGAAGAGTAAAAAGGATTGAGGGTGATGATGTGACTGAAATGCTATTAAAATACTTTCGTACAAAGCAAAATCATGTTGAGTCAGAGAAAACATACGACACGCAGTGTCCATTCTGCAGCATGCAATGCAAGATGCAACTCATAGAGCAATCAATCGTTACACGAAGGAAATATACCACTGTTGGTTTAGATAATCCAACTACACATGGAAGATTATGTGTAAAAGGCATTAATGCCCACCAGCATACTTTTCATAAAGACCGATTAAAGTATCCGCTTATAAAAGTAAACGGGGAGTTTGTTCGTGCCACATGGGAAGAAGCGATAGCGGTCATCAAAAGTAATATTCAGTCCATTCAAGAACACCATGGAAAAGACGCAATGGCGGTTTATGGAAGTGCCTCCATCACGAACGAAGAAGCCTATTTGCTTGGAAAGTTTGCTCGTGTCGCGTTGCAGACCAAGTACATTGATTACAATGGGAGACTTTGTATGTCATCTGCCGCTTCGGCTGCTACTCAAACCTTCGGGATGGACCGAGGATTTACAAATAGCATAAGTGAAATTCCTTCTTCTCGCTGCATTATTCTGGCGGGAACAAATATTGCAGAATGCCAACCAACCATCATGCCTTATTTTGAAAAGGCAAAGGAAAACGGTGCTTATATTATTGCCATTGACCCTCGTGAAACGGCAACAACGAAACTAGCAGACTTGCATATTAAGGTTAAGCCTGGAACAGATGCCGCATTTGCAAATGGAGTCTTAAAGGTAATTATTGAAGAACAGCTATATAACGAAAACTTTATCTCAGAAAGAGTAAACGGATTCGAAGAAGTAAGGGAGTATGTAACATCAATGACTCTAGAGGAAATCGAATCCTTGTCGGGTGTTCCGGTTGATCAGATTCGGAAGGTAGCCCACCGGTTTGCAAAAGAAAAAACAGGCATGATTTTTACAGCACGCGGAGTTGAGCAACACACAGATGGTTCGGCTGCAGTTAGGAATTTCCTAAATATATTACTTTCGGTTGGAAAAATTGGAAAACCAGGCTGTGGGTACGGAGCGATTACTGGTCAGGGAAATGGTCAAGGGGCAAGGGAACATGGGCAAAAGGCCGACCAACTTCCTGGTTATAGACTCATAGAAAACGAAGATCATCGAGCTTATATTTCAAAGGTATGGGGAGTGAACGAAGAAGAGCTGCCGAAAAAGGGTGTATCTGCATATGAAATGTTTGAAAAAATTCATGATGGTGATATATCCGGGATGATTTTGATGTGTTCTAACCCCATTGTCTCTAACCCCAATGCACATTTTGTGGAGGAAGCCTTACAAAAACTTTCTTTTCTTGTTGTCGTTGACTTATTCGTATCCGAAACTGCTCGATTAGCAGATGTGATATTACCGGCTTCCTCCTACTTAGAGGATGAAGGAACGATGACCAATGTGGAGGGGAGAGTCACGTTAAGAGAGGCAAGTTATCCTTGTCCAGAAGAAGTAAAGCATGATTGGCAAATTCTTTGCGAAATTGCTCAAGCACTTGGGAAGGAGAAGTATTTTCCTTTTGAATCAGCAGAAGATATTTTTAACGAACTTCGGATTGCTAGTAAAGGTGGGATTGCTGATTATTATGGAGTGACTTATGAGCGACTAAGAGAAGAAAAGGGATTGTTATGGCCTTGTCCAACTTTAGATCATAAAGGAACGGTCAGGCTTTTTGAAAGTTCATTTGCTCATCCAGATGGTAAAGCAAAGATGGTCTCGGTTTCTAATGTCGCACCGGTTTCAAAGGATCAGGTATGTGAAGAGTTTCCACTTTATTTAACAACAGGACGAGTGATGTCTCACTATTTAACAGGTGTTCAAACACGTAAAAGTGCTTCGTTAGCAGCAAGAAATGTGGAATCGCATGTGGAGATTCATCCGGCAACGGCTTTAAAATACGGGATTAAAGATGAAACTCTTGTACAGATAACGTCTAGGAGAGGAAGTATTGTTGTACGAAGTAAGCTGACGGATAGTATTCGTCAAGACACACTTTTTGTCCCGTTTCATTGGGCTAATTCACAAAATGTGAATTTCCTTGTCGCAAAGGAATTGGATCCAACCTGTCGTATGCCTGGATTTAAATTAAGTGCGGTAAAAATAAGCTCAGCTATGGATGTTGGATGACGATAAATTTGGGTGATTTACCCCTTTAATATTCGGAAAATTCGGTTTACGAACTAAAAAGCGTGTGAGGTAATCTAACATGTTAAACAATTTTACACAAATCATGTGTTACAGTTTAAGAAACTTTCTTGGGGAGGCGCGTTAATTTGGGAAAGAAAAAACTCGTTCTTGTTGGTAACGGTATGGCAGGAGTTAGAACCATAGAAGAAATATTAAAGCTTACAAAGGACCAATTTGAAATTACGATTTTCGGTAGTGAACCACATCCGAATTATAATAGAATCCTACTTTCAAAGGTTTTACAAGGAGATACAGAGGTAGCTGATATTACGCTTAATGATTGGAGCTGGTATGAAGACAATGATATTCAGCTTTATACAGATGAAACCGTGGTTAAGGTTGATTCTGATCGAAAAGTAGTCGTTACAGATGCTGGGAGAGTAGAACCATACGATGAAGTGATAGTGGCAACTGGGTCTGTTCCTTTCATTCTTCCCATTTCAGGTGCGGATAAAGAAGGTGTTACAGCTTTCCGAGATATTAAGGACACTGAAATTATGTTGAAAGCCTCCAAGAAATATAAAAAAGCTGCTGTAATCGGCGGAGGATTGTTAGGTCTTGAGGCGGCAAGGGGTCTTCTGAACCTTGGAATGGAGGTAAATGTCATCCATCTAGCTCCTTATTTAATGGAGCGTCAGCTTGACCCAATGGCTGGAAAAATGTTGCAAACAGAATTAGAAAAGCAGGGAATGACGTTTTTATTAGAAAAACAAACTAAAGAGATTTTTGGAAAAGAGCGAGTCGAAGGTTTGCGTTTCAGTGACGGAACGGAAATTGAAGCAGATCTTGTTGTTATGGCCGTTGGTATTAAACCTAATATCTCCCTAGCAGTGGAAAGCGGGTTAGAGGTAAATAGGGGAATTGTTGTAAATGATTATATGCAAACAAATATCCCACACGTATATGCGGTTGGGGAATGTGCAGAACATAACGGAATTCCATATGGACTTGTTGCCCCGCTCTATGAACAAGGGAAAGTATTAGCGAAAACCATTTGTGATGTAAAGACGGAGCCGTATAAAGGCTCTGTATTGTATACCCAGTTAAAGGTATCAGGAGTAGAAGTATTCTCTGCCGGTGATTTTACGGAAGGTGACGATAAAAAGGCTGTTAAAGTTTTTGATGAGCAGGATAGCTATTATAAGAAGCTCGTTCTTCGTGGAAATCAAATCGTTGGTGCCGTTCTTTTCGGAGATAGCAGCGATGGAAATCGTTTGGTTTCTATGATTCAAAAGCAGGCTGACATTTCAGACACAATGAAGGTTTCCCTTCTGCAGCCAACTGGCCAAGAAGCAGGGGCAAGTCTAGTAGCAACAATGAGTGATGATGAAATCATTTGTGGATGTAATGGAGTCTCAAAAGGAGCAATCGTATCAGCTATTCAAACAAAAGGATGTACTTCTGTTGATGAGATCAAAGCGTGTACGAGCGCATCTCGTTCTTGTGGTGGTTGTAAACCACTCGTAGCAGAAGTTCTTCAGCACACCTTAGGTTCGTCATTTGATAGTAAGCAGCAAAAGGAAGCCATCTGCGGATGTACCACTCTTTCTCGTGATGAGGTAGTAGAAGAAATTAAAGCAAAAGGTTTAACACATGTGAAGGAAGTTATGTTTGTACTTGATTGGAAAACCGAAGAGGGTTGCTCGAAATGTCGTCCAGCTCTTAACTACTATTTAGGAATGGTGAATCCAACTGGATACGAAGATGAAAAAGAATCAAGATTCGTTAATGAACGTATGCACGCTAACATTCAAAAGGATGGAACTTATTCTGTTGTGCCAAGAATGTACGGTGGAGTGACCAATGCGAATGATTTAAGACGAATTGCTGATGTGGTTGATAAGTATGAGATTCCACTAGTAAAGGTAACCGGAGGACAACGAATCGACTTGTTTGGGGTAAAGAAAGATGATCTTCCAAAGGTGTGGGAGGATTTGGATATGCCATCAGGTTTTGCTTACGGAAAATCACTTCGTACGGTTAAAACCTGTGTAGGTGAACAATTCTGCCGATTCGGTACACAAGACTCGATGGGACTTGGAATTCAGTTAGAAAAGAAATATGAAGGTCTTCAAACACCGCATAAGGTAAAAATGGCGGTCTCAGCTTGTCCTAGAAGCTGTGCGGAATCAGGGTTTAAGGATATTGGATACATCGGCATTGATGGTGGCTGGGAACTTTATATTGGTGGAAATGGTGGTACCCATGTGCGTGGTGGAGATCTTCTTTACAAAGTAAAGACTGAGGAAGAGGTGATCGAGATTACGTCTGCTTACCTTCAATATTATCGAGAAACAGCGAACTATCTGGAGAGAACATCTGCTTGGGTGGACCGAGTTGGTTTAGATCATATCCGTGAAGTATTAGATGATAAAGAAAAGCGTAAGGAGCTAAGTGTTCGCATGGATAAAGCCTTATCTGTAATTGAGGATCCTTGGAAGGCCATTATCGAGGACAAAAAGTTGAAAAAAGAACTGTTTGAAACAGTCATCACGTCTTAGTACAACGATAAAAGGAGGAGATCTTCGTATGGTTAATAAAAACATCAGTAAGGTATTAATTGGCTCTCTTCAAGAGCTGCCAGAGCGCTTGGGGAAAACGTTCCATGTTGGAAACATCGAACTTGCCGTATTTAAACTATCCAACGGAACGGTTCGTGCGATTGAAAACCGTTGTCCTCATAAAGGTGGCGTCTTAAGCGAGGGAATTGTCAGTGGTGATTCGGTCTTCTGCCCGATGCATGATTGGAAGATCTGCTTAGAGGATGGCTTGGTTCAAGCACCGGATAAAGGGTGCGTCAAAACTTATTCTACGGTAATAGAAGGAGAAGACGTGTTTCTTCTTATTGAATAGTGATTCTATGCATACAAAGAAAAGGGGTTTTCCACGTTGCTCTTGAGGGTAACGGAGAAGTCCTTTTCTTTTTGCTTGAATATTTATTAAGGTATATAAATAAAAACACAAATTCATCTTGAAAAAGTATTCTTTTATGCATTATAATTCAGAAGGTAGTTGGAATTATACATTAGAAGTTTCTGTTATTTTAAAAATTCGGAAAATTCCACTTGAATATGAAGTATTTTCTGCTTTAAAATGAAAAAAGGAAGTTTTTCCTTCACCAAATCCAAGAAGGTGACGAGACGAATATGGAACAAAAGACGGTAACGCAAATGATTAAAGGAAATTTTTCGGCATTATCTTCAGGTCAGAAGAAAGTAGCAGAGTTTTTGCTTGAGCATTTGGATGAAGGATCGCTGCTCACGGCTTTCCAAATTGGGCGAAAAGTGGGTGTTAGTGAAACAACCGTCATTCGCCTAGCGTATGCACTCGGCTTTAGTGGCTACTCAGAAATGCAGGAAACGGTACGAAGAGAGTGGCTAACACATGTACAACCAGGAAAAAGTGAAGGGAAACCTTCAAGTAGAGATGACTTTGAAGAAAATCAGTTGTTTCATCAAATCATTGAGAAGGAAAGCCAAGTTCTTAATCAATTGCTTAATCAATTAGAAATACAACAAATATGGCAAGTAGTCGAAAAACTTCATCAATCAAAGCAGATCTTTATCGCTGGCTTTGGTAGTTCCTATGCTGCTGCTTACTGGTTGTATTACGCATTAAAACAGATGAGAGAAAACGTGGTTCTCTCAAGCCCAACTGGTTTTTTGCCTGAAGATATATGTGAACTTGATGAACAGTCAACCGTTATTATGTTTTCCTATCCTCGTTATCGAAGTGAATCACTTAAGCTAGCAAACTATGCAAACAATCAAAAAGCAACCCTCATAGCGATTACAGATCGACAGCTTTCGCCTATTGGCCAGTTAGCTCAATTGACCTTAACGACAGAGGAGCATTTGGAATCGAGTCATCATTCGATTGCATCAGTGATTGGTTTGCTTGAGGTGATCATCTCTGGAATGAACAAAAAAAACATTGAAAACAGCCATGACCGTCAGAAGAAATTAGAGCAGTTATATTCTGAGCAAAATATTTTTTTAGAATGAAAAAATAGTTACTTTCGAGGAGGTTTACCCAATATGACCAATGCTTCAAATGTTAGAGCAGAAAGAAAGGAAGCGTCACAAAATTCCTTTTCTGTTCAAGATTATATGAAATTTATCTTACCATCCTTAATCGGTATTATGCTATTTATTATTCCTATTTCAAATGGTGAAGGAATTACGATCCCAGTTGCCTTCCTTGCCAGTCAGTTAAATAACCTATTTGTTGATCAAATTCCAGCCTTTGCAACGGGTGTCATTATCTTATCTGTTTTAGGTTCACTTATTGCAGTGATTGCCAAGCCAAAATTTATTACCGAAAATTCCTTCTTAAATAAACTGTTAAATGTAAGCAAATTTTGGTTGATAGCACGTGTATTAGGGGCAATATTTACAGTGATCGCACTAACGGAAGTTGGGCCGGAGTTTATTTCCTCCGAAAATACAGGAGGGATGTTGCTATTTAGCTTACTTCCGATTCTATTAACCACTTTCTTACTTGCAGGATTTTTATTGCCACTTCTTTTAAACTTTGGTTTGCTAGAGTTTTTTGGGGCGTTAACTATGAAGATTATGCGACCAATATTTAAACTTCCTGGACGATCTTCTCTTGACTGCTTAGCATCATGGGTAGGTGACGGGACAATAGGAGTTCTGCTAACAACCAAACAATACGAGGAAGGCTATTATACGAAAAGAGAAGCAGCGGTGATTGCCACAACCTTCTCCGTTGTTTCTATTACTTTTACGATTGTAGTCATTCAGTATTTGAATCTGGATAAATACTTTCTTCATTATTATGCAACGATTGTTATTGCTGGACTAGCAGCAGCTGTGATCATGCCACGTATTCCGCCGCTTTCTAGAAAAGCAGACACTGGCTATGAGCATGCTTCCTTAGTAAAGGAAACGAGTATTCCAGAGGGGTCATCGTACGCAAAATGGGGAGTAGCACAAGCAGTTAGTAAAGCAAAGACAAATACAAGTGTAAAGGCAACATTAAAAGAAGGACTCCAAAATGTGCTTGATATGTGGATGGGAGTTCTACCAATCGTTATGGCTATTGGAGTCACTGCTTTAGTAATTGCAGAATTTACTCCGGTATTCTCCATACTAGGAAAACCATTTGAGCCGATCTTAATGTTAATGCAAATACCAGAAGCTGACCAAGCGGCTCAAACGATGGTGGTTGGATTTGCGGACATGTTCTTACCAGCCATTATTGGTAGTGGAATTGAAAGTGAATTAACTCGTTTTGTCATTGCTTGTGTATCCGTTACGCAATTGATTTACCTTTCTGAGATGGGCGGATTACTACTAGGATCAAAACTGCCGGTTAGCTTCAAAGACTTAGTACTAATCTTTTTAATTCGTACGGCCATAACTTTACCGATTGTTGCCATTGCAGCACATATTATCTTTTAACTAGAAGGGTTCTGACACAAATGGTTCTTTTGGAAAACTTTATTGATACAGAGCGGAAACAAATTTTGAATACGTATAAAGAACTTCATGAGCTTGCAGAGCCGAGCTGGAAGGAAGAAAAAACCTCTCTGTATGTAAGGCAAAAGCTAGAAAGGGCTGGATTTGATGTCCAAACCTTTCAGGGGCATTATGGATTGATTGCTGAAATTAAGGGTGAAAGTAATGAGGTAATCGCGGTTCGTGCTGACATGGATGCTCTGTTGCAAGAGATAGATGGTGTTGTACAAGCGAATCATTCATGTGGTCATGATGGTCATAGTACGATGGTGTTATTCACTGCACTTGCACTTGCTAAAATAAAACATCATCATACCATTCGCTTTATCTTTCAGCCAGCAGAGGAAAAGGCAGAGGGTGCGCTTAAAATGATTGAAGAAGGCGCGCTGGAAAATGTAAAGTTTCTTTGTGGAATTCATTTGCGACCTGCATTTGAGGTCGCAAATGGAATGGCTGCCCCAGTAATCTTGCATGGTGCTTCAAGTTGTATAAGAGGTACGATTAAAGGGACACCAGCACATGCGGCGAGACCAGAGGAAGGCAATAATCCTATTGAAGCAGCGGCCCTTTTGGTGCAAGCTTTTCAAAAGATTCGTGTCCAAACCGATGTGTCATACTCGATTAAAATGACGGAGCTTCATTGTGGAGAATCATCGAATCTGATTCCAGAAACGGCACGATTCACCGTTGATCTTCGGGCAAAATCGAATGAAGTCATGAAGTTGCTATTAGAAGAGGCAAAACAATCGATTCAATCCATTGAGGAGTTCTCAAAAACAAAGATCATTTACCAACAAGATAGTTATTCTCCAGCTGCAGTTAAGAATGAACATGCCGTGACGCTTGCAGAGGAAGCTATTAAATCAGTGTTGGGAGAGGAATGTCTCGTACCCATGTGTGACTCTCCAGGTGCAGAAGACTTTCATTTTTACACATTAAAGCGTCCAGATATGGTGGCCACTATGATTGGATTAGGTTGCGGATTGGAACCAGGCTTGCATCATCCAGATATGCGATTTGATATTACTGCCTTACTTAATGGAACAAAAATTTTAACAAAGCTGTTATTGGAAGCGGACAAACAGACTTGGTAACAACTCCGGTGAAGGAGGGGAGACATTTGAAAGAAGTAAGTATTCGCAACCTTCAAACTGTCACAGAGTTAGAAAAGGTGCGTGAATTAGAGGCTCTCATTTGGAGTTTGGAAGATTCTGTGCCGGTTAACCAAACGGTAGCCGCTGTAAAAAATGGCGGCTTTGTTCTTGGTGCTTTTCTCGATAAGAAGCTGATTGGTTTTCAATATAGTTTCCCAGGCTTTGATGGTGTGAAAGCGTATCTTTGCTCTCACAGTCTCGGAATTCATCCAGATTATCGTGCATATGGTGTTGGCGAGAAACTGAAATGGGCTCAGAAGAAAACGGCGCTTCTAAAGGGCTATGAGTTAATCACATGGACTTATGATCCCCTTGAAACCGTAAATGCAAACCTAAATTTACATAAACTTGGAGGCGTCTGTTGTACGTATATGGAAGATGTATACGGTGAAATGAATGATGGATTGAACTCAGGAATGGCAACCGACCGTTTTTTAGTAGAGTGGCGACTTAAGTCCGACGGTGTGAAAAGGGACTTAGACCAAGATGCTCTGCACGTAATAAGTACAGAGCAGTCTAATGGAAACTTAACTCCTGTGGAAATTCATTTAAACCTAACTCCTGACATGCTTTTTGTATCAGTACCTGGGAATTTTCAAACGATAAAGACTATTGACTTCTCCCTTGCTAAGCAATGGAGAGAGGTAACTCGTAAGGCGTTTATTCATTATTTTCATAAAGGATACATTGCTACTGATTTACGGAAGGAAAAAGAAAATCACTACTACTACGTTTTACAAAAGCTATAGCAAGGGGAATGTGAAATGGAAGTAAAGAGCATCATTTTAAGGCATGTAAAAATGGATCTGTTAACCCCGTTCACTACGAGTGTTGGTACCGAGGTGGATAAGGACTTTATTATCGTGGAGATACAGTCGAAAAGTGGTTTATCAGGATGGGCGGAGTCTGTTTCAATTATTGAGCCAATCTATAACGAAGAAACGGTAAAGACTAATTGGCATATCATGAGTGATTTTCTTATCCCCCTATTGTTAAAAGAACCCCTTTCACATCCAGATGAAGTGTCTGAGCGTTTTCAATATATCCGTGGCAATTATAATGCAAAAGCTGCGTTAGAGTGCGCTGTCTGGGATTTATATGCAAAAGAAAAGAATCTTTCCTTATCAAAAGCGCTCGGTGGAATAAAACATCAGATTGAAGTGGGAGTAAGTGTAGGGATTCAAAAGTCAGAAGTCGCGATGCTTAAGCAAATTGAAGAGTATGTAAAAGAAGGGTATAAGCGTATTAAAGTGAAAATAAAGCCTGAATGGGATGTTCAAATATTGAAATCTATTCGCCGAGAATTTCCTATGATTCCTTTAATGGCTGATGCCAATTGTGCTTATACATTAAAAGATATCGATCATCTTCAAGCATTAGATGAATTCAATTTAATGATGATCGAACAGCCGCTTGCCTGTGATGATATTATTGATCATGCATCTTTACAAGCCAAGCTTTCGACTCCTATCTGTTTAGACGAAAGTATCCATTCTGCTGAAGATGCTAGAAAAGCTATTCAGCTCGGAAGTTGCAAGATCATTAATTTAAAAATTGGTCGTGTTGGAGGGCTCACAGAGTCAAGAAAGATACACGATCTGTGTGTACAGAATGAGATTCCCATGTGGTGTGGTGGAATGCTAGAAGCCGGAATTGGAAGAGCTCATAATATTGCCATTACATCTCTAGCCAACTTTACGCTTCCAGGGGACACAGCCCCTTCATCCCACTACTGGAAGGAAGATATTATTTTACCGGAAGTAGAAATGAGAGATGGATTTATTACTGTACCGGACTTACCTGGAATTGGCTTTGAACCAAATCGGAATAAGATCAATCAAGTGACACTTGAACAAAAAATCTTTTCATAAATAGTAAGATATAGACTACTTTGGGTCTATATCTTTTTTTATACCTTTCTAAGCATTTGGAAAAATGCTAAAAATAGACGATAATTAACTCAAGCATAGTAGAGGAGCGAAAATAATGTTGTCACAAAAACGAGAAAATATTAAAATTGGTAGCCAAGTAAAGGTAGTACAAAAAGCAGATCAACGATCAGGGAAATTAACAGAAGGTGTAGTTGCAAAAATTCTCACAAACAGTCCCACTCATCCACATGGTATCAAGGTGATGCTAGAAAACGGTATAGTTGGGAGAGTAAAGGAAGTATTATGAGTTTCCAGAAGTAGGTATTTTACATACAGGGGAATTTTATTTTTAATCACGTGCAAAATAATGGTAGGAAAGCTATTTTTTAACGCGTGGGGGAAAAGAACATGCCTGAAACACCTTCAATGACATCTTCAGAAATTGGAGCAGTATGGATTACCTATCAACAAAAAACAATGCTATTTCAAATGCTAGACTACTTTATTAATAAAGCGGATGATGATGAAGCAAAAGAAATCATGAGCTCCTTAAAAGGAGACATCCAACCATTTATTACGCAAATGGTAGCTTTGTTTAATGAAGAGGGAATTCCCATACCGATTGGCTTTGTATCTCAAGACGTAAATAAAGATGCACCGAAGCTTTATGATAATGGCTTTGATATTATGTTTGTGCGATTAATAAAAGAAATCAGTTCGGGGATGCATACCTTAAACTTAACCATGGTTTATCGGGAGGATATTATTCTCCTCTTTAGAGATCTAACAAAGATGACTCAAAAATATTATGATGATTGTACAAGATATTTGCTGAACAAAGGTCTTCTTCCAAGGGCACCATACGTATCAATTGAAAAATCAGTCGAATTTGTTAAAACAAATAACTACCTTGACGGGGCAAAACTGTTTAGTGAAAAAAGACCCCTAAATGCGGTGGAAATTGCCCATATTTACCGTGGGATTGAGTCAAATGTGATAGGGATGCAAATGATCTTTGGTTTTGCTCAGGTGGCGAAAGAAAAGGAAGCCAAGAAGTATTTTAATAAGGGTGGAGAATTAGCAAAAACAACCATTAAGGATTTGAGTGAGCTTCTTCTTCAAAACAATATACATGTTCCAACAACAGCGGGGGGAAATATTACAGATTCAAAGGTTCCGCCATTTTCAGATAAAATCATGATGTACTGTATAAGCCTTTTTTGTAGCTTTTCATTAGGGGGAAATTCTATCGGAACCGCTTTTAGCCTTCGCAACGATATACCATTGAAATTGGCCGCATTTATGAAGGATATTTTTGAATATGCCCATGAGGGAGCAAAAATAATGATCCAAAACGGTTGGATGGAAGAACCTCCACAGACGATCAAGTAAATTGCTTTCTTTAGGTGGAATTAAATAAACTAGAAATAGGCGTACTAGAGCAGGAGCAAATCCTGCTCTTTTTCTCGATAGATGGGAGTGTAAAGGAATGAAATTAAGTATATTAGATCAGTCCCCTTTAGTTTCCGGAAAATCTCCACAGCAAGCCTTACAAGCATCGGTGGAGTTAGCAAAATGGGGAGAACACCTTGGGTACACTCGATATTGGATTGCAGAACATCATGATTTTCCTGGTCTTACTTGTCCGGCACCGGAAGTGATGTTGGCGTATGTTGGTGCAAACACCTCAACTATCCGGATCGGTGCAGGAGCAATCCTACTTCCTCATTATAAACCTTACAAGGTAGCAGAAAGTTTTAATTTACTAGCAACCCTGTTTCCGGGAAGGATCGACTTAGGCATAGGCAGAGCGCCTGGTGGTTCGGCGGAAGTAACTGAGGCATTATCAGGTCAATTTCTACAACAGGTATGGCGAATGCCAGAAAGCTTTGAAGAGCTCTTACATTTTTTGCATAATGATTTCCCGCATGATCATTTATATGCAAATGTAACTGCCTCACCAAGTCCTGCAGTTCCTCCAACTACTTGGTTACTAGGTACAAGTGGAAAGAGTGCAAAGCTAGCAGCGGATACAGGAGTAGCTTATGCTTTTGGTGATTTCATGAGTGAAAAGCCAGGTCCTGAGATTGTAAAGAGCTATATTGATCATTTTCAACCAAGTCGAATAGATGCCCCAGCAACAATTGTTGCCGTCTCCGTTATATGTGCAGAGACCACTGAAAGAGCAGAGGAACTTGCTATGAGTGGGCTTCTATGGAACCTTCAACTTTCTAAAGGGGATGGTAGAAAAGGTGTTCCTACATTTGAGGAAGCAAAGCAGTACAAATATACCGAGGAAGAGATTAAAAAAATGGAACATATGAAAAACAAAATGGTGGTAGGTAATCCAGGGGAAGTAGTAGGGAAACTAAAGAGCCTTCAAAAAGTATATCAGGCAGACGAGATCATGATTGTTTCCATAACACATTCCTATCAAGAGCGGTTACGCTCGTATGAGTTAATTTCTGATGAGTTGAAAAAAAACGCATGAGAAATAACGGCCAAAGGAAAATCAGCTGATAATCGCAGGATAATTTTACTATAAACAAGCTGTTTTTGTCACATAATGTCCCTTTGTTCATGGTTGTATTTACCTATATAATGATAATTGGGTAAAGTTTCTCCAACAAATAAGTGAGGGAGAGTACGAACATGACAGTAGTAGCATTACCTGATCAGTTAACATGCTTTCTAAAACTTGGAGATGCAGTGATTATAACCGATAGAGAGCATACAATTATAGCAGTTAACAAAGAATTTGAAACCATTACTGGCTACATAAACGAACAAACGGTTGGGAATAAAGCGAGCTTTCTAAAATCGAATTTAACTTCTCAATCAACATATGAATCAATGAAAAAGTCTCTTGCTGATGAGAAGCCTTGGTCTGGAATACTGCACAATCTTAAACGAACGGGGGAGCTCTGGCACTCCTCCATTACAATCACTCCTATTCGTGAGGGACAGTACCTCTTTTATGTTGGGGTATTTAGAGCATTGGAAAGTTTAAAACAAGGAGTATACTTTCCAGATAAAAAACTTCTCGAGGTGAAAAGGGAGCTTTTACGAGTTCTTGCAGTATCTTGTGAGATTCGCGATCCTGGCATTGAAGGGCATTTAGTTAGGGTTCAAGATTTAACGGAATTACTGCTAAGAACGCATTGCAAAAGGAATAATCTCTCCTTAGATAAGGCTTTTATAAACAATGTTATCCATTCAAGTATTATGCATGATATTGGGAAAGCTGGAATACCTGAGGGGATCTTGTATAAGCCAGGACCTTTAACTTCATATGAAAGAAGAATTATTGAACTACACCCTCTTATGGGTAAAGATATCTTTAATAAAATTACCACCTCAGCTAGTCATGAATTTATGAGCAACTTAGCTATCGCAGAGAACATCATTCTTTTTCATCATGAAAAATGGGATGGGACAGGATACCCTTATCGACTGAAAGGAAATGATATTCCATTTGAAGCAAGAATTGTTGCCATCGTTGATGTGTATGATGCCTTAACAAGCCGTCGACCGTATAAAGACTCATGGTCTAAAGCACAAGCGTTAGTGTACATAAAGGAGATGCGAGGAAAGCATTTTGACCCTGATATCACAGATACATTCCTGAAACTATTCTAACTAAATTTTCTTCCCCTTAATAGGTAACCTTCTCTATCAGCGTAATATAATGAAGTAAGACAAGAAACTGGGAGGGGGAAGGGTTGAGGAAACTTTTCGGACTACTACTCATATCAATTGTGTTACTTATTGGATGTACAAAGAATGATGAAGAAAATCCTGTGGCACAACCATCTGTTGGAGAGAAGCCGGCAAACGAGGATGGAGACAATCAGTCATCAGGGGAAAAGCCTGCAGAGAATCCTAGCCAAGATCAGGATGATGGAGAAGATACAGATGACAACCCAGGAACAACCGATCAAGGAAGTACCGGTGTGTCAAAAGTGAAAATATTTCTTATTGGTGTAGACGATAATGGAGCGAGCGGGAAAAAAATAGGTGCAAACGACAGTGCTATACCTGTTCTAGTCGATATTGAACCAACCCAGGCGCCATTAAAGGCAGCACTTACCAAGCTGTTATCCTTAAATGAGCAAATGTACGGCCAATCTGGGTTTTATCATTCTCTTTATCAATCAGACTTAGATATTAAAAGCGTCATAATTGATGATGGTGAGGCAGTTATTGAACTTACAGGTAATCTAAAACTAGGTGGGGCCCTTGATAACCCTCGCGTAAAAGCACAAATTGAAGAAACGGCATTACAGTTTGATAGTGTGAAAAAGGTTTCTGTATTTATTGATGGGAAAAAACTTGATGAAGTGTTATCGCTTAAGTGAGTTTTATATAGACGAAAAAAGCTTGAAGTGAGAACTTCAGGCTTTTTTATTTACATAAGTGGACGCTTGATAACAAAGAATAGAGTGGAAATGTATTAAAAAATAGTGGTGATAAAATGTTATGTCAATCGAGTGAGGAACTACAGGCATTGGTCGATAAAGCAAAAAAATGTACCATTTATGGGAGGGTTGCCGATTATATTCCTGCTCTGGGAAAAGCCAATCGGGATGACCTTTCCATTGCGATACAATATCCAGATGGCAGCTGTATTTCAGCAGGAAATATAGAAAAGAAGATTAGCCTGCAAAGTATTTCAAAGGTGATTAGTCTAGCTCTGGTGTTAATGGATCATGGACCTGATTATGTTTTTGAACGAGTTGGCATGGAACCAACTGGAGACCCTTTTAATTCGATTGCAAAGCTAGAAACTATGGCGGTAGCAAAGCCGCTAAACCCAATGATTAACGCAGGTGCGCTCGTTGTAACACATATGATTAAGGGGAATTCCATTGACGAAAGACTTGGTCGCTTACTAACCTTTGTTCAACAATTAACTGATGACCCTGATGTAAGTTATTGTCAAGAGGTAGCTAGTTCAGAATTAGAGACGGCCGACTTAAATCGTGCACTAAGCTTTTTTATCAAACAGCATGGAATCATTAATGAAGATGTGGAACCATTATTGGATTTGTATACAAAGCAATGTGCTATTGAAATGAATTGTTTGGATTTAGCTAGAATTGGTGTGGTGTTTGCTATGGATGGAAAAGATCCTGCAAGTGGGAAACAACTGATACCTAAAGAAGTAGCTAGAATATGTAAGACTTTTATGGTCACTTGTGGGATGTATAATGCATCAGGTGAATTTGCCATAAAAATAGGAATTCCTGCCAAAAGCGGAGTGTCCGGTGGAATCATGGGGGCTGTTCCTGAACGGTTTGGCATAGGTATATTCGGCCCAGCACTAGACGACAAAGGAAATAGCATAGCTGGAATCAAATTATTGGAATTATTATCGAAAAATTATAAGCTAAGTATGTTTTAGGGATTTAAAATCTAACGAAGTATCGGATGCTATTCAACATTTTAGTTCTCATAGACTAGAGATTTTACATCAGATTAACCAAGTGGATGAAGCTGCCGAAAAAACAAGCATTATTAACGAATGAATCAGGAAAACCCACCGAGCAGTGGGTTTTCTTGATTATGAAGACTTCGGTTCAGGTACTTTTGTTAATATAACAAGACCAATGATAAATAAGATGACGAGGCTGAAAACACCGCTGCTTGTGTGGCCTGTTATTTGAGCCGTTGCAGCAACAAGTAATGGCCCCATAATAGAGGCGAATTTTCCGAAAATGTTATAGAAGCCAAAAAATTCATTAGAGCGTTCCTTTGGTACAAGCTTTGCAAAGTATGATCGACTTAAGGCTTGAATGCCACCTTGAGAGGAGGCAACAAGCATGGCCAGTATCCAGAAATCTGTGGCTGTCTCAAGAAAGAATGCATAAATACAAACAATGATATAGACAAAGATACCAACGTAAAGCATTCTTTTCTCAGAAAACTTTTCGGCAAGCTTTCCGTAAAGAATGGCAAAGGGTGCAGCAACTACTTGAGTAACAAATAATACGATTAATAGGGTCGTAGAACCAATACCTAGATCCGTTCCATAGGCTGTGGACATCGTAATAATGGTACCAACACCATCGATGTAAAAGAAATACGCAAGTAAAAATAAGAATAAAGCCCGATACTTTTTAATTTCCTTAAAGGTTTCAGCAAGCCTTTTGAAACTGCTTGCAACAGGCTTAGGATCTCGAGGAATATAATAGACTTGATGTACATTTTTGAGTATTGGTATTGAAAATAGTCCCCACCAAAGAGCGGTAATCACAAATGAAATTTGGCTGGCTGAAGTCGTAGAGATGGGAATGACCTCAGATTGTGCGAGCATAATAATCGCAATACTAAGAATAAAAGGAATCGTACTTCCTATATATCCAAGACTAAACCCACGTGCGGACACACGACTCATTCGGTCCTCTGTGGCAACATCAACTAAAAAGGCATCATAGAATACATTTGATCCAGACGAACCGATTACAGCAATCGTGTAAAAGATTAAAAGCCATAACCATTGGTCACTGGGAACAAATGCTAGTGCAGCTGTCATTGATATCCCTAATGCAACAAAGAAGGTGAAAAACTTTTTCTTAAAGCCTTGATAATCCGCAATTGTACCCAATATGGGTGCTAGCAAAGCTAGTATGGATGTTGCAATTGCGATGGTATAACCTAAATACGCAGTTGAATCGGCTGCATCCACTCCGGAGTTATTTGCTGCTGCCTTATAAAACAGTGGAAAGACAGCAGTAGAGATAATGATAGAATAAGCAGAGCTTGCCCAATCATACATAATCCAGCTTTTCTCTTCTCTGTTAAAGCGTTTCATAAGATTCCCCCTTGAATAGTCACTTCCATTTTTACATAAAAACAGCTTCATCGATTAGGTTTGGAACTATTTTTACAAATGTTTTACATTATTAGTAGCTTATCTAACACTCTTCCATCAACATCACCTAGGTCGAGCCCAAGGAGGCGAGCGAGTGTTGGCCCTTCATCAATAAGCCTCATAGATGTAAGAACTTGGCCTGGGCGGATTCCATTACCGTTTGCAATGAAGAGGGTATTGTAGTCACTTTTTTCTGGTGAATAGCCATGGCAAGCTTTAGTATACTTTTTTGATGCAACATCTGTTTCCGTAACTTCATCCATAAAAGCGCCTTCAAATGATTCATGAAAGTAATATCCTTTAGCCGCTTCTATCATTAAGCTGCAGTTTGGGTCTGCCCCAAATTGAGAAGCTTCTTTTGAAGACCATATGGATTCGATCTCAGAACGGTCTAGTAATTCACGAACAAATGTCAATGTTCTTTGATCATGATCCTTTATATAGATATATGCAGATCCATCACAGCTTTTGCAGTATGCCTGCCAGTTGGAAACTTGATTATTTTTCCCAACCTGTAGAAGACCGTGCTCACGAAAGAGTACATTAGGCTTTAGTACTTTAGACTCATCAAGGGCGCTGTGATCACCTAATGCGATAATGGTAGATTGATGAAAGATTCCTGCTGACTGTAGAGCATCCATTATTCGGCCGAGTCTTTGGTCGTGTCGTTTTATAGCGTCCATCGCTTCAGTTGATGAAAAACCAGTTTCATGCCGCTTCGTGTCAAGATCGGTAAAATGGATCAGCATTAGATTCGGCTTTTTTAACCGAATCGTTTCAACAGCAGCTTCAAGAACAAAGTCATCGAGCTCTGGCTGGGAAAGTCCCTTTCTGATATGGCCGAATTTTTTATTCATTTCAAGTTGATATAGTGAGCTTCCATTCACCAATGAAACAGGGATTTGGTGATGCCATCGACGATTGGCGAATATCTCGGGCATATTATAATCAATCTTTGCTTTTGCTGTAACAGGCCAAAGTAGAGAAGCTGTACTCATCCCTTTTTGTTTTGCTTCGTCATATAAGGTCGTTCCTTGGATATCTTTTCTGTACCAATACCAATCGGGAGAGACCTTTCCAGGCTGTAGTAAGGTGTTATTAATAATTCTATGATTCTTTGGTAGTTTCCCAGTTACAATTGTTGCATGACAAGGATACGTAACAGAGGGATAAATCGTTTGTACATTTTTACAGTAGGAACCATTCCTTAATAGCTTTTGAAAATTCGGTAGTGTTTCAAGCAGTGGAAAGTCTAAGCTTGATAAGCAGTCAAACGAAATGACAATTAAATGGTTAGTCAAACGCTTCATGAATGACCTCCGTTATGTAGTTTGAATCTCTATCTTCATCATATCAAAAAGGATTTTAATTTTCAGAAAAAAATGGGAACACCATAGAAAAAAGACGATGGAGAGAACTCCATCGTCCGTCTTAGTTCTTATTTAAATAAAAGGATTTTACCTACTGTTCCGTCAGCGCTTTGGCCAATTACACGAACTTTTAATCCCAATTGTGGTACGTTACGTCCGGCATCAACCAAACCTTTGTTTGAATAATCTGCACTGTCATCGAATAATGGAGAGCGTTGAGTAAAATTATCTTTCAGTGTGATTCCTAGAGTACTAGTGTAATCTAAGAACATTTTATCTGTTTTATTAACATTGAAGGCAGCATCATGAATTTGGTAGCGAGTAGATCCAACTGCGCCGTCACTCCAGTAATTTGTGTGCTGGTCCGCATCAACAACACCAACAAAACCATCACCAGGGTGAATTCCTGTCCAGTTAGAATCGTACTTTTTATCAACATACCAAACAACTAAGCCTTGATCATAACTCATTAAGCTTGCACCACGACGGATATTTGCTAACCCTTCGTCAACGCCGTTGTGGCTACGCCATTCAAGTAGGTAGTAATGTTCAGAAGTTACAACTCCGTTTGAATTAGAGAAGCCGTCAGAGAGGAATGATGATTCTCCTTCAGCGTCGTCAAATATTACTTGTTCGCCGTTTATATTTACTGCTACATCGTCTACGTATAAACCAGGATTTACTGCTGCCACATCCGTCCAGTAGTTGATGGAAAGTTCAACTTTTTCTCCGACAAAAGCGGATAAGTCGAATTCTGCATCCACCCATTCACCATTAGAAGAGCCGGTGATTCCATGACCAGGGTTTTGGTCATGTGGATTAGTTGTTGTTGTTAGGTTTCCAGGAATTGTCTCACCATTAACCTGAACTGAAGCATAATCCCAATCCACTTCAATGTCGTACCATGTTTTGAATGTCAACTTGGCAGATGTTGCATCCGTTAAATCTAGAGTAGTAGATAAAGAGTTATCTAAATCGTTACCGTTACCTGAGAAATACATTGATTCCCCACTGTATGGAGAAGTGATGACGGTTTCTTTGTCAGGAAGTGTTACTTTTAACACATCGTTATTCGTACCTTTTGTAGCTGCTTCATCAAGTAGGACTTCAACACCTGCTTTAGAAACATCTGCAATGTCAATTTCAGTGCCAGTTTGCCAGTTCCCACCTGCAGAAGCTTGTAGCATTTCTTTCATGTATGGACTAAAGCCAGTTGGCATTGAACCAGGAAGATCTCCTGCCCAGCTACCGCTTGCCATAATTGACCAGTAGGCAACAGCCTCTCCAGCTCCTGTGTACTGAGTGTCATACTCATCTGGAAGGCCTAAATCATGACCGAATTCGTGAGCCATAACTCCGACAGCACCGTCTTCAGGTTCAACGGTGTAGTCATAAGCAGCCATTGTTCCACCCCAGTAAGGGACAGTCGCTTCTGTTCCAGCAATCGGGTAAACTCCACCCAGGTTCCAACGATGTGACCAAATGGCGTCTCCACCGATTTTTCCACCGCCAGCTTCTTCACCAACACCAGAGTGAATCACCATTAGATGGTCAACCAGTCCGTCTGGCTCAAGGTAATCTCCATCGCCATCAAGGTCGTAGCGATCCCATTCGTCATAATCTTCAAGATTTACATTTGGATCTGCCGCCGCAGCATTAAGCGCTTCAGCAATTAAGTTTCGAGGTTTTGCGTCGCTTCCATCAGGAGTAGGGACGTTACCACCGTAAAATGCAGCTGGGTTTTTAGCTTTATACCATCCAGCGACCGTACCTTCTACAGAGTAACTACCTCCAGATTGTTGTTCATAATATTGTTTCATAGATACGTAGGTTTTACCATCTGGGCCTTTCCAGCCACCTGTTCCAAAAAGCATGTCCTGATAGTGAGCCTGAGAGTATGCCTCTTCACCCTCGTAGTACATATCGGTTTCTTCAGGGGTAAGAGTGTTGTGAGGGAGGTCAGGATACTCCATTAACACAACGAGTACTTTATCAGTACGCATGCCCCCGTCCCATGCTTCCTCTTGAACAGAGTCAACGGATTGTTTTTTTGTCTGACCAAGCTTGCTTCCTTTTCCTTTTGTTAAGCTAGAATTTTTCATTTCTTTTTGAAGAGAGCTGCGAACATCTTCTTCCTTTTCATGGAGCTCACCAGCTTCTTTTTCAGCTGATGTGGCTTTGTTTTGTAGGAATTTGTTTAAAGCCTTTTCTGCCTCTGCCGGGCTTGCATTTTGTGCGATTTTGCCGGAAGCTTTTAGCATTTTAATTAATCGCTCGTCATTGGCGATTCCGAGGTCAAAGGGGGAACCACTTGCATGTGAGTGGGAAGCGTGTGAACCACTTGCTGTTTCTGCTGCTATTTTTGAACTAGTTGGTAGAGTGGTAGAAAGCATCCCTACACTTAGTGCCAAAGCAGCGGCCGAGGATATAACTTTTGAAATTTTCAAATTTTTCCCTCCATCCGATGGTCTATGTTACTAGTTGAAAAGGTATGTAGAATTTCAATTATTTAGTAACACGAGTGATTCAAATATATCAGAATAATTTGAAAATGTTTATAGGGAAAAGAGACTGATTATTCTTATGTAGATGGATGGAAATAATGTGAATATTTTCCTATGAAATGGATAGATAAACGGATGAGAAGGCGAGACCCTATCGAAGGAATACTGATTTCTTTCAAGGTTAATAGACCAGTCGGTTGATTAATAAAGCTGACTAATAAAGGTGACAGACACCCTTCGTGGACAAAACAGGTTGATTTGTCCACGTGGGGCGCACAGTCACCATTTAGTTTGTTTTTTCTTCAAATAGTCGAGCAATTTCCACAATCACATTTGTTGCCTTTAACATGTTATCAATGGAGATAAACTCAAATTTCCCGTGGAAGTTCTCACCGCCAGTGAAAATATTTGGAGTTGGTAGACCCATATAGGATAGTTGAGATCCATCCGTCCCTCCACGAATTGGTTCAATAATCGGCTCAATGCCAAGCTTCGTCATTGCCTCGTGAGCAATATCAACAATTTCTTTAACCGGTTCAATCTTTTCTCTCATATTAAAGTACTGATCGTGAAGCTCAAGCTCGAGGGTTCCTTGCCCGTACTTCTCATTTAAGTTAGTAACGATTTTTTCCATTGTGGCTTTTCTGTTATTAAAGCTTGAACGGTCAAAATCTCGAATAATGTAACTAAGGACTGTCTTTTCAACATCTCCATGGAAAGAGAGAAGATGGTAAAACCCTTCATAGCCCTCTGTATACTCGGGGGCTTCTTCACTAGGGAGGAGGCTGTTTAATTCCATTGCAATCTTAGCTGAATTAACCATCTTACCTTTTGCTGTACCTGGGTGGATATTATTTCCTTTGATGGTTATTTTTGCTGCAGCTGCACTAAAGCTTTCGTATTGAAGTTCTCCAATAGGTCCACCATCCACTGTATAGGCATATGTGGCAGCGAATGTATCAACATCAAATTTATGTGGGCCACGGCCAATTTCTTCATCAGGGGTAAACGCGACACGAATTTTCCCATGTTTAATCTCGGGATGCTGCACTAAGTAGGCCATAGCAGTCATAATTTCAGCTATTCCCGCCTTGTTATCAGCGCCGAGTAAAGTAGTCCCATCGGTAGTAATTAAATGATGTCCGATATAGTTTTTTAAATTAGGGAAATCTTTTGGTGAAAGGACAATACGTAGGTCTTCGTTGAGAACGATATCGTTGCCGTCATAATTTTCATGAAGTAATGGATTCACTCCGTTGCCAGTAAAATCGGTCGCGGTGTCAAGATGGGCTAAGAAACCAATCGTTGGAACCTCTTTATCTGTATTTGCTGGAAGAGTGGCCATCACATAGCCATTGTCATCTATACTAACTTCTTCTAGGCCAATGGACTTTAGCTCTTCTACCAGTTTATTAGCAAGAATAAGCTGTCCAGGGGTGGAAGGGCAGGTGTTGCTTTCGTCACTTGATTGTGTGTCAATAACAACATAAGAAATAAAACGATCAATCAACTCGATTTTCAAAGTACAATTCAGCTCCTTTGAGTGATAATTCGGGTTACTAAATTTATGTAACTACAAGAATCATATTATCATAGAGGAAAACTAGTGTCATGCCCCATTTTTAACGAGGAAAAATGGGAGGGTTGTCCATCACAGGTGGACAAATCTACCCAAAGTGTCCACGAGCGGTGACAGACACCCTCCGTGGACAAAACAGTGTAAAATGTCCACGAAGGGTGTCTGTCACCCGGTTGTGCACAGGCGGTGTGAATAACTGTTGGTTAGGAGAGCCCTTTATATACATATTTAAGATGAATTGTTAACATTATCCACAGGGATGTGGATAATGTTGTGCACAACTTCGCTCTCGTCTCTTACTTAGAACTTTTGGTTTTGTCCGTTTTTAGCACGCTTGTCTGCCGCTTTTGAGCGAGCCATTGCTTCTAAGTCGTCATGGTCAGCTAGGTCGCGGCTAAATTCTACATCCAACCCGTCTGATTTTAGATTCTTAGGTGTTTGTGGAAGTGTTTGTTTTTTACTCAATGCCATCTGCCCCTTTCATAGAAAAAAGTACGGAAATATAACATATTCCCGTACTTTTATCCTTTACCTTCCCGGACATTGTTATGAATGGAAAAAGTTTAATGTCTCGACTTTTTACCAGAGAATCCTCCTGCTTGGTCAGCAAGCTTGAACTCGCGTGAGTAAGTTACTTCTTGCATGCTTGACAACGTGCTTTTAGACTTATCCTTTTTCTTCTTATCACTCATTCAAAAAACATCCTTTCATTAAGGTAGTAATCACGTTACTAATTTTTACCTTAACACTCCATTTGCATACTTCATTTATGAGTAAATATTAGAAAGAGCTTCTTCAAGAGTCGGAAAGGTGAACGAAAAACCACTCTTAAGTAACTTTTCAGGAATAACCCTTTGTCCTTCTAGCACAAGCATGCTCATTTCACCAAGTAAAAGTTGAAGCGCAAAGGATGGGGCAGGTATCCAGTGAGGACGATTTAAGACCGCCCCAAGCGTTTTTCCAAAACTCTTCATCGTCACTGCATGTGGAGCACAAAAATTAACGGGACCAGACAACTCGGTTGATTCAATTATATGCAGAAGTCCAAGAACGACATCTTTAATATGTATCCAAGAAAGCCATTGCTTGCCAGTACCAACCGTACCTCCTGCAAACAAATGATAAGGAAGAGCGATCCTCGGCAGTGCACCATCCTTTTTGTCTAAAATGACTCCAAAGCGAGCAAATACAGTTCGCACCCCAAACTCTTTAGCCTCAAGGGCTGCAGCCTCCCATTTTTCCACTGTCTGAGCAAGAAAATCATCACCGGCGTTTTCGGTTGCTTCAGTAAAAGTATCAACAGTGGAGGTACCGTAAAAACCTATCCCACTGGCATTGATAAGTAATTTTGGTTTTTGCTTTAAGTGTTTTATGATAGAAACTACTTCGTTCGTTGCACTTAGTCTGCTGTTTACGATGGAAGCTTTTCTTTCATCTGACCAACGTCCACTATTAATGGACTCTCCGGCGAGATTAATGATTACATCAACAGCCTCAAGCTCACTTTCAGGATCTGCCCCGCTTGAAAGCCACTTCACATAAGTCACCCCTTTTTGATACCCTTTTTCGGGATTACGCGTTAAAATAAATAGATCATGGCCGTCCGCTCTGAGGGATTCCGTAAGAGCGTTGCCGACAAGTCCAGTCCCGCCCGTTATAGCAATTCGCATCAGCTTTCCTCCTTATAAAAAATCATTTACTTTTATTCTACAAGATTGCCTTCATTCCAGCGTAAACGAATGTGCTACATTACTACAAGAGGTGAATAAAGATGCCAACAATCACAAAAATTACTGTTCAAAAAAAACGAAGCGATCGTTATAATATTTTCCTTGATCATGGAAAAGGAGAAGAATATGGTTTTAGTGTGGATGAGGACGTATTAATCAAACATAGCCTGAAAAAGGGCATGGAGCTTGATGACCTACTCTTATCGGAAATAGCGTATTCAGATGATATACGGAAAGCTTACAACACAGCAGTAAATTATTTATCACGAATGATGCGAACGGAAGCTGAAGTAAGAAAACATTTAGTTGAAAAAGAAGTGGATGAAGTAATCATTCAAGAGGTCATTCATAAACTGAATGAATACCAATTCCTAAATGATGAACAGCTTGCCTTTGCGTATGTAAGAACTCAAATGAATACAACGGATAAAGGACCAACCGTTATTAAGAGAGAACTAAAGGAAAAGGGAATAGCTGAAACTTATATTCTTGAAGCGATGGATGAGTTTCCTTTTGAACTACAACTTGAAAAAGCAATTGCTTTATGTGAGAAATATATGAAGAAAAATAAACAAGAATCACAGAAAATCATGAAACAAAAGATCGATCAACTTTTATTCAGAAAAGGATATAACTCACAGGTCAACCAAATAGCTCTTGAGCAAATTGAAGAAACAAGTGATAACGAAGAAATGGAGTCATTGCGTTATCAAGCGGAAAAGTTGGAACGTAAATACAGTAAATATACTGGATATGAGTATCAACAAAAAATGAAGCAAGCCCTTTATCGAAAAGGTTTCTCCATTGATGCTATAACACAGTATTTAGAGTCCAAATAAAATCGTTTATTTGGACTCAATCACGACATAATCTTTCTCTTTCTGTGAAAAAATAATCTCTGCCACTTCGGCTGGAGATCGGAATTTGGAAGGGTCCTTTACATGTTCCGAACCTGTCCAAAAAGGTGTGTTCATTCCACCCATATACACCGCCGAAATAAGAACAGGTTTTTCTTCATATTCCTTCTGTATGCTTTCAGTAAAGCCTCTAACAGCAAATTTACTTGCAACATAGGCCGACTCATTCATTTTTCCCCGCAGACCAGCGGTTGAAATAATATTCATAACAAAGCTTCCATCTAATTCGCATATATTTGGAAGAATAGCTTGTGTCATAAACATGGTTCCAAAGACATTTGTTTGAAACATCGCCTCGATCTCATTTTCCTTTATTTTTTCAAAAGGACCGAAGTAACCAACCCCAGCATTGTTTATAAGTCCGACTACTTTAAATTCCTTTAGAAGGGGTTTAATGTTCTTGTCTACTTCCTGTTGGTTACGGATATCCATAACCATAATTTGAGCGTTATTTAGTTGCTTCATTACTTCGGATAAACTTTCTTCAGACCTTCCAACTAAAATAAGATGATAGCCTTCCTCTCCATATTTTAAAGCTAACTCTCGGCCTAGACCCGTTCCAGCTCCTGTGATAATAACCGAATCCAATATGTATCTTCCTTTCGTCTGAGATAATATTATGGTACCATTACGTATACGAAAATACAGCCTAAGAAGCAGGTGGTTGGGATGGAAAAAGAAAAACGTTACAGTGAACTTTCAGAATTCGAATTACATCAAGAAATAGCTAAACTGAATGAGAAGGCAAGAAAAGCAGAGCAGTTAGGTATGGTAAATGAATATGCCGTATTAGAAAGAAAAGCAATAATGGCCAAAGCTTATTTATTAAATCCAACTGATTTTCAGCCTGGTGAGATATATGAAATTGAAGGAGATCCAGGCGCTTATTTTAAAATTGATTATTTAAACGGAGTGTTTGCGTGGGGTTATCGATTAGCGGGGAACAAACAGGAAGAGGCATTACCAATCTCGATGTTGAGAAAAGAGGGGAATCAGAAAGGCTGATTCCCGTTAATTTCATTTACCCTCGAGTACTTGAATTTTTCATCCGTTCTTGTGGATGAGTATTAATTGTTCCATCCGCTCTTTTGGAAGCAAATTCAGGTCTTGCCCTTGGTTCACCCTGGAATTTATTACCGTTTTGGTTTGGAAAATCTTTTGCTTTATTTCGCATCGCATGACCCTCCTAAAAGATGAATGATGAAATAATCAAGCACTCTTAGTATGCTTAACTTAGAGGGGATCGATAACTGGAAAAGAGGTGAAAAGAATGGAACATTATCAGCAAAAACTAATTGAATTATTATTGGAAAAAAATGATAAACTTTCATTTGGGCAGGCCCAGACATGGGTGGAGCTGTTGTGGGATGATTTTGAAACAACAAGAGCAAAGGCAGGTTACTCCTATCGAGGGAGTGAGATGACCGAAAGAATTGTTCGACAATGGATTGATTATTATGGTGACAAGCTTCATGATTTTGTTGCTTCCAATCCGAAATATAAGCATCTGTTAGAGCAAGACCCAAGTGAACTTCATTAAAAAAGCGATGTCTACCGGAGACATCGCTTTTCGTTATCCAGGGATAATATCCAGCTTTTTACGTAATTTTTCCTCACTGAAGATCCAACCCGTATAAGAGGAGAGGATATTAAGTTCTAGATCTAGTTGAACAACAGCCACAAATGGATAATGACCGTTACTGCGATAACGTAAGTCAATAAAACGTACTTCGTAATACGTATCATACTCATCCACTTCCCACCGATAAACAGGAGAAAACGATAGAAAAGCGGAAAGGTTTTTATCTTGCTTAGCTGCTTCAAGAACGGGGGTCTCAGGGACAGCGACGCGTTTAAATTGGTCAAGAATACGCACTTTGTTATCATGGGCACGTCCAACAAAGAATTGATTTTGATTCATGACAGCAATTCGCCACTGGTGAAATTTCATCGTTGGAGCAATGATGATGTCTGTTGCATCTGGAACCAGTTTTTTTACCTCATGATAAACCTTTCGCTGGGAAATAAATCGAAAAATATAGTAAGCAACCAAAACGGCATACACACCGATAAACGTATAACCAGGATGTGCTCCAAACACCCACGCAAGTATGCCAACAATATGCATCGCAAAAATAAATGGATCAAACGTGTTAATAATACCAAGCGCCACCCATTTAGATGAAAATGGCCTTAACGCCTGCGTACCATAGGCATTGAAAATATCAACAAAGACATGAAGAAACACAGCTAAAAAGGTCCAAAGCCATAAGTGAAATAGATTGGCTTCTGGAAATATGGGATAAATAACAGCTATGATGGCCAATGGCCAAAGCAAAACAGCTGGGATGGAGTGTGTGATTCCACGATGGTTACGAATATAAACGGCATTGTTTCTAAGCTTCAATACGGTGTCAATATCGGGAGCTTGTGAGCCAACAAGAGTAGCAATCATGACACTAGTGGCTGTGGCGGAACTGCTTGCTACAACAGGGTCGAGCGTCGCAAGTCCACCTAAAGCTATTCCCATCACTACGTGTGTACCGGTATCCAAAGGAATCTCCCTCCTTTTTAGGAAATATTTTATCCTTCTCTTATATTAATTTTATCAATAATTTTCTTGTAAAAATAGTGATTAATCGTTACTTTAAAGTAGTTGTAATAATTACTGTATAATCACTGTCCAATTTTAAGTTTTCGTAAAATATGAATGGGATAAGCTATTATATTCTCTTAGTATGTACTTGTTTAACTTTTTGGAGGCAAAAAAATGTCCAATTCTTTAAAAAACGTAACAAATATAAATAAGGAAGAGTTTCAAATGGATCTAATCGGCTGGTTTGAAAAAGAGCAGAGAGACCTTCCGTGGAGGAAAGATCAAGATCCCTATAAGGTATGGGTTTCCGAGATTATGCTTCAGCAAACCAGAGTCGATACAGTCATTCCGTATTTTAACCGTTTTATCACAGAGTTCCCTACAATAGAAGCTTTATCTAATGCGGATGAGGAAAAAGTATTAAAAGCTTGGGAAGGCTTAGGTTATTATTCAAGAGTTCGTAATCTTCAATCAGCCGTTCGAGAGGTTCATGAGCAATATGGAGGTAAAGTACCAAATACACCAAAAGAAATCTCCAGCTTAAAAGGGGTTGGGCCCTATACAGCAGGTGCCATTCTATCTATAGCCTATGGAGTACCAGAACCAGCCGTTGATGGGAACGTCATGCGAGTATTTTCCAGGATTCTTTCGATTTGGGATGATATTGCGAAAGCATCTAGTAGAAAGGTGTTCGAGGAAGCTGTACGCGCTTTTATCTCACATGAAAATCCATCTTATTTTAACCAAGCATTAATGGAGCTAGGTGCATTAATATGTACGCCAACTTCCCCATCGTGTTTGCTCTGTCCAGTTCGTGACCACTGTCACGCCTTCGAGGAAGGAATTCAAAACACATTGCCTGTTAAAACAAAGGCAAAAAAACAACGAAAGGTTCAACTTGCAGCGGTTGTTCTGAAAGATACGGAAGGACGAACGGTTATTCAAAAGCGACCTTCTTCAGGTTTGCTAGCGAATTTATGGCAGTTTCCAAATGTAGAAATCCACCTTCCTGTATTAGGAGATAGAGAACAGTTAGAATCTACTTTAAAAGAAGAACTTGAGATTCAATGTAGTATCGGGGAGCTTTTAGGCCATATTGAACATGTCTTCTCGCATCTTGTATGGAATATTAATGTATATGAAGGAACACTAGTAGAGCCTATCAAATCATCAGATACTTTGAAGCTTGTTGACCAAGAGGAAATCGAAAGCTTTGCGTTTCCAGTTTCCCATCAGAAAATGCTTCGTCAACACTATAAAAAAGAGTAAACGCCACTTTTATGTGGCGTTTTTTCTATATGGTCACTTCCGTTTTTTAATTAATCGTAAGAAATCCTAGTTCCATGCGTCCAGTCTGCCTCATTTCGATGAAGCCCACCACGCTCTTCAATTTCCTTAATAATCTCTCTGTGAATGGTGACACCTTCAGAATTTAAATACGGCATAATTTGTTGAAGAGAGTGATGAAAAAAAGCCAGCTCTTCTTTTTTCCAATCAGTTTTTGGTATCATGGAGAGTTCTGTCATATCTCGACCTACATACATTGTCTCACACATCCTCTATTTTTCTTATAGATGTATTGTGGTAATCTTATTTGTGAACTATTCATATAAAAGAAAAATTAATAGAAAATGAAGGGATATGTTACATATGACAAATAAAGTAGCATTAATTACAGGAAGTAGCAGAGGGATTGGGAAATCAACTGCCCTACGATTAGCAAAAGAAGGATACGATATTGTCGTTAACTATGCTCGTAGTAAAAAAGCGGCGTTAGAAACAGCAGCAGAAATTGAGGCTCTTGGTAGAAAGGTATTAGTTGTTAAAGCAAATGTGGGTGATGTTAGTAAAATTAAAACGATGTTTGAAGAAATTGATACTCATTTCGGAAGACTCGATGTATTTGTAAGTAATGCTGCATCAGGTGTTCTTCGCCCAGCCATGGAACTTGAAGAATCTCACTGGGAATGGACGATGAACATTAATAGCAAGGCACTCTTATTTTGTGCACAAGAAGCGGCAAAACTGATGGAGAAAAATGGCGGAGGAAAAATTGTGAGTATTAGCTCACTTGGGTCCATTCGCTATTTAGAAAATTACACAACGGTTGGTGTTTCAAAGGCTGCACTTGAAGCACTTACGCGTTATTTGGCTGTGGAATTAGCATCAAAGAACATTCGAGTAAACGCTGTTTCTGGTGGGGCGATTGATACGGAGGCACTTCTTCATTTTCCAAATCGTGAAGAAATGTTGGAAGAAGCAAGACAAAAAACACCTGCAGGGAGAATGGTTGAAATTGATGATATGGTGAACACAATCATGTTCTTGTTAAGTGATGGATCGGATATGATTCGTGGACAAACGATTATCGTTGATGGAGGAATTTCCCTATTAGTGTAATAGAAATTGGAAAAAATTTCTTAAGGATAGACCAATCACCTCTTGGATAAATTAATTTCTGTGGAGGTGATTACAATGGCAAAGCAACCAAACAAAACTCAATCTGGAACTAACGTTCAAGAAGTGAGACAACAAAACGCTGCTTCAGCTGGACAAGGTCAATTCGGTACTGAGTTTGCAAGCGAAACTAACGTACAACAAGTACGTCAACAAAACGCTCAATCAGCTAGACAAGGATCTCAATCAGCTGGTCAATTCGGTACTGAGTTCGCTAGCGAAACTAATGCACAAGAAGTAAGACAACAAAACGCTCAAGCTGAGTCTCGCAAAGGCCAAAACTCTTAATATTAACAACAGTAAGGTGCTCTTTCTAATCGGAAAGAGCACCTTATTTATTTTAGCGCTTCCACTTTTTCGGTGTCCAGCTCCAGAAGCTAGGGGCTCGATGGAATAATATAAAGCCATTTTTCCTAGATCATAAGTCAAATCCCTCCAGAAGGCAGGCCTTCCTGCGTGCTTCGCCTTATGCTTGTCGCCCCTGAGCAAGCTTCTTCCGCTTTTCGGTGTTCGACAAAACTTCTAATGCGTCTACATAACTAGTCAAAGGAAACTCATGAAGCTTACCGAATAGTATATATATCGAAAAAGAAGGCGGTGGAAGATGGTGAGTGATTTTTCACGATTAGTTGGTGAACAAATGGCTACAATGGAAAAGCTACTATACATACAAACAGAGCTTGAACGCTGTCAAGAAATTGAAGAGGAATTGAAACTGCTGCAAAAGCATGCGAATTTGGAAAGTATTCAGGATGAGATTCATCAAATGAAGCAGGATTTGCGTGAAATTCATCAAATTTTTGAAAGGCAAACGGAGGAGCTTATTCGCTCCTATCAGGAAGCAGAAACAGCCTTGAGACGATAAAAAGAGAAAATTTAACACAATTTAACTAATAATATACGTAAATTAGCGAGCCTTTGAGAAATTTCAAGGGCTCTTTGTTTTAAATTCGATGTTTTACCGTTATAATAGTAGAAAACGGGAAATGTTCTTTGTAACCTTTTGAGGAAAACTTTTATTATATTAGCATTTTTTAGGTTTCGGGAGCGTTCGATTAATGAAAGTAGGGAGAAAAAATGGGCGTACCCATGGAAGGTGAACCGATCCAAATACATAGTTACAAACATAATGGTCACATCCATCGAGTATGGGAGGAGACTACCGTATTAAAGGGAACGCAAGGATTAGTCATTGGTGGAAATGACCGTACCATCGTAACTGAATCGGATGGAAGAACGTGGATTACTAGAGAACCAGCTATTTGTTATTTTCACTCTCAATACTGGTTTAATGTCATCGGTATGATACGTGAAGATGGAGTGTATTATTATTGCAACATAAGCTCCCCATTTATTTTTGATGGAGAAGCATTAAAATACATTGACTATGACCTTGATATTAAAGTGTTTCCTGATATGACTTTTAATCTGTTAGACGAGGATGAGTACGAGCGTCATCGTATTGAGATGAACTACCCGGAAGTCATTGATAAAATTCTTCGCGCAAATGTGGACAACCTGATTAGTTGGATTCGTCAGCGAAAAGGACCTTTTGCACCAGATTTTATTGATACATGGTACGAAAGATATTTAACATACAGACGGTAATCAATTAACGAAAGTAAACGCCTGTTGTCACTAGTTGCAACAGGTTTTTCTTTATGTGAGTAAGAGCTGAATGGAGGGTGTCAGGATGAGTAGCATTCGAAGGTATTTACACTTTGTAAAACCGTATCGATTACAAATCATCGGGACAATCATTATTGGAATCATTAAGTTTGTCATACCACTATTAATTCCGATTTTAATCAAATATGTCCTTGATGATATCGTTGGTAATCAAACATTATCGGCTGAAGAAAAAACGAGTAAGCTATTTATGATCATGGCCATCATGATGGTTGTTTTTGTGGTTGCTAGACCGCCAATTGAGTACTATCGACAATATTATGCTCAATGGGTTGCGAGTAAAATTTTATATGATATTAGAGACAAGCTGTACACTCATATTCAAAAATTGAGCTTTAAGTTTTATTCAAATACCAAAGCGGGAGAAGTCATCTCACGTGTGATTAATGACGTCGAGCAAACAAAAACATTTGTCATTACCGGACTAATGAATTTATGGCTTGATATGGCCACTATTGCAATTGCCATCATCTTAATGATGATGATGGATGTTAAGTTAACACTTGTTTCACTTGTTTTGTTTCCTTTCTACGCCTTTTCCGTAAAGTATTTTTTCGGAAATTTACGGGGACTTACCAGAAAAAGGTCTCAAGCTCTAGCTGAAGTCCAAAGCTTTCTCCATGAAAGAGTTCAAGGAATGTCTGTTATTAAAAGCTTTGCAGTAGAAGACTATGAGCAGGAACGCTTTGATAAGCAAAATAGTAATTTTCTAACAAAAGCTCTAGACCATACAAAATGGAATGCGAAAGCCTTTGCGGTTGTAAATACGATAACAGACATCGCTCCGCTCATTGTCATTGGATATTCAGGCTATCAAGTTGTTCAAGGGAATCTTTCGATAGGAGAAATGGTGGCGTTTATTGCCTATATTGATCGACTTTATAATCCGTTGCGAAGATTGGTTAATTCGTCCACCACATTGACCCAATCAATTGCCTCGATGGATCGTGTGTTTGAATTTGTGGATGAAAAGTATGATATAGATGATTCACCAGATGCAGTCGAATGTAAAAATGTGGTTGGAAATGTCCACTTCCAAAATGTCTATTTTCGATACAATGAGAATGAACAAGATATATTAAAAAATATAAATCTCCTAGTGACCCAAGGGGAGACCATTGCACTTGTAGGTATGAGTGGAGGGGGGAAATCCTCTTTAGTTAGCCTGATTCCTAGGTTTTATGATGTAACAAATGGAGCGATTTTTTTAGATGGACAAGATATCCGTTCCTTACAAGTCCGATCACTAAGGGATAAGATTGGAATGGTTTTACAAGATAGTATTTTGTTTAGTGATTCGGTTAAAGAGAATATTTTACTAGCTAAACCAGGGGCGTCAGACGAAGAGGTAATTGCAGCTGCCAAGGCAGCGAATGCTCACGAATTTATCATGAACTTACCAGAAGGATACGAAACGAAGGTAGGAGAGAGAGGCGTCAAGCTTTCTGGTGGGCAAAAGCAACGGATAGCTATTGCCAGAGTATTTATCAAAAATCCACCAATTCTTGTGATGGATGAGGCCACTTCGGCTTTAGATTTAGAAAGTGAAGCATTAATTCAAGAGGCTTTTGAAAAGCTTGCAAAAGACCGAACAACCTTTATTGTTGCTCACCGACTGTCTACGATCACTCATGCAGACCGAATAGTCTTGATAGAGAATGGGGAGATTTCTGAAATCGGAAAACATGAAGAACTGATGAAAAAGCAAGGGAACTATTATAAATTATTCCAAATTCAACAGTTAGAGCATTAACATCACCCCCGAGGGATAAACCTTCGGGGGCTTTTTGTCATGTCTCCTTAGACGTATTCATAAGATAGAGAGGATGGCAATGGAAATTTACTATGTTAACATATTATTCTAAAAATTAGTAAGATTGAGAAATAGTTGTAGACTTACCAGTATTTATAGAATAAAATGAAAAAAAAGAATGAATTGAATATTCAGTAAGAGAGGAGTAACTTTGTGAGTCAAACTCCAGTATTAGATGTAAAACAGCTCCAGACGACCTTTTTTTCAACGGATGGAGAGATTCCTGCCGTTGACCAAATCAGCTTCTCTGTAAATAAGGGTGAGATTCTTGGAATCGTTGGTGAATCAGGATGTGGAAAGAGTGTAACGTCCTTGTCGATTATGAAGCTCATTCCCCAGCCGCCAGGGAAAATAACCAATGGCGAGATCTGGTTGAATGGTGAAAATCTTGTTCAAGCTTCAGAAAAAAGAATGCGTGAGATAAGAGGCAATGAAGTAGCCATGATTTTCCAAGAACCGATGACTTCCCTTAATCCGCTTTTTACAATAGGGAATCAATTAATAGAAGGAATACGAATACATAAGAAAATGAGTAAAAAAGAAGCGCGACTCGAAGCGATCCAGATGTTAAAGCTTGTTGGACTACCACGTGCTGAACAAATAATCGATGAATACCCTCATCAGCTATCAGGTGGCATGAGACAGCGTGTCATGATTGCGATGGCCCTTTCCTGTCACCCGCGACTACTAATTGCCGACGAACCGACAACCGCATTGGATGTTACGATACAGGCGCAAATTCTAGCGTTAATGAAGGATTTGAACGAGAAACTGGATACAGCAATTGTCATGATTACCCATGATCTAGGGGTAGTGGCAGACCTTTGTCAGCGGGTCATCGTTATGTATGCGGGGAAAATTGTTGAGGAAGCAGAAGTAAGAGATATATTCAAAAACCCAAAGCATCCATACACGATGGGACTATTACAATCAGTACCAGATGTTAGAGAGAAAAAGGAGCGACTTTATTCCATTCCTGGAAACGTTCCGAAGCCTGGATCCATACAAAAAGGCTGTCGTTTCGCAGCCCGTTGTGATAAGGCACACGACCGTTGTTACATAGAGGATCCAAAGCTCTATCAATTGGGCAATGGTCAAAGTGTAAGATGCTTCCTCCATGAAGGAGTTGTTGCTCATGACTGATGTTTTATTGAAAGTTGATAATCTGAAAAAATATTTCCCTATTACAGGTGGCTTGTTTGGAAAAACAGTCGGCCATGTCAAAGCAGTTGATGATGTTAGTTTTTATGTTCGAAAGGGAGAAACGCTCGGTCTTGTTGGTGAATCAGGTTGTGGTAAATCAACAACTGGCCGTGTTTTAATGCGTTTGCTAGAAGCCACAGAGGGAAAGATTGTTTTTGAGGATCAAGAATTAACCAGTCTTAATTCAAATGCCATGAGAAAAATGAGAAAAGAAATTCAAATGGTTTTTCAGGACCCATTTGCCTCATTAAACCCTCGCCATACGGTTGAAAAGATTCTCGAAGAACCGCTTATCGTACATGGAATTGGTGATAAGGAAGAGCGAAAAAGAAGAGTGAGAGAAATGCTTGAGGTGGTAGGTTTAAGCAGCTACCATGCGAAAAGATACCCGCATCAATTCAGCGGTGGTCAAAGGCAACGGATAGGGATTGCTCGTGCATTAATGACCAAGCCAAAGCTTATTATAGCGGATGAACCGGTTTCCGCACTTGACGTATCCATTCAATCACAGGTGTTAAACCTCCTTGAGGATTTGCAAAAGGACTTTGGTTTAACCTATATCTTTATTGCGCATGATCTTGGAGTAGTCAAACATATTAGTGATCGAGTAGGAGTTATGTATTTAGGTAGATTGGTAGAAATCACTGAATCAGAGAAGCTTTACGAAAAGCCTCTCCACCCGTACACAAGAGCCTTACTTGATTCCATTCCGGTACCTGACCCAGATATCAAGAAGGATCGAGAGCTTTTAAGCGGAGATCTTCCAAGCCCTTCTAACCCTCCAATGGGTTGTGCGTTTCACACACGCTGCCGGGATTGTATGGATATTTGTAAAACATCAAGACCTGAAATGAAAGAAGTTGAACCTGGTCACTTTGCCGCATGTCACCTTTACTAAAAAAAGTGGCTTGAGGCATGGATGATAAATAAAAAAGAGAGTAATGAACTCTCAAATTAAGAGGGGGAAAAACATTGAAAAAGCGTACTAGTCTTATGTTCCTTGCTTTTATCCTAATGCTTTCATTAGCATTGGTTGGATGTAGCAAGAACACAGCTAATGAGTCTTCTTCAGAAGGAGAAGGTTCAGGAAGCGAGGAAGCTGCAGTTGATACATTAGTTTTTGGACGTGGTGGAGATTCGGTCTCACTAGACCCTGCTACTGCTACTGACGGTGAATCTTTTAAAGTAACAAAGAACGTTTTTGAAACCTTGATTGAATTTGGAGAACAAGATACAGAGCTTGCTCCAGGATTAGCAACTGAGTGGACAAATAGTGAAGATGGCTTAACTTATACATTAAAGCTACGTGAAGGAATCAAATTCCATGATGGAACAGACTTCAACGCAGCTGCTGTTAAGTTTAACTTTGACCGCTGGGCAAGTGGTGATAAAGAACAATATTATTACTACAACTCTCAATTCGGTGATCGTATTAAAGAAGTGAAAGTGGTAGATGACTACACAGTTGAATTTGTTCTAAATTCTCCATTAGCACCATTTTATAAAAACTTGGCTATGAGCCCATTTGCGATTGCGAGTCCCGCTGCAATTGAAGAATATGGCGATAAGTTCATGGAAAATCCAGTTGGTACAGGTCCATTCGTATTTAAAGAGTGGAAGCGTAATGACAGAATTACAATTGTAAAGAACGAAGAATACTGGCAAGAAGGATTACCGAAGCTTAACCAAGTTATTTTCCGTGCTATTCCTGATAACTCTGCACGATTAAATGCATTATCTTCAGGTGAAGTAGACCTAATTGATGGTGTAAACTTCTCGGATGTTGGAACAGTTGAGGCAAATGCCGATTTACAAACATTCTACCGTCCATCCTTGAACATTGCTTACCTTGGTTTAACAAGTACACGTGGGCCGTTAAAGGAAAAATTAGTTCGTCAAGCGCTTAACTATGCTGTAGACAAAGAAGCTCTTATCGATGCATTCTACGCTGGAGCTGCGGAGCCTGCGAAGAACCCAATGCCTCCAGTTGTTGCTGGATACAATGACGATGTAGTTGATTATGAGTATGATCCTGAAAAAGCGAAAGAACTTTTAAAAGAAGCTGGCTTTGAAAATGGATTTGAAATGGAACTTTGGGCTATGCCTGTAGCAAGACCTTATATGCCAGATGGCCAAAAAGTTGCAGAAGCACTTCAAGCTAACTTCGAAGCAATCGGAGTAAAAGCTAAAATTGTTACTTATGAGTGGGGTACTTACTTAGACAAGGCTCGCCTTGGAGAAGCAGATACATTCCTACTTGGCTGGACAGGTGACAACGGTGATGCAGATAACTTCTTATATGTATTACTTGACCAAGATAGCATCGGAAGCAATAACTACTCTTACTATCAAAACCAAGAAGTTCACGATCTATTGGTAGCAGCGCAATCTACAGCTGACCAAGCTGAGCGTGAGAAGCTTTATAAAGAAGCGCAAGTATTAATTAAAGAAGATGCTCCATGGATTCCACTAGTACACTCACAACCAGCTCTAGCAGGAAAAGCGAATATTACTGGCTTCCTTCCGCATCCAACTGGTTCTGATATTCTTTCAATGGTTGAATTCAAATAATGTATGAGGAAAAGGGAGTGGAGTTTCGCTCCCTTTTTTCACTCTACTCACCCTAAATTGAAGCGAGGTGGACTATGCTTACTTATACCGTTAAACGATTATTTTCCTTGATTCCAGTTCTACTTGGATTATCATTAGTTGTCTTTTTTATGATTCGTGCGATACCGGGTGATCCAGCTCAATTAATTCTAGGTCAGCTTGCAACTAAGGAGGCGGTTGAGGCATTAACGAAACAACTGGGACTCGATCAGCCATGGTTCGTTCAGTATTTTCATTATCTAGGAAACTTGTTAACAGGAGATCTTGGGGAGTCAATTAGAACAAAAGCCCCGATTTCTGAAGAAATGGTCCCTTATTTAATGGCAACAATTGAACTTTCCTTCTGTGCGATGTTAGTGGCAGTTGTGGTTGGCGTTAATGCAGGGATCATCAGCGCATGGTTCCAAAATTCATGGTTTGATTATGTAGCTATGGTATTAGCTTTAATAGGTGTATCCATGCCAATCTTTTGGCTTGGTCTAATGGAACAATGGGTATTTGCTATTAATTTAGATTGGCTGCCAACATCGGGCAGGGAAGAAGTAAGAAATCCGGTTACTGCTATAACGAATATTTATATTATTGATACTATCATTCAAGGGAGAACGGATCAGCTTGTTGAGGTTATTAAACATCTTGTTCTTCCTAGTATCGCGTTAGCCACAATTCCCATGGCAATCATTGCAAGAATCACTCGTTCAACCATGCTTGAAGTTATGCGGTCAGACTTTATCCGTACAGCACGTGCAAAAGGATTAAAAATGTTCTGGGTTGTGTACAAGCATTCACTAAAAAATGCTATCATTCCAGTTTTGACCATCATAGGACTTCAAACAGGGTTATTATTAGGTGGGGCGATCCTAACTGAAACGATATTTAGTTGGCCGGGAATTGGACGTTATATTTATGAAGCGATTGGATACCGTGACTATCCAGTAGTGCAGTCTGGAGTACTCGTTATTGCATTTATCTTTGTCATGATTAACTTAGTCATCGACTTATTATATGCAGCGATAGATCCTCGAATTAAGTACCATTAATTGAAAGGAGGGGCTTCAATGGAACTTTCAACACAAAAAAATGATCAGCCCATGATTGAAACAGACGAGAAGGTTGTTTCACCTTGGCTGGAAGCTTGGATGAGCTTTAAAAAGAATAAGCTTGCAGTAATTGGAGCGTTCATTGTTATATTCTTTATCTTGGTCGCCATATTTGCTCCTTTAATCGCACCGTATACATTTAAGGAGCAAATGCTTTCTAACCGTTTGTTACCACCATCAAGTGATCATTGGTTCGGAACAGATGATTTTGGTCGAGATATATTCTCGAGAGTTGTTTATGGGGCAAGAATCTCCTTATGGGTTGGTTTTTTAGCCGTTTTAGGATCAATCGTAGTAGGCTGTTTATTAGGAATCATAGCAGGATATTACGGAAAATGGGTTGATACGATTATCTCTAGAACATTTGATATTATGCTTGCTTTCCCAAGTATTCTACTAGCTATTGCTATTGTGGCTGTTCTTGGTCCATCTTTACGTAATGCATTAATTGCAATTGCCATTATCAATATTCCAAACTTCGGTCGTTTAATTCGATCAAGGGTATTAACGGTTAAGCAGGAAGAATATATTATGGCAGCAAAAGCGGTGGGAATGAAAAACTCTCGTATTTTATTTCATCATGTGTTGCCGAATAGTATGGCTCCGATTATTGTTCAAGGAACTTTAGCGATAGCAACTGCCATTATTGAAGCTGCAGCTTTAGGGTTTTTAGGACTGGGAGCAGAGGCGCCAAACCCTGAATGGGGGAAAATGCTAGCGGATGCAAGAACATTCCTAATTCAAGCACCGTGGACAATGATTTTCCCTGGGCTTGCCATCATGTTGACTGTTCTTGGATTTAACTTAATGGGGGATGGTTTACGAGACGCACTAGACCCTCGAATGAAGAACTAACAAAAAGCAGCTGACAAAATCAGCTGCTTTTTCCTATTTTAATCTTGAATCTCCTCGAAATTCACTTCATTGACTTCTTTATGATACGAATGGAAACTGTTAACGAGAACATCAAGATGCTCTAACGTTTCATCGTACTCTACCATAGCAGAAACGACTTGCATTGTATGAAAAAAGACATTATCGTTTTCGTGCTCATTTAGTTTATCTTGTTGAGATAGAAATAAATTAAATAAATCTTTTCTATTCAAACAGAAGTTGCCTACTTCATGATTTGGTGGCATTTTTCCTTTGCCGGCAAATCGGTACATGATTTGTTCATGAGAATCAATTAAACAATCAAGTTGCTGCTGAAGTTCTAATTTAAATTCTTCTGGTAGTTGAGAAAGTTCATTCTCATATCGGTGAAGCCTTTTTAATACATTGAGTGCTCGTTTGGTTGTCGATATCATTTGTCGATAAATGACCAGCTTTCTAGCCTTTACAATATCATTCTTCTTAAAATAATTTCGATCTTCCTTATATAAAATGTATAACTGATCGAGTTTAATCACCATATCCTTTAATTTTTCAATATCATTCTTTAGCAAATGATGATCGGAGGCGTTTCTTGTGTTCATTCGTATCCAGCGGGTGATTTCATCCATCATATTTGAAGTTTTAAAGAATAGCTTATTTTCATATTTAGGTGGTAAGAATACTAAATTAACCATAAAGGCTGCGAATATTCCAAGCATAATGGTAGAAAATCGAATAATCGCAAATTCAATAAATGTATCACCAGGGTTTTCCATAATTGCAATAATGGTAACAAGTGCAAGTGGGATGGTCTTTTCTATATTTAATTTAAGATTTATAAGAATGACAATAATAGCTGCCAGCCCAATGATAACTATGTTATTTCCAAGCGTTAATACAAATAATACCGCAATTACAGCACCGATTAGATTTCCTTGTGCTTGTTCAATAATTGTTAAATAAGACCGGTATACAGTGGGTTGTAAAGCAAAAATTGCAGCAATTCCGGCGAAAACAGGGGAAGGTAATTGGAAAACCTCTGCAAGAAATAAAGATAAAACAATTGCAATTCCCGTCTTAAGAATGCGGGCGCCAAGCTTCATAAGTAAATAATTCCTTTCCTACTACTGATAAGTTTTAATAACAATAATGTACTATACAGTGATTAAAATGTAAGTTCAAGGGTTATTTATATGATTTTTTATATATTTTATGATTTTTATGCAATATTATTTTGTAAGCTTTTATTACAAAAAAAAATGCCCGCAGAAAGGGGCAAATTTTTTGTACAAGCTCTATTAAAGATCACTCTGTAGAAACTGATGGATCTGCTTGTTCTTTTACTGGTATTGCTTGAACGAAGTGCTGTTCAGGTTGTTTTAAAAGCTCAGCAAGTTGATTAGCTTCTTCTACTTGACCTTGCTCTTGAAGCAATGCAACATATTGACCTAGAAGTTCATTGATATCTTGCTTGCCTTCCTCTGATAAATTCGTGATAGAGATTTTGGCACCTTTAGCAATTCTTCGTTGTAACGCTTCTTTTGTTAAGCCCATTTCTGGCTGATGTCTTAGGTAAACAACTCCACCAGTCATACCTGCACAAATCCATGGTCCTGGATCACCAAGAACAAGGCCACGGCCATTTGTCATGTATTCAAAGGCAAAACCTTTAATATTTGCTCTTGCTCCGATATTTCCATTTTCAACAGTTGGAATTGGTTTCGTTACTTGACCACCGATAATAATATCAGCACCAGATAGACGAATTCCCGCACGAGCATCGGCGTTTCCTTGCGCAACTAATAGACCATGCTGAGCTCCGTATCCAAATCCTTTACCAACGGAACCATTCAAGTACTTACCGTTTTTCCCTTGAGCTTTAAAGATAAGGATTTTCCCACCAACAGATGTCTTACCTGTACCGTCTTGTGCTCCACCGTTCACTTCAATACTGATTCCATCACTGTTATAAGCACCTAAGCCGTTTCCAGGGATAGAGCCTTTCTTGTATTTCAACTGAACAGGAGGAAGGCTGCGGTATGATCCGTCTAAGCGGCCACGTACACGGTGACAAGACACTCGGCTACCTAATACTCTTTGTTCAGATGTAACACTGTGGAACTCACGTGATTGGTGTAACTCATCAACGCTTGCATCTAAATACTCCGCACCAACAGCAACTTGGAGCTGCTTTTCCTCTGCAGTAGCTGCAGCTTCCTTATGATGAAGTTGACCAATTTCAAGTGGTTTTAACAAATAAGTTAAGTTCAGTTGATCTTGACCCTTCGTTTGTTCAAGTAAATCAGAGCGACCAACGATGTCTTGAAGATTTTTTACTCCAAGTGATGCTGTAAGCTCCTTCAGCTCATTGGCAAATGCTGTGTAGAAGTTTACAATCGCTTGGACTGCTAAGTCGGATTGTCTAGGAACGAAACGTCTTAAACCATGCTCCTTAGCTTGTGCTTCAGAATCGATTTGAGTCGCAATTCCAACGTGACATGTATCTAGATGACATCCACGACAAGTGGTACATCCAATAGCAATCATAGAAAGTGTTCCGAAACCGATACGGTTAGCTCCAAGAAGCATGACCTTAATGACGTCTTGAACACTCTTAATTCCACCGTCAGCCCAAAGCTCTACATGATCTCGCAGTCCTGCTTCAAGAAGCGCATTGTGAGCTGCTTTAACACCGATTTCTACTGGAAGACCAACGTGTTGAAGGGCATGAATTCTAGCTGCACCTGTTCCTCCATCAAATCCACTTAAGGTAATAATATCTGCACCAGCTTTTGCGATACCAACTGCGATGGTTCCGATGTTTGGAACAACAGGAACTTTTACAGCCACTTTCGCTTTGTCATTAGCTGTTTTTAATTCATGAATCATTTGTGCCAAATCTTCAATGGAATAAATATCATGGTTGTTAGAAGGTGAGATTAAGTCAGAACCAATCGTTGCATTACGTGCTTCAGCAATTTTCGCAGTTACCTTTGATCCAGGTAAGTGACCACCTTCACCAGGCTTCGCGCCTTGACCAATTTTTATTTCAAGTAGGTTAGAAGAGTTTAATAATTCAGCGTTAACTCCGAAGCGACCGGAAGCAACCTGCTGTCCACGTGTACGTGGATACTTACCAAGCATATCCTTAATCTCTCCACCTTCACCATTTAAGCTGACCATGTTTAGTCGATCTGCACCTTCAGCATAAGCGCGAAAAGCAATCTCATTTTGAGAACCGAATGACATGGAAGCGATAACGAATGGAAGATCATGATCTCCTACTTTTAAGCTAACATCTGCTGCTTTCACAGTAGACTTTACTTTCTTTAAGCTTGTTAAGTGACGAATCGTAACTGGATTCTGTTCTTCTTGCTCAGAGATTTTCTCCTTTAATGGAGTATAGTCTCCAGTGGAAGCAACTTCTCCAATTGCTTTCCAAATACGCGGGAAGAGGTTGAATGTTTTTCCGATTCTTTCTTTTTCATTATGATAGTCAGTGGCTCTTGCAATGGCATCTTCTTTTAGTGTTGCAAAATTATGCACAGATTGTTCAGAACCAAAGAAATTAACGACTTTAAGTGAGTTTGCAATTTCATCATTTAAGCCAATTGCAGAGAACAGGCGGCTATAACCACGTAGCTCATGGATACCAATTGTAGAGATGACCTTCTCAAGACCTTTTGTAAGCGCAGAGTATAGGTTCACCAATGGCTTTGTTGATTCATCATATACAGTGATAAACATATAGTAAGGGCTAATTAAATCTGCTCCTAGACCAAAAGCGACAATCACATCATGTAATGAACGGATGGAAGCAGAACGAAGGAGAAGGGAACAATTTCTTCTAACCTCTGCTTTTACAAGTGCTTGATCAATAGCTGACGTTGCTAAATGAGGATCAAGCCATAAATGACCATCATGATGTGCATGGTTATCATCTAGGACTAGTAGTGTTTTTCCACTATTTACAGCATCAACAGCTTCAGACTGTAGTCGAGATAGTGCTTCAGCAACTGTCTCATCTGTCTTAATAGTTGTTGAAATATAAGCTACAAGCTTTTGTTGTGCAAAATGGTTCGTTAATTGATCGTAGCTAGGTTGATTTAGTTCTTTACTAATCTCATAACCAGCTGATCCTTCTATTAAAATAGGAGTCGTTAATTCTACTACATTACCTTTTTTATTATTTGTGAATAAAGAAGGTCTTTGGCCGATTATTACGCGAGTTGAGAAGTGTTCGGTTTCACGATCACGGTCGATTGCTGGATTGGTAACAACCGCAACACTCTCCTTAATATAGTCAGCCAGATTTTTACGCTCAGGATTTAGAGAAGCTAATGGTGAGTCATGCCCCAAAGAACGAATAGGCTCTACACCTTTTTCAGCCATCTGTTCTACTAACTGAACGTGGTCACGCTCCCAGCCAAATGCTTTGTATTGTCCGTTGTGTAATTTTGTTGGGTAGTTCATTGATACATTTTTCTCAAGAGCTGGTGTATCAAGACGTAGTCTCGCATCCTTAATGTCGCAACGACTAGAAAATCTTTCGTATACAGCAGCTTGGTACTCATCATGCTCATAAAGCTTTAATGTGTCGCCATCCCACTTGAAACCTACTTTTTCACCTGGTGCTAATGGCTTTGGTTCATTTACATATTCGCTTGATGGAATAATTCCAGGTTCTGATGAGAACAGGTATGACGTTTCTGTCTCAAGCATCCATAGTGGACGTAATCCAAGGGCATCCACACTAAATGCTGCTTCGTTACCAAAACGAGAGACAATTCCAGCAGGGCCTTGTGCGAAATGTCCCCACGCCTCACGCATATAAGTATATAAATCTTGTAAATGTTCAGGGTATGATTTGATTTCGTTCACGATTGGAGGGAAGACTAAATCAAGTGCCTCAAATAGTGAGTATCCATCACGACAAATCAATGTCTCCATTGTTCTACTTAAGTCTTGTGAGTCACTACCATCTTTTACAAGAGGTACACCGATTAAACGAGCTTCGTCTCTTAGCTTAGCAATGGTGTTAATTTCCCCATTGTGTCCAAGTACGCTGAAAGGTTGAACACGGAAAAAGCTAGACAATGTATTAGTTGAGTAACGGTTGTGTCCCAGTGTCATAGTAGAAGCAACAATAGGATTTGCTAAGTCAGCATAGTACTTAGGTAAAATATCGCCAGCACCCATTACTTTATATACAGCATGGTATTGGCTTAATGATGCTACATGTACATTTTCATTTTTTTCAAAATCAATAATCAGATTAAAAAGCTTGTTAGAAAGCTCATGACCTGAAACATCTGCTAAAGCAGCAAACTGCCAGAACACAGGATTCTCTTGAATCGCAATAGGTCCTAGTGCAGAAGAATTGGTTACATCGTCTGATTCTAATACAATAGTAAAATTAGAGTCTTTTAATTTAGCGATCAAGTCAGTTTTAATTTCTTCAGGAGTGTGCTTACTACTAATGAAGATATGACCTACCAAAAAGTTGTCATTGTCAACGATGCTTTCGTCAGCTCCTGCATTAGTTAGCTTCTCTTTCCATAATGCTTTAGGAATATCGATGTGAATACCTACTCCATCGCCTTCTCCGTTAATAAATCCTGCTCGGTGGTTCATGGTGACAAGTGCATTGATACAATTAAAGATATTCTCTCTAGTAGGCTTATTTGATTTTTCTAAGCTCGATACAATACCGCATGCATCATGCTCTTCCCGGTAGAACTCTTTAAATAAAGAAGGGGTCCATTGTTCTGTCATACTTTTCGGCTGATCGGGAATACTTGGTCCCTCAAAAGCCGTTTCACCTCCTGATCAAAGATCTATTTGTAAAAATGAATTTAAAATAATTGCGGGTACAAGCGTTGGTTTAATGAATCAGTGTTTTAAAGGTGGGGTTTAACTTACCTTGATCTTTACCTTCTTTGGGAAGGAACACTGGCTACAAGAACGGTCGAACATAAAACAAAATTGCTTAATTTATAATATCATATGAATTTTCAGAAATCAATTAAATATGCAAAAAGTTGGATAGGGATAAAGGAAAAAATATTGGAAATTCAGAGCCTTATACTAGTAATGGAAGCGTTTTCAATAATTAAAAAGCAAAAAACGGAACTTTTGTAAAGTTCCGTAATGTATAAAAATATGAATAATTATTCGCTCTTTAATAACTCGAATGCATTGTTAACCGCATGAATGGTTGCCTCAATATCGTCTTGTGTGTGTGCAATTGTAATAAACCATGCTTCATACTTAGAAGGTGCTAGATTAATACCTTGGTGAAGCATATGCTTGAAAAATCTTCCGAACATCTCTCCATCAGTGTTTTCAGCCTGTTCGTAATTAAATACCTTTTCATCCGTGAAATATATGGTTAATGCTCCCTTTAATCGGTTAATGGTGATAGAGATGTTGTGTTTTTTCGCTACTTGTAAAATTCCTTCCTCGAGCACGGCACCTAACCTATCTAAATATTCATACACTCCATCTTGTTTTAACACTTCTAGACAAGCTATACCTGAAAGAATTGATGCGGGGTTACCTGCCATTGTACCTGCTTGGTAAGCAGGACCTAATGGTGCAACCTTTTCCATAATTTCTTTTTTACCTCCATAGGCACCGATTGGAAGCCCGCCACCAATGATTTTTCCTAATGCAGTTAAGTCAGGTTGGATCCCTAGTAAATCTTGTGCACCACCGTACATAAAACGGAAGGCGGTAATTACTTCATCATAAATTACAAGAGCGCCTGCTGCGTGAGTTAAATCATTTACTTGTTGTAGGAATCCTTCTACTGGTTCAACAATTCCGAAGTTGCCGACGATCGGTTCAACCAGAACGGCTGCAATTTCATCGCCCCATTTTTCTAAAGCTGCCTTAAATGGTTCTATATCATTAAATGGAACAGTGATGACTTCTTGAGCTATTGACTTTGGTACACCCGCTGAATCCGGAGTGCCTAGGGTAGATGGTCCTGACCCTGCAGCAACAAGAACAAGATCGGAGTGTCCATGATAACAACCAGCAAACTTAATGATTTTATCTCTCCCTGTATAAGCGCGAGCAACACGGATGGTTGTCATAACCGCTTCGGTTCCGGAATTGACAAATCGAACCTTTTCTAAGTTTGGCATTGCTTCTTGAAGCATTTTTGCAAACTTTACTTCATGAGGAGTAGGGGTTCCATATAGTACACCAGATTCAGCTGCTTTTTTTATTGCTTCCGTAATATGAGGGTGTGCATGGCCAGTGATAATGGGACCGTAAGCAGCTAAATAATCAATGTATTGGTTGCCGTCTACGTCCCAAAAATATGCACCGTTGGCTCTTTCCATAACCACTGGTGCACCGCCTCCGACGGCTTTATAGGAACGGGAGGGACTATTCACTCCACCGACAATAACCTCTAATGCTTCATTATGTAATCGTTCTGAATTCGTAAAATGCATGTTAATCCTCCTAGTTAAATCGACTGACCTTATTTTAGCATGTTTTTATCATTTTTCCCCTTCGTACAACTATAGCAAATTTTTCAGATAAGTGTATTTGGTTGAGAAGAGATAGTGGTTTGGGTACACTAAGATTTGTGTTTGATAGATATGGAGGAAACAAAATGAAAAATGCTATTGAAGTAAATGGGTTAAGAAAGGAATTTAAATCGTATTCTTCACGTTCGGGTCTAAAGGGAGCGTTTAGAGACTTATTTTCGAGAAATTATAAAGTGCTTCGTGCTGTTAATGATATTACCTTTACCGTTAAGCAAGGAGAAATGGTCGGTTATATCGGTGAGAATGGAGCGGGTAAATCGACAACAATTAAAATGCTAACTGGTATATTAACGCCTACTGCAGGTGATGTGATAGTGAATGAAATGAATCCTCATAAAGAGCGGGAGGCTTTTGTTCAGACAATTGGTGTAGTATTTGGACAGCGTTCACAGCTTTGGTGGGATATTGCTGTTCAAGAGTCCTTTCGGTTATTGAAAAAGGTTTATAAGGTTTCCGATGAAGAGTATGACCGTCATATGGGGCATGTCATACAAACGCTGGATATTGAACCACTGCTAGATAAGCCTGTTCGAAAGTTATCGTTAGGCCAACGGATGCGCTGTGAGCTTGCTGCTGCTCTCATACATAATCCACCATTATTATTTTTGGACGAACCAACCATTGGATTAGATGTACTTGTAAAATTAAAAATTCGTGATTTCTTAAAGGAAATAAATGAGAAATATAATACAACGATCTTGTTAACGACTCATGATTTAACTGATATTGAAGCACTTTGTGACCGTGTCGTTATGCTTGATGAAGGTAATATTATTTACGATGGAGCGTTAAAAGATTTAAAAGAAACATGGGGTGAAGGAAAAGAGGTTCAATTTCAATTTTTAGAGGGTGTTGAGCTTGCGGTTTTAGAGAATGTAACACGGGAGCTACCTGTTAAATGGGAATTAGAGGAAAAAGAACAGCTTTTTACTGCCTATACGACCGATGAAGCGAATGCTGTCTCAGATTTAATTGCCACAGTTATTTCCTCCTTTCAAATTAAAGATGTGAAGATTATGGAGGTTTCAACTGAAGAAATTATCCGTAAGATTTATGAAAAAGGTGAAGTATAGTATGGATAAGTATATTGAGATGATTCGAATAAGATTCTTAATGATGTTAGCGTACCGTACAAATTATTACACAGGTATTTTAATATATAGTATTAATATCGGTGCCTATTATTTTTTGTGGAGAGCAATTTATGGGGGGAAAGAGACAATTGAGGGCTTGTCGGTTCTCCAGATGACTACATATGTTGCGGTCGCTTGGATGGCACGGGCGTTTTATTTTAATAATATTGACCGTGAAATGGCTATGGAAATTAAGGAAGGAAAGGTAGCTGTTGAATTAATTCGACCTTATAATTACTTAACGATGAAGACGATGCAGGGGTTAGGGGAAGGGATTTTCCGTTTATTTTTCTTTTCTGTCCCTGGAATGCTTATCGTTTCGTTGATTTTCCCCATTCGATTTTCAGCAGATATTTACACGTGGGCTCTCTTTTTTGTTTCCATTGTCTTAAGTTTTTTAATAAATACTCAAATCAATTTATTAACAGGAATGACTACATTTTTCTTATTTAATAATACAGGTCTCATAAGAGCGAAGCGGGTTATCATTGATCTGTTTTCTGGACTTTTATTACCGCTAAGTTTCTTCCCTCAGGGAATTCAAGAGGTCCTTAAGTTTCTCCCTTTTCAAGGAATTAGTTATGTACCAAGTATGATATTTACTAATGGTTTCTCTTTTAGTGAGACCATACAAGCAATCATGCTACAAGGAGTATGGGTGTTAATCTTAATTGTTCCGATACAGGCTCTTTGGATATTAGCCAAGAAAATGCTTGTCATCCAAGGAGGGTAATAGGGTGTTTTATTTACAAATGCTTTCACAATATATTGGTCAATATTTAAAAACTAGACTTCAATATCGTTCAGACCTTGTTGTTGAACTGGTATCAGATTTGCTTTTTCAAGCGGTAAATTTAATTTTCATTATTGTTGTTTTTGGACATACCGATTTTTTAAACGGCTGGAGTCGGGATGAGATTATCTTTATTTATGGATTCTTTCTTGTTCCATTTGCATTATTTTCTTCCTTCTTTAATATTTGGGATTTTAATGAGAGATATATTGTAAAAGGAGAGTTGGATCGAATCCTAACTCGACCTATACATAGCTTGTTTCAAATTGTCCTAGAACGAATGGAACTAGAATCTCTATTTGGTGCGATTACAGGTTTTGTGGTTATGGCATATGCTGGTGCACGCCTTGGACTTTCTCTTAATTGGTACGACCCAATTTTGTTTTTAGTTTTTGTAATAGGTGGAGCTCTTGTGTATGCAGGTGTTTTTATTCTTATCGCCTGTATTAGTTTTTGGGCGGATGCTAGAACTTCCATTATGCCAATGATGTACAATATTGGTAATTATGGAAGGTACCCGGTAGATATTTATAACACGGTAATTCGCTTTGTGCTCACATGGATCCTACCTTTTGCGTTTGTCGGAGTTTACCCAGCAGCGTTTTTCTTGAGAAGAGAAGAATGGTATGTGTATTCTTTTTTAACCCCTGTTATTGGTGTTTTGTTTTTTGTTATATCCGTATTTGTGTGGAATGAGGGAGTTAAAAGATATCGAGGGGCTGGGAACTAAAGAAGGTGTACATGCAGTCATAACATAATTAAAAGGCGCGTATAGTAAAATGAGGGAGTTCATTTGAAAAGAGGATAAGAATATGATATTTACTCTGTCATTACTAATTATTTTCGTGTGTCTTTTTATGAGCTTACGACTGCTTTTTGTCCCGAATAAAATAAAAGGAAAACAGGTGTCCTTCGAAAATTTTCTTTTTCTTGCCTTTATTTACGCAACAGTAACCATTGGGTTTGGCTTGTTGTATTTATTATTAGAAATACATGGTCACGATGTTTTGCTTGAAACGAACCAAGCAGATAAGTCCTTTCATTATATAGAGAGATTAGCAACAAGTATTTATTTTAGTGCCATTACCCTCTTCTCAGTAGGGTATGGTGACATATCTCCAGTTGGGATCGCACGGGGGATTGCGGTGTTTCAAGCGCTAATAGGATATACAATTCCCGCTGCCTTTGTAGCAAGAGCAGTCATTGATATGGAAAAGAACTAAATACCCCACCTCCAAAGTTGTATTTTAGTTGTAAGTTAGATAGGCTAACTTTATATAAATTATTGGAGGGGTAAATATGGACGTAATAGGAAAAGTAGCACCGGATATAGAATTACTTGGAAGCAATGGACAGACTGTTCGTCTTTCAGATTTTAAGGGGAAGAATATTGTATTGTATTTTTACCCAAAGGATATGACGCCAGGCTGTACGACGCAAGCTTGTGATTTTCGAGATCAGCATGAAAGCTTTGCTAACTTGAACGCTGTTATTATTGGGGTAAGTACAGATCCGATGAGTAGACATGAAAAGTTTATTGATAAATATAATCTTCCATTTCTATTATTAGCAGACGAAGAACAGAAGTTGTCAGAGGCATTTGGTGTGTGGAAGCTCAAAAAAAACTTTGGCAAAGAATACATGGGAATTGAGCGGTCAACCTTTATTCTTGATGAAGAAGGAATCGTTGTAAAGGAATGGAGAAAGGTTTCTGTGAAAGGGCATGTGGAACAGGCATTACAATTCTTAAAAGAAAAAATTACAGCCTAATTTTCTATATAAAGGCTATTGTCCATTCAAATAAACAAGTAGTGAATACATTATATTAGGGCATACCTCCTCAGATACTTTTTAACAGGCTAATCATAGCCTGTTTTTTTTATGTATGTGCTAGTCATTCTTTTGAATAAATTGAAATATCAACTACATACATATAGTAATAAGAGGAATTAATTAAAGAGGTGGGGTATGAAAATCTATACAAGATCAGGCGATAAAGGAAAAACATCTTTGCTTTATGGTGAGCGTGTAAAGAAAAGTGATCTAAGAGTGGAAGCGTATGGAACGTGTGATGAAGCGAACTCGGCGATTGGTCTTGCTTTAAGTTTATTAGTATTAGATGATCAAGAAGCAGAAAAGGATATAAAAGAAACACTTAGTCATGTACAAACGACTCTTTTTTATATTGGAGCTGAGCTAGCAACACCAACAGGAAAGAAAGTGACCAAAACGGTAACGGATGAACAGGTAAGGGAACTTGAGGTGTGTATTGATCGGTGGGAAGAGAAGCTAAAAGAATTGAAAAATTTTATTTTGCCAGGTGGGAATTCTGCGGCCGCAGCTCTTCATATGGCGCGGACAATTGTAAGGCGGGCAGAAAGGTGTATAGTCGATATCGATCAAGTAAACCCGATGATAATTGCCTATTTAAATCGCCTATCTGATTTGTTTTTTGTCGCAGGAAGGTACGTAAATAGTAAGAAAGGTATAAATGATGTTCTAGTTAATATAAAAGAATAATTATTTAGCATTTACACTGCAGGAATATTGACAAAGTATAACACATATTAGTACACTAATTGTAAATATTATAAAGTAATAATTTTTACTAGGAAAGAGGTGCATGGCGGTGTCGCATCAATTAAAAGAAGCGCTTGACACGTTAAAAGAAACTGGAGTCCGTATTACTCCCCAGCGTCATGCGATACTTGAATATTTAATAAACTCCATGTCACACCCGACTGCTGATGATATTTATAAAGCTCTTGAAGGAAAATTCCCTAATATGAGTGTGGCTACAGTTTACAATAATTTACGAGTATTCCGCGAGGTTGGACTTGTAAAAGAACTTACTTACGGTGATGCATCAAGTAGGTTCGATTTTATTACAACCCATCATTATCATGTGATCTGTGAAAAGTGTGGAAAGATCGTTGACTTCCATTATCCGGGTTTAGATGAAGTAGAACAATTAGCATCTCATGTGACAGGATTTAAAGTAAGTCACCATCGAATGGAGATTTACGGAACTTGCCCGGATTGTGCAATTAAAGAAGCTCATTAAGCGGAAAAGAAGGAAAATAAAAAAGCTGACTTACATGTCAGCTTTTTTGCTGTTTTTTCGGTTGTATTTTTCGTCAAATTCCTTACCAGTTAAGCTCGGGTCAAGTGTAAGCGGTTCGTTGCAATACATGCACATATCTACTCGGCCTAACACCTTAGTGGTTTTCTGACAATTCGGACAAACTACTTGAACGGTCTTGGTAGATAACATTCCGATCCAAAAATACACCACCGTACTCGCGATAATTGATAAAAGCCCAAGAAGCATAAAGAAAGTCATAACTAAGGGAGCGGTTCTAAAAAAGATTCCTATATACATAATAATGAATCCAATAAAAATTAAGCTTAGCGCAAAAGTACGGATTTTGTTAATTTTACTAGAATATTTACCCATTTTTATTCCCTCCTAAAAAGCTAAATATATCATACCATTATTGATGAGATAAATATATAATAAGGAGGTCTGTGTCGAAATTTGACTTTTTATTTTGAAGGAGTTTTATGTTCGGCGTCGAAATTATAGCCTATCAAGAATTGGGAGGAATTCCTATGGAAGACTTTCTCCGTCCTTTATATCAGGAGCGGGCAAGCCAAGCGAACACACTTGGTGTCTTATTTATAGAAAAGAAACAAAAATCCATTCCTACTACAGATACGTTTGATGCTGTTTTACTTATTGTTGTTAAGGAAGCGGAACAAGCGGTTTTTATTAAACATTACACCTATGAAAATAAAAAAGCTGCTTTACATGTTGTAACAGAAGCACAAATTAACGAGTGGATTCTTCTCGGTACCAATCGTAAAATCTTTGATTGGTTTTATAATGGAAAAATACAATTCGATCGTAATGAGTACCTTTATAATTTGAAAAAAGAGCTTATGGAATTTCCTTTCTATGGTAGGAAGGTAAAGATGGGACTCGAATTTGCAAGACTGATTCGTCGCTATATGGATGGAAAGGCCTTCTTTGAAAATAAACATCATTTAGATGCATATAATCATGTGGTTCACTCTCTGCATCATTTAGCAAGACTTGCTGTAATCGAAAATGGCTTTCATCCAGAAGTGACCGTTTGGCATCAGGTTAGACAAATTGAACCGGAAATTTTCAAATTGTATTCAGAGTTAGTAACGAGTGAAGAATCAATTGAAAAAAGGCTGGAACTATTATTTTTAGCAAGCGAGTTTCTTATTCATTCAAGAACGAAAGTAGGCATTATGCATCTTCAAGAGGTTTTGGCACAAAAGGATACCTGGTCGTTCCAAGAAATCTTAAGTCATGATGAGCTAAAAGAATACTCGGTTGATTTAAGTATGTTATTAGAGTACTTAATAGAAAAAGGGTATATTGAGGTTGTTAATCAGGAAACAAAGGGGCAAGGTGTTTTTCATAGATATTATAAGGTTGCTGAAAAATTATCGTAAAAAAATATCACTTTTCTGTTGACCTGAGATGGGATTCTTGTTATATTAATATCCGTCGCTACGAAATGTCGTTAAAATGACTTTGTAGCTGACGGAAATGTTTTTATAAAACAGTGTTGACATGATATTAATGCTGTGGTATATTAATAAAGTCGCCTCTGAGCGAGATGATAAAAATTGTTCTTTGAAAACTAAACAAATCATACGTCAACAAAAAATGATTAGTGTTGAAATATACACTAGCCAACGTTTTAACTTTAAGAGCTAATCTTACTCTTTATTGGAGAGTTTGATCCTGGCTCAGGACGAACGCTGGCGGCGTGCCTAATACATGCAAGTCGAGCGGATCTTTGGGAGCT
>JBEQAB010000008.1:0-239113 GCA_041640555.1 Bacillaceae bacterium
AATGGAGTGTTGATTCAGACAGGAGTCGCTCGAAAACCGCAATTCGAGTCTTAATGAAGCCTTGATACGGACACAAGTAGAGTTTTTTCCTCACAAAGAGTCCGAATGGAGTGCTGATTCAGACAGGTGTCGCTCGAAAAAGCGCAATTCTAGTCTTAATGAAGTCTTGATACGGACACAAGTAGAGTTTTTTCCTCACAAAGAGTCCGAATGGAGTGCTGATTCAGACAGGAGTCGCTCGAAACCGCAATTCGAGTCTTAATGAAGCCTTGATTTGGACAGGAGCAACACTCTCTACAAAAATGCCTGTATTTTAAGAAGAGATACGGAACATAGGTATAATTCTCGTCCAAACTGGCATACCCTTTACTAGTAGGTTCTTTAAGAGTAAGAGCCAATACTTTATTTTGGACTTGGAGGACACCAGAAATGAAAACGTGGTTCCAGCTCGTTTTTCAAACCTTGAAGGTATTTATCCTTTTTACCGGATGCACAATCCTCTTTTATTATGGTATTATGTGGGTAAATGAAGAGTATCAAGACTATCATCGATACGATGAGCCAAACGGGACAGCGGTAAAAGTGTCTGCGAATGTAGATGCTGAAAAATCTACATGGTTTGATCGCATCGTTCTTTTTTACTTAAATGGGGAGTAATGTTGGATGGAAGATGAATTAAAGGACTTTATGCATTTCCTAATAGTTGAAAAGGCATTAGCCAAAAATACGATTGTATCATATGAACGAGATTTAAAAGCATACTTAAAATATATAAAAACAGTAGAAAATGTTCAATCCATTAATGATATCGGCCGGATTCAGATTGTACACTTTCTAGGCCATTTGAAAGAACAAGGAAAATCGTCAAGAACGATCGCTAGAAATATAGCCTCCATACGTGCTTTTCATCAATTCTTATTACGTGAAAAAGTAGCTGATCAGGATCCTTCTGTACATATTGAAACACCACAGCTTGAACGAACGCTTCCTAAGGTGTTGAATCTTCAAGAGGTAGAAAGATTGTTAGAGGTACCGAAGCATACCACTCACTATGGCCTACGCGATAAAGCGATGCTTGAGCTTTTATATGCAACAGGAATTCGTGTGAGTGAACTAATTGGATTGAATCTTGATGATGCTCATCTAACGATGGGATTTGTTCGTTGTATCGGAAAGGGAAATAAAGAACGGATTATTCCATTAGGCCGAACAGCCGCATCAGCAATACAAGAGTATTTAGACAAGGGGCGTCCGCAATTCATTAAGAACCAGCGGGAAGAATCATTGTTTGTCAATCATCATGGAAGAAGGTTAACGAGACAGGGATTCTGGAAGATTTTAAAGGGCTTATCAAAGGAAGCAGGTATTGAAAAGGAACTAACTCCTCATACACTTAGACATTCCTTTGCGACCCATCTTCTCGAAAACGGAGCAGATTTAAGAGCCGTTCAAGAAATGCTAGGACATTCGGATATATCAACAACACAAATATACACACATGTAACGAAAACACGTTTAAAGGACGTGTATAGTCAATTCCACCCAAGAGCCTGATAGATTAAGAGAGAGTAATCATGTTCAAAAAGCTGCCATAAAAGATAGCAGCTTTTCGTTGTGTTTTATATGAAACTTCTTGTACAATGAAGATGTCAGACTTCTGACGTTGTAAGATGTTGAACGGTCAGATGAATATTGGGGAAAGCTATTTGAAGAGAGTTGTAAACGGTTAATTTAAGGAGGAATTTGAATGCCTTATCAATATAAACGGATTTTTTTAGTTGTAATGGATTCAGTTGGAATCGGAGAAGCAAAAGATGCTGAGAGATTTGGAGATAAAGGTTCAAATACATTAGGTCATATAGCAGAAAGAATGAATGGTTTACATATGCCAAATATGGCGAAGCTTGGCCTTAGTAATATTGAAGAAGTAGGTGGAATTGAAAAAGCAGATTCCCCTCTTGCTTACTATACAAAGATGCAAGAAGCCTCAAATGGAAAAGATACGATGACAGGGCATTGGGAGATTATGGGACTTAATATAAAAACCCCGTTTAAAGTGTTTCCGGATGGTTTCCCGAATGAATTATTAGCTGAACTAGAAGAAAAGACAGGCAGAAAAATTATTGGAAATAAACCTGCCAGCGGAACGGAAATTCTTGATGAACTGGGCGAAGAGCATATGAAGACAGGTTCGCTAATTGTCTATACATCTGCTGATTCCGTTTTACAAATTGCGGCACATGAAGATATTGTTCCGATTGAAGAGCAATATAAAATTTGTAAAATAGCTAGAGAGCTAACCTTGGATGAAAAATACATGGTCGGTAGAATTATTGCTAGACCATTTGTAGGAGAACCAGGGAATTTTAAAAGAACAGCGAACCGTCATGATTATGCATTAAAACCATTTGACAGAACAGTAATGAATGAATTAAAGGACAGTAAGTTTGATGTGATTGCAATAGGGAAGATAGCAGATATTTACGACGGCGAAGGAGTAACAGAGTCTTTACGTACGGTGTCGAATATGGATGGAATGGATAAGCTTGTTCAAACCCTTGATATGGATTTTACAGGCTTGAGCTTTTTAAATCTAGTTGATTTTGATGCGTTATATGGACATCGTAGAGATCCAATTGGCTACGGAAAAGCTCTAGAAGAGTATGACGCTCGTTTACCTGAAGTATTTGAAAAATTAAAGGACGACGATTTGTTAATCATTACGGCTGACCATGGAAATGATCCGGTTCACCCTGGAACAGACCATACACGTGAATACGTTCCTTTATTAGTGTATTCACCGGGCATGAAGGGTGGAAAAAAACTGCCAATTCGTGAGACCTTTGCAGATATTGGAGCAACCGTAGCAGAGAATTTCCAAGTGAAACTGCCAAATTTCGGAAAAAGTTTTTTAAACGACTTAAATTAATTTCTTAAAGGAGTTTTGTAAGATGAACATGTCAAACATAAATAATTCAGCTTCTTTTTTAAAAGGAAAATACAATAAAATACCAAAAATTGGGCTGATTCTTGGTTCGGGACTTGGTGTGCTTGCGGATGAGATTGTTGAGCCAACAAAAATTCCATACAATGAAATTCCAGATTTCCCAGTTTCAACAGTAGAAGGACATGCTGGACAGCTTGTATTTGGGACGTTAGAAGGTGTTGAGGTCGTCGCTATGCAAGGGAGATTTCATTACTACGAGGGTTATAGCTTCGATAAAGTAACATTTCCTGTTCGTGTAATGAAAGAACTGGGTGTTGAGACACTAATTGTCACAAATGCAGCGGGCGGTGTGAATGAGTCCTTTAATCCTGGTGATTTAATGTTAATTACCGATCATATTAATAATATGGGATCGAATCCGTTAATCGGACCAAATGATTCAAGATTAGGGGTTCGCTTCCCTGATATGTCTGAGGCCTATTCACGAGATCTACGTGAGAAAGCAAAGCAGGTAGCGAATGGATTAGGCCTTACACTTCAAGAGGGAGTATACGTTGGAAACACGGGACCTACATATGAGACACCAGCAGAAGTGCGTATGTTACGTGTGATGGGTGGCGACGCAGTGGGAATGTCAACTGTTCCGGAGGTTATTGTAGCAAGACATGCCAACTTAAAGGTTCTAGGCATCTCTTGTATTTCCAATATGGCAGCCGGAATATTAGACCAGCCATTAAATCACGAAGAAGTAATAGAAACAACAGAAAAAGTAAAGCATGACTTTTTAAGATTAGTTAAAGCAGTGGTTAAGGAAATAGGAGCATAAAAGAAAACAATATTCCTTATGAAGCGGTGAGAAAAATGAGAATGGTTGATATCATTGAGAAAAAACGTGATGGCAAAGAATTAACAACTGAAGAAATTCAATTTTGTATAAAAGGCTACACCGATGGAAGCATTCCTGATTATCAAATGAGTGCTCTTACAATGGCCATCGTGTTTCAAGGAATGTCAGAGGCCGAAAGAGCGACTCTAACTATGGCTATGGTTGATTCAGGAGATCAAATCGATCTATCTGCGATACATGGAATTAAGGTGGATAAACACTCGACAGGAGGAGTGGGAGATACAACGACTCTCGTATTAGGACCATTGGTGGCTTCTGTAGGCGTACCTGTTGCCAAAATGTCTGGAAGAGGTCTCGGACATACAGGTGGAACCATTGATAAACTTGAATCTGTTAAAGGTTTTCATGTGGAAATAGAAAATGAAGAGTTTGTCCGTCTAGTGAACCAAAATAAAATAGCGGTTATTGGTCAAAGTGGGAACTTAACACCAGCTGATAAAAAGCTTTATGCCCTTAGAGATGTAACAGGTACAGTAGAAAGTATTCCATTAATCGCTAGCTCCATTATGAGTAAAAAAATTGCAGCAGGTGCTGATGCGATTGTGTTAGACGTAAAAACCGGTGCTGGAGCGTTCATGAAAACTCTTGAGGATTCTCGTGACCTTGCAAAGGCAATGGTACGAATCGGTAACAATGTTGGCCGTAAAACAATGGCTGTCATCTCTGATATGAGTCAGCCTTTAGGATTTGCTATTGGAAATGCTTTAGAAGTAAAGGAAGCCATCGATACGTTAAAAGGAGAAGGACCAGAGGACTTAACAGAACTTTGTTTAACCCTTGGTAGCCATATGGTCTTGTTAGCTGAAAAAGCTACGAATGTTCAAGAGGCACGTCAAATGCTGAAGAATGCTATTAAGGATGGTTCAGCTCTTGAAACATTGAAAGTCTTCCTTCGTTCTCAAGGAGGAGATGATTCTGTTGTGGACGATCCAGCAAGACTCCCGCAAGCAAGCTTTAAGATAGAAGTAGAAGCGAAGGAAGAAGGCTACTTGGCAGAAATTATTGCAGATGAAATGGGAACAGCTGCCATGCTTTTAGGTGCTGGTAGAGCCACGAAGGAATCAGAGATTGATTTAGCCGTTGGACTTCTATTGAAAAAGAAAATTGGAGATCAGGTTCGAGTAGGAGAATCCATTGTTACTATTTATAGTAATTTTGAGGATGTTCAAGAAGTAAAAGAAATGATTTATAAAAGCATCACAATCACGAAAGAAAAAATCTCAGCCCCGATACTCGTTCATGAAGAAATAACCGAATAAAGAGTGTAGAACCTTCCTAATATTAGGAGGGTTTTTTATTTTTTTTCTTTGAATGGTTCTTTTGGTATATTTTCTCTTTTCTTGGTGAAAAATGGATGTATAAAGAATGGAGGGCTATGTGCTATGAAGAAGATTCTATCATTATTAATGGCTTTTACTTTTTTAACATCTATTGCAACCCCAACTTTTGCTGAAGAGAAAACAACGGGTGTTGAGCTTGTTGATAATGCAAAGTCAGCCGTATTAATTGAAAGAGATACTGGAACAATTCTTTATAACAAAAACAGTGATGAAATGCTTCCACCTGCAAGTATGACAAAAATCATGACGATGCTGTTAATTATGGAGGCTATCGATCTAGGGAAAATAAAATGGGATGAAAAAATTCGAACAAGTGAATATGCAGCCTCGATGGGAGGTTCTCAAATTTTCCTCGAGCCTGGCGAAGAAATGACCACTGAAGAAATGCTTAAAGGGATAGCGATCGGTTCAGCAAATGACGCTTCCGTTGCGATGGCGGAAAGAATTGCAGGTTCTGAAGAAGCTTTTGTCGAGATGATGAATACAAAGGTAAAAGAACTAGGCTTGAAAAATACGGTCTTTAAAAATGTAACGGGTTTACCGGAGGATGGACATTATAGTACAGCTCATGACATGTCAGTTATGGCAAAAGAGCTATTAAAATATGAAGGAATTACAAAGTTTACAGGTACATACGAAGCCTACCTACGTGAACAAAGTGATAAAAAGTTTTGGCTGGTTAATACAAATCGTCTCGTCCGTTTTTATCCTGGCGTAGATGGGTTGAAAACTGGTTTTACAAACGAAGCAAAATACTGCTTAACGGCAACCGCTGAGAAGGATGGAATGCGTGTGATTGCAGTAGTCTTTGGTGCCCCAACCTCTAAAGATCGAAATGCTCAGATTTCAAAGATGCTGGATTATGCTTTTGCACAGTATCAAACTCATCCAATGTATGAAAGAAGTTTTTCGGTAGGTGAAGTAAAGGTGAGTAAGGGAAGTGAGAGCAAGGTAGAAGCCCTTACGAGTGAACCGATTTCCTTATTAACGAAAAAAGGTGAAAAAGTAGATGATGTAAAGAAGGAAATCACTTACAAAAAAGATGTAAAAGCACCAATTGAAAAAGGGCAAACCATTGGTACATTAAAGCTCGTGAAAAATGGAGAAACGCTTGTGTCAAGTCCACTCGTAGCTAAAGAATCCGTTCAAGAAGCAAATTGGTGGACGCTATATAAACGCGCATTTGGAATGTTCACTAAAACGACCAAATAAAAATGTCGAATGTTTTTTTATTCATACTTTTTTTAGCGAAAGAACACTAGTTTTGTCTGTAAGAAGGAAATCATCAACCCAATATCGAAAAAGACTCCTTATACCACATAAGGAGGCTATGGATAGTGAGTCTACACATTGATATGGAAACAAAGAACGATGTCTTATTGTTACGACTTAGCGGCGAATTGGACCACCATTCTGCAGATGTACTTCGTGCAGAAGCAACCAAAGCCATTGAAACAAATGATATACGTCATATTATTCTTAACCTAGAGCAGTTAGATTTTATGGATAGTTCAGGTTTAGGTGTGATTCTTGGGAGATACAAGCAAATTAAGCAGCAACATGGTGAAATGGTTGTTTGTGCAATTTCACCTCCTATTCAAAGACTTTTTGATATGTCAGGCTTATTTAAAATTATCCGTTTGGAGCCGACAGAAGAATTTGCTCTTCGAGTATTGGGGGTAGCGTAAACAATGAAAAATGAAATGCAGCTTCAATTTACAGCTTTAAGTCAAAATGAATCTTTCGCACGGGTCACGGTAGCAGCCTTTGTGGCACAGCTAGACCCAACTATGGATGAATTAACGGAAATTAAAACTGTCGTCTCTGAGGCAGTGACAAATGCCATTATTCACGGGTACAACAACGATCCTTCAGGTACGGTCTTTATCTCAGTAAAGATTGAGGATAGTTTTATTGATTTAGAGATAAAAGATGAGGGCTCTGGAATTTTGGATATTGAGGAAGCCAGACAGCCTTTATTTACAACCAAGCCAGAGTTAGAAAGATCAGGAATGGGCTTTACGATTATGGAAAATTTTATGGATGAAATCGACGTTCATTCAGAGCTAGGAATAGGTACCACAATTCGATTAAGAAAGCATTTAGCAAAGAGCCAAATGCTATGCAATTAAGGGAGTATTGCTTATGGATGTGGAGGTAAAGACTGATAGCAAACAAACGTATTTAAAGGATCATGAAGTGAAGGATCTAATCAAGAGAAGTCAAGATGGAGATCAAGAAGCTCGAGATACAATTGTGCAAAAAAATATGCGTCTTGTTTGGTCAGTTGTTCAACGCTTTCTCAATCGAGGCTATGAACCAGATGACTTATTCCAAATTGGATGCATAGGCTTATTGAAATCGGTCGATAAATTTGACTTGTCTTATGATGTGAAGTTTTCAACCTACGCAGTACCGATGATCATTGGAGAAATCCAACGTTTTATTCGTGACGACGGATCTGTGAAAGTAAGTCGTTCCTTAAAAGAAATGGGTAATAAAATTAGAAGAGCTAAGGACGAACTCTCAAAAAACCTTGGGCGAATTCCAACTGTTTCTGAAATAGCAGAGCATTTAGATCTATCTCCAGAAGATATTATTTTAGCTCAAGAAGCCAGCCGCCAACCTTCATCTATCCATGAAACCGTGTATGAAAATGATGGCGATCCTATCACCTTACTTGATCAAATTGATGATGGGAATGAAGGGAAATGGTTTGATAAAATTGCATTAAAAGAAGCCATTCGAGAGCTGGATGAACGCGAGAGACTGATTGTATATTTGCGTTATTATAAGGACCAAACGCAATCAGAGGTGGCAGAACGGCTGGGAATATCGCAAGTTCAAGTATCAAGACTGGAAAAAAAGATTTTACAACAAATGAAAGATCGAATGGATTTATAATCCGTTCGGTCTTTTTTTATTGGTTATTTGACCCAGCCAAACCACTTATTGGTGAACATGAAGGGAAACAATCCAAAGCATACTATTTATACGAGGAAATCACTGTGTGGGAGTGAACGTTGTGGAAAATACGATTTACATCCGAATGCGACATCGCCTCCAAGTTCGACCTCACGATTCCATAAAACTTCAGGATGTTGCCCAAATAATCGCTGAAGATTCATTATTAGAGAAGGTAAAAGATTGCATTGTTTATACGGTTTCAGAAAAAGATCAGAACATTATTATTTTGGATGTGATGAAGGTAATACCAATCTTAACAAATATGGTTGAGCAAATAAATATTGAAATAATTGGTCAATCACAAACGATTGTTGAGGTGGTATATAAAAAAATCGGCGTATCTATTCCACTTTTTATTCTCATTTGGCTACTATTGTTTTTTGGTGCAGCACTCGCCATTATGAATTTCCATGAGGATGTTAGTATGCAAGCGGTCCATCAGCGGATTTATAAAATTATTACGGGTAAGGAAAATTTAAAACCACTTATACTGCAAATCCCTTATTCAATTGGTCTAGGGTTAGGTATGATTTTATTTTTCAACCATGTATTTAAAAAACGCCTAAATGAAGAACCTAGTCCCCTTGAAGTTGAGATGTTCAACTATCAGCAAGACCTGGACCGCTATGTAATCATTAATGAAAATGAAGAAAGTATGAAACGAATTCATCATGATCATTAATATCGTATTCATTATTTTTATCGGTCTTGCGGGAGGAATTGCAGTTGGTTCGGGTTTTGTCGCTTTCCTAACCGTCTTAGGAGTTATTCCAAGACTTACACAATTATCTAAAACCATGAAGATGATTCACTGGTACGAAGGGTCTGTTGTTTTCGGTGCAGTTGCTGGGACAATTGCCTCTTTAAGAGATCCTGCACTTTTTTTACCTTCTATAATACTCATTCCTTTAGGACTTGCTGGAGGAGTATTTGTTGGTTTACTTGCAGCAGCCTTAACAGAAGTATTAAATGTTTTTCCTATCCTAGCAAAAAGAGTAAGAATTGAAGACAAAATCATGATCCTGATGATGGCCTTTGTGTTTGGTAAGATATTCGGTTCCCTGTTTCATTGGATGTACTTCGTAAATGAGTAAAAAAGTAAAGAAAGGAACATTTCCTATGGATAGACGGCGCCGCGTGATTCTTGTAACAGACGGAGATGAATACGCAAGAAAAGCAGTCGAACATGTTGCGAAGGAAATTGGTGGAAGATGTATCTCTATGTCGTATGGAAACCCTACGACGAAATCAGGAGAGGAAATGGTCAAGCTCATAAAGAAGGCACCCAATGATCCGGTTCTTGTCATGTTTGATGATAGTGGATACGTAGGAGAAGGTGCAGGAGAACAGGCAATGAGGTATGTAGCAACTCATAAAGATATAGAAGTTCTTGGTGTATTAGCAGTTGCAGCAAAAACAAGAAAAGCCGAATGGACTAAAATTGATGTCTGTGTGGACCGCTACGGTGAACTCACTCCATATGGGGTAGATAAATTTGGAGAACCTGACTTAGAACTTGGAAGAATGAATGGAGACACCGTCTATTGTGTAGATGAGCTTCATGCACCTGTAGTAGTTGGTATAGGCGACATAGGTAAAATGGCTAGGAATGACGATGTTAAAATAGGCGCTCCTATCACCCACAAAGCGGTACAAATCATTCTAGAAAGGAGTGGATTCTATGACTAAGAAACCAATCAATCCTCTACCAATACCTTCTCTTGACGAACTTGAAAATTATATGAAGGTACATGTTGGATTAGGGGATACGTTTGATATTGGGGTAAGAAAGTTTAAGGTGTTGAAAAAAGACGTACATGTCTATTATTTAAATGGTCTCGTGGACACAAACGTAGTAATTCAAAACACGGAGGAAATTGTAAGAATCAATGACCATGAGAGAACCACTTCCGATTATTTAGCCTTAATTGAAAATCGATTAGTTCACCAATCTGTTTCTAAAATTAAGACATTAGGTGAAATCGTCGACCAAGTTCTAACAGGGACACTTGTTATAGTTGTTGAAGGATATTCAGAAGCATTAGTAATAGATGTTAGATCATACCCAGGTAGATCACCTCAAGAACCTGAAACAGAGAAGGTAATAAGAGGCTCTCGTGATGGCTTTGTAGAGAATTTCATCATAAATACTGCGTTAACAAGAAGAAGAATAAAAGACGGAAGATTACGCTTCGAAAAGTTAACCGTTGGTGAAAGGTCAAAGACGGATATTGCGATTGGTTACCTAAAGGATGTTGCCAATCCTGATCTTGTGAATATAATAAGAAAAGAACTTGAATCCATTGAGATTGATGGATTAACAATGGCAGATAAAGCAGTGGAAGAATTTCTCGTGAAACAAGGCTATAATCCGTATCCTTTAGTTAGGTATACTGAGAGAGCTGATATTGCAGCAACACATATTTTAGAAGGACATGTCTTAATTTATGTGGATACATCACCAAGTGTTATTATCACGCCTACTACATATTTTCATCATTTACATCATGCCGAAGAGTATCGTGAATCAGCACTTGTTGGTACAGTTGTACGTTGGACGCGTTTGTTTGGAGTATTAGCATCCTTGTTCTTACTTCCTTTATGGTTTTTATTTGTTTTAGAGCCTGAATTATTACCCAAAGCTCTTAAATTTATCGGTCCTAACAAAACCACTAATATTCCTACAGTCGTTCAATTGTTTTTGGCCGATTTCGGTATCTTGTTTTTACGACTGGCTGCTATTCATACCCCAACTCCGTTGGCAACCTCAATGGGCTTAGTTGCCGCCGTACTCATTGGCCAAATTGCCATAGATGTGGGTTTATTTGTACCAGAAGTGATTTTGTACGTAGCCGTTTCGGCCGTTGGAACTTTTACTACTCCTAGTTATGAACTTGGAATTGCGAATAACCTTATTAAGCTTTTCTTATTAATTGTTGTAGCGATATTTAAACTACCAGGTTTTGTGATAGGGGTAACAGTCTATATCTTATACCTAACAAGTATTCGATCCTTGAACAGTCCATATATGTGGCCGTTCATGCCGTTCCATCCTAAAGCCTTTCTTGAAGTACTTTTCCGTAGATCGGTTCCCGGGACAAAGCTTAGACCAAGTATCGTGCAGCCTAGAGATCGTTATAGACAAAAAACAAACGGGAGTTAAATGGGAATATTGCGAATTTACTATATCTATGGTAAAGTAATGTTTAATTTCAAACTGGTTTAATTAACAAATAGACAGCCTGGCTGTCTATTTGTGTATCCATAGAAGTGAGGGGAAGAAATGTTTTTTCATGGTTCATCAAAGATAAATGAAAGAGGCCACCTAGAAATTGGTGGTGTCGATACGACAGACCTCGTAAAAGAGTTCGGTACACCTTTGTATGTTTATGATGTATCATTAATTCGTGAGCGGGCGAGAGGTTTCAAACAAACCTTTGACCAACTGGGAATTAAAGCTCAAGTTGCATACGCTAGCAAAGCATTTTCCACGATTGCAATGATTCAACTTGCTGAAGAAGAGGGGCTTTCTTTGGATGTTGTTTCTGGGGGAGAGCTTTATACGGCTATAGCTGCTGAATTCCCTGTAGAGCGAATTCATTTTCATGGAAACAACAAAAGTCGTGAAGAACTTGAAATGGCATTAAACTATCAAATCGGCTGTATTGTTGTTGATAACTTTTATGAACTAGAACTATTAGATATGATCTGTGCGGAAAGAAAGCAATCCGTCTCTATTTTGCTTCGAGTCACACCAGGGATTGAAGCTCATACACATGACTATATTCTTACGGGTCAAGAAGACTCGAAATTTGGTTTTGATCTACAAAATGGACAAGCCGCAGAGGCACTGCAAAAAGCTATGGATTCAGAGTACTTGGACCTGCTTGGTGTACATTGTCATATCGGTTCGCAAATATTTGAAACAACTGGATTTTTGTTAGCAGCTAGAAAAATATTTTCTAAGCTTCATGAATGGAAACAAGCGTATTCTTTTGAATCAAAGGTATTAAATTTAGGCGGTGGATTCGGTATTCGTTATACGAGTGAAGACGAGCCAATTCCTGCTTCGCAATATGTTAAAGAAATTATCGAAGAAGTAAAGAAACAGGCTGCAGAATTCTCTATGGCTATGCCAGAAATTTGGATTGAACCAGGTCGGTCCCTTGTGGGTGATGCAGGAACGACACTTTATAAAATTGGTTCAAAAAAGGATGTTCCCAATGTTCGTAAATATATAGCCGTAGATGGTGGGATGAGTGATAATATTCGTCCAGCATTGTATGAAGCTAAATATGAAGCGATCCTTGCGAACAAACCCCTTCAGCCAATTGAAGAGACGGTTTCTATTGCAGGAAAATGTTGTGAATCGGGAGATATGCTTATTTGGGATTTACCGTTACCGAAAACGGACAGTGATGATATTCTAGCTGTATTCTGTACAGGTGCTTACGGATATTCAATGGCAAACAACTACAATCGCATTCCAAGGCCACCAGTGGTTTTTGTTGAAAATGGAAAAGCGGTATTAGTGGTTCGTAGGGAGACGTTTGAAGACATTGTTAAACAAGATTTGCCATTTGTTCAGCGAGTAAAAAGCTAATCTAGAGAGCTGTCGCGATTGTGACAGCTTTTTTCATTACATAGTTTTGGAGGTATTTGTGAAAAAAAATAATGCGCTTTTATTTATTTTCATTTTACTTATTTCGCTCATTTGGGGCGTGTATTATTGGTTATTCTTATCACCAGGGCTGTAAAGAAAAAAGGCTTACTTTTTGACACAAAAGTTGTTGAATCTGAAAATACATTGAAGAAATGTAGAGAATCTTGTATGATAATATCGTATTGAGGAATATACATTGAAACAAAAAGAAATAATTGACATATAATACAAATGTATTTAAAGGAAATTTAACTCCTTAAAAGCTCAGGATATGATGAGGGATCACTTATGTTAATTCGCTACAAAAAAGCTTTTGAAAAAATTGCGATGGGCTTGCTGTCATTTATGCCTAATGAAAAAGACCTGAAAAAGCTACAGCAAACAATGAAACAGTATGACCAATCCGAGGACTGGCAACTGTTTCTTTGGAAAGAAGAAGATATTATTGGTTTAGTTGGGGTAACGACAGTGTCAGAGGACATGCTAGAGATTCAACATATTTCAGTGAATCCTTCGCATCGGCACCAAGGAATTGGAAAAACGATGATAAAAGCATTAAAAGAGTTTTTCCCTGGAAAAGAGATACGAGCTAATGAAGAAACATCAGCTTTCTTTGAAAAATGCGATTCTCTTTTATCATAAATAGAAAAAGGAAACAGTGATTTAGTCACTGCTTCCTTTTTTTTGTTTTAATGCGAGTAATCTGTTCTGGATAACCTCTGACCGATCTCTCATCGAGTGTCGATGAATAATTTCAATGTTTGTTAGATTGCTATCTACACCCCATATTAGACCCGCTTTTTCGGCTTGACGTTTGCACGCACTTAATAAGGAGGCATCATTTATAGGGAGATTCATGCTTTTGTATGGTAGAGTGTGCTCAATCTCTTCTTTTTTCCTTAAGATGGCTTCAATTAGTTTATCATCATCAATCCCATATTCTTTGATGGACTGTTTATGGATGGTGAGTAACCATAATGCTTTTTGTATCGTACGCAAAGCACCAGCAAAATTTCCTCGACGGTGATGATATTGACTGACAGCCAGCTGAATCCATCCAACTAAAATGGATTCCTTATTACCCGCATCTACATTCTTCCAGTGTTCCTCAAGAATTTCGTGACATTCAAAATAATCTCTGTCACTATGAAAATGCACTAAGTAATCAATGAAATCTGTTGTAAACATAGATACGCTCCTTTCTAACTTAATTTTACCATGATTTCTATCTATACGCTTTTTAAGTTGTTTCATACACGAAGAAATAGACACAAACTTTCAGAAAGAATCTTGGATTAACACAATCTTTCCTCTATACTAAGTATAGTTATTTTAAGAAATTAAGAAAGAAATTTTGGTGGGAATATGCACTATAATGTGAAGATCGATGCATTTGAGGGACCGTTAGATTTATTACTGCACCTCATTAATCGACTAGAAATTGATATTTATGATATACCGGTAGCGCAAATTACAGAGCAATATTTATTATATATCCACACGATGAAGGAGCTACAGCTAGATGTAGCAAGTGAATATTTGGTCATGGCAGCCACTTTGCTTGCGATTAAAAGTAAGATGTTACTTCCAAAACATGAAGAAGAGCTTGAAGAGGATATGGAATTTGGTTACGAAGAAGACCCTAGAGAAGAATTAATTGAAAAACTAATGGAATATAAAAAATATAAAGAAGCAGCTGACGATTTAAAGGCTTTAGAGCAGGAAAGAGGACTTATGTTCACGAAGGCGCCTAGCGATCTTTCGGATTATTCGAAAGAGGGGGAAGAAGATAGACGACATCTAGACGTGTCGTTATACGATATGCTCGGTGCTTTTCAAAAGCTATTGAGAAGAAAAAGGCTACAAAAGCCGTTGTCTACAAAGATTGCAAGACAAGAAATTCCTATAGAAAAACGAATGGATGAAATCATGGGGAAGCTACGAAAGGTGAAAGGAAGAATTAGCTTTTATGATTTATTCCCAATCCAGGAGAAGGATCATATTGTCGTAACTTTTCTTTCCATTCTAGAATTAATGAAAAGGAAAGAAATATTTGTAGAGCAAGAAAGCAATTTCTCTGAGATTTTTGTCATTGCGAAGGGAGTATAACATTGTCATTGGATATTATTAATTGGAACGGAATTGTGGAAAGTCTTCTGTTTGCAGCAGGGGATGAGGGATTAACAATTAAGCAAATTGCAACGGTTCTTGAAATCGAAGAAGTCGAAGCGGAACGAATTGTTAGGGAGTTAATGGACGAGCTTTCAAAAAATGAAAACCGAGGAATAGCCGTCGTTCAATTGGCTGGTACTTATCAGCTCGCAACAAAGAAAGAGAATTCTATTTACTTAAAGAAACTGGTTGAATCACCAAATACATCCACACTCTCGCAGGCTGCGTTAGAGACGCTAGCGATTATTGCTTATAAACAGCCGATCACTCGAGCAGAAATAGAAGAAATTAGAGGGGTAAAGACCGAGCGGCCATTACAAACATTGGTTGGAAAAGTATTGGTAAAAGAGGTTGGGCGAGCGGAAGGAACTGGCAGGGCCATCCTTTATGGTACCACGAAAGAATTCTTAGATTATTTTGGTCTCAGGAGTTTAGAGGAACTGCCTCCATTGCCGGAGAAAGTAGATGATGAGTTTGTACAAGAAGAAGCAGACTTGTTTTTTGAAAAGTTTCAAGAAAATCTGGAATCATAAGTTTTCTTACGCATATATTCAGTATTTGTGATAAAATATAATTAATTTTCAGGGAAATGCTTCTATTTAGGGGCATTTTTAACACAATTTGCACCTGCCTCATCTGGAGGTAAGAAAGGGATGTATGAACGTGTTAATTAAAAGCTGTGTAGGGTATGAGCTGGAAAAAGAAAAATCTAATACTTCGGAGGATTTTTTTAACCGAAGTGAAGTAACTTTTGTGGAAGAAAATACGGAGAAAACGCTTGCTGTTCTTTATGTTCGATTTTTTGAGGAGAAGTTGAATGAGTTCACTCCATTTTCAGCCAATCCAATCTTTCAAGAGGATGGGCTAGAAGTTCATTTAATGGATATAGTTGCTCTAGTATTATTAATTAAAAATCCAGGTTTTAGACATCGAAAAAGAGTGTATATCAATAATCAGAATGAATTTGCTGCTTATTTTCAAGACATTGATTTTGAAAAGATTATTAAAGTTGTTAAAAAGGTAAAAAGTAATCAGGCTTGCCAGCTTGACTCTCTGTTGGAATTTACAATACAAGCATAGAATTAGTTATCCAATAAACCAAACATTCAGAGTTATTACAAAGGGCAGGGGTGTAGACAGTGGGTAATTCAATGGTGAAAGCTCAAGTAATGGACGTAAAGTCTTTTTTAACAAATACAGTATCTGGATTAGAGTCTTTCTTAAACAGTACAACGATTGCTGGATTATTGTCAGAAAAACAAGGTGACAAAGAATACTATAAACGAATCTTAGGTAATTTAAGAAAGTTACTTGTCTATTGTGAAGAGGGTTTAGATGCTTGTTCGGTGATTTTACAGTCAGAATCTTTTCCAAAAGGAGCAGCAGAAAAGACGCTTTATGGTATTTATCATAAATGTATTGAAGAATTTTTCTCACCAAAAAATGATGTATGGTATGAAGATAGCCGATCTGCTTATACGGGTAAAAACTCAATAAAATTTCAAGAGGACGTTCCTGAAAGTGTTCTTCAACTGCTAAAAGGTTTTGAAGGAGAGTTCCAAAAGATCCGTGAAGAGTTAGAGTACTACGAAACAGATTATCGGACAAAAATGGCACAATCGAAATAACGACTAATCGGTCGTTATTTTTTTTGTGCTTTTATTCTTTATGGTGTCAACCAGGCCACTCCCTCATATGCTTTAAGGTAAACCTATTTGTTCTGAGGTGATGATAATGAATCGATTTGAACAGTATGTTAAGGAAGTTATGAGCTACAACGAGGAGCTTAAACGTTTCTTAGAGCAAGAACATGTCCCAGAAGAAGATGGATTATGGAGTAAATTGGATCATTTTAGTGAGATTATGAATCATATTTCACGGAGTGGAGACTTATCTCAGGAAGAATTTACGACTGTCCAAGAAAAGGTAGAAGAATTACATGATGAAATGGAGGCATATTTTTTAAAGAGGCAACAGATAGGGTCCATTTATATACAGGAGCCTGCTGTAAAAGCAGGGGAGCATGTGTTGCCCAAACTACCTTACAGTTATGATGCATTAGAACCTTATATTTCTGAGAAAATTATGGAACTACATCATAGTAAACATCATCAATCCTATGTTGATGGATTGAATAAAGCGGAGATCAAGCTTAAGGAAGCTCGAGAAAAGGGTGATTATTCGTTAGTAAAACATTGGTCAAGAGAGCTAGCTTTCCATGGATCTGGACATTACTTACATTCTCTCTTTTGGGAAACGATGAAGCCGAATGGTGGGGGGCAGCCGTCGGGGAAACTGCTTGAGGAGATCAACAAATATTTTGGCCATTTTAATGCTTTTAAAAAGCATTTTACAGAAGCTGCTAAAGCAGTAGAAGGAAGCGGATGGGCTATTTTAGTTTGGTCACCAAGATCACGTCATTTAGAAATTCTTCAATCAGAAAAACATATGAATTTGACGCAATGGGATACGATTCCCCTTTTGCCGTTAGATGTATGGGAACACGCCTATTATTTACAATATAACAATAATCGCGCGGATTACGTCTCTAATTGGTGGAACGTAGTGAATTGGAGAAAAGTCGAGGATAGACTTTCACAAGCATCACAAATAAAATGGAAACTATTATAAATGGAAGAGTCCACTGCTTTACTTGTGGACTCTTTTTGGCATATTCATTTTTATCAAGCATAAACTTGTACAAACATAATTAGGAGACGAGGGTTGAAGAATGGCTAGAAGTAAAAAGGTATTTGTGTTAATAATAACCACCTTTTTGATTCTTTTTCATATTCCAGTGAGTGCTACCACCGATATCAATGTTAGCTCACAATATGCTGTTCTGATTGAACAAAGCTCAGGAAGAGTATTATTTGAAAAAGGTGCACATGAAAAAAGGCGAATCGCAAGTATCACAAAGATTATGACGGCTGTCCTTGCCATCGAGTCAGGAAAACTAAATGAGATGGTAAAAGTCAGTAAAAATGCGACTAGAGCTGAAGGATCTTCCTTATATCTGAAGGAAAACGAAGAAATCAAGCTAGAAGATTTAGTGTACGGATTAATGCTTCGTTCTGGCAATGACGCGGCAGTTGCGATTGCTGAATATATCGGAGGAAGTGTGGAGGGGTTTGCGTTCTTAATGAATCAAAAGGCAGATGAGATCGGAATGTTACATTCCCATTTTACCAATCCACATGGCTTAGATGATTCAAATGAACATTATTCCACAGCATATGACATGGCTATATTAACTAGATATGCAATGATGAACGATACGTATAAGTTGATTGCAGGAACAGAAGTACACAGAGCTCCTAATCCTACAGAAAGCTGGGACAGGATATGGCGGAACAAAAATCGGTTGCTAACAGAGTTATATGAATACAGTACAGGTGGAAAAACGGGCTTTACAAAACTAGCAAAACGCACATTAGTATCCACTGCTACGAAAGATGGGATGGACTTAATTGCGGTCACATTGAACGGACCAGACGATTGGAATGACCATATTAATATGTTCGAAACGGCTTTTAAGAACTATGAAATGGTACAAGTTGTTGAACAAGGGTTTATTTCTGGAATTCAATCTGACAAGTATAAGAATAAGGCTATGGTCAAACACGACTTTATGTACCCAATATTAGAAACAGAAAAAGATAAATTTGAGCTTGAGTATAAATTAAAACAATCAAAGGGAGAAAGAAATATCCCTGAAGTAATAGGGGAAGTAATTATTACCTTTGATGATAAGCCAATCAAAACAATGCCAATTTATTATAACAATGAAAAAGAAGAAACGAGCTTTTTCGAATCTTTTAAAAAAGTATTTACTACAATGATAGGCGTGAAGGCGAATGGTTAATATTATATGGGTTTGTTTAACCGTAATTGGAATTGTATTTGCAATGGTCAATGGAACAATGTCTGAGGTAAACGAGGCAATATTTAGTGGAGCCAAGGAAGCAGTTACACTTTGTATTGGTCTGATTAGTATTCTTGTGTTCTGGCTTGGAATGATGAGGATAGCGGAAGATGCGGGGTTGCTAAATAAATTATCAAATTTATTTAGGCCGATTGTAACGAGATTATTTCCAGAAATACCTCATAATCATCCAGCAATGGGATATATCCTTTCAAATATGATGGCAAATATGTTTGGACTAGGAAATGCGGCTACTCCTCTTGGGATAAAAGCTATGGAGGAAATGAAAAAAATTAATGGAGGTAAAAATGAAGCCAGCCGCTCTATGATTACATTTCTGGCCATTAATACTTCAAGTATCACGCTCATTCCAACGACGGTAATCGCGATTCGGATGAATTATAATTCAGCCTCTCCAACAGATATAGTCGGTCCAACCTTGATTGCAACTATCTGTTCCTCAATTGGTGCAATCCTCATTGATCGTTTTTATTACTACCGAAGAAGTCGTAAAGGATGATGTGAAAAATGGGTATTGTTACAGCTATTTCATTATGGTTTATCCCCGTATTGATTGCTGTTATTCTCTTATATGGAACGTATAAACAAGTTCCTACATATGAAAGCTTTGTTGAAGGCGGGAAAGAAGGAATAAAAATAGCTGTCTCAATCATTCCCTTTTTAGTTGGAATGCTTGTGGCTATTTCCGTTTTTCGTGCGTCAGGTGCGTTGGAGTATTTTATGGGTTTTCTAAAACCAGCCCTTGAAGCAATCGGTGTGCCACCGGAGATAGCTCCACTAGCTATTATTCGACCAATCTCCGGAACAGCCGCATTAGGGATGACGAGCGATTTGATGGCACAGCATGGTCCAGACTCGTATATTGGTAGATTAGCAGCTACTTTACAAGGAAGTACGGATACAACTTTCTATGTGTTAACTGTATATTTTGGTGCTGTAGGAATAAAAAAGATGGGGGATGCCTTAAAAGTCGGGCTTCTAGCTGATTTGGTAGGAATTATCGCTGCCATTGTTGTAGTGACCATTGTATTTGGATATTAATTTATCTAAGATACTCTTCACATTATGTGGAGAGTATCTTTTTTTACAATGGTTAATTCGTAAAGGTTACTTTGAAATCATGAGAATATATGTCATAATGCTAGAGGAGTAAACACTACAGGAAACACACACAATGAGGTGACATAGATGGAAAGATTACAAAAAGTAATTGCACACGCAGGGATTGCGTCGAGAAGAAAAGCAGAACAATTAATTGAAGAAGGACATGTTAGAGTGAATGGGAAGGTTGTGAAGGAGCTAGGTATAAAGGTTTCTTCCTCAGATAAAGTCGAAGTGGATGGAATTCCTCTTGAAAGGGAAGAACCGATCTACTTTATGCTTTATAAACCTAGGGGAGTTATCTCAAGTGTAAACGATGATAAAGGAAGAAAAGTAGTAACTGATTTCTTCCCAATGATTGAACAACGAATTTATCCAGTTGGAAGGTTAGATTATGATACATCTGGTCTACTAATATTAACAAATGACGGCGAATTTGCTAATACACTTATGCATCCAAGTAACCAAATCGATAAAGTGTATGTGGCAAAGGTAAAGGGGATTCCTACAAAGGAAGCATTGAAGGCGCTTGAAAGAGGGGTTCGTCTAGAGGATGGAAAAACCGCTCCAGCAAAAGTGAAAATGCATACTGTTGATAAGAAAAAACAAACAGCCATTGTTGAAATTATCATCCATGAAGGAAGAAACAGACAGGTAAGAAGAATGTTTGAAGCTGTTGGTAATCCTGTTCTTAAATTAAAAAGAGAGCGTTATGGTTTTCTAACCCTTCAAGGATTAAAAGTGGGCGATGCTCGTGAGCTTTCCCCTCATGAAGTAAAACAATTACGTGCACTTGCACTAAAAAAATAGAAAAAGTTCATAGAAGTGTCACAGTCTTTTGTTAGCGATAACAATATGAATATGTTGAAAAATGATATAATAAAGCAAATTGTGCCATTTTTGACTGTGATGGGGGAGGAACCATATGAAAAAGCAGAGGCTATTAATTCGAACGGTTATTTTACTGTTTCTTGGCGCTGCCGTTGCCTATACACTGTACGCCAATTTTACTAAGGATGAGGTTCAAAAGGTGGAGGTAGGGAAAAAAGCACCTGACTTTGTTCTAACCGATCTTGATGGGGAAAAACATCAGCTTTCCGATTATGAAGGAGAGGGTGTTCTGTTAAACTTTTGGGCCACATGGTGTAAACCATGTGAAAAAGAAATGCCGTTTTTAAACAACCAATATCAAGCGTATAAAGATCAAGGGGTACATGTAATTGCAGTAAATGTTGGGGAATCAAATGTTGCTGTTTCTGATTTTTCTAAACGATATGATTTGCAATTTCCAATTGTTACGGACAAAGACAGTCAAGTAATGACAGCTTACGGAGTAGATCCCCTTCCAATCACGTTCTTAATTGATAAACAAGGAAACGTGGTAGACATACATAAGGGACAGATCATTGCGGAGGCTGATGTTACAGAGATGATGGAGAAGATAAAACCTTAGGGTATGAGGAGATTTTGCAATGAATCAAGTTAAATGTGATTGTGGTCATGTAAATCCACATGGCACGATCCTCTGTGAGGCATGTGGGAAAATCATAGAGGATGGAACTCAAATTACAGCAGAACCGGTAATAGACATGCGGTACGAAGGAAGTGCAAGAAGGTCCCAAACATATAATAAATCAATAATTGATAAGGTTTGGAACTTTTTCTCATCGGTAAAAGTAGGAGTATGGCTGATTATTGTTACACTTATTGCCTCTTCGTTAGGAACCATTTTACCTCAAGAGATGTATATTCCAAATATTATGCCTGTCGCTGATTATTATGAGGACCAATACGGTTGGTTTGGTAGACTGTATTATGATCTTGGTTTTCATAATTTATATAGCTCATGGTGGTATCTATTATTAATTGCAGCGATCGGGGTTTCACTGGTAATTTGTAGTCTTGATCGCGTGGTTCCCTTATATAGAGCATTAAAAAAACAAAGAGTCATTCGACATGAGAGCTTTTTGCAAAGACAAAGAATTTTTGGAACGACAAGCATGGCAGTAAGTGAACATTCTTATGATTTAGTGAAAGAAAAATTAAAAAAGAAACACTATAACATCCGTGAAGATGAAGGGAATATTTTAGCAGAAAAAGGCCGTTTCTCTAGATGGGGTCCTTATGTCAATCATGTAGGCTTAATCATCTTTCTCATTGGTAGTATGCTCCGATTTGTTCCAGGAATGTACATTGATGAAATTCTTTGGCTCCGAGAAGGAGAAACAAAAGTTATTCCCGAGACAGATGGACAATATTACCTAAAGAATGTGGATTTTAAGTTAGAGGTGTATGATAAGGAAACGGATAATGAAGCATTCGGTGATGCTCTAGATAGTGCAGGAATGGTTGCAAAAAACTATCAGTCGGATGTCATACTATATAAGACAAAGGGAAATACGGTAGCGGGTGAGGAACCTGAACTAGAGGAAGTTGAATCTAGTAGTATTCGAGTGAATGAACCGCTAAAGTTTGAAAAGTTTGCTCTTTATCAGGTTAACTATAAACTCGATGAATTATCTACAATGTCATTTTTACTAACAAATAAGTCTACTGGGGAAACTTTTGGTGATATTACTATTAATTTGAATGACCCAGAGAAAATGTATGAACTTAATAACGGTTACTCAGTTGAACTAATGAGTTACTTCCCCGACTTTGAATTTGGTGAAGATGGAAATCCTACAACAAAGTCAAGAGTTCCAAATAATCCAGCTTTCGTATTTAAGATGTATTCACCAGAAAAACCTGAAGGAGAAGTTAGTTTTGTTGCCATCCAGCAAACGATTGAACCTCTAGGGGATAATGAATACAAGATGGCTTTCAATGGAATTGAAACAATGGATGTAACTGGTCTCACCGTTCGTAAAGACTTAACTCTATGGATCATTGGACTGGGTGGGTTGATCTTCATGATTGGTGTGGTTCAAGGAGCGTATTGGAACCATCGTCGTCTATGGATTCAGCGTAAAGGTGACGAGGTTTGGGTAGCAGCACATACGAATAAAAACTGGTTTGGACTGAAAAGAGAAATACAGCTGGTTCTTGAGGGGACGGAAATAATAGAACCGATGGACCAATTGAAGGACAACCAGGTGGACGAGGGGGAAACAGATTGATCACACTTAGTGAGAATCTATTATATATTGCGTTTATATTTTACTTACTTTCTATTCCATTTTTTGGAGGAGCAATAAAGCAAAAGAAAAACTTAGATCATCATCAAAATAGTAGCAAGTGGGCCACTTTTGGGATCGTCATTTCCATTATTGGATTTGCTGCACAGCTTGGTTTCTTTTTTACAAGATGGTCAATCGCCGGACATGCTCCAGTGAGTAATCTATTTGAATTTACGACCTTTTTTGGAATGTGTTTAGTAGGTGCTTTTATCATCATCTACTTTATCTATAAGACACCTTTATTAGGATTATTTACAATGCCAATTGCATTGTTAGTGATTGCATTTGCCAGTATGTTTCCAACAGATATTTCACCACTAATTCCGGCTTTGCAGAGTGATTGGCTTCATATACATGTAACAACTGTGGCATTAGGTGAAGCTATTCTAGCCGTTAGCTTTGGAGCCGCATTAATTTATTTAGTAAAAGTGATTGATCAAACAAAAAATAGTAAAAGTACTACCTGGTTAGAGGTTGTTATGTATGGATTAATCGCTACATTGGGATTTGTCATCGTGGTATCAGCATTTTCCTTTGCTGATTATAAGGCAGAATTTAATTGGATTGATAAAAATGGCAATGAAGCAAAAGTTGAATACCACTTGCCAGCTCTAGTTGGCCCAAATCAAGGAGAACTTCTAACAGATGGGAAAATGGAACCACTTGTTTCAGTACCAGGTATTATCAATGCGAAAAAGCTAAATACGGTTATTTGGTCATTTGGTGCGGGTATCCTCCTATATGGTCTTTTCCGCTTAGTCTTAAGAAAAAGAATTGGGGCAGCATTGAAACCATTTACAAAAAATATTAATCTAGACTTAGTAGATGAAATCAGCTACCGTTCAGTGTTAATCGGTTTTCCAGTGTTTACATTAGGTGGTCTTATTTTTGCAATGATCTGGGCACAAATCGCTTGGACCCGTTTTTGGGGATGGGATCCTAAAGAGGTTTGGGCGCTCATTACTTGGCTTTTTTATGCCGCATTTTTACATCTTCGCCTCTCAAAAGGATGGCATGGAGAAAAATCTGCGTGGTTAGCTGTTATTGGATTTATTATTATTATGTTTAATTTAGTTGCTGTCAATCTTGTGATTGCAGGGCTTCATTCTTACGCAGGATCCTAAAAAAGATTTCAAATAGCCTTCACTATTCGTGAGGGCTGTTTTCTAAACACATACGTAATTAATAGGAGGGGGATTGTCAATGGAAAAGGAAGTAAAGATTCTAGTTGTAGATGATGAGGAAAGAATTCGCCGTTTATTGAAAATGTACTTAGAGCGTGAAAATTATATGATTGATGAAGCGGAAGATGGGAATGAAGCATTGACGAAGGCGGTAAACAATGACTATGATGTTATTCTTCTAGACTTAATGATGCCTGGTAAGGATGGAATTGAGGTTTGTCGTGAACTTCGTGAAAAAAAGGCAACACCGGTCATTATGCTTACGGCTAAAGGAGAAGAAGTAAACCGCGTTCAAGGATTTGAAGTAGGCACAGACGATTATATTGTCAAGCCGTTTAGCCCAAGAGAAGTGGTATTGCGTGTAAAAGCACTACTCCGTCGATCTTCAGGTACGAGTTATTTACACACAGAAACCACCGCTAAAGATGTGATTGTTTTCCCTCATTTAACCATTGATAATGATGCACACCGTGTATTAGCAGATGGAAAAGAAGTGAGCCTTACACCAAAAGAGTATGAGTTATTATATTTCTTAGCTAAATCCCCAGATAAGGTGTTTGACCGAGAACAACTACTAAAAGAGGTTTGGCATTACGAGTTTTTCGGAGACTTACGAACTGTTGACACCCATGTAAAACGTTTGCGAGAGAAGTTAAACAAAGTATCTGAGCAAGCGGCTAGTATGATTGTTACTGTATGGGGTGTTGGCTATAAGTTCGAAGTAGTCAATGCATAATGTTTTGGCGTAGTGTTGTAGGGAAACTATGGTTTACGATTCTCCTGCTCGTATCATTTGTACTATTAATTTTAACGGTATTGTTACTAGAGTTTTTTGAGAATTATCATATAAATGAAACTGAGGGGAATTTAACCAATCTTGCATCAAATATGGCTCATTTTGTAGAGGATCAGGAATTAGAGATTGGATTGCAAATTTCATGGGAGCTACTAGACGATGTTACAGGGGCAATGGTGATTAGAAGTGAGGATGAATTCTTCTATTCCCCGGATATCCCAGAATCCTTAGAGCTACCGGTAAGTTTTTTTCAAAAAGATACAGACTTATCAAATGTATTGGAACAGCAGAAAATGGCAAAAAAAATAGTTGAGATTCCTTTTTCTGAAACACAAGGAGACTCAAGTATTTTAATTATTGGAGTACCGATTTTAAATCAAGACGGAGAAAACGGGGCTGTTTATATTTTTCAATCATTACAAGCCCTTCAAGAAACAACTGAATCAACCACAAAGTTTATCCTCTTAGCAGCTGGTATTGCGATCATCCTAACCACTATCTTTGCTTTTTTCTTATTAACTCGAATCACAGCACCGCTACGGAAAATGAGGGAGGCTGTTGTGGAGGCGGCAAGAGGAAAGTTCGATACAAAGGTACCTATTCTTACAAGGGATGAAATTGGAGAGCTAGCAACTGCTTTCAACCAGATGGGAAGGCAATTAAAGTTTAATATGAATGCTTTAAGTCAGGAAAAAGAACAACTATCCAGCATATTAAGCAGTATGGCTGATGGAGTTATAACGTTTAACAGGGACGGAACAATATTAATCACAAACCCACCTGCTGAACGCTTTTTGCAACATTGGTATTTTACACAAGAAGGAAAACCAGTTCAAGCAGAAGCGGTCCCACAGGATGTCATGGAGCTTTTTCAATGGGCAGTTGATATGGAACAGGAACAAGTAGCGGAATTTTCTGTTCAAGGTCGTCATTGGGTGGTCATTGTTAGTCCACTTTATAACAATACATTCATACGTGGTGCTGTGGCTGTTGTTCGTGATATGACGGAAGAGAGACAGCTCGACAAGCTAAGGAAAGATTTTATTGCGAATGTATCTCATGAGTTACGAACGCCTATTTCTATGCTTCAGGGTTATAGTGAGGCAATCGTAGATGATATTGCTGAGACCACAGAGGAAAAGAAAGAAATGGCACGAGTGATTTACGATGAATCACTAAGGATGGGTCGTCTTGTGAACGAACTGTTAGATCTTGCCCGTATGGAGGCTGGACATATCCAATTAACCAATGAACCTGTTGAAATTGACTCGTATATTCAAAGGATTATACGTAAGTTTCAAGGGCTGGCAAAGGAAAAAGAAATTGAGGTACTTTACGAGCGTGATCTAAAATTCTCCACTACTGTATTTGATCCAGACCGTATTGAGCAGGTTCTAACGAATCTGATTGATAATGCAATTCGACATACACCAGAAGGTGGAGCGGTAAAGGTAATAGCAAAAATCGATGATCAAAATTTCCATCTGGAAGTAAGTGATTCAGGTTCTGGAATTTCCGAAGAAGACCTCCCATTTGTGTTCGAGCGTTTTTATAAAGCAGATAAAGCAAGAACAAGAGGAAGATCTGGGACCGGTTTAGGATTGGCGATTGCAAGGAATATTATTCAAGCTCATAAAGGTGATATAACGGTACAAAGCAAACTTAACCATGGTACGACATTTAGCTTTCAAATTCCTCGAATAACTGGATAATTTGCTAAAGAATGCCGAAAATTCTTGATTCACGGGAAACATGTCTTATTGAATATTGTGTATGAAGGGAAGGATTTAAGTAATAAATCCTTCCTTTTTATTTAGATAGATAATATATTTAAAGTGTAACTTTTTATACATAAAGATCGACTAATTAGATGAACGGGGAGGGGAACCCGGTGAACTCGATTTTTGACGAGTTGTACGAGAAATACCATCAAGACGTATTTCAGTTCTTGTTTTATATGGTGAAGAATCGAGAGCAAGCTGAGGATCTTGCTCAAGAGGTATATATAAGAGTTTTGAAGGCATATAAAAACTTTGAAGGAAAAAGTAGTGAAAAGACATGGCTTTTCTCTATCGCTAGAAATGTAGCGATTGATTCATTCAGGAAGCAAAAAGGATGGAAGCAAAGAATCATTGAGAAATTTGATTGGTCAACTCAGCAAGTGAAGGATATGAATCCCATTCCGGAAGAGATTGCGATGCAAAGGGAAGAATATCAGTATATTTACCAATGCTTAGATCATTGTACAATTGACCAGCGTATCGTAATTATTATGAGGTATATTCAGGAGCTTTCAATTGCCGAAACGGCAGAAGCTTTAAATTGGACTGAGAGTAAAGTAAAGACTACTCAACACCGTGCGTTAAAAGTGTTGAAAAAGGAAATGCAACAACTTTTAGAAAAGGAGGAGAATCGATGAAAAAGATAAGTGATGAACAACTAGAAGAATGGTTACGAGAAATGCCAAAGCTTAAAGATCATCGTGATCCTCATGACATATACGAAAATATTTCAAAAAAGCTAGAAGAAAAGCCGAGGAAAACGTGGATTATTCCCTCATTTGCAACCGCAGCAGCTGTATTTTTAATAACCATTCTCTCCTTTAATTATTTTGATGGAGCAAGTTTCAATCATTCAGCAGATAAAAGCACTCAAGAGGAAGCGGCAACTGAACAAAATCCTTCGTTAAAAAGGGAAGAATCTACTGTCGAAAATGAAGCGAGAATGGACGTTGGTAAAGAAGAAAACTTGACTGAAATGAATGATATTACGTTCCAAGCGACGGAAGACCCTACAACTGCCATATATGCTGAGGATTTAGGAGCCATGCAGGTTTTTACGTTAGCAATTCCAGACAGCCAAGTTCAAAATATTATTCCAGTTAGCTTCTTGATTGAACCTTCAGACCAAGTAGATCAACTGGCTCATATAGAAGAGGTCATGGCTAGCATAGACGAACAAGAGTGGGGACTAGATGATTTTTATCCGTTAGAGGCTGACTTTTCGATAGATGCGAATGATAGCATATTAAATGTCAATGTGGCCGCTGACCATCCATATCAAGATGGCACAGCTAGTATTCCATTTATAAATGCCATTCAGCAATTACTAATTCACCTCAATCTAGAAAAAGCGGTTTTTACAACGAATGGAAAAGAAAAAGGTATGTCAACTGGTCACGATTTTATCACTGAAAAACTGGTAGAAAAGACCTCAAATCTTGCATTTTATTTTTATTATCCAAATAACGAATCAATAAAACCTTACCTTGTTCCATTTACAGAATCATTCTCTACAATTGAAGAAGCTTTTAAAGCAATGAAAACAAATATAGACACACATAACCTAAAAGCACCACTATTGGTTGAGCAAATCACCTCAGTTGCTATAGAAGAAACCAATAATAGAGTAAACATTACGTTTAACGAAGGGGTAAACATAGAGGATACTCCTGAAACCATACAGTCGATTGAAGCGATCCTTTTAACGGCGCAAAGCTTTGGATTTGAAAAAGTGAAATTTAGTAATGTACCGATTGATACTCTAGGAAGATTTTCATTACAAGAAGAAATCCAAGTACCAATCGCAGCCAATAAACAATCTATTGATTAAAAAATAGAGGAGATCAGCAAAGTTGCTGATCTTTTTTCTATATTTCATGAATAAAAGAAAACACTTCGTCCAAATAATAACAAATGTGTTTTTATTAATCGCTCACTTTTTTAAAAGTGAGGATATATAAAAGGAGGCTGCTTCCTTAATTGTACTTTTTAGATAGAGGTCTTTTTTTAGACAGGCTGTCATAGAGTGAGAAAGGAGAGTACAATAACAAGGAGGAAAAAAATGCGAGACTACATAAAACGTTTTTTGATTGCGGGATTAATGGCATTATGTGTCACTTTGCTATTTCTCGGAGGAAAGCACTCTCAAGCAAGTATGAATATTAGCCAGGAGACCGCTGACTGGATCTGGCCTGCAGATGGGATGATTACCGATACATACGGAACAAGAAGAGGAAGCCACAAAGGGATTGACATAGCGTCTTCACTAGGAACACCCATTTACTCTGTAGATGGTGGAGTCGTAACAAAATCATATTATTCGAGTTCATATGGCCATGTAATATTCGTTAAACATCAAAATAATATTGAAACGGTATATGCTCACTTAAAGTCGAGGCTCGTAAATACTGGAGAAACAGTAACAGCAGGTCAACAGCTTGGTGAAATGGGAAGCACCGGTGACTCTTCAGGTGTTCACTTGCACTTTGAAGTTCATCTTAACGAGTGGACGGTAGATAAAAGAAATGCTGTTAATCCAGTGCTAGCATTAGGAGACGTAAAAGTGGGACAAGAAGTAGTAGTACAAAATAGGGAAGAAGACTCTAGTGTATTAGAGACAGTTGCTAAAACGAGACTCTATGAAGGACACGGAAAAACTTATGTTGACAACGAAGAATCTGAGAGCGTTGTGTTGTCGGCGGAAAAAGTAGAATCAAACATCACTCATACAGTGAAAATTGGGGAAACGCTATCGTCTATTGCAGAAAAATACAATATAAGTATCCATGCGATTAAGTCTGCCAACCATCTTACTAGCGATACGATAGTTGTCAATCAAACGCTAACAATTGACGAATCCTTTACAAATAAATATGTTGTCCAAGAAGGCGATACACTCGAACACATTGCTCATAAAACAGGGAAGTCTGTACAGCAGCTAAAACAGGTGAATCAGTTACAAAGTGATAGGATCGTACCAAGACAAGTATTGCAATTAGAATAATATGAATTGTCATTGCGGCAGCCTTCGAATCGGTATATAATAGAAAGAAAATTCTAAAAGAGGCTGGTTGGATGTTAACAGATTATCATAATCATTTGGAGACAGGGACATTAACGTTAGATTATTTAAAGAAATTTACAGATGAGGCAAAGGCGAAGGGAATCGGGCAATTTGGAATCTCTGAGCATGCCTATCATTTCTATCAAACTGCAGATATTCTTCAAAATCCATGGGTAAATGAACGTAGATACTATGATATGAAAGACTATGTGAATTTATTTCATGAGGCATGGAGTCATGAGATCGATGTAAAAATGTCGATTGAAATGGACTATACTCCTGGAAAACATGCGGAGATGGAAGCTTTTATTAAAAGCTATGATTTCGATTACGTAATTGGTTCGATTCATTGGGTAGATGACTTCGGAATTGATTTAAAGGAATATATTCATGAATGGGAAAAGCGTGATCTGCATGAAGTCTATCGAAACTACTTTCAACAGGTCGTAACATTAGCGGAGTCAAATTTATTTGATATTGTTGGTCATTTGGATTTAGTAAAAATCTTTAAATATATACCGAAGGAAGAAGAGTTTTTACTAGAGCAATATGATAAGGCTACAACAGCACTAGCGAACTCGAAAACATGTGTTGAAATTAGTACAGCTGGTTTACGTAAGCCTATCGGTGAATTGTATCCTGACAAACGATTATTGCAGATGTGTTTCGATAAAAAGATACCAATCGTATTATCGTCTGATGCCCATTTTCCAGAGCATGTTGCTGCTGACTATGATCAGGCATTAGTTCTTGCAAAAGAGGTAGGGTATAAAGAAATTATGACGTTCTCAAAAGGAGAGCGTAAAATACATCCACTAGGATAATGAAAAAATCGGAGGAATAACCTCCGATCTTTTTTTATGGCTGTTTTCGTAAAGTTTGTTGTTTTGGTAAAATCACAAAAGCCGGATTTTCCCCCGCATAACGCTGGCTTTATTGGTCTTTTGGGAGATAGCTCTTTTCTAAGGATGATAATATACTGATTGGCTGTTGAAACATATAGTTTATCTTCTAAAAAATGTGCATATAGCAACAATGTTTTAGAAAATAGCCTTTTTAAAGATTGATTCGATTAATCGATACGATATCTTCAAGAGATGCTAGAGTTGCTATCTGTTGATCGTCTAATGGCTTATCAAATGATAGGACCATGATAGCTTCTCCACCCGCTTGCTTTCTTCCCACTTGCATGGTTGCTATATTTACCTCTTGATCACCAAGGATTTTACCAACTCTACCAACGACACCTGGGCGGTCCATATGTTGTATATAAACCATATTACCTTCAGGTAAAAAGTCAATTACAAAGTCATTTAAGTAGACAATTCTTGGCCCATAATGATCAATAAAAGTACCTCTTACCGTAAACTGATGGTTTTCTGCCTTAGCTGTGACTGTAATGCTATTTGCATAACCAAAAGTATTCGTTGATATTTTCTCACCAACGGTAATTCCTCTTTCCTTGGCAGCTAGTAACGCATTTACTTCATTGACGTTCACATCTATTCTATTTTTAAAGAATCCAGACAGGACGGCTTTTGTTAAGTAAGATGTTTCAAGATCTGTTACTGTGCCAGAGTAAGTAATAGAGATTTCATTAACTCCTTGTTTCATGCACTGTGATAAAACAGAACCCATTTGCTTTGATAACTGGTGGAATGGTTTAATCTTTTCAAAAATATCTTTAGACATTGCAGGCAGGTTAATAGAGTTTAAGACTGGCTTGCCTTCAAAATACATTCGGACTTCTTTAGCAACCTGTGTAGCAACATTAAGCTGTGCTTCCTTTGTGGACGCACCTAAGTGTGGTGTGACGATGACATTATCATATTTAAATAACGGATGTTCTCCAGGTGGTTCTACTTCAAATACATCGATAGCAGCTCCGGCAACATGACCATTGCCAACGAACTTTGCTAAAGCTTGTTCATCGATAATTCCCCCACGCGCACAGTTAAGGAAGTATACCCCTTTTTTCGTTTTACTTAAAGTTTCTTCGTTAATAAGTCCTTTAGTTTCTGATGTTAATGGAGTGTGAACAGTAATAATGTCTGCTTCTGCTAATACTTCTTCCAGACTACCATGAGAGACACCAAGCTTTAATGCGCGCTCCTTGGTTAAGAAAGGATCGTATACTTTTACATTCATACCGAACACTTTAGCTCTTTTGGCTAATTCAGTACCAATACGGCCCATACCAACGATTCCAAGAGTCTTTCCATAAAGTTCAGTACCGATAAAGGCATTCCGTTTCCACTCAAGGTTTTTAACTGACGAGTGGGCTTGTGGGATATTTCTCATTAGGGATGCCATCATAGCAAAAGTATGCTCTGCTGTAGAAATCGTATTTCCATCTGGAGCATTGACGACAATGATTCCTCGTTTCGTAGCCGCATTCACATCGATATTGTCGACCCCAACACCAGCACGTGCGATAATTTTTAATTGAGGCATTTTTTCGAGAAGCTCTTCTGTAACGGTTGTAGCACTTCGAACTAGAAGCGCATCAACTTTTTCTAATTCAACATCTGGATCATTAATTTTTTTTTGAATTAATGTTCCCTCATTAAAATCTAATAAGGGGGAAAGACCTTCCTCATTTATTGCGTCGGCTACTAAAATTTGAAACATTCTAAACACCTACCCAATTGTTAATTTTCTGATTATTTTACAAAACGAACATTTATCTGTCAATGGACTAAAACGTTCAGAATGAATCATGTAAACGCTTTAATACTTTAAAGTCACAATTTTGTTATTTTTTTTAACAAAAAGCGCAAACTTTCAAAGTTTGCGCTAACCATACTACATTTTTGAATTAAATAAATCTGTAAGGACTGGTACGATTTGTTTTTTGCGTGAAACAACACCTTTTAACACGGCTTTGTTGTTTTCTAATGTTACACCATATGCTTCTTCAACAGCAGAACGAGCATTTCCTAATGCTAGAGCTGTTGAATCATTGGTTAAGATATCAGTCACAACAAATAAGAACAGGTCTAGACCTTTTTCTGAAATGATATTTGATAATGTTACTTCTAATTCTGCTTGTCTTGAGTATACATCATTAATATCTACAGCATTCACTTGAGCAATTTCTACTTTACTAGATCCCATTTGGAATTCTTTTGCGTCAAGCGAAACAAGCTGCTGAATGGACTTGTCGCTTAAATCTGCGCCAGCCTTAAGCATGTCCAATCCATAGCTTTCTGCATCTACACCAGCAATGTCAGCTAATTCTCTTGCTGCAGCTACATCCTCAGCTGTACATGTAGGGGACTTGAATAATAAAGAATCAGAGATAATGGCAGAAAGCATGAGACCAGCAATCTCTGGGCGAATTTGGACATTATTTTCTTTATAAAGCTTGTTTAGAATAGTTGCTGTACAACCAACAGGCTCACAGCGGTAGTAAAGTGGATCACTCGTTTCGAAATTTGCGATACGGTGATGATCAATGACTTCTAGAACACGAACTTGATCAATATCACTTACACTTTGTTGTCTTTCGTTGTGGTCAACTAGTATTACGCTATTAACTTCACCAGCAACTGTTTCAACGAGTCTGGGAGCATCTGCTTTGAATGTATCAAGAGCAAATTGTGTTTCACCACTTACTTCCCCTAAACGAACCGCTTCCACATCCATACCAAGAGCTTTTTTTAATTCAGCATAAGCGATAGCTGAACAAATTGTGTCAGTATCAGGATTTTTATGACCAAAAATAAGAACTTTTTCCATGATTATCTCCTTTAAAATTAATCAATATCGTATGTACATATACTTTAATAATTTAACACAAATACAAAAGAAGGACAAAAAATAATTTATTGAAAATGCAAACTTCTTCACAAAAAATACTTTCTAAGCTATAATGATGTGGAAAATATAATATTGGTCTATCTTCGGGGCAGGGTGTAATTCCCGACCGGCGGTAATGAGTGCAACACTCTAAGCCCGCGAGCCTGATTTTTGGGCAGGATTTGGTGCGATTCCAAAGCCGACAGTATAGTCTGGATGGGAGAGGATGGAGGTTCTGCAGACGTTTAAAAATGAGAGTTTTGAACGTTTATTAAGCGTGACTTCTAATTAATCTCCCTCAAGCGAATCGCTTGGGGGTTTTTTGTTAATGAAGTACGTGATGCTGAATCTTTCTTCTTTAGGTGAGATGGATCCTAAAAAAGGAGAGAGGGAAATGAAAAGTTTTAACGTAAGAACACTTGTATTGATTGGAATGTTAAGTAGCATCTCATACGTATTAATGCTCCTTAATTTTCCACTTCCACCTTTTCCGCAGTTTTTAATGGTGGATTTTAGTGATGTGCCAGCTTTGATTGGTGCCCTAATACTAGGACCAGTAGCTGGAATATTGATTGAACTTCTAAAAAACGTACTTGATTACTTTCTAACTGGAAGTGCAACAGGAGTTCCTGTTGGCCACGTGGCAAATTTTGTTGCGGGTATTCTGTTTATTTTGCCAATATACTACATTTATCAAAAAATGAAATCCTCAAAAGGTATGACATTTGGTTTAGTTGTGGGTACAATAACTATGGCAGTTCTAATGAGTGTGCTTAACTATTACATTATTTTACCTGCTTATACATTCTTTTTAAATACACCTGCTATGTCAGGAGAAGAAACAAGGCAAATGATTGTTTCGGCGATACTTCCTTTTAACCTCGTTAAGGGGATTTTAATATCGGTTATTTTTATGCTCTTATTTGCAAGAATGGGTACATGGATGAACAAACAAAAAGTGCAAAGCAGAGCTGCATAGTCACACAAAAAAAAGCAACGGCTAAGCCGTTGCTTTTTTATTTTACTATTCGAATTTAAGTGCGTCTCCATCAAATGCTTCATCAGCCACTTTAATAGAATCAGTTGGGCAACCTTCGAAAGCATCCATCATATCGTCTAATAGTACGTCTGGAATTTCAACGATACCTTGGTTATCGTCAAGAGTAACGAATGCAATGCCTTCATCATCGTAATCGTAAATGTCAGGTGCAGCTGCTCCGCAAGCACCACATGCAATGCAAGTTTCTTTGTCTACAATTGTGTATTTTGCCATGTAAAATACCTCCCAAAAAATTAAACAAGTATATTTTATCATTCCCAAAATGCATTAGGAATGCATCCCTCATATCTTATTGTAAAACTGAATGGTCAACATTTCAATAGAAAAAGTATTGAGAATGCTTATCATATAAGGGTTTGACCATTATGGCATTTTTTATACATTAAATGCGACTCATTTCATGCTACAATAATAGACATAAAAATACAAAAAAACCTACGTATCGAAGGTGAGGTAATTGTTAAATATTCTTGAACACGTCGTTCTATATTGTTTATCAAAACTAGGTAAAGAACGTAGCAGCTCAAGTGTGTTTCACTTATTAAATGGTAAAAAATCATCTCAAACTATACAGGACTCACATCTTTTTCAATTGGACTCCTTTTTTCATATAGCACATCATTTAACAAGAGAGCAATACGAGCGCATCATAAGCAAACTAATGAAACAGGAATACCTGTATTTTACTAGCAATCAGCAAATTGTCATTAGCGAAAGTGGTCAAATTTTGATTCATGAATTGTATTCAATGTACCCATTCTTGAAAAATTTGCAAGGAGGGAAATATTACAATTGTCTACAATTTTGGGAAAGATTATCTTTACTTATTCAAGTATGCTCTAACCTAGTTAATAATCAAACAAACTATATACCTGTTCAGAAAAATAAAGATACTCAAAATTGGATTAAGCATTTGTTCGCCACATCGGAAGGAAACAGCAAGGACTTTCCTCATAAGTTGTTAAGGGAATTACAGGATTTATTGGAGTCTTCAGATCTGATGATTGACCCAAGTATATTAGTTGCAAGATTGTCGGGGTTTGAGTCAATTGGTTTAACGGAAATGCAAACCATTAAAATGCTACGGATTGAAGAGAATAGCTATAGATTTCAATTTCAAGCATTGCTTCATTTTATAATGGGTAGGATCGAAGAAAACCCTTCTGCTTATCCTTTATTAGCTAAAATCGCAGTGACTGATGAGCTTCAACAGCTAACCGCTTCTGCTAAAAAAACATTTGAATTAATAAAGAAAGGCAAAGGGATTGTAGAAATCGGCCGAATAAGAAGATTAAAAGAAAGTACGATTCAAGATCATATCGTTGAAATTGCCCTTTTTGTGAACGGGTTTAAAATTGATCAATTTGTTGAAGTGCCACTTCAGGAAAGGATAAAAGAGGCGATTCAAACAGCCTCATCTAAGCAGTTGAGGAAAATCCGAGAAATAATAGATGTAGATTATTTTCAAATTCGATTAGTGATTGCGAAATTTGGTGACCTATTATGATGCTAGAATATGAGTTAAAGGCCCATTTTGGCTACGACCAATTTAAAATGGGCCAAAAAGAGATTGTCGAAGAATTATTAAAAGGAAAGAATGTCCTTGCAATGCTCCCAACCGGAACAGGTAAATCACTTTGTTATCAACTACCAGCTTATCTAATGGAAGGTGTAGTGGTAGTGGTTACTCCGTTGCTTTCATTGATGCAGGACCAAGTTGAACAGATGATGTCACGAGGTGAAAAACGAGTAGTAGCCATAAATTCTTTTCTAGACCGTGAGACAAGAGGCAGTGTGTTTGGTCGATTGCATACGTATAAGTTTATTTATATTTCACCTGAAATGCTAATGAATGAGTTCGTAGTTGCTAAGCTAAAAAAGCTAGTCATCAGCTTATTTGTGGTAGATGAGGCACATTGTATTTCGCAGTGGGGCTATGATTTTAGGCCTGATTATTTAAAGCTAGGTGATGTTCGAGAATCTCTTGGAAGTCCGCAAACGATTGCTTTGACAGCGACAGCAGATCAAGAGGTTCGGTCCGATATTGTCCGAACATTAAAGCTAGACAAGTGGGAGGAGTTTGTTTCTTCCGTTGACCGCCCTAACATTAAAATGGTCGTAGACTATGTCTACGATGCTAGAGAAAAGCTTGATAGGCTGTTAGAATGGGTATCTTTTTTACAGGCCCCAGGAATTATCTATTTTTCTAGTAAAAAATTAGCCGAAGAAGTAGCTGTTATTCTGCGGGACAGTGGGGTTCCAAGAACAATGGCATACCACGGTGGGCTTGACCAGGAAAGTAGAATACTTATTCAACAGCAATTTATTAAAGGGCAGCTTGATGTAATTTGTGCAACTAGTGCTTTTGGAATGGGAATTAATAAAGAAGATGTGAGGTTTGTGATCCATTTTCATATGCCCTTACAGTTAGAGTCTTACTTACAGGAAATCGGAAGAGCTGGAAGGGATGGAGAGAATAGTATATCTATTCTTTTGTATTCTCCCCATGATGAGCAGCTTCCGTATCAGTTAGCAGAAGGAGAGCTTCCTACGGAATATCAAATAAGTTGGTTGTTTCAACATTTTGGAGACCAACTGCTTTATGAGTGGGAGGAAATGGAAGAATCCATTCAACAGATTGGAGGATTTACAGAAACCTCTTGGAGATTAACAAGGGATTTTCTCGGTAGTCTAACGAACAATATGGATTTAATGATAGAAAAAGAACGGTTTATAGAATATGTTGACCATAGAAAAAAGCATAAAAGAAAAAAGATAGTGGAGATGTTGAACTGGATTCAGTCTAAGGAGTGTAAACGTATAGGAATTCTTTCTTACTTTGGAGAAGTTTCCCAAGGCACCGTAGACGATTGTTGTCATGTGTGTGGAATTGTTTACGACCGATACAAAACCAAGTGTTTAGAAGAAGTAGAGTTTACGCCTTTTCAGTGGAAGGATTATTTGAGGGGCTTGCTTACGAAGAGTGGGACTAGTTATGAAAAGTAAATATGAAGAATTGATTGAAGAATTATCAGATAAGGAATTGTTAAAACACCTATATTTAACACAAGTCATACTCGTGGTTATTTCCATTATTATTGGGAGTTTATTATTTGACAGTCTGAAGTCCTTTCTCGAACTCTTTGACTGGAACGATTCATTTATCTGGTTGGTAGGGGTTCCTGCAGGATTACTTATCGTTTGTATAGATGCATTGTTTATGAAATTTCTTCCTTCCTCTTACTATGACGATGGAGGGTTAAACGAAAAATTGTTTTCGAAGAGAAAAGGGTGGGAAATTCTCTTTATTGCAGCAATTGTAGCTACTTGTGAAGAAATTCTATTTAGAGGGATTATACAAACTCATTTTGGACTGGTTATATCTAGTATTATTTTTGCATTAATCCATTATCGTTATCTATTTAATTGGTTTCTCTTTTTAAATATTACTCTCCTCAGTTTCTTAATTGGGGTTATATACGAGTGGACAGAGAATCTCCTTGTGACCATTGCGATGCATTTTGTCATTGATTCGTTATTGGGATTTATTATCAAAAGAAAAGAGAGGATAAGAGAGGAACGTGAAAGAAATGAATAAAGAAGAGCCTATTAGAGATCAAGCAGAAAAACTTCGCAAAAGGATGAAGGATGTTGATCAAAAAATAGATTCGACAAAGGATGGAAACACTACCCTTTCAAATGAAAAGCTTCCACCAAGGAGTCGGGTTCATAAACAGAAACAATTGAAAAAAAAGACAAAAATAAAAGTAAAGTATCCCCTTATACGCTTGCTAGGTATGTTTTTTATCTTACTTCCAATCGTGATTTTTAGTATTTACTCATATAATGAGTCACAAAAATCATCGGTTAGTTCGACAGTTGAAGAAAGCAAGGGAGCAGAAGCGGTTTATTATACAGATGCAGATGACGATATAGCCGACGAAGAGGTGGAGGAAGAAAATACGGTAACAGAAGAAGCCGTAACGGACGAGAATGAAGGAGCAGAAGCAGATACAAATGAAGGATCTGCAAATTCAGAGCAGGCTAATAGCAGCGAAACTATTCAAACTACAACAGCTCCTGAAAGTACTACTAATTCGACTACAAGAGCAGAGCCAGTAGATCAAACGGTTGTCTACCATAAAGTTCAGCCAGGAGAAACCATATTTAGACTGGCTATGAAGTACTATAAATCACAGTCTGGTATTGATATTATCAAGAAAGCAAATTCGTTATCATCAAACGAAATAACGGTTGGACAAACCTTAACCATACCTTTAAGTAAGTAACCTGAGCTGGGCCATATAAATGGCTTAGCTCTTTTTTTTGAATCATCATAAAACGTCGGACAAGTTCATATTTATTTGGTAGGGGGAGGTAGAATTATGGAATCGGAAATCTTATTATTGGACGATCGAACGGACCAAGCTACTAGGCAAATGTTACAAAAAGTAATAGATAAAAAAAAGAAGTTTGATAAATTAAAGCTCCGCCATTTACTTGTCATGTGGTCGACCATTTTTCTCTGTTTTATTTATTTTTACTATCTTTACAAAGTTGTATTGACTCCATACTCGTATTCTTTTGCATCCATGTTTTCACAATTTGTTAATCAATCAAGTAATCTTTATGTTCTTGTCATCATTGTTGGATTATATGGATTTATGAATTTACTTCGAGAAAAGCGTGAGAAAGCCGAAAAGGAGTATCATGCCCTACGATGTGAAATCATTGATAAAAGTAAGGACCTTTGGAAAAAAGAAGATGAGTGGAAAAACCGTCACAAAGTATTTGAAATGATGAAGAAAAACTTTGACATAAACCTTTATCATGAAAGTAAATAGGATTTGATGAAAAAGGATTTTTTGCCCTTCTTGACGAATAAAATATGGAAGACATTTACTCTTTCTTGAGGTGATTGACATGTTCGTAAAAAGTATTATGATTCCAAAGCATCAGTGTCATGTTGTTTCTCATCAAGACACTTTGTTGAGTGCCCTTACTAAACTTGAGGAAGAACAAATTGATGGGTTGCCTGTGTTAGACGGACAAACTTATGTAGGAACGGTTACAAGATACAGCATTTATGAAAATTATTTTAAAAGCCAGCAAACAAAGGATGAGTATTTAACAAATACCACTGTCTCACAAATTGCAACACATCAAGATCGCTTTTTGGAAGGAAATGAAATTTTTGAGAATTTATTGTTAGATTTAAAGGATTATCCTTTATTGTCGGTAGTTGATGAAAAACGAAAGTTTTTAGGGGTTGTCACACGCTCAGATTGTTTGGAGCAATTCGGTTCAGCGTTTGGTGTACATCGTTCAGGGATTCGAATTGCATTTACCTCCGTAGAGACAGAGGGGAGGATTGCGAAACTAGCAGAAATTGCTCATCAATATCATGAACAAATTATTTCATTAGTAACTTTTGATGAAACAGATAAATTGGTTCGGAGAATTGTCTTGAAAATTGAAAAGAATAATAATGTTGACAAGTTTGTTAAAAAGCTAGAGGACTTTGGGTTTCGTATTCTACACATACATGAAGATTAATTATTAGATAAATGTGTAACAAGTTTGATTCCTCTCATACATTGTTTATGGGAGGGATTTTTGTGTATGTGAAGAAACTCTTGAAACTTTTTTTCGGATATATATGTGGATTATTATTTATTGTATGGATACCTATCCATTTTCCAAATAACTTATCTGATATTATCGTTGAGGTAATATTAAGTCCTGTTCCTTTTGTTGCTTCAATTTTAGCGTTTTTCATTGGGTTTTTAATAAATGCGGATTTAATTAAGAATGGTATTGAGATGATGGTAGTTAGCAGGTGGAGAGGAAAGGTATTAAAGCTTGAGTTTCTTTTGCTTTTTTTTGTTTGTTTAAGTTTTTATTTACTAGCAATGGTCTCTCTATGGCCAGCTGTTGCTTTTTTTTGTTTCTCACTGCTTTATGGTATGATTTCATTAGATTACGAGCTTCTTCGAGAAAGTAAAGAATAATATAGAGGAGGATATATGGAGTTCTTATTTTATGCTTTAGTTATTGTGGCAGTCTCGCTCCTTATTTTTATGTATAAAGAGGCATTTCGAAATAAAGTTCAAACTCATCATTTTACTTTTTCAGAGTTTCCTAAGAGCTTTGGTGAACTAAAGCTCTTTTTTATATCAGATATTCATAAGCGCCAAGTCTCTGACAAAATAATCCAGGATGTAAAAGCAAAAGGACAGGTAGACTTAGTCATCATTGGTGGTGACCTTCTTGAAAAAGGAGTTGATTTTCAAAAAGTAAGACAGAACCTTACCCTTCTCAAGCAGTTAGGACCATTGTATTTTGTTTGGGGAAATAATGATTATGAGGTCGATTATCATGAGCTGGATGCTTTGCTACTTGATAATGGTGTGAAGATTTTAGATAATACAGCGGTTTCTTTTGAATCAGAAGCAGGGGAAATGATGGTGCTGATTGGAGTTGATGATCTTCAATTAAAAAGAGATCGGTTGGACTTAGCGCTTCAGGATGCTAAAGATGATGGTTTTCGTATACTCGTCAGTCATAATCCGAGAATTACGGAGAAGATACAGGTACAAGACCGAATTTCGTTAGTGTTGAGTGGTCATACTCACGGAGGACAAATTAGAATATTTGGGTTCGGACCGTATGAGTTAGGGGGATTTCGAAAATTAGAAAACACCTCAATTCTTATAAGTAATGGCTATGGAACGACAGCTATGCCACTAAGGCTAGGAGCAAGAGCTGAAACGCACTTCATTTCCATTTCTAATAAAGATCAAGTGTAAGTATCAGCCTATACAAAGTTTACACATTTTTTATATGAACTGTATAATGTGAGTATGTTACGAGTTATACGGAGGAAAGACAATGGAGACAGATGAGGGAAAATATAATATAAAAGCAGTCTCAAAGATGTTAGGAATTCAAGCAGGAACGCTACGAGCTTGGGAAAGGCGCTATCAGATGGTAGCCCCAAAAAGAAACGAATCGGGACATCGTCTTTACACGGAAGAACATGTAAGAATATTAAGATGGCTTCAAGATAAAGTGAATAAAGGATTTACGATCAGTCAAGCTGTTACGTTACTTGAAAATAATGAGGTTGAAGAAAAAGAAGGTCTCCTACCTGTTCAAACAGGTGTTGACCAATCAGGTGCTATAGCAGACAAGCTACTTCAATCACTACTTGTCTTTGACGAAAAAACTGCACATGACATCATAAATCAAGCATTTAGCTTGTTTACAGTGGATAAGGTATTAGTAGATATTTTAGGTTCATTACTTGTAAAAATTGGTGATTTATGGGAAAGTTCTAAAATCACAACTGCACATGAACACTTTGCCTCTTCTATTCTCCGATCAAGAATAGGGATGATTTTGCACTCCTTTCCGCAAAATCCTATGATGCCTAAGGCTATTGCAGTTTGTGGACCAGGAGAGTGGCATGAGCTGGGCCTGCTTATTTTTACGTTATTCTTAAGACGTAGAGGATTTGAGGTCATTTATTTGGGGGCAAGCATAGCTGAAAAAGATATTGATGAAGTTATTAAGATTGTTAATCCAAAATTTTTCTTCTTCTCCTGTACAATGAAGGAAAATGTCAGTGCAACACTTCAACTCACAGAGAATTTGGTAAAGAACTACGGGAACATACATATTGGATTAGGCGGGTTTGCGTTTGATACCATTTCTGAAAAAGAAAAAGTCAAGTATCATGAACACATATTAGGATCCTCACGAAATGAATGGGAAAGTTGGTTAAAATCTAGAATGTAAGAAGGAATATTATTTAGACAATTCACCTTCCTGCAAGAATATCATACACTAAACAAACAGTTGTTCACAGCAGGGGGCTTTATAATGCGCTTAGAACGATTAACGTACAATAAAATAAAAATTTTTTTAACTATTGATGATTTATCTGAAAGAGGATTAACGAAAGAGGATATATGGAAAGATTCTTTAAAGTGGCATCAATTGTTCCATGAAATGCTTGAAGAAGCAAGTGAACAATTTGATGTGGATATACAAGGAACGGTTGCGGTAGAAATCTTTACGATGCATACTCAGGGAATGGTCATGATTATCACGATGGATGAGGAAGAAGAAGATAGCTCCTTAATGGATTCCTTTTATGATTTGCAGGTAAGTGTAAAGGAAAAGCAAGATCTTATTTACGAATTCACCAATTTTGAGTATGTCATTCAAGTATCCCATCAGCTTAAAGTACTTGGCTTTACTGGGGGAAGCATATATGTAATGGAGGACAGGTATTATTTTTGTGTAGAAAATGTAGAAGACTGTAACTTAATGTTAGTGGCAGTTGTTCTATCTGAATACTCAAACCCTACTCTTGAAAGTATTCATCGCATAAAAGAGTACGGAAAAACAGTGGTTGATCATAAAGCGGTTGAGACAATTGTCCATTACTTTAAGTAATGGACTGTCTCTGCCGTTTTTTTCTAAAAGAATATCTTCCGGCGAACAACAGACACTATAAAATAGTATTCAAATAGAAGGAGAAAGCCTTATGAAAGGCAATTAAGGGAAAGATAAAAATACACAGAAAATTCCCTAAACAACAGCTATGATAGCGTTTTCAAAAAATATCGTTAAAATGTCAAAAAATTATCATTTATTATTGCATAAATTACCTAAAAGTGTATACTATGTCATGAATGGGACAACATTGTTAGTGATTTTAGGAGGGTAAAATAGTGGCCGAAAAAGGGACTACAAACATAAACGATGAAGAAAAGCTTGATGTGCTAAGATCGACTCAAACTGTTATTCACAGTGCATTAGAAAAGCTTGGCTACCCTGAAGAAGTATATGAACTATTAAAAGAACCAATGAGAATGTTAACAGTAAAAATCCCAGTAAGGATGGACGATGGGTCAGTAAAGATATTTACAGGGTATCGTGCACAACACAATGATGCTGTTGGACCGACAAAAGGAGGAATTCGTTTCCATCCTGGTGTAACAGAAAAGGAAGTAAAGGCACTTTCTATTTGGATGAGCTTAAAATGTGGAATAGTTGACTTACCATATGGTGGTGGTAAAGGGGGCATTGTGTGTGACCCTCGTGATATGTCATTTCGTGAACTTGAACGATTAAGTCGTGGGTACGTTAGAGCAATAAGTCAAATTGTTGGGCCAACCAAAGATATTCCGGCGCCAGATGTATTTACAAATTCACAAATTATGGCTTGGATGATGGATGAGTATAGTCGAATAGATGAATTTAATTCTCCAGGGTTTATTACTGGAAAACCACTCGTTTTAGGTGGTTCACATGGTAGGGAGTCGGCAACAGCAAAGGGTGTAACTATTTGTATAAGAGAAGCAGCTGCGAAGAAGGGTATTAATATTGAAGGTGCGCGCGTAGTTGTCCAAGGGTTTGGAAACGCAGGCAGCTATCTATCAAAGTTTATGCATGATGCAGGTGCAAAAGTAGTGGGTATCTCCGATGCTTATGGAGCATTACATGATCCAAATGGGTTGGATATAGATTATTTGTTGGATAGACGTGATAGCTTTGGAACGGTAACGAAGCTATTTAATAATACAATCACTAATAAAGAGTTGCTTGAATTAGAATGTGACATCTTGGTTCCTGCAGCAATTGAGAATCAAATCACAGAAGAAAACGCCCATAATATTCGTGCGAAGATTGTTGTTGAAGCGGCAAATGGTCCAACTACCCTCGAAGCAACTAAGATTTTAACGGACCGAGGGATTTTACTTGTACCTGATGTGCTTGCCTCTGCAGGTGGAGTGACCGTTTCTTATTTTGAGTGGGTCCAAAATAATCAAGGGTATTACTGGACGGAAGAAGAAGTCGAAGAAAAATTAGAAAAGGTTATGTGTAAATCTTTTAATAATATTTATGATACTGCACAAACAAGACGAGTAGATATGCGCTTAGCGGCATATATGGTTGGTGTAAGGAAAATGGCGGAAGCATCAAGATTTAGAGGTTGGATATAATGATTTATATTTGAAAAGCAATAAAAAATCTCCTATCATATAATGATGGAGATTTTTTTGTTTAGGAGAGAGAGCCATGCAAATAGAAGATGCAATTATTATTGGTGGAGGGCCTTGTGGATTATCAGCGGCTATCGCATTGAAAAAAATTGGTTTAAACCCCCTAGTAATTGAAAAAGGAAATATAGTGAATGCGATTTATCATTATCCTACACACCAAACTTTTTTTAGTACGAGTGAGAAACTAGAAATTGGTGAAGTTCCATTTTTAACAGAAGAATACAAACCAAGAAGGAATCAAGCATTGGTTTATTACCGCGAAGTAGTAAAAAGAAAAGGTTTAAGGGTTCATCCTTTTGAAAAGGTAACAAGTGTGAAAAAAGAAGCTAATGAATTTATCGTTCGCACGGATCTAAAGGAGTATACGGCAAAGTATGTGATTGTAGCAACCGGTTATTATGATCATCCAAATATAATGGGAATTCCAGGTGAGGATTTACCAAAGGTATCTCATTATTTTAAGGAAGCACATCCTTATTTTGATCAGGATATTGTTGTTGTTGGAGGGAAGAACTCAAGCGTTGACGCGACGATTGAGCTGGTAAAAGCAGGTGCAAGAGTAACTGTCATTTATCGTGGAAAAGAATATTCTCCTTCGATTAAACCGTGGATTCTTCCTGAATTTGACTCTCTCGTTCGAAATGGTGTCGTAACGATGGAATTTGAAGCAGAGTTAAAGGCAATTGAAACTGATAAAGTAACTTATCTCAAACATGGCAAAGAGTTTTGTATAAAAAACGACTTTGTTTTTGCAATGACTGGTTATCATCCAGATCATGGATTTCTTGCTCAGATGGGAATAGAAATTGATAGAGAGACTGGCAGGCCTAGGTATGATGAAGAGACGATGGAAAGCAATATTGACGGAATTTATATTGCAGGTGTATTAGCGGCTGGAAACAATGCGAATGAAATTTTTATTGAAAACGGGCGGTTCCATGGAGAGCAAATCGCTCAATCCATAGCTTATAAAGAATTGTAAGAAATACCGGGCAAATCAATGCCCGGTATTTTTATTGAAAGCTCTTTTCTTAAACTTTGTAGCTTTTTGAACATAATGTTAATGATTGTGCTAAGCCTTATTGAAACATGCGATCTAATTTAGTTATATGGGTAGTTGATTCTAGAGCAATCATCAATTTAATTCTAGCTTTCTGCCCATTCAAACCCTTAGAAAATATAACGCCTAAATCCTTAAACTGCTTCCCACCGCCTTCATAGCTATACACATCTTCTGCTAGGCCATTAAAGCATCTGGATACAAAAACAACGGGTATTTTATTTTCAAGCAAAAGCTTAATACCAGGAATAGTAGCGGGAGGTAGATTTCCTTGTCCGAGTGCCTCAATGACAACTCCGTCAAAATGCAAATCGTTTATCGCATAAAGAAGGGTGGAATCCATTCCTGCATGAGCTTTAATAAGAACCACCCGTTTAGAAATTTCCTCCACATGATATATTTCTTTTTTCCTTGGTGAGTGGTGAAAGAAAACTCCTCTTTTTGTCACAGTCCCTATGGGTCCATATTGCGGGCTTTGAAAGGTGGATACATTGCTTGTATGTGTCTTCGTTACATTTACTGCAGTGTGTATTTCGTCATTTAACACAACTAGAACTCCATTTCCAACTGCTTCCTCACTGTTTGCTACTTTTAAGGCGGAAAGTAAATTATAGAGACCGTCTGAACCAATTTCGTTACTGGACCTCATTGCTCCTGTCAGTACAATCGGAATGCTTGTCCGAATCGTTAAATCTAAGAAATAGGCAGTTTCCTCTAACGTATCTGTGCCATGTGTAATAACAACTCCGTTAATTTTATCTTCCTTTATATAAGATTCAATAATAGCTTTTAAATGCAACATTTCCTTTGCAGTAATATGGGGGGAGGGCAGCTGGAAAGGCTCCTCAATGATTAAATTCGCAACGGACAAAAGCTCCCTTGATTTATCGACAATTGGATTTTTTTCGCCCGGTTTTACTGCTCCAGTTTCCGTATCTTCACTCATGGCTATCGTACCGCCTGTGTGGATTACAAGTAGATTTTTCATAAGAACCTCCTGTTATTTCATCCATTTAGAATCATACCTATCGAAAGCTTCTTCGTCTACACGAAACGTAAAAAATATAGATTTTCTTTCTTAAGAACTCATGATACGATGGAAGAAACGAATGGAAAAGAGGATAGCAAATGCTAGGGATTTTTTCTGCTGGGATAGCTCCTGGCTTAGCTCTTCTTAGTTATTTCTACTTAAGGGATGAGTACGGGTCAGAACCAATCTCAGTAGTTTTACGCACATTTATATATGGTGCACTGCTTGTATTTCCAATTATGTTTATCCAATATGTGATTGAAGTAGAGCATTTAGTTGTTTCTGATTTTTTAAACGCCTTCTTTACTACAGGATTTTTGGAAGAATTTTTCAAGTGGTTCATCCTTTTTTATGCCATTTATCAACATGTTGAATTTGACGAGCCGTATGATGGAATTGTGTACGGTACGTCGGTAGCACTAGGGTTCGCAACAAGTGAAAATATATTATATTTGGTGGCAAATGGGGTCGAGCATGCTATAGGTAGAGCCCTATTACCTGTTTCAAGCCATGCGCTTTTTGGTGTATTGATGGGTTACTATTTAGGAAAAGGAAAATTTACGAAAGATAAAAAAGGAAAATGGCTCCTTTTTTCGCTGTTTCTTCCAGTGTTTTTTCATGGTATTTACGATTATATACTAATGTCTTTTGAATATTGGTTGCTTTTTATTTTTCCATTTATGATTTTTTTATGGTGGCTTGCTCTCCGTAAAGTGAAGAGTGCGAGGCACTTGAGTGGAATAAAGGAATCGAATGATGATATACAAATTCAAAACCCCCTTCAATTTTAATATTGAAGGGTTTTCTTTTGTCCTAGATACTTATAAAGAAGTTTCTGCTAGCTTTTTGCATAAAAAACCAACCTCTACAAAAAATAGGATTAATGTTAATAAGATTTACATCTGGGGGTTGCAAACGATGAACAAAAAAATTTTATTAATGAAAGTAGCTACAATCTTATTTCTAACTCAAGTGATTATCCCCTTTACCACAAAGGTGGATCAGGTTGATGCCTTCACCAATCAAGTAATTCAACAAGGAGCAGTAGGTGAAGATGTTATCGAACTTCAATCACGTCTTCAGTATATCGGATATTATAATGGAAAAATTGACGGTGTATTTGGATGGAAGACGTATTGGGCTTTAAGAAACTTTCAGTACGAATTTGGATTGCCAATCGATGGACTTGCTGGACCAACAACAAAGCAGAAATTAGCAAAGGCTACAAAGTACAATGAACAATTTGTAAAGGAACAAATTAATAAAGGAAACAAATTTACTCATTATGGTGGAGTAGATCTTGCAAAGCAAAAGAAGCCAGACCCGAAAGTAAATAAAGCACAGCCGAATAAGAATCAAGGAGCGGCAACAGCAAAAAAACCAACGGCAAAAACACAAGCAAAAAAACCAATTGCGCAACAACCAAAACAAAATACAACAGCAGCTAAGAAGCCTCAAAATAATAATGCGGCTGAAAAACCTCCTGCTTCACCACAAGCGAATGCAGGAAATCAAGCGGGTCCGAAAGCAACAGCTGCAACTCCACCAAAAAAACCTACAGCAGCTAATGTACCAAGTGGGTTTTCACAGAATGATATTCAGCTAATGGCAAACGCTGTGTATGGAGAAGCGAGAGGTGAACCTTATATTGGTCAAGTGGCGGTGGCAGCTGTCATATTAAACAGGGTGCAAAGCGCTACATTTCCTAATACCGTTTCAGGGGTTATTTTTGAGCCAAGAGCGTTTACTGCCGTTGCGGATGGCCAGATTTGGTTAACCCCAAATGAGAACGCAAAGAAAGCTGTTCTAGACGCTATGAACGGTTGGGACCCGACTGGTAATGCCATCTATTATTTTAACCCTGACACGGCGACAAGTGGATGGATTTGGTCTAGGCCACAAATTAAGCGTATCGGAAAGCATATATTCTGTAAATAGGGGTGAGGTCGAATTGATAAGAACAATCTTAATAGGTGTTTTGGTGCTCGGGGTAGCAGGAACGGCTTTTTGGGGTTACCAAGAGCATCGAGAAAAAAATGCTGTACTCATTAATGCAGAGAACAACTATCAAAGAGCGTTTCACGATCTAAGCTATCAGGTAGATTTACTGAATAATAAAATAGGAACAACATTAGCAATGAATTCAAGGGAATCATTATCGCCTTCTTTAGCAGAAGTTTGGAAAATAACCTCCGATGCTCATAGTGATGTAGGTCAGCTTCCATTAACGCTGCTACCTTTCAACAAAACAGAGGAGTTTCTCGCGAAAATAGGTGATTTTAGTTATCGTACTGCAATTAGAGATTTAGAGAAAGAGCCACTAACCGATAAAGAGTACCAATCGTTAAAGGACCTGTATAAGCAGTCTGCAGAAATACAGGGAGAATTACGTAAGGTACAACATATGGTTTTAGAAAATAACTTACGTTGGATGGATGTGGAGCTGGCTTTAGCTTCATCAGAAGAGCCTTTAGATAATACGATTATAGATGGTTTTAAAACCGTTGAGAAAACGGTTGAAGGTTATGGAGACACAGATTTTGGACCGGCCTTCGTGTCTTTAAGTCAAAAAGAAGACAACGACTTTAAATACTTGCAAGGGAAACAAGTAAAGGAAGAAGAGGCTGTCCAAATTGCAAAAAAATATGCAGCCTTTGGAAACGATGTGTCTGTTAAGGTTACAGAAAGTGGAAAAGGTGCGAGTACTGGTTTTTATAGCATTTCTGTACAAAAGAAGGGTACAAATGAAGAAGCAAATATGGATGTCACTAAAAAAGGTGGTTATCCCATTTGGTTTATCTACTCTCGTGATGTGAAAGAGCAAAAAATAAGTCTAAATGATGCAAGTACGAAAGCGATTCAATTCTTAAAAGATACGGGTTTCAAAAATTTAGATCTGTTTGAAAGCACGCAGTACGATAATATTGGAGTCTTCACCTTTGTTACAAACGAAAATGATGTTAGAGTGTATCCTGATGCGATAAATGTAAAGGTAGCTTTGGATAATGGAAATATCTTAGGTTTTTCTGCTGATGATTATCTACGCTCTCACCATGTTAGAGACATTCCAAAACCAAGTCTATCAGTGGAAGACGCCCAGAAGAAAATTAACCCAAGTGTTAAGGTGATGGAAAATAGACAATCGATTATTATTAACGATATGAACGAAGAAGTACTATGTTATGAATTCATGGGAACACTTGGTGATGATACGTATCGTATTTTCATTAATGCAAATAGTGGCATTGAAGAAAAGGTCGATAAACTAGAAAACGCCGAGGAAATATATGAGGACGTTGTATAAGGAAAAGCACCCGCTTTTCCTTTTTTTTAGATTCATATTGCGCCAATGATTATGTTCATGTCATAATTTGTAGTGACAAGTTTTGACAGGATGTGTGATTCTTATGTTTAAAATAGGCACTGTAATTATGCTCGAGTTAAAGTATGGAGATAAATTAGATAAGTTTAAGTGTAAGGTTGTAGAACAAAAAGAAAATCAAATCTATATCGATTATCCAATCAATACGGCAACTGAACGAACGGTCTTTTTAATTGATGGGACACAGTTAAAAGGTTCGTTTGTTTCTCAGGACAACAACTCAGTCTTTTTGTTCGAATCGGAGGTATTAGGAAGAACCAAGCAGAATATTCCAATGCTTATTCTATCTTATCCTGGTGATGAGCACTTAGTTAAGATCCAGAGGCGCCAATATGTAAGGGTCGAAACTACTGCAGACGTGGCAGTGCATTCAACCAATTCTGAGTTTAAACCCTTCACAACAGTTACAGATGATATTAGTGCAGGCGGTGCAGCAATCCTAATTAACGATAAACATGGAATCCGTGCTGGTCAAACCATTCAATTATGGTTAGTGCTTTCTATGCAAAGCGGAGAAATTCATTATTTACAAGTTAAAAGTAAGGTAGTAAGACTCATTCCGTTAGATGACAGCCGTATGAAGGCATCGATACAATTTGTGGATATGAGTCCACAGGACCGTCAGCTTTTACTTCGTTTTAGCTTTGACCGCCAGTTGCTTATGAAGAAGAAGGGTCTAGAATCTTGAATAAAAAATCCATAAATTCCCTATAATAGTACGGATATTATGGGAGGAAGTGAAATGGTGAAGACGTTTGAGCGTATTATTGTTAAGATCATTGTCATTCAGTTTCTTTTCCTTGTCGGTACACAGCTTTTCTTTCATCAGTTAAGCATTTTTCCTGAGTTGAAAATCATTACAAAATACGAGGGTGTAAACAAGAATAATTTTGCGGATTTTTTAGAAACTTTTAATGGGAAATGAAAAGCAGGATGCTCCTGCTTTTTTTCTTTTTTACAATATAATTAACAAGCAACGAACAAGTATATGCTAAAATATATAAGGAATTAGTCATTACCGTTTTAAATTGAACACACTATTAATAGTGGAGTTCAACCAACTAGGAGGACATATGAGTAAAATATCTATCGCAATCGACGGTCCTGCTGCGGCAGGAAAAAGTACTGTTGCCAAAATAATCGCTGAGAAACTCTCATATATTTATATTGATACAGGTGCTATGTATCGTGCAATTACATATAAAGCTTTACAGTTAAATTGTGAGCTTACTGATGAGAGTGCACTTAATGATCTTTTAGCACATACAAAAATTGACTTGTTGCCAGGTGAAAAAGGACAACTTGTTTTCCTTGATGGACAAGAAGTAACAAACGAGATTCGTTCTGCCGAAGTGACAAATCAAGTTTCCATCGTAGCAAAGCACCGTTTAATTCGTGAAGAAATGGTTAAAAGACAACAGCAATTCGGAGCGAATGGGGGAGTGGTCATGGATGGCCGAGACATTGGCACACATGTCCTTCCTCACGCAGAAATTAAAGTTTTTCTTCTGGCAAGCGTTCAGGAAAGAGCGGAAAGAAGATATCAAGAAAACCTTGAAAAAGGATTTCCAGCCGACTTAGAAATGCTTATTAAGGAAATTGCGGCTAGAGATAAACTAGATTCTGAACGAGAAGTAGCACCTCTGAAAAAAGCGGAGGATGCAGTAGAGATAGATACCACTTCCTTGTCCATTCAAGAAGTGGTTGAGAAAATCCTAGTTTTAGTAGAGGAAAGGATAGGATCCTATTGACGATGTATTCTTTTGCACGATCGGTTGTAAACATGATCTACAAGCCTTTGTATCGAATAGAGACAATTGGCCAAGAAAATATTCCTAAAGAAGGATCGGTTTTGCTTTGTTCCAATCATATTTCAAATTTTGATCCAATTGTCGTAGGGATAACAACTCCTAGGCCTGTTCATTTTATGGCAAAAGAGGAATTGTTTCGTGTTCCGTTATTGGGAAAGCTTGTCCCTTATTTGAATGCATTTCCTGTTAAAAGAGGCATGAGTGATCGTGAAGCACTTAGGAAGGGACTCGGAATTCTTAAAGAAGATAGGGTTCTTGGTTTATTCCCGGAAGGAACTCGTAGTAAGACGGGTGAGCTAGGTGAAGGGTTAGCGGGTGCTGGTTTCTTTGCGACTAGATCCGAAGCACTAATCGTCCCTTGTGCAGTTATTGGCCCATATAAGGCTCTTAATAAGCTTAAGGTGGTTTATGGCAAGCCAGTTGATTTTACAGAATACCGAAAAAATAAAATATCAGCAGATGAGGCAACAAAAATCATTATGGAAGAAATCAGAAAACTGATTATTGCGAACAAATAGGGAGTATCTCGCTTGACAAAAGAAGTCATTTATAAGAAGTTTAATTAAAGAGATTTTTTAGATTATTCTCTAAGTATGGTCAGGTACCATTGTTTCAAACGGTGATGAAAACATCACCTTTTATAAAAATGGAGCAGTCAAAGGATTAAGGAGGAGTACATATGTCTGAAGAAATGAATCAAGTGGAAGTTATGGATTTTCAAGTGGGTGACAAAGTAAGCGGACAAGTAACAAAGGTGGAAGAAAAACAGGTTATTATCTCAATCTCAAACAGCAAGCTTGATGGAATTATTCCTATAAGTGAGTTATCAAGTCTTCACATCGAAAAAGCAAGTGATGCGGTGAATGAAGGTGATCAGCTTGAATTAGAAGTGTTAAAGGTAGAAGAAGATGCCCTCATCCTTTCAAAGCGTAAAGTTGATGCTGAAAATGCATGGCATGAGCTTGAACAAAAGTTTGAATCTGGTGAAGTCTTTGACGCTGAAATTAAAGATGTCGTAAAAGGTGGTCTAGTAGTTGATCTGGGAGTAAGAGGTTTTGTTCCTGCTTCTCTAGTGGAAGCACACTTTGTTGAAGATTTCTCTGATTATAAAGGGAAAACGATGGCATTTAAAATTGTTGAATTAGACAAGGAAAAGAACCGTCTGATCCTTTCTCATCGTGCGGTTATTGAGCTTGAAAAAGGAAAGCAAAAGAAAAATATATTAGATTCATTAGCTTCTGGTCAAGTTCTTTCAGGTACCGTACAAAGAATTACTGATTTTGGTGCATTTGTCGATATCGGTGGAATTGATGGATTGGTCCACATTTCACAGCTGTCTCATGAGCATGTTGTTAAGCCGACGGATGTTGTTCAAGAGGGCCAGCAAGTTCAAGTAAAAGTGCTGAGTGTTGACCGTGATAATGAGCGTATTTCTTTATCGATTAAAGAAACATTACCTGGACCATGGGCTAATCTTGCCGAAAAAGCAGCAAAAGGAACCACTTTAGAAGGTGTAGTAAAACGCCTTGTATCTTATGGTGCTTTTGTTGAAGTGTTCCCAGGAGTAGAAGGGTTAGTTCATATTTCACAAATTTCCCATAAGCATATTGCTACTCCTCATGAGGTTTTAAAGGAAAATGAAACGGTGAAGGTTAAGGTTCTTGAAGTAAATGAGCAAGAGCAAAGACTTTCTCTAAGTATAAAAGAACTTGCAGAAAAGGAAGAAGAAGTGAAGGATTACGAACTTCCAGAAGAATCAAAAGGCTTTCAATTAGGTGAAATGATTGGAGATCAACTGAAGAATTTAAAAAGATAATGGTGATGATCATTGACTAGATCGAAACGAAAATGGGATCATATACAATATGCCCTTACAACAGGACAATCTAGAGATACTGGTTTTGATGATATAACGTTTATTCACCAAAGCTTGCCTGACTCTTCAATAGAGCAGGTGAGTCTTAAGACTATGATTGGCGAACTTTCTTTGAGTTCGCCTCTTTTTATCAATGCCATGACTGGCGGTGGTGGAGAACGAACAGAAGAAATAAATAGGCAATTAGCTATTATTGCTAGTGAAACAAGAGTTGCAATGGCTGTTGGCTCACAGATGTCGTCCATAAAAAACTCTAGTGAGATAAGCACTTATAAAATTGTAAGAACAGAAAATCCGAAAGGTTTAATATTCGCCAATTTAGGGAGTGAAGCATCAGTGGATCAGGCGCTTCAAGCGGTTGATATGCTCGAAGCAAATGCGCTCCAAATCCACTTAAACACGATTCAAGAACTAACTATGCCAGAAGGAGATCGTGATTTTACGGATGCGCTAAGGCGCATTGAGGATATAGTAAAAAAAATACATGTGCCGGTTATTGTCAAAGAAGTTGGTTTTGGCATGAGTCGTGAAACTGCAAAGAAGCTCAGCCAAGTCGGTATTTCTATTGTAGATGTCGGTGGTTTTGGTGGGACAAACTTTGCCAAAATTGAAAATGAAAGACGTAATCGATTGCTGTCGTTTTTTAACTCATGGGGCATTCCTACAGTTGTTTCCATTGCAGAAGTGAAATGCAGTTTCCCTGACCTAACGGTATTAGGTTCAGGCGGGGTTCAGTCAAGCTTAGACGTTGTTAAGGCATTGTCTCTAGGCGCATCCGCTGTTGGTTTGGCGGGTTATATACTGAAAGTCCTTTTAGAAGAAGGAATAGAGCAAAGTATGACGGAAATAGAAGAAATCAAGCAGGAAATTCGGTATTTAATGACCGCACTTGGTTCGACAACTATTAAGGATCTGCAGAAGGCACCTTTGGTTATTGAAGGGAAAACTCATCATTGGCTCAATGAACGAGGAATAAACACAAAAATCTATAGCAATAGATAAAGCTCTCGGATTGGGAGCTTTCAGACTGTAGACAAACTCGAGGGATTTCGAGTTTGTCTATGGTCTTTTTTATTTTAAAATGGCTAGATTTCCACTCCAGGTGGCGCTTTCCGCGGGACAGGTGAGACCCCACAGGAGCGTCAGCGACGAGGAGGCTCACCGCCCGCCCCCCGGAAAGCAAGCGCTCGGAGCGGAAATCAGCCTTTTCCCCACCACACCCAAACAAAAAATGACAAAAGGAAGCGAGAAGGGCTTCTCACTACCTTTTGTCGACTATCTGAAAGCTCCCGGATTGGGAGCTTTTTTCATTAATATCTTTTATTATCATTTAGCTCTCTAGCCTCTTCTGGACCGGAAAGTTTGGTTGCTCCTTTTTTCTCCAACTCTTGGTCACGATCGGACTCGACGCGACCACTTGCTTTTAATTTGCTTTGTTGACGATCTTTACCCATGATCCCACCTCCTCCTCATTAAGATGAATCATTTTTGAAAGTTTATACATCATACGGTTAAAGTACATACTGAAAAGCCATAATGGAGATGATAGGAGGGGTGACATGGAAGGAATAATCTTTTATTGGACATTTTGGGTTCTATGGATTTGTACGACCTTTTTTATGAGTAGAACAAATCCGAAACGTGTAACGTATACAGTCATCATATTAATTTCGATTATACTGTCTTCCCATTCCATACACTTTTGGGGGCTAGAAGTGTCCGTTATTTCCATTTTCTTTATATTCTTAGCCTACCTTGAGGTCGGGAAAATGAAAGGAAAATCAATGGCCTACTTTCTGATCACATCCTTTATTCTTATGCTTGCCTATGGAAGTTTTCAATTATTTGAACTTTTTGATCCTGTATGGTTAATCCTGGATAGAAATTGGATGTTTGCCGTTGTATTAACTTATATGACCATTATGATGCATAAAGAGGTTTATAAAAGAGTGATTGCACTTATTTTTGGTAGCATCCATGGTGAAATCGTTTATTCTCTTGTATTGGATGTATATTCAATGGAAATACCAATCGGGTCACTACAGTTTTTAGATGTTATTTCTATATCTATGTGTCTTATTTTGGCCTGGAGCGGTTTTGAGAAGTTAACTAGCCTATTTGAAGGACATATTTATCAACTAGAAAAGGGGAGAGGAAGACAATCGTGAGTGAGTACACTTATCCTATATTATTTGGAGTGGTTGTTGGAACAGCAACAAGAATTTATATGCTACGAACGGATTATCGACAGTATCCCACCTATCTGCATGGGAAAATCATACATGTGGCATTAGGGTTTATTGCTGCTGGGCTTGGTACTGTGGCCATACCTTCTATACTTGAGGAAGAGTTTACAGCCATCACCTTTTTAACTTTGGCAGCCTCACAATTTAGAGATGTGAGAAATATGGAGAGAAACACATTAAATGAACTGGATAATTATGAATTAGTACCTAGAGGTAAAACGTATATTGAAGGCATTGCAATAGCTTTTGAAAGTAGAAATTATTTGGTGATCTTTACCTCCTTCCTATGTACACTAGGATATCTCCTATTTAATATTTGGGGTGGACTAATTGCAGCAGTCATTGCGATATTAATTTCTACCAAACTCATGTCTGGAGGGAGACTTGGTGATATTGTAGAAGTTGAGTACTTTGAACCTCGGTTTGATGGTGCTGGCTTGTATGTGGACAATATTTATATAATGAACATCGGACTCCCGGAAAGACAAAAGGAAGTTCTTCGTTATGGGATGGGGTTTATCCTTAAACCCAAAAATTTTGATGCAAGAGCGACAATTGCGAATCTTGGGCAGCGTCAGGCTATTCTACATGATGTATCCAACGCTTTAGGTGTGTACCGAGATTCTGGTACACCCGCTCTTGTACCTTTGGCGAAAAGGGATCTAGATGATGGAAGAGTCGGGGTATTTATTCTCCCTCAAGAAAATGATATTGAGAAGGCAATGGAAATTATTGAAAAGGTTCCAACTTTAGAAAATGCCATACGAATGCCTAAAGAGAGAGAGAAAAAACTAGAGGAGAGATAAAATGGATATCGAAAAATTTATCCTAGCAGCAATTACAACGAATCCTAAAAAAGTCCCATGTGGGGTAGCAGTTTTTCATTGTGATGATAAAGAGGAGATGGAAAAAATCACGACGAATCTCGAAGCGATTTTGGATGGAATTGCCCATTCTCTTACAGATGATTTGTACGTCATTGTCAAACATTAAAGTCGTTTCTTCTGATTTTGTTTGCTAGTACATGACCACTTTGATAATATAATAAAGTTAGACCCTTCTGTTTGTAGAAGGGTTTCTTTACTAAATGCTGATTTACACCATAATTAAATGAGATGTTTGTAATTTCAACTGTTCTTGCACGGATACATAACTTTGCTTATACATTGTCTGAATAATTGTTGATATCTCTTTTATTATTTTAGAAAGGATGAAAAAAATGGTAAAACCTGTAATAGCGATTGTGGGTCGTCCAAATGTGGGGAAGTCTACAATCTTTAATAGAATAGTTGGTGAGCGGATTTCGATTGTTGAAGATATTCCTGGGGTTACTCGAGATCGAATTTATAGTTCAGCTGAGTGGCTTAGTCATGATTTCAATATTATCGATACCGGTGGAATTGATATTGGAGACGAACCTTTTCTAGAACAAATTCGTCAACAAGCAGAAATTGCGATCAGAGAAGCAGATGTCATTATTTTCTTAACAAACGGTAGAGAGGGAGTGACATCTGCAGATGAAGAAGTAGCAAAGATTCTTTATCGTGCTAAAAAGCCAGTGGTGCTTGCTGTAAATAAAATTGATAACCCAGAAATGAGAGATCTCATTTACGATTTTTATGCCTTAGGTTTTGGCGAGCCCTATCCAATTTCAGGTTCGCATGGTCTAGGACTAGGAGATCTTTTAGATGCTGCAGCACAGCATTTTCCAAGTAAGGACGAGAATGACTATGATGATGACGTTATTAAGTTTTCTCTAATTGGTCGACCAAATGTAGGGAAATCATCACTGGTCAATGCGATGCTTGGAGAAGAACGAGTAATCGTTAGTGATATCGCTGGTACAACTAGAGATGCGATAGACTCAATGGTTACTGTTAATGGAGAACGCTACGTCATTATCGATACAGCAGGAATGAGAAAAAGAGGAAAAGTGTACGAAACAACAGAAAAGTATAGTGTACTTCGGGCGCTACGTGCAATAGAACGTTCTGACGTTGTTTTAGTCGTTATTAACGCTGAAGAGGGAATTATAGAGCAGGATAAAAAAATAGCAGGATATGCCCATGAAGCAGGACGAGCTATTGTAATTGTCGTGAATAAATGGGATGCAGTAGAGAAAGATGAAAAGACGATGAAAGAATTTGAGGAAAAAATTCGAGCGCATTTCTTATTCTTAGACTATGCTCCTATCGTGTTTTTATCTGCTAAAACAAAAAAGAGAATTCATACATTGATTCCAATGATAAACAAAGCGAGTGAAAATCATTCGATGCGAGTGGAAACAAGTGTATTAAATGATATTGTTATGGACGCTGTAGCGATGAACCCTACACCAACAGACAACGGAAAGCGTCTGAAAATCTATTATACGACTCAAGTTTCAGTCAAGCCGCCTACCTTTGTTGTCTTTGTCAATGATCCAGAGCTTATGCATTTCTCATATCAGCGATTTATAGAAAATCGTATTAGAGAAGCTTTCGGATTTGAAGGAACTCCTATCAAAATCTTTGCTAGAGAAAGAAAATAAGTTAAAGGTTGTGATGCTATGCAAATCCAAAAAGAAAAAATTGCTGTAATTGGGGCGGGAAGCTGGGGAACCGCCTTATCACTAGTGTTAGCTGACAACGATCACGAAGTAAGATTATGGGGACATAATCGTGATCAAATTAGCGAGTTAAATACCACTCACACGAATAAGAAGTATTTACCAGAAATTATACTTCCTGAAACAATTGTTGGGTACGACTCTCTTGAAGAAGTTTTAAAAGGAGTAAACACCATCATATTAGCTGTACCTACTAAGGCGATCCGTGAAGTGATTAAAAAGATGATTCCATTCGTTGAAAATCCACTAACCATTGTCCATGTTAGTAAAGGGATTGAGCCGGATACACTTATGCGAATTTCAGAGATGATTGAAGATGAAATGCCAGAGAATCATTTAAAGGATGTAGTAGTATTATCAGGGCCGAGTCATGCTGAAGAGGTGAGTCTTCGTCAACCAACAACGGTGACGGTCTCATCAAAGAGTATGGAAGCAGCTGAACGTGTGCAGGACTTATTTATTAATCAACATTTCCGGGTATATACAAATCCTGATATTATAGGAGTAGAAGTGGGTGGTGCATTAAAGAATATTATTGCTTTAGCTGCCGGTATAACTGACGGGTTAGGATATGGAGATAATGCAAAGGCTGCCTTAATAACTAGAGGGCTTGCAGAAATTGCCCGGTTAGGTACAAAAATGGGGGCAAGTCCACTAACCTTTTCAGGATTAACTGGGATAGGGGACTTAATTGTTACTTCTACAAGTGTTCACTCAAGAAACTGGAGAGCTGGAAATTTGCTCGGCAAAGGCCAGAATTTAGATGAGGTGCTTGAAAATATGGGCATGGTGGTAGAGGGTGTAAGAACCACAAAAGCCGCCTATCAATTAGCTGAAAAGTACGGTGTGAAGATGCCGATTACAACGGCTTTATATAATGTTCTATTTAACCATGCAAAACCGAAGGATGAAGTTGATTTACTCATGACACGTGTAAAAACTCATGAGATGGAAGATCTTGCAAATGTACTAGTTGAAAAGGGAATGGAATAAATATTTTCAAAATTGGGCTTTTCAATGATGCGTTTACATAGAGGAATGCATACAATGCAACGAAGCAAACCTGGTGAAATGAACAGGGAGTATGTATATTTAGTCTAACGAGCTGAAGTAAAGAGATGCCCCTCCTTTGCTTTAGCTTTTTTTTGATCTAAAAATGAGTAAGGCAAGCATTGGGGCATTTATGATATAATATTTTAGGCAAAGGGAGGGAGTTACTAATGTCACCATCACTAATGAAAATGTGGATCTCCTTGGCGGGGATGGGCTTTATGTTTATTTCCATTATTTTAATTTACTTAAGCAGATTTAAATTTTCTAACAAAGTTTTAAAAGCGATAACGGCTATTATTGCTTATTCTTTAATGGTTATTTCTGGAATAATCATTTTTTTTGTCGTGCTATCAGGACCAACAAGTTAAGTGTAATGGAAAATACATAGGTTAAAAGGGTTGAGTGTATGAAAAGCCAAGTAGTATTGTTATTGTCTATTGTTATTATCTTATTGTCGGGCTGCATGTATCCTCAAGATGAGTTAGCTCAAAACCAAATACCGTACGAAGATCAAGTTCAAGCAGTTCAATCAGCGGTTAAGCAGTTTCAAGAGGACAATGGTGGTATATTACCTATAAAGACGAAGGAAATGGATACTCCTATTTACGAAAAGTATCCGATTGATTTTAACCGAATCACTCCAAAGTATTTAGCAGAACCACCTGGAAACGCTTATGAATCCGGAGGTATATTTCAATACGTATTAGTGGACGTTGAGGAAAATCCAATGGTAAAGATCTTTGATTTGCGAATGGCGGAAAAAATTAAAGATATAAATCTTTTTATTAGTTTACAAAAATACCCTCCTTACAAAGAAGAAATAACAAAAGGTGTATACACAATGGATTTCAAGAAAATAGGTTATGAGGAAGAACCATTTATTGTTAGTCCTTATACGAACCAAAACCTTTCGTTTGTTATTACTGGAAGTGGTGAAGTGTTTGTAGATTACAGAAGTGATTTATATCAAGCGATCCAAAGTGGAAGTTGTAAGAAGACAGCAGGAGAAGATATTCGCGATTGCTTATTGCAAGATTCATTGTTTGTGCCTGCCTTTTCACTACCTTATACCATAGATGAAAATACTAAAGAACCTATCTTTTTAGTGGATTAGTCATAACCCCTCTCCTACAGAAATAGAATGTAGGAGAGGGGCTTTTTATATTTGTATGGACTATAACAGTTAGGCAAAAAAAAATATAAAAACTGTCATAACGTTGTAGGACAACGTCATACACATATATTGTCTATACATTAGGGTTATTTTATCCCACTATCTCATTGATTTCAGGAGGGGATCACTTGGAAAAGGTAGATATTTTTAAAGATATTGCCGAAAGAACGGGCGGCGATATATATTTAGGAGTCGTAGGAGCAGTAAGAACAGGAAAATCAACCTTTATTAAGAAATTTATGGAGCTAGTTGTTATTCCAAACATGGCAAATGAATCGGATCGAGCTCGCACCCAAGATGAATTGCCTCAAAGTGCTGCTGGAAAAACGATTATGACAACTGAACCAAAATTTGTTCCAAATCAGGCTGCAAGTATACATGTTGACGACGGGTTGGATGTCAATATCCGCTTAGTTGACTGTGTAGGCTATACGGTTCCAGGTGCAAAGGGGTATGAAGATGAAAATGGACCAAGAATGATTAATACGCCTTGGTATGAGGAGCCAATTCCATTCCACGAAGCAGCCGAAATTGGAACAAGGAAGGTTATACAAGAGCACTCAACGATTGGTGTGGTTATTACTACTGATGGTACCATCGGTGAAATTCCACGTTCTGCATACTTAGAAGCTGAGGAAAGAGTTATCAATGAATTAAAAGAAGTTGGCAAACCGTTCATTATGGTCATTAACAGCGTACAACCATATCATCCAAATACGGAAAAATTACGTACAGAGCTTTCAGAGAAATACGATATTCCCGTATTAGCTATGAGTGTTGAGGGAATGCGTGAAGGTGATGTCATGAACGTGATGCGTGAAGCGCTTTATGAATTCCCTGTGCTCGAAGTAAACGTGAATCTTCCTAGCTGGGTCATGGTACTTAGAGAAGATCACTGGCTAAGGGAAAGCTATCAGGAAGCTGTGAAAGACACAGTTAAAGATATTAAGAGACTAAGAGATGTTGACAGAGTCGTGAGTCAATTTAGTGATTATGAATTTATTGATCGTGCAGGTCTTGCTGGAATTGAGATGGGCCAAGGAATTGCAGAGATCGACCTATACGCTCCAGATGATTTATACGATGACATTTTAAAAGAGATTGTCGGAGTAGAAATCAGAGGAAAAGATCATTTGTTAGAGCTAATGCAAGACTTTGCACACGCTAAGCAAGAATATGATCAAATCTCAGATGCGCTTAAGATGGTGAAGCAAACAGGTTATGGAATCGCTGCACCGTCACTTGCAGATATGAGCCTGGATGAGCCTGAAATCATCCGTCAAGGACCACGATTTGGTGTTCGCTTAAAAGCTGTCGCTCCATCCATTCATATGATTAAAGTGGATGTAGAGTCTGAATTTGCTCCAATTATCGGCACAGAGAAGCAAAGTGAAGAATTGGTTCGTTACTTAATGCAGGATTTTGAGGACGATCCACTGTCTATCTGGAACTCTGATATATTCGGAAGAAGCCTAAGTTCAATTGTTCGTGAAGGGATTCAAGCGAAGTTATCATTAATGCCTGAAAACGCAAGATATAAACTAAAGGAAACACTAGAAAGAATCATCAATGAGGGTTCTGGTGGATTAATTGCTATAATCTTATAATGTATCGACTCCTATCTAGGAGTCTTTTTTTTGATTGATTTTAATAAAACTACGACAAAATTCATCAAAAACCCCGAAAATACTACCATAAATTAGCGAAAATTCTTGATAACCCCAATTTATTATGATAATCTTTTAACAGAATTACTACGATATGCCTTCAAACCCTTATAAATAAAGGTTTTTCGTAAAAAAAACGTTGAAAAATTAGTTTTCATCATTTAATATAAGGCATGTCAGAGAAAACAGCTTCAATTACGTATAGAATTCAATTAAATTGTTTACTAATGAAGATAAGAACGTTTTCACTTACTGAATATACCATTTTGGGAGGAGGTGAAAGGCATGAACAAGACAGAACTAATCAACGCAGTTGCTGAAGCGAGTGAACTTTCTAAAAAGGACGCTACTAAAGCAGTTGACGCAGTTTTCGATTCAATTCTTGAAGCCCTTAAAAACGGTGATAAAGTTCAATTAATCGGATTTGGGAACTTCGAAGTTCGTGAGCGTGCAGCTCGTAAAGGACGTAACCCACAAACTGGTGAAGAGATCGAAATCTCTGCTAGCAAGGTTCCTGCTTTCAAACCAGGAAAAGCGCTTAAAGATGCTGTAAAATAATTACATAAATTGATATATGTTTATGTTATAGAAAAGGATCTCGTTTATACGTGATCCTTTTTCTATTTTTTCAGCACTTTTGTGGCACATTAAAAGAAACTTCTACTTTGCTAGAAAGAAATTGGTTGTGCTAATATGTATAAGTATAGTTGGCATGATATGAAAAACAGAGGGAACTCATTGCAGTAGGAGGAATTTAGTATGTCAGAAGTTAATCGTACCCAAATAGAGGAAGCGGTGCGTCTTATATTAGAAGCCGTAGGTGAAGATCCAAATCGTGAGGGTGTGCTAGATACACCAAAACGAGTTGCGAAAATGTACGAGGAAGTCTTCTCAGGATTGAAACAAGATCCAAAAGAATATTTCGAAACCGTATTTAGTGAGGACCATGAAGAAATAGTCCTTGTAAAAGATATTCCATTCTACTCCATGTGTGAACATCATCTTGTTCCTTTTTATGGTGTTGCTCATGTAGCTTATATACCAAGAAATGGTCGTGTAACAGGTTTGAGTAAATTAGCTAGAGCTGTTGAAGCTGTAGCTAAACGTCCACAGTTGCAAGAAAGAATCACATCAACAGTGGTTGACGCAATTATGGAGAAACTGGAGCCTTATGGTGCAATGGTAGTTGTTGAAGCTGAGCATATGTGTATGACAATGCGTGGAGTTAAAAAGCCTGGTGCTAAAACCGTAACTCAAGCAGTCCGAGGTACACTTGCGGAGGACGCAACAGCAAGAGCTGAGGTACTTTCCTTAATTAAATACTAAAACATGATAGAGGGGGCTACATAACGGTTAGCCCTTTCAATCAAAATGAAAGGAGCGTGAAATAATGGACCCAAAAAATTCGTTAACAAGTGATTATATTGTTATAAAAGCAATTGAAGATGGTGTTAATGTAATCGGTTTAACAAGAGGGACCGATACTAAGTTTCATCACTCAGAGAAACTGGATAAAGGCGAAGTAATGATTGCGCAGTTCACTGAACACACATCAGCGATAAAGATTCGCGGAAATGCAAAAATTATCACTTCCTATGGAGAAGTTGAGAGCGAAACAAAAGGGAAATAAATGCGAAACATGTCCATTTGGTAAGCATTTGTGTTATAATTGTCTCTGCCTTTAGTGGTATGAGAAATCTTACATAAGCAGTGAACTTCTTGAAATATAATAGGGTAATTACATTACATACACAGAATTTGGGGATACAAGGGTGATAATTGTGGGAGACTTTCAAAGAAAAATAGCCGATGTGAAGGAAAAAGTAGAGGAAAGGCTCCTTCACCCCTATATGTTCCAATATATAACTAAACCAGTGTTAGACGAAGATAAGCTTTTATTGTTAATTTCGATTTTGGATCAGTGTAAGTTATCTGGTAAAGAGATGGAGAACTATTCTATAACGACCATGTTGCTTCAAGTAGCCCTTGATACTCATGAACAAGTGACCAACACTAATACGAATAATGAATTCTTAAAGCAGAGGCAATTAACTGTATTAGCTGGCGTTTATTATAGTGGGTTGTATTATAAACTGCTAGCACAGTGTAATGATGTACAGGCGATTCGGATGCTTGCTCAAGGAATAAAAACAATCAATGATAAAAAAATAATTGTATATCAAAAAGGTAGTACTGAAATTGATACTCTGATGAATAATATAAAGTTGATTGAATCATCCCTTATTGATCAATTTACTGATTATTTCCAATTAGATGGATGGAATAGCATTGTTGAAAATTTCTTGTTAATAAAGCGCCTTAGTAAGGAAAAGGATAATTTTATACAAAGAAAACCTTCGATTATATTTGACGCTCTTCATACTCTTATTTTTCCTAAACATAATAGTTCACTTAATGACCTGTCTCTTGAGCAACAAAACTACTTAATATTAATTTGTGACCGATATATAGAGTTCTCTAGGCAATTATTAGAAAAGGCTAAAAAAGAGCTTCCTCGAATAAATGAGCTGTTAGATTCTCGAATCACATCTATTTTAAACCAAAAAACGATGGCAAAAACATTTGTGGAAGAAGGGTAACAAACATGAATCAGTCGAAAGAAGAACGAGTTCATAACGTTTTTGAAAAGATCTCAGATAACTATGACAAAATGAATTCTGTTATTAGTTTTAAACTCCATACTAAATGGAGAGAAGATACGATGAAAAGAATGAATGTACAAATAGGGAAAAAGGCACTAGATGTTTGTTGTGGAACCGCTGATTGGACCATCGCACTTGCAGAAGCTGTCGGCCCTACTGGTGAAGTGGTAGGACTTGACTTTAGCCAGAATATGCTAAATGTGGGTAAACAAAAGGTTACAGAGGCCAAACTCAATCAAGTGACCCTCATCCATGGAAATGCCATGGAGCTTCCGTTTCCTGACCATTCATTTGATTATGTTACCATAGGATTTGGATTAAGAAATGTACCAGATTATCTTCAAGTATTGAAAGAAATGAATCGTGTATTAAAGCCGGGCGGAATTGCAGTGTGTCTTGAAACATCACAACCAACATTAATGGGTTATCGGCAGTTATTCTATTTTTATTTTCGATTTATTATGCCATTGTTTGGTAGGATGTTTGCAAAAAGTTATAGTGAATATTCTTGGTTGCAAGAATCAGCCAGAGATTTTCCAGGAGTAAAAGAACTCGCTGGTTTATTCAAACAAGCTGGTTTTAAGGAAGTCACTTATAAGCCATACAGTGGCGGGGCAGCTGCTGTCCATTTTGGTCATAAATAAAATAATCTTCATGTACAGGTTAGGCTAGGTGATTCAAGAATGAAGCTGAAAATGATGTATTCATTTTTAAACTCAGATATTAACATAATTGAGAAAACACTAGAAGATACGGTGGAGGCTGAGTCACCTCTTCTTCGTCAAGCATCTCTACACTTGTTGCAGGCAGGGGGGAAGAGAATTCGCCCTGTTTTTGTTTTGCTGTCAGGAAAGTTTGGCGACTATGATATACATGTGATGAAGAACGTCGCAGTAGCTCTTGAACTAATCCATATGGCTTCGCTTGTTCACGATGATGTGATTGATGATGCAGAACTTAGACGTGGCCAGCCAACCATTAAAGCAAAATGGGATAACCGGATTGCGATGTATACAGGCGACTATATTTTTGCCAGATCGCTAGAATTAATGACAAATATTAAAAACCCACTAGCGCATCAAATTCTTTCTGAAACGATTGTTCAGTTATGTGTTGGGGAAATTGAGCAAATTAAATTTAAATATGATTACAACCAAACGCTACGTGACTATCTGCTTCGGATTAAGAGGAAAACAGCTTTATTGATTGCAGCTAGCTGTCAACTCGGGGCGGTGGCAGCAAACGTGGATGAGGAGATTCACAAGAAGCTGTATCAGTTTGGATATTATGTAGGTATGTCTTTTCAAATCACGGATGATGTGTTGGATTTTACGGGTACCGAGGAGCAATTAGGTAAACCAGCTGGCGGTGACTTGTTGCAAGGTAATATTACATTACCAGTACTGCTTGCCATGGAGAATCCATCTTTACGTAAAAAAATTACCGCGGTTCATGAACATTCTTCATCTTCGGAAATTGGTGAGATTATTGATGCAATAAAGAATTCTGGTGCAATTGAGCGTTCGCTATCTATAAGTGACCGATACTTACACAAGGCGATTAATGTATTGAATCAGTTGCCGAATAATCGAGCCAAAAAGACGCTTAGAGATATAGCCGTGTACATAGGTAAAAGAAAATATTAATGTTGCGAAATCAGTTATAACTATGATACGATTTTTCTGAATTGTCTATTGGCTATTCATTACATATACGAATCAAAGAGGAGTGTAACTGATGGAGAAAACATTTTTAATGGTTAAACCAGATGGAGTTCAACGTAATTTGATTGGTGAAATAGTGGGTCGTTTTGAGAGGAAGGGCTTTCAATTAGTGGGTGCAAAGCTAATGCTGATTACTAATGAGTTGGCAGAACAGCATTACGGTGAACATAAGGAACGCCCTTTCTTCGGTGAGTTGGTTGATTTTATCACTTCAGGTCCTGTATTCGCAATGGTTTGGGAAGGGGAGAACGTAATTGCTACCGCACGCCAAATGATGGGTGCAACAAATCCTAAGGATTCTCAACCTGGAACTATCCGTGGGGACTTTGCGGTAATTGTTGGGAAAAATATTATCCATGGATCAGATTCGGCTGTAAGTGCAGAAAGAGAAATCGCTTTATTCTTTAAAGAAGAGGAACTTCTATCATATAACAAGCTTATAAACAATTGGGCTTATTAATACTAAAAGAGACTTGATTTTTCAAGTCTCTTTTTTGTAACCGCATTCAATTATAGGAGTAAAAAATACCCAAGTCTTTTATCACATAATTTTTCTCCTTTTTTATTGAATTTCGCTATAATAAAACTTACAGATAGAAAAGTTCAAGTTCAGGGGAGAAAAGTATGCTGGGAAATGATTATGAACAATTTACATTAAACATTAAGAATAAGACCGGAATTGATTTGTCGTTATACAAAGAAGCACAAATGAAAAGACGTTTAATTTCTCTCTATGAAAAAAAGGGGTTTCGCTCATTTCAGGACTTTTACACCGCAATAAGTCATGACAAGCTTTTATTAAACGAGTTTCTTGATCGTATGACGATCAATGTGTCGGAATTTTATCGAAATGGTAAACGATGGGAAGTATTAGAAACAAAAATCCTTCCTAAACTATTAGAGAAGAATAAGCGCCTGAAGGTGTGGAGCGCTGCTTGTTCAACAGGTGAGGAACCGTATACAATTGCCATGATCCTTTCAAACTTTATGCCACTTTCACAGATTCAAGTTTTGGCTACTGATATCGATGATAATGTAATAGATAGAGCAAAGGTCGGCATGTATCCAGAACGTTCTTTGAATGAAGTGCCTTCTGAAATGAAAAAGAAATTTTTCACACAGGACGGAAGCTTCTTTAAGATTTCTGACGATATCAAAAAGACGGTTTCATTTAAAAAGCAGAATTTACTTGCTGATCCATTTGGTGGGCCTTTTGACTTGATTGTGTGTCGAAACGTATTAATATATTTTACTGAAGAAGCGAAAGATGTATTATATTTTAAGTTCAGTGAGGCATTAAGACAGGATGGAATTTTCTTTGTTGGTAGTACCGAGCAAATCTTTAATCCATCTGTATATGGGCTTGAAACGGAAGACACTTTTTTTTATCGTAAAAGATAGGAGCCGAAAATTTGGCTTCTTTTTTTGTAAATTCACAAATTTCTGCTATGTTTATTTATGGACATATGTTATATTGAGAAATAATCCTTTAATGAGTTGAAGGGGGAAAGAGAAATGAGATATTTAACAGCAGGAGAGTCACACGGTCCACAATTAACAACAATTATTGAAGGTTTACCAGCAGGGATGCCGCTTCTTGCAGAAGACATTGACAAAGAATTAGCAAGAAGACAAAAAGGGCATGGTCGCGGTAGAAGGATGCAAATTGAAAAAGATACTGTACATATTACAAGCGGTGTCAGACATGGATTAACACTTGCATCACCTGTAGCACTCGTTGTACAAAACGACGACTGGAAGCATTGGACAAAGATAATGGGCGCAGAGCCTACCGATGATGAAGAAGTTAAGCGTGTTATTACTCGTCCACGTCCAGGACATGCCGATCTAAACGGCGCACTTAAGTATGGACATCGAGATATGCGTAATGTTCTTGAAAGATCCTCTGCTAGAGAAACAACGGTAAGGGTGGCAGCAGGAGCAGTTGCAAAGAAACTTTTATCATTGCTAGGAATTAAGGTTGCTTCTCATGTCGTTGAGATTGGTGGAATTAAATCAGAGGTACATGCATATGACTCCATGGAGAGTTTAGCGGAAATTACCGAGAATTCACCAGTAAGATGTCTAGATCCTGTGGCTGAAAAGAAGATGATGCAGGCAATTGATGATGCAAAAGCGAATGGTGACTCTATAGGAGGAATCGTCGAAGTAGTTGTTGAGGGAATGCCTCCGGGTGTAGGAAGCTACGTTCACTATGACAGAAAGCTCGATTCTAAGTTAGCTGCTGCTATCGTTAGTATTAATGCCTTTAAGGGTGTTGAATTTGGGATAGGGTTTGAAGCGGCTAGGAAGCCTGGTAGCGAAGTTCATGATGAGATTGAGTGGAGTGAAGGAGAAGGTTTCCATCGCAGCACAAATCGTCTAGGTGGACTTGAAGGTGGAATGTCGACGGGCATGCCAATCGTTATTCGTGGAGTAATGAAGCCTATTCCAACACTTTATAAGCCATTACAAAGTGTGGATATCGATTCTAAAGAATCTTTTACTGCAAGTATTGAGAGATCAGATAGCTGTGCAGTACCTGCTGCCGCAGTCGTTGCTGAAAATGTGATAGCTTGGGAGCTTGCTACAGCAATTACTGGCCAATTCTATGCAGATCGTTTAGATACATTAATTAAATCGATTGAAGATCAAAGAGCATATGCGAGGGAGTTTTAATGGAGACGATTCAAATCCATACCACTTCTAAGGAGTATCCTGTAATTTTAGGGGCTGAGGCAGTAACAGCCATAGCCCCTTTTTTAAAAGAACATCTATCAAACGTGACCAAAATCATGATAATAACCGACAGTAATGTTGGTGATAGGTATTTAAATCAAGTAAAACAGCAATTAGGTGAATACGAAGTTGTCACACATCTTGTTCCTAATGGAGAAAAAGCAAAGACGTTTGATGTTTTTTATGAGTGTTTAACAGCTGCATTACAGGAAAAACTCGACCGTAAATCATTGTTTATCGCACTCGGTGGAGGGGCGATTGGTGATTTATGTGGGTTTGTTGCTGCTTCTTTTATGAGAGGCGTCCCTTTTATTCAGCTGCCTACTACGATTCTGGCACACGATAGTGCCGTTGGCGGAAAGGTTGCAATTAATCATCCCCTCGGGAAAAATATGATAGGTGCATTCTATCAACCTGAAGCTGTAATATATGATATTGATTTTCTACAAAGCCTTCCAGCGATAGAGCGTCGTTCGGGCTTTGCGGAAGTCATGAAGCATGCTCTAATAAATGATCTTCATTTCTATCAATGGCTGTTATCAGATGTAGAAAATCTGCAAACGATAACAACCGAGCAATTACAAGAGTGTTTATCAAAGGGAATAAAGGTGAAGGAATCTGTTGTTTCAAAAGATGAAAAAGAGCTTGGTATACGAGCATTTCTGAATTTTGGACATACACTTGGTCATGCGATTGAAGCGGAAGCCGGGTATGGCTCCATAACACATGGAGAAGCAGTTGTAATCGGAATGGTATACGCATTACGGTTAAGTAAAAAACTTTTACATTTAGAGTTTGATCTTCAAGAATTTGTTGATTGGTTACATAAACTCGGATACTCAACAAAAGTTCCTTCTCAGCTAAACGAAGAAAAGCTAATCGATCGAATGAAGCAGGATAAGAAGACCATTGGACAAGTGATACAATTCGTTTTATTAGAGGAAGTGGGGAAACCAGTCCTATATAAAATCGACGAAATGGTCCTTTTAGAAGAATTAAAACAATTTTTGAAGGAGGAGAGCCGGTGATTAGAGGAGTTAGAGGTGCTATTACGATTCAAGAAAATCAAGAGGAAGAAATTATAGCATCTACCAAGAGACTGCTCAATGAAATGATTCAAGCTAATCGAATCTCTCCAGAGTCAGTCGCATCGGTATTTATTTCTGTAACCGATGATGTTACAGCTGCATTTCCAGCTAAAGCTATGCGTCAAATAGAGGGTTGGACGTATGTTCCTGTCATGTGTATGAAGGAAATCTCTGTTCCGACTGGAATCAAATTATGTATTAGGGTCATGATGCATGTAAATACTGAAGTTGCACAAACGGATATTGAACATGTTTATTTGGAGGAAGCCATCCTTTTAAGACCGGATCTAAAGAAATAGAAATATTTATACGTAAGAGGTGATGGATGATGAGATGGAAGGATCAAATAAAGTCGTTAGCCCCTTATCAACCGGGGAAATCAAAGGAAGAAGTAAAAAGGCAGTATGGGTTGGAAGAAATCATTAAATTAGCTTCTAATGAAAATCCCTTTGGTTGTTCAAAAAAAGTGAGTGAAGTCATGTCTAAAGAGTCGGGCTATTTCGCTCTTTATCCAGATGGCTATGCCACTAACTTACGCGAGTGTGTAGCAGAGCATGTGGGAGTGACAAAGGATCAAGTGATCTTTGGAAACGGTTCAGATGAATTGATTCTCATTATTGCCCGTGCCCTTTTACGACCAGGTTATAATACGGTAATGGCTACGCCAACCTTCCCACAGTATAAGCACAATGCCATTATTGAAGGTGCAGAAATTCGTGAGATTCCTTTGGTAGATGGTCACCATGATTTAGATCAAATGCTTGCGGCGATTGATGAGAAAACAAATGTTGTTTGGGTATGTAGTCCAAATAATCCAACAGGTACATATATTCCAAACGAGAAGTTGGAACGTTTTCTTGCAAGAGTTCCAAAAGAAACTCTTGTTGTATTGGATGAAGCCTACTACGAGTATGTAATTGCGGATGATTACTATAATTCTGTGGAACTGGTAGAGCAGTATTCAAATTTGATTGTTCTTAGAACTTTCTCAAAGATTTACGGACTAGCTAGCTTGCGTGTGGGATATGGGTTTGCTTCCAAAGAAATCATTCGTGCACTGGAGCCGGTGAGAGAGCCGTTTAATGTGAATAGCTTTGCACAATTAGCAGCTATTGAAGCTTTAGCTGATCAAGGGTATGTAGAAAACTGTCGTACATTAAACCATCAAGGTTTAGAACAGTTTTACAAGTTCTGTGAAGAGCACAATCTGTCTTATATGCCTTCCCAAGGGAATTTTATCTTAATAGATTTTAAGACTGATGGCAATGAAGTATTCCAGTTCTTATTAGAGAGAGGGTATATCGTTCGGTCAGGAAATGCGCTTGGTTTTCCAACATCCGTCCGAGTTACGGTTGGCTCGAAAGAACAAAATGCTGGCATTATTGAGAAAATGTCACAATACATGCAAGTAAAAGCACATTAAGTAACTTTAGGCGGTGATTTCTTGAAAGGGCGTGTGCTAGTCATTGGACTAGGGCTAATTGGGGGGTCATTAGCTCTTTGCATTAAGAAAAGACACCCAGAATCAACACTAATAGGTTTCGACATAAATATGGAACAATGCCGTCTTGGAAAGATGCTTGGCGTGATTGATGAGATTTGTTTCGATCTGGAAGAAGAAGCAGTGAACGCAGATGTTATTCTTATTTCAACGCCTGTTATCGAAACTGAAAAAATGATTGAGAGGCTTTGTGAGCTTCCACTAAAGCAAGATGTGATCATCAGTGATGCTGGAAGTACCAAAGAAGCAATTGTTTTAAAAGCAAGGTGTTTAAAGGAGAAAAACATTACGTTTATTGGTGGGCATCCGATGGCTGGTTCGCACAAAAGTGGGGTTGCTGCAGCTAAGGAAATTCTATTTGAAAATGCATTTTATTTATTTACACCGGAGCCACATATCCCAGATGATAAGGTTGATTTATTAAAGAGTTGGCTTGAAGGAACTAGAGCGAAATTTATTACGATTTCACCTGAAGAACATGATTACTTAACAGGTGTTATAAGTCATTTTCCACATGTGATAGCGGCCTCTCTCGTACATCAAGCTGAGCAAACAAGTAGAGAGCATCAGCTTATAACCAGGTTGGCTGCCGGTGGTTTTAGAGATATTACTAGAATTGCCTCTAGCAGTCCAGCCATGTGGAAGGATATTTCCCTTCATAACAGGAAGGTGCTTCTTTCTTTGTTAGATCGTTGGAAGGATGAAATGGACAAATTCTCGAAAATATTATCTGATAACAATGAGAACGAGCTATTCGATTATTTTGCTGAAGCCAAGAATTTTCGGGATGATCTCCCTAGTAAGGAAAAGGGGGCAATCCCTGCATTTTACGATCTATTCGTGGATGTTCCGGATTATCCGGGTGTTATCTCAGAAATTACCGGTTATTTAGCAAAAGAGCGTATATCCATAACCAATATCCGTATTTTAGAAACTAGAGAAGATATAAACGGTGTACTTGTTATCAGTTTTCAAACAGAGACCGATATGGCAAAAGCGGAGGAATGCATCCAGCGTTATACCAATTATGGTACCTCAACCGGCCTATAGGTTTGGTTAAAAGATAAGAAGTATTATTGAATGAACTTTGAACAGTGTCTAGCTGAAGCGCCTAGCTAACCAAGGCGCTTCCGCTTTTCTATTCGAAAGGAAGGATACAATCAATGACAACGGTGTTAACGTCACAAGTAAAGAGACTGGTAGGTGAACTCTCTATCCCAGGAGATAAGTCTATTTCTCATCGTTCTGTTATGTTTGGAGCGATTGCTCATGGAAAGACAACAGTATCTAATTTTCTAACAGGTGAAGACTGTCTTAGTACGATTGCTTGCTTTCGAAAATTAGGGGTAACGATTCACCAGCACGAAGATAAGGTGGAAATCATTGGGAAGGGCTTTGACGGCCTATTAGAACCTAATGAACGGCTTGATGTGGGGAACTCGGGAACAACGATTCGGTTGATGCTTGGTATTTTATCAGGCAGACCTTTTTATGCTGCATTGGAAGGAGATTCTTCAATCGCCAAACGTCCAATGACGAGGGTTACGAATCCACTAAGTCAAATGGGAGCAGTAATTGACGGCAGAGAAAATGGGAAGTTCACTCCTATTTCTATTAGAGGTGGAAATTTAGAAGGATTTACGTACGAGTTACCAATGGCAAGTGCGCAAGTAAAATCAGCCATTATCCTAGCAGGCTTACAAGCAAATGGTACGACAACGGTCATTGAACCATCAAAAACAAGAGACCATACAGAAAGAATGATTCGCCAATTCGGCGGGGAAGTGTCTGTTGATGGGTTAAAGGTTTCTGTAACTGGTGGACAAACACTTCAGGCAACTCATGTTCATGTGCCGGGTGATATCTCTTCTGCTGCCTTCTTTTTAGTTGCAGGAGCGATTGTACCTAATAGTGAAGTAACATTGCGCAATGTGGGTATTAACCCTTCTAGAACAGGGATTATTGATGTCATGCTTCAAATGGGTGCCTCTCTTCATGTTTCTGAAGAAGGTAAAGATGCGGCAGAGCCTGTAGCAGACTTAACGATTACAACCTCAAGTCTTAAGGGAATAACGATTGAGGGGGATATGATTCCCCGCTTAATCGATGAAATTCCTATCATAGCCTTATTAGCTACACAGGCTAATGGAACAACGGTTATTAAGGACGCTGAGGAATTAAAGGTTAAAGAAACAAACCGAATTGATACAGTTGTAAATGAGTTGAAGAAATTAGGAGCATCGATTGAAGCAACGGAAGATGGTATGATTATTCACGGCGGAAGCAAGCTTCATGGAGGCCAAGTGAATAGCTATGGAGATCATCGAATCGGAATGATGCTTGCTATTGCAAGTTTAATTAGCAGTGAGGAAGTAACCTTAGAAAATGAAGAAGCAATTTCTGTTTCATATCCAATGTTCTTCTCACACCTAAATAAATTAATAAAGTAATAAATGACACTGGCACGTATTTTATACGTGTCAGTTTTATATTTTCTATAAATATGTATGAATGTCCATTTTGTTTCATAGTTTGTCATAAGACCCTAAAAAGAGGTGGTTTTATGGCGTATATTATAGAGAATATGAACCTTCTAAAGAAGGACAAGCTAGAGAAAATATCTATTCTTGTAAAAAATGAACGTATTTCCTCAATCAAAAATGAAATGAAAAACTATTCTTATGTAAAAATGAATGCCAGTGGCTATATAACGACAAATCCTCATATCATTTTTGACTCTAAAGTACCATCTCTCACATCCTTCACAGACATGAAGTCATATATGACGGAGAGGTTTCTTAAAAGGGGCTGTACCACATTTTTAACATATGTATCAGTATCTCAAGAAAGGAAATTAAAAACGAGCTTAAAACAGGTAAAAATGGGGTTATTAAGCAGTCCAATTGACTATGTTATAGGAGTAAAGATTCCTCTATCTGCATTGACTCCATCCTTTATCCGAACCGCAAAAAGAGAAAAGGTACCTGCCGTTTTTATTGAGTTTTCTTCAGTAGATGAATTAAAAGAGAAACCATGGGGATGGATCAGGGAAGCCATGTTTCCATATAACAGTCCTTTAATTCCATGTTTTCATATGGACGGAGAACGCGAGAAGAAGCGTGCCAAACAAGAATGGAAAGATATCATGGTTAAACATAACATCGCTAGTATAAGAGAAGAGCTGATGGAAGGAGAACCTCTCACACAGGAGGCCCTACATAAGATCGGAATCTTACCACTTAAATCACATTTACACCAAGGAAGTGAAGTAAGCTATAATTTCTATAGGAAATCATCTGAAATCATAAACATTGATGAAAAGAGCCTATTTTTATATCATAGTGATAGACTCCTAGTAACCGTCCATAAAGGCGAAGTAATTCGAGCAGCCGATAAGGTATGGTTTCGATCAGGCTATGGAGAACATGTCATAATAAAGACTCCTAGTTTTTTTGCAGGGGAATAGTTGAATGTAAGAAGGGATACAAGATGGATAAAGTTGAAAAGATCCTTTCTCTTTTAGAAAGTGGTCAACATGACGAAGCATTAAAAAGTTATAAGGAAATTTTATTAAATGGATCAAATGAAGAAAGATTTGTTCTTGGTGAAGAACTTCTTCAGCTAGGCTTCCTTGAGGAAGCAAAAGAACTTTTTGAAACGCTATTAATTGCTTACCCGGAAGAAGGGGAATTACTGGTGTTATTAGCAGAGGCCTGTATTGAGCTTGGTAATGAGGAGGAAGCCATGCTAGCTTTAGAAAAAATACACTCCTCTGATCAGAGCTATCCTCAGGCCTTGCTTCTTGCAGCTGATTTATACCAAATGCAGGGTTTATTTGAAGTAAGCGAGCAGAAGCTTCTAACTGCTAAAAATGTTCTCCCTGATGAAGTTCTGATTGACTTTGCTTTGGCAGAGCTTTACATGGAACAAGGAAGATTTACAAATGCGATTCGATTGTATGAGGATGTTCTTAAAAAGGAAAAAGAGATTGCTGGCACAAGTATTCACCAACGACTAGCAGAGGCGTACAGTGCAGGAGGTGCGTTTGAGGAGGCATTACCACATTACGAACAAGCACTAGAAGACAGATTTGAAGTGAATACGTTGTTCGGGTATGGCTTTACAGCTCTTCATGCGGGATACTATCAAACGGCGATCGAGAAACTTACAGAATTGAAGAATATAGACTGTGAGTACAACTCCCTCTACTTATATTTAGCTAAAGCGTATGAGCATGAAGAAGAATTAACGAAAAGTCTCGAGATTATTAAAGAAGGTATTCAATATGACGAGTTTAATAAAGATCTCTTCTTTTACGGTGGAAAAATTGCATTGAAATTAAATCTTGAGGATGAAGCAGAGAGGCTTATCAGGGAGGCGTTAGCACTTGATCCGGAGTTCGTTGAAGCCGCACTTACATTAAATAAGCTGTTTTTTCACCAAGAAAAATATGATGATGTGTTAGAAATTATTGATATTATGAATGAGCAAGGAGTAGAAGAACCGCAGTTATTGTGGGATGAAGCGAATGCTTTGGCGAATGTTGAAAGATATTCAGAGGCATTAAACAAATATCAACTTGCATATAATTTCTTTAAGAATCAACAAGAATTTTTATCAGATTACGGTTATTTTTTAATTGAAGAAGGAAAAACGAATGACGCTGCAGAAATTTTTAGTATACTTCTTCAAATGGATCCAAGTAATGAAGAGTTTGCAGAATTGGTGGACAGATTTTCTAAAGACGTGTAAGTGAAAAAAAAACAGGTGTTTAATCGAAATTAGTTGTATGCAGAGGAGGGAAGCAACGATGACGACCCCTGTATCTGTCAACGAGAAAAAAGATTTTATTCGCTGGTTTTTAAATCATTATCAACTAAAAAGACGAGAATGTGTATGGATTTTAAATTACTTAATGAGCCATGATCAATTAATGGAGAAAGTACACTTTGTTGATCAAGCGCAATATTGCCCACGTGGTCTTGTTATGTCTACACATTGCGTCGATGAAGTGCCATTTCGTTTTTATAAGGAAAATGTGATGACAACGGATGCTGAAAAATCATTCCATGACATTCGCCTAAACCGAGATGAAGAGATTTATATTCAGTTGAATTTTCACGCATCAAATCAAGCGCATCAATATGTGATTGTGTTAGAGGATAATCCATTTATGCCAAACAGTCTGCAAATTAATGAAAAGGATCGTATCCTTGCTGAAAGATTTTTAACAACTAGTTTATCAAAATTCCAGCGTGATAAGCTTCTTACGTTGATTGATGATGCACTTGACAGACAGGATCAGGAAGCCTTTCAGGAACTAACAGGACAGCTAAAACGGCTCGGAAACAATGAATAAAGAAAAAGCCTGCTAGTACATAGCAGGTTTTTTTTGTTTCTAAAAAATGGTATGATAGGAATGATTTAATAGATAATTGGAGTGGTTCTTGTGAAATGGGTTTCTCAGGATATGGACATGTTTTTAGGAGCAAGAGAGTATGTAGACACAGCTGTGTTGCCTTTGTATCCAGTGTCTTTTGGAAATGATATTAAGCAATCAGTGGCGATGACGGAATTTATCCAACTGCTTACAATTCCCCTAGAAAGGCAGTTTAAGGGAAGAATGATCATGCTTCCGGGGCATAGTTATTTAAAAAATAAGAGCAAAGAGAAGCTAAAAGAAGAAGTTGCTGTTTGGGAAAAAGAGCTTTTCGATAATGGATTTAAACATGTTTTCTTTGTCACATCAGATAGTATTTGGAAATCCTTAGAAGGGGAACTTAATGGAGGTCTAATTTGGCTACCATCCATACCGTTAGCTACTATGGATGAGGGAGCTAGAAATAATATTTTAGAGGACCAAGTAAAACAGCTTTTACAATTGTTCATGCAAAAATGGCAAGAAGATGTATAAAATGAGATATTAGTCACACAGTTGACAACGTTTGGTCAAAGTATTATATTGACCTCGCTTACATCTTGATATATCATGGTTATGTCCTAGTTTTATAATGTGTTGAATTATGTCCGTTGGACTCAACTTCATAATAGAGGGGGGAAAAGTATGAGCAAACATCGTGTTTCTAGACGTCAATTCTTAAACTACACTCTCACTGGTGTAGGCGGTTTCATGGCTGCTGGAATGCTTATGCCAATGGTTCGCTTTGCTGTAGATCCAGTATTGAAAGCGAGTGCAAGTGGGGATTTTATTCCTACTCCGCAGAAAATCAGTGAAATAACTGAAGAACCAACTCGAGTTGACTTTTCATTTGAGCAACAAGATGCATGGTACACTTCAGAAGTAACAAATACGGCATGGGTATACAAGGATGAAAATGGGGAAATCGTCGCTTTATCACCTGTGTGTAAGCATTTAGGCTGTGTGGTTGACTGGAACACTGACAAAGCAAACCAAAATCGTTTTTATTGCCCTTGTCATGGTGGATTGTATGAAAAGGACGGGACGAACGTACCTGGTACACCACCGATTGCAAAACTTGATGTATATCCAACGCAAGAAAAAGACGGCTTCCTACTTTTAGGAAAAGCCAAGCCAAGAGAGGAGGCGTAATAGATGTTAAACAAAATTTATGATTGGGTAGATGAACGTTTAGATATTACGCCTTTGTGGCGCGACATTGCTGACCATGAAGTTCCTGAGCACGTAAACCCTGCTCATCACTTTTCAGCATTCGTGTACTGTTTTGGTGGTTTAACGTTCTTTGTTACTGTAATTCAAATTTTATCCGGTATGTTTTTAACAATGTATTATGTACCAGATATTAAAAACGCTTGGGAATCTGTTTATTATCTTCAAAATGAAGTGGCATTTGGACAAATTGTTCGTGGCATGCATCACTGGGGTGCTAGTCTTGTTATCGTTATGATGTTCTTACATACATTGCGAGTATTTTTCCAAGGTGCTTATAAAAAGCCTCGTGAATTGAACTGGGTTGTCGGAGTATTAATTTTCTTCGTTATGCTTGGTTTAGGATTCACTGGATATTTATTACCATGGGATATGAAAGCTCTATTTGCTACTCAGGTAGGGATAAAAATTGCTGAGTCAACACCTCTTATCGGGGAACAAGTAAAGATCTTACTTGCTGGACACTCTGACATTGTTGGTGCTCAAACATTAACTCGTTTCTTTGCAATTCATGTATTCTTCTTACCTGGTGCCCTATTAGGATTAATGGGAGCTCACTTCTTAATGATTCGTAAGCAAGGTATCTCTGGTCCATTGTAAAATCTAAATGTAATCTATTGAAAGAGATTGATAAAAAAGGAGGGGGATTGTTGTATGCATCGTGGAAAAGGTATGAAGTTCGTAGGTGATTCTCGTGTACCTGCAGAACGCAAACCGAATATTCCGAAAGACTACTCGGAATTTCCTGGCAAAACGGAAGCATTCTGGCCTAACTTCCTTCTCAAAGAATGGATGGTAGGGGCAGTTTTCCTTATTGGATATTTATGTTTAACTATTGCTCATCCATCTCCTTTAGAGAAAATGGCTGATCCAACAGATACGGCATATATTCCACTGCCAGACTGGTATTTCTTATTCTTATACCAATTGTTAAAGTATAGCTATGCTTCAGGACCCTACAATGCGATTGGGGCATTTATTATTCCTGGTCTAGCATTTGGTGGATTATTGTTAGCCCCATTTATCGACCGTGGACCTGAACGTCGTCCTTCTAAACGTCCATTAGCAACTGGTTTTATGTTACTAGCTCTTGCAGCTATCACATTCTTAACTTGGGAATCTGTTGCAACACATGACTGGGAAGCTGCTAAGGCTCAAGGTCAAATCGTTGCTGAGGTCGAGTTTGACCAAGAGTCTGATGGCTATAAGCTTCTCGATCAAAATGGCTGTTTAGCATGTCATGGAGGAGATCTCCAAGGGGGAGGGCCAAACCCAGCTTTAGTAGGTAATGAATTAACTGCGGATGAAGTGAAGGATATTGCTAAAAATGGTAGAGGCTCTATGCCTGCTGGAATGTTCAAAGGAACTGATGAAGAGTTAGAAGTACTTGCGGAGTTTGTTTCTTCTCTTAAAAGTGAATAAATCTTGAGAGCTGGCATAATTTATGCCAGCTTTTTTCAAATGATAGCGAGGTGTACATGATGAAGTGGATTTACTATTTTTTAACCAATCGAATGATTCTTTGGTTGTTACTTGTAGTTAATATTCTTGGGACCATCTACGCTTATTATTGGTACCGATATCAACTAGCAGAAACACCACCGATTTTTTTAATTTTTGTTCCAGACAGCCCAACCGCGTGTTTATTTTTTGTATTTGTTTTAATTGCCTTTATACTAGGAAAAAACTGGCCTTTATTTGAGGCGTTAGCTATGGTGACATTGTTTAAGTATGGTATATGGGCTGTCGTCATGAACTACCTGGTTTTAGTTGTGTCTGGTGAATTAGATATAATCGGTTATATGCTAATGCTATCACATGGTGCAATGGCCTTACAGGGATTATTATATGCCCCTTTTTACCGTTTTAAGGCGTGGCATTTAATTGTAACGGGTATTTGGACACTACATAATGATGTAATAGATTATGTGTTTAAAATGCTGCCTAGATACCATATGCTAGATGACTATATACCACAAATTGGTTATTTTACATTTTGGTTAAGTATAGTATCATTATCGCTTGCCTATTGGTTTGTGGTACGAGCAAACAGCAAGAAAATGGAACTAACATTCTGAGCAAAACTAGTTGATATTTTATGGTCTAACCTTGTCCCCCTATACATAACATTTAATAGTATAAAGAGGGGGGACAAGTATGAAAGCAAGAGTTGTTATATTTATTTCGATTTTGATTCTACTATTTCCTATAACGATACATGCAAATGAGACGTCGCCTATCGATAAGTTAAACTCAATCTCAGATGAAGCCCTACAAATGGTAAGATCATCTCGATACGATGATGCTCATAAGCTTCTTTTGTATTTCTCTGAAGAATTCATTAGCATGGACCAAAGACCATTTTCGATGGATGAACTACGGATTGTAACGGTCGCGCATAATGAAGCCTTAGAGGCAACAGCTAATGAATCACTCGAACATTCAGAGGTCGTAAATAAAGTAACAAAGTTTCGTCTAGTAATGGACGCCATTAATACAGGAGGTCAACCTCTATGGACCGAGATGGAAGGTCAAGTGCTTATGGTTTTTGGTGGTGTTAAGGAAGCAGTCAAAAGTGGGCATTCAGAGAGGTTTCATGAACAATTAAACTCTTTCCTGACTTTATATCAAATGATTTATCCAAGCTTAAAACTCGATATTAGATCAGAAAAAGTCCAAAGGCTTGATACAAAAATCAATTATATCGATCATTATCGACCGAAAATACTTTCTGAGGAAAGTAGTATGAAGGATTTAGATTCAATAGAGAGTGATTTAAAAAGTATTTTTGAAGGAATGACAGAAGATGAAGCGGATCCTTCCCTTTGGTGGGTTATCTTCACAACGGGTAGTATTATTGTCGCAACTTTATCCTATGTAGGATTTAGAAAGTATGCTGGCGAAAAAAATCAAAGGCGGGAGCAAAACCGCTCAAGAGAGCTAAAAGATTGACATCGATTATTGTCAATAATAAAATTGGGGTAACAACTTGTTTTGAATTGGAGGAACATAATGACAACCCTTATTTACTTTGCTTTAATAATTTTGGTTCCACTTTGGGCTCAATTTAAAGTGAAGAGAGCTTACGCAAAATATTCAAAAGTAGCTGCTTCTTCCCATATGCGTGGAGCAGAGGTAGCTCGGAGAATTTTGGATTCCAACGGTTTATATCATGTCGGTGTGGAGGAAACCAGAGGACATCTAACAGATCATTATGATCCAAGAGTAAAAACAGTAAGACTTTCTTCAGAGAATTATCACGGTCACTCTGTTGCAGCTGCAGCGATCGCTGCACACGAGGTTGGACACGCGATTCAAGACGACCAGAATTATGCGTTCTTGCGCTTTAGACATGCATTAGTTCCAGTTGCGAATTTAGGTTCAAACCTATCTTGGATATTAATTATGGTTGGTATTTTTGCTCAAATTAGTGGATTACTTTTATTAGGAATTGTCTTCATGGCAGCAGCTGTTGTTTTTCAGGTTGTAACTCTGCCAGTAGAATTCAATGCTTCCAATCGTGCGATGGACCAAGTGGTTTCAATGGGGATCATTCGTAATGATGAAGAAAGAGAAACCAAGCGCGTGCTTGATGCAGCAGCATTAACGTATGTTGCAGCTGCAGCAGTCGCTGTCCTTGAGTTAGTACGTCTAGTATTGATCTATACTGGTATGGCAAGAAGTGAAGATTAAACAAAAAAACAGCCACTTGGCTGTTTTTTTAATGCTCAATAGGACGTTTGTTTTCATCTAATGTAAATCCCTCTCCTAATACATCATGCACCATTGTAACAGAAACAAATGCGTGAGGATCCACTGAAGTGATGACCCGTTTTAATAAGACGATCTCGTTACGACCAACAACGCAGTAAAGAACTTCCTTTTCTTGCTTAGAGTAAGAACCGTGGCCTTTAAGCACGGTAACACCACGTTCCATTTCGGTCATAATTTTGTCAGCAATTTCTTGGTTTTTCTCAGAAATAATGATGGCCCCTCTTGCAGAATAAGCCCCTTCTTGCATGAAATCAATGACTCTAGCACCCACAAATACAGCGACAAGGGTGTACATCGCTTCTTGGTAGGTCAAGTAGAAAATTAGGGATAGTGTAATAACTACCACATCAAATAAAAACATTGTCTTCCCCATACTCCAGCCTATGTATTTATGTACAAGTCGAGCAATTATATCAACACCACCGGTGGTCCCGCCAAAACGGAAAATAATTCCTAGGCCGACACCGATAAATACACCTGCAAAAAGAGCGGCTAGAGTTAGATCGTCTTTAAGCGGCATATTGATTTGATATCGCTGAAAAATCCATAAAAACACGGATACAGCTACCGTACCAATAAGTGTATATAAGAAGACATTTTTGCCCAATAACCTCCACCCAATGAAAAATAGGGGGATATTTAGAAGTAGGTTTACATAGGAGGGGTCCCAGTTAAAAAGAAAATAAAGCAAGAGAGTGATGCCAGTAAACCCACCTTCAGCTAAATTGTTTTGCATATTAAAATGGACAATTCCAAAAGAAAAGATGGCTGAACCTAATAGGATGAAGAATATATTCTTCATTTTTAGAGAAAAAAGCATTATTTCTACCTCACTTTTAAAATGGAAAATTTTTAGTTTGTGTACAGGGCGTATTCATTATAAGTGAAAGTGAAGTTTAAACGCAATAATCCTCTTAAGAGAATCACTCGTTCCAGCTATTTTGTTAATAAGCCTTTCCCAGTAAATAAAAATATTTGTAAATAGTGGACCTTTTAGCTAACATTGTAATATTAGGTGTAGAGAAAAAAGGCTGCACACGATATGATATGAGGTGAATACCTTTGGAAAACAGTAATAAGACAATGACGCAACTGCAAGAAGAGGTAAATACATACATAGGCCAGTTTAAGGAAGGGTATTTTAGTCCACTTGCAATGCTTGCAAGAATGACTGAGGAACTTGGTGAACTAGCTAGAGAAGTAAATCATTATTACGGTGAGAAGCCAAAAAAAGCATCGGAGAAGGAAAATACGATTGAAGAAGAACTTGGAGATATGTTATTTGTTCTCATTTGCTTTGCAAATTCACTGAATATTGATTTAGAAGAAGCACATAACCGTGTCATGGAGAAGTTTAATACACGAGATAAAAATCGATGGACAAGAATTGAAACAGAAGGGGAATAATTATGGAAAAGATTAAAGTAGTAGTGGCAGGACCTCGTGGAAGAATGGGTTCTGAAGCAGTAAAGCTTGTTATGAATACAGAGGAATATGAACTTGTTGGAGCCATAGATTATAAGAATAATGGATTGAAGCTTAGTGATATTGGATATCCCTCTGCGGATGCACCTATTTTTACGGAAATCGAAGAGTGTTTCAATACAGTAAAACCTGATGTATTAATTGACTTAACAACACCTGAATTTGGAATGTACCATGCAAAAACCGCTCTATTACATGGTGTTAGACCGGTTGTCGGTACGACCGGTTTTTCTGATGATCAATTAAAAGAGCTAGAACGTCTTTGTGATGACCAAAAAAGAGGCTGTATAATTGCCCCTAACTTTGCTCTTGGGGCTGTATTAATGATGAAATTTGCGCGACTCGCAGGAAGATACTTTCAAGATGTTGAGATTATTGAGTTACACCATGATCAAAAGCTAGATGCACCATCGGGAACTGCTTTGAAAACAGCCCAGATGATTGCAGAAGTAAGGGATCATAAAGAGCAAGGACATCCAAACGAAAAAGAAACGATTTCTGGAGCAAGAGGAGCAAATTATGAGGGAATGCACATTCATTCCGTTCGTCTACCAGGGTTAATTGCCCATCAACAGGTCATGTTTGGTTCTTCAGGTCAAACCCTTTCCCTTCGACATGACTCCTATAATCGTGAGTCGTTTATGTCAGGTGTGAAGCTGGCAGTAGACTCAGTAATGAAGCTAAATGTGTTTGTATATGGTTTAGAAAATATTATTGAATAACTAGGGGGGATTATTTTGAACATTGCCTTAATTGCTCATGATAATAAAAAGGATGAGTTAGTACGATTTGCAATTGCCTATAAAGAAATTATAGAAGAGCATACCTTGTTTGCCACGGGAACGACCGGCCTAAGAATTATGGAAGCAACCGGACTGTCGATACAGCGATTCCAGTCAGGACCACTTGGTGGGGACCAAGAGATTGGGGCAATGATCGCTAAAAATACAATGGATATGGTGTTCTTCTTTAGAGACCCTCTTACGGCGCAACCGCATGAACCAGACGTTACGGCGTTAGTACGCCTTTGTGATGTGTACTCCATACCGTTAGCAACAAATATTGGGACGGCGGAAGTTCTAATAAAAGGACTCGAGCGTGGGGACCTTGCTTGGAGAGATATCATCCATCAAGAACAAGGTGAGGGCAATGACAAATAATATACATATCCTATCCTTTGGGGCACATGCAGATGATGTGGAGATTGGCATGGCTGGAACTGTCGCAAAATACACTTCTGAAGGGAAAACAGTGGTAATTTGTGATTTAACAAAAGCTGAACTTTCAAGTAATGGAACAGTAGAACTTCGCCAACAAGAAGCAATGAAAGCGGCAGATATTCTCGGTGTAAAAGAACGAATTACATTAAATCTGCCAGATCGAGGTTTATTTTTAACTGAGGAAGCCATTCGTCAAGTCGTTCATATCATTCGGAAATTTCGACCGGAGATTGTTTTTGTTCCCTATGGAAAAGATCGTCATCCTGATCATGGAAACTGTGCAAGAATCGTAGAAGAAGCCTTTTTCTCTGCCGGTATTCAAAAGTTTCAGACAGGGTTTGATGATATGGCCTACCGACCTAAGCAGCTTTACTACTATATGATTAACGGATTTTCTACTCCCGATTTCGTCATTGATGTGTCGAACACTTATGAAAAGAAGAAAGAAAGTTTAGAGGCATATAAGAGTCAGTTTACGAAGCAAGCGGATAGCGTAGACACACCGCTTACAAATAATTATATTCCAGCTTTGGAAGCAAGGGAGCGTTTATATGGTAAAGAAGTTGGAACTCTTTACGCAGAAGGGTTTAAAGTAAGAGCTCCAATTTTACTCAATCGTGATTTACTAGGAGAATAACAACCATGAATAAAAAAATGAAAATAGGTATTACCTGTTATCCAACAGTAGGGGGCTCAGGAGTAATTGCTACAGAGCTTGGGAAGATGTTGGCAGAAAATGGACACGAGATTCATTTCATTTCTTCGAGCCTCCCATTTCGGTTGAATAGGATGTACCATAATGTGTATTACCATCAAGTAGAGGTAAACCAATACTCGGTTTTTCAATACCCACCCTACGATATTGCTTTAGCTAGCAAAATGGCGGAGGTAATCAACCGTGAAGAGTTGGACCTTCTTCATGTCCATTATGCGATTCCTCACGCTGTTTGTGCCATCTTAGCAAAGCAAATGAGTGGAAGGGATGTAAAGATTGTAACTACACTACACGGTACCGATATTACTGTATTGGGTTATGATCCTTCATTAACGGATGCTATTCGATTTGGAATCGAGAAATCAGATATTGTTACAGCAGTCTCTAAATCGTTGATTAGTCAAACCTACGATCTAATAAATCCTGATAAAAAAATCGACACGGTTTATAACTTTATTGATGAACGGGTCTATAACCGATCAGAGTCCTCTCATCTGAAAGACGAGTATGGAATGCTTCCGGAAGATAAAATTATCATTCATGTGTCCAATTTTCGTCCAGTGAAAAGAGTGCAAGATGTTGTTCGTACATTTGAGAAGATTACAAAAAGAATGCCAGCAAAGTTACTTCTTGTAGGCGATGGCCCAGAAATGACTGTCGTTTGCAAACTAGTTAAAAAGCTAAATATTCAAGATAAAGTATTATTTCTAGGAAAACAAGATAATGTAGAGGAACTTTACTCAATTAGTGACCTCATGCTTTTATTGTCTGAAAAAGAAAGCTTTGGATTAGTTGCATTAGAGGCGATGGCATGTGGTGTCCCATGTATCGGAACCAATGTAGGAGGAATACCTGAAGTAATCGACCATGGACAAACTGGGTATATATGTGAACTTGGAGATATAGAGGATATGGCTGAAAAGGCCATTGATCTTCTGCAACATCCACAGAAGCATCAGCAGTTTTCAGAATCCTCTGTTAAGCTTGTAAGAGAGAAATTCCAAGCGACGACTATCGTGAAGCAATACGAAGACTTATATAAAAGTTTATTGCAAAGTGGTGAAAAACCATATGAAAGAACCGTTTAAGTCAGCGATTCCAGTCCTTGAGTTGATTGAAAAATATGGGTTTAAAGCATACTTTGTGGGAGGCGCTGTGCGTGATTATTTACTAGGTCTTCCAATCAATGATATTGATATTGCCTCTTCTGCGACACCTAGTGAAATTAAAGGGATATTTCCGAAAACAATTGACCTTGGTATCGAACATGGGACGGTCATGGTTCTGTACGATAACCATTCGTATGAAATTACAACCTTTCGCTCTGAGTCAGATTATGTGGATTATCGGAGACCAACTTCCGTAACATTTATTCGATCCATTGAAGAAGACCTTGCTAGGCGTGATTTTACCATGAATGCAGTGGCAATGAATCGTTTTGGGGAGATACTTGATCCCTTTAAAGGTAAAGGAGATATAGAAGCAAAAACAATTCGTACAGTAGGAATGGCCAGTGAGCGATTTTCAGAGGATGCGCTCCGTATGCTAAGAGGAATCAGATTTGTTAGCAAGCTGGGTTTTGTATTAGATAGCGATACATACCAAGGGATAAAGGACAATAAACACCTACTTACACATATCGCGGTTGAAAGGATTGCAGCGGAATTAGATAAACTGCTTAGTGGAGATCATCTGTCTCAAGGCATTCAGTTGCTGATAGAAACGGAAATATATAAATACATACCGGGTTTACCTGATAAAAAAACAGCCTTGTTGAAACTATCTCAATTGCAAATTCAGTCATTATTCATTGATGAAAAATGGGCTTTATTTTCACATCTATTACAAAAAGGTGAAAAAGAGATTAAACAATTCCTTAGCGCATTTAGATTCTCGAATAAAAGAGTTCAACAGATTTCCTATATGTCGAAATGGTTAAGTGAACGCTCTACAAATAGCTGGTCAATTGATTCCGTATATGCTTGTGGAAAAGTGACGGCTCTTCAAGTGGAGAAGATTTACCAAGCTTACCAAAGTAAGGTTGATTCCTTCGCTGTACACAGACTTCAAGCGCTCATTGACGAACTGCCTATTCATTCTTTAGCGGATGTAAAGGTTTCAGGCTCAGACCTAATCGAATGGAAACAGAAAAAAGCAGGGCCATGGGTGAAGGATGTACTTAAGGAAATTGAAACAGAAATTCTAAATGATAGGCTTGAGAATGACAATGAGGTTATAAAAGAATGGGTGACAAAATGCAGTCTGAATTAAGGAAAAAGCTTCTTGAGGCATTTACGAATTCCGAGAAAGAGTACGTGTCTGGACAGTATTTAGCAGATCTAATGGGGTGTTCTAGAACCGCTGTATGGAAGCATATAGAGGATTTAAGAAAAGAAGGATTTGAATTAGAGGCCGTTAGGAAAAAAGGATATAAAATCTTAAACTTGCCAAAAAGTATTTCAGCTGATCGCGTACAATTGGGGTTAAAGACAGAGTTCATAGGTAAAGTTATTCATTATGAAGAAACGGTTGATTCTACTCAAAAGATTGCGCATTTGTTATCGCATGAAGGGGCGGTAGAAGGGACCGTTGTAATTGCCGAGGAACAAACAGGTGGAAGAGGCAGAATGGATCGTGCGTGGCATTCTCCAAAATCTACGGGTATTTGGATGAGCCTAATTTTAAGGCCGAAAATACCTATCCAAAGAGCACCTCAGCTTACTTTACTTACTGCTGTAGCAATTGTCCAAGCAATTGAAGAAACAACTACCTTAACACCGCAAATTAAATGGCCGAATGATATTCTAGTTGAACAACGAAAAGTGACAGGGATATTAACTGAACTTCAGGCAGATGCGGACCGAATTATTTCGGTTATCATTGGGATGGGTTTGAATATTAATCAAACGGAAGATGATTTTCCGCTTGAACTTCGTGAGATTGCTACTTCGTTACGTGCAAAGGAAGGGAAGGAACTTGACAGAGCTGAAATAATAAAAGTCATATTCCAAAAGTTTGAAACCTTATACATGCTATTTCTAGAAAAAGGGTTTTATCCTATTAAGTTATTATGGGAAAGCTATGCAATAAGTGTCGGAAAAGAAATCACAGCAAGAACCTTGAATGGTTCTATTAGTGGAAAAGCTCTTGGAATTACCGATGAGGGTGTGCTGAAGGTAGAAGATGCATTAGGGGAAATACATCATATTTATTCCGCAGACATAGAACTTCACTAATTTGTGAATAGATAATCTAAGAGGATTTTGCTATAATTTGAAGCGTCGGGCAGTATCCACGGTGAACTGCACCATTAGTGTAAATACAAAATTTTATAAATAGTCTGCCTAGATCCAAAGATGGACCGGGACAGAGGGATAAACAAAACATCAAATTTTCAGGAATCCTTCTGTGTATTTTTAGGATTCCTTTTTATATTGTAATCAAATGTTTTGTTCCTCTCCGGGAAAAGGAGAATGTAAATGAGACAGTTGAATGATTTTAAAAGTATGAAAAAAAATGGTGAGAAAATCGTTATGCTAACTGCGTACGATTATCCTTCAGCAAAACATGCAGAAGGTTGTGAAGTAGACATGATCCTTGTAGGTGATTCTTTAGGAATGGTTGTGTTAGGGTATGATTCCACCATTCCAGTAACAACAGCTGATATGATTCACCACGGTAAAGCAGTAAGACGCGGAGCTTCCAATACTTTTACAGTTGTCGATATGCCTTTTATGAGCTATCATTTATCCGTCCGTGATACATTAATCACTGGAGCAAAAATGATTCAAGAAACAGGAGCACAGGCTCTAAAGCTTGAAGGTGCAGATGGGGTCCTTGAACATATTCAAGCCTTAACTAATGCAGGGATTCCGGTTTGTGCACATTTGGGTCTAACTCCACAGTCAGTAGCTGTATTAGGTGGTTATAAGGTTCAAGGGAAGGATGCTCAAGCGGCACAAAAATTAATTCGAGACGCAAAGCTTTGTGAAGAAGCAGGTGCATTCATGCTTGTTCTAGAGTGTGTTCCAAAGCAACTGGCACGGGAAATCACGAAGCATTTATCTATACCAGTCATTGGGATTGGTGCAGGTGTGGAAGTAGATGGTCAAGTTCTTGTCTATCATGATGTCGTCACTTACGGTGTGAATAGAGTTCCAAAATTTGTGAAGACATTTGGAAATGTAGATGAGGTAGCTACTAAAGGAATTTCAGCTTATGTATCTGAGGTGAAGAACTGTCAATTTCCTTCAGATGATCAAAGCTTTTCGATGAAAGAAGAAGAGTTAAAGGGTCTGTATGGGGGAGAAAGATGAAAGTAATCACTACGATTTCACAAATGCAAATAGAAGTTCAAAAGCTGAAAAATGACAAGCTTTCAATCGGTTATGTCCCAACCATGGGTTACCTTCACGAGGGCCATGTCCGTTTAGTAAATAAAGCCAGAGAAGAAAATGATATTGTAATTATGAGTATATTTGTCAATCCATTACAGTTTGGACCGAATGAGGACCTTGATGCTTATCCGCGTGATTTTGAACGCGATCGTGAAATAGCTAAAAATGAAAAGGTAGATTATATTTTTTATCCGGCAGTTGAAGAGATGTATCCATCGAAGCCTTCTGTTACACTTGTTGTTCAAAAGAGGGTTGATGTCCTTTGTGGAAGCACAAGGCCAGGTCATTTTGATGGAGTTGCTACCGTCTTAGTGAAGCTTTTCCATATTATACAGCCAACTCGTGCCTATTTTGGTATGAAGGATGCGCAGCAGGTAGCGGTTGTGGATGGGTTGATTTCTGATCTCCATTTTCCAATTGAGTTAATTCCTGTGGAAACAGTAAGAGAAGAGGATGGACTAGCAAAGAGCTCTCGCAATGTTCGATTAACCTCTAAAGAGCGAGAAGAAGCCTCTGTCCTTTATAAAAGTTTAAAAGAAGCGGAAAAACAAATCCGTGCAGGGGAAAGAGATCTTGAAGTAATCATTTCAGACATGAAAAATACGATTAGTGAGAACTCTTCAGGAGCGGTTGATTATATAGAGATCTACTCTTATCCAGAACTGGAAAAACTAGAGGTTCTAGAGGGGAAATTCATCATCGCTCTTGCAGTAAAGTTTTCAAATGCTCGCTTAATAGATAATTTGGTAATCACGCTATAGATAACGAGTAGACGGAGAGGAGAAATGACTATGTTTCGTACGATGATGAATGGCAAAATCCATCGCGCAAGAGTGACGGAAGCGAATTTAAATTATGTTGGAAGCATCACCATTGATACAGATATTTTAGATGCAGTAGGTATGGTAGCTAATGAAAAAGTTCAAATTGTGAATAATAATAATGGAGCTAGATTTGAAACATATATTATTCCTGGGACAAGAGGTAGCGGTGTTGTTTGCTTAAATGGAGCAGCAGCACGTTTAGTCCAAGAAGGCGACGTAGTTATCATTATCTCTTACGCATTAGTGGCTGAAGATAAGGTTGCCTCCCACGAACCAAAAGTAGCCATTATGAATGAGCAAAATCAAATTGTAGAATTACTTCATGCGGAACCAGAAAGAACGATACGATAATCCCCCTCCCACAGGGGGTTTTTTCATAGCTATATTCAATTCAATCAATGGCTTCTACTTTTTCTTTTGGCAAATTTATGTTACCGTTTGATTGAATGAATGTTCGAGGTGTGACGAATGACAAATCGTTTTGTAGTAGTAGATTTAGAAACCACAGGAAATTCACCGAAAAAAGGGGATAAAATTATTCAATTTGCCGCTGTAGTGGTTGAAAACGGTGAAATCAAAGAAACGTTTTCTTCTTTGGTAAGTTCAGATAAACCTATCCCTCTTTTTATTGAGGAGTTGACTGGTCTTAATAATGACATGTTAAAGGACGCGCCAACCTTCTCTGAGATAGCACCGAAAATTTTACAATTGCTAGATGGTGCTTTTTTTGTCGCTCATAATGTTTTATTTGACCTTTCTTTTCTTCAGGAAGAGTTAATTGATTCAGGGTATGAAGGATTTTTTGGACCTGTCATTGATACAGTTGAGCTTTCAAGAATAGTCTTTCCTACGGCTGATAGTTTTAAATTAACCGACCTTTCGATTCAAGAGGGACTAGCACATGATCGTCCGCATCAGGCGGATAGTGATGCATATGTAACTGCAGAGTTATTTCTTATTTTAATTAATTTGTTAAAGGATCTTCCTGAAGTCACTTTAAGGCAGCTCTTAAAGCTCGCAGGGGGCTTAAAAAGTGACATCTCCTTGTTGCTTGATGAGTATGTACTAGGTAAGTCTAGCGCAAGTGACGTGATGCCTGAAGGACTGGAATTATTTCAAGGTCTTGTTTTGAGGAAGAAAGAAGAATTAGAAGAGATAGAACATCCTACAGAGGGAATCTATCCAAGCACAACCGAAGAAAAAGAAGCAATGTTTCAAAAGGCATTTAAGGATTATGAAAAGCGAGAGGGACAGGTTCAAATGCTCGACCATGTGTATTCAGCTTTTCAAGAGGAGCGTCATGCTCTGATCGAAGCTGGAACAGGGGTCGGTAAATCATTGGCTTATTTGTTACCGGCAGCGATATTTGCCAACAACACAAATCATAAAATTGTGGTAAGTACGTACACCACACAACTTCAAGAACAGCTGCTAACAAAAGATATTCCTTTGTTAAAAAAAATGGTAGATTTCCCTCTAGAGGTAGTACTCATAAAGGGGAGACACCATTATATAAGCCTAGAAAAGTTTCACCAATCTTTATACGAAGAGGAAGATAATTACGACACTAGCTTAACTAAGATGCAAATCTTAGTATGGCTAACACAAACAATAACAGGTGATTTCGAGGAACTGAACTTATCAAGTGGAGGCCTTCTTTACTGGAATCGAATAAAAAATGATAGTTCTATCTTCGTGAAGGATCGGTCATGGCTATCTCACGATTTCTATTTTCTCAATAGACAACGGGTAAATAATGCAAAGATTATTATTACAAATCACTCGTTGCTAATGGTTGATTTAAATGCAGAAAATAGTATCCTACCTCCTTTTGAATATGTCATTATTGATGAAGCTCATCATTTCGAAAAAGCTGTGGGCAAGAGTTTTAATCAATCCATTGATTATTTATCTTTACGAATGCTTTTAAGCCAGTTTGGTAGTACCGATCAAAGGCAAACCTTCTATGAATTAGAGCAAATCTTCAAGAAATTGCCTATTGAAGGCGACGAGCAACTTTTACATTCTTTGCAAATGAATCAAATGATCGCTGAACTTCAGTTTGAATTAGACGATTTATTCAGAGCAATTGCGTTGTTTGTAAAAAAGAACGCAAAAAAAGGAAATCAAAGATTGATAAAAAGAGTGAGCCGAGATGAATCTGCTAAAGAATGGCAATCGGCGATTGCATCTGCTGAGAGATGTCAGTTTTTATTTAAGGATTTATATGAGTGCTTGTGTAAGTGGGTAGATTTTATTAAACGCCAACAACTTACGCTTGAATATCATCAAAAAATAACAATGAATGAGGTAGTTTCGTTTTTAGATGAGATTGAACAGATTCGAACTCAAATGAAGAATCTTATTATTCAGCCTTTGCCTTCACATGTTACCTGGATTGAAATGGATGGAAAAGCAACGCAAAATTTAACGTCTATCTATTCTCAACCAGTAATTATTTCTGAATTTTTAAAGGAGTATTTTTTTGAAAAGAAAAAAAGTGCGGTACTTACTTCTGCCACTATGACAGTAAATCAATCATTTGATTATGTTTTGGATTCATTAGGACTAGGGAAAGAGGATTGTAGTACCCTTCATATACCTTCTCCTTTTGCCTATAAGGAGCAGGTCCAAGTTTTAATTCCTGAGGATTTACCGGAAATAAATAAGGTACCGTTATCAGATTATGTGGCAGCCATTACAGAACATATCATATCTATTGCAGAAGTCACAAAAGGTAGAATGCTCATACTCTTTACTTCGTATGATATGTTAAAGAAAACACATGACCTGATAAAAGAAAGTGGTCTGTTAGATGACTATGTGCTATTTGCTCAAGGAATTACCAGCGGAAGTAGATCGAGATTAACTAGAAATTTTCAACGGTTTGAAAAATCAATCTTATTAGGAACAAGCAGTTTCTGGGAGGGGATTGATATACCAGGGGAAGCTCTAAGTTGCCTGATTATCGTTCGATTGCCTTTTACACCACCTGACGACCCAATTGCGGAAGCAAAAGGAGAATTAATACAAGCAAATGGTCAAAATCCTTTTTCAAAGCATTCATTACCTGAAGCTGTATTACGATTTAAACAAGGTTTTGGAAGGTTAATCAGAAAGAAAACAGATAGAGGGTTCGTTATTATATTTGATCGAAGAATTGTGACAACCACTTATGGGAAAGCCTTTTTAAAATCGATTCCTTCCGTACCAGTAAAAACATTAGACATTAATGAAATGTTAACCATAATTGAAGAATGGCTTTAATTAACATATCCCCTCTAAATGGATAAATTTTCTTAAACATCACAAACTAAAATTTAGAGTATTAGGGGGGACGAAAATGAGTTTGATTTTTACAATCTGCATGATTTTAGCGAATTGGTATTATATACCTGCGGATTCTCCGTTTGTACCTGCTGAAGTAGAAAGCATAGATTTGAACTTAAGAGAAGATGAATTAGCTGTAACATTTTTGCCCTTAACAAATGGAGAAGCAACGCTTATCCAAAATGGACAAGGAGAACATATCTTAGTTAATACAGGGCATCAAGATACAGAGGAAGAATTAAAACGCGTTTTAAAGCTATATAAGGTCGGTCAAATTTCTACCATCATCTTAACAAGCCCGGAAGAAGGGTATGTCGGGAATTTGAATATGCTTGTTGAATTTTATGATGTAAAGCAGGTTATCACTAGTAAGTCTATTGCAGAAAAAATAGAAACGATAAAAACGGGAAGTAACGAGATTCAGGATATTGGCATACATCTATGGACTCAGGGTACAAAGCAAAAGCTTGTTCAAAATCTTGAAGCAGAAGTTTTATTCGATGGTGATTCTAAAGATGAAGGCTTGGACCTTTCTTTTACATATAAAAGTAGCCGTTTCCTCATTCTTACATCAATGACTGACGAATCAAATCGTACTTTGATCAAGTACGATCTTTCAAATGTAAATATCGTCAAAATTCCACAATTTGCAGTGGAGAATTCCATAAATGAAAAATTATTAAGACATATGGATCCTCAATTGGCTGTTATTTTTCAATCCAAGCATCTGGCCCCCCATCAGGATATATTAAAGCTACTTCAAGATACTTGGCTCGATGTTCATTACACAAAAATGCACGGAATTCTAACAATTAAATTCACTCCTACGAATTATGAAATCATTTCTATTTCCAAGTCAGAGGAATAAAAAAATCCGCGCTTATTAAGCGCGGGAAAATTGTGTGTGAACTAGAAAAAAATTTAATATCAATCGCTCAAAAGCTGTTATAATGTTTGATAAGAAATAAGCAGTTGCTTAAATATATTGTAACCTTTTGTGAAAAAGCTATTGCTAACAAATATTAGAGAATGGAGTGAAATCAGTAGTGGAAAGTAAAATAGAGGTATTGTCAACTGTAAAGGTTGAGTATACATCAGACCTTTATAAGGTAGTCGATGCCTTAAACCGGACGTTAAAAAGAGAGAACTTAATGTTTGGTTTAGCTCTCGATCAACAAGACAAATCAAAAGCAGTATTTACAATTTATCGTACATAAAGTGGTGTAAATTCATGAAGAAGTGGTTTTGGATTGCAATTATTGGTGTAATTATCCTTATAGGAATTACAGTTAAAATATATTTAAACGCAACTGAGCCAATTGCTGACGCGGAAAGTCGTGCTACAGCAATCGCTAAGGAAGAAACAGAAATAACTGATATTACTGAATTTTCGCTTTACCATGGTTCAAGTGCATATTATGTTGTGCAAGGTACTAATAAGGAAGGGGAAAAGCTGATTGCTTGGATTCCTGAAAAAGGTGGCAAAATAGTGGTCTTACCTGCAGAAGATGGAATCACAAAGTCGGAAGCTATTAATACTTTATCTAATGAAGTTTCTCCTGATCAAATTATAGATGTACGTTTGGGGATGGAAAAAAACAACCCTTTATGGGAAATTTACTATCGTTCAAACAACGAAAAAATTAACTACTTCTACATTGATTTTAAAACAGGGGAAGAAGTAAGAGAAATAAAGAATTTATAACTTTTTGGAGGCAAGGACAATGGGATTTACATTAGCGAAAAGAGTAAAGGCATTAACACCATCAACCACTTTAGCAATTACTGCAAAGGCAAAAGCACTGAAGGAAGAAGGCCATGATGTGATTGGTTTAGGGGCTGGTGAGCCAGATTTTAATACGCCACAGCATATTATTGATGCGGCGGTTACATCAATGAATGAGGGGCACACAAAGTATACACCTTCTGCAGGATTGCCAAAGCTATTAGCTGCGATTGTGGCAAAGTTTAAAGAAGATCAAGGCATTGACTATACAGCAAAAGAAATCATTGTTACAAATGGAGCCAAACATGCTCTCTATACACTTTTTCAAGTAATATTAGATGAGGGTGATGAAGTTATCATCCCAACTCCGTACTGGGTAAGTTACCCTGAACAAGTTAAGTTAGCAGGAGGACAACCAGTTTATATCGATGGACTTGAGGAAAATGAATTTAAAATTACACCTGCTCAATTGTCTGAGGCTATCACAGAAAAGACAAAGGCAGTAATTATCAATTCTCCTAGTAATCCAACGGGAATGTTGTATTCTGAGAAGGAGTTATTCGAGCTAGGTCAAATTTGTTTACAAAAAAATGTATTAATTGTTTCCGACGAAATTTATGAAAAGCTTGTTTATGGAGACAATAAACATGTTTCTATTGCTCAACTATCTCCTGAATTAAAAGAACAAACCATCATCATTAATGGTGTGTCAAAGTCACATTCCATGACTGGATGGAGAATTGGATATGCAGCAGGAAATCGTGAAGTTATTGCAGCTATGACCAACCTTGCTAGTCATAGTACATCAAACCCAACGACTACTGCTCAATTTGGTGCAATTGCGGCTTATAACGGTTCACAGGAACCTGTTACCGAAATGAAAAAGGCTTTTGAAGAGCGCTTAAATATTATTTTTGAACAGCTATTACAAATTCCAGGCTTTACATGTGTAAAGCCACAAGGCGCATTTTATTTATACCCAAATGCAAGCAAAGCCGCTCAAGCCTGTGGGTATGAATCAGTTGATGCATTTGTGGAAGGCTTACTTGAAGAGGCAAAGGTTGCCGTTGTACCAGGTTCTGGATTTGGTACACCTGATAATATTCGCCTCTCATATGCGACGTCATTAAACCAGTTAGAAGAAGCCATTAAGCGTATGAAGAACTTCGTTGAAAGTAAAATGGCTTAATATAGAAAAACAGAGTGCCTAGGCATTCTGTTTTTTCTTTGATATAAACTTGATAGTCTATATTTCGAATTGTATAATGAGATGGGACTTTACGCATTCATACGAAGTTTAAACTGTTAAAGAGAAGTTGATACTTACTTATAGGTGTTATAAACAAATATTTTATACATACTCATAGCTTCTTTTTAGATTTTTGGAGGGAATTGTCGTGAATAAAACAACTATTTCACAAGTTCACAAATATGTTGGAGAAGATGTTAAAATTGGTGCCTGGATTGCAAATAAGCGTTCTAGCGGAAAAATAGCTTTCCTTCAGCTTCGAGATGGGACAGGCTTTATTCAAGGTGTTGTTGTAAAAGCAGAAGTGTCTGAAGAAGTATTTCAGCAAGCAAAAGGAATCACGCAAGAATCTTCTGTATATGTAACAGGTACAGTACAAAAAGATGAGCGTTCTCCATTCGGCTACGAGCTGCAGGTGAAAGGAATTGATGTGATTCATCATTCGGTTGACTATCCAATTACACCAAAGGAACATGGAACAGAGTTCTTAATGGATAATAGACATCTTTGGTTACGTTCTAAACGTCAGCATGCGGTAATGAAGGTTCGTAATGAGATTATCCGAGCTACCTATGAGTTTTTTAATGAGCAAGGATTTACAAAGGTGGATCCTCCGATTTTAACAGGTAGTGCGCCTGAGGGAACAACGGAATTGTTTGCAACAAAGTACTTTGACGAGGATGCATATCTTTCACAAAGTGGACAGCTATATATGGAAGCAGCAGCGATGGCATTAGGAAAGGTATTTTCATTTGGACCGACTTTCCGAGCGGAAAAATCCAAAACTCGCCGACATTTAATTGAGTTTTGGATGATAGAACCTGAAATGGCATTTGTGGAGTTTGAAGAAAACTTAGAAGTTCAAGAACAATACGTGTCACATATTGTTCAATCTGTTTTGAAAAATTGTTCACTAGAATTGAAAACATTAGGTAGAGATACGGAGAAACTTGAGAGAATTCAAGCGCCTTTCCCTAGAATCAGTTATGATGATGCTATTAAATTCTTACACGAGAAGGGCTTTACAGATATTACTTGGGGTGATGATTTTGGTGCACCTCATGAAACGGCGATTGCAGAAAGCTATGAGAAGCCTGTGTTTATTACTCATTACCCGACAACTTTAAAGCCATTTTATATGCAGCCGCATCCAAACCGTGATGATGTTGTTTTATGTGCAGATTTAATTGCTCCAGAAGGATATGGAGAAATTATCGGCGGTTCAGAGCGTATACATGATTATGAGCTGTTAAAGCAGCGCTTAACGGATCATGGATTAGCTTTAGAAGCTTATGAATGGTACTTACAATTAAGAGAATTTGGTTCTGTTCCGCATTCAGGATTTGGCCTTGGTTTAGAAAGAACAGTAGCTTGGATAAGTGGTGTGGAGCATGTTAGAGAAACCATTCCATTCCCACGTTTATTAAACCGATTATATCCTTAATCAAAGAAGAAGCTCGCCTATGCGAGCTTTTTATTATGGGTCTAGTATATATTTGGCAATCAATGAAAGTTCCTTACTGAACATCTTACTTCATGTTATACTAAAGGGGAGGTGTCTTGAATGAAAGAAAATATGCTTGAATGGATGAAACTAGGGAATACTACGCTCCCTAATGCACTATTAACTTCTTATAAACTTCTTAATATTGATGAACTTGAATTATTACTTTTAATTCATGTATATAGTTTTACCGAAAGAGGAAATAGTTTTCCAACCCCGAATGAGATTTCTTCTCTAATGACAATTAATAGTACTCAGTGCTCTGATATGCTACGCCGACTTATTCAAAAAGGGTTAATTGAAATCCAAGATGGACATTCAAGTGATGGAATTCGATTCGAAAAATACTCACTGGATCCACTATGGGATAAATTATTGGATGTTTTTTTACAACAGAAAAAAGCCAAAGATGTAATGAATCAACAAACAATAGAAACGGACGTGTATACTTGCTTTGAACAGGAATTTGGGAGACCATTATCCCCATTTGAGTGCGAGACCCTTGCTCTTTGGATGGATGATGATAGGCATAACCCAGTGATAATTAAAGCAGCATTAAAGGAAGCTGTTATTTCGGGTAAGTTGAATTTCAGATATATTGATCGCATCCTTTTTGAGTGGAAAAAGAACGGCATCAAAACGGTTGAGCAGGCAAAAAACTATGGAAAAAGATTTAGACCTCATCAACAACAAGCGAAAAATAAACAGATTGAGCGACCGGAAAATAAAACCGAGCCTATTCCATTTTATAATTGGCTCGAACAATAAATCGTGCATGAGAGCAGAGTCTCTCATTTTTTTTACTTTTTTTGAAAGTTGAGTGAATGAAATGCTGAATAAAGAACAAATAAGAATTTGTTTAGATACAATGGGAGAAATGTTTCCTGAAGCGCATTGTGAATTAAATCATTCAAATCCTTTTGAACTTGTGGTAGCAGTGGCGTTATCTGCCCAATGTACCGATGTACTTGTAAACAAGGTAACAAAAACATTGTTTGAAAAATATAAAACTCCTGAAGATTATTTGAACGTTTCACTTGAAGAGTTGCAAAACGACATTCGGTCCATTGGTCTCTTTAGAAACAAGGCAAAAAATATTCAAAAGCTTTCTCAGCTTCTGATAGATGAATACAATGGGGAAGTACCTATGGATCGGGATGAGTTAACCAAGCTTCCTGGTGTTGGTAGAAAAACAGCCAACGTAGTCGTGTCTGTTGCTTTTGGTATACCAGCCATTGCGGTCGATACTCATGTTGAAAGAGTGAGTAAAAGACTGGCGATATGTCGTTGGAAGGATTCTGTATTAGAAGTTGAGAAAACACTAATGAAAAAGGTACCGAGGGATGAGTGGTCAGTAACCCACCACCGAATGATTTTCTTTGGCCGATATCATTGCAAAGCACAAAATCCTCAGTGTCCAAGTTGTCCTTTATTAGACATATGTCGAGAAGGAAAAAAGAGGATGAAAGGTCAATTGGTTATCCATGAGAAAAAATGATATTCAAAATGGATTTCTAGAATGGAAAAATATAGAAAAAAGACTTGGGGAGCTTATTAGAATTAGAGAAAAACAAGAAATGACTGTTCTTATGGATAAGGGATTATCATTATTTGCTAAACAACTATTGTTAGTAAATAATATGGAACCAATATCTGAAAATGTTTTCTCTAAAGAATTACAAATAAAACCCATTAATGTGGAGGAAAGATTGAATTTTATCCAAGGAAGACAGGGCTCATTCCATTCGTATAAGCAGTTAGTGGAGCTATTTAAGGAACTGGAAAAGCAATACGCAAAAAAAGCATCTTTAGAAAAATTTGATCTGACCCAATAAAGTTAGACAAACATTTTAGGCAACTTTTAAGATCTGATTTCGGTATTCAACCGGGCTCAGATCTTTTAATTTTGCCTTCATTCTCTTTTTGTTGTAGTAATCAATATACTCTTCTAATTCCTGTTCAAAATGCTCGATACTCTCAAACTCTTGCAGGTAAAGTAACTCAGACTTTAATAAGCCAAAGAAATTCTCGATAACCGCATTATCTAAACAGTTGCCTTTACGAGACATACTCTGAGTAATTTTGTGTTGTTCTAGTGTCTTTTGATACTGTTTCATTTGATAATGCCAGCCCTGATCAGAGTGAAGAATTACTTGATCTCCCGGTTTAAGATACTCTATCGCTTTGTCTAACATATCTCCAACGAGTTTATAAACGGGGCGTTTCATTACGTTATAAGTAATAATTTCACCATTACATAAATCAAGTACCGGCGAAAGATAACGCTTCTCTCCAAATAAGTGGAATTCTGTAACGTCTGTTACCCATTTCTGATTCATTTTTTCCGCCTTAAAATCGCGTTGTAATACATTGGGTGCAATTTTCCCTACGTTCCCTTTGTAGGAACGATATTTCTTCATACGCACTAGACATTTTAAGCCCATGGAATTCATTAAACTATTAATAGTTTTTGGGTCATGATGAATGCCTTTTTTCTTTAATTCTTTCGCGATACGACGATAGCCATAACGTCCTTTATGTTCATGATAGATTTCTTTTATTTCTTCTTTTACATTTGCGTACTTATCGGCTTGATTTAAACGTTTCTCCCAATAATAATACGTACTACGTGGAATGTCAGCGACTTCAACTAAATCCACAACCTCATAATGATCCTTTAGTTCAAAAATTACTTGCGCTTTGATTTTGTTTGTAATTTTTCCTGCATTTGAACTAAAGCATTCAACTTTTTTAAGTAGGCATTCTCCATTTCTAATCGTTCAATTTTCGCTTGTAATGCTTCTACTGTACCATCACCTGGGATTGGTGCTGCTTTCTTAGTTTTATTTTTCTTTGTTTCTTTCTTCATAGATGGACGCCCCTTTTTCTTTAATTGTAGGGCATCTATTCCACCTTGTTTCCACTTTGTTTCCACTTTGTTCGCCAATTCCGAATCATTCCAGGAGAGGAAATATTGAAAATCGCTGCTGTATCAACTGAGGATGTACCCGTTTCGTTCATATAATTTATTACATCCATTTTAAACTCACTTGAATAGCGTGTATAGTTTTTTAGGAAAGCTTCACTACCATGTTGTTCGTAAAGGCGAATCCATCCACTCAAAACACTCTGATTAATCTGTACCTGACGTGAAATTTCCTTAATAGATTCGTTACCATTTAAATACCTTAACACCATTTGTATTCTATTTTCTGCAGTAAAATTAGACATAAAAACACCCCATAAATGTAAGATCGATGTCTAACATTTATGGGGCACTTCAATTCTAAAGATGCTTTTTTATTAAGGCTTTTTTCTTAAACTTTGTTGCTTTTTGAAACATAATTTTATTGATTGTTCTAAATTTAGGCAGAAAATAGCATATTTAAAACGAAAAGAGCCTGTAAACTAAATTTTAAAGCGTAAAAATTGCTATTTCTACGTTAAAATCGGCTTTAAGATTTTAACAACAATCTTTACGAAAACAGCTTTTATTAATTATTACCTGATCCTTGATTGCTAGTATTACCAGTATTTCCTGTACCAGTACCAGTATTCCCGTTACCAGTTCCGGTACCTGTATTTCCAGTATTGGAATTACCGCCTGTTTCTCCCGTTTCGGTGGTTTCCTCGTCGGTCCCTTCCTCATTTTCGGTTTCTTCTTCTTCCACTTCTTGTTCTTCTTCCTGTGGAATCAATACTTCTATCGTTGTAGTTGCTGCTTCACTTAGCTGAGTATCACGAACGGCAATTACCTTAAAGGTATAATAGCCTGGTGTTTCAGCTTTTAAGCGAACTTGCTTCTCTGTAGTAGTTTTTAAAAGTTGTTCTCCACCATCATTTAATGATCCATATAACTGGAATTGAACGCCTTCTACATTGTCACCGCTGTATTCCCAAGTAACAAGTAGTTCCTTCGTTGCTTCATCAAGAGTTACTTTTAAATTACTAGGCGCTGCAGGCTTATCATATTTATTTGATACTTGTTTTGGTGCACTCCCTTTAACTGCGTACTCAATGATTACTTGATCATTAGGAGTGTATTCACTTGCGAGCTTTGCAGGAAATGTACCTTTTTCGATTCGTACTTTTTCTACACTGCTTGGTACTGCAAAGTCAGCCGTTTCTTTCCCTTGAGATACCTGGGTCATAAGGTTTTTAAAGATATATTGTGAGATTTTCTGTTCATCACTTGTTAGCCAATTTTTAGTACGATCATCATATCCTGTCCAGACCGCGGCTGTGTAGTTGGTTGTGTAACCCACAAACCAAGAATCAGGAACGGCACCGTTAGGGATATCGTATTTGTCTCGTTCTGCCTTAGGATAGTTCGTCGTTCCCGTTTTACCAGCGACAGCAAGGCCGTCTACTCTTGCACGAGAACCCGTACCGTATGTTAAAACATCCTTTAACATATCTGTGATCATAAAAGCTGTATAATCTTTCATAACCACTTCAGTTTCTGGCTTTAAGTCAAGCTTTGTTCCATCACGAAGTTCAATTGTAACGACGGAATATGGTTCTGTATAAAATCCGTTATTTCCGAATGCACTATATGCACCTGCCATCTGGAGGGAGGAAACGCCTTTATCGGCTCCACCTAATCCACCAATGGAATAGGATTCCGTTAACTCACTAACCGGTATTCCAAGTTTCGAGCCAAATTCTTTTGATTTATCAAGCCCAACCTCTTGCATCGCTTTTAAGGCAGGTATGTTACGTGAAAGAGCAAGAGCTGTTCTCATTGTCATAGAGCCCATATGCTTGTTATCCCAGTTATTAATTTCTTGCCCACCGGAATACGTATATGGTTCATCCACTAATGTCTGATACGTTCCCCAGTTCAAGTATTCAATGGCAGGACCGTAGTCTAAAACCGGTTTAATAGTCGAACCAGGCTGACGTCTTGGATCAGTCGCATAGTTAAATCCGAATGTTTGTGTTTGGTTTCTTCCACCACCGAGCGCACGAATGGCGCCAGTTTTTGTATCTAATAAGGTAATTCCAGCTTGAAATTTTTCATCAGGAAATTCAACAATTTCATTGCCGTCTAGAATTTGTTCTACATAGTCTTGAGCACTTGTATCTAATGTTGTGTAAATTTTTAATCCTTCAGAGAAAGGATCAAGATCCGGATACTTTTCTTCAATTTCTTTAATAACCTGTCCTACAAAGGAATCATAGGCAATTTCTCCATTGGTCTCACGTTGGTCTTCTGGGACGAGAGCAGCGGATACATCAACCGATTGAGCAGCAACCATTTCTTCCTTTGTAATATAGCCGTGCTGATTCATTAATGAAAGAACAATATCCCTACGTTTTTTTGCATTTTCAGGATATTTGAAAGGGTCATAATTAGCTGGACTTTGTGGCAACCCAGCTAATAATGCTGCTTCATCTAAGGTAAGTTGATCTAAGCTTTTACCGTAATATGTTTTCGCAGCTGTAGCGACACCGTGTCCACCACTACCCATCCAGTTTTTATTTACATAAATTTCAAAGATTTCTTCCTTTGTATACTTTTGTTCTAGCTGGAAAGAAAGCCATGCTTCTTGTGCTTTACGTGAAAGAGTTTTTTCATGTGTTAAGAATGAATTTTTCACAACCTGTTGAGTAATCGTACTAGCTCCTTCAGAGCCGAAACCGTCGGTAACGTTAGCAATGACCGCGCCACCTAAACGAATCAAGTCAATACCATTATGTTCAAAAAAGCGAGAGTCTTCCGTTGCGATGAAGGCGTCTCTGACCGTTTCCGGAATATCTTCGTAATTTACATAGTCCCTTTTCACAGACCCTATTTCCGTGAAAGGTTCTCCGTTCATATCAAACACTTCGGAGGATATCGGATCCTTTAAAAGTGCTTCATCAAGCTCTGGAGTGTCTTTAATCATATATGCAAATGTAGCAGCACCGACAACAATCCCTGTAATTCCAAGTGCTACAAGGATAAGAAAAATCTTCATGAACAATCCTTTTGCAGGTTTTTTGCCTTTTTTCTTTTTAGATTGTTTCTGTTTTTCTAACTGTTTTCGGCGCTCCTCTCTAGATTGATATTGCTCTGCCATATTGTTTCCTTCCTTTCTTGCTAAAAAGCTTACTTCCCCTTTACAAAAAGATAAAAATTAGAGATTATATAAACAATCTATTTTCTTAATATAGTCAATTCTAGGGCGAAAGCCAAGTGAAATAGGATGTGCTGTCGAGAGTAGTTCTTCTTTTGTAATAGACTTTCGACCTCCTTCTTTCATACGCCCCCAATACGATAACAATTGCTTAGCTTCTAAGAGAAACACTTCTTCTGTACTTGAAAAACGAAGAATAACAAAGCAAATTCCATCTTGTTGAGTGACTTTTTCCATGTGCTGAATTTGGTGCTCATGAAAATTTTGTAAGGGGAAAGAAGTTGAATTTTTTGTTTCTTTTGCTTCAAAATCAATGTATTTGCCCTTATATACGCCGTTGTAATCTGTTGTGGAGGCTTGTTTGAAATAGGCTTCTTTTATTACAGCAGCACTTCTTTTTGGATAATTTACTTCCACAATTTGAACCGGTGTCGGTTTTTTGTGAATAACGGCAATATTATTTAATAAGTAAAATTCATTTGTTTCGTTTAGATCCTCCTCTAATGTCATTCCTCGATTGCTATAGGTTGGGTCCTTACGTGCCTTCACTGTTTGACTGGTGCTTAACTGATTCATAAACCTTTTGCCGTTAGGATAATTAATATTCATTTTTCTTACACCTCTTTAACTACACTATCATACCAAAATTGATCCCAGATAGGGTGAATAAAAACTACCGATTAACGAATTATAACGTAAGATAGCATTGGAAGGGAGTAAAAAGATATCAAAAATACTTTTAGTGATATTGATGAGAAACAAATTATTACAGAAATTAAGCAAAAAGTTGAGTCAGGTAATTTAGATAATATTTCAAGAACGGATGCTTATTTTACATATTTTATAAATCATTCGGATATTCTTTGGTCCTTTTTGGCTAGTATGGTGTCAAGAAATGCTGGCTGGAATATGTGTGACCTAGAAGGAAAGTGGTTTCCTCAGGCTTTAGAACGAGAAACGAGAAAACAATTGTTTTTAACTTATGAGCGAGCTAATTGGTTAATTTTTCAGGATGCCTACCCTCAATTATTGCTGTATGAATATTCGACGAAACTTAATACTCCAATGTTTCACTTATTACGATATTTTCATGTCTCATCTTTTATGATTAATGAATGGGCGAAGTATTGGAGGGAGAAAGATAAAAGAAGACTTATGACGGCACTCATTATCAATGAGCAAAATATCATTCAGAAACCAGTAATTGAGCATCCAATTTATAATAAAAAAGTGTTTCACTCACTTATCTTTGCCTTTCAGGATTATCTTCATTTTAGTGCTGTTTTATTTCCTACGCATCATGGAGAGCTTTATGGTGCAAGTGTATATGGCTTTCAAGATGTTGATAACCGGATTGATTTAGGTAGAAGATTGGCTGATATTTTGTTTAATCCTGATGTATTTAGGAAGGTCTTTCATTTTGCAAAAACAACCGCACACACTGGCTCAAGGTTTGATTATGAACAATTTATGAAAAACAAAGAAGAAACTACTCCTGTTTTAAAAGAGAGCTACCCAGTTATAAAACATCATATTCATCTTCCAAATGTGTGGACAACACACCCTTCAGTGAAAAATAAGTGGTTCAAAACGGAGATTATTCACCGACATCCATGGGAAATGACCACTTGGTACTCCAATAAACAGAAGCAAATTCGTTTTTTTATTATGTGTTATAAGTTACTTCAAGTGAGGAAACGTATATAAAAAGCAAGAATCTTCATAGATTCTTGCTTTTTACATCTCTTTATGTTGAAGGGCGATCAATACCTTCAAGCTTTTTATCTCCGTACCCAGGTTTTGTTTCTTCCAGCTTTTTTGGTTGATTATTTTCTTTTTCATTGCTTTGATTTCTCTTTTTCATTCTTTACCACCTCCGAGATTAGTTTGTTTCATCCTCCATTTTTTCATTCATGTCGAAACCTAGTTGGGAGAACAAAAATTTTACACTTCTTTTGGCGAATTGCTTCTAGTTTTGTCATAAGGGAAGGAGGTTAGAGTAAAAGAAAGAATAAGTACAAAAGAGATTTATTTAAAGCAGAAAAATATTCTTGGAGGGATGTTCGATGATTCAAAAATCAGATATTTTACAAATGCTTTCTGAAATACACAATGATCTTGAGGAACTAGAGAAATCCATCGATTTTAAACTGCTTGATGTAGAAGAAGATATGTTAAAGCAACAACAAAAAAGCTTATGGAAAACGGAAAACCGCTATTATATACTAGAGGGGAAATTCAATTTAGCCCAAAATCAGTCTATAAATGATAGACAACATAAGAGAACGACTGCTTAAATATTTCAATTTTCTCGTTTATCCTTTATAGTAGGGGTATATGTGATAAAGGAGCATCGCAACTTGGATAATCAATCAATATTGAGTGAATTAAATGAACGGTTGTACAAATATTCGAAAGAAATTGAGGATACATTTCTTTCTGTGAAGAGTTCAGGGGAGAAGGGTGACTTTTTTTCGCAGGTTAAACCATTTGCTGAAGAAGTAAAGGAAGTGGTAGATCACTGGAAAGAAGAAGCGGCGAGTTGGATTGAGAGGAATCGACCGAAAAACCTTCACGTTAGTCAAATTGAATCAGCAGCTGAACAATTGGAAATGATTTCTGTACAAGCTTTTTTCCCTGAAACTAGTCGAACAAGATTCATAAACTACCTTCAGTCTGTAAGATATGTGATAACCGTATTACAAGCAAATATAAATAAATATGAAACATAAAAAGTAGCACACTCGCCAATTAGGAGAGGTGCTACTTTTTGCTATTTATAAGAATGTATATTACATAGATGATTCAAGTTCAGGGGTTTTTGCACCTAGTATCTCAAGCTCATATACAAGACTTCGATATTCACAAGTGGTTATTTCATTGTAAATATAACATTTCTTAACAAAATCTAATAACTCGTTTACTTCTTGTGCTTCGTATTTTTTAATTAGTAGGAAATGATTTTTTAATTCTTGAATATTCACCTAAATTCCCCCTTATATAGGTTGTTTCTTCTCTATCATCGTATCATGTGGAGGCACAAACTGATGTTTTTTTAAATATTAAGACTTCCGACACGGTTAGACAAAAATGGTGATTAATAGCAGTTGTTTTATTCTTTATTCACCATCTAGGCGGATGAAACATAAATTATAGTAGTGAATATATGAAAGGAGGTTGTGTGCCCTTGTTCGGTCAAAGATCTAAACGATTAAGATATAATCATCCACAAGTACAACCGATGATGAATGAAACATATCCTTATATATGGGGAAATGAAGCAGTCCATACTCGGCCAGAGGCATACGCCAACTACTTTGAACAACCAATGAAGGTTCCTATGTACAATATGAATTACCCAGGAGCATTACAAAGCTATAGTTATTTACCTAATGAACCCTATTATGGCCCTGCATATCAGCACGGTGGGGGAGGATTCGCGGGACAGGGCTTTGATTATCCGTATCAGGGAAATCAACTTTACCAACATGATAAGAAGCATAAGATTTCGGAAGCCGTTCTTCAAAATCCTCTTCAACAACCTGAGGTATCTTATCACAATCAATTTGCATATGGTCAATATAACCAGCCATTTTCTCACCCTTATCCTAAGCAATCAGCTATACCGCGACCGCCAACTGGTATGAAATCAATAATGAATTCTTTTAAAACACAGGATGGAACATTTGACGTTAACAAAATGGTTGATACAGCTGGTCAGATGATGAATGCAGTCACACAAGTATCGTCGATGGTGAAGGGTCTTGGAGGAATGTTTAAGGTATAGGCTAGCCCTATACCTTTTTACATGGTAAAAAAATAAGCAGAGAAAAGTCTGCTTAATCATTTATAATATGAATTTTCTTTCCAGGAAGCTTTGGTACAATAATTGTTAGCAAACCATCATGGTAAGAGGCCTTTACCTTTTTTTCGTTTATAGCCTGAGGAAGAGTAACGGTTCTGCTCATTTGCTGCATTTTATTTTTTCTACTATAGACCTTATGAATATCATCTTCTTCTATAATCACTTCCCCATTTTTTACTGTGATCGTCAGTGTATTGTTAAGGACATCGATACTAATTTGTTCCTTTTTAATTCCTGGAAGTTCGGCCACGATATGATGCTCCCTGTCGTAACTTTTCACAGAAACGGGAAAGGTGGCAAACGGGAGGTTGAAGAACTCATCAATGCTTTGTAAAAAACCTTTGACTGGTCTTTCTTGAAAAAAGTCATTCATCGCTTTGGCAATCTCACCGAACGGTTCAGGACGATTATTGCGATTTGGTTTGTCTGGCAGATTCCTAGACATGATCCTACCCCTCTCTTTATGATTTCTCCTTTACAGATTATGCATTTTGTACATAGGCGGTTCATCCTTTTGTAACAGCTAAGAAAATAGAAAAAATGGACGCATACCAACATGTATGCGTCCATTTTATATTAAATTAATTCTTCAAGTAGATCGTCGAGGACAAAAGTCATTGTACCGCTGCTATCGACTTCAATAAGCTCCTCTTTTTTCATTTTGGTGAGAGAACGGCTGACGGTTTCACGTGTTGTTCCAATCATATTGGCTAAGTCTTTATTAGTAAATTCACCATTTAACGTGAAGGTTCCATTTGTTTCTTTACCATGTAATTTTGCTAACCGGATCAGTAGCTTGATAATTTGTTCATATGTATTATTAAGGATTTGTGCTTCTAGTCGGTCTTGCAGATCGACAATTTTCTCGCTTAATACGTTAAATACTTTAATGCAAAGCGTTGGATTTTCAATAAGAACCTTTTCAAATGGTAAGATAGGAACCACTACTAAGGTTGTAGCTTCCAAAATTTCAGCATAAGCTGGGTAACCCCCTTTGCGAAAGAAACCTACATGTGGGAACATTTCCCCTTTTTTTAAGATCGCAACGATTTGTTCTTTCCCGTTTATATCACTTTTATATATCTTTACTTTACCGGAATGGATAAAATATACGTTTTCAAGAGGATCATCCTGCATAAAAACATGACTTCCACGATTCCAATCTCTTGAGATAGATATATCAACAATTTTTTGAAGCTCATCTTCATCTAAGCTTCGAAACAAGGAGAACTCCGCTAATACATTCTTTATTTCAGGACTCTTCATTTCTACTCACCTCTATTTTTGCAATAACCTAGTATCTATTTTACCAAACATCCAAACCTGAAAGAATAGGTTTGTGGGAAACATTGTTATTTTTAAACAAGTCTTTAATTACGAACGTTTATTCGATATTATAGAGTTATAGAGGTGATCTGTACATGAAGGTAAGAAAAAGTTTACAGGAACTTATTGTAGAAATGAAGAAAAATGATGAATTTAAAGACCAAATTGTGCATTGGCATACAATAGAAGAAAAAGAAGCAAAAACGTCAGAATTGCCAAATGACCTTCATGCCAATTTACAAAGGGCATTGCAGGAGAGAGGGATTGGAAGGCTGTATACACATCAGAAATCATCTTATGAAGCGATTAGACGGGGTGAAAGTGTTGTTGCAGTAACTCCTACTGCTTCTGGTAAGACACTTTGTTACAATCTACCTGTTATCCAAACGATCATTGAATCGATGGATTCAAGAGCTTTGTATATCTTTCCGACTAAGGCGCTAGCACAGGACCAAAAAAGTGAGATTAATGAGCTAATACAAGCGACAGAGCTCCAAATTAATAGCTACACATATGATGGAGATACTCCAGCGAATATAAGAGAAAAAGTACGTAAGGCAGGGCATGTCGTCATCACGAACCCAGATATGCTTCATTCGGCCATTCTCCCTCATCATACAAAGTGGGTGTCGTTATTTGAAAATCTAAAGTTTGTTGTTATTGACGAGCTACATATCTATCGTGGTGTTTTTGGGAGTCATGTCGCAAATGTGATAAGACGTTTGAAAAGAATCTGTGAATTTTATGGAAGTAACCCTATTTTTATCTGTACTTCTGCAACGATTGCTAATCCACTTGAGTTAGCCGAACATTTAACAGAAACAAACATGAGATTAATTAATAATAACGGGGCACCAAGTGGCACAAAGCATTTCCTTTTTTATAACCCGCCAATTGTAAACAAGCCTTTAAATATTCGAAGAAGCGCAACGCTTGAGGTTAGAAATATCGCACGTACATTATTAAAAAATAAAATTCAAACGATCGTTTTTGCAAAAAGCAGAGTGAGAGTCGAAATTTTACTAACGTATCTCCAAGAACTTGTAAAGTATCAGCTTGGACCAAAAGCAATAAGAGGATACCGAGGAGGATATCTGCCCTCGGAGAGGCGAGAGATTGAAAAAGGACTAAGGAACGGAGATATTTATGGTGTCGTTAGTACAAACGCCTTGGAATTAGGAGTGGATATTGGTCAGTTGCAGGTATGTATTATGACCGGTTATCCAGGTTCTATCGCAAGTTCATGGCAACAAGCCGGAAGAGCAGGCAGAAGGCATGGGGAATCGTTAGTCATCCTTGTTGCGAGCTCTAGTCCCCTAGATCAATACATTATTCAGCATCCCGATTATTTTTTTACAAGCAGCCCAGAAACAGCGAGAATAAACAAAGATAACTTGATTATTCTTATTGATCATTTGAAATGTGCAGCCTATGAGTTACCGTTTAAGAAAGGTGACTATTTTGGAGAAATGGAAATCGAAGAACTTCTAGAATACTTAGTAGAAGAGCGCGTGCTTTTTGAAAATGGGGAGAAATACTACTGGATGAATGATTCATTCCCAGCACACAATATTAGCTTGCGTTCAGCCTCACAAGATAATGTGGTTATCATCGATCAATCTGATGTATCTAAAGCCCGTGTGATAGGTGAAATGGATCTTTTCTCAAGTATGACCTTGCTGCATGAAGAGGCTATTTATTTACATCAAGGAACACAATTTCAAGTAGAAAAGCTTGATTGGGAGGAAAAGAAGGCATTTGTTCGCGAGGTAGCCGTCGATTATTTCACGGACGCAAATTTAGCGGTCGAATTAAAGGTATTAGAAATTGATAAGAATAGGGAAAATTCTATGGTGGAAATTGCTTATGGGGATGTTAGCGTATTGGCCAAAGCAACCATCTTTAAAAAAATCAAATTTGAGACACATGAAAATATAGGTTCGGGACCAATTCATTTACCGGAAGTTGAGCTTCATACGAGCTCAGCTTGGATTTCTATTGATAAAGCCTCCAGTGAATTACCAGATGAACGTTTGGATCAGGGCTTAATTGGTATTTCTCACGCGTTTAAACATATAGCTCCTTTATTTGTCATGTGTGACCCACAGGATATCCATGTCGTTCCACAAGTGAAAGCAGTGCACAATGAAAAGCCAACGTTATTTTTCTATGATCGCTACCCTGGAGGAATTGGACTTAGCGAAAAGATCTATGAGGGAATGGAAATAATTATTAAAGAGGCGAAAGAGATGATTACCCGGTGTAATTGTCATCACGGTTGCCCATCCTGTATAGGCACAGACCCTACGGCGGAAACAGCAAAAATTGACTGCTTGAAAATATTAAATATGTTTCTATATGAAGTGGGAAAGGGTAGAGTCAGTTGAGCTTAAAAAATAAACTAAATCGGTTAAAACCACATCTATCCATTCCAGAGAGCTCGAAACAAAGTTCGAGCTCTCTACCTGTAAAGGCGAATAAGGAGATTCCTTTTATTGATGTATGGAGGGAAAATGGGGTTTCTCCATTCTTTTTAGAAGACGACTATTGCCTAGTAAGGGAAGTGAAATATCCTTTAGATTACCAACATGGTAGATATCAGCTAGGTGAATTTATTGACGCAGTGAGGGCTTGGAATAACTCAAATATCTCTCATCCCCTGTCAGCAAAAGGTTTTTTACCAGAGCAATTATTTTTTTTCGATACAGAAACAACAGGACTTGGAGGGGGAGTAGGAAATACGATTTTCCTTCTTGGACATGCCACGTTAGAAGGGAATCATTTTGTTGTTAGACAGCATATTCTTCCACGACCTGGAAGTGAAATTCCTCTTTATACTAGTTTTCTTGAAAAGGTTGATTATACGACACTTGTTACTTATAACGGAAAAGCTTTTGATTGGCCACAAGTTAAAACAAGACATACACTGGTAAAAGCTCATGTTCCAATGTTGCCTTCATTTGGTCATTTCGATTTGTTTCATGCCTCTCGAAGAATATGGAAGCATAAGCTAGAGCGTTTAAAGCTCTCGATTGTTGAGAAGGAAATCCTTGATATTAAAAGAGTCGATGACATTCCAGGATTTTTAGCCCCAATGATTTATTTTGACTACGTTGAGACGCAAAAACCAGAAGGAATGCTTGGGATTATCAAACATAACGAGATAGATATTCTGTCTCTTATTAGTCTGTATACCCATTTAACATTTCAGATTTTACGAATGGACCAAAACCAAACGGAGAAGGAAGCTTTTGAGGTAGGGCGATGGTTTACTTATCTTGGCCAAAATTTGGCTGCTGAAAATACTTTTATCGAATTAGCTACAGGGGAGAGTGTGGAAGCCTATCAATCTCAATGGCAACTATCTTTGCAATTAAAAAAGAAGAAAGATTATGAAGCAGCTAGTGGGCTTTGGTTAAATTTGTCGAAAATATCTGATGATGTCATTGCATTTGAATCCTCACTTGAACTTTCCAAGTGGTATGAACATAAAAAAAAGGATTATGAGAAGGCCCTTTTTTTTGGTGAGAAAGCAAAGTTATTACTTGAGAAACGTAGTGATAGCAAGGTTGACAAGGAAATTGATCTCGCGAAACGGTTGGAACGAATTACAAGAAAATCTTGTAACAAAATTGTAAAAAAATAATCGACAAAATACGCATTTTTGCTGTTGTCTCCCCTTAAAATAGAGAGTAAAATGTATCATTGAGTGATAAAAAGATAGAATAAAAAGTGGAGATGGATGAATTCGATGTATAAAGCAATTTTGTTTATGTTTTTTCTTGTTGTCTGTTTAACTGCGATTATTTTTACGAATTTAAAAGAAAGTTTTTATACATTAATGTAACCTTGGGGCTACTAAAAAAGAAATCAGCGAAAATAGGTATTTGTATTAGTACAAGATGGACTCCTTTATCATAGGCTGTTATTGTAAAACACAAAAACACTATTCGAAAGGAGAAGCTCAAATATGTTTAAAAAACATTGCGGACCTACTAATGTATTACCTGCTGTTGTTCACCCAACGAAATGCTGTGTAAATCATACTTTCTCAAATAATGTGGTGCCACATATTCACCCTCAGCATACAACAACTGTAAACCACATCAATTATGATCACCAACACTTCTTCCCACAAACACAGTCGGTTGTTAATGAAGTGACTCATACTCAAAGCTTTGCACCACCACGTCCTGTACCAGGACCATTTCCAGCGCCAGGATTTGGAGCAGGCCCAGGATTTGGAGCAGGCCCAGGATTTGGAGCAGGCCCAGGATTCGGAGCAGGCCCAGGATTTGGAGCAGCACCTGGACCGTCTTTTGGAAGATAATACTTCTTACAAGGGCTTATTGATAAGCCCTTGTTTATTCATATATAAGTCCTTGAGAGAGGGAGCAAATTATTGATTAAAGTGCTATATATATCGGGTTATAAGGCCAGTGAACTTGGACTATTTAAAGAAAATGATCCTGGCGTTGTATACATAAAACTGGCAATAAAAAAAGCGCTTCTACAGTTGTTAGACCAGGGGCTTGAATGGGTAATGGTATCAGGTCAGCTCGGTGTAGAAATGTGGGCGGCAGAAGTTGTCATTGAACTGCGGAAAAGGGACTATCCGGCCTTAAAACTAGCAATTATTACTCCGTTTTTAGAGCAAGAAGGTAACTGGAGCGATAAAAATAAGGAGTGGTATCACTCCATTATCCAAAAGGCCGACTATGTAGACTCAGTCACAAAAAGGAAATACGATAGCCCAGCCCAATTTAGACTAAAAAATCAATTCGCCATTCAAAAAACGGATGCATTGCTTCTTATATATGATGAAGAAAGAGACGGAAGTCCCAATTACTTACTGCAAACCGCCAAACATTATCAAGAAAACCATCCATATCCGATTACACAAATCACCTTCTACGATCTTCAATTATTGGTCGAAGAAGAACAGCAAAAGCAAAATGATTTTTATTAATTGTTATCCATATAAAAGAAAAATTGACAAAAGTGCATATTTTTGAAAAAATATAGATAATGTTTCTTTGGTGACCGAGGTGAGATAATAAATGCAAATAGATAAAGTGAAGCTAACTGCGAAAGACATATTGGAAAAAGAATTCAAAACAGCTATGAGAGGCTACAAGCCAGAGGATGTCGACAAATTTCTCGATGTAGTAATTAAAGATTATGAGATTCTACAGCAAGAAATTGAAGAACTTCAACAGGAAAACGCACGTTTGAAGAAACAATTAGAAGAAGCTGTAAGAAGACCTTCCGTTCAGCAACCATCTGCTGGTACAACAAATTTTGATATTCTTAAAAGATTATCAAATCTAGAAAAGCATGTGTTTGGTAGCAAATTATACGATTAACAGAAATTACCATGTAAGAAGGCATTGATATTTTATTCACAATTACATATAATATGTATTGTTCGTTAATAACGTTCGGGTAATCGCTGCAAGGATCGCAAGTGAATTGTAGAGGAAAGTCCATGCTCGCACGGTCTGAGATGTCCGTAGTGTTCGTGCCTAGCCAATTCATAAGCTAGGGCAGCTAGGTTTTTACTTGGCTGACGGCAGGGAAAATGCCTAAGTCGACTTCGATATGGCATGAATACCTTGAAAGTGCCACAGTGACGGAGCCCATTTAGAAATGAATGGGGTGGAACGAGGTAAACCCCACGAGCGAGAAACCCAAATTATGGTAGGGGCACCTTCTCTTAGGAAATGAACGAGGAGAAGGACAGGTTCAGCTGAATCTGTAGATAGATGATTGCCACCTGAGTACGAGACGATCAGTCGATGGTAGTACAAAGGAACAAAACATGGCTTATAGAACGTTATTAATGGAATTGTATGAGTGTTTTCTAATGATAGCTCTCCTCTGTTGGAGAGCTTTTCTTGTATTATACATATAATAAACAAGGCAAGTTACATTCTGTCTGAGGTGAAACGATGACGAAATTTGAATTATTAGCTACTGCAGCGATGGGGCTTGAAGCGGTAGTTGCGAAGGAAGTAAGAGATTTAGGGTATGAGTGCACTGTTGAAAATGGCCGTGTTCGTTTTCAAGGAGACGAGCTAGCTATTTGTAAGAGCAATTTATGGTTGCGTACAGCGGATCGAGTGAAAATTAAAGTAGGAGAATTTAAAGCCAAAACCTTCGATGAATTGTTTGAAAAAACAAAGGCATTACCTTGGGAAAAATACCTACCAGAAAATGCTGAGTTTCCTGTGTCAGGGAAGTCTGTAAAATCAACTTTATTCAGTGTTTCTGATTGCCAAGCAATCGTCAAAAAAGCGATTGTTAATCGTTTAAGCACCCATTATCGTCGAACAAGCTGGTTTGAAGAAAATGGTCCTCTGTTTAAAATTGAAGTGTCCCTCTTGAAGGATATGGCCATTCTAACCATTGATACGAGTGGTGCAGGATTACACAAAAGAGGATACCGTGCGGAACAAGGAGAAGCGCCAATTAAGGAAACTTTAGCAGCGGCATTAGTGCTATTAACAAATTGGACACCAGATCGCCCGTTCGTTGACCCTTTTTGTGGTTCAGGAACAATTCCGATAGAGGCTGCTTTGATAGGACAAAATATTGCACCTGGTTTTAATCGAGAGTTTGTTTCCGAAGGATGGAATTGGATTCCTGATAAACTATGGGAAAATGCGAGAAATGAAGCAGAAGATCTTGCGAATTATGACCAAGAAATAGATATCTTTGGTTCAGATGTTGACCATAAGATGGTGAATATTGCTAAGGCTAATGCATTTGAAGCTGGTTTAGGAGATTTAATTCAATTCAAACAAATGCAAGTCAAAGATTTTACGACCACAAAGGAATATGGTGTAATTGTTGGGAACCCCCCATACGGAGAGAGACTAGGGGATAAGCCAACGGTAGAAAAAATGTACACAGACATGGGACAAGCATTCTCACCCCACGAAACATGGTCCGTATACATGCTAACGTCAAATGAACGATTTGAAGAGTGTTATGGTAAACCAGCAACAAAAAAACGAAAATTATTTAATGGGTTTATCCAAACGAATTATTATCAATACTGGGGTAAGAGACCACCTAGAGAAATAAAATGATTTAAAACTGACTCGCTTACGAGTCAGTTTTTTATCGCTCAATTCGGAAAATAAAGTACAGGAGGGGTTATTTTGCAAAAACAGCTACCATTCACCCTATCTAAATCTGAATCCTTCTTTGAGAAATTAGGGGATTGGATCGGGGATGTGTTCTACGATTTACTGCCAGAAGAGGGCTTTGAAGTACGTGACGAACAGATCTATATGGCATTTCAACTAGAAAAAGCCTTTCAAGAAAATAAAGTGATGTTTGCAGAAGCTGGTGTAGGTACGGGAAAGACGATTGTTTACCTCTTATATGCGATCTGTTATGCTCGTTACAAAAACAGACCGGCAATAATCGCTTGTGCAGATGAAACACTTATTGAACAGCTTGTCAAAAAAGAAGGAGATATCGCCAAGCTTGAAAAAGCGTTACAACTCAATATTGATGTTCGTTTAGCTAAATCAAGAGATCAGTATTTGTGCTTGAATAAACTAGATCAATCCGTTGCGTCTTCCGATGTACATATGGATGTGTTCCATCAATTGCCTGACTTCGTACATACAGGAATTTCCATGCAATCCTTCGAACGATACGGAGATCGAAAGGATTTTCCACAGTTATCTAACGATCAGTGGAACGAAATAGCATGGGATAGTTTACAGGATTGCTTTTCTTGTGATCAGCGGCATAGATGTGGACAAACATTGCATCGTGATTATTACAGAAGCTCACAGGACTTAATTATTTGTTCTCATGATTTTTATATGGAGCATATTTGGACTAAGGAAGCAAGAAAACGTGAAGGTCAGCTTCCATTACTACCTGAAAGCTCATGTGTCGTATTTGATGAGGGGCATCTTTTAGAATATGCCAGTCAAAAGGCTTTAACGTATAAGTTAACAGAACAAACACTTGAAACATTACTAGAGCGGTTAACTGCTAATGATGTAAGGGATAAGACCCTTAACCTTATAGACGAATCGATTATAGCTAGTGAGCGATTTTTTGAAGTATTACATGACGCATCTGAAAAGACAGTAGGTTCTGATAAACAGATGATCAAAAAAACACCTGACGTGCTAGCGAAGGGGAAAAAGCTTGCCTCCTTATTATCCGATCTAGAAGAAGAACTTGTCTTTGAAAGTGAATTATATGTAATAAATGAATATGACCTTAAGATTGTAGAAGGCTATTTAGAGCAGATAACGTACTCATTAAGCTTATTTTTAAAGGAGCTCAAAGGAATTATTTGGTTTGAAGAATATGAGGGGAAACGCACGCTTGTAATTATGCCAAGAATGGTAGAAGATATCATGCGTGAAGAGGTATTTTCACAGAAAAAACCATTCATTTTTTCTTCAGCAACTTTATCCGAAAATGGCTCATTTTCATATATAGCAAAAAGTCTTGGAATAGATGAATTTTTATCTTTTCGTGTAAATTCACCTTTTAATTATGATGAAGCTATGAAAATCCAGATTCCTTCCTTTTCCACTGTTGAAGAAAAATGTATGTATACTCTTAGACAATTGATGGAAGCTGGTGGAAGAGGTCTAGTTCTGTTTTCCAATGAAGAAGAACAAAAGCAGTTTAAACGTCATATTCGTGAAGAACTTCCTTTCCCTATCTATTTTGAGGGAGATGCAGAAATAAGTACACTAGTTTCGAAATTTCAACAGGAAGAGAGTGCTGTTCTTTGCTCCACTCATTTATGGGAAGGGCTTGATATTCCAGGTTCTTCATTAGAGAATGTATTCATCTTTTCTCTTCCATTTCCACCTCATGACCCCGTATTTACTGCGAAAAGGGAGAGTACAGAAAACTCCTTTGAGGAAGTAGATATCCCGTATATGCTTCTCCGACTCCGCCAAGGAATCGGTCGCTTAATACGTACACATGAAGACAAAGGAAATGTGCATATATTAATGAATCTAACCGAGTCCCAAAAAATAATTGAACTCGTACATTCCGTCCTACCTGTATCGGTATCAAATTAGTTAGCTAAGGAGCAGATAATCATCTGCTCCTTTTTTATTTTTCAAGATTTTTCCTGATAATTATGATAAAATTTCTTGCATAAGGGTATCAAAGGAGGCGACAGGATGGTTACTGCCATAAAGCAGATGGAACAAGAATTTTTAGATTATGTAAAAAAAATGGGTGCTTATAAAGAAGCGCTTGGATTAATATATTGGGATCTTCGAACAGGAGCACCGAAAAAAGGGATGGGGCAGCGCTCAGAAGTCATTGGTCTCCTATCTAGTGAAGTGTTTAAAATGTCAACATCTGAGGAAATGGCTGCATACATAGCAAATTTAACTAGTATGGAACATGATCATGAACTGATTGAGATAACAAAAAAAACGGTTGTTGAGTGTAAAAAGGAATACGATCGAAACAAAAAAATCCCAGCTGAAGAATATAAAGAATTTGTTATCCTTCAGTCGAAATCAGAGGCAGTATGGGAAGAGGCAAAGGATGCTTCAGACTTTTCCATGTTTCAACCATACCTTGAGAAGATTGTTGAAATGACAAAAAAATTTATAACGTATTGGGGCTACACGGAAAATAAATATAATACTCTCTTAGACATGTATGAGCCTGGTATTACAGTAGACATTCTTGATCAAGTATTTAGTGAGCTTCGAGAAAAAATCGTTCCTCTCGTTCAAAGAATAAAGGAATCAGAAAGTAAGCCAAACACACAATTTCTGTATCACCATTTTCCTAAGGAAAAACAGCGTGAATTTAGCTTGAAAATATTAAAGAATCTTGGCTACGATTTTGACGCGGGTAGATTAGATGAAACGGTACATCCATTTGCGACTGGATTAAATCCAGGGGATGTTCGTGTAACAACGAAGTATGATGAAACTGACTTCCGTACAGCTATATTTGGAACGATACACGAAGCAGGTCATGCTTTATATGAACAGAATATTTCTTCTGCTTTAATTGGAACTCCATTATGTACGGGAACATCCATGGGGATCCATGAATCGCAGTCTCTATTTTATGAAAATTTCATCGGAAGAGATCTTTCTTTTTGGAAAGGTAATTTTGACTTACTAAAAGAATCCGCTCCGACTCAATTTCAAGATGTTACAATTGAACAATTTTACCGAGCAATCAACGAATCGAAGCCATCGCTTATTCGCATTGAAGCCGATGAGCTAACTTATGCATTGCATATTATGATCAGGTACGAAATCGAAAAAGGGATTTTTAATGATGAGATTGAAGTAAAGGACTTGCCTAAAGTTTGGAATGAAAAGTATGAACAATACCTAGGGATTACTCCACATAATGATGCAAATGGAGTCCTTCAAGACGTTCATTGGTCTGATGGAAGTTTTGGGTACTTCCCTTCCTATGCGCTTGGTTATATTTATGCTGCTCAAATAAAACATACTATGCTGAGTGATATTCCCGATTATGACCAGTTACTTGAGATGGGGAATCTTCTGCCAATTAAAGAGTGGTTAACCAAAAACATTCATCAGTACGGAAAAATGAAGCAACCACTTGAATTGATTAAAGATATTACTGGGGAAGGATTGAATGCTTCCTACTTAATTGCCTATCTTTATGATAAATATGAGAGAATTTACGAAATAAAAAAATAAAAATGGAGGATGACAATTATTGTCGTCCTTTTTTCAAGGAGGGAACTATGCTAGCTTCAAATTTTTCTATTGGTCTAGCAGCATTTTTGTGGGGACTAATAGCTCTGTTCGTTAGAGAATTAAAAGCAGTTGGCTTTTCAGCGATGGAGATCGTTACGATACGAGTAGGAGTATCGTTCCTGATTCTTTTCGTTATTGGAGTAGCGAAAAAACGAGAACAATTAAAAATTCAATTTAAAGATACCTATCTATTTATTGGGACCGGAATATTAAGCATTGTTTTTTTTAATTGGTGCTATTTTACAACAATAAATGAAATGAATGTCTCTCTAGCTGTTATACTCCTGTATACGTCACCTGCTTTTGTATCCATTTTATCTTTTGTTATTTTAAAGGAGAAGCTTGGTAGAAAAAAGATTCTAGCCGTACTTGGTACAATCATTGGGTGTGTTTTTATTGCAGGTCTCAGAATGGAAGAGACATCACAGGTTTCAACGATAGGATTGTTGATCGGATTAGGCTCAGGATTAGGTTATGCGCTATACAGTATATTCGGGAAGCTGGCACTTCAAAGATATGCCCCTTTTACTGTTACGTTTTATACATTTTTGATTGCTTCTTTAGCCCTCGTGCCTTCTACGAATCTTTGGGCAAAGTCAAGTATCCTGTTTAAGCCATCAATCATTTGGTATAGTATCGGGCTTGCTTTAATTACGACTGTAACAGCTTACTTTTTATACACATGGGGACTGAAGAAAACAGAGAGTAGTAAGGCGGCCATTATTGCTACGATCGAACCGGTTGTAGCAACATTATTGGGGTTGTACTATTACAATGAGACATTAACTATGATACAACTCATTGGAGGAATGTTTATACTTGCTTCAGTCATTTTAGTGAGTTACGAAAAGAAAATTAAAAAACCTGTAGAAACTCCAAACAGCGCCCATTAATAGGCGCTGTTTGTTTTTACCATAATTTATAACCTTTTGATCCGATTGGAGCATTCTGAATCATATCAATAAATGGTATGGTGTACGCGAACAAGATTAGTAACGCAGTTATACCTAACCAGAGCTTCCAGTTCTCAAATACCATTGGTGATTTTTCAGCTTTATCACTTACTTCGCCAACTGGAAATTCTTCCTCTCCTTTTGGAGCAAAAAATGCTAAATTGACAAAAATATAAAGCATAAGAATAATCGCTATGAAAAGGATGGTGCCACCAACCGCTTGAGCGATTTGATAAGGAATCCATTCAGAAGCTTGAGCAGCTCCGCCATACTCTGAAAAAGAAGAACGACGTGGTGCTCCCAATAAACCAGCAGCATGCATTGCACCAGACATAAAGGTCATACCAATTGCCCAAAGGATGCCTTGGTAAATCGCAAGTTTATTCATCGCTTTTGTTAATACTCGACCTGTTACATGTGGAACCAGCCAGTAAGAAATACCGAAGAAAGTTAAAACAACTGCGGTTGCAAGGGTTAAATGGAAGTGACCAGTAACCCAAATGGTATTATGAATCACTTGGTTTAACTGATGAGAAGCATTCACCAGTCCACCTGCACCTGCAGGAATGAATGAAAGCATCCCGATAAAAGGAACCGTGAATCTTGCATCTCCCCATGGCAGCTTATTAAACCATCCGAAAAGTCCGGTTGCTCCTTTAGAGCGACCATAGCTTTCGAAAGTCGCAAAAAGGGAGAAGGCGGTCATTAGTGATGGAATGACAACTAAGAAGGTTAAGATAACCTGTAAAAACTTCCAAGCAGGATCAATTCCTGGCTCCATTAACTGATGATGAAAACCAACCGGGATAGAGAATAGTAAAAATAAGATAAAGGACAAACGAGCAAGCGAATCAGAAAAGATCTTTGCGCCAATGACTTTAGGAATGACCACATACCATGCCATATAGGCAGGTAATAACCAGAAATAAACTAGTGGATGTCCGAAATACCAGAATAGTGTACGGCTAACTAAAACGTCTACTCGATCAACAATTCCAAGTGACCATGGAAGTAATTGAAATAGTACAGTTGCAGCCACACCAATAGTCGCGACAATCCATAACATTGTATTAATAACTGCCATGAAGGTAATTAACGGACTTGGCTGACCAGGATTTTGCCTTCTCCAGCTAATATATTTACCTAATACGGCAGCTCCATCTACCCAGCTGCCCACCACAACAAGAGTTAGACCTAGGTAGTAAATAAAATGTGCTTGTAATGGCGCATAAAAGGTATATAATACAGATGCTTTATTTAGTAGAATCATTGTGGCTGCCATTAGTGTCCCAGCAGTCATTAACCAAAACCCGATCCAACCTAATTTTCTTTGAAGATTGGATAAAGTACCTGATGTACGACTTGTAGCAGCAATTTGAAAGCCCATAATGAAGAATGTTGTTAATACAAGCCCGAGTACGACACCGTGAACCGTTAAGATTTGATAATACCCAATTCCTGCAGGTAACACAAATTTTCCAGAACGCACTAACGTTTGAAGAAGTCCAGCCAGCCCACCGACAGCTAGAGCGATGAAAGCTACATAAAAATGAGCCATAACTAATTTTCCATCACGAGGATCGATTTTTGCATTTAATGTATTCATTTTTCCACCACCTTGATTTTAGACGTCATCATGTGGTGTCCAGAACCACAATATTCATTACATAAAATTAAGTATTCTCCAGCTTTGTCAAAGGTTGTGACATACTCGCTTATATAACCAGGCTCTAACATCATGTTAATATTTGTTCCAGCAACTTGAAATCCGTGAATGACGTCTTTTGTTGTTGCAATTACCTTAACTTTTGCTCCAAGTGGAACTTCAATTTCTCCAGGAGTATAAGCAAAAGCTTGAGCTACGTATACCAATTCATAGTCCCAGTCTTTGCCTTCAACCTTTTTTAGGCCTGGCTCATTGAATGGTGCAGTTGTATCAACTTTTTCAGGATTGATTGTGGCTAAACAGCTGGGTGGTTGGTTTCCGAGATAAAAGGCACTAACACCTAAAACGGTTAGGAAAACTAGAAGAGTCCCAACCCCAAATATCAGCCAAATCTTTTCGAATTTATGCATATGCATAATACATATATCCCCCTTTCTCTCTTTAAAAACGGTCTAAAAATAAAAAGTACACGCTTACCCATGTCACTATTAGAAAAAATCCTAATAGGAAAACGGAAGCTAATGTGCCTTTTAAAGAAGAGCTATCCTCAATTTCCGTCTTTGTTTTTCGGTTGAGTTCCATTTTCGCCATAACCCTCACTTCCTCTCCAAGGTTTCACAATAAATTAATGATTACAACTTCATAATACAAGACAATTGTTTCAATTCCATTAGCTTTCATTGATTTCACAAATTGTTCAATTGTTATGTAATTACTATGATAGTAGTGAAAAGTTATCGTGACAGTGATTTAAATCACAAACAGTTGTCTCGAAATGTGAAATAATTGTGAAACAAATAAAATTTGAAAATAGATGATAACGGTTACGAATGTCGACTTAGAAGGATTTGTAGGTGTGTGATATTTATTACATAATAAAACACACCCTAGAAACCTAGAGTGTGTTACACGATTGTGCTATCCCACTTTGAATAAGAGCCTGAGCCATCGCAGCCTGCGCAATCAAAAATATGATTATATGGGATAAATTCTCCTACAGGAGGATACACATGGTACCCTTTTCCATGACATTGAGGGCACTTATCTTCCTCATACATTGCTTCTAAATGCTCCAGATATTTACCTTCTCGCCAATTGAAAAAGGCTTGAATGATTCCCAAAATTATTCACCACCTAGTTCCTATTATTACTAATGCGGTTTCCTCTATACATATTATTAAGGTAGAGGTGTTTGGGTGATGTTAATAATTGGTATCTGAATATGGTTATGTTCATCATAGATTTTTCATATTTATTATTAATCCTCAAGCTTTTAGACTGCTTGAAGGAACCTCTTATACTTACAATAAATATACTGATAGTAATATTGGTCAGTAAGAAATAGTGAGGGATATTATATGGTGAAATACTATTGTGAACACTGCCGTACTCTTTACGACGGGAAGGTAGTATGTCAGGTGTGCGGTGAACTGGTGTGCAAAGAGATTTATATAGAGGTGCAAAGACAACAAGATAAGAAGTAATAAGGTGATAGGAAAAAGAAACCCTTTTTCCTTTTCTTTTTGACTACGGTTTGATATGTTGATTCATATATGAATGAAAAAGGGGGATCAATTGTGTACTTACCATCATTTCGATTAGATAACAAACATGCGATAGTTACAGGTGCTGGCAGGGGAATTGGAAAAGCACTCGCCATTGGGTTAGCGGAAGCAGGGGCAGATGTTGCACTACTTTCCCGAACCGAGGGAGATTTAAGGGAAACGGCTGAAATTATTCGCTCTCTTGGCAGAAGGGTGCTCGTTATACCTACGAATGTCACCTCAACAGAGGAAATATCAAGGGCTGTGTCTACCGTGGAGGATGAGTGGGGAGAAATACATATACTTATTAATAACGCAGGAATGAATATCCGTTCTAAAGCAATAGAGGTTACGGAAGAAGAGTGGAAGACGATTATGGATACCAATTTAAAGTCAGCCTTTATGATATCACAACAAGTTGGTAAGGTTATGCAGAAGCACGGAACGGCGGGTAGAATTATATCTATCTCATCTGTTGCCGGCCATGTCGCTTTGCGGACAGGTGTCGTTTATGCGGCAACAAAAGCGGCTATGATTCAAATGACCAAGGTCCTCGCATTAGAATGGGGTCCTCATAATATTAATGTTAACAGCATTGGGCCATGGTATTTCAAAACACCTTTAACGGAAACTTTACTTTCAAACAAAGAGTATGTAAAAGATATTTTAGCCGTCACTCCTTTAAAACGTGTCGGTGAATTACCAGAACTAGTAGGCCCTGTTGTCATGCTAGCTTCTGAGGCAGGAAATTATATCAGTGGTCAAACCATATTTGTTGACGGTGGAATGACGATCCACGGATTTTAAAAAAAGGTAGAGAGGGTTTTCCTCTCTACTTATTTTCTACCATAATAATAAGTTCAATTGTTCCTAAGTCTTGAATATTGATTGGAAAACGGAATGCTTTATCAAATCCGTAGACCTTTGTTTCTCCAACCAAAACCGTGGGGGGAGTAATATCAGTTTCGTGGCCTTTTTGTGAAATCGTTGTAGACAAATTTCCTGCAATCATATTTCCTAATTCACCTGCGAAAGACTCTAGCATTTCTCCTTCTAAAGCCATACCGAACATTCCTTCTCCAATCTTACCAAACACCTGTTCATTTCCATCAATAATAATTCGACCTCTTACATCTCCGGTCATTCCTATCAACACACCAATTGAATGTTGTGTAAAAGGCTGTGTAAACAGAGATGGTTTTTCAACGGCTAGGTCAAATGGAAGAACTGATTTAACTGAATCAATAGTCCCGTTTAATATATCTGTCACTTGCTTAGATAAAGTCATTTATATTCCTCCAACTAGTCGAATATCATAATATTATCATAGATTTACTGAAAAATAACATGGTTTTCTAATTTTCAATAGTAAAAAATACTGGGAATGGAATGGTCCTTTTGATTCATTTCTATGGTAAAAATTATCTAGTGATTTGTAACGGAAATCAACATATAATGAAGAAGCACAGCAACTCCTTCAAGACATGGATGACTCTCTACTTACTAAAGTAGGGAGTCTTTTTCATGAATATATCTTCTGTTTTTGGAAAAAATATCCTTAAACTAGTCATCATGGAAGGAGCAATGCAATGCCAGCAATTCTATCAGTAGGTGAAGCACCCCCACAATATGAAATAACACAAACTGAAGTGATGGATTTTTCTCGAAAGCTTTTTACAGATGCTTTTCATGATATTGAAAGATTGCTGAAGGCGTTCCAGCACGGACAAATCATCAAACGACATTTTGCTAGAAGTATAGACTGGTTTGCAAAAGAAAGGTCCTTTAAGGAAAAAAATGATGCTTATATAGAAACAGCCATCCAGTTAGGTATAAAAGCAATTGAAAATTGTCTGAAAAATAAAGACTTTTTGAAGAAACCAATAGATTATGAAGAGATAGACGCAATTTTTACCATCTCAAGTACAGGTTTGGCAACTCCTAGTATAGAAGCAAGGATTATGAATATTCTTCCATTTTCCATACATACGAAACGAATTCCTATCTGGGGTCTTGGCTGTGCGGGTGGTGCTTCTGGGTTATCTAGAGCATACGAGTACTGCCTCGCTTTTCCTAAAGCCAAAGTACTTGTCCTTACAATTGAATTATGCAGTTTAACCTTCCAGAAAAACGATTTGTCCAAAAGTAACTTAATTGGCTCTTCCTTATTTGCTGATGGAGTGGCATGTGCTTTTATTGTAGGCGATCAAGTTCAAAAGGAAAGCATCAGTCAATTAACCTCTTATCCAACTATATTAGCTACAAAGTCAACTACGATGAAGGACTCACTTGATGTGATGGGCTGGGAAGTAAAAGAGAATGGCCTTTATGTTGTTTTTTCTAAGGATATTCCTTCCATTATTGAAAAATGGTTAAAGCCCAATGTTAATAGTTTTCTTTCTGAGAATGGTTGTCAACTGGAAGAGCTTCAGCACTTTATTGCCCATCCAGGAGGAAAGAAGGTTCTGGATGCTTATGTAAAATCTTTACAGTTACCAGAAGAAATGTTAGAAATATCTTCAAATGTGCTAAAGAATTACGGAAATATGTCATCAACAACCATATTATATGTTTTAAATCAAACCATGAAAGTGGCTAAAAAGCAGGACTTGGGTCTTGCAACGGCATTGGGTCCTGGTTTTAGCTCCGAATTACTGCTCTTACAATGGAGGGAAACATAATGTTTATGTTATTTCTGGCATTTGTGATTTTTCAACGAGTGTGTGAATTAGCCATTGCTAAAAGAAATGAGAAATGGATGAAAGAGCAGGGTGGAGTAGAGTTTGGCAAAACACATTACATTTTTATTGTGATTGTACATGTATTATTTTTTATATCACTTTGTCTCGAGGTGTTGGTACAAGAAAAAGAAATCTCCTCCTATTGGCCAGCACTTGTCAGTTTGTTTTTCGCCACACAAATAGGAAGAATTTGGGCGCTTTCGTCTCTAGGTAAGTATTGGAACACGAAAATAATCGTTGTACCACAAGCTGCTGTTATTAAAAAAGGTCCTTATAAGTTTCTAAAGCACCCAAACTACGTAATCGTGACCCTAGAATTTCTTGTGATCCCGCTTCTTTTTCAAGCATACGGAACACTTATTGCCTTCTCACTCCTTAATGCACTTATATTAATGATTCGAATTCCAGCGGAGGAAAGAGCTCTTTGTAACCATACAGAATACAATGAGATATTCCATGAAACAAGCAGATTTCTCCCGTTCCCGTTTATGAAAAAAATGTGAATGATCAGAAAGTTTATTGATAGTGATTATCATTCGTGGTATAGTGTTCATATGAAAATAATTATCACTCTCATTAAAGAGGACGGTGTTTGTAAATGGTAACGATTTTTATTGGTGCAACAGTTGTCGTTTATGGATTATTAATGAAGCATGTGTTAAAGAATGTAAGCAGACCACAAGCTATTCAATTAAATAAATAAAAAAATCAGGTGTATGTAAACCTGATTTTTTTTTGTTTAGGAAATGCGTGAAAAATCAGTTAAAATAAAGAGGTAAAAGTACAAACAAGGGGTAGAACCATGTCAAATACAATCTTTCAACATGATACACAGATCACACTAACACGTCTTGCCAATCTACATACCTATTTTCTTTCAAGGGGAAACGAAGAAACGGCACAAAAAGCAAAGCAATTAGCTATAAAACTTCAAGAAAGAGAATATGCAATTGCTTTTTGTGGTCATTTTTCTGCTGGGAAATCCACCATGATTAATACCTTAATTGGTGAAAATATTCTTCCTTCCAGCCCTATTCCAACAAGTGCGAACTTAGTAAAAGTGAAAGCAGGGGAGGACTATGCGAAGGTCTACTTCAACGAAGGAAGACCTCTATACTACAAGGCACCCTACGACTATAGCATGGTCAAATCGTACTGCAAAAATGGAGACGAGATTACGTCTATAGAGATTAGCAAGAGTAAAACGAAGCTAACAACTGGTACAGCGATATTAGATACACCAGGGATTGATTCAACCGATGATGCTCATCGAATCGCTACAGAGTCTGCATTACACCTAGCGGATCTTGTGTTTTATTGCATGGATTATAATCATGTCCAATCTGAGGTTAACTTTATGTTTACTAAGGAACTAACCGAGGAAGGAAAGGAAGTTTTCTTAGTTGTAAATCAAATTGATAAGCATCGTGAGGAAGAACTGAGTTTTCTTCAATTTCAAGAAAGTGTAAAGGAATCCTTTGCATCATGGGGTGTGAAACCAGGGCGAATATTTTATACGACGCTAAAGGAACCTAACCATCCTCACAATGAGTTAAAAGATCTACAAACGTTTATTGCTGAAAAAGTCCTTATGAAGGATCAGTTATTAGAGCTTTCAGTTTCAAATACTCTTAAAAAGCTTATTCAAGAACAAATGGTATTCGAATCAAATCAGAATAAAGATACCATTGAAAAACTTGAACAAAAATTAAACGTTCTTACTGAAGATGAAAAGAATAGCTTGCAAGGTAAGGTAGTGGAGTTACAACAGCAGTTAGACTTACAATTGGAAGCTCTAAATCAACAAAAGAGAGAGTTAGAGCTTGTGATTAATGATATTTTAAAAAACGCTTATTTAATGCCCTTTCAAACAAGAGAACTTGCGGAAAAATTTCTTGAGTCAAGACAGCGAGAGTTTAAAGTAGGGTTATTGTTTTCTAAAAACAAGACAGAGCAAGAACGCCAAGCGAGATTACTGGCATTTTCTTCTGATATGCAGGAAAAGGTAAAATCCCAACTTGAATGGCACTTGAAAGATGCGATTACTCGCTTTATTAAGCAGGTAGACATCAATAGTGCTGATTTACTAACGAAAATCCAGGAGTATTCTGTACCTTTTACTTCAGAGCTTCTGTTAAAAGCGGAAAAGAAGGATGCACGGTTATCTGGAGAGTACGTTTTGAACTATACAAATGATGTAGCGGAAAGCTTAAAAAACCTTGCTAGAAGAGAACTCGAGCCATTTATGGATGATTTTTTGAAAATACAAGGTGGTAAGATAAGCAGTAAGGCTGCTAAGTGGGAAGAAGAGTTAAAAGTCATAAAAGATTTTTATCATACATGGTCAGAGTTAAAAGCCATAACGGATAGTCAACAAAAATCCAAGCATACAATGGAACAATTTTTATCAGGAAATTTAAACAGTAATGAAATAAGGGATCGAGAGATTGAAAAACTTCTTACTGTGAATGAAGAATTTGAGATCATGTCATCAAGAGAAAGTGTAGCTGTAAATTCAGCGAAAAAAGTAGAGAAGACTATAGAAACACCAATAGAAACACCAAAATATTCAGGGCTTCAAGTGAAGGATGTAGTAAGAAAACTAAAGACAGCAGCTAACTTGTTGAACGCTGTACCGGGATTTAAAACGTCTTCAGAGGAACTGACATTAACATCAGAAAGACTGACTAATAGGGGATTTACAATCGCACTTTTCGGTGCTTTTAGTGCAGGCAAATCGTCCTTTGCAAATGCATTAATTGGGCAGAAGATTCTACCGGTTTCTCCTAACCCAACTACGGCAGCGATAAATAAAATCATGCCTGTTACAGAAGTGAATAAGCATGGTTTAGTGAAAGTGAAATTTAAATGTGAAGAGAATTTACTAGAGGAAGTAAAAAGGTCTTTACATTTGTTCGAGCTTTCAACAGAGTCATTAGACCATGCGGTTACTGTGATTCAAAAGATAGATCCTAATAATTCGTTTTTAGATGTCCAAGGAAAAGTTCATTACTCTTTTTTAACGGCATTTTTACGGGGCTACAAGTTCGCAAAAAATCACTTTGGAGATACTCTTCAAACAAAGTTAGAGGAATTTGCTGATTACGTTGCAAAGGAAGAAAAATCGTGCTTTGTAGAAAGTATTGAGCTTTATTATGATTGTGAACTAACGCGTCATGGAATCACGCTTGTCGATACACCAGGGGCCGATTCTATTAATGCACGACATACAGGTGTTGCTTTTGACTATATTAAAAATTCTGATGCGATACTCTTTGTGACTTATTATAATCACGCCTTTTCTAAAGCAGACCGCGAGTTTTTAATACAGCTTGGTCGTGTAAAGGACACCTTTTCAATGGATAAGATGTTCTTTCTTGTAAATGCAATTGATTTGGCTCGTGATGAAGAAGAGGTACAAGAAGTTCTTGGTTATGTAACAGAGCAATTAATTCAGTATGGAATCCGTATGCCTCATGTTTATCCCGTCTCAAGCATGTTAGGTTTAAAAGAAAAAGAAGAAGAGATAAAAGATGGCTCTCGATTGGAACAATTCGAAAAAAGATTCTATTCGTTTATTGAAAACGACTTAACTGAGATCGCTCTAACTTCTGCTATGTCAGAACTAAACCGAGTAAATCATGTACTAAAAGCTTTTATCCATCATGCGAAGCAGAATCAAGAAAAAAAGGATTCATACTTACTAACTCTACAGGATCAAGAGGCAGCTATTGGAAATCTGCTTCGTAAAGAGGATCAAGAAAAAAATCTTCAAAAAAGATTAAATTTAGAAACAGATGAGTTAGCCTTTTATATTAAGCAAAGAGTATTTTATCGATTTAATGATTTCTTTAAAGAGGCTTTTAATCCGTCTTTATTAAAGGATGATGGAAGAAGTATGAAACAGGCGTTACAAAGAGGACTTGAAGAATTTTTAACAAGTATTGGATATGATTTTGCTCAAGAATTAAGAGCGACTTCACTAAGGATTGAATCATTTATAGAAAAGTTACTGTTAGAAGTTGAACAGCTACTTGAAGGCTCGATTGCAGATATAAATAAAGATATATCCTTTCATTCGTATGAGAAACGTGCCTGGAAAAGTATAGAGTTTGCAAATGCCTTCGAGAATTTAGAGGCTCACTTATTTAAAAAAGCATTGGGCTATTTTAAAAATCCAAAATCGTTTTTTGAACGCAATGAAAAACGACTGATGATGGAGGAGTTAGAAGTCATTTTATCTCCAATAGCAAACAGTTATGTGGAGGAAGGAAGTCAACGATTAAAGGAGCATTATCAAGAAGTGATGAAAGTTGAGATTCAAACATTGAAAGAACAAATGGCAAGAGAGTGCCAAGACTATTATGAAGGGTTACGGGCTGCTCTCAGTGATGAAACCTCTATCAGTAATCTTGAGGAAACAGGACGGAAGCTAGAGGAACTATTAAGTAAATAACTATTTCTATAAATCCCTTTGAAAAGGGATTTATTTTTTTTTGCCGAATCGTTATAATTAGAATTGTAAAAAAATTCTAATTACTTGGGGGTACATATGATTTCTAGTGGATATACTGTTACAAAAAAGAAAAAAACAGATTTTACTCAAATGTTAGTTCCGATAGCCATTATTCTAATTCTCGGATCTATTTTTATTGCCTTGTTTTTTCTTGCTCCGATCCAATTTCTACTTTATAAGCCAAGTGGGGAGTGGTTCTTTGAGCCGCCCAAAATTGCTTATTATGCCTTCATTGGTGGGATCCTTCTGGTAGCGGCGATGTTAATAGGAACAGCTATTGCTATTAATAAAGACAAGATGACTAAGGGAATAAAGGGTTTGATTTCGTTAGGATATCTTCTAAGTGTTCTGATCTTGGTATTGAGTCTCAACCAATATCATTATGCAAATCAAACAGGTATAGTCGTCAATCGCTTTTTAAGCTTAGAGGATGAAAAATATACATGGGAGGAGATTACTTCCGCAAAAGAACAAGCCATTGTCAAAAACGGAATAATGAGTAGCGGAACACTGACACTTACTTTTTCAAACGAAAAAAGCTATACCTTCTTGTTAAATGAAAATGTAAGGAAAGCCAAAATGGCTATGTACTATGAATTAGAAAAACAGGGAATTGAAGTTAAGAGGACGCAATAAAGAAAACAATACCATCTTTGATAATTAATTTTCATGTTATAATGGGAATTATGCTCTAAAAGGAGGACCATGAATGACAAACCAATCTAAAGATCGTTCCCTTTTACTTGTTGATGGGATGGCACTGTTATTTCGTGCGTTTTTTGCAACTAGTGTATCGGGTCAATTTATGATAAATTCTAAAGGAATACCAACAAATGGTGTTCATGGTTTTGTAAAACATTTTTTAACGGCGATATCAACCTTTAAGCCAAGCCACGTAGCTGTTTGCTGGGATATGGGAAGCAAAACCTTCCGGAATGAAATGTTTACAGATTATAAAGCTAATCGTTCAGATGCACCCGTTGAATTGATTCCACAGTTTGATTTAGTCAAGGAAGTAGTTAGTGCATTTGACATTCCTAATATTGGGTTAGAAGGGTACGAGGCAGACGATTGTATCGGTACGATAGCCAAGGCTTCGATGAATGATTTTGAGGTTAGCATATTAACGGGAGACCGTGATATTCTTCAATTGTTAGATGAACGAATTAAGGTCATACTGCTTCAAAAAGGGTTTGGAAATTATGCCGTTCATACCCCTGATTCTTTCTATACAGACAAGGGAATTCTCCCTAAGCAAATGATTGATGTAAAAGCGTTAATGGGAGATCCTAGTGATAATTATCCAGGTGTAAAAGGAATTGGTGAAAAAACAGCTCTTAAGTTAGTTCAACAATTCGAGCATGTGGAAGGTATTGTTTCTAATTTACCATTGCTTACAAAAGCGCAAAAAACAAAAATAGAACAAGATTTGGACATGCTTTATTTAAGTAGAAAGCTTGCTGAAATCAAATGTGATGTTCCGATTTCCTTCTCACACGAGGAATCAGTGTTCCAATTCAACCAGGAGAAGGTTCTTACAAAGTTTAAAGAGGTTGAGTTTAGAGGGCTGGATCGTTTATTGCCAGACCAGCAAATACTAGCGTAATCGAAAGCTGCCCCTTAAAATTAGGGCAGCTTTTTTTCTAATTAAATCTTAGTATTGCTTTTCTTAGCTCTATTTTCTAATTTACTTTTTGGATTCGGTGTAAATTCAGCATCCTGTCCATATCCTTGAGGATTCACACCAGGAGCTTTTGTACCACGGTTTGTATGTGAGTTTTTTCCTCCCATTTTCATTCCTCCTAATATAAGGTTGTTACTGTCTTAACGATAATATTATTACCTAATTGCATAATCTCACTCTCCTTTCTTCACAATAAAAAGGAGGTGAGGGATTGTGAATAAAGGTGTCTATATAGCACTTTCAAGTATAGCTCTAGCACAGGGATTGAAAATTCCCATTCATTATTGGAAGAAAAAGGAGTTTAGACCAGATTTGTTTTTTCAAACGGGTGGGATGCCTAGTTCCCATTCCGCTGGTGTCGCATCTTTAACCACATATATTGCCTTAAAGCGCGGGTTACCGACCATAGATTTTGCTCTATCTCTTGTTTATGGATTAATTGTTATGTATGATGCACAGGGGATAAGGAGACAAACGGGTGAGCTTACATTAAAAGTAAATGACTTGGATGATTTACTTGATAAAGTGAATCATGAAAAACCCGTGCATTTTGAAGAAAAGGCCCCAGATAAATTGAAGGAAATGCTTGGTCATAAGCCGGAAGAAGTAGTCGGTGGAGCGCTTCTTGGGGTGTTAACCGGGACTTTAGGCTATTTAATGGATAGAAAAAGATAGAAAAATGTCGATTGATGAGATAAAATCAAGAAGATGTGAAGCGATCATAGGGAGTGTAGAGAACCTTGAGTACGGAAGAGTACGTAAGTCATTTATTAGACAAAGGATTCCTTCTAAAGGATGATGCGATTGGCTTTATTTATTTTGGGAAAAATTATACTGGTGCTTCTGATGAACTAGCGAATGTGGCAATTGAAGTCACACTAAAGGCTCAAAAAAGCTTTGATGGTAGCTTTTATGTTTCTCTACTTGAATGGCTAATGTCTAATCAAATTAAAACGAAAAAAGAGGCTTATCAATTTATAAGAGAAGCCGAGCTACTGACGATATAGAAAAAGCGTGTGAGGTTCACACGCTTTTTTTATATCGCTTGCTTTTTTTCGGTATATATGGATTTCTTTTTTTTCACTGGCAGTTCGGCAAAGATCATCCCGGCAAAGATACATATACAGCCAAGTAACGCATGGGATGTTAGTCTTTCATCAGCCCAAACATAAGCAGTAATGGCAGCGAACACAGGCTCCATAGCAAAAATCAAGGCCACTCTTGTTGGTGTCGTATATTTTTGAAAGCTTGTTTGAGCAAAAAAGGCTATAGCTGTTGCGAATATTGATGTAATAAGTAAAGCAATAAGTACATCTTGTTGTCCGAGAATATCTAGACGAAAGGCTAATGAATAATTTTCAGTAAATAACGCTAGCAAACCTGACAAAACAGACACTGTGAGGATTTGAATAACAGTCAGCAACAAGGTAGGGAATTTTTCACTGTACCTACCCGTGAAGATGATATGCATGGCAAAACCAACGGCACAAGCGAGTACAAATGCATCACCTCGATTTAATGATGTCATATCTGTTAAAGTTAGAAGATATAATCCAATCGTTGCAATTCCCACTCCGATTAAAGCATTTCTTGTTGGTTTTTGTTTAAGTAAAAATAGAGAAAATAGCGGAACGAGTACTACGCTTAGCCCGGTGATGAAACCAGCTTTAGAGGATGACGTATAAAGTAATCCGACAGTTTGAAAAGCATATCCGGCAAATAGCCATCCTCCGAGTAGAATGCCAGACGTAAGGATGTATCGATTAAGTTGTAGTAGCTGTTTTCGTTCAAATATCACTAGCCATCCGCCAAGAATTAAAGCAGCGATAAAGAAACGAATGGCATTAAAAGCGTTTGGTGGCAAGGATGCAATTGCATTTTGAACGAGCACAAAAGTTGAACCCCACACAAGGGCAACCAGAAGTAAACTAATGTCTGCAAATAATGACTTTTTCATTTGTCCTCGTTCTCCTTGGTCATTTCATTTTTTCGGATAGCAGCTCGGGCAAGTTCATCTGCTGATTTATTTTCTGAGCTGGGTATCCATTTCATAAAAAATAAGTCAAATTCTTTAGAAAGGGTTAAAGCTTCTTCAAGTAAAGGAGCAAATTGCTTGTTTTTCACAAATTCCTTTTCGACTGCTCGATTTACCAATTCGGAATCGGTCCGAAAAGAGACTACTTGATATCCATTCTTTCTACATATTTTTAATGCTTCAATAAAAGCATAATATTCAGCTTCATGGTTGCTCATTACACCTAATGGGATAGAATAGCGTTCAACTTTGCCATTCGCATTAATAAAAATACCAGCTCCACTAGGACCTGGATTGCCAGCACTAGCACCATCAATGTATACTTCAATCATTGATTTCCTCCAATAAAAGACATTTTTACATAGTATAAGCTAGTTTATCATATTTTTTAATTGAACGTATGAATGGTAAGAAAAAACCTCTTAAACCAAAATACCAATCTTTTGTAATTTTTTCTTTAAAAAGGAAAAGATAAAAACATCATAAAAAGCAGTGATACATAAAGAGAGGATGAAAAGTATGAAATATAAATTAGAGTATAAATATAGAATAAAAAATATTAACCCAGTGGCTTTCACTTCAAATGATTTTTTGTCAGCTGAGGATGCTATAATCGCTGGTGAAGAGCTTGAGAAAACTGGAAAATTACTGGATTTAGAATTTCATGATGAAATGGGCTCCACTTGGACCCTTAAGGAAATGAAAAAGCTATCGGAAGAAATTGAAGAGGAACCGCATGAAGTGCTTGTCTACTTTGACGGTGGACATGACATTAACAACAATCGGGCAGGTATTGGTGCGGTTATTTATTATAAACAAGGAAAAAAGAAATTCCGTCTTCGTGCAAATGAAGTAATTGATGAAATGGAGACAAACAATGAAGCGGAATATGCAGCTTTGTATTTTGCTCTTGATCTGCTAGAAGAGCTTGGTGTAACTAAGCTTCCTTGTGATATTAAGGGAGATTCACAGGTTGTTCTGAAACAGCTAGAAGGAGAATGGCCTTGTTATGAGGAAAATTTAAATCGCTGGCTTGATCGGATAGAAGAAAAAATAAAAAAACTAGGCTTACTTCCACGATATGAAGCGATTTCTAGAAAAGATAATAAAGAAAGTGATAAGCTGGCGACGCAAGCTTTAGAAGGCAAGTCTATTCATAGTAAAATGCAGGTGATTTAATAAAAGGTGGGGATTATGCTGAGTAGGCAACAAATATTACGAGAAGTAGAAGAATTAATGGGGCGTTATTGTAAGGAATGTTTCCTACATAAGCATCACAAAGATGAAAAGGGGAGAAGATACGCACATCGATTTTGTATTAGCAATTGTACGGTTGGGGAGAAAATAAAAGAGATGGGAAAAAGACTTACATGACTAATAAAGGCTCTTTTCTTAAGGCTATTTTCTAAAACATTGTTGCTATATGCACATTTTTCAGGAAATAAACTATATGTTTCAACAGCCAATCAGTATATTATCATCCTTAGAAAAGAGCTAATCTCCCAAAAGACCAATAAAGCCAGCGTTATGCGGGGAAAAATCCGGCTTTTGGGATTTTTCCAAAACAACAAACTTTACGAAAACAGCCTTTCTTAAACTTTGTTGCTTTTTAGAACATAATTTTAATAAGTGTGCTACGTTTAAAACAAAATATAGCATTGATATAGCTATTTCCCCGTTGAAATCGGCTTTAAGATTTTAACAACATTCTTTACGAAAACAAGCATAATAAATAAAGGCTGGCAAAATGCCAGCCTACTAGTAATATATGGGATTATAGCTTAACTACGTTCGAAGCTTGTGGTCCACGGTTTCCTTCAACGATTTCAAAAGAAACTTCTTGACCTTCTTCTAATGACTTAAAGCCTTCACCTTGGATTGCCGAGAAGTGTACGAACACATCGTCTCCACCTTCAACTTCGATGAATCCAAAGCCTTTTTCATTGTTAAACCATTTTACTTTTCCGTTTTGCATATAAACTTTTCCTCCTAAGCCTTTCAAGACACATAAGGTCCCCAAGTATATATTACCATTAAGCCGAACATATTTTACTGTATGTAACAAGTAAGGAAATATATTCTGATTAATGATGCTTCTAATATACACGAAATATATGTAAATAGTCAATAAATTATCTCTAGAATTTCACTCAATTTGAAAGACTTTCCACCTATGAAAATCACTTTTGAAATGGAAAAAATACCTATTCTACTAAAAAGGAATTTGGTATGATTTAAATAGAGTCATATCCTTAAAAGAAGAAGAGGGATAGCAATGGAGAAAGAGCATTTAACAGTTCAAGAGATTGATGATATTCTTGAAAAATTAGGAAATGAAGATAGTGATAAAATAAAATATGGCTACTCAAATAAAAAGGCCATAAAAAACATTACCGCAAAAATTAATCAAGCATCAAGGCAAGTTCAAATGATTTTTTCTAATTTAATGCGGGGTGAAGAACTCAATATCAATATGTTAGAGAAAGAAATCCTTCCTGTAATATCTCAAGCTTCAGAAATCCCTCATATCTATCACTTATTTTATGAATTAAACAAAACGGAAGAATATACATACAAACATCCCATTGGTGTAGGAATAATCTCCTTGATGATTGGAAAGTGGTTAAAGCTCTCAGAAGGAGAACTGAGAGAATTAGCAATTGCAGCAACTTTGCATGATATTGGTAAAACAAGGATTAATCCTTTTATTCTAAATAAAAAAGGGAAGCTTACAAAGGAAGAATACGAGGAAGTACAGCTTCATACTAGTTATGGATATGAAATTCTTCGTAAGATTGATCAGTTAAGTGACCGAGTGGCTCTTGTGGCTCTTCATCATCATGAACGGGAGGACGGAAGGGGCTATCCTAAGGGGATTAAAGGTAATCAAATTGATTTGTATTCCAAAATAGTGGCGATAGCTGATATGTTTCATGCGATGTTATCTAGACGTGCGTATCAAGAGCCGCTGACCTTTTATACGGCATTAAGACAGCTTCAAGATCATGCATTTGGAAAATTAGATGCTAATATTACACTGTTATTTCTTTATAAATTAATGGACAGTATTATCGGTCGATCCGTTATGCTAAGTGACGGAAGCATTGGGAAAATACTAATGGTTGATCGGTACGACCCTCTCAGGATCCTTGTGCAAGTAAAAGATCAAATCATTGACCTCAAAATGAATCATGAGTTAAATATTGAGAAAGTCGTAAACGATGAATAAGGTGTAAGCTCTAGCATATATTTTTATAAGGAAAATTTGAAATGATAAGGGTGAGGACATGTACCGATTTTCCATTGATAAAGAGGATTGGATTTTACGATTCTCTCCCAATATCCAAGTTCCGAAGGACGTTCAGTTAACAATAGTGAATTGGATTATTCAGCTAGGAAATCTTCTCCCATCTTATGCGCATGGCCAGTCCTTTCTTATTAAAAGTGAAGAAGAAGGAATCATCGTTTTTAATGTTGAGAAAGTACCATCACTTATCCTTACCGTATCTAACATCATACCTAATGAAAAATGTTTTCATCAAAAGGGAAAACTAATAAATCACTGGAAATGGTAAGCGGCCAATATGGTCGTTTTTTTTTTTTTTTGCAGTTTCTCTATTTATTAGTTATTTTGACTAAAGGTGAAATTATATTTAGTTAAAATGCCAATGACTTGTAAAAATAATCAAACTATAATAAAAAGAAATGTGATGAAAGCTGACATGGAAAGATACATTTTTGATGGAGGAAAGAGAAATGGCTGATAAATGGAATGCTTTTATGAATGACCACCTAAATATCCAACAAACAGACTCGGGAGTATTAAAAGGGTTTTCCTTCGGTGTAAAGGATGTATTTGAGATAAAGGATTATCGAAGCAGTGCGGGAAATCCAGATTGGTTTCAGTCTCATCAAGCTTCAAAGAGACATGCACCTGTTCTTAATCAACTATTAGAGCAAGGCGCTTGTCTTAAAGGAACGACCCATACGGATGAATTAATGTACAGTTTAAACGGTGAAAACTTTCATTATGGAACACCGGTGAATCCAAGAGCATTTGATCGTATACCTGGTGGATCTTCAAGTGGTTCAGCTGTGGCGGTTTCTGCTGGGGTAGTGGATTTTGCACTTGGGACGGATACAGGAGGATCCATTCGTGTTCCTTCATCCTATTGTGGGATATATGGGTTTAGACCCACACATGGACTAGTTGATAGTAAGGGCGTAATCCCGCTAGCCAAAAGCTTTGATACGGTTGGTTGGATGACAAGAGATCCCAATTTATTGCTTGCAGTAGGCGAGGTTCTTATAGATAAAGGGCCGAATGATAGGGAGGAGTTTTCCTCACTGTTTTTTGAAAATGAAGCGTGGTCATATTTAGATAACCAAACAACAGGTAGTTATTTAAGAAATATTGATGTGTTAAAAGAAAACTATAGTGCTCAATATGTGGACATCGCAAAGGTTGGACTTTCAAAGTGGGCAGAATTATTCAGGAATATCCAAGGCATTGAGATTTGGAATGAACATGGAGATTGGATTAACCGTGTGAATCCTGCCTTTGGTCCAGGCATTGCTGAACGATTTCAATGGGCAAGTACTTTGAATAGAGAGTACTTAAGTAAATATGAAGAGGAAAGGGAGCTAATAAAGGATCAACTATCTGAATTATTAAATAGTAATGGTCTGTTAGTAATACCTACTACCCCAGGGGAAGCTCCAAAGCGAAATTTAACAGTAGAAGAAATGGAACAATATCGTTCGAAGACGATGAAGCTAACTTGTATTGCGGGTCTTTCGGGGTTTCCGCAAGTGACGATTCCTCTAATAAAAGAGAATGGAATTCCGATTGGATTATCGTTTATCGCCAATCATCATTCTGATTTGAAATTATTGCGATGGGTTAAACAATTAACAAATCAATTAGTGAGAATAGGTGATACTCCATGAAATTAGCAACTATAAAATATAGGAATCAAGAAGAAGCTGCCATTATACACGGTGAAGACGCGATATTAATAAAAGAATTAAATAAAATTGACGGGGCGAACTGGGAAACTTCTATATTTGATTTGTTACAAACGAACCAGCTGGAAGAGTTGAAAACTTGGTATCAAAATAAAGATGCCAACGGGCTGAGTTTTTATTCGAAAATTAAAACACAAGACTTTATATATACGACCCTATATACAAAACCAAAGAAAATACTTGGAGTGGGGATGAACTACCTTGAAAAGGCAAAAGAGATGTCTTTTACACCAATTGAAACAGAACCAGTAAGTTTTATGAAACCAGATTCCAGCCTCATTGGCCCGATGGAAATGATAAGATTACCTGCTTACTCTCATACAGTGACAGCAGAAGGGGAGTTAGGAATTATTATTGGTAAGATGTGTCGAAATATAGAGGAAGATGAGGTGCCAGGTGTTGTAGCAGGATTCGCGGCAACTTTAGATATGACTGCAAAAGATCTTCATGGACGTAATCCTCGATTTCTGCAAATCTCAAAAATATTTGATACTTTTTTTAGTTTAGGTCCACAACTGGTTACTATAGATGAGGTTCCTAATATAAACGAAATAACCGTTCAAACAGTTTTAAATGGAGAGATATGTCACTCGGGCGAGGTTGCAAATATGCTAATTAGTCCCTGGTCTATCGTTTCTTTTTTTTCGAAAATTGTCACTTTATCTCCAGGAGATATTATCATGACGGGGACGCCTGGATCTGTTGTTTTAAAAGAAAATGATATGGTTGAATGCCAAATAAATGAATTTGCACCATTGCGAAATCCTGTTAAATCAGAAGGGGCAACAAAAATTTATTCATATTCTAGTAAATAATAATTTTATGGAGGGTTTTCTAATGTATCGATCCTTACATTCATCCTATCGCCCTACCACTATGGCAACGAATGGTATGATTACCACTCCTCACTATTTAGCTTCACAAGCAGGAATGAAAGTACTGCAGGAAGGAGGAAATGCAGTAGAAGCTGCCATTGCAGCTGCTTCCACCATTGGTGTTGTATATCCGCATATGAATGGAATAGGTGGTGACAATTTTTGGTTAATATATAATTCCCATAACAAGGAACTGAGAGCGTTAAATAGTAGTGGTCGGTCTGGTGAACTTGCAACGATTGATTTTTACAAGAAGCAAGGATTAGAAAAAATTCCATCTAGGGGGGCTCTAGCTGCCAATACGATCCCGGGTGCTATTTCAGGCTGGGAAAAGGCTTTTCGATATTCCGCAGAAAATATGAGGGGCTGTTTTCGATGGGAAGAGTTGCTTCAATCTGCTATTGGCTATGCAAAAGACGGGTATCCGGTTACCCCTAGTCAGGAATATTGGACGCGTGTGAATCTGGACGAAACCGACAATCAGTTTAGGTGTTTACAGAAATACTCTGAGTTTAAAAAAATATTTACAACATCAAGTGGCCTTTCTTATTCCGTGGGTGAATTAATGAAACAACCTGATTTAGCAATTACATTAGAGGGAATAGCTGAAGAAGGCAGCGACTTGTTTTATAAAGGAATGTTGGCGAAGAGTATTACGGAAGATCTTAATGCATATGGGGGAATATTAACTGCCGAAGACTTTGCTGCTCATCATTCCGATTGGGTTGAACCAATTTCGGTGGATTATCGCGGACACACGGTGTATAATCTGCCTCCTAATACACAAGGTTTTGCTTCGTTGTCCATATTAAATATATTGAATCAATTTGACATGCCATCTTTGACAGAAGGTTCCGCCGATTATTATCACTTGCTAATTGAAGCTACTAAACTAGCTTTTGATGATCGTGATCGATATCTAACAGATCCTGACTTTTCCTATATCCCGCTAGAGGAGCTTCTTTCCTCGAAACGAGGAGAAGAGATGGCTCGTAAAATTAGATTTAATAAAAGTAACCAAATTGAGAAGAAGCTGGATCCTAAGGGAGATACAGTTTGGCTTGGTGTGGTTGACCGCAACGGAAATTCTGTGTCCCTTATCCAAAGCATTTATCATGAGTATGGTTCTGGTTTTATCCCTAAAAACACAGGTGTTGTCCTACAAAACCGAGGGAGCTTCTTTTCTTTAAATGAGAATGATGTCAATTGCCTTCAACCAAAAAAGCGAACCTATCATACTCTCAATCCTGCTATGCTGTTTAAAGGAAGTGATCCCTACTTGGTATATGGGACGATGGGAGGAGAAGGGCAACCACAGACCCAAGCTGCCTTAGTAACAAGGATCATTGATTATCACTATTCCGTTCAAGCTGCGATAGAAGCTCCAAGATGGTTATACGGACGTACGTGGGGAGCTGAATCCAACAGCGTAAAAGTAGAAGGAAGAATCTCTAGTGATATTTGCAGAGAGCTAAAAGAAATAGGGCATGAGATAGAGAGTGTATCAGATTTTAGTGATATTATGGGTCATGCAGGTGCGATATTAATTAACCCAGATAGCAAAATTAAGTATGGTGGTGCGGATCCACGTGGAGATGGTGCGGCACTTGGTTACTAGCGTACAAATATGGACCAAATATAGAAAGCGGGTGTTCTTTTAGATGAGACTACAATGGGATATTTTTGTCGCGTTTTTTAGGTCCGGAATGTTAGGATTTGGTGGAGGTCCCTCTACGATTCCTCTTGTACATAAAGAGGTGGTAGGGACGTTTCAATGGATGAATGATCAGGAGTTTAGTGAAGTGTTGGCATTAGGGAATACTCTCCCAGGGCCTATAGCGACGAAGATGGCGGGATATATTGGTTATCGAGTGGGAGGGCTCAGGGGTATGCTCAATGCTGTAATTGCTACTGTCCTCCCAACTATTCTATTAATGTTACTTTTGTTAACATCATTTAATAAAGTTAAGGATCATCCTAGGGTTGAGGGAATGACTAATGGAGTCGTCCCGATTGTTGGAGTCATGATGGCTACGCTAACCTGGGATTTTATCAAAAAAACAAGACAAGGCTTTGGTTGGAAAAAGGGAATCTTTCTTCTTTTAGGCAGCTTTATTGTGATGGAAATTCTAAATGTGCATCCAGGGATTGTTATTGGAGGGTTATTAGTTATAGCAGTTACCATGTCTGATAAGAAGGAAAAAATAGAAATACAAGTAAAAGGAAATAGTGAGAGCCTATGATCTATATACAAATATTTATTGCATTTTTCATACCTGGTATTATTGGATATGGAGGTGGTCCAGCATCTATTCCTTTAATTGAACATGAAGTGGTTAGTCGTTATGGTTGGATGACTACGAGTGAATTTAGTGAAGTATTGGCGCTTGGGAATGCGTTGCCGGGACCGATAGCTACCAAAATGGCTGGTTATATTGGCTTTGAGGTTGGTGGAGTTCTTGGTGCGGTGACAGGTGTGCTCGCTACGATTGCCCCTTCGTTATTTATCATGATTGTCTTACTAAGGCTGCTATTCAAATACAAAGAGTCGCCTAAAGTGAAAAGATTATCGATGATTGTCCTGCCTGCAGTAGCTGTTTTGATGGCCGGCCTTACTTTTGATTTTTTTCAAACCTCCTATTTTTCAAATGGTTTATGGTTAACTTTTGTGATCGCTATGGTTAGTCTATTGCTCATAGAAAAGTGGAAGGTGCATCCTGCCTTTGTCATATTTGGAGGGTTAGTAGTCGGTGCGATTTTCCTAAGTTAATAGATAAAAGCAAATAAGCCAAGCTCAGTGTGTTCACACAGGGCTTGGCTTATTGTCATTTAATCTCCCGTGGCTTTTAACTTTGAATGTAAGATTTGGTTAAAGTAACTAAAAAGAAATGATAAGTTTGTAAATGTTAGCTAATGTCAAATTAATCTGAAAATTATATAATAAGTTTATGTTACACTATATGTTATGTTTTATGACATGTAAAATGCGAATGAGTGACTTATTAATAATTGTTAAATAGTGTTACATATTCAAATAAGTTGAGTTTTTAGAAAGGAAAAGGAGGAGTTGTGATGGGGGCCATACAAAAAGAGGTAGTATCTTTTAAAGGTGTGGATAAAATCTATAACACAGGTACGGTTGCGTTAAGTCAATTGGATTTGTCTATTCAAGAGGGAGAGTTTATTAGTTTCCTAGGCCCTTCAGGCTGCGGGAAGTCAACAGCTTTGAGAATGGTTGCAGGTTTAGGTGAAGTGACAAAAGGTAAGGTAGAGGTGTTCGGACAAAACCCGAAGGACTTGATTCGTAATTCAAATGATATTGCATACGTATTCCAGGATTCGAATTTATTACCGTGGAGAACAGTCCTTGATAACGTGATGCTCCCTCTAGAGTTAAGAGGATCGAATAAAAATACAAGAAAAGAAATAGCTATGAGAGTTCTAGAAATGGTTGGTTTGAAAGACTATTTAAAGTCCTATCCAAGACAGCTTTCGGGTGGGATGAAAATGAGAGTTTCAATTGCGCGTGCTCTAGCTGCTAAACCGAAGTTGCTTTTAATGGATGAACCGTTTGCTGCATTGGACGAAATGACAAGGCAATCCCTACAAATGGATTTATTAAACATATGGAGAAAAGAACATACGACTATTTTATTTGTTACTCATAATGTATACGAAGCGGTATATCTATCTTCTAAAATAGCAGTTATGTCAGCGCGTCCTGGGAGATTGGCTTCCTTAATTGATGTTGATCTGCCTTTTCCAAGAGACAGGGTAAATAGGGCTTTTACGGAGTATGTGGACTTAGCTTCTCAAAGTCTTGAGCATAGCTTGAATCGAAAGGAGTTGGTGTAAGGATGACCAGTCAAACAGCAACAACAAATCGTAGTAAATTGGTAGTTGAATCGAGCATAACGGATAAAAAGAAGGCACGGGGAAAGGTGAAGGGAACGATCATTGGGCCCATCGTTGCTTTGGTAATTTTTCTGTCATTGTGGCAGTCGATTCCAATCGTCTTTGAAATCAAACCATTTATTCTCCCGAAACCGACAGATGTTTTACAAGCGGCAATGGATGACTGGCATCTTCTGTGGCCAGCTATTCAGATTACAGTTACAGAATCGATCATCGGGTTCGTCATTAGTGCGATCGTTGGAATTGGAATTTCGATCTTGTTAGCGAGTTCTAGGATATTAGAAGTAAGTCTTTATCCATATGCGGTTATATTACAGACAATCCCGGTAGTGGCGATTGCTCCTATTATTGTTATTTGGTTTGGATCTGGATTTAATTCGATCGTGATTATTTCCTTTTTAATTGGATTTTTCCCAGTTGTATCGAACACATTGATGGGTCTGAATTCAGTTGATAAAAATATGGGTGATTTATTTACACTATATAATGCTTCGAAATGGCAAACCATGTGGAAACTTAGGATTCCGGCAGCCATGCCATATATGATGTCTGGATTGAAAATTTCGTGTACGTTGGCGATTGTTGGTGCGATAACAGGAGAGTTTATTGCTGGAATTGGTGGAGGTAGAGGAGGCTTAGGTTATGCCATCACTGTAGCTGCTGTTCAATTAAAAACACCTTATTTATTTGCATGTGCCATCGCTGGTGCGATATTTGGAATTGGTTTTTACCTTCTAGTAAGCTCGGTTTCGAAGTTCATGCTTAAATCATGGCACGAGTCTGCGATGAAGGTTGAAAAATAAAGAAAAAGAGATAAGGGGAGAAGTCGAATGGAAGTGTTAATGAGAGCGAAGGTTCTTTTAGTGGGAATGGTCTTGGTTTTAGTATTAGCTGCTTGTGGAAACACGGAGTCAAGTAGCTCTACAATTGAGGGAAGTGATTCTACTGAAGAGGAAGCAAAGGATGTTAAGGTGGTTCTCAACTGGTTTGCGAAGGCTCAACACGGAGGAGTGTACGCCGCTCGTGAGAATGGCTTGTTTGAAGAAAATGGACTAAATGTGACGATTGAGCCGGGAGGACCTCAGGTTTCTTCTGTTAATATGGTCGCTTCAGGAAAGGCTGAATTTGGTTTAGCTCATGCGGATCAAATAGTAAATGCGAGAAATGAAGGAATTGAACTAGTTGCTGTAGCATCTGCTATGCAAGGGAGCCCGCAAGCATTTATGTTTCACAAAGGGAAGGGAATTGAAGATTTTGATGAATTAAATGGAAGAAAGGTATTTGTACAGCCTGGGATTGTTTACTGGGAGTATTTAAAGACGCAGTATGACTTGGGTAAGGTGGAAGAATTAGCGCATACAGGTCAACATGGTAATTTTATAGCTGATGAGAATTCTATAACCCAAGCGTTTGTAACGTCTGAACCATACTTTATGGAATTAGATGGTGTAGAAGTAGAAACGAAGCTAATTTCTGATGCTGGTTATGACCCTTACAATATTGTTTTGTATGTAACAAAGGAATATTTAGAGGAAAATAAAGAAACGGTAAAAGCATTTACGACTGCGTTTGTTGAGGGTTGGAATCTTTACAAAAATTCATATGAGGATATTAACAAAGTCATTCAGGAAGATAATCCAGATATTGAGTTGGAATCATTGAAGTTTGAAGCGGAGGCTCAAAGCGAGTTTGTTTATGGCGGAGATGCGGCAGAACATGGAGTAGGTTATATGACAGAAGAGCGTTGGGCAACTTTGATTGACCAATTAAATAAATTAAAAATTTTGGAAGAACCGTTTGATGCGAAAGAAATTTTTACAACTGAGTTTTTATCTGAGTAATAATAAAAAGGAGAGGGTATATGTGACTCTTGTTGTAGAAGGTAGATTACAAGATGCGGTGTTGGAAAATGAATGGCACCCTGTCCATATTTCTAGCGAATTAGCCGATAAGCCGGTTGGTGTTATTGTCATGGGAGAAAGAGTGTCGATTTATCGGTCAAAAAAAGGGGTACACGCCTTTAGGGATCTTTGTATTCATAGAGGAGCGATGCTTTCTGAGGGATATGTTGTAGATGATTGTCTTGTTTGTCCCTATCATGGTTGGAAATATGATAACGCAGGTAAATGTGTAAGTATTCCTGCGCAAAATAAGGATATGAAGATACCGGAAAGAGCTAAAGCGGAAGTGTATCATTGTCAAGAGAAATATGGGATTATCTGGGTTTGTTTAGGTGAACCTACAATAGAATTACCTTACTTAGAAGAGTTTGAAGACCTTGCCCGTAAGCCGTTAGTGTGTGGTCCGTATGATGTTAAAGCAGCTGGGACGCGGGTGGTTGAAAACTTTACGGATTTTGCTCATTTGATGTATGTTCATGGCGGATTATTGGGACATCCTGATTATGCGGAGCTTCCTGATTTTTCGATTACAAAAGAAAAAGATCGAATTTTCACCTCTGAAGTACCTATATTTCAGCCGGTGGCGCATTCTGGATCAGAGGCTCGCGAGGGAACAACTTACGTGTATGTAAAAGAAGTGTTTCGACCAATTTCTGCTCGGTTATCTAAACGAGATGCTGACACGGGACAAACTCTTTGGATTTTGCTTACGGTACTACCGTTAAGTGAAAAAGAATGTAAGGTATTTATGGTAGTATCCAGAAACTACGGCTTTGAAGTATCAGATGAAGACTTTATTAAATTCCAGGACACTGTATTTCAACAGGATGCTTGGATCATTGAAACCCAAAAACCAGAATTATTACCATTAGATTTACAAGCAGAACTGAACCATAAAGTTGATATCCTCTCTGTAGCCTACCGGAGATGGTTAAAGGAACTGGGAGTTACAATAGGTACGGTATAAATAGAATTAAAGTCCCTGAGTAGTAACACTACTCGGGGATATTAATTTGAGTGGAAATCTTTTTTTTTAGAAAAAGAAATCACCTGCTATTTTAGCAGGTGATTAGTGGTAGTTAACTTCCTCTATAAACTTGGTAACCCCAGGGTGAAACTAGTAGTGGAACATGATAATGTGTTGTTGTGTCAACGATGTTGAAGCGAACGGGAATCTTATCTAAGAATGGCGGATTGGGTAAATCAATGTTCATGTTGCTAAAATAACTACCAATGTGAAAAACTAACTCATAACAACCGGTTTTTAATTCTTCCTTAGATAAAAAGGGAGAATCAAGTCTCCCATCATCATTGGTTACAGCGGTTTTTAGAAGGGTCCATTCTGTTGAACTTTCTTTTTGAAAATACAGTTTTATGGTTACATTGTTGGCTGGTTGGCCGTGAGTTAAATCTAATATATGGGTAGTTAGACCTGTCATTGTTTCTCCTTTTCTGTTTCTAAGTGTTTTGGTGTTCCTACTAATTCTCCTTCTTTGTCCCATTCTCCAGTGAATTCTACTTCTCTATAGTTAAAGAACTGAGTAAGTATTTCTTCCTGATCGTCTAAAAAAAGTTGGTCTGCGACAGCTGAAACGAGTTTGGGTATCCCGTATTTCATTCCGGAAAGTGCAGAGGCGGAAATTCCGCAACTAATTAATGCGGAATAATTAAAAGCGAATATTCCGTGTAGTAATTTTTTTCCCTTTACGTCACGGCATAAGAATGCGAAACCAGGACTTAAATAAGGGTGTGCGTCGAGTATTGGGTTCGCTTCCGCCTCTGTAGGTTGATAGCGATCCTCCCATCTGGCAATATGCTTTTCAACCAGCTGTAATTCTGGACGAAAAGCCGGGTCGGTTAGTAGACCTGTGCTGATAATTAGAAAATCAAAATAAAATATTCCTGTTGGTGTGGTAATTTTTGCTCCGCTATTGCTTGGCTCGACATGAAGCCATGGAGAGCCAAGGTGAAGATGAAAGCCAGGCCAGGATGAAGCGCGAGCAAATGTATCGTTCGTTGGTGGTTGATTATGTTTAAAAAAGTGAGAAATGATTTTATATTTTTTTGAATCTGTTAAAGAGTGGAAGCGTTCAATCATACCTGATGTTTCCATTTGGCGAATCGGGTTAATTCTTGGAAGTTCCTTTCTTCGAACGAAAACATGTGCTTCGGCTACGCCTTCTGTCAGAGCGAAGTTAGCGTTATCAAAGGCTGAGGCGCCGCCGCCTAAAATGGCAACTTTCTTCCCTTTTAATCCTTCGAAGTCAATAGGCTCTGATGTATGCGCGAAAAGATGCTTAGGTAGATTTTCAGAAATCATTGATGGAACATGCCACTCTCCGCCGCCTTGTATCCCTGTGGCGAGTATCACTTTTCGAGTTAATATTTTGTTCGTAGATGCCCCTTTTCCTTCGATATGAAGGTGATGTATTCCTTCTTCTGAAGGTTCGATTAATGAAAGTTTAACTTCGTTGATGACGGGCAGTTGAAGTACTTGACGGTACCATCGTAAATAATTCATCCAATCTCCTCTAGGTATTTTGTCGATATTGTCCCAGCTTTTTGGTCCGAATTGTGCTTCCCACCAAGAGCGGAACGTGAGGGAGGGAATACCTAGGTCAACAGAGGTTAATTGCTTAGGTGTTCTCAATGTTACCATTCGAGCATACGTTTCCCATGGGCCTTCGAAACCTTCGGGATTTTCGTCTAAAACAAGAATATTAGCTACCCGTTCTTTTAATAGTGCAAAGGCGGCACCTAAACCGCTTTGGCCGCCGCCCACAATGACGACATCGTAAACGTGTCCATCGGGATGACAGTGAGGGCGGACCCAATTAGTGCCGCCGAAATTGAGATAAGAGAGATCTCTTTTTACTTGAAGATTTAAAGCTTCTAAACTCATAATATATCATCCTTTCCTTTAATGATCTCTTCTAAGCGAAGAAGGGCAATTTTATATATTTCAGTCAAAGCTGTTTCAAACTCACTCTCTTTGCTAGAAGAAATTCGTGTTTTCATCGATTTGTATATTTCATGTTTGTTCTTTCCGCGAACGGCTAAAATGAATGGGAAACCAAACTTCTCCATGTACACTTGATTGGTTTGGAGGAATTGTTCATACTCATCGTTGGTGAGATTCTGTAACCCAGCACCTTTTTGTTCTTCGGTGGAATGATTAGTCATTGCAATCCGTTCCCCTAAATTAGGGTGGGCTTTGATTAGTGTTAATTGCTGCTCAGGGGAAGCGTGTTTGACTACATCTACCATACATCGGTGTAAATGATGTATGGAAGGAAAAGGTTTTTCGTTGAAAGCTATACGGGCAATCCAGGGGGAATGTTCAAAAATTCCATTCATTATGTTCAGAAATTCATCCAGATTTGTATCGTTTATTTGGCTAATTGTGTACATCATGTTCTCTTCCTCTCTTTATATGCTTTTTATTTTTGGAGTTACTGTTGCTTTTGTTGTGGTCTTAATAGATCTTATTGGGCGTGTTGTAAAGATGATATTTAAAAGGATGGCGGAGAGACTACCTGCAATAATTCCATCGCCGACTAGTATTCGGATTGCTTCTGGTAAAACAGCGAATAGTTCAGGTACAACAGTAGCCCCTAGTCCTAAGGAAATAGAGCAGGCTACTATTAACTGATTGCTATGATCGGAAAAGTTTACGTTTGCTAATATCTTTATGCCAGATGATACGACCATTCCGAACATGATAACTGTTGCTCCTCCTAGAACTGAGGTAGGTATAATTGTGGCTAATGCTGCTATTTTAGGAATCAACCCTAATGCCACTAAAATAAATCCTGCTGCAATTGTAATGGTGTTTTTCTTTATGCCAGATAATTGAACCAATCCTACATTTTGTGCGAATGTGCTATATGGAAAAGCGTTAAAAAGCCCTCCTAGAGTAAAAGCGATACCTTCTGTTCGGTATCCGCGAATTAAATCGTTTTCGGTTAATTCTTTATTAGTGATCTTACCTAAAGCGAGAAACGCTCCAGTTGATTCAACGAGAATAACAGTACCTACTAAGATCATCGTTAAGATGGGGAGAACTTCGAAGGTTGGAACACCAAAGTACATGATTGTTGGAATATGAAACCAGGAAGCTTCTTTTAGGGCTTCTGTGTTCACCATTCCCATAAATGCTGCCACTATGGTTCCAATGGTTATGCCTATTAAAACTGAGATAGCTCGTAAAAATCCGGTGAAGAGTCGATTCAATACTAAGATGATGGTTAGTACTAAGAATGAAAGAAGTAAATTTTCTATAGAACCAAATTCAGGATTGGTAGCTCCTCCTCCCATGTTTTTTATTCCGGTGGGAATTAGTGATAATCCGATTATAATAACAACCGTTCCGGTGACGACAGGAGGAAAAAGTTTAATTAGTTTTCCATATAAAGAAGCAAAAACTAAGATGAATAAGCCAGCTGCTATGATTGAACCGTAGATAGCTGAAATCCCATAATTTGTACCGATGGTAATCATAGGAGAAACAGCTACAAATGAGGTTCCTAAAACAACTGGTAGACCGATTCCGATATACTTATTGTTCATGGATTGCAATACAGTTGCAATTCCGCAGGTGAGTAGATCAATCGCGATTAGGAAGGAGAGTTGCTGGTGAGTAAATCCTAAAGCGCCTCCTACGATTAAGGGAACGAGTATAGCTCCAGCGTACATAGCAAGCACGTGCTGTAACCCTAAAGAAAACACTTTTGATATTCCGTTCATGGTTAATTCTTCCTTTCTACTATGTATGTAATATAATATAACATGATCTGTTATGAATAGTTACATCATAATCAAAATTTTGCTAACTGTCATTGTTTAAAATGACTAAAAATTCAGTTAAACTCTATTCAATTTATATAAAAATAAGGCTCTATTCTAAGACATTGTTGCTATGAACACACTTTTTAGGAAATTAACTATATGTTTCAACAGCCAATCAGAATTTTTTCAGCCTTAGATAAGAGCTACTCACCAAATAGACCAATAAACCCAGCGTTATACGGGGAAAATTCCGTAATTGGGATTTTTCCAAAAACAACAATCTTTACGAAAACAGCCAAAAATAAAAACTCAAGCTTTTGCTTGAGTTTATTTATGTAGAAGTTTTAATTTTGTAACAAGGCTCTAATCCGCAAAGCAAGCCTTATTTGTAGGGTTGTTTCTGAATCCTTTAAGCTTTTTCCTAAAATTTCTTCGCATTTTTCAATACGGTAAACCACTGTATTTCTATGAATAAATAATCTTTTCGCGGTTTCAGAAATTTGACAGTGTGTCTCTAAGTAAACAGACAATGTATCTAGTAAAGTTTGTTCTTCTTCTATTTTAATATCTGTAAATTTACTTAAAGCGAAAGAATAAAAGTTTCTTAAATCGTCTTGAGGTACCATGCGTAACAATTCGGAGATATCTTTTGCTTGAAATGTTTGGATATATCCAATCTGCTTTGAAAATTTTCCTTGTGATAGTGCGTCTAGGGCATCTTTGTACGCGTTTTTGACATCCGTAAATGTGTGGCATAAATTGCTGATTCCGAATGAGATGGTATTTTCAAAGTATTTACATATTCTTTCCTGAAGTTGAACCAAAATAGACTCGCAGTACATGCTAGGGTGCAACACATTTTCATCTGATTCAAATAGGAGAATACAAGACTCGCCCTTTGTGAAAAAATGAATTTTTGGGGTCATTGCAGACACCTCGCCTTCTATAAAATCATAAATTGCATCTGCTTTTTCGTGACGCTCGGCATAGGAAGGTTGGAATTTATCACCATCGATTTTACCTACTACACAGATATACTTTTGATCATTTTTTAAAGAGAATTCAGATGCTCTTCCAATGATTTCTTCTTGGGATGAAAAAGTTCCGTCAATAAAGTGAAGGAAAAAATCGTTACGAATGCTCCGATCTTGTTGTCTTAGGGCACTTTCTTTCATAAGAGAAAATGAAATCACATTGGTTGCTTGTTCAATTGTTAATGAAGTTAACTGATCTGTATTTTTTACCTCTCCGTTAATCATCAAGTACCCTTTTTTTCTTTCGCTAATATGGATGGGGAATAAAGTATACGTCTCTCTTGTGTCACAAATAGAAAGAGAAATTGATGAGATTGGAGACTTAGGAATTGTAATCTCATCTGGAAATATCGGGAATGTGCTTTGTGATGTTTGTTGGAAAATAGGCTTAAAATACTGATCAATCAATCGGACCGGTCGCTGGATCAACTTTGATAAATCATGAAGTAGCAGTCCTATTCCTTTGCCTTCCATAATGATTTTTGTAAACTGCTTATGTGTTTCGAGTGCAAATGTTAATTCTGCTGCGCGTTGATCGAGGATGGCGCGTAATGAATGGTTCACAATTTCACCTAAAGATAAATGTAACGGAAGTTCAATAACAGGTAATGAAAGTTCGTTTGCTAGTTCAATTACCTCATCTGGAATTTTATTTAAAAATCGTTTGGTTTTAATTCCTAATCCGGCACAGCCTTGTGTAGCCATGGCTTCGACTAAGTTGGTCAGTGTTTGAGGGTGATCTTTAAAATGGTAGGCGGTTGTGACAAGGAATTCATTTTTGTTTAAGTAATGAATGATATCAGGAGCATCCATCATGTTAACAGACTTAACTTCACGTTCCATTCCTGATTGTCCGGCAATCATATTCATTCCTTCTAAATCAGGTACAGTTAAGAGTTGGTTTACTTTCAATAGGAACATTCCTTTCATTTATTATGCAGAAAATTTAGTATTTTTTGTTTAATATTATCATGATTTAGTCAATTTGCATAAAAAACTATCGAATAATTTACATAAACGCTAATGAAGTTCGCTGGGAAAATAGGTAAACTAATAATATAACGTGAAGATGTTAAGAAAAATAACATGTCTTTATTTATAGGGAGTGAAGGGGATGGCCATTCAAGTGAATAAACAATTAATCGAAGAAGGACAAGTGGGAGCAGTCATTGAATGGCTTGCTTCTATAGGAGGAACAGAAAGTGGGGGTGTAACAAGACTTCTGTATTCACCAGCTTGGCTAGAAGCGCAGGTTGCATTAAAAAATATGATGGATCGAACGAATTTATATACGTATTTTGATAGCGTGGGAAATTTATTTGGTAGATTACCAGGTACAAATGGAAAGGATAAAACGATTCTGACAGGCTCTCATATCGATACGGTAGTGGACGGTGGGAAGTACGATGGTGCATACGGAATTATTGCTAGCTTATTAGCTACGGTAAGGCTTTTTCATAAATATGGATACCCGAAAAAAACGATAGAAGTGGTTTCTTTATGTGAAGAAGAGGGAAGTCGCTTTCCATTAACATTTTGGGGGTCGAGGAATATTAGTGGTGCTTACAACCTTTCTCGAGTGGAGAATGTTAGGGATGGAGAGGGTATTTCTTTTTTCGAAGCAATGAAGCAAGCTGGCTTTGATCCAAAGTCATACGTTTCACCGGTTCGTACAGATATAGAGAGATTTGTAGAAATTCATATTGAACAAGGAATGACTCTTGAACGAAATAAAAACCAAATCGGTATTGTTACTCATATTGTAGGCCAGCGCCGTTATACCATTCGTCTCAAGGGAGAAAGTAATCATGCAGGAACAACCCCAATGCAGTTTCGAAAAGATGCAGTAAGCACTGCTTCACATCTAATCTCTTTTTTAACTGATAAGGCAAAGAATACAGATCCTATGTTAGTTGCTACAGTGGGAAGATTAAACGTAAAGCCGAATGTACCCAATGTAGTAGCTGGCGAGGTTGAATTTTCTTTAGACATTCGGCATCATCAGGAAGAAATTATTGAAGAATATTGTCAAAAGATTTTTACAGAGTTTAAGCGTTTCTCTGATGTATCAAATATAGAAGTGGACATCGTGCAATGGATGGACGTGAAGCCTGTAAAGATGGATGAAGAAATGTGTAAGTGGACAGATGAGATTGCAGAAGGAAAACGATACCGTTATCAAAAAATGATTAGCGGGGCTGGGCATGACGCTCAAGTATTTGGTGGGATTTGTCCGACTTCCTTGTTGTTTGTTCCTAGTCGTGGTGGAATTAGTCATTCACCACAGGAGTTTACGAATTTAGAAGAATTAGAGACAGGTATTGAGTTATTAACAGAAGTTTTATATAAATTAGCTTATTAAAGGAGTGAAACACGGTGGTTTTTTCAGAATTGCATACACCATTGCGTACAATAATGACCCCAGGACCAGTTGAAGTGGATCCTCGTGTGTTACGTGCGATGAGCACACCTATTTTAGGGCAGTTTGATCCCGCTTTTACAACTATTATGAATGAAGTCATGTTAATGCTTCGTCAAGTTTTTCAAACAAAGAACACATGGGCATTTCCTATTGATGGTACCTCAAGGTCAGGAAATGAGGCCATTCTTTGTAGCGTCATTGAACCTGGTGATCGGGTATTAGTTCCGATATACGGGAGATTCGGACATTTGTTAGTAGAAATTTGTGAGCGGTATGGAGCAGATGTGTACTCAATAGAGTGCCCATGGGGTGATGTATTTGATCCTAAAGTGGTCATTGAAGAAATTGAAAAGGTGTCACCTAAAATTGTAGCTATAGTGCATGGAGAAACATCGACCGGTAGACTACAACCGCTTGAAGAAATTGGAAGAGCGTGTCGAGAAAGAGATGTGCTTCTTGTAGTGGATGCTGTTGCATCTATCGGTGGGGTTGAGGTAAAAACCGATGAATGGTTTATTGATGGAATGATTGGTGGTACTCAAAAATGCTTATCCGTTCCATCTGGGATGGCGCCTATTACGTATAACGAACGGATTGAAAATATATTATACGCTCGAAAAAAGGTGGAGCGGGGAATTGCAACTGAGCAGGATTTGAATTATAAGAGAAGTAAGAATTTTATTGCCAGTAATTATTTTGATTTAAGTATGCTTCAGGATTATTGGGGTCCGCGAAGACTCAATCATCATACGGAGGCAACCTCAATGATCTATGCATTGCATGAAGGTTTAAGACTAGTTTTATTAGAAGGTCTAGAAGAGCGATTTAATCGACACCAGTACCATGAAAGGGCGTTAATAGCAGGGATAGAAGCGATGGGATTGAAGCTTTTTGGTGATTCAAGGAATAAGCTGCCTTGTGTTACTTGTATAGAGATTCCAAAGGGGATAGACGGGGAATCAGTTAGGAAAATGTTACTAGAAGCATTTAGTATTGAAATTGCTTCGTCCTTTGGTCCTTTGCATGGGAAAATTTGGAGAATTGGTACGATGGGATACAGCTGTCGAAAAGAAAATGTTCTAGCTGTACTTGGTGCATTAGAAGCTGTTTTAATTCGACATGGAGTAAATGTTCATCGAGGAGATGCGATTCAGGCGAGTCTAGATGTTTATATGAGTGAGAATCAAAGTTTGCTAAAGTTATAGTAGAGGTGAGGCTGGTGTGGCTAAATTTGATCTTTTAATACGTAATGGTTTGGTCGTATTTTCAGATAATGTGATACAAACAGATATAGCAGTAAAAGATGGTGTCATTGTAAAACTGGAGGCTGGAATCGACGGATCTGCACTAGAGGAACACGATGCAACCGGTTTGTATATTTTTCCTGGTGTAATTGATGTACATGTTCATTTTAGTGAACCTGGACGAGAACAGTGGGAAGGGTTTGAGACAGGCTCTAAAATGATGGCGGCAGGAGGATGTACCACTTTTTTTGACATGCCTTTAAATGGGATACCGTCAACCATTAATGACAGAGCGTTACTTGAAAAAGCGGAAATTGGAAAAAAGAAGTCTATCGTAGATTTTGCCTTGTGGGGAGGGTTAGTCCCTAATCATAAAAAAGAAATAAAAGGATTAGCGGAAAATGGAGCTATAGGATTTAAAGCCTTTCTTTCGGAAACGGGAAATGATGACTTTGAGCGGGCGGATGATGATACGTTATTAAATGGGATGAAGGAAATTGCTTCACTAGGTAGGATTTTGGCGTTACATGCTGAAAGTGCTCCAATTACTAACTGGCTGCAGAAGGAAAAACAGCAAAAAGGTTTAGTAAGTCCAGACGATTACCTAGAATCTCGTCCTATCATCGCTGAAGCAGAAGCAGTTGAGAGGGCTATAGCCTACGCAAAGCTGACTGGATGCGCCTTACATTTTGTTCATATTAGTAGTGAAGCTGCAATCATAAAGATTGAAGCAGCTAAACTAGATGGGATGGATGTAACGGTAGAGACATGTCCACACTATTTATTATTTTCACACCAGGACCTTGTGGAGAAGGGCCCAATTGCTAAATGTGCTCCACCATTAAGGGAGAAAAAAGAACAAGAAAGACTTCTTCAATTATTAATAGATGGAAAGTTTGATATGATCTCTTCTGACCATTCCCCATGTCCCTATTCTATGAAAGACCCCGCTGTTTACAATTTGTTTCAAGCATGGGGAGGTATAAGTGGCGGACAATTTACGTTATTATCGATGATTGAGTTAGCAGTTAACCATGATATTTCTTTAACAAAGGTGGCCGAGTGGACATCAGAAGCACCTGCCAAGCGATTCGGCCTTCAGTCAAAAGGAAGAATCCAAGTAGGAATGGATGCGGACTTTGCGGTCGTAGCAATGAAGAGTTATAAAGTAACAGAAAATAATTTTTTCGCTAAGCATAAACAAAGTCTTTACTTAGGCCACACCTTTCCGTGTCAAGTAACAGCAACCTACAATAGAGGAAGGTTGGTCTTTAATAATGGAGAGATTATTGAGTCAGGTAGCTTTGGTCAATGGTTATATGAAAGTGACATAAGTTAGTAGAATTATTTTTCAAAATGTAATCGCTGATGCGAAGAAATACATGGTATGTGTTGGAGAACTTTACGCGGTCTTAAAAAAATGTCCATGCAGGCGATGCTTACTTTTGCTTCCATGATTTTGAAGCAAGTGGCTACTTGGACTTAGCAAGGTACTTGACGATGACTCTAAAAGTGTATTTCATAGGGTTTGAGTCAAAGTTTTAAGCGTAAACCTGCTGATTGGAGCGGAGGGTGCTTGACTCCTGGGGGATTAGCGGGACAGGTGAGACCCCACAGGAGCGTCAGCGACGAGGAGGCTCACCCCCCGCCCCCCGGAAAGCAAGCGCCCGGAGCGGAAATCAGCCATTTTCCCACCACTCCCAAACAAAAAAGCAAAGGAGAAGATCCTTTGCTTTTTTTGTTCAACAAATCTTAAACCTTACAATCAAATATTGTGGTAAAATAGTATACTGTTCTAGTTTTAGAAAGTGAAATCACATATATGTTAGTTTGATTTCTTCTTATTAAAGTAGGTGAAATAGTGAGTAAAGTAATTATCGCTGAAAAGCCATCTGTTGCTAAAAATATTGCAGATGCATTAAAAATTAAAGGCAGACAAGATGGATATTACGAAGGTAATGGATATATTATTACATGGGCATTTGGACACCTTATGCAGCTGTACGATGCAAAAGATTACGATGAGAAGATGGCTAGATGGAATATGGAAAACTTCCCTTTTATTCCTCCTAACTTTCGGTACAAAGTAAAAAGTGATCCAAGGAATAAAGAGAAGGAAGATTTAGGTGCAAGAAAGCAGCTAAAGATTATTTACCATTTAATCAAACGAAATGACGTAGAAATGGTTATATCTGCTTGTGACTATGACCGAGAAGGTCAAATTATCGGGGATACGATCATATATAACCTAAAAACCCAAAAGCAAGTGTACAGATTGTTACTAAATGAATGGACACCTGATGAGGTGTTAAAAGGGCTTCAACAAATGAAGCCTAATACGGAGATGAGACCTCTTCAAGATGCTGGAATCGGTCGTCAATGGGCTGATTGGGTGATCGGAATCAATTTGACTTCCGTTGCGACATTAAAATACCAAAAGGGTAAGGGAAAGGCACTTAATATAGGTAGAGTTCTTTTGCCAACTTTAAAAATTATTTATGATCGGGATCGAGAAATTGAAAACTTTAAACCGGAAGAATACTTCAAATTGGCTGCTACTTTCATTACACAAGATGGTGAGGCGTATGAAGGTACTTATATTGAAAACGAGGAAGACAAGTTTTCTAATAAAGAGCACATAGAAAAAATTCAGGAAGCTATGAAGGATCCCTCAGCAATCATTGCAGATAAACAAGTGGAACGGAAGAAAGAGTATCCTCCCTATTTATTCAATCTGTCAAATTTACAGGGATTTATAACTAGTAAATTTAAAGGCTGGACTTCAGATAAGGTCTTAAAAGTAGCTCAATCACTGTATGAGAAGAAGTATATTACGTATCCAAGAACGGCTAGCGTTGTGTTAGAGGAAAGTCTTGTTGGAAAAACAGCAAAGGTTTTAGAAAATATAACTCGAGGGCTTCCATATGAAAATGAAGTGAAATTTTCGAAGCTAAAAAGAGTGTTCGATAATTCAAAGGTTGAAAGCCACAGTGCAATTATTCCAACCTATTTACTACCCAAATCGTTAACAAAAGATGAAGAAATTGTGTACCATGCTATAAAAAATCGATTGATCATGCAGTTTATGCCGATTGCTGAACATGAAGAAACCAAGATTATGACAAAAATGAGTCACCTCGACACCAAAGGTGTATTTGTATCAAAGGGACGGGTACAGCTTGTTGAAGGGTGGAGAAAGGTGGAAAAAATTGAATCAAAAGATAATGTTTTGCCACTTGTAAAAGTTAATGATCTGGTAGAGATGGTTGATCACAAGCTTACTTCACATGCTACGAAACCACCAAAGCATCATACGGAAAAGACATTGCTTAGAGTAATGGAGACTTGTGGAAAAGGTCAGGGCGATGAAGAAAGTGAAGAAATGATGGCTGCAATCTTAAGTGGTTATAGCATTGGTACTCCAGCTACAAGGGCAGAAACCATTAAAAAGCTAAAAGATATTGGATATATTGAAACCAAAAATAAGAGTTTGATTTGTACCGAACTTGGTAAAAATCTAGTTGAGACTTTTCCTGTGAAAGAATTGTTTGACCTAGAATTTACAGGCCGTTTAGAAAAAACTTTATCTGATATAGAAAAACAAAAGTTTACGAAAGAAAGCTTTTTGAATTTAATATTTGATTTTACCGCTAGTGCTGTAAACACCATTAAAAATGAAAAAGATATCATTATTAATGAAGTAACTTATGAAAAGAAAGCTACTGAGACATTAGGAAAATGCCCTGCCTGTAGTCAGGGAAGTATTATTGAGGGGCAAAAAGGTTATGGTTGTAACAACTGGAAAAATGGATGTAAATTTGTTATTTGGAAAAATGATAAATTTTTGGCTGCCTTAAAGAAAAAGCCGTCAAAAACCATGGTGAAAATGCTCTTGAAGAATGGGGCAGCCACTGTAAAAGGTTTAACGAGTAAAAAAGGAAATAAATTTGATGCAAATCTACGATATGAAAAAAATCCTGACAATGAGTACTATAGCTGGAAGATGGAATTTTTAAAGTAAGAGTGGTTGATTGGAAGGGAATTCCCTTGTCTCCATTTTTTAACTATAGTAAACTTTTATTATTGATGATGCACGCAGGAGGGTCAATGGATGCCAACACCGAGTATGGAAGATTATATTGAACAGATATACAATTTAATTGAAGAAAAAGGCTATGCAAGAGTTTCGGACATTGCGGAAGGTTTATCTGTTCATCCCTCTTCTGTTACGAAAATGGTTCAAAAGCTAGATCGAGATGAGTATTTAGTGTACGAAAAATATAGAGGGCTTGTACTTACTTCTAAGGGTAAAAAAATTGGTAAAAGGCTTGTTTATCGTCATGAGCTACTGGAACAGCTTCTTCGAACAATTGGTGTGAAAGAAGAAAATATTTATGATGACGTGGAAGGAATTGAGCATCACTTAAGCTGGGATGCAATTGATCGGATAGGTGACCTCGTCCAATTTTTCGAAGAGGATGAAAGTCGAATGGAAGCGTTAAGAGAAATCCAAAAGAAAAATGAAGAGAACTAAAAAGAGAGCGATAGTCCCGCTCTCTTTTCTTATTCCCATACATACGGGGTTTGTTGATACACAAAGTAGTTAAGCCAGTTTGAAAATAATAAATGTGCATGTGAACGCCAACGATTTGCTGGATTTTGCATGGGATCGTTGTTTGGAAAATAATTTTCCGGAACTTGGATATCCAAGCCCTTTTTTTGGTCTCTTGAATACTCTTCAGATAGGGTAGTCGATTCATATTCTAAATGTCCCGTAATCATGATTTGTTTGCCCTCATTGGCACTAATAATAAACGGGCCTGCTTCCTCAGAACTCGATAACAATCTTAGCGAAGGGTGGTTCATGATTTCCTCGACTGCCACATCTGTGTACCTGGAGTGAGGGGCGAGATACTCATCATCAAATCCTCTTAATAATAGATCGACAGGATCATGTACGCGGTGAGTAAAGATGCCGGAACATTTTCTTGATAGTTCATACTTTCCAATACCAAAATGGTGATACAATGCCGCTTGTGCCCCCCAACAAATATGTAAGGTTGAAGTGACATTCTTTTTTGACCAGTCCATGATCATTTTTAACTCTTCCCAATAATCAACTTCTTCAAAGGATAATAGTTCTACTGGTGCTCCTGTAATAATAAGTCCGTCATACTTACGGTGCTTTATTTCAGAGAATGACGTGTAAAATTGGTCAAGATGCAATTGGCTTGTATTTTTTGCTTGATGAGTAACCGTTTGTAAGAATGAAATATTAACTTGTAGAGGGGTATTCCCTAACAGTCTAAGTAACTGAGCCTCTGTTTTTTGCTTTTCTGGCATTAGATTCAGGATGAGAATATTTAACGGACGAATGTCCTGGTGGTTCGCTCTCTCGTCGTCCATAATAAAGATATTTTCAGATTCTAGTATTTCTCGAGCTGGCAAGAGCTTCGGAATTTTGATTGGCAATGAATTTCAACCCCTTTATTCAATATTCAGGCTATTTATATTATATACTGGATTTTTTTAGTATCAAGAATAATGATCAAATAACTTAAAAAAAGAATGGATACAGGAACATTCGCAAATGGTACAATATACATTGAAAAATACGTGCATGGAGGTAACATCATTGAACATCAAGGTTAGCGTAAAAAGTGATATTGAAATTGCACAATCTGCAAAAATGAAACCGATCATTCAAATTGCTGAAAAAATTGGGTTAACAGATGATGACCTCGAGTTATATGGAAAATATAAGGCTAAAATTTCATCTGACACATTAAGTAAAATCCAAGGAAATCCAAACGGAAAGATCATTCTTGTAACAGCAATTAACCCGACTCCTGCAGGAGAAGGGAAGTCTACTGTAACAGTAGGATTAGGAGATGCTTTTTCACAACTTGGAAAAAAGGTAATGATTGCAATGAGAGAACCATCTTTAGGGCCAACGATGGGAGTTAAGGGTGGAGCTGCAGGTGGTGGATATTCTCAAGTACTACCGATGGATGAAATCAACTTACATTTTACAGGCGACCTACACGCGATTACGACAGCAAATAATGCATTAGCCGCATTAATTGATAATCATATCCAACAAGGGAACGAACTACAGATCGATCAACGTAGAATTGTTTGGAAGAGAGCACTCGATCTTAATGACCGTGCTCTAAGAAATGTAATTATTGGGTTAGGAGGTCCAATGCAGGGGGTTCCTCGTGAGGATGGATTTGATATTACCGTCGCATCCGAAATTATGGCTGTACTATGCTTAGCGAAAGATTTAAAGGATTTAAAGCGAAGGCTGTCAGAGATGGTAGTAGCTTACAATATGGAGAAAAAGCCGGTAACTGTTTCACAACTTGGTGTAGAGGGTGCTCTAGCGCTCATTTTAAAAGATGCAGTTAAACCAAATCTTGTACAAACGATTGAGCATACTCCAGCGCTAGTTCATGGTGGACCGTTCGCAAACATTGCACATGGCTGTAACTCTGTTATTGCTACAACAGCCGCATCTAAGCTTGCTGATTTTGTTATTACAGAAGCTGGATTTGGAGCTGACTTAGGAGCAGAAAAGTTTTTACATATTAAGGCTAGAAATGGTGAAGTATTACCGGAGGCGGTTGTTGTCGTTGCAACGATTAGAGCTCTGAAAATGCATGGCGGTGTTGGAAAGCAGGGTCTTAATCACGAAAATGTGGAAGCGCTAATTGCTGGGTTTGATAACTTGAGAAAACATGTACAAACGATCAGAAGTTTCGGATTACCTGTCGTTGTAGCCATAAATAAGTTTATATCAGATACCAATCTTGAAGTGGATACCTTATTGGAATTGTGTGAAAAGGAAGGTGTACAAGTTGCCTTAACCGAAGTATGGGAAAAGGGTGGAAAAGGTGGTATTGCCCTAGCTGAAAAACTGTTAGAAGCCATTGAAAGTCATACTGAGGAATATGCACCTTTATACAATGTAAGTGCTTCAATTGAGGATAAGATCCGTTCTATAGTTCAAAAGGTATATGGAGGGAAGGATGTTGAGTTCTCAACCAAGGCCAAAAAACAAATGAAGGACTTTGAACAATATGGATGGGACGGCCTTCCGATTTGTATGGCTAAAACACAATATTCCCTTTCAGATGACCCAAGTAAACTTGGTAGACCAACCGATTTTACGGTTTCGGTAAGAGAATTAAAGCCTTCGATCGGTGCTGGGTTTCTCGTTGCTTTAACTGGGGACGTGATGACAATGCCAGGTTTACCGAAGCAACCTGCCGCGTTAAAAATGGATGTTGATGAAAAAGGAAATGCAGTAGGCTTATTCTAATTCAATAATCATGGATGAGGTATATTTGTATGTTTGATCCTACGGCTTTTGATAATATAAAAGTAGTTTTTGAAGGTGCCGTTTATGACCTAGATTTAGCGGGACAACTTTGCGTCATTGATCGGAACGACATTTTAAATGTTGCAAAGCTTTCGCGACAGTTAGAAATGACCGTAAAGAAGAATAGGGACAGTAAGAATAGCTGTACCGTCGTTTTACGTTCAGATATTTCGAATTTAGCTGCAGAGTTACACCCAAAGTTGCAATCACCAAAGGATGCCGGCTGCCATTTTAAAATGGTTTTCTCTATCCTAGACCAACGTTCTTTTGATATAAGAATGTTGGAGGTTCTCCAATCCATTTGGGGGAAGGATAGAGAGTATCATTCTAAAATCATTTCTGACCCAATCCAGCATCAGTCTAGTAATAAAATAGAGATAGAAGTGAATTTTAAAAGGCTCATTTATGAGGAGCAAATGGAAGACCTAACGGAGCTAGCCGATTTTATTTTACAATCCTTAGATAAACTTGAACTAGATGTAAAACATTAGGAGGAGTTAAGGGATGACGGTTTATCAGTTTGAAGCGAAGAAGATTAATGGTGAAACCATATCTCTTTCGGAATATAAGGGTGAGGTTCTATTAATTGTGAACACAGCTAGTAATTGTGGGTTTACTCCCCAATATAAAGAGCTTCAAGAGCTCTATGAACAATATAAAGAAAAAGGATTCACTGTATTAGGCTTTCCGTGTAATCAATTTATGAATCAAGAACCTGGTACCGAGTCTGATATCCAGTCATTTTGCGAAATGAATTTTGGAGTAACTTTTCCATTGTTTTCAAAGGTGGATGTAAATGGAAAAAGTGCTCACCCACTTTTTAAGTATCTAACAGAAGAGGCACCTGGAGTACTAGGGATGAAAGCTGTTAAATGGAATTTCACTAAGTTTTTAGTGGATCGTTCCGGTGAAGTAGTGGAAAGGTATGCACCCAATACAAACCCAAAAGAAATATCACAAGATATTGAAAAGTTGATTTGAAATGAAACCCTTGCTGATAGCAAGGGTTCTTAATTAGATGTAATTTTCTGAATTATCTTTACATAGTTAATAATTATTAATACTATAAAATAAAAGGGGGGAATTAGAATGAAAAAAATTGCCTGGGTTACGGACAGTACCGCTTGCTTAGATGAAGAACTAACCAATCATCCAGACGTTTTCACTGTCCCAATGACAATCGTATTAGACGAAAAGGAATATAAGGATGGAATAGACTTAACAGCAGAAGAGCTTTATGCGAAATTAAAGCATCTTCAAGTTCCGCCAAAAACATCTCAACCATCTGTAGGTGAGTTTGTATCATTGTTTGAGAAGTTAGAAGGACAATATGATCACGTATTCTCTGTTCTCGTTTCAGCCAAGTTAAGCGGTACGGTCTCTTCAAGTGTTCAGGCTGCCAGCATGGTGAATGTATCGGTCACTACAATCGATTCAAAGATCCTCTCGTATCCCCTTTCCCGGATGATTAAGAAAGGAATGGAATGGATTGAGGCTGGTGATTCCATTGAGGAGGTGCAACAAAAGTTAAGTGATCTCGCAAACACGAACGAGACATTAGTTTTAATCGGGAGTTTGGAACAATTACACAGAAGTGGGCGGATGAACGGATTATCCTTTTTCCTAGGCAGCATGTTAAATATTAAGCCGATCATTTCCATTGAGGACGGCGTATTACAGGCAAAAGAGAAAATTAGAAGTGAAAGTAAAGGAATGGAGAAAATCATATCTTATCTTCGAACTTCAATTGAAGAGTATGATATAAAAGAAGCCTATATTTTATACGGTCTTCATGATACGGAAGCAAGAAAATGGCATAATGAATTATGTAAACGGTTCCCTGATGTTTCATTCGATATTTACCCTTTAGGCGCAACGATCGGAGTGCACGCAGGAGAAAACACAATTGGGATCAGTTGGTTTAACAACCTGTAGACGGGAGTGCACTATTTGTGCACTTCCTTTTCTTTTTCGAAAAAAAGCAGTTCATGGTAGAATATGAGTGGAAAGAATGAGGTGGTGTAATGGAGCAAGTCATTGCCAAGACAGAAGAGTTTGTCAAACGAGAAATGTCCGCAGATTCAACTGGACATGATTGGTTTCATATTGATAGAGTACGGAATCTTGCATTGGAAATTTATGAAAAGGAAAAGATAGGAGATCCTTTCATTATTGAGTTAGCGGCTTTACTTCATGATATTTCTGACGAAAAATTACATAGCTCGAAGGAAGCAGGAGAAAAGAAGCTTACTTCCTTTCTAAGTCTGTTACCGTTAGAGGAATCGAAGAAAAATCAGATTAAAGAAATCATTGAAACCATATCCTTTAAAGGTGGAAATAATCGAAACATCACAACAATTGAAGCAGCGATCGTCCAAGATGCTGACCGCTTAGATGCGATAGGAGCAATTGGGATAGCAAGGGCGTTTGCATATGGTGGGAAAAAAGGTCAACCGATCTATGACCCTAACATAAATGTCCGAACAAGCATGACAAACGAAGAGTATCGAAAAGGCGATTCTTCCTCTATTAATCATTTTTATGAAAAGCTACTAAAGCTAAAAGAAAAAATGAATACCAAAACGGGAAGAGAAATTGCTGACAGACGGCATCTGTATATGGAAGGGTTCTTACATGAATTTTACAATGATTGGAATGGAAAACATCAATGATTAGTATCGATAACGTGACAAAAACATATGGAGAAAAGGAATTATTTAATGAAATCTCATTTACAATAAGTGCTAAAGAAAGAGTTGGACTTATTGGAGTGAATGGGACCGGAAAGTCCTCATTATTAAAAATAGTAGCAGGCGTTGATTTTCCAGATTCAGGAGAGGTAACGGCTCCAAAAGATTATCGAATTGCCTATTCTGAACAAAATCCGGACCTTAATCCAGAATTAACAGTTCTTGATCAGGTTTTTGCAGGTGAGGCACCTGTTTTAAAGCTTCTAAAAGAATACGAAGAAACTCTTCTAGAGCTTAATAGGGTCCCGGAGGATACTAAAATTCAGGAAAAGCTTTTCGACTTACAAAAGAAAATGGATGCTTTAGATGGATGGGATACAAGTACGAACGCAAAAACAATTTTAAATAAGCTTGGAATTGAAGAGTATGAAAAAAAGATTGGAGAATTATCTGGTGGCCAGAAAAAGCGAGTAGCTCTTGCTCAAGTGTTAATTCAATCTCCAGACTTACTGATCTTGGATGAACCTACCAATCACTTGGACTTCGAGTCAGTGAAATGGCTTGAAGATTATTTAAGTCGTTATACAGGTGCGTTATTGCTTGTAACGCATGATCGATATTTCCTAGACCGTGTAACTAACCGTGTGTTTGAACTAGAAGGTGGCAATCTGTACAGCTACAAAGGAAACTATGCGGACTTTCTGGAAGCAAAGGCCATTCGGGAAGAAAATGAAGCAGCTACTCTTGAAAAGCAAAAAAATCTATTCAGACGAGAGCTTGAGTGGATTAGACGTGGGGCAAAGGCACGAACAACAAAGCAGAAAGCAAGAATTCAACGTTTTGAAAAGCTTGATGAGAATTTAAGCTCTGTAAAAACTACGGAAAAGCTAGATTTATCTTTATCAGGCAGCCGCTTAGGTAAACAAGTCTTCGAATTAAAAGACGCTACAAAAACATATGAATCAAAAGTGATCCTTAAGTCTTACGATCTACTAGTGAAACCTCATGACAGAATCGGAATTATTGGGAAAAATGGTACCGGTAAATCAACTTTATTAAATATTCTAGCTGGAAAAATCCCTCTAGATTCAGGTGAACGAATTATCGGCCAAACAGTAAAGGTGGCTTTTTATACTCAAGAAAATGAAGACATGGATTTATCCAAACGGATGATTGAATACATCAAAGAAACGGCGCAGGTAATTCATACGTCTGATGGTAAAACTATTTCAGCAACTCAAATGCTAGAAAGATTTCTTTTTCCATCATACACTCACGGCACCCCGATCAGAAAGTTATCAGGGGGAGAAAGACGTCGCTTATATTTATTAAAGCTATTAATGACTGAACCGAATGTTTTGTTATTAGACGAACCAACGAATGATCTAGATACTCAAACACTAACTGTCCTAGAGGACTATTTAGAAGATTTTCCTGGGGTAGTGATTACCGTATCCCACGATCGCTATTTCTTAGACAAAGTCGTGGAACAATTGCTTGTACTTGAAGGTGATGGAGTCATTGAATCCTATTATGGAAACTACAGTGAATTCCTCGAAAAACAAGTTGAAAAACCGGTAGTTCGAGTAAGTGCATCAGCAGAGAAACCTGTGGAAGAGGAAAAACCAAAGAAGAAACGAATGAGCTATAAGGAAAAGCTTGAATGGGAATCCATCGATTCTGACATTGAACATGCGGAAAAAAGACTTGAAGAAATAGCTGTAGAGATGGGGAAAACAGGCAGTGATTTTGAAAAGGCTCAAGCTTTAATGGAAGAGGAAAATGCTTTAAACGAAAAACTTGAGTACTTGATTGAACGTTGGAGCTATTTATCAGAAATTGCAGAGAATTAATTAAATCCAAGAACAAGGGAAGGATGAAGAGACTTGAATATACGATCCATTGAACCAACTCCTAGTCCAAATACGATGAAGGTTATATTAAATGAAGAGCTTCCAATGGGAAAAAGTAATAACTATAAAAAAGAGACAAGTGCCGGCGCTCCAAAGGTCATTCAGGATATTTTGACCATAGAAGGTGTGAAAGGAGTATACCACGTAGCTGATTTTCTAGCAGTGGAAAGAAATGCGAAGTACGATTGGAAAGAAATCTTACCGAAAGTAAGGCTAGCATTTGGCGAAGAAGCGGAAATAGTGGAGCAAGAAGAAACAATTAATGAGCATTTTGGAGAAATACAGGTGCTTGTTCAAATGTATAAAGGAATTCCGATGCAAATAAAGCTAACGGATGGAACCGAAGAGAGACGATTTGGATTACCAGAACAGTATAAAGAGGCTGTTTCAAAGGCACAGGATCCAGAAGATAACGTTGTAATGGTTCGAAGGTGGAAAGAGTTTGGTGTACGGTATGGAGATTTCGATCAAATCGGCCAGGATATTTTAGAAGAATTAATGGCTACTTATACAACAGACCGACTGGATGAACTCATTCAAGATGCAACGAATAAGGAGACCACGAAGATTGTTAGGCGCCAGAAACAAAAGCTTGATGTTCACTCATTAAATGATCCGGATTGGAGAAGAAGATATCAGCTTCTTGAACAAATGGACGATCCTGAGGTTGGAGATCTCCCGGTGCTAGAAAAAGCATTAAACGACGAAAAGGCCTCCATTCGGAGATTAGCTACGGTCTATTTAGGGATGATTGAAGATAAGAAAGTGTTACCGCTCCTCTATAAAGCGTTAAAGGATAAAACGGTAACTGTCAGAAGAACCGCTGGGGACTGCTTATCAGACCTAGGTTTTGAAGATGCGATGGAAGAAATGATGAAGGCATTAAGTGATGAAAGTAAATTAGTGCGCTGGAGAGCGGCAATGTTTTTATATGAATTGGGAGATGACCGTGCACTTCCAGCCCTGAAGGCAGCAGAAGAGGATCCGGAATTTGAAGTAAGCTTACAAATCAAACTTGCCATCGAAAGAATTGAATTGGGTGAAGATGCAAAAGGATCAGTTTGGAAACAAATGACAGAAGCAAGAAAACAAAGCTAAGAAAATTGCATCATTTGAAATAAATATAGTATGCTAACAATGGATATAGTTAGTAGGAGGGATTTTTTATGTCAATGGCATATGAGGAATATATGAGACAAATGGTAAAGCCAATGCGTGAAGAACTAGTTCATGCGGGCTTTGAAGAGTTACAAACAGAAGAAGAAGTAGAAAACTTTATGGAGCAAAATGAAGACACTGCGTTAATCTTTGTTAACTCTGTATGTGGTTGCGCGGCAGGTTTAGCACGTCCAGCAGCAACTCAAGCAGTTGTTAGAACGGAAAAAAAACCTGCCAAGCTTGTTACTGTTTTTGCTGGTCAAGATAAAGAGGCAACGGCAAAAATGCGTGAGTATTTCGAAGGTTTCCCACCGTCATCTCCATCCATGGTACTTGTAAAAGGGAAGGAAGTGGTTCACTTTATTCATCGTCACGATATCGAAGACCACAGAATGGAAGAAATCATGGAGAACCTTGAATCAGCATTTGAACAAAATTGTTAATGAAAAAAGGAATGTCAGCTGACATTCCTTTTTTTCTGAAAGGAAAGAATCTTTATGTTTGTCACAACAGCAGGACGAACCAATCCAGACAGGATTGAAGAAGCAAAACAGATAGCTTCGGCCCTTGAATGTCCCTATCAGGAAAGAAGGAAAAAATCAATTCAGACTCTACATTCGTTATATAAGGATGACTGTATTGTCGTTGGAAAAGAGAGACTAGAGTTATTTTTAATGAACGGAGAAGAACCGTTTTTCTTCCATCCCAATTCTTCAATGTTCAGAATCAAAAGGTTGCTAAAAAACGAGCACGATCCTTTTATTGATGCAACGGGCTTGGAGGAAGGCATGAGTCTTCTTGACTGTACATTAGGACTAGCCTCTGACAGTATTGTTGCAAGCTTTGTCGTTGGAGCATCTGGAAGAGTGGTCGGGACCGAAGAAAATAAGTATCTCGCTTATCTTGTCGGTCAAGGATTAAGCAGCTGGGAATCTGGTTTGGTAGGTATGGATGAAGCTATGCGTTCAATCGTGGTAGAACATTCAAGTGCACTAACCTATTTAAAGAAAATTCCAAGTGGTGAGTTTGATTGCGTGTATATTGACCCCATGTTTGAAGAAACCATCTTAGAATCAGACGGAATTCGTGCACTAGCTCATTTAGCGGCATATACAGATTTGAGAACAGAGTTTATATCAGAAGCAAAAAGAGTCGCGAGGAGACGGCTCGTGCTAAAGGATCATTTTCGTAGCGATCGCTTTGAGCAGTTTGGATTCTCAGTTATAAAAAGACCGTCTGCTAAATTCCATTTCGGGATTATTACAAAATGATGATATTTGCTATTTAATCTCCCACTTTCAACTATAAAAAGAGTATAATATGAGAAAAGAGCCATTATTTTCTAAACACTCTTAGAGACTAGTAGAAAGGATTGGAGATCATGCCAAAATGGTTGCAAAAATCCTTCGTCGTGTTGGTTACAATTTTAACATTTGGTTTGGTAACACCATCTCAAACCTTTCTATATAATCAAGCATCAACGGAGAAACCAACACGGGAAGATGCAGTTAAAGCGGAAACTACATATAATCAGCTTGAAGACACAACGGAAGAAGCCTCAGATAGTAGCGACCAGATCATTCAAAGTTGGTTAAATGAAGCAGAACAGTTATCATATCAAAAATTTGGAAATAGAATCAAACCTGTTATAGAAGATGAATTTAAACAGGTGATCCTCCCGAATATTCATAAAGCAATCGAAGAAGTAGCCCAACGATTACCGGAAGAAAAACTAGCATACCTAGAATTAAGTGAAGTCCCAACAGGAGGCAACACTGAAAAAATATTTCACCTTTTCAGTAAAGAAAACAACAAAGACATTATCCGCTTCCACGTAAGAAAGGACCATCCACCTCAAAGTGGTTATTGGTTTAATTTTCATTATCACACAAGCGAAGACAACTTCGAGGCTCACCACGAGCTAGGATCAATCTATTGGGACACGAACACACCACCTAAGTGGATGAGCTAATACGAACCCCCTCCCGACTGTATATCGGAGGGGGTTTTGTGTTTTTGGTAAGTATAGTTCTTAAATCGGATAAAAATAGAAATTAGTGCCCTGGAAATCCAGTATTTAGTAGGTGGAGGGAATCAAAACAGAAATTAGTGCCCTGGAAATCCAGTATTTAGTAGATTAAGGGAACCAAAACAGAATTTGATGCCCTTGAAATCCAGTATTTAGTAGGTGGAGGGAACCAAAACAGAAATTAGTGCCCTGGAAATCCAGTATTTAGTAGATTAAGGGAACCAAAACAGAATTTGATGCCCTGGAAATCCAGTATTTAGTAGGTGGAGGGAATCAAAACAGAAATTAGTGCCTTGGAAATCCAGTATTTAGTAGGTGGAGGGAACCAAAACAGAAATTAGTGCCCTGGAAATCCAGTATATAGTAGGTAGAGGTCACCAAAACAGAAATTAGTGCCCTGGAAATCCAGTATTTAGTAGATTAAGGGAACCAAAACAGAATTTGATGCCTTAGAATTCCAGTATTTAGTAGATTAAGGGGACCAAAACAGAATTTGATGCCCTGGAAATCCAGTATTTAGTAGATAAAGGGAACCAAAACAGAATTTGATGCCCTGGAAATCCAGTATTTAGTAGGTGGAGGGAACCAAAACAGAATTTAGTGACTTGGAAATCCAGTATTTAGTAGGTGGAGGGAACCAAAACAGAAATTAGTGCCCTGGAAATCCAGTAATTAGTAGATGGAGGACACCAAAACAGAATTTAGTACCCTGGAAATCCAGTAATTAGTAGATGGAGGACACCAAAACAGAATTTAGTACCCTGGAAATCCAGTAATTAGTAGATGGAGGTCACCAAAACAGAAATTAGTGCCCTGGAAATCCAGTATTTAGTAGGTGGAGGACACCAAAACAGTATTTGATACCCGAAATATCCAATACTTAGTAGATTAAAGGAACCAAGATAGAATATTGTAGACTACTCATAGTATTTAGCTCTACCAGTACCAACGGATTGGAAATAATTATTCAAAAGATTCCGTGTAACCTTTAAAGATGGGATAATTTTACACCAAATGTATATCTCTTTAGTCGTGATTTTTTTGTTGGGGAACAGAAGTCTATACGCTTCAACGGTTCGAACAAAAGCATTTACTAGTAATTCTGAACTTCCGCAGTTTTTGCAATGTAAAATGGACTCCCCCCATTCACCAAAAAACTCACCACACCCCCTACACTCTATCCCCATCCTTAATGATTCATAACTATAACTAGGTACTCTCAAGAATCGAGTAGTAACCATATGGTTATCACATAATTGTTTTGCTAGTTTGATATGCTGGGCAGTTAAGGTTCCGCTTTTAGATTCGAGAGTACTTTGAAGATGCTGAAGTTGAGTGGGGAAGATAACAGGTAAATCGATAGGGGCTTGGTAAAGGGTGAAGGTGGGGTTTACAAATACAATTTTAGATTCAATGGGAATAGAAAAGCCTTGTGTTTGAAAGTATTTACGGAGCAAAGTCTCACTTCTTTCAAGTTGTAGAATAGGACTATTAATCTCTTTTCTACTAGGTAATGAATACCATTTATTTGCTTGATAATAAAAATTATCCTCAAAGTTTTTGACCTCAAAAACACATAACATTTCCTTAAAAATAAGCAAGCTATCAATTTGAAAAATATTGTTGGTTACTTCAAGAGTTAAATCATTCACCATTAAACAATTATCCATTAAACCTTTAGTTAACTCGTCGAATTTTAGTTCTCCTAGATACCCTTTTTCTAAGTTGATATAGTACGATTTTTCTTTTTCAGTAAATACCATTCTATTTTTCAAACATCTAAATATCTGCAATTCAACAGAAAACCCACGCTTTTTGATAATCAAAATTCCACATCCTCTCTAGAAATAAAACAAACGCGAAACTACCGACAACCACTTGAACCAAAACTCAAATATCTCCAAAAATTTTCTCCTCCTTGCATTGACCTACCATCAAAATAATTATACCCTTGTAAAAGACTAGTATTTCGTAAAATTTGTGACAGTAGGTGGAAGAATGAAACAATACTTAGAGCTATGTAAGCATGTGTTGGAAAATGGCGTTAAAAAACAAGATCGTACAGGAACAGGTACTATTAGTACATTTGGTTATCAAATGCGTTTTGATTTGCAAGAAGGATTTCCTTTGGTTACAACAAAAAAATTACATTTGAAATCAATCATTCATGAGTTACTTTGGTTCCTTCAAGGTGACACAAATATAAAGTATCTTCAGGATAACGGCGTTCGTATTTGGAATGAATGGGCAGATGAAGAAGGGAATTTAGGTCCTGTGTATGGACATCAGTGGAGATCATGGACAACTTCGACAGGAGAAACTGTGGATCAAATTACTGACCTGGTTAATCAAATTAAAACAAACCCTGATTCCAGACGTTTAATTGTTAATGCATGGAATGTTGGTGACATTGGTCAAATGGCCTTACCACCTTGTCACTGTCTGTTTCAATTTCATGTGGCAGACGGAAAGCTAAGCTGTCAGTTATATCAACGTTCAGCTGATGTGTTTTTAGGTGTGCCTTTTAATATAGCGTCCTATGCGCTTTTAACATTGATGGTGGCACAGGTATGCGATCTTGAACCGGGTGAATTTATTCATACGTTTGGGGATGCGCATATTTACTTAAATCATGTAGAGCAAGTGGAATTACAGCTTACTAGACAACCACATCCATTACCTACTTTAAAAATAAACCCAGAGAAAAAGGACTTGTTTGGCTTTACCTATGATGATTTTGAGTTAGTGAACTACGAGGCTCATCCTCATATTAAAGGGGTTGTAAGTGTATGATTTCCCTTCTTTGGGCAATGGACGAGAACTGGGCAATAGGTCGTAACAATCAACTTCCATGGCATCTTCCTGAGGATTTAAAATATTTTAAAAGAGTTACGATGGGAAAGCCCATTGCGATGGGTCGAAAAACGTATGATTCCATTGGAAGACCGCTTCCTGGTAGAGAAAATATTGTCATTACACGTAACCAAGGAGTAATAATTGAAGGCTGTACAGTTATTCATGATGTAAAAGATTTATTAAAGCGTGACGATGAGGAGCTTTTCGTAATTGGTGGTGCTGAAATTTTTAAAGAGATTCTTCCTTTCGCTGATCGCCTTTATGTTACGGAAATTCGTGAAAAGTTCGAGGCGGATACGTTTTTCCCGAAATACAATTTATCTGAATGGGACCTTATCGAATCCAACCCAGGTATAAACGATGAAAAAAATCCATACAACTATGAATTTCTTGTGTACCAACGTAAGCAGTGAATAATCACTGCTTATTTTTTATGTTTAAAACGAATACAATCAAGTATAATTAGTGTGGTTACATAATGGAGGGTGAACAAGATGCTCAGGTTAATGGCAGTTTTTTTGTACATGAGTGGTTATTTGGTTTATAGCATACCTAAATTGAAAAGAATGAAAAAATTAGACAAACGATTATCGGTTTCAGAGAGAGATCAGTTAATTCATGCGATTCCAAACAAATGGTCAAAAACAATTATGAAACTGACGGGCTCTAAGGTGAAGGTGGAGGGGCTGGAGAATCTTCCAGAAGGTGCGGTTGTCATGATTAGCAATCACGAAGGAGACTTTGATATTCCTACATTGCTAGCTAGTATTGAAAAGCCATTTGGGTTCATATCCAAAGTAGAAGTGAAAAAAGTTCCCATCCTTTCTACTTGGATGGAAATCATGAATTGCGTGTTTATTGATCGAAGTGACCGTAGGAAATCAGTTCAGTCGATACGGGAAGCGGTTAAGTTATTAAAAGAGGGTCACTCGATTGCTATTTTCCCTGAAGGAACTAGAAGTAAAGGTGGACCGGTCGGGGAGTTTAAATCTGGTGGATTCCGACTGGCTAAGGATGCGATGGTACCAATTGTGCCAATCAGTATTTCTGGTACATCTGATGTATTCGAAAAAAATGGCCGATTAGTGAAACCAGCTTCCATCCAGGTCAAGATTTTACCTTGTATTCCTTCTTCCATTTTTGATCAAAAGGATATGAAGGAAGTTTCAAATTATGTCCGAGAGGTAATTGTTCATTCTCTAAAGGATGAAAAAATCGCATCATGACAGGCTAGGCTTAATGAGTCTAGCTTTTTTCCTTTTTCTGAGAATATAAGGAGCTAAGAATAACCTGTTCTATAAATTGAAAAATACAAAATTTTTTGATAATACGCTTGAAATGGTGGGTGAGAGTGGTATAATGTACTGATTATAACGGGAAAATGGAGGATGGATATGGAACAGAAAGTGATGAAAAAAAGATGGGTGCAGGTTGAAGATATTTTAATAGCGCACCACCAACTCAAAGACATCGTTGCCCATACACCGTTACAAAAAAACGAGCGTTTGTCAGAAAAATATGATTGTAATGTGTATTTAAAAAGGGAAGATTTGCAGCACGTTCGCTCTTTTAAATTAAGAGGTGCTTTTTATAAGATGAAAGCGCTTGGTAAGGACAATCTTTCTAATGGGGTTGTTTGTGCAAGTGCAGGGAATCATGCTCAAGGTGTAGCATATGCGTGTCGTCATCTTGGTGTACAAGGGAAAATTTATATGCCAACGACAACACCAAAGCAAAAAGTTGGTCAAGTAGAGTTATTTGGTAGAGGATTTATCGAAATTATTCTTGTTGGGGATACGTTCGATGATTCTTATACTAAAGCGGTTGAGTGTGCGGAAAAAGAAGGAAGAACCTTCATTCATCCCTTTGATGACGAGCTTGTAATCGCAGGACAAGGAACGGTAGCTGTAGAAATACTTCAGGATTGTGAAGAAAACGTAGATTTTGTGTTTGCCAGTATTGGTGGTGGAGGGCTTATGGCTGGTGTGAGCACGTATGTTAAAAGCGTCTCTCCCCAAACCAAGCTAATTGGTGTGGAGCCTTATGGAGCACCAGCCATGAAGACATCTTTCCATAACCAAATCGTGACTCCTCTAGACGACATTGATAAGTTCGTCGACGGAGCTGCGGTGAAAAGTGTGGGTAGTAAGACATTTGACACTTGCTATGAGCTGTTGGATGACATTCTCTTGGTTCCAGAAGGGAAAGTTTGCACTAGTATTTTAGAATTATACAATGAGCATGCCATTGTTGCTGAGCCAGCCGGTGCTTTACCAATTGCAGCTCTTGATCTTTATAAGGATGAAATTAAAGGGAAAAATATTGTTGTTATTATAAGTGGTGGAAATAACGATATCGGTCGTATGCAGGAAATTAAAGAGCGTTCCTTGTTATATGAGGGTCTGCTTTATTATTTCATCGTTAACTTCCCTCAACGTGCGGGTGCACTTCGTGAGTTTTTAGATGAAGTATTGTCACCAACGGATGATATTACACAATTTGAATATACTAAGAAAAATAATAAAGAAAATGGACCTGCATTAGTAGGGATCGAAATACAGAAAAAGGAAGACTACAAAGGTTTAATTGAGAGATTAAATAAAAAAGGTTTTGCTTTTACAGAAGTAAATAAAGATAGTAACTTATTTAATTTGCTTATTTAATGTATAATGATAAGAGAAAAATGACATCTATTTCATTTATGAACTTCTTATGACAATGTGTTCATTTTGACTCATTGATTTATAAAAAGTACTATAATGGTAGTAGATTAGTTATTCTAATTAACCAAAGGGGATGTTCTACAGTGTTTTCAAACATCGGAGTTCCTGGATTGATCCTTATCCTTGTACTTGCTTTAATTATTTTCGGACCTAAAAAGCTCCCTGAGATTGGTCGTGCATTTGGTCAAACTCTTCGTGAATTTAAAAAATCTACCCGCGAGCTAACAAGTGATGTAATGGAAGAGCTCGATGAGGATAAAAAGAAGAATGCTACGAAATAAGGTGTAAGATATTTCTTACACTTTTTTTCTCGATTACATTTTGTTTATGGTAGGGGACTTACATGGAGGATAAAGAATTACAGCTTGTTGATCATCTTGACGAATTAAGAAAAAGACTTATTGTCTCTATTGTAGCTTTTTTTGGTTTCTTTATTGTTGGTTTTATATACGTTGAAGAAATCTATCAATGGTTTGTTCGGGACTTAGATGTTAAGTTGATTGCCTTAGGACCGAGCGATATCGTATGGGTTTATTTCATGTTATCAGGTTTAATTGCGATTGCAGGAACCATTCCTGTTCTTGCGTTGCAAATTTGGTTGTTTGTCAGACCCGCATTAAAACCTATTGAAAGAAAAATCACTTTGAGTTATATCCCAGCTTTGTTCATCTTATTTATAGTCGGTTTATGCTTTGGATATTTTGTGATTTTTCCCACGGTAATGGGTTTTTTAATCGATTTAAGTGGAGATATGCTTGTTGCTAATTTTACTGCGGACAAGTACTTTCGTTTTATCATGAATATGTCGCTCCCATTTGGATTTTTGTTTGAACTACCTGTTGTCGTCATGTTTTTAACATCTTTAGGAATTGTAAATCCATACGTACTTCAAAAAATACGGAAATATGCTTATTTTGTCCTAGTAGTAATTTCTGTAGTCATTTCACCTCCCGACTTTATGAGTGATATTTTAGTAACCATTCCACTTCTTTTTTTATACGAGATCAGTATCAATCTTTCGAAAATCGTTTATAAAAGAAAGTTGAAAAAAGAGAAAGAATGGGGACTAGATGAGGATGAGAGAGTGGACTTAGGATAAAAGATCAAACTCACTTTTTTTAAAAAGTGAGTTTTTTTTGTTTTTAAAAGACCATCTTTTGTATTATAATTACCTTAGTTTGTTCTTAATTGAGAACAAATAGTGAATAATAATGAGGGATGGTATGGATCGAAAATTATTAGGTTTTCTGTTTATTTATCTCGCGCTTTTAAATGTATTCGATGCTTTTGCTACTGCACATGGATTGTCACTCAATAAGATAAGAGAATTGAACCCCTATATGAATGATATTTACCATTTCCACCCACTTTTATTTTTAACGTTAAAAATATTCTTATCTATACTGCTGATTTGTATGGGAGTTATTTGGGGGAGGGTGATACGACAGAAAAGATTCATCTCTTCTCTGATTATTCTTGCCACTATCATTTATACACCGGTTTGCTTTACGCATATTTATTGGTTGACTCAGTACTATTTTTCATAATGAAAAAATTTAAATTTTTTCACAACTAGTGTATATTCAGACACACTTCGACAAATAAATATTGTATAATATATACAAACGGGTGAAAAAGAGGATTGATATTTTGCTATTCAAAAGCCTAGAGTTCAAAAATGCTGTTGGACAGAAGGTAAAAGTCATGGAAATTCCAGTATTGGAGGAAGATAGCCCTTATTATTTTTTAATCCAAGTCCGTTTGCAATCATTTATTGCGTCTCTATACCGGGACAAACAGCCGAAGAAATGCTATTCTTTTAGAGACTATTTGAAAAAAGCGTTGAAGTGGCCAGTGTACCAAGATCTATTCCAAGTACCAGAGCTAAAAAATAACGCGTAAAATTAATGTATTTGTTTTTCTTTGACAGGATTGTCTTTACATGAAGAGTATCGGTACATACCGATACTCTTTCTTTTTTCGACATTAACCTAGAATTCTGTATAATAGGTAGTGAGATTTTAGCATTAGGATGTGAAGGAATTTGAATAAAATTAAAATAGTGACTGATTCAACGGTGGACATATCCGATGAATTAGTAAGGAAGTATGATATTGAGGTTGTTCCATTATCTATTCAAATAGAAGGAGAGACCTACCTTGATCGGGTTGACTTAACTCCAAAGGATTTTTTGAATAAGATGAAGGCAGCTGAGGAGCTACCTAAAAGTTCACAACCACCTGTTGGTGTATTTGCTGAACTGTATGATCGATTAGGTTCAGAAGGGTACGATGTTCTTTCTATACATATGACAGGAGGAATGAGTGGTACGGTTCAGTCAGCCGAGACGGCAGCATCTATGTCAAAGACAAATGTAAAGGTAGTTGATTCTCGTTTTATATCGAAAGCCCTTTCATTTCAAGTGATAGAAGCTTCTCTAATGGCCAAAGAAGGAAGAAGTATGGATGAGATATTAACTAGACTTGATCAAATTCGATCAAATACAAGATTGTTTGTGGTTGTAGATACTCTTGAAAATCTCGTGAAGGGTGGCAGAATTGGAAAAGGAAAGGCAATGATTGGTTCACTTTTGAATATCAAACCAATTGCCTCTCTAGAAGGTGGAGTATATACACCCGTTTCGAAAGCTCGAAGCTATAGTCAAGTAGCTAACTACCTTGCAAAACAATTCGCGGAAGACACAGCTGGTCATCTTATCAAAGGTGTGGGGCTCGTTCATGCGGAGGCTCCAGAGTTAAATCAAAAGCTAATTTCTGCCTTAAAGAATATTGCTGGATTTGATTTAACAGATATTGAATATACCACTCCTATCGTTAGTACACATACTGGACCTGGAGCCATTGGTTTTATGTACTATTTTGAGTAAATTGCCTGAACAATACTTGTTCAGGTTTTTTTTTTGCTCGACAAACTTTGAATACTGTTTAAAGAAATTATTAAAATATGGAGGAAAGACAAGGATTTTGGGTAGTGATGTCGAATAAAAAGGGAGTGAGACCCATTAAAAAGGAAACGGTGTATGCATGAAAAAATGGATCAGGCAACTTTCTTTATATAGGCAAGTTTTATTTTTTTCATTTTTTATTACGTTTGTTGTGATTTTCATGATTTCGAGTTTTAGTTATGCTCTACAGACCAAAAAGGAAATAGAGCAGTTAACAGATCGTGTTGAGGGCCTATCAACGCTGTGGACAGCCGTTGTATCCCCTGAGGATGTAGAGAAAGCGATTATGTCAAAGGACCCCAATGATCCCGCGACAAAGAGACTACAACAACAGGTGAATTTAATAAATGAGAGAAACTCTTCTTATTTTCATAGTGGAATTGTAGCTCCTTCTATATATGGAGATAAAGAAATATATGCCACAGTTGTATCGAATAGTTACGAGGGACTGAAGCCATTTTCTTTTTATAAGTCGGTTGATATTCATATCAACGCTCTTTTGGAAGCTATTGAAGAAAAAAAGGTGGTTAGTACAAAGGTTTATACAGATGATCTAGGTACGTGGCTATCTTCGTTTGCTCCTATAGAGAATGCAGAAGGAAAAGTAGTAGGCGTATTAGTCGTTGATGCAGAAGCATCATTTATTAAGCATTCGCAGTTAGAAACGATCTTGTATTTAACCGTTGTATTTGTTGTAACGATCGTCATCGTCTTTTTTACATTAAAATATGTATTAAACAATGTGATGGAGCCCGTTGATGAAATCTTATATGGTTTACACGAGGTAAGCGTCGGAAACTTCAATATTCATCTAAGTGGTAAGAAAAATTCAAATCTTGACCCATTATATGAACGGTTCAACTTTATGACTCAACAGTTAGCCATATTGTTCGATAGATTATCCATTTCAAGTCCATTAAATGGAAAGCAAGCGGTATCGGAAAAACAATTACATACCTTTGAAGTGGCAATTGGGAAAATGGATACAATCATTAAAGAAACAAAATTACTTAAAGAGCTTCAGCGAGCAGAGAAAATGAATGCCATAGGTCAGTTAGCTGCTTCTGTAGCTCACGAAATTCGGAATCCAATGACGGTTGTAAAGGGATTTTTACAAATCTTTTTAGCAAAAGATGGTTTGAGTGAAGAAGAGCATATGTATGTAAAACTAATGCTTGAAGAAATGAATCGTGCCGAGAAGATTATTAATGAATATTTATCTTTAGCCAAGCCAGACCTGGAGTTTTCAGAAAAGGTAAATGCCGGTGATCTTGCACACAAAGTGATGGATTTAATGAACTCGTATGCCCTTATGTCAAAAAGCATTGGGATGCAAACGAAGGTGTCAGGTGATGTTTTTATTAAAGGGAATGTTAGTGAGTTAAAGCAGGTACTAATTAATATATTGAAAAATGGGATAGAAGCGATGAAAGACGGTGGCACTCTTAGTTTGTCTGTACGAGAAGAAGGACATTTTGGTATTTTTGAAATCTTTGACACAGGAATTGGAATGAGTGAGGATGAACTTCAAAGATTAGGAACGGCTTTTTATTCCTTGAAGGAAAAGGGCACGGGTATGGGACTAATGGTTTGTTATCAAATCATTGAAAGAATGCGTGGGTCTATTGAAGTAGAAAGTCAAAAAGGTGTAGGAACAACTTTTCGAATTATTCTTCCTCTACATAGAGAATAGGGGAAGTTTAGTTCTTTTCCCTTTCATCTTATGATCTCGTTTGCTAGAATAAACTAGAATAGAATGATGAATGCAGGTGGATACATGAAGGTTAAGATGTTTAAATTGGTTAGTATTCTGATGGTATTTATTCTAGCAGCATGTGGGAATAATGGGATACCAGATGCGAAAAATTGGCCGGTTGCTGATTTCACGTATACAAATCAGGAAGGCAAGCCCTTTAGTTTAAAGGATTTAGAAGGGAAAATTTGGGTAGCAGATTTTATTTTTACGAACTGTGAGGACGTGTGTCTTCCGATGACGTATAATATGGAAAAGCTTCAACAGATGGTCGAGGATGAAGGGATAGAAAATGTAGAGTTTGTTTCCTTCTCCGTGGATCCTAATGTAGATACACCAGAAGTGTTAAAAGAATTTGGTGAGTATTTCAAGGTCGATTTTTCCAACTGGAATTTTCTTACTGGTTATGAGCAAACACATATAGAGGAGTTTGCAATGGATTCATTTAAGACAATAGTTAAAAAACCAACCGATCAGGACCAAGTTATTCACGGAACTGACTTTTATTTGGTTAATCAAGATGGGAAAATTATGAAGTATTATACAGGTCTGAATGAAATTCCTTATGAGGAAATTATAAATGATATGAAAGCCCTTCAATAGACCTTTTAAAAGGTCTATTTTAGTTTAATTAACAAGCAGTTTCACCATAGACTATACAAAAAACTATAAAGGGAGGTGTTTTTCGTGAGGTTGGCCTTTATTCTTGTTTTTACTGTTGTACTTTCTTCTTGCGGTCTAACACAAAATCAAAAGTCAAATCAAATACAGTTTAGAGAAACAACGGTAGAAAGAAAAGCTCCTATTCCTATCGATTTTATTTCCCAACCTTTTCAAATGGTTTCTGTAGGAGATTCTTTAACTCAGGGTGTAGGGGACAGTACAAACCGTGGAGGCTATGTCCCATATCTTAAGGAGTTTTTAGAAAAAGAGAAGGGGATCACCGCGGCAGAAATCGTTAACTTCGGCGTAAAAGGTAATCGAACATCCCAGCTTATTAATAAACTAAAAACAAATGAAGTGAAGGATGCATTAAGAACAGCTGATATGGTCCTTATCACCATAGGTGGAAATGATGTGATGAAAGTAGTAAGAGAAAATTTTTCTACTTTAGAACTTGATTTGTTTGAAACGGAAAAAATGCAATTTGAAAAGAATCTCCGCACGATCATTGAATCGATTCGTGAAGTAAATCCTTTAGGTACGGTTGTCTTGATCGGATTGTATAATCCTTTTTACGAGTGGTTTCCTGATGTAGAAGAAATGGATATGATTATGCAAGATTGGAATATGACGAGTCGGACGATATTAACCGACTATGAACGTGCATATTTTATAGATATATCTGATATTTTCCGAGAAAGTGAAGAGAATCTTTTATATACAGATTACTTTCATCCTAATGATTTAGGTTACGAAAAAATTGCTGTGCGAATTTACGAAACTCTTTCATTAGGAATATTGACGGAAAGATATGAGTTGAAATCGACTGCCAGAAATGAGGCCAGCACTGATGAATAATTGGAAAAAGCTTTTTATAGCTTTGATCATTGTTAATAGCATCGTTGTTGTGGGTGTGATTTTTTTGATCTTCCTACCTACAAAGGATGAAGAGATTGCTCTAAAGGATATCAATCAGGATGATTTTGTTCAATTTCATGTCCAATCAAACAAAGCTGATTTAAACAGATTGATCAATCATTATATTGAAGAGCAAGGACTTAATGAGAGAATCAAATACAACGTCACACTTACTGACCAGGTTGAATTGTATGGAACAATGAAGATATTTACTCAAAACGTGGAATTAAAACTTACCTTTGAACCAGCGTCTTTAGATAATGGTGACTTGATACTTAGACAGAAGACCATCTCGATCGGGCATTTAGAATTGCCCGTTCCAGTCGTATTGAAATTCATTAGAGATAGTTACGATCTCCCTTCTTGGATTACAATTCGGCCGAATGATGAAGAGGTGTATGTAAACCTTCATGATCTAAAGCTAAAAAGCGATACAAAAGTAAGAGTGAATACATTTGATTTAAAACGAGATAATATTGTGTTTACTCTTCTTGTTCCAATAAAATAGGTGGCGTAAGGGCCACCCTAGTTTATTCTCTTTCCGTTAAAATGATGGGTTCAATGGATGGTTCCCCATCGCTTAGTCCTACCGCTACAAGTGTGTACACTTGATTTCTTTGGAATGAAAGAGCTGGCAAAGGAAGAAGGACATCCTTTGTACCTGTAGCTCTTACCTCAAGATCGACGGTTAATGGAGATAAGGCTAAATAATCGCTTGAACGTCTGAACCCAATATTACGGAAAACAACATCGCCATTTTTTACGGCTATATCAACTGGTTGAGTATCAGGTGAGAGATGTACAAATCGAACTTTCGTTTCACCGGACGGGATACTCGGATTATCCTCAAGCTCGACAAGCTTTAACTTTTCAACCATATCAGTAGCAGCAAGTGTATATTGCTTCCCTGCCTCCACGGTTACCTTTTTACTTAGAACGGTTGATACCATGTCTCCTGCAGGATAAATATCTACTTGATATTTTCCAGCTGGTAATGATAAATAGTTACTCGTTTCTTTAAATGGAAAATCGCGTAAAATTCGATTTCCATTAATATATACATCAACTTTCGGTGCATCAGGTGAAGCATGTAGTACACGAATTCTAGCGGGTGAATTGCTCTGATAGTAGTTTGCAACTGATTGAACTCTTAAGGAACTCATTGCTTTGGTCATGTATCGAATGTGTTTTTGGTAATAGTGAATATGCATAGATGGATCTAAGTATTTATAATATTGTGCTAATAAATCGTACCTAGCTGCTTTATGCAAATAGTCATCATGGTTTCTATAATCAGACAAACCCCTCACTCCTTAAAGGATATTCAGTGTAACATATGCTTTTAAGGTAGGAGAGGTGCCTATGTTTGCTTTTTTCGTTTACAGATTCCTAAATATGGGTTATAATACAAATATTATATAAAAGGTGGTGTTGTGTGATGATGAAATTAAGCATTGTTTCTAGTGTTTCTAGTCAATTTCACACAGCCCAATCAATTACTAGATAATGGTCGTTTATCTATTCCTTTTCGTACGGTAAAAACCATGGGCTGTGTATGCCTATGGTTTTTTAGTATGTACTTTAGGAGGATAAAACGTGAATTTACAAACATTGGGATATAATCCATTTTTTGAACAGGAATTTTCTACTTTTAATAATAATCAAGTGATTGTAGGGAGAATTGCATTAGAACATAAGCATTTGTATCGCGTGTTAACAGAACATGGAGAATTACTTTGTGAGATTTCAGGTAAATTTGGTTTTCAAGCTGAAAAAAGAGAGGATTATCCTGCAGTCGGTGACTGGGTGGTTATTAAGCCTAGTTTAGATGAAGGAAAGGGGATGATCCAAGCTATACTTCCGAGACAAAGCAAATTTTCTCGAAAGACAGCAGGAAGTGTAACGGAAGAACAAATTGTTGCCACGAATGTAGATACTGTTTTCTTGGTGAACTCACTAAATGACGATTTGAACTTACGGCGAATGGAAAGATACTTGCTATTAGCATGGGAAAGTGGAGCTAATCCGGTAATTGTTCTAACAAAAGCAGATTTATGCTCCGACGTTCAAATGAAGGTAAAGTTAGTGGAGAGTGTGGCACTGGGTGTACCAATTGTTGTGATTAGTGCAGTGGCAGGTATCGGGTTTGAAGAACTGGAGATCCACTTGCTACCCGGTAAAACGGTGGCTCTTTTAGGTTCGTCAGGAGTCGGGAAGTCCACACTAACCAACTATTTACTTGGGGCAGAAAAGCAAAAAATTCAAAGTATAAGAAATGCTGATGATAAAGGACGTCATACAACAACCCATAGAGAACTTGTTGTATTACCGAACGGATCATTATTAATTGATACCCCAGGTATGAGAGAAATCCAGCTTTGGGAAGGCGAAACGGGAATGGCTGAGAGCTTCTCTGATATTCAAGAGCTTAGTAATCATTGTAGATATAGAGACTGCAAGCATGAGGAGGAGCCTGGTTGTGCAGTTGCCGCTGCTATTGAAGAAGGGAGAATGGACCTAGTTCGCTTACAAAGCTTCAAGAAGTTGGAAAAAGAACTGGCCTATTTGGATCGTAAGCTTGATAAAAGAGCTCAATCAGAAGAAAAGAAAAAATGGAAAAAGATTAATAAACAAATAAAACAAAAACGGTGATGCTTACAAAAACCTCTTTTTAAAGGGGTTTTTGTATTGTATGGAAGCTCCTTATTTGCATTGGAAGTCCGAATGAAATACTCTATATATGTAGGAGTCATTTGAAAAGAGGTGCCTTATGGAGAAACTTGCGACATTTGCTGGCGGATGCTTTTGGTGTATGGTAAAACCGTTTGATGAACAGCCTGGAATTATTTCTGTCATCAGTGGCTATACAGGGGGACATAAGGAAAACCCTACTTATGAAGAGGTATGCCGAGAAACAACTGGGCATTACGAGGCTGTACAAATAACGTATGATCCTGAAATATTTTCTTATGAAAAACTGTTAAGCGTATACTGGCAACAAATTGATCCAACCGATCCTGGTGGACAGTTCTATGATCGGGGCCAATCGTATGAAACGGCAATCTTTTATCATGACGAAGAACAACGGGTATTAGCTGAAAAATCGAAACTAGAATTAGCGCAAAGTGGTCGTTTTTCAAAGCCTATTGCGACAAAAATTTTACCGGCAAAAGAATTTTATGCCGCTGAAGATTATCATCAGCAATTTTATAAAAAGAACCCAGTACGATATGGAAGATATTCTGAGGGGTCTGGGCGCACGGCCTTTATTAAGAAAGCTTGGGGGAATGATCAATGAAAAAAGAAGGAGATTTGAAAGAAAGCTTAACTCCGATGCAATATGAAGTGACCCAAAGAAATGGGACGGAGCCGCCGTTTCGAAATGAATATTGGGATCAGTTTGGTGACGGTATTTATGTAGATATTGTTTCAGGTAAACCGCTTTTTAGCTCTAAAGATAAATATGATGCCGGATGTGGGTGGCCAAGCTTTACAAAGCCAATTGACGAGGAAGAAATTATTGAAAAGATAGATCGCAGTCACTTTATGGTTCGTACAGAAGTCCGTAGTAAATCTGCTGATTCTCATCTAGGTCATGTGTTTGATGATGGACCAGGGCCGACGAAGCTAAGGTATTGTATCAACTCTGCAGCACTTCAATTTATTCCCGTTGATGAACTGGATGAAAAAGGGTACGGTAAGTATAAAATCTTATTTTCATAAATCAAAAGGTAAAAGCTGTATGAGGCTTTTACCTTTCTTTTTGAGCTTCTATCAAGGTTGTTTTTTTCGAAGTCATGCCCCCAGAAAGGATAAATTTCATTGCATCCTCTGGTTTAACATCGATAAATTCAACATCCTCTTTTTTGATTAAAAATGTGAACCCAGCCACTTGGAAGGTTTGAGGAACATACACAGCGATATAATCGATTAACGGTTCGTAAAAAACTTCAAGATCCTCGGATGTAACAAATCCGAGGCTTTTCATATTTGTCCCAGGAACGGTTACAAGTGCAACTTTTGAGAAGGATTTTTTTTCACCTAAGAAGGAATGGACGGTATCTTTGATAACCGAATAAACAGTTTTCACGAAAGGAATTTTCTCTAATAACCTGTCAATGATTCGGAAGATGGTACCTGTCACGAACTTCGTAGATAAAAAACCAAGAATGGTAATTAACACTAACGTTGCTAATATTCCAATACCTGGAACATACGACTCTTTAAAGTACTGCTTCAGGAATCCACCTAATAGTCCATCTAAAAACATGAAGGTTTTATATGTTACGTAAATCACGAGAATAATTGGTACAATCGTTAAAATGCCATTTACAAAGCTCTTTAAAATACTTTTCATTTTTCTATAACTCCTAACCTCTTAATATAAAAACATTACAATGTTTATTCGTTTTTGACAAGGAAAACACGGGCCGCCTAAACTTTTTCGGAAAAAATGGGCATATACACATGCGGGACAAGGACCTACTACATATTGTAAATATTGTAAAAGGAAAGCTTAATTAGGAGGTATAAACATATGCATTACGGACATGGATGTGACCCTTGTTACCCTGGTTACGGGTACCCTACAGCAGTTTCGCCAGTTGGATGTGGATATGGTGGCGGTTTTGCATTAATCGTTGTCCTTTTCATTCTACTCATCATCATCGGTGCTAGTTTCTACGGAAAAGGATGCTAATATAAACAAAAGCTCGAGCGATAGTGCTCGAGTTTTTGTTTGAATTCAATAACAAAAATACGAACATTATATTTGAGTGCGTAAAAAATGTTCGTATTTTTGTTGACTGAATAATCTATATTTGGTATATTTACACATGGTTAAAGGAAATGCGAATATACATAGTAGCCTCGGAGGGAATACCTTGAAAACAAATTATGATGTTATCGTTGTTGGAGCAGGTCCAGCTGGAATTTTTACATGTTATGAACTTACATTAAAAATGCCAGAAGCATCCATATTATTAATTGATAAAGGTCACGACATATATAAAAGAAACTGTCCAATTTTACAAAAAAAGATTGATAAATGCCCACCAGCCGCTGGTAGGAAGGAATTTGCAGGGTGTCTACCTGCGTGTTCTATTACTAATGGATTTGGAGGAGCAGGTGCATACTCGGATGGTAAGTTTAATATCACCAGTGAGTTTGGAGGCTGGATGACGGATTATTTACCAGATTCACAGGTCGTTGATTTAATAAATTACGTTGACCGAATCAACCTTGATCACGGTGCGACAGAAAGCATCACTGACCCTTTAACTGATAAAGTTAGAGATATCGAGAGACGTGGATATGCTGCTGGCTTAAAGCTTCTGCGTGCTCAAGTAAGACACTTAGGAACAGAACAAAATCTACAAATCCTTCAAAGCATTTACGAATACTTAAAAACAAAGATTGATATGGTCTACAAGGCAGAAGTTGAAGATTTAATCACTGAAAAAACGCCAGATGGCCATAAGGTAACCGGAATTAAATTAAAGGCCGGAGAAAGCTTATCTGCTGAAAAAGTGGTGGTTGCACCAGGACGCGACGGTTCGGTATGGTTGGCTAAGCTATTAAAATCAAGACGTTTAAAAATGATTAATAATCAAGTTGATATTGGTGTTCGTGTAGAAACATCAAATATTGTTATGGAAGAAATTAATGAGCATCTGTATGAAGGGAAATTTACGTTTAATACATCTGTTGGTACCCGTGTAAGAACCTTCTGTAGCAATCCTTCAGGACATGTCGTTGTAGAGAATCACTCTGGAATTATGTTAGCGAACGGTCATGCTTACAAGGATCCTAAATTAGGTAGCCCAAATACGAACTTTGCCTTATTAGTATCTCACACCTTCTCAGATCCTTTTGATAAGCCAAATGAGTACGCACATGAAATATCTAGGCTAGCGAATAGTTTATCTAACGGTGGACTAATTGTTCAAAAGTACGGTGATATTTTAAAAGGTCGCCGTTCCACTGAAAAGCGTATTAAAGAGGGCTTTTTAGAGCCGACACTGAAAGAAGCAGTACCTGGAGATTTGGGGTTAGTGCTTCCATATAATACACTGAAGAGCTTAGTTGAAATGACAGAAGCGTTAAATCATGTATCGCCAGGTCTTGCTTCTGAGCACACATTATTCTACGGTGTGGAAGCGAAGTTTTACTCTGCACGACCAAAGCTAAATGATCGTTTTGAAACAGAAATTAGCGGGCTTTATGTTGGTGGAGATGGAGCAGGGGTTACTCGCGGGCTCGCTCAAGCAAGTGCCTGTGGCGTTTGGATCGCTAGAGATATCGTTGAGAAATCAACTAAAAGAACAAACTCTGAACGCGTTTTGGTATAATAAGATGGACCTGTCAAAAGATGACAGGTCCTATTTATCTATTATATTTATAAGGGGGATGGGTTGTGGTGGGAATGGTTCCAAGGCGTTTACAACCTGGTGATGAGGTTAGGGTCATATCACCTTCAAGAAGTATGGCCATTTTAAAAGAAAAACAGGTGGATATTGCAAGAAACCGATTAGAAGCATTAGGCTTTCATGTAACGTTTGGAAAACATGTACATACACACGATGAGTTTTTTAGTACCAGCATTGAGGAGCGGATAGAAGATTTGCATAATGCATTTCTTGATCAAAATGTAAAAGGGATATTTACAGCCATTGGCGGCTATAACGCGAATCAACTGCTTAAGTATATAGATTTTAACATCATAAAAAATAATCCAAAGGTGCTTATCGGTTATAGTGATATTACCGCTCTAAGTTTAGCTATCTATCAAAAAACGGGGTTGGTTACTTACTCAGGTCCACATTTTTCTTCCTTTGGAATGAAGCATGGTTTTGAGTATACCATGGATTCCTTTATCCAAGCAGTTACAAACGATGCGCCTTATGAAGTATTTCCATCTGAGCGATGGAGTGATGACCCTTGGTATTTAGACCAAGAGGATCGCCATTTTCATGAGCAAAAGGAATATCTAGTTCTCCAAGAGGGGAATGCAGAAGGTACACTTATTGGAGGTAATCTCTGTACATTGAATCTGCTTCAGGGGACTGAATTTATGCCGTCTCTCAAAGGAAGTATCTTATTTATTGAAGATGATTATGAGTCCCATGCCCTTACTTTTGATCGAGATTTGCAATCGGTGTTGCACTTACCTGGTGCCGAAGACATCCAAGCTATATTAATTGGAAGATTTCAAAAGGATTCACAGGTCACAGTAGAAGCATTACGAAAAATTATTTCCTCAAAGAGGGAGATCTCTCACATACCGGTTATAGCCAATGTGAACTTTGGACATGTCAGTCCGATTGCGACCATTCCAGTTGGAGGAAAGGCAACGATTGATGCGAAGCAAGAAAGCTGCTTTATACAGATCGAACAATCATAAAAATGGGCTAATGGTCTTTATATGCTCGATGAAGCCCGTTAGCCCTTAAGTAACCAGAAGAAACGTCCTTCATAAGGCGGATGAAGACTGTTAGCCCTTAAAAAACCAGAGGAAACGTCCTTCATAAGTGTGATGAAGAGCGTTAGCCCTAAAAGAATCGGAGGAAACGTCCTTCATAAGCGCGATGAAGAGCGTTAGCCCTTAAGTAACGAGAGGAAACGTCCTTCATAAGCGTGATGAAGAGCGTTAGCCCTTAAGTAACCAGAGGAAATGTCCTTCATATGCCCGATGAAGCCCGTTAGCCCTTAAGTAACCAGAAGAAACGTCCTTCATAAGGCGGATGAAGACTGTTAGCCCTTAAAAAACCAGAGGAAACGTCCTTCATAAGCGCGATGAAGACAGTTAGCCCTAAAAAAATCAGAAGAAACGTTCTTCATAAGTGTGATGAAGAGCGTTAGCCCTTAAGTAACCAGAGGAAACGTCCTTCATAAGCGCGATGAAGACTGTTAGCCCTAAAAAAATCAGAAGAAACGTCCTTCATAAGTGTGATGAAGAGCGTTAGCCCTAAAAAAATCAGAAGAAACGTCCTTCATAAGGCTAATGAAGCCCGTTAGCCCTTAAGTAACCAGAGGAAACGTCCTTCATAAGCCCCTTTTTATGAAAAAGACATCTGAACCTCCTTATCAACAAGAAGACTTTTTCAGCCCCTAACATTTCATTAGAATTCCATCAAATTTTGAAAAGCAATAAATAGAAAGATTTTCTCTTCTTACTCATACAATCTTATAAGGCGTCGCTTACGCTTGTATGGAACGGGGGAGTCAAATGGAGCATTCATATTTAATTAAACCGTTGCTTGATGCGGTATATCCAACAATAGATTATGGGAAAGGCATTTATTTATATGACAAGGAAGGGAAGAGGTATGTTGATGCTTCATCCGGTGCAGTAACGGCCAATATTGGTCATGGTGTATCGGAAATTATCGATGCGATGGTTCAACAAGCAAAACGGGTGTCCTTTGTCTACCGATCGCAGTTTACTAGTGAAGCAGCAGAAGCACTTGCTGGAAAAATAGCTGAACAATGTATGGGGTCTTTGAACTGGAGTTTTTTTGTAAATAGCGGTTCAGAAGCAACAGAGACGGCTATGAAAATAGCGATTCAGCATTGGCAGGAAAAAGGGGTTCAAACGAAAAATAAAATCCTTTCTCGGTGGGTTAGCTACCATGGTATCACGCTGGGGGCCTTATCGATGTCAGGTCATACGTTGAGGAGAGCAAGATTCCTCCCTCTCCTTGAGGATTTTCCCTCTATACAACCTCCTTATTGTTACCGTTGTCCATATAACCTAGAGCCCAACTCGTGTAAGTTTGCCTGTGCAACTGAACTGGAAAATGTGATTGAAAAAATAGGAGCAGAACATATTGCTGCTTTTATTGCGGAGCCGGTGATTGGGGCTGCGGGTGGGGCCATATCACCGCCAGATGGTTATTTCAAGGTGATAAAAGAAATATGTGACCATCATCAAATTCTATTTATCGCAGATGAAGTAATGACAGGATTTGGCCGGACTGGCAAAATGCTAGCTTGTGAGCATTGGGGAGTGGAACCAGATATAGTCGCGCTCGGCAAAGGAATGGGAGCTGGGTATGCACCTATTGCTGCAACTTTAGTAAGTGACAAAGTGATGGAACCAATCTTGGCTGGAACAAAAAGTATCATGAGTGGTCACACCCTAAGTGCGAACCCACAATCATGTGCGATTTCACTAGCGGTCATGGAATATTTACAAAATAATAGAATTATAGAGCAAGTTGAATTGAAGGGATTTTATTTATCTTATCATTTACAAGAACTAAAAGAGGAATTTCCATTTATTGGAGATATTCGGGGCAAAGGTTTGTTAATCGGGATTGAATTTGTTCAATCGATAGAAAATAAAGAACCTTTTCCAAGAAAAGATCAAGTTACAAATAAAATGATTCAGTTTGGGGCTAATAATGGCATACTGCTTTACCCTTCAGCTGCTGGACTTGACGGAATTCATGGTGATGCTATCATCCTTGCACCTCCCCTGACGATTTCTAAGGACGAGATTGATGAATTAATCATTCTTCTACGGAAAACCTTCTTAGACTTTTCCAATGGAATTTTAGAGGGGGGGGGGGTAAGTCATGAAAAACCGATTCAATAAGATTACCACGGTAGAAAAGGTTTTGGATTTATTTCATGATGGTGGAACCATTATGTTTGGTGGTTTTGGTGGGGTTGGTTCTCCGCCATCTATTATAGAAGGGCTACTGAATAAAGGGGTGAAGGATTTAACCCTTATTGGAAACGATACGGGTTTTCCACATATAGGGATTGGGCGGCTAGTAGCAAACGGAAGAGTAAAAAAAGTCATTGCTTCTCACATCGGTTCCAATCCTGTTGCAGGACAACTAATGACCGAGGGCAGTCTTGAAGTCGAATTTTCACCTCAAGGAACGTTAGTAGAGCGAATAAGAGCGGGTGGAGTAGGAATTCCAGCTTTTCTAACAGATATTGGAATGGACAGTGACTTTGTGTCAACCAATAAAGAGAAAATTGTTTTAGAGGGAAGAAGTTATTTACTTGAGACAGCATTAAGTGCGCCAATATCAATTGTCTTTGCGAAGAAGGCAGATGAATACGGCAATCTTATTTATGATAAAAGTGCTAGAAATACCAATCCATTGGTGGCGATGGCTGGAGATATTACGATCGCAGAGGTGGAGGAAATTGTTGAGGTGGGTGATCTCCACCCGGATGAAATCGTCACACCTGGAGTGTTCGTCAATTATATTGTACCGACGGAAGGGGTGAACTGGAAATGGGTATGGGAGTAGGTATCCGTGATCAAATGGCCAAAAGAGCGGCGGCAGAAATCAAAGAAGGAATGGTGGTTAATTTAGGGATTGGTATTCCCTCACTTGTTCCGAATCATCTTTCGTCAGATATAAATGTGATGTTTCATGCGGAGAATGGAATTGTAGGGATGGGGCCTTCACCAGAATCTGGGGAAGAGGATGAAAATCTATGTAATGCAGGAGGATATCCGGTTAGTTTAGTGAGTGGTGGTTCTTACTGTGATAGTGTCATTGCCTTTGGAATGATACGTAGAGGAATCGTAGATATCACCATTTTAGGAGCATTGCAAGTAAGTGAAAAAGGAGATTTAGCGAATTGGATTGTTCCGGGTAAAAAAATACCTGGGATGGGCGGTGCGATGGAGCTTGCACAGAAAGCAAGAAAGGTAATCGTATTAATGAACCATACGGATAAAGCGGGAAATAGCAAAATTGTAAAAAAATGCTCTTTTCCATTAACTTCTCGCTCATGTGTGGATATGATTATCACGGATATGGCTGTCTTTCATGTGACGGATAAAGGTTTAATGTTGAGTGAAGTTTTTCAACCTTATTCTTTGGATCAAGTTCGTGAGTCTACCGATTGTTCATTTTTTTGTAAGTAACCGAATAGATAAAGGGGCGAAGAGAGATGGAAGAGGAGCTTCGCAAAGTTAGAAAATGGATACAAAGGAATCGCGTGCATGCAACTAGACTTCTTCAAAAGCTTGTACAAGAAGGAAGTGTAAGGGGAAAGGAAGCAGCTGCTCAAGCAATTATTATTGAAAAGTGTAGGGAACTAGGTCTACAGCTCGACATTTGGGAAATTGGCGATAAGACCCTTATGAACCATCCTGCTTACTGCTCGGATCGAAAGGATTATACGGGGAATCCGAATGTTGTTGGAGTTTTGAAAGGGACTGGAGAGGGGAAATCGTTAATTCTAAACGGTCATATTGATGTGGTGCCAGAAAATAACTTGGCAGAGTGGAAAAATGACCCGTTTAGTGGTTTCATCGAAGAGGGAAGATTATATGGTCGTGGTTCCACCGACATGAAGGGAGGAACGGTGGCCCTTCTTCTTGCGTTGGAAGCAATTGTAGCGTCAGAGATACAGCTGAAAGGTGATCTCATCTTTCAGAGTGTGATAGAAGAAGAAAGTGGAGGCGCGGGAACATTGGCTGCCGTGCTAAGAGGCTATCGAGCGGATGGAGCGATTATTCCTGAACCTACCAATCTTAAAATTTTTCCAAAGCAGCAAGGTTCTATGTGGTTTCGTATAACGGTAAAAGGAAAATCAGCACATGGGGGTACTAGGTACGAAGGGGTAAATGCAATTGAAAAAGGAATATTGGTAATCAATCAGTTGAATGAACTAGAAAAGGTTCGGAATAGTAGAATTGTAGATCCATTGTATAAAAATATTCCCATACCCATTCCAATAAATATCGGTAAGATTCATAGCGGGGATTGGCCATCTTCTGTTCCAGATATTTGTATTATAGAGGGGAGAATTGGTGTAGCACCAGATGAAAAAATGTCTGTCGTGCAGGCTGAACTAGAACGTTCATTGCTGGAGCTGGAAAAAAAGGACATCTGGTTTAAAGACTATCCAACCACGGTTGAGTGGTTTGGTGGAAGGTGGATCCCAGGTGATTTAGAAATTGACCATCCGTTACTTACTACTCTCGAATCATCCTACGTAGAAGTGATGGGTTCTTCTCCAGTTGTTGAAGCTTCACCATGGGGGACAGACGGAGGAGTACTATCAAAAGTTGGAGATATTCCAGTGGTTATTTTCGGTCCAGGTGTAACAGAGGTCGCTCATGACGCGAACGAATACATTGTTTTAGAAGATTTATATACGAGTGCGGATATCATTGCTACTACGATCCTGAACTGGTGTGAAGTAAGTAGAAGTGATTAAAATAAAGAAAGTCTGACCAAGTGGTTGGTCGGGCTTTCCTTTTAGGAGGAGATTAAATGAATCAGTTGCCAGCTTTTCGTACTGTTGAGGAAAGTGGGATTCGATTCGAAGTTTACTTGGACGTTTTTAATAAGCGTGTACGAGTGGATTATTATGTCGGGGACCCCTATCTCGTCATCCAAGCAACAGAAGAGCTTGCCAAACAGGCGAATAGTGAAAAAATAATAATTAAAGGGAAATTTGAAGACTACAAAATATTTTTAGAAAAGGGATATCGGAATGAAGCGATCATAGATGGATATTTCTTAGGATCGGATGGGTATTTTTTTTGTAAATACCTCGTACCGGACAGAGCTTTTTCCTCTCATCTCCAAGTGGAAGAAGATATCATGGCTTCTGTCCAACATTTAAAAAGGACTTCACAAGTAATTATGCCACCAGCCGACTATAAGGTTATGAAAGTGGGTGAGAAGGACGCGGAAATGCTTTCGGATTTATATCGAGAGGTTTTTCAAATTTATCCCACCCCCCTTCATGATCCTGAATATGTGAAGAAGACCATGAAAGAAGGAACCATCTATTATGCCTTTATGTACCATCACGAAATAATTAGTGCCGCATCTGCTGAAGTGAATTATATGTTTCGTAACGCAGAATTAACGGATTGTGCGACGAAGAAGGAACACCGTAAATTTGGATTAATGAAGATTTTGTTGAAAAAGCTTGAAGAAGAGTTATTTCAACAACAAATCTATTGTTCGTACTCTATAGCAAGGTCGCTTTCCTTTGGCATGAATGCCGTTCTCCACCAATTAGGCTATCAATACCGAGGCAGGTTAGTGAACAATTGTAACATTTTTGATAAGCTCGAAGACATGAATGTTTGGGTGAAAAACTTATCCACTCACCAAGCTGCCGAAAATTAATTAAATGTGACAGTTTTTCGGCACTTAGGCATATATATGCTTTAGGTGGGTGATAAGGATGTTTGAAACAAGCAGTATTTCCATCGAAGTAGTGACGGAAATCTTAAAGGGCGTTGATGAGGGAATTCACGTTGTGGATCTAAACGGAAAGACGATTTTTTATAATGAAGTGGCCGCCCAACACGATGGATTAACGGTGGGTGAAGTAATAGGAAAGCCGTTATTGGAAGTGTTTCCATCGTTAAATGAAGAGACGAGCACGTTATTAAGAGTATTAAAGTCTAGAAAAGAAATTGTGAATGTGGCTCAATCTTATTCTAATATTCATGGAAAAAAGATTGAAACAATCAATTCAACCATTCCTATTTGTGTTCATGGCCATTTTTTTGGCGCAATGGAAATAGCGAAGGATTATTCTAGCATCAAAAGATTGTCTGAACAATTATTGGATTTACAAAAAGAAAAGCAATTGGTGACTCCAAAGAAAAAAAGTAAAAGCACTGTTAAATATACCTTAGATGATCTACTTACAGAAAATAATGAGTTTCTTCAAATAAAAAGAGAAGCTTATAAGCTAGCAAAATCGCAATCGTCCATATTAGTTTATGGCGAAAGTGGAACGGGGAAAGAATTATTTGTTCAAGGGATACACGACGCCTCTGTTCGAAGAAATGCCCCCTTTATCGTTCAAAATTGTGCGGCCATTCCAGAAACCTTACTCGAGAGCATCCTATTTGGTACTGCAAAAGGGAGTTATACGGGTGCAATTGACCGACCTGGATTGTTTGAGCTTGCGGATGGAGGGACATTGTTTTTAGATGAGCTCCATGCCATGCCGATTGACTTACAGGCAAAGTTATTACGTGTTCTTGAAGATGGAATGATTCGGCGTATTGGCTCTTCGAAAAGTGTACAGGTAGACGTTCGGGTGATCGCTGCAATGAATGTTCATCCGAGAAAAGCACTGGAAGAAAAGCTACTAAGAACGGATATCTTTTACCGCTTAAATGTATTAACATTTGAGCTATTGCCGCTCCGAAAAAGACCAGAAGATATTAAATTTTTATCGAAAACATTTCTCGATTATTATAATGGACTTCTTCAGAAAAAAATAAAAGGGTTGTCTACTGAAGTGATGAACATTTTTCAATCCTATGATTGGCCAGGGAATGTACGGGAACTCAAGCATACCATTGAATATATGATGAATGTTTGTGAAGAAACCAGTTTGGGAATGGAACATCTACCAGCCATGCTGAAAGGAAATACCTCTACTTCTAGAAAAGTGATCAAAGGTTACTCCCTAAAGGGTCAAATCGAGGAGTTTGAAAAAAATAGAATTTGTGAAGCTCTCGAGCAAACGAGTGGAAATATCAAGCAAGCAGCAAAACTACTACAAATTCCAAGACAAACCCTTCAATACAAAATTCAAAAGTATGAGCTGCAAGGTGCCGAGTAATCGTCACCTTTTTGTATGTAAATTTAGATGTTGATGCCCATGAGAGAGAAAAAAGAGGTTGAATGGTAACTGAATTGGGGTTTCAGTGCCCTTAGAAGAGAAAAAATAGCTTTGGGGTAACTGAACTGGAGTTTCAATGCCTGTAAAGTATTTAAAAGCATTCCCAACGGTAACCGATGTCCTCTTCAAAACAGCGGCTCCGATTATTAAGTTTTGGCACAAAACTTGCATGGTTTATGTAAAGCATGTTTGGGAGGAATGAAGAATGAAATATTCATTATATAAACCAGATCGTCATTGGTCATCGATAGAGCTTTGGAAAGATGTTACGGAAGAGCAGTGGAATGATTGGATTTGGCAACTGACCAATACGATTCGCACATTGGATGATTTACGAAAAGTAATTAACTTAACCCCTGAAGAGGAAGAAGGAGTTAAGATCTCAACAAAGACGATTCCACTGAATATTACGCCATATTATGCATCGTTAATGAATCCAGATGATCCAAGATGTCCGATTAGAATGCAATCGGTTCCTATTTCACAAGAGATTGTAAAAACAAGATACGATTTGGAGGATCCTCTCCACGAAGATGAAGATTCCCCAACGCCAGGATTAACACACCGTTATCCAGATCGAGTGTTATTCCTCGTAACAAATCAATGTTCCATGTATTGTCGCTATTGTACGAGACGCCGCTTTTCCGGTCAAATCGGGATGGGAGTTCCTAAAAAGCAATTAGACGGTGCGATCAGTTATATAAGAAATACCCCTCAAATAAGAGATGTTCTCATTTCTGGTGGAGATGGACTATTAATCAATGATAATGTACTTGAGTATATCTTAAAGAATTTAAGAGAAATTGATCATGTAGAAATCATAAGAATCGGTACTAGAGCACCAGTTGTATTTCCACAACGAATCACTGAAAATCTGTGTAATATTTTAAAAAAGTACCACCCAGTTTGGCTGAATACTCACTTTAATACATCGATTGAAATTACAGAGGAATCCAAAAAGGCATGCGAAATGCTAGCGAACGCTGGAGTACCTGTCGGAAACCAATCAGTGATCCTAGCAGGTATTAACGATTCAGTCCCAATTATGAAAAAGCTCATGCACGATTTAGTAAAGATAAGAGTTCGCCCCTATTATATTTACCAATGTGACCTTTCAGAAGGCATCGGTCATTTCCGAGCACCTGTATCAAAAGGGTTAGAAATCATTGAAGGATTACGCGGGCACACATCTGGTTATGCTGTCCCAACCTTTGTTGTTGATGCACCTGGTGGTGGAGGAAAAATTGCTCTGCAGCCTAATTACCTCATTTCGCAGAGTGCTGACAAAGTGGTACTACGTAACTTTGAAGGTGTTATAACTTCCTATCCAGAGCCACAGAATTATGTTCCGGGTAGAGCGGAGGATTATTTCAAAAGTGTATATTCGGATTATGAAAAGTTCAAATCGGAAGTGGGAATTTCTGCACTTATGAACGATAGCAAATTCAACCTCGTCCCGGAAGATCTACAGCGATTAGACAGAAGAGAAAAATATCAGGAAGACCAGAATCACTCTTCATTAAAAGATAAACGTGAAAAACGTGATGAATTGAAAGAGAAGAAATACAAGGCACAGCAACAAAAATCAACCGGACTGTCTGAGAAAGAAACAGACAAAACGGTTAATGAGTAGGTGATTTGGGTTTGAATATGAAGTGCGAATGGTGTGAAGGGAAGGCAAGTATCGGTGAAAGCTCTGTCTATTGGGAGCTACCTGATGGATCTAGGGCTATCGAAATTACAGAAACACCGGCCATTATCTGTATCGAATGTGAAATGGTGTATCAGGAAGAAAAGGTAATTAAGGAAATAGAGGATCAGTTGTTTTTAGTTGATACAAAGAAGATTGGTAGTTCAATAAGTTTTAAGGCACTATTCGAATTACCAAGATTGCTGAAGAGAAATTATTTTGACTTTTCTTCATAAATGCTTTGATTTTTCACATGGTACTCAGTTATGAGTACCTTTTTGGTACTCTATTTGATGGAAGAAAAATGATTTTCCGTTTAGACAGTTTCTGCAGTTTTCTAATTTTTACATTTTCTTATAGGTTAATAGAAGAATAATTACACCTCCTTTATATAAGAGCATTTTCTTCTTTTACAGAATAAAGAAAATGGGGCTGATGAATACATTCATTCTATTCATAATTGATTTCAAAAACGATTAAACGACCTTAACCCTATGGAGTATAGAGCTAGAGCTGCTTAAATCATTTTTAATTTGTCACTTTCTACCAGACAGGGGGCAGTTCATACCAGAAACTGCCCTGTTTTTTAAAAAGTTAACAAGGAAATCAGTCTTTTCTAGGGATTTTATAATGGTATATCATGGTATAATATTACTATTCCGCATTAATAACCGATAATAACAACTTCGGTTTGTAATGATTACGGACTAAAAAAAGAATAAATCAAGGCGAGGAACACAAAACATGAGAAAACTATTAATCTGGCTATTTGTTGCAATTGGAGTTGGGGGTGTTTCTTTCGGCGCTTACAAGTATTTCTCCAAAGGGAGTTCAACCGTAGCTACCACCACAGAAAATAAAAAAACAGAAGTTAAAGAAGAAGAATTAATGCAAACAGAATTTGATATCCCTATTGATCACACTTGGGAAATATCTTTTGATGATGAACTTCTTCAAGACTCCATCACTAAAGAAAACATAACTATTGTAAATGAGGAGGGTGAATCTCTCGAAGTAGTTATTGCTTTAGATGAATCGAGAAAGAAGATCCTTCTGTCTCCACCCCAAGGAAACTATGAAAAAGGTGCTTATTATGAAATACATATGAACGATCAATTAACATATGAAGATGGTACAAATGTAAGTAAGACTTTCTCTATGGCCTTTGTCACTACAAGGGATGAGGTAGAAACAGCTACCTATAAGGATAGTCTCATATTCGTAGAGGGTGGAGATGTCGTTTCGGAAAAAGATAATGTACTCGTATTAAAAAAAACCGAAACTACATCTACATATAAAAAAGATGACATCATTATGATTCCTCACGAAGAAAAAATAGAAGGGTACCATCAAGCCTATAGAATCGTGGGAGTTAATGAAAAAGGCGATGAAATAATCGTTACAGCTATTCTTCCAGAGTTTAATGAATTGTTTGAGGAATTAGATATATATAAAGAGTACGATATGCTTTCGGAAGATGCTGTGATCATTCCTGCAGAAGGGGTGACGGTAGAAGAAATTACCGCCTATAATCCTAATCTAATGCTTGCTTCTGATTCAGAAGAGAGTTTGACAAGAAAAGGAGAATACCAGGTTGCTAGCTCTGAGAGCGCGAAAGAAAAAAGCAAAGATCCCAAACTTAGTATTGATACGACCAAGGGTGTAAAGTTTAAAGTAGAAAATCTAAAAATTGGTTTTGAGAAGGAGAGTTTATACTTTGATACCGTGCTCCATTTGAAGAAGCCTACGATGTTGTTTGATTACCAATTAAAATATGGAGAGTTAAAGAAATTAAACTCCGTTAGCAAAAATGAATTAGAAGCGAGTATAACGAATGAAGTTGAGTTAAGCTCAAAGAATTTTTTTGAAAAGTACAATAAAGAAATAGAAGAAGCGATGAAGAAAAAGAAAAATCAGCAAAATTTGTTCGAACGTGATATGCCCATCGCGACAATTCTCGTGCCCACACCTATTCCATACTTATTTGCTGAAATGGATGTTAGTGCACTAGTTGGTTTTACCCCTGTTAATGCTGGTAAAGCAAACTTTGTCCTTAAATCGTACGCGACCACTACAGTAAAACAAGAACTCGGGGTAGTGAGGAAAAAAGGGGAATTTAGGCCTCATATAAAGTTTGATGAAGATGTCAATACAGGTATTTCTGGAAAAGGAAAAGTTGCTCTTAAAGTAGGGGGAGATGTAGGAGCAAAAATTTCCGCAGGCGGCCTTTTGGGTGTAGGGGCGGAATTAGGAGCAGGCGCGTATGCAGAAGGAGAAGCGACCTTGGGCTATCGAGAAACTAATGGAACGTCAGAATCATTCGATGAATCAAAAATAACAATAAATGATATAAGTGACCAAAACCTCTATTTTTGTTCCAAAGGGGAGGGCGGATTATACTCTAATGCCTCTGTTGTGGTTGATACTGTTGGAAACATCGAACTCTTCGAATGGATCTTCGCTAGAGGTGAGAAAAAGTTATTAGATTTCGATACTTGTAAATCCCTTCAAGAAATAAAGGCATTTCCTGAAGAAATATCCACAGAATCAGGCGAAAAAGTTGATGTCCAATTAATGGGCAAAGAGGTAGATGAGACCACAGGTAAGGTCTCGGAAACAGAATTGAAGATTACCGGTAAAAATGTTAACAACTTCACAATTAAAACATTAGATAAAAATATCGCTACTGCCAAATTGGTACAAGCCAATAAAAATAAAGTTAATGATCCTGATAGTAGCAAGGCCACTTATAAACTGGTGGTGACGGCGAAGAAAGAGCCGAGGGGTGGAGAGACAGAAATTGAAGTCACTTATTATGATAAATCTTTAGAAAAAGAATTCACAACCACTATTCCTGTATTTCTTGAGGACCAGGTAAAGTTGACAGATTCAGAAGTACGTAATGTTATGAACATTTACCTAGAAATGATCGAAATGAGAGGATTATTTACACAGGAAAAGGAAATGTACTCACCTGAATTGGTCGCCCCTCACATAGAAGAATTAAATGAACGGATGAAATCATTTGTTACGGATAACTATCTTAAAGAAAACAACCAACAACAGTTCTTAGAAGGTTGGATTGGAGCAAGTGGAGAGGGAGATATTGTCCCTAAATACGATTTGCGATTCCAGGTATTAGAAAATTCAGGAAAAAAAGTAGTGGTGAAGTCAGTAATCCCAGCGATGATTTATGGTGCTGATTACGTACCTTATGCTGAAAATGTATATGTCACTGCTGTAAAGGAAAAAGGAAAGTGGTTAATTGATGCCGTTAAACATACACGAGCTCCAGAAGATCCAGCTAATTTTACAAAAGCTGAGATTCAAAAGATTCTTGATAACAGTGGTATGGGAGGAATCACATATTTAGGAGAGACTACCATGAATACTGATGTCGGTTGGAATCAAAGCGGTCCAGTCACGCTTGATACAAATGTATATATCTATAAGATAGAATCGACTGGAGGGATTGACGGGATTACTGCAGCGAGTGGGAATATTCTTTACAACATGTCATTGGATGAGTTGCCTAGTAATATAAGAGAAAAAGTTCAAGCAGAGGAAGCTAATAAAAGTAACATGTTGAACTGGACTAACGAAGAGATTCAACAATATATTGCAAATTATTTTGAAATGAATAGCAATTATGTGATTGTTGAAGTATATGAGCGCACAGATTCTGGCTATAGCATTGAAGCAAGACAGGACAATGCAGCTCTAGGAAAGGGGGATCCAGGCGTTGCACCAGCACTAGGCTTTTTTGAAGTGCATGCAGATGGTAAATTATACAAAATGGAGATAGTTTCAGGTGATTATATTTTAGTAAATTAGTAACTTTTGACTGGACTGTCTTTTTAATTAAACGGATTAACAGCAAAAATTCGGCAATGTGCAAGTCTTACAGCTTCCTCAAAGTGTTTAATTACAAAGTAAAAGAAGGAAAATGGAATAGTAACTGCAAATTAAGGAAGGAATATTAACCTTGATTTGCGGTTTTTTTAGTACTTACAATAAAAAACGCTGTCCCAACCTTTGTTGTTGATGCACCTGGTGGTGGAGGAAAAATTGCTCTGCAGCCTAATTACCTCATTTCGCAGAGTGCTGACAAAGTGGTACTACGTAACTTTGAAGGTGTTATAACTTCCTATCCAGAGCCACAGAATTATGTTCCGGGTAGAGCGGAGGATTATTTCAAAAGTGTATATTCGGATTATGAAAAGTTCAAATCGGAAGTGGGAATTTCTGCACTTATGAACGATAGCAAATTCAACCTCGTCCCGGAAGATCTACAGCGATTAGACAGAAGAGAAAAATATCAGGAAGACCAGAATCACTCTTCATTAAAAGATAAACGTGAAAAACGTGATGAATTGAAAGAGAAGAAATACAAGGCACAGCAACAAAAATCAACCGGACTGTCTGAGAAAGAAACAGACAAAACGGTTAATGAGTAGGTGATTTGGGTTTGAATATGAAGTGCGAATGGTGTGAAGGGAAGGCAAGTATCGGTGAAAGCTCTGTCTATTGGGAGCTACCTGATGGATCTAGGGCTATCGAAATTACAGAAACACCGGCCATTATCTGTATCGAATGTGAAATGGTGTATCAGGAAGAAAAGGTAATTAAGGAAATAGAGGATCAGTTGTTTTTAGTTGATACAAAGAAGATTGGTAGTTCAATAAGTTTTAAGGCACTATTCAAATTACCAAGATTGTTGAAGAGAAATTATTTTGATTTTTCTTCGTAGTTTTATATATAAATGGCACTTTGAAGTGAGTGCCATTTATAGTCTTAAAATAGGTCGGTAACATCCATTGAAGCGGTAACAGCCCCTATAATTTCCTCCTTATCATTTAATAGTGGTTCACCAAAAACATAATAACAATGGGTACCATCGGACAAAGGAAAGCAAATTTTCTTCTTTATTTTAATGCCTTTTTTTATAACCGTTCTTTTGAGTTCCATTAAATCAAGAATACCTTGATTCATCGCAAGTTCATCATCTCTTTTTCCAATACTACTATCTGGGTCGAAATCTGGATGAGGATTAAATATCCATGTGTATTTTAGTTCATTATTACAGTGGGCAATAATCATAGGAGAATTTTTCATAGCTATTTGGAAAGGCTCGCTAAACTCTTTTGTAAAGAATGCTGAGGAACTAAAACCTAAAACTTTTCCAATACTATTTGCAACTTCAAAGCTTGGATCACGATGTCCATTTTCAATTTGAGTATAAAAAGCTCTGTTAATAAAAGCTTTCGATGCAACTTCCTCTTGTGTAAAACCCCTCTCTTTTCTTATCTTTTTTAACCAATTTCTCATTAAAATATTTCCTTTCTGACTATAAAATGTGGCAATTAGCCACATTTTATAAAACCATAATATAGTAAAATTGTTTTATTAAAGGGAATTTTATAGAAAAATATATCTTCTTAAGAAGAAGGAACAGTCTCTTAATATCGTTAACATTCATTACAATCCTTTTATTGGGAGTGAGAGTTTTTTGATTAGTAACTATTCTAAAAAAATATTAAACGATATTATATTTGCCTTAGATTCTACCACAATTATAGCCATTATAGACAGTAGTGGGTATATTGAATATGCTAATCACAAATTTTGTGAGATATCAAAATATAACTGCGGAGAATTAATTGGAGAAAGCTATCAAATATATGACTCAACTTTTCTCTTTGGAGATTTTTTTAATGGGTTAGAGGATTCAGCTAGAAGTGGGAACGTATTGAAAGGTGATATAAAAAATAGAGCAAAAGATGGTACTTTTTATTGGGTTCATACAACAATCATTCCTTTACTAAATGAAAAGAGAAAAGCTTTTCAATATGTTTTCGTTCAAACAGATATAACTGATCGAAAGAATACGGAAAAGACATTACAGGAAACCCTTAAAGAATTGGAAAATGCAAATAAAGAATTACTGGATATTAAAAATGCATTAGATGATTCATCTATTATTGCTATTACAGATATTACAGGAAGTATCACATATGTAAATGATACATTTTGTGAAATTACAAAATATGATCGAGATGAATTTATTGGTAAAGACCTTAGAAAATTAAACTCAAATCATCATTCAAAAGATTTTTTTAAATGTTTATGGAAAACGGTTAAACGTGGGGAAGTATGGAAAGGTGAAATTAAAAACAAAGCAAAAGACGGTACCTTTTATTGGGTACAATCAACCATAGTTCCCTTTTTAAATAAACAGGGGAGCCCCTATCAATATGTTTCTATACAACAGGATATAACTGACAAAAAAAAGGCCGAAGTGATGTTGCTAAGATCTGAAAAGCTTTCAGCGATTGGTGAACTGGCAGCAGGTATTGCGCATGAGATCAGAAACCCCTTAACAACCCTAAAGGGATTTACTATATTCTTAAATAGTATGGAAAGTGATGTTAAGAAAAAGGAATATTTCACCCTTTTACTTGAAGAAATTGAACGAATCAATTTTATCGTAGGGGAATTTATGGTTTTAGCAAAGCCGCAAACGATACATTTGAAACGAACGGCTTTGATCCCGATCATTACAAAGGTATGTAAATTTCTTGAATCTGAACTTAATTTAAATAATGTTATGATCGAGTTGGTTTGTGAAAATGAGGATGTATTCATAGAATGTGAAGAACACATGATTAAGCAAGTATTTCTTAATTTTATTAAAAATGCCATTGAGGCAATGCCTGATGGAGGTACCATAAAAATAAAGGTATTTATTAATAATAATAAAGTACAAATCACCTTCATAGATGAGGGAATAGGAATACCAGAAGATCAAGTCAAAAAGCTTGGAGAACCATTTTTTACAACAAAAGAAAAAGGAAATGGATTAGGGCTAATGGTCTGCTTTAAAATTATTCAAATGCATAACGGTAAAATAATTATTCAAAGTGTAGAAAATAAAGGTACTACGATTGATGTATCTTTACCATATAAGGGACTTATCTGTAAGTAGATTTTGTTCTGCAAAAGCTCGGGGGCTTGGCTGAACATGTAAAAGACTTGCCTTTTCCAAAATACCTATAGTAAGGTTACAGGGAAACCATTTGTGAAAGGCGTGTCCTAAATTTTGAGAAAATCGTTCTATCACTTCTTAATGAAATATAGGCATCCAGCACCAAAGGATGCCATTAGTCGATTTGCTAATGATGCCTACTTAGATCATAGCTTTCCGAAGACATCAACTGACTACACTGAATTATCCTCCTATTTAGAGTTAAATGGCCCTTACTTAGAGAGCATGGCTATATTTGATGATGCATGGGAATTATACGTGAATGACTAGGTCATACACACATTAGAATAAAAACGGTTGACAACGTCCCTTCTATGAAGAGACGTTTTTTTATTGCTTGCATATACTATGGTAATCAATAAATACGACAAACATTTGAGGTGAACCATTGACATGAGTGACAGAAAAAAACCAAAGTATAAAATCGGTGATACTGTCGTGGTCACCATGTATGGTACGGTGGGCAAAGTAACAAATCTAAAGTGGCTTGATGGCATGTATGTTTATGAAATAAATAAGAGTGAAGGTTTGTACATGGAATCAAGTCTCCAAATGCTTTCCGATTATGAAGGTGATCCGATCGAAAGAGAAGAGATTGATATAGAATACAAGTTTTTTATTGGTGATCTTGTCCAAGTGAAAGGTTATGGCGCGGATTTATTTAAGGTGGTTGGTTTTCGAACTGAAATCTGGCGTTATAAGGAGGATGCATGGGAGGATGTGATTTATGAGCTCTCACGTATCAGTGATGGGGAATGGCTTGAAGTAAATGAAGATGAGTTGACGTTGATTGCCGATGCCGATAGTGCAGATACGTTTATTCAAAAGCTTGGACTTCTGTATTCACTAGATAAGAAGAAAAAGACTCTTAAACTTCCTGAACCGAAAAATGTCTATAGAAAAGCTGAAAGAGAAATATTAAATGAAAAAAAACAATCTAGTGAAATGATTGATGCCTTATTAGACTTGTATAATGATTATCGTATCCTTTATGAAATGTTTCATGATGAAGAGTATGTAAAAGTCATGAAGCTAGTATTAAAAAAACTTCAGCAGTTAAAAACGAACGATGGAAAAAGCAATGTGTAATTAATTTAAATAAGAGTATATCAAATAAATAAAAAGCGGAATGCCAGTCCAAATCGCTCCTTGAAAAAAGAAAGATGTCATCTTCTCAAATGAATTCATTAGTGCACTTTCTTCACTATTTATATCCTCACTAAATGATTGAAATAGTTTTGAAAAGGTTGTCATAAGAACTCCTCCTAAGATCATTGTTTGTATTTCATCTTTATGCTTGTCCAACTAAAAACATTCCAAACATATAAAAAGAAAATTTGAACAAAGGTGCTGTATTTTTAAGGGAATTAGCATGAAAAGGCTTTATGCATCATACATTTTGAACAAAAGGGGGGCGAGTCAATGAAGGAGATTGAGGTATTCATCGACACAGATGAAATAGCAGAGTTTTTCTTTCAGGAGCTGATGAAAAGGGGCTATGTACCCTCAGAAGGCGAAGTGGAAGAACTCGCTGATATTACTTTCGAATACTTAATCGAAAAATGCATTATAGATGAAGAAATCGAAGATGAATAGCTTATGAAAATCATTGTATTACCCCAATAGAAAGGACGAAGCGATAAGCTTCGTCCTTTCATTATGATTCTGTCATGTTGTCGAGGGCAGAATACAAAAGATAATGACGCAAAGCGACTAGCGTTAAATCATATTTGGTCACCTCAGGAAGTTCATTGAAAAACGATAGAACATCCATGTTTTTTTGCTGAAACCAGTCACCGTTTTTCGTATACTGATGCGTCACATCTTCCCAAACACTTTCAAGGGGTGGACTAAACAGCTTTTCATTGGTGTTCTCCACCTTCGAAAACATAAAGTCCCAGTAGTCGCTTCTAGAACCGGTATGAGGATAATGGTGAGCAAACCTCATGGTTTCTGATAGATAGGATTCTTCGAATAAAATTTGATAAAGCTCCTTCCCGAGCTCAATCCGCTTTTTCACCTGTTCAAATTCCCTGACCGTTTTTCCGCTAAGGCGATACCGGTATTTTTTTGAGACTTTGTATGGAATAAAGATCGTGGTAAATCCAAGATTTTCTTGTAATTTATATGGGAGCTCATGAAGTAGGGAAGTTGAATGGTATATTCCTTTAATTACTCGTTCTTCTAACATATATTGCTCATTAACAATCATGGCTACAGTTATTCCCATTGAATTCTTTTTTAAGTAAAATTCGTTCCAAAAGGGTTGCATAAATGATGATACATGGAATGCGGACAAAAGATGGAAAAGTGGTTTTCCTATTCTCTTACTGAATTCATAAAGAAGCAATTGTGGAAAGGCATCTTGAAATATGAATGCATTTGATCGTTCAAGGAATAAAAAGTACCGTTTTATTTGAGATTCAGACAGATATTCCTTTAAATAAGAGCTCATTAAGTCGGTCATGTAATAACCCCCATTACGGGACACGATATGGGCTAGGAAGGACCAATGAACCTCTTGATTTCTGATGAAGAACTCATAATATGCTTGGGTTCTCGTAATGTTATTTCTGTTATATGCATGAGTTTCTTTTGTAATTTGAGCGACAATGTTTTTTTCTTTTTGATCTGTATAAAGGAGCGGAGAGGGGGAAAACATGTTTAATTGTTCGCTTAACATAGATTTTTCCTTTAAACTATATATTTCTTTACGTTTTATCGATGGAAGCATCCATTGGGAAATCTTTTCTTGAAGAAGACCCAAAAAAGGAATAGTAGAAAAATTCATTTTTTGCCACCTTTCTATGAAACCTTCCACCTGAAATAACGTATATATTTATATCAACCATTAGGAGGACTGAATGATGTTAAAAAAAATCCTAAAGTCAATTTTGGGAAGTTCTCATCATCGAAAGTATAGTTCAAGTGATTATTACAAGCGTCGGAATATGCATAAACATAGCCATTACGGTCATGCACATTACAAACGAAAGCATAAAAGCAGCTTTTTTAGCTCGAAAAGCTTTTTTAGCAGTTAATAATCATATATGAAAAAAGATAGTAAAACATGATGATTTTTAAGCCTGTTGTCTTGGCCTTCTCTTCACTAATGGATAAGGAATTAGCTGCGGGGGAGCAAATTAATAAACGTTATATAATTGAAAAATTTTTAGGCATGGGCAGCTATGGCCATAGTTATCTCGTTTACGATTCCTACTTAGAAAAAAAAGTTGTTTTAAAGCTAGTTCGATTTCATAAAAGGATTACAAAAAAGGGAATACGAATTCATCACTATGAAATTGAGATCCTGAAAAGCTTACAGCATTCCTCCTTTCCTACTGTTTTTGATGAAGGGATGTGGGGTAGAATTCCTTATTTTACAATGGAGTTTATTCATGGGAAAACATTTGAGCAGCTTATCTTTACAGAGGGACAGAGGTTTACCGAAGAAGAGTCTTTATTATATGGACTAAAGCTTCTTGAACGAATAGAGTACCTTCATCAAAAAGGAATCGTCCATAGAGACTTAAGAATTCCAAATCTAATGCTTGAGGGAGAGGACTTAAAAGTAATTGATTTTGGATTGGCGAAGTGGTTATCACATGCCGACAATAAAAAGAGGAAATTAAAAAGCGAGATATCTCCTCAGGCTGATTATTTTCAGCTAGGCCATTTTCTCCTGTTTTTACTATATTCGAATTATGAGTCAAATGGTAGTGAAGAGGAACGACCATGGGACGAAGAGTTATCATTATCAATAGAGACCAATCATTTAATCAAAAGATTACTTCAAGTAGAAACACCTTTTGAAACGATAAATGAACTCAAAGCTTGTTTTTTATATGCAGTGAATAAAGGGAGGAATAATCATGTCACTTTTTAATAAAGTGTTTGCAAGTATTGGGATTGGATCGGCAACGGTAGATACAAAGCTTGAAAAAGACGTCTTCGTACCAGGTGAGGAAATAAGAGGGATTGTACAGATAAAAGGTGGAAAGATTGAACAGCACATTGACGATATTTATCTGAAAATACATACCAACTATTTAAAAGAGTCAGATGATAAAAAGCATATTGTCAAAGGTGATATTGAGAGATTCCGCTTAATTCAAGCAGTTACAATTGGTGCAAATGAGACAAAAGAAATACCTTTTGTTATTAGGGTGCCGTTTGACACTCCGATCAGCATTGGACGAACAAAAGTATGGGTAGAAACGGGATTAGACATTAAAAATGCTGTTGACCCTTCAGACAAAGATTATATTAATGTAGTGCCTAATCAGTTAATGAAAGGTGTATTAGATACAGTTGCTGAACTAGGTTTTCGATTGAGAGAAGCAGATTGCGAGGAGCTTCCTTACCGCAAAAGAAGACGATTACCCTTCGCACAGGAATTTGAATTTGTTGCAGTTTCTGGATCCTTTAGAGGCAAACTAGATGAGCTTGAAGTGATATTTTTTCCGCAGTCAGATGAGCAAATGGATCTTGCTTTGCAAATAGACCGGAAAGCAAGAGGATTAGGTGGGTTTTTAGCAGAAGCTCTTGAAATGGATGAAACAAATATTACTTTGAGTATCCATAGTAAAGACCTTCCCATTCTAAAATCAAAGCTCGAGTCCCTAATTAGACAATATTCTTAACTTTATTAACACACTTTTTTTGTTAAAGAGGTATCTCGACAAAAAAAGTGTTTTTTTGATGAAGGATTCGACAGTACTAAAGTCTAATCAAAAGGGGAGTGGATAAAAAAGGGGGGCTTGAGGTTGTTAAAGGAACGGAGCAGGTTATTAAAAAAAACGTATGAAGTAATGATCTTTCAAACACCCAAATTCAGGCAGACGAAAGGGTATAAACAAGTATATCGTATGAATGTAACGGGCAGTTCCCATCTGCAAGTTTTAGAAGACGTATTTCGTATATTTAATGTAAAAGACAGCATTCCAAATGATTATCAAGGTCGATATATGGGTACAGGTGACATTATTTATATTGACGAGGGGAGACAGGGTACTACTTACTATCAACTTCAGCCAGGTGGTTGGAATAAAATAAGTCGAATTCATGTACTTTAACAAAGCTGTGGAGACACCCTCCGCAGTTTTTTATTTTCACAGGAATTATGGTATAGTTTTATTTGGTAAATATTATAGCTGTAAACTAAAACGGGAGTGAAACCAGATGAGTGTACATATCGGCGCGAAAGAAAATGAAATAGCGGAAACAGTTCTTCTTCCAGGAGATCCTTTACGAGCAAAATATATCGCAGAAACCTTTTTAGAAGGTGCAACTTGTTATAATGAAGTTAGAGGAATGCTAGGATTTACAGGAACATATAAAGGGAAACGAGTATCTGTACAAGGAACAGGTATGGGTGTTCCATCAATTTCTATTTACATAAACGAATTAATGAATAGTTATAATGTTCAAAACCTCATTCGAGTAGGTACATGTGGGGCAATTCAGAAGGATGTTAAAGTAAGAGACGTAATTTTAGCAATGAGTGCTTCAACAGATTCCCAAATGAATCGACTAACCTTTGGTGGTGTTGACTACGCTCCTACTGCGAACTTTGATTTATTAAAGCGGGCATACGATGTAGGTGTTGAGAAAGGTTTGAACTTAAAGGTAGGAAACGTATTTACTGCTGACATGTTCTATAACGATAACAGCGAACTTGAAAAATGGGCAAAATACCAAATTCTAGCGATTGAAATGGAAACAGCTGCTTTGTATACTTTAGCTGCTAAATTTGATCGTAATGCTTTATCTGTTCTAACGGTAAGCGATCATATTCTTACTGGGGAAGAAACGACAGCGGAAGAAAGACAAACTACTTTTAATGACATGATTGTTGTTGCATTGGATGCAGCCATTCAATAAAAAATGAAGCAGCTTCTAAAATTAGAAGCTGCTTTTTCTATTCAAAAAGGATGCTGCATTTTTTTATTGATGTTAAAATAGAAATATTGTATTAGAAAAAGAAGATAGGTGGAAAAAATGCGTAAATATTTATTATCGATTGCAGGGATTACCCTCTTATTGTCAGGGTGCGATTTTAGCAAAGTCCCATTCGCAAATAACAATCAGAAGGAAGAAACAACACAGGCGGACGAACAGAAGGATAACGAACCTATCGCTGACCAGGGAAATAACGGTCAAAATGATTCAACGGAAGGCACAGGAGAGTCTACCCAAGATCAGGAGAATCTACCTGAAGGACCTACTCTTGAGGCCATTTTTTTTAACGATGTGAAAGAAGTTGATGGAAAACAAGTGATTCAAAACCCACTGAATGTTCTTGCTCTTGTAAATAAAATGTTTGCTTTGCCTGAGAGCTATAATCCTACTGACCTGGTGAAGCCGAATGTTTCATTTTCATTCGGAGATCAGACTATAGAAAAAAGCTTAATGAGGCAAGAAGCGGCAGTTGCACTAGAGAAAATGTTTGCCGAAGCAAAAGTGAGTGGAATCGAACTGTATGCAGTATCTGGATACCGGTCATACGAAAGACAACGAATTATATTTGACGCTGAAGTAAAGAAAAGTGGAGAAGAGCAGGCTGCGCAAGTGGTTGCCGTGCCTGGAAATAGTGAACACCAAAGTGGACTAGCGATGGATATATCAGCAAAAAGTGCAAATTTAAGTTTAACTGAGAGTTTCGGTGAGACAAATGAAGGGAAATGGTTGGCAGCAAACGCACATAAGTACGGGTTTATTCTGCGATACCCAAAGGGAAAAGAGACCATTACAGGATATCAATATGAGCCTTGGCATTTTCGTTATGTAGGTGTGGACGCTGCACAAACTATCTTTGAAAAGAATATTACGCTTGAAGAGTACTTTGAGATCGTTGAAAAAATATAATAAGCAACTTTAATATAGTAAAATCTTTGTTAAAACAAATGCAAAGATGTTATTCTAAACAGTAAGAACAAGCCTATGGAATGAAAGTGGTGAAGCATTTGGAAAATGAACAACGACCTGAAGAACAACAATCAGGTACTGGTAAATCAGCCTATATACAAATAAAGAAATTTCATTTCGTTATGTTGTTGTTTTTAGTAGTATTTTTAGCAGCTGGAATTACTACATTCGCTCTTGCATTCGGTGATGAAAAGGTAGTAACAGCAGGTACGGAGAGAAAAGAATTTGAGAAGCTGTATAATGCTTTTGATACGATCCAAGATAATTACTTTAAAGAAGTCGATGAAAAAAAATTAGTTAATGGGGCAATTGATGGGATGCTCCAATCACTAGATGATCCATATTCTGACTATATGAATGAAGAGGAAGCTTCAAGCTTCCATGAGAGTATATCTTCTTCATTTGAAGGGATAGGGGCTGAAATTCAGGAGAAGGATGGCTATATTATTATCGTGTCTCCTTTAAAGGGCTCACCTGCTGAAAAGGCTGGTTTAAAGCCGAACGATAAAGTAATATCTGTAGATGGAAAAAACATTCAAGGAATGGGCTCCACTGAGGCAGTATTACTTATTCGTGGAGAAAAAGGGACAACTGTCAAGCTAGTCGTTCAACGACCTGGTGTGTCCGAACCTCTAAACTTTTCAATTATAAGAGATACCATTCCGATTGAAACAGTCTACGGAGAAATGGTAACTGATACGATTGCGAAAGTTCAGATAACAACTTTCTCTGAGAATACTTCAACCGAATTAATTACGATTTTAAATGACCTGCAATCTCAAGGAATGAAAGGTCTAGTTCTTGATTTAAGGCAAAATCCAGGGGGGCTTTTAAACCAAGCGGTTGCGATTTCGAGCTTGTTTGTCCCAGAAGGAGAAGTGCTGTTTAAGGTTGAGGACCGGGATGGGAATATTGAAGAGGTTAAATCAGAGCAAAAGGAAAACCCAGATATCCCATTAGTTGTTATTATTGATAAAGGAAGTGCTTCCGCTTCAGAAATACTAGCAGGAGCGGTGAGTGAATCAGCAAATGTCCCATTGGTTGGAGAGAAATCATTTGGTAAAGGGACGGTACAAAGAGCTCAAGATTTTTCTGATGGTTCGAATATGAAGTATACAACAGAAAAGTGGTTAACCCCAGAAGGAAATTGGATTCATGAAACTGGAATTGTTCCTGATTTTGAAGTAGCAATGCCAGAATACGCAAATATTTCCTATGTAGATCCAGAGCAAGAGTTAAAACTCTCGGTTGCTTCTACTCAGGTAAAGGCTGCCCAGCAAATGTTAAAAGCTCTTGGTATCGAGCCAGGTCGAGTTGATGGATATTTTGATGAAGCCACTCAAAAAGCTGTTATTGAATTTCAGAAACAGCAAAATATTGAGCAAACTGGTATTCTAAAAGGTGAGTCAACCATTTTATTAATGGAGAAATTAAGAGAACTTATTAAAGCAAACGACCCACAGGTTCAAAAAGCAGTAGAACTTCTACAACAAGAAGTAAAGTAATAAGTGAGAGCTTTCCCATTATTCGGGAAAGCTTTTTTTATGTAAAAATGGACAAAACGACAAACACTAATCTTTAAGTTGATAAGAAAATTTAGTTCCAGACGAGGTGAATACCAATGAGACGTATGATGGCCGTTTTCCTGATATTTTTATTAGCAGGCTGTGGTTATTACTCCTCGAAAGAGAGCAATGAGAATAATCAACTCAATAGTAAAAGCAGAACCATTGAAAAAACAAGTGAAGAGTTGCCAGTGGAACGGTTCCGTCCATTTCAATCATATAAAAAGGACGTAAATGTCTTATTGCTTGGGGTTGATAGTAGAGGGGAATCATCCTCAAGATCGGACACCATTATGCTTGCAAAATACGAACCATTAAACAAAAAGGTGAAGCTAGTTTCCTTAATGAGAGATAGTTATGTAACGATACCAGGTCATGATAAAAGTAAGTTAAATCACGCTTATTTTTATGGTGGAGACAATTTATTGAAGGAAACGATTGAAAAAAATTTTAATGTAAAAATTAATCATGTTGCTCTTATTGATTTTCAAGGGTTTGTTGAAGTCGTAAATATACTTGCTCCACAAGGCTTATCTGTAGATGTATCAAAACCCATGATAAAGGATTTACGTATTTCAGGTGAACCGGGATTGCATATGCTTAAAGGCCAACAGCTTTTAGACTATGTGAGATTTAGGCATGATGCTAAGAGTGATTTTGGAAGAGTTGAGAGACAACAGGAGATAATAATTTCATTAAAGGATGAAGCGGTTAAAACACTTGGTTCATTTGATGGAATAATAAAATTACCAGAAATTTTAACAGACGTTGCTAACCATGTGGAAACCGACATTTCTCTTAAGGATTATTTGACACTTGGAGCCACTTTTATTCTAAACCCTGTATCAAATGTCGAAACGTTACGAGTACCGGTTGAAAATAGCTACACAAATAAATATACTAAGCATGCAGGAGAAGTATTAAATATGGATATGCAGAGAAATAAGGACGCTCTTTCTGAATTCTTATCCAAAGAGGTAAGTGAATAGAGAAGTTGTTCAGACATCTTCTCTATTTTCCTGAAAAAATGTAATTGATTATGGGGGATAATTAGTAATGAAACAAACGGAAGTGTATATATTATCAGGCTTTTTAGGAAGTGGCAAGACGACTTTACTCAAGAAACTTTTGCAAGCAGAGAAGGAAAGGGGCAGGAAGGTTGCGGTCCTGATGAATGAATTAGGAAAAGTATCCATTGATTCAGACGAAGTAAATGATGATGTACCATTAAAAGAGTTACTAGGTGGATGTATTTGCTGTACGATTCAAGATAAACTTGAAGCTCAACTACAGGAGCTATTAATTACTCATCAACCGGATTGTATATACATAGAAACAACAGGAGCAGCTCATCCAGTCGAAACTTTAGATGCTGTGTTATCGCCATTGTTTGCTACCCAACTGCATGTAAAAGGGATTCTTACCGTTGTTGACGGTAGACTTTGGTTAGAGCGCCGAACCTACTCTCCTCAAATTCAGCAGTTGATTACAGAACAAATTAGACATGCGGATTTGGTTGTTATTAATAAAACAGATGAGCTGAGTGAAGGTGAAAAAATACTCATTACGACAGGCATTCAATCACTTAATGAAAAAGCAAATGTGATATTAACTACCTACTCTAGTGTATCAATAAAGCAAATTCAATCTCTTTCATATGAGAAGAAGTCTCTTTTAACTAAGAGTCATGTTGAAAATGATTTAAAATTGAGTACATTTGTTTATTCGTTCTCAAAGGAAGTTGATATAGATGCGTTTGAGAGCTTCTTACAAGCTTTGCCCGACACGATTTATCGAATCAAAGGTTATGTAAAATTTTCTTCTACATCATTTCCTTACTTATTTCAGTTTTCGTATGGAATGCCGATTTACATAAAAGAAGAAATGAATATGCCTTTAAATCTAGTATTTATTGGGGAAAACATTCTGTGGGATGAAATTTCAAACAAACTTCAGGAGATGGAAAAAAAGCAAGTATAGTGTCGGGGATTGTAAAGCTTGAACATGCGCCCAAGCTTTAATTGTTTTGGTTTTGACCAAATTTAACAAATGTTCTTTCGTCTTCAATGAGTCCACAAGCTGCACATTGAACTTTATAAGAAGGACCTTTGTAAGCCATGTGAAATGGAGAAAGCTGCTCTTGTGAATACTCCTCCATCACGTCACCGGTTTGAGGATCTAGCTTTACTGATTGTGGTTCTTGCTTAATAAGATTAAAACGACTTCGATTGGTTTTGCAATTTGGACAACGATAAGGCTCAGCCATCAGTGATTCTCCTTTCACTTCTTTTATCATGTATATTCTTTCCTTTTTTTTATTGAATATGTATTTGAATTAATAACAAATAGAATGGTTGTGGGAATAAATGAAGAAAGTGCTAGAAGGATACCGATCTCTTTGGAATAATCGTTTACTTAACGAGGGTGATGATGAGGACGTTCTAAGAGAGGCGATATCACGTGAACTTAAGGATGAGTTTTCTCATCCTCGCGTTCGAAAACAGCCACATGAAAAATATTACTTAGCAACAAAGAGGGTGATTAATTCTGACATCGAATCTGAATTGAAACTTTCCCTTCTTATTATCCATTTGGAAGAAATGGAGAAGATATTGTCCGTAACAAGGAAGCTGTAGCTTCTTTTGTTACGGAAGTAAGGTAAGAACTGAAAAGAAATGAAGAATGGTCCCGGCAATAACAAAAAGATGCCAAATGGCGTGGTGGAATTTAAACCCTCTCCATACATAAAAAATGGATCCAAAGGTATATAACAATCCTCCGACAACGAGTAAATACCATCCAGTTGGCTCCAATCCAGTAGAGATCGGCTTATAGGCAAAAACGATTAACCAACCCATCACTACATATAAAGCAGTGGAAATGAATAGAAATTTCTTCACATAAAAGGTTTTAAACACAGTTCCTCCAATCGCTAATCCCCAAACGATTCCAAACAAAGTCCAGCCTAGAGCACCTTTGACTAGTAAAAATAAAAATGGAGTATAGGTCCCAGCGATAAAAAAGTAGATGGATGAGTGATCGAAGATTTCAAATAAATCCTTTACCCTACCTTGTGGAAAGCTATGAACCAATGTTGAAGAAATATATAAAAGGACCATTGTTGATCCATATAATGTAAAGCTAACAATATGCCATACATTTCCGTACAGAGAAGAAAAGACAATAAGAAGAACGAGAGCAGTGATGCTAAGTAGGGCTCCAATTCCATGGGTAATTGAATTTGCGATTTCTTCTCCTTTTGTAAAAACATGAGTTTCAGCCAAAATCATCACTCCAATCCGTTTATAATCATGTACTTACTTTACTAAAGTTTGACCAACAAATAAAACATTTTAATATATTTTTGTATTTCACACTTATTTCACACACAAGTCGTATAATATGCGGTATTCGAACTGTATTGAGGAGTATTATGAAAATGAAGGTAAAACATGCATGGCTATTTACTATTTGGGTATCTGTCTTTATCGTTTCGGGGTGTTCGAACGACCAACCAATCATTCCGGAAGATAAGTCTCTAGCAATTACCGTCAACATAAAAGATATGTCAATTTCATTTGTTGACCTTGAAGAAGCAAAAGTAATCGAAACTTGGACAATGGATAAGCCCTATACTGGTGGTGTTTTATTACCAGATAATGATTCGCTTCTTTTGTATGGAAAGCAGGTTGAAACTGTTGATATATACTCTTTAAGTAAAGGTAAACGTGTAAATAGCTGGGAAACAGGTAAAGGAATTGTTGAAGGGGTCTTGCTGCCAGGTAGTGAGGAACTTGCCTTCTCTGATCAAGAGAGGCAGTCGGTAAGATTCTTTCGTGTTGATGGGAAGGAAATCAAAGAAGTGGTAAAGACCGGTAATCCACTAGCGTTAATACCTAATAACTCACAATTATTTGTAGTAAGTTATAATTCTAACAAACTCACCATAGTCGATCTCGAAAGCAAAGAAATAACGAGTCAATTTTCGATTCATTCAGCGGCTACCGGAGCGATTATTCAGGAAGATAAGAATGAAATATGGATAGGTGGCCATGGGCTAGGCTCTGAGCTCGAAAGTTATATCCATGTTTATGATAGTGTGTCAGGGGAGTTAAAACGGAAAATTTCAGCTCCTATAATGCCCATTAACTTATTACATAATAATGACGGAACATTTGCTCTAAGCCATGGTTCAAATAATCTGTATAAAATATCAGATGAAGGAGTAATTCATGAGAAGATTACTGTGGGAGCGAATCCATTTGAAATGACAGAGTATAAAGATCAGCTAATTGTTGCGGGCTACGATAGTAATGATATTCACTTCCTCGCGAAAAAAGATTTAAGCATAGGGAAGACTGTCAAGGTCGGCAAAGGACCCTTTCAAATAATCCTTAGGGAGATTGACTAATGGAAAAGCAAATTCACGTCCTCATCGTGGATGATGAGGAGGATATGAGACAGTTACTGAAGATGTATCTTGAGAATGAAGGTATGATTTGTTCTCTTGCCGCAAATGGTGAGGAGACGTATAAATATGTTACTACGAATCGTTTTGACATTATTTTACTGGATATTATGATGCCAGGTGATGATGGATTTGTTGTTTGTGAAAAAATTCGCCTTGTATCAAACACACCCATTATTTTCCTATCGGCAAAAGGAGAAGAATGGGATAAAGTGAAGGGGCTCAAGACTGGGGCAGACGATTATATTGTGAAACCGTTTAGTCCTGGTGAACTTGTTGCTAGAATTCAAGCGGTCCTTAGAAGAAGTCATACATTTAAAAATGAAAAAGAAATGGTTAAGGCTGGTATTATTTTTGTTGATAAGAATGCTCGAAAGGTAATGATTCAACATGAACATATTGTTCTGACATTAAAGGAATATGAAGTACTTCTTTTCTTTATCGAGCACCAAGGTCAAGCACTGAGTAGAGAACAACTTCTTGAACATGTGTGGGGCTTAGGTTATAACGGAAGTCTTCGAACAGTTGATACACATATAAAAACTTTACGTATGAAGCTTGGAAAGGCTGATTATATAGAAACGGTCTGGGGAATTGGTTATAAGTTTGAGGTGCCGGCTAATGAATGTTCTTCCTAATACCCTTTCAAAGAAACTTTGGGTGTTTGTTACAACAACGATCATAATAACCATTGGTTTTTCGTTTTTATTATCAAATTATTTTTACGAAAAATTATATGTTGAAAATGTAAGAAGAGGGTTATTGGAAGAAGGAACAAAGCTCTCTGCTGAATACGAAGGTGGACCTTTATCGAGTGAATTAATTGAAAAAGTAGAATGGTACAATACAAAGAACGAATCAGAGGTTTTTATAGTTAGTAACCCAAGAGAGTTAAGCGCTTGCTTACCATATGAAATCGATTATGATTCAATTATTGGCCCGGAAGAAAGAGATCAGTTACTTAATGGTCAACCAGTCGAAAAAATGGGATATGAAGAACGTTTTGATCGGGATGTTATGGCTGTAATTGTCCCTTTAATTGATTCGAATCGACTTGAGGGTATCATTTATTTATATGTGCCATTAGCAAAAATCTCAGAGCTTACAAACGATTTTTCATTAATTGGTCTGGTGGTCGGGTTACTTTTTGTCATTCTGGCTGTTTACATAGGGACCATTTTTGTGAAGAAAATGACTAAACCTTTAGAAATTATGAAAAAGGCTGCTGAAAAAGTAACAGCTGGGGATTATTCGGCAAGAGTACCCGTCTTTTCTAAAGATGAAATCGGCCAATTAGGAACAGCCTTTAACCTCATGTCGGTATCTATACAAAAAGAAGATGAGAGAAAAAAAGAATTTTTAGAAGATGTATCTCATGAGTTACGTACCCCAATTAGTTATGTGAAGGGGTACAGTGAGGCATTAAAAGCGGGTCTAGCTAAGACGTCCCAAGATCAAGAGCGTTATTTAGCATTAATACATAGAGAAGCAAACCGAATGGAAAGACTTGTTGGAGATTTACTAGATTTATCGAGATTGGACGCAGAAGATTTTCGTTTAGAAATGTGTCCGCTCCCATTAGCTCAGCTTGTTGAGGATTGCCTGGAAAAATACCGTCCGTCTTTGAAACAGAAGGGATTGCTTCTAAACACAGAATTAGATCCTGATATTATCGTAAATGCTGATGAAGGGAGAATTGAACAGGTAATTCAGAATATAGTAGATAATGCAATTAATTATACGGAGCGAGGTCGTATCACCGTTCTGTTATCAAAACATGAAAAAGGGTGTATACTCTCCATAAAGGATACGGGTATTGGTATTCCTAGAGAAGATATCCAAAGAGTCACTCAGAGGTTTTTTCGTGTGAACAAAGCCCGAACTAGAAGTGATGGTGGCACTGGCCTCGGGCTGGCTATATCTAACAAGTTAATTAAACTGCATGGAGGCCAGCTTGAAATCAAGAGTAACCTTGGAAAAGGAACGTGTATCTCCATCATTCTTCCCGTGATATAAAAATAAGGTAAAAAATCTGAAAGGAGTAACAGAAAATGAATAAAGGATTAATTTTTATTATGTTCACATTGTTAATTTTGAGCCTAACGGCATGTGCGCAAGAAGAGGAGGAGATTCCTCAGTTTTTAGATGTGCAGCTGACCATTACTCCTGAACATGCCGAAAAAGGACAGAAGGTATTATTTGAAGCAAAAGTAACCTACGGAGAAGAAGAGGTTACCGATGCGGATGAAGTTGCCTTTGAAATATGGCGTGCAAATGACGAAAATCATGAAAAAGTTGAAGTAAAGCATAAGGCAAACGGAGTATACTCGCTAGAAAGAACGTTTGAGACGGATGGAACGTACTATGTATACGCCCATGTTACGGCAAGAAGCATGCACAATATGCCTAAAAAAGAGTTCGTTGTGGGTACAGCCAGTGAAAAAGAAGAGGATTCATCTTCCTCAATGATGGATGAAGAAGAGGACCATAGTGGTCATTAATCCTCTCTTTGAATAAATAAGACGACCTCTTCGTTTTCTACTGGTAGTTTAATGGTCAATATCCCATCTGTAAGAGAATAACGTATTCCTTCTTTGTTTATATGTGAAGGAAGCGTTATTTTTTTTTCAAATCTAAGATGTGGCCTTTCCTTCAAGTGGTACCGCATGCCCTCTTGCATCGTTCGGCATGTACCGGTTAGTATGCAAATATCATTCTCTATTCTTACATGCAGATCACCTAATTTTATGCCAGGTATTTCTGCTTCTAGAATAAAGCCCTCATCAACTTCATATAAATCACAGCGAGGAAAGTTTTTTTGTTGGAGCTCCATCGTCCACTTCATTGTGGACTCCACTTCTTTTCTCCAGGAAGATTCTGGGTTACGGTTATCATTAAAAAACATCTTATGGTCACCCTTTAAAAAATTTCTTTCACATCAATTTCTGAGTATTGAAAATCTGTGCTTTTTGGAATTTTCACTTCAAGAATGTCATCTTTGTATGTTGCTACTCCACCTTTTTTCTTGACTGTTGCTGGTAAGGTGTAAACTTGTTTTTCCGATTCATTTGGAAAATTTTCAATAATAAGCTGGTTTGAAGTATGACAAACTTTAATATTCCTAAGACAGTCTTCATTCTTAATCGGAATCATAGCAAAAACGAAGTCATGTGTTTCAAAAATATGAGCTGAATGTGTGTCCTTTTTTAAAGAGTTCGGATTCTGGTTGCTCTGTGAAGTTGTAGCAAAATCAGGTGAAAATCCAGCTCCATTCATTCCTTGGCTAAACACTTTACTCATGGTCTCCTGAACGTATTTCTCGATATCCTGAGGTTTCATTCCTTGAAAACTGCCCTTCATATCCTTTCCGAAAGGGAACATATTCCATGGAAACATTTGAACCACCCCTAATTTTAAAAATCTCCACTACATCTTATGCAAGAACTTAGGTATGGTTAAATACGATAAAGATACTTTAAATTTGCAATCAAGCGAACTTCTTTTTAGTATATTTATTAGAGAATACAAAATTTATTTATTGTGAGGTTATTGATTTGAATTCAAAAACAGCTTTGATTACAGGGGGAGCGACGGGTATCGGGAAAAAAATCGCCGAGGAGCTTGCTCAAAGTGGAATAAATCTCGTTGTTAACTATCGAAGCAGTGAAAATGAAGCGATAAACCTTGCAGAAGGATTAATCGCCAAATATGGAATCAGAATGGAACTCATTCAGGGTGATGTTTCGAGTCAAGAGGATTGTATACAAATTTGTGAACATATCAAACAAAAAAATATTACGATAGACATACTCATACATAATGCAGGGCCTTATATTCATGAAAGGAAAAGACTAACCGATTATTCGTTTGATGAATGGAATTATTTAATTAATGGTAACTTGAACGCGGTGTTTTATTTAACTAAAGAATTCATTCCTAAGATGAGAGAGAAGAAGTGGGGAAGAGTCATAACCATTGGATTTGATCGGGTAGAAACAGCGCCAGGGTGGGTTTATCGTTCAGCTTTCGCTGCTGCAAAAACAGGTCTAGCCAGCTTAACAAGAACCCTTTCACTTGAGGAGGCTGAAAACGGTATTACAGCAAATATGGTCTGTCCAGGGGACATTACTGGCCTTTGGAAAGAGAAGAATATACTAGAAGCAACATCACAGGTTTTAACAAGTATACCAGTTGGTAGAGCAGGAACGGGAGAAGATATCTCAAGAGTTGTCGCTTTTCTAATTGACGACCAGTCAAGCTTTATAACTGGCAGTATTATCCCTGTAACAGGAGGGGTGGATGTTCTGGGGAAAGTTCATAATAAATGACCCTTTACAGGATTCTCAATGAGGTATAGTATATAGTATTATTTAAGATATCATTGGAATAGATTCCAATGATATTTTTGTTTTAAATCATAAATAGGCACAAGGTGAAGGAAATGACAACGTACAAACAATTTATCAAACAACTAATCACCAATTATATCCTTGGTTCCTTATTAGCCGTCTTCGGAGTCGGGGGAACGCTCATGTTTTCAACTATTGATATCACTGCAAAAGACCAGTTTTATTTACTATTAATCATGATTCTCTCGGCTTTTTGTATGTTCACATGTGAATCTATTACTTTTTATTACCATATAAAGCCCATTAAAGCTGTATTTGCTACTTCCCATGTAAAAGACGAAGAAGTTAGAAAAGGTCTTAGACAGCTGTATCAGTTTCCTATACTTACAGTGAAACGAATCATGTTACCGCATTTCTTAGGACTATCCATCCCTGCAACATCGTTAGCTGCGATCTTTATCTCAATGGGTAAACTTCACGTTCCCATGATTTATATACTTTATTCAACAATTGCCGCGGTATTTGTAGCGATTCTTCATGCATTAACGGAGTTTTACTTAACATTACGAGCGATACAACCAATATCAATAGCGATGAAAGAAATGCTTCAATTAGGTAATAACTCTTTATTTCTAGAAAATGATATGGTTGTTGCTATTCAGAAGAAATTTCAGTACAACGTATTAATTATTGGGGTTCTGCCTGTTCTTCTATTCCTATTAGCAGCACAAATAAAATTGTCGCAACTGACGGGAATGAAAATGCAGGTATATTGGCAATGGGCTGGATTAATTATTGTTTTTACCGTTATATATTCCATAATAGTGTCTAGATTTATGACAAGAGATATCGAGAGTCCTCTTCGTCAACTACAGGAATTAATGGGAAATGTAAAGAATGAAAACTATAACTTTATTAAAACAAATGTGTACACAGATGAATTTTCAAAAGTGTTTACCGGATTTAATCACATGGTAAATGCCATAAATGAACGTGAATCCACCAATAAACAATTATTAGAAAGTTTTATGACTTCTCTTTCAACTTCTCTTGATGCGAGAGATCCATACACGTCAGGTCACTCTTCTCGGGTAGCAAAGCTCTCTCTTGAAATAGGTCAAGCCCTCGGTTTAGGTCCGGTGGATTTAGACCTGCTGTATCAAACAGCTTTATTACATGACATAGGGAAAATTGGTGTTCCTGACCATGTATTGCTTAAAGAAGGTAAATTAACGGAAGAAGAATTCGCTCATATAAAAGCTCATCCTGTAATTGGAGAACATATATTAAAGCAAGTACAACCCGCAAGTAAAGTAGCAGGGATGTTACCAGGTATTAGACATCACCATGAACGAATGGATGGAAAAGGATATCCAGATGGGTTAAAAGGACAACAGATTCCCCTTTTTGGTAGAATTATTGCCGTCGCAGATAGCTTTGATGCTATGACCTCTGATCGACCTTACCGCAAAGGGATGGTAGAAGAAAAAGCATTAAATATTCTGTTAGCTGGAAAGGGTACCCAATGGGACAGTGATTTGGTGGAGATGTTTATATTTAATATGAGTCGTATATCCGAAGAAAAAAGGCCTGCTCGTTAGTTAGAGCGGGCCTCCTCTTTATATATTTTTCTTTGTAAATAAATCAGACGACTTGATAAGCATAAGGCGCCAACGGCTAATCCTGAAATAAGTCCAATCCAGTAACCAAAAGCTTCCCAATTGGTGTAATTAGCCAAGTAGTAACCAAATGGAAGGCCAACTACCCAATAAGATACAAGGGACATAATAAATGTGATGTTAACATCCTTGTAGCCACGTAAGGCACCTTGAACAGGAGCTTGGATGGCATCTGAAAGCTGGAAAAATAATGCATACAATAAGAAATGTGCCGTTAATTGTAAAACTTCATAATCACTTGTATAAATAGATGCTATTTCTGTTCGCAGTAAAGCTAAAATGATCCCGCATACAAGAGCCAGACTAACGGCCATTGTTAATCCAATCCAGCTATAGACTTGTGCATCACGGTACCTTTTTGCCCCCACTTCAAAACCAACAACAATTGTGAGCGCCATCGAAATACTGAGAGGAATCATATACAAAAAAGATGCAAAGTTGAGAGCCGCTTGATGAGAAGCAATTGTAACGGTATTAAAGGTACTCATCAAAAGGGTAACTGCAGCAAAAATACTCGTTTCAAAAAAAATTGCTAAGCCAATCGGAATTCCAATTATAAGGATTTCCTTCCAAGCTTTTAGTGCTAATGGATACACCTTACTGAATACATGGAAGGTTGAGAAAGACTCTTTAGAATGTATAATCCAAACCGCAATCCCAGTAACAATCCAATATGTTATAGCTGTTGCATACCCTGCACCTACTCCTCCTAGCTCCGGAAACCCATATTTCCCATAGATTAGTAGATAGTTAAAAATAATATTAATTGGCAGGGAGGATAGTGCAATAAGCATGGTGACTCTAGTTTTTCCAAGTGCATCGATAAAGGAACGCAATACCTGATAGACAAATAGGGGGATAATTCCGAAACTAAGTGCTACTAAGTAATCATGCGCAATTTGTTCAACAGCTGGTTCAAGGCTCATAGACTGAAGAATGCTGTTTAAAGTAAATGCACCTATGATAAGAACAACGATTGCTAGAATGATTGATAGATAAACTCCTTGAATGACCTGATAAGGTATGTCCTTTCGTTTCTTTGCTCCAATTAATTGAGATACAACTGGGGTGATTGCAAGTAATATTCCACTTAAGCCTGTAAATACAGGTGTCCAAATACTAGAACCAATGGCGACACCGGCTAAATCAATCGGACTGTAGTGACCTGACATGGTTGTATCAAAAAAATTCATTGAAAATAAAGCGAGTTGTGTTACAAGAATGGGTAAAAGAATGTATAAAAGCTGTTTGACTTTCTCTGTTTTTGTGTGTGTTTGATTCATTATGTTTTTCCTCAGTTTCTATTCAGTTAACGTTTGAAATTATAACACAATTACTTCTGTTACCGAACAAATTTTTACATATACTTGTCACGAACATGTCATAATATTTTTTAAATTTTATGAACAGTTTGATAGGAATGAATGAAATATATTTCTTTTGTAAAAAATGAAGACAATATCATTTGAAAGGAAGCGATCTGAATGAACTTTAACTTAAATCGTATTAATCCCAATCAAACTCAGGTAATATACATGGATGGACGTTTTGAAACACTTACGAATGAAGAGCTTAATGAGCTAATCGGTACGGATGAATTGTATCAGGAGGAAGTTTCTCGGAAGCCACAATAAAAGAAACGCTCCTTTAAGAAAGAGCGTTTCTTCTTATTATATGAAATTTCGTTTATGCTTCTAATAAATGTGTGGACTCTTGGTGTAATGGTTGTAGCGATTGATGCTGGCTTTCACGCTTAACATGCAATGTGTATAAATCTTTTGGTATTTCGTATAAGTTATAAAGATCTTCATCTTTATTTAATTGGTCAAGCAAGGCTTTTCTCGTTTCATTAGCACAAACTACATAAGGTAATTTCTCTGCTGCTTTTTGCGAGCGGACGTTAACCTTTCTTATTCGCATATAAATGGTCTCTATTCCTAACTCATAAAAAAGCTCTTCGAAAAATGCTTCTTTGGCTATCTTATTGTATCCTTTACCATGGTATGGCTTTCCTAGCCACGTGCCAAGAAATCCTGCATGATCCTCGATGTCAAACAAATTAATTGTTCCTATTGGAGAACCCCATTCATCAAGAATCGTACGAGAGATTATTTCTCCACGTTCTTCTGCTTCCATGGTTTGTTTGGTAATAAATAGATATTCGTCATAACAATGTGCTTTTTGACGTACAAAAGGAAAGACTTCTGGATGCGTCATTAAATCGTAAAGTGCATGGCAGTCGTGAAGCTCGCGCTTCTTGATCATGTGTATCCCTCCAATATGAGGACAGTCCGACTCCATGACAAATAGAGACTCCGATCCTACCCTCGAAATTTTTTGTAGTGCTAAAAAATTTCGGGGTGGGAATCGAACCCACTAGAACCAGATACCTGGTGGCGCACCATTTGCCTTCCCTAGTCTTGCCTATATTTTTCTAATAAAATAAATTACTTATTACTCACTAAAGTATCATACTAAAATTTATTACCGATGGGAATAGGAAAATGCATAGAAATTGATCTATTTTTATCGTCAATTTTTGACAGACAAAATCCTACAAAAATCATGCTTGACTATATACAATTGTGCCTTTTATCATTGTCCATTTGGGTTTTGATAAAAAATGGAATGGATGATGACTCCAAAGAACAAGGTCGGCCTCTTTACCGATTTCTATGCTTCCAATTTTATCATCGATGCGTAAATTTCGTGCTGGTAATATAGTAATTCCTTCTAATGCCTTTTGCTCTGATAGACCTTCTCGAGTAGCAATCGCTGCACAAACATTCAAGTATTGAATAGGGGTGTATGGGTGATCCGTTGTAATGGAGACTTCTACTCCATGGTCAGTTAATTCCTGATACGTTTTCCAACTTTTGTTCTTTAGTTCGACTTTTGAACGCCTCGTTAAAGTTGGACCGACACTTACCTTAAGTCCCATTCCTTGCAATTCATCTGCAACCAGATGACCTTCTGTACAATGCTCTATTCGTAAATCAAGGTTAAATTCTTCGGCAAATCTAACCGCCGAAATGATATCGTCTGCCCGATGAGCATGTATACGAACGGGAATCTCCCGTTTTAATGCCAAAACTATCGGAGCAATTCGTAATAAATCTGGATTGTCACAATACTGAGCTTCTCTAAATTTTTCACGAAGCATTCCCATGATTCCCATTCTAGTGATCGAGTCATTATTTCCTTGACTATGAATTCTTTTTGGATTTTCACCTAATGCAATTTTTAGACCGGCTGTTTCCTGTGCAATCATCTTTTCAATGTTTTTTCCAAAGGTCTTAATGACAGAGGTCGTCCCTCCAATTACGTTTGCGCTTCCTGGCATAACATGTGCGGTGGTGATTCCATGCTTGATTGCATCTGAAAAGGCTGGGTCAAGTGGATACACACCATCTATGGCACGAACATGAGGACTCATTGGATCGATTGTTTCGTTTGCATCATTACCCGCCCACCCAGTTCCTTCATCGTAAAGACCTAGATGGGTATGGGTATCAATAAAACCAGGTAGTAAGTAATAACCGTTGCAATCAATGATTTTTGTTGTACTGTCTGAGGCAATTTTAGAATGAATTTTGCTTATTTTTCCATCTTGGATTAGAATATCACCACAATGAATGGGTTTTGAGGTAATGGGATAAATATGAGCATTCTTTAAGAGTATTTTGTTCATCTTTTCAACCTAACTTTCATTCATAATCTTTTATTCTTCAATCTCCCATACTAAAAGAATGGAAAAAACCCACCAAAGGTGAGTGTATTAAAAAATTCCCGTTAACTGTAGTATGATGATTAAAAGTCCTAATATCCAAACATACACAGCAAAAAATCGTAATGAGTGCTTCTTTAAAAAATTTATCATCCAAACAATGGCAAAATATCCAAATAAAGCTGAAGCAATAGTCGCAACAAGAAGACTGCTAAAGCTAATATTCTCAACCTGTCCAGATGCTAATTCTCGAAATTGTAAAACCACTCCACCAGCAATCGCGGGAATAGAAAGTAGAAATGAGAAGTAGGCAGCAGTTTCTCGATCAAGCTTTCTGAACAGACCCGCTGCAATAGTTAACCCTGAACGTGAAACAGCAGGGAAGATCGCTGCAGCTTGGAAAGTTCCGATGAATAAAGCGTCTCCGTATGTGATAGAATGAAGCGTTTTTTCACCGCGACGTACACCTTCTGCGATCCATAAAATCATTCCTGTAAAAATAAATTCCCAGCCAATTGTTATACCCGTCTTTGAAATTGAATCAAATAAATCACTTAATAAGAGCCCTACTACAACTGCTGGGATCGTACCAATGATAACAAGTTTAGAAAGTTTTCCAAAGGGGTTCTTTATCATCGTTATGATTTCATTTTTATAAATGACTAAAACGGCTAATAGCGTACCGATATGTAGCATCGTATCTAAGAAAATACCAGCTTCATCAAGTCCAAATAAATGCCTTCCTAAATACAAGTGACCCGTACTAGAGATGGGAATGAATTCAGTTAATCCCTGAATAATACCGAGTACAAATGCTTCTAATTTTGACATCATCAGCTGCTTCACCTCTCTATAAGTTGACTACTATAAATGTATGGCAGCATGTCCTGAACAAGAACTCTGTTAGGCGGAATTATTTGTATAATCTCTTGAAACCTTTCATAATTTCAACCGTAAATAATACTATAGGATAAAAAGGAGTGAATAGAATGCCAACAAATGAGGAAAGAACCTTGGCTGCTGCCATTTATGTAATTAGTTTTTTTACAGTGTTTATCGGGCCTTTGCTAATTTGGCTTATTAAAAAAGATTCGTCATCATACATTGATTACCATGGAAAAGAGTACATGAACTTTTTTATCTCTTACTCGATCTACACGTTTGTTAGCCTTATATTAATGATTGTCTTAATTGGTTTTTTAACCATTTGGGTAGTTGGATTGGCTGGATTTATCTTTACGATTATTGGGGCTATTAAAGCGTACGAGGGTACTTCGTATCGAATTCCGTTTATTTTCCGTCTCATCAGATAATGTTTCTCATAAAGCCTGGAAAACTCTGGGCTTTTTTGTATGTAAGAAAATTGTAATTTGTTATAATATGTAAATGAAGGATGTGCAGAAAGGAAGTAATGATGTGTTTTTAGATGGAATTGGTCTTGTACTAGAGGGGGGCGGAATGCGCGGAGTCTATACCGCTGGTGTGCTAGAGAGCTTCTTAGAGAACGGCTTATCGTTTCCTTATGTTATTGGAGTTTCTGCTGGTGCGTGTAATGCTGCCTCTTATATTTCACAGCAGAAGGGGAGAAATAAAAGGGTGAATCTTGAATTTATTTCGGATTCACGTTATCTCTCTTTGAAAAATTATATGAAAAACCGGGAGTTATTTGGAATGGATTTTATCTTCCATGAAATTCCATCAAAACTAATACCTTTTGACTTTGATTCCTTTTATCAAAGTCAAACAGAATTTGTTATTGGAACAACTGACTGTACAACGGGTGAACCTTTGTACTTTAAAAAAAGTGATTATGGTCAAGAGATGTTGACCGTATTGAAAGCGTCGAGCTCTCTTCCGTTTGTTTCACAAGAAATCTTTTTTAAAGGTAAATACTTATTAGATGGGGGAATCAGTGATTCAATTCCTTTAAAAAAGGCTAAGAGTGATGGTTATAGAAAGAATATCGTAGTATTAACTAGAAACGAAGGGTACACAAAAAAACCTTCCCGATTTAGTTTTCTTGTAAAAAAGAGGTACCCTCAATATCCAGGTTTACAACGAGCGTTAACGCGTCGGTATCAAATGTATAATGACACAATAAATGAGATTATTCAGGAAGAAAAGAAGGGAAATATTATCGTAATACGACCAACCAACCCCATTAAGGTTGGCCGAATGGAGAGAAATGCGACGAAACTAGAAGAGTTATATCAACAAGGTTATGAGGATGGTCTTGCAAGTATTGAGGCCATAAAGCACTTTTAAGATTGAATATCTAAAATAAGAGTTTCATAGATAGGTTTTGTTTTGAATAGACTGTAAAACATTTAGCAGGGAGGAGATTAAATTGACGGTATGGGTCTTACTTGCGCTTGCGCCTTTTATTACTCTCTTGTTTCTTGAAGAGGTTATTCAATTCTTTTATCAGCGTTACGTGTATGGAGCTGGAAAGGTCGAAAAAAAATTATTCTATTTTATTGGATTTTGTTTAAAAAAAGTAAAGAATGTTATTCAACGAACAAAAGTAAGGGTTCAAGGATAAGAAGAATTATCATGAATAGAGTAACAGTTTCATAGAATAGATTAGGGAAATTTTTTCTAAGGAGACTGTTCTATGAAAATCCATAAATATTATCACTACGCAGCAATAACGAGTTTACATGCTAGTATAGTTGCACTTATTCCACCATTTTTCTTAATATGTATCGGAGTTACTCTGAAACAACATCATAGTGTTGTCCTATTATCTTTGCCTTTTATGGTGTACAGTTTTATTGCTTATCAAATTTATCTAGTTAATAAACAAAGAATGGAAGCTTTGGTTGAGACAGTGGTTGAGATGACAGAAGAGTCTGTTGTTGAATCTTCAATGGCTGTTCAGTTTCTTCCTGCTCCCTCATTAAGGATGCTTCTATTTAGCCAAAATGGTCAGCTAAGTGTGGAAATTAAGGACGTCTATCAATATAAATTTAGATGGTTTATTCCTTATTTTATAGATCAATTCTTCCCGAAGACGTATACCTTTTCAAATTCTGATGGAGGAGAGTTATTCACATTTATTATCAAAGGGAAAAACATTGTAATAAATCGTGTGGATGGTCAATGTGTCGGGAGGGTTCATAGGAAGTCTTTTAAAAGGTATGTGGTAGAAACAGATATTTCAACAAAAGAAGTATTCTTACAATCCTCTTCCCTTTTTACAGACATCAAACTATGCAACTCTCAAGGAGAAATATTGTCTAGAGTGAGACGAGGTTTTCTTCCGCGTATTTGGGACAGGCATATTAAAGATGTGAATACACCCATACTTACTTTCAATGATGAGGTAACCGATCTCGATAAGGTCATATTCCTTTCTATTCTGACCAAGATCTATCGCTATAGAAATCATTGAGCAGTGAGATAGAATAATTGAAATAGTTATAGTATGATGAAACCAACTTCAACCTAGGGTTGGTTTTTATTGTGGAGGATTTACAATGAGGAAATTTATGATCATCATTACGTTGATTGTCTTATTACTATTTGTCGTTGACAAGTTTTTATTAAAAGAAAAGGGGTTAATTAGCAAGGTAGACGGAAATAAATTCGAACTCATTCAAGATGCTGATAGTCTTCCGGTAGGAATAAAAATGGAGAATCAGGCACCAAATATTCAAGTAATGGATTTAAACGGGAACCAAGTAAGTCTAGCAGATTATCGTGGGAAAAAGGTTCTATTAAACTTTTGGGCAAGTTGGTGTCCGCCTTGTAAGGCTGAAATGCCACATATGGAGGAGTTGTATAAAGCGCACAAGGATGATGGATTTGTTATTCTTGCGTTGAACATGACAAACACGGAAGATAGCCTTGAGGACGTAACAGCCTTCGTCCGCGACCAAAAGCTGACATTTCCTATTTTATTAGACGAAAAGGGAGAAGTGTCTGCGGAGTATGAAATTTTAGCATATCCAACAAGTTATTTTATTGATTCAACAGGAGTTATAAGAAATAAAGTGACAGGTGCTCTTGATAAAGAAAATATGTATAAAGAATTGATGCGGCTTCCTTAACAAGGAATTGGCAGTAAGTGCAAATTGTGATAAAATGTATGATTGTGGCTGACTCATATTATATGAGTGAAAGCGGGTAGGGAGAGGGCTAATTAAATAGATTGGAATCCATATGATAAGTGCATGGTTACATCGTTTTTTTAGAATTGAAGCGCATGAATCATCGATTCAAAAGGAGATAGTTGCAGGAACGATCGGCTTTTTCACGATTGTGTATATTGTTGCTGTAAATTCGCTTATCTTATCTGAAGCAGGTATTCCGCTAGAAGGAGCAATAATCGCGACTATACTTACATCAGTTGTCGGTTGTCTTCTTATGGGTTTGTGGGCGAATGCACCGATAATTCTCGTTCCAGGAATGGGAATTAACGCTCTGTTTTCTTATACTCTAGTTCAAACAATGGGTCTTAGCTGGCAGGAAGCGTTAGCGGTTGTATTTGTATCAGGAATTATGTTTATGATTGTTGCTTTTACTAGCTTGTCTATTAAGCTTAGTCAGGCAATTCCACAGTCATTAAAGGAAGCGATAACCGTTGGCTTAGGGCTATTCCTCATGTTTATTGGTCTGGAAAAAGCCGGCTTAGTTGTAAAAGGAACCAGTAGTATAATAGCGCTTGGTGCATTAAACGAACCTAGTGTATTAGCTTCTATCATCACCTTTGTGATTGCGGTTATTTTGTTTTTAAGAGGAGTTCCAGGGAATTTTCTACTAACTGTAGCGTTTGGAACAATGATTGCTTGGTCTTTTGGTACGATCGATGTACCGGGGGAAAGTCAGGCAAGTTTCAACATTGGCCAATACTTTGAAGTGTTTGGGGCTTTGTCGTTTGCTAAACTGTTTACTTTCTCTTTTTGGGTTGCCGTATTCTCATTATCGATGGTATTAATATTTGAGAACATCGGATTGGTTCATGGCCACGCGCAATTTATTAAACGTCCAGAAAAGTTTACCAAAGGTTTACAAGCGAATTCTATTTCTGCCTTTGTTTCAGCTATTTTCGGAACAAGTCCAACGGTTTCGACTGTGGAGAGTATATCCAGTATGGCTGCAGGTGGAAAAACAGGATTAACAACTGTAACAACAGGACTTTTATTTGCAGCTTCAGCATTTTTTATCCCGGTTTTTAAGTGGATACCAGACTCGGCAATCGCACCTATTCTCATTATTATTGGTGGATTAATGCTTCAGAATATCCGAAACATTGACATGAAGGATTTAGGCGAGAGCTTTCCTGCGTTGATTATGATTGTAATGATCCCATTCACGTATAGTATTGCTGACGGAATTGCGATCGGATTTATACTCTATCCGCTTGTGAAAATTTCAATAGGAAAAGCGAAAGAAGTTTCTGTACCTCTTTATATTATCGCTTTTTTATTCCTTGTAAATTTCTTTACACATTATATATGATTGATAAGGAGTATCTCTTTTTTGGAGATGCTCCTTATTTTTATAAGAAGAATAAAAGTTTTCTTTCCTACAAACTTCGACAGTATCTATGTTTTACCTCCGATAAAATATAAATATTCGCCAAAGAGCAATGGTCGGAGGGAGTAAAAAATGGAAGTTTTTGTTGCAAGGCAGCCGATATTTAATCAAGAAGAAGGGATAGTTGCTTACGAGCTGCTTTATCGAAATAATCATATTAATGAATTTCCAAACATAGATGGGGACCGAGCTACTACTGAGTTAATCATTAATAGCTTTCTAAATATAGGGATAGATGCTCTTTCTGAAGGAAGGCCATGTTTCATTAATTTCACCGAAAAATTATTAGATATGAGGTTACCTTCCTATGTTTGTGCTAAGAAAATAGTCATAGAGTTAGTTGAAACTACACGTCCAAGTAGAAATCTATTAGAAATAATAAAAGAAATGAAGAAAAGTCAATATAGAATTTCCATTAATTCTAACATGTTAGATGAATTGAACCCCTATTCAGACGACATTTTAGAACAGGCAGATTATGTAAAGGTAGATTTTCAAAAAAAAGATAAGAACGTACGTAAGCGCATAAATAAAAAGGCAATGGCAACTGATACGATCTTAATTGCTGAAAAAATAGAAACCAATGAAGAATATTTGGAAGCGAAATCTAATGGTTATAGTCTGTTTCAGGGTTATTACTTTTCAAAGCCTGCCATTTTCTCAACTTTTGATATTCCAGCTTATTTTACCTCTTATGTTGAGATGAGAGCATTTATTTCAAAGGAAAAAACGTCAGTTAATGATATAGTTGAATTTATTGAGAGAGACCCTTCATTATCATACAAAATTTTAAAACTAATCAACTCACCGGCAAATAAATTAAAGGAAAAAATCTATCATATTCGCCAGGCAGTTGAACAGTTTGGACCTTTTGAAATAGAAAACTGGATATATGTACTGGCAGCAAGAGAAGAATTAACTCAAACGTCGAATGTCTCCATAGACGTGGCAAAACTGTGCTTAACAAGAGGAAAACTTTGCGAAAAAATTGGTAGATTATTGAATGGTCAATCCGAAAAAATACCCGGATATTTTATGACAGGTATTTTTTCATTTATGAATGGGGTAAAAGCCATTCCGATAGAGAAAATGATTGATTCACTTCCACTAAACGAGGAAATGATTCAGGCGTTAATGGGGGTCCAGAATGAGTATAAAGATGTGTTGGACCTTGCTGTTGCTGTTGAAAAAGCACAATGGAAGATGATCGGAGACATTTGTAAAAAGCTTGAAATCATGGAAACAGATTTATTTAAGCTATATGCTGAAGCAATCAATTGGTCTAATCGAATGGTTATAGAAGATATTTGTTATCTTTAAAATACAAATCATGTTCTCCACGTTTACTTTATTGTACAATAGAGGAAATGTAGCATATTAATATGTATATTTATGGAGGTTTAAATGTGATTTTAGAAATATTAAAATGTCATGGGTCAAATAATGACTTCCTCATCATTGATGAAATGACAAATCCTTTATTTACTGAGCAACAGCGTTCCGAGCTTGCACTTTTTCTATGTAATAGAGAAAATGGCGTTGGTGCAGATGGGATTTTATTCGTGCTAGGTAGTGAAAAATTTGATGCCAAAATGAGAGTATTTAATGCAGATGGATCTGAGGCGTCAATGTGTGGAAATGGATTACGCTGTGTGGCCCGTTATGTTTGTGAAAAACTTTCCATCCAAAGTGCGGTCGTAGAAACGATGAAAGCAAATCTGGTAGTAAATGAGCGAGAAAGCATTCTTGGAGAAATTCCCACATATCAGGTAGAAATCTCTCCTGTTTCTTTTGAACTTAAAGATCTGCCATTAACTTTGAATCAACAAACATTAATAGATGAACCAATACATGAACTTTCGGAAATTAAGTTCACTGCTGTAGCAGTACCTAACCCTCATCTGATTGGAATAGTAACAAAGGATCAAATACAATCAAATGTACAAAAAGAACTGAGTGAAAAGGTAAATAGTCCAAATAAGTTATTTCCAGATGGCGTAAACGTAAGTTTCGTAAAGCCGCTTCAGGAAGGAAGTATCTTTGTACGTACATTTGAAAGAGGAGTTGGGTTTACGAATGCTTGCGGAACAGCGATGTCTGCTTCCACGCTTGTGTCTTGTTTACTTGGCCTAAATGAGTTTGAACAACCGGTAGATGTGTATAATCCAGGTGGCAAGGTACGCTGTGTTGCGCATAAAGTTGATGATTCTTTCAAAATTGATTTAATCGGAAATGCGACTTTTACGCATCGTTTGAAGATAGAAATTCAGTTAGATCAACAAGTTTTTTCTTATTTGAATAAAGAAGAATTTACAACAGAAATCAGTCAATATAAGAGTCTAGAAGAACATTCAACACAAGTGTTAAATGAATGGCTGTAACGAAAGCCGGGTCATATGAACTGCACCCCAATTGTTAGACACCACTAACAATTGGAGGTGCAGTTTTTGTATGTCTAAATATTCATTCAAAGATAAATTAGAGATTCTATTAGGCTACAAGGAAGAAAAAACTTCTCAAAGC
>JBEQAB010000009.1:0-149936 GCA_041640555.1 Bacillaceae bacterium
TGAGGTCTTTTCGTCATGGGAAAATTTAGATGTATTTGGGAGGGGTACCCCTCCCAAATACATCTAAATAAAAACATAAATGAATTAACTGAAATACACTTGACTAATCGTAAGAAATAGACGGAGAGATTCCGCCTATTGGCTCGAAAAATTCGAAAATAGGAGATTTTGGTCGTCATAAGCGGAAAAACTCCCCTTATTTACCCCCAAACAGGGCTCCATTTTGCTTCTAACCGGAAATTCTCCGCTTATTTCACTTATGCTATTTACTCGATTAAGGACAAAACATCTTATTTATAAAGGAGTGGGTTGTATCTCAAAAATCAAAGAAAACCTCTTTATGAAGCCAATACGACTGTCATTTCGGTACATATTTTAAGAAAAGCATTTCAAAAGGGAACTATTTAGAAAAATTCGTGAGCTTTTTCAAATTTCCATTTCTCGCATGAAAAACCACCAAGGGTTTCATACTAACGGTATCATGTCTGAAGGGAGATTTGGTATGGAACCAATTAAATATAATAAACCGGATGATGGAGGGGGGAACGAACAAGAAACCCCAAAGGAAGAAAAACCATCAGGTTTAATTGAAAAAATCCAACAGTTAGGACAAACGAATGTACCGCAGTTAGCGCAGGATTCAAAAATACACTGCTTAACGATTGTTGGTCAGATTGAAGGTCATATGACCCTACCACCGCAAAACAAAACGACGAAGTACGAACATCTCATTCCACAACTCGTAGCAATTGAGCAAAATCCAAAGATTGAGGGGTTACTTGTGGTCCTAAACACGGTAGGTGGAGATGTGGAAGCGGGGTTAGCAATATCTGAGATGCTTGCCTCCCTGTCTAAGCCAACTGTGTCTATTGTGTTGGGTGGTGGCCACTCCATAGGAGTACCAATCGCGGTGTCATGTGATTATTCGTATATTGCAGAGACAGCAACAATGACAATCCATCCAATCCGTTTGACCGGGTTATTTATCGGTGTGCCTCAAACCTTTGAGTATTTAGATAAAATGCAAGACCGAGTGGTGACTTTTGTGACAAAGCACTCTAAAATTACAGAAGAGAAGTTTAAAGAATTAATGTTTGAAAAAGGAAACCTCACAAGAGATATCGGTACAAATGTAGTGGGTACGGATGCTGTAAAATATGGCTTAATTGATGAAGTTGGCGGGATAGGCCAAGCAATGAAGAAATTAAATGAACTGATTGCGATTAACAGTGAGGGAACAGAGGGGTTGGTTCAATGATCCTATATACCCTTACCCCACCAGAAATGATTTATCCGAATGACAATTCGGCTCCTACTCAACAAAAAATATATAATCTTGATGGGATTCCCTTATTAGTTGAGTCAGATGTAGAAGGTGCTTATCGAGTGGTTCGTGTTATGAGTAGTGACCCGGCTCATTATTTAGATGAAAGATGTACACCAGGAGCAAAAATATCTTTCTTGTAAAGCGTGTCTTTCAGGACGGATAAGTTATGCTATAATAAAGTTGTATCAGGTAGGCAGCCAACTGAGGCTGCTTTTCTTGTCTTTATTAAAGGGTTTAGTACATAAAACATAAGACTAAGATAGTAGTAATAATTCAACAGTAAGGTGATAAAATGGCAAAGAAAAAAAGACGACAAACAAGAAGTAAGGATGGTTTTAAGCGAACGGTTAAATTCGAACTCATTGGACTAATACTAATTGCATTAGCGACTATTTCCATTGCTAGACTTGGTGCGGTTGGACATGCTGTTGTTATGTTCTTTCGCTTCTTTTCGGGCGAATGGTTTATGGTAAATTTAATTAGTATGGCTGTCATTGGTGCGTATTTTATGTGGAAACGTGAAATTCCATCCTTTTTCCAGAGTAAATGGATAGGATTGTATTTTATTGTTTCTGCTCTATTACTTCTGAGCCATGTTACATTGTTTGAACTTCTTGCAAATGATGGGAGAACAGAAAGCCCAAGTGTAATAAAAAATACGTTCGAGCTTTATTGGATGGAAGTTAGAGGAGAAACGAGTACAACAGATTTAGGCGGGGGAATGATTGGTGCACTTTTATTTGCCATGTCTTATTATTTGTTTGCTGAAGCAGGAACAAAAATTATAGCTGCTTTATTTTTTATTATTGGCTTCATTTTGCTCACAGGGAGAACATTAGGTGAGCCTCTAGGAAAAGCCATCATTGCATTTGGACAGTTTCTAAAGAAACAGATACATGCTTTTGGCGATGATATGAAAGTTTGGAGAAATGAGCGTTCGGAAAAAACAAAGAAAAAGAAAGAAGAACAACGAAAAGCAATAGAAAAAAAGGAACAAGAAGAAAGAGTCATTCCTATTTCTAGTGCAATGCCGCCTCCTGAAGAAGAAGAAAGAGTGATTGAGCCAATCATTTCAAGCTTCACAGAGAGAGCTTATACGGAACCACCTGTTGAACAAACGGCAAAAAAAGGGAAGGCTCAGTCACAAACGGAAGAGGATAGTGTTCCGCCAATTACGTTTACAGAAGTGGAGAATAAAGATTATGAGCTACCGCCGATTCATTTGTTAAAAGCACCTCGACATACAGATCAAAGTGGCGAATATGAGCTTATCCATGCGAATGCAGCAAAGCTTGAACGAACGTTCTTAAGCTTTGGAGTAAAAGCAAAAGTAACTCAAGTTCATTTAGGTCCTGCAGTTACTAAGTATGAAGTTCATCCAGATGTTGGTGTGAAGGTTAGTAAAATTGTTAATTTAAGTGATGATTTAGCACTTGCTCTTGCGGCTAAGGATATCAGAATGGAAGCACCAATCCCAGGAAAATCTGCGATTGGAATAGAGGTACCTAACTCCGAGGTTGCTATGGTATCTCTACGTGAAGTTTTAGAGTCTAAAAAGAACGACCGACCAGAATCAAAGCTTATGATTGGACTTGGTCGTGATATTACGGGCGAAGCAGTTTTAGCCGAATTAAACAAAATGCCACACTTACTTGTTGCAGGTGCAACGGGAAGCGGTAAGAGTGTATGTATTAATGGAATTATTACAAGTATATTAATGAGGGCAAAACCGCATGAAGTGAAACTAATGATGATCGATCCGAAAATGGTAGAGTTGAACGTTTATAATGGGGTTCCACATTTATTAGCCCCTGTTGTAACAGACCCAAAGAAAGCATCACAAGCATTGAAAAAAGTAGTAAGTGAGATGGAAAGACGTTATGAGCTCTTTTCCCATACAGGAACTCGTAATATTGAGGGGTATAATGATTATATTCGCCGAATCAATTTGGAGGAAGATACAAAGCAACCACTTCTTCCATATATTGTTGTTATTGTGGACGAGCTTGCTGATTTAATGATGGTCGCTTCATCAGATGTAGAAGATGCTATTACAAGACTAGCGCAAATGGCTCGTGCGGCTGGTATTCACTTGATTATTGCTACTCAGCGTCCATCGGTAGATGTTATTACCGGTGTTATTAAAGCAAATATCCCTTCTAGAATTGCATTTGCCGTTTCCTCTCAAATCGACTCAAGGACTATTTTAGATTCCGGGGGAGCTGAAAAACTGCTTGGTCGTGGGGACATGCTATTTATGCCAGTAGGTGCGTCAAAACCCATTCGTGTACAGGGAGCATTTTTATCGGACGAAGAAGTAGAAGAGATAGTCGATTTTGTTATTGGCCAACAAAAGGCACAATATCAACAGGAAATGATTCCAGATGATATTCCTGAGCTTACCTCCGAAGTGGATGATGATTTGTATGATGACGCTGTTGATCTCATTCTTGAAATGCAAACGGCCTCGGTCTCTATGTTACAGCGTAGATTTCGGATTGGTTATTCTCGTGCAGCGCGTCTTATTGATGAAATGGAGCTTAGAGGGGTAGTTGGACCATACGAGGGTAGTAAGCCCCGTACTGTGTTAATGACAAAGCCGGTTGATGATGCCTCAACAGGAAAAATAGACTAAGAAGGGCGATTCATTTCGCCTTTCTATTTAGAACATATTGGAAACGTTTTCAAATTGTTTAGTGTGGCATAATTGCTCTTAATAGACTGTAAGGGAAACGTGTAAAATAAGTTAACACGTTTTTTCGACAAAATTTCTAAACTCTATTTATTTATACCTAAAAAAGTGTTATAGTATTTTCGATTAGTAGGAATGATTGAACATCAGAGGTCTGATGTCTTTAGAAATGGTTGGAGGATGCTTGCATGTCTATTAAGTCAGATAACCGACATTTGTATTTACAGGTCATCGATCGGCTAAAAAAGGATATTGAGTCGGGGATATACAAAGAGAAAGAAAAACTACCGTCTGAATTTGACCTTGCTAAGCAGCTCGGTGTGAGCAGAGCGACGCTTCGAGAAGCTCTGAGAATTCTCGAGGAGGAAAACGTCATCATTCGCCGTCATGGAGTTGGGACGTTTGTCCATGCTAAGCCTTTATTTACGTCGGGAATTGAACAACTAAATAGTGTAACGAACATGATTGTTCAAGCAGGTATGAAACCAGGTACCATTTTCTTGAGCTCATCAACTCAAGGAGCTACCGAAGAGGACATCCGTCGTTTCTCATGTTCTGTAGATGACGAAATTGTGGTGATGGAGAGAGTTCGAACAGCCAATGGAGAACCTGTTGTATATTGTATCGACAAAGTTCCCAACAAAATTCTGCCTGAGACCTTTTCACATGGAGAGGAATCTATCTTCAACATACTAGAAGAGGAAGCAAAACGAAATATTACATACGCAGTGGCCCAGATCGAACCGATTGGTTATCATGAAAAAGTTTCTCCCATCTTAGAATGTGACCCTGAAACTGCTTTGCTTGTTTTAAAGCAAATGCATTTTGACGAAATGGATGAACCAATCCTTTTTTCGGTAAACTACTTTAGAGCCGATAAATTTAGTTTTCATGTGCTTAGAAAAAGAATATAATGTTCTTTAAAGAGAATGATGCTAATGTTTCATCGGATTGCTAAGCGTTCTTGCTAAATCCAACAAAAATTCATAGGGGGTTTCAAACCATGAAAAAGCGTAAATTCGGTTTAGCTCTATCATTGGTTCTTGCTGCTGGAACAATTTTAGGTGCATGTGGAAAAGCAGAAGAAGAAAACAATGCAGCTGAAGGTGGCAACAAAGAAACAACAGAAGACGCATTCACAGTAGCAATGGTTACTGACGTAGGTGGAGTGGATGACAAGTCATTCAACCAATCTGCATGGGAAGGTCTTCAAGCATATGGTGAAGAAGTGGGCCTTGAAAAAGGTAAAAATGGTTTTGATTACCTGCAATCACAATCAGATGCTGATTATTCAACAAACTTAAACACTCTTGCTCGTCAAGATTTTGATCTAGTATTTGGTATTGGTTTCCTTATGGAAGGTGCAATTAAAGAAATCGCTGCACAACAAACAGAAAGCCACTTTGCTATTGTTGATGCTCTTGTTGAAGAGCCAAATGTTGTAAGCATTATGTTTAAAGAACAAGAAGCAGCTTTCTTAGCTGGTGTAGCTGCTGCAAAAGCAACTACTTCAAATAAAATCGGCTTCCTAGGCGGAATGGAAATTCCTGTTATCGAACGCTTCGAAACTGGATTTAAAGCTGGTGTAGCTGCTGTAAACCCTGATATCACAGTTGATGTACAATATGCTGGTGCATTTGACAAAGCGGAAGTTGGTCAAACAATTGCTTCTAGTATGTATTCTAAAGGTATTGACGTAATCTTCCATGCAGCTGGTGGAACTGGTAACGGTCTTTTCAAAGAAGCTCGTGACCTTAAGAAGAAAGAACCTGAAAGACAAGTTTGGGCAATCGGTGTAGACTCTGACCAAACAGCTGAGGGTGTAGTGGAAATCGATGGCAAAGAGCATAACGTAATCATTACTTCAGCACTTAAGCGTGTTGACAACGCTGTTAAAGACCTTTCTTTAAAAGCTAAAGGTGGAGACTTCCCTGGTGGAGAAACCATTACTTACGGACTTGCTGAAGATGGTGTTGGTCTAGCTCCAATTAACGAAGAAGTAGCAGCTAAAGCTGACATTGAAACTGCAGTTGCTGACTTCTCTGAGAAAATTAAGAACGGTGATCTAGTGATCCCATCTACTTTAGAAGAGTTAAAATCTTTCTCTGTACAATAATGTTTGGACAAAGGAATAAGAGGATCTTTCCTACCTCTTATTCCTTTTTTAAGGAAAAAGTAGAAATGGAACTGAAGGGTAGAAATGCTTCTACGTTTCATTTGCATTTTTATTATTAGGGGAATTACCCAAAAATAATAGGTCATACTACTTGCTTGGGATACCAAGTTTTTTAAAAATTGCTAAAGGTCTGACCTCTTACTTTTACGAATAATTTGCTTAAACTATGAGCAAGGAGTGAGAAGAGAAATGGAATATGTTATTGAAATGCTAGGTATCCGTAAAGAATTCCCTGGAATCGTTGCAAACGATAATATTACTTTGCAACTTAAGCAAGGGGAAATTCATGCATTGCTTGGTGAAAACGGTGCAGGAAAATCAACATTAATGAATGTGCTGTTTGGTTTATATCAGCCAGAACAAGGGGAGATCCGTGTTCGAGGCAAAGCGGTAAAAATAACGAACCCCAATATTGCAAATGATTTAGGAATTGGAATGGTTCATCAGCACTTTATGTTAGTAGACAAGTTTACGGTAACTGAAAACATTATCCTTGGTAAGGAAACAAAATCAGGATTAAAAATCGATTTGAAAAAGGCTGAGCAAGAAGTAAGAGATATCTCCGAGCGCTATGGGTTAGCTGTAGATCCGCAAGCAAAAATCGCTGATATTTCTGTTGGAATGCAACAAAGGGTAGAAATATTGAAAACGCTCTATAGAGGAGCTGAAATCTTAATTTTTGATGAGCCAACAGCTGTTTTGACTCCACAGGAAATCAAAGAGCTTATACAAATTATGAAAACGCTTATTAAAGAGGGCAAGTCAATCATCCTAATTACGCATAAGCTGAAGGAAATCATGGAAGTATGTGACCGTTGTACCGTTATCCGTAAGGGTGTTGGGATTGGTACAGTAAATGTTAGTGAAACAAATCCAAATGAACTGGCTAGCTTGATGGTTGGTCGAGAAGTTACGTTTAAAACAGAAAAGGCAGATGCAAACCCTGCACAAAGTGTTCTAGAGATAAATGGTTTAGTAGTGAAAGATTCTAGGGGATTAACAGCAGTTAATAACCTGAACCTTGATGTTAAAGCAGGAGAAATCCTTGGTATTGCAGGTGTTGATGGAAATGGTCAAACAGAATTAATTGAAGCGATTTCTGGATTGAGGAAATCAGAAAGTGGTTCAATTCAGCTAAATGGGAAAGAGATTCGAAATCTTTCTCCTCGAAAAATTACCGAGGCTGGTACAGGGCATATTCCGCAGGACAGGCATAAGCACGGACTTGTTTTAGATTTTCCTATTGGGGAAAACATGGTGCTGCAAACTTATTATAAATCACCCTTTTCTAAAGCTGGTGTTTTAAACTTTAAACAAATTTATCAAAAAGCAAAATCACTTATTCAAGAGTTTGATGTTCGTACACCAAGTGAATTTACTCTCGCAAGAGCTTTATCTGGGGGAAACCAACAAAAGGCGATCATCGGACGTGAAGTGGATCGAAATCCAGACTTGCTCATCGCAGCTCAGCCAACACGTGGACTTGACGTTGGGGCCATTGAGTTTATTCATAAAAGACTAATTGAACAGCGTGACAATGGAAAAGCCGTTTTATTGCTATCCTTTGAACTTGATGAAATTCTTAATGTGAGTGACCGAATTGCGGTTATCTACGAAGGGGAAATCGTTGCTATTGTTAATCCAAAGGAGACAACGGAACAAGAACTTGGATTATTAATGGCTGGTTCCAAACAGAAGGAAGTAGGTGAACAAACAAATGTCTAATCGTGTGAAAAATATTATTGTTCCTATTATGGCTGTAATATTAGGGATGCTAGTAGGAACTATTATTATGATTGTGACTGGCTATGATGCATTAGCTGCTTTTACCGCTCTTTGGAACGGTGCATTTGGAGAGATATATTACACTGGGGAAGTTATCCGGCAGGTAACTCCGTTAATCTTAGCCGGATTATCCGTTGCATTTGCCTTCCGTACAGGACTTTTCAATATCGGAGTTGAAGGACAGTTAATCGTAGGTTGGTTGGCAGCTGTTTGGGTAGGGGTTGCGTTTGATCTTCCTCCTGTTATTCATACGCTCGTTGCAGTTATCGCAGCGGGGGTTGCAGGTGCTCTATGGGCATTTATTCCTGGCCTTTTAAAAGCAAAATTCCGTGTGCACGAAGTAATCGTAACGATCATGTTAAATTATACGGCACTCCATGTGACAAACTATATTATCCGTACGGTTTTATCAGAAAAAAGTGATCGTACCGAGATGATTAAAGACACAGCTACATTACGTTCTTCTTTCTTAGAGGGGTTAACAGACTATTCACGATTACATTGGGGAATCGTAATTGCACTAATTGCGGTATTTATTATGTGGTTCCTACTGGAAAAAACAACTCGTGGATATGAATTACGTTCAGTCGGTTTCAACCAACATGCTTCACACTACGCAGGTATGAATGTGGATAAAAATATTATTCTTTCTATGGTCATCTCTGGTGCTTTTGCTGGTTTAGCAGGTGCGATGGAAGGACTAGGGACATTTGGTTATGCCTCCATTAAAGGTGGCTTCACGGGAGTTGGATTTGATGGAATTGCCGTTGCACTTCTCGGTGGAAACGGACCAATTGGTGTAATTTTAGCAGCGTTACTTTTCGGAGCATTAAAGGTTGGAGCTTTAAATATGCCTCTTGAGGCGGGGGTTCCAAATGAGCTTGTTGATATTATTATCGCTTTAATCGTGTTCTTTGTTGCAGCAAGTTATATGATTCGTCTGTTTATTGATCGAATTAGTAAAAAGGGGGTGAAGTAAGTGGGATTCATGGATATTTTATATATCGTTATACCTTCTACTTTACTTTGGGCAGCTCCACTTATTTTCACTGCGTTAGGCGGTAACTTTTCAGAGCGTTCCGGGATCGTTAACATTGGACTAGAGGGTTTAATGGTAATCGGTGCATTTACAGCTATCGTATTTAATCTTGCTTTTGACCAGACACTCGGTAATTTAACTCCTTGGGTTTCCTTATTAGTGGCTATGGTTGTTGGCGCGCTATTATCCGTTTTACATGCCGTTGCATCGATCACTTTCCGAGCTGACCAGACCGTTTCTGGGGTGGCAATCAACCTTTTAGCAGTTGGTGCAGCACTTTTCCTTGTAAAGCTTTTTTACGGAAAAGGTCAAACAGACATCATCCAAAAAGGATTTAGTAAAATAGATATTCCTGTTTTAAGTGATATCCCTGTTCTTGGAAAACTATTCTTTTCCAATACGTACTACACCTCATATGTGGCAATTATCGTTGCATTTGTCGCATGGTTTGTTATGTTTAAAACACCGTTTGGTCTTCGCCTTCGTGCGGTAGGAGAGCACCCAATGGCAGCAGATACGATGGGGATAAACGTGACAAAAATGAGATATATTGGAGTAATCATCTCCGGAGCACTCGGGGGGATTGGTGGGGGAGTATATGCTCAATCCATTTCATCTGACTTCAGTCACGCAACGATTTCAGGACAAGGTTTCATGGCGCTTGCGGCATTAATCTTTGGTAAGTGGCATCCGCTTGGAGCAATGGGGGCAGCGTTATTCTTTGGATTCGCACAAAGCTTAAGTATCATTGGCTCAAGTTTACCATTATTAGAAAATATTCCGAATGTCTACTTGTTGATCGCACCATACATTTTAACGATCCTAGCATTAACAGGATTCATTGGAAGAGCAGAAGGACCAAAGGCACTTGGAACACCATATATTAAAGGAAATAGATAAATCTCCGTTTTTACGGGGATTTTTTTTTTTGTTTCTCTATTCTACTAACTTTTGTTAAATTTTCGAACATTTGTATAATTTTAATGTTCTGTCTACAAGAATATGGTAAAATTGGGTTAATCCATTCGATAGAAGAGGTTTGAATATGAGGTTGTCATTATACTTAGACGATTATGAGACGGAAAAGGTTTTTTCTTACTTACGTTGGATTTTTTTAGTAGTAGCTGTAATCTTATTTTATTCACCATTTTTTTCAGAGCTACTTGAGCTCGAACATCGCACATTCCCTATCCTACTGGTAATGGGAATTACCTATATGATTTGTACTCAAATAGCATTTTTGAAACTTAAACCTCAGAATCCATATTTTCATTTATTAACAAAAGCGGGTATTATATTTGATTACATAGCTGTGATTTGGCTTCTGGTCTTGTCGGGTGGTGTAACAAGTCCCTTATTTCCTATATTTTATTTGATTATCATGCACGCGACCATTTATTGGTATACAAAAGGCGCATTTATTTCATCAGCTAGTTCTACTATAGGGTATACGATTATTTTGTTATCGGAACAAAACATAACCCCACTTATCCTGACCGTTTTTGCTCTAAATATCGCATTTATTTGGATTGTTGGTTTATTTGGTTCCATGCTAGTTTTACGTGAAAGAAAACATTTGAAACAAAAAGAAATTTATTATGAGCTTATGATTACCGATTACTTAACGGGTTTATATAATCATCGTAGTTTTCAGGAAGAAATGAAAAACCAGAGAAAAGAGAAGGAACCGTTTATATTAGTCATGTCAGATATTGATCATTTTAAAAGAATCAATGACCGCTATGGCCATATTGCTGGAGACGAAGTTCTAGCGGAAATTGGAAAACTTTTTAAAGAGTGTTCGAATCAAGCTTGCGGAGAGGCCTTTCGATATGGTGGCGAGGAATTCACTATCATTCTACCAAATCTTGATGATCATAAAATGAATGCGTTTTTTACAGATATATACGCAAAGATGAATGCATTAACGTTTAATACCTGTAAGAGCAATGTAACTATGAGCTTTGGTGTTGCTTATTCCGAGCACCATCATGAGGATGAAGATTTACTAGCAGTTGCAGATTGCCTATTGTATGAAGCCAAGAAAAAAGGAAAAAACCAAGCGATATTTGATACGGGATTTGTTTACCGAAACTCCTATCCTCCTCGCCAAATTTCTTCTCTTATTTAACCTCCAAGTTTGGAGGTTTTTTTGCATATGTTTTCCTTTAATACCAAAAGTTGATAACAGTTTGTCCAAAAGGGTATAGTATATCTAAATACATTCCGTATCACAAGATGGGAAAGCTATTTAAGAGCACATGATGTAAAGGAGGATGGAAATATGGCAGTGGTTTCCGAAACGATTAAAGAATTGAGCGGTTTCAAACTACATATGGTGAAAACAGATAAATTCAAGACAAACACCATTATTTTTAAAATGAAGGCACCATTACAAAAAGAGAGTGTAACGAAACGAGCATTGCTACCAAATGTTCTTCAAAGTAATTCGAAAAAATTTCCTACTACTGGTAAGCTTCGAGGGTATTTAGATGAATTGTATGGGGCGACTTTTTATATTGATTTAGGAAAAAAAGGTGAGTATCATACAATAAGTTTTGCGATGGAAGTAGCCAATGAGCGATTCCTCTCTGATCCTACTCCACTATTAAAAACGGCAATGGATTTTCTGGTAGAGGTTTTAACTAATCCAAACGCCGATGGCGGTGAATTTCATAAAGAAACGTTGGAGAAGGAAAAGCGCAGTTTAAAGCAAAGAATACAATCCATCTATGATGATAAAATGAAGTATTCAAACAATCGGTTAATTGAAGAAATGTGTAAGGAAGAGCCGTACTCCCTGCACGTTCACGGAAAAGAATCAGAAGTGGATTCCATTAACGGTAAAGATCTATATGATTATTATCAAAAAGCATTAGCTGAAGATGAACTCAGTTTATATATAATCGGTGATATAGATGAACAAGAAGTAGAACAGATGGTGAATGAAAGATTTACCTTCTCATCTAGAACTCCTCATGCTGTGGAGAAAAAACAACCAGCTCAGGTTGAGGAAAACGTTATTAAGGAAGAACAAGATGTAAAGCAGGGGAAATTAAATATTGGGTACCGAACGAATGTAACATATGGAGATCCAGATTATTTTGCCCTTCAAGTATTTAACGGAGTGTATGGTGGATTTTCACATTCCAAGTTATTTATTAATGTACGCGAGAAAGCGAGTCTAGCTTATTACGCTGCGAGTCGGGTGGAAAGTCATAAAGGGTTGCTTATGGTAATGTCCGGAATAGATAATAGTAATTTTGAAAAAGCAGTTTCAATTATTAAGGAACAAATGCAAGCCATGAAAAATGGAGAATTTTCAGACGAGGATTTGATTCAAACGAAGGCAGTGATAAAAAATCAATTACTTGAAACGCTTGATACAGCACGTGGAATTGTTGAAATTCTTTATCATAATGTAGTTGCAGGACAACAAATTCAGCTAGATGAATGGTTACAACGAATCGATGCGGTAACGAAGGAAGAAGTCGTACAGGTTGCTAATAAAATCCAACTCGATACGATTTATTTCTTAACGGGAACGGGGGCGACGAAGTAATGGAGAAGATCTCATTTGATCAGCTTCAAGAGGAACTGTACCACGAGAAGCTAGAAAATGGTTTAGAAGTATACATTCTTCCGAAAAAAGGGTTTAACAAAACCTATGCGACTTTTACAACCAAATATGGGTCCATTGATAACCATTTTGTACCTGCAGGGAAAACAGAACTTGTAAAGGTTCCGGATGGGATTGCTCACTTTTTAGAGCACAAGCTTTTTGAAAAAGAAGATGGTGATGTGTTCCAGCAATTTAGTCGCCAAGGAGCATCAGCGAATGCGTTTACATCATTTACAAGAACAGCGTATCTTTTTTCTAGTACATCTGACGTAGAGAAAAATCTAGAAACATTAATCGATTTTGTCCAGTATCCTTATTTTTCTGAAAAAACGGTTGAAAAAGAAAAAGGAATTATTGGCCAAGAAATTGACATGTACGATGATAATCCAGACTGGCGTTTATATTTTGGTGCGATTCAAAACCTATTTGAAAACCACCCAGTGAAAATTGATATTGCAGGTACAAAAGAATCGATAGCTGAAATTACAAAGGATATGTTGTATGAGTGCTACCATACCTTTTATCATCCAAGCAATATGCTCTTGTTTATCGTTGGTCCTGTTCAAGTTGAGGAAATAATGAAGCAGATTAAAGATAACCAAGCAAAGAAGTCATTTCCTACACAAGTAGAAATTGAGCGTAAATTCGAAACTGAAAAGGATGATGTCTCCGAAAAGAAATTAGTCCTACCTATGAATGTGCATTCTTCTAAATGCTTAGTTAGTATCAAAGCTACGGACACGGAAAAACAAGGCGAGGAAATGCTTAAACAGGAACTAACGACCAATGTGTTGTTGGAATTGTTGTTTGGTAGAAGTAGTGACAATTATGATAAGCTGTACAGCAGTGGACTCATTGATGATACCTTCTCTTTTGATTATACGCAGGAGAAAGGGTTTGGTTTTGCGATGATTGGTGGAGATACCAACAGTCCTGATCAATTAGCGGATGAAATAAAAAGAATCCTAACGGAAGAAAAAAGCTCAAGTAAAATTACGTTAGAGAGCTTAGAGCGTACAAAGAAGAAAAAAATAGGTGCTTTTCTCCGTGCCGTTAATTCACCCGAGTACATTGCTAATCAATTTACAAGATATGCATTTAATGATATGAATTTATTTGACGTTGTACCTGTATTAGAAGCAATTAATATTGAGGATATTCAGGAAGTAGGTAAAAACTTAATTTCTGAAAATCGGATGGCCATTTGCCAAGTAGTGCCTAAAAGCTAATTAAGTGAGGCGTCGATTATCGGCGCCTTTTTGTTGAAGTGAGGAGAAGCTAGTGAAAAAATATGCACTAATTACTGGAGCAAGCGGGGGGATTGGCTCATGCGTTGCTAAGAAGCTTGCAAAGGATGGGTTTTCTTTATACTTACACTATCATAAGAATAAAGAGGGAATCGAAGGTTTGCTCCGCGAACTCTCTATTTTTGACAATGAATACATTCCCATTCAGGCGGATTTGACTGAGAAGAATGGGATTAAAAAGCTTTGTGAAAATATTTTTACAATCAATGCAATTATACATAATTGTGGTCAAAGTCATTATGGCTTATTGGTTGACTTGAATGAGGATGACCTTGAGGAAATCATGAAGCTTCATGTTACGGCGCCGATTTTATTAACGAAACGTTTGCTTCCGAAATTAATGGCTCAACACAATGGCCAAATAGTTGTTATTTCCTCCATTTGGGGGCAGACGGGTGCTGCGTGTGAAGTCGCATATTCTGCTGCAAAGGGTGCTCAGATCGCGTTTGTAAAAGCGTTAAGTAAAGAAGTTGCATTAAGTGGAATTACCGTTAACGCGGTTGCACCTGGTGCCATTCATACGCCAATGTTAGAAAGCTTTTCTGATGAAGAATTGCAAATGCTTAAGGATGAAATTCCTATTGGTAGACTAGGTTCAGGTGAGGATGTGGCTGACTCAGTTTCCTTTCTTCTCTCTTCTGGATCTAGATATATCACAGGACAAACACTTGCGGTTAATGGTGGATGGTATACATAATTCATAAAACGTTCACGTTACCTAAATGAATAATTCCCTCCTTTTCAAAGCAAAATAAGTTCGTAGTAAAAAAAAGGAGGTTATACAATGTCTGTACTTGATAATTGGGAGCAGTGGAAAGACTTTTTAGGTGATCGTCTACAACATGCACAAAATGAAGGAATGAACAAGCAAGTAGTTGGTGATCTTGCTTTCCAAATCGGAGATTATTTAGCGAAGCAAGTCGATCCGAAAAATGAACAAGAGCGCATTTTATCTGACCTTTGGTCTGTTGCTACACCAGAAGAACAGCATGCTATTGCTAATATGATGGTTAAGCTTGTTCAAAATGATGGATCCCGCTAAGATTTTTTAAATAGGTAATAAAAAAGAGAGGCAATCATCCTCTCTTTTTTTTCATATCATACAAATAAATCTCCAAATTACGACTTGATCATGTTTTTCCTTTCATCTTAATAGAAAATCATATATGATAGAAGATGATTAATTTGCACCAATACTGGTCAAATATGGCGCTTCCCGTGGAGGTATTCTATGGAAAAGATGAACAAAACAGAATGGTACTTGGAGTATGAAATTCAGAAAAATCGGCCCGGATTACTAGGGGATATTTCTTCTTTATTAGGGATGCTCTCCATTAATATTGTAACCATTAATGGGGTGGATGAAGGAAGACGGGGCTTGCTCATTCTCGCACAGGATTACGAACAAATCGAGCGACTCGAATCTATTCTAAAGACAATGGATACGATTAAGATAATCAAGCTTAGAGAACCTAAATTAAGAGACCGTTTAGCTGTGAGGCATGGTAGATACATACAAAGAGATGCCGATGATAAAAAGACCTTTCGATTTGTACGCGATGAACTAGGGCTTTTAGTAGATTTTATGGCAGAATTATTTAAGCAAGAAGGTCATAAGCTCATCGGTATCCGTGGAATGCCACGTGTAGGAAAGACCGAGTCTATTGTTGCTTCAAGCGTCTGTGCGAACAAAAGATGGTTGTTTGTTTCCTCTACACTCTTAAAGCAAACCATTCGTAATCAACTCATTGAGGACGAGTATAACGAGAACAATCTATTCATAATTGATGGAATCGTTTCTACAAGAAGAGCTAACGAACGACATTGGCAATTAGTTCGAGAAATTATGCGACTTCCAGCTGTAAAAGTTGTAGAGCATCCGGATGTATTTGTCCAAAATACAGAGTATACACTCGATGATTTTGATTATATTATTGAGCTTAGAAATGATCCAGAAGAGGAAATCAAGTATGATATTGTAAGAAATACGATGTTTTCAGATTCTGATTTTGGGGGATTTGATTTTTAAAAAGCCGTTTTCGTTTATGAATAAAATTTACGAAAGCGCCTTTAATAGCATTGGAAGGTGTTAGAAGTTGACAGAATTAAGTAACAAACTAAGAGAAGCTCGACTTTCACTCGGCTTGAGCTTGGATGATTTACAAATATCAACCAAAATTCAAAAACGGTATTTGCAAGCTTTAGAAGAGGGGAATTATAGTATTATACCTGGCCCGTTTTATGTTCGTGCTTTTATTAAGCAATATGCGGAAGCTGTACAGCTCGATCCAGAAGAGCTATTTGCAGAGTATAAGTCTGATATCCCATCTACTCATGGAGATGACTTTCCAGAAAAGCTTTCAAGGGTGCAAACTAGGAAGGATGTTGCCCCAAGTAATTCGAAGATTTTTTCAATTTTACCAAGGTTGCTCATTGGTGTTTTCGTTATTGGTGCGGTGGCCCTAGCCTACTTCTTAGTAGTTAATATTAAAGAAAACGGTGAATCGGCAGAAGAACCTACAACAACTGATAGCGAACAAATACAGTATAAAGACAACTTATCTGAAAAGGAAGCAGATGAGGATAATGAAAAGGTAGCATCAGAGGGTGAGGAGAATCAAACATCTGGTGCCAATGGAATAACAGAGGAAGAAACGGATGAAGAACCTACTCTAACACAAGAGGTTACCGTTGCTGAATCAAAGGGCAAAGAAACAGTTTATGAAGTGAAGAATGCAGAAAAATTTGAAGTGAAGCTTGTATCTACAGGTGAAACCTGGGTGAATATGCTAAATGGAAAAGGACATTCTTTTTGGCAAGGGATCTTAAAAACTGGTGCTGAGGATAATAAAGTAATTGATTATTCAAAAGAGCAAGAAGCTGTTCTAGTGATTGGGAATTCTACAGCCACGGAAATATATGTGAATGATCAAAAGCTAGAGTATGCTACACCTCCAAATGATCAAGTTAGACAGGATATTACAATTCGTTATGTACCAACAGTGAGCGAATAGTCATCGTATGGTGACTATTTTTTCGCTTTCTTTTCTATTTTGTTGTATGCTTGTTTTATTAAAGGAAGAAAGTAATATTAAGGAATTTTCTTTATAGGTTAAAATGGAGGTCTTTAAAATGAATTTGCCTAATAAAATTACAGTCTCACGGATTTTGCTAATTCCACTATTTTTAGTAATTGTATATGATCCTTTTCATTGGGGGAATATGCAGTTCATTGGGGCGGAGCTTCCGGTTGCTCACTTTATAGCTGCTTTAATCTTTATCTTTGCGTCTGCTACCGATTGGGTTGATGGCTATTATGCCAGAAAGTATAATTTGGTAACCAATCTGGGGAAGTTCCTTGACCCGTTAGCGGATAAGTTGCTCGTGTCTGCAGCACTAATTGTTTTGGTTGAATTTGGACTTGCAGCTTCTTGGTTAGTTATTATCATCATTTGTCGAGAATTTGCTGTAACGGGTCTACGTGCAATCCTAGCGGGTGGCGGAGAGGTGGTAGCCGCAAATATGCTTGGGAAAATTAAGACATGGACACAAATTGTTGCCATCTCAGCATTGTTGTTACATAATACGATTTTTGAGCTTGTTTCTCTTCCGTTTGCTGACATTGCGTTATGGGTTGCTACATTCTTCACCATTTGGTCTGGGTGGGACTACTTTGCGAAAAATAAGCAGGTATTTATCAATTCAAAATAAACAGAGGCTAGGTGATTGTTTTCATGAATGCTGAAATCATTGCGGTTGGCTCAGAGTTGTTGCTTGGCCAAATTGTTAATACAAATGCTCGTTTCATTTCTAAACAACTAGCTAGTATTGGAACAAATGTGTTTTATCATACGGTCGTTGGTGATAATCCGACCCGTTTGCAGCAAGCGATTGCTGTGGCAGAAGGTCGTTCAAACTTAATTATCTTTACGGGTGGATTAGGTCCGACAAAGGATGATTTGACAAAGGAAACAATTTCCAAACACCTCGGTAAGGAGCTTGAATTTGATCAAGCGGCTCTTGACTCTATCTCTCAGTACTTTATTCGTACAAACCGTGTCATGACAGAGAATAATAAGAAGCAAGCATTGGTTCTTGCTGATTCTACTGTTTTGCCAAATGATAACGGAATGGCTCCTGGGATGCTTTTAACTAGTAATACTCACCGTTATATGCTTTTACCAGGGCCACCGAAGGAAATGGAGCCAATGTTTTTACATTATGCACTCCCACTATTACAAAAAGAGCCAGACGTCTCTGAGACGATTGTTTCACGAGTGTTGCGTTTCTTTGGGATAGGAGAGGCTGCATTAGAAACAAAAATTGAGGATTTGATTGATGCGCAATCGAATCCTACGATTGCACCCCTTGCTAGCGACGGGGAAGTGACATTGAGGCTTACTGCTAAACATCAACAAACTGCCGTTGCAAATGAGCTCATAAATGAAACGGAAGAGAAAATACGTACACGTGTTGGTGAGTTCTTCTACGGGTATAATGAAACATCGTTAATGAATGAGTTATTTTCACTGCTTCAAAAGAACGATTTAACCATTGCTTGTGCAGAGAGCTTAACTGGAGGAATGTTTCAGCAGGAGCTGACAGCTATTCCGGGTTCTAGTGCGGTAGTGAAAGGCGGGGTCGTTTGCTATACGAATGAGGTTAAAGAAAAGATCCTTGGAGTTAAAAAGGAAACGCTTGAAAAGTATGGAGCAGTAAGTGAAGAATGTGCAAGGGAATTAGCTGAAAATGTGGCTTCTTTACTTAAAGCTGATATTGGAATTAGCTTTACTGGTGTAGCAGGACCTGATGCTGTTGAGGGGAAACCGGTAGGAACGGTGTATATTGGAATTTCCAAAAAAGGATCTCCAGTAAAAGTCGAAAAGTTTCTTTTTGCTGGTACAAGAGAAGGCAATCGAGTGAGAAGTGTGAAGTACGGCTGTTTCTCACTAATCAATAGTTTGAAAGATTAACAGAGCATATCATTTTGCTCTGTTTTTTTTCTTTACCAAATTTAGATATTGATTTAAAATAATACTTTTCTGCTATGAACATGCACGAAAAACCTATTTTGTTAAGCGGAAAATAGATTTTTACAAGTATATTTTGCAGTGAAAAAAATCGAATGAATGTTCGATTTTTTGCTCGACAAACCGAAATAAAACGAGTATAGTAAAGGTAGTCAAATGAACATGCAACGAATGATAGATAGATATATTCGTTTTAAAATAAGGAGGAAACAGTAGTGGCAAATGATCGTCAAGCAGCCCTTGAAATGGCATTAAAACAAATAGAAAAACAATTTGGTAAAGGCTCTATCATGAAGTTAGGAGAGCAAACAGATCGTCAAATTTCTACTTCAAAAAGTGGATCTTTAGCTCTTGATACAGCATTAGGAATAGGTGGATATCCAAAAGGTCGTATCATTGAAATCTATGGTCCTGAAAGTTCGGGTAAAACAACGGTTGCCCTTCATGCAATTGCTGAGGTACAAGCAGCAGGTGGACAAGCAGCATTTATTGATGCCGAGCATGCACTTGACCCTGATTATGCACAAAAACTTGGTGTGAACATTGATGAGTTGCTGTTATCACAGCCTGACACTGGTGAACAAGCCCTTGAAATTGCAGAAGCATTGGTGCGAAGTGGAGCAGTTGATATTTTAGTCATCGACTCAGTTGCTGCTCTTGTTCCAAAGGCAGAGATCGAAGGGGAAATGGGAGACTCTCACGTTGGACTACAAGCTCGTCTAATGTCACAGGCTCTTCGTAAGCTTTCTGGTGCGATTAATAAGTCTAAAACTATTGCTATCTTTATTAACCAGATTCGTGAGAAGGTCGGAGTTATGTTTGGTAACCCGGAGACAACTCCTGGTGGACGTGCGCTTAAATTCTATTCTTCTGTTCGTTTAGAGGTTCGCCGTGCAGAAACATTGAAGCAAGGAAATGACATGGTTGGTAACAAAACGAAAATCAAAGTCGTGAAGAATAAAGTAGCTCCGCCATTCCGTACGGCCGAAGTAGATATTATGTACGGAGAAGGAATTTCGAAAGAGGGAGAAGCTCTTGATATGGGTTCAGAACTTGATATCGTACAAAAGAGTGGATCTTGGTATTCTTATAATGATGAGCGGCTTGGACAAGGTCGTGAGAATGCGAAGTTGTTCTTGAAGGAAAATAAAGATTTATTAGTAGAGATCCAAAATAAGATCCGTGAACACTACGGTTTAGATGGCGTGAAGACTCTTCCGGAAGACCATGAAGAAGATCAAGAAGAATTTGATTTAGTAGATTAATACAGATTATGCAGCAGACTACTATTTGGTCTGCTGTTTTTTATATGATAGTCACAATGACGGTTCGAAATTTGAAAAGTGAACTCGATTTATGAAAGCTTTAACAATGCTGGGTTTGACATAGTTCACCATTATCTACCAATATAAACGAAATATTACAACCATGCCGGACAAACCCTTGACAATAAAAATTCACACATTTACAATTAATATGTATATTTTATGTTTTTTAATGATGAATGAAGACGTGTAAAAGCCTTTGTGCTGTATATTGACAAAACAATGTACATGCCGACATTTTAGAAAACGTAACACAAGTTAATAGCAAGAGGAGGTGAAATGATGGATCTTTTTACAATGATCATCTCCATTTTGCTTGCTTTACCCGTCGGTGCAGTTGTTGGCTATTTTGTTCGTAAATCTTTTTCTGAAGCAAAAATTGCTGGAGCTAGAGGTGCTGCAGAGCAAATTCTAGAAGATGCAAAACGTGAAGCAGAAGCTTTGAAAAAGGAGTCGCTGCTTGAAGCAAAGGATGAGATTCATAAGCTTCGTACAGAAGCAGAACGTGAAGTTCGTGATCGTAGAAGCGAACTGCAAAAGCAGGAAAACCGCTTACTTCAAAAAGAGGAAAATCTTGATCGAAAAGACGAATCGTTAGACAAACGTGAAGCACTTTTAGAGAAGAGGGACGATTCTCTTAACAAAAAACAACAGCATATTGAAGAGATGGAAAGCAAAGTGGACGAGATCGTAAAAATGCAACAGGCAGAGCTTGAACGCATCTCGGGCTTAACTCGTGATGAGGCGAAATCCATCATTTTAGAGCGTATGGAACAGGAATTATCCCATGACATCGCTTTAATGATAAAAGAGAGTGAAAATAGAGCAAAAGAGGAAGCTGACAAAAAAGCAAAGGAAATTTTGTCGTTAGCTATTCAACGTTGTGCGGCTGATCACGTAGCAGAAACGACCGTTTCGGTAGTCACTCTTCCAAATGATGAGATGAAAGGTCGAATCATTGGTCGTGAAGGACGAAACATCCGTACACTTGAAACTCTTACTGGAATTGATCTCATTATTGATGACACTCCAGAAGCAGTTATTTTATCTGGGTTTGATCCGATTCGAAGAGAAACAGCCCGCTTAGCGCTTGAAAAGCTTGTTCAAGATGGTCGTATCCATCCTGCTCGAATTGAAGAAATGGTTGATAAGGCACGCCGTGAAGTGGATGAACATATTCGTGAAATTGGTGAGCAAACCACTTTTGAGGTTGGAGTACATGGACTGCACCCAGATTTAATTAAAATTCTCGGCCGATTGAAATTCCGTACTAGCTATGGTCAAAATGTGTTAAAGCACTCTACTGAAGTTTCTCAATTAGCTGGATTGCTAGCTGCAGAACTTGGAGAAGATGAAACACTTGCTCGTCGTGCAGGCCTACTACACGATATTGGTAAAGCAATTGACCATGAAGTAGAAGGAAGCCACGTAGAAATCGGTGTCGAACTTGCTACTAAATATAAGGAGCATCCGGTTGTTATTAACTCGATTGCTTCTCACCATGGCGATTCCGAGCCTACTTCTGTTATTGCTGTTCTTGTTGCAGCCGCAGATGCGCTATCCGCAGCAAGACCTGGTGCAAGACGAGAAACGCTTGAAAACTATATTCGACGTTTAGAAAAGCTTGAGGAAATCTCAGAATCGTATGATGGAGTGGAAAAGTCATTTGCAATCCAGGCTGGACGTGAAGTTCGTATCCTAGTGAAGCCAGAGCAAATTGACGATTTAGAAGCTCATCGTTTAGCTCGCGATATTCGTAAAAAAATCGAAGAGGAACTTGATTATCCAGGCCATATAAAGGTTACGGTAATTAGGGAGACGAGAGCTGTTGAATACGCAAAATAAAGCGGTGCTTTTGCACCGCTTTTATTTTTTTTCATTACATATGATACAATAAAATGAAATTACGAAAAAAGAAGGTTTTAATTGATGAACATATTATTTGTTGGAGATGTCGTTGGTTCACCCGGAAGAGATATGGTGAAGGAATACGTCCCAAGATTAAAGGAAAAATATCGTCCACATATTACCATAATTAATGGTGAAAATGCTGCAGGTGGAAAAGGGATAACGGAAAAAATCTATAGAGGATTTTTAGAGGTTGGTGCGCAAGCTGTTACGTTAGGAAACCACACATGGGATAACCGTGATATTTTTGAATTTATAGATGATGCGAAATACATGGTTAGACCAGCAAACTTTCCTGAAGATAACCCTGGTAAGGGAATTGTGTATTTAAAAATGAATCAAGATGAAATAGCAATTATCAGTCTTCAAGGGCGTACCTTTATGCAACCGAATGATTGTCCCTTCCGAAAAGCGGATGAACTAATCGAAGAAGCAAGTAAACGAACATCTATTATCTTTGTTGATTTCCATGCTGAGGCAACAAGTGAGAAGCTCGCTATGGGGTGGTATTTAGATGGAAGAGTAACAGCAGTAGTTGGTACTCATACACATGTACAAACGGCTGACAATCGAGTATTACCCCAAGGAACAGCCTATATTTCGGATGTTGGAATGACAGGTCCATATGATGGGATATTGGGAATGGACAGAGAAATAGTTATAAGACGATTCCTATCCAACTTACCAGCAAGATTTGAAGTACCAGACACAGATAAAACACAGCTTGGGGCCGTACATATTGAACTGGATAAAAAGACGGGGAAAGCCAAAAAAATCGATCGTATTCTAATCAATGACGATCATCCATTTTTCTCCTAGGAGTGTAAACCATATTAGCTTACTAGCACCTGCAATATAGACGCAGGTGTTTTTTTAAATGTAAGCTTGACTGCAGGTAAAAACATATCCACTTTTCAATTAATCTTACTTTTTTGTCCAAGCCGGAATATGTTAAAGCTTTTGCGAATATAGTAGCAATGGAATCATATATACCTGAGTTGTTCAATAACAAGAACATCAGGGGGGATTAAACAAGGAGGAGCTAGGAATGGAAATATTAAAAGTTTCAGCAAAATCTAATCCCAATTCTGTAGCTGGTGCGCTCGCAGGAGTTCTGCGCGAAAGAGGTGCTGCGGAAATTCAGGCCATAGGTGCGGGTGCATTAAATCAAGCGGTAAAGGCAGTAGCCATTGCACGAGGATTTGTAGCACCTAGCGGAGTCGATTTGATTTGTATCCCAGCATTTACAGACATTTTAATTGATGGGGAAGAGCGTACAGCGATCAAATTAATCATTGAGCCAAGATGAGGGAGTATCGTTTTCCTGTTTGCATTCTTATTGCAAACAGGTTCTTTTTTTGTCAGTATTGGTCTATGCTTAAAATAAACCACTTAAGGAAGGAATGCAAAACATGAAAATTTTTGATGCCCATTGTGATGTATTATACAAAATGTTTATGAATCCAAAGCTTACAAGCTTCCTAGATCCAAAGGAGCTGCAGGTTACGCTTACGGGTATGAAGAAAAGTGGTGTAAAAGTACAATGCTTTGCCATCTATGTACCTGAGAATATTCACCCGGATCTTTCCTTCCATGCTGCTTTGCATATGATAGACCTTTTCTATGAAAAAATTATCAAACCATATAGAGAAATTAAGTTGATTACAAGTCAAAGTGATTTAGATAACCTAAAAGATGGAGAGTTCGGAGCGATTCTTACACTAGAGGGGTGTGATTGTATCGGTTCCGATTTGCTGAAATTAAAAACACTGCTTCGTCTCGGGGTTACTTCAGTTGGTTTAACATGGAATTTTGCCAATGCTGTTGCTGATGGGGCAATTGAAGAGCGAGGGGCGGGCCTATCTAGATTCGGAAAAAGAGTTGTATCAACCCTTAACCAAGAGACGGTTTGGTGTGATGTATCACATCTATCAGAAAGAGGGTTTTGGGATGTGTTGGAGCTTGCAGATTATCCCTTCGCTTCTCACTCCAATGCGTATTCTCTTTGTCCACATCCGAGAAACTTACGGGATGAACAGATTTTGGCATTAATAGATAGAGAAACAGTTATGGGGTTAACCTTTGTCACACAGTTCCTCTCTGGGAAAACAACAGCAACAATTACTGACATACTTCGTCATCTAGACCATATTTGCTCGCTTGGAGGTGAGAATTTCGTTGGATTTGGTTCTGATTTTGATGGCACCGAACATTGTGTTTCAGGGCTTGAGCGGGTAGAAAATTATAGCAATCTTGTAAATGAACTAGGAAAATATTATACCAATATACAGGTTGAGAAATTTTTGTACGGAAATATGGCAAAAAGATTTCCGAAATAAGTAAGAGTGAATAAAGCGTTTTCATTTTTATTTAGACTGAACAGCTTGAAAAAAGACAGATAAAACTATTATTTTCGCAAAAATAAAAAAATATTCATATTTTCGCCATTATTTGGGCGTAAAGGGTTGCTTTTTTTTTCACATAGGTCTAGAATTGAAAGCGTTTAGTACCCTTCCATTTCTCACATTTTACTCTAGTAAAACTAGAGTCAAAATCTTCGTGTTACAATCGGAAAAGTGCTACACTATTGGTAAAGTAAACGTTTTTACATATTTCTTAACGTATCCAAAGGGGTGTAAGACATGATCAATCAACTTTCTTGGAAAGTTGGCGGGCAGCAAGGGGAAGGGATTGAAAGTACTGGGGAAATTTTCTCAATTGCTTTGAATCGATTAGGTTACTATTTATATGGGTACCGCCACTTTTCATCACGTATTAAAGGTGGACACACTAATAACAAAATCCGTGTAAGCACGTCACAGGTTCGCTCTATTTCCGATGACTTAGACATCTTAGTGGCATTTGATCAGGAAACGCTTGACTTAAATTACAAAGAACTACATGACAATGGTGTGATGATTGCAGATGCGAAGTTTAATCCTGTGAAACCAACGGATACAAATGCAACTTTGTATGCGGTTCCATTTACAGATATTGCAACTGAATTAGGTACATCATTAATGAAAAACATGGTGGCTGTTGGGGCTACTTGTGCAGTGTTAGATTTAGATATTAACGTTTTTGAGACGGTAGTTCAAGAGATTTTTGGACGTAAAGGACAGTCTGTGGTTGATAAGAACATGGAAGCGATCCAAGCTGGTTATTCAGCAATGAAGGAACAAATTCAAGACGCCGCTGTTATGCAATTAGCAAAGGCGGATGGACAACAACGTTTGTTCATGATTGGTAATGATGCAATTGCACTTGGTGCCTTAGCTGGCGGATGTCGCTTTATGGCAGCATATCCAATTACTCCTGCTTCTGAAATCATGGAGTATTTAATCAAAAAACTACCTGCTCTTGGTGGAACAGTTATTCAAACAGAGGATGAAATTGCGGCATGTACGATGGCGATTGGTGCAAACTATGCAGGTGTTCGTGCAATCACAGCATCAGCTGGTCCGGGATTATCGTTAAAAATGGAAGCGATCGGTCTTTCTGGAATTACCGAAACACCAATTGTTATTGTTGATACACAGCGTGGTGGTCCATCAACCGGTCTACCTACTAAACAAGAACAATCTGATTTGATGGCCATGATCTATGGTACACACGGAGAGATTCCTAAGATTGTTATGGCTCCAAGTACAGTACAGGAAGCGTTCTATGATACTGCTGAGGCATTTAACCTTGCTGAAGAGTACCAAGTACCTGTTATCGTTTTATCTGACCTTCAACTTTCTTTAGGAAAGCAAACAGTTGAACCATTAGACTTTAGTAAGGTAGAAATTCGACGCGGAAAACTTGTAACTGAACTGCCAGAATCAGATTCAAAAGATTACTTTAAGCGTTACGAAGTGACTGAAGATGGTATTTCTCCTCGTGTTATTCCTGGGGTGAAGGGTGGAATTCACCACGTAACAGGTGTAGAACATGATGAAACAGGTAAACCGTCAGAATCAGCATTGAACCGTAATGCACAAATGGATAAACGTTTCCGTAAAGTTGAGAACATCAAATTTAATACGCCGATTCACGTTCAAGCTCCACATGAGGAAGCGGATGTACTAGTTGTTGGTTTTAACTCAACTAGAGGAGCGATTGAAGAAGCTATGACACGCCTTGAGAAGGATGGAGTGAAAGTGAATCATGCACATGTACGTTTGATTCATCCGTTCCCTACTGACGAAATGCTTCCACTAGTCAAAGCAGCTAAAAAGGTTGTTGTTGTTGAAAACAACGCAACTGGACAGTTAGCAAACATTCTGAAGATGAATGTAGGACATGCTGAGAAAGTAGTAAAGCATTTAAAGTATGACGGAAATCCATTCCTACCACATGAAATCCATTCAAAGATCAAGGAGTTGTTCTAAATTATGGCGACGTTTAAAGATTTTCGAAACAACGTGAAGCCTAACTGGTGTCCAGGCTGCGGCGATTTCTCTGTTCAAGCGGCAATTCAACGTGCTGCTGCGAATGTTGGGTTAGAGCCAGATAACTTAGCGGTTATTTCTGGTATCGGTTGCTCTGGGCGAATTTCAGGATATATTAACTCTTATGGATTCCACTCCATTCACGGGCGTTCTTTACCGATAGCACAAGGGGTAAAAATGGCAAATCGTGATTTGACAGTTATTGCATCAGGGGGAGATGGAGATGGTTTCGCGATTGGAATGGGTCATACCATTCACTCTATCCGTCGAAACATCGATATCACTTATATTGTAATGGATAACCAAATTTACGGTTTAACAAAGGGTCAAACATCACCGAGATCGGCAGCAGGCTTCAAAACGAAGTCAACGCCACAAGGATCAATTGAACAGCCGATTTCTCCAATGGAAATGGCGTTAACTGCAGGTGCAACTTTTGTAGCACAAAGCTTTTCTACAGACTTAAAAGACTTAACAGCACTTATTGAAGCTGGTATCAAGCATAAAGGTTTCTCTTTAATCAACGTTTTCAGTCCATGTGTAACTTACAATAAAATCAACACATACGACTGGTTTAAGGAAAATCTAACAAAGCTTGCTGATGTGGAAGGCTATGATTCATCTAATCGTGAAATGGCTATGCAAACTCTAATGCAGCATGACGGATTAGTAACAGGCTTGATTTACCAAGATACAGAGCGTAAATCTTACCAGGAACTAATTAACGGTTACTCTGAAACCCCGTTATCTCAGCATGATCTTCAATTAGATGAAGCTCATTTTAATAAATTAGTTTCCGAGTTTATGTAAGCTGGAATGAACAAGAAACCCCGAGTACATCTCGGGGTTTCTCTATGAGCATATTTCTGAATATTTGTGATAACTATCACTTTCAATGAACGTGATAAGGAGTAAAATTATTTGCTGTAATGAATGAAACCGCTATCGATTGGTTAAGTTTTTTATATTGTGTTCAGTTGTTCAACCATTTATACTTAACTAATGTAATTCAATCTACTATTAATGAACTAACTATACGAAAATAATATTTTCGTTTGGTTGTATTTTTAAAATGTTTGATTATTGCAGTGAAAGGAGAAACATTAATGAACGAAAAGCAGCGATTAGAAGGCCAACAAGCAGTGCAGGAAGGTAATTCTTCGGACAAAAAATCCGGCAAGGATTACAGTAAATACTTTGAAACAGTATATACTCCACCTTCGCTAAAAGATGCGAAAAAGCGTGGGAAAGAAGAAGTAAAGTATCACAAGGATTTCTCGCTTCCTGAAGAATTTAAAGGGATGGGACAAGGTCGGAAGTTTTATATTCGTACGTACGGCTGTCAAATGAATGAGCATGATACAGAAGTAATGGCTGGTATTTTCATGGGGCTAGGCTATGAGCCAACAGACTCTGTTGATGATGCGAATGTAATTTTATTAAATACTTGTGCAATCCGTGAGAATGCTGAAAACAAAGTGTTTGGAGAGCTTGGTCATCTTAAACATTTGAAGCAGCAAAACCCAGATGTATTAATCGGAGTTTGTGGCTGTATGTCTCAAGAGGAATCAGTTGTTAATAAAATCCTTAAAACATACCACCAAGTGGATATGATCTTTGGAACGCATAATATTCACCGTTTGCCAAACATCCTACACGAAGCATACATGTCCAAGGAAATGGTTGTGGAAGTGTGGTCTAAAGAAGGAGATGTTATTGAGAACCTTCCGAAGATCCGTCGTGGAAATATTAAGGCATGGGTAAATATTATGTACGGCTGTGATAAGTTTTGTACGTATTGTATCGTTCCGTTTACTCGCGGAAAAGAGCGCAGCCGTCGACCTGATGATATCATTCAAGAAGTTCGTCAGCTAGCAGCGCAGGGATATCAGGAAATTACCCTTCTTGGACAAAACGTAAATGCTTACGGAAAAGACTTTGAAGACATGAAGTATGGTTTAGGTGACTTAATGGATGAAATCCGAAAGATTGATATTCCGCGTATCCGTTTTACAACGAGTCACCCGCGTGATTTTGACGATCACTTAATTGATGTGCTTGCTAAGGGTGGTAACTTAGTTGAACATATTCACCTTCCGGTTCAATCTGGTTCTACAGAAGTACTAAAAATCATGGCTCGTAAGTACACAAGAGAACAATACCTAGAGCTTGTTCGTAAAATTAAAGCAGCTATCCCTAATGCTTCGTTCACTACAGATATCATTGTAGGGTATCCGAATGAAACGGAAGAACAATTTGAAGAAACACTTTCCTTATATCGTGAAGTTGGATATGAATCTGCATATACATTCATCTATTCTCCACGTGAAGGGACACCAGCGGCTAAAATGCAGGATAATGTTCCAATGGAAGTGAAAAAGAAGCGTCTACAGCGATTAAACGCTTTGGTAAATGAATTATCTGCAGAAGCAATGAAGAAGTATCAAGGGGAAGTAGTGGAAGTATTAGTTGAAGGGGAGAGTAAAAACAACCCGGATGTACTTGCTGGCTATACCCGCAAAAGCAAGCTAGTAAACTTTGTTGGGCCAAAAACGGCAATCGGTAAGCTTGTAAAAGTAAAAATCACAGAAGCAAAAACATGGTCATTAAACGGGGAAATGGTGGAAGAAACTCAAGTGGTAGAGGTGAAATAAATGGAAAAGTACACTAAAGATGATATTATAGCACGTGCGAAAGAACTAGCTTCCATGATTGCGAGCACGGAAGAAGTAGATTTTTTTAAGAAGGCGGAAGCACAAATTCATAGCAATGAAAAAGTAAGTTCACTTATTTCGCAAATAAAAGGGTTGCAAAAGCAAGCTGTTAATTTACAACACTATGGAAAAGCAGAAGCTCTAAAGAAAACAGAAGATAAAATTGCTTCTATTGAAGAGGAGCTAGATTCTATCCCTGTGGTACAGGAATTTAAGCAATCACAAATAGACGTAAATGAATTACTACAATTGGTGGCTAACACCATCTCCAACAAAGTAACTGATGAAGTTATCTTATCAACGGGTGGAAATGTCCTAAGTGGAGAAACAGGTGCAGAGGTTAATAATAAGAATCAAAGCTGTTCACATCACTAAGATGTGAGAATGGAAAGACCCTCGTGGAAACGGGGGTTTTTTCTATGCATCAAAATCATTCCCATTCTCCCATATAATTTCTCACCTTTCCTAGGTATTCGCATAGAATGCACTATATCCGCCACCGAATGCCGAAGGAAATACAAACATGAAAAATATTATCACACTAGTCTAATGTCCCGCATAGGATGAAGTGAAAATGAATGAGGAGGGTTCGCTCGCAATGGCAGATTACAGAGAGATTATTACAAAAGCGGTCGTAGCGAAAGGACGTAAGTTTACACAGTCTAACGATACGATTCGCCCGGATCACCAACCGACTAGCATCCTTGGTTGCTGGATTATCAATCATACGTATGAAGCTAAAAAGGTTGGAAAAAAAGTCGAAATTCACGGCTACTATGACACTAACGTTTGGTACTCCTATAATGATAATACAAGAACTGAAGTAGTAACTGCACGTGTTGACTATTGTGACGTCATTAAGTTAAAGTACCGCGATCCAGATTGTCACGATGACAACGATGTTATTGCTCGTGTCGTTCAGCAGCCAAACTGCATAGAAGCTGTTATCTCACCAAACGGTAATGCAATTATCGTTCATGCGGAAAGAGAGTTTCTTGTAGAAGTAATTGGGGAAACAGTGGTTTGTGTAGCAGTTTACGATGATTGTGACTGCGACGACGACTGGGGATTAGATGTCGAAGACGAAGAGTTTGAAGATTTAAATCCAGATTTCCTAATCTGTGACGAAGAAGAGTAATGGCGAACTAGGAAGGTTTCACTTCCTAGTTTTTCTTTGTGGCTGATATTTACAGCTTCCAAAAAACCTTTCCCTTCTTTCTTTATGTTATAATAATGATCGGAATGAAAGAAAGAATTAGTGTTTTGGAGGATTGTATGGCTACATATACGCCGATGATACAGCAATATTTAAAGGTAAAGGCAGAGTATCAGGATGCCTTTTTATTTTTTCGTCTTGGGGATTTTTATGAGATGTTTTTTGATGATGCCGTGAAGGCGTCGCAAGTATTAGAAATTACACTAACTAGCAGAGATGGTGGTTCAGAAGACCGGATCCCTATGTGTGGGGTTCCTTACCATGCTGCTCCTCAATATATTGAACAGTTAATTGAAAAAGGCTTTAAAGTTGCAATTTGCGAACAAACAGAAGATCCGAAGCAGGCAAAAGGTGTGGTTCGGAGAGAAGTAGTTCAGTTAATCACACCTGGAACGATGATGGAAGGAAAAGGTCTGAGCGAAAGAGAAAACAATTATTTAGCATCTATTTCCCAGTTTTCCGATGATCAGTATGGATTTGCGGTAAGTGACTTGACTACAGGGGAATCTCAAGTAACGATCACAAAGAGCATGGATGAAGTTCTAAATGAACTGGCAACTTCTGGTGCACGTGAGGTAGTCATTTCTGCTTCGCATACGGACGAGCTACAGAAGAAAATTCGTGAGCGAGGTCAAGTGACACTTTCAATGGAAGAAGATATTCAAAGTTATTCCTCGTTTGAAGCTCTTTTGTCACACTTAACCAATGTTGAGGTTAAGCAGACAGCCGCAAGATTATTTAATTACCTATATCGAACACAGAAAAGATCGCTGGATCACCTTCAGGCAGTTCGTTTTTATACAGTAGATCAGTTTATGAAAATAGATTATTACTCAAAACGTAATCTCGAGTTAACAGAAACGATCCGCTCGAAAGGCAAAAAAGGTTCTCTTCTTTGGCTATTGGATGAAACAAAAACAGCAATGGGAAGCAGAATGCTCAAGTCATGGGTAGATCGTCCTCTAATCAATCAGCAACAAATTGAACTTCGTCATTCTGTTGTAAATACGCTTTTTAGCTGCTACTTTGAACGCCAAGAAATTCGTGAAAAGTTAACGGAAGTGTATGACCTAGAGCGTCTGGCAGGACGAATTGCATTTGGTAATGTGAATGCAAGAGATCTCATACAGCTAAAGAAATCCCTTCTGCAAATTCCGTTGTTGAAAAGTATGGTTGAGAATTTACCAAATGAAGCAACAAAACACTTAGCCGACAAGCTTGAACCATGCGAAGAAATAACCGACTTATTAGAAAGAGCAATTGTTGATAATCCACCTCTCTCTATTAAAGAGGGAAATATCATTTCCGATGGATATAACGAAGAACTTGATCGCTATCGTTATGCAAGTCGTAATGGAAAGCAGTGGATTGCTGAGCTTGAAAAAGAAGAGCGTGAAAAAACGGGAATCAAATCGCTAAAAATCGGATACAACCGTGTGTTTGGTTATTATATTGAAGTGACTCGTACGAATCTTTCCTTATTAAAGGAGGGGCAATACGAAAGAAAGCAAACTCTAGCAAACGCTGAACGATTTATAACTCCGGATTTAAAAGAAAAAGAGACATTGATTTTAGAAGCGGAAGAAAAAAGCACAGAGCTTGAGTATGAGTTATTTACAACCATTCGTGAGTACGTAAAGGAATATATTCCGCATATACAGAGATTAGCTAAGGTCGTAAGTGAGCTAGACGTTTTACAATGCTTTGCAGAAATTAGTGAAGCGCGTCATTACACAAAGCCAAGCTTTACGACTGACAGACAATTAGTCATAAAAAATGGCCGTCATCCAGTTGTTGAAAAAGTGATGAACGCCCAGGAATACGTACCAAATGACTGCCATATGGGGGATGAGCGAGAGATTCTATTAATTACGGGACCGAATATGTCAGGGAAAAGTACTTACATGAGACAGATTGCCCTCACTTCAATCCTTGCGCAAATTGGCTGTTATGTACCTGCAGATGAAGCCAAACTCCCAATCTTTGATCAAGTGTTTACAAGAATTGGAGCAGCAGATGATTTAATTTCTGGACAAAGTACCTTTATGGTGGAGATGCTTGAAGCAAAAAATGCGATTGTTAATGCCACCAAAAATAGCTTAATACTATTTGATGAAATCGGCAGAGGAACCTCAACTTATGACGGAATGGCGTTAGCGCAGTCAATCATTGAATATATTCATGACCGAATTGAGGCGAAAACTTTATTCTCAACTCATTACCATGAATTAACCGTTCTGGAAGAACCACTTCCGATGTTAAATAACGTCCATGTAAGCGCGATTGAACAAAATGGTAAAGTAGTGTTCCTTCATAAAATTAAAGAGGGAGCAGCTGATAAGAGCTACGGAATTCATGTGGCAGAGCTAGCGGAGCTGCCAAAAGAACTGATTGCTCGTGCGAATGAAATTTTACAAGCATTAGAATCAGGTGACAGCACCACTGCCAAAGAAGAAAAGAAAGTAGTACCGAATAAGGTGTCAGAAGATGCGCAACTATCATTTTTTGCGGAACCAAAGGTAGAAGTAAAAGTAAACTTATCATCGAAGGAAAAGAAGACACTTGAGTCTTTGAAATCACTAAATATTTTAGAAATGACTCCTATGCAGGCTTTTAATATTTTATTTGATCTTCATAAGCAGGCAAAAAGTTAAACATCTCAGGGAGGTGAGACGATGGGGAAAATCATTCAATTAGATGACCGACTATCGAATAAAATTGCTGCTGGTGAAGTGGTTGAACGTCCGGCATCTGTTGTAAAGGAACTGGTTGAAAATGCAATTGATGCAGGTAGTACTGTGATTGAAGTAGAGGTTGAGGAAGCGGGATTAGGTAAGATCAGAATACTCGACAACGGTGATGGTATTTCGGAAGAGGATGTACTAATGGCGTTTCAGCGTCACGCTACTAGTAAAATAAAAAATGATGATGACTTGTTTCGAATCCGAACACTCGGGTTTCGTGGAGAAGCATTGCCCAGTATCGCTTCGGTAAGTCGTTTTGAAATGAAAACATCAACCGGTGATGTGGGTTCAAGAGTCGTGTTTGAAGGCGGAATTTTGCAGGTTCATGAGGCAGCCGCTGCCAGAAAAGGTACCGATATTATTGTTACGGACCTTTTCTTCAACACGCCTGCACGCTTGAAATATTTGAAGACCGTTCACACAGAGCTTGGGAATATTACAGATATTATGAACCGTCTTGCGCTCAGCCATCCTGAAATTTCGTTTCGCCTGATTCATAATGATCGAAAGCTCCTTCACACTACGGGAAACGGTGATGTCCGTCAAGTATTAGCTGCCATTTATGGAGTAAATATCGTGAAGAAAATGGTCCCTGTTTCAGCTACTTCATTAGATTATAAGGTAAAAGGGTGGATCGCTCTTCCTGAGATTACGAGAGCGTCTAGGAACTATATTTCTACCATGATTAATGGACGATTTATAAAAAACTTTCCCCTTGTAAAAGCGGTGCAGGAAGGTTATCATACTTTATTACCCATTGGTCGTTATCCGATTGTCTTATTGTCGGTTGAAATGGATCCTATTTTAGTAGACGTAAATGTGCATCCGTCTAAGATGGAAGTGCGTTTAAGTAAGGAACAAGAGTTAAACCAGCTTGTTACAGATGCGATAAAAAAGGTATTTAAAAGTCAAGAGCTGATTCCATCCGGTTTTATTCAACCGGAGAAAAAAGAAAAGCCACAATCAGAGCAAACTTTTCTCGAACTTGATCATGTGGTGGAAAAAGCTAGCCCTGTTGAGAGAGTTGTTTTTAAGGAGTCCATAATAAGAGAGCCTATCACATCACAATTAGTTGAAGAAGTTATTCAAAGACCTGTTTCTATAGTTAAAGAAGAAGCCCTTCCTGTAAGGACGGTATCGGTTAAGGAGGTTAATGTAGAAGAAGTTGTACCTGAGACAGTCCTATCCCAGGAATCTAGATTAAGAGTTCCTCCCTTTTATCCAATTGGCCAAATGCATGGGACGTATATTTTAGCTCAAAATGAAAAAGGGCTCTATATTATTGATCAGCATGCGGCACAAGAAAGAATTAAATATGAGTACTTCCGTGAAAAAGTGGGAGATGTTCAAAGTGAGCTTCAAGAGTTACTCGTGCCGATTACTCTAGAATATTCAACTGATGAGGCGCTAAAGATTCTGGAACATCAACACGAGTTAGAGAAAGTGGGTGTGTTTTTAGAGCCGTTTGGTCACAACAGCTTTATTCTTCGCTCACATCCACAGTGGCTTCCAAAAGGGGAAGAGAAAGAACTTATGGAGGAAATGATTGAGCAGCTTCTTCAAATGAAAAAGGTCGATATTCATAAACTTCGTGAAGAGGCGGCAATTATGATGAGCTGTAAGGCATCCATAAAAGCAAACCATCATTTGCGGCAAGATGAAATACAGGCACTGTTAGATGAGTTAAGGTCTACTTCAGATCCGTTTACCTGCCCGCATGGAAGGCCAATTATTATTCATTATTCTACCTACGAGATGGAAAAAATGTTTAAACGTGTTATGTAAGAGCTGGGTTCAATAGAATCCAGTTCTTTTTTTGGTATTGGAGTAATTTTACACAAAAAGGGTAAAAATAAGAAAAGTGTCGAACAAATTGTATAGCAAGCGCATCGATTATCTTATATATTGAAGGTAGAAAGGGGGAGGATCAATGTTTGTTTTTGGTTTGCTAACGACAATTCTTCCTGCAGTAATCGTTATTTTTGCCATTGCCTATATTGCGAAAAACAAAAACAAGGAGGATGAAGAAACGATGATACGGCACTTATACACATATTTAGTATTATTTGCGACCTTAATGATGGTCATAGGTGGTGGAATTTCCATATTTATGGCTACTGCTGACTTAGTAAGCCCGGCAGGCTATTACCAGAGCTTCTCTGATTACGAAATGATGCGCGAGAGTGAAAAAGTAGGGGGAAACTCTCAAATTAGCGAGGAAGAACTACGCGCAGATTATGAACAATTGGTGGAAGATGAAAAAGCAAGAATTAGAGAAAATGCCAAAAATCAAATAATTAAAAGCTTAGGATTTATCGTCATTCCTCTTCCGATATTTATTTACTTTAACAGAATGAGAAAAAAGCAGATTGAGTAGAGTCCCTTTTCCTAGGGGCTTTTTTAATGCCTATTTATCCGTGATATATACCCGTTTTTGTGATGAGTACATATAGTATCATGTATACAACTTAGAAGAAAAAGGGGAATGCCAATTGAAACGAGGAATGAGAAGACCTTTCCCTTTCGGTATGGGGAATATTGGTGGTTATCCAAACTACAATCCGTTTTCCCAATTTGATAGTTTTGGATATCCTGATGCTAAATACTATGCATTTGAAGACCAGGTACCAAGTATGGTTGGTGTTGGAGGTTCAAAATATAGTCCAAATTTTGGCTATGGAGCCCCAAAATTTGGTCATTCAGGCTATGGATACCCTTCTCCTTATGGAGGAACTGGATTCACTCCTGGCTTTGGAGGCGGATACGGCTTAGGATATGGTGGTGGTCCTGGGGTGGGATATAATGGAGGAATTAGTCCGCTAGGTGCAGGGTTACTAGGATTTGGTGCAGGGTTGCTTGGTGGAGCTCTGTTTGATAATAAAGGTAGATGGTATTATTAAAAGGCTCTTTTCTAAGACATTGTTGCTATAACCACACTTTTAGGAAATTAACTATATGTTTCAACAGCCAATCAGAATTATTTCATCCTTAGAAAAGAGCTACTCACCAAATAGAATAATAAACCCAGCGTTATACGGGGAAAAATCCGGCATTTGGGATTTTTCCAAAAACAACAGTCTTTACGAAATCAGCCTATTAAAAAGAAAGGTCCCAACGGGTATTGACCGTGGGACTTTTTCGAAAGATAGTTTCTTATCTTGCAACAGAAGGTAACTTGTGAAGAAAATCTAGTGCCCTGCCCGTACCAATGGCTACTGATTCTAAGGGCTCATTGGCTAAATGAACGGGAACGAAGATTTGCTCGCTTAACCACTGCTCCATGCCTTTTAATAGAGATCCTCCACCTGTTAAAATGACTCCTCGGTCTACAATATCACCGCTTAACTCGGCAGGACTGTCTTCTAACGTAGCACGAACAGCTTCTAGTATATGCAGGAGTGATTCTTTGATAGCATCACGAACTTCGTAGGAATGTAGTTCAATCGTTTTAGGCAAACCAGTTAGTAGGTCTCTTCCTCGCACTTCTAGCACTTCTTTTTCATGGTCTACTAGTGCATAACCGATTTCCATTTTAATTTGCTCTGCTGTGCGCTCTCCAATTAGAACATTGTATTCTTTTCTTACATACTGAATAATATCGTCATCCAAATGATCCCCACCAATACGAATAGAGTGGCAGGCAACGACACCTCCGAATGAAATAATTGCTACTTCAGTTGAACCTCCGCCAATATCTACAACCACATTGGCTACAGGTTCGTCCACAGGAAGTCCGGCTCCGATCGCAGCGGCAACTGGTTCCTCAATAAGAAAGACCTTTTTGGCACCTGCGTTTCTTGCTGCATCCTGAATGGCTCTCTTGTCCACACTCGTAGAGCCAGCTGGTGTACAAATGACCACATTCGGTTTTCGAATCGTTAACCCCATTCTTGTTGAAGCTTTTGTAATAATGTACTTTAATAATTCCGAAGTGATATCATAATCGGCAATCACTCCGTTTTTTAGAGGACGAATCGCTGTAATTTTACCAGGAGTTTTCCCAATCATTGCTTTTGCTTCTAGTCCTACCGCAACGACTTTATTCGTTGTAGTATCTAGTGCAACAACGGATGGCTCATTAAAGACAATCCCTTTATTTTTACTATATACAAGTACGTTTGCTGTACCTAAATCAATTCCAATCTCTAATGTACCAAACATATCTATCCCACCAATTCATTTTAATTCTCTTTAAACTCTTCATATAAAGTAGCACGAATTTGGGGGTTCTCTGTCGATTGTTATCGAATCGTTATATAATTGTAATGAAAAAAGAAAGAAATGGAAGTGTATGTAAAAGGTATAACGGGTCAAAATCTGGTTATAATGCATAGAGGCTTACCTGCTTCTAGTTTTATGTTAATGGAGTTACATGTTATACTACAAAGCATCTAAAGAAATTTGTAAAGGCAGTGTCAGCATGATACAGGAGAAGGATAAAGTCGTCGTCCTAATTGGACCAACAGCCGTTGGGAAAACAAAGACGAGCATTGAATTAGCTAAGCTGTTTAATGGTGAAATCATTAGTGGCGACTCAATGCAAATATATAAAGAAATGAATATAGGAACAGCTAAGATTAAGCAAGAAGAAATGGAAGGAATTACTCATCATCTCATTGATATTAAGGATCCAGAAGAGTCGTTTTCGGTAGCGGAGTTTCAAGAGCTTGTACGACTGAAAATTACAGAAATCACCAATCGAGGAAAGCTACCAATGATTGTTGGTGGAACGGGACTTTACATTCAATCAACCATCTATGATTATCAATTTTCTGATGCTCCCAATAATGAGGAACTTAGAAAAAAACTGGAAGAGCAAGTGAAGACAGATGGGGTGGAAGTTCTTCATAAAAAGTTGTCTGAAGTAGATCCGATAAGTGCTAGGCGTATACATCCAAATAACGTACGTCGTGTCATCCGAGCATTAGAGGTTTATTTAACAACAGGACAAACATTAACGGAAATCCAATCGGAGCAAGTGATTGAACCATTGTATGATGTTTCTATCATTGGGTTAACGATGGAACGTGAGCGCCTGTACGATCGTATTAATGCAAGAGTTGATGAAATGATAACTGAAGGTTTAGAAGAAGAAGTGAGAAAGTTGTATGACCAAGGTCTTATGAATACACAGGCCTTACAAGCCATTGGTTATAAGGAGTGGTTTCATTATTTTTCAAAAGAACAATCGCTTGATTCAACGATCGAACAACTAAAGCAGAACTCTCGTCGATATGCGAAACGTCAGCTCACATGGTTCCGAAATAAAATGGATGTTACATGGTTTGATATGACACATGTGACAAACGAGCAACAAATTCGAAAAAAAATTAAGGAAATTTCTACGTATATTGAAGGAAAGCTAAAAATAAAATCGAATACATATGAAATAGAGATAAAAGAGGAGGATTTATTATGAAGCAAGCCATTAATATCCAGGATCAATTTTTAAACCAACTTCGCAAAGACAGTACAAATTGTACGGTGTTTTTGTTGAATGGCTTCCAATTAAGAGGAACAATTAAAGGCTTTGATAACTTTACCATTCTATTTGAATGTGAAGGGAAGCAACAGCTTGTATATAAGCATGCGATTTCCACATTCTCGCCAATTCGTAATGTGCAAATTGATCTTGAAGGTCAAAATCAATAATGGAACTTCATCCATGGCCCGCTTTCTTCACGGAAGCGGGTCTTTGATTTCTAAAATAAAAATTTTTGAATACATATAGAGTAATCGCTTAAATAATGGGAAAAGCATGACTACTTCGAGACCATGAATGTAGCTAATTATAGGCATTTGTCACAATTCATGCACCAAGCGCGTATACTGTTTTATTATGTGAGGTGAAAGCTTTGGACCAACCAATTCGAATGAAAAACAATGGACAAATCAGCATTGTCTTAAATTCACAGAAACGAAAACCCACTGTTACCGAACCATATGTGGCTCCAAAGGCCATTCCCCCTGAGCATGCAGCATTAAAGGAGATTGAGGAAGAACTTGGTGCGCTTGTTGGAATGGAAGAAATGAAGCGAATGATAAAGGAAATTTACGCATGGATATATGTGAACAAGAAAAGGGAAGATGCTGGATTAAAAGCAGGAAAACAAGCGCTCCATATGATGTTTAAAGGTAATCCTGGAACAGGGAAAACGACGGTTGCTAGGTTGATTGGGAAGTTATTTCTACGAATGAATGTCCTAACGAAAGGCCATTTAATTGAAGCGGAACGGGCTGATCTAGTCGGTGAATACATCGGACATACTGCCCAAAAAACAAGAGATCTCGTAAAGAAGGCACTCGGAGGGATTCTTTTTGTTGATGAAGCCTACTCTCTTGGTAGGGGCGGGGAAAAGGACTTTGGTAAAGAAGCTATTGATACACTCGTCAAACATATGGAGGATAAGCAACATGAATTCATCCTAATTTTGGCAGGGTATTCGAGAGAGATGGATGAGTTTCTCACACTCAATCCTGGATTGCATTCTCGATTTCCGCTGGTTATTGATTTTCCTGATTACAGCATTGAGCAACTAATGGAAATTGGGCAACGAATGCTGAAGGAAAAGGAATACACCTTAAGTCATGAAGCAGAAAGAAAGCTTCGAGAACATCTCATTTGGGTAAAATCTACGTTTAGTCCAGCTGGTTTCTCTAATGGACGTTACGTTAGAAATGTACTTGAAAAATCGATTCGTGCCCAAGCAATGAGGTTGTTAATGTTAAACAACTTCGATCGGCATGATTTAATGACAATCCGAAGCAATGATCTTATATTTGAAGAAGATGAGTAAAAGGAGGGCAGGCTACAAGTAGCCTGCTTTATTCGTTATTTAGCAAATTAGTATTAAAAACAATTATTTGGTATGATATGAAAAAAAGGATGATGAGGTGATTTCTTGGATCAAAAGCATGAATATGAAAAGGTAATCCTCGTTGGTTGTCAAACCATTGAAGATGACGAAAGATTTCACTATTCGATGGAGGAACTCGCTTCTTTAACGGAGACTGCGAAAGGTACTGTACAAGCAACATTATCTCAAAAGAGAGACAGAATCCATCCATCTACTTACATAGGTAAAGGGAAAGTTGAGGAGTTAAGAGCGTTAGAGGAGGAAACAGAAGCAAATATTATCATATTTAATGATGAGCTTTCGCCGAGTCAGGTCCGAAATCTATCAAAAGACATCTCTGCGAGAATTATTGACCGAACGCAGTTGATTTTGGATATTTTTGCCCAACGTGCACGTTCGAAAGAAGGAAAGCTTCAAGTCGAATTAGCACAGCTTCAATATCTTCTTCCCAGATTGGGTGGGCAAGGAACACAGCTTTCAAGACTTGGTGCTGGAATAGGGACAAGAGGTCCGGGGGAAACCCAACTTGAGACCGACCGAAGACATATTCGAAGACGAATTGACGATATTAAAGCGCAACTCGCAGTAATCGTGCAGCATCGTGATCGATATCGTGAGCGTCGGAAAAAGAATAAAGCCTTTCAAGTGGCGCTTGTTGGTTATACGAATGCTGGGAAATCGACAATTTTCAATCGTTTAACGGAAGCAGATTCGTTCGAGGAAAATCAACTGTTTGCCACACTTGACCCTATGACCAGAAAAATGATTCTTCCAAGTGGTTTTAGTACCTTACTAACAGATACGGTTGGGTTTATTCAAGACCTTCCAACAACTTTGGTTGCTGCCTTTCGATCTACCTTGGAAGAAGTACGAGAAGCAGATCTTCTTTTACACGTCGTTGATATGTCGAGTTCTGATTCATATCAGCATGAACAAACGGTTCATAAGTTGCTGGAGGATTTAGATATTCAGCAAATCCCTCAATTAACGGTTTATAATAAGAGAGATATGAAAAATCCTGACTTTGTTCCAACTGCCAAAACGGAAACTTTGCAGATTTCAGCATTTAGTGAAGAAGATCGCTTTTTATTAAAGCAAAAAATCGAACAGGTGATTATTTCAGAAATGAAATTTTATCAAGTTGAGGTTCCTTCTACAGAAGGAAAGCTGTTAGCTCAATTAAAAAATGATACGATTTTAAGGGAGTTAGCATTCGAAGAAGAAAAGGATATGTATCTGTGCAAAGGATATGTACTCAATGATCACCAAATATTAGGACAAATAAATCTATACAGCATTTAGTTAGGAGAACATCATGTATCAGCATTTCACATTTGGGGAAGCATTAAAGCCGATTGTTAGGCAGGTCGAAGAGCAAATTTTTGCGAAGCATAAGCAAATTGACCTGACGGTGGAAGCGAATCAGTTTCGCGTTTTAGAAAGCTATCAGCGTCATCAAGTAAGTGATTCACACTTTATACCGTCAACAGGGTATGGCTATGATGATATTGGTAGAGATACTTTAGAGAAAATTTATGCCGATGTGTTTGGTGGAGAGGCAGGGCTTGTTCGTCCGCAAATCATCTCCGGGACGCATGCCATTTCCATCGCTTTATTTGGTGTATTAAGACCTGGAGATGAGCTCTTGTACATAACGGGTAAACCGTATGATACTTTGGAGGAAATTGTGGGTATCCGTGGAAATGGTGTAGGTTCTTTAAAGGAATTTGGAATATCTTATCAGAGTGTGGACTTAAAAGCAGATGGACAGGTCAATTACGAATCTGTAAAAACAATGATTAAGTCGAATACCAAAATGATTGGCATTCAACGTTCCAAAGGGTATGCAAATCGACCATCTTTTACCATTGATCAAATTAAAGAAATGATTGAATTTGTTAAAAATATAAAAGAAGATGTTGTCGTATTTGTTGATAATTGTTATGGTGAATTTGTGGAATTAATGGAGCCTTGTCATGTAGGTGCTGACTTAATGGCAGGCTCCTTAATTAAGAACCCTGGTGGGGGCCTTGCCAAAACCGGTGGATATATCGTTGGAAAAGAAAAATATGTAGAAGCATGCTCCTATAGAATGACCTCACCAGGTATCGGAGCAGAAGCGGGTGCCTCTCTTTATAGCCTACAAGAAATGTACCAAGGTTTCTTTTTAGCACCGCATGTGGTTGGACAAGCATTAAAGGGTGCGGTTTTTACATCAGCTATTCTTGATAGATTAGGAATGAACACAAATCCGTCATGGGATGCAGAACGGACAGATTTAATTCAATCTGTTCAGTTTGATGACAAAGAGAAAATGATTGCCTTTTGCCAAGCTATTCAATTTGCTTCTCCTATTAATTCTCATGTAACAGCATACCCTGCATATATGCCAGGGTATGAAGATGATGTGATTATGGCCGCGGGAACATTTATTCAAGGAGCAAGCATCGAACTAAGCGCAGATGGGCCGATTCGACCTCCGTACGTTGCATATGTACAAGGGGGACTAACCTATTCTCATGTGAAAATGGCCATACTGATTGCGTTGAACAGATTAGCAGAAAAACAACTGGTAAGTCTCAATTAATTAGATTTTATAGAGTATTTTAATATTTCTCTTTTTCTACAAAAATTCCATGTTATATAAACTAACATTATGTTGACAGAAAAACTGACATTTCATATAATGAAAATATGAAAGAGAGAAATGGAGGGACAACAAATGAGCGGAAGTGATATCCGTCGTTCCATGCCATTATTTCCAATTGGAATTGTGATGCAGCTTACAGAACTATCTGCAAGACAAATTCGATATTATGAAGAGCACCAATTGATCTCTCCGGCTAGAACAGAGGGAAACAGAAGAATGTTTTCTTTGAATGACATTGATCAGCTTTTAGAAATAAAAGATTTGATCGAGCAAGGTGTGAATCTTGCAGGAATTAAGCAAATTTTTTCTGTGAAAGAGCAACAGGTGCTTTCAGAAGAAATAGTGAAGGAAGCAGAGAAAGCAAGACGTGATCTTTCCGATGATGAGTTACGAAAAATGTTACGCTCAGAGCTTATGCATGCTGGCCGCTTTAATCGTTCGTCATTGCGCCAAGGTGATATGTCACGCTTTTTCCACTAATAAAAAGAGATTTACAATTCAAGGGAGGAAACAAAATGGCTAAGTTTACAAGAGATGATATTACAAGAATGGCAGAAGAACAAAATGTAAAGTTTATTCGTTTGCAATTCACTGACATCTTAGGAACAATCAAAAACGTGGAGATTCCTATCAGTCAGCTTGAAAAAGCTTTAGACAACAAAATGATGTTTGACGGTTCTTCTATCGAAGGTTTTGTTCGTATTGAAGAGTCAGACATGTACCTATATCCAGACTTAGACACATGGGTAGTTTTCCCTTGGACAGCTGAAAAAGGTAAAGTGGCACGTTTAATCTGTGACATCTATAATCCAGATGGAACTCCATTTGCTGGTGACCCACGTAACAACTTAAGAAGAATTATTAAAGAAATGCAAGACCTAGGATTCTCTGATTTCAATCTTGGACCTGAGCCAGAATTCTTCTTATTCAAGCTTGACCAAGCTGGAGAGCCTACACTTGAATTAAACGACAACGGTGGATATTTCGACCTTGCTCCAACGGACCTTGGTGAAAACTGCCGTCGTGATATCGTGTTAGAGCTTGAAGAAATGGGCTTTGAAATTGAAGCATCTCACCATGAGGTTGCTCCAGGACAACACGAAATCGACTTCAAATATGCTGATGCATTAAGCGCTTGTGACCAAATCCAAACGTTCAAGCTTGTTGTTAAAACAATTGCACGTAAGCACGGTCTACATGCTACTTTCATGCCGAAGCCATTATTCGGTGTAAACGGTTCGGGGATGCACTGTAACGTTTCTTTATTCAAAGAAGGCAAGAACGCATTCTTTGATCCAACTGGAAACTTAGAACTAAGCGACACTGCTCGTCAGTTCATCGCTGGTATCATTAAGCATGCTCCTAACTTTACAGCTGTAACGAACCCAACTGTAAACTCTTATAAGCGTTTAGTACCTGGTTACGAAGCACCTTGCTACGTTGCATGGTCTGCTAGAAACCGTTCACCGCTAATCCGTATTCCTGCATCTCGTGGAATTTCTACTCGTGTAGAAGTACGTAGCGTTGACCCTGCTGCTAACCCTTACTTAGCAATGGCTGTATTACTTGCTGCTGGTCTTGACGGAGTGAAGAACTCTTTAACACCTCCAGCTCCAGTTGACCGTAACATCTACGTTATGAACAAAGAAGAGCGTCAAGCTGTTGGTATCGAAGATCTACCAGCTACACTTGCTGCTGCTTTAGATAACTTAAAATCAGACGAAACAATGATTACCGCTCTTGGAGAGCATATCTTCGAACACTTCGTGGAAGCAAAAGAGATCGAGTGGGATATGTTCCGTACACAAGTACATCCATGGGAGCGCGAGCAATACATGTCAATGTATTAATCCGTTTCAAAAACCCTCAACACTATAGGTGTTGAGGGTTTTTTTTGTATGTTTGCAAGTAAATGGTTAGGCGCCTTTTTTGAATAAAAATCTTAATTTATCCAAATAATAGAACCAATTACAGTTATTTGAAGATACGTTACGGGGGAAAGACAATGACGTTTCAAGATGGTCTCAAGCAAGTTGAAAAAGGATCTGACTTAATTAAGGAAGGAAATCATCTTATTATAGATGCAACTATAAATGCCTTTTTTTTCACTTGGAAATGGTGGGTTGCAGTTCTAATGATCTTTGTTCCATGGATACTCTGGGCAATATTCCGGAAAAGAGAGAGCTCATCGCGATTACTTTTTTCAGCATTTATTGTAATGATGCTATCTACAACGATTGATGCGTTAGGAGTGGAACATGGAAGATGGATCTATCCAGTAAAAGCAATTCCAATTCCAACTATAAGTTATTCGTTTCGTTATTCACTTATCCCTGTAGCCATCATGTTCTTTCTTCAATACAAACCAAATGTTAATCCACTTATCAAAGGATTAGTATTGGCTGGTATGAGCGCATACATCGGTATGCCATTGATGGCGATGATGGATATGTATAAGAAAATAAATTGGGCTTATACCTATTCGTTTTTTATCATCTTGTTTTTATATCTTGTGGCCCATTGGTTTAGTAGAAGAAAGAGCTTTGAGCCACTATAATGATAAAAAAAGCAAGCATCCTTTGATGCTTGCTGTCACTTATTAATGAATATGACGATATACTCCGATAACTTTTCCTAGGATAGACACATTTCGTAAGATAATTGGTGCTAAAGAAGAATTCTCTGGTTGCAAACGAACATAGTCCTTTTCTTTAAAGAATCTCTTTACGGTAGCCTCATCTTCCTCCGTCATGGCAACAACGATGTCTCCGTTATTCGCTGTTTGCTGCTGCTTCACGATCACGTAATCTCCATCAAGGATTCCAGCCTCAATCATACTGTCTCCCATAACCTCAAGCATAAATACTTGTTCATCCGCAGGGGCAAGACGTTCTGGGAGAGGAAAATACTCTTCGACATTCTCGATTGCAGTTATAGGTATACCCGCAGTTACTTTTCCGACTACAGGAACGTTAACGATATTATATTTTGGTATATTGCTTACTACCTCATCAAGATCCAAAATCTCAATTGCTCGTGGCTTTGTTGGATCTCTTCGAATATACCCTTTACTTTCAAGTCTAGCTAAATGGCCGTGTACGGTTGAGCTTGAAGCTAAACCAACCGCTTCCCCAATTTCACGAACGGAAGGCGGATAGCCCTTTTGCTTAACTTCTTCTTTTATATATTCTAGTATATCGACCTGACGTTTTGATAGTTTTGTCATACTTACCGCCCCTCATTGGTTAATCTTGACTATATTATAGCATGTTCTACCAGTGCATACAAACATAAGTTCGAATAATTGTTGACACAAAACAAATGTTCGGTCTATAATAATAACATAAATACGAACATACATTCTAATAGAGGTGTTTTACATGAAAACTTTATGGAACAAATATTCATATGCTATTATTCTAGTTATCTTATCTATCCTAGCGTCGATTATTTTAGTAATTTCTAGTGGTGAATCAGTTGAGGAAAAATATATGTCTGTAACGATTAATGAAGGAGAAACTCTTTGGGACCTTTGTCAAGACTACGCTGATAAGCATGCTTTGTCTGAAACAGAGTTTGTATCCTGGGTAGAAGAAATTAATGATATTAATGGGAACTTATTGTTAGTAGGTGATGAAATCTATATACCTGTAGAATTAAACGATTCCGCTGTTACAGAGCTTGCTTCGAATTAGGAGGAAATATGAAGGCAATTATCTATTGTAGAGTAAGTACTGAAAAAGAATCACAGTACACTTCTCTAAAAAGACAGGAAGAAGAGTTATTGAAGCTGTCAAAACTACACGGAATGGAAGTTGTTGAAGTGATAAAGGAACAGGCAAGTGGTTATGACTTTGACAGAGAGGGTATTTTGCTCCTACTATCACGATTAAAGGATGAGAAAGTAGATGCAGTCCTAATTCAAGATGAAACGAGACTTGGTAGAGGAAATGCCAAAATCGCTTTGCTTCATTGTATACTAAAGGATAACATCAAACTTTTCAGTGTCTCACATAACGGTGAGTTACAATTATCTGAATCGGATTCTATGGTATTGCAAATTGTAAGTATGGTAGAGGAATATCAGCGAAAGCTTCATAATAGTAAAATTAAAAGAGGAATGAACCGAGCTGTTCAAAACGGTTACAGACCAGAGAGAAATCTGAAAAACAACGGTGTTCATGCAGGGCGAGAGCGTATTGAAGTACCGATATCAGAGATTGTACGGTTACGAGACAATAATTTAACATTTTCAGAAATCGCTGCTACTCTAAGAGGGTTTGGATATGATATCTCAAAAGCTACAGTAAATCGAAGGTATCTTGAACACATAGAAGAGCAAAAACAGCTAAAAAATATCTCACCAAATGCTAACAAGTCATAAAAAACTGTTGGCATTTTTTGTTATTCGTACCTCTTTACGCTTCTTCCTTGTCAAAGACTATATCTTTTAGTAACATGATTTCTATTGGTAAAACTAAAAGTGAAGGAGCAAAGAGATGCTACCGAAGGAAAGAATCGCTAGAATTAATGAACTAGCAAAAAAAGCAAAAGCTGAAGGGTTAACAGAAGCGGAAGCAAAGGAGCAGTCAAAGCTTCGTAGTGAATATTTACAAATATTTCGATCATCTATGCTAGGAACGCTCGAAGGTGTAAAAATTATTGATCCTTTGGGCGAGGATGTAACACCTGAAAAGCTTAAGAAACTAAAAAATAGCAAAAAACTACATTAATCTTCTAAATTTATTCACCAGGAAATGATAGAATACACAGAAAATTATAAAATATGTGTTTTTTTTCAAAATTTATTTAGCCAATCTGTTGTATAAATAGTAGAGCAGATATAATATTAAAAAGTGGGATTATTAGATAAAGAATAGGAAGGGTTGAAAAAATGTTTGAACAAAATGATGTACTAGCAATAAACGCAATACGTACTTTATCAATTGATGCGATTGAAAAAGCTAATTCCGGTCATCCAGGTATGCCGATGGGTGCTGCTCCAATGGCTTATGCATTATGGTCGCGCTTTATGAATCATAACCCTAAAAACCCAGAGTGGTTTAACCGTGATCGTTTTGTTTTATCTGCAGGGCATGGTTCTGCATTGCTATATAGTCTTCTTCACTTATCAGGCTATGATGTAACGATGGATGATCTTAAGAGCTTCCGTCAATGGGGAAGTAAAACTCCAGGTCATCCTGAATTTGGACATACACCAGGTATAGATGCAACCACTGGACCACTAGGGCAAGGAATTGCAATGGCAGTTGGTATGGCGATGGCTGAAAGACATTTAGCTGCTACTTATAACAAAGGTAACTACAATGTAGTAGATCATTATACATATAGCATTTGTGGTGACGGAGACTTAATGGAAGGTGTTTCTGCTGAAGCTGCTTCACTTGCAGGACATTTAAAACTTGGTCGTCTAGTTGTATTATATGATTCAAATGATATCTCTCTTGATGGTGACTTAGACCGTTCATTCTCTGAAAGTGTTGAAAAACGTTTTGATTCGTATGGATGGCAATACATTCGTGTAGAGGATGGAAATAACCTTGAGGAAATTGCAAAAGCAATTGAAGATGCTCAAGGTGATCAAAACCGTCCTACACTAATTGAAGTAAAAACTGTAATCGGTTATGGTTCACCAAACAAATCTGGTAAATCAGATGTTCATGGTGCCCCACTTGGAGCAAATGAATTAAAGCTAACGAAAGAAGCTTACCAATGGACGTTTGAAGAAGATTTCCATGTTCCTACAGAAGTATATGATACATTTAATAAATACATTGTGGAAACTGGTGCAAAGAAAGAAAACGAGTGGAACGACATGTTCGCTTCTTATAAAAATGACTACCCAGAGCTTGCTCAACAGTTATCAGCTGCTATTAAAGGTGAGCTTCCAGAAGGTTGGGACAAGGATCTTCCTGTATATCCTGAAGGAAAAGCACTTGCTAGCCGTGCATCATCAGGTGAAGCTCTTAATGCAATCGCTAAGAACACGCCTTCATTTATCGGGGGTTCAGCTGACCTTGCTGGTTCTAACAAAACAATGATTAAAGGTGTAGGTGATTTTACTCCTGAATCGTTTGAAGGTAAGAACATTTGGTTTGGCGTTCGTGAATTTGCGATGGGTGCTGCGTTAAATGGTATGGCTCTACATGGTGGAGTAAAGGTATTTGGAGGAACATTCTTTGTATTCTCTGACTACTTACGTCCAGCTATTAGATTAGCTGCATTAATGGGTCTTCCTGTAACGTATGTATTCACTCATGACTCAATTGCAGTTGGGGAAGATGGACCAACACATGAGCCAGTTGAACAGCTTGCTGCATTACGTGCAATGCCAAACTTAGGTGTTATTCGTCCGGCTGATGGTAATGAAACAGCAGCAGCTTGGAAGCTTGCACTTGAATCAACTGATCTTCCAACAGCTTTAGTGTTAACAAGACAGGATTTACCTACGATTAAAGACACGGATAAAAATGCTTATGAAGGCGTTAAGAAAGGTGCTTATGTTATTTCACCAGCATCTAAAGAACAAGCAGATGTATTATTGCTTGCTGCTGGTTCAGAAGTAGGTTTAGCTGTTGAAGCACAAAAAGCACTTGATGCAGAAGGAATTTCAGCTTCAGTAGTAAGTATGCCTTCATGGGACCGCTTCGAAAAGCAATCTCGTGAATATAAGCAAAGTGTTATTCCTCCAACTGTTAAGAAGCGTTTAGCTATTGAAATGGGATCATCTCTAGGATGGCATCGTTATGCAGGAGATGAAGGGGAAGTATTAGGAATTGATACATTCGGTGCTTCTGCTCCTGGAGAAAAAATCATGGCAGAATACGGATTTACAGTAGAAAATGTAGTTGCTAGAGTTAAGGCTCTATTATAATTTTGAAAAGGTTGTTCTAGAAATAGAACAGCCTTTTTTTCATGCATCAAGATCTCCGACCTTTTCCGACAAAAATAGTGGAAGTTTTTGACGACGAAAGACAAACGTTCTATTTCTACTTCTTTATAATAGAGAGAAATAACATTATTTGGTCAGACGAGGAGGAAGCTTGGTGAGAACATATCAGTTGTATTTAATCGATGATGAATTTGCCTCTCATTATTTTGGTAGAGAAAAGATGTTCTTTGATTTGTTTGCTGAGTATAATGAATCCTTCGGTGAACTAAAAAATATATTAAAAAAACAAATCCAGTTTATTACGAAACCTCTATCGACACTTCGCCTTCAACAATATATTCTTCAACAATTAGGAAAAAATCAGGATTTTGAACACAATCAGGGGATATACTATATTCAAAATGGAAATGTAAGCTCGGCCAAGCTAGAGATATTTGAAAAGCATATTACTATTCATGCATTTGGTAGTTATGATGCAGAGACGCTTTTCTTCGAAGTTTTACGTAAAAGTGAAAGCTCCTTTTTGGCAATTGACCTTGTACATGAGCGTTATGGGTGGCTCAGACCAATTAAGGAAAGAAAGTTGATTTAAAATAGGAGAAATTGCACAGCAAATATTGTATAATAGCATTTGGTTTAGTACACTGTATGATAGACAACATGAAGGAGGAAGTTTAGTATGTGGACGCATATTCTAGTAGGCGTACTTGCTTTAGCAGCAGGTGTTGCACTAGGTTTTTTCATTGCTCGCCGTTACATGATGAGCTACTTAAAGAAAAACCCACCAATCAATGAACAAATGCTAAAAATGATGATGATGCAAATGGGAATGAAACCATCTCAGAAGAAAATCAATCAAATGATGTCAGCAATGAACAAGCAAACGGGCAAGTAATTTGTCATGGACAAGCCCTGTACATAGGCTTATGTTTTGATTGACTCAATCCCGAATAAAGACCACCTTTTCTGCACAAACAGAAAAGGTGTTTTTTTATTCTGCTGAATTTTTTTCCTTTTTTCGCCTCTTCCTTATCGGAGGTTCTTTATAAGTTAAGCTATGGACTTCAGTTCGAATAATGTTCCTAAGAAAATGCTCTAAGAAGGGATAAACTCTACCTGTATAGTCCTCTAATGATTTACATTCATAATGTGCAGGTAGGTAGACACTATATTTACATGTAACCTCATATGCGGGTCTATTATATAGATCAGCAATTTCTTTGTAGCTATGTAGTTTAATTACATTATGGTTCTTTCGTATAGAAAATTTTTGATTTAGTTCATATGTTAAAAACGTGACATATCCAATTGCATTAACCACCTAATCACACTCACCCTGTAATTATTATCTCATCTATTATACAGGACATTGTGATTTCGTCCATCTCAATCCTAAATATTGATAAGTATGATGAGAAATGCTCATCCTATAGAGGAGGAGGTGGGAATATGGTACGGATTCATAATCCAGTTAAAGGGGATAAAAGTAAGCTAGGTGCTGACAACCAGATGCATGGTGGAACAATGGAAGAAGTCGACCAATTTTCAAATGCTATTTACCAGGCGGTGCATCCGGGTAAGGGTAATGATGATAAAAACAACAATAGTACACAATGAAAACGCCATCATGGCGTTTTTTATTGTGAAGGACTAATTTAGCGCCTGTGGTTACCAGTATTTAGTGGAATGAGGGAGCTAAATTTGATTTATAGGCCTATGATTTCCAGGAATTGGTGGAACGAGGGAACTAAATTTGATTTTAAGACCTATGAATTCCAGGAATTGGTGGAACGAGGGAACTAAATTTGATTTTAAGACCTATGATTTCCAGGAATTAGTGGAATGAGGGAACTAAATTTGATTTTAAAGTCTGTGATTTCCAGGAATTAGTGGAACGAAGGAACTAAATTATGAAGTTGAAATAACAATACTTCACCCATTCAGTAAACTAAAGGAACAATACCAAAACACTGCAAGTATCTTCCTTATTTTCACAAGATTTGGTAAACTATTCTAGTTACAGGAATTGTTTTTGAAGGTTGGGGGCTGTGGGGAATGAAAGTGTTTATTGATTTGATGTGGTTTTTCAAGCAGGAGAAAAAAGCATATATTACTGGGGTTCTCCTGTTGTTAATTGTAGCATTTTTGCAGCTTGTTCCTCCAAAAGTGATTGGGCTTGTAGTCGATCATATTGAGCAAGGGTCCTTAACAATGAAGATATTAGGGACATATTTGCTCCTACTTGTAGGGGCGGCTCTAATGATGTACATACTTAGGTATTATTGGAGAATCATGATCTTTGGTTCAGCAGTTAAGCTCTCCATGCAGGTACGAAATCGATTGTTTCATCATTTTACTTTAATGTCACAATCCTTTTACCAAAGAAGAAGAACGGGAGACTTGATGGCACATGCGACCAATGATATTCAAGCGATACAGCAGACGGCAGGTGTAGGGGTGCTCACCTTTGTCGATTCCCTTTCTACAGGTGGATTTGTCATTCTTGCGATGGCTTTTACCATCAGCTGGAAGCTTACGTTAATTAGCTTGATTCCGATGCCGTTTATGGCGATTTTAACCAGTTGGTACGGAACGTTACTACACAAGCGTTTTCATCTCGCGCAGGAGGCCTTTTCATCGTTAAACGATAAAACACAGGAAAGTATCACAGGAATAAAGGTGATAAAAACCTTTGGTCAGGAAAAAGAAGATATAGAAGATTTTCGAAAGCAATCCAATGATGTAGTAGATAAGAATATTTCCGTTGCACGGGTGGACTCCTTGTTTGATCCGACGATTTCTATTATTGTAGGAATTTCATTTTTTCTTTCTCTTACATTTGGTGCTAGATATGTAATAAATGGTGAGTTAACGATCGGACAGTTGGTTTCTTTTACAACCTATTTAGGGTTATTAATTTGGCCTATGCTTGCCTTCGGTTGGTTGTTTAATATCGTTGAAAGAGGAAGAGCCTCTTATGATCGAGTTTTCGCACTGTTAAATGAAAAAGCGGATATTGTGGATGAAAAAGATGCGTTAAACATGATTCCAAGCGGAGATATTCAATATGAGCTTCAGCAATTTACTTACCCGAATGAAGCAGAGCCCATCCTCCAAAATATTCATTTTAAGTTAAAAAGGGGGCAGACACTTGGAATTGTTGGGAAAACGGGTGCCGGGAAGACGACATTATTAAAGCTATTGATCAGGGAATATGATGTTACCGAGGGTCAAATTATAGTCGGTGGTCAGCATATTACAAGATATAAAATCGACAAATTGAGAGAAGCAGTCGGTTATGTTCCACAGGACCATTTCCTATTTTCTGCTACGATCGGTGAAAATATCTCTTTCGCCAAGTCTCTATGTGAAAAAGAAGAGATCCAGGAGGCAGCGAAAATAGCTAATATTCATGATGATATAACTCAGTTTACAGATGGGTATGATACGGTCGTCGGAGAACGAGGCGTTTCGTTATCTGGTGGGCAAAAACAGCGTATTTCCATTGCTCGTGCTCTATTATTAAATCCGGAAGTTCTCATTCTGGATGATTCTCTTTCAGCGGTCGATGCAAAAACCGAAGAGGCGATTTTAATTTCACTAAAAGAAAACCGTGAGGGGAAAACAACAATCATTACCTCTCACCGACTGAGTGCCATTCAGCATGCCGATGTTATTTTAGTCATTGATAATCGACAGATCGCGCAATTGGGTACACATGATACGTTAATGGATCAAGAAGGATGGTACAAGGAAATGTACCTAAGGCAACAGCTGGAAGATCTTGTGGAGCATGGAGGATAAGTGATGGAAAATCAGCAATTATCAGAAGGGAAACAACAGTGGAAAGTATTAGTTCGGCTCCTAGCCTATGCGAAGCCTCATATGAAAACGATTGTGTTAGCATTTGGTCTCCTGATACTTACAACTATTGGTGATATACTGGGTCCTATTTTAGTAAAAGTATTTATAGATGATTACTTAAAACCCAGAAATCTTTCATTTGAACCATTATTCATGCTAGGTGCCGTGTATTTAGGTATTCAAATATTAAACGTTATTATCTCCTATTTTCAGCTCTTAAAATTCCAAGAAATTGCCTTAAAAATCATTCAAGAAATTCGGATTGATGTCTTCTCAAAGGTTCAATCACTTGGATTGAAATTTTTTGACAAAACTCCTGCTGGAAGCATTGTATCAAGAGTGACGAATGATACTGAGGCGATTAAAGATATGTTTGTGACGGTGTTAGTAACGTTTATCCAAAGTGGATTCCTAATTACAGGTATTTTTATTGCGATGTTTATTTTGGATGTAAAACTAGCATTGTTTTGTTTAGTGATCCTTCCTGTCATTTTTTTCATTATGAGCTTGTACCGAAAATTAAGCTCGAAATTTTACCATGATATGAGGGAGCGTCTAAGCCAGCTAAATGCAAAGCTTAGTGAATCGATTCAAGGGATGGGGATCATTCAAGTATTTCGTCAGGAAAAAAGAATGCGTGAAGAATTTGGAGTGACCAATGAGAAGCATTTTATTGCTGGTATGAGGAATATAAAAGTAGATGGATTGCTTTTGCGTCCTGCAATTGACCTTGTTTATGTGGGCGCCTTGATCATCGTTCTTAGCTATTTTGGTGTTTCTTCATTTGAAAGTCCTATCCAAATCGGAGTGTTATATGCGTTTGTTAACTACCTAGATCGATTCTTTGAGCCAGTGAACAATATGATGATGCGTTTATCTTTATACCAACAAGCGATTGTCGCAGCTTCTAGGGTATTCAATGTTCTAGATGAGCAGGAGTTATCACCTTCGCAAAAAGAAACAGCTAATAAGATTCAAGACGGTGAAATAGAATTTCGTGATGTCAGTTTTTCATATGATGGGAAAAGAGATGTATTAAAAAATATTTCCTTCAAGGCAAAACCAGGTGAAACCGTCGCCCTGGTTGGTCACACCGGAAGTGGCAAAAGCTCGATAATAAACTTAATGATGAGATTTTATGAATTTGAAAGAGGAGAAATTTTAGTAGATGGCATTCCATTAAAGAGTATTCCGAAAAAGAACTTCGGAAAAAATTGGGGTTGGTTCTTCAAGATCCTTTCTTGTTTTTTGGAACCGTCGCAGATAATATTCGGTTGCATAATGAAAAGATGAGTATGGAAGAAGTAGAAGCAGCTGCGAAGTTTGTTCAAGCACACCGATTTATTGAGAAGCTAGAGGGTGGATACGAACATCAGATGGTGGAAAGAGGGTCTACGCTATCAAGTGGTCAACGCCAACTGGTTGCTTTTGCTCGGACGGTAGCAGCTAGTCCAAAAATATTAATTTTAGACGAAGCAACGGCCAATATTGATACGGAGACTGAAGAAGCGATTCAAGAGGCACTTTCACGTATGCGAAGAGGTCGCACAACAATTGCCATTGCCCACCGATTGTCGACCATACAAGATGCTGAACTGATTTTAGTATTGCATCAAGGGGAAATCGTTGAGAGGGGGAGTCATCAGGAACTCCTATCACAAAGAGGTTTGTACTATAAGATGTATCTTCTGCAAAATAATTTAGCTGATAGAATAGAGGATGTTGTAAGCTAAAAAATAAACAGCTTGAGTTGCTTTTAGCTCAAGCTGTTTTTAATAGGTGGGAACCTTTTTTAAAAAGATACGGTTATATTCATTTAATAGATTGTCCAATTCCTGACTGTAATGAAGGGCAGTAGAAGAATTCAGTCCACTGATCATAGCGATCTCGATTAGCTCCGCTCGTTTCTTTTCAATGAGTGCTAAAAATTCCTGTTTTGACAATTCTGTTTAGTCCCTTCCAAATAATATCCAAAGTCTTTCGTGAAACTATATACATAGTATACCCAAGAAATAGGAGAATTTCAAAAGAAAAAATCTAGAAATAGACAATTTTGTTTGGTGATTAACATTTTTTCAGGGTTCTTACATACAGATATATGGAGTCTGGAGCTTGCCAGATTTTTCTTAGCTGTCACAGAATGTTCGAATATTAATTATTATCTTTTCTATTTATCTTTTGATAGAATTAATAAGAATGATTTTTTTAGGAGTGGTTACATTTGACCGATGTAAACGTATTAATTGCACTTGGAGCCGGCTTTTTGAGCTTTATTTCTCCTTGCTGTCTTCCTTTATATCCTGCGTTCCTCTCGTATATTACTGGTATGTCAGTAGGAGAATTGAAGACGGATAATGCCATGCTACAAAGACGCAGCTTATTACATACTTTGTTTTTCTTAGTTGGATTTTCCATAATATTTATTGCCATCGGCTTTGGAAGCTCCTTTATTGGTGAAATTTTTGCTGGCTACCAGGATCTCATTCGTCAATTAGGCGCCATTGTGATCGTCTTTTTTGGTTTCGTGATCGTTGGTATTCTGAAACCGGAAACGTTGATGAGGGAGAAAAGATATGAATTTAAACACCGTCCGTCAGGATATTTTGGTTCGGTTTTAATAGGAATTGCTTTTGCGGCAGGATGGACACCTTGTACGGGTCCTATCTTAATGTCAGTAATTGCTCTAGCTGCGACAAATCCTGGTTCAGGCATGGTATACATGATTGCATATATACTTGGATTTGCTATTCCATTTTTCATCCTATCTTTCTTTATAGGGAAATTACAATGGATCAAGCGCCACAATGTTTTAATAATGAAAATTGGTGGCTATATTATGATAGTAATGGGAATCGTCCTATTTTTTGATTGGATGACAAAGATTATTATCATTTTTACCAATATGTTTGGTGGTTTTACAGGCTTTTGATTTAGGTGTCTTTCTGTTATAATATAGGAAAATAGTCTTAAGTCATTATGATTCACCTGTCAAAAATAGTCGAAATATTCTTTTTGTCATTGACTGTAATATTCGTTATATTTAAATATGTATTTTAGAGATATGATTCTGTTGTAGTGTTGAGGGGGGACCAGCGATGGCAAAAATATTAATCGTAGATGATGCAAAATTTATGAGAATGACCCTTTCAGACATTCTAATTCGAAATAACCACGAGATCGTGGGAGAGGCCGAAAATGGCAGAGAAGCAATCGCTCTTTTTCATGAGCGACAACCAGATTTGGTTACGATGGACATTACAATGCCTGAGATGAGTGGCTTAGAGGCCATGAAAGAAATTAGACAGAACTACCCACAAGCAAAAGTTATCATGTGTTCTGCAATGGGCCAACAGCGTATGGTCGTAGAAGCGATTGAAGCGGGAGCTAAAGACTTCATTGTAAAACCCTTTGATGAAGGAAGGGTTATTGAAGCCGTAAATCGTGTTTTAACCTAAATATAATAGATGCTGACTAGTCGTTGATAGTCAGCATTCTTTATTTTAAAAAAATATTATAATATTGGAAGTGTATCCGCTATAATTATAGGGAAAATATATTTCTTAGATTGGAATGAAAGTATATGAACAACATGGTTGTTGTTGCTTCTTCAATAGGGGCAATTGGTATGGCGATTTTGGCCATGTTCGTCCGTATGAAAGCGGCGAAAAAACCTGCCACTGCAAGGAAAATTATACTACCACCTGTGTTTATGAGTACAGGTGCACTAATGTTTGTTGTTCCGATGTTTCGAGTGACATATTTAGAATTGTTTGAAGCCATAGCGGTTGGACTAGTCTTTTCTATTTTGTTAATAAAAACTTCTAAATTTGAAATACGTGAGAATGAAATATACTTACAACGTTCACGTGCATTTGTGTTTATTTTATTCGGGCTCCTCGTTTTACGAATCATTCTAAAGTTACTATTAAGCTCTACGATTGATTATGGGGAATTAAGTGGAATGTTCTTTATATTAGCTTTTTCCATGATCCTTCCGTGGAGAATTGCTATGTATCTTCAATTTAGAAGATTCCAGGAAAAACTGACAAAATCATGAGATTACGAACGTCAAGTCATGATGGATTTGGCGTTTTTAACAAACAAAAAAGACCGCTTTATGTAAAAAGCGGTCCTTTAAAATAAGTGCTGATATGGCGCCATATCGATTTTATTTTCTGCTAGCTTCTTTTTCAAAAATTTATGGTCGCGTTTCGGTGTAGCTAAAATATATCCTCGAATCACGAGCTCTTCGGTAATTGAAGGACGTTTTTCCTCTACGGCTAGCTCACCAATTTTTCCAGCGATTTTTTGTCGAGCCACATCGCGAAAAAGTTCTGGTACAGGGCTCACAAGGTCTTCAAGAAGATCCTTCTCAGGCTGTTGCCAAAGATCACGTGTCTCATTCACAAAGTGCTCCTCCCAATCGAGGACAGACTTTCCATCTTCAAGAGGCATTCTTTTTAAAAACTTACGAAACATAAAAAATCCACCGATTGCAAATGAACCGACTAGTATTAACACCCAAAAAATAATAAAGATTGAAAACCATCCACTTAACATAAACTCACCTACAAACCATTATTAATACTATTATTATAGCCAAACTTCTAGTGGGGAGACAAGACGAACGTTATGAAAGCAATTAAAAAAGGGAAAAGGAGAACAGTATGACGAAACTATATATATTCGAAGGAGTCCCTGGTTCAGGAAAAACGACCAGTGCCAAATGGTTAGCAAATAGATTAGGAGATAATGCAAAACTATATTTGGAGGGTAATCCGGAGCATCCGGCTGATTATGAGTCTGTTGCTTGTCTAACTGAGGAGCAATTGAATGTGGTTGAACAAGAGTGTCCTTCAGTTCGGGGGATGGCCACGCGAAAAGGCGAGAGATATTATATTTCGTACGCGAGTCTGTATGAAAAAAACACAGAATTATTTGAGAGATTAAAAGCCTTCGATGTATATGAGCTTCCAGTAGAAGATTACGTAAAGGTTGCTTTGGGAAAGTGGAAGGAGTTTGTTGAACAAGCAAAATCGGGAGTCCATGAATACATACTAGAATGCTGTTATTTACAAAATCCTTTTACGTTTTTATTAGCAAAACATAATTGTCCAAAAGAGATTATTTTCAATTTCTTACATAAGATAACCAATATCATTATGGAGCTCGATCCAGTAATCGTTTATTTTGAACAGGATAATATAGCAGAAAACCTTGAGAAAATAAGGCAGGAACGTCCTGTAGAATGGTTTGATTTTATAACCTGGTATTACACAGGGCAGGAGTATGGGAAAGAAAGGGGACTGTCAGGGGTAGGTGGAGTGCTTGCTTTCTTGGAGGATAGAAAGCAGTCTGAGAAGGAGTTCCTCAGAGTTGTACCGATAAGATCATTGGTTATAAACAACACGAATGCTGATTGGGAGTATATTCATGATCGACTTGCTTTTGAATTAGGTCTAACAGAAAAATAGTTTTTAGAGTGAAATAATTTGAGTATTATACTTGAAAAATAAAGCCATGTACCCCATAATAAAGACCGTGTCGTAAAATGTAACCCTTTGGGGTCACAAATTTTGAACACGGTTCTTCATACGGGGCTGATTGTGGAGCTGGTGCCCGCCACGGTCTTCAAAACCGCTTGTGTCCTGCGTGCCAGGATAGCTGGGTTCGATTCCCAGGCAGTCCCGCCATATAAAAGTTTTTAAAAGAAAATCTTATCTCATCTCATCTTTATTAATTAAAAACAACTCATTAGATAGAGTTGATGGTAATTCTTTACTTGTTTTATGGTTATAATAAAACAGGTTAAATGAATTAAATCATTTGTTTAGACGGATTTTTTGAATATTTTATTTTCCTCAACGAAATTATTCAATTCTTTAAAGATGTTTTATACCTCTTTGGTGTAACGCCTACAACTTTCTTAAATACCTTACTGAAATACCTTCCATCTTGAAACCCTACTTCAACTGCAACATCTGATATTTGAAGTCCATTATTCATGAGTAGAATTTTTGCATTTTCAATACGAATCTTTTCAATATAGTCAGAAGCATTAAGTCCGAATTCTAGTTTGAACTTACGAGAAATATATTCTCTGCTAATATAAAAATGGTCTGCAATTGATTGAAGTAATAAGTTTTCATGATAATGGTTATCTATATATCTTTTTATATCAAAGATGATATTTTGATTCTTTCTCAGTTTCTCTGCCAACTCTTCTGCAAACATAATACAGTACTTTATTAATTCTTCTTTAAACAAATCCAAAGATATCCTTCCATCTTTATTTAACGGAAAATAAACATGCCTTTGAATAAAATTAAACTTTTCCTCAAAAAAGATTTCTTTAAAAAGATAGGATTTCATCAGGTAAAATTCATGTCTCCAATATTCTAATTGATCTAGTGTTACGGAGTTTAATTCTTTAATTGCTATAATAAATTCAGTAATAGCTCTTTCAATTTGTGCATTTTCATTACTCTTAATTGCTATTACAATTCCCTCACTAAAATCGGAGAAAAATAGGGTATTGCTTACGTTAGGAATTTTCTCTTCTAATTGGTGAATGAATTTACTGCTAAGAAGATAATTACTTTGTCTTAATGCGAGCTTTGCTTCCTTATACCCATTTTTCAAACCTTCTGGTAATTCATTGATTGAACTGATTCCAAAGTGAAAAGGTGTATGAAGTATTTTTGTAAATGCCTCATTCATTTTCTGGAGTTTTGCTTTGAAATCATTGAAATTCTTCCAAATAATGATTATAATTTCGTTTTCTTTATTCAAATGTTTAAAAGCATATCCCTCATTGGTTTGCCCTAGAATCTCATTACAAATATTTAAGAGCGTTGAATCTAGTGAATCAATTTGACTTGCAAATTTATGAATAATTTCTTGTTGAAGCATATCGGTATATAATATAGCAATTTGAAATTGATCATATTTTCTTAAATTAAATTCTTTGTCAAGTTCTTCATAAGCACTTTGATTTGAAAGAGGTTGTAGTATTAAATTTGAAAACATTTTGTGAAAAAATACAGGCTTTATTTGCAAAATTACTTGGCTGCTCTGCAGATCTTTTGTGCGCTTTTCTTCATCTAACTTCCAGTTATTCAATGCATTTTTAAAAGATTCATTGATTTCGTTCCGGTCTATGGGCTTTAATATATAGTCAAAGCCACCGCTTTTTAATGTATGCTGGATATATTGAAAATCATCATGCCCACTGATCACTATAGTTTTGCATTGGTAGTGTTGCTTTTGAATCCAAGTTAGAAGCTCCATTCCATTTTTGCCTGGCATGTTCATATCTGTAAATATGAATTCAGGTTTCTCGTTCTGAATAAGTTCAATAGCATTGTTCCCATCACTAGCTTCCAGGACAGTTTTAATCCCAAATTCACTCCAAGGAATAAGTAAACGAATCGATTCTCTTACATCCACTTCGTCATCCACAATTAGTACTTTCATACTTACATCTCCTTTCGTAATGGAATCTGTAATGTAATCTTTACACCATTCGGTTCCCGATTGGCGATCTCCATTTTTGCATGTTCGTTAAAATATAGCTGAATTCTAGAAAGGACATTACTTAATCCAATACTTTGATCTAACCTGGTTGCGTTTGATTTCTCCTCATTTAGTTTTTGTTGAACAAAAAGGAGTCTATCTGGGGCGATACCTTTTCCGTTATCTTCAACAGTTATCATTAATAGCTTTGGATGTATTTTATTAATATCAATCCAAATCTCCCCTGGTTTTTCTATGTGTTCGAACCCATGTTTAAAGTAGTTCTCAACTAGGGGTTGAAGTATCATTTTGGGAATGGACAGGTTTTTGATATCATCTGCTATAGAAATATTGTAGATTAGTTTTTGTTTGAACCTTTGTTTTTGAAGTTCTAGGTATGTTTTAACTTCATCTACTTCCTTTGACAATTCTACAATTGGTTCGCTTGTGTTCATCGTATACCGCATCATTTTACCAAGTGAGGTAGTAAGATCATAAATTTTTGGGACATTGTTTTGTAAAGCAAGTGCTCCGATCGATTGCAAAATATTATAAATGAAATGAGGGTTAATTTGAGCTTGGAGAGCTTTAAGTTGATTATCCTTATTGGCAATTTCTAAGCGATATTCTTTCATAATCAAACTATCAATTGTGCCCACCATGTTTTTTATTGTCTGGGCTAATATCCCAATTTCATCTGTACTTTTCGTATTGATATCTAGTTTCATATTCTTTAACTTTATCTTTTTAATTGACTTTATTAACTCTTTTATTGGGGAGGTTAATTTTAAGGAAATATATAAGGTAGCCATAATGACAATGATTAATGATACAGAGACAACTAATGCATTAATTAAGACTAGTTGATTTGCATTTCTATACAACACATGGTTGGGAACACGCTTCGCAAGTACCCATTCTTGTTCAAAATGTCTAACTGTTTCATAGATTGTTATTCCACTAAAGTTCTCATTGTTTGACTCAAAATAACCAGATGATGTCTGTTTATTTTGCAACAATTTTGCCCAATCATCAGTGAGTTTTGAACCAATAATATTCTCATGGGAAGAATAAATAACTTTACCTATACTATCTAACAAATAAATATCTTCAGAATTTTCAGAATATAATAGGTCGCTCATTGTTCTTACTGAATCAAGGTTTATATCAATTGAAATGTAACCTAAGTATTCTTTTAGGGGCGCTTTATAAATTGCTCTATGAATAGTGATTACTTTATCTTTTGGTGCATATGGGAAGTCATTCATTCCATAATTATGAGCGATATGAGTTGATTCAATATAAGGGTCTACTTTATTTTTAGGAAAATCTTTTTGTTTGAGAGGAGGATTAGATTCATTGGTACGTTTCGGAAAACCATCGATGATAAGATAACTTTGTTGGTTACTATTACTATGAAGGTAAACTTGTACAATATCATTATTTTCCTTGGATATAGAATGAATATTCTCAGAAATTTCTCTATCCATTAAATAGTTTTTACTTTTGCCGATTAGGACTTGATATAAGCTATCAGGTTCTTGAATCTCTTTATACACTTTGAGCGATACTTGGTTTATATTTTCTAGATACTCTTGGATACTGCTTTTACCCTGATATACTGTATTTAAATTTTCTCTAATAAATTCTCTCTTAAGAGATTCTCGTGTGTACATATATGAGATAAAGATGGATATGATCATTGGTAATATAATAGCTATTAGTAAAAAAACAATCAGCTTATTGCGAATACTTCCTTGTATAAATTTCACAGTCAGCACTACCTCTCGACCAGTATTATACATTTGATTATACCATCAGATCAGTTTCTAATCATAAAAATATTACACACGGATCCTATTCTTCTATTTGGTAAATAAGTATGATTTTCTAAATGATACCTGTTGAATTGTAAAAATGTTTCAGCACATAAATAAACGTTTTATTTTGATTTAGTCACAAAAGTGCACATTTTTGTTCACTAAATTATGTATTTTTGATTTTTAAAACTAGTTATAATTACTTCCAAGAGGTAATTCTTACAGAGGTGCAGATTAATGAAAGAGCTTACACAAAAGATATTTCTAGCCATAATTATTTTTTCTCTTATTGGTTGTAGTATTAATAGCGAGAGGGAAACGACATCTAATAACAAACAACCGAATACCAAAGTAGTAACTTTAAAAATATTTAATTTTAAGGTTGAGATGGCTGAGCAACTAGATCAATTAGTAAAAGAATATGAGGAAAACCATCCTGGAGTTAAAGTTCTTATTGAAACATGTGGTGGTGGTTGTGATTACAGTACTGTACTGAAAACAAAATTCAATTCTGGCGATAAACCTGATATTTTCTTTGTTGCAGGCTATAGTGACTTAGATCTGTGGGAAGAACACCTTGAAGATCTTAGTGACCAGGAATGGGTTGGTGATGTGATAGAAATAGCTAAACAACCCATGACAAAAGATGGAAAGCTATACGGTATGCCTCTAGCTATCGAAGGGTGGGGGTATATTTATAACAAATCACTGTTTCACCAAGCAGGGATTACTAAACAGCCTAAGACTCTAGCAGAGTTATCTGCTGCGGCAGAAAAACTTAAGGCAATTGGAATAACACCGTTTTTAAACGGTTATGGAGAATGGTGGATCTTAGGAAATCACTTGCTGAACATCGGTTTTGCGCACCAGCCTAATCCGGAAGAATATATTGAAGCGGTAAAAAAAGGTGATGATACAATTCAACTAAATAAGACGTTTAATGAGTGGGTAGAATTAGTTGATTTAACGATTAAATTTGGGCAACCTAATCCTTTACAAACTGACTATAATACACAGGTTACTTCATTTGCATCTGGTAAAGCAGCTATGATACAGCAAGGAAGTTGGACCGAAAATCAATTACTTAAGCTTAAACCTGATTTTGATTATGGATTTCTTCCTATGCCTATCAACAACAATTTAGAGGCTATGGATCGCTTAGCTATAGGAGTTGCAAATCACTGGGTTGTTCATAGAAACTCCAAAGTAAAAAATGAAGCGAAGGAATTTTTAAAATGGATGGTTACCTCAGAGATAGGCAAACGTTACATCGTCAAGGAATTTAATTTTATTCCGGCTTTGAAAACCATTCCAATGGAAAAAGCTGAACTAGGTCCTTTAGCAGAGGATTTAATTGATTATACCCAAAATAATAAAACAATCCCATGGTTATGGCAAAGATACCCTGGATATGAAGAAAACACCTCCCAAATGGGTAGAGTAATTCAGGCCTATATTGGTGGAGAGGTCACAAAGGAAGCGATGTTTGAACAATTCCAAAAAATTTGGACTGAGCTTTCTGAACAAAAGCAATAATTAGAAGCAATGTACAATAAATTAACACATCAAAGTAGTCTCTATATTTACTGTAAAACTGCGAATCTAGAGACCTATATTAAAAATAGACTGAAAATTATGAATAATTAGTCTGTAAGGGTATAGCACACTTCAGTAAGGGGATAGAATTCTCTATAAATCAAAGGAGGTGGGGCACTGTAAAGTATTCAAGGAATATCTTTTATTGTTATTTAATTCAAACCATAATAGGGGGATTGTTGACATGAAAAAGAAATTTACATCAATTTTTGCAAGTATTGCAACATTTACACTTTTGGTTGCAGGATGCTCTAGCTCAAATACTGGATCTTCAACATCGGATACAGAATCTGGATCAAAGAAGGATGAAATTACGCTCTATACCATTCAATCAACTACTCCAGGTTTTGAACAGTGGCTGAATGAGGCAGAGGAAAATACCGGATTAAAAATTAATTGGGTAGCTGCACCAACAGATTCTGACACTCGCCAACAAAAAGTATCAACAGTCCTATCATCTGGAGACTCTTCTGTTGATATTCTTGAAGTCAATGATGAGATGGCAACCTCTTTCAAAAACACAGGCTGGCTTGAACCATTGCAAGATACAGTATTAACCGATGACATAAAAAGTCAGTTCCCAAAAGGATATATGAAAGATATGCTTACATCTACTAAAGGTGATGTAATTGGTGTACCAGGCTATTCAGGTTATCTTGCTCTATGGGTTGACCAAAAGAAACTAGAAGAAGCAGGGATGACAACGATTGAAAACGAAGAAGACTTTGTGGAATTTATGAAAGCGGCAACAAAAAACGGTCAATATGGATATGGTGGTTCGTGGGAAAAAACGTATGTGTTTAATGAAATTGCAACCTTTGTAAATCTTTTTGGTGGGGATTACTATGATTGGTCAAATGAAGGAAGCCGTAAAGCAATTAAGTTCATGTATGATATGGCCAATACTTGGAAAGTCACGCCAGTCGATCAACTTGCTGATAAATACGAACAGATGAATCAAAAATTCATTGATGGTAAGTATGGAATGGTCTTTATGTGGGGAACTGGAAATGACTACCGTGAAGCAAACCGATATGGAGCAGATCAAATCCATATGATTAATATGCCGGAGTTTGAAAAGAGAGCAATCTTTACTGATTCATGGAGCTATGTGTTAAATTCAGCGTCAAAAAATAAGGAAGCAGCAGAAAAGTTCTTAAAATATGTAGCAAGTGAAGAGGGTGGGTTAAGTGGCTGGAAAAACTTTAACCGTTATCCTGCAAGAGCAGATGTTGCTAGTAATGAGGCTGTTACAAGTGATGTTAAAGACGTATATACACAAATCCAAGAAACTAGTGAAATAAATGGTCGCCCAATGCTTCCTCAGACAATGGAGTTTATCACTGAGATGGGAACTCTTTTCCATAACTATATCCAAGATAAAATCACGTTAGATGAATTCTGTAAGAAAGCACAAGAAGCTGTTGATAAATATAAATAAAGTTATATTGGTCTTAAAGGTCCCAATTAGACCCGTATCATCCTATTAAGGTAAGAAAGGTGCGTTAAAATGTATGCAAGCAAAAGATACCTGACAATCGCATGGTTATTTGTTCTACCTGCGTTATTAATTAGGTTTTTCACTACTGTATATCCCATTTTTGAAACCTTTCGAGTTAGTTTTTATAACGTAAACTTGTTAAGAGGAATTAATGAGTTTGTTGGGCTCCAAAACTATATTAATATTTTTCAAGATCCAAAAATGATTACATCCATTAAGTTTACTACCATTTTTGTGATTGGTTCAATGATTGGGCATATCGTTTTTGGAGTTGGATTAGCCCTTATACTAAATATGAAGTTCGGTGGTCAAAAGCTTTTACGAACCATCGTGTTGCTCCCTTGGGCGATGCCAATGGTTGTAATCGCGATTGCTTCAAAGTGGGCATTTAACAATGATTATGGATTGGTTAATGATTTTATTCGTTGGTTCAATCCGGGCTTTAATTTAGATTGGCTCATTCATACGGATACAGCCAGATGGGCAGTGATTGCTGTTGATTTATGGAAGGATGTTCCATTTTTTGCGATACTCATTCTTGCTGGTCTTCAATTTATTCCTTCAGACATGTATGAAGCAGCAAAAATCGATGGGGCTGGTCCTATTCAATCATTTTTCAGGATTACACTTCCACTTATTTCGAAGAACATATTAATCTTAAGTATTTTCTTTACAATGTGGAGAATCACTTCGTTTGATATTGTTTATGCGATGACCAGCGGAGGTCCTGGAGAAGACACGGCATTACTCGCTTATCGAATCACAACAGAAGCATTTACAAATCTAAATACTGGATATGCAGCTTCAATTGCGATTGTTCTGTTTATTGTAATGGCTATTCTGAGCGGTTTAAGTATGTATGGGGCAAAAAGATTAAATCACTAAAATAATAGTTGTGTTCCTTTTTGGATAAAAGGAGCACAACTTACTAATCTTATAGGATGAAAGAAAAATATGAAATATAGTAGGTGAATTTCCTATGTTTCTCAAAACAGCAAAAGATAAAAAATATGATGTGGTAATAAGTGAACCCCGCCTATTTCCCAGAACGGCAAGAAATATAGTAACTAACATGTATAGGTGGTCTCTAGCTGTTATTGTAGGTTTTCTTATACTTTTTCCATTATGGTGGATTTTTGTATCGTCCATTACTCCATCAGGAGAGTTATTTTCAAAACCAATAAAATATTGGCCAGAAAATCCTACTCTTGAAAGCTATCAATATTTAATTGCAAATGCAGATTTATTTCAAAAGATTTGGGATACAGTGCTCATTGTAGGATTATCGATTTTTATTGGGATGGTTGTTTCGGTCATGGCAGCCTTTAGTTTTGCTAGATTTAAAAGTAAAGGATTATCAGTAGCCGTAGCATTTTTATTAGGTTCAATGCTCATTCCTGATGTAGTGACAGCTCGTCCTTTATATGATTTTCTAAGAGAAGTCGGTTTGTATGATACATACACAGGATTAATTATCCTCTACATCAGCAGCATTATTCCTTTTTCAATATTAATTCTTCAGAGTTTTTTAAATGATATACCTTCATCGATTGAGGAAGCTGCACTAATCGATGGATGTGGATTTTTTCAGTCGTTGTTTTATGTGACGTTGCCAATCCTAAAACCTGCTCTCGCAACTGTTTGTATCGTTAATTTCATTATTTGTTTAAATAACTTTTTTACACCACTATTCTATTCAAATGGAATCTCGGTACTTTCTACAGCAATCACACAATTACCTTTAAGGGATAATATGTATGCAATTCCATGGGACCTTGTCAGTGCGATGGGATTCATTATCATTTTACCTATCATCATTTTTGTTTCTGTTTTTCAAAGACAAATTATGGAAGGTATTATGTCAGGGGGAGTAAAAGGATAGACCAAGAAGATATCAGAACGAACTTGAGAGGAGAAGTATGATATGAATTTTAACCCATTTATGAATAGTCTTTCAACCCTCCCTTTAATGAACAATGGAAGAACACGTGCTATAACAGCAGAAAACCCGAATGGTGAAAAAGGAAAAGGAGGAATGGCAGCCAGTCATTTAGGACCTTCCCGAAAAGGTTCACCATGTCTTCGGGATGTAAAATCTGGTGAAACAGCTCTACTTTGCGATGTAGCGGGTCCAGGGGTTATTCAACATATTTGGATTACGGTTACTGATCAAACAGATGAAGATGTTTTTGTTTTAAGAGACTTGGTTATCCGTATGTATTGGGATGAGGAAACAGTTCCTTCTGTTGAAAGTCCACTTGGTGATTTTTTCTGTAATGGATTTGGTAGAGGATGTACAGTTAATTCATTTCCAATTGTTGTAAATCCTACAAGAGGATTTAATTGTTACTTCCCAATGCCATTTAACAAAAAGGCAAAAATTACAATTGAGAACCAACACGAAAAAAGTATACCAGCGTTATTCTTTCAAATCGACTATTGCTTATATGATGAGCTTCCGGCAAACACAGCATATTTTCATGCGCAATGGAATCGTCAAAAATTAACGAACATTGGTGAAGATTATGTAATTGTTGATAACATCATAGGGAAAGGACAGTATGTTGGAACATATCTCGCTCTTGCCACATTAGAAAGATACTGGTGGGGTGAAGGTGAAATAAAGATGTATATTGATGGTGATAAAGAATATCCAACCATTTGCGGTACAGGAACTGAAGACTATTTCGGAGGAGCATGGAGTTTTGCGACTCAACAAAATGGAAAGACAATCGAAAACACCTATTGCACGCCATATATGGGATATCCTTTCTATTCAAAACATGATGAAGTAGTTCATAATCTTTATCACAATGATGATGTTCCCCCAATGAGAGGATTTTACCGCTGGCATATTCCAGATCCTATCCGATTCAATGAAAATCTTAGAGTAACTATCCAACAAATTGGAGTGTGCAAGAAAGGCCTTTTTGAAAGACAAGATGACGTGGCGACTGTCGCATATTGGTACCAAACGGAGCCACATAATGTGTTTCAACAATTAATGAAGAAAGAAGATAGATGGCCAAGATAATATTTAAGCACTACGTTGACAATTGTGCAAACGCCACCTTTATGGAATATTTTGTAAATACCCTTGTTTCAAATATTAAATAACTGATTAAGGACATGTTTGTGAAAGTAAGCATGTCTTTTTTTATGATTGGAACAGTATTTAATAATTGGAGGTTACATTAAATGGGAAAGGTAGTACCTTCTAATAAAACTTTTAAAGACCCAACATTACAGCTAAGTATGTTAGTCGCCACCGGGGTCCTATTATTTATTTCTAACATTAATAATCCCTACTAACCTTACTTCAACCTCATAAAATACATACCATAGAAGAGGAAATAGAAGGATATGTTTTGATAAAGATGATCCTTAGAGAGGAATTAGACCCTTCTAGAGTCTTTTATAGAGATAACAAGAGTTACTTTAATGTATTATTAGACGATACAATACGGAAATGGATTTTGTAGATTAGGTTTTAACAGTACAAATAAGTATATCCAATTGAAATATGTTAACATAACATATATTAAAATTGATTCAGTGAAAGATATACTAAACTATAAAGAAGAAATACTCGAGGTAGCTAGGCAATTTGACAAAGCTAGAGTTAAATATTTTGAAGAAAGCTCTATAATATATATTCGACCGCACAGTGTGTTCCACTTGTGCGTTTTATTTTTAGAAAAAATGAAATCTAGAGAGGTTCCCTATTTTTTACCCAAACAATTCACTTACAAACAACAGACCAAGTAGTTTATAATAAAAAGATGTCCAAATAGGATAACAGTAGGAGTTTGACACGAAGTAAAGTAAGTAGGTGAACACAATAGATATCATTGAAACACGGGTGAGAGGTTTTATTGGAGATATTCAACACCCTAAACAAAAAAAGAAGATTAATATTAATGATTTAGAGCTTCAGTTGCGTAAGCTGATGAATGATTATTTTGAGATGGATGGTTATTCGTTGTTTTATCATTCCATTGAAACATTGCAAGCGGAAGGACAACTGATTCCTATTCAAAATAATCAATATAACGGAAGAACTCCGGCACTACCCTTATATTACTGGGTGAATATGAAAGTTCAGTCTACCAAGTGGGATCGGTTAGAGATGATGAAGTTAAGTGATCAGTTTGATTTTTCTTATTATGAACGTCATCCTGAATGGCAAACGGTAGAGGAATGGAAAAGAATCCAGAATGTTTATACTTTTCTCCAAAGCAACCAGGAACGAGACATAGTTTCGATTGAAGAAAGAAGCTTGGAGCTGTTTGGTCATGAAAAATTTTTACTAGATGGTGATAGTTTCCCTGAGGGTAAAGGTTTTTTAGCTAGAATTGGAGTACCTGAAGAGCAATTAAACATGGTGAGCTATGGGGAGCCTTTTGTATTTTGGATGAAACAAGGAAAAGATATAAAAGATATTCAGAGGGTACTTATTGTTGAGAATCTATCTTTCTTTCATACTTCCATTAAGTTATTGGAGGATAATTTACTGGATTATGAACCAGAACTCATTATTTATGGGGAAGGGACAAAAATTGAACGTAGTTTTTCCTTTTTCTTTCGAATGTTTCCGCACAAATCCTATCTGATCTATTACGCAGGAGATCTAGATGCCTCAGGATATGGAATCTTGGTTCGGCTTATTGAAAAGTATCCAGAATGCTGTATTCAGCCTGCCTTAAAAATTTATCGGAAAATGCTTGAATGTATAGAACAAAGAAATGACCAAAAATCTGGTCAGACACAAAATGCGAAATACCGCGATTCGTTTTTTCAATGGTTCACCGAGGAAGAACAAGCATTATTGCTCGAATTATGGCAGGAAAATAAGCGGATTCCACAAGAAGTGTTAACAATCGAAACCTGGAGGAGATGGATGTGAACGAATCATGGGAAGGCTTCGCCCAGCGAATGCAGCGATTAAATCCTCTATTTGAGCTTGGGAGAGGAATGGAAGTCGGGGAATTGAAACCACATATCCAAACCATCCTTATGCAAGTGCTCCTCACCATCTTTTATAGAGAACTAAATGATGATGATCATCGAAGCAAATCAGATATCAAGTATATGGTCGAAGATTCTATTAAACAAATGAGACTTTTAGCAGATGATAAACAGATTGAACGAATCACAAGTGGTCTTTTGTATCAGGGGAAAGAAGAATATAGTAGACCATTCGAAGCCTTATATTACGACGAAATAAGGCAATCTTGGGAAACGCAAACTTTCCGATATGTCACAATGGATGAATTATATACGAATCTCGAAATAGGCGGCTCAATTGTTTATAAATTAACAGATGTTGCTCAGGAAATGATATTTATGAGCCGAGAAATGGCTGAGGAATTCTCGATAACGATTGAACAGCTCTATAGTATGCAGTTGATTAAAAACGGTAATTTTAGAAAAGCTACTCGAAACCTCGATCACCTCATTTCACGAGTAAACCGCTTAATGGCAAATGAATTCACCTTCCAAAAGGAAATGATCAACAATCCCAAAATTTTATTGGTTGAAGAGGAAAGACAAAGAGCAGACAATCGTGTGGAAATAGAAAAGCAATTTGAAGAGGAAAAAAATCACTTTCGTACGATTACTAGTATGATAGAAAAAACGAAACGTAGAAATGAAGCAGATGACTATATTCAGAGGGAATTGATTCTTCTTCAAGAAAAAATAGGACATACAAGGCAATTGCATGATCGTTTTGCGAAGCTCGTTATTCAAAATATATCATATGAACTGAAATTAAAAGCAGAAAACCCTTCATTGTTTTGGGAAAAGAGCATGGTTTCCTTTCGTGAGCATGTTTATGAAAATTGGTTATTTAAAGAAGGCGTTCAGGATTTTAAGGTCATTGAAAACGTAATCTCTTCAGTTTTTTCACCGAGGAATGAGTTTATATTGCCTCTTGATTGGATTTGGGGAGAACAAGAATTTGATGAACAACAATTATCAGATGTTGAAGTGATAGAAGAAGCAGAAGAAAACGAAACTCGTCCACGTGTGACGAACTGGCACTCAGTTACTAAAGCGTGGAGTTATGTGTTTCAATTTTTACAAATAAACAGAGAGTTTTCATTATCCGATCTCGCAACCATGCCATTAGAAGTACAGGATTTGTGGTTCGAGGAATCTGAAACGATTGATTTATGGATGATGTTTGATAAAAAGCCTTTAAAGGTCCAAGTGCTGCATAGGAAGGAAGAAACACTGAGCGATGAGAGAGAAATTCTTCTCCATAAATTAATGAAAGAATATCCACAATTTCAAGTGTTTGAAGGGTCAAAAATCTTTACCATGTTTGATCCTAAAGCCGACCCTATCGTTTGGTACCAAACAAAAATCACCCCTTTTAAAATATGTATAGAGGAGGAGAAACGATGAATGCTGAAACGATCAAAAAAGCGTCAGCAGTCTATTTTACGTTATTAAAAGATAAAGTCATCGACGAAAATAGTGAACATTTCCAAACCTTCTTTGATCCGGAAGTCAGACAGACGGTTTTATTATTAGCAGACGAATCAGGTACGTATATCATTGAATCGCCCAAACGCATCCATTTAGTCGTTCAGCCAACTGGCTCGGTGTTTGCAACGAATTTCACTCATATGAAAGAGAAGCATCGCCAAATCGAAACGAAAAAACATTTTCACCTGATCAGCGTGATCATCATGTCATTCTTAGCATCGATAGACCGTAACCAGGCGGCAAAAGTCCGAACGAAACGGGAAGGCATTAGTTACTATGCCTTAGAACGGTATGTTAATGACTTGATGATGAATTGGGAGAAGATTCTTAAAGCGAAACCTAATTTCGGAGAAGAAGAACGACTGGATATGAAGGAAATGGTGACCACATGGAAATACATGGAGGTCGATACCGAGGATTATGGGTTGAAAAAAGGCAATAGAAGAACGAGAATCGGATTAATTGCCAGCGCTCTGCGGTTATTAGAGACAGAAGGGTTAATTGTCATTCTGGATCGAGATGATATTCCAAAAGTGATCCCAAAACAGGAGCTATTTGAGAGAATTGAATACTTGTACCATGATTATGACCGTTACGAAGTATTAAAAAAGTTAATGACATCAGAGGAGAATGAGCATGCCGAAAATCCATCGAATTAGAATTGTTGGCCTGAAATATGATGGCATGCAAAAGCAATATAAAGATACGACCTTTAACTTCCATAATGAAGAAACGTCAACTAATGGTCTCATCGCTATGATGAACGGGGGCGGAAAAGGGGTGTTTCTGCAAACGGTCTTCCAAATCCTCAAACCTGGAACATCTTGGGGAAAACAAAACAATCGTTATTATCAGCAATTTTTCTTTAATAATAAAGAACAGTTTATTCCTTATACCTTTCATGTTCTTATTCAATGGGAATTAGACGGTGCCGATCGCAGACATTTAATCACTGGTGGAATGTTCTCAGCTGAACAGAGGATCTCGATGAGTGAAGAAGGTGGAAATGAAAGTAAGTCATTAGAACAAGAAGCAAAGATTCTCCCTAATATTACATTTTACACGAGAGAATTTGACCGAAAAGAAGAGGCAGCTGTGGAGCATATTCCACTGTTTGAAAATGATGAGGTTGCTGACAGTGATAGTTTGAAGGATTATCTAAAATGGAATGGATATGACGTTTATAAAGATATGAAGAAGCACTATCGCATCCTTGATACATACGGCATTAACCGTAAAGATTGGGACATTATGAAGGATATCAACAAGGATGAAGGTGGAGTAGGAAAATATTTTGAGGGAGCTGAAGATGATCATTCCCTTTTCCAAAAAAGAATTATTCCTACCGTTAGTCAAGTCTTACATCGAACGGAACACCAAAAGAATGATCTGGTCGAGATTTTTAAGAGTCAGGCTAGTATTGCCAAGGATCTGCCTGTTCTTTTAAAAAGAGAGCAAGCCCATAAAGAATTTTTAGAAGATATTGTTCCCTTTGAAGAGCATTTAGCTAAAGGGGTCGAACATAAAGAAATTGTTCAGGAAAGTATCAAGGCCGGAAGACAACTTCTTGGTGCATTAGAACATTTGAAGACAACAGAAACGGAAATGTTACTTGCTTTAGAAAAAGACATAGAGAAGTTAACACTCAAGCAAGAAGACCTACGCTATCAAAAAGATAATTTGGAGTATGCAAAAGCTCATCGAGAGGTCATGGCGTGGGATAAGAAATTAGTAGAAGAAAGAAAAAAGCACACCTCCTCTCAGGAAGTAGTAAAAGAGAAACAGGCACGAAAAGAACAGCTCGTCTTTCAGTTATTATTAAAAGAGTGGAGTGAGAACGAACAAACGATTCGTTCCCTGTCACAGCAGATTGCCATATTAGAGCAAAATAGTGGCTTAGAGCAAGTGAATCAAAGAATGGATGAAATCAAAAAAGAAGTAGCACAACAATGGGAGCAGTCCTATTTAACCATACAAGAAGGTGTAAGGAAGTACTTGGGCTATCAGAAGTTCTTAAAGAAAAAAGAAACGGAGCTCACGCAACAAGATAAGCAGAAGACAAAAGAAATTGCGCAAATTAGTACGGAAATGGAATTTCTTTATACACAAATGCATGCTTTTGAATCAAAAGATGCGTTACTCATCAAAGAATTTGGTGATCGCTTAACGTATGACTTAAAGGGCTTGATCGAGTCTTTCTCAAAACAAATTGAGGACAAAAAGACTACTTTAGAAAAGATACAAGCAAAAGATAAAGAATCGAGTGAAAAGCAAAATTCCCTTGCCTCTTCACATGGTACGCTCGTCCAATCCATTCAGTTTTCAGAAGAAAAGTGTGCAGAATTAAAGGTAGCAAATGAAGAACAAGAGCAAAGAGAATCAAAACTATTAGATAAGCTTCATAGTTTATTGGATGATGTCACTGCACCGTTTACTCACTCTCTTCTTTCAAAGTATGCGTTACAGATTGAAGAACTTCTGGCGGGTAACAGACATCAAGGGGAACAAATTAAAAAAGAACTTTGGGAAACGCAGCTTGATCATTCCTTAAATGATGAGGGGTTCTGGATTGCAAATAAAGATGTAAAAGAATTAAAAGAATGGATCGACGAGAAGACAGGCATTGATGTGTTTTACGGTACTCAGTTTCTTCAATCATTACGTGCAGAAGATATGGCGAACTATTGTTTTACATATCCGCTCCTTCCATACGGTTTAGTCGTAAGTCAGCATCAGTGGCAAAAAATTAATCAGCAGGTTCTATCTGGAAGAATGTTTAAAAGTCCGGTTCCGATTTTCATGCGTGAGGAAATGAATAGTGACAATCATCAACCTTCCTTTGTCATCATTAACGGAACTGAAAAAGAACTGTTAGCTGATAAAAATCAATTTACCCACTGGAAAATAAGTATCGCTAAACAGATAGAAGAAAAGAAAGAAACACTTATTGAGATTGAAAAAACTGAAAACTTCTTGCGCCGTATGTTAAAAGAAATCGATCGGTTTTTATCCGGCGAATTATCTAGTGATATCGTAAAAAAACTTAATCAGGAACAGAACGCTCTTCTTGCTAAAAAAGTAAATTTACAGGAAATTACCATCCAGCAAGAAAAGGAAAAGGAAATTCAGCTTCAGTTAAAAGAGCAATTGGAACATACAAAGCGAAAAATAGAAAAGCTTACAAAAGATGTGGAAACATTAGAGGAGTTTGAGAAAGAAAAAACTCTTCATCAAGAAAATAAACGGGTGAAAGAAGAAAAAGAGAAATTAAAAGAAGTCTTGGTCCTACAACAACAAGAATTAGGAAAAGAGCACCAACAGATTGTGGAGCTGCAAACCAAGTGGAATCATACGTATGTAGAATGGAAGTTGACAACCGAACAGAATATAAAGGAGATTGCGTTCTTTATTGAAGGAGCTCTTTTTCCACCTGATGAAAAAGTGGACCAAAGTGAAGAAGTTCCACGCCTATCCACTCATTTATTAAAAGAGATAAATGGAAGAATGGAAGAGTTGAAACAGCTTCAAAAATCAAAGGAAGAACAAGCTAGAGAGTTGCTTGTTTTTCAAGCAAAGAAAGAAACCGAACAAAAGCAGCAAACAAAATTAGAGAAAAAACTCAAAGCAGCAAATGAGGAGTGGGGAAAAGCCCTTGTTCCTGATGAACCGATAAGCATCTTAGAAAATATGCTGCAAACGGCACAGAAGGAAGCGAAGGCTGCGGAAAAGGAAGAACGTGAACAAGGAACGGTTGTAACGGTGGCTGAAACATCGTTGCAGCATGCGACTGAACAGCGTGAAAAGACTGGAAAAAAGATAGCTAAGCATGAAAGACAGCCTGAAGAATGGGCAGATCTTGACTTAGAAGTGAAGGAAGTAGAAATAAAAGATCAGACGAAGATAACGAAGGATGAAGTAAAGAAGACGGAAAAACGTCAGAAAGAAACAGAAACCAATATTGCTAGTTATGAAGGGGACTTGTTAACTCTATCCGTGATCTTAAAGGAAGATGCAGCAGCATTTACCGAACATGAATTAGAGTTAATTAAGACTCAAGGAAAATCATGCATCTTATCCTGGTGTGAAGAACATCAAGAAATTTTAGAAGAAGGACAGGAAAAGCATGCGAAAATCGAGCAGTCTCTACGTAACTTAAAGCTTGCGATCGAAGGAAAAGATTGGGAGATTCGTTTTAAGAATGAAGTGTTAACGACATTAGACCATATGGATACAAGGCATTACTCGCATATTCAAAGCATTGTGAAAAATATGAAGCGATTCTCACAAAGTGGCTTAGAACAATTAGAACGAGACAAAGAAAGGGCAGAAAAGGCTCAAAACTTCTGGGCTAGCCGTGCTAGTATGAAAGTGATGAGTATTTCAGAAGCCATTCGTTCCATGATTGCGAAAATGAAGTTGAAAAATGAACGAGGATCTTTCCCTCTCGTCCAATTAAAAGAAGACATCCTGCCTAAAAAGGCGGAAGATATTGAACCGTTATTAAAGCAGCACTTTGTTTCAGCGATAAATAAAATTACTAAGCAATTTGATATGATTGATGAACATAATCGATTATTAGACCAGGAAATTAAACAGCTAATTAGTGACGAGCAAATTTTGTTTGTAGCACTGAGAAATCGATATCCTGAGCTACTTGTCTATAATATGAGAACGGATAATGCCTTTATGTACGGGAAACCGCAGAAAGAGCATTACTCCACTTGGCAGACTATTAATCAAGGTTCTAAGACAAAATCGGATGGCAGTGGTGGACAAAAGTTATCAGCCCGTATGGTGATGATGATGATGTTATTATCAGTTAAGAGCGAAACCGATCAAAGCTGGGTTCCTTTGGTCTGTGATAATCCGTTCGGTCAAGCTGCATCCACACATGTCCTTGACCCAATCTTTGCAGTTGCCGATAAGTTAAAGTTCCAATTCATCGTTGTTACACCGCCCGAACTGGTGAAAACAGAAATCAGCCAACGATTTGACTCCTACTATAAATTGGACTTCATTCGAGAAAAAGGAAAAGAAATAGTCTCCGATACCATCGTTCCAGCCTATCGGATATTTCAAGGAGAAGAAGTCCTTCAATAGGAACATAATGAAAAAATCCACCTTCTATATATGAAGGTGGATTTTTTCTAGTAGAGAATCTCGACGTAAGGAAAATTTGAAAACACTGTTTTTTTCTTAATTCTAAAAATTAATTAATCAGTGCTTGTAGGGGTGCGGGAATTCTTCCACCGCGATTAATCATATTCTGTGAGCTGAATGGATTTACCCCCATAACGGGTGCTCTCCCAAGTAGTCCACCAAATTCAACCATTTCTCCTTCTTGCTTTCCAGGTACAGGGATGACCCTTACTGCTGTTGTTTTTTTGTTTATCATTCCGATAGCTGCTTCATCTGCAATCATTGCGGATAGGGTAGCAGGCGTAACATCTCCTGTTATAGCAATCATATCAAGTCCAACTGAACAGACGCATGTCATTGCTTCAAGCTTTGATAAACTTAAAGCACCGTCGATAATTCCTCGAATCATTCCATTATCTTCACTGACCGGAATAAAAGCTCCACTTAATCCACCAACATAAGAACTGGCCATGGCTCCACCTTTTTTCACCGCGTCATTCATGAGGGCCAAGGCTGCAATCGTTCCATGCGTACCCACGCGCTCAAGACCAATTTCCTCTAAAATTTCTGCAACACTATCATTAATGGCGTTGGTAGGTGCTAAAGAGAGGTCCATAATTCCAAACGGAATTCCGAGCCTCTCGGCTACCACTCTACCAATAAGCTCCCCTGCACGTGTAATCTTGAACGCCGTTTTTTTGATAATATCAGATACTTCTCCAAGGTCAGCTTGTGGGTGTTTTTTTAACGCGTTCAATACAACACCAGGGCCGCTAACACCAACGTTAATAACCGCTTCTCCTTCTCCAGCTCCATGAAAAGCTCCTGCCATAAATGGATTATCTTCAACAGGATTGCAAAATACGACGAGTTTAGCACAAGCAATTCCATTTTGATCCTTTGTCCGCTCGGCTGCTTCTTTAATCACATAACCTAATTGCTTAACCGCATCCATATTGATACCGGTGCGAGTGGTGGCCACTGAAACAGAGGAGCAAACTCGCTCTGTTACACTAAGCGCTTCTGGCAAGGACTTAAGTAGGGTCTCATCACCTTTAGAAAATCCTTTGTGAACAAGTGCAGAGAATCCCCCAATAAAATCAACACCTAATTGCTTTGCGGCTAGATCGAGTGTTTTTGCAAGCTCTACTGTTTGTTCAACGGTTGCGTTTCCTAGGATTTCAGCAATGGGCGTAATAGATATTCGCTTATTAATAATCGGAACGCCAAATTCCTTTTCTGTTTCTACTGCTACTTTCGTTAAATCCTTAGCATAAGTAGTAATTTTATGAAACACATTTTGCTGCATTTTATGGAAATCGGAATCCGCACAATCACGGAGACTAATCCCCATTGTTACAGTTCGGATATCAAGGTTTTCCATCTGAACCATTCGTATGGTTTGAAGGATTTCATCCATTGCAATTGTCATAGTCTGTCCCCACCTAACTAAATTCTGTGCATCGCTTGAAAAATCTCTTCAAGCTGAATGTTTATTTTTAAGTCCATTTCCTCCCCAACTAAATCCAGTTGGTCACGGAGTTGTGACAAATTTTCGTTACCGGTAACATCAATAATCATCATCATCGTAAAAAAGTCTTGTAATATGGTTTGGCTGATATCCAAAATATTCATGTTATTATCAGCGAGAATCGTTGTCACTTTAGAAATAATGCCAACCTTGTCCTTTCCGATCACACTTACCACTGCACGTCTTCTTTCCATTTGTTCCACCTCATTATTTTTTTGAAATAAAAAAAGATTGGAGTATCTCCAATCTCGGGTAAGAAGAGTATGCAAAATATTACTATGCAAACATTCTCTTCTGTCCTTTTGCCTGAGATTGTGAATCCTTCGGCGCCGTATGCATACGGTCTCTCCAGAAGCTGCTCCGGTAATAGTTTGATCCACTACCATCATGGCGGCTGTATTGAATTAAGTTAGATATTATCAATAAATAATAATTCAGTCAATTAAAATTTGAGAAAATAAAAAAAGACCATTTCGATTTTGACTTTTCTGAAAATTGTTATTGAAAAATGGTAAAAAAGAACATATAATCAAAAATGAGCATAAACGTTCAAAAACATCCACGTTTATGAATGAATGTAAATGATTTATGAAAGCGTTCTATTTTCGGAGGTGAGGCTTATACATAACAAAGGAAAATCTACTAGATAGTGAATTTCTATTCTACTTTACAAAAAAAGCAAGAAAAAAGTACGATTCAGGGGGACCCACGGCCAAATGGAAAAAACCCCTAAATCATACCTCTATTTGAGTATGCCTAAAATTATATAGAATTTTAGAACTCATTTTTATGGTATGGCAAAACAGACTTTTTTTCAAGTATTTTAAAAAAACGATTATTATTCTAGGAAATTATTATTTGGAGGTTTTGATACCATGAAAATTATGAAGAGATTTCACATTATATTATTCGTATTACTCTTAACTTTATTAAATGCTTGTAGCAGTGGAGAGAGTTCTTCTACGAATGCTACGGATGAAAATAATACTGATGATAAAGAAAAGCAACTGAAGATCGGGTTGACCGTTCCAACTTTGGGGAATCCATTCTTCGTAGCCATGTCCAAAGGAGCTGAAGAAGTTGCTGCTAAGTATGATGCTGAAGTCATTACAGTGAGTGCCGATCATGATCTGGCAAAGCAAACGGCTCAAATTGAAGACTTTATTACAAAGAAAGTAGATCTTATCTTATTAAGTCCATTTGATTCAGCTGGAATTGCAGGTGCAGTTAGTCAAGCAAAAGCAGCAGGAATTCCGGTTGTTGCTCTTGACGGTTTTGCAGAAGGTGGAATCGATACAGTGGTGATGTCAGATAATGTTCAAGCGGGGAGATTAGCTGCTGAGTACCTAGTAGAGCAATTGAATGAAAAAGGAAATATTGTCATTATTGATGGACCTCCTGTATCAGCGGTTACAGACCGAATTAAGGGCTTTAATGAAGTGATAAGCAAATATCCTGACATTAAAGTGGTTGCTAACCAAAACGGTGAAGGTAACCGTGAGAAGGCGCTAACTGTAATGGAAGGAATATTATCTGCAAATAAGAAAATTGATGCTGTTTTCACGATCAACGACGAAGAAGCGGTGGGAGTACAAATTGCTCAAGAACAAGCTGGTAGAGAAGATGAGTTCTTCCTCGTAAGTGTTGATGGTGCTCCAGCTGCTGTTGATGCACTAAATAAAGGTGGTAGCTTTGCAGGAACTTCAGCACAGTTCCCTAATCAAATGGTAATTGATGGGGTAGCTTTAGCATTGAAAATAATAGATGGTGAGAAAGTTGACTCAGAAGTTCTTATCCCTACTGAATTCATTACTCAAGAAAATGTTGATTCATATAGTGGGTGGTAATCCATACCCCTCGGAACGAAAAGATAAACATAGTGCTTCAATATCGAGCACTATGTTTACACCAAATGTAAAGTAAGGAGGGGCAGGAATGAACGTAACGGAAAAGCTACAAACGAAGCATCAATCTATAAATGAACAACCTATTATGAGTATGAAGGACGTATCAAAGCAGTTTTCTGGTGTGAAGGTGTTACATAACGTTGATATTGAACTTTTTAAAGGGGAAGTTCATGCATTAATGGGTGAGAATGGTGCAGGGAAATCTACTTTAATGAAAATAATGGCGGGTGTGTACCAGCCGGATAGCGGATCAATCGTCTATAAAGGTGAAGAAGTGCGATGGAATCATCCCATGGATGCTAGAAGCAAAGGCATTAGTGTTATTCATCAAGAGATAAGCTTATCGCCCAACTTATCCATTGGAGAAAATATATTAATGGGTACCTCGTTGAAGAAAAATAGAATGGGTTTAATTAGCTGGAATGATATTTATGAAAAAGCTGAAAAAATTTTAATTTCCATTGGTTCTTCATTGGACCCACGAGCGGATGTAAGTTCATTAAGTGTCGCTCAACAACAAATGGTAGAAATAGCTCGTGCATTATCACTTAACTCAGAAATATTAATCATGGATGAACCAACCGCCTCTCTAACAGACAAAGAAATAGAGAAGCTTTTTACAATCATAGATGAATTAAAAAGAAAAGGTGTTGCGATTGTTTATATTTCCCACCGAATGGATGAAATTTTTAAAATATCCAATCGTTTTACTGTACTTCGAGACGGTCGCTTGGTCACAAGCGGTCCAATATCTGAAACAAATCCTACGCACCTAGTAAAACTTATGGTAGGACGAGAATTAAATGAGCTATTTGTAAGAGAGAGAAAGGAAAATAATATAGGAACGAAGAATCTACCAGTACTCGAGTTGAAAGGTGTCTCAGACAAAAAGATCGTGAAAAATGTCTCTTTGAAAATTTATCCTGGGGAAATTGTTGGTTTAGCAGGACTTGTTGGAGCTGGTCGAACAGAGCTTGTAAGAACCATCTTTGGATTATCAGAATTGTCTGAGGGCGAAATAATCATAGAAGGTAACTTGGTTCAAATAAAAAATCCAATTGATGCAATAAAGCTAGGAATAGCCCATGTACCTGAAAGCAGGAAAGAACAGGGTTTATTACCCAATCTATCTGTTAAAGAAAATATCATGATGGCACAGTTTCCTATGTACCGTAAATTTAAGTTCTTGCAGTACAAGAAAATCAACCGTGAAGCGGATCGTTATATTGAGGAACTTGGAGTCAGAACGGCATCTAAAGAACAAAACGTAATGGGCCTTAGTGGGGGAAATCAGCAGAAAGTCGTTATTGCAAAATGGTTGTCTATTGGTCCAAAAGTACTGTTACTCGACGAGCCAACACGTGGGGTAGATATAGGTGCGAAAACAGAGATTCATAAAATTATTAATCAACTAGCTGAGAAAGGGCTTGCTGTATTGATGATTTCTTCTGAATTACCTGAAATTCTCGGAGTGAGTGATCGCATATTAGTAATGCACGAAGGTAAATTAAAAGTTGAACTGTCTCATGAGGAAGCAACACAGGAAAAAATCATGTACTATGCTACAGGAGAGGTTAAATGATGAATATAAATGTACAATCTACTAGTCCAACAGTAGTTACGTTCAAAGATCGTTCCAAACAAATATTTAATCAGCTGGGCATGTTAATCATTCTTGCTTTATTAATTGTAGTTATGAGTGTGATTGCACCAAATTTCACAGATTCAAGTAATATACTAAACGTATTGAAGCAAAGCTCGATTACAGCAATCCTGGCTGCTGGAATGACGGTAGTTATTTTAACAGGTGGGATAGATTTATCTGTTGGTTCGACTCTCGCTTTAAGCGGTGTTATATCTGTTCTACTTTCAAATGCTGGAGCACCTTTTGGTATAGCGATGTTAGCTGGAGCAGGTGTTGGATATGTGGCTGGGGCGATTAACGGTTATTTAACAGCAGTACCCAAGCTACCTGCGTTTATCGTCACCCTTGGTAGTATGACCTATTTAAGAGGGTTAGCGTATGTCATTACAGGTGGTTATCCCGTTGTTTTAGCATCAGAGAAGTTCAAGTTTATTGGAGCGGGAGAAATATTTGGTATACCTACTCCGATCTATATCATGGCCATTGTTTATCTCATCATGTTTGTCGTATTGAAATATACGATGTTTGGACGTCATGTTTATGCGATTGGTGGCAATGAAGAGGCTGCCCATCTAACAGGAATTAAAGTGAATCGTACATTAATAAATGTTTATTCGATCAGTGGTTTACTTGCAGGTATTAGTGGAGTGGTGATGGCAGGGCGCTTATTCTCTGGACAGCCGATGGTGGGTATCGCATTTGAACTCGATGCGATTGCAGCAGTCGTTCTTGGTGGTACTAGTTTTGTAGGAGGACGCGGCAGAATACAAGGTACCATTATTGGGGTGTTAATTGTGGCTGTACTAACAAATGGGATGACCTTACTTAACGTAGATTATTATTGGCAACAAGTCGTAAAAGGGATAGTCATTGTCATTGCTGTTCTTCTTGATCGAATGCGTAGTAAGAATTGAGAATGGATGAAAAGAGTAATTGTAGATCGGGTGCCATGCTACGTTTCTAACGAGGAACGTAGCTTTTTGGTTTAATCCTCCACTATTTTGGTCATAAAGAATAAAAAAGTGGATGTGATTACAATGGAAGAACATGAAGGGAATTTTGCTAAAGGATTTACGTGGGCTATGGTGATTAGTCTTCCGATATGGATAGGCATTATTGGTGTTATTAAATTCATTTCAAAGTAATGATTGTTGTGTTTAAGATTCATTAGATTCGGGTAAAGTCCAACACGTTAATCTAGGATAGGAGCGGTACATATGACGTTAATATCTAAGATACTGTATAGTTGGCACAATTTTCGAATGAATTATCATTTTTTATTAGTGGAGAGCTGTTTGGATTATGAACTGAAAAGTAAGCTAATAAAAAAGTTTGAATATCATAAAGATAAAGTTAATCAGTTAAAAACCAACCCCCATTCACTAAGATGAATGGGGGTTGGTGTCATTTGATTACGCACTTATTTTAATAACTTTTCCTTCTTTGCGCTTCTTAGCGTATTCGGCAGTAGCCGTGTATAGAACATCAGAAGATGAGTTAAGGGCTGTTTCACAAGAGTCCTGTACCACACCGATGATGAAACCAACTGCAACTACTTGCATGGCCACATCATTAGATATTCCAAATAAGCTACAAGCTAATGGAATAAGTAGGAGTGAACCACCAGCAACACCTGAGGCACCTGCAGCAGAGACAGCTGCTAAAACACTAAGGATTAGGGCAGTACCAATATCAACTTGAATACCTAGTGTGTGAACAGCTGCTAGAGTCAGAACAGAAATCGTAATCGCTGCACCAGCCATGTTAATCGTTGCCCCTAGAGGGATAGAGACAGAATAGGTGTCCTTATCTAGATCTAGTTTTTCACATAATGTCATATTAACTGGAATATTTGCTGCTGAACTACGAGTAAAGAAGGCCGTAATTCCACTTTCTTTTAAGCATTTAAATACTAATGGATAAGGGTTCGTACGAATGTTTACATAAACGATGATTGGATTCACCACAAGAGCAACAAAGAACATACAACCTACTAGTACAAGAAGTAGTTTTCCATAGTCTAATAATGCAGATAATCCGTTTGTTACGATCGCATCATACACAAGACCCATAATTCCAATTGGTGCTAAGCTGATTACCCATTTAACAAGTTGAGAGATCGCATTTGAAAAGCTTTCTAACACATTTTTAGTTGAGTCATTAGCACTGCGAAGGGCGATTCCAAGAAGGATAGCCCAAGTGAGAATACCAATATAATTTGCATTGAATAGAGCATTTACTGGATTATCAACAATATTAAATAATAATGTTCTAAGGACTTCAACAATTCCTCCAGGAGGAGTTAGGTCACCAGCTCCGGATGTAAGAGTTAAGCTAACCGGGAAGATAAAGCTTGCCACAACCGCAACAAGTCCTGCTAAAAAGGTACTTGCACCATATAACCCGATAATAGATTTCATATTGGTTTGTTGACCAGTTCTATGCTTAGAAATGGCGTGCATAACTAGGAAAAGAACTAACACTGGGGCAACTGCCTTTAGTGCACCTACGAATAATGAACCGAAAATAGATACCCATTTTGTTGCATCCGGAATCGCTAAAGCAAAGATGATTCCGAAAATCATGCCTACGAGGATACGTTTAACAAGGCTCACTTCATTCCACTTAAGAAATAGATTTTTCATTTGACCCTCCAAGTTTATAATTTAAAAATAAAGACTGAAAACAAAGCTATTTTGCTTTGTTGCGTTAATATCAGATAGTTTAACACGAATATTATAAATTGTGAAACAAATTATTATATTGAAATATTCGAATTTTTGTTTAATTTACTTATATTATGGCAATGCAGAAAAATTAAATGTTCAGAAAATTATATAAATATTGAATTGAGGATAATAAACGATAATAATCTGTGTTACAAGAACGTCACCGCTCATACACTTTTCTTAAAAGTATTTCTAAGGAGATGAAGGGTATGATCCATGAGATGCAAAAAGCACTTCTACTCGCTGAAAATATAAAGGGTTTTATTCGGTATGTTGAAAAACATAAAAACAGTTTCATGGTCGAGTCAGATAAAATGTATCAAGTAAAACTATTTATGAACGAATATAAATTTAATATTATTGCGGATGAACTTCATAGAATCAACCAGTTTGAATGGGATGAAAAGTACACATTCTATTTAGTTGATAGTTTTCAAAAAGGAATCACCACAATTGATGAGTATGTACAACATAACTACAATGATTTGTTTATATTGACAGCCAGACTGTATACACTTAAGAATCTTAGCCATTCTTTTCAGTTCAATAGGTCTATTAAATAATCTTAGGAAAAATGAGAAAGTGTTTGGTTAAACCGAAGTATGTGTTAAAATGAAATTCCTTGGCAGGGGCATTATTTTGTATATTTGAATGTGTGAGGAGCAGGGGGCTTAATGTATAGTCCCCTGCTTTCTTTTTTTTATGAAAGAAACTGGATCGAAGTTCTTTAAGTCAAATTATTAATATTAGGAGAGTTTCACAATTCTACTACTATAAAAAAGTTTATAAATCATAGTTTCTCCACAAAAATGACGAAAATGATCTTGTTTTTTAGTTTATGGTGTAGGTATTTTTAAAAATACCCATCAATTATAATCTAATTACAGATATTTCTGAACATTCTTGAATATTCTTTCTCCGCTTATTTTGACTCCATTCTATAAAGCTTCTTGGTTGTTTCTCTCTTATGTTTTGAAAGCGGATACAAAAGGTTTTTTAGTGGAGGTGAAAGGTTTATTTTTATTAATTAATGACACAAATTGTTACGAACTAATTTTTACTTTCAGGGTTTAGGAGATTCGGAATGTTGCAATTAAACATGGTTAAAAGGGGGATTAAAAATGAAAAAGTTTTGGAAATCTATTTGTTCGTTTAGTTTGATGTTAATTTTAGTCATAGCTTTGTCTGCTTGTAACACGGAAACTTCTAGTAGTAATGATAAAAATGATGGTGACGGTGATAAAGAGGTTATAAAAATTGGAGCTATTTTTGCCGAAACCGGTCCTGCTTCTACTTTAGGAAAAACTCAGGCGAATTATGTGAAGCTCATCCAGCAACAATTAGATGAAGCAGGATCTATAAATGGAAAGAAAATTGAAATTATTATGCAAGACTATGAAACCGACGATACAAAAGCTGTGATTGCTGCAGACAAATTAATTTCAGAAGGAGTAGTTGCGGTTGTTGGTGCCACTCAAGCTAGTACCTCAATGGCAATCTTACCCAAAATCTCTAGCGAGGGAATACCATTAATGACTGTCGCTCCTGTTAATCCTGAAGCGAAGGATATTTATCAAATGGCACCAAGTAACTTAACGAATGCTAACTTAATAATTGAATTCTTAAAAGAAAATAATATTTCAAAAGTAGCCTGGATTAATGCTCGTGATGGGTTTGGAGTAGAAGGTCTCCCTTCCTTTGAAAAGGTAGCAAAAGAAAATGACATAAAAATCGTGGCACATGAGGAATTTGATGCAACTGCTACGGATATGACGGTTCAATTAACAAATATTCGGAAAGAGAATCCAGAGGCAGTAATCGTTTGGTCAAGAACACCAGGTGCTGGAATCGTAGCACGTAATTTTAAAGCACTCGGGTTTGATATTCCTATGATTCAATCTTCTGCCTCTGCTAATAAAGGGTTCTTAGACCAAGTGAAAGATAATAATGAAAATATCTACGTAATTGGCAGTAAATTAAGTGTTGTTGATCAATTACCAAATGGAGAGCAAAAAGACAGATTAGAAAAGTTCCGTGAAGATTATCGTGCAATGTTTAATAGTGATCCTGATAATTTTACCGCACATGCTGCGGATGGGTTTCATCTATTAATTGAGGCGATTAAAGCAGGAAATACCACCTCTGAAGATATTCATAATTACTTAAAGAAAGAAGTCAATAAGTATTCTGGGTTAACGGGTTCATTTGAATTACAATCCGATTATGTAGGACCTTACGAAGATGGATTTTCAGTTCTTGGTATTGAGAATAATGAATGGAAGTATTATGAGTAGAATTAGTTCCATCGTTGTTTTTTTAAGAGTATCTAGATGGTAAGAATAAAAAGGACCAATGGCAGAAACATAGGCTCTGCCATTGGTATTAAGAAAGGAGTACCTCCATGGAATTACTCATGCAATATATCGTAACGGGGCTTACAGTTGGAAGTATCTATGCTTTATTAGCGATCGGATTTGTGACTATCTATAACATTACCGGCATATTAAACTTTGCCCAGGGTGAATTTGCGATGATTGGTGCGCTGACTTGTATTACTTTTGCGAATGCAGGACTACCAATATCTGCATCTATTATTTTAGCTATCCTTATCTCAGCTACCATAGGGTTAATAGTGGAACGTACGGCTATTCGACATGCTAGAAATACAACAGTCATTATCTTAATCATTATTACAATAGGAGTTTCCACCTTCTTAAAGGGGATGGGATTAATTATATGGGGGACCAATCCAAAGCAACTTGCTCCCTTAATTAAAATGGAACCCATTCATTTTATGGGTGCTGTTATTAACCCTCAAAGTATTTTTATTTTCATCGTTTTATTGATTCTGCTAGCTGTATTATACGTATTCTTTGAAAAAACTTATATCGGTTCCGCATTAAGAGCATGTGAAAAGAATCCACGAGCAGCGAAACTTATGGGGATAAATACAAGTACCATGTCAGCCTTGGCTTTCACTTTGGCTGCCGCATTAGGGGCTATTGCTGGAATTTTGATTACCCCTATTACTGACGCAACGTATGAAATGGGATTTCTAATTGGTGTTAAAGGATTTGTTGGGATGGTCATTGGTGGTATGCATAGTATTCCAGGGGCTGTAGCAGGCGCTTTAATTGTCGGTTTGTTGGAAACCTTTTCTGGAGGTTTTATCTCCACGTTTTATAGTGATGCGATAACATTTCTCGTACTGATCCTTGTTTTATTTTTTAAACCGAATGGAATATTTGCAAGAGCTTCAGGTGAGAGAGTTTAGTAGGGGGGGAATATAGATGTCGAAGCTGGAAAAAATCTTGTATGGAAATCGATTGAAACCTATCCTATTTTTAGTGGGACTAATTTTGATTTTACCTCTCGTAGTAAAATCTCCGTATATTTTTACCATTTTAATCTTAATAGGAATCTATTCGATCGTCTCTCTAGGTTTATGTCTGTTAATTGGTTATGCAGGACAAATATCCCTCGGGCATGCAGCCTTCTTTGGAATAGGAGCTTACACGTCGGGTGTGTTAACTACTAGTTTTGAGCTTTCACCCTGGATAGCACTTACTATAGGAATGGTTACTACTTTTTTTATCGCTTATATAATTGGAATACCTATTTTAAAATTGAAAGGTCATTTTTTAGCTCTTGCAACACTTGGAATTAACATCATATTTTATATTTTAATTTTAGGTCTTAATCAGTTAACAGGTGGAGCCGCAGGTTTAATAGGGATACCCTCCTTGTCTTTATTTGGAGTACCGCTTACAGATAAATTATTTTTCTACTTCTTTGTTTGGACGGCTGCTGTTCTTGTTCTATTATTATCACTAAATATCGTCCGCTCTCATGTAGGGAGAGTGTTAAGAAGCATTCATGATAGCGAAATAGCAACAGAGACACTTGGAGTGAAGGTGGAGAATTATAAAGTTGCTATTTTTGCATTAAGTGCTGCTTTTGCATCGCTAGCAGGAAGTATGTATGCACACTATATTACCTTTGTTGCTCCACCTACATTTTATATAACAAAATCAATCTTGTTTTTAATTATGGTAATGGTTGGAGGGGCAAGCTCCGTTTGGGGTGCGATTCTAGGAACAACAGTAATTATGTTTTTGAATGAGATCATTCGCTTTGTAGGACACACTTATTTTGGTATTAGTGGAGAAGTGGAGATTGTTGTTTACGGCTTAATTATTATTTTAATTATGATGTTCTTACCAAAAGGGCTGATACATGTTATTTCAAAACCGATTCAAAAGCTTAAGCCCAAAAAGAAAGTAAGTGTAAAGGCTCATAAAGATATGATTTCTCAAAAAGGAGTTTAATAGGTCATGTCAAAACTACTTGAAGTAAGGGGATTAACAAAACGATTTGGTGGAGTTACAGCGGTCTCTGATATCAGTTATGATGTAGGGGCTGGAGAAATCATAGCAGTCATTGGACCAAACGGTGCAGGCAAAACAACTTTATTTAATATGATTTCTTGTTTTCTTTCTCCGACAAATGGAGAAGTATACTTCAAAGGTAATAAATTGACAGGACAAAAGATTCCCCAACTAGCTCACTTAGGGATATCTAGGACATTCCAGAATTTACAAATATTTCACAACTTGACTGTACTTGAAAATGTAATGATGGGTGCTCATGTCAAGTTGAAAACCAATGTGGTGAATGCTGCCTTCCGACTCCCAAGGATTTTAAAGGATGAAAGAATTGCCTATGACCTAGCGTTAGATGCGATTCATTTAGTTGGCCTAGAAGAATTAATGTTCGAACAGGCAGGCCAGTTATCATATGGCCTTCAAAAGCAGTTGGAGTTTGCAAGAGCCATTGTTTATAAACCAGATTTAATTATGTTAGATGAACCAATGGCAGGTTTGAATGATTACGAAACCAATAGAATGGCAGATTATATTAAAAAATTAAAATCAGAAGGTAGTTCCTTTTTATTTGTTGAACATAAAATGGCGACGGTGATGGAGCTTGCAGATCGTATAATTGTCCTTGACTTTGGAAAGAAGATTGCGGAAGGAACTCCTGACGAAATACAACAAAATGCAAAGGTAATTGCTGCCTATCTAGGAGAGGAGGTTGTCTAATGCTGAAGGTTGATGGCGTAAGTACCCATATTGGGAAAATAAAAATTCTCCATGAGATCAATTTTGAGGTGGAAAAAGGACAAATTGTCTCAATCATCGGTGCAAACGGTGCTGGGAAAAGTACGCTGCTAAATACGCTTGCTGGACTTTATCGGCCAACATCTGGAACGATTACTCTTGAGAATGAAGTTATAAGCGGCTATCCAGCTAATAAGGTAGTTGAAAAAGGCTTAAGTCTCGTTCCGGAAGGCAGACAAATCTTTACTAACCTAACTGTAAAGGAAAATTTATTGCTTGGAATGTTTTCAAAATATTATAAGGAGAATAAGCTAGCAGAAGAAAATTTAACGAAAATACTTGATATGTTCCCTGGTTTAAAGAAACATTTGAAAAACCTTGGTGGAAATTTAAGTGGTGGAGAACAGCAAATGTTAGCCATTGGTAGGGGATTGATGTCAAATCCTAAAATCATCCTTCTAGATGAACCTTCCATGGGGCTTGCACCGAAAATAGTAAATGAAATACTTGGTACATTAATGATAATTAAAGAGGATTTAGGAACAATGGTCATATTAGTAGAACAAAATGTGAAAGCTGCACTTAAAGTGTGTGACCATGCCTATGTCATTGATCAGGGTAGAATGATTATAAATGGAACAAGAGACGAAATAAGCTCTAATCCTCAGGTGATCTCAGCTTATCTTGGCATTAAATCAGCTGGAGCATAAAACGACAAATAGATGATAAATAAATAGATAGAAAAGTTTCAGCTATTAATCCCAAAGAGTAATCTATGGGATTTTACTGTTTTCTAAAAAAAGAGTATAGTATTTTTAATTAGTAAATTTTGAATATTTTTTGTTTTCAAAAATCAAATTCAAAAACGAGGGGAATGAGCTATGCCAAATACAGTAAAAGATCACCTTATGAAAAAATTAGAAAATCATTTACGATCGACTGCCAGACAACTAGTAAAGTTTGATACGGAAGAGGAAGTACTACAATATTTGACGGCTTCGTTTCAAAGTGAGCTTTATTGTGATTTTGTAGGGGTTATCTTAAATCAAACAGGAAACTTTGTGACTAAAGCTTGGAGTGGAAACGTACCAGAACTAACCAACTATTTTCCCCTTGAACAAAAGTATTGCTCCAGCAGACTTCTCCGACAAAGCCTAACAAATGAAAACGCTGATCCTCCTGAAACCTGTAATTTATCTAGAGTACTTAAAGAGGCAAAAATAAAAACATGGTTTACTGTTCCTTTATATGAAAGCGATTCCAATTTAGGTTTTTGTATCATTGGATTCCTAAACTATGTTCCACTTTTAGAAATGGAGGCACCTTTTGAAGAATTCGGTAAAGATATTGCTGTGGCAATGGAAATGGCTAGGGAAAAGAAATCACAGTTAAAAAAGATCGAAGGGATTGAATGGATTGGCAAAAACCTTTCTCTTAATGCTCCTATTGAAAAGCACATTGAAGAGTTAACATTAAGGGCTGGAAAAGGAACAAATGCTGATTTGGCTTGTATTTATTTATATGACGAAAAGGAAAATTGTTTTATATTCCAACCGCCTTCCTATGGAGAGAAACAACATCCTGATTCAATTATGATTGAAGATAATTATATGCTGAATAAATATTTTCCATTTCTCGAGAAGCCAGGAGGCACTCAACTAACCATCCCTTTAATCATAGAATTACGTACAATTGGAGTATTGCATATCGAAAACAATAAAGAAGATGTATTTACAGAAAATGACTTGAGACTATTAGAGCTATTGTCTAATCATGTAGCGACCATGTTAGAAAATGCACGACTATTTAACAGTGAAAAGGAGCATAAAAATCGCCTCCAATTCCTTTTAGATTTCCAACAAGCGCTTGTAAAAGAAACAATAGAAGTGGATGGTTTTGATGGCATTACCTCAATGCTTTCGAATCTATTTCAAAATCCAGTGATTTTATTTGATCGTTTTTTGCAGCCAATTTCAGTCCATATGAATAATAGACTCAATCAGGGTCAGCTTCTCGATCAACTTACCGAAATTGTACAAAGAGAAAAGGGAAAATTAAAAAGTCCAGATTACTTTTTAATTAAGGATTCAGGTGATCCCTCTGCCTTTTTTTCGTTCTTGATGGTACATGGGGGAGGAAGTTTACTAGGTTATCTTGCCGTACGCAGATTGGGCGAAGAAATGGACGAGATTGATCGTTTAACAATGGAACTTGCTCGTAATATATATTCACTACAATTTATTAAGCAAAAAATCGTACTAGATGCAAAAGAACAAACAAAAGATAGTTTTATTAGTAAATTATTATCTAAACAAATAGAAGATAAAGAGGGAATTTTACAGTTTGCAAATGTTTTTCAATGGGACCTATTTCAAAGCCATCAACTATGCGTTTTGTCTATCATTTTGGATGAAGATGAAGTAAAAGGATCCAACCTTTTTGAACAACAGTCAAAAAGGAACCTTGTATGGGATTATATTAAATCACATTTACCAGAAAAAGATTATACCATCCTAACGGCAACCCATGAGGAGAAAAATGTGTTAATAATTCCATGTGAAAATGAAGGGACACAATCGAAAAAATTTTGGCAATTACTTTATACGAAGATCAACAAGTGGGTGGGGGAAACCAATATAAGGTGCAAAGTGTTTATGGGGATTGGAGGAATGACTAGTAACATACAAGACTACTTTTTAAGTTATCAGCAAGCCATTCAGGCACTGAATATTGTCAATAGCCGCTTACGTCAAAAAGGTTATTTGCTATTTGATGAACTTGGTTCATATGCGATCCTTCATCACTTGAACTACTCCATGGAAGTTGCCCTGTTTGTAAGTAATCAACTTGGACGGCTTCTATCTTATTCAGAAGGGAAAAATACCGATCTTTGCAATACTCTTCATACGTTTCTACAAAATAATGGGAATGTTAAAAATACAGCTGAAGAGCTTTATATACATAGAAGTTCTTTGCTATATCGCCTTGAAAGAATAGAATCTCTATTAGATGTTCAGTTAAGTGATGCAGAAGTGAGATTTAATTTAATGCTAGCCTTAAAACTTCATGATATGTACGGCCAAGAAATAGAGAGAAACATCTTATTAAGATGAAAGTAGCAATCTTAAAAAGGGCCAATTATCTTTAAATAAGATTATTGGCCCTTTTTCTAATTATTTATTTTCTTTTCCCTTTAAATGTGAATCTAAAAAGTCAATGATAAGATTAACAATTTTTGGCTGAGCCCAAACATCTCCACCGTGACCAGCACCCTTTACAACATAACGAGTTGAATCTACCCCTTTATTTATTAATGCTTCATGGAGAATTTGTGTTTGATTCGGTGAAACTAGCGTATCCTGATCGCCATGCATTAACAGGAAAGGAGGGTCATCTTTTGTTACATAAGTAATTGGATTTGCTTTTGCAGCCTTGTCAGGATGGTCAAGAATGGAACCGCCCGGTCCAAATACTGCTGCCCCATTAACCCACATAGCTTCAGGTGCTGAAGGAGACTTATGAATTTCTTGCACTTCTTTCGAATAACCTTCCCCTATTCTTGTTAAATCTGAAAGTCCGTACAAATCTATCACTGCACTGACACTACTGCTTTTATCGAGGAGATCACCCTTGTCAAACTCCTTTATATCGTTTGTCGTACCTGCTAATGCAGCAAGATATCCACCAGCAGAATCACCCATGACCGCAATTTTATTAGGATCGATTCCATACTTTGCAGCGTTGGCACGTAAATAGCGAATAGCGGACTTAACATCTTCTAGTGGTGCTGGGAAAGTACTCTGAGGAGTTACCCTATATTCAATACTAGTTACAACATAACCTGCTTCAGAAATATCCATTCTTTGCTGCAAATAGTTGTCTTTGTTAGCTGCCATAAACCCTCCACCAGTAATAAATACAACTGCTGGGAGTAGATCTTTACTATTAGGTTTTAAAATATCCATTTTCAATGGATAGTTTGGATAACCAAAAATAGATGGTTGAGAATAAACAACATCAGAAATTAAGCTAACAGCTAATTTTTGAATAGGTACCTCTAGCTGTTTACTGGTGCTGTTTAAGGCACCTGCAATAACTGAAGTAGAAAGAAGAAGTGTTAATAAAACCGTAATGAAAAAGGTCCTTTTCTTAAATTTCATTAGGAATACCCCCTAGTTTTTAAATCTATCATTAAAACGCTTTCCATTTTGGTGAATTTAATAACATCCTCCTTTCCTTATGAAGAAATTGTAGATCGTTAAAGGATTAGGAACTTTATGCTAAATATAATTGTATTTATCTTGAAAAATAAGCTCATTAAAGAGGGAAAAAAAAGTAGTTTTTCGTATAAATTGATAGTTGACATTATAGTATTACGGGTTACACCAAAAAAATATATAAGTCTTATAAGAAGATAAATTCTTTACTATAATACGACGAAAAAGCATAAGTATTTTCCTACATAGTGTAGGTACAAGGAAACAATCATTATTAGTTATAATGAATTTACAGAAATTATTAAAAATTCAAAAAAGGAGATGCGACAATGACCACTCAAACAATCGGTGTTGTAGGAGCTGGATCCATGGGGACGGGTATTGCAAACCTAGCTGCAATTAATGGATTCAATGTTGTATTAAGAGATATTGAGGAGCGATTTTTAGAAAACGCTTTAAATCGAATGAGTAAGTTTATGGATAAAAGTGTTTCAAGAGGAAAATTAACAGAAGAACAGAAACAAGAAGCATTAAGTCGTATACAAACAACCACTCAATTAGAGGGTTTGAGGGATGTTGATATCGTAATTGAAGCGGTTATCGAGGATTTAACATTAAAAAAAGAAGTATTCTCAAGCCTCGATCAGATTGTCCGTGAAGGTGTCATTATCGCGACAAACACATCCTCTATGTCAATCACTGAGATTGCTTCAGCAACCACTCGTCCTGAACGAGTAGCAGGAATGCATTTTTTTAATCCTGCACAAATCATGAAGCTAGTAGAAGTGGTACGTGGATATAAGACTAGTGATGAAACGGTAGAAGAATTGAAAGCGCTATCTATAAAGCTAGCAAAAGAACCAGTTGAAGTAAAAAAAGACTCACCAGGATTTATTGTTAATCGTATTATGCTTCCACAGTTTATCGAAGCAATCAAACTAGTTCAAGAGGGAGTGGCCTCTTATGAAGATATTGATAAAGCAGTGAAACTGGGATTGAATTACCCAATGGGCCCTTTTGAGCTTCAAGATTTTGCTGGAGTAGATATTGGTTACCATGTAATGGAGTATTTTAAAAAAGAGTTTAATAACAACTTTTATGCACCGCCACTTCTTTTAAAGGAAATTATTCGAGCAGGAAGATATGGGAAGAAAACAGGTGCAGGATTTTACGAATATGAATAATGAATGGAGGAAAAGCGAATGAGTTATGAATTTTTATTATGTGAGATTAACAAAAATGTGGCTGTTGTTACAATTAACCGCCCACCTGTAAATCCCTTGAATACAAAAGTTTTTCAAGAATTAAATACTATATTTGGTGAGCTTGAGGCAAATGATGAGGTGAGGGCAATTATCCTTACTGGAAGTGGAGAAAAAGCATTTGTTGCAGGTGCTGATATCAATGAAATGGCTAACCTTGGCCTTGTAGGAATTAATAAGATGAACAAAATTTCAAGAACGGTTTTTTCAAAAGTTGAAAATTTAACAAAGCCTGTTATTGCAGCAATAAATGGTCTAGCTCTTGGTGGGGGATTAGAGCTAGCACTTGCTTGCGATTTACGGATTAGTTCAAGTAAAGCTAAGTTTGCATTCCCTGAAGTAGGACTTGGTATTATACCTGGCGGGGGCGGCACACAGCGTTTGCAAAAAATGGTTGGCCAGGGAGTAGCGAAGGAACTTCTTTACTTTGGCGAGATGTTTGATGCCTACCGTGCCTTAGAATTAAATATGGTTAACAAAGTAGTCCCACTTGAAGACTTACTTGATACAGCACAGGAATGGGCTCTAAAGTTAGCTCAAAAACCACCAGTGGCTCTACAAATGTTAAAATTAGCCGTTAATACTGGAGGGAACACGGATCTAGAATCTGGCTTAATTATTGAAAGTGCTTGTTTTGCAAACGCCTTCTCTACAGAGGATCGAAAGGAAGGGTTACAAGCATTTATAGAAAAGAGAAAACCAATTTTTGCAGGAAAGTAAGGAAAGTTTTTATCAAATGAAGTATCCATAAACAATATGGGTACTTCATTAAATAAAAATGTTTTTTTCGAGGGGTGATGAAAAGAGTGGGAAAAGATCGAAATCTATTTACGGTATATGGAATTTTGGAGTCTTCATCAAAAAATTATGGTCAAAATGAAGCATTATTTGATTTGAAAAGAGCAGTTACTTACTCACAGTTAAAAAGTGATGTTGATAAATTCGCAGTGGCTTTAACGAAACGAGGGATAAATAAGGGGGACCGAGTTGCAGTATCCTTACCCAATTGGTACGAAACAGTTGTTATTTTTTTTGCCGTAGCAAAAATTGGTGCTATCCTTGTCCCGTTTAATCCTAAATATAAAGCTCATGAAGTGAACCATATACTAAAAAATTCTGAGCCAAAAGTAATTATTGTCTCTGAAGAATTTAACCATAATTTTGGGTTAAAAGAGGTACTGTTTTTAGTAGAAGAGGTTATTACTGTCCGTTTTTGTTGGGAAGGACTCTTATCCTTTCACGAAATCATGGACGAGGAATCTGTCTATCAGGACGAAGTACCAATAGATGTAGATCAGGACGTATTTTGCATTTTATATACCTCTGGTACGACGGGTGTTCCAAAAGGCGTCATGGTTACTCATCGTAGTGTCGTACAATCTGCTAATACAATGGGTGTGGAACTCCTTGTTTCCGAAAAAGATGTACTAATTCTTCCTGCTCCTTTATTTCATATATTTGGTATGGCAGTTAATTTGTTTTGCGCTGCCTTCACAGGTTCTCGTATCGTGTTATTGGAGAAGTTCCAACCAACTGAAATGCTCCGTTTAATTGAACAGGAAAAAGTAACGATTTTAAATGGCGTACCTACCATGTTTATTAAACTACTAGAAGTGGAAAACTTCGATCACTATAATTTGTCTTCGCTACGAACTGGTGTTGTAGGAGCATCCCCGATTCCGCCATCAAAGGTGAAAGAAATTCGGTATCGCATGGGAATTAACCTTTGCCAATCATTTGGAATTACTGAGACGGTTACCGTTACAATGACTCCTTACGATGATAACGAAAAGAATATTACAGAAACCCTAGGAAAGCCAATTCCTGGAGTAGAGTTAAAAATTGTTGATAGTAATCGTAACGCGTTGGCGCCTGGAGAAAAAGGGGAAATCGCGATTAAGAGTTTTGGCACAATGAAAGGATATTATAAAATGACAGAGCATACAGCAGCAGTGATCGATCAGGAGAATTGGTACTATACTGGTGACCTTGGCACTCTTAATGATCAAGGCTATTTAACATTTGTCGGTAGAAAAAAAGAAATGATTATTCGGGGTGGACTTAATATTTACCCACAAGAAATTGAGTCTGTACTCGCAAGGCATCCTAAAATAGTAGAGTCTGCTGTAGTAGGTTTGCCTGATGAGACCCTAGGAGAATTAGTGTGTGCGGTTGTTCAATTGAAAAGTGGCGAAGAGTGTACAGAGGAAGAAATCATCAATTATATAAAGCACCATATTGCCTTATATAAGGTCCCTCAAAAAGTAACTTTCACAAGTAAATTCCCGGTAACAGCAAGTGGGAAAATTCAAAAAATAAGACTTCGCGAAGAAATAAGTAATACTAATCCTACTATTCAAAGTTAAAGGAGGTAAGAAAAATGAAATCGGAATATCATTTTCAAGTACGTTGGGGAGATACGGACGCGGCAGGTATCGTTTATTATCCAAATTTCTTTAAATGGATGGATGAAGCAACACATGCTTTTTTTACAAAAATAGGTTATCCTTCTTCAAAGCTTTTTGCAGAACAGCAAATTGGGGTACCTCTGTTAGAGGCGAACTGTGCATTCAAGAGCCCCCTCGTGTTTGAAGACCATATTGTTGTACAAAGCTCCATAGAAGAGTTGCATAACAAAGTCTTTAAAATTAAGCATGTTTTTATAAAAGAAGGCCAAATCGTTGCCGAAGGTTATGGAGTCCGTGCATGGGCCTCTTTTGCTGGTAAACCAAAAGCCCAAACTATCCCAGACTATATTCGTGAAAAGATGGTATCTCAAGTCAAAGCAATGGAGGGATAGTTAAATGCTTATTGAAAAAAGACAAAATCATCCATTTTTATATACTGGTAGATTACTAGGGGACATTCTTACACCAGAGGACTTTCATGATGAACATCAAATGCTAGCAGATTTGGCAAGTAAATTTGTCATGAACGAGGTTTATCCAAAGTTGGAAAAAATTGAAAATCAGGAGTTTGAGGAAACCGTCTCATTAATGAAAAAAACTGGTGAACTAGGTCTTATACGTGCAGATATCCCTGAGGAGGATGGTGGTCTTGGATTAGGGAAGGTTAGTGCAACCATTATTTCTGAAAAGATGGCACTTGGTCGTTCGTTTGCCATTACTTTTGGAGGTCAAACCGGGATTGGAGCATTACCTATTGCTTATTTTGGAACGAATACCCAAAAAAATACGTATCTTCCAGAAATTTTGAGTGGGGAAAAAATTGCTGCATATGCTTTGACAGAACCATCTTCAGGAACAGATGCAATGAGTGTGAAAACAATAGCCGTCTTATCTCAGTGTGGAAATTATTATGTGTTAAATGGGGAAAAACAATGGATTACAAATTCTGCGTTCGCTGATATTTTTATCGTGTATGCGAAAGTGGATGGGACAAAGTTTACCGCCTTTATTGTTGAAAAGAGCTTTAAAGGTGTGTCTACAAGCGCAGAAGAAAAGAAGATGGGGCTTATAGGGTCTTCTACTCGATCCCTTATTTTAGAAAATGTACGGGTTCCTATTGAAAATGTTATTGGAGAAGTAGGTAGGGGCCATAAAATTGCTTTTAATGTATTGAACATCGGTCGTCATAAGATTTCTGCAACATCACTCGGTACAGCTAAACGAGCTATTGAACTGGGAGTAAAATATGCCAACCAACGAATGCAATTTGGGCAGTGTCTTTCCGCTTTTAATCTAATTAAGAATAAAGTGGCTGATATGGTAATTAAAACGTATGTCAATGAAAGTGCTATCTATAGAACAGCGGGAATGATGGAAGAAGGCTTCGATTATATGAAAAAAACTGGGGATGATTTTGCTAGTACAATTGCACTTTATGCAGTAGAGTGTTCCATTAATAAAGTCATGTCTACAGAAGCTTTAGATGAAATTGTTGATGAAGCGGTTCAGATTCACGGAGGTTACGGTTATATGAGAGAGTATGAAATTGAAAACCTGTATCGTGACTCTAGAATTAATCGAATCTTTGAGGGAACAAATGAAATTAATAGACTACTCATTGCCACTACTGTCTTTAAAAACCATGCAGATTTATCTGAAGGCGAAGAGTGGAAAAATGGGTTACTTCAACATGAAAGACAGATTCTTCAACTAATAAAAAAACTATTTCATGCTGCTATTCAGTCTATAAATAAGAATAGCCTTAGTAATTTTCAAATAGAGCAAGAAATTGCCGCATTACTTGCTGATATGGTTATTACTATTTACGCTATTGAAAGCGCTATTTTAAGAACGGAAAAATTAATCATGAGATTAGGGGAGGAAAAGAACAGACAGAAGCTTGATTGTACTAAAGTATATACTCATGAAGCTTCTCAACAGATTGCACTCAGGGCATTAAACATGATTAACCATTTTGGTGATGAAGAAATCTTTTCTCGATTTGCTAGTCGATTGATTATGAGCAGTTCAGAAAATAATGTGTTAATCAAACGAAGAATTGCTGATGTTGTATTAGAGAAAGAACGTTATTATTGTTAATTTGATCGCTTTCATCTGAGCGTTTTATAAGGAGTGATGAAACATGAGCAATATTGTTTTGGTGGATGGGGCACGAACGGCATTTACAGAAATTTCAGGTACCTTTAGAGGGATATCGGCTACCGATTTAGGGGTGGAAGCTGCACGAGGAGCGATTCTAAAAGCGAATATTAATCCAGAAGATATTAATCACGTCGTCTTTGCAAATGTTCAACAATCAAGTAAGGATGCACATATTTTAGCTCGTCATATTGGTTTAAAGGCTGGTCTACCTGTAGATGTTCCAGCTTTAACAATCAATCGCTTATGCGGTAGCGGTGTTGAAGCAATTATCACAGCAGCAAGGTATATTTTAACGAGTGAAGCAAATGCTGTACTTGCTGGTGGAACAGAAAGTATGAGTAATGTTCCTCATGTTATTCCAGGGATGAGGTGGGGTAGTCCGCTTGGTGGACCTGCCATTGAAGACTGGGTATGGGACGGATTATACGATACCGTCGGTGACTGTACGATGGCTGATACAGCAGAAAATTTAGCCGAAAAATATGGCATATCTCGTGAAGAGGCTGACATTCATGCACTTACCAGTCATGAACGGGCTCTAGCCGCAATCAAAAGGGGATATATGGCAGAGGAAATTGTTCCAGTTGAAGCAAAAGAAAGGAAAGCAAGTAAAATCGTTAATCAGGATGAACATGTCCGAAAAACCAGCCTGGAAAAGCTTGCGAAGTTAAAGCCTCGTTTTAGAGAGAATGGAATTGTTACGCCGGGAAATGCAAGTGGGATGGTCGATGGGGCAGCATCCGTTATTATCACTTCGAGTGGGTTTGCCGCTGAAAAAGGATTAAAGCCAATCGCAAGACTAGTATCGTGGGCAGTGGTGGGTGTTGACCCAAAATATATGGGGATTGGACCTGTTCCGGCGATTCAAAGCGCATTGCAAAAAGCAAACCTTACACTGAAGGATTTGGACTTAATCGAAATCAATGAAGCATTCTCGGCACAGTATCTTGCTTGTCAAAAAGAGCTAGGGTTTGATCCTGAAATTGGAAACGTAAATGGTGGTGCGATTGCTCTTGGACACCCACTTGCCGCTAGTGGGACGAGAATTACTCTTTCTCTAGCTTATGAATTACAAAGACGTGGTGGAAAATATGGTGCATCTGCTGTCTGCATAGGTGGGGGACAAGGAATCGCCACGATTTGGGAGAGGTTATAAAAATATTTAATCTGAAAAGAAGTAAATGTAATCGCACGGTGAGCTTTCACTAGTGCGATTATTTTTATACATAGAAAAGGGAATCAAAAAATTAATTAGCTGCAATATGGAAGCGGCTTACTGTGGTGTTTGTTGCTGAAAATAATGGCTATGCAGAGAGGAGGTGTCTTCTTTTTTATTTTGATAATTCTTTTTAAAAAACCGTTGAAACGTTTCAATTATGATGTTATGATGAATTCATGAAAACGCTTTAATTGTTTTGGGGGTATTATTAGTGCCGAGTATAAAAGATGTTGCAGACTTAGCAGGAGTTGGGGTTGGCACTGTTTCACGTGTCATAAATAAGAATCCCACTGTAAAGCCTGAAACAAGGGAAAAAGTAAATGCAGCTATTAAAAAATTGAACTACATACCAAATGAAGTAGCACGAAACTTTAAGATGCAAAAATCAACGATGGTGGCGTTATTGCTCCCAAGTATATGGCATCCGTTTTTTTCAGAGTTCGCTTATTACATTGAAGATGCACTTGATAAAGAAGGATATAAGTTAATGCTATGTAATAGCGGGGGGAGACCGGATAAAGAAATCTACTATTTTGATATGCTTAATCAAAACAAAGTTGCTGGCATTATCGGCATTACCTACAACGAGATTGAAGATAGTGTGAGTACGGATATTCCGATTATCAGCTTGGACCGACATTTCGGGAAAAAGATAACATGTGTCACTTCAGATAACTATGCCGGCGGTCGAATGGCCGTAAAGGAGCTTGTAAAGGCGGGGGTAACCAAGGTTGCCTATCTTGGAATTACTAGTTCTGTATATAGTGAAGTTTTGCTTCGCAAGAAAGGATTTGTGGACGAAGCAGAGGCACAAGGAATCGAATACGTGACTTACGAAGAACACGATGCTGTTTTTGATGATGATACCTTCTTTGATGATTTCTTTAGCAAGAAAGAACACCAAGATGTAGATGGTATTTTTGCGAATACGGATCTACTTGCAGCCAAGTATATTGATAAAGCAAAACAAAAGGAGATATATACTCCTAAGGATGTAAAAGTAATCGGTTATGACGGCATTCAAGATAATAAGCTGTTTCGTCCATTTTTATCAACGATACGGCAGCCAGTCGAAGAAATGGCAAGGTTGTCTGTAGAGCTCCTGTTAAGAAAAATTGAAGGAGAAACATTAGACCAAGATATTTATCGAGTTCCGGTTATGTATAGAGAAGGAGAAACAACGTAAGTTTTTTTAGCCTTTAGAATGAAACGTTTCAAAAAGTAGAGTAATAGTTGTGCTCAACTCCCTATGAAGCTGAAGGAGTTGGGGATTACTTTAACCACCAATTGAAACGTTTCAAAAATAATTATGAGGTCCATAAAAAAATTTTAAAACAGCTTGGAAACGTTTCAACGGAAAGATTCATCTCAAAAAAACACATGTAAGTGGGGGATAGCATGGAAATAGCTAGAAAGGCCGATCCAGTAATCAACTCAACGACCACAGTGAAAAAAGGATTGAAGCTCAAAAAAATCTTAACAAATTATCAGCTTTATTTATTTCTTTTACCCGCATTAATCTATTTTATAGTTTTTCATTATGTACCTATGTATGGAGTGTTGATTGCATTTAAAGATTTTGTTGCTACAAAAGGGATTATGGGAAGTCCTTGGGTTGGATTTAAACATTTTGAGAGGTTTTTTGATTCCTACCAATTTTGGTCGTTGATAAAAAATACTCTTGGACTGAGTGTTACGCAACTAGTCGTTGGTTTTCCTCTTCCGATTTTCCTCGCTCTTATGTTAAACCAAATGAGAAGTGAGAAATCGAAACGGTTCGTCCAAACAGTCGTTTATGCACCTCATTTTATTTCCGTTGTTGTTTTAGCCGGTATGATTTATGTGTTCTTTTCCAATAACGGATTGATCAATAATATGATCCTAATGTTTGGTGGAGATCCTATCTCATTCATGGCAAAACCTGAATGGTTTAAACCATTATATATTGCTTCAGGAGTATGGCAGGAGACAGGCTGGGCTGCCATCATCTATCTAGCAGCTCTTGCAGGAGTAAGTCCTGAGTTACATGAAGCAGCGGTTATGGACGGTGCAAATAAGTGGCAGCGAATCTTCCATGTGGATATACCAGCTATCATGCCAACTGCAGTTATTTTATTAATCTTGTCAGTGGGAAGCATTATGAACATTGGTTTTGAAAAGGCTTACTTATTGCAGACACCAATGAATCAGCCGTCGGCAGAAATCATTCCTACTTATGTATACAAAATGGGTTTACAGCAAGCCCAATATAGCTTTGCTGCTGCGGTTGGCTTATTTAATGCAGTGATTAATTTGATTTTACTAGTAGCTGTAAACAAGTTCGCAAAGAGATTATCAGGTACAGGATTATGGTAGGGGGTGCCAAAGATGAGTTTACTAACATTAAAGAATAAAAAGATTACTAGAAGATCGAAGGAAGATCGAGTGTTTGATGCCATTAACGTGTTCCTAGTTGCGCTCATTGTGATATTAGTTATTTATCCTTTGTACTTTATCGTTATTGCTTCCTTTAGTGACCCTAATATGATTTACGAAGGTAAGGTGTGGTTGCTACCAAAGGAAATCACTTTTGAAGGATACGAACGAATTTTCAGAGATAGTAAGATTTGGTTGGGGTATAAAAACTCTCTCATCTATACAGTAGTGGGGACGATTGTAAATGTATCGTTCACATTAATGGCCGCTTACGCTTTATCAAGAAAGGATTTGTATGGAAGAAATGTGATCATGTTCTTGTTTCTAATGACGATGTTTTTCTCAGGTGGATTAATTCCAACGTATCTAGTTGTGAAAAATTTAGGACTGTTGAATACCATGTGGGCACTGATTTTACCAAAGGCAGTAGCTGTGTGGAATGTGATTGTGGCAAAAACATATTTCGAGAGCTCCATACCCAATGAACTTTTAGAGGCTGCCAAAATGGATGGATGTTCCGACGCGAAGTTTTTTTGGAAAATAGTCTTACCATTGTCCAAACCGATTGTTGCTGTCATGGTGTTATTTTACGCCGTCGGACATTGGAACTCCTACTTTGATGCACTCATCTACTTGAATAACGAAAACTTATATCCACTGCAGCTCATTTTACGAAATATATTAATTCAAAATGAGGCGTCTACCATGATGATAAGCGACCTAGAGTCATTAGCTGCGAAGCAAAGAGTTTCTGAGTTAATCAAGTATGGTGTCATAATTGTTGCTTCTGTTCCGTTACTAATCGTCTATCCTTTTGTTCAAAAGTATTTTGTAAAGGGTGTAATGATTGGCGGAATTAAAGGTTAATACAAAAAAATGATCAAAAATGAGGGGGAAAAGAAATGCTTAAATCAATGAGAAAAAGAATGAAGAAGAGTAAAGCGTCAACGATTTTGGTATTAGGACTAACAGCGACACTTGCGTTGACGGGCTGCACAAACAATGATTCAGCTAGCTCTGATAGTGCAGAAAAAGTGGCCTTTAACAAAACAGGTTTACCTATTGTTGACAAACAAGTAACGCTAAATATCGTTTCATCAAAGGCCGCATTAGCACCTGACTATTCCGAAATGGTCATTTTTGATCGACTTCAAGAAGCAACAAACGTCAAAATTAAATGGAATAATATCCCTGGCGATGGATACCAGGAAAAGAAAAATTTAATGCTGGCAAGTGGTGACCTGCCAGATGCGTTCTATTCATCAGGATTTAGTGATCATGACCTTGTACAATATGGTCAGAACGGTACGATTATCCCATTAGAGGATTTAATAGACAAATATGCACCAAATCTAAAGAAGCTTTTTGAACAAAGACCAGATTTGAAGAAAGTGGTTACTGCCCCTGATGGTCATATTTACTCCTTACCTCGTGCAGAAGAAATGGATTTAATTGGAATGCCTAATATTATGTTTATAAATAAAGTATGGCTAGATAAACTAGGCCTCGAAATGCCTACTACTCTTGAAGAATACCATGATGTATTAAAAGCTTTTAAGGAAAAGGATCCAAATGGAAACGGAAAGCAAGACGAAATTGGTTTAACTTTCTGGTATAACGGCTGGTGTGGGAATGAAGGAGACTTGATTGGTTTATTTGGATTACCAGACTCACCTTTTGAAGCGGACCATCGTGTCGTAAGAAATGGAAAAGTGATTTATGCTGCTGTTCAGCCGGAATTTAAAGAGGCGATCAATTACTATAATGGCTGGGTCAAAGAAGGATTAATTGATTCTGAGGTAGTGACGCAAAAGACAGAACAAATATTTGCTAAAGGAAAAACAGAAGATCCAACTCTAGGGTCATTCATTTGGTGGGAGAGTACGGAAGTAGTGGGTACGGATCGAGTAGATGATTATGTTGTGTTACCACCACTAAAAGGGAAAGACGGGAATATTGTCATTGGCCGATCCAACTATTCTGAGTATGGAAGGGATGCATTTGTTATTACATCTGCCAATAAGAATCCTGAAGTAACGATGCGTTGGGTTGATGAATTGTATGAACCGAAAATGTCTGCACAAATCAACTGGGGTCCGATTGGAGAGATATATGAAGAAGATGCAAATGGAATGTTAGTAAATAAAGAGCTTCCAGAGGGAGTAGCGATGGGTGAGCTGCGTCAGAAAGTGGCACCAGGTGGTCCATTTGTCGTTTTAAAGGAACACTTCGGTAGTGTGGTAGATATGGAGCCAAGAGCGAAGGAAAGGTTAGAAATTCTTGATGAGTATTATCGACCGCATATGGTATCAGAGAATTACCCTTCTATCTTCTTTAGTCCAGAGGAGCTTGAAGTCATTAACACCATTGAGCCAGAAATTAAAACATTTGTAAAACAAAAAGAGGCTCAGTGGTTAGTGGATGGTGGCATTGAGGAAGAATGGGATGACTATGTACAGCAATTAAAAGATATGGGACTGGATCAATTAATGGAAGTGTACCAGAAGGGTCTGGATCGCTATAACAAGCAATAAACCTTATAAAGCCAGACAGTGTTTTCGTCTGGCTTTTCTATTCATACCAAAAGATTGAACTGAAAGATTTCGAATGAGAGGCAGGCCAATACTATGAATAACGTCTTAGAAAAGCAACAGTATTATAGAGAGAAATATCGTCCGCAATATCACTTCTCACCCGAGAAGAATTGGATGAACGATCCGAATGGCATGGTGTTTTATGAAGGAGAGTATCATTTGTTTTATCAATACCATCCCCATGGAACGACATGGGGACCCATGCATTGGGGGCATGCAGTAAGTAAAGATCTCGTGTCTTGGGAACATCTGCCGATTGGTCTGGCTCCGGATGAGCATGGGATGATTTTTTCGGGTAGTGCAATTGTTGACTGGAATGATTCTAGTGGATTTTTTGAGGGGAAATCAGGGTTAGTCGCGATATTTACTCACGCGGACACATACCCAGAAACCAATCGTGTGAGACAAAGGCAGAGTCTTGCCTATAGTAAGGATCATGGTCGAACGTGGATAAAGTATGTGGGCAATCCTGTCCTTCAGGAAGAACATATTACCGATTTCCGAGATCCGAAGGTATTTTGGCATCGTGAAACGAACCGATGGGTTATGGTCGTTGCATCTGGACAATCGATTCGAATATATACTTCTAGAAATTTAACATCTTGGGAGTTTGCTAGTGAATTTGGAGAAGAAGAGGGTTCTCACCAGGGAGTTTGGGAGTGCCCTGATCTTTTTGAATTGCCTGTTGATAATGACCCACATCAGAAAAAGTGGGTGTTATTCGTTAGTATTGGTGATGATCCCAGCTTACCAGAAGGTTCTCGAACACAATATTTTACAGGGGAGTTTGATGGAAAGGCCTTTTTGAATGATAACTCTCCAGAAACGGTCTTGTGGATTGATCATGGCCGTGATAACTATGCGGGTGTTAGCTGGTCAGATGTTCCCGACATAGACGGCAGAAGAATATATATTGGATGGATGAGCAATTGGCGTTATGCAAATGTTACTCCAACTAAGGAATGGCGCAGCGCAATGACACTTCCGAGAGTAGTAGAATTACATTCAACAGAAGGAGGAATTCGACTTATTCAGAAACCTGTACAGGAAATGCAATGTTTACGGGTGGACCATATATCTTTTAAAAAGGAAGAGGTAAAGCCAGGGGCAAATCTCTTAGAAAATGTAAAAAGCAATACATTTGAAATCATTGCAGAATTTGAACTGACAAAGGCAACAGAATTTGGTTTCAAGGTATGTAAGGGAGCAAATGAAGAAACGATTGTCGGGTACGACGTGAAAAATCAAAGGGTTTTTGTGGATCGAAGCCTTTCAGGAGAGTCCACTTTTCATAAAGCTTTTGTTGGAAAACACGAATGTAAGCTTGTACCTGAAAACAACAAAATTACATTACACATCTTTGTAGATCAGTCGTCAGTAGAGGTGTTTGGGAATCAAGGACAAGTGGTTATTACAGATTTAATTTTTCCAAGCGAAGAACATAAGGAAATAGAACTGTATGTAAAAGAGGGAGATGTAATTTTACAATCGCTAGAGTTTTATGCATTAAAATCTACTTGGCAATAGTTTAAGAAATCGGGGGATTAAAGCAATGCTGCTTCTCTCCCCTTTTTCTTGCAACCAGTTGAAGACACCACGGATGGACAGAAAATGAAAATACTTTTCTAAAAAGGTGATGTCATGATTAGAAAACTAAAGTGGAAAAAGGTATTCTCAGTGCTATTAATTTTAGTACTTATGTATCAATTAATTATACCATTCTCAGTGCCTGTTCGCTCAGCTTCCCTTCCAGTTGTGAAAGATGAAATCTACCGTCCAGGGTATCATTTTACCCCGGAGAAAAATTGGATGAACGACCCTAATGGTATGGTTTATTACAATGGGGAGTATCATTTGTTTTATCAGCATAATCCTACCGATAAAGTATGGGGGCCAATGTATTGGGGGCATGCGATTAGTAAAGATCTCGTAAACTGGGAGCACTATCCGATATCGGTTTATCCGGATGAAAATGGATTTGCATGGTCGGGAAGTGCGGTGGTAGATTATGAAAATACATCTGGTTTAGGAACAAAAGAAAATCCACCCATGGTAGCTCTATATACGAGTGAACTTGGCGGAGATAATCAACATGTGAGTGTTACTTATAGTGTAGATAGCGGAAGAACATGGTCCACACTTGAACAAAATCCAATCATCTCCATGCCGAATGAGTTAAAAGCAAGTAATGGAGGATCAGGTGTGTTCCGAGATCCGAAGGTATTTTGGCATGAACAAACGAAGCAATGGATGTTTGTCATCACTAGTGGAAAGCGCATCGATTTTTTCTCTTCAACTAATCTATTGGACTGGAAAAAAGTAAGCGAATTTTCTGATCCTAAAGCAGCAGAACTTGGTCTTTGGGAATGTCCAGATTTGTTTGAGTTGCCCCTTTATGATTCGAATGGAAACAAAACAGGTTCGAAATGGGTGCTAACGGTAAGTATAAATCCAACACCAACGGGCGGAACAGGGATGCACTACTATGTGGGGGAATTTAATGGTACAACATTTACTCCAGATGACAACTCCAAACCATTGAATTGGGCGGATCACGGGGCCGATTTTTATGCAGCAGTTACATGGAGTAACACTGTTGACCAGCCAGAAGATGGTCGAAGAATCTGGTTAGGCTGGATGAATAATCCTGCTCAATACGCAGGGCAAATTCCAACTTCCACCTGGAGAGGTACCACAACCGTACCGCGTGAGCTTTCATTAGTGGAAACAAATGAAGGTGTTAGATTAAAGCAGCAACCAGTCAGGGAATTAACTAGTTTACGAGATACAGCGAATGAAGTGAAAATCTCGAATCAAAAATTTTCAACTAAGAATGTATTAGAAAATGTAACCGCTGACATGTTTGAGCTTGAAGCTGAGTTTAACCTGAATGAAACATCAGCATCTGAGTTTGGATTTCAAATTCGTAAAGGAGAAAATGAGGCAACTACCATTTCTTATCAAGTGGAAGATGGAAAATTATCAGTAAACCGGACTCAATCAGGAGAGACCGACTTTCATAAGAATTTCCCTTCCATTCAGCATACGAATCTAACAGTAAATGATGGAATCTTACACGTAAAACTGTTGGTTGACCGTTCTTCGGTTGAGGTGTTTGCAGAAGAAGGAACCACGGTGTTTACGAATCAAATCTTCCCGAGTGAAACAAGCAAAAAAATTGAATTATATGCAAAAGACGGAGAGGTTACATTACGTTCCTTATCTTTCTTCCCTTTAAAAGAAGCGACATTTACGAAATTCGTAGAAGATGTGGATGTGGAAAACCTTCCGAATACAATTGAAAATCCTAATTTTGAAACTGGTGATCTAACAGGTTGGACGACAACTGGATCCTCATTTAGAGCTCCTGTTTCCAATGCAACTAGCTTTTGGGGTGGGCCATTTGAGCATGAAGGTACCTATCATTCATGGGGATTCCTCGGAGCGAAGAGTGATGATAAATCAGATTTACGAACCGGTATGATGAAATCTAGCAATTTTGTGCTAGAAGGAAATGGGGTTATTGACTTTTTAGTAGGTGGAGGTCAGGACCTAAATACCTTGTATGTAGCACTAGTAAATGCTTCAACCGGTGAAGAGCTGATGAAGGCGACAGGAGCAAATACAGAAAAATACCGGCGAGTCACGTGGGATGCTTCCGAGTACTTGGGAGAAGCACTCTTTATAAAAGTAGTAGATCATCATTCTGGTGGTTTTGGTCATATCAATGTGGATGATTTTCATGTTTTTAATGAAGACGTAGGAAAGCAAGATAATCTCATTAACCCTGGTTTTGAAACAGGAGATTTAACTGGATGGATAACAGAAGGAAATGCATTCAATGGAACGGTAACAGACCAAACCACTTATTGGGATACTTTAATTCCATTTGAACATCAAGGGAAGTATCATCTATGGGGCTTTAACGGTGCGGATCCCAGTGAAGCGGATCAAAGAACAGGAAGTCTCACTTCTAATACCTTTGAACTATCAGGAAATGGTGACGTCTCTTTCCTAATAGGAGGGGGAGATGAGATGGATGGGGAGAAAAAGTACGATTTATATGTTGCGTTGGTTCGTGCTTCCGATGGAAAAGAGTTGTACAAAGCAACAGGACCTGAATCAGAGGCATATAAACGTGTTACCTGGAAGGCTTCGGAATATGTAGGTGAAAAAGTATATATCAAAGTGGTGGATCAACATACAGGAGGGTTTGGGCATCTGAATGTGGATGATTTTCAAGTGAAAGGTCGCGGGATGTTAAGTCACTGGAGTTTTGATGAACAAAAGGGCCATACCGTTCTTGATTCAGTCAAAAACGAACAGCTAAAGGTAGAATATGTATTTAATGAAGCAAAGTATAAGCCTTCTACCGATCCTCTTTGGAGAAAAGGAATTGTGGGTCAGGCGCTTCTATTTGATGGCTATTCCACTTATATCAATCAACCTATTAAAAAGGCAGCACAGCCAAATGATGCATTGACAATAGAAGCATGGGTTGCACCACGATCGTATGAATGGGGAGATCTTGGTCAGCTGTCAGCGATTGTTAATCAGCACAATAAAGCTCGAGGCGAAGGCTACATTTTAGGGATGGGTCGACATGGGAAATGGTCATTCCAAGCCGGGATGAATGGCGAATGGAAAGAAGTGTGGGCAAAAGAAGACAAACCGCTTGAAAAAGATCAGTGGTCCTATATTGTAGCCACTTTTGACCAGGATGAAAAAAAGATGAAGTTGTTTTTAAATGGTGACCTAGTTGGGGAAGTAGAAACTCCTAGGAATGCCACGATTACAGCGACCGAGAATAATCTTTTAATTGGTAAGCATAATTCGGCCGCCGTATTAAGCTCGTTTACTGCAAATATGTTTAACGGGATGATTGATGATCTGAAAATCTACAATAAAGCATTATCTGAAGAGGAGATTAAAAGCCACTATCAACAAGTGATTACAAGTCATGAAAATGGACAGTTACCTCTTCCGGATTTATCTTTTGACCGTAGTGTATATGATGGGGATCGCTATCGTCCACAATATCATTTTCTCTCACCAGGTCACTGGATGAATGAACCGCATGCTCCGTTTTATTATAACGGAAAATATCATCTCTTTTATCAGCATAATCCTCAAGGACCTTATTGGCATCAAATCCATTGGGGTCACGCGGTAAGTGATGATATGGTTCATTGGGAAGATGCGCCAGTTGCGTTAGCCCCATCAGGTGTGTCACCAGACGGAGTATGGTCTGGCTCTGCAGGCTTTGATGAAAATGGAGAGCCGGTGTTATTTTTTACAGCGGGAGATGACAGCAAAACACCGAACCAAATGACAGGTTTGGCAAAACCAATGGATGTCAAAGATCCAATGCTGAAGATGTGGGATATGTTAGAACATCCGGTTACGGTTCAAGCACCTGATCTTCCAGCAGAGGAAGGGAAGGTAATGTATGGTCAGTTCCGTGATCCATTTGTCTGGCAAGATGGTGATACTTGGTATCAAATTGTTGGTTCGGGTATTGAGAATGTTGGTGGAACCGCACTCCTTTACACTTCAAAAGACCTGGAAAATTGGGAGTATATCGGTCCATTCTTTACAGGGAATTCCAAAGCCTATCCAAAAACAGGTGATGTATGGGAATTACCAGTGTTTTTACCTATTGGGGAGGATGCAAACGGAGAACAAAAGTATGCGTTTTTTATCAATCCTTGGTTTAAGAGTTATAGTGAACATAACGTAAAATACGTGTTTCACTGGGTGGGCTCATGGGATAAAGAAAAAAATAAATTTATTCCAGACCATGAAGAGCCGAAACTATTTGATTACGGTGTTCATTTTACTGGACCAAGTGGAATGATTGATGATAAAGGACGTTCGATTCTATTTAGTATTGCTCAAGACCGAAGAACGGACCAGGAGCATTATGATGCAGGTTGGGCACATAACGCTGGTCTGCCGATAGAATTGTCTCTATTAAAGAATGGAGAGCTTGGAGTTGAGCCAATTAAAGAATTACAAACTCTACGTGGAAAACAGCTGATTAATATTAGAAATTCAACACTAGCAAAGGCAAATAAGAAGCTTAAGAAAATCAAGGGAGATATGTTAGAGATCATCCTTGAAGTTAAAGCTAAATCGGATGATAAATATGGTATTAAGGTACGTCAATCAGGTGATTCATTAGAAGAAGTAAACCTCTATTTTGATGAGACCAACGAACAATTTGGAGTAGACGCTACGAAAATGAGTGTAGACCCTGATGTCGCGAAAACTAGCAGCTCTGGAACTCTTTCCACAGAAGGAGAAAATGTGAAACTTCATATTTTCCTAGACCGATCAATGATTGAAGCGTACGCGAATGGGCAAAAAAGTATTACCACAAGGGCATACCCAACAAAAGCGGATGCTTTAGGACTTGAACTTTGGAGTAAGAACGATACGGCAAAAATTGTCTCAATGAAAGTGTATGAAATGGGATCCGCCTATAGTGACACAGTTGTACCAGCGTATTATGGGGATGATGTCCCTAAAGAGGAAATTCCACATGGCGAATTAATGAATCATGACTTTCAAACAGGAGATTTAACCGGATGGACGATTGTAGACGGAAATACTTTCACAAATGACCATGTGACCAATAAGAACGATTGGGGATGGGGTGGTCCTTTCGGTCAGGCAACAACTTCGACTGACCCTAATAAATACCATCTATGGGGTTTCCATCCTGATCATGGGGGAGATGCGGCAACGGGTGTGTTGAAATCTGCAGACTTTGTCCTCGGAGGAGATGGTCAAATTGACTTCTTAACTTCAGGCGGAGCAGATGAGCAATTACTATACGTAGCGCTGGTCGATGCGGAAACAAATGAAATCTTAAGGAAAGCAACTGGCCATAACAGCGAAGCCTACAGAAGAGTTAGATGGGATGCCTCAGAGTTTATTGGTAGAAAACTGTTTATTCAAGTTGTTGATAAACATACAGGAGGATGGGGGCATATTAATCTTGATGATGTGAATGTTCCAGTGGAGCTAGAGGGGAAGTAGTGGTTTTTATGACCACCAGAGCTCAGTATAATAAGATTTCGCTCTAAGTAGATAGAAAGGAGGAAGTTCGTTGGAACTTCCTCCTTTCTATTGCTCTTTATTTCGTTTTACTCGGCCATATCAATCCGATAATCACGCCAATAAAAGCTGGCAGCATCCATCCAAGGCCTATTTCATAGAGTGGTAAAAATTCTAAATAAAAAGTTTTAATCGATTCGAGTAATCCTACAGTCGCTCCAGGTAAATAAGCAGCTAAAGTGCTATATCCATCAATGATACTAACAAAGAAGGTGAGGAGCATAGTTGCAGCGAATACGCTTTGTTTCCCTTTGAATAATGGTGAGAATAAGGCCAATAAAATTAAAACAATTGCTAACGGATATAAGAACATTAACACCGGAATAGCAAATAATATGATATTGTTCAAACCGAAATTCGCAATGCCAAAAGAAACGACACATAACATAAGTACAAACCAACGGTAACTTACTTTTGGAAATACATTATGGAAAAATTCACTACACGCCGTAATAAGTCCAATACTCGTTTTTAAACAAGCGAGCACAATAATAATCGCTAATAAAATATTACCAAATGATCCGAAGTAATGCTGAGAAACGGCAGCAAATATCTCCCCGCCATTCGTAAATGTTCCTACTGCGGTTATACTCGATGCCCCCATATACGTAATGAGAGCATAAATAAGCGTCATAAGCCCCATCGCAAACACACCAGATTGCCAAGTTGCTTTGGCAATGGCTCTTGTTTCAGTAATTCCCTGACTCTTAATTGCGTTGATAACAACAATACCAAAGGCAAGGGAAGCGAGGGCATCCATCGTGTTATAGCCTTCTTTAAAGCCAGTCATAAATGGTAAGTTCTTATAATCTCCTGATGGCTGACCGAAGTCACCCATCGGCTTCAAAATCGCAGTAACAATTAATATAAATAAAAATAGTAAAAAGGCCGGTGTTAAATATTTTCCAACGTAGTCCATAATCTTTGCTGGATTTAAAGAGAAATAATAAACAATGGCAAAAAATACAAGGCTAAACAGTCCGAGCCATAAACTTGCTGAGTCTGGATTGATATACGGTTCAAAGCCAACAACGAATGGTACTGTTGCCGTACGTGGGATCGCAAAAAATGGTCCAATCGTTAGGTAAAGGGCCATCGCAAATACGACACCAAAAAGTGGATGCACGCGACTTGCTAAATCACGTAAACCTGTACTTCCCGATAATCCGATCGCAAGAATACCTAAAAAGGGAAGGCCAATGGCAGTCACTAAAAAGCCAATTAGTGCTGACCAAAAGTTGGTACCTGCAAGTTGGCCTAATTGGATGGGAAAAATTAAATTTCCTGCACCAAAATAAAGACCGAATAGCATTGTACCGATCAATGCATAGGTTGAAAACGGTATTTTCTGTTGCATGTTGATACTCCTTCTGGATGATTTTTTTATTAAACTACTATATTAAAAACATATTGTAGTAGTCACAATAAATTCGAATATATAGATTTATCGTTATATTGTCAATCCGGTTATTAGATAATAACTATCCAAGACAGAAGGAAAGTAAGATATTATAAGCGAATTTAAATAGAAAATAAATGAAATTGTCAAGTGGATGGAAGGGGAATATTAATGTGGTACCAAAATGAATTAACGGAACTACTAGGATTGGATTATCCGATCATTCAAGCACCTATGGCAGGTGGTGTAACCACTTCCAGGTTTGTCTCTACTGTGTCAAACACTGGTGCGTTAGGTATGATAGGTGCTGGATATATGCAGCCCGATGATTTACGCGATCAGATAAGGGAAGTAAAAGCTTTAACTACTAGAACATTTGGGGTTAACTTATTTATACCAGAACAATCAAAGATATCAGATAAAGAGATTAAAGAAGCAAACGAACTCTTACAACCTCTTAGAAACACATTAGGGATAAAAGGTGAATTACCTACATATGAAAACGACTCTACATTTGAGGAAAAAGTAAAAATGATCATTGAAGAAAAAGTGCCTGTGTGCTCTTTTACTTTTGGTATCCCATCAGAGGATGTAATAAGAGAATTAAAGAAACATAAGATCATTGTCATTGGAACAGCTACAACTGTTAATGAAGCTGTAATCAATGAAAGTATGGGGATGGATGCTGTTGTAGTTCAAGGAAGTGAAGCAGGGGGGCATCGGGGAACTTTCATAAAAGATGCGCAAGAAAGTCTAATAGGTTTAATGGCTTTAGTGCCTCAGGTTGTGGATCGTGTCAGTATTCCCGTCATTGCTTCCGGCGGAGTGATGGATGGTAGAGGGGTGATAGCTTCTTTGTTTTTAGGTGCAAAAGCAGTTCAAATGGGGACAGCTTTCCTCACTACGATAGAGAGTGGAGCACATGAAGAGCACAAAAATGCTATTATACAAGCAACCGAAGACGAGACGATGTTAACTACCGTATTTTCAGGGAAACCGGCTAGAGGAATTAATAACCAGTTTATGAAAGAGCTGAAGCACAGTGAACACTTAATACCAACTTATCCCATCCAACATTACTTAACTAGTCATATTAGAAAAGAAGCTGCAAGACAAAATAATCCTAACTTTATGTCTCTTTGGTCGGGTCAAGGGGTTAGGATGAGTCAACGTCAATCTGTTCATGAACTCATCACAGGTATTGTTTCTCAGGTCGATCAATTGTTGAAAGAATTTTGAGTGTTAAAAAGCCATTCAGCTATATATCAGCTAGAATGGCTTTCTTATTTTAATCCTTAATTTAACTGATCAGCGGGACCGAAGAATTCAAAATGAATCTTATCAGAAGAAATACCTAACTCTTTTAATGCATGATTAACTGTTTTCATGAATGGAATCGGACCACAGAAGTAGAATGAAGTGTTTTTATTTTGAACGACAGAATCAATCCAAGAAAGGTCTATATATCCTTCTTTAACGAACTCCTTGTTTAATACATCTAGTTCTGTTGGCTTTTCATAGCAAAGATAATACTCGATATTCTCCGATTGATGTGAAAGTTCTTTAACATGCTCATGCATAGCATGAGTCGTTCCATTAATAGCTGCGTGAATAAATGTGACTTTTCGATTTGGCTGTTGAGTAGCAATGGTATTTAGCATACTGATCATCGGTGTTATACCAACACCACCACTTAAGAGTACAACAGGCTCGGTAGATTCTACATCTAGAACAAAGTCACCGGCAGGAGCCGTCACTTCTAAAGTATCTCCTTCTTGGATGGTATCGTGTAAGTAAGTGGATACTTTCCCATTTGGGATTTGTTCAGAAGTAGAGGTTTCCTTTTTTACACTAATACGGTAGTAGTCTTTTTCAGGACTATCAGATAAGCTATACTGGCGAATATGAGTGTATTCTTCTCCGGTAATTTTTACGCGAATGCTAATATATTGGCCAGGAGTGAAAGAAGGAATTCCCTGACCATCCTTTGGCTGTAAGTAGAAAGAGGTGATTACTTCACTTTCTTTTACTTTTTTAGCAACAGTGAAGTCTCTGAAATCATTCCAGCCACCCGATTGAGAAACGGTTTCCTCATACATCTCTTTTTCTACTTGAATAAATACATCGGCAATGACACCATACGCTTTCCCCCAAGCTTCAATAATGTCATCTGTCGCAGCATCGCCAAGTACATCTTTTAATGCCAATAATAAATGTTTACCGACGATTGGATAATGCTCAGCTTTGACTTGTAAGCTTCTATGTTTATGAGCAATTTGTCTAACAACTGGTAGAATGGCTTCTAAATTATCAATATATGCAGCGGCAGCATAGACCGTATTCGCCAGTGCTTTAGGCTGTCTTCCTTGTTTTTGATTGGCATGGTTGAAGATATTTAACAACTCCGGGTGGTTGGTAAACATCATTTCGTAGAATCTCTTGGTAATGGCTTCTCCATGTTGTGCTAGGACAGGAACAGTAGATTTAATAATTTCAATCGTTTTCTTATCTAATGGACTTGTGGTTGTTGTCATGCTAATCTCCCCTTAATAATATTCTCACGGTGTTAAAGATATATTTTAAATACATGTTTATTTTAGACGTTGGAGATTAATTAAAGCAATATTTTAAATACATGTTTAACAGAATGTTCACATTTATGATGTGAAAAGATGCTTTATGTTATATTTAAATTACTGAAATGTAATTGAGAACAAGGGTGATTACCATGCAATTAACCACATATACAGACTATACATTACGTGTGCTGATCTATCTGGGAATGCAGACGAACGGTGAAAAATCAAATATTAAAGAAATTTCAAGTTTTTATAACATCTCTAATAACCATTTAAGTAAAGTGGTGTATGAATTAGGAAAGCTCGGGATGATTGAAACCGTTAGGGGAAGAAATGGAGGTATTAAACTAGCAAAAGAGCCAACTCAAATCAATATTGGTGCGATTGTTCGTCATACAGAAAGCCCTATTAATTTGGTTGAATGCTTTGACGAGACGAGAAACACTTGCAAATTAAGTCCGGCATGTAAATTGAAATTTGTATTGAATGAGGCACTAAACTCCTATATGAAGGTTTTAGACGGATATACTTTAGAAGATTTACTGCAAAATAGGGAAGAATTACAGACGCTATTTTAATAAAAGTGAAAAGGTTGCGATGGCAACCTTTTATTTTGGCTCTTTTCTAAAACATTGTTGCTATAAACACAATTTTTAGGAAATTAACTATATGTTTCAACAGCCAATCAGAATTTTTTCATCCTTAGAAAAGAGCTACTCTCCAAATAGACCAATAAACCCAGCGTTACACGGGGAAAAATCCGGTATTTGGGATTTTTCCAAAAACAACAATCTTTACGAAAACAACCTTTATTTTTGAAATAAAAAAGATCTTAATACCTTCAAAAACACAGATAACGACGGATTCAAATTGTTCTTTTTCCAAGCAATGACAAGCTCAAAGTCTTGGTCGTCAAATTGATCGGTTTCCACGAAACGAAGCGAGGAGCTAGAAATCGCTTCAAAGCTTTTGGGTAAAAGGAGATTCCCATTTCTGATTCCACCAGTATGGGTACCATATCTACAAAGCGAGGCTGGCTGACTATTTTGGGAGAGAACCCATGTTGCTCACATATTTGGACAATAAAATCATACGAACCTCCGGTGAATCGTGGCGATTATGTATGATGAAGGGTTCCTTTGCCATATCTGATAAAGTGATTTTTTCGTTGTTTACCAGTGGATGATTTTTGTGCATAACAATCAATAAGGTTCTTTGGCAACCGCAGTAAATGCCCTCCTTCATAAGTCGTTGGAATTAGTAGAATCCGGACGAGTACTGGATTACAAGGAATTTATGAGATAAAACTCACTCCCTTTTAAATAAAATGTTATTCCTTAATTCAGTACCGAGAAAACGGAAAATAAGCGGAGATTTTTCGGTTAAATACAGAATGAAGCTCGTTTCGGGTTAAATAAGGGGAGATTTTCCGCTTATGCAAAGAATCTCTCCTATTTTCGAACTTTTTGAGCCTATAGGCGGAATCTCTCCGTTTATTTTTACTTTTTTTAATAGCAATTGATAATTAAACGGAATTTCTCCGTCTATTCATCAGTTCGGGTGCTTATCCTGGCCCCCAACCGAAAAGTGCGCACCCTCTTGACTCAATATGTGGTAATTAGCAGGTTTTAATTGACCAGCCTATTAAGTCAAGTGGATTGGTACTAATAGCACAATACTTATTGTCCATTTTAATAATGCTGTGTCAAAGTTAAGGGGATTTAGTAGAAACGTTAATAAAAAAGGAAAAGACGTACGCATACGTCTTTTCCTTGTCTTTTAAAAAGAAAGCACTAGAAAACAGAAGCCTTACCTTTTGTGTGGCGGTTTTTTTAATCTAGTAAAGATTGTATCCCTTTTGTAGTCGACGCCTGTGGCGGCCAAACACAAAGATCGAATGGAAAATCAGAACCTGGAACGATTTGATCTTCACCAACTGTTTCCAATAGAAAATCAATGCTTGCGGGATTCCATAAGACGGTATCATACCAGAAGCGTTTTAAGTACTCTGATGGCTTTGCTTGAAGGTTGGAGGACACAGCTCCCCATTGTTCATATCCTTTATCAAGTCTGCCGATTTGATATGGAAGGAACCCTCCACCATGAGCAAATAAAATTTTTAAGTTAGGATATTTGTCGATCATACCGCTTAATAAAATATCAGTTGCACACACCGTTGTTTCCCATGGAACACCAATTAGATTCGGCATCATCCACTTTTTTAATCGCGGATCTTCGCTTAGCAGTGGATGGATGAAGAGAATCGCTTTCAACCGGTTTGCTTCTTCAAAAAATGGAATGAAAAAGTCATCTGATAGCATTTTTCCAGCTGCTGAGGGTCCAATGATTGCCCCTTTAAGTCCTAGATTCATTGCATCATGTAAAATTTGGGCAGCTCGCTCTGGATGGTTGAGAGGAACGGTGCCAAGAGCAGATAAGCTTCGAGTTTGTGTAACCAGTTGTGACAAAGATTGATTGTAAACTTGGGAAATGTCTGTGGTGATGTCTTGTGGGAAGTCATACATAAAAAGCTGTGGAATCGGTGAAATCAAGGAGTGAGAAACACCAGCTTCTTTTTGGATGTGAAGATATAAGTCTGTGTCAAAAAACGATGGTTTTAATTCAAAGCCCCATTTTTCATTAACAACTAAAAAATCATCTTTGTTTTCTTCCTTCTTTATCCATTTCGCATGGACAATATCTTTATTGTCTTTTAACCAAGCAAGAACATCATGTGGGATAAAATGAGTGTGAAAATCATGCATATTGGATATTCTCCTTTATTATTTTAATAGAATTTTACCAATAACCCATACGGTTAGATATTTCCGTGGCTGCTTGAATCACTTTCTTTGCATAGCCTGGAACCTTATTTGCTTGAATCCTTTGTTTTGGTCCTACAACTGCTAGAGCAGCGATGACCTTTCCTCGATAATCATAGACAGGTGCAGCGATAGAGTTTACACCTTCGAGAATCTCTTCACTGCTAAAGGTGTAACCGTTTTCTTTTATTTGTTTTAAATGGGCTCGAAGTTTACTAGGATCAGTAATAGTGTTTTTCGTATATCTTGTTAAGCCTTTTTCAATGACTCTATCGACTAGTTGATCATCCGAATAGGCTAATAACACCTTGCCTGAGCTCGTGCAATAAGGAGGATTTCTTTTTCCAACATTCGTTAATACACGAACTGGGTGGTGGCAATCGACCTTTTGAAGATAGATGACATCATCATTATCGAGCACAGAAATATGGGCGGTTTCACCTATACTTTCTACCAGACGGTTTAGTACGGATTGTGATTCTTTATAAATGTCCATATGACTATTAACGATTCCACTTAAAGAAAGGATGGATAGCCCGAGTCGATACTTTCTTGACTCTGGATCTTTATAGACAAAACCCTCAGAAGCTAACGTGGCCATGGTCCTGCTCACCGTGCTTTTATTAATACCGAGAGAAGTAGATAAGTCGCTAATCTTTTTTTCAGGCTCTTCCATCGTAAAGCTTCGTAATATTCGCAAAGCATTTTTTACAGATGATAAATGTTGGTCTTCTTGTTTTTCCTTAACCATCTAATATCCTCCTTTTTTCGTCATTTGAAACAGAATAAAGATTGTTTCTCTATAGTGGAGAATATAGCAAATAAATCCAAATAAATAAAGTGAATATTTATAAAGTTTAAAATAAAATAAATTTTTTGTGTTTTGTTGCGTATAGAGAAACTTTGATGTTGATAGCGTAAAAAGTAGTGAGTAAGATAAAAATATGAAGATTGATAAATTTTAGGAGAATCCTTTCCAACATAGGAGAAAAGATTCTTCTAAATAGCAAAATGAAAGCGTTTTAATCAAGCGAAGAGGGGGATGTAAGATGTTGAAAAGAGGGATGAAGTTTAGTTTTACTATGTTAACCTTGATTTTACTAGTATTTGTGTCGGCTTGTTCGAAAAGTTCTGGGGGAGAAGAAGCTGCATCGGATACAAAATCAATTACTTTTAAGATGGGGCATATGAATTCTCCTGATCATGTTCAAGATTCTAAGGCAATGAAACCGTTCAGTGAAGAAGTAGAAAAGCTTACCGATGGTCGAGTGAAATTTCAAATCTATCCGGGTGGAGCTCTAGGTGGACCTAAGGATACGTTAGACAATATTACAACTGGAATCATGGATGCAGGCTGGGGGTTACACGGATATAACGCTGGAAAGTTTCCAACCCACTCTGTACTTCAGCTTCCATTTCTTGCAAACGGGACGGGTGAGGAGTTAAGTGTGGTTGCACAAAAGATATATGATACGTTCCCAGAAATCCAAAAGGAATATGATGATTTAAAGCTGTTATGGGTTCATGCAGCTGATCCTTACGCGATTATCACGAAGGGAAAAGCGGTCAGAAGCTTTGAGGACGTGAAAGGTTTAAAGCTTAGAACACCGTCTGTTGAAGCTGGTGAAATGATTAAATCATGGGGAGCAACTCCAGTTTCCTTACCAGCACCAGAAATTTATGATGCCCTTCAAAAGGGTGTGATTGATGGGGGCGTCTTACCTGTTGCAGCTATTAAAGATTTTAATCTTACCGATTTAGTTGATTATGTTACATTAGGAAACTTTAACACTAGTATCTTCTATGTTGCTATGAACAAAGATAGCTGGAATAAGATTTCTCCAGAAGATCAAAAGCTTATTGAAGATGAACTGCTTGGTGAGCCAATGGCGAAAATGGCGGGAGCAGCGTTTGATTACCAAAAGGGCTTAGCAGAAACAGAAGCAAAGGATGCAGATGTAGAATTTATTAGTCTGGAAGAAAGTGAACTGCAAAAATTTAAGGATAACTCTGAAGGTGTAAAGGAAAAATGGTTATCTGATATGAAGTCTAAAGGAGTAGATGGAGAAAAGATTTACGATGAAACAGTAAAGCTTATTGAAGAATAATAGTGTTCCAATTTGGAGGTGTTTGTTAATGGAACAAGAGGTAAGAAAGGATGTTTCGTTGAGAGCTTCGGCTCTTGACGAACTTTCCTTTTTAGAAAAAGTTATTTATCCATTTGAGAAAGTTGTTTCTACATTAAATAATGTTCTTCATAAGGTTTCTAGTATCATTTTGTTTCTATTAATGTTTCTTACGACAGCAGATGTGTTTGGTCGATATTTTTTTAATAAGCCCATCACGGGTACGTACGAACTGACAGGATTGGCACTAGCCATGATCATCTTCTTTAGCCTTGGTTCAGCACAACTTAAAAAAGATCATATTGAAATTGACTTTTTAACGAATATGATGCCTGTTAAGGTCCAACATGCACTTTATGCCCTTACTTCCCTCATATTATTTATCCTGATGTCCCTAACCTCTTGGCAATTAATCGAATATACGAAGAGGATTTATTTCGGAAATGAATTAAGTGGAGATCTTGGTTTACCACTTTATCTGTTCGTTACTTTTGCCACAGTTGGTGCAGTTTGTTTTACATTAACGTATCTAGTCGATTCGTTAAAATCCTTCCTAAAGGTGGTGAAAAAATGAGTCCAGAAATGATAGGGGTACTAGGAATTGTGTTACTCTTGGTTCTCATCTTATTAAGGGTTTCTGTAGGACTTTCTTTATTTTTAGTAGGGTTTTTAGGTGTATCTTGGCTATCTGACTGGCAGGTCGGATTGTCACAGCTTGGATCCTCTGCTTTCGGTACTTCTAATAACTATGGGTTAAGTGTTATTCCCCTTTTTATATTAATGGGAATGTTTATGTCTAACACAGGTCTAGGGAAGGATTTATTTAATGCGGTTGATAAGTGGATTGGTCATTTTCGTGGTGGCCTTGCCATTGCGACGGTCGGTGCGGCCTCCATTTTTGCAGCTATATCTGGATCTTCCAATGCAACGACGGCTACTTTGGCGAAGATTACCATTCCTGAAATGAAAGAATACAATTACCGGACGACCTTTTCTACGGCAGCAGTTGCAGCAGGTGGTACTCTGGGGATTTTAATACCTCCAAGTGTTATCTTGATTTTATATGGAGCATTAACGTCAGAGCCAATTGGTCCTCTATTAATTGGAGGTTTGGTACCGGGAATCATCATGACTCTTCTTTTTATGCTGATGATCAATATCCAAGTTCGCTTAGACCCATCCATTGCACCTACCAAAGTGGAGAAAGCGACTATCGAGGAAAAATTCTCCTCTTTAAAAAGTGTTTGGCCTTTTCTTTTAATATTTGCGATTAGTATCGGGGGAATTTACTTTGGGGTTTTCACGCCAAGTGAGGCTGGTGGCATTGGAGCCATTGGTGCCTTCTTCCTCACTCTATTAACGAAGCGATTGAGCTTTAAGGGGCTTATTTCTTCCTTAGATGAATCGATCCGATTGACGGTAATGTTGTTTTTAATTTTAATCGGGGCATCATTATTCGGAAAATTCTTAGCGTTAAGTCAAATTCCGATGTATTTAACAACGACTGTCGGATCACTAGACGTTTCTCCATATCTCATCATGGCAATGATTCTTGTAGTCTATTTTATTTTAGGAATGTTTTTAGAGGGAATTGCCATCATGGTACTCACTCTTCCTATTGTTTATCCATTGATTACTCAACTAGGATTTGATGGATTATGGTTCGGAATCATTATGGTAATGGTGCTTAATATTGGAGTTCTTACACCGCCTCTTGGATTAAGCGTTTACATTATTAGTGGTGTGGTAAAAGATGTGCCCATTCAACAAATTTTCAAAGGAGTTATCCCAGCTATTGTTACCATGGTTGCATTTACCATTGTTCTAATTATCTTCCCAGAAATCGTCACCTATTTACCAGGTCTGATTGAATAGGGAGCCCAAAGGAGGAGTTAATCCAGATGATCAAGAAAACATTGGATGAAAGAGCATTTCACTTATTAAAAGAAAAAATGGAGGAAGGCCTACTTCCACAATGGGTGTTAACGGACCCAGATATCTTTGAGCTTGAAATTGAAAAAATTTATGGACATTCCTGGCAGTTTCTTGGCCACGAAACGGAAATCAAGGATCCTGGGAGTTATGTGACACGCTGGATGGTCAATGATCCGGTACTGTTAGTTAGAACTCGTGAAGGGGATATTAAAGCATTTTTAAATTCATGCACCCATCGTGGGACACAGCTATGTACAGCTGATCGTGGAAATAAAAAAACTTTCACATGTCCCTACCATGGGTGGAGTTATAATTTGAACGGTGAATTAGTGGGGATTGTAGCTGGAAACAAAGTGTATGGAGAAGAGATGGATAAATCAGAGTGGGGGTTAAGACCGATCCCTCAAGTTGAAATGTATCAAGGAATGATTTTTGGAAATCTTGATAAAAATGCAGAACCTCTAGAGGACTATCTGGGGGAGATGAAGTGGTACTTAGATATACTTCTTGGTAGAAGTGGCGGGATGGAAGTGCGAGGTCTTCCACAGCGCTGGGTAGCGAAAGCAAATTGGAAGGCGACCGCTGAAAACTTTGCTGCTGATCCGTATCATGTACAAACAACTCACCGCTCCACGGTTGAAATGGGAATAAGTCCGGAAGATCCTCTGTATGCCGGCTATGGACATCAGGTAGTAATGAAAAATGCTCATGGTATTAATGTGATCACCTCGAAGACAGGAAAGGCACGAGTACCGTTCCAAGGAATGCCCGAATCTATGTGGCCATTGTTTGAGAAGCATTTAACTCCTGAACAGCTTGAGGTTCAATCGAAAGTCACTGTATTCGTAGGGGGGGTGTATCCAAATCTATCATTTGTAAGTCCCATTCACGGAACGGAAGGTCACTTACATAATTACTTGAACTTTCGAATGTGGAGACCACTAGGGCCAGATAAGGTTGAGGTTTGGTGCTGGTTTTTAATTGATAAGGCAGCACCAGAGGAATATAAAGAGGCTGCTTATAGAGGGTATCTAGGTTCTTTTGGACCTAGTGGAACACTAGAACAAGATGATACCGAAACATGGGCCCGAATTGTTGAAGTAAGTAAAGGCTTAATGATGAGAGACAAAGAATTGAATTACAATAGTGTGAGCAATTATTTAATGGGGTACTCGCACGTGAAACCTGACGAGAATTTCCCAGGACCGGGAACTGCATATCCAACGACTTATATAGACGCTTTATCAAGACGGATGCACGAACAATGGCTCGAAATGATCTCCAAGGGACTCTTTAAAGAGGAGGTTAAGCAATGAATCTAGATATTCAGGGAAAGGTGACACCCGAGCTCCATCTTGAGATCACGACATTACTAAATAGAGAAGCGTATTTCCTCGACAATCGTAAATACAAGGAATGGTTGGAATTACTCACGGATGACCTCGTATACAGAATGCCATTGAGAGAAACGGTAGAAGGTGTAGGGGTGGATGATATTTCTAAAGATATGGCTTTCTTTGAAGAAACGAAGGTCTCTCTAACTACTAGAGCAAACCGCTTGTATACAAAATCTGCTTGGGTAGAAAACCCGGCAACTAGGCAGCGACATTTTATTACTAATGTAACAGTAGAGGGAACGGAAAAAGAAGATGAGTTCAAGGTAAGAAGCTATTTCTTATTTATGAGAAGTAGAGCCTCTACTACCGACATTGAACAAATGTTTGGGGAGCGAAATGATATCATTCGAAAAGTAAACGGTGTGTGGAAAATATCCTCACGGACAATTTTTCCAGACCAATCGGTAATCACTACGATGAATATGAGTATGTTTCTCTAAAAATAGTATTAACTCATACACTGCCTCCTGATAAAAAGGAGGCATTTTAATTAAATTTTCAAAAAAATAAAGAGCGTTGCATATAGAGCAACAAGCACGTTGTTGGTGCTGAGAGTAAGCGTTACCATGTAGTTAATAAAAATAATTTATATTAGGAGGACACACAGCATGCAGGTAGAAACGAAAGTAAAAGCGATTAATTGCTTACATTTTATTAATGGTCAATTTGTTGAATCACAAAACCATAAAACCTTTGAAAATATCAATCCAGCAACAGAAGAAGTATTAGGCACAGTGGCAGAAGGAGGAAAAGAAGAGGTAGACTTTGCCGTTCGTGCAGCAAGAAGAGCATTAAATGGCCCGTGGAAAAAGTTGACTTTGGTTGAGCGCTCCAAAATCCTACGCCGCATAGGCGACTTGATTCTTGAAAGGCAAGAAGAATTGGCGATGCTAGAATCATTGGACACAGGGAAGCCATTTTCCTTAGCAAACAAAATCGATGTACCGCGTGCAGCGTATAATTTTCACTTCTTCGCCGATTATATTACGTCTGTTGGAACAGATGCATACCAACAGGACGATCAAGCCATTCATTATGCTTACCGACGACCAGTAGGGGTTGTTGGAATTATTAAGCCATGGAATCTACCATTATTACTTCTCACCTGGAAACTGGCTCCTTGCCTTGGCATGGGGAATACGGCGGTTATTAAACCAGCAGAATGGACACCTATGACAGCAACAGTACTTATGGAGATTTGTAAAGAGGCAGGTGTTCCAGATGGAGTCGTGAATCTAGTACACGGATTTGGTCCAAATTCTGCCGGTGGTGCAATTTCCGAACACCCAGATATTGATGCCATTTCCTTCATTGGAGAACCAAGCACTGGGGCTAGCATTATGAAAGCAGCAGCTGACTCGCTGAAAAAGCTGTCGTATGAGTTAGGTGGGAAAAATCCAAATATCATTTTTGCTGATTCTGATATAGATGAAGTAATTGAGACAACGATTAAATCTAGCTTCATTAATCAGGGGGAAGTTTGTCTTTGTGGATCTCGCATTTACGTAGAACGTCCAATTTACAATGAATTTATTAATAAATTCGCTGAAAAAGTAAGAGAATTACGAGTGGGTGACCCTCTAGCTGAAGCAACCAATGTAGGTGCGTTAGTTAGTAAGGAACACTACGAGAGAGTAAATAGCTATATCGAGATTGCTCGTAATGATGGAGCGAATATTCTGACCGGTGGAAAGCGACCAGAAGGAATGGAAAAAGGGTATTTCCTTGAACCAACCATTATCACAGGCCTTGATCGCACTTCTCGTTGTGTACGTGAAGAAATATTTGGACCTGTTGTAACGGTTATGCCATTTGATATGGAAGAAGAAGTGATCATGCAGGCAAATGATACACATTACGGGTTAAGTGCAACCATCTGGACAAATGATTTGCGACGTGCACACCGAGTAGCACACCAAATTGAAGCGGGTATTATTTGGGTGAACACATGGTTCCTAAGAGATCTAAGAACTCCATTTGGTGGAATGAAAAATAGTGGAATTGGTAGAACCGGAGGAATGCATAGCCTTGATTTCTACTCTGAATTGTCCAATATTACGATTAAATTGTAGGAAAGGTGGGAGAAGGGAATGTCAATTGTAACAAATAAAATAAAAGAATACGCTGCCCTTTTAGCGGATGCGGAAAAGACGGGAGTAGGGACCAATCCTCTTACGACATTAGATCCAAGTCTTTCTGTAACGGAAGCATATCATATTCAATTAGAAAACATTCAATTGAAAGTGGAACAAGGACAAAAAATTATTGGAAAGAAAATTGGACTCACCTCTCTTGCTATGCAAAAGCTTCTCGGGGTGGATGAACCTGATTATGGTCACTTGCTAGACAGTATGGAAGTAACAAATGGGGGTGCGATTTCAATCGAGAAAGTCTTGCAACCAAAGGTAGAAGCTGAACTCGCTTTTGTCTTAAAAAAGGACTTAATAGGGCCAAATATTACGACACTCGATGTCCTACAAGCAACGGATTATATTGTCCCTGCACTCGAAATTGTAGATAGTAGAGTGAAAGATTGGAAGATTAAGCTTCCTGATACGATTGCAGATAACGCCTCATCCGGTTTCTACGTACTTGGAGACAGAAAAGCTAAGGTTGACGAAATCAATCTCGAATTGCTTGGAATGGTGCTTTCGAAAAATAATGAAATCGTCAACACCGGAGTGGGAGCGGCCGCTCTAGGAAACCCAGCTACATGTGTTGCTTGGCTAGCAAACAAATTATCTGAATTTGACATTCCTCTGAAAGCAGGAGAAATCATTTTATCTGGCGCACTATCGGCTGCTGCAGATGCGAAAGCTGGAGATTCATTCTCTGCTAGATTTGCTTATCTTGGGGAAGTAAAAGTTCATTTTTAATAGGAAAGGATGGGTGTTATGGGCAAAGTGAAAGTGGCAATTCTTGGATCAGGGAATATTGGTACAGATCTCATGGTGAAGCTTGGACGGTCAGAGGTTTTAGAGTTAACGACGGTAATTGGAATTGATCCTAATTCTGACGGGTTAAAAAAAGCGAGAGAGCTTGGATATATAACAATTGATAGTGGATTAAATGGATTCTTAGAGCGTCCAGAACTCGCAGATATCGTGTTTGATGCAACGTCAGCAAAAGCACATATAAGGCATGCGAAGCTTTTGCGAGAGGCAGGAAAACAGGTTCTTGATTTAACACCAGCAGCGGTAGGGCCACTTGTTGTCCCGCCTGTAAATATAAAAGAGCATGTAGACGCAGATAATATTAATTTGATTACGTGTGGGGGCCAGGCAACAATTCCAATGGTTCATGCGATACACTCCGTCCAACCAGTGGAATATGCGGAAATTGTTGCTACCATTTCTAGTAAAAGTGCGGGTCCAGGAACAAGGGCAAATATTGATGAGTTCACAGAAACGACTGCCCGTGGAATTGAAAAAATTGGTGGTGCCAGAGTAGGAAAAGCAATCATTATCCTAAATCCAGCCGAGCCTCCGATCATGATGAGAGACACCATCCATGTTTTAGTAAAAGGCGATCACGTGGATAAAGAAGGGATTACTCGTTCCATTAAAGAAATGGAAAAACAAGTGCAAGATTATGTACCTGGATATAAGTTAAGACAGGAGCCCATCTTTAACGGAAACCATGTGACGGTATTTATTGAGGTAGAAGGTGCAGGAGATTATTTGCCGAAGTATTCTGGAAATCTGGATATAATGACGGCAGCAGCTGTAAAAGTTGCGGAAGAATGGGCAAAACGTAAAATTTCACAAGCCATTGTATAAGAGAAAGGAGGAGCTAAAATGGAAGAAAAACGTGATGTAATACTGACGGAGGTTGCTTTAAGGGATGGTAGTCATGCCATTCGGCATCAATTCACAGTGGAGCAGGTCACTCAAGTGGCAAAGGGGTTAGATGAAGCAAATGTTCCTTATATTGAAGTATCACACGGAGATGGTTTAGGTGGATCCTCATTGCAATATGGATTTTCTCGAACGAATGAAATGGAATTAATAGAAGCAGCTGCTGCAACAGTAAAGCAGGCTAAAATCTCTGTTCTTCTTATTCCCGGGATTGGAACGAAGCAAGAATTAAAGCATGCGGCACAACTTGGTGCCAAGATGGTAAGAGTGGCGACTCATGTGACAGAGGCCGACGTGGCCCCACAGCATATCGCTCTTGCAAAAGACTTAGGTCTAGAAACGGTAGGCTTCTTAATGATGTCTCATATGGCTCCAACGGAAAAATTAGTGGAGCAAGCGAAACTTATGGAAAGTTACGGGGCGGATACAGTGTATGTGGTTGATTCTGCGGGAGCCCTTTTACCACATGAAGTGAAGGAGAGAATCCGTGCGCTTAGACAAAGTCTTTCGATTGATATTGGTTTTCATGCCCATAACAACTTATCGTTGGCAGTGGCAAACAGTATTACCGCGATTGAAGAAGGAGCCAGACGGATTGATGGAAGCATCCGCTGTCTTGGTGCTGGTGCAGGAAACACACAGACTGAAGTACTCGTAGCTGTGCTAGACCGCTTAGGAATTCAAACAGGAGTCGATCTTTACAAAATGATGGATGTAGCGGAGGAAATCGTTGCTCCTATCTTAGAAAAACCACAAGAAATCACAAAAGACGGCTTGGTGCTGGGGTATGCGGGCGTCTACTCTAGCTTTCTATTACATGCACAGGCAGCAGCCAAAAAATTTGGAATTGATTCCCGTGATATTCTCGTTGAGCTTGGAAAAATGAAAGTGGTTGGTGGTCAGGAGGATATGATTCTTGATGTAGCGGCGGAACTTTCCAAAAAACTACAAACGGCGGGATTATAAGGAGGAAATGTGATGGCGACAGTGGAATATAAAGAGATTGCTAAATATTTGATTGCTGGTGAAGAAGAGAAACGCGAGGTCGTAAAAGTAACGGAGAATATCAAACCGGATCTTTCCGTGGAAGAAGGATATCTCGTCCAACAGGAGCTCGTCAATATTAAGCTAGAAGAAGGGAGAAGAATTGTCGGACCTAAAATGGGTTTAACTAGCAAAGCAAAGATGCAGCAAATGAATGTAAATGAGCCCATCTATGGGTATGTGTTTGATTATATGTTGATTGACAATGGTGGAAAGGTTCATTTACAGGACATGATTCATCCAAAAGTAGAAGCAGAGATTGCTTTTGTAATTGGAGAGGACATAGAAGGACCTAATGTGACAGCAGCAGATGTGTTGTCAAAAACAGAATATGTCATTCCAGCACTTGAACTGATAGACAGTCGGTATGTCAATTTCCAATTTACTTTACCTGATGTCATTGCTGATAATGCATCCACATCAAGAGTCGTTTTCGGCACCTCTTTTCATAAGCCGGACAAATTTGCTCTTGATTTAGTAGGTGTGACACTTTCTATTAATGGCGAAATAAAGGAATTAGGTGCGGGAGCGGCTGTACTTGGCCACCCAGCGGAAGCGATTGCGATGCTAGCAAATATGCTTTCGCGTAAAGGGGAGAAGGTTCGTAAGGGCGATGTGATTTTATCTGGAGCGATTACCAGTGCTATTTTGCTAGAAAAAGGAGATGTTGTCACCGCACGGTTCGATGGATTAGGTGAGGTATCTTTCGTGGTGACAGATTAGTTTTTCAATATGAGAAAGGAGATAAAATATGCCTATTATTCAAGTTCAAATGATGGAAGGCAGGCCTAAGGAAAAAATCGCAGAAGTGATTCAGAATATTACAAATACAGTTTCTGAAACTTTGGATGCTCCAAAAGAGAGTATTCGAGTGTTAGTGACTGAGATTCCGAAAACTCATTGGGGAGTAGCAGGAGTGCCAAAGTCAATATCGTAAAGACTATAATAGGAGGTTCACTATGACTATTGAGTTATGTACATTAGTTCCACATGTTCCAAGTATCTGTCATGAAGATGCAGTCCCGGAATTTCAAAGAAACATGGTAGAAGGATTAAAAGAGGTGGCAAAGGATATTGAAAGAATCGCTCCTGATGTCATTGTATTAGTATCCTGCCATTGGCCATCTACTTTCTTCCATTATGTAGATTGCACACCTGAGCATAAAGGGATTTTAACAGCATTTGAAGCTCCCGATCTCATTAAGGATATTCCATATTATTACCCAGGAGATGCTGATTTGGCAAACCAGCTTGTGCAAGCTGGGGTGAATGCTGGTTTACAAGTACAAGGAGTAAATGATCCATATTATATTTGGGATTACGGAACCGTGGTCCCACTAAGATATCTTGTACCGAAAGAAAATATTCCTATCATTAATTTATCAGTAACTCTAGCTGCTAGTATTGAAGAAACATATAAGTGGGGTCAAGAGATTGCAAAAGTATTGCATGCAACCGAAAAAAAAGTTGTCTTTGTATCGAGTGGAGCTTTATCACATAATTTAGTGCGCGGCCGACATAATAAGCCAACCGTTGCAGAGCACTCTCTCGATAAACAATTCATCGAGTTCGTAATGAACAAAGACTATCAATCTGCTTACGATATGTTACCTGAATATGCAAGGATGGCTAGGGTTGAGTCTGGTGGACGCCATCTTGCTATGTTGTTTAGCATGCTTCAAAAGGATGATGAGGTTGCATACTTAGCAGATGGGCAATCGTCTGGAAGTTGGAACGTATTACTAACCTTCGATTCCAAAAAGGTTTTAGACTTGGAAGCAATGGAAGATAGTAAAGCGGTAAAGAAATAAAAATCTTTTAATTAATAGTTGTGAAAGCGTTAACAATAAAAGGAAGGTGATTTTATGCGAACGAAAGTAGGGATCATTGGAGCGGGGCCAGCTGGATTAATGCTGTCCCATCTCCTTCATCTCCAAGGAATTGATTCGATCATTCTTGAAAATCGATCCAAGGAAGAAATTGAGGGTACGATTCGTGCTGGAGTCCTCGAGCAAGGAACTGTTGATTTATTGAATAGTACTGGGATTGGAAGCAGGATGATGAGAGAAGGACATATTCACCATGGAATTGAACTTCAGTTTAATGGTCGCAGACATAGAATTGATATGAATGAATTGACCGATGGAAAGAAAATTATGCTTTATCCTCAACATGAGGTGATCAAGGACTTGCTTGAAGCTCGTCTAAAGGCTGGTGGAAAGATCTACTTTAACGTAAAAGATGTCGAGCTCCACGATGTTGAGACGAACTCTCCAACCATTAGTTTCATACAGGAAAGTGGGACTGAGGTAGAACAAATTGAATGCGGCTTCATAGCAGGCTGTGACGGATTTCATGGACCAAGCCGACAAGCGATACCAAAAGAAGAAAGAGTGGAAAAACAAAAAATCTATCCCTTTGGTTGGCTAGGAATTCTTGCCGAAACTCCACCTGTACACCCAGAACTTATCTACGCTCATCACGACCGAGGCTTTGCGCTATTAAGTACTCGTACCCCTAAAATTCAACGCCACTACCTTCAAGTTGATCCCAAAGATGATATTGCAAATTGGTCAGATGACAGAATTTGGTCCGAGCTGCATGCAAGGGTTGATACTTCAGATGGATGGAAAATGATTGATGGACCGATTATTCAGAAAAATATTGTGGCAATGAGAAGCTTTGTTTGTGAAACGATGCAATATGGAAGATTATTTCTAGCTGGAGATTCCGCACATATTGTTCCGCCAACTGGTGCAAAGGGGCTAAATCTAGCAGTGGCTGATATTCAAGTATTAGCGAAAGGAATTAGCGAATTTTATCATTCAGGAAACGAAGATACTCTGGACCGTTACTCTAATATTTGTTTGCAAAGAGTATGGAAAGCCCAGCGATTCTCCTGGTGGATGACAACCATGCTTCATAGAAATGTTGAACAAACTCCGTACGAATACGGAATTCAAATCGCTGAGCTAGACTATGTTACTTCTTCCACGGCGGCTGCAAGAAGTTTGGCTGAAAATTATGTTGGCTTGCCGATGGAGTTTAAAGGACTAGAATTCAATCAGCAAATTTTAAACTAATCTAATAGAATTAATGGGATGAAGAGGAAATTAAATTAGGAGATGGAAAATAATAATGTGGTTGTAAGGCAATCATTTTTTAGGTCGTGATTCTATTGATCACGCCTTTTCTGTTATGTGAAAAAAGAGTTTTGAGTTCGTTTTAAAAATAATGTTGGAAATTGTTGATGGAAAAATCAAAAAAGATTCTATTATTTCATTGACAACACATAATATTTAAACTATTCTAAATTTAGCAAGAATGTAATCGCTTTCAATAAATGGCACATTCAATTCCTCTTCTACAGAGCTTGTATCTCCTACTTACATTAAATGGTATATACCAAGTTAGCTTTTGAAAAGCTAACGACAGAGCATTGAATTTTACTATATAATGTAAATAGAACTAGCAAAGTATTTAATCATTTGAAGCAGGTGAGGGAATGTATAAAGGGGAAGAAGAAACACCTTTTTATCAACAATTAAAAGATAAAATCATTGATGATATTGAAAGCGGGAAATTAAAGCATGGAGATAAGCTCCCTTCCGAGAGGGAGTTGGCTGAACAATATGGGATCAGTCGGATGACAGCTAGACATACACTTTCCATTTTAGAAAGAGAAGGAGTAGTGGAACGGAGAGTTGGTGCGGGAACCTTTATTACTAACTATAAAATTGAAATGGATTTTATTACTTTTAATAGCTTTACAAGGACCATGTTGGGCAGGGGGTTAACACCAAGTACCCAAGTGCTTTCTATTAAAAAAAGTCCTGTAAAACAAGGTATAGCTAATAAGCTACATATCTCAGTAGGTGAAGAAATTGTTATTATAAAGCGTTTGCGAAATGTGAATGGAATCCCTATTTCTATTGAAGAATCCTTTATTCCATATCAATTCTGTCCAGGCATTGATCTCCGGATTACAAACAATCATTCGCTTTATCAAATGTTAGAAAGTGAATATGGTATTACACTAGTAAAGGCCAAAGAATATATGAAGGTGAAACTAGCAGAAGAAAGTGAAAGTAAATTACTTAGAATTCGATCCGAGAGTCCATGTGTATTACGAGAAGCTGTTGCCTACGATGACAAAGGCCAACCAATTGAATTTTCAACATCACTAACTAGAAGTGATATTGTTAGATTTTATTCCGAGTTACATCTGAAATGAGATTCATTTCAGGTTGTTAAAATGGTATATACCATCAATAGACAAGGGGAGGGGACTGTAATGAGAGTCATTGGGGTTGGAGATAATGTAGTGGATAAGTATATGTATAAGAGAACCATGTATCCAGGAGGAAATGCACTTAACTTAAGCGTTTATGCTAAGCAACTTGGGGTAGAGGCAGCTTATCTAGGTGTTTTTGGAGATGATAAAGCTGCAAATCATATTATTCACACGCTCAATGATTTGGAAATCGATATTTCTCATTGCAGACAGCATCCTGGAGAAAATGGCTTTGCTGCGGTCGATCTTGTCGACGGGGACAGAGTATTTATCGGAGGGAATGATGGAGGTGTACAAAATACTCATCCTATCATTCTCACACAAGAAGATTTGGAATATATTCAAACATTTGAATTGGCTCATAGCAGTATTTATAGCGAAATGGAAGGAGAACTACACAAGTTAAAGAAAACTGGTATTCTCGTTTCTTTCGATTTTTCAACTGATTATAATGAAAGCGTTTTAAAAAGGGTTTGCCCTCATGTAGATATTAGCCTTCTCTCGTGTGGCCAATTACAAATAGATGAAATAAAAGACTTGTTAACATTCGTATGTTCTTTAGGAAGTTCCATGGCTATTGGGACAATGGGTTCGAGAGGAGCAATGGTGTTTAACGGGACAAACTTTTTTGAACAGAAGCCCCATTATGTCAAACCAGTGGATACGCTTGGCGCAGGAGATTCTTTTTTCACGGCATTTATCCTTGAGTACTTGAAAGGGAAAAAGATAAAGGTGAACGAGGATCAGTTAATCAAACAAAGCCTTGAAGCAGGAGCGAAATTTGCCGCTCAAACATGCTTAGTAGACGGGGCTTTTGGGTTTGGTATTGAATTCTAAATTCTTTTCAAAAGAATTTAAGAATCATAGATAAGTAAGAATATGGAGGTGGTAGATTTTTAAACACCTTAAAGAAATTTATGCTTAATACAATAAGGAGGGTCAATGAATGAGAACAAAAATATTAATTGTATGTATGCTTATGTTGGCATTGGTTATTACGGGTTGTTCCAGTTCTACCTCATCAAATGAAGATGAATCCGATAAGATTGTCTTAAAATTTTTGCATAAATGGCCTCAACCACAATACGCCCCATATTTTGAAGAAGTTGTAAAAGAATTCGAGAGTCAAAATCCAGATATTAAAATCAAGATGGAAGCTATCGCTGACGAGCCGATTAAAGATAAACTGCGAGTTATTCTCGGAGGAAGCGAGGTTCCAGACATCATGTTCTCTTGGTCAGGTGAGTTTGCTAGAAAATTTGTACGAGCCGATGCCGCCTTAGATCTTACCCCATATTTAGAAGAAGACGCTGCATGGAAAGACAGTTTTATTCCGGCTTCCCTGCAACCATTTTCATCTGACGGTAAGAATTACGGAATTCCCTTAAGATTCAATGGAAAGTTCTTTGTTTACAATAAGGAGATATTTGATAAGCATGGTTTGCAAGCACCTAAAACATGGGATGAGTTTTTAGATGTTCTCGACACCTTAAAAGAAGAAGGCGAAACCCCTCTTATGTTAGGAAATGAAAGCCCTTGGGCAGCTATTCACTACTTAACAGGACTGAACCAGAAGATGGTGGATCAAGAAGTTCGTATGAATGATTATAATCCTCGTTCAGGAGAGTTCACAGATTCAGGCTATGTAAAAGCGATGGAAATGTTAGCAGAATTGAACGAAAAGGGCTATTTTATGGATAACGTAAACTCTAGTTCCCACGATATGGTAAAGCAAATGTTTTTTGCAGGAAAAGGGGCTATGTTCTACGTAGAATTGGAAGAATTTCAAGATGTTGAGAATGCCTTGAAAGGGAACTGGGGATTCTTCCCGATGCCGTCTATAGCTGATGGAAATGGAAGCCAAAAGTATATTACAGGTGCTCCAGATGGATTTATTGTTTCTTCGAAAACGAAGCATCCAAAAGAAGCAATAGAGTTTTTGAAGTTTTTAACAAGTAAAGAAAACTCATTAAAACTTGTGAAAGATATTGGCTGGCCAAGTCCAATTGAAGGAGCAACGAACCCAGATACGGCTCTAAAGCAAGTGGCAGAAGGTGTGGATTACATGAAGCAAGCAGAGGGTATGGCTGAGTGGTTGGATACAGATGTTCATGCGAAAGTGGCGGACGTGTATTTATCAAACATTCAACTACTCCTTGATGGGTCAAAATCTCCAGAAGAAATTATTAAAGAAGTTCAAGCAGTAGCTAAACAAGTACAGAGTGAAGTGGAATAAATAGAACAGGGCAGGTAGTCCCTTCTGATTACTTGCCCCCTCATAGGAGGGAGAAGGATGAAAGAAACATATAGAAACGGCCGAACGGCATTCCTTTTTATTTTGCCAGCACTCCTTCTAATCCTGTTTATTGTATTTCTACCGATTGTCCTTAATTTATACAATAGTTTTTTTAGGTGGAATTCCTTTGAGGCAGGAAAAACGTTCGTCGGATTCGATTACTACGTAAGGCTTTTTAAAGATCCAGTGTTTTTTACCGCATTGAAAAATAATTCCCTTTACGCGATTATATCATTGATCTGCCAGGTCGGTGGGGGAATCATTATAGCAGCTATATTAGAAGATAAACTGATTAGAAGGTTTCAACCTTTTTTTAGAACCGTATTCTTTATTCCCTCTGTTATATCGATTGCGGTGGTAGGCTTAATGTGGCAGCTGATATATAATCCGGAAATCGGATTAGTGAATGGAGTGTTAAACGTCATCGGACAATCGGAGTGGGCTCATTCCTGGTTAGGAGATAGTAAAACGGCCATTTATGCAGTGGTTGCCGTGTCGCAGTGGCAATATACAGGATATATGACCATGCTTTTTCTAATTGCTATGCAGAAAATTCCGATGGAATATTATGAGGCAGCCATGATTGATGGTGCATCAAAGATCAATTCGTTTTTTCATATTACCCTACCGCAAATTAAGGAAATGATTTTGGTCGGTAGTGTCATTACCGTAATTGGAGCTTTCAAGGTTTTTGATGAGGTATATGTGATGACATTTGGTGGACCGGGAAGATCAACAGAAGTTCTAGGAACGATGTTGTACCGTTCAGCTTTTCGAAACGATGAAATGGGTTATGCATCCACGATTGGGACGATTATCTTTATCATCACCCTGACCCTATCCCTCATCCAAATGAAGTTGGGAAAATCGGGACAGGAGGTGGAATAAGCGGATGACAATATTAAAAAATAGAATTTTTCAAGTCATCATCTTAGTGTGGTTTAGTTTGTTTTCATTAGTGATTATCTATCCAATTATTTGGCTTGCGTTAAGTGGGTTAAAAACAAATAGTGATTTCTTTTTAAACACCTGGTCACTTCCTGAAGAATGGGTGTGGGAAAATTATAAAGCTGCATGGGATGCGGGTATTGGAAAATACTTTTTTAATAGTGTGTTTATAACTGTGGTTTCGGTCGTTACGGTATTACTGTTTGGGTCAATGGCAGCTTATGGCTTAAGTAGATTTCACTTTAAGGGACAGAATACTTTATTAATCATTATATTAAGTGGCTTAATGCTTGCTCCCCAAGTCAGTTTGATTCCTTTATACAAGCTGCTCCAAGCAGTTGGACTTTATAATACGTATGGTGCATTAATCATTCCATATGTTGCTTTCCAACTGCCATTTGCTATCTTTTTAATGCGATCGTATTTTTTATCAATTCCGCGAGAGCTTGAAGAGGCAGCTATCATTGATGGGTGTAATCGATGGAAAGTATATTGGAATATCGTTATTCCAATGGGAAAACCAATTATTGCTTCCTGTGCTCTTTTAACGGCCATGAATGTTTGGAACGAGTTCATGTTCGCATTGGTTTTCATTGAGGATTCAAGTCTTAGAACCATACCAGTGGGTTTGATGAATTTAAGAAGTCAATTAAATACTAATTTTGGAATTCAATTAGCGGGATTATCTATTTCAGCTCTACCGATGATTATTGCTTATATTATCTTTCAGAAACAATTTGTCCGTGGGATATCAGCGGGTGGTGTGAAAGGGTAAAAATATAAGTGTCTATATTGGTATTTTTTACTAATATAGGCGAATATATTGGTATATACCATTTGGAGGGGTGTAAATGAAGAAAATTTCTAGAAAACAGATCACGGGGATGAACTTTCATTATCTACACTATCCATTTGAATACTTTTTGGATGCTATGGTGAAGTTTGAATTCCAACAAATTGAAGTATGGGGAGCAGCTCCGCATATGTATGTCGAGGATTTGTCATTACAGGATATTCGTCGAGTCCGAGCGGAAATTCATCAACGAGAATTAACAGTCGTATGTTTTACCCCAGAACAATGTATGTATCCAATCAATTTAGCTGCAAAAGAAAAAGAAATAAGAGAGAGAAGTATCCGTTATTTTCAAAAATCAATTGATGCGGCAGTGGAATTAGAAAGCCCTATGGTTTTAGTAACTGCTGGCTGGGGATACCGAAATGAAAGCAGTGAAGAGGCATTAAAAAGATCAAAAGCTTCTCTTGACCTTCTATCAAGCTATGCTGAAAAAGAAGGAATCGTGTTAGCGTTAGAGCCATTACAAAAAGTGGAATCGAATATCGTAAACACTTTACCGGATTTATCAGAACTTCTTAATGACGTTTCTTCTCCTTATTTAAAAGGGATGGTGGATACTATCCCAATGTCCGTTGAAGGGGAGAATTTAGCAACCTATTTTGAGCAGTTGGAACTCGCACATATTCATTTTATTGATGGAAAGCCAACCGGGCATTTAGCCTGGGGAGATGGAATTCTCCCATTAGAAAGCTATATTCAAACCTTGGTTCAGCATGATTACGAAGGTGCGCTTACTCTTGAATTTACTTCAACAGAGTATTTGCTGAATCCAAACGAAGCAATTGAGAAATCTCTTAAAACGTTAGCTCCTTATTTAAATTAATTCATAATAAAAAAATGTGGAGGGATTGTCATGTTAAAATTTGATTCAAATCTATTTTTACAGTTAGTTGGAGAGGAAGGAATGGCAAAGAAAGGTGAAATCGAAAGAATTGTAGATGAAATATCAAATAAAAGTTTTAAAAACATCTTTTTGATTGGATCTGGCGGAACCGTCGCGATGATGTATCCATATGAGTATATTTTTAAATCAAACTCAAGTTTGGATGTGCATGCAGAAATTGCAGCCGAGCTAATTGTTATGAACAATCATCATTTAACAAAGGACTCTGTTTGCATATTTGCTTCTGTCACTGGTACAACGAAAGAAACCGTAGCGGCAGCAGAATTTTGTAAAGAAAAAGGTGCGACGACCATTGGTTTAGTTGCTATCCCGGACACCCCCCTAGCAAATGCTGTGGATTATTGCATATCGACAGGGAGGGAAAAGCATTCTTTTGATACGTTTTTTGTTCACCTCCAACTACTTACTGCTCGTTTCATTCATAATCATGGAGAGTTTCCTGATTATGAACAATTTACAAAAGAATTAGCACTTCTTCCACAAGGAATCGTTCAAGCTGTTGAAGCATTTGATCCTCGCGCCGAGCAATTTGCCATTAAGCACAAAGAAACCGGATACCATATGTTAGTCGGAGCAGGGAATCTTTGGGGCAATACTTACTCTTATGCTATGTGTATTTTGGAAGAAATGCAGTGGATTAAATCAAAATCGATTCATGCTGCAGAGTTTTTCCACGGTACATTGGAGCTCGTGGAGGAAGATACAAGTGTTATCTTGTTTAAGGGGGAAGATGAAACAAGACCTCTGGTAGACCGAGTAGAAAGATTTGCAAAAAAAATAACTAAGGAATTATTTATAATTGATACAAAGGATTATCCGTTAGAAGGTATTAGTGAAAAGTTTCGAAAGTTCTTTTCTGTCAATGTAAACTGGGCATTAACTGGCCAGATTAGTGTGTATCTGGAAAGGGAAAGAAACCATCCATTAGAGTTAAGAAGATATTACCGCAAAATGGAGTACTAAGGGATGGGAAACATGTTTAACTTTGACAGAGACAGGTTTCTACGTATTCAAAATGGGGCGATCGGTTTAAAAGATGAATTAGACGTAGTGATAGATGAGGTAGTCACAAAAGGAATAAAAAATGTATTTTTTGTTGGTACAGGTGGAGCTGCTATCTTAATGTATGCGGCAGAACACATCTTAAAGAATCGCTCAACCTTACCGGCTTTTACAGAAATATCCTCTGAATTAATGGTTACGGATCACCAGCATTTAGGTGAACAATCTCTAGTTATTCTGCCATCCTTGTCAGGAACGACAAAAGAAACGGTAGAAGCTGCGAAGTTTTGTAAAGAGAAGGGTGCCACGACTATTGGATTAGTAGGTCATGCGAATACAGCACTTACTGAAGTGACAGATTATTCGTTTGTTAACTTTGCAGAGGATGACACATCTTGTGAATCATTCTATCTTCAATCTTTCCTCATTGCCTTTAGGTTAATGTATAAAAGACAGGAGTTCCCTGAATATCATCAATGGATGGAAGAGCTGAAAATGTTACCAGTAGCTCTGTTGAAGGTGAAGGAAGCAACAGAAAATCGGGCAAAAGATTTTGCAAAAAAGCACAAAGATACTCCTTATCATATCCTTTCCGGAGCAGGGATTGATTGGGGTCAAACCTATTATTATGCCATGTGTATTTTAGAAGAAATGCAGTGGATTAAGACTCGGCCAGTCCACGCTTCTGATTTCTTCCATGGAACACTTGAGTTGGTAGAGGAAGATACAAGTATCCTATTGTTAAAAGGAGAAGGAAGAGTACGTTCTCTGACGGAAAGAGTGGAACGATTTGCGAACCACTTTTCAAAGGAATTAACCGTGTTTGATACAAAAGATTATCCACTCGAAGGAATATCAGAGCCATTTAGACCTTTTTTATCACCAATCGTATTGGCAACTCTACTAGAAAGAATAAGCTGTCATTTGGAAGAAGTCCGAAACCATCCTCTCACGACTAGAAGATACTATAAAAAAGTTCCTTTCTAATGATCCTAAAACTGTAGACATTCCTTGTGTCTACAGTTTTTTATTATTTATAACTCTTTATCTTATCGAAAAATTCTGTTAAAATCACTTATTAAAGCTACAAAGTAAAAAATGTAAGGGGTTAATCGATGTTAAATTCAGATTTGGATACACGCTTAGAACCAAAAATTAAAGAATTATATCAGTTACATAAGGAACGTTCGGCTAATATTGACTGGAGTTACCATGAGTTTATTCCGTGGGACAAGGCGATGTCCTTTAAGAGAGTGCCTTGGGATAAAAGTCAAGTGACTCTACCGGAAGCAGTTATTGTTGCGATTGAGACAGCATTGCTTACTGAAGTGAATTTGCCTTGGTATACATCTCATCTGGATTATACTTTTAAAAACTCTATGGAAGTAATTAATGATTTCGTTCGCACATGGACGGCAGAAGAAGACCAACACTCTAGTTTACTTGAAACCTATTTATTGGTGACTCGTAACGTGGATCCGAAACGGTTACATGAACTAAGAAAGCGCATGGTTGAAAGTGGATGGTTCCCTGATTTTACGAACCCACTAGCAACGATGGCTTATACTTCTCTGCAAGAGTTAGCTACGCTAGTTTTTTATAATAATGTCGCAAAAATTGCTAGTCCTCACGATAAAGATTTGGCCACCTTGCTAAGAAGACTAGCGAAGGACGAAGCTCTACATTATGCGTTCTATCGTGATACGGTGAAAGCACATCTGGAACTTGATCCTAATTTCCTTGTATTCTTCGAAGATGTGATTATCAATTTCTCTATGCCAGGTGCCGTTATGCCAGATTTTAATGAGAGAATGAAAACAATCGCGCTAGAAGCGAATTACGGTCCATTACAGTATTTTGATCAAGTATTAGACGTGGTTGTAACGTATTGGGATATTGAAAACCTTCAGCCTACTACGGAAGAAGCGAAACAATCACAAGCAAATATTATGAAATATCATGGGCGCTTAAAGAGAATTAAAGAACGTCAATTAGCGAAAAAATAAAAGCAAGAGGTAAGGAAGGATAAAGTAATGACAACACAATGCGAAATTTGTAAAAAAGAAACAAATAACAGAGTTAGTTATTTAGAGTTAGAAACTTGGGAGTTTGAGTTTCTAAAGAAGGAGAAAAAAACCTTCTATTCAATCTGCTTCCCTTGCTTTGACCAACATACCAATCAATTTATTGATAAAGACACGGATCTAGAATTAAGAAAAAAACGGTTGTTATCCGTAAGTAAAGAAATTCAAGAGGAAATAGAAGAAATTCTCACTGTAGAAGTATAATAGACACAACCAGTTTCTATGACGAAACTGGTTTTTTTATGGTTTCTTTCCCGTGAACAAAATGAACAAAATGATTATTAAGTTTTTAATGTTGTTTAAATGTATAATTCAAAAAATGTTCAAAAGTTTTGTAAAATTAAGAAAACGCTTACAAAGGGGGATTCAAAATGTTTTCTATTAAAAAAATATCAGCTGTTTTATGTTCCGGAGTATTGGCGCTCAGCCTAGGTGCCTGCAGTAGTGGTGAACAAACAGCAGGATCTGGCGAGAAGGAAAAGAGTTCAGGGTACCCTACAAAAGCTATTTCAGTGGTAGCCCCATCAGGAGCAGGTGGTGGTTGGGACTTAACAGCCCGCTCGTTGACAAAGGTGCTAGCAGAGACAAAGATTGTGGAACAACCGTTAACGGTAGAAAATAAACCGGGTGGTGGAGGAGCTGTTTTTATGGCTGAATACGCGACCCAACAGGTAGAAAATAATGACATGTTGTTTGTGAATTCTCCACCGATAATTATTAATAATTTAAAAAAAGAAGGAAATAGTCCATTTGGCTACAAAAATACAACACCTCTTGCACAGTTAACAAAGGATTATGGAGCGATTGTTGTAAAAGCAGATTCAAAGTTTACTGATTTAAAGTCTGTCTTAGAAGAAGTAAAGAAGGATCCTAGTAAATTAACATTTGCAGGAGGTTCTGCACCAGGTTCTATGGATCACTTGATTTCTATTCTTCCCGCGTATAAATATGGTGTGGATCCAACGAAAGTGAAGTACGTCTCCTATGATGGCGGGGGAGAAGCGATCACGGCATTACTTGGTGGAAATGCAGATATAATTGGAACGGATGCTTCTAGTGTGAAGGAATTTTTAAAATCAGGTGATGTACGAGTGTTAGCTGTTACTTCAACCGAGCGTATTGGTGGTGACTTCAAGGATGTGCCAACAGCAATTGAACAAGGAGTAGAAGCTGAGTTTACCATTTGGCGAGGAGTATTTGGTCCTGAAAAGATGTCAGAGGAAGCGAAAGAATATTGGGAATCCTCATTAGAAAAGCTTGTGAATTCTCCAGAATGGAAGAAGGAAGTAGAAACTCAAGGCTGGGAAATGGAATATAAGAACAGCTCTGAATTTACAAAGTTCTTAGAGGAACAGGAGACACAGGTTCAGCAATTATTAACAGCGTTAGGTATGGAGAAATAGATAGTTTTGGGGAGGAGGATTCCTCCTCTCCTTATCCTTTTTGAAAGGGGAGTACCAATGGATATTAAGTTCGATCGTATTGCTTCAGTCCTGTTTCTAGCAATTGGGGTTATGTTTATTATCGGTAGTCGAAATCTCACTAGCACTTCATATGGAAGTTCTGTAGGCCCTGATATTTTCCCTTCCATTCTCGGTGCCTTACTTGTCCTATTAAGTATTCGTTTATTTTACGAAACCTTTGTGAAGATGGGTCACCACGGTGAAAACGAGAAGCTGCAATACAAGCCATTTCTTATCATCTTTGTTGCAACTCTATTTTATATTTTGACATTAGAAACAATTGGGTACGTCATTACCACGATGATCTTTTTATTTGTCTGTTTTCAGACAATGGAACGTACAAAATGGTTAAAGTCACTTGTCATATCCGCTTGTTTTTCAGGAATTGTGTATTTTTTATATGTACAAGTGTTAAAAGGAACCCTACCTGGCTGGCCGATTTGGTTTTAGCAAAGAAAGGGGTGTAGAGAGGAGAAGGAAGCATGGACACTCTTGATTATTTATTTCAAGGTTTTGGAACAGCACTAATCTGGTATAATATCGCGTTTGCTTTTGTCGGAGTGTTAATAGGTACAGCTGTTGGTGTGCTGCCTGGAATTGGTCCAATGAGTGGGGTAGCACTGCTGATTCCAGTCACCGCATCCATTACAGGTGGACTTCCTCCGGAGCAAGCCGCTACAAGTGCAATCATATTACTGGCGGGGGTATATTATGGAGCGATGTATGGTGGTTCGACCACTTCTATTCTATTAAATACACCAGGGGAATCATCATCGGTTGTGACAACCTTGGATGGGTATCAAATGGCGAAAAAGGGGAGAGCGGGAAGTGCGTTATCGATTGCAGCAATTGGCTCTTTTGTTGCTGGTATCGTGACTCTTGTTGCACTCATTCTATTGGCCAAACCATTGTCAGCAGTTGCTCTGAAGTTCGGTCCTGCAGAGTATTTTTCTCTCATGTTATTAGGTCTAGGGGCTGTTAGTGGTCTAGCGGGAAAATCTGTTACAAAGGCATTGATTATGACCATTTGTGGGTTACTTCTTGGGACGATTGGTATTGATAATGTCTCAGGTATTGCTAGATTTACGTTTGATGTTCCTTGGCTCTATCAGGGAATAGAATTCTTAACGATAGCAGTTGGATTGTTTGCTCTAGGTGAAGTTTTCAAGACCATCTTAGAAAAAGAAGAAGATGAGGTAAATATTGCAAAAATCAATAATTTACTTCCTTCCAAGGATGAATTCAAGGAATCAGCTGGACCGATTGCTAGAGGTTCGGTTCTAGGTTTTTTTGTAGGAATATTACCTGGAGCTGGTGCGACGCTCGCTTCTTTCTTTTCTTATATTCTGGAAAAAAAGATATCAAAGAACCCTTCCAAGTTTGGTACGGGATCCATTGCAGGGGTTGCAGCACCGGAGTCTGCAAACAATGCAGCATCGGGTGGTGCAATGATCCCGTTATTAACGCTTGGTATTCCAGGTTCAGGTACCACAGCAATATTAATGGGAGCACTGATGATGTATAACGTCCAACCTGGACCGTTATTATTTGAAGACCACCCACAGGTAGCCTGGGGACTAATTGCTAGTATGTTTATTGGAAATATCATGCTATTAATATTAAATCTTCCATTAGTAAAAGTGTTTGCTAAAATTATTCAAACACCAAAACAATTTTTAATACCTATTATTATCGCTATCTCCATTTTTGGTGTGTATGCCGTACAAGTTTCCACATACGATTTATTACTGTTGTTAGGGTGTGGGATTTTTGGGTACTTCTTGAGCAAGAACGATTATCCAATAGCACCACTTGTACTAGGGTTGGTACTAGGACCGATGGTTGAAAATAATTTACGAAGAGCGTTAACTATTTCTAACGGAGATTTCAGTGTATTTCTTACAAGACCGATTTCTCTAGCTTTTTTACTCATTACACTCCTTTGGCTAATCATTCCTTTCTTAATGAAAAGAAGAGGGAAAGAAGTGATTATTAACGTGGAAGGATAAATTATTTGAAATAGTTCGAAAACTCCTTTTCATAAGGAGTTTTTTTACTATAATGAGAGTAGAGGTGTTTGGATGCGTTTACATACAAAGTTGATGCTCGGAATTTTTATTGTCATTGTTGTGATTGGAGGCTTATTTGGGTACACCTTTAAAGAAATCATGGAATCCAATCTAAAAAATGAAATAGGTTCAAAAGCGTTATCAGTGGCTCAATCTGTCGCAAATATACCGGAAATACAAGAAGCTTTTGTGGCAGAAGATCCGGCGGCAATCATTCAGCCCATAGCAGAAAAAATTCGAAGGCAAGTGGGGGCAGAGTTTATTGTAATTGGAAACTTAGATGAAATCAGATATTCCCACCCGAATCCAATTCGTTTAGGGCAGAAGATGGTTGGGGGCGATAATAGTCGTGTTTTTAAAGGGGAGTCAATTATTTCAGAGTCAACAGGGACATTAGGACCTTCACTTAGGGGGAAAACACCTATTTTTCATAATGGAGAAGTTATTGGTGTGGTATCTGTTGGGTATCTCCAGACGGATATAGAGTTGAAGGTGGCAAAAATACAGAAAAAAATATTTTTGGTTACCTTTCTGATATTAATAGGGGGACTACTAGCGGCTCTTTTAATCTCTTTAAATATAAAAAAAGCTATGTTTGGATTAGAACCAAAAGAAATTGCCTGGATGTATCAGGAGAAACATGCCATTTTAGAATCGATTCATGAAGGAATAATTGCAATCGATACAGATGGCAGAATCACAGTTGTAAATGAAACCGCTCATAAAATTTTACGAGTACCTAATGAGGTCTTACTTCGGGGGAAGAGAATCGAAGAGGTGTTAGAGAACACAAAGCTTCGAAGTGTGGTTCGGACAGGACAGGCGGAATATGACCAGGAAATGATGATTTTTGGTTCGGTCTATTTGGCAAATCGAATTCCAATTCATAATAAAAAAGGAAACGTTATTGGAGCGGTTGCTAGTTTACGGAACAAATCTGAGCTAGCACATTTACTACAAGAATTATCCCACGTAAAGGCTTATGCAGAGGGATTACGAGCACAAACACATGAGTACTCCAACCGTCTTTATACTTTATTAGGATTAATCCAATTAGGGTCATATAAAGAAGCCATTGATTTTATTTCTCATGAAGTGGATGTTGCTCAAGGGTTCGTTCAATTTCTAATGAGAGAAGTTCCTGATCCCATAATTGCTGGATTTATCGTGGGAAAGACAAGCTTAGCGAGTGAATGGAAAGTAAATTTCGTTGTAGATAGAGAAAGTAGTTTTAAAGATATTCCAAATGAGATGAGTCGAGATTCTCTAGTTACGATCATTGGGAACTTAGTCAATAATGCTTTTGAAGCAGTAAGGGATAATGATAAAGAAGAAAAAAATGTAACCTTGTTTCTAACCGATCTCGGGAAAGATCTAATTATTGAAGTGGAAGACAACGGAAATGGTATCGAAAGTAGTAAAAGTGACTTTGTTTTTCGTGAAGGATTTTCAACCAAGAACAAAAAGAACAATGCGGGTATTGGACTAAGCCTCGTTCAAAGGGAAATAGAAGCTCTTGGTGGGACAATTACCTTTTCATCACAGATAGGTGAGGGAACGATTTTCACTGTAGCGATACCGAAAATTAGGGGGGAGTAAACAATGGGTAACCGTGAGATCGAAGTTCTAATTGTCGAAGATGATCTCAGAATTGCTGAGATACAACAGCGGTTTATAGAGCAAATACATGGGTTTCAAGTCGTTGGGATTGCTGCTAGCTATTTAGAGGCGAGAACATTAATTGATATCTTGAAGCCAGATTTGCTCCTGTTAGATGTTTATTTTCCAGATATGAATGGATTGGACCTGCTAAAAGAAACGAAACAACTTGAGAAGCATACAGATGTGATCATGATTACCGCTACAAAGGAGTTAGATAAAGTTCAAGAAGCAATTAGTATCGGTGTGTTCGATTATATGATTAAACCTGTCGTTTTTGATCGTTTTAAGCAAGCATTGCAACGATATCAAGATTACCATAAAAAACTACAATTATTAGAAAAAGAAAATACTCTAATTACACAGCAAGAGGTTGACAGTCTTTTACGGAAAGAAGTGGAAGTGACTAGTAACCATGATCGTACGTACTTACCAAAGGGAATTGACCCATTAACCCTTGATAAAGTACTTGAAGTATTAGGAAAAGTAGGAGTGGGTCTAACAGCAGAAAGCGTGGCAAAGGAAATTGGAGTTAGTAGAACAACAGCCCGCCGTTATTTAGAGCATCTTGTATCGGTAGAAAAAATTGAAGCTGACTTAGCCTATGGAACAGTTGGCCGTCCTGAACGAGTTTATATTGTAGAAAGATAGGTTGCTATGATAGTTTTCGGGTGCATAAGTATGAAATGACATATGAAATAGCGTGAGAATTGACTCACGCTATTCTCTTTTATACAAAGGAATATTCTAGTTATTTAGTATAATTGGCATTCGAAGGGACACACTTTATTTCTTTATGACCTGTCCGAATACCGCCTGGATTCGGACAGCCAAGTGGAAATTCGTTCGTGCCCAGTCCGAATACCGCCTGGATTCGGACAGCCAAGTGGAAATTCGTTCGTGCCCAGTCCGAATACCGCCTGGATTCGGACAGCCAAGTGGAAATTCGTTTGTAACCTGTCCGAATACCGCCTGGATTCGGACAGCCAAGTGGAAATTCGTTTGTAACCTGTCCGAATACCGCCTGGATTCGGACAGCCAAGTGGAAATTCGTTCGTGCCCAGTCCGAATGCCACCTGGATTCGGACAGCCAAGTGGAAATTCGTTCGTGCCCAGTCCGAATACCGCCTGGATTCGGACAGCCAAGTGGAAATTCGTTCGTGCCCAGTCCGAATACCGCCTGGATTCGGACAGCCAAGTGG
>JBEQAB010000009.1:150036-207498 GCA_041640555.1 Bacillaceae bacterium
AAATTCGTTTGTAACCAGTCCGAATACCCTCTGGATTCGGACTATCAAAGTCGAATACTATCAAGTCCTGTCCGAATACCCTCTGGATTCGGACTATCAAAGTCGAATACTATCAAGCTCTGTCCGAATACCGCCTCGATTCGGACTCCCAAAGTCAAATTCAATCAAATCCTGTCCAAATCCCCCCCCTGGATTCGGACACCCAAAGTCAAATTCAATCAAGCCCAGTCCGAATACCGCCTCGATTCGGACACCCAAAGTCAAATTCAATCAAATCCTGTCCAAATCCCCCCCCCTGGATTCGGACACCCAAAGTCAAATTCAATCAAGCCCTGTCCGAATACCGCCTCGATTCGGACTCCCAAAGTCAAATTCAATCAAATCCTGTCCAAATCCCCCCCTGGATTCGGACACCCAAAGTCAAATTCAATCAAGCCCAGTCCGAATACCCTCTGGAAATGACTAAAGAGCACTATCAGGGGTTTTTCCTAACATGGGAAGAGGTTTTTATGGGCGCGTTGAGACTTATGAACTAGTAATTAACAATATATCCAAGGTAAATGCCGGAATTTGTCGAACAATTCCCTTCGTATATCGAACTAAATTCCCTGTTTGTTATCCGAATATTCTGTTACGTTAACTTGGTAGTCTATTATATACATAGAAGGGATGATTTTTTTGAAGAAACGATTTACGGCTTTACTAGGATTTTTATTAGTTCTAGCCTTATTCACACAGGCTGCATTTCCTGTTCTAGCTACTGAAACAGTGGAATCCTACGATGTGATAGAGTTAGAGACTAGTAGGTCTTTATTCTCACTCACAGAGGTTAGAACAGTAGAAGTTCAAGCGGATTTTGGAGAGAATGTTGATTTAAGTCAACTAGAATTTCAATTTGGAGGGAAGAGCCTCTCTGAATGGAAAAAGTGGACAAGTGGGACTAATTATACTGGTGAACCTTTTATTAAGGTGATTGAAGAGCCACATTATGTTGATGGCACAACAACCATCAAGGCGACATTAGAGTTTGGTCTTCTTTATAATAGAGACAATCTCTCAAACCGTACGATTCGCACACAATATCAACAATTTATTGGAGATTATGAGCTAGCGTTAATTAATCCTGCTAGCCAAATAAAGGCAGCAAAAACGGTCAAACTTAATGTGTATGATCAATTTCATTTCTATGAGGAGTTAAAGCCAACCATTGATCAAGTATTCGAAGAAGCAAATTCGGCAAATGACCGTTATCTTGAATACCAAAGTTTAGGTAAATCCGTACAAGGTCGTGACTTACATTTTGTTATTTTAGCAAGAGATCAAGCCGCTGTTGATAAGTATTTAAACGAAACTTTACCTACAGCCTTAGAAAATCCTGATTCATTATTAGCCAAGCTTGAAGATGGAACAATGGGAGATTATCAAGTTCCTGTGTGGATAAACAATATTCACCCTGATGAAGTGGAGGGTGTGGATGCTCAGGTTGAGTTATTTAAGAAATTTGCCCTTGAAGAGGAAGTTACTTTTAATACGGTTGTTGACGATAAGGAACAATCTGTGACTTTAAATGTGGATGATGTTCTTGATGATGTTATCTTCCTTTATATGTTTACAAATAACCCTGATGGCAGAGTGCTTAATACAAGAGCTAACGCTAATGGACTTGACTTGAACCGTGATAATCACTATCAAACTCAAATCGAAACACAGGAGGTAACACAAGAGATTGCGAAGTGGACTCCGCTTTCCTTCCTTGATATGCATGGATATGTAAGTGGCTTCTTGATTGAACCAACTACCCCACCACATAATCCGAATTTTGAATATGATTTACTTTACGGCAATATGATTGAGCAAGCCCATGCGATGGGGAAAGCAGGAATTAGTAATTCTGCCTATAACTCATATGAAATTCCTGCCCTAGACTACGGTGATGGTTGGGACGATATGACTCCAGCCTATACTGCAATGTATGCGATGCTTCACGGTTCTCTAGGCCACACCATTGAAACACCCGCTTTAAGTCAAAATGGATATGATGCGATGTATGGTACAGGTCTTGGTGCAACGCTTTATGTTACTGAAAACAAAGATGAATTGTACAAAAACCAGCTTGAAATTTTTAAGCGTGGAGTAAATGGGGAAGACAACCGTGCCGTGGATGAATACTTTGTCAATGCTGACGGGGAATCCATTGGTCGTGTAAGAGGGGATAATGTTAACTTTTTCCCCGAATATTATGTAATCCCAGCTGATATTGCGGGGCAAAAAAATACTTTGGAAGCATCGAATATGGTAGAGTATTTACTTCGTAACGGTGTAAAAGTCGAACAAACGACAACAAATACAGAAGTTAATGGTGTTATTTATCCAAAAGGAACATATGTCGTTCCAATGGACCAAGCTAAACGCGGATTGGCCAATGCGATGCTTTACCAAGGTGACGATGTATCGGACTGGGGAGCAATGTACGATCCGATCGTTGTTAATTTCCCGGCTTTAAGAGGGTTTGATATTAAGGAAGTCCGTGTATCGGATGCTTTTGAAAACAAAACGAAAGAAGTCGGAAATATTACTTTACCAACAGGAAAAGTAGTTGGCAAAACACCAAAGCAAGTATTATCAAACACGAATAATGATACTGTGAAACTAATAAATGAGATATTAAGAGACGGTAAAGTCGTAGAAAAAGCAATGGAAACAAAGGGCAAGGTGAATAAAGGCGATTATATTGTAAGTACAAAAGATTTAGCTGGATATGCTGATTACTACTACGAGGCTTCACCAGTTGGTACGACTCAAAATGTAAAAACAGAAAAATTAACACTTCCTAAAGTGGCTGTTACAGGGTCATCCCAATTAATTTTCTCATTGAAGGAATTAGGGTTTGAACTAACTAGCCAAACGGAAGCAGATGTAATTGTAAGTGATAGTGGTACCTTTAATGCTAGTAGCCTTGCTGGGAAAGCGTATGTTGGTATGGGTATTTATGCGCTCAATGCTGTGAAAAATAGCGGTTTGCTGTCAGGCTACGAGTGGGATTACACAAGTGCAGGTCACGAAGGACTCTTAAAAGCAAAAGTAAATGATCATCTATTAACTTCTGGCTATCAGTCCGATGAGCTACTATATACAACCAATGGAGCGTGGATTACTTCCGTTCCTAAGGAGGCAGAGGTACTTGCTACTATAAGTAGCAGTGATGATTTCTACGTTGCTGGCTGGTGGCCAGGACACGAAGAGGCAAAGGGTCAAACACTTGCCTTTACACAAAATCTTGAAGACACGAACATCACTTTATTTGCTAATGATTTAGCTTTTAGAGCACATACACAGCATAGCTACCGTCTCTTAGCTAACAGCATCTTTGCTTCGGTTGGATCCGAGGTTGCGAAGAAGGGTAAAGGCTCTGTGAGGGATAAAGTTACAAAGAAGAACAATAAAGTTGATCCATCCTTCTTTGAAAAAGGAAGAGATAGAGAGTAGTAAAATAAAACAGGGAGGTTCTCAATCTAAGGTTGAGAACCTCCTTTTACTAATTAATATTTGCAATAATGTGATAATATAACGGTAATTGAAGGAGTGAAGGGAGAAACAAGATGGTATTACATATGAAAGATGTTTCGTTTATTAGAGGGGAAAAGTGGATATTACAGCATATAAATTGGAACATTCATGAAGGGGAGAACTGGGTTTTATTTGGGTTAAATGGAGCGGGAAAAACCGCATTGCTTAATATAGTAAATGGTTATTATTATCCAACAAAAGGGAGAGTCAGCGTGCTAGGAAGAGAATTCGGGAGAGATCCTATTGGTGGTGAACTACGAAAGCATATTGGTTTTGTATCTTCTTCTTTACAACAAAAATTTCCTTCTGGGGATAATGCCTTTGAAGTCGTATTAAGTGGTGCGTATGCTTCTATTGGTCTTTACGAAACACCATCAGAGGAAATTAGAGAAAAAGCCATCACTTTATTAAAGGAGCTGGGCTGCATCCAATATGCAAATCGTAATTATGAGAATCTCTCACAAGGTGAAAAGCAAAGAGTTCTTATCGCACGTTCTTTAATGTCAAATCCGTCTCTATTAATCCTGGATGAACCTACGAATGGCTTAGACTTCATTGCAAGAGAGGAATTTTTAGAAACCATTGAGGAAATTGCTAAAAAAGAAGATGCGCCAACAATGGTTTATGTCACTCACCATGTTGAAGAAATTCTGCCAACCTTTAATAAAACACTGTTATTAAAAGAAGGCCATGTTTTTTCAGAAGGAGATACAAATGAAATGATCTCAGGTTCTAAATTGTCTCAGTTTCTTGGTTTGGATGTAGAAGTGATTTGGAAGAACGGTAGACCATTGGTTTCTAAACGAATAACAAGTGAAAAATTCTACTGAGCCGTCATAACTAGATAGGCTCTTTTTTATTACCACTTAGTTAGGAATAAATTTCAAATGGTAGAAAAAACTAATAAAAATGTGTGTGAAGGAGCTTTTACCTTGAAGACGATTAAGCCGATTAAATTGGGGTCAACTAAAACAAGTGCGAAGGAAAAATTAACATCTGCAGAAATGGGGAAACTTTGGGCAACATATTCTGGTAACAGTATGTCAAAATGCATATTAAGCTATTACCTCCAACATGTTGAAGACAAAGATATTAAAGTCTTATTAGAAAATGCACTAAACCTGTGTGAAGAATTTATGAGAACAAGTAAAGAGATTTTAGATAAAGAAGAATTTCCAATGCCTATTGGGTTTAGCAAAGAAGACGTAAATTTAGGGGCTCCAAGATTATTTGAAGATGAATTTTACGTTCATTATTTGAAATATGTTGCAAAAGTAGGGATGAGTATTTATAATGTTGCCATCCCACTTGTTTATAGAGACGATGTTAATGAGTTTTTTACTTACTCGCTGAAAGCAACAATCGATTTTATGAACCAAATCAAAGAAGTACTAATGAATAAAGGATTTATTATTAAGCCGCCTTTAATCCCCGTACCTGAAAAAGTTGAATTTGCCCATAAGGATTTTTTAAACGGCTACTTAGGACATGTACGACCTTTACACGCATTAGAAATCACCCATTTTTACGATAATATTGAAAATAATGTAACCAGTAAGGCATTAATTGCAGCATTTGCACAAGTAGTAAAAGACGAAAAAATTCGTGAATTGTTTCAAAAAGGTAGAGACATGACGACAAGCAATATTGAGAGCTATATGAAAATGTTACATCATGAAAATTTACCTTCACCTTCTTTCCTAGATCATTTAGTGACAACATCTACATTCTCTCCTTTTTCAGATAAGCTAATGTTATTTCACAAAATGGATATGTTTTCTATGAAAATGAGAGCATTTGGTAATTCAGTAGCTGTTAATGGAAGGCATGACGTAGGGCTACTCTATGCAAAATCTTTGATGAAAATTTCCACATTTGTAGAAAGTGCTGCAAGAATCATGATTGAAAAGGGATGGATGGAACTACCACCCAAAGCTGTTGATAGAGATCATTTGCAATCTTAATAAAAGTATAAAATGTAGCGGAAAGAACCGTAGTGATAAATTAATTTGAAACGGAAGGGTATTGGTCCAAGAGGATTAATACCTTTTTTAATGGGAGCATTAGTGTAAGATATGAAGAATTGTAGAATATTAACTTATTAAAAAGAAAAAGGGGATTGGTTGATCAGCTTGTAAGAGAAAAATATTGACAGGTTGAATATCCCCTTTTTTTACTGATAATGACATTACTTGTCATCACTCCTAATAATCGATATATGCTTGGGTAATAAAAAACCGAAAGTTAGAAGGAAAACGAAAATGGAAATAGACCAATGCCATCCTTTGTATTTCATATATCCAGAATGGATCATCCCAAATTCTATTAAAAGTGATAGAAAAGTAAAACCAATCGTCAATTTCCATTTATTTTTCTTTGTTAGGTAATTTAAGTAGAGAATGGAAAGTGAGGTGGGTATAAAGGTATAACTGAGAATATCCCCAATACCAGCCTTCTTTGGGTGACCAATATCAAAAACATCAATGACCCTAGCAATCATGCCGTCGCTAAACCAAGTAGCAAACCCTACAACTCCAAAGGTAATATAGATTTCCCTCCAAGTAATATTTTTTTTACGTACCAAAAGGGCTGTAGCGGTTAATAAAATGCTTATAATTACAGGAAACCATAAGCCCTTTGCTCCAAAATCTAAATTCTCAATGATTTTCTGCATTTTATATACTCCTTATTAAAGTTAGACTTATTTTTTCTCAAGGAAAACAATATATACTTTCTTATTTCGTCTAATATATTTTTTTATGATAAACACTTCGGATTATAAAATACTAAAAGAGCCCAACAATAAATCGTTGGGCATTAGTCACTGTTATCTAGTTGTTTCCCTATATTTTATATCTTTAATTTGTTCGGTTTTATTATCAAAGGTAATGTCAACAAACACACCGAATTCTTTATTGTCTGTTTTTAACCAAAGTTTAAATTTTTCAGTTGAGTATTTTGTTCCTTTTTCTCTTCCAATGTGAAGATAATCGATTATATCTGCTTGGGGATATTTTTCTTTTGTCTTTTTCATCGCTATCTGTCCCCATTTGGCATAGGAAGGTGCTGGTTGTTGTGCTAGTATCAACTCATTAGTATTAAGGGGTGGATATTCTTCAAACAAGAATAAGCCGAATAGCAACTGAATGGATAGTATAAAGTTCATGATCAAAACCTCTTTTTTAGTCTTTTTACGATATGGTGAAATTTTCATTCTTTATCTAATGTATTATAGCTTTCCATCTTTGTAAGCCAATAGGCAACAAAATACATTGTTAAAAAGATAATAAAATCATACAAAGTAGACCAATTTTTAGGGTTATAAAAATCAATTGCATTAAAGAGATTCATTCCCCCAAAAGCAGCAAGGGATGAGAATATTACTCCTTTCAATAATGGATTCATTTTTGGTTTTATTTGTAGTGCAAACATAACCCCAACAGGGGCTAAAGAGAAGTGATAGGGTAAGAATAGAAAAGGTGCTAAAGGGATAATAACCATCGGATATGACCAAAGACCGAAAGATAAAGCGGCAAGGTCAATCGTTAGTGATAATAAAATACTCATCAACCCTCCTAAAAGAAGGCGACCAGTACTATCTTTCTTCCTGAAGGCAAACCAAACAATCCATGGAATAATAAATAGGGCGATACCAAGCCACCATTGCCAAGTAGTGAAAAATTCTTCAGATACTATTTTTGCAAATTTAGAACTTATCTCAGTAAACTCGTTATAAGCTTTTTCCGATTGATCGAGCCCGCTCTCAAATGCCATTTCCTAACATCCCCCGAAAGAAGTAATAATTTTATTTTTTTCTGTTATTTACTAACTTATGTATGGGATCTATTACAAAAAATTAAATGGAACTGATGTAAATTAGGAGGTAAAAGGTAGATGGGAGAAATTCATATGGAAATTATAAGTGTTGATACTTGGGATGATGAACTTTGGCACGACGCCAACCCTCTCTATTTGGAGGCGTTTGGAAATAAGGGGGCCAAACCGGTTCATATTATCAAAAATATGTTTTCACAAGGAATTGCCAAACTTCATGTAGGGTACAACGAGTCGGTAGCGGTTGTGATGGCTCTAACAGGAAAGATAGTATCTGACAAGGTGATGATCATCGATTATTTAGCCGTGTCTGAAAAAGAGAGAGGTAGTGGCCTAGGTAAATACTTAGTTGATTATCTACGCGAGAAAGCAATGTCTGATGGCTATCAGAAATTAGTTATCGAAGTAGAGTCAGAGGAAACCCCACATAATAGAAGACGTATCCATTTTTGGCTATCATGCGGTTTTTTTCTCACGCAATATGTTCATCACTACATCTGGGTACCGGAAACCTATCACGCCATGTTTGTTCCCCTTAATGGTGATTCGAGAAAGGTCACAGGAGAGGAATTGTTTGAGCATATTAATACGTTTCATCGTTTATCGTTTCGTGGAGGTGGAAAAAAAGAAGGATGAGATCGACAATAGAGTTATACGAATTTTTTCAAAAAGATAAAAAATCATATAAATTAAGATAAAAAAGTAAACGTTTTCAATAATAATCCCCTCTATAATAAGGATAAATAAACCACTATTTAGTGGAAAGAAAAACTATTACTTATTTTTGGAGGGGAAATTATGTACAAAAATCCACATTATTTTTCTCATTTGGCTCATGTTGAATTAATTAGTCCGAAACTAGAGGAGTCAGCTGATTTCTTTAAGAATATTATTGGTCTAGAGGTATCTGACCGGACCGAATCCTCTGTGTATTTCCGGGCATGGGGAGAACATTATCACCACAGCTTAAAAATTACAGCAGGTGAAGAACCTGGATTAGGTCATATTGGGTGGCGCGCTGATAGTCCTGCGGCTCTTGAGGAAGCAGCGGCTCATATTGAGAAGATGGGTCTTGGAAAAGGATGGATTGAAGGAGATCTTGGTCATGGGCGTGCCTATCAATTCATTTCTCCAGATGGACATTTAGAAGAGATTTTTTGGGATGTGGAGATGTACGAAGTCCCTACGGTATTAAAAAGTAAGTGGAAAAATCGCCCACAAAAGAATCCTGGTCGAGGAATTTCACCACGACGTATTGATCATATCACACTACACAGCAATGATGTCACAAAGGATCGTGAATTCTATCAAAATCTTGGCTTTCGTTATAATGAAGGAATTTTCTTGGATGCAAACGAACCTGCAAGTCCAGAAATTGGTGCGTGGCTTTCTGTTACTAATCTTTCTCATGATATAGCATTCTTGAAATCACATACGGGAAAACCAGGTGGATTTAATCATGTTTGTTATGCGGTGGAAAGTAGAGAAGAGGTACTATTAGCTGCTGATCATATCATTGAAAGCGGATACAATCTAGCGATGGGTGGGCCAACACGACATGCACTTGCAGAAGGTTTCTTCTTTTATGTTGATGAGCCAGGTGGTAACAGATTTGAATTATACGCAGGAGCACATCTCGTGTTTGCGCCTGATTTTGGTCCATATAGATGGAGTCTTTCAGAGAACCCGAACGATGCTTGGGGAAGAGAAATGCCATGGGATGCGACGGGGAAAATTATTAAGTAATAGCGAAATTAAGGGGATGATTGAATAATGTGGCACTTTTTTCCGGATAATTATATGTGGTCTTACCAAGTGGTCAGAATGATTAGCCAATCCTATTTTGGTGGCGGAGAGGTAAATGAAATACTTGAAGCAGCTAGCCGAATGAAGGTCGGAGATTTTGAAAGCTTCCACCAGGAATGGTTGAGACTGGGAAATAAGTCATTAACAACAGCAAATGACGCGATGGATAAAGGATATAAGGAAACAGCTCGATCAAGTTATTTACGTGCTGCAAATTATTATCGTTGCTCTGAATTTTTCCTTCAGCCAGATGATAATAGAAAACTACCAACCTATCTAAAAGCCGTTGATTCATTCCGAAAAGGAGGGGAGTTATTACCAAATCCCCCAAAAGCAATTAATATTCCATTTGAACATGCTGTACTTCCAGGATACTTTTTCGAATCGCCTGGACAGAAGAGAGGCCCATTAATGATTATGTTCGGGGGTCTAGATTCAACTGCTGAAGAGCTCTATTATGGACCAGCTCAATTTTTGAATGAAAGAGGAATTTCCTTATTAGCAGTCGATGGACCTGGGCAAGGGGGAGCACTTCGTCTTCATCATATTCATTCTCGACATGACTATAATCTTGCGGGAACCGCAGCATATGAATGGGCCGTGGAGAACCTGGATGTAGACCCAAATCGAATTGGTATTATGGCCGTCTCAATGGGAGGTTACATGGCCGCAAGATGTGCAGCGTTTGAACCGAGATTTAAAGTATGCGCGATTTGGGGAGCGGTGTATGACTATAATGATGTCTGGGAAAAACGACCAGATCATCACCCATTAGCAAAAATTCTACAACACATATTTGGTGTAAAAGATATGCCAGCTGCAAGAACAAAGCTGCAACACTACAACCTAAGGGGAGTAGCCGAGAAAATTCAGATGCCAACATATATCGTACACGGGGAGGATGATCGACAAAATACCGTTGATAATGCACATAATGTATTTAATGATCTAACATGCCCTCGCTGGTTAAAAATCATTCCAGCAAGTAGTACAGGCTCATCCCATTGCCAGGTGGACAATATTACAGAAACGTACGAAATGTATGACTGGCTTAAGGAGCAACTAGCAAAATAGTTAGGAGGGAAAGGAATGAAATTTGTCACATTTTCCAATACAGAACAACAACAAAGGGCAGGCGTTCTGATGAATGACTCTGTGGTTGATCTTCATCTTGCCTCTAATGGTGAACTTCCAGAAACCATGGCAGACATCCTGAAAAATCAATCCCAATATATACCGGTTGTTCAATCATTACTAGAGACAAAAGATCTCCCTTCTATTAATCTAAAAAATATACAGTTAAAGGCTCCACTTCCAAATCCAACTAGTTTTCGAGACTTTGTTGCCTTTGAAACGCATGTCAAGAATGCAACCAAGCGGTCTGGTGATAAGGTGGCACCGGAATGGTATGAAATGCCAATCTTCTATTTTTCTAATCCAAATGCTATGAAAGGTCCGATGGAAGAAGTAAAACGACCTTCAAGATGTATTCGCCTTGACTATGAACTTGAACTCGCCTGTGTAATTGGTAAAGAAGGGAAAAACATCAAAGCGAGCGAGGCGGAAGAGTATATTTTTGGCTATACCATTTTAAATGACTGGTCTGCAAGAGACATTCAGATGAAAGAAATGAAAGTATTATTAGGACCTGCAAAAGGGAAGGACTTTGCCACTTCTATTGGTCCATATATTGTAACAAAAGACGAGTTGGAACCTTACCGAGTGGGGAAACGATTTGATTTGGAAATGACCGCAAAGGTGAATGGGGAAGTTCTTTCTAAAGGAAATTTTAAAGATATTTATTATACCTTTGGTGATATGATCGAGCGAGCTTCCGAGGATGTGACTCTTTACCCTGGAGATATTATTGGTTCAGGTACAGTTGGATTTGGATGCCTGATGGAGCTTGGTCCAGATGTCCATCGCTGGCTAGAACCTGGTGATGAGGTAGAACTCACAATTACATGCCTCGGTTCTCTTACAAATACAATCATTTGAATAGGATTAGGGGGAGCTTATGAGGAGAGTAGTGGACCTGAGTGTATCAATTGAAGAGGAGTTAAAGGATCCTCTTCCTTTTTCCATTCGCTATGAAACACATGAGGAAGGAGCGGAATTCGGAGCTAAATTAGTTGGTGTGACTCCAGATGATTTTCCTGAGAGGAAAGGCTTGGCTGGAGAATTCCTTTCTTTAACCAGTCATGCTGGTACTCATGTAGATGCACCATGGCATTACTGGCCTACATCTGAGGGTAAACAGGCCCGTACCATTGATGAAATGCCCTTAGAATGGTTTTTTAATGATGGGGTCGTACTTAATTTCACAGATAAACCGGCAGGCTATGCAGTAACGGTTGCAGATTTACAAGAAAAGCTTAAGGAAATGGACTATCACCTAAAGCCTTATGATATAGTGATGATTCGTTGTGATGCGGATAAAAAGAGATATGAGCCTTTCTATAGTGAAATTCATGTTGGTGTATCGGCTGAAGCCACACTTTGGTTGATTGATCAAGGTATTAAGGTAATGGGGACAGATGGATGGGGATGGGACACTCCTTTATCCATTCAGGCAGCTGATTACCTAAATAACCCACGTCCAGGGGTGTTATGGGCAGCCCATTTTGCAGGCAAAGAAAAAGAATATTGTCAAATTGAAAAACTAGCAAACTTAGATCAGCTACCTCCATTCGGATTTAAAGTATCTGTTTTCCCAGTCAAAATTAAGGGAGCTAGTGCTGGGTGGACTAGGGCGGTTGCTATCATAGATGAAACGAAATGAAGGTGAAAGAAAGGTTACTAATTGATATTGAGGAGGTCCTTTGCATGGCAAATCAATATGTGAAAAAAGTACTTATTGTTGGTGGTGGGATAAGCGGGTTAGCCGCTGCAATTGCACTTCATAAAATTGGTATTGAGGCTGAAATAGCTGAAAAACAGTTAGAATGGGATGTATACGGAGTTGGAATTATTCAACCTCCCAATGCTCTAAGGGCGCTGAACGAAATCGGATTAGCAGAAGCTTGTATGGAACAAGGAACGTCTTATTCTGGGTTTGATTACTATACTGGGTCAGGCCACTTCATGTTCTATGGACCATCACCAACCATTGAGGGATTTCCTGGAGTTAACGGAATTTCTAGAAAGAAATTACATCATATTTTGATTCAAGCTGTTCAAGAAATTGGAACAAAAATTTATATGGGAACAACCGTTAATCAACTTGAAAATAAGGCAGAAGGGGTTTCCGTTGAATTAAGCAATGGAATAAATGCAACCTATGACTTGGTAATAGGTTCGGATGGAAGTCATTCGAAGGTCCGGCAATTGATGTTTGGAGAAATAACTCAGCAATATAGTGGTCAGGGGGTTTGGCGATATACGCTTCCTAGGCCTGAAGAAGTAGATAAAGGGTTATTCTATTATGGTCAAAAAGCGAAAGCAGGTTTAGTTCCTATGTCAGATGATGAAATGTATCTGCTAGTCACAACTCATGAACCTGATAATCCAAGATTTTCGAATGACCAATTACATGTACTGCTTCAGGAGAGGCTAGCTGAATTTGGCGGAATCATAGCGGAAGCAAGAAACAGAATTGTTGATCCTTCTCTTGTGGTTTACCGCCCTATATTCAGTCACTTTGTTGAAGGTCCATGGTATAAAGGTAACGTTGTCCTAGTTGGAGACGCGGCACATGGTACAGCTCCGCATCTTGGCCAGGGGGCTTCCATCGCGATTGAAGATGTCATTGTGTTAGCTGATATTTTAAAGCATGACTTAGACATTCAAGAGACCTTGCGAGTCTTTATGGAAAAACGTTATGACCGATGTAAATTGATTGTCGATCATTCCAATCAATTAGTGGAGTGGGAATTACTTACATGGAGTGGAAAAATGAATGACGGGGGTAGAATTGGTGCCTTCGTTAACGAAACATTAATGAAAATGAATGAACCCTTCTTAACAGAAATAAATCGTCCTATCGGTTAAAAAGTTAGCCTTTGCAAATATGCGAAGGCTTATTTTTAATATGGTTGTCTTTTTATAACCAGTATCTTGAAATAATGATATGTTCAAACATTAACTATTTCTTTCCTGTATAAGTATGCGAATTAACTATTTTGAAAGAAGCGAAATTAAGCTGGATTTTTGCGTGATGAAAGGCTTTAGGGGTAGGATTTTTCATTTTTTTTGCTTGAAATAATTTATAATTATCAGATAATACTAGATATTTTAATCTATAATTCATTATAATAGACTATAATAGGATTAGTAATTAATCAGAATAGGAGTGTGCATAAGTAGCGCTCACATCCTTTCTGCGAATTTAGGATATAGATAAGGAAGGTAAAAATGAGAAAAAGAGAAACTACATCAGACGTTTTCTTAATTGGTGCCGGAATCATGAGCGCTACATTGGGAACACTTCTGAAAGAATTAGTACCAGAATGGAAAATAACAGTGTTTGAAAAGCTCTCGAAAACAGGAGAGGAAAGCTCGAACGAATGGAATAATGCGGGTACAGGACATGCCGCCCTTTGTGAGCTAAACTATACGGTTGAAAAGCCGGATGGAACTGTAGATATTAGTAAAGCCATAAACATTAATGAGCAGTTTCAGATTTCTATGCAGTTTTGGTCTTATCTTGTAAAGAACAGGCTGATACATAATCCACAGGATTTTATCATGCCACTTCCTCATATGAGTTTAGTGCAAGGAGAACAAAATATACAGTTTTTAAAGAAGAGATTTGAAGCGCTGACAAATAATCCATTATTCCAAGGAATGGAGTTTTCTGAGGATCCAAAAAAACTAATGGAATGGATTCCTCTAATCATGCAAGACCGTTCAGCCAATGAGCCTATAGCAGCTACAAAGATTGACTCTGGTACGGATGTTAACTTTGGAGCGTTAACACGGATGCTATTTGCCCATTTAGAGAGTAAAGATGTGCAAATAAACCATAATCATAGTGTACTTGATATAAAACGTACTAATGATGGTTTATGGGAATTAAAAGTGCGAAATCTCGAAAGTGGCACGGTTGAACATCATACAGCCAAATTTGTCTTTATTGGGGGCGGAGGAGGAAGCCTGCATTTACTACAGAAATCCGGTATTCCAGAAGGAAAACATATTGGAGGTTTTCCTGTAAGTGGAATTTTTATGGTCTGTAATAATCCAGCTGTTGTAGAGCAACATCATGCAAAAGTATACGGAAAAGCGAAGGTTGGGGCTCCGCCAATGTCTGTACCACATTTAGATACAAGATTTATTGACAATAAAAAATCCTTATTATTTGGCCCGTTTGCTGGCTTCTCACCTAAGTTTTTAAAAACAGGTTCTGTATTTGATTTAGTCACTTCTGTAAAGCCAGATAATCTCTTAACGATGTTGGCTGCAGGGGCAAAAGAAATGTCTTTGACAAAGTACCTGATTCAGCAAGTGATGTTATCAAAGGAACAACGTATGGAGGAGTTACGTGAGTTTATCCCGAATGCTAAAAACGAAGATTGGGATTTAGTAGTAGCAGGGCAACGTGTGCAAGTAATAAAGGACACAGAAGATGGAGGCAAAGGTACGCTCCAATTTGGTACAGAAGTGATTACTGCTGAAGATGGTTCCATTGCAGCATTACTAGGAGCTTCACCTGGTGCTTCAACCGCCGTTCACGTCATGTTAGAGATCATGAAAAAATGCTTCCCACAACATATAAATGAATGGGAACCAAAAATCAAAGAAATGATCCCTTCATATGGTCTGTCATTAATGGAAAACCCAGATCTATTAAGAAGAGTTCATCATTCAACTGCGGAAACACTAGGTCTAACAGAGAAAGAACCAGTTTTTAGTTAATAAATCTAGAATCTCTAATCTTTTTTGATTGGAGGTTCTTTTTTATTGGCTCTGTTAAAGGTATATGTTATTTGATACCTATCCGAATTCTTGATATAATCAACATAAAAACAAGTGTTCGTGGAGGTTATCAAGGTGAGCAAAGCGTTTAGCAACTTGTTAAAGTATATTGACAAATTACCACATACACAAAAAGAACAAGTTTATCAATGGGATGTTGAACCTTCTTCCTCTGCTGGTGGTAGATTAATCAATGAAATGAGAGAAACTCGCTTCTAGGATGGATTTGAGTGTCCCCATTGTTCATCAGAACACGTTGTTCGGTTTGGAAAATATAATGGTCGGCAACGGTATCACTGTAAATGCTTTGGCAAAACTTTCACTGACACAACGAATACCGTCTTGTACCGTACACGAAAAGGCAACGAATGGATTACATTTGTTGATTGTATGTTCAAGGGATATCCCCTGAGAAAATCGGCTGAAATCGTAGGGGTTACTTGGGTTACGCTTTTTTATTGGAGGCACAAACTGCTAAATGCCTTAAAACAAATAGATTTTGAGCATTTTGATGGTATCGTTGAAATTGACGAGACCTATTTCCTGTATTCTCAAAAAGGTCAAAGGGGCATTACTGAACGAAAACCACGAAAACGTGGAGGTAAGTCCAAGCATAGAGGTATAAGTCACGAACAGGTCTGTGTTCTTGTTGCCAGAGACCGAACAAAGGCAACCGTATTAAAAGTTGCTTGTATGGGGCGTATTGTGAAATCAAAAGTTGATACTTTAATTGGTTCTAAACTTTCCAACGAAAACGTGCTTGTCACAAATGCTTGGAGAGCCTATAAAACATATGCAAAAGAAAAGGGTTTAGAGCATTTCCGAATTAAAACAGACAGTGGCAAACACGTTATAAAGGGTTTGTATCACATCCAAAATGTAAACGGTCTCCATTCTCGCTTGAAACAATGGATAGACCGCTTTAAAGGCGTGGCTACAAAGGACCTTGATAATTACCTTGCTTGGTTTTTATTTGTCGATAGTCGGAGTAATGAAAGCGCGAAACAGCATATTAAGGAATTTCTACTAACTTCTTATGTATTTGAAATGAAAGATACTTATAATATTCTACGATTATCTAAATTCGTTGTGTAATTCTTATTCAACGGGACAGAAGAATCAATATCTGAATGGTAAAAGGATGAATAGTTATGACAAATAACATAAAACAGAGAAGAATAATTTTAGATTTAGCAGTTACTTTAGATGGATTTATTGAAGGGAAAAATGGAGAAGTTGATTGGTGCATTATGGACCCTGATATGGGGTTTACTGATTTCTTAAATCAAATTGATACTATTTTATATGGTAGAAAAAGCTACGATTTATGGGGACAATATATTCCAAAAAATGAAGACCCTGATACCGAAAAGGAAATTTGGAAATTGGTTCATAGTAAAAAGAAATATGTTTTTTCCAGAACAAAAAATGAGATTGATAATCAAGCAATATTTATAAATGATAATATTCATGAAGAAGTAAATAAATTGAAGAAAAAGTCTGGTAAAGACATCTGGCTATATGGTGGAGCGAGTCTCATTACAACTTTTATAAATTTGGGGCTTGTTGATGAATTTAGATTATCTATTCACCCTGTTGTTTTGGGAGAAGGAAAACCGTTGTTTATTGATTTAAAACAGAGGATAAATTTAAAAATGGTTAATACAAGAACATTTTCCTCTGGCGTTGTGCAAATAATTTATCATTGGAATGGTAGCTAAAAAAATCTTTCACTCCAAAGATATAATGTAATAAATATTATAAGGTAATACTCAACAGTAGTTTCACCTATTGAACTAAAGGGGAATCCATAAATAATGGGTTCCTCTTAATATTTTGGAATTATCAACATTAAATTTTAACAGAGCCTTTTTATTAATGTTGGTAGCGTTCCTTTATTTAATTGAATAAATGGACCTACAAAAATTTAACAATACTGAAGGAAAACGTATGTTCGGTATGGTATAATAGAAAAGACAATAGCATAGTTGCAGGGTGGGGCGGTTGAGCCTTCCTTATGGGAGGTGACAAGCGTGGATTTAGATTCAGCAATGTTCGTGATAGCATTGGTAACTCTAATCGTACTTTTAATTGAAAAAATAAAAAAGTAAAACCCACCCTGTATCTTTGGCCGGAACAGGTGGGCTTTACTTTGTAAAGAAACCGTATTGTTGATTGCCAATCGCACATTCTGCGATTATGCATTGTTAAAGGTAAGCGTGTGTTTATAGCACATGCTTATTTTTAATATATGGATGATCTCCCTATATTATAGACTAATTTTAGTGAAAAATAAATTAATTATAATATAATCTAATACTTTCTTATAAGAATATGTGAAGGAATTTTGATGGGCTGACAGTCACTACATATTTCCAATAATGATGTACATCCTACTACTAAATAATAGGACCTAGGAGGAGTTACAGTGAACCTAGATAACATCATTATTGCCCGGGAGAAGATGAAGGGCATTGTGCATGAAACTCCTTTGGATTACTCCAAAACGTTTAGTGACCTTGCTCAAAATGAAGTGTATTTAAAGCTAGAGAATCTTCAAAAGACAGGATCCTTTAAGGTGAGGGGCTCTTATAATAAGCTCATTTCTTTATCTGAAGAAGAATTAAAAAAAGGAGTGGTAGCTGCATCTGCTGGTAACCACGCTCAGGGTGTCGCCTATTCTAGTCAAATGCTCGGGATTCCATGTACGATTGTCATGCCAAAGGGTGCACCGCTCAGCAAAGTGATTGCAACAAGGCAATACGGGGCGGAGGTAATATTAGAGGGAAATGTGTTTGATGAAGCCCTTGCTTACGCTTTAGAGTTGAACAAAGAAAGAGGTGCGACATTCATTCACGCCTTTGACGATGAATCAGTTATCACAGGTCAAGGAACAGTGGGGCTAGAGATTCTTGATCAGCTTTCTGAAGTAGAGGCGGTTATTTGTCCGGTTGGCGGTGGGGGGCTGATTGCTGGTGTCGCTATGGCTGTGAAGGAAAAAAATCCAAACATTGCTGTATATGGTGTTCAAACCATAGCATGTCCTAGTATGAAGCAATCTTTATTGGAACAGAAGCCTGTTGCCATAAAATCTGCACCAACTATGGCAGATGGTATTGCTGTACAAAAACCGGGTGCAAGAAATTTTGAAATTGTGAAGAAATATGTCGATGATATTGTGTGTGTAGACGAAATGGAAATTGCACGTACCATGCTCTTACTTTTAGAAAGAAATAAATTACTAGTTGAGGGGTCAGGGGCTAGTTCTCTTGCCGCATTATTATATAAAAAAATAAGTATAACCAATAAAAAAGTAGCTGCTGTTTTAAGTGGAGGTAACGTCAACGTTCATTTTATTTCTAGGATTATTGAACGTGGACTTGTTGAGTCAGGAAGGTTTGCGAACTTTTCTATAATCTTAAAGGATAAACCTGGAGAGCTTCAACGGGTGGTCAGCTCAATAACGGAATTAGATGCCAATATTCAAGATGTTCATCTTCATCATATGGGGAAGAATATTTATCCTGGCTATGCACAACTCGATTTATCGGTTGAAACAAAAAACAATGAGCATATTGCAGAGCTGTTTGGTGTTTTAAAAGAGAAAGAGATTCAAGTAACGATGGAATCATAAGTTACTTAGTAATTTTAGGGGCCTGCTTTAACGGATGTTCGCTAAAGCAGGCTTTTTAATTTTCTTCTAAAACGATACTACTTACCACTCTTTCTTCCGTATTCTTGGCAACTTTTGTTTTGTATTCTAGATTTTCATGGTAGTTCATTTTAAAAATACAAGAATACAGGATGTCTAAAATCAAATGAATGGAGTTATTGGTTGAATAGTAGCCAATTTTCGAATACATTTTTTCACGAGTAGAAATGTATAACATACAATCTGAATAGGTTTTTAAACTGTTTTCGCTAAGACTCGTTAAAGAAATAATAGGTGTTTTTCTGGCCTTCAATACCTTGGCAATTTTTATAACCTCGTCTGATTCACCTGAATATGAGATTAAAATCGCTGTGTTTTTAGTGGTAGAATTGTTTGCAACAAAAATTTGTTCTTCAGGAACATTCATTAATTCCACATGACGATTAATACGAAGCATTTTGTGCTTGAAATCAAACGCCATTAACAGGGAATTGCTTATTCCATATATATTAATGGTATCAGCCTTAGCTAGTAGCTCCGTCGCTTTTCTTAATTCCTCATTTTTTAAAAGTGCCAATGTATCTTCAACAGTTTCAGTTGCTAAATGACCAATTTTTGAAGCGATGCTCATTAAGCTATCTTCTGGTTCAAAAGGGAAATTGGGATCAATATTTGAAAAATGCTGGTTTAAATAGTGGATCTCCTCAATGTATTTCTCTTTTAACTCATTCCAGCCACTAAAACCTAATTTTTGTGACAAGCGAACAACAGTGGAAGGGGAAGTGAAGGTAGCTTGAGCTAAATCCTTCGTTGACAAGTGCTGGATATTTTCTTTTTCTTTTAATATGTATGTGGCAAGTATTTCTTCGGACTTTGATAAAGTGTCCATTGATTCAAGCTTATTTGAGATGATCATAATGTGATTACTTTACTCCTTTTTAAAAAGGCATTTCATTATTTGATTAAAAAAGGTAGAAAAAAATAGAATGCCATTCTAATCTGCTTGGAAAGTCTTTCACTCCAAATATTCTTCCTATACTATATCACTATAAGTTAGTGAATGAAATAAACATAGAGCTTATAGGCTGTTTAGTTTCGGGCATGATAAGCGAAGTGATTTTTAATAGAAAACGGAGGAACAGATGATGGCATTTCAAGAGAACTTTTTATGGGGCGGAGCAGTTGCAGCCCATCAAGTAGAAGGTGGATGGAATAAAGGTGGAAAAGGCCCGAGTGTGGCTGACGTGATGACTGCCGGAGCACACGGTGTCCCAAGACAAATTACGGATGGAGTTTTAGAAGGAAAGTTTTATCCTAACCATGAAGCCATTGATTTCCACGGCAATTATAAAGAAGATATTGCTCTATTTGCAGAAATGGGCTTCAAATGCTTCCGTACAAGTATTGCTTGGACACGTATTTTTCCAAACGGTGACGAAGTAGAGCCAAATGAGGAAGGCTTACAATTTTATGATGATATGTTTGATGAGTTATTAAAGCACGGAATTGAACCGGTCATTACATTAAGTCACTTTGAAATGCCTTTTCATTTAGTGAAGGAATACGGTGGTTGGCGTAACCGTAAAGTGATTGAATTCTTTGTACACTATTCAAAAACGGTAATGGAACGTTACAAAAACAAAGTGAAATATTGGATGACTTTTAACGAAATCAATAACCAAAAAAATACAGCCAATCCTCTATTTGTTTGGACTTGCTCTGGTGTTCAATACAAGGAAGGCGAAAACAGAGAAGAAGTCATGTACCAAGCGGTTCACCACGAGCTTGTTGCAAGTGCTCTAGTGGTGAAAGAAGGCCACAAGATTAACCCTGACTTCCAAATTGGGTGTATGGTTTCGTTCGTACCTATTTACCCATTCTCATGTCATCCTGACGATATGATGCTTCAAGTTGAATCGATGCATGACCGTTGGTTCTTTGCGGATGTACATGCAAGAGGACATTACGGTGCTTATGCCCTAAAAGAGTGGGAAAGAAAAGGATATAACATTAAAATGGAACCTGAGGATGCTCAAATTCTTGCCGAAGGAACAGTGGATTATATCGGTTTCAGTTACTACATGTCTGATGCAGTAAAAAGCGGTGTAAATCAGGTAGATGAAAATGACGTGGTCGGTTCTAGCTCAAGTGTTAAAAATCCATTCGTTAAAGCATCTGATTGGGGCTGGCAAATTGACCCAGTTGGTTTAAGATATTCTCTAAATCAATTATGGGAAAGATACGAACTACCATTATTTATTGTTGAAAATGGCTTCGGTGCTGTTGATGTGAAGGAAGAAGATGGAAGTGTCAATGATGACTATCGTATTGACTACCTGCGCACACATATTCAAGAAATGGAGAAAGCCATCACACTAGATGGAGTTAACTTAATGGGTTACACTCCATGGGGCTGTATTGATTGTGTATCTTTTACTACAGGTGAAATGAAAAAGCGTTACGGCTTTATCTACGTTGACAAAGATAACGATGGTAACGGAACATTAGCAAGATCCAAGAAAAAGTCTTTTGACTGGTATAAAAATGTTATTGAAACAAATGGTAAAGAGCTATAAATAAGGAAAAAAACTGACTTTGGGTTTGATACCAAAGTCAGTTTTTTAGTTATGATAGCAAAGTATATATTCCCTGCATTATTTTTGAACTTTTCTAGATAAAAGGGCGGCGTGACCTAATATGATTCCAGCAACAGCAGCAGCGGTCAGAGTAATAAAAGTAGGTGGGATATTCTCGTAAATGGATCTGAAAATATTGGTGAATCCTATAACAAAACCAAAGATTCCTATTAAGGTAGTAAGAATGGTAAATTTCATACTCCGAGTGGGAATACTTAGAATAGCACTACCGATCAACCCCATAAAAAAGATCGCAAAGATGAAATAGTCACCTGACAGTCCAACAATTAATCCGCCTATTCCAAAGCCTAGAGCGCCTAAATACCGAATATTCACCTTCAACCCTCCCTAAATTTCCCCTTAGGATATATATATTCATATTTGTGGAAGAAGGTTTTTGAATTGTCTAACATTCCTGAAAATACATGATGAATAACTCTAATAAGGATGGTGCAATATAATCTATACCTGTTTAGCACACTTCATTCTTGGAGGGTCAAAAAAATGCAATGGTATATGAAAGTTTTAAAAAATTACGTTGGGTTTCAAGGGAGAGCTAGGAGAAAAGAGTACTGGATGTTTTTCCTATTTAATTTTCTCTTTACCATGTTGTTGTCAATAATTGAAATGATGCTCGGATTGGGAGGAATACTTTCCGGGTTATACGGATTAGCTGTTTTGTTACCTACCCTAGCTGTTAGTGTACGCCGCCTGCATGATATAGGAAGGACAGGATGGTGGATGTTGCTCTCCATTATCCCTGTAATCGGATTAATTGTACTTCTAGTATTTGCAGTTTTTGACAGCCAGCCAGGTGAAAATAAATATGGACCAAATCCAAAGGGCTACTAACAAAAGTAACCACCTATATTGACTAGGTGGTTACTTTTATTTTCTAATGTAGTTAAATTTCTATAATAACCGGTAAAATCATCGGTTTTCTCTTTGTTTGAGTAAACAAGTAGTGGCCAACTGATTTTTTGATGTTTTGTTTCATAACATTCCATTGTCGAATGTTTTCTGCTTGTAAATCATTGACCGTTTTTTTAGTTAAACGATTGATTTCTCTAATTAAATCTTCGGAATCCTTAACATATACAAAACCTCTGGTGATGGTATCAGGACCTTGGATGATTTTTCGATCGGCTTTACTTAGTGTAATGACAATTACGACCATTCCATCTTCAGACAGCTGTCTTCGGTCTCTAAGGACAATTTCTCCTACATCTCCCACACTTACTCCATCAACATACGTATCCCCGTTTGGTATGCTACGTGTTTGAACAGCAACTCCATTCTCAATATCAACAACATCACCATTTTTTATAATAAAGCTGTTTCCTTTTTCTACCCCAACGGACTCGGCTAATAATCGGTGATGGTGAAGCATGCGGTATTCCCCATGGATAGGGATAAAATAAGTAGGCTTCATTAAGGTAAGCATGAGTTTAAGATCTTCTTGATATCCATGCCCTGACACATGCATCCCGGTTGTACTTCCAGATCCATATATCACCTTTGCTCCGAGTTGAAACAGATTATCTATAATTCGGGAGACATCCTTTTCGTTTCCGGGAATTGGAGAAGCGGCTAATATGACAGTATCTCCAGGATAGATCACCATATCTCGATAATTTCCGGTAGATAATCTGGAGAGGGCAGCCATGGGTTCACCTTGGCTACCGGTACAAAGAACAGCTACTTTTTCTGGAGCCAATTCGTTAGCCGATCTTGCGTCAATGATCATACCCTCAGGAATATTTACATAGCCTCGTTCCATTGCCACCTGGACAACATTCACCATGCTGCGTCCAATCAATGCAAGTTTGCGGTTCGTTTTAATAGCCGAGTCTACCACTTGTTGAACACGATTTACATTGGATGCGAAGGTGGAGACGAAAATCTTACCATCTGCACGTAGAAAAGCCTCATCCATATGATTGCCTACCATTTCTTCTGAAGGAGTTAATCCTTTTCTTTCGGCATTTGTACTTTCGGAAATTAATGCGAGTACTCCTTTTTTACCAATTTCAGCCATTTTGTGTATGTCAGAATGCTGGTGGTTGGCCGGAGTTAAATCAAATTTAAAATCGCCGGTATGTACCACATTTCCTTCAGGTGTATGAAAAACAATTCCAAGGCAATCGGGAATACTATGACTAACTCTAAAAAAGGAAACTCCGACTTCTCCAAAAGTAAGCTCTGATTCTGCATGAACCTCGACAAGTTGGGTATCACCAGTTAAACGGTGTTCGTCTAATTTCAATTCAATTAACCCCAATGTAAAACGGGTTGCGTAAATAGGTACATTAAGTTTTTTTAGAAAATAAGGAATTCCACCAATATGATCTTCATGACCGTGTGTAACAACCAAAGCTCGGATCTTGTCTCTGTTTTCCTCTAAATAAGTAGTATCAGGGATGATTAAGTCAATTCCTAATAAACTTTCATCAGGGAATTTACCCCCACAATCAATGACAATCATATCATCTCCATATTGAACAACATACATATTTTTACCAATTTCATTTACTCCACCAAGAGCGAAAATGGATAATCTATTTTGATTCATATGAAAACCTCCTTTTACCAATGTAGTTTAGGAATAGTGTTCCCATATATAGGTGGGTTATTATGATCATTCAAAGGGAAGTATGTGAATGAAAAATAAAAGGGAAGCAGTGTTGTCTCTGCTTCCCTTTCGTATGGTTTATTTGAAAATTCCAAATGGTTTTCCGACTGGAATGAACACTTTTCCGAAATGATTGTTTAATACAGCTGCGGCTGATCCATAAAAAGACATAATGGCAATGAGTAATTCAGATATCGCAGCTACTTCATGGAAAAATTCAGGTGCCACACCGAGAGTCGACAATGAAAGACCGATAAATAAAAAATCAATAAGAACAAAGATAATAAATAATACTTTATGTGTTTCCATCGCACCAATCGTCATGTATAAGCTAAACAATAAATAGCCAATAAATGCAATCCCTAACTGCTTTGGATCAACAGCAAGTGCCGCATTTTCTCCAAAAACACCAAGGTTGATTAACCATGAGGCACCAACACCGAACCAGAAAAGGGCAAATGCACCAAATGCAGTTGTTCCGAATGTATTATTATGTTTCGCATCATTGATCGCGGCAAAGAGTTGGGCAAAACCACCAAGGAAAATGGCCCAAGGTAGAACGAAGGATACTCCGTCTGTCCAGCCAAGCTTTTGTGATGAAGCAACCAAGGTTACCATAGCTAGTCCAAACAAACCTAGGGCCGATGGGTCTGCTGTAACAACTTGGATTTTTTGTGTTTGATTTTGATTCATGTTGAAATGTTCCTCCTAATTTACAAACATACTTACATAAGATACAAAAGTTTATGAAACACTTCAATGAAAAAAAATAGATGTAAGCGAAGTTTTCATCTTGACTTACAAGTAAAAACATGGTGGAGAAACCTTTTGCCGTTCCTCCACCATACGATTATTTTTGCTCTAATTTCTTATCTTTAGCCAGTAATAGTGGTAACTTCATATCTCATATCGCAAACATTTATTTCCATGTATAATATGAGTGAAAACAAAAAGGTGAGGGAGATTAGAAATGATTAAGATTCGCTTACTTAATGAAAATGATGCAGAAGAATACAAAGAAAGAAGAATAGAAGCACTACAAAATCACCCAGAGGCGTTTAGCTCGAGTGTGGAAGAGGAATTGGAGTATTCAATAAAGGTTCATGCTTCTAGACTCCGTGCAGTCAACGCATATACATTTGGTGCTTTTGAAGAAGATAAACTTGTTGGTGTAGTTACCCTTGTTACTGAAATTAAACAGAAACTTAAGCATCGCTCTGATATTTTTGCCATGTATGTCACTCCTCAAGTAAGGAGGCATGGAGTAGCAAAACAATTAATGAATGCTGCGATAGAGAAGGCAAAAGAAATCGGTGGTGTGGAGCAAGTTTATTTAACGGTTTCATCTAATAATATAGCTGCTAAAAATTTGTATGAATCTATTGGTTTTATAATAATTGGAAGTGATCTTCGCGCCATGAAGATGGGAGATACTTATATTGGAGAAGATTTAATGGCTCTATACTTCAAGTAAGAAAGCGAGGGAGCTCACTTTCTTATTTTATTAAATGAAGCGCTTTTAAAATTACCGCTTCAGGAGTTCGTACATCTGAAGAAGAGTATGAATTGGATGCGATTGTCTTTGCAACAGGATACGATGGGATGACTGGACCTCTTCTCAAGCTTGACATTCGTGGAAAAGACGGGGTTTCCTTAAAAGAAAAATGGAATGGCGGAGCTTGTTATGAAGGGTTTTCGATTACACTAACGAACCAAACCGTTGGGTAATAAAAAGAAGAGATTATGTAAGCGCATAATTTCTTCTTTTTATTAATTGAAAATGAAAAGCTGTATCGATATCTTTTTATCTATTAACCATCATTTTTTCGTCGTATAATGTGACTAGGATCAGTAGTTTTTGATAAAAGACAGCGGAGTGATTCACATGCAGGTTAAGAAAATACATATAATCGGTTCTGTCGGGAGTGGCAAAACATTCCTTGCCAAAAGACTTTCAAAAGATTTTAGCATTCCGCATTATGAATTAGATAATGTCGTTTGGAAAAGGTTTCAAACAGGTGATATAAGAAGATCAGAAAAGGAGAGAGATGCATTTTTAAGAAATATTGTAAATAGTGACGCGTGGATCAACGAAGGGGTCCATTATCAGTGGGTGACGGAGAGTTTTGTCAATGCTGAACTTATTCTTTTTTTAGATACACGCTTTTCTAAGCGAACGTACAGAATCATAAAGAGATACTTTCTCCAACAACTAGGTCTAGAAAAAAGCAATTACAAGTCTACTTTTTCTATGTTTATGCGAATGTTTCGCTGGAATACATATTTTGAAAAAGTAAGTAAACGAGAGATTATCGAGCTGTTAAAAGAATTCGATGATAAAGTCATTATCATCCGTGACGACCATGAGCTAGAAACATATTTAAGACAGAGGGAAGTTGAGGTGGTGGAGGATGAAAAGGTTAGTATTACTCAGTGATATCAATCAACTCCATCCATTTTTAGCATCTCGTCTGAGGGAACTATTGGGTGGGAAGTCATTCACTTTAGGGTACATTCCTTCTCAAACGGATAGTGACCGTATCTATTTTAACAAAAGTAAGCCTTTTTTTTCCTCCATTGGAATCCACAACTTTGTCTATTTTGATGTGGATGAGGAGTACGATGAGCGCCGTATGGAAGAGTTGTTATGCTGTGACGGAATATATTTATCGGGGGGAAATACCTTTTTGTTCTTAGAACGCCTAAAGTCGCGTGGGATGATTGAAATTATTCGAAGGATGGTAGAAGCTAGGAAACCACTGATAGGAGTAAGTGCCGGCGCTATCATGATGAGTGGAACAATTAACATGGCAGCTTATATTGATAACAATGCTATTGGATTGGAAGATTTACGAGCATTGCACTTGGTACCATTTGAGTTTATGCCACATTGGGGCAAGCATCAATCTCAACTAGCCCAATTGAAAGACTATTCGAGTCTTTCTGGAAAAAAGATTTATGCTTGTTTGGATGGAAGTGGAATTATTGTTACTGACGGGGTAGTGGAAAAGTACGGTGACATTGTTGAAATAGGTGTAAAGGAGAAACAATAGTGGAATCAAGAGTATCACAGATAAAATCTTTGAATGTAACGGACAAAGAAATAGCTGAAATCATTCTCAAGTTACAAATCCCCTCCTATATGGTGGAGGCAAAGTTGATCAATTTTTATGACATCCCTCCTCTTAAGGACACGGTGGAAACGCTTCAAAAATGTGGTGAGGAATTTTTTGGTTACTTTGAAGGGAATGAGCTTTGTGGTGCTATTTCTTTTAAACAGGAAGGAAAGACTTTGGATATACACCGGCTGACCGTAAACCCCAATCATTTTCGAAAAGGGATTGCCAATCAACTTTTATACTTTATTGAAGAGCAAGTGGAGGGCATTGATAAGATTCTTGTATCTACTGGATCGAAAAATAAACCAGCTGTCGACTTTTACTTAAAAAGGGAGTTCACGGTTAAAAAGGTGGTACAAGTAAATGAGCAGTTGTCACTTACCTGTTTCGAAAAAAAGATTGCCAGGTAGGTTTCTACCTGGCAGGTTTGTTGAGTAAGTGAAAATAGCAAATAATTCATCTTTTAATCTGAATTTCTTTAAGAAAATGTCTCTTTTTTAACACTTATTTTCGACTTTTGCCCCTTTTTCGATGAAAAACTATGCAATAGCATACCGAACATAACTATGAATAGTCCTATGGTTGCGAGTGTACTCGGTAATGGAGTGGCTAGAAGAAGGACTTCCCCTACAATAACAAAAATGACTTGGGTAGACTGTGTTGCTTCAACAGCTGCCAGTTTCTCTTGGTTATCTCTCACACGATCTGTAGCGATGAAAAATAAAGTAGTGGCAATCACTCCAGAGGAAATCGCGACTATGAATGACTGGGTGATTTGCTCAGTCGAAGGCGGACCAACCTGAACATAACCAATTCCAGCGAGTAGCAGCCAAAATGGAAGACTTGCAAGGGTCATACCAAATACCCTCTGAAACGTATCTAATTTCCCCCCACAAATCTCCATCATTTTTCTATTTCCTAGCGGGTAGCAAAAAGCTGCCACGAGGACAGGAAAAGTGCTGGCAATCACCATTTCGAAGGTTAAACTTTGAGCGTGCTGCCATTGGATCAGTACCACACCTATTAGAATAAAAAACGAAATGAATAAGGCTTGGATTGGTATTTGCTGTCGAACCTTGATCGGCCCACTGTTTGATTCCACTGTTTTATAAAAAAGGGGGCCAAGAAGTACACCTGCCACAATGGTAAGAGGCCAAGTACCAGCAACGAGCCAGCCCGGTCCAAATGCAGCAGCAAAGGTGATAGGCGCATAAAACAAAACAAATCCTACAAAGCTCCATAAAATCCAAGGAAGTGGATTGGAAAGCATTTCTTTCCACATTTGTTTTAGATTCCTTCTATACATGACGATGATTAATAAAAAGGGTACCATAAAAATGTATCTTAAAGAGGAACTCCATAGCCAGCTACCTCCTGATAGCTCCATGGAACGATTCAAAATAAAGGTAACAGCAAAAAACAAAGAAGCTAATATTCCTAATGTAATTTCTTTCATATGAGCACATCCTCTCAGACATAAACACATTATAATATATAATTCTTATATAATACCATAACATTCCAAATTTTTGGAGAATTCGATTTTCCTAATAATTAGTGGTAAATTTTATAAAAAAGAGGGTAAGATGTACGAACATCAATAAACTTGAGGATGTGAATGTGACATATTAAAACGATTAATTGTGCAGTCGATTGACTTTTTACAAGCTACATACCCTAACAATGAGGAGTAGATATGGACTATGAAGGAGATTATGGTATTTGGGAACAAGGTAGAAAATTTTCAGTATAAGTCGAGAATGGGTGTTTATAGTATCATCTTTAATAATAAAAGAGATCAAATTTTGGTGATTCGGACGACTCGAGGAGGATATTTTTTACCTGGTGGAGGCTTGGAGGGAAAAGAAAACCACGAGGAGTGCTTACAAAGGGAAATGCTCGAAGAAACGGGGTTTCAAGTGTTGATGGGTGAGTATCTTGGTCAGGCTCAAAAATATCACTTAGCTATGGGGGAAAATCCAACCTTGAACCATGCGCATTTTTACTTGGCTACACTTGGTGAAAGGGAGCAAGAACCTGTTGAATTAGATGAGGAACCTATTTGGGTGAATATAGCAGAAGTTGAAAACTTATTGTTTCATGACCATCAAGTTTGGGGAGTAAAGCAGGCGTTTCAGAAGGTAGGAATTCAGAGGAGCTAACAGAAAAAGACTGCATATTTTGAACAGTCTTTTCCCATTGTTCTTTGTTAATTCTACTTTTGATTATTGCGTATGGGGGCATTTTTCGGTGCTTTTGGAAAGCCATTTTTTCCCTGACCTGGTCCTGTTAATGTGTTTCTTTGGTCAAGAGCTTTTCCACTATATTCGATTGGTCTTTCATCTGCCATCTTCTTCACCTCCCTTTAGTAGGGTGGGTGATTAGGTATGTTTAGATACATGACTTTTGAAGTTATTCATCTAAATACTTTAAGTACTCGTAATGCTCTGTTGGTACAGATTCAATTACTTCGCCAGCTTCATTATTATAGATCTCGTATTCCCTATAAGTTTCAATAATGTAACCATCCACGAGTTCGGTTTTTTCCAGTTTAAGTTCTAAAGAAGTAAGAACAGCCTCTTCCTCTTCGTTCTCTACATTAGAATTCGCTTCAGTTACTCCGGGGGAGTGAGAATCCTCTACGGAAGGAATGGAAGAATACATATTTGTTCCCTCATTTGGATGAGCAAGTGGAGAGTTTGGAGATTCCAAATAAGCCACAATTGTTATGAGAGCAATTAAACCTAATATATACATATATTTTTTCATAAATGAATAACTCCTTCTCACTATATCTATTAAACTATATGCAGTGTTGTTATAAATAGACCAAGCTGTTTGGCTTCAGTGGAATAGTTAATTATAGAAGTTCTCTTCTTTATATTTTCAGACAGATTGACTAACAAAGGTTATTGTTGGTTCATACTAGAGGGAGGTATTATATTGTATGTATATTGGGAAGTGAGATTGAAAACATGCAAAAATCAATACAAATATCATCCTATAAAGAGTACGAAATCCTTGAACAGGAATTGGAAGAATTTATAGTAGAGTATGCACCGGAAAATGTACATTTAATGATGTACTCTATTCGCGAAGCAGTAAACAATGCGTTTGAACACGGTATAAAAAATAATTTTTCATTAGCTATAACTATTACCACAGAAATAAGCGGAAATACCATCATAATAGAAGTTGAGCATAACGGAGAAGGATTCAATCACGAGGAAAAGGTAATTTCGGTTGAAGATCCTGATCAATATTTTATGGAAACATTATTGAGCGCAAGGGGAAGGGGAATTGCCATTATGAAAAAGTGTGCGAAGGATATCTCCTATTCTGAGGGTGGCAGAAAACTAACGTTGCTATTTGAGTTAGAAAAATGAATATAAACTTTTATCAGTCCTTAATTGAAGGCTCTCCTGATTTAATATCAGTATTAGATACTGAAGGTATATGTGTGTATGTGAATTCATCGTACGAGAAGGTGCTTGGGTACAGGCGGGAAGAATTATTAGGTAAGCACTTTTCCAAGGTAATATCACTTGACCCGAACTCATTAGAGTATACTCTTTCCATCTTTTCAGCTGTAATATCTGGAGAAAAAACAGATGAGTTCCAAGTTGAAATATGTCATAAAGCAGGATACCCATTAACATTCAATGTAAAGTACACGCTTTTAAAAGAAGAAGGATTTCTACAAATTGTTTTACGCGATATTACAGAGGAACAAAAATTAAAGAAACAAAAAAGTGAATTAACAGAAATGAATAAGCTGTTGGCGGACGTGCTTGACCATACAGGGGTAGGAATTATTATCACAGATCCAAATCAAGAGGATAATCCTATTATTTACCATAATAAAGGATTTGAAAGTATAACTGGATATGAATCAGATGAGATTATAGGAAGAAATTGTAGGTTCCTACAGGGCCCATTAACGGATCATGCTACAAAAAAGGTTATCAGAGAAAAATTGGCGAACGCGGAAGAGGTTAAGGTAGAGATATTTAATTATCGAAAAGATCAAACTACTTTCTGGAATGAGCTCTGTATTAACCCTGTACTCGATCAACATGGAAGGGTTTGCCATTATATTGGAATTCAAATGGATGTATCGAAGAAGAAGCTATTAGAGCTTGATTTGGACAGAGAGTTTTCTTTATCTCGTACCATTCAGCAATTAATATTAAGCAAGGATATTAACGAGGAGTCAATTACAATATGTGGTTCTTATTTTCCATCTCATGAACTTGGAGGTGACTTTTATAAATGGCAGAAAATAGACGATGATCAGTATTTTGTGATGATAATGGATGTAATGGGGCACGGAATTGCTTCTTCCATGCTAACGATGTCGATTAATGCGGAGCTAACATCCATATTAAAATATGACACCTGCCATCCTACTTATATACTAAATAGACTTAATCAACATATGCTTGATCTATTCTCAGAAGGCGGAAATGAGAATATAACAAAAATGTACTTTACATGTATTGTGCTTTTGATTGATACAAAAAACAAAAGGATTGATTACATTAACTCGGGCCATCCATCTTTTATCCTAGAGGAAGGAGAAAAGTTAAAAGAAATCTCATCTAATGAAATACCTGTAGGATTTCTCCCGAATCATCAATTTCAAGCGGAAACTCTATCTTATAAAGATAAGACAGAGCTTTTTCTATACACTGACGGCCTCTTAGAGTATTTGAATACCTCGTTAGCGGAATTTACAGACAAAAAAGAGAAAGATAAAAATCTCTTTCTTCATTTGTCAAAGGAACTCAAAACGGAACAATCTCAAGATGATATATGTTTTATTCAGGTGAAATTACGTTAATGAAATATAAGGAAAGAACAAACAAAAGACCCTCTTTCAAAAAAGAGGGCCCTTTTTATTTATAGAAGAATGTGGTGACAGACACCCTCCGTGGACAAAAGTGGGTAGTTTGTCCGTCTCGAGTGGACACTTGGTGTTAGATTGTCAAATAGAGGAATTATCCTAGTTATGGAGAATAATTCTAAATAAAGATGGAGGATGAAAGGATGTACATATGGAGAGAGTGAAGAAGCCCTATTTAATTAGAAATTTTGAGGAACAGGATGCCAACCAAATTGCCAAGTTTGATTTTATTTCCATGTTAGCTTATCGGTACAATGGGGACTACACTTCAAATAATATCTTCTGTGCTGTTAGTGAAGCAGGAGAAGTACTCGCTTCGGCACATATTGCACCTGATCAGTCTTGGGGTTTAATCGAAGATCCTAACAAGTCTGTGGATTTTGAATTTAAGCTACAGATGGACTTAGCGATAAATGAGAGTACAATAGTTCCTCAAGAGGCAGTCGATGAGCTAATGGATACTGTTTTGAACAGAGCTAAAATAATTCGAAACCAATACCCTAATAAAAAAATTACACTTAGACATACGATATCTTCTGATGATTTAGAAGAGATGGATTATTATTTATCAAAAGGATTTATAGTGAAAGAAAATCATTTGGTGATGAAAAGGGATTTAACAGAACCAATCTCTCCTTTTCCTCTACCAGCAAATATTAAGGTAAGGAATTGGAAGATGGAATCTCAAGAAGAGCAGGAAAGTTATTTGCGTGCAGAGGCTGCTGGAGATCCGAACGGGATTTGTTGGAGCTTGAATCATCTTCAATGGACAAAGTCTGGTGCAGAATGGGATACATTTACTGCATTTGATGGACAAAACGTAGTGGGTAGTGTTATGACATGGGGACTCGGAGAAAAGAGAAGTGCGACTGAAAATATCTTTGTTTTACCTAATTGGAGACGAATGGGGATAGCAAAGGCATTAATTACTGAAGCATTAACTTTTTTAAAGGAAAAAGGGAAAACGGAAGCAACATTAGGAGTGTTTGGAGACAATCGAAAGGCGATTTCACTATACCAATCCCTTGGATATCGCATGTTCTATACCATTATTGAGTTTGGATACGACCTTTAGAATCAGCCTAACAGTGGCTGATTCTTTTTTCATAAATTTTAAAATAATTTCAGATAATATTATCTCCATTTTCTGTGTATCCGAAGAAAATAGGAGCATGTTAATAATGACGAGGGAGGTGTTAAACTTGCCAAGAGGAAAAGAACTAGAGCAATTACCAATGGCAAATACATTACCTGGTGCTGGTAAAGACACAAGCAAAATGAATCGAACGACATTAACTGGATTAACTGAAAGTGATTTGCCGAAGCCAGCTCAAGTTTCAAAAAAGAATAAGTAAAAAATAAAAACCAAATCTTTTAAATCAGATTTGGTTTTTGTTATGGTAATATGTGGATTAGTGGGGGAGGGGAAATGGTGGAAATAAAAAACGCTGAATTAACGATTCAACCGCTCAGGATAGAAGATGCAAATCATTTATCAAAATGGCTTTCAAACCCAGCGGTATTAGAATACTACGAAGGTAGAGATCAACCTTTTCCTATAGAGAAAGTAATGGAAACTTTTTTTCTGGAAGAGGAAGGGTTATCACGATATATTTTTACATTTGAAGAAAAGCCCATAGGATATATTCAAACGTATACAGTAGAAGACGAGAAAGTCAAGACGTTTGGTATGGATCAATTTATTGGAGAAACGGATTACTGGAATAAAGGAATAGGAACCCTTCTTGTTCATACAATGGTTAATTACTTAGCAACGCAAAAGAGCGCTTCAAGAATCATAATGGACCCACAGGCTAGTAATAAAAGGGCAATAAGATGTTACGAAAAATGTGGATTTGAAAAAGTAAAATTGCTTCCGAAGCATGAATTACATGAAGGAGAGTTTCGTGATTGCTGGTTGATTGAATTATTAATAGAAAGGTAAGTCCATGCTGTGAAAAAGGAGGAGCATTCGCTCCTCCTTTTACTTTGTATAAATGGCTATCGCATCACGTAAAAACTCAGCCGTTCCAGGTTGTTCCTTATCGTAGTAGGCAGTGAATCTTTCATCATCGACGTACATCTGGGCAAGACCAGCATGTGCTTCTTTACTGTACGATGGCCAAAAATAGCAAAGCCATTCCTTATGAAGCTCGGCAGCTTGTTGTGCAACCGGACCTGCCGGATCACCACTTGTAAAAGCCTGAGCCAAAACATCTCTTATTTGTTGCTCTAGAGCTGTCACCTTTTGATAGTCCTCCTGAGACAGGTTCATCAACTTGGCATTGGATTGTTCTACTGTTTCTTTTCCATACTTTTCACGAATTTCTTTTCCATATTTCTTTTCATTTTCAGCAAGTAAGTTCTGTTTAAATCCTTCAAACTTCTCTTTATTTGACATGGTCGCTCTCCCTTCAGATTCTGCAATGGTCTTTTCCACATTACAAATTAACGTTTCAATTTGTTGCTTCTTTTCAATTAGCTTTAAACGATGTTCTCTAAGCGCTGCTTCTGCGTCAAACGTAGAGGAGGAGAGTATTTCTTTAATCATATCCAAGCTAACTCCAAGCTCTTTATAAAATAGGATCTGCTGAAGGCGATTCACCTCCGATTGCCCATAAATTCGATATCCATTAGAATTCACCCTGCTTGGTTGCAGAAGACCGATTTGGTCGTAATAGCGTAAAGTTCTTGTACTAACTCCAGCCAATTGGCCGAGCTTTTGAACCGTGTATTCCATATGCTTCACCTCCTGATAAGCTCACTATAAACCTTTACGCAACGTTAATGTAAAGAGGGGAATTGAAAAATGCTCAAGAAAAAAACTCTTGAGTTAGGTAGATAACATATATTTGATCATTGATATTGGATGTGATATGAATTCGATCACCCATTTCGAAACCCGTATGAAAAAGGTAAGCGTCGTTTAAAATAATAATAATATCATCCACTATTTATCAAATGTACTTGTTTTTTTTTATTACGAGGACTATAGTTATCTAGTAATGACAGATGTCAAGACAAGAGGAGGGTTACATAGATGGAAAATAAAGCAATTTCACAAAAAAAATTACTCAGCATCGCAGGTCTTGGTTGGATGTTTGATGCGATGGATGTTGGTATGCTTTCTTTTATCATTGCAGCTCTAAATGCTGATTGGGGATTAACTCCTGAACAAATGGGTTGGATTGGAAGTGTGAACTCGATAGGGATGGCTGTTGGTGCTCTCGTTTTTGGTATTTGGGCAGATCGAATTGGAAGAAAGAATATTTTTATTATTACTCTACTATTATTTTCATTAGCAAGCGGAGCTTCAGCCTTTACTACCACTTTAGCAGCTTTTCTCGTTTTGCGATTCTTTGTAGGAATGGGGTTGGGAGGAGAATTACCTGTTGCCTCAACACTTGTTTCTGAAAGTGTACCAGCAAAAGATCGTGGACGTGTCGTTGTTCTGCTTGAGAGCTTTTGGGCATTTGGATGGCTTTTATCTGCACTTATTTCGTACTTTATTATCCCATCCTATGGTTGGAAAATTGCCTTGATTATTAGTGCTATTCCAGCGTTTTACGCACTTTATTTACGATTAAACTTACCGGATTCACCAGCATTCTCAAAAAAGAAGGTAGAAAAGAGAACGGTAATTCAAAATATCCAAGACGTTTGGTCAAAAGATCATTCACGTTCTACCTTTGTATTATGGGTTGTTTGGTTTACCGTTGTATTCTCTTATTACGGTATGTTTTTATGGTTACCAAGTGTGATGGTCATGAAGGGCTTTAGCATGATTAAGAGCTTTGAATATGTGCTAATCATGACGTTAGCTCAACTTCCGGGGTACTATACAGCGGCATGGTTAATTGAAAAACTAGGACGCAAATTTGTATTAGTCACCTATTTATTAGGAACTGCAGCTTCGGCACTAGTGTTTGGTAATGCCGAGACGACTGCCATCTTAATGACAGCGGGGATTCTATTATCGTTCTTTAACCTCGGTGCATGGGGAGCATTATATGCATATACCCCAGAACAGTATCCAGCTGTAATTCGTGGGACAGGCTCTGGGATGGCCGCTTCGATCGGTCGTGTGGGTGGTATCCTTGGTCCATTATTAGTTGGTTCACTAGTAGCTGCAGGCTATTCTATCGGCTTTATTTTTACGATTTTCTGTATTAGTATCGTAGTGGGCGTGGTTGTATTAGCGTTCTTTGGTAGAGAGACAAAACAAATTGAATTAACATAAATCTTACACAATAACCTGATTCCAAATTAGATGGAATCAGGTTTTTCTTTTTTTTGAAATAGTAGCGTTCTTTAATGGTTACCCTAATGGGGAGTTTTATGCCAGAGAGGGAGATGGATGTGGAAGTACTAAAGGACATTTTTTTAGTTTATGGTAGAATCTTTACTATTTTACCCCTCCTATTATTGGCCACATTGTTTATGGGGAAGAGATCAATCGGAGAACTTCCTGTGTTTGATTTTTTAGTCATCATTACACTTGGAGCGATAGTTGGTGCGGATATTGCCGACCCAACTATAAAGCAAATACCCACTGCAGCAGCTGTAATTGCACTTGCGATATTACAAAGAATTGTGACAGCTACTGTAATTAAATATCGGAGAATAGGAAAGGCGCTTACCTTTGAACCTACTATTGTCATAGAAAATGGGGAGCTAATTGTAAATAATTTAAGAAAAATTAATTACTCCATCGATAATATTTTGCAGATGCTTAGGGAGAAAGAAGTGTTTGACTTATCCATAGTTCAACTAGGAATCATTGAAGCAAATGGGCGACTTTCATTATTTAAACATGCTGGTGAAGCGCCAGTGGTCAAAAAGGATTTAGATCTTACTAAGGTGGACCATCAAATTAGTTTACCTGTTATTATGGAGGGGAAAATAGATACAACTACTCTTGAACATTTAAACAGAGATGAAGCATGGTTAAGAGAGGAGCTCTCAAAAATGCAGGTGAAGTTAAATCAGGTATTTTTTGCCTCCATTAATGAGAATCTTGTATTACATATCTCTCTTCAAAATCAAGAAAAGCCAAACTATATTAACCATTAGGAGCATTTTACTTCCCAGTACATGAGGAATATACTATGATCAATACATCACAAATTTTAGGAGACGATGCATATGACAGATCATTCGAAGAAAAGAGAAGAAGTGCTAGAGGCCTTTAATTTTAGACATGCGACTAAATCTTTCGACGCATCCAAAAAAATTAGCGATGAAGATTTTCAATACATACTTGAAGCGGGGAGATTATCGCCAAGCTCCGTTGGATATGAACCATGGAAATTTGTAGTTGTTCAGAACGCTGCCCTAAGAGAAAAGTTAAGGAAAGTGTCTTGGGGAGCACAAGGCCAGCTTCCAACTGCTAGTCATTTTGTTGTAATTTTGGCAAGAACCATTAAAGATACAAAGTATGATTCGGAGTATGTTAAACATCAAATGCTAGAGGTGAAAAAATTCCCTGAAGAGCTTTTTGGGAAAATTTTAGAAAGATATAAAACCTTTCAAGAAGAGGATCTTCACTTATTAGAAAATGAACGAACGATGCTGGACTGGGCCGGAAAGCAAACGTACATTGCTTTAGCAAACATGATGACAGCAGCGGCTCTTATTGGTATTGATTCTTGTCCAATTGAAGGATTTAGTTTTGATGAAGTACAGAAGATTTTGGAAGAGGAAAATTTACTTGAGGATGGACATTTGGCGGTGTCTGTTATGGTAGCGTTTGGATACAGAGAGAAGGAACCACGACCAAAAATTAGGAAAGACTTGAAGGATATCGTTCAGTGGATTGAGTAGATTGTATATATGAAGAGGGGAAAGAACACTTATGTTCTTTCTCCATTTTTATGTTGGCAAAAAAGATTATATTAGTGGAAAATGGCTTGTTGTGAGAAAATAGAAAAATATGACATGTGAGAAGGTGAGGAGAAGAATGAATCGAGTTATGGTAATTGGAGTATCGGCTGGTGTTGGGAAATCGACGTTTGCTAGGAAGCTTGGTCAGAGGTTACATATTCCCGTTCATCATCTTGATACCTACTTCTGGAAACCAGGTTGGATCGAGGCATCGAGTGATGAATTTTTTGAGGCTCAAAGTAAGCTTGTGGAGAAGGAAGAATGGATCATTGAAGGAAATTACACAAAAACAATTCATATCAGAGAATTGAGCTGCGATACGGTCATTTATCTAGAACTCCCCTTACGAACTTGTCTTTACCGAGTAGTGAAGCGATTTCTTACGAACATCGGTCATACAAGACCAGATATGACGATCGGCTGTAAGGAGAAGCTAGATTGGAAATTTATAGAATTTATTATATCCACTTATTTTGCTAGGAAAGAGAAGATGAAAGAAAGGTTGAAAACGTATAAAACGATGGGGAAAAAGGTGATTATACTTAAAACGAAGGAAGAGATTGATTCTTTTATCACAAAATTGGACCATAGTGGTAAAAGAGTGATGTAACAAACGATTCTTAAAAAAGAAAAAGAGTACCGACAATGGTACTCTTTTTACCTATTGTTCCTGTTCTTCAACAAGAAATTTAAGCATGGAGAGCTTATTATCCCAGAACTGATCGAAATAGCTTAACCAGTCTTTGATTTCTGTAAAGGTTTCTGGATGAAGCTTGTAGATTTTTTCTCGTCCTGTTTTGGTCATGCCCACAAGCTTGGATTCAGATAAGATTCGGAGATGTTTCGATACCGCTGTTCGAGTGATCGGAAATTGCTCGCTGATCGCAGTTACCGATAAATCTTGCTTAGCAAGAAGCATTAAGATTTTTCTTCTGGTAGGGTCAGCAATTGCCTGAAACACATCGTGTTTTTGGACAGCGGACATTACGCCTCAACAACCCCGCGCAGCTTCACATCCACAAGAGGTCCCCATCCGCCATTCATCCGATCGCGAATCACTTGATGCGTTTCATTTGCCAATGGAATAACTTCCTCTGTGTCACCCCAGCCACTATGAACTAGGGTAAACTCGGTCTTTTCTTCCAACTCTTTTAACTCAAATGTTACCACCCATCCATCTGTCCCCCAAGAAAATACGAGGCGGTGTGGCGGTTCTAGCTCTAACACTTTGCATGGACTCGGACCGAACGGAGACTGAATGGTAAAGTTACTACCAACTTCTTGTTGAAAGTCATTTGGCATAAACCAAGATGAAATTCCTTCTGCAGTTGCCACTGCATTCCATACTTTTTGAATTGGTGCTTGAAACACGGTTGTTTTTCGGATATCTTGAACCTTCATTTTTCCCATCCTTTTAATATAATATGTAACCAAAAGGTTTCCTGTTGTGATTATACGAAACCTTTTGGTTACATGTCAACTACCTTCTATTAAGTACCATTAATATTTCCAAATCGTATAAAATAAAAAAGAGTTAAGAATTTCTTAAGATTTTTAATGGTTGAATGTTAAGATTTACCGATTACTATAAAAAGAGAAGAAAGCTGTTAGAAAGTAGGGGGAGAATGAATTCATATAATGTACTTGTTGTGGACGATGAAAAAGAAATACGAGATGCTATTGAAATTTACTTGAAGAATGAAGGGGTAAAAGTTATTAAGGCTTGTGATGGGAAGGAAGCTTTACAAATCTTGAAAAAGCAGGAAATTCACCTCATTATTCTAGATATTATGATGCCGAACCTAGACGGAATCTCTACTACATACAGAATACGAGAAATAAGAAATATTCCCATCATCATGTTAAGCGCCAAAAGCGAGGATACAGATAAGATATTAGGATTACAAGTGGGGGCAGACGATTATGTAACAAAACCATTTAATCCCATGGAGTTGGTTGCTCGAGTAAAATCGCAGATTAGAAGATACGTAGCATTAGGCACGTTTGAAGGAGTGAAGAAAAACATTGATTTGCATGGATTAATGTTGGATCAAGATGCGAAGGAAGTGACCGTTCATGGTGACAAAGTAAAACTCACACCGATTGAATATAAAATTGTAGAGTTACTTATGATTCATGCCGGACGAGTGTTTTCTATTAATGAAATCTATGAGCTCGTATGGAAGGAGCCAGGATATAACGCTGAAAATACAGTAGCTGTACATATAAGAAAAATTAGAGAGAAGATCGAAATCGATCCAAAAAATCCAAGATTTTTGAAGGTGGTATGGGGTATTGGGTACAAGATGGAAAAATAGAATCGTTCTTATTATTTGCTTTATTCTTTTTAGTTATGGAGTTAGTGGGGTTTTTACACTAATGGTCCATGGCAACAATTATGTGTACAAAGACTATTACCACTCACCTGAATTTCAGGGGGCTTTTGATGAGTTTGCGAGTTATTTAGGTTTATTTGATCTTTACTCGGTTCCGATTGAGGAAGCAAAGAAAGCACTCACGGTATCAGAAGAGGAAATAGAGGAACATAAGTATCGATATGGAAGTCTAACCGAACAAATCGATAATATAAATGCCCAATACGAAGAAAGAATTCAAGGAGCAAAAGAGGCGGAGGACGAAGATGCACTCCAAAATTTCACCGTGGAAAGAGATGCAAAAATAGCTGACATTACGAAAAACTTTGAAAGTAATGAATACGTCAAAGAGAAAGTTATTAAAGAAAAAGAGATTAAATTAGAAGAGTTATATAAACGATTGGAGAAGCAAAGACCTAATTATGAGGAGTATAAAAAGTCATTTTCATATTCTTTATCAAGTCCAGATGATAAGGTTATTGAAAGTGTAGATTGGAAAAATATGTATAGTGGTGATTTCCGGTATCTTACCAATCTGACCGTTTCAAGAGAATATGCTATTCACTATAATACATATGATTATGAATTCACAGAGTTGCTAGATTCTGTAACCCCAACCTCTATAGGACCGTATGAGGGTAAAATCGGTCTGGCAAAAGCATTACCTGCTTCAAACAGATATGTAGTGGCTGCTGAAAAATATGAACAAAAGCGTATCGTATTCTTTATCTACATTGGATTAAGTGGATTGGCACTCCTATTTTCTTTACTAATAGGGAAGAAATCGAAGGGGATAAGGAAGGAAATCAAGTGGGTTCAACCGTTATACCAAAAACTACCGATAGATGTAAGATTCATCTTATTCCTTATAGCAATTATCACTGCGTGTGCGAATCTTTTTATCATCATAGAAGGATATTACTATGCAGTGAATGGGAGCTTCTATGATGCCATTGAAATGATTTTATGCATAATTATTGGTGGATTCCTCTGGGGATTATCGTTTATTCAAGTATTTTTCATATCTGCAAAATTGAAAAATGGGGAAGTGTTGAAAAAGGAGTGGCAAACGTCATTTTTATATAAAGGATACGGGATACTTAAAAAAATCTATCAAGACACCGCTGAAGAACTTAAAGAAGCCTTTCATGACCGTAGTACTGCAACTCAAGTTTTCCTCATCCTGTTAACTCTATTTGGACTTGGGTTAGCAGCGATTATCATTACGGTACATCCTGCTTTTTTTCTAGTTTATCTAGTCCTGTTAGCTGTCGTGGGATATCCAATAATTATGAGTATTACAAATAAAATTGCCTACTTTATTTCAATAGTGGAAACGACTAGTGAATTAGCATCTGGAAGGTTAGGGGCAGATATAAAAACATCAGGCAAATCAGCATTATCACTCCTTGCAAGTAATATCAATCAATTAAAGCACGGGGTGCAAACCTCACAAAACGAACAAGCCAAAAGCGAGAGGTTAAAGACGGAACTTATTACTAATGTTAGTCACGATTTGAGAACTCCTTTAACTTCCATCATTAATTACGCAGAGCTATTAAAAAACACCGAGGTATCAGTTGAGGAGCGGAAATCTTATATTAACATTATTGATCAAAAATCTAAGCGATTGAAGGTGTTGATCGATGATTTATTCGAGGTTTCTAAGATGGCGAGTGGGAATATGGAGCTACAAAAGGAAGAGGTAGATATTGTTCAACTTCTTCAACAAGCGTTAGCTGAATACGATACAGATATCAGACAATCAACCGTACAATTTCGGGTCACAAATTCACCAACCCCAGTTCTCGCACAGGTGGATGGTCAAAAGTTGTGGAGAGTGTTTGACAATCTGATCGGTAATATTCTCAAATATTCAATAGAGCAATCACGTGCCTATATATTTGTGGATAGCAATGAGTATGAAGCGATCATTACATTTAAAAATGTATCTAAATATGAACTTAGTGAAAACAGTGATGAACTTTTTGAACGTTTTAAGCGTGGTGACACGTCCCGTCATACAGAAGGATCTGGCCTTGGATTAGCGATCGCCCAATCAATTGTTGATCTTCATAGAGGAAGGCTTTCGATTGACGTGGATGGTGACTTATTTAAAGTAATTATTTTCCTGCCTAAAGAATAAATGATAAATAAGTAGAATGGAGAACTTCTTTTATAAGAAGTTCTCTTTTTAAAATAAATAGTTGCAATATGCAAATAATGTGATATAAATAAAGAGAGGTGAAAAATATGGAAAATTTACGTGATTTATTCCAGGTGTTAACGAGACGATTTGGAATGTTAAATAAAAATTGTTGTTTAGTAGGAGGAATGGAAATATCCCTTGTTCAAAGTCATATCATCCACGAAATTGACAAGCAAAACAATCCGAGTGTACAGCAAGTTGCAGACTCCCTAGGAATTGATGTGACAACATTTAGTCGACAGATACAGAACTTAACAAAGATGGGGCTAGTAAAAAAACAACAGCTGCCTGAAGACAAAAGAGTATATATGTTATCCCTAACGGCAGAAGGAAAGTTTGTTTCTACCTCAATAGATACGGAAATGAACCAATATTTGCAAGAAGTTTTTTCTCAGATGAATGAATTCGAAAAAGACACCGTAGTCAGGTCCATTAAGTTATTAAATGAAGCGATGTCTAAATCCTCAGTCTGCTGTAAGCCATACATATAAGCTGGACATCGATCTTGCTTATATTTTTTATCGAAATATAGTTGTATTTTACAAATAAAATGAGGTGAAGAGGTATGGGAGAGTTTGTTAAGAGTTTTTTTAGTCTTGCACTAGAATTAACTGTCTTATTTGTAGGGATTTCTTTTTTAATTAACGTCCTTCAAGGATATATCCCTTATGAAAAAATGGAGAAAATGATGGAGCGAAGCCATCCGATTGTTAGTGCATTGATTACCCTAGTGTTTGCCTTCGTTACTCCTTTTTGCTCTTGTTCGACCATTCCGGTTGTGGTGAATTTACTAAACAAAAAGGTGCGCTTTGGTACGGTTATGATCTTTTTATTTGCATCTCCGGTACTAGATCCAACCATTTTGACGTTAATGACAGCCACGCTCGGTTGGAAGGTAGCAATGGTTTATACATTATTAACAAGCTTATTATCAGTAGCTATCGGATTCACTCTTGAAAAGCTCGGCTTTGAGAATCAGGTGAAAAATGTCATTATGACTGGATTTAAAGATCCAAATAAAAATCTAGATTGGAAAGGAGCGCTATTAGAAACATTTCAGCTCATGAAGACGGTTTATCCATTCTTACTAATTGGTGCTTTAGTAGGGGCGTTGATTCACGGGTTTGTACCGACCGATTGGATTACCACTTACATGGGAACTGACGACTGGTGGTTAGTGCCAATTGCAGCCATCATTGGAATTCCTTTGTATATACGCCTTTCTACCATGATTCCTATTTCGCAAGTTATGATATTGAAGGGGATGGCACTCGGGCCAGTTATGGCGTTAATGATTAGTTCTGCAGGTGCAAGCTTACCAGAGATAAGCTTACTGAATAGTATTTTTCGAAAAAAGCTTGTTGCAGCCTTTATCGCATCCGTCATGGTGATGTCTACCTTATCAGGGTTCTTGTTTTATTTAATATAGGCTATTTATATAGAATAAAGGAATGATATCCCTACTTCTAGAATATTTGTAGAATACTAATTAAGGAGGGAAAAAATATGAGTGAACATTCCCTTGACTTTATCGTGTCTTGCATGGTAACTAGTACTCTTTACAAGGAAATACAAAAAATACAAACGGAACATCGTCTAAAATTAGTAGAGTTTTGGGGAATTAAAGAAGGGGAACGTGTTCTTGAAATTGGTTGTGGTCAAGGAGACACAACGGCCGTATTAGCGTATATGGTAGGTGAAAAGGGTCAGGTTCATGGAGTTGATTTGGCCTCATCTAATTATGGAGCACCAATCACATTAGGTGATTCTATGAAGCACCTACAAAAATCACAATTAGGCAAACAACTAAAAGTGGATTTTGCGTTTGATATATTATCTGCAAACTTTAAAAAGGAAGAGTTTGATGCAATTGTTATTTCCCATTGTAGCTGGTATATGAGCTCATCCGAGGTATTGGTTAATATACTGAAGAAAGTTAGGCCATGGGGGAAAAAGCTGTGCTTTGCAGAATGGGACACTAAAGTGGAGCAAGCGGAACAAGTACCACATTTTTTAGCCGCTTTGATTCAGGCACAATACGAGTGTTTTAAAGAAGTTAGCAACAGTAATATTCGTACTTTGTTTTCCCAAAAGGATATTGAACATGCGTTTACTGAGGGAGGTTGGAAGGTTATGGATAAGGTCTCAATCTATTCCCCGAGTCTCCAGGACGCTGAATGGGAAATTCAACAAACCCTACATGCTTTTGAAAGGGAGATGGAATCTGTAGAAATACCTGAGAAAATGAGTTCTTTACTTCGTACAGAAATATCTTTATTGGAGGAGGCTGTAAAGGATGGAAAATTCAAACCATTGAATGTGTTTGCATTAGTTGGAGTCTAAAAATAAAGTTAGCTCCATTCAAACGGTTGAATAGGAGCTAACCTATTATGATCGAAAGGATGGTTTTGATAATGAACAAGAAGGATAAGTGATGTCAGGTACATAATACGAAAGCTTTTTTAAGAAATAACAAGCTTCAGGAAAATGATGTTCAAGAAAACGTAAGGTGGACTGATTGAGTACTTCCTCACCTTTGTATAACTGGACCATTTTCTCTACGAGTCTGGTAAATCCGATAACAGCAATCACGACATCTCTTGCAAATTGGAGTTGTATGGGAAAGCCTTCTGGTGTAAATCGTAAGTATCCTTTAATAGCCTCGTTTTTCACAATGAATGACTGAAATATTTGCATGTATTCTCTTGTTTGTGTAACTAGTGCCATTTCAACTCCATCAAGTGCTCGAGCGAGTAAAGCTGCATGCCCCGCTTGATCTTCTAGCCATAAATCCATTAAATCGACGAGTGGAAGAATGGGAGAGGTTTGCCCGTTTACATAAAAGCTGAGCATTCGTAAGTATTCTTGGTTTTCCCCAAGTGTCCCATTTAAATAGGTTGGAGTTAAATTCAAGTTCACTTTATTTTCAATGCGAAGGCGTTGAAGATGACCTTCAAAATGAAAATATCCATTGGCAATGGGATAGATTTCTCTTGCGAATGTGATCATTTCAGAGGATGTAACAGATGCTGCCGGTGGTAGGCTCTTTAGTTTCGAAAGCAAGCCTTGAAATAATTGGATATATTGCTTTGCCATGTGTACATACTCGACTTCGCTGGGAGATAAGAAATCGTGAATAAAGTGCGCGTGATCTTCTAATACTTCAAGCCAAAAAGCATGTTCTTCAAAAACCGAGATGGGTTCATAGCTCATGATCATCCCCCCTACAAAAATAAACTCACGTATTACAGTTTATGAGTAACGATAATAGGTAAGAACGAATAATTCCCAAATGAAAAAACCCGGAAAGAAACCGGGTTGTACCTATCTATTGTGAGTTACATATTTTTCGTATATAACTTGAAAACCGTACATCGCCATTGTTTTAAGTAAGAAAATAATGGATAGCTGAAGGCTATTTAATCGTACAAGAGTGACATATCCCATTTTCCGGAACCCTCTCATCATTCCGTAAGTAAATAATGAATCAACAATGAGATTAACAATAAAGTAAAGTTTGAATTTTCCAAAAGTATATTTTAATATCCAAATGGATCCAACGAAAAATGGTCCGAAAATGAGCGGTAATTCATTAAGGACATTGGGTTTAATATTAGAAGGGAACCACCACCATTTTCTTCTCTGAGCAATCATTCCTTCGATTATGAGATAAAGAGAGATAAAACTGGCACCTGGAATAAACCTTTTTACTGTCTTTCCGCCAATCAATGGGAGTGATAACCAAGGTAATATAAAAAGAAGAGCTATATACAAATTAAATTTCTTCAATACTATCAGCTTCCTTCTTCACTTATAATAATTTAGTGTGGCACGAGAAATGGAAACATATGTGTTTCATTTAGAAAAAATATGAAAAACCATATACAAAAAATGGTATAGTGAAACAGGAAACACAGATTTATCAAGGGAGATTCGTGATATGAAAAAAATATATTTAACACGGCATGGAGAAACAGAATGGAACAAAGCAGGCCGATTACAAGGATGGTGTGACTCTAAGTTAACCGAAAAAGGGGAAAGGGACGCGACCTTATTAGGTCAAAGAATGGACCTCACACAGATTGATGCGATCTATACGAGTCCGCTTACGCGAGCTCGGCATACGACAAATTTAATTAAGCAGGAGAAAAATGTTCCTGTATATGAAGTGGACGATTTAAAAGAGATCTTTTTAGGTGATTGGGAAGGAAATACAAAGGAAGAAATTGAAGTGAATCATCAAAAAGAATTTTCGAATTTCTGGAATGCACCACATTTATATGACCACTGCTTACATAATGCAGAAAGTCTTGAATCGTTTAAAAAACGTGTCCAAAAAGTTGTTAAGTCTATAGTTGATGAGCCGACTCATCAGTCTGTTCTGATCGTTGCACATGCTGTGGTGTTAAAAGCAGCTATTTCTTTTTTTCTAAGTTCCTCACCTGAAAGGTTCTGGGATCCTCCATTTATCCACGGTGGTAGTCTAACTATAGTAAATTGGGATGGTGAACAGTTCCACGTTGAGCTAGTGGGCGATACATCTCATTTAAAGGAGGAACAACAGATATGATTAAAGGTAATTCCATATTTATAAGACCGCTTGGGTTGGAGGATGTAGAGGAATGCCTAGACTTTCAGGTGCGTAACCGCTCCTTTTTTGAAGCCTTTGCGATGGAACGTCCGAGTGACTTTTATACAATAACGGGACAACAAAACTTAATTGAAAGAAAAATCATAGCGGCTAAAAATGATACAGATTATTATTTTGGGATTTTTCTACAATCAACAGGAGCTCTAATTGGTACAATGCAACTTTATCAAGTTCTTCGCGGTTCCCTCCAAAGTGCTTATATCGGCTATTTTTTAGATAAAGAGCATAACGGAAAGGGCTATACTACGGAAGCAACCAAACTCTTGGTGACATTCGGATTTGAAGTGTTAAAGCTTCACCGAATAGAAGCGGGAGTCATGCCGCATAATATCGCATCCATTCGAGTGTTAGAAAAAGCGGGTTTTGAAAAAGAAGGAATTGCTCGGAAAAATGTAAGAATCAACGGAAGATGGGAAGACCATCAAGTTTTAGCAATTATTAACCCGATGGATTGAGTGAATTATTAAACCCCTGTCTGATATTTGTGCTGACAGGGGATATTTATGATGTTTGGGTAATTAGACGTTTTACAATAACAAGTAAATTAAGTGATTTGCACAGGATTGTCAGGAACTACTTAAAAGTCCAATAATGATTCAAGAAAAAGTTTACGAGTGGTATAGTCAGTGTGGTAGCTATTTCCCCGATTAAATAATGAAAAGAAAGTACCTCTACAATGGAAAACATGATGACAAAATTTAGAGCGAACCCGATAGAGGCAACAATGAAGAAACGCGCTAATTTCTGTTTTGTAAACTCACCGCCAAAAGTAAACTTCATATTAAGAATAAAAGAAAAAAGAGTCATGATAACAAAAGAAATAATGGAAGAGACGATAGGCTCCTTACCTATTTGTTCTACCATAATAAACATGGAAAGAAAATAAATACAAGTGCAGATGCAGCCAACCAAGCTATACATCATAAATTTTTGAACAATGGGTTTCCTAACAAGCATATAGGCATCCTTTCTAGATAGCTGTTAGTTCTTTTATATCATGTACGATGCGTATTGAAAATATTTTTTCTATAATCAATAACTATTTACATAGTAATGGGATATACTATACAATGGAAATGCAACCCATTATATTTTGATAAGGGAGTATGTTTTATGTTAGGTGTCGTTCTTAACTAATCCAATCAATTGGATACGATCATTCCGGTTGGTTTTCTAAACTTGAAAATTTCAAGGTGTTAGAAAGCTTATTTATCTATGGCTGTGAATGTAGTTAAGAACAATGGTCAAAACCAAGCATACTATCCTTAGCCGAGAGTGTAGCTGTGTACCGCTGTGTGGCAGCTTTTTATTTTGGTTAAATAGTCTGAACAGAATGCTTATTACAAGGATTCTGTTTTCATGCCGCGTTGGCTCGTTCAACGCGGCTATTTTTATTTTTAGGAGGAAAAAAGTTGAATAATCATACGTTTGAAACATTGCAATTTGATGTAATAAAAGAAGAAATTGCTTATTATGCATTAACCAGTCAAGGAAAAGAAAAGGTGTTACAACTCACACCTTCCTTTCATTTAAAACAAATCCAATCATGGATCGATGAAGTAACTGAAGCAGCGGAGATCATGAAAAAGAGTTCAAGTGTACCTGTTCATGGACTAGAAGGAATTGATACCTTACTGGGTAGTATCAATAAAGGGGTTGCTCTTCGTGCTGATATATTAATGAAGCTACATGACTTTTTAGATTGCTGTGGAAAAATGAGACGCTTTATGAAAGATAAGGAGTATTTAGCTCCTCGAGTCACTAGCTATATTTACTCCATCGATGACTTGCCTGGATTGGCGGAGGAAATTAATCGCTGTATACGAAACGGCGTTGTGGACGATTACGCTAGTAAGGAATTGCTCAAAATTAGAAAACAAATAGCAATACAAGAAGAGCGATTAAAAGAAAAACTTCAACAAATCGTCCGATCATCCAAACTAAAAACCTATTTGCAGGAAAGTGTTATTAGTCAAAGAGATGGAAGATATGTGATACCAGTGAAAAAGGAATATCGTCAAAAAGTAAAAGGGGCGGTTCTAGATACTTCTGCCTCAGGATCAACTTTATTCATTGAACCTGAAGAAATTACCACTTACCAAGACCAGCTTACCTGGACCAAGATGGATGAAGAAGCGGAAACTCAAAAGATTTTAATATATCTTACCGGGTTAGTTGAAGAAAAAGAACAGCAAATCCGTTTGGCAGTCGAAACCATGGTTCACTATGACTTTTTGTTTGCAAAGGCAAAGTATAGCCGAGCAATCGATGGGAGAAGTGTATCTATAAACGAAAATCACTATATTGAATTAATTGAAGCAAGACATCCTTTATTAGGTAAAAATGTTGTCCCACTAAACTTTAAGCTTGGGTCACCTGAACACGCGTTAGTCATTACAGGTCCAAACACCGGTGGAAAAACAGTTGTCATAAAAACGGTTGGACTCTTGACATTAATGGCTCAAGCGGGTTTACACCTACCGGTTGCAGAAGGTAGTTCAGTGAGTATTTTTAAAAATATCCTGGTCGACATAGGGGATGGACAGAGTATTTTAGAAAATCTCAGTACCTTTAGTTCACGAATCGTAAATATTATTGAAATTTTAAAAGAAGCTAATGATCGTACGTTAGTATTATTGGATGAGTTAGGTTCAGGAACTGATCCAGCTGAAGGAATGGGGCTAGCAACAGCAATCCTAGAGCAACTCTACAAGAAGGGTACAACATTATTAGCCACCACACATTATAGTGAAATTAAAGAGTTTGCGGATCTTCAAAAAGGATTTATTAACGGATCAATGGAGTTTGATATAGAAACTCTTCGCCCAACCTATCGACTGATTATAGGAAAGGGAGGAGAAAGCCAAGCGTTTGCGATTGCACTCAAACTAGGGATTCACCCGAAGATCATCGAACGAGCTCATCAAATTACCTATAAAGAAGACAGGGTGTATCCAGAAACGCATTTATCACCACAGGAAAAAAGAGAACTCGAGAAGCAAATTATTATCAATAAGTATCAATCGAGAGAAAAAGGAGTGAAAATATCGAACTCATCTGTTCCAAAGTTTAATCAAGGTGATAATGTCAGCGTTTCTCCTGAGGATGTGTTTGGTATCGTATACAAAGGCCCAGACGAGAAAGGGAATTACATTGTTCAAATAAAAGAAAAAAAGGAGTCTTATAACCATAAGCGTTTAACCCTTCATATTGAGGCAAGTGAGTTGTATCCGACACATTATGATTTCGATATTATTTTTGAAACAAAAGAAAACCGAAAGGTAGATAAACTATTTTCAAAGAGACATATGGAAGGTCTTAGTATTAATCATGAAAGTTAAACATGATTATTCCTGTATTGGTTACAATACAGGGAAAGAGAATCACGAAGGGAGAAATCATGGAACATACCTATCACAATGTAAAATTAACTGCTCCAGAAGTGGGAAGCTTGTGGATGCAGTATATCAGTGACAGTTTGTCCAAATGTGTTCTTCGCCATTTTATATATCATGTAAAAGATGAAGCAATTGAAAAGGTGCTGCGTTCTGCCCTTAGCTTATCAGAAACTCATCTCGAGAAAATAAAAGAGTTTTTTACGATAGAAGAGCTTCCAATCCCAATAGGTTTTACCGATGAGGATGTCTTGGTGGACGCACCACCTTTATTCACCGATACGTTTATGATCGTGTACATTCATACCATGTCCATACATGGCTTGACGAGATATGCAGGTGCAATTGGAACATGTGTTAGAGAGGATGTAAGGAAGTATTTTATTCAGTGTAGTGCTGAAACTACGGAATTGTATGATCAGGCCACCGAAGTGGTTTTGAATAAGGGTATTATCAGTAAACCTCCTACTATGACAAACAAGCAAACCGTAGATTATGTAACGAAACAAAGTTTTTTGACCGGATGGTTTGGAGATCGTCGTCCTATTAATTCGATTGAAATCAGTGGAACGTATATTAATATGCATAAAAACGTAGTAAAAGTTGTATTGGAAATGGGATTCAGACAGGTAACTCAGATTAAAGAAGTTGAACAATTTATGACGCGAGCTGAAAAACTTTGTAAGAGGCATATGGATATTTTATCTAAAATGCTAACTGACGATAATCTACACGCGCCAAGATCATACGAACAAGAAGTCACTGATGCAAGTGTTGCACCATTTTCAGAAAAGCTTATGATGTATCATATAACCACGTTGCTTTCAGCGGCGATAGGATATTATGGGGAAGCCTTGTCGGTAAGTCAAAGAAGAGATTTATCCGGAAGTTATGTAAAAATGATTACTGAAATGGGGCTACTAGCCGAGGATGGTGCGCAGTTACTTATTGATTTTGGTTGGCTTGAACAACCACCTGGAGCTCCAGACAGAAATAAATTAAAGAACGTAAAATAGAAGGAGTTGCTTTTATAGCAGCTCTTTTCTTTATGGGAGGAAAATGAGACCATTTATCGAATTATTTATATAGTTTAATAATAGGAGGAGTTAATGAATGAAAGCAATTGGTTTATATAAATATTTACCAATAGATAATGAAGAAAGTCTAATAGATATTCAAATACAAAAACCTTCACCTAGAGGGAAAGATCTTCTTATACAAATAAAGGCCATATCAGTTAATCCAGTGGATACCAAGGTGCGTTCGCCGAAGGACAAGTTTGAATCAGAGCCGAAAATACTTGGGTGGGATGCAAGTGGAGTGGTGGTTGAAGTTGGTGAAGAGTGCACATTGTTTCAACCAGGAGATGAGGTTTTTTATTCGGGAAATTTGAATAGGCCAGGTACGTACAGCGAGTATCATTTGGTAGATGAACGAATTGTCGGGAAAAAGCCACAAAAACTTAATTTTGCTGAAGCAGCTGCTATGCCTTTAACCGCTATCACTGCATGGGAAGCGCTGTTTGAACGGCTCGGAATTGATACAGTAAACAAGAAAGAAAATTGCTCTAAAACTGTCCTCATTATAGGTGGAGCTGGTGGAGTAGGCTCCATCGCCATTCAATTTGCCAAATGGGCTGGATTACAAGTGGTTGCTACGGCCTCTCGAGAAGCAACAGTGATGTGGGTTAAGGATTGTGGAGCTGATTTTGTGATTAACCATTACGGATCACTAAAAGATCAATTGGTTAATTTGCAAATAAAAAATGTTGATTACATTTTATGCTCCAACGATACAGACCAGCATTGGAATGCGATGGGGGAGGTTATTAAGCCCCAAGGGAAGATTTGTTCCATTGTTGATAATAAGTATCCAATTGAATTGAATACTCTAAAAAGTAAAAGTGTCACCTTTGTTTGGGAATTTATGTTTACAAAAGCGATGTTTGAAACCGAGGATATGATCTCACAGCATCACATATTGAATAAAGTAAGTAATTTGATTGATGAAGGAATTTTAAAAACAACTCTCAAGGAGACTCTATCACCGATACATGCTGAGAACTTACGCAAGGCTCATCGAATGTTAGAGTCAGGAAAAACAATAGGGAAAATTGTTTTAGAGTCATTTGAATAAGTGAGCAAAAGTCACTGTTTTTTCACGAGGTTTCTAAACACAGGGTATGTATGTTTCCCCATTAAGAATTCGGTTACGTAACTTTTCTAACGTAAAGCTTTGCCAATCTTGTAAAGCATGCAGGGGCCATTTTTTCATAAATAAGGCATAGAGAAAAAACTCTCTCCAGCGCACGAATAGAGGGATTTGCTTTATTGTATCAGGTGAAAGTATATATGACTTTTCATAACCTTGGATAAAAGAATCAAGGAAAGTGGTTGAGAAAGATGAATCTAATCCGGCAATTTCAGTAGCTTGCCAGTATGCGTGATACAGTGCCACTGAGAAGTCCTGTGCGTACCAACTATACATACAATCATCAAAGTCGATGACACCTATCCCATGTGGCTGCATGATTATATTTCCTTGGTGAAAATCGTTGTGTATAAGACCAAATACTTCTGGATCTGTAGGTAGCTTACTAATTTCATGAACCATTTCTTGTAATCTAACATTCATCTCTTCATTTTCATTTAGTTTAAAATAGTTAATGGTTTCTATGACGGTTGAACTAGCTTCCCACTGATTAGGTCTGTATAGTGGCTTTTTAGGTGTTGTCCGATGAATATGACCGAGTGTGGCACCCCATTCTTGAAATAGCAGGGTATTCCAAATTTTTTTATTCGTAACATCCAGAGGTTCTCCCGTTATTTCATGAAAAGCTACTAAGTAGTAAGGGGTTTCTTCTACAAATATTTTTTCAATTAAATTGCCATGATGTGATGGGAGAGCAGTGGGAACGTGAAGGGTAGTTTTAGATAATATAAATAACCAGTCAATTTCCGCTTGTAGCATGTCAAACGGACGGCGATTAGATTCAGCAGCTCGAACGAAAATAGCTCTAGATTGATGAGTGCATTTAATCATTATATTTTGGAAGCCGTCTGAAATACAATGATACTCAGTGTTTTCGTCGCCGTAGTAGGTTTTTATTTTCTCTATAATTAATTGCATAGTCATGTAAGAAACTCCCTTAATGTTTGATACCATCATATCATGGACAAAGATGTTTTAATAAAATTTATTTTTAGATTAGGAGTTAATTAGGTGAGCTTTGGTGTGCTTTTTATCGTAGGAAATATTTTAGCTGTTGTAATTATTAGGTGGTTAATAAAATATAAACATTCTTCACGTCCATTGGTTATAACTAGGAATGTATTTGTTTTTGGTTATGTCCTATTTCTTATTTCCTTTTTTATCGTGGAGGGGCTAATTTTAAAGGAGGCTTATTCAAAGGAAAAATATAATAAGGAAGAAATAGATTTTGTTATTATCCTTGGAGCTGGTTTACGAGGAGAGGAGCCCTCAAAAACGTTACAAGGACGCTTGGATGTGGCGCTGGAGTTTTTGTTGGAAAACCGCGAGATCCCGGTGATTGTATCGGGTGGACAAGGTCCAGGGGAGGCAATCACAGAAGCAGAGGCGATGGGGACATTTTTGGTAAAGAACGGTGTTGAAGAGGACAGAGTGTATTATGAAAGTCTATCCACAGACACGAACGAAAATCTGAAGTTTTCTAGTGATATGATGGCTCAACTTGGTATAAAAAAACCAAAAATTCTTATTATTACGAGCGATTATCACTTGTTTCGAGCCAAATATCTAGCAGGGGAAAATGGTTTAACGTCTTATGGTCTTGGTGGAGATTCCCCATTTTTTGTAAAAGTAAACTATTATATACGTGAGTATTTTGGTGTGGTTAAGGATTTTGTTTTGTAGGTGATAGTTTTGAAAAATTGAAATCCACAAGACCTATTCAGTTAGGAGAATAGGTCTTTTTACTATTTTTATAAATTTGCTTTCTTATCTGTACGTTTGTCCGATACAATCTTTTCCTCCATCAATATAAATATATAGCGGCTATAAATTTATATAAAAAGGGAGTGAGAAGAGATGTCTTCGTTTATGGAAAGATTCAACGAACGTTACAAAGGAGAAAGCAAGGACAAAGGCAAGGATAAGAAGAAAAAGAAGAAGCACAAAAAAGAAAAGGAAGAAAAGAAAAAAAAAGAAGAGAAAAAAGAGAAAAAGAAAAAAAACGAAAACTATAATGAAAATCACAATAAAAATGTAATCAATGTTTTCTGCGGCTGTGATGAGAAAAAAGATAAGAAGGAAGGTCCAACCGGTCCAACAGGTCCAACCGGCCCAACAGGTCCAACAGGTCCAACAGGTCCAACAGGTCCAACCGGTCCAACGGGTCCAACGGGTCCAACGGGTCCAACGGGTCCAACGGGTCCAACAGGTCCAACAGGTCCAACGGGTCCAACAGGTCCAACGGGTCCAACCGGCCCAACAGGTCCAACAGGTCCAACCGGCCCAACAGGTCCAACAGGTCCAACCGGCCCAACCGGCCCAACCGGCCCAACCGGCCCAACAGGTCCAACAGGTCCAACAGGTCCAACAGGTCCAACAGGCCCAACAGGCCCAACAGGCCCAACAGGCCCAACAGGCCCAACAGGTCCAACGGGTCCAACAGGTCCAACCGGCCCAACAGGTCCAACCGGCCCAACAGGTCCAACGGGTCCAACAGGTCCAACCGGCCCAACAGGTCCAACAGGTCCAACCGGTCCAACGGGTCCAACAGGTCCAACCGGTCCAACCGGCCCAACCGGTCCAACGGGTCCAACGGGTCCAACGGGTCCAACAGGTCCAACGGGTCCAACGGGTCCAACGGGTCCAACGGGTCCAACAGGTCCAACAGGTCCAACAGGTCCAACCGGTCCAACGGGTCCAACAGGTCCAACGGGTCCAACGGGTCCAACAGGTCCAGGAGCAATTGAATCTGCATTTAGAGCAAATAAATTGGCCAATCAACTAGTTGGGGCGGGTGTAGTGCAAACTATCACGTTTGAAACGGAACAATTTGATTTTGCAAATGAATATAATAATGTTCAAACATTTCAGCCAAATCAAGAGGGAGTCTATTCAATAGACTCAAACGTATTATTCACACCTGTAAGCAGTAGCTCTCCTTATTTTGCAGAATTACGATTGGTAGTCAACAATATAATTGTAGCAACTGATACTCAGCAGGTAGTACCTGCAACTGGAGCTTTCAGTTTCCATTCCTTTAATGTGTCAACCATTGATGGTTTAAATGCAGGAGATCAAGTAATTGTTCAGTTCTTTACCACTATTCCTGGTTCTATCAATTCTTATACAGGCAACAGAAATACACATTTTACTGCTGCGAGATTCCCGTTTACTAGTCCGGTACCTCCTTTTGCTCCTCCGGCAACTGCAAGTAACACTGGTTTTATTCTACCGACTCAAATGTAAATCTAAAAAGGAATTACCATTTCGTTTAGTCTAAAGTTTTTTCAAATAAGTGTTAGGTTTTTTGCAAAGACTGTAGTTCTTGTACCGAATTAGAGGTTTCGTGAACAGAAGCTGCCTCAAAGTATTTCCTTTGAGACAGCTTTTTGTCGTAGATAATCATTATCTTACCAACAAACATAAATTTAAATGATTTATATTTCAACAGTTTATTTAAGGAAAGCCCTGACTATCACATCTTTTTGCCATAGTACTTATTACAGGACTAGATTGGTATAATTGTTTTATCTAGAAAACAGATTTTTCACAAAAAAGAACAGGTCTTTTTTTATTTTTGGAAATTACATTTTCAGTTGTATCTTCGTCTAAAGATTCCTTTTCTTTTGGCTTTACAGTATTTTTAAATAGAAGTAAAATTCATGGGTCTCGATACCCAGATGGAGGTGTGTAATTTACATATACTGGTATGATGATGTTGAATATACTTCCTAGTTCCGATAATATAAATATAGTAAACATTGGTCCTAATGAAAATTAAGGCTACCAAAAGTTTGAGTAGTAAAAAACATCAATCAGACTAACAAGAATTGGTTAAACAATCTGAACAAAGAAATTGCTAATTAAAAAATTAGTATTTTCTTTGTTTTTTAATAAAGTTGTTGGATAGTTTTAATATTTATAGCTTTCTTATATAGGTTTATTAATTGTTTTAATAAAAAAGTTGTTATAGTTGTACATTTGTCCGATACCAATCTTTTCCTCCTTCAATATAAATATATTGCGGCTACAAATTTATATAAAAAGGGAGTGAGAAGAGATGTCTTCGTTTATGGAAAGATTCAACGAACGTTACAAAGGACAATGCAAGGACAAGGACAAGGACAAAGGCAAGGATAAGAAGAAAAAGAAGAAGCACAAAAAAGAAAAGGAAGAAAAGGAAAAGAAAGAAGAGAAAAAGGAAAAGAAGAAAAAGAAAGAAAACGAAAACTATAATGAAAACCACAATAAAAATGTAATCAACGTTTTCTGCGGCTGTGATGAGAAGAAAGATAAGAAGGAAGGCCCAACCGGCCCAACGGGTCCAACAGGTCCAACAGGTCCAACAGGTCCAACCGGTCCAACAGGTCCAACAGGTCCAACAGGTCCAACAGGTCCAACCGGTCCAACGGGTCCAACAGGCCCAACCGGTCCAACCGGTCCAACAGGTCCAACGGGTCCAACGGGTCCAACGGGTCCGACGGGTCCAACGGGTCCAACGGGTCCAACGGGTCCAACGGGTCCAACAGGTCCAACAGGTCCAACGGGTCCAACGGGTCCAACGGGTCCAACGGGTCCAACGGGTCCAACAGGTCCAACAGGTCCAACGGGTCCAACGGGTCCAACGGGTCCAACGGGTCCAACGGGTCCAACAGGTCCAACAGGTCCAA
>JBEQAB010000010.1:0-315 GCA_041640555.1 Bacillaceae bacterium
CCATTCGGACTCTTTGTGAGGAAAAAACTCTACTTGTGTCCGTATCAAGGCTTCATTAAGACTCGAATTGCGGTTTTCGAGCGACTCCTGTCTGAATCAACACTCCATTCGGACTCTTTGTGAGGAAAAACACTACTTGTGTCCGTATCAAGACTTCATTAAGACTCGAATTGGGTTTTCGAGCGACTCCTGTCTGAATCAGCACTCCATTCGGACTCTTTGTGAGGAAAAAACTCTACTTGTGTCCGTATCAAGGCTTCATTAAGACTCGAATTGCGGTTTTCGAGCGACTCCTGTCTGAATCAACACTCCATT
>JBEQAB010000010.1:415-158963 GCA_041640555.1 Bacillaceae bacterium
CGGACTCTTTGTGAGGAATAAACTCTACTTGTGTCCGTATCAAGGCTTCATTAAGACTCGAATTGCGGTTTTCGAGCGACTCCTGGCCGAATCAGCACTCCATTCGGACTCTTTGTGAGGAAAAAACTCTACTTGTGTCCGTATCAAGGCTTCATTAAGACTCGAATTGCGGTTTCGAGCGACTCCTGTCTGAATCAACACTCCATTCGGACTCTTTGTGAGGAAAAAACACTACTTGTGTCCGTATCAAGACTTCATTAAGACTAGAATTGCGGTTTTTCGAGCGACACCTGTCTGAATCAGCACTCCATTCGGACTCTTTGTGAGGAAAAAACACTACTTGTGTCCGTATCAAGGCTTCATTAAGACTCGAATTGCGGTTTTCGAGCGACTCCTGTCCGAATCAACACTCCATTCGGACTCTTTGTGAGGAAAAAACACTACTTGTGTCCGTATCAAGGCTTCATTAAGACTCGAATTGCGGTTTTCAAGCGACTCCTGTCCGAATCAGCAGCCCTCTGACTTTAATTGCGTTCAAATCTATTAAAAATAACCAAAATAAAAAACCTTTCCATTTGAAAAGGTTTTGCTGATTTATTCTTCATCGGCCTCTACTTTGTCATGACAGCGGTGGCAAATACCATGAAAGGTTAAACGGTGGTCCTTGATTTTAAAATTCCAACGTCGCTCGACCTGTTCTTCTACTTCTTCAAGTAGATCTTCTTGTATTTCGTCAACTGCTCCACATTCAATACATACTAAATGGTGATGGAAGTGGGCTGCACCTTCTTGTCTCAAGTCGTACCTTGAAACTCCATCTCCAAAGTTTATTTTATCAACAATTTTTAATTCAGTAAGTAATTCCAAAGTTCGATAAACAGTTGCCAATCCAATCTCAGGCGATTTTTCTTTTACAAGGAGGTATACATCTTCCGCACTTAAATGATCCTCTTCATGCTCTAATAACACTCGAACGGTTGCTTCGCGCTGAGGTGTTAACTTGTAACTGGACGAATGTAACTGTTTTTTTATTCTATCAATTCGATTTTCCATCACGAAAGTCCTCCCTCGCCACTGTCAATACCCATTATAACAGATGGTAATAGACTTTCAAAATAAAATAATTACAAATAAGCGAAAATAACTATTATCATATAAAAATAATTATCATTAAGAGTGTATCGATTCAACAATTGTTTTCATTAATAAAGGAGATATATATGCCTCAATGGCAGCTGCTATCGCAATGAATACGAGAGCGGCTAAAAAGGCGACAACGTATCCACCTAGCAACGGCATGATAGGCTGGCCCTGTTTTTTCATAAATTGTCTTCGAATCATCTTTAGTGAGAATGCTACGGAAAGGGTTGCACCGATAATAAAAACCGGAATAACTAATAGATTTTGTGGAAGTACTGATACAAATGATAAAACAAAACCTTCCCAGCCCATTTGATTCACTAAAAAACCAACCGTAAACCCAACAACCATTCCTTTCATAAACAAAAGTATGAGTGTGATCGGCAAGCCGATAATTGATACACCTAAAACCCACATGAGCCCTACAAACTTACTGTTATGAAAAAAACTTTGATAAAATAAATCTTTTGATGCCGCTACTTTTCCGTCTGATACTTGTCCGAAAAATTGTGACAGATAATAAAACAAGTCTTCCTTCTGGGTAAAGCTTAAACTATTGACGATAATCGCTCCAAAGATAACCCCCATTAGAAATAACACCACGACAAATAAATAAATCGAGGAGTGCTCGCGGAAATGCATTGCTACGACGTTCTGGTATTTTCTTTTCTTCAATTGCTTTTCCTCCCCTTACAACTCAGTTAGTAAAATGTATGCGAACTCTAGTAATGGTATGACTAGATAGATTCTAAAATCTCTTGCCTTAACCATAACTTTCCAGTTATAATACTCGAAATCTCATTTTTTGGAGGGAAAAGATAATGAAACCTATATTAATAGATTTTCCAGAAAGAATAGAATCAGAGCGTCTCTATATTCGTCCTTGTATGCCTGGAGACGGTCATCTTGTGTATGAAGCCATTCAAGCCTCCCTTAATGAATTACAGCAGTGGCTCCCATTCGCTCATCATAGTCAAACGCTTGAAGAGGTAGAAGAAGGGGTTAGAAAATCGTATGCACAATTTATATTAAAAGAGGATATTCGTCTTCATATTTTTAGAAAAGAGGATCACCAATTTATTGGTTCAACCGGGCTGCACCGAATCAATTGGGAAGCAGGTTGCTTTGAGATCGGATATTGGTGTGATAGCCGTTTCACAAAAAAGGGGTATATTACTGAATCTACTACTGCTTTAATAAAAACTGTATTTGAAGAATTGCAAGCGAATCGGGTCGAAATCCGTTGTGAACCGGAGAATATCGCCAGTCGACGCATTCCAGAAAAACTCGGATTTACACTAGAAGCTACCTTAATAAAAAATAGTAAAAGTGCGGATGGAAAAACACTTAGGGACACCTGTGTTTTTTCAAAGCTAAAAAAATAGAAGAGACAGTATCTTTGTCTCTTCTATTCAATAATCTTCCCGTATCTTCCTCCACCGCCCGCATGGAAATGAAGTTCTCCGTTTCTAGCAGCAACAATTAATTCTGCCACGCGTTTTGGTACAACCTCATATAAAGCTTCTTCCGGTACATGATGGAGAATGGCCATTTCCGTCCCAAAATGATCTAGTAATTTTTGAAAAAGCTTTGGTCCTAGTCCTGGAATAAAGTCTAATGGAACTTGATGAATATATGGAGGACGCCCCTTCTTTCCCTCTTTAGAAGTTTGTAGCTCTCGTATTCTTGTGGCAACCCCTTTAATGAATTTTGTATGGCCACAAGCTGCGCAAGATTGATCGGACAATTGAACTTTTTCATTGCATTGTGCACATACGGTTTCGTGATACTTTCCAAGCAATGGATCAAGACCATAATTTGCTTCCACATACTGACCATCTTGGTTGTATAATGCCTCCTGAAAGCTAGTAAAAGACAACTCTTTCATTTTTATCTGTTGGTACTCTCTTGCGATTTTGCCTAATGAGTGTGCATCTGAATTCGTCACATACGAATATCGGTGAAGCTCACCTATTTGGTCTGCCATTTGCGTATTAGAACTTAATCCAAGCTCTATACCGTCTATTAAGTTTGGATCAAATACTTCGACAAGTGACTGATTAACTCCCTTTCCAAATAAGCTTTTAAAGGGTGTAAATACATGGGCTGGAATAAATAATCCACCTAGCTCTTTCACCTTTTTCTGTAACTCGATTCCTGTAACGTAGATCCGCTGTGAGCTAAGGTTGATATTTTTCAAATGATTCGAAAGCCATTGAGAAAATTCCTTTAATCGAGCCATGTCAGGCAAAAAGGCTAATATATGAATGGGTCCTTTACAGTTATCATCATAGATTTCTAGTTCCGAACCTGTAAGAATAAGCATGTCTCCATACAATAAACCACCTCTAGGGGCCTCTATTACTTCCCCTTCACTCATCAATGCTTCTATTTCCTGTATGACCTCAGGTGAATGGCAATCAATGATTCCAATGATATCCAATCCTTTAATCATTCTTGCATGCTGAATAATATTCGAAAACGTTAATGATTTTGACCCCGTTATTTTTACTGCCTTCCCATTCCATGTTCTCCCAATATGGATATGAAGGTCGGCGAAGTACGAGTTCATTTCTTTAATGCCTCTTGAAGTTGTAAATATTGAACAGCGTAGGCTGTTTTGGCGTCATATATTTTTCTCTCTTCTATGTATTCTAATGCTTCTTCAAGCGTTAGCTCCACTAATGTCACAAATTCATCCTCGTCAGGCGGTGCAGCGTCTTCTTTTTTCTCTAATCCCCGAGCCACATATAAATGAACAAGTTCATCCGCGAAGCCAGGTGATGTGTAAAAAGAAATCAGCCAGTCTAAGCTTTTACAGACATAACCTGTCTCTTCTTCTAGCTCACGCTTTGCACAAAGGGATGGTTCTTCTCCCTTTTCAAGCTTTCCTGCAGGAATTTCCACTACATCTCGTTCCAAAGCTTTTCTGTATTGCTCAACCATTACGATTTTTCCGTCATCCGTTAATGCAATAACCGCAACTGCACCGGGATGTTTAATCAATTCGCGTTTGGATTGTTTTCCATTCGGCAACTCCACATCGTCTACCTGTAACGAGATGATTTTTCCAGAGAAAATCTGTTCCGATTTTATTGTTTTTTCCTCAAAGGATGAATTCATTTGTCTCCACTCCTGTTCTATAGTCAGCTAGTTTCCTCATACATTTTATCATACCTTAATTTGGAGGAAAGTGATGAAAATATACTTACATGGAAAAGGAATCGTTCTTGTTGGGAAAGCATGGGAAATTCGACACAAACTTCTCCAATATTCTAAAGACTATACTCTTGTAAAAGACTGGGTGGAAGACGAAAGAAAGAAAAAGTAATGCTTGTTTTTCGCATCACTGGAAAATTTTCTGTAAAATAATGAGCAGAAGGTAATCTATTTTATAGAAGAAGGTGCTTAAGCTCATGGAAAAGAGACGTCTTGGAAAGTCCGATTTGTATGTAACAGAACTAGGCCTTGGATGTATGACACTTGGAACAGATACACTTGCAGCAGAACGAATCATCCATGCCGCCCTAGAAGAAGGAGTCAATTATTTTGATACAGCAGACTTATACGACTTTGGAGTAAATGAATCCATTGTCGGACGAGCTTTGAAACCTGTGCGAGAAAAGATTGTTATTGCAACAAAGGTGGGAAACCGGTGGAATAGCCATAAGGATGGTTGGAGCTGGGATCCGAGCAAAGCGTATATTAAGGAAGAAGTTAAAGACAGTCTCACTAGACTCGGAACGGATTATATCGATTTATATCAGCTTCATGGCGGAACTTTGAATGATCCAATTGATGAAACGATTGAGGCATTTGAAGAGCTTGTCAGTGAGGGGCTTATTAAATACTATGGCATATCCTCGATCCGACCAAATGTGATTCGGGAATATGCTAGTAAATCGAATATTTCATCCGTAATGATGCAGTACAGCATCATTGATCGCCGTCCAGAAGAGGAAGCTCTTAGTGTTCTTCGTGAAAATGATATATCCGTTGTAGCACGAGGCCCTCTCGCAAAGGGTTTATTAAGTGATGTTGGTGTGAATAAAATTACGGAAAAGGGCTTTATGGATTATTCAGGGGAAGAGTTAGGCTCGCTCTTATTAAGATTGAAAAACCATTTTGGAGACCGGTCTTTAACTGAAGTTGCTTTACGATACGTTCTTCATAACCGTAGCACGGCGAGTGTTGTTGCTGGAGCAAGCACGGTAGAACAAGTGCAGAACAATGCCAAGGCTGTACGCTCTCGAGCCTTAACAGAAGAAGAGGTTTCTTTTATTAAGAGCGTTACAAAAGCGAATGTATATGGTCAGCATCGGTAATTCGAAAATGCCCGTCTAACAATGGAAGGTGCTTCATCACAAGATGAAGCACCTTCACACATTTTAATCACTTAAATTTCTTCCAATCAAATTCACTTTCATTCAAAAGCTCTTCGAACGTCTTGTTTTTTTCTTTTAGGCGGCGTTCTTCTCTTTTTCTTTCCTCTTCCGCTTCCTTTTTCGCTTGAGCTTCTTCCTCTAATTCATTTTTTGTATTCTTTAATTGTTTGACTAGATCCACATTCAATAGGTCACCAAGTGTGACTGGCTTATCTTCGACTTTCTTTTGAGCCGGGCGAGTTTGTTTTTTCTTTTTCATTAAAATCCCTCTCTACATGTTGATGACGAATATTATACCAAATGTTCGGTCATCGTTCTATTCATCCCTAAAATGCATCTAATCGGACCTGGTCATCCATTAATAACCTAGGCTCTGTGGACGCTACCACATCCTCTACCGTATAGCCTTTTGCCACTTCCACCAGCTTTAATCCATTAGAAGTTACATCAATGACAGCTCTGTCAGTAATAATTCGGTCCACTACACCTTGACCTGTTAAAGGCAAACTACAATTTTTAAGGATTTTTGCCTCACCACTTTTATTCGTATGCTCCATGATGACGATGATTTTTCTCGCCCCATGAACTAGGTCCATCGCTCCACCCATACCTTTAATCATTTTCCCTGGAATCATCCAGTTCGCTAAATCTCCATTTTCAGACACTTCCATCCCTCCTAGGATGGCGATATCCACATGCCCACCTCGAATCATCGCAAATGACTCTGCACTATCAAAATAAGCAGCTCCTGGTATAGCTGTAACGGTTTCTTTCCCCGCATTAATTAAATCTGCGTCCACTTCCTCTTTCTTTGGAAAAGGTCCTATCCCTAGCAGCCCATTTTCAGATTGTAAAACCACTTCTTTATCTTTTGAAATAAAATTTGCCACAAGAGTTGGCATTCCTATCCCTAAATTAACGTAAAAGCCGCTTTCAATTTCTTTTTCTGCTCTCTTTGCAATTCTTTCACGAATATTTGTCATGTCCACACTCCCTTTCTAGCCCTGAACAGTTAGTCTTTCAATCCTTTTTTCCTGCCTTCCAACAATGAGTCGCTGAACATATATGCTTGGAGTATGGATTTCATTCGGGTTTAGTTCTCCTGTCTCATATAAATGCTCTACCTCTGCAATGGTTACTTTCCCTGCAGCTGCGATCATTGGATTAAAGTTTCGAGCCGTCTTATGATAAATGAGATTTCCCATTTGATCTCCCTTCCAAGCTCGAACGAGGCTAAAATCGGCTTGCAGGGCCTCTTCTAGTAAATATACTTTTCCATTAAACATTCTTGTCTCTTTTCCATCAGCAATGGGAGTACCTACTCCAGCTGGTGTATAAAAGGCAGGAATACCAGCTCCACCCGCTCGAATTTTCTCAGCGAGAGTTCCTTGTGGGGTCAACTCCACTTCAAGCTCTCCTGACAAAACTTGCCTTTCAAACTCTTTATTTTCACCCACATAGGATCCAATCATTTTTTTAATCTGCTTATTTTTTAATAATAACCCTAGACCCCATTCATCCACTCCACAGTTATTGGAAATGACCGTCAAGTTAGTGACCTTTTTTTCAACGAGAGCTAAAATTAAATTTTCCGGAATGCCACAAAGCCCAAAGCCCCCCACCATAAGAGTTGCACCATCATGAATATCCTTTACCACCTCTAAATAAGACGTATAAGTTGGTTTCACATCACTCACCCTTTCTCTGTATATGTAAACGCTACCAATTCTATATATATCTAGCTGAAATAGAAAACCTATTATTTTATGAAAATCCTTATTATTCTTGCATATTTAAAATTAATCACTCTACAATTAACCTATGAAGGGGTGAAAAAAACATGACGATTGATTTACCTAACAAAGTAACAATTATTGAAGTAGGCCCTCGTGATGGCCTTCAAAATGTAAGCGTTTTTATACCGACAGAAGCAAAGCTTCAATATATTGATCAATTAAAGAAATCGGGTATTAAAGAAATGGAGATCACCTCCTTTGTTTCACCAAAGTGGGTTCCACAGATGCAAGATGCCGAGGATATTGTCTGGCACTCCCTAGATCCTAACACCCGTACCATTGTCCTAACTCCTAATCGTTCGGGTATTCAGCGCGCTCGCTTGTCCAATTGCCAAGAAATGGCTCTGTTCGTCGGAGTAAGCAACACGTTTAACCAAAAGAATATTAATCGAACAACAGCTCAGGCGACAGAAGAGCTTCTCCCACTTATAAAAGAGCTAAAAGATCAAGGTGTTTTTGTACGAGCATGCATTTCTACCGCTTTTTACTGTCCGTTTGAAGGCCGAGTCGAAGAAAGTGAAACCATTCAATTATGCGAGCAATTCGTTCATGCAGGGGTGGATGAATTAAGTGTTGCAGATACTATCGGGATGGCTGCACCGCACGAATCGTATTCTTTGTTTTCAAAGCTTACTAATCTCTTTTCAACTACACTTATTACAGCCCATTTTCACGACACTCGAGGAATGGCACTTGCCAATATATTCGCTTCCCTACAGGCAGGGGTTTCCCGCTTTGATACATCTGCAGGGGGAATTGGTGGTTGTCCGTTTGCTCCAGGGGCCTCTGGAAATGTAGCGACTGAGGATGTTGTTTTCATGCTTGAAAGAATGGGGATTCAAACGGGCATCCACTTACCTCTCCTCGTTCAGGCTATAGATGTTATTGCTCCACATCTTCCAAAACCCATTACAAGCTCCTTTTATACTCTTCAGCCTAAAGCTTAGAGATACTTTCTAAGCTTTTTTTTGTTTTAAATTCCTACCGAATGGTAAAATTAAGTAAAACACTTTGTATCGGAGGGATGTTTGCCTGAGAAAAGCACTCCGTTTCCTTTTAGGCTTTTTTCTTTTTTTTATCACGTTCGGTTTGTACTTTACCAATCGGCTCATGTATATGAGAACAAAGGATCCTCTTTTCGTTGTTGATCGTGAACAAACAGCCGGTCGTTACAACCCTGATGATTTTGATCGAATTCCCAAACGTGAAGTACTCATTACCTCACCATTTGGATACCAATTAAAAGCCATTGTGCTAGAGCCACATCATACAAAGAAGTACGTAATTATTTGTCATGGCGTTACCGAAAACAAAATCAATTCCATTAAATACATGAATTTGTTTATTGAAAGAGGCTTTAACGCGGTTATTTATGACCATCGGCGCCACGGAGAATCTGGTGGAAAAACCACCAGCTTCGGTCACTATGAAAAATTTGATTTAAAAGCGATTGTTGATTGGTTAAAGGCGGATCAAGGTCCACATCTCCTTCTTGGTATTCACGGAGAGTCAATGGGTGCAGCAACCATGCTATTGTATGCAGGAATGCTTGAGGATGGAGCAGATTTTTACATCGCTGATTGTCCCTTTTCTGACTTTAAGGCGCAGCTTGCTTATCGTTTAAAGCGAGAATTAAAGCTTCCTGGAAAGGTGTTTCTCCCTGTCGCAGATTTGTTCCTGCGAATGCGCGATCGCTATTCCTTACAAAGCATTGCTCCGATTACCGTTATTGACTCGATAAAAAAACCGATTCTTTTTATTCACAGCAAAAAGGATGATTTTATTCTTCCAACGATGACGCAAGCCTTGTATGAAAAGAAGAAAGGACCAAAAAAATTATATCTTGCTGAAAATGGTGTTCACGCCCAATCGTTAAACGAAAATAAGGAAGATTACGAACACGTCATTGACGAGTTTCTCCATGATTTTGTTTTCTCTCCATTTTTAAGCGATAAATAAAAAAGCCGAGACATTTCTATTGGGTTCCGTTATCCGGTCCTTTTCTTAAAATACGTGCCGAGATGACAGTCGTATTGGCATGTTATTGGTATAAAAAAGGAAAACTCGCCATTATTGACGAGTTTCTTTATTAGAATACAAAAAAACCTTTTTTATATAAAACCTCACTTGCTTGTGATACGGTCCACCGTAATGCATCAAAATGAGGCTCTCTTGGATGTCTTGTCCTTATTTGAGTAACCAGTAATGTAAAATAAGCGAAGTTTTTCCGCCTATATGCAGAATGGAGCCTGTTTCGGGGTAAATAAGGGTAGATTTTCCGTTTATGCAAGGTAAATCTCCCCATTTTCACGTTTTTCGAGTCAATAAGCGGAATTCCTCCGTCTTTGTAAGCTATTTTTTATCGTATCTACTATTTAAGAGGAATTTCTCCGTCTACTTATCAGCTCGGATGCTTAACCTGATCCCCTACCGAAAAGTGCAGCCCTCTTGATCCTAGATGCGGGAATCAGCAGCTCTTTATCGACCAGCTTAAAGATTGAAACGGCACTGCAAATAACAGAAATTAAAACCGGAACCCTTTAATTTCTAACGTCTCGGTTTTTCTTCTGCAATGACTTTTTTTTCTTTATCTAGCGCCCGAATGTAAGGGTATTTTTTCATTTCAAAAATATATCTTTTCCCGTCTTTTTCAATGAGGTTTAGATTGGTGTATTGATTTCCCGTTTCCGACCCCTCAATAGTAACAATATCTGTACTTTCTACCTGTCCATATGTAAGCTGAAATCTACTCAGAATCTTCCCCTGACTGCTGTAATCATATATGTCTCGGTAATAGACGGTTAGTGGGGCATTCCCTTTATATTCCCAATGATTACTGCCTTCATTTGTCCAGCCTTTCTCTTCATCTCCCTCCAAGTACGCGATGCCCAGCGCGTCAAAGTCTTCTCCCCTATGCTCTTGAGCTGTTGTATACATGATGATCGCTCCATCCGTAAGCTTTTCTTCTACTATGGTTTCTTTTACTTCAAAAGGCACTGCCACCTCTATAGTTGCTGCCCGACATGATGTGAGTAGAATCGCAATGCCCATTAGCAATAGCCCTCGCCAATTTCGCATATTATCCCCCCACTATCAGTCAATGTATGAAACATCCAAAAAATGCTAATTTTCTATAAAAAGAAAAGCAGACCCACTTTTTTGTAGTAGATCTGCTCGTTGTATGGTTCTATTTTGTTTTATCAACAAAGGCCATTCTTGGGTTTAGGTATTGTCCTACACTTTTTAATTGGAATGTATTTGAGTCTTTAGAGAAATCAATTTTTAGTTCTTCATCAAGAAATACCGCCTTTGATTTTTCGATATACACCGTTTGCTCATTCGTTTCAATGGCTGTATCATCATCCTCATCCAGCTCATTCACTAACCATAGAGTTGGTACACCACTTACTACACACCCACAGCCTTCTATATCGTACTTTAGCTTCAAAAAGCCTTGCTTTCCACTTATCTTCTCGGTAATCTTTTGTGCTGCTATTTCTGTTATCGTAATATTCATTGTCTGTTCCTCCAGCTTTTCATCATGTTTCCTACGCCACTTCATATAATCATTGTAACATAGCGTTTTTTTATTGCCCTATGATTTGCTTTTCGGCAATACATTCTTTACGATATTATTACATTTTTTAGTAGGAGTGGTCAGTTTGTCGAAGGTTCAGATTAAAGTAATGGACAATGGTTCTTTCCGTGTCACTGGTGAGGTTGAATTGATTGATATGGACGGAAATGTATTTGAAACGAAACCCACATTCTCTTTATGCCGTTGTGGTCTCTCAGCCAAACGTCCCTTTTGCGATGGATCGCATAAAGGAAAGTTTCAAGCGCGTGATCGCGCAGTAAAAACTCCTGATTAACCTCCCAGCAGCGGTTTCCTTTTTGGAGACTGCTCTTACTCTTTCATTTGTACATCTACAACGCTCGAAAGAGAGACACGGTGAACCTCTCCAAAATGATCAACGATATGAAGCCTTTGCTGAAGCTCATCCCAATAATGGATTTGTCCGATAATCAATTCGTGCTTCCGGTAACGATAATGAGTGACCATCACCGGTTGATGCTCCTCCATTGCCGCTAATAACAAATGGTTCATCTCCTCTAGCTTTTGTTCATCCATCTCCTTTTCTTTCTCGTAAGAATCCGCTTCCGCCCAATCGCGCAATAGCTTAACATGCTCAGGAAGCATCATTGATGTCCACTTGATTCTTCCTCTATCTCGAATCATCCTTGTTCCTCCTTACCTCTTATGACCGCCAACTAGCTTCGCGCGATGCTTCGCCGTTCCCGCTGCTGTATACGATACGGCACGTAATAGAGCACCATGTCCATACCGATTGCGGATACGGTCCACAACATACCCGAGCTCTCGTTCCTTCCAGCCATTCGGTTCAAAAATATTTAACTGATAGTCTGTATCATCACAAATATTACTAAGGGCGATGGAAATTTTCCGCACCGTTTTTCCTTCATAATGCTCAGCAAATAGACGTAGACAAACATCATACAGCTCCATCGTGACATTCGTCGGTACCTCAATCGACCGCGAACGGTAAAAACCACCACCGAACTCGTCCTGACTATAACCAATGCCGAAGCTGATTGTTCGACCTGCTTTCTTATGGGTTCTTGCTCTTCTTGCAACCTCTTCACACATTTCTAGAATTACACGTTTGATTTCTACTTCTTCTTTATAATCACGAAGCAAAATTTGACTCTTCCCAAAGCTAATTTGCCCCTCCATAATAGGTGCTCCAATTTCGGATAAATCTACTCCCCATGCGTGGTGGTACAGTTGATTTCCCATAATCCCAAACTTTTTCTCAAGCTTCTGCAAATCGAAGCGAGCAAGCTGACCGACCGTAAAAATTCCCATTCCATTTAATGTTTTCTCTACCCGTCTTCCGATTCCCCACATCTCACGTAACGGAGAAACATTCCAAAGCTTTGTTTTTACATCCTCGTACGTCCATTCAGCAATGCCCTTCTTTTTCGCTTCCAAATCAAGACAAAGCTTCGATAATAGCATGTTCGGACCAATTCCAATTGCACAGGGCAGCTGAAATTCTCGCTCAATATCATCACGAATCTTCTGTGCAACCGTCCAGGCATCTCCCCATAAATGAAGGGCTCCATCAATTTTTAGAAAGCTCTCATCAACGCTATACGTATGAATAGCTTCTTTTGGAACATAACGATGAAACACCTTGGTAATTTCGGTGGAAATACGTAAATAAGTAGCCATTTTCGGTTCAACTACTTTAATCTTCGGATCCTTTGGAATTTCAAACTTCCTTGATCCTGTTTTAATGCCAAACTCTTTCTTCATCTTCGGGGAGGCTGCCAGCACAATGCTTCCCTCCCGCTCTTTATCACCAATCACTGCCAAATAACACTCAAGTGGATCCAGTCCTTCAATAACGGCTGAACAGCTAGCATAAAAACTCTTCATGTCCACACATAAAATCGTTTGATGGGGCAACTCACTGTAATTAATCATCGTGTTCTCTCTCTCCCAAACATCAAATAGGAACATTCGTTCTCTTTTTAGTATATTCTTATATTAAGCGAATATACGTTCGGTTTCAATGGAAATTTTATTCTCAATTTCCTTTTATGAATATCGATAAGTTATAATGCCTAAAGAAGAGGTGTACGGGAATGGAGAAAAAACTTATTTATAAAATGATTAGGCAATGCTTTCAGCAGTACGAGCATGAGGCAAGTGAGGAGGACTATGAGAAATTGTACGAACGGGTTGTTGAAGAGATCGAAGAAGCTCAAATTGCCTTGTATGAACTCATTAATGATGTCGTATACGAATACCTAACCAATTAAAAAAATCACCCACAAGGTGATTTTTATTTTTTATCGAAGAAGCCGCCAACAAAGCGTTCAGCGAGACCCGGGATAAGATTATAGATGGTACTGCCTACATTCATCCAACCTGGAAGATTTAACTCTCGCTTAGGGCTCGCCATCAACTGAATAATTTTTTCAGCCACATAATCAGATTTTAACATGAAACGATTCACGTTTTTCACGTAGTTTCCTGATTTATCGGCAATGGAAAAGAAATTGGTTTCTATCGGACCAGGATTCACCGCTGATACGCGTATATTTGATTTCGCAAGCTCTAATCGTAAGCTATTCGTAAATCCTAATACTGCATGCTTCGTAGCCGAGTATCCACTGGACTTAGGAGTGGCGAGCTTTCCCGCCTGTGAGGCAATATTAATAATATGACCTGAATGTTGAGCCATCATTACAGGAAGAACCTCTTTCGTACAAGCCATTAAACCGAGGACGTTCACTTGAAACATTTTTTCAATATCAGCAAAATCAGCCTCATGGAAGGAATCAAACACGCCAAACCCAGCATTGTTTACGAGAATATCGATATGGCCCACTTCTTGTTTAATCTGTGAAAACACCTGTTGAACCTGATCAATATTACCTACATCCAATTGAAAAAACAAGGGACTGGCACCCGTTTTTCGGCTAATGTCCTCACTGATTGTTTGTAGCTTGTCAATAGAACGAGCTACAAGAATAGGCCGTGCTCCACGCTGAGCCGCCATAAGCGCCACCTTTTCTCCAATCCCTGACGAAGCACCTGTAATAACAATATGTTTCCCTTTTAATTTATCCAAAACAATCACCATCTTATCTATGTAGCATTAAATATAACTTACCACAAATCCTTTGAAAAAAGCTAAAAAATCATGCATACGTATTCACTACCTCGATTAGCCTTCTTACTCCTACCCTTAGCTGTTCTTCATTGGCGTAAGAATAACTTAAACGAAGCGAAGAGGAAAATCCTTGTTGTAAAGGGTCACAAATCAATCCAGGGACAAAGGAAACCGAATTCTCAATCGCTTTTTGCAGCAACTGATCTGTTGGAAGGGGGTCAGGAAGCTGAACCCATAAATTTAAGCCTCCATCAGGACTTATCCAGCTCCAATTCGTCCTCTGTAATTCTTCCTCCATAATTTCCTTACGAATTTGCAGAGCGATTCTAAGTTTTTCTAGGTGCTGCTGCAGCCGAGGTGAGGAAAAATAGTGAAGAAAGATTTTTTGATTAAGTAGTGGTGAGCCATTATCGGCAAGCCCTTTAACCGTAAGCAATCCATCCTTCATGGCAGGTGGAACAACACAAGCTGCCACACGTAGCCCAGGTGAAACATATTTGCAAAAGCTTCTTACATAGATGACAACACCAGCTGTATCAAATGTATAAAGAGGCGGTGGTGGTGCTTTTTCGAAATAAATATCGTGGTACGCATCATCCTCAACAATTACACAATTGTATCGTTCAGCTAGTTCCACTAACTTCTTTCGTTGTGCCGTTGGAACCGTATACCCAGTTGGATTATGAAAAGTTGGATTCACATAAAACAATCTGGGTTTATATTGTTTCATAAGCATTTCTACTTTCTCTAAATCATAACCATAAGGCTGAATATCGATCGCTATCAAATGGGCATCCTGGCTTTTAAAAATATCAATTGCAGCGCTATAGCTTGGGCGCTCAAGCAGCACCGTATCTCTTGGTTTGATAAATAATTGAGAGATCAGATGGAGTGCTTGCTGAGAGCCTGAAGTGATGAGGATATCATCATGGGAAAGATGCGTTTTATAACGTGTAATAAAATAGGTCGCCAAGGTCTCACGCAGCTCCATATCCCCTTGTACGGTAGAGTATGTGGAAAGCACCTTAGGGTACAAATCAAAAACCTTTTTAACATAACCTGATAGGAAATGATTAGGCAATAAATTAGGATCAATTAATGCTTGGGAAAACTGATATTGAACGCTTTGTTGGTGTATCTCAGATAGAGTATATGTTTTCTCATTAGCTCGAAGCAAAGAGTGACCATCTATAGGGGATGTGGCACTTCCTTGAACATAATAACCAGATTTATCTTTTACAAATACCTTCCCTTGTTGCTTCAGCATTTGATAGGCTTTGAAAACGGTCAACCGGTGAACGTTCATTTCCATTGACAATTCACGAATCGACGGAAGCTTGTCACCAGTCTTCCAGTCCGAACGCTCTATTCTTTGCCATAAATACTCATATACTTCCTCAAAAAGGTATTTTCGCTGTTTATTTATTAAAGACACCCCCCTTATGATTGTTGATTGTAACATAATTTACCTTCATCTGTTCTGTTCATCCATAACTGTTCTATTCTGCTAGCGTTATGATTAGTTGCAAGGAGGAATGGAAAATGATTATTTTATTTTATTTACTCATGTGCTTTATCTTTGGAACCACCTTTTTAGCGATTAAAATAGGGGTCGATGCAGGAATACCACCGTTTTTCGGTGCTGGTGTTCGATTTTTCAGTGCCGGGATTCTATTATTTCTATTTATGAGGTGGAAGGAAAAGGTTTCTTTAAAAATTCTTTTTAGAAAAGAACTCTTTTTCACAGGGGTAGGGTTAACATTCGGAACTTTCGCCACATTATATTGGGCAGAACAGTACGTTTCCTCAGGGGTAGCAGCGGTTCTATCGGCAACTGGACCGATGATGATTTTAATCATATCCACAATATTACTAAAGCAGAAAACATCTTTTACATCCACGATAGGATGTATAATTGGTTTGGCTGGCGTAATCGTGTTAATTTTACCGAGCATTTCTTTGAACGTACATTTCTTATGGATCATGGGATGTCTAGCAATCGTCTTAGGTGAAGTCTTTTATGCTTCAGGTACAATTTATACCAAACGGGTGAAAGAGAAGATCATTGCTTCTCCCCTTGTATTAAACGCCGTTCAAATGATGTACGGTGGTTTACTTTTATTGCTACTATCTTTGATGACAGAGAAGGTTCAACCCTTAACTTTGGTTCACACGGCATCTATTGGTTCCCTTATATATCTAATCATCATTGGATCTATGATTGGACATAGCCTTTATTATTGGCTTGTGACAAAAACGGATCCTGTGTTCCCTTCCACATGGCTATATATTTCACCGCTTATCGCAGTGGGATTAGGTGTCACCTTCTACCATGAAGAAATGACATGGTATACCGGTATTGGTGCCGTTACCATTTTATTAGGGACGGTTTTAGTAAACTACTCTGCTTTACAATCTCTACTATGGAAAAAAGCTCTTTCCTAAAAAGGGTAAAATGAAGCTCCTTACCTATATAGGAAGGAGCCTCATTATCATTATAAGATTGCACTATAAATAAAGGTCCCCTTTACCTTTGTGGCTTTTATTTTCTTACCATCTAATAAATAGTCTAACTGTGCGATGGATTCAGAAATGGTTAGCCCCAGCTGTCTCTTGTAGACGGAAGGAAATAAGCGTTGACATATTTGAAAAGCATTCATAGATTCCTGCTCTAGCCATTCCTTCACTTGCTCAGCTCGCAAAACTTGATGAGATAGTCGCTTTTCAACCAGACCATGAACATCCGTTATCTCTTCACCATGTCCCGAATAAGTAAGACGAATAGGAAGGGTAAGGAGCTTTTGTAAGGAATCATTGACTTGCAGCTGTGGCTTTGGACGTTCCCTCTCTCCTGAAAGCGGAGGCTCGAGAAGTGGATTCGCTGAAATATGGGCCAATAGAAGATCTCCCCCAATCAGCACCCCATCCTTATTACGAAATAGACCGATCTGACTCTGAGCATGTCCAGGCGTTTCAATCACCGACCATTCAGATAACCCGATTGGAACTTCCCCCTCAGAAAGCGTACCTGTTAACGATCGGTTACAGGAAAACAAGAGCATTTGTTTCATGCCACCGATAAATGGGTCATAATACTTGTCCGGTATGCCACATTCCATAAACAACTGCCGATAAAAAGAGTCGTAGTCATGATAAAACTCTTCGGTTCGATTTAGCCAGCGTTCATTGTTAGCATGTCCATAAACCTCTAAATGAGGAGAAAACCGATCGAGCAAGCCTGCATGATCCGGATGATCATGGGTCAGTATGACTTGTTCGATATCTGTTAGCTGGAGACCTAGTTGAGCTAGTTGATTTTGAAGCGAAATAAATGCTTGCTCCGTATTTGGACCTACGTCTACTAATGTCAAGCGTTCCCCCCTTATTACATACACGTTCACATCGCCGACTGGAAAAGGAGTAGGCAAAACCAGCTTTGCAATTCCATCACGCCATTCTGTCATATTCAGACCCCTTGATTATAATTGTTATATAACAATAGTACATATGTATATTTTACCCAATGTTATCAAGGATGTCATTATTTTCATATACTGTATTTTGAAAAATTCGAAAAATCGGGCGGTATTCCCTCTTGACAGAAGGGCTTGTTATCTTGCATAATCACTAATAAATCATTTAGAGCGTTAAAGTGGCAATGAATAAGACCAGTACGTGGCAAAAGACGAAAGAGAGTAAAGCTCACCGGCTGAGAGGCTTTACCGTCCCTTACCCACCGAACCTACCTTATGAGCTGTTAGGCAAACCTAACCGTGTTCTCCGGCGTTAACGGATTTGAGTTTCATTTATGCGTGAACGCGCAAAGATGAAAATGAAGGTGGTACCACGGAAGCTAAGACCTTTCGTCCTTTTTAGGATGAAGGGTCTTTTTTGTTTTTATAAATAGATTTTTAGGAGGAAGAAACGTGGAGAAAATAGCAGTTATCGGAGCAGGATCAATGTCAGAGGCATTAATTGCGGGGATTGTGGAAAATCAATTAATCAACCCAGAAAAAATATGGGTGACCAATCGCAGCAATGCAGATCGACTGGCAACACTTCACGAACAATACGGCGTCAGCTCCACGTATGATCATCGTGAACTATTGGAAGGAGCAGACATGGTTCTACTTGCGATGAAACCAAAGGATGCAGCAGCCTCCATTGAACAAGTACGGCATTTATTAAAGTCTAACATGCTGATTGTTTCTGTTTTGGCAGGTGTCTCAATGGATTCGATTGAATTACTGTCACAAAAGCAACTGGCCATCGTTCGCGCGATGCCTAATACATCGGCAACAGTTGGCCTATCTGCCACAGCAATTGCTGTCAATGACAAAGTAGACGACGATCAGAAAAGAAATGTGCAAATGCTTTTTGACACAGTGGGGATGACAGCATTTGTAGAGGAACACCAGTTAGATGCGGTCACAGGCTTATCCGGTAGTGGCCCTGCTTATATCTATTATTTGATTGAAGCGATGGAAAAAAGCGCCGTTGAAATAGGCTTAGAGCGAGAAATGGCACAGCAATTAATTGTTCAAACCTTAATAGGGGCAGCACATATGGTAGCCAAAACAACAAAAACACCACAGGAACTTCGCCAGGCGGTAACAAGTCCAGGCGGAACAACGGAGGCAGGATTAAAAATTCTTGCTGCCCATGGAGTTCAAGAGGCGTTTGTGGAATGTATTAAAGAGGCGACGGCTCAGTCTAAACGGATGGGGAAGACGATTGCAGAGCAGATGGAGAGTGTGCAGAGGACTTCTTGAGATTTTAAAAAACAGGTACCACTTTGAGGGTGGTGCCTGTTTAGTGTTTACACATTCAACGTGCGTAAAGTGTAATTGACAACATATTAGATGTTGGTGGGTTTATCAACATTACAACTGATTTCCTTCTCAACTAAGCAACTCTGTGGGTAATTATTCATTTACAATCTAAATACACACTCGTCCAAGCACATAAATTCATGTGTCCTCCCCCAGCAAATTACTCTCATCCAACATTTACTTTAGTATGTGCTGTGAACGATAGATACCTGGGGTTGTTCCAATATTTTTCTTGAATACTTGATTAAAGTATTTTTGATTTTCGTAGCCTACCTGTTTACAAATCTCGGATACCTTTAAATTGGTGGTTCTTAACAGTTTTTTGGCATTATTTAATCTGACCTTTGTAATATATTCAAAGATGGTGCTGCCAACTGCCTTAGAAAACAAGTTACAAAGGTAGGCAGGGTTTTTATGGAATAGCTTGCCTAAATCATCTAAGACAATTGGTTCTTTATAATTAGCATTAATGAAACTTTTTAAATCGATGATTAATTTTTCATTATATGACACGTGATTTTCATTTAAATTAGCAGTAGATTGCCCAATAAATTGTTCTAGCCAAACTCTGATTTCTTCAAAAGACCGCAGTGGATTTAATTCTTGGTAAACTAGATATCGGTCGCCGCCGCTTTTATTTATTTCATATTCACTTTCGATATATTCCAAGAAATGATTAACGATTTTAAAACAGACGTATTTTGTTTTTTCTGGGGGGAGGCTACTCTTTTGACAATCGAGAAAAACTTTGTCAATGAAAAGATTCATGTTGCTAAGAAGGTTTGGGCCTTTTCCATTAAAAAATGTATCAATTTTTTCAATAATACGATTACCAAAGGAATGATTGAACGTTTCTAATTCTTTATAATAGGTAATTAACTGGTTTGAAAAAAGACCATTTTTCAACGCTTCTTTTGCTTCACTATAGGCTTTCTTTATGTCCGAAATAGTTACATAGATATTACTTACTCCAACCAGCGGTCTTATGTTCATATCATGAAAGAACACTGACACAAGATCCTGAACCAAGTCATTCCCTAGCTCTGAACCAGCATTTAAAATCATAATGACGATTTCACTATCAATCGTATAGACAAAGTTCTGTATCTTCCTGTTTTCCAATAGGCTTTTTAAACTCTCTAAGGAAGCTTGAATTTTTTCAATGTTATTTGAATCATCCCAGTCAAACCCCTTCAATCCGATGTTAAAAAAAGAAAAACTTTGTAGTTTTTGGTCCTTTTCCGGCACAACAAATCTTTGGCCTAAAATGTAATCAAGGACACGCTTTTCTTCTAAAGCCATTTGATATTCATTAATCTGCACAGTTGCTTGTTTTTCATTTTTTATTTTTTCTAGTTTTAAAATGGCTTTTTTAATAGAATGAACAATTTCTTCTACTTCAATAGGTTTAACTAGATAGTCGATAGCCTCGAGTTGAACAGCCCTTTTGGCGTAATCAAACTTTGAATAACCGCTTATAATGATAAAAACAGTATCAAGATTAAGAGCCTTTGTTTCTTGAATTAAATCCAATCCATTTAATTTAGGCATTCTTATATCTACTAACACAATGTCAGGCTTTTTATTCATGATTTCTTTAAGTGCTTCTTCTCCATCTGAAGCAGATCCTACAATTTCAATCTGATGCTCCTGCCAGTTAACTGCTGAATTTAAACCTTCAATTACAATTTTTTCATCATCAACAATTAAAAGTTTATACATAATAGAAAACTCCTTAAAAATTGTCATGGATGATTTCGTCATTCCTTAGGCCAACCTTAAGATAAACAGTAGTTCCCTTTCCTATATCACTTTCAATCTTTAATCCATATTCTTTTCCATAATAAATTTTCAATCGTTCATTAATATTTTTTAAAGCATAACCATTTTTGTTAATATCTACTGCATTCATGTCAAATCCCTTTCCTGTATCACGAATAATGAAAAGTAAACCTTTCTCGACCTTTGTGCCTTCAATCATAATAGTACCGCTTTCCTGATGTTCCAACCCATGGTAAACAGCGTTTTCTACAATTGGCTGTAACAGCAATTTAATGATACTTTCTTCCATGATTTCAGGTTCAATCGTAAATGAGTAGTGAATTTTATGGTCAAAACGAATATTTTGGATATCCAGATAACTTTTAACTTGTTCTATTTCATTCTTTACAGAGGTAATATGATTTCCATCATTTAGGGTAAGTTTAAAGATTTTTGACAAGTTAATCGCAATTTTAGCTATTTGTTTCGCTTTTGCCTTTTCTGCCATCCAATAAACGGTGTTCAACGTATTATATAAAAAATGCGGATTAATGTGGCTTTGCAGGGCTAATAGTTCTGCTTCCTTTTCCTTGATCTGTGATTTATATAACCTTTTTGTTAAATCATTATTCCAATTATAAAGGTGAACAATCTGTTTCCCGATCTCTCCAAGTTCATCCTCATTATTAAAATCAATACCCACTATTTTCTCTCGTTTTTCCATTTTTTCCGTAACCATGCGCAGCAAACTTAACTGGTTTGTTATTCTCCTTGTTATAAATAAAGCAAAAATTAAGGAGATAATTAATGCAATGACTAATAGTGAAATCGTTACCAATCGAAGTTGGTTAACCTCGTGAACAATATTTTCATAGGGGATCATACTGACGACATCCCAATTTGTTTTCTTGTTTGTATGAACATTAAAGAAATATCGTGTTCCATTGATCACTTTTTTACTTGTTCCGCTTTTCTCACGACTTTGAATGATTTCGGCTACCTGAGAGGAAGAGAAACGATTGCTGCTTGAAAACAGAATTTTATCATCATCCAATATTAAAATATCGCCTGGTGGATTACTATTTTTAAACATATTTTCAAAATAAGATCGATCGAGATCGATCAGGACAATCCCATTTTGTTCCTTCGTTCCAAGATCTCGAATATTTCTTCCATAAAGTAAAGATTGATCACTATCTTTCACAAGTTCTAAATTACTGCCATTTAGCCATTCACCCTGCCACTGGCTATGGAGTAAACGCGGATAGATATTGGACTTTTTTACCACTTGATAGATGTCAGATTTCAAATTCCGTTCCCCGCGGTTTACTTTCAAAAAGCCGTGATTTTCATTCCCAACGTAAATCGCATTGATATAGGGGTTATTTACCACTGTAATATTATTCAAATTTTCTAGAGATGACGTTTCTAATCTGTATAATTTTGCATCTGTTTTTTTATAGGTTAAATAAGACTGTATGTCATTTGATAGAAAGATGTCATTCGATAAATTCTCTACATTGCTTGCAAAAGCATTAATATTCCAATCGACAATCGTTAAAAAGTTATCAATCGTGGTAGACACTTTATTTTCTATTACTTTACTAAAATAAATGAACGTTATAGGACCAATAACAAGTAGAGGGATTAGTGCTGAAAACAGTGCTAATAAGATAATCTTCCGCTTAATTGGAGATTCTATGAGTCTCATTAGTTTAGCCATTATGTTTCTCCAGTTTATTAATTTTGTCCATGGTCATACTTACTCTGGTGATAGAACCCTTATCTAAAGAGCAAGGAAAGATCAGACTGGTCATGACCATTTCCCCATTATTTGCAAATACCTCAATCAAGAAACGATCGACAAATACATGAAATTTCATCCGATGGTTTGGAGCTTTAACCGCTTCATGATCGATAGATGGAAAGAATCCATGAAAAGTGGTTTCACCTGAGTTTCTTCTATCAATGTACATTTCCTCTTTTTCAACATTATACCTTATCACGGTTTCTTTTTTTGCTGATTTCAACACTTTTATCCCAAATTCCTTTGCTACATCAAACCACAATCAAACCGGCTTTCCCATTAAAGAATCCTGAAGTCTCCTTCCAGTCAAATGACATAGGAAATAATTCAATTGTCCGACTTGTAATTGAAACTTTGGAACAAAAATCACCACAAAAACATTGTTGAATTTATGCTCCTGGTGTTGGAGTGGCTCTGAATGCATTTACAGCCTTGTCCATAACAACCTGTGCATCCCTTCCCGAATCAAGAATCGTATTTTGAAGCGATTCTTTTTCTACCAATACTGTTGTTACGGTAAGCGGCCCTGATGCTTCGGTAGTCAACAAAGCTTCTACTTGCGCAGAGAAACAAGAATCACTTATCTTGGCATGAACCTCCGTGGCAACAACATGATTATTAGAAATATAATTTCCATTACCCGAAACAATACGTATGATTACTGGAGTTGCACCTACCGGCTTGATGTTCTGAGTATTAATTACTTCAGAAAAGTGATTAGCAATTACAGAATTATTATTGCCACTGATATAGAGGAGACCATACAAATCATCTAAACCATTGTCTATTCCCAGAAAAGGAGTCCAAGGTTCATGGTCACGTAAAAAGTGATTTGAAGAAACCAAGTTTTCCGAACAATTTTCCCTGAATACCACCATTCCTGGATAAAATGAATGAAGTCTATTATTTGTGATACTAGAACGTGTCACACCATCAAAATAGATACTGCTCGCACCCCGTGGAAAAACATTATTCGATGTAATCAAAAGTCCACCAAAATTTTGAGCGTAAATTGAATATCCTTTAAAACCGGCTCCTATCAAGTTATCGGTTATTTTTGAAGCCTGTCCCCAACCTCGTAGTTCTATACAGTTACCGCATTCAGCTATGAAATTATCATGTATAGTCAGTGCATCTGCATGATAAATAGTAATTCCATGCTCTAAATACACAAACCCCATGCCTGTAATTCGAAATGAGTCACAAGCACTTGCAACATAAATACCCGTTTTCCCGTTAGTGTATGTGTTTTCCGGATTTGTTTCTCCTCCACCATCTTCAATAAAATGCAAACCATCAATACAAAAATTAGAAAACTCTACCGAACTTATTCGGGGATTTCCACTCCGTTCAACATAAAATGCAGCTCCTTTATATTCCTCGTCATTTACTTCTAGAGGAATATCTACGAGTATGCGACTTCCTCCCGGCCACAATTCATGCAAATCCGCCCATTCATTCTCAGAAGTATTAAAACGAATACTCGAAGATGTAAACCCGTGTCCAGAACCCATAATTTTAAGATAACTGATGTCTATAACTACTTGACTGCCAAGATGATAATCTCCCGGTGGAATATAGATAACCGCACCCGGCTTTCCGCCCTTATTCACATCAGTGTCCGTTTGCCTACCTTTAATATCTGCAATAATGCTATTAATTACCTCGCCAATATCCTCATATGGATTACCGACAGGCCACTCTGTTACGTCGTAATAATTTTTACTAGCCATAAATAAATTCTCCTATCAATTTAGTGTGTTTGTTCATAAACTACTTTTTCCTTGATGTAGCTGGAAGTAAAGCCTTACGAATTCGTGCTATTGCTGCAGCTTTTCTTCCTCAGAAGGATTATTACTTGACGAGAAAAATCAGTAATTTCCTAAAGACGGTCAGATTCTTCATAAGACTTTATGAACTCACCGACCGTAAAGTATCCAGATAACTTTTAACTTGATCTACCTCTCACTCCACCATTTGCCTTTTTTCCATTTTAAGATCAAGTCGTTATTCTTTTACTGCACCTAATGTCATGCCACTTACAATATAACGCTGTACGAAAAAGGAAAATATCATAACAGGCAGACTAAATGAGATGGCCGCAGCTGTCATTGGCCCTAAATCAAGATTATAAGCAGTTAAAAATTCTGAAATTCCTACTGTCGCCGTTTTGGCATTTGTACTGGTCATGAGTAACGAGAACAAAAAATCATTCCAAGCTAACATAAAAGTAAAGATAGCAGTCGTTGCCAGTCCAGGAAGTGACACCGGAAGAATAATTCTGATAAATGCCCCGATCCAGCTGCATCCATCCACCCTTGCGGCTTCGTCAAATTCCTTTGGAACCGAGTCAAAAAAACCTATCATTAACCAAATGGCAAATGGGACATTTAAGCTGGTATACACCAAGATTAAGGCAAAATGGGTATCAATCAAGCCCATACTTTTTACAATCATATACATCGGAATCGCAATACTAATCATTGGTACCATTCTAATCACTAATGTAAATAACAAAAAGTAACTTCCTGTTATGGAAGAAAACCTAGAAATTCCATAAGCAGCCATCGCACCAAAGAATACGCTTAAAATGGTGCTGGCACCGGCCGTAATTAAGCTATTTAAAAAATACTTTCCTATAGGCAAGTAATCGAACATTTTCCTATAATTTTCTATTGAAAATTTCGAGGGCCATAAAGTCGGTGGTGCTGTCACTGCTTCGGCGGAAGGTTTCAATGATGTTAATAGCAGATAGATATACGGACCTAGGAATAATAAAGCAAGTAAACAGGTGACCACCAATACAATCAGCGTCCATATTTTATGTTTAAAACGAAAACTAGTAAGACTAACTGTTTTTTCAACAATCGTTTCTTTTATTGGCATGTGGGCCATGAACTATTTCACCTCTCCTTATGAATGCCTTCTCCTAGGTGACCACATTTTTGTAATGAAGAAAGAGCTTAGGACTAATAAAATGATGATAAAAATGACGGCCATGGCACTTGATTGCCCCACTTCTCCATATCGGGTCAATGTCTTATACATATAGGTACTTAGCAACTCGGAAGAAAAACCTGGTCCTCCTTGCGTTAGCACCCACACAATATCAAATGTTCTTGCAGCATCAATAATACGAATTAATAAGGCTACAGTTGCGACTGGGATAAGAGAAGGAAAAGTAATGTAACGGAATTTATGCCATTTATTGGCCCCATCCATATCAGAAGATTCATATAAACTAATAGGAATTCCTTTAATACCCGCTAATAGAACGAGCATAATGAAAGGCGTTGTTAACCAGATATCTGCAATAATCGTAGAATAGAGTGCAAAACGTGAGTCTGATAACCAGAGTATTTGATGCGGATCAGAAAGTATTCCAAGTTTATAAAGCCCCCAGTTGATAATGCCGAATTGATCATTAAGCATAAATTTCCAAATTATACCTGTAACTAAAGGTGCCAGCATAAGCGGGCTTAACAATAGAGTCCGAATAAATTGGCTTCCTTTAAAAGCATTGCTTAGAAGCAAAGCAAGGATAAGCCCTATGATAAACTCGAAACCCACCGCTACTCCTATATATACCACTGTGTTCCAAAGGGCTTTTAAAAAACGTTCGGAAGTCAACGAGTTTGTATAGTTTGCAAAACCGACAAATTCTCGTAATGAAGGATTAATGATATCAATCTTATAAAAACTGTCTCTAATTAAAAGAAAAATTGGATAGACCAGAAATACCAACATAAATATCCCAGCAGGAAAGAAAAAGATCGTCGATAATGCCCCATTTCTCAGTCTCAAGAAAACCGCTCCTTTCTATCAAAATGTTATTTTTTAGAACCTTTTCATTGAAAAAACAGTCCAATGAAAAGGTTCTATACAAACATATTATTTTACTGTGGCGGTAATAAATCTTTGATTACATCTGCTGCCCAATCAAGTGCCTCTTGAGGTGTTTTTTCACCGGAAAGTGCATATTGCACGGCTGGAATGAGTGCTTCACTTTCAATTTCTTGCCATTCCTTAATAGAAGGTCGATTTTGTGTTTGTGGTCCGCTTAATGTCGTCATAAGCGGTTTCAAATGTTCATAGCCCTGCTGCGTGCTATAACTTTCAAATACAGATTTTCTCGCTGCTACCCCCAATGATTTCATAAATAGTTCATTCTTTTCATAAATAAAGTTGAGGTACTCCTTGGCGATCTCCTGTTTTTTGGAAGAACTAGGAATAACCTGATACCATGGGCCTGGGACAGCACCTATTCCTGCTCCGCCGCCAATCATTGGAGCACTTCCAACTTTTCCTGCTACCTTTGATTGTTTAGAGTCATTTGAAGGGACATAAAAGTGACCCCATGCAAGCATCATCGCAGATTTTCCATTCCAAAATAGCTCAGATGTTTCAGCAGATGCCATTTCAAGTGCACCTGATGGAACCGATTGATCCTTTTTCAAAAGATCAACTAAGAATTGTAAAGAATCAACATACGGTTTCGTATTGACAAGAACTTTGCCTTTATCACCAACTACCAATGGTTTCGCACCTGCTTGGGCTGCATGATCTAACCAGCTGGCTACCGCATCTCCATTGTTCGCACCAAAAACCGTTGTTCCGTACATATCCACTTTTCCATCATTATCGGTATCTTTAGTAAAAAACTTGGCAACATCACTATATTCATCCCATGTTGTTGGCGGATGAAGCTCATATCCATACTTTGCTTGGAAATCAGCTTTGTTCTTTTCATCTTCGAAAAGATCTTTACGATAGATTAAATTTTTGGCATTCGTCCATACCGGCATTCCATAAACCTTATTCTGGTAACTCCCACCTTCTACTAATCCTGGGAATAAATCACTTTTAAGGTCATCTGTCATGAGATCTTCTAACGGTAAAAGTCCGCCAGCTAGAGCAGGAAACCAAAGTATATCGATGGTTGCAACATCGAATGCTCCTGCCTGTGAAGCTACCTCAGCCTTAAGTTTGTCATAGACTCCGGTATAGGGAACGGATTCAATTTTAACTGTATAACCTGTTTCCTCTTTAAATTCCGCAGCGGTTTCTTTTGCTACCTTAAAGGCCGGGCTTCCCCCTTCAACTAGAACTGTAATCGTTTTGTTATCACCGTTTGCTTCTGAACTTCCCGTTTTTTCTCCCGAACAACCCGATAAAAAGAGAGATGATACTAATAATAATGAAACAATTGATAAGAACCCTTTTTTCTTCACCACAACAAGCCCCCTTAATTATTAAATAAATTATCTATCCCACAAACTAATCCTCGGTCCCTATACCATGAAGTCCTTGCTGTCATATGCCTCATAATCTACATAATAGAATAAGTTCTCTACTTTTTTCTTCACTTTCATAGATTAATTGAATGTTCGAACCATCCGCAAATCGCATTGAAACAACAGTTCGAGTGCACCAGGTTCCACTATGGCAAAATTTCTATTTCCCCCTGTGCGGTCATAACTTTATTCGTGTTTTGAACTTGCATTCCAAATAAATGGTAATCTTCCTAATGAACTATTAGGCTACTATACATTCATCGATCATTCTCCTCCATTGTTTCTATTCTTTTTCAAAACTTGATAACGCTTACATTCCTTGAAGTAAAAATGATTACCTTTATTTCCTTTTGCCCCCTCTATCAATTTTGTAAATCCTCTCTACACTCTTATTGTAATAATTAAGATGTTTTAATAAAATTCTAACTTTTTTAGAAAAGGTTATATATATTTAGAACTTTTTCAATAACAAGCATCCCAGAATAATTAGAAGCTTGTTCCACTTTTTTCGATGAGGTAACAGGCACAGGGCATAAGAGATAAAGAAAACACAAAGAGCCTAAGCAACGACTTGCAAACACATGATTGGCATCTTCTAAAGGCATCATGGGCTTTGCAATGAGCTGAACAGTAGCTTCTTTGAATATGCTTTGGCACAGGAGCAACAGCAATTGGATGTTAACTTATCGTAGAGAGAAGAGCGAATTACAGCTGGGCTCGAGAAGGCTAACACTTTTCCTTCGTGTGAAAAAAGATACTGGTTTTTTAGACATCCTGGATTGTCGGGTATATTGATTTGCAACAATAAAACAAAAAAGCCTCTTTACAAAAAGAGACTTCTTTAAACCTGCCACTTCATTTATTTTTTAAAAGCAGCAGTGAACAGCACTCCATATGGCTGGATGGTGACCGCATACTATTTCAACACTAACTGCAACATGCATTCAACATGACTTGGATGTTGCCTTTTTGTGGAAGAAGAAAAAAGGACCGCCACAGCGATTACTTTCTTAACTCTTGCCCTTTAACTTAAGTGAAACTCTTCACCATACATAAAAAAATCATTATGATATTAAAAAAAAGTCCTTACAGTTAAATGCAGAAGGACTTTAAATGTGTAATTTACGATTGTTTCTTATTAATTCATCTTATTAGATGCCATTGGAGGCTGTTCTAACCAACCATTTTTAATCATTATATTAGTGCCATCTTCAGAAAACATCTAACATCTAGGGATAGCCGAGCCCCTCTCCCTAACTAAAAAATCCCAATGCATATTTAATTCCTTCTTCCACTTCACTCGTTTCGTATCCTTCTAAATCTTCCTGTGAAATTTCAAGTTTTGTTTTGGATAGTGAATAACCACTGTCTAAATTCACATCTAATGTTACTTCATATCCAGTTTCAGTCGGTTTAATTTCAATAATATCGTAGTCACGTATGACAGTACCTGTTTCATATTCAAATGGTTCTAATTCAGACATTCCTTACCCTCCCGATAATAATATAATCATTCTACTTGGTTGTATTTTATCCAAACACCGCCATAAATATTTTAATGCAGTAAAACACCTGCCTCCCTTTACATCTCAGGAGATTCAGACGTTTTTTATAGGTTAGGTGCACGAACAATGCTCTAATTGTAAGGAATTCTGTTCCCCTTGTTGGATGGTAAAGCATAGAGTCCATACACTATCTTTTAATATTCTCCCTTACTTATATCTAGTTAATATTTCTTCTGGAATATGACAATAATCATTTGGATATCTAGCTAACCTATCTTGATGTTCTTCTGCACTTCTCACATAGTTTGTAAGAGGTAATACTTCAACAACTATAAGGTCATAATCATTTCTCTCACTAAGAAACGCCTTCGCCTCTATTAAGTGCTCATGCTTTTCACTATACACTCCTGTTCTGTATTTCTTACCAACATCCTGTCCTTGTTTATTCAAACTGTACGGATCAATAATTTCAAAAAAATATCCCATTAATTCCTTGATCGTTACAACCTTCGGGTCAAATCCTGTTTTTACACATTCGGCGTAACCATCATAATCACTATCAAGTGTTTGACTTGTTCCATTAGCTCTTCCCGCTTCTGTAAACTTAACTCCAGGTAAAGTTTTTATAAAAGCTTGTACTCCCCATAAACATCCACCTGCAAAATATACTATTTCCATATTGACTCTCCTCTTTGTTTAGAAATCTAAGTAAATAAAAAAGGAAAAAACTGCTGTTACTATGATACGGCTTATTCAAATTACTTTTTAAACACCTTCGGATAAATAATAGTATTCAATAAAAAGGGCATTAATCCTTCTAGAATCAATGCACCCCGTTACTTAACACGGCTATCCGAGAATAATCTTTTTTGAGAATTTATCCCCTCTGCATTATACAAGACAAGCTTGAAAGGTAACCTTTTTATAAACATTTTAAAAAGATCAATAATAATACACCAAAAGAATATCGAAAACTCCTTAAATAAACATGGTTCTAATCCGCCCCTTTCGTATTATAAGGTCCCAAAGTAAATATATCTGGTTGACCTTTTATTATATCGAGATATGATAACCGTATCCTAGATAAAGCGGAAGCCCCCGTGGGACTTGATCCCGTCAACTAAACAGTTCGCCCCCACTTATAGGAACCTGTTTGAGGCTGGTTGGGACCTAGATCTCGTATAACAAGCGAAGCTGTGATACTACTAGGAGGAATTAGGGGTTACTGGTAATTGAAGTTTTGAAAAGGAGATTTAGAATGAATCGAGTTTTAGGTCTGGATGTTTAAAAGGTGAAAGTGAAGTTCAAACATTTTATAAAGGCAAACCTTATAATAAAAGCTTTAGTATCAAATATGATCTTTTTGGGCTGGGATCTTACTTTCGTTTCTGAAAGGCATATAGATAAAACTGGTATCCAACCTCCAGTGGTTTTAGAAGCTACTGAATTTTACCACGCACCAGTTAAATTATTTTTTATTAAAAACTGGACGGTTGCTATTTATCTGCCTTCGATCTTGTGCAAACGCCAAACGATACAATAAAATATGAATACTCATCAAGAATAAGTAAATGGGAAAGGAATAAATCAATTTGTAACCGTGTTTGTAATGGTATACTCCTACCTGTACACCTAGCCATTCTAACCCTACAGCTACTGCAGCCCAAAATAAAATATAAACAATCGTCTTTATTTTGAACATTCGCATCTGTTCATACAAATAAATAAACCAATATCCAAACGGGGCATACATCATATAAGAATAAAAATCCATCAATTGATATTTTGATTGGTCTCCCAAATCGTAAAGTTCAAGTGGAGGTATCTTTAACGTATGATCAAAAACGTGTCCGAATGCAACACCTATAAGAATGTTAAAAGTAGTTTGTAAAGGAGAATATCGCTTTGGAAACAACCAAATCGATGCAAAACCAATGACACCTACACCGATAACGAACCACTCATTCCCATTGAATTGATTATCATAAATGATGTTCTTCATCAGCGAATCCATCCTTCCTTAGACGCCATACGTTGAAAAAGTCTTCCTAAAAGAATTGTATAAGTCATAACAATCACGATCATCATTGACTCCATAAAGAAATTCCAACCCTTATCAGTAAGTACGTGACTCCATCGAAGCGTCGCTCCGATGAATATTTGGAACAAAAACGTATAGATCGATATTCCCCAGCGGATGCTGGATTTAGAGGTCGTTAGAAACACGTTTGCAAAGGTAAGAAGAACAAAAGTAACAGTGAAATCGTTGTGTAGGATCATGGATAGGAAGTGAGAGATGCTATTCGTGTTAATTTTGAATAGATTAAGATTGAACGCGGAAATCGTCAGTTTATTTGTTAGAATAACATCAATTGCCATAAACAAAAGGAGGTTTACAGACAAAGGCAGCTTCTTTGAGAGACTAACTTGAACCATAATACAGAACCATGCGAAAAAGAGAAATATCACGACTACCAATATAAAATGTCCTTTCCTAAATATATTATTTGCATTTTTATCATGTCCCTTATACTTCAGCGTATGCATAATCAGCGTTTTGTATATACTCGTGCGTTTCAAAAAATAGCATAAGAATTACTCAAACCTTATAGCTTGAATTTTTTCGTTCTTTTTATCCCAGTCAAACCCTCTAAGTGAATCGTTTTACATTTCTATGGCCTATCATCAGAATGCCAACGTATTTCAAATGTATTACCAACACTGTGTATAGAAAGCTAGTAAGAGAGAAAACTAATTTTAAGTATTTAATTTATTTAAGGGTGGGAGCATATTTGGGGGTAAACGTACTGTGGATTACATTAGCGTTTTGTGTTGGTTTAATTATCCTAAATGTGCTTAATACAGTTCTAGTGGAACGGATGAGTAGTGATTTGGCTTTTGCTATTACTGGGGTGGTACTTCTTGTTAGTGGTATGGCCTATCTTGTAACTTGCGGAATTATGCTAGAAGCGTTATAGGGGGCAATTGCTCTTAGTAGGAGTTCTGTATTTGCAGGACTCCTTTTTATTATAACTTAGGGGATTCCATTAGAGAGTCAAGATTTGATTGGTTCTTTCCTATAGAACAAGTATAATCAAAACTGTAATATAACTACTTACAAATAAAAGGGTGTTTTGATGTCCTTATTTCTAATGGTTTCTTCTTTATTAGCTATCAGTATTGTGGTTTGGCTTCTGATCTTTATTGATGCAAAGATTGGACTTCAGAGAATCGATCGTCTCGAAAACGAACCTGTTTCTCAGGACGGTCCTTTAGTGTCAATAATTGTTGCGGCACGTAATGAGGAAAAAGGAGTAAAAGAAAGCTTACAAAGTCAATTTACGCAGAGTTATGGTCATTTGGAATGGATTTTGGTGAACGACCGATCAACCGACACTACTCCAATCATTATGAATGAGATGCAGTCTGCATACAAAAATGTAAGTGTTATCCACATTACTACCCTTCCACCAGGATGGTTAGGGAAGAATCATGCGATGTTTGTTGGAGCAAAACAAGCAAGAGGAGAACTTCTCTTATTCACAGATGCAGACGTGATCTATCACAGAGATGCAATTGCAAAAGCCGTTCATTATTTTATGACACATGAACTAGACCACTTAACAGCTGCACCTAATTTACGAGGAAAGCGCTTATGGCTCAACAGCTTTATCGCCTTTTTCATGTTTGGTTTCTCCTACTTTAAACGTCCTTGGCAAGCAAATCATCCTCGTTCCAAGGTTGGAATCGGCATTGGAGCGTTTAACTTAGTGAAGAAAGAAGCGTATGAGAGAATGGGAACTCACGAAGTCATTAGAATGCGTCCTGATGACGATTTAATGCTTGGAAAAAAAATGAAGGAAATGGGATTTAGACATCGAATGGTAACGGCTTTGACACTTCTTGAGGTGGAATGGTACTCCACTTTAAAGGAGGCACTTATTGGCTTAGAGAAAAATACGTTTGCGGGACTGCATTACCGAATTAGCATGGTGATGTTTGCGATTTTCGGAGTATTTGTGTCACAGGTACTCCCTTTCTTCACTCTATTTTCCTTAGAACCTATCATAATGTATTTGAGCATCGGGAATATTTTTTTGCTCGCATTGATTTACGCCATGATTATCAAAAGAATGACAACCTATTCGCCATGGATGTTTTTCCTCTTTCCTTTTACCGCCATGTTGTTTATTTACTCCATCATCCGGGCTAGCTTCTTAACCTTTAAAAGAGGGGGAATTATTTGGAGAGGGACGAAATATCGCTTAAAAGATTTACGTAACAACGATACATAAATCTTTTAAAATGGCTCTTTACTTAAACTTTATTGCTTTTGGGAACCTAATTTTAAAAATTGTGCTAAATTTCAGCGCATGAATATATAAGACAAGAGCCTGCAAACTAAATTCTTAAGCGAAAAAATCTATTTCAACGTTAAAATCGGCTTTTAGATTTTAACAACAATCTTTGTGAAAACAGCCTTTAAAATAAATCGGGACCCTATTGGTACCCGATTTATTTGTGTACAGGAATCGTAATCTCTTTAAAATCTTCAGCGATTTCTGTATTCGGAAACACCTCTCTCGCTTCCTCAACATGTAATTGCGAAGCTCTTTTGTCATATCTTGAGCTAATATGAGTAAGACACAGTTGTTTCACACCAGCGTCTCGTGCGACCTGTGCCGCTTGTGTAGTCGTTGAATGAAAATAATCATACGCAAGCTGTTCCTCTCCCTTAGAAAACGTAGCCTCATGGATCAGAAGGTCAGCGTTTATTGCAAGTAAACTAGCATTGTCACATAGTCTTGTATCACCTAAAATCGTTACGATCCTTCCCTTAATATCTTCACCACGAAATTCGGAAGAATCAATGGTGGTTCCATCTTCTAAAACAACGTTCTCCCCAGCCTTTATTTTTTTATATAAAGGACCCGGTGGGATATTTGCTTCCTGTAGCTTTTCTACTAATAAAGAGCCTGGACGATCCTTCTCCACCACTCGATATCCGTATGATGGAATTCCATGCTCCAATTTACGAGCTTCAACTTTGAACTGCTCATCTTCAAAAACAATCCCCTCCTCAATTTCTACGATCTTTAGAGGGTACTTTAAATACGTTCCGCTTACTTGCAAAGAAATATCTACATAATCTTTTATCCCCTTAGGTCCATATACCGTTACGAGTGACTCTCCGCCTTGGAAGGATCGACTAGACAATAAACCAGGCAAACCATAGATATGGTCGCCATGAAGATGAGTAATAAATATCTTTTCAATGCGGCGCGGTTTAACAGAAGTATGTAATATTTGATGCTGAGTGGCCTCACCACAGTCAAACATCCAAAGGGTCCCTCTCTCATCCAACAGCTTCAGTACAAGAGAGCTTACATTTCTATGTTTTGCGGGAACTCCTGCGCCCGTACCGAGAAATAAAATATCCATTTCAAACGCTCCTTTATGTAAAAAACCGACGTCAATAAAGACATCGGATTACTATCATTCTTACCATCACTATAACATATTTGTCACGAGATACTTACTAGATATGCAGATCTCTCTTTTCATAAGCGATAAAGGTATAGCTCGTCATGACTACAACTAATAGGGCGCTTACCGTTATATATATGGCTTCATACCCGGTTCCACCAATGATGTCCTTTGCCTCATAATATTTGAAAGGAGTAAAGACAGAAAGAATCTCGAGATTCTCATTAAGGTCAATCGCCATCGATAAGAAAAAGGCAATTAGTAACACTGCAGTAGAAATGCTTGCAGCTCTTTTGGGATGCTTAATACTAGCAGCAATGGATGTTCCTAAGGATAAAAACAGGAGTTGCAGGATAAACATACCACCCATTAATTCAGAAATCTCGATCAGATACGACTTATCTGTGTTATTATAATAATCCACCATCAAATGTGAAATCAAAAAAGTGACAAGATTTAGAACAATAATAGATACCAAGGATGCCATCCATTTTGAAAAGATCACCTGTTTTCTAGAGATTGGCTTCACTAATAAGAATTCTGCTGTTTTATCTCTCTCCTCTTTAGAGATGATATTCGCTCCTAACATTACAGCATGAATCGTAGTCATAACCACTAAATATAAAAACAAAATACCGTAATAGCCGCTAACAGTCGTTAAATCCAACGAGCCTGTTCCCATAATGACCTGCATGGCTTTTGGCATACTTGCCATGAGATCATTAATAGACTGACCGGAAGATTCTGTTGCCACGTACTTACTCATCCCCCCAGCTACCATAGCAAGGATTCCTAAACACCAAATAACGAGTGACTTTCTTAGTGCTTTTAACTCTCTAATAAATACATTCACCTTACCCCCTCCTTTCTTACACCGCGTTCATATCCCTTTTAGTATAGATGTAAAAGCTAGCAATAATAGCTGCTATGATCCACACCAAACCGGCTATCACATACGACCATTCATACTGACTATTTTTAATAATATACATGTAATCAAAATACTTAAATGGGGTAATATAGCGAACGGACGCGTCACCCACTGTAGATCCAAACATTCCTATAAAAAAGAAAGCAAAGACGACACCTAGTGATAAAGAGAGAACCGATTTCAACTTAGGCAATAGCATGGAAGCAATCACTCCAATGGCTAAAAACATAACTTGAACGAAAAAGAGCGTGAATGATAGAAGAAAAAATGCTTGTTCACTAAAATTCTCTGTCTTTACATAGGAAGCAATGAAATAAGCACAAAGGATGAAGGCTAGGCTGGTAAATACTAAGGACACAAATGCCGCAGAAAGCTTTGCCAAAATGATCATTGTCCTTGAAACAGGCTTGGTAAGAAGAAAATCAGCTGTCTTTTCCCGTAACTCCTTGGAAAGGATAGATGCACCTAACATCATCGCCTGTATCGCACCACATAACGAAATATAAATGAAAACATACGAATAAAAACCAAGCATGCTAGTAAAATTACCAATTTCAATCCCAACCGCCTTACGCAACGCTTCTGGGAGATTCTTTAAAAGCTCGTTCACTTGTTCTGCATCTTTCGCAAAGGAAGGAAATAGTGACATAAAAAAGAGCACAAGTGCAATAAGGGAAACCGTCCAGACAATCGTCGACTTTCCATAAGCTCTTATTTCATGAAGAAAGATATTCACCTTCTACTCCCCCTTTTCGTAGTAATGCATGAAAACCTCTTCAAGGGTTGGTTCTTCTACCCACAAATTCTGAATGGGTATCTCTGCAATTTTTCTAATAATTGCATTCATATTCCCTTTGTAAATAAAGGATACCGTCTTTTCTTTCACCTTAATATCTGTGACACCATCTAGCTGAAAAACTTCAGAAATTACTTGATGAACAGTTTCAAGTCTAAATTTCTTATAACTATTCTCTGTTAAAGCACTCATCGTCTCGACTTTCACGATTTCGCCTTCTTTGATAATAGCCACACGATCACAAAGTTTTTGAACCTCACTTAAAATATGAGAGGAGAAAAGAATGGTAGCTCCCTTTTTATTTTCTTCTCTTAATAATTCGAAAAATTTCTGTTGCATTAACGGATCCAAGCCACTTGTCGGCTCATCAAGAATAATGAGCTTGGGTTTGTGCAATAATCCTTGAACGATTCCGACTTTCTTTTTATTGCCAAGTGAAAGATCGTCAATCTTCTTAGAAACATCCAGATTTAACGCTTCTGCAAGCTCATGTATCCTCTTTGTACAATCCTTTTTATAAAAGCTAGCAGAATACTTAAGCAAATCAATAACTCTCATATTGTCATAATAAAAGACCTCTGAGGGGAGGTACCCAATCTCCTTCTTAATCTCGGGGGCATATTTAATACAGTCCTTCCCAAAGATCGTAGCACTTCCACTTGTTGGATAAATAAGTGCAAGCAATGTTCGAATGGTTGTCGATTTCCCAGCTCCATTTGGTCCAATGAATCCAAAAATCTCTCCTTCTTTTACAGAGAAACTGACATTAGAAATCCCTCTTGCTTTTCCATACATTTTCGTTAACTGATTGCTTTCAATCACATTCATAAAGAAAGCCTCCTTTTTAGACAGTTAAACTTTCTAACACCATCATACTACATGAAAAATAAGGCAACAATCATTTTATGAAATATTTTTATTAAAATATTTCATAAAATAAATTAATAACGCTTTCATTTGTATTAAGGATAGTTCAAGCGATTTGGTTAAAAATAAATACGTAATTTTGTGAAGAATTATTTGCTTATTTGGCTAGAAACCGATAAAATTCTGTACTTGTATAGGTCAATTTTTTTTATAAAAATACATATATAACATGGAAATACCCTGGAAGAGAGGTTCTTAACGTGACACAAAACGAGAAACCGACTGCATTAATCATGATATTTGGAGCAACTGGTGATTTAGCAAATAGAAAACTGTATCCTTCGCTCTATAAACTGTTTGAAAAAGGAAATCTTTCAGACAAATTTGCTGTCATCGGAGTTGCAAGAAGACCATTAACGAATGAGGAATTCCAAGAGAATATCAAAAAATCGGTAAAGTCTTCTATTCAAAAAGAGGATCGAATCGATGAATTTGCTTCTCATTTTTACTATCATTCACATGATGTAACTGATTCAAATTCATACGCAGTGCTTAATAACCTAGCAAATCAACTTGACTCAAATTATGATTTACAAGGAAATCGCATCTTCTATTTAGCGATGGCACCTGAGTTCTTTGGAACAATTGCACTACATTTAAAAGAAGATGGTTTGACCAATGTGAGCGGGTTTAAACGCTTAGTCATTGAAAAACCATTTGGACATGATCTTCAATCAGCACAAGAGTTAAATGATCAAATCAGAACTGCCTTCTCTGAAGATGAAGTGTACAGAATCGACCATTACCTAGGAAAAGAAATGGTTCAAAATATCGAAGTTATTCGATTCGCTAATGCGATTTTCGAGCCGCTTTGGAACAACCGTTATATTTCGAATATTCAAGTAACTTCTAGTGAGGTTCTTGGAGTAGAAGAACGTGGACGCTATTATGAAAAAAGCGGTGCGTTAAGAGATATGGTTCAAAATCATATGCTCCAAATGGTCGCATTACTAGCAATGGAGCCACCAATTAAGCTAACCACAGAAGAAATTCGCTCCGAAAAAGTGAGAGTCCTTCGTGCTCTTCGTCCAATTGAAGGTGAACAAGTAAAAGAATACTTCGTTCGCGGCCAATATGACAAAGGCACAGTGGAAGGTAAAGAGGTATTAGGATACCGTGAAGAGCAAATGGTTAACCCAGAGTCTAACACAGAGACATATGTAGCTGGAAAATTGATGATTGATAATTTCCGCTGGGCAGGCGTTCCTATTTATATACGTACAGGAAAGAGAATGGATGCCAAATCTACAAAAATTGTCATCCAGTTTAAAGACATTCCTATGAACCTATATTATAGTCCTGAAGAAACATTGAATCCGAACCTACTTGTGATTCATATTCAACCTGAAGAAGGCATAACGCTGCATCTAAATGCGAAAAAAGCGGGTCAAAACATCGCAGCCACTCCTGTGAAGTTAAACTATGCAAATCGCGGAATCGATGGGTTAAATACACCAGAGGCATACGAGAAGCTTCTATTCGATTGCATGCGCGGTGATGCAACCAACTTTACTCATTGGGATGAAGTTGCTCTATCTTGGAGTTTTGTTGATAAGATTTCTGATGTTTGGGAAAATCAAAAGGCCGAGAACTACCCTAACTACAACTCAGGTACGATGGGTCCTCCTGAAGCGGATGAGCTTCTTGAGAAAGATGGCTTCCATTGGTGGCCAATCTCTAATTTTGATGTTGATAAGTGCTAAAAAAAATGCTCATGTCCATTTAGGTAATGAGTTCTGTTTTCAGGTATTTTCTTATTAAAATACACAGAATTGACGTATGAATTTTGGCATACGTCTTTTCTTTATTGAATAACGTTTCTACAAAATTTCATTAACTTTAACCTAGCAATTGACATCATTATTAAGATGGACAATTAAAAAAGCGGGTCCGCACTTATCGGTTGGTGATCCGGTTAAGCCCCGAGCTGATAAATAAACGGAGAAATTCCGCTTAATTTGAAAATATTATTAAAAATGGGCTAAATAGACGGAGAGATTCCGCCTATTGGCTCGAAAAAGTCAAAAAGGAGCGATTTTTTTTTGCATAAGCGGAAAACATCCCCTTATTTACCCCAAAAAGAGGCTCCATTCTGCATCTAACCGGAAATTCTCCGCTTAATTTACTTTTGCACCAATAACGATGCCAATACGACTATCATTTCGGCACGTATTTTACGAAAAGCACTTCAAAACGGAGCTCTTTACCATTTAGGAAAGGAGCTTTTTAACCCTTATAAATGGTACGCAAATAGCCTACCCTGTTGGGTAGGCTATTTTTGCTTTTAGAAGGCTTAGAACCAGTTTGTATGGAATGTTCCTTCTTTATCTGTACGTTGGTACGTATGTGCACCGAAATAGTCACGTTGAGCTTGTAACAGGTTCGCTGGAAGTGTTTCTGTACGGTAGCTGTCATAGTATGAAAGAGCAGCAGAGAAACATGGTACAGGAATACCGTTTTGAACGGCAACAACCATAATATCACGAAGAGCATGCTGGTAGCTTTCAACAATTTCCTTGAAATATGGATCAAGTAATAGGTTTTTAAGCTGTCCATCACGATCATACGCTTCTTTAATCTTTTGAAGGAATTGAGCACGAATAATACATCCTCCACGGAAGATCATCGCAATTTCACCGTATTGTAAATCCCAGTTGTATTCTTCTGAAGCTGAACGCATTTGTGCGAAGCCTTGTGCGTATGAACAAATCTTACTCATATAAAGAGCTTTACGAACTGACTCGATAAATGCCTTCTTATCACCAGTGAATTCGTTCGCAGTTGGTCCACCTAATACTTTGCTAGCATGAACACGTTCTTCCTTCATTGCTGAAAGGAAACGAGCGAATACGGACTCCGTAATGATTGGTAGTGGTACTCCAAGGTCAAGAGAGCTTTGGCTTGTCCACTTACCAGTTCCCTTTTGTCCAGCTGTATCAAGAATGACATCAACAAGTGGTTTACCTGTTTCTTCGTCTTTTTTCGTAAAAATATCAGCTGTAATTTCGATTAAGTAGCTATCAAGCTCACCTTTGTTCCACTCAGCAAAAACTTCGTGAAGTTCGTCTGCGCTTAGACCAAGTACATGCTTTAATAGGAAGTATGATTCAGAGATTAACTGCATATCTCCATATTCGATTCCATTATGAACCATTTTCACATAGTGACCTGCTCCGTCTGGACCGATATAGGTTGTACAAGGCTCACCATCAACCTTTGCAGAAATATCTTTAAAAATTGGTGCAATTAATTCATATGCTTCTTTTTGTCCACCTGGCATAATTGAAGGCCCTTTAAGAGCACCCTCTTCTCCACCTGATACGCCTGTTCCAACAAAATGAATACCTAGTTCACTAAGTTCTTTATTACGGCGTTGTGTATCAACAAAGTATGTGTTTCCACCGTCGATAACGATATCACCTTTATCAAGCAATGGTTTTAATTGTTCAATTGTCGCATCAGTTGGCCCGCCAGCTTTAACCATAAGCATGATTTTACGAGGCTTTTCTAATGATTCTACGAACTCTTCCATGCTATATGTACCAAATATGTTTTTTCCATTTGATTCTGCAAGCATTTCATCTGTTTTTTCGCTTGAACGGTTGTAAACTGAGACAGTATAGCCGCGGCTTTCAATGTTCCAAGCAAGGTTTTTCCCCATTACTGCTAACCCAATAACACCAAATTGTTGTTTTGACATTTTTTTCTTCCCTTCTAGCTAAGTACTATATACATAAGAATCCACTTTACTTTAGCAAGATTAAGCAAAAAGCGCAAGTAAGGTGATTAATTAAATATTCAATCAAATATATTTTTTCCTGAATTATTTTATATATAACGCTTACTCTTCTTTCTTTTCATTCGTTATGTGTAAAAAATCTTTGTTAAAACTTGTATCTGTACCGATTGACGGGTAAGGTTTGTTTTTTCGTACCATTCCCGCTCGATTAATGATGGACGTGCCGTATTTTTCTTTTAATTTTGAAACAGCATTTAATAGTGGCTCTTTTTTTGCATCACGTTCATATGAGAAAAGATCGAGCTGTTTCACTGCTTCATTCACAGAAATCAAGTCTGTTCCGGTGATCCCAAGAAGCCGGATGGCATTTCCATTCCAATTCGAATGAAATATTTTTTTGGCAAGTTGTGCAATTTCATCTTGCTTTTCAACTGGATTGTCTAGTTTTTTACTCCTAGTAAATGTCTTCCGGTCCTTATACCGTATCGTTACACTTAGTCCCGTTGCCAACACTTGTTTTGCTTTTAATCTAAGAGATACTTTCTCTGCCAAATGCTCTAGCACTGTATTTAACTCTTTAACATTTGTTACATCCTTTGGAAGTGTTGTTGAATTTCCAACACTTTTAAAATCAGAAACAGAGTTAGGATCCACTTCTCGGTGATCGATTCCATTCGCTCGTTCCTTTAGCCTTATTCCATTAATCCCAAGCAGAGATTTTAACTGAATATCATTTCCTTTGGCTAAATCGCCAATCGTTTGTATGGCCATTTGGTTTAATTTTTCGGCAGTCTTTTGTCCAACTCCATGCATTTCTCCCACATTTAATGGCCACAGAACGTGTTTAATATCTCTCTTTCTAAGAACGGTTATCCCCAAAGGTTTTTTCATATCTGATGCTGTTTTTGCTAAAAATTTATTAGGAGCTATCCCGATACTGCAAGGAAGATCAAATTGTTCTAGCATTCGCTCTTGAATCGTCTTTGCAATTTCAAGAGGTGATCCAAACTCATAGCCTTCAGTAATATCTACATATCCTTCATCAATTGAAACTGGCTCTACTAAATCAGAAAACTGTCTTAACAAGTCAAAAATAGCAATAGAGGCAGCCCGGTAGCGTTCAAAATTGGGTTTCATTACAATTAAATTGGGACAGAGTTTTCTAGCTTCCCAAAGCGGCATCGTCGTTCTAACCCCTAGTTTTCGAGCTTCGTAACTACAAGTAATAATAATCCCACGTCTTTCCTCGACATTGCCCGCAATCGCAAGTGGCTTACCCTTTAAATTTTGATCGTAGGCCATTTCTACGGACGCATAGAAACTATTCATATCCACATGAAGAATCACACGGCCATTTTTAGGGTACATTTCCTTCAGAGCCTTCTACCTCCTCACCACTTCTACCACTTGTATTTTACCAAAATAATGACGAGACGAAAAAGAGCAGCCTCACTGGCTACTCCTCTTGATGTGATTTCATATATTGTTGAATTTCCTTTATTCCTTCTAGCGATTGAACAAGCTTGGATGGATCAATGATTGTAATTAAACGCGAATCCAGGTTGGCAATGGAAGAAAAGTAACTTGTTTTATTAAATGCAACTAACCCTAACTGCTTTAACTGTTCCTTATCAATATCAATAATCTCTTTCGCGTCGTTAACTAGAACTCCAATGGATAGTTCATCTGTCTTTACGATAATCATCCTCGTTTGATCATTATATTGAATGGTTCGGTGATATAAGATTTCTTCAAGATCAAGAACAGGGAGTAATTCTCCTCTCACTTTCACAATACCTTTCACGTACACAGGTAAATGAGGGATCGGTGTAATTCCTTCCACCTTCTCTATTGAAATTACATGTTCAATAGTGATCGCATATTCTTCCTTCCCTACTTGAAACACGACTACTTTTGTTGTTGTAAGCATGGGTACTGGCTCCAATCTAGCACAAAGGCATCATACTTTATACCTGTATCATACTAACATTTCTGCTATTTTGTCTATCAAAAGTAACGAAAAAAGAGTGAAGAATCTCTCCTCACTCTTTTTTCGTAAAGTTAGTATTTTGGAAAAATTCCAAATGCCGGATTTTTCCCCGCATAATGCTGGGTATATTGGTCTATTTCGAGAGTAACTCTTGATGAAAATATTCTGATTGGCTGTTGAAACATCTAGTGAATTTCCTAAAAAGTGTGTATATAGCAACAATGTTTTAGAAAAGAGACTTGTCTATTAAGCAGAAACTTCCTCAATAATTGCAATCACATACTCTGCCAACTTATTGAGTTCTTCAACAGGCATTCTTTCATTCGTTGTGTGAATCTCTTCATAACCAACTGCTAGGTTAACGGTCGGAATTCCAAATCCAGCAATTACATTCGCATCACTGCCCCCGCCGCTTCTTAACAGCTCTGAGGTTCGACCAATTTTAGCAGCCGCTTTCCTTGCTACTTCAACCACATGGTCTCCTTCTCCAAATTTAAAACCAGGGTACATTACTTGAATATCAACCTCTGCTCTGCCACCCATTTCTGAGGCCACTTCTTCGAATGCCGCTTTCATTTTTTTCACTTGTTCTTCCATTTTCTCATTTACTAACGAGCGTGCTTCAGCTAAGATTTCAACGTGGTCACAAACGATATTGGTTTGCGTCCCCCCTTCAAAACGACCGATATTTGCAGTTGTTTCCTCATCAATGCGACCAAGAGGCATTCTTGAAATGGCTTTCGCTGCAATTGTAATCGCCGATACACCTTTTTCCGGTGCCACACCAGCATGTGCGGTCTTTCCAAAAATTGTTGCCTTTACTTTTGCCTGAGTAGGAGCAGCAACAATAATATTACCTACTTGACCATCACTATCTAGAGCATACCCATATTTTGCTACGAGTAACTCTGGGTCTAATGCTTTGGCACCAACCAAGCCAGACTCTTCTCCAACAGTAATGATAAATTGAATCGTGCCATGTGATATGGCTTGTTCCTTTAATACACGAACCACTTCAAGCATTACGGCAAGTCCCGCTTTATCATCCGCTCCGAGAATAGTTGTACCATCAGTAACTACATACCCATCCTTAATACTTGGTTTGATTCCTTTACCAGGGACAACTGTATCCATATGGGAGGTAAAGTAAATGGTGTCTACTTCCTCCTTTTGGCCTTTAAGAGTGCAAATTAAGTTGCCTGCCCCATGGCCAGTAGCTGCAGTTGTATCGTCTTCCACCACGTCAAGACCAAGTTCTGTAAATTTCTGGTTTAATACCTTTGCAATTTCTGCTTCGTTCTTTGTTTCAGAGTCCACTTGAACGAGCTCAAGAAATTCCTTTAACAATCTTTCTTCGTTAATCATCATGTCCCCTCCATCAATCATACATTCACTCTTGTAGTATAACTTTTTCGTATCACAATCAGCAAATGTATGGGTTTAAAGGGGAATATTTCCGTGTTTTTTACTCGGACGAGTATCTTTTTTATTACGTAACATCTCTAAAGATTGAATAATTTTTATTCTCGTTTCACGTGGGTCAATAACGTCATCTACCATTCCCATACTTGCGGCCACATAGGGGTTAGCAAATTTTTCACGATACTCTTTAATTTTTTGTGCTCTTGTTGCCTCAGGATCTTCACTTTGGTTAATTTCCCTTGCGAAAATAATATTCGCTGCCCCCTGCGGTCCCATCACTGCAATTTCAGCGTTAGGCCAAGCAAATACTAGATCCGCACCGATAGACTTAGAATTTAATGCCACATAGGCTCCGCCATATGCTTTTCGCAAAATAATCGTTAATTTTGGAACCGTTGCTTCTGAATAGGCGTACAATATTTTTGCTCCATGTCGAATGATCCCACCATGTTCCTGCTTTACACCAGGGAAGAAGCCCGTTACATCCTCAAATGTAATAATAGGTATGTTAAACGAGTCACAGAAACGAATAAATCTGGCCGCTTTATCAGACGAGTCTATGTCTAACCCCCCCGCCATAAACTTTGGTTGGTTACATACTAACCCGACGACTTCACCCTTCACTCGAGCATAGCCGATGACGATATTTTTGGCGAAATCCTTTTGAACTTCCATGAATGAATCTTCATCTACTACTTGCTCGATTACCTTTCTTACGTCGTACGGACGGACTGCGTCAAATGGTACTACATCGGTTAAATCAGGACGGTAATCCCAATTATCCTCGTACTTACTAATCGGTGCTTTTTCTTCATTATTTTGTGGAAGATAGCTTAGTAACTGTCGGACCTCAGCAAGTACTTCTTCCTCCGTTGATGCACGGAAATGCGCATTTCCACTGATAGAGTTATGTACCTTTGCCCCCCCTAAATCCTCGGGACTTATTTTCTCACCTGTAACCGTTTCAATTACCTTAGGTCCGGTTATAAACATTTGACTTGTTTGATCAACCATAAACACAAAATCAGTAATGGCTGGAGAATACACCGCTCCACCTGCACACGGTCCCATAATCACAGAGATTTGCGGAATGACTCCCGAGTATATAGCATTTCGATAAAAAATCTTTCCGTAACCATCGAGTGACACGACTCCTTCTTGAATTCTCGCTCCACCCGAATCATTCAGCCCAATAAAAGGTGCGCCATTTTTCGCTGCCAAATCCATGACATTTGCTATTTTGTTCGCATGCATTTCCCCCAAAGCTCCACCAAAAACCGTAAAATCTTGGGAGAACAAGTAGATTGGTCGCCCATTCACCTTTCCGTAACCAGTAACAACCCCATCTCCTGGCCCCTTTTGATTTTCCAAACCAAAATCCTTGCATCTATGTTCAATAAAAGGGTTCAGCTCAATAAAGGTTCCCTTGTCAACTAGAAGCTCGATTCTCTCCCTTGCTGTCAGTTTTCCTTTTTCATGCTGCTTTTCAATTTTTTGATCTCCCCCACCTAACTCTACTTCTCTTTTCCGGTCATATAAATCATTGATTTTTTCATAGATGTCGATCATTTTTGACTCCCCCCATCTCTTTGACACATTTCGAAAAGCACATGATGAGTAGATCTTGGATGCATAAAGGCCACTCTTGCATGATGTGCTCCTTCTTTTGGATTGTCATGAATCATTTGTACTCCCTTGTCTTTTAATTCCTGTATCCTAGATTCAATGGAATTTACCCCTAGAGCAATGTGATGGATTCCTTCTCCGCGCTTTTCGACAAATTTATAGATAGCGCTTTCAAAATTTGTCGATTCTAATAACTCTAACATGACGTTCCCCGTATCTATAAAGGCTACTTTTACTTGTTCTGATGGGACTTCTTCAATTCCGACGAGCTTTAATCCAAGAGTCTCTGTATAAAAAGGCAAGCATGCATTAATTGATTTTACAGCGATCCCAATGTGATCGACATTATTTATCACTTTTTCCATCTCCCTCAGATGTAATATAATTATAAATATTCGCTTTTTGGACTAAAATCCCTTCCAGAACATGATCGGTTGTTCAATTTATCTTTTCCTAGTAAAATAAGCGTAGAAAAGTTTTTGCCTGAGAGGAGATAGAAAATGGGAAATAAGAAAACACAGAAGATTGTTGTTTATGTAATGCTATTTGCGATGCTAGCATCTACCATACTAGCTGGAGTTGTTGCATTTTTATAAACAATAAAAAGTCACTTAAGGGGTTGCCTTAAGTGACTTTTATTTTGACATCGCACCGTATTCTTTTGCTATTTCTGCATAGTTTTCATTTGTAGTTGTGATTAATATCTTTGTGCCTATTGGAATGAAATCAAAGAGAGATTCGATGGCTTCATTTTGAAGTCTCACACATCCCTGCGACACATACTTACCAATGGAGCTAGGTGTGTTGGTTCCATGAAGACCATAGATTCTTCCATCGGTTTCATTTGCATCAAAACCGATCCATCTGGTACCTAAAGGATTTTCCGGATCTCCACCATTAATATTGTTTTTTCGATAATATGGATTTTTTGCCTTAACCGTTATCGTGAATAATCCTTCTGGAGTTAACTCCTCCGTCTTTCCTGTTGCAGCTTTTACGACTGTCTGAACTCGATTCTCATTAATTAAAGCTACTTCATTTGTAGCTTTATTAACAATTAAAAAAGGATCCCCCGGCAGTGGATTTTCTCCTAATGGCCAAATCGGACTTGAAGAAAATGCTATAAATAAAGCTAGAAGAAAGGATAGCATATGTTCACCTTCCGTATTATTTCTCCTTAGTAGTTTGTAGCATCTTCTTCCTTTTATTCACTTTTGGTTTTTTCATACCAACAAAGTCCTTTTTAATGGTTAGATATTGCTCCATTTCCTTTGTAAAATGTAAAAGAGCTGCCCTTGTCTCAAATTCCTCACGGGTTCTAGGAAGCTCCATTTTTTGAAATTCCATTCTCATTCTCTCTAACTTTTCAATATAAATATCCGCTGTGTTCCCGGGGTGAATATTTTTTGAGAGATCTTCAATGAATTCCGCAATCATCTCTCCCTGTTCGACGGTAAGAGAAATGGAACTTACAAGAGGCAAAACTCTTTCAATAATTTCAAATTGCTTCTCTCTCATTTTAAAATAATGATAATATAAGTTCTCGTTACGAAGGAAATGGTTTTCAACATCACGAAAAGCTAGAGTTTTTGCCTCATCAATAAGCGTCGCTGTTTCTGGGATTTCATGACCATCCCAATCGGTTTTATTATTCTTTAAATATAAGATAATTTCATCAAAGATGGCTTTAAATCTCTCCTCTACTTCCCTTTGGAAATCAATCAGCTTATTTTCTAAACTTGGCATATATAAGTTCATAATTAAGGCCACACCAATTCCAATAATAATTAGGCCCAATTCATTTAATAATAAACTTTTTGTAATGTGTCCAGCTGAATACAAATGGAGAATAATAACGGTGCTCGAGACAATCCCATCGCTTGCTCCAACCATTACCGCAGTTGGAATGAATAATAATAATAAAAGACCGATCATACCGGGATGATAAGCAATTCCTTCAAAAATAACAATTGAAAACACCATTGCCACTATACAAGCTAAAAAGCGTTCCCAGGAAGCACGTACACTTTTCTTCTTTGTCACTTGAATGCAAAGGATGGTAAGGATACCCGCAGATGTATAACTCGAAAGTCCAAAAGCTTGTGCGATCATAATGGAAGCTGCTGCTCCTAATGCGGTCTTTACCGTTCGGTAACCAATTTTAAATTCCATTTTATTTTTTACTCCTATATGTTAATTTCCCATTAGTTACCTTACCCTTGATGACGCTTTCAATTCAACTGTTAACCGATGAATAGTCAAAAGAAAAACCTCAGAGACCTGAGGTTACACTTCTTCACAATATTTATCGAATGCTTCTTGTAATTTTTGTACAACCGCCATTGGTTCATGCCCTTCAATTTCATGGCGCTCAACCATGGTTAAAATTTTCCCGTCTTTTAATAAAGCAAAAGAAGGAGAAGATGGTGGATAATCAGTAAAATAAGAACGTGCTGTTGCTGTTGCTTCTTTATCTTGGCCAGCAAACACCGTTACTAATTGGTCAGGCTTTTTATCGTAGTGAACAGAATACATTGCTGCTGGACGAGCAATCCCACCAGCACAGCCACAAACTGAGTTAACCATTACAAGTGTTGTACCTGATTTAGCAAGCGCAGTATCCACCTCTTCTGACGTCTTTAATTCTGTATATCCAGCAGCGACAATTTCTTGTCGTGCTTGTCGAACCACATCGTTCATAAATAAATTAAAATCCATATTCACGAAAAGTTCCCTCCATTATTTCATTTTTATATATTCAATATACCAATATGAGATACAAATATACAATCAGAAAGGTTTAAGGTGGTGAAAAAAGGGTATGATATAAGCACAGCTAGATCATACCCCTACTCCTTAGATGAAGGTCACCGTATGTGTGACCTTCCTTTTTTATTTTGGCTCTTTTCTAAAATATTGTTACTATATACACACTTTTTAGGAAATTAACTATATGTTTCATCAGCTAATTAGAATATTTTTATCCTTAGAAAAGAGCTACTCTCCAAATAGACCAATAAACCCAGCGTTATTCGGGGAAAAATCCGGCTTTTGGGATTTTTCCAAAACAACAAACTTTACGAAAACAGCCTTCATTTTTTTTCATAGAAATGTTGAAATAGCAGGTCTACTGCAGAAGTAACCGGCTGATCACCATCAACAACAGCTTTTTCTATCTGTGGAAGCAATTCTTTTATTTTTTCATGAGCATAAAACTGTAACTGAAGTTGATCTGTGATTAAGGCGTGCATCCAATCCTTTGTTTGTTTTCTTCTTCGCTCAACAAACACTCCTGTTTGTGTCGTTTCCTGGATAAATTGTTGCATCGTCTTCCAAATTTCCACGATTCCCTTATTATATAAACTTGAGCAAACATGGGCTCTCGTTTCCCAACCGGTAGTTGAAGGTTGTAGAAAATGCAGAATTCGATTATATTCATCCTTCGTTTTTCGTGCGAAAGCTTCATTATCACCATCCGCTTTATTTACGACAATGGCGTCAGCAAGCTCCATGATACCCTTTTTCATCCCTTGTAGCTCGTCACCAGCACCTGTTAAAACAAGGAGCATAAAGAAATCTACCATGTCTCTAACCATCACTTCGCTTTGTCCTACACCAACGGTTTCAACAATAATCACTTCATAACCAGCGGCTTCACAAAGAGCAATAGACTCCTTCGTTTTTCGATGAACGCCACCTAGCTTTCCTCCTGTAGGGGACGGCCGAATAAAAGCTAACTCGGTTCTAGATAGTTGTTCCATTCTCGTTTTGTCCCCTAAAATACTCCCACCACTCCGCTTAGAGCTCGGATCAACAGCTAGAACAGCTACCCTAACGCCTTGCTCACATAAGTACATCCCAAATGAGTCAATAAAGGTACTTTTTCCCGCTCCTGGCACACCAGTAATGCCAATTCGAACCGAGTTACCTGAGAAGGGAAGAATTTGTTGAAGGAGATCCTGCGCCTTATTAAAATGGTGGTCGGCATTGCTTTCGATTAATGTAATCGCTTGAGCGAGCATGGAACGGTTTCCATTCCTTAGGCCTGAGCAAAGCTCCTCGACCGTTGGAGCATTATTTACCTTTTTGTGAAATCGTTTAGCAGAAGAAAAACCATTTTCTAAATGATTATCTTTCATTACTTTCCCACTTCCTCATAGCCTAATCGCTCGTAGATCGCTCTTACCACCTTTTGAGCAGCTACTGGAATGACGGTCCCTGGTCCAAAAATTGCGGAAGCCCCTTGGCGATATAAATAGTCATAATCTTGCGCAGGAATTACGCCACCGATGACTACTAAAATATCTCCCCGACCTAAGTCCTTTAATTCTTTTATTAATTGCGGAAGCAGTGTTTTATGACCGGCTGCAAGTGAGCTTATACCAATCACGTGAACATCATTTTCGATCGCTTGTAAAGCGGTCTCCTTTGGTGTTTGGAATAACGGTCCAATATCCACATCAAACCCTAAATCAGCAAAAGCCGTAGATATTACTTTTGCTCCCCTGTCGTGACCGTCCTGTCCCATCTTGGCAATAAGGATTCTTGGACGGCGTCCTTCGTTTTCTAGAAATTCCTCTGTCATGCGCTGAACTTCTTTCATTTCCTCTTCGTTTGAGTATGCAGCGCTATATACTCCACTAATAGAGCGGATAATCGCTTTGTGTCTTCCGGCAACGGCTTCCACCGCATCTGAAATTTCCCCGATTGTTGCACGAGCCCTAGCTGCATTTACCGCAAGTTCAAGGAGGTTTCCTTCGCCTGTCTTTGCTCCTTTTGTTAATGCTTCTAGAGTTCGCTTTACTTCTGGCTCGTCTCTATTTGCTTTTACATATGCCAGTTTTTCAATTTGCTTTAATCTTACTGCTGTATTATCTATGTCTAAAATCTCAATATCTTCATCTTTATCAACTCGGTAACGGTTGACACCGATGATTATTTCTTCACCTGAGTCAATTTTGGCTTGACGCTTAGCTGCCGCTTCTTCAATCTTCATCTTTGGCAAGCCCGTTTCAATTGCTTTTGCCATTCCACCTAGCTCTTCAATCTCTTCGATATGCTCCCACGCACGTTTAATCAACTCATCTGTCAGAGCCTCCACATAATACGATCCACCCCAAGGGTCAATCACATTCGTGATACCAGTCTCTTCCTGAAGAAACAACTGTGTATTGCGAGCAATTCTAGCAGAAAAGTCGGTTGGAAGTGCAATAGCCTCATCTAAAGCATTGGTGTGAAGGGATTGAGTATGCCCCATAGCAGCCGCGTGAGCTTCTAAAAGGGTTCGCGTCACATTATTAAACGGATCCTGTTCCGTTAAGCTCCAACCAGATGTTTGGGAATGGGTACGCAAGACAAGAGATTTTTCACTTTGAGGAGAAAATGTCTTCATCATCTTTGCCCAAAGATAACGTCCCGCCCTCATCTTAGCTACTTCCATAAAATAATTCATACCAATGGCCCAAAAAAATGATAACCTCGGAGCAAAGGAATCGATATCGATCCCCGCTTTAAGACCTGTTCGAACATATTCGAGTCCGTCAGCTAGTGTATAAGCAAGCTCGATATCAGCTGGTGCTCCTGCCTCCTGCATATGATATCCTGAAATACTGATGCTATTGAATTTTGGCATATGCTTAGAAGTATATGAAAAAATATCCGCAATAATTTTCATCGACATTTCTGGTGGATAAATATATGTATTACGAACCATATATTCTTTTAAAATATCATTTTGTATCGTCCCAGATAACTGCTCCTTACTTACCCCTTGCTCCTCAGCCGTTACAATATAAAAGGCCATGATCGGCAAAACGGCTCCATTCATCGTCATTGAGACTGACATCTGGTCTAGAGGAATGCCATCAAACAAAGTTTTCATATCGAGGACTGAATCAATAGCCACACCGGCTTTACCTACGTCACCTTCGACGCGTGGATGGTCAGAATCATAGCCTCGATGAGTGGCTAAATCAAACGCAACTGACAAACCCTTTTGCCCCATTGCTAAATTCCTGCGATAAAATGCATTACTTTCCTCTGCTGTAGAAAAGCCTGCATACTGCCTTACCGTCCAAGGTCTGTTTACATACATCGTTGGATATGGTCCCCTTGTATAAGGGGGCAAACCCGGTAAGTCCCCAAGATGAGCTAAGTGATCTCGGTCATCTCTTGTATAAAGAGACTTTATCCTGATTTGTTCATTTGTTTCGTAAAATAAATCATCAATGGTAGCAGTTATTTCCTCTTTTTCTCGATTACTCTTTTCCTTATAAGAAGATATCTTTATTTGACGAAAATTGGGTTTGTTAAGCATGGGTAGTTTCCTCCATTTCAGTCAAGAGACTCAATAGAGAATCATAGCAGTTACTTTTACGATGAAAAAAGCCCTTTACACCTGTTTGAAGCCAAACATCCTTATGTTCAGGAAGTCCAGCCAAATATAGTCTTTTTTCAGGATAAATCGTATGAAATTCTTTCACGATAGCTAGCCCCCATTCTTCAAACTCTCCATATGCTCCACACAAGCAGTACGTGGAATAGTTGCTACTATCAATATATTTTTGAATTTGTTTCCAACTGTCAGTTTCTTCACTTTTTTCCGTAACAATTCCACCTGGTGCGAGAAAGCCTGCAATAAAATCTGCTTGCGGTTTAAACTGTTTGAATCCACCGATACAAATTACCCCTACGACTGGTTTCTGTTCTAGCCTTTCAGACATCCTTCTAAGGTTTTCATAGGGTTCTGAAAGTCTAGCTTGCTTTAGTTCAGGTATCTTTATTGCTACAGCTTCTGGTGTAGCTTTTTGCTGGACGCATAATTTTAATGGCTGATCCTGCAAATTTGCATATGTATTGGTACCGATAATCGATTGTTGTCTTGTGAAACTATCATTCTTTCTATTTTCCCATACCTTAGATATCTGAGATTGAATCTCTCCATCTACAAGGGAAGATAGCATGCCGCCTGAATCATCAATTTGTAGAAACAACGCCCAAGCCTTATTGGCAATCTCGTCAGTTAGTTCTTCTATATACCAGGAACCTCCAGATGGATCGTGTGTTTTACAAAGAAGCGCTTCTTCTTTTAAAATAAGTTGCGAATTTCGAGCTATTCGCTCTGAAAACTCTCCGCCATTCCCTTCGAGCTCATTATATGGACTTACATGCAAGTATTGGACCCCTCCGATGACTGCTGCAAACGCTTCATTACTAGAACGCAGAAGATTTACATATGGATCATAAACGGTTTTTGTAAAGCTTGACGTTCGTGCTGATATGACCATTTTTTGATCTTCCGTACTTCCTCCATAAGCTTTTACAAGTTCACTCCAAAGCTTACGTGCTGCTCTTAACTTAGCAATTTCCATAAAGAAATTGGCTCCTACTGAGAAGCGAAAAATATATTTTGATAATATGGTTGCGATCGGTAGGTTTCGATTTGAAAGTTCTTCTAGGTGGAATACAGCAGTTGCAAGCGAAATCGCAATCTCTTGAACTGCGTTAGCTCCCCCATTATGATAGGGTGATGTGTCGACAAGAATCGTTTTTAGTTCTGGGAATTTTTGTGAGGTAATTTGAATATTTGTTGCTAGTTCATCATACACATCATTCACTGACTCTTCTAAATAGCCTTCTGACGCCAATTGGGCTAACGGATCTGTTGCAATAAACCCTTGTACATCATCACTTATCTCTTTGATGCTACAGAGCTCTGAGACGAGTTTGGATTGCTGATTTTTTTTTGCATGCAAACAAATTGGAAAACGGACCGCAAACTCTTGAAATATTGATTGATAAGAGATATCCTCTCGAACAGAGAAAGAAACAGCGGACTGTCCAGCCTTGATGGCAGCATCCATCTTATCTTTTAGTTCATTTGCAGACGACGCTTGAAGGGTCTGAGCTATTCTCCATGGGTGTTTCTGACCACGATACGAATCAATTCCTCTTCGATAATCTTGGACACCTGGATATTGAGAACAGTGTTGTTCTTTCTTAAAATAAAGCGGTTTCAATTTTATCTGTTCGTATGTATGATTGATTAATTGTTCTACCTTTTTTCCTTTCAGTGACTGTTCACTTTTTTCGGTCCAGTCTTTCTCTTGCCAAAGTGGGAATGTCGCATGTTTCATATCTTTTATTTGCATTGTATGCCGTGCAAAAACTGCTACGGCTTCCCTCCCTCCGAAAGATAAATTGAGGTAAAATTCAAAATTATTGATCTTACCCTTATTGTAGTACACATGGGAATAATTGCAAAGAAGAAAAACCGCTGTCCAATTGACAACGGCTTTTTGTCTTAGTAGATGGATGTATTTTCCTTTGTAGTAGCCTCAAGAATTTCTTTCACCCGTTTTAAAAATCTTCCACACACAAGACCATCAAGAACGCGATGATCTAGCGATAGACAAAGATTAACCATGTCTCTTACAGCAATCATTCCGCCATCCATTACCACCGGGCGTTTAACAATGGACTCTACCTGTAGAATGGCTGCCTGAGGGTAATTAATAATTCCCATGGATTGTACTGATCCGAACGAACCAGTGTTGTTCACAGTGAATGTTCCACCTTGCATATCAGCACTAGTTAATTTTCCAGCTCTTACTTTAGATGCTAGTTCCGTTATTTCTCTCGCAATCCCTTTGATGGTCTTTTCATCCGCGTGTTTAATAACTGGAACATACAAAGCATCCTCTGTTGCAACAGCGATGGAAATATTAATATCCTTCTTCTGGATAATTTTATCCCCTGCCCACATAGAGTTCATTTGTGGGAATTCCTTTAAAGCCTGAGAAACTGCTTTTACAAAGAAAGCAAAGAACGTTAAGTTAAATCCTTCTTTCGCCTTGAACTCCGATTTGATGGAGTTTCTGTATGCAACTAAATTCGTCACATCCACTTCAACCATTGTCCAGGCATGTGGTGCCTCATGCTTGGAGCGTAACATATTGGCAGCTATCGCTTTTCTAACACCTGTGACTGGAATTTCTATGTCTCCGGCTGTTACAGGAACATCCATTGGGGCAGGCGCTGCTTTTTCTACCGCTTTTGGAGCTGGAGCAGTTGGAACAGCTTCCACTTTTTCTTGAGGTGTTGGAATGGCCCCGGATTCTATAATTGCTTGAAGATCTTTACGCGTAATTCGTCCACCCGCTCCAGAACCTGATACCTGAGTTAAGTCAATGGCATGCTCCGCAGAAAGCTTTAAGACGGCTGGTGAATAGCGTGTTTTATTGGGCGCATCACTACCTTCAGGCTTTAAAACTTCCACATTAGATGGCTTTGAATCAACCGATTCCTCTTGTTTAAGATTGTCGCCCTCGACTTCAATTGTACAAATAATGGCGCCGACCTCTAATGTGTCTCCTTCATTGGCGATAAGTTCGACAATTTTCCCCGAGAAGGATGAAGGTACTTCTGCATTTACTTTATCCGTCATTACCTCTGCTAGAGGATCGTATTTGTTTACCGTGTCTCCAACTGAAACGAGCCATTTGCTAATCGTTCCTTCTGTAACACTCTCCCCAAGCTGAGGCATTTTGATTTGTTCGATAGCCAATTCATTACCTCCTTGTTAACCTTTAATCCCTATTAAAATTCTGCAAGCTCACGCATTGCTTTTTCGACCTTATCTGGATTTACCATAAAGTATTTTTCCATCGTTGGTGCGTATGGCATAGCTGGTACGTCAGGGCCCGCTAAGCGTTTAATCGGTGCATCTAAATCAAACAAGCAGTTCTCGGCGATGATCGCTGCTACTTCACTCATAATGCTGCCTTCCTTGTTATCCTCCGTCACTAATAGGACTTTTCCTGTTTTAGAAGCTGCTTCAATAATTGCTTCTTTATCCAAAGGATACACAGTACGTAAGTCAAGAATATGGGCTGAAATCCCGTCACTAGCCAATTTTTCTGCTGCTTGTAGAGCAAAATGAACACATAATCCATATGTGATGACGGTAATATCTTCTCCTTCGCGTTTTACATCTGCCTTACCGATAGGAAGAACATAATCATCAGCCGGAACCTCCCCTTTAATTAAGCGATAAGCACGCTTATGCTCAAAAAACAGAACAGGATCGTCATCACGAATAGCAGCCTTTAAAAGACCTTTTACATCGTAAGGAGTAGAAGGCATAACAATTTTCAGACCTGGTTGATTGGCAAAAACCGCCTCAACGGATTGAGAGTGGTACAGTGCACCGTGAACGCCTCCACCATAAGGAGCACGCACGACAATCGGGCAATTCCAATCATTGTTAGAACGGTAACGGATTCTTGCTGCTTCGGAAATAATTTGGTTCACTGCGGGCATAATAAAATCAGCAAACTGCATTTCAGCAATTGGTCTCATACCATACATTGCGGCACCAATTCCGACTCCTGCAATGGCTGATTCAGCTAGTGGAGTGTCAATTACTCGCGCCTCACCAAATTGCTCATATAAACCTTGTGTTGCTTTAAACACACCACCCTTTTTACCAACGTCTTCTCCCAAGACAAATACTTTCGGATCGCGTTCCATTTCCTCACGAATGGCCATAGTTACCGCATCAATATACGAGATTACAGGCATTAATTTCTTCCCCCTTACTTCTCAGCGTACACATGCTTTAATGCACTTTCAGCAGCCGCATATGGTGCATTTTCTGCATAGTCTGTTGCTTCATTTACTTGTTTCATTATTCGATCATTAATTTCCTTTGCTAAATCATCATTTAAGAGTCCAATTTCTGTTAGATAAGAAGCAAATGTAAGAATGGGATCCTTCGCCTTTGCTTCCGCTACCTCTTCCTGGCCACGGTAGCTTCGGTCATCATCATCAGAGGAGTGAGGAGTTAATCGGTATGAAACGGTTTCTACCAATGTTGGGCCTTCTCCACGACGTCCGCGATCCGCTGCTTCTTTCACTGCCTTGTATACTTCAAGTGGATCGTTTCCATCAACCGTTACCCCTGGCATTCCATAACCAATGGCTCGATCGGAAACATTCTCACACGCCAGTTGTTTTTCGATTGGAACAGAAATCGCGTACTTGTTGTTTTCACACATAAAGATGACTGGAAGCTTATGAACTCCAGCAAAGTTTGCGCCTTCATGAAAGTCTCCTTGATTGGACGAACCTTCTCCAAACGTAACGAATGTTACTAAATCTTTGTTCTCCATTTTTCCAGCCAGGGCAATTCCCACTGCATGAGGAACCTGTGTAGTTACTGGGGAAGATCCTGTAACAATCCGATTTATCTTCTGACCAAAGTGCCCTGGCATTTGACGGCCACCTGAATTTGGATCCTCTTCCTTAGCAAATCCTGACAGCATGAGATCTTTGGCGGTCATACCAAACGTTAAAACTACACCCATATCTCGATAATACGGAAGAACATAATCCTTCTCACGATCTAATGCGAATGCTGCACCAACTTGAGCTGCCTCTTGACCTTGACATGAAATAACAAATGGAATTTTCCCCGCACGATTTAACAGCCACATCCGCTCATCAATTCGACGAGCAAGTAGCATCATTTCATACATTTCTAAAACTTTTTCATCACTCAAACCTAACGCAAGATGACGATTTTCACCCATTATCATAACCTCCTATTTAACGGTGACAGACACCACTTGTGGACATTTGTATTTATGGAGCGGTCAACCCTTCACCCGTGTAATGCTTTCCCGTCGACTGCAAGAGCTGCTTCTCCGATTGCTTCAGATAAAGAAGGATGAGGGTGAATCGTATGAGCGATTTCCCACGGAGTTGCATCCAACACTCTAGCCAATCCTGCCTCCGAAATCATATCTGTTACATGCGGTCCGATCATATGGACACCTAAAATATCATCCGTTTTTTTATCAGCAATGATTTTTACAAATCCATCTGATTCTCCGTACACCAGTGCTTTTCCGATCGCTCGGAAGGAGAATTTACCTACTTTTACTTCGAATCCTCTTTCGTTCGCTTCTTCCTCTGTGTATCCTACACTAGCTACCTCAGGATTGGAGTATATACACTTAGAAATGAGACTATAATCTATTGGAGAAGGCTTCTCCCCGGCAATATGCTCAACCGCAACAATTCCTTCATGTGATGCAACATGGGCCAACTGTAGTCCGCCAATGACATCACCAATGGCATATATATGAGATTCCTTTGTTTGATAATAAGGGTTGGTTTTTATAACCCCTCTTTCAATCTCAATATCCGTATTTTCAAGTCCAATCCCTTCCACATTTGCTTGGCGACCTACAGAAACCAAAATCTTTTCAGCTGAAAATTCCTTAATCGTTCCATTTACATCAGCAGAAATTGAAACATCATTTTCTTTTTTTATAGTTTCTGGTAACACTTTTGCATTAGTAACTAACTTAATTCCTTTTTTCTTCATTAACCGCTGCATTTCCTTTGAAATTTCACGATCTTCTGTAGGAATGATACGATCGCTATACTCTATTACTGTTACTTCCGTTCCAAAATCTGAAAGCATCGATGCCCACTCAATTCCAATCACACCGCCGCCAACAATAATAATTGAGTCCGGAACAGACGTAAGCTGCAATGCTTCATCTGAGGTGAGTACCTGTGAACCATCGATTTCAAGACCTTCTAACGTACGAGGACGTGAACCAGTTGCGATAATGACATTTTTTGGTATCAGCATCATATTGTCTTCTCCATTGTTCATCTCCACCGAAACAGTACCTGGCAATGGTGAAAAGATAGAAGGACCTAGAATTCTACCAATCCCTTCATACACACTGATTTTCCCTTGTTTCATAAGGTGTTGAACCCCTTTATGGAGACCTTCAACTATTTTATTCTTTCTTTCTTGAACCTTACCGAAATCTAAGGAAATATTTGAGGCAATGACACCAAAATCTTGCGCTTTCTTAGTCGTTCGATATACCTCTGCACTTCGAAGTAATGCTTTACTAGGAATACACCCTTTATGTAAACAAGTTCCGCCTAACTTTGTTTTCTCAACGATTGCTGTTTTTAAGCCGAGCTGGGACGCACGTATCGCTGCCACATACCCGCCTGTTCCTCCACCTAAAATGACTAAATCATACTCTTCTGCCAAACCAAAACCCTCCTCGTTACTTGCTATGAACAGTATCTTTTACTCCATTTGGGTACTGTTTCGCATCTTCTTCTCCTCTTAAAACTCTTAGAGCACCTTCTGCAAGAGCCTGCAACTCATTTTCACCAGGTTCAATCATGATGTCCGCTATCCAGTTGACTCGGTCACTGATTTCTTTTACAAAATCCTTCCCGTACGCTAATCCACCCGTAAGGATAATCGCATCCACTTTTCCTGCCAAAACACTACTCGCTGCTCCAATCTCTTTTGCCACTTGATAGGCCATCGCTGAGTATATAAGCTTTGCCTGCTTATCTCCCTTACCGATCATCTCTTCTACCTTTAATGCATCATTCGTACCAAGATATCCGACAAGCCCACCTTGACCGACTAGCTTCTTCATTACTTCCTCACGATAAAAATCTCCTGAATAACATAAGGAAATTAAATCACCTGCTGGTACTGTACCCGCACGCTCCGGACTAAATGGCCCATCACCATGCAAACCATTATTTACATCAATCACTCTTCCATTTTTATGCACACCCACGGTGATTCCTCCACCCATATGAGTGACGATTAGGTTCAGGTCCTCATACTTTTTTCCGAGTGACTTTGACACCCTTCTGGCAACCGCTTTTTGATTAAGTGCATGGAAAATACTTTTTCGTTCGATCAATGGAAAACCAGAAATACGTGCGATAGGATCAAGTTCATCCACTACCACAGGATCGACTATAAATGCTGGAATATTTAAACCCGATGCAATTTCAAAGGCAATAATTCCTCCGAGGTTTGATGCGTGTTGACCTGAATAACCAGCCTTTAAGTCTAGAAGCATCAAATCATTTACTTCATACGTACCACCTTCTATTGGGCGAAGTAAGCCACCACGTCCACAAACCGCACTCAGCTTCGATATATTTATGCCTTCTATATCAAGCGTCTCAAGTATCGTCTGTTTCCTGAATTCATATTGGTCAATGATATTGTCAAACGAATTAATCCGGTCTGATTCATGTCGAATGGTCTTTTCAAAAATTGATAGGTCATTATCGAATACTCCGATTTTCGTTGATGTAGAACCAGGATTGATTACAAGAATTCGATTCATTAATTCGCGCAACTTGTTAAACCTCCATTGTCCAAGCTTTATACTAGTATGTAAAAGACAAGAGGCTGAAATCCTCAGCCTATCTTTGTCAGTGCATTAACGTCGACTTAAAATATGATGTCCATTTTGCAGGAATTGACTTCTAGAATTACGCATTCTTTCAATACGCTCTTCTGCCATTCGATCAGCCGCTTTATAAGTCGGAATTCTATCCCGTTTAGCAATTTCAATTACTTTTTCAATATTTGAATAGATCGTTTCTACTTTTTTCATTGCTCTCTCATGATTATAGCCGTATAGCTCATCTGCTACGTTAATTACTCCACCTGCATTAATTACGTAGTCTGGCGCATAAACAATACCCATTTCATGAATAAGATCACCGTGTCGTGGATCACGTAGCTGATTATTTGCCGCTCCTGCAATGACTTTCGCTTTAATTTGCGGAATCGTGTTATCATTGATAACTGCCCCAAGAGCACATGGTGCATAAATATCACAATCCACACTATAAATTTCATTCGGCTCTACCGCTTTGGCACCAAATTCTTCAACAGCCCTTTGTACGGCTTCTTTATTAATATCCGTAACAATTAGTTGTGCACCTTCTTCATGAAGATGACGGCACAAGTTATATGCTACATTTCCTACACCTTGTACGGCAACCACTTTTCCTTCAAGTGAATCTGTGCCGAATGCTTCCTTTGCAGCAGCTTTCATCCCACGATAAACACCATATGCAGTAACAGGTGATGGATTCCCAGAAGAACCAAATGCCGGTGATATCCCCGTGACATAATCCGTTTCTTCATGTATTAAGTCCATATCAGCTACTGTTGTTCCTACATCTTCAGCTGTGATGTAGCGCCCATTTAGCCCTTGAATGTACCGACCGAATGCACGGAACATTTCTTCATTTTTATCCTTACGCGGATCACCAATAATAACGGTTTTTCCACCACCAAGATTTAATCCTGCCGCTGCATTTTTGTAAGTCATACCCTTCGCTAGACGCAAGGCATCTTCAATCGCTGCTTCTTCTGATTCGTATGTCCACATCCGAGTTCCACCTAAGGCTGGACCTAATGTTGTATCATGTATGGCGATAATCGCCTTTAATCCGGATTGTTTATCTTGACAAAACACCAACTGCTCGTAATCGTAAGCTTCCATATACTTAAAAATTTCCATTTACCTCTTCCTCCTCAACCAACAGTGTTATCTTTATTTACAAACAGAACAAATAGCAAGAGCAAGAGAATACACTTTACTTTCAGCTGAATCTGCTCTGGATGTTAAAACAATTGGCACTTTTGCTCCGGCGATGATTGCACCAACCCTAGCACCTGCAAAATATACGAGTGATTTATATAGTGTATTTCCTACTTCAATTGTTGGCACTAATAATATGTCTGCCCGTCCAGCCACCTCACTGTAAATCTTTTTCTGCTTAGCAGCTTCGAAAGATATAGCATTATCAAGTCCCAATGGTCCGTCTATAATGCAATCCTTTATTTGGCCTCTCCGATTCATTTGAGTTAAAATCGCTGCATCCATTGTTGCAGGCATGGATGGATTCACGACCTCTACTGCTGCAATGGCAGCAACACGCGGTGTGTCAATGCCGATTGATTTCGCAAGTTTTACAGAATTATTAATGATTTGAATTTTTGTCTCTAAGTCAGGATTTATGTTCATTGCTGCATCGGTAACGATTGTAAATCGGTCATAACCAGCCACTTCAAAAACGGAGATATGCGACAACACATTCCCTGTTCGTAATCCGTAATCTTTATTTAGTACTGCCTTTAAGATGGTGGCTGTTGGAACATTTCCCTTCATAAGTACGTTTGCTTCATTTAATTTGATTGCTTTAACTGCATGTTCAGCAGCAGCAGCACCTGATTTGGTATGAAAAATCTTTATTTTTTCACTTTTCACTAGCTCAGGGGCCTTTTCCCTCAGTATAGACAAAATTTGCTCTTTATCTCCAAATAGAAAGAAATTTGCAATCCTAAGCCTAAGTGCTTCTGTGACTGCTTCAATAACCTCTACATCATCTGCTGCAGCCACTGCCACCGTCTTTTCTTCATATTGGGTTGCTCTTTCGATTAGCCAATCCAATGTCATGTAAGTTCAACCCCTTTATTACCCAAGCTTCGACCACTCCTGTATTACATTATGCAAGAAGCATGCCAAAAAATAAAATATGAAAACGTTTTATTTTGCATGAATTATCCTGCAAATTATTTCACATAATGAAATTTATTGCATGCTATTTTTAGCAAGGTTGTATTTATCAAGCTTATAATACAAATTTCGAACCGATAACCCCAGCTTCTTTGCAGCTGCTGTTTTATTTCCTTTTAGCTCCGCTAAGGTTTGAGCGATTATTTTCGCTTCAAACTCTTCAACCAGTTCAGCAAGCGATTCCTCTTTTTCATCCTCAGCAATTACCTTCGGCAACTGATCATGCTCCTTAATTAAAGTAGGAACATGTATAATATCAATTTCTGTTTCATGGTTGGTCATAAAAATAATTGCCCGTCCAAGAATGTTTTCTAATTCCCGAACATTGCCTGGCCAATCGTAACGCATAAGTTGTTTCATCGCGAGCGGGGTAATTCCCTCTACATTTCGTCCATAATCCTGATTGATTTTATGAATGAGCCTTTCACAAAGAAACGGAATATCCTCTTTTCTGAACCTCAAAGCAGGAATATGAATAGGCATTCGATTGAGCCGATAATATAAGTCTTCCCGAAAAGTGCCGTTCGCAATGCCTTTCTCAATATTTACATTCGTAGCAGCAATTACCCGCACATTAATTGGTATGGATTTGGTTCCACCAACTCTTGTAATTTCATTTTCCTGCAAAACTCTTAGCAGTTTTGCTTGTGTATTAGCCGTTAACTCGCCTATCTCATCAAGGAAGATACTTCCATTGTTAGCTTCTTCAAATAACCCTCTTTTCCCCCCACGTTTCGCACCTGAAAACGCCCCTTCCTCATAACCAAAAAGTTCACTTTCAAGTAGACTTTCTGATAACGCTGCACAATTTACACGGATAAACTTGTTATATTTCCGATCACTTCCATTATGAATCGCGTGTGCAAAAAGTTCCTTTCCAGTTCCTGATTCCCCGCGAAGCAATACCGTTGCAGGAGTTTTCGCACCCAGTCTTGCTTGTTCAATCGAAAGCTGAATTTCTTCCGAATGTCCAATAATATCATCAAAAGAGTACTTCGCTTCAAGCGTCCGAATAATTTGTCTTGCTCTACTCAACTCTTTATTTAAACTTTGTATTTCGGACATATCATGAATGACACCAACGCTACCTTTTAACTTCCCATCAACAATTATTGGAGCAACATTGACAATGACATCTTTTTTATTCGGCCCAACCCTCATCATCACTCCCCTTACCGGCCTTCTCGTTTGGAGGACTTTCATATGCATACTTTCACCTTCTGATATATCAGCATTCGCTGGTTGACCAATGACTTGTTCTTCTGTCAATCCCGTTAACCTAGTATAGGCAGGGTTAATCATAATACCATTTCCATTTTCGTCCACAACAGAAATCGCTTCATCACTCGACTGTATAATTGCTTGAAGCATAATTTTTATCTCGTTTAAATTTGTTATTTCTAGCGCTAAGTCCATTAATTCTGTTTTATCTTTAAAGACTGAAAATGCACCAATTAATTGGTTATTTTCATCAATCATCGGGATTCGAGTGGTAATTACATGCATCCCATTTGTTAACACCAATTCGTGATTAGCTTCAATTTTCCTCGTTTTTAAAATGCGTGGCAGCTGACTTGAAGGAATAACCTGAAGAATTGGTTTTCCAATCGCCTCTTTCTGACTTATTCCTGTCATTCTCTCTGCACTGCTATTAAAAAGGGTGACAACCCCATCTTTATCCACTACGATCATCCCATCGTCAGTCGAATTAAAAATCAGGTCATGCTTGTATGCATCATTTTGCACTTTATCAAGCAATTTTTCTTTTTCTTCCATTAACATCGTAACCAGGAAGGCTACACTCCCAGGAATAAGAACCGTATTCTTAGAGCGAGCATCTCTTAATTCACGGAAAACATTTTCATCACCGGTTACCTCAATAATAATATCAACGGTTTCTATATATTTACGCCAATCAATATCTGTAGTGATCCCTTCCGTTTTCGCGTGTTTCATTCCTTCCGCTTCTAAATCACGATCAATCACTACTTTGACATCAAGCATAGCTGTTTCTTTTAATATTTTTAATATAGAAGTTCCACCTTTACCTGCTCCTACAATCATGACTGTCTGCAAAAAATCACCTACTTCATATGTATAATGAAAAATATTGCATATCACTATTTTAATGTGAATATTCCATCTTGACAAATTGGGAGAATAATTTATGATGGCAGAGGAGACCACACTTTTGTTTTGAAGGGATTGCCTATGATTAGAATATTTGCGTTACTTATCTTATTAATACCTGGTTTTTTAGCAGCATACGGTATTAAACTAATGCGGGATATGCTGTTCGGGATACTTCTTTCACCCTTTCCATATCTTTGGCTTCAATTTCTGGTTGGTCTATTTCTGTTTGTGGCAGGGCTATCTTTCGTGGCAGGATTCATCTTTCATAGAGATCGCAAAAAAAATAAAGTACAAGCTCGTTTTCAGACACAAAAAAAAGACAAAGCGTAAATACTTTACTACGCTTTGCCTTTTTTATATTTGTCCCGTAGTTTAACCGCTATGGTTGGGTCATCTGTTATAAACGCGGAACAGTTAATTTGGAATAATCTCTCCATCTCCGCTTCTTTATTCACTGTATATGGCCTCACAGCAATCCCCGACTCTAAGGAAAGTCTGATCACGTCATTAGGCGCAGCTAAATGGCGAGGATGAAATCCTTTCGCTTGGATAGAAGCCGCATATACCCAAGGCATATATAAACCTTCTGATAGCAATGGGGCAATCTCAACATCTGGGGCAAGTCTATAACAATGAACAATACTGTAATGGTTGAACGAAGAAATGATGATTCTTTCTGACAGATCATATTGACGAATTAACTTTATCACCTTTTCTTCCATTCCTTCGTAACGGAACACACCATTTTTCAATTCAACATTGCAGATTAACGTATTTGTTGTTAGCCATGCGAATACTTCCTCTAATGTAGGAATCGTTTGTTTTTCACTTAAATTTGGAAACAATACACCCGCATCCAATTTCTTTAACTCTTGAAGAGTAAAGTCCTTCACATATCCTTTTCCACTTGTCGTTCGGTTGAGCTTTTCATCATGAATGACAACTACTTCACCATCCTTAGAAAGCTGAACATCTAGCTCTATTCCATCAGCATTTGCATATTCAGCACCATGAAATGCGATCATCGTATTTTCAGGAAACTTAGCTGAATAGCCCCTATGTGCAATTACTTCCGTCATAATGATCGTACCTCCATTATTCAGAGTAAAGTGTATTTCTATCGCAATATATCGTACCTTTTATTAATGATTGAACATGTTTTTTCTGATTCTTTATCTGTAATGTCGTTTCTGGGTATGCGGCAACTTGTATACTTACTTGACCCTCTCCCTTTGTCTCAAGAAGCTTCATAACGTTTTTTCTTCGTGCCTCTAAGAAGGAGACTTCAATCATTTCGTCCTCATATATGGACTTTAAACGTTGAAATTGTTTGAATTGGGTTTCATTTAGATGTGATTGTAAGTCTTCAAAAGAATCGAGTTGCTTTTTAAGACCTTCCACATAGAACACTTTTTCTTTATACCTCAACAACAACTCTGAAAGCTCATGTTCTAATTCAAAACGATTAAATCCTTCGACCTGAATAAACGTCTTCCTTTCAAGTCTATTGCCAAACACAGCAGCACTTACCTTCCCCTTCGCCTCAATAGTACCTCCGATAATTTTACCTTTTTCTTCGTTAGCGATTATATTTCTCCCCTTAATTTTTGCGCCTAACGAATAATAACCAATATGAATATCCTCACCAGCTTCTAAAATACATTCATTGGCATGTTTTAAGAATATATTTTTTGCTGCTTTAATAATGGTTATGTTATTCCCGAACACTCCACCTTTAATAAAAATGTCACCGCTTTCGGATTCGACTTCTTTAACTCCACTTATTCCAAGCTCTCCTAAGATGGAAATATCCTGAGTAGCTTTGACACTAAAGCCCGCTGAAACAATACCGTTAATAGTGACACTTCCATCAAATTGAATGTTCCCTGTACTCGTTCCAACATCTCCATTGATTATTAGATGATTCCCAACGGAAATTTTCCCCTCTTTAAATTGGACAACTCCATCTACCAGCGCTCTCAGGGTTGTTACATTATCGTTTTCTATCTTCTCAACTGTCTTATGGTCATAAAACAAGGGTTTGTTCTTTCCTTCTTTCGGAAGCAACACCTCTCCTAATACATTTCTTCCTGGAACACCTTCTGTACTTGACTTCTTTTCACCAAGCCAGTCCCCAGCTTTCACCTCATCAATAAAATTCAAATCAAAGTAATCTGCTTTACCGTCTTCACGGATCGTCGGTCTTCGATTTGATAATTGAAAATATCGTACAACTGCATCTGCTCCAGTAAGGGCCGGTTCACCTTTTGCTATAACAAATTCCTTATTTACAATTGGTTGCATTATTACCGTTTGCAAAATTCCACTATTAATCCCATGGACATCTAGCGCTTCCAATATGTCAGCCGTGAGTTTTTCACGTTCATTAAGTAGTAGGGATTCTGTAGCGCGAAGGCGCATTTTAGCAACCATCTTATCTTCACTAATCGAAATAGAAATAAGAGGGTTCCATTCACCGATAAGTATCTTCTCTCTTTTTGCCTGTTCTAAACTTGCTTTCAACTCAACAAATTTTGTGATCGCTATTCTTGGATGTTCTCGAATTAGCTGATCCAATTGATTAAGTGAGCATCCTTTTTGTAAAACAGTAATAAAGATCGATCCGTTCTCTTCTTCCAGTCGAACATACTCATTGTTTATAAGGTCCATGATTGCTGCCACCTTAATCATAATAGTATTTTAAGTATATATGAAAGATGGTAACTTGAATATACGTGATCAGTCTTGTTCATATAAAACAAGACTTTGTCCGAACAAGTGATAACTATTGAAGCAGTATCATATTTTTAAGTAAATATATTAATGTTAGTAGGGGTTTATTATGAATGAAAATAATCATCAATCTTATGAGCCAGTCTCAAATTCTAAACCAGTCCCCCGTTATATAAGAGTCCCTGTCGAAATCGTCCATTCAACAATTGACTTTACGATTAATAAAACCATTCAAATCAGTGAAAGGACAAACAAAATATTGGACATTAACTGGACTACCCATCACCCTGAATATCAAATAAACCTAGTCGCAAATCGACTTTGGATTTCCGGAAAACTTCAAGCTGAAATCACCTATACCAGAAAAAATCACTCAAATATTCACATGGAAAACCTTCTTATCCCGTGGAAAAAAACATGTCATTTAGAATATACCTACCCACCAATGATCCCTTTGAGTAATGAAAAATCACAGTATGATTTCATAAACCATGACCAACAAACATCTTCCACTCACTTTGAACAAACGATTTATCAAAATGAAGCACCCATCTTTGAAATCATATCTTCGAAAATTATTACAACAAAAAATATTAAAGAAGAGGATACTAGCTCCATTCTATTATTAGATATATACTGCGAAAAACAGTTCAGGATATGGCAAAACCAAATGATAAAACTTTAAATCCGAAGGGACCGTTATCTTTGGTCCCTTCTTTGTTATGTACAAATACACAAACAGGCAAAAACACCTGTCCATTAGTCCATACATCGGGACAAGCGAATCATACACTATTCATGAATACAAGCATCAGAAAGGGGAAAGTTTGCATGTCATTTTTTGATCATTATGATTATCACGAAAAAAAGAAAGTTGTAAAATCATCATCTGTACAACAAGAGGTTAGTAACATATCTGTAACACCTGAGGTAGTTAATTCGTATCCTTTTATGAAAGTACCTGTTGTATTAGGTGAAACAACTATACAAATCGACCTTGATTCCATTATTGAGTTTCCCGAACCTGTATTAGAAATCAAAAAAATCAAGAAAAACCTAAAATTAGTACAGTGTCGTCTATTGCTACCAACAAATAAGCTATTTTTAAAAGGGTTTGTAAGGAAAAACATTCAATACGCAACGCCTAAAAAAGGAGGGAAAGACTTTGTTTCTTCAAGCATCCACTCCTTAACCGTTGATGTCCCATTCCAAGCAGTGACACAAATAGATTTTCTAAGTAAACCTTCTTTCAAAACTAGCCCTAAAACGACTGAGTTCGAGTATTTCAAGTCATCTCCACTACCACATGGATTCGCATCAAAAGAGAAATTGCTTTCAGCTGATCTTTCCGAATACAACCAAATTAGCGGGGAGGTTTTCAACGAACTTCCATATTGTGAATTAATTGCAAGTCATTTTATAGAAATGGATGAAGCCCTGAATAGAAAAATGGGAACCGTTTTTGGACCAGAAGGAGAAATTCACGCACCTTTTGAAGAAGGTACCTTCACAAAAATAGAAGAAAAAATGGTTATAGAAGTAACTCTAAAGGTGCTCCAAAATCAACAAGTTAAAATGCAGAAACATGTATGTAAACACGACGAGGATAAAGATGATCACCATTATTAATTTTCAAACAGAACAATAAAACCCAATGCCACACTTGTCATTGGGTTTCCACTATTCTTATAAATAATAGTACTGAATGATGGCTTTACTTTCTTTCTAACTCTTTCAAGAAGCCTTATGTTCTAAACGAAGCTTATCAGCAACCATTGCGATAAACTCAGAATTTGTAGGTTTTGCTTTCGACATGCTCACTGTATATCCAAAAAGACTCGAAATGCTGTCGATATTTCCTCTGCTCCAAGCAACCTCAATCGCATGACGGATGGCACGTTCTACACGACTAGCCGTTGTATTATATTTCTTCGCAATATCCGGATACAATACCTTCGTAATAGAACCAAGCAGTTCAATATCGTTGTAAACCATAGAAATAGCTTCACGTAAATATAAATAGCCCTTAATATGAGCCGGTACACCAATTTCATGGATAATACTAGTAATACTTGCGTCTAGATTTTTCGGTTTTGATTCCATTTGTTGACGATACATTGGACTGGTTGTTAATGGTGAGGTTGATCTCATGACAGCACTTGTTTTTCCACTCACTTGACGAATATGATTTCCTAAATTTTCTAGATCAAATGGCTTTAAGATAAAGTAAGAAGCTCCTAGCTCTACCGCTTTCTTAGTAACATCCTCTTGGCCGAATGCTGTAAGCATAATAACGTTCGGCATCGGAGACTTTCGAGTATCGCGTAACTTTTCAAGAACCGCTAGCCCGTCTAAGTGTGGCATAATAATATCTAAAACAAGAACATCAGGAGTCACTTTTTCTAATAAATCGAGGCATTCTTGACCATTATGAGCTGCACCAACGACTTCCATATCTTCTTGGGACACTAAATAGTCCTTAAGTAAGCCAACTAGCTCTCTATTATCATCAACTACACATACTTTTATCTTTTTCACTACATGTTTCCTCCTCGAAAGTTTTCTCACCTGAACAATTATCTATATATATAATCTACTAACCAATTCGACAATGCAACAGTAAATCCTTTTCTTTTTTGAAAAAATCTAAAAAAATGGTATAAATCTCTATTTTTCTTCGGTTTTCGCCCGTATTCGACTTATTCTGTATTTTTGTCGAAAAATCTTTATTTAATGAATAAAAAAAGGAGAGGCGTAAGCCTCCACCTTAACTCGCCTTTTCTCTTGGTTTTTCGTATATATCGATGCCCGCTTCATTTAGCATCCATTCGATGTGAACACCATAGCCTGAAGTAGGATCGTTGACGAACACATGCGTTACGGCTCCAACCACTTTATTATCCTGGATGATCGGACTTCCGCTCATCCCTTGCACAATCCCACCCGTTTTTTCAAGCAACTCTGGGTCAGTTACCTTAATAACCATTCCTTTTGTAGCTGGAAATTTTTGTGGAATGGTGCTTACGATTTCGATATCAAATAATTTTACTTGATCATTATCTACAACCGTTAGTATCTTTGCCGGACCCTCTTTCACCTGATGGGAAAGAGCAATTGGAAGGGCTTTATCCATTATTCCATTCGTAATTTCTTTTGAGAGCTTACCAAATATTCCAAAAGGGCTATTTCTTTGAATGTCACCAATTACCTCTTTATCGGAAGAGAAACGGGCAAGTTTTTCACCTGGATCTCCATTGCTTCCTTTTTCAATAGACGTGACTGTTGAACGTACAATTTGACCATCCTCAACTACAATAGGCTTTTTCGTGTCCATGTCTGAAATAACATGTCCTAAAGCACCATACTTTTTTGATTCTGGATGATAAAACGTCATCGTTCCAATGCCAGCTGCCGAGTCACGAATATATAGGCCTAACTTAAAATTCTCTTCTCCGGATTCCTTTAATGGCATAAGTTTTGTATCAATTTTGCCATCTTCTCTACTCACTTCAATATTCAATGGCTCACCCTTTTGACCTGCAGTTTGAACAAATGGAGCCACATCTGACATTTTTTCAATTTTTTGACCGTTAATCTTTGTGATAATGTCGCCTACTTTAATTCCTGCAATTTCACCAGGAGATTTTTTTCCTTCTGCTGTATTTACTTGATGGTGACCAACGACAAGGACTCCTACCGTATTAAGCTTCACACCGATAGATTGTCCACCTGGAATGACTTTAAAATCCTTTAAAACGTCTACATCGACCTTTTTAATAGGAAAACCTGCTAGCTCAAGTAGCATTTCATCTTTTCCATATTTCTTTGCTTGTAATGACACGGTTTGATCATCTTGTTGAATAGAAAGAGTTGAATTATTTGCTGTGACGGCAGCAGATACAGGAGTAGATTTCTGTAAAATAAGGTTTTCACCCTCAAATAGGGTAACACTTTTGGGGATACTAAGGTAATCTTGAAATGGTTTTGAAAATCCTATGGCAACTAATGAAACAAGGAGAATTCCACCAATTATTTTTCTAAGAAGTTCATGCCTCAACATCTTTCACTCTCCTCGCTTCTAGTCCACACACACTTTTTTCTTCTTTATGGCTACATCTTTAATTTTGCCTGCTTAAGTCGCATTTATAACCTTTTCCGTTATAAAAAAGCTACCCAATATGGATAGCTTTTCAAGTTACCTTCATTTCCTTTGCTAAATGGAGTAATTCTTTCGCATGTTCGCGGGTTAAATCGGTAATTTCTACTCCAGATATCATACGACCAATTTCTTTTACTTTATCTGGATCTGATAATGATTGTACTGAAGTTTTCGTTCTCCCCTTTTGGGTAACCTTTGAAATATAAAGATGAGTATCAGCCATAGCTGCCACTTGAGGCAAATGAGAAATACAAAGGACCTGCGATGAAACGGCTACTTTGTAAATTTTTTCTGCAATGGCTTGTGCTACACGCCCTGACACTCCAGTATCCACTTCATCAAAAATAATGGAAGTAACACCTTGATGTTTAGAGAAGATACTTTTTAATGCTAGCATCATTCTGGACAACTCCCCACCAGATGCTACCTTGGATAGAGGCTTTAATGGTTCTCCAGGATTTGTAGATATAAAAAATTCAATTTGATCACAACCTGTAGGAGTAAACACATCATAATCTGAATGAAAACGCACTTCAAATACTGTTTTGTCCATATAAAGCTCTTTTAATTCACGGTGAATCGATTTTGTTAGTTTCTCTGCAAACTGTAACCTTGTCGAGGTCAATTCTTTCGCTTCGAGAACTAAATCCTTCTTTATGGCAGTAAGCTCTTTGTTCAATGCATTGATATGTGTTTCTTTATTTTGAAGTGTTTCGATTTCTTCTTCTATTTTAGCCGTATATTCTATGATCTCTTCAATTGTTTTTCCATATTTTCTCTTTAGCTGATTTATTTCGTTCAGTCTACTTTCGATATCGTGCAAACGTTCTGGGTTGAACTCAAGACTATCCATCTTGCTTCTCAGCTCTCTAGCCACGTCCTCTAAGGCATAGTAACTCGTAGACACTGTCTCAGCTAACTCTTGGTATTGCTGATCAACACTAGAGACTTCTTCTATATGACTCATTAAAAGACCAATCCAATCCAGTCCCTTTTGTTCCCCTTGAAGCACAGAATAGCTATTAGAAAGACCTTCGTAAACCTTCTCAAAATTAGACAATCGTTTCTTTTCTTCAAGTAATTGATCATCTTCATTAATCACTAACTGAGCTTTTTGAATTTCATCAAATTGAAATTGAATCAAATCGAGACGATGTGCCATTTTCTGTTCATTTTCACTCAAACTTTTTAGCCTCTTAGAAGTTTGCTCATAGCTTTGATATAAATTCGCATACTCCTTTAGTTGGCTCGATATAGATTTTGCCCCAAATTGGTCTAAAAGCTTTTGGTGCTTAGATTCCTCCATTAATTCTTGATGCTCATGCTGTCCATGAATATCAATTAGCGTTCCCCCTATTTCACGCAAGGTAGATATGGTCACTAGTTTGCCGTTTATTCGACAAACACTTTTACCCGTTTGTGAAATATCTCTTCTTAATATGAGCATTCCCTCTTCAATCTCTATTCCAAATTCTTCGGCTTTTTGATAGCTTGGATGGGTCAAACTCTCTAGTTGAAAAAGCCCTTCAATTTCAGCTTTATCTTCGCCATGTCGAACAAATTCTGACGAACCTCTTCCACCAACGAGTAGATGAACAGCATCAATGATAATTGATTTCCCCGCTCCTGTTTCACCTGTCAAAACGGTTAACCCTTTTGTAAAGGATACCATTAAATTTTCAATAATAGCAAAGTTTTTAATCGACAACTCGGTTAACAATTGGTTTCACCTCTATTTAGAGCATTTCAAGGAATCGATTAGTAATGGTAATCGTTTCTTCTTCTTTCCTACAAATAATGAGGATCGTATCATCTCCACAAATGGTTCCTAAAATTTCTTCCCAATCTAAGTTGTCTATCAGGGCACCAATGGCCATAGCATTACCTGGTAGTGTCTTCATCACAAGTAAGTGACCTGCATTATCAATACGAACGAAGGCATCCATTAAATTTCGCTTTAATTTTTGTAGAGGATTAAAACGTTGATCGGCTGGAAGACTATATTTGTATCTACCATCCATAAGCGGCACTTTTACTAAGTGAAGTTCTTTAATATCCCTCGAAATGGTTGCTTGTGTTACATTAAACCCTGCAAACTTTAGTTCATCAACTAATTCATCTTGTGTTTCAATATCATTGCTCGTAATAATTTCTCTAATTTTAATATGACGTTGACCTTTATTCATGATTTCACCCCTGATTGCTTTCAAAAACTCTGTAGTATTTTGTTTTATTTTTTCAATTTTTGTAGATGTATATATGTATAAATATACATCCTTTTGCTTATCTCGTCAAAGTATACCTACATAAAAAGAAGAACAAGCATGACGCTTATTCTTCTACATTCGACTTTGATTTTAAAACTTCATGGGCTTCTAATACGATTTGGTTTGGCTTTTTAGAAAGGTGGTTTATCCCTTGCTCCTCTTCGCCTTTCCATCCTAAATGAAGTAAAAACTCAATATTGCCATCTCCACCAGTGATTGGAGAAAAGGATAGATTTTTGACATCATACCCAAGAGATAAAGAAAGGTCAATGATTTTAGTTAAAACCGCTTCGTGAACCTTTGGATCTCTTACGATTCCTTTTTTCCCTACTTCTTCTCTCCCGGCCTCAAATTGCGGTTTCACCAATGCAATAATATCACTATTTGGCACTAGAAGAGTTTTTAACACCGGGAGAATAAGCTTTAATGATATAAAAGAAACATCTATTGAAGCAAAATTTGGCATCTCACCAGTTAGGTCAGCAGGGGTCACATAACGAAAGTTTGTCCGTTCCATGACAATAACTCGTTCATCCTGCCTTAACTTCCATGCTAACTGATTATATCCGACATCTAAGGCATACGATTGTTTTGCTCCGTTTTGTAATGCACAGTCTGTAAATCCTCCTGTCGAAGCACCAATATCTAGCAAAACCTTCCCTTCAACATGTACGTCAAATTCCTTCAGTGCTTTTTCCAGCTTTAAGCCACCTCTGCTTACATATGGCATGACATTCCCTTTTATCGTTAAAGGCAGATCGCTGCTTATTTTCTCACCAGGTTTATCCAATCGGTTTTCATTGCTATATACGAGCCCTGCCATAATCGCTCGTTTTGCTTTTTCTCTTGTTTCTATTAACCCGCGTTCAACTAGCAGGACGTCAATTCGTTCTTTTTTACTTTTCATAGTAAAGAACCCTTTTTCTCTTTAATCTTAGTAAGTTCGATTACTTTCCGAATTGTTGAATCCACAGTTAAATCGATTTCTTTCAATAACTCATCAACACTTCCATGTTCAATAAATTGATCTGGAATTCCCATGCGATCAATCACTGCATCAAAATAACGATTTTCAAAGGCAAACTCTAAAATAGAACTTCCAAATCCACCTTGAAGGACGGCTTCTTCAATCGTTAATACAGGCATTTTTCTTTCAAATAGCTCCGAGAGCATCTGACGGTCTAGCGGTTTAATAAATCGAGCATTAACGACCTTCACAGAAATCCCCTGCTGTTCGAGATGATTTGCAGCCTCTATCGCCATTGGAATCGTTGTTCCAAATGTTAATATAGCCACATCTCCACCTTCTTTTATTACTTCCCAAGTGCCAATCGGAAAGGTTTTAAGATCCTCATCCAATGGAACTCCTATTCCATTTCCTCGAGGGAACCTCATGGCAATCGGTCCATCATCATACTTTAAGGCTGTATTGACCATATGTTGCCCTTCGTTTTCATCTTTTGGCATCATCAGCACCATGTTGGGCACATGTCTCATAAAGGCAATATCAAACACACCTTGATGAGTTTCTCCATCAGCACCTACAAGCCCTGCACGATCAATACCTATAAAAACATTTAAGTTTTGACGGCAAATATCATGCACCACTTGGTCATAGGCTCTTTGTAGGAATGTCGAATAAATAGCTAAAAACGGCTTCATCTTTTGGGTTGCCAGTCCTGCAGCCACGGTCGCTGCATGCTGTTCAGCGATACCTACATCAAACATTCGATCAGGGAATTCACTTGCAAACCCCTCCAGTTTGGAACCAACAGGCATCGCAGGAGTGATTGCAACGATTCTCTCATCTTCTCGCGCAAGCCTACGAACCGTTTCACTAACCAGTTTACTCCATGCAGGTGGAGGCGTTTCAGCTGGCTTTGGAAATGCTCCTGTTTCAATTTTATACGGTCCCGTTCCATGCCATGTACCTACAACATCACTTTCTGCAGGATGGTACCCCTTTCCTTTTTTAGTGATCACATGTAAAAGAACAGGTCCTTCTGTCTTTTTTGCGTATGCTAAATTTTCAAATAGTTCGTCATAATTATGACCATCCACTGGCCCTAAATACGTAAAGCCCATCTCTTCAAAAAACATACCAGACACTAACAAATACTTCAGGCTATCTTTAATTCTCTCAGCCGTCGTTGCTAATTTTCCTCCAACAGCAGGAATTTTCTTTAATAAATACTCCAGTTCATCTTTCGCCCAGTGATATTTCCCAGCTGTTCGTAAACGACCTAATATACTGTGAAGGGCTCCAACATTTGGTGCAATACTCATCTCATTGTCATTTAAGACAACGATAAGGTTCTTCTTTTCATGACCGATGTGATTTAATGCCTCCAATGCCATTCCACCCGTTAATGCACCATCACCAATTACAGGGACAACAAAAGATTTCTCCTTTTTTAAATCTCTAGCAATTGCCATACCCATAGCAGCGGATAAAGAAGTCGAACTATGCCCGGTTTCCCATACATCATGTACACTTTCAATCATCTTAGGAAAACCACATAAACCTTTATATTGTCTTAGTGTGTCAAATTCGCTTGCTCTACCAGTTAAAATTTTATGAACATACGATTGGTGACCCACATCCCATAAAATTTTATCTTTAGGGCTTGTAAAACAAGTATGAAGAGCAATCGTCAGCTCTACCACTCCTAAATTCGGTCCAATATGGCCACCTGTAACTGATAATTTTTCTATTAAAAATTGTCTAATGTCTTCACTTAATTCTTGTAGTTGTTGTTGAGAAAGCCCTTTTAAGAAGGAAGGGTCTTTAATTGATAACAGATCCACTAGTAGGACCACTCACTTTCATCTCTTAATTGTTGCTAATCTTTCGTTAGCTGTATACACAAAGAGTAACGTATTACAGACATTTTTCCAAATGTTTTCCGTTCACACTCTTATTTAATGATTTCGATTAGCTACTAAATCCGTGATTTCTTTAAGAATCTCCGTTTCCAGTTCCAGGCTATTTAGGGCATCCTTTGCAAGCGTAATATGCTCTAATAATGATTGCCTTGCACCCTCCAACGTCAGCAACGATGGATACGTGCTCTTATTGTTTTGTTCGTCACTGCCCACTTTCTTCCCGATGATTTCTTCATCACCTTCAAGGTCTAGAATATCATCCCTAATTTGAAAGGCTAAACCTAAATGGTGAGCAAAGATAGCAAACTTTTCTAATTGTTGAGTATTTGCTCCAGCAATCATCGCTCCAGCAACCACACTATAAGCAAGTAACTTCCCAGTCTTATGGATGTGAATGTATTCAAGTTCATCAAGGTTTAAGTCTTTCCCTTCCCCATCCATATCAGCTACTTGTCCACCTACCATTCCTTCAGCACCTGATGCTTTTGCTAGCTCTGTAATCAGTTGGATTTTCACATCAGTTGGAATAGCCTCGGAAGATGCACTAGAAATCACTTGAAAGCTATACGTTAAAAGAGCGTCACCTGCAAGAATGGCATAGGCTTCTCCGAACACCTTATGATTCGTAGGCTTTCCTCTTCGTAGGTCGTCGTTATCCATGCTTGGAAGATCGTCATGTATTAACGAGTAGGTATGGATCATTTCTATCGCTGCAGCCGCTTCTATACCTAATTCCCCTTTTTTCCCAAACGCTTCTAATGTAGCGAATAATAATAACGGACGAATACGTTTGCCGCCTGCTTCTAACGAATAGAGCATCGCTTCCTTAATTTGTGTAGGCGCAGATAATTGACTAACAGTTTCCTTAAGGTATGCTTCTACTAGCTCTTTATATTTTTTAGAAAAGGTGGTAAATCCCACTTTTTTCACTATTATTCCTCCTCTTGAATAGAGAAGTTTTCCTTCTTCCCATTCTCCGTAAGAATTTCTGTTAGCTGCTCCTCAACATTTCGAAGCTTATCGTGGCAAAGCTTTGATAGCTCCATTCCTTTTTTATAAATAGAAATCGCCTCTTCTAGAGGTACATCCCCTTCTTCTAACTGTTCAACAATATCTTCAAGTTGCTGCATGGCTTCTTCAAAGCTTATTTTCGTATCTTTACTCATTTGTTTGATCCTTCCCCTCAATCTCTAACACTTCACAAGTGATAGAACCATCTACAAGTTTTATTTTAATATTATCCTTTAGTCGGATTTGTTCCGTGCTTTTTACTAAGTGATCGTTTTCATCGTAGACGAGGCTATATCCTCGATCCATAATTTTCAAAGGGCTTAATGCATCCAATGCCATATTCATTCTTTGATGTTCTTTTTTCTTTGCTAATAGAAGGCTAGTAAACGCACGATTTAATGTCCTTTCGGTCTTAGATTGCTGCTGAACGGCTGTTTGAAGAAGGATATTCAAATTATTTCTTTCAAGTCTCCGCCTGGTACGAATATACTCTTCATTTCTATTTACAAATAAAGCTTGAGCTGCCCTTTTTAATAATTCTGTTGACTTATCAACTTGCTCTAACTTTTGTTCATACAATCTTTGTGGGAACTTAAAGGCGTATGATTTACTTAAACGATCATATCGCTGTGCTTGGACACTTATCTTCTCTTTAATGTTTCGAATAATCCTTGTTTGTCTAGTTAACACTCTTTCGATTAATTCATCAATATGCGGAACAGCAAGCTCTGCCGCTCCCGTAGGTGTCGGAGCTCGGAGATCCGCCACATAATCAGCGATGGTCGTGTCTGTTTCATGACCAACAGCAGAGATAATCGGAATCCTAGATTCAAAAATGGCCCTTGCCACTATTTCTTCGTTAAATGACCATAGCTCCTCAATTGAGCCCCCACCGCGCCCAACAATCAATACATCGATATCATGGGACTGATTTGCTTGCTCGATTGCCCTTACAATGGATGCAGCTCCTTGCTCTCCTTGAACGAGGGCAGGTATGACCAATATATTTGCAATCGGATATCTCCTTTTGAGAGTTGTTAGTATATCTCGTATGGCTGCTCCCGTAGGAGAGGTAATGACCCCAACTGTATGAGGATATTTTGGCAGAGCTTTTTTAAATTCGTTTGAAAATAGGCCTTGTTTTAATAGTTTTTCTTTTAGCTGTTCAAAAGCTAGATAAAGATCGCCAATTCCATCAGGCTGCAATTCTTTTATGTACATTTGATACTGACCACTTTGTTCGTATACGGAGATATCGCCTTTCACTAACACTTTCATCCCGTTTTCTGGTCTGAATTTGATGGACTTATTAAAGCTTGAAAACATGACGGCCAGGATTCTTGCTTTTTCGTCTTTTAAAGTAAAGTACATATGTCCACTAGAGTGCTGTTTAAAGTTTGAAATTTCTCCTTTTACGTACATATCCTGTAAATGTGGATCGGCGTCAAACTTTCTTTTTATATATTTAGTTAAGGCAGTTATAGTTACATATTGCTTTTCTTCCATTCAGTACTCCTTTTTCGGAAAAGGTATGGATCACGCAAAAAAACAGTCCTATCTAATTATAAGGATAAATCTCTTTTCAGTCACGTCTTGATGGTGCGAAAAGGAATTACCTATATAAAAAAGGGCTGTTTTATAGCGGAAATTACTGTTTTTCTGTTTGTTGCTTTATTTTAGAGAGAACTCCATTTATAAATCGACTAGCATGCTCATCTCCGAAAACTTTTGCAATCTCAATCGCTTCATCAATAACAACGTTTGCAGGTACTTCTTCTTTCATGTAAACCAGTTCGTAAACAGCCAGTCTTAACAGATTCCGATCCACTGGCGCAATTCGCTCAATTGTCCACTTCTCTAAATGCTCTTTAATCATTTCATCTAACTCACTTTTGTGTTCCACAACCCCGCTAACTAGAGTAGAGAGATAGTCATCTCCACGCTCTTCTTCTAATACATGAAGAATCGCTTCCTTTGGATCTGCTTCACTTATGTCAATTTGAAATAATGCTTGTAACGCCTTTTCTCTTGCCGTTCTTCTTTTCATCTATCCTAAACTCCTTTATTGAATGAAATACCTTAATCATCAATATGATCATAGCATAATAACTCATCATACATGAAATACTCGAAAGAAAAAAGAGCCAAAGACTTTTTTGTTGTCCTTGACTCTTTAGAGTGAGTAAATTACAGCTCTTGTTCTTGTTCAACCTCTTGCTTTGGACTTTCGAACTGAATGCCAACGATATGCACGTTTACTTCCTTAGCATCAAGTGCAGTCATATTCAAAAGCGCTTGTCGAATATTATCTTGAACCTTCTGAGCGACAGTTGGAATCGAGACACCAAACTTCATTAAGCAATACACATCCACTTTAATTCCGTCTTCTCCAAGCTCCACCTTAACGCCCTTGCCATGATTTTTCTTACCTAATCGCTCAACGACCCCTAACGCAAAGTTTCCTCTCATTTGAGAAACCCCTTCAACTTCAGACGCAGCAATACCAGCAATTACTTCAATCACTTCAGGTGCAATCTCTACTTTCCCAAGACCAGAGTTTCCTGGATTCATTTCCAAGATGTTATTTTCGCTCATTCAAAGCACCTCCAACATTATTTTCCTGTTTCCATTAAATCATACATTTCAAGAAATTTCGTGTTAAAGTCTCCTTCAACAAACTTTTCATGATTTAAAAGTTTTAAGTGGAATGGAATGGTTGTATGAATTCCTTCTATGACAAATTCACTTAACGCTCTTTTCATGCGTGCGATTGCTTCTTCTCTAGTACTTCCGTACGTAATCAGTTTCGCAATCATACTGTCATAATAGGGTGGAATCGTATAACCAGGATATGCAGCTGAATCCACACGAACTCCTAAACCTCCAGGAGGAAGATACATTTCTATTTTACCAGGTGAAGGCATGAATTTCTTCATTGGATTTTCTGCGTTAATTCTGCATTCGATCGCCCACCCATTAAAAATAACTTCTTCTTGGGTTAAACTAAGCTTTTCACCAGATGCCACTTTAATTTGTTCCTTGATTAGGTCAACGCCAGTTACCATCTCTGTAACCGGATGTTCTACTTGGATACGAGTGTTCATTTCCATAAAGTAAAACTTACGGTTTTGATAATCATAAATAAATTCTACTGTCCCGGCACCAGAATAATCAACCGCCAATGCTGCCTTAACGGCTGCACTTCCCATCTCATGTCTTACTTCTCCGTCTAAGGCTGGAGATGGCGTTTCCTCAAGAAGCTTTTGAAGTCTTCTTTGGATGGAGCAATCTCTTTCCCCTAAATGGATGGCATGACCATGATTATCTGCAAGAACTTGTATCTCCACATGTCGGAACTCTTCAATAAACTTTTCGATATACACACCAGGGTTCCCAAAAGCCGTTAATGCTTCTTGTTGAGTAATGTTAATCCCTTTGATCAGCTCAGTCTCTGTTCGGGCCACACGAATTCCTTTTCCGCCCCCACCAGCAGTCGCTTTTATAATAACAGGGTACCCAATTTTATTGGCCAATTCGATTGCTTCTTCATCGTCTTTAATGATTCCTTGGGATCCTGGAACAATCGGAACCCCTGCTTGTTTCATCGTTTCACGAGCCACATCCTTTGTTCCCATCTTAGAGATGGCTTCTGGAGATGGCCCAACAAAGGTGATATTCACATCCCTACAAAGATCAGCAAAGTCAGCATTTTCAGCTAAAAATCCATAACCAGGATGAATGGCGTCACAACTCGTCAGCTTAGCTACGCTAATGATATTTGTAAAATTTAAGTAGCTATCCTTTGAAGCTGTTGGTCCAATACAGTATGCTTCGTCAGCAAGCTGAACATGTAAGGATTCACGATCCGCCTCAGAATATACAGCAACAGACTCAATCCCAAGCTCACGACAAGCCCGTATAATACGAACGGCTATTTCTCCTCGATTTGCAATTAATAACTTTTTTATCATAGCAGACAGCTCCTTACTCTGGCTTCACTAAAAATAACGGTTGACCATACTCCACTAACTGTCCGTCTTTTACAAGTATCTCTACAATTTCTCCGTTAACTTCAGCTTCAATTTCATTGAATAACTTCATTGCTTCTACGATACAAACAACTGAACCACTAGACACCTTTGAGCCCACCTTAACATACGCATCAGCATCAGGTGATGGAGATGCATAGAAAGTCCCAACCATCGGTGAAGTGATTTTATGTAAGTTTGAAGTATCAGCAGCAGGTGTTTGTGCTGATTGTGCTTGAGGTGCGATTGGTTCCTCTTGCTTTACCTCTACAGCAGCCACTGGTGCTGGTGTCTTTTCAGCAACAACTACAGGCGTAGGTGTAACTTGTTCCTTTACAGTCACTGTTCCCACAGCCGCATTCTTTTTCATTTTAATTTTTGCACCTTCGTATTCATAAACAAATTCATCTAGACTTGAATGATCTACAAGTTTTATTAATTCTCTAATTTCTTGAACCTTTAACATCATACTCACCTCTAATTTACTTTTTAGCACTAGATACTAATATCATACGATAAGACCACATAGAAGTTCAACCTTTATTCCTCTATATACATATTCGACAAAAGAACACGTTTTCATTTTTGAAATATAAGATTTTTTAAAATTTTTGTTAGTCAAATTTGCTTCTACGACTAAAGTTGTAGAAAATATCGAGCTTTTACATGAGGGAAATGTTTGAAATATTTTCTATTCTGTAATTACAAGAAACCATTTATACAGGAGGAGATTTGTAATGAATAGTAACGAGGTAGTTATGATAACTGGAGCATCAAAAGGATTAGGAAAGGCTTTAACATTGGCATTTGCCAAACAAAGAAAACGGTTGTCTATTTGCGCTAGAAATATGGAATCCTTATCTCAAGTGAAGGAAGAAGCAGAACAATTAGGAGCAGAAGTGTTCGCGATAAAGGCAGATATTTCTCTCCAAAGAGACATTGAAAGATTCGTAGCTTTAACAGTTGAAAGATTTGGACAGATCGATGTGTTAATTAATAATGCCTCAACCCTTGGACCGAGTCCAATGCCTCTATTACTAGATTATCCTGAGGATGACTTTTCTACTACATTACATGTAAATGTTCTTGGCCCTTTTTCTCTAACAAAAAGAGTACTGATTCACATGCTTTTACAAAATAAGGGGTCTGTCATTAATATTACCTCTGAAGCCGGCTCAACTGGGTATGCTGGTTGGGGTGCCTACGGAGTGTCAAAGTTTGCAATTGAAGGATTAACAGAAACTTGGGCTGATGAACTACGTGACACAAATATCCGTATCAATATGGTTGATCCTGGGGAAATGAATACCGAAATGCACACACTAGCCGTTCCTGATTGTGATTACCCGTTAGCAAACCCTAATGATGTGGTTGATGTTTTTCTGTATTTAGCTTCCGACGAATCAAATAATATTAATGGGAAACGGTTTGAAGCCCAAGTATTTAAGGAGGAAAGAAAATGACTTCACAAGCTTTTGATTTTCATCTTCCAACAAAGTTGAATGCGTCAATCCCCCCTGAGCGAAGAGGGATAAGACGGGATCAAGTGAAAATGATGGTTCTTAATAAACAAAGTGGGCAAGTATATCACGATAAATTCAGTCAGCTAGAACATTATCTTCAAGAAGGTGACCTTCTTGTTCTTAACAATAGCCGAACCATACCCGCACTTTTAAGTGCTAGGTTTCATCAAATTCATCAGAAGGAACCATCGATTATAGAAGTAAAGCTTGCACGTAAAATAAATGAGGTCGAATGGGAAGCTTTAATTTTAAGTGATGAGGTTTCGGAAGGAGAAGTTTTACACTTCTCCCCTACTTTGTCTGCTACGGTATTAAATCAGAAAAGCCCTGCTCCCCTTTCTCGAATTCTATTTTCAAAAGGAGGTACTGAGCTTCTAGAAGAGATCTATATGATCGGAGAACCTATCCGTTATGAATATATTCATGAACCTTGGAGTCTTGAATATTATCAAACCGTTTTCGCTTCAACACCCGGTTCGTTAGAAATGCCTTCAGCCGGAAGAGCCATAAGCTGGGAACTGCTATTTCGATTACAAAAGAAAGGGATTCAGATTGCTTTTCTTCAATTACACACAGGGCTCAGTTATTTTTCAGACGATCATTTGCTGCCAAGTCCTGAAGAAAATAGAGAGAACTATATGATTCCAGAGAAGACAATGATTAAAGTACTAGATACAAAGAAACGCGGTTCAAAGGTTATTGCGGTAGGTACAACCGTGGTCCGTGCGTTGGAAACCGCATCGAAGACGAGCTCTCTCAATGGATGGACAAATTTGTATATAACTGAAGAGTCAAAGTTACAGTTGGTAGATGGAATCATTACGGGCTTTCATGAACCAAAAGCGAGCCACTTGGATATGCTTTTAGCTTTTATTCCAAAAGAAAAACTATTTCCTGCTTATGAGGAAGCCCTAAATAAACAATATTTATGGCATGAATTTGGAGATATTAATGTCATTCTTTAGGAGGATGTTATTTTGCGGATCCATCATTATGGGATTGAAGTAAAAGATATGGAGAAATCCATCTCTTTTTATGAAAAGGTACTTCATTTTCAAGTAGAAGAAAAGGTAAAATTTATGGAAGAGGATATTGTTTTTTTACGCTTAGAGGATTTACGTTTGGAGCTTTTTCTAGGTGATCATGTAAACAAAGCCTCACATACGCATATTTGCTTTGAAGTTCCTTTTTTACAAGAAATCATTCTTCGTTGTAAAGAATACAATTTTTGTATGGTGGAAGGTCCCTACGAGTTGGAAAACGGGTGGAACACTGCATTTGTGACAGGACCATCAAATGAAACAATTGAATTTTTACAAAGAAGTTGGCAATAGTTTGAATATAATAAATTTCTATTGTTTGAGGGTGACGTGATGGGCGAGAGTTCTAGATTTAGAGAAATGAAAATACTAAAAGAAATTGCTGAAATGTTAAACGAGGGGACTGAGCTGAATCTCGTTCTATCTCAAGTTCTAAAAAAGCTTTTGGATTTAACAGGACTCCAAACAGGTTGGATCTTCTTTATCGATGAAAAAGGCTCCCATCAACTTGTAGCACACGAAGCCCTTCCCCCTGCACTTTCGTATGAACAAAACATAAGAATGTGTAAGGGTTCGTGCTGGTGTGTTAATCGTTATCATCATCAGAATTTAACAAAGGCAACCAATATTATTGAGTGCCAAAGAATTGAGGAAGCCATAGAAACCCAAATCGGGGACCATAACGGCTTAACACATCATGCTACCGTGCCACTCCGTGCAGGTGAGGAAAGATTTGGTTTATTAAATGTTGGGGCTCCCTTTAAAACCTTTTTCAAGGACGATGAGTTAGCCCTCCTTGAAGCCGTTGCGTTTCAAATTGGTACGGCCATTAAGCGGCTGAAACTTGTGGAACATGAGCAAAAAATCGCACTGAACGATGAACGAAATCGACTTGCACGAGATCTTCATGATTCTGTAAATCAATTATTATTTTCTTTAAGTCTCACGGCAAGAGCAGGTATAGAGATGACTAAACCTGAGGAAATGAAGAGTACCTTCACCTATATACAAGAGCTTGCTCAAGAAGCACTTGGGGAAATGAGATCTTTGATTTGGCAGTTACGTCCTCAAGGGTTAGAAGATGGACTACTAAGTGCCTTTCAAAAATACGGCCAATTACTAGGTCTAACTGTTCATATTAACCTGAAGGGTGTTCCTCATTTTTCAAGTCAGGTCGAAGAAGCACTGTGGAGAATTGGGCAAGAGGCACTTGCGAATTGTAAAAAACATGCTGGTACAACGGTTGTGTATATTGATTTAGAAAAAACAAAAGAGAAAACCATTCTCACCATTAAAGATCTTGGCATTGGGTTCAAATATCAAAAGGGAGTTCAAACACCATCTCTTGGTTTACAAAGTATGCGACTTCGAACCGAAGCGTTTAAGGGGGAGTTTTCACTAGAAAGCTCCCCCCATAATGGAACACTTATTCAAATCAAGATACCAAATTAAGGAGGAAGATAAATGACTACGAAGATTCTGGTGGTCGATGATCATCACGTTGTTCGTAGGGGACTCGTCTTATTTCTTCGCACCCAAAAAGAAATCGAAATTGTAGGTGAAGCGGGGAACGGAGTGGAAGCCATTGAGCTTACGAAAAGACATCAACCCGACCTAATATTAATGGACCTTTCCATGCCTGAAATGGATGGCATCGAAGCTACGAAAAATATAAAAAACTTGTACCCTACGATAAAAATCATTATTCTGACAAGCTTTTCTGAGCAGGATCATGTCATTCCTGCACTCGAGGCGGGTGCTTCTGGATATCAATTAAAGGATATTCAACCAGACGAACTTGTTCAGTCGATCCGAAATGTGATGTTAGGAACAAACCAGCTACACCCCAAGGCTACAAGTCATTTATTAGCGAAGTTATCAACCGATCGAAGCCAAACTCGCCCTTCCATTTATGAGTTAACGAAACGAGAAATGGATGTATTAAAAGAAATCGCCAAAGGAAAAAGTAACAAAGAAATTGCAAATAGCTTATATATAACAGAGAAGACTGTCAAAACCCATGTTTCTAACCTTCTCTCAAAGCTTGGTTTAGCCGACCGTACCCAAGCTGCCCTTTATGCAGTTAAAAATCGGCTAGTAGAATAAAAAACGGAAAGCGCTACGCTTTCCGTTTTTCTATTATTTACTTATTTGGAATTGTACCACTGGTTTTAGCCCGCTTAATTCAGAGCGTACTAACTTTAAGATTTCATTTGCAGCTGCTGGAGAGTGGCTTTTAGCTTTTACAGTTACACGAACTTCGTTATCGCTTACTCTTACTAAAGCATCTTCATAATCCATCGCTACAATCATTGTTTCAAGATACGCTTCTTTTTGGGTTACATCATTTAATTCTTTAATTTTATCAAGAGCGGCATTAATGTCTTCTGTTGGTAGATCCGTAGAAGCAACGGTCGTTTCTAACTCTTCTTTTAATTTACTTCTCTCTTCATCTAGCTCTAAGCGAAGTGCTTCAAACATTTCATCACTAGCAGTACTAGAAATGACTGATTCACCCGATTCAGATGTATTTTCTCCACTTACTGTTGAATCTTCCTCTGATTCTTTTTCTACTGTAGCCATATTGTTCATTTGCTGTTCTGGAGAAGTAATGTAATATACCGATAATACAACAACTAAGCTAAGCATTGTTAATAACCAAACTGTTTGTTTTTTCAATAACATTTATAAATCCCCCTTTTATTTTTTAGGCATAACAGACACTCGATGAACCGGTACGTCTAATAGTTTAGTAACGGATTCAAGTATCCATTTTTTTACTTGTATATTATCAGCTCCCTTTGCAATCACGATGACGCCACGAATGGCAGGCTTCTTCGTTTCTATTACAATAGGAACCTCTTTTTCCCCATCTCGGATAATCACTAACTGTTCATCCTTTGATTGGTCTTCGACTGTTCGTTGCCCACCCTCACGGTCAACCTCTTCGGTTTTTTGGGACTGAACAACTACATTTTTTTCAAGTATCTTTTTCTCAGTCGCGTCGACATTTACAGCTACAATCACTTCACCAACGCCGACAATTCCCTCAAGTGTTTCCTTTAATTGATTTTCATAATGATCTTCATAGGCAGCAATAATTTCATTTCCATCAATCTTTTTCTGTCCAAATGTTTCAACATCCTCACTTGATTTCTCAGCATTAGCTGCCGTTTCAATAGAGGAAGAACTTGGATTTGGATTTATTAGCAAATTACTTGCTAACATAATGGCTGCTCCAATTAATAAGACGATTAAGAAGTATTGATATTTACTAGATTTTTTCTCAGGAGGGCTCTCTTTAATAAATAGGTTTTTTAGGAATGTAATGGGCCCTTTATCTTTGTTAGGTTCTTTATCTTTTTCTGTATCATTTTCCACTTATTTGTTCCCCCCTTCTATGAAGATTTCAACAGCACCTTTGTTTACATCCCATTTTTCAGAGAGAAGTGAAGACAGTTCCTCGTTTTGTTCACTTTCGGAATTAGATGGTAGAGGTGAGTTCGTATTAATATCAACCATTTGTACGACTTCTACCACAGTCTCCGTTGTTGATTCACGTAATGTAACAGATATCTCTTGAAGATTGTCTGGGAAGGTTGCGCTGCTCGTTTCATCCACTGATAGATCGATACTAGCAATCTCTAAACCGTACTGTTCCATCAACTCCTCTTCAACGTCCTTTTTTAATTGGACAGCCACTTCTTCTAAAGCATATGCATCAAAAGAGGCTTGTATTTCTTTTTTCTTCATTTCTATTGAATTTTCTATATTTTTTTCTGAAAAGGAGTCTACTTCGGTGATGGCGGAGAGGTTCGCTTCAAAATCACTAGATAGTATTTTCAGTATGGGTGAAAGAATAATAGCTATTAGTAATAATCCAGTAACCATTCTCGTGTACTTTTGCATATTTGAATTCGGAAGCAGCATATCAACAACTGTTGCTAGCAAGACGAAAAGGATTATATTTGTGATCCAGTCTTTTAGGAAATCCATACCACCCCTCCTAACGAACCATCATCGTAAGGTTTCCTGCTGCTATGACAACGGTCAAACTTAGAAAAAACATCATAGATACGATAGCTAAAGCAGCAAAAACGAAAACAATGCTTTTACTAATAATTTCTAAACAAGCGATAACCGGCCCTCCACCTAGAGGCTGTAAGACAGCGGCAGCAAATTTATAAATAAAAGCAATCATTAATATCTTAATCGCCGGAAAAGCAACAATAAGTAACAAGATCGCTACCCCTGCAATCCCAACGGTATTTTTCAGTAATAGTGAAGCACTAATCACTGTGTCAGTGGCATCTGTAAACATTCGCCCAATAACAGGGATAAAATTACCTGTAATGAATTTTGCTGTTCGAATCGTAATTCCATCTGTCACAGCTGCTGAAGCTCCTTGAACACTAAGAACACCAAGGAAAACCGTGAGGAAGATTCCGAGTAATCCAATGCTCCAATTTCTTAACAGATTTCCTAATTGTGTTACTTTGTGATGCTCTGATAAAATACTTACAATGCTTAATACTGCTCCTAAAAACAATAGGGGTAATACAACATATTGAATGAACATGCCACTGCTATTCATGAGGAATAAAATTACTGGATGGAAAAAGGCAGCAGATACGAGTCCCCCCGACGAGGCGATTAAGGCAAGAAGAAGTGGAATGAGCGCTAAGATGAAGGAAATCATCGTTGTTATCGTATCATTTGTATACTGGATGGCTACATGAAAACTGTTAAGTGCGATAATAATCAACACCATAAATACTATTGCATACGCTACTTTACTAATTGTGCTTTTTTCGAATGAGTTTTGTAGTGTTTGCAAAAACATGGAGAACACGGTAAGCAATATAAGAGTGCCAAGAAGCTTTCCATTGACAACAAATTCGTGGAAAATAAATTTAATTATTCCATTTGTCCACTCTTTTAAGGAAAATTGCTTGTCCCCCTTAATAAAGTCGTAAAGGCTTCCCTTTTGACTTTCCGGAAGGAATCCTCCGTACTCAGTCGTAATCTTTTCCCAAAAAACCTTCATTTCATCAATATCTAAAGCTTCAAGCTGTTCTTCCATCATTTGTTCAGGATTTAGGACGGACTGTGAAGAAGATTGAGTTTCTTCATTTGTCTCCGCTTTAATTATTGGGACAGACACAAATAGAATGAGAAATATGAGAAAGAATGTTTTGAAGATCAGTTGCTTCAACTTTTTCACCTTCTTTTATTCGGTTCAGTGGCTCAACTAATTAGGGATTAATGCAATGATTGTTTCTATCAATACTGTCAAAATGGGGATTGCCATTGCAAGGATTAATATTTTCCCAGCCATCTCAATTTTCGAGGCAATTGCAGCTTGTCCCGCATCCTTTGTAATTTGAGATGCAAACTCTGCTATATAAGCAATTCCAATGATTTTCAGAATGGTTTCTACGTAAATGATATTTACGTTTGCATTTATCGCTATCTTTTCAAGCATATGGATAATCGCGTAGATTTGATCGATTAAAAAGAGAAAGATGGAACATCCAACAAATACGATTAGCAAAAAGGCGAAATTTGGTTTTTGTTCCTTTACTACAAGTGCTAAAAAGGTAGCAATAAGGGCAAACCCAACTATTTGTAAAATTTCAATCGTCAAACCCTCCTTTACCCTTGGAATAGGAACACTGATTTGATTTTTTGAAATAACTCATCCACAATAGAAGCAACCATAAACAATATATAAATAAAGCCAAATAAAGTTACCCACTGAGCGTACTCTTTTTTTCCGACTTGATCGAGGATCGTGTGTAAAAACGCAACTACAATACCTACTCCAGCTATTTTAAAAATAATATCCACTTCTAAGCCCATTTGCTTTTCCTCCTAAGACCACATTCGATTTTTTACATCAGTAGAATAACTAGTAGTAACCCTGATAGAAATCCTAAGCTTTTCATCATCTTTTCATATCTCGATTGCTTGTCATATGCATCCGCTTCTTCACGCTCTAGATGAGTTAAGGCTAACCGAATTTGTTTTTGTTGAGAGAAGCGATCATGCCTTCCAAGCGTCTCACCAAATTGCTTCATAATCTCATATTCTCCTTGCTTTAACGCTGTAAGCTTCCAAACCTCTTGAAGACTTTCCTCCCACGCATCCTTTACCGTTGTTTCAGAATTGGTTAGTTTCTTCGAAAAGGATTCAAAAAACCAAGAAATGGGCTTGGTAAGCTGTGATGCTAATCTTCTAGCGGCTTCATGAAGAGGGGTATGACCATACATAATTTCAGCCTCAAGTGATTGTAACGCTGATTTTAGCTGTCTTAGTTGGCGAGGTCTTTCCGTTAAATGCCTAGAGGCTTCAAAGCCCGTCCAAGTCGTAGCAACGATAATAAAAATAGCTCCGATTATCTTTAACATTTATGTCACACTCACTTTTCTGACCATTTCTCTACCATGTTGATCCTTCACAGAAAGTATCGTTCCCGGCCCTTCTATTCGGCTTAATTCAATGAATCTTTGAAATATCCCACTCTTGATAATAGGTGTTAATGTGGGTCTTTTTACAATATCTGCGTACGAATGACCATGTGTCGTTGTTACAAGTGAAATCCCAGCATGAACTGCTTCTAAAATAGCCTCGCCGTCCTCTTCCCTGCCAATTTCATCTACAACTAACACATCAGGACTCATGGAGCGAATCATCATCATCATCCCTTCAGCTTTTGGACAAGAATCTAATACATCTACTCTAGGTCCAAATGTTAACTGTGGAATACCATTTATACTTCCAGCAATTTCAGATCGCTCATCAACAATTCCTACCTTGGCTGCGGGAAGCGTATTTGTACCTGTTGAAATCACCCTAGCCAAATCTCTTATTAACGTGGTCTTTCCTGTCTGTGGTGGACCAATAATCATGGTATGCAACCAATCTCCTTCATATAGAAATGGGAGAAGACTATGACAAATCCCGATTTTCTCTCTTGCTATTCGAAAGTTAAAAGAGGATACATCTGTAATTGCTTTCACTTTCCCTGCCTCCAAAATAACTTTCCCGGCAAGACCTACCCGATGGCCACCTGCCACCGTAACATATCCTCTTTTTAATTCTTCCTCTAATGTATAGATAGAAAAATGACTGATCTTATTCAGCAGTTGTATTGCATCTTCTGCTTTTACCGTATAAGGTAGGAAGATTGGTTTTCCCCCACAGGTGATCTCCAATGGGCGACCAATTCTAATTCGAATTTCCTCTATATTATTTAATTGAGAGGGAGACAGTTGATTCATTTGATTGGCAATCGCTTTAGGTAACATACCAATAACATCTTCCAAAACCTCTCCTCCTGTCCTCAGAACCTTTCTCATTAATTCATTTGTATGCCTGCTTGGCCACTTTATGACTCCTGAATTCTATAATTGAGAGTAGAATCTTATTCCTTAGTCTGCATACATTTTACAAAGGAGTAGTATTGAAAAGGGGGAGATGATATGTATCAAGATTACACGAGAGCATGGAACGTTTATCCTGCTAGAGCAACAAGTAGTAATGAAATTAGGGTGTTAGGGGAAGGAACGGTTGATATTCAACCAGACCAGGCTGATGTCATTATTGGAATCATCACAGAGAACAAGGAACTCGTACCCGCACAACGAGAAAATGCACAATTAAGTGCTGCTGTTGTAGATGCTATGCTGTCCCAACAAATACCGAGAGAAAAAATCAGAACTTCTGATTATTCTATTTTTCCTCAATACGACTTTGTTGATGGCGTGCAAACATTTCGAAATTACAAAGTTGAGCATCGTTTAACTGTTACATTATCCAATATGGATCAAATTGGCATGGTCGTTGATAAAGCAATAGAAAGTGGAGCAAACAGTATACTAGCGATTAACTTTTCAGCAAAGAATGTATTAAATCAGGAACAACAAGCACTCACTCTTGCTGTTCATGATGCGACACAGAAGGCTGCTGCAATTGCTCAATCACTACGTGTTCAACTCAATCATCCTCCTATCCTCATTATTGAAGGAGGCAGTGCTGTAAATATCCCTGAGCCACTTTATTCTACGATGCCGATGGTAAAAGGGGTAAGTACAACGATAGAACCAGGCTTACTACAAGTAAAGGCATCCATCACGGCTGTCTTCCAATTCTCTTCGTAACACAAAAAAGACACTCATTCGAGTGTCTTTTTCATTCTTTATTGTACTGCAATATTAAGCTCTTGAAACGTATGAAGATTCAGTTGTGTTAATGATTAGACGATCACCTTGGTTAATAAAGAAAGGTACTTGAACAGATAGACCAGTCTCTAAAATAGCAGGTTTTGTTCCACCAGAAGCTGTGTCACCTTTGATTCCTGGCTCTGTTTCAACAACTTCAAGCTCAACCGTATTAGGAAGTTCCACTCCTAGTGTTTCACCTTGATACATCATGATATGAACTTCCATATTTTCTTTCAAAAACTTTAGTTCATATTCTATTGCTGTTGCAGGAAGCTCGATTTGATCATATGACTCCACGTCCATGAATACATGTTGCTCTCCGTTTGCGTATAAATACTGCATTTTACGGTTATCAATTTGCGCTTTCGCTACCTTCTCACCTGCACGGAATGTTTTCTCTTGAACCGCTCCTGTACGCAGGTTACGAAGCTTTGAACGAACAAATGCAGCACCTTTACCAGGCTTAACGTGTTGGAAATCCATTACACGCCATAAGCCTCCATCTACTTCAATGGTTAAACCTGTACGAAAATCGTTTACTGAAATCATTAATAAATCCTCCTAATAAGATGCCTTAAAGAATAATAAGTTCTTTTGTAGAGTATGTGAGGGATTCATTTCCATCCTTCGTAATAATCGTATCATCTTCAATACGAACACCGCCAAGCCCTGGAATATATATACCAGGTTCAACAGTTACAATCATTCCTTCTTCAAGGACAAGATTCGATCTTACTGATAGCGCAGGTCCTTCATGCACCTCTAGACCAATACCATGTCCCGTTGAATGACCAAAATACTCACCATACCCATGCGAAGAAATATGATTTCTTGTTAATGCGTCGGCTTCTTTTCCCGTCATTCCTGGTTTGATTCCTTCCATCCCAAGTAATTGCGCTTGTAAAACAATATTGTAAATTTCCTTTAGCTTAGCATCAGGTTCTCCAACTGATACAGTTCTTGTAATGTCGGATACATAGCCTTTATAATATGCCCCAAAGTCAAGTGTTACAAAATCACCTGCTTCAATCACTTTTTCACTAGCCACTCCATGAGGTAGTGCAGATCGAATTCCTGAAGCAACAATTATATCAAAAGATGATGAAGTTGCACCTCTTTTTCTCATAAAGAACTCAAGCTCATTCGAAACCTCTAACTCTGTTATGCCAGGACGAATAAAGCCTAGAATATGTGTAAACGCAGCATCGGCAATCTTTGCTGCTTCCTTTAATATCTTAATCTCTGCGTCAGTCTTTATCAAGCGCAACTTTTCAATAACGCCTGATAATGGCACTAGTTCAGATTGGACGGCTTCTTTATAGGATTGATAAGAAGAGTATGTAACATGTTCTTGTTCAAAGCCTAGTCTTGTAATCCCCAGCTCTTTAACTTGTGTTGCTACTTCCTCAGGTATGGTCCCGTTATGCTTTACTATTTCAAAGCCTACACATTGCTTTTCTGCTTGCTCAACATAACGAAAATCAGTAATAAATTGTGCACGATCTTTACTTATTAGAACAACACCTGCTGACCCAGTGAAGTTAGACATATAGCGACGGTTAAAACTACTTGTTATAAGAATGCCATCCACATTTAGCTTTTCTAACTCAGCTCTTAATTTATTTAATTTCCCCATCATTCTCTCCCTTTCGTATTCTTATTCTTTTAAACGAAAAAAGAATGCTCAATAAGAACATTCTAACACATCCTTTTTTCGTTACACTAGTCTGGAGAGAACTGAGGCTCATGGTTTGCTTTTTTTATTTTCTTCATTTCGTGTTCCTCATAGGAAATCGAATAGCCGATAAACGTTCCATATAAAACATAAAAACAAGCAGTAGTTATTAATGTATTTAACTCCATCTTTCCAAATGGAGGAATTCCAGGAAAGATTGGGTTAAGCACGAACAATACCAATGCCAATAACGCAAGTCCAAATCCCATGCTAATAAATATACTCTTAAAACGTCTGAGTAAGATGTAATACATAATGGCAACACCGATTGAGATAACTCCAAGAAGAACAATTGAAATCAATGTACCAAGCCATTGTTTCTTCCATGCGCCGATCGCCCATGGCTCTAGGATAACCCTTGGATGAATCTCCGTGAAGTTAAAATACCATGCAATAAATGCAAGTCCACTCCAAAGCATTCCTCCTACAAACCCTGTGATTATGACCATAGCCATAAATGATAATGGTTTTTCATGCTGTTCTTGCTCATATTTCCCCTTCTTTTCTGCCATTAAAACCACCTCCATTTGTATTATGTCCCACAGCATTTCTTTCCTTACTTATAAATAAAAATAATTTGATTTCTGTCAATTTAAGTCTACATCATAGAGGTTTTTTTCTTTTTCTAGTAGAATAAATATAATATAAGATTTTATTAATCAAATGTAAAAACGGTGTTCCAATATCGTGGAATGTAGCATAAATTAATTAATACCAATAAAACGTTTGAAACATTAATAACCTCACCATTTAAAATGTGCAAGCCCAATATTCACAACATCTTTACCGACAATGGGTGGAAATTGAGTATTTGTCAGAGCAGCTAGTTTAAAAGCGGAAAAAAATGCTAATCATGCTTTTAGGGAGGTGGCTTTCATGAAAAATCGAACTTCGCTTATATTCATCGTTTGTTTAGTTACTTTAGCTGCTATTGGAGTAGTATCTAGGCTTATGGTCAATCCTAGTGAATTTTTTAAAAGTATTTTTGTGTTTGCAATTGTCGGAGTCATTCTGTACTTTTTGGTTCGACATTTTTATAAGGGAAGTCCCGACAAAAAAGAACAGCATGCGTTCCGCAAAGCTGCTAAGCGTTCAAAAAAGAAGTATGTACAAAAGGAAGGCCGGAAACCTTCAGCCAAAAGTGGCTCCATTACTTCTTTAAAAAAGCATGCGAATAAATCAAAATCAGCCACACATTTAACGGTCATTGAAGGTCGAAAAGGTAAAAAGAAAAACCGAGCATCGTTTTAGAGGCTCGGTTTTTACCTTTAGTAGGCTCTTTTCTTAACTTTGTAGGTTATTGGAACAAAATTTTAATGGTTGTGCTAAATATCAGGGAGAAAACAGCTTGAATTTAATAAGAAAAGAGCATGCAAACTAAATCTTAAGCACAAGATAGCTGCTATTTCCACGTTAAAATCGGCTTTAAGATTTTAACAACAATCTTTACGAAAACAGCCTTTTAATAACTCCATTTTGAAAAGAATTGCGATGCTCTTTCCTTCCCAAAATCAAATAGAATTTGCTTTTTTTCTTCTGTCAGTTCAAACTCCGTTGTTAATACCCCTTCCGTCGGGATAAAGATGATATTTTTTTCATGCTTCCTTGAGATATATCTTGAGTCATGAGCATCCTTCATAGTCTCAAATAACGCCTCGTATAGTTTAATTGCATTAGTAATTTGTTTAATCGGTCGATCCTGAATACTATGAGAAAGTTTAATTCCTAATACCGGTCTGACCTTCTTTACATTCTCACTATCAAATAGCCACATAGGGAAATTACTTAGTACTCCACCATCAACAACTGTGCTTGTTGTATGTCCATGCTTTATTTTAACGGGTTCAAAGAAATAAGGTAAACTACAGCTCATACGGATCGCTTTCGCAACTGAAAATGAATTGGGATTAATTCCATAGGACGGCAAATCATCTGGGAGGATAATTAGTCTCCCATTTGATAAATCTGAAGCAACCACTCTTAAAGCTTGAGGCTCTAGATCCGCAAATGTTCGAACACCTTTTTGCCCAAGCTTTTCAGCAAGCCACTCTTCAAGTTTCTGGCCCTTATATATACCAAGCCTCCAATAAAGTAGAATCCATTTAGCCACACGAAAGGGTAGATAGGACGGACGAGTATCTAAAACCGTTTTTAAATCTAATTCATTTATAAGCTCATAAACCTCTTTACTCGTATAGCCTGCAGCAATTAACGACGCAATAATTGAGCCTGCACTCGTTCCTGCCACTCTTTTAAATCGGAATCCTCTATTCTCAATTGCTTCATAGGCACCCACTAAGGCAATTCCCTTAATGCCTCCCCCAGAAAAAACGCCGTCAATATACATGGAAGTCACTCCTTAGATGCACGTATATGATACATCTTTAAGCAGGACCTTCATGAAATAGTACGGCGGACAATCTAAATTATTTTATTTTTTATCATAATGGCTTTTACGTAAAGTAACTGACCTCTGCGTTAGGAAAATACTCTCTCACATACCCGCGGATCGTTTGCTCCATATCGGCAGCTTCATCGGTTTGATACACGTACTTTCCTATTCCGTAACGTCCCCATTTGTATTTTCTTTTTTCTTCATCCATTTCGAGCTTTGTTTTCGGATAGCGCTTTTCAATTACCTTTTTCGCTGGCTTTGTAAAACGATGCTGAATTAATTCAAAGGTCAAGTCAGGTAATTCAATTCCTTGTAACGACTGACTCAGACGTTCAAATAACTCACGATACCCTTCCTTCCAGTCGTCATGAAGGTAAATAGGAGCAACGATAAAGCCAAGTGGATATCCCGCGTTCGCGACCTTCTTAGCGGCTTCAAGACGTTCATCAAATGTTGATGTACCCGGTTCGAAATTTTTTATTACATAACGCGAATTCACACTAAAGCGGAACCGGGTTTTCCCATTATGTTTCGCATCAAGCAGATGGTCGACATGATGATATTTGGTTACAAAGCGAAGTTGACCAAACTCTGTTTGGCCGATAAACTCGATCGTTTTCTTTAGGGAATGTGTTAAATGATCTAAACCAACAATGTCTGATGTACAAGCGGCTTCGAATCGCGTGATCTCAGGTGCTCGTTCATCCATATATTTTTGAGCTTGATTAAAAATATCCTCGAGATTTACATATGTGCGAATATATGGCTTACTTCCTAATGTAGTTTGTAAATAACAGTAATGACAGTGCCCCATGCATCCAGTCGCTAAAGGAATGGCGTATTCAGCTGACGGCTTAGATGTATCAAACTTTAATGTCCTTCTCACACCAACAACTAAAGTCGACTTTGCATTCCGATATTGCTGAAGCTCATTATCTCCAGGAATTCCACGAATTTGATTATGTGAAGTCGTTTCTCTTATTTCAAGGCCCATATTTTCAAACTTTTGTTTCAACTCTTTACCGAGCTCATACTCTAGTGCACCTGGTTCTATATATACAAGCTGTGGAACGAACGGCTTCATTTTTTTCCCTCATTTCATCAACCTAGTTATACAGGTAGTATGAACAAAAAAAGAAAGAAATGAAAAAAGAGGATGGAACAATTATTTCCATCCTCTTTGACTCATATTACAGACCACACTTTAACTGTGCGTTACAGTTTGTACATGTGTTACAGCCACCGATTTCTTTTACTTTTCCTTTTCGACATACAGGACAAGTATTTCCAACTTCAGAACCGATCGTCACATCTGTTGAACGTAGGTCCGAAATGGTATCAACTAATACCACATGTGCTTTTTCCACATTTGTCTCAAATTCATCAACCGTATTTTCTTCTGCCTTTAGTGTGAGTACCTGGCTATCACGTGATCCATCCACATAAACGGTACCACCCTTTGCTCCTCCACGGTATAGACGCTCATACACCTTTTCTACCTGCTCAACGCTATATCCTTTTGGTGCATTTACCGTTTTACTGATTGAACTATCAATCCATCTTTGGATGACACATTGTACGTCAGCATGCGCTTCAGGTGAAAGCTCCATCGCTGATACGAACCAGCTTGGCAACTGATCAGGATCCGCTTCTGGGTGTCGGTCAAGATAATCTTGTACAATATCGGCCTTTACTTCAATAAACTTCCCAAGACGACCACTACGGAAATACGAGAACGAGAAGTACGGCTCAAGACCAGTTGATACACCTACCATTGTTCCAGTTGATCCTGTAGGAGCTACCGTTAGCAAGTGAGAATTACGAATACCATTTTCTAGAATAGCTTCTCTCACATGCTCAGGCATTTTCTGCATAAAGCCCGTTTGCGTAAATGCTTGACGAAGACGATTCGTTTCTACATCTGTATTTCCTACAAGGAACGGGAAGCTTCCTTTTTCCTTCGCTAATTCAACAGATGTTTCATAAGCTGTCGTTGCAATCGTTTCAAACACTTTATCAATAAGAACATTTCCTTCTTCAGAACCGTATTCAGTTTCGCAATAGATCAGAAGGTCATGTAAGCCCATTACACCAAGTCCTACACGTCTTTCTCCTAATGCTTGGTTCTTATTGTCTTCAAGGAAGTATGGAGTAGCATCAATCACGTTATCTTGCATACGAACGCCGACAGCGACCGTTTGTCTTAACTTTTCAAAATTAACCGTTTTTGTGTCTTTATCTGCCATTTCCGCTAAGTTCACAGCAGCAAGGTTACACACGGAATATGGTGCTAGTGGTTGTTCCAAAATTTGTTAACCTAAAGGCTTTTTATCCTCTAGTTCTTACGGTTGTATTCCCGCAAGTTCAGCATATCTTTTCATTGCACACGTTTTTCATAAACCTTTTGAACTGCCTTATTAACTGATTGAGTGTGTAATGCTGCGGCCTCGTGGACGGGTTATATTCTCTTTTGAGGTTCACCGTCTATGCGTTGCCCCTGACTAAACTTTTACATTCAGCCTTCGGTTCGGATTAGCATCTCAGCCTTCCCGCTTTATTCCGCAGTTTTTTACATGAGGCAAACTATTTACCACATGGATTTGTAGCTACTACTTGTTGACCATATGCTTTTGCATTTGTCATGTCGTTTGCGTTGTCGATGAAGAAAATTCCAGGCTCAGCAGAGTAGGTCGCACAGATATTGATAAGATTCCATAATTCTTTTGCTTGGATCTTTCTGTACACTCGTACTTTATGGCCTTGTTTTTCCCACTCACGTACGTCCCCGACTTTATGCCACTCTTCGTTGTAAATCTTCATTTCTTCAGCATCATAACTTTCCACATCTGGGAAACGAAGTTCGTATGCAGCATCATTCTCAACTGCTTCCATAAACTCTTTCGTTAAACAGATAGAAATATTCGCGCCAGTTAAGAATTCAGAGTTATGAACGGAGAAATTCCCTCCAGTAGCAAGTTTTTCTTCAGCGTCTGCAATGTTTTTCTCAGAAAAACCACCATGACCTGGAATCGTTTTATAATTAGCAATTCCTTGGTACATTGAACGCTCACTCTCTGTAAGAGGAGAAAACTTTAATTTTTCTTTTGCATATTTTTTAATCGTTTCATCTTTTGTTGTTTCAAGTAAGAAACGAAGAATTCTTGGGTTTTGCATTTTTGAAATAATGAATTCAATAATGTCAGGATGCCAGTCGGCTAACATGATCATTTGGGCGCCCCTGCGTGACCCACCTTGTTCAACCAAGTGAGTTAACTTTGCAATATCATCCAACCACGAAACCGAACCAGATGATTTGCCGTTTACTCCACGAGCAAGTGTGTTTCTTGGTCTTAGGGTTGAACCGTTCGTTCCAACACCGCCACCACGGCTCATGATTTCCATTACTTGCTTACGATGCTCGGAGATTCCTTCACGAGAATCTTGTACAAATGGCATGACATAACAATTAAAGAATGTTACTTCTGTTCCAGCACCTGCTCCATAAAGAACTCGTCCTGCTGGGATGAAGTTTAAATTAACTAGTTCCTGGTAAAACTTCTGGAACCATTCAGCCTTCTTTTCTTCTGTTCTCTCTGCTGAAGCCAAGCCTGTTGCGTTGCGTTTCGCAATTTGCTCATAGAACACTTCCAATGGCTTTTCAATGACATCAAGTGAACGATTAATAACTCCTGTACTAGCTTCTTCAGGGTCATCTAGAACTCCTCTAAACTCCTCATCAACAAGTACTTTAGCCATCTTTTGGTCCCAATCAATTTCAAGAATAAATCCAAGACCTCTCGCAGGAAACTTTGGATCTTCTTTAATTGTAAGAACAACAAAATCTCCGTTCGATAATGTTAGCTTTTCCGTATCTTTAAATGTATAACGGTCAAGCATAACAAGTCTTGATACCCCTTTATGAGTAATCTTCATATCCGGGGTTACTGGATGCACCTGAGAAAACAAGCTAATGTCCTTGTTTAAGCTCTCGACATCAATATTCATTTTTCTTCCAAACGCAACAGACATACACACAACTCCTTTAAAATATACAAATGCTTCTTTTAATCTACTCTGTAAAAAACTACTAATAGAAATCCAGAATCTAGCGCAGCTAGGAATATTCTTAAATTACCACAGTCCAATGGTGAAATCAACTATATTGTCTACATATAGTGTATATTTTTCAAAAACACCTACTATATATTGTGTTTAGTTCAAACACCTACAAATTTGTCAAACTCAAAAAGATTAAGAATCTAGCGAAAAGAGATGATTTTTGTAGAATTTCGAGCGAAAGCGATAAATTTTAACAAATTTCGCTCCTTGCTTTTTCTAGTAATGAGACAAAACCTACGTACTATAGGCTTTTTTCCTATAACTTTACAAAAAAAAGAAAAGCGACATATTTCGACGCTTATCTTTTGAAATTCCACTCATCACTTTCATAACGTTCGCGCGCTAGTTTATGAACATAATCTAGCTGCTCAGCTGATAATACAAATGGTTGCAGCTCTATGTTTAGCCCTTGCTCGAATCCCTCTTTAAAAGCATGTTTGGCTTCCTCTACCTCAATTTTTCTTGAGCTAATGTCATTAATGGCCACAGCCTTGTTACTAAAGGCTTTCTGCATTCGTTCTTTTACTCTTTCATTTGGGTATTTAAAAAGACTAAACAGCTTATCTTCATCTATATCTAGTAGGATGGAACCATGCTGCAAAATAACACCTTTTTGTCTTGTTTGCGCACTTCCTGCCACTTTTCTTCCCTCTACAACGAGTTCATACCAGCTAGGAGCATCAAAGCAAACGGCTGAACGAGGATTTTTTAGAGAATCTCTTTCCTCAGCTGTTTTAGGTACCGCAAAGTAAGCATCTAACCCTAGTAACTGAAAACCTTTCAATATTCCTTCAGAAATCACTCGGTATGCTTCTGTTACCGTTTTAGGCATATCGGGATGTTCTTCTGTCACAATAACACTATACGTTAGCTCTTGGTCATGAAGTACCCCTCTTCCACCTGTAGGTCTACGCACGAAACCGAGGTGATGATCTTTCACCTTTTCAAGATCTATTTCCTTCTCAACCTTTTGGAAATAACCTATGGAAAGTGTAGCTGGATTCCAGCCATAAAAACGGATAATTGGCGGAATCTCACCTTTACTATGCCAATCAAGTAATGCTTCATCCAATGCCATATTAAAAGAAGGTGATCCTTCTCCTGAATCAATGAAACCCCATATTTCTTTGTTCATAATGAAACCTCTTTTTCTAATGTTGAAATCTAGCTCTATTAGCTTAACAAATGAATCGAGTGAAAGAAAGTAACATGTACTCAAAAATTAAGTTGTTCCTCTTTACCCAAAGTCTCAACACCGATATAATATAACTTGGCGTGATGCTTGTTCGAAAGGAGATATGTAACTTATGGATACTCTTTATTTTATCCTTATACTAGTAGTTGCCATTATCGCTTACTCTGTGATTACTTGGCTCTACCAACGTAAAATTGTAAAAACATTGAATGAACAACAATTCCGTGAAGGCTATCGAAAAGCTCAACTAATTGATGTGCGTGAACCGAACGAGTATGAAGCGGGACATATCTTGGGAGCTAGAAACATTCCTCTATCGCAGTTTAAAATGCGTATGAAAGAGATTCGTCCTGACAAACCGGTTTATCTATATTGCCAAAGTGGGATGAGAAGTGGCCGTGCTGCACAAACACTTTATCGTAAAGGCTATAAAGATCTTTCTCACCTTGAAGGCGGATTCAAAAAGTGGTCTGGAAAAATTAAAGTGAAGTAACAGAAAAGGATTCCAGCTCTACCCGAGCGGAGTCCTTTTGTTTTGCCTAAAAAACAAGCACGGCTTCTGCCGTGCTTGTTTCTTTTACCTCTTTATGCTTGATACCTTAAAATCGGCTTTCTCGCAGCTGTGGTTTCATCCAATCTCCCTACAACTGTAGTGTGAGGGGCTTCCTGAACGATTTCAGGGTTTTCTTCTGCTTCCTTTGCAATTTGAATCATTGCTTCGATAAATGCATCAAGAGTTTCCTTAGACTCTGTCTCGGTTGGCTCAATCATGATGCATTCCTCTACATTTAGCGGGAAGTAAATAGTTGGCGGGTGATATCCGAAGTCCAACAGGCGCTTCGCGATATCTAGCGTACGAACACCAAGTTTCTTTTGTCTCTTACCACTTAGTACGAACTCATGTTTACAATGTCTATCAAACGGTAGATCAAAATATGGTTCAAGACGTCTCATCATATAATTCGCATTTAATACCGCGTATTCCGTCACTGCTTTTAATCCATCAGGACCCATTGTACGAATATACGTATACGCTCTTACATTAATCCCAAAGTTACCATAGTACGGTTTTACACGTCCAATCGACTGTGGACGATCGTAATCTAGCACAAATTCTCCATCCTTCTTTGTAACGACTGGCTTTGGTAAGTATGGAATTAAATCTTTCTTCACCCCAACAGGACCCGACCCAGGACCTCCACCGCCATGTGGACCAGTGAATGTTTTATGAAGATTTAAATGAACCACATCAAAGCCCATATCTCCTGGTCTAGCTTTAGAAAGGACAGCATTTAAGTTTGCTCCATCATAATAAAGTTTTCCACCCGCTTCATGAACAATCTGTGCCATTTCAAGGATATTTTCTTCAAATAAACCAAGAGTATTTGGATTGGTTAACATCAAGGCAGCAGTGTCTTCTCCAACAACACTTCTTAGGTCATTTAAATCCACTAATCCATTTTCATCAGATTTTACAGTGATGGTTTCAAAACCTGCGACGGTTGCTGAAGCTGGATTTGTTCCATGAGCGGAGTCAGGTACAATCACCTTTGTTCTTTTCACGTCGCCGTTTGCTTCATGGAAGGCACGAATGAGCATAAGTCCCGTCCACTCACCATGTGCTCCTGCAGCAGGCTGTAATGTAACTTCATCCATACCCGTAATTTCAATTAGATGCTCCTGAAGATCATACATAAGTTCCAATGCACCTTGAACAGAGCTCTCGTCTTGAAGTGGGTGAATATGAGCAAAGCCAGCGATACGAGCGACATTTTCGTTGATCTTTGGGTTGTATTTCATCGTACAAGATCCAAGAGGATAAAAACCAGAGTCCACTCCATGATTTCTTTTTGAAAGAGCAGTGTAATGACGCATGATATCAAGCTCAGAAACCTCAGGTAAATTGGGTTCTTCAGCTCGCAAATAATCTGCTGGAATTAAATCATCTAAGTTTGCCTCAGGGATATCCATCTCCGGGAGACTATATCCTACTCGGCCAGAGGTACTTAATTCAAAAATGAGCGCTTGGTCTTCCTTATGCATGATAATCCCCCATTCTATCAACAAACAGATCTATTTCTTCTTTTGTTCGTAGTTCAGTCACTGCCACAAGCATGTGATTCTTTAACTCTGGATAATCACGACCGAGATCGTAACCACCAACGATTCCTTCCTGTAATAGCTGTTGGTTTACTTCTTTCACCGGCTTATTTAAGACAACTACAAATTCATTAAAGCATGGTCCATTAAAGGCAATGGTGAAACCTTTATTTTCAAATGACTTCTTTGCATAGTGAGCTCTTTGGATATTGCTCATAGCCATCTCTTTGACACCTTTTTTCCCTAAAGCCGTCATAGCGACAGAAGCAGCTAGGGCATTCAACGCTTGGTTTGAGCAAATATTAGATGTTGCCTTGTCACGTCGGATATGTTGTTCTCTTGCTTGAAGTGTTAAAACAAACCCTCTTCTTCCTTGATCATCTTTTGTTTGACCAACAAGACGACCAGGAATTTTACGAACCAATTTATTCGTTACAGAAAAATAACCGCAATGTGGTCCACCAAATGATGTTGGAATTCCAAACGGTTGTGCATCTCCCGCTACAATATCAGCACCAAAGGCCCCAGGTGGTGTTAAGGCACCCAGGGACAAAGGATTGCTTGATACGACAAACATTGCTTTGTTCGCGTGAATAATTTCCTCGAGTTCTTTCATCGGCTCGATTCTTCCAAAGAAGTTTGGATACTGAACGATAACGGCGGCAATATCGTCACCCATTTCGCTTTTTAAAGCCCCTAAATCAGTGACACCATCTTGGTATGGAATTTCTACGACTTCTACGTATTGTCCTTTTGCATACGTCTTGACTACATCCTTTGTTTCCGGATGTACCGTACTAGAGAGAAGCACCTTTTTACGCTTCGTATGACCAGAACTTAGCATCGCTGCTTCTGCCAAAGCGGTACCACCGTCATACATAGAAGAGTTAGCTACGTCCATTCCTGTTAATTCACAAATCATTGTTTGAAATTCAAAGATCGCCTGCAACTCACCTTGTGAAATTTCTGGTTGGTATGGAGTATAGGCTGTGTAAAACTCTGAACGTGAAAGAACATGATCCACAATGACAGGCATGTAATGATCATACACACCAGCTCCTAAAAAGGAAGTATGTGAGCGTAAGTCGGCATTTTTAGAAGCCAAAAGAGTTAGTTCTTTTAATAAGGCTGTCTCGGATTTAGCTTTTTTAATATTATATTCACCCTTAAACTGAACACTTTCTGGAATATCGTTAAAAAGCTCCTGAACATCGGAAATCCCGATTTCTTCTAGCATGGCTTTTTTATCAGTTTCTGTCATTGGTAAGTAGCGATGCTTCATGACGTTTGTTCCTCCCTTATTTCTTTTCCCTTTTATAAAATGGTGTTGGGACCACTTTCACCTTCAAGCGTTTCCCACGAATCTCAATGGTTAGCTCCGACTCTGCAGATACGACTGCTGAATCCACTAACGCTAAGCCAATGTTTCTTTTCAACGTAGGCGATTGTGTTCCAGTTGTTACTTCTCCAACAAGTTGTTCACCCACATACACCGGATAACCATGTCTTGGGATACCTCGATCAATCATTTCAATGCCTATTAGTTTACGAGGGACTCCAGCTTCCTTTTGCTGCTTTAAAGCTTGCTTTCCAATAAAATCTACTTCCTTATTAACTTTCACAGCGAAACCAATACCAGCTTCTAACGGTGAAATTGAGGAAGAAAGCTCCTGACCATAAAGGGCCAAATTAGCTTCGAAACGAAGGGTATCCCGAGCTCCTAAGCCGCAAGGAAGAACTCCGTCTTCTTTACCAGCCTCAAGAATGGTTTCCCATAAGAAAGTCGCATCTCCACTCTTACAGTAGACCTCAAAACCATCTTCTCCGGTGTAACCTGTTCTAGAAATAAGTGCCTCTTTTCCTCCGATGGATACATTCTCTTGAAATTTAAAATATCCAATTGTCGAAAGATCAGCTGAATCAACTAGCTTCTGAAGAACCTGTTCGGCAAGCGGGCCTTGAAGAGCTAACTGGCCCATTTGCTCTGAAAGATTCAGAAGCTTTACATCCCCTTCAACATGATCGTTTAACCATGTAAAATCTTTTTCAATATTTGAAGCATTGACAACAAGCAGATAATGGTCGTGGTTCAATTTATAGATTAGAAGATCGTCGACTGTACCACCATTCTCGTAGCACATAGCAGTATATTGGGCACCACCTATTTGCAGCTTCGATACATCATTCGTCATCATTTTTTGAAGGTAGGCCAAACTGTCTGTCCCTTTCACTTCAATTTCTCCCATATGAGAAACATCGAACAATCCTGCCTTCGTTCTTACAGCCTCATGCTCTTCTTTAATGCTTGAAAATTGAACTGGCAGTTCCCATCCTCCAAAGTCAATGGTTTTCCCACCATATTGTTGATATACATCAAAAAGCGGTGTTCTTTTTAGTTGCGCCACTATCATTTCCCCCTTTTCAAATCATAAAAAAAGGACAGAGACCCCCCTCTTTATATAAGAAAGGTCTCTGTCCTGGCACCTGAAAGTTTACCGTTTGGCTGTCCCCTTTGGTGGCTTCAAATGAATGAAGCGCTCTCCAGAGCTGCGTCAAACAAGAGTTCTTTTGCCTGAGAGATTCACAAATTTTTGTTTGCTCCTTCGGCGCTACTTAGAAGTAGTCTCTCCCCTTGTTCTCATTCGCATTATAAAATTTCCCAATTTGGATCATACTAAGCTGTACTATAGAACATTCGTCAAAATAAACTATTATGTGACAAATTTCAAAACTTTTAAGATATTATCATCCTACCATTTCGAAACCCATACGGCAATATATTTATCGATCAAAAAAGGGAGTTGTTTTTAATGACGGTAGAGATTGAGTTTGATTCTTCATGGCAGGAGGGACTCGTAGAGAAAATTACAAATGACGGCCCTTGGGGGAACTTTGAGTTATATAAGCTAGCGGTAGAGGTAGAAAAACATACGGTCATTGATAATTTCGAGGGATTACAAGCTCCCAAGCATCTTCCTAATTTAACACCGTTACCTCATCAGCTAGAAGTGGCCAAACAGGTTGTTGAAAATATGAACGGAAAAGCTATCCTTGCAGATGAAGTAGGTTTGGGGAAAACAATTGAAGCAGGGCTTATTTTAAAAGAATACATGATTAGAGGTCTTGTAAAAAAAGTCCTTATTCTAGTTCCCGCCTCCCTTGTTACCCAATGGTCATATGAATTAACAAGTAAATTCTATATTCCGGCAGTTGCACAACGTAAAAGCTATGTGTGGGAACAGTGTGATGTGGTTGTATCTTCCATTGATACTGCTAAACGTGCTCCACATAGAGAAATCATCCTCTCTCAAGATTATGATCTGATTATTATTGATGAAGCACATAAATTAAAAAACAATAAAACAAAAAACTATGAATTTGTACAAAGCTTAAAGAAAAAATTCTGTTTACTGCTAACAGCAACCCCGATTCAAAATCGAGTTGGTGAGATTTTCAACCTGGTCTCACTCTTAAAACCAGGTCATCTAGGAAATGAATCTGTGTTTAATGAAAAATATAAGAAAGATTCCCGCGATATTAACGATAATGAACATTTGAAAGAGCTTGTAAATAAAGTGATGATTAGAAACCGTCGAGCAGACACAGGTATTGAATGGACGAAGAGACAAGTTGAAACCATTCCTATTGAGCTTACTAAGGAAGAGCAGGAGTTGTATGATTCTGTTACTGAACTACGGTCAGAGGGAGACTGGACAACCACATCTGCTTTCTCAGTGATGACTCTTCAAAGAGAAGCATGCAGTAGTAGAGAGGCCGTCTTTTTCACCTTAAAAAATATGCTTGAAAAGAAAGAAAATCCCTCTAAGGAATATCAGGATCAAATCACATATTTAATCGAGAAGGTAAATGCCGTTCATACGAATTCGAAGGCGGTAAAAGCGCTTGAACTGATTCAACGAGTAAATGATAAGGTGATTATTTTTACGGAATACCGAGCCACTCAGCTCTATCTTCAATGGTTTTTAAAGCAAAATGGAATCAGCTCTGTTCCCTTCCGTGGAGGATTTAAACGAGGGAAAAAAGATTGGATGAGACAGCTTTTTGAAAATAATGTACAGGTCCTTATTGCAACCGAAGCAGGTGGAGAAGGAATTAATCTTCAGTTCTGTAATCAGATCATTAATTTTGATCTGCCTTGGAATCCTATGAGACTAGAGCAACGTATCGGGAGAATTCATCGCCTAGGGCAAGAAAAAGACGTAATGATTTATAATTTTGCAACTAAAGGAACAGTGGAAGAACATGTTTTAAAGCTACTGCATGAAAAAATCAATTTATTTGAAAAAGTGATTGGTGATCTCGATGATATCTTGACTCGTTTAGAGTTTGGTAGCTTTGAGGATCATCTATCAGATATATTCGGAAACTCGACCTCTGAAGGGGAAATGCGAATAAAAATGGACAATCTAGCTTCCATGATTCAATTTGCTGAAGAAGTAAAGGATGGTGATTATCGTGCAGCAACAGGAAATTCATAATTTTTTGGTGAAGTACTTCACTGCTAACCAATGTGAAATACTCGTGAATACCGGTTCCTATTTAACCGTACAATTAACGATTGAATTAGATAAAGAATTGATGAATCGCCCGTTTTACTGGCATTACTTAGAAAAAACAGGTGGAGTTCCAAATCCTATGAAACTTACGCTTATTACGGATCAAAAAAAGACACCTGAAGATATTAAAGGCGAGGTCATCCATTTTGGTTCGCCAAGACTTCATCAAATATTTCATTCAACTAAAAACCTTGCTGGATATATTCGTCTTTATGAAGATCATCAAGCCACTATGGGTCATCAGGTACCATTACGTCCATGGTTAGGTATGAATGTAAAAATCTCCTATCAATGTGACCGAAAAAGAGACGTCTTTCGGTCGATAGGTTTACAATTAATTAATGGTCAACTAGTCGAAAACTTTCATGATGAACTGTTAAAATTACAATTAGCTCGCAAAATACCTGACTACTCCTTTACCTTATCACCACTTATTATGCCGAATAGTGGGGTAACAAGAATTCAGAATATGATTCGTTCAAATATTCTTGAAGAAGATCATTCTTGGGCAAATGATGCTAGAGAACGCTGGTCAAAAGACATGAAACTGCTGGAGCATTTTTATGAAGAAGAGGAGGAAAAAGGAGAAAGCTATGAAAATGAAAAACGAGCCTTACAGGAGCAATACGAGCCAAAAGTTCAGATTTCAATAATAAACGGCGGTATTTTCTACTTATCTGAAAAAGCAATTTAAAAGGGAACGACTCATTTGTCATTCCCTTTAAATGATTTCTCTCTTTTTCCTTTGTTCATCATAATGACATATGGAAGAATACCAAACCAACGAAAAGCAAATGCTTCTCTTGTTTCTTTTTTTTCCTTCCTCATCTTTTTTCTTTCTTCCTTTGGTTGATCAATATATTTCGTAATCGTTTGTGTAATGTACTTCACATAATCATTTACTGCGCTCATGTATTTGCCTCCCTTTTAGTCCTTAACAGTATGACCAAATACAGGTTACCTAAACCCATATGAGCTACACTGGTAACAACCATTTTACTAGCTTTCCGCTTCCCACCTCATACTGTGCTATTGCTTTAATAGAAAGTGTACCCTGAGTCATTAAAAATGTGACTTCAACATATTGGCTAGAAATCTGTTTTATCGTATACGTCACAATGGTGTCAGGATATGTTACTATTCCGTCTACTGGAATTGCATCTCCTACCATTTCCTCAGAAATCTTCTTTGATGTGAGCAAAAATAAGTACTGTCGTCTTTCTTGTTGATTAACGGAAGCGACTATCCCTTTTTCTGATACGTACTGGTTAAACTCAATCGTTAAAAATAGAGAGACTAATAGAAAGAGGCATAAACTTATAGGATACATAAACCCCTTTTCATTCATCTCCCTCCCACCACCTGTAGGAAAGGAAACAGTTGATCCTCATATAAGACATTATTGTCTCCTATAACAGAAATTGAGATACTTTTATGATTTTGCCTGAACTCAACACTTTTAATATTTTGTAAAACTATTTCATGACCTTGTAATTGGACCAATCGACGGATGTATGGACCATATTTCTCATACGTGACTAATTCCCCAACACTTTGTAAATAAAGCTTCCCGTTTTTCACCTCAACATAATCACAACCTTGAAGTTCCGTATTTATCTGACTAATAAAGAGCTCGAATTCTAATTGTTGTGTTCGATTTGTAACATGGTTCATATTCAAAATAATTGAGAAAATATAAGGTAAAAAAGAGGCAAGCATACAATAAATCGAGAAAGATATTAACATTTCTATTAAAGTAAATCCGTGATTATTAAAAACTGTCACATATGAGAACTTCCTTTTTAAAAGCATTTTCATATTTTACACACACCTCATTTTTAGACACTTCCTTTGTCACAGTAAATGACTTTCCTTTTCTCTCTACTGTTAATTGGTCTTTGAATAATCCGGTGAACAATGTTTCCTGTAAGGAGTCATATAATAGCTTTGATGCCTCTCGACTATATTGAGTGTTAAGCGACTGCTTACTTACTTGAATAAACATGGGGAGTAAAAATAAAGTTATTACCAACCAAATTGACAGAGAAAGCAATAGTTCAACAAGGAAAAAACCATTAGTTTTGTACAACATAAAATCTTCCTTTCCCTATGTTAAACGTTAATTTATACCGTTCTTCTTGTATGTCAATAAACAAAGTCCCAAAGGTATTTATATTTCCAGATGTGTTATAACGAAAATACAACCTTTGTGAACCCTCTCTAATGTTCACCTTGTTTGAGTAGATCCGATCAACAATAAAATTCCCATTTTGATCCTTGGCGTAATATCGATGAGTTTGTGGGAGGATATTTACTGAGACAACAGTATGATTTGAAATGGCATATTGTTGTATATAATAGAGATCATCTTTGAATTGTGAAAAAAAGAGCTGTTTATCGAGGTAAAACATTTGAGGACGAATAAAAAGAAAAGAAAACGAAACTACCAGAGCAAACATACTTAATACAAAAATAGATTCTATTAATGTAAACCCATTATTGTTATTCATTATTTGCTGCGACAGCTCCCGTGGACGAGATCGTCACGATATCTCCATTTGGACAGGTTAATTGGTTGTCTTGTAGATACCCTTCTGTTTGCAATTCTGCCAAATCGGTTGGCAAACGATTTTTATCCATTTCAAAGGATTGAACCTGCGCTTCTACCATTTTTAGAAAAGCCTCACATCCTTTTTCTTTAATATTGCTATTATGCTTACTAATGTTTGGTACGGCAATGATTAATAATACTGAAATCACAAGCAAAACAATCATCATTTCTATAAGTGTAAAAGCCTTCTCATTTCGGATGATTTTTTTCATTTTTTCTCCTCCTTAAGATCATATACCCTCCATCAAATGGAACATCGGGAGTAAAATGGATAGATACATTGAAATCACTAATAATCCTACAAGTAGGTAAATAGACGGTTGAATAAATTTCATTATGTAATTCACTTTTTCTTGAAATCTATTCATACAATAGCTGCTAAAGAAATGAAACTCTTGATCAAGCCGGCCATTTTTTTGGCCGTGCTGGATAATAATTGATAAGTCACGCTCAAAAATCTTCTGCTTTTTAATAATTTCCTCTAGACTAGTCCCTTTTAATAGATGTTGCTTCAAATAAACTCCTAGCTCTTGATCAAACTTGTTTTTCTTATTTCCTTCAAAAAGACTAACCGCCTCAAAAACCGAAAGCCCCCCTCCTAACAAATAACTCATTTGCACAGAAAAATAGTGAGTAATTAATAATTGAAAAAACGGACCAACCCACGGAATGGACACTAAAATCTCTTTTTTTTTCATGGCGGAATAATTCTTGAAGGCAAAAAGATAGTAACTAGCACATACAAGTAGAGTTAATACTAAAAGAGCACTAATGAAGGGGAAAGAAGAGCCAATAAGGAGAATAACCATTGTAAAGAAGTTGGAAGACAAACCCATGGATTGAAAGAGAGAGACAAACTTTGGTAAAAGGAATTGATCAACAAATATAAAAAGGAGGATTGTAGTAAAAACAAGAATAAGAGGATAAGTTAATACTTTAATTAGTTCTTTCTTATCTTTCTGTTGCTTCATCATATAATTACTTGCTTCCATATATGCATGAGCTTGACCACCATGTTGCTCTGCAAAATACACATAGCTGACTAAAGTTTGGTGAAATCCTAATTTTTGAATAACGAACGAAAAAGGAAAACCCTCTCTTAGTAATTTGATACTATTATTAAGTTGGATTTTCTTCCCTTCTCCCATCTGTAAGGAAGTGGATTCCAACGCCTCGGCCAGCGAGTACCCTCTATCAAGTAATTCTCCCACATGTTTTAGCAAGTTGGATTGCTCCGTTAATAACCACTTATTTGATTTCATTGTCCAACACCCATCGATCATACTCCGTTTCTTTTATAAAACCGAGTGCAATCCCCTTTGATATGACCTTCCTTAGGGTCGTATAGTCATACGCTCTTTTCTCCCCTCTTGCCTCCTGAATAACATGACTTAATGGTTGACCTGCTAATATTTCAAATACACACGCTTTCTTTGAACGCTCACAACCAAAACAAGCAATAGAACATTCCGCTGTACAAAGTGTACAACTAAGTTCTACTAATCTTTGAGCTGTTACTGCAACAAGAGTTTGTTCAATTTCAATCCAATCTACGCCAAACTCAAGAAGTCGATAAATCGCCCCTTTTGCATCACGAGTGTGCATAGTCGATAACACAAGATGTCCTGTTAACGCTGCTCTCACTGCCGTTTTGGCTGTCTCACTGTCTCGAATTTCACCCACCATTATTATATCTGGGTCATGACGAAGGATAGCTTTTAATCCGGCCGCATAGGATATTCCAGCTTTTTCATTCACTTGAACCTGTAAAACAGCGTCACTTTCCTTTTCAATTGGGTCTTCTAAAGCAATCACATTTCGGTCAAATAAATTCGTACTCTTTTCGAGCAAGGTGTATAAGGTTGTCGTTTTTCCACTGCCAGTTGGACCAGTTAAGATGATTAATCCGTGGGCATGCTTTAGTAAGGCAAGAAGCTTATTGGTCATATAAGGGAATAAGGAAACTTGGTAGGAAGGAATTGTATGGTGTTCGGGGAGCAGTCGTATGACTAAACTTTCTTTCTTGTTGCCTGGAAGAGTAGAGAGGCGCAAACCAATTTGCTGATGATCGACCATTATCGAATAGGAACCGTTTTGGGGTCGCCTTTTTTCCCCAATATCCATGGATGCACTAAATTTAAAATGGGAGATTAACCTTTCGCATTCTTCAATGGGGAAGGAGTAGCGAGTAACGAGGCGATGTGCCACTCTAAATTGAATAAGAGTGTCAAGCTTACGTGGGATAATGTGGATATCGGTTGCTTGCTTTGTAACAGCATCCTTCAACATTCGATCGGCTAATTCTTCAATCGAAGTCACCAATAAGACACCACCTTTTCATTTGGATAAACCTATCGTATCACTTCAATCGTAAATGATGGGAGAAAAAGTGTGAATATTTTTCAACAAAGCAACCATAATAATTAGTACAAACACGTTAGTTACAGCAATAACTGATACGAAATACAAAAAATGGGCTATAGCCAAGCGGTAAGGCAACGGACTTTGACTCCGTCATGCGTTGGTTCGAATCCAGCTAGCCCAGTAAGAAAAGCGGAGAAAGCTTGTTCAGCCCCGACAGGCATAAGTCGAATCTTGCAGGAAGGCCCGCCTTCCGGAGAGATTTGGCTTATGACCCCGAGGGGCTAGCTTTCGTAGCTGGACAAAGAAAAGCGGAAGCGCCTGTTTAGCGACGTATGGACTGGAGCGCTTTGACTGAGATAAAGGAAACACGAAGAGCAAAGCGATTCGATGTTGACTTATCGTAGGGAAAAGAGCGAAGTACACTAGTCGCTAGGCGCTGGAGCTAGACAATGAAAAGCGGAGAAAGCTTGTTCAGCCCCGACAGGCATAAGTCGAATCTTGCAGGAAGGCCTACCTTCCGGAGAGATTTGGCTTATGACCCCGAGGGGCTAGCTTTCGTAGCTGGACAACAAAGAAAAAAGGGAAGACCTAGGTCTTCCCTTTTTTCTTACTGTTAACTACTTTTTTTAATCATTTTAATATTCGCTATGTTTTTTAATGCATCTGGGTTGTAACCGACCACTAACTTTTTACCATCAGTAACAATAGGTCTTTTTAACAATCTAGGTTCTTCAACGAGCATATTGATTACCTGTGAAAGTGTAAGCTCATTCACATCTTGATTAAGACTTTTAAATACTCGACTTCTTGTTGCAAGCAACTCGTCCAATCCCTCTGTCGTAAGTGAAAGTAATACTTTTATCTCCTCACTTGTCGGTGTTTCTTTAAATAAATGTCTCTCCTCATATGCTACTGCATTGGCTGTCAGCCACTTTTTCGTTTTTCGACAAGATGTACAACTTGGATAACTGAAAAATAACAAATCATTCATCTTTTTCCCGCCTTTGAAGGTGTTTTTCAATGCTATGTTAAACATATTTTAATATTTTGTATAACTTTTGTACAGTTCTTTGTTCAATATTTCGCCAACAAGTTGTGAACATTTTATAAACTTATAGTGAATAGAGTTTTTACTATCTCCGCCTGTATTATAATGGAATAAATTTAAGGAGATCCGAGAGGTGTGGCTAAGATGGAACAAACATTGAAAATAACAAATGTATTATCGGACCCAACTCGTTATTACATTTATCAGTACATTACTAAAAGACATCAGGAAGTTACTGTTCAAGAAATTGCCGACAATTTTAATATTCATCCGAACGTAGCAAGATTACATCTTTCTAAACTTGAAGATGTGAACATGCTGATCTCGGAAACAAAAAAAACGGGCAAAGGTGGTAGACCAAGTAGGTTATACCGATTGTCAGATGACGTCATTCAGTTGAATTTTCCGTTCCGAGACTACCAGATGTTAGCTAAAATCACCATGGAATCTATGTTCTCTCTTGGAGAAGAAGGTCATAAAGTGTTACAAATGACCGGGAAAAGATTTGGTAAAGAAATGATTGAGCAAGAAATGGCCAGATCTCATAATGGAGAGTTCCCTACGTTTGAACAAAAGTTAAATACACTAAAAAACGCGGCAACAATGGCTGGCTTTTATCCAGAATTCGAAGTGAGTGAAGACCAGACTCGAATATATTTCCAAATTTTCAACTGTCCATTTAAAGAAATTGCGACCGAACATCCAGATGCTGTTTGTGAAACACATCACGAATTTTTAAGAGGAATGTTTGAATTTCTGTTTAATGACGTTGAGCTTTTAGAAAAGCAAAACATAATTAAAGGTTGCGATGCTTGTGCTTATCAAGCATTAATAACGAATTAAAAACAAACTCCTGTTTACTTTTTCATAGCGGTTACATTATAATATTGTAAGGTAAGGGACTTGTAGGGTGAAAAGGAGGGATCATATGGATCGTATGTTTAGAGTATTGGGGTTTTGGACAGGTATTTTTGCCGTTATGTTCTACTTAGGGCATATGCCACAAACGTCATTGCTATTCTTTGGTCAAACGGGATTTTTCATTCTGTTAAGCTACCTAAAGCTTTCTGAACGTATGTATATTTATATTTTCGGTGCCTATTTAACAGTGTTCTTCGTTGGCTTTACATACTGGTCAACATTTATGATGACACCAGGTGCTGGCGGGCATTAGTAGGAACGAATCCCCATGAAAGAGGGAAAAAAGCGATGGAACGAATCCATCGCTTTTTATTATATCGAGAATTCCTCTGATAAATTTTTCGATTGCAAGGCTACTTGGAAATGGCTACTCATTCCACCCGGAGTGATTAAACTACGAATTGCCCGATTTCGTTTACTTTGTTCAGAGAAAGGATTTGGATCATAATGATTTTCTAATAATTCCAAAATACCAACTTCTAAAAAGAATTCATCTTGTCTCATAAATCGTTCTAAGTTAAGATCATACTTTTTTCCAATACGAATGAACGGATCCCATTGAACATGTGAGGTGATATCCATCTCTCCTGGGTGTTCAAGAAGGTTTGTTTTCATTTGATGTTTCGAATATCCCCTTAAGCTCCCTTGTGATCGAGCTGGTTCTTCCCATTCTGAGTCGGTATAACCGTAATCAACCGATAGCAATATTCCTGAGTCCATAATGGTTGAAACGTCTTTAATAAGATCAACCATCGCTATGGGTACTTCTGCTCGCTCGTGTTCACGTAGGTCTCTCATATATTCTGTCACATAGGATTGAACGTTTGTGTTTGCTAGCGGTACTAATAACTCCTTCAAATTCTCATTCTCTACCGTAATCATCACTTCATGAAGGATCCCTTTTTTCTTCTCAATAACATGTACCGGGAGAGCATCGAATAACTCATTTGAAAAAACCATTCCCTGAAAGCCTTTTAGCGCACTCAAGCTATCAATAATAATAATTTCCCCATCCTCCCCCCCTCTTTGTATCAATTGCTGATGAAAAGGACTGGACTCTATAACGAAATACGTAATCGGTTCGGTCGTTAATACACTCCATTCTTTCAAAAAACTTTGAGCAAATCTTCCAGATCCAGCTCCGATTTCACAAACATTAGCCGGTATCACTCCCTTCGATACTTGTTTATAGTACCATCTTGCCATTAGCTGACCATAAATATTTCCAATGTTGCTAGTTGTAATAAAATCTCCTTGGCGACCCACCTTCTCTCGAGCTTTCATATAATAGCCGCTCTCCCTATCATATAAAGCCAATGCCATGTATTCAGCATAAGAGATTTGCTGATCTTTGGATGAAGCAATCATTTTTTTTATCTTTTCCTTCACAATCATATCCCCACTATCCTCTATTGACACTGTATTTATTTTGTAATATCGTAATAGTAATTCACCATCCCTCCCAAAAAAGGAATGGAAGTATCCCTATAAAAGACCCTACTCACAAGAGAAGGGTCTTTTCATTTGTTAAAGCTGTTTTCGTAAAGTTTGTTGTTAAAATCTTAAAGCCGATTTTAACGGGAAATAGCTTTTTTGCGCTTAAGAATTTAGTTTGCAGGCTCTTTAAGAAAAAAGCCTTTGTTAAAAACCATTTAAAAACGGATTAGAATCCATTTCGTCTCCAATAGTTGTTGTGTATCCATGTCCTGGCAACACTAGAGTTTGCTCGGGAAGTGCAAGTAATTTACTATGAATACTCTTAAGAAGTTGATCATGATTTCCACCTGGCAGGTCTGTTCTCCCAATACTTTGATGAAACAGCGCATCTCCTGAAATAACAAATTCTGCTTCCTCAAAGTAAAGCGACACACTTCCTGGAGAGTGTCCAGGCGTCTCAAACACGGAAAAAGTAAAGTCTCCAATAGTTATCGTTTCTTCCTTCTCAAAGAACCTATCTGCTGGCTTTACGGATGTAGAGACTGGCATCATAAAGAATTTCGATCCATTTAAAGATGGATCTCCTAACCAGTTTTCTTCTTTCTTATGTATGTAAACAGGTACTCGATATTGATCTCTAATGATGTCCACTGCTCCAATATGGTCAAAATGAGCATGTGTCAACAGAATTGCTTGTGGTACCACTTTTCTTTTTTCTAGTAATTGTATAAGTTTTTTCCCTTCATCGCCCGGGTCAATAACGAGGCAATGATTTCCTTCGGTTACGATATAGCTGTTAGTCTGTAACGGACCGAGGGGGACTTGTTCCCATTTCATTAGATTTCCTCCCTAACATTTGATCTTAAGGTTATTTTACACTAGTTTTATCGAAAGGAGAAATATAGCTCTGCAGAATTGACGTCAAGAAAGTGTCATTTTTAGACCTCGACAAATGGGTTAAAAACCGCTACAATAAAATACGAATGTAAACACTTACGTTACATAGAATACTGAATATGCACAAAAGATAAAAGACATTTGTCTTTACATTTGATAAAGGGGGCTGTCAAAGTGGGATTGGTCATTATATTTGCTTTAGTTACATTGCTAGCAGCATACGGAGCAGTTAGTTCACTAAAAAACAAAAATTTCCTCGGGTTATTTTTTGCTGTAGGAACTGTAGCTATATTCGGTTTCTTTACAGTTATGACTGTGATCCACCATGGATATCCAGCAACGCACTAATACTATAGGATTACGATAAAAAAGGACTGCGAAAAGTGTATTTCGCAGTCCTTTTTTATTCTTCTATTAACCCTAATTTCTTTTTCTCACCAAGCAGGAGGATGTTCTCTAAACTGTATCCGTACAGACATAATGTTCCGTTTGGAGAGCAGCTGATGGGTTCATTCACTATATCTTCTATTACTAAAAACTCCTCATTAGACTCTACCGAAAACTTAATAAGGTCGAACGTTCCTTCGTAGGTGTCCATCTCCGAACTATATTGTGGCTTAAATGTAAAGAAATCATGTGAATCCTTATTAAAATCATAAAAAGGTACGGACCATCCTGAAAAATTCGACAGCTGTGGCAACAACAATTGTGATATCACTTGAAAGTCTTGGTCAAAAAATGTGTAGCTTCCTACAGATGATTCTTCCCTAGGATCTATGGTTATTGTAAGTGTGTGTTTCGGAAAAACATCTACCTGATAAACATCCTTCATGACATCCTTACTTACTTTACTATTAATATTGTACTTTTTTAACGGTGCAGAAAGCGATGGACTATCGGTACGCCAATCGAGGTATAGAAGTTCGTTAACATTACTCCAATACGCAAAAGGTTGAGGGATGGTTATTTGAGCAAGTGTATTCTTGCTTATATCTAATGTATAGGTATGGTATTGCCAATCTTCTGTAAAACTCGTTATTAGCAAAAGGTTTTCGTTATACTCATTCCATTCGATAGCCAATTCATTTGATGGTATCTCTGATGACAAGATGATTTTCCCACTAGACGAGATAATTGTTACCAGTCCCATACTTGAATTGGGTGAGGAATGAATAAGTATGCTGTTTCTACTAGGACTAACAGTTACCGAAACAATAGGATAGACACTCGAATACAACAGAGTCGACTGACCTTCTACTAAGTCATAGGAAAATACGGAGGAGCCCTCACTAGTTTCAGTTACATATAATATGGTTTGATTATCTAACCAACCACTAGCAGAAGAAAAGCTTCCCTTCACCTCTTTAATGGGCAGCATAAGCTGACCACCAATAAACGAAAGGGGAATTTCCTTCTTTTTTAACTCGTTATTATGTAAAGATTGAGGCAAGGTATTTGGGACACTTTCCTTACTACATCCGTATAACAGAACATTACAAAGAAGGAAAAGAATGAGATAAAGTGCCTGTTTAATTTTTACTGAAAACACTACTCTTTTCCTCCTTAAAGACAATTATATTTATTTTACCTTTCTCTATTGCGGTGAACAAGTAAAAACTTCTTAAACATACATGGCAGCTAAGAAAATCCCAAGCATTTCATGATATATCTTTTTAAACTGTGATAATGGGAGCGGATTGATTCCTTTCCCAAGTTCAAGTGTAAACCCAGCTTGTTTAAACTCTTGTATAAACCAGTCCTTATAGCCTGCATGACTGTCAATATATTGTACCGAACGATATCCACTGACACGTTCAAATTCGGTTGCCAGTGAATATGCCTCTTTAGGTTCTAACCCTTCATATCCCCAATAAAACTCTTCTCCTTGTGTGTGAAAGGCCATTAGTCGATGAAAATTCCTTTCTTTAGCCAACTGAGCCATTGCAATTGCTTCAGGTTCTGTTAAAGGTTCATTACCGGGGAAATCTCTAGCCGATGGTGCTTTCGGTATTTTCCTTTCTTTTTCAATTTCCCATTTGGCCGGAAACTGATTATTTAAATCCACTCCACGAATATTTGCTTTCCAACCTACAAAATCACTACTGCCACCGTTGTAAGAAATTAAATGATCCCACTCACTTTCTAACGGACCATGTAAAACCAAATCCACTCCGTCTGGATTAACCATCGGTACGATAGACACATCGACACGGTTGTACAGGCTCTGAATATCTATTCCTCTAATTGTTCTCTGATTGGTTAATGCCAAAAGAAAGGAATTCACCAACTTCATGAGTATGGGGGTAGTAATCCATTCATTCGCATGAAAGGAAGCATTATAGTGTAATTTTAAATCTCCTTTGCCGAACCGAAGCTCATGAATTGGATTTCCACGGACACTTTTCCCTATGGTACTTGTTGAGACGAAGGGATACATTTCAACAAGTTTTCTAATATCTGTTTCAAGTTGTGCTGAATCATAAAATGTTTGACCATGTATAATTGGTTTAATCATTCGCTTTGGTATATTAACAGTTTCGCCTTTCTCAAAACTGTTTGGGTTACGCTTCTGATTAACTAACAATAATGCATCGATGGAAAGATTGTACTGAAGAGCTAGTCTCCAAAAGGCATCATCCTGTCCAATTATTCGTGATTCTAGCTCAAAACCTGGAATCTGTATCGTTTGCCCTTTTTCAAGGATTGTATCATTTGTCATTTTGTTAGCGTCTAGGAGTAAATGCATCGGCAACATAAATAATTGACTATAATAATCCAATGAGTCAGCAGTCCGAACCTTAACTTTCAAAACAATCATCTCCTTCCTTTATCGATTCATATGAAGAAGATGAAAAAAGATTCCTAGAAAGGGTAGCGAATTTTGTACTATAAAAAAGAGCCTACAAAAAGTAGGCTTCTCTTTGATCACTTATTTGTATCTTTTTTGATATTGCCAGATTTTCCGTAAAAACGAAGCAGATCTCCGTAAACAATTTTATCAGAGTACTCCAGCTCATTTTTCGCTTTTTCCATGTAGGGCTCGCACGCATCAACAGAATCAGTAACTTCCCCTGTCAATTTGTCATAACATGTGCCTTTAGTGTAAACATAGTCTTTAGTGATAAAACTTCCATCACGAAGCACAGTAAACTCTGTATAGTCTTTAGAAAACAGATCCGATCCAAAATCAATATTTTGCTTCGTATCAATTCCAAGTAAGTGAAGGATTGTAGGCTTTAAATCAATCTGCCCTGAAACATTGTGAATAACCTTTCCTTCTTGCCCAGGAATGTGGATGATTAAAGGTACCCTTTGAAGCTGCGTACTTTCAAATGGGGTGATTTCTTTCCCTAAAAACTCACCCATGGTCTTATTATGATTTTCCGATATTCCATAATGATCACCGTATAGGATGATTATTGACTCCTCGTACAATCCATTTTCCTTTAGGTCTTCAATAAAAAGCTTTAATGCTTCATCTTGATAACGGACCGTAGGGAAATAATTATTTACTGTTTTATTAGTAGAATCATAAGGTTGAATATACAAATCTTCTTCGCCAAGTTCAAATGGGAAGTGATTAGTTAGAGTAATAAATTTAGAGTAAAACGGTTTTGGCATATTTAATAAATGATCAACTGATTGTTCGAAGAAAGGAACATCCTTAAGTCCCCATCCAATCGAGTTTGTCTCGTTTACTTCATAATCCCCCAATGCATAGAATCTTGTGTAGCCTAATGAATCATACATTAAATCACGATTCCAAAAACTCTTGTTATTGGCATGAAGAGAAGCTGTGTAATACCCATTTTCATTTAAAATCTCTGGTGTTGCCCGATACTCATTTTCTGAATGGGTAAAGAAGACTGCCCCACGACTTAAGCCATATAAAGAATTTTCAACAATAAATTCAGAATCTGATGTTTTACCTTGTGCGGTTTGGTGATAGAAGTTATCAAAATAATAACTTTCTTTAATAAATTGATTTAGGAAGGGAGTAATTTCTTGGCCATTCACTTCCTGATTAATCACAAAGCTTTGCGTTGATTCCATTGAGATTAAAATGACGTTTTTCCCCTCAGCAATTCCAAACATATCATCATTAGGACGCTTGTAATTCGCTCGAACATAGTTTTCAATATCCACCAATTCACTGCCGTCAGCTAATGCTCTTTGAGCGGAAGATTTAGACTGTAAAAAGGCATCGTATATGTGGTAATTGTATGTTCCAATATTTTTAACAAGCATTTCCCTATCGAATGTTCGAGTAAGGAGCTGTGGTCTTTCTGCTTCAGCCAAACCTAAATTAAAAAATGCAATAGCAGCAGTAAGTAAATAATACGCACTTATTACTACTTTGTTACGATTTTTCTGTTCTGTTAAGGTTGGTCTTCTCAAAACAAAGGCAACGATAAGAAAGAAATCAGTGAAATACAATAGATCCTTCCATTCTAGAAGTTCATTCACACTGCTTCCTAAGTCTGCCATATTACTTGTTTGAAACAAAACCGGAATCGTTAAGAAATCATTGAAGAAACGATAAAAAACAACATTACTAAACAAAACGGCCGACATCAGAAAACTTGTAGTAATTATGAATCGATTTTGGCTTTTTTCCTTTAAAAAAAGTCCAATACCAAAGATTAACATAAGGAAACTTAACGGGTTTATAAATAAAATAAACTCTTGTCTCCAGTTTTCAATTTTAATTTCAAAGCTAGTTTTATAGACGATATATGTTTTTATCCATAGCAATACGATTGCAATTGCTATCAAGGGAAACTTTGACCATTTCAACTTGTTCATGTAGCTGGTACCTCCTGTTTCTTGGTCAATGGAATATTTTGGTATAATCATAGTTAACCAAAATTAATCTTAATACGTTTTTAACAAAAAATCAAACTCATCATAATAATTGTTTTATAGAATGTTAAATTACTGAACTCCATATTACCCTAATAATAGACGTTTGAAACTTAAAATAGTTTCAACTTTGTCCTAATTTTTTAAAATTGACCAAAAATAAAAAAGAACCTCCACTAATTTGAAGAGGTTCCAACCAATTTATTTACTAACATAATCTCTTATTAACCATGCTGCACCAATAACACCTGCGTCATTTCCTAGTGTCGCAACAGCGATTTTTGTTGATTCCTTTACTCTTGAGAAGGCATATTTCTCAAAGTTTTGACGAACGCTGTCAAGTAAAATATCTCCCGCTTTTGAAACCCCTCCCCCAAGAACAATTTTCTCTGGGTTAAGTGTGTTTGCAATATTAGCTAATGCTAATCCAAGATGGAAACTTACTTCTTCAATGATTTCTTTGGAAAGGGCATCCCCATTTCTAGCGCTATCGAAGATATTTTTGGCTGAGATGGTACCCTCTTCACGATAAATCGATGCGAGTTCTCCACTTAAATCCTGTGCCGCCTGAAGCTTTTCTTTTCCTATTCGAACGATACCTGTTGCTGAAGCAATGGTCTCCAAGCAACCTGTTTTTCCACAGTTACAAGGTGCTCCACCGACAGGGATGGAAGTAATATGGCCAATCTCACCGGCTGCACCGCTTACACCTTGAACAATATGCCCGTTAGCGATCACGCCGCCTCCAACACCTGTTCCTAACGTGACAGCAACGATATCCTTCCCACCATTTCCAGCACCCTTCCACATTTCACCTAATGCGGCACAGTTAGCATCATTATCAATGATAGCAGGTAAAGATGTTTCTACTTCTAATAAATCCTTTAAAGGATAGTTATCATCCCAGCCTAAATTTACAACATTGTAGATAATGCCTGTTGTATAATCTACTGGACCAGGTGCACCCATTCCTATTCCTAAAAGCTTACTTTTAGGCTGATCTAACTCTTCAAGCGCCTGATCGATTGATTTGGCAATGTTTATTGTAATATTTTTCCCCTTATTGCTATTATCTGTTGGGATTTCCCATTTCTTTAGGATTTCACCATATTGATTAATAAAAGCAAGCTTTGTTGTTGTTCCCCCTAAATCTACCCCAACCAACCATTTGTCTGTCATATTCGCACCTACTATTCTTTATTTTTTTATTTGTTGAATTTCATGACGTACAATAAATAATGCCGTTTGAAAGTCCTGCTCTTCAATCAACTGAGATTGATATAATTCCTTCAGTTCTTCCTCCATCAACTCTAAATCAGCTAGTCGATCACCAACATAAATAATAGTTCCAAACTTCTTTAAAAATTGTTGAATATCATATGTATTCTTCATGTATTTACCTCAAGTACTTAATTGTGAAAGCTTGTACAAACGCTTTCATAAAAAGTATAATCGAAAATCACCTTTTACTCAATACTACAAAAAAAATATGCCTTTCTAAATAGAAAGACATGAATTATCTATCAGGATCCTGCGGATGTAAAATTTCTGGCCTCTTACTTTTTAAAGGTATGGGTGATCGAATAAGAACATCTTTTAATGCTTTTATATCAAAGGGGATGAAGGGCCAAAGATATGGGACACCAAAAGATTTCATATTGGCAAGCAACAGAATTAAAAGCACGATCCCCACCACAAACCCGATTGTCTGGAATAGAGCTGTGAAAATTAGTAAGCACAACCTTACTAATCTTGATGCTAAGCTTAGTTCATAGCTAGGGGTTGCAAACGTTCCAAGCGCTGCAATAGAGAAGTATAGAATGACTTCGTTACTCAATAATCCTACTTCGACAGCAACTTGTCCAATCATCAAGGCTGCTACAAGACCAAGGGCAGTTGCTAATGCTGATGGAGTATGAATAGCTGCCATTCTTAACACGTCGAGCCCAATCTCAATCAGTAGAAACTGTAGAAAAAGTGGTATTTGTCCCATCTCATTGGGTCCTATAAAGGAAAGAGCTTTTGGCAACAATTCTTTATTCGTTGCTAATAAATACCACATTGGCAACAAAAAGATTGAAGACCAAACCGCAATAAAACGTACTAATCTAAGATACGCACCAACTATAGGTTTGTTTCGATATTCCTCTGCATGCTGCAGATGGTGCCAAAAGGTAACCGGGGCAATAATTACACTTGGGGACCCATCTACGATTATACAAACATGTCCCTCATATAAATGTGTAGCAGCTGTATCTGGCCTTTCGGTATATCGAATGACGGGGAATGGATTCCAATGTCTACCTGACAAGTACTCCTCAATTGTTTTGTCTGCCATCGGTAAGCCGTCCGTATCAATTTTTGATAAGGCTTCTTTTAGCTTTTTAACCATATGAGGATCGGCAATATCTTCTATATAACTAATAACGATATCAGTCTTTGATCTTCTTCCGACCTGCATATATTCCATCCGTAGTGTACGATCTCTTACCCTTCTTCGGGTCAGAGCTGTATTAAAAACTAGCGTTTCCACAAAGCCATCTCTTGCTCCTCTAACCACCCTTTCAATATCCGGCTCTTGAGGGCCACGAACTGGGTAGGTTCTGGCGTCAATTAAAATGGCTGTTGGTATTCCATCTACAAGAAGTGCCGTAGGACCTGCTAATACTGTGTCAACTATCTTATTCAGATCGTCCGTAGTTTCCACTTCGACATAAGGAATATACGTTTTTAACAACGCACTCAGTGCATCAGGCTCAAGCTGCTCCTTCTTTAAATCTGCTAATAGCTTCATTAAATAATGAAGGATATCATCTTTAACAAAACCATCCACAAAATAAAACGCCATTTCTTTCTCTGCGTATTCTACATCTAGCTGAATAACATCAAAGCTTTTATCAACACCAAGTGCATCCCTTAAATAACTCGTATTGGTATGTAGTTTTGAACTCACCTTATGTTTTGCTGCTTCCATAGCGTTCACCTCTTTCAAATAAAGAGCTCACTCCAAAGATTTCCATGTATACTTCAACATCTTAGACATCCCCCCGTAAAAACATACTCACCCAATTGAAAAAGGTGATGTAAAAAACATCACCTTAGGAATCACGTATTATTCTTGTAATTTTTTTAAAAGACTTTGATACTCCTTTCGTTCGGGAGCAAGCTCAACTGCTTTTTGTGCATATGTTAGTGAATCTTCTTTGTTTCCTAATTTATATGAAACAAGGGAAAGATTATAAAATGCCTCATGAAAATGCTGATCAAGTTCTATTGCCCTTTGTAAATGTAGCTCCGCTGAAGCTAGATCGTTTTGTTTAATCTCAACATAAGAAAGCTGAAAGAATAGTTCTGCAGAGGACTGATGAGTTTGAATCGCATGAGTTAACAAATGATAGGCTTCATCATAATTCTCGTCCTGAAGATACACTTCAGACAAGACCATCACCGATTGTGTATCCGTAATTTTTTCTGGATTTGCGTAGCCATACCATACCAAACTCCCCATCCCTACTACAGAAAGGAAAAATAATAATAGTTGCTGTAACCATTTTTTTTGTTTTGGAAAATGTAAAACGGCCGTTGCTAGAAATCCTCCTACAAGACCACCTAGATGGCCAGCGTTATCAATTCCTGGAATCGTAAAACCAAGAGACAGGTTGATGGCAATGACAACCAGAACATTGAAACCCATTGTCCGAAGGAAGAGAGACCGATAGTTAAGTCCAAAGTATAGAAGAGCTCCAAAACAACCGAAGATTGCTCCACTTGCACCAGCCGAAAGATTTGTTGTAAATAAAAAACTTGCCACTGAGCCGCTAAAACCTGCGAACAAGTATATTAAAAGAAATCTCATTCGTCCAAATATTCTTTCAATCGTTGGCCCAAGGTAGTACAAGGCCAGTGTATTCATAAGTAAATGAAGGAATCCGATATGAAGTAAAATGGGGGTAAAAAACCTCCACCATTGTCCCTCTAAAATAAGTGGATTAAACTTGGCACCATACTTAATGAGTGTAGCCGTATTCGTGCTTCCACCTTTCCACTCTAGAAAAAGGTATGCAATAATTTGAAGGACCATAAAGACATATGTAAAAAGAGGTTTTCCATTTTCAAACAGCTTTTTCTCCATTCTTATCCGTTCAACTGCTTCTTCCAACGTAGCATTTTTTAATTCCTCGATTTCACTTGGAGAGTACTCCTCCTTTTTTTCAAATCGTATATCCTCATTAAATATATATTCCAATTCAGAAATTTCCTTATGAAAAGTATCCCGGGTAATCACCTTTGTTGTGACATTTGTCTTCAGAATCTTATTTTCCGAGAGCAGAAAATCATAGTCATCTACCGGTGGGTAGGCTGACACATATAAATTTAATACGTTAGCCTCGCCGCGGACCAATTGACGTCGGATAGCTTCACCATTATTTCCACTATTCTCAATATCCCGTGCAAGCCAATTGCTCCAGTCTAAGTCAATCCGTCTAAGTCGAATAATTGGTACTTGTTTGTTTTCTACTCTTTCAAACCACAATTCCTCTTGCGAAGGTGAGGTTCTTAACAATCGATACTCCTTTTTATGAATAAGAAAATGTGCTAGTCTCCAAAATAAATAATCTTCTAATTTATTCAAGCTTCCCCCTCTTCCCCTTACAAAGATTTACTCACATTATATACGAGATTGATTCTTAATAAAAAAGTTTTGAGTTCGGTCTTACTCGATTGGATAAATGAACATAGAAAAGACCAAAGTTTACAAAACTTTGGTCTTTTTCTTAAAAGGCAGGACGTCCTGAGAATACCGTTTTTGTCATTAAATTTCTAACATACGGTACATTCATTAAGGAACTTACAACCATTCTTCTTATCATTGGACTACCGAGTACGATATTAACCAATCGAAAACGATTCTTATAGGCATAATATCCACCGATACCAACTAATACCATGGAAAATAAACGTGACATTTTCATCCCTCCTACCTATAGTTTGAAACGTCAAATTCATTTTTATCCATGACAAATGAAAATCATTTTTCAATCTTCATAACAGGTTCCATTGTCTTTTTTAGCACTTTAACAGAATGAGCAAACTTTACCTTCTCTGTTTCATCTAAATCCAAATGGACTACTTCTCTAATTCCATTTCTGTTTACTACTGCGGGTACGCCTATGTATACATCATTTTGATCGTATTCCCCATCAAGGTAGGCTGAAACAGTAAGAACCGAATTTTCATTTTGCAAGATCGCTTTTGTTACACGAACTAAGCCCATGGCGATTCCATAAAAAGTCGCACCTTTTCTTTCAATAATGTGGTAAGCTGCATCTCTTACATTAAGAAATAGCTCCTCTAAATCCTCTTGCTTATACTCACTATTTTTCTTAATCCATTGTGAAATTGGAATGCCGGCAATATCAGCGCGACTCCATACAGGAAGCTCTGTATCCCCATGCTCACCGATAATGTAGGCATGAATATTTCTTGTATCCACATTAAAATAATCTCCTAACAGGTAGCGGAATCTTGCAGTATCAAGAATTGTACCAGATCCGATGACTCTTTCTTTAGGCAGGCCAGAAAACTTCCAGACAGCATAGGTTAAAATGTCTACAGGATTTGTAGCAACTAAAAATATACCGTCAAAGGAATTTGCCATAACTTGCTCAACAATCCCTTTAAAAATACGGGTATTTTTTTCAACTAGATCTAATCTTGTTTCACCTGGTTTTTGATTTGCCCCTGCACAAATGACAACTAAATCAGCATCTTTGCAATCACTATAATCACCAAACCATATCTTTGTTGGGCTTGGAGCAAAAGGCATCCCATGGTTCAAATCCATAGCATCACCTTCTGATTTCTCTTTATTTAAATCAATTAGCACTAGTTCTTCCGTTACCCCTTGGTTTAACAGTGCAAATGCATAACTAGAACCTACCGCACCAGTTCCGATTAGAGCTACCCGATTAACATGATTTTTCATTCCATTCCCTCCTTAGTTCATTTCTTAAGATTTCCACAATGCATTATTTTCATCACCTGTTACATTAACATTATCGCAATGGCAGGAGCAAAGCCTGATATAAAGTTAACCACGTCATTGTTAAAAAACTTTCTTCCTCTAATTAACGCTGTTCTTCTTTGACAATGTACCATTTTCTCGGTTTCTCCCCCACATATAGAACACTTATACAACGCTTGTACGTACGCACCGAGAACTGTATCTATAACATTGCCTAGAAATCCAAATAAAAAAAGTACCCAAAATTCAGAAATTTGTAAGTTAAAAAGTACAAAAGATGAATAGGCAATCAAAAGAGCTCCTGCTACCGCTGCCATTGTCCCTAATAAACTCACTGCTCCCGACGTTCCTCTTTCAACTACTGAAAAAGTACGAACAGAGTAAGGGCGTCTTTTACTTAACGTGCCAATTTCCGATGCCCAAGTATCAGAGTTAGATGTAGCAATAAACACACAAAAAGCTAAGAGCAAATGACTGGTTTCGAAGAACCCATACAAAACACTTAGTAGTGCCGCCATTCCACCATTAGCCAATACTTGTTGATAATCACGTCTAGAACCCTTTGCATGCTTCTCCTCGACTACCATTTTGTCCTTCCTTTTGTATACAGACCATAGACTTGAAGAAACAAAGAATATCCCTAATAAAATCAATCCTTTTATCCCTAAGCCAAAGCAAATAAGTAGCCCAACAAATACAGCCGATACACTCCCTGACTTTGTCAAAAAACGCAAGGCATACCCAAGAATAGATGCCACAATGATAAAGGACGAAATTAGGATATATTCAATCAATACCAATAACCTCCTCTGAGGTAATAAGCTTTTTTACAGGAATATCATGTGGTTCTAACGGAAGCGAAGGAATGATTTGTTCTGGAAAAGCTAATGAGATCGTATTACCTTCATAATCACATAGAAAACGATCGTAATATCCCCCCCCGAAACCTATACGGTAGCCTTTTGATGTATACCCTAAGCCTGGGACAATAACTAAATCTATTTTCCTTTTATGAACTTCAACCGTTTGACTGACAATTGGTTCTAGCAGGCCAAAAAAGACAGTTTCTAGTTGTTCAAAAGATTGAATTCTATGAAAAGTCATTGTACGAGTCTCTTTGTGACACTTTGGAACGACAATCGTTTTCCCTGTTTCCCAAGCCTCACGAATGATCGGGTATGTATCTACTTCTGGTGTTCTTGAAATAGTGATTGCAATGGTAGTAGCGTCCCTCCACTCCTCAGTTTTGAATAAACGAGTAGCAATCTGAGTGGATTGATTTTCATATTGTTGTTGCGGCTTTTTCTGAAGGTCTTGTTGAAGGATGGTACGAAGGAACCTTTTACTAGTCAATGAAATTCCCCCTGGTATTTGAATGTATGTATGAATGAAAACACAAAAAAAAGCAGTGGGAATGACCCTACTGCTTATTTTGTTTCACGGTGTAAAGTAACTCGCTTTAATCTTGGGCAATATTTTTTCAGCTCGATACGATCTGGGTTATTGCGCTTATTTTTTGTAGTGATATAGTTACGATCACCAGTTTCAGTGCAAGCTAATGTAATGTTCACACGCATATTTATCCCTCCAAACTCTATCTGTTCAGACTTGTTCGTTATTTGTTCATACGACTTTTCTATAATACCATTATTTATTTTGAAATGCTAGTGTGTTTTTTTAAAATTGTATCATTAAGATGTAGAAGCAAATTCTTATCCGTTCCTTGAACCACCCACGCGGTGCCTTTTCTTAGGTTTTGAGCGGGTACGGTTAAATCAAGTGTAAAGATACTTGCCGCAGCTCCTTTTCCCATCGGCTGATATTTCAAGATTCCTTTCGTTTGATCCGCCCAAATCTGTTCTGTTGGAATATTCCAAAGAGGCTGTATGGTTTGCTGAATCGCTTCTTCTTCAGACCGACCATTCACTAGAAACATCTTTTTACCTGAAAAATGAAAAATTACTTTTTCAAGTGGCGATACAAACGAGAGATGTTCGGTTGCTACTTCGTGGTGCCGGCTCATAAAGACTAGCTTTATGTTCTTTTCCACTTCGCTATGATTTCTGACATATACTTGGAACAGTCGAACTCTTGAATGAATACTCTCTTCTTTAACATGAATGGAAATCAACTCTGAAGAGATGATTTTCTCATGCCCATTTGAAATCCAGTACATATTCCCTGCTACCCATATACCTGGAATAGTTGAAAACTGTTTTCTCATATAAGGAGTGTGCTCAACTGGATCCTCTTCTATTGACAGATACGTATTTGTTATCATATTACACCCCTTGATAGATCGTTATTTGGTTACGGCATTCATAGGCCATTGCTCTAGCAACTTCTATACTCTCCGCATGTGTATAGATGGTTATATACTCTTCCATTTCAAATGGAAAAATATATACCCAACGATTATCACTTAAGTGGAGCTGAACTCCTTCTTTTATGTTTATATCCTTTGTCTTTTCAAGCATACTCTCTATAAGTATTCTAACCATTTTACTTTTTAATTGAGATGGACAATGAATTTTTGTTATCGTCACTATTGCATCAATTGGGAGCTTTGTTTCGAGACTCTCCATGCTATATTCACTACCTTGGTAATCTTCATGCTCATAAATTAGATTATTTTCATAAAAATTCACAGGATTGGTCACTGGATTACTACTAATTTTACTCTGTTTGCATTCATTTCCAAAAACAACCATATTATCCATCGTACTCGATCCTTCTTGAAACACTACAAATGACGCGATCACACAATTTGCAATATGGGAGTCCTTTTCTATTTGAACTCCCGCCCATAGAATCGAATCTTCTATAAAACAGCCCATATCGATTACACAATTATTACCAATAACGGTGTTGGCTCCAATGATCGTATTGGCACCAAGTTGGGAACCTTCACCAATTAGAACAGGACCTTCAATTCTACATAATGGATCAATCACACAGTTTGGACCAACCCACACACCCTTTTTAATCTCCTTATACCCTCTTTTTTCTTTCCATCCCAAGAAGGGAGACAAGAAATCTCGATGCACTTGGTGGTATGTATGAATTTGACCTATATCCATCCAGTAACCATCCAAACTAAAACTGTAGAGAGCAACATTCCTTTCCAGTAATAACGGAAATAAATCATGGCTAAAATCAAATGGATAGTCACTTGGAATATAGTTTAATATGGATGGTTCAATAATATAAATTCCTGTATTAATTTGATCACTAAAGATTAGGTGCTGAGGCGGCTTTTCTAGAAAACAACGAACTTTCCCTCTCTTATCTTTAATGACTATCCCATAATGCTCAGGATGTGCGGTCGAGGTTGTTATTACCGTAAGCTCACTTCTTGATTCAAAATGGAATGAAACAGCCTGTTGAAGATCAAATTGATTAACCACATCTGAAGATATTACAATAAATGTTCCATCAATAAACTCCTTTAAAGCTCGAAGACCACCTGCTGTCCCCATTGGGTTTGTTTCATATAAATAAACAAGCTTTACTCCATATTTGCTCCCGTCACCACAATGTTTTTGTATTTTTGTCGCTAAATGATGGATTGTTATGGCTATTTCGGTTACACCCTGTGCTTTTAACCATGAGATACAAAGATCAATGACAGGAGTATTCAAAATTGGTACGAGAGGTTTAGGAGTTAGTAATGTAAGTGGCGACATCCGGGAGCCTTTCCCACCAGCCAATATCACGCCCTTCATTCTTATCTCTCCCCTACATCCTTTGTTTGTGCGAACTTAGTTATAACCTAATTTGCATAACCGTTTCTTCAAAAACCCGGTGTGTATCCTCTGCAATTTTATTCCAGCTATACATTGTCTGAACCATTCTCTTTCCACTCTCACCTAATTGTATGGCAAGTTCTTCATTGTCTAAAAGCAACATTGCCTGCTCAATAAAACTCTTTGAATTATTGCTACTCATTAATAAACCTGTGTGTAAATGATTAATGATGCTCTTTAAACCTCCCACGTTCGATACAATCGTTGGTTTCGAGTAGGACATAGCTTCTAACGCAACGATCCCAAATGGTTCATACAAACTTGGAAAAACAGCTAAATAACATTGCTTAAAAAGAGCTTCTCTCTCATCATCTGTAACAAATCCAATAAAATGGATATTGTTCAACCCAAGGAATTCCACTCGGTGTCTAAAATCTTGAAGCATCGGGCCTTTCCCAGCAATAATAAAGTAGACATCAGGTCGACTTTTTTCCATTTCTTTTGCTGCCTCAATAAGAGTGTGAAACCCTTTTTCATTAACCATCCGACCAATTGAAAACACCATTTTTTTCTCCTGATGAATGGGGAACTTTTCTAAGATTTCCCTTTTATAAGTAATGTTGGCCATGCTTGTATCTATTCCATTAGGAATCATGACAATTTTTTCGGGCTCTATTTTAAAAATACGAAGTACTTCTTCTTTCATAGAAGAGCTGCAAATAATGATTTTATCTGAATGATGAATAAGCTCTTTCTCTTGTTCATAAATTTTCTTTTGCATTTCAGTATATATGCCTTCGTTCCTACCATGTTCAGTAGCGTGAATCGTCGTAATTAAAGGTAATTGTCGTTTCTCTTTCAATGTTACTGCTGCAGAGCCTACTAGCCAATCGTGTGCATGTATCAAAGCATATTCATGTTCATTCATAAGTTCTATTGCTTGATGAATAATGGATAAATTTAAGCCTCCGACCCACCGAATAAAGCTAGGGTCTCCCTCATTTAATGGTACTACTCTAAATATTTCGATGTTATCTACTCTTTCATACATCGGAAGCTCCTCGATCCAAGTCGTTATGATATGAATCTGATAGCCAATGATCGTTAATGCTTTAGCTAATCCTTCCACATGCCTAGACAATCCTCCAACAACATTTGGAGGGTACTCCCATGAAAGCATTAGAATTTTCTTATTGTTCACGTTCTCACTCACTTTCCTTCACATTTTCATAGAAGCTGTATGTACTAACATATTCGTTCCAGTCACGTGAATTTTTTAAAATGACATGGAGTGCCTTCTGTTCTTCAAGAAAATCAGTCTGTTCTATTTGAATAAACTCAGAACGATGTACTGGGAAGTATTGATCCTCCACGAAAAATCCTAATTCCAATAAATATACTTTATTATCCTTCAAACCTTTTAATGTCCAATAGTTTTGTTGTATAGGAACATTAATATCTAAGAATGGAAACTTGGTCCCATTATTATCGTTTTGTTTGGACACATCATATATTCTCACAACCTGATCTACAAAGGACTGTTTAAAAAAGCGTTGTATAACATCCAGCTTTAGTGGTGACGTATACCAACATACGAAAAGCTTGTCTCTAGCAATAAATTGAGTGTGTATCCCATCCTTTTCTTTTGTTTTAGCCAATGTATCGGAAACAATCGTCATTAAATGCACCTCAAGAATTTAGAAATTAACAGTATATGTTTTCATTTTTTTATAATACCTATTTATTAGTTTCATCGTAGCACTGATAGGTTGCTGTCACAATAAACACATTTTGTCGTAATCCGCCTAACCCCGTCACACCTTTTTTTATAGGAAGAATTATTTTTTAAATTTACAAGTCTTGTAAGAAAAACTAGTCATTTCGACCTTTTTTTCTTATTTACCTCGACAAAACCCCCTTATCTTCTTACTTTGATTCGAAAATTGTCGTGTATAGTGATACAATGTTTTTATTGATTTTTTAAGAGGTGAAAGAAATGGAATATGTGTTACTAAGTTTATTGGTTATATCTATACTACTCTTCGTCCTATCTTTTTTTGTTAAGGATCCGGTAAAAGAGCTTAAGAATGAAATTGATCAGTTATCCCTAAACCAAATTCAAGAGCTATACCAAATGAAGAGAAAAATAAAGATTCTTGAGGAGGAACTTTTAGTACCCGATTCAGATTTCTCTGGTACTACTTCTCAAAAAAGAGAGGTTCATGCCATTTTAAAGAACCAAGTTTGGTCACTATCTCAACAAGGTCTCTCAATTGAACAAATTGCAAAGCAATCTTCTCTTCCTATTGAGGATGTTGAGATTATTTTAAATGAGTTTTCTATGAGGGGAGAAACATATGAATAAGATTCACCTAAGAGCATTTGCTTTTGGTCTTCTCTTATCCACTTGCCTATTTGGGACCTATTATTATTTTTCTGGAAACAATGGAACAGCAGCTAAATTAAGCAAGGAAGAATTAATTGCTCAAGTAGAAGATAAAGGCTATAAAGTAGTTGATGAAAAAGAATATGAAGAGTTAGAAGCAAAGGCAAATGACGCTGGAGCAGCAACCGAAGAAGAAACAAAAGAGACTGAACAACAAACAGAGACCAAGAAAGAGACAGCAAAAGAAGAGGAGCAGCCTGCAGAAGCTGTTAAGGAGTACAAACTTAACATTATTAGTGGTATGCAATCGAGTGAAATTGCCACACTATTAAAGGACGCAGGAATCATCACTGATGCTTTTGAATTCGAGCAATATTTAATCAATACTGGTTATCATACGAAAGTTCAACTAGGTGAGTTTGTCGTAAAAAGCGATATGACATACGAACAACTTGCAAAGATCATAACAAAAAGCTGAAGATGAATTTCTCTTCAGCTTTTTATATTATTCATTTAAGTCATAGTGTCTACCTTTAACAAGATAAAACGTGTGTTCAGCAATATTCGTCACATGGTCTGCCGCTCTTTCTAGATAACGGCAAGTAAACGATAGTTGTGTAATTTGCGCCAGAAATTCTGGCTTTTCTTGATTGATTCTCAAAAGCTCTTGTATGGTTACGCCATACAAATTGTCAACATCATCATCCATATCTGCCACCTGTTTTGCCTTTTGTACATCCTCTTCTATAAACGACTCTAGGGAGAGCTTCAACATTTTTGATGTAATTTCATACATTTCTTTAATATGAACAATTGGTTTTACATGTTCTTCACTGCCGATTCGAATAGCTGACTTCGCCACATTGACCGCAAAGTCAGCAATGCGCTCGATATCGGTAGCAATTTTAATAGCTACAATGATTCGGCGTAAGTCTATAGCTACAGGTTGCTGCTTTGCAATTAAAAGAATAGCAAAGTCGTTAATTTCTTCATACATCACATCAGCTCTTGTATCATTTTCCATGATTTCTAGCGCAAGTTCCACGTTCTTTGTCTCTAATGCAGTGATTGACTCTTTTAATGCTTCATCTGCAAAGTTCCCTAGCTCAACTAGCTTATTTTGAAGTTCCTTAAGATCAAAATGAAATTTTTCACGTACAACCATATTTGTCTTCCTTTCATGTCCGATTAGGTATTGTTAACAATCAAATCGTTTGTTTTGAGTATATTATCCGAAGCGACCAGTAATATAGTCTTCTGTACGTTGATCAGAAGGAGTTGAGAATATTTTATTTGTATCGTCAAATTCTACTACTTCTCCATTTAAGAAAAATGCTGTTTTATCCGAAATACGGGCAGCTTGCTGCATATTATGTGTAACAATTATGATACTATATTCCTTTTTAAGCTCTTGAACCAATTGCTCTACTTTAAGAGTTGAAATAGGGTCTAGGGCTGACGTAGGTTCATCCATTAAGATAACATCTGGCTCGATCGCTAAACAGCGTGCAATACAAAGACGTTGTTGCTGACCACCGGATAAACCATACGCATTTTCATTCAAACGATCCTTTACTTCATCCCAAATTGCCGCACCGCGTAAACTCTTTTCAACAATCTCATCAAGTACTTTTTTATTGCGAATTCCATGAATTTTAGGTCCATAAGCAATATTTTCATAAATGGATTTTGGGAAAGGATTTGGTTTTTGGAAAACCATTCCCACATTTGTTCGTAAATCTTCTACTTTATATGATTTATCTAGTATACTTCTTTCGCGATACAAGATATCTCCAGAAATTTTTACCACAGGAATCAGTTCTACCATTCGATTTAACGTTTTAATAAAAGTTGACTTCCCACATCCTGAAGGACCAATGATGGCTGTTACTTCTCTCTCATTTATATCAAGGTTAATATTCTTTAATGCATGGTCTGTACCATACCAAAGGTTCAAATCCTTCGTTTGATAAGCAAGGCTCTTCTTACTTTCCTTCTTCACACTCATATGATCACTAGATTCTTCCGCTATTTTATTTTCGCTATATGTTGAAACGACCATCGTAAAACCCCTCCACCCAAGTTAAAATCTTCTTTGAAATTTATTTCTTATTAACACTGCTATTGAGTTCATTATGAATAAAACCAATAATAAAACTACAATTGTTGCAGCGGCTAGGTTAGCATATTCATCCACTAAAGCTGAATCAATGGTCCAATAATAAATTTGCAACGGCATAACCGTAAATTTATCTAAAAGGCCATCAGGTAATGGAATAATAAATGCTGGAATACCAATTACTACAAGTGGTGCTGTTTCACCGATTGCACGGGATAATGCTAAAATAACTCCAGTTAAAATCCCTGGTAGTGCAGCTGGTAAAACTACGTTTTTAATCGTTTGCCATTTCGTCGCTCCCATGCCATAGGAAGCTTCCCTTAAGAACTGAGGAACCGCACGAATGGCTTCTTGACTTGCCACGACTACTACAGGAAGAACCAGTAGAGCCATGGTGAAGCCTCCGGCTAAAACTACTGCTCCTAGATTTAATCCTCTTACAAAGATTGTTAAACCCAAAATTCCAAAAACGATAGAAGGAACTCCGGCAAGATTAGATATATTCATTTGTATAAAGGCTTGTAAACGACCCTTTTTTGCATATTCCTCTAAATAAATGGCAGTACCTACTCCTAGAATTAATGTTACTGGTGCGACCACTAACATTAGCCACAAGGTACCCATGATTGCTCCCTTAATACCGGCTCTCTCTGCGTTTGTAGAAAGTCTGTTATTTAAGAAGTCAAAATCAATCCAGCCAAGGCTCTGTGCAACTACTCGATAAATTAATACGACCAAAACAAGTAGTCCAAATAAGGTCGCTAAAAGAAACAAGGTTTTGGCTATACGATTAGTAAGGAGACGAGATGTCATCTTTTTTTGAACTTGATTTGTATCAACGTATTTCATCTTAATATTCCTCCCTAAACTTACGAGAGATATACTGGGCAATTAAATTCATGACTAGAGTAAAAACAAATAAAGTCATTGCCACTGCGTAAAGACTGTAATAAAGCGTGGAACCTGCAGGAGCATCTCCTCCTGTAACTTCTACTATATATGCAGTCATTGTTTGCATCGATTGGGTAATATCAAATGTGAAGACTTTGTTACTTCCACTTGCTATCGTTACGATCATCGTTTCACCAATAGCACGGGAAATTCCGAGAACAAATGAAGCAACAATTCCAGATATAGCAGCGGGAACGACTACCTTCCAAGTTACTTCAAATTTTGTCGACCCTAAACCTAAGGCTCCTTCTCTCATTGCATTAGGGACGGAGCTCATTGCGTCTTCCGAAAGAGAAGCAACCATTGGGATAATCATAATCCCCATGACTATACCCGGACTGAGGATATTGGTAGGCTCAAGTGTAGGTATTAGCTTTGTTAATAGGGGTGTGACAAATGTAAAAGCAAAGAAACCATATACAATCGTTGGAATACCTGCAAGTATTTCTAACATTGGTTTTAGTAATTTTCTAACTCTATCCGACGCATACTCACTTAAATACACAGCTGTCATAAGTCCAATAGGAATCGCTACAAACATAGCTATAGCAGAAGATATGATGGTCGCAGTTAGTAATGGCAAAACACCAAACTGTGCACTTTCACCAAGTGGCTTTAAGACTGTGCCAGTAAAAAACTCCACAAAGGAGACCTCTCTAAAAAACGCAATGGTTTCTGTTAGTAAGGTTAGTACAATACCTATAGTTGTTAGAATAGAAATAATAGCAATGGTAAGTAATATTTTAGGCATTAACCCCTCTAAAACACTAGCCGTACTAACAGAACGCTTGTTTTTTGCAATCATCTCTCGAACACTTAACGTGTTTGATTCCCTTGTTACATCTTTTTCCAAGGATAAAACCCCTTTCATCCAAACCCTATCATCCTTATCATGCAAAGAATGACTCATTTTATTCTAATTTAAAACAGCTAAGAAGATGAGAATGAACCCATCTCATCTTCCTAGTACTTCAGAATGGTATCTGAATACTTTGTTTATTATTTTAATCCTTCAAGAGTGCTGATAGTTGCTTCCACTTCTTCGTCTGTTAAAGGAGCGAATCCAGTATTTTTAGCAACTTCTTGAGCATTCTCCATTGTGTAGATCGCATAATCTAATACTTGTGGTTTTTCTTTTGCCATATTTACATTTAAGTATGTGAAAACTGGACGTGTGAATGGAGAATATGCAAATTCTTCACCTTCACCAATTGTTTCTAAAGTAGGCTCAACCCCACCGTTACCAAAGTCAACTTTCACAGCTTTTAATTTATCTTTGTTGTTTTCATAATAACCATAACCGAAGAAAGCAATAGCATTCTTTTCTTTAGAAACTAAGTCTACAAGTGTAGAGTAATCTTGTTGAAGGTTAACACCTTCTACCAGGTCTTGCTCTTCAAGAATTTTTTCCCAGAAAAATTCATAAGTACCGTGGTTTTCGTTAGGACCCATTGTTACAATTGGCTCGTTCGGGAAGTCAGGGCGAATATCAGACCAATTTTTCTTTTCACCTAAGAAAATTTGTTTTACTTCATCTTGAGTAAGCTCTTCTGCCCAGTCATTGTCACTATTAATTACAAAAGTTAATCCGTCTAAAGCAACTTTCATTTCTTGAACTTCAATTCCTAATTCTTCGGCAGTCGCAGTTTCTTCATCCTTGATTTGACGAGAAGCATCGTTGAAATCTGTTCCATCTTCCACTAAGAACTTCTTGAATCCAGCAGAAGTACCAGCACGTCCAACTTCAACTGAAACATTTTCTTGAGCATTTGTCATATATTGTTCAGCCATTTCAACCATGAACGGATAAACTGTACCTGAACCATCAATTACTACAGATCCTTCTAATTCAGCTGTTTCGTTAGTACCATCTGTACCTTCTTCAGTAGCTTCTTCTCCGCCACCACAAGCAGCAATAATCGACATAACAGCTGCAAGCATTAGAAGTAGGCTGAGTTTCTTGAGATTTTTCATTCGGTAATTCCTCCTAAGAAATAAAGGTTGTTTTATTCTGTCCTACAAGTAATACAATAATACTGAACTGTTAAAGTGGTTTTAATCGATTGTAAAGGTTTTGTAAATTAAGTAGAAATGTGTGTGAACGTGTCGGAATTTGGGCAAAGTATTATTTTGTTTTCTTTAGATGAAAGTACGTATCTAGCACTTTTCTCCCTATTTCCAAATTAGGTGAAGGTCCTTTTTCCCCTGTATATACCCATGGAACAACAACAGCCATCGAAATCTCAGGATTATTGGAAGGTGCATACGCCACAAGGCTCAAATTCATTACAGCAGGCGGTTCTTTATATAAATGCCTTGAAGGGCCATCATAAAAGGCCTGTGCAGTTCCCGTTTTTCCGGCTGGTGAATAGGCTGCATCTTTAAATTCTTTATAAGCTGTTCCTAATGGATGCTGCATGACTTGACGAAACCCCTCTTGTACCCTCTTCATACTCACCTCATTAACATCAATCCGATTTAGTATTTTGGGTTTTATTTCTCGCACGAGTGCCCCAGGAGCATGTATATTTCGAAGATTCGATTGCCGTATCTCCTTTACCATTCTTGGCTGTAGACGATTTCCTCCATTTGCAATTGTACTTACATATTGGGCAAGCTGCATGGGTGTGTATGTATCGTATTGCCCGATTACTAAATCCAATAAAAACCCAGGCTTTGAACTGGCTCCTTTATAACCAATTGTTTCATTAGGAAGATCAATTCCCGTTCTAGTTCCGAGACCAAATTGACCGAAGGAATCACGAACAATATTAAAGGTATTGGGTTCAAGGATTAATGGTTTATCGTAGGCATAATGACCTTTTCCTATTTTTATTGCAGTATGAAACATATAGACATTGGAGGATCTTCTTAGCGCATAAACATCATCTATCGGACCAAAATTCTGCCAAGATTTCTTCACAGGCGTTCCTTTTATTTTCATTGGTGCATCAACTAGAACGGTTCTAGGCTTAATTACTCCCTGTTGAAAACCAGTTAATATCGTTGCACCCTTTACTGTCGAGCCGACATTGTATGAAGTTGTGATATTCCCTAATGAAAAATCTTCTACTTCGAAGTTTCCATCTTCCGTCTCACTCAATAACTTTCCAGCCATTGTTAAAACTTCACCTGTACGTGGATCCATTAAAACAACAAACGCTCGATCTAAAAACTCGGTTTCCTTGTTTTTCTTTGTTCTCATCAGCACGTCTTCAATTATCTTTTCGACAGCTAGTTGCAATTCCATATCAATACTTAAAATAAGGTCATTACCTTGTTCACCTTCAGATATGGTCTCTGATTCAATTATTTCTCCAGATTTGTTTGTTACGTTCTTAATTTTTGACTTTTGCCCACTAAGGATGTCTTCGTATTGATATTCAATATAACTTTTCCCAACACGGTCGTTGAGGTTATATTCTCTTGCAACGTAATAATCGAGATGATCTCTCGGTATTCCTTCCTTTGTGTCAGTCACTTTTCCAAGGACTGTCTTTAACGTATTATTAAACTTATATACTCTTTCCCAATCGGTAATGGTTTCTATACCAGGTAGAGATTGCAAGCTTTCACTTACTTCTGCAAACTCTTTATCTGAGACATCTTTGTTTTTTATCACTTGCGGAGTAAATTCGGTACTATTTCTTAATTCCTTCCAAATAGAAATAATCTCCAAATCATGATCTTTGAATGGTTTGATCTCCTCTTGCGTGATTCGGTCTAGCGTTAATTGGTAAATCTTCTTATTCCACTCTTCTGTGGTAAGGCCCTTTTTTAAGGTTTTCCTTTCTTTTTCTTGTACCTTGTTTTCTGCCTCATTAGGGAAACGCAACATCCAATACTCTTTTTTATCTCGATCGGAAATCCTACTTACATCCACCGTAATAATTGAAGCTAATCTCTCTGCAACTTTTAGCATCTCTTTTGGTCCGTGTCCTTGATTTATATAAGCGATTGCTTTTTCGGGAGCATTATCAACAATCATTCGAAAAGTCCTGTCGTACATGCGACCTCTTGGTACTGGATGATTGATGGTAACATCCTCTGTTCTTTCTATCTCCCTACGATAATCTTCTCCGTAGACAATTTGGATAAATCCAAGGCGAAGTACGAGAATAGAAAAGAGTAAAAACACGAAAAAAAACAGCATATTCAACCGAATAGGGAGCTGCTTTCTCTTCTTTTTTTTCTTCTTTTCCTGATGCATTTCTCCACCTCATTTCAGAGCCCCTCCAAACCAATAGGAGAGGCTGTTGGTACTAATGAAATTCGATTTTTCTAACAAAAAAATAAATGAGACTATGTCCCGAACCAATCAACAATAAAAGAATGGGGATACTTTGCTTTGGGTCAAAAAACGATACAGCCATTAAAAAGATAATGATTGAGACGACTCTTCCTGCATTCAGAAAAATTTCTCTGACCACTATATATTCAATTCTCATTTCTGCAGCATTCCAGCCTTTTCCGATTACATCATAGGTCATTGATACATATGGCACCAATAACATTGGATATGCAATGGCAATAATCGAAGCATAAATTAAAAGCTTTGTATACGTGAGGTTAAATACTAATAACAAAATAGCTAAATACAGTAGGATACCACCGAGAAGAATGGCTTTTTTTCGATGCTGCTTTTTTATCCAACGTGATGCAAAATAGTACCCAATAAAGGCGATTCCTGAATTCACCAATCCAAACGTTCCTAGTGCCATTTCGCTTCCAGTCGTAATAAAAACAAATACGGAAATGACAAATACAAACGTTCCTTCTCTCATTCCTTGGACAAAATGCGCATTTGTAATCTGTTTCCAATTAAAATTGTTTTTTCTCTCTTGTAAAATCCTTAAAAACATATATCTTCCATCCGCAGGCCTTCTCTTTAAGAAAAAACTTAATATAACCGCAACGGAAAATAACCCTAAGGAAGTAGCAAAGATAACAGAATACCCAGTGAATTTCTCAAGTTTTGAAATCACAGTTCCAGCCACAATAGGACCGATCATTCCTCCAACAGAAGACAGAATTCCTAAAAAGCCGTTAAAGAAATCTCTTGTTTCTGGCTCCGTAATTTCAAAGGTTAACACATTAAAAGCGAGCCAGTAGAAACCATAACCAATTCCTAGTAATCCTCCTAACACAACTAAAAATTGGGAAGCATTGGTACCAATTGCTAAAACGGTTAGGTAGAAAACAGCTAAAAAAATGACACCAATGCGCAACACGATTACTCGATCAATCTTTTTAGCCCATCTGCCTGCTAGGATAAATGTTAATGGTTGGAGTACTACAACTGAGAGGTTATATATAGCTAGATCTTTAAAATCACCGGATTGTTTCCATAAATAAATATTTACAAATGTATTGGATAAAGCAACGCTCAAGGAATATAGACCACCGATTAACAAAAGTAAAAGCAAATCCTTTGTTAGATCGATGTCACCAATTAATTTTTTTACTTTACTCATGAATAGAAACTCCCCTTCGTATCTAAGGGTAGTTTTCAACAAGAACACCATAATTATGTACAAAATAAACAAAAACGACGTGGAATCATCCACGTCGTTACTTGTTTATTTATTTTGCTTCCGCATATCTCTTTGCAACTTCATCCCAATTAACAACGTTCCAGAATGTATTGATATAGTCTGGACGACGGTTTTGGAATTTTAGGTAATAAGCGTGCTCCCACACATCAAGACCAAGGATTGGTGTTTTCCCTTCCATTAATGGAGAGTCTTGATTTGGCGTGCTAGTCACTTCTAGTTCTCCGTTATTTACTGCAAGCCATGCCCAACCAGAACCAAAACGAGTAGTAGCAGCTTTAGCGAACTCTTCTTTAAGGCTTTCTAGATTTCCAAACTTTGCATTGATAGCAGCTAGAAGGTCCCCTGTAGGTTCCCCACCACCATTTGGAGATAAGATTTGCCAGAATAATGTGTGGTTAGCGTGCCCACCACCGTTGTTACGTACTGCTGTACGAGCAGCTTCTGGTACTGCATCAAGATTAGCAATTACTTCTTCAACTGATTTTGAAAGTAATTCTTCATTTCCAGCTAAAGCATTATTTAAGTTCGTAACGTATGTGTTGTGATGCTTTGAGTGGTGAATGTTCATTGTTTCCTTGTCGATATGTGGTTCTAGAGCGTCGTAAGCATAAGGTAATTGCGGTAATTCGAATGCCATGAATAACTCCTCCTAAATATGTATAATGATTTATTCTTCAGAAATATCCTTTCATTTTATAACATTTGGATATTCCTAAAGGTATTAACTTAAGATTACCAAACTTGGCAACATTGTTCAAATATTAAGCTTAAGCTAACAGAATTACATTACCCTTTTTGAAAAAAAATATTCTCAATACAAGATGTTCATTCCTCCTTTTCATCATACCATTTCTGATGTTTCGATAATTTGTCAAATATGTAAATATTAGCGTCATGTCAATGATTTAAGTCATAGCAGCCGATTGTTGTTCTTTTTAAAGGACGATACGTTATTGACACTCTATAGGTATTTTTATTAAATCAAAGAGAGGAGAGGAAAGGGCGGATATTACATGACTGAAATAAATGTTTCATTATATAGCTTACTTATACACGAATTTATAGATAGGGAAAGTATACAGAAAGTTAAAGCAGGTACAACCATATTTAATGAAAGAGATTCAGTAAGTCATATTTATATTCTTTTACAGGGAAGCCTGTCTCTTGGGAGAGTTCATATGAGAGGCAAAGAATTTATTATTAAAATTCTTAATGGAGAAGAATTAATTATTGAATACCAATTATTTAAAGCAAATCCAATTTATCACTTTTTTGCAAAGACCATTTCAGATTGCGAATTTCTTATTATCAAACGCGATGAGTTCGAAAAGTTTGCGATGAGTTCTCCTCGCGTCATGAGTGAATTGACTTCTTGGCTTAGTACTAGGTATTTAAAAGCTCAAATGAAGTGCCAGGATCTTATTATGAATGGAAAAAAAGGTGGACTTTATAGTATTTTAATTCGCCTATGTAATAGTTATGGAATCATGACTGAAAAAGGAATTTTAATTGACTTACCCCTCACCCACCAGGAACTCGCAAGTCTTACCTATGGTACCAGAGAAGTCATACAGCGCATGTTGAAGGAACTTAGGGAACTTGATGTGATCTTCTATGACCAACAGAAGTTTACGGTGAAAAATTTAGCCTATTTAAAGCAAGAAGTAGATTGTCAGAACTGCCCCCATGAAATATGTGGGTTAAACTAGAAGAGAAAAGAGCTCATTAGCTCTTTTCTCTTTATATAACCACTAAGAAAAAATATACAATCATAAATAATTGAATCAGCCCTTTTGTAATCACGCTACTAATAAACCCAACTACTGAGCCGACACCAACTTTTAAGGACTCATTCAAGCCTCTTTTATTTATAAGAAGCTCTGCAATAACCGCTCCAATAAAAGGACCTAAAATAATTCCTAGAATTGGGATAATAAAGGGACCTACTAATAATCCAATTGTGCTTCCCCAAATTCCTGCTTTTGAGCCTCCGAATTTCTTCACTCCAAATAAATTCGCTAAATAATCGGCGCCAAATAATAACAGGACAAATAAGCTTTGAATGCTCCAAAATAACCAATTAAAAGGTTCAAAAGAGAATAATACGCCGTAAACGATAAAACCGCCAACCAAAAATAATACACCTGGTATGATTGGATAAATCAAACCTACAAAAGAAACTAGAAATAACAATCCAATAATGAGCCAATACACTAGTTCCATCTTGTCACCTCTGTACAAAAAAACAAGGGAGGATCCCTTGTTTTTTAAGAATGTCTTACTCCAAGAACTGCTTCTGCAATATTTACAGCATGGTCACCAATTCGCTCTAGATTGCTAATAATATCAACAAACACAATCCCTGCAGAACCTGAACACTTTCCTTCATTCAATCGAAGTATATGCTGCTTACGAAGTGTTCTTTCCATTTTATCAATTTGGTTTTCTTTTTCCACTACATGACGAGCCGCATCCAAATCTTTATGATCAAGTGATTGAAGCGCTTCTTGAACAGTAGAAATAGTTAATGCAAACATTTCTTCTAAATCTTTCATTGCACTGTCAGTAATTTTTACTTTATTTGAATTTTGATATTCAACAAGCTCCACAATATTTTCGAAATGGTCCCCTATTCTCTCAATATCACGAACCGTATCCATTAGCGTTGTATGCTCTTCAGAATCATTTGTTGAGAGAGGACTTGTAGCTAGTTGTACTAGATAATCGGTAATTTTTCGGTCAAGATTATTTATTGCACTTTCTAACTGATACGCTGATTCTGCATGCTTGGTTTGTCTTGTATTCACAAAATTACTTGTTTCCTCTAACCCTTTAATCGCAAATTGCCCCATTCGTAACACTTCTTCCTTTGCTTGTCCTAAAGCAATAGAAGGAGACTGCTTGATAAAGTTAGGGTCTAAATGCTTCGATTTATAATCAATCAGGGAGTCATCACCTGGTATTAATTTGATCACAATAAGGGCAAGTAAACCAATAAACGGAAATTGAATGATCGTATTTGTCGTATTGAAGATACCATGAGCAAAAGCAATAGTCATTTCCTCATTTAAGTTCAAAGAACCCTGTAAGGATGTGATAATTTTTGTAAAAGGAATAAGTAAAAGCATAAAAATTGCTGTACCAATGAGATTAAATAATACATGAGTAGCAGCCGCTCTTCTTGCTGCAACTGATGCACCAATTGATGCTAAAACAGCTGTTATCGTTGTTCCAATATTATCTCCAAATAATACAGGTAATGCAGCATCAATATTAATTAGATTTTCGGCATATAAGCCTTGTAAAATTCCAATTGTTGCACTAGAACTTTGGACAATAACTGTAAATACTGTTCCAATCACAACACCCAAAATTGGATTAGAACTCATATTAACGGTTAATTCGTGAAAGGCCTCTAAACTTCTTAGTGGCTTCATCCCACCGCTCATTAACTCTAATCCATAAAACAAGGCACCGAAACCAAAAACAATTTGTCCAATGCTAGTTGTTTTATTACTTTTAAAGAAGAAAATAAGGATTGAACCAAGAGCAATAATTGGAAGCGCATATTCACCAATATCAATACCAATGATAAATGCGGTAACAGTTGTACCAATGTTTGCCCCCATGATGACACCAATTGCTTGTCGCAACGTCATAAAACCAGCACTAACTAATCCAACGGTAATGACCGTAGTACCAGAACTACTTTGGATAAGAACTGTAACAATAATACCCGCTAACACACCCATGAAAGGATTGGTTGTAAATCGATCAAGAATATCTCTTAATTTATCTCCTGCCGACTTTTGCAAGCCATCTCCCATAAACTTGATACCAAATAAGAAAATTCCAAGGCCACCTAAAAACTCAAAAATCATTTGCTGGATGTTTAATTCCAAGTATTTCAACCCCTACACTTTTTTCGACATTATTCTTAAAAACCCCTTAATCATTATGTGTAACGTAAAGAAAAAAGTAAATATAATTATCTTCAAATTTACAATGCCTTAACAAAAGGGTAGTAATGTTACAATTATGTTACAAAGCACATCCATATTTTTCAACGAGTCGTGTTTACTTGGACAACAAAGCCATATCACGATAAAATAATGAAGGATTACATAGAAAGGTGTGTGTCATACACTTATGAACATATTTCAGCAATTATTTAAAAGCCTCTACTCCCCAAAAGACATTGCTAAAACACGATTCCAAGGTATTGGAAAAACGATTCTTTATGTCTTTTTACTAACTCTCGTTTCTGTTATTCCAACCGTTAGCTATGTAAGTTCAGCTATAAATAATGGAATTGAGACCGCCGCCCACACAGTTGATAAAGAACTTCCTGATTTTTCAATCGAAAATGGGGAGCTCTCAGCAGACCAAAAAGAACCCATCTATATTGAGGATACAGATTTCACCATCATTTTTGACTCTACCGGTCAAGTTAGTGAGACGGACTTAGAAGGCTATGAGAACGCCTTTGCCCTTCTCCAAAATGAGTTTGTTCTTATAGCAGGAGGAACACTGGACACCTACGACTACTCAACTTTAACTGACCTAAACATTACAAAAGACAGTATCTTAGAAGTGATCGATTCCGTTGATGGTTTATTAGCTGTTATTATTCCTGTCTTAGCACTGACCATTTATATTTTTTCAAGCGGGATAAAATTTATTGAGATTACCATTCTTGCATTGTTCGGACTATTTATTAAGAATGTTACTAGTCGTAATCTTCCCTATCGACAATTGTGGAGACTATCAGCTTATAGTGTAACTCTCCCTACTATTTTCTTTACGATCATGGAAGCTTTTCAAACGAACGTTCCTAACGGCTTCTTAATTAATTGGTTTGTTTCTATTATTATGTTGTACTTAACCGTTCGAGAAATTCCTCAGAAAGCTAAGAAATAAAAGAAAAACGCGATATAACGCGTTTTTCTTTTTTTATTTGTACTATTAATCTATCTACTACATATAAATAGAGTAACTCTACTAAATAAGGAGAATTGCCCATGAAACGTCTCTTCGTTTCTCTACTTGTTACTCTAATTTTGTATATCATATATGTTGATCTAAGCATTGGTACTATACCACACAATGAAACAATAGAATCTGTCGAAATAAATTCTAAAGTGAATTCGACCGAAGAGACTGTTATGGCCTCATTTAGTAAAACCGTGGAGCAGGGAGATACGGTTCTGTCCATCATAGAATCACAACTAGAAGGAGCCGTTCCAGTTCCTATTGAAAAAATAGTAAATGATTTTATCGTTTTAAATAATGGAAAAAAACCAGAGGAAATTCAGGCCGGAAAATTATACCTATTTCCTGATTACAGCAAGTCCGATAGCAACTCACAATAATGGTGACTTTTTCCCAGCGTCAAGATTCTTGTCACGTTTAACGTTCATTGTTACAATGTTCATTAGGAAAGTACTAAGATTACTTTAGATCTTTTTTTAAAAGGAGAGAATCACTGTTGAGTGAAATTATACATCGTACAAAAACTCGTCCCATAAAAGTCGGACCTTTAACCATTGGTGGAAATAATGAAGTTGTTATTCAAAGCATGACTACCACAAAAACACATGATGTGGAGGCCACGGTTGCTGAAATAAAAAGGCTAGAAGAAGCCGGTTGTCAAATCGTCCGTGTTGCTTGTCCTGATGAAAGAGCAGCTAACGCGATTTCTGAAATTAAAAAAAGAATTAATATTCCTCTAGTGGTAGACATCCACTTTGATTACAAACTAGCTTTAAAAGCGATTGAGGGAGGTGCGGATAAAATCCGTATTAATCCTGGTAATATCGGTCGCCGTGAAAAAGTCGAGGCAGTTGTTAAAGCAGCTAAGGAGAAAGGCATTCCAATCCGAATTGGAGTCAATGCTGGTTCGTTAGAGAAAAGAATACTGGAAAAATATGGGTATCCAACAGCTGATGGGATGGTAGAAAGCGCCTTGCACCATATCAAAATTTTAGAAGATCTCGACTTTCACGATATCATCGTTAGTATGAAGGCATCAGATGTTAACCTAGCTATTGAAGCTTATGATAAAGCAGCAAGAGCGTTCGATTATCCTTTACACCTTGGAATTACTGAATCAGGCACCTTGTTTGCAGGTACTGTAAAAAGCGCAGCTGGTTTAGGAGCAATCTTAAGCAAGGGTATAGGGAACACCGTTCGAATTTCACTTAGTGCTGACCCTGTAGAAGAAGTAAAAGTTGCCCGTGAATTACTAAAATCATTTGGATTATCTTCAAATGCCGCAACACTTATTTCTTGTCCAACCTGTGGTAGAATTGAAATCGATTTAATTTCCATTGCAAATGAGGTAGAGGAGTACATTCAACAAATTAAAGTACCAATTAAAGTAGCCGTCTTAGGCTGTGCGGTAAATGGTCCTGGTGAAGCAAGAGAAGCCGATATTGGAATAGCGGGAGCTAGAGGCGAAGGGCTTTTATTCCGTAAAGGAGAAATTGTCCGGAAAGTTCCTGAAGCCACCATGGTTGAAGAGCTTAAAAAGGAAATCGATCAAATTGCTGCAGAATTTCAAGCAAAACGTGACCAAGAAGCACTGCAATCATAAATCAAGGGAAGAGGCTCTGGCGTAATCGCCGGAGCCTCTTCTATTATCTGTAGCGGTTAAAAAAATGGTAGTATAAACATACCGACAATGATTGAAATCGCTCCAATCCCGATAGCCCAGCTACCAAGGCCAGTTGCTCCACGTCTTCGGGCGATAAACCCTAATACAATCCCAACTGCTCCAAACAAGATTGGAGCAACAAACAATGAAAGGATAGAAACGATTAAAGCAGCAAACCCTATCCCTGTACCGCTTTTCATCGTCTCACCAACACGATTGTTTGTTCTTTCTCGATTAAAAGTAGTTGGCGCAGCAATTTCAGCTGAGGTTTCTTCTAAATAATCTGCAGGTTGGTATTTATTTGTTTCACCAACATTGTCGCTCGTACGAAGGTAATCGAATGATCCTTCGTTGTTGCGTTCTTGATCTGCCATATTGATCCCTCGCTTTCCTTTGATAGGAGCAATATTATTATTTGCATTTACGTAACAATTATGTTGTTAATCATTTCTAGTTTATATTTGAGGGGAAATAAAGAAATGGGGAAGTACTACATGAAGAAAAGAAAATTAGGATTTGATATTGATGGCACCATTACCTGTCCAGCTGCTATCGTTCCTTTTATTAATGAAGCCTTTCAACTACAACTAACACTCGAAGATCTAACCGACTATGATTTATTAAAAGTAGTGGATGTTCCAGAAAAAGAATTCACCAAATGGTATGAACAAAAAGAGGCAGACATTTTCGCTTTGTCCCCGTTATCTAAGGGTGCAAAGGAAGTATTGTTAAAATGGGGAAAACATAACGACTTAATTTTTATCAGCGCGCGTGGAGAAAATGTGTTAAAGGTGACAAAAGAATGGTTTATTAACCATGGGATTGGATATGATCATTTAGAACTGATCGGCTCACATGAAAAAGTAGAAGTAGCAAAAAAGTACGGGGTGGAAATATTTTTTGAAGATAAGTATGAAAATGCCATTGAAATTGCACAAGAATGCCAAATACCTGTACTTCTATTTGATACCCCCTATAATCAAGGCTCCCTTCCCAAAAGGGTAAAAAGAGTTTTTAGTTGGAAGGAAGCCAATTATTGGGTTGAGAAATGGTTCAATGGTTAAGCTTTCAATGAACCGTACATTCTGGGCATCGACCATAAATTTCAAATTTATGACCAGATATATCATAGTCCTTTAGGCTTTCCTGTAAATTATTCATGGGGCAAGTATCAATTTCCTTTGTTTTTCCACAATCCAAACAAATAAAATGGTGGTGATGGTGTTTACTTTCACAAGAATAACGAAAGTGTTTTTCGCCTGATAATTCAGTCATTTCAAAAATACCTAGGTCTACGAATAAAGACAGATTGCGATAAATCGTATCAAAACTTAACCCGGGATAATGATCCTTCATCCGGTCAAGGACGTCCTTAGCTGTTAAGTATTTATTGCTATTTGCAAAAAGACCAAGCATTTCTTCTCTTTTCCCTGTATGCTTATAGCCTTTATTTTTTAATAACTCAAGAGCTTCTGTGACATTCATACTCTCACCTCATGTTTCCATTGGAACATTTTCTTTAATAATATAACAAGAATGAGTATCAATACAGCAATAACTACAATTGTTCCCCCTGGGGCCAAATTGAGATAGTAGGAAATTGTCAGCCCGCCAAGAACAGAAACTTCTCCGAAAATGGTAGAAAGAAGGATTGTTTGTTTAAATCCTTTGGCAATCCGGATACTTGCAGCAACAGGGAGAGTCATGAGAGAAGATACTAATAAAATTCCAACAATTCTCATTGAAGCGGCAATCACTAGTGCAACTAAAACAATGAAAAAGAAATGTAGAGATTTCACAGCTATACCTGAGGCTTTTGCGTGTTCTTCGTCAAATGATAAAAGAAATAATTCCTTATATAAAAGCGTAATAAATGCCACAACAATCACACTGACGATGATGATAATAATTAAATCTGTTCGACTTACTGCACTAACGCTTCCGAATAAATAACTATATAAATCTGTATTAAAACCATCTGCTAATGAAATAAAAATAACGCCTAAGCCAATCCCACTTGACAAAATAATAGGAATAGCCAGCTCCTGATAATGTTTATATACGGATCTAAGCTTTTCAATAAACAAGGAACCTACTACAGAAAAGGTCATTCCTAAATAGATGGGATTTAAGCCTGTAGTGAGCAAAAGCTTCTTTTCAAGAAGCAAGCTTGCCGCAATTCCGGCTAAAGTCACATGACTTAAAGCATCCGCTATTAGAGAAAGCCTTCTTACAACAATATAGACACCGAGCAAAGGTGCTATAATGCCAATGATCGCACCTGTGAGAAATGCGTTTTGTAAAAATTCGTATTTAAATATTGCTTCAATCACCGGTTTTCCCCTCCGTGATGATGAACATGATGATGGTGATGGTCATGTTGATGCATAAGAACTTGAACATCATGACCATATAGGTCAGACATATTTTGTTTCTCAAACTCTTCCGTGTCTCCATGAAAGTGCATATGCTTATTCAAACAAGCTACATGGGTCACTTTATCTGTAATCGTACCGATATCATGAGTGACTAAAATTAAGGTTATTCCTCGATCCTGATTAAGCTCTGTAAGCATCTCATAGAAGGATTGGACATTCTTTGCATCAACCCCAACTGTTGGCTCATCTAATATAAGTAAGTCTGGATCACTTACTAATGCACGAGCGATAAAAACTCTTTGTTGTTGTCCTCCTGATAACTCACCGATATTGCTTCCTATTTTTTCAGTTAACCCCACTGAATCAATCGCCGCTCGTATCTTCTCTTTATCCTTTTCCTTATGCCTTTTAAATAATCCCACTTTCTTTGTTAAACCACTTGATACAACTTCGTAAACTGTTGCAGGGAATCCCGAGTTAAAAGAATTTGCTTTTTGAGAAACAAAGCCAATTCGATGCCAATCTTTAAACTGCTCAATAGCTGTTCCAAATAACTCAACTTCTCCCTTTTGAAGCTTTAATAAGCCTAAAATAATTTTAAGTAAAGTAGACTTTCCTGATCCGTTAGGTCCAACAAGTCCTAAAAATGCTCCGCGCGGTACCGAAAAATGAATATCTTCAAGAACATTTTCCTTTTCGTACTTATATGTCAATTTATTTACCTTTATTATATCTTCCATTTTAACCACCTAATATTATCAGAATCATTCCGATTTACACAAAGTAGTATACATGAGAAATGAAACGATGTAAAGAAAGTACTTCTCACCCCTTTTTTTACACCTTTTATTTAATAATCACATAGATTAACATCAGGGAGTGGTGAATTCGTGAGTATATTTCAATCCATTGTTAATCACAAAATAAACACAATCACGACAGAAGAGTTACTAAAATACGCCAAGCAATTTGGGGTTGCCCTTAGCGTAAATGAGGCAAAACAAATTTCATCTTATCTTAGGGGACGACAGGTAGATATTTTTAATAAGTCTGAAAGAGCAAAACTGTTAAAAGAAATTGAAAGATTAACGAGCCCCGCGACTGCCAATGCCGTAAGTCAGTTGGTTACACAATTCACAAAATAATGAAACAGAGGCCCATTTTTAAATGGGCCTTCATATGTCTATGCCATAATATGTTCGAGCAAGTTTTCGTTAAACGTCTTTGAAGTTAACATTTCAATTTCTTGTTTGTACGGTGCTTTTTTATTATTCTTATCTTCCCCAACAAAAGGCGTTTCAAGGATTTTTGGGATACTCATTAACTGCGGATGATGCACGATATAAGAGAGTGCATCAAATCCAATCTTTCCATATCCAATATTTTCATGTCTATCTTTTCTTGAACCACGATCATTTTTGCTATCGTTAATATGAAGTACCTTTAAGCGATCAATTCCAATGATTTTATCAAACTCATTAAGAACTCCATCAAAATCCTCAACAATGTTATACCCCGAATCGTGAATGTGACAAGTGTCAAAGCAAATAGAAAGCTTTTCATTATGTTTGACACCATCGATAATCATCGCTAATTCTTCAAAGTTTTTCCCACATTCAGACCCTTTGCCAGCCATTGTTTCTAAAGCAATCTGAAGCTTTTCATTTCCTGTTAGAACCTCATTAAGCCCCTCGATGATCTTTTTGATTCCCGCCTCTTCCCCTGCACCTACATGGGCGCCTGGGTGCAGAACAATTTGTCTTGCACCGATTGCCTCTGTACGTTCAATTTCTGACTTTAAAAATCGTACACCTAGTTCAAATGTATCTGGGTTTGTTGTGTTCGCAATATTAATTATATATGGAGCATGAACAACAATATCCTCTAAGTTAATGCCATTCAACTCCATATGTTTCTGACCAGCTTCAATATTTAAATCCTCAATTTTTTTTCTTCTGGTATTTTGAGGAGCCCCTGTGTAGATCATGAAAGTATTTGCACCATATGAGACTGCTTCTTCACTTGATGCTAATAACATACCTTTCCCACTCATTGAAACATGTGAACCTAATTTTAGCATTTTCACACTCTCCCACCTGTTATTTCTTTTTCAATCGGTTCTGTCTTTTCTTAATTTTATCCATTTCAAACTGCATCTTCTTCTTATAGCCTGGCTTCACCTTTGCTGGTTTTTTAACAAAGGACTTCGCCAGCTTATCTACCTCATCAGACTGCTTCGTTCTCTTTTTACGTCTGTTACGGTCTTCAAGCTCGGAGAGTTCACCTTTTTTAATATCAATATGCTTAAATTCAATCCCCAGTTTTTCAAGCCTATTTAATGCATCCTCATCAGATGGTTCATAAATAGTGAGTGCTATTCCTGAATTCCCTGCTCTTGCTGTTCTACCGACGCGGTGTACATAAAAATCTAAGTCAGTTGGAAGTTCATAGTTGATCACATGGCTAATCCCAGGAATGTCAATACCTCTTGCAGCTAAATCTGTAGCCACAATATATTGAAATTCTAATTCCGTGATTTGCTTCATCATCCGCTTCCGTTCACGAGGACTTAAATCGCCATGAATTCTACCAACCTTTAATCCTCTATGAGTAAGTGCTGTGGCAACTTCCTCGGCCTTTTTCTTCGTATTCGTAAAGACAATGGCTAAATAAGGGTTATACAGCTTTAAGGCCTCATAAACAAGTGTTGACTTTTCACGATGTCTTGATGGAAGAAGAATATGTTCAATCTTTGCTGCTGTTAATTGCTTGGGTTCAATATGAATATACTTAGGGTTTTCCATATACTTCTTTAGAAATGGTTTAAGCTTTTCAGGAATGGTAGCTGAAAAAACAAGCATTTGAAGCTTTTCTGGCATTCTAGCACCAATTTGGTCAACATCTTCTAAAAAGCCCATATCGAGCATTAAATCGGCTTCATCTACGATAAACATACTTGATGTATGTACAAAAAGGGCTTGTTCCTTAACTAAATCATTGATTCGTCCTGGAGTCCCAACTACGATATGCGGTTGAATTTTTAATTTTTCAATAGTACGAACTTTATCTGTACCCCCGATAAATAGACGACTAGTGATTTCTTCACCTTCATTCGCATGCTCGGTTACCTTTAGTACTTCTTGGTATATTTGTGTGGCCAGCTCTCTTGTTGGAGCCGTGATTACAGCTTGTACCTCTTGCTTATTAGGATTTATTTTATGAAGTACTGGTAATACATAAGAATGTGTTTTCCCAGTCCCTGTCTGAGATTGTCCAATTGCACTGTCACCTTTTAATACCGTCGGAATCAATCTTTCTTGAATTTCAGTTGGTTCATAAAACCCAATGGCTTCGATCGCCTTGTTTATAAATGGTTTAAGTTGATACGTTGAAAATTTTGTTTTCTTCATTATTAAAGCTCCTTCAGTTTTGGTAAGGATGTCCATACCCATCATGTAATTATAATAAAGTTCTTCCTAAAGTGCCACCTACAGTTCACTTCCCATATGAATATGTTTTACGAATTACAGTATTTTCAAACCAGTTCATAACTTATCTTCATTCACCTAGACCAAATATCTCTTTGTTGCATAGGGTATAAGAGGGAAAATTATGAAAGGAGGGTGTTCGTATGCCACCAAGACAACCGTTTCCTGTGCGTGGAGGAATGCCTCAACCTATGCTTGGATTTGGACGAAATCAAATGAGACCAATGATGCCCCCATCTAGAATGGGCAATATGGGAATGAGCAGAGGACCTATGGGAGGAAATGCTGCAAGAGGAATGAGGGGGGGAGCAAGAAATAGTGGCGGAGGTTTGCTTGCTAAATTACTTGGTAAAGGGAAATCTCAAGGCGCACAAGCCGGTATGCAAATGTTTGGCAATGCTTCTCGCTCTGCTGCACCAGCTGCCAGTGGAGGGCTATTAAAATCACTAACAGACCCCACAGCAATTACCGGTTTTTTGAATAATACACAACGGGTATTAAACACTGCACAGCAAATCGGGCCGATGGTACAGCAGTATGGTCCCCTTGTTAAAAACTTACCAGCCATGTGGAAACTGTACCGCGGTTTAAATGCTGCAAGTTCGGACGAGGAAACTAAAGAAGATGTAGATACAGAGTCGAACAAATCAGAGCAAAAAACGGAAACAAAACGAAAACGGACGAACCCAGTAAGTACTGAAACCGATACACATTCGGTCGAGATTGAAGAAGATGTACCCAAAAGGTTACAAGGTAAATCAGTACCTAAGGTATATGTTTAAAGGAATATGCGCGTAGCATATTCCTTTTTCTCTTCTTTGTATAATCATCTTAATTTATATATAATGATAGAATAAGCATGCTTAAAGGGGAGATCCAACACAATGAAAGTTATAAAAATATCGCCCCGTGGTTATTGCTACGGTGTTGTTGATGCGATGGTCATCGCAAGAAATGCAGCACTTGATAAATCTCTGCCACGGCCTATATATATATTAGGAATGATTGTACACAACAAGCACGTTACCGATGCTTTTGTTGAAGAGGGGATTATTACGCTAGACGGCCCTAATCGAAAACAAATACTAGAGCAAGTCGATACAGGGACGGTTATATTTACTGCCCATGGTATATCCCCAGAAGTGAGGGAGTTAGCGAAGAAAAAAGGACTTGTTACTATCGATGCTACTTGTCCAGATGTAACAAGCACCCATCAGCTGATAGAAGTCAAAAAGGATGAAGGTTACCAAGTGATATATATTGGTAAAAAAGGGCATCCGGAACCTGAAGGAGCGATTGGAGTAGCTCCTGATATCGTTCACCTTGTAGAAACGGAAGCAGATGTTGAATCATTAGACATTCATGCTAACAAGATTCTGGTCACGAATCAAACTACAATGAGTCAATGGGATGTTGGCCATATTATGGAGAAAATTGAAAAGAAATATCCACATGCCGAATTTCATAAGGAAATTTGTATGGCTACACAAGTTCGACAAGAAGCGGTTGCCGAACAAGCAGGTCAGGCGGATGTCGTAATCGTTGTTGGTGATCCAAAAAGTAATAACTCCAATCGATTGGCCCAAGTTTCCGAAGAAATTGCAGGGACGAAGGCTTATCGGATTAGTGATATATCAGAATTAAATATCGATTGGATTAGAGATGCACAAACCGTAGGGGTAACCTCTGGCGCATCAACCCCTACTCCTATCACAAAAGAAGTTATTGCCTTTATCGAACAATTTAATCCTATTGATGAAGCTACATGGACCTTGGAGAAAAAGGTACCACTTCACAAAATATTACCTAAAGTAAAAAATTAGTATCATCTAAAAAGCCACGAAAAAAATGGTAAAGAGTTCCGTTTGAAGTGCTTTTCTTAAAATACGTACCTAAATGACAAAGTAAAACTCGCCAAAGTAAATTGGCGAGTTTATTTTATTATGAATACAAAAACAAAATTTATAAAAACCTCACTTACCTGTGGATGCACTTCACCGGAATGCATCAAAATGAGGTTTTCTTTGATTTTTGAGATAAAACTTACACCTAAGATGTTTTGTCCTTAATCGAGTAACTAGCAAAAGGAAATAAGCGGAGAATTTCCGGTTATATGCAAAATGGAGCCTCTTTTTGGGGGAATAAGGGGAGTTTTTCCGCTTATCCAAAGCAAAATCGCCTATTTTCGAATTTTTCGAGCCAGTAGGCGGAATCCCTCCGCCTATTTAAGACTTTTTTAATAAGAATTACTAATTAACCGGAATTTCTCCGTCTATTTCTTACGATTAGTCAAGTGTATTTCAGTTAATTCATTTATGTTTTTATTTAGATGTATTTGGGAGGGGTACCCCTCCCAAATACATCTAAATTTTCCCATGACGAAAA
>JBEQAB010000011.1:0-124523 GCA_041640555.1 Bacillaceae bacterium
CCCCTCAAGATGAGATTTCCCATAGCGCAAGCTAGTAAAACCCCTGAAAGATGATCAGGTTGATAGGTCAGAGGTGGAAGCGCGGTGACGTGTGGAGCTGACTGATACTAATCGGTTGAGGACTTAACCAAGATGCGGAAACGGCTTGGTCAGGGACGACAGGCATAAAACGAAGACTAAAAGAGGTCCTGACCTCTGGAAGGCTTTGGCTTATGACCCCGAGTCCCTAGCCGTTGGAGCTGGATTCCGCTCGGTGAACGCTCTGTATTTCTTCTTCTTCATTCATTATCTAGTTTTGAAGGAATGATTTTCTTCAATCATATAATCTAGTGGCGATAGCGAAAAGGTCACACCCGTTCCCATACCGAACACGGAAGTTAAGCTTTTCAGCGCCGATGGTAGTTGAGGGTTTCCCTCTGTGAGAGTAGGACGTCGCTAGGTTTAAAAATGGCCCCTTGGTCAAGCGGTTAAGACACCGCCCTTTCACGGCGGTAACACGGGTTCGAATCCCGTAGGGGTCACCAAGTTTTTTCACGAAGAGAAAATAACCAAGTTTTTTCACGAAGAGAAAATAACCAAGTTTTTTCACGAAGAGAAAATAACATTCCATTTCGGAGGATTAGCTCAGCTGGGAGAGCACCTGCCTTACAAGCAGGGGGTCGGCGGTTCGATCCCGTCATCCTCCATTTAGAATTTTTTCACGAAGTGAAAAAATATTCATCCTTATGTCACGATAGTGAAAAATAGTTATTCTAAATTAACAAAGTGAAAATAACTTTCCATTAAAATAATTTCTTTTATGCCGGCGTAGCTCAATTGGTAGAGCAACTGACTTGTAATCAGTAGGTTGGGGGTTCAAGTCCTCTCACCGGCACCACTTTATACCGAGCCATTAGCTCAGTCGGTAGAGCATCTGACTTTTAATCAGAGGGTCGAAGGTTCGAGTCCTTCATGGCTCACCAAAGTTTTTTGCTTTAGCAAAATAACTTATTATTTTTGCGGGTGTGGCGGAATTGGCAGACGCACTAGACTTAGGATCTAGCGCCGCAAGGCGTGGGGGTTCGACTCCCTTCACCCGCACCAAAGTTTTTTCTCTAGGAAAACAATTTTTCATTTGCGGAAGTAGTTCAGTGGTAGAATACAACCTTGCCAAGGTTGGGGTCGCGGGTTCGAATCCCGTCTTCCGCTCCAAGAACTTCTTTTGCCGGGGTGGCGGAACTGGCAGACGCACAGGACTTAAAATCCTGCGGTAGGTGACTACCGTACCGGTTCGATTCCGGTCCTCGGCACCAATGCTTTTTACGAAGTAAAATAGCTTTCGTTAATACGAAGTAAAATATCCTTCCATCAAGCTATCTTATTACTTTGATAGTAAATTAAATAAATGCGCCCGTAGCTCAATTGGATAGAGCGTCTGACTACGGATCAGAAGGTTATGGGTTCGACTCCTTTCGGGCGCGCCATTTCTATTAATATTTACTTGGGGCCTTAGCTCAGCTGGGAGAGCGCCTGCCTTGCACGCAGGAGGTCAGCGGTTCGATCCCGCTAGGCTCCACTTAGATTTTTTCACGGAACGTAGTGCAGTGAAAATAATCCTCATTGAATCACGGAACGTAGTGCAGTGAAAATAATCTATATTAAATTAACTTTGGCGGTGTAGCTCAGCTGGCTAGAGCGTACGGTTCATACCCGTGAGGTCGGGGGTTCGATCCCCTCCGCCGCTACCATAATAACTTATATCTTTGGAGGTATACCCAAGTCTGGCTGAAGGGATCGGTCTTGAAAACCGACAGGCGGGTCAAACCGCGCGGGGGTTCGAATCCCTCTACCTCCTCCATCTTTAAATGATATTTATATTTCAAGTAAAACACTTGGAAAAAATTCTGGTCCCGTGGTGTAGCGGTTAACATGCCTGCCTGTCACGCAGGAGATCGCCGGTTCGATCCCGGTCGGGACCGCCATCTATACATAATTGAATAGCTATTATGGCTCAGTAGCTCAGTCGGTAGAGCACGATGAGTAAGCTTCAAGGAATTAGCATCCAGCGTACCGATTGAAGATCGGGACGAAGGACGAAATAAGATTTTATCTAGGGTAATTATAATAATTATGGCTCAGTAGCTCAGTCGGTAGAGCACGATGAGTAAGCTTCAAGGAATTAACATCCAGCGTACCGATTGAAAATCGGGACGAAGGACGAAATAAGATTTTATCTAGGGTAATTATAATAATTATGGCTCAGTAGCTCAGTCGGTAGAGCAAAGGACTGAAAATCCTTGTGTCGGCGGTTCGATTCCGTCCTGAGCCATCTTTTTTTGAAGGGGTATAGTTTAAAGGTAGAACGAAGGTCTCCAAAACCTTTGGTGTGGGTTCAATTCCTACTACCCCTGTCAAATCACATGGCGGTTGTGGCGAAGTGGTTAACGCATCGGATTGTGGTTCCGACATTCGTGGGTTCGATTCCCATCAGTCGCCCCAATATTTAAAATTTCTTCTTTGGGCTATAGCCAAGCGGTAAGGCAACGGACTTTGACTCCGTCATGCGTTGGTTCGAATCCAGCTAGCCCAGTACGATAAGCGGAGCCGACTGTTTTGGTCCGACAAGCGCTGGAGGGGCACCTGCGGAAGTCATCGACTTCAAAGGGGCACCGAAGCGACCTCGAGTACCAAGGAGGCGAAGCTGGACAATATAATATGCGGGTGTAGTTTAATGGTAAAACCTCAGCCTTCCAAGCTGATGTCGTGAGTTCGATTCTCATCACCCGCTCCATAAATACATATAACCTTGTTTCCAACACTAGAGTTGTTTCAAATAAAGAAGCAGTCCTAGTGTTTTTTATTTTTTTAGATGTTGTTATAACAAAGAAAGGATAGATGCATAGCATCTATCCTTTTACCAATCTTGTGTATTTTCAAGTAAATGATCGATTTCAATTATTGTGATGAATGAAAATCCCTCATCTTCAGTAAGGTCGCGAGTGGATTCTAACAATTCATCGATATCAGCTTTAATTAATCGCATAGTTATTTTCTCCTCTCGTTTATGTACGTTATTAAACATACCCTTTTTCCTGGTCTACTAAACTTTTCGATGCGATGTTCTCCTTTTTGGGGGTAAGAATAAATAAATTATTAATTTCTTTCGCTTATCATGTTATGAATAAAATATGACCAAACTATTACTTAGCTATTAATAAATTAGGAAGAATCTCATTTTTAGTTGAAAAAAGTTATTAATACATATAAATTAAGGTCGAGAGATGTAGGGGGAGTTGAAATAAATGAACGTTTTAGTAATAGAAGATAATGAGAGTGTATGCTCAATGATTGATATGTTTTTTTCTAAAGAGGGAATTAAAGGAACGTATATCCATGATGGTTTAGAAGGCCTTAACACATTTAAATCAGGTGAATGGGACTTGGTTATTATTGACTGGATGCTTCCGAATATGGATGGTGTAATGATATGCCGAAAAATTCGAGAAGAAGGCTATTCCGTTCCTATTATTATGTTAACAGCAAAGGATACAGAGTCAGACCAAGTGCTAGGGCTTGAAATGGGAGCTGATGATTATGTAACAAAACCGTTCAGTCCACTTGCTTTAATGGCAAGAATTAAGGCCATTAGTCGTCGTATGCAAAGCAATGATTTAGTTAAAGTCGATAAAGGGATGCTACAAACAAAACATTTTAAAATCAGTAAAGATACAAGAGAAGTATTTTTAGATGATCAGCCAGTGTTAAATTTAACACCAAAGGAATTCGAACTTCTTTACTACTTTGTGCAGCATCCAAAGCAGGTCTTTACAAGGGAACAGCTTCTAGAAAGAGTTTGGGGCTACCAATTTTATGGTGATGAGCGAACAGTAGATGTACATATTAAAAGATTAAGAAAGAAGATAGGAACCGATTCACAGCCATTCTTCCATACTGTTTGGGGGGTAGGCTACAAGTTCGATGAAGTGGTGCAGGGAAATGAAAATTAAATATTTGTACCAGCAGCTAATAAGTCATATAAGTGTGCTAGTAGTTGCTTTTTTAATATTAAGTTTAGTGTTCTCTCATTACGTAGAGGGGCTGGTGTATAAAAATAAGGTGGATGAACTTGAATCATATGGTGAAAATATCTTGCGTGACATTACAGAGGGGAATCTTTCCTCTGATCGAATTGTAAATGAGTATATGACCGTATTAGGTGGACGTAATATTAACTTTTCTATCTTTGATGAGAAGGGATCAGTTATTTTTCCAGCCGATAAGCACGGGGGAGATTTAAGGTTAGTGGATGAAGTACTTGAACAAATATCGAGCGGCGAGACTCTAATTGTTAAAAATAGGACGAAACGCTCGGATCAGGAAGTAACACTTGTAGCTATTCCTTATATAGTAAATGGACAATTAGCTGGAGGAATCTTGCTAACGGCCCCAATTAGTGGTTCAAGAGAAATGATCAGTCAAATTAATCAATATTTATTTTATACAGTTCTTATCGCTTTATTGGTTGCTGTTCTACTGAGCTTGATTTTATCAAGAATACATGTTCATCGAATTAAACGAATTCAAGCGGCAACATCATCTGTTGCTGCAGGGAATTACAAAGTAAAGCTTCCATCCTCAACATTTGACGAAATTGGGGAACTTGCCGAGGACTTTAATTCGATGGTGATGCGATTAAATGCCTCGAAGGAAGAAATTGAAAGCCTGGAAAACCGCCGTCGTAATTTTATGTCAGATGTATCACATGAACTTAGAACACCGCTGACAACGATCAGCGGAGTAATTGAAGGGCTAAAAAATAATATGATTGCAGAAGAGGAAAAAGAGAAAGGAATTCAATTAGTAAGCAAAGAGACAAAGCGCCTTATTCGTCTGGTTAATGAAAATCTAGATTATGATAAAATTCGATCCAATCAGATCAAGCTTACTAAAGAAAAGATTCCATTGGATGAGTTATTTGAAATTATTCAAGAACAATTATCTCTACAAGCGGCAGAAAAAGGGAACTCTATCCAAATAGAGGTAGAGGAGGGCACATCCATTTATGCGGATTATGATCGTCTTGTACAAATCCTCATAAATATCACCAAAAATAGCATTCAATTTACTTCAAATGGATGTATCTATTTGCGAGGGAAGAATGGAATAAGGGAAACGATCATTGAAATTGAAGATACAGGAATCGGGATTGATCCGATGGAAATAGAAAAAATATGGCATCGTTTTTATAAAGCAGAGATCTCGCGTACATCAAATCCATTTGGTGAATTTGGGTTAGGATTGTCCATTGTCAAACAGCTCGTACAGCTTCACAATGGGAAAATTGAAGTTACAAGTGAAAAAGGAAAAGGGACAATATTTACGATTCGTTTTCCTTCTGAATGATGTTAGATAAGCCGCATATGCGGCTTATTTTTTTTGCTAAACAATCAAAATCTTTCCCTATTATTTCTAACTCTATTAAAGGTTTGTTAATTATTTGTTCATAAATGGGGTCTATGATGTAAATATGAAGCAAGACATAAAGGAGGAACTTAGAATGAGTGATTTTAATCAATATCCATCACAATTAGAAACTTCGCAAGAATATCATACAGAACCTGTTAAGAAGAAAAAGAAAGGAAGGAAGGTACAAAGCTTTTTATCAATGGTAACCGCTGGGGTTGTTGGCTCTATGCTTACCATCGTAGCGATTCCTAATATTGACACTTTACAAAACCTCTCTGAAAAGATCAGTGGAGTGACTGGAGAGCAAAATTCCGCTTTTTCTAGCTCAAATGAAAATAATGAGGCAGCAGCTGTAGTGACAACTGCTACAACTACAACTAAAGATTCTACTGATATTGCAGTCGCAGATATGGTTGAGGCATCCTCAAAAGCGATTGTAGGGATTGTCAACTTACAAGAGCAAACTAGTCGTTATTCTACTGACACATCAGCTGTTGAGTCTGGATCAGGATCAGGTGTCATTTTTAAAGTAACAGATAATGAGGCTTATATTGTTACAAACAACCACGTAATTGAAGGGGCAAGTGAGATTGAGGTATCTCTTTATAACGGAGAGAAAGCCAGTGCACAACTAATTGGGGCAGATGCTCTAACTGATTTAGCTGTATTAAAAATTGATTCTAAAGATGTTGAAGGCACACTTGAATTCGGAGATTCTTCCACATTACGTGCTGGAGAAGAGGTACTTGCCATAGGAAATCCACTTGGCCTTGAATTTTCACGTACGGTTACTCAAGGGATTGTAAGTGCAACGGATCGGACGATTGCTGTTACGACTTCTGCAGGAGAATGGGAGCTAAATGTTATCCAGACCGATGCAGCCATTAATCCTGGAAATAGTGGTGGTGCTTTACTAAATTCAAGTGGGCAGGTGATCGGAATTAACTCACTTAAGATCTCAGAGGATGGAGTTGAGGGACTAGGATTCGCGATTCCAAGTAATGACGTCGTACCAATCGTAAATCAACTCATTGAATCAGGACAAATCTCACGTCCTTATATGGGTGTTAGCTTAGCAGGCTTAGAGGAACTTCCGCAAATGTATCTTCAGGAACTACCAGAAACAGTAACAGAAGGTGCAATGGTGATGCAAATCGATTCTAGCTCAGCTGCTGCAAAAGCGGGTCTAGCAGTAGGGGATGTTATCGTTAGTATCGATGATGTGAAGGTAACGAATTCAAATGAATTACGTAAATATTTATACAATGACTTATCTGTGGGAGATGAAATTACTTTAAAGGTCTATAGGAAAGGACAAGAAAAGACAGTAACGATGACTTTAACAGGTCAGCAAGCAACAAGTTAATCAATTCTATGGAGGAATGAGAAATGCATGATAAAAACAAGATGTTAAAGAAACAGGATATACGATTTTACTTGAAGGGAGGTGAATTCATTTGAACAAGGCGGTAAAATGGCCGATGATTGTAGCGCCGATCGTCGTTCTAGCGATTGTTATTGTTAGCATGGTTAGTATACCGACAATGACTGTTCAAGTTCAGGGGTTTCATGGTATGAAGGGTGGAGGCGTTCATGGTTTTCATGATAGAGGTATAATGGTATACCAATCCTTTTTCATATTACCCTTCTTATTAGGTGTATTGGCAAAGATCGGCCTAGTGATAGCAGGTTGGATGTTGTGGGTTCGAGGAAAGAGCAATGGAATGAAACTTACTGGTGGAATCTTACTTGCACTAGGAATACTTGCTCTATTACCCGCTATTTTAGCCATTCCGCTACTTATTCTACTAGGTTACTTTCTTTATAAAGGTGCAGTGAAGAAAGATACAAATGTTCAGGAATTGTTGACGGGAGAAGATTTAGTTGTACCGTCCTATACAAATACAGATTTCCTTGATGAGTGGGAAAATAAAGTACGTAGGGAGGGAAAGTAAAAAATGGGGATATTCAAACGAATAAAAGATATCGCAACAGCAGATTTTAATGACGCGTTGGATAAATTAGAGGATCCAATTAGAATGCTCAAGCAATATTTAAGGGAGCTTGAGGGAGAGATAGGAAAGGTACAAAAGGCTCTCGCTCAGCAGCTGTATATTGAAAAGAAGTTTGAAGCAGTCATCGAATCAACGATAGACAGAGTCCAAAAAAGAGCAAGGCAAGCAGAGTTAGCCGTTGAGAGAGGCGAAGATCAGATTGCTAGACTAGCGATAGAGGACAAGCTTCAACAAGACAAAAAATTAAGATTGTATGAAGGACAGTACCATACCATTAAAAATCAAACGAATTTATTGTACGAAGAACTCGATAAACTTAAAGAAAAATACGACGCATTACAGGATCGAAAACTGCTGCTCGTTACTAGAATGACAGCGGCAAAGGTATCAAACGATATCTCTCAAGTCCTTGCTTCCATTAATCCGGACCGAGCAGTCAAGGGCTTCATAAGAGTAGAGGAAGAGATACTAAAACTTGAAGCTAAGTCACAAGCAAATCAATATTTCACAAAAGCGAATGCGGGAAGAATTGAAAGTGTTCTTGGAACATATTCACATGAAGATGTAGAGAAGGAATTAGAAAAGCTAAAATCTTCAAGATTAGAAACTGTATAATATGGGAGAGGGAGACGAGCAAATCGTCTCTTTTTCTTTTTCATATCTCCTTCATTGCTTGTTAATAGTTTGGTCACATTTAGAGGTTAGTATAAAGGAAGAGAAAACAAAGGAGAGGACAATTACATTATGAAGGAAAAATTACTTAGGAAGAAATTAGTCATAACAATAGGAACAGCACTAATTGGACTAGCTATAATCGCTGGTATTCTCTTATCAACAAAAGGCAGTGTAATAGCAAAGGTAGGAGATGCGTCCATTTCAGAAGATGAACTACAACAGACATTGTTAGATCAGTATGGAACAGATGCACTTGATGTGTTAATTACAAACAAATTAATTGAGCTTGAAGCGAATAAACAAAAGATTACGGTATCTGATGAAGAAGTTGACGAGGAACTTGCTACATTAGCTGAATCATATGGAGGTGAAACTGCTCTTGAAGAGGCAGTTGTAGCAAGTGGATCAACAATGGACGATGTTCGAGACGATATTATCAGTTACATTAAAACAGAAAAATTGCTTAAGCCAAGAATTGAAATTACAGATGAAGAGTTACAAACGTATTTTGATGAAAATAAGGATACTTTTGCTACAGCTGAACAAGTACAAGCAAGCCATATTTTAGTAGCTGACGAAGCAACTGCTAACGAAGTCAAGAGTAAGCTAGATGCTGGGGAAGACTTTAGCGAATTGGCAAAAGAATATTCAACAGATACAACCACGGCAGAATCTGGTGGGGACTTAGGGTACTTTAGTAGTGGTGATATGGTAGCGGAGTTTGAAGAGGTTGCATTTGCACTCGATGTGGGTGAGATTAGTGCTCCTGTAAAAACCGACTATGGTTACCATATCATTAAAGTGATTGATCATCAGGAAGCGAAGGAAGCAAATTTTGAAGATAGTAAGGAAGAGATTTCAGACTCCGTAATGAATGATAAGATGTCTACAGAATATACTGTATGGTTAGAAGAGCTTAAAGAAGAGTATGAAATTACTAACTATCTAGAAGCATAAAAAGAACCCTCGATTGAGAAATCGAGGGTTTTTTTATTAGAAACTAACTGATTGTTTAGAAATCATTTCTTCTGATGTGTTTGGGACAGCTGGAAGTGGGGTATCAATTAAAGAATGCTTTGTTATATTTTTTGATACTTCTACATATTTCATATGATGTTCTTCCATCTCTATAATTTTGAAGGTGTAGTTTTCTAGTGTAATTTCGTCCCCTTCTCTGGCCTCATAATTCTCAGTTAAGATCCAACCACCAATCGTGTCCACATCTTCATCATCAATATTTAGTCCCAATAAATCATTTACTTCGCTTACCAGCATTTTTGCATCAATAATATAGTGATCTTCCTGAAGCTTTCGTATCATTGGAATTTCATCCATATCAAACTCATCACGAATTTCACCAACAATTTCTTCTATGATGTCTTCCACGGTAACGAGACCAGAAGTACCGCCATATTCATCCATAAGTATGGCCATATGGATCCGTTCCTTTTGCATTTTAACTAACAAGTCATGAATAGGAACCGTATCTATAACGCGGATAATAGGTCGTGTATAAATTTCAAGTGTCTTCGTTAAAAGTGTTCGGTTTTGGATCAGTTCTGTCATGATTTCTTTTATATTTACCATTCCTATAATATGGTCCTTATCACCATCTATGATAGGGTAACGAGTAAACTTTTCTTCATTAACAACTTGAAGAAATTCCTCTAACGTATTGTCCTTTGATAGGGTAATGATTTCACGTCTAGGAACCATAATTTCCTTGGCAATTCGGTTATCGAATTCAAATATTTTGTTTACATATTTAAACTCTGATTGGTTTATCTCACCACTTTTATAGCTTTCAGAAAGTATTAATCGTAGCTCTTCTTCAGAATGTGCTAAGTCATTTATGGAAGCAGGTTTTAGCCCAAATATTTTTGTTAATATTTTGGTTGTTCCATTTAGTACAAATATGAAAGGGAACATTAGCCGGTAAAACCAGATCAGTGGACGCGCAGTAAACAGCGTCATTTTCTCTGCTTTTTGCAGTGCCATCGTTTTGGGAGCTATTTTTCCAAATAACACATGAAGGAATGTAATGACTAAGAATCCTATTCCGAAAGAAAGGAAAGATACTATTGCCTCTGTTCCGTTCATCTGCTGGATAATAGGTCGCAATACGATTCCAATCGGTTCAATAGCTAACCAACCTAGACCTAGTGTGGTCATTGTGATACCAAGTTGGCAAGCAGACAAATAATTGTCTAGATTAGCATTAACCCTTTTGGCAGAAATAGCACCTCTTTTACCTTCCTCAATGAGTTGGTCGAGACGTGAGTCTCGTACCTTTACAATAGCATATTCCGAAACCACAAAAAATGCCGTCAAAGCAATTAAAATGGCTATTAAAACCAAGTTTAATATGTCCAATAAGTTTCCTTATCTCGCTTTATAAACGAGTAAGGAGTCACCTCCCAGTTAATTCGAAAATTTTACTAACCTTTGAAACTCGGGTAAAAACTTCATCAGCCATTCGCTCTCCACTGTTAACTCTTCTGAGAGCACTTTTGTTTGCTGACCATCTAGATTTTCAATTAATGGGATGAGTACAGAAATATCGTGCTGTAGCTGCTTCATTTGTTGACCAATGGAGTGAATATGCTTTTCCATTTCTCCCTGTTTCACGTCTTTTTGCTTTTTCATTTCTAGTTTTCTCTTAATCTCTTCTAAAGGGATGTGCATTTCTTTACATGCTTCAATGAATTGTAGTGCTTCTAGAGCTTCATCATTATAAAGTCTGTAATTCCCCTTTGAACGATCAGCGTGCAGTAGTCCTAAGTTAGTGTAATAGTCAATCGTTCTTCTTGAAACCTTTGCGATTGAAGCTAGCTCTCCAATTCGGTAAAATGCCCCATTGTACCACCTCTGCTTTTGAATGATTCAATATTAAATAATTATAATTATACGAAAGGAAAAACTGTACAGTCAAACGTTACGGTTAGATAAAAACTGGTATTATCCATATTTTATGATGAAATTAGTGTAATATGAAGGTATAAAGGGGAATTGTTAGAAAAATGAAAAAAACCTCTTTACTCAGAGGCTTTGGTATGTGAAGGTATAGGCATGGTCATTCTAAAAATGGTTTTTTCTTTACTTGATTCACATATTAGACGACCTTTATGTTTTTCAATAATTTCTCTACACACGAAAAGTCCAAGGCCAGTTCCGAGTGTTTTGGTAGTAACAAATGGCTCGAAAATGGATTTTAACATCTGGTCTGGAATCATCGGTCCGTTATTTGAGATTTCAATAACAACATGCTTATTGTGTGAAAGAGAACAAATAATCTCGATTGTTGGGTCTTCACGGTATTGTGTTAACACATCAATGGCATTAAATATAATATTGATTAGGACCTGTCTAATTTCATCCACATATCCGAATAAATGAACATGGTCAAAAGTTTCTCTGATCACCTTTACTTTTGAGTCGAGTATGCTTGGATATAAGAATATGAGTACTTCATCAATAAGTTCATTTAATGAAAATGAACTTTTTTCTTTACCAATCAGTTCTTTCTTCGAGAGAAGTAAGAATTGAGAAATACGGAAGTTTAATTGTTCTAATTCACTTGAAATAATATCTAAGTATTTAATTGATGGGTCTTCGGCTTTTAATAATTGAATAAAACCTTGAACTGAAGTTAAGGGGTTTCTGAATTCATGAATAAAACTTGAGGTCATTTGTCCAAGTAGCGTTAGCCTATCCTTGTGTGTAGAATCGATAAATTGCGTCTTTTCTTCAATTATTTTATTTTTCTCCTCTGTAAAGTAAGAAACAGAGTATAGAAGAAACTTATCGAAAAATGCATCTATGCTCTTTATGGATTCATGAATTTCTTCTTTGGTAAAATCAGCTTCAAGTAAATGGTGATAGATAATCGACCGGCCGATGTTGACATTATAAACAAATGTCCCAATATTGATGGAATCATTTACTCGTTGTTCAGCTATTTTTAACGAAAATTCCTTAATAAACATTTCGATGTCAAGACCTTCTATATCAAGACCATCTAGAATCATTTGAAATAAAGAAAGATCATTAGTATTGACTTCAAATTTATATGGATCTTCTGTTGAGATTAGAATTTCTTTTTCCCATAAAGAGATTAATAAATTCTTTGATTTGGAGAGATAATCAATTAACTTCTCTCTGGTTGCTTGCAGCATGAATTGTCACTCACCCTTATATTCTTTCTCTTTATTAGTTAATATGGATATATTCGCGGATTTTAGATGGAATCCTCTTTCCAAAAAGGAGAAAGACAGAAATCATACGTAAGTCTTATTAATTGTAAAAAAAAACCATATGAATCTAGTCATTATTGGATAGCAGTTTTTTATTGGAATATTTTCCATTGTTGCTTTATAATAAAAAGAGGATGTGTAAAATTACACCAATTCATTTTAAAGGACTGAATGGATTTGACTAGAGACGAGATAATATCGAAGGTATCGGAGAAAATGAGGTTAATCCGGACGGAAGCTGGATACACACAGGATAAAATGGGTGAAGTCATCGGTCTTTCGAAAAAGACGCTCGTACAAATTGAAAAAGGTAGGATGGATGCAAACTGGCAGACCGTTGTTACCATTTGTGCTCTATTTCGTGAAACAGAAACCATTCAATATTTATTTGGAAGTGATCCATTAGAAGTGCTTGAGACGGTGGCGAGAGACGGGATTGATTATCGAAAAGAAAAAACATTGGGTGGAAAGCTTTGGTGGAGAGAAATCGACAGAAAAAAGGGGATTATTCTACAACAGAATGTCTTAAGTCAACACTATCGTATTCTGGATGATGAGTACTTTCGTATTTTTAGCAGTTTCGAAGAGCGTGCATCCATAGAACGTTTTGAAGAACTTGTGAATGAAATAAAGGAGTAAGAACAAAAGCTACCGGGTGTCCATTAAGGGATACTTAGTAGCTTTTTTCATGAGATTTTTGGAATGAAGTTTAACGCCGCATTCATCATTTGAGTTGTAACGGGTGTTGAAATGATATGGATTTGGAGACATGATTGAGTGAATGGTCATTTTCAAAAATAGATTTGATCTTATTTAGAAACAAATGATTGCTTTGTCCATCCACAACTACTAGCAACTTACTTCCCTTTTTTACTGTTAAAAAGAATGTCACAAGTTTGGTTATGTGTATGCCTGAAACGGAGTGATGATTATGATAAAAAGTAACCAGGCCATTGAATTTCTTTATTAATGTGTATAATTCCATTATCTCTTTCATCATTATTCGATGGGTATAACGAATCGTTACAGACGATGTTTCATTCATGGACAGCACTCCTTTATCAAGTTATTTTAATAATTGATTACCCCTCCTACCCCTTAATGAAACATGTTTGTTAGGAAATATAATTAAAATTCAATCTCTTCCGTCTAGAGGCGGAGGAAATTCCCATCAAAGGTCTGTTTTAAGAAAAATCGATCAGAAGTAAACTGAATGTATCAAAGGGAGTTAGGGGTAGAATAAATGAAAAAATTTATGGTTGTTTTTCAAAATAAAAATTTCACCAAGCTTTTTATAGCGAATTTCACCTCACAAATGGGTAGTACGATTGGTCTTACTGCTTTTATGTTTTTCTTATTGGATCGTTTTTCCAACCAACCTATATACGCATCTATAACAGAGTTAATGTATTCACTCCCAACACTTGCTGTATTTTTCCTAGTCGGTGTATTTGCAGATCGAATGGATAGGCAAAAGATTGCTTTTAGCTGTGACTGGGTATGTGCTGTACTTTCCATATTATTTTTAGGAACATTAATAATTGGTTCGATGCCACTTATCTTCTTTGTTCTCTTTTTAAGAAGTGCGGTTCAAAAATTCTTTTTTCCAGCCGAGCATGCGATGGTCCAAGGAATTCTTATGCAGGATGATTACACAACGGCTGCTGGATTGAATCAATTGGTTATGAGTTTATTTATGTTATTTGGTAATGGGTTAGGGGTATTGGCGTATTGGACAGTAGGGATTTATGGGGCAATCCTAATCGATACCATTACGTTCATGATAAGTGCTCTTCTTATTCGTTCTTGCCAGATTCCAGAGAGTGTGAGAATGCCAAATGGAATGCATCGATTAAAAGATTTAAATATAACGACAGTATTTGTTGATTTTAAGGATTCAATGAAATATATACTACAGCATGGGCTTCTACGTACACTGTTAATTGGTTTTATTGTGTTTGGTGTTGTAAACGGTGGTTTTAGTGTCATGCCTGTTTTTATCTTAAAATATAAGCTTGCACCGGAGGACTACGAACAATTTTCAATTATTATCGGAATTATGTTTGGAACAGGAGCTTTACTAGGAAGTGTGGCTGCGTCGGTCATAAGTGAAAAATTAAAACTTCATCAGCTTATTATTATGGGGCTTATTATTACAGGCAGTTTTATCATCCTCTCATCACTAGTTACGTCCCTTGTCTTTTTCTTCGTTCTAGTGTTTCTTGCGGCTCTAGGTTTGCCACTTGTTAATGTTGGTATTGGAGGTTGGATGCCAAGTATTGTTGATCCTAAAATGATGGGGAGAGTTCAGGGGTGGATCTCACCCTTAATGATGCTATCTCAATCGCTAACTTTGGGATTTATCGCTTATAGTTTTCCAGCATTATTAAAAGTCGAGATGCTTTACTGGATGGTCGGAGGTTGTTTGATATTAGTGGGAGTTTTTTATGGAATCACTCTTCCAAAATACAGTAGAAATATCCAGCCGAAATCCAAGCCATTGCCTGTTTCTTAGCAATAAGGGAAGCATATCAATATTAAGAAAATTCAATTGACTTTAGAGGGTTTTAATGATAATGTGAAAAATATGGAAATTATTGAAAGGATAGGAGGTTACGATCATGAGAGTAAGAGATTTTCAAATTCACTCAACTAAATATGGGAGCGTAACCATTTTCGATTCTGTCCTTAAATGAGCAATGTTTACTTTTTAATGAACAGCACGGGTTACGTATGAGTAGCTTGTGCTTTTTTGTCGCCTTTTGACATATCGCATAGGATGCGGTATGTCTTTTTTGTCTTGTAAAAGAGGTAGCATTGGGAATAACCCATGACTATAAAAAAATTCTAGGAGGAGAAACAATGCAAACATTTCGTGTAGAAAGATTATTGGTATCACCAGTGGAGCTTGAGAGTGGTTAGTTAAACATGATGGAAAGAAAAGAGAGGAGACTCCAAAGATGTTCTCTATATTAAGAAAATTAAGTTGGTTCTTTAAAGAAAATTGGAAACGCTATACGGTTGCGATAACGCTTCTTGTTTTTATTGGATTTGTTGATGTTATTCCACCAAAGCTTGTTGGAATGGTCATTGATGATATTCACATGGGAGTAATAAGTCAGGAAAGAATAGTGCAGTATTTATTAGCATTTTTCGTTCTTACAGTTGTTTCTTATGGGGTCACATATATTTGGATGTATCAGCTGTTTGGTGGGGCTTTTCTGATTGAAAGAAAACTGCGCTCACAATTTATGAGACATCTTTTTAAAATGACACCAACGTTTTTTGAAAAAAATCGAACGGGAGATTTAATGGCCCGTGCTACAAATGATCTAAAGGCTATTTCAACAACTGCTGGTTTTGGTATTTTAACACTGGTAGATTCCACGGCCTTTATGCTTACCATCGTTGCGATGATGACGATCTTTATTAGTTGGGAACTTACTCTTGCAGCAGTACTACCGTTGCCAATCATGGCTGTTCTTATTAATTATTATGGTAATACCATTCATAAAAAGTTTATGTCAGCACAGGATGCATTTGGTGAACTTAATGACCGTGTTCTCGAATCGGTTTCAGGAGTAAGAGTGATTCGCGCGTATGTACAAGAACGTGAAGATCAAGAACGATTTCACGATATGACAGAGGATGTTTATAAAAAGAATGTGGCTGTTGCAAAAATTGATTCTTTGTTTAACCCAACGATTAAGGTTTTGGTTGGACTTAGTTATGTGATTGGATTAGGCTTTGGTTCATACTTAGTGTTCCATAATCGACTCACGTTAGGGGAACTCGTATCGTTTAATGTGTATTTAGGTATGCTTGTTTGGCCGATGTTTGCCATTGGAGAGCTTATCAATATTATGCAAAGAGGAAATGCTTCACTAGACCGAGTACAAGAAACCTTATCCTACGAGCCTGATGTATCGGATCCATTGAATCCAAAATCCGATAATAATCCGGAGCAGATTACATTCAAGGACTTTTCTTTTCGTTATCCATCCTCTAACGTAGATAATCTAAGTAAAATCAATGTAGATTTGAAGCGAGGAGAGACGTTAGGGATTGTAGGGAAAACGGGGAGTGGAAAAACAACCTTTATTAAGCAGTTATTAAGAGAATATCCATTAGGGGTAGGAGCGTTAACGATTTCTAATGTAGAGTTAAATGAGCATACGTTAGAGACAACTAGAGGATGGATTGGGTATGTTCCACAAGATCATGTCTTGTTTTCAAAGACAGTAAAAGAAAATATTCTTTTTGGACGAATGGACGCGACCGATATGGATTTGGCAAAAGCCATTGAATTAGCGGACTTCCAGAAGGATATTGAAATGCTTCCAGAAGGTCTAGAAACACTTGTTGGGGAAAAAGGTGTTGCTTTATCTGGGGGACAAAAACAAAGAATTTCGATTGCTAGAGCATTAATTAAAAAACCCGAAATTCTTATTTTAGATGATTCTCTTTCAGCCGTTGATGCCAAAACAGAAAAGAAAATCATCGAAAATATACGGAGTGAACGAAGTGGAAAGACAACAATAATTACGACTCATCGAATGTCTGCCGTTCAGCACGCGGACCGTATTATTGTGTTGGATGAAGGATTGATTGTTGAGGAAGGAACCCATGAAGAACTGATGAAACAGAACGGCTGGTATCGAGAGCAATATGATAGACAGCAGGTTCAAAACTCATCTGATGTGGAGGTGAGTGTATGACGACCGGTAAACGCCTCGTACAATACGCTTTGCATTATAAAAAAATCATAATTGTAGCACTTATGATGCTTTCAGTTGCAGTTACCGCTGACCTTGCAGGACCATTCATTGCCAAGCGAATGATTGATCAACACATTTTAGGGATTGAGTCGACTTGGTATCAAACAAATGGAACGAAGGATTCAGTTGAATACAAAGGGAATTATTATAAACGTGAGAAATATACTGAGGACGATGAGGTGAAGGTAGAAGAAGCAACTATACTACAAGTGAATCGTTCATTCGTCTTTGTGGAGGAGGCGACTCCTTTTGAAGGGGAAAGAAGCTTTAATAATGGTGTACTAACCATTACAAAGGGAGACAAGATTGAGACCTTTGAAGGAACAAAACTTACAACGGAGGAGTTAGTGGCATTTTATCAGCCGGAAACCTCAAGAATTATTAGTTTATTATCACTGTACCTCGGATTGATTGTTGTTGCAGCTATATTTGAATACGGACAGCGTTTTTATTTGCAGATGTCTGCAAACCGTATCATCCAAAAAATGCGTGAGGATGTATTTGGGCAGATTCAAAAGCTTCCTATTCGATACTTTGACAATTTGCCTGCCGGCAAGGTGGTTGCGAGGATAACAAACGATACAGAAGCGATTCGAGAATTATATGTTACTGTATTATCAACCTTTTTCACCAGCGCTATATACATTACAGGAATTTATATTGCTTTGTTCATTCTGAATGTAAAGCTAGCGTTGATTTGTTTATTACTATTACCAATTCTCTTTGTTTGGACACTTGTTTATCGAAAATACGCATCAAAGTATAATCATAAAATTCGTTCGAGAAATAGTGATATTAACGCGATTGTTAATGAATCGATTCAAGGGATGAATGTGATTCAAGCATTTAATCGAGAAAAACAAACTCAGAATGAATTTGAAAAGCTAAATGAAGATCACTTTAAGTTTCAAAACAAACTTTTAAGTCTTAATTCTTTAACGTCACATAATTTAGTAAACGTGCTAAGGAATGTGATATTTGTAGCTTTTATTTGGTACTTTGGGGGAGAAGCATTAAACCCAAGTGCAGTCGTTTCTCTAGGAATGCTGTATGCGTTTGTTGATTATATTAATCGCCTTTTTAACCCTATTCAAGGGATTGTGAATCAGCTGGCCAATCTAGAACAAGCGCTCGTTGCAGCAGATCGTGTATTTGAGTTATTAACCGAAGAGGGAATCGATGTAAATGATCATCGGATGGAACGCTATAAGGGGAATGTATCTTTTGAGCATGTTTCATTTGGTTATAAAGATAATGAATTTGTATTAAAGGATATTCATTTTACTGCGGAGCACGGGGAAACTGTGGCGCTAGTCGGACATACTGGCTCAGGAAAAAGCTCAATTATCAATCTGCTCTTTAGGTTTTACGATTGTCAAAAAGGAAGTATTTTAGTGGATGGAACCGATATAAAAAATATTCCTCATCAAACCCTACGACAGCATATGGGTATCGTCTTGCAGGATCCTTTTCTATTTACAGGTACGATTGCTTCTAATGTTAGTCTCGATAATCCAGCTATTACTCGAGAAAAGGTAGAACAGGCACTTCGTGATGTAGGGGCTGACAGAGTATTTAAACATTTGGAAAAAGGTTTTGATGAGCCAGTCATTGAAAAGGGAAGCACCTTATCAAGTGGTCAAAGGCAGCTAATATCTTTTGCGAGAGCATTAGCGTTCGATCCGGCGATACTTATCTTGGATGAAGCAACATCAAGCATTGATACAGAGACAGAGATGATCATTCAAGAGGCGATGGATGTATTGAAAAAGGGAAGAACCACTTTTATTATCGCTCACAGATTATCAACCATTAGAAATGCTGATCAAATACTTGTATTAGATAAAGGATGTATTGTCGAAAAAGGTACGCATGATGAATTAATGGAACAAGAAGGAAAGTATTATCAAATGTATCAGCTTCAACAAGGAAGCAGCTTAGCGGGTTAATGTTCAAAGAATTTTCGTAATTTAGACAAAGAAATTTCTAATTTTACGTCTAGTTGGTCCCAAAATTCGTGATAATGTTAAAGCAAACAAAGGCACGAAGGGGGACTAGAAGTTGGAAGAGCTTTCAGTGACATTAGTGATTGCAAGTATTATGGTATTAGGTTACTTTATTGGATTTACAATCATAAAAGAATCATGAAAACAGCCTTTTATAGTGAAAGGCTGTTTTTTTTGGGCATAATATGAAAACCCTCTTCCGGAATGGAAGAGGGTTAAGCCATACCTTATTCAATTGTTGTACTATCTTAAGTTAAATTAGCGTTGGAAAGAACCGCTCATAGATTGTTGAGCCATAGATACTAAACGCTTAGTGATTTCTCCACCTACAGATCCGTTAGCACGTGAAGTAGTTTCGCCACCAAGGTTTACACCAAATTCGCTAGCGATTTCGTACTTCATTTGCTCTAATGCTTGCTCTGCTCCTGGTACTAATAGTTGGTTTGAAGAATTGTTGTTTGCCATGTTGAACACTCTCCTTCAGTTTTTTTGGTGGACTATTTTGGATTGAACCAAATTGATTTTAGAAAATCAAGCTTTCAGCATAGTCCGTTATAAAAGTTATTTGGTTGTTGGCGACTCGTTGTCGCTGTGTTTAATCAATATTATGGATGATTTTTTGGATCCTATTCGAAATAAACCACAGGTAATGTTTTCCTGTCCATAAAATCTTTTTGTTTTACATGAAGAGGTTAGTTGCTTCTCAAACTAATAAAAAAACAAAGTAGGGAAGAGAAATGGGAATATGTCCAGTTTGTAACGGGCTTGAAGAAAAAAACTTTACTTGCAGTACATGTGGAAGTGAATTAGAGGAAGCTGGAAGGTTAATGGATTTTTTTGACGATTATAGTGCCTATATGCCAATTGACTTAATGAAGCTTGAAGATGGATATCCCGAGGATGATGCTAAAGGACTCTGTCCACACCTCTATAAGTGTCCAGGTTGTTATAATGATGTGGTACAATTCATCCAAGAATAGAAAAAAGGATGCAGCGCGTTTTGTGCTGCATCCTAGGTGATTAACGAATTCTTGATTCTGTAGTTACATCGAAGAAGTGAGCTTTGTTCAAATCAAATGCTAAATCGATTGATTGACCAGGTTTAATATCTGAACGAGAGTCTACTCTCGCTACAAAGTCCTGACCCTCAATGCTTGAATAAAGCATCGTTTCAGCACCAGTTAATTCTGATACATCAATTTTTACATGGATTTTGGTTCCTTGAGAAGCCTCGATGAAAACAGGCTCATCATGAATATCTTCAGGACGGATACCGAGGATAATCTCTTTACCAACATACCCTTGCTCACGTAATACTTTCATTTTTCCTTCTGGAATAGCGATAGCAGTTTTGCCAGCTACAAATTTACCTTCCTCGATTTTTCCTGTTAAGAAGTTCATTGCTGGTGATCCAATAAATCCACCAACGAATACATTTTCAGGCTTTTCGTATACTTCTTTTGGTGCTCCGACTTGCTGGATAACGCCATCTTTCATAACAACAAGACGAGTAGCCATTGTCATTGCTTCTGTTTGGTCATGTGTTACGTAAATAGTTGTTGTTTGTAGACGTTGATGAAGCTTTGCAATTTCAGCACGCATCTGAACACGAAGTTTAGCATCAAGGTTTGATAATGGCTCATCCATTAAGAATACTTTTGCATCACGGACAATCGCACGACCTAACGCCACACGCTGACGTTGACCACCAGAAAGTGCTTTTGGCTTACGATCAAGGTAAGGTTCTAAACCAAGGATTTTTGCAGCTTCTTGAACACGGCGATCAATTTCATCCTTAGGAAACTTACGAAGCTTTAATCCAAAAGCCATATTGTCATAAACACTCATATGTGGGTATAGAGCATAGTTTTGGAATACCATGGCAATATCACGATCTTTTGGTGCAACATCATTTACACGTTTACCATCAATGGAAAAATCACCTTTAGAGATTTCTTCAAGACCAGCAATCATACGTAAAGTTGTTGATTTTCCGCAACCAGATGGTCCAACGAATACGATAAACTCTTTATCTTGAATATGAAGGTTAAAGTCTTCAACAGCAGTTACTTTATTGTCGTAAATTTTGTAAATATGATCTAATACTAACTCAGCCATAATTAATTCCTCCCAGTGTTCTGTAATCGTTTTCTTGTGTATAGATTACATGATTGGTAGGATCTTGTACCATGTGAATAGTGCACAAAAATAGGGAGAGGGAAATTGGGCAATGTGCTATTTTTCCTTTTGGGATTGTAATAGACAAGCAATATAAAGGGTTAAGGCACTAGGGTAATCCTTTAAATTTACGCCAGCTTTTTCTGTAAACTTGTCTATCCGGTATTGTAAAGTGTTTCGGTGAATGTATAATTTCTTTGCTGTAACACTCGCGTTTAGGTTGTTTTCTAGATACACTTGAATGGTTGCGAGCGTTTCTGGATCGTCCATTAAAGGCTGAAGAAGTTGTACTTCAATAGCTTTAAAAAGCTCAGTGGTGAGACTGTGTGAGAGCAACGATGGGAATATGTTCTCGAATGTAAATACTCTTTCTTTGAGCTTCCATTCTAAAGCTTGTTTGAAAAATTGATGATCTTGATGGAATAATTCCTTTAATTGCTCTGTTGCAGAATGAAACTTTCCGATGAAAAAACTGACACGTAAGTAAAGATCGGTTTCAAATGTCTCAGAGATTTCTAAGAAATTTTCTGCCATTAAAAAGCTGTGAGATTCGTGTTCAATGAGCACAGCGTGATTTGGACTTTCCCAAAAAATAATAATGTCTTCAGATAAAAATCCTTTTAAGGCGAGTTCTAAATCTTTTTGCTCCCAGTCCTCTCCTGAACAATGAAGGTGAATGATTCGAACTCGACGTTCTTGTTTTTGTAAAGGGACCTGCCCATCCGAAAATAAAAAATGGTACCAGCCCTGAGATTGAACCTCTATGACTGGTGGTTCAAAAGAATGGAAAAGGGCATCTAGTAGCTGTTTTTCTTTTGGGTCTAACCTGTCTTTTCTAATGCCAACCCAACCCTCTTCGCCTTCATCAAAAAACCAGTCATACTCTTTTGTATCTTCAAGTGTAGGCTGTTGATTTAAAAATTTACTGTCTTTGTATAATTGGTGAATTTTTTTAAGCATATGGTTGCTCCCAAATGTTTGTATATCTTCATTATAACAGGTAACGTCTTGTATCAATAATTTGGCTTATAATTTCTATTTAAGAAAAGAATACGATATAATCGATTCAATAGGGGATACCGTATCGATAGTTGAGAGGTGAATAAATTGGAATACTCACAAGAAATGAAAAACCGGTTAAAACGGCTTGAGGGTCAGGTACGTGGAGTAATACGTATGATGGAAGAGGAAAAACATTGCAAAGATGTCGTAACTCAACTATCAGCTGTGCGATCGGCTGTTGACCGTGCGATGGGATATATTGTAGCAAAAAATTTAGAGGCATGTATTCGTGAAGCAAATGACGAGGGGAAAAACGCCGAGGAAGCGATTCAAGAGGCTGTAAATATGATAGTAAAAAGTCGATAGTAAAGTAAAAGACAAGCTAGTTGAGGAATACAAGGTTCCATTTTAGGTGTCTAAAGTATATATTGACACATAAAATAGCGTGAGGATTTAACTCATGCTATTTTGCTTTTGATTCGGACTCTCAAGAACAAAAACCTTGGTGTACTGTCCGAATCACCTAAGGATTCGGACCCTCAAGAGCAAGAACCTTCGTGTACTGTCCGAATCACCTTAAGATTCGGACTCTCGAGCAAAAAACCTTGGTGTCCTGTCCGAATCACCTTAGGATTCGGACTCTCAAAAACAAAAACCTTGGTATACTGTCCGAATCACCTTAAGATTCGGACTCTCAAGAGCAAAAAACCTTGGTGTACTGTCCGAATCACCTTAAGATTCGGACTCTCGAGCAAAAAACCTTGGTGTCCTGTCCGAATCACCTTAGGATTCGGACTCTCAAAAACAAAAACCTTGGTATACTGTCCGAATCACCAAAGGATTCGGACTCTCAAGAGCAAGAACCTTGGTGTCATGTCCGAATCACCAAAGGATTCGGACTCTCAAGAGCAAGAACCTTGGTGTACTGTCCGAATCACCTTAGGATTCGGACTCTCAAAAACAAAAACCTTGGTATACTGTCCGAATCACCTTAAGATTCGGACTCTTAAGAGCAAAAAACCTTGGTGTCCTGTCCGAATCACCTTAGGATTCGGACTCTCAAAAACAAAAACCTTGGTATACTGTCCGAATCACCTTAAGATTCGGACTCTCAAGAGCAAAAAACCTTGGTGTACTGTCCGAATCACCTTAAGATTCGGACTCCCAAGATCAGTAACCTTTGTGTACTGTCTGAATAATCTAAGGATTCGGACTCCAGAAGGTATAATCCTTCAAGTTCTGTCCGAATCCACACTAGAATTGGACCAAAAGTGCAGATTCCTTCAACTCCTGTCCGAATAATCCCAGTTTTACTTCTTTTCTATTGTGGAACGGAAAAGTTCACAAAGCATTTTCACCCGTTTTTCTTCAATAGTTTTCTCGTCAAAGCTCATTGGTTTTGAATTAATTTCATAAATAACAAACCTTCCATCTGAAGTTACCCCTAGATCAATGGAGAATTCAGCAAAGAAGCCGTAGTTCCTATTTAATTCTCTCCCGCAAAGCTCTACGATTTTTTCGATTAACAGGTCATGTTCCCTTGTTTGAAATAGGGAGTAAGGAAGGAGCTTCCCTCCATTAGGAATATGTGTAGTTACTTGTTGATGACCTGATTGTCTAACCCCTACACCTACAGGAATATGCTTCTCACCTTGGAAAACAGCCAATATTCTAAAATCATACCGTTTCCCTTGATATAGTTGAGGACTAGCTGCTTGCTGTGCTATATAGGTTATTTTGCGAAATTTAGTAGACCATTTTCTCCAATAGTCTTGAAAGTCATGATATAGAGTTTGCTGACTATGATCTATGAGCAAAACTTTCCCATCTTTTAGCCATTTAATTATATGAATGCCTCTTCCCATGGAAGAATTCGCTTGTTTTATATAGAGAGAACGATGAGCGAAAAGAAAGTTTTCCAGAGCTGTTTTGTTTTCGATTTTTATTGTTGGCAAGAAATATTGTTTTAAATCCATATGCTCCTTAAACTGCAGGTAACAATCGTATTTGTTTAAAAAACCTGGGTTAAAAAAGGGGATGGATTGTTCTTTAAAGAGAGCTACAGCATCTTTAAAGGTGGTGGTATCTTCATGTTTTCGAAACGGAACCCGGTTGTATACTAGGTGTGGAAAGGGAGCCATAACAGTCTCCCATGTATGATTGCTAGGTTCATATTTTGCTGCTTTTATTCCATGACTTAAAATATCTTCAGGAGTGAATACAATAGATATTCCACCTGTCTTCAATAACTCCTGTTGAATAGATCGGAATAACGGAATATTCCCAGCAAGGTTCTTTTCACCTTTTTTACTGGTTAAAATGCCGATAAAAGGATTCCCATGAATAAGGGAAGTCATTTAAAAACCTCTCCTGGTTGTTTAATCGCTTGTTCAGATAAAAAGACACCAAATGCTAGTGAAAGTTTACGAGTTAATAGGTCATATTCCTTCATATCAGGATGCTTGAAAATCGAACGACCCGGTTTTGAGTTGGCCTCAAAAAGCCAGACCTTTCCTTCTCGGTCGACTCCTAAATCAAACCCAATTTCTCCAACAATGCCTTCCATATGATTTTCTAACACATGACTAAGTAGAAGACTAGCTTCGGATAACTTTTGCCGTAGCTTTTTTTGCTCCTCTTTATCTTCAATCACTTCTTCTATCGTTTTTATACAACCACCACTTTTTACATGTGTTGTTACACTTCCAGGTCCAGCTACTTTTGCTGCAACGGCGGTAACTTTCCAATGACCATTTTCATCTTTATTGGTGTGAACCCTGAAATCGACTGGACAGCGCTCATGGCGTAGAAGATGAATCCCTTGTTGGACAATAAGGTGATTAAGCTTGTTATTTGGAAACGTATGCTTCATTAAAGATTCTAATGTTTCAAACTTTCTAAGACGGTTGATTCCATCAGTATCTCGGAACCGACAATAATAATGATTTTGGTCTCGATCATAAAGGACTTGATAAATTCCAAGACCGAGGCTTCCATTCATTGGTTTTATATACACATGACCATATAAAGAAAGCATTCTTTCAATCATTGAAAAAGAAGTAAAACGATGTGTTTCTGGTAGTAGAGAGGAAACGGCACCAACCGATTCTAGTCTTTCAAATACATCTAACTTATTAAAGAAACCTGGATTATACCAAGGAATAAGATACTCGGATTGCAATCGATCTTTTACTTTTCGCAACGCCGCTTTTTTTTCACTTCGGCGGTTTGGGAGTCGATCATAAATGACATTTGGGAACGGCAAAATGATAGATTCCCACCCATTCTGGTGATAGATAAGTCCCTCTATCGTTCCTTCTTCCCAATTGATATGTTGTTCACCAAAAACAAAAGGGAGGACTCCAACAAACTTTTTGACAGAGAGTAACTTCGAAAAAAATATGGATCTTTCCCCAATCGGCCGCATAGCAAATGGAGTAAAGCCAGAGGTGAAGATCCCAATAAGAGGGCCAATATGAATGGTTTTTTCTGCAATGAACAGATGAAAGGGAATGTCTAGAGATGGGAATTTAATAGTTTCTGCAATGTCAGGACTAAGAACTAGAGTGTTTTTTCCATCTGGATGTGGATAGCATGTTGCTTGAGTCGCAAAAGTTCCGAAAGAGATACGAGTTGGAGCATGATGATTAGATAGCTCAGCCGGAAAGTAAACGGTCCCTTTTTCTAAATGGTCGCTAATATTTATTCGATATTGTTTTTTCATGATTCATCAAACTCCTTTTTTGCTCCATCAGATGTTTTGCATAAAGAATTGGAGCTAAATCTAACACGGCTTTTACTTCAGGGGTAGTGGACATAACAACTTTTCTCCCTGGCTTTGAATTTACGTCAAGTATCCATAGTGATCCATCCTTCGCGATTCCGATGTCTACCCCGATTTCAAATAAAGGACGGAAGGAACCTTCTAAAACAGATGGAAGAAGGGACAAGATATATTGAATTTCTTTTAGAAGAAAAGAAGATGGAGTATTTTCTTTTGACCAGTCTTCGAAGGTAAGAATTTTCCCCCCAGCACTAACATTCGAAACAATCGAACCAATAGAACCTTCACGAATACCTTTGCCACGAACCATCCACTTCCCATGTTGATTCTTTTGCAACAAGATTCGAAGGTCAAAGGGATGCCCATCCTTATTGGTTAAATGTTTATAAGGTTGAATAAGGAATGTTTTCTTTTTTAAAAGAGATTGAAGCCAAACTGAAAAAAGCTCTTTTGATTCAAAGACTCGGTTCACATGCTTCCCTTTCTTATCGGTTTCTACAATATATTGCTCTTTTTCTTTTTTAATAAAATATATGCCCTTACCTTGTGAACCATTGATGGGCTTAATAATGGCTGGATTGATATGCGAAAGCGAATGTATCACTTGATCAGCATGAGCGACTAGTGCTGAGTGAAGAAGATACGGATGAAGTTTAGAATGATTCAAGACATCATAAAGTTCCATTTTGTTTGGAAGACCATATCCTAAAAAGGTTACATCCGTTCGTGTTTTTAACCAACGAACAATGGAAAGGCAACTTTGAGAATGTGTATCATCACCATAAAAGCATCGATCGTACAAAATATCAGGCAGTGGGAATTCCGCTTCCATCCAGCGGGATTCGCTCGGATGATATTTCTCTCCAACGATAAGTTCTGAAGTTGGGGTAATATTTGATGGGACAAATCTAAAGCAACTGATTCCAAAGTTGCTGGCAGCCTGGGCAATTCCACTGAAATAAGAATTTTCATTCCTCAGGTTTAATGTCATGAATCCAAAGGTCAGCATGAATGTTCTCCTCCAATTCCTTGCTTTTGTACTCGAAAGCGAGTGTTGTACATAATTCCATTATGGCTCTTGTGGAAGGACGGATTTTAATGTCCTGCTCTTCGAAGTTTTTCGAGGGTTTTGAGTTTACCTCAATCAGCCAAAGTTTACCATCCTGATCAATGCCTATATCTAAACCTAGTTCACCGGTAATACCATCTGTTTTATTACTAATGACAGTTGCAATTTCTCTGGCTAACTCTTTCATATCCATGAGTTGCTGGATCGCCACATTTCTTTCGAAGAGCTCCGTTAATGCTTTAACTGGTTTATAAGTTTCGCCACCTCTAGCGATATTGGCTACAAATTGCTTTTCACCTGAAATCCTGGCTACTACAGAGGTGACTTTCCATGCATTATGAAGATTTTTGTGACATAATACTCTAAAATCAATGTGGCGATTTTTATATAAAAGCAAGGGGATGCCCTGCTGAATAATATAGGTTGTATTTTTTCGGAAGCGTGAAAACCATTTGAAAAAATGTTCAACATTTGAAAAGGACATGAAATCATCGCTTTGTGTTCCAGTTGATACCTTTACGATAAATGAGTGACTTTCTTTATATAAATGTAAGATTTTTCTCCCTTGACTCCCATGAATAGGTTTAATAAACAGGCTCGAATGTTTATTTAATAATTCAAGAAAATGGTTTTCCGTAAATAGTAATGTTTCTGGGAGATGGGTTTGCACATGATCTTCTTGAATTAACAGTTCATGAACATCCCATTTAGATAAGAAACGATCATTAAAGAATGGAATATTCAATTTTGTCATTTCGTTTTTTATTTTATTAAAATGGTCACTACGCTCTTTTTTTCTTGAGTGAATTCGGTTATAAACTACATCAGGTGGTGGGAATGTATGTTTTTCCCACCCGTCATTATAGTAATAGCCACTAATTTGATCTATTGAAAAATCATCACTTTTAAATACGTAAAAGAGTCCCCCTGTTTGCTGTGTATGGTAATGAAGTTCCTCGCAAAATGTATGAACGGACCGGAAATTAGGCTCGTCATTTGTTTCCGTGCTGTCTGTCATAAGGGCTACAATAGGACCAACCATTAAGGTGTTGGATTCTTCAATAAATTTTGCTAAATACTTTGTTGCCTTATTAGGTATTTTAAATTGTGAGAATAGGAGTGAAGGTAAGTGTACGTCGTTTTTTGGTAAATCACTTATTTCCAAATAAACTTCTATACAGACCCTACCAATCTTTAGAAATATGGTAGGACGTGCTAAAATGTGAAAATAACTTGCTATTGCTCGACTTATCTGGATACAATTTGCTTTTGTTTGAAACGTTTCGGTAGGAACCACCGTAATAGGTAAGTAAGAAGTAGCCATCACGATACCTCTTTCTATTGCCCCTATGTATGGGCAAAAGCTGATACGGTATCGTATGAAAAAACAAAACCATTTGTGAAAAATTTTATGGAAGGTAGATGTTGTATGAATATAGCAATAACCATAATCTTTATGGTTGTCATTGGAGCAGTGATTGGAGGGTTTACTAACTCTCTTGCCATTAAAATGCTGTTCCGCCCGTATCGAGCCATTTATATAGGAAAATGGAGAGTTCCGTTTACTCCTGGATTAATTCCAAAGCGAAGAGATGAATTAGCTGAACAAATGGGAAAGATGGTGGTTGATCACCTGCTAACTCCTGAAAGTATACAAAAGAAATTTTTAAATGAGCAATTCCAAAAGGAAATGATAAAAGTTGCTCAAACGGAGTTTGATCAACTGTTAAGAAGTGAGCTTACTTTGGCACAAGTCTTCGACCGGTTAGGCTTTAAGCATATAGAAACAAGTGCAACCGAAAAACTGACCCTATTTATTCATAATAAATACGAGGAAATGATGCCTCTCTTTAGGGAGAAACCAATAAAGGACGTGCTTCCAAAGGAGCTTCAAGAAAAATTAAGTGAAAAGATCCCTGTAATTAGCGGATATATTTTAATAAAGGGGAAGGACTACTTTAATAGTGCCGAAGGTCAGCTTAGAGTGGAAAGAATGATCAATGATTTCGTCCGTGAACGAAGTGGGATGTTAGGGAATATGCTACAGATGTTCTTAGGAAATGTAAATCTCACAGAAAAGATACGTCCAGAGATATTAAAGTTTCTTGAAAATGAGGGTACAAAGGACTTGATAACGACACTCCTGTTAAAGGAATGGGAAAAACTATTAAATAAGAAAACGGAAGAATTTGAGGATCAACTAGGAAAAGAGCAAATATTACAACTGATTAATCAAACAGTTATAAAACTTGTGAAGCTAGATCAATTTATGCAAAAACCTATCTCAGAACTGCTTGAAAATAATCGTGAGAACCTCATTAACGATTTTGTTCCTGCTGGCTTACGTTTGGTCTTCGACTGGACAACTGGCCGAATGGAGGCAATTCTTGAACGATTACACTTAGCAGAAATTGTGAGAGAGCAAGTCGAAACGTTTTCAGTAGAACGACTGGAGGAAATGGTATTATCCATTTCAAGAAGTGAATTAAAGATGATTACGTACTTAGGAGCATTGTTAGGAGGAGTGATAGGCCTTTTCCAAGGTATTGTTGTTATTTTCATTGGATAGGGATTATTAGCTTTTTATTGAATTGTTTGGTATAGTTGGAAGGATTTCTTGATAAGGAGTGTATAAATATGGCGGTTAATTTACATGATGCAGCTTATGAATTAGAAAAGGCGATTCGCTCAAGTAATGAATATGCGAGTTTAAGAAGAATTTATGATGAAGTAAATGCGGATCCATCAGCAAAACAAATGTTTGAGAATTTCCGTAACTTACAGCTTGAATTACAACAAAAACAAATGATGGGCCAAGAAATTACTCAAGAGGAAGTGGAACAGGCGCAAAAGACAGTAGCACTTGTTCAACAACACGACAAAATTGCTCAGTTAATGGAAGCTGAACAAAGAATGAGTATGATTATTGGTGAATTAAATCAAATAATTATGAAGCCATTAGAAGAACTATATGGAGCCATGGGACAATAATTCTAAAACACTTTATCTATTTTGATAAAGTGTTTTTTCTTTTCGAACAACAAACTCTGCCATCTGATTGTTCTATTTGCCTCGCTGTTTTCATACATGTGATATAAAGGGAAATGATGAAGGTGGGGGGCACTAACTATGATTTATCGTCTGCTTGCTATAAATATAGACGGAACGCTTCTTCAATCAAACGGGCGAATCCAAAGGTCAACCAAGGAAGCCGTTGAATATGTCCAGGGAAAGGGAATTTATGTTACGTTAGTATCATCTAGAAGCTTTCCATCAGCCAAGAAAGTGGCAAAGGCATTAAAGCTAGATTCTTATTTAGTCACTCATCGAGGGGCTTATATCGCAAGCTCAATGGATCAACCGGTATTAGTAAGAAGAATTTCGGAGGATATCACCTTTGAGCTGGTTCGATTATTAGAAGCCTTTCACTGTCAAATTCGATTAGTAGATGATCGGTATTCACTGGCCAATCGCTCAAGAGTTAGTAACAATCTACTAGCAAAAACAGTGTTTTCTTCAGGGGATCCTGTTTTTTACTCCCAACAGTATGTTGATTCACTAAGCGATGCCATTTCAGACGAACCATGTAGTCCACCAAAAATTGAAATATATTTTGAAAGAAAGGAAGACCTTCAGGATGCAAAGAAAGCAATCTACACGATGTATGATGAAGTGGATACCTTGCAACTGGATGATCTTCGGTTAGAAATTGTACCAAAGGGTGTATCAAAGTTAACAGGTCTTTTATACTTAGGAGAAAGACTTGGTGTAAAACGTTCAGAAATGGTTGTAATTGCTGATGCATTGGATGATATTGATATGATTGAAAAGGTTGGGTTAGGGGTTGCCATGGGGAATGCACCCGTTGAGGTAAAAAAGGCAGCCGATTGGGTTACACGATCAAATAATGAAAATGGGGTCGGGTATGTAGTAAAGGAACACTTTCGGAAGCAACAGCCGATTGAGTTCTTAAAGAAAATGAATATTATCAAGTAATTGGAAGGTATGGATCAACGATTGAAAGTTGACCCATACCTTTCATTTTTGTACACTTTTAAGGCAACCATATAAATTTAACTAAAAGGTGATTTTTTTGCAGATTAATATACATGGATTAGTGGAAGAGAAATTCCACCGTCCTCTAACAAATATTGCGAACTTATTTTTTGAAGAAACGAAAGTATTCATGGAAAACCATTCGGACCAAGCAGAGTTAACGGTAAATTTCGATTTACGAGTATCAGATCGGATACATGTACAAGCTGAAATACCTGGTTCCGAGCTACTACATGCAAATTATGAAAAAGTCCTCCCTAATGAACTTTCTCAAAAAGAAAAAGAGAGAATGATTAAGCATGCGATTTCTTATGTATATTTATCTGTTCTACAAACTTACACAGGAATGACACAGAAGTGGGGGATATTAACAGGAATAAGGCCAACGAAACTTCTCCACAAGATGTTGCATGAAGGAGTGCCGAAAGAGGAAGCACACAAGAAGCTTCAAACGGAGTATATGATTTCAGATGAAAAGATTCAATTAATGCAGAACATCATTGATCGTCAATTATCCGTTGTTCCGGACTTGTATCAACTGCAAAACGAAGTGAGCATTTATATTGGCATTCCGTTTTGCCCTACCAAATGTGCGTATTGTACATTCCCTGCCTATGCGATTAATGGTAGACAAGGATCCGTCAATTCATTTTTAGGTGGCCTGCATTTTGAAATGAAGAAGATTGGACAATGGTTGAAGGAAAATAACGTTAAAATAACTACGGTCTATTATGGAGGCGGTACTCCTACGAGTATTACTGCTGAAGAAATGGATATGCTCTATGAAGAAATGTACGAGTCATTTCCTGATGTGATAAACATTCGTGAAGTAACGGTAGAAGCAGGGCGACCTGATACCATCACGCCAGAAAAGCTAGAGGTATTAAAAAAGTGGAATATTGATCGAATTAGTATTAATCCACAATCGTATATTCAGGAAACATTAAAAGCGATTGGCCGTCATCACACGGTAGAGGAAACGATTGAAAAATTTAAGCTTGCACGAAATATGGATATGAATAATATTAATATGGACTTAATTATTGGTCTGCCTGGAGAAGGTGTGGAGGAGTTTTCTTATACACTACAAGAGACGGAAAAGCTCATGCCAGAATCCTTAACCGTTCATACCCTTTCCTTTAAACGTGCTTCTGAGATGACAAAAAACAAAGAAAAATACAAGGTAGCAGGGCGTAGTGAAATTGAAGAGATGATGAGGCTCGCCGAAGACTGGACGAAGGAACATAATTATGCCCCTTATTATTTGTATCGACAAAAGAATATTCTAGGGAATTTGGAGAATGTAGGATACGCTCTTCCTAATCAAGAGAGCATTTATAATATTATGATTATGGAAGAACAACAGACGATCATTGGTTTAGGCTGTGGTGCTGCAAGTAAATTTATTGACCCATCAACGGGGAAAATAACGCAATTTTCAAATCCTAAAGACCCAAAAACATACAATGACTCATACGAGAAATATACAAATGATAAACTTGAAATTCTCTCAAACTTATTCTCAACCCCAGGCTCTTCAATAAAGTAGAGAAACGTGTCCTGTCTGAATAACCCTTAGATTTGGACAACGAGGTGTGAAATCCAAACGTATCCTGTCTGTATAACTCTTGAATTCGGACACCTAAGTGCAAATTCCTTCTGTCCAGTCCGAATAACCCTTGGATTCGGACAACGAAGGGAGAATTCCAACGTGGTCTGTCTGGATAACCCTTAGATTCGGACAACAAGGTGTGAAATCCAACGTATCCTGTCTGAATAAGCCTTGGATTCGGACAACGAAGGGAGAATTCCAGCGTTTCCTGTCTGAATAACACCGGGATTCGGACAAGGAAGTGTGAAATCCAAAGTATCCTGTTGAATAAGCCTTGGATTCGGACAACGAAGGGTGGAATCCAACGTGTTCTGTCTGAATAAGCCTTGGATTCGGACAACGAAGTGTGAAATCCAACGTATCCTGTCTGAATAACCCTTGGATTCGGACAACGAAGGGTGGATTCCAACGTGTCCTGTCTGAATAACCCTTAGATTCGGACAACGAGGTGTGAAATCCAACGTATCCTGTCTGAATAAGCCTTGGATTCGGACAACGAAGGGAGAATTCCAGCGTGTCCTGTCTGAATAACACCGGGATTCGGACAACGAAGGGAGAAATCCAACGTATCCTGTCTGAATAAGCCTTGGATTCGGACAACAAAGTGTGAAATCCAACGTATCCTGTCTGAATAAGCCTTGGATTCGGACAACGAAGGGAGAAATCCAGCGTGTCCTGTCTGAATAAGCCTTGGATTCGGACAACAAAGTGTGAAATCCAACGTATCCTGTCTGAATAACACCGGGATTCGGACAACGAAGGGAGAAATCCAACGTATCCTGTCTGAATAAGCCTTGGATTCGGACAACAAAGTGTGAAATCCAACGTATCCTGTCTGAATAAGCCTTGGATTCAGACAACGAAGGGAGAAATCCAGCGTGTCCTGTCTGAATAACACCGGGATTCGGACAACGAAGTGTGAAATCCAACGTGTCCTGTCTGAATAACCCTTGGATTTGGACAAGGAAGGGAGAAATCCAGCGTATCCTGTCTGAATAACCTGGGATTCGGACAACGAAGGGATAAATCCAACGTGTCCTGTCTGAATAACCCTTAGATTCGGACAACGAAGTGTGAAATCCAACGTGTCCTGTCTGAATAACCCTTAGATTCGGACAACGAGGTGTGAAATCCAACGTGTCCAGTCCGAATAACCCTTAGAATCGGACCACCAAGTGTGAAATCCGACGTATCAGTCTGAATAAGCCTTGATTCGGACCACCAAGTGTGAAATCCAACGTGTCCTGTCTGAATAACCCTTAGATTCGGACAACGAGGTGTGAAATCCAACGTATCCTGTCTGAATAAGCCTTGGGATTCGGACAACGAAGGGAGAAATCCAGCGTGTCCTGTCTGAATAACACCGGGATTCGGACAACGAAGGTGTGAAATCCAACGTGTCCTGTCTGAATAACCTTGGGATTCGGACAACGAAGGGAGAATTCCAGCGTGTCCTGTCTGAATAACACCGGGATTCGGACAACGAAGTGTGAAATCCAACGTGTCCTGTCTGAATAAGCCTTGGATTCGGACAACGAAGGGAGAATTCCAGCGTTTCCTGTCTGAATAACACCGGGATTCGGACAACAAAGTGTGAAATCCAACGTGTCCTGTCCGAATAACCCTGGGATTCGAACAATCCGAGGCCAAATCTATCAAGTCCTGTCCGAAAAACTATCCGTGGCTTTTTTTGTATGCATCGTGAATTTGTTCCATATTTAACGGTCGAAGCATTCGGTTTTCAGGTTGGTCGATTGGATGAAATCCAAATTTTTCATATAAGCTGTGTGCATCCTTGGTAGTTAAATGAAAGGCAGCCCCCTTCAATTTTGGCTCACTAACAATCGTCTCAATTAACCATTTACTTAATCCCCTGCCACGGTACTCTTTTATCACAAACACATCTGCTAAATAAGCAAATCTAACAAAATCAGTTATTACGCGAGCAAAACCAATTTGCTTGGCTGTAGAGTTTTCTTGTGGATTACCATCAAACAGTCCAAAACATAAATTAGAGTTCTCTATTGATTTTACTACTAAATCGCGAGTCATACCCTGACCCCAATAGGAATCGTGGCAGATAAATTGTTCAATGGCATCAAGATTTAAAAGATCTTTGTTCGTTGTAATAAAAAACTGATTATATGAGTAAGTTGATTTCAAGAAGAACACCCCTTTCCTTCTAACTATACCGATCTTTGGGATAATTTAAAATAATTAGTTTTTTATCAAATGGAATACCGATATAATAATAGAAGAAAAGTCATTGGGAGGGGAGAAGGATGAAAACGAATACTGAATCTAATACAGTGTTAGTACATGTGAATGGACCAGTCGCAACGATACAATTGAATCGACCAGAAAGCTTAAATTCACTAAATGTTGAACTTATCAAGGGATTGACAACAAAATTAAAGGAAATAAGTATTACAGATGATATTGATGTTGTAGTTTTAACTGGAAACGAACGTGCCTTTTCATCAGGAGGCGATATAAAAATGATGCTACAGGAAACAAATGAAAGCGATTTCTTCAATGTGATGGACAACATTAATGAATTGGTTATGACTCTTTATTCATTACCCAAGCTAACGATTAGTGCTGTATCAGGCTCTGCTGCTGGTCTAGGTCTAAGTCTCGCTTTAGCGACAGACTATATTTTAGCTGATGAAAAAAGCAAGCTTGCTATGAATTTTATTGGAATTGGTCTCGTTCCAGATGGAGGAGCACACTTCTTCCTTGAGAAAAAGCTAGGTGAGGATCAAGCCAAACAACTTATTTGGGAAGGAAAAGTAATGACAGCACATGAGGCATTTCAAAAAGGCCTCATTCATGAGGTTGCTCCTAATTATTTGGATGCATTGAATCAGAAGCTGGAGGAGTATTTAAAGAAACCACTTCAAGCGATGATTAAAACAAAGAAAATATTGGTTGAAAAGAACCGGCCACAATTATTAAAAATACTTGAGCTTGAAAAATATGCACAACATAAAATGAGACAAACGGAGGACCACAAAGAGGGAATCCGTGCCTTTATAGAAAAGCGAAAACCTCAGTTTAAAGGGAAGTAAAGGGAAACTCAGCCAATATTTACTGGCTGAGTTTCTTAGGCTTTAAATAGGATTAGATTTCCATCCGGGGTTACGAGACGATACGTTTTATTGTATAGATTTTTTTCCTTTAAGAGAACCTCGGTCTTATTCTTTGCCTCTATATCATTCTTCGCCTCAATTGCTTCGTCTATGATTTTTTCTCCAGTAGCTTCAAAGCAAGTTAATTTGTAGATCTTCATCTTTTTTCCCCCTTCATAATAACTTCCTAGTTTTATTTTCACATAGGTGAGGAGGTTCTTGCAAAATAGAAATTACAAAAAAATGTAACTTTTTCTATTTTAAAACGTACTACCTTATGGAAGAGGAGGGAAGGACATGGTTTTAAAAATTGAAAATATAACGAAGCGTTTTGGAACGTTTACGGCAGTGAAGGATCTTTCATTAACCATACCGGAAAGAGAGATGTTTGGTTTTCTTGGGGCAAATGGAGCAGGAAAAACAACAACTTTTCGGATGATTCTAGGCTTAATGGATAGTAGTGAAGGTCGAATTACTTGGAATGGTAAACCCATTAATTACTCAACGAGCAGATATATTGGCTATTTACCAGAAGAACGTGGACTTTACCCTAAATTAAAGGTGAAAGAACAAATTGTGTACTTGGCAAGGTTAAGAGGAATGGAGAAGGGTGAAGCACAAACGGAATTAGACAATTGGCTCGAACGATTTAAAGTTCCAGAGTATGCAAACAAAAAGGTTGAAGAGCTTTCTAAGGGAAATCAGCAAAAAATTCAGTTTATCGCAGCCGTTCTACACAAGCCAGAACTTCTAATTCTGGATGAGCCTTTTAGTGGACTTGACCCTGTAAATGTCGAGTTGTTAAAAGAGGCTGTACTGGACTTAAAGAAAAACGGATCAACGATTGTCTTTTCAAGTCATCGAATGGAGCATGTAGAAGAGATGTGTGAACATTTATGTATCATGCATAAAGGAAGTCCTGTTGTACATGGCTCTCTTAGAGAGATAAAGAAAAGTTTTGGTAAGAAAAATGTCGTGATTCATGCTGATTTTTCGCTAGACTTTTTAAAAGAATTCCCTGGAGTAATTAAGCACAAAAAAACCGCGGAAGGAATTCATCTTCAAATAACGGGTGAAGAAGTAGCGGAGAAGCTACTTAAGGAAATTGTACCTTATGGGTTTATACGAAAGTTTGCCTTAGAGGAGCCAAGTTTAAATGATATTTTTATCGAGAAGGTAGGTGCCTCGTATGAGTAAGTTTTGGATCATCCTGGCTCATACTTACATGAGTAAAGTGAAATCAAAATCATTTATCATTACGACAGCCATTACCTTATTGCTAATTGTAGGACTTACAAATCTCTCAAACGTGATGGAGTATTTTACTAAAGGAGAATCTGGGGAGGAAATTGCAGTTATTGATGAGAGTGGAGCCATTTTTTCTCCCTTAAAGCAGCAAGTCGAAGCAGTCAATGAAGATATTAAACTAATCCAATTTACTGGGGACGAGGAAGCGGCAAAGGAAGCGATTCGAGAAGGTGAATATGATGGATTACTTCTTGTACGTTTAAACAACGTGAACTTACCTGAAGCAACCTATCAGGCAATGACCATTGCTGATACAACCAATGCAAATGAGATAAAAAATAGCCTTCAGCAATTGAAAACACAGTTAGCTGCCACACAGATGGAACTCACCACGGAGGAGCTTGCAAAACTGTATGAACCAGTTGACTTTGAGCAACTAGCACTAGAAGAAAACGCCAAAACAGAGGAAGAACTGAACCAAGCACGAGGCCTTGTTTATGTACTTTTATTTGTCATCTATTTCTCTGTGATTCTATACGCTAACATGATTGCAATGGAAGTTGCGACGGAAAAATCTTCTCGTGTAATGGAAATTCTTATTTCCAGTGTATCCCCCATAAAGCAGATGTTTGCAAAGATTCTTGGTATTGGTTTGGTAAGTATTACACAAATGGCTGTTTTACTTGGCGTAGGTTATGTTTCCATGAAACAGAATCTCGATACGATGCAAGGGGGATTTTTTAGCTATCTTGGTTTTGGAGATTTACCTTTAGCAACCCTTATATATGCTGTTGTTTTCTTTATTTTAGGATATTTCCTTTATTCCACTCTAGCAGCCTTTCTTGGGTCACTTGTTAGTAGAATAGAAGACATTCAGCAGATGATTACCCCAATGACGATGTTAATTGTTGCTGGTTTTATGATCGCTATGTTTGGATTAGGCCAACCAGAAACAACTTTCATCACGATCTCTTCATATATACCGTTCTTTGCTCCGATGTTAATGTTCATGAGGGTTGGTATGTTATCGTTACCTATTTGGGAGCCAATATTAGCGATTACGATTCTTATCGTCACTATTATTCTCCTAGCAATCTTCGGTGCAAGAGTATATAGAGGTGGCGTACTAATGTATGGAAGATCAACTTCATTTAAAGATATTAAAAAAGCCCTTCAACTTACAAAGAATGAATAAGCAAGCTTCGATTTTGAAGCTTGTTTTTTTATATTTAGTATAAGAACGTGCATTCGTATTTTTAAGATGCTAAAATATAGAAAAATAGAAACCAAATGAGGAACAATTTATGAAGCGAGTAACATTTATTCATGCTGCTGATTTGCATTTAGATAGTCCGATGGTGGGTCTGAAGTCTTTACCAGCACCCATTTTCACACGACTAAAGGAAAGTACGTTTGTCGCGCTTGAAAGAATCGTGAACAAAGCCATTGAGGAAAAGGTCGATTTTGTTATTTTAGCTGGGGACCTTTTTGATAGTGAGGATAGAAGTATTAAAGCCCAAACAAGACTGCGTAATGAAATGAAGCGGCTTCAAGCGCATGGAATACCAGTCTTTGCTATTCATGGAAACCATGATCACCTTGATGGGAGTTGGGCTCATCTTGATATGCCTGAGAACGTACATATATTTTCCACCGATGTTGAAAGAAAGGTCTATCAAACGGCCGCTGGTAGCCATATTCACCTATATGGTTTTAGTTACCCTAGCCGGCATGTTTTCGAAAGAAAAATAGTAGATTATCGAAAAGAGGGCGAAGCAGATTTTCATATTGGGATACTACACGGAAACATCGAAGGAAACCATGAACATGGAAATTATGCCCCTTTTTCGATAAAGGAATTATTAGACAAGGATTTTGATTATTGGGCTCTTGGACATATTCATAAACGCATGATCCTCTCACAAGATCCTCCAGTCATTTATCCGGGCAATACGCAAGGGCGTAATAGGAAGGAAACAGGGCTAAAAGGAGGCTATTTGATTGTGTTAGAGGATGGAAAAAAGAGTTTTGAGTTTTTTCCTACCTCAGATTGCATGTGGATAGAAAAGGAGATCAATGTAAGTGAAGCAAATGGGTTTGAACAACTTTACTTAATTTGTAAAAACGTGATTGATGCTGAAAGGGAAAATGAGATAGGAATTCTGCTTAAACTCCATTTAACCAAGCTTTTAAAGGAAAGTAATCCAGGTGAAAGAGATATTTTAAATGATTTATTGGAAGCTCTTCAAGAAGATGAAAAAGAAGAAGCTTCCTTTGTTTGGACATATGCTGTTACTGCTGAAGAACAGTGCATTTGGGATAAGGAGACACTGGCAAATCAAACGGATTTCTATGGTGAGTTATTTCGGCTATCAGAGGAGCCAGGGGAACTCGGACATGGTTTAGACGTACTATATCACCACCCGCAAGCAAGGAAATTTCTAAACTTATTAACCGAAGAGGAAAAAAGAGAAATGGTACGATATGCGGAGAGTTTTCTAGTGGAACAATTGTTAAAGGAATAGGAGGTGAAAGATATGATAATTAAAGAGTTACAAATTTATGGTTATGGAAAATTAGAAAATATTACGATTTCTAATCTACATTCTTTTACCGTTTTTTATGGAGAAAACGAAGCGGGCAAATCAACGATCATGTCCTTTATTCATAGTATGTTGTTTGGGTTTCCAACAAAAGTCCAGGCAGAGCAGAGGTATGAGCCGAAATCAGGAATAAGGTACGGTGGGAAGCTTCTTTTTGAAACAAGCGATAAAGGTCGCATCGTTATTGAACGAACGAAAGGCAAAGCCACAGGTGATGTTACCATTACTTTAGAGGACGGTACAAGGGGAGGAGAGGATCTCCTTAAAGAGCTGTTAACCCGTATGGATAAACCTCTTTACCAATCTATCTTTTCATTTAATCTGCAGGGGCTTCAAAATATACATCAACTGAAAAAAGAGGATTTGGGCAGGTTTTTATTTTCTACGGGTGCTGTCGGTACAGACCGTTTGGTTTCGATAAACTCGACCCTTCAGAAAGAGTTGGATGAAAAGTTTAAACCAAGTGGAAAAAAACCTGTGATTAATGAAAAATTAAAAGAGCTAAAAGAAGTTTATGGTCAGTTAAAGAGTTCAGAAAATAAAAATGAAGGCTATTGGGAGTTGCTACGGCAACGCGATGAGCTAGTGGAGAAAATCTACCAACAAGCTCGAATAGAAGAAGACTTACTGCAAGAGCTACAGCAGCTACAAGAATGGAAAAAGCTTGAACCAGTTGTAAAAGAGTTTGAATATGTAAAAGAGAAAGTAAATGAAAAACCTCCTATTAAGTTTCCTGTAGATGGCATAAAAAGACTAGATCAAATCATTCAATGGATGAAGCCGTTGGAAGCTCAAAAAGAAAGGCTTGATAGGAAAATTCTAGAGCTTAATGAGGAGATAAGTAACTCTCAACCAAATCTCGAAGTTCTAGGAAAGGAAGTAGACATTCAAGAAGCGTTGGACAGACTTCCGTTACTTGAAACGCTCAGTGAGGAAGAAAAAAGTTTGCGCATTCAGCTTGAACATCTACAGAGACAGAAAAGAGAGATGTTGGACAAATTACATATTCCTCTAAGCGATGATACACTCTTGAATATTGATACAAGTATGTTTATGAAGGAACGTGTGAACGTAGCGCATAAAAAACAATGGAAGCTTAATGAAAAGAAAGAAGAACTTGATGCGTTATTTGAGCAAGAAAAGTTGGACTTAGAGTTACTTGAGAAGAGAATAGCATCTTGTAAGAGTGAGTTACTATCGGAGAAGGAATTTCGTGAGCTTGAGGAAAAGGTAAAGTACTCAAGTCCATCTAGCTTAAAAAGTGAGCTATTACAAGTGAAACAAACAATCAATATGTTAATGGGATATGAAGAGGAGGCAAATAAGGAATCGAAGAATCGTTTCTTTCAATTACTGACATTTACATTCGTATGTATATTTCTTGGTGTGTTTGGTCTTCTGAAATCAGAATCTTTATTAATTCTTATTAGTATCAGTCTTTTTCTTATTGTGTTGTTTTCTTCACTATTCACGAAAACGAAGAAAACAAAGAATAAGGTTCGAACGCAGTTAGAACAATTAATAAAAAAGGAAAAAGAACTAGATGTACAAATTCAAGCATTAAATACTGAGAAATTTCACGAGTATAGCGGTCGGTTGGAAAAGGAGAAACAAAAAGCGGAAGAGTTTAAAATCCTTAACGTTAAATGGGAACAACAAAATAACCATTACGAACGAATTATTTCAGAGTTTGAAAAGTGGGAAACTGAGTACGCAGATATGGAATCCGAACTGAAATCAATTGCGCAAAAACTATGTTTATCAGAAGAAGTCAGAAAGTCATATTTAGTAGACGCATTTGACCTCTTAGAACGTATTAAACGCTTAATTCATGACCAAAACGCCCTTCAATTACAAATAGATAAAAAGATGGATGCCATTCAAAGGATTTCAAATCGTATCGAAGAACTCGGAAGGTTATTTATAGAGAAACATATACCAGTGCGACAACTTGCAATGGAACTAAGAAATCGATTAAGAGAAGAACAGCAAAAGTATATAATATTCAGTGGGAAAAACGAGAAACTCGAAGAAAGTACAGATGAGCTTGAGAGGGTACAAAGTGAGCTGAAACAGTTTATTACTGAAATGAATGAGCTATTTGTTTTAACTGAAGTAAACAATGAAGAGGAGTACCGTAGTGCAGGTCTTGAAATGGACAAACAAACTGAGGAAAGAAATAAAGTAGAAGAACTTCAAAAGCAAATCGCTTTTTCATCTTTAACAAAGGAAGTAATCGGAAAATTGATCAAGATTACTGATATTGAACAAGCGATAAAAGAAAAGAGTGGTGAAATTGAGGATAATCATACAAGACGTGAGGAAGCTCTAAAGACTCTTTCTGAAACAAAACACCAAATTTCAATTCTAGAAGAAGGAGGTAAATATTCAGAACTCCTTCATAAGTATACGCAATTGAAAGCGGAGTTAGAGGATGAAGCAAAGGACTGGGCACGCATTGCTCTTGCTAAAGAGCTTTTGAACAAAACCATGAAGGTATTTAATGAAGAAAAGCTGCCAGCCGTTTTAGAAAAAGCCGAGGAATACTTATCATTTTTAACGGAAGGCAACTATCAGCGCATCGTTCCGAAAGAGAATGAAAGTGGGTTCCATATTCATAGAAAAGATTATTCTGTATTCGAAGCTAATGAACTAAGTCAAGCGACCATGGAGCAGGTGTATGTTGCCATCAGACTTGCTCTTGTAACAACCATTTATAAAAAAAGACCTTTCCCTATTATGATCGACGATAGCTTTGTAAACTTTGATCATATTCGGACGAGTCGTGTTCTTCAATTATTAAAGAAAATAACGAATAACCAAGTTTTATTCTTCACTTGCCACCGACATTTACTGAAGGATTTACAAGATAGCCATATCATCCGTCTCGAAGAAATTCCCGTTCCTCAGTTGAAGTGAGGACGGGATTTCTCATTCTGACGAAAGAATTACCATAATCAAGTCTATGAATATTGACTGTTATGATGATTAAATATGCTATACTAGAATCATAGAAAGGGGCGTATTTGATGTCAAAAGGTATCCTTGATTATGAAGTAGGAGAAGCTATTGAACAGTTTCTACTTATAAAAAATTCGGTAAAAGGGATCGCAAGTAATGGTAAGCCCTTTTTAACGATCATTTTCCAAGATCAAAGTGGTGAGATTGAAGCGAAACTATGGGATGCATCTGATGAAGATGAAAAAATATATGCAGCACAAAAAATCGTGAGAATCGTTGGGGAAATCCAGAATTATCGTGGGCGTAACCAGTTAAAGCTAAGACAGATCCGGCCTGCAGCTCCTACAGATTCTGTGAAGTTAGCCGACTTCCTTGAAACAGCACCTGTTAGTAAGGATGAAATGTCTAGTAAAATTACACAATATATATTTGAAATGAAAAACCCTAATATTCAAAGAATTACAAGGCATTTATTAAAGAAACATTTGAATGAGTTTTTAGAGTATCCAGCTGCAACAAAGAACCACCATGAGTTTGTTTCAGGACTAGCTTACCATGTGGTTAGTATGCTTGACTTAGCTAAGGCAATAGCTGAGCTATACCCTAGCTTGGATAAAGATTTACTATATGCTGGGATCATTCTTCATGATCTAGGGAAAGTAACGGAATTATCTGGACCGATTTCAACCTCATATACTGTCGAAGGAAATCTTTTAGGACATATATCTATAATGGTAAACGAAATTGGTAAAGCGGCAGATGAGCTTCATATTACTGGTGAAGAAGTCGTTATCCTCCAGCATCTGGTATTGAGTCATCATGGAAAGGCTGAGTGGGGGAGCCCAAAACCACCATTAATTAAAGAAGCAGAAATTCTTCATTATATTGATAATTTAGATGCAAAAATGAATATGCTAGACCGAGCATTAGAAAGAGTGAAGCCAGGTGAGTTTACTGAAAGAATTTTCCCTCTTGAGCAAAGGTCATTTTATAAGCCGACATTTCATAAATAATTCCCTGCGAAAAATGCTCTTAATGGGCATTTTTTTGTTTTTTATCTCATATGGTTTATAAAGACTTGGACAACCATTAAATAAAAGGAGGATGTTCTATGATACCGATTTGGGTCTATTTTGTTGTTGCTGGTATTTTTATTAGTGCCATGATGGCACTTCGTACAGGAAGGAAAGAGAGGGAAGAAGAAATGCAAAGTATCGAAAGAGAAGGAGAAATTTATATGAAGAGGGTTGAGAGGGCCAGAGAAGGTCGTTCTGCTCAATAAAAAAGGTTCCAGATACTCTGGAACCTTTTTCATATAGAGGCTGCTATTAGCCCTGTGTTGTTGTTTCCTCACTGTCCAATGCTTTTTCTAAATCCTTATCTTTGATTTTTACATCAGCATCTTTAAGCTCACGTTCCATGGCTTCAGTAATCGATGCCTCGTCTAGCTTGGACACTTTTACTTGGTGCTCAATTTCAGCCTTCATATCTTCATATGATTCTTTTTCTTTCTTTTCAGTTACCTGGATAATGTGATACCCATGTTCTGTTTTTACAGGATCACTGATTTTGTTGACTTCAAGTGCATAGGCAGCGTCTTCAAACTCAGCAACCATTTGTCCAGCACCGAACCAACCAAGGTCTCCACCGTTTGCTGCAGATGCCGTATCTGTAGAGAATTCTTTTGCTACATCTTCAAATTTATCTCCAGCATCAAGCTTAGCTTTTACTTCTTTTGCTTTTGCCTCATCTTCAACTAAAATATGACGAGCTTTGATTTGTGGCTTAAAGTTTTCGTAGTATTCCTTCATTTCTTCTTCGGTAGCCTCAATATCCTTCACAGCAGCTTTTTCTTGTAGCATACCGATTCTAAACGTCTCACGAAGGTCATCTTCGCTATCGTATCCATATTGAGCTAAAGCAACTTCAAAATTGTCCCCTAGTTGCTCTTTTAATTCTGCAATTTTTTCATCTAACTCTTCATCGCTTACTTCATAGTTGTCAGAAAGAACTCTTTCATAAACAAGCTCACGTAAAGTAGCTTCTCCGTATTTTTCTTTCATTGCTTCGTAAAGCTCGTCCTTCGTAATATCCCCTGCAGACGTTTCTACAACCGCTGCAGAATCATTGGCATTATTACAGGCAGTTAACGTAACGATGCCAGCAATGACTGATAGGGATAACATCCATTTTTTCATCTTGAACACTCCTACAAAATTATTTCGTATCAATCGGTCACAAACATTACTATACCATACCTGATGGGAAGAGCAAAAAAAAATCTCTGTTCCACAATGGTAAATCTTCAAAAATAAGTAAATAGCCCATCCCATTATGGAATGGGTTACATATTATAAAGGGAACTAGCAAATAGTTCAACAAAAAAAATGGGGCATCATTCAAATTTATTGGTATGCCACCATAAAAATTAGAGAGAAAGGGAGGTTTTAATGATGGGACACAATGGCTTTGCGCTACTTGTTGTTTTATTCATCTTGTTGATTATTGTGGGGGCAGCTTATTGTTAAGCTCCATATGAAATATATTGAATCCTTTTAACGGATGTAGCTCTACTTGAATAGGATATATTAACTTTCCTTGAGAGGAGGTGTTAGAATGGGTCACTCATATGGTGGAGGCTTCGCGCTAATTGTAGTATTGTTCATCCTTTTAATCATCGTTGGTGCTGCTTGGCTATAAGCGAATAAATGACTAAGAAAAAGAGCGGTGGATGAATGTCCACCGCTCCTTATTGTTCTATGTAAATAGGATTTCTACATAGGAAGATATCAGAAGGATCGTTATTAATATATTAATGGTCCTAAAAATTTGTGGCTGTCGTTCTTCTGGAATCTCTTTCTGTAAGCAGAGAGAGTTTGTAAGTTTGTTAATTTGGAATAAAATAAAAACGGCAAGTACTATAAAAAGAAAAATCATCGTTAAATCCCTCCTATGGGAAGGTGTTTTATTGTATTGTAACATAATCAATTTTTAAGTTAAAAGAAAAATTGATTTTAGCAATGATTAGAGAAAGAGGACATCAGTAAGATGTCCCTTCCTTATTGATAATTAAAATTTCGTAACCATCTTCATTTTCTTCAATAAATGCATTCTTAGGAGCGCTAAGTACATCTTTACCGCAAATAAGATCAGAAACACACATTCCAATATGGTAAGCTAGTAAAATCGTAAAATAATGTGCGTAATGTGGAAATAGGAAGCAAGCCGCTAATAATACCGAATTAATAATGACAAATGGCGATAGTAGAGCGATTAAAAACTGATATTTTTTAATGGGTTCTGTAATTTGAATTTTAATTGTTGGTATAAAACCAAATTTTATATCTACAATTTTTCTGACCTTCTCATTCATATGAGCAATTGGTAAAAAATGTAGAAGTTTATGAGCCGGATACAATAAAATTAATGCTAAAATAAAATAAATAAAATGATTGTCATAAAACCTTGTTGCAACAAATAAGTATGTTGCCGGAATATAAAGTAGAATAAAAGTAAATAACATAGTTAAGGCAGACAGTATAAAAAGTCGCTGCGATCCATATTGTCTCGTAAAGTTTATTGTTTTCCAGCAGTTCAAACGAATCAGCCTCCAAATGGAGATTTAAGTATTTTGTAAGCTTCATATGTTCCGCTTACTTTAGATACTTTACGATGAACAGATAAAAAAATCAATAGGGAAACCGCAAACATTTTTCGATAAATTTTTTGTCATATCTTTTTACATCTTATACAATAGAATAAAGGAAGAATAGAAAAGAGGTTGAAGGATGTTAGACGAGGAATTATTAGAAAGATTAAAGCGCTTAGAGTACCATCAATCCTTGCTTTTAAAGATGATTGGTAGCAATAAAGCTAAATTTGATATGTTAGTAATTGAGAGAGGTTTATCTGAAAGTGATGTACAGGTATTTTGTACAAATTGTGAACGAATGAGCATAGAATTGGAAGAACAGAAAGCGGAAGGCTTTGTATACTTTCATCCGCTTTTTAAAAAGTTTAAAGAAGAATTACACCCACGGTTACAAGTTGAAGAAGTAATTCATGCGTGTATCCTTCAGAGACTGTTTCTACCACTAATGGATGAGCTTAAAAGGTACTTATGATTATACATACTCAGACGATGATTTTTTCTTTGTAAGCTTTCCTTCATTCTCTTCAAAATCCTCTTCAATGTTTCTAAAGGAGGTTTCGAAAATCTCCATAAAGTCGTCCCCGTAAATATTTCGGACTATGGCCATTACCTCAATGATATCTGGAAACTTGCCATATAGTTCCTTTAATGGCAAAGCGCCTGAGAAAGCTGCATTTCCTGATGGTTCATAGTGTTCCATTAAGTCCAGAAGTATGCTTTCTCCTTTATCCGTAATTTGTACATACGTGTTTCGCTTATCATTTTCCTTTTTAGAGAATTGTAAAAGTCCTCGCTCCTCTAGTTTCTTTGAAAAGTTAAAAGCTGTAGAAACATGCATGACCCCGAATTTTGCCACATCAGAGATGGATGCACCATTTAGATGGTAAGCAATCCATAAAATATGATGTTCATTAATGTTTAGATCATGTGGTTTAATCCACTGTTGCCAATCCTTTTCAATGGCTTTCCAGAGAGCTTTGCTTAGTTGTGCAATTCTCTGACTAAATAGCATTGCTTCTTTCATAGTATAATCTTTTCCCGCCATCCCTATTAGTCACCCACTTTTTTTGTCTATTATTTTCATTATGCCAATAAAACAAAAATTAATAAAGATGTAATTTACAAAATTTTTAGAAATTAGATAAAATTTATTTCCAATTAAGAATGAAAGTGATAGATTTATAAAATTTATGGAAATAAAAGGTAACTATTATGTTAAGATTTTCTTTAAATAGAAAAAATCCTTCATTTCATTTGAAAAAAAGGACAGAAAACAGCTTTTATTCTAGAGTGACTAATTTTTTCCTAAATCATTTTCAAGTTTGCGCAACGCTTCTTGTATCGAATCAAGCTCCATTTTAATCGCATGTTGGTTGTCGGCGGTAGACTCCTTCCAGGCTTTTACACTAATTTTAATATCTTTTATGAAGCTTTTAAGGACGACTTTCCCTTCTTTAGTTACTGAAGTAACCTCTTTGCTCAGATCTCGTATAGAAGTGCTTAAAGCGGCCAAATTTTGTTTCCATTCCTCTTCAGAGCGTACTAAGTTTTTCCGCAGAGCATCACCAGATTGAGGAGTTGTTAGGAGCGTAGCAATACCACTAGCAATTCCACCAAATACCACTCCTAGAAGAACTTTTTTTGCATTCATAAACTCACCCCTAAATAAACGTTTATAGGTCTTATATTAACATGATTCAACATAGGTAAACATGTTGTTTCACATAGATTATATAAAACAAGCATATATATAAATATTTCACGAACAAGAAGGTGGTATGGGTGGTAAGCTTATTAGTTTTAATAAGCATTAGTTGTTTTGTAGCCGCTGTTTTCTATATGTTATCACTATTGAAACCGGGTTTTTATCCTCCAAAAAAGCAGTTGAAAAAGAGGGCAAGTGTATTTTTAGGGACTGGAATCATCCTTTTGTTAGCGACCATTTTGCTATCTAGCATCAAATAAAAAAGAACCCTTAAAGGGTTCTTTTTTATTAACCGGATATAACTTGCTGGTTAAGTTTTGTTCTTTTAACAATTACATAGGCAATTGGGTAAAGTACAATCATAGCAATTGTGTTAACCACCGTAGCAGGTAAGACCACCCCAGCAAATAATGCTGCAAACGGGCCAGGTAAACCAGCGATTACACTAGCTGCACTTAAGAATACAAGTCCGGACACCACTGTACCAACAGCAGTTAATACACCAACACTTACCATATTGTTTCTAAACTTCTTAAGAGCTAGAAATAGGCCAAAGAAAACAAAAGCAGTGATGGGCTTATCGATAATATTCGGAAATAGTCCTCCAGGAAAGCTTGTTGTTAAGCCAGAAATGATGCCTGTTACTAATGAAACAAGCAGCACATTTTTCTTTTCTGGAAATAGCATAATTCCTAAAAACATCATCGTTAACATCATGTCAGGCTTCATTCCAAATAGAATTGGTGGAACAACTGCATGTAACACCGCACCCATACCTACTAGTAATGATAGTGCAACAAGATTTTTCGTATTCATTTCTCATCTCTCCTCGTCTGTTCTTCTCTCATTTTCGTTTCTCCTATAGTGCACTCTTTGCCTATAGCGAAAAACTTGCTCTTATTATATCACACTATAAATTATATAAAAAGTTAACTATTCTTGTTATTGTTTTTGGGAAAACTTCTTCATGAACTCAGCTAGCTTTTCAACATTCTCAAGAGGAACAGCATTGTAAATGGATGCGCGGCAACCACCGACTGAGCGGTGACCATTTAAACCAACGAAGCCTTCTTCTTTTGCCTGTTGAAGGAAAGCTTTTGTTGCTTCTTCACTTTGTAAAGTGAAAGTCACATTCATTTTCGAACGGCTATTCAGTGTCGCGTGCCCATTATAAAATCCTTCACTCTCATCAATGGCATCGTATAGAAGTTTGGCTTTTTGATCGTTGATTTTTTCAATTGCTGCAACACCGCCTTGTTCTTCAACCCAATCCAGTACAAGCTTCAATAAATAAATAGCGATTGTTGGCGGTGTGTTATATAAAGAATTGTTCTCTGCATAAGTTTTGTAATTAAGCATGGTTGGTAACGCATCTGTAGAGCGTTCTAACAGGCTTTTCTTTATAATAACAACAGTAACTCCTGAAGGTCCTAGGTTTTTCTGTGCTCCAGCGTAAATTAGTCCAAATTGATCCACATTTATTGGTTTGCTTAAAATATCACTCGACATATCTCCAATTAACGGAACAGGTGAATCTGGGAAGCTTTGCCATTGTGTACCGAAAATCGTGTTGTTACTAGTAATATGAAGGTAGGCAGTATCAGATGAAAGATCTGAAAGTGTAAACTCCGGAATAGAGTTAAAGTTGCTATCTTTACTTGAAGCAAGGATGCTCGTTTGTCCAATTTTTTTTGCTTCCTTTAACGCTTTTTCAGACCAAGCACCAGAAAGGATGTAGGAAGCGGTTTGCCCTTCTTGCAGAAGATTCATTGGAACCATAGAAAACTGAGTGCTAGCTCCACCTTGTAAGAATAGGACTTCATAATCATCAGGAATGTTCATCAGCGTTCTAAGCTTTGAGATAGCACCATCGTGAACTTCTTCATAGGGTTTACTTCTATGGCTTAACTCCATTACCGACATGCCGGTCCCATTAAAATTAAGCAAATGCTTTTGAGCTTCAATTAGAACCTCTGCCGGAAGAGCAGCTGGTCCTGCATTAAAATTAAGTGCGCGATTCATACAATACATACCTCCAATTAGATGTTTACGGTTTAAAGCAGCAAAGAAAAAAGATATATTTATCCTAACAGAAAATCGTGCTATGTAAAGATGAGAATTTGAACATTATGAAAATTTTAAAAGATAATAGAAAAAGACTGTCCGAAAAGAACAGTCTTACAATTCACTGCTGATTGAATCGGCGATTTTTCGAAGGTCGTCTGGCGTGTAGTTGCTTTGATTAGACTTCCAAACAGCACCAAATCCATCTCCTTCACCATAGCGTGGAATCAGATGCATATGGAAGTGGAACACGGATTGGCCAGCTTTTTCACCATTATTATTAACGAGATTTAGACCAACTGGTTGATAGGCCTCTTTTATGGCATTTGCAATTTTTGGTGCCACTTTGAATAATTCGCTAGAAATTTCGGGAGTTAATTCATATAGATTTTCCTTATGTATCTTTGGAATGATTAATGTATGTCCCTTTGTTACTTGGCTAATATCTAAAAACGCTACTACATGGTCATTTTCAAATACTTTCGCTGCGGGAATCTCTCCATTCACAATTTTGCAAAAAATACAATCGCTCATATTTTGTCCCTCCTATTCATATATATGTATATTTTACCATAGTATTTAAACAAATAAGAGGGCAGGATTCGCAAGGAATCCCGCCCGTTCTTGAAGGGGAAAGCATTTTAATCGTTCTATAGCAATAAATTCTCTTTGATAAACACCTCATTTAAAAAATGATTTGTCTATAGAGATTTCGATCCTTTGTTCAAGCGAACCATCCCCTTATCTTTATATGTTTTACAACTTATAAAGCATAGCAGACTGGTCTTTTGCGAACACCTCATTCATAAAAATGTGGTTAGATCAAAGCATATAGGAACGTTAAACGTATCGTGATTGATTATTATCGCCCACTGACACCTCATTTCGATGATTGAACATCTACTGTTGTTCCCCTTCGAATATTATCATGCCCGCTTTAAGAGGTTCTATACAAAAAAGAAATGATTTTTTTTAAAATACCTATTTCTATTTTTTAAGATGACATTTTGTTAAAATGGTGCTAACAACTAATGGAGGAAGATAAATGACACTTTTGCAGCTTTCAAATATAACCGGTGGATATACTAGAAACCCTGTTTTAAAAGACATTTCTTTTGATGTGAAAGCGAATGAAATCGTTGGTTTAATTGGACTAAATGGGGCAGGCAAAAGCACAACCATTAAACATATTATTGGCTTGATGGAGCCACAATCGGGTGAAATTACGATTAATGGAAAAGCCATACATAAAAGCAAAGAGGAATATAGAAGAGAATTTACCTTTGTACCCGAAACACCCATTCTTTATGACGAGTTAACATTAGATGAGCATTTACGTTTAACAGCAATGGCATACGGCTTAGATGAAAAGATATTTCAGGAGAGAAAAGAAATTCTGTTGAAGGAATTTCGAATGAGTAAGAGACTAAAATGGTTTCCTGCCCATTTCTCAAAAGGAATGAAACAAAAGGTAATGATTATGTGTGCTTTTTTGGTTCAGCCTTCTCTTTACATAGTGGATGAACCCTTTGTGGGGCTGGACCCACTTGGAATTCAATCTCTGTTAGATCTTATGAAGAAAATGAAGGAAAGCGGTGCAGGGATATTAATGTCTACCCACATACTGGCAACGGCAGAAAGATATTGTGATCGGTTTGTTATTCTGCATGAAGGTAAGGTACGGGCGAAGGGCACTTTAGCAGAATTAAGGAAGCAATTTTCAATGCCAGATGCTACACTTGATGATCTTTATATTCAACTGACAAAGGAAGAAGACTATGTTTGATGCACATAAGCTGTGGAGGGAGAGACTCGGTACAGCAAGTAAAGAAATTGGTCGTTATTCTCGATATATTTTTAACGGTCATATTGTCATTGTCCTGGTATTTTTATTAGGAACGGCTGCTTTCTACTACCAAGAATGGGTAAAGACGTTATCAAGTGATTTTCCCGTTGCCTTATTAATGGCAATCATTTTATCTCTAGTGACTACAATAAGCCCTATTTTTACTTTTGTAGTTGATCCTGATAAAGTGTTTCTTCTTGCCCTTGAAGAAAGACTTCAATCCTATTTTAATCGTAGCATTCTTTTGAGTTTTTTCATTGGCATGTACTTGTTAGTACTTTTCCTTGGTGTCCTAATGCCGATTTATGCTCAAGTAACCGGAAGTGGTTTTCATCACTTCCTCCCGTTTCTTGTCGTTTTAGCAGGGCTAAAACTGTTAAATCTGTATATAAGATGGAGAGTACAATATTATGTGGAGGAGTCCACTCAAAGACTAGATACGGTCATTCGATTTGTGGTGAATGGAGTATTTTTATACCTTTTGTTCAATCAAGCAGCTATTTGGTTAATTGGGGTTGTTGCTTTTTTATTACTTCTTCTTTTCCTGACTTACTATAATCAAACAAAGAATAAGGGCTTAAAATGGGAGCGTCTTATTCAGCTAGAAGAGAGAAGAATGATGTCATTCTATCGCTTAGCCAATCTGTTTACAGATGTTCCGAAATTAAAGGATGAGGTTAAAAGACGCAGGTGGCTAGATTGGATATCCGCAAGTCTGCCCTATCAAAAAGATGCTACATTTTTACATTTATTTGTACAAACTTTTGCCCGAGGTGGAGACTATCTTGGATTATGGACACGCTTGACCGTTATTGGAGGACTCGTCCTATATTTTGTCACTTTTGGATATGGACAAATACTTTTTGTTGTCTTGTTTATTTACTTAACAGGTTTTCAATTGCTCCCATTATGGAATCACCATCAAAATAAGCTATGGATTCAATTATATCCAGTAAAAGAAATAACGAAAAAAAAATCATTTCAGAAGCTTCTTTTTGTCGTATTAAGCATTCAATCTTTATTACTATCCATTTCCATCCTTTTAAAGGGTAATTTGGTTATTAGTGCTTTTTCATTGTTGGCAGGGCTCGCCTTCAGTTACTTGTTCGTATATCAATATAGTCATAAAAAGCTGACGTAATTTTTTCAAAGCTGGTTACACTATGACTACCCAGTAAAGAAAGGGGAGTCATGATGGAAAATACAAGTCAATTCGTTGATAAACTGGCAGAAGATAAAAAAAAGGAACTAAAAAATAAGAAGCGTGGAAATAATCACCCAGAGAAAAGGCTTCCGAATAAGCAGCATTAAGTTGGAAGAAGGCAAATGCCTTCTTCTTTTTTTTTGAAACGAAAGTCTTGTTTGAACGTATAAAGGAAAGGAGGGGGGAATTTTAATGAATGAATACGAATTAAAGATTTATCACGAAATTGTTTTATGGAAACGGAAATTATTAAAAAAATCACCATTCCTTCAGAGAGTATCCAAAAAAGCACAAGGTAAAATGAATGAATTGATCCCTGCAAAGGCTCATCAAATCATCACTGATAGTATTAAACAAATGGTTAAAGCTCTACTTGTAGGGTCATATATCATTACAAAGAAAGAAAATAGGGCAGGGTCATCTTTATTGGATAAAGATAAAATGGCTGCTGAAAAACTCTCCTTTTACCGCAAAACAGCTACATTAGAAGGGGCGGGAACAGGAGCGGGAGGAATTTTTTTAGGTTTAGCAGACTTTCCTTTACTACTGTCCATTAAAATGAAGTACTTAAGTGAAACGGCTACCATATACGGTTATAATCCCGAAAAGCTTGAAGAACGAATCTTTATTTTACATGTGTTCTCACTAGCTTTCTCAAGTGATGAAAAAAGGCTGGAAACATTAGAGGTGATTGAAAATTGGGAGGATAGAAAACAAAATTATGAAGATATGGACTGGCAATCGTTCCAACAAGAATACAGAGATCATATTGATTTTATTAAAATGCTTCAGCTAGTCCCTGGGATTGGAGCCGTTGTCGGGGCGTATGCGAACTATAATCTTCTAGACTCTTTAGGAGAAGTGGCAATGAACTGTTATCGACTTCGCCTACTTAAAAAGGCCCCACTGCCTGAGTAGTAGGGCATTTTTTATGCTTGAGACAATAAGGCTTGATCAAAAGTGAGGGGGATTTGAACAGGAAAGATAAGCAGAAGGGTGAGTCAGTCCGAATAGGGCGTTGATTCGGACAGGAAAGACAAGGAGAAGAGAGAGCTAGTCCGAATGCGGCGTTGATTCGGACAGGAAAGACAAGGAGAAGATGAAGCTAGTCCGAATGCGGGGTTGATTTGGACAGGAAAGGCAAGGAGAATAGAGAGCTAGTCCGAATGCGGCGTTGATTTGAACAGGAAAGGCAAGGGGAAGAGAGAGCTAGTCCGAATGCGGCGTTGATTCGGACAGGAAAGACAAGGAGAAGAGGGAGCTAGTCCGAATGCGGCGTTGATTCGGACAGGAAAGACAAGGAGAAGAGGGAGCTAGTCCGAATGCGGGGTTGATTTGGACAGGAAAGGCAAGGAGAAGAGAGAGTTAGTCTGAATGCGGGTTGATTTGAACAAGATAGACAAGGAGAAGGGTGAGTCAGTCCGAATAGGGCGTTGATTCGGACAGGAAAGGCAAGGAGAAGAGAGAGCTAGTCCGAATGCGGGATTGATTTGAACAGGAAAGGCAAGGAGAAGAGAGAGCTAGTCCGAATGCGGGATTGATTCGGACAGGAAAGGCAAGAAGAAGGGTGAGTTAGTCCGAAACAGGGGTTCATTTAGACAGAATTAGGTTCAAAATACTTTTCGATGTCTGAAACACAGGCTACTTTAAAAGGAAAAAGCTTGGAGGTTATCTCCAAGCATTATTTATAGTTAATGGCAGCTGACCCGAGCGTTTTAGCCGCTACGAGTAGTGCTTGTTCATCAATGTCAAATTTCGGATGATGATGTGGGTAAGCAATCTCCACACCAATAGGCTTTGCCCCCGTAAAGAAGAAGGTTCCTTTCACATGCTGGAGATAATAAGCGAAATCTTCTCCACCCATTTGGAGCTCTGCTTCTTCTACTACTTTAATGTCTTCCATATCATTAGCTAGTTGAACTAGATACTCCGTTTCTTCTTTATGGTTAACAACTGCAGGATAACCTTTTATATACTCATACGAATAAGAGCAATCGGAAGCAATGCAAGTACCTTTTACAATGCGTTCGATTTCGTCAGCGATAAAGTCACGAAGGTCTTCGTTAAATGTGCGGACGGTTCCGATTAATTTTGCTTTATCCGCAATTACGTTAAATGCATTGTCTGCGACGAAGGATCCAACGGAAACGACTGCGGACTCTACTGGACTCACACGTCTGCTTACGATCTGTTGTAAATTGGATACAAGTTGAGCGCCAACAACAATGGAATCCTTTGTTTTATGTGGCTGTGCTCCGTGCCCTCCTTTACCTTGGACCGTAATCACAAATCGATCTGCTGCTGCCATAATAGGACCTGTTCGGTATTGGATCTTTCCTGTAGGCTCGCTTGCCCATAAATGCGTACCAAAAATAACGTCTACCCCTTCAAGACAACCTGCTTCAATCATGGATGCCGCGCCTCCAGGAGCATACTCTTCTGCATGTTGATGAATCATAATATATGTACCGTGAATTTCGTCTTTTAATTCATGGAGTACTTTAGCTAGGACAAGTAGAGAGGCAGTATGACCATCATGCCCACAAGCATGCATTACACCTGGAACAGTTGATTTGTAAGGAACATCCTTTTCATCTTGAATAGGAAGTGCATCAAAGTCTGCACGTAAGGCAATTGTTTTTCCAGGATAGTTTCCTTGTATCTTTGCTACTACTCCATTGCCACCGACACCTCTTTGAACTTCCACGCCGAGTTTTTCGTAATAAGATGCGATAAAGTTAGCCGTGTTCACTTCCTGAAAAGAAAGCTCTGGATGCTGATGTAAGTATCTTCGAATCTCAACCATTTCAGGATAATAATCTTCTAGCTTCGTAAACAGTGTCGTAAGCAAATTAATCCCCACTCCTTTTTACTAATTTCAGATAATTATAACATTTTTTTGCTTGAAAAATGGTTTCTTAGGTAGAAAAAAAGAAAAACGAAAGACTACCTTCAGGTAGTCTTTCGTTCGTTAAATAGATAAAAACTTCACACAAACGGCATAAGGAACGGTAATGTCAGATTGAAGCAGACTTAGTTTACCTGTTTCTTTGTCTCTAGCAAAAAGAACAAGGTTGCCTGACTCTTGATTTGATGCAACAATATATGATTCTGTTGGATCTAGTGCGAAGTCACGTGGCCAATCACCTTCTGTTGGTGTAAGTTCTAATAATGAAAGGGAGCCATTTTCGTCTGCAACAAAGCTTGCAATACTATTATGTCCTCGATTTCCAGCGTACACAAAACGCCCATCGGAACTGATGTGAATCGCACTTCCTTGATTGTTTTCGGTAAAATCTGAAGGAAGTGTAGAAATCGCTTGAATTTGTTTTAAGCTACCGTTAGTTGAATCGTACTGAAGAACTAGTACTTCGCCACTAAATTCTGTCATCACATAAGCAAGTGGTTTTGTTGGATGAAACACAATATGTCTTGGGCCACTTCCAGGTTTCACAGAAAGTTCATAAACTAGTGATAATTGATCTTCTTTTAGTTCATATGTAAAGATCTTATCAATTCCAAGTTCAACTGCCACCACGTATTTTCCATCTGGAGTTAGGCCAGAGTAGTGTGTATGGGCCTTTTCCTGTCTAGGATCTGGACCGCTTCCTGTGTGGGCAACGCTTGAAGAAGCCGGTTGAATTTCACCCGTTTCTGGGTTTACCTTATGCACTTCAACTGTTCCTTTATGGTAATTCGCGGTAAACAATGCGGTATTGCTTGGGTTTATCTCTAAGTGACAAGGAGGAGAACCAGCCGAGCCTTGATCATTAATTTTTTGAAGCTTTCCTGTACCTTCTTCAATTGAAAAAGAAGTTACTCCACCAAGATCGCCGTTTTTTGAAACGGAATAAAGAAATTTGTTATCTCCGGTAATAGAAACATAGGTAGGGTTTTCTACTTTACCAGCAAGTTCAACCTCTTCTATTTTTCCAGCTTTTGTGTCTAAAACAAAGCGATATATCCCTTCACTATCACCTTTTGTGTACGTTCCTACATATCCAATTACTTTATCAGCGCTACTCAAGGCATTCCCTCCAATAAAATTAATATACAATGTTATCCTATTCGTACAGTCATTGAAAATCAAGAAGGAAGTCTTATTTAATTATCAACTTGACAAGAAATAGAGAGAAATGTTAACTTTTCAGAAAAGTCCGTAGAACGAAATAAAACATATTTTAGAAAGAAATAGATTCTAGGGGAGTAGGTTCGACATGATTATTTCTCGTCTCACGATGATACTCGGAGAACTAATGGGAGCGAAGGTGCCTATTACGAGCGAGTATTTAGCTAGTGTTATTAAAGTAACATCAAGAACCATTCGAAATGATATGAAAGACCTTCAGGCAATCCTTGAAAAGAACGGTGCAGATATTAAATCAGTACGAGGAACAGGATATGAATTAGTTGTAAATAATAATCAACAGTTCATTACCTTTATAAATGAAGTGTTTCAAGATACGGCTGAAACGAGCGTTGGGAGACCGGACTCACCTGAAGAACGGATAAGGTATATTATTACGAGGCTACTTCTATCAAATAAATTTGTAAAGCTTGATCACTTAGCTGATGAAATATTTGTTAGTCGCTCAACCATCTTAAATGACGTAAAGGATATTAAGAAAATCCTCTCACGGTATGGATTAAGTTTAGAAAAGAAACCTAATTATGGTTTAAGGATTAAAGGTGATGAACTCAAGGTCCGCTTTTGTATGTCGGATTATATTTTTAATAAAAAAAGGGACGAACTTGATATTGTTAATGAACAACTGAATATCCTCACCAAGGAAGAAATTCTAGTGATTCGAAACGTCATTTTAGCACTTATTAGAGAGCATCATATCACCCTATCTGATGTCGGGTTAAATAATTTAATTATCCATGTAGCAATAGCTTGTAAGCGCATCCGTGAAGGGAATCATGTGTTATTGTATTCAGATGAGCTAAATGAAATCATTGGACAAAAGGAATTTTCTGTTGCTGAAAAAATTGTGAAAAATCTAAGAGAAAGCCTCATGGTTGATTTTCCAGAAAATGAGGTCGCTTATATAGCCATTCATCTTTTAGGTACGAAAATGATTGAAAAATCACCTGGTGAGCAAGTGGAGAAAGTGATTGATAAAAAAATTGCTCAATTAGTATCTGATATTCTTGCAAAAATCGATGAAAATCTGTCATTAGGAATTAGCGAAGATAAAGAACTCTTAGAGCAAATGTGTCTACATATTAAGCCAGCAATCAATCGGTACCGTTATGGAATGAACTTGAGAAACCCAATGATTAATGAAATCAAGGCCAATTATCCAGTAGCGTTTCAAGCAGGGCTCATTGCTGGTAAAGAGTTAAAAAAACAACTTAGCATTGATATAGACGAGAATGAAATTGGATACTTAGCGCTCCATATTGGGGTAGCCATGGAGCGGAAGCAAATCCACCATGGTCCGAAAAGATGCTTAATTGTATGTGCATCAGGAGTAGGTAGTGCGAGATTGCTTTACTATAAGCTTCAGTCAACCTTTGGACCAAAGCTTGATATTGTCGACACAACTGAATTTTATAAGCTTCAGCAAATGGATCTACATGATATTGATTTTATTATTAGTACAGTACCTATTCAGCAAAAGATGTCCATTCCAGTCATTCATGTGAACACATTTTTAGGTGATCAAGATTTAAATAAAATTAAATCTGTTGTATCAGAGCAAACAACAACTCTTGAGTATACAAGGGAAGAACTAGTTTTCTTACAACAAGCACTTTTATCAAAAGAAGAAGTGTTATCTTACATGTTTTCGAATTTGAAAGAAATGGGTTTGATAGATGATGTTTTCATTGAGTCAGTGAAGGAGAGGGAATCTCTTTCTTCCACCTCCTTTGGAAATTTTGTTGCTATTCCACATCCATTAAATCCATTAACAGACGAGACATTTTGGTCAATTTGTACCTTACAGAAGCCAATAGAGTGGGACGATAAACTTGTACAATTTGTTTGTTTGCTTAGTGTAGAAAGAGATAGTAGTGGAGATTTGCAGCGAATGTACGATATGTTAGGTAAAGTGATCGACGATCGTGAGTTAGTACAACAATTAATTAAGGCAAAGTCCTATCATGAATTTAAAGACACCTTTTTAAAGCTGTAGTGGCTGGTGTCTTTTCTTTAAAAACGAATCGAAATGAACGATTACTTTATGTGTCAGCCAAGGAGGATTATTGATGAATATTTTATTATGCTGCGCAGCTGGTATGTCAACAAGCTTACTGGTAAGAAAAATGAATCAAATTTCAATCGAACAGGGTGAAAACAATAAAATCTGGGCAGTACCCGGGGATGTTGTATATAAACATATAAAAGATGCAGACATAATCCTATTAGGTCCACAAGTTCGCCATCTACTACCCGAACTTAAAAAGCTTGGAGAAGAAAAAGGGATTCCAGTAGACGTGATTAACACGGTTCATTATGGAACTTGTAATGGTACTGAAGTATTAAAATATGCAAAACTATTAAAAAATAAATAATCGGAGAACAGGGAGTGAGTTCCCTGTTTTTTTGTGTAAAAAAGCGTTCAATAGCCATTTCCTTTGAGAAACGGAAAAACGATAGATGTAAGTGAAAGCGGTTTACAATTACAATAAAGACATCAAGAAGAGAGAAACAATGAGAAACAAACAAGTAGCTTCTTGTGAAAAATAATCATTCACTCATACGCTCTCAATTGTTAAGAGAGCATCTCAAAATATTAGGAGGAATTTATAATGAATATTCTTTTATGTTGTGCGGCAGGTATGTCTACAAGTTTACTAGTAACAAAAATGGAAGCGGCTGCAAAAGAACAAGGTCTTGAGTCGAAAATTTGGGCTGTAAGTGCAGATCAAGTAAAAGCGAATATCGATCAAGCGGATGTACTTCTTCTTGGACCACAAGTTCGTTACCTATTACCTCAAATGCAACAACTAGGAAAAGAAAAGAATATCCCTGTTGATTCTATTAACCCAATTCACTACGGAATGTGTAATGGAGCAGAAGTGTTAAAAACAGCTGTAGCACTAAAAAACTAAATATCTCTGTATAGAGAAGGGAATGAAACGTGATGAATAAGTTTTTAGGTTTCCTTGAATCAAAGTTTATGCCTTTTGCTGGTAAATTAGCGGCACAAAGACATTTAGGTGCTTTAAAAGATGGAATCATCCTAGCAATGCCAATGATTATTATCGGTTCTGTATTCTTAATCTTAGGTTTCCTACCGATTCCTGGCTATGCTGATTTCATGGCAAGTGTGTTCGGAGATCAATGGTTAGCGAAATTAATGTATCCAACCGATGCGACGTTTAACATGATGGGTCTTATCGCAGCTTTCGGTATTGCGTATCGTTTAGCTGAGAGGTATGGCATTGATGCCATTACAGCTGGGGTAATCTCACTATGTGCGTTCTTACTAGCTACACCTTTCAATGTACCGTTTACTCCAGATGGAGCAACGGAAGCAATTGCAGTTGGAGGAGCGATTCCAGTTGCATTTATGGGAAGTAAAGGACTTTTCGTAGCGATCTTAATCGCTTTATTCTCAACAGAAGTGTATAACCTAATTCTTAAGAAAAATATCGTTATTAAAATGCCAGATAGCGTTCCACCGGCAGTAAGTAAATCGTTTGTTGCACTTGTTCCTGGTTTTATTGTTATTACTACCATCTTCCTTATTCGCTTAGTAATTGAATACTTTGGAATCAGCAGTATTCACGACGTAGTTCAATTAGTACTTGGTAAGCCACTTGGATTATTAGGTGGAAGCTTAATCGGTTCCATTGTTGCCTACATGCTTATTATGATGCTTTGGTCAGCAGGTCTTCACGGAACAAACATCGTTGCAGGTGTACTAAGCCCAGTTTGGTTAATGGCAACAGAAGAAAACCAAATTGCTTTCCGTGCAGGTGAAGAATTACCAAATATCTTTACATCTCAATTTTTTGAAGTATTCGTCAACATTGGTGGTACTGGTGCTACATTTGGTCTAGCTATGCTTATGCTTTTCTGGGCAAAGAGCCAACAGATGAAGGCGCTTGGTAAATTATCGGCTGGTCCTGGAACATTCATGATCAACGAACCAATCATTTTTGGTACACCGATCGTAATGAACCCATTACTAATCGTACCATTCTTCTTAACACCAATCGTGTTAATCATTGTAACGTACTACTCAATGAAGTTAGGTTTAGTTGCAAAGCCAGCAGGTATCGCGATTCCTTGGACAACGCCGCCAATTATCGGTGGATACCTAGCAACTGGAGGTAAAATTTCAGGTGCGGTTATGCAGGCTGTCAACGTCGTTATCGCTTTAGCTATCTACTTCCCGTTCTTCAGAATGTGGGATAAGATGAAGCAACAAGAAGAAGGCGGAGCAAATAATTCATCAAAGGTAAGCTAATTAAACTTTTAAAAAATAGAACAAGTATCACAACAGTTTATGTGAGAATGCTTTTTATACGGAGGGACTTACAATGACAACAATGGAAGAAACAGTATTTCAGATTATTTTACATGGTGGAAATGGAAAAAGCTCTTCAATGGAAGCGATCGCAGCAGCGAAGCGAGGAGATTTCACAGAAGCACGAGCAAAATTACAAGAAGCAGCAGATGCATTAAATGAAGCACACCATGTTCAAACGTCATTAATTCAAGGTGAAATCAGAGGAGAAAAGGTAGAAATTTCTCTATTGATGGTTCATGCGCAAGATCACTTAATGAATGCGATCACACTAAAGGACTTAGCAACAGAATTTGTGGATCTATACGAAACGATTAAGTTAGAGAAAGTTTCTAGCTAACAATTTGGTACTGTAATTTCTAGAGAAATAAGCATAATAACAAAGAATTGGTTCTGGTGTGAGAGCATCAGAACTATCTTCATTACTTTGAAAAAAGGGATAAAACGAAGGAGAGATAGAAATGATACATAAGCAACTAAAACCGTTTCCGGAGAATTTCCTATGGGGTGCAGCTTCTGCAGCTTATCAGGTAGAAGGTGCATGGGATGAGGATGGAAAAGGACCTTCTAATTGGGATTTATTCGTTCGCATACCAGGGAAGACATTTAAAGGGACAACTGGTGATGTAGCAGTTGACCATTACCATCGATATAAAGAAGATGTGCAGTTAATGGCAGAAATGGGAATGAAGGCATATCGTTTTTCAGTGGCGTGGACAAGAATTCTTCCTCAAGGAAAAGGGGAAGTTAATGAGAAAGGTCTAGAGTTTTACGATAATCTAATTAATGAGCTCGTAAAACATAATATTGAACCTGTTTTGACCCTATATCATTGGGATTTACCCCAATCGTTACAAGATGAATATGGTGGCTGGGAATCAAGAAAGATCATAGAAGATTTCACGAATTACAGTACCATTTTATTTAAGCGATTTGGTGATCGTGTTAAGTATTGGGTAAGTTTAAATGAGCAAAATATTTTTACAATGCTTGGATATCAGTGGGCCGCTCATCCACCAGGGGTTAAGGATGACAAGCTTTTTTATCAAGTAAATCACCATGCGAATTTAGCGAATGCAAGCGTGATTAAAGAATTCCGTAAATATGTTCCAGATGGGAAAATTGGTCCAAGTTTTGCTTATTCTCCTGCTTATGCTGCTTCATCCAAACCAACCGATATAATAGCAGCTGAAAATGCCGAGGAATTTACAAGCCATTGGTGGATGGACGTTTACGCGTGGGGGAAATATCCTGAGGCAACGTGGAACTATTTAGAAAAGAACGGATTGGCACCAAAGGTAGAAGAAGGCGACTTTGAATTATTAAAAGCTGGAAAACCTGATTTCATGGGTGTAAACTATTACCAAACAACCACATACGAAGAAAACCCGCTTGATGGAGTAACCGAGGGTCATTTTAATACATCAGGGAAAAAAGGAACAACGAAAGACCGAGGAATTCCAGGTGTATTTAAAACGGTCAAGAATGACAATTTAGAAAGAACAAACTGGGATTGGAATATAGATCCGGTTGGACTTCGAATTGGACTTCGCCGCATACAAAGCAGATACGGCCTGCCAATCTTAATCAGTGAAAACGGGTTAGGGGAGTATGATAAGCTTGAAGAAAATGATGTGGTAAACGATGATTATCGTATAGAATATATTCGAACACATTTAGTAGCCATTCAAGAAGCTATTTCGGATGGTGTTGAGATGCTTGGATATTGCGTATGGTCATTTACCGATCTTTTAAGCTGGTTGAATGGATTCCAAAAACGTTACGGATTCGTTTATGTGAATCAACATGAAGAAGGTGAACACGACCTTCGTCGAATCAAGAAGAAAAGCTTTGGATGGTACCAATCCGTGATCGAGTCAAACGGGGAGAAACTATAAGCATATTAGGAGGTTTTATTAATGGCAAAGAAAACTTTTACAGTAATTGATGAAACAGGTATTCATGCAAGACCAGCGACACTTCTTGTAAGTACGGCAAGTAAATTCAACTCAGATGTGAAGCTAGCTTACAAGGAAAAGGAAGTTAACCTCAAGTCCATTATGGGTGTCATGTCTTTAGGAATTCCTAAAGGGGCGTCCATTACAATTACAACAGAGGGTGCAGATGAAGAGGAAGCGTTAAAAGGTCTTACTGATGTATTAGCTAAAGAAGGACTTGCTGAATAAAATCGAGAAGCCCCATTCCATTTTTGGATGGGGTTTTTAATTGGGGAGAGAAGTTTACATGTCCAAAAAATTGGTCTTTTTTGATATAGATGGAACATTATATAATGAAGAAAAAAAATTACCACAATCGGCAAAGGAAGCTATTCAACAGTTAAAGAATCAAGGTCATGAGGTCGCTATTGCGACAGGGAGATCTCCTTTTAATATCACCGAGATTCGTAAAGAGTTAGAAATAGATAATTTTGTAAGTTTTAATGGACAGTATGTTGTATTAAACGGACAAGTGATATATAAAAATCCTATCAACCTCTCCGATTTAGAGGAACTTACAAATTATTCATCTGAAAATCTACACCCGATCGTGTATTTAGATCACGAAGATATGAAAGGAAATGTTGAATCACATGCGATGTTAGAAGAGGCTGTTGGTTCTTTAAGTGTAAGTGGGAAGGTTGGATATGATCCTCTGTACCATCGAGATCGAGAAATATATCAATCCTTTCTAATATATAGAGATGAAGATCAAGTGGATTATAAATCAGCATTTCCTCAATTAGATTTTATCCGTTGGCATGAATATGCGGTTGATGTGTTACCTGCTGGAGGATCAAAAGCGGTAGGAATTCAAGCGGCTATGAATCATTTTGGCATTGCACCTGAGCATGTGTATGCTTTTGGAGATGGATTAAATGATATTGAGATGCTTTCCTTTGTTAAGAATAGTGTAGCTATGGGAAATGCACATGAAAAGGCTAAGAGTGCTGCTAAATTCATAACTAAGCATGTGGATGAAGATGGAATTGCATACGGATTAGAATTGGTCGGGCTGTTAAAGTAAAAAACCATCGTCAGGAGTTACCTGACGATGGTTTTTTCTATATTAAAAAGATGGCTACAATCGTGGTAACGATAAGACCAATACAAACAGGGAGCAGGTTTCGTCGGGCTAGCTCAAACGGATCGACATTACAAATCGCAGCAGCCGGAATCAGAGCCCAAGGAACTAAAGTTCCTCCACCAACCCAAATGGCTGAAATTTGACCAAGAGCCGTTAATGTAGCAGCACCTGCACCAATTCCCTCGGCAAACAGGTTGGCAACAGAACCGGCCAGTGAAATACCTGAAAAACCTGACCCATCTAGTCCAGTAATAGCACCGACTGTTGTAAGAGTTACCGCAGCAATCTCATTGCTTAACGGGACAATACCAGCTAAGGAGACACTAAGATCATTGACGATTCCTTGTGATGCCTCCGGTAAATACTCACCAATGATGACTGAAAAGCCAGCATCACCAAGATAAAAGAAGGCGGCAATGGGAATTACAGGTCCAAATACCTTGAATCCAAATTGAAATCCTTCTATTAAATAACTTGTTGTTTTTTCAAGTCCTTTATTTTTATGCCCAACCATTGTAATGAGTATGAGGATAACAATCGAAGTTCCGCCTACTAATGCCGTTGCGTCTCCACCTTGTAAATCAAGCATAAACATAGCGACCACATCTAATAAAAACAGAACAGGGATGAGGAGAGAGAAGAATCTTTTTTGTTGAAGAGATAATAAGGTCTTATCTGTATCATTATCTGAAGATTTAGATTGAATATAAGATGTTGTGGGTAGCTTCCCAAGTTTCATATCTCGTTTTAAGAAGATGAAAGCAGTTATAGTGGTAACAACACCCATGACGATGACAAGAGGAATACTAGCACTAATTACCTCACTAACTGGTAATCCTGCAGCATCAGCCGTTAATTTGGGTGCAGCTTGGATAATAAAATCTCCAGAAAGCGCAATTCCGTGACCGAATAAGTTCATAGCCATGGCCACACCCAAGGCAGGTAGACCGACTCGGATTGCGACAGGAAGTAAGACGGCACCTAGAAGTGCAACGGCAGGAGACGGCCAAAAAAACCATTAAAAGCACTTATAGACACCATTTGAAAGTGTTGGTATCATTGGTTTTAGGTAATAATACTAACATCAAGGAGTTGACACCGAAGTGGTAACAAACAACAACATCATAAAGAACGTAGCAGTTTACCTTCGTATTTCAAGGGATAAAGGGGAGAACGTGGACACCCTACAGAACCACCGAGAACGTCTTGTAAGGTTATGTGAGGAAAGAGGATACACTTTTACCGTGTATGAAGAAATTGTATCAGGGCAGGCAAGAATGGAAGCAAGGGAAGCCCTTAATAGTTTATTGGATGATTTAGAGAAATATGATGCGGTTGTTGTTACAGCTATTGACCGTTTAAGTCGTGATTTAGAATACAGTATCCACATATTCAAACGATTAGAAAAAGCAGGTATTCCAGTTATCACTCCTGAAAGAATTTACACCGAACAAGACTTTACTCTTTACGCGATTGAATCAACCTTGGCACATGGCGAGTATAAGCAAATTAGAAAGAGGATGCTTCAAGGTAAAAGGGATAAAGCCCTTAGAGGTGAAATTGTAGCAAGCAGACCGCCATTCGGATATGATTCCATTCTTAACAAGGATAAGAAACGAACCTTTGTACCGAATGAAAAAGCGGAAACCGTTAGGAAAATATTTATCCTTGCGATAAATGGGTACGGTGGGAAATCAATATCTGATATAACTGGTAAGCCTTATAAATCAGTTCAAAATATATTACGCAATGAAGCCTATACTGGAACAATGATTTACAAAGATATTAGGGTAGAAGATGCCTTTCCTGCTATCGTGGATAAGGATACCTTTAAGAAGGCTGATTATGCTATGAGGGAAAGATTTGCAGGAGATAGGGAACAAAGAGTAAGAACAAAAGGTAAGGTGAGAACCATTCTAAAGGATTTAGTTTACTGTGATAATTGCGGTAGAAAGATTAGTTTCCAGTTAAAAAGAAGAGAAGTATATGAAGATGCAATGGTAACTAAGAAATGTGAATGCGGTATGCCAGGAGTAAAAGAAGAAACATTACTGGCAGAGTTTTACGCACAGTTCTATTGGGTTGAACTTCATTTTAGAGAAGAATGGCAGAAGGCACTAGAAACACCCTTAGAGGATAAAAAGGGAATTATTGAAGGACAGCTTACCGAATTAACAAAGAAGCATGAGAAGCTAAACAGAAGGCTTAAGAATGCAAGGGAAATGCGTTTAGACGGTGAACTATCCAAGGCAGAGTTTGAAGAAATCAAATCAGAATCAGAGAATGAAATTATTGCCCTTTCCAGTAAGATAGCAGAACTACAAGATGAATTATCATCACTGGACACCGCAAAGTTATCACAAGGCTATCAGGAGAAGTTAAAGCTTATTGGGATGATTAAGCAGGAGTTAAATTTACCTGAGGGTAAAGGGCAGATTAACTATACAAAAATTGAACCATGTACCAATAAGGAAGAAGCTAACCGTTTGCTAAAGTTACTGATAGATAAGATTTACTATTTCAGAGGGATTGAAGCTAATGCCTTTGGAGAAGAGGAAGAAGTAATTAAACTAACAATTGCCCCTAAGTGATTAGCTTAAGGGGTTTTTTTATATCTAAGAAGGTATAATTAGATGTTAAGGGGTGATTAAAAAATGGCTAATGAAAAGTTATTTACAGCTATTTATATTCCAGAGACACCTTTTGTCAATGGAGTATTAAAGCCTAAAAAGGCAAAGAAATATAACTTTAAATTATTGGAAAGTAAAAAAGTGGTAAGTAATCTTTATCATTTTATTTATAAAAGGGATGAAAAACAAATTCATAGTTACTATTTCGAGGATTTAGAAGATGAATTGGAAAGATATTTGTTTGTGGAAAACAATGATTTACGTGAGGACTTTGTTTCGCAGTTTTGGGGCGGAGGACAAAGGTATTGGGAAAGTGGCATGGACGTTTATTTAGATGTAGATAGTCCTGAAGAGGTATTCGAACATTTAACCCATGTAGTTAACAATAGATTTTATGATGAGGATAAACCTATGCCTAAGTGCCATATTTTTGGTCAACAAATGTGGCATAGTAACGCTTACCTTATTGCCAATCGAACAGCTTTATTGGAATTAAAAGAGGCGATTGATGTTGCCTTAAAGCATGAAGAGACAAGATTAGGTCTAATGCCTTCTGATGGTGAGGGATATGATTTATTCATTAAATGTGTTGAAGATGATTTTGAATGGGAAGAGTTAGAAATGCCTTATCATGATAGAGAATGTTATGTTCCTGATGAATCGGTAGAACTTCATCCAAATAAAACTTTTAAAAAATATAAAATTTAGAAGGAAGAATCCAATCTGCTAGCTGCCTTTTTCTCTGGGATTTTCACTTTATAATTAATTATCAGTCGAATCGACGAAGTCGATCCAACCATCATGGATTATAAAGAATATGAATTGCAATCGCTTTTCTTGTTCCGCTAACGAAGCAGTATAGTGGAAGAAGGTAAATGCTATTATTGGGGTGATTAGATGAAATTTACTTGTCCATGTTGTGGTTATAAAACATTAGATGAAGAACCTCCTGGAACATATGATATATGTAGTATTTGCTTCTGGGAAGATGATGGAGTTCAATATGATGACCCAGATTATGGCGGTGGTGCGAATATCCCGTCTTTAAGGCAAGCACAGAAGAACTATATCTTATTTGGTGCTTGTGAAGAAAGGTGTATTGAGTTTGTGAGAAAACCAAATGAAAATGATGTGAAAGACCCTAATTGGAAACCGTTATAGTTATTAAAGTAAAGGGTGCGATTGTTCAATTCGGGCAGTCCACCCAAGTATATTTTGAGAAAAAACAAAAACCGATGCCCCAAGTTTATTTTAGAAATGTATTATTGGTTAATGCCCCACCCCACAATTTTCCACCTTTAAAGCACCCCTACCACTACCTTCCAATTGCGTTACCTTTTACCATTAATAACCGTATGGAAATAGTTAACATTGACAGTGAAATCACATTAGTATCAATAGACGTATGGTATTAAATGGATGGATATAGTTATAGTTATACATAATGTTGTATAAATAATAACATTTAACGTTGATGAATTAATGTTCTCACTAACGGTTATACACTGTATATACTATGCAATGTTATTCATGTTTCATTTGCTACATTAAATGCACTTATAGAGACAACTATGATTTGGTAGTGGAGGTGGGTATTACCAATTGACTTTACAAGTAAGAGATAAATTTCACCGTTTGGTTATTGGTATTAATAGGTAATAACTCCAGGCTGAACCATACGGTTAATATGGATATGTTTGGTAAAAGTAGGTGGGGATAATTGGTAGTTGACCAAGTGAATTGTTTATTAATTTGACACAATTTAATTACCTCTAATTTCCAGTGTTTTTACCAACAATTTACTATTGACATTTGTTGGGTACAACGCTAGGGAATAATCACTAGGTTGGACATAAAACGTCCCGTTAAACGCTGCTATCATAGGCTTTGTTGGAACTTGTCATAGTTGGGGAGGGTGTAAACAGTGGACAAAAAGTGTACATAATCTTTCTTTCTTATATAAAAGAGTGTTCACCGTTATATTCTCCATAACCTTTCTAATAACCTCCTATATATCCCTTGATAGGGAAGCTGACTGGAAGGAAGCAGGGTAGAAGTTACAAGCTAATAATAACCTGCACTGTTTTTTCTAACAATGACTAAGCTTCGCTTTGTTGTTTCTTATTAACTATCAGTTAATTAACAAACGGTAAACTTAAGTAACTATCTATTACCTAGGGAAATTTAGGGGCACTTTTTACAGTAGTTCCTAAAAGTTTTTAAATAATTTTATTTATCTATTATATAGGGAATTTCAAAGCCACTTTTTATAGTGGTTTTTTTTATTTTCAGGGCAGGGGTGCAGATTTCAAATTTCACTCGTTAAAAGAATATGAGGGTTGTCCCAAACTTCCCCTTTCACTCGATTTAAGAATATGGGGGTGCAAATAACAAGTTTCGCTTTATTAAAAATATATAGGGGTGCAAATATCCGATTCACTTTGTTATTAGGATATAGGCATTAAAAATCATCTAGGAGGAACAAGAATGAAATTCCAAACATATCTACACAAAGTATTTAGAAAGAATGTAAGAGAAGCAGGACTAATAAACAATGGTAGACAGCGTACAGCCCTCATAAACAATGAAATAGACAAGCTAGAGGGTGAATACCTTAAGGAACGTGAAGAGGACTTAGAGGGGTTCAAGAAGCTTCTAGGGGTTACCGTATCAGGTGACTTTGGATATGAAGCCTTCACAACATACGGAGAAGGTACTGGAACTACTTTTAAGATTGCTAGAGGACAAAGGGAAGCTATGAGAATGAATGCCTATGAGTATCTAGTAAAATATATGACTTCCTTTAAAGGACAGCACACACATAAAGGGGGTTGGGGCTTCCAGTCATACGAATACCAAAATGATGAGATAAAGAACCCTAACCATAAAGACAATGCACAGAATGCCCTCAGGTACAAGGAAGACGATGAAGGCAAGGAAGAATGTATTTTCAATCTAACCCATGTAAACCCTGCCTATGTCCTATCTAATAACTCACTGGGGAAGACGGTAGAGGATGAAGTAATAGAGAAGGAAGAGGACAAGGAACTGCATAAGGCTATCCGTCAATTAACTATGAATCAGCAATCTATTATCTATCTGCATTACTTTTACGGTATGCCCTTTAAAGAAGTTGCGGAACTAATGGAATGCAACGTATCTAATGTTTACCAACACCACACGCTAGCAATCAACAAACTACAAAAACTATTAACTAAAGGAGAAGTGACAACTATGACAACAAACACTATTAAATCTAACTCAATTAAAAAGGAGACAAGCCTAACGGACTACCCAAGATGGTACGGTAACACTAAGGATGATTACAGCCAGTATGTAAATTCAGGGCATACAAGCCAATGGACAAGAGGTTTTAAATCTGAAAATAAATAAAACTTTCTTGGAGAAATACTGTAAAAAGGTGGTGTCTAATGCCCTAGGAAGTATAAGGACAGTCGAGAGATTGACCTGCTTTAGAAGTCATTAGGGTCTATTACCTCCCCTAGTGGCTTCAATAAGCTTGTTATCAAGCTAATCACTGACATATTCCTCCTTTGCTAGATTCCGTTAACTTCGGTTAGTGGGATTTATGGAGAGTGGGAACACTTTCTAAAAATATTAAATGAAGGGCTATGACCCTAGCATTTAGTACATTGCTTTTAATTCTGTTTCTTCCTTCGGGTTGGGTAGGTTGTCAGCCTATCTGTAAAACGGTGACATATTCGTTTAGTGGATTTTACGAATCTCTTTATTAACCAGGTGAGGGCTATCTTGTGTGTAGGGTAGTCTTTACCAACCTTTTTGTGGAGATCCCATCTCCACGAATAATAACATGGGAAAAATCAGGGGAAGAAATACTAGCCTGACGGTTAAGAAGAAACAGCCTTGAAAGTATCCCGCCATTTCTAAAGTGACTACTTATCGAGTCAATGTTTTTTCTTTCTGCTACTGTTCCTTTTCTTATGGAAGGGTTGAGGTCAGTACAATTTATCTTGAGTTGTCTTTTCTTTAGAGGTAGGGAACTGACGTAAAACTCATACCAAAAAGTAGAGGGAACAAGAAACCGAGACACAGACATTCCCTCTATTGCACTTTACCCGTTACAACATGATTGTAATGGCTAACCCCTATTCTCTTCGGAGGGTGGGGGAAATGTTTTTATAATCGACAACACTATCAGGAGGTTAGGAAGTGATATGAACCAGTTACAAGAAGATACAATAACCGTCTTATCTAAGGAGAATGAGAAGCTAAAGAGAAAATACTTCTTTGCTACTAAGGATAATTATGAGTTAAACAAACAGCTAAAAGAAGCACTGGAAGAGAATGAGAAATTGGAAACAGAGTACAAACAGTTAACCGCAATGATAAAACGATATGACAAGGGGAGAATTTAAACATGGATATGCAAGCATTCTTAAATACAGCAGTAGGAAGACAAATGAAGGCAATGGCAGAAAAGCACGTAGCAGAACGCAAGACAGAAAGACAGGGTTACCAAGAGGAACTAAACACACTTCTAGCCAAAGGTGGAACAAGAACAAACATAGCACAAAATAGAGGGGAAACACGTTTTGTCAAGATGGAAGGTGTACTAAGCTTTTATTCAGTCGGTGATACTGGAACGGTTAAAGACTTAAAACCGCTAACAATGGAGACATTTCAATCTATGGATAAGTTAGACCAAATGAAGTTTAAGGAGAAGTACCCTGCTGAGTACATGGCAATAGAGTACGGTTCATTCAAACAAGACCTATCAAAGGAGTTCTTTGAGGGTGCAGTAGTAGCCAATAACACCGACTACAAGGAACTGGAATTATATCTTAACCGTCCAATGGTATCTAATGAGTTTGAGTATCATCAGAACTTAGAAGTATCCTCCGCTTATGATTCATTTGAGGACTATAAGCAAGGGCTAACAAAGGAACTAAAGACATACCGTCAAGATAATTCGGTAGAGGGTCGAATCGAAAGACAAAACCGTATCAGTGAACTTCAAGGGAAGATTAAGGAAATAGATTCAGAGGTTGGAGGAAGTGGGGAATAACATCCCTGCTTCTTTTTTTCTAATCATAAAGGAAGGGATAGATAAAAGTGGAAAAGCAGCTAAAGAAACATGATACACGAAACGGTAAAAGTAAACCTGATTATTTATCAGAACAGCAGGAAGCTTTTTGTTATGCCTATATAGCACATGGTCAGAACTTACAAAAGGCACTTGAAGAGGTGGGTATTAAGAGTAGAACCACTGGATACAAGTATCTAAACAATCCACTGGTACAATCCAAGATACAACAGATTCAGGATATACACATTAAACCACTGGTGATACAGACCACTAAGAAAATGGAACTTCTAACTAACATAGCAAAGGGTGATGACTACAATTATTATCCAAATTTTAAGACTGGTGAAATCATAAAAGCCCCAGTGAATGCCAGTGACAAAATTAAAGCCATTGAGTTAATGAGTAAGATTGACGGTGACTTTAATATCAGACACACGATAGACCAAAATAAGACCGTCTTTGTTATCGGTGGAGAAGAACTGGAAGAGGGTAGGAAGCGGAAGATAATTCATGCGGATATTTCCTATCTAACGGAGGGGGAAGAAGAATGATTGAAGTCTTTACCGTTTTCCCTGACGGGGATTATTCATTATCTAAAGTACCAAGGGATAGAATTAAAGAAGTATTCAAGAAGCTGGGTGCTAAACCCGACATGGTTATAGACGGCATACCTTACAAGGTGAATCATTACACTGGAATAGGTACTAACATCTATAACAATAACGATTGTATCACTGTCTATCTAGAAGATATGGAAGGAAACTCATACGAGTTTTTGTTTTTTCCTGTAGCGGTTGAGTAATAATACAAATTCGATAGAATTATTTTGAAGTAAAAAACCACCAAAAAGTGGTGGCTTAATTTGAGGTATTATTTTTCATATAGGGATTATCATAATGATGATAAGAGTCTCCACCTTCAAGTTGTCGCTTGGTTTCTGCATCAATCACCGTATGTTTCCAAAACTCTTCATCTTTAGTTTGAACAAAAGAAGCGAAGAAATATACTTGACGTTCCGGATGAATAGCAGGAGAAAGTTTATCTTTTGGTTGGCCCATATATCTTCCTGTCTTCTTCTCAAAAGTCATAACTGCATCAGGTACTTCTTTATAAGATAATTTTCGTCTTATACTGTAAGAAGCATTCTCATGTTCTTTATATTCATCTTTTTTCATTTGTTGGTAAAACTCGTTTTCGTTAATAAATGTTTTTCCTTTGTTATTTGGATAATCAAAATTTTGTGCTGAAACTGGGATTGCTAAGATAACTAATAGACTGAATGCAATAATCATTGTTACAAACCGTTTCATTCATTATACCTCCATTCTTTTGTTCGTATTTTTCCATGTTATTTAAAAAGTATTCATGGACAAAGACATTGTTGCCGTGAGGATTCCTATAGGGAACATACAATATAAGAAGGCAGGTTTTTATTATAGGGGGATTCCTTAACGGGGATTCTCTTTTTTTGTGTCTAAAGATTAATTAGCAGTCGCATCGACGAAGTCGATCCGCCTAACAGGGAGTGAGGAAAAGGATTTAAAAAAGACTTCCCGCAGGAAGCCCCTTATTCGATATAAAAGTATTCTTTTAATATTTCCTGTGTTTTTATATAACTAACGTTTATATTTTTTACATATTCATTTACTTCTGGGCTAAATGTTATAACAGCTTCAAATTGTTCTTGAAAATCTTTCTTTTCTTCTGGAGTGAAATAACAATATATAATTTGTGGATTGGGTTGTTGAGAAAAGTAAAATGCTAACATTATATTTCTTAAAACATGTTGGTCATTCTCTATATTCATACCAAAGATAACAATATTGTTTATTGAATTATCTTTGATTAAAGTATCCATTTTATCGGAAAAAGCTGAGATTTTCTTATTATACATATTCTTACTTAGTTTATTAACAACTGGTAAAAAAGCTTTAAAGGTAAAGAAATCACCAATTAAAATATCCGAGAAGCTGACATACCCGTTATCATAATTAAATCCTAAACTCTGAGAAAATACATATTCTGTTTTATTCTTAACAAATTCTCCATGGAAATGTTCCACACGGTTACCCACTATATTTTCCATTATCCTGTCGTAATTAAGTGAAAGCAGAGAGTCGAATTCATTTAAAAAATTCTTTATTTTATTCATATCAAGGTTATTGATATTTGATAACATACTCATATCCAATGCTTTCCCATTTGAAAATATGGCTATGGAAAACAGAAACCGATAGTAGGTTGTGAATCCGTTAAATATAACTTCTTCATTTAATTGTTGTTCTTGTGGCAATAGTCTTATTGGGCTTTTGTTTCCGACATTTAGCACAGTAATAAAGGAATTATTGGTAGGGAAGTGATAGTAATTCGGATTCAATTTTTTTATTGCAAAATAGAAGTATATAAGAGTAGTCCAGTGTTCAATGTTTACATAAGTGATACCTTTATTTTTACCAACTTCACAAATTCTATTTATTATATCAATTTGGCTTAATCCAAAAACTAGTTTGGAAATAAACTTTTCTTCCCATAGTTCTTCAATTAACTTGCTATTTTCTCTTATTGATTCAGCAAAAATTAAGGCATCATTAAAAATCCCATACAAGGAATCCTCTGAAAAGTTACGCAAGAACTTTTTAACACTTTGAAAGTTATCAATACATTTACGTTTGAAATTTTTATTAGCTTTTATTTCATAAGATGAATTGTAAATTACATTTTTATGAGAGATTAATAAGTTATCATATATACGTCCAAAGTCGCTATCAAAATTCATGCTAAATCCGTTGCCGCATAAAAAAGCACTTTTGTTTTTGTTTATGGATTCATTAAACCCCGAAATATTTATTTCATTACTCATTTTAAAAAACTCATCTCCCATATGTCATTTATTTACACTTTAACATAGGCAAACGAATTATTTCATCATGTTTATTGAATAGGAAAAAGCCAAAGGATAAAACTACCAAAGGTATTCAAACCCTTGATACATAAGCATTTATTAATAGGTGTATGTAAGTGCACTTAATCCAAGAAATCACCATCATCAAAATACCAATGGTCCAGTATGCGAGTGCGGGTGTACGTATGATTTTTGCAAAAGGAGAAATCATTACGTCATTAATACCAGTTGTAGTTAAACTTTTACTCATAGCTACGATAATGGAAATGACTAATATAGTTGGCAGTAGTTCCGTAATAGCATATATAAAACTAGAAAAAATATCACTAATAGAAGCGCTAAGTGAACCGGTAGCAGTAATCGCAATTAAAAATATTCCCGTAATACAAACGAGTGAGGTATCTCTTCTCATGACCATAAAGCCAATAATTAAAATGATAAAGGAAAGGTAAATCCAATGTAATGCTGTTAACTCAATACCCATCGAACAAACTCCTTTCTCCTATATAAGGGGAGATGCCTTTTTAGGCTTTTGCCCTTATATGGTTGGTTGCTACAGAATATGTAAAATGGGCAAAGATGTGAGAGGGAAAACAAAATCTTTCCGTCTCTAGACGGAGAAAAAGAACAACTCGAGTTTGGTTCAAGTTTTTAAAAGAAGAGGTAAAATGAATGAAGGAGAAAATGGAAAATTATCGAATTATTAAGCTATTGATTGAAAGTAGGCGGATGATTTGAGATATCAAACAATAAACCAAGTGCTTTTTGCAATTATGCTCTTACTTGTGGGAGGTGTCCTCCTCCTTGTTAATATAGGTGTCATTTCCTTGGAAATAACAGAGTTATTTGTCGTTTCTTATCCATTTCTGATATTTGCGATTGCGACGATTCTCTGTGTAAAAGCCTTAGGTGAAAGGGGAAATTTGTTTTTCTCTTTATTTTTATTTCTTTTTTCTTCTATATTAATATTTGATCGATTTGGAAAATTAGATTTTGGATTTTGGGAGTTTTGGAAGCTTTGGCCATATATTATTATTTATACTGCGATTAGCTTACTGACTAGAAGAAATAAAATTAGGTTTCACTTTCAAGAGGATATGCCTATAGATGCGTTTAAAACCATTGATGAAAAAGGAAAGAAAAAGAGAAAAAGAGCTAGAGGCTTTTCGATTGGTGATGTTAGTTTTAAACAAGCCAATTGGTCAGTAGAACCAATGGAGCTTTATAACACAATTGGAGACTATTTCATTGATTTCAGTCAAGCTTACATTCCAGAAAAAGAAACACCGATTATCGTTCAAGGATGGATTGGTGATGTCAAGATGATCATTCCAGAAGATGTTCCTGTTTTTGTCCAATCGTATATAAAGGTAGGAGATATTCGTATATTTGATAAGGAAACTGATGCCATCAATCGTGGGTTATCCTATATAACTCCTGGGTACGAGGAAGCAGTTCGAAAGTTAAAGATTTCGATTGAGTTGAAAATTGGATCCGTACGTATTGATAAGGTATAGGTGAAGCTTATGAAAAAGAGAGTCGGTATTCGTTTCTGGTTTTTACAAAGTTTTATTATGATGGCATTCATTAGTGCTCTTTGTTTCTTTCTAGGATTACAAATCTATTTATTTAATGTTCAATCATCTAGTTTTTCCATATATACAACTTTTTGGCTTACCCTCTATATCTTTTTGATCCTTTTGCTTATTGGGGGATACTTTGGTATTAAGGGGAGTTATTTAATAAAGGGAAGATTGTCAGATATCTACTTATTTATTTCTACGCTAAGAAGTGGGAAGTTTACTGAGAGAATACCAGAATTTGAGAAAGATGAAATTGGTCTGATAACGGAAGAATTAAATCATTTGGCTGAATACATACAGGAACAAGTCTATTCTACGAGAAGATTAGCGGATGAAAAAACGGCACTGGCACAGACTGCACATGCAGCAGCGGTCATGGAAGAGCGACAACGATTGGCAAGAGATCTTCATGATGTGGTGAGTCAACAGCTGTTTGCGCTTAGTATGATTAGCTCAGCTACCATCCGAACATTTGACAACAACCCGTTAAAAGCGAAGGAACAATTAGAACAGATATCAGAAATTGCGGTTAAAGCACAAGGTGAAATGAGAGCATTATTACTTCATCTTCGACCCGTTCAGTTAAAAGATGATAGCTTATGTGATGGCGTTATTAAATTGATTCAAGAGCTAAAAGGAAAAACAGGAATTGAATTTCAAGCGAGCATTGATGAGCTTGATTGTGTTTCAAAAGCAACGGAAGAGCATTTGTTTCGAATTATTCAAGAAGCACTGTCCAATATTTTAAAACATGCAGAAGCTACCAAAATAACCATTACGTTAACAGAAAAGGAATCATATATTTATTTGTTTATAGGGGACAACGGAAAAGGCTTCGACCCAGAGATTGTTCGCATGACGTCTTATGGTATGAAAACCATGAGAGAACGATGTGAAGAAATCGGTGGTATTTTTACGATTCGCTCCAAAAAGAAGGAAGGTACATATATTGATATTAGAATACCTGTGACCGGGAGGGGCACTGAATGATTAGACTTGCTGTCGTAGATGACCATGAAGTGGTACGAAAAGGTATTATCTCCTATTTACAGACGGAACCGGATATCGAGATTGTAGGAGAAGCCAACTGTGGAAGTGATGCGATAATCCTTGTTGCTGATAAAAAACCGGATATTGTTTTGATGGATTTACTAATGGAAGATGGTACAGGAATTGATGCAACCAAGGCAATTCTATCCTTTTATCCCAAATGTAAAATTATTATCATTACTAGCTTTTATGATGATGAACAAGTGTTTCCTGCGATTGAGGCTGGGGTATTTAGCTATATGCTAAAAACAGCAACTGCGGATGAAATCGTTCAAGCGATTAGGAAAGCTGCCCGAGGAGAATCAGTGATTGAACCGAAAGTAGCCAATCGAATGATGAGTCGTTTGAGAGTGAAAGAAAAGAAACCCCATGATGAGCTCACTGATAGAGAATTGGAAGTATTAATATGCATTGGCGATGGGAAAACGAATCAGGAAATTAGTAATGAACTATACATCGGTGTAAAGACAGTGAAAACTCATGTGAGCAATATTTTGAGTAAATTACAAGTGTCTGATCGAACTCAGGCGGCGGTATATGCCAATCGAAATGGACTTATGAAGTTAAAAGAGGGCCGGGATGAATAGTATTCCCGGCTTTTTCTTATTCCTTCTCTAGGGCAAGATGGTATTTTGTCACAAAGGAAGGTCGAGTGAAGATCGATGGTTGCTGCTGATCAATTCCCTTTTCGGTTTTTCTTTTTTCATGAGCCTTTTCATAAGCCTTAGACTCCTGCCAATTTAAAAAGTCTTTTTCTTCTTTCCATGCAGTTAAAATGACGTATGTATCGTTAGAAAGGGGACGTAGCACCCGGATGGATGCAAATCCTGGTTCCTGTTCAATGAGTCTTGCCCTATTTTTAAAGCGATACTCGAACACAGGTCTTCCTTCTTCACTAACAGGAATATTGTTAAACACAAAAAATGCTCCGTTTGCCAAATCTCCTGACTGATCAATTACTTCATACTTCCTTGGGGATGCGAAGACCGTATTTCCATCTGTTTCATGGATGAGAAGGGTTGTTTCATTATCGTGCATAAGCAGCATCTTTTCCTGAAAATATTTTTCCTTTAGTGAGTGCATAAACTCATAGGTCCCATTCGTCATAAAGATATTCATACTCTTTCATCCCTTTCAATGTAATAAATTAATTATAACGAGAAGAGCTAACCAATCCTAATTTCAACAGGTTATAGAATAAAATCATTATAAAAAAAGAAGATTTTTTGACAGATGAGGCGGTTATCTATACATCTATAGTAGAAAAAGCTATATTAGAAGATGTGTATGTAAGCGCAGTATTTTTAAAATATGAGCAAAGTATATTAAAATGGGAGTTAGCTTGTTTTTTTGAAAGGGGTCAACATAATGGTTAGACAAATTAATGAAACATTTTTAAAGGCAGCAAGAGGAGAACAAACGGATTATACCCCTGTTTGGTATATGAGACAGGCAGGCAGGTCTCAACCTGAATATCGTGAAATTAAAGAAAAATATTCTTTATTTGAAATCACTCATCAGCCTGAGCTGTGTGCGTATGTAACAAGACTTCCGGTGGAACAATACGATGTCGATGCAGCCATTTTATATAAAGATATTATGTCACCGCTACCTGCCATTGGAGTAGATGTAGAAATAAAATCAGGAATTGGACCGGTTATTTCAAATCCTATCAGATCTTTTGCTGATGTTGAAAAATTAGGAGAGATTCATCCAGAAGAGGATGTCCCATATGTGCTTGATACGATTAAGCTACTAACGGAGGAACAACTTAACGTGCCCCTTATTGGATTTGCAGGAGCACCTTTTACTCTAGCTAGCTATATGATCGAAGGTGGACCATCGAAAAACTATAACAAAACTAAATCTTTTATGTATTCAGAACCAAAGGCCTGGTTTGCGCTAATGGATAAATTGGCAGAGATGACTATTACATATGTGAAATCACAAATCAAAGCCGGTGCACGTGCTATCCAGATCTTTGATTCTTGGGTGGGTGCCTTGAATGTTCAAGACTATCGCTATTTTATTAAACCGGTAATGAACAGAATTTTTAGTGCACTAAGAGAAGAAAACGTCCCATTAATTATGTTTGGAGTGGGTGCAAGCCATTTGGCATTAGAATGGAATGATCTTCCTCTAGATGTGGTTGGGTTAGATTGGCGACTACAAATTGAAGAAGCTCGCCAAATGGGAGTGCATAAAACAGTTCAAGGAAACTTAGATCCGGCTATTTTATTGGCTCCATGGGAAGTGATAGAGGAGCGTGCTAAAGCGATTCTGGATCAAGGTCTTGCACATCCAGGACATATTTTTAACTTAGGACATGGTGTGTTTCCTTCCGTTAATCCTGAAACTTTAAAGCGATTAACAACTTTTGTTCATGAATACACAACAGCAAATAAACGTTAGTAATTCTTAATTAATAATTATTATTATATTTTAAGTAGTATTACTAGCACTTTCACGTTTTTTTTGGCAAAATAAATGAATGAGTGAGAAAATTGCTGAATAATCGTGAATAAACAGGATGTGAGGGATATTATGACAAAGAAAGTAATGGGGCTGTTAGTAATGGCCTACGGAACTCCTTACAAGGAGGAGGATATTGAGCGTTATTATACGCATATTCGCCATGGTCGAAAGCCGTCTCCTGAAATGCTAGAGGATTTAAAAAATCGCTATGAAGCAATTGGTGGCATCTCTCCACTAGCTAAAATAACGCAGGAACAAGGAGAGAAATTGCAAGAGCATTTAAATAGAGTTCAGGATCAAGTGGAATTTAAGCTTTACCTAGGTTTAAAGCATATCGAACCGTTCATTGAAGATGCTGTGAAACAAATGCATGAAGATGGCATTCAAGAAGCAGTGAGTATCGTGCTTGCACCGCATTTTTCTACCTTTAGCGTAAAGTCATACAACGGTCGAGCTCATGAAGAAGCGGAGAAGCTAGGAAATCTTAAGATTACATCAGTTGAAAGCTGGTATGATGAGCCGAAGTTTATTCAGTATTGGGCTGAGAAAGTAAAGGCAACTTTTGATTCTATGCCAGTAGAAGAAAAGGATCGTTCGGTTTTAATTGTTTCTGCACATAGCCTACCTGAGAAAATTCTTCAATCGGGGGATCCATATCCGGATCAGCTTCAAAAGACAGCTGATTACATTGCTGAGAGTGCCGGTGTAAAAAACTATGCAGTTGGCTGGCAAAGTGCGGGAAATACACCAGAGCCATGGCTTGGACCTGATGTTCAGGATTTAACGAGAGAGTTGTATGAAAAGAATGGTTATAAAGCATTCGTATACACACCAGTTGGCTTTGTCGCTGACCATCTAGAAGTTCTCTACGATAATGATTATGAGTGTAAAATTATTACCGAAGAATTAGGTGTGTCGTATTACCGACCAGAAATGCCAAATTCACATCCATTATTTATTGATGCGATGGCAACAGTAATACTGGACAAGTTAAACATGAGATAAAGTAAACAACTATTAGAAAAGAAGGCGATTAACCGTGTTGGAAGAAAAAAAGAAGGTTGTCATAATTGGGGGAGGCATAACAGGTATTACAGCTGCTTACTACTTACAAAAAGAAGCTCGTGAAAAGGGCTTACCGATTGACGTATGCCTTGTTGAAGCAACGCATCGTCTTGGTGGAAAAATACAGACGTTTGTTCGTGACGGTTTTGTCATTGAAAGAGGTCCGGATTCCTACCTAGAGAGAAAGCAAAGTGCGACGCGTCTTGTAAAGGAAGCAGGAATGGAGTCAAAGCTTGTGAACAATACAGCTGGAAAATCGTATGTATTGGTTCAAGAGAGGCTTCATCCGATGCCAGGTGGTTCTGTTATGGGTATCCCAACACAACTGGCCCCATTTGTTACGACTGGACTATTTTCTATTCAAGGAAAGTTAAGAGCCGCTGCTGATTTTGTTTTACCAAAGTCAAATCCAGCTGAGGATCAATCTTTAGGTACCTTCTTTAGAAGAAGACTAGGAGATGAAGTGGTTGAAAACTTAATTGAGCCACTTCTTTCTGGTATATACGCAGGGGATATAGATCAAATGAGTCTAATGGCAACCTTTCCCCAGTTTTATCAGGTAGAACAAAAATATGGCAGTTTAGTTCTTGGAATGAAAAAAGCAACACCTCAAGCTCCCAAAAAATCGCCTGAAACAAAGAGTAAAGGTATTTTCTTAACACTGACTTCCGGGTTACAGTCTTTAGTGGACGGAATTGAAGCAAAACTTGAGACTGGGTCCGTGTTGAAGGGAATCCGTATTGACCGAATAAAAAAGATGGACAAAGGATACAGGCTTGAGCTAAACAATGGAGACAAGCTTTATGCTGATGCTATTGTCTCAGCTGTCCCACATCATGTGACACATGCGATGTTTCAGCAGTACGATTTCTTCGATCCTTTTGAACATATGCCTTCTACTTCAGTGGCAACCGTTGCATTGGCTTTTCCAAAAGAAGCAGTTGAAAAGGATATCAATGGGACTGGTTTTGTCGTGTCACGAAATAGTGATTATTCAATAACTGCCTGTACGTGGACACATAAAAAATGGCCGCATTCATGCCCTGAAGGTAGTGTTCTGCTTCGTTGTTATGTGGGCCGTCCGGGTGATGAGGCGATTGTAGATTTATCTGATGATGAACTAACTAGAATTGTCTTGGAAGATTTGAATAAGACGATGAATATTACGATGGATCCTGATTTTGTTGTTGTTTCTAGGTGGAAGGATTCAATGCCACAATACACTGTTGGACATAAACAAAGAATTCATACGGTCAATGAACAGGTTGCACAAGAATTGCCGGGTGTATTTTTAGCAGGAGCTTCTTTTGAAGGCTTAGGAATTCCTGATTGTATTGATCAAGGTGAGGCAGCAGTAAAAAAGGTATTACAATTTCTTCACTAAATTTTTTAAGGGACTCTTTACTAGGAGTCTCTTTTTCACTATTGACATAAACAATATAAGGTGATAGATTACTAAATATACAAAATGACCATTTTGTTCATTTGGTCAGTTATTGAGGTGAAGAGATGGGGATTGATCGAAAAAAGCTCATTGTTGAGGCTGCGACAAAGTCTTTTTCGCAGTTTGGCTATAAAGCTACCACCATAGACCAAGTTGCCAAAATTGCAAATGTTGGGAAAGGAACGATCTATACCTTTTTTAAAAACAAAGAAGAGCTGTTTGATGAGATTATTACTAGCTTGATTAAAGAGCTAAAAGTAACGGCAGATGACGCATTTTTAGGCGATTTGCCTTTCCATGAAAAGTTGCATCAGGCATTGTATCGAATCCTTGAATTTCGAATGAGCCACCAGCTATCCATTAAGCTTTTTCAGGAAGCTAGAGAAATTGGTACACCTGCTGTAGTAGATGTGATTAACCGGATGGAGAATAATATATTGAGAAATATTGAAGAACGAGTTGCCAAAGCCATTGAAACAGGAAGTATACAATCCTGTGATCCAAAGGTTACGGCGTTTGTGATGCTGAAGCTTTATATCGCGTTAATCTTTGATTGGGAAAAAAATAATGCACCTCTCGAAAAAGACGAGATAGCCAAGCTATTCGAACAATATATATTTAAGGGTTTATCCAAATAAGCCCTTCTTTTTTGTAATAAAATGACCAAATGAACATTTTAGTCAATTTGAACCAAAAGGGGAGAATAACAATTGAAAAATAATCTTCTAAAAGAAGAAATCGCAGCGGTGTTTCGAAATCGAAAACTATTGATTCCACTTATCGCCGTACTTTTTATACCTATCTTATATAGTGGGATGTTTTTATGGGCATTTTGGGACCCATATGATCACCTGAAGGATCTTCCAGTAGCGATTGTAAATGAAGATGATGGTGCAACTTATGAAGGAAAAGAACTTCATCTAGGTGATGACTTGGTCGCAAAGTTAAAGGAAAGTCAAGATTTTCATTTTGAATTTGTGGATCGTACTAAAGCAAACAATGACCTAGAAAACCAAAAATATTATATGATCGTCGAGATCCCAGATAATTTTTCTGAAAATGCGACGACACTTTTAAATGAAAACGCAGAGAAGCTTGCACTAAACTATATACCAAATGAAGGTTATAACTTTTTAGCAGCACAAATTGGTGGCACAGCTATTGAAAAGATTAAAGCCTCTCTTTCAGCAAAAGTAACAGAAACATATGCAGAAAGTATGTTTGACAAAGTGGAAGAACTTGCAGATGGAATGACAAAAGCAAGTGAAGGTGCGAATGATTTAAGCACTGGAACAGCTGATTTGTTGGCAGGGACTTCAAACTTTCATGAAAAGCTGACTCAATTTTCAAATGGGACAGAAAAGTTCTCGGAAGGAATGACAAGTGCTACAAACGGGACAATTGCCCTCAATAAAGGGGCGTCCGACTTATCAGCAGGTTTAGGGCAATTAAGCAATGGTCAAAACGAACTTGTGACAGCCTCAAGGAAAATTCAATCGGGGCTAGGCAGTTTGTATCAGGGAATTACGGATGTAAACACAGGGTTAGAAACGGTGAATGATAAGGTTCCGGCGTTAATCGGTGGAACAAGTGAGTTAATGAAAGGGGCAGCAACACTAGAAACTTCACTTGCTGAATGGCAAAAGGGTGCCGAGGCGGTTAATGGTGGCGTAAAGTCGCTCACTCAATCCTTACAAGCGGTCATTTCACAAATGCCAGAAGGCCAGGAGAGAGCGGTACTTGAACAAACACTCGCCTCTTTAGATTCCAACACCCAAATACTAGCAGAAAAATCGGCTCTTTTGTCTGCGGGTGCAAGCAATCTTGAAAACGGTATGGAATCTCTATTAGCAGGACAAAGAGAACTTCAAGGTGGATTAACTCAATTAGAAGATGGTACGAATGCTTTAGTAGATGGATCCTCAGAGCTTTCTGCGGGACAAACAACGTTTGAGTCTAGCATGGAATATTTTCAAAAAAAGCTTATTCTAGCCTCAAATGGTGCCCAAGAAATGAGCGAGGGTACAAATGGGTTAGTGTCCGGCGTTACCGAGTTAGCGGAGGCATCTAAAGCTATTGTTTCAAGTGCCAGTCTGCTAGAAGAAGGTAGCGATAAAATTGTCGATGGAAACAATAAGCTATTAGACGGGAGCAATGAACTATCAACAAAGCTAGCTGAGGGGGCAGACAAGGCTTCCAGCGTTGAAGCGACAGATAAAACATTTGATATGATGGCACAGCCAGTCGAAGTGGTTGAAAAGAAAGTAAATGAGGTATCAAACTACGGTACAGGGTTTGCTCCTTACTTCCTTTCCTTAGGATTGTTCGTAGGTGCTTTACTGTTATCCATTGTGTTTCCTTTAAAGGAGCCAGCATCTATTCCTAAGAGTGGAATGAACTGGTTCATAAGTAAATTTACTATTATTGGTGTTGTTGGAGTATTACAGGGAATTGTAGCAGCAACCGTGTTACTACTTGGTTTAGGATTACAGGTGGAAAGTATATTTTACTTCTATCTCTTCACGATCATTACTAGTATCACGTTTGTGGCATTAATTCAATTATTGGTCACAACGCTTGGAGATCCAGGTCGTTTTGTCGCCATTATCGTTCTCATTTTACAATTAACAACAAGTGCCGGAACTTTTCCATTAGAGCTTATACCAAACGCATTACAACCGTTTAATTTATTATTGCCAATGACTTATTCAGTTCAAGGATTTAAAGCGGTTATTTCTAGTGGGGATTACTCATTCATGTGGCATAACGCATATATCCTATTATCGTTTGCTGTTGTTTGTGCGGTAGGTACCATTCTTTATTTTTCAAAAATGCATAAGCGCCAGTTTCGTGTAATGGCAGAATAAAAAAAGCCCCAGTCTGCTGACTGGGGCTTTTATTGTAAACTATGAATCTATATGTTTGTTACATTCATGCAATGCTCGCACTTATTGCCATAGCATTCATGTTGTTCTTCAATTTTATTCCCACATTGTACACATTCCTTTGGTGGTAAATTCCTGAAAAATTCAACAATGCTCTCAAACATATAAGTTCCCCCCTATTATGGTGTTTGAAACAGATTAATTATTAATTAGATTGTATTATAACAGTTTAGTTGTGTCAATCGTTGTTTTACCTATTTTTCATAAATAAATAAAAAAGCTATAATAAACGATAGATATAATAAAAAGCGGAGGGAATCGATCAATGAAGCTCACAACAATAGGTTTTTGGGGTGGTTATCCTAAAGCAAATGAAGCAAGCACAGGCTATGTGTTAGAACATAACGGTTTTCAATTATTGATTGATTGTGGAAGTGCTGTTTTGTCTAAATTACAGAATTATTACCAGCCAGAGGAATTAGATGCGGTTGTATTATCTCATTATCATGCCGATCATATTGCAGATATTGGCGCCTTACAGCATGCTCGATTGATTCAAGGGTTTTTAGGGAAGAAGATGAATACATTACCGATTTATGCACATGATGCCGATGAGTATGAATTTGCTAAGTTAACGTACAAAACTATAACAAAAGGGATTGCATATGATCCGAATGCTGAATTGAAAGTAGGACCATTCACTATTCAATTTTTATTAACCAAGCATCCGGTTCCTTGCTATGCGATGAGATTTGAGGCGGATGGCAAAGCTCTTGTATACACAGCAGATACTTCGTTTATGGAGGAATTTGTTTCATTTAGTGAAGGAGCTGACGTACTTTTGTGTGAATGTAATTTCTATGCTAATCAGGACGGCAGTGGAGCAGGACATATGAACAGCTTTGATGCTGGAAAGCTTGCGGCTAGAGCAAATGTTAAACAACTCGTGCTAACTCATCTTCCTCACTATGGAGAACTTCAGCAGTTAGTGGAAGAAGCAAAGCAACATTTTAATGGACCAATAGGCTTGGCCCACACTGGACAAGTAATTGGAATTTAAGGAGAGAGAGCATGTTATTTATTGATAATAAAGGAATTACTGATCCAAGAATAAATTTAGCAATTGAAGAATATTGCCTGAAAAATTTAAACATAGATGAAACATATCTACTTTTCTACATAAATGAACCATCAATTATCATTGGTAAAAATCAAAATACGATTGAAGAAATAAATACGGACTATGTAGAGGAAAACGGAATTCATGTAGTTCGTAGGCTTTCAGGTGGTGGAGCAGTTTACCATGACTTAGGAAATTTAAATTTTAGCTTTATTACTAAGGACGATGGAGAAAGCTTTCACAATTTTAAAAAGTTTACGGATCCGGTCGTTGAAGCTTTGCGTGAGCTAGGAGTACAGGCAGAATTAAGTGGGAGAAACGACATTTTGGTTGAGGGTAGAAAAATTTCTGGGAATGCACAGTTTTCCACTAAGGGAAGAATGTTTAGTCATGGAACGCTTATGTTTGATTCAGAGATCGACCATGTTGTATCAGCATTAAAGGTACGTAAGGATAAAATTGAGTCAAAAGGAATTAAATCGATTCGAAGCCGGGTCGCCAATATTTCGGAATTTTTAACAGACAAGGTTTCAATGGAAAAGTTTCGTTCCTTGCTTCTTGAGAAGATCTTTGGTGGTACAGATAATGTAAATGAGTATGTATTAACAGAGGAAGAATATTCACGAGCTTTCCAAAGAACGCTATCAAAATTGGGATTGGAATTACGGGAAGTCTCCAAAGTTTAACTTTCAGCATTCGCATCGTTTCCCTGTGGGACATATTGATGTCCGGTTGGAAGTGAATAAGGGAGTGATTGAAAGCTGCAAAATTTATGGTGATTTCTTTGGAGTTGGAGATGTCAGCGATATAGAAGAAAAACTAACGGGAATTCGTTATGATAAAGCTGTGATACAATTAGTGTTGGACGATGTAAATATTAAACATTATTTCGGTAACGTAACAAAAGAAGACTTTTTACAATTAATTTATTAACATGTTGGGGGACTATGAATGGCAATTTTAGTAACAGGTGGAGCCGGATATATTGGGAGCCACACAGTAGTTGAGCTTTTGAATCATGGAGAAGAAGTCGTGGTTGTAGACAATTTGCAAACCGGTCATCTCCCAGCAGTTAAGGGTGCAACATATTATCAAGTGGATTTACGCGATTCGAAAGCATTAAGTGAAGTGTTTTCAAAGCATTCGATTGAAGCCGTGATTCATTTTGCAGCAAGCTCTCTAGTAGGCGAAAGTGTAGAAAAGCCGCTCATGTATTATGAAAATAATCTTATTGCGTCACACTCATTGGTCTCTGTTATGGTGGAGCATCATGTGAAAAAAATTGTGTTTTCATCAACAGCAGCAACATACGGAGAGCCGAAAGAGGTTCCGATTTCAGAGGAGTCAGAAACGTCTCCAACGAATCCATATGGAGAAACAAAGCTTGCCATGGAAAAAATGTTCCGCTGGTGTGATGGAGCTTACGGTCTAAAATCAATTTCCTTGCGTTATTTTAATGCTGCTGGCGCCCACCCTGACGGAATAATTGGTGAGGACCACACACCTGAAACTCATTTGATACCAATTATTTTACAGGTAGCCTTAGGACAGAGAGAGCATATTGGGATCTATGGGGATGATTATCCGACCGAGGACGGAACCTGTATCCGCGATTATATTCATGTCATGGACCTTGCTAACGCTCACTGGTTAGCTTTAGAATATTTACGTAAAAATGAAGTAAGTGATGTGTTCAACTTAGGAAATGGCCGAGGCTTTTCGGTAAAAGAGGTAATTGAAACAGCAAGAACAGTTACAAAGGATGAAATTCCAGCTGTAGTTAGTCCGCGTCGAGCTGGCGATCCAGCTGTATTGATTGCATCATCTGGAAAAGCTCAGCAAATATTAGGTTGGAAGCCAAAGTATAATCAGTTAGAAACCATTATTGAAACTGCATGGAACTGGCATCAGAACAATCCTGGTGGGTATGAGAAATAGTATGTAGGTGGGGCTCCATGGGATGGAGCCCCTTTTGGGTGTTATTGAAGGATGCGGTTTTGCTGATTGCTTTGCATTCCTTGCATATTTTGCATTCCCTGTGTACCTTGGATACCTTGGGAACCACCTGATGGAGCGAACGAATTAAGCAACTGTTGTGTGTCTTCCTCTTTTAGCTGAGGAACTTGATAAAATTCCTTCTTATTTTGGTATAAGAAGATTTCGTACGCCATTTCCAAATAGTTAGGGATACTATCCTGAAGCACGCGTCGAACAATCGGATTCGTAGCTTCACCAGCAGCCATCGTCATGGTTTGTGCAGATGACTTCATACAGCTAAGCATGAGCGAAGATAAACACTTATCGTCAATTTCAGCTGCGGACTGCTTCGGCTTAGTTGGTTGGGAGGATTTCATACCATAAACAACATCATTAGATTGCTTCATCATATAACTAGAAGTTGGATGACTTGGGTCTTGTCCAGTTTTAAAACACTCGACCAGCACGTTATATTGATCCGTAATAAATTGACGCTGGCGAACGACAATATCCTTTAACTCAGGATCCTTAATCTGTTGTTCGAACATTAAATACTGGTCAATCGTACCAAGAGTACCCGAAATCACTTCATGCACATCAAGAATCTCATGCGCCCCGTGATTCACTGTTCTTGCCATATTCGGTGAAGCCATCATATTATTTGTAGAAGCCGTTTGCATGTTGTTTTGCTGTTGTTGTGTTATCATCCGTCTCAACCCCCACTTTTGGATTTGTACAGCTAAATACCGTACGTGTCTATTATGGTGAAAGATGCGGGGGAGCATACGGGGTGAAAATTTGGGAAAAATGGTTTCTATAACCGAGGTAATTTATTGAGTGCCCATGGGCGAAGGAAAAAGGTGCACACGGTAAATGAAGTAGTGATTGAATGCCCATGGGCGAAGGAAAAAGATGCTCACGGTAAATGAATTAGAGATTGAGTGCCCATGGGAGAAAGAAAAAGGTGCACACGGTAAATGAAGTAGTGATTGAATGCCCATGGGTGAAGGAAAAAGGTGCACACGGTAAATGAAGTAGAGATTGAGTGCCCATGGGAGAAAGAAATAGGTGCTCACGGTAAATGAAGTAGTGATTGAATGCCCATGGGTGAAGGAAAAAGGTGCACACTGTAAATGAAGTAGTGATTGAGTGCCCATGGGTGAAGGAAAAAGGTGCACACGGTAAATGAAGTAGAGATTGAGTGCCCATGGGAGAAAGAAAAAGGTGCTCACGGTAAATGAAGTAGAGAATGAGTGCCCATGGGTGAAGGAAAAAGGTGCACACGGTAAATGAAGTAGAGATTGAGTGCCCATGGGAGAAAGAAAAAGGTGCTCACGGTAAATGAAGTAGTGATTGAATGCCCATGGGTGAAGGAAAAAGGTGCACACTGTAAATGAAGTAGAGATTGAGTGCCCATGGGAGAAAGAAAAAGGTGCACACGGTAAATGAAGTAGTGATTGAATGCCCATGGGCCAAGGAAAAAGGTGCACACGGTAAATGAAGTAGAGATTGAGTGCCCATGGGAGAAAGAAAAAGGTGCACACGGTAAATGAAGTAGAGATTGAGTGCCCATGGGTGAAGGAATAAAGGTGCACATGGTAAATGAAGTAGAGATTGAGTGCCCATGGGTGAAGGAAAAAGGTGCTCACGGTAAATGAAGTAGAGATTGAGTGCCCATGGGAGAAAGAAAAAGGTGCACACGGTAAATGAAGTAGTGATTGAATGCCCATGGGCGAAGGAAAAAGGTACTCACGGTAAATGAAGTAGAGATTGAGTGCCCATGGGTGAAGGAAAAAGGTGCTCACGGTAAATGAAGTAGAGATTGAGTGCCCATGGGCGAAGGAAAAAGATGCTCACGGTAAATGAAGTAGAGATTGAATGCCCATGGGCGAAAGAAAAAGGTGCTCAAGGTAACGAAGTAGAGATTGAGTGCCCATGGGTGAAGGAAAAAGATGCTCATAGTAAATGAAACAGTAATTAAGTGCGCATGGGGCAACGGAGAAGCCTCTTAGCGTAAATTTTCTTTAAATATCCAAAGTAAAATAAGTTTTTTGCTTGTATCCTTTTTTTGTGAAATTCTGTGACAACACCCGCCTTACAGTCTTCTTCGACTTCATCACACCCCCGCACCATTCATAAATATCATTAGTTGTTACCAATCGAGCCGGAAACAGCAGCATAAACTCATGAACGCTTCTAATAATTGCATCGTCAATACTTTCAATTGTTCCGCATATACAGACCAATCTCGTTTCTGTAGCTTCTTTGAAGAATGTATAGCAATGGGAACAATAAATTCCCTTTTGCAGCATGTCATATGAATATTCAGGTTTCTTTTTTATAGGAGATGTCGTCAAATGATGAGTGAGAAGTTTATTGGCAATTTTCTCATGCAGGTGAGTCATTTTGGTTGGTTTGTTGGCAAGTATTCTTAGTAAACGATGGATTTGGGTAGGGTGGATAATGGGTGTTTTCATGGGGGCTTGATAGAGGGTGAACTCAGGGTTTACAAACACTAAAAATGGCTCAATAGGAAGCATACAGCCATGTTCCTGTAAAAAGCGTCGCAGCAAGGATTCACTTCTCTGTAACTGTTCTAGCGGGTTTTTAATTTCCTTATCGGATAAGGTATACCAACGATCACCTCTAACATAGAAATCCCCTTCAAAATTTTTGACCTCAAACAACAGAACGGACTCTTGAAAAATTGCTAAAGAATCCATCTGAAATAGGTTATTTCCGAAATCAAGCAGAACGTCATTTAACAGTAGAAACTCATTCGTCACTGTACTGACATATTGATCAAACAACAATTCACCAGCGTAGCCCTTCTCAAGATGTTGGTAATGAGAAACATCCTTTTCAGACAAGTTCATTCGTAAAAATAAACTGCGAAATAACAATAGGTTTTCCGACTCTGTTCTAGATTTAAGTAACATCTTCCACATCCTTTCCTTTTTAGTGTATATCTTCTTAAACAATTTGTCTAAAAATTCATAAATGTATGCGTTTACACTTGTAAGCCTAATTGCCAACCAATATAATGGAAGTAGGGGTTTTCATCCTTTATGAATGAATACTCATTCATAAAGGTACTTGAACAACTTCATTGCAAACACACAACAAACACACAACAACACACAGCAAACCAAACACCTTAGACCACCATAAGAACAAATCCAACACAACCAAATAAAGGGGATGGAGCGATGAATTTATCTGCTCAGTTACACGAGACGGCAAAAGCATTGCCTCAAAAAACAGCGTATTATTTTAATGATGAGGCAAGTACCTATGCTGAATTGGATGGGGCGATTACGAAGTTTGCGTCAGGGCTTGAGGCACTTGGGGTCAAAAAAGGGGATCATATTGCTTTACTTTTGGGGAATTCACCGTATTTTGTTGTTAGTTTGTACGGAGCACTGCGATTAGGGGCAACAGTGATTCCGGTTAATCCGATTTATACTCCGGATGAAATTGGCTATATAATTAAAAATGGGGATGTAAAAACAGTGGTTGCACTGGATCTATTACTTCCACTTGCAGAAAAAATGCATCATTTACTTCCTGAGGTTGAAAATTATATCATTTGTGAAACGCCTCAAGGTAAAGAACGAGGACTCAATCATAGCAACTTATCCATTGGAGATAAGCTACATACATTTACAAGCATTCTAGCATCTGGTGACCTAAGTTATCAGGGACCTGAGCTTAATGATGATGATGTGGCAGTGATTTTGTACACTTCAGGTACAACTGGAAAGCCAAAGGGTGCCATGCTAACTCATAAAAATTTATACAGCAATGCAAAAGATACAGGCGATTATTTGAAAATGAATGAGGATGACCGTGTTATTACGACTCTTCCCATGTTTCATGTTTTTTGCTTAACGGTCGCGCTTAATGCACCTTTATTGAGTGGGGCAACGATTTTGATAGATCCAAAATTTAGCCCAGCTGAAATTTTCCGCTTATCCAAAAAGTATGAACCGACTGTCTTTGCCGGTGTCCCTACGATGTATAACTTCCTTTACCAATACGAAGCAGGAGATCCAAAGGACTTACAATCCTTACGATTATGTATTTCCGGTGGTGCCTCAATGCCGGTTTCCCTGCTCGAGAACTTTGAGAGGAAGTTCAACGTGCTTATTTCTGAAGGATACGGACTTTCTGAAGCTTCACCGGTTACTTGCTTCAATCCGCTCGATCGCCCGCGAAAGGCAGGTTCGATTGGTCAGTCCATTATTCATGTAGAAAACAAGGTTGTGAATGAATTAGGTGAAGAAGTTCCTGTTGGGCAGGTTGGAGAACTCATCGTTTCAGGTCCAAATGTGATGAAGGGATATTATAATATGCCTGAGGAAACACAGGCGACCATTCGTAATGGCTGGTTATTCACTGGTGATCTTGCTAGAAAGGATGAGGAAGGCTATTTTTATATCGTTGATCGGAAAAAGGACCTAATTCTTGTCGGTGGATACAATGTGTATCCAAGAGAAGTAGAGGAAGTTCTTTATAGTCATCCAGATATAATCGAGGTGGCAGTGCTTGGAGTTCCTGATCCAGAACAAGGCGAAACGGTTAAAAGCTATGTTGTTACGAAGAATCCAGATCTAACAAAAGAGGACGTTCTTGATTATTGCCGTGAACGTTTAGCAAAATACAAGATTCCTAGTTCTGTAGATTTTCTTGAAGAGCTTCCAAAGAATACAACAGGGAAAATTTTACGAAGAGCGTTAAAACAACAAATCATTCAAGCATAGAATTAGTAAAAAGCAGGCTGAAATATGTCTGCTTTTTGATTGAGGCTGTTTTTCGCAAAGATTGTTGTTAAAATCTAAAAGCCGATTTTAACGTGGAAAAAGCTATTTTGCGCTATAGAATTTAGTTTCCAGACTCTTTTCTTATTAATTTTATGCTATTTTCTGCTGAAATTTAGCACAATTATTAAAATTAGGTTCCAAAAAGCAACAAAGTTAAGAAAAGAGCTTTGATTGAAGGAGGAATGAGCTGTGAGCCTTATCCTTTTTGAAAAGAAAGACTTCATCGGTTTTGTTACCTTGAATCGTCCGGATGTTATGAATGCTTTCAATTTTGAATCTTTGCTGCAACTTCAGGAAATTGTGCGAAAAATTCGTCATGACCCTGACGTGCGAGCAGTCCTAATCACCGGATCAGGTGAGAAAGCCTTTAGTGTGGGTGCCGATTTAAAGGAACGGAAACATCTTTCACCAGAGGATGTGATGCGAAATGTGCACAAAATCGGAGAAGTGTTTTCAGAAATAAGTGAGCTCCCTCAACCAACGATTGCAGCAATTAATGGATATGCCTTTGGTGGGGGAATGGAGCTGGCCCTAGCTTGTGATTTCCGTCTAGCGGTAAAAGGTACTAAGATGGGGTTGACCGAAACGAGTCTTGGAATCATACCAGGTGCAGGTGGTACACAGCGTTTGCCGCGTTTAATTGGTGAAACAAAAGCATTGGAACTTATTTTAACGGCTAGAAAAATAACAGCTGAACAGGCAGAACATTTAGGGCTCGTGAACAAAGTGACTGAGTCACATGACCTTATGAATGAGTCCTTAAATCTGGCTAATGAGATGCTTGCAAATGCACCTATTGCCCTTCAGCAAGCGAAATTTGCTGTTCGTCAAGGGATGAGTGTAGATTTGAATACGGCATTAAAGATCGAAAGAAAAGCTTATGAGGTAACGATACCAACCAAGGATCGCAAGGAAGCGTTGCAAGCTTTTAGTGAAAAGAGAAAACCAAATTTTCAAGGAAAGTAGATCAAAGGACCGGTCGGAATTGACTGGTTCTTTTTTGTAGTATAATAAATATTTAGAAAATTTATAAAAAAGACTTGTAGAAAAGAACGGCTCCTTATATAATAATAGGTAGATATTTTAGTGCATAAAAGCATAAAAGTAAAAAAGGGATAGAGAGAGAGTAAGAGGGGGAAATATTATGCTAAGAAAAGTGAAATCACTCGCTGCCATTTCGGTTGCAGGAGCATTATTCTTAAGTGGCTGTGGTAGCTCAGAAACGGATAATGCAAACGGAGATTCAGAAGTAAAGACACTTAAAGTCGGTGTAACTCAGATTGTTGAGCATCCATCGTTAGATGCGGCTCTTGAAGGCTTTCAAAAAGCGCTTGAAGAACAAGGACTTGAAGTAGAATATGATGTGCAAATTGCACAAGGTGACCAAAATAATAACCAATCGATTGCTAACAACTTTGTTGGTGATAAAGTGGATCTGATTTTTGCAAATTCAACACCAAGTGCATTGAGCGCGTTAAACGCAACGAATGAAATTCCAATTGTGTTTACATCTGTAACTGATCCTGTAGGTGCTGGGCTTGTCGCGGCTATGGATCAGCCAGGAGAAAATATTACAGGTACAACAGATACACATCCAGACGCAATTCCGAATATGGTTAATTTCATGAATGAGAACTTTAATGGAAAAACGGTTGGAGTTATTTACAATTCAGGTGAACAAAATTCAGTTGCACAAATTGATCTTGTTAAAGAAGCGCTAAAAGGGACAGACTTGAAGCTTGCTGAAGCTACGGTTTCTACTTCTTCTGAAGTAAAGCAAGCTGCTGAATCATTAATCGGTAAGGCTGATATGTTCTATATCATTACTGATAACACAGTTGTTTCTGCTTTAGAGTCTGTTATTCAAGTAGCAAATGACCAAGATTTACCGTTGTTTGTTGGGGAGCTAGATTCAGTAAAACGCGGTGGTTTTGCAGCATTTGGCTTTGACTACGGTGATATCGGCTATGAAGCTGGAGTTATGGCTGCCGAAATCTTAAAAGGTGAAAAGAAGGCATCAGAATTACCTGTTCAGTATCCACAAAATTTAAAGCTATTAATCAACCAAACAGCTGCAAAGGAAATGGGTATTGAAATAAAGGACGAATGGAAAGAACTTGCGGAACTTGTAGACTAATGAATATTGGTTTGGGCTTCTGGATTTATTCCTTGAAGCCCTTCCGTATTTAAGAAAGGAGAAGCATCTATGTTTACAGCGATTTTTTCATCAGTGGAGGCAGGTGCGATTTACGCCCTAATGGCGCTTGGAGTGTACTTGTCTTTTAGAATTTTAGACTTCCCTGATTTAACGGTGGATGGTAGCTTTGTAACTGGAGCATCAGTTGCAGCTGTAATGATCGTTTCTGGAGTGAATCCTTTTATCGCAACTTTGGCAGCGCTTGTTGCAGGCTTTATTGCCGGTTGCCTGACCGGGCTTCTTCACACTAAAGGCGGAATCAATCCCTTATTGTCTGGGATTTTAATGATGATTGCACTGTATTCGATCAACCTGCGAATTATGGGGAAATCGAACGTTCCACTTCTATCAGAGGAAACGGTTATTACAAAGATTTCGGATTTTTGGACGAAATTAAATATTGATCAGACCATTGGCTCGTTGTTTGCTTCCATAGGATTAGCCGACTATACTCCAAAAACATGGGGAATTTTACTTTTTATGATCATCCTTGCATTTATTATTAAAGGCTTGATCGATGCATTTTTAAAGACAGATATCGGTCTTGCGTTGCGTGCAACTGGTGACAATGAAACGATGATTCGTAGCTTTTCTGCTAACACGGATACGTTAAAGGTAATTGGTTTAGGTTTATCAAATGCCCTTGTTGCCTTTTCTGGGGCACTGATTGCTCAGTACAATGGATTTAGTGATGTTGGAATGGGTATTGGTATGATTATCATCGGTTTGGCATCGGTAATTATCGGTGAGGCAATCTTTGGAGCGAAAAATATTATTCGTGCGACCTTCGCTGTCATTGGTGGTGCGATCGTCTATCGGATTATTGTTACGTTGGCGTTACGAGTAGAGTTTTTAGAAACGGGAGATATGAAGTTAATTACTGCGATTATTGTTGTTTCTGCCCTGGTTGTTCCCAAGCTGGTTAGTCAGCAAAAAGAAAGACAACGGAAGAAAAAACGCCTGCTTGAATCAGCATCAAGACAAAATAACTCCATAGAGAAGAGTGGTGAACAGCTTGCTGCAGCTAAATCAGATTTATAAAGTGTTCAATGAAGGCACACCGGATGAAAAGATTGCTATTAATCATGTCAATTTATCTTTGAATAAGGGAGACTTTGTCACTGTGATTGGAAGTAACGGAGCTGGGAAATCCACTCTTATGAACCTTATCTCTGGAAAAATGTTCCCTGATATTGGTCAAGTGAAGGTAGATGGCCAGGATGTTACTACCATGAAAGAGCATAAACGTTCCCGTCTCATTGGTCGGGTGTTCCAGGATCCAATGGCAGGAACCGCTCCTTCTATGACGATCGAAGAAAATTTAGCCATTGCCTATTCAAGAGCATCCTCTAGAGGATTGAGCCGAGGAGTAACTAAAAAACGACGTGAGTTTTTTATCGAAAAATTAGAGTCACTTCATCTTGGGCTCGAAAATCGTCTTCAGGCGAAAGTTGGACTTTTATCTGGAGGGGAGCGCCAAGCTTTATCTTTACTGATGGCAACCTTTACAGATCCTAAAATTCTTCTCTTAGATGAGCATACAGCTGCTCTTGATCCATCACGAGCAGAGCTTATTACAAACTTAACTAGAGATATCGTGAAGGAAACCAATTTAACAACGTTAATGGTCACACATAATATGCAACAGGCACTTGATCTTGGTAACCGACTGATTATGATGGATAGTGGTCAAATTATTTTCGAAGCAAATGAAGAGGAAAAATCAAAGCTAACGGTTGAAAAGCTTCTTGAGGAATTCCAGCGTATACGTGGTTCTAAAATGAGTAGTGACCGTTCGGTGCTTGTATAGAAAACACACCAGAGAGACTCTCTGTGTGTTTTCTTTTTTGTGTCTCTTGATGGATATTTATTGTGCAGGTATAATATTCGTTACCTGAGTTTCCAGTTTTATGTATATTTTGATAGATTCGTTGACATGGTGGTGATTTTTTTGGAAGAAGTGGTTTCCGTTAGAAGTAATAGTGAATTTCGAAAAGGAATACAAGCTGGATTGTCAATCGGTATTGGTTATTTTCCGATTGCGTTAACATTTGGATTGCTTGCAAAAACAACCGGACTAACAGTGACTGAAACCGTACTAATGAGTATTATTGTATTTGCCGGTGCGTCTCAATATATTTCACTTAGCTTGCTCACGCTTGGTACAGGAGTATTTGAGATTGTATTAACAACTTTTATTGTAAACATCAGACATTTTCTTATGTCAGCTTCCTTGAATGAAAAAGTAGAAAAGGAAGGGACTTCACTTAAAATGCTCTATTCTTTTGGAATAACTGACGAGACGTTTTCTGTTGCCGCATTAAAGGATGGAAAGGTTTCTACTGGATATCTGTTTGGAGTCATTTCCGTTTCATATTCGAGCTGGGTCATTAATTCTGGTCTAGGACATGTAATTGGTGCCTCACTACCTCAGACTCTTCAAGAAAGTATGTCGGTTGCTCTTTATGCGATGTTTATCGGACTAGTGGTTCCTTCGATGAAGAAAAGCGTGAAGGTGGTTTTTTTAGCGGTAATAGCCGCGAGTTTTAATACAATATTTACGATGACAGAAGTACTTTCTACTGGCTGGTCCATTGTCGCTTCCACTTTGCTATCAGCTATTATTGTCGAAGTGGTGCAAACACTTAGGGGACGGGAGGGAGAAAAGGAACATGAAAAGTGAGATTCTATGGATGATTATCGGAATGGGATTAGTCACTTATATTCCAAGAATGCTTCCGTTCGTGCTTTTTAAAGGAAAAGAATTACCCGCTTTTTTGCAAGGAATTCTGAAAAACGTACCATATGCAACACTAGGGGCACTAATATTCCCTGGTATATTATTTATTCAAGAGGACCTTTGGTATGGACTTCTTGGGGCTGCAGCCGCGTTTATAGCTGCTTTTCTCGGTGCAAATGTAATAATAGTCGTTATTGGCTCAATCACAGTGCTTACGGTGTATTCCTATTTTTTCTAAGCTGTTTCTCCTGGAGGAACAGTTTTTTTGTTATCTTTTGGGATATAGTAATTACTGGTTCTAAATCCTATTTTTATTACTAAAATAAGTACAAAAGGATTGGACAAGGTGGAAAGGGGAGATATTTTTTGGCTAAGAAAATCGGCTTGTACGGTGTGCTTGCCTTTTGTTTATATGTACTCTTTTTTTACTGGTACTTATTTTATTTTTCGCAATCAAGCTTGCCGTTTGAATATCAGGGAACGAAGGCAGATCCTGCTACTTTTTTAAATGAAAGAGAGTTAATGTTAACAGAGGAATACTCGAAAATTCGCAACTTCTTGTTTTTTATTTCAACCCCAATTGAGTGGTTATTTTATTTACTTATTTTATTGTTTGGTGTATCTAAGGCGTTTAAGCGCTGGTCGGAACAATCGGCTAAGTATCGGATTCTTCAGCAGGCAATTTATTTGATTTGGTTGTCTGTAGCTGCCTTTATAGCTACAGCTCCATTAAGCTATGTTAGCTATTCACTCTCAAAGAAGTACAATATTTCAACCCAATCCTTTTCGTCTTGGATGAAGGACGAGTTAATCGATTTTTGGATAAATTATGGTACTTTGTTTCTCATAGTATCCGTTCTTTATTGGTTAATGAGAAAGACCGGTAAGAAGTGGTGGTTGTATGCGTGGTTAATTTCCATTCCATTCACTTTATTTATGATGTTTTTACAACCAGTAGTGATTGATCCATTGTACAATGATTTCTATCCTCTTAAAAATAAGGAGCTTGAGGCTAAAATCCTTGATATAGCGAACTCGGCTGGAATTCCTGCGGAGCATGTATTTGAAGTAAATATGGCAGAAAAGACGAATGCGCTTAATGCGTATGTAACAGGAATTGGATCCAATTCTAGAATTGTTCTATGGGATACGACTCTCAATCGACTAACCGAAGACCAGATTTTATTTATTATGGCTCATGAGATGGCACATTATGTGGAAAAGCATCTCTATATTGGAATTGCTGGATATTTAGTGTTCTCTTTGTTCGGACTCTATATCATTTCGAGGTTAATGAGAGTGATTGTAAGTAGGTGGGGTGAGGCATTAAAAATTTCTGCGGTTAACGATATTGCGTCGCTTCCACTGTTTCTATTGCTGTTATCGATGCTGATGTATGTATCAAGTCCATTTTCAAATACAGTTTCACGATATCAAGAGATGCGGGCGGATCACTATGCAATTGAAATGACCCAGAATTCCGAGGCAGCGATTGGAACATTCCAGGAGCTTACAATAGCGGGGCTTAGCCAGGTAAATCCACCTCTACTTGTAAAAATATTCCGGTATGGTCATCCAACCATGCTTGAGCGGATTACAAGAATAGAAGAATATGAACTTGAGCAAAGAAATCAGCAATAAGAAGAAAATGGGGCCCTTTAAAGGAGCCCCATTTCTTCTCTTAAATAGCCTTATAATTGTTGCACTTTGAATACTGTCTAGCTCCAGCGCTCAGCAACTAGTGTACTTCGATCTTCTCCCTACGATAAGTCAACATCGAATCGCTGTGCTCTCCGTGTTGTCTAGCTCCAGCACCTAGCTCCTCGGTGGAATAATTTAATGCCATTATTCCTAGGTCATAAGCCAAAGCCCTACAGAGGTAAGGACCTCTTTCGTTCTTCGTCTTATGCCTGTCGGAGCTGATCAAGGTGCTTCCACATTTCGGATTCCTTTATCTCAGTCGAAGCTCTCCAGTCCATACGTTGCTAAACGAGCGCTTCCGCTTTTCTTATGTTCCAAATCGTTTCGTTAACAGCTTGTATTCATTTGATAGCTTAAAAAACTCTGGTTTGTTTCTTTCGTCAATGGCTTGATCAATTCGTTTTGTTAGTTTTTCTTTTTCCGCTTTTAACAATGATTCTGACAGCAGCATCTCAACGTACAAATCTAACACAAATGATTCCTTCGCTTTTTTCCGATTCATGGCACTGGATTTCATTAGCTCTGTATAAGATTTTTCTTTCATTGAAATCACCTCTGATGTCTTTTTCATATTATATTTAACAATACAGAAAATATCAACAGAATTTTTAAAAAATTTTGAAAGTTTAGGTTTAAATTGTGAACTAATTCTGAATTTTTTATAGAATTTGATATTGTTTTTATTCAAGCTGATATGATAGGAGGTGAATCAAAATTGTCATAAGGAGATGAAAGAATGAGAATGCAGCATCAAAGAAATCTGGTAGAGGAGTACGAAATTAACCCATTTACGATGGTGATTATGCCTACCACGTATGGGTGCAAAACATATTCAAAGGTATATGAAACAGATGATACTTGTCTTTCCCCTTTTAAGCCTATTGAAATCATAAGAAAAAGCTGTCAGTTTTTTGGATCAAGTTATGAAGGTAGAAAGGACGGAGTTAGACAGCTCACTGGAATTACACACAAGGTCCCCATTCCTGTTTCCCCTACAAATTACATCTATTTTTTTCCAACCACTTCCCCCGATAATTCGGAATGTATTTGGCTTGCTCATGAGCATATCGTCGATTATAAAAAGGGTGATAAGAGTGAGACGACGGTCATGTTCACGAACAAGGAAGTTATGAATATTCCAATTTCCTATAACTCTTTTCACAACCAAATCTCAAGAACCTTGCTAGTACAATCGAAGTTAGGAAAACGTCTAGAGGACACAAGAACCATGTATGTGAATTTTGGTAAAAAGATGAAGGCGTCAGAAAACCAACTGGATTATGGAAATTACGGGCATTAAATCAATATGAACAGGAGCAGCTTTATGCTTCTGTTTTGTTATTTTTTCGCTTAAATAAATAATACTCAAGCAGTTCTTGGACTTTGTTTCGAATTCTTGGATTAAAATAATTATGATGCTCTTCGTATCCTTTATACAGAAAGGTGAACATCGTAAACGCTTCGTCGTGATTGGATTGGTATACTTTCATTTTATTTTTACTCATATAGCGCTTAATCTCACTAAGCTCCTTTTGGACGATTTTCATGGTTTCTTCAATCAAATGAAGATAGGGTTCCTTTAACTTAATGGTACTTTTGTTAATACTTTGAATGTCACGATTTAAAACGGTAAGGACCATTGGTAAATAAATGGCTTGCTCAATCATATTTCTTTCTTCCGGTGGAATTCTAGTCATATTTATCGAACCTTTCAGACTAAAGTAGGAACATTTGTTCTATTTTATTTTATACGATTCAAGGATGAAAGGCAAGATGCTACCTTTAACGATTTATTTCAAATGTTGTTGTGTGTTAGTTTGCGAAAAGAAAAAAGAAAAAATAAGTTTTTAAGAAGGAATAATATTTCAACTATCGAAATAAATAAGTAAATATGAAGGAGATGATCTAGGTGAATAAAAGAACGTTAGTGGCAGAAGACTTGTATCAATTAAAATCAGTAGCAGACCCGCAACTAGCTAGCAATGGACAAGACCTAGTGTATATTCAAACAGCAATTGATGAAAAGAAAAATGATTATGTTTCAAATATTTACTACATGAATGTAGAGGAAGAATCCGATCCTGTTCAATGGACTTTTGGAGCGGAGCGAAATTTTTCCCCAAGATGGTCACCATGTGGAGAAAAGGTAGCTTTCGTTTCAACGAGAAGTGGAAAGGGACAGATATACATACTGCATAAAAAGGGTGGGGAAGCGAGACAACTTACAAACATAGCTCATGGAGTTAGCAATCCGGTTTGGTCACCTGATGGAAAACAAATCGCTTTTACAACCGGATTAAAACCAGGGGAAGAACTGAGTGAGAAAGAAGAGAAAAATGAAGAAAATCCAAAACTGTTAAAGCCATTAGTAGTAGAGAAGATGAAGTATAAATCGGATGCAGCCGGGTTTCTAGATGATAAAGTAAAACAGGTGGCCATTGTAAACGTCGAAAGTGGAGAAGTACAGCTGATTACATCGGGAGATGCGGATATCCATTTGCAAAGCTGGTCTCCAGATGGAAATACACTTGCAGTATCAGCGGATCTAAGCGAAGATGCAGATTTTTCGTTCATAAATGATGTCTTTTTATTAGATATAAAAACAAAAGAGCTAAGAAAAGTGACAAAAGGTACAGGTTATTTTGGCAGTGCTAGTTTTTCACCTGATGGAAAATATATCGGACTGTTTGGTCACGAAAGAGAATTCGAGAATGCTACTTTGACCAAGCTTTGGATTTATGATGTTGAGCGAGAAATATTATCTTGCTTAACGGAAGGCACAGACTTGCTCGTCGGAGACTTAGCAATCGGAGATTTCCATCAAGGGGTAGTCACTCCGGGCATACTTTGGGGAGAAAACAGTACAAGTTTTTATTTCTTGGCAACCGATCATGGAAATACAGTTCTATACTACGGTTCCATAGAAGGGGAGCTTTATCCGGCGTTGCTTGATAAGCAGCATGTGTATGGTGCATCTACGGGTGGACAAGTGAATCAAGCAGTCGTTGCAATCAGTAAACCAACCGAACCAGGAGACCTTTACCTATTGGATGTACCAACGGGAGAGCTTAAGCAACTAACAAATGTAAATAAAGAATTTCTTGAGGAGGTCGTCCTCGCTGAAGTGAAAGAAATTGAATTTATGTCCACAGATGACTGGCAGTTACATGGTTGGGTTATGAAGCCTGCTTTATTAAATGAAAGCGAAAAGTATCCGTGTATCTTAGAAATTCACGGAGGACCTCATGCAATGTATGCGAATACATATTTTCATGAGTTTCAAATGTTAGCTGCAGCCGGATATGCCGTTTTATTTATTAATCCAAGAGGCAGTCACGGATACGGGCAGTCATTTGTTGATGCGGTTCGTGGAGATTATGGTGGAAGAGACTATGCAGATTTAATGGATGCGGTTGATTTTGCATTAAAAAAGTTTGACTTTATAGATGAAAACAAACTAGGAGTTACGGGCGGAAGCTATGGCGGCTTTATGACAAACTGGATTGTTGGACACACGAACCGGTTTAAGGCGGCAGTGACGCAGCGATCCATTTCAAACTGGATTAGCTTTTACGGAGTAAGTGATATTGGGTACTACTTTAATGAATGGCAAATAAAAGCAGAGCTTGAGGATTTTGAAACCTTATGGAAGCATTCCCCACTCGCCTATGTAAAAAGTATAGAAACACCTCTCCTTATTCTGCATAGTGAAAAGGATTATCGTTGTCCTATCGAGCAGGCTGAGCAGTTATATATTGCGTTAAAGCATCGTAAAAAGGAAACGAAATTCGTGCGTTTCCCCGAATCGAATCATGAGTTATCAAGAAGTGGGAAGCCGAATTTAAGAATCGAGAGACTAAACCATATTCTTGGATGGTTTAAAGAATATCTTCAATAATCTAGTAAGTACCCACAGGGAACGAGTCCTGTGGGTATTTTTGTCATAAAATAGGCGAATTCGTTCTCTTTTTTTATTAGGAGGTGTACAATATGAAAAAAAGGACCATGTTAGAATAATATGCAGCTTATTTACGTGAGGAGATTAAGTAATGGATGTAGAATTAATCAAAGCTTGGTTTACTCTTGAAAATATTATGGATTTAATAGAAAAATACCGTTCCTTTGGTCCGTTACCGGGAATATTACTTCCATTACTAGAAGCGTTCCTTCCGTTTTTACCACTTTTCCTTTTTGTGATGGCAAATGCTAGTGCATTTGGATTATGGTTTGGATTTTTATTTTCATGGATAGGTGCATCTGGTGGAGCATTAATTGTTTTTCTCTTGGTTAGGAAGTTTGGTCAAAAGAGAATATTAAACTTTTTAAAAAAGCATCCTCAAGTACAAAAACTCATGGTTTGGGTGGAGAACCATGGATTTGGCCCACTGTTTTTACTATTATGCTTTCCTTTTACTCCATCAGCTGTAGTGAACATTGTAGCTGGTCTATCTAAAATAAGTATAGCTCAATATATGCTAGCTGTTTTGACCGGGAAAATGGTCATGATTTTTATGATTAGTTTTGTTGGATACGATATACATTCATTGATTACTCAACCCGTCCGTACAGCGATCGTTGGTTTTGTGATTGTCTTACTTTGGTATGTAGGTAAAAGAATTGAGGCGCGTCTCAACCGTGTGGAAACGAGAGTAAGTGAACCGGAAAAAGTCAAAATAAAGGACCGATAGTCACCAAAAAGGAGGGATGGAGATGACGAGATTTTTTGCCCCTGTTATACAAACAAAACTAATTCCCCCTCCAGTAAAGGAAGGGCTAATACAGCGGGCAAAGCTCACGAATAAAATGAAAGCGATGCCAAAAAAAGAGTTTTTTAAACTGAGGAGGAAAAGTATGAGATTACAGGGGAAAGTAGCAATCATTACGGGGGCGGCAAACGGAATTGGCTTTGCGGCAGCGAGTTTGTTTGCAAAAGAAGGAGCAAAGGTGGCTTTAGCAGATTTCGATGCCAGTTTAGGGGAAACAAAGACAGAAGAATTAAAGGCTGAGGGGTATCAAGTGGCTTTTTTTCAAGTAAATGTGGCGGATCGTGATAGTGTAAATGCAATGGTGGAGGAAGTAGTGGGGCGTTTTGGTGGGATTGATATTCTAGTGAATAACGCGGGTATTACTCGTGACGCGATGCTATCGAATTTAGCGGTAGAAGATTTTCAGCAAGTACTTGATGTAAATTTAACTGGGGTATTTCATTGTACACAAGCCGTGCTTCCTATTTTAGTTTCTAATGGAAAAGGGAGAATCATTAATACCTCGTCCGTCTCTGGGGTATACGGGAATGTGGGCCAAACCAATTATGCTGCCTCCAAAGCAGGAGTGGTTGGTATGACCAAAACATGGGCCAAGGAGCTTGGGCGTAAAGGAATCAATGTAAACGCAGTGGCACCCGGCTTTATCGCAACGGGAATGACGGCTAAAGTACCGGAAAAAGTACTACAGCAAATGAAGATGATAGTCCCACTTGGTCGACTGGGAAATCCGGAAGACATTGCGAATGCCTACCTATTCTTAGCATCGGATGAATCGAACTATGTGAATGGAACTGTGCTACATGTTGATGGGGGGATTATGATGTAACTTGAAGCTAGTCCAAATATTTGGGCTAGCTTTTTTGCGTTTTTTCCTGTTTAACTTTCGTGTAAAAGCGAATGGATGGGAAGAGTAGAGTAGAAGAGGGAGGTCCTAATTGCCCGGAAGGACGTCAACTCCCTCAGGACGGTTAAATAGACGAGCTCTAACTGCCCGCTAGGACAGTAATTCCCCATGAACGGTCAAATAGAAGCCCTCTAATTGCCGGTAGGACGGAATAATCCCCTTGACAGTCAAATAGAACTGCTAGACAACCTCCTTCCCATTCTCCGCCTACTTCCTACTCAACAAATACCCCGTAATAATCTGATTAACATAACTAGGTTGTCTGGTTGGCAGCTGGTGTGATTCTCCTTTAATAACAAAGATCTCGACATCAGCCAGTTCTTTTTTATACGTTTTAATGTACGTATTAAACGAATCAGATTTGCTTCCGTACATAAGCAGAACAGGAGCAGTGATCTTAGCTAAGTCAGCTTTGCAGTTAAAATGCATAACGTCATAATAGTATTTTGCCCAGACATGATGGTTAGCTTTGTACATATGCTCTTTTAACTCACGGCAAAATTGTCTATCTTTTGTGTGAGCTATAGCAAGGCTAGTAGATAAAAGCTTCTTACTAGTTTTTGCAACAAACACCCCTAATCGATGCTCATTTTTAATCATCCAATGATCAACAATAGGATAACCACCGGATAATATGAGAGTATGGACTCTACTTGGATGATGAATAGCCAAATATTGAGCAATTGCTCCACCAGAGGAGTAACCAAAAATAACAGCTGCTGTAATAGTCAACTGATTCATAAACTCAATGACATCCTCGCCAAATCGTTCGATGGACACTTCTCTTTCCACATTGTAAGAACTGTCTCCATGTCCAGGTAAATCGGGCAAAAGAATACGGAAATGCTTAGATAAAGCTTTTTGCTTGTAAAATACCTTCCTACCCATTCCTGGAGGATGGAGGAAAATAATGGGAATTCCTTCGCCGATGTCCTCATAACAGATACGTTCATCATTAACTGCGATGTTCTTCATAAAGTATCTCCTATCCGTATTTCTTTATGGATAGTATGTGAAAAGTAAGTGGTGTTCAAAGTAGGAATAAAAACCCAGTCAAAAAAGTAATAAAAACTGCCTAAGTACTTAATTTTAATTAAAACCACTTAAAATTATTGTATTAATAATTGTAATTACTTATAATTACTTATAAATAAATGATGTGAGATGAAAAATTATGTACCAAGAAGAACGTTTACTAGCTATTCTAAGTTACTTAAAAGAACATAAACGAATAACAGTTGAAGAAATCTGCTCGGAATTAGAGGTTTCAAGAGATACGGCAAGAAGAGACTTGGTTCGCCTTGAAGAAGAAGGACGAATTATCCGAACAAGAGGAGGAGCGTTGCTTCCAACTGAACATCAGATGGTTATGGACTATAACCATCGTTTAAAGGTGGTTTCTAGCGAAAAACAGGTGATTGGGGAAAAAGCGGCAACATTCCTTAAAACAGGAGATGCCATCATTTTAGATGCTTCAACTACAGTTCAAGCATGTGCCGAACACGTAGGTAATATGGAATGTACGATTATTACAAATTCCATTAACTCTGCAGAAATTTTATCTAAACATTCACTTGTTTCCATCCATCTTGTTGGAGGAGAGTTGCACAAAAAGCATCGGTATTTGTTTGGATCGCAGGCGATAGAGAAATTGGCACAGTATTCTGTTGATAAAGCTTTTATTGGGGCGGTAGGTATATCCGAAATGGGTTTAACAAGTGCTCATGAAGAGGATGGGATGTTAAAGAAAAAAATGATGCAACAAGCTAGACAAGTCATTGTATTAGCAGATCACACAAAATTTGAGGTCAATGGTTTCTTTCATTATGGAAGTTTTGCAGATATAGATGTACTGATCACAGATCGTGAGCCTAGTAGTGACTTTATGCAACTCTTACAAGAGAAAGGTGTAGAGATAGTCATAGCTAGCGAGGGGGAGGAAGAGAAAATTGACTAATTTAATTGCAATTGACTTAGATGGTACCTTGTTGAGCCACGAAAATACCATCAGTGCTGAAAACATGGAGGCGTTGACTTTTGCCCATGATCAAGGAGTAATGGTCGTTATTGCAACAGGACGTTCTTATCAAGATGTTAAAAGTATACTTAATGAAAGTAACTTTCCTATGTCACCATGGATTATTTCAGCGAATGGATCAACCATTCATCATCCCAACGGTGAGAAGGTGCACTCGGTTCCCATTGATAAAGATGTAGCAGAACCGATACTGAAATGGCTAGAGGATGAAGGGTTCTATTATGAAGTGTTTGCTGATGATTCATTACTTACACCACAGCATGGGAGAGACTTACTAGAAAGGGAAGCAGAAAAGCTGAGAACGGAAAATCCTTCTGTCAAAGAAGAAGAGATACAGAGGGCATTAGCGACTCAGTACAGTCAAACGGGATTTGAATTTGTTCCCTCGTATCAGGACATCATCAGATGTGATTCAGATATTTATAATATTCTTGCCTTTTCTTTCCATGATGAAAAATTAAATAGAGGAAAAAAGAACTTCCGAGGATTAAAAGGGTTAAATATGGTTTCGTCGGGTAAACATAATTTTGAATTTATACATGAAAACTCCTCTAAAGGAAAGGCTTTAGAAAAATTAGGAGAAATCTTACAAATACCACTTCTAAAAATGGCAGCAGTGGGAGATAATTACAATGATGTATCTATGTTAACGATGGTAGGAAGAAGTGCTGCCATGGGAAATGCTGATGATGCAGTAAAAGAAAAAGCACATGAGGTAACTCTTGAGAATCATGAACATGGAGTTGCTCATTTTATCTATCGTCTATTAAAAAAATAGGTATCCATGGTTGGCGTAACTTGATGGCAAGGCGTGACAACCAAGATATAAATGGTCAACCATATCGGTTGGCCTATTTTATTTCTAAATTGGAAAGAAAAAGCGGTTCACGGTTAGAAGGTTATTTCCCTATTTCCGGGAGTGGCTATGGTAAAATAATAGGATAGAGAAGGAACGTACGAGGGAGGTTTTCTTATGGCGGTTCACTTAGTTATTGGAAGATCTGGAACTGGAAAAACGCAATTTTGTTTAGATGAGATAAGAGAAGAAATGCTGCAACGGCCCGTGGGAGATCCAATTGTTTACTTAGTACCTGACCAGATGACATTTTCTTCTGAATATAAATTGATAACAACACCTGGGCTTGGAGGAATGATTCGAACTCAGGTTTTTAGTTTTTCAAGACTAGCTTGGCGAGTGTTGCAGGAAACGGGTGGCAATACTAGGTACCATTTAAATAGTGTTGGTATTAATATGTTGATTCGGAAGATTGTTGAGGAGAAAAAAGGAGACTTAAAGCTCTTTAATCTTTCTGCTGACAAAAATGGGTTCATCCAGCAGCTAGAACAAATGTTGGTTGAATTTAAAAGATATTTAGTAAGACCAGAGGAGTTACTCATTCAGCAGCAATCGGAGCAAATGAACAAAGTCCTTCGTGATAAATTACATGATCTGGAGTTGATTTATAAACATTTTGAAGATGCCCTTTTTGGTTCATATGTGGACTCGGAGGATTATTTTAAATTATTAGCTGAAAAAATTCCGTTATCGCACGATTTAAAAGAGGCAGAAATATATATTGACGGATTTTACAGTTTTACACCTCAAGAGTATTTCATCATAAGTCAGCTCATGAAGCATTGTAAAAAAGTAACGATCACTCTTACGTTAGATGAGCCGTACAATGAAAAATATCCAGATGAACTGCATTTATTCCGCATGAATGCTGAGACTTGTCAAAGTCTTTATGAGATTGCTAGAGTAGAAAAATTAGAAATACGAGAAACGGTTTTATCTGAACAAAAGAGGTGGCAGCATCCATCACTCAAGCATTTGGAAACATTTTTTGATACGCGTCCTACAAAGGTGTTTAAAGGGGAAACGGTTGTTACGGTTGGACAAGCGGTTAATCGTCGAGCAGAAATTGAAGGAATTGCACGTGAAATTCTATCACTTGTTCGAACGAAGAATTATCGATATAAAGACATTGCCATCATGATGAGGAATGGTCATGAATACAAAAATTTAATTGAAACGGTCTTCGATGATTACGAGATTCCTTTTTTTGTGGATCAAAAACGTACGATGCTTCACCATCCTGTTATCGAACTTATTCGCTCCACGCTTGAAGTAATCAACGGATATTGGCGTTATGAACCTGTGTTTCGAGCGATCAAAACAGAGCTGCTTTTTCCGCTTCATGTCGATTCAAATAAAATGCGAGAGCAAATGGATCAGCTTGAAAATTTTGTCCTCGCGTTTGGAATTCAAGGAGATAAGTGGACAAGACGTGATCGTTGGGTTTATCGCCGAATGAGAGGACTTGAATTAGAATCTGTTGCCCAAACAAATAAGGAAAAAGACTTCGAACAAAAATTGAATGAGCTTCGACTGATGATCTCAGCACCAATCCTTCGCTTATCAAGAAGATTGAAAAAAGCTGAGAACGGAAGTAAATTAGCGGAGGCACTTTTTCTTTACCTAGAGGAATTAGAAATTCCAGCAAAGCTTGAGAAATGGAAAATAGCTGAAGAGGAAAAGGGAGAATTAACAAGAGCAAGAGAGCATGATCAAGCATGGAACGGTGTAATTGAACTTTTGGATCAGTTTGTTGAAATGTTAGGGGATGAAAAAGTTTCTTCAAAGCAGTTTTCAACGATACTAGATGCAGGATTAGAAGCACTGCAATTCTCTTTAGTGCCACCAGCAATGGATCAAGTGCTAGGGGCAGATCTTGAAAAATCTCGTCTAACCGATGTGAAAGTTGCCTTTTTAATCGGAATAACAGAAGGTGTTCTACCTGCTAAATTTTCTGAGGATGGCATTTTTGCCGATGAGGACCGAGAGCAGTTATTACAAAATGGTTTAAAGATTTCTGTTAGTAGTAAAACCCGTTTATTGGATGAGGAGTTTATCGCCTATAAGGCTTTCACCACTCCGTCTGAACGTTTGTATGTCACTTATCCACTTGCAAATTCTGAAGGAAAGGCATTAATTGCCTCCCCATATATTAAGAGAATGGTTGATATGTTCCCAGATAGTGGAGCTCTATCGTTCACGACTGAGCCTTCGGAGCTTAGTGAGTTGGAACAATTAAAATTTGTTGCACATGAAAATACGGCTCTTGCTTATTTAACTTCACAGCTTCAGCTAAAGAAAAGAAATTATCCCATCTACGACCTATGGTGGGATGTGTATAACTATTACCAGTCAAAACCGCATTTTCAAAGGGATGTACGTAAAGTACTTTCTAGTTTAACCTATGAAAATCAAACTTCTAAGCTGTCTGAGGAGACGAGTAAGGATTTGTATGGAGAAGAAATCCAATCGAGTGTCAGCCGTATGGAAATGTTCCATAGTTGTCCTTTTTCGCATTTCACACAGCATGGGTTAAAGCTTAGAGAACGTCAAATATTTAAGTTAGAGGCACCGGATATAGGAGAACTCTTTCACGCGGCATTAAAATATATTACTGAAACGATTGTGGCGAGCAAGTTGTCCTGGTCAGAGGTGTCAAAGGATGAAATGGAAAATTTGGCAAAACAAGCAGTGGATTTACTTGCACCAAAACTACAAAATGAAATTCTATTAAGTTCGAATCGCCACCATTATATTAAACGAAAGCTGGAACAAATTATTCAGCGGGCTTCGCTGATATTACGTGACCATGCGAAGGCAAGCGGGTTTGCACCGGTAGGACTTGAATTACCATTTGGACCAACGGAACAAATAAAACCTGCACCATTTACCTTGAAAAATGGGACAAAGATGGAGCTAGTGGGCCGTATTGACCGAGTAGACAAAGCCGCCCATGATGGTGAAGTGTTCCTGCGAATACTCGACTATAAATCAAGTGCAAAAGACGTAAATGTAAACGAAATTTATTATGGTTTGGCCCTGCAAATGCTAACGTATTTAGATATCATTATTTCAAACTCTGAATCTTTAATTGGTACAAAGGCTAGCCCAGCAGGTGTTGTGTATTTCCATGTGCATAATCCGATGATAAGTACGAGCAAAATGCTTACGTTGGATGAGATTGAAGCAGAGCTTTTCAAAAAATTTAAGATGAACGGTTTATTGTTAGGCGAAGAAAATGTGATTAAACTTATGGACCAGACACTGGAATCTGGTGAATCGACGATTATCTCTGCTGGTATTAAAAAAGACGGGTCGCTAACGAAAAGATCGAAAGTGGCGAGTAAGGAAGAATTTAATCAGTTGCGGTCGTATGTTAGAGATATGTACGTGAAAACGGGAAATAGTATAGTCGACGGTGCCGTTCAAATTTCTCCTTATAAAATGAAGGAGAAAACACCATGTACTTTTTGTTCGTTCAAGTCTGTTTGTCAATTTGATGAATCATTACAGGCTAATAAATATAGGATGTTAAAGGTTGAAGACAAGAAGACTGTAATAGAAAAAATGCGAAAGGAGAGTGTTGAAAATGGCGAGCATGAAACTTCCACCGAAACCGAGTGATGCGACTTGGACGGATGATCAGTGGAAAGCAATTGTTGCAAACGGACAAGATATATTAGTTGCTGCTGCTGCGGGGTCAGGAAAAACAGCCGTTCTTGTTGAAAGAATGATTAAGAAAATTGTTTCTGAAGATCAACCAATGGACGTTGATGAGATGTTAGTCGTAACCTTTACGAATGCTTCCGCGGCAGAAATGAAGCATCGTATGGGAGAGGCACTTGAGAAGGCGATTGATGAAAATCCCACATCGAGGCATCTTCGGAAGCAACTAAGTTTACTTAATAAGGCAAGTATATCCACTCTCCATTCCTTTTGCTTAGAGGTGATTCGAAAGTTTTATTATAAAATTGAAGTTGATCCCGGTTTTAGAATCGCTGACGAAACAGAAGCACAGCTCTTAAGAGATGAGGTTTTAGATACCATATTTGAAGAAGAGTATGGAAAGGAAGCTAATACTGAATTTTTTGATTTGGTTGATATGTTTTCAAATGATCGCAGTGATGCCGCCCTTCAAGTAATTATCCGGGAGCTTTATGACTTTGCGCGTTCAAATCCGTCGCCTAAGAGCTATCTACAGTCAATTATTGATATGTATGAAGTGGATGAACAACAAACAACGATCGATTCATTGCCCTTTTATCAAACACTTCTTTTTGATATTCAACTCCAGCTTCAAGGTGCAAAGGGTTTGTTTGAAGCTGCACTTGAAATAACGAAACTTCCAGAGGGACCAAGCCCTCGAGCGGAAACTTTTACTGATGATATTCGAATCATTGATCGACTACTTGAAGCAAGTAACCACTCGTGGGAGGAGTTATATAACACACTATTAAGTGAATCATTTTCAAAGCTAAAACCATGTAAAAAAACAGAGTATGATGAGGTACTATTAGAAAAATCTCAAAAACTTCGTGACAAAGGAAAGAAATTGGTTCAAGCCTTACAAGCGGAGCTTTTTTCACGAAAACCACAAAGTTTTATTCATGACATGAAACAAATGAAGCCGTATATTCAAACATTAGTTAATCTTGTTGAGGAATTTTCTATACGATTCGATTTAATAAAGAGGGAAAAAGGACTTGTCGACTTTGCTGATTTAGAGCACTATTGCCTCCAAATTTTATCAAATCCAGAAGAAAGTACGGATCAAGAGTTCAAACCTTCTGAGGAAGCTTGTGTCTATCGCCGTCAATTTAAAGAAGTGCTTGTGGATGAATATCAAGACACGAATATGGTACAGGAAGCAATTTTAAATTTAGTAACAAAAGACGAAGAGAAGACAGGGAATTTGTTTATGGTGGGAGATGTAAAGCAATCGATTTATCGCTTTCGCCTAGCAGAGCCAAATTTATTTTTGGGTAAATACAACAGATTTACTTCACAGGGTGAAGAATCAGGTCTTCGAATTGATTTAGCTCGGAATTTCCGGAGCCGAAAGGAAGTTCTTCATGGAACCAACTATTTATTCAAGCAAATCATGGGTGTTTTAGTTGGAGAAATCAACTATGATGAAGCGGCTGAGTTAATTACTGGTGCGTCATACCCAGAGGAAGCTGTTCCAGTTGAGTTGTTGATCATTAATAGTGATGGAAAAGAGGAGATTTCAAATGAAGAAGGAGATACTGAAAGCCAAGGTGACTTCTTTGATGAAGAAGAACTCGAACAATCACAGCTTGAAGCTAAGCTTATTGCGAGTAAAATACACGATCTGATTCAAGGGCGAAAGCCAGTTTATAATCCTAAAACAAAGAGCTCTAAGCCGGCTTCATATAAAGATATTGTCATCTTGCTTCGATCGATGACATGGGCTCCACAGATTATGGAGGAATTAAAAGATCAGGGAATACCGGTTTATGCGAACCTATCAACGGGTTATTTTGAAGCAACAGAAGTCGTTGTTATGATGTCTCTGCTACATGTCATTGATAATCCGTATCAGGATATCCCACTTGCTTCTGTTCTTCGTTCTCCGATTGTGGGCTTAACCGAAGAAGATCTTGCTTGTGTTCGCATGGAGAATCGAAGAGGTTCTTTTTACGAAGCGCTATCTTCCTTTTACCGAAATGCGCCAACAGAAAGGAATGAAGAGGCGCATGAAAAGATTGTTCCGTTTATGGAGAATTTATCAAAATGGCGAACGGCAGCTAGACAAGGTGCATTATCAGAGTTACTGTGGCAATTATTTCGGGAAACGGGATTCTTTGACTTTGTGGGTGGTCTGCCAGGCGGGAAGCAGAGGCAAGCAAATTTGCGTGCTCTGTATGATCGTGCGCGACAATATGAGGAAACCTCGTTCCGTGGATTGTTCCGCTTTCTTCGATTTGTCGAACGCATGAGAGAACGTGGGGACGACCTTGGTGCAGCTCGCGCACTTGGGGAAAGTGAAGATGTTGTACGAATCATGACCATTCATAGCAGCAAAGGGCTAGAGTTTCCAGTTGTGTTTGTGGCTGGATTGGGCCGCCAGTTCAACATGATGGATATTAGGAAATCCTATATGCTGGACAAGGAGCTCGGCTTTTCGGCAAAGTATGTGGATCCTAAAAAGAGAATCTCGTATCCATCATTGCCCCAGCTTGCTTTTAAACGCAAAAAGAAGCTTGAGATGCTAGCTGAAGAAATGCGTGTTTTGTATGTTGCGTTAACCCGCGCAAAAGAGTACTTATATTTACTAGGAACCGTCAAAAATGTAGAAAAGAAGCTTGAGGACTGGGAGCAATTCTCAAGCCACTCTGAATGGCTATTAAAAGAATATGACCGGCAATCAGCGAAAGGCTACTTAGACTGGATTGGGCCATCCTTAATTAGACATCAAGATTGTCAGGAGTTGCGAAATGGAAGGGAAATCGGACATCTTATTCCAGAAGAGATTTCGAACCATTCATCGTGCTGGAAGATAGAAGTAATCGATGGATTACAGTTGGCTTCTATGAAGGAAACGGTCTTAGAAGAAAAGGATCATTTATTAGAGCTAGTAAAAGAGGGAAAAAAACTTCCGGTTAAATCAGAGCGGAACGAACAGGTGCTTTCACAATTAGAGTACAAGTATGAATACTTTGCACCTTCCACTCATCGTTCCAAGCAGTCTGTTTCTGAAGTGAAAAGGCAAAGAGAATTGCAGGATGAAGAAAGTGGAATAGAATTGCAAAAGAAATTCAGGAAACCGCTAATGAATCGTCCACGTTTTATGCAGGAAAAATCCTTAACCCCAGCAGAGCGAGGCACGGCCATGCATGCGGTGATGCAGCAGATTGATTTAGGAAAACCAATCACCTCAAATAGCATTACGAGCCAATTAACTGAAATGGTTCAACGTGAACTGTTAACGTATGAGCAGCTCGAGGTAATAGATGTTGACCAGGTGGTACAATTCTTTGAATCGGAGCTCGGTACTAGATTACTAAGTGCAAACACGGTCTTACGTGAGATTCCTTTCAGCTTATCTCTTCCTGCTAGCGAGGTGTATGCAGATTGGAAGGGAGAAGAAGAGGCTGTTCTCCTTCAAGGTATCATTGATTGTGTTTTTGAAGATGAGAAAGGACTTGTCCTCCTTGATTTTAAAACCGATGGTATTCATGATCGTTACAAGGGTGGATATGAAGAAGCGAAGTTGATTCTTGAAGATCGGTACAAAGTCCAAATTGAGTTATATCGAAGAGCATTGGAGGAAATATGGAAGAAGAAAGTAAGTGAAACGTATTTATTCTTCTTCGATGGTGCACATATCATGAAAATGGACTAAATGCTTAGTCAGCAGGAGACATTACTCTTGCTGGCTATTTTTTAGGAGGGAAGGCAATGAGGAAGAAACCAAGAGTTCTTGGTGATTGTGAGCTTTGTTTGCGGAACAATGTTGAGATTACGATCCATCATCTAACACCAAAGGAGCTGGGAGGATCTTTTTTACCGACAGCCAAGCTATGTCTGCCGTGTCATAAGCAAATTCATGCACTTTATACGAATGTGGAATTGGCTGATCGTATGAACACGATAGAAAGACTACGTGATGACGAAATGATTAAAAAGTTTGTAAAGTGGATTCAGAAACAACCAGCTTCCAAATTAATTACCGTATCTAAATCAAAGGACAGAAGGCATAAAAAGAGGTGAAACAGAGTTCCACCTAGTTATTTCCTAATGTTGGCTGATCAATTAAGTTAGTGTCTAACACATTGCTAGCTGATAATCCGTTATTAGTAATAATGATACCGCCTGTATTTACTGCACCAGCACCAGTGACAGATTTTGAGTTGCTTTTAGGTGAGATATAGAGTGCATCGCCAAATTGGACGATTCCACCGCTCACCGTTGTAATTTGTACGGGACCAATAATTGCGGGCATAAAAAACATCCTTTACATATGAGTCTTTTCAGTCTGCATCAATTTTTCTTTGGTAAAAGCTGACGAATATGCTTGATTCGTGCTTCCATATTAATTGCCTGCGTATTTCCAACATGAAGAATAGAGGAAGAGGAGAAGGCAATGACATTAATGGTGTTCACATGAATCATTGGATTTTGATGAAAGGAAGTAATCATCACGTCTTCCTTGTCTTGAGGAAAAATAATGGGGCGTTGAAAGATGGGGTATTTCGAGAAATCCTCCTCATCACCAATAAACAATTGCTTTTCCCGTTGCACAGCGATCGCTCTATTCAGACCATTAATAATTTTTGAATCCCCAAGTTGAATGACGGATGAAATAGCTGCATTCGTAATATGAATATGTTTAACAGAACTTGATCGTTGAAGCATACTATCTACCTTCCACAGCTAGAGGTACAAATGGACCAATAATTAGAGATTCAGCAGGAGTATCGAACGCTGATGCAAGTTGGATGATTTCTGCATCTCCTACCATTAATATTGAAGAACTCGAAACACCGACCACTCGAATGTCCCCCACATGTATATCGCGATTGTATACTTGAAAATTCATCACTCCTGTTTCATCCCTTTCACATTCTCCGGTAAATTCTTTATAAAAATCTCAACGCCATGCTCCATTTCTTTATGAAACTGGTCAGTTATCGTTTTTTCTAGCTGTGAACGGTCCTCTTTCTCAATAACTCCTGTGGAAAACTCGCGTATATAATGTTCGACTCTTTTTGGTATTTGTTTTTTGATATCTTCCTCGATAAAGTGATAGTACGATTCATCGAGGTTTGTTTGCAGCTTTGCTTGGGTTTTCTCAAAGATAGCCGGTAAATGATTGCCCATGTATTGATATACTATATCCTCGAGTTCCATTGATCTTTGGAACATTTGCTTTGGCGGGGTAGGAGTTTTGACAGATTGATTTGGAACAGAGAAGTCCTCGATTCCTTGTAGATCAGATGGATTTAGTCCAATATTTAAAGTGCCATCGAGCGATTCTACCTTGAGTTGATCAAATTTATATTCAATTCGATCCACATGAACAGGTGGCCTTTCTTTGAGTTGGGATATTTCTTTTTGCATTAGTAGTACAGTTCGTTCAAGAGCTCGTATCCGGTGTTCTTGGCTTTCAACAAGTTGGTGAAGCTGTCTTAAGTAGTCATAGAATTCATTATTCATACTGACATCTTCCCTTCTATTATGAAATGGATAACGGAACAGCTGGAGAATCTATATACGATCCAGTATCACTTCCTGTAAATTCAGTCGAATCCTGACTTGTTACAATTGTGCCGCCGGGATGAATAGGTTCAGGAGCTGGTCCTGTAAAACCTCCGGTATTATATAGATGGGCAGTTGGGCGAATCACGCCAGCACTGCCAATCTGTAAAACGGATGAATTCGTAATTGCATCAATACGTAGAAGATTAATAGAAATATTTTGTTGAATATAAAAATTCATATCATCACCTGCTTTTTAAGCATTTAAAATATTTCCTTGGTCAATGCCGTCATGGTCATACGCGTTGGTAGAACTAAACTTATTATATACACGTAATCCATCCCCTGTATTAAAGGAACCTGCCCCTGAGTATGTCTTGGCATTAGAAATAGGCATGATTTTATATACATCTCCAATATGAAAAATGGAACTACTCCCAATCGAGATTACTTGAGCTACACCGACGATTGCTGGCATACACTACACCCTTTGTTTAAGATTCTTTACATTCTATGTGCCTAGAAACTAGATGTGAGTTATTTAGGGGAAAAATTAAATTACATTTATTTATAGGGGCATATCTAATCTATTTGGGGAACAGTTTTGGTGTTTATTGGGAATGTTTCAAGTATAATAGTTTTTAAGTGTGTAGAAATGGGGAGGGATATATATAAGAAATCTGGACAGAATTGTTTCCATTGATATTATGCGAGGTTTATCGATCTTGGGAATTTTCTTAGTAAACATGCTATCTTTTCATACTCCAATCCTTTATATCGACCCTATTGTTACTTGGACGACAACTAGTGACCGTTTGTTTTACTCGTGGATTGATTTATTCGTCCAAGGAAGTATATATCCATTATTTTCCTTTCTCTTTGGATATGGTTTTGTTATTTTAAGGGAGAGAACCATTGTGAAGGGTGGGAGATTTTCCGCCATAGCGTTAAGAAGATTGCTTTTTTTGTTGATGATCGGATGGGTGCATGCTAACTATATTTGGCATGGAGATATTCTTTTTACCTACTCCTTGTTTGGTATCCTCCTGCTGCTCTTTATCAGACTTAGAGGGAAAGTACTAATGTTATTGGGGTTGATTTTATACTTTGTACCTAATGTAATCATTACGGTAATGATGATTTTAGCCTCAATGGTTGCTGGGAATGGGGAATTTACGGTGGCAGATGAGACAAGTGCTTTAGCGTCGTATAATGCTTATCAAAATGGCACGTATGAGGAAATTCGGGAACAAAGATTTATCGACTGGTCTTTAGTCAATCAACCAGGTAATCTATTCTTTATGCTCTTTTCGATCTTTCCGATGTTTTTAATCGGGGGAGGAGCAGCAAAAGCAGACTGGTTTAGAAGAGTTAAAGATTTAAAGAGACCGTTTCTATTAGCCATAGCGGTAACATTACTCGTGGGTTTGTTTATTAAAAGCGCTCCTTATTGGTTAAGCAGAAACTGGGCAACAGAATATTCTCAAGATATGCTGGGGGGGCCTCTATTATCGATAGCATACATCTTACTGATAGCGATTGGTACGAATCATCAACGTGGCTTACAGATATTTAGGATCTTTGGTCCTATCGGGAAGCTTAGTTTTACAAATTACTTAGTTCAATCCATCATATCGACATTGATATTTTATTCCTATGGTCTTGGTTTATATGGACAAGTGTCAGTTGTCGAAGGAACGTTACTAGCCTTGATGATATTTATTATTCAATTAATTTTTAGTCATATTTGGCTAAAGTACTTTTATCTAGGCCCCTTTGAGTGGGTGTGGAGAACCGTTTCGTATTGGAAATGGCAGAAACTAATAAAAAAAGGAGAAAACTCATGAAGCTTCTTACCGGAAAAAGAGATAACAAAGTTTTTATTGGTGTTTTAGATTCAACAGAAACAAAAGTTCTTTCTGTTAATGACACAGAATCAATGGTCGAATGTATTGCAAAGGGAGAAAGTTTTCTAAAGGAGATAAATGAGAAAATTCAAGGAGCATGTGAGGAGGAGTATTTTCTCTTAGAAGAGGTTACCTTGCTTTCACCCATTACAAGGCCTCCGAAAAATATATTGTGTGTAGGGAAAAATTATGTGGACCATGCGATTGAGATGGGAAGTAAGGATGACATTCCTCTGCATATGATGGTTTTTACAAAAGCTCCAACTACGATTATTGGTCCAAATGTACAAATTGAAAATCATCTTTCCATTACGAAGCAGTTAGACTATGAAGGAGAGTTAGCGATCGTGATTGGAAAGAAGGGTAGGAATATACAAAAAGAAGATGCCCTTGACTATGTGTTTGGTTATATGATTGTAAATGATATAACAGCACGTGATCTTCAGGCGAAGCATAAACAGTTTTTTCTCGGAAAAAGCCTAGATGCCAGTTGCCCGATGGGACCAGTTCTTGTCCATAAAGAGCGCCTATCAGACCCCAATCACTTGCATATTGAAACGAAAGTAAATGGAGAGATTCGTCAAAGCTCCAATACAAAGCACTTTATCTTTTCAGTGGAGGAAATGATTTCGACACTTTCCTTGGGGATGACACTTGAACCCGGAGATGTGATTGCTACAGGTACTCCAGCAGGCGTAGGAAAAGGATTTCAACCACCGCGCTTCTTAAAGCCAGGAGATCAAATTGATATTACCATTGAGGGGATAGGAACCTTATCGAATAAAGTCAGCGAGGAAATATGAAAAATTTGTGAACAAATGTTGAAACGTGAATTTCCAAAGGGACGTTCTTTTTAGTTTTTTTAACACTGTTGTGGTATGATAAAGTCGATATTTAATAGGGAGGCTAATTTATGTCGATTAACACACATGCCCATATCACTGCATGGGTTCTTGCACTAGTCCTATTTTTTGTAGCAACCTCATTACATAAGAGTGGAAAAGCAAAAGCAGCGAAAATCGTTCATATGATTTTGAGAGTTTTGTATATCCTTGTGTTTGCAACTGGTGGAATGCTCGTCCATACGTTATTCTCGATGCAACCAGGTGAATATATAGCTAAAGTTTTAATTGGACTTTGGGTAATTGCAGCGATGGAGATGGTTCTAGTACGTACGGTTAAAGGAAAAGAAACAAAGTCGCTTTGGATACAATTTTATATTGCGGTAGTTCTAGTCATCTTATTAGGACTTCGTTTACCACTCGGATTTCAATTATTCTAAATAAAACCTGCTCCTTTAATCTCGGAGCAGGTTTTATTATAGAAATTTCTCAATCACTGTTCTCTTACCAGTGTTAAGTGTAAATTCAAAACGGTCAGTTTGCTTTTTATAATAACAGAAATGATGTTGAACATTACAAATATCTTCTTGATTATCAAAGATAATAAAATTCACACCACTTTTTCTTTCTGCATCCTTTAAAAACGTTAGATGGTTGTAGCAATAAATACAATCAAAGATTGAAAAGCCAAGAGAATTTAAATGGGAGATAAACTGATAAAACGAATCATCGTTGATCTCTTCTAATAACCGTTCAAGGGAATACATTAAGTGTTTGCGGATTCTTACAACATCTTGATTTTTTAAATGAAGGGTTTCATTTCCAAATGTCACTTTCCCATCCTCAAATAAAATACCCTTTTTCCATCGATTGAACCGAAATACCTCAATTTCTTGGTGTAAAAAGTCATCCAAGATGGAGGCTTCATCTGTTTCCTCATCAAAAAAAATCCACTGGTTGTTTATATGCTCTACCGTACCTTCAATAAATGCTCTAGTTTGAAACTCAAAAAGTTTTAGTCGTTGCTGTCTACTCATGATAAGACCTCCGTTAAAGGCTAAAGGTTATAGAAGTTTTTTAGATCTATCTTCATTCTTTTTAGACATCTTGTATATTTTTTAAACGCCTGCACTTAAAAATTGGACAATTAACCATTTTTCGCGCCCAGCATAGTATGGGTATATGTTCGGACTGACCAAACAAACGCACTACTCTTGAAAGGATGAATAAAATATGTGTGGCATAACAGGCTGGATTGACTTCCAAAGAGATATGAGAAAAGAACGTGGCTCTATTACGAAAATGGCTGAAACCTTGGCAAAGCGCGGTCCAGATGATACAAATGTATGGACGGATATTCATGCAGGATTCGGACATAAACGTTTAATCGTTGTTGACCCTGAGGGCGGAAAGCAACCAATGTCTAAATCAAAAAATAATCACAAATATACGATTTGTTATAATGGTGAACTATATAATACCGAAGATATTCGAAAAGAACTGTTATTAAAAGGATATTCCTTTAGCGGTCATTCTGATACAGAAGTTCTATTAACTGCATATATCGAATGGGAAGAAAATTGTGTAGAACATCTAAATGGTATCTTTGCTTTCGCCATTTGGGATGAGAGAAAGGAACAGCTCTTTATAGGACGGGATCGACTTGGCGTTAAGCCGCTTTTTTATTTATCAACAGAAAAAGGAATTATGTTTGGGTCTGAATTAAAAGCGATTCTTGCTCATCCAGAAGTAAAGACAGAAATTGACCGAGAAGGGTTAGCAGAAGTCTTTGCTTTAGGTCCATCAAGGTCACCTGGAAATGGGGTATTTAAAGGGATATCAGAGCTAAGGCCAGCTCATGCCCTTACTCTATCCAAGAGCAAAGGATTAAAAATTTGGCGATATTGGAATGTGAAAAGTGAACAGCATACGGACAGCTTGAATGATACCGTTGATAAGGTTCGTTATCTCTTTACAGATGCCGTTAAACGGCAACTGGTTTCAGATGTTCCTCTCTGTACATTTTTATCCGGTGGTGTGGATTCTAGTGCCATTACAGCCATTGCAGCGATGGAATATCAAAAAGAGGGAAAAGGGAGCCTTCATACGTATTCCATAGATTATGAAGACAATGACCAATTCTTTAAGGCAAATGAATTTCAGCCGAATTCGGATGGAATCTATATACAAAAGATGTCTGATGAATTTCAGACTACTCATCACAATAGCATTATTTCTCAAGAGCTTCTTGCAGAACATTTAATTGAAGCCGTTCATGTGAGAGACTTACCAGGTATGGCTGATGTAGATTCATCTCTTCTATGGTTCTGCCGTGAAATAAAAAAAGATTTTGTTGTTAGTTTATCTGGGGAATGTGCCGATGAGATTTTTGGCGGATATCCCTGGTTCCGGCGTGAAGCTGACTTAACACGTGAAGGTTTTCCATGGATGAGATCGATTGAAGAAAGACAGGGTTTGCTCCGAACCGAATGGCGGGAAAAGTTACAGCTTAAGGACTATATGCTTCAACAGTTCAATAAGACCGTTCAAGAAACTCCTGTTTTAGAGGGGGAGACGAGGGAAGAAGCAAAAAGACGAGAGTTGTTTTATCTGAATATGATTTGGTTTATGACCACCTTGCTTGATCGCAAGGACCGAATGAGTATGGGAGCAAGTCTTGAAGTAAGGGTTCCTTTTGCGGACCATCGACTTGTTGAATATGTATGGAATATCCCTTGGGAGATGAAGAACTATCAGAACCGTGAAAAAGGATTGCTACGAAAAGCTTTAGAAGGAATTCTACCTGATGAAGTATTGTATCGAAAGAAAAGTCCATATCCGAAAACGCATAATCCGAAGTATACAAAAGCAGTACAACAGATGCTTGCAGAGATTATGACGGATAAAGGATCGGTTCTATATGAATTCTTTGATGAAGCAAAACTAAAAGAAATAATCAATACTGAAGGAGCAGCCTTTAAAGAACCGTGGTTTGGCCAATTAATGACTGGACCGCAACTTCTTGCTCATCTAGCCCAAATTCATATCTGGTTTAAAGATTACAATATTAATATTGTTGAATCGTAAGTAAGAAAGAAGCCTACACAAAAGTTAAAGAGTTCCGTTTTGAAGTGCTTTTCTTAAAATCGTACCGTTTTGTCCTTAAAAGTAAAAATAAGCGGAGAATTTCCGGTTAATTGCAAAATGGAGCCTCGTTTGTGGGTAATAAGGGGAGTTTTTCCGTTTATGCAAAGTAAAATTGACTATTTTCAAATTTTTCGAGCAAATAGGCGGAATCTCTCCGCCTATTTAAGCCTTTTTTAATAAGAATTACAAATTAAGCAGAATTTCTCCGTCTATTTCTTACGATTAGTCAAGTGTATTTCAGTTAATTCATTTATGTTTTTATTTAGATGTATTTGGGAGGGGTACCCCTCCCAAATACATCTAAATTTTCCCATGACGAAAAGA
>JBEQAB010000012.1:0-103598 GCA_041640555.1 Bacillaceae bacterium
GCCAGGATCAAACTCTCCAATAAAGAGTAAGATTAGCTCTTAAAGTTAAAACGTTGGCTAGTGTATGTTTCAACACTAATCATTTTTTTGTTGACGTATGATTTGTTTAGTTTTCAAAGAACAATTTCGCTCCGTTAGAAGCAACTATATTAGAATAACATTTCAATCACTCGAAGTCAACAACTTTTTAAAAGTTTTTTAAGTTTGTTGTCTTGTCATCAGCGACTGTTTTTATATAATACCACCGTGAGCCTAGAGAGTCAACAAGATATCCATGGAAATAATATCCATATTACAACAATATCATTTACAATTTTTTTAAAGGGTAACTATATGAGCACATATACTCCTTAACATTGCTAGACTGGACAGACCACGTAATGCGAAGCTTCCTGTAACGCATTTAATTAAGGTTCATGATTTTTTTGAGAAACCAGTAATATTTTAAGCGGAGTTATTTCGGTTATACTACAGAGTTGAGCTTGGTTCAGGATATATAAGCGGAGTTTTTCCGATTAAGCTACGCAAAATTACCTAATTTCACGTTTTTTGAGTCAATAGCCGGAATCTTTCCGTCTATTTTAGCCATTTTCAGTGTAATTTCCTATTTAAGAGGAATTTCTCCGCCTATCAAGCACACAGCTTTAGTTGTTAATGAACTTGTATAACTTGCGGTTGCTCCAGCAAAAAAAAGGATTAGAGATATTCGCATCTGCTCTTCACCTCGCAAGTAACCCGTAACATTTTTCTCCACTCTACATATCTACCCACCGATTTCTTACTATAAAATGTACAAATCGGACAGTGCCACACAAATCAAAAAAACCAGCCTTCCCAAGGAAAGACTGGTCGTGTTTCTTCTATAATATATTACTTAGTGATCGAAATGATGTTTTGATCCTTAAGTGTTACAGCACCTTGTTTGTTGATGGTTACTTTTTCACCTTCAGCAAGGTTTGTGAATACTACAGGAGTAATCGTTGATGTTGCATTTTTCTTAATAAACTCAAGATCTACCTTAAGTAATGGTTGACCTGCAACTACTGTATCATTTTCACCAACTAATGCTTCAAAACCTTCTCCTTTTAGGTTTACTGTATCAATACCAAAATGGATAAGGATTTCGCGTCCGCTATCAGACACAATTCCGATTGCGTGCTTAGTTGGGAATAGGTTAACGATTTTTCCGTTTACAGGCGAGACAACTGTGCCTTCTGTTGGCTCAATCGCGAATCCATCACCCATCATTTTACCAGAGAATACGGCATCAGGAACTTCTGTGATTGGCTTTAGGTTACCTGTTAACGGAGATACAAATGCATCTTCACCAGAAACTGGTGCGCTTACTTCATTTGTTGTTTCAGTAGCTTTTGCTGCTGGAGTTGGTCTTTTTCCAGCCATAATGTCTTTCATTTGACCTTTAATCGTTTCAGAACGAGGACCAAAGATTGCTTGAATGTTGTTACCTACTTCAAGTACTCCTGCCGCTCCAAGCTTTTTCAATCTATCTTTATCAACAGATCCAATATCATTTACAGATACACGAAGACGAGTGATACATGCATCAAGGTGAGAGATATTCTCTTTTCCACCCATTGCTTCTAAAATATCGTATGGAAGGTCGCTAGTTTGTCCAGCAGCTCCTTCTGTTCCCTCTTCTTCCACTTCACGACCTGGAGTCTTAAGATTAAACTTACGGATCGCAAAACGGAAACCGAAGTAGTAAATAACCGCAAACACAAGACCTACTGGAATGACTAACCAAGCGTTGGTTTGTGGGTTGATTAGACCAAATAGAATGTAGTCAATTAAACCACCAGAGAATGTCATACCGATTTTTACATCTAAAAGATGCATTACCATAAATGATAGACCAGCAAATACTGCATGGATACCAAATAGAATTGGAGCTACGAATAAGAATGAGAATTCGATTGGCTCCGTAATACCTGTTAAGAAAGCTGTTAAACCAGCTGAAGCCATAAGTCCACCAACAACGACTTTTCTTTCAGGACGAGCTTCGTGATAAATCGCTAATGCTGCTGCAGGTAAACCGAACATCATGAACGGGAACTTACCAGTCATGAATGTACCTGCTGTTAGGTTTTGAACATTATCACTGATTTCTGCCATGAAGATACGTTGGTCACCACGAACCACATCTCCAGCAAGTGTTGTATATTGACCAAATTCATACCAGAAAGGCGAGTAGAAAATATGGTGTAATCCGAATGGAATTAATGAACGCTCAATAATACCAAAGATAAACGCTGATAATGTTAAGTTTGCATGAACCATGTTTTGAGAGAATGCATTTAGACCATTTTGAATTGGTGGCCATACAATTAACATCACAAGACCTAAGATTACCGCAGTTGCAGCTGTGATGATTGGTACGAAACGCTTACCAGCAAAGAATCCTAAATAAGATGGCAATTCAATTTCATAGTACTTATTGTAAAGACCTGCTGCGATAATACCGACGATGATACCACCGAATACCCCAGTTTGTAGAGTTGGAACTCCTAGAATACTTGAGTAATTTAATCCGTTTACATCTTCAGCCGTTAAGCCTAAAGCTGTACCCATTGTTACGTTCATAATTAAGTATCCGATGATGGCAGCTAATCCAGCTACTCCATCTCCACCTGCTAAACCAACAGCAACCCCAACCGCAAAGAGGACTGGAAGGTTTCCGAATACGATATCCCCCGCACTTTGCATAATTGAAGCAACCATCGCTACTCCATTGTTATCTAAGAATGGAGCTAACTCCAATAATGCAGGGTTTTTAAGCGCTGCTCCTAATGCAAGTAAAATACCTGCTGCAGGAAGTAAAGCAACTGGTAACATCAATGCTTTACCAACTTTTTGTAAAACACCAAACACCTTTTTAAACATGGTAGAACCTCCTAAATAATTTATTTCGCTCATTGTCGCTTCCCAATTTGCAAAAGAAAACAAAAAAGGCATGAGGGAAAAAGGAATCAAAATAGAGCTTACAAGGTTATAATACCCGTAAATCTCCATTTCAATTATCTTCTTCACTCATGCCTGATCGAATCAGTAACACGTATAAAAGATAAGTTCGAATTATTTAACTTTCTTTTGAAGCCTTTGCAAATGCATCGTTAAATACACTGCTTCTGCATCAAATACTGTTTTCTTTAATGCTTGTTGCATCACTTTAATGAGCTTCCACGAGAGATTGTAACACACCGGATACTCCTCTTTCAAGAGGTTTGCGATTTTTTCTGGTTCTTCTACTTTTTCTCCGCTATGAACACGCTCAATGGTGAAGCGTATATGTCGAACAAGCCTCATATAATCAATACTTTCCTTATCGATTGATATTTCAAGTTGTTCCTCAATCATATCGATCAAACGAGTAACCAATTGAGAGTGCTGATTCACTTCTGATAGGTTTCGATTCATCACGGCACTATGAATATGCAGAGAAATAAATCCTACTTCCCCTTCAGGAAGCTCCAGCCCTGTACTCTCTTTGATCAAATTTACAACTTCTTTAGCTATTTCATATTCAAAAGGATAGAGTGCTTTCGTCTCTATTAAGAAAGGATTTCTCATTTCCATTCCGTTCGAAAGCCGACTGACAGCAAACATTAGATGGTCGGTTAAGGCGACATGGATATGCTCATTTAACTCTGCATTTGCTCTTTTCTTTATTAGCTCAATTGCAGAAATGAACACTTCATGAAGATTACTTTCTACAAATGGAAGGAGTTTTATATAATTTTCTTGTTCCTTTTCATTTTTTAATACAAAAAGCTTCTCCGCTGACGCCTCGTCGATGACATCTCCCGTTTTACGGTTAAATCCGATGCCTTTACCGATCACCACAACCTCTCCATAGTCCGAGTGGTCAGCTATCACTACATTATTATTTAAATTTTTGCTAATGATAAGTCCAGACATCATAATTCCCCGCTTTATTCTGAGAGCTTCGACATAATAAGTTTAATCATATATAGGGGACAAAAGCTTGTCAATTAGAATACGCAAACGCATTCATTAAATTCATAAAATCTTCATAATAAAAGAGGTTGACTATGAGTAGCCAACCCCTATTTTCTATTCGGTTAAGAACATAAAGTATAATACGAAGATTACAAAGAATACATACATCACTGGGTGAATTTCTTTTGTACGCCCTTTTACCATCATCGTAATTGGGTAGAAGATGAATCCAGCTGCGATACCTGTTGCAATGCTATACGTTAGCGGCATAGCAATGATAGTTAAGAAAGATGGAACAGCAATCTCAAAACGATTCCACTCAATTTTCCCTAAAGATGATACCATGAGTACCCCTACAATAATTAGAGCAGGCGCTGTTACAGGTGATGTAACAACCGATAATACCGGGAAGAAGAATAACGATAATAGGAAAAATCCTGCTGTTACAAGTGCCGCAAAACCTGTTCTTGCTCCTGAAGCTACCCCTGCAGATGATTCAATATAAGAAGTAGTTGTTGACGTTCCAAAAATCGAACCTAGTAATGAAGCAATAGAATCTGCAAATAGTGCTCTTCCTGCATTAGGAAGTTTATCTTCTTTCATTAATCCCGCTTGGTTTGCAACGGCTACAAGCGTTCCTGCGTTATCAAAGAAGTCAACGAATAAGAAAGTTAATACGATTCCAAGCATTGTAGCTGTGTAGAAAGATGGATCACCAAATGCTGAGAATAGAGAACCAAATGTTGGTTCAAGACTCGGTACAGGACCAACAACCGTTTCAGGTGCATCAATTAAGTTAAAGATCATACCAACGATAACCATAATAATCATTCCGAAGAATACGGCTCCGTTAATACCTCTTGTCATCATGATCACTGTAATTAGAAGACCAAAAATAGCAAGTAGTGTATTTCCAGCTGTTAAATCACCAAGTCCAACTAATGTTGCATCATTATTTACGATAATACCTGCATTTTTTAAACCAATAAAAGTAATGAACAATCCGATACCCGCACCCACTGCGTGCTTTAATTCTACCGGAATCGCGTTAATGATTTTTTCACGTAACCCTGAAATGGTTAATAATAAGAAGAACACACTTGAAATAAATACTGCTGCTAATGCATGTTGCCATGGAGCTCCATGTGTTAAGACAACTGAGTAAGCAAAGAATGCATTCAGACCCATACCAGGTGCTAGTGCAATCGGGAACTTACCTATGAGTCCCATAATAATCGATCCTACTGCTGCTGCTAATGCTGTAGCGACAAAGACCGCTCCATAATCCATACGCATCGCATCAGGAAGATCGGGTACATCTGCTAGTGTCAACGTAAGTGGGTTGACTACTAAAATATATGCCATTGCTAGGAAGGTAGTTAATCCACCCATAAACTCGCGACGATAGTTCGTTCCAAGCTCTTCAAATTGAAAGTATTTTTTCATTTCTTTTCCTCCATTTTTAGAAAAATAAAAACGCTCCAACAACAAGGAGCGCCTGACAACAAAGATTCGCGAAATAGAGGCCAAGAAAGAGCCCATTTATCACTCACCTCGTAGTCAAGCTATTTACGGTAGCTCGGTAGAAACTTCTGGGCCATATCCCCAAGATTATACGACGAAAAACGACATTTATTAGTACTTTTTCATCATACCAAGGTCTCGGATTTTCGTCAATATAAAAAACGAACATTTTTTCAAATGTCCGTTTTATTGTTCGTATTTTGTTAGATTTTATTCCCACTCAATTGTTGCTGGTGGCTTACTTGTGATATCATAGACGACTCGGTTTACATGGCTAACTTCGTTAACAATACGAGTAGAAATAATTTCTAATACTTCCCACGGAATTCTTGCCCAGTCAGAAGTCATCCCATCAATAGAAGTAACCGCACGAATACCAATCGTATAATCATACGTACGAGCGTCTCCCATTACACCCACTGAACGAATGTCAGGTAGGACGGTGAAGTATTGCCAAATATCACGATCCAGTCCAGCCTTCTTAATTTCCGCACGAAGAATCGCATCCGATTCACGAACGATTTCAAGCTTATCTTCAGAGATTTCACCAAGCACTCGAATTCCAAGTCCTGGTCCTGGGAAAGGTTGACGCCAAACGATCTCATCAGCAATTCCAAGCTCCGTACCAAGCGCACGTACTTCATCCTTGAATAGTGTACTAAGTGGCTCAATTAATGTGAATTGCATGTCTTCAGGAAGACCACCCACATTGTGATGGGACTTAATCGTTTGAGCTGTAGCCGTACCACTTTCAATAATGTCAGTATATAGAGTACCCTGTGCTAGGAAATCAATTCCCTCAAGTTTTGCTGCTTCATCATCAAACACATAAATGAACTCATTACCGATGATTTTACGCTTTTGTTCTGGGTCACTTACTCCAGCCAACTTCCCTAAGAAGCGCTCCTTCGCATCCACCTTAATCACGTTCATGTTAAAGCCGTCAGCAAAAGTTTTCATTACACTTTCAGCTTCCCCTTTACGAAGTAAGCCGTGGTCAACGAAGATACATGTTAGTTGGTCACCAATTGCTTTATGAATAAGTACCGCTACAACGGATGAATCCACCCCACCACTTAGTGCACAAAGAACTTTTTTGTCCCCCACTTGCTGGCGGATTTTTTCCATTTCAACTTCGATAAAGTTTTCCATCGACCAGTTTCCAGCACATTCACAAACACCGAATACGAAATTCTTTAACAGCTCATTTCCGTAAACAGAGTGGCGAACTTCTGGATGGAATTGTACCCCAAATAATTTACGATCCGCATCACTCATAGAAGAAATCGGACAAGAAGGACTAACTGCATCGACTGTAAAGCCTGGAGGAGCTTCTACTACTAAATCTCCATGGCTCATCCAAACGATTTGCTCCTGTGGAAGGTCAGCAAATAATTTCGAATTGTTCTCAATTTGAATAGCCGCTTTTCCATACTCACGGTGCTTTGCTGGTTCCACTTTCCCATTAAAATGAGTTGTCATTAGCTGCATGCCATAACAAATCCCTAGAATTGGCAAGCCAAGTTCAAAAATCTTCTCATCGCAACGGAATGATCCTTCGTCGTACACGCTGTTTGGACCACCAGATAAAATAATCCCTTTTGGATTCATTTGGCGGATTTCATCTGCAGTGATCGTATGTGGGTGCAGTTCACTATACACACCAAATTCACGGATCCTTCTAGTAATTAACTGATTGTACTGACTTCCAAAGTCCAATACAACGATCATTTCCTGACCTGATAAACCTACCTTTTCAGACATTCAATTCACCTCATAATTATTATTCCAAATAAAAAAGCTAGAATTCTACTCCAAAAAAAATTTTTGAAGGCAGAATTCTAGCTTGATATCTCTAACAACCATAGAAAGCTCCGCCTTCATAGTCAAATCATTTACGGCGATTTGGTAGAGACTCTCGAACCATATTTTCGAGGATATATGAAGAGATACATTTTTATAATATTAGAGATTATTGTAACAACATGTCGTTTTATCGGTCAAGCAATTGTCTTTTTAATTAAATTTTCCCACAATTCTCGCGTTCGGTCCCAGCTTCCTTCTTCAAGCGTACCTTTATACACATATCTCTCGTATAGAGAAGTAAGTGTCCCCATATCTTTCGAGGAAAAGAAGTAATCAACATACTCGGCATAGTCTCGGAGTGTTTGATGTTCCTTTCTCTTAATCCCATATCGATCGAGCTGCTTTAATAAGACCAAATAGGCTCTTTGGAAGTCATCATCTTTCTTCCTGAACTTAAAAATGAGAACCAGTACATACGGAAGCCATTTTAACCTTAGTTTATAGGCAATATAGGTAACTAGTCCGATCACACCCAAAGTGATCAGTCCTCGTTTCCAGTGTTCAACAAAACCTGCCCCCATTTTAGACCATATCTCCTTCCAAGAAAAAGAGCTTTCAGTGGAAACTGTTTCTTCAGGAGCTTCTTCTGGTCTTTCTACCTCTGGCTGTTCCTCCGTTTCAGGTGTCTCTACCTCCGTTGAGCTCCCAGTGGTGGAATCAAAATTTAATTGAACATTACTAGAAAAACCTTGCGTAGGCTCAAAAGGTACCCAACCTACCTCAGGAAAATATACCTCGACCCACGAATGCGCATTGTTATTCGTAATCGTATAGCCTCGTTTCCCTGACACCGTTGGCCCTTGATACTCCCCTTCTGTATAGCCCTTTACCCAGCGCGAAGGAATACCAACTGAGCGCAATAATACAACCATAGAGGTAGAATAATTATCACAATATCCTTTTAGCGATTCAAATAAAAACTGATCTACGTAATCCTCATCCGCCCCTGGTACAGCCACATCAATCTGATCATACCTAAATCCGTTCATCCCAAAATATCTTTCTACCGCTCTTGCTTTATCGAACCATGTTTCTTGTTCACCTGTAATTTCAAGCGCTAAGTCCTTCACTCGTTGTGGCAACGTATCAGGAAGCTGGGTATATCGATAGATAAACTCTGGACTTAATCCCGCTTCCTCTAAGCTTTTGGTCGCCTTCATTGCGGTTACACTATATCTTGGAATATCGTACGCTACAGTGTATTCTTCCAACGGCGCTGTTCGATCAGCTTCTAATGTATATACCTTCTCGAGTCCTTCATTGACCCGGAAAGAGTAGCTTACATTATCGGTACTAACAGATTTCAGCCCTAACGGATAAATAATATGAGGATAACTTCGAACAGAAGATACATTTGCCGTGAGCTCTTTTACCTCTAATCCTTCCTGATTAAAGGAGCTAATGGGAAACACATCATTTTGAGTAAATGGAACCGGATCATCAGAGCTCGATACCTCCCAGCCTTTTCCCGTATAAATATCCTTTGTTTCTACTCTCCAGTAATGTCTTTGGTCCACTTCCGTCTCGTAAACAACCGTGTCGTCTCGAATAAATGGACCTCCTAGACTGGTATCATCCGTTCCGTAACCTACTCTTTGTCCACCTGTTCCTCCTCCACTATCTTCAGAATAGGAAGTTAGGTAAGGAACAGGATCCGGCCAAATCGGTTCCGCTTTTGGTCCACCAAAACCAAGAGCCACACTGACCCCAATCATTAATAATAGAGGGAGCCCCCACTTACCTTTGGAGGATACCCCCTTAACAATGGCCTCTCTCTCAACCAAACGGTGAAATGTTAACATTCCCATCACTGCAAAACCAACAACTACCGTTCGAACAATCGCACCGTCTGCTTCGTACGGGGTAAACGTGTCTAATACGGTAATGTAAACAAGCGTCATAAAAAAGAAAATAAACATTTGTCTACGAATAATCAGCCAATAGTGGATCAAATAAGCCATAAGCCATAGCAAAATAAAGAACAGAAGACTTCTAAATTCAAAAGTTAGCGCATTCCATTCCATTTGGAACGAATAACTGATATTGAGGATCAAATCATCCCAAAACTGCCAGAACCATGATAATTGAAAAAAAGACCCTTCAAAATAATAGCGATGAATAAAATAAAGGATATAAACAACCTTCAACAGTGCTCCTAATAACAACTGAACCTTCGTAAAGGAAATCACTAAGCATAACAGCAAAAAACCGAGAAAGATATAAACATTTCCTGTATCGGTTAATTTCTCAACTGGCCGTAACCACTCCCACAGCAACAAAAACCCAAGCAAGTAAAGAAAGAGAGTGGTCTTCGTTTCTTGTTTCTTATTCCCTTTTGTCATTACCTGCTCACCTCCGAAAACACCTCTGAAAAATGCCCTGCATGAACAAGTACCACTCGGACGCCTCTAGCATTTGCGGAACCTTTCAAAGATATTTCTAACGGATTCAAGGACTCTCCTTGATTTTTTACCAAATAGACGGTCACTGCCCCTTTTTTCACAGAGAAAAAGCTTGCTTTTTCAATTAGTGGCTTGGTTAATTGAGAAGTCACCAGCATAAAGGAGACCGTTTGATTTCCTAGAAAGCTTTCTCCCCCTAAAACTCGATCTAAGGGTACTTGACTCTCTGCTTTCATTTTAGCCAGATGATAAAAAAGGCTTTGCTGATGATCTTCCCCACTACGGACAGGAAAGAATTGTCGATCCTTACTCAAAGTTAATAACCCCACCTGTGCTCCTTTTCGAAGAATTCCCTTTACTAAAGAGGCCGTAAAGGAAACCACCGTCTCAAACCCTGCAGATGGTACACAGTCCATAATCAGGCAAATATCATGCGATTGACGTTGTTCAAATTCCTTCGTCATAAGATCATTCCGTTTCGCACTCGCTTTCCAATTGATCCAAGAGAACTTATCTCCCGGCTGGTATTCTCGGAGACCAATCGCCATCGTCGTATCTCTTTGCACTCGTTCTTTGGAGGCGGTCATTCCTTGGTCAAACTGATTTTCATGCGGACGATAGACCAGCTCCTCGATTTGAGGATAAACAATGAACCGATCCGTTAAATCAAAGTCTACTTCTCTCTCTATTAAACCTAAAGGATCTCCAAGCTTCAGGCGAACACTCTGAAAAATATGTTCCCCTCGAGGCAACTGTGGAATCTCGTATTCAAATGTAAACTGCTTTTTAAAGGCCGGGAATAAAAGAAGTTTTGCGTTTTGATTGCCGCGAAGCTGTTCACTTAATAGATCCTCTGCAACCAGGTAAAACAGTGGAAAAGCATTGGTTCTCGTCAAATGAATTTTCACCTTTAAGGTTTCGCCTGCACTGTATTCAAATCTAGAAAACTCTCTACTAACCTGAAACTTACGAGTAGAGTAGGCGGCCAAAAAAAGAGCGTACAAAGCAAACGGGACAAAGCTATAAAATAAAAACCAGCTAACAAATCCACCTTGGAACATGGCATACGAAAACGTGACAGCGATTAGAAACAGCAAAATGATGAGTTTCCAAATATGTTGTATCGATAGCAAAATGGGTCTCATTACTTCACAAGCCTTTTCACAGGAACAGGAACTCTTTCCACCACTCGCGACATAACATCCTCCGCCGTAATTCCTTCAAACTTCGCTTCAGATTTGAGGATGATTCGATGCGAGAGTACATATGGAGCCAAATACTGGACATCATCAGGTAACACATAATCGCGATTATGCATAAATGCATATGCCTGTGCTGCCTTCATTAAGCCGATCGATCCACGCGGACTAGCCCCAAGGTACACACTGCTATGCGTTCTAGTGCGATGGGATATATCCACGATATAGCGCTTAATCGTATCATCCACCACTACATTTTGTATTTCTTCCTGAAGTTGTCTTAATTCCTCTAGGTCGATAACAGGCTGTAATTCCGAAATGGGTGATTTTTTTTCCGCTCGAGCCAGAACTTCCATTTCCTCTTCTAAATCTGGGTATCCCATTCTCATTTTTAAAAGAAATCGGTCAAGCTGAGCCTCAGGCAGTGGATACGTGCCTTCGTACTCAATTGGATTTTGCGTAGCCATAACAAAGAACGGCCGTTCAAGCTTATGTGTCACACCATCAATGGTGACACTGCTTTCTTCCATTCCCTCCAAGAGTGCCGATTGCGTCTTCGGACTCGTTCGGTTAATCTCATCGGCAAGAATGATATTCCCCATAATGGGACCTGGTCGAAATTGAAATTCCAATTCTTTCGGATTATATATCGATACACCGGTCACATCGGACGGAAGAAGATCAGGAGTAAACTGAATTCGACGAAATTCTGCGCTTACAGATTTCGCCAACGCACGGACCATCATCGTTTTCCCAACACCCGGCACATCCTCCAGCAGCACATGTCCTTCAGCTAGTAATGCTACCAAACTTAACTCCGCAACATTTCTTTTCCCAATCATTACTTTTTCTATATTTTGAAGAATTCGGTTAATCACTGGATTCATCTGACTCACTCCTATAACAACCTCCTGTAAATAGCTAAAAATTTCATACCTTCTACATATATTCGAGATATATTTGTCAATTTCCTGTAAAAAACGGAGATTATTGATCAATCCCACCTTTTTTAATAGACGTTTATCCTATGACAGAAGTTTCAAACATACACCAGTTGGAAAATATTAATAAATTTGTAGAGTAAAAAGTTTGTCAAAAAAATATAACAATTTTATAAGGTATTTTTCTATGAAATCCTTTACAATATAGATGTGTAGCTCTTTGCTTATTTTTTTATCGTTTGGTGCAAACGTTTGCGCATTAAAATATTTTGAGGTGATTACATGAAAAGATTATTTAGCATCGATCCATGGAAGATCGTTGAAACAACCGTAAACAAAGAAGACTTTCGACTAGCAGAAAGTATGATGAGCCTTGGAAATGGTCATATGGGAATGCGCGGTAACTTTGAGGAAACGTATACAGGAGACTTTCACCGAGGCGCCTACATCGCAGGAGTTTGGTTTCCCGACAAAACAAGAGTGGGTTGGTGGAAAAACGGCTATCCCCACTATTTTGGAAAGGTAATTAACTCCATCAACTACATTGGCATCCGAGTAGCGATCGACGGAGAAGAAATGGATTGTTACGAAAACCAGGTCACAAGCTATTATCGAGAGCTCGACATGCAGCACGGCGTGTTAACCCGTCGCTTTACCATCAATCAAAATGGGAAGGAAACCGATGTAGAGGTCGTTCGTTTCCTATCGATTAGCCATCCAGAGCTTGCTGTCATCAAGTATCAGGTGACCCCTAAAAATTATTCCGGGAATGTAACGTTCACCCCTTACTTAGATGGAGATGTGAGAAATGAAGACTCCAACTATGAGGAAGATTTCTGGTTAGAAGTGGAGCGAGGCGTTAGTCACAGCAACGGTCATCTAGTCATGAAAACGAAGGATAATCCGTTTGGCACTCCTACCTTCCATGTTGCAGCTAGTATGCGTCTTGCAGTGGATGGCGAAATTTCGTCTCATTCTACAGCTGAGCGTGAAGAATATGTTGAAAATACGATTTCTGTTCAAGCTTTAGAGAATACACCTGTCTCATTGATCAAGTATGTTGCTGTTACAACAGATAGAGATTATGAAGTGGCACAATTGGTAACGAAGGCAGAGGAAGTACTTACTCATTCGGTTGAACTGGGCTTTGATTCCCTTCTCCAAGAACATAAAGAAGCTTGGCTAAAGCGTTGGAGCATTGCGGATGTTGAAATCAATGGAGATGACGAAGCGCAGCAAGGCATCCGATTCAATTTGTTCCAATTGTTCAGCACCTACTACGGTGAAGACGCACGTTTGAATATCGGACCAAAAGGATTTACGGGAGAAAAATATGGCGGTGCCACGTATTGGGATACTGAAGCGTACGCTTTACCACTCTATTTATCTACTGCAAATCCAGAGGTAGCTCGCAATCTATTAGTATATCGTCATAACCAACTGGGTGGTGCGTATCATAACGCAGAGCAGCAAGGTCTAAAGGGTGCGCTTTATCCAATGGTTACGTTCAATGGAATTGAGAGTCATAACGAATGGGAAATCACGTTTGAGGAAATTCACCGAAATGGTGCGATTGCCTACGCCATCTACAACTATGTCAATTACACAGGTGACAAAGCCTATTGGAACGAGTATGGCATAGACGTACTTACAGGTATTTCTAGATTTTGGGCAGACCGTGTTCACTACAATAAAAAGAAAAATGTTTACATGATGCATGGCGTAACCGGTCCAAATGAGTACGAAAATAATGTCAACAATAACTGGTACACCAATACCATTGCTCGTTGGACGCTACGATATACGCTTGAAGTGATTGATGCGTTGAAAGCAAACGGTCATGAAACACGTGTAGCAGAGCTTCAAATCACCGAGGATGAAATGGCCAAATGGCAGGAAATCATCGACAACATGTATCTCCCATACGATGAAGAACTAGATGTATTTATTCAACATGACACGTTCCTTGATAAAGACTTAAAAACGGTCAACGAGTTGGCACCAGAGGATCGCCCACTAAATCAAAAATGGTCATGGGATAAAATTTTGAGAAGCTGCTTCATCAAACAAGCAGACGTTCTTCAAGGCTTATACTTCTTAAACCATGAGTACTCGTACGAAGAAAAGGAAAGAAATTTTAACTTCTATGAGCCAATGACCGTTCATGAATCATCTCTTTCCCCTTCCGTCCATGCCATTCTAGGGGCAGAGCTTGGAAAAGAGGAAAAGGCTTACGAGATGTACCATCGTACCGCGCGTCTCGATTTAGATAACTACAACAATGACACAGAGGACGGCCTTCATATCACCAGTATGACAGGTGCTTGGTTGGCAATTGTTCAAGGCTTCGCAGGAATGAGAACCGCCCATGAAACTCTTTCATTTGCACCATTCGTTCCAAAATCATGGTCTTCTTACTCCTTCAAAATCGTGTATCGTAACCATCTCTTAACGATCCATGTGTCAAAAGATGGTGTGACGATCGCACAAGAAGGACCAGAATTATCAATGAAGCTTTATGGCGAGGAACTGGTGTTACCAGAAAACGGAACAACGACGGTTGCTCTTAAAAAATAAGGACATGAGGGGCATGGGTTTTTGCCCCTTTTTTACAGGGAGAGATCTTATGACAATAGATGCATTTATATTTGACCTTGACGGAGTTATCACGGACACCGCTGAATATCACTTCTTAGCTTGGCAAGCACTTGCCGAGGATATAAGAATTACTTTTACCCGTGAAGATAACGAGCTGTTAAAAGGCATCTCACGAATGGAATCACTCGAGAAAATCCTTGAGATCGGCGGACGATCAGGTGATTTTTCAATAGAAGAGAAAGAAGTTCTTGCTTCAAAAAAGAACGACCATTATTTATCGCTCATTACAAAAATTACCCCTTCAGATATCCTGCCTGGAATTAAGGAATTACTAGTTGGGATTAAAGCAAACGGACTAAAGCTAGGGTTGGCTTCCGCAAGTAAAAATGCCTTTACCGTTATGGAATCACTCGGCCTAAAAAATGACTTTGACGTCATCGTTGACGCCAAAACGGTTATAAACGGAAAGCCGCACCCTGAAGTGTTTTTAACAGCGGCTAAACTGCTGGATGTTAGCCCTGAAAACTGTATTGGTGTAGAAGATGCGGTTGCAGGTGTGGAAGCGATTAAGGCGGCAGGCATGTTCGCGGTTGCGATTGGAGCAAAGGAATCCTTCCCTTTAGCAGATGTGGTCTATAGCGAGACAGGAGAGCTTTCTTTTGAGAAGATTAAGGGGCTGTTTGAAAAAGAAAACGGTGATTTTGAGTAGAAAATTGAGTGTTTTTTAATAGAGTGGCTTAATATTAACTAGTTTTATTCTGATCACCCTCTAGATAACTTGATTTCAAAACTATTTTTGCGATTTCTGGGATTTATTTGCGATTCTAGAGTTATTTTTGCGATTCTCAAAATTTATTTGCCATCCTAGATTTATTTTTGCGATTCTCAAAATTTATTTGCGATCCTAGAATTATTTTTGCGATTCTCAAAATTTATTTGCAATCCTAGAATTATTTTTGCGATTCTCAAAATTTATTTGCGATTCGAGATTTATTTTTGCGATTCTCAAAATTCATTTGCGATTCCAGAGTTATCTTTGCGATTCTCAAAATTTACTTGCGATTCGAGAATTATTTTTGCGATTCTCAAAATTTATTTGCAATCCTAGATTTATTTTTGCGATTCTCAAAATTTATTTGCGATCCTAGATTTATTTTTGCGATTCTCAAAATTTATTTGCGATCCTAGAATTATTTTTGCGATTCTCAAAATTTATTTGCGATTACCAAATCTTACTTTCGATCCACTAAACTTATTTGCGATTCCTTTCCATACCAAAAATGCAGGTTGCCCCAACAGCAACCTGCCTTCTCTATTACTTATTTCCCGTTTTTCTTTAATACATCAACAGTTGTGGCTTTGCTTACATTTCCAGCAGCATCTGTTGCCGTTACAGTTAAATTGTTTTTATGCTTTTGCTTTGGTACTTTGACCGAGAATTTCCCGTTATGATCCGCAACAACCGTAGCAAGCTCTTCGCCATCCATCATCACTTTCACAGTGGCTCCTGCTTCAGTTGTTCCAGTAACCACAGTGTCATTATGAATGACTGAATTCACTTTTGGTGCATCAGGAGCTGTTACATCCAGAACCGTCACTACTGTAGCCTCACTCACATTACCAGCGGCATCTGTCGCCTTTACAGAGACCTTTATACCAGCAGTTAGCTTTGAAATGGCAATGCTAAAGCTTCCATTTTCTGATGATGCTGTTCCCGTTCCAATCACCGTTCCATCAACAGACACTTCAACAATCGCACCTGCTTCTGTCGTTCCTGTGACTTCAACCGATTGATCCGTAACATCGTTCACAACAGGAGCATCTGGTGCCACACGATCAGACACCTCTTGAACGATTCTACCTTCAACTACCGGTGAAACAGGATTGTGTTTTTCCAGATAGGAAGTAAATACTTCAAAGTCAACAATGTATAACTCAGCGATACGACCTTCATCCTTCGCTGTTTTAAACATCGTGTAACCATCTCCACCATCAGCAGTGAAGGCATTTGTCGCTACACGGTATGTTTGATCCAACTGCAGCTCTTCATACCCATTAGCCGTCATCGCTTCCACATACCACACTCGCTTACCGGCAGGCTTAGCAGCATCATACTTGAATTTCAGACCAGCTACTTGCATGAACCCACCAGCCCCTGGTGCACTCACACTGTGCTCTAAGGCCGCAAGAATTTCTTCTCCCGTTAGATCAAGAGTAACTAGGTTGTTTCCAAACGGCAATACCGTTAATACTTCACCAAGGGTGATATCTCCTGTATCAATGGAGGCACGAATTCCCCCACCATTTTGCATCGCAATATACGTTGGAATAAATTCATTCGCTTTTGCTACCATTCCATCTGTAATTAAGTTTCCTAAGTTGGTTTCCTTGCTGCGCACATCATCACGTACCCCATTTAACGCAACAGATGTGCTACCAACTACTTGCTTTTGAAGCTCAGTTAAAGGCACTTTATACTCTTCTACCTTTGCCTTCGCTGCAGCATCCTCTGTATAACCACTTAATGCCTTTAATTCACCAGCATAATCGGAAATTACGCCATTTTCGTCAAAAGTTACATCCAACACGCCAAGGTATTTTAAATACTCATTGGCCTGAACAATTAACGTTGGCTCTTCTTTTTCAATAACAACAGGCTCTGTTAGCGTGGTATGAGAATGTCCACCAACAATTACATCAATTCCATCGACTTGACCAGCTAGCTCTACATCTGGCTGATAACCTAAATGCGAAAGCGCAATAATCTTATCTACACCTTGAGCTTCAAGCATCTCAATGGTTTCATTTGCTTTTGCAACCGCATCTTCAAATACAACATTATCACCAGGATTCGCTAGGAATGCCGTATCTTCCGTTGTTAATCCAAAAATCCCTACCTCTTCCCCATCCACTTGTTTAATAATCGCTGGGAAAACCTCACCTTGTTCATTCGTTCCACCGATGGAATCATTGAACAAAGGCCCGAGTTCAGGATCTTTTGTCATGTTCACGTTAGAAGACACGATTGGGAACTCCGCTTGCTTGATAAAGTTCGCTAAAGTTTGAGAATCTTTATCAAATTCATGATTTCCAAGAGTCATAGCATCAAAGCCCAATTGATTCATAAAATACAAGTCAGCTAGACCTAGATATTGTCTAAAGTATAATGTTCCTGAGAACACATCCCCTGCATTCAGCAATAAACTATTTTCCTTCTGAGCACGCAGCTCATTCACTGCCGTAATGAGTCGAGGGAATTGCTCCACATACGCATGTGTATCATTCGTGTGAAGAAGTGACAAGGTGAACGGTCCTTCTTCCACCGCTAAATCTAATTGTGCTACTAATGCATCATGGTCACTAGCACGTCCATGCTCTTCCATATAAGGAGAGTTAAAGTTAACAATATCAAGCTCTGCTGCTGCAGCTAAATTATTTGTTACTAGAATATGATCTAGAACCTGTGCATTTCCTTGGTAGTTGTATGTGTATCTCTCAGAAGCAGGTAACGTTTCAACTAAGTTTGTTAAAATATCGCCTTTTAAAGCAGCAAGTGGTGCTGAGAACTCAAAATCGTTCAAGTCACCTAAAACAACTACATTCGCATCCTCGTTCTTATCTTTGATGTCAGAAACAAAACCATTAACGATGTTTGCAATTTCTAAACGCTGCGCTTCACTCTCAAGGTAAGGAGGTTGATTTTTCCCGAATAAAGGTTGGTCTCCACCTTTTGAGTTGAAATGATTGTTGATGACAATCACTTCTTCGCCTTGAAATGTAAACTCAGCAGCAAGTGGTTTACGGCTACTATTAAATGCCGAATTCGTTGGATCAATACGACCCGGGTTCAATGTTAGGGAGCCGTCTTCGTATGCAACCGCTGTTGTCGCATCTCCCTTTGGTGCCTCGTTTAGTGATACACGCTCAGGATTGTAAAGATAACCTACGCGGATGTTTCCACCAGGAACTCCACCGTCCTTACCGTTTTCAGGAGCGATTTCTGTCCATGCATACGTTGGACCTCCAAAGCTCGCAATTGCATCACTTAATGCTTTGTAGTTTGCATCAGCTTTAACCACACCGTTATTCGTTTCACCACTTTCGTCAAGTACCTCGACTAAGCCGATAATATCTGGTGAACCTAAGTTGTCCATCATTGATTTTGCTAACTTATCTCGCTTCACTGTGTCTGAAGCAACGAAGTTCTCGATGTTATAAGCAGCAACTGTTAATTTATCTTCCTCTTGTTGAATCGTAGTTACTTCATTTACTCTTTCACTTTCTAATAATTCTGGAAGATCAGCTGCTTTTGTAAGAATCTTAAAGTTACTAAAGGTATAGCTCACCACTCCTGTGACGGTTCCTTCAAAAGAGTCACCCGCTTTTGTCACATAACTGCGATCATCAAGCTGAAGAAGCATTTTTTCTGGATTTTGATTCTCTTTTGTTAAAAGAGGAATGCCTTCCTTGGTATACTCTTTTCCTTCCACTTGACCCGTAATGATAGGAATTTCTCCATACTTCTGTGGACCAGTTACCTTTGGATTTTCGATAGATACGAGCATTCCTTCAAGGCTCTCGTAAAAATCAATGCCATCTTCAGCTGGATCAAATGTTCCAAACTGATCGTTATCGATAACAGATGATGGTGGAATGGCATCCTTACCGATGACGATCGGAGCTGGAAGTTCATTACCACTAGAAACTTTCGTAAGCTTTCCTGATTGAGCGTTAATTTCGGTCATCGCTAAATCTGTTTGTAGCTTTTCTGAATATCCATCCAGAACCCACTCTTTTACAAGTCCAGATACCGTTACACTATCGCCTACAGCAACACCATGAGATGGCTTGTAGACTAGTAATCCTTCTGCTGTATTTGGATTGTCATCCGGATTTGGATCTTGAATATAGAAATTACTACCGTCTACAATGTAAGTTACTACGCCCGGTACATCTACTACATTTTTATCTTTATATGGTGAAGTATGAGATTGACCTTGGATGTCGCGAATTTTCAAGCCTGTTTCGCCTGTTACAGGGTCTTCTTCATCTGGAGGTGGGGTTGTGCCGTCGAATGTTATGGCCGTAGGAGTTCTTAGGCCCGGTACTGAGAAGTAATTTGAAAGCGAACCAGTAACGACGACCTTTTTTCCTATATTAGAAGGGTTAGTCATTAAACCAAAAGTTCCACGGAAGCTACTCGGAAGCTGAACTGGCATTATTTTTGATTTATCGGTTTCTGTAGGAGAATCTGCTATTGCAAAGTTGAAATCATCAATAAATGGTGATTTAAAGTTATATGTAGGTCCACTAGTCGTATGTGCCACTATATAACCCACCACACTAGCCGTCCCCGTATTATTCGCAATCGCCTCCGCAACCGTAATCGGTTCAGCCGCTTGTGCCCGATATGGGAGAACCATGCTAATTAACATGACAATCATTGTTGTTACTGCAAAAAGCTGTTTCCTAAGCCTCTTCAAGTGTGTTCCTCCTCTAAATCTCTTTTATAGTTAACCTCAAATTAGTACTCCCAACTAACCAAACCAACCAATTTACTATCCCTCCTTTCAGGAAGTACTTGAGGTATTACTATCAACTTACCATTTTCATTTCTCACATCGTTCTTTTTAACGAAATCTTAATCCTATCTAAACAAGGAGCTAACAATATTTACATAAGTAAACACTTCTTTTCCAAATTTACACTACTATTATACTATTAATCGTTTGTTCTATAATCAGAACAAATACCTATGCCCAACCTCCTGTCATGTAAGATTTTTACTAATAAAATGACCTTTGACACATATCTTTGCTCACACAAAAAAATGCGACGCTTTAACACGTCGCATTAACTCACATCCTATCTAGAGGAAATCCTGAGATTGATCTTAATCTACTTATCTGTTTCAGCCTAAAATAATCCTAATGCTAGCCTCCATGTGAAAAATACAAGGGCAAAGGCTACGCCCCAGTAAATAGCCTTCTTGGATATGGTTTTTTCGTTACCTGTTGAAGCTTTTAGCTCCACTGCTGATAACGCTCCACCTAAAAGTAGAAGGATGACAAAGCCTATTAACGTGTATTTCTCTTCTGAAACATCTATTCTCCAATTTTCTTGTACATTATAGGCATAGATAATAAACGCAGCTACAACGACAAGTTGATAGAGATTTGTAATCCTTGAGAATTTTTTCTTATCCATAAGATATTACCTTCCTGAAAGGTTTCATCTACTTTTAACCCTATTTAAAAAAGGCTCTATCCTTAAGAATAATATTCCTAAAGCATAGAGACCCTCATAATAAAGTTTATGTTATAGATGTATAAATTAAAATATCCCCATTGCTACTCGCCATACGAGGGAAAACAAGGCTATTAAAAACCCACCATGATTTGCCCCCCTGGTTCCACTCTCTTCTGGAGCTGAGTATCGTTATGCTTTTATAGCTTGTAGAAACTCCACCAACTAGAAGGACATTGAAATAGGATGTCTTAGTCTTTGATGTTTATGCTTATTTACCTCTATTAGAAAATAACCATACCAACTCTCCAAACTAAAAAGAAGCAAGCTATTACCAGTCCTCCTAATATTGTCTTTGAGTCAATTCTACCTTCTTTATCTGTCTTAGTAGCAGCCATCATTACACCTAATAATACTACTGCAATTCCCAAAAGAATAATAAACCCTAGAATATTGTCCTTTTGCTCTACTGTATTTATATAACCATTTTCCTGAACTTTGAACATATATACAAACAAAGTAACAAGAACTATAGATAAATAAGAATAAGCTATCTTCGAAAAAGTCCTTTTTTTCATATACTATCTCCTTCTATAATCATTGAATTGGCGCAACAGTTTTAGTGTTCGGGTTTTGTACTCCCGTATGCTCCTGATTAGTTGGATCTTTACTATCTTGGTTTGGATTATTTTTATTTTCCATTTTCTGTTTATCGTTAGGTATATCAGGTTTTTTAGGTTCTTCTATTGGTTGATTCGAATGACTCTTGATAACATCTTCTACATAATTGTATATCTCAGGTACCTTTTTTGTTATTTCTTCCGTTGTTTTTATTACAATTTCAGCCGGTGCTTCAGCTGCAAATACCTTTTCCCATAGTGGACCGAATACCTTAAGTGATATTACCGTAACACCAGCACCCATTGCAAAAGTTTCGAGACTTAACCATCCTTCTTCACCTTTAAGTAGATCACCGAGCATATTCTCGATCCCACCATAAATCCCCAAACCTGTTACTGCTGTCCAAGTTAAACTAGCACCACTCATTAGAGCCCCTAATAGTCCCCCAGATATAGCACCAATCCCAGCATCTATTAGAATATTAGTTATAGAAATTGGTTCCTGCGAGATATATGCACTAATTAAGCTACCAAATAAAGAGGAAGTTCCCCCTGCTAGAAAGCCAATCCCAGCCTTTTTGGCAATCGGAGATTGTTTTAACCAATTCCACCCCGCAATAACCTTCCCTTTAACCCAAGGAAAAGCACGAGTTCTCACCCAGTTCATCCCAGCTGTAAATTTCGTACGAACAAAATTCACCCCAGCCGTAAACTTCGTTCGGATGAACGGAATAGCAACGGTTCTCGCCCAGTTCACACCCGCTTGCCATTTGCCGGTGATCCACGGAACCGCTGTATTTCTAACCCAGCCTTGGACAGCTGGCCAGGCGGTTGCTCGAAGCCATCCCCACGCAGAAGCAAAGGCACCAGAGGCCATACCCAAATATCCAAGAACTCCTCCAACCGTCGAGCTTCCTAATGCCCCCCAAAAGCTGTAGTCATCTCCCGCTATCCACTGATAAATAAAACCTCCAGCGATGGCTCCCACTGCGATGACCGCTACAACAGCAAGGGAAATGGCTCCTACGACACCAAGTGCCGCCAAACCAGCCACAACGGCCACAATGACTACTGTTGCAATAACTGCGGCAATAAGGGTCTGAGCCCATTTATTATGATCTAGCCAATCTCCGGCCTCATTCCATTTCTGATCAATCCAGTCTCCTGCTTCATTCCACTTTGTATCAAGCCAGTCTCCTGCTTCATTCCATTTTGCATCAAACCAATCAGAAACATCCGAAAAGACTTGCTCTGATGAGTCTAAGAAATCATTCCACTCGTTGCTGATATCTTTCCCAATTTCACCTAATTGATCTTTCCAGTCTGATCCTACATCTACTACCTTATCCCAGGCTTCTTCCCACCAAGGGACATCATCTCCACCCCCACCGGCGGACTCATCTGATCCATCGCTAGGATCTGTTTCATTAATTCCTCCATTGTCGGTGATTACATCGTCTACATCTGCGATGGCCGACTGCAAAGGAATGAATAACAACATCCACAGGGCACAAAGAGTAAATAGTATTCTTAGGTTTTGTCTATCACGCACCTATCCAGTCCTCCTCATCTTAGTTTATAAGATTTAACTACAAGATATGTCGAATCCAGCAGGTTCGCCAATTCGTGCTGAAGACTCTGAGCTGATAGCTGGCACACCCTCATCTGATACGGTTGTGTATTTCCCCTTCCTGTCGGTTTCCACGTACATCCGAAACTCACCAGGTATAAATTGAAAATCTATGACTCTGTCATTATCGTTTCTCTCAGCAAACTTTTCCGCTTCTTCTCTAGCCTCAGCTAAGTTGTCCCGTACTGCTTTACAGGACATATCACTTACTTCCGTATCGCTAAAAAAGAATTTCATCGCTTCCTCTGCTTCTACACTCACACTATGATTAAGGAGCCAGCGCTCAATGGATCCCGGCATATTTTTGCCTTTCTGACTCTCTACCATTTCGATAAAAATCCTTAAAAGTTCATCTGTCGTTGGTGCAGGAGGTGGGGTTTCTCCTTCAGCAGGTGGTTCCCCAGGCGCATTCGCTGCTTCTAAAAAGTCCTCCCAGCGTTCCCCAAGCTCATCCAGTTCCTCTTGCGTTTCTTCTTTTAATTTTTCCCTCATCGAGAAGGTTGAAGATTTTGCAGCCGCCAATGCCGCAGCATCCGCTCCCGTTTGCGTCACGCGCTTGTTCACAAAGATAGTGGAAAAATCAAAAAAGATTATGGCCAAAAAAAGAGCAGCGAGGACCATGCCAACCATAAACACGGTTGTTCCGCTGCCTTTTTCATTTTTCAAATGTGCATTTAGTCTAATCCTCATCTGGCTTTTCCTCCATTGGCATGACCGCATCAACGGTAAAGGTGAAGTCAATATCCGCTATTAGAGGAAGCTTAACAATAGGAGCCTTTACATCAAGGATGACCTCTGCTTCATCTGTACCAGGCCCTCCCCTAACATCAACAATTTTGATGCCCGCTGCTGACTTTCTAGCTACTGACTGCCATTCGCCATCATGAATAGCGGCAGCCCTTGCCCCATCCCTAGCAGCAGATTCTGCTACTACTAATGAAAAAGAAATGAGCCCAATCTGCCATATAAGGAGGATGGATAGGAGCATAAGCGGAAACAACGCTAAAAATTCAATTGCTTGTGAGCCGCGCTCATTTTTTACATATGATTTTAGCAATCTCCTCATGGTTTACTCTCACTCTCTATGAACTCTTACATTCCACTAATCCATTCTGATAGTTTTGCAGTTATCGCTTTCCCGATTGAAGTATCTCCGTCAATCCCAGCGGCAATAACACCCATAATCGCCAAAACAACTAAACCTAATGCGACCCATTCAAGCGCTTGAGCTCCCACTTCATTATTTACATAACGATTATAAACACCTGTGACCTTTTTCCATGTTTTCTTCATCATTATTTTTTCCTCCCTAGTAATCTTTGTTTTTTTATTAATTAATAAAGCTGTATTCGTAAAGATTGTTGTTAAAATCTTAAAGCCGATTTTAACGTGGAAATAGCTATTCTAAGCTTAAGAATTTAGTTTGCTGGCTCTTTTCTTTATTAATTATTACTATTTTCTGCGGAAACTTAGCGCGATCAAAAAAATTATGTTCCAACAACAAAGTTTAAGAAAAGAATCTTAAAAAAAGAATGAATCCAATCCAAATGCTTCTGGATTATAAATAATATTTAAGGCGAGCAATCCAACAATGAGTCCTAATACCGCTGGAGCGATAAAAAAGGTGGTGACCAATGTAATTTGCGGACTGGCCTTCGCTGCTTTTTCCTTTGCCAAGAAACCTCTTGTCGCACGTAAGTCTTCCGCCTGCAGTCGAAAGGTTCTCGATACGGGTACCCCAAGAGAGGTTCCTTGAATGAGTGCATTAACTAGAGAGTGTAATTCTCTAGAAGAATTCCTTTCTATCAATCCTTGGTAGGCACTTAGACGTGGAACCCCCAGTTCTACCTCTTTGTTGAAGCGGTCGATCTCCTCACTTAAAGGGCCATTAAACTGTTTTGTCACTTGCTTGAGTGCACCATCCAGACTCACACCAGCGGATAACGTAACACTGACCGTATCAAGAAAGTCAGGCATCATCATGCTGATCAGCTCTTGGCGGTTTTTTGCCTTAATATACAGCCAAGCACTTGGTCCTAAAAAACCACCAAAGATGGTTAGAAACATAATGGGAATTCCTAAAGGAAGCCCTAAAAAACCGTAAATGGTACCAAATCCTAATCCCAACATACCGAGCACGAAACGGAATCCGTAAAAGTCTTGAATTTGGAGTCCAAGTGGATATCCTGCCTGACCTAATAGCTTCTTGTGCTTTTCGATATCGGCAAAGTAAGGATATTTAATTCCTACTGGTCCCGCTTGCTTTCCCCATCTTACAATCGGAGCAATGACTCGATCGATCAATCTACCCTTTTGCCTACTTTTCCCCTTTACATATCCATTGTTCTGTAAGAGATTTTCTCGTTTCGCAATGAAAAGATACACATATATAAAGCTAATAAACAAGAAAAGCAGGATGATAATGAGCATGACCATTGAAAATAATCCGATAAATCTCATAGCTTACACCCTTATATTCGTAATTCTCTTAATAATAAAGAACGCAATACTGACAATTCCTGCGAAAATAGCAGACAAAATCATTCCAAATGGAGTAAAGAGAACATTCAAGAACCCCTTAATAAATAAATTCATCATCATGGCCATCAAAAACGGCATGAAAATGAGGATATAGGCAATCGAACGACTTTCCGCTGTTACGGTACGAATTTCTTTATGAACACGACTTCGTTCCTCCAGCGTTTCCGCCATCGTTGACAACACCTCAGCCAGGTTTCCACCTACTCGTTGCTGAATCAGAATCGTACTAACGAAAATGGTAATATCGTTACTCGGAACTCTTTCTCTAAACCCATTCATAACATATTCGAGACTATCTCCTAGCTTCAGTTGATAGTCCATTTGCTGAAACTCATTCTTACTCGGTTCCTTCACATCACGTCCGACCATTTCCATCGCTTGTGGAATCGTCTGGCCCGCTTTTATTCCGTTAGACATCATCCGGCAAATCTCAGGAAGTTGCTCATTAAAGGTATCCATTCGTTTCCCTTTTCGAGAGTTTAAAAAGAACTTAGACCCTAAGGCAACAATGACGTACGCAAAGAGAAATCCAATAAACACATACAGGCCTAAAATGAATACATTGATAAACGTTAGTAGTGCTAAGAGAAGGATATAAATTCCTGTGTATTCAGAGGGCTTCAGCTTTAAATCTGCCTGAACTAACTTCTTTTGTAGAGATTCCGATAACTCAGAGGAGTCAAATTTATCCCCAATCAAGAGAACAAAGCTTTTTCTTTCTGCTTTCTTTTCCTGTTCAAACCATGAATCGACCCGCTTTACCGTGTCACGAGCCTTTCTCCCATTGATAATGTAGAAAATCCCGGTGAAAAACGTAAAAATACTGCCTGACAACAACATCCATGCCGTACTCATCTGACTGCACCTTCTGCAAAGAGTGACTTAGGTACTTGAACCCCGTGTGAAACGAAACGGTCATACATTTTAGGCACATAACCGGTTGGTTTAAATTCACCTTTAATCGTTCCATCGGCTAATGTGGCCTGTCGCTCAAAATGGAAAATATCACGCATGGAGATTTCGCCATCTTCCTCCACTAGCTCAGAAATATGCACAATCCTTCTTTTTCCATCAGAAAACCTAGAGGTTTGAACAATTAAGTCAAGAGCACCCACGAAATAGCCTCTAATCACCTCTACCGTAAGTGGCAACCCAGCCATGATGACCATGGATTCCAGTCGACCCAGTGCATCTTTTGGACTGTTCGCGTGGATGGTAGTCAATGATCCTTCATGACCTGTATTCATCGCTTGAAGCATATCAATCGCCTCGGATCCACGAACCTCTCCGACAATAATTCGGTCTGGACGCATCCGCAGAGCATTTTTAACCAAATGACGAATCGTTACTTCCCCTTTACCTTCCATATTCGGTGGCCTAGCTTCCAAGCGAACCAAGTTATCGTACGTAAAGCGAAGCTCCGCCATATCCTCAATCGTGACAATTCTCTCTCCACTTGGGATGGAATCGGAAAGAACATTCAAAAGTGTGGTTTTCCCACTACCGGTTCCACCAGATACAAGGATATTGGCTTTTGCCTTCACAGCGGCTTTTAAAAAGAGCGCCATCTCTTCTGAGAAGCTTCCAAAATTCTGAAGATCATCAAGCGAAAAAGGATCTTGTTTAAACTTACGAATCGAGATCGAGGGACCATCCACACTGATTGGCGGGATAACGGCATTCACACGGCTTCCATCATGAAGTCTAGCATCCACCATGGGTGAGCTTTCATCAATTCTTCGACCCAATGGAGCGATAATGCGGTCGATAATATGACGAACATGCTGGTTATCTTTAAATTTTACATTCGTCTTTTCGATCTTCCCTTGTCGTTCTATAAATACCTCGTCAGCCCCGTTAACCATGATTTCGGTAATACTGTCATCTCGAAGCAAGCTTTCAAGAGGGCCATAACCGACCGACTCATTGATGATTTGCTTAATGATCTGCTCCGTTTGATCCGCCGTAATAATCACTTTTTCCTCATTAATCATCTGCGTAACAAGGCGTTCAATGGTCTTCTTTCTCTCAACCGGCTGAAGTGTCGTAATGCTTTCTAAATTCGCTTCTTTAATTAGTCGATTTTTATAGTGTCTGACCCACCGGTCGACCTGTGATTGGCCAATATTCCAATCAGCTGGTGTTTGTTGCTTCGTAGGTGTTCGAACCGCTGCTTTTTCAATCCACGACATGCTTCATCACCCCTTTGTTCGCTTAACGAACTCATCCACGTATTTCTTCATGTCCTTTGTTACCTTGTTCGTTCCTTTATCCTTCTTCTTCTTAAAAAAGGACTCTCCCATATTCACGTCCGCCTGGATAGAAAAGAAGTCGGAACGCACGAGTCCATTCACATCACGATCAATAATCTTTTTTATATGTGATTCGTTTAGCTCTGATTTGGAGTGAACACGGTTGACAATCACAGAGAGCTCTTCTTTTCTTCCAATTTGGAACCGATTGAATAGCTCGCTCGCATTTTTGAATGCTCTCATCCCTAAGCTATCTGGTGTTAACACATAGTGAATATGGTTCGCTTCATTTAATCCAGTGAATGTCAGGTTATTAATAACAGATGGCAAGTCAAGTATCACAACATCATAGTTATATCTCGCTACACGGATTAATCTTGTGATTAATTCATCCGGAATGGCCTCCGCTTTTGTTGGATCCACAGGTCCCGAAATGAACGTTACTTGTGTTTCTTCATGCACGGTAGAAATGTTTAGGAGATGCCTCATATCCATCTCATCCATAACCGGAATTAAATCATAGTAAGAACGAAATGGCTGCGCGCCAAATAAGACATCCATATTTCCAAATTGCGCATTCAAATCAATCACTAAAACCTTTAAATCTTGGTGTATGCTAAATGATTGGGCAGCCATTGTCGCTAATAAAGTCTTCCCACTTCCACCCTTTGCACTGTAAAACGCATGAACTTGACCTGCACCATAGCCTGCTTCTGTTTCTTTTTGAAACGTTAACTGCTGGTTTGTCACTTTCATCAAATCTAGCAGTCTCTGTTTTTCTTCAGGGAACAGAATAACGTCCTTTGCTCCACCAACTAGCCAGTTCCTTGCCTGTTCGAAATCGTCCTCACTAGAAAGACCAATAAGAACGGTTGTTGATGAAATTTGTAGTTGTTGCGGAGAAACTCCACCATTTAAATCAACAAGAACATAATGGTAGTGTTGACTATCCTGAAAGCTCCTCTTCCACTCAGGAACAGCTGTAATCTCCATATTCATTTCTTCCATGAGCTGGTTGACTAGTTCTATCCACGCATGGTTTCTCGAAATCATTAATCCTTTAAATGTACTCACCGTTTATGCACCTTCCCCAACGCAATGGTCCCTTTAGTATTGATTCCTGGTCACCCTGCTGAAGCTTGATTAACTCGTAACACACGAAGCTGCACAGCGGAGTTTTGAAAATGAATGACTCGCTCAGCTTCCTCAATGGATAGAGCAATCTTTACTCTCGGGGCTCCTTCCTTAACCTCTTCTACCTGAACGACACGAATATTATTTAAAAAGCGTTCCGTAACTAAATTGTCATTTTCATCATTTCTAGCCACAACTAAATCAACCAAATCCCCTTCAGCCACCTCTTGATCAATAAGGACGGCTTCCGTCGCATTTAGCCATACCACACGCTCATTTTCAGGAATATCGAGTTTTTTTCTTACTAAGGAGCTTGTCAGCAAGGCTCCTTCCTCTATTTCCACTACCGATATCGCTTCTTTTAATTCCTTTTCATCGGTAATAAACGATTCATAGGCACTCGTTTCCGGAAGCTCTACCCAAGTAATATCCGATTCCTTAATTTCTCTGTACGATCCGATATTTTTGGCTGCAGCTGCAACCGCTACGGTTTTACCTAGTTTTTTCTGCGCTTCTGTAATTTGCATCAAGATGACGCCTGCAGTGGCAACCGCTAATAAAAAAGATAATGTTAAAAAAATAATGGCCTTTCTCTTGGCATCAATCATTCTGGTCACTCCGTTACATTGGATGTCATCATTTCTTAAGCTCTTTTCAAAACTTATTGCTTTTTGAAACATCAATTTAATAAGAAAAGAGCCTGCAAACTAAATTTTCAAGTGTAAAATAACTATTTCCACGTTAAAATCGGTTTTTAGATTTTAACAACAATCTTTACGAAAACAGCCTTTCTTAAATAAAAATATCAATGGTTTCTGACTGTACCGGAAAGCTAATATCACTTAACGTGATGGTATGAACATGGCTTTCCTTTACAGATACTGGTTTACTAGAAGCCATATAGATCGTTTCAGCAGGAAAATATTCGATTACCTTTGTTATTAATTCCTGCTTGCTTCCCTTAATGGCTTTCTTCGTTCCTTCACTTCCAAGCAAATAGTACATTTTTGTCGATGGTTTTTTTAACTGAAGATAGCGGGACGGACTGTGTGAATGGAGATCTGACGTAATTCGAAAGTGTTGTCTCACGCCTCGTAAGGACATCATTACGTCTTCATAGGTATTTTCTTGAAGCCTTGTTAACAGAAAAAATACATAGCCCCGATTTTTGGTCCCATCTACAAGAAATAGCTTCTGATTGGGATAAATCCAATTTCGGATTCTCTTTATATCTCCTTGATTGGTCACATAGGGATCGTATATGTAAAGCAATTCATCGAACCCACTCATATAGCTACGTAGCTGGTCAATTCCCTCATCTATATTTACGCTAATGGCAACGAATTTTTTGGGAATGAAGTCTCTCTTTTTCGTCAGGTTTTCCTCCAGAGAGCGCCCCCCTTTCCCCGTAATCTTCTTAATCAAAACCTCAGGATATAATTCGGTTGTAAAACCTAATGTCTCATCAAGTAAAATCTTCATCTTGATCCTCTCAACCTTCTTTTTCTAAATTTCTAGTTTTCTAGTCTGCAGGAGTTTGATCACTTCAGACTAGAAATCACTTCCTGATGCTTCGTGTTATTCTTTTCTCTTGCTTCCTCTTCTAGCTGGTTAATGTACTCTCTAATCGCTGTATGTCTATCATCAAGTATGCTTCGTAATTTTTCTCCTACCTCAGGGGTAATTCTCTCTTGTTCCTCTAGTCGAGTTACCGCCTCAAACAAGACATTTTTTTCAGAATCTGAGACGTCCATAAAGCTAGAGCCAAGATCTTCTATCCCTTGACCAATTTCTACTTTTTTCATATTTACCTTATAGCCAACCTTTGCTTTTTCAAAGTTCCGTTCATAGCTGGCACGCGCATCTTGTAATAACGCTTGAATAGTATCGTTCAATTCCACATTTGAGTTCACGGTATAATAGGTTCCATTTCCAGCTAAGGCTGTTTCTTTTAACTGCTTCTGCCCCGCATCATCCACATCAAAACCGATAATATTCACTTTTACGTTTAAATCCGAGTTTGCTAGCTTTCTAGCCTCCTCGATCGGGTTTCCATCACACGTCTCAATCCCATCACTCACAACAAATAGGATGTTTTCAGACTTATCATCTGCTGATTTCTTTAAATCTTCATAAGCAGCTGCAATGGACGCTGCTAGTGGGGTCCAACCGCTTGGCTTAAACTTGGTTAACGCCTGTTCAAAGCTCGCCTGATCATATGTATTCGCATCGTACATCATTTCCGTGCTCGAACAAGATTTTGCCTTGTCATTGTCACTCCCTGTCCCCTGGTGTCCGTATACTCTAAGAGAAACTTTACTTGAAGCTGGTAGTCCAGAAGCATAGGTAGCAATGGCTCGCTTGGCTAAGTCCATCTTCACTCCACCGGAAACTTGAGCATTCATACTTCCACTTGAGTCTAGATGAATAGCTACATTTTTAAAGGATGGTTGTTCCTTTGATAAATCGTATGCTCCGTAGTCAGGAGTGAAATTTTTCAAGGAATCAAAAACGAGAGAATAATCTGCACCTATATGATGAATCAATCCATTATAAATTTCTTCTGCCTCTAAATCCTCCACCACTAAATCCTCTATGGCAGAACCCATTGGAAGTTCAGAATCAACATTAGAACCCTCTAGAGAGGCATATAAGTCCTCGGAGTGGAGACCAGCCGGTTGCTGAACCATTTCTTCAGCTGTAGTAGGCTGTTCCGGATACGTCACCGTTTCAATGACTTCCTTCTCTTCTTCCTTATTACTATCCTCACTGACCGTTATCGTTTCCTTATTCGGCTCTTCTTCCTGCTTTGTTTGCTCCTTGTTTGAACAAGCAACGGTACAACATGTAACGACTAATAATAGGAGGAAATGCTTAAACACTTTCAAAGACAAACCGCTCCTTCATAATTCCCTATATTTTGAAGTAATTTTTTTCCTATATTATTTAGTAACACGTAGTGAAAACCCCGTCAAATGACCCATGGCGCTTTGTCGATTTTTGTCTAGTACTATTAAACTAGCGAAATCTCAACTTCAAGACTTTTAACAGATACAAAGAACTAGAATCATTATGAATCAGATGGGGTTTTCCTCCTTTTCTTATTAAAAAAAGAACCGTTCATTAGGAATAAATCTTCATTTTACAAAAAAAGTTAAAAATTACCCTGTCCCAGGGCAAGAAATTTGTCGAATGAAATCACACATAGTATAAAACCACTAAGAATAACCGAAGTACTTTTAAGACTTTTATCACCTGCGATCTTAGAGTTATAATAAAGAGGAAAGAAACAAATGAAACCTATTGGAGTGTATTGATTTTGGAAGTTAAGAAAGCGTTGCCTATATTATTTGCAGTTATGTTTCTAGTCATGGTAGGGTTTGGGATTATTATCCCTGTCATGCCGTTTTACGCGGAAGAATTGGGAGCTTCCCCTACTCAGCTTGGCTTATTAATGGCGGTTTACTCGCTTATGCAGTTATTCTTTGCACCTTTTTGGGGGAGAATTTCTGATAAAATCGGTCGGAAACCAGTCATTATGATTGGAATCTTTGGACTGGCGGTCAGCTTCTTTTTAATGGGCATGTCCTCCTCTTTATGGATGTTATTTGTAGCGAGAATCATTGGGGGAGTTTTATCAGCAGCTAACATGCCAACCGTGATGGCTTATGTGGCAGATATCACTTCACATGAGAACCGGGGTAAAGGGATGGGAATCATCGGAGCTTCTGTAGGACTCGGATTTATTTTCGGACCAGCTATTGGTGGGATTTTTTCAAAAGAAAGCTTACACACGCCCTTCTTTATTGCTGGTGCATCATCTGTCCTTACCTTCCTGCTTGTTTTGTTCGTATTAAAAGAGTCACTATCAAGTGAGCAGCGTAAAGAAAACCTACATAAAAAGAAAGAATCGATCTTTTCAGCCTTAAAAGGACCAACTTCCATTTTGTATATCCTACAATGGTTTGTTACCTTATCCTTAGCAGGCTTGGAAGCCACATTCGCCTACTTTGCTTTTGAAAAGGCAGGGCTCGAGTCAGCTCAGCTTGGTTACATATTTATGATTATGGGGCTTGCGGGTGCCATCGTTCAGGGTGGACTAGTAGGAAGGCTGACAAAAAAATGGGGAGAAGGAGCGGTTATTCAACTCGGAATTTTGATCTCTGCCATCGGTTTTTCTTTAATTTTACTCATTGATAACTTTGTAACCGCAGCAATTTACTTAACTATTTTTGGGGTTGGAAATGGATTTATTAGGCCCAGTGTCTCATCGTTGCTAACGAAGACATCAAGTACAGGACACGGAAGTACTACCGGTTTGCTCTCCTCCTTTGATTCACTAGGTCGAATCATTGGTCCACCACTAGGCGGATGGCTATTCTCGGTTGCTATTCAGCTTCCATATGTGTCTGGTGCCATACTGTCACTTTTTGCCCTAGTTCTCTACCAGGTATACAAACGAAAATCACCTCAATTAGAAACAAGAGCTCCCCTTTCTTAAGTATATAAAAAAGTAAAACTCGCCATTTGGCGAGTTTCTTTATGTTCCTCGTATGAAATAAGATCTCTTGCTGTTAATCAAGAAACCAACAAAAGTAAATTAAGCGGAGCTTTTCCGGTTAAATTCCGAATGGACCTCGTTTCAGGGCAAATAAGGGGAGGTTTTCCGCTTATGCAAAAGAAAATACCCCATTTTCGGATTTTCCGAGCCAATAGACGGAATTTCTCCGTCTATATAGGCAATTTTTAATAGTAATTTTTAATTAAGCGGAATTCCTCCCTCTATTTATCATCCCATATGCTCTACCTGACCCCCCAACTCAAAAGTGCGCACCCTCTTAACCCTAGATGCTAGGAATCAGCGGCTATTTATTTAAATCATTTTAAACTCCTGTCATTTGTTAATTAATAAATTTATCTAATTAATAAGTAAAATCCTCACTAGAATTTCTTAGTGAGGATTTTATCAGCTTAAAGACCGTTGTAGCAAAGGCTCTTACTACACCTTAAACCGCTCACTTTCCTCTTTAAGCTCTATAGAAGCTGAGTTCAGTTCCTTTACCCACTGGTTGATCTCTTCCGTCGACCCAGTCATCTGCTGAGAGGATGCCGATACTTCTTCAATACCGGCTGCATTTTCTTCTGCAATGGCGGCAATTTCTTCAATCGACTTATTCATGTTGTCCTGTTGCGTAACAACTCGATTCAGCTGCTGACTTAAGTCCGTAATTTTCCGGTTCATTCCTTCTATTAATTGCGAAATTTCCTTAAAGGTATGGCCCGTATCTTTTACATTCTCTTGACCCGTTGTTACCACTTGTAATCCTTCTTCAAGGGTATCAACCACTTTTCTTGAGTTATTGTCAACTTTTCCAACAATCTCTTGAATTTCATCGACTGACTTTGATACTTCCTCCGCTAGTTTTCGAACCTCTGAAGCCACAACCGCAAAGCCTTTTCCTTGCTCTCCTGCTCTTGCCGCTTCAATCGCAGCATTAAGTGCTAGCAAATTGGTCTGGTCTGCAATCGAACGTATCAGAGTGACTAACGAAGATACTTGTCTAGTTTGTTCAGCTAAGTCCTTTACCTCCGTCACGGAACGAGAGACTACCTTGTGGATATCATTCATACCCGTGACCGATTGCTGCATTAATTGATAACCTGATTCCGTGTATTGAGTCACTTCATCATTCAATTGAGCCAATTCTTTCCCTTTCGAATTGGCTTCTTCAATTACCCCTGAGAATTGTCTCATATTCTCAGCCAGTTCTGTTGATAAGGTTGCTTGAGTCTCCGCTCCAGTAGCCATTTCCTCCATCGTTAACGCAATTTGGCTCGAACCTTCCAATAATTCAGTAGATGCAGCATGTAATGCTTCGCTTTTCCCATTAATCGTTAAAGAGGTTCCTTGCATATTATAAGCCATCTTCTCAAGTATCGTACTCATTTCTGTCATGGAATGATGTAATCTACTAATTTCATCCTTTGAACGAAGGGTAAGAGTGTCTAAGGTTTCTTTTGCCTGTAAAAGATTCCCTTGCGTTATTTCTTTAGAAACATCCGTTAAAATCGTTAAGGGGCGAAGTTTTTTCCCAAGGTAAACATAAACTCCCCCAAGAGAGGTTAACAGGATCACTAGAGATACACCAAGTTGAATAGGAATCGACTCTTTCATTACAGAATCGCTGATGGCATGCACTTGGGTCGCTTCCATATCGACACCTACAATCCCTAGCACCTTACCAGTCCTGTCCTTTATAGGAGCGAAAGCCGACATATATTCCCCAAACTCGGGGTCCTTTACAATATCCGTGCTACTAACCCCACCGGTTGTTGCCGCTTTTATATCTTCATAAGTTGTCGCTGTTGTTGGTTCACCTATCGGAACCGCTTCCCCCTTTGGTAGACCATCTATCATAATTTGTAGTGAGTGATCATCTTCTACCCTTAGGGTGTAAACATACATGGCTCCCATTTTTATTCGGTAATCATTTAGCTCTTCTTGAAGAAGGCTATACGTTTCATTTTCTACTGGATTTGATAAAAAATCTGCGTACTCCTCCGCGTCAATCGCCTTCGCGACCCGTTCCGCATGGATGATTCCATTCGTCTTGAGGGTTTTATCAATGGACTGTTGAGAATTAAAGTAAATGATGGCAGCGTTTATGATAAAAATGCCAATGATCAAAGTAAAAAGCATGAACGTAAATGTATTCTTTAAAGACTTGTCCTTCCTTTTCATAAAAATCCCCCTTATAAAGTCCTGGTCATATATTCATTATATCGAAATTCAATAGAAATAATAGATAGATTACTAACATATACCTAGTACAAAATATTCATTATAAATGAGAAAGATTTTCATTCGTGATGCACATCACATTTGTTTCAAGACAGATATGATACATTAACCACATAAAGCACTAACTTACGGGGTGATGAACATGTCAAAAACCATTCATTTAAATCAAACCCTTTATGAAATATGCAATCAATATCCGGAAGTAGTATCCATCATGCAGAGTCTAGGTTTTGAAAACATATCCAAACCTACTATGCTTCAAACCGTCGGTCGTGTCATGACCATACCTAAAGGCTGTCGAGTGAAAGACATTCCTTTAGACACCGTAATAGCAACATTTCAAAGTCATGGTTTTGAGATAAAAGAGTAATGGAGGGCTTGCAATGAGTGAGTTAATTAATAATCGTGAGCAACAAACATTAAATAAAACCGAACGACAAGAACTATTAAAAGCAATTATCAAAGATTTGCACATGGGACGAAGTGTGGAGGAAGTTAGGGATGAATTCGAAAAAGCGGTAGGTACCATCTCCATCGAGGAAATATCCCAACTTGAGCAAGCTCTTATGGAAGAAGAAGGTATACCAGTTGAAGAAGTCCAACGCCTATGTTCGGTTCATACGGCCATTTTTAAAGGATCCATTGAAGAAATCCATCGCAGCCAAAAACCAGAAGATCAACCTGGACACCCGGTTCATACCTTTAAACTAGAAAATAAAGAAATTGATATGCTTGTAAACTTCAAAATTCAACTACACTTTGACCGTTTTAAAGCAGAGGATATCAGTGATAACGTATTTAAATTAATAGAAGACTTAAACTTGTTACTCGATCTTGATAAGCATTACAGTCGTAAAGAGAATTTATTATTTCCTTTCTTAGAAAAATACGGTATTTTCGGTCCAACCAAAGTAATGTGGGGAGTGGATGATCGAATTCGAGAAGCAGTAAAAACGGCTAAACAAGTCTTAACCAACTATACCAATCATGATCATCAAACAGCAGTAAATAGCATTGAATTCGTGATCCGCGAAGTATCTGAGATGATCTTTAAAGAAGAAAATATCCTATTCCCTATGGCACTTCAGCATCTAACTGAGGATGAATGGATTAAGATTGCTCACGAAAGTGATGAGATAGGCTACTGTTTAACAAGCCCTGCTATCGAGTGGAAACCAGAAAGACAGGCACTTGCAAGTTCAGCTATGTCAGAAGGCTTCATTCGCATGGAAACAGGTTTTTTATCGATCGAGCAACTCGAACTCATGTTAAATCATTTACCTGTCGATATCACCTTTATCGACCAGGAGGATGTGGTACGATACTTCTCACATGGGAAAGAGCGTATTTTCGTAAGAACGAAAGCCGTTATCGGCAGGACCGTCCAAAATTGCCATCCCCCGAAAAGTGTTCATATGGTGGAAGAAATTTTACAGGACTTTAAATCAGGGAAAAAAGATAGCGAAGACTTTTGGATTAAATTCAAAGATAAATATGTTTATATCCGATACTTTGCTGTCAGAGATGAGAAGGGAACGTATATGGGGACACTGGAGTTCACCCAAAATATCGCCCCGATTAAAGAAATTGACGGGGAAAAACGCATATTAGGCTAAATGCTGTCAGGAACCTTTTTCTTAAAAAAAGGTGATAGATGTCTGGAGATATACCACTATTTGTGTTATAGCTTATAGTATATCTCTCGGTAAAGTAAGGTGATTACCATTAAAAATATAAAAAACATTCTATTTTTCCTTATTGGATTTATCTCTTTAGGAATTGGTATTTCAGGGATTATCCTCCCGGTACTGCCAGGACTTCCATTTTTACTTTTTGCCTCTTATTGCTTTGCTAAAAGCTCTAAAAGGATTGAAAATTGGTTCAAGAATACAGCTCTTTATGAAAAATATGTGGTCAGGTTCCTCCAGAAAAAAGGACTCACACGGAAAGAGAAAATACGGATCAACTTGATTGCTGATACCTTCATCCTGTTTTCCATCTTTTATGTGGACATCCTTTTCGTTCAAATCATATTAGTGGGAACAGCCCTCTACAAACATTACTATTTTATCAAGAAAATCAAAACGATTGACAAGCATGAAACCACTTCCTAGGAAGTGGTTTTTCTATTAAAGAGCCTTCCCCATCACAAATTATGTTAAAATAAGTGAATGTCCAAAAGAGGAAGAATACTTATATATCACGTTGAAATGCAATTAGCGTAGCTTAGGAGTGGAATAAGTAATGAACAAAAAAGACGTAGCAAACATACGAAAACAATTCAAAATAAATAATGATTTACTCAAAATCAGCGATATTTACAATGTCTATATTATGAAAGACTCAAGTGATATTTATCATCACGAAAGTCAACCTTTTGCCATGCTTGACCAAGATCAACAAGAATTATTTATGGGTAATTTTAAGAAGTTACTTGCTGGGCAAATGGATGAGAAGCTTTTCGAATTAAAATTTCAAAGGAATGCTGAAGATAGTAGCCAGCTAATTTTGCACCAAGGGTTACTAAGCAGTGATGTGGAAGACTGGAAAGAGCAAATGCTGAAAATTGTAGGCAAAATGCTCTTGAACAGACAATACGAAATGGATATTGTCGTTACATTTATACGTGCAGAATATTTAAAGCCTACAAAACGCCGAAATGAAGAAGCTGAGGAAAGCGAACGAGATAGGGTTTACTCTCATCCCTTTATTCTTTGTAGCATAAATAATACCCAGGAACCGAAAAAAGAGCTGCTCTTTGATTATGTAGAAAGAGAGTTCAAATATCACTTTGTGGTTGATCCAATCATTAACCTTAATACTCCAATTGCAGGCTTTCTATTCCCTGCCTTCACCGATAATTCAGCCGATGTGAACCATATTCTCTATTCAGCAGGAAAGGTGCATGAACCTGATTATCCATTCATCGAGGACGTGTTAAATGGCGAAGAAATCATGACCGCACAAGATGATAAAATCGTTTTTGAAGAGATTATTAAAGATGTTACAGGAGATCAGCTAAATACCTCCACTCTTGCGAATGTGTATGAAGAAATTAATCGAATGATCGTCGAAAATGAAGAGGAAGAGCAACCTAAATTAGATACAAAAGACGTCGAACGTGTGTTAACGATGAGCGGCATTGAAGACATAAGCACGGAAAAAGTAGAAGCAGCGTTCCAAAAAATCATAGATGATGACAAGTATGAGATAAAAGCAAGTAACATCTTACCGAAGTTCAGTTCAAAATCCATTAAAATCAGCACAAAAATCGCTAATATTTCCATTAGCCCACAAGATTTACGGTACGTCAAACAAGTCCATCTTGCTGGGAAACGCTACCTGATGATTGAGGTGGAAGAAGATACGGTGATTGAAGGATTTACGATGATTCCAGAGGCTTTTGGTGGGAGTCAAGGGGAATAATAAATTAAAAGAAGCTCAGCTAGATATTGGTGTATAAATATAAAACGATAAAAAGTAGCGTGAGAATACTCACGCTACTTTTCTTTTAAACAAAGGAATAAGATTAATGCATCGCAGTCGGCCTCCAAAGGAAATACCCTTCTAGTTCTGTCCGAATCACACCTGCATTCGGACCCCCAAAGGTAACACCCTGCTTGGCCTGTCCGAATCACACCTGTATTTGGACTCCCAAAGGCAATTCCCTGCTCCGCCTGTCCGAATCACACCCGCATTCGGACTCCCAAAGGCAACACCCTGCTCCGCCTGTCCGAATCACACTCGCATTCGGACTCCCAAAGGCAACACCCTGCTTCGCCTGTCCAAATCACACCCACATTCGGACTCCCAAAGACAATTCCCTGCTCGGCCTGTCCGAATCACACCTGTATTTGGACTCCCAAAGGCAATTCCCTGCTCCGCCTGTCCGAATCACACCCGCATTCCGACTCCCAGAGGCAATTCCCTGCTCCGCCTGTCCGAATCACACCCCCATTCGGACTCCCAAAGGAAACACCCCGCTCGGCCTGTCCGAATCACACCCGCATTCCGACTCCCAAAGGCAATTCCCTGCTCCGCCTGTCCGAATCACACTCACATTCGGACTCCCAAAGGCAATTCCCTGCTCCGCCTGTCCGAATCACACTCACATTCGGACTCCCAAAGGCAATTCCCTGCTCCGCCTGTCCGAATCACACCCACATTCGGACTATCAATGATTATTTCTTACTATTCCTAAAATCCACATTAAATCATTCTATTCTTAACTTTTTGTTTAAATTACACCCTATTCTCCCAAGTCCTAATCGTACGAAAGCGTGGATGTTCAGAAAGAACAGAGTCTCTCAAACGTTTCACTACAGGGTGCTTGGAGGCAAAGAATTCGTCTTTTGAATCGTAGAGTTCTAGCAATTCACCTTTTTCAAGCATGCCTATTTGATCTGAAATGGAAAAAGCAGCTTTAATATCATGTGTGATAAACAGATACGCTAAGCCGTAGTCATCCTTTAAGTCGCTTAATAATTGTAAGATTAAGCTTTGCGTGACCATATCTAAACTGCTTACTGATTCGTCAAGAACAATCAACCTCGGTTTCAAAGCGATGGCCCGAGCAATATTAATCCTTTGCAATTGTCCACCACTAAATTGGTGCGGGTATTTTTTTAAATCCTTTTCACTTAAGCCTACCCTTTCCAATAGCTCAATCACGTTTCTTCTCTGTTCCTCAATGGTTAGTTTTTCATAGTTCTCTAGTGGCTCACTGATTATCGATTCAGCTGTCATGCGAGGATTAACCGAAGAATAGGAATCTTGAAAAACCACTTGGAGATCTCGACGAATTTGTTGTCGAGTGTGTTTATCAGCTTTGTATATATCATGACCTTGAAACAAAACCTGACCTTGATCTGGACGTTGAATTCCAAGAATGACTCTGCCTAACGTGCTTTTACCAGCGCCACTAGTACCTATTAAGCCTAAACAGGTTCCTTCCTGAATATCAAAGGAAATATCCTTTAGAACTTTTGGTTGATCCTTGCCTTTGAAAAGTCTTTTTGAATGAAAGATTAAGTTTACTTGCTTTACCTGTAATAAGCTCAATGGTTTCACCTCCTGGAATTTCAAGTAGTATTCACAACGTATAAGTATAAGGTTGTTTTTCAGAATATAAGGTCGGCCTTGTCCTTAATAGCTTCTTCGTGTATTCATGTTGTGGGTTATCAAATAATTCTAGCACATTGGCCGTTTCTACTATTTTCCCATGTTTCATCACGATGACATGATCAGCCATCTCCGAAATCACTCCAAGATCATGAGAAATAAGTAAGATCGATGTTCCATGTTCCAAACGAATTTTTTCTAACAGACGAAGAACTAATAATTGGCTGTGAAGATCAAGGGCTGTAGTCGGCTCATCTGCAATGATAACAGACGGTTTTAAACATGCTGCCATGGCAATCATCACTCTTTGGAGCATACCTCCACTTAGTTGAAAAGGGTAGTATTTTAATAATTTCTCTGGCTCTGGCAGATTGACACTTTTCATCACATCAACCGCAAGCTCTCTAGCATCCTTTTTATTCAATGGAGTGTGAGCCTGAATGGTTTCTATAAATTGATGACCAATTGTAAAAACAGGAGTAAAAGCATTCATCGGATTTTGCATAATAAAAGCAATATCCTTCCCTCTGATCTTTCGCATCTCCTTGTTTTTCAAGCCATTCAATTCTCGATCGTGAAGTGTGATACTCCCCGTCATTTGTATGTTTTTTCTATCATGAAGCTGTAAGATAGACATACTTGTAACAGTTTTACCACTCCCACTCTCTCCAACTAAACCAAGGATCTCTCCTTTTTTGATTCCAAAATTAATGTCCTCAACAAGTTTGAAAGAACCTTCTTTTGTTTTGACTTCTACATGTAAATCTCGAACATTTAAAATGAATCGCTCTTTTGATTCCATTTTTCAACCGTCCTTTTTTATTAGCGACGTTTAACCCCATATCGTTCTGAAAGTGCTTCTCCTAATAAGTTAAAGGTAACAACCACGATCATAATCATTAAACCTGGGTAAAGCATCAAAGCTGGATTCGTTCTGATATATGACTTTCCTTCTAGAATCATAGCTCCCCACTCTGGTGTTGGAGGTTGGACCCCTAATCCTAAAAAGGACATTGATGACAGATTCATAATTGCCCAACCCATTTCTAATGTTCCCATTACCGCTAGAGAAGGAATCACATTCGGGATAATATGTTTTTTCATAATGGTCCATGTGGAGGAACCACTGATTTTAGCTGCCATAATATAATTTTGTTCTTTCAGACTTAGAACCATGCCTCGGATGACCCTAGCGTAATAAACCCATTGTACGAGTATCAATCCTAAAATGACTTGTTTTAGACCCGCTCCCCATATACCAACAAAACCAATAACAAACAATAGGCTTGGAATCGCCATTAAGCCATCACCAAATCTCATGAGTAACTGATCCACCCAACCACCTTTATACCCTGCTATGATCCCAATAATTAATCCGATACTCAAAGCCGAAATAAAAATAAGCATGGCAAAACCGAGAGAGATGCGAGCACCATAAAGAATACGGGATAATGTACATCGGCCTAAATGGTCTGTTCCTAATGGGTAATCCAATGAAGGCGGCTGAAGTTTGTGAGCTAAATTCACCGCAATAGGGTCATTGGGTGCAAGCCAAGGAGCAAAGAGCGTAACCATAAATAATCCCAACAATATAAAAGAAGAAATAACAATCACTTTTTGGCTTTTTAATTGATATTGAAGCTTTGCAATCATTGATATTGCCTTCCTTTTCTAGAAATACGTGGGTCAATATACATTTGGACCAGATCGACAATTAAGTTGCTTATCAGGAAGACACCTGCTGCCAATAATACATAGGCTTGAATAACAGGAACATCACGGTTAAAAATGGCATCAATAAAATACCGTCCAAAACCTGGCCATGAAAAAACAGCCTCTACAATAATCGCCCCAGTTAATAAGTTTCCTATATTCATTCCTAGTCCTGTAATCATTGGGGAGATAGCCATTCTTAACACATGTTTTCCCATGATCATTTTTTCATGAAACCCTCTCGTTCTAGCAAAAAGCACATAAGACTCTTGTAAATTTTCTAGAACACTTGCACGTAATAGTCTTGTATATAAAGCAATTAAAGGGAATGCCAAGGTGACTGAAGGTAAAATCAAATGTTTCCAAGTACCGGTACCTTCTACCGGAAAAAGGTCTAATTTAACAGAAAAGAAGAAAATAAATAAATATCCTAGCCAAAATGATGGGATGGATGCTCCAATAAAAGAGAGGAATCGACTAAAATGGTCCATTCCACTGTTTTTCTTTATACCTGCTAAAAAACCTAAAGGTACACTTACTAAAATAGCGATCAAAAGGCTCCCTATCGTTAACTGAATCGTTGCTGGTAATCGAGAGGTAATCTCTTCCCAAACAGGCTTATTCGTAACATAAGATATGCCAAAATCAAATTGGCATATCTTAATGAGGGTATTCACATATTGAATAAGAAGAGGTTGATCTAATCCGAACTCATGTCTTTTTTGTTCCAACATTTCGTCAGTTGCCTGGATATGTGCTGTAGCAAAGTAAGCCTCTGCTGGATCTACTGGTGATAGATTGATCATTCCAAAAGTGACTAAAGTGGCTATAAGAAAAATTGGAACAATGGTGATGATTCGTTTCAAGACATAAGTCCCCATAAAAACCTCCTCCTGTTGTTTATTCTTTTACACTAATTCCTGTAAATGGATGTTCATCTCGGTTCGCAGGGAATGTAAAATCAGCAACATCTTTTTGATAAATAGCTATTTTCTTAATATACGAAATAGGTACAATTGCACCCTGCTCTTGCAATGAGCCTAAAATCTCTGTGTATAGTTGTTGACGTTCTGTTTCATCTGTTGTTTTTGTTACTTGAGCAATCTTGTTTAGAATCTCTTCCTTATTAGGATAAGCTGAAATCGCTTCGTTAAATCCAAATCCTTTTGTAGCAACGACGTTTACAAAGGAATGTGGGTCATATGGTGCCCCATAGTTACTAAAGAAGTTCATTTCAAACTCATTCGCTTTAAATCTTTCTACTTGAGTGGTAAGCTCAACTCCAGCAATATTTAGCTTTACACCTAATCCTGCCCATTCTGATTGCAAGGTTTCAGCCATTGTTTTTTGAATCGACTCAGCTGAGTTATACATTAACTCTATTTCTAATGGTTTCCCATCCTTTTCACGAACCGTTTTTCCTTTTGGCAACTTCCAGCCGGCTTCATCTAATAATTGCATCGCTTTTTCAACATCATAATCAACCTTGGTTGCAGCCACCTCTGAAGTGTAAGAAAGGTTGGTCGGTAAGATATAGTCTGCCTTTTCTTCTAAGCCAGATGTCACTCCCTCAACCAAAGCTTCTTTATTAAAACCATAGTGTAAAGCTTGACGGACACGTTCATCTGATAGTTGTTCTTTATTCGTATTCATTACAAGCTGTCTAGTAGCCACTGGTTCAGATATGCTGGTTTCATAGGAACCAGTAGATTCTAACTGATTAAAAGAATCTATACTAATAACCCCCTCACCATAAAGAAGGTCTAAATCTCCTTTTTCAAAAGCAAGGACTCGTGTTTCTGCATCAGGGACAACTTTAACCTTAATTTGCTCAACACTTGGGACTTCTCCCCAATAATTTTCGTTACGTATGAAAATAGCGTATTCATCGACTTTATATTCTTTCAATACCCATGGACCTGTCCCAACTGGCTTTTCTACTCCTTTAGAAGTGTCACCATCCTCAGGGAAACCTGCTTCTCCTAGGAAACGTACAGGGCGTACAACAGCTAACTCCTGAATAGTTGGGTAATAGGGTTCTGTTAATGTTAATTTAAACGTATGCTCGTCAACAACCTCTGTTTGAGCAATCTTTGAAATAAATCCTAACCAACTGTGTAAATCGACATTATTAAGTATAGCATCAAAGTTCTTTTTCACAATCTCTGCATTAAAACTTGTGCCATCCGAAAATTTGACATCTTGACGTAAATGGAACAAATATTCTTTCCCATCCGCAGAAATATCCCAAGACTCTGCTAAATGTGGTTTTAGCTCTCCACCATCACCATAGCTTACTAAAGGCTCATAGACCATCGATGTAGAAAATAATTGTGATGGATTATACATATGCGGATTCAATTCACCTATATCTCTAGGCCAAGCAAAAGTAATCACATTTCCATCTTCACCTTTAGTCCCCTCATTTTCTACTGAATCATTTGAACAACCAAGTAATGCTATAGATAAAATAAGAATGATCACAGACATCATTAAAACGGGTTTCTTTGTTTTGCGGTTTGACATACGAATTGCTCCTCCTAAGTTGATAATGATAACTATTATCAATAGTAGAGTTGGAACGACTCATTGTCAATACAATTTGGAATTGTCACAAAGTATCCCTAAACTTTCTCTAATTATAGGTAGATTTTAAGCTAGGCCTGTGTTTTAATTTCAAATTTATACAAACTAAATTTGCACTTGTGTACGAGAGTAATATATTGCCATATTGATTTCGCATAACTTGTCCAAAGTATTTTCATAGATTTGAGAAATATCCGTCGTAAAGGAGACAGAATCCCCCTGATCAATCGTAAACGGTTCTTCCTCACCAATTTTCACCGTTAACCTTCCGGAAAGGACAGTAATAGACTTCAGTGTACCCGCACCACTTTGTTCAGAAAAATGCTTACACCCAGGTAACAAACGAACTCTATACAGTTCAAACGGGATACCAGGAGATGAAAAAGTGTTATACACTTCAAATAAATCATCATCATCCGTAAAAAAAGGTTGTTCCTCTACTTTATTAATTTTTATTGAGGGGTTCGTCGTTAAGAAAGAAGCAAAAGGAATCTGAAGTCCTGCTGCAATTTTCCAAAGAGTCGAAACTGTAGGGTTAGAGGTGCCACGCTCAATTTGCCCAATCATTGGTTTACTAACACCTGTTAACTCAGCCAAATCTTCTAACGTCAAATGACGCTGTTGCCGGAAATACCGCAGCCGTTCCCCAATTTGGACAGTTAATAAATCTTTATCCATTTCCTTTTGCTCCTTCTTTTAAGTTCGCAATATGTTATTATAATATTTTTATCACTAGTCAGAAAATTGTCAATACGAGTACCTTTTATTAAGAAAATTTATTTAATTTTTCTAAATATTTTAAAAAAATCATTGCGCAACCTGGATGTTATATTGTACTATTTATAACAATATATTATATGCCGATTTAATTTTACCCTAATCAACTAACACACTATAAATAGAAGGAAGCGACCACCATGCATTATTCATTTGCACCCCAAACTAAAAGCTATGCATCATCTGCAGTTAGAGACATTCTTAAGGTTACTCAACAAGGACATGTGATCTCCTTTGCTGGTGGATTACCGGCAGAAGATATCTTTCCTATTGAACAAGTAAAAATTGCCTACGAGAAAGTATTTGCTTCAGGAAATTCTTCTTTGCAATATGGGTTAACAGAAGGATTTGTTCCGCTTAGAGAAGCCATTAAAGCAAAGATGGCGGATAGAGGAATTTCATCTACTGTTGACAATATTCTCGTAACAACAGGCTCTCAGCAAGCCATTGACTTGTTCTCACGGATCATGCTGACTCCCGGAGATGTTGTCCTTACTGAGGATCCAACCTACTTAGCTGCTCTCCAGGTTTTTAGATCTTACGGGGCAAATGTCATTTCCGTTAGCAGTGATGAAGACGGGATGTTACCTGAAGATTTAAAAGAGAAGTTGGAAACATGGAGCCCTAAATTTGTTTATGTCATTCCAACCTTTGCTAATCCGGACGGGAAGGTCTGGAGCGATGAGAGACGTCGAAAGTTGCTAAGCCTTTGCCAAGAATATAATGTCCTTGTTTTAGAGGACGATCCATATGGGGATATTCAATTTCATCCAGAGGAACGATATTCTCCAATAGCATCCTTTGACTATGATCATAGCCATGTAATCTATACGAGTACCTTTTCAAAGTCTGTGGTTCCTGCGTTACGTACAGGCTGGGTAACTGGACCATCGGAAGTCATCAATATGATGGTACAAGCGAAGCAGATGAATGATTTACATTCCAGTTCGATCGACCAGCAGGCTCTTTATTATTTATTACGTGATTTCAACCTAGCTTCCCATATCGATTTAATAAGAAGTGTCTACTATGAACGCATGACAATCATGAGAGATTATTTAAATAAATTAGGGCCAGATTTATTCAAATGGAAGGAACCAAAAGGCGGAATGTTTATTTGGGTAGAAGGGAATGAGCATTTAAACACAACGGCTCTATTAAACCAAGCAGTGGAAAAAGGAGTTGCCTTTGTTCCAGGGGCACCTTTCTACGTGAATGAGCCAAAGAACAACACATTCAGACTAAACTTTAGCCATTCAACCCCTGAAACCATTGAACTTGGAATGGACCGCTTGATCAGCGTTTTACTGAAGCCTGAGGTAGTAAAATAAACAACATTCATACACAAAAAGCCACTCCCCTATTTTTTCTAGGGAGTGGCTTCTTACTTCTGAACAGCCTCTTTTTTCTATTACTTATCTACCTAGGGTGAAGGGAAACCTGGTAGATAAAATCAAATTTATATACTTTGTTCAATCTTAATGTTTTTTAATCGCTTCATTATATCTTTATACTCTATTCCAAAGTAATCGTATAGCCTTGAATACTCACGATATAGCTGGTTGTACACTTTTACATTGTCAGGATTCGGATAATAGACTTTATTATCTAACTTACCCATTGCTTGCCCAGCTACAAAAACATCATCATATCCTCCTCGTTCGGCACCTGCAGCAACCGCTCCAAATATCGCACTTGCTAGTGCTGGTCCTTGAGAGCCACCCCCGACTTTCACTGGCATATTAATAACATCAGCATATATTTGCATCACAAGTGGGTTCTTCTGCGCAATGCCTCCAGAGGCAAAAAATTCGTTCACAGGAACACCATTCTCTCTAAAAGTATCAATGATTTTTCTTGTACCATATGCTGTTCCCTCGATCAATGCACGATAAATGTCCTCTGCTTTTGTTTGAAGTGTTATTCCAACGATCATTCCAGTTAAATCCACATCAACAAGTGTAGATCGGTTACCATTTAACCAATCCAAAGCGACTAAACCATTTTCACCAGCTTTTAAGTTCTCCGCTTTTTGCGTTAGATACTCATGGATACTAATACCCTTACTTTTTGCTTTGTTATGATACTCTATTGGAACACAATTATCTACAAACCAGGCAAAGGTATCACCTACACAGTTTTGTCCTGCTTCATAACTAAAGAATCCAGGAACAATACCATCTTCTACAACACCACAAATACCTGGTACTTTATGTTCTTCCTCACTCAAGACTAAGTGGCAACTTGATGTTCCTATGATATCAAGCATTTTACCCGGTCCATCTATCTTTACCGCTGGGAAGCATACGTGAGCATCCGCATGGGCAATTGCAACTGCAGTCCCAACATTTAACCCAGTAAGTTCCGCTGCTCTTTTTGTTATTTCTCCAGCTCTTTGCCCAATCGGAGTAATATCTGTACTTAATTTTTCTTCCACCACATTTTCTAAACGAGGATCTAACGATTTAAAAAACTCTTTATCCGGGTAGCCTTTTTGTTTATGCCAGATTGCTTTAAAGCCAGCAGTACATGCATTTCTTGTATGTACATCAGTTAACTGCCAAACCATCCAATCGGAGGCCTCAATAAAGTAATCTGCTTCATTATAGATATGTGGAGCCTCATCTAATACTTGCCAAATCTTCGGGAACATCCATTCAGATGAAATCTTTCCACCATAACGACTTAGCCATTCTTCACCCATTTGTTCAGCAATCTCATTTAACTTATTAGCTTTATCTTGAGCAGCATGGTGTTTCCATAATTTCACATAGGCATGGGGCTCATCTTTATATTGTTCTATCAAGCACAACGGTGTACCGTCGGACTTAATTGGCACAACCGTACAAGCTGTAAAATCTACACCGACACCAATAATATCATCCGGAGAAACCCCCGACTGTTTTAATACAGCAGGAATAGCTGTGGATAATACATCTAAATAATCTTGGGGATGTTGAAGGGCCCAATCAAGAGAGAGCCTCTTTCCGTTTGGTAGTGCCTTATCCATTACCCCATGTGAGTATTCATGTGTAGCTGAGGCTAACTCTTCTCCTGTTTTTACATCTACTAGTAAAGCACGCCCTGAAAGCGTTCCGAAATCAAGTCCAATTGTATACTTTCCCATCACTATTCCCCCCTAGCTTGAGTCATCTATCCTTTTGGGTTAGGGTTTCTCCTACTTTCCCACCCGGATGGATGATTGCAAATTGTTCTTTTGTATACCCTCTAAACCGAGTCATCGCAATAGAAATTGCATCAAAAAGGGCAATGATTGTAATCGTACTCGATGTAGCAAGCATGTTAAAATCATCTGGTTCTTTTGAGACTTTCACTTTTAATAAAAAGTCAGATTGCTCTGCAATGTAAGAGTCTTCAACTTCTGTCACTGCAATTAATGTTGCACCTTTTGTTTTACAGCCCGGTATTAAGTTATTAATTTCTTGTGTGGCACCACCTTTAGAAAAGGCAATAACAATATCTTCTTTTTGAACTACTCCAAGGGCACCGTGTACAGCATCAGAAGGTGTTAAAAATAATGCGGGACACTCCACACAACTTAGCGTATGTGCAATTTTTTTGGCTGCTGCTCCTGAGGTCCCACAACCTGTCGTAATAATTTTCCCTTTACAGTTCTTAATAAGTTCAAAGACCTTTTCTACCTGTTCGTGATCAAACGTATTTTTAATCTCCAAAATAGCTTCTGCTTCTTTTGTTAGAGTATCATTCACTGAATCTATCACATTAGCAAACAATAGCAATCACACCCTTATAAAATATGGTCTATCAAATATCTAGAAATGTTTTCTCCTTACCATAAACATCTTCCCAATCTTTTTTGAAGTCTGCTACCGCCATTTCAATAGACGGCATGTTAAGTGAAGTACTGAGCAACGCAGGATCAACTGTTGCACAATGTGCACCGCTTTCAAATGCTCGCATAACTTGCCCGATATTTTTAAAACTAGCCGCTAATATCTTTGTTTGAAAGTTCCCCCTCTGTATCACCTTCGCATAATGACTGATTCCACGTTCAGGGTCTATATTAGTATTTTCCATTCTATTAAAATAAGGAGCAATATAGTCCACACCTGCCATAATGGCGTAATCCCCTTGTGCCATTGTATAGATCGCGGTTGCTGTTATGTTAAAATTTTCATTCTTTAGCTTTTTTATTGCTTTTAAGCCCTCCTCATTGACCGGGATTTTTATATATACATCTTTTCCTAGTTTCTCAATAATTCTATATGCTTCTTCTACCATTTTTCCGGACTTATCTGTAGTCACTTGAATATGTAAAGAACGTTCGTTACCAATAATATTCTGAATCTCTTTAAAATGATTTATAAGTTCTAGTTTTCCCTCTTTTTTTAAAATACTAGGATTAGAAGTGATTCCTACTAACGGGAAGACTTCAGTATAATACCTTATGTTTTCTATATTAGCCGAATCAAGCATTAATTCCATTCTTACCCCTCCAGTTCCTTTAACCGTTATTACTGGGTAACTTCGGCAAAGTTTCGGTACGCTATTTCACATGCAAGATCAATATTTTCATCTAAATTAAACAACCCAGAAGACCCAAGAACATATATATCTGCCCCTGCCTCTTTCAATTTTTTGAATGTATTCTTGTTGACTGCTCCATCTACTTGGATCTTATATTTATATCCCTTTTCCTCTCGAAGCTTAGTTGCTTCTTTTATTTTTTCAATCATTTCATTAATGAAGGGCTGCCCAGGAAATCCAGGATCAACAGTCATAATGGTCAGTAATTCTACTCTGCCTAAGTACGATTCAATATAACTAAGTGGTGTTGCCGGATTAAGGACAATACCTACCTTACAACCAACACTCTTGATCATATTTAACACACGGAAAGCATGATGATTAATAGTCTCAGCTTGTGGTGAGATATATGTTGCACCTGCATTCGCACAAACTTCAATCCAATCTTCAGGATTTGTTGTCGCTAAGTGAACGTCCATAGGCTTGTTCACTACTTTTCTAAATGCGTTCATCAAGTCAGGTGAAAGGGAAAGGTTCTTGCTGTAATGTCCATCAATAATATCAATATGGTAGAAATCAACAGATTTATTTAATACTTCCAGCTGATTTCTTACATCTAAGAAATCCATACACATAAGAGATGCCGAGAATGTAGGTCTCATAGTTACCCCCTTTAACATAGAAGTTCGAATCTTCTACTCTAAATTTGCATGGTATTGCCATAAATCTTCTATCGCATTGTTTTGTTCTTCCAAGATCATCATTGTTGTAATATCGCCAAATAATAATAAGGTTTGTTCAAAGAGTGAAGTCATTGGTTGCTGCGAATTGATTTCATCTTCTCTTTTTAATTTGCTAGCAACAGGGATTCTTACCAATAAATCGGTACAATCGGTAATACTGTTCTCCGGATTACTACCAATATGAATAATTGTTGCTCCAATTTGTTTAGCCTTTTTTGCAATTGCAACAGGAAACAATGTATTTCCACTACCTGAACCAACGATTAAGACATCCCTATTTGTCATTGCGGGTTCTGTAATGTCTCCTACGACAACAGCATTAATACCAATATGTGCATATCTTTTACATATCGCTTTTAAAGAAAGAAGTACTCGACCAACTCCGACAAAGAATACTTTTTCTGCATTTCTAAGCAAATTCAAATACTCAGATACAATGATTGGATCAACTGCTTGCAATGCTCTTGTGCATTCATCTAATACAATATTGCATTTTTTCAAATATAAATCTGGGCCAACCAACTGAATAACCTCCCTTCCCTTTAGGGATGTAAAATGTCACTGATTGTTTTAGCAACTTTAGCTTTATCCACTTGACCTGTAATACCATTACCAACGATTACTACTTCAGGGTTATATTCGATCACTTTATTTACCGATTCCTTATTAATCCCACCTGCGATAGCACACTTCTTCGATCCAACACTACGTTGAACTCTCGCTAACGAAGCAAATGGACTTTGTGTTCCTTGAACATCATGGGCCGTATGAACACAGATATAATCCACACCAAGTTCAACGAGTTCCTTTGCTCTTTCTTCCAAATTAGTTACACACATCATATCAGCCAAGACTTTTCCATTTGCTTTCTTGGCAGCTTTCAAGGCACCTTTAATAGTCTCATCGTTTGTAATCCCCATTACCGAAACAATGGATGCTCCTGCATTAAAGGCAATTTCGGCTTCAAATTCACCTGCATCCATGATTTTTGTATCTGCAATTACCCACTTGTTAGGGTATTGTGCAGATACCTTTCGTACAGGTTCCATGCCGTATTCCAATATCATTGGTGTACCTATTTCTACGATATCGATGGAGCTTTCTACTTCGCCTACAATTTGTAATGCTTCGTCTGTATTACACGTATCTAACGCAAGTTGTAGCTTCATGATATTCCTCCTTACATATAATTCCTCATGAGCTGTTCCTGTGTTTCGGACATCACGCTCTGATTTCTATCTCTCAAGAGGACATTTTCATTAATTACTAACTGAATGAAACATAGAGTTCTATTAGAAATTAATAATTGCTCTAAACTTTTTACAATTGTCCACAATGGATGCTTCTTTACTGAAGACACTAGATGATCCACCTACATATATGTCAGCACCTTTTTCATGCATTAATTTCGCATGTTCAAAGCTAACATTTCCGTCTACTTCTATGGCGATATGCCCAAACCCCTTTTCATCCAACAACTCTCTAAGTCTTTCAATTTTTTCAAGCATGCTAGGGATTAACTTCTGGCCTGCAAATCCTGGGTTTACAGTCATTACTAGAATCATATCTAAATCAGGAAGCAGGTTCTCAATTACCCCAATAGGTGTTCCCGGATTTAACGCAAGACCCACTTTCACACCCAGATTTTTTATCATATCTATTGCACGATGAATATGAATAGTAGATTCGTAATGAATACAAACAATATCCTCCGCATTTAAACCCTCTAAATATTGAAGACTTTCTTCGGGGTTATTAATCATTAAGTGAATATCTAAAGGAATAGCTGTAACCTTTTTAATAGACTTGATAAAATCAAAACTAAGTGTAATATTCGGAACAAAGTGGTTATCCATTACATCTATGTGTAAATAATCAACCTCTGCTTCCTCTAGCAACCTAATATCTCTTTCCACGTTCAACAAATCAACACACATCAAAGAAGGTGCAATTTTACTATCCATACCGATTCCTCCATTCTGTTTATTTAAGGCTCTTTTCTAAAACATTGTTGCTATAAACACACTTTTTAGGAAATTAACTATATGTTTCAATCAGAATATTTTCATCCTTAGAAAAGAGCTACTCTCCAAATAGACCAATAAACCAGCGTTATTCCAAAACAACAAACTTTACGAAAACAGCCTTATTTAATGAATCATATAATTAGTTGCTTTTTTAAAAATTGTTGCACTTCACTTTCTGAAGGAATCGATACTTGTGCACCTTTTCGTGAAACACAGATTGCTGCCGCTGCCGCTGCGCACTGGATTGCATCATCCAAACTATATCCCAGGCAGAGTTTGTTCACTAATGATGCATTAAATGTATCGCCTGCTCCTGTCGAATCTACCGCATTCACTTGGTAGGCTGGATACATCTTGCCCACTATTCCATCGTAAACATAGGCACCTCGACTTCCCATTTTCAATACAACGTACTCAGGATTTGCTCTTTCATATAACTGTTTGGCAGCTTCTAGTGCTTCTTTTTCACTTTCTACCGCTATACCTGTGAGAGCTTCTGTTTCGGCCTCATTTGGGGAAATAATATTGATTCCCTTTAATCGATCAAGTGGTATATCCATTGCTGGACCTGCATCTAAAAACACGGGAATATTGCGTTCTCTAGCTAATTCATAGGTTCTATATACGGTTTCTAATGGCATCTCCAATTGCATGAGTACCATATCAAAGCTCTTTTCGGCGAGTGCCTTTTCGACATCTTCAGGACTCAATTTATTATTCGCACCAAGTGTCACATATGAGAAATATTGGCCTCTTTCATCTACCATAATTGTGGCTAAACCCGTTTGATAGTCCTGGTCTGAAACAATGTATTCTGTGTTAATACCGACTTTCTCTAGTTCTGTTATCAACGCTTTCCCATTAGGATCATTACCGACTCTACCAACCATAGTCACGACCGCACCCTGCAAAGCTGCTGCATATGCTTGATTAGCCCCTTTGCCACCAGTTGTATATGCATAACTATTACAACCTACCGATTCTCCAAATTGAGAAATCTTTAGAACACCATAGATATTTAAATCCATATTCATGCTTCCAACTACCAAAATATTAGGCTGCTTCAAGTAGAAAACCTCCCTGCTATTGCGAGGTTAGTCGCATTAATTTAGCTTCACTTTTCTTATTTAAAGTATAGTTAACAATAAGTATTGCAATAAGTGCGATACCCCAGATCATATCTCTGTAGAAGTTACTAATCTGCGGAAACATATTCAGGTAAGATGACATAAGCTGTACGATAATGGTAGCTAGGAAAATACCAACTATTTTACCTTTTCCACCATCTGGATTAATTCCACCTAAAACAGCTATTAAAATGGTCAACATCACAAAGCTTGAACCAAAGTCAGCCTTTGCGGAGTTAATTCGCGCTAGACTTAATAATCCTGCAGATGCAGCAATAACACCTGATATCATATAAGCCCTTATGATAATTTGATTATTTTTAATACCAGCAAATCTGGAAGCCTTTTCATTTGTCCCTAAAAGATACAATTTCAATCCATATTTTGTCTTACCGATGTAATAAGCAACAAATGCCACAATAACTAGGTAAACTATGAATGATAATGTAAAAATTCCAAATACATTTGTACGACCTAATTGAGCAAACGGCAGTGGTAATCCACTTACAATACTTCCACCTGTGATAATAATCGCTATACCCATGTACAATTGCATTGTTCCTAATGTTGCAAGCATCGCAGGTACTCGAAGTTTTGCAATTAAGAAACCGTTAAATAGACCACAAATGACTCCCGTTAGTAAACCCAGTATTATACCTAATACAATAAACAGTATTTGTTCCGGCCCGGAAATTGCTATTGCAAACTTTTGCATAAATAGTCCAGCAACAATGGCACTTAAGTTGGCAATATAGACAACAGATAGATCAATTCCCCCTGCTATCATGGCAATACCTACACCAATAGCCATTAATCCATACTCTACTAATTGTTTTTCCATTGAGAGGAAGTTTGCCAATGATAGAAATGTATCTGGTTTGGTAATACTCGCGACTATTAAAAGTGTAAACATAATGGTTAATAAACGTAGTATGTTACCATCCATTTTCTTGAAAGAAAATTTGTTTTTGTTACTTAAAATAGCTGGTTCATTTGTCTTTACTACTGTCTTCATTTAGGCCACCCCCACCTTTTTCCGTCTACCTCTTCTGAATCCTTTTAATTCAGAAATTTGAATAACGGATATTGCAGTACCAACAATGATAATTGCACCAATGATGAACTTTTGCCAATAAATTGGAACCCCAATAAGAATTAAACTATTAGTAACAATCGTAAGTAGTAATGTACCTAACACACACCCAGTCAGTGTACCAACTCCACCCATTAGTCTTGTACCACCAAGGATGACAGCTGCGATAACAATCATTTCCTTACCAGCAAATTCAGTTGGTAAGAAATACGTAGATTCAACTGAATAACATACACCTGCGATAGCCGCTAATCCACCATTCACAGTGAATACACCAAAGCGAATTTTCTTTACATTAAAACCTGCTCTTTCTGCAGAAGTTTCATCTCCACCAACTGCAAAAACTCCACGTCCTGCCATGGTGAAATTAAGGAACAAGTAGGTTAGAATATACAAACCGATAGCAATTAAGAATGTCATTGGTAATGAAGATCCTAATCCTGTTTCCGCATTAGTAACTTCAATAAGTGACTTTTGCCCAAAGGCAATCATTGATTCTGGAAGTTTAATACGGCCTGCTTCAAAAACACCTAGCAAAATACCACTAAAAATAGATGTTGTTCCCAAAGTGACGATTAAACTTGGAAAATTATATTTGGCAATAATAAAACCATTAATCGCACCCATGATCAGGCCACCTAAAATTGCTACTAAAAATACTACAAAAATCGGACCAGAATACCCTGTTACAATGACGAATTGTGTAGCCAAGTACCCACTTAAGGCAGCTATTAACGGAAACGATACGTCAGGTCCTGTACTTACAAAGCCAAGGTAAGCACAGATAGCATAAATTAACGGAACCGTCATTGAGCGTAATAAATCAACAATGTTATTATTCGAAAAGAAAAGTCCGGACTTTGCCTGAATAAAAAGGCTCAAAAATAAAATGATTATAAATACATAAAACTCAGGACGTGTAGCTAGCTTTTTCACTGACTTTGATGTAAATGTATTCATCAACCTTCACACTCCTATCTTCTAAATGTAGTTAGCTAAAGTTTTTACATTTAAATCCTCTTCTTTCACTTCAGCTGTTATTTGCCCCTTCTGCATGACAAGCACACGATTACAAGTACTAACGATTTCAGATACATCATCAGATTCAATGATGATCCCCATTCCTTTATTGGCAAGGTCACGTAACAAATTGTGAATATCGTGTTTTGCTCCAATATCAACACCAACCGTTGGACCATTTAAAATTAAAACTTTTGGATTGGATGCAATCCATCTAGCTAGAAGTACTTTTTGCTGATTACCGCCTGAAAGTGTTGATACAGGGAATTCATCGTTTTTTGTTGCGACCCCAATATCTCGAACCCACTTAGCGGATTCATCATCTATCAAATCATTATCCACTACACCTATTTTGTTAGATAATTCATCTAATCTAGTAATAGCGATATTTCTCTTTATTGACTGTGGCAAGAATAAGCCTTCTGTCAATCGGTCTTCTGGTACTAGTGCAACCCCTAATTCTTGCGCTTTTGTCGGATTCGGAATATCTACTTCTTTATTCTCGATTAAAATCTCACCTTTATCTGGTTTTAATAGTCCGAACAATGCAAGAGATAATTCGGTACGGCCTGATCCAAGTTGACCCGTAATACCAAGGATTTCTCCTTTTCTTAACTTGAAACTCACATCATTAAAGCCTTGTGCGGACAATTGCTTTGTCTCTAAGACTGTTCCACCGATTTTTCTTGTTTTGGTAGCTGTATCCTCTTCAAAATGCCGTCCAGTCATATGATAACTAAATTTCTTTTCATCCATTTCTGATACAGGACAGGAGATAACATTTTTCCCATTCCGGAAGATCGTAACAGTATCACAAATTTCGAAGACCTCTTCCAACTTGTGTGAAACAAAAAGGATTGTAACGCCCTCTTCTTTTAACCTGTTAATGATCTCAAACATTCTTTTTACTTCTTTTTTGGTTAATGCTGTTGTTGGCTCATCCATAATAATTAACTTTGCATTATCCAATAATGCTCTAGAGATAGCGATTAACTGCTTATCTGCAACAGGGAGTGTTTCAACCAAAGCATCAAGATCCACATCAAAGTCAATCTTACTTATGGCCTCTTCTGCAATTCTTCTAAATTCTTTTCGATTCACGAATTTCTTTTTATTAGCTAATACTTTATTGAAAGCTAAATTTTCGATAACAGTAAGGTTGGGGAATACAGAAAAATCTTGGTATATGATTTGAATTCCTTGCTTAATTGATTCCGTTGGTGTCATAAATTCATATTTTTTACCGTTCACCTCTATATCGCCACCGTCTGGCTTGTGAACACCAGATATCACCTTAATAATTGTTGATTTCCCACAGCCATTTTCACCAGCTAAACAGTGAACCTCGCCTTTTTTAATATGTAAGTCAACACCTTTTAAGGCATGGACCCCTCCAAAATATTTATGTATTCCTTTTACAGAAATAATATTTTCAGACATTGTAACCCTCCTCAGACCTGATCCTAGATTCTGTTTCTTAACGATATTAATAAAAGAAATACCGTATCATTTTCCTTCTATTGAGAATAATGCGATACGGTATTTCTAGTCTTTAGTTAAGGTTTTTGCAATTTAAATTCTAGAAATCGTATTCGTCAATGTTGCTTGCGTCAATTTTCAAAGGAGCATTTCCAATAATTGTTTTATTTGTGCCCTCTAGAATTTGAACCTTTTCATAACCAGTTACTCCTAGATCTGAGCCTTCAGTAATTTCTTCACCAGCCAAGATTTTTGCAGCTACTGAAACCATTGCGTAACCAGCATCTTTTGGATCCCATAATAAAAGCTCATTAATCGTTCCAGCTTTGATATAATCAGAGAATTCGTTAGGTGTACCTACACCCACAATACTAACTTTTCCAGATAAACCAAGTTCCTCAACAGCGTTTGCAATTCCAGGGCTGTCCGTAGATGCTACTCCTGTAAACCCTTTCAAATCTGGGTACGCTTTTAATAGCTCTTTGGCTTTTTCATATGCTACGTCAACACTTTCTTCTGATTCAGCACTTGGAACTTCTCCACCATTAATTAATTCCATTTCTGGATAAGCTTCTTCTTGACGAGCTTTTTGAGCTTCAGCGTATTCCATGTGAGTTGTACTTGTAGTGTATCCTACCATCGTGGCATATTTACCCTTTTCGCCCATTGCTGCGGAAAGTGAATCCATGATACTTGCACCAAAATCCTCTGAAGTGAAGGCTTCAATATCAAATAAAGTATTCTCTTGGTTAGACGCTTCATGAGTTACTACCGCAATTCCTTGAGATAGAGCATTTTGTAAAGAAGCTTCGATTGCACCTGGATCTATAGGTACCACCGCGAGTGCATCCACCCCTTGAGCAATCAAGTCTTCAATTACTTGTACTTGTGATGCAGCATCAGCGTTAGCTGGTCCTTTTTGAATAACATTGATATTCATTTCTTCGCCATATTCATTAACTCCAACTTCCATTCGCTTGAACCAAGCTGCAGTATTATCTTTTGTTACAACACCAATTGTCCATTCAGATTTATCTTTATCAGATTTATAGTTTGCTGGATTTAAAAGGTCCTCATTTGTTGAACCTCCTGAATTAGCCTCACTTGAACCTCCACTTTCTGTTGAACAAGCTACTAGAGATAGAACCATTGCGACAACTAAGAATAATGCAAAAAACTTTTTCTTCATGCTTTAACCCCTCCTATTTTATGTTTTATATATTTATTCAGTTGTGAAAAGGAATCACAACCGCCTGTTAAGGCCCTATTCAAGATTTGCGTGGTTACCAAACATTTGGTCTGCACTAGCTGATTGTGACTCCATAAGATCTAGAATCAAAAGATCCAAGCAAATCAATAAAGACTGTTCAAAAAGTGTACCCATAGGCTGAACGGAAGTAACTTCACTAGTTTTTGTAGATTTCGGTGTTGGTGTGGAAATTTGTAGTACTGCATCCGCCATTTCTCCTAATGTTGAGTCTACAAAACTTGTTAGCGTTATCATTTTTAGGCCCAGCTTCTTAGCTTTGGTTGCATATGTAATCAAACTACCCGTTTCACCAGAACCAGTTCCTACTATTAGTAGATCACCTTCACTCGCGCCTGGAGTGGTAGCGTTTCCAATTATATGGACATTAAAACCTAAGTGCATCAACCTCATCGCAAACGCTTCCATCATAAAACCCGATCTACCTACACCCTTCACATAAATGCGAGGTGCATTCATAATATAATTAGTAACTTCTTCGAATTGCGATTGATCAATACTTTCAATTACTGATGTAAGTTCTGATGCAACTGCTTCCAATTTAGTTTTTAACATGTTTACCACCCTCCTCACTCTCCAAAAATAATTAAGTATTTCTGATACTTAGTACTATATAGGTTATTAGGCAACTCTTGTAGGAGTTAAAATTCAGGTTGGTCGGACATTATTCGGTAATGCTAAAAATAAATGAAAATAAAGAGAGTGATTTCAAAAGGTTTATTATTCCTTTTGAAATCACTCTCTTTATAATGGCCGAGACCGACCTTCTTTTATATATTTTATCTATTCTAGGGATGAACGTTTGAGAAAGTTATCCCGATACTGAGAAGGTGAATACCCTTGCCACTTCTTGAATAATTGGCTAAAATACTTTGCATCATGATACCCTACTGAACTTGAGACGTCATAAATTTTTATATCTGGAACCTCTAATAATTCCTTTGCCTTCTCTAGACGTTTTTTTGTGACATAATCAAGCACGGTTACACCTGTCATATTCTTAAAGTATTCACAAAAATAAGTGGGATTCATATATACATATTCTGCAATTCTTTTAACAGTAATATTCTCTCCAAGATTAGCATTAATCCATTGTTTAGCTTGCTGTATAGAGTCAGGCTGATTATCCTTCAAGGATTGAATTTTTCCCAACATGCTCAATATCCAATACTTTGTACGATCTTTTAGTTGATTAAAACCAGTGGCTTGTTTTGTGATTTGCATAGCTTCATCCAATAAATAAGGATCTACACAATAACCATCGTTATCCATCCACATATTAACTATTTTGATAAATAAGTAGTTAATTGCTTCTTCCACCAATCCAGGTGAAGATAGCGTTTCAATCTCATTAAAATAAGCTTGTAAACTCTCCAATACTTTTTCTTCATCTTTTTGTTCAAGCCTAAACATGATTTGTTGGGTACGCATATAAATACCAGAAGAAATCCCTTTTGGTTTTTGTTCTAACTCATTTTTAATTAAGTCATATTTAAAAATATTGTTTCCGCCTTGAATAATTCGAAACTGTAATAGAGACAATAATTTGTTTTTATAATTTGGTAGTTCCATGATGTCCTGAAACTCATTTCCAATCGATACGGAAGCTGTATAAGGAGTATAGTCTCTTATATTTTGTTGTAGGTTTCTAATAAATTGATCTGTTACAGTTGATAAAGAATGACTATCTATTTTGGATTGTTCATTAAGCAGCACCCAATAATTAAATTTTCCGTTTCTCCACCACCAACTCCATACTTTCTCATTATAAAATTCATTTTTTAATGTCTCTTCTAATATATTTTCAATAGCAAAATTCCAAACTTCCCATTCCCTTGAAGCCACTTCTTTTGTCTTCGTTGGCACTTGATCAATACTAATATATGCCAACGCATAATTACCTATTGGAAATTCCTCATTCCAATTCAGCATGGAGACATCTTTATCTTCCATCCAAGTCATCTCACTTAGTAACCGTACCTGCTTTATATACTTTAATTGCGAAGCTTTTTCGTACGCCTCTTTCAAATCCTGTTGTTCAATTCTTTTTTTCATCACCTTTTCTTTTACTTCCTGTAATTCGATCCGAAACTGTTCACGGTCTATAGGCTTTAAGATATAGTTAATTGCACCTTCACGAATGGCGCTTTGTAAGTATTGGAAGTCATCAAATCCACTAATGAAAAATGCAAAAAAAGTATGTGTTTTCTTTAAATTCCTAACTAAGGATAAGCCATCCATTTCAGGCATTTTTACATCTGTAATAACAAGATCTACATTAATATGATTATTGATGATTGTCTCATAGGCTTCTTTCCCATCTGAATATGTGCCAATAATTTCCCATTCATCTCCAAAGGACTTCACTAACCGCTCAATTCCTCGACGAATTCGAGCTTCGTCATCAACAATAACAGTCTTAATAGTTATCATCTCCAAAAACCTCCCTGCTATTGACATACTTTGTAACTTCACTGACATCAATTAACTTTGTACGAATGATAACTTCAGTACTTTTATCTGGAGTGCTCTTAATGCTGATTCCATATTTATCTCCAAACATCGTAGCCACCCTTGCATGAACATTGGTAATTCCAAAACCAGAGTCACGATTTACAATTGGATCAGATTCCAATAGCTTATGAATCCTTTGCATTCTTTCACTATCAATTCCCGGTCCGTTATCACGAATGGCAAACAAAATATCTTCTTCTCCAAATTCATTGACGTCCTTTATTACGTCAATATTAATTGTCAATTCCCTTCTTTTTTCTAACCCGTACTTTATCGCATTTTCAACAATTGGTTGCAAAATAAATTTCGGTGTGTAGTAATATTCACAATCTATTGTTTCGTTAATGTGAAAAGAAAGGCGGTCCTCAAATCTAAAGGTTTGAATACTTAAATAATCACGAACATGCATAACCTCTTTTGAAATAGGAATTAATCGGTCCTTATTGCTTAACGAAAAGCGCAGCATTCTCCCTAGAATCGTAACCATGTCAACAACTATTTCTGAATCTCCTTCCTCTACTGCCATACCAATTGTTTCTAACGTATTGTACATAAAATGAGGATTAATTTGAGATTGCAGTGCGTAGAGCTCTGCATTCTTTTGTCTAAGTTCATTTTGATAGTTTTTTCGGATAAGCTCCCTTAATTGTGTAATCATAGAATGAAAGCTTCGGGCTAGAAAGCCAATTTCATCTTTAGAGTCAATTGGAATTTGAACTTCAAAATTTCCTTTTTCAACCTCTTTCATCAGGCTTCCTAAGGTTTTTATAGGTCTTGTTACAGTTAAAGCTAAATATATTGAAATCAATGTACCTAACAGAACTAGGACAATGAAAAATAAAACAATGACATTTGTAACAGTGTCTGTTCTCTCGGTTAGAAACTTAGTCGGGATACTGTGAACAAGGATCCAGCCCATGTTTGATGCTTCGTCCACACTTATTAATGTACTGTTACTAGAAGAATGAAAGCTCCCACTTAAAGTTGGAAATTCCTTAACCCCTCTATACATGCTACCTATTTTATTTGAATCCGTATGATAAATAATTTTACCCTCTCTGTTCATGAGCCAAATATCAGCTTTATCCTCGTGATCTAAATTATTGAATACCCTTTCGATAAAAGAAGTCTCAACAGCCATGTACAAAGTCCCTATAGTCTTTCGATTATCAAAGTCTATAATATTTTTCTTAAGTAAAAAATATGGAGGATTACCTTCAAAGACTAACTTACTTTGATATGGTGGTAGAATATGCATCTCATTCTCAAAGACAATGCCCTCATTGTTATCAAGATCTTTTAGATCAAAGCCTTTATAAGAGGTACGAGAATTTTCAAAAACATGGTTATTTGATACCAAGAAAACCCCTAAAACTTCAGAGCTATTATTACTTAAAAATGTCCTTGAAAAGAAACTTTTTAAAATATAGTCATCTCTATTTAACTCTGCAAGACTTTCATATTTTTCTTTTCTTAATATGGTCATTACATTTTCTGAGTTGTAAATTAATTCGGGTAGAGCAACTAATTCCTTGAAATTATTTTCGATATTTTCACTCGATTGATGTAATAGTCTGGGGATATATTCCCCTATTTGTTCCTCAATAGACTTTGTATATTGGACATAAGCAATGTAACCTAACAAAGCCATAGGCAGAACCGTTAATAAAATATACGTGATTATTAACTTAGTAGATAAATGAAAATTTTTAAACCTAACATTCTTTAACAGATTAGAAGTCATATTGATCAATATTTTCCTTTGTAAAATCTATTGGTAGTCCCATAATTACCATATCTTCAGTCACTTTGATTGTTCCTACTTTTGAAATAGCTTGCCCATCATAAGGAAGCCTATTGTCAAAAAGGTCGTTTGCTAAACTAACCGTTAAATATCCTAGTTTTTGTGGGCTCCATAGTGTATTAACTTGAACCGTTCCATCTTTGATGTCTTCTCTAATTAAATTCGGAGTTGTTGTTCCAATGATAACAATTTCTCCGTTTTTATTATACGTTTTAACAGCTTCTGCTGAAGCTGGAGGATTAATTGTTGAGATTGCAAGGATTCCAGCTAAATCAGGATATTTTTCTATGACCTTCATCGAGGTAGTGTAAGCCTTATCATAATTTTCATCAGTCGCAATAACATCTAATAATTTTAGGTTTGGATAATATTCCTCATTTTGGATTTTTATCCACTTTATCCAGTCATTTAAATTTGCTGAACTTTCCGATCCTGTCAAAATAATATAATTCCCTGACTCTCCTGTCCTTAGAGCCAATGAATCCATTAGATGACGGCCTAACGTTTCAGGATCAAGCATATTGATATAAAACTCTCTAAACTCCGGATTAGTATCCGAATCCCAAGTAATTACTCTGATACCTTGATCTTTGGCCTTTTGTAAGATAGGACCAACTTTTTGTGGGTCATTAGCTGCGATAGCAATAACATCCACTCCACTCCGTATCATTTCTTCTATTATTTTCACTTGTCCTTCCCATGTAGCATCACTAGGTGCCCTAAAGATAACTTCTATCCCTAAGTCATCTGCAGCTTCCTTTACTCCTTCTTGAACAGCATCAAAATAGGAGATTCCACTAATTTTAGAAACGATCCCTATGGTATAAGAATCCAGTTGTTCACTTTCTTCTTCCACTTCCAATAGTTTACTATGATTACTATAAATAACCTCATATTGTGCCTTCGGGCTACACCCAGCGCTTATCATAACTATGAATAAAGTGATAAAAAACCTGTACATATTTATCCCCCTTGCTACATTAGTTAATAACATTAATTTAAGTATCATGTTAGGATGTATAAACGTACTCTTATTAAAACTAATCAGTAACCGTTTACAAAGTAGTGTAAGTTAACTTTCTCACAAGCATTATTAAACGTTAAGTACAATTATCTATTTTTATTGTTTATGTATAGTATAACAAGATGATTCAGAAAAAACAGATACTTTAAATGGAATATCTGATCAAGCTAGATAAAGCTAATGACTTGCTTGCTATTTTTTCATATCTTAATATTTTAGAATAACACCCCCCCTACCTTTGCTAGGAAGTGATTTTTGTTATTCAAGATATGAATACCCGTTCGTAATATTCACTAAAATAACTTTCTATCATAAAATACCAAAGGAAATTAAAACGTGAGTGTCAGTCTGTCCGTTTTGTTTAGGTCATTTTATTAAGAATGGAATGTGGATTGATGGAGAAAATCAAATTATTGTTTTTAACGAAAGATGATAGTCATTATATAGTACCTGCATCACATTATTTTTTAAAGGAATTAAGTAGGTTCACAGATCTAAAGGTTTCCCATGACTCAGGTAATATTGAAGATATTTTAGGGAAAATGGACTTTGAACCGGATTTCATTTATTTAAACGATTACTTAGAAAATACCTCTCCAGTCGTAACAGGTTTAAGATCACTACAGATTCCTTTTGCAGTGGGGCTACATGATCTGCATTTTCGTTACCCTGACCGAAAAAAGGATTTAATAAATGAAGAAGTAAAACATATTTTCACATATTATAAAGATAAGTTTTTACAATGGTATCCAGAATTCGCTAATCAGATGAGGTGGATTCCACACCATGTAAATACAAATATTTATAAAGATTACGGTCTTAATAAAGATATTGACTTCTTATTAATGGGGGCTACCCTAGAGGATTTTTACCCACTTAGATTGAGTATTATTAATAGGTTTAAGGGGAGACCAGAATTTGTTCATCATCCACATCCTGGTTATCGGAAAGTGCATTCGAACGAACATGGAGTTTTTGTTGGGGAGCGCTATGCTAAAGAGCTTAATAGAGCTAAAATTTGTTTAACTTGTGATTCCATTCATAAATATCCTTTAATGAAGTATTTTGAAATTACAGCTTGCAACTCTTTATTGTTAGCTCCTTATTCTGATGAGTTATATGAACTTGGGTTTATACCCGGTGTTAATTTTATTTCAATTGATGAAAATGATTTCGAAGAAAAAGCATATTATTACCTTCATGCTGAAGAAGAAAGAAAGATGATCGCTTATAACGGAATGAAAATGTCCCATGCAAAGCACTCTACAACCATGAGAGTACTTGAATTTCTCGAAACAGTTGAGGAAATTCTCAAACAAGAAACTATTCAATAAAAGTATTAAAAATAAAGACACCTCATTTAGTATTAACGGGTTCGATTTTGAAGTACAAAATTGTAATTAGCAGTGTAAATAATTGATTAAAACACAAAAAAATTAGCGGTGAATGAAGACCTTAACTATCAAGTAAAACACACTAATAAAGGCATTGTTGACAATGCCTTTTTGGTTTTATTGGTTTAGTTGAATAACAATGTAAAAGTTAATTTTGATATAAAATGTGCAACCAATGCAAGAGGTATCTGTAAAACAAAACCTAATATTAAATATCTTAGAAATCTCTTTAATGTTAATAACCTTTCAGTGATAAGAAACTTCACTGTCAAGAAGGAATAGGGAAATATAATAAATATAGTGGTAATAATTCCTGGTACATAGTCTTTGAAAAAAATGAATTGAAATAAATGACCAATTCCGTTCGCTAATAAAATACCAGGAACTAAAAATGACAGGTAAGTGGTTGGCTTCATTCTAAAAAAATTTCTCCCTGCAAACGCTTTGAAACACCCTATAGAAGCCAGAATCCATAAAAGAGTAAAAGCTAAGGCGAATTCTACCGTTGTAACTCGAAATGGAATAATATTGGAATGTGCGTTGAGGAACTTTTCTACGGTAATGATTTCTTCTATATCGTGAAGTAAATAGAGGAACGGAAACAGTATTATTAACTTTTTCAGTTTAGAATTCAAAATTTTCATACCTCATTCTTAATAAAAATAAAAAAACAAAATCCTTTTTAAAGGTATCTTCCCATTTGCTGAATAAATCTTCCATTACATAATACCATAAAATTTCCAACTATCCTTTAAGAACTAAATACAAAAAGAACGAGGTAATGTATTAGAATTAACTGGCGTTTAAACATCATTTTTAACGAAACGACACAAGTTATTGTCATCGTCTTATTTGTATTGTTAATTAATATGTTATTTTACCAACTAAATAGAGCTAAACGTTGTTGTATCAATAAAAGAAACACCCCATTTAAAGTGTTAAACGGAGTGTTAATTCGCTTACTAATTTAGGTTTTGTACTCGTAAACCGAACCTGTTAATTTAGTATAAAGGTGTCTTTTAAATGTATAAGGGGTTATTTATGAGAAAAATATTCTTTGAAGAATTGGTCATTATACATGACTTGAGAATCGTTAGGTTTATATACTTTTGCCTTGTTATTATGTTCTACAGACTTTTTCTTCTCTCCTATTTGCCAATAGCAAAAGCATAACTGAAGATGAGGGTACCATGTAGAATAGTCTATTTTTCTTATCCCATCCGTACTCTCTAAGTCTTTTTCCAGTGCAAGGCAATACCAAATAATCGCTTTTTTGTACTCGCCTTTTTCCTTTTGAAGATCACCTAAACGACATGACACCTCAGGACGTGGTGTATCATATATAAAAGACATGACAAGGGATTCCTTCTCTTTTATTACCTCACCTAGCTCTTTATAACATTCTGCCATGTTTATACATGCTTGGATTTGATCTTCTACCCAACCTTTTTGTGTGTTTAAAAATTCCTTATAATACATTATGGCTTTTCGTAACCTAGAATGCGCTTTTAGTGCATTAGCATAATAATATAAATCCGTCGGTGAAAATATTTCTCCGTTCATTAGACGGTGTTCATAAATCAACAAACTTTGATCATTTTGAGAAGGTGTTGTATTGTCTGACTTTCTAATGGTAACATCCGAACGATAAATCGTACCGCTTACTTCTAAATATTCATTGAAAGTACCCTTCCATTTAACATGATTTCCTCTTTTTACTATACGGTTACTCGTATAGATAAGAGAAGGATTCCCATATTCGTCAAACTCCATAGGGCAAATCATTGAAACTGCATCAATCGTGGTGTTGAGATACTTTTTTAACTCTTTAAATTTCAATTGATCCTCTTCGAGTAAATATTCATCTGCATCCAACCATAAAATATAATCCATCGTTGCATGACTGAAAGCTAAATTTTTGGCAGCTGCCAAATTATTAATCTCTTTAAAATCAAAAATTTTATTAGTAAATTCCTGTACCGTTCTCTTCGTCTTTCCCGAAGATCCTACATCGACAATAATGATCTCATCACATAAACTCTTCACACTATTTAAGCACTGATGTAATCCCTCATGCCTATCTCCAACAACCATACAAAGACTAATTGTACAAATGACTCCTCACCCCTATAACTCCAATTCTGTACATTATATGGATTTTAAAGTCTTATGTACCACGAAATTAACCTTTTCGCTCCCTCAGCATAATCTAGTTTTAACATGTTTAAAATTTGGGGGTATATCTTAATGGTTCATTATAGCTTTGTCTTGCTGTGCTACAACAATTGGGATATGACGAAACAAGCTTTGACTACTCTACTAAATTCCTTTGATTCCAATCACCAATCAAAAGGAATGGAACTGATTATTGTCGATAATGGGTCAACAGATGAAACACCAGAAGGAATTAATCAGATTAAAGAAAAATATGAAAATCAACTAATAAAAATTGAAAATTTAAGATTGGACCAAAATATGGGTTACACACCAGGAATTAATGCTGGACTTGCTGAATGTCAGGGGAAAATTATCTCGATTCTTAGCAACGATCTTTCTTTTCCGCCAAATTGGTTTAATGGTTTAGTCGAAGTGCTAGAAAGTGATAAAGACATTGGATTAGCTGCACCTTATTTATCTAGGAGTTCTGGTGTGCAAAATGTTAATAAACAATTTCATACGTTAGATGAAATGAATGCTTTTGCTGCAAATTTTATGAAAGAAAATGAAAAAAACACTTTCTTTTCCCATAGGGTAATCGGGGCTTGTATGGTTTTTAAAGAAGAAGTCATACAGCTTACGGGAGGAAATGATATTTGGTTTGGCTTAGGGCAATTTGATGATGATGACTGGTGTCTCCGGACGATGGCTGCAGGTTATAAAATTGCAGTAGTAGGCAAATCTTTTGTTCATCATCTTTCCGCGGTCACCTATAATCAACAATCTGCATTATTGAATGCTACCTTTATCACGAATCAAGGAAAAATGCAAAGAAAATGGAAAAACAAAGAGTTATCGGACATTTTAGAAAACACCCAATACTCCAGGGAACATCATTTCTTTCCAACAAGGAAAGAAGATTTTAACCGGTTGCCCTCATTGGATTTCCAACAAAAAGGTAAGGATTCACGCAAACTCCTTTTAGTAGCAGATTGGACTCACCCATTTTCTAAATGGAAAGAAACATTAAGAACTGCTCTTGAAGAATGTGGTGACAGTGATGAAATTTATCTTTGGATTCCCAAGCAATACTATTTACTACCTGAAATATTAGATGAAATAAAAACAAAAATCGGCCCATTTTCATTAGAAAGTCTAAACATTCTATACCATACTGTATCTCCTAGTGATTATCTTCTTTTTATAAGCTTCTTCGATGCGATTTATTCTGTTAATGATGACTTTATCAACAGGTACCTGGTGTCTCTTGCAGAAATCCCTTCTTTGTAACTTCCTATCAATAGTTCCTGGTTACTTATTGTCGTACTACCACCACGCTATTTTGTTTTGCGGGAAGGAATGGAAATATTGCATAAACAGTTTTTGGAAAAAATCATATAATACCTTGATGACTTAGAATGAGGATTTGGAGGTTTCATATGAAAGTGGTCTTATTAGCAGGTGGATTGGGAACAAGAATTAGCGAAGAAACCCACTTAAAACCAAAACCTATGATTGAAATTGGTGGAAAGCCGATTCTTTGGCACATTATGAAGCTCTACTCGAGCCATGGGTTTAATGAGTTTATTATTTGTTTGGGATATAAAAGTCATGTAGTAAAAGACTATTTTTCAAACTACTTCTTGTATAATTCGGATGTCACTTTTGATTTTGAAAAAGAAAATAAAAGGACCTTACACCAGCATTCTGTTGAACCTTGGAAAGTTACCCTAGTTGAAACAGGGTTAGATACGTTAACAGGTGGCCGAATAAAGAGAATACAAAGTCATGTTGGAAAAGAGCCTTTTATGGTGACCTATGGGGATGGCGTTAGCAATGTGAATATTAAAGAATTAGTTGCGTTTCATCGTTCCCATGGTAAATTGGCTACCGTGACAGCCACTCAGCCACAAGGTAGATTTGGAGCTTTGTCCATAACATCAGACTTCCGAGTGGAAAAGTTTCAAGAGAAAATTCATGGAGATGGTGGTTGGATTAATGCTGGTTTTTTTGTCTTTCAACCGGAGGTTTTTAACTATATTGATGGAGATCAAACGATATTTGAAAAAGATCCATTAGAGAATCTTGCTAAAGATGGACAATTAATGGCCTTTCAACACAAGGGCTTCTGGCATCCGATGGACACCTTGCGAGATAAAAAGTTTTTAGAAGAAATATGGGTTTCAGGGAATGCCCCCTGGAAAACATTAGATACTAATGACCAAGATGTAAGTTAAGTCTACGACTTTACAGGGGGATGAATATTGAAAGTATTACTCACTGGGGCTACAGGCTTTTTAGGGAGCCATTTAACCAAGGGACTGGTTCATGAAGGACATGACGTACTTATTTTAAAAAGAAGTTTTTCGAATACTTGGAGAATAACAGATGTCTTATCGAAAATAACCGTTTTTAATATTGATCAAAGTTCACTTGAACAGCCTTTCATTGAATGTGGACCAATTGACGCCGTCATACACACAGCAACAAAGTATGATCGAAAGGATGAACGGGCCTCTGAACTACTCGAGGCAAATGTTCTATTTCCATTACGTTTATTGGAAACCGCCATAAAATATCAGACGAAAGTGTTTATTAACACAGATTCCTATTTTCATAAGAACGATATTGAGTATCCACATTTAGCAGGATATACCCGAACGAAAAAACAGTTTCTAGAATGGGGCAAAGCATCTAGCTCGAACGAAAAAATTCGTTTTATTAATGTATGGTTAGAACATATTTACGGCTCATTTGACAGTATGAACAAATTTTCCACCTATATTATCAGAAGTTGTTTAAATCATATTCCTGAATTATCTCTTTCCCCAGGAGACCAACGGAGAGACTTTATTCACGTCCATGATGTCATTTCAGCCTATTCTCTGTTATTAAAGAAATGGGAAAGCTTTCCGAATTTTAAAGAGATCGAATTGGGAACTGGAAAATCAGTATCCATAAAGGAATTCATTGACCTCATTCATACAAAGTCTCAATCCAGAACAAAGCTGTACTTCGGTGCCATTCCACATCGTGAGAATGAAATAATGGACTCAAAAGCCAATATTGAAGAACTTGAAAAATTAGGTTGGAAAAGGGAAATCGACCTTGAAAAAGGAATTCAGATGGTCCTATCTGACGAAAAAAGTATCATTGATTCTTAAGTCTCATAGTCAGGAATCTATATTTCTAGTTTTACATGAATAAAAATAAGGTGGATCATAATGGATAATTCTAAAATGAATACGATCTATCAGGCAGATCTTCAGTATATTTTTTGTAATCTTAGTGAGTTAGAAAAAGAAAAACTTAAAAATTCATCGATCCTTGTAACTGGTTGTGCGGGATTCTTAGGCTACTATTTAATGTCATTCTTCACTGAATATGCAGAGGAACTATCGATAAAAAAAATCATAGCCATCGACAATTTTAAATTAGGAAAACCGCAGTGGATTCAAGATTTAGATGAAATGAACGATAAGGTTGAGCTTTATACTTTTGATATTACACAATTTTCAGCATTTGATACGGAGAAAATTAAAGAGGTGGATTATATTATTCACATGGCCTCTATTGCTTCCCCAACCTTTTATCGAAAGTATCCTCTCGAAACGGTAGATGCAAATATATGGGGGTTAAGATCCCTACTAGAATTTTATAAAGATAAACAGATACAAGGCTTCTTATTTTTCTCTAGTAGCGAAATTTATGGTGATCCTTTTTCAGAATATATTCCGACTTCTGAGGACTATAGAGGGAATGTAGCGAGCATCGGGCCACGTGCATGCTATGATGAGGCAAAAAGATTTGGAGAAACATTATGTTATTTATATGCCGAAAAATTCAACATGCCCATTTCAATCGTAAGACCATTTAATAATTATGGACCCGGAATGAGACTAAATGACAAGCGCTTACCAGCTGACTTTGCAAAAGCCATTGTTGAAAATAAGAACTTAATCATCCATTCTGATGGAGAGCCCACACGAACCTTTTGTTATGTGACAGATGCGATCGTTGGGTATTTAAAAGCGCTAGTTTATGAACCTTTCGATTATTTTAATATAGGAATTGACCAACCTGAGATTTCAATTAAAGAAATGGCCAACATCTATAAAGAAGCAAGTTCAAGTATCTACCAATTTACACCCTCCATTGAATTTAGAAAATCAGAGGAAACAAGTTATTTAACACATAATCCGTTAAGAAGATGTCCCAATATTTCCAAAGCCAAGAAACTTTTACACTACTCCCCTTCCATCTCTGTTTCAGAAGGTGTCCCTCGCTTCTTGACCTTTTTAAAGGAAAGGGGGAACATCCATTGATTACGGTCATTGGCTTAGGTTTTGTAGGACTAACAACGGCTTTAGGGTTCAGTGAGAAAGGGTTCAAAGTATACGGGTATGACATTGACCAAAAAAAGAAGGAACAGTTAAAAAAAGGCCAAATCCCTTTTTACGAACCGAATCTTGAAGAAAAATTAAAACAGCACTCTAATCATTGTTTTTTCATTGTGGATGATCTAAAGGAAGCAGTTGTGAATAGTGACGTCATCTTTCTATGTGTGGGAACTCCGAGCCAAACCGATGGGAGTGCGGATTTAAGCTATATTTTTGATGCAATTAAAAGTATTACAGATCAGGTTAGCCAATCTAATTTTAAGGTTTTAGTGATTAAATCCACCATCCCACCCTCCTCCACATCTGAAAGCATTAGACCGTTTATAGAAAAACTTGGGATTAAAGTAGGGTTAGATGTAGGATTAGCGAATAATCCTGAATTTCTAAGAGAAGGATCTGCCTGGGACGATTTTATGAATCCAGATCGCATTGTTATTGGTTTGGAAGATGTTAAAAGTGAAAAAGTACTGAAAAAAATATACGCACCCTTTCATGCTCCCCTATACCTCGTTTCTTTAAATACTGCCGAATTTATTAAATATTTATCCAATACCCTGCTTGCTACCCTTATTAGTTTTTCCAACGAACAGTCCTTAATTGCTAAATCGATTGGTGATATTGATATCAAAAAAGCATTTCAAATTTTGCACCGAGATAAACGCTGGTATGGTGAACCAGCTAATATGACCTCTTATGTTTTTCCTGGTTGTGGCTTTGGTGGTTATTGTTTACCAAAAGATACGAGGGCCCTGGTTAGCCAGTCATTACAAAATTCTTATTCACCAGAACTATTAATGAGTACCTTAAAGGTCAATCAGTTGATTAAAGAGTATGTTGTAGAAGATGTCAGTAGAAACTCGAGGAGTCAAGATCAAATCGGAATCCTCGGCTTATCCTTCAAGCCAAATTCAAATGATATAAGGGAAACACCAGCAAAAGCGATTATTGAAGGTTTGCTTCAAAGAGGATATAAAAACATTGTCGCCTATGACCCAATGGCTATAGATGAATTTGACTCAACTTATCATCTTCCCATTGAATATAGCCCAACCTTAGAATTGCTGCTTTCAAAGGTAAAGCATGTGGTCATTTTAACAGCATGGGATGAATTTATTCAAAACGAAGATGGCATTAAAGAGAAAAATGTATTTGATTATCGATATCTCTATAGCAAATGATTGGTAGGATACTCGTGCTTTCTGCTCCAAACAATATTTTGCCCATCAAGTCCTAATCAGAGCCTAAATAAAAATTCGAGGTGATCACATTGTCTAGTAGTGAAAAACAGAATTCAGAAGAAGTTTTACGCCAAAAAGTCATTGATGCCGCGGTAGAATTCTATGAAATGAAACATAAAAAGACTGGAGATACATTCAAGCCAGGGGACAAAATTCCGTATGGAGGAAGAGTATTTGATGAACGTGAGATTATTAATCTCATAGATTCTTCCCTTGAATTCTGGTTAACAGCGGGAAGATATTCAGCACAATTTGAGAAATCTTTTGCTAAATATCTTGGAGTGAAATTTTGTGCACTTACCAATTCCGGTTCGTCAGCCAACCTACTAGCCCTTATGTCTCTAACTTCACCGCAGCTTGGAGAACGTAGAATAAGAAAAGGAGATGAAGTAATTACCGTCGCAGCCAGCTTCCCTACAACGGTTACCCCTATCATTAATTACGGAGCTGTACCTGTTTTTATCGATGTGGAGCTTCCCTCCTATAATATCGACATTGATCTTTTGGAGCAGGCGTTATCAGATAAAACGAAAGCGGTTATGGTTGCCCATACCCTCGGAAACCCCTTTAATTTGCAAAAAGTAAAGGAGTTTTGTGTGGAGAATAACCTTTGGTTGATCGAAGATAATTGTGATGCCCTAGGAGCCGAGTACTTTTATAATGGAGAATGGAAAAAGACAGGAACCATTGGCGATATTGGAACCTCAAGCTTTTACCCTGCCCACCATATATCAATGGGGGAAGGTGGGGCTGTTTATACAAATAACCCAAGACTTAAGAGAATCATAGAGTCTTTTCGGGATTGGGGACGAGATTGTTGGTGTTTACCGGGTAAAGATAATACATGTAAACAAAGGTTTTGTCAGCAATTAGGAGAACTCCCTTATGGCTATGATCATAAATATATCTATTCACATTTCGGTTACAATCTGAAAGTTACCGATATGCAAGCTGCGATTGGATGTGCCCAAATAGAAAAAATTGATGAGATTGTTCATTCCAGAAGAGCAAATTGGGATCGATTAAGAAAAGGACTTGATGGGTTGGACAATTATTTTATCCTCCCAGAACCGATGGAAGATTCTAATCCTAGTTGGTTTGGCTTCTTGTTAACGGTAAAGGAAGAGTCAGGACTAACGAGAGAAAAGATCGTGAGTCATCTTGAAGCGAATGGGATTCAGACAAGAATGTTGTTTGCAGGGAATCTATTAAAGCACCCCTGCTTTGATGAAATGAGGGAATCCGGTGAAGGTTTCAGAGTGGTTGGAACACTAAATAATTCGGATTTAATTACGACCAATACGTTTTGGCTTGGGGTGTATCCGGGATTAACGAGCAATATGGTTGACTTTATGATTGAAAAAATCCACGAAGTCGTGACGAAATAAGTGGTTGAAGAAGTATAAATACGGAATGTTCGAAATCGTTGTGAACATTCCCTGTATTAAAGAAAACATCCCTCTTAATGGTGAAAGGGGGATGTTTTGTAGGTTATTCCCTCATATCTTTTTCAAACCAACCGAACGCAACTTCCGCCTGAATGATCTCATTATTTGGTGAAACTAAAAAAATAATAAATGACCCACCCGGTGGAAAGATAAATTTCCCATCTTCATCACTGGTTAAAGTACTTTGTGGGGGCACAATCCGTCTAAATGCCATGACTCCTTTTTTGGGAAATCCCTCAACAAACTCAGCATATCCGATTTTCACTTCGGGCTGTGGAAGTGGAGATAGGGCTGTATTTGCGGGCGTCACATTATTCGAAATCATTGGCTTACCAGGAGGAATGGAATTAAACCAAATTTCAGCTTCAAAAGGTTGATTGGAATGATTGGTTATGGTAAATGCATTTACAAATAAATGAACATCAGATTTAGACGGATTAACTAAGCCTCCCCACGCATTTTTTCCTTTTCCAAAACGAATGTGTTCTGTTTGTCCAACAAAATACCTCCCTAGTAAGGATTGAAACAAGGGGTTAGGTATATTAACAGCTTTACTAAATTGGTCATCATTAAACAATTCCATATAAAAACTTCACTCCTTTCTATAGGTTATGGAGATTAATAGAAAGTGTTTGGACAAACTTAATAATAACCAAAAAATTCTATCACAAGATTAAAAAACAGAAACCGATCCCGGCTTCTGTTTTTTTCTTATTAATTAACTACTACATCCACCTCCACAACTAGAACAACTGGAACCTCCTGAATCTCCACCACCACCTGAATCGTGTGAATCACTGCCACAAGCAAAGCCAGAGCAAGAAGACCCTCCACCGAAAGGAGCTGCTTTTTGGTACTCTTCAGGAACAACTTCGCTCATCTGCTCATGAAATTCTTCTTCATCGTATAATGAATAATAGACAGCTGCCCCCGCTGCTAATGAATACATGTGGGCGTTAGCAGTTGAAGGATTCGGAGTAAACTCCTTTGAACCTGTGTATTGCTGCTCAGCCTCATGAATCTCATTTTTCATTTTACGAATTAAATATCTTTTCACATCCAACCAATCTTCATTTTTTCTAAAATATTTTGATAGTAACTCCTCTTCAGGCAATAGGACGAAATCATCTAAAATCTCACGCTTAATAGGGTTCTGTAAAAAACTCCTCCAGATCGCTCTACTGTTCGTGGTTACTTCAAATAGACTAATATATACCCAATCAAAAAATGCTCGTTCTCCTGGAATGGGTGTGCTATCCATATTAGGTGTGTGATGCAATGTATCATTGTAAAAGCCCTTGGAAAACTTCTCATAATCCCTTGTAAACATTAACATCTCATGCCATATTTCATCCACATGATGACTAAACATCGGGACTGTTTTTAACAGACTATTCATCAAGAAATACCTCTTCAATTCAAACATTCCCCAGTCGAACTCATGATCCTTCCATTTAGGATGACTCTGTAAGACACGGTTTTTCACATTGTCTATATAAAAGTTGGGCAATGATTGGTCAAGCTTTTTTACAATCGGAAGTCCTTCTACTACCTGTACACCTAGCTGGTCTGGGATTGGGTCATTCCTTAAAGATTTTCTCTTTCCTTTAGAAAACAACGTACTTCCTATCAGTAAAAAAAGTCCGATCATCATAAAACCAATAAAAAATTCCATGGCCCTCTCCCCTTTCCAAATCATGTTTATTTCTTTATCACCTTATATACGATTTAATCATAAGTAAGTTTCAATAAAATTTCTAGATTTTAACAACGTTTTCCTTAAGCAAAAATAAACAAAAATAGAAGGTTCGTATAAGTTAATTAAGTTATAAGAACCTTCCGTTCCATTTGGAATATATTCGCATTTGAGAGCAAATAGCGTTACCGTGGTTCTCACTCCATCTGGCTTTCAATGATGAAATCAAAGTCTTACCTTCACTTCAGTACCATCCTTAGCTTTGACATCTATCAAAAGGAGACCTTTGTGAATTTTCAGTTCCTTGACGATTGGCTTTAGCAGTTCTTTGTCGACAATAGGAATAGTAAAGTTCAGTTTTTTTCTATCTAAATGCACCTTTGTCCATTTGTGTAAATGTTGTTGAAATAATTTTGAAGTAAAAATTGAAATACCAATGTTTAGAAAGGCATATGGGATGGGGATGGTGTATCGAACGTCTTTTGTTTTCACTATTATTTGTAGCATAGGCAAATCACTACTCAATGATGACAGAAACGGTATCTCCGTTTGCCGACTTAACATCAACGATTTGGCCATCTAATTCGTTTTCAATCGCTTCGATAATAAGGTTTATATCAATATCTTTTACATATTTTTCTGATTCAGGAATACTCGCTGCAATGCTGTGGCCAGCCATTAACACTACCTTGACAAGTTTTATCGGCAAATTGACTTTGACGTTATCATTTTCAGATGATACCACACGGATTTTTAATGTTTTATCTAAATACTTATCCGTTTTTTCAAGTCGCTTGCTACCTGTTTCTTCTTTTTCTCTTAAAATTCGGATCAGTTCTGAACCCTTATCTGCATCTATTTTCCCTTCTTGCACCATTGTTAACACTCTTGTAATTTCCTCTTTCATGATCAATTCCTCCTTATTCGCCTTTTAAAAGCTTAATGGCTTCCTCTGGGGTGATTTCGCCATTTTCTAACATGGTGACAACTTTTTTCTCGTCAACTTCATTTTTCTTTTTCTGTACATAGCCAAGGGATGAAATGATGTCTGAAAGCTTGCCTCGAACGGTCGGATATGAAATCCCCAGTTCCTTTTCAACTTCTTTGATATTTCCTCTACATGTTAAAAACACTTCCACAAAATGAAGCTGATCCTTTGTTAAGGATGCCAGTTTAGATAATTCAAATTCATTTTCAATCGTAGTGTTGCAATGAGTGCACTGTAACTTTGTAATTTTCAATGTTTTACTACATACAGGACAATTGGTGATCACTTTATAAGCCATTTTGAAATTCCTTCCTTAGATTTAATTTGATTATATGGTAAAAAATTAATAATGTAAATTAAATAATTAATATAATAAAAAATAAACATTTAAATTATTAATAAACAAATTAATATTTTTGATTTATTTTTTTGAATCTATGTAGTTGATGGGGAGAGGATTTCAGGATGATATACCATTCCGATGATCCTGTTTCCAAAATATCCATCTCCATGTTAACCAAAAAATAAAAAAAGAAGCTTCCCAAGAGTTCAATGAACTTATGAAAAGCTTCTTTTTTTATATTTGAGGGCAGATTACATCATGCCGCCCCTAAGCTGAGAGTGTGTAATATCTTTAACAGGGTGCGTAGAGTGCATCAAGATTTTCCTGAATTTTGTCTGTAACATTTCAAACTGGGTTTTACCGTATTTCACTGGATTGCGTGAGCAAAATGTTACCATTATGATTTTATATCCATTAGAATTCGGTATTTGTATTTCCTATTTTACATAGTTACAAAGTTTACCGATTTGCTCTACTTCAACAACTACAGTATCGCCTGATTTCATCGGACAACTTCCAGAAGGTGAACCGGTAGCTAAAACATCACCCGGCTCTAGTGTCATAACCTGTGAAACCCAACTAATTAGGAAAGGAATTGATAGTGTCATCTCATTAGTGTTACCATCTTGGACAACTTTGCCGTTTAGAGTTGTTATTATTCGTAAATTTGTTGGATCTATACCAGTCACAATACATGGACCTAACGGGCCGAAGGTATCAAAACCTTTGCCACGTGTAAATTGAGGATCAGTTTTTGTCAGATCTCTTGCAGTAACATCATTAAATACAGTACAACCAAAAACATGATCCAATGCGTCTTCTTCTTTTATATTTCTTCCGCGTTTTCCAATAACAACGGCCACCTCTCCTTCCATTTCCACCTGCGTGGTTAAACTACTTGGAGGAAGAATGATTTCACCATGATCCGGTATCACAGATGATGTAGGTTTTAAAAATAAAAACGGTTCTTTAAGATAGGCTGTACCACCAGTCTCATTTGCATGCCCAGCATATGTCCAGCCAAAATTAATGATTTTTGAGGGTACTACTGGCTCCAATATCTTTACTTCATTATATTTTATTCTTATGCCATCATATATTAGTTTATTGTTAACAATTTCAGTAAAATTACTGGTCAATTGTAATATTTCATTGCCCTGAACAATCCCGTAAAACACTTTACTTTTATGATTTTGATAGCGAACTATTGTTTGCGTTTTTTGTAGCACCTGCATCACCATCGCCAAATCAACTCCCTTATTTACTAAATGAATCCAACCTGCTTGCTGAGATATTTATCTGCACCTGCTCCATTAAACACAACCTTGACTCTTTTGATTTTCTTTTCTTACTTTCACGCATTAAATAAACCCACTTAAAAGGAGTCCCATAACTGAGACCCCTCTCACATTCAAATGTTCAAAAAGTTACATTACTTTTTTCAAATCTTCTTCATCCTGAGCTTCATGGTTCTGGTCTCTGCTTGCAATATCATATTTTTCTGGGTTTTTTGCTACTTTCACTAAGGCAAAGACGGTTAACAGCCCTAGTATGAGTGCAGGTACGCCTCCTAGGTTCGAAAGCATTTTGATTCCGTCAATTTTAGCGAAGCTGATCATGATCCAAGAGATGATTCCAATCGTAGTACCCCAAACTACTTTGATACCTAAGCCTGCTTCAGGGCTTTCAGGCGTAATTCCAGAAGAACTGATTCCACCCATTGCTGAGATATTGGAGTCGGTTGCCGTTACGAAAGAGATAAAGACAACAAACAGATAAAAAGGAATTACTAATGTAGACAATGGTACATCCCCTAAAACAGAATACAGTACAGATTCTGGTCCTTGGTTCGCTAAGATATCCCCAAGGGTTCCTTCTGTCATCTGCTTGTGGATTGCAGTACCACCAAAGATTGTCATCCACAGACCACCGAAAACAGAAGGGAATACAAAGTTCACCATAATAAACGCTCTTACGGAATAACCATAGGAAATTCTTCCAAGGAATAAGGCTGTAATCGCTGCCCATGCAAACCAGTTAGCCCAATAAAACACTGTCCACCATTGTGGCCACGGGTCTCCAGCCCCAGCCCCAGTAAATAAGCTCTTTTCAAAGAAATTAGTAACGAAGTTCCCAAAAGATTCCGTACCTAAATTAACGATATATGCCGCTGGTCCAGCAACAAACATAAAGAGGACGATGACAATATAAACCTTCATATTAATATCGGATAGAAATCTAATCCCCTTCATTAGACCGGTAGAAGCCGAAAGAATAAACGTCACCATAACGACAATAGAGATAATGGCCCAAAGGGTTGGAGTACTAGCAATACCAGATAGGTAATTCACTCCCCCAGCTAAGTTCAAAATACTGGTTCCCATGGCTGCAGCCATACCAAGCGCCAATGTGTATAAACATAAGGCATCAATTGTTTTTCCCCAGCCGCCAAATACTTTTTCGCCAAAAAGCGGTGCTAACGTTGAACTTAAACTGAATGGTTTGCGCATATTATAATAAGCAAAAGCGAACATAAGTGCAGGTACACAATAAATAGCATATGGCGTTACCGTCCAGTGAAGATACATCGTTGACATCGAGAAAATAGCAGCCGCTGCGCTATTTGGTTCGATCCCTAAAGACTCTGGAGGAGCCGTTACATGATAGATCGGCTCAACAATTCCCCAAAACGTTACACCTGATGCGATGGTCGTACAAAGAGTAATGGCCAGCCAGTTTGATAACTTGAGCATCGGTTTTGCATTTTCTCCGCCAATTTTCACCTTTCCCATTGGTGAGAAATAAACCCCTACAACCGTTAATAGCATAATCAAGCCGCCTAAGCTAAACAACCAACCAAGATTTGCCAACAGCCAGTTATTCGCGTCGGTTGCCATTTTAATGAAGCCCTCTCTATTAAAAAAGCTAAATAGAGCAGCCGCAATCAACAACAAAAACGGCGGCCAAAAAACGCTGTGCCTTAAATTTTTCATCCAATAATCCCCCTTTTTTTTAAAAAAAATTAGAAATATCTTTATATACTAGTTGCCAGAACATACCAAGCTCACACACTTGGAAGGTTCCGGCTTCTTGATGACTCTAATCTAGTAAGATCTTAGTTGAAGATTGGATAAGTGAGCTTAAGAATCTCATCTGTATGTTTTCTCACCTGTTTAATGACCGTTTCGTTAACGGTGTTATAAAGCACGTGATTTTGGGGATTCGGTAAAAACGTTTTTTGCGTTTTTACCATTGTTTCTGTGGCTTCATAGAAGTCACGATAAATAGATAAATGTTGGCAGACACAGATTGCAGCTCCTAGACAGGCAACACTGCTGCCTTCACGTCTATGGACAGGTATTCCAAACAGGTCGGCAATAATTTGCATTATCAAGTCACTTTTTGAGCCGCCGCCGATTACTACCACATCATTTAGTGTTACATCTACCTCCGCTAGCATATCATCAATATTGTTCTTAATATTATAGGAAATCGCTTCCAAAATTGAGCGGTAGATATGGAATTTCGTATGGCGCTGATCAAAACCCATCATGATCCCTTTTCGATAAGGTTCAGATGGTGTTGATAACCAGTCGAGAATCGTAATCAGGCCGTCACTGCCCACAGGTACTTCCTGTGCTTTCCTGTTTAGGTATTCCTCTTCGGATACTCCGAGCTTTCCTGCTTCTGTAACGAGCTCTTCACCAATCAGCTTTTTAAACCAACTCACAGTCCACATCCCGCGCCTGATGCCATTGGATTCATACACATATTTAAATGGAATACATGCAAGCGTTGGGAAAAAATTTACTACATTTTCCTTATATTCATTTCGTAACAGCATCGAAGAAATAAAGGTGCCAAGCGAAATCATGATATTGTCGCCCTTGAGTCCAGAGCCCAAAGCCTCTACCGCTTTATCATTTCCTGTGGCTACAACTGGGATGTCTGGATTCAAACCAAGCGTATCAGCTAATTGAGGCCTAAGCGTCCCAAGCTTTTCACCCGGCTTAACAAGCGTAAATACCATCTCTCTTTTCAAGCCGTTTTCCTTAAATACTTCCTCATCCTTCGACCAATCAAGTGTTTCACGATCTAACGGCCAGTGAACTTCATAATTGGCAGCTGAGTCCTTGAATTCCCCTGTCAATCGAAACCCAAGATACCCAGAAGTAGTCGTGACATACTTTACTTGATCATCCGTATGGAAATAGGGTTTGTTCAAACGAGCATCCATCCAACTGATCACAGGATAAGCTAGCTGGCCATCATCCTTTAACAACACCCGACAACATCGAATGGTACAAAGACCAATCCCGGCAATCTCTTTAGGATTGCCGGTAAACTGTGTTAAGCAATTTTTTATTGCTCCATATACACTGTCCCATAAATCATCATCGGGATGGATGACGACACCTGGTTCAGGGGATAACGTTTCTTTCAATTGATAAGATCCAAATGCAACTTCATTGCCTTTGAAATCATAAATGGCAACCTTTGTACTTTGCGAGCCATTATCAATCCCCATTACATATCTGCTCATATGATCACCTATATCAACCTTTAATATATTTAAGGCCTTCTTCTTGTGGGAATATGGTGCCAAAATTCATGATGTTATTCGGGTCAAACACTTCTTTTAATTTTTCCAGCATATAGTAAGCTGAACCATGCTCTTCTAGTGTCCACTCGCTACGGTATTTTCCAATACCATGGTGATGACACATCGATCCCCCAAGCTTTAATGTTTCCTCAACAATAATGGTTTGGATAGGATGATGATAAATTCTCATTTCATCCTCTGGCGCACAATTAATATTGTAGTTATAGACAAAGTACATGTTGGTTCCATTTAGATAGCTATGGGATGAGTGGCCTCCAAGCATGGTGATATCTTCATAACGGTCAAACTCTTCTTTTACTCTTTTCATGACATTGTGATAAATCTTTGTGATGCTTTCCCAGTCAGCGGATACTTCAGTTGTATAGCCATCATGCTTATGATGTTGAATCATCGTTTGAATCTCATGATCAATATGACCTTGCGTCCAATTCAGGTTGTTGAACCAATTTTCGATGAGTTGGTCCTCTACTTTTTCTACAATACCTTCTTGGAATTTGGCGACCGCTTCTTCAATCGCTTCATTCGTCGCCTTGACAATCCCTTTTGGTCCTTCAGCCGTAAAGATCAACACACATTTGTCTTTGTAGAAATGAGAGAAATGCTGTCTTGCATCTTCTTCGGAATATACACGTGCCACAGATGGTCTAAAGCCATTCGTAATGACTTCTCTTAAAATCTGGATCCCTGTATCCACATCCTTAATTAGATAACCGTGGAACACATTGTTCTCAGGATAGTATTTGAAAATCTTCACTGTAACTTCTGTGATGTAGCATAATGTTCCCTCATTACCGATAACGATTTGTCTGATATCTGGTCCACCAGCTCTTCTTGGTACATTTTTAATTCTCGAAATATGTCCATCCGGGAAAACACATTCTAATCCGACAACCATGTCTTCAATCGCACCGTAAAGAGTGGAGAATTGTCCAATACTTCTTGTTGCTAGTAAACCACCAAATTGTGCAACTGGCTTTGACTGTGGAGAATGTCCTGTTGTATAGCCGATTTTTCGAAGCTCATCTTCTAATGTTTGCAGCTTAACACCTGCTTGAACGGTTGCTTGCATATTATATGGGTCAATTTTAATGATTTGGTTCATTATTGAGCCATCAATAACCACTGTGATTTCCTTCCAATTTTCAAGACCGCCTTCTGTAGCTGTTTTCCCGCTTCGAGGAATTACATTGATCTTGTGCTTATTGCAGAACTGAAGAAGGGACTGAACTTCTTCTGTTGAGTGTGGGTATACAATCGCCATTGGCATTGGAACATCTAGAACTTTTTTTGCCTTTGCATATTTTTTATAACGGTCTGCTGCTGCATCATAAAGAGCTTCATGATCGGTATTAATTTGTTCTAGTGAGATAATAGACTCTAATTCTTTTAATAACTGCTCTTTACGCAACACCGTTTCTTCTTTCAATAATTGATTATTTGTCATCGCTGCATTTCCCCATTTCCATTTCTGTAGTCGGTTATCTTACCAAATATCCGCCATCAACATTTAAGAGAGTACCGTTTACATAGTTAGAAGCCTCTGAAGCTAAATAAACAACTGCACCCATTAAATCTAAGATATTGCCCCATCGATTGGCTGGAATATGATCTAAAATTCGTTGATTCGCTTCCGGGTTCGCTCTTGTCTCGGCTGTAACCGCAGTAGCGAAATAGCCAGGTGCAATTCCATTCACTTGAATATTAAATTGGGCTAACTCATCACAATAGGCTTTTGTAAAACCAGCTAATCCATGCTTTGTTGCCGCATAAGCTGGTGACCATTGTCCGCCTAGGTAGGAGAACAAGGAACACGTATTAATGATTTTTCCGCTTTGTTGTGGAATCATGTATTTCGCCACTTCATGAGATAATTCAAAAGCAGCAGTTAAATTGATCGAAACCATTTTATCCCATTGAAGTCTAGTAAACTTCGTTACATCTGGTTCATTGATACTAATACCTGCGTTGTTCATGAGGATATCGATTTTCCCAAAAGTAGAGATGCACTCTTCTGCAATCCTTTGACAAGCACCTTCATGAGTCACATCTGCAATCATGAGATGATACCGAACACCTTCTGCTTCAATTAGGTTTTTGGTTTCATCATTGTCACCAGCGATGCTGACCGCAAAGATGTCTGCCCCCGCTTTTGCTAGCGCTAAAGCAAATCCTTGCCCTAATCCAGAATTTCCTCCGGTGATGATCGCAACTTTTCCTCTTAAGCTAAAATAATTCATTGAGAAGTCTTTGATATCAGCTAATTGAGTTGTCATTGTTTTACCCTTCTTCTTAGAAAGTTTTTAATATTATTAACGTTAATTTACTATAAACCCCCCTTCTTGTAAACGGTTTCTGTAGAAAATTTTCTGTTTTTTTATTATTTTTTATATATTGTGGAAAATTTTCCGTTTTGATATACTTTCCTTAGGTACTAAATGTAGAAATGAGGGAAAGACAATAAATATCAATTTAAACAAACTAAATGAACTAGAGCTTTCGGTCCATAATAAACTCGCTGAAGTGATAAAAGACAATGAACAGCTAAAAATTTTAGAGGCAGCTGTGTATTGTGAAGTGTCTCCGTCAAAAGTATCCAAGCTTGTAAGAAAACTTGGCTTTGATAATTTTAAACAATACAAGCAATTTTTCGGGGGACAGTCCATTATTCAGAAAAACAAAAAAGGTTCCAGCGAACTGGAACGATTAAAACACTTTATTGAAAACTTTGACTCCGCATTAGTGGAGGAGTTTATCACCCTATTTAAGAAGTACAACCGAATCGTTCTATTCGGATTAGGGCCATCCTTTATTTGTGTAGAATACTTTGCCTATAAGCTCGCTCTTGTTTCTGGGAAAAATATTTTAGTGTCCCAAGGAGAAGATCATGCAAAGCATTTAGCTGATCAAGAAACTCTTTTGATAGTTTTTTCAGTAACAGGGAAATTTACCTCTTTCGAAAACCTCTTCAATGGAGTCAAGGCTAAAGGGGCTGAAATATTATTGATTTTGGAGGAATATGACCATTCATCTACTTTAAAAGCAGATAATATCTTTTTCTTAACCCAATCGACTCAAAATGAAGAGTTGTTGCCGTATGAAAAAACGCGAACTATCTTCTTTATTTTCATTGAAGAAATCATTGCAAAATTACTAGCAGAACGAGAGACAGCAAAAAGGGATGAGTGAAATCAACAAACCGCCTGATAATCAGACGGTCTGTTTTCATATATTCTTAGATTGTTAAGACACGACTAGATGTATCTACTAGTTCCTTTTGTTCTTGTGATGAAAACTCAACAACGGTTCTGCCGACGTTAATGCAGTTACAGTCATGGAAGCTATCGAAGGCCTGATTAATATCCGTTAGCTGAATACGATCGAGTACAAGTTCATCGAGCATAAATTTTCCGTCTAAATAAAGCTGGGCAATGGTAGGGAAGTCGCGATATGGCTGTGTATCTCCATAGAAGCTTCCCTTTAAGATTTTCCCGACGCGGTGGAATCCCCCTGCTGGCAATTGGAGTGCCATCGCTGGATTGAAAGCCCCAACAACAACCACGGTTCCGCCTTTTCTTGTTCCTTTCCACGCACTTTCAGTTGCTCCTGTGTGTCCGGTACAGTCGATCGCAAAATGCACACCTAGTCCGCCTGTCAGCCCTTTTAACGCTTCTTCCGCATTTTGTTCGGCCACATTAATCGTATGGGTCGCACCGAATTTCTTTGCGATTTCCAGATTAGCAGGCTTCATATCACAAGCAATAATTTTTGCCGCTCCTGCAATACGTGCCCCTTGAATCGCATTGACACCGACTCCACCGATTCCAAATACCGCAACGGTCGAACCTGGTGTTACTTTAGCAGCATGAACGGCAGCACCGTAACCAGTCGCCACACCGCATCCGATTAACGATGCTTGAGCCAGCGGCATTTCATCAGGAAGTTTCACACATGAAAGCTCCGGTACAACGGTATATTCCGCAAAGGTAGATAATAGCGAGTTGTGATAAATCGTTTCTCCGTCTTTGCTTAAACGGGAGGTCCCGTCCAAAAGAGTTCCTTCAAACATGGGACCAAAAGCCGTTTCACATAAATGAACATTCCCTGTTACGCAGAACTCGCAGGTTCCGCAATAAGGAGCCCAGCTTAACGCCACTTTATCTCCCACTTTTACTTTCGTTACATTGGATCCAACTGCTGATACAATTCCTGCACCTTCATGGCCAAGGATGGTAGGCTTAGGGGTTGTTTCATCGCCTAAAGCGTTTAAATCACTGTGACAGACTCCTGTTGCCTCAATTTTTACAAGTACCTCATTCGCTTTTGGTGCAGCAAGCTCCACCTCTTGGATTTCTAGCGGTTTTCCAACCCCTGTCATGACTGCAGCTCTCATTTTCATCTTACGTTCCCCCGTGTTCTCGGATTTTTTTAGTAAGCAAACCAAATTGCTTTTTGTTTTGTATAAGATGATAGGGAATGAATCGCGTACTCTTTCCCCCATCCGCTTTGTTTTAAGCCGCCAAACGGACTGGCAAAATCATAACATCCATATTTATTCACAAAAACCATACCTGCCTGGAGCTTATTGGCCACACGATGTGCCCTGGAAACATCATTCGTCCATAGACCAGCACCCAAACCATAGATGGTATCATTGGCCATGGCAATAACTTCTTCTTCTGTTTCAAAAGGAATAATACAAAGAACAGGTCCAAAGATTTCCTCTTGGGCAATTTTCATCTTATTGTCTACGTCAGCAAAGACCGTAGGGCGAATAAAGAATCCATTTGCATTTTCCCCTGTCAGATCACGCTCTCCTCCCGCTACTAATCTAGCCCCTTGGCTTTTTCCACTTTCGATGTAGCCTAAAATCCGTTCCATATGCTCTTCAGAAACCTGGGCACCTTGATGGCTGATTGGATCAAATGGGTCGCCTACAACATAGCTTTTTGCTAGTTTCGTAATGTCTTCAACCACTTTGTCGTACACATCTACGTGGGCAAACAAACGAGTTGGAGCCGAGCATTTCTCCCCTTTATGTGTAAATAACCCATAAAACGAACGCTCAATCGCTTGATCAAGATTTGGTGGATCATTAAAGATAATGTTAGGAGATTTCCCTCCAAGTTCAAGGGAAATAGGCTTTAAGTTTGAATCAGCTGAATTGTGAACAAGCTTCTTTCCAATTTCCGTACTTCCCGTAAAGGCTACCTTATCAACACCCATGTGAGTGGAAATATTCTGTCCTGTCTCTCCATCTCCAAGGAGCATGTTAATGACTCCTTTTGGTAAGAGGTTGGCCTCATCGATTAATTCGAACAGACGAACCACCGAAAAAGAGGTCTTTTCTGATGGCTTTAAAAGGACCGTATTTCCCATTGCTAATGCGGGTGCCAGCTTCCAAGCAGCCATATCTAGCGGGAAGTTGAAAGGAAGGATTTGACCACACACACCAATCGGATCTCTGGTTGTAATGCTTAAGAAATTTCCATCAACAGGATTGTTTTCTCCATAATATTTGTCTGTCCAGCCTGCATAATATTCAAAAATATCAACGGCTTCCCCCACTGCATCATGATAGGATTCTGTGTATAGTTTCCCGTTATCCAATGTCTCAAGCGTAGCCAATTCTGCACGGTGCTGATCCATTAAATCACTGATCTTGCGCAAAATTTTAGCACGCTCTTTACGTGAAACGGTACTCCAAGCACCATGTTCAAACGCTTTACGTGCAGCCGATACCGCCTGTTCCACATCCTCTTTAGAAGCGGCTTGGAAGTTACCAATTACTCGACCATTCGCCGGATTAATGGATTCAATTAATTGGCCGCTTGTGCTATCCATCCATTCACCATTGATATATAGTTTTTTAGTTGTCTTAAGCCATTCCTTAGCCCATTCTAGTTTTGGCTGTTCGATTCCTTCAAATACTTTACTATTCGTTGCTTGTGTCACGTTTGATCCCTCCATTTTGAATCATATTTTTTATTTCTACTATTCCTTTTTCCTTCACTAATTGAGCAGTGGCAGTATAGCCCATCTTTTCTTTTAACTCGACAACCACAGGGATAAAGCTATTAGCTAGCTCCTCACAGCGCTTTCGATTCGCTTCTGTTCCCTTAATACATTTTTCAGTAAATGTATTAAGGGCTTTTTCAAGCATCACCATCGCATCTAAAATATTGGCACCCGCTGCCCCTTCAAAGACGTTTAGCCCTAATTCTCCATGTTCCAGTGTAGACTGAACGACATGGTCACAGCCAATTACTTGAAAGCAGCATTGAATCAACGTTTCCGGTATGACTGGATTCACTTTTCCAGGAAAAAAGGAGGACCCAGCCTGCACAGCCGGCAGCTGAATTTCAGCAAAACCTGCTTCCGGGCCTGATGATAGAAGCCGTAAATCCTTTGCCAACTTCAGCAAACAGGAAGCAAGTATACGTAATTCACTTGATACCCTGGCTAGGTCATCGATGTTTTGAGCCGCATCATATAAATTTTCTCGATGGGACAACTTAAACCCTGAAACCTCACAAAGTTTGGATATTACTGTGTCCCGATAGGCTTTCGGTGCTCCAACCCCTGACCCGATTACCGTGCCGCCTAGATTAATAGAGTGAAGTTTTGTGACTGCTTCTTCTAATGAAAGGAGCCTTCGATTGATCACTTGACTATACCCTCTAAAGGACTCACCAAGCTGAACCCTCATCCCATCTTGCAAGCATGTACGGGCAATTGTTGTAACGTCTTGAAACTCACCTGCTTTTGCCTTCATTACCACAACTAGTTGCTCTAATACTGCAAAAAGTGGTTGAAAGCTTTTCGTAATAGCTAACCTTATGGACGTATGACACACATCAGATGTTGATTGGGAAGCGTTTACATGATCAACAGGATGGACGGGATAATAGCTTCCAATTGGATGCCCTAAGGAATCATTCGCAAGGTTGGCAATCACTTCATTTACATTCATATTGGTACCGATTCCGCCGCCCCCATGCAAGATATCAACCGAAAATTGCTCATGGTGATTACCTATAATTAAGCTGTTGCATGCGTTGATAATGGCTTTTCCAATGATTTCATCAAAAATTCCTGCTTCCTGATTTGCGAGAGCAGCTGCTTTTTTGACCAGTGCAAGCGATTCGATATATGTAGGGTATTGGCTCAGCGTACGGCCGGAAAATGAGAGATTTTGTATGGTTCTCACCGTTTGAATCCCGTACAAGGCATCCTTCGATATTTCAACTGCACCAAAATGATCCGATTCTTCCCTCACAAAACCATCTCCAAATGAATCTATATTTCTATTATTTTTTGTTCATATTATGAACACAATGTTCATATTAAGAACTTTAATGACATTGTAAAATGGAAAACCATTTGTGTCAAACACAAAATAAAAATTTTTTGAAAATATCTAAAATATAGATTAAGCTCTGAAATTTACGCTATAATTAGAAATATGAAAAAGAATACTGAATTAGATAACAAGGAAAAAACTAAACAGGAAAATTCTTCGGTTCAAGCAGTTGGCCGTGCGTTATCATTACTGCTCTCCGTAGCTGAAAGTAACAATTCTATATCCATGGGCGATTTAGTAGAAAAATCAAATATGAATAGAACTACTGTATGGCGCCTTATCGGTACCCTCGAACAATACGGTTTTGTAGAACGTGATCCCTTAACGAAAGGGTACCAGCTTGGGATTTCAGCCCATCGGCTAGCCGCACAAGCAACAAACTACGGATCTCTTATCCGGAGGGCGCGTAAAAGTATGGAGAAATTGAGAGATGAAACCCAAGAAACCGTTCTGCTGAGTGTACCAAAACACTATGGAACATTAACAGTTGACCAAATTGATCCGGAACACAGCATTAGACTTGTAGATTATGTAAATGAATATCTTCCGCTTCATTGCACTTCTAATGGAAAACTTCTTTTAAGTCTGCTCCCTTCTGAAGAAGTGGACATTTTATTGGGACAGTCTCTTGAAAAAGTTACACCGTTCACCATTACAAATCGTGAGGATCTGCTTGAGGAAATTCAAATGATCCGAAGACGAGGAATTGCTACAGCGGTTGGAGAATTGGATGAAAATGAAAATGGTATTTCAGCTCCTATTTTTGATCAGCGGAATACTCTGATTGCCTTTATAAGTGTTTGCGGTCCAAGTTTTCGATTCACGAAGGAAAAAATGTCAGCATTAACCGATCGTATCACCGGTGCCGCACACGAAATTGGAAAATACCTTAATTAATCTAAAAGGGGTCAGTTCCCCATTGCTTTAACGCAGTGGAAACTGACCCCTAATCATTTTATAAAGCTTTAGAAAGCGGTTGGGAAGTGTCCTCGGAATTTTCAATAGTATTTTCATCAGTTATCGTTTTATCGTATTTTTGAGGGTTCAAAGAGATTTTAACAAGAGAGCCAAATACAATTAATCCTAAGAACAGTGCTGGTACCCCGCCTAGGTTGTTAAGCATTTTCACTCCATCGATACTGGCAAAACTAATCATGGTCCAAGAAATCAAACTAACCGCAATACCCCATAGAACTTTAACCAAAAGTCCTGCCTCAGGCTTTTCAGGTGTAATGCCGGTTGAACTAATTCCACTCATAGCTGCTACATTGGAATCGCAGGCAGTAACAAACGTGATAAAGAAGACGAATAAGAAGAAAGGAATAATAACTGCGGCCCAAGGTAAGTTAGAGAAAAATTCATAGATCACGGCTTCAGGTCCACTATTTGCAAGGGCTTTTGAAAGAACTCCATCTACCATATCCATTGAAATAGCTGTTCCACCAAAAACACTCATCCATACCATGCCAAATATTGCTGGTAAAACAAAGTTAACTAAAATAATCGTTTTCACTTTATATCCATAGGCTATTCTTCCAAGGAATAGAGATAAAATTAATGCCCATGCAAACCAACTGGCCCAATAAAAGGTTGTCCACCACTGTGGCCACTGATCTCCAGCTGCTGCCCCCGTAAATAAACTCTTCTTGAAAAACTCTGTAAGGTATACACCAAACGCTTCTGTACTAGAATTTAAGATGAAAGGAATCGGACCAACTACAAAGACAAAGGCCAAAATAACATAAAAAGCTTTCATATTGATATCAGATAGTATTCGAATCCCTTTCATTAAACCCGTTGCTGCTGAGATTAAAAATGTAACAGTTACAACTGCTGCTACAATTCCCCATAATAACGGTGAAGAACCCATTCCTGTCATGTAATCGATTCCCCCAGAAAGAGTCAAAATACTAGTACCCATGGAAGCTGCCATACCTAAAGCCAACGTATACAAACATACAGCATCAATTATTGAGGCAGTTCTATTATTAATTTTATTTCCAAGAAGCGGCGAAAGTGTTGAACTTAAGCTATATGGTTTTTTCATATTATAATAGACAAACGCAAAGACGACAGCAGGTACACAATAGATTGCATATGGAGTGAACGTCCAGTGCAAATACAAGGTCGACAAGGAGAATAAAGCTGCCCCTGGACTATTCGGCTCAAGGCCAAGCGATTCCGGAGGAGTGGATAAATGATAGATCGGCTCTGCAATACTCCAAAAGGTAAGAGTGGCGATGGTAGTAGTTAAGGTAATGGCAAACCAATTTGAGAATTTTAGCATCGGTTTCGCATGTTCCCCGCCAATTCGAACATTTCCAAGCGGTGAAAAGTAAGCAAAAATACAACCACCAACCATGAGTAGACCTCCTAAGCTAAATAACCAGCCTAAATTGGCAATTACCCAATTATTTGCATTCGTCGTCATGCTTATAAAGCTTTCCTTATTCGTAAAACTTAAGATAGATGCCCCAATTAACAATAGAAAAGGCGGCCAAAAAACTGCATGTCTAATATTCTTCAAAAGTTTTTCCCCCATCCATAAAAGATACCGCTTACATTTTTGTATCATGTAACTCTTGAGATGTAGTAATTCTAATTTGCCAATATGCTTTTCCTCAGTCCTCCTCACTTTGTTTCTTTGTTCATAATACGAACTATATATACACATCGTGAACTCGATATTTTGATTATAGAAGGGTAGTAAAATTGTGTCAATAAATTATTAATAATTTTTAGAAAATTCCGTATACATAAACTCGATGTCACTCAATACCTACAAAGGTATATCTAACGTGTTTTTTGATGTAGCACGATCAACCACAAGACCGTTTGATGGTAGCTTAATAAGTAACAAGCTCCTCAATTTTGTATGGGATTAGCTATTAATGTCCCACCATTTACTACTTGGTACGCAATGTAATAATCTACAAACTTCTCTAAAAGAATTCGATAATTTTGATTTCGTGTTCTTGAAAGTCTGTTATCCAAAAATTCTTGATAAGCTAATTTTAACAATACAAAAAACCACTCCCTATTTTTAGGAAGTGGTTTTTTAAATTGATATATTTTTTTACATAACTACTTCATAAAATTGGGGAGAATTAACCTTAATTACTTCCCCAGTGCAGGGCTCAAAAGCCTTACATCATGCCGCCCATTCCACCCATGCCGCCCATGTCAGGCATTGCAGGAGTATCTTCTTTAATGTCAGCAACAACTGCTTCAGTTGTTAAGAACATTGCTGCAACAGATCCAGCGTTTTGTAGAGCTGAACGAGTTACTTTAGTTGGGTCAACGATACCAGCTTCGATCATGTTTACCCACTCGCCAGTAGCTGCGTTGAAGCCTGTTCCTACTTCTTCACGCTTTAAGCGCTCAACGATAACAGATCCTTCAAGGCCTGCATTGTGTGCGATTGTACGAACTGGTTCTTCCATCGCACGTAATACGATGTTCACACCTGTTTTCTCGTCACCAGTAACATCTAGAGCAGCAACTTTGTTGTATACGTTAAGTAGGGCTACACCACCACCAGAAACGATACCTTCTTCAACAGCTGCACGAGTTGAGTTCAATGCGTCTTCGATACGAAGTTTGCGCTCTTTTAATTCTGTTTCAGTAGCAGCACCAACTTTAACAACTGCTACACCGCCAGCTAATTTAGCTAAGCGCTCTTGTAATTTTTCGCGGTCAAATTCAGAAGTGGTTTCTTCCATTTGCGCACGGATTTGGTTTACACGACCTGCGATTTGTGCAGAGTCTCCAGCACCTTCAACGATTGTTGTGTTTTCTTTTGTAACAACAACTTTAGAAGCGCGACCTAGAGATTGGATCGTTGCAGACTTAAGGTCACGACCTAGCTCTTCAGTGATCACTTCTCCACCTGTTAAAATAGCGATGTCTTCAAGCATAGCTTTACGACGGTCACCGAATCCAGGAGCCTTAACAGCTACTGCATTGAATGTTCCACGAAGCTTGTTCACTACTAATGTAGCTAATGCTTCCCCTTCTACATCCTCAGCAACAAGTAATAATGGCTTACCTTGTTGAACCACTTGCTCTAGAACTGGAAGGATTTCTTGGATGCTTCCAATTTTCTTATCTGTAATTAAGATAAATGGATTGTCTAACACAGCTTCCATTTTATCAGAGTCTGTTACCATATATGGAGATGCATATCCACGATCGAATTGCATACCTTCTACTACATCAAGCTCAGTAGTGAAGCCTTTTGATTCTTCGATTGTGATAACGCCGTCGTTACCTACGCGCTCCATTGCTTCAGCGATTAATTGACCAACTTCATCATCAGCAGCAGAAATAGCTGCAACTTGAGCGATAGAAGCTTTGTTTTCGATTGGCTTTGAAATCGCACGTAGCTCTTCAACCGCTACTGCAACAGCCTTATCCATCCCTTTACGGATACCCATTGGATTAGCTCCAGCTGTTACGTTTTTTAAGCCTTCGCGGATCATTGCTTGAGCAAGAACCGTTGCAGTTGTCGTACCGTCACCAGCCACATCATTTGTTTTGCTAGCTACTTCAGCAACAAGCTTCGCACCCATGTTTTCGAATGCATCTTCAAGTTCGATTTCTTTTGCAATTGTTACACCATCGTTTGTAATAAGTGGTGAACCGAATTTCTTTTCAAGAACCACGTTACGTCCTTTTGGTCCTAATGTTACTTTTACAGCATTTGCAAGTGCATCTACTCCACGAAGCATCGAGCGACGTGCGTCTTCACTAAACTTAATTTCTTTAGCCATTGTAAAATACCCTCCTCGAGTTTTTTCAATCTATTCTGTCTTCGTTTAGTATTTAAATAAGAAAGCTCTACTCTTATCCAAGAATAGCAAGAATATCGTTTTCACGTAGAATTAAGTACTCTTTTCCTTCGTACTTCACTTCTGTGCCAGCGTATTTTGAGAAGATAATGCGGTCGTCCACAGAAACTTCAAGAGCTACACGCTCACCGCTTTCAAGTACGCGGCCAGTGCCGACAGCAACTACTTTGCCTTCTTGAGGCTTCTCTTTAGCAGAGTCTGGTAGTACAATACCGCTTGCCGTTTTTTCTTCCGTTTCAACTAGCTCAATTACAATGCGATCACCTAGTGGCTTTAACAAGTGAAACAACCTCCTCAAATATATGTAAGATTTTTTATTATTAGCACTCACTTAACTAGAGTGCTAACACAACTATTATATTAATGAATCTCTTCCTTTTTTGCAAGCGAGAAACCGCTTTTTTTTATAATTTTTTTGTAAAAGTCCTCCCATAACTTGTTAATTATACAACCTTACTAAGTATGTACTTTTCCACCTATTCTATCCATATAATGCTAAAATACCGACAATAATTCTTCTTATTTGATACAACCGGATGTTTACGAGTAGAATAACTATATTGGATGGAAAAGGAGACTTGTTTTGAAACGTGAATATTGGTTTATATTAATTGCTTATATTGCTATGCAGCTTTCAAGCTTTATTGGTGTCCCTATCACCTCTCTCGTACTAGAAATGATTGGTTTTGAAACCCATCACTCTCAAGGGTTTGCAGGCGTCACTTGGCTTGTTATTAGCTTTTCATTCACACTTGTGATTGTCCTTCTGCTCTTACGCAATGAAATGATAGACGCAAATGAAGTAAGAAACGGAGCCAGCTTAGGTCGGTCGATCCTCTGGTCGATCACAGGTGTCTTTCTCGCTCTATTTGCCCAAGCCTTTGCAGCGAATATTGAACGTTTGATTGGTATTGATGTTGGTAGTGAAAATACGCAACAGATTCTACTCATCATTGAGTCTTTTCCTATTATGATTGTCGTGAGCTCAGTGATTGGTCCTATATTAGAAGAGATTGTTTTTCGTAAGATCATTTTTGGGGCTTTTTATAAGCGATTTAACTTTTTTCTATCAGCCTTGCTTAGCTCCGTTATTTTTTCTTTTGCCCATATGGAGCCGGAGCACACTCTACTTTATTCCGCAATGGGATTCACCTTTGCGTATTTGTATGTTAAAACCAATCGGATTCTCGTTCCGATCGTTGCTCACGTATCCATGAATACGTTCGTTGTTCTTGTGCAATCCGTATATAAGGAAGACATAGAAAAATTAATCAAACAAGCAGAACAAATGCAAAGCTTTATTGGAGGATTCTTCTTATGAGACAGTCACCTTTATTCTCAGGCATTATTTACATCATTCTAGGTGCGCTGTTCACAGTGTTTGCGATTCAGGACTTACAGCAAAATGGAGAGTGGGGCTTTTTCACCTACCTGCTTGTCTTGCTAGCTACATTTGATATTGGTTCAGGCATTCGGATGATTCTTTTACATTTTAAAATTAAAGAAATTAAGAAACAGCAAAAGAAATAGCCGCTCCACTAAGGGGCGGCTTACTGTTTATTCTTCCACCATTTCTTCATCCACTGAATAATGCTTTAAAAAATACACCAGTGACTGTAACTCAATAGCCAGATCAATATGGTGAACCCTGATGGATGATGGAACCGTTAATCGGGCCGGGGTAAAGTTTAAAATGCCTCTCACTGATCCTTGAACCATTCGATCGGTAATGGATTGTGCAACCGGTGCTGGAACCGTTAATATCGCGACTTGAATGTCTTCTTTTTCAATAACTTCTTCAAGATCATCCATATGGTAGACCGGCACTTCACCAATTTTTGTGCCTACCTTTTCTTCTATCACATCAAATGCAACAGCAATTTTCGTATTATTATTCTTTAAGAAGTTATAGTTTAAAAATGCTGTCCCTAAGTTCCCGACCCCAATTAACGCAACCTTCGTTAATTCGTCTTGGTCGAGTGTTTTACGAAAAAAGGATAATAAATAGTTTACATTGTAACCGTATCCCTTTTTACCTAAGGCTCCAAAGTATGAAAAATCTCTTCGAATCGTTGCTGAATCGACCTTCACCGCTTCACTTAACTCAGCCGATGAAACACGTTGCTTTCCTGATGAGTGTAAACTATTTAAAAAGCGATAATACAATGGTAGTCTTTTCGCCGTTGCTTGTGGGATTTTCATTGATTCATTACTCATCGTTCTTCCCCTACCTTCTACCTTTAACTAATATAGTCTCTCTTCTCTCTTAAAGTCACCGTTTTTACCACCTGTCTTTTCAACCAGGTAGGTTTTCCCGATAACCATTCCTTTATCTACTGCTTTACACATATCATACACGGTAAGCGCGCAAACAGAAGCGGCTGTTAACGCTTCCATTTCTACACCTGTATTCCCTTTTGTCTTTACACTAGCAGAAATATGTAGAGTATGGCAATTGTTATCTGATTCCCAATCAAAAGAAATATCGACACCTGTGAGTGGAATAGGGTGACACATCGGAATAATATCCCATGTTTTTTTGCTAGCCATAACAGCTGCAACCTGTGCGACAGCTAACACATCCCCCTTTTTCATTTGGTTATGTGTGATTCGATCATAAATCTCTTGATTAACTGTGATACTAGAGTGGGCAATGGCCGTCCGTACCGTTTCGGGCTTATCACTCACATCTACCATTTTCGCTCTGCCTTCTTTATTAAAATGAGTGAACTCTGACATCTATTATACACCTCTTTCAAAATCATACACTATTTTCCTCATTTTGTGTGAAAACATTGTAACATAGTTCACAACTCATATCATTGCTCATCTGTATTGAATACGATACACTAACCGTAGAAGTATAGAGGTGAAATCAATGATACTACTACAAGTAAACCAGCTTTCCAAGTCTTATGGAGCTGACCTTATTTTATCGAATATAAAACTAGAAGTTCAAACAAGAGACCGGATCGCCTTAGTAGGTAGAAATGGTGCCGGGAAATCTACGTTACTCAAGATTATTGCCGGTCACCTTTCCTATGAATCAGGTGATTTAATCAAGCCCAAACATGTAACCATTGGTTATTTAGCTCAGAACACCGGTCTAGTTTCCGGATTATCCATTTGGGAAGAAATGCTCACCGTGTTTGAACATGTCATGAAACAAGAGCGAGAACTTCGTAAGCTTGAGGAAAAAATGGCTGATCCTACCGTATTTGAAGATGCTACTTTGTACGAGCGAACAATCAAGGAATATGACCATCTCCAAAATGAATTTAAGGAGAATGGGGGCTACCAGTACGAGTCAGATATACGTTCTGTCCTACATGGCTTGAACTTCCACTCCTTTGATTACTCTACGAAAATTGATAGCTTAAGTGGTGGTCAGAAAACTCGTTTAGCTCTTGCGAAGTTGTTATTAACCAAGCCTGATATTCTTATCTTGGATGAACCTACCAACCATCTAGATATTGATACGTTGTCTTGGCTAGAGCAATATCTTACTGGCTATACAGGAGCCATCTTAATCGTATCCCACGATCGCTACTTTTTAGACAAAGTGGTCAATCAAGTGTACGAAATTTCTAGGAATCAAATCAGCAAATTCTCAGGAAACTACAGCTCTTATCTTGAACAAAAAGCCGAAAACTACGAGCGAGATCTCAAGCAATACGAGAAACAACAAGATGAAATAGCCAAGCTACAGGATTTTATTCAAAAGAACCTTGCTCGTGCCTCGACCACCAAGCGAGCCCAAAGTAGAAGGAAGAAGCTTGAAAGAATGCAAGTCATGGACAAACCTCTTGGAGATGAAAAATCCGCCTCCTTCGGTTTTGATATTGAAAAGCAAAGTGGCAATGAAGTGTTAAATGTCCACTCCCTAGCAGTTGGTTATCATGATGAACGAATAGCTGAGGAACTTTCCCTCCGAATTACTAGAGGAGATTCCGTTGCCTTAGTTGGACCAAATGGGATTGGAAAATCAACCTTACTCAAAACCATCCAAGGAACGTTACAACCGATAGAAGGACAAGTTCATTACGGCTCCAATGTTAGCATTGGCTATTATGACCAGGAACAAGCAGCTCTTACTTCAAACAAGCGTGTGTTAAATGAGCTTTGGGACGAATATCCTCTGAAAAGCGAAAAGGAAATCCGCACGGTACTAGGGAATTTCTTATTTACCGGTGACGATGTATTAAAAACAGTTTCCACTCTAAGTGGTGGGGAGAAAGCACGTTTAGCACTAGCTAAACTCATGATGCAAAAAGCGAATCTTCTTATACTAGATGAACCTACCAACCATTTGGATTTAGATAGTAAGGAAATATTAGAAAACGCGCTTGTGGATTATCCAGGTACGATTCTTTTTGTTTCTCATGATCGATACTTCATAAATCGCATTGCTACAAAGGTGATTGAGCTTAGTAAAACTGCGGCTGTTGAGTATCTTGGGGATTATGATTATTACGTAGAAAAGAAGCTGGAACAAGAGGAACTTAAAGCCATAGAACAAGCAGAAAAGGCTGCTGCTACCGTAGCTGCTTCTCCAGAAAAAAATACGTATCAAATTGATAAGGAAGCCAAGAAATTAGAGCGCCAACGAAAGCGGCGGATCGAAGAAATTGAGGGCTTAATTGAACAACTCGAAGAAACAATTGAAAAGAATAATACATTGCTTTGTGATCCAGAGATTTTTCAAGATCACGAAAGAGTGCTTAAAATTAATGAAGAAACGGAAACAGCCAAACTCCAATTAGATGAGTTACTAGAAGAATGGAGTGAACTAGCTGAATAAGTACAAAGAACCGGGAGGAAGAATCTATCCCGGTTTTTCCTTTTCCACAATTTTGTTCACAGTTAAATTGTTTTAATAGGAGCTTTCCACAGGGTTTTCCACATTATCCACAATTTTAGTTTATTTTATCCACATTACCCACAGTGAAACTTGTCGAAATAGTGTTTATACACAAAAAATAGCCCCTATCACATGATAGGGACTTTTTCCTAAAGTTATTAGTTGTGGATAGATAGGTCTAATCCAGGATTGGCGTTTAAAGTAAAGTCACTTCTTTGACCTTTTTCATACATAACACTTCCAGCAGCAGCAATCATAGCTGCGTTATCTGTACATAAAGAAAGTGGAGGAATAATTAATTCTACACCTTCAATAGCAGAGAACTCTCTCTCTAGCGCGCTACGCAGTCCTTTATTCGCAGCCACACCTCCTGCTAGTAACACTTGCTTCACAGAATATTGTTTCGCCGCACGCACCGTTTTAGTTACCAACACATCGATCACACTTTGTTGAAAACTTGCAGCAAGATCTTCAGGTGCAATCAATTCTCCTCGTTGCTCTGCATTGTGGACAGTGTTGATAACTGCTGATTTTAATCCACTAAAGCTAAAATCATAGGACCCTTCCTCTAACCAGGCTCTCGGTAATTCAATAATAGGTGAGCCAACAGCGGCTAACCGATCAATATGCGGTCCGCCTGGATATGGCATTTTTAACGTTCTAGCGACTTTATCGTACGCTTCACCCGCAGCATCGTCTCTCGTTTCTCCAATCACCTCAAAATGGCCTTGTTCCTTCATATAAACAAGCTCTGTATGTCCACCAGAGACAACTAGTGATAATAGCGGAAAATCCATTTCCTTTATTAAGCGATTCGCATAAATATGACCAGCGATATGGTGAATTCCTACCAAAGGTATATCGTGAGCAAAGCTCAGTGCCTTGGCTGCGTTTACCCCTATTAATAAGGCTCCGACAAGTCCTGGCCCTTCCGTTACAGCAATCGCATCAATATCTGAAAACTGTAATTCAGCCACTCGCATCGCTTCTTCTATGACAATCGTAATTTGCTCGACATGATGACGAGAAGCAATCTCAGGAACGACTCCACCAAAGCGCTTATGGCTTTCAATTTGCGACGCAACGATATTTGCTATTATTTCCTGTCCATTTTTTACAATCGCAACAGCTGTTTCATCACAGCTTGTTTCGATCCCTAATATATATTGATTTTTCTCACTCATATTGTCACCCACATGACTAATGCATCCTCATAATTATCCGTATAATAGTTCTTACGTATTCCACCGTTCATAAAGCCGAGCTTACGGTACAGCGATTGTGCCACTGTGTTTGACACACGTACCTCCAGGGTCATCGATTTGGCACCCCTTTTCTTTGCAACCTCCATGATCATACGAAGGATCCCTTCTCCTAGCTTTTGCCCACGAAATTCAGGTAAGACAGCTATGTTTGTAATATGCGCCTCATCAACAATCAACCACATGCCACAATAACCTACAATTTGTCCTTCCTTTTCTAAGACCAGATACACAGCAAATTGATTTAAATTCAACTCATTCTCAAATGACTGCCTTGTCCAAGGCGTTGCAAATGAAAGCTCCTCAATTTTTAAGATTTGATCGATATCTTCTTCCTTCATATATCGAAACACAAAGGAATCAGTTAATGAGTGAGTCTCTTCATTTTGCATCATTTTCTTTCTTCCCTTCTAGCCACTTCGCTTCAGCTTCAGCTAACCGAATATAATTTGGCACAAAGCTGTGCACATCAACGGGTTCACGATGGACCCCTAAATGAGCTAGCTCACCAGGACGTGGATTATTTTCAGTGTAGTGAGCAAATCTTGCTTGATCTCCCATAATACTTGCAAGTACTTCCTTATGAATAGAGACATCATTGCCAACAAATAAAACAGGTTCTGACATCTCTATTAACTGCTCTGCCCAATCTTTAGCTAATATTAGTTGGTCCTTTTTAACTGCCTCGAGTGCGCCATTTTGGGAGCGATACAGACCGGTATAGACTTGACCTCTTCTAGCGTCAAATAATGGAGCCACATAGCCTGGGAAGTACCGTGCAGCTGATGCCGCTAACACTTCTATGCTCGAAACCCCAACAAGAGGAATTTGCAAAGTCCACGCTAATGTTTTCGCGATTGTTACTCCTATACGAACTCCCGTATAAGAGCCAGGACCTTCGGCCACGACAATTCTCTCTAGGTCTGCTGGCTTAACTTCACATTCCCTGCATAGGTTTTCAATCGCTGGCATCACACGGACCGAATGATTCTTTTTAATATTGGTTATATACTCCCCAATCACTTGTTGGTTATCTATTAAGGCAATCCCCAATGGATAATTAGATGTATCTATAGCTAGTACTTTCATTAGGCAAATAGCTCCTTACAAAGCATTTCATATCGTTTTCCTTTTGGCGTTATCGTTAAGTTACGAGAATTCTCTTCCCCATGAGTAATGTTGATTTGTAGAAGTTCTTCAGGTAGTTGGTCTTCAATTAGATGAGCCCATTCCACAACCGTTACTCCCTGACCTTCAAAATATTCATCAAAGCCCAAGTCTTCGTCAGAACCCTCTAATCGATACACATCCATATGGTAAAGAGGAAGTCTTCCGTTATATTCTTTTATTATAGTAAAAGTCGGACTACTAACGTTTTTGTTAATATCCAGTCCCATTGCGAGTCCTTTAGTAAACGTCGTCTTACCTGCACCAAGATCTCCTTCTAATGTAATCACGTCTCCTGGTTGAAGCTTCTGTGCCAGTTCCTTTGAAAATTGTAAAGTCTCTTCCGCATGATTTGTTCTTACTATGTATTGGTTCATTGAATTCATCACCCAATCTTTTATAAAAAAGCCTTAGGACAGATTCCTAAGGCTAGTCTCCTATTAGTGTACATGATTTTAAAAAAATGAGCAAAAAGGGGATATGTATGTACTTGGGATCGCAAATATATCCCTGGAATCGCAAGTACATTTTTAGAATCGCAAATATATCTCGAGAATCGCAAATAAATTTTTAATATCGCAAATATATCTCGAGAATTGCAAATAAATTTTTAATATCGCAAATATATCTCGAGAATCGCAAATAAATTTTTAATATCGCAAATATATCTCGAGAATCGCAAATAAATTTTTAATATCGCAAATATATCTCGAGAATCGCAAATAAATTTTTAATATCGCAAATATATCTCGAGAATCGCAAGTAAATACACCAGTAACGTTCATTTTTATGAAGCTTTAAGTGTACGTAACCAAATTCCACACTGTTTTCTATCTATATTCGCCAAAATTATCGTCTTTTATTAGGAAATCCCTCGAAAAAACAAAAAAACGAATCCATTTTGGTTCGTTTGGTTCTTCTAAAATATGAAAATGGCGGTCCCGACCGGGATCGAACCGGCGATCTCCTGCGTGACAGGCAGGCATGTTAACCGCTACACCACGGGACCAAAGTTTTTTTCAAGTTTGACTTGAAAAATAACTTACAATAATTGCGGGGACAGGATTTGAACCTGCGACCTTCGGGTTATGAGCCCGACGAGCTACCAGACTGCTCCACCCCGCGACAATAATATTTGTAATACAAGCCTAGCGACGTCCTACTCTCACAGAGGGAAACCCTCAACTACCATCGGCGCTGAAAAGCTTAACTTCCGTGTTCGGTATGGGAACGGGTGTGACCTTTTCGCTATCGCCACTAGACTCGTATTCAG
>JBEQAB010000013.1:0-85703 GCA_041640555.1 Bacillaceae bacterium
TCAGGTTGATAGGTCAGAGGTGGAAGCGCGGCGACGTGTGGAGCTGACTGATACTAATCGATCGAGGACTTAACCAAATTAAAGATGAAACGTATTTCTTTCTTCTTCATTCATTATCTAGTTTTGAGAGAATGGTTAAAAATTTCTCTTGAAAAAATACGAAAAACTATTATAATAAATAGTGTCGCGTAAATAGTCTGGTGGCGATAGCGAAAAGGTCACACCCGTTCCCATACCGAACACGGAAGTTAAGCTTTTCAGCGCCAATGGTAGTTGAGGGTTTCCCTCTGTGAGAGTAGGACGTCGCCAGGCGTTAATATTATATCGTTCCACAGTAGCTCAGTTGGTAGAGCATTCGGCTGTTAACCGAACGGTCGCAGGTTCGAGTCCTGCCTGTGGAGCCATTTTCATAAGACAACCTCTTATGAGCTCTTTGGAATGCTTCCATAGCTCAGCAGGTAGAGCACTTCCATGGTAAGGAAGAGGTCACCGGTTCGAATCCGGTTGGAAGCTCTCTGTTTTATAGATTACTAGTACGGCCCCTTGGTCAAGCGGTTAAGACACCGCCCTTTCACGGCGGTAACACGGGTTCGAATCCCGTAGGGGTCACCAAGTTTTTTTACGAAGTGAAAATAACCAAGTTTTTTTACGAAGTGAAAATAACATTCCATTTCGGAGGATTAGCTCAGCTGGGAGAGCACCTGCCTTACAAGCAGGGGGTCGGCGGTTCGATCCCGTCATCCTCCATTAAGACTTTTTCCACGGTAGTGAAAAAAGTCATCCTTAATAAAATCACGTTAGTGAAAAATAGATCAAGCTTACTACACTCACAAGATTAGAAATATTTTTTACTTTGCCGGCGTAGCTCAATTGGTAGAGCAACTGACTTGTAATCAGTAGGTTGGGGGTTCAAGTCCTCTCACCGGCACCATGCTCCATTTAGAATAATGGAGGGGTAGCGAAGTGGCTAAACGCGGCGGACTGTAAATCCGCTCCCTTGGGTTCGGCGGTTCGAATCCGTCCCCCTCCACCATTTAAATTACATAGTAAGTCTAAAACTGGACAAACTAAAAATGTCCTTTTTATTTTGACTTTTGGGCTATAGCCAAGCGGTAAGGCAACGGACTTTGACTCCGTCATGCGTTGGTTCGAATCCAGCTAGCCCAGTAAGAAAAGCTCCAGCGCCTGTTTAGCGAAGTACACTAGTCTCTAAACAGTCGTTGGAGCTGGACAATACATACGAGCCATTAGCTCAGTCGGTAGAGCATCTGACTTTTAATCAGAGGGTCGAAGGTTCGAGTCCTTCATGGCTCATCGAAACCTTAGGAGTATTCCTAAGGTTTTTTTTGTGCACCTTTTTCTGAATATTGGATATTGAATGCATATTTATGCGTAATTTTGTCGAGTTGAGTCATAGACCTAGAAATGTATACAATAGAGGTAGAACGGGCAGGGGGTTAGAGGATGAAAAAACTATCTATTATTGGGATGCCAATGGATCTTGGTCAAATGAGACGTGGGGTAGACATGGGGCCAAGTGCCATTAGGTATGCTGGGGTTGTTGAAAGATTACGAAACCTTTTTGATGAAGTTCATGATTTAGGAGATATTCCGATCGGTAGACCTGAGGTTGTGATAGACGAGCAATCTAATTTAAGAAACCTACATCTTGTCGCAGAAAAAAATGAGGCACTATCAAAGGAAGTCGATCAAGCAATTTCTTCAGGAGCCTTTCCACTTGTTCTTGGAGGAGATCACAGTATTGCAATCGGAACATTAGCCGGAGTTTCAAAGCATTACAAAAGCTTGGGTGTTATTTGGTATGACGCACATGGGGATCTTAATACGGCAGAAACTTCACCTTCTGGAAATATCCACGGAATGCCTTTGGCTGTAAGTCTGGGAATTGGACATAAGATGTTAACTAGTGTCGGAGGATTTGAACCCAAAATTAAACCTGAAAATATTGTTCTAATAGGTGCAAGAGCACTTGATGAGGGAGAAAAAGAGTTAATAAAAGAGATTGGAATAAAAGTATACACGATGCATGAAATCGATCGCTTAGGCATGACAAAGGTGATGGAAGAAACGATTGAGTATTTAAAAGAGAGAACGGATGGGGTACATCTCTCTTTAGACTTAGATGGACTAGATCCACATGATGCTCCAGGAGTAGGAACACCTGTTACGGGTGGGATTAGCTATAGAGAAAGCCATCTTGCCATGGAAATGCTTGCAGAATCTAAACTTATTACATCCGCTGAGTTTGTCGAAGTTAATCCAATATTAGATGATAAAAATAAAACAGCATCAGTAGCTGTTGCTTTGATGGGTTCGTTATTTGGCGAAAAATTATTATAACACAATAGCAGTAACTCTCATAAAGAGTTGCTGCTATTTTTCATTAAACGGTCGTATTTATTTAATAGATTGTCCAATTTTTTACTAAGTATGATTACTTTTTCATTGCTTAATGAAGAGTGAGATGCTTGGCTTACCATTTTTCTACGATGAGCTTCAATGTCCTCTAGCAGAGATTGCTTATCCATATGATTCACTCCTATTCGTAATGATATAATAACCTCCCTAATTTCTACATTTATACCCAGAGCCAAAATTTTTAAACTATTCACAGTAAATATTTGTTAAAATATGTAGTGGAGAAAAATTTTATATAAGTAATGAAACCTTTTCCGGTATCGATACGTATTATCGAGTAGCCGCATTAGAGCGGAGGTATAGGAATGGAAGCACTGATAAAAAAAAGAATCAAGCAAGTGTTAAAAGGGGACCAAAGTGCATACGGGGAAATCGTTGAGATATATAAGGACAAAGTTTTTCAACTTTGTTTTAGAATTCTTGGTAATCGTCATGAAGCAGAGGATATGGCACAAGAGGCATTCATTAGAGCATATGTTAACATATCCAGCTTTAATATTGATTTAAAGTTTTCAACATGGTTATATAGAATTGCAACAAACCTATGTATAGACCGGATTCGAAAGAAAAAGCCAGACTATTACCTTGATGCAGAAGTATCAGGTACAGATGGACTGACCATGTATTCCCAAATTGCATCAGATACGATTCTTCCTGAAGATGAAATAGAGAGTCTTGAATTACAAGAGACCATTCAACGGGAAATTACTAAATTGCCAGAAAAATATCGATCTGTGATTGTTTTGAAATATATTGAAGAACTTTCATTAAATGAAATTAGTGAGATTCTTGATATCCCACTAGGTACAGTAAAAACAAGGATACATAGGGGTAGGGAAGCATTACGGCACCAATTAAGAAATGTTTAATGAGAGGTGAAAATCAGTGAAGTGTCCAGATAACATTGTCTTGTATATGCATGAATATCTAGATGAAGAAATTGAAGAGCAAGACGAACAGTTACTAAAAAAGCATTTACAGACCTGCCCAAAATGTCAAAGTTATTTTCATGAATTAGAGAAGGCAATTGCCTTAGTGCAGAGTACTTCTCATATACAGGCACCTAGTAATTTTACTGAAAATGTAATGGCTCGACTGCCTAAAGAAAAAAGAAGGGTGGGTGTCAACCGATGGTTCAGACATCATCCTTTATTGACTGCTGCATCGCTTTTTATCATATTAATGACAGGTAGTGTATTTTCAACTTGGAATAAAGATCATGAGTTTTCCGTAACAAAGCAACCAAATTTAGTCGTTCATAATAATACCGTTATTGTCCCTGAGGGTGAAATAATTAAAGGGGATATAACTGTTAGGAACGGTGACCTTCAAATTGAGGGGAAGGTTGAAGGTGATGTAACTGTCATTAACGGGCAAATTAACGGGGAAAATTATTTAGCCTCTGCAGGACATGTTACTGGTGAGATTAAAGAAGTAAATGAAGTGTTTGAATGGATTTGGTATCATATAAAAAAGACAAGCAAAGAGCTTGTTAGTGTTTTTCAAGATAAAGAATGATAAATTAGTCGCTCGTATAGGAGTGACTAATTTTTTCTTATAAAGAGAGCCAAATTTTTGTCTTTTCATTTTTATGTTATAATGAGAAAGTTAAACAAAACTTATAGCTTGATGCTTTGAAAAATATATTTGGAGGAAGTACAATGTCGATTGCGGATTTCGATGTTTTGAAATACTTATCCATTACCATTGACATTCTCCTAGTTTGGTACGTGATCTATAAGCTAATCATGGTTATTAAAGGTACTAAAGCAGTCCAACTGCTTAAAGGGATATTTGTTATATTAATGGTGACAGTGATCAGTGACTGGTTTAGCTTAAAAACACTGAATTGGATGATGGAACAAATATTGCTTTGGGGAGTTCTTGGAATTATTATTATCTTTCAACCAGAGCTTAGAAGAGCACTTGAACAGCTAGGCCGAGGACGTTTTTTCTCTCGAACAGGAGTACAGGAAGAGGAAGAACAGGAAAAAATGGTAGAAGCGATAACGAAGGCAACCGATTATATGGCAAAGCGTCGAATCGGTGCGTTAATGTCAATTGAAAGAGAAACGGGTATGGGAGATTACATAGAGACTGGGATTGGTTTACAAGCGAAAATCTCCTCAGAGTTATTAATTAATATATTTATACCGAATACTCCGCTTCATGATGGTGCTGTTATCATTCAAAAAAATATGATTGCCGCAGCTGCCTGTTATCTTCCATTATCTGAGAGCCCTTTTATTTCTAAGGAGTTAGGAACAAGGCACAGGGCGGCTCTTGGAATTAGTGAAGTTACTGATAGTGTAACGGTGATTGTGTCTGAAGAAACAGGGGCAATCTCACTTACCAAAAATGGTGAACTTCACCGTGACTTAAAGCTTGAACAGTTTAAGCAAATGTTAGCCAATGAATTTATTACTCCAATGAAACCGAAGCAAGCCTCCACACCTCGATGGAATTGGAGGGGAAAAAAGAATGGATAATTTAATTGACAAACTAATTGATAATCGGTGGTTTATCAGGGTTGTTGCCTTGCTATTAGCCTTCTTGCTTTTCATATACGTGTATGACGGAGAAGATTTATCGATTAATGTGCCACAGGATCAAGAAACAGAAACCATCACAGACGTTCCCGTGAAGAGTTATTATGATACGGAAAACCTTGTCGTAAGTGGGGTTCCTAGTACCGTAACCATCAAGTTAAGTGGACCTAAAAATCTCTTGCAGCAAGCAAAGACCTCTCGATCGTATGAAGTGTATGTGGATTTATCGGAGGCAGAGATCGGCACGCAACGTGTACCAATTGAAATTAGAGATGTGTCCGACAGATTAACGGTGGAAATTGAACCGGATTATGCTAATGTATCTATACAAGAGAAGGTAACTCAAGAATTTAAGGTGGAGCCCGAATATAACTCAAGTCTTGTTGCAGATGGTTATACTGCTGAGCAGGCGGTTGTTAAGCCTAACAAAGTAAAAATTACCGGAGCAAAAGATGTGATTGAAAAAATTACTTATGTAAAAGCAACAATAGATTTAGAAGGGAAAATCGAGGATACTGTAACAAAGGAAGCGAAAATTTTAGTCTTGGATCAAGACCTAAATAAACTGGATGTCATACTTGAATCAGATACAGTAGAAGTGACCATACCTGTAAAGGCGTCTAGTAAAGAAGTTCCAATTAAAATAGTTGAAAAAGGAACTCCCCCCAGTGGGGTAACGATTGAATCCATTGACCTAGCTCAAACCCAAGCAATCATACTTGCTAATGCGGATATTTTAGGAAAGACAGAGTCTGTACGTGTGGAGGTAGATGTTAGTTCCATAAATGATGATACGACTCTTACTCTACCGGTCATTATATCTGAAGGCATTGTTAGTGTGAATCCGGAAACTGTTGCAGTCGCCGTTAAGGTCAGTCGGGAAGAGGATATTACCTTTTCAAATATTCCGATTAAAGCAAATGGATTGGCAGCCGACTTTGATATGTCATACAATGAACCGCTTGATGGGACAGTTTCAATTACCGCAACAGGGGAGAGCAACATCATAAGTTCTTTAAAAGAAAGTGACTTTAGCGTCATCCTTAATTTAGCTGGTCTAGGTGAAGGAGAACATACTGTCGATCTGAACGTTACTGGTCCAACAAATATAAGTTGGACGGTCAATCAAAAGACAGCAAAAATATCGATTACAGAACGAGAAGCATAGATGCACAACAATTATTAAGGAGAGATCTTTTAATGGGTAAATATTTCGGTACTGATGGGGTGCGAGGAGTAGCAAACAGTGAATTAACTCCAGAGTTAGCATTCAAACTAGGACGTTTTGGTGGGTATGTGTTAACAAAAGATAAAGACCGTCCGAAGGTGATCATTGGACGTGATACTCGAATTTCAGGACATATGCTAGAGGGCGCACTTGTTGCAGGCCTTTTATCTATTGGTGCAGAGGTCATGCGCTTAGGAGTGATTTCAACACCCGGAGTGGCATACTTAACAAAGGCACTTGGAGCACAGGCTGGAGTTATGATTTCAGCTTCTCATAACCCGGTAGCTGATAACGGAATTAAATTCTTTGGACCAGATGGCTTTAAGCTTTCTGATGAGCAAGAACTGGAGATTGAAGGTTTAATGGATCTTGAAAAAGATGAATTGCCTAGACCAGTCGGTTCAGATTTAGGACAAGTTAATGATTATTTTGAAGGTGGACAAAAATATCTTCAATACTTAAAACAAACGGTTGATGAAGATTTTACGGGAATACATATTGCTCTAGATTGTGCTCACGGCGCTACTTCTTCATTAGCTACACATTTATTTGCTGATCTAGATGCAGATCTTTCAACAATGGGAGCGTCGCCTAATGGACTAAACATCAATGATGGTGTTGGTTCAACACACCCTGAGGCACTTTCAGCTTTTGTTAAAGAAAAAGGTGCAGATGTGGGTCTCTCTTTCGATGGTGATGGAGATCGCCTAATTGCCATCGATGAAAATGGAGATATCGTTGACGGAGATCAGATTATGTATATTTGTGCTAAGTTTATGAAGGAGCAAGGAAGACTCAAGCACAATACAGTGGTTTCGACTGTAATGAGTAATCTTGGTTTCTATAAGGGCTTGGAAGGGCATGGAGTTGAAAGTGTTCAAACAGCAGTAGGTGACCGTTATGTAGTGGAAGAAATGAAAAAGACAGGCTACAACTTAGGTGGTGAACAGTCAGGACACATCATTTTCCTAGACTACAACACAACTGGAGATGGATTGCTTACTGGCCTTCAGTTAGCAAATATCATGAAGATCACGAAGAAGCCACTTTCGGAACTAGCAGGAGAAATGCAAAAATTCCCTCAAAAGCTGGTGAACATTCGCGTAACAGATAAGTACCATGTGACAGACAATGAAAAGGTAAGTGCTATTATTTCAGAGGTAGAGACCGAAATGAACGGTGACGGACGTATTCTCGTTCGTCCTTCAGGGACAGAACCACTAGTAAGAGTAATGGCAGAAGCACCAACAGAGGAGCTTTGTGAGTCTTACGTAAGCCGTATAGCAGCAGTTGTTCAGGACGAAATGGGACTATAATATCACCTAGAATTATGCATGAGGGGAACGTTTACAACCCCTCATGCATATTTTTTATATATAGGATACCTTATGTCACATAGATTTTTGTTGACGAAGGCCTATCCATATTGTATGATTATCCTGATTTTGTAAAGAACTTGGAAGGAGGATAGAGGTAAAAAACATGGAAACTTAAAGCGCCTGAACTAGCTGATGGACGAAGAGCGGCTAGTTGACGAGGAGGAGGTTTATCGATTTTTCGGCGGATGCCTCCCGATTGTTAAGCACAATCGTATGCTTTTTCTAAAAATCATTGGGGTAACCCGATGGACAAAGGGAAAAAGAATGCTTAAATCAATAAATGCTAACAATAAATATCACAGAGACTAGGGGGCAAGTCTGCCCTCGTTAGCAACTTGCCTCCGTAAATTAGGAGGAATTACACTTATGTGTGGAATCGTTGGATATATCGGTAATAATGACTCAAAGGAAATATTATTAAAAGGGCTAGAAAAGCTTGAATATAGAGGTTATGATTCTGCTGGTATTGCAGTAATGAATGATACAGGCGTTCATGTTTTTAAGGAAAAGGGCCGTATTGCAGACTTACGTGAAATTGTTGACTTAGATGTTATGGCAAATACAGGGATTGGTCACACTCGCTGGGCAACACATGGGGTGCCAAGCAAAGTGAATGCTCATCCACATCAAAGTTCTACTACACGTTTAACACTTGTTCATAATGGAGTTATTGAGAACTATGACTTGTTGAAGAAAGAGTATCTACAAAATGTTCACTTGGAGAGTGACACTGATACAGAAGTTATCGTTCAATTAATTGATTTATTCGTGAGTGAAGGTCTAGAAGTAGAAGCTGCATTCCGTAAAACATTGAAACTTTTGAAGGGTTCATATGCTCTTGCTTTGCTTGACTCTCAAAACAATGAGACGATTTTTGTTGCGAAAAACAAAAGTCCTCTTTTAGTTGGTCTTGGAGACGGGTTCAATGTAGTAGCTAGTGATGCAATGGCGATGCTTCAAGTGACTAACCAATATGTAGAACTAATGGATAAAGAAGTAGTCATTGTTACGAAAGATCAAGTAACCATCCAAAACCTTGAAGGTGAAACCATTACTCGTGCACCTTATACAGCAGAGCTTGATGCAAGTGATATTGAAAAAGGAACCTACCCTCACTACATGTTGAAGGAAATTGACGAGCAGCCTGCTGTTATTCGTAAAATTATTCAACAGTACCAAAATGAATCAGGGCAGCTTGTGATTGACCAAGACATTGTGGATGCAGTTGATCAGTCTGATCGAGTGTATATCATTGCGGCTGGAACTTCTTATCACGCAGGACTTGTTGGGAAGCAATTAATTGAAAAAATTGCTCATATTCCTGTTGAGGTTCATATTGCAAGTGAATTTGCTTATAACACACCATTATTATCAGCAAATCCATTGTTTATTTTTATCTCTCAAAGTGGTGAGACTGCAGATAGCCGTCAGGTGTTAGTTCATGTGAAAAAGCTAGGTTATAAGACGTTAACTGTAACGAATGTACCAGGTTCAACATTATCACGTGAAGCCGATTATACACTCCTGCTTCATGCTGGTCCTGAAATTGCGGTTGCATCTACGAAAGCCTACACGGCACAAATTGCGGTTCTTTCTATCTTGTCAGAAGTAATAGCGAAAAAACGTGGACTTGAAGTGAACTTTGATTTAATTCATGAGCTTGGGATTGTAGCAAATGCCATCGAGGTACTTTGTGATTCTAAAGATGAGTTTGAAGCCATTGCACGTGAGTATTTATCAACGACTAGAAATGCGTTCTTTATTGGTCGTGGAATCGACTTCTACGTGGTTCTTGAAGCTTCACTAAAGTTAAAAGAAATCTCTTATATTCAAGCGGAGGGCTTTGCTGGAGGAGAATTAAAGCATGGAACGATTGCTTTAATTGAAGATGGTACTCCAATTATCGCTCTAGCAACTCAAGAAAGTGTGAACCTAAGCATTCGCGGAAATGTGAAAGAGGTAGTAGCTCGTGGAGCAAACCCATGTATCATTTCCATGAAAGGCTTAGAAATGGAAGAAGATCGCTTTGTTATTCCAGAAGTACACGAAATTTTAACACCTTTAGTCTCTGTTATTCCAACCCAGCTGATCGCTTACTATGCAGCACTTCACCGTGAGTGTGATGTAGATAAGCCAAGAAACCTTGCTAAATCAGTAACAGTGGAATAGACATAATAGTCAGGCACAATCCATTCAAGGATTGTGTCTTTTTTATTTTTTATCTTACTATGTAACACTGTGTTACATAGATGTACCGTTTATCTTCCGTTATTAATAATATCTGTTTATCCGATTTTTATTCTCTCCGTAAGAGTGCATATGATATATTATTCACAACACTTATTAAAGAAGTTTAAAAAGTTTGAAGTCAGAAGTATTGGGGAGTCATAATGATTAAATTGGTGTTAACTGATATGGATGGAACGTTCTTAAATAATCATGGTGATTTTAATAGAGAACTGTACAAGGATGTAAAGAAGATCATGAAAGAAAAAGGAGTAGTATTTGCTCCGGTTACTGGTAAGCAATGTGAACGTGTAGAAGAGTTATTTGGTGTGGATACCGAAGATTTGTGGATTCTAGGTGATAGCGCAACTCGAATTAAGCATAATGGAGAATTTGTTTATGAATCTCTGTTAAGTAATAAATTAGGTTTGGCAATTATCCGTTTACTGGAGGAAATTAGTACAGAACATACGATTATTGCTTGTACTAGAAATGGTGGGGTAATAAAAGATAACATTCCTCAAGAGGAAGCGGCTATTGTCAGAAGATCTTATGCGCACGTAAAACAAGTATCTGATTTTAATGACCTAACAGAGGATTTTGTTAAGATTACGATTCATGATCCATTGTTAGGATGTATGGAAACAAGAGAAAAACTATCTCCATTTTTTGAGTCAGCCTATATTGTCGCATCTGAAGCAGCATGGATCGATATTGCCAATGTGAATGTTCATAAAGGTACAACGGTTGAACACTTACAGCGCTTATTGAATATAACGCCAGAAGAAACGATGGCATTCGGTGATGGCTACAATGATTTAGAACTAATGACTCGAGCTAACTATAGCTTTGCTGTTAGAAATGCCGTTCAAGAATTAAAGGACGCTGCTAATTTTATCACGCGTTCTAATGAAGAAGACGCTGTGATGAAAACCATCATAGAAATATTATCTTTACAATGATAAAGGAAAGACAAAAAAGTCGGATTTGTTTCCGACTTTTTTTGTCGTGAAGAGTTTTACTAATTTCTTTCAAGTCCTCTTTCAAACGCCGCAAGATGATTTTGGGATGCATTGCGTAATTGAGTAAACACCATTCTAACATCATTGGGAATTTCATTTGTTAGGAACTTATCATACATAGCTATATTGTCAACTTCTGCTTCTACACTAGTGGCAAAAGCGGCTTTTACACTTCCTGGGATTTTGACGAACGATTGTGATATATCTTCTGGAATGGTAACTTGATATTTTTCAAAAAGAGGTAATAGTGCATAGATATGTCTTAATTCTGCTTCTTTGATTTGTGCAAATGTACGAATGTCTCCAAAAGTTTGGAGTACATTTTTATACCTTGATTGAGCCAAGTGTTCATCTTGAAGTGCGAAGGTTAGCATCTGGGGTAGGGTTAAGCTGGTAGCATTTAATGCACCTTTAGCTCCGTAATTAGTAGGCTGGCGACTAGTGGTTGTAATCATTTGTTTATTTAATAGAAAGTATAAAAACCATACGGCGTGATTTTGCTCATCAGCAGCAGCACGACGAAAAGTCTCTTTAATAACAGGATTTTGAGCCTTATCTGCAATATCTAGATAAAAGTCTACTGTTTCTTGTTCATCTCTAAAAGCAAACTCTAGACCCTCTTTATACTGATTAGGACACTTTTCAATGTTTTCAGCAACAGGCTGTCTGCCTGTTAACTCTCTATAAATTCTACTGAACTTCTCAAAGTGACGTATCTCATCCTGACGTATTTCAAGAATCTGATCTTTTTCAACCTGAGATTTTGCCATTCTAGATAATTGTTCATAACATTTAATGGCCCCATATTCCCCGTTGATCGCTTTTTGAATATCGGTTATTAAACTGACATCAAGAGTATTTCGAAGATAAGTATGAGAAAAGGGATAATTATTATAGAAATAATGCATTCAAGCATCCACCCCCTAGGGTAATTTATCAACTTATCATATGCTCAAATATCGGATAGGTGTTTATGAAGGATAAATTATGATGAAAAAGTGAACTTATACCCAAAGGGGTTTACATTATCTTTTTATATTCTACAATACCCATATAGGTATTATTAAGTGCCTGAATAAAGTTAGTTGTTTATATAAAAAATTTATTGTTGGAGGAATAGATATGACACAGAAAGTTGTTATCGTAGGTGGGGTAGCTGGGGGAGCAACTGCAGCAGCAAGATTAAGAAGAATTAGTGAAAATGTAGAAATCGTTCTTTTCGAACGTGGAGAGCATATTTCATTTGCGAACTGTGGATTACCTTATTATATCGGGGAAACGATCAAGGATCGAAGCAAGCTGTTGGTACAAACCGTCGAGGGTATGTCAGAACGCTTTAAGCTCGATATTCGTAATTTTAGTGAAGTAGTAAGCATTGATCCGGATAACAAACGGGTGACCATAAAGAATCTTCAAAATGGGGAAGTTTATGAGGAGTCTTTTGACAAGTTAGTATTATCTCCTGGGGCAAGACCCATCGTGCCACCGATTCCAGGGCTAAAGGAGAATGAGGCTTTATTTACGTTAAGAAATATTCCGGATACAGATAAAATAAAAAGCTATGTAAATACCGTACAACCTAAACAGGCGGTTGTTATAGGTGGTGGCTTTATTGGTATTGAAATGGCAGAAAACCTGGTAGATCGAGGAATTGAAGTAACACTGATTGAAATGGCTAATCAAATTATGGCCCCAATTGATTTTGAAATAGCGAGTATTTTACATGCTCATTTAAAAGAAAAGGGAGTTCACCTTATTCTAGAAAATGGTGTAAAAGCGTTTGAAGATCAAGGAAAGAAAATCATCCTCTCAGATGGTTTAGAAATTTCAACAGATATGACCATTCTTTCTATCGGTGTCATTCCTGAAAATGAGTTGGCCAAATCAGCTGGTCTTGAATTAGGACAGCGTGGAGGTATTATGGTTAATGAGTATCTTCAAACGTCAAATGAGGATATTTTCGCAGTGGGTGATGCAGTGGAAGTAGTGGACTATATTAGTGGCACAAAGGCAATGATTCCACTTGCTGGCCCTGCAAACCGTCAAGGTCGAATGGCTGCTAATAATATCATGGGTAAAAAAGAGAAATACCAAGGAACGATGGGGACTTCTATTGCAAAGGTGTTTGATTTAACCGTTGCTGCTACTGGGAACAATGAAAAAACACTAAAACGACTAGGGGTATCTTACGAAGTCGTTCATATTCACCCAAGCTCTCATGCTGGCTACTATCCAGGAGCTGCACCCCTGTCTCTAAAATTAATTTTTGACAAGGAAACAGGGAAAATCTTTGGTGCACAAGCGGTTGGAGCAGATGGGGTTGATAAGCGAATGGACGTTATTGCTACAGCGATGAAAGGTGGATTAACAGTTGAAGACTTAACAAACTTAGAACTATCATACGCCCCACCGTATTCATCTGCGAAAGATCCAGTCAATATGGCTGGTTATGTAGCAACAAATATTATGGATGGTGAATTGGAGCATATTCAGTGGCATGAAGTAGACCAAATCGTTGCTGAAGGTGGCTTACTAATTGACGTTCGCGAACCAATGGAACGTGAATTTGGTTTTATTGAAGGTTCAATTAATATTTCGCTAAATGAACTCAGAAATAAATTAGATGAAATTCCTAAAGATCAGACCATATATGTAAGCTGTCAGGTAGGGTTAAGAGGGTATTTAGCAAGCCGTATTCTAAAAAATAATGGCTTCAAAGTAAAGAATGTTGATGGTGGCTGGAAGACCTATTCGTCCGTATTTGGAAGCAACATAGCCAAACAAGTTGAAACAAAAACGAACGATCTTGGAGAAACAGTTATCGAAGAAACCATCAATGACTTAAAAGTGGATTCATTGGTAGATGTTAGTGGTTTAACGTGTCCCATGCCTATCGTAAAGTTGAAAAAAGGAATAGAGGTATTAGAAAGTGGTCAGGTACTAGAGCTTCATGTAACAGATAAAGGTGCATTAAATGATTTACCTGCTTGGTCAAAAAATGATGGACACACCATTCTAAAAACGGAACAAGATGATAACCTGATTAAGTTTTGGATTAAAAAGAAATAACATAGCAAACGCATGACTCAAATACGGGAGTCATGCGTTTTTTTCGTAAAAAGATATGGTAGGTGGTATCTTGGCATGGAAAAGTCAAACGGAAAGATAATAATTCAAGAAAGACGAGTAAACGTTTATGAAGGAGGCAGAAAATGACTATTGAAACAGCGGTTAAAACCATCTCCGTAAAGGAGATTGCCAAAAAAGTGATCAATGATGAGGAAGTGTTTATTTTAGATGCAAGAAACACGGATGCTTTTGATGATTGGAAGATTGAAGGTAAAAATGTTCACATCATTAACGCCCCTTACTTTGACCTATTAGAAGGGGTTGACTCAATTAAAGACAAGTTACCAACAGATAAGACTATTTATGTCATATGTGCGAAAGGAGGATCCTCAAAATTAGTGGCTCAACAGATCGCAGAAGCTGGACGAACTGATGTATATTCTGTTGAGGGTGGGATGAAAGCATGGAGTGAATATTTAGAACCTATTAAGATTGGCGATTTGAAAAATGGGGGATCAATCTACCAATTTGTTCGGATAGGCAAAGGGTGTTTATCATACTTGATTGAATCAAATGGTGAAGGTGCGATAATTGATACAAGCCGTATGATCGAACCGTATGAAAGCTTTATCACAGAGCATCATATTAAATTGACTCATGTACTTGATACTCATCTACATGCAGACCATATTTCTGGTGGGAGAAGGCTTGCTGAAAAAATGGGAGCAACCTATTATCTTCCACCTAAAGATGCTACTGAAGTAAATTTTACGTATCAACAAATTAATGATGGGGATGAGTATCAAGTTGGTAAAACGACAATAAAGGCAATTTATTCTCCGGGTCATACCATAGGGAGTACCTCTTTTGTCATCGATGACCAATATTTATTAACAGGAGATATTCTGTTTATTGACTCTATTGGACGTCCAGACCTTGCGGGAAAAGCAGAAGATTGGGTAGGCGACTTACGAAATACACTATATAAGCGGTACAAAGAATTAGCGGATGACTTACTGGTGCTGCCTGCTCACTATATGGGGATTAATGAAATGAAGGATAATGGAAGTATATCTGAAAAACTAGGTGTGCTATATCAACAAAATCACGGCTTAAATATCGTAGATGAAAATGAATTTAGAAAAGTGGTAACGGAAAACCTACCACCTCAGCCGAATTCATACCAGGAAATTCGAGAAACAAATATGGGAAAGATCAGGCCAGATGTAGAACAACAAAGGGAGATGGAGATTGGGCCGAATCGTTGTGCGGTGAGATAGAAGATAAATTAAAAATGAGGAAGGTAACTACTATGGTTACCTTCTATTTAGTGTGGTAAAATTTCCTTAGTTGACTTTATACCCAATGGGGTATAATATGTATTTATCGACAAACACCTAAGGAGGTATTTCAGATTACTTTTGTTACCATTCTACTGTTAGTGATTGGATATTTGTTATTTAAAAGATATTTTCCGGTTTTCTCTGTAGTGTTTATTCCCAGAGAAGAGATCGGAACAAAATCTACTATCATTGATATAAGAGATTATAATCAATCAAGTAAATTCTCTATACCAGGTTCGATAAACATACCTGTTGCTTATCTTAATAGATTTAGCACGGATATACCCAATCGGAAACTATATATTATTGCTTCAAACAATCTAGAAAAAAATGTGGGTATTCGTCTCCTACGGAAGAAAGGGTTTCAAGTGATTGGATATACCCTTGCTGGTCATCATTCAAAAATATTGAAAGAAGATCAACTTAATATAAAAAATCTTTGTTAAAAGGAGGTAAGGATATGGAATACAATACTCAAATTCAAAATAGAGTAAAGCGTATGGAAGGACAGCTTAGAGGGATTTTACGGATGATGGAAGAAAATAAGGACTGTAAAGAAGTGATTACACAATTATCAGCTGTTCGAACCGCTGTTGATCGTACAATGGGAGTCATTGTAAGTTCTAATTTAGTTGACTGTGTACAAAAAACTAATGAAAATGAAGAATCAAATGCAGAAGATCTGATTAAAGAAGCGGTTAATTTGCTTGTAAAAAGTAGATAAAAAAGGATTGACACCATGGAGACATTCATTTAGTATTATACCCATAGGGGTAAGTTAAAGTTTTGAAACAATTTATATTTTTTTAAATTATAATATACCCATATAGGTATATGTGAATAAATTATATAGAAAATCTAGGAGGTAACAGGATCATGTCAGAAAAGAAAAAAACTACAATTGTGTTATTTAGTGGAGATTACGATAAAGCAATGGCTGCCTATATTATTGCAAATGGTGCAGCAGCATATGACCATGAAGTAACCATCTTTCATACATTCTGGGGGTTAAATGCTCTCCGTAAAGAGGAAAATATGATGGTGAAAAAAGGATTCATGGAAAAGATGTTCGAAAAAATGATGCCAAGAGGCGCAGATAAGATGGGTCTTTCTAAAATGAACTTTGCAGGTATGGGTCCAAAAATGATTAAAGGTGTAATGAAAAAGCACAACGCCATGTCACTACCCCAGTTAATCGAAATGGCACAAGAGCAAGATGTGAAATTAGTGGCATGTACGATGACAATGGATCTGTTAGGTCTTAAAGAAGAAGAGCTTCTTGAAAATGTTGAATATGCGGGTGTAGCTGCTTATCTAGCTGATGCAGAAGATGGGAATGTAAATCTATTTATTTAATTTAATATAGGGGATTTCCCCTATCAATAAGGAGAGAATAATATGGAATATGTAAATTACATTCTCATTGGATTGTTCTTGCTACTCATTATCCAACGAATGATTCCGACAAAGGGTGTTAGACATATAACAACAAATGAATTAAAAAAGGAATTAAAAGATAAAAATAAACAATTTGTGGATGTTCGAACGCCAGCTGAGTATTTGGGAAACCACATCAAAGGCTTTAAAAATATTCCACTTCATGTGCTATCTCAAAAATCAAATGAGATTTCAAAAGATAAAGAAGTAGTAGTCATTTGTCAAAGCGGAATGAGAAGTCAAAAAGCTAGCAAAACCCTAAAAAAATTAGGATTTACAAAAATAACGAATGTAAAAGGCGGCATGAGCGCCTGGTCATAAGATATAGGAGGAATCAACAATGAAAACAATGACAGCCAAAGAAGTAGAAGCACTATTAAACGAAGGTAAAGCATTGGATATTATCGATGTGCGTGAAGTAGATGAGGTAGCAGCTGGGAAAATTCCTGGAGCAGTAAACATTCCACTAGGCCTTATTGAGTTCCGTATGCATGAGTTAGATAAATCAAAGGAATATCTCATGGTTTGTCGCTCTGGTGGTAGAAGTGGTAGTGCTTCACAATTTCTAGAAAGCTATGGATACAAAGTCATTAATATGACAGGTGGTATGCTTTCTTGGGAAGGTAAAACAGAATAAAAAATTTTATATTAAAATATACCCTATATGGTATAGGGTAATGGGGGTTACTTATGAATAACTTAAAAGCAAATGTCACTCTTGATGCAAAGGGATTAGCATGTCCGATGCCGATTGTTAAAACGAAAAAAGCAATGACTGGATTAGAAGCAGGTCAAGTATTGGAAGTACAGGCAACAGATAAAGGGTCAAAAGCAGATATTAAAGCTTGGGCTGAAAGTACAGGACATCAATATCTAGGTACTTTGGAAGAAGGAGATGTGTTAAAGCATTATCTAAGAAAGTCTTCAAGCGATGAAACCATCGAAAGAAAACATCCAAATGTAGTGACAAATGAGGAATTACAGTCAAAGCTAGAAGCAAATGAAAACATGATGGTTCTAGATGTAAGAGAAACGGCAGAATATGCATTTAATCATATTCCGAATGCGATTTCTATTCCACTTGGTGAGTTAGAAGCTCGTATGAATGAATTAAACCAAGATCAAACCATCTATATCGTATGTCGTACAGGTAACAGAAGCGATTTAGCAGCTCAGAAACTAGCTGAAAACGGATTTTCAAACGTACTAAATGTTATTCCAGGGATGAGTCAGTGGAATGGAACAACGGATCGTATCAACCATTAAGGATCAAAAAAATTTTTAGAATTAATTATACTCTAGGGGGTAAAAGTAATGACTGTTCAAGCAATGACGGCAAAAGAAGTGACGAAGAAAGTATTTAATAAAGAAGCATTGTTCATTTTAGATGTACGTAATGAAGAGGCATTTCAAGATTGGAAAATTGAAGGCGGAAATTTTGAATACCTAAATGTACCGTACTTCGATCTATTAGATGGGGTAGAAGAAATTCTTGATCAAGTACCAACGGATAAAGAGGTATTGGTCGTTTGTGCTAAGGAAGGTTCATCTATTATGATAGCTGACATGCTTTCTGAAGCAGGGCGTACGGTTTCGTATCTAGCTGGCGGAATGAAAGCGTGGAGTGAACACTTAGAACCCGTTAAGGTTGGAGATTTAAAAGACGGTGGCGAAATGTATCAGTTCGTTCGTATCGGAAAAGGCTGTTTATCATACATGGTCGTATCAAATGGCGAAGCAGCTATCATTGACTCCACTCGTATGACAGATACGTACCTTGATTTTGCCAACTCAATCGGAGCAAAGATTACTCATGTTTTTGATACTCACCTTCATGCCGACCATATTTCTGGTGGAAGAGTGATCGCTGAAAAAACAAAAGCAACATACTGGTTACCACCAAAGGATGCAACAGAAGTGACATTTACGTATCAAGCATTAGAAGATGGAAATGAGGTGGAAATTGGAAATGTGAAAATAAATATCCATGCCTTATATTCACCAGGTCACACAATCGGATCCACTTCCTTTATTGTGGATGAGAAATTCCTGCTTTCGGGAGATATCTTGTTCATTGATTCAATTGGAAGACCAGATTTAGCTGGACTTGCACAGGATTGGGTAGGAGATTTAAGAGAAAGTCTTTACAATCGTTACAGAGAATTATCTGAGGAATTAGTCGTACTTCCAGCTCACTTTATGATCATTGATGAGTTAAATGAAGATGGAAGTGTGTCAGAAAAGCTAGGAACACTTTTTGAGAAAAACCACGGTTTAAATATTGTAGACGAAGAGGAATTTAGAAGAGTGGTAACGGAGAACCTGCCACCACAACCTAATGCATACCAACAAATTCGTGAAACAAATATGGGGAAAATCACTCCAGACGAAGAGCAACAACGTGAAATGGAAATCGGACCAAACCGATGTGCGGTTCGATAAAAACAATACTAGGAGGAAATAAGATGGAATCAAATAAAGTGTTAGATGCAAAAGGGCTGGCTTGTCCAATGCCAATCGTAAAAACAAAGAAAGCAATGAATGAGTTAGAAAGTGGTCAAGTGTTAGAAATTCATGCAACCGATAAAGGGGCAAAAAATGACCTTGCTGCATGGGCAAAATCAGGTGGTCATGAATTAATCAAACACGAAGATGATAATGAAGTACTAAAGTTCTGGATTAAAAAAGGCTGATCTATAAGGGAACCATATGAGGTTCCCTTTTTCTGAAAAATGTTTTAGAGAGCAAGCGTCATAATAGACGCTTTTGCTTTTTCAAAGGGGGAAAAACGATGGATATAGGATTTATTATCACCATCTTTTTAATTGGTTTTATAGGTTCATATATTTCTGGAATGCTTGGAATTGGTGGTTCAATCATTAAGTATCCGATGCTATTATACATTCCACCTTTATTCGGACTAGCAGCTTTTAGTGCTCACGAAGTATCAGGAATAAGTGCTGTTCAGGTGTTTTTTGCAACAATCGGTGGGGTGTGGGCTTACCGAAAAGGTGGCTTTTTAAATAAAAAGTTAATTGTTTATATGGGAGCAAGTATTTTAGTTGGTAGCTTTATTGGGGGCTTTGGTTCAAAGCTCATGAGTGAAGGTGGAATTAATCTCATATACGGAATTTTAGCATTGATTGCAGCTATGATGATGTTCATTCCTAAAAAAGGTTTAGATGATATTCCCTTAGATCAAGTGACATTTAATAAGTGGCTAGCAGCGGTCCTTGCATTTATCGTTGGGATAGGTTCTGGAATTGTTGGAGCTGCTGGTGCTTTTCTTTTAGTACCAATCATGCTTGTTGTATTAAAAATTCCAACTCGTATGACCATTGCATCCTCACTTGCCATCACATTTATCTCTTCTATCGGTGCGACTGTTGGAAAAATATCAACGGGGCAAGTAGAGTTTTGGCCATCTTTAATCATGGTCATAGCTAGTTTAATTGCCTCACCACTAGGGGCGATAGCAGGGAAGAAAGTAAACACAAAGATTCTCCAAGTAGTCCTTGCACTCCTCATTTTAGCAACAGCGATAAAGATTTGGATGGATATATTGTAATCTAGAAAGCTTTAAAAAGAGAAAGCACCTTTTTAAGGAACAGAAAAGGCGCCTGTCCCATTCTTTTTTGGAGGACAGACGCCTTTTTTATTTAAACCAATCCCCAAATAAATACATAATAAAGACCGAAGAATAAAAAAATTAATAGAAGCAGAATGGAAAGGCATAAAGTAATCACTCTCGGGTAAGCGAAAGTTTGATTGTTGATGTCACGGCCTTTCTTAAAATATCCAATAGTTGAAAGAATGATAGTGGTAATTCCTACAAAAATAGAAGCTAATCCAATCGTTTGTGCAAGTATATCGCCGAGCTGATTTTTTGATATAAATGAGAAATGTAAATTAGTTATTAAAAAACCAACCCCTATGATCGTAATACTCGTTCGTATCCATGCTAGGTATGTACGTTCATTTGCTAGATGTTGCTGTATGTAGTTTGAATCAATTGTTGGCTTATCCTTAAATATCATCATTTAGTACCTCAATTAATTTTGACTTATAACAACTCAGAACGGTATGGCCACATCTCTTGAAGGCTCGTAATAAATAGCTCCACGTTCTTTTTCGTTTTCATAGTAGGAGAGTAGACATACGACAGCGTTCTAGGGAATTGAAAATCTTTAATGCGAATGATGGCTAATTCTCCATTTTTGACCTCTTTATGGATAACGCTGTTTGATAAAAGTGAAAGACCTATGCCCTTACTTATAGTTTCTTTAATTCCTTGATTGCTGCTGATAGATAGTAGGGATTTTACCTTTAACCCATTCGAACGGATCACATGGTTTAAGTATTCCCGAGTACCTGACCCCACCTCTCTCGTTACCCATACTTGGTTTTGAAGATCGGAGATGAATATGTCTCTATTCATTATGGCAAGAGGATGTGTAGCGGAAGATACAACAAAAAGCTCGTCCTTTAAGAATGGGTGGACAGATAGTTCTTTTTCGTTGGTTTGTCCTTCAATTAGACCAATATCCACTTCATGCCTTTTAACGGATAGAACAATTTCCTTCGTATTCCCAATCACCACTTCAAGTTCAAGTGCCTGATGTTCTTTTTGGATGTCAAAGAGAAGAGAAGGTAAAATATATTCCCCGATGGTAAAGCTTGCCCCGATTTTCAGGGATCCTCTAACAGAAGTTTGCAAGTCGAGGATATCTTGTTTGGTCTGTTCATACATGCTTATTAACTGTTTGGCTCGATCATACAAAATCTCTCCAGAAGGAGTGATTTTTAGTTGTTTTGGAGAACGTATGAATAGTTTCGTTTGAAACTCATTTTCTAAATTCTTAATATGTAAACTAACACTAGGTTGTGACATGAGAAGGAGTTCGGCTGTTTTGGTGAAGTTTTTTACTTCCACTAGAGTAACAAAGGTTTTTAACTCATCAAAATACATACAATCCCTCCTTATTATTAGGAATATTAATAATTATCATCAGTTATATGTATTTTACCAATAGCTAAACATAAGGTAAAGTAGTTATCATAGAAGATAATTATCGGTTAAAATTAATAAAACCGACTTAACTTATTGGAATAATTAAGATATAATAACACGTATAATATTTTTGCGAAATTTGGGGAATTTAGTCTATTTATTTTTGTGAGGTGGATTTCGTTGCAACTTCAGGTTATGAACAGCCCGTTTAGTCAGGAGCAGGCAGAGCTTCTTAACAAAATACTGCCATCATTAACTGAATCACAGAAGGTTTGGCTTAGTGGATATTTAGCAGCTATTCAAGCAGCACCAGCAACTACGATTTCAGAATCGGTTTCCGTAGCTCCATCAGTTGAGGCTTCTAAACCAGTGTCGAAAGAAGTAACCATCCTTTTTGGTTCACAAACAGGAAATGCACAACGACTTGCTACAAAAGCAGGTAAAACGCTTGAAAGCAATGGTTTTCAAGTAACTGTTGCATCCATGAGTGATTTTAAGCCAAATAATCTAAAGAAGTTACAAAACCTATTAATAGTTGCAAGTACACATGGTGAAGGTGAACCACCAGATAATGCGTTGTCTTTCCATGAGTACTTACACTCAAAGCGTGCTCCAAAGCTAGAGGAACTCAATTATGCGGTTCTTTCTTTAGGGGATAGCTCTTACGAATTCTTCTGTCAAACAGGAAAAGAATTTGATGAGCGTCTTAAGGAGTTAGGCGGAAAGTCCTTAACTGAAAGAGTTGACTGTGATTTAGATTTTGATGAACCTGCTTCTGAATGGATTGAGAATGTACTATCGGCTCTTGGTCAGGCTGGAACTGCGGCAAGTCAAGCACAGGCGGCAGGTGCAGCAGTACAAGTTGCTTCAGAAGAATCTATTTATTCTAGAACAAACCCTTTCCGTGCGGAGGTATTGGAAAACCTAAATTTAAATGGTCATGGATCCAATAAAGAAACTCGTCATCTAGAGTTATCGCTTGAAGGTTCAGGATTAACATATGAACCAGGTGACAGTTTAGGAATTTATCCAGAAAACGATCCGGAGCTTGTGGAACAAATCCTTGCTGAAATGAACTGGAATGCAGATGAAAAAGTGACAGTTAATAAACAAGGAGAAGTAAAAGCGCTAAAAGACGCGCTACTTACCAACTTTGAAATTACGGTACTAACGAAACCGTTAATGGAACAAGCAGCTAAGCTTTCTGTCAATCAGGAATTACAGGAGCTAGTGAAACCGGAAAATGCAGATAAAGTAAGAGAGTATATTCAAGGACGCGATTTGCTTGATTTGCTTCGAGACTTTGCCCCTTGGACAGCTACTGCGCAGGAAATTGTTTCTATCTTAAGAAAGCTTCCTGCACGTTTATACTCGATTGCAAGTAGTGTTTCGGCAAACCCAGATGAAGTTCATTTGACGATTGGTGCGGTCAGATATGATTCACACGGACGTGAAAGAAAAGGTGTATGCTCGATTCTAACAGCAGAGCGCCTGCAAGCAGGAGATACGCTACCAATCTTTATTCAACATAATCCAAACTTTAAGTTACCTGAAAACCCTGAAACTCCAATTATCATGGTAGGACCAGGAACAGGTGTTGCACCATTCCGCTCATTTATGCAAGAGCGCGAAGAAGCGGGTGCTGAGGGCAAGTCATGGATGTTCTTCGGTGATCAGCACTTTGTTACGGATTTCTTATATCAAACCGAATGGCAAAAGTGGCTGAAAGATGGCGTCCTAACAAAGATGGATGTTGCTTTTTCAAGAGATACGAATGAAAAAGTATATGTTCAGCACCGTATGCTTGAGCAAAGCAAGGAATTATTTGCATGGCTTCAAGAGGGAGCAGCCGTATATATTTGTGGTGATGAGAAACATATGGCACATGACGTACATCAAACATTAATTACTATTATTGAAAAAGAAGGTAGCATGGGTCGTGAAGAAGCAGAAAGCTATTTAGCTTCCATGCAAAAAGAAAAGCGATACCAGCGTGACGTATATTGAGTTTGAGTGAAAGGGGTTTTTAGCATGGTGGAAGTGAAAGATATTTTAAAAGCGCCTGAAGGCCCTCCTAGTGATGTAGAGGGAATAAAAGAGCGAAGCGATTACTTACGTGGAACGCTAAAAGAAGTAATGCTTGAGCGAATGAGTGCAGGGATTCCAGAGGATGACAACCGATTAATGAAGCATCATGGAAGCTATTTACAGGATGACCGTGATGTGCGTGCAGAACGACAAAAGCAAAAGCTTGAACCAGCATATCAGTTCATGCTTCGTGTTCGACTACCAGGTGGAGTAGCAACACCTGAACAGTGGTTGGTGATGGATGATCTTTCTGAAATGTACGGAAATGGTACATTGAAATTAACGACTCGCCAAACATTTCAAATCCACGGCATCTTAAAGTGGAATATGAAAAGTACCATCCAAGGTATTAATGAAGCTCTAATGGATACAATTGCCGCATGTGGTGATGTAAATAGAAATGTAATGAGTACTTCTAATCCACATCAGTCAGAAATTCATGCAGAGGTGTATGAGTGGGGCAAGAAATTAAGTGATGATTTACTTCCTCGCACAAGAGCCTATCATGAAATTTGGCTTGATGAAGAAAGAGTGGCAGGAACGCCTGATGTAGACGTTGAGCCTATGTATGGACCACTCTACTTGCCACGTAAATTCAAAATCGGTATGGCTATTCCTCCTGAGAACGATGTGGATGTATTTTCACAAGATTTAGGGTATATTGCCATTGTAGAAGATGGAAAGCTAGTTGGATTTAACGTAGCAATCGGTGGCGGAATGGGTATGTCTCACGGTGATAAGACGACTTACCCACAGCTTGCAAAAGTGATCGGCTTCTGTAAGCCTGAGCAAGTATATGATGTGGCTGAAAAGGTTATTACCATCCAACGTGACTATGGAAACCGTTCCGTACGTAAGAATGCGCGATTTAAGTACACGGTGGACCGTTTAGGATTAGAAAATGTGAAATCTGAGCTAGAAAGTCGACTAGGCTGGAAGCTAGAAGAAGCAAAGCCTTACTCATTTGATCATAATGGAGATCGTTATGGTTGGGTAAAAGGCCTAAAGGGAAATTGGCATTTTACATTGTTTGTGCAAGGTGGACGTATCGCAGACTTCGATGGCTATCCATTGAAGACAGGCTTACGTGAAATTGCCAAGGTTCATAAAGGAGATTTCCGTTTAACAGCGAACCAAAACTTAATCATTGGCAGTGTATCTGCTCAGAAAAAGAAAAAAATTACTGAGCTTCTTGAAAAGTACGGTTTAACTGACGGAAAACATCACTCAGCTTTACGACGTAGTTCAATCGCATGTGTGGCTTTACCAACATGTGGACTTGCCATGGCGGAAGCGGAGAGATACTTGCCAACTCTTATCGATAAGATTGAAGAAATCGTTGAAGAGAATGGGCTAAGAGATAAAGAAATAACAATTCGTATGACAGGATGTCCAAACGGATGTGCAAGGCATGCCTTAGGTGAAATTGGGTTTATCGGTAAAGCCCCTGGAAAATACAATATGTATTTAGGTGCTGCCTTTGATGGAAGCCGATTAAGCAAGATGTATCGTGAAAATATTGGCGAAGCAGAGATCCTTAGTGAGCTAGGATCCATTCTTCCACGTTATGCGAAGGAACGTAACGAAGGGGAACATTTTGGAGACTTTGTGATTCGTGCCGGAATTATTGAAGCAACAACGGATGGAACGAATTTTCACGCTTAATTTTTAAAAAGACCTTTATTCTATTGACAGATAGAATAAGGGTCTTTTTGGTTTTTAAAACATAGAGCAATTTTTACTGGGCAAAATAGAATTAGTAATTTTTTGAATCTGCTATATTTCTATGATTTTCAATTTACAATTAATAAACAATTATGTAAAATGGCTAAGGTGTATTCGCTATTTTTCGACAATTATTTCAATTTTTATAGGAGGATATAATGGATTTATTTCGTAAGAAACAAGTAGGGAAATCGGTGTCTGAAAATTCCCTCAAAAGAGTATTAGGAGCATTTGACCTAACTCTACTCGGTGTTGGAGCCATAATCGGAACAGGAGTGTTCGTTTTAACTGGAGTGGCAGCTGCTGAATATGCAGGACCTGCACTTATATTATCCTTTATTATTGCTGGACTGGCTTGTGCATTTGCAGCATTATGTTACTCAGAATTTGCTTCAATGATCCCTCAATCAGGTAGTGCATATACATATGGATATGTTGCATTTGGAGAACTGCTTGCATGGGTACTTGGTTGGGATTTAATTTTGGAATATGGGTTGGCTTCTTCTGCGGTTGCAAGCGGTTGGTCAGGCTATTTTCAAAGTTTAATGGCAGGGTTTGGATGGCATTTGCCTACTTTTCTGACAAGTGCGTTCGATCCATCAAAAGGGACAATTATAGACTTACCAGCTGTTATTATTGTTTTATTAGTAACCCTTTTGTTAACACGGGGCGTGAAGGAATCAGCTAAATTTAATGCTATCATGGTTGTGATTAAAGTAGCTGTGGTTCTCCTATTTATTGCTATTGGGGTATGGTATGTGGAACCAACCAATTGGCAACCATTTATGCCATTTGGAGCTTCAGGAGTCGTAGCGGGTGCCGCTGTCGTTGTATTTGCTTATTTTGGATTTGATGCCGTTTCAACAGCAGCTGAAGAGGTAAAGAATCCTCAACGGAATCTTCCGATTGGGATTATTTCTGCTCTTGCTGTATGTACCATCTTATATATTGCTGTTTCCTTAATTTTAACAGGGATTGTACCGTTCAACCTTTTAAACGTGAAGGATCCAGTAGCCTTTGCCCTACGATTTATCCAACAAGACTGGGCTGCAGGATTTATCTCGCTTGGAGCAATCGTTGGTATTACAACTGTTCTAATTGTCATGATGTTTGGACAAACACGTTTATTCTATGCGATTAGTCGAGATGGGTTGTTACCGAAAAAATTATCAACGGTTCACCCGAAATCACAAGTACCTATTACAAGTACATGGGTAACAGGAGGATTAGTAGCTATTTTTGCAGGGTTCATTCCTTTAAACAAACTTGCTGAGCTAACAAGTATTGGAACATTGTTTGCCTTTGCAACGGTATCTCTTGGAGTCGCTGTACTTCGTAAAACACAGCCAGATTTACATCGTCCGTTCAAGACACCACTTGTTCCTGTAATTCCTATCTTAGCAGTTGTGTTTTGTGTGTATCTAATGCTCCAGTTATCAGCATTTACTTGGAAGGGATTTTTGGTCTGGTTAGTAATCGGTTTAGCCATCTATATTGGTTATGGGTATAGAAATAGTAAATTAAACAACCCTGAACCATCCAATTCATAAAAGAAACAGTCGGTTCTGGATTGAACCGGCTTTTTTAGTTATATCTATATATAGGAACAAGAGTGTCCGCATTTATCGGTTGAGGGATCGTGTTAAGCACCCGAGTTGAGAAATAGACGGAGAATTTCCGCTTAATTAGTAAATTCGATAAAAAGTAGCTTAAATAAACGGAGAAATTCCGCCTATAAACTCGAAAACGTGAAAATAGGGGGATTTTTCATTGCATAACTGGAAAGTCTCCCCGTATTCACCCCCAAACGAGCCTTCAATCGGTATCTAACCGGAAAAACTCCGCTTATTTTTGCCTGATTGAACCGGCTTTTTTAGTTTAATATATAAAATTGGTATATTGTTACATTTGTGTATTTTGTTTATAATATCATTAAAGGCGTGGAAGAGGAAAAGTAAAATGTAGGGATTCTTTGCAGAGAGCTCCGGTTGCTGAAAAGGAGTAAGAATACGCATTTGAACAATGGCCTCGGAGCTGCGAACTGAACCTGTCATGGACAGAAGTAGGAGTTGTCGGGAGTTGACGCCCGTTATCAACGTCACGGTATATGAGTAGAGTTTTGGCTACTTTAGTACTTGCTGAGGCTAGCAGTGTGAGCTGTTGGTGAATTAAGGTGGTACCACGGGAGTAAAGCCCTGTCCTTATCTTTATTAAGATACGGACAGGGCTTTTTTTATTTTTTTAAAGGAGGAATCATCAATGAGTGTATTTATTGGGGGTGCCTGGCCATATGCAAATGGTTCTCTGCATATTGGTCATATAGCAAGCTTACTGCCAGGTGATGTTATGGCCAGATATTACCGTTTAAAAGGGGAAGAGGTTTTATATGTGTCTGGAAGTGACTGTAACGGGACACCTATTGCGATTCGTGCCATGCAAGATGGGGTGGATGTAAGTGAGATAGCTAATCGTTATCACCAAGAGTTTACAGAATGCTTTACAAAACTAGGATTCTCCTATGATTGTTATACACGTACAGATACTGCTCACCACGCTAGTGTAGTTCAAGACTTATTTTTAAAGCTTAATCACAATGGTCTCCTTTATACCAAAGAAAACGATCAAGTGTATTGTAATTCTTGTGATCAGTTTCTTCCCGACCGTTATGTAGAAGGAAATTGCCCGACTTGTGGAGAACATGCCCGTGGTGATCAATGTGATGCTTGTTCTACAATACTAGATCCAGTTGAGCTACATCATAAGACTTGTAAAATATGTGGTTCATCACCTGTCATTAAGAAAACGGAACATTATTACTTAGCATTAAGTAAACTTCAACACCGAATAGAAAAACTCAAGGAGGATAGAGAAGGGGTTTGGCGTGAAAATGCATTGCAATTAACCGAGAGGTACTTAAAGGAAGGACTGAAAGATCGTCCGGCGACTCGTGACCTGCCCATTGGTGTGTCGGTTCCAATAAAAGGATTTGAACAGAAGAAAATTTATGTGTGGATTGAAGCGGTATCAGGATATTACTCAGCAAGTTATCAGTGGGCAATTGAGAATGGAAGAGAGGTAGAAGGCTTCTGGAAGGAATCTACCCGAAGCTACTATGTACACGGGAAAGACAATATCCCTTTCCACTCCATCATTTGGCCCGCAATCCAAATAGGGGCAGGCTTGGAGGCCTATCCGAAGTATATCGTCTCAAACGAGTACGTCACCTTAGAAAAAAAGAAGATCTCAACAAGCAAAAACTGGGCTATATGGATCCCGGATCTTTTGGAAAGGTATCATCCTGACTCCATACGCTACTTTCTAACCATTAATGCACCAGAAAACCGTGATACAGATTTCTCTTGGCGAGAGTTTATTTACAGTCATAACAGCGAACTGCTTGGAGCTTATGGGAATTTTGTGAACCGTACTTTAAAGTTTATACAAAACCAATTATCAGGAGAGGTCCCTCAATCATCCATTGATACAAGTATTCAAAACCGTGTTGAATTACTTTATCATCAAGTAGGGGAAGCCATTGAAGCAACAAGAATAAAGCTAGCGTTAGAAGAGATTTTTGATTGCATAAGATACGCAAACAAGTATTTTGATGAACAGCAACCATGGAGAGCGGAAGAAGAACAGCGGGATGCAGCCATCGCCACATGTGTGTTTCTTATCCAAAACTTCGCACAATTACTACATCCTTTTCTCCCGCATTCAAGTGAGGAAGTAAGAAAAATGCTGCATCATTCATCATTCTCCTGGAAAGTGATTACTGACTTACCGTTCAGCATTGAGAATGTTCACCCACTGTTTGAACGAATTGATATCAGGGCGATTAAAGAAGAAGGGGAAAGACTTCGCTCACAGATTAGATGAAAGAGATACCATTTTCAAAGTAGTAACTTGCTGATTGGAGCGGAAATCAGCCTTCTTGCAGACACCCATTATGGTGTCTTTTTTTTAGTGAAGAACATGCAATATGAACAATTCAATTATGACAACATGATTCATGACAAAATGCATTTTAGTTTGAATTGAATAGGTATTGAAAACGCTTTATCATAAAATTAGAAACAAGGACAAAAGAAGGATATTTCTGAAAGGGGAATTATACTATATGTCTAATCAAGTAGCGCAAAAGTCGGATGTTCGTGTGAAAATCCAACGCTTTGGTAGTCATTTAAGTGGCATGATTATGCCGAATATTGGTGCATTTATCGCATGGGGGATTATTACAGCTTTATTTATTCCAACAGGTTGGTATCCAAATGAGGATTTTGCCAAGTTAGTAGGACCGATGATTACGTATCTTCTTCCATTATTAATCGGTTACACGGGCGGTAAGATCGTCTATGATACTCGTGGAGGAGTAGTGGGTGCCACAGCAACAATGGGTGTAATCGTTGGAGCAGAGATTCCGATGTTCCTAGGTGCCATGATTATGGGGCCACTTGGAGGATATCTAATCAAAAAGCTGGATGACGTGATTGTTCCAAAGATCAGACAAGGTTTTGAAATGTTGGTAAACAACTTTACAGCAGGTATTTTAGGTGGATTACTAACTTTAATCGCATTTAAAGTAATCGGTCCAGTGGTAGAAGGTTTAAATAAAGTGTTAGCGTCAGGAGTTGAAGCAATCGTTGATGCAGGGCTTCTTCCATTAGCAAATATTCTTATTGAACCTGCTAAAGTATTATTCTTAAACAATGCAATCAATCACGGGATTTTAAGCCCACTGGGTGTGGAGCAAGCAGCAGACGCTGGAAAATCGATTATGTTCCTATTAGAATCAAACCCTGGTCCTGGACTTGGTATTCTTTTAGCCATTATGTTATTCGGAAAAGGTTCAGCGAAAAGAACAGCTCCAGGTGCAGTGATTATTCACTTCCTAGGGGGAATTCATGAGATTTACTTCCCATACATTTTAATGAAGCCTATGTTAATTCTAGCTGCAATAGCAGGGGGCGTGAGTGGAGTTTTCACATTATCCATTTTTAACGCAGGTCTTGTAGCTCCTCCATCACCAGGAAGTATCTTTGCTTTAATGGCAATGACACCAAAAGGTGGTCATTTAGGAGTACTGTTAGGAGTACTTGTTGCAGCAGCTGTATCATTCGCAGTAGCATCATTTATTCTTAAAGTAAGCAAAAACAATGAAGAAGATTTAGAAGCAGCTACAGAAAAAATGCAAGAAATGAAAGGTAAGAAGAGTTCAGTTGCAGAAGCATTAGAAGGAAAAGTGGACTATAAAAAGGTAAATAAAATTATCTTTGCTTGTGATGCTGGAATGGGTTCTAGTGCAATGGGAGCTTCGATTTTACGAAACAAAGTAAAAAAGGCAGAAGTAGAAGGGGTAGAGGTAGCGAATACATCTATCAATAATCTTCCGGCAGATGCTGACATCGTTGTAACTCACAAAGATTTAACGGACCGTGCGAAAGAAAAGCTTCCAAATGCGCATCATGTGTCTGTAGAAAACTTCTTAAATAGCCCTAAATATGATGAAATTGTAAATAACTTAAAATAATGAAGGATCATGAACACCCCTAAATCAGTCTCTAGATTTAGGGGTGTTATCTGTTTGAACGAAATGGCAAGTTTGTCCCACACAGAGCATATATATATAACTCCTGACAAAAGGAAATATGCTATTGGAGATGAAGTGGAACAATGGTTTTTTGGTTACTAATTGTCTTTTTGTTCGTATTGCTTCTACCCTTAAAAGTAAAGATTGTAGAGAATAATATTGAATTATTTATTTTTATCATGGGTATGATTACGGCGATTTCTAGTGGAAGTTGGAGCAGAGACTTATTCTTAAAAGCTGCCAGTGATCCTATAGGCATTACCATTGCTGTATTCCTTGCATCCTTGCTGTTAAAGTGGTTTCACCGCGGTATAGACAGATTTATCAATCGGTTGTTACGTGCGTTATCCTTTAAATGGTGTGTTGCTTTAACAGTAATAACCTTAGGTTTAGTATCTAGTATAATAACAGCAATTATCGCTTCTCTCCTCTTGGTAGCAATCGTCACTTCTATGAGGTTAGATATAAAATCAACTGTCCGTTATGTAGTCCTTTCCTGTTTTAGTATTGGGTTAGGCGCAAGTTTAACACCTGTAGGTGAACCTGTTGCTACTATAGCCATCAACAAATTAGGGGAGGATTTCTTCTATTTGATCGATTTATTAGGACACATCATTATTCCTTTAATTGTTTTATTGGGTATAATGGCGGCGATACTAGTCAAAAAGCCAAAGTATGAACAACACCAATTCAGAGAGGCACAAATTAGCAATGAAACGTATGAAGAGGTTTTGTATAGAGGTATTAAAATTTATTTGTTTGTGATGGGCTTAACCTTACTAGGATCTGGATTTAAACCTGTGATTGATCTCTATATCGTTCATCTAAACACACCATTGTTGTACTGGATTAATACGGTTTCTGCTGTTTTAGATAATGCTACTCTCGCAGCGGCTGAAATGAGTCCTCAGATGGGAGAACAAAAGGTAAGAGCGGTTCTATTAGGTTTACTGATTAGTGGAGGTATGTTAATTCCAGGGAATATTCCTAATATCATAGCTGCCAATAAACTAGGGATCACAAGTAAGGAATGGGCTAATGTGGGAGTGCCCGTTGGATTAGTCATACTGGTTATTATTTTTGCTTTTTTATTCTAAAATGAAGAAGGGTCTAGAATAATTCTAGCCCTTTTTTTGTGCATTTATTTAATTTTGTCAACAAATACTATGACGAATGTGTATTTATAATCGGTTGTTTACCGTTATTTGTAGGAGTATCATTATATTTGAAAATATCTTTATTTTAATCTTGTCAGTAAGTTGGACTCTTTAGGGGTTGATGGTCTTGTATATTACAGCGAGAGAAAGGAAAATTCTCGAGGTGATACTTCTTAGTGAAGAGGAAACGACCGTGAGTAGTATTGCCAAAATACTTAATGTGAGTTCTAGGACGGTACACCGTGACTTAAAAGGGGTAGAAGAAATACTAAAGTCCTACGATTTGTCTCTTTCAAAGCAATCTGGGGTAGGTATTCTCGTTAAAGGAAGTAGTGAAAACAAAGAGAAGCTCAAATTATTCCTATTTAGTGCTTCTCATAACGAGTATACCCCTGATGAACGACAAACGATTATTCTCTCTAGCCTGCTGGAGAGCTTAGAACCGGTCAAATTGGTTGTCTTAGCAAATGACCTAAATGTCACGATTGCAACAGTAAGTAATGATTTAAACAAAATTGAAGAAAAAATCGAACCATTCGGTTTATCTCTTATCCGAAAAAGAGGATATGGAGTAGAGTTATTTGGATTGGAAACAGCTAAGAGAAAAGTCATGAGCAGTCTGATTTTAGATCACCTAGATGAGTTTGAATTTATTTCTTTTATCCGGGAGAATATTCAAAAAAGATCGGCTATGGATTTGGACACAGCAACCGATCGATTACTTGGATTGGTTGACAAAAAGAAGCTTATTATCATTGAAAGTATCATTGATGATATAAAAAAGGAACTGCCTTACCCAATTGCTGATAGTGCTTATATCGGTTTGGTTGTCCATCTAGCTCTGGCTACGGAAAGGATCCAACAAGGTGTCGAGATCGTGTTGGATGATAGATTCCCTGATCAGCTTTTGACAACAAAAGAGTATAAGATTGCTGAAAAAATTGTATCAGGATTAGAAACGGCCTTTCAGATATCTGTTTCTCAAGGTGAAGCAAGTTATATTACGATGCATCTTTTAGGAGCAAAGCTGAGGAATGAACAAGGAGATATTTTTGAAGAAACGGCTGTTCAAGTCGGATATTCCGCACAAAAACTCATTCAGTATGTAGGGAAGAGGATGGGGTATCATTTTGAAAATAATATTGATCTTTACCAAGGCTTAATTGCTCATTTGCGTCCTGCCATCTATCGAATGAAGCAAAATATGAAGATTAGTAATCCTTTGCTTGACCGGATTATGGAGGATTATCAAGAATTATTTAGCATTATTCAAGATGGCGTTGAAATTGTTTTTCCAGACTTCTTTGTTCCAAAAGAGGAGATCGGCTTTCTTGTTATGCATTTTGCTTCTACCATGCTAAAGGGAGAAGAAAATAAGGAAGTGAAGGGTCTAGTCGTATGTTCGAGTGGAATAGGAACATCGAAGATTCTTGCGACAAAAATTCAAAAAGAACTGCCTTGGTTAAAAACAAAAAATGTATCTCTATTTGATTTAGAGCAGATCAATCCTGAGGAATATTCGATCATTATTTCGACCGTCCCTTTAAAGGATGATCAAGGTCCGTATGTTCTTGTAAGCCCTATACTTTCTCAAGCTGAGATTGAAAGAATAAAACAGTCGGTTCGAGTCGATCAGCCTGACCAGCCGAAAAAGGATATAAACTTAAGGATAAAAAATGATGCGGAGAAAGATTTTTTTGCCAGAATTCAACGAAACCATCGATTTACGTCAGCAGCCATTGACATCCTCTCTGGTTATTTTATTCAAAAAATAGGAGGAGAATGTTCGATTGAATCAGCCTTATTGGCTGCCTGTGAAACACTACAAGAGCAAGGAATCATTAACGATGCTGTAAAAGTGCTAAAACACATAGCGGAAAGAGAAGCATTAGGGGGGCTTGGAATACCTGAAACCACTCTGTCGCTTTACCATACGAGAAGCACTGAGGTAACGAAACCCTCTTTCACTATGTATGAACTAGAAAAACCGGTGAATGTAAGTGCAATGGATGGATCAGAGATCTCAAATAAACGAATTCTCCTGATGCTTTCACCACAAGAATCAACCAAAGAGGCACTTGAGATATTAAGTCAAATCAGTGCTTCGATTATTCGAAATGATGAATCGATACATTTGTATGAGAATGGAGAAAAGGATGCCCTTTTTGATTTTCTATGTAACGAGATAAAAGACATTTTTGAAGCGAAAAATATTCATTAAGGAGTGGACAATATGCCAGTACAAATTTTAACAGCTGAAAATATCCAATTAAATGTAGCATTATCAACAAAGGAGGAAGCGATTAGAAAGACAGGACAAATTCTTGTTGATAAAGGGTATGTCGAAGCATCGTATATCGAGAAAATGCTTGCTAGAGAAGAGTTAACTTCCACCTATATGGGGAATTTTGTTGCCATCCCTCACGGTACAGAAGACGCAAAGGATTTGGTTAAGTATTCCGGTATCTCCATCATCCAAGCTCCAGAGGGTGTTGATTTTGGAGGAGGGAATATGGTCAAGGTTCTTATTGGTATTGCTGGGAAGAATAACGAACACTTAGATATATTATCAAACATTGCCATCGTTTGTTCGGAGGAAGAAAATATCGAGAAACTCGTTCAGGCCAAAACAGAAGAAGAAATTTTAAGTTTATTTGCTGAGGTGAACTAATATGTTTGCTCTACATTTTGGTGCGGGGAATATTGGTCGTGGTTTTATAGGTTTGTTATTACAACAGTCAGGCTATGAGGTGTGCTTTGCCGATGTGAATGCAGAAATTGTTGACTTACTTAATGAGCGTAAAGAGTACAAAGTGGAATTAGCAAATAAGGAACAAACAAAGACAACGGTAACAAACATATCTGCGATTAACAGTGCCATAAATGATGAGTTAGTTGAAGAGGCAATTATTCAGGCAGATCTGATTACTTCTGCAGTGGGTCCGAATATTTTAGCTATTATTGCACCGATGATGGCAAGAGGCTTGAAAAAAAGAGCGGCTATTTCAGATAAACCATTAAATATTATCGCGTGTGAAAATATGATTGGCGGGAGTGCTTTTCTCAAAGAGAAGGTATACGAACATTTGACAGGGGAAGAAAGAAATCGTTTTGATTCCCTATACGGATTTCCCAACTCTGCGGTCGACAGAATTGTTCCGAACCAATCAAATGACGACAAGCTCATGGTAAAAGTAGAACCTTTCTTCGAATGGGTCATTGAGCAGAAAGCTTGGGTAGGGGAAAAGCCTTCTATTGAGGGAGCAACACTGGTGGATGATTTAGCACCATTTATAGAAAGAAAGCTGTTTACAGTTAATACAGGACACGCAGCTATTGCTTATGTGGGTTCCGTATACGGGTTTCATCCAATAGCAGAAGCAATACAAAATGAACAAGTTAATCGAATTGTTTCGGGAGCATTAAAAGAGTCAGGAAGAGTGCTTGTTAAAAAATATGGATTTTCCAATGAACAGCATCAAGCATATATTCAGAAAATAATTGGCCGTTTCAAAAATGAATTCATTATTGATGATGTGAAAAGAGTGGGAAGATCCCCCCTTCGAAAATTGGGCATTCACGATCGGTTATTTGCTCCAGCTGTAGAATATTTCAACGAATTTCAGGAAGCACCAGTTAATCTATGTAAAGTCATTGCTGCTGCGTTATTATTTACATCAATTGAAGATCAAGAAGCACTTGATCTTCAAAAGAGTTTGAAGAACGATGGGGTTCTAACAGTATTAACGAGGTTAACAAATTTAGATCCAAATCATTCTATTATCCAGAAGGTTATAGAGGAATATAAATATTTCCAAAATCAGCTATCATAATTATTGTGTAAAAGTGAAAAGCTATTATAGATATTCCTCCGAATATCAGCACGTATCCTGACCAATGAGGTGATTAGAGATGAGTTTTAGAGATCATTTGGATCAACATTCTCAACTTTTTTGTCACACGTGGACGAGACGAAAGCATGCAAGTAGTTCTCAAGTGAATGGGCAAACGAGAAAATCCCAATCAGAGATCATTCTGTTTAGGAACGCGAAAGCCCATCGCTGGTAAGGGATTGTTTGATGATATGAGGAAAAAGGAATAGTGGTTAGTGTTGCTAACCAAAAAAGAGGGGACCGATTAGGTTCTCTCTTTTTCTATATAAAAAGAAAAATAACCCATCCCCGGGGAAAGGGATGGGTCGCTATTGATAATGGGAAATGGGGGAGTCTCTTAATGGAAAACACTTTTGTGTGTAACGGTTATACTCCTTTGAATGCTTCGCGATAAATTTCTGCTAATTCTGTTACTAGCGGTAATTTAGGGTTAGCTGTTGTACATTGATCTTCAAAAGCACGCTCAGCAAGGTAATCAACTTTTGCTTCAAACGCTTCTTTTGTTACTCCGTTCGCTTCAATACTCATTGGAATTTCTAGCTCTTTAGCAAGCTTGATAACCGCTTGGATTAGGCTTTCAACACCCTCTTCCGTTGTACGAGCAGGTAGACCTAATGTTCTTGCGATTTCAGCATAACGTTGGTCAGCAATAAAGTTCTCGTATTTAGGGAATGCAGCAAACTTTGTTGGTTTTGTTGCATTATAACGAATAACGTGTGGCATTAAGATGGTGTTAGAGCGTCCGTGAGCAATGTGGAATTCTGCACCAAGCTTATGTGCCAAGCTATGGTTAATTCCAAGGAATGCGTTAGCAAATGCCATACCAGCAATTGTTGATGCATTATGCATTTTTTCACGTGCAACTGCGTCACTGCCATCACGGAAAGCTCTTGGCAGGTATTCAAACACCAGTTGAATAGCTTTCATTGCTAATCCATCTGTATAGTCGTTAGCCATAATAGATACATAAGCTTCGAATGCGTGAGTTAATACGTCCATTCCTGTATCAGCGGTAATGACCTTAGGAACAGTCATAACAAACTGTGGATCGATGATCGCTACATCTGGAGTTAACTCATAATCTGCTAATGGATACTTAATGTTATTTACCTTGTCTGTGATAACAGAGAATGATGTTACCTCAGAACCAGTTCCAGATGTTGTTGGAATCGCAACAAACTGAGTTTTTTCACCTAACTTAGGATATTTAACTACACGCTTACGAATATCTAAGAATTTTTGCTTTAATCCAAAGAAGTCTGCATCTGGGTGTTCGTAGAATAACCACATACCTTTTGCAGCATCCATTGCAGAACCACCACCAAGTGCAATAATCACATCTGGTTGGAATGCTGCCATGGCTTCTGCACCCTTCATAACTGTGTCGATAGATGGATCTGGCTCAACTGCTGAAAATACTTCAACATGAACTAGATTTGGACGTTGACGGAGGTAACGAGTTACGATGTCAACATATCCTAGCTTTACCATTCCAGGATCAGTAACGATAAATGCTCTTGAAACATTTGGCATTTTAGCTAGGTACTGAGTAGAATTTTTCTCGAAATAGATTTTAGGTGGAACCTTAAACCATTGCATATTATTATTCCTCTTCGCTAACTTTTTAATATTTACAAGATGGATCGCTCCGACGTTTTGAGATACAGAGTTACCACCGAATGTACCGCAACCAAGTGTTAATGATGGCATAAATGCGTTATAGATGTCCCCAATTGCACCTTGAGAAGAAGGAGCATTAACGATGATACGACCAGCCTTCATACGAAGTCCAAATTCCTTCATTACTTCTTCGTTTGTTGAGTGAAGAACAGCTGAGTGACCAAGTCCACCGAATTCAAGCATTTCTTCAGCACGTGTTAAACCTTCTTCTAAGCTGTTTACCTTGAAGCATGCAAGTACAGGGCTTAACTTTTCGCGAGAAAGTGGAGATTCAGGTCCTACTGTTTTTAGTTCTGCAATAAGAATTTTAGTATCTTCAGGAACTTCTACCCCAGCAAGCTGAGCAATTTTAGCAGCGGGCATCCCTACGATCGCTGGGTTAACTGCACAAGTATTTTCATTAATAACCAATGCCTCAACTTTTTTCTTTTCTGCATCGTTTAGGAAGTAGCACTTATTAGAAATTAGTTCTTTCTTCACTTCATTGTAGATTTCTTTATCAATAATAACCGCTTGTTCAGAAGCACAAATCATACCGTTGTCAAAAGTTTTAGATAGGATTAAGTCATTTACGGCACGCTTAATCTTTGCAGATTTTTCAATATAGCAAGGAACGTTACCAGCACCAACACCTAGAGCTGGCTTACCAGAGCTATAAGCTGATTTAACCATTCCAGGTCCACCCGTTGCTAAAATAAGTGAAATTCCAGGGTGCTTCATCAATGCTTGAGTAGCTGCTACAGATGGCTTTTCAACCCACTGAATACAGTTTTCAGGAGCACCAGCTTTAATCGCGGCATCACGTACGACACGCGCTGCTTCACTGCTACATTTTTGTGCAGATGGATGGAAGGCAAAGATGATTGGGTTTCTTGTTTTGATAGCAATGAGAGATTTGAACATCGTTGTTGATGTTGGGTTAGTAACCGGTGTAACCCCAGCAACCACTCCAACTGGATCAGCGATTGTATAAACACCTTCATATTGGTTGTCATCGATAATTCCAACGGTTTTGTTATTCTTAATATTGTTGTAAACATATTCAGTTGCAAAAATATTTTTAATCATTTTATCTTCAAAAACTCCACGGCCTGTTTCTTCTACCGCAAGTTTCGCTAAAGGCATATGTTGGTCAAGTCCAGCAAGAGCCATTTCTTTTACAATGCTATCAATCATTTCTTGAGTGAAACCTTGGAATTCTTTCAACGCTTTTTGCCCTTTTACAACTAACTCATCAATCATTTTTGCTACTTCTTGATTTTCAGTTAGTACTTTTTCTTCAACTGCCATGTTAAAGACCTCCGTTTAAACAATTTAGTTTGTGAAACATTTCACATTAAGTTGTAAAAAAATATGAACTTGAGGTATTGCAAGATGTATAGGTAAATGCCTAAATGGACGTTACGCGCAAACTGGATTTCTAGGGATCTTTTCGAAAGAAATATCTGAAATATATTTAGAACAGCTCTTTACGATAACTACGTAGTTAACTGTCCAAATGAATGCTGGAAGGCTTTCATTTTCTTTAAACATCATTGACTCGAATTCATCTCCAATAACTTCCTCAAAAACTTCTAGTGTATAAGTCTCAGTGTCTGTAGAAAAGTTCTTCCATTCGCATACCATCATGTTTATCACCCCTAATGTTTTTCTTGAATTAAATATAACATATAAAAACAATAATAGATTGTGAAATATTGAACAAAGTATGAACAATAATTTATTTATTTCTACGATAAAAAAAGACTGTATTTACAGGTTTTTTTAGTGAGGGTTTGTAAAATTCTTACTATTTATTGAAAACGCTTACAAATAAAATAATATATCGATATAATTTTATTTGGATGGGGTTTTTGTTAAAAAAGAAAGTCAGCGACATTTGTCACTGACTTTCGCTTCTATTAATATTATTCTCCTAAGTAAGCAGTCAACATCCAAATATGTGTATCAAGTGATTCAATAAGTCCTGTTACCATATCGTTAGTGATGATGTCATGGTTTTCTTCAGCTAGATTAGCTAATGAAGAAAGTTCATCTTTGATTTGTTTGTAATCTGCAACGAGGGCAGTAACCATTTCGCTAGCTTTTGTTTCATTATTTGTTTCAACGAGTGTAGCTGTTTCTAAATATTCCTTCATGGTAGCTACTGGCTGACCACCGATGGCTAACAGCCTTTCTGCCAATTGATCGACTACTAAACCAGCTTCATTATATAATTCCTCAAATTTTGCATGTAGGGTAAAGAATAAAGGACCTTTTACGTACCAATGGAAACGATGAAGCTTCGTGTATAAAACATTCCAGTTTGCGATTTGTTGATTTAATTGAGCTTGTAATTCCATAATATAATTCCTCCTCAGTTATCTTATGAATAAATTATAACATATGTAATGTTATAATCAATATTAAATTATAATTATTATAAATAAAGGTATATTAGTCATCTAAAATAAAAAAAGTATAGAGAGATCAATCGACCTTTCTATACCTTCATTTAATAGTTAATTAGCCTCTAACTGTTTATTTAAGAAACTACGAAATATCCCTTTCTTATCGTTTGCTAACTGTATATATTCTCCTTTTTGTACAATTCTCCCTTTCTCTAATACGATTACTTGATCAGCATTGTGGATAGTAGACAGGCGATGGGCAATGACAATGACAGTCATTTTTCCTTTCAGTCGTTCCAATGCCATTTGTATTTTTGACTCATTATCAGTATCCAAGGAGCTTGTTGCTTCATCAAGAATCAAAATAGAAGGATTTCGTAATATAGCTCTAGCTAAAACAATGCGTTGTCTTTCTCCACCAGATAACCTTATTCCTCTATCACCAAGGGGGGTATCCAAACCGTTTGGAAGTTCTTTTACAAAATCTGCTGCAGCAGCAAATTCTAGTGCTGCCCACAGAAGTTCCTCCGGTGCCGTTGGATTCATTAATAGAAGGTTTTGTCTAATACTTGCGTTAAAAAGGAATGGGTCCTGTGGAACAAAGCTAATGGATTTCCTTAGGGCTAGCAATTTGTCATCTGTTAAAGACATACCATCTATTAATACTTCACCAATTTCTGGACGCTGTAATCCCATTAATATATCAACTAAAGTGCTTTTACCTGCACCTGATTGTCCGACAATAGCGGTCATACGATTTGCTGGAATTTGTAAATTGATATTTTGAAGGGCATAGGACGTATTGTCTCCATTGTATTTAAAGCATACGTTTTTACATTCAATCATCCTATTCATGTACAGGATCTCTTCATTTTCATCTGATACTTCAATCATTTGTTTTGTTTCATTTTGTAAAGCTAATAACACTTTAAATGCTGGAATTGTTAATGCTAATTGCTGTAAATTTGACTGTATGGTAACAAACCGGGGCCATAATCTTGAAAAGATAATAATGACAATTAATAATTTCTCTGGTTGAGTATAGAACAAATTAGCAGAAAAAAAGATAAAACAAGAAAGGATTAGTGCGAAAGCCGTTTTGTAAGACAACTGAGAGCTAGTCTGTAACTCAACAAATTTCACTTGTTCATCCAGCATTTTTATATTTAGTGATTTTAACCACGTCATCCGTGATTTTTCAAGTCGGTTCGTTTTAATGTCTTTTAAACCATTAAGATGATCAGTAATACCTGCTAGATAGGCTCTTGAAATATCAGTGGATTCTTTCCCGAGATTTTTTGCTTGTCGAACAAATTTCCATGAAAAAAATGCAAGCCCTAGCCCACAAACTAGAACAAGGCTTGCTATTTGAGGAGAAAGCCAAAAAGCAATTCCAATTTGAATCAATGTAAATATAAAGTTTGTAATAAACTGCATAAACATTTTAATTCCAGTACTAACTCGATTTATATCTTTTGTTAAAGAATTTATTAAATTGGATTTTCTCGTCCTTATAATAAATTCCCACTTAACATGTAATAAACTCTGATAGATTTCTTCTTTCAGGTGATTGATAAAGCCCTGATGAATCTTAATGTCACGAATGGATAGGTTTTTCTGTAAGAGGTTTTGTCCTAATACCAATATAACGTAAAATCCTAGTATAAAAGGTAAACCAATCCCAGTAGGAAGATCCTTCAACAAATCTGAAAACACCCACATCCAAGAAGCCTCATTAGCTGAGTTGATAATTCCACTTATGCTTAGGATCGGAATCAATAATAGAATAGCTACTCCATCAAGAAAACTGACTACTACCATTCCAAGGAAATTGATATACATAATGTTTCCGGTGTATTGATATAATTGTTTAAAATAATGCATGAATTCTTTCACTTAAGATCCTCCGTTAGTTTTCTCTTTAATAAATACCAGTAAGGTAGGAAAAGTTTTAATAGTAAAATGGAGAGGGACTACTGAGAGGGATACTCTGAAGGTAATACAGGAAGAGTGTAAAAAATCTTACAATGAATCTCAAGCTTCAAATTGTAGGACAAATAAAATATTCTAATTTTTGGATTATAAGGGATTCTCTACTCAGCCCTTATAATCCAAAATCAAATTAATGTTTAATTTCCATTACCTTTATCATTTCTTCCCAACAATATTAACGTCACTTGAACTTACAAAGTTTTCGCCGTTAATTTTGCCGCTGAGATACCCTATTTTATCATCAGGATCAAGCTTAGTATCTTGGAATGGAAAGTGATAGACTTTATCCATAAATCCATCATTATTAACATCTTCTGTACCAACATTAGGAGAAGCTACTGCGCCTCCGGTTGGACTATCGCCAAACCGAACTGTACTATTATCAACTTTAGAAACATCAAAGTTTGCTGAACCTAGTAGAGCTACTGGAATATTTCCTTTTGAGTTAGCCCCGAAGCTGCTTGGGTCACTGCCAGGTTTAATATCAATTAGTGGGATGATAGGTTCACCTGGATCAGTTGGCTCTTCAGGCTCTTCATGTGATCCGCTTATTAAAGTTTCAAATTTAATCGCTTGATGACTAATTACCTTCGGACTTGTATACATCTTTTTAGTCATGGTTTATACACCTCTTCACTTATTGAATAATCAGTTCTTAAAAAAGAACGACGAGACATCACTTCATGCTATTATTTAGTTGGATTTGCTATCCATCCTATTATACTATCGGCATCGTTCGTTTTAAAGAAAATAATTTCGACAAAATACCTAATAGGTTGCCTAAACCCCGTTCCTTTAAAAGAACGGGGTTTAGTATCAATATACATGTTCGCGAACATCATTGCTTTCCTTCCGATCCAAACATATAGGTTTTTTTATGATAATGAATACTGAAAATTAACCCCATCGCAAACATATTCCCCATGAGAGAGCTTCCTCCATAACTGACGAAAGGGAGGGGGATTCCCGTAATGGGGAGAACTTGAATGGTCATACCGACATTTTGAAACACGTGGAAGGTAATCATTGAAATGACTCCTGCGCAAATATAGGTGTTAAATGGATCATTCGCATCTAAGGCAGTCTTTGTTAAGTGGTAGATTAGTATAAAGAAAAGGCCGATAACAATGCTTGCTCCTACAAATCCATATTCTTCACCGATCACACTGAAAATAAAATCGGTATGACTTTCAGGTATATAAACCTGTCTTTCCCCAAAACCCTTTCCAGTTAATAGCCCGGAACCAATTGCCCTTAAGGAATTATAAAGATGATATCCTGCTCCTGCTTGGTGGTTATCAGGGTCAATCCAGGAGTAAATTCTATTAAACTGGTATGTTTGAACGTTTAGGTATTTTACTAGGACTTCTGGAGCCCAAACAACGTAGTATATAATGGTTGCTCCAAGTATTGAGCCAAGTCCATAAATGGCCAGAATAATCTTCCATGTAATTCCCGATACGAAAATAAGGCCTGTGAAGATTGCTACAATAACAAGGCTTGTTCCTAAATCAGGTTGCTTCATTATTAATGCTAATGGAAGAGCTGTAGATAAGCTCATTTTAGTGAAAAGCCAAACGTCCGTTTTAAAGGTTTTCTTTATGTATTTTTCATGATGAGAGGTTATGACCTTACTAAGGGAAAGTATGAGAAAGGCTTTCATAAATTCCGAAGGCTGTATCGTACCAAAACCCGGAATTTGAAACCAGCTATGTGCTCCATTTCTTTCGGGTGCAATGCTTTCAGGTGCGATAATTAGAGCGAAAAGCAGGAATATGCCGAACCCGTATAGATACCAGGAAAGCTTTTTATATTGATCGCTATCAAAAAACATAACGACTGCAACAATGATAATTCCTACCACATACCAAAAGATTTGTCTTATAAAATAGTTCTCATTGTACTGTCCTGTTGTTTGAGCACTATAGATAGATAAACAGCTTACTAGAAACAATAAAAACAAAATAAGACTTAAGGTCCAATCAAACTTTTCTGATGGTTTTTTAACAACTTCCATTCTTCTGCACCTAATTCCCTGTTCTATTTACAATTTTATCCTATCAAACAAAAATTCCTCATTCAATATATGTAGAAAATATATTGATCATTCATAGTGTTGTTGTCATATAAAAAGACGAACAAGACTAGGGTTTAGTTTCATTGTTGGAGAAATTAAGTGCTCTTTGAACTGGTTCCTTTTTCCTTATTCTTCATTCTTTTCTTTATCAATTTGGTTATCGGAGTTCCATTCATGATCATCCAGATAAAGACGGGGGCAAGAAGATTTAATACCATAATGATGACAACGAATGTCCAAATCGCCCATTCAGCATTAAAGATATAACGATAGACCCAAGTGCTATAAAACTCCATAAAAAAATCCGCCTTTCACATTTCCTAGTTGGCTACATGTTTACCAAACCCTTCAGGAAATAAACTAAATTCTGACTAGAATCTGTTTTTGTTGGAAAAATAAAGAAAGGGTTATGAACGTGGAAATAATCATTTTAGGAGTTTTTCAATTTATGACTGCAGTGGAAGAGAAGGATCATTTTTTTAGAGATTTGCAAGATAATGAGAATTTGATGACTGAGATCTTGGGAAGCAGTGTGGATCTAGTTAAACGACGGATTACCTTTCATGAGCATAAAAATGTTCAAGCGATTTGTTATTACACGGATGGATTGGTTGATGTCATACAGATAGAACTGTTTATTAGTGACCTACTTTATAAAGGGAATTGGTTACTGCAACATTCAACATTGCCAACGGGTCCTCCATTAACCTTGCTGAAGGAACATATGCTTACAAATGCATCTTTTCAGGTCGTCAAAGAGGTTAGTCAAGCGGTGGATGGAATTTTATCCGGAGTCGCAGTCCTCATTCTTGATGGAAGCGATGAAGTGTTCGTAATACAAACAAAAGGCTGGGAAAAAAGAGGTGTAGATGAACCGCAGACTGAGCAAGTCGTTCGTGGTCCAAGAGATGGTTTTACAGAAAGCATCCGAACCAATACGGCACTTGTAAGACGAAGAATTAGAGATCCAAAGCTTCGGATCGAGCAAATGAATATCGGGAAGCGCTCAAAGACAGATGTCAATATTGCTTATATAGAAGACATCGTAAAGGAAGGTTTGGTCGAGGAGGTAAAGAAAAGGTTACGTGATATAAAAATCGATGCCATTTTAGAAAGCGGCTATATCGAAGAATTAATTGAAGATGCCCCTCGATCTCCTTTTACTACCGTACAAAGTACAGAAAGACCGGATAAAGTAGCATCGTCGATACTTGAAGGAAGAGTGGCTATTTTTGTTGACAATACCCCTTTTGTATTGGTAGTCCCCAGTTTCTTTTGGCAGTTTTTACAGGCAAGTGATGATTATTATTCAAGATTTATGACGGGTAGTTTTTTCCGTGCGATACGGTATTTGGCCTTTGTACTGAGCTTAACTCTTACCTCCATTTATGTAATGCTCGTAAGCTTTCATCAAGAGATGATTCCTACCCAACTAATCCTAACGATTGCCTCCGGGCGCGAGGTTGTTCCTTTTCCGGTTTTACTAGAAGCGTTATTGATGGAAATCTCCTTTGAATTGATGAGGGAAGCAGGGCTTCGGATGCCTAAGCCTGTTGGTCAGGCTGTTAGTATCGTGGGATCACTTGTCATTGGTCAAGCCGCTGTTCAAGCTGGGATCGTGTCTCCGTTTATGGTGATTATCGTTGCCTTAACGGGTATTGCGTCGTTTGCTATTCCTAATTATGCCGCATCATTCTCCATTCGGCTCATTCGTTTTCCTTTGTTAATAGCAGCTGGAACGCTTGGATTGCTTGGTTTTTCTGCGATGTTTGCCTTATTAGCCATTCATGCTCTTACTCTTCGCTCCTTTGGAGAGTCATACTTAGCACCAGCAACGCCTTTCCAACCGAATGATCAGAAGGATTCGATTATTCGCTTTCCTTGGTGGAAAATGCAGACGAGGCCAGAAGGGGTTACTGGGGATGAGAAGCGTGTAGGAGATCATCAATTTCCACAACCTCCTAATACTGATCCTTATTCTAAAGAAGGAGGTAAAGGTAAAGAAAAAGATCAAAAAGATGGATCACGGAGGAAGAAAACCCGTCGTATCATCAAGCTAAAGGGGGAGGATGAGGAATGAAAAGACACCTAAAATGGTCTCTTTTATTAATACTAATTCTCCTATTATCGGGCTGTGCAGGGAAGAGAGAGCTAAATGATTTAGCCTTGGTGATGGCTGTAGGTATTGATAAAGGCGAGGAAGAGAACGCCTTTAAAGTGACGGCACAGATAGCCAGACCAGCAGATGCTAGGGGACAGACTGGTGCTCCTTCTGGGCAGACGGGAGAGCCTATTCTCACCATTGTGGGACAAGGTGAGTCTTTGTTTGATGCGATTCGTGATCTGTCTTCCTTTACCACAAGAAATGTTTTTTGGGCCCACAACCAAGTCATTGTTATCAATGAGGATTTGGCCAAGGAAGGAATTGCACAGGTAATTGATTTTTTTACTAGAAACCCAGAGCTTCGGATGAGAACTTGGGTTGTTATCACCCCAGAGAAAGCAAGTACCTTGGTTTCCACTGTTACGGGGTTAGAGGTCATACCGGGGGAGGCAGTAAATAAACTGTTTCGATATGGGGAAATCTCAAATGTCGCTCCAAATTCACAAATCATGGATGTTCAGGCGGCCTACTTAAGTCAAAGCTCACAACCGATCATCGCTAGAGTTTCTTTAAAGGAAGTGATGGTTTCCAACAAAAAACCAGAAAAGGGACCTACGATCAAACAAGTAGACTTGGCCGGTGCAGGAGTCTTTCAGGAAGATCGTTTGGTTGGAGTGTTAAAACCAGAAGAAACAAGGGCATTAATGCTTTTTACAGAAAGATTAAAGTCTGGTGTCGTTACCACTCCATGTAAAAGTAAACCTGAACGAACTGTTAGTGTAGAGCTTAGGGATCAGATGTTTCAGGTGACTCCTCATATTAAAGGTAGTGAAATAAGTTTTACGGCTGAGTACGATGCTTTTGCTATGGTCGTTGAAGCGGGGTGTCCATTTTCTATCGATGATCAAGAGCAAGTAACAAAATTAGAACAAGCGGTTGAGAAAAAATTAAAAAAGGAAATTGACACAACTATTAATAAAGTGCAAAAGGAGTATAAAACAGATGTTTTCGAGCTCGGGAAAGTGTTTCACAATGAGTATCCTGGGTACTGGAAGCAAATTGCGGATGACTGGGAGGAAGTATTTCCTACGGTAGATATCAAAGTGTCTGTAAATGTGGAGGTAAAGGATTCCGTCTTATTATGGGAGGAAACGAACTCCGGTAAAAAGGAGAATAGTGCAAACTAATGAAGGTTCAAATCTCAAATGGTATGTTTATGGCATTAATTATCAATATGATCTATGCAAAGGCAATTGGTGTAACGCAAGGATCAATGGCCAGAGAAGTAGGTGGTGATATATGGATTTCAACCCTGATTGCGACCATCCAAGGTGGAGTGATTATGTTCTTGGTGATCTTAGTGATTCGCCGAATGCCTGAGGGTGACTTAATTGACCAAGCGGCAAGGTTACTTGGTAAATGGTTTGGGAAATTTGTCGCGCTAATCACCTTTATATTTTTCCTAGCTTCTTATGGACCAGTTATGTCAACCTTTGTTTTTCACTTAAAGGATTATTTCCTTCCAGAGGCACCAATCCTATTGTTTATCATGGCAGCTTTTTTATTAGGTACATATGCTATTTACTTTGGAGTGGAAGTAATTGCTAGGATGGCGTTGATCGGTGTGTTTTCGATTATCGCTTTAAATATATTGCTTATGCTGGGCTCACTGTCAGAGTTCGATATTAGAGAATTACGTCCTACATTTCAAATGGGTTTTTTGAGGACTGTTTGGGCAAGTAGACATCATAATACAGACTGGGCTATGGCTACGATTATGGCGGGAATAATTTTACCAATGGTTGCGGATAAAAAATCTTGGGGGAAAATGGGGTTTGCTGGAATTGGTTACGGAATGGTATTCATTATTATGTGGCCGATTCTAGAGGCAGGCGTTCTTTCTCCTGAGACAGCTGCTCAGTATATCGTTTCTTGTATGCAGATGGCTAGAAGTGCACAAATTGGTTATTTTATTCATCGATATGAAATGATTATGATTGCATTCTTTGCGTTATCCATCCTTACTCAGATTATGATGAGCTTGTTATGTGCTTCGGTTGCTATGCAAAAGATGCTTGGTCTAAAGGATTATCGGAAAGTGATTATTCCTACTGCAATGATTCTCAGTGCATTTGGTTATTGGATCAACTTTGACAAGAATCGTGCAATTGATTTTTTAGAGGGCTGGTGGGTGTATATTAGCCTAGGGGTTGCAGTTGGTTTACCTTTCCTGATTCTTGTAATGGGATTTCTTTTTAAAAAGAAGCTGAAAAAAGAAAATGTAGCTGAAGAGGCAAATTAAAAAGCACGAAGCGTCTATGTCTTCGTGCCTCTTTACTGTATATGGTGTAAGAAAAGTGTAGCAATCCCAAAATAGGTTAAGAGTGAAAAAATATCATTAAGCGTTGTAATTAGTGGTCCAGAAGCAATGGCTGGATCAATTTGTAGTCGATAAAGGACCAATGGGATAACCGTCCCTGCTAGGGTTCCGATAATAAGGGTAAGAAGCAAGGATATGCCGACGACAAGTCCAATCATTAAATTGCCCTGCCAGATAAACGCGATAAGCGAAATAAGAATACCACAGGTAATACCAATAATGACACCAACTCCTAGTTCCCTCAGGACGAGTTTCGTAATGACGCGTTTGTTAATGTCATTAGAAACAAGTCCACGAACCACCACGGCTAAAGATTGTGTACCGGTATTCCCAGTCATTCCGGATATCATAGGAATGAAGAAGGCGAGTGCGACAATTTCTTTAAGTGTTTCTTGATACGTACTTATGATGCTTCCAGATAAAATGCCGATTAGTAATAGAAGGATGAGCCATGGCAGCCTTCTATACGCAGCCACATAGGCTCTAGTATCAAAATCAATGGATTTACCTGAAGCGGAAAGTTTTTCAATATCTTCGTTGGCTTCTTGAATGACAACATCAATAATATCATCTACGGTAATAATACCCATAAGAACATTTTCTTCGTTTACAGCAGGAATAGCCATGAAATCGTAACGTTGAATAAGCATGGCCACTTCTTCTTGGTCTGTATCGACGGAAACAGAAATAACCCGTTCGTACATAATATCACGAACAACTGCGTCAGCTTCAGCCATCAGAATATCACGGTAGGAAACAACACCCACTAGTTTACGGTATTGATCAATTACGTACAGATAGTTAATCGTTTCTGCGTAGTCCGTAAACGATTTGAGCTTGGTTACCGCTTCCTTGACGGTATAGTAATCTCTTATCCATACAAAACGGTTCGTCATCAATCGCCCAGCTGTTTCGGGAGGATAATTCATGATATCTTGCACGGCCTTGGATTCTTCTTTTTTCATTCCAGATAAGAGCTGGCTGATTTTTTCAGGTGACAGATCATCAAGCAATGAGGCGAGGTCATCGTTATCCATTTCATCAAGCACTTTTCCTGAGCGTTCAATGCCTAGTCGATTTAGAACATCGAGCTGTTCAGTTTTGCTTAATTCCTCGATGAGGTCTGCAAGCATGTCTATATTTAGGTATAATAAAAATCTTTTTTTGTGTTTTTCAGGCAACTCCCCATATATTCTTGCAATATCATAAGGCTGGAGCTCATCCAATATCGTATCAAATTCTCTTCGTTTGGATTCTTTTAGCGCTTTGATGATGTATAGGGTAATTTGATTGTCTGGCATATTTGTAATCACACGTATCACCTCTTTGGTGGGGAAGTTCTGTTTTAAAAGCAACATGCTAATTATAGAGAAAAATAAGTTATTTTAAAATGGAAGTTTCATAAAAGTTTGTGAATTGTTAAGAATGTGCTTGAATTATATAATGCTTATACAATAGTATAGTTTTATTTAGAAGAACAGTGCGGAAAATTCATCGAAACTTTTTTATACGTTCATTCGTCATAAATAAGGGAGATATTACTATTATAGTGGAGGTTTACTAGGTGAAAAAAAGCAATCAGGAGAAACGCGATCTTCTCTACATATTCCTTAATGAAGGTGAACAATATGTTCTTACACACGGGATTGAATTTAAAGAGTTTGCTCGGTCTCTTTCCGATTCTTTGAATCATCTTTTGTTGATTAAACATGCTTACGAGTCCGGGGAGTTTAATCGTCACACTTTACTAGAATACGTCCCTAAAGAAAAATTGCACCGGCTTATGGGTGACGATGTACATGGGTATGGAGATTTTTGCTGGGTGGATTTTGAGGAGCTTGAAGGAGTAAATGCCTTATCTGGCGAGGAGATTGCCGAGTTGCTTTATATGGGGCATATGAAGGAGCAACTCAAGCAGCCATTTAATCGTCATCTGAGAAATAGATATGGTTATTTTGCCCATGATGATGGATGGTGGAATAAGGTCTATTACCGGACGTTAACCGATTTTTATCGGCTGCTATCTGATTTAGTTCCTGAGAAGTTAAATGAGTTCAAACCAGAAAAGGGGATTTTGGGGTTGAAAAAAAGGAGGGAGTACCCTCCGATGGATATCGATATATCTCTTTCGTTGAAACCATTGATGAAAGAGGGGATTTTAATATCTTTTAAAGATGCAGTCCAAAGCAGAACGAAGATTGAAGTCCCTATTTGGGTGATCGGCGACTACATGAATATGGATGATATGTTCGAGGAGTACGAAAAACTGTCAAAAACCAAATTCGACTCCACCCTCACCTTCGACAAGAAAACAAAGCAATGGCAGTAAAAAAGGTGTCAGACACCCTTCGTGGACAAATCGGGTTGATTTGTCCGTGTGGAGTGGACACTCATGGTTTTATTGTGATTGATAGTATGTAACTAGTTCTTTGAACTGGGATAGCATGCGTTGTGTCTCCTTCTCTTCAATATTGCTAATAGGAGAGATTTGAACCCAGTTATTTTGTTTCAGATACGCACTTTCATAGTGTAGTAAATAGCCATTCATCTCCATATCCTCTCCGATAAAGGTTGAGGGTATTTTTGATGGAAATGGAATGGTCATAATGGCCGGACAGGAATGCTCTAACTTAGATAGAACAGGAATGCCATTTGATTCGAGATACTCCCGAATGTATAAATATTGACGACCAATTCTTTCGAAAGGTTGGTCCTCTTCATAGACTTCTAGTGCTTGGTGAAGAGCAGAAATAAGATTAGATGAATGGGTAAAGGGGACTCCGTCGTTCTCAATATACCATCCGAGATCAAGATAGCTTGGAATCGTTTCATCTTTTTTTATGTAATGCTGGTGAAACACAATGGAAAGTCCTGAATACGAGCCCAGTGCTTTCCCGCTAACACCTGAGGCAAGATAGATATTTGAGAGATTCACAGGGCTAGCTCCTATGGAACTAATAGCATCAAGGCAGATTTTTATATCTTTTTCTGCGCAAGCCTCCCTCATTTCAGCTATAGAGTTTAGAACACCGGTCGATGTTTCGCAATGGGTAAACCAGATCCACTCAGGTTTATGCTTTTGGATAACCTCCTTTATTTCTTTCAAAGTAAATGAGGTTCCCCACGGTATTTCATAAATTTCAAAAGATAATCCAGCACGGATGGCGTGACCTTGCAATCGTTTTCCAAACTCCCCGTTAATAAAAATGACTCCATTCGAAAGTTTTTTCAACTGCATGGCGATGACTTCATTCGCAAGCGTTCCAGATCCAAGAAGAAGCTGACAATTCGCAGCTTTGGTCAACCTCAAAAGCTTTTCTTTTACAGAATTAAATAATGTTAGAAAGGCTTTAGAACGATGAGAGATGGGTGGACTCATAAGCGCTTTGGTCACATCATCTGCTACCATAATGGGTCCGGGTATAAACCGTCTAGAAGAAATCCCTATGCGTGAAGAGACTTGTTTTTCAAAGGTGTCTCTGGTGATATACATCGGATGAAATTGTGCCTCTTCTGTTCCAACTGGATCATGAAACACGGTGAATCCGAGTTGGGTGTACAGCTTGGTTTGTCTGGTCGTTCCCGATATAACGGCTGCGTCGTACCCTTGCTTGATACAGTAGTTGGCTAATAATTGGGAAAGGCCTAGAAACACTCTGCCGTTCCGATTTTTTGCATCTACCGCGAGGAGGCGAATTTCGCATAATAGATGAGCTTGAAAGGGAAGATGCTCTTCTACAGGACCAATCTTTTTGTCAATGGAAAAAGGTCGTCTGTCTCTAACTGCAATCATTCCAATGAGCTGTTTGTTTTTTAAACAGATGAGGTATGTATTTTCAGCGTGGAAAGGGTCAACTCTTCTCTCTGTCTCAGACTTTGGATGCTGTGGGATCTCTTCGACAAATGTACGATAATTTAGTTTATGAATTTGCTCCATTTCTTCTTCGCTTCTTGCAATTTTAAAAAGCAAGCCCATTTGGTTTCCCCCTATATTCTTTCTTTTATATTGGCTGTTTTTGTAAAGTTTGTTGTTTTGGAACAATCCCAGAAGCCGGATTTTTCCCCGCATAACGCTGAGTTTATTGGTCTATTTGGAGAGTAGCTCTTTTCTAAGGAGGATAAAATCCTGATTGGCTGCTGAAACATATAGTTAAATTCTGAAAAAGTGTATAGCGACAATGTTTTAGAAAAGAGCCTTTATATTTGTTCGATGAGCAAAAAGAATTGTGATGATGGTGAGTGCGATTATGCCGACGCCGGTGTAAGTATAAGACTCAATATAGAAATAGATTGGAAGAATGCATAGGCTTAGCAGACCAGACTTCGTAAAACTTCGGGAAAAGGGATATGTGATTAAGAAGCTAACGAGTATGATCATGATTACGGTCGGTTCAAAAGCTATGATGCCTCCAAGAAAGCTAGAGATTCCTTTTCCGCCCTTAAAGGAAAGGGTGATGGGCCAAATATGCCCAATTAGGACAAATAGAAATCCCACTAGTTGAATCTCCTCTGAAAAGCCTAGCATTCTGCCAAGAAGGATAGCCGCCGCTCCTTTAGACGCATCTCCTAAAAAGGTAGCGACAAAGGCCGTCTTATTTAAACTTCGGCCAATATTACGGGCACCCACATTTCCGCTGCCGACCTTCCGAATATCTATCTTCCCAAACAGTCTTCCAATAATGTATCCAAACATGATGCATCCAATGAAGTAGGATAAGAAGAAATAAACCACTACTACCATAGACATAACCTCCGTACTATGTTGTATATATTCCATATTATGCTAAGGGAAACCTCTTAACAATAAGAAGTTGCTGTCCACCCCACGTGGACAAAACAAGGTAAAGTGTCCACGGGCGGTGTCAGACACCCTCCGTGGACACTTTGGCCACTTTTGTCCACGAAGGGTGTCTGACACCTTTTTGTTAAAAAGGGTTGCGTTTTTGGGGCTTGGTTGGTGTATAATCAGACGTAGCAGAAAATTTCATAATTCGACTAGTAGTAGGTGTCTTCATTATTGAAGACTTAAAAAGGAAGTTGGTGAAATTCCAACGCGGTCCCGCCACTGTAATTGGGAGCAAGCTGCAAGGAAACCACTGTACATTATATGTATGGGAAGGTGCAGCAAGCAATGACCATAAGCCAGGAGACTCGCCTATTGCTATACACCGAATTTCCTACGAGGATAGGATTGGTGTGGCAGACCGTTACCTATTATTTGATTTCCAATTAGTGTAAAATGTCTATCATACCAGCATCTTCCTGCCTTTGTAGGAAGATGTTTTTTATTTTTTACATAATACAGGGGGAAAGAACATGCGCCAAAAGTTTTACGCACTATTTGCATTACTCGTACTATCACTAGGGATTCTTGCTGGTTGTGGGAGCACAACTGAAAACACAGAAGAAAACCAAAACACAGAAGGTCAAACGGAACAAAGTGAACAACAAGCGGCCTTCCCACTTACAGTTACAGATGCTTTAGATAATGAAGTGGTGATAGAAGAAGAGCCAAAGACCATTGTTTCATTGATTCCAAGTAACACAGAAATCGTATATGAGTTAGGTTTAGGTGAAAAGGTAGTTGGGCTCTCTGATTATGACAACTACCCAGAAGAAACGGCTGATGTTGAAAAAGTCGGTGGCATGGAGTTTAATGTGGAAAAAATCGTTTCATTAAATCCTGATATTGTTTTAGCACATGAATCTTCCGCTTTATCAGCAGAAGCAGGTCTTACGCAATTAAAAGATGCTGGAATCACCGTATTTGTAGTGAACGATGCAGTGAATTTTGAGGAAGTGTACGAAACCATTAACCTTATCGGTCAAATGACAGGAACAACAGAAGAAGCAGAAGCACTGACAGCTGATATGAAAGCTAAGCTTGACGAAATTAAGGAAAAAGCGGCAACGGTTACTGAAAAGAAAAAGGTATTTGTGGAAGTGTCACCAGCACCAGATATTTACACACCAGGGAAAAACACATTCATGGATATTATGCTGCAAGTGATTAATGCAGAAAATGCAGCAGGTGATTTAGATGGTTGGGCGAGCATCGATCAAGAATCGATTGTTGAGAGAAATCCAGACGTGATCATCACTACGTACGGCTACTACTCAGAGGATCCTGTAGGTCAAGTAACTTCTAGAGAAGGCTGGGCTGATGTGAATGCCGTGAAAAATAAGCAGGTGGTAGATGTTCATTCTGATCTTGTCACACGACCTGGGCCAAGGCTCGTTGAAGGGGTAGAGGAACTTGCAAAAGCCGTATATCCGGAAGTATTTAATAACTAATCGAATCGCAGCCTACATAATGGGAGCTTCGTTTCTCCTATTGGCTATTGTACTAGGTATCTCACTAGGAACCGTGAAAGTTCCTATCTTAAGTACGATTCAAATATTACTTGCACAACTCTTTCCATTTGTTTCACTAGATGGAGTTGACCAAATGCATGTAAACATTGTATCGAATATCCGTCTGCCAAGAGTTATCTTAGCAGGACTTGTTGGAGCAGCTCTAGCGATTGCTGGAGCTGCCTTTCAAGGTTTACTCAGAAATCCACTGGCAGACCCCTATACGTTAGGCGTATCCTCAGGTGCTTCGGTTGGAGCAGTTGTTACCTTGTTTTTTCAACTGTCACTTCCAGTCATTGGGGCATTCACCCTTCCTGTTCTCAGTATTTTGTTCTCTTTTATCACTATTTTCCTCGTATTAGGTTTTGCACAAAAAATAGAGCGATCGATGCGGGTGGAGACGATTATCTTAACAGGAATCATTTTTAGCTCTTTTCTTGGAGCCCTTATCTCATTAATGATTGCCTTAACAGGTGAGGAGTTACGTCAAATTATTGGATGGTTATTAGGAAGCGTTTCTATGAGAGGATGGGTATACATAAAAATTATTCTTCCATTCTTCCTAATAGGGTCAGCCATCTTAATTTGTAACGGGAAAGAATTAAATGCGATGTCGTTTGGAGAGGAAAGAGCCCATCATCTGGGAGTAAATGTCCAGCGAAGAAAGCATATCATCTTGATGGCGGGGTCCATGTTAACAGGAAGTGCCGTAGCGGTTTCAGGTACGATTGGTTTTGTTGGATTGGTGATTCCGCATTTAGCGAGAATGCTTTGGGGGCCAGATCATAAACATCTCCTCCCGTTATCGATTCTTACGGGCAGTGCCTTTTTAATCTTAGCGGACTTAGTATCAAGGACGATCATTGCTCCTATTGAGCTTCCCATTGGGGTGATCACCGCTCTGGTCGGGGCACCTGTCTTTGCGATCATCCTACTTAAAACAAGAGCAGAAAGAAGTGGTTAACATGCTTCATATTCAGCATGTCAGTGGTGGTTACGCTGGTCAATCAATCGTAAAAGATGTTTCCGTTGAAGTGAATAAAGGCGAGATGCTAGGTATTCTAGGACCGAATGGAAGCGGAAAGACCACGCTGCTAAAAATCATTAGTGGAATCTTGCCCGCTTCTGAAGGAAGCATTTCTATTGATGGAAATAAGCTTTCCGATTATTCTCCCAAAGAACTTGCAAAGTTGATTGCGGTGCTGCCTCAGCATGCGGCAGATCCTTTTTCCTACACGGTAAAAGAAACGATATCGCTTGGACGATATGCCCATCAAAGAGGCTGGTTTCATAGCTGGAGCATAGAAGATGAGGAAACGGTCCTGCGAGTCATGGAGCAAACGGGAACCTGGAGCCTTCAAGACCGAAATATTCAAGATCTATCTGGTGGAGAGAGACAAAGGGTTTACTTAGCTCAGGCACTCGCCCAGGAACCACGTATCCTTCTACTTGATGAGCCGACCAACCACTTAGATTTAAGCTATCAAAAAGAGTTGTTTGATCTGTTGAAAAAGTGGTCAAAGGAATGTGAACTAATGGTCGTTTCCATTTTCCATGATCTCAATTTAGCGGGATTATACTGTGACAGACTCCTTCTCCTTCATGAGGGGAAGATTGTGATAGAAGATACTCCAAATGAAGTGTTAAAACAAGAACGAATTCAAACCGTCTACCATACGAAAATTGCCAAACAACCTCATCCAAAGGTTCCTGTTCCACAAATGGTGTTATTGCCTGAGTGGGAAAATGAACAAGTACAAGAGATCTACCAAGTTGATCCATCGGTGATTCATGCTTCATCAGAAAGAATTGTAGTAAAAACAAAGCAACCATTAAAAACAATGAGCTCTGGAGTGATTGGTTCGGGAACGGGCTGGTATCAGAACTTTGTTAATCGCCATGTAGACAAGACCTATGATTGTAGTGACCATAAACAAGAAATGGCCCACTATTTAGAAAGAAATGGCTTCCTTCCAGGGGAAACGGTTGGAATGATGACCGCTGTTAAGCTGGAAGATGTCTCTTATAAGCTTTATATAGATGGCCAGGTTTCCATATTTGTAGTCGTGACGGCAGGTGTTGGAAATGCCATAGACGCATCTGTTATAGATCGAGAAGTGTTTGACTATAAGCCTGGTACCATCAACACATGGATCTTCGTGAATGGAGAATTATCGGAAGAAGCATTTATTCAATCCATCATGACCGCAACGGAAGTCAAAGTGAAGGTGTTGCAAAATGAAGAGGTGCTTGACTTAAACACTGGGACACTTGCAACAGGTACCTCAACGGATAGCATCTTAATTGCTGCTACCCAAAAGGGGATATCCATTGAATATGCAGGCTCCTTTACTCAGCTAGGTAGATTAATTAGCCGAGGAGTCTTCGAATGTACAACGGAAGCCATTCGGAAATCTAGATTGAGAAAAGAAGGCATGAGTTAATCTCGTTCAAAATAGGTCCTGGAGGATAAGCTGTGAAAATTGTCCGTGCATTTCTATTGAATTTGCAATTTTTCACCTCCATTCCTGTTAACATGAACTTGCCAATGGATGCCACGCATATGAAGCGTGCGGTTGGCATGTTCCCGTTATTAGGAATTTTACAAGGAGGCATGTATTCGGTCCTTCTTTTCACCTTAATAGAGTGGACCCCATTATCGACAGTCGCCATTGCTTTTATCTTATGGTTGGCATGGATCTTCTTTACTGGAGGTCTTCATCTAGACGGTTGGATGGATGCAAGTGATGCATTCTTTTCATACCAAGATAAGGAAAAACGATTAGAAATTATGAGCGATCCTCGAACAGGAGCATTTGGTGTGTTATCTGCTATTGTGCTGTTAAGTGGTCGCTATTTGTTTTTATATGAAATCACGAGTTTTGCGCATTCGTACACTTACATTATCCTCCTGTTCATTCCTTTTTTCAGTAGGGGAGTGATGGGGGTATTATTAGTGCTTGCTCCTCTTGCAAAAAATGAGGGATTGGCAGCGTTTTTTAGAGAACGATTGAGTAAGATCTCTTTACTCAGTTATCCTTTCTATTGTATGGTCGTGTTAATAGGATTAATCTTAATACAACCTGCGCTTACTCCCGTTTTCCTCTTGTTATTAGCAAGTGCTATTCTATGTTTTTTATTTATCCGTGCAAAAACAGTGCACTGGTTTGGAGGAATTACCGGAGATGTGTTGGGAGCATCTGCAGAAGGGACGGAATGGCTGCTATGGATGATTGTGTGGCTATGGCATTATGTAGGCATGGCTTAACAGAGGCGAATAAAAAACAAGCCTATTTAGGGTGGACAGATTCTCCTTTATGCCATATTCCCTCCCCGCTTTTAACGACGTATGAAGGGTATTTTACGAGTGATTTAGGCCGTTGTGTTTCTACGTTACAAGCATTTTTTCCTGAGGTAGAACCCATTCAATTGAGTGAACTAAGAGAGATGCATTTTGGTGACTTTGAGGGATACACCTTTGAGGACTTAAAGGATCATGAAGAGTATAATCAATGGCTCAATCATTACAAAGAAGCCACCACACCGAATGGCGAAAGTTTTAAGCAGTTTGTAATAAGAGTTGATCGTGGTTGGGACAAGATGGTTTCGGAAGTGAAACATAATCATTGGAAACGTTCATTTGTTGTCACGCATGCAGGTGTTATCAGATATTTATTAGCTAGGTTTGCACCAGACGAACGAGCATACTGGGACTGGAATGTGTCTCATGATTTTTATTATGAATTACTATTTTCGAAAAAAGCCTTTGAAAAGGGAGAACGAGCCTTTTCACTAGAGAAAGTATCCATTTAAAGGGGATGATGAGCAAATGAAGATTTATACCAAGACGGGAGACAAAGGGCAAACGAGTATCATCGGTGGAAGAGTGGATAAGGATGATATCCGAGTGGAGGCGTATGGAACGATTGATGAAGTAAATTGCTTTGTTGGACAAGCAGCTGCTGAGCTCAATGCGGATGTTTTTGCGGATGTTCTTGCTGACTTGGAGAAAATTCAGCATGAGTTATTTGACTGCGGAGGAGATTTAGCCAATGTAACGGCCAAACGTGTTCCGAAACTAACAGAGGAAGCAGTTCAGTACTTGGAGCAAAGAATCGATGTTTATACCGAGGAAGCGCCACCACTTGAACGCTTTATTTTACCTGGAGGAACAAAGGCTTCTGCTACGATTCATATTGCTCGTACGGTTGCTCGTCGCGCTGAGCGTCTAATTGTCAGTTTATCAAAGACAGATTCAACGACCCCAAGTGTTTGCTTACAGTATGTAAACCGTCTTTCAGATTACTTTTTTGCGCTAGCGAGAGTAATAAATTTCCGTTTAGGTGTCAAAGATGTTGAATATGTAAGAAGTGCCAAGGTATTTCGAAATTAGATAAAGTAGGGAAGAGGAGAAAAGTCTATGGAAGTTAAGCTTGGATATGTCATTTTGTACGTGGACAGCTTAGAAAAAACAAAGCAATTTTATGGAGAACTACTTGGGTTAAAGCTTCGAAATGAGTTTGGTTCCTACATTGAATATGAAACGGGCTCAACGATCTTAAGTATGAATACAAGGGCAGGCGGAAGAGAAGTGACTGGATTGCCTATTCCAGATGGTATCCAAAGAATTCATACGTTTGAGTTAGGCTTTGTGACGGGGGACGTTGAGGCACTTGTGGACAAGCTTCGTCACGCAGGAGTACCGGTATTACTTGAACCAACAGAGAAACCATGGGGCCAAAAGGTTGCTTATGTCGAAGATCCAGACGGGCATTATATAGAAATATGCACTCCTATTCCTTAAAAGAGAAATCGATCCTTTTTGTTACGAAGGGTCGATTTTTTTTGTTATTTTTTTATTGGATTAAGAATATAAAAACCTTCAAACTCAAAAAATAACCCTTGCTACTGATGTTAGAAAGGGGATAGAATGAGACACTTAAAATGGATACTCGTATTTCTTTTACTTTTGTCAACGGTGACTGCTGTTCCAACAAAAAGCCATGCCATTGCTGCAAAAGGGGCTATATTAATGGAGCAAGAATCAGGACGAGTATTATTTGAAAGAGATGCTCATACGCCAATGCGTATTGCAAGTATCACAAAGATAATGACGGCTACTTTAGCAATTGAATCTGGGAAAATGAATGAGATGGTGACGATCAGTAAAAAGGCATCTGTCACGGAAGGGTCCTCTCTCTATCTACAACCTGGAGATAAAATAAAACTAGAAGACCTTGTGTATGGATTAATGCTCCGCTCTGGAAATGATGCAGCTGTGGCCATTGCAGAACATGTGGGGGGAAGCCTAGACAAGTTCGTGAAAATGATGAATAAAAAGGCGAAAGAAATTGGCATGACCAAAACAGTATTTGCAAACCCGCATGGCTTAGATGACCATGAAAATCATTATTCTACCGCCTATGACATGGCCTTGCTAACAAAATATGCGATGCAAAATGAACAGTACCGTAAAATTTCAGGAACAAAGGAATATCATTGCAAAAGTTTAAACCGTTCGATCGGAACTTGGTTTAATAAAAATAAGCTTCTTACGATTTTGTACCCATATTCAACAGGCGGAAAAACAGGCTACACCATCCGAGCGAAACGCACTCTTGTATCAACGGCAGAAAAGGATGGTTTGAAATTGATTGTCGTCACCATCAATGACCGACAAGACTGGAAAGACCATATGTCCCTGTTTAATATGGCTTTTCAAAAATATGAGAGAGTAGAGGTTGTCAGCCAAGAGAAATTCGCCTCCTTCCAAGGCTCTTATTTAGGTGGAGTGGTACCGGAACATGAAATCGTCTATCCAATGACAAAAGAAGAAAAAGAAAGTGTTGAAGTCAAATATAAGCCATCTAAACAAAGAGGATTACGTAAAGGAAAAGTCGGCGAGCTTAAAGTATTTGTTTTAGGAAAAGAAATCGGAAAAACGGATCTACTCGGAGAAGATCTTCCGAAATCAGAGAAGGAAAACAATGACTCCTGGTTGAAAAGACTTTTTAACTAAATGCTTTAGATATTAAAGAGTATCTAATTGATTGGAGCGGAAATAACTTATCCAATTTAAGACGCATGAATTTATGCGTCTTTTTCATTTGGTAATAGGAAAAAGGTTGTGAAGCAAGCTAGTAATAACATACTTATAGAACGAAGGGCTTAGGGAAAAAAACTACATAAATGCACAGAAGTACGGTTCCTTTCTTAAAATAGATAGTGGTAAAATAGTAAAGGCAATGATTATATGGAGGTACGTTTATGAAAACGAAGTTAGGGTTATTATACGGTGGAAAGTCTGCTGAACATAAAGTGTCGTTACAAACCGCATTAGCAGTCATTAATGCACTTGATCATAGCAAGTTTGAAATACATCCTATTTATATAACGGAAAAAGGTAGCTGGGTAAGTGGGGGGCTATTAAGTGGTCCGGTTGAAACGGTAAAAGAATTAATTTTTACAGAAGGTGATGCACTGCCACCAACTTCTTTGACACCTGCGTTATCAAGCAAAGGGGAAGAAGCTGGCTATGATGTCATTTTCCCACTTCTTCATGGTCCGAACGGAGAAGATGGAACCGTACAAGGATTACTAGAACTGTTAAACCTTCCTTATGTAGGAAATGGTGTTCTCTCTTCTTCTGTCGGAATGGATAAAGTATTAATGAAAAATGTGTTTGCACAAGCTGGTTTGCCACAGGTGAACTACGTCTCTTTTATCCGCAACAGTTTTGAACAAAATACGGAAGATGCTTATAATCAGGTAGAAGCAGAGCTTGGCTATCCTTGTTTTGTTAAACCTGCCAATCTTGGATCTAGCGTTGGAATTAGCAAGTGTTCTAACCGTGAGGAACTTGAAGAGGCATGTAAGGAAGCCTTCCAGTTTGATCGTAAAATCATTATTGAACAAGGTGTGACAGCAAGAGAAGTTGAAATTGCAGTATTAGGCAATGATGACCCTGAATGCTCGGTTGCAGGAGAAATTGTACCTAAGGTTGAATTTTACGATTATAAAGCAAAATATGAAGATGGAAATACAGCTTTAATTATTCCGGCTGAAATTAGTGAGGAAGAATACAGCCAGTTGAAGGACTTAGCGATAAAAGCATTCAAAGCACTTGATTGCTCAGGATTAGTTCGTGCCGATTTCTTTTTAACAAAAGACGGGAAGGCATATATTAATGAAGTGAATACGATGCCAGGATTCACACCGTTTAGCATGTTCCCACTTCTGTGGAAGCATACTGGCGTGGAATATCCTAAGTTAATTGAAAAGCTAGTGGACCTTGCTAAAGAGCGTCACGCGGAAAAGCAAAAAATCAAGTATACGTTTTAATGGAGGCACGGCAAGTAATTGCCGTGTTTTCCTTCATCATTGGAATGAGTAGGAGGTATAACAGTGATAAAAAGAACGATCAAAAAACTAACGGACATGATGACGGTCATAAACGAAGTGGATCCGTTTGAACAAGTAGAGATTTCTGGAATCTCCATTGATTCAAGGAAGATTGATAAGGGGAATTTATTTGTCCCTTTTAAAGGAGCCAATATGGATGGGCATCAATTTGTAGAAGCAGCTATTCAAGATGGTGCGGCTGCCGCGCTATGGCAAAAGGATGTGCCTAACCCGCCTGTTGGACTTCCGATTCTAGTAGTTGAAGATATATTAGAGGCCTTGCAGCAGCTTTCACGTAGTTATCGAAATGAGCTTACCGTTAAAGTAGTAGGTATAACCGGTAGTAACGGGAAAACGACAACGAAGGATATGACCGCGAACCTCCTTTCACTTTCGTATAAAGTACAAAAGACGGAAGGCAATTATAATAATCATATTGGCTTGCCTTTAACATTGTTAAGATTAGAAGAGGACACGGATATTGCGGTTGTTGAAATGGGAATGAGTGCACTAGGAGAAATTGAGTTTTTATCAAAGCTAGCAAAACCAGATGTGGTGATCGTGACCAATATCGGAGAATCGCATTTACAGGACTTAGGTAGCAGGGAAAATATTGCGAAGGCAAAGCTTGAGATCGTTTCAGGAATCAATGAGAATGGCTTGATTGTTTATAATGGAGACGAGCCACTTTTACGTAATGGGCTATCCGATTATGTGGGAAGTGCTGAGCTTCAAACATTTGGTCGTTCTAGTGAAAACACCTTGTACCCAGTATCAATCGTCCAAAAGGATGACGGCAGTACATTTACGATCAATAAGGGAAATGAAGAGTTTCATTTACCGGTTCTTGGTACCCATAATATTTTAAATGCTTTAGGTTCCATGCTCATTGCGAACTACTTTGATGTTCCATTTGAAAAAATGAATGAGGGCTTTGCTCAATTGAAACTGACAAGCATGCGAATGGAGCTTGTTTCTGGAGCAAAAGGTGAGAAAATCATTAACGATGCTTATAATGCGAGTCCAACATCCATGAGGGCAGCCATTGATTTGGTTACGAATCTTTCCGGATATGAGAAAAAGATTCTTGTTCTCGGTGATATGCTTGAGCTTGGCCCAAATGAGGAGAATTTCCATAATGAAATAGGGTCAGGTGTGGATAAGGAAGCAATCGACTATGTATTTACATATGGGAAGCTCGGTCAATTCATAGCGGAGGGAGCAAAGTCTGTACTCCCAGAGGATCGAGTAAAAGCTTATGATAATAAAACGGATTTGATTTCCGAATTAAAGAAATACACGGACGAGAAGACTCTTTTGCTAGTGAAAGCATCGAGAGGAATGCGTCTAGAAGAAGTAGTTCATGAGTTGCAGAAATAAATAGAACAAACGTCCCGGGGAAATTTCCGGGACGTTTGTTTATTTAGATGCTACCTTTACCTTCGAAAGAATAAATTCCTCAACCACTTGAGCAACACCATCATTGTTGTTTGTGTCGGTTACGTGATTAGCAATATCTTTAATCGCGTCTGGTGCGTTCCCCATCGCGACGCCAAGGCCTGCAAATTCAATCATCGTAATATCGTTGTAGCTATCACCGATCGCGATCACTTCTTCAGCCTTTATGCCAAGCTTTTGAGTTAATTGATGGAGGCTTGTTCCTTTTGTTACGTTCAAAGCAGTAAATTCTAAGAAGAAAGGCTTCGAACGGAACACACTTACTTCCTCACCGACTTCTTTAATAAGTGTTTTTTCTACGTCTACAAGAACATCCGGATGTGCAAGCATCATAGCTTTTACAACAGGCTCTGTAATGGTTACCTTAAATTGGTCAACGATTTGCATAGGAAGCCCTGTAATCGTTGCTTCAATATCCGCATACTCGTTAGGCTCTTCGATGACAATGGATTCATCTTTATAAGATAAAATCGCCACACCTTCACGTCTACTCAAGTCATATAAGCGATGAGCCATTTCACTTGAGATCGATGAATTAAACATTTCTTCGTTGGTTTTAGCGTTTATGATTTTTGAACCGTTAAAGGAAAGTATATAGCTTCCGTATTGATCTAGTTGTAAATCCTTCGCAATAGAAACCATTCCGAATGTTGGTCGGCCAGAAGCCAAAACCACTTTCACCCCAAGCTCTTGCGCAGCCATTAAAGCTTCTTTGTTTCTTTTGGAAAGAGTATGTTCGTCATTGAGCAAAGTATCGTCTAAATCTAACACAATCATTTTGTATGGAAGAGTCATAATAACATCCTTTCTTTAAAGCGTTACTCTATCATCCTACTACATTATGACTCTCACGAATAGCAGAAATCATTGGAGAATAAGTAAAACTAACAGCTAATAAAACCTGAATTCACTCTAAAAGTGTAAAATTACAATAAATAACCCTTTCTTTTACAGAAATAGGGTGTAAAATAGAATTGTAAAGAAATTGGTAAAGGGTGAGAAAAGGTGATTGGTTGTCTATGTATTCATGGTTTTACCGGTGCACCTTTTGAGGTGGAGCCGTTAGTTTTATTTTTACAGAAACATACAGACTGGCGAATCGTTACACCGACTCTTCCTGGACATGGTGAAACACTAAAACTTAAGGGAGTCGCCTACCATGATTGGATTGACCACGCGGAAAGAGAATTAAAGTCTCTTTTAGAAACATGCGACAAAGTGTATGTGGTTGGTTTTTCAATGGGGGGAATGATTGCTAGCTATTTAGCGGTTCATTATCCTGTCGATAAGCTGGTTTTATTGAGTGCTGCTGCGTATTATATGAATCCCAAGCAGCTGGCATTAGATATAAAAGAAATGGTAACAGATACGTTTAGAGGTGGGTTATTGGAAAATGAAATGTTCCTACGGTATAAACGAAAAATAAAGGAAACCCCACTAACAGCGACGATGCAATTTAGACGATTAGTATCTCATGTTCGACCGTTACTGCCTGAGATTCATATTCCAACCTTTATTGCACAAGGCAATGTGGATGGAATTGTACCACCTAAAAGTGCTCGTTTCCTCTATGAACGAATTAGTGCGACGGAAAAGAAAATGGTCTTTTATCAGAATGCGAAGCACCTGATTTGTCATTGTCAGGAAAGAAATCAGCTGTTTGAAGAAGTACTATCATTTCTTAAAGGGGAGGAATAGGAGGAGACCTATTTCATTGCATTCAGTTCCTTAAGATGGTAAGATAACTTCAAAGTGACAACGAGAAGGACAACTTTCGGACATACTCCACTTGGGGAATGTCTTTTTTCACTTTTATATACTTGTTCACTTTATAGTGATGAAGACGGTTGGGTGTGTTACCCGACTTATAGATGCTAAATTACCTTATACATAGTGAAACTTCTGATTGCTCTTTTTACTAAAGAGCACTTTTCATAAGATGCCGTATGCAGAGAAAGTTTCACTTCGTCCCCCTAATGAAGGGGAAAGTGGACACGGGATAATATTTTAAGTTACAAAAGGAGATTGGTAACATTGATGACAAAGTTTCAAGATTTAGGTATTAGTCCAGCAACGATGAAGTCGTTAAAGAGAATGGGCTTTGAGGAAGCGACTCCGGTACAAGCACAAACCATTCCACTTAGCTTGGAGAACAAAGACTTGATCGGGCAAGCGCAGACTGGGACAGGAAAAACAGCTGCCTTTGGAATTCCTTTAATCGATAAGATTGATGTGAACTCGAATGTGGTTCAAGGAATCGTTATTGCACCAACAAGAGAGTTAGCGATTCAAGTATCTGAGGAGCTGTACAAAATTGGTTACGGAAAACGAGCAAGAGTCCTTTCTATTTTTGGTGGGCAAGATATTAATAGACAAATTCGCGCGCTGAAAAAATTCCCTCAAATCATTGTAGGAACTCCAGGGAGAATTCTTGACCACATTAACAGAAAAACACTTCGTCTTGAAAATGTACATACAGTGATTTTGGATGAGGCAGATGAGATGTTAAACATGGGCTTTATTGAGGATATTGAGTCTATTCTTGCCCAAACTCCAGAGGAGCGTCAAACTCTGTTATTCTCAGCGACGATGCCAGCACCGATTCAACGTATGGCGGAGAAGTTTATGAAGAACCCTGAGGTTGTTAAAGTAAAAGCAAAGGAAATGACAGTCCCTGCTATTGAACAATTTTACTTAGAAGTTCAGGAAAAGAGTAAGTTTGATATCTTAACGCGCCTATTGAATATTCAAGCGCCAGAGCTTGCAATTGTTTTCGGTCGTACAAAGCGTAGAGTTGACGAGCTTTCAGAAGCCTTAAACTTACGTGGGTATATGGCAGAAGGAATTCATGGTGATTTAAGCCAAGCGAAACGTATGTCTGTTTTGAAAAAGTTTAAGGAAGGGTCCATTGATGTGCTAGTGGCAACAGATGTTGCTGCACGTGGACTAGATATTTCTGGAGTTACTCACGTGTACAATTTCGATATTCCGCAAGACCCTGAAAGCTATGTACACCGTATTGGTCGTACAGGCCGCGCGGGTAAAACAGGTATGGCGATGACGTTAATTACACCAAGAGAAAAATCATACCTATCAGTGGTAGAAAAAACGATCAAGAGAAAGATGGAGAAAATGGTGCCTCCAACGTTAGATGAGGCATTAGAAGGACAGCAAAAAGCAGCCATCGAAAAAATTCTCCAATCGATCGAATCTGAAAACTTACAATATTATAAGCAGGCGGCAGATGAGCTTCTAGAGCAACAGGATGCCTCCACAATTGTGGCAGCGGTTCTCAAAATGTTAACGAAGGAGCCGGATTCAACACCGGTAACGTTAACGGAAGAGAAACCATTACCAATGAAAAAAGATTTCCGTAACAATGATCGCCGTGGAAAATACGACTCTAAAAACAGAGGCAAAGGTTCTTTTAAACCAAGACAAGGCCAAGGTCAAGGCCAAGGAAGTCGTCGTCACAACAACTCTAATAGAAGTGAATCAAGATCCAACAGCTATAATCGTTAAGTTCGAAACCCTAGCCGGAATGAAAGCTAGGGTTTTTTTATGACTTTTAAGGCAACTGTTTTCCGGTCCCAGGCGTCATAAGGCCATTCAGGCTATAATCAAAACTTACTTTAAGAAGGCAGACCTTCCTGTGAAGACCCCTTATGCCTGTCGGAACTTACTTAGGCGCTTCACTTTTTCTTATACATACTCCAGCCGAATTACCACAAACTATGCGAAAACAAATAGGATAAGGGTGGTTTCGAAATGATTGTTCGACTGGGGTATGTGGCGATGAGTGTAGAACTCCAAAATGCCTCTCCTTCACAAACAATGACCTTTAAGCAATTTTCGCAAATTCCGGACCGGGAAGCTGCTATTCAAAAGCTAGAGCGAATAGCAAAAAATAATCTAACCAATTGCTTACGACTTCTAAAGCATAATGTAGCAAATGAGATCCATTTCTTTCGCTTTAGTTCCAAACTGATTCCGCTTGCTAATCATGAGGAATTGTCGGACTGGAAGTATATGAGACCGTTAAAAGACATATTGCAAGAAATCGGCCAGTATTTACAAGAGCATCCGATCCGTGTGGATTTCCATCCGGACCATTTTGTCCTGTTGAATTCAAAGAGTACCGATATATTAAACAATTCGATAAAGACTCTTGCGATGCACGAGGCATTGCTCAAAGGGATGGGAATTGACCCGGAGCACCGTTGTGTTATGCATGTAGGCGGTGCATACGAGGATAAAGAAAAAGCACTGGAGCAATTTATTCATAACTGGGCTTATGTGCCTGCTTCGATCCAGCGGATGATTATGCTGGAAAATGATGATACGAGCTTTCATCTCGAACATACGTTGTATCTATGTGAAAAGTTAGGGATTCCATTAGTGTTTGACTATCATCACCACTTAGCGAATCATGAGAACCCAGAATGGGGAAAGGAATGGAATCGGGTTGTCTCGACGTGGAGTTTGTCCAAATTACCTATTAAGATGCATATCTCTAGTCCAAAGTCCGAGAAGGAATACCGTGCCCATGCGGATACGATTGATCGAGAAATGTTCTTGCATTTTTTACATACGATCAAAGGTTCTGTTAATGAAATTCATTGTATGATTGAGGCGAAAAAGAAGGATGCGGCGCTATTTCAACTAGTGGAAGACTTAAAGGGAGAAAAAAGCATTACTTGGTTGGATCAATCAAGTTTTGAAATACAATAATGAAACTTATTTCCTGCTCAAACCGTATGACAAGGAGAAGAGTTACTATGGAGTAGGGGGAGCTTGTAAATATGAACGAACCGCAGAAACGAATTTCAGACAAGGCCCTTTCGGTGTGGAGAATAACAGGAGCAATGACCTCAGTCATGATAATGGTTATGGCAGGGGGAGTAATTTGGCTATCCAATGTATTTTCATGGCCTGCTTGGGTTGTAATAGCTGCCGTTGCAGCAATCATTCTTCATGTTTATTTATATGTGTACCTATTTCCTTTATTGCGTTGGAAGAGGTGGCGCTATGAGGTGAGAGAGCAGGAAATTGAACTTCAGCAAGGAGTGTTTGTTGTAAGGAGAACACTTGTCCCGATGATCAGGGTGCAACATGTTGATACAAGACAAGGACCGCTTTTGAAAAAATACGGACTTGCTACTGTTGATGTTTCTACAGCGGCAACCGTACACGAAATTCCTGCGCTTCCGATGGAGGAGGCAGAGGAGCTGCGTCAATTTATTTCGAGATTAGCAAGGGTGGCGGATGAAGATGTCTAATTCGAAGCGGCTTCATCCCATTGCGGCAGTCACCAATTTTTTTAAGCAGCTTAAAGAGCTAATCGTACCGTTTATTGCCTTCTTTGTGTTTGGAACAAAGGCTTCAGAAGGTGATCTTTGGTTTTTTATGGGTTCATTTGCTGTCGTTATTTTGGTACTCGGAATTGGCGTATTAAATTGGCTCCGCTTTTCCTATCGATTGGAAGAGGGGGAGTTGCGGATGGAGTATGGTTTGCTTGTAAGGAAGAAAAGGTATATTCCATTCGATCGCATTCAAAGCCTTGATTTCTCTGAGGGAATCCTTCACCGGCCATTTGGTCTTGTGAAGGTGAAGGTAGAAACAGCTGGACCAAGTGGTGCAGCGGATGCGGAGGCGGTTTTAACCGCCATATCAAAGGAAGAAGCGAATCGGATTCAAGACATTATTGCTCAAGCGAAGGGTAAGCTTGTTGAAGATGCTTTGGATACAGAAGTTGAGCGCCTAGAAGAACGTGCGGAGGAAAAGGTTATTTATCAAATTTCCTCTAAAGAACTTCTGGTGTTAGCCACTACCTCTGGTGGGGTGGGGGTGGTTCTTTCTGCCATGGTCGCATTCTTATCTCAACTAGATGATCTGATCCCGTACGAAAGTGCCTATCGAGAAGTAGAGAGGGTGGTTTCAAATGGTATCATCATTGTATCTGTGCTCGTCTTTATAGGGTTCTTACTAGCTTGGGTGGTCGCTTTAATTGGAACGATGGTGAAATTCGCTCAATTTACGGTGAAGAAAACAGAAAGGGAGATCATCATATCTAGGGGCTTGTTAGAGAAGAGACAAATCACCATCCCGTTGAATCGAATTCAAGCCGTTCGCATCTCTGAAAATATTTTGAGACAGCCCTTTGGACTATGTTCGGTTTATCTTATAAGTGCAGGTGGCTCTGTGAGGAATACAGAGGGGTCGAAGATGCTATTATTACCGGCTGTGAAAAAAGCGCAGGTTGCTCATATCCTTCAGGAGCATCTTCCAATTTTAGCTACAACGCAGCCATTTAATAAGCCGCCGAAACGTTCGCTCCCAAGGTATTTGATCCGTGGAGCCTTGATGGTGATTCCATTGGTGATAGCGGCTATAGCCATTTTTAAGCTATGGGGCTTACTGTCAATCATGCTTTTCTTGTTCTCTAGTGGCTGGTCATTTGTAATTTATAAAGATGCGGGCTGGAGTATCGAGGGGCAGCAGCTAAATATCCAGTATAGAGGCTTTATTAAGCATACTCTATTTATGAAAAAGAATAATGTTCAATCGGTTTCTTATAAAGAAAGTTTCTTTCAAAGAAGAAAGAATCTAGCCACGATGACAAGTCTCATTAAATCAGGAATGGGAGCCATCGGAGGGACGATTGTTGATATTGAAAAAGAGGACGCTAGGGAGATTTATCACTGGTATTCTCATAGCCAAAAAGCGCCTTTTTGAGGCGCTTTTTATCTACTAAGTAATCCAATTAATGCTAAGAAAATGAGCACGGCAAGCATAATAGACGTGGGGCTCCATTTTTTGGGACCACCAGAGGAAGTGAGTGTTCTTTTTGTGATTCTCTGAAAGGATGAAGTAAGCTCTCTTCCGCGTTCGATTGCAAAGGAGCCAAGAATAAGACCAGCAAGAAGACCGAAAATATGAGCAGTCACATTTACGTTTGCGTTAACGAACGTCATAATCACACCAATGACGACAATGGCTAACACCACCTGTGTGTTTTCACGAGAAAGCATTTCCTTCCGAAAAAAGATCATCGCTAAATAAATTCCAAACAATCCAAAAATCGCTCCACTTGACCCGACATGTGTGTAGGTTAATGGTTTTAAAAATAAGGTAGCAAGGTTTGCGAGAATTCCTGTTGATAAATAAAGGGTGATAAAGCTTTTTCTTCCTAGGATATGCTCGAGACCTGGACCAAACAACACAAGAGAAAAGCTGTTAAATAGAAGATGTGGAAACCCACTATGAAGGAAGATAGGAGTGACCAACCTCCAAAGTTCACCTTCCATAATATAAAGATTTACACCAGCTAACCTTTCAAAAATCAGACCACCCGGAAAGAAGGGAAGAACAATAAGCAAGTACAAAACAATATGAATAAAGACAATACCGGTTATAATGGGGTAATAACGGGTAAAATCTTTGAAGCTCTCCGTTCGGATAAACATAAGAACCCTCCAATGTATTCATTTTTACTATCATAACTGTTTCATATCTATAATACACGTGATTACAATACAGTTTGTACACAATATGCTTCGTAATGATTTTTTAGAAGGAGGTGCTACGTTTGATTTCGGGAATAGGTATTGATATCGTTGAGCTTTCTCGAATTGAGGAGCTCAGCACGAGGCAAAGTAAGTTTGTCGATCGAATTTTAACCAATAGAGAAAAAGACAAATATCATACATATAATGGGAAAAGGAAAACGGAATACTTGGCAGGGCGTTTCGCTGCAAAGGAAGCCTTTTCTAAGGCAGTTGGAACGGGTATTGGTGAATCGTTATCATTTTTGGATATCGAAATTCAGTCGGATGAAAAAGGGCAGCCCATGATTATAAAACCCTTTAGCGTGGGTGTATACCTCTCCATTTCACATAGTAAAGAGTATGCGGTTGCGCAAGTGGTAATTGAAAAAAATAAATAGCTTGTTCCAATCGTTGGACATATTCCCCAAGGTTGTCTCATATATTCATAGTGCAACAGAAGAGCGGGGGATGGCGGCGAGTTTCTTTAGCGGTTACTAAAACCGTAAGAGTTCATATCCTTCCCTCACTCTTCTTACTACGAAGAAATGAAACTAAAGGGGTTGAAGGAATGAGGAAGAAATTATTATTGCTATTCGCCGGGCTAATGGCAGTACTTATGTTAGCCGCCTGTGGATCTAAATCACAAGAAGATGTGGTGAAGGATTTAAGCGGGAAGGTTGAAAGTTTGAAAGGTTATAAGGCGGATGCCACCATGACTTTGCAAATGGGAACTGAGCCTCAGACGTATGATGTGCAAATTTGGCACAAAGCTCCTACTTACTATCGAGTAAATTTAAAGAATGCTCAAAAAGACCAGAGTCAAATGATTTTACGTAATGATGACGGAGTGTTTGTGTTAACACCAGCCCTTAATAAGAGCTTCCGCTTCCAAAGCGATTGGCCGGAAAATAGCAGCCAGGCGTATTTGTATGAATCACTAATTCAAGACATTATTGCTGATAAGGAAGCAAAGTTTAGTGCGACTAAAGAGCATTATGTATTTGAAACAAAGACTAGATATCAAAACAACAAGATGCTGCCTTACCAAGAGATTACGTTTAAAAAGGATTTAACACCAGTTAGCGTAAAAGTAATGGATCCTGACCGAAAGGCTTTAGTAACTGTCGAATTTACAAATGTTAAATTTGATGCTAGCTTTGATGCGAAGGATTTTGATATGGCTAAAAATATGACAGGTGCCCAGCTTGAAGTTCCTGTTATGTCAAATGTAAAAGATGAAGCGTTCACGGTGATGTATCCAACAGAAGAGATTGCTGGTGTGGACTTAATCGAAGAAAAAGAAGTGAAAACCGAGAATGGAAAACGTGTAATTTTAACATATGATGGTGAAAAGAGCTTCACGCTTGTACAGGAAAAAGCCATTGTTGCCGAAGCGTCGGTTACATCAACGACAGTATCTGGGGAACCGATTGATCTTGGTTTCACAATTGGTGCTATGTCAGGAAATACCATTTCATGGACGTATCAAGGTGTAGATTACATGCTTGCCTCCAATGACTTATCCGAAGAAGAAATGGCTATGTTAGCTAGATCGGTTCAAGTCCAAGGGGATATAAGTAAATAATGAATCAACAGGCTTCCTTTGTGAAGCCTGTTCTTTTGTATGGTTAAAGAAAGTTGACAATCACCGCCTAGGATTCGATAATCGTATGTATATGTTAGACCGGAAGTAGAAGGAAGTGTAGAAATGAGTCACAATACTTTGTTTTATCGAGATACATGGGCAGAAGTTCATTTAGATAAAATCATGTATAATGTTTCGCAGTTAAAAAAACATTTGCCGAATCATGTCCAAATGATGGCGGTTGTAAAAGCCAATGCGTACGGTCATGGAGATGTACAGGTAGCGAGAGCTGCTTTAGAAGCAGGTGCCACGTACTTGGCCGTTGCGTTTTTAGATGAGGCCATTGCTCTAAGGGAAAAAGGAATCACAGCTCCTATCCTCGTATTAGGAGCCAGTCGTCCCGAGGATACATCGGTCGCCGTTAAAAATAAAATTACATTAACTGTATTTCGATATGAATGGTTACAGCAGGCAAAGGGAATGTTAGGTGAGGGAGAAAAATTATCTATTCATATAAAACTTGATACAGGTATGGGAAGAATTGGTGTTCGTTCAAGGGAAGAATTAACATCCATTGAGAAGCTGTTGGAATCAAGTGGATGTTTTCTTTTTGAGGGAATTTATACTCACTTTGCTACAGCGGACGAGTTAGAAGAGAGTTATTTTCGAAAACAACTCTCGCGTTTTCACGAGCTTTTATCGTATTTAAGGGTAAAGCCAGACCTTGTCCATGCAAGCAACAGTGCAGCATCATTTCGCTTTGGTGAAGCTTCATTTAATGCCATTCGGTTTGGTATTGGGATGTATGGATTGACTCCATCCCTAGAAATGGAGTCCGTGTTACCCTTTCCGTTACAGGACGCATTTTCACTTCACACAAGACTTATTCATGTAAAAAAGTTAGAAAAAGGGGATTCGGTTAGCTATGGTGCCACATATACCGCTCAGGGGCCTGAGTGGATTGGCACGTTGCCAATTGGTTATGCGGATGGTTGGATTCGAAAGCTACACGGACAAGAGGTACTAGTTGAAGGAAAAAGAGTACCGATTGTCGGTCGAATTTGTATGGACCAATGCATGATTAGATTGCCTAAAGAACTTCCCGTTGGAACCCTTGTTACGCTTATTGGAGAGCAACAAACGGAATACATTTCAATGAATGAAATTGCAACTAAATTAGAAACAATCAATTATGAAGTTCCTTGTATCATTTCAAGTCGTGTGCCTAGAATTTATAAAAAATATGGAAAAATGATGGAGCAAAGAAACGATATTTTGCATTCATATGTATAGTGTTAAACCTTTAAGAATAAGGATTTATAGAAAAAGATCCAGATTTATGAATCTTTGGAGACATCATGAATAAAAGGGTATTTTTTTGGTGGATAATACTGAAGTATGACTTATTCCCCTTTGCATTGTGGTGGATTGGTGTTATTATAAAATATGGTAGAGATAAAATGGTGTGTAGTGATGGTGGAGGTGTATGTTTGTGTCTGAGTCCAGCGCAACAACAGAAATTATGGTGAAATTACCGCAACATCTTTTAACCGAATTGGATGGTTTTGTGAAACAGGAGAATGTGAACAGAAGCGAATTCATTTATCAAGCTACTAAAATGTACTTGCGTGAGCGGAAAAAGAGACAAATTCGTGAATCCATGCGAAGAGGCTACATGGAGATGGCGAAGATCAACTTAACGATTGCTTCAGAAGCGTTTCAAGCAGAGTATGAGGCAGAACATACAGTTGAACGTCTAGTAAGTGGGGGATAATCCTTTGATTGTCAAACGTGGTGACGTTTATTTTGCAGACCTATCCCCAGTTGTTGGTTCCGAGCAAGGTGGCGTTCGTCCAGTTCTTGTGATCCAAAACGATATCGGGAATCGGTTCAGTCCCACAGTGATTATTGCAGCCATTACAGCTCAAATTCAAAAAGCGAAACTGCCTACTCACGTTGAAATTGATGCGAAACGCTATGGTTTCGAACGAGATTCAGTTATCCTGTTGGAACAAATTCGTACAATTGATAAACAACGTCTGACCGATAAGATCACTCATCTCGATGACGAAATGATGGAGAAAGTGGACGAAGCTTTACAAATTAGCCTAGGTCTAATTGAATTCTAAAAATACGCTCTAGAAAGGGCGTTTTTTTATTGTATGAAGAGGCTCTTTTCTAAAACATTGTTGCTATAGACACACTTTTTAAGAAATGGACTAGATGTTTCAACAGCCAAGCAGAATATTTCCAGACTTAGAAAAGTGCTACTGTCCAAATAGACCAATAAACCCAGCGTTATGCGGTGAAAAATCCGGCATTTGGGATTTTTCTAAAACAAACTTTACGAAAATAGTTTATGAAAAAGAAATCATACTGTGCAAGAAAAGGATAGCCGAGTGCTATCCTTTTTTTTGTGCCTACCCAAAATATTGGCCTTTTCACTATGTTTAGTTACTCGAAAAAAAGGGTATATAACAAAGTCGCAATATTGTCATAATTAGTTTAAGCTTTCGCATAAAATTGATATCATTATGTATAGGTTCAAAATTTTGGTTTTAAGCTTTGATTACAGTTTAAAGACAATCCGTTTTGAAGAAACCTAACATGTTAAAATTGGGAGGATATAATGAACAAAGCAATTGAACAGTATATTCAAACGAATCGTGAAGAGATCCTAACAAAGTGGATCGAGAGCATGAAGGAAAAATCAGATGAACGGGTTTTAAAGGTAGTGTCTGACCAAGTATTCGTAGGGACAAGCCGAGAGTTCGTCGATCTAATTGTTTCTAATCTAAAAGATTCTGATGAAAAGTATAGTGAAAAACTTGTAGAGTTTGCTGAAAAAGTAGTGAGACTTGCATGGCCTTTAACCTTTGTTACGGACGGATTACGGGAATTTGCAAGAATTGCTTTTGAAGGAATGAATGCATCAGGTCATGTAAATGAAGAGAATCGTATGGAAATCATTTATGACTTTGATAGCTGGATAAGTCCAATGACAAATGAAATTGTTAATGTATATTCCTCGACTTGGGAGCGAACAGTATCACTTCAAAAAATTGCTCTTCAAGAATTGTCTGCTCCATTAATTCCTGTATTTGATGGTATTTCTGTCATGCCTCTAGTTGGGACGATAGATACGGAGAGGGCAAAACAGATCATGGAAAGCTTGTTAAATGGAGTGGTAAGAAATCGTTCGGAAGTTGTTCTTATAGATATTACGGGTGTTCCGGTTGTAGATACAATGGTCGCTCATCATATTATTCAAGCTGCCGATGCAGTTAGACTAGTTGGGGCCAAGTGTATGTTAGTAGGTATTCGTCCAGAAATCGCACAGACAATCGTCAATCTGGGGATTAATTTAAATCAAATTACAACAAAAAATACACTGAAAAAGGGCATTGAGTCTGCTCTTGAAATTATGAATAAAAAGATTATCAGCACGGGGGGAGAAAATTGAGGATACCCATTCTAAAATTACACAAATGCTTACTAGTATCAATTCAATGGGAATTGGACGATCAAACGGCCCTTCAATTTCAGGAAGATTTGCTTCATAAAATACACGAAACAAGCGCTAATGGTGTTGTAATTGATATCACTTCCATTGATTTTATTGATTCCTTCATCGCGAAGGTGCTTGGTGATGTAATTAATATGTCTAAACTTATGGGTGCTAAAGTTGTCATTACAGGTATTCAGCCAGCGGTGGCGATTACTCTTATCGAATTAGGAATTGGCTTAGATGATGTCCTAACAGCTTTGGATCTAGAAAAAGGTTTGGAGAAATTACATCAGGAATTGGGGGAATAACCAAATGGGGATCCAATCCTGCGTAAAAATCATTAATGAATGGGACATTGTTGCAGCAAGGCAGCTAGGCCGAAATGTGGCAAAAGAGCTTGGGTTTGGAACGGTTGATCAGGCTAGAATCACAACTGCTATTAGTGAATTAGCTAGAAATATTTATTTATACGCTGGTCAGGGCCAAATCTGCATTGAAAAACTATATGAAAGCGGCAAAGCGGGATTGAAGGTAGTAGCTATAGACAATGGACCTGGTATAAAGGATATAAGGCAAGTAATGGAGGATGGATATTCAACATCAGGTGGTTTAGGGGCTGGATTGCCAGGAGTCAAACGCTTGATGGATGAGTTTGGGATTAACTCAACACCAGGTAATGGAACAGAGATAACGGCAACTAAGTGGGTGCGTTAGGGGGAGTGTTTTATGGATTTCCGAGAATTGATGGAGACAAAATATCGGCACATACTTGAAAAATACATAAACGACCCTTCTGAACAAGTGCTGTATCAGGGTCAAAAGTTTAGTAGAAAGTCTATTGAGCATCGAATCTCCCCTGAGGAAATCATCAGTTTACATAAAACTCTTATGAATGAAATGTATCCGGAGTTACCAGAAGAAGTATCACTTTCCTTTGATATGTTACTAGAAGTGATGTTAGGCTACGGTCTCGCTTATAGAGAGCATCAAAGCTTGCGCCATAAGCAGCAGGAACTAAGAACGGAAATGGAGATTGCTGCAAATGTACAGCAAACCTTATTAGGAACCCATGTCCCTTCTGTTCCTTGGCTGGATATAGGTGCTATTAGTGTTCCTGCCAAGCATATGAATGGAGATTATTATCACTTTGTTCAAGATGAAACGAATAATATAAGTATAGCTATTGCAGATGTAATTGGGAAAGGAATCCCAGCAGCATTGTGTATGTCCATGATCAAATATGCGATGGACAGTCAACCGGATAATCAACAAGAACCGTGTAAAGTGTTAGAAAATCTTAATCGGGTCGTTGAACAAAATGTGGATCCTAGTATGTTTATTACCATGTTCTACGGTGTGTATCATCCAATCAAGCATACATTTGCCTATTCTTCCGCTGGTCATGAGCCGGGGTTTCTTTACCGTGCGCAATCGGGAGAGTTCACTGAAATTGATGCAAAGGGTTTGCTGTTAGGAGTAGAGAAGCGGACGAAATATCAGCAGTATGAACAAGACATAAATGTTGGAGACATGATTATCTTGATGTCAGATGGTGTGACAGAATGTCGCTCAGAAGAAGGGTTCATCGAAAAAGAAACCTTAATTTCGTATATAAAAAAATATATCCGTTTGCCTGCACAAGAGATTGTAACCAACATATATAAAGAGTTAGAAAAGCTCCAACACTTTCAGTTGAGAGATGATTTTACTTTAATAATTCTGAAAAGAAAGGTTTAAGTACTAATTTTTCAGGGTATCGAATAAGAGCAGTTGACTTGTAAAGAGGTGGGTATAATGAACATAAAGTTAGATATCACGGAAAGTGATGATCGTGTTGCTGTCAGTGTAACTGGTGAAATTGATGTTTATACGGCACCGAAGCTAAGAGAAACGCTGTTTCCTCTGTCTGAGAGAGAGGGAGTCAATATAATTATTAATCTTTCCGGAGTAGAATATATGGATAGCACAGGCTTAGGGGTATTTGTGGGGACGTTTAAAAATGTGCGCTCAAGTAATGGGGAATTTCAGTTAGTTGGACTTTCTGATCGGTTAAAGAGGCTTTTCGAGATCACCGGGCTAGCTGATATTATGAATATTAGCCAGATTGAGGGTGAACCAAAATGAAAGAAGTTTGTGACTATATTGAAATGAAAATCCCTGCTAAGCCAGAATACGTAGGTGTGATTCGGTTAACATTATCTGCCATTGCAAGTCGGATGGGCTTTTCGTTCGATGAAATTGAAGATTTGAAAATTGCTACAAGTGAAGCCATAACAAATGCTGTTCAGCATGCCTATAAAACAGGAAAACGGGGAGAGGTTGCAGTAGGTTTTGGATCATATGGCGATCGACTCGAAGTTATCGTGGCTGATAGCGGAAAGAGTTTCGATTTTCAATCGGCTCGAGAGAAAGTGGGCCCTTACCGTGGAAATGAACCAGTTGAGTTTATGCGTGAAGGAGGCCTAGGGCTTTACTTGATAGAGACGCTGATGGATGAAGTGGTCATTCATCAGAATGAGGGTGTGACGGTTTTTATGACCAAATACCTAGAAGGGGAGCAGGTGGAGAGGAATGCAGAACAAATCTCAACCTAATTCACTATCAAAAGAAGAAATACATCGATATATAAAAGCTTATCAGCAAAATCAGGATGATGAAGCTCAAAACCAATTGGTTTTACATTATAAAAGCTTAGTTGAAACAATTGCCCGAAAATACTCAAAAGGAAAATCCTATCATGAGGACATTGTTCAAGTCGGGAATATTGGTCTATTAGGGGCGATTCGAAGGTACGATGAGGACTTTGGGAGAAGCTTTGAAGCTTTTGCTGTACCTACCATTGTGGGAGAAATCAAGCGTTTTTTGAGAGATAAAACGTGGAGTATCCATGTTCCTAGAAGAATAAAAGAACTAGGTCCAAGAATTAAAGCAACGGTTGAGGAATTAACCACCACTCTCCAGCGTTCGCCGAAAGTATGTGAAATTGCTGAAGCCTTACAAGAATCCGAAGAGGATATACTAGAAGCGATGGAGATGGGAAGAAGTTATCAGGCATTGTCTGTTGACCATTCTATTGAGGCTGATTCTGATGGAGGGACTGTCACGTTATTGGACGTGGTGGGGAGCGTTGATGAGGGTTATGAAAAAGTGAATCAGAAACTTGTATTAGACAAGGTTCTACATGTACTGACGGAAAGAGAAAGGGAGATTATCCAATATACGTATTTGGACAATCTAAGTCAAAAAGACACCGGGGAGAAATTAGGTATTTCTCAGATGCATGTGTCAAGATTGCAAAGAAAGGCAATCAAAAAACTTCAAGATGCCATCCGCTCAGATCATAACAGTTCGGAGTGCTTATCGTGACGAAACCAATAGAAGTGATTGTTCACCAAACAACTAAGGAAGGTAAGTATGTATGTGGAGATAGCTATTACTATATTCTCCAAGATGAATATTTTACCTGTGTCGTCGCGGATGGTCTTGGCAGTGGAACACTTGCTAATGAGGCTTCTTCAGCAGTGGTTGAGGTTGTCCAACAATATCATGATGAAGATGTTGAAGTGTTGATGAAAAAATGCAATCAGGCTCTTTTTCAAAAAAGAGGAGCTGCGGTAGCGGTATTAAAGGTGTTTTTTCAGATGAAGGAATTTCACTACAGTTGTGTAGGGAATATCCGTTTCTTTTTATATTCAGATCAAGGTGAACTAACCTACCCTCTTCCAGTCTCAGGATATCTATCTGGTAAACCGGTAAGATTTAATACAAAGAGATACTCCTATCAAGCAAACTCGAAATTTCTTATCCATTCGGACGGCATCACGCCTAACGGAATAAAATCATTACTAAGCTCCGGGTTATCGAATGAATGTATTGCGAATCAAATACGGGAGAGGTTCACTTCGAAAATGGATGATTCAACATTTATTATAGGGACATTGCATTAGAGTTACCTGTACATAATGGGGTAACTCTTTTTGTGCATATCATTCATTTTGTTACACTTGAAATCTTTGATAAAATAAGGAAAAAGACATTCGTGTTGGAGGAAAAGTACATTGGATCAAACAATAGATAAGCGTAAGGAACTCTTACAAACGGTAGCAAAAGAGCAGAATTTAAGTTTCAAACAAGTGAACAATGTTATTTCGTTACTTGAAGAAGGAAACACTCTACCGTTCATTGCGAGATACCGTAAAGAACAAACGGGTGCATTAGACGAGGTACAAATTCGTGACATTATGGAACGTTGGCAATACATACAAAACCTGGAGCAAAGAAAAGAAGAGGTTATTCGGATTATCGAAGAACAAGGGAAACTGACGGTTGAGTTAAAAAGCCAGATAGAAAAATCGATCAAACTACAAGAGGTTGAAGATTTATATCGCCCGTATAAACAGAAACGCCGTACAAAGGCAACTGTAGCGAAGGAAAAAGGATTAGAGCCGTTTGCGGAATGGTTAGTAGCCTTCCCTGTAAATGGTTCAATCGAAGAGAAGGCAAGTGAGTATTTATCGGAAGAACTTGAGGTTCACTCTATTGAAGAAGTGGTAAATGGGGCGAAGGATATTATCGCTGAGTGGGTTTCGGATGATGCGGATGCTCGAAAATGGATACGAAGTGAGACCGCTAAATCTGGATTGGTTGAAGCTAGCGTTAAGGATTTGGAAAAAGACGAGAAAAAAGTATATGAAATGTATTATGAATATTCAGAGCCTATTAACAAAGTGGTTCCCCATCGTACACTAGCTCTCAATCGCGGGGAGAAAGAAGAAGTTTTACGGGTAGCGATTAAGCCGAATGTGGACCGTAACATGGACTACTTAACAAAAAAGTGGATTAAGAATTCTCGATCCTTCGTTGTTGAGACAGTGACTGAGGCAGTTGAAGATGGCTATAAGAGATTAATTCAACCTTCAATAGAAAGAGAAATTCGTAATGAGCTAACTGAAAAAGCAGAAGAAAGAGCGATTCATATCTTCTCTGAGAATTTAAGAAATCTTCTTCTCCAACCACCTTTAAAAGGAAAGATTGTTCTAGGTGTAGACCCAGCGTATCGAACAGGCTGTAAGTTAGCGGTAGTGGATGAAACAGGGAAGGTTCTTAGAATCGATGTAATTTACCCTCATCCACCTGTATCGAAGAAACAAGAAGCTGAGAGAAAGTTTAAAGAAATCATTGAAACATACGAAGTTGAAATGGTAGCGGTGGGAAATGGGACTGCCTCCCGGGAAACAGAGCAGTTTGTAGTAGATATGCTCAAAGATCAAAAAAGAGAGATTTATTATTTAATTGTTAACGAAGCGGGTGCGAGTGTTTATTCTGCTTCCGATTTAGCTCGTGAAGAATTCCCTGATTTTCAGGTTGAGGAGCGAAGCGCGGTCTCCATTGCCCGTCGCTTGCAAGATCCATTAGCTGAATTGGTGAAAATCGATCCAAAATCGGTTGGAGTAGGCCAATATCAACATGACGTATCTCAAAAGAGATTATCTGAATCATTAACTTTTGTTGTGGAAACCGCCGTGAACCAAGTAGGTGTGAATGTAAATACTGCTTCTGCTTCATTGCTTCAATATGTGGCTGGACTTTCAAAAACAGTAGCAACCAATATCGTCAAGAAACGTGAAGAAGAAGGTAAATTTGTCAATCGAACACAGTTAAAGAAAATTCCGAGGTTAGGTGCAAAAACATATGAGCAAGCCATTGGGTTTCTACGTGTGATTGATGGAAAAGAACCGCTTGACCGTACAGGTATTCACCCGGAAAATTATCAAGAAGTTAAAAATCTCCTAAGTAAATTAGGCTTTACGTCAGCTGACCTAGGTTCAGAAGCACTAAAAACAACATTATCATCTGTTGATATCAAAGCTATTGCGGCAGAACTTGAGATCGGAGAATTAACATTAAAGGATATTCTCGATGCGTTAGTTAGACCGGAAAGAGATCCGCGTGACGAGCTACCTGCACCATTATTAAAGAAGGATGTACTAAAGCTTGAAGATTTAAAAGAAGGAATGGAGCTTCAAGGAACGGTTCGAAACGTAGTGGACTTCGGAGCATTTGTTGATATTGGTGTAAAGCAAGACGGCCTTGTTCATATTTCCAAACTAAGCAATCGCTTTGTCAAGCACCCACTCGATATTGTTTCCGTTGGAGACGTAGTCACCGTGTGGGTGGATAGTGTAGACCAACAAAAAGGCAGAGTCGCTTTAACGATGTTACAACCGTAAAGACAAAAGAAACAACGTACACGATGGTTATGGGTTTACTTTTGAGTTACAAACGGTAAAAGTAGACCAAATCATATAAGTATTATATTTCACAGTCAAAAAGGATTAGAGATGCAATTCTCTCTAATCCTTTTTTGAATTTCCTATTTTACTAAGCGCCCGAAAGTTAGACAAGTTCATTAGCTGCTAAGCGTGTTTGAAAAATAAGCGGAGAAATTTCTCTTATTTAGGAAATTGCACTAAAAATAGCTAAAATAGACGGAAAGTTTCCGACTATTGACTTAAAAAACGTGAAATTGGGTGATTTTGCTTTGCTTAATCGGAAATACTCTGCTTATATACCCCGAACCAAGCTCCATTCTGAAGTCTAACCGGAAAAACTCTGCTTATTTTAATATTATTGGTTACTCAATTTCGGATAAGAGCTTCGCAACTACGTGGTCTGCGCGGTCCAAAAGCCTAAAGGAGTGTATGTACCCATAAAAGTTACCCGTTAAAATTAAATCCAACAACCTTTGTAGTCTCAGCATGTTCCACGGACTAAATCACAAATAATTCATACACCATCCAATAATTACTTCATACCCTTTGAATTCCTTTGTGAATCAAGACAATATTGCCAAAGTGGTCAATAAATAAAAAAACGCACTGTGAATGATATCGTGAATTCAAGTGCGTTTTTCATATGGGATATAAAATGTTTGCACCATTAATGTAAATTCGTTATCAAGAGGAACGGTGTTTTTTTCTGTAAAAAAACCAACATTGGTTAAGTAGTTTTATTTGATAGGCATTTTTCTCTAAAAATGCTTTCTGCATCTGATTTTGAAACCAAGTAGGCATAGACATACCTCCTAGCACAAATTTCAAGGGGTATATTCAATGTATGCTATAATGGGTTGTCATGTTCATAGAATTTTTGTTTATTTATAAGTGAGGTGGGAGTATGGATGACAATGAGTTGCAAAATTTAGTTGAGGGAATTTCCATTCAATTCTTTAACAAGCCATTTCGACATACTGCTTTTTTTAATTCCCGTCTTCGTACAACAGGTGGACGTTATATGTTAAGGTCTCATAACATTGAGATTAATCGAAGTTATCTAGAACAACTGGGGGAACAAGAATTAATCGGCATCATTAAGCATGAATTATGTCATTATCATTTACATCTTGAGGGAAAAGGCTATCAGCACCGAGATCATGACTTTAAAACACTTCTTAAAAAAGTGGGTGCACCACGTTTTTGTTCTACTCTCCCGAACCGCCCTGAAGTTAGAACCCAAAAGACCGTTCGTATGTATCAATGCACAGGGTGCGCTCAGCAATATAATAGAAAGAGAAGGATTAATACTTCAAAGTATGTTTGTGGAAAGTGCCGGGGGAAACTCATTGAAATTCGTGTTTGACAGTTGGAGAAAAAGATGTTAAATTATTATTCCGTGACTGACATCGAGCGAAAAAAAGTAATAAATATTTCCTCTTGACTTTCACAGCTTGTCTCATTATAATATAAAGAGTCGAGATTACGACATAAACTTTTCTTATTCCACAGTAGCTCAGTTGGTAGAGCATTCGGCTGTTAACCGAACGGTCGCAGGTTCGAGTCCTGCCTGTGGAGCCATTTTGGGGAAGTACTCAAGAGGCTGAAGAGGCGCCCCTGCTAAGGGTGTAGGTCGGGTAACCGGCGCGAGGGTTCAAATCCCTCCTTCTCCGCCAGTAACTTTCATCATCTTTTAAAAATATATGGCCCCTTGGTCAAGCGGTTAAGACACCGCCCTTTCACGGCGGTAACACGGGTTCGAATCCCGTAGGGGTCACTTTCAAATTATTATACTACTAAAAAGGTCCCGTGGTGTAGCGGTTAACATGCCTGCCTGTCACGCAGGAGATCGCCGGTTCGATCCCGGTCGGGACCGCCATATTGTTGGGCTATAGCCAAGCGGTAAGGCAACGGACTTTGACTCCGTCATGCGTTGGTTCGAATCCAGCTAGCCCAGCCATTTTTTTATTTTAAGGCGCTTTTTCTTAATTTGTACGAGCCATTAGCTCAGTCGGTAGAGCATCTGACTTTTAATCAGAGGGTCGAAGGTTCGAGTCCTTCATGGCTCACCAAAGTTTTTTGTTTCAGCAAAATAACTTTCCATTATGCGGGTGTGGCGGAATTGGCAGACGCACTAGACTTAGGATCTAGCGCCGCAAGGCGTGGGGGTTCGACTCCCTTCACCCGCACCATCTATTCCCAGTTGAATAACTGAGAGGAATCATATATAATATATTCTATCGCTCTTAATTGAGCGGTCGTGGCGGAATGGCAGACGCGCTAGGTTGAGGGCCTAGTGGGGGCAACCCCGTGGAGGTTCAAGTCCTCTCGGCCGCACCAAGAAAAACTACAAAAAGTGTTTGACATTAAAATGTGGTTATGATATTATATAAAAGTTGCTTCTTTAAAAAGAGCGCCCGTAGCTCAATTGGATAGAGCGTCTGACTACGGATCAGAAGGTTATGGGTTCGACTCCTTTCGGGCGCGCCATTTTGAATAACGGGGAGTAGCTCAGCTTGGTAGAGCACTTGGTTTGGGACCAAGGGGTCGCAGGTTCGAATCCTGTCTTCCCGACCATCTTATAAAATAATAATATGCGGGTGTAGTTTAATGGTAAAACCTCAGCCTTCCAAGCTGATGTCGTGGGTTCGATTCCCATCACCCGCTCCAACAAATTGTTCTTTGAAAACTAAACAAATCATACGTCAACAAAAAAATGATTAGTGTTGAAACATACACTAGCCAACGTTTTAACTTTAAGAGCTAATCTTACTCTTTATTGGAGAGTTTGATCCTGGC
>JBEQAB010000014.1:0-79380 GCA_041640555.1 Bacillaceae bacterium
GCTTTGAGAAGTTTTTTCTTCCTTGTAGCCTAATAGAATCTCTAATTTATCTTTGAATGAATATTTAGACATACAAAAACTGCACCTCCAATTGTTAGTGGTGTCTAACAATTGGGGTGCAGTTCATGCTTGGCTTTCAATTATATTGGTTTCTTTTTTTCTGATCATGTATCGGGTAATTAAACGGAAAAATTTCGCTTAAGTAGTAAATAAAATAAAAAATAGCCCTAATAGACGGAGAGATTCCGCCTATTGGTTCGAAAAACGTGAAAATAGGGGGGTTACTTTGCATAACCGGAAAATCTCCCCTTATATGCCCCGAAATGAGCTTCATTTTGTTTCTAACCGGAAAAACTCCGTTTATTTTACTATTGCTGGGTTTCTCAAATGCGTGTGTTAAACAGGGCCATATATAAAGTCATAAGGCAAGGAGTATTTGATTCAGGGTAGAGTTCTTGTAGTAAATGCACTGATTATCACAACGGCGGCGATCTAAGCAAAAAAAGCCTAGCAAGGTGCAGGCCAAACCAATGAAGGGGACGCTAATTCAGCTCTTGGTCATTTATGATTTCGCTTTGTGATGTATGAGCACTTCGTCCTGCCACAATTGATACAGATAGATGATTAGCGCAAAACCGACCATCATAGCAACAATAGCTATTGTAGATATGGTCGATTCACTCGAAACAAGCCCAATTCGTTGCCATACTGGATAAACGATGTACATAAAGGAACCATCCAACAGAATATTGACAGTCATATACAACCAAAATCTACCAAAGGTAAAGTGGAATACCCAGATAACAATAACTAAATAAGCTCCATATACCCAAGGAACCGGGACGACTTTATCCCACCCGAACAGACTAGAACCTGCCTCTTTCCACCATCCGTAATGGTAAGCCGCTTGATATGCCAAGGTATGAATAACGGTCATAAATAGAGCGACTGGCATATACCTCCGTACAGTATCCATTTTCAAAAAAATCAAGGACGCCCAAGGCAATATCAAGAGAGACCAGAGAATAATCTGTTTCATGTTATTAATACCCCACACTAGTTTTATGCATAGTGTTACTCTCGATTCATATATTTATTCCATTTATCCGATAAAAGTAACTGAAACAGCGATGGTTAAAGTTAAATAACATTCAAGACTCTCAACAATTCGCATAATACCAATAACGCTATTTGTTGATTAAAGTTAAAAGGCATCAAACCATTGCTATTACTGGGTTTGAGGCCTTTTTATTATTGGATGGGTACCCAAAACTTCTATTAACACAAATATTACATATCTCAAAGTTTATTCTAAGTTTGCATGCTTTCCGTACATCTTATTAGAATCTAATCCGTTAATTTCCATAACCTTTAATATTAAAGAATCGTAGAATAACAGCATGGTCTGTTCAAATAGAGAACCCATCGGTTGGATGGAATGGTTATCACTATTTGTTTTGTCTTTCGGTGTACCGGGAAGAGGAACGATCAAATCAGCAATTCTTCCAAGAGTAGATTCGGAGGAGGTTGTTATTAACGCAACAACTCCACCTAGCTTTTTTGCTTTTTCTGCAATGGCAATTAATGTACTTGTTTCTCCTGAGCCTGAACCGATAATCAGTAAATCACCTAGTTCTAAATTTGCTGTCACCGTTTCTCCAACGACATAAGCATCAATTCCCATATGCATCATTCGCATTGCAAATGATTTTCCCATAAAGCCAGATCTTCCTGCGCCTGCTACAAAGATTTTTTTCGATTTCAAAATGGCATCTAATAACTTTTCAGCTTCCAGTTCAGGCAATAAATCAATGGAACTATCTAATTCGTGAACGATTTCCCTTAAATATTGCGTTATATTCATGTGGACTATCCTTGTACAACTGCTTCTTGAATTAGTTCTTGCATCTTAGCTGCTACTGCCTTTTTATCCTCTTTTCCAGTAATCCCCCCACCAACAATAACTAGATCAGGTTTTTGATCAATTACCTCTGGTAGAGTTTCTAGTTTAATTCCTCCCGCAACTGCTGTTTTCGCATTTTTAACAACACTTTTTATGGTTGCTAAGTCTTCAAACGAATTTTTACCAACCGCTTGTAGGTCATAGCCAGTGTGTACGCAAATATAGTCAACTCCAAACTCATCTAATTGTTTTGCGCGTGTGGCAATATCCTTCACAGAAATCATATCTACTAGAATTTGTTTTCCTTGTTTCTTGGCTTCTTCTACCGCTCCTTTAATTGACTCATCCTCTGCAACACCTAGAATTGTAACGATATCCGCTCCCGCAGCTGAAGCTTGGCTGACTTCATATCCAGCAGCATCCATGATTTTAAGATCGGCTAAAACGGTTAAATTAGGAAAAGCAGCCTTTACTTCTTTTACTGCTCTTAGTCCCTCGTTGATTACCACTGGAGTTCCAATCTCAACTACATCAACATGTTCCTCTACTTCCTTCACTAATTCAATGGCACCCGGGATATCAACTAAATCTAATGCTAATTGTAATTTCATAAAATTTTACCGCTCCTTTTTTGTAGTGTTCTAGCATGAATTTATTATAAATACAAAATATCCAATAAGAGAAGTACGCACATTAATCTCATATAGTAACAAAAAGTATACTGTACAGACATAAAAAAACATGTACGCTTTACCGTACATGTGCTGATCATGATTTCAATTGTATCTCTTCGTCTATATTTGTTTCTATAAAGTCTTTATACTCTTTTCCCCATTCATACATGGCCTCTAGAATAGGCATTAATGTTTTTCCACGCTCTGTTAGGGAATACTCCACTCTCGGAGGGACGACTGGGTAAACTTCGCGATGAACAATAAAGTCGGATTCAAGTTCTCGTAGCTGGTTTACTAACATTCTTTGAGTAATAGAGGGCATTAAGCTTTTTAATTCATTAAAGCGTTTGGTACCTTCTTTCCCTAGATACCACAAGATGAGCATTTTCCACTTTCCACCAATAACCGCTAACGTTAGTTCTTTTTCACAGTTATACTCTCTATAACAAACGTGTCCCAACTTTCCCACTCCTTTAAATGTTAAGTATATATTTAGTAACTATATGATATTAAAGTGCGTACTTACAGGAAGTATAGCAGTAATAATCAGCAGTGTATAGATTTTTCCATTCATACCTATTAGTGTTTTAACTAAAAAAGGAAATAAGAATATGGGGTTAAGACAGAGTTTTCATTATTCCTTTTATCATTTCAGGAACCATTGCAGCGATCGTAACCTATGGAGCCTTTTCATGTCATTTAATTAATAGAGTGTTTGTGGAATTACCATGGGCACTCCCCCATTTATATCGGGATACGTTGCGACGAGGGGAGATTGGAAAGGGGTACTAATGGTTTTAATAAACTTTGCCATAGGGATAATTAATAGTTTATTATCCTTTCTGGAAGCTTATGAAAAGGCTGAAAGGCAAAAAGAGAGTATGGAAATTAAAGCAGGTGATTCGGACTCAACCTTATCCGTTTAATCAGAATCATCTAGGCATTGATCCAGAGGGATTAATGTCTTTTTCTTTGAATAAAGGAAATCGTCGAATAAAAAAGGGGAGTTTATGGAAGAAAATTTACAAAATAGAATGTCCAGAACTAGCATTCTACTATATTTTTAAAAATCATGTTGAATTAAGTGATATTTGAAATATATTTGTAATCTTTATTGTCAAATTTTGATGATATAATACTATTATTATAGGTAATTGTCGAAATACTAATTATACATATAAATTGTGTCGCTGCGCAGAAGCAGGGAGGATCCTAAATTGAAGAAAACTTCATTAATTACTATTATTACAACAATTACAGTAGGATTTAGTAGCTTACTTACTGTTTCATCAGTGAATGCCGAATCCATTCAAAATATTCAAAGTAATATTGTAAGCGCTCAACAACAGCTTAGTAGTTTACAAGCACAGCGTTCGGAAGTAGAAGTACAAATACAAAAAAATGAACAAGCCATTGCTGACAACAGCGCTAAAATTGAATCTACAAATGCTCAAATTGCTGAATATCAGGCTGAAATTGACCAATTAAACAAAGTAATTTCCGAGATTGAAGAACGAATTACGGCTCGAAATGAAACTTTGAAAGCCCGTGCTGTTTCGTATCAAGCTAGCGGTGGTCAGTTAAGTTATTTCGATGTAGTATTTGGTTCAAAAAGTTTTGGTGATTTTATTGACCGTGTTGGAGTTGTTGCAACAATACTAGATGCTGACCGGGAAATGATAGAAGCGCATGAAGCGGATAGAAAGGAAGTACAAGAGAAATACAAGGAAGTCGAGCAAAAGCTAAACGACCTGAACAGTATGAAGGTTGAACTAGAGGGAATGCAAGCTCAAATTGCTGAGCAAAAGGCAAATAATGAGGCTCTAAGAGCACAGTTAGTAAACCAAGAAAATGATAGTAAAGCAGAAATTTCAAGTCTTCAAGAGCAAAAAGCAGAATTACAAAGAGCTGCGGAGGCTGTGACAACAGCAGTTTCTGTCTCACCAAAATCACAAACTGGGACAAGTAAAGGAAGTTCAGTTAGCAACTCTAATTCAATCCCTGTTTCAAATACGACAGTCTCATCTGGTTCTATTTCGACTGTAATAAATGCAGGGAATAAATATATTGGGAATTCAGTCTATGTATTTGGTGGTGGAAGAACAGCCTCTGACATTGCAAATGGACGTTTTGACTGTTCTGGATTTGTCTCTTGGGCATTTTCACAGGCTGGTGTTCGCGTGGGTGCTAGCACGGATTCTTTAAAAAATACGGGTACACCTGTATCTGTAAATGAGATGCGTCCTGGTGATATGGTGTTCTTTAATACATACAAACAGGATGGACATGTTGGAATTTATATCGGCGGTGGCAAATTTATCGGATCGCAAAGCTCAACAGGTGTAGCCATTGCTAATATGTCGAGTGGATATTGGGCAAATACGTTTAATGGTAGAGTTATGAGAGTTATTCATTAATAGGTAAAAAGACAGGGATTTTCCTTGTCTTTTTGTTTTATGCCCGGCATAGGTGCGGTCAATAAATTCACACATCATGTAACAAACAATTATTCTTTATTTGTCAGATAGAGGTTTGTTCTTAAAATGCTAAAAAACTGGGGAAGTGTATTATAATTATATATATAAATCATTAAAAATGGATTTAGGTGGAGTCTGTCATCAGGGGATATGTGTATCTTTTGAAGGCGGGCTCTTTTTGTTATAAAGTACCCTTAGGAGGAAGGAAGAATGGGGATTAATGTTATGATTGTAATATTAATGTATCTGTTGGTTCTGGTCTTTTCGAATAAGGTTGTAATTCTAATTAATTCAAAAGATGATAAGGGCAGATGTTTTGTGAGATTAACTAGTGTAATATAAGATGGGCTCTAACGCTTCTACACGGAGCAGTAGGGGGGTTCCAGTGTATTCCGAATTCTTGGTCATGAAGTAATTGGTATCGATCAAGAACTTAAAACTGGTTCGACATAAAAAATAGGAATTCGATAGTATAAAATATAGATGAAAAAAAAAGCTTACTTTAACTTTGCTTCATTCTACTTTAAAGTTTAGTATTATATTTTCACGAATTTTGGAAACGAGTGCCTCGTTAGTATTAAAAAATTTTGGGTTGTTAATTAGTAGAGTTTTAATATTATAGTAAATTCTATTTATGGAAGACGAACAAAGCATATGGTAGAATGGTAAAAAATTGCAATATAAACGATTTCTTAAGGGGTAATTTATATGAAGATTGCCATATGTGATGACTCAAAGAGTATTTTAGAATATATGTCAGAAAAAATCAAAGGTATCTTCTTTCAGCAGAAATATAATGTCTCAATTAAGAACTTTAATAATAGTAAAGATTTAGTTAAGTGTTTAAATCATGAATTTTTTGATGTGATTTTTTTAGATGTGGACATGCCAAATCTCAGTGGATTTGATGTGGCAAAAAAAATGCAAGCTTCTGCTGCTGTAAGTACCATTATATTCGTTTCAAATTTAGAAGAAAGTGTTTATGAATCTCTGCAATTTCGTCCATTCAGGTTTATAAGGAAAAGTCATTTTAAGGAGGAAATAACTAGTGTAATAGAAGCGTTGTTGAAAGCGTTAGCATATCCGAGTGAATATGTAACTCTATCCTTATCGAATGAGCAGATCCGGTTGTATCCCCATAAAATAAAATATATTGAATGTAACGACAAGACTTTAAATATAGTGTCCAATTTAGAAATAATAAAGTTACGATACCGGCTGAGGGATATAGAAACTCTGCTTAAGGAATATGGATTTATTCGCATTCATAAAGGGTATTTGGTAAATAGCAAATATATATATCGTATTATAAAAAGTGGTGAAATTATCCTTGAAACCGGAGAAAAACTTCCAATCAGTAAGAGACGGGTGAAAGAAGTATATGAAGAACTGGGAAGGCTGATGGTTTAATGATGCCATTTTTGTTTATTATTGGTCTGACCTCTATAGTTGATATATGTATCATATTGATCCTTCTAATCCAATTGTTCGGAATAAAGGGAGAAATTAAACACCCAATCCTGCATACAATTTCCTTTGCAATCGCTGGTATTTCTTTAGTCTTGATTGAGCTTTATTTCATTTGGAATAGTTATATTTATCTACACGGGGTAGATATGTTATTCTTAGTCTCAGTAGTCTACAGTATTTTATTTATTAGGGGCAATGCTTTCAGTAAAATTACAATTGTCACAGTAATCGCTTGTTCTTTAGCAACGATTTATAATCTTTCATACTATCTATGTATTAGTATTTATCCTTCGTTAGAAGGTATGCCTTATTTAATAGTTAATTTTATTTTCACAAAAATACTGCTTCTTTTGACAGCGTATATTATTTTAAAATTTAAGATTAAAGCACAATATAATCTTCCGTTTTATTACTGGTTCCTTCTTATTTTAATTCCAGCACTAAATTTTTGTGCAGCATTTATCTTAGAGAATGCTGATATTACTTCTAATACTTTTGCATCCATGTTGGCGATAATGTTAATCATTAATGGTTTACTGTATGTTGTGTTCTCTAAAGTAATAAGTGATTATGAGGATAAACTTCTATATTTGATGGATAAACAACATTTGCAATTGCAAATACAAAGTTATGCGGAAACCCAAAATGCATACCATGCTATAAATGGATTTCGGCATGACCTGAAAAACCATATGTTAACTATGCGAATTATGATTGAAAAACTGCAGTTTGAGGAACTAGATAATTATCTTTCGGAGCTTTCCAGTGAGATATCCATGAGGATTACACAATTTAAGACAGGCAACATCACGATTGATGCTGTATTAAGCTCAAAAGTCGCACTGGCACACTCAAAGAAAATCCCACTACAAACACAAATCACTTCTCCAATTAAGGTTAACATGAAAGATTTTGAACTATGCGCAGTGCTATCAAATTTATTAGATAACGCTATAGAGGCTTCCAGTAAAATGAAAACACCTGAAGTAAAACTAAAAATTACATCACTTGGGGACTGTCTGTTCATTCTTATTTCCAATACAACAAATGATGATATTCTGTTGAATAATCCCAGCTTAGCTACAACTAAAAAAGATAAACTCAATCATGGACTTGGAATATTTGTAGTAAAAGGTATTGTAAAACAATACGGTGGTACACTTTCTTTTTATATGAATAATGGATATTTTCATGCTAATGTTGTAATTCCAACAGATTAATAAAAAAGCCTTCTTGTACTTGGTTTTATAGAGAACCAAACACAAGGAGGCTTTTTTATTCAAAAGTCCAATAATAACGGACCGTTTACGCCGTATATGGTAACGTTACGCCAAAGTGTTGAAAAATATTTCGAAAATTGCTAATTTTCAATTGTAAGCACTTACATTGTTTGAAACATTTTTTAAATGTTTTTTTTGGGGGGAGTCAACCAAGTCTTAACGGTATATTGCTGAACAATTATCATGAGAGGAGATTCGGAGAAAAAATGAGAAGGTGGAAAAAACTAATTAGCTTAACTTTAATTGTAGTAATGTGTTTTAGCTCTAGTCTAAATGTATTTGCAGCCACAACCGACCCTGCACAATCACAAAGAGAAAAGATTAATGCTGAATTAGCTAGAAGTGTTGCTGCACAGGGGATGGTTTTATTAGAGCAAAACGAGGAAAAGGCACTTCCCATTGCAGGTAAGTCAAAACCTATTGCTCTTTTTGGAAATGGAGCAATCCGTACAATTAGAGGTGGTACCGGGTCTGGTGATCCATTTAATGGGGGCTTAAGCGGCGGTGGTGACCCTTTGGTAAACCAGAGTGACCGTTACCATGTTAATATTTATGATACATTCGTAAGAGCAGGTTATACAGTAACTACAAGCGAATTTTTAGAAGCTTGGGTCCCTGGTTACGATGAAGAGATGCTGGTGCAAGCTACTAATCCTTTGGCTACATTTGTTTATCCTGAAATGGAGCTGACAAATGAACTGATACAATCTTCTTCATTAGAAACAAATACTGCTATTTACGTTATTTCCCGTAATGCAGGGGAGGGAGCTGACAGAAATAAGGCAACTAAAACCGGAAAATTATCTGATGGAACTGAATTTGAAGTAGGAGATTATGAGCTAACAGCAGTGGAAAAAGCAAATCTGACTTTAGTTGGTCAAAATTTTGATAAGGTTGTTGTGGTGCTCAATGTAGGTGGAGTGATTGATACAAAATTCTTTGATGAAATAGAAGGTTTAGATAGTTTACTATTGATGGGACAGGCTGGTCAGGAAGCCGGCGATGCTTTGTTTGATGTTGTAACAGGTGCTGTAACCCCTTCCGGTAAATTAACTTCTACTTGGGCGGTAAACTATAACGATTACCCTGCTGCTCAAACCTTTGCAAACAACGACGGTAATATACAGAAGGAAGTATACAATGAAGGAATTTACGTTGGCTACCGTTATTTTGATACCTTTGGCATTTCTCCAAAGTATGAGTTTGGTTATGGTATGTCATTTACTAATTTTGACATAAAGGTTAAGGAAGTGAGTGCTGATGCTGAGAAAGTTACAGTAAAGGCAGTGGTAAAAAATACCGGCGACACATATTCTGGTAAAGAAGTAGTACAGGTATATTATTCAGCCCCAGACAGTGCTGAGGCAGAAAAGTCATATCAAGAATTGGCAGCCTATGCAAAAACTGATGAGCTAGCGCCGGGAGAAAGCCAGATATTAGAAATTAGCTACAATACAGCAGATATGGCTTTCTATAATGAAACAAAGGCATCATATATATTAGATGCAGGTGAGTATGTAATCAGAGTTGGAAATTCCTCCAGAAATACATTGGTTGCCGGTGTTGTTAAATTGGATAATCAAACAGTTATAGAGCGCCTTAGTAACCAAATGTCGGTACCTGAAGAAGAAAACTTAATTGAATGGTCCAAAAAAGACAAAACTCCATATTCCTATGCTGAAGAAGCATCAGAAATAGCACAAGCAACAGTACTAAATTTGGTAAGTTCTGAATTCCCAGAGGCATCTAATAATGCTTCACCTTACGATAATGAGATTGTAAACACATATACGAGTAATCCAAATGCCGTAAAAACACAAGACTATGAAAAAATAGTCAAAGTTGCTGATAAATCCGGTTCAACTTTACTGGATGTTTATAACAATAAGGTAACTATTGAAGAGTTCGTAGCACAAATGACTTTAGAAGAATTGGCTACACTAAACAGTGGATCAGGCTGGGGTGTTTCCAACGATAATTCTCCTATTGTTGGGTCCAATTCAGATACTATACCCGGTGCTGCCGGAGAAACTACGACAAAATATTTTGATAAATATGGAATACCTTCTATAGTTCTTGCAGATGGGCCAGGAGGAATCCGTATAAAACAAGAATATACAGCAACAGATGTTATTTCAGGAGAAGAACAAACATTCTATCAGTACTGCACTGCATGGCCCGTATCTTTTGTTCGAGCTCAAACCTGGGATGTAGACTTAGTGAAAGAAGTAGGACGAGCAATGGCCGTTGAATTGGAAGAGATGGGGATAACTCTTATATTAGGACCTAGTTTAAATATACACAGAGATCCTTTGAATGGAAGAAACTTTGAATACTTTTCAGAAGATCCAATTATTTCGGGGACAATGGCAGCAGTTGAAACATTGGGGATACAGTCCCTACCAGGTGTTGGAGCAACTTTAAAACATTTTGCAGCAAATAATCAGGAAAGTAATCGTAATGCAGTAGATACTATTGTTAGTGAAAGAGCTCTCCGTGAAATATATTTAAAAGGTTTTGAGATTGCCGTGAAAGCGTCTCAGCCAATGTCTATAATGACATCTTATAATAAAATTAACGGCATTCCAACAGCAGATGATTATGATTTAAATACAGATCTTGCAAGGGGAGAATGGGGATTTGACGGTCTAATTATGACAGACTGGAATGGTGGTTCTTCTACACCTTTAATATCAATGCACGCGGGTAATGATTTAATTATGCCAGGCGGAGCAAACAGAATTCAGAATATTATGGGCGGAGTAATGGATGTGAAGCCCGTATTTGCTGGAAATGGTCAGATAGATTTAATGGAAATTAAAAGCTTCATCACGATGTACGAAGCAAACTGGGGAGAATTCGTGCTATCTCCTACAGGTAGCAGTTCGGAAGTTGCCCAACTAGCAGATGGATATGAAGCAACGATAGATGTAGAAGGAAATATACTTGTAAATGGAGAACCTATTTATCGTACCTACCAATCTTCTTGGTGGGGACCAGGAACTTGGAAAGATCCATTGACAACAGAATACGCAGAAGTAAGTGAAGATGGAAAGCAGATAACCTATTTTGGAGACTATAAAGATAATAATACAATTACTCTAGGTGATGTTCAGAAGTCTACAATTAATAATTTAAAAATTATCATGCAGTCAATTGCGATGAAGAATTTCTATGAAGATGAAAATATTGAATTAACTCCGTACTCCAGTCAATATGAATTGGCAACATATAATTATACTAACAAGAGTGATATATACGATGTTGTTCATGTATCTCTTAATAAAAACAAAATGACATTAGCCAAAGGTGATTCAGAAACATTGGCTGTAACAATGGACCCAAGCTACGCTTTAGAAACTATGTCATGGTCCAGTTCAGAACCACGTGTTGCCACTGTTGACCAGAACGGAGCTGTAACAGCTGTTGCAAAAGGGTCGGCAACTATTACGGTAACACTGTCCAATGGACAATCAGCAAGCTGTATTGTAAAAGTTAAAGCTAAGGGTGCTCCAGTTAAAAAGGAAAACCCATCTACTGGTAAAAAGGGCAGCAAAGGATCGCCCTTCAACTGATAATAAATTCCAAATGCAGCTATGAATTGTGATAGACAAAAGACAAGCTCCCTTATAAAAGGGAGCTTGTCTTTATTATGTAAAAGAATACCTTTCTATTAGCATATCAACTAGTCAATGTTTTAGATATGCATATTAGGAATATCATGATATAAGATATAAGTAATTGTTATATAAAAGGAATACGCTAGAATAATTAACAAGTGGATGGTAAATAAGTGTTCATTGGATAAGTAGAAAGAGGCAGTTATTAATTATGTCAACTATTCAAGATAAAGTGGTTATATCACGGGTGCCTTAAGTGGAATAGGTGAGGCATCCACAACTAAGGGAACTTTTCCGATACGCCCAATAACTCTTTGGGGGTAATTTATTTAATCGACAAAATAGAAGATAGGAGTTGTGTTTTTGGCTAAACGAAATAATTTGCTCATATTTATTTTAACCATAGGAGTTTTCGGTATTTTAAATACTGAAATGGGGGTCATTGGATTAATGCCTTCCATTGCTGATCAATTTAATGTCAGCATAGCAACAGCAGGGTTAACGGTGAGTTGTTTTGCAATTGCAATTGCTATATCTGGACCCACGATGCCGTTATTGTTTTCGGGGATTAATCGTAAGAAGATTATGTTACTTGTATTAGGTGTTTTCACTTTGGGAAACATTGCATCAATATTTATTTCTAATTTTACGATTCTATTAATTGTTCGTATTATTCTTGGTTTGTTTCATCCGATTTATTGCTCTATGGCATTTTCCGTAGCTGCTTCGTCAGTAAAACCAGAAGAAGCTCCCAAAGCGGTTTCTAAAGTATTTATTGGAGTATCGGCTGGTATGGTAGCAGGTATACCGATCGCAAGTTTTATTGATAGTACCTTTTCGTATGAAATGGCGATGGCATTCTTTGCTATCGTTACTGCTCTTATGTTGATTGCAACATTGATTTTTGTACCATCTATGCCTGTTGAAGAAAAACAATCTTATGGTGAACAACTTTCCGTATTAAAAAAACCGATATTATGGATGTCCATAGTGACTGTTGTTTTATTAAATGCTTCTGTATTCGGGGTATATAGTTACATTGCTGACTATTTGGAAACTGTTACAAATATGTCTCCGAATTTCATAAGTGTAACCTTATTTATCTTCGGTGGAGCCAACATCATTGGAAACATTGTCTCTGGAAAGTTACTTACTCAGAGTTCAGTTAAATCAATCCTATTTTTCCCTTTAATAATGAGTGCTGTTTACATCATTTTATTTTTCACAGGACAGTTTGCCGTACCTATGGCAATAATCACTTTCATTTGGGGAATCGTTGCTGGAGGAATCATGGCAAATATTAATCAATATTTGATTTCGTCTGCAGCTCCTGAAGCACCTGATTTTGCCAATGGTATATTTATATCAGCTTGCAACGTAGGAACAACAGTGGGTGTAGCAGCAGGCGGGTTATTTATTTCACAAATGGGTACACAATATGTTGTATTGGTGGGAATTCTATCACTGATTCTAAGTTTAATAGCCATTCTGCTAAGAAACTATATGATTAGCCCTGCCAAACACCTTTCTAAATCTGCTATAGTCCATGAATGATAATATATAAACATTGGATCAGAGGTTAGTAAATGTTATTAGATGAGGAGTGGGGAAATTTGAATAAAGTAAAAATTGCAGGAAGGAAAGTTTTTCCCATTGGCTTTGGTACTTGGAATATGGGAGACAAAGCAGATAAGTTTGAACAAGAAGTAGGAGCAATAAGAATAGGTCTTGATCATGGCGTTCAAGTGATTGATACGGCTGAAATGTATGGGGATGGAAATGCTGAGAAATTAGTTGCACATGCTTTTAAACCTTATAGCCGTGAAGAATTATTTCTCATTTCAAAAGTTCTTCCTTCAAATGCCTCAAAAAAGCAATTACCGATTAGTTTAGATAAAAGCTTAAAGAGATTAAATACAGATTATTTAGATCACTACTTACTTCATTGGAAAGGGAGTATTCCTATTGAAGAAACGATTGAAGCCTTGGAGAGAGTAAAAAGTCAGGGGAAAATTAAGTCATGGGGTGTTTCTAATTTAGATGTTGATGACTTAGAAAAAATAATGAAATTGCCTGATGGAATACAATGTGCATCAAATCAAGTGCGTTATAATTTGGGAGATCGTGGGATTGAATTTGATTTAGTACCTATGATGAGCAAATTTGAAATGCCACTAATCGCCTATGCCCCAGTTGCCCGGGGTGATAGCTTGGGTACGAATCTAACGAAACAAAAAGCTTTAAAGGAAATGGCTGAAAAACATCATTCAGATATTTTTCAAATTTTATTAGCATGGTGTATTCGAAATGGTCAAACCATTGCTATACCACAATCTAGTAATACCGCTCATGTGATAAATAATGTGAAAGCAGCCGAGATTCAATTAACACAGCAAGATTTGGAGCAATTAGATTCAATCTATCCAAAACCTAACACGAAACAGCCACTGGCTTTGTGGTGAGGAGAAAATTTTTCCAAACTTTAAGAAAAATAATAATAGAAAAGACTTGTAGGAGTTACATCTGCAAGTCTTTTGTCATGTAAAGAGTAAAACAAAAACCATTACGAAAACTTTTGCTATATTAATGATTTTTGTGATATTGCAATCAATAAGTGAACAGATTAAATCACGCCTGATTGCTTCTAACCTTACCGGTTAAATATTTTATAGATGGAATAATCGCAATAGAGATTATTAGAACACGAAACAATTGAAATGCAGTAACAATGGTACTATCAGCATGAACTGACGCAGAAATGATCCCCATTTGATCAAGACCACCAGGCACGATACTTAAAAAGCTTGTTTTAAAGTCTACCGGATAAAATTGCATCATTACTAGAGCAAGGCCGAATGCACTTGCGATATATAGAAACGACGAAACGAATGCATAGAAAATCAACTTTTTCGATAAGTGAAGATCCTCTTTTTTCAAAAGCAGTCCGATGTAAATCCCCATCACAATTTGTGCAACATGAAGTGCGCTCAACGGAATCTCTGGAATATCGATTTTTGCAAGTTGTAAGCCCATAAACAAAAATACAGGACCAAGCATATAGCCGGTAGGGATTTTTATTTTCATGGCGATAAAGCCAGCAAGGTAACTTAAAACAAAAAACAATACAAACGTAAAGGTGTAATGTGCGTCTGAAACAGAAGTGCTCGAGCTACTGCTACCTGCAACAAGCAAAGGCACAAAGCCAATAATACAGATGACACGGAGTACCTGATAAAAGGTAATCATCGTAATATTTTTACTACCCTGTTCTTCAGCATAAGCCACAATTTGTGTCATACCACCAGGCACACAGCTGGTAAGTGCGGTAAGTGGGTCAACTTTCACACGTTTTACTATAAGCCAACTGATGAAAAAAAATAAAATGATATAAAGTACATTTAGTAAAATCATAACAGGCAAATAAAGCCTAATATCTGCAAGTGTTTCAAGAGTAAAGGCATGGCCAATGGAATACCCAGCAATCACCAAACCAAAATTTCGAAAATGCTTATTCCATTTTAAAGGAAGTTGCGTCTTTAATTTTAAAACTAATATGGTTAGTAATGGCCCAAGAAGCCAAGGCATAGGGATATGTAACAACTGAAAAACATAGGCGCCAATGATACCAAGCACTGCGGTTAAAAAATAGCTTTTTGCTATTGCCATAAAGGATACCTCAATTCATAAAAGCTAGATTTATTATTTCATATTCATCCGAGTTATTAAAGACATTGCAATGAATCTTTGGAATGGCGAACAGGCTAAAGAAAGAGTTAGAAGGTACTATAGGCAAAGGGATGTTATGGACAACAGAATCATTATTTGTTGTAAACCGAACAGTGTTTTTAAGGAGGGAATCTATAAATAATAAGTCTTTTTTGAGTATTTATAAAAAGGAGAAACTCTTGCTAATATGCAAGGGTGTTCGTGTATGGAGCATAGGGGGCTCGAACCCCTGACTTCAATTAAGAACAATTAAGTCTGGTGTATCAAGTTTTTTAGTATACTGTTAGAAATCTAGATCTATTAATACCAATTAAATAAAAAAAGTGTGTGCACACTTTTGTGACACATTTGGTCCACGAGTGGGATTAATTCCTATTTATAGAACTTCTATTAACACTAAGAGGCCTTCGTAAACATCCTTATTGAATGTAGTGTAGTGCTTTATTAAGTATATAAGTCATATCGAAATTATTTTTATATATTGTTGAACGCTCTGATGGAAGTAAGTTCAGGCAGTTTGTCACTTTACTTGGAGCCTCTGCAGGCATGATTATGTGCCGTTAAGCCAGACGTATTAAGGATTCTGGCTCAGCTAGTAGGCTATCATGCCCGCCTCTCCAAATAAAGTGCCCGTTTCTACAATGGTACTCTCTTATACTTGAAAAGCTTTATTTTAGCTATTTACCTCGTTGTCCAAATCCAAGGGTTATTCAGACAGGACACGTTGGATTTCACACTTCGTTGTCCGAATCCCGGTGTTATTCAGACAGGACACGTTGGAACTCTCCCTTCGTTGTCCAAATCCAAGGGTTATTCAGACAGGACACGTTGGATTTCACACTTTGTTGTCCGAATCCCGGTGTTATTCAGACAGGACACGTTGGAACTCTCCCTTCGTTGTCCGAATCCAAGGCTTATTCAGACAGGATACGTTGGATTTCACACTTTGTTGTCCGAATCCCGGTGTTATTCAGACAGGACACGCTGGAATTCTCCCTTCCTTGTCCAAATCTAAGGGTTATTCAGACTGGACACGTTGGATTTCACACTTCGTTGTCCGAATCCCGGTGTTATTCAGACAGGACACGTTAAGGACTACAGAAACAAACGGGGCAGCATTCCTGTAATAAGCCAACGAAAAATAAAGGATTAGTATAGTAATAGAAATGGCACTTCAACAATTCGTATAATACCAATTAACACTATTTGTTGATTAAAACTAAAACGATTCAACCCGTTGGTATCACTGGGTTGGGGCGTTTTTTATATTATTTAAGTGCTACGCAAAACTTCTATTAACACTAATCGACCTTACCAAACATCCTTATTCAAGAAAAGGGGCAGGATAGTTAAAAATGGGGTAGCGTCAGGAAAAACGCAGATTTACGCCGATAAGTAATTCTGAATTTATGAGCTGTTGTACAGCAGTTCCTTCTGAGAAGTAAGGTATTATTAATCGAATAAGTAGTATTATAAGCCATCTAACCTACATACAACATTCTGGAACAATCCGATAAGAGGTTGTTCCTTTTTCCATTTATACTATAGATTATAGAAGGTCATAAAAATCCAATATTTTTCAAACCAAATAAAGGTTAGCTACGTCTATTATATGTGAGAGGGTGATAACAAGATGAATGGACTAAAACAACTGGCGGTGACAGATGAAAGTATGTTGCTTGAGAGAGAGGCAATAATTGATCAATTAATGCAAGAATATAGCGATGATATTCTGCATCTCGTATATACATATGTTAAAAATCGAGCGACAGCAGAAGATTTAACGCAGGAGATATTTTTTAAATGTTATGAAAAGTTAAATCAGTTTAATCAGCAGGCAACATTAAAAACATGGGTATATCGTATTGCTAGTAATCATTGTAAGGACTACTTAAGAAGCTGGCATTATCGCAAAATAACACTTAGCGATAAAATTTTGGATTATATACCTTCGAAATCAAAACAGGTTGAAGAAGAGATTATCGCGAATAGTGAAGAAAACATCTTAACAAATGCTGTCATGAATTTACCTCTAAAGTACAGAGAAGTAGTATTTCTGCATTATTATGAAGAACTATCTTTAGCCGAAATAAGTAAGATTACGACGGTAAATATAAATACAATAAAAACTAGATTAAAGCGTGCGAAAGAATTATTAAAAGACAAGATGATCGAGGAGGTATAGGAGATGAATGATCCATTTACTAACCTGAAGAGTTCGATGAAAAAATCAATTTTCAAGGATTTTTCTTTCTCCAATGAAAGAAAAAATGCGGTGAAAGAATCCATTCGTATGAGACAAGCCCAATCACAATTTCATTCGTGGAAGATGGAAACCATTATAGCGATATTAGAATCGGTTCAGCATGAATCAAAGGATGGCTACATGATTTCCACCCAACTTTTTCAAAAAAATGAACGTACTTTCCAAAAGAATGAAGGGCAGCTTTATACACTTCTACATCTGTTAGAAAACAAAGATATTCTTACTACAAAATGGATAAAAGAAAAGAAATATTACTCCTTAAATGCCAAAGGGAAGAAATACTTAGCTTCCTATAATCAAGATAACTCAAAACAGGAGTTACCCCTTAAACACTTGCTAGAGGAGGCGTCCTTATGAGTTCTCCCAAATTTGATGAATTTTTAAGTAAAGTAATGTCCAGAGTGAAATCCAAGGAAGCCCATAACAAGATAAAAAAAGAGCTTAACAATCATCTACAAGAGTTGAGCCAGTCTTACAAAAAGAGAGGATTTTCCCAGGAGGATGCAGATGAAAAGGCCATTCAAGAAATGGGAAATCCATTTACCATAGGAGAGAATTTAAATCCCCTCCATAAGCCAAAAATGGATTGGATTTTGATTGTTTTATTTGTGATTTTTGCTGGTATTAGTTTTCTCCCGTTAGTTGATGGGATTCCTAAATTTTCCTTATCAGGAACCTATTTTATGGGGAGACAGGCGATTTGGTACACCCTGGCTATTCTTGTAATCATTGGATTCCTTTCCTTTGATTACCAGAAATTAAAGAACGGATGGATATACTTTTATGCGATAGGCCTATTGATCCATATATATCTTCATCTTTTTGGAATTATGACCAACGGAGCAAAGAAGTGGGTTTCCCTCCCAGGCCTGACGCTCGATGGAACAAAGATGAGCTTATTTTTCTTTTTTCTTGCTTGGGCTGGTATTTTTAACAAAATAAGCGAAATTCGTAGTTGGAAAAAACAAGGTTTACATTTAGTTTTATTTTGGACTCCCATCTTGCTTTACATGATGGTGCCAGATTATATCGTTAGTATTATTTACTTCTTCTGCATCGTTGGGATGTTTTCTTTCGCTCGAATCCATAAGAAATTAGCTATAAATCTAGCCCTAACCAATCTATTGGCTGGTATTATTTTCTTTATTATGTTCTACATGACCTCACGCCATAGTTATTTTTTTACTAGATTATCTGCTTTTATAAACCCTGCTGCCGATTCAAATGGAGCAGGATATACGTATTCGGCGGTTAGGAATGTCCTTTCAGAAGCGGGATGGTTCGGTAACGGACTTACCAACGAGTTTAATTTTCATTTGTTACCAGAAGCACATACAGATTTTGCTTTCCCCTACCTCGTCTATTCTTTTGGTTGGGCTTTCGGATTAGTTCTTTGTTTGATCCTGCTGATATTTATTTCAAGGATTTCAAAAAATGCGTTTAAAACAAAGGACCTCTATGGGAGATTGATCGTAATAGGTGGTGCTACATTATTTGCGGTTCCTACTACCTGGAACATTTTGATGAGCTTTGGAGTCATGCCGATAATAGGGGTTTCTCTGCCTTTTATTAGTTATGGAGGCAGTGCAATACTCTTTTACGCTGCTGTTTTAGGACTCATTTTAAATGTTTATCGAAGAAAAGATCTTGTAGAACCCACGATTGCAGATGAAATTAAAAGTTAAATTCAAACATGTAAATGTTGATAAAAAGGGCGACAGCTAAAGTAATAGTTGTCGCCCTTCCCTTATTGAACTATCGGGGGCAATAACTTAAAAAAACTATAAATCTAGTATATTTAATAGTTTTCAGGTGAATACTGTAGTAAAAGAACGATCGAGGAGTTGTTCAAAATGCTTGTATCCGAAGCCTGGAATCTATATAAAGCAGATAAACAAATTCAGGGTTATTCTACCCAAACATTGAAGGTGTATAGTGTTCAGTTATCCTTATTGATTAGATATCTTGGCGATATCCAGATCACTGATATTACGACTGAATCTATTAAACTATATCTTGGAGAAGTAGCTGCTGAATTGAAGGCCTCTAGTCTTTGCCATCGAATTCGATTTATAAAATCATTGTTTAAGTGGGCTCAATAGGAGAAGTATGTCTCTACAAATCCAGTGTCAACAATAAAGGAACCAAAGCCTGAAAGTAGAATTCCTAAGTTTTTAACAGAGGAAGAAATTGAGTTATTGCGTGAAGCTTGTGATTCTACTTTTGAGAAAGCATTATTTGAGTTTATGTATTCAACTGGTTGCAGAATAGGGGAAGTTGTCAACTTAGATAGAAATTCAATCAACTTTTCTGAGCAGTCTGTCATTGTATTCGGGAAAGGAAAAAAAGAAAGAGAAGTGTATTTTAATACTTGGTGTAGTATTTGGTTAAAAAGGTACTTAGAACAACGAACAGATGATCAACAGGCGCTATTTGTCACTATCCGAGCACCACATCGAATGAGTATTGCTCAAATGAGATATGTTATAAAGCAGATCTCTAAAAGAGCAGGTATCAATAAGAGTATTCATCCACATCAATTACGACATAGTTATGCCACAACACTTATAAATAATGGAGCACCATTAGAGGTTATACAGAATTTAATGGGACACGAAAAGAGCGAAACTACAAGAGTATATGCTTATCTAAGTGGGCATTTGAGACGTGAGTTATATAAGAAATTTTTTAAAGTGCTAATTTGATACAGCACTTTTTATTGTGCTAAAGGGGCAGGTTTATACTAATCCGGCTAACGAAACAATTGAACGAGTTATTAAGAGAATAAAAAACCCTAGTGGTGGGTTCTATAAGGTACTAGTCAGTAACAAACTTGTAGGTGCTATATGCGTATATTGGAAGGAAGTAGTACAATTTTGGATAAGTCCAATGTTTATACTTCCGTTTGAACAAGGAAAAGGCATTGCATAAATGGCAATTAATATGCTTGAAGAAATGTTTCCTCAAGCTGTCACTTGGGAATTAGCAACAATATTAGAAGAATAACGAAATTGTTACTTATATGAGAAAATGGGTTACATAAGGACCGGTAAAAGTGTGAGTTTAAACAAAGATGCAACCCTAATTTTTTATAAAAAGGACTGTTAAAGGCATTAATCAATATAGATAATACCTGTTAAGTTTAAGTATCGTAATACTTTGCCTTCTTGTAGAAAAGGGGCAGTTTAGTTGAAGAGAGATAGATGAATAAAGAATTGTTGTAGATTGGAATTATGTGTCTTATTGTTCATGAAATACCAAAGTAGTAAAATTCACTTGTTTATAATTGGAGTTACCTAAAGTTTGAGCGACATAAAAGATTATAGATATAGTTTCTAATTCAGTTACTTTAACACTAGCATAAAAATAGTGGTATATAATCTTTAAATGGATAAGAGTATTGAAGGAAGCAGGCAGATGCCTGTTTTTCTATTTATAAAAATTTTTATTTAAACTTTTGCGATTTCTGCAACCTTGTGAGCTTTGTAGTCGCCTATTAAGTACAAACATAGAAAAGGGGGTGCTCCATTTGGATCACATACAAATTATGAAGAGAATTCGTAGGGGAGAAGAAAAGGCATTTGCAGAATTGGTAAACCCGCAGATTGAAAAGGCATACCGAACGAGTTATAGCATCCTCCGATCCAAGGAACAGGCGGAAGAAGTTGTTCAGAACGCGATGCTTGAGGCTTATCGGAATATCATAGAAGGAAAAGAGATTGTTTTCTTTCCTACTTGGTTTAATCGCCTGGTATCGCACCGCTCTATTGATATGATGAGAAAGAATGCGAGACTTAAAGAAGTTGAATTGGAGCCACGTTATGAGATGTCATCCAATGGCGTAATGGATACCGTAATGCAGGAAGAAACAAAGGATGAAATCCTAAAAGGGATATATAGTCTTGAAAACGCTGATTACCGAACTGTGTTACTTCTCTACTATTATCAGGAACTTACAATCCAGGAAGTTGCTAATATGCTTAGTCTGAACATTTCAACGGTAAAAAGTCACCTAAGGCGAGCTCGTAATGCATTGAAGAATAGATTAATTGAAAATCAAGTAATAGGAGTGGGTTCACGTTGAAGATTGATGAAATGATTAAAAATGAAATCGAAGAAGAAATGGATAAAATTAAAGCCCCAGTTTCTTTATATGCATTTGCAGAAAACATAGTGAATGAATCAAGGAAGAGAAATGTAACAAGTGCTACAGTAAAGGTAAGAAAGAGCAGAATGAAAAAATATCAGTATGTAGCAGCTGCAGTTTTAGGTCTAGGAATCCTGACAGGGAGTGCATTCCTAAACCCAACCATGGCGGAAATGGCTTCGAAAATTCCATACCTTGGAAGAGTGTTTGAACAAAAGCCAGTATTTGAGGTTATTCATGAAGCCCTTGAAAAGGAAGGATACAAGGAACTTTCTCTTGGAGCTAGACCAGGAGAAGTAGTAAGTTATGAAGTGATAATTAAAGGGACTGAAGAAGATGCCAACCGTGAACGGGAAAAAATTACTGGAATTGTTGAAGAAATCTTGAGGGGAAGAGGCTACGATAACTTCCAAATTAAGGTTGCAGCCCGATTGTCAGAAATCGTTCCACTTTCTGAAGAGGAAAAGAAAATGGACGAACTTTTAAACTTCCTTGACAAAGAACTAAAGACAAAAGGATATGACATAATTTATGTAAATCTTAATAATACCGAAATTGAAGTGACGATCCCAACCACCGAAAATAGAACGGAAGAAATTAAGGCAGCAGTATCGGAAATTGCAAAAGCAAACGGGACTAATAAAAATGTTATTCTCAACATAGAGGACCGTGAAGCAAGTAAACGTGAAGGGATATGGATGGACTTCCTTAGTGCAATTAACAATGGTCTTGAAGGAAAGAGTGAATACAAATACAGAAATTACGGATATAGCTACAAGAATCACAACTTAAAAATAAATATCAAAACTACTTTGACTCAAAACGATCCGGAAGCGAAAGTAGTAGTTGAAAAACTGCGAAATGAAATTAATGCATTTTTAAATAGTGACACTGTTAAAAACTCGCAAGTTGCAAATGATACTTACGAACTTCACTTTCTGGATAGTAAAAACAAGGAACTGGAATTTTAGAAAAAAACTGACACTTAAGGATGCCTAAGTGTCAGTTTTTTCAATCGTGACAGACTAAAAAAAGAGAGATATCTATGAATTAATCTAATAATGCTTTAGAGGGCTATGATGAAAAATATATTTCCCAAAAACATTGTGATGCAATAAAGAGCATCGTTTTTTCTAGCATAACAAAGAGTTTTGTGAATTTTTTCACTTAAACTAACGGGGGCAATAACTTAATAAAAAAACTATAAATCTAGTATATTTAATAGTCCTCAGGTGAATACTGTAGTAAAAGAACGATCGGGTAGTTGTTCAAAATGCTTGTATCCGAAGCTTGGAATCTATATAAAGCAGATAAACAAATTCAGGGTTATTCTAGCCAAACGTTGAAGGTGTATAGTGTTCAGATATCATTATTAATTAGATATCTTGGCGATATCCAGATCACTGATATTACGACTGAATCTATTAAACTATATCTAGGAGAAGTATCTGCCGAATTGAAGGCCTCTAGTCTTTGCCATCGAATTCGATTTATAAAATCATTGTTTAAGTGGGCTCAAGAGGAGAAGTATGTCTCTACAAATCCAGTGTCTACAATAAAGGAACCAAAGCCTGAAAGTAGAATTCCTAAGTTTTTAACAGAGGAAGAAATTGAGTTATTGCGTGAAGCTTGTGATTCTACTTTTGAGAAAGCATTATTTGAGTTTATGTATTCAACTGGTTGCAGAATAGGGGAAGTTGTCAACTTAGATAGAAATTCAATCAACTTTTCTGAGCAGTCTGTCATTGTATTCGGGAAAGGAAAAAAAGAAAGAGAAGTGTATTTTAATACTTGGTGTAGTATTTGGTTAAAAAGGTACTTAGAACAACGAACAGATGATCAACAGGCGCTATTTGTCACTATCCGAGCACCACATCGAATGAGTATTGCTCAAATGAGATATGTTATAAAGCAGATCTCTAAAAGAGCAGGTATCAATAAGAGTATTCATCCACATCAATTACGACATAGTTATGCCACAACACTTATAAATAATGGAGCACCATTAGAGGTTATACAGAATTTAATGGGACACGAAAAGAGCGAAACTACAAGAGTATATTCTTATCTAAGTGGGCATTTGAGACGTGATTTATATAAGAAATTTTTTTAAGTGCTGATTTGATACAGCACTTTTTATTGTGCTAAAGGGGCAGGTTTGTTTAAAAGGAAACAGGGAATATGTGGTAAAATATAAACAACTAATTAAGGTGGAGAGTGGTACTAATGAGGGTACTATTGGAGATAATACGAATAGTGCTTATCTTTGGATTTATCGGAGGAATTTTAAGTGGTTTTATAAATTATGTGTACTCAAAATTAGGAACTATAGACACCTATGGCTGGATAGGAATAATGGCGATTCTTCTTTTATTATTTGTACTGTATAGAAATAAATATCAGTATAGTGGATGGTATACAGGTACAGGGAGAGGTCGAAAAGAACTCCCCAAAAATGTATCAAAAGTGCTTATTCGCATTTCAATATTATTAATGTTGTTACCTCCAATTCTAAGTAACATATTTAGTTAACGGTTGCGATTCTTCCGTAAGGTAGATCGCATTTTCTTATTCAACTAAAGGGGCAGTTTAGTGCAATAATTTGACACCTTAATTTCAATATAAACGTAATGGAGAGGTAGGGAAAAGTTCTTACTCAACTAACATTGTTCAAATATTTTCAGGAGGTGAGATTGTCAAGATGAGTTTACAAAATCAACTTATTATCGAATGGACATTGTTACACATTATGATGATGTTTCCTTTGCAGAGAGACTTGAACACGTAATAAAAGCACAGAAAGAACAACTCAAAGAAGGAGAAGCACTCGAAATTCATCAAATCGTCTATGTTGGTGAAATCAAGGAAAAAGAAAAAACATATTTAATTATTTTAAATATCGTACCAGAGAAGTAAATTAACGAGTGTGTGTGGTACTACGATAGTAATCTTCCTTCTTCTTCAACTATAGGGGCAGGTTTGTTTAATAAGGATATCGAATGTTATGTGATTATTAATCAATAAAAAATGACCTACCTTTTAGGCAAGTCTAGTGCTTGGTATGCTAACTGATACTTACCACCTTCGGCCACTTCCGCATGGTACAAAGCCTTTAGGGCAAAGTTTTTCTCAAGATCATTTTCCGCCATCAATTCTTTTAGTCGGCTTTGCAATTCTTTATTTTCTTTGACCAACTGCTTCATTTGCGATTTCATATATTTCATGTGATTTAACTCCTTTAAAAATACGATATATCCCATTAATATACCATTCATTAATCTCATTTAAAAATAAACCTGGTTTCCAAGCAGAGATATGATTTATTCATACTGTGAATTTTCTTTTTCAATTAAAGGGGCAGGTTTGTAGAAGAGCAAAAAACTACCAGATACAGGTAGCTTTTGTTATTTCTTCTTTTTCGAATATTCCACTTTGGGCGATTATCTTTGTATCGTACTTGGCCGGTCTAGAAAAGGACAATGCCTTCTAGGTAAAAAACTTTTTCCAAACTTGAAGGGTATTATCTATCCATGTTACATCATTTGATCTTGTATACGTTTATCAATTACATCAGGAACTTCTTGAAGTGAATCTACTGTTATAAAAGCACTGCTATGCTCAACGTTAATTTCAACTATGTTATATTGCCATTCATTTTCTGCTGGAATGTATATCGCATGGATATCCATTTCTAGTGCTGGGACAATATCCGTTCTTAATGAATTTCCAACCATCCATGTTACATTAGGGTCAGCCTTAATGGTTTTTAAAATATCGGACAGAGCTGTTGTATCTTTATGTTCCGAAATAAAAATGCGATGTTCAAAATATGTAGTCAATTCTAATTGTGAAATTTTTCTGAGTTGATTAGCCTCATCTACTCCTGTATGCAAATATAATTTATGTCCCTCTTCTTTTAAACGTTGTAGAGTTTCATTCATGGATGGAATAGGTTCAACAGGTATCTCGAATACCTTAAAACCCAATTCTCTTAAATATTGGATTTCATCTTTTTTCTTTTCCCTCCCAGTTAAGTCGCAATAGTATTTATAAGTACCAACAAATGACTCGGGAAACCGATCTGACTTTAGACCGTGCTCACTAATTAATGCAACATCAAGTTGAAGTTGTTTCTGTTTTATATCTCGCTCTGTAATCGAGTCAAACCACGCCATCATTTGGTCAGCGAACTCGTCTATTACTAGGTTAAAATATCTATTACAGTATGATAATGTATCATCAAGGTTAAATAAGATGTTTTGTTTTTGCATTTTTTACTCCTTTTCAAATATATAGCTTTAACTATTGTTCCACTACGACAAAGTTAATATTACTAAGTTAATATTACTAAGTTAAGTATGCAGTATGTCAGAGTTATTCAAATAATGGAGCAGCATTCCATTGTACGTAAACAATGTGGGGGCAATGATCCAAGAAGGATAAAAGCCTCTTTATGTTGAACTTCCTTATTGTAGAATAGGGCAGGTTAGTAGAAGAATGTAAAATTTGTATCAAGATAGATATAAGTAGAAAAGTTAATAATAAGGGGTGATTTTTGGAGAAAAACATTGGGGATATAGATTTTTTTAAACAAGTAGTAAAAAACTTTGTAAAAAAACAATATTTCCCCTCAGAAACCTAAATTTGAAAATATCGAGAACGAAATGGTTATTAGCATTAAGAACCATTTAAAAGATGGAGTAGACCTAGATTGTTTTAATATTTTAAACCTTATTTATCGAACAATTGGACCTTTAAAAGAGAGCTGAAAACAAGAAATAGAATTATTGAGGCTTATGCAGAATGTCAAGGCATTCTATTTTGATTATAGCAATGAATTGAGTTTTAATGTTTTTAATGATATATACAAAGTTAGCAGTACACTATAAAGTAATAAGGTTTACTTCAGTGAAATAAGGTATATTATATTTGGTGAATAGATTCTCTTTAAGGACAAGAAAAGTAGGTGAACGAAGTGGGGAAATATCAATTGGATACCAAAGGTAAGGTAGCTGTGACAAAGTATCATGAAAAACACAAGCCTGCCAAATTTGATAAAAAGCAGCAACTTGAAAAAATACGTGCGGAGTATTTGAAAAAGAAGCAAGAAGAACAAACAGATAAATAATATGAATGAAAACATAGGAAGACTAAAATCTCCCTATGTTTTTCTTATTCGAAGTTTTTTTCAAGGCTTAGGTAGCTGAATAAAAAGATAAGTCTCACTCTTTTCAGCAAGTTACTTTCTCAACACCCCACACTCAAAGATAGTCAGGGAATACGTGCTTTACATCAATAAGGGAGGTTTTAAGTCAACCTTTTCTTAATGAACTAACGGGAGCTTTCGTTAAAGAGCCTTTTTCTTATTCTACTGAAGAAGCTGTTTGGTTTAATAATCGTTTTTGACATAACAAAAGAACAGATAAACGGATCTGTCCAAATAAAACAATTAATTGGGTGTCTCTTCAAATTGTATATAATACTTCTTGGCATAAGAAACTCCAACGAATAAAAGTAATATGCTAAGAATCGTAAACAGTACCCAATATGCATTATTGCTTAAAACGAGTAATACACCTAAAAATGAAAAAATCATACTAGGGATAAATCCAAATGCTGCTTTATTATGCTTAAAATATTTCAAGCTATAACCACCCCATAAACCAGATTGTTTATTACTATTTTAACGCCAATTATATTTACTGGGAAATTCGGCAATCTACACTTTCATACATAATATAATTTTTCTTGTTCAACTAATAGAGCAGGTTAGTTGAATAACAAATGCAACCATTTGGTAGTAAGTTCGTCTATTGTAGCAAGGGGGGATAGTCATAAAGAAAATATCTATTTTTATATTAACAATTATGTTATTTTTCAATTTGTTATCGGATAAAGCGGTGGCAACTAAGTGGGTACACCCATTTGTTGTTTGGAATGGCTATGTATATGTAGTAAGCGAGCAGTATGTAACTGAAGTTGGTAAAGAAATTGGAGAGGTAACAAAGTATTCAGATATGGAACAGTATCCAGGAAACTTCTCAAATGTATTTAAGAAAGGCACAAAATATTATTCTATAGTAGGTATTAACACAAAGAAATCTATCGCTATTCAAGATGTGAATGGGAATTATATAAAGGCAGATAGGGAAGAAAAGTATACCTTTGGAGATATGGCCGAAGAAGATTCTAAACAGGATAACTACTTGTTTAGTTCTGTAATAGTTTTAGTAATATTAATACCTATCTTAATTATTATCTTTGTAATAAAGAATACAAAAAAACGATTATCTTAACGACTAGTGTATTATTCCAAACGGACTAATGCACTTTTTTATTAATATTTAACCAAGCTAAAGGGCAGTTTTGTGGAAGAAGGAGTTTCATTGTACTAAATCGAAATTGTTGGAGATAAAAGTTTAAAGGGTGATTAACTTGAATAAAGTTATAAAAATTAAAGCTCTCAAATTCCCCGATATTCCTCACTATGAATGGGAAGGAGTTCTCCTTCAGCACACCCAAGAGTACGTAGTTGTTTGGTGTGGACCAGGTCGAAAGTTGATCCATCATACTAAAAATAAGGTGTTTACCATTAATAATAGCTCAATAGAATATTTTTCATTAAAAGAATGGTACACAGCAGCGATGGAAATTGAAGATGATAAAGTTATTTCTACATATTGTAATGTAGCAAAACCAGCCATATTTAAAGATAATCAGATAACTTTTGTTGATTTAGATTTGGATTATATCCAAGAGAGAAACAAGGAATGGACCGTTGTGGATGAGGAAGAATTCCGAGTAAATAGTGTTAAATATGGTTATTCTACCGAACTTAAGAGAGAGGCAGAAAATGCACTGGATAGATTAATCGAAGAGGTAAATCGAGGGGAATTTCCATTTAATAATCAAATTACTACCCTTATCCGTTAAATACCCATCATTTTCATCCTTCCTTAACTAAAGGAGCAGGTTTGTGGAAGAAGGATTTGCAACTAATCGACTTGAATAAATACTATATGATAATAAAAAGTTTTTATCAGAGGAGCCGAAAATGAAGTGTTTTTGTGAACAACAAGAAACATATAAGTTAAAGGTCGAAGGTGATGTTGGAGCTGACCCTATTTGGTGTAATCAATGTGGCTGTAATTTTGATTTAGATGATATTTCAATCTCAAAAGAATTAAAAAGGGAATTGAGCGAGTGGGCAACAAAGTATGGTGAATGGATTGATTGGGATATAGATCAAATAGTTGAAAATGGTGTTGAAATAGAGGAAGAGCATAACAGACAAGGTGCTTATTTAACAGAAAAAGTTAAGTTAGAGCTAAGTGGTAAATATAAAATAGTGTTTTCCCCTTCGTCAATGGGAAGAAGTTATGCAAATAATAAACGTCTTTAAAGCAACTAGGGTGCGATCTATAATAGGTAGCACTCTTATTTCTTATTGTACAAACGGGGCAGGATAGTTGAATAACAAAACTTGGTAGGGAACACTAAAATGAGGTGTTAACCAATGAAAATATTAATCGTTTCAATATTAACTATTCTTTTTGTAATTGCACCTAATAAAGCAGAAGCAGCAATTCCAGGATATACAGTGATAGCAAAATCTGATAAAGATAATATAACTATTTATGCCAAGAAAATGGATGGTTTATATTATGACTTTAAAATTGATTTTAAGGGGAAAGTTTTTTCTAGACCTTTTTGGATGAATGCTACCAATCCTACCCTATGCCCCGCAAATATATTACGAAGACATTAATAACGATGAAAAGAAAGAATTGGTCATTGTCTTGACGAAAGGATATGGTACTGGTGCCTTAGACCAAGAAGTTAATGTTTTCCATATTGATAACAAACCGTTTGGCGAAGTGCTTGTTGACCATCCAATGGTGATAGTAAATAAAAACATTAAAGCAAGCCTAACTCCTAGCAAAGCCGAGATTACTATCGGGACGACACAATATTTAATTAATGTTAAGGAATTAAAACTTCTTCCTGAATTTAGTAAAAAAGCGACCTGCAACAAAGATTTTAGGTTGAATCGCTAGATGACAATCGCATTTATCAAAATGTGAATACTGTGAAGGCATATATAAAGGGGGCATTAATTCTAGGTTTAATGCCCTTTGTTGTGGAAGCTCTTATTGTAGAATAGGGGTAGCATTCCTGCAATAGTTGAAAAAGAAAATGGCATTAAAAGCTAAGAGATTGTGAACCAACTTAAACAAAAGGGGGCAAGAGTTAAGAAAACAGATCGCTGCTGCGTCTGTTTCTTCTTCCACAAAAGGGGCAGGTTTATGCACCTAGCGATTAGACAGCTGATTAACCCTATTATCAATTCTTAATATGTAATAAATAATAATTGAACTAAAAATGGTGGTAAGGATAGCGGATCCTACCCCCATTGAAATTATTGACATTAATTTTGCTTTATATCCTGGAAACATAATTAATTCCCCCATTAATCAACGTTAATTATAGCTTTTCCTTTTTGTAGGACAAATATGTGTTTAGTATAGTGAACGTTACGAAAATAATGTGCAGCAGAGAAGATAGTGGTTTATGAACAAACGGGGCAGTTTAGCGAAATAAGAATCTTTAACCATATTTGTTCGTAGTATTAGTTGAGGGCAGTAATTTAGGGGGGATGATTTTGTCAATATCAAATGAAGTTATCACTTTATTCCTAATTGTACTTGTTGTTTCTTCAATTTTATCGATAATTTTTAAGAACAAAGAAAAGAAAGATAAAGGAGCTGAATTCTTTTATTATAAATTGAGTTATAGAAGGAAAATTATTCGGACCATTTGGACGTTTCCAGTAGTGGTTATCCTACTTGTCGCTATATATAAACTTGCAGGTTTGAATAGTAATGAAAACCTAATTATCTCAATTTCCTTCTTAGTTCTTTTCTTAATACAGCTCGTTTATAACTATATTAAATGGAATAAATATGAAAAGTAATTTAAGGGTTTTGTGATATTTTTCACTTAAAGTAAAGGGGGCTTTTATTCAATAACGTATTTCAAAATGAACTTAAATGTTGCTGGTGGTAACGGTGACGGGGACCTATAAGAAGTAACACCAGTTAGAAAATATGACGAGTGACACAATAATACTAAAACCAAAAAGCCTTTCAGTATTATTGTGTCATTTTATATTAAGTATCTTTGTGTCATTTCTTAATTCATGTAGCAATCTTTAATAAAATGGATTCCAGGTGCAAATAAATAAAGTAGATGCTCTAAGTTAATTTAAAGACACTGGAAAAAACATCAGTTCAGTATGTTTGTGTCACTCGAGTGAGAAAAAGAGGAACAGTATAGTAATAGAAAAGGCACCTCAACAATTCGTATAACACCAATTACCGCTAATTACCGATTTAATGTAAACCGCCTAAACCTATTGATATTAAAGGGTTTGGGCGGTTTTTATGTGCTTAGGTTCTTCGTGAAACTTCTATTAACACTAATCGACCTTACCAAACATCCTTATTCAACAAAAGAAGCTGGTTTAGGGAACAAGGACTACCAAATTAATATTTATTAAGTGTTAAAGTATTGGTATAATTTGGTTAAGGAGATTGTTTTATATACTTAAGGGTGTTGTTCAAATGATTAAAACAAAACTAATGCTCAGTGGATTAATTATCTTTATTGCTATCTTACTTAGTTTTTCAATGGGGAATGTAGTATCAATACTATCTTATTGGTTTCTGTCTGCTTTATTGATTTACTGTGTATTTCGCGATAAAGATATTGAACAAAAGGAATAGTCATACCTTATATCTAAGAATAAGGGTCTTAATCTTAAGGATTATGGCCTTTTACTTCGGTCTTTTTTTAACACACGTTATCGTACAAAAGGTGTATTTACTTGAATAAGCAACAATAATGAAACGTAATGAAGAGACAACCTCTATTTAACAAAGAGGGTGATCAAATTAGGGATGTACTCAGAAATTTTAAAGTAAATGATATGTCAAAACGTACTGAAAAACATACTTTCAATTATTTAGGTGTTTATTTTATTTTTGGTATTTTCTTAGGAACAATAGCCAAATACAGTGATACTGTGTCATTCAATAGTGAAAGTGGAATGGTTTTTACTATCATTAGTGACATTACGACTAGTATAGGTATGTGGGTTATTTTGGCGACTCTCATTTCTGTGAGTAGTAGAAGTCCTAAATATGCTGCTATAAAAGTACTCGCATTTTTTGTAGGAATGTTGTTATCATACTATATTTATTCACAAGTGTTGTTTGGATTTTTCCCAACCTATTATTTTTTACGTTGGTGTGCTATTGGACTTGTTTCGCCTATAGGAGCTTACATTGTGTGGTTTAGTCGACGTGAGGGGTGGGGACCAGCAATTTGTGTTTCTCTACCTATTGGTTTCTTGCTCACACAGGGATATTCATTCTTTTATGTATTTTCAATGGTGAAGGGTTTCGATTTATTTGCTGCATTATTTCTACTAGTTATAATGACAAAATCAAAAACACAATACTTAAAGGTCATTCCAATAGTGATACTTATTTTTATCATTCTTAGAAATACATTCCTTCTATCATATTTGTTCGGTGGTTTATAGTTTTCTAGTAATAAGAACGTAGATGTATAAGGAATAGCACTCTCATAACTAAAAGGGCTTTTCAAATATTCAGCATTAGGGGACTTTAGTGAACAAAAAAGGATGGATGAGTACAGGTATTTTTCCTGATCATCTATCCTTTTTCTTCTGTGTTAACACTTTATTTTTTTGACTCAGCTTAAGTTATATTCTATTTAACTATGTGCTTTTTGTACATCAGTTGCCCTCATGTACCCATTTAGCGCTACTTGTTGATTTAATAGAAAACGCCTCAACCTCTTGGTATCATTAGGTTGAGGCGATTTCATTTAGTTAAGTACTACGCAAAACTTCTATTAACACTAATCAGCCTTTGTAAGCTCCGGTGGTATTAATTTTCAATAATATTCCCAGAGAATAAATAAACACAGTATCAGTTGATGATTATTCAGGAGACTATCAAGCAATAGCTCACTCAGCTGAAATAAGTCATAAACAAATTGCATTTTGAAGCTAAAAATAACTAGTCCATCTAAAGAATACATCCATCATAAATATTACCTGTTTAATTAGACATAATTTTAAAACTCTAGGAACTTTTCTTCTATGATATATTTATGATATTGGTCCTAATTTAGGCGACTGTGCTTCTGGAGGGATAAGTATGAATACTCTTCAATCTTTACATAAACTTATGACTATATCTATATTAAATAACAAAAGTAGTTTGGAACATGCCCACAGTGACATGGAATTGATATATCTTATCAAAGGAAAATTAAATCTAAAGGTAGACAGAGAATCTTACCAAATGAATAAATTAGACTTGATAATAATTAATTCTAATCAATTTCATTCATTTGAATCTGAAGATGATACGTTATTTGTAGTTTTCCATTTTAATTATAATGAATTAAGCAACTTGCTTTGTAAAAAGACTCTGCAGTTTAACTGTAACACCGTAGAATATGGCCATAAAAATAAGGAGTTAATAATAGCAATAGATGAATTGTTAACAGTTTATATCAAACCAAATCAATTTTCACATGTGCATGTATTAGAAAAGACTCTAAAAGTGATTTCCCTGTTAACGTATAATCATTTGATCTCGAATAACGATAGTGAAAACAATAGTCACACCGCTTACAAAGATCAAGATGAAAGATTGTATGAAATAATGAACTATATCCAGAATAACTTTCGAGAGTCGATCACACTAGATGAATTAGCTGGTTTACATTATCTATCAATTCCTTACCTATCAAAGTTTTTTAAGAAGCAAACAGGAAAAACCTTCTTACAATACTTAAATGAGGTGCGTTTAAAGCATGCGGTTAACGATTTAATTAATACAAAAAAAACTATTACCAGAGTGGCGTTAGATAATGGGTTTCCCAATTTAGCATCTTTTAACCGTGTATTTAGTGAATATTATGAATTAAAACCAGTTGATTATAGGAAAAATATGGGTGCTTCATTTAAGTTAGAGAAATCCCCTTCCATTGAAGATAAGAATAATAAAGCTTTAATAGAGCTTAGAAAATATTTAAATAGTGGGGATTTAATACAGCAGGAAAAATATTTTACTCCTCAAAAGATAGTAGATACACAAATAATAAAATTGAATTCATTGAAAAATATTAAAAAATATTGGAGTGAGGTCATAAATATAGGATATGCGAGGGATATTTTGAACTCGGATATGCAAGATCAAATCATCCAACTTCAAAAAGAAATAGGATTTAAGTATGCCAGATTTTGGGGAATATTTGGCGATGATATGCTAGTTGAAGATCATTCAGGTGAAATAATAACTTATAATTTTACATACACAAATAAACTACTTGATTTTTTAGTTAGGAATAAACTAAAACCTTTTATTGAACTTGGTCCTAAACCAAAGATTCTAGCAAAATCCATCGAAGAGATTATGGTAGTTCAAACCGTTACAGAAAAGTCACCAGAAGAATGGAGCAATCTAGCAAGAGCATTTTTATTACAATGCATTGAACGTTTTGGAATAGAAGAAGTTGAAACATGGTATTTCGAAATCTGGAGGCCACACATTGATTTTTTAAAACATAATGGGCAAGAGGGAAAAGATTTTTTGAAAAACTTAAAGAAGAATCAACTTCAAGATGCATCTCAATTTGATGAGTATTATGAAATGTTAAGTGGTTTTAAAAGGATAGCGTATGAACTTGTTCCTTTTGCCAAGGTTGGCGGTTGCGGATTAAGTATTAATCTGGAAGGTGAAAAGTTGGATCTACTACTTCAACATTGGAAACAAAGAAGTGTCCAACCTGATTTTCTATCTGTATATCTATACCCAATAGAAATTGACAATGCAGGTAGCAATATTCCCTTAAAAAATATGCAATCAGCTAACCCAGATTATATTGAAAATAAACTAAGTCAAATCAGAAAATCTTTGAAAAAAGCAGGATTTGATGATCTTGAATTAAATGTTACAGAATGGAATATAACTGTATCAAATCGAGATTTTATCAATGATAGTTCTTTTAAAGCCACTTACATAATAAAGAATATTGTTGAAAATATTAATAAGAATGAAGTTAATATGTTTGGATACTGGCTATTCTCAGATGTTTTTAGTGATTTTAGAGATTCAAAGCATCTCCTCTTTGGAGGTGCAGGATTGGTTACAAAAAGTGGGATAAAAAAGCCAAGTTATCATGCTTTTACCCTTTTAAATCAATTGGGGGATACTCTAATTTCAAGAGGAAGTAATTTTATAGTTACAAAAAAGTCTGGAGAACGATATCAAGTGCTTTTTTATAATTATAAACATTTTGACTACTCATATTACTTAAACCCAGAAGGTAGTATTGACATTAGTGAGCAGTATGATATTTTTGAAAATCAAGATATTGCAGATTTTTCTCTAGAAATACAGGGAATAAAGAATGGAAGATATCGTGTAAAAGAGATTATCTTGAACCGTAATCATGGGAGTGTATTAGATGAATGGTTTAAATTTGGTGCAGTATATGACTTGAAAATAGATGAAATGGAATATTTGAAACAAATTTGTATACCAAGTTTAAAAGTTACGCATAGAACAGTGGAAAATAACTTATTTAATATTAATGGTAGTCTAGAACCTCATGAGGTTAGGTTAATTGAATTTAACTTATTATATCAGTGAATTGTAGATTAATTATAATATTCTAAGAAAGTAGATTCAAAAAGGATAAAAATCACGCTGTGATTTTTATCCTTTTTTTAATTGAACATATCCAACAAATATAAAAGTGAAGATTAATACCGATCGAAGTTAATAAAAGGAAGGGACTATAAGAAAAGAAAGATTAAAATAAATGTGTAAGCGGAACCATTTGATGACAGTGAGGTCAAGAGCCTCTCCAAAGAGGAGGTAATAAATTGAGTAAATTAAAAATTGACATATGCGGCTTGCCGGAACAATGAACTAGGTGACATTTATATGGGAAAGGCACATGCAGTCAGACGTCGAGGGGGACCAACTTGGGGAGTATTCCCAGATAAAGAAAAGCAAGGAGGCGGACCATTAATTGATATCGGTACTCACGCCCTTGATCTAACCCTATGGTTCATGGACAACTACAAACCAAAGAGTGTGTTTGGGTCCACTTACCAGAACCTGAAAGAGAAGCACCCAACCTTCCGATACCGGTGGAGTATTCGGGTTCGTAGGGGCGACTTTGAAGCAACGGGACGCAGAAGCAGCTCAATGGATTGACTGTATATTAAATGAAACAGACCCAATAGTTAAGCCCAAGCAAGCACTGGTAGTGACGCAAATTCTAGAAGCCATTTATAAGTCTGCGGAGAAAGGGGAAGTTATTGAGCTATCAAAATAAAACTAGTTTTAATAAAGACAAAAAATTATAAGAGGAGAAAATGAAAATTATGAGCAACCAATTAGAAATTAAGAAACCTAAAAGAGGGGTTTCACTTTATAGCTATGCGGGTGAATTTGGAGTATCTATGAGTTTAGAAGATATGTTTGCAGAGATGCAAGAAATTGGTGCTAGAGGCTTAGAAATTTTAGCTAACACACATATTGAAGGCTATCCTAACCCAAGTAAGGAATGGTTGGAAAAGTGGGATCAATTAATCGAAAAGTATGATATTGTTCCCGTAGAATATGGGCATTGGGTGGATTCTCGATTATTTGAGGGAAGGGAACTAACTACTCAGGAATCATATGAGATGTTGGTACGAGATTTTAAGCTTGCAAATAGACTTGGATTCAAAGTTCTTCGCACAAAATTAGGGGTCATTGATGATCAGCTTTCCCCAGTTGAGAACTGGCGTGAATTTATAAAAATGGCTCTGCCATTAGCTGAAAAGTATGATGTTCGAATGTGCCCTGAAATTCACCCACCTACTCAATTAAAGTCAAAAATGGTTGAAGATTATGTTGAATTTATCGAGGAAACAGGAACAAAGTACTTTGGATTAAATATTGATTTCGGAATATTCCAGACAACTCCTCTACCAGCAAGTGAATGGGGAGCAAATGACTTCGTTATGCCAGAATATGAAGGGTGTCCTGTAGAAGATATTATTCCATTGTTACCATATGTATACTGTTGTCATGCAAAGTTTGTGAAGGTTTCTGATGATTTTGAAGAAGTGACAATTCCGTATAAAAAAATTCTTGATACACTCACTGAGCATAACTGGGATGGATATATGGTCAGTGAATATGAGGGACCAAATAAGAACGTGCCTGGGGTGGCAGCACACCAAATTCGTAAACACCATGTAATGATGAAGAGAATTCTAGGAGAGTAAGGAAAGGAGAATAGGTATGTTAGAAAAGGATTGTATTCAAACAAGAGGTTTTAAAAATGTTGAGAAAGATAGAAAAATTGTGGGCTTTCAAGTAAATATTAGATCCTTGTATTATAGAGGGGTTTGGCTGTCACAATTACGTCCTGCTACTATAAAAGTCAATGGTGAAATTTTTTCAGGTGACCAAATTTCCTGGACAATTAATGGTTCCACCTATTCACAAGAAGAAATGGCTAAACTAGGAGATGTACACTGGGGAGTCTTGGATTTAGCAACTTTAACTGTAACAAAAGAAGGTGGATTAGAATCAGGAAGCTATGATATTGAGGTGAACTATACGTATAGTGCCTCTTATTTTCCACCAGCTCTTGATACTGTGCTTGGTATGGGCGGACATAAAAAAACGCTCGTTCTAGTCTAGTAGCTTTTTAGGGTTATATTCACAAAAAGGAAATTGGTGAATCCAACTTTCCTTTTTAGATATTCTTTAATTTTCTGAAAAGGATTTTTGATGAAAAACTGAATGTAACTGATTATTTTTTTATGATAAATTTAAAGCGCTTACAACTAGAGGTGTTCCCTAATAATCTGCAAGTTTTTAATTAAACTCTCGATAAAGGGTGTGTAAAAATGAATTCAACAATTATTAATTCTAACTCTGATCAAACGAATCAAGGAAAGAGAATTGCTATTATTGGTGCGGGCCCCGGAGGATTGTCGGCTGCTATCGCTCTTCATCAAGCTGGTTATGATGTGAAAATCTTTGAACGACATAAGTCGATTAAGGCGTTAGGTGGTGCAATTATTCTAAATGCAATAGGTATAAATATATTAAGAAGTTATGGAATTCAAGCAGATGATTTAGCTACTACAGCCATTCAAAGATTTAAAAGATTTGATGGACGACAAAGAGTTTTTCAGCAGTTTGATAATGACTTGCTAAACAAGGCAAATGTTACGGGGTGGATGGCTGGATTAATGAGATCAGATCTTTATCAAAGATTATTAAGTAAAATCCCAGAGGGGATGATTGTAACAGACCATTCTTTTGTCTCATATAAAGAGAATTCTAATGTAGTAAAGATTTATTTCGAAGAGGGGAAATCATATACAGCAGATTTACTTATCGGGGCTGACGGGGTAAATTCATTAGTTAGGGAACAATTATGGGGGAAATCAGAATTACAACACTTAGGTATCGCCGTTTGGTTAGGTTGGTCAGAGCTTGAGGGGCCAAATAGGGATGAAATAGTTTTGAATCATAGCGATATATACCAATTTGGTTATTCTCCACTTGTCTATAATGGAAGGAATTGTTTTGAGTGGTGGTTTGTTGAGCCATGTAAAGAAAATCAACCTGAACCTAAGAACCCTTTAAAGTATATAAATGAAAAAATATATAACTTTGCTTCTCCGGTACCAGAAATACTTCAAAAGACAAATTCTCAAAATCTATTTCGATGGCTTATTAAATATAGAGATCCCTTAAATCAGTGGTCAAAAGGTCGCGTTACGATCCTTGGAGATGCAGCACATCCAACTTCTCCATATGCGGCGTATGGCGCAGGTATGGCACTTGAGGATGGGTATTTTCTTGGGAAGTCTCTTCAGGGTATTGATTTAACAAATGTTAATAGATTACAAAAGGGGTTAGAAAAATATGATAACCAAAGGGTGAAATATACTAATAATGTAGTTGGTTTTGCGAGGATATTAGGAAAAATATTTCACAATGTCCCGAAGCCCATTCGAATTTTTCGAGATATTCTATTAGATAATACAAAGATTCCAGAGAAACAAATTGTGAAAAATAGTACCAAAGAAGCTGAGACTTTGTTAAAGACGGTTCTGGAATTTGAAAACTTTAATAATAATAGTTTATTAAACCCTTTTAATTTTGAGGATGAAAAAACGTTAAATCAATAGATTTTTATCCTTTTTTATGCACAGGTAACCCTATGTGGAACAGAGGGATGGGTGGAAATGTTTGGGGAATTCTATATGGATCAAGGATATGTGGTGTTCAACAAAGCGGCACAAAAATAAAGAAAAGCACCCATATTTTATGAGTACCTTTCTTATTATCTATTCTGAGTTGAGAAATTAGGTTTATGTAATTTATGAAATAACCAGGTTATCACTTTTGCTATCAAAAGTACAAATACGTATCCAATAAATAAGTGAAAATAATTAGTTTCACCATACATTCTAAAAAGACCAGTAATTACTAAAATTGGCTTTATAATAAATGCAAATATAGCAGCTGTTATTATAGCGTATAGGTAATAATTTTTATGATTGTTTAATGTCCATTGGTATATGAGCATGAAAGCCACAGGGACGATGGAGGTGTCCATTGAGACGCTCGGCAGTGCAGGGATAACCTGATAAGGGTAATGCCAATATCCTCTATTTATACCGTATATATCGATAAATGTAAAAAAAACATGAACGTTATATCCATAAAAACCTATTAGAAATACTTTACTTCGGTCAATTTTGATGTAAAGAATAACCAATGGGACTAAAAGAATAGCAATCAAAACCCAAAACTGCCACGTAGAAGGGTTGGAATAGTCTATCCAATAATTAATTAAAGAATCGGTATTCTCTTTTCTACCGTATAGAATCTTGTCAAATTCACGTAAACGCTCCAATTATGTTCCTCCCTATTGTTTGACAATTATACCGTTAGAATAACCTAATATATTTAGTTTATTAGTATTTATATAAAAAAAGAATGATTGGGCATATCATGAGCATTGTGTAATAAAGACTCCCTTTTTATTAATAAAAAGGGAGTTAAATTCAAATAAACAAATAAAGAAGCCAGAATCCTCTGTTAAAGAAAATTTTGCTTACTCGATTAAGGATTAAGGTCATATTAATAAAAAAATTACTCTTAAAGAGTGATTTTTAAGCAAGATGTTTTAAAAACGGAAAAATTCTAAGATGTCTCTTCTACAACTTTTTTTTCTTTCGAAAGAAACCATCCTAGTATAGCAATTAGTAACAACACTGACCAAAATGTTAGTTTCCATTCAGATGATTTTGCGAATCCTTTAGGTAAATATGCTAAGTCAGGATGAGACAAAGTATATACTGCTAATTTAACACCAACCCAACCTACAATAAGAAAGGCAGCGGTTTCGAGACCCGGCTTTTTGTGCAAAATTCCAACAAAGAAATTAGCTGCAAATCGCATAATAACAAGTCCGATTATTCCGCCTGCAAGAATGATCAAAAATTGTCCTCCATCTAAACCACCAATTCGGGGCATTCCAGTCTCGGGCAATGCAACAGCAAATGCAACTGCAGCGAGTATAGCATCCACGGCGAATGCTAAATCGGCTAATTCTACCTTCAATACTGTCATCCAAAAGCCGGATCCTTGTTTTTCAACACCTGTCTTCTTATTTTCTCCTTTTCTTAATACAAATTTCTTAATAATGTGGGTAATAGAGATAAACAATAAGTACAAGGCACCGATTGCCTGTACCTGCCACACATCAACTAAAAAAGAAATAATAAAAAGGGAACCGAATCTGAAAATAAATGCACCTGCAAGTCCATAGAAGAGTGCTTTTTTTCTCCTTTCCTCCGGCAAATGTTTAACCATTATTGCAATTACCAATGCGTTATCTGCAGCCAAAATACCCTCTAAACCAATTAATACGATTAATACCCATAGATATTCTAGTATGAGGGCTGTATCCATTAAATAGCCTCCTTCAAACAATCATTATTGGTACTTTACCCAGAGCAAATTTTTATATTCGGATTACTTCTTCAACTACAGGGTGGATTGATCTAAGAAGGGATTGACGCTTTTTGTTGAAGTTATTGTACCCCCACCGAAAGATACGATTATCTAAAGGGACAGGTCTGCTTAATAAGAAAAGGCAAAAAACCTCTAACTTACATTGAGGGGTTCTGCTATTATACTAAGTGAAATTCTTCTTCTTTTATTTTTGTAAGAAATCCATTCAGCAAGCCGTTACTAGCCAATGATTTAGAAAAAACGATCTAGGATTGAACAAATTGTTGAAGTATTTTCACAAAACTATGGATAACAAAATAGTTTAGTCTTTTTCGCAACTTTATTAATATTCAGGAATTTATTTATTGGATAATATTAATCTTAATTTTAATATGGCTCATTTGGATTGATTATATTTTGCTAGAAAAATGGAAACGATTTCATTAATATGGATGAGTCCTCTATACTTGTAAAATTTAAAAATTAAAGGAAGGGGAAAAATAAATTAGGGTATCAAACAAACATCTGGGGAGGAGTTACCTGTGTAAAAGATCTTTATTATCTTTCAAACGGTGCAACGGAGGAAGCATTAAAGGATATTGCAGCCGTAGGATATAACAACTTTGAATTATTTTATAGAAATCTTATGCAGTATAAAGATAGGAAAAAGGAGTTCCAAAGCTTACTAGATGAATTATCATTAACGTTCATTGGTGTCTATAAAGGAGGGAACTTCATCTACCCTGATATAATTGATGAGGAATTAGCAAAATTTTTAGAGTTGCAGCTCTTGCTACTGAATTTGTTGCACAGTACTTGTGGTTGGTGGTGGTGCAGTTCGAACAAAGGGGATTCTTGAAAGTGACTATACTAGTTTTGGGAATTCACTCAATAGAGTTGTAGAAATTGCAGAAAAAAATCATTAATCGAAAGCTATCACCCTCACTTAGGAACGAACGTCGAAACACCAGACCAGTTGGATAAATTAATGCCATTGACATCAATTAATCTTTACCCGACACCGCTCATATTGAAACAGGAGTAGGGAATCCAGTCGAAGTCCTAAAGAGGCTGCAGAGATTAGCAGGTTTTTCTATCAAAGCTTAATACTTTAATAATAAATTAACTCTTTTACTATTTGTACTATGATAAAAATCCAGTTATCAAGCATCTGTGATATAAAAAAGGTAAAGAGAGGATCATTATCTGGAGCCTCTCTTGTTACATAAATACGGGGTCGAGCCAGAATTCTTACATAAATAACTCCGTGTTATTAAAGAATTTTGTATACTTTTACTGTAAGGGGAATACGCCGTGGTCCAATCCTCTGTTTTGTTAAATACTCCTCGACTCATAAAAGCTGTAAAATTCAATGGAAATACTCCAAATTGGTTTTTTCATAATGTAGATTATACCCAGGTCATCTACATTGAAGGTGGGAAAGGTGAATTAAATTTTGAAAATAGCAAATTCATAATACAAGAGGAAAATTTAATTATTATAAATCCTTTCACAAAAGGTGAAGTAATATCTTTTGATGAGTCTCTCTTTAAAGGAATATCAATTTGTTTTTCAAACCTACATATTAACGGTAAAATGCCTGGCAATATAACGGATGTAAACGAATTACCTATTTTCTATCTAGAGGAAGAAAAGAACAAAATTCATATTTTATTTTCTGAAATTGTTAATGAGTTTCAATGTAAAGGACCAGGGTATGAGGAAATCATTGTGTCCCTTCTAAAGTCTGTAATCATTAAAATGTATCGTTTATTAGAAAAGAAGGATACAAACTCTATTTCTCCGGTTTCCCAAATAGTCAAACGTTATATTGAAGAAAACTTTAGGCAGGAACTAACATTAAATGATTTAGCTAACCATGTATATGTAAGCACTTACTACTTAGCACATATATTTAAAGAAGAAGTGGGAATCCCACCTATTCAATATATGATCCAATGTCGAGTAGAAGAGGCAAAACGATTACTTTCTCATTCAGATTTATCTGTGAGAGAAATTGCATCCATTGTTGGTTATGAAAATGCTAATTATTTTAATCTGCTATTTAAAAAAATTACTGGGGCACCTCCAGGAAAATATAGAAAGAGAACGTTTTAAAACGTAACTATATTATAGAAAACAAATTGGAATATCATTGGTGGTGGATTAATGATACTTAGACTTCATAATATTACTAAATCATTTTTTGGTACGAATGTATTAAGTGGAATAGACTTTGAATTAGAATCGGGTGAAGTTCACGCTATTATTGGTGAAAACGGAGCGGGTAAAAGTACATTAATAAAAATTATTGCTGGGAACTATTCACCTGATGATGGTGAAATCTATATTGAAAATCAAAAAACCAAAATCTCTTCTACTAAAGAAGGTCAGAGATTAGGGATTTCAACAATATATCAGGAACCTATGCTTGTTAAAAATATGAGTATTGCTGAAAATATATTTCTAGGAAATTATCCTCGATTGATAGGGTCTATTCCGGATTTTTCGAATATGAGAAAAGAAGCCAGGAGGTTATTGGATATACTAGGATGTCCGTTGGATCCAAAAAGAATTGTTTCTTCATTAGATCCAGGTGAACGTTATATTGTATCAATTGCACGTGCCCTTAGTAAAAAGGCAAAAATATTAATAATGGATGAACCAACAGCTAGCCTAAATGAAGTAGAACGTCTTCGGTTATATAGTCTTATCAAAAAGACTAAAAAAGAAGGAGTCGGAATCATATTTATTACACACCAATTGGATGAAATAAGTAAAATATGTGACCGTGTAACAATTTTAAGAGATGGACAACAAATAATGACAAAATCTGTGAAATCCTTAAATAAAGGGGAAATCATCAGGAATATGATTGGTAAAGATATTAAACATTATTTTCCGCCAATAATGGATTGCATCGGGGAAGAGCTGCTGAAGGTAGAGAACTTATCACGGGCACCTTTGTTAAGGGACATCAACTTCTCTGTAAATGAAGGTGAAATTTTAGGAATTGCAGGTTTATCCAGATCAGGTAGAACAGAGCTTTCTAAAATTATTATTGGGCAAAAGATAAAGGATTCTGGAAAAATATATTGGCGTGGGAAAGAAATTAAAATAAAAAAACCTCACCATGCTGTAGCTCAAAAAATCGGTTATGTAAGTAATGATAGACTAGAAGAAGGTATATTGACCGATATGGATATAGCTCAGAACCTAACAATTTCAAGTTTAGATAAATTCAATAAATGGAATTTTATTGATTTAAATGAAGAGCAGGATACATCGCTAGAAAAAATTATGGAACTAGATATTAAATTAAAACATATCCATGAGCAAATTAAGTATCTGAGCGGTGGGAACCAGCAAAAGGTTATTCTTGGGAAGTGGTTAATAGCTGACAGTGAATTGCTTCTTTTAAATGAACCAACTAAAGGAATTGATATAGGTTCAAGATGCGAAATCTATTTAGCTATTCACGATTTGGTCCAAAAGGGGAAAGGTGTTATCGTGATCTCTTCCGACATATCAGAGTTAATTGGATTGTGTAATAGAATTCTAGTTTTGCATAATGGACAAATTATCGATGAAATGGATCATCGTGAAGCTTCAGAAGAAAAAATACAAAGGATAGCTATGCAATAAAAAATCTATTGAAAGTCTGCTCGAGTTTAGCAGATTTTTTTATTATGTAAGCGATAACAAAATAGTGTAGGTTTTTTGGCAATTTTATTAATTTTTAATTATTAATAATCCAAGTACTATAGTAATTGTAATAATACTATTTATTGCCAGGGGGGAATTGAGATGAGGAAAACTAGAAAATTTACAACCATTTTAGCAAGCGCATTAATGGCAGTTGGTATATTGGCAGGCTGCAATGCAAGTCAGGAACAAACGGGAGCTTCACCAACTGCCGAAAAGAAATCTGGTGAAGAATTAGAAGCATTACCATCACTTAAAGAGGAACAGGTTTTAGGAGAACCAGCTGGTGTCGAAACTCTTGAATTAACACCTGAGGAGATTGATAAAATAAAAGAATTAAAGCCTTTTGTTGGATATTCGGTCCATTTCGGTGATATTGCTTCGGAAAAGGTAATAGGTCAGGCGATTAAAGAAACAGTTGAATCATTTGGCGGTAAATTTATTCAAGTGGATGCACAAAGAAACCTAAATAAACAAATCAGTGATGTTGAATCGTTAGTCCTCCAAAAGGTAGATGGGGTTGTAGCTATTGGTGTAGACACAGCTGCATTTGGCTCGGCAGTAAAGAAATTAAATGACGCTAACATACCGGTTGTACTCGGCGGTGGTCCTCCTAACCAAGGTGAGTTTACTAGCTTAGTAGACCCAGATGGTTACGGTGGTGGATTTGAAGCTGGTAAAGCTTTAATAAAAAAATTAAAAGAAGAGGGAATCGAAAGTAGGTCTTTAGCTACTATAGGCTTAAGATCTTATATCCTAACTACAGAACAAAGAGCTAGAGGATTTGAAGATGCAGTCCGTGAAGAGGGTTATAAAATTGTTGCGCGGGGTCAGGCAGATACAGCAGACCAAGCCCAACAAGAATTTGAGAATATTTTAACAGCTAATCCAGATGTTGTTGGAGCATTTGGTGTATATGAAACACCGGCACTAGGGATGGAAGCTGCTGTAAGAACCTCCGGTCGTAAAGATGTATTCATTGTAACACATGACTTAAGCGACCACTTAGCTCAAGGGATGGCTAAAGGCGATGATATCGTCGTATTCACCTCATCACAGGATTTATATGCAGAAGGAAAGTACAAAACACTAGCTTTGTTAAAGAAGTTAGCTGGCGGAGAAGTCCCTAAGTATGTAACGGTAGCAACATTACCTACTTCACCTGAAAATGTTAAAGAACAATATAAAATTGTATTTCAAAAGGAATTAGGAAACTAATTTACTATGATTATTGTTCCTAGGTTAGATGTTTTGTCTATCCTAGGAGCATTTTGGAGGGGGAAATTTTGGATATTAATGTATTGGAAATGAAACATATAACAAAAGTATTTTCTGGATTTAAGGCAGTTGATAGTGTGGACTTTAACCTAATAAGAGGAGAAGTGCATGCTTTACTTGGAGGAAATGGTGCAGGTAAAACAACTTTAATGAAGATCCTTGCTGGCGTGTACAGTCCAGAAAAAGGAAATATTTTAATTGAAGGTAATCCGGTTCATATCCACTCAAGAAAATCCTCTCAAGAACAGGGGATTGCGATGATTTTTCAAGAGTTAAGTATTCTACCTAATCTAACTGTAGCTGAGAATTTATTTTTATCGAGAGAAAAGAAAAAAGGAATTCAATTAGACGATAAACAAATGGAGAAAGAAGCACAATCTCTACTAGAAAGTCTTGGAATGAATCTATCTCCTTCTCAAATCGTTAAAAATTTAAGTATTGGTGAAAGACAGTTGATTGAAATTGCAAGGGCCATTTCTAGTGATGCCAAAATTATTGTCATGGATGAACCAACTACAGCTTTAACTCAAGATGAACAGGTAAAACTTTTTGAAATAATCCAAACGTTGACTGCAAGAGGCACTGCAATTATCTACGTATCTCACCGTATGGATGAAATTTTTGAGATATCAAATCGTATTACGGTATTAAGAGATGGGAAAAAGATTAACACACTGCAGACACATCAGGCTAACACTAAACAAATAATTAGTATGATGATCGGCGATAGTGATTTGTTATATGAACAAAAGGAAAGTAAAAAAACAATTAATAAAAATGTAAGTCCACTTTTACAGGTAAGGAATTTATCAGGAAAAAAATTTAAAAACCTTAACTTTGAACTTTTCCCAGGAGAAATCTTAGGAATATCTGGATTACTTGGCAGTGGAAGAACAGAGATCTTAAGGGCTCTCTCAGGGATAGATCCAATCAAATCAGGAACAATCAATATGAATGGAGAAAGGATAAAGTTAAAGTCTATTCATGATGCGATTCGATTAGGGATTATTATGGTCCCAGAAGACCGAAGAAATGAAGGGATTATTCCGAGTATGTCTATAAAAGAAAATGTTACATTGACTAATCTTTCTCGTTTTTTCCCGAGGGGTATTATTAAATTTAGTGATGAAGATAGAGTTGTGAATGAAAATATTAGCCATTTAAATATTCGTCCTGCTGACCCCAAAAAGAAGGTCGGAAAGTTAAGCGGCGGAAATGCACAAAAGGTTGTTATTTCTAGATGTTTAAATCTAAATCCAAAAATACTATTACTTGATGAACCAACACAAGGGATTGATATTGTTGCCAAAACAGAATTGCAAATGTTATTCAGGCAATTAACACAACAGGGTATGACGATTATCGTAGTTTCTTCAGAGTTACCTGAACTGGTAGCGATAGCAGACCGGACATTAGTACTTTATGATGGAAAGATAAAAAAGGTTTTAGATGGAAATGAAATAACTGATAAAAATATTTTATATTATGCAACAGGAGGAGTTTAGATGAGTTTGGGAGTTGGGAAACAAGCAATCAATCCAAATAACAAAGGAAATTTACAGATAGGCAAATTATTAACATCATCACAGGCGATTATTTTAATTGGACTTGTAATATTAGTATTTGTGTTTAGCTATCTATCTCCATATTTTTTAACATTTAGTAATTTTATGAATATCATCCGCCAAATGGCAATGATTGCAATAGTTGCATTTGGAATGACGTTTGTCATCATCGCAGGAGAAATAGACTTATCGGTTGGATCGATTATTGGGATTACTGGTATGTTTGCCGCTATTACGATTCAAAATGGGATGGATCCCATTCTTGTTATCATCCTTTCACTCTTAATAGGTGCTTTAATTGGCTTATTTAATGGATTAATGGTTGTGAAAGTTAGAGTAACAGCCTTTCTAGCAACATTAGTAACAATGTCAGTTTTACGGGGTCTATCGTTAGCTTCGAGTCCAGGTTCGGCACCGGTTACTATTAGCTCTCCTATTTATGTTGATTTAACAACAATGAATATTGGACCAATACCAATCGTCTTAATTTATCTTGCTGTGATTTTAATAATGGCTCATTTTACCTTAAATAGGACGGTTTTTGGAAGACATATTTACGCAACAGGAGGAAGTCCAGTCGCTGCATCATTAGCTGGAGTTAATGTTAGTAAAATTAAAATCATGGTTTTCGTTATTTGCGGCACCCTTTCGGCATTTAGTGGCATTGTTTTATCAGGAAGACTTTCGGCAGGTCTACCAGATTCTGGTACAGGATGGGAATTAGATGCGATTGCGGCTGTTGTACTCGGAGGAACAAAGTTCAGCGGTGGTCAGGGATCGGTTCTAGGTACTATTGGTGGTGCGTTAATCATTGGTGTTCTAAGTAATGGATTAACGTTGTTGGGTATTACCTATGCATACCAATTAATGATTAAAGGGGCCATTATAGGTCTAGCTGTTATATTGGATATTTGGGTTCGTAGAGAAGAGGCTTAGATAACAATAATTTTCTTTTTAGGGGGAGCTATCATGAGTAATTTTGATTATCTTTTTACACCATTTAAGATTGGGAACGTAACGATAAAAAACAGGATTGTTTTTCTTCCGCATTTTAACGCCCTATGTGATGAGAATGGAATGCCAAGTGAACGGGATGCATACTACTTCGCTGAACGGGCAAAAGGTGGTGCAGGGTTAATAATCATGTACGGAATCGCAGCTACACTAGAAGGGAAAATGTCAGAAAGATTTATCCATGGATGGGATCCAGCTATTGTTCCTGGTTTAAGAAAGTATTCAGATTTGGTTCATAAAAACGGAGCAAAAATCTTTGGGCAAATTAATCATGGTGGGCATACAACATTAAAGAACCCTCCTCAAGTATTATTAGCTCCTTCACAAATGCCTGAACCCTCAAGTGTATTCAATACTAAGGAAATGGAAAAAGAAGATATTGAAGTAGTAATTGCAGGATTCGCCAAAACAGCTTTCCACTTTCAACAGGCAGGTTTTGATGGTGTCGAGATTAAAGTGGCACATGATGGTCTATTACGTTCCTTTGTTTCCGATTATTTTAATAGAAGGACAGATGAATATGGCGGGTCATTCGAAAATCGCATTCGGTTTCCTATGGAGGTCCTCCAGGCAATACGGAATTCTGTGGGGGAGGATTATCCAATTGGTCTCCGCCTTTGTTTAGATGAGTTCACCCCTTGGGGCTACAACCTTGATTACGGTATTCAACTTGCAAAAGCATTTGAAGAATCTGGATTGGTAGACTATATCAACACTGATGCCGGATCGTTCTCTAGTTTTTACATGGAGATTCCTCCAATGGCGGTTCCTAAAGGGTTTGCTGTCTACATGGGTAAAGCACTTAAAGAAGTTATTAAACTGCCTATTATTTCTTTTGGTCGAATTAATGATCCTGTACAGGCAGAGAAAATTATAGCAGACGGCCATGCTGATTTTGTGGGAATGGCCAGGGGTTTGATAGCAGATCCGGAGCTTCCAAATAAAGCCCAACGCGGTGATATACAAGAAATACGTCCATGCATTGCCTGTAATGATGGATGTATCTTTCAAGTTATGCAGGATAAAGCAATTCGCTGTATCCACAATCCAGCTGCAGGCCGTGAGAAGGAGTTGGGAATTGATACGTTACAAAAAGCAGAGAAGAAAAAGCGGATTGTGGTCGTTGGTGGCGGTCCAGCTGGGTTAAAGGTCAGTGAGGTTGCAGCATTAAGAGGACATCAGGTTATCTTGCTTGAGAAGAATAATAAGCTGGGCGGTCAGGTGAATTTTGCATGTCAGCTACCATATAGAAATGAGATATCAGGTGTTACGACACATTTAAGTAATAGAGTTAACCGGCTTGGTGTAGAAATTCATCTTAATATAGAAGCCGATGAAAAAACTATTCTAGATTTCCAGCCGGATGTAGTAGTAATTGCCACGGGTTCACGTGATGCAGGGTTGAATATTCTAGGTGGTAATCAGGAAAACGTATACAGTATCTATGATGTGATTCAAGGAAAAGCATCAATAGGTAACCGGGTGCTCGTACTCGACCATCTTGGGCATTCCAAGGGTAGTGGTGTTACGGAATTATTAGCTTCTCAAGGCAAATATGTTAATGCAGTAACGCCTTTAGACATTTTTGGAGAAAATTTAGAACCAAGTAATCGTGTGATGTGGTATCAACGCATTTTGAAAAAAGATGTAACTTTGACACCACATTATGATGTTATCGCGATAAATGGAAATAGTGCAACTCTTAAGAATGTATACACTGATCAGGAGATTGAGGTCCATGGGTACGACACTTTTGTTTATGCAACTCATAATCACTCCAATCAAGAGCTTTACTACAAATTAAAAGCAAAATGTAATGAAATCTATCGTGTTGGTGATAGTGTGTCCCCACGCAAAATAGAACAAGCTGTTTGGGATGGAGAAGAGATTGGGCGCAAATTATAAGTTAATATATTCATAATGTCACTCTTTGAAAGAATCGTTGGTGAAATTACAAATGATATGAACGACAGAGAAATGTAAGGTAATTCTTTGTTTATCGAGGGGGGAAATTATATGGGAAAAATAAAGGTTGGAATCATCGGTTCCGGCTTTATTGGCCCGACACATATTGAAGCGATTAGAAGACTTGGATTTGTTGAAGTAATTGGAAAAGCAGAAAAAAGTCAATAAGAGCTGAAAAAAAGCAACCGAATTAGGAATTCCTCGTGCATATGGTGATTACAGGAATATGCTTAAAGATAGTGATATTCAAGTAATCCATAACTGTACACCGAATCACCTTCATTTTACTCTAAATAAAGAGATTATTTTAGTAGGAAAGCATATTTTTTCTGAAAAACCACTGGCGATGAACAGCAAAGAATCAGCAGAGTTGTTTGCGTTAGCAGAAAAACATGATGTTATCCATGCTGTGAATTTTAATTACAGACAGTATGCAAGCGTGCAAAATTTACAAGTAATTGTAGCCAATGGGGACCTCGGAAAAGTTAACATCGTACATGGAAGTTATCTGCAGGATTGGCTATTGTATGATACCGATTTTAACTGGCGTTTGGCTTCTGAAGTGGGAGGAATTTCCCGTTCGATTGCAGATATTGGTTCACATTGGTGTGATACAGTTCAGTTTGTAACAGGATGTAGGATTATCGAGGTGTTTGCCGACTTAGCTACAATTATTCCGGTAAGAAAGAAAGCAAAAAATATGATTTCTACGTTTAGCACACAAAAAGTAGAAGAACAAGAATTTGAAGATGTTCTAATAGACACAGAAGAATATGCAACTGTTCTTTTCCGCTTTGAAGACGGTTCAAGAGGAGTCTTTACTGTATCTCAAGTGAGTGTTAGGCCGGAAGAATAGGCTCAGCTTTGAAATAAACGGTAGTAAAAGTTCTGTTTTCTGGAATCAAGAAGAACCAGAAAAATTATGGATTGGACACCGTCATAAAGCAAATGAGATCTTGTTAGCAGATCCTTCCTTGTTTACTGCTGAAGCAAGGTCGGTAATTCACCACCCGGATGGACACAATGAAGGATGGCCAGATGCTTTGAAACACATGATGTTCAATTTCTACTCGTGTGTTCGTGATGGGAAAAGCTTGTTAACAGAAGAGCCTAATTTTCCGACATTCGCTGATGGTCATAGATCTATGTGTATTAATGATGCCATCTTGAAAAGCCATCATGAAAAGAAATGGGTGAAAGTTCAGGTAGGTAAGGACGTTCTAGCATGGAACTAGGGGTATTTAATCCTTTGTATCAGAATTTGCCTTTTGAGGATATGCTGGATAAATTAGTTCAAATGGGGATCGAAGCAGTTGAATTGGGAACAGGAAACTACCCTGGGAACCATCACTGTAATCCACCTGAATTACTTGAATCACCAGAGAAACTGAGAACCTTCTTTAATGCAATTGAAAGCAGAGGACAAAAGATAAGCACACTGAGTTGCCACGGAAATCCTCTACATCCGAAGCCTGCTAAAGGAAGGGGGAAAAGTGGTTGGTGAATTTCTTCCGTCCACACCGATTCTAAAAGAATTTTTAACTCTTGGAAAACCACAGGAGATTCAGTTGAAAAAGGTTAATATTCAATCTATTTTTAATGACGTTGCAATATTACTTAGGTCCAAAGCAAATTTGAGAAACGTAGAGATTTCTCAAGAATTTCAACCAAATCTTCCACAAGTTTTGTGCGATATGAACCAATTTAAACAAATTTTCATTAATATTATAAAAAATAGCATTGAAGCAATTCCGAATGGAGGATTTGTGAAAATTGAGGGTTATGTAGAAGATGGAAATCTGCTAATGAAAATTATTATTGATAATGGATTTGGTATAAGTAAAGAACGTAATAAACATTAGGTAAACCGTACTACTGCAATAAAGAAAAAGGTACAGGTCTGGGTTTAATGTTATGTTATAAAATTGTTCGGCAACATAATGGAAGCATAATAGTAAAAAGTAAAGAAAACCATGGTACCACGTTTTAAGTTAGGTTACCAATAAAATCATCACAATAGAAAGGTGCCTAATCGTTTTAACAAGGTGGTAAGGCGTGTTAGGTAAAAGCCTATTACAAACAATCAATTGCAGAGGAAAGTATCGGAGTATAACAAAAGCATAAAACACCAGATACCTTCATTTGTTAAGAGGAAAAAAAATGAAGTATGTAGGATGAATCGCGATGGTTTCATCCTTTTTATTGTGTTGTAAAAAGGAATTTGTGAAATATCGTACTTATGCTAACGGGGACATTAATCCAAGAAGGATTGATGCCTATCCAACTTAACTTCGACTCTACTATGTGATGATTGTTTTTACTCATGTAATATTCTCCCCCAATAAATTCAAGTATGCCACATCTTCATCTTAACTTATATGTCTATTATAAGGGGGGCAAACATTGTGATTGCCCGCATTTTGTAGAAGGTTTTTAGTGAAAACAATTCTATGAGTTAGTTGTTCATAAAGCCTGAAATCTGAGAGAAAAAGAGGTCGTAAATAAGAGGTCTATTCTACGAAAAAGAGGCAGGTTTCAACATGAATCCGACCTCTCCTTTTTATACGGTAAAATTGGGGGTAATACTCTTTTAACCGGTATTATCAAGCTAATTAAAAGTACTTTTGAATGGCATATGGAGGATCTTGACGATAAGCCAGTTTCCAAACCTTTAAGATATTTTCTTTTGTTACTTTCATCGCTGGTACAACATAGAAAGGAGCTACTTCCTTACCTAGTAATGAATATCCCGCAATTATTGCTTGTGCAACTCCATTTTCATAAGGTAATTGCGCTCCAAGACCTTTAATATTTCCTCCAGAAGCAATTTGATATGCCGCATTACTTCCCAAATCAACGGTCGTAATGACTAAATCAGTTTTCCCTGCTTTACGTGCTGCAGCTAGTGCTCCTTCCGCAGGTTCATCCCAAATAGCAAAAATACCATCTAAATCTGGATTTTTTGCTAACATACCAGTGACTGCTTTTTCCGCATCGTTGGGGGTGGTAATTCCAGTACGTACAACAATTTTAATATTAGGATATTTTTCTTTAATCGTAGTTTCGAATGCTTCTACACGTTGGTTATTTACAAAGAAATCAACATTGTGGAAAATTACTCCAATATTACCTTTTCCTTTAAGTTCTTTACCCATAATCTCGGCAGCAAATATACCATTTCCATAGTTGTCAGATGTAACAACGCTCACATAATCTTTGCCAAATTCTAATCCTTCAGGCATACTATCCATAAAAACTAGTTTGATTCCTGCTTCTGCAGCCTTTTTAAAAGCGGGAGCAGTTGCAACTGGATCAACTGGTAAGCTAACGATAACATCTGGGTTTTTTGTCATGATAATTTCGATATCTGAAGTTTGTTTTTCAGGCGTAAATTGTGCATCCGTAACAGCCACAACTTCCATACCCATTTTTTCAAAAGTATCTTTCAAACCACGGATGATCGCAGTTGAAAAGTCATTATCTGTATAATGCATCGCAATAGCTGCCTTATAATTCTTTTCCTTAAGCTTTTTTAGGTCTTTTAAAGATAACTGGAGTGTTTTGGCTGAAATAGCTACCTCTCCATGCGGCCCTGTGCTTAAAATTTCATCAATGGGAAGATTTTGGTTAATTGTACTATTCAGCGTTTCTCTTATGATGGTCAAAAACTCTCTTACATTAAAGGGTTTTGTTACATAATTATCAAACCCCTTGTCTAATGTAGATTGAATGTCCTGCGGAAGCGCATTGGAACTTACAGCAATTACTGCAATATCTTTTGTTTGTATTATTGTTTTTAACCTATCAAATATTTCATAGCCATGGATATCGGGAAGGTTTAGATCAAGCAGAACCAAGTCCACTTTTTCATTCGCAGCCATTTCTAATCCTTCTTTTCCAGTACGGGCTGATAAAAGTGTATAAGAAGGCTGAGAATTCATGATTTTCCTTACTAAGTTCAAGTTCGACTCGTTATCTTCAATATATAACAAACGATAGTCATCTTCCTTACGGATACTTTTCTCAGTAAGTTCAACCTCTTCACCCCATCTCATGACCGCCTTTAATTCATTTGGAAGCGGCAGACTAAAGAAAAAATCACTACCTATTCCTTTTTGGCTCGTTACACTAATTTTCCCCCCCATTAGCTGGACGAGCTGTTTGACTAAAGACAATCCAATACCTGTACCTTCTTCTTGTGTCCCTTCAATTCGGTAAAAGGGAACAAATACCTTTTGATATTCTTCAACTGAAATTCCGCCCCCTGTATCCGCAACATGAATAATTTGCTCGTTTCCTTTGAAATAAGAGAAAATCATAACTTTGCCGCCTTCTCGATTATATTTGATCGCATTATCGAGAAGATTAAGAAAGATTTGTTTAAGACGAATGGGATCAGCAAGAACAAATATGTTTTGCCATTGATCCAATTGGTTATGTATACTGATTCTCTTCTTGTTGGCCAGCGGCTGCACGATATTGATACATTCATTGATAATCGTCAGAAGATCAATCTCTTCGATCGACACTTTTATCTGGCCCGTTTCTATTCTTGATAAATCTAAAATATCATTAATTAAACTTAATAAATGTCTCCCTCCACTTAAAATCTCTTGGACAAAATCACGCTGTTCATCATTTAAGATTTCTTCCATTTCTAATAGCTGTGCAAAACCAAGGATTCCATTCAATGGTGTACGGAGTTCATGACTCATTTTAGAAAGAAAGTCGGATTTCGCCATATTCGCTTTTTCTGCCTCTTCTTTAGCTTGAATTAAGGCATTTTCCATGTTTTTTCGTTCGGTGATATCAGAAATGGTAACAAGGGCAGCCTGTTCTTCTTTATCACAAATTTTAAGAGGCGTTGAATTGACTGAGATCCATTTAGGTTCCTTATTCCTGCCGTTAATACCTAATATGAAATCATGGAAAGGAATACCATCCTTAAGTGTTATTATTCCTGGTAACTGAGAATAGGCTAACGGTGAACCGTCTTCATTTATATATTCAAGTTGCATCAAGCTGGATTCAGTTAAGAACTCTGATTTAATCCCCAGTATTTTTTCTACATTTTCATTTAGAGCAACCATTTTCCCCGACTTTTCAAGAATAATTACACACTCGGACATGGTCCGAAGAACTTCCTTATATAAATTATCTTTATAAAAGATTTCCATTTTTCTCCACCATTCCCTTTCGATTCGAAAAAAACTACCTAAGCCGGATGTACTGTCTTATACTGTAAGCAGTTAGATTGCCTACTAACAAAAAATAAGAAGCGTTTATTTTATTTTTTTACATATTATCTAGTTAATATGTTATGTGATATAGTTTAAACCAAACTTAATTACATGAGGGATGATTTATGAAAGTTTTGATTGCAGAGGACAATGCACCATCTATAAAATTGTTAAAGCATCTGATTAAATCTGTTCCGAACTATCAAATTGTCGGAGAAGCTGTAAATGGTGAGGATTTTATCAACAAGGTAATGATGGAAAAGCCCGACATCGTGTTAGTTGATATTAACATGCCTTTATTGAACGGAATGGAAGCGGTTAAATCGTGTAAAAAAATTCTGCCAACCTTGCAAGTTATTTTTATCACAGGCCATGATGAATACGCGCTGGAAGCCTTTGGAGTGAATGCAATCGATTACATTATGAAACCGATTGAGCGAGACAGGCTTTATTCCGCTTTAGAGCGGGCAGCAGCCTTTTTGAAGAAAACCGGAACGGTTCCGCCATCTGCTCCTGTTAAAAAGGATTTAATGATTAAGCAACAAAATCAATATTCCTTTATTTCGTTAGACGAGATTATTTTTATTGAAAAAGCAGACCGAAAGTCCGTCATTCATACAATTGATAAAAAAATGGAAATAAATGAGGCATTAACCAATCTGGAGGAGCTCCTTGATTCGCGATTTGTTGTTTCTCATCGTTCTTTTATTATCAATTTGCAGTATTTAACGAGAATTGAAGTGGCTGGCCAAACGTATATAGCCCATTTTAAAAATTACGAAGAAACAGCAAGGGTCTCTAAGCATAAGCTAGTTGAATTACAAAAATGTAAATCGTTGTAAAAAGTAAGGCTTAGTAATGAATAATTACTGGGTCTTATTTTTTTTTTTTTTATTTTGCTTTTTTTGTTCGAATGAATGAAAGGGCTTTCTGAGTGGAAGGAACTATCAGCCAAATGGACAAAAAGCATGTCTAAAGGCGATTAGACGTGAAGGATGTAAACGATTACAATCCGAGTATAGAAACAGGAAAGGAAAAAACAATGATGGTTGGGATTGTCGATGTAGCAAAAAAGGCTAATGTTTCTACTGCAACAGTATCTCGAGTTTTAACAAAGCCTGAAACAGTAAGGGAAACGACGACGGAAAAAGTGTTAAAGGCGATTGAAGCATTGAATTATCAGCCTAATCTCATAGCGCGCCAGCTAAGAAGGCTCGAAACGAAGACGATCCTAGTTGTTGTTCCTGACATTACAAATCCCTTTTTTTCAAAGGTGTTAAGGGGGATTGAAGCTGTCGCTGTTGCAAAAGGATATCAGGTTTTACTCGGTGATACAGGCAATGATGTGGAACGAGAAAAGGGGTATTTAAACATCCTACAGCAAAAAAAAGCAGATGGAATGGTTTTATTAACCGCCAGAATGGATGCAGCAGCCGTTGAAGAGGTGGCCCGAAGTTTTCCAGTGGTGCTGGCATGTGAATATATTGAAGGCTCCAGGATCCCAACTGTTTCGATTGATAACATCAGTGGTGCCAGAAAGGCAACGGAATATTTAGTCGATTCAGGACACGAAAGAATTGGCTGCATCACGGGACCTCTCGATATCGTATTGAGCCGTGACCGACTCAAAGGATTTTATCAGGCAATGGCAAGGAAAAACCTTATTGTTGACCCCGTGTTAGTCCAGGAGGGTGACTTCTCATTTGATAGCGGTTTTAATCTTATGATGAAGTTTTTCGCTCTTGGTCAACTCCCAACAGCGATATTCGCTGCAAGTGATGATATGGCAATGGGAGTGATTAAGGCGATTAAATCAAAGGGTCTTAAGGTTCCTGAGGATATTTCGGTTCTAGGTTTTGATAATCTAAAATTTTCCTCCATATTTGAACCGGCTCTTACAACGATTGCACAGCCAGCATTCGAAATTGGTGAGAACGCGATGGAATTACTGATGAAGCTCATCAACAAAGAGGAAGTCAAACGCGAGCAAATTATCTTAGCTGACCAGTTGGTTGTAAGGGAGTCTGTTAGAACTATTTAAAAATTTTTAATAAGAAATGTAATCCTTTGCAATTTTTGAAAGTCCATGAGATTACTATTCTATTTCTAAAATGTAAACGATTACTAGATAAAATACTAAACTTTCAATTTATGAAAAGGAGGTGGTGCCACACTTAAGATTTAAGGTGGTGCCAACAAAACAACGAGCCTAAAGTAAATAACAAACATTGTGGGGGTTAATGACATGAAAAAGAGTTTCTCACTTTCGGTATTACTATTATTCATTTTAAGCATTTTCCTAACCGGTTGTGGAGGTAATAAATCCACTTCTGGTGAACAAGCAAAGACACAAAAGAATGAAAACTATTCAGAAACAGCATCAGGGCCATTAACGATCAATCCAGCTATTCCTGATTTAGAAGTACAAGATAAAGGACCAAATGGTGAACAAGCTGTTTCTGCAAAATCATTACAATTAAATGAGGAAGAACTTAAAAAGATTAAAGATGGAAAATATAAAGCAGCTATTGTTATGCATTACTCCGGTACTGACTATATGAACGCTGCAGTAGGTGCAATGCAAGATACATTTAAGAAGATGGGAATCGAGGTAGTTGCTGTTACAGATGCACAGTTTAAAGCAGAAAAGCAAGTAAACGATATTGAAACCGTTTTAGCGAAAAAACCCGATATTATGATCTCTGTTCCAGTTGATGCAGTTTCCACTGCACCAGCTTATAAAAAGGCTGTTGCACAAGGCGTTAAGTTAGTATTCATGGATGGAGCGGCAGAAGGCCTTGTCGCTGGAAAAGATTACATTAGTATTGTATCCGGTGACAACATGGGTAACGGCGCAACAGCGGCCGACATTATGGCTGAAAAACTTGGTGGAAAAGGTAAAGTTGGGATTGTGTATCACGATGTAAACTTCTTCGTAACCAAAAACCGCTCTGATGCATTCGAAGCAAGAATCAAAGAAAAATATCCAAATATTAAGATTGTAGCAGAAGGTGGTATTACTGGTCCAAACGATGCTGAGAAAGTAGCTTCTGCAATGCTTACAAAAAATAGAGACCTTGATGGAATCTTTGCCCCATGGGATGTACCTGCTGAAGGCGTTATGGCCGCTGCCCGTACTGCTGGCAATAACGATTTAGTTGTGACAACTGTTGACTTAGGAACGAACGTAGCAATCTCGATTGCACAGGATGGACTTGTGAAAGGACTTGGAGCACAGCTTCCATATGACCAGGGTGTAGCACAAGCGATTCTCGCTGGTTATGGCTTATTAGGAAAAGAAGCACCTGCTTATGTTGCTTCACCATCGATTAAAGTAACAAAAGAAAATTTATTGGATTCTTGGAAGCTTATCTACGGGGTAGATGCTCCAAAAACAGTTCAAGATGCAATGAAATAAATACAATCCGTGGGCTGTTTGAAAGCAGCCCCTATCACGAAAAGAAGGTGAACTTAGATGGATCAACCTATTCTCGAAATGAAAAATATCAATAAAGCATTTAATGGGATTCCCGTACTGAAGGATGTCAATTTCTCCGTCAAAAAAGGTGAGGTTCACGCTTTGATGGGGGGGAATGGTGCCGGAAAATCGACGTTAATGAAAATCCTTACCGGCGTTTATACTGCCGATAGCGGTGAAATTTCAATTGAAGGAAAGCCTGTCAGCATTAAGAGCTATGAAGAGGCTCAAAAAAATAATATATCGATGATTTTCCAAGAGTTTAGTTTAATTCCAACTCTTACTGTAGCCCAAAATATCTTTCTTACTCGTGAGAAGAAAACAGGGATGGGACTTTTAGATGATAAAGATTGTGAGAAGAAAACAGAAAAGCTGCTAGAAGAATTAGGCGTAGACATTAAACCTTCTGATATTGTCCAAAACTTGGGCGTTGGCTATTGGCAAATGACAGAAATCGCCAAAGCGCTATCGCAAGAGGCAAAAATACTGATTATGGATGAGCCGACCTCTTCCTTAACGAAAAATGAAACAGAAGTGCTATTTGGTTTTATTAACAAATTGAAAGCAAAAGGTTATTCCATCATCTATATTTCTCACCGGATGGATGAAATCTTTCAAATATGTGACCGAATCACGATTTTACGAGATGGCCGCTACATTACAACGGAAACTTGCAGTGAAACGACTCTTGATACCGTTATTAAACATATTGTCGGTATGGAGTTTGACCAGGCCTTTGAATGGAAGGAACGTTCTTACGCGACTGACGTACCGCCGATATTTGAAGTGAGAAACTTAACAGCCCGCAAGGTTCAAGATATCAATCTTAAAATTCAACCGGGTGAAATCGTCGGAATTGCCGGGCTGATGGGAAGCGGGAGAACAGAATTACTTCGAAATCTTTTTGGAATTGACCCCATTGAAAGTGGAGAAATCTACGTTAACGGACAAAAACAAACGATTAAGAATCCAAGAAATGCAATCGATTCCGGTCTTGCTTTGATTCCGGAGGATCGGCGCATGCAAGGGTTGGTGCTTGAACATAGTGTCAAGGATAATATGATTCTACCCATTCTTTCGAAGGTGAAAAAAGGAACATTTATTGATAATAAAAAATCCAATGACATTAGTAATGAATTTGTACGAAAGCTCAATATTAAAACCGATCATATTTTTAAACAAGCCAGATTGTTATCGGGGGGCAATCAGCAAAAAATCGTCCTTGCCAAGTGGCTTGCGAATGATCCTACCGTCCTAATGTTGGATGAACCAACCATCGGTGTGGATATTGGTGCTAAAACGGAAATCGTTGAAATAATCAGAGCAATGGCCGAAAGCGGCAAGGCGATCCTTGTGGTCTCCTCCGAACTCCCAGAGCTGCTTGCCTTAAGTGACCGTGTAATCGTCATGCATGATGGGAAAATAAAGAAAGAGATTACACGCAAGGAGATTAAATCAGAGGAGGAATTACAATATGCAATCCAAGGTTTCTAATTTACAAAAGCAGGAAAATCCGGTATTGAAAGGCTTCGAGTGGCGCAATTATATTGTTTATTTCGCTTTTGTAGGAGTATTAATCTATTTTTCTATCACCTTAAGTGATGATGGGTTTTTAACATCAGGAAACTTGTTAAATATTGTTAGACAAACAGCCACCATTTCTTTAATGGCGTTGGCAATGACATTTGTTATTAGTACAGGAGAAATTGACCTTTCGGTTGGATCAATTGCCGCTCTATCTTCATTGGTCGGAGCATTAGCACTTCAAGCCGGGTATGGCATCATCGGCGGACTTATTGGCGGTGTTGGAACAGGACTAGTAGTTGGATTAATCAATGGTTTACTTGTAACAAAAGTAGCGATTCCTTCCTTCTTAGTGACGCTTGGAACAATGGGAGCGATCAAGGGTTTTGCAATGTGGGTAACTGACACAGCTCCAGTTCCAATTGTAAATGCTAATTTCAACTTCATCTTCGGTTCAGGTGACATTGGTCCAATTCCGGTTCTTCTTCTTTGGACAGTCGTATTCACTGTGATTGCTCATGTGTTACTTCGTAAAACATCATTTGGCCGTCAGGTTCTAGCGACAGGCGGAAATGAAAATGCTGCAAGGTTCTCTGGTGTTAAGACAATGAAAATCAAGTTAATGGTTTTCCTAGGTACAGGATTAATGGCTGGTTTAGCTGGTCTTCTCTATGCAGGTCGTATGAATGCCGGACGTTTTTCCTTCGGTGAAGGCGATGAGCTTTCAGTTATCGCCGCGGTTATTCTTGGCGGAACTAGCTTGTTTGGCGGCGTAGGAACCATCATCGGAACGATTGTAGGTTCCTTGATGATTGGTACGATCAACAACGGTTTGATTATTATGGGTCTGGATGTCAGCCAGCAAATGATTATTAAAGGAATTATCATCATCTTGGCTGTGGCATTCGGTAAGAAAGCAATGAAGCGATAGGTTTGCGAAAAAAATGGTTGATTCCTCTGAATTTTATGATTTATCCGTAGAATTCTTTAATAATTAGTGGAAGTTAGTTTCAAATGGCTGAATTAAATCAAATCCGCGAAAACCAAGAACGAAACAGTCAAAAATGAAGTACGAGTAGTTTTTTCGAACAGGAGGAAGAGCAGTGAAGAAAATAAAAGTTGGTATTATCGGGACCGGTTTTATCGGGCCAACTCACATTGAAGCGATCCGAAGACTTGGATTTGTTGAAGTAGTAGCATTGGCGGAAACCCGTCAAGAAGCCGCTGACCAAAAAGCAGCGGAGCTTGGAATTCCGAAAGCCTATGGTGATTACCGTGATATGTTGAAAGACAGCGAAATCCAGGTTGTCCATAATTGCACCCCGAATCACCTTCACTTTGCGATTAATAAAGAGATTATATTAGCAGGAAAGCATGTCGTTTCCGAGAAACCACTGGCAATGAATAGTGAAGAATCAGCAGAATTGCTGGCATTAGCAGAAAAACATGGAGTGATCCATGCGGTGAACTTTAATTACAGACAGCATGCCAGTGTTCAAAATTTACAAGCTAAAATCGTAAACGGTGAGCTTGGGAAAGTAAATTTGGTACACGGGAGCTACCTGCAGGATTGGTTATTGTATGAAACAGATTTTAACTGGCGCTTAGCCCCTGAAGTAGGTGGCAAATCACGCGCTATAGCAGATATTGGTTCCCACTGGTGCGATACGGTTCAATATGTAACCGGGAAGAAAATTGTGAAAGTGTTCGCCGATTTGGCAACAGTCATTCCAGTACGAAAAAAAGCGAAAAATGCAATTGCTACGTTTAGTACACAGACTTCAGTAGATCAAGAATATGAAGATGTTCCAATTAATACAGAGGACTATGCATCCGTTCTGGTTCACTTTGAGGATGGATCAAGAGGAGTATTTACGGTATCACAAGTAAGTGCTGGCCGGAAAAATCGATTAAGCTTTGAAATCAATGGAAGCAAAAGCTCTACTTTTTGGAATCAGGAAGAACCTGAAAAATTATGGATTGGACATAGGGACCGTGCCAATGAAATTCTGTTAGCGGATCCTGCCTTATTTAATTCAGAAGCAAGGTCTGCCATCCATCATCCAGGCGGACATAATGAAGGCTGGCCGGATGCCTTGAAAAATATGATGTTGAATTTCTACTCCTTTGTTCGTGATGGCAAAAGTCTGAAAACAGACAAGCCTAAGTTTGCGACGTTTGAAGATGGACATATTTCCATGTGCATTACCGATGCCATCCTGGAAAGCCATAAAAAGCAAAAATGGGTGAAGGTGCAAGTAGCCAAGGAGGTTCTTACATGAAACTAGGTGTATTTACTCCGCTGTATCAAAACCTTCCGTTTGAAGAAATGCTCGACAAGTTAGTGGGAATGGGTGTCGAGGCAGTTGAATTAGGGACTGGGAACTACCCAGGAAACCATCACTGTAATCCGGATGAATTATTGGAGTCACCGGAAAAAGCGAGAGCCTTTCTGCGAGCGCTTGAAAGCCGAGGGATCACTATCAGCGCACTAAGCTGTCATGGGAATCCGCTGCATCCCGATTTAAAGTTCGCTGCCAATTCTCATGAGGTTTGGAGAAAAACGGTATTACTTGCGGAACGCTTAGGAATACCGGTTATTAACGGATTTTCCGGATGTCCAGGTGACAATAAGGACGCTAAAAATCCTAACTGGGTCACATGCTCGTGGCCGCCGGAATATTTGGATGTCCTTAACTGGCAATGGAACGAAGTCGTGATTCCTTATTGGAAAGAGGAAGCGAAATTCGCGGAGCAGCATGGCATTAACCAAATTGCTTTTGAAATGCATCCAGGATTTGTGGTCTATAATCCGGAAACATTGTTGAGGTTAAGGGAACACGCGGGCGAAAACATTGGGGCGAATTTTGACCCGAGCCATTTAATTTGGCAGGGAATCGATCCTGTTCAGGCTATCAAAAAACTTGGTCGTGAAAATGCGATCTTCCATTTCCATGCAAAGGATACGTATTTAGACCAAGCTAATATACAGATTAATGGAGTACTAGATACAAAACATTATAGCAAGATTTTAGACCGCTCATGGACGTTCAGATCCGTTGGGTATGGCTCGGATGAAAAAATGTGGAAAGACATCGTCAGTGCGTTAAGAGCAGTAGGCTATGATTATGTGATTTCCATCGAACATGAAGATATGCTAGCTTCAACGGATGAGGGATTAAAAAAGGCTATTTCTCTTTTAAAAGAAGCTATGTTTAAGGAACAGCTTACAGAAATGTGGTGGGCTTAGTTTTTTTCGAACAAAGTGCTAAGGGAAGCACAGTTGGACGTTTTTATAAAAAATAACTTACTGGAGGAACGATTATGTCAACAATGCAAGCAGTATTTTTTCCAGGAGACAAACAAGTAGAAATTCGCGAGATTGAAATCCCAACACCAGGACAAGGAGAAGTACTCATTCAATTAAAGGCATCTGCGATTTGCCGTAGTGATATGAGCTTGTATTATGGAACATCAGTATTTGAAGGAACAAAATGCGGATGCACGGTTCCAGGTCATGAACCTGCAGGTGTTATTACTGAACTTGGTGAAGGGGTAAGCAATTTCAAGCCGGGTGACCGTGTAGCGGTTTACTTAGCTTTAGGCTGCGGCGAATGTGAATACTGTAAATCAGGCTACAAAATGTTCTGTAAAGAATTTAAATGCATCGGCTTTGACTCTCATGGCGGTGACGCTGAATACATGGTAGTTCCGGCAGAAAACTGCATGAGACTGCCTGATAGCATGAGTTTCGTAACAGCAGCGGTTTCAACTGACGCAGTGGGAACCCTTTATCATGCGCAAAAGAGATTAGGCATTTCTGGAAGAGACTATCTTGTTATTTTTGGAATGGGCCCAATGGGCGGTGCGGGTGTAATGATCGCCAAAGGACTAGGCGCAACAGTGATCGCAGTTGACATGCTTGATGAGCGTTTGGAGCTTGCGAAGGAATTAGGAGCAGATTACACCATAAATGGGAAAACAATGAATGTTCAAGAAGAAATTGCCCGCATTACCAATGGATTGGGAGCCACTGCTGCGATTGATTGCTCCGGAAGCCCTTATGCTGAAAATGATGCATTAGATTGCGTGAGAGCCCATGGCCGTGTAGCGTTTATCGGCGAAAGCAAAGAAACAACGATTAAGCCAAGCCAGCAGTTAATCCGTAAACAAATTACCGTAATGGGTTCTTGGTACTTCCCTATTCAAGAATTCGACGAAATCGCTGAGTTCATTGTTAGAAAAAATCTACCTGTTGAAAAATTAGTCACACATCAATTTAAATTGGATGAAGCTGCAACTGCCTTCCAAATGTTTGATGAAAGAAAAACTGAAAAAGCAGTGTTTGTTTGGGAATAAGAAGGTGGTAGTACTCTGTAAGTGGTTGTAACTGTCGAATCACTTGCCATAACAAAACCAATTTTTATAAAAGAGCAAAAAGGAGCTGTAAACAATGAAAGGAATTTCATTTAATACATGGGTTTATAGTAGTTTTCCAAACTGGCTTTCTTCTTACCCGTTAGAGGAAGTTATCAATCGTCTTTCTTCTTTTGGATACGATGCGATTGAAATTGGCTGTGCCGCTCCACATGCGTGGCCGGACTATTTATCACCTGAAAGAAGACAAGAAATCAAAAAATTGCTCAAGGAAAAGAACTTAAAGGTTTCATCTATGCTCCCAGCACCAGGTGGCGGCCCGGGAATGAACCCAAGCTCTCCATTAAAGGAAGAAAGAGAATTTACGATTAAACATTATAAGGAAGTCGTTCGCTTAGCACATGAATGGGAATGCCCAACAGTCATGTGGATTGCAGGCTGGGTGGTTTTTGGAACTTCACAGCAAGAAGCATGGAACTACAGCTTAGAAGGTCTAATTGAAGTAGCAACCTATGCAAAGGATCTTGGCGTGACACTCGTGGTGGAACCAACTCCTGCGGACAGCAATTTAATTGAAACTGCGGACGACGCTCTTCTATTAGGTGAGCAATCTGGTATGGACAATGTAAAAGTTATGTTTGATACCTTCCATGCGTTATATCGAAATGAAGTATCAAGCGACTATGTATACCGCATGAAGGATAAGCTACACCATGTTCATATCGCTGATAGCGACCGCCTGCCCCCAGGTCAAGGACGTTGTGACTACGATGCTGTGTTAAGAGCATTAAAGGATATCAACTATGATGGATATCTATCAATGGAAGTCGGATTCCATGCTAGACAATCTGAGCCGGACTGGTATGCTAAACAATCAATTGCTTACTTGAAAGAAAAGTTAAAAGAAATTGGTTGGGAATACAAATAATCTTGAACAAAATCCGGGCGATAACAGGTACCTGTAGTCGCCCGCCCATTCTTCTTTAAAGGGGGCATTCGCCGTGCAAAAAACCTCCATTCTACTAGAAACTCCTCGATTAATATCTGCATCAGAAATCAATCCAAAAAATCCTCTTGGTTTTAAGAAAAATGCTGACTCTGACTATACTAAGATTATCTTTATAGAACAAGGACGAGGTGATTTTATATTTGAAGAAAACCATTTTGTGGGAAAAACAGGAGACCTTATCATATTAAACCCACTAAGTGATCTCGAAGTGAAATCTTGTATGGACGAACCTCTTAATGGGATTTCCATCTGTTTTTCCAATCTCCATATCAATGGGAAGCAGAAAGGTTTTTTGATAGAATCCACTGATCTTCCTATTATTAATTTGCAGGAAGAAAAGAGGGAGATTCATAGTTATTTAAAGGTAATATTAAGTGAATATTACATAAAGCATGCGGGTTACCAAGATATCATTTCCTCAATATTACAAACGGTAGTGATTAAAGTTACTCGTTTATTGAAAAATGTCAATCATCATCCTTCCCTTTCGTCTGTGTGCCTTGAAGTAAAAAAATATATTGAAGAAAATTTTCGGCAAGAGCTAACCTTAAACGATTTAGCCAACCTCGTTTATGTAAGCCCCTACCATTTAGGACACGTTTTTAAAGAAGAAGTGGGCCTGCCGCCCATACAATACATGATTCAATGCCGTATTGAAGAGGCAAAAAGGCTGCTGGAGCATTCCAATCTTTCTGTGAGAGAAATAGCCTCGTTAATAGGCTATGAAAATGCTAATTATTTCAATTTGCTTTTTAAAAAAATGACAGGGAGCCCGCCGGGGAAATTCAGAAGAATGAAAGTATAATGCTCTAATCTTTCCAACACTTTAGGGAAAGATTAGAGCATTTTTTAACTATTTACCATAATGTATATATTTTTCACTGGTGGAAAACTTTTAATCAAGCTATTTGTAAACGTAACAGAAATATATATTTTAATTCGCAATTTTGTTAATTTTCTGTTAACTGCATTAACTGTATTATAAATACGAATCCATTGATAGGGATGCTTAACAGTAAAAAATTAATCGATTAATTAAAATATAAAATTTTGAGTTTATTTTAGAACTAGGTGTTTGCATGGTTCCATTAAAAGATATGGCTGAAAATTCTAACCAGTTACAATTTGTGCTGATTTTAAAGGGGGTGATTGCTTTTAAATTGATTTTTATTTTATACATATGAAACCAAGAGGGGAGGAAAGGCTCGAAAGCAATTTAATAGGTTTCTATTTTTGAAGGCACTCGTTGAAATGATTCTAATTACAATGGAGGTTAAAAATGAGAAACTTTTTTAAAAAGCGCTGGCTGCTGGTGACGGCCAGTCTGGTGTTAACAACATCTCTCTTCACATTCGATTGGGCCCAGGCATCTACGAAAAGCTCCAAAGAAGTTCCCTCAACCAAGAAAGTGACATCAGTCGCCATACCGAAGGTTACTGGACCTATCTCGGTTACGGAAAATTCCCAGCCATTTACTGTAGGCGGAACCGACCTTAAGGGTCACGGTTATCGTTTAGACGAGTATTTTGTTAGCGGGAAAGCTAACGTTTATGACTGGGGTTCAGACGGAAAAGCGTTAACGCCTCAAGTACGGACCGCTAATGCGCCGTATACCACACGCATTGTCGTTAGGAAACCGGAAAATCCTAAAAAGTTCAGCGGCAATGTCTGGGTGGAACTGAATAACCCATCACGCGGCTGGGATGTTGAAGTCCAGTGGCCAGTCGTTCAGGAAAAGGTCATGCGCGACGGGGATATTTGGGTAGCAGTGACTGTTAAACCGAATGTCATCGCTTCACTAGAACGAATCGATCCAAAACGGTATGAACCTTTATCGATGGCAAACCCGTTGAAGCCTGAGCAGCAAGGATGCGGTAAACTGCCTGGCGAACCAGGTTATGATGAGAATCTTTCCAAGTTATATGAGAACGGACTTGCATGGGATATCATCTCCCAGGTAGGATCTCTTGTCCAAAGTAAGGATAAAAGCAATCCGCTACACAATTACAAGGTGAAGCACGTATTCGGGACAGGAGAGTCTCAAACTGGCTTTTATATTAACACGTATGCCGCCAATTTTGCGGAAGATGCGAAACTTTCAAATGGAGAAACCGTATATGATGGCTTCGTCTCCGCTTCTGGGGCAGGCAGGACTGTACCGATTAACCAATGCGTAGAGGCAACAGATGAAAATGACCCTCGAAGCAAACTGCCGAGCAAGCATGTACCTTTTATGAGGATTGATGCTCAAGGTGATATCTTCCAGTTGTCCAGCTATAAATGGCGCCAAGCCGACAGTGACGCTCCAGGAGCAGGCTATCGTATGTATGAAATTGCTGGTGCCGTTCATGGTCCGGCACTCATTGTAAATTATCAGCCACCTGCTGAACAAATCGTAAAAGCTGGAAACCTTCCAACTCAAGTGCCATATGCTTACGGGGGAGTAGAGCCGAAGGCCAACCAACTGCCACGACATTATATTGAAATGGCAATGTATAAAAATATGGAGCGCTGGGTCATTAAAGGTATTCGTCCTCCGCATGCAGAGCCGTTGAAGGTACAGGCGGGAGTCGGAACTTCGAAAAGTCTTTTTGGAGAGACCTTCAATGCATCGTTTGTAAAAGATCAATATGGAAACGTTCTTGGCGGCGTACGCAGCCCACATGTTGACGTTCCGACAGCTACTTACTACGAATATGCGACGTTAAAAGAAGGTTATGTGTATGCATGGTCGTTTGGCCATCAGGACGATTTCTCGAGCGAGAAACTGCAGCAAATCTATGGAACCGTCGCACCGCATCAAAATTACGTCAAGCAAGTTAAAGCCTCTGTCGAAAAGCTGCAAAAGGAACGCTGGCTTGAGCCGGAAGAAGCACAAAAAATTATTCAGCAGGCAGAACTTACACCGATTCCATGATGACAACGGACAAGTAACAATTAAGGAAAAAGTGTCAAGCAGATGCACCAAAAGTTATTCAAGATGCTGCTAAGTAGTTTTATGTCACGTGAACTTAAAAAGCTCTAATCGTTCTAAAAATGGGGAGATTAGAGCTTTTTTGTTAGCAAGAATGTGTATTTAATTTCGCAATTTTATTGATTTTACCTTTACCATATACCATGTAGTATAAGGAGTGAAAATACTACTTTGTAAATGTAATGGATTACATTATTTCTAATAGAAAACAAAAAAATGTTTTTTAAAATCTAAAATTGTAATCGATTACAAACTGGGGACTATTTTCGATGGGACAAGAAGCTACATAGAGAAAAATGGAGGGGAAATGATGAAACTAGGCTATCAAACGAATACGTGGGGAGGCGTGGTTGGTCACCCGGCTGGAGTTACTTCTGTAAAGGATCTCTATTACCTTGCAAACGGCTCAACAGAGGATGCTCTTAAAGAAATTGCTGAAGCTGGCTATAAAGGGTTTGAAATTTTTGATGGAAATCTGATGCAATATCGAGATAAAAAAGAAGAATTTATAAAACTCACCGCAGATCACTCTTTATCCTTTATAGGTGTTTATACCGGCGGAAACTTTATTTTTCCTGATATTTTAGAGGAAGAATTAGCAAAAATTGAAGAGGTAGCAGCTTTCGCTTATGAATTAGGAGCAAAGCATCTTGTTGTCGGCGGCGGTGCAGTCCGGACTTACGGTATCAGAGAAAGCGATTACAAGGATTTAGGAAATGCCCTTAATAGAGTAGTAGAAATTGCGGAAAAATACCACCTTATTCCTAGCTACCATCCGCATTTGGGGACGAATGTACAGTCACCTGAACAGCTGGATAAATTAATGCCTTTAACAACTATCAACCTATGTCCTGACACAGCTCATATTGAAGCAGGTGGGGGAGACCCGGTTGAAGTGATTAAAAAATATGTCGACCGCATCAAATATGTTCACTTTAAAGACTATGAAAATGGTGAGTTTTTACCATTAGGGGAAGGCCATCAGAAGTTTGTTGAAATGCTAAAAATACTAGAGGAAGCAAACTATGACGGCTGGATTACAGTGGAATTGGACAACTGGGAGAATCCAAAAGAGGGTGCCGAAATCAGCCGGCAATTTCTTGCCCAGTATGAAGCATTAAAGACAAAATAAGTTTTTCAATAGATAGGGGGGCCAATATGAAAAAGGTTTTATCGATTATTACTATGATTCTATTTATAACTAGTATTGCACTAGCCGGCTGCGGCCAGAGAAGCACGAGTACTGAAAAAAGTGATGGGCCAGAGAAGTCCAAAACGGAAGAAACAGCCCAAAGTTCCGGTCCAATTACCATTAATCAGGAGATCCCTGACCAAGAAATTTTAAGTAAAGGTCCTAGTGGAGAAGCGGCTGTTTCAGCTAAAACACTACAGTTGACTGAAGAAGAAGTGCAAAAGATCAAAGAAGGAAAATACAAAGCCGCTCTTGTTATGCACTATGCAGGAAACGACTGGGCGACTGCTCAAATCGATGGTTTAAAAGCCACCTTTGAGAAAATGGGAATTGAAGTAGTAGCCGTTACCGATGCCCAATTTAAGGCTGAAAAACAAGTATCTGATATCGAAACGGTTTTAGCAAAAAACCCTGATATTATCGTAGGGATTCCAGTTGACCCAGTTTCGACTGCATCTGCTTTTAAGAAAGCCGCAGATGCAGGAGTAAAAGTCGTGTTTATGGATAATAAACCAAATGGTCTGGAAGCAGGCAAGGATTATGTGAGTGTAGTTTCTGCCGATAACTATGGAAATGGCGTTCAGGCAGCGGAAATCATGGCTGAAAATCTTGGTGGAAAAGGAAAAATCGGTGTAATTTATCATGATGCCGATTACTTCGTAACCAAGCAGCGTACAGAAGCATTTGAAAAAACAATTAAAGAAAAATATCCAAATATCAAAATCGTTGAACGTGGCGGCATCATCGGCCCTAACGATGGCGAGAAAGTGGCTTCTGGAATGTTGACGAAGAATCGTGACCTTGATGGCATGTTTGTCGTATGGGATGTTCCAGCAGAAGGAGCTTTAGCAGCCGTACGTACGGCTGGCAAGAAAGATTTCGTGATTACAACCATTGATTTAGGGACAAACGTAGCCTTGGATATTGCGTCTGACGGAATCATTAAAGGGCTTGGCGCTCAGCTGCCGTATGACCAGGGGATTTCAGAAGCCATTTTAGCCGGTTATGGTTTACTGGGTAAAGAAGCACCTGCATATGTAGCCGTACCAGCATTACAAGTAACGAATAAAAACGTATTAGACGCATGGAAACTTGTTTACCATCAGGATGCACCCAAATCTATTCAAAGTGTTGCAAAATAATGAAACATTCATAAAAGGGAGGACACAAGAATGAAAAAATTAAACGTAGGCATGATCGGTGGAGGATTTATGGGAAAGGCGCATTCACTTGCCTATGCAGGAATGCCAATGTTTTTCTGGCCAGCACCAGCGCTTCCTCATCGCCATACTGTTGTGGATGTAACAGAAGATTTAGCAAGGGAAGCCGCGGCAAGATTAGGATTTGAACATTATTCAACCGATTGGAGAGAAGTTGTTAACAATCCGGAAATCGATGTTATCGATATTGTAACTCCGAATAATACTCATGCGGAAATTGCAATTGCCGCAGCAAAAGCCGGCAAGCATATTATCTGTGAAAAACCATTAGCATTAGGCGCTGAACAAGCGAAAGAAATGCTGGAAGCAGTTAAAGCAGCAGGTGTTAAGCACGCGGTGGCCTTTAATTATAGAAGAACACCAGCCGTTGCTCTAGCGAAAAAATATATTGAAGAAGGAAGAATTGGAAACGTTCTAAGCTTCCGCGGAACCTATTTACAGGACTGGTCGGCTGATCCCAATTCTCCATTATCATGGCGCTTCCAAAAGAAAATTGCCGGATCAGGTGCTCTTGGAGATATCGGTACACACGTGGTTGATTTTGCTCGTTATCTTGTGGGTGAAATTACTGATGTGAATGCAATGACAAAAACATGGATTCCAGAAAGACCTATCCAATCTGGCGGTCTTGACAAGTTAGGTACAGTTAAAGCTGGTGGAGCTGATGTTCCGAAAGCGGCTGTCGACGTTGATGATGAAATGATTACTATGGTTAAGTTTGATAATGGTGCGATTGGTACAATTGAGGCAACACGTAATGCATGGGGCCGTAACAACTTCCTTACTTTTGAAATTCATGGTGAAAAAGGTTCTTTATACTTTAACTATGAGCGCCGCGATGAGCTTCAAGTTTGCTTCGCGGATGATCCAAGTGATGCGAAAGGCTTCAGAACGGTTTATACTGGACCTGCCACTCCATACGGTGAAGGATTATGGCCAATCCCTGCTCTAGGAATTGGTTACGGCGAAACAAAGATCATTGAAACCTATGATTTATTTAAAGCAATCGCTGAAGATACTGAATTCTCACCAAACTTCCAAGATGGTTATCAGATCGAATTGATCGCAGATGCTATTCTTGAATCAGCTGAAAAGGGTCAATGGGTAAATCTTGAAAAAACAGCAGCGGAAGTAAAATAAATAGAGGCTTCTCAATTGAACTATACCCTGAATAACGGACACTATTATAAAGGTGCCCCTTATTCGGGTTTTTTTTGTTTTAAGAAAAAATCAAGCCTAATAATTAATTCACGTTAAAATGGGGGAGAATCGCGGTCAAAATAGTGAGAAGTATAAGTACTATGATTCCTACAGTGGTATTATCAATGTTTTGTCATTAAAACTTATTAAGAACAATGCACTAGAAAAAATATACATCATATATATAGGAGATATCCCGTTTGAATGCTGAGGAGGATTGTATGAAACCTATGTTACCTAGTGAAAAATATTTCGGGAATTTAGAACTAGTTTATGCATTTTATGGGGCTATGCCTACAGGTGTTACTGTTTCAGAAACTGGTCGTATTTTCATTTGTTTTCCGAAATGGGGAGACGATGTTAAATTTACGGTGGCGGAAATTGTTGAGGGGAAATTGCAGCCTTACCCTAATTTACAAACCAATTTGGTTAACGCTGAAAATATCAAAAAGACTTTCATTAGTGTCCAAAGTGTAGTTACTGATGGAAGGGGAACGCTTTGGGTATTAGATACAGCGGCACCCAATTTTTCTGAACCTATTAAAGGTGGGGCAAAATTAGTCGCTGTAGATTTAGAAACCAATACAATAAGAACAGTATATACCTTTACAGAAGATGTTGTCCTGCCTACAACTTATCTTAATGATGTGCGTTTTGATTTTCGTGTTGGAAAAGCAGGTTATGCCTATATAACGGATTCTTCTTCAAGAGGACCAGGAGCTATTATCGTCGTAGATTTATCAAATGGAAACGCGTTTAGACGGTTAAGTGGGGCAAATTCAACTTCACCCGATCCCTATTTTTTACCAAAGATAGAAGGTCAAATTTTAATGAATCGAAACAAAGATGGTTCAACTTCTCCATTTAGATTGGCTTCTGATAGTCTTGCGATTTCTCCCGATGGAAAGATATTATATTTTGCACCACTAACCAGTCGTCATTTGTTCTCGATCTCAACAGAAACCCTGAGAGACAGAAATATACCGGAAGTGGATTTACCTTATCATGTGGAGTATTGGGGAGAAAAAGGTGCATCTGATGGAATGATCACCGATGCAAAGGGTAGTGTTTATGCTGGAGATTATGAAAATAACAGTATCCGTAAAATATTGCCAAATGGAATAATGGAAACTATCGCACATGATCCGAGAATTTTGTGGCCGGATACTTTTTCAATTGGTTCGGATCAATATTTGTATGTCATTGTGAACCAATTACATCGGCAGCCTAGATTTCATTATGGTAAAGACCTGCGACAGAAACCTTATAGTTTACTTCGTATGAAAATTGATGAATTTCCTGCTCCAACCTTTTCATAATAAAAATAGTCAATTAATTGTTTTCTTTATATAAAGTCTAAAACAAACATGAGTAAAAAAGAAGTGAATGATTGGATTCATGTTCATTCACCTCCTATTTACTGCTTTGCGTCGAAAAGGATAGAAGCATATTCTTGTAATTGTCTCGTAAATTCGTGCTTTGTCAAAATAAAATGAAATGAACCTGAAAAAACCGGCATTAAGTCAGTTTTTTTGCAGTATTTTGGGATATAGGTAGCCTACAATCTGTTTATGTTTTAGTAATCGATTTGATAGAAAAAGACCAAAAATCCATATTATTGAAATAAACCAATAAATCTTGAAATACTTTAACCGACAAAATTGGATTACAGGATATGAAATAGATTAAGAATGAACCTGTCTATTCAGTTTATGGTCGTAAAATGTATGAAGGTAGTACTACTAGTGGTTAACGGCATTAGAATAACTGAGTCTTTAAAAAGGAATGTCCGTTCAAAACAGACATTCCTTTTTTCAGGGAGTGTGAATGGAAAGATAAAAGTTTAGAGATTTAAAAAAACGTATATCCTTTCAAAAAAGAAAAGTGATATAGAGATTAGATCAGTTTTTATGAGGATAAAAAGTCACTCAAGTTATTTAAAGAAAAAGAAAAACCCTTGCTACGCAAGGGTTTCCGTATATGGAGCATAGGGGGCTCGAACCCCTGACCTCTACGCTGCCAGCGTAGCGCTCTCCCAGCTGAGCTAATGCCCCGATATGTGAAACGATATAAAGATATTATACTACATCATTGTATTTTTACAATACCTGAAAACGCATTTTTTTTGTTTAAGCTAAACAGGAATTAATGAAAGGAATCCCATTATATCAGTTCTTCACAAGGGAGTTATGAACGACTCGTAACATCTCTATAACTTCTAATCTTTCATAAGGTGGTTCTGAAACATTTCAGAGGGTGATTTATGCCTATTTAGGAAAATTTCCCCTTTCATTTGCATTTGTTTCATGTATAATAAATGTGAATTGAATAGCAATAACTAGGGGAGTCCAATAGTTTGGGCTGAGAGAGAGACGCGTTTAAGTTTCTTGACCCTTTGGACCTGATCTGGATCATACCAGCGTGGGGAAGTTAATAACAATCTATTATTTAGATTACACTTCTACATATTAAGCCGGGTCCGTCTATTTTCGGACCCGGCTTTTTAATTGTGTTTTTCTTACTTCGATCCCCCGTTTTTTCTAGATCTCGTCCTTTTATTACATTATATAAAAGGAGAGATTTACCATGGCATCAACCTCATTAAACGAAAAAAGCATTTCGATCATGTCAAGTTTTTCAGGAAGTAAAAAGGTGTATGTAGAAGGCTCAAGACCTGATATTCAAGTGCCTATGCGAGAGATAGCGCTTAGTCCTACATCTGGAACTTTTGGTGAAGAAGAAAATCTACCTGTTCGGGTGTATGATTCAAGTGGTCCATACACCGATAGTCAATTTACAGTTGATATAACCAAGGGCCTACCTAATCTAAGACATAACTGGATTCGAGAAAGAGAAGATGTAGAAGAATATGAAGGAAGAGAAATAAAGCCGGAAGACAATGGATTTAAAGATGATCATGACCCAAGAGCGAATCATAAAGTCTTTCCGGGACTCAACCGAAAACCCTTGCGAGCGAAAAAAGGTAAGAATGTAACTCAGCTTCATTATGCAAAAAAGGGAATCATTACTCCTGAAATGGAGTTTATCGCCATTAGAGAAAATATGAAACCAGAGTTTGTTCGTGAGGAAGTGGCAAAAGGAAGAGCTATTATTCCATCGAATATCAATCATCCAGAGATGGAACCTATGATCATTGGACGTAATTTTCACGTGAAGATTAATGCAAATATCGGAAACTCCGCTGTTTCCTCTTCCATTGAAGAAGAAGTGGAAAAAATGACATGGGCTACCCGCTGGGGCGCAGATACAATTATGGATTTATCAACAGGGAAAAATATTCACACTACAAGAGAATGGATCATCCGTAATTCTGCCGTTCCAGTAGGTACGGTTCCTATTTATCAAGCACTAGAAAAAGTTAATGGCATTGCCGAGGATTTAACTTGGGAAGTTTATCGTGACACATTAATTGAACAAGCGGAGCAAGGAGTCGATTATTTTACCATCCATGCTGGAGTTCTCTTAAGGTACGTTCCTTTAACAGCAAAGCGATTAACAGGTATTGTTTCTAGAGGTGGATCGATCATGGCTCAGTGGTGTTTGTATCATCACCAGGAAAATTTCCTTTATACTCATTTTGAGGAAATCTGTGAAATTATGAAGGCTTATGATGTAGCGTTCTCTCTTGGGGATGGTTTACGTCCTGGTTCTATTGCAGATGCAAATGATGAGGCACAGTTTGCAGAACTAGAAACATTAGGGGAACTAACTCAGATTGCATGGGAGCATGATGTCCAGGTAATGGTGGAGGGGCCAGGGCATGTACCGATGCATCTAATAAAAGAAAATATGGATAAACAATTAGAGGTTTGTAAGGAAGCGCCATTTTATACATTAGGACCTTTAACGACGGATATCGCTCCAGGGTATGACCATATCACATCGGCCATTGGTGCTGCGATGATCGGTTGGTATGGTACGGCCATGCTTTGTTATGTCACACCAAAGGAACATTTAGGCTTACCTAATAAAGATGATGTTAGGGAAGGGGTAATCACCTATAAGATTGCGGCGCATGCGGCTGATTTAGCTAAAGGACATCCAGGGGCACAAAAGAGAGATGATGCTCTATCAAAAGCAAGATTTGAATTCCGCTGGAGAGATCAGTTTAATCTATCCTTAGATCCAGAACGAGCGTTAGAGTATCATGATGAAACCCTACCTGCAGAGGGAGCTAAAACAGCCCATTTTTGTTCCATGTGTGGACCAAAGTTTTGCAGCATGAGAATTTCGCACGATATTCGTAATTACGCAAAAGAAAATAAACTTGACACGAATGAAGCAATGGTGAATGGTATGAAAGAAAAAGCTGAAGAGTTTAAACAGACAGGTGGAAGTATCTATCAATAATTTATGTAAATAATTAATATAGAAGGAAGTCGCTCCGATTGACTTCCTTCTATTATTTTGTCTATTAAATTTATTTGTATGGAAATTCGTTTTTTGTGTGTTATATTTCATATAATATATTGACGTGAATGAATGGAGCTTGGATGGAATACGTATATATGATATACGCATCGTTTCCTTTTCTTTTACCCAAAATATATTTACATAATTAAGGGGGATAATAAATGAAAGAACTATTTATAGAATTTACACGTTACGATGTTCTTTTTAAATTATCTTTTGCGGCAGTTGCTGGGATTGTCATCGGGTTAGAACGAGAACTAAAAGGGAAGCCATTAGGATTGAAAACTTGTCTAATTATTTCAGTAATGGCTTGCTTACTAACAACGGTATCATATGAATCCGCCTTTTTATATGCTAAAGAGTATTCAAGGCCAATGGATCCAGGTAGAATACCGTCATATATCATTAGTGGTATCGGGTTTTTAGGAGCAGGGGTAATAATGAGGAGAGGCAATGAAGCGATATCAGGTCTTACAACCGCGTCATTGGTACTTGCATCTGCTGGGATTGGAATTACGATTGGTGCTGGTTTTTACATAGAGGCTCTTGCTGGCATATCATTCTTAATTTTCGGTATTAAAGTCATTCCATTTTTATTTGATAAGATGGGGCCGAAAAAGTTAAAAGAGAAAGAAATTAAAGTAAAATTATTTTTAGAGAAATCAACCAACTTAACAGAAATGATTAAAGAGATAAAAGGTAGAAAATTAGGGGTAAAACACTTAAAGGTCAAAGAAGAGACAGATGATATTTTGATTAGTTGCTTAGTCACAACCTATAAAGGTATTTACACAACCGATATTTACTACGAGTTGAAATCAATTAATGGTGTCAACCAAGTTGAGGTCGAAAGTGTTGAGTAGATAGTGTGGAGTACTGGGAGGAAATAAGAAGGGGAAACGAATGAATCGTACAATAGTAAATCCGTATTTTGCATTAATCGTTGGTGTGATTGCCGTATCGGCTTCTGCCATTTTCGTAAAGTTTTCTGATGCTCCTTCGGGGGTAATTGCTTTCTACCGACTACTTTTCTCTGTTTTGTTTATGCTGCCGGTCTTTTTAATGAAGTATGTAAAGGAATTGGCACTTATTTCGAAGAGGGATTGGTTATATGCTACTTTTGCGGGAGTGTTTCTAGCCTTTCACTTTATATTATGGTTTGAATCTTTAAACTACACATCTGTGGCAAGTTCTACAGTACTTGTCACTCTTCAACCGTTGTTTGCATTTGTCGGTACTTTTTTGTTTTTTAAGGAGCGCTTTACATTAAAAGCCATACTTTGTGCGGTAGCAGCGATTGTAGGGAGTGTCATTATTAGCTGGGGAGATTTTCGAGTAAGTGGAACAGCTTTATATGGGGATATTCTTGCATTACTGGCATGTGCACTTGTTACTGCGTATTTAATGTTTGGACAATCAGTAAGAAAGAGAATTTCTCTAGTTACCTATACGTTTGTTGTATATAGTATAAGCTCGATTGTTTTATTGTTTTATGTACTTATTGTCGGAGAATCTCTATATCCATATCCGAAAAATGAATGGTGGAACTTTATTTTATTAGCTCTTATTCCTACCTTATTAGGTCACTCCTTATTCAATTGGGCAATCAAGTGGATTAGTACTTCAATAATCTCGATGGCAATCTTATTTGAACCGGTGGGAGCGACAATTCTTGCATATTATTTTTTATCGGAAAAAGTTTTATTTACTCAGATATTAGGTGGAACCATTGTTATCGTGGGTATCTCTTCGTTTTTATTAGATGAGAGAAGTGGAAAACAGAAGAAGGCAAAAAAAGATGCATTAAAAGAAATCGTATAAGTAAGAAGGAGAACCTTTGAAGGTTCTCCTTTTTTAGAGTGTGTAGGTAAATCCAGAAAATATAAAAGCTGAGACGAGTGTGAAGATAAATGTACCACCGTATACTTTACCTTCGCTATTTGCGATTCGAATTCCCTCCCAGTAAGCATAGTAAAATAAGAAGATGGCCATAACTAGTGAAAGGTATAAGGAGAATGATTCTAATAGCATATGTTGCTCCTTTCTATTATTTTATATAGTATTTATATGCTAGCGAACCAAATCTATTACTCCTATTAGAGATTCTACTTTTTAAAAGAAAAAATTTTTTAAAAATTATATTGAAATTGGATTTTATTCGTGATATATTATTTCTTGTCCTCACGAGGAAACAACGATTTGAAAAAATAAAAGCAAAAAAGTTGTTGACTTTAAAGTGAGCTTTGTGATATATTAAGGAAGTCGCTTTTGAGCGGTAACCTAACAAATTGTTCTTTGAAAACTAAACAAATCATACGTCAACAAAAAATGATTAGTGTTGAAATATACACTAGCCAACGTTTAACATTAAGAGCTAATCTTACTCTTTATTGGAGAGTTTGATCCTGGCTCAGGACGAACGCTGGCGGCGTGCCTAATACATGCAAGTCGAGCGGATCTTTGGGAGCTTGCTCCCGAAGATTAGCGGCGGACG
>JBEQAB010000015.1:0-74276 GCA_041640555.1 Bacillaceae bacterium
AAATAGTCTGGTGGCGATAGCGAAAAGGTCACACCCGTTCCCATACCGAACACGGAAGTTAAGCTTTTCAGCGCCGATGGTAGTTGAGGGTTTCCCTCTGTGAGAGTAGGACGTCGCCAGGCGGTAACATTTTATCTAATTATTCCACAGTAGCTCAGTTGGTAGAGCATTCGGCTGTTAACCGAACGGTCGCAGGTTCGAGTCCTGCCTGTGGAGCCATTAGGAGAGCTGTCCGAGTGGCCGAAGGAGCACGATTGGAAATCGTGTAGGCGGGCAAAACCTGTCTCAAGGGTTCAAATCCCTTGCTCTCCGCCATAATTATTATACTGGCCCCTTGGTCAAGCGGTTAAGACACCGCCCTTTCACGGCGGTAACACGGGTTCGAATCCCGTAGGGGTCACCAAGTTTTTTCACGAAGTGAAAATAACCAAGTTTTTTTACGAAGTGAAAATAACATTATATTTTGGAGGATTAGCTCAGCTGGGAGAGCACCTGCCTTACAAGCAGGGGGTCGGCGGTTCGATCCCGTCATCCTCCACCAAAAAAAATTCGCGAAGCGAAAATATTTATCCTTTCACGAAAGTGAAAAACATTTAATATTATTGTCGCGGGGTGGAGCAGTCTGGTAGCTCGTCGGGCTCATAACCCGAAGGTCGCAGGTTCAAATCCTGTCCCCGCAATCTAAATTTTTCAAGTAAACTTGAAAAATTTCTGGTCCCGTGGTGTAGCGGTTAACATGCCTGCCTGTCACGCAGGAGATCGCCGGTTCGATCCCGGTCGGGACCGCCATAATGTGGCTCAGTAGCTCAGTCGGTAGAGCAAAGGACTGAAAATCCTTGTGTCGGCGGTTCGATTCCGTCCTGAGCCACCACTATTCATGAACAATCTCGTTGTATCTGAATATATTAAATTCATATGGAGGGGTAGCGAAGTGGCTAAACGCGGCGGACTGTAAATCCGCTCCCTTGGGTTCGGCGGTTCGAATCCGTCCCCCTCCACCATATTAGGGGTATAGTTTAAAGGTAGAACGAAGGTCTCCAAAACCTTTGGTGTGGGTTCGATTCCTACTACCCCTGCCAACTTTTAATAATGGCGGTTGTGGCGAAGTGGTTAACGCATCGGATTGTGGTTCCGACATTCGTGGGTTCGATTCCCATCAGTCGCCCCATTTTATTTTGAATTTCTTCATTGGGCTATAGCCAAGCGGTAAGGCAACGGACTTTGACTCCGTCATGCGTTGGTTCGAATCCAGCTAGCCCAGCCATTTGCGGAAGTAGTTCAGTGGTAGAATACAACCTTGCCAAGGTTGGGGTCGCGGGTTCGAATCCCGTCTTCCGCTCCAAGTTTTGGCGGCATAGCCAAGTGGTAAGGCAGAGGTCTGCAAAACCTTTACCACCGGTTCGAATCCGGTTGCCGCCTCCAATTATTACATCCATGATTACTATAATATAACTAAGATACGCCGGGGTGGCGGAACTGGCAGACGCACAGGACTTAAAATCCTGCGGTAGGTGACTACCGTACCGGTTCGATTCCGGTCCTCGGCACCAATGCTTTTTGCAAAGCAAAATAGCTTTCGCTTATTACGAAGTAAAATATCCTACAGTAATTGATGAAGCGAAAGATTTTCAATTGAATTATGCCGGTGTGGCGGAATTGGCAGACGCGCACGACTCAAAATCGTGTTCCTCTGGAGTGCCGGTTCGACCCCGGCCACCGGTATCGAGAAAAGCGGGAAAAAGGCTTTAGGAATAAGGGATCTCACAAATAGTGAGGTCTCTTTTTTGTGTACTCCGAACACAATTCGAATGAAAAAAATCGTGTGCGTAAAATCGTGTTCGTAGAGGTGAAAAGTGATGAAGAGAAAAGACAGAAATGAGAGAAAGCAGGAGGAGGGCAAGAGAGGAAGGAGAGATGAATTAAGTCGTGAAGAGTTAATGATCTTAGGAGATGAGGTAGAAGTAGATTACACTTTTGATGATCTTTTAAAAATCTTCCTTGATGATTGTGAGTTAAGAAATCTTCGAGAACATTCAATTAAATATTATCGTAGCGAATTAAGTGCCTTTAGGAATTTGATGCAAAACCAAGACGTTGATTTGATTGTTAGAGAATGGACAGGGGATACAATCAAGACACATGGAATACTGTATATGAAGGAACAAGGATTAAAGCCAGTAACAATTAATACTCGTTTACGAGCTGTAAGAGCCTTTTTCAATTTCTTAGAACAACAGCAATTGATTACTAAAAATCCAATGAAGGATATTAAACTATTACGTGATCGAAGAAGGATTGTTGAAACGTTTGATAGGAAACAAATTAAAGCACTTCTTAGCTCTTGCGATCTAAGAACATTTACTGGATTAAGGGATTATACCATTATGTTATTGCTGTTAGAAACTGGAGTCAGGGCAAATGAATTAATTGGTATTAATGTTACGGATATTGTCTGGAGTCAAAAGGTAATTCGTATAAGAAATACTAAAGGTGGATATGAAAGATTTGTGCCTATTCAGAATAAAATGATTGATGTATTGAAGAAGTATATTGCAATAAGAGGATCAGTAGAGACAGATAGCCTGTTTATCACCCAAGACAATACGTCATTAAGTAAAAAGCAGATGCAAGATCGTATTAGGGAGTATGGTGTTAAAGCAAAAATTAAAAATGTACACTGTTCACCTCATACTTTTAGACATACGTTTGCAAAAATGTGTGTTATGAACGGAGCTAATGCTTTTCAGTTACAAGCAATTTTAGGACATTCTACATTGGAAGTTACAAAAGTGTATGTTAATTTGTTTAGTAATGAGGTTCAAGAGGGGCATTCAAAGTTTAGTCCTTTGAAAAGTCTTTTTTAATACTCTTCAAAAGATACACTTGAATAAGGCATAAGGATCATCTAAAAATGGGATGTCCCTTAATCAATAAGGGTATTTCGTTACTAACCTCAGACATGCTTGAACCGAAATGTTGTTTTAAGTAGTTGCATTAATTTGTAAAATAAGATTAGTAATAAGATAACCAAATATAAAAGTTATAAAGATAATCCACCATTTCTTTTTCCCCTGAGTATTTTCTACAGCTTCATCTAAAACAGGATACTTGGATACGAAGCTGAGATATTAATTGACAGTTACGGGAAGGAAGATACGTTAAAAAAGTCTTTTTTATAGAAAAAGCACACTTTCTATATGTTAGGGATTATAGCCTTCGCTCCTTCTTTTGGAGAGAGTGAAGAAAATGAAAAAAAGTTGAATAAAGGAAATTGAATACAATAAATAGAGGAGAACGAAAATGAACTTTAACTTTAGGGATATAAAAGTCTATAAAAAAGCAAAGAGGTTAGCTGACCAGTTTGAACAATTATCAATGGGCTGGCCTGCACATGAGAAATTTGAACTTGGGTCACAACTGCGACGTGCAAGTTCATCAATTGCATTAAATATTGCAGAATCAAAACAGTTTTATGTTGGAAATGAGTTATCGAGAATAAGTAGTTCCTATGGAAGTGCCTCTGAAGTAAGGGCTATATTAGACTTCATGCTCACAAGAAAATATATAGATGATAAACAATATAAGAATTTTGACGATGAATTAATGCAAATACAAAAAATGCTATATGTATTAAGGAAACGCCTAATACAAAATAACGATAAGAACAATAAATAAGGATTAGTAAAAGAAATTAAACAATAAAGGCTGTCACATATAATGTAGACGGTCTTCTTTCTGTAACAATAGGGTGTAGTCGATTGATACAAAGTAAATATTATTTATATAGTAGGTTAATAGTGTCTCATATATAAATCTTATTATGGAGGAAATTATTAATTTACGGATCGGATACGAGGGTTTCGAGCTTAAATCAAAAGGTTTATCTTTAAAACTAAAAAATAAATTAGGTGGGGAAAGGTCAGAAGAAAGAAGATAACCCATTTTTATTAACTATTTGAATCTGTAATAAATGATGATACAGTGGTTATAACTAAGTTGGATTGTTTTTCTAAATTAATACATTAGCAACTTGTAACAGATTAGATAGTTAATAAGGAAAGGCAGAAGAAAGCTATCTGGTAAGTATAAAATGCTAAGGAGGGGGTTACTCTTAATGAAGAATATAGGGATAATAGCAACGTATTCAGATATTTTTGGTCAAAAGAAAACTAAAGAAGAAATCATAGAATTGATTAAGGGATTCCCTTTACTATCTACGTTTATACTACTTTCCCAAATTTCTACTGATTCTTTTAATGAAAACGAGTTAAAGAAGTATTATAAAGATATTTCTCTTAAAATTATAGAAAAGGGTCTTCACAACAAAACTATACAGGATTCGGTATCAAAAAAAATAAACGAAAACTTTTTAGAGAAAATAGAGATAGTTCAAAAAAACGTTGCATTTTCTCCACAAAGCGTACTAAATTTATGGAAATGGATCTTGGCATATGGAAATAAAGAAAATAGTGTGTTTATTCAAGATAAAGAGTTAGCAGTTTCAGGTTTAATTCATCTTTCAATGATGACTAATGATTACCTATATTATAGAAAAAGGTCTAATGAAGATTTATATGCTGAGCTATTTAGTAATATGGTTTTCAATCATCAAGAGAATGCATTTAGTTCTCTGTCAAGAACATTCATCATTTATACACAGATTGCTGAAGATAGAAATTTGTTTAATAATGATTATTTAGATTTTATTGGAGATTTTTATAAGCGTTTTGGATATACCATCAAGGAATATGTTTCAGTTATATTTGGTCTATATGCTTTGTTTATCAATCCTAAAGCTCTTGGGGAAAGATGGCTTCAAAATACTGACCAAGTATTTGCTATTTCTAAATTAAATGAAATCTCAAAAGAGATTATATCTTCACTTACTGTAGATATTGATACAATTTCTGATTGGTCAATAGAGCAAATAGATTTCTCTTGGAACTTTCAAAAATTTAGAGAAAAGCCTTTGCTCATGGTTAATGATAAGGAGTTTTTACCTTTTAGTTTAAAATTACTACAAGAGCAACTATATATTGGTCTCTTTCATAAAGTAAGGCATATTTATCCAGAAAATGATACCAGGTTTCTTAGTTTTTACGGAAAACCATTTGAAAAATATACTCAAATTTTAATGAAAGAGTCAATAGAGCGAACAAAACTAAATTATGAGTTTATTCCAGAGTTCAGGTATAAGAAAACTAAAGATTCTCCAGATATTATGATACGCCTTGGTGATAAGTTGTTGGCAATAGAAGTAAAGAATTATAGATTATTGTTACCTTCAATAACAGAAGGAAATATAGATACGATAAGTTCAGATATAAATAGAATGGTAGTTAAACCCTTAAAACAAGTTTTTGATAGAATTCAAGAACTAATAAGCCATGATCATGAATCAATTTTGGGTGTGAATGAAATTTACCTAATGGTAGTAACACAAGGTCACTTCCCAACATTAGCTCCATATGAACAACGAATTAATCAAGAACTTCAATCTTATTATAATAATTCTATTAAAGGCTACTACCATTTAGATATTGAGGAATTTGAAATGTTATGCCAATTAGTTGAAAGAAGACGCCCGATTTTCAAGGTATTAGATAATAAAAATAAAAACAAACTTATTCCTTTTAAAAACTTTCTAAGGGATAATACATACCATATAAAAAAAAGTTTCTTTCTTGATGTTCAATTTAATAGAGCTATACAGGAAATGGAGTCAATTTTATTCAATACAAAGCAAACACCGGAAGATATGGTAGAACTGTAATGGTAAAGTGTGAGGAGCATAGATATGAAACAAGAAAAATATTTAATATCAGACCAAGAACACTCAGAAATCATGGGGAGAGGAAAAATTGCTCTCTTCGCTGAAGAATATTTTCAATCACTGAAATGTTAAAACATTTGAAATTCTATAGTGAAAAAAGGTCAAAAGAGCAAATGTTAGAGGATGCCTTTACCATATTAACAAGCAGATTAAGCTCAGGAATGAAGGAATTTCCTTTTCGTGATAATTTTTTACCGTTTACACAAAAAATTGCTTAACAGTACATGGACGTGGAACAATTGGTAATCTCTATATGAGGGTGTAGGAGTTGTAGATTTTAAAAAATTCGAATGGACTTCTACCTATTTGAATTACAGTGTATTTCAAGAATCTTGTCATGAATGGGTAAAGGAATAGTCCAATCTATACTCAAACTATATTATTTGTAAGGTAAAATAATGGTGAAAAGATTCCTTTTCGGAATAAATATTGAACTAACAATTATATAAAAGGGCAACTATTTAAAAGTGTAGCTATTACTATCTCAAACAGAAAAAGCAAGGAAGACCTTGCTTTTTTTGTTTTTTATTGGGATTGGAGTCGGAAATGCCATTGGTATTGGAGGATGTTTGGATGACAGTGAAACATTATCCATTCTAATTAATAAGAAGCTACCATTGTCCGTAGGGCAAATCATTCTATTTATGAATCTATTCATCTTAGGTACAGCTGGATTTTTATACGGATTAGACCGTTTTTTGTACTCACTACTGGCTTACTTCGTTGCATTTAAGACGATAGATATTGTAACATTCGGCTTAGAGGAATCTAAATCCGTCTGGATTATTAGTGATAAAAATGAAGGAATCGCTGACCAAATCATTAGTCGATTAGGTCGTGGTGTCACATTCTTGAATGGTCGAGGAGGATACTCGAAAGATGATAAAGATGAAATTTTCTGTATTGTCACTCGATTAGAGAAATCTAAAGTGAACCATTGTAGAAGACATTGATCCATCAGTCATGCCTGCCTTTGCGAATATTTCAGAGATACAAGGCGGGACATTCAAAAAGAGAGACATCCATTAATATGTATTTAAAGCACAGAACCGCAAAGAATTTCTATTTCTTTGCGGTTTTATATTTTTTTCAGAAGAAAGGTTTATAGTTCAAAAAAATGAATCATACTGACCTTATAAACCATTATTATACGGAACTTTAAAGAAAAGGAGAAAACATATGGATTATTTCTTGATAAAAGTGACAGTAAGAGTAAAGAAACAAATAGGTCGCCAGTATATGCATTATGCTTTATCTTCTGACATTCATGGTGCAATGAAAAAAGACACGCATCTCCAATTAATTCATGAATTGCCGACCTTTCCTTTTTATACTTTCTCTGGCTTATATCCTGTAGATGATAGTGTAAAAAGATTTGGCTATCAAGAAGGAAGAACCTTTAGCTTTGATATGCGATGTTTAGAGCAGGAAACAGCCTCTCGTTTTAGAAGAGCATTTATAAATTACGAGGGAGAGAGGATTGAAGTAATAAATGTAGTAGCAACCCCTATGGCAAGTGAGCCAATACGGGAGCTTTATACATTAACTCCTGTCATTGCTGTTTTTACTGAACAGGGAGAGAAACCTCGCCATTGGACTAAAGATACTCATACCCTCGAACAATTAGTAGAACGGATACATCACAATACTAAGCGTAAATACGAGACCTATATGCAGGAGTCTATGACAGATTTACACCCGTTTATAAAGGAAATCAAGCAACTCTCACCAATTATTTCCCATGTTTATAAGAATGGAGGTAAGCTGTTGACCAACAAGTTTCAACTGACCGTTCACAGTGATCCAATTTCTCAGAGGTTAGCCACATTTGTATTAGGAGCAGGACTTTTAGAAAAGAATTCTCTTGGGTTAGGGTACTGTTTGGCAAGGTCTTAAAGGAGGTGGAGTAATGATTGAGTTGATTGAGGAGGCAAAATCTAAGTTCAAAGAGTTAGGGGATGCCTATTTATCAGATAAACATGTACTTCGTAACGGTATTTACATAAAAGTGCAACTTGGAAAGCCAATTTCCGAAGAAGATGTACTGGTCATTAAATCGCAAAAGGCAGAATATATACAGCAACATTACCCGATACATGAGTACAATTGGTTTAAAAGTCGAGACTTTTTTATATCCAATATCATGTTGAATAAAGTAATTGATGGTCATGAACGGAAAGTTTTATCGACTGTTCCATATGCTTTGCATATAAAGGCTAAGTGTCTTCCAGATCGGATCAAAGAGGGATTATGTAAACACAATCAGATTGACTTGGGTAGGAATCCCACGACAAAAGCGGAAACCTTTGAAAAGGTTCTTTACTATCATTTTAAAAAGATGGGGATGTTGTATCCTCTCCCAAAATCTCATAGTGAATTAGCGGAATATTTTGTTTCAATCGTTGACGAATCTATGAAAAATGTAGCTTCTATATTAGATGATGTGTCAGATGACGTTTCGGTTAAATGGTTCTTAGATGTAGAACCTTCTCTGTATAAGGAATACCAAGACCAATATCTGCAAAAAAGAGTGTTTGTTCGTGAGGAATATAATTACGAAGATCAACAAGGGAATACCTGGGGAGCATCGAGCTTTTTGATGACTCTTAATAAGAACAAACCCTTATTGATCTCAACAACCACCTCTTTTCGTGTGCCATATCGCATTTCAATAGAGGATGCTATTTTTATGTTTCGCCTGTCGCCTGTACTATATGAGGTCGCAAATGAATTAGGCTATGACCTTGAATACAGTGACACTTTTGACATATTAGGGGTTCATAAGAGAAATGAAGGAAAGTTGGCAAAGCCGTTTACTCGTTTTAAAATCCTCCAAGTTCCCTCTTATGAAGAGATAAAGGCAGATGGAGAATTACAAACCATGACTCGAAAAGAATTTGAGCAAGAATTGAATCGAATGTTCCATAACTTACTTTATCCCCTTTACCGATTAGAAGACAAAAGTCAGATGGAACAATACCGAAGGAAATTTACCAAACTCTATAACGATGGGAACTTTTATCAAACGCTCCTTATGTCACGTTCCTATTTTCGGAATTACTTTTACGAAGAATTAGATATTAATTTGCACCGACCACTTTCTCAGCTTTTTGATTGTTTATTGATTGAAGAGGTTCGCAAATTAGAAGATATCGACTATACAAAGAGAGTACGGTCATTATGGGATCTAATCATTTCTATCTTGGCTCAATTTAAGGAAGGAGTATCTTATATGAAGACAGCAGTTACCTATATGGGCATCCATGAATCCACATTGGAACAATTTCAGACATCCAAGGAATTGTTTAAGATTGATAATGACCATATGTTTTATTATTTAATGGGACAGGCTTATCATTTCATGCTTGCTCACAGCAACACTGCCAACCGTAGTGGTCGAATGTTAGCGGATTATTTTCAAATAAGAGATGTCAACAGTATGAAGGAATCTGCCACCAGATTGTTTGAAACCTATGCCTACAAACTATCTTTTTCTGACCAGAATCGACTGAATCGTGTTTTACATGCCCTATTGCTTTATGTACCTACTGAAAAATGTGAAGGTGAGTATGCTCATTTCTATTACGCAGGAATGATAGGAAAAAATCTTTTTTATACAAAAGGGGAACAAAATAGCCAGGGAGGAGAACAAGATGATGAATAAGAATAAAACTCCAAAACAAAACAATGTCTTTGGAATATTAGGGGTTCAAGCGAAAATGAGTTCGTTTAACAATGATTTTACAAATAACCCGAAAAGACACTTAGGAACTTATTATAGTAGTGCAGGAGCTTTAAAATACGCTTATCGCAACGCATTAAAGCTAAGAAAAGATTTGGTTCACCCTGTCTTTGTTACTAAAAGCATGAGGATTGATGAAAAAGGAAATTTCAAGCCACGCACCATCGAGGAACGTTTTATACATTTGTTTGGCCCACTACAAGGAATGTCTCAAATGGATTACGTTCAAAAGGTCATGTCTTGTGAAGACGTTGAGATGTTTGGAATGGCTTCTACTGTATCGAATTATAAGCAGGATATTACAGGAGCTATCCAGTTTACAAAGGGTATCAACCTATATGATGAAACTCGCACCATTCGTGATGAAACCAGTTCAGCTTATAAAAATTCCAACGAAAGATCCGTTAATAATGACCAAAACACATTGGGAAGCACTTCATTTGTAGATGAAGCTCATTATGCTTATGACTTTTCGATTATCCCTGCAAACTATCATCTATACAAGGAGGCATTAGGGGATTCCTTTATTGGTTTTAGTGAAGAAACTTATGAGTTGTTCAAAGAACTGTCTCTGTACGCAGTGAATACACTTAGTTCATTTCAACGAAAAGGTTGCCAAATGGACTATGCTTTATTTGTCCAAATGAAAGATGAATCGAATGCCTATTTATCCAATCTCCATACGCTTGCTACCTATTCAAAAGAAGAAGAGGGAGATGTGCTGAATATAAGCAAAATCATGCAACGTTTAGAGGGAATAAAGGATGAAATCAAATCCATTGAATTGTATTATCTACAAGACGAATGTCGAGTAGAATTAGGAGATACCGAGGTTGAAGTGAAACTGTTTGATTTAACTGTCCCTTATCAACAGAGAGTAGAAGCGGAGTTGATATAGATGGAGGGTATTTCATTTCAATTAAGTGGGTATGGGGCGATGTTTACTCGCCCTCACATCAATACGGCTAATGGTACATATTCTCACATTCATAAAATTGCTTTGCTCGGTTTGTTTGGTTCTATGCTTGGTTTAAGTGGGCATCGTGAATATTACAATCAGGTAGCGGAGTTGAAGAAGAAGAGAACGAAAGAATTACCGCTTACTGCTTTTCCAGAGTTTTATCAAGAACTTCAAGGATTAAAGATGGCTATTGTCCCAAACAGTCCTAAATTCCCAAAAAATCGGGATCACATCATTAATGGAACGGGTTTTTACAATGATGGTTATGCGATACAGCTATCCGAAGAATATCTCATTGAACCTTCTTGGAGAATCATTGTAATGCAAGGCGAAGTAAGGGGTGAACTCTACCAAACCTTAAAAGAAACCATTCTAAAAGGCGATAGCCATTACCGCATGTATCTTGGTAGGAATGAATATCCCGCTTCGATTTCTGAGGCAAAAATTGTGGAGTTGGAAAAGCCTGTTGAGGTATATGAGGTAGCAGGGGTAATGCCTAAAAAACAGGTAGAAATTCTCCCTTCTTTAGACATTGAGAAGAAAACATATCTACATGTGGAATATATGCCTATCAAATATCGACCATATGTAAATAATTACATTGAGGAAGAATTGTGTTGGACTAATGAAGAAATATTTTGTGAGGATGTGGAACGCCCTCCCTTTTATCAGCTCGGAGACCAAATCATGTATTTCTTGTAGGAGGGAGGGATATCCCGCTGTTTTCTGATATTTTTATAGAAGGAGTTCAACTGGCTATGACAATGACAACACCTCTATCTCCCTACATTACACATTCCCGTTCCATGCTTGCACATACTGTACACGAACCCGTCACTGGTCAGATAGTTCGAAGTGAAACCGTAGAAGAACACAGTATGAACGCTTTTCATATCTATCAAACAATGGATAAAGAATTTGGGATTAGTGAATCCATTAATAGAATTCTGGAAGATGTGGAATGGAGTTACAGAGGAAACACCATTAAGCTATCAAATACCTCTCGTCACCTTGTTCAACGAATGAAAGATTACATCGTTCTATTTCATGATAGCGGGAAGGTCAATCCTGGCTTTCAAATAGAGAAAATGAAAAACTGTCAGCTTTTATCTATACACTCCATTCCATATGTTCATTCTTTGTTATCTGACCACTCTTTCCTATCAACAGCTATGTACATTGATGTCTTTTATGATGAAATTAAAAGAGTCCGTCATCCAGTGGAACGGCTAATGATGCAATATTTACTGTTATTGTGTGCCTATATCATATATACACACCATGAGTCTTTATCCGACATGGAAGCATGGGCGACAGACTTGGATAAAAAAGTGTACGAGAAAATTAGAAACTATCCAGACTCATACCTTTATTTCTGGAAAGATGATAGCTTAATGAAAGGTGCTTCTTTGCAGAACGTCATACAAACGATAAAGAACAGCAACATTCGGTTTGATGGTGTTCCTTTCTATATTTTTTCCAAGCTCATGCAGTCAGTCTTAATTGCTTCGGACTTTATTTCTACCCATCAATTCTATATTAAGAAGAAGGAAATTGATTTTACATTTGGTTCGTTTCAAAACACGATGGAAGTGGTTAGTTTTTATAAGAATACTGACATGATAAAAGGCATTCAAAAGCAGAGACAGTCGGTTATGAACAAAGAAGCTGTTACCTTCTTCGAGAAGCAAAATCAGCCAATCAATGTATTACGGGAAGAAATGTTTAGTCAAGCAGAAAGAGAGTTGTTGGCTCATTTAGAAAAGAACTTATTAAATCTGGAAATGCCTACAGGTTCAGGTAAGACCAACACCTCTTTGAATTTAGCGTTGATGTATATACAAAAACAAGTAAGTCAAAAGATCATCTATACCTTCCCATTTAACACGTTGGCTGACCAAACGGTAGAGAGAGTTAAAGAGCTGACAGGAAACTTAGTGGATGTAGAAGTCTTAAATTCTATAACAGCTCCGCTCCTGCGAAAAGAAGACGGGGGAGATGTGAATTACAAAGCAACGTTATTAGATCGACAGCTATGGAATTATCCCTTCGTATTGACATCACATGTGAGCTTGTTTCGAGTATTATTTGGAACAAGTCGGGAAAGTTCTATGCCACTATTCCAATTTTCTAACAGCGTCATCATCTTAGACGAGATACAAGCCTACCGAAATGTTATTTGGCGAGAAATTGTTGAAATGCTGTATCGCTACGCTAAATGGCTAAATATCAGAATCATAATCATGTCGGCCACCTTACCTAACTTACAAAATTTAATTCATTTCGATGCGGATTCCTTTGTGTCACTGATACCGAATCCTCAACCATACTTTCATCATGCGTTGTTCGCTCAAAGGGTACAAATTGACCTTTCTTTGTTACAGGAAGTATTGAGCGAAGAGACACTTCAACGGAGAATTGAAGCCGAAGTTAGTCGATATCGTCAATTGGTTGCATCTGAGGTGCAGGAGGTCAAAGGAACAAAGGTATTGATTCAATTCATAAAAAAGAAAAGTGCGGTTGCCTTTTATAACCATTTAATAAGTCATATCAATTTGTCTCAATACGATGTGAGGTTATTAACGGGAGATGATCAGAAATACGAACGCCAACAGATTATACAATGGACAAAGGAAAACCAGGATAAACACACGCTCCTTGTAACCACACAGTTGATTGAAGCAGGAGTAGATATAGATATGGATTTAGGATTTAAGGATAAAAGTTTATTGGATAATGAAGAACAATTCTTAGGTAGGATCAATCGCAACGGAAAAAAGAAGCATTCTACTGCCTTCTTCTTCCATTGGGATGATGAAAGAAGTTTATATGCAGAAGATATGCGTCTTGCAGCTGTTCCAAACGAACACGATTATTTTCGTATGTTGAGGGATAAAGACTTTGTTACCTATTATGAAAGAGCGATGGAACGAATTAATGAAGTGAAAAACTCTTATGGAGTGTTAAGTATTGACCGTTTCTATGAACATCTCCGATATCTTCATTTTGATGAAGTAGAAGAGCATATGAAACTCATTGACAGCGAAACGTTCCAAATCTTTTTGCCTTATACCTTAGTGATGGAAAACGAACAGGGACAAGTGGTGGTAGTAAATGGGGAAGCAGTATGGAATGATTATATGGAGTTGCTCACTGACACAATGATTTCTTATGCAAAAAGGCGTGTTCAGTTGATGCAGTTGCGTGAAAAACTTCAATACTTTACGTTTTCTGTTTATGGAGTGGGAATTGAGGGGTTAGATCAAAATGGTGGAATGTATTATATAGACGGTGGAGATACCTATATAGTCGATAATAAATTCCAGAGAGAAGATTTTGAAAGAGATTATGTAATATTGAAATGAATGGTTTGAAACCTACAGAATAATGTATTGAAAAATAACTTCAAACACTTTTTTTATAGCTACTTGGAATTACTATTGAAAACTAACCATTTATGTATTGAAATAAATGAATGAATTCCATTGATCGACCTTCTTTTAGAGTATATGAACAGTTACATAATATGTATTGAAAAACTCCTTGTCCACCTCCAAATATTGTTGCACCGTTTAATATTGTGGCTAATAATGAAAGACAAACATGCGATTTATTGAAAACAAGCTCACAGTGTTGGTACTGATGAATTTTTTGTGGATTCAATTGAAAACTTACATAATATGTATTGAAAAGTTGGATTTTCTATGGCAATGGCCGCCCTTTTTGTTTATTTTAGATTGAAGAGAACAGCCACATAAGTATGTATTGAAAAATGGTTGAATTTAATCATGTTCACTGAGCTGGAACTAAATGATTGAATGAAAACATAGATGTATTGAAAACAAGCATTTTATGACAACGTTTTGTTTGATGTTCGTTGTGAATGAAGAAAAACATAGTAAATGTATTGAAATACAATTTGGGGTGGTATTAAGATAATCACTGGCATGATTACAAATGAAGAACAATATAGATATGTATTGAAATTTGAACCCGTCAATTATATCTTCGTATAGCTTTCTTTATTAGTGAAGATATGCATAAAATGTATTGAAATCAATAGAATTCTATTCGAGTTCGTTAGACAGGGAGAGTATCTTTAAGTGAAGCGTAACATTCAATGTATTGAAATTAATACGGTATCCCATTTCAGGCTCTTACAGTTTCCCCTTGAAGATTGAATATCTACATAATTGATGTATTGAAAAGTTGGGGCGAAAGTATTTAATGTCAGATTTCGTATTCCTAATTGAAGAGAAACATAACATGTATTGAAATTGATGTATTACTTATACAGGAAAAGTCACTTCCTCTGTATGAATAAAAACATTGTATGTATTGAAAAATATCATGTGCAGGCATAGCACCGATTGTTGGGAACTCTATCATTGAAAATAAACATGTATGTATTTTTAAAAAAGGGAGAGAATTTTCATAAAGAAAGATAGGTGAGAAGCCAGATGAATCCAAGATTCTTGCAGATTATTTACGCATTAGGGATTGCTATGCCTGTTGGAGTGCTGTTGACTATCCCAATATGGATGTTGATGGGTGTGGAGCTACATGTTTTATCATATGGTTCTATTTTAATTGCACTATGGGCGATGGTTAATTACAATCCTTTGTTTGCGGAATTGTGGAACAAACTAAAAGATCACTTCAAAAGGTAAAAAGATACATAAAATGTATTGATATTATAATAATGGCTTTGGGTTAAATTGAAGATTAACATGATATGTATTGCATACATAGAAAGAAGAAGAGTTTTCACTACGATACAGTGAAGGCTCTTTTTTTTCTGTCGAAAGAAATAGTGAAACGAGGTTCGAAAAGTATCCTATATAGACATAAATTGTTACTTGATATAATGACGTTGTGCAAAAAACAAAATTTCCAACTAAAAATGGGGGAAAGTAGCATGAATATAAAAGAGGAAAAAAGAGTAGGGAAATTTGTAGAATAGATAAGAAAAAGAGGGAAAAGAGTAGAAGAAACGGTATTTAAGTAAACTCCATTATAACTTCAAAACGGTGGAATTTAGGTTTGAGACTTTCAGTATAGAAATAGCTAAGCTGTTTATTGAAGTAGGCAGTAATTTTACAAAAATATCCTCCGGCAATAATATATTATGTATGAGATTAAGACAGAGACTTTGATATTATGTAAGTAGCCAAACATAAATAATGACTAAGTTTAGAAAAAATATTAAATGAGGTAAATTATGCAGAACAAAATTTTCGTCTATAGCATCAATACTAATCGAATGAAAAATTGGATTAATGAATTTCGGATTTATCAACGAGGACAATTATTGACAGAAGAAATAGCAAAGTTATGTGAAAAGTTTAAGGAACAAATTAAGAACTGGAATACTCTTGAACTTGAAGTAGCTTTGGAAGAGATTTATAGGGAAGAAGAGAAAATCTACTGTATTTATCTTCTACATCCCAAAGGGTGGCATGGGGAGTATGCAAAGGGTTCTGGTTGGAATAATGGATATAACCCGAATCACTTTGGATATATATTAGCCGAAAATAACAAATTTTGCGAAGACAAAGAAATAACAAAATCATTAAATGGTGACTTAGAAACTTTAAGAAAAAAACTGTATTTGGACTCAAAAGAAGGTAAATTAGAAAGACAAGAGATTAGAGAAGAACGGGAAGAAAAAAAGAGAAAACAGAAAGAAAATGTAGATACAGAAATTTGGAGATTAGAAAAATCAATCAGACAATACCATCTCTCTCCAAATCCACTTAGACAATTAGGAATTGTAAGACACTTTGATAAATATGATAATTTTGGTTTTATTGTAAATGAAAATGGAGAAGAGTTTTATTTTAAAGTAGGAGAAACATTTGAGAAGAGTTCACAAATTCAAAGATATTCTATTATGGAGTATTCACCTAAAAATAGAGCAGATGGTAGAAACTATGCAGTAGATTTAAAGGTTTTAATGATTAATGCAATTCCAAAAGAATCGAATTCTAATCAATATCGCCGTTTTGGAAGGGAGAAACAAAGAATAAAAAAGGTCATGGTGGTTCATTAAGTAATCCATGGAGAGCATTTTAAAAGAACTTCGACCAAAATAGAAGAAAAAATGTTCTTTTATTTGTAATTCCTTCTATCGGGTGATACAGGTGTCATGAAAAATCTTAGTGGTTTGATTTAATGTGAAATAACCCATAATTTAATTAAGAACGGGTGATTAATAGGAGTTAGCTGAGGCTGGGTATGAAGGAGTAAAGGGAACCCGAACAACAAAAAAATGGATATACTTATTCTCCAAGAGGGTTCGATTGGAGAGGATTAAGCGCATTCAAAGAGAATTGATAAAGTGATAGGAAGAGAGTTTAATAGACAAGATTATGAACTATCCTCATGAAGCATACATAAGATTAAAGTGGGTAGATGATTTTAATAAATCCGCCCTTTCAATCGATTTTGTGTTTAATTTACGGTAAGGAGGACTTATATGGATCGACCAGTTGCTTATGGAAAATATGCTAAAAGAGGGGGAAATATCTATCGCACCTCTACTTACATACAGTGGGGAGAATCAGCTAAATCCCTTGGAGCTTGTTTATTACTTAATCCTGGCTCGGCTACACTTGAAAAGAATTTGATAAACCGACTTGATACATGTGGTTCTGCAAGTGGGCGTATAAAATCAGAAGATCCAACTATGGGACAGTTAATCAATTTAATTGAGAGGATTTATAGAGAATCTAAGCCCATATCTGGGAGATTATATATTTACAATCTTTTTAATTTACAAAATCCAAATTCAAACAAAGCTGTAGATGAATTTGAACAACTTGTGGATTCTGGAATGTATGATGTTAAGGAATCATTAGTTAGTTCTAATGAATTAACATCACATCCTTGGATACTCCTTGGATGGGGAGTTGAATATAAAGCAAAGTGGAGAAACTTGAAGATAATAAAGAATAAATGGAAAGATTTAATTTTACAATCTAAAATTCCTACTTTCGGAAAGAAACATCAAGACAGGGATGACTATTATCATCCTTGCCCTCTTATACCAACCAAGAGACCATTGATGCTTAATGATCTCCTAAATATCTATTTAGAGAAAGTTGAGAAACGAACCTATATAGAAATGCTTAATCGGAAGAGATATTCAATATTAAGATGGAATGGTGAGTATGGGAACGAAGGAATGTTTATTGTACGTGATAACTTTACTGGAAAACAAAGTTTACTAAAAAGAGGGGACTGTCAGAGTGTATTCTGGTTCTATTCTGATTTAGCAAACGACAAAAGCGTTTCAGATTGGGAAGACTGCGATAATGGGAGTTATGATGATTTAGAAACTATAGCATATTAAAGGAGAAAGATATGCAAATCTTATCTGAACGAGAAATTGAAGATATCTTGGTGTTACATCCAGAATTGATTGAAGATGGTCTGATTCTTTTAGGCAGACAGGAACAATTAGAAAATCGTAGAACAGATCTAACCTTCAAAGATAAGAACGATAGATTATTGTTAATAGAATTAAAAAAAGATATCGTTTCAGAAGAACATGTTGAGCAAATTCAAGATTATATAAATAGGTTAAATAGATCTCATATCGGTAAACTAAGAGGAATGTTAATTGGTCAAATAATACCTCTATCAATTCAATTGTTATGTGAAGAAAAGAGTATTGAATGGAAAGAAATAGATGCCGAAAAGATATATGCGTATTTACAAGAACAAAATCATGATTTACACGATCAAATTTTTTTCTCAAAAAAGCTACACAAAAAGTCAAAAGAGGTAGGACAATTAGGTTTTCATGATTATATAAATGAGACTTCTCCATTTGGGGTTCCTTATACATCATATCAATTTTTTAAGCCAATTGATGCGAGTCCAGAACTTAGTATTGATAATGAAGCTAATCAATATGTGGCTGATCTGTTTAGGGAAATGATTCTTGAAATAGATTTTAATAGAACAATGTTTAATGGAGAGATAAAGGTAATTAGAAAACAAGATGAAACTCCAAGATGGGTAGTAAAAACAAAGGATGGATCATGGCAAGGGTATGTTATGGATTATTTGTTATATACAAAAGATGCTCAACAACCGATTTCTTGTGAGTTGTACTTGGGGACAATTGGTTATAGGGGAAACAAACCAACATTTAACGATGGCAAATCGAGATTCATAGTTTTAGATATTGGGAAAGGGAAACAAAAAGCAACCACCCAATATGGATTCCATAAATATTTAAGAACAGAGAAAAAAGCTCTTTATCCATTTTATGAATTAAAGTTTAATTCAGTTGGCATCCCCAAAATAAGTTGGGGAAAAATATATCATTCTCTGGAGCAATTCGGGTACTATGTTCGTGATTCAGAAGATCAAAAAACAAAGTTACTTTGGGTTGGGGATATTGAATTAAATAAAAGTGACTCGGAAACAGAAGTAGGGAATCTTATAGAAGCATTGTTTGCAACAACTATTGTAAAGGCACATTTTAAGAAAGAGGGAACTGGAATTCCCTTCAATTTCCTCGATAATAAATAATAGGGTGAAGAATTAAAAGGATGTATAAGAGATCTTTGAAAGAAATTCAATTGACATACATATAGTTTGATATACAGATTGTTTTAAAGAATTTTTTTTATCGTTTTTAAGAAAATGGTTTAATTAGTAAATATCTATCTCAGGGAGTAAAGATATGAATAAAGATAAAAACGATGTTATTACAAATCTTAATGTAATTGTTAGTAGTCTTATTATCCAAAAAACAAGGGTTGAACATCAGGTAATTAATAATCGCCTAAATAATATTATTGTTTCACTCCAGGATTTGATTGATGATATAGAAAAAATGGAAAGAGTAAACTCTTCCATTCTTGTCCCTTCAAAAACGAAAGCGAAAAGAAAGCTATCAAAAAAAGAAAAGAATGAAAAGAGATACAACGATTTAAGAGCTGAAAATAATAGTAAAAAAACCCATATGGCCCCTAAAGGAAGGAATGCTTCGAGAGTCTCCTCGTCATATAATTCTTCTGGAGGCTATAAGTTCACTAAAGATATTTATAAAAAAAATGATTATGATGATTAGTAACTTGTATAACTAATTTACTCACATAATTGATGTCTGTGAGACTGATTTTACATATTCATATATTTAATTTTTATAAAATTAAAAAAATTGTCTCCTGCACTTGCTTTTTTTATAAAGCCAATTACCCCTAAGTTAAAATTCCGATGAAAGTTAAAAAATAAGGAGTGCAATATGATTAATTTTGATATCTATAATTCTTTAAAAGTCTATAAAAGGAATCGAAAGAATTTTATTTATGACGCTATAAGAAAAAAGTTTAATTTACAAACACCAGAAGAGTTGGTAAGGCAAAAATTTGTACAATATTTAATCAATGAAAAAAACGTACCTAAAGACATGATTGGAATAGAAGTACCTATGTCTTACTTTGATCCAAAAGCAAGTGGAAGAGCAGACATTATAGTTTATACTACTGATCAAAATGATACTCTCGTTCCTATTTTAATTGTAGAGTGTAAATCCCAAAATAACCTCTAATAGATGATGTATTTAACCAGGTTTACGATTATGAAGATATTATATATGCGGATACAATTGCCGTAACAAACGGTGTTCAACTATTTGTAGAATCATGGAATGAGGAAGAGGATCAATACATTCCATTAGAGGAATTACCTGATTACAGTGCTTTGGTAACAATCTCAGATCCTTATGTGTATAAAAGAAGGAACATTGAAGATTTCCAAAATAAAGATGTTATTGAATTTTATCAGAAAAACTGTATCCGTTTATTATTAATCTTAATGAATTGTTTTGGGATGATTCTGTAAAAATTCCGTTTAAGGAACTTAATGGGGTCAAATATGTTAAGGATCTTGGTGTAAGATACACCAAGTTTGGTAATGCATCGGGCTATGATTGGACTGGAGATTATCGCTCATTTATAGTCGAGGATAAAAAAGGAAGTAACCAAATAATTAGTCTGGCTATATTAGGAGGATACATAATTGTAGCAATAGAAAATGATAAGTATAGTCATAACTCATTACAATTGTTTATTCAGGATTTTGTAAAGGTAAAAGAAAGTAAAGTGAAAGTTTTCCATAATGGAAGACTTACATTGGGAAAAAGCGGGATGGTAAAGTTTTCTGAGGTTCTTGACTATGTTGAAGAAAAGGCTCCAGATTTATTAAACAATAATAGAAAAATAGAACTTGGGAATCTGGATAATTCAAAACAGTTCGATTGGGAACAAGAAGATGTTCGTAATTTCATTGGGCGATTAGTCAAATATGCAATTATTAGAGATGACTTAAGAGAATATAAGAGAAAGAAACTCCCTAAGAGGAAAAATAAGCGTCTATCCAAGTAGTTAAGTTGTTATTAATAAATTTCGAATTTTAGAAGAGGGGAATAGATATGGAGGATATAATAATAGAAGTAAATGGATTTACAGGACAAACTTATAAAAAAGGTATCATTACTTTCAAAAAGGATAATAGACCAGTTCCATACTATAAGGAAGATGAAAAATATGGCCCACATCATTTAACTGAGTACGAATTAGGCTTGTTACAAGAAATGCATCCAAGTTATCTTCCTATGTATGATCCTACATATTTTAAAACATTAACGGAGTGGGGATATGAAATTGAGCAAGGCTTATGCAAGCTAATGACCGAGGGAAAAATGTATTTTGAATATAAAGAATCCGACAAAACGATTGGTGTTTGGTTTAAGTGGGTCGGAGAGAAGTGGACTCGAATAAAAACAGAATAAGAAATTACAATATATCGTTTTTAGCAGGATCGAAGAGCAAGAGATAATAATAGAAGGAACTTATGAAAAAATGGCGAATATACTTATTAAGCACACAAAAGTATCGAATCGTGTGCGGGGTTAAAAGAGAAAGAGTAAAAAATTGACTCTACCCCTTGTTCCTATGGACTTTCTTTTCCTATCGCCTAAAAATGCGACTCAAAATCGTGTTCCTCTGGAGTGCCGGTTCGACCCCGGCCACCGGTATCTAAAAAGGTAAAATCCTCACAATCTTTTATAAATCAAGATTGTGAGGATTTTTTTGTTTAAAACATGCCGTTCTCATTAGGGGAATCTTCGGGTATAGGTTGACCGATATCCCACATTTCGACGATGCGGCTATTTTGAAAACGAAAGATATGTACAACAGCTCCTCCAAGATCATCTGGATTCTGCCTAACATGGGAGTGAACTGCAACTGTATCCCCTTCTTGAACAGCTAGCTTGACATCTAGTATCTTGTGTGGATTTTGAACTGCATTCTCTTCCATCGCGAGTTTTAGTGATGCTGCATCGCCTCGGAAATAGGGATTGTGGTGACAAAAGTCAAGTTCATCTATGTATCTTTCATAAGCTTCATGAACTTTCCCAGAGGCAACGAGCTGAAGAAAAGATATGGCTTTGTCTTTAAGAGAGTAGGTGGGTAAAGAATGCTGATCCATACTTAAACTTAAACACCCTTTCTTTTTGGAATTAATAGAAGAATAAGGGAAAAATATTTTTAAGTCAATGTATTCTAGAACATCTAGTTTCAAGAGGGTCCACACTTTTAGCTGGAGGATCAGGTTAAGTACCCGAGCGGATAAATAGTCGGAGAAATTCCGTTTAATTAGTAATTAAGATTAAAAAAAGCTTAAATAGGCGGATAGATTCCGCCTATTTGCTCAAATTACTCGAAAATAGGAGATTTTACTTTGCATAAGCGGAAACCCTCCCCTTATTCCCCTAGAAACCAGCTCCATTCTGTATCTAACCGGAAATTCTCCGCTTATTTTACTATTTTTGATTACTTGATTTGGGTAGGAGCTCACTTTATGTATTAAAGGATTCTTCAAAAGGGAAGGAAAGGGTAATTCTTGTGCCTTTCATCGGTTTGCTCTTCACATGTACAGTGCCTCTCATGCTTTCGACAATACGAAATACGACCATCATTCCTAAACCAGTCCCCTTGTTGCCTTTTACGGTTCACCTAATCTTGCGACTTGTTCTGTGGTCATTCTAATACCGGTGTCTGTAATACTTAGATGGACTCCAGTATCATCCTCTTTGTTATAATCTCTGATGCTCGATCTGCTTCGGCAATGGCCAGAGACGTATAGGTTTTACAATCCTCAGGCGTATCCGAATGTTCATGTACCGGAATTGTAGAAATCCTCTCACCACCGTTAATGGATTGCGTACTTCATGACTGATACTAGCAGCTCAATGGCTGACAGTTTCAATTTTTTCAAACTTAATCGATTCCATTTGCAAAAGATGAAAGGTTCGAAGTACTTCACACAAGTAACAAACAAAAAATGTAGAAGCTGTTAGGACTATTACATAGTTGAAATAAGAAAAGGTCTGATCAAAATCCAATAGATGGAATTAAAAACCCTATCACTGAACATAAAAAGGATAGAAAAGTAAAAAGAAACTTTTTTAATAAATAAGGATACAAATAAAACATAACAACTGCATAGATGAGTGCGAGGATAATGGTTACACAAATACCGTTCCACCAAAGGAAACTCGGATTAGGATCATGACGCTAGCCAAGTCCAATATGATGGGTCTGCGACCGTAAATACATCCAAGTAGAAAAGGGATGAAGCGAAAATCATAAAACAAGCCTTCATCAACTCTAACAGACAATAGAATACTAACAATCATTAAGGGGAAGACAAAAGGAAGAGGTGTAGCTTACCGAATCGATAGGTATATATTATGTTTGGCTAGGATTAACAGGTTTAAGTGTAAGATGGATAGGAGAATAAACAATAAATAAATCAGTAGTCCTTGAAAAAGCGCACTCATCCCTGTGTTCCCCTAGTAGAATTTATTCTATTTCTTATTTTTTGAGAATGTACAAAAACAATCAGGAAAAATATGATAAACACTTACAAGAAAAAAATTTCGACAAAATACTTGATTTTTTTCAGGAATCTTTGTATTATATAAAAGTACCAAATATGAATCACATATTTGCGGGTGTAGTTTAATGGTAAAACCTCAGCCTTCCAAGCTGATGTCGTGAGTTCGATTCTCATCACCCGCTCCATACATATAAGCAACGCAGTATGCCGTTTATAAAAACGATGTACTGCGTTTTTTAATTCCCTCATATTTACGAGGGAATTTATTGCTATTTTTGATTTAAAATACTTTCCTCTAACACATCATGTTTATCTCCATACACTTTTGTAATATGAGATTCTCCCCATGCGCACAACGAATCTAAAATAGATTGCAAGCTTTTTCCATACTCACTAAGTTCATATTCCACTTTAGGGGGAACCTGATTATAACTAATACGGTTGATCACTCCGTCGTCCTCTAACTCTCGTAATTGCTGTGTTAACATTTTTTGAGTTATATTTGGCATTAATTTCTTTAATTCACTAGTTCGCTTTTTTCCGTGTGTAAGATGGCATAAAATGACACACTTCCATTTCCCCCCAATTACTTCTAATGTTGCTTCCACAGCAATGTTGTACCTCTTTTTCTCCATTTTCATACCCCTTTCTATAGGTACTAAAAAGTACCTACCTTACTAATAGGTAACTATATTACTTTAAAGTGCGTTCTTCCCAATTAGAACTCTATAAATCATAATAGCATTTGTTGATGAAATACACCAAGGAATCATTCAACGGAAATAAATAGGAGGAAATGAAATGAGTATAGATAGGAAGAGAAGTATATTTGCTTTATTAGCATTAGCAATTAGTGCTTTTGCAATTGGGACAACCGAATTTATTAGTGTTGGGTTGCTTCCTCTCATTGCAAAGGATTTACAAATATCTGTAACAATGGCTGGTCTAACAGTCTCCTTATATGCACTAGGAGTCACGGTAGGTGCGCCAGTTTTAACTTCGATAACATCGAGTATGTCGAAAAAGAAGTTGCTGCTTTGGATTATGCTTATTTTTATCATCGGCAATAGTCTAGCAGCTTCTGCAACATCAATAGGTGTTTTACTTGCAGCAAGAGTAATTTCAGCATTTTCCCATGGTGTATTTATGTCAATCGGATCAACAATTGCAGCGAGCTTGGTTCCAGAAAACCGTCGTGCTAGTGCCATTTCTATTATGTTTACAGGGCTCACGGTTGCAACGATTACCGGGGTTCCTATAGGTACCTTTATCGGCCAACAGGTTGGGTGGCGATCAGCATTTGTTGCTATTGTTATTGTCGGAATAATAGCTCTGATTGCCAATAGCATTCTCGTTCCGAGCGAACTACCTAGAGGGAAAAAAACAACATTCCATGATCAACTTAAACTAGTTAGAAATGGTCGTTTGTTATTGATGTTTATTATTACAGCATTAGGATATGGGGGAACATTCGTAGTATTTACGTATTTAACTCCCTTGCTTCAAAGCATTACAGGTATTAAAGAGGAATTAGTGGCTGTCGTTTTACTCGTATATGGGATTGCCATTGCGATTGGAAATGTGATTGGTGGTCGACTAGCAAATCATAAGCCGCTCAAGTCTTTATTTTATATGTTTCTCATTCAGGCAGTGATTCTCCTCCTATTAAGCTTTACTGCTCCGTTCAAAGTGGTTGGAATAACCACGATTATATTTATGGGGCTCTTTGCCTTTATGAACGTTCCAGGCCTTCAAGTATATGTAGTTATGCTTGCTGAACGCTTCGTTCCTGGGGCAGTAGATGTGGCATCAGCTATAAACATAGCGGCTTTTAATGCAGGTATAGCCGTTGGTTCTTATGTTGGCGGAATCATAACCGAAAAAATGGGATTGATTCATACCGCATGGATTGGTTCGTTAATGGTATGTGGTGCTGTAATTTTAACAGGTGTAAGCCTGATTCTAGAAAAAAAAGATCTAATGGAGGGATAATTAATGTTTAATAAACATTTACAAGAAACGACTACTTTAAATAATGGGGTAAAAATGCCTTGGTTCGGACTGGGTGTTTTTAAAGTAGAAGAGGGACCAGAGTTGGTTCATGCTATAAAAACAGCTATATGTCATGGCTATAGAAGTATTGATACAGCTTCGATCTATGGCAATGAAGCTGGTGTTGGAGAGGGTATTCGAGAAGGAATGAAAGAAGCAGGGATTACTAGAGAAGATTTATTTATTACTTCAAAAGTATGGAATGCGGATTTAGGCTATGAATCAACTATTAGGGCGTATGAAGAAAGTTTAGAGAAACTAGGTTTAGAGTATTTGGATTTATACTTGATTCATTGGCCAGTCGAAGGAAAATATAAAGAGGCCTGGAGGGCAATTGAAACCATTTACAAAGATGGAAAAGTAAAAGCAATTGGAGTAAGTAATTTTCAAATTCATCATTTAGATGAGTTAATGAAAGATGCAAGCGTTATTCCTGTGATTAATCAAGTCGAATACCACCCTCGATTAACACAAGAGGAGCTAAAAGCGTATTGCCTCAAGCATCAAATTCAACTCGAAGCCTGGTCTCCATTAATGCAAGGAGAGTTATTAGACCACCCTATTCTTCAGGAAATGGCAGAAATGTATGGAAAGACAGTGGCACAAGTTATCTTGAGGTGGGACCTTCAAAACGGTGTTGTGACGATTCCGAAATCAACCAAAACGCATCGAATTATTGAAAATGCTTCACTATTTGATTTTGTTCTTTCAGAAGATGATATGAAGCGTATCAATGAATTAAATCAAAATAAAAGAGTTGGTCCAGACCCTGATAATTTTGACTTCTAAAAACAACTCCCCTGTAATTACAGGGGAGTACCTGTTCTGTTTACTCACCTATCACCCGACATTCCCCAACCCCACCATGAATTTGTGTAAACATATTCATAATGGATTGTGTCAAAAGTTGTCCTTCATCCATTGTTATAGACGGACGTAAATAAATCAGGTGTAGTGCATCACTAGTTTCTTCCGTTACAGCTGTTCTCATAGAATCAACATAAGGACTGCCAAACCCGCCTTTTTCATCGGAGGAAATGATTAGCTGATGAAGGGAATTGCTACGCCCATTAAGACCCTCGTATACTTCATTTTCCGTTCCTATTCTAATGGCTATGTCCCCACTTAGCTGCCTAAGGTCATAAATACCTAAAGGAATCTCATACTTCAATGAGAGGAAGTTATTTAAATCTGTGGCACTGTTAATACTTTGTATGTAATTTTGTTTTTTGACACGTCTGTATAAAGCTTCAGCTGAATGACGATAGCGATTAGGGTCCTTTCCAGTTTTCTTAAAAATAGACCTCCACTCACTAATTCCCTTAAAGTCTGATAGTGGCTTCTCCTCTAAGTCAAAGAATAATGATTCTTGAAAAAGCTGCAATCTACCTTTTAGCATTTGGGGGGAGGATCCAACCTCAATGTCCTTATATGTGATGACGCCCATTTTAAAACCTGGGACAAGTGACAGAAGCTCAGGAGAAATCGTTATTTCCAAACTTTCCACCTCCAAAAAGTGTTTAAAATAGTTTATCATAGAATGCAGTGATTTCGTATTTGTAAGTATGGAATGAGGTGAATGACTTTTGAATTATCAACAATTTAAAATAGATATTATTGAATATAGCAAAACGATTGGGATAGATAAAATTGGATTTACATCAGCATCATCGTTCTCTGAGTTACGAAACCGCCTTGTAAGGCAACAAGAGTTAGAGTATCAGTCGGGTTTTGAAGAACCCGATATTAATAAAAGAGTCGAGCCTTCTTTACTTTTACCAGAGGCTGCTTCCATTATCTCCATAGCACTAGCCTATCCATCAAAAATGAAGATAAGAGTGGAAAGCAGAAAAGGAGAGAGAAGAGGTATCTTCTGTCGAGCTTCTTGGGGAACAGATTATCATACAGTCCTTCGTGATCGGTTAAAAAAACTTGAGGATTATATCCATTCTAGAGTTCCAGGGGCTCTTGTAAAATCAATGGTGGATACAGGAGAGCTTGCTGATAGAGCCGTAGCAGAACGTGCAGGAATTGGCTGGAGTGGGAAGAACTGTGCTATTATTACTCCAGAGTTTGGCTCCTACGTATACCTAGGGGAAATGATTACAAATCTCCCGTTTGAACCAGATCAGCCGATTGAAAATGGATGTGGAGACTGTAATAAATGTGTAGATGCTTGTCCAACAGGAGCACTTGTTCAAGGCGGACAATTAAATTCACACAAATGTATTGCCTTTTTAACACAAACAAAAGGATTTCTTCCAGACGAATTTCGAGGAAAGATTGGAAATCGATTGTACGGTTGTGACACATGTCAAACGGTCTGTCCTGAAAATAAAGGAAAGGATTTTCATTTTCATGAAGAAATGGAACCTAATCCAGAAATTGCAAAACCCCTTTTACGTCCTTTGCTTTTCATGAGTAATCGGGAGTTTAAAGAAAAGTTCGGACATGTATCGGGCTCTTGGCGTGGGAAAAAGCCCATTCAGAGAAATGCGATTATCGCACTTGCTCATTACAAGGATGAGACAGCTGTTGAGGATTTAATCCAAGTCATGAAAAAAGATCCAAGACCAGTGTTAAGAGGAACGGCTGCTTGGGCTCTAGGGAAGATTGGTGGGGCAGATGCAGCGGATGCCTTAAATAATGCAAAGCAAAAAGAAGAGGACGAAGAGGTTCTTGACGAAATAAATAAAGGATTATCATTCATTCAGTGAGAGTACTTCGTTGCTCTCATTTTTTTTTCTACTTCTTCATATGTTTTATTTGAAGGGAGTGAAAAAGGTGAGAAAACAACTTCAAATGTTACTCGAGAAAAGGGTCAAGCAATGTGTAACAAATTCACGAGATAATAACGAGGAATGCGAGAAAATAAAGAGGAAGAAACAAGGGCTAGCAGAAAGAAAGGGAGAAATTGTTAAAGCCAAAGCTAGCGGAAAGATACAGAACATCGAACATGTGGCAGATATCGCTCACGTTTACTACCAGGTTCACTTTCAGTACTTGATTAACCATAAGGGAACATTATATATAGAGGAAGAAATAGAGGAAAGAAAAGCGGAATTTTATAAAGGAACATTGGTTGATGATGAGGAGATAGCCCCAGACTTTACAGTAGAAAAAGCAGAAGCAAGTATTAATGACGTATTTGATGAACGAGTAAAATTTGCTTACGACCGTTTAAATGCTGTGAAATATGCGGAAACATGGTGGAATAGCTATAATCCGCGATTTAGTAAGTTTACAAACGACTGTACGAACTATATATCCCAATGTCTTCGTGCTGGAGGGGCACCGATGACGGGGTATCCTAACCGTTCCAAGGGCTGGTGGATGCAAAATAATAGTTGGACATACAGCTGGACAGTTGCTCATTCCTTCCGGTGGTATTTACCGAATGCGAGGGTAGGATTGCGGGCAGTTGAAGTGAATCGACCAGAAGAATTGAAGTTAGGTGATATTATATGCTATGACTTTGAGGGAGATGGACGATTTAATCATACGACCATTATTACCGCAAAGGATGCAGACGGAATGCCGCTTGTGAACGCACATACAACGAATAGTAGAAAAAGATATTGGGCGTATACAGATTCTACCGCATATACACCAAATATCAAATATATTTTTTTGCAAGTTATTGACGATGTATGAGCTTTGGCTCTGAGTAAAGAGTAATGGTATAATATCCACTGACAGTTAACTACAGAGGTGACACCATGCCAAACCATATCGTACTATTTCAACCACAAATTCCTGCTAATACAGGGAACATCGCTCGTACCTGTGCTGCAACAGATACAACACTACATTTAATTCGACCGCTTGGCTTTTCAACAGATGATAAACAATTAAAGCGTGCGGGGTTAGATTATTGGGATGCGGTAACCATTCATTACTATGATTCATTAGATGAATTTTATGAAAAGAATGAAGGTGGGGAATTTTTCTACCTAACGAAGTTTGGAAAGAAAAACTATACTTCGTTTGATTATAGCGATCCAGGAAAAGAATACTATTTCATCTTTGGTCGTGAAACAACAGGATTGCCACAAGAGGTGAGAGAGAAAAACCTTGATCGCGCGTTAAGAATTCCTATGAATGATGAGCATGTACGCTCATTAAATTTGTCAAACACGGCAGCTATATTAGTGTATGAGGCATTAAGACAGCAAAACTATTTACACCTAACATAAAGGGACCGTTCTATTATAGAACGGCCTTTTTAAAAGGAGGAAAACAAGTGAATACAATTATTGAAACGATATTAAATCATCGGTCAATCAGGAGCTTTGAGGACAAGCCATTAACTCGTGAACAGATTGAGATTATTGTAGAAAGTGCTCAAGCAGCATCTACTTCTAGTTACATACAGGCATATAGCATCATTGGTGTAACCGATCGTGAGAAAAAGAAAAAGTTAGCAGAGCTTGCAGGAAATCAAAGCTATGTGGAGGAAAATGGTCACTTTTTTGTTTTTTGTGCGGACTTATACCGTCACGAATACATTGGAAAAATGGAAGGAAGAGATGTAACTCCTTCCATTGAAAGCACGGAAAAATTCATGGTTGCTCTAATTGATACTTCATTAGCTGCTCAAAATGCAAGTTTAGCAGCAGAATCTTTAGGGCTAGGAATTTGTTATATTGGTGGCATAAGGAATAATCTAGAAGAGGTAGGGAAATTACTGAATATACCTAAGCGGGTGATTCCTCTATTTGGTTTAGCAATTGGTTATCCTAAAAAAATTACAGATAAGAAGCCACGATTGCCACTTTCACATGTGTATCATGAAGAACAATACCATACGGATCATTATGAAGAGGAACTTACAAGCTATAATAATGTAATATCAAACTATTATATGGAAAGAACGGCTGGAAAACGTAAGGACACCTGGACTGAGCAAATGGCTAATATGCTTGAGAAGAAATCAAGAATGTATATGAAGAATTATGTACAGGGACAAAAATTCAACAAACAATAAGGAAAAAAGCTGCCAACAAAATGGGCAGCTTTTTTCTTACTTATTTACACCTGGCTTATCATCGTATCCTGCGGTAAAAATTGCAGCTAGAAATGCAACCATAACACCTAAAATAAGTAGCAATCCCATGTATGTAGCCTCCTCTGCAAAAGATTACGTTTACATATAGGCTTATTATAGCCTATTTCAAACATAGTGTGAATAATTGATGAGATATTTTTTAGCCAAGTTTCTAAAGTCTTTCTAAAAAAGGACAACATTAGTCTCCCCTCATTAGGCATGTTCATCTATAAGGGTGCATAGATTATATTAATCGTCTCTGATCATTCAAACAGGGGAGGTCCTTATGGATATCTTAAAAAAGATTGAAATGTATAGACAAGAAGAGGAAAAGTTAAAGTGGGAAGGTACATTTGCAGAGTATTTAGAAATTGTGAAGGAAAGTCCATGGGTAGCACAGTCGGCACATTCTCGCGTTTATAATATGATCAAAGATGCTGGAATTGAAAAAGACGGGACGAGTAAAAAATATGAATTTTTCAGTAACCAGTTATTTGGTTTAGAGGAGTCGTTGGAGAGATTAGTCGAGGAGTATTTTCACCCGTCTGCCAAACGTTTAGATGTTAGAAAGAGAATTCTTTTGCTTATGGGACCAGTTAGTGGCGGAAAATCCACTCTAGTCACGATGCTAAAGCGTGGTTTAGAAGCATATTCGCATTCAGAACGAGGCGCTGTTTTTGCGATAAAAGGCTGTCCGATGCATGAAGACCCATTACATCTCATTCCGCACCATTTAAGAAAAGATTTTTACGATGAATATGGAATTCGAATTGAAGGGAATTTGTCACCACTAAACACGATGAGAGTGGAACAGGAGTATGGCGGTCGAATTGAAGATGTCATTATCGAACGTGTTTTCTTCTCTGAAGATAAGCGTGTGGGGATTGGAACATTCAGTCCGTCCGATCCAAAGTCGCAGGATATTGCTGATTTAACAGGTAGTATCGACTTTTCAACCATTGCTGAATACGGATCAGAATCCGATCCGAGGGCTTATCGATTTGATGGAGAATTAAATAAAGCCAATCGAGGTATGATGGAGTTCCAGGAAATGTTAAAGTGTGATGAAAAGTTCTTATGGCACTTACTTTCTCTTACACAAGAGGGGAATTTCAAAGCAGGCCGATTTGCACTGATTTCCGCAGATGAATTAATTGTGGCTCATACGAATGAAACGGAGTATCGCTCGTTTATTTCAAATAAGAAAAACGAAGCATTACACTCACGTATTATCGTTATGCCAGTACCTTATAACTTAAAGGTGAGCCAGGAAGAGAAAATCTACGCGAAAATGATTGGTGAAAGTGATGTATCACATGTTCACATTGCCCCACATACATTGCGGGTTGCTGCTATGTTTACTATCCTAACTCGATTGAAGGAACCGAAAAAAGGTGACATTGATTTAGTGAAAAAAATGCGACTTTATGATGGGGAGAATGTTGAAGGTTTCTCAAGCGCTGATGTCGATGAGTTGAAGAAGGAATATGCGGATGAAGGAATGAGTGGAATTGATCCTCGTTACGTGATCAATCGTATTTCTTCTACAATTATTAGAAAAGAAATGTCGTCTATTAATGCACTAGATGTTCTTCGCTCCTTAAAAGAAGGCTTAGATCAACATGCATCCATTACTCCAGAGTTAAAGGAGAAATATTTGAATTATATTTCACTTGCTCGTAAGGAGTATGACGATATTGCGAAAAAAGAAGTGCAAAAAGCATTTGTATACTCGTATGAAGAGTCTGCAAAAACGCTGATGGATAATTACTTGGATAATGTCGAGGCATACTGCAATAAGGCGAAGCTTCGAGACCCATTAACTGGTGAAGAAATTAACCCAGATGAGAAGCTTATGCGCTCCATTGAAGAACAGATTGGTATTTCCGAAAATGCCAAAAAAGCATTCCGTGAAGAAATCTTAATCCGTATTTCTGCCTATGCAAGAAAGGGCAAGCGTTTTGACTACAATTCGCACGATCGTCTACGTGAAGCCATTCAGAAGAAGCTGTTTGCAGACTTAAAGGATGTGGTGAAAATTACAACCTCCACTAAGACTCCAGATGAGCAGCAGCTGAAAAAGGTTAATGAAGTAGTAGCAAGATTGATTGACGAGCACGGCTATAATTCTACCTCTGCAAACGAACTACTTCGTTACGTTGGTAGCTTGTTAAACCGTTAATAAATGGAGGGCTGGCTAAAGTTGCCAGTCCTTATTTGGTTTACTGCTTGTCCATCTCGGGTATAGATTACCAGAGGTGATGATCATGAAAACAAATCAAAAAGCCAAAAACGATATTGCACAAAATAGTTCCATGGCTGAGGATATGAAAGAAATGAAGAACCTTGGAAAAGAATTAGAACAAATGAAAACGGATGAGTTAAAAAAGGATAATAAAGTTCCTGATCCACAGCAGGAAACGAAATTAGATCAAACAAACGAAACAAAAGAAAAGATAGAAAAGTAAAAAGTAAGCATCGTTGGTTAGATGCAAAATTTAGAGCATGCGACTGGAGAAAATACTTATCCCTATTAATGAGTAACCAGCACAAGTAAGCGGAGATTTTTCGGTTAAATGCAGAATGGAGCATATATCGGGGTAAATAAGGGGAGATTTCCCGTTATGTAAAGCAAAATCCCCTCTTTTCGAAGTTTTTGAGCCAATAGGCGGAATCTCTCCGCCTATTGAAGCTCTTTTTAATCTGGACTACTAATTAAACGGAATTTCTCCGTCTATTAACCAGCTCGGGTACTTAACCAGAACTTCTAGCCGATAGGTGGGAATCCTAAAGGCAGATTCGCAAGCTTTTTTCACAAATTGTACTTTGGTTACTTTATTTAAATTATGCATTTTCCAAAATTGGAAAATGCACCAAAGAATTGAGCTAGTTAAAAGACTAGCTCTTTTTCTTTTCAGATTATAAGACAAACATATTTTCTTTTTCGAAATAATATTTATAGAAGTAAGTTTTACATGAGGAATTAGGTTAACTGTTTATATAATCCGTCAGATCATCTTACAATGTATTTTTGGGATGCTGAGTGACTTTAATGTACTGGAATAACAATAAAAAAGGCTTGTCCATCATTATGGGCAAATGTCTCATTGTCAAAATTATTTGTAAATTATTGCGTCCTCTTGCATATGATAGAGTAATCAACATTTCCCACTCAAATTTACACTCGGGATATTGTATGAGCGTTTTGTGAAAATGGTGACAAAAAAATTAGGAGGGTTAAAACTATGGCAGATGTAAATAACCATCAATTTGTGATTTCCCAAGAAGACTGGTCCCTCCACCGAAAAGGCTATGACGACCAACAGAGGCATCAGGAGAAGGTTCAGGAAGCAATCCGTAACAATTTACCAGACTTAGTAACAGAGGAAAATATTGTTATGTCGAATGGTCGAGAAGTGGTGAAAATCCCGATCCGCTCACTGGATGAATACAAAATTCGTTATAATTATGATAAAAACAAACATGTAGGCCAGGGAGATGGAGAAAGCCAAGTTGGTGATGTCGTAGCTAGAGATGGATCCGCAAATCAAAAGGGACCTGGAAAAGGGCAAGGAGCAGGAGATCAGGCAGGTGAAGACTATTTCGAAGCTGAAGTGTCTTTAATGGACATTGAGGAAGCTCTGTTTAAGGAGTTGGAGCTGCCAAATTTAAAAAAGAAGGAAAAATCCGAGAACGTTGTAGAGGATATTGAGTTTAATGATATCCGTAAAACAGGTTTGATGGGGAACATTGATAAGAAAAGAACAATGATGACCGCTTACAAGAGGAATGCAATGACAGGCAAGGCCAGCTTTCATCCTATTTATAGAGAAGATTTAAAATTTAAGACCTGGAATGAAATTATTAAGCCAGATTCTAAGGCTGTTGTGTTAGCAATGATGGATACAAGTGGATCAATGGGTCTTTGGGAAAAATATATGGCTCGAAGCTTTTTCTTCTGGATGACAAGGTTTTTACGAACCAAGTACGAAACAGTAGATATTGAGTTTATTGCCCATCATACAGAGGCAAAGGTGGTTTCCGAAGAGGATTTCTTTTCTAAAGGAGAAAGCGGAGGAACCATTTGTTCATCTGCATACCGTAAATCACTCGAACTTATTGAAACAAAATATGATCCTGCAAAATATAATATCTACCCATTCCATTTTTCAGATGGTGATAATTTAACTTCTGACAACGCACGTTGTGTGAAGTTGGTAGAAGAATTAATGAAAGTGTCGAATATGTTTGGATACGGAGAAGTAAATCAATACAACCGCCACTCGACCCTAATGTCCGCGTATAAAAACATCAAACATGAAGACTTCAAATACTACATCCTCAAACAGAAATCCGATGTGTTCCATGCGATGAAAAGCTTCTTCAAGAAAGAAGAAAATAAACAATTTGCTTAAAACCAGCCATGTGGCTGGTTTTTTATTTTGGCTCTTTTCTAAAACATTGTTGCTACATACCCTTTTTAGGAAATTAACTATATATTTCAACAGCCAATCTGAATATTTTCATCCTTAGAAAAGAGCTATCTCCAATAAATCTAGCATTATCAAATCAACAAACTTTACGAAAACAGCCTTTATTTAGCAAACAAATGGTAAATATGCCAACTTGTATAAGTGATTTCCATTTGAACAAAATATCAAAGAAGATTGTTCATTGGCTTTTATTCTCGATAGAAAGAAGGGATCCTTATTAAGTACGAGCAATTGGCCAAAGATATTATTGAAAATGTTGGAGGGAAAGAGAACGTTAATAGTGTGGTACATTGTATTACTCGATTGCGCTTTAAACTAAAAGATGAGGGAAAAGCAAATACCGATGCGTTAAAGAATATGGAAGGCGTTATAACCGTGATGAAAAGTGGTGGGCAGTATCAAGTGGTCATTGGAAACCATGTGCCCGATGTATATAAAACGGTGGTTGAGGTGGGCGGTTTTCAAAATCAATCCCCTGTAGAAGAAGATGGGGGAGGAGAAAAGGGTGGGGTATTTGCTCGCTTCATTGATATAATCGCGAGCATCTTCACACCAATCCTTGGGGTTTTAGCTGCTACGGGGATGATTAAAGGGTTTAATGCTCTTTTTGTCACTTTCGGGTGGATTGAAGCTACTTCTGGTACCTTTCAAATATTAAATGCAATTGGAGATTCCCTGTTTTATTTCTTTCCGATCTTCTTAGGATACACGGCAATTAAGAAGTTTGGTGGTAGCACATTTATTGGGATGGCTATTGGTGCCGCGTTAGTGCATCCGACCTTAACTACCATTACTGGGGGAGAGCCATTATTTACATTATTTTCAGGATCCATGTTCCAATCACCAGTTTTTATAACCTTCCTGGGTGTTCCTGTTATATTAATGAGTTATGCTTCTTCGGTTATTCCGATTATATTAGCAGCATGGTTTGGAGCAAAGGTTGAGAAAGGATTAAGAAAGGTTATTCCAGATGTCGTAAAAGCATTCTTAGTTCCATTCTTTACTTTACTAATTGTAGTTCCAATCACATTTATCGTAATTGGACCAATCGCAACTTGGGCAGGAAATTTAATGGGACAAGCTACTTTGTTTATTTATAATTTAAGTCCAATCCTTGCTGGTATTTTTGTAGGTGGATTATGGCAAGTTTTTGTTATTTTTGGACTTCACTGGGGACTTGTTCCTATTGCTATAAACAATCTTACTACACTCGGTTCAGATCCAATCCTAGCAACTACCTTTGCCGCTTCCTTTGCCCAAATTGGAGCAGTTTTAGGTGTATGGGTGAAAACAAAACAGCAAAAGTTAAAATCTTTAAGTATTCCCGCCTTTATATCAGGTATATTCGGCGTAACCGAACCAGCTATTTATGGGATCACCTTACCTTTGAAAAAACCTTTCATTATTAGCTGTATTGCCGCAGCGGTTGGTGGAGGGATCATTGGAGCAACTGGTGTTAACCTTTATATGATCGGCGGGTTGGGGATCTTTGGGATACCATCTCACATTAATCCTGAAGGTGCAACTGCCATTACTATTTGGGGTTTAATCATCTCTATTGTTGTTGCTTTCGTGCTGGGCTTTATCTTAACTTATTTATTTGGCTTAGAAAAAGGACAAGATTCAGCAGTTGAAAATAATGGATCTGGTCAGAAAAATGATAGTCAAACCAGTAATTCACAAACCGTAGCCGTTCAAACGAAACGGGTGCCTATTTTTAGTCCGCTTAATGGAGAGATTCTGCCTCTTTCTAACATAAAAGATCCAGCCTTTGCCTCTGGTGCACTTGGAGATGGAGTGGCGATTGAACCGTCAGAAGGAAAGTTATTTGCTCCTGTTTCTGGAAGAGTAACAGCGTTATTCCCTAGCAATCATGCAATTGGTTTTACAACAGATGAAGGAGTAGAGTTATTAATTCATATTGGCATGGATACTGTTGAACTTGGTGGAAAATATTTTACTTCTCATGTATCAATGGATTCGCATGTGGATAAAGGTCAACTTCTTATTGAGTTTGATATACAAAAGATTAAAGCTGAGGGACTAAGTGTGACTACGCCTATAGTTGTAACGAACCATTCGGAGTACAAGTTAGAAAAAACTAATCAAACACAAATAAAGTCAGGGGATCAATTAATCGAACTAAACCGTAAGTGATAAGAAAATTAATTATTTGAGGTGAATGTATTGAATGTAAAGAAGACCAAGTTTCCAGATGGATTTTTATGGGGTGGCGCTGTAGCAGCAAATCAGCTTGAAGGAGCCTACCAAGCTGATGGAAAAGGATTGTCGACAGCTGATGTATCTCCAAAAGGGATTATGTTTCCACCTGATTTTTCAATGAAGGATTTTAATCTGTATCATGAGGGAATTGATTTTTATCATAAATATAAGGAAGATATTGCCTTATTTGCAGAAATGGGATTTAAAGCATTCCGTTTCTCCATTGCATGGACGCGAATTTTTCCAAATGGGGACGAAACAGAGCCAAATGAGAAAGGGCTTCAATTTTATGATCAAATGATCGACGAATTATTAAAGTATAATATTGAACCCGTAATAACGATATCACATTATGAGATGCCTCTTAGCCTTGTGAAAAATTATGGTGGATGGAAAAACAGAAAATTAATTGGTTTTTACGAGAATTTTGCTCGTACCTTATTTAATCGATTTAAAGGTAAAGTAAGGTATTACATGACTTTTAATGAAATCAATGTTCTATTTCATGCCCCTTTCACTGGTGGTGGATTATTATTTGAGAACGGTGAAAGGAATGAGCAGGATCTTTATCAAGCTGCACATCATCAATTTGTTGCAAGTGCATTAGCTGTGAAAATTGGCCATGAAATTGATCCTACTGCTCAAATTGGCTGTATGATTGCATCTATGCTAACGTACCCATACAGTCCAAAGCCGGAGGATATGTTTGCTGCTTTAACGCAGGATAGAAAAACATTGGTTTTCTCTGATGTACAATCAAGAGGGTATTACCCTACTTACATGATGAATGATCTAGAGGAAAAAGGGATTACCATCCAAATGGAGCAAGGGGACCTGGAACTTCTACAAGAGAATACAGTTGATTATATTGGTTTCAGCTATTACATGTCCTTCGTAGCAAGTACCGCTCCTGAACATCAAAATGAAAAAACTGCAGGTAACTTAATGGCTGGCGTGAAAAATCCATACCTACAATCTTCCGAGTGGGGATGGCAAATTGATCCTGTAGGACTTCGAACCGTTTGTAATCAATTATATGATCGCTATCAAAAGCCTTTGTTTATTGTTGAAAATGGTCTTGGTGCAGTGGACAAACTAGAGGAGGATGGGACAGTTAACGATGATTATCGAATTGACTATCTGAAGGCACATATTCAAGAAATGAAAAAAGCTATTGGTGATGGTGTCGAAATTATGGGTTATACCTCATGGGGTCCAATTGATTTAGTAAGTGCGTCAACAGCAGAGCTAAAAAAACGGTACGGATTTATTTATGTTGACCGAGACAGCGAAGGAAAAGGCTCAAACGAACGCTATAAAAAGAAAAGTTTTGATTGGTATAAAAAAGTCATTGCAAGTAATGGCGACGAGTTATAGTGTAAAAAAGAAGGAAAGCTCATTAGCAGGAGCTTTCCTTTTGACATTATTTCACTAATCCTAATGATTTCAATCCATTAAAAATACCTGAATCATCCACACCAGTTGTAACATGCTTCGCATATGAAAAAAGCTCTGGATTTCCACTTCCCATAGCAAACCCTTCACCTACATTCGATAGCATTTCTTTATCATTCATCCCATCTCCAAATGCAATGGCCTGTTCAGTTTGAAAGCCTAGATGATCAATCACAGCTTGGACCGCTACTCCTTTATTTACATGGTCACGGATGACATCGTAACAAGTGGTGAAACCTGGAACATTCACCTTTGCATAGTGTATACCTTCAATTGAGTGATAAGGTATATCGCCCTTTTCGTCAGAGGTAATGATGGTTATTCCGAGTACGTCCTTTTGAATGGATTGATGATATTGGTCGTTCTTTCTCAAATGAAAGGCTTTTTGAAAATCCTTAACTCTCTTGGTTTCTTGATCAAGGAAGTAGTTCTTATTATGAGTGTAAATAACCAGATCATGTTGGTGTTTCTCTGCAATATGTAAAAAGGAATTCACATCTTCTATTTGCATATTTTCTTTAAAGATTTCTCTGTCTTTATAAATGGCAATGTATGAATGAATGTTTAACTCTTCCCCGATGTCAGTAATTTCATGAAGTGGTCTTCCAGTTGCGAGAATTACCTCAATGTCTTGATCTTTCAACTGTCTAATTGCCTTCTTTGTTGTATCTTCAATGGAGTCATCTGGCCGTAAAATGGTTCCATCAATATCTAGAAAAACAACTTTGTATTCAGTCATATAGTAAGCTCCTTATGATTAGACTTCTTCATGTATAGAGTATCTTAACATTATAGCAAAGTACCGCGTCAAAGGGAAAATGAACGAATTAATTCATCTTTTTCGACAAAAAACATCAAAAATCTACAGAAATCTCCGATATTACTAGTAAGTCTTGTTTGACTTTAGGAGGAACAGTTTATGCCTTATCACTTAATTCTCGACGGAGTAATGGTAGTAGCGTATTTTTTTATTGCCGCTCAATTAAGTAGAAATATCCTAACATTAAATTCTCCAATCCTTCATAAAATGATTGCTGGCGGGTTAGCAGGTGCATTTTCATTACTTCTATCGATGTTTGTACCTGGAGTGCAGGAAGTGGATTTATCTTTTTATCATCTACCTTTTCTCATCATTGTAATATTCGGTGGTGGAGTATCTCTAATCGCTGCGATGACCATTTTTTTGGGGGGGATGTTTATAAACTTAGGATGGTCAATTATCGCTGAGCCCTCAGTATATTTTTTTATAGGATTCTGTTTTTTGCTTTTTATTCTTAATAGAAAGATTAATAATATATGGAACAGATGGATTTACTCTTGTACTCTAGTGACCATTTTAAGCTACTTCTTCGATTATTCTAGATATGGAGAGCAGGATTCAACACCCTTTTGGGTTTTTGCTGTGCTAAGTGTATTAACAGGTTCATTTACCATTTACTTAATCTTACATGTGCATCGATCAAGAATTGCATTTACTGAGCTTGAACGGAAGAATCAAATTCTTTCCGAACAGCATGAAGAAATTCTTCTGAGACAGAGTGAGCTGTCACTAACAAAACAAAAATTTCAAACTGTAGTAGAAAGTGTAAAAGAGGTAATTTTCCAAACGAATCGAGAGGGAAAGATTGTTTTCCTTAATGCTGCCTGGGAGGAATTAACCTTTTTTAAGGTGAAGGAGAGTTTAAACAAACACTATTTTTATTATGTAGTACCAGAGGAAAGAACAAATAACATCAGAAAAATTAGTAAGTTAATTGATGAGAAACAAGCCCGGACACGGATGGAAATTAAATTTTACAACAAAAAACATGAAGTACTTTGGATGGAGTTAAATATTTCATTTTCCTACGACAGCGATGGGAACTTGTTAGGTACCTTTGGAACAATGACAGATATTACAGAACGGCATAAGTCCGAACAAATACTTAGCAAAACTTTAAAGGAGTTAGAAGATATCAAATTTGCAATGGATGAATCTGTTGTTGTCATGGTTACTGACCCAAAGGGAGTGATCTTAAAAGTTAATGATTTATTTTGTAGCATTTCAGGTTACACAAAGGATGAGCTAATAGGAAAGCCACAGCAATTTCTAAACTCTGGTTATCATCTGCAAAGTTTTTATCAAACGATGTGGGAAACGTTAAATAGAAAAGAAGTTTGGCGTGGAGAGTTACGTAATAAATCAAAAAATGGAAGTTATTATTGGGTTGATGCCGTGATTGTCCCTCTAGTGAATGAGGCAGGAGAAATCCATCAATTTGTTACGATTCAAAGTAATATTACGAAGCGAAAACTGGCTGAACAGAAACTTGTTGAAGCTAATGATTTATTGTTAAAGCTATCTTCTGTTGATGGGTTGACAGGGATAAATAATCGACGTTCTTTTGATGAGCGAATTGCTTTTGAGTGGGACAAAGGATTCATCGGGCGAACATCATTGTCCGCCATTTTATTAGATGTTGATCATTTTAAGCTTTATAATGATCATTACGGTCATCAACAAGGAGATGACTGCTTGAAAAAGGTTGCTAGGTTGATGGTTCGTGAGTTGCCACGATCATCGGATTTTGGTGCAAGATATGGGGGAGAAGAATTTGTAATATTACTACCCGATACTGGATTAGTTGAGGCAACCTCTATTGCTGAGGAGATTAGAAAAGGAATTCTTTCTTTACAAATCGAGCATGAAAAATCAAAGGTATCTCCAATGATTACTGCTAGTCTTGGAGTTGCATCCATCATACCTTCAGAAGACGCTTCGGCAAAAAAACTATTAGAGAATGCTGATAAAGCACTATATATCGCCAAGAGAAATGGTAGGAACCGAGTAGAATCATATACGGAAGAAAAAACGAGCACGGTTGATGTGAATGAGAGAATAATGGAAAGGGCCGTAGTAAAAGATCCTGTCCAGGAATATATCAATTTATTGCATTCAGAGGATACCCACACTTGGGAACATTCTAATCGAGTGGCTCATTATGCAATTTTACTTGCTAAAGAGATAGGTGTCAGTGAGAAGGAACGAGAAAAGCTCTATTTAACAGCCTTGCTTCATGATATTGGGAAATTAGATATTCCGCAGAGCATTCTTAGGAAGGCTAGCCGACTCACAGAAGAGGAATATACTATTATTAAACAGCATCCAATCTTAGGTGTAGAAAAACTGCAAAGACATGGAGAATTCCCATTTAAAAAGGAAATTTTAGAAGGAGTCCTTTATCATCATGAAAGATGGAATGGCTCTGGTTATCCACATAGATTAAAAGAGAAGGAAATTCCGTTGAACGCTCGTTTACTAGGAATCGTCGACTCTTTCTCTGCGATGACAGAAGAACGGGTATACAAAAAAGGAATTTCAACAGAATTAGCATTGTTTGAAATTCACAGTCAAATGAATTCTTTGTATGATCCAGAGCTTGTTCAGGCGTTTTTAAGAGCAATGAAAACAAGTATTCCAGAACAACAAGTAAGGAAATTGTCCGGATAAATCAAAACCCTCGTACCATTACGAGGGTTTTTCTACAACTTAAAAGTTGATAATTGTATTCTTTTCCAACAATAATAAAGGGGTACGATAGAAAGGAGCGGGATTATGAAAGCAAAAAAGGCATTAATAGCTGGGGCCACAGGGCTTGTTGGCAATGAACTTTTACATATATTGCTTGAGGCAAAGGAATATGCAACGGTGACTGCTATTGTAAGAAGACCTCTCTCCATAAAACATCCAAAACTTAATGAAGTAATTATTGATTTTGACCATCTTGAAGAATATTCCGAACAGCTGGTAGTAGATGATGTTTTTTGTTGTTTAGGTACAACCATTAAGAAAGCGAAAACAAAGGAAGTAATGAAGAAGATAGATGCTGATTATCCACTTGCCCTAGCTAGAATTACACAGAAACTAGGTGCCAAACATTTTCTTTTAATCAGTAGCATGAATGCCAATCCACACTCGAAAATATGGTATTCACAGATGAAAGGGAAATTAGAGAAAGAGCTGTCAACTGTACCATTTCAAACGATTTCTATTCTTCGCCCATCCCTATTGCTTGGTCACAGACAGGAATTTCGATTAGGAGAGAAAATAGGTGCAACCATTTTCGGGGCATTTTCATTTCTATTTGTAGGTCCTTTATTAAAAGTAAAAGCAATTGAAGGAAAGCAGGTAGCACAATCAATGTTTTCTATTGCACAAAATAATCGGCAAGGTGTAAATATCTACCCTTCTGATACGCTCCAAAACAAGATAACTACATAAGAAAGGATTTATACATATGCTTTTAATGATCGGTGCCATTGTTTTAGCCATACTTGTATATAGTGCCATTTGTTTTTACATTGGCTATAATGGCTGGGTTTGGCTAAAAGCAAGAAATCTTATTCAATGGAAGAAAATCTATATTGTCGTTGTGATTTGTTTATCATTGTCCGTTTTTGCCGGGCAGTTGCTACCTATCTATTTATTTAAAATTGTTAGTGGATTCTGGTTAGCTATTGTTGGGTACAGCTTAATTATACTTCCACTCACCAATCTTCTTGTCTATTTTTTGAAGAAAAGGTCAATCATTTGGGCTGGTAATTTAGTAGGCTTATTCTATTTATTTGTATTGATCTATGGATCCTTTCTTGCATGGAACCCGATTATCCATACTTATGATATTGAGGTTGATAAAACCGCTGGGGGTCGAAAAGAATTAAAGGTGTTAATGGCCTCCGATATTCATGCTGGTGTTCTTGTTGGTAATAATCATTTAGAAAAGCTAGTGTCAATTGCAGAAAAGGAAGAACCTGATATTATATTAATTCCTGGAGATCTAATCGATGATTATATTGAACCATACTTAAAACAAAATATGGGTGAAGTAATGGAAAAGCTTGATGCCCCTCTAGGAGTATACGCTGTCCTTGGAAATCACGATTATTACGGTGAAGACTCAAAAGAAATACTTGATGAGATGGATAAGGCAGGTATTACCGTATTAATGGATGAATGGGTGAAGGTCGAAAGCTTTTATTTGATTGGTAGAAAGGATCCTACTGACGAAAGTAGACAACAGTTAAAGGAATACGTAATAGGACTTGATCATAGTAAACCACTTATCATGCTTGATCATCAACCAATTGATTTTTCAGAAGCTAGTAATCAAGGAATTGATGTTATGCTGTCAGGACATACACATAAAGGTCAACTCTTTCCTGCGAGTATTGTGACCAATCTTCTTTATGAGAATGACTATGGATATGAAAAAATGGAACAATTGCATACCTTTGTCTCATCTGGATTTGGTGTATGGGGTCCGCCGCTCAGATTGGGGAGTCAATCAGAAGTGTTTGTAATCAATCTTACATTTACAAGGTAAAATGAAAAGGATAGCTACTCAGCTATCCTTTTGTTTTATGGTTGGGATCTTTGGTGTTCGTGCTCGATTTTGAATCATGGTATGCAGGAGTTTATGATATCCAGTGGGATTACATAAAATGATCTGGTTTCCCATTTCTTTAGGGAAGGTTTCAAGCAGTTGTCTTTCGATTTTATCTGTGAATCCACCTTTTGAAAGAAAGTGTGGGACAATATAAACCATTTGATACTCATGTAATAAGGTCATTTCAAGCTTTTTTAAATAATGTGGCTCTCGACTCAAATATCCCCATTCAACGGGGTTCTCTAATTCTTCACTAACAACCTTTGTTAATTGTGTAAGTTCTTGAGCAGTTTCTTCATGACCACTTCCATGGGCAACGAGTAAAACAAGTTCATTTTGTGTTTCTTGATAGCCCTTTTCTTGAAGCTTATCCATAATTGCTGGTAAAAATAAACGATCGCTTCCAAGAACATTCGCATACATTATCGGGATGGTAGGATAATGTGCTTGAGATTCAGCAATTTCGGTAGGTATATCTATTAACGCATGATTCCCAGATAATAATAATACAGGCACGACAGTCACCGTCGTTGCTCCTTTTCGAATGCAGGATTCTATGGCTTCCCCAATAGAAGGAGTAGAAAGTTCAAAAAAACCATATGCTTGTATAGGAGCAATTTTTTCTTCCATCGTTTCTGTAATAAATGAAATAAACTGTTCATTCCAATCCTTTGAGCGACTACCATGACTTATATAAACGATTGCTTCCATTTGTCACCTCACACCTATTGCTGATCATTATATCGAAGTATATCAGTTGCTAGAAAAGGGAGCAAATAACAGTATGTTATTTAGAATAATAGTCTGCTAAGCAAATAATAGCGCTTCCCATTCGTTCTGTTTCCGGGAAAATAACACGGTTAACTCCATGTTCTTTAAGTGCTTGAGCGGTGACTTTTCCAACAGCTAGAGCCACAACTTTATTTTCAAATTGATTAAGAAGCAAGGCCATCTGACCTTTTTTATCGGCATGAGCAAATAAAAACCGTACTTGTGGTGTACTTGTGAAGCTTACTGCATCAATGCTTCCTTCAATAATCTCTGATAGTAATAAATCAATAACATCTTCACTTGGCGGTGTATGAATGTATGGAAGAATTTCATGGTATGTGGCTTCTTTTTCGTCAAGAAATTCAATAAGTAGTGGGGCAGGATCACCATGCAGTTGAAGTGCCACACGTGTCCCTTTAACAAATTCCTCACATGAAGAAAGGGAACGTACTAGTCCCGCTGTACTTCCATCATCATCTCTCACAATGGGAGTAATACCGAGCGTTTTTAAAACATTTACCGTCTTATACCCTCTTGCAGCAATCTTACTTTCTTTAAGCTTGGAGATAAATTCAACTTTTCTCTGCATCTTCTCTGCTGTTTCTAAAAGAATAGTTAACCCAATTCCTGTAGTGAAAATAAGCCAATCATAGCTTCCAGCAAGTAATTTCGAGATTTCCCCCTCTATATTAGTATCATCCAATCTAGTCGTACCTTGTGAGGGACGAAGAACGGGGATTCCGCCTTGATTGCTAATAATCTTACTTATTTCATCTGTTTTCCTTGTACCTGCAATAACCACTCGCTTGTTCTCTAGTTTTTTCATGTATGACCCTTCTTTCTTTTAGAATAGTTAGAATCATTTTAGCATCAATAATGAAAGTAAGCCTCCTAAAAACAAAATTATTTGTAGACTTTTGCAGTAGGCAGGTTTATATCTTGTTCAGGAAAAGTTCGTTATAATGATAGAAATCATTTTGACTTGGAGGTGAAGGGTGATGGATTATGAGAAAATTATGTTAAAGTTGTCGAAAAGAAAGCCCTTTGTTTTAGGGAGTGAGAACTTCTCTACTTATTCCATCTTGCTTCCTCTCGTACTTATCAATAATGAAATACATCTTGTATTTGAGGTCCGAGCCTTATCATTAAGGAGACAACCGGGGGAGGTTTGTTTTCCGGGAGGCAAAAATGATAAAACTGATAAGGATCATATTGAAACTGCAATGAGGGAGACCTATGAGGAATTAGGTTTAAAGGAGGGGAGCATTTCCCAGGTGATGCCACTGGATTTCATCGTATCTCCCTATGGCAATATTATTTATCCATATGTTGGAGTCATAGATACTATAAATGATATACAAGTAAACGATAAAGAGGTAGACCATATTTTCACTGTTCCACTCTCATTTTTTAAACATACGAAACCTGATATTCATTATGTAAGTGCTCGAATCGAACCAGAACCAGGTTTTCCTTATGATTCCATCGTTGGTGGGAAAGACTATAAATGGCAAATAAAAAGAATGGAAGAGTGCTTTTACTATTTTGAAGATAAAGTGATATGGGGGTTGACCGCGAGAGTTGTAAGACATTTTCTTCAAGTGATTGAAGAATAATGGTATCCCATTAGTAGCTTTGTCATAAAAAACATCTCAGGGAGGTGATGAGGAATTGAAAACAAAAGAGTTATTAACACATGTACAAGAAGCATATGTCTCTCTGTCGAAGATGGGTTTGGTTATTTTAAATGCGAAAGGAGAGTATCTCACCTCTGTATCCGGAATTGATCCAGTTACAGAATACCTGTTCATAAATGAGGAAATGGCTTTTCGCCAACAAATCAATCAAGTTGTCACTTCTTCCACTATTACTAAACCATTAACCTACCTACTCCTTCATAAAGGGGAGATTACAGGTCTAAAAATTGCGATTGTACCAGTTAAAGTAGATGGAACTATTTATGGATATATTTTAACCTCCGTATTTGTAGAAAGGAATATTAGTAAGGGACACCTCGTATCTGTTTTTAACGATAGAAAATGGGAAGAAGCGGTCAAGACAATGAAAGTTCTTAGTATAGATGAAACTGATGGATTGCTGGATACATTACAAAAGATGGCTTCCGTTTGTAGTGCTTTTTTTGTAAAAGAACTTGAAACAAAATATTTTCACTCAATGCAACAATTACTATTACATATGAATCGAGAAAATCTTCAAATCGCAAGTTTATTTGAAGAGCTTTATGAAAAAATAGATGATATTGATTTGCTTTGTTATGTAACACAAAACCGAAATGACGACTGGGTTCTGGAACATTTAAAAGGGAAAAATGAAGAAAGTCTTAATAATCTAAAGCTAGAAATGGTATCAGATTTATTGAATAGTGCTCGAGACAAAGGTGAATACCAAAGGATTGAAAATATACAGTTCGATCCTCGACTTTCATTTCTATATGCTTATGAAATTAAACCTAAATCTGTTTATCTTTTTCCTATTAATAACGAACTTGACACACAAGGAGCCATTATTTTAATAAGTGAACAAAAAGAAAAGCTTTCTCGTAACAATCTTCAAGTAATAGATATTATTAGAAGGATGTTTGCTGTATATCAGGCGAAGCGTCAATTAAAGTTAGAGGGTTTTCACCATTTAACCATGCTCTCTAGAGTAATTGAAATGAGTAAGTTAATGATTGATTTGAAGAGCGTCAGAGAGTTATTGTTTTTAATCTTAGATATGACGGATCATCTCGTAAAGGATTCCATTGCAATTGTAGTAATGAGGGACGAGACTTATGAAAGTGTTAACGGTGAGGAGTTAACCAAGAATCAACTAGAACTATATATAAAAGATGTGTCAGAAAGTTTGTTTCAAGGACAGAGTGAAACACATAACCGTATAAGGAATGTCTCGTTTGGGTCCATGATTGAATGTCCTATAATTGTTAATCAACAAATAGAAGCGGTATTATGTGTGAAGGTGGAGAAGGTTACTAATGAAGTAGAAGCCTATTTAGAGATCCTTTCCAACCTATTGAGTATTGGAATGGTTAAATTTTTTGAATCAAATAAGGAACATACTGAAAATAGTCAATCATTGCAAGTCCCAGAATCTATTAAGAGTTTATTAACTAATAGAGAAAATGAAATTCTACAATGGATGTTAAAAGGTTATAACAATCAAGAGATCGCTGATGTCCTATTTATCAGTGCACACACTGTGAAAAACCATATCTCAAACATATTCCAAAAGTTAAATATCACGGATCGTAGACAATTATTTTCAACTATTTATCAACTTCAGTTTTATACCTAAGCTCCCGATTGGGAGTTTTTGTTTGTGTATTATAAGAAAAAGAGACTATGAAAGAAAATTCTTTATAGCATTCCTCTCCTATCTATGTAAAATGAACTATTTTTATTTGTATGAAATTAGGAGGGTTCTTCTCAGACACTTGTTGGATTCGGACAAAAAATAGGAGTGTCAGGGAATAGAGGATTAAAGTGATTGATTTATAATAGAGAAAGAATGTTTGAATGAAAAAGTTTTTTTAAGGGAGTTTTGACAATGGTTAGAGAAGAAATTATTACCTATAATTGGAATCAGGATGTAACCTTAAATACAGCTGACCTCTTTAGAGAGGAGTTACTAGCATTTATTCAGTCCTCTAATAAAAAACTAATATTAAGCTTAACGGGAGTTGCCTATATAAACAGTGCAGGTCTCGGAGTGGTTGCTGATGCAGTCATGCAAGCAAGAAAGCAGGGGAAAGAACTAGTTGTAGCAAATATACAAGGAACAATTTCTGAGATATTTGAAATTGTTAAGTTCGGATCATTTATACATCTTTTTGCTACTGAAGAAGAGGCCACTCAATTTTTAAAAGAAAGGCTGTTTTCGTAAAGTTTGTTGTTTTGGAAAAATCCCAAAAGCCGGATTTTTCCCCGAATAACGCTGGTTTATTGGTCTATTAGGAGAGTAGCTCTTTTCTAAGGATTAAAATATACCGATTGGCTGTTGAAACATATAGTTAACTTCCTGAAAAATGTGTATATAGCAACAATGTTTTAGAAAAGAGCCTAAAGAAATAAGTATTTTTTCTAATCGCCATTTTTTTGTCAAAAACATTTGAAAAAATAGTGAATGAATGGAAATAATCCACCCTATTACCACTACATTATCTATAATAATAGTGGACCTATAGGAGGGATTATTTATGAATATCACGACGATAATCGAACTGAATAACCAAGAAGTTGAACAGATGGCAGGAGCTAAGATGGTGTTTGTGCAAGAGCAAATTACTGAACAGATTATTCAAACTTGCGTGGATTGCTTTACTGTTGTAGGGTCAGAGGAAAAGATTGAGCCGGAACTAGCAATGGAAAAGGTTTTTGAGCACTTAAAAGGGAACGGTGTAATACCTTCAGGTGTAACAGATTTTTCCTTTGAAATGCCCGCTTGTGGTACGATCAAAAAAAATAATCAAGTTATTGCAGAAATCCCACAAAATGTTGTCCTAACGTTTACGATATAAAAATATAGAAGAAAAACCACCATCCTGGCCCGTAAAGTTAGGATGGTTTTTTTGTGCAGAAAATTCGACATTATTCTTAGTGGTCAAAGTGAAAGTAACGTATAATAGCAAGAGGAAATATAGTTAAAAAAGGGTGAGTATGCTGGATAATAATATTGGATTTATTGGCTGTGGTAAGATGGGACAAGCCATATTAACAGGACTATTGAGTAAAAGGAATATAGACAAAAGTCTCATTCGGGTAAGTGCGAAGACAGAAACTACTTTAATAAAAGTAAAAGAGATCTTTGGCGTTTATACAACTACCAACAATAGAGATATTGGAAAATGGGCTGATATTTTAGTGATAGCTGTGAAACCGGATTTACATAAAGAGATTATTGAAGAAATTAGAACTGAGATTTCACCTAATACGATAGTGGTTACCATTGCCGCAGGGATTACTTTACAGTTCTTAGAGCAATCCTTTGGAATGCCCGTAAAGGCAGTTAGAGCTATGCCTAATACTCCTTCTCTAGTTGGAGAGGGAATGACAGCGTTGTGTTTTCACGATCTTGTTTTAAAGGGTGAAAGAGAACAGGTTTCCAATATATTTGAGTCTTTAGGACAGGTTGAAGTATTTCCGGAGATGTTAATGAACAGTGTTCCAGCCATTAGTGGTTCTTCACCTGCTTATGTGTACATGATGATTGAGTCGTTAGCAGATGGAGCTGTAATGCAAGGGATTGCACGTGACAAGGCCTATAGGATGGCTGCTCAAGCAGTTCTTGGCGCTGCCAAGATGGTTTTGGAAACAGGATTACACCCTGCAGTATTGAAGGATCAAGTTTGTACCCCAGGTGGTGCTACCATCGAAGCGGTAGCAGCCCTAGAAGAAACAGGCTTTCGCTCCTCCATTCTTTCAGCAATGGAAAGTTGCACAGAAAAAATAATCAAACTAACAGAAAAACAATAAAGAGGAGTTTGGGGAATGTGTAATAGGATTGAAAATGGGGAATATAAGCATAATCTCGCTGATTATTCTTTAGGGGGTGTTTGTAATGAAGATGGACAAATATAAACTCCTTCTTTTTAAAAAAATTAAAGATCAGCTTTCCATTTGGTTTGAAAAGGAGCCACATATACCTGCCACGAAAGACGAGTTGTTTCTTTTTCTACATTCCATCAAAGGTACAGCTGGAACGATTGAGTTAGGTGGTTTATTTACCCTCGTTACAAATTTAATGGATGAGATTGAACGGAAGGATGCAAAGCTTGAATGGGAGAAACAAGAGCTACGTGAATTCCTTTACGAGTTAATGGAGTTAAGTTACCAGTATGAACATTTTGAGACGATAGATGTTTCTAAGCCGATTACTAGAGATGAGGGGACACCTCTTATTCATGTGATTGATGATGATATCTCTATGCTAATTTTATTAAAAGATACACTTGAAGAAAAGGGATGGATAGTAGTTGCGCATACTGATCCGGAAGTAGGAAAAGAATTGTTTTATGAACTGCATCCAGACTGTTTAATTATAGATGTTAATCTTCCGGGAACAAATGGTTTTCAGCTTTTGGAAGAACTTAATCATCATCTTGAAAAAATGTTTATACCAACTATCATGATTAGTATTGAAAACGACCGGAAGACAAGAATAAAGGCTATTGAATCTGGTGCAGATGATTTTATAGAGAAACCATTGGATCTTGAGGAATTTGTACTGCGTGTAAAACGCCAACTTAATAGAAAAAAGTTATTTGATCAATCAGTCATGATCGATGAACTTACAAAAGTGTATAACCGTAGATTTTTGAACGATTCGTTACAGAGGAGTCTCATTGAAATAGAAAGATCTAGCACTTATTTCAGTGTAGCGGTACTTGATTTGGATTACTTTAAAAAGGTAAATGATACATATGGACATATTGTTGGAGATAAAGTATTACTGACGTTTGCACAATTCCTAAAGGAACATGTTAGAGGGACGGATTCTGTCTTTCGATACGGGGGAGAGGAATTCGTCATCTTATTTCCAAGAACAAACGATTCGGACGTAAAGAATATTCTTACTAGGTTGTTAGAGAAATTCTTTAATACTCCTTTTACAGAAAACGGAAAAACCTTTTATATTTCGTTCTCGGCTGGGGTTTTTATGGTATTAGATGAGAAAATGGATAGTAGAACCGTGATTAATACAGCTGATCAAGCGTTGTATTTAGCAAAAGAGAATGGAAGAGCAAGAGTTGAAAGTGCCAACCAATTAAACCTTGGTGCAGCTAAGAAAATTTTACATGTATCCATCATTGATGATGATGTGATTATTCGGACGATGATAATGAAAATTCTCCAAAGTATGGAATTTGAATTTGTTGATCTTGATATTAATTCTTTTGAAAATGGGGTTGATTTTTTTGACTCGGGTAGACATGATATTTCCGGTCAGCATTTTTTAGTTCTCGATGGAGTAATGCCAGTGATGGATGGAACAGAGGTACTTCAACGGGTGAAGTCAGGAAGGAAAAGGAAACAGTTCCATGTTCTTATGCTTACGGGACGGAAAAATGAACAGGATATTGCTCGTTCACTAAAACTTGGAGCGGATGACTATGTGACAAAACCTTTTAGTATTCAGGATCTTCAAGCGAGAATCTATAGCTTTATTCGAAGGATAACTAAATGATGATTTCAAATGAAGTAATCGTTCTCTTTTATGCGACCATTTTTATACTCATCTTCCTTCTACTTATCCTGCTTTACTTAATTATTCGTAAAACCCTAGAAAACCAAGAAACACTAAAGGTAAATTTGATAAAAAAGGAAATAGAAACATCACTGTTTGTTAGCATTTCAGAAGGAAAAGTTTATGAGCGGTCCAATAGAGACCGTTTTTCTTTGAAAGCAATGGAGGAATTGTTAAAAAGCTACTCCGATACGGTCGTAGGAACATTGGAAATCCAATCTATCACAGCTATGGCAGATAAATACCTATCGGAAGGGTATAGAAAAGTATTAAAAGGTAGAAGTTGGAGCAAAAGAATCAATGCTTTATATCATATCGAAGATTTTCATATGCATAAGCTCTCAGATGATGTTAGACAACTATTACAAAGTCGGTCTATAACGAAAGAAGAAGTGATTGTTAGTGTTCGCTTTTTAGCAGCAACGGGTATGTTTGAAGAGGTTTTTGAGTTTGTGAATGAGAGGTATACTGATTTAACAGATTTTGACTATAGAAGTATTTTGTTCAAACTAGATGAACATTCCTTCGGTTTGTTCGTAGAAAGGTTTTCTGAATGCCACCCTACCCTTCAGTGGTCCATCCTTGAAATCATTTCAATTAGAAAAGAGCTTTCTTATCTCTCCTTTGTGGAAAGGATATTCCAGATGTATAAGGGAGAAGAAACAGGAATTCGTGCACTTAAAGCTATTGCATCTATTGGGTTTACCACCGATATTGAACAATTCTACTCGTTAAGGGGGAGCTCAGAATGGCAGGAACGAATGCTATTTGCTAAGTTAATTCGTTTTTTCCCTTCGGAGTCCTCGTACGACATTTTAGCAACCTTAATTCATGATCGAAATTGGTGGGTTCGTTCGCAAGCGGCACAATCATTTACAAAGCTACCAAAAGGAAAAGAACAATTAATTAAAATAATGGAAAATTCGCACGATCCGTATGCTAGAGACATTGCAACAGAGTGGCTTCAAAAAGGGGAAATATAATATGCTACAACAGATTGGGGAGTATATTGCGATTGTTTTTGGTGGTTTTATCACTATATACATGGTATTAGTGATTAGTTTTTACTCAGTAATATTACTATTATCACTTCTTCAGCTTAGAAGAGAATATAAACTTGATAAAGAACAAGCTTATGATGAATATCTAAATGATCTATATACTAAGCCCATTTCTATTATTGTTCCTGCCTTTAATGAGGAGGCAGGCTTGATCCAAAGTGTTCGTTCTTTGCTAGGAATTAATTATCCCACTTATGAAATTATTGTTGTTAATGATGGATCAACAGACGACAGTCTAAACAAAATGATTCGTCATTATGAGATGACGGAAATAAAAAAAGTGATTCGAAAGCAAGTTGAAACAAAAAATATCAAAGGAATTTATCAGTCCAGAACTTTACCAAACCTTTATCTAATAGATAAAGAAAATGGTGGAAAAGCTGATGCATTGAATGTAGGGTTGAATTTCTCTCATTACCCTTATATTTGTTCATTAGATGGGGATTCTGTTTTAGAACGAGATGCCTTCTTAAAGGTAATGAAACCCATTATGATCTCAAATGAAGATGTTATCGCTTCAGGAGGAAGTGTAAGAATTGCCAATGGTTGTAAAATATCAAATGGTCATTTACTTGAAGTGGGGTTATCTAAACATCCGCTTGTGATAATGCAGATTATTGAGTATCTCCGTGCTTTTTTAATGGGGAGAATTGGTTTGAGTCGTCATAATCTTCTATTGATCGTATCAGGAGCCTTTGGTGTTTTTTCAAAAAGCTGGGTCGCTGAAGCGGGTGGTTATAAGACCACCACGGTTGGTGAAGATATGGAGTTAGTCGTTCGTTTGCATCGACTAATTAAAGAGAAAGGTGCAAAGAAAAAGATTGTATATGTACCAGATCCAGTATGTTGGACCGAAGTGCCGGAGGAAACCAAGTTTCTTCGTAGACAGAGAAGAAGATGGCACCGGGGTTTATTTGAAAGTCTTTGGGCACATCGAAAGCTAGCATTTAATCCAAAATATGGTTCGATCGGCATGATTTCCTTTCCGTATTTTTGGATTGTTGAGTTCTTTGGTCCTATCATTGAGCTTTCTGGGTATATTTATGTTTTATCCTCCTTGTTTTTAGGTGGAATTTATTTAGAGTTTGCTATTATCATTTTTCTTCTCTCTTGTTTGTATGGTTCTTTATTCTCGATGGCCTCTGTTTTATTAGAAGAGTGGAGTCTACGCAAATATCCAAAAGTATCTCATATCGTAAAATTATTTCTATACTCCATGACAGAGACACTTTGGTATCGGCCATTAACTGTCTTTTGGCGTTGCGAAGGGATATGGCAGATTATCGTTGGGGAAAAGGGCTGGGGAGAAATGAAAAGAAAAGGTGTATCGGAATGAAGAGTTGGCTTTCGAAACCACAAATCCTTGTCTTTGGATTTATTGCGATTATATTAATAGGAATAACAAGTCCTTTTTGGTTGTGGACAGTGAAACCAAATAAAGAGTTAAATGTATTAATTCTCGATAAGACGGTTCCTGACCAATCCTACCGAGAGCATAGCGGACTAACTTGGCTCTTGAATAACGAAAAATATGTCACTAGCGATGGTGAAAGGTACAGTATTGAAAAAAACTATAGTGGATTTGTTCCTAAAGAAGGGGAAGAGTATGAAATTCGCTCTCTCCCAAAAGAATTAGAACCGTATGATGTATTATACTTGGCTGATTCCTACGGAGTCTATGAAGAGGAATTCTATGGAGAAAATCAACAGGGAGTACGGTCTGAGCATTTGTATGGTGGCTTACAAGAGGATGAAGTGGAGGCTATACATGAGGAATTACTTTCAAATAAGGGTAAAACCCTAATAGCTGAGTTTAATACTTTTGCTAGTCCCACATCAGCATTAGCTCGTGAAAAAGTTTCTAATCTGTTAAATGTAGATTGGACAGGTTGGATTGGCAGGTATTTTCCTAAACTTGAGGGGGAAGAGGTTCCAACCTGGGTGAGAGAAAATTACGAGAAATCAAATGGAGAATGGGATTTTTCAGGTGAAGGGCTAGTATTTGTAGACAACAATGATTATATTGTCGTCCTTGATAAAAATGAGTTTAACGGTGAAGGCCCAAGCTTTCAATATACTGAACTAGGTGAGAAACTCTTTAATAATAAGAAAAATAATGCAGATTATTCTTACTGGTTTGATATTATTTCCGCAAGAGATTCGCATGAAATTTTAGCAACATACCATTTATCTGTAACTAAGGAAGGCGAATCAAAGCTTGCTGACAATGGGATTCCAGTTACTTTTCCTGCAGTCATCAGCCATAAAAATGCTAGTTACTCTGCCTATTATTTTGCTGGTGATTATGCCGATGAGGGGGATATTCCATCGATTTATCAGACAAGGGGAATATCAAATTGGAGAGAGTTTGCTCAAGGTGATTCTTTTTACTGGCGTGTGTATGTACCGATGATGAAACAAATTCTTCGTCACGGCTTAGAACCATCTGATGAGCAGGAAGTGGTGGAGCTTGTTTCAGAGAGTGGAACATCGATTAATAGTAGGACAGGTGAAGAGTTCATTCAAATCCAAAAGAATGGTAAGTGGGAAGATCTCCTAATTAAAGGGGTGAACATGGGGATAGCTAAACCAGGTTACTTCCCCGGTGAAACAGCCATTTCTAAAGATGAATACTTTAGATGGTTTAAAATGATCGGTGCTATGAATGCGAATGCCCTTCGTATATATACGATTCATCCTCCACAGTTTTATGAAGCATTCTACGAATATAATAAACAAGCCAAGACACCTTTATTTTTATTCCACGGTGCTTGGGTGACAGAAGAAACGTTGATAGAGACACAGGATGCCTTTGATCCGTCCGTTGTCGACGAGTTTCAAGAAGAAATGAGAGATATCGTTGATATCGTTCATGGAAATGCACTCATAGAAGAAAAACCAGGACATGCATCAGGATCGTATAGTCACGATATTTCGCCTTATGTACTAGGGTATATTATTGGAATTGAGTGGGATCCAGAGGTTGTTTTGAATACGGATACGATACATGAGGGAATAGAGCAGTATAAGGGGGACTACTTCTATACTGAGAATGCAACACCATTTGAAGCTTGGGTAGCGAACCGAATGAATGATTTGGCAAGCTATGAGGCAGAAATGTATAATTGGCAACATTCCATGAGCTTTACCAACTGGGTAACCACCGACCTTTTATCTCATCCGTCTGAGCCTGTGGAGGAAGAGGATATGGTTAGTGTTGATCCCAATCATATTAAAAAAACGGATCAATTTCATGCTGGCTTATTTGCTTCCTATCATGTCTATCCATATTATCCCGATTTTTTAAACTTTGAAAAAAACTATGTAAACTTTGTGGATAAAAATGGGGAGGAAAATAACTATGCTGGATATCTTCGAGATATGAAACAAGCACACCAAATGCCAGTCGTCATTGCTGAGTTTGGGGTTCCTGCTTCTAGGGGATTAACACACGAAAATGTTCATGGGATGGATCAAGGTAATCACAGTGAACAGGAGCAAGGTGAAATCAACCGGAAGCTCTTTCAAACCATCGTTTCCGAAGGCTTTGCCGGGGGCATGGTATTTACTTGGCAGGATGAGTGGTTTAAACGAACATGGAACACAATGGATTTCGATAATCCAGATCGCAGGCCGTATTGGTCAAATATACAGACGAATGAACAAATGTTTGGAATACTAGGGTTTACCCCTTCTTTATTTGGTAAAGAGATGACTTTAGACGGAAGAGATAATGACTGGAAAAAGTCGTTGATTGAACCTTTAGCACAATCAAAGAATGAGGATAATTTACTGACAAGTATGTATGTAACTTCTGATTCTGCAAATATATATGTTCGTCTCGATTATCAACAACCGATAAAATTGGAAGAAACCCCCACATATATCACATTTGATACTATTGGAAATCAAGGACAAACACAGATTCCACTTCGTAGCGGTCAGTCGTTGCGAACAACGTCTGGTGTTGATTTTTTAGTCACATTGGCAGGCAAAGATGAATCGAGGATAACTGTGGATAGCTACTATGATTCCTTTTACTTTCAATATGGGGAACAGTTAAAGTTAATTCCAGCAGAAACGTATCCTTCAAAAAAGGATAATGGTGTGTTCCATCCGATTCGCTTGGCGTTAAACAAACAATTAACCATTCCCTCAACAGGAAAAACTTATCCTTTTGAAGCCTATGAGACGGGAATCCTTCTTTATGGATCAGGGAACTCGATGGATGAAAATTATACCTCTTTGACTGATGTAAGCATTAGTGAGGATGGAAAGATGGTCGAGATACGGATTCCTTGGTTAATGCTAAATATGAAGGACCCGAGTGAAAAAGAAATCATTGGAGATTTGTGGAAGAGCGGAATAGAGGCTACAAAAAATATTGATGGCATCAATATTTCCGCATTTATTTCAACAGAAAAGGGGCTTTCAGTTTTACCGGAAACGGGTGATACAAATACCATATCTAAAACTGTATTTTATAAATGGAATAAATGGGAGCAGCCAGTATACAGTGAACGACTAAAGGATTCTTATTATATGATGAAAGAAACATACGGGGGGACAAATAAATGAAAAGGATATTACTAGCTGAGGATGAAGAAGTATTAAGAATGCTTGTGGTAGACACTCTTGAAGAAGAAGATTATGAAGTGGATGAGGCAGCAGATGGAACGGAGGCGGTCCAGCTTTTTGAGGAAAACAGCTATGATTTACTCGTTCTAGACTATATGATGCCTGGGTTAACTGGGTTAGAAGTGATTGACCACGTAAGACAAAAAGATAAGGATGTAAAAATCTTAATGCTCTCAGCAAAGAGTCAACAATATGAACAGGAAAAAGTGATTGAGGCAGGAGCTAACTACTTCATGGCCAAACCTTTTAGTCCAATGGAGCTAAAAGATAAGCTTGAGGATATCTTAAATGAAAGATAGCTCGAATAAAAAACAAAGCATATTAAAACAATTTATTCAGTTAATGATCATTTTTCTCTCTTTAATCCTTATAGGTACGTCTTTAAATCTTTTTTTTCAGTATAAGCGAAGCAATGACTATATTGAAAAAAGAGCTCTTATTGTGGAGAAAGAGAAAATTACGAGAGATTTGTATTACACACTGAATACGGCGTTATTTGATGTTCGGGGATATTTTGCTTACGGAAATGAAGAGCTGAAAAAAAGAGCACACTCGCAACAGCCTGAGATTAGAAAACTAGCTAAAAAATTGGAGGCAAGAGCGACTAATGAGGATGATACGGAGTATGTTAGAGAGCTTAACAGCTTTGTGGATTATTATTTTGTCGAAACACTTCCTCAAGCAGTCGGGTACTACGAGTCTGGACGGCAGGATGAGCTAATAAATTTGGCTCAGCTTGGTGCTACAACTAGAACCAATGAATTTTTAGATTTGACTCACGAGTACATGGATGTAATTGATAAAGAATTAAATACAGCCATCAATGATATGAGGCGAACTCAAACGATTTATCAAAATGTGTTTCTTGCCTTTCTCATCTTTCTTTTAGTGTTCCTTTTTAGAATTATCAGGGGAATGCTAACAAATATAGGTGCGCCGCTTTCCCAACTAGCGAAGACTGCATCAGATATAACAGAGGGAAAGGATTCAGAAATTTATATTGATCCACATCGTCAAGATGAAATTGGTGTTCTTTCTTTAGCATTAAAGAAGATGCTGCATTCAATACAAGAAAAGGAACAAGATTTATTAGCGCAAAATGAGGAGTTATTAGCACAGCAAGATGAGCTTTATGCACAACAATCGGAGTTGGAAAATGCCCTTTATGTGGTAAATGAAAGTAAAATTAAAATTGAAAATCGTAATGAATTAACAAACAAATTAACAAACACTCTTGAAAAACAAAAGCTTCTTGATAGCATCGTGTTACAGATGTCACGAATCATTAAGGCGGATCGAGGGTTAATCATATTGCTGGAGGACCAAGCTTATAGTTCCTATGGAATTTCCTCAACCGGTGTAGAACAATTTAAAAAGAACATATACAATGGCTTGAACAGCATCCTTATTGTACATCAGCAACCATATACGATTAAGAGAGAGATAATAGAATCTGAGAAGGGGTATCATGAGGGCAAATTATTCTCTTATGATTTATACTTGCCTGTTATCTCCTCGAATGATGTAGTAACAGCCATTATGGTTTTTAGCAGGTTTGGAAATGCATTTAGAGAATCTGAAATTGAAGAATTACAATCTATCACCAAGCAAATGAGCAATTCCTTAGAGAAGGTATATATTTATGAGTTGACTGAAACAGAACGATTAAGAAATCAGTCAATTTTAAATACCACTCATGAGGGGATTCAGCTTATCGATCAGAGCGGAGCGGTCTTATTAGTAAATAAAGCCCTTTGCGAAATGTTTGAATGTATTGCGGATGGAAGAGATTTAGTAGGACTTGACCTTCAAAATTGGACATCCTTTATGCAAAAAGAGATGGAAGAAAAAGAAGAATTTTTACAGTTTGTCCAATCGGCAATAGAAACGAACCATATAAATAATTCTAATTCTTTTATCTATAAGCGACTTGATAAGCATCAAGTGATTAAGGTATATAGTGAGGCGCTATTTCAAGAAAATATTCGCATTGGCACCATCCTTGTGCACCGAGACATTACAAAAGAATTTGAAGTGGATCAAATGAAGTCTGAGTTTGTAAGTACAGTTAGTCATGAGTTGCGTACTCCACTAGCAAGTATTTTAGGATTTACAGAGCTTATGTTACATCGTGAGTTAAAGCCAGACCGAAGATTAAAGTATTTAACCACGGTTTATAATGAAGCAAAGAGACTAACCGCATTAATAAACGATTTCCTTGATGTTCAACGTATGGAGGCGGGAAAACATACGTATGAGAAAAAATATTTCGAATTATTGCCAGTTGTTGAGTCCGTGTCAAATACATTAAGAGCTACAACAACGATACATGAAATAACCGTCACCTCAACCGCTGAAAATGATTGGATCTTAGGAGATCGAGAGAAGATTGAGCAAGTACTGACCAATCTAGTGGGAAATTCGATTAAATACTCTCCTAATGGAGGAAATATTACACTTAATCTATTTGAAACTAAGGGAATAGTAAGGTTGGATATTTCAGATGAAGGTTTGGGTATTCCTGAAAATGTAGGGGACTCCATCTTTACAAAGTTTTATCGTGTGGACAATTCAGACCGAAGAAAAATTGGCGGGACTGGACTAGGTCTTGCCATTGTAAAGGAAATAATGAACGCGCATGAAGGCGATGTAACTTTTACATCCAAATATGGAAAGGGAAGTACCTTCACTATTTCTTTCCCTATTGTTAAAAAAGAGGTAACCAGCCTTACTGATAAAGTGGATGTACAAGCTTCTAATTACAAAGTGTTTGTAATTGAGGATGACGAAAGCTTGCTAGATCTAATATCACAAGAATTACTTGATAACAGATTCACGGTTACTCAATTTACAAATGGTGACCATGCAATGGATGCTTTAAAAGAAGAGGTCCCGGATGCAGTCATCCTAGATATCATGTTAGATAAAGGAAGTGTTGATGGCTGGGATATTATGCGGTTTATGAAAGAGAAAAAGGAATTAAAGCAAATCCCGGTCATAATCTCGAGCGCCCTTGATGAGAGAGACAAAGGTTTAGCGAACGGAGCCGAGGAATTTTTTGTTAAACCTTATAAAACAAGCCAGTTATCTAAAATTGTCATGCAATTATTACTAAAGATTGGAAAAGAAGGACAAGTGATTGTACCATTTGTAGAAGAACAAGACATTGAAAAACCCTCAGAATAATCTTTATCGTGCAGAAAGGACTAGAGTATTTGCTCTAGTCCTTTTTCTATATATTTTATCCAAAAATTAGGCTTGCTCATTTGTTTTGGACAAAAACGTTTCGGGAAAGGAAAGACTACAAAGAAAATATCGGCATAGGTTGCCGTTAATATAAAGGGAGCGTCTACCGAATGGTAGGCGCTTCTATGGTTATTTAAAAAAAATCATACATCAATGATATCAGGGAAGATGGATGGTTTATCAACAAACGGTGCCTTACATACAATATTTTCTTCGGTAAATGGATGAGTAAACTCTACCTTAAAAGCATGCAGCGCCTGTCTTTTCAGCTTAACACGACTTCCATAAAGGGAATCACCAATTAGAGGATGACCAATAGAACTTAAATGTACTCGAATTTGATGTGTTCTTCCTGTATCAAGTTGGCAGCTTATTAAAGTTGTATTATTTTTTGCATGGTAAGCATGTACTTTATAGTGGGTAACAGCCGATTGACCAGTAGAAGAAACTCTTCTTCTTGTTGGATGATGACGATCTCTTCCAATGGGTTTTGAAATGGAACCTCCGCTTGTTTTCATTTTTCCTTCTACTAAAGCGACGTATGTTCTTTTAATCTTTCTTTCTTCAAGAAATCGATCTAGAATAGCCCCACACATTCGATGCTTGGCGAAAATTACAGCACCCGTTGTGTCCCGATCAAGACGATGGATATGCTTGATATAATGAAGTTCTCCTTTTGACTGAAGGTGAAACGCTACACCATTTAAAAGACTAAAATGGTCTTTCTCTGAATTGGGATGAGTATCCATTCCAGCGGGTTTATTAGCTATGAGGAGGTGATCATCTTCAAATAGGATATCAATCTCCATATAAGTAGGATGGACTATTGGTGGCTCGGAAAGAAAGAATGGAATAGATAAGGTATCTCCTGAATGAAAATGAGATGTCCAGTTTGCTTCTTTCCCATTGACTAACACATTTTTTTCCATTCTCAATTCATGAACTAGTTTTTTAGGCGCCTTCCAATAATCTTTAAATAAGCTTTCTATTGTGTATTTCTCCCAATCTTTTTGAATATAAATATGGAACTGCTGGCCAACTGTTTTTGTTTGTAACATTGTGCTCTCCGTTCTGAACTATCATTTTAATCGTGGTGATAATTACCACCATAGAGACAGGTTTTTTTATGGTATTCTTAATTTATATTTTACATTAGAACTAAAGGATATTTAAAGGTGGGTTAAAAGTGAAGATTGTTTTTGCGTCGACACCAGACCAAGAAGAGAAAATTAACGAACTTGTAAAAAGGTTTTATCGAGATATTTTTCCTATGTATTTCTCTGATAAAGACATCAAAAAATTCGAGAACCAAAATGTATTGAGTAATGAGACGGCACAGCTTGATGGGACACTAAAGGAAGCGTATCATGTGATTGCTTCACTTCAAACATTGCTTTCAATTCTAGAATCAAGCATCTTAACATATGATCACCAAGCGCTGTATGAAAAAAATGTTGAAACCTTACATGAGTATGGATATAATTTCCCGTTTTCTTATGATGAATTTATCTATGCAAAAGAAAATAAAACAAGCATTTTCAGCACCTACACCCAAGCTGCTAATCAATTATTAATTTAAAAGCCGACTACATAAATAGTCGGCTTTTTTTATCTTATTTTGTATTTTCGTTAAACCAGCTCTCAAAATCAGGTTCTTCGTGGTATCCTACAATTCTTGCTACTTCTTTCCCATCCTTGTATTGAACAATTGTAGGTGTTTCTTGTATTCCATAATCATCCCAACCCTGCTCAAATTCAAGAAGATTGTATTGAACAAGATTAATATCCATCTCTTCAGATAATGGGGAAACAATTGGAGTTGTGCGCTGACAGTGTGGACAAGTCGGGCTGTAAAAATAAACGGTCATGTCATCACCATTTTTTAACTGAGTTTGAAGATCCTCTGGAAGAATTAGGTTTTGATAATTAGGATCCTCTAATTGAGCAACGGTTTCAGGGTGAAGCGTATCTTTGTTGTAAATATTGTCTTCACTTACCTTTTCTTCATTTTGCATTTTTGTAACAATAGCTAATGCCCCAAACAATACGACGATAATTCCAATAAAAATAAGAACTTTTTTCATAAATTATTTTTCCTCCTTCGTTTGCTTCCATACTAGAAAGCTACAAACAAATACAATAATAAATGCAATTAGAGCTAAAAAAGGGATAGAAATGAATCCAAGCCAATTAATGTATTGCCCCGTACAAGGAATACGCCCACATGCTGGTGCTGTATCTGCTAAAAAGGCAACCTTTTGCAGTCCATAATGGTAAAGCGAGATCATCCCACCAACTGCCGAAAGAATCATCGTATAAAAAGCGATACCATAATCCTTTTTTACAGTGGCTATACCTAATAACACAACAAATGGGTACATAACGATTCGTTGATACCAACAAAGTTCACAAGGCTCGTATTGGCGTATCTCTGAAAAATATAAACTCCCAAACACGGCTATCAGTGCCGCAGCGAAAGCGAGGAAAAGCAAGTTTTCGCGCTTGTCATTTTTTTTCATACTGTATGCTCCTTAAACGTAATGACCGTGAATTTATTATAAATAGATTGTACAAAAATGTATATCAATCTACACTTTCGTCTTCTTTTTTTCCGACAATTCCATAAAAAAAGAAATGAATGAATTCATTTATGAATTGATCCTTATTTGAGTTAGATTGGAAGATATCTGAATGCTTTTGAATAGCATCTGTCATTGCTTGGAGGATGAAAAAAATGGTATTCATTGATAAGCTGCTTGATATGTCACCGCTTTTTCTTCCTTCTTCAATAAATATAACAATGAGAGGCATAGATTTTTCATTTGCAAATTCCTGAAATAAATTTGCGATTTGACTATTCTCCGAAATGATGGCTTCAATAAATTCAGGACTTAGTTCATTTGTGGATGAGAGCTTCATTTCAATCAATTTGATTAACTTGTCTTGAAAAGAAAGGTCACTATAAATTAATTGTTGAAAGGAGTCAATTTGCCTCTCTAGATAATCCTTTAGCACATCATAGACGAGCTCGTCCTTACTTCCAAAATAATTATATATCGTTACTTGAGACACATTCGCTTTTTTTGCGATTTCATGAATGTTTACCTTTTGAATTCCGTACTTTGTGAATAAAGAAAAAGCTGCCTTTCGAATCTGTTCCATTTTTTGAAGCCTTCTTCGTTCAAACCCGTTCATATCTTCACCTCTTACCAATTTTAAAAAAAATAATGAAATATTACAAATGTAACATTTTAAAATTTGGAGAGGTGTGTATTTTTAACAAAAAACATATATAATGAAAATGGTTTCTTAAGTTGTCACAAAAACTAACGACAAAAAAGAGGGAAACGGACACTCTGGCTTGAATAATAAAGTTAGAAAACACTTTCAGGAGGAGACGAAATGAGCTGGAAAGAAAAAGTACATACGTGGAATCAATTTGATAAGCTCCCAGAAGAGTTAAAGGGGCAACTACAAAAGCTATCCGATGTGGAACTAGAGGATGCTTTTTACAAAAATTTAGAGTTTGGTACAGGTGGAATGCGTGGAGAAATTGGTGTTGGGACGAACCGTATGAACATCTTCACGGTTAGAAAGGCATCCGCTGGCCTTGCAACATATATAGAAGAATTTGGTCAAGAAGCAAAGGATAGAGGTGTGGTCATTGCTTATGATTCTCGCCATAAATCAAGTGAATTTGCGATGGAGGCAGCTAAAACATTAGCTACGAAGGGAATCCAAGCGTATGTTTTTGATGAGCTTCGTCCAACACCAGAATTATCATTTGCTGTTAGACACCTAAATGCTTTCTCTGGAATTGTGATTACAGCAAGCCATAATCCGCCAGAATATAATGGTTATAAGGTGTATGGTCCAGACGGTGGACAGCTTCCTTTAGAAGGGGCAGATAAGGTAATTGAAAAAGTAGACGCTATTTCAAATGAGTTAACTATAGAAGTTCGTGAAGAACAAGAGCTAAAAGAGCAAGGGCTAATTAAGATGATTGGTGCAGAGGTGGATCAAGCATACTTAGCGAAGCTTGTAACGATCTCCGAGAATCCTGCATTAGCTAAAGAGACGGATTTACAGGTAGTTTTTACACCGTTGCATGGGACAGCTAATAAACCGGTACGTTCTGGACTAAAGGCGTTGGGATACGAAAATGTAACCATTGTAAAGGAGCAGGAATTACCTGATCCACAGTTCTCTACTGTGAAAAGTCCAAACCCAGAAGAACATGCTGCGTTTGAGTTAGCAATAGAGGCTGGAAGAAAGGTGAATGCTGATTTACTAATTGCAACTGACCCTGATGCAGACCGTCTTGGTATTGCTGTTAAAAATGAAGCAGGGGAGTATGAAATCCTAACAGGAAACCAAACCGGTGCTTTACTACTCCATTACTTACTAGAAAATAAAAAGGTAAAGGGAACTTTACAAGAAAATGCATTGGTTTTAAAGACGATAGTTACATCAGAATTAGGTGCGACTATTGCTGCTTCTTATAGTGTTCCAACGATTGATGTCTTAACAGGATTTAAGTTTATAGCAGAAAAAATTAACGAGTACGATTCCACAAATGAACATAGCTTCTTGTTTGGATATGAAGAGAGCTATGGGTATTTAATTGGAGATTTTGCTAGAGACAAGGATGCTATTCAGGCTTCTCTTTTAGCAACTGAAGTGTGCGCGTATTATAAAAAGCAAGGCAAGTCTCTATATGAAGCATTGTTAATGATTTTTGATAAGTTTGGTTACTACCAAGAAGGCTTACGTTCATTAACGTTAAAAGGAAAATCAGGTGCAGAAACGATTAATAAAACACTTGAATCTTTCCGTGAAGAGCCGCTTGAAGAACTCATTGGTCTTAAAGTAACAAAAACGGAGGATTACTTAACAAGTACAAGATATGAGGGAGGATCAGAAGAGTCAATCGATCTTCCTGCTTCAAACGTGTTAAAGTACTTCTTTGAAGATGGATCATGGGTTTGCCTACGCCCATCAGGGACGGAACCAAAAATAAAGTTCTATTTTGGTGTAAAGGGATCGAGCTTAACTGGAAGCAAAGAAAAACTAAAATCGATTGAAGATGCATTTATGCAAACAGTAGAAAATAAAATGAATGCATTAACTAAATAAATCATAAAAAACACGGTCTTTTAGACCGTGTTTTTTTTGGTGGAATTCCGGTAGTTACCCCATGGTTATCACTGTATCAAGCAAGCCGTCATTTGCTTCAACAAGATCGTTTGCATGGTCGATGTAACGAAGTAAAGAATATAAATGTTTCTCAATTACTTGGTAATCTTTTTCAAAATTGTACGCGTGAAGAAAATGCTCAATTTTTTTGGCTAAAAATTGGTCCTTCGTTCGTACCATCAATATTAATAAGTTATCCCATTCAGAGCGATGCGTATAGTACAAGGCTCGATCATAATCCACTTGATTCATTTCTCTCTCCTCCTCTTAAGGAGTTGAGTATAGTGTATGATTTACTGTCAAAATCAATCGCAGAAAATCTTGACACTATTGATATATCAAGGTTTTCATCTTTTTCCTGAATAGGTTTAACTCATTCAAGACACATTAAAGATGGGAATTTTAATTTTAGGAATGAATGCAATGAAAATATTTATAATTCTTATTGGCTTTTTACTGTATTGTCCCTCTGCATTTGCAACTATCGTTCATTCTGATCGAATCTACACATATGAACAAATGCAATTGGATATAAACAAATTGAAGGAAACCTATGAGGAAGAACTAGAAGTAAAGGTAATTGGTCAATCTTACTATGGAAATGATATTCCGGCAATTAAAATTGGAAAAGGAAAGAAAAACGTCGTACTCATTGGTGCTCATCATGGTAGAGAGTGGTTAACCACCTCTTTGTTAATGGTAATGCTTGAAAATTATGTTAGCGCATTAACCACCGGTACTAAAGTCGGTCCATTTGATTCTACTATGCTAAATGAGGTGTCCATTTGGTTTATTCCGATGATTAATCCGGACGGAGTTACCATTCAGCAGCAGAACATTCCTCTATTCTTTGTTGATCAGCTTTTTTTAATGAATGAGGGAGAAACTAATTTTTCACGTTGGAAAGCCAATGGGATAGGGATTGATTTAAATCGACAATATCCAGCCGGTTGGAAAGAGTTAAAGGGGCCACGAATACCTACGTATCAATTTTATAAAGGAAAAAGACCATTAGAGGCATTGGAAACTCAAGCTTTAACTTCCTTTATTGATCAAATCCAACCTTCTATTGGCGTAGCCTACCATTCAACTGGTCAGGAGATATACTGGAAGTATAAAAATGGGAAGTATGAACAAAGGGATTATTTAATTGCCGAAGAAATTGCTCAATTAACTGGTTATAAATTAGGAAAGCCTCCAAAAAAGGCAACTGGTGGAGGATTTACAGATTGGTTTATTACCACGTACCATCGACCAGCATTAACCATAGAAATATGTCCACCAATGGTTAATCGTGCCCCGCCTTTGTCTAGTTTCCCAGATGTATGGGAAAGGAATCAATATGTTGGGATGAAATTGGTGAATGAGGTCATGGAATTACATAAAAGTGAGGGACAAATGGAAAAATAAAACGACAAACAAGGAGGGAAAAGATTTGAAAAAGATACTAATTACAATGATCACTCTATTATGTGTTTTTGGCTCACTTTCATCTACTTATGCTGAGCAGCCAGGACTAGACTATAAAAAGTTTGGGAAAATCGCAACAGCAATTGTAACTGAAGACTATCCTGGACAGCAGGTGGTGGAATACAAGTATGTGGGAAGAGAGAAACTAGCTGAAAACAAGGTAGTGGATTCGTTTCAGTTTGAAGTAATGGTGAATGGGCAGAAAAAGATGGTAACAGTCAAGATTACACATGACAATAGCGTAGGAAAAGAGTTAACGATTGCATTAGAAGAGAAATAAGAAAAAGCAGAACTCTAAAATTAATAGGGTTCTGCTTTTTTCTATTTCTTGGTACATCATTCTCTCTCTCGTTTCATACATTGTGATAAGAGCAAAAAGGGGGAGAAAGCTAATGCGTGAACAAGAACAGAAGGAATTACAGTATGCCATTGAAGAGATAACAGAGATAGCGGTTGGCTTTGGACTCGATTTTTATCCAATGCGTTATGAAATTTGTCCGTCTGAAATTATTTATACCTTTGGTGCCTATGGCATGCCAACACGATTTTCCCATTGGAGCTTCGGGAAACAATTTCATAAAATGAAGCTTCACTATGATCTTGGATTGTCTAAAATTTATGAACTTGTTATTAATTCTGACCCTTGTTATGCATTTTTACTGGATTCCAATTCTCTAATTCAAAACAAGTTAATTGTTGCCCACGTTTTAGCACACTGTGACTTTTTTAAAAATAATGTTCGATTTCAAAATACAAAAAGAGACATGGTAGAAAGCATGGCCGCAACCGCTGAAAGAATCAGGAAGTATGAAATACAACATGGTAAACATGAGGTTGAAACGTTTCTTGATGCGGTTCTGGCCATTGAAGAGCATATTGACCCCTCATTGATGAGACCAAAACTTGCTTGGAGTATGGAGGACGTGGAATACGAAGAAGTTACTGCGATAAGTCCTTATGATGATTTGTGGGATTTAGATGAAAAGGATAAAAAGAAGCCAGAACCTGTAAAAAGAAAAAAGAAATTCCCTCCACAGCCAGAAAAAGACCTATTATTATTTATTGAGAGTTACAGTAGAGAATTATCAGACTGGCAACGTGATATTTTAACGATGATGCGCGAGGAAATGCTATATTTCTGGCCACAGTTAGAAACAAAGATTATGAACGAAGGCTGGGCATCGTTTTGGCACCAAAGAATTCTCCGTGAAATGGATTTAACGAGCTCTGAAGCATTGGAGTTTGCTAAACTAAATGCTGGTGTTGTTCAACCTTCTCGAACAGGAATAAACCCCTATTACCTTGGGTTGAAGATTTTTGAAGATATTGAAGAAAGATATAATAATCCGACCGAGGAAATGAAGCGTCGAGGAGTCCAACCTGCATCAGGACGAGAGAAAATGTTTGAGGTACGTGAAATCGAATCAGATATATCTTTCTTACGGAACTATTTAACGAAAGATCTTGTTATGCGTGAGGATATGTATTTGTTCCAAAAGCAAGGGAAGGATTATAAGATTGTTGATAAAGCATGGGAAAATGTTCGAGATCAATTAGTAAGCATGAGAGTGAATGGTGGCTTTCCTTACTTAACGGTAACAGATGGCGATTATATGAAAAACGGTGAGCTTTATATCAAGCATGGATACGAAGGAATTGAACTTGATATTAAGTATTTGGAAAAAGTGATGCCGTATATTCATCAGTTATGGGGAAGAAGCATCCATATGGAAACTGTTATTGAAGGGAAAAACATGCTTTATACGTATGACGGTAAAAGTATACACAGAAAGTATTTATAGAGTGAAATAACCCCATTCGGAAGATCGAATGGGGTTTTCTTCATGAATTATTTCCCTTTTTTTACAGATTGAACGGCTTCTTTAGAAACATAGAATTTACCGTTTGATTGAACAGTAACACTTCTAAGATCCTTTTCTTTTCCATTAATGATTACGATGTCTTTATTTACAGGGAATTCTGCTGTTGTTTTACCTTGTTTCACAACTAATAGTGGGTTTTCTTTGTTAGTTGTATCAATGCTAATAGATGCTCCTTTGAAAGCTTCTTCTGCATCCACAAATAGCTGGCTGTCTAATTTCTTTAAGTCAAATCCCATAGCGCTTGCTACAGAATGTGCAATGTCTGTATTTTCAACAAAGCCAACAGGCTTTCCTGGTCCATAAGAATACATAAACAAATCTTCACCGGTATGTCCGCCTGTTGTAAAGCCGATGTTTGCACGAGTAGCTAAAAGGTGAACAAGTGTTTTGCTTAAATTACTAGATTCCTTAATGGCTTTTGTTTCTTCTGCAGAAGGGCTGACAATTCCATAAAGTGCAGCTACTTCTAAAGCATTTGATTTATCTGCTTTTAATTGACTTAATGCACCTTCAAGAGTCATTTTCGCTGGCTTTAACGGATCGATATAGGCGGAAACAGGCATATATGAGTAAGAACCGCTAGTATTTTGATTTCCAATGGAAATACCACTATTTCCATGGTCAGATACGGCAATAACCATAGTATTTTTATCTTTTTTTGCAAATTCAAGAGCTTCTTTTACGGCATCGTCAAATGCAAGGGTATCACTGATCATACCAATTGTGTCATTTGCATGTGCAGCCCAGTCAGGTTTACTACCTTCAACAAATAAAAAGAATCCATCCTTATCTTTAGAAAGAGTATCTATTCCTTTCTTTGTCATTTCAGCTAGAGTAGGTTCTTCCGGTTTAGTTTGTGAACGGTCCATGTCATAGGCCATTGCTGAAGGAGCAAATGATCCCCATAGTTTTTTTGATTTAGAATTTAATAATTCCTCACGTGTTTCTACAATGTCATAACCTCTGTTCTCAATTGTATCAAGTAAGTTTTCTCCATCCTTACGATTCGCAGGAATAAGAGAGTTTTTGCCTCCACCTAGAACGACATCCATGTCTTGGTATACTTGCTGTTCAGCGATATTGTCATAATTGCTTCTATTTTCTGCATGAGATGAGAATGCTGCTGGAGTTGCATGTTGAATTTCAGAAGTAGAAATGATTCCAGTTGCCTTTCCGCTAATTTTAGCACCTTCCAATACGTTAGCAACCGGCTTGTAAGGGTTATCGGCTAGAGATTGGTCCACTCCAGGGTTTGTAACCTTTTCTGGTAAGACCCCAACAAATTTATCATTGGACTTATTTCCAGTTGCCAATGCTGTACCAGCAGGAGCTGAATCAGTGATAGCTGAATCTGCTGAGTATGTACGAACACCACCTGTTAAAATTTCGTCCAGTGCAAGCGGCTCACCTTTATACCATCTAGCAAGTGTAGTTGTACTTGAACTTACCCCATCCATGACAAAAACAATCACGTTTTTCGCTTTTTCAGGATCTTTTTTAGCTTCAACCTTGTTATTACCTGCTGTGAAACTAAGAGAGCTAAGCGCAAGGCTGCTTGCTAGAGTAACTCCAAGTACCTTTTTATTTACTTTCATGATTATTCCTCCATTTATATAAATTTATGAATCTTTCACTCTACTATTGGAGTATACATTTGTAGTTTTAATAGAGTGTTAATAAAATGTAAATCTATTCACAGAAATGTAAAAATAGTGGAAAATTCCGACGGGAATATACAAAAAACCTCAAATACAATTTGTATTTGAGGTTATAAAACGACAATCGATTGACTTCCCATTTGCTCCCAAGCTTGAATAAATGTCTCTCGGTCTAGTTGTTGATTTTTCTCTCCATAAGGATTATTTATATAAATAGATTCATTATCATAGCCTGTTATGACAACACTATGCATTTTATATGTGATAGTAACTTCTCCTTGTGGTGTTTCCCACGTCTCAAATTCGTCAACAGGAGAAAAAGTAGAGGTGGTAATAATCCATACAGGATGACCTTGAGCTACTTGTTTTAATAAATCTTCAAATGGGTGATTAGTTAAGTCAATGACTTGATCGGAATAATTTGTAGCTAGATCATAGATAGGACCATGATATACTCCGAGTCCGGGCCCGTCTTCCATATTACCAACAAAACCAACGTTAGGATTGCCATATTTACCACTAGTATATTGGAGCGGTATTCGGACCACTTCTTCTGCTAATTGATTTTTGGTAATATCAAGACCATTATATTGTAAAATCATTGCTAAGCTTGTTACTTCACAACCATTGTATAATCTAGGACTGTCCATCTGGTTTAATAATGGAACATCAATCAGAATCTCTGTGATTTCTTGCTTTTCTTCTACAAACTTCTCTGTAACAATAGTTCCTGCGGAAGCAGTAGTCTCTTCTGAAAAAGAGGTGCTAGATGTATTTTGAACCGCTATAGTTGTAGACTCATCATTCGTAAGGAACATTGTTGCTGCAAATAAGGTGGTAGATATTATAAGGGCAGTGATTTTATAGCTCATGGAAAGCTTCCTTCTTCATATAAAGTAATAGATTTTATAATGATAGAATCACAGTATGAACAAACTATTACGAGGTCAGGAAGAATTGAGGAAAATTTAAGGAACAATTATAATGTGGTAAGGGGTGAATTATGAAGAAAACAAAGGGTTCAATTGAGGCAGAAATAAGTAAGGCCATTACTCAATGGGAAAAGGACTATCTAGGGAGAGGTTCAATATCTGTAAAGGCAGATATTCTAAGAGATATGATCATTGTATCTTTAAAAGGAATTCTAACTCCTGCTGAGTACTCGGTGTGTGAAACAAAAGACGGAATGCTATCTATAAAACGTACGCGAGCTGATTTAGTTGAGTCTGGTGCAGGTGAATTAAAACAGCTAATTTCTAATATAACAGGCCAAAGTGTTCTTAATTTTTATACCGATATTAGTACTAGGACTGGAGAAAGAATGATGATCTTCCGGTTACGGGCTGATCTCGAAAAGGAGTTTATTTAAACAACGGGTATTTTCTCATTGACGATTAATCGAAAACATCATATGATAATGATAAGAATTGAATAAGATATTCCTTTAAAGGGGAGTAGCTTTTACAGCAAAGTCGTCATTTCAGAGGCACAGGCGCTCTCGGCTTTGTTGGCAACGATACTTTGTTGTTAGCAAGACCTTTACCTATCAATGGTAAAGGTCTTTTTTGCGTCTCAAACCTTTACCAAAAAATAGAAACTTGGGAAGGGGGAGAGTGTATGAAACAATAAATGGTCAATTTCGATTTTATCTATAGAGATATATGCAGAATGTTAAAAGAGTGCAGGGTGGAGAGTTCTCAATTGAAAGGGGAAACAAAAATTGGATCTAAGTTTATTATTAGAATATGGTTGGGTATTGTTAGTTCTTATTGCGTTAGAGGGATTGCTTGCAGCGGATAATGCCCTAGTATTAGCTATTATGGTAAAGCATTTACCTGAAGAAGAAAGAAAAAGGGCACTATTTTATGGTTTAGCAGGTGCATTTGTTTTTAGATTTGCTTCCTTATTTGTGATTTCGTTCTTAGTGGATGTATGGCAAGTTCAGGCAGTAGGTGCAATATATTTATTATTTATTGCCCTTAATCATATAGCGAGGAAACTTTTTAAGAAAAAACTTGAAGAGAAGTCAAGTGACAAAGTAAAGCAAGTAAAGAATTCGGGTTTCTGGACAACGGTTTTAAAAGTTGAGTTAGCAGATATAGCATTTGCAGTAGATTCAATATTAGCAGCAGTTGCCTTAGCTGTAGCTTTACCAGATACTCCACTTCCTCCTATCGGTGGTTTGGATGGAGGTAAGTTCTTGGTTATCTTCGCTGGTGGTTTAATCGGGTTAATTATCATGCGTTTTGCAGCAAACTTCTTTGTAACACTTCTAGCCAAACGCCCTGGTTTAGAAATTGCTGCCTTTGCGATTGTAGGTTGGGTAGGGGTGAAACTTGCAGTATACACATTATCACACCCTTCATTATCCGTACTTCCTAGTACATTTGCAAAATCACCTGAGTGGAAATTTACTTTCTATATAGTATTAGTTCTGATTGCATTAGCTGGTTGGTTTTTCTCGAAAGAAGTGAAGGAAGTAGAAAATGCAGCTTAAATTAAAAAACGTTCATTAGAAACTCTAATGAACGTTTTTTTTCGACAAAAAATGATAAAAATCTATTGACGATAAAAAAGACGGGTGGTATTATAAAAATCTGCTTACGAAACAACATAATTTAAAAGTTGATACACAAACTTTTTTAAAAAAGTTGTTGACGAGATAAGTGGAAAATGTTATTCTGATATAGTTGCTTCCGAGCGATGAAATAAGAAATACATTGATTTTTGTTCTTTGAAAACTAAACAAATCATACGTCAACAAAAATGATTAGTGTTGAAAATATACACTAGCCAACGTTTTAACATTAAGAGCTAATCTTACTCTTTATTGGAGAGTTTGATCCTGGCTCAGGACGAACGCTGGCGGCGTGCCTAATACATGCAAGTCGAGCGGATCTTTGGGAGCTTGCTCCCAAAGATTAGCGGCGGACG
>JBEQAB010000016.1:0-65891 GCA_041640555.1 Bacillaceae bacterium
CGCTCGACTTGCATGTATTAGGCACGCCGCCAGCGTTCGTCCTGAGCCAGGATCAAACTCTCCAATAAAGAGTAAGATTAGCTCTTAAAAGTTAAAACTTAGAATTAAAACGTTGACGTTTGTTGTTGTCTTGTTCAGTTTTCAAGGTTCAATTAAGCACTTGATTATCTTACAATATCTTTTCGCTGTTGTCAACTTCTACGAAAAACTTTTTCGAAAGTTAATTTCAAGTCGTTGTTGTCGGCTACATGTATTACTATAACATCTTGATTCGCAGAAGTCAACTTCTGTTTTCGAATATTTTTTAAACATCCTCATTAACTAATACACTAGTAATGAGGACGGATTCTTATCTTACAAAATACCTAAAAATAATGCAAGAGTTTTTTATAAATAAAAACGACTGCTCCTTTAGGTCTTATTTACATATGGAAAAGTAAAACTCACCATTGAATAAGCGGAGATTTTCCGGTTAGATGCAGGATGGAGCCCGTTTCGGGGGTAAATAAGGGGAGAATTTCCGCTAATGGATAGCAAAAGCTCCCCATTTTTACGTTTTTCGAGTCAATAGTCGGAATTCCTCCGTCTATTTATCAGCTCCGGTGCATCACATGATCCCCCAACAGATAAGCGCGTGCCCTGTTGATTCCTTTACGTGGGTATCAACAGCTTTTTTTTATCGACTAGCTTATAAAAAAAATAGGTATTAATTGCACAATACATATTGTCCATCACAATAATGATATCAATCGCTAAGGCAAAGTTAATGGAATGTCATAGAAACCTTGATAAATAAAGAAAAGACATATGCCACCAATGCATACGTCTTTTCTTATGTCTTTAAAAATAAAACACCCGAAAAACGGAACAGTCGTTACCCGTTATTATCTTTTGTTAAACTCGTTTGGATTTGGACCTTTGCGTCGGTTACGATTGATTCCATTGATTTGATCCATTTCCTGTGAAGAGAGCTCAAAATCAAATACATCAATGTTTTCTTGAATTCTTGATGGTGTAACAGACTTAGGAATAACGATTGAATTATTTTGTAAATGCCATCTTAAAACAACTTGAGCAGGCGTCTTACTATGTGATTCAGCCAGTTTGATAATAACATCATCTTGTAGCACTTCTCCACCTTGATCAAGGGGGCTCCACGCTTCTACAAAGATATCATGCTTCGCGCAAAACTCTTTCAATTCATTTTGTGCTAAATATGGATGACATTCGATTTGATTTAGGACTGGCTTAACTTCACATTCGTTAAGAAGTCTTTCTAAATGTTCAATTTCAAAGTTGCATACACCAATGGCTTTTACTTTGCCTTCATGATATAGCTGTTCCATCGCCTTAAACGTCTCTACATATGTATCGTACTCTGGTGTTGGCCAGTGAATTAAGTATAAATCAATATAATCAAGACCTAGTTTCTTTAGACTTAAATCAAAAGCTTGTATGGTGCTTTCGTAACCTTGGTCAGTATTCCAAACTTTCGTTGTAATGAATAATTCTTCGCGAGGTACGTTGGATTCTTTAATCGCTTTTCCGACACCCTCTTCGTTTCCATAGATCATTGCTGTATCGATGGAACGGTAACCTGCTTCAATCGCCGCAGTTACAGCCGCTGTAGCCTCATCATCTTTTACTTGCCAGACACCGAAACCTAGCTGTGGCATTTTTAATCCGTTGTTCAACGTTACAAAGTTCATATTCATTCTCCTTTTTCGAAAGATTTACTTGATAACCTTGGAAGAAATTGTTTTTCATTGTTAATTTTAATAAAGATCGTCTTAAATGAAAAGTTAAACGCTTCCGGATAATAGTTTTATCTTACCTTACCTTTTTATCCACTTTATTCGAACGCTCACAAATAGAAAAAACTGTAGACAGCCATCTACAGTTTTCTTCATTATAACAATACGCTTACTTCATTATCTTCTGTAACCTGCTCTTCCATTCTATTGTCTTTCGGAAGCTTCTCGATTGTAAATCCTGTATACGCGTATATAATCGCTACAATGGGACTGATAAAACAAAGCAATGCATAGGGTGCATATTGAAAAGTAGATACTCCAAGAGTGGCGGTCATAAATGCACCACATGTATTCCAAGGAACAAGCGGAGAGGTCATTGTCCCCGCATCTTCTAGCGTTCGAGATAAGTTCTTTGGATGGAGTTCACGCTTACGGTAGGCGGTTAAGTACATTCTTCCAGGTAGTAGAATCGATAAGTACTGATCACAAGCGACGATGTTAGCTGTAACACAGGTTGCTACCGTTGTTGTGATTAAACTGCCTGTTGATTTGGCCATTTTTAACAGGCTTGTCACAATCGTATTCATGATTCCACTCGTTTCTAAAATCCCCCCAAAGCTCATCGCAATCATAACGAGAGATACGGTGTACATCATCGCTTCCGTTCCACCATTGTTAAGCAAGTTATCTAATACTTCATTTCCAGTCTCCATTTCAAAGCCATAAACCATAATGGACAAAACACTGCCAATTGTTTCACCCTGAACTATGATGGCAACCATCCCACCTAGAATCGACCCTATGACAAGACCGGGGATTGCCGGTGTTTTCAAAGCAATGATCCCAAGAACTATAACTGGAATAAGAAGTAACCACGGACTGATAATGAAAATATCCGCTAATTCTTGTTGAAGTGTAGCAATATCACTCACTCCAGATCCTTTTCCTTTGAATGTAAGGCCTATAAAAAAGTAAATGATAACTGACAGTACCAGTGCAGGTATCGTTGTATAAAGCATATGGCGAATATGATCAAATAGTTGAACACCTGTGATTCCAGGCGCCATATTCGTTGTTTCGGACAGAGGAGAGATTTTATCTCCAAAGTAGCATCCAGAAATGACAGCACCAGCCACCATAGCGGGATTAATTCCTAATCCAATTCCCACTCCCATAATGGCAATCCCTATTGTACCAGCCGCTGTCCATGCATTCCCCGAAGCAATCGCAACCACGCTACAAATGATGGCAGCAGCAGGGAGAAAATAGGTGGGAGATAAAATATCTAATCCATAATAAATCATAGTCGGAACAATTCCGCCAGCTAGCCATGTTCCGATTATCGTTCCAATAATCATTAAAATAAGTAACGCTTGTAGTGCAAGAGAGACAGCTTTGATAACACCTTGTTCAAGCTCTCGCCAAGTATATCCTAAATAAATAGATACGAGTGATGCCACAGTGGCGCTGAGCAAGAGTGGAATATGAGGATCTGCCTCAAACATGAAAATGCCTGTAAATAAAAATACAATCATGGCTCCGATCGGGATCAAAGCAACTGCTAGTGTAGGCTGTTTCTTTTCTTTCATTATCATCCCTCTTTCAATAAAAAATAGTTTCCTATTTTCTTATTGCAAATTTCGTGCCAGATTTAATATTCTTAATTTTCTGTAATCCTACCACTTTTTCCTGCCTGATAAGAAACCAGTTCTGCATAATCCATTCAATTTTGCATAATGTACATATCAGCATGAAAAAACCTGGTCCCAATAGGATCCAGGTTTTTTCATGCTATATATTTAGTCCAATCGAAATATATTTTACTTCCAGAAATTCTTCTAGTCCGTGATGGCCCCCTTCTCGACCTAAACCACTTTCTTTATAACCTCCAAATGGTGCTTGTGCCGTTGATGGAAGTCCATCATTTAAGCCGATAATTCCGTATTCAAGTTCTTCACTTATTCGGAAAGCGCGACTTAAATTTTCAGTGAACACATAAGCAGCTAAGCCGTAAACGGTATTATTGGCTCTTTCTATCACTTCCTCTTCTGTTTGAAAAGTAGCAATCGCGGCTAGTGGTCCAAAGATTTCTTCTTCCACACACATCATTTGATCATTCACATTTGTAAGGATCGTCGGTGGAAAGAAAAATCCTTCTTTCCCCTCATACTTATCTCCTTGATACACAATCTTTCCGCCTTTATGAATCGCATCGTCAAGAATATCCTTTACTTTATTTACCGCTGGTTGGTCAATAAGCGGCCCTATATCAATTCCTTCTTCCATACCGTTCCCGATTTTGAGCTTGCTTAGTTCCTTTTTAAAAAGCTCCACAAACGGCTCAAGGATTCTTTCTTGGACGTAAATACGATTCGTACAAATACATGTTTGGCCGGCATTACGAAACTTCGAGGCTAGTAGTCCTTTGGCTGCTTTTTCTAGATCTGCATCGTCCATGACGATAAAAGGTGCATTTCCGCCTAATTCTAGCGAAATCTTCTTCACCGTATCAGCAGCACCTCTCATAAGTACCTTCCCAACTTCAGTGGAACCCGTAAAGGTAAGCTTACGAACGCGCGGATCCTTTAACCAAGCATCGCCAATTTCTTTTGATTTTCCAGTTACCACGTTAAACACACCAGCTGGAATGCCTGCTTTTTCTGCTAATTCTGCTAGTTTCAGAGCAGTTAGAGGCGTTTGCTGAGCTGGTTTCACCACCACCGTACAGCCAGCAGCAAGAGCAGGGGCTACCTTTCTCGTGATCATGGCCGCTGGAAAATTCCATGGAGTAATGGCTGCAACAACCCCAACCGGTTCTTTTCTAATCAAAATCCGTTTATTTGGATGTGCGGCCGGAATCGTTTCTCCATAGATTCTCTTTCCTTCTTCCGCATACCAAGAGAGAAAACTATTGGCATAATTCACTTCACCTATTGCCTCATTTACAGGCTTTCCTTGCTCCATCGTCATCACTGTGCCAATTTCGACTTTATGCTCATCAATGAGATGGAACCATTTCATGAGTAGCTGACTGCGTTCTTCTGCCGTTTTTTTGGACCAAGTTTTAAACGCTAGATGGGCGGCATCTACAGCAGCCTTTGCTTCCAACGTTCCTCCGTTCGGAATCATCCCGATCACTTCATTGGTTGCGGGGTTCATAACATTGATGAATGTCTCGCACTCATCCCCGATCCATTGGCCATTAATATACATTTTGTATAACTGCTTTTTTTGAAAAGTGATATTCGAACTCATCTGCTAACCCTCTCTTTATATATATTGGGGAGATAAAACAGCTTCTAAAGATTCTTCTAAGATCAATAATCCTTCATGAAGTTGATCATCTGAGATCGTTAAAGGCATTAATAGTCTAATCACATTGCCAAAAATCCCTGCGCTGAGTAACAGCAATCCTCTATTGGTAGCCTCTCGAATAATGCTACCAACCAGTTCTTTGTCTGGCTGTTTAGAAGTCTTTTCTTTTACAATTTCAAACGCACACATCGCTCCTAACCCACGAATGCCATCGACTTGTTCAAATCGATCGGACCATTGTTGAAACTTGTTCATTACTGTTCTACCAATCCGTTCCGCTCTTGCATTCAATTGTTCTTCTTCTATGATATCTAGGACAGCAAGAGCAGCTTGACACCCTAACGGACTCCCCGCATACGTTCCACCAATTTCTCCTGGCTGGCTTACATTCATAATCTCTTCACGGCCAATCACTCCGCTAATGGGAACACCAGCTGCCATAGACTTCGAGATTGTGAGAAGATCTGGCTCTACGCCAAAATGTTCAATGGCAAAGTAACGGCCGGTTCGCCCAAAGCCGGTTTGAATTTCATCTGCAATAAATAATATTCCGTGTTCTTTACAAATAGTATAAACACGCTGCACAAATTCCCGATTGGGAACGATAAAGCCTCCTTCTCCTTGCACTGGCTCCATGACTACTGCTGCAATCGTTTCTGGAGCGACTTCTGCAAGAAGGAATTGTTCAAACTGTTGGATCATATATTCAGTATACTGTTTTTCATCCATTCCATTTGGCTTCCGATATTCATATGGATAAGGAGCTTTATATACCTCAGGTGCAAATGGTCCAAATCCATATTTATAAGGCTTCACTTTACTTGTCATCGTCATCGTCATTAACGTTCGTCCATGAAACCCTCTCCTAAACGACACAATTCCTTGTCTTTTCGTATACTTTCGAGCAATCTTCACAGCATTTTCAACTGCTTCTGCCCCACTGTTAAAAAAAGCCGCTTGTTTGGGAAAACTGCCTGGGGCAAGCTTGGTTAACTTTTCCGCCAACTCGATATATGATTCATACATCATGACATTAAATCCGGTGTGAACAAAGTGATCCGCTTGATCCTTTATAGCCTGAACAACCTTCGGGTGGGAATGACCAACATTGATCGTTCCAATAGCACCAGCAAAGTCGATAAAAATATTGCCATCCATATCCTCAACCAATGCTCCTTCTGCCTTATGAACAAATGCTGCACAGTTATTGCTAATACCTTGTGGAACAACTCTTATCCTTCTATCTAATAATTCCTTTGATCGTGGCCCTGGGATGGATGTTTTGATTTGAACAAATTGTTTCATGGATCGGACACCTTCCTTATTGGAAAAAGGAGGCTCCCCTCCTTTTTCACATCTAAAATTTTTTAACGAATGGTTTGTAGTACTTCTTTAAAGGTTTGTATAACTGTATTTACTTCGTCATATTTAATCGTAAGTGGAGGCTCAATTCGAATTGTTTTCGAGTTTACTAGAGTACCAGCGACAAGAATTCCTCGTTCAAACATGCCTTTGGAGACTTCCCAGCCAATTTCATCACGTTCAAATTCGATTCCGATCATCAAACCTTGGCCTCGAATTTCCATTACAAGATCTTCATGACCTTCGGCAGCTTCTATTAATCCTTGTAAGAAATATTCTCCAACCTCTGCAGCACGAGCAGGTAAGTTCTCTTCTAACAATACATCAATCGTTGCAATAGCAGCCGCACAGGCAAGTGGGTTTCCACCAAATGTAGTTGTATGCATGAACGGATTATCAAACCAGCTTTTAAACACCTTTTCTTTTGCAACGATGGCACCTGCTGGCATCACACCACCACCAAAGGCTTTGGCTAGACAAAGAATATCAGGAACCACTTGATACAAGTCCGATGCGAACATTTTACCTGTACGCCCCATACCCGTCTGTACTTCATCGAATATTAGTAATGCATTATATTGGTCGCATAGCTCACGAACCTGTTTTAGATAACCTTCAGGTGGTAGAATGATTCCACCTTCCCCTTGAATCGGCTCTAACAATACAGCAGCCACATCTTCACCAACAAGTGCACACGTTTCAAATGTTTTTCTCATCATATCAATGTCACCAAATGGGACATGGCGAAAGCCTGGAATCAATGGTAAGAATGGTTTACGGAACACTCCTTTGGCTGTACCTGAAAGCGCCCCGAGACTTTTCCCATGGAAAGCACGAGTAGTAGAAATAAAGGTCGTTCTGTCACTATACATTTTGGCTAGTTTTAATGCTGCCTCCACACTTTCCGTTCCACTATTAGTAAAGAAAGAATATTTTAAATCCCCAGGTGTAATGTCTGCTAAAATTTTTGCTAACATCGCACGCAATGGATCTAATAAGTCTTGGCTGTGCAGAGCTTGACGCTTTAATTGATCGCTAACTGCCTTCACGACTTTTTCATTACGGTGACCGACATTGTAAATACCAAAGCCACCAAGACAATCAATGTATTCCTTGCCATTCACATCCTTAAAACAGGAGTCCTTATCTGACCATTCAACCGCTGCAGATAGTCCACCCTCCGTAACGGTTTTTCGGTAATCAAGGAAGCCCGGATTCACATGGTCACGGAAATGCTGGATGGTTTCTTTCGAAATCCAGTTGGCCTCCGCCTCCGTAATCTCCTCTTTTTCAATCATTTCTAACACCTGTTTAATGTACTGATGTACGTTCTTTTCCTTTACTTCTTCTTGTTTTCTCTCAATATTTGTACTCATACACTCTCTCCTATTCACGTTTATTTTGAAAACCAACCGATTGGTTCGACTTGTAAATTTACATTTATCTGCTTAATCTCTTGGAATGTTTCTAGACCGTACGTTCCAAGCGCTCGACCAAACCCACTTTGCTTATACCCGCCCCAAGGTGCCTCGTTGTAAGTATTATGGAAGGTATTTATCCAAGTAATTCCGGCTCGTATTTGTTTTACCACACGGAGTGCCTTCGCTCCATTATTCGTAAACACCGCTCCTGCTAATCCATATTGGGTTCCATTTGCTAATGCAATGGCTTTCTTCTCATCTTTGAATTTTTCGATAACAACGACTGGACCAAAGATTTCTTCCTGAACAATTCTCATACTTAAGTTTGCATCAACAAAGACAGTGGGCTCTAAAAAGTATCCGTCCTGCAAACCATCTTTTTCGACCCGCTTGCCCCCACAAACCAATCGAGCTCCTTCGTTCTTTCCAATCTCTATATAGGATAGAACTCTTTCCAAATGCTCTTTGCTTACTAAAGGACCCATTTCTACTTCTTGATCATTTCCTGGTCCTACCTTGATTTGATTCGCTCGTTCCACAAAGCGAGAAACAAATTTCTCGTAAATCTCTTCTTCTACTAAAATACGAGAACCTGCTGCACAAATTTGCCCTGCCCCTGCGTAGATACCGAATAATGCGTAATCGACCGCAGTTTCAAAGTCAGCATCTGCAAACACAATATTGGGTGATTTCCCCCCAAGCTCCAAAGATAATTTCTTAAGGCTGTCTGCTGCTACCTTCATAATTTGTTTCCCTGTCTTTGTACCACCTGTAAAGGAAACAAGGTCAACGTCCTTACTCTCTGCAATTTCATTTCCAACAACCACACCAGATCCCATCACCATATTAGCAACACCTTTTGGCAAACCTACTTCTTCAAATATTTCAAATAATCTTGTTGGAGTTATTGGAGTCACTTCGGACGGTTTATAAACCACCGAATTTCCTGCAGCAAGTGCAGGCGCTAGTTTCCAAACACTTAGTAATAATGGATAATTCCACGGTACAATTAACCCACAAACTCCGACTGGTTCTCGGACGACGAACCCTTGAACCGGATCGGAGACTGGGTAGGTCTCACCATTCGGCTTTGTAATTAAGCCCGCATAATAACGGAAGCATGCAGCAGCATCCGCCACATCAAAACTAGCTTCCCTTAATGGTTTTCCATTGTCTAGTGTTTCAAGTTCAGCTAACTCCTCTGCTCGCTCCTCTATTTTTTCTGCAATTTTAAATAGGTAAGCCGCTCGTTCAGCCGGAGGAGTTTGTGACCATATCCCGCTTTCAAAGGTGGACTTTGCGATCTGAATGGCTTCTTTTACATCCTCGATTGTTCCTTCCGCTGCTTTTGCAATCACTTCACCTGTTGCTGGATTATAAATGTCACGTGTTTCTTTATTTTGTGATTCTCTCCATTCGCCATTGATATACATCCTTAAAGCATGCATGTTAATCAATCCTCCTTTTTTATAAGTAATGCAAGAACCGTGCCAACACTTATCTCTCTGTTTGCAAGGAACGAATAAAAAATAGTTATGCAATTTTGCATAACCCTAGCTAATTTTGCATAACTTCTTCTACATAAAAAAATGGCACAGACATTTGTCTGCACCACTCTATTTAAAAGAAAACTTCTCCATACTTGACCTGTCTATCATTCATAATTTTTTGATACTTTCTACTAACAGATGACTGACTGATACCGAGAGCTTTTGCTGCTTTTGTCGTGGTTTTATATTGTTTCATCGCTAGCAGGACTAATTGCTCTTCAATATAGTCTTGCGCTTCCTGAAGAGGCATGACATTCGTGAATACTGGTTTCTCTTTATTAAAATTACTAGTAAAGGATAAAAACTGATTCACAAAATCTGCATCTAGAGCTGGATGATCTGCCGACACCGCTAAGCGTTCAATCATATTTTGCAGCTCCCGAATATTTCCTGGCCATGAGTATACTTCAAGTAAATTCAAAGCATCTGGTGTAAAATGATAGTTTTTATTGTATTTTTCATTCAGTCTTTGAAGAAAATGATACGCTAGCAGTGGTATATCTTTTGTACGTTCGCGTAAAGGCGGGACATGAATAGGAATGACATTCAAACGATAATATAAATCCTCACGAAAGGTTCCTTCTTGAACCATTTTTTCTAGCTTTTTGTTTGTTGCTGCAACAATTTGTACATTGATCGGTATCGGAGTAGTACTTCCAATTGGAACGACTTCTTGTTCCTGTAGAACACGTAACAATTTGACTTGGAGGCTTACGGGCATTTCGCCAATTTCATCTAAAAATAAAATTCCTTGGTCAGCTTTTTGAAAGTAACCCTCTTTCCCATTTTTATCAGCACCAGTAAACGACCCTTTGCTGTACCCAAACAACTCGCTTTCTAATAGATTCTCAGGAATTGCCCCACAATTAAGTTTTAGAAACGGTTGGTTTGCGCGGCTTCCACTTTGATGAATGGCTTGCGCAATCAATTCCTTTCCTACACCTGATTCTCCCGTAATGAGAACCGTAGAGGAAAAATGAGAAATCTTCGTCACATGTTCCATAATTTGTTCCATATTGGGACTACAGTAAATGAGTCGGTTAAAGAAGCGATCTTTATTTTTAATCCTTTCAAGCTCCTGCTTATATTGGTCCGATTGCTTCTTCACTTCACGTAATTCAGATTTTAACTTTGTTGTTTCTGTAATATCCCTTGAAGCAATAATGATACGATCAATATTGCCATTTTCATCAAATATCGGGTTACCTACCGCTAAAATTCGCTTATTTCTCTTTGTTTCCTGAACGATTGATACCTTTTTCTTTTGTTCCAATACTAACCGGGTAACAGACGGTGTGAATAGACCTTCCCCTTCAAGCTCCAGAAGATTCTTCCCCGTCAACTCTTTTAGCTCCACTCCCCAAAAATCGGAAAGAAACGTCTCACTATATCGAAGCAGCTCCCCTTTATGGTTTACTACTAAAATTTCGTCATAAATCGTTGATAGAATGGCATTTAGATCTTTATTTAAATTTTTGATATGTTCAATTTCCATGGCCATATCTTCAACCATCGGCAAATCTTGAACGATAATAATAATTCCTTCTACTTCATTATGAAAATCGAAAATTGGACTATAATCCACTAGAACACCCATGGTATCAGTGATCTGAATTTGATTTAATATCGTTTGACCTGCTGCAAACACTTGGTGAATATGCTCCCCGTGGAAAATGGAGTCAGCTGGTTTTCCGGAAACATCCTCTGAAGTTAGTTTCGTCATCCGCAGGCCTGACTCATTAAAGTTTATTATCTTCTTTTCTCGATCAACAACGAATATTCCCATTGGAATAGAGGTTAAAATTACCTTTAGTAAATCGACACTTCCATGCGGCTCTTGCTTGAATAATAGTGCAAGAACATCCTCCCGTTTGACATAACCTGATGGCTTCCCTTGATCATCAATCACAAGGGCAAACGGTTCGCCGATAATTTGAAAAAGAACAGGAACAGAAATCGTGTTATTTAACTTGGACACGTTGGTCATGGGAACTGCTTTTGCTTGAAAAATATTTGATAGACTGCTAGTTTCGTTAAGTGGAATATCTTTCATTTGAATATAGGAGATGATCTCCTCATCCTTTTTAAGAAAAAGAATGGGCTCATTATGCTGTTTAAGACATGTTACCCATTGTTCTTCATCGTCATTTAAATCAATGGAGATAATGGGTCTTATCTTATCTTTTTCTAAAGTTAACAAACGTCCCCCTCCTTCTATTCTTTTCTTTCAATTATATACTGTAAAAATATTATTTTTCAAATTTTCAAACAAGTGGAAAAAGGGAGATGGACTAGCCATCTCCGCACACATTAGTCACTACCTGTTGGAATTAAATCATCTTTAATAAAGGCAAGGACCATACCAGGTATAATAGAGTCACCTGCTTTTACTTCTATTGAAATGATTTCTCCACTAAGACCCACGCTCACTGTTTCCAGATGTCCATTTTCCGTTCGGATTGTAAATAATTTTTCCCATTCATAAATTCTTGAATGAACCTCAATCGCAACCTCCTCTACCTTTCCACTAACAGAACTCACAACAAATTCGTGATTCATGTCTCTCACTCCTAGATTAATATTGATCAGACACACTTTTATGGTTAAGCACCATCTTAAAAAACGCCTTGCAATCCTCGATATCTACATCTACGATTGCTAATCGGTCAGCCCAATGCTCTTCATTGTCAATATCCTCTTGGCACATTAACGCCCACTTCCCCGCTTGCATAGAAACGACCATTGCTTTATCAAAAAACTGATGTGAATAAACAATCGTAAAATCATAGCGGTGCGATCCAATCGATAAGCAATAATAATGGATGGGTTGCGTTTCTCTTTCTTCTAATAACACCTCAACCATTCCAGCCAACCCCTCTCATATTTTGATCCAGCCACGAAGCTGTGACGTTTCTGCTAAAGCCTGAATCCCCACGATATAAGCAGCTACTTTTAAGTTTGTACGATACTTTTTACTCACATGGAGGATTTGATCAAAGCTGGTTTCCATTATTTCTTTTAGTTTTTCATCGACCTCTCGCTCCGACCAATAATATCCTTGATTGTTTTGACACCATTCAAAATAAGAGACAATCACTCCTCCTGAATTTGCTAATATGTCTGGTACCAAAAGGATCTCCTTTTCCTCAAGTATGTTTATCGCTTGCTTGGTGGTCGGTCCATTCGCTGCTTCAAGTACAATTTGACATTTTATCTTTTCAGCATTACGTATCGTAATCTGACCACCTAGGGCTGCCGGAACAAGGACGTCACACTCTTTTTCTAGTAATTCTTGATTCGAAATCGTGTTCTTAAATAGAGTCGTTACTACTCCAAAGGAATCCCGACTATCCATTAAATACGGGATATCTAAGCCCTTTTCATCATAGATTCCACCTAGCACATCAGAGATGCCGACGATCTTCGCTCCTAACTCATACAAGTACAATGCCAAATGACTTCCTACATTTCCAAAGCCTTGAATGATAATTTTTAAATCTTTTATGGGAAGCTTCTTTACTTCTAACACCTTTTGAAGTGTATATAGTAATCCCTTTGATGTAGCCGTTTCACGTCCTTTAGAGCCCCCTAGAGCAACAGGCTTTCCGGTTATAAATCCTGGATTATCAAACTCACGAATGAAGTTGTATTCATCAAGCATCCAAGCCATAATCTGTGAATTCGTATATACATCGGGCGCTGGAATATCCTTCGTTGGTCCTACGATTTGGCTAATCGCTCTCACATAGCCTCGGCTTAACCGTTCCAGCTCTTCTAAGCTCATTGTTCGAGGATCACACACAATTCCCCCTTTTGCCCCTCCATAAGGAAGACCTGTAATTCCACATTTCATGCTCATCCAACCAGCTAAGGCTTTCACCTCTTCTGGTGTAACGTCTGTATGAAATCGAATGCCACCTTTAGTTGGACCTGTCGCATCATTATGCTGAGCACGAAAACCCCGAAAAATCTTGGTCGTGTGATCATCCATGCGAACAGGGATTTTCACCTCGAGAAAACGCAATGGTTCTTTTAAAAGCTCAAACACTTCTTTAGGATAGTTTAGAATATCCATCGCTTCTTTTAAGATCGAATGAAATTCTATCAAGGGATTATCTTGAATTCCTTCCTTTCTTTCGACCATTTGATTTTTCGACTCCACGATTGAGTCAGCCATAATAACACCTCATTTTTCGAATTTACATTTGAGAGATGCAAGAGCTGTGCCAAGTCAGGAAGTGGCGAAAAGAAGGCTTTATCCTTTATCCATTCCAATTCACTTCTACTGCCATGCATAAACTATTCAATTTTGCATAATTAAAACCACAACAAAAAAATCCCCTTTAACATGACCTTTTACCTAGTCACCAATAGGGGATTCGAAAATGTTTTCTCTATATTTTATTTGTTCGTAAAAGATAACTGACAATGTTTGTATGACTAAAAATATAGGAAATGATAAGGCTATATGATACCCTTTTTGTAGAGTGATGATTCCTAACTGGGTAAAAAGCCAATGAGCACTCACTCCGACGGTCGCCCACGCAAGCACATAAAAAATAACCTTCTCCTTATTTATTTTTAACCTATGATAAAAGTAAAAAAAGAAATACCCAAAAGGACTAAATAAAAGGAAATATAACACATCCATCACTTCATAAGAATTCGAATCGTTAAGCATATAAAAATCGAGAAGTCCCCCACCTATCGTAAACTCAATTGCTATCCCAACTGAAAAACCCCAAACCAAACTCAAAAGTGTGATATGTGGTTTGAATATTTTTTTCCTTAACACAAGAAATAAGACAATATAGACAAGAGTAAGTAATATCAAAAGGTAAACTTCATTGGTATCAAATTGCTTCCACATTCTCATGACATCGTTACCTCCTCTTTTTTAAGTTTCCTAACCATTTGTAAGGAGAAGTAAGCTATCAAATGAAGAGAAAGAAAATATAAAACGTCGTACAACGTATTCCAATTATTTATCTTTGTAATATTAAGAAAGTTACCTATCATCTTTAATACAAGAAGAATAACCGTTGATAGACCTACGTATATATAAGCCTTTGCATTCACATTGGCTGATTTAACAGCATTTAATGTAATAACAATGATCAAAGGGATACCCATACTCCGATTGATTAAAAAGGCTGTATAATCCAATGGTTTTCTTGATAATTCAAGAAACTTAAACTCTTCAAATATGATCCAAGACCAGTTCACGCTTACGATTAAAATAATTAAAAATACAAATATATTCTCAACAAAAGAAAGTGATTTTTTCATTACTGTAAACAATACAATTACAAGCCACGATACAAAGAAAAAAAAGACGAATCCCAAAATTAATCCTCCTAAAAAGTTTGTGTTTATTTTTCATCAAAATACAGTGATATATGCATTTCTGCATAAAAATGAAATTTCTCCCACCACTTTATAATTATTATAAATAACCGATATAAATGATACACCATGTCTCTTTTTACAGAGATAGAACTTCACAACAAAGGAGAACCCCATGTTTACCGTACCAAATTCCATCTTCATTCTGGAAAGTGAGTATAACTTTTCACTTGTCATATTATCAATAATTATTGCCTGTAGTGCCTCTTACACAGCACTTTCTTTGAATGAAAGAATCCAACAAAATAGCTTCTTTCATCGTTTTATTTGGATTGGATTAGCTTCCGTAGCCATGGGCTTTGGCATTTGGTCCATGCATTTTATTGGGATGGGCGCAATTAATCTCCCTTTTGATATGCAGTACGACCCTTTTGTAACACTCCTTTCGATTTGCCCTGCCTTAATAGCATCGCTCTTAGCCTTTTATATAGCGAATCGTCAGAAAAAGAGCATCTTTGCCTTTATTATTTCTGGCGTCATTATGGGATTGGGCATATCAACGATGCATTATATGGGCATGGCCGCAATGAAAATGGAGGTTCATCATGCCTATAAGCCTGTCATTTTTACTGGATCCATTTTGATAGCAATGACTGTTTCCTTCGTTGCCCTTTACATTTTCTCTTCATTGCAACGTCTAATGGACCGTAGATTGATCAAAATCGTGACAAGCTTAATCATGGGCTTAGCGATTTCTAGTATGCACTATACCGGGATGGCTTCTGTTGTTTTTTATGTAGATGTTGACACTGTGATTCCTTCAAATCACTCTCATGAAAATCATACATGGATTCTAGTACTTGCGGTTACCATTGGAACTTCCGTTTTGCTCATTTTATCTAGTTTATCAGGAGCATTGGATCGATACGTTGATTACCGAATGAACTTTTTTGATTCATTAACGAAGCTTCCGAACCGACGTCAGTTTGAAAGGACCATTCATCAACTCTTACATGCTAATACAGTAGCTGTTCTTCATATTCATGATCTAGAAAAATGGAATATTGGATATGGATACAAATTTGGAGATAGAATTCTTACTGAAGTAAGTCAGTTACTATCGCAGTTAAATTCCACTTCTTTAGAGGTGTATAGAGTAGAAGGAAACCGCTTTGCTTTCATTTGTAAGGAAGAATCAAATGAAAGACTCAAATTAACATTAGAGAGAGTTTCCTCTATTTTAAAAGTTCCCTTACAATTCGATGACCATACTGTTCTTGTTAATACCGTCTGTGCTATAGCTGTTAAGGAAAACAATGAAACCGCAAGCCAGCTTTATGCTAATACGGTTGCAGTCCTGCATCACCCCTCAATCGAGTATAATAATCAAATCATTGAGTATGATCCGAAGATCCATACGTATAACTTTGAACAGCGCCTCTTGTCTGATATTGATTTGGCTATGGAGAAAGATCATTTGTATATCGTGTATCAACCAAAAATTAATGCTTCTTCCCAGGAAATCTCCGGTGTCGAAGCACTCATTCGATGGAATCACCCGGTTCATGGGTTTCTATCACCCGGTCTGTTTATTCCAGCATTAGAGAAAAGTGGAAAAATGTTTGATGTGACTGATTGGGTCATTGATAAAGTATGTCAGCAGCTCAATCAGTGGAATAAAGACGGTCATCCCGTATTACACGTAGCCATTAATATTCCTGGCACCTATATCACATCAGCAAGGCTGTTAAAAACTCTTAATCATTGTGTGGAAAAGTATCATATATTGGCTAAAAATCTCGAACTAGAAATCACTGAAACAAGCGTTGTAAGCGATATCGAAAACGCGATACGGGCAGTAGGAGACATACGAAAACAAGGGTTTTCTGTAGCTCTTGATGACTTTGGTACAGGGGTTTCCTCATTGTCGTATTTAAAAAGATTACCCATTTCCACGTTAAAAATTGATAAATCCTTTGTAGACGGTGTACCAGAGTCTAAAAAAGAGTCGGCGATTATTACCGCTATCGTCTCTCTCTGTCATTCATTGGACATTGAAACCGTCGTTGAAGGGGTAGAAAATGTGAAACAGTTCAACTATTTAACCTCCCTGCCAAAGAGCCCAACCATTCAGGGCTTCTATTTTGCAAAACCAATGAAACAAGAGGAACTGATCTCTTGGATGAACCAGTTCCATTTGCAATGTGATGAAGTTACACCTTCTTTATAATCTTCTTAAAAGGTACCGTGTACGTTGATGCGGTACTTTTTTTGTTGTCTGCTGTGAGATTATAATTGTTCACGTAATTGAAAAAAAATCTGCATCGACCTTCCCTCTTTCTTTTGTAATATAAAAAAGTGAGGATAATCTTGGAGCAGAAAGGAAGGGTGGTTCAAATGAATTATGATGAAATCAAACACGACATCGCTTTAAAAATTGAGGGACTACAAAGAAAACTAGAGGACCCAGATTTAACACCCTCCGAATCAGAAATGATTCAGAATATGATTGATAACTACCAGTATATTTCAGAACTTGCGGAAATGAATTATTATCATAGAGGAGTGCTATAGTACTTTGTTACAAGGACTCGCTTATCAAGTCCTTGTTTTTTTAGTAGCAGTAAAAGCAGTTTCCACATATTTCTTACATAGTAGGGGCATTTTATTACCTATTAATAGTGTAAGGAGAACTCAAAGTGAACGAAAAATTATTCAAGTTAATTAATCATTACTCAGGTCGTTTTTTTTCCTTAGATTTTTTAATGATATTTGTATCAAATAAAACTCGGTATGTCTTTGTCTTTATGTTAATTTTTATGTGGTTTAAAAATGGTCCTCACAGAAAAGCAGTCTATAACGCGGGGCTATCTGCTGGGATTATGTTATTTCTCCATACTTTGATTAAGCTGTTTTATTTCAAACCAAGACCTTTTGTGAAAAGACGAGTTGGAATTCTTATTCCTTCAAAAAGGGATTCCACCTTTCCAAGTAAACATACATTACTTGTCTTTGCTATTTCGACTTCTATTTATCTTTATAACCGTGTAATAGGTTCCGTGTTATGGGTATTAGCTTTATTAACTGGAGTCTCTCGTATTTGGGTAGGACACCATTATCCGTATGATATTATAGGGAGCGCAGTTATTGCGACCATGACCAGTATGATTTTAGATAAGAACACAAGGGGAAATTTTGCACGTTAAATAGAAGCTCTAGAAAAACCTTAAAGAATACCCATCAAGAAGATGGATATTCTTTAATTAATGCTTTTTAATTGGTTTTTTCAGGGCCTTTATTTGGGACTAATTCCTCTGCAATTTCAGCTAACCCAGCCAAATTCCCCATTTTACTCATTTTCCCTATATCAATATTATTCATTATGTTATTAACAGGAGATTGTGCCTTTTTATTTCTTCTTAACCGAATAGCAGCTGCACTAACTCCTAAACTTAATAATGAACCCCATATCCAGCCCTTACCATTCCTTTTCTTCCCGAACAATGCCATTAAAGGGTTTCTTTTTAATTGAAAAAATGACATAATCCACTTATTCATTTTACCCCCACCTTCTTTTGATTTATAAAGCTTCGTTTTCAATATTAGAATTCTCCTAATAAACATAAGCATCCTGATAAAAATTTGGGTTCTATTGTATAAAACTTCCTAAAAAAACACCGGAGAGAAGAATCCGATTCTGATGTGGAACCTTATAAAAAAATTCCTTAACTATTAAATGGATTACATTCCAGTTTTGGCCTCTTCACCTAAGGAGGGTTCAAACATATAATCATAATGAGGTGCTTCCTATGTGTGTTTCTAATCATGCATTTGAATTACAGGCGTATAAACTGAGTGAACAAATAATGAAGCATACCATTTATCAACCTGTGAAAGTTGTATATTTTGGGGATAAAGAGGCAGATGCAAACCAAATTAGTGCAACCGAGCTAATCACAAAAATTATTTTGCAGGACAACGAAGGGCAGGTTTACGAGATTGAACCGAGCGAAAATGGGATAAGGTTTGTCAAGGGCGAGATCACCTATCAGGAGTATTTAAGGCGAGGAAAGAAGGATATTAGGAATCTAATTACTTACTCTTCCGTTTCCATTGGCTTCCTATTTATTATGAGCTGGGCATTGGTTGGATATTTTCTTTAAAAACCATAAAAAAAACATGACAGAGCTGTCATGTTTTTTGCAGTATGCTTAATGCTCTTCTTCAGCAGCCATTGCATCAGCCTTCGTTTTATGAATGGTTCCAAAAGGATGCTGTGGAGGAGCATAGATCGAGTAGAGTTTAAGTGGTGTATTCCCCGTATTAATAACATTATGCCATGTTGCTGCTGGGATCATAATAGCAAAATCATCAGCAACTTTTCTCTCATAGTCTAACTTATCCTTCTGGGCCCCCATTCGAACAAGCCCTTCACCTTCTTCAACCCTTAGAAACTGATCAAGATGAGGATGTATTTCTAAGCCAATGTCCTCTCCCACATTAATGCTCATTAAAGTTACCTGTAAATGAGTTCCTGTCCATAAAGCTGTACGGAAGGTATCGTTTTGCTTGGTGGCTTCATTAATATCCACAACAAAAGGTTTTCCTCCATAATCCGTTACACGAGGGGAGAGTTCTTCACTTAAAAACCTGAGACTCTCAGCATTCTCTTGTTCTCCCGTTAATGCCCATAAAAATACATTTTGTATCATTGGATGTTGAATAAGCGAAAACCCTTTTTGATATTCTTCATATCCCTCTATTTCAGCTTCATACGCCTTTTGTAGCCCATCTCTGTAGCCATCAAACGAGATTTGTTCGAGTTCGTATACTGGGACAGTCCCAGTAAGTTGAATATAAAGATAATTTAACTGAGTTAGCTGAGCTTTTTTTCTTTCTAATGCATACAAAATATCATTCTGATGTCTTTCATTTGGAGCTACATGAACTAACTGTCTGTATAGCTCAATGGCTTCTGCTTCCCTTTTTATTCCGTTAAGCAGGACATCAAATACAGGTTGAACATTCTCCTCATGAGTTCTATTCATATAATTGGAAGAATAAGTCGAAGAATTTGCCCAATACGGATATGAATATGGATTTGAAACATAATACATGTTGGTCATTCCCTCCAGAATTTTTATAAACCATCATATGCCTCTGGGTAAAAAAAGTACTTTGAATTACAGAATTAATATCATTGACACAATCACTAAATACTTGAACTAAAGCAATCTATGTTATATTCAAGATATAGTTTTTAGAGATACGGTACACGGAGGAGGATTGAATATGAAATTTATTGTAGAGAAAGAATGGGTTCTTAAGAATCTGAATCAAAGCGATGTAAGAGTGATCGATTGCCGCTTTGCACTTGCAAACCCTGAATTAGGAAAGCTAGAATACGATCAAAATCATATTCCAGGAGCCATTTATTTTGACTTAGAAAAGGACCTTTCAGGACAAGTGGGTATTCATGGTGGAAGACACCCTCTTCCCGACATAAACCAATTAAAAGAGAAACTTGAAATGGCAGGTATTGATCAGGATACAATCATTGTCGCCTATGATAACGGAGAAGGAGCCTATGCAGCTAGGTTTTGGTGGATGTTATCTTACCTTGGACATAAAAAAGTATATGTACTTGATGGAGGGTATAAAAATTGGACAAAAGCCAATTACCCAACTACAGCTGATGTACCTGTTTTTGAAAAGTCAAATTTCCATGTCGACCTACAGCCTGGTTTATTGGCAGACGTAAAAGAGGTACAAGAAGTGGTATCTGGTAAGAATACAAACACCGTATTAATTGACTCCCGTGAGAACAAAAGATACTTGGGAATAGAAGAGCCCATTGATAAGAAGAAAGGCCATATTCCAGGCGCTATTAATAAGCCTTGGATGGAAGGACTTCATGAGGGGTATTACCATTCAACAGAAAATCAAAAAGAGAGATTTTCAGATATAGAGCCTGATAAGGAACTGATCGTTTATTGTGGGTCGGGAGTAACTGCCGTTCCGAACTTCCTAGCATTAAAAGAAGCCGGCTTTGAACATGTTAAATTGTATCTAGGAAGCTTTAGCGACTGGATTTCATATGAAGACAATGAAATAAATTGAATGTGAAAAGTCTATAAAATAGTGTGAATCTCCCATGGATTTGGACACTCAAAGGCATTTTCTACTCATGTCTTGTCTGAATACTCTCTGGATTTCGGACTTCCAAAGGCAATTTCCTTCAAGTCTTGTCCGAATACCCCATGGATTCGGACACTCAAAGGCAATTTCTACTCATGTCTTGTCCGAATACCCTCTGGATTTGGACTTCCAAAGGCAATTTCCTTCAAGTCTTGTCCGAATACCCTCTGGATTCGGACTTCCAAAGGGAATTTCCTTCAAGTCTTGTCCGAATACCCTCTGGATTCGGACTTCAAAGGTAATTTCTACTCATGTCTTGTCCGAATACCCTCTGGATTCGGACTTCCAAAGGCAATTTCCTTCAAGTCTTGTCCGAATACCCCATGGATTCGGACACTCAAAGGCAATTTCCTTCATGTCTTGTCCGAATACCCTCTGGATTCGGACTTCCAAAGGGAATTTCCTTCAAGTCTTGTCCGAATACCCTCTGGATTCGGACTCCAAAGGCAATTTCTACTCATGTCTTGTCCGAATACCCTCTCGATTCGGACTTCCAAAGGCAATTTCCTTCAAGTCTTGTCCGAATACCCCATGGATTCGGACACTCAAAGGCAATTCCTACTCATGTCTTGTCCGAATACCCTCTGGATTCGGACTTCCAAAGGCAATTTCCTTCATGTCTTGTCCAAATACCCCATGGATTCGGACACTCAAAGGCAATTCCTACTCATGTCTTGTCCGAATACCCCATGGATTCGGACACTCAAAGGCAATTTCTACTCTTGTCCAGTCTGAATACCCTTGGATTTCACTAGTTAGCTTGCTTTATACTATTTTATTCACTTTTTTGTTGTGCTAATTGAAGGGCTGTATCTGATGCGGTAAAATCAACCGTTAATTGTTCGCTCAAGTTATGAGGATGATAAAAACCTCTTGAAACCATATAGTTTGTAATATTTTCATGAGTTTGGATTGCAGACCGCAAATGTTCTCTTAAAACAGACCGTAATTCAGGAGTAGCAGCCTCCGTAATAGCCACTGTATAATTTCTCACCCCCGCTTTGGCAGAAATCAAGAAATCTGTCGCTATCACCTGATCCGTTAATCCACCCATACCCACCATATTTTGAATCAAATCGTTCATTTCTGTTCCTCCCTATTGTTTAAAAATTGCTGTAACTCTTTAACCTGTTGCTGACCTGCAATCATATCATTTGTCAGAATTGCTTTTAAATCCTCATCTTGAGCTAACGCACTCATGGTCGTTGATTTCGTTAAACTGATGCTTTTAAAAGTCAGGAGCTCATGAACATCCACCGTCTCATGTAACCCTAAGTATTTAACCATCCTTTTCACTCCTTTTCATTCATATTGGCACTTTTATATTTTCAAACAGATACCTACTATTCATTCGTAATATTTATCAGAAGGAGCATAAAAGAAATTAAAATATGGAGAAAATAAGGATTAGAAACGGAGGTGTTTGTATGAACAACGAGAGTTTAGCCATACATGAAACATTAGAAACTCACGAAATTATTAACTTTAAAACGGTTAGCTTATTAAGATCAAAATTAATGATGGGTATTTGTTTTAATAATGAGTTAAAGCAATTAATGGCCAAGAATGTGGAGCAATCCATTCAGGATATCAATGAATTAATTCCTTTCTATAAACAAAGTGACATACTTCATTAAACTGGAGGTGAAAAGATGCAAGATTATTTAGACCCAAGAAACGCTGAGGGTATGCCGAATTTAGCCGACTCAACCTTCGCGATGGATTTTTTATTATCCGTTAAAAATGGTATTCGAAATTATGGATTCGCGATTACAGAAACCGCAAGTCCTGAACTAAGAAGAGTATTAACAAAACAACTTGAGGCAGCCATTGATTTGCACGGAGAGATTTCTGAATTAATGATCAAAAATAAGTGGCTCCATCCTCATGACTTCAAAGAGCAATACAAGGTCGATATGAAAGGCGCAGAAACCGCTGTTCAAATTGGACAAATGGAGCTTTTCCCATTAGATACAGACAGAGGCGGCATGTTTGCCACACCTAATCAATAGAAAGAGGGACTGTTTAAATGAAGGCTGTAACATATCAAGGAATAAAGAATGTGGAAGTTAGAGAAGTAAAAGATCCTACCATTAAAAATTCTGATGATATCATTGTAAAAATTACTTCCTCAGCTATTTGTGGGTCAGATCTGCATCTAATTCACGGAATGATTCCTAACATGCCTACCGATTATGTCATTGGACATGAACCGATGGGGATAGTAGAAGAAACTGGACCCGGTGTAAGGAACTTAAAGAAAGGCGATCGGGTAATTATTCCCTTTAATGTGAGCTGTGGTACTTGTTGGTATTGTAATCATGATCTCACAAGCCAATGTGATAATTCTAATCCTCATGGAGACATGGGTGGATTTTTTGGGTACTCCGAAACCACGGGTGGCTATGCTGGTGGACAAGCCGAATATATGAGGGTACCTTATGGAAATTTCACTCCTTTTAAAATCCCTGAGGATTGTGAAGTTGAAGATGAAAAACTAGTTCTCCTAGCTGATGCAGCTTCAACTGCTTATTGGTCTGTTGATCACGCGGGTGTAAAAGAAGGAGATACCGTCATTATCCTTGGCTGTGGACCTGTTGGCTTACTGGCTCAGAAATTCGCATGGTATAAAGGGGCTAAAAGAGTCATTGCAGTTGATTATATAGACTACCGTCTACAGCATGCCAAACGTACAAACAAAGTAGAAATCGTCAATTTTGAGCAGCATGAAAACACGGGTGAATACTTAAAAGAAATTACAAAAGGTGGAGCCGATGTGGTCATCGATGCTGTAGGGATGGATGGAAAGTGGACACCAATGGAGTTTCTTGCAAGTGGACTTAAGCTTCAGGGCGGAGCGATGGGCGCACTTGTAATGGCCACTCAAGCAGTCCGGAAAGCCGGAACGATACAAATAACAGGTGTATATGGCGGCCGCTATAATGGATTCCCACTTGGAGATATCATGAACCGAAATATTGATATCAAAACTGGCCAGGCACCAGTTATTCCATATATGCCATTCTTATACGACCTATTTTCAAAAGGAACAGTTGATCCTAGTGATATCGTTACACATGTCATTCCACTAGACCAAGCAAAGCATGGGTATGAAGTTTTTGATACAAAAACGGAAGATTGTATAAAAGTAATATTAAAGCCGTAAAAGCAATTGCCCAGTTCAGTTTATACTGGGTTTTTCTCTTTCAGAAAAATGGACGTTAACCCCTCTGGATTAACGTCCTAGTTTATTATTTTCCACCTGTAAATGAGATCCCTTTAATAAAGTAACGGTTAAAGAAAGCATATAACAATAATACAGGTAGGGTAAATACCATGGATGCTGCCATGATATAGTTCCAATAGCTAACAAATTGTCCTTTAAAGGTATTCAAGCCTAGTGGTAGGGTAAACATTTCAATATCAGTAATAACGATCAGAGGTCTCATAAAATCGTTCCAAAACCCCATAAAAATAAAGATGGATTGAGCAGCTAGTGCTGGCTTTGCCAGTGGCAATACCACTCTAAAAAATGTCCCGAACTTACTTAAGCCATCTATTTCGGCTGCTTCTTCCAACTCCTTTGGAAAGTTAATAAAGAACTGTCTCATCATAAAAATATAGGTTGCATTGATCATGCCAGGTACAATCATTCCTTGGTAAGAATTTAACCAGCCTAATTCTTTTAAGATTAAATAGTTTGGAATCATCGTTACTTGAGCAGGTATCATTAGTACCCCTAGAATAATGATGAACAATGCTTTTTTACCTGGAAATGCTAGACGAGCTAGTGCGTATCCAGCCATGGAGTTGAATATGAGGTTTAAAAAAGTCCCTACTCCAGCAATAAATAAGCTATTAAACATCCATCTTGGAAAATGCTCTTGTTCAATAAAAATTTGTTTATAGTTTTCTAAAGTAAAATTTTTCGGGATAAAAGACATCGATCCAGAAACGATCTCTTGTAGCGTTTTAAACGATGAAGATAATGCCCACAAAAAAGGAACTAGAGTTGTTATTGCATAAAGACCTAAAATCATATATAAAATGGTCTTTCCAACCTTATTTTTCTTCATAACCCTGCCTCCCTTTCTTAGTATAGTGATTCTTCTTTTGAAAATTTACGTTGTAGCAAAGTTGCTACTAAAATAACAAATGCCAACAGGAATGCTAATGCTGCTGCGTACCCCATCGTTCCAAGCGTCTTGAAGGCGTATTGGTATACAAGAAGTACCACGGTTAAAGTTGAATTGTCCGGTCCACCAGAGCCGGCGGAAAAGATATACGATTGATCGAATAATTGAAACGTTCCGATGATACCCATAATGACTACGAAAGAAGTTACAGGTCTCAAATTTGGAACGGTAATATTCCAAAACCTTTGGAACACATTGGCTCCATCTAGTTTGGCTGCTTCATATAACGATTCAGGAATATCCTGAAGGGCTGCTAAGTATATCACCATAAAAAATGGAGCAGTAGACCATATATTCATGAACATAATTGCATTCAATGCAATAGACGGATCTCCTAAAAAATTATAGGTAGGAAGACCAATGAAATCCAAGATATTATTGATTAAACCATCTTTGTTATACATCCACATAAAGATTAAAGTAAGTACAGCAGATGATGTTAGGGTAGGTAAAAAGTAGACAATTCGAAAGAAAGTTTGACCTTTTAATCCTGCATTTAATGTTGCTGCTAATACTAGCGCTAATATTGTCTGGCAGGGAACAACAATGACAACGTACTTAAATGTGTTCCAAAGTGCAATTTTTGCTCTTGTATCCTCCAGGATTCTAGTAAAATTATCAAATGCAACAAAATCAAACGTGGCATTTCCTAATAATTGAACCTTATGAAATGATAGAAAAATAGTATAAAAGATTGGTCCGATAATAAAAAGTCCTAACACAATTAAAGCAGGAAACATAAAGGTATAACCCTGTCCTGTTTCGCGGAGAGCTTTTCTGGAAAACATCTTGTTCATTCCCACTCCACTCCTTTTCTTCTTCTTAAAATGAATGTTCTGGCTGTCAGAACTCGTTCCACCTATGTTTTTGCACATAAACAGAACGAATTCTACAGACTTATAAATGTAGAGGAAGGAAGACTCTCCTTCCTCTATGAAACTTGTTTTACTTACTTAGCATCAATTTCACTATTTGCTTGTTTTTCTGCTTCTTTCAATGCATCAGCAAGATCAGCCTGACCTAGGAACGCACTTAAGAACTGATTATTGAAGTTGTTCATAATAATTGGCAAGTTCGTACCTTTTGACCAAACAGTAGCATAAGAAGCACCAGCAACTAGAGCTGTACGAAGTTCATCCTTATCATAGCCTAGCTCAGCTGCCACAGACTTACGTGTTGGAAGAGCATATCCTTTACTCGTCCATGTCTTCATCCCTTCCTTACCAGTTAGGTAAGAAATAAGCTTCCAAGCAGCCTCTTTTTTCTCAGATTGAGCATTCATAACGTAAGCAACTGAGTACGCCATCGTCGATTTCTTACCATCCACCGCTGGAAGCTCAGCTGTTCCATACTCTACATCAGGGAAAGTATCTGCAAGGAAAGGAATGGCCCAGTTCCCCTCAATAACCATAGCTGCTTTTTCCTGTCCGAAGATTTCTCCTCCCCAGTTTACTCCCACTTCTTTTGGCTCCACAGCTGTTTTATCCACGTTATGCATTTCAATAATTGGCTGAAGGGCTTCAACAACATCAGAGGAAGCAAAGTTTGCTTTGTTATCCTTTACCACTTCTCCCCCTTGGGACTCTGCTAACCAATACATACGAGCTAATTCAGGTGCAACGCCGAATCCATATACACCGTCTTTAGTTAACTTCTTAGCAGCTTCACGGAATTCTTCCATCGTTTTAGGAACTTCCACACCTGCATCTGCTAGCATCTTTTTGTTATAAAATAAGGCCAGAGTAGAGTAATCTTTTGGGAAACCATACGTCTTCCCGTCAACAACGAATGCTTCTGCTAATGGTTTCTCAAAATCTTCTACATCAAAATCTTCTGTGATAAACTCATCAAGTGGTTGAATGACACCTGTTTCAATAAGGGCCGGCGCTTCAAAGGCATCTAAATAGAACACATCCGCTGCCTCTCCACCCACCAAACGTGTTTTCATCACATCCATGTACTGTTCTGAAATCACTTCGTACTTCACATCAATATCTGGATGTTTCTTTTCAAAATCATCAAGAGTCTGCTTTAATAATTTTTCCTCCGTTGGATTTCCACCCCAACCAGCAAGGCTAACCTCTATTTTTTCTCCATCTTCTGTAGATCCTTTTCCTTCGTTACTAGAAGCATCATCACTACTACATCCAGATAACACTCCTGCCAGTAATAAAGAAGTAACACCAAGTGCTGAGAGCCATTTTTTTGATTTCATTTTAAAATCTCCTTTCAATCTGGGTTATATTAATAAAAAGGGATCCCTTGATGGGACAAATAAATAAAAATCAATGACTATTTACAGACAGCTAGATAGCCTGATGAATTTTCTAAAATAGTAATCTCGTATTCTTCGTCTTGTTTCCTGGTAACCTGTAGAGATAGAATTCCTCCACCTACACGTATATTTTTCGCCGTTAAAATATTCATCCCGTTTAATAGTTTAGGAGAAATAGTTATCTCCTTTTTAATGCCATCAGGAAACAAACCTAATAGCGTTTGTACAAATACAAGTGGTGTACCTGCTGCCCATGCTTGTGGTGAGCAAGCCACTGGGTATTTCACTGGTTTTCCTAATGAGTCAGAATAACCACAGAACAGCTCTGGCAGGCGTTCATATTCAAAGTAGTTGGATGCTGAAATTAAACCATCGATTACCTTATTAGCTTGTTCTTGATAACCTGTTTTACTCATACCAAGGAGAATCATGCTATTATCATGTGGCCACACACTTCCATCATGATAGCTAATTGGGTTATACCCTGCTTCCCCCTCACCCATTGTACGGATTCCATATCCTGAAAACATCTTCTCGGAAACGAGTGTATCTACAACTGCTTTTGATCGATCTTCATCCATCATCCCCGCTTGTAACACATGTCCAGGGTTGGAAGTAATCGTACCCACCTGCTTTTTATTCTCATCTAGAGCAATAGCGTAGAAACCTACATCTTCCATCCAAAACTCTTGATCAAACTTTATTTTTAGCTGGTGCGCCTGTTCTCGAAGAGTGGCAGCAACATCAACTTTACCGGTAGATTCATAAAGATTTGCGATTCCCATCTTTGCTTGGTAAACATAGCCCTGTACTTCAGCAAGAGCAATGGGCGTCTTTGCATACTCTCCATCCCGGTGGACGATGGAGTCCCCAGAATCTTTCCAACCTTGATTCGCAATTCCCTTACTTGATTCTTGATGATATTCCACGAATAGATCACCATCTCGGTCTCCATACTGATCAATCCAATTTAAAGCGTTTTCAATCACTTCCTGCATTTCCTCTACAAACTTAAAATCACCTGTCCAGTTCACATATTCCGTTAATAGAATAAGGAATAATGGTGTCGCATCAATGGTCCCGTAATATGGAGTAAATGGAATTTGGTTGGTGTTGGCTAATTCCCCAAATCGGATTTCATGCATGATTTTTCCTGGCTGCTCATCTCTCCAAGGGTCTACTTTGGTACCTTGATATTGTGCCAGAGTCCGAAGTGTTCCTTTCGCTATCTCAGGGTTAAAAGAAAGCATTTGTAGGGCAGCAATTAAACTATCACGCCCAAACGGAACACCGAACCAAGGAAGACCTGCAACCGGAAATAAGCCGTACCCTAAATCTGTAAGCAAAACCCGAAGATCACCGATACCACGATCAATTAACTTTTGAAGGGGAACGTAATCTGTCTCTACTTTAGTCGTAGCCTCTTCCCACTTACTATAGGAATCTTTTAACTGTAGCAAGGCGTCTTCTTTTGTAAGAAGTGGTTCATTAGACGGTGACCCCACTTCTGGAAGAATGATTAACTGTAACGTTTCCTCTTGTTCATGCTCAAGGTTAAAGTGAAAGGTTACACGTCCCGCTTGATCAACTTCCTTTGCTGTTTTGTCCCAGGTAACCTTTGTGTGCCGTTCAATATCATCTGCACCAATATAAGAAAAAGTCATTGAATGATCTTCCACTTTCTGACCAATCCTCTTTCCCACCTTACCTGATTGAAAGCCTCTCACAATAAACATGTCTTTGAAATCGACATCAAGTTCGACTGATAAATCGAAATCAATAGATTTAGGAAAATAATTTTTCAAACGAATCGTCTCATAAAGAACACCTTTAGAAATGAAGCGAGTTCTTTCAATTTCTACAGATTCTCGCCACAGGATGAGTTCCCCATCTTTTTCTATATGTGGGTTGGTTAACAAGATTTTGGCCAAATAATTATCTGCAGCCCCTGATGCTAGAAGGATGGGTTCTTCTCCATTAATAAGTAACTTTAGCTTACTAAGAAATCGAGTGTCCTTCGTATACAGTCCTAACCCATACATGTGATCGACTGGAATATCCCCTTTTTCATCTGTCAGTAAAAATAAATCGTCCTCTTTAATCACTCGGTAATCCATGGTGACCTCCTTATGATGTTCATCATTTTCCAAAACGTTTCGGATTTTGCACAAAAATATTTTATCCGAAACGTTTCGGATTTAAATTAATAAAATTACTTAAACGTTTCGGATAATCAGTACAAAAAACTCCTCCTAGAAGCTTTTTGATGTGGTTGACCCTCTTACAATAAGTTTCGTTCCTAGCGTGATGACCTGTGGGTCTGTTTTTCCATCAAGCATACTAATTAATAGCTGCCCTGCTTGAAAGCCTAACTGATAAAAATTTTGAGAAATCGTAGTTAAAGGTGGGGTAGCATAAGAAGCTAATAGGATATCATCGTATCCTATTATTGAAACATCCTCTGGAACTCGCAATCCCAATTCTTTCGCAGACGTAATGACACCTAATGCCATTAAATCACTTGCACAAAAAATAGCACTAATATCTGGATATTTCGTTAGAAGTTCCTTCGCAGCAAGTGAAGCCGAATGTTCTTCAAACTTCCCATTATAAATCCACTCTTGGTTCACTGGGATATTAGATTCCTCTAATGCCATTTTATAGCCTTCTAAGCGTTTTTTGCTAACAAAAGCTTTACTGTGCCCATTAACCATAGCAATGTTTCGATGTCCAAGCTCGATCAGATGCTCAACAGCCTTTTTGGCTCCTGCCACATTATCAGTTGTGACATAACCAACATTATCGGAGTGAACAGGGATATCGATCAACACACATGGAATATCACTTTCAACAACTTCCAACAGATATGGATCATCTGTTTTAATTCCTTGAATAATGACTCCATCTACCCTTCTTTCTCTACAAAGTTGAGTGTATGTCTTTTCACGTTGCTTGGAAGAATTCGTGTTAAAAACTACTAAATCATAGTCACTTTCTGACGCAGACGAGTTGATTCCTGATAGGATAGAAAAAATAATCTGATCCTTTTCGCTTTCCCGATTCAAACCGGATACTAATAAACCAATTGTTTTGGAGACATTCATTACAAGTCCCCTAGCGAGAGTATTAGGACTGTAATTTAGCTCCTTTGCTAGAGTCATAATTTTTTTCCTTGTCTTCTCACTAACATCTGAATAACCATTTAATGCTCTGGAAACTGTAGTGACAGATACCCCAGCTGCTTTTGCTATATCTTTAATCGTTGTAGTCATACAATCCTCCAAAACGTTTCGGAAATATCTGTACATGTAGAATACTAAATTACGCAACCGTTTTCAATCTTTTTTTATAAATTCTTTTAACCAAAAACCGACCTTTTTTCATAAAAAAGGTCGGTTTCATTCATTTATTACTTAAAGCCAGCTGAACTGACCCACTGCTGAGCCTCTTCTTCAGGGCTCCAATCATTGAGAATCAAACGTCCGTCTTTCGATATTTCAAGTGCCTTTCCGTTATGAACAGAAGTAATTCTCAATGTTCCGTTATCATTTTTTGAAAGGATCCAACGCTGATTATTATAGCCGAGATAATGATATAGCTGTATTTTATTTTGACCGGTATCATAATCAAGTGCTTTGCCACCCTCGGTTCGGATCGAGTACGAATCATGCTCATCACCAGTTGGAACCAACGTCCAATTGGTAGCATTATCTGAGTCGGATACAGTCACTGGCTCTCCATTTTGAGACGAAGCTGTATATATGGCTTGATTTGTTGCTTTATTTGTAAAGCTTGTTTTCATTAAATTTGCCTCTGTCATTTGGCTAACTTTCACATTCTGATAAGAGGCTTGACCTCCAAATACATTGACGCCAAAATGTCCTTCTGCAAAGGTGCCATCCTTTTTATCTATGATTTTTTGTCCATCTACTGTGATCAGAATGCGAGGGCCTTTTGCTTCAATTTTTACCTTATACGTTTTTCCTGGTTGTATAAAGGCAGGTACTCTCCCTATGACCATCCGATCTTCAAAGCGACCATCTATTTTGTAAAACAAACGAAAAGCTTTCATATTCGGATCAAGATTGAAGTAGTATCCGCTTCTTCCGTCTTGACTAGCCCTGAACAAAATGGACCCCGCTCCACCTGATTCACCTAGCATCATATCAGCTTCATACATAAAGTCTCCAGCCGATTCACTAGCGACATAATTGGCATCACTTGTATACGTTCCACGAATACCATTTTCTGTGACGGTCCATTTGGAAGCAGAGATATCTGACTTCCATCCTGAAAGATTCGTATAAAACTCCCCTTCAAATACCCTCACAACAACACTTTCAGAAGTTTTCCCATTTGGGGTAAAGGCGGTAATAACCGCTTCTCCTTTCCGACCGGCTTTAAGTACTGCCTTGGAGTTAACTGAGGAGGCAATCTTTACTATATTCGGGTTGCTAGATTTCCATTTAATGGGCTGCGTACCTTTTCCTTTTCCAGTCTCCATGGATGCGAATAAAGTAAGTTCATCACCCTTGCTCATCTCTCTTTGTTTTGTATCCATGACAATTTTTTCAGTCTCGGTATTGCCTTCCGTCCAAGTGTTCGCTAGAGAATGGACTTTTAAGGAATGTACATTCACTTCTCCACCCTTCGTGTAAAAGCTCATGCTACGACTGGATGGATCTGGGAAAATAACATCAGAAAAAACTACTTTTCCGTCATTTGCAAATACTTCAATGGATGAATCATCTACAAAAATATTCAGTTTGATACGCTCATTTTCTGGCTTTAATGGTGCTTCATGTAAAGTAGAAAAAGAGCTAGAGAAATCCGTCTCTCCTGATTCTGCACGATTAACAAATATTTGATTTTCCGTTGTTTTGTATCCTACAACGGTTTTTTCCTCCACACCTTCGCGAACTTGAAAACCAAATTCGGTTGTGGGGCTATTAGATGAGATTTCTATTTCCGCCTCAATCTCAAATGCTCCGGAAGAGAGTCCTTTTAGCAGGTTCGTAGCATTGGTTGGATGGATAACTTTGTTCTGCGAATCAAAGATAGTGTTTCGAATGGACTGCAGTTCCTTAATTGGAGCTTGTGCGAGTCTGATTCCTTCCTCCGTTTTCACCAATCTGACTTCCCTTGGTATCGACAACTCACCCTTCCAACCGGTCGTTGGAAAAGCAAATGGATAATCCCAGTTTGTCATCCACGCCATCATCACCCGTCGATTATCTGGCATATCGGCAAAGGACATGGATGCGTAAAACTCTTTCCCGTAATCTGTTTTGAGTACTTTTCCTGCCGCATGGTCATTGACAAATTTTCCATCAGCCGTTAACTGCCCGATAAAATACTCTGCATCAGAGCCTTGCGTCTTCGGATTTGCTCCAGAGCTGATCATGAGAACCCACTTTTTCTCTTCTGTACCGTCTACCTGAAGCTCAAACAGATCAGGACATTCCCACACGCCCCCACGAACATAATCTCCATATCCGAAATTATCCGTAAGTGTCCAATCTATTAAATTGGTGGACGTAAAGAAGCGAATATGATCTCCTCCTGATACAACCATCACCCACCGATTATTGGCCTCATCACGTACCACCTTCGGATCACGGAAGTCCCAGCCACCTGGGTCGTCCCCATTCTTACCTGGATTTTCAATCACAATCGGGTGTTCCGTTGAATATTTCCAAGTTCGTCCCTGATCCGTGCTATATGCTAGACCAATTCGTTGGTTGCCATTCCATCCATCCGGATTAAACGAAGTGTAATAAGCAATTAGCCCTTTACCACCCGTATGAGTGAAAAGACCGGAAGCATTATTCATATCCGCAATAGCTGAACCTGACCAAACATGACCGTGATCATTCCACGGTAGTGCAATAGGAAGTCGTTTCCAATTCACCAAATCTGTACTTACTGCATGAGCCCAAGTCCCTCCATCTTGGTGAAATAAATGATATTCACCTTCGTAATAGACAAGCCCATTCGGGTCACTAACCGAGCCACGAGCTGGAGTATAATGATAATCTGGTCGATATTTTTCTTTATAATAGCTTGTAGTTGGAACCACATACACATCTTGGAAGGCAGCTGACCCAGAGGTTACCGTGAATCCTAGCAATCCAGTTGAATAGGTTGTATCTGAAATTGTCACAGCCGCCTCAGAATATCCATCCACATACAGCTCGATTTGATCACCGTTTGCAATAACCTCTAGATGATGTTTGCTCCCTTCTTGGGAAGGAAACGCCATTTCAGAGGTTTTCAGAATCGTACCATCCATCTTCTTCAATTGTACTTTAACTGTGTTTCCTGCCTTAATTAGTACAGCCTCATATCCCTCTGTTCCTTGTTCATTTGTTCGAAAGGCGAGTGCTGCTTCTGATTGTTGCTCATCAAAAGAAATATTCCCTTCAAGAACAAAGTCACTTTCACTCGTATCAAAGACATTTTTTGCTTTTACATCATCCACAGCTATTCCTTTTAAGCCATGAATGGATGGTTCCCAAATCCCGTCCTTAACTAGAGAAGAACCTAGATTAGTAGAAAGCTCACTCACCTTTACATTTTGAAACAATGCGGAACCATTCCAGACGTTCAGTCCAAGAAACCCCTTCTCATAGATGGCATTGTTCACATCCATAACGGGCTCATATTTATTACCCCAATAGACTTTGATATTGTCTTCTACCACCTTCACCTTCAGATGATAGATTCCCCCCTCTTGCAGTGTGACTGGATATTCTTCTTTTAATCTTGTTTCGTCACGCGCATCCCGGAGTCGAATCATTCCCGCATTCGGCACAATTTGGAGCATATAGGAGTCCCAACCATCTTCATTTGAACGAAAGACTAATGTCGCGTCTGCGTTCGTATCTATAACTTGTATATCTGCTTCATAAATAAAATCTTGAGAAGTAACACTTGAGATAGCCATTACATTCTCATTGGGTTCTGAGGTCAGCAACAATCCCTGTTGTGTGTCTTCTAATGACCCTTTTCCTTTCACTTGCCAGCCTGTTAGATTCGTATTGGCTTGTAATCCACTTTCTAAAATGGTTGCACCCTCCTTCGATTCGGTTGCCCATCCTGTCGTAGGGTGAATAGTAAAAGTTCCTACTGAGGAAGCAAGTAGTACAGCTACAAAAAATACAGAAGCCTTTTTTATGAATGTTGGTTTCATCCTTTCCCCTCTCTTACAAATAAATGAATTTTTTCCGGTTCTCACCCATCAAACCTTTTACTTCGTCCTTGGTTGGCAAGGCTGATATAGCTCCGACCTTGGTACAAACCAATGCACCCACCATGTTGCTGAAAGAAATTACTTTTTTAAATTGCTCAAAGTCTTCTAAAACCTGTTTAGGATCCTCAAAACTAGACAACTGATAGAGAGTGGCTCCTACAAAAGCATCTCCCGCTCCTGTTGAATCAATGGAAGTGACTTTTATGCTAGGAACCAACTCACACTTTTGTCCATTGGAGATCAGGGTTCCTTCTGCCCCTAAGGTGACCGCCAAAACTTTCGCTCCCATTTGATGCAAAGCTGCAATTCCTTCCTTTACATCATCGATCCCTGAGAGAATTATTAATTCTTCCTCACTCACTTTTACAAAGTCAGCAATATCCATTCCTTGCCTTGAGCATTCTTTGAAATGATCCACTCTACCTTTCCATAGAGATGACCTATAGTTTGGATCGAACGAGAGTAATTTTCCTCTTTCCTTTGCGTCTTTCATCAAGTTGATATACGTAGATCGAAATGGTTCATTTAACAGGGCAGTTGCCGAACCGAAGTGAAGAATTCGATTCTTCATGATACTCTCTTTATCCAATTCGTCCTCTGTTACAAACGCATCTGCACCTCGGTTGAAAATAAAGTCTCTTTCGCCATCTGCCTTTAAGGATACAAACGCCTGTGTCGTTGGATGAGCTTGATCGAATAATAGTAAGGAGGTATCTATATGAACATTCTCTAACGTTTGCTTTAAAAAATACCCAAATGGATCACTTCCTACCTTGCCAGAAAACTGAGCTTTTCCCCCTAACTTTACGATCGCTGCACAAACATTGGCCGGTGCTCCACCTGCCTGTTTTTCGAAATGTTTTCCGTCTATTAAGTTCACGTCCACATCTGTACAGAAAAAATCAATCAATAATTCCCCAATACAAAACACCGATGAATTGGTTGTCATTCATCATCAACCTACCTTTTCAACATTCTCTAATTTTCGATTTCCATCATTTCTCCCAAATGGAGGAAAGCTCAGTAAGTTCTACTGAAGAGATTTTGGTGATTCCTCCCTTTGAAAAGATGACCATCTTGTTATATGGTTGATTCGGATAGACTAGACTTGTGCAAACAGCCTTTCCATCATTGGCAAATACCTCGACGGAAGATGTATCTAGCCAAATTTGTAAGTGTAGTTGGTTGTTCTCTGTTTTTACGATTGCCTCCTGTATCGCAGCAAATGAGTCAGAGAAATGGTTGATTCCTGCATTCACCCGGTCAACCGTCAGCTTTTCGACTACCATATCATACTGAATGATGACTTTTTCCTGAATCGAATTTTCAAAGATCACTCCAAACGAAGTAGAATCTCTTTTTTCAAAGGAGATATTCACTTCCATTAAGCTACTAAGCAGATCACAATGAAATGAGTTGTTCGGTTCAAGTAATACTTCCTCAATAACTTCACTCTCATTTCGTAACACTTGAATCTCTGACACAACCTTCTGGACCACACGAACTCCCTCCTCAGTAGTGGTGAGGAAAAGTTCTCTAGGCAATGTCATCGCACTACGCCACCCCTCGGTTGGGAGTAAGTTTGCATACCGCCAATTGCTCATCCAGCCGATATAAATTCTTCTACCATCATCCTCAGGTACATCCGACCAGCTTACCCCAGCGTAGTTATCTCTGCCAAAATCTAGCCAAAGAGTCTTACCATCACTATGTTCATTCACGAATGTCTTTCCATCAAATTGTCCAATGAAATATTGTGTTCGGGATCCTTCTGGAAAGGCTGGATGATCGCCAATGCTAACAAGCATCACCCATCGCTTATTGCTTTCGTCACCGTCTACAGGTAGTTCGAATAAATCTGGGCATTCCCACACTCCATCATGTGAACCTGCTTGATGGCCAAATTCACTAGCAAACTCCCACTCTATTAAATTAGAAGAAGTATAAAGGGTAACTGTTTGACCAGTTGCTAAAATCATCACCCATTTGTTGGACTCCGTGTGCCAAAATACCTTTGGATCTCGGTAATCAGTAATCTCCTCGTCTGAAAGCACGGGATTTCCTTCGTGTTTTATCCATGTTCGTCCGTTATCTTTGCTGTATGCCAAACTTTGGCGTTGTCTTGGTCTCTCAGAATCCGGATACGAATCATGGCTCGTATATATAGCTACTAATCCTGCTTTTCCATCAAAGAAGCCCGTCGTATCATTCCAATCGACCACTGCACTTCCAGAAAAAATCGTGCCATGCTCATCCGGATGCAACGCAATCGGAAGCTGCTCCCAATGAACCAAATCTTTACTCACTGCATGACCCCAGTGCATCGGTCCCCATGTAGTACCAAATGGATGATGTTGATAGAACAAATGGTATTCTCCTTCAAAGAACACCATTCCATTTGGGTCATTCATCCACTTCTCTTCAGGGGAATAATGATATTGAGGTCTGTGCTTTTCTTTATATCGTGTTTTAATCATGCTTTTTCCTCTCCTTTTTTTATAAAATATAAGTAGAAGAAGGCTGTAAAAGGTTACAGCCTCGCTCCTATTCAGCACATTACTGATTTCTGTCATAACCTGCTTGCTTAATTTCTAGCCAATCTTGTAAACCTAAGCGGTCAAGCTCTTTTAAGTAGCTATCCCATTCTTTTTCCACTTTTCCGTTTTGAATCCACTCTGCCCGTTTTCTCATGACGAAAGCGAACAGATCCGTTTCAATTGCCGATAGACGATCCAGGTCTTCGATTGAGAAGAACACTCTTGGATAAATATTTTCTGCTTTCATATGTGGAACCATAACGTCCTTCAACAAACCTAATCTCCATGCAGCATCATCTGGCTTTGTTGTTACCGTACCGTAGTACTCATCAAGGATTGCTAACGGTCCGCCGATATTTGTCTTTTGTCTTAACTCTACTGGTGCCGTACCTTCTAAAGGTAAATGCTTCAGCATATTCGCTGCTTCGTCGTACTCAAAGATGTTCTGTTGCTTATCATCTCCGTATGTTCCCCAGTTATTTTGTACAGACTGAATCGGATCATAAAGCTCATCAATCCACTTGGCTGTTAATTCAAGATTTTTATTGGCACTCGTAATCACCATTCTTCCACGGTCAAAGCCCATACCATTTGTTCTTGCCACATTCACTTGTCCATCTGGACCAGCAAGTGGTTTCATCACATCGTATTTTTCGTTCATACCTGTGATATTTGCCTTATCCCATGTGAAGTAAAGACCGTAGCGATTGTCTTTTCCTTTGGCGATGTACGTATTCCAATCTTGTTCAAATGCTTCAATATCAATTAACCCTTCTGCGTATAATTCATTTAAGAATTTGATTCCTTCCTTATATCCCTCATCGGAAGCAGTGAAGGTCACTTCGCCCTCGTTTGTTACAACCGTGTGATCCCAGTTCTCACCAAGGCCGAAAGATCCAAACAAGAAAGCTAAGTCTTCCCCACCTGGCTTATTAATAAATGACATCGGAATTTCATCCGCTTTACCATTTCCATTTGGGTCCTGTGTTTTAAAAGCAATTAATACTTCTTTTAACTCTTCTGTTGTAGTTGGCATTTCTAGGCCTAATTTGTTTAGCCATTCCACGTTAATCCATGGGAGGTCATCTACAGAGTGAATGCTTTCTTTTCCAGAACCAAGCTCTTCAATCCATGGGAAAGAGTAAATATGACCATCTGGTGCCGTCATCATTGCTTTATACTCAGGTGCAGCCTCAAGGACCTTTTGCAAATTCGGCATATACTTCTCAATTAAGTCTTCAACCGGTACAATGGCACCGTCTTTTGCAAGTTTTAAAAGGTCATAGTCTCCATATCCTGCGTCAATGATGGCATCTGGTAAATCTCCACTCGCCATTGCCAGATTTCTTTTTTCAACAAACACATCGGACGTGTAGTTTTTCCACTTAATATTCACACCTGTTTCTTCTTCTAGGCGTTGATAAATTACTTTTTCATTTGGATCCTTTGGAGCAAGCGGTGAGCTTTGGGTCATAAAGCTAAGTGTGACCTTCTCTTCAAGTGGGAAGCTCACATCCTCTAAGTTATATTCTTTTGATGCGGTTTCACTGCCTTTATTGCTACATCCAGAAGCGATTAATAAGGTAGCTAAGGTAGCAGTAGCAATCTTTTTCCCTTTTTTCATAAAATTGACCTCCTAAGAATTTTTGTAAGCATTTTCATTAATCTTTATAGTTAGTGGCTCATTATTTCAATGAACCGACCATAACACCTTTTTCAAAGTACTTTTGGAAAAATGGATACATCACAATAAGCGGTAGACTCGATATGACAATAGATGAGTATTTAATCATTTCTGATAGCTTTTTCAGTTCAGCCATCGCCAACTGATCGCTAATCATCCCAGGATCTGTTGAGTTTTGGATCAATATGGAACGTAATACGAGCTGCAATGGATGAAGATTGGGGTCATCCAAGTAAATCATCGCATCAAAGTATGAATTCCACTGGCCAACGAATGCGTACATGGCTAAAACAAAAATAATCGGTTTGGATAGTGGCAGTACAATTTTAAAGAAGATAAGAAAATCAGAAGCCCCATCTACCTTTGCTGCTTCATGCAACTCGTATGGGATTCCCTTGAAATACGTTCTTGCAAGGATGATATTCCACACATTGATGGCACCTGGGAGAATGATCGCCCAAATCGTATTTAACATCCCTAAGTCTTTTACAAGCAGGTAGGTTGGTATCAATCCACCGCTAAAAAACATCGTGATGATAAACATCGTCATAAAGAAGTTTTTTCCGACAAACCCGTTAACGGAAAGTGGATAGGCTGCGAACAGTGATACAACAACGGTAACAACCGCAAAGCCAACCGAATACAGAACCGAATTAATAAAGCCTTTTAGCATGGCATCATTTCCAAGGATGAGCTTATAGCCTTTCAAACTCCAATCCGAGAGATTAAACGAGATTCCTTTATTTAATAGAACAGTTGGATCCATAAATGAGGCTAATACCACATACACTAAAGGAACCAATACGACTAACACTGCTAGAAAGAGAAAGATATTATTTAAGGTTAATATCATCCGGTCCATCCGCGTATACTTGATATTCATTGGTCTAACTCCTTTCTGATTAATATAATCCTTCACCTTCATTCAGTTTCTTTACGATATAGTTCACGACAACTAGAAGGATAACGTTAATGATTGAGTTAAATAACCCAACTGCTGCTGAGTAAGCATAATCGCCTGCTTGTAAACCCACTTTGTAAACATAGGTTGGAAGAATTTCAGAAGTTGGTAGGTTCATCGATGTTTGCATCAAATACGCTTTTTCAAATCCAATCGCCATAATTCCCCCTGCACCTAAGATGAACGTTACAGCCATCAATGGTTTTAAGGTTGGCAAATCGATATGAATCATTCTTTGTATAATATTGGCTCCATCCAGAGTAGCAGCATTATGCAATTCAGGATCCACATTCGCTAGAGCCGCTACATAAATAATGGATGACCAGCCGGCTGCTTGCCAGATTCCAGATAAGATATAGATACTTCTAAAATAATCCGGGTCAGACAAGAACCCAATCGGCTCCCCCGTCAGCATCGTGACCACCTGATTGATAGGACCTGTTGGTGATAAAAAGATAAAAAGCATCCCCACAATAACAACGACAGAGATAAAATTAGGTGCGTACAGGACAAGCTGAACATTCTTTTTAATAGCCGCTCGTCGTACTTGATTCAACATCAGTGCAAGGATGATGGGTATCGGGAACCCAAGAAGTAGCCCGTAAAAACTAAGTTTCAGTGTGCTCATAAAAATCGTTCCAAAGTTTGGTGAGGACAAAAACTTTGTAAAGTTTTCAAATCCAACCCATTCGCTACCCAGTATTCCTTTGATCGTACTAAAATCTTTAAAAGCAATGATCGCACCGTACATAGGAATATATTTAAAAATGATCGTGAGAATAATAGCGGGCGCAATTAACAAATAGAGAAAGTAGTTTTCTCGGATATAACGAAATTTCTTGCTTAGTTTGACCCCTCTTTTCTCCGACTGAATCTGGATTACAGCATCTTTGCCTGCTTCCGCTTTTATTAATTCCTGCATTTTCATAACCTCCCATCTAGTTTTCTACTAAAGACCTAAGAAAGTAAGGGGTTACATTTTCTGTTTATGATGACATTCACCAAGCCCTAGTTTTCTTTCTTGGTTTAACTATAACAGGAGGAGGAAAGACGATATTTTGAGTTCTTCGGAATTCCATGTTTAAAATTTTCGGCACATGGAATCGTTTTCAAAGATAAAAAAAATCCCCTAGCTTATATAGCTAGAGGATCCATCTGTTATGGTTTCTGAAATTCCTGTATCCCTGCATTAATCTTTTCGACAGCCTCTTTGGCGGAGGTATGAACATCCTTCCCTCCGATACCGATGTCTTCAAATAAAACCCGGATAGCATTGCTTACAACGGGATAGGCTGGAGTGACTGGACGATTTTGTGAGTGCCTAAGCGTTTGCTCGATAAAAATATTTAATGGATACTGATTCAGTTCCGGAATATCTTTTACTACAGAGTATCTGGCCGGTAGATCACTTGTAATCGTGACATATTTCTTCATTCCCTCATATCCAGTTACGTACTTAATAAACTTCCATGCTTCGTTTGGATATTTGGACTGCGACGAGATTCCAAGTGCCCACCCTCCATTAGGAGACACCTGATACGTACCCTTCGGTAATGGCGCAACTCCAAAATCCTCCCCAAGAGTAAAATCTGCATTTCTTTCAAAGTCCTTAAGTGTCCATGAACCTAATACACTCATCGCGAGCTTTCCTTTTATAAAGTCATCTGTTCCCATTTCTACTGACGCGACCGCTTGCTTGTGGTAAAGATCTTGGTATAATTGCAGAGCCTCAAAGGCCTTCTCTGAATCCAAATATCCACTTGCTGTTGTTGCATCAGGACTCAACACATCGGCTCCAAACTGCCACAAGAAAGGCATTTTAAAGTAGGCAGGTGCTTCGCCTTCTCCAAATCCTTGGCCAGGATCAATGCCCATGATCCCTTTTTCCGGATTAGTTACCTTTTTGGCAATCTCAATCACTTCGTCCCAAGTTAATGGTTCATCCGGATTGGGTGATGGGAAAGAAACCCCTGCTTCTTTTAGAACATGCTTATTATAAAAGAGAGCAATGCTCGATTCAGCAATAGGGGCTAAATAGATTTGGTCATTATAGCTTAACCCTCTTAAAGTGGACGTTGGGAAGTCCTCAATATTTCCCTCACTTTTCATGTACGTATCAATAGATAAGAGTGATCCTGCATTAGCATAAAGGGCAAGTGTTGGGCTATCTATTGCCATTATATCGGGAGGAGTTCCTGTTGCAATTTCTGTCCGGAGTCTCACTTCATAGTCGCTGTAAGGAATGGTCTTCATCTGAATATTGATATCCGGATTCGCCTTTTCAAAGGAAGAAACTAATTCTTCATAAGCTTTATTTTCTGCATCATTTCCTCTGTTTCTCCAAAACGTTAGCAAGGTCTTTTGCACAGCCTTTGGTTGTGCCTCTTTCTCTTCTTTTCCATCCGGTTGAAGGAGGAAAAAAATAATGACCAACAGGGCAAGAAAAATAACGAAAGATAGAAGGTAAGCCATTCGTTTATCCATCTGTTCATATCCTTCCTATTTTTTCTTCGAATGACTGACGAAAATCTACAGGTGTTTGCTGAAAATGCTTTTTAAAAACTGTACTAAAGTAACCAGAGTTCGAATAACCAACCAAATTGGCCACATCAATGATTTTAAGCTGCTTGTCCTTCAAAAATTCCTTTGCTTTTTCCATTCTTACATTTAGAAGATAGTCGCTAAAATTTTGTCCCACTTGATGTTTAAAGGTTTCTGACAAATGAGCGCTATTAATATGAAACATTTCCGATAAAAAGGTAAGAGAGATTTCATTGGCATAATGCTGATCCAAGTACTGACGAACACCCTCAATAATCAATTTTCCATTCGAAAATCGAGCCGTTCTTACTTTTTCAATAATCAGTTGGCCTAACTCTGTTAGCTGTTCAATCACTTTAGCGAAAGAATTCAATTCCCAAATACTTTGCTGACACCCCCACATCATGCTCTGAACGTCGCTTGTTTCCATATCATATTTACGGGCAGCTGATCCTAATAAAAATAGTACCCGGTTCGAGAGGAAGGAAAAGGCCATGATGGACTGAGCTTCGTTTTTTCCTAAAAGAGTCTCTAGATTTGCCTTAAATAATCCTAAGTTGGCCGTTTCTACCGCATTCATCAATTTTCTTTCCATATCTGACGAAAATTCAAAATCGTCTTCCTGTAAATGAGACGCATCCATAATCTGAGAACGAGGACCTAATTGGCTCTTGCTCCAAGCAAGTAAACTAGAAATATACCCATTTTTCAGGTTAGCTACTCCCTTTACCACACTGCCCAAGCCAATCACGGTCTCTAAATGAAGTAGATTTTGTACATTTTTCTGAATATCTCGGACCAGGCTTGGAAGCATAACCTGTTCCTTGTCTATAACCATTAAAAAATGAATCATATTCGCGTAACTAGGGTCATAAAACGGATACAATCCCTTCTCACCTCGTGCGATTTCTTTGCACATCATTTGAAAAGGGAGCCATAATTCTTTTAACCGATGTGCTTGCTCGTTTTTATCCCTGATTTCAACTGTTATAAAACGAAATTCTCTACTATCACTTGCCATGTCTTCTAAATGAAGTTGGCGAAGTCTTTCTTTAACCATTGATGCCTTCGTCCACTCTTCCTTTACTAGGTAAAGCAAATATTGTTCTTGTACTTCTTGGAGGTGGCTCATGGCGAGATGTCTCATTTGGGCAGCTTCTGCCTGCTTTTTCTTCTCTTCTTCTGTTTCTTTGCGGATTTTTCTTAAAGCTTCTTCTAGTTCATCGGGAGCAACAGGTTTTAATAAATAATCCTTTACTCCCTTTTGCATGGAACCTCTGACGTATTCAAAATCAGAGTATCCTGACAGCACAATCACTTTCACCTGTGGAAATTCTTCAAAGCAGCATTTTGCGAATTCAAGACCATCCATAATTGGCATTCTCATATCAGTGATGACAACGTCTGTCTTCATCGTTCGCAACCATTCTAAGGCTTCTTTTCCATTAGATGCTTCTCCAATGATTTCAAATCCCTCTTCTTCCCAATCAATCTTCATCCGAAGCCCCATTCGCACTTGCTTTTCGTCATCTGTGATGAGTACCTTCAGCATCTCGGGTCACCTCCACTATCCTTAATACACAGCTGGATTTTTGTCCCTATCCCCTTGGTAGAATCAATTTGATAAGAAAAGTTCTCCCCGTAGTAAAGCTTTAATCGACCGAGGACATTTCTGAGACCAATACTCGTCCCCTTACTTTGGAGAACACTTGTTGATTCTTTTGTATCTTCCTGATGAAGAAGATCAACTAATAAATCATCCGACATTCCCACACCTTTATCTTCCACTATCAATAGTAATTGGTCATCAAGCATTTTTGTTTGGATAAAGATATCAGCATAACTTTTCTCACTAAAGCTATATTTCACTGCATTTTCCACTAGTGGCTGGAGGATAAATTTAATCATGGGATGGTGCTTGGCAAAGCTATCTTCCTCAATCGTAATAGAAATGGTGTCCATATATCTCATCTTTAAAATATTGGTATAACTGCGAATATAGCTCATTTCTTCCCCTAAAGTGACCTCGTCATTATGAGTATTTAGAGAATACCTCATCATTCGTCCTAAATAAACGCTAACATTCATCACTTCTCTATTTTTCCCTTGAGCTGCCAAACCACCGATGATTTCAAGCGTATTATTCATAAAATGAGGGTTAATCTGTAACAACAAGGCTTTGTATTCTGCATCTTTCCTCCGAATATTTGCCTCATATTCGGTCTCAATTCTAGTTTTAAGTTGATCGACTGTATGTCCAAATACATTTACTAGATAACCAACTTCATTGTTTTGAGATTTAATCGTTGGCATAAACCGCTTAGCACCGGCAAAATCTCCTCTTTCGATAAACCCCATTGCTTTTGCTAACTTCCCTAAGGGACTGACAATATTGGATGAAAGCATGTACGAGGCCAAAATAGTAAGTAGGAAAACAAATCCAGAGATCGTAAGCATGCGATGGCGCAGATCGTTCGCCTTTGAAAATAAGTCTGACTTCGTTACTTCACTAAGTAAAATCCAACCACCAACAGATAATTTTTGATAAAACACGAAGTATGTTTCATTGTTCAACTTTACTTCTATTAATCCATTATTTTCTTTACTATTTTTGATTTTTGTTAAGCTAGTCGAAAGCACCCGTTTCGGTGTAGAAATCTCCCCTGTTAATACATTCTCTCCTCTTCTATTTAACAAATAGGCATGTCCATTTTGTCCAATCTTGTTTTTATTTAAAGCCGTCTCAAGCAATTCAGTTGGAAAATTCACCTTAATGATGCCATAGGACGCAAGTGTATTCATATCTATCAATGGTGATATATAACTATTAATCTTCCCTGGAGTGGGTTGATAGGGATCCGTATGGGATGCGACAAACGAGGTTCCATCCCTCATATATTCCTTATACCAGTTTTCCTGCTTTAAAAGGGGGTTGTTTCCCCATGCTCCCGTACCATCATTGAGCATCACCCCGATGGACATTCCATTAGAGTTATTAACCGTCATCGAAGCAAGAAGACTCTTCATTTGATTCCTGATTAGTAATCTTTGATTTTTGGTCACATCCGATGAAACATTATCTGTCTTCATCCACTGCAAAGTCGTTGGATTAACGAGAGTTTGTTTTCCTAAATCCTCCGCCTGAGTCGTAATCGATTGGATATACAACGAATATTGATCCATCATCTCCACGGTTAAATCCTGAGTCTGCTCTTCAATGACAGAAGAAAACCAACTTGGAACTAAGAAGGAGAAGACGACAAATGGAATGGTTAACAAACAGGTAAAAACCAAAAATAAACGATTACGTAATGAAAAGAACATTTCCCACCTCCTCATGCAAGAAAACCCTTACAGATAGTTCTTATACCCAATTTAGCATATCGCGGTATTTTGGAACATAGGAACTTAAAAAGAAAAAAGACTTCCTTGACATACTAAGGGATTCCATTCTGAGGCTTTTCTTAAAATACATCGTATTGGCATCGTTATTGGTAGATAAAAAAATAAAACTCGCCATAGTGAATGAAGTGGCGAGTTTCAGCAAAGTAAACTAAGCGGAGTTTTTCCGGTTAGATTTAGAATAGAGCCCGTTTCTGGGTAAATAAGGGGAGATTTTCCGTTTATGGAAGCAAAATCAGCCCATTTTCACATTTTCTGAGTCAATAGACGGAATTTCTCCGTCTATTGAAGTCATTTTTAGCCGTATTCGCTAATTAAGCGGAATTCTTCCGTCTATTTATCCCTCGGTTGCGTAACCTGATTCCCCAACAGATAAGGGCGAACCCTTGTCATCCTAGATGCGGGAATCTTATATTAATGATGGTGATCATGGCCTTCCTCTTTTTCTGGAAGATCTTTTTGTAAGTATTCTAACTCACTCTTCGAAAGCTCTCCAACAACGATTTGGACCTGTGGCATGATGATTGCGTCACCCTTACTTGCATGAATCTTTATATAATAAAGCCCGTCACGGTCAAACGTTTTGTTTATTCCATAAGTTCCTTCTTCAAGTACACTCGGTTGTTCAGCCGTAGCATGGATGACGTCAGCGTGTTTCCACATTTCAAATTCCACGGAATCTACTTCATCTACTTTTTTTCCATCTTGAGTAAGAATGACCTTGATTGGCACTGGTTCCTCACTCGTTATCGTTTCAGGTAGAATAACTTCTGCATGAAGGGGTTGTTCTTGCAAATATAACTCAGCAGCATCCTCTTTAAGAGAACATCCACCAAGTAACAAACCAAAAATTGTGATTAAAAATACCTTTTTCATCGTTCCATCCCCCTTGTTGCTACGCATGTAAAAACCTCTTCAAGAATGGGATTCTTTTAATCAATAACACATCCATCAGAAAAATGACAATCAGGGACAAACCAACCAAAGGAAACAGAATACCCAAACCTATTAAAACGACTAAAAATAGCTTCATATTTTTGATACTAGTCGATTTTGGTGCGCCCATACTCTTACTCGGCTTCCGCTTCAGCCATAAATAAAATCCACTAACGGCAACAAGGATGATTCCTAAGCAAATAAGAAGACTTGCCAACTGATTGATTAACCCAAATTGTGTTCCTTTATGCAAGGTTATCCCTAGGGCAACAACTTGTCCAATAAAACCATAATGTTCAAATCGATAGTCAGTTAACACCGCACCTGAATATTGATCAATATGCATCGTGATCTCGTCTTCAGCTTTTGGCGGGAAAGCGGATAAAGTGTACACTCCCGTTGGTTCTTTTGGAAGAAATACTGTATAACTAGGGTGTACGCCTTCACGGTTCGCAATCTGAACCACATCATCGATCGACACTGGGATAAAACCTTGTACTTCTGAAACTGGGACATCTAATGTTTCAGCTGCCCATGGAACCTCCGCAATATCTTTTGTAACGGTCGAGACTGGTGCATTTCCTACCCAAACGGAAGGGGGATATCCTGCCCCCGAGTTCGTAGCAATCGTTTGAAATTGAGTTCCCCAAAACCCTGACCACGGTAACCCAGTCATGACCAAAAATAACATTCCTGCGGTTATCCAAAAAGCAGGAACAACATGTAGGTCCCTAGCTAAAATACTTCTTCCTTTATTCCATCTCATATAGAGGACACCTGACATATTCGGCTTCTTTCTAGGAAGCCATAAATAAAGGCCTGTAACCATCAACACGATGGTCCAGCATGCAGCTAATTCTACTATTCTATCTCCAATGGTTCCCATCATTAATTCGCCGTGAAATTCCTCTATTTTATCCATGATGCGATCTTCACTATTTAATTCACCTATGGATTTTCCCGTATACGGATCAACAAAGACGGTTACTGATTGATCATTTACTGTGAGACCTACCTCGCTCGAACGTGTAGCATTTTCTCCCGGCCGATACTTAGATATCACTGCGTCAGGATATAGCCTTTTTACTTCTTCTATTTGTTGCGATGCCGGAATTTTTTCACCCTGTGGCGTAACCTCGAATAAATCTTGATATATCACCTGTTCGATCTGTGGCTTAAATAAATAGATAGAACCCGTTACAGCAAGAATGATTAAGAAAGGCGCAACAATAATCCCAGCATAAAAATGCCATCTCCACACTGCCCGGTAAAGAGATGATTTTTGTTGGACGTCTGATTTCGTTGTTGTGTTAATAACCGTTTCCACTTATATATCTCCTTCTTAAATAATGTCATTTTCATTACCGTAACCAAGTTTACCGTTCAATTGTGATATAAGTATGAAGTTTATAAAAAAAGGATAGAATCTACACAGATTCCATCCCTTTTACTTCTATAAAAGCCCCACCATTTTCAGTCCGTGAAGAATACCATCTTCTTCAACTGATTTGGTAACGAACCTAGCTACTTCTTTTACTTGTTCCTCTCCATTTCCCATAGCTACGCTGTTTTTCACTGTGGAGAGCATTTCCAAATCATTAAGTCCATCACCAAAAGCATATTGACTTTCAGCTGGAAATCCAAGAGCATCTACGATTTTTTGGATCCCTCTTGCTTTTGATCCACCCTTTGGCACGATGTCTAAGGAAACAGGATGCCATCGGACAAAATCAAACGCATCATATTGCTCCGCGTATTGCTTTTCCTCCCCTTCAGTACAGAAAAGTAGGGTTTGATACAAGTCACGACCTTTGTAATAGTGAGGATCATGTGTAGGAAATCGATCAATTTTTAACGTATCAATGCTCTGTTTAATATAGTCATGCTCTGGTACGTTGGCTCTCATATCTTCATGGTCCATAAACACAACGGGATGATCATTCTCAAGAGCAGCAGCAGTTAATTTTTCGAGTGACTCAATATGTAATGGATTTGTATGTAAGACATTACCATTTAATACAACATACTGACCGTTATAGCTTACATATGTATGAATGTCCAACTCTTGTCTCAAATCTTCAAACATAAAAGGAGCTCTTCCTGTAGCAATCGCTACCTCATGGCCCAGCTCTTTCAATGAGAAAATCGCTTTTTTTGTTGAAGCAGGTAACTCTTTGTTATGGGTAAGTAAGGTTCCGTCGATATCAAAAAAAATCACACTACGATTTGTCATTAACTCTCCAACTTTCCATGTAGATTATTGTTTTATTTTATCAGTTTGTTATGTTTTTACAACCACAGCCTATTGGTGGGTTCTTCTAATTTCTTGTTATTTTTAGCACATTGTTTTACACTGATTCCATTCCAATTGATGGAGGTTTATTCTTGAATCTTATACTTAACCAGTTAAAAAAATGGACTTACAAACAAAAAGTGATGTACCTATTATTAGCTCTTTGTTTTGTATCTTCCGTAGTTTTTGTGAATAACAATTACTCATTCTATGAACGCCCGATAGCGAAGGTCATAGAGACCAAACTAGAAGATACCACCAAAGTAACGGACATGCATAATAATGAAGATCAACTATTCACACAACAAATAGTAGCTGAATTAAAAAATGGAGAGAAAAAAGGGGAGCTAATCCAATTAACCAATCAATATTCCGCTTCAGGAGCTTATGACCAAGAATATCAGGTTGGAAATGAACTGTTTGTTTGGGTGGATAAAAATACCAATGAAGATGAGGAATTAACGGGAAGCATCAAAAACGTAAAACGCGATAAATTCGTGCTGATCGTAGCATGGATTTTTATCTTTACTTTGCTTATTGTTGGAAAAAAGCAAGGGCTGTTTTCCATTGTCAGCTTAGCAGTCAATGCCATTATCCTCTCATATGCTTTAGATATGTATATAAAAACATCAGCCATCAGCTTGTTAGTCGCTTGCTGTATCAGTGCGATTTTATTTACTGCCATCTCTTTGTTACTCGTTAATGGTTTTAATGAAAAAACCTATGCAGCAGTCATAGCCACCCTTGTAACAACCTTTATTTCTTTATTGATAGCATATCTAGTCCTGTGGCTAACTTCTGAAGAAGGCCTTCGTTACGAAGAAATGCAGTTTCTTACTCGTCCTCCTCAAACGGTATTTATGGCGGGAATATTAGTTGGCTCTCTAGGTGCTGTAATGGATGTAGCCATTACAATGTCTTCTTCTATCTTTGGGTTGTACGAAAAAAACAACCATATATCAATAAAAGCACTTAAAGCTTCTGGAATGGAAATCGGTAAAGACGTGATGGGAACAATGACCAATATATTGTTCTTCGCGTATATAAGTGGATCTATCCCGATGCTCATCTTGTATATGAAAAATGGTTCTCCACTAGGATACACCCTTTCCATGAATCTTTCCCTGGAATTAGCTAGGGCCCTAGCTGGTGGAATCGGAATTGTATTGGCGATTCCGATTGGTCTATATATTTCTATCTTTTTTGTAAATCGAAAGAGGGCAAAATCATGAATGCATTATTCTGTCTAGCAGTGATTTTATTTATTCTAATGGTAGTGATAGGTGGAAAAAAAGGAGCAAAGTCTTTTATTGCCTTATTTTTAAACTTTGCTGTCCTCCTTTTGACCATCCTTATCATGACAGATCCAAGTGCAAACCCAATTATTCTAACCTTAATTGCCTGTGCAATCATTAGTTGTATTAATCTCTTTTTTATCAATGAAGTAAACAATAAAACCATCACTGCCTTTGTTTCTACGATCATCACCTTGGCTATTTTGCTATTTTTCATTATGGTTGTCACAGAGAAATCAATGATTCAAGGATTTGGAGAAGAAGAAACAGAAGAACTTAGCATGTTCTCTTTATATTTAGGAGTCGACTTTGTAAAGATTGGGGCCGCCATGATTATTATGAGTACGATAGGAGCCATTATTGATGTGGCCATTTCCATTGCTTCTCCTATGCGCGAGCTCTACAATCATCATCAGGAGGTTAGTCGGAAGGAATTATTTTCATTTGGAATCAGCATTGGTAGAGATATACTCGGAACCAATACAAATACATTATTTTTTGCCTTCTTTGGCGGGTACTTAGCTATGCTCATTTGGTTTAAAGACCTATCTTACTCCCTAGGAGACATTGTCAATTCAAAAATATTCAGTTCAGAGATGATCAACATCCTTTGTGCTGGAATAGGCGTAGCCTTGATTATTCCGATTACCTCATGGATCACTGCATATTATTTAGATAAAACAAGAGAAAAATCTCATTAAAAAGTGGGCTTCGTGTACATAGGTACACCAAAAGCCCTTCTTTTTTTACATTATTGAAAAGAACGCCAAAAGTCTCCAGTCTCATTGATCACACTCTTTAGGTCTTGATAAGAGATTTTAAACTCTGGGAATCCTAGAGCATAGGCTGCGATTTCATAGGGTTGAAAATAGATGATTAGTGCCTCTTGTGTAACATAAAAAGGCTGGTTTTCTACTATTCCTTTATAATCTTCTTCGTTAATATAGGAATCCTCTTGTTGTTGGATTTGCTTCCTTATGATTTCACTTAGTACGTTTACATAATTACTGTCATGCTTAAATAAATCCTTTAATGTATAAATTCGGCCCGTATTTAGATCAATGGGAATATTCATTTTTGATGGCATACCATGGGCTGCACCAAAGGGATACTCGTACCCTGTCAATTCCAAGACGAGTAAATGTTTCTTATAAAATTGGACATTAAAATCGCCAGAATAACTATAGTATAACGGCTCGTTTTCAGGTAATTTCTTCACTCTTGATGTTACTCTTAACACTTGGTTTACTTTGGACTGTGCTTCTTTATCCGTCATACCAACAATTTGTGGATAATAGACTAAAAAATCTTTAGAGGGTCTATACTTTCCTTCATGAATATAAAGCGAGCCATTTAAGGGAAGAATGGAGTTTTGTGCCCAAATGAGATGGCCATTTCGATTAAAATATGAATATCGTTCATCAACAAAGGCTTGAATCAATTGGTCTTTCAAACTAAGTGTTCCTACTCCATGAATTACAGGGAGATTCCAAGCTCGTCTTCCGTTTATATTGATAAAATAAGAGACTATTCCTTTTGTAGCGCTACTATATTGTCGTTCAAATTCATTCATACTGTCATAAATAAAATCCGTCAAGAATACACCCGTAATCGTATTCGCAAGTGCGAAAATCGTGCCAGCCTGAGGATACTCCGGGTCAATCGCTTTGGCTACAGAAGCCCTCTCTTCCCCTAGTAGTTGAATATCATGGTATTTGGGTTCAATAATATAAACTCCTGTTTTATCAATAAGCCCATATTGATTTTTATAATCCTCTGAGACATTAACAATCGCTCTTCCACTCTCAAAGGGACCAGCATACGAAAAGCGTGGAGGGATGATGACCTTCCCTGCTTCATTTATATACCCAGCTTTATCTTGAGCTTTTTTCCTAAAGGAAATCAAGCCTTCACTTAACGGACCCATTTGTTCATAAGAATAGGTAGTAAGGATCTCACCTTCCAGCCCAATAATTGCAGATGTACCGTCCTTCATTCCTACTACTGCTTTACCTTCATGATAATCATGTGCGTAGGTATATTGAGGAGGAATGATTATGTTCCCACTAGAATCTAGATAGCCATAAAGAAATTCCGTTCTATTTACAAATTCCTGAATAACAGCTCGTTGTTCCTGAAAATCACCAATATACGAAAACGGATAGGGCTTGTCATTGAGAATTTCTCCTTTCTCATTAATCACGCTATATCCCTTTTCATCCTCAAATACAAATGCACGACCTTCAGAAAAGGGATAAATGGAATGATAAATGGGACGAACGACAAACTTGCCCTTTTGGTCGATTATACCTGCACGACCGTTTAGCCATACGATTGCCAGCCCGTTCGGTTGGAATTCATTTACTTCCTCATATTGAGGAGGGATAACAAATTGTCCTATATTATTGATATATCCCCATTGAATCCCCTCTATGGTTCTAATCGAAGCTGGAAATAACTCATACACGACACGGTGATTTTCCATGTATCTCTCACTCCATATGAACATTTTTCAATAGCATATGGGGCGTTTCTATAATTGCTCTTATCTAAGGATGAAAAAATTCTGATTGGCTGTTAAAAAGGAAAACTTTTTATTTAGATTTTTACATTAAGCATTTACCCTACAAAGTATTACACCTAACAACCCTCACGTGCATAACATGCCTAGAGATTTATGTTTAAAATACAGAGGTGAGAAAAATTTATGGTTTCATATATGGATTATACATCTCCAACCACTCAATTCACTTTTGATGTTAATACAAGTCCCTTATTCATTAAAGATAACAAAAACTATATTAATGTTTTAGGTATTAAACAGTTGAATACACTTGAAAATGTGTCTCTCTTAGATATTTTCCTTAGCACGAATAATATAGTAGAACCGCATTATCACCAAAATGCAGCCGAACTTGTATACTGTATATCTGGTTCTGCTACAGTATCGATACTAAATCCTTTTACAAAACAAATCCTAAATTACACTATTACACCTGGACAAGTGGCAAATGTTCCACAAGGATGGTGGCATTATGAAATAGCATTAGTTGATAACACCCATCTTTTGGCTATTTTTAATGCGCCTACTCCAGAAGTTATTTTAGGTTCTGATATATTGAAATTTACTCCTGCAAAAATCATGGCTCATACCTATTGTCTTAATGAAAATCAATGGAAACAAACCGTTTCATCTGTTAAACCATCAACATATATAGGTCCATACCAGGATTGTAATAGATCAACGGATCATAGACCTTATCAACATATCAATCAACCGCATGAACCATCCCGATATATTCGGCAATATCCACAGCCACTATATGGTCACCATTATCAGCAATATTGGGGCTAACAGATGTATATAGAAGCAATTATAGACAAGGGAAACGAAGTTTTTTCATTTTAAAAATAAGGCTCTTTTCTTAAACTTTATTGCTTTTTCGAACATAATTTTATTGATTATGCTAAGTTTCAGCAGATATATCATAAATTTAATAAGAAAAGAGCTTGCAAACTATATTCTAAAGCGCAAAATAGCTATTTCTACGTTAAAATCAGCTTTAAGATTTTAACAACAATCTTTACGAAAATAGCTAAAAATAAAAATAGACCTATTCACATCGAATAGGCCTCCCACTATTTACTTCTGTTTATAATATGTGATGGCCAACGCAAATGCTAAAACCGTTCCCTTTACGATGTCCATTGCGTAATAGGGAACAGACATCATGACGAGTCCGTTTGCTAAAATCCCGATCAACACCGCACCAACGAAGGTTCCGAATGCATTGGGCTTACCGGCACCTAAAACGGAAAATCCGATAAATGCAGCTGCTACAGAATCCATTAGGTAAGGTGCACCTGAGTTGATTTCAGATGTCATTACCCGTGAAGCTAAAACAATTCCGCCAATTGCGGCAAAGAGTGCAGAAAGCAGGTAGGCAGCCACTTTGTATTTATTAACCGGAATACCTGATAGTCTTGCTGCTTCCTTATTTCCCCCGATCACATACATGTATCTTCCATGTTTCGTATACGTTAAAAAGATATGAACCACAACAACGACAACAACCATGATGACAATAATCCATGGCACCTGGCCGATTTTCGAAAAAAACGGACTAATTAGGCCTTCTGCCATCGTTCCATCAGGCAACACCATGTTTTGTGAAACAGTTGCTCCCTTTGTATAGGTCAATGCCGTTCCTTGAATAATGAACATGGTTGCAAGGGTCATTAACATATCAGGAATCCGCATTTTTACAATCATAATAGAATTCAATATCCCTACAATTAATGCTGCGGCAATTGCCGAAATAATGGCTACAAAGGTATTTTGCGAAAACCAAACGAACATAGAAATCACGATTGCATTAGATAAGGAGGCCACCGATCCAACGGAAAGATCAAAGCCATCAACCGTTAAACTGATAGTAATCCCGATTGCAATGATAGTTACAATTGAAATGGAACGCAGGATATTTATAATATTATTTCCCTGTATAAATGCAGGATTGGCCAGTGAAAATATGATCACGAGTGCAATGATCGTAATAATTGTTCCATATTTATAAAAAAATTGGAATAGATCAAATGACGTTTTTGCCGGGGTCTGTTTCTTTGCTGTTATGTTTGCCTCCATCTTACCTGCCCCCTGTTGAATAGAATAATAGTTCTTCCTCATTAGTTGATTTTGTTTCTAGTTCCTTAACTGACTTTCCATCATAAAGGACATAGACTCGATTCGTAATTCCCATGATCTCTGATAGTTCAGATGATGCATAAATAATAGCCTTTCCTCGACTTGCCAGCTCGACAATAAGATTAAAAATGTCCTTTTTTGCTCCAACGTCTACACCTTTGGTCGGCTCATCAAAAATATAGACATCAGCATCGGCTACGAGCCACTTGCCAATGGCAATCTTTTGTTGATTACCACCAGAAAGATTTTGAACTTTTGTTTCTTCAGAAGGTGTCTTTATTCCAAGACGATTGATCATTGCCTTTGCAACTAACTTTTCTTTTTTCCTATCCAAGAAACTAAAATCTTTTGAAAAATGCCTTAAATTCACAACAGTTAAATTTGATTCCACCGACGCATTTACAAGAATCCCTTCTTTTCGGCGCTCTTCAGGGACCAAGGCCAGTCCATTCTTAACCGCTTCATACGGATTTTTAACATTAACTCTTTTTCCGTTAACCTTGACTTCTCCTGCCACTAATTTGCCTTCAGCCCCGAACAAAGCTTTACAGAACTCGGTCTTACCGGCACCTACAAGTCCGGCAATTCCCACAATCTCCCCAGCCTTGACGTTCATGCTAAAATCTTTAATCTTATCTCTATCTGTAAGTCCTTTTACCTCAAGGAATGTGTCCCCTATGGTCATGAATTTATCAGGAAACTGTTCCCCGAGTTTTTGACCAAGCATATGCTCCACTACTTTGTTTTGGTTGGTATCCGAAATCCTCTGTCTCTCGACTACTTCCCCATTTCTCATAATCGTAATATCATCACAAATCTCAAAGATCTCTGGAAGTCGATGTGAGATGAAAATAACTCCAACATCACGGTTCTTTAATTCTTGTACGATACGAAATAACTCATTTGTCTCCGTATGACTAAGAGGGGCTGTCGGCTCATCTAAGATGAGAAATCTACATTCTTTTGACACTGCTCTGGCGATTAAGACCATTTGTTTTTCTGCCAATGTTAATTCACTTACTAGTTTTTTAGTTGGAAGAGACAAGTTCATTTCCGATAGGATGGTGGCTGCTTTCACATGCAGGCTTTTCCAATTGACCCATTGCTTCTTTCCCATGTTATGGACCGTGTCCATTAGCATGATATTTTCAGCAACCGTTAAATAGGGGATTAGAGCTGTATCCACTTCCTGATATACAATTTGAATTCCTGAATCCATGGCACTCTTAGGAGTACGAATGGTCAAAGTTTGTCCATTCATTGAGATTTCACCAGTATAGTGATCATATGCCCCTGAAAGAACCTTCATCAGTGTTGACTTTCCAGCACCATTGGCTCCAATTAAGGCATGAGTTTTCCCGCTTTCAACCGAAAAATCCACCCTATTTAATGCTTTTACACCCGGAAATTCAATTGAGACATTCTTCATCTCTAAAGTGGTCATGATGTCACCGTCCTTTCAAAGAAACACTCTCTTTATCTAGTGAAAAAGAGAGTGTCTATCATTAAGTCCCTTACTTCTTATAGTGTTCCCTTAGCGTCTTCATCCAGTCTTCTTCAAATTCTGTTGATTGGCCCCAACCTTCAATGATTTCAGTTAAATTGACCATATTAACAGGATCTTTTGACTTTTGAAGGTCTTCTTGAGAGATTAATGAAGCTTCCAAATCATACGTTTGTGGTGTTTCCTCGCCTGCTAATTTCTTTGCTAGTATTCTCATATTTACTGAACCAATCAACTTAGGATCAACAGCTGCCGTATATCTCCAAGCGCTGCCATCTCTTTGGATTTCCTGCAAATCAGCATTTGAAACATCGATTCCGTATATTTTCACTTCTTCTCTGCCAGCTTCTTTTAACGCACGAGCCGCACCGATAGCAAAAGCATCCCAAGTGGCAAAAATCGCATCAAGTTCACCCTTAGGGTATTTATTCAACATTGCAGCAACCGCATTTTGGGTTTGAACACTAGTATCAGCTGCTGCTACCCCAAAGCGCTCCACTTCTTTAATTCCAGGATTATTCGCTAATACCTCTTCATACACTTTATTTCTTCTAACCATTGGCGGGAATCCGTCCACCCATAGGTATGCGATATTGGCTTCCCCTTTTGTTTCCTTTACTAGTTGCTTCAATGATAGAGTAGCTAACGCTTCATCATCTTGAGAAACAAGTGTTACACCGTTTACATTCGTTAAATTTGCATTCGAGTCAAATGCGACAACGCTTTTTCCTGCATCAACAATTTTCTTTATGTCATTAACGGTAGCATCATCATCACCGTGAGAAATAATAAATCCATCATAATCTTGATTTAAAGCTTGATTAATCGCATCATGAAATTTCGCTGTATCTCCATTTGCCGTAAATAGATCCACTTGGAATCCTAATGCTTCACCTTCTTGCTTTGCACCTGCTAAAAATTGGGCTGTGTGATCGTCCCCACCAATTTTACGAATAACTTTGATTTTTGGTTGGTCTCCATTTGCAAAGCGCTCAGGTACACCTTCAATCGGTGTGTTCGATCCTGTTGCTTCCTTTGTTTCTCCCCCTGTTGCACAGCCTGTAAGCAAAAGTGTTGCAGCGATCGCTGATACAAATGCACTTCTTAAAAAGTTTCTCTTCATGATTTTTTCTCCCCTTTTTGTTTTTTATGTCTTCTTACCAACGTTGCTCTTAGGAGAGTTTTTAAAATATAAAAAACCTCTCCAGAAAAGAGAGGTTTCATCACAAAAGAAGGACTACTCCTCTCTTATCTCTCAAAACAAAATCTTGTTTTGCAGGATTTAGCACCAATTCCATTTTGGAACGGTTGCTGGGCGTCATAGGGCCAGTCCCTCTGCCACTCTTGATAAGAGAACGTATTTTATTCATTTACTTTAATAAAGTATAAAACTTAATTTAATATTCTATTAACAAATTGTCAATAGTATTTTCTAAATATTTTAAATAGAGTTATTATAAAAAACTAAACTAGTTATAACTTCTACCCATGTATTAAGTTCATCTAAAGTTTCATACTTTACTATAATAAAGAATCTCACCGCCTACGACGAATGGGTGAACTTTAGCTAATTGAAGGTTTTAATTAACACAAACGTAATTAGGTGAATTCGTTATTATGTGATACACTTTATTTACCATTTGATTTACTTGCTTACATTGTGCCCTGCTCATTCAGTGAGTGGGGATCCTTGTATTTAAAAGAAAAAACAGACTCTAAAAAGAGCCTGCTTGGTTTGTTTTTATTTTTAAGCTTTACGTACGTTAGCTGCTTGAGCTCCACGTTGACCTTGCTCAACGTCAAAAGTAACTGCTTGACCTTCATCTAAAGATTTAAAACCTTCGCCTTGGATAGCTGAGAAATGAACGAATACGTCTTCTCCGGCTTCACGCTCGATAAATCCGAAACCTTTTTCTGCGTTAAACCATTTTACTTTACCTTGTTCCATTTTGTTTCCTCCTGCTGTGTGCTTTGCACACAATGTATTACTATCCTTGGACTCAGTGATCATCAAGACGAAAAGTTAATCTTATACTATCCTTTACACCGAACAAAAATAATTCTACTAAAGTTTAACATTTTTTATAAGAATTTGCAAGAAGACTTATATCAATGCCCCCTTTAGTTTAACAGCTCATCGCCTTTTATTAAGTCCTTATTAAGTTAAACTTCTTTTTTCAGTAAACTTCAAAAAAAGAGTGTCAATCCTTCTTGGATCAACACCCCGATTCGAAGCTATTTTTAACATCTTACATATTTACGTTTGAAACCAAGTTTCCCTCTATCCAATTCTTTTTCAATACTTTCGTAAGCGTTTAGGAAACTGCTTTTTTTATTGTCTCGTTTGACTTCTACGATTCCTATTTCCTTTGAGACCTCGACTGCCTTTTCATGTTGCGGCAAATAGGAAATGGCCACGGTGTATACGAAATTATTCATTGCAGATTTTGTTCGTTCCGGCGAATCATGAATCGAATGTTTCACCATATCAAGCATATTGGAAATCTTGCTTTCGGAAAACTCCGTGTCTTTGCGATTCCCTAAAAGCCAGCAGTAACAACTCCATCCGGCGGACATTCTCAATTCGTCACCACTTGCAATCCATTTATCAGCAACGTCTTGTGCAATATTCGACTCTGATAAAGTGACTGCCACAACATAATCGGACAGCATATAAAAATATGCTCCATCAATCCAACGATCATAATCTGCTTCAGTCATAGCTTTAGGGTCAGCAATAATGCCTGCAAAATACATGGCATCGTAATTACCGGTGGCATAAAGCTCATCAGCTAAATCTTGGTTGATTTTTATTTTCTTTGCAATTGGTTTCATAGCCCCTGTTGCCACGCCAAAAAGTGGCTCGTGCGCACCATTGGATATGTACATTTTTTTCATTCGTTCCTTGCCTAGGGCTTCAAGCTCTTGCATCACTGTTTCACTATCCATAGCTTTGAACTTCCTTCCTTACTTATATCATTATTTATTATCGAATGTTCTTGTGCGAGCCATCACAGGAGGGCATTTTTTTAGAAAGTCCACAAGTGCAATCCTTTAATCCCTTTCCACTGAGAATTCTCTCCATACAATTTTCAACTCTTGACACTCGAGTTTTGGATTGTTTAGGCTGAGAAAAATAAAGAATATATGCCCTTTGCCGTCCCGGCGTCAATGCTTCAAAAGCAGCTTTTAAGTCTGGTGATTCATCGAATTTTTCTTGAAGTTCTTCTGGAATAATGAATTCTGTATCCTTTTTTAAAGTTACTTCTAAACCGGCTTTTTCAACTTCAATGGCTTCAAGAATGTATTCTTTCAAAATAGGTTCTAGGTCAAGTATTTCTTGAAGATGAGTGAACCGAATCTGGCGTGCCGCCTGTACATTCTCGGTTTGTTGGACAAGAATCCCATGGGGATCCTTTAATAAGGCACCTTTGTGAAACAGAAGTGCACAATATTCTTTAAATCCATGTATTAATACGACATTTTTCTTCTCAAACGTGTAACAAGGATGCATCCATTTATACTCTTCGGTCAGATCACAGTCAAGAACAATATGTCTCAACCTCTCAGATTCTTCCCTCCATTTTTTAGCTTTACTTAAATAATCATCAACCTTAGGATTCAGACCACCAACTGCCATGTTGTTCCCTCCCAATAATAAAAATTACTTCACGAAGGAAGATTTAGTTGCCATGACACACCAAATCGATCATTTAGCCAACCAAACTTTTGACTAAAACCATAGTCACCGATTGGCATAAGTGCTTGTCCGCCCTCGATTAGTTTCTGATAAACGTTGTTAATTTCTTCTTCAGTCTCACATGTAACAAAAATTGAGAAGGATGGAGTAAATGTAAACTGATGCTTTAAATTACTATCTATACACATAAATTCTTGCCCTTTTAAAGAAAAAGTGGCCTGCATTACCGTTCCTTCATCTCCAGATTCATTCGCTCCATAACGAACAATACTTGTAATTTCTGAATCCTCAATAATAGATATGTAATAATTCATTGCTTCTTCTGCTTTGCCATCTTGAAACATTAAGAATGGTGTAACTTTTCCCATTACGATCAACTCCTTAAGTTAGTAGCGCTACTTTATCTATTTATTACATTCCTATAATTACAATATAAAAAAAGAGAGGAAATTTCACTAGTGTGAGTGATTTATTTTTCTATCTCTTCCAAATCAGTATGAACGGCAAAAAAAAGGATGATACCCGAAAGATATCATCACATGGTATTCACTACAATATTATTCTTGAAAGGTTTGAGTGACTTTCACTTGGGTCCCAGGATAATAGTGTCCAATAATTTCTTTGTAGGTTTTCCCCTCTTCTGCCATTTCATTTGCCCCCCATTGACTCATACCAACACCATGACCATGGCCTTTGCCACTTACTTTATAAGAAGTTGGATTGATTTCAAACGAACTTATTAAATAACTTCTAAAATGCCCCCCACCAATCATTGGACGTATTTTTTTTAATTCAACATGATCCAATGAGACTCTTTCGAATAAAATAGTGCCATCAATCAACCTTCTCATAAATTCAATTTGGATTGAGCCTATCATCGATCTATGTGACTCATTTTTAACTTTATCGATTTCAAAAAAAGGAATACTTAAAATTTTTATGTCACCATCATATCCACTTCGATTAAGCCATTTTTTAATAGAGTCGGTAATTTTACGATCGTTCTCTTTTAACTCGTTCCATTCCTTCGATTGAATTTCATCCAAATCTATTTGTGTTTTTTGTAATGAAAAATCCCAGGGTTGAATAGGATCAAACGGATCTGGTTTGATTGGAAAATAGGGGCTTGGATTGCCACCCCATACATTTTTATTACTCTCTGTAATCCCACCATTACTTGCGGAATAAAAAGCGCTTATGGGCTTATTTTGAAAGGTAATGATTTCTCCTTTAGTATCAATTACAGCCCTCTTTGTATTACTAAATTCATTGTATCCTCCGTAAACTTGATATTGGATGGTGTCGTCAAGTTCGGGAGTCTTATGGGTAATTGTATACGTACGAGCAGCTAATGTTTGTGCTTTTAAAGCCTCTATATTCCATTCAGGAAACACTTCAAATGGAACAACACCCTTTAAGTAATCCTCTAATAGTATCTGATTAACAGGTCTAATGTGTTTTCCTTCTAGATCGAACTCTACCGCTCCCATATACGGTCTTCCATCAATGTATATTAGATGCTCTTCATCGTAGGTATCAGGAAATAAAACGAACGGGCTACCAATTTCCGTTTTTGCCTTACCGCAACCAAGAAACATTTTGCCACCTTTAAACGAAAGTGTATATTCCTCCCCTTCATTTAACACCAATGCTGGATCTAACGTTGAATAATTACCTTTTATGTAAAATGGTATTTTAGAGGTATCTCCAATATAATTTCGTAATCTCACAGAGATCATCTCTTCCGCTTGCACTTCACTTGTGAAAGCGAGTAAAACGAATATGAAAATCGATAAGATTAAAGTTTTCATAACCCTATTATTTATTATGGGTTTACTGATTATTCCTGAAGCTTTATTCCAACTCTTATAATTCTGTTTGATTAACGTTAAGTTCAATCAAATTACCATCTGGGTCAGCACAGAAAATTTGTGCGAATCCACTTTTTCCGTAGGGTTTTTCAAGAATTTCCACTTCATTTTGTTTTAACCATGTAAGCGCATCATAATAGTTCTCTACTCTCAGAGCAAAGTGACCTTCTCTGCTGGATAAGCTTTTATCCTGACGAATCGTCTGTGAAGAAGGATCAACGATCAAGTGGAGTTGCTGTCCCTCTATTTCATACCAGGCACCTGAAAAATCAAAATCTGGACGTGGTATTTCATTTAAACATAATACATTCCCATAGAAATCTTTTGCTCTTTCCAAATCTGTAACTGTAAGACTTACATGATGGAGACTTTTATATTTAATCAAAATGTACACTCCTTTCTATTCTTCTCTTATTTGTATCTTACTCAAAAAACCTCCTATGTGGAAGTGGCCTCCCACCCTCTACTCTTTAAGTTTAACTGAAAAGCCCAAGGGTTAACATTTTCTTAAAAGATAAAAAAACATAACAAAAAAACGCCTGATAGCGTTTTTTTGTTATGTTTTTATTTTTTACGCGCCTTAGAGGATTCGAACCTCTGACCGTACGCTTAGAAGGCGTATGCTCTATCCAGCTGAGCTAAAGGCGCATCTATATAGTGGCGGAGAAGGAGGGATTTGAACCCTCGCGCCGGTTACCCGACCTACACCCTTAGCAGGGGCGCCTCTTCAGCCTCTTGAGTACTTCCCCATAGACATAAAAATGGCTCCGCAGGTAGGACTCGAACCTACGACCGATCGGTTAACAGCCGATTGCTCTACCACTGAGCTACTGCGGAACATTGAAGAATTATTTTAATAGGGTAAAAACATGGTGGGCCTAAATGGACTCGAACCATCGACCTCACGCTTATCAGGCGTGCGCTCTAACCAGCTGAGCTATAGGCCCCTATTTGGAGCGGGTGATGAGAATCGAACTCACGACATCAGCTTGGAAGGCTGAGGTTTTACCATTAAACTACACCCGCAAATATAAAATTGGAGGCAACACCCGGATTTGAACCGGGGATAAAGGTTTTGCAGACCTCTGCCTTACCACTTGGCTATGCTGCCATAACTGGGCTAGCTGGATTCGAACCAACGCATGACGGAGTCAAAGTCCGTTGCCTTACCGCTTGGCTATAGCCCAATGAAAAAATTATAAATAATGGGGCGACTGATGGGAATCGAACCCACGAATGTCGGAACCACAATCCGATGCGTTAACCACTTCGCCACAACCGCCATAATGGTGGAGGGGGACGGATTCGAACCGCCGAACCCAAGGGAGCGGATTTACAGTCCGCCGCGTTTAGCCACTTCGCTACCCCTCCATATAGAAATTATATGAACATTAAAATGAATGGTGGCTCAGGACGGATTCGAACCGCCGACACAAGGATTTTCAGTCCTTTGCTCTACCGACTGAGCTACTGAGCCATATTTATTATAGTACCCTAGATACAGTTTTGCTTCGTCCTTCGTCCCGATTTTCAAATCGGTACGCTGGGTGCAATTTCTGTGAAGCTTATTCATCGTGCTCTACCGACTGAGCTACTGAGCCACAAATATTATTATACCCTAGATACAATTTTGCTTCCTCCTTCGTCCCGATTTTTCAAATCGATACGCTGGATGCAATTCTAAGAAGCTTATTCATCGTGCTCTACCAACTGATCTACTGATACACATAAAATGGCGGTCCCGACCGGGATCGAACCGGCGATCTCCTGCGTGACAGGCAGGCATGTTAACCGCTACACCACGGGACCAAAAATTTTTCAATTTTATTTGAAAAATTTAGATTGCGGGGACAGGATTTGAACCTGCGACCTTCGGGTTATGAGCCCGACGAGCTACCAGACTGCTCCACCCCGCGACGATATTATAAGAAAAAGCTATATTGCATTTAAAAAATGGAGGAGGTAGAGGGATTCGAACCCCCGCGCGGTTTGACCCGCCTGTCGGTTTTCAAGACCGATCCCTTCAGCCGGACTTGGGTATACCTCCGTATCTTTGGTAGCGGCGGAGGGGATCGAACCCCCGACCTCACGGGTATGAACCGTACGCTCTAGCCAGCTGAGCTACACCGCCAAAAATAATTCATTAAATTTGTAAAACACATGTTCTTGAATTTAATGAAGATTTTTTCACTACACTACGTTCCGTGAAAAAATCTAAGTGGAGCCTAGCGGGATCGAACCGCTGACCTCCTGCGTGCAAGGCAGGCGCTCTCCCAGCTGAGCTAAGGCCCCATAATAAAGTTAGATGGTCGGGAAGACAGGATTCGAACCTGCGACCCCTTGGTCCCAAACCAAGTGCTCTACCAAGCTGAGCTACTCCCCGATTAAAGCTAATATGGCGCGCCCGAAAGGAGTCGAACCCATAACCTTCTGATCCGTAGTCAGACGCTCTATCCAATTGAGCTACGGGCGCATTATTTTTCACTTTGATGTCAAAGTGATAAGGATAGCTATTTTGCTTCGCAAAAGCTTTGGATATTTTACTTCGTATAAAATGGAACCTATTTTGCTTTGCAAAAAGCTTTGGTGCCGAGGACCGGAATCGAACCGGTACGGTAGTCACCTACCGCAGGATTTTAAGTCCTGTGCGTCTGCCAGTTCCGCCACCCCGGCAAAAGAAGTTCTTGGAGCGGAAGACGGGATTCGAACCCGCGACCCCAACCTTGGCAAGGTTGTATTCTACCACTGAACTACTTCCGCAAATGAAAAATTGTTTTCCTAGAGAAAAAACTTTGGTGCGGGTGAAGGGAGTCGAACCCCCACGCCTTGCGGCGCTAGATCCTAAGTCTAGTGCGTCTGCCAATTCCGCCACACCCGCAAAAATAATAAGTTATTTTGCTAAAGCAAAAAACTTTGGTGAGCCATGAAGGACTCGAACCTTCGACCCTCTGATTAAAAGTCAGATGCTCTACCGACTGAGCTAATGGCTCGGTATAAAGTGGTGCCGGTGAGAGGACTTGAACCCCCAACCTACTGATTACAAGTCAGTTGCTCTACCAATTGAGCTACGCCGGCTTATTAGGAAGACCATTTTTCACTTTCGTGACATTAAGGATGAATATTTTTCACTTCGTGACTTAAGGATGAATATTTTTCACTTCGTGAAAAAATTCTTAATGGAGGATGACGGGATCGAACCGCCGACCCCCTGCTTGTAAGGCAGGTGCTCTCCCAGCTGAGCTAATCCTCCGTAATGGAATGTTAATTTCACTTCGTAAAAAAACTTGGTTATTTTTACTTCGTAAAAAAACTTGGTGACCCCTACGGGATTCGAACCCGTGTTACCGCCGTGAAAGGGCGGTGTCTTAACCGCTTGACCAAGGGGCCTAACTATATATTTTAGACAAAAATAATAGTCCCAATAGGGACAAGCCTGGCGACTTCCTACTCTCACAGAGGGAAACCCTCAACTACCATTGGCGCTGAAAAGCTTAACTTCCGTGTTCGGTATGGGAACGGGTGTGACCTTTTCGCTATCGCCACCAGACTATAAAGTTTGAAGGTTGTTCCTTCAAAACTAGATAAAGAGTCAAAGTCAAAAGAATGAGTATCATCTAAATTTGGTTAAGTCCTCGATCGATTAGTATCAGTCAGCTCCACACGTCGCCGCGCTTCCACCTCTGACCTATCAACCTGATCATCTTTCAGGGATCTTACTAGCTTGCGCTATGGGAAATCTCATCTTGAGGGGGGCTTCATGCTTAGATGCTTTCAGCACTTATCCCTTCCGCAC
>JBEQAB010000017.1:0-64187 GCA_041640555.1 Bacillaceae bacterium
TTCTACATGTGTAGAAAAGAATTATCCGGTATTAGCCCCGGTTTCCCGGAGTTATCCCAGTCTCATAGGCAGGTTGCCCACGTGTTACTCACCCGTCCGCCGCTAATCTTTGGGAGCAAGCTCCCAAGGATCCGCTCGACTTGCATGTATTAGGCACGCCGCCAGCGTTCGTCCTGAGCCAGGATCAAACTCTCCAATAAAGAGTAAGATTAGCTCTTAAATTTAAAACGTTGGCTAGTGTATGTTTCAACACTAATCATTTTTGTTGACGTATGATTTGTTTAGTTTTCAAAGAACAATTTTGTTTCTCTTTCGTCTAAAAGCGACTTTATTAATATAACACTTAACTATCCGCTCGTCAACAACTTTTTCAGAAAAACTTTTTTCAATAATCCGTTGTTCAGCAGCGACGTTTATTACTATACCAAGTTATAAAAAATAAGTCAACAGTTTTTATCCCTTTTTTTCTTTTCTTTGATTGGAAGACCTTATGTACTTCAAACATTCTTTTGCTGGTGCTACACGCTTAAATAGCGTAAATAGAATTTTATATCTTTCCTCCATTGCTCTTTTTACAATATGATCAATTCGGTTATCTTTTAAATCAAACAAGATCTCATCCATTTCTCTCTTTATCAGGTACTCGATCTCTTTTACTTCTTTCTCATTGATTAACAATCCTAGCATAAAACATGTACACTCCTTTAACAATTTAGTTATTGTAGTGTGTTCCTAAATTCACCATTTTATAAGCATAAATCAAATTCTTTTTGAATAGATTTGAGACAAGTAGTGTTTGGGACGAGGTGAGAGGATGAACTTTTTCTATGTATTAAATGGCAAATCATTAAAACAATTTATCCTTGTAGGAGTCGCAGCATTTTTCACAGCTTGGTTTTTGTACTTAGAAAATTACGTAAATGTACCAGCATTTTCAGGAAAAGATGGTCCAAAGGCAGTTTATAAGGGAGAAAAAGACTTAGCTGTTAGCTTTAACATTGGATGGGGGGATGAAAAAGCAGAGCCGATTTTGGATATCTTAAAAAGTAAAAATGTAAAATCAGCGACATTCTTTTTATCAGGTTCTTGGGCAGAAAGGCATCCACATATTGTGGATAGAATTTTGAAAGAAGGATATGAAATTGGAATGCTAGGATATAATTATGAAGATTATACCGAGCTAGAAGAAAACAAAATTGTAAAGGATATCTCAAGGGCTCAAGAGGCTTTTAGGAAACTCGGTATAAAGGATATAAAACTTTTACGAGCTCCTACCGGGCATTTTGATCAAAAAACCTTAAAAGTAGCAGACCGTTTTGGACTTACTGTTATCCATTGGAGTATTGACTCAAAAGACTGGACTAATCCAGGTGTCGAGATCATCCAAGAAAATGCAGCCAAAGCTACCAAGGGAGATATTATTCTCCTTCATGCATCAGATTCTGCTAAACAGACAGCCGCTGCCCTTCCATCTATTATTGATGATATTAATAAAAAAGGATTAAAACTTGTATCAGTTTCCGAAATGATTGCAAATGTGACCTCATCTTCAAAAGAAATAAAATAAAAAAGCCGTCTCATTTTAGGCAAGGGTTCCATTTTCGGGGCTTTCTTATTAAAAGACACAAGAAAAGACGTATGGGCATACGTCTTTCTTTATTTTATTATGTTTCTACGAAATTCCATTCATTTTGACAAGCAATTGACATCATTATTAAGTTGGACTTTAAGTATTGGGGGTCCGCACTTATCGGTTGAGAATCAGGTTAAGAACCTGAGATGAAAAATAGTCGGAGAAATTCCGCTTATTTAGTAATTACTATTTAATAATGCTTAAATAAACGGAGAGATTCCGCCTATTGGCTCGAAAAATTCGGAAATGGGAGGTTTTTCTTTGCATAAGCGGAAAACCTCCCTTTATTTACCCCGAAACAAGCTCCATTTTACATCTAACGGAAAAATCTCCGCTTATTTTTTTATTCCTAATAAAGAAACTCGCCCATTATGGCGAGTTTACCTTTTTATATTATCATTTTAGACGGCTTTTTTACTCTTTTCACTATTTGAAATAAATTTCGGCAATGCTAATAACTGATATGCATTACAAATTAACAAAGGGAAAACCATTAAGTACAACCAACTATTTTCATTTACTCTAAGAATGGGTACCCACTCTAACACAGTAACAACAATCATAAAGAAAAGTGAAGGTATAAACGTTTCTTTATTTGTTAGCTTCGCTTTGTAATAAGCCACAATTAACCCACAAACAGCAATAAATGAAGCAAGTCCAAAATAAGGTATCAGACTGTCTCCTTTTTCTGAAAAAGCATTAAATCGTAAATAAACCAAGTCAAAAAGGACAAAAAGGATAAGTACCACCTGTACACTATTCCAAAGCTTTACTGACTTAAATATACCTAAACCAAAACGATGAACTGTTAAGTAAGCAAAGAAGCCCATTTGACTAATAAGGCTGAATATCAAACCAACCCCTACTAACCATGCTAAGATTGATAATATTTCAATTATCTGAAAATCAGTAAAAAACGGCTCAAATTCTTTCCAGCGCACAATGAAGCCAACGATTCCTGTTGTCACTCCCCCGATTATAAGCGTCGAGAAAAACAACCTTACCAAGTTACGGCTATTCAACGTAATTTCCCCCAATTATGTAATCATTCCTTATTGATTGTACCAACCAAAGTATGAAAAATCTAGGTTCGAGTAGGAAACGTATAATTTTTGTTGTTTTTCTTCATCATATACTATAGTTACTATCGAAAGGAGCGTTAATCATGCCTAAAAAGTCTTTAGTGCTCCCTCTTTTAATAAGTGGGTTACTTCTAACTGGTTGTGCTGAAGTGGACACAAGCAGCCAAATGGATTACGAAGAAACAAAAAAAATGGTAGTTGATATTTTAAAGACTGATGATGGAAAAAAAGCTATAAAAGATGTGATGAATGATGAAACCATGAAGGAAACATTGATCATGGACCAAGCAGTTGTATCAGATACAGTGGAAAAAGCGCTAACCTCAGATCAAGGGACAGCATTCTGGAAGAAGTCCTTTGAAGATCCAAAGTTCTCTGAAAGTGTAGCAAAGAGTATGAGAACAGAAAATGAAACCCTTTTAAAAGATTTAATGAAGGATCCAGAGTATCGAACCATGATGATTGATGTACTAAAAGACCCAGAACTCGAAAAAGAAGTAACAACCATCTTAAAAAGCGCTGAATATAGAAAGCATGTTCAAGCCGTTATGACCGAAACATTCGAAAGCCCTTTATTTAAAGCAAAAATACAAGATTTAATTTTAAAAGCGGTAGAAGAGGTAGCTGAACAAAGCGGAAGCAAAGAAGAGGCAAAAGAAGAAGGAACAGGGGCATAGAAAAGCCAGTCTACTTCAATTAAAGGTTCCGTTTTGAAGTGCTTTCTTAGAATACGTACAGAATGACAATAAGCGAAGATTTTTCGGTTAAATATAGAATGCAGCTCGTTTTTTGGGGAATAAGGGGAGGTTTTCCGCTTATGGAAAGGAAATCCTCCCATTTTCGAATTTTTCGTATCAATAGGCGGAATCTCTCCCTCTATTTAAGCTTCTATTAATAATAATTACTAATTAATCGGAATTACTCCGTCTATTTATAAGCTCAGATACTTACAATGATCCCGAACCACTAAGCGCAGACCCTCCTGATCGTGGATCCATGAATCAGCAGCTTTTATCGACCAGATTATAAAGATCAAAACGGCACTGCAAACTATCTCCACTTACTCTCCATGCAATAAAAAACCTCTCCAGTGGAGAGGTTTTCCTAATTCCTTATTTATTAAGTGACTCGATGATCGTGCCTGCGATTTCTTTATATATTTGACCAAGCTTATGGTCTTCGTGATAAATAGATGGAGCAAAGTCATCTTCATTCCAATCAGGCTGACCCAGAGGTAACTTGCCAAGTACTTTTGTTTGAAGCTCATCAGCAAGCTTTTCTCCTCCACCTTGTCCGAACACATATTCCTTTTCCCCAGTTAGCTTACTTTCAAAATACGACATATTTTCAACCACACCTAAAATTTCGTGATCCGTTTTAAGCGCCATGGCACCCGCTCTCGCAGCAACAAAAGCAGCTGTTGGATGTGGAGTTGTGACGATAACCTCTTTACAAGCTGGAAGCATGCTATGTACATCAAGAGCTACATCACCTGTTCCAGGAGGTAAGTCTAGTAGTAAATAATCTAACTCTCCCCATTCAACTTCATTGAAAAAGCTGTTCAGCATCTTTCCAAGCATCGGTCCACGCCAAATGATAGGAGAGTTATCTTCAACAAAAAATCCCATGGAGATGACTTTTACACCGAAGCGTTCGACCGGTATTATTTTTTCCCCACGTACAACTGGACGCTTTGTTATGCCCATCATATCCGGTACACTAAAACCGTAAATATCCGCATCCACTAGTCCAACTTTTTTCCCTAATCTAGCTAAAGAAACAGCCAGATTCACTGATACCGTCGATTTTCCTACTCCACCTTTCCCGCTAGCAATAGCAATAAAGGTCGTCTTACTTCCTGGTGATAAAAGACCTTGGGATTCTTCCTCCTGAGTAGAACGGAACTTCTCAAGGGTTTCTTGTGACAGTTCAGAAAAACGAATTCCTACTGACTCTGCACCCGCTTCCTTTAATAGGTTTACAATTTTCATCTGTAACTGTAGCTGCTCTGCTGTTCCTGTTTTAGCAATCCCTATTTTAACACTTACATGTTTTTTCTCTTCTTTAATCTTTACTTCTTCAATGGCATTTAATTCTTCTAATGTCTTATGTAAAAATGGTTCCTCTACACTTTGTAGAAGTTCAATTACTTTTGCTTCTGTTAACAACGTTTACACCGCCTTTTTGAATTCGTTTGCATTTCTTATTATAACATAATACTCTGTATATACAGTTAACTGCATCACACTCATATATAAGAAAAAAAGAAGGTGGCTTTGTTCACCTTCTTACTCCGCTTCAACTAGCTCATTTTCATTTGAGAAGTATCTTAGCATTCCTTTGTAGATGGAAGCTGCTACCTTTTCTTGATATTCTTCAGTCTTTAATAACTGCTTTTCAGTCGGATTTGATAAAAAGCCAACCTCCACTAATACCCCTGGTTTCTTTGCATTTTTCAAAATATACACAGAGCTTAACGGTTTTGCTTTTCGATCGGTATTTTCAAGATTGATTCGGAGCTCGTCCTGAATGAATTTTGCAGCCTTAGCATTTTCCTTTAACTGTGGTGCGTAAAATGTCTGTGCACCACTCCACTTCTGTGAAGGAATAGAATTTAAATGCACACTAACAAAAAAGTTTGCTTCTGATTCATTAATCATGGCTAAACGCTTTTTTAAATCCTCCACTTTTCTCCTACTATATCCTCTCGTTCCATCCTCAGCTAAGTCCTTATCTTCCTCTCTAGTCATAATAACTAAAGCACCTTGCTCTTGAAGATAGTCTCTTAATTTCTTCGATACACTTAATGCAATATCCTTTTCAAGGGCACCTTCTGCACCGGCTCCTCCATCAGGTCCACCATGGCCAGGGTCGAGCAAGATGATCTGCCCTGAAAGCGGAAGACTCCAGAAATTCCATGATTCTTTGGTTTTAAAATAATCGTACTGCAGAATAAAAAATAAAATTACTAGTCCAACGGTAAAAGCAATGATTTTGGCTCTTTTGCTCATCTCTATGCGTCAGTCCTTCCCATCCGTCCAATATTCACTTTAATATATGGGACAAGATGGGATAATAGAACCTTGAGTTAATGTAGCCTTAATTTATGTCTTCTTTCTCCTGTACGAAAGCCTTCATGCCACCAACTTTCTACATACTGCTCACACAAGTAATAAAGGGACTCACTATAAACTCCTTCCGTTCCCTTTCCCCAATATAAGAGGAAATTATAAAGGGTATCGATTAAATGTTTTTCCTCTTTCTTACATCGATCCTTAATACTGTCTACTGACTCTCCATAAAACCCAAATTTACTAAAGTGGGCACCTAGAAGATAAGCTTCAATCGCTACATCATAACAAGCCTCTTCTATGCCTGATTGCGTCATTAAATTGGCTGTTATTCGAGAGGATCCGAAGTATTGTTTCACTCTTTCTTTTAACGTTTTAAGTGAGATTTCTCTTAAGACTGATTTTTCATATTTCAACTGTTTTTCACGTTTTTTATCTTTAAAGGTTGTAATCACATTCACCGCATTGTCACCCCTTTCGGTTATTCTTTAACGACGAAAAGAGAGACATACAAACTTGTTACGGAATTCGCCTTCCAATTTTTTTGGTTAATTTTCCTACACATATATTGAAAATATTTTACAAGGAATTAAAATAGATGAAATAAATGTCTGCAGGAATATTCTTCAATGGCTAGAATTTGTTACCAGTAGGACATTTTAGAAAAGGTGGGGTATTAGTATGAACCAAATCAAAATTGATGCACTTGAAATATTAGATCGGATAACAGATGGTTTCTTCTCGGTTGATACAAATTGGAACTTCACCTACATTAACTCCGAAGCAGCACGATTACTTTTCAGAAATCGCGAAGATCTTCTTGGTAAAAATATTTGGTATGAGTTCCCTGAGGCAGTCCACTTAGCATTCTACGAAGAGTATAATAAAGCCGTAAATGATCAGGTACCTGTTACATTTAGTTCTTTCTTTCCGCCACTAGATACTTGGTTTGATGTGAGAGCCTATCCATCGGCCAATGGTCTTTCTGTATACTTCTTAGATGTTACCACTGAAAAGAAAGCCGCTTCTAAAAAGCAGCAGCATTATAAATCGCTTTTTGAACACAATCCTGACGCTGTCTTCTCATTTGATTTAGAAGGCAATTATCTTAGTGTAAACTCAGCTATGGAACGTTTGTTAGGCTATACTGAAAAAGAATTTCTCCAAACAACTTACCTTCCCCTTGTTGAAGAAGCAGAATTACAAAAAACAAGAAATCATTATAAAAAGGCAACAACAGGTTACACTCAACATTATGAAACAAAGGCTTTACATAAAGATGGACGAGTGGTTCATGTGAGTGTAACTAACATCCCAATTGTAGTTGATAATCAGGTAGTGGGTGTGTATGGGATCGCCAAGGATATCACGGATCAGAAGGTCACCGAGCTACAACTCATTAAGTCTGAGAAGTTATCAGCTGTAGGTCAGCTCTCCGCCTCGATCGCACATGAAATACGCAACCCCCTTACCGCTCTTAAGGGCTTTCTCCAAATCATGATGTCATCTCCCCCTAGCCATGAAATATCCTATTACGAAATAATGGCTGATGAGATTGCACGTATTGAACAGATAACTGGTGAGTTGCTAATGGTAGCTAAACCACAAGTTCAGCATTTTCATTATGAGAACCTAACAGATATCTTGTATGATGTGACCAAACTACTCGGGTCACAAGCACTAATGAATGGAGTGAACATTCATGTCCATTCTCAAGATACTCCCTTAGTGTACTGTGTTGCACACCAGCTAAAACAAGTGTTCATTAATTTAATAAAGAATGCCATTGAATCGATGCCCTCAGGCGGAAATATTCATGTGTTTATTGAAAGTTCACATACCAGTCAGGTTAATATACGAATTACGGACCAAGGCTGTGGCATCCCGGAAGATTTACTTGAAAATATCGGCATACCTTTTTATACAACCAAACAAAAAGGAACCGGTTTAGGTATGATGACCAGCTTTAAAATTATTGAGTCACATTCGGGGACAATGGAAATTACCAGTAAGGAAGGGAAAGGAACAGTTGTTAAGATCACATTACCTGTTCATTTTGTAGGTTAAACATACATATAGTAGAGAGGAGGTGTTTTTCATATTAAAACAAAAAGACCCCCAACCACTGGCTGAGAGTCTTTGATAAGCGAAAAATTAACGCTTTGAGAACTGAGGTGCACGACGAGCGCCTTTAAGACCGTATTTCTTACGTTCTTTCATACGAGCGTCACGAGTTAATAATCCAGCACGCTTAAGTGTTGGACGGTATTCTGGGTCAACGTTTAGTAACGCACGAGCGATACCGTGGCGGATAGCGCCAGCTTGACCAGTGTAACCTCCACCATTAACGTTAACTAGAATATCATAGCTACCTAGAGTTTCTGTTGCGTTTAATGGTTGCTTTACTACTTCACGTAGTGCTTCGAATGGAATGTAATCAGTGATGTCACGATCGTTAATTGTAATTTTACCGCTGCCTGGAACTAGACGAACACGTGCAACGGAGCTTTTACGACGACCAGTACCAATGTATTGAACCTGTGCCAATATAATACCCTCCCTTTAATTATCCACGAAGTTCGTAAACTTCAGGTTGTTGTGCTTGGTGCGGATGTTCGCTACCAGCGTATACGTGTAATTTTCTGAACATTTGACGACCTAAAGAATTTTTAGGAAGCATGCCTTTAATAGCAAGCTCTAACATTCTTTCAGCGTAGTTTGTACGCATTTCAAGAGCCGTTCTAGTTTTTAAACCACCTGGGTGCATAGTGTGGCGGTAGTAGATCTTGTCAGTTAACTTCTTACCAGTTAACTCGATCTTTGAAGCATTGATTAGAATTACGTTATCACCAGTATCAACATGTGGTGTGAAAGTTGGTTTATGTTTTCCACGTAGAATTGATGCAACTTCTGAAGCAAGACGTCCAAGAGTTTTGCCTTCTGCATCAATCACGTACCATTTACGTTCAATATTGTTTGAATTAGCCATAAACGTTGTACGCATTGAATAGTTCCCTCCTAAATTATACAATCATAAAATTTGTTCTTACATGCATTCCACACGTGTTCCGACATGTGTTCAGTCATGTTTTACGTATATCTCGACATAATAAGTTAACGGGGCTTATCATGGGATTAAAATACATACATCTGATATCATATACTGCATCTGCCCTGATGTCAAGGAAATGTTACACCAGGATTAGTTGTCATAGAATTTTTTTAATTATCTTCTCTATTTCCTTACTACCATTCTACTCATAAAACACTTCCCAAAGGTATAACCCTTGTGAGGGAGCTGTTTTCCCAGCATAGGTTCGATCTCGCTTTTCTAGAATACCTGGAATAGAGTCGGGCCTAATTTCCCCATTTCCTACCTGTATAAGGGTTCCAACAATAATACGAACCATATTATATAGAAATCCATTTCCTCGAAAACGAAATACGAGCTGTTCACCCTCAGCTGAAATATCTAGGTCATATATCGTTCTTACACGGTCCACGACCTCTGTCTTCGCGGAACAAAAGCTAGTAAAATCGTACTCACCAATAAAATGGATACAGGCCTCTTTTATCCTATCTAGGTCCAAGGGGTAAGGAAAATGATACGAGTAATTCCTTTGAAACGGATCACGAATTTTTCGATTATCAATAAAATATCGATATTCTTTTCCGATTGCATCAAAACGTGAATGAAAGTCTAGAGTGACTTCCTCTACGTCTAAAATAGCTATCTCACTTGGTAAAGCTCCATGTAACGCTAGTTGCCACCTTGATAAGGGAATGGACAGGTCTGAATCAAAATGAATCACCTGCCCCTTTGCATGCACACCTGCATCTGTACGACCGGAAGCGGTAACCTTTACTTCTCTGCCTTTGTGGAGCTTTGTAAGAGCGGCTTCAAGCTCTGATTGAACCGTACGCTTATTAGGCTGAACCTGATAGCCATGAAAGGCCGTCCCATCATAAGATATTTTACACTTATATCTCTTCATGAGAACCATACCTCTACCCTCGTAAAACCGCTAGTAAAGCCGTAACTAGCCCTAAGGCAAGTAGCATGGATGTATCTCTGGCTCCCCAGCTCAATTGTCGGTACTTCGTTCTCCCCTCACCGCCACGGTATCCCCTTGCCTCCATCGCAATAGCGAGTTCCTCTGCGCGTTTAAATGAAGAAATAAACAGTGGAATAAGCAATGGGATGATTGCCTTTACACGATCCTTTACAGGTCCTCCAGTAAAGTCAACACCACGAGCAGACTGTGCCTTCATTATTTTATCTGTCTCTTGCATAAGAGTAGGAATGAACCTTAAGGATATGGACATCATTAATGCAAGTTCATGGACTGGAAATTTAACTCTCTTTAACGGTCCAAGAAGCTCTTCTAAGCCATCTGTTATCTCAATAGGTGTCGTTGTTAAAGTTAAAAGAGAAGTCATAAGAATAAGCAAAAAGAAACGCAATGAAATAAATAGACCTTGCTTGATTCCTTCTTCATATACTTCAATCCATCCCCACTGGAACAGGAGGTTCCCTTCCTTAGTTAAAAAAAGATGCAGCAGCAATGTAAAGACAACTAACCACAAAACCGGCTTTAACCCCGCCATGATAAATCGGATAGAAATTTTAGATAAAGAAAGCATGATAAGGGTATACACAAGTAAAGTTCCATAGGTTAAAGCATTGTTTGCTAAAAACACGACACAAACAAATAAAAAAATTAGAACGAGTTTGGAACGAGGATCCATACGATGCAACACAGAATCAGCAGGAATATAACGACCAAATATCATTTTATCCATTATTTAGTTCCTCCCTGCATATGTTTAACAATCGTTTCGGATAATTCTTCGATCGTTAAACATGTTTTCCCTAGTGGTTGTCCAAATTCGGCCTCAAACTTTCGTTGGAAGCGAACCACCTCCGGAACATCAAGTCCAAGCTCAAATAGCCCCTCAGGGTCGCTGAATATCTCAGTAGGATTTCCTTTCCTGTATACACGACCTTGATGCATAATCGCAATCTGGTCAGCGTAAAGGGCTGCATCCTCCATACTATGAGTAACAAGAATGGTAGAAAGGCTACGTTCATTATGCAATGAATAAAACATATCCATTATTTCTTTTCTTCCACGAGGATCTAGCCCTGCTGTTGGCTCATCAAGGACGATAACATCGGGTTGCATGGCAAGTACTCCAGCAATGGCTACCCTTCTCATCTGCCCTCCAGATAGATCAAAAGGAGATTTTTGAAGAATTCCTTCCTGTAAGCCTACTTGACGGATTGCAACCTTTGCCCGTTCCTTTGCTTCTGATTCAGAAACGCCAAAATTCATTGGTCCAAAGCATATATCCTTTTCTACGGTTTCTTCAAAGAGCTGATGTTCAGGGAATTGAAAAACAATACCCACTCTTTTTCTTACTTCCTTTAAATTTTTCTGCTTTTTATCGCTCGTAATGACTCGATCACCAATTACAACCTTGCCACTTGTCGGTTTTAATAGGGCATTTAAATGCTGAATAACGGTGGATTTTCCAGAACCGGTATGACCTATGATCGCCAAAAAAGTTCCTGCTTTTATTTCAATGGAGACATCTACTAAAGCAAGACGTTCAAAAGGTGTATTTGCTGAATATTTGTATTCTACTTCTTGGAGTGAGATGTCCATAATTGTTTCACCAACTCTTCTTCTGATAGAAAATGTTTATCTAAGCTTATGCCTAACTCTTTTAACTTCTTGCTAAGTTTTACAGAAAAAGGAATATCCAATCCTAATGATATAAGTTCTTCTTCCAGTTGGAAAATTTCCTTCGGGGTACCCTCTTTATACACCTGTCCTCTGTTCATAACAATCATACGATCAGCCTTAGCAGCTTCCTCTAAATCATGTGTAATAGAAACGACGGTTAATTCATTATCACTTTTAAGCTCCCGAATCGTCTCTAGAACCTGCTCGCGCCCTTTTGGATCAAGCATAGATGTAGCCTCGTCTAAAACAATAATAGACGGTTTTAGAGCTAATACAGAAGCTATCGCTACACGCTGCTTTTGTCCACCTGAAAGATGATGAGGTTCCTGTAATAGAAACTGACTCATCTTTACTTGTTCTAATGCTTCCTGTACGCGGATAATCATTTCGTCCCGAGGAACTCCATGGTTCTCCAGTCCGAAAGCTACATCATCCTGAACAGTCGTACCGACAAACTGATTGTCTGGATTTTGAAAAACCATCCCAACCATTTTTCTCGTATCCCAAACCGTTTCTTCAGATAACTTCGTTCCTCCAATAGTAATGGAACCTTTTTCAGCAAACTGAAGACCATTTAAAAGTTTCGCAAGCGTTGACTTACCAGATCCATTATGACCGACAATGGCAAGCCATTCGCCTTGATTTATGTTAAAGGAGACATCATTTAAGGCGTACTCCTCTTGAAGATCATATTTAAAAGAGACATTCTCAATCTGAACGATAGATGCAACCAAATTACTCATCTCCTCTCGACTACCACAGCTAATCTATAAGAAAAAACTAATATTATAAAGAAAACTCGCCAATCTTGGCGAGCTTTGAAAGTGAAGACACGGACCATTCACCGTTAAAATATAAAAATAATATGTATGATGGCATGAATGAATGTCTCATTGACTTCTTATTTCAATGCTCTTTCCTAAATAAAGCCTGCGCCTCCTCTTCATTCCAAATGAGAGCAAGGCGCATGAGCTAGACGAGAAGTGAAAAAATAAACATACACCCTCATCGTAACACTCGTTGGGCTTAGAACTTTAGATAGTCAACGGCTCATTACAGCAAAAGGGCAGAGAACAAGTTCCTGTGTAAACTGTCCTTCACCCTTGTTGTCTGTACTAGCTATTAAACTAATTCGATAATTACCATTGGAGCTCCGTCTCCACGACGTGGTCCAAGTTTCATAATTCTAGTGTAACCGCCTTGACGCTCTTCGTAACGGCCAGCGATGTCACTGAATAATTTTTGAACAGCATCTTGGTTAGTTTCAGCGTTAGCTACTTCGTGACGAACGTAAGCAGATGCTTGACGACGAGCATGAAGGTCCCCACGCTTACCAAGAGTAATCATTTTCTCAACTACTGAACGAAGTTCTTTAGCACGAGCTTCAGTTGTTTCAATACGCTCATTAATGATTAAGTCTGTTGTTAAATCACGTAACATAGCCTTACGTTGAGCACTAGTGCGTCCTAACTTTCTGTATCCCATGAAAGTTTCCCTCCTTTGTTGAAGTCATTTATCTCTAGTTGCTTAAGACTTGGAATGGTAAAAGGTTTGACCAAAGATCAATCGTCTTTACGTAATCCTAATCCAAGCTCTTCAAGTTTGTGTTTTACTTCCTCAAGAGACTTACGACCTAAGTTACGTACCTTCATCATGTCCTCTTCAGTCTTGTTAGCAAGCTCTTGAACAGTGTTGATGCCAGCACGCTTTAAGCAGTTATATGAACGAACGGAAAGATCCAATTCTTCAATCGTCATCTCAAGTACTTTTTCTTTTTGATCTTCTTCTTTTTCAACCATGATCTCAGCATTTTGTGCTTCATCAGTTAAACCAACGAAGATGTTTAAATGCTCAGTTAAGATTTTCGCTCCAAGTGCAACAGCATCTTGAGGACCAGTGCTTCCATCAGTCCATACATCGAAAGTTAACTTATCATAGTTAGTCAATTGACCGACACGAGTGTTTTCTACTTGGTAGACAACACGTGAAACTGGAGTGTAGATGGAGTCGATTGGAATAACACCGATTGGTTGATCCTCTCTCTTGTTCTGATCAGCAGGTGTATACCCTCTTCCACGCTTAGCAGTTAAGCGCATGCGAAGATTGCCGTTCGAACCAAGGGTCGCAATGTGTAGATCCGGGTTTAATATCTCGACATCACTGTCATGAGTTACGTCAGCCGCAGTCACTACTCCCTCACCTTGCACATCAATTTCAAGCGTCTTCTCTTCATCAGAGTAGATTTTCAGTGCCAGTTTCTTAATATTTAAAATAATAGAAGTAACATCTTCTACGACGCCTTCAATTGTTGAGAATTCATGAAGCACCCCATCGACTTGAATCGATGTGACCGCCGCACCTGGGAGTGACGACAATAGGATACGACGTAAGGAGTTACCCAAAGTAGTACCATATCCACGTTCTAGTGGTTCTACGACGAACTTCCCGTACTTGGCATCATCGCTGATCTCAACCGTTTCGATTTTTGGTTTTTCTATTTCGATCATCAAATATACCCTCCTTCAAAACGTCGAAACCTCGGTTAGTTTGTTTAACCGAAATTCCCCCTGTATACGTTCCCGCTTGTGCACAACAACTGGAAAAATGATCCTGTATAAACGTATAAAGTTCTTATCATATCCCATTATAGACAGGGATTTTTTTTCTATACAGAAAAATTATACACGACGACGTTTTGGTGGACGACATCCGTTATGAGGAACTGGAGTTACGTCTCTAATAGCAGTAACTTCTAGACCAGCAGCTTGAAGAGCACGGATTGCAGCTTCACGTCCTGCACCAGGTCCTTTAACTGTTACTTCTAAAGTTTTCATTCCATGTTCCATAGATGATTTAGCTGCAGTTTCAGCTGCCATTTGCGCTGCAAAAGGAGTAGATTTACGAGAACCTTTGAATCCTAAAGAACCAGCACTTGACCATGAAAGAGCATTTCCATGAACATCTGTGATTGTTACAATCGTGTTATTGAATGTAGAACGGATATGAGCAATCCCTTGTTCAATATTCTTTTTAACACGACGCTTACGAGTATTAGTTTTACGAGCCATTTAAAGTACCTCCTTTACCGATTATTTCTTCTTGTTAGCTACAGTCTTACGTGGACCTTTACGAGTACGTGCATTGTTCTTCGTGTTTTGTCCGCGAACTGGTAATCCACGACGATGACGAAGACCACGGTATGAACCGATTTCCATTAAACGCTTGATGTTTAAAGAAATTTCACGACGAAGGTCACCTTCAACCTTTAATTTATCAACGATATCACGGATTTTGTTAAGCTCTTCTTCCGTTAAATCACGCACACGAGTCTCTTCTGAAACACCAGCTTCAGCCAACACTTTATGTGCAGTATTTTTACCAATACCATAGATGTAAGTTAATGAGATTACTACACGCTTTTCACGTGGAATATCTACACCTGCAATACGTGCCATTTACTAGAGCACCTCCCTCATTATTAGCCTTGTTTTTGTTTATGCTTAGGGTTTTCACAAATAACCATAACTTTGCCGCGTCTACGGATAACTTTACACTTTTCGCAGATCGGCTTAACAGATGGTCTCACTTTCATTATCCTAACCTCCTTGATATTACGGAGTGCAACAGATTATTTAAAGCGGTAAGTAATTCTTCCGCGTGTTAAGTCATATGGGGATAGCTCAACAGTTACTTTGTCACCAGGCAAAATACGGATGAAGTGCATACGAATTTTACCGGAAACATGAGCTAGTACTGTATGACCATTTTCTAATTCTACCTTAAACATAGCGTTAGGCAAAGTTTCAAGAACCGTACCTTCAATTTCAATTACATCATCTTTCGCCATAGAACTAGTCTCCCTTCTACTCATCAGTTACATGATCCATTAAATACTTACTGAAAGAAATCGTAGCTTTCCAATGCAACACGACCGGTTAATACACTACAATTTTCTAGCAACCTTATAATTATAGCATATTAAAAAGGATTTGCCCAATTTTAATAACAAAAATATTACTAAACACTTGACAGTTCCTTTGGTTTTACAAGTTAAGCTTTTGTAAGAATTTCAAAACCCGTTTCAGTGATAGCAATGGTATGTTCAAAATGAGCACACCTGCTCCCATCAACTGTAACAACGGTCCAATCGTCAGCTAAGGTCTTAACATAACGACTTCCTGCATTCACCATCGGCTCAACCGCTAGTACCATCCCAGGTTTTAAACGCGGGCCTTTATTAGGTGGACCATAATGGGGAATTTGTGGATCCTCATGTAAGTCTTGCCCTATTCCGTGCCCTACATACTCGCGTACAACTGAAAACCCGTTTGCTTCCACATAAGTTTGAATCGCGTGGGAGATGTTCGACAGACGATCACCTGGCTTAGCTTCATTAAGTCCCTTGTATAAGGATTCCTCCGTAACATCTAATAGACGCTGTGTCTCCTCATCAATGGAACCTACCGCATAAGTCCAAGCTGAATCACCATGATAGCCATTATACTCAGCACCGATATCAATACTGATAATGTCACCGTTGTTCAATACACGATTCCCAGGAATTCCATGCACTAGTTCTTCATTTACAGAAGCACAGATGCTGCCTGTAAATCCGTTATATCCTTTAAAGGAAGGAATTGCATCGTGCTTTCTTATAAAAGCTTCAGCAATTTTATCCAACTCTTTCGTAGTTATACCGGAAACAATATGCTTTTTTAGCTCCTGGTGCGTAAGTGCAACGATACGACCAGCTTCACGCATTATTTCAATCTCACGCGGAGTCTTGCAAATAATCATTTACGCAAGCTCCCGAAGAAGGCTGTCAATATCTTTGAATACATCATTAATATCTTGTTGACCATTAATATTTTTTAGGTAACCTTTTGTTTCATAGAAATGAAGTAAAGGTTCTGATTGTTGAATGTTTACTTCTAAACGGTTATGAACCGTTTCTTCGTTATCATCTGCACGCTGATAAAGCTCTCCACCACAACGGTCACAAGTTCCATCCTTTGCAGGAGGATTGAAAACCAAGTGATAAGTAGCTCCACAATCTTTACAAATTCGACGACCAGTTAAACGTTCCATCAGAATATTGTGGTCTACATCAATATTTAAACAGTAGTCAATTTTCTTATTTAATTCAGTAAGCATATTCTCTAGCGCTTCTGCTTGAGCAACAGTTCTAGGAAAACCATCAAGTAAGAATCCTTTTTGACAGTCATCTTTACTTAATCTCTCACGAACAATACCAATTGTTACTTCATCTGGAACAAGTGCGCCTTGATCCATGAAAGATTTAGCTTTTAACCCTAGTTCTGTTCCTTCCTTCATAGCAGCACGGAACATATCTCCTGTCGAGATATGAGGGATAGAATATTTTTCAACGATTTTTTCAGCTTGTGTGCCTTTTCCCGCACCTGGCAGCCCCATCAAAACTAAATTCACTCTGGCTCCCCCTCAGTCTCTAAAACGGTGTTTGGGAACATATGTCCCCAAATCCGATTTATTTTATAAAACCTTTATAGTGACGCTTAACAAGCTGGGCTTCAAGCTGTTTCATGGTTTCAAGTGCAACCCCGATAACGATGAGCAAGCTCGTTCCACCAATTTGAGCAGATTCCGGAAGACCCGCAAACTTTACAAAAAAGACTGGAAGAATGGCAATGGCTGATAAGAACAGCGCACCAACAAATGTTAAGCGATATAATACGCGAGTTAAATATTCTTGAGTGTTCTTACCTGGACGAATTCCTGGAATATACCCACCTTGTTTCTTCAAGTTCTCAGCCACTTGTTCTGGGTTTACTTGAATGAATGCATAGAAATAAGTGAACGCAATAATTAGCGCACAATAAATCACCATTCCAATTGGATGTGTATAATCAAAAATCCGTTCAATCCAAATCGTTACACTGTTTTGCTCAAAGAACTGTGCAATCGTTCTTGGAGTAATAATAAACGATACTGCAAAGATAACAGGGATAACACCAGCAGCATTTACTTTTAAAGGTAAGTGAGTGGATTGTCCAGCAGGTGAAGAACCCGCAGTCATTTTCTTTGCATATTGAATTGGGATTTTACGTAAAGCTTGTTGAATAAAAATAGTTCCAACTATAATCGCAATTACAGCTAAAATGATCAACAAAACGGTTACGATATTTAAGAAAAGCTGATCCCCAGCATCTTGAAACTGCTGTGCATAAATTTGGTTAGCTATATTCGGAATACTAGCAACGATACCAGCAAAGATGATAATCGAAATACCATTTCCGACCCCTTTTGAAGTGATTTGTTCACCTAACCATAAAAGGAAAGCCGTTCCGCCTGTTAATACAGTAGCAATTAAAAAATAGGTTCCAATACCAGGCTTTTCAATCAATAATCCACCAGCAAGATTATTAAAACCATAAGACATTCCGAACGCTTGGATGAAACCAAGTACGATCGTAAAATAGCGAGTAAACTGAGCAAGCTTACGACGACCTACATCTCCTTGCTTTGACCATTCCGTAAATTTCGGCACTACATCCATCTGTAAAAGTTGAATGATAATAGACGCTGTAATATACGGCATGATACCCATGGCAAGGATGGAGAAGTTGCTAAGTGCTCCACCGCCAAATGTATTCAAAACTCCAAATACACTAAGTTGATCTTGTGCTTTTAAAATATCGGTATTTACATGTGGAACAGGAATAAATGTCCCGATTCTAAATACAATCAACATTAAAAGGGTGAATATGATTTTTCGTCTTATATCACCCACGCGCATAAAATTGGAGATTGTCTGAAACATTAAATCACCTCAGTTTGACCGCCGGCAGCTTCGATAGCTTCCTTTGCAGCAGAGGAGAATTTATGAGCTTTTACAGTAAGCTTTTTCTCAACATTGCCTTTAGCAAGAATCTTGATTCCTGCTTTTTCACTGCTAACCACACCAGTTTCAATAAGAAGTTCTGGAGTAACTTCAGTTCCGTCTTCGAAACGGTTAAGTGCATCAAGGTTTACGATAGCGTATTCCTTGCGGTTGATGTTGGTAAATCCACGTTTAGGTAAACGTTGGAATAAAGGTGTTTGACCACCCTCGAAGCCAGGACGTACACCGCCACCAGAACGAGCATTTTGACCTTTATGACCTTTACCAGCAGTTTTACCTTGCCCAGAACCGATACCGCGTCCAAGACGCTTGCGCTCACGACGAGAACCTTCTGCAGGTTTTAATTCATGAAGTTTCATATTGGCACCTCCTTATTAAAAGAAAAAAATCAATTTATTTTTCTACAACTGTTACAAGGTGGGCAACTTTATTGATCATACCACGAATAGCAGCATTATCTTGTTGCTCAACAGTTTGGTGAATTTTACGTAAACCAAGTGCTTTAACAGTTTCTTTTTGATCTTGTGGACGACCAATCACACTGCGAGTGAGGGTAATTTCTAATTTATTAGCCATTATCTTTCCCTCCCTTAACCTAACAGTTCTTCTACTGATTTTCCACGCAATTTAGCTACGTCTTCAGCACGTTTTAGTTGTTTTAAACCGTCCAAAGTTGCACGAACCATGTTAATTGGTGTGTTAGTACCTAAAGATTTTGATAAGATATCAGCTACACCAGCTAATTCTAGTACCGCACGAACTGGACCACCAGCGATAACCCCAGTACCTTCAGAAGCAGGCTTTAGAAGGATTTCACCAGCACCGAAGTGTCCGATTACTTGGTGTGGAATCGTAGTACCAACCATTGGTACCTCGATTAAATTTTTCTTAGCATCTTCAATTGCTTTACGGATTGCATCTGGTACTTCTTGAGCTTTACCAGTACCAAAGCCAACGTGGCCGTTTTTGTCACCTACTACTACTAGAGCAGAGAAACGGAAACGACGTCCACCTTTAACAACTTTCGCAACACGGTTAACCGTAACTACGCGTTCTTCAAGTTCAAGTTTGTTTGGATCAATACGACGCATCTTTTTGTGTCCCTCCTTTGTCTATTAAAATTCTAAGCCGTTTTCACGAGCAGCATCTGCTAGTGCTTTCACGCGTCCATGATATAAGTATCCTCCACGATCGAAAACAACAGCTTTAACGCCTTTTTCTACAGCACGCTTTGCAACTAATTCTCCGACCTTAACCGCTGCATCAACGTTACCAGTAGATTCAAGACCGATTTCTTTATCTAAAGTTGAAGCACTCGCTAAAGTTACTCCACTTACATCGTCGATTAGTTGTGCATAAATGTGCTTGCTTGAACGGAACACATTTAGACGAGGACGAGCTGCAGTACCGCTAAGTTTTGAACGCACACGTGCGTGTCTTTTCTTACGCGTTGCATTTTTGTCAGCCTTCGTAATCATTTTGGTCACTCCTTTCGTTTACCCCTTAGGGCATTACTTACCTGTTTTACCTTCTTTACGACGAACGAATTCGCCTTCATAACGGATTCCTTTACCTTTATAAGGCTCTGGAGGACGAACGTCACGAATGTTAGCAGCAAGTGCGCCAACGCGCTCCTTGTTTGTACCTTTTACAATTACACGTGTATTTGAAGGTACTTCGATTTCGATTCCTGTTTCAGGCTCAATCTCAACTGGATGAGAGTATCCAACGTTTAATACAAGCTTCGTACCTTGCTTTTGAGCACGGTAACCAACCCCGATTAATTCAAGTGTTCTTTCGAACCCTTTTGATACACCTTCAACCATGTTTGAAAGTAATGCGCGAGTAGTACCGTGCAAAGCGCGGTGCTCCTTCGCATCAGATGGACGAGAAACGTTAATTACGTTCTCCTCTACCTTAATTTCGATATCTGGATTAAATGAACGACTTAGTTCACCTTTAGGACCTTTTACTGTTACGTTGTTTCCATCAACTGTTACTGTAACGCCAGATGGAATTTCAACTGGTTTTTTACCTACGCGAGACATTTAGTGCACCTCCATTCTTTAAGAAACTCTATTACCAAACGTATGCTAATACTTCTCCGCCTACTTGCTTTGCGCGAGCTTCTTTATCAGTAAGAACGCCTTGAGAAGTAGATACTAATGCGATTCCAAGACCGTTAAGTACGCGTGGAACCTCTGTAGCTTTTGCATATACACGAAGACCAGGCTTACTGATACGCTTAAGACCAGTAATAACACGTTCGTTATTTGAACCGTACTTTAAGAAGATACGGATGATTCCTTGCTTGTTGTCCTCGATATATTCAACATCACGCACGAAGCCTTCACGCTTTAAGATTTCAGCGATTTCTTTCTTCGTGTTAGAAGCAGGAACTTCTAATTTTTCGTGACGAACCATATTCGCATTACGGATGCGAGTTAGCAAATCTGCAATTGGATCTGTCATGACCATTGTTTTTTACCTCCTTCCCAAACTCTAGTTTTACCAGCTAGCTTTTTTCACACCAGGAATTTGCCCTTTGTATGCTAATTCACGGAAACAAATACGGCAAAGCTTAAATTTACGGTATACAGAATGTGGACGTCCGCAACGTTCGCAACGTGTGTATTCTTGAACCTTGAATTTAGGCGTGCGTTTTTGTTTCGCAATCATTGACTTTTTAGCCACGTTTTCGCCTCCCTCTATTTACCGATTACTTTTGGAACGGCATTCCAAATTGAGTTAACAGTTCACGAGCTTCTTCATCAGTATTAGCTGTAGTAACGATAACAATATCCATACCACGAACTTTACTTACTTTATCGTAATCAATTTCAGGGAAGATTAACTGTTCTTTTACACCTAATGTGTAGTTTCCACGTCCGTCGAAAGACTTTTTAGAAATTCCGCGGAAGTCACGTACACGTGGAAGAGATACAGAAACCAACTTGTCGAAGAATTCGTACATACGCTCTCCACGAAGAGTAACCTTCGCACCGATTGGCATACCTTCACGTAGACGGAAACCAGCAATAGATTTCTTAGCGCGAGTAACAACTGGCTTTTGACCAGAAATAGCAGCTAATTCTTCTACCGCGTTATCAAGTGCTTTAGCGTTTTGTACTGCATCACCAACACCCATGTTGATAACGATCTTTTCAAGCTTCGGTACTTGCATAATTGATTTATAGTTAAACTTGCTCACAAGAGCAGGAGTAATTTCTTTAACATATTTTTCTTTTAGGCGGTTCATTTTTGTACCTCCCTTCTTTTAGACTTATTTATCTAGTACTTCACCGGATTTTTTTGCAACACGTACTTTTTTACCGTCAACCTCTTTGAACCCTACACGAGTTGGCGTACCAGTCTTAGGATCGATAGGCATGACGTTTGATACATGAATAGGTGCCTCTCGGTTAATGATTCCACCTTGTGGATTCATTTGGGATGGCTTAGAGTGCTTCTTTACGATGTTTACACCTTCAACTAGCACACGGCTTTGTTTTGGGTAAGCAGCTAAAACAACACCAGTTTTGCCTTTATCCTTACCAGAGATGACCATAACTTTGTCACCTTTTTTCACATGCATCTGTTCGCACCTCCTTAAAGGCATATATTTTAAGATTATAGTACTTCTGGAGCTAGTGATACGATCTTCATGAAGTTGCTGTCGCGAAGTTCACGAGCAACAGGTCCGAAGATACGCGTTCCGCGTGGACTCTTGTCGTCACGGATAATTACACAAGCGTTCTCATCGAAACGAATGTATGTGCCATCTGCACGACGAACGCCGCTTTTAGTTCGAACAACTACCGCTTTTACAACGTCACCCTTTTTAACAACGCCACCTGGTGTTGCTTGTTTCACTGTAACAACGATAATGTCACCAATATTAGCAGTCTTGCGGCCTGAACCACCAAGAACTTTAATTGTAAGTACTTCACGAGCACCTGAATTGTCAGCAACTTTTAAACGTGTTTCTTGTTGAATCATGTGTGTAACCTCCCTTCGGGATGTAGCTATTTCCGATCATCATTAAATAATAACTGCTGTTTCTACTACTTCAACAAGGCGGAAGCGCTTCGTAGCAGATAGTGGACGTGTTTCCATAATACGAACAACATCGCCGATTTTTGCTACGTTTTGCTCATCATGAGCCTTGAACTTTTTAGAGTACTTAACGCGTTTACCATATAGTGGATGCTTTTTGTATGTTTCAACTAAGACAGTAACGGTTTTATCCATTTTGTCAGAAACAACGCGTCCAGTGTAAACTTTGCGTTGGTTGCGTTCACTCATCTTTCGCAAACCTCCTTCAATTATCGATTGTTAACGCCGATTTCTCTTTCACGAACTACTGTTTTCATGCGAGCAATCGCTTTGCGTACTTCACGAATGCGAGCTGTGTTTTCAAGTTGTCCAGTCGCCAATTGAAAGCGAAGGTTGAAAAGCTCTTCTTTTAATGATTTTACTTTTTGTTCTATTTCGGCAGTGGTAAGGTCACGAATTTCATTAGCTTTCATTTGATTCACCACCAATTTCTTCTCGTTTTACAAACTTACATTTTACTGGAAGTTTGTGTGCTGCTAAACGTAATGCTTCACGTGCGATTTCTTCAGAAACACCAGCAACTTCAAACATTACTTTCCCAGGCTTAACAACTGCTACCCATCCTTCAGGAGCACCTTTACCAGAACCCATTCGGACTTCTAGAGGCTTAGCTGTATAAGGCTTATGAGGGAATATTTTAATCCAAACTTTACCGCCACGTTTCATGTAACGTGTCATTGCGATACGAGCAGATTCGATTTGGCGATTTGTAATCCAAGAAGCTTCAGTAGCTTGTAGACCGAATTCACCGAAGTTAACCTCTGTACCACCTTTAGCCATTCCGCGCATTTTTCCACGGTGTTGACGGCGATACTTAACGCGTTTAGGGACTAACATATTATTTGCCTCCTTCCTCAGATTTCTTCTTAGTAGGAAGGACCTCTCCACGGTAGATCCATACTTTTACACCTAACTTACCGTAAGTTGTATCTGCTTCTGCTGTAGCGTAATCAATGTCAGCACGAAGAGTATGAAGTGGAACAGTTCCTTCACTGTAAGACTCCGAACGAGCGATGTCTGCACCGCCAAGACGACCAGATACCATAGTTTTGATACCTTTTGCACCAGCGCGCATTGCACGTTGAATTACTTGTTTTTGAGCACGACGGAAAGATACGCGGTTTTCTAATTGACGAGCAATGTTTTCCGCTACAAGCTTAGCGTCGATGTCTGCTTTTTTGATTTCAAGAATGTTGATGTGAACACGCTTGCCAGTAAGTGAGTTAAGAGCTTTACGAAGCGCTTCAACCTCAGTACCACCTTTACCAATAACCATACCTGGCTTTGCAGTGTGGATAGTGATGTTAATGCGATTTGCTGCACGCTCGATTTCTACTTTAGATACAGAAGCATCGCTTAGACGCTTTGTAATGTACTCACGTACTTTAAGGTCTTCGTGTAAAAGATCAGCATAGTCTTTTCCTGCGAACCATTTGGATTCCCAATCACGGATGATACCAATACGCAAGCCGACTGGATTAACTTTTTGACCCACTATTATCCCTCCTTCTTCTCTGTTAATACGATAGTAATATGGCTAGTACGCTTGTTAATAGCACTTGCACGACCCATTGCACGAGGACGGAAACGTTTTAAAGTTGGTCCTTCGTCAACGAATGCTTGAGATACTACTAAGCTGTTAACGTCCATTTCATAATTATGTTCTGCGTTAGCAATCGCAGAGTTTAGTAATTTTTCAATAACTGGTGAAGCAGTTTTTGGTGTATGCTTTAAAATTGCTACCGCTTCTCCTACTTGCTTACCTCGAATTAAATCTACGACTAAACGAGCTTTACGAGGAGCAATACGTACTGTTCTTAATACAGCTTTAGCTTGCATTAGAATGCCCTCCTCTCATTAACGTCTTGTTTTCTTGTCATCACTTGCATGACCTTTGTAAGTACGAGTTGGAGCGAATTCTCCAAGCTTATGACCTACCATGTCTTCAGTGACATATACAGGAACATGTTTACGACCATCATATACAGCAATCGTGTGTCCGATGAATTGCGGGAAGATCGTAGAACGGCGAGACCAAGTTTTAGTAACTTGCTTGCTTTCAGTTTCATTTAACTTTTCGATCTTTGTGATTAAATGCTCATCAACAAAAGGTCCTTTTTTTAAGCTGCGACCCATGTCTGAACCTCCCTTCGTGACTGCTCTACGGTTCGATGCTGGAACCGTAGTACAATCCCGTTATTTTTTACGACGACGAACGATAAATTTATCTGATTTGTTCTTTTTCTTACGAGTCTTGAATCCAAGAGTTGGTTTGCCCCATGGAGACATTGGAGACTTACGTCCGATTGGTGAGCGTCCTTCTCCACCACCGTGTGGGTGATCGTTAGGGTTCATTACAGAACCACGAACTGTTGGGCGCTTGCCTAACCAACGAGAACGTCCAGCTTTACCGATGTTGATAAGTTCGTGTTGCTCGTTACCTACTTGACCTACAGTTGCACGGCAAGTTGCAAGAATCATACGAACTTCACCAGAATTTAGACGTACCAATACGTACTTTCCTTCTTTACCAAGAACCTGTGCAGAAGTACCAGCAGAACGTACTAATTGTCCACCTTTACCAGGCTTTAATTCGATATTGTGGATAACTGTACCAACTGGAATGTTCGCAAGTGGTAGTGCGTTACCTACTTTAATGTCAGCCTCAGGACCTGACATGATTTCTGTTCCAACTACTAAGTTCTTAGGAGCTAAGATATAACGCTTTTCTCCATCTACGTAGTTAATTAATGCGATGTTCGCAGAACGGTTTGGATCGTACTCGATTGTAGCAACGCGTCCTGGAATGCCATCTTTGTTACGCTTAAAATCGATAATACGATATTGACGCTTATGGCCGCCACCTTGATGACGTACTGTTAACTTACCTTGGTTGTTGCGTCCACCTTTTCTTTTTAAAGGAGCAAGTAGAGACTTTTCTGGTGTGCTTGTTGTAATTTCAGCAAAATCAGAAACTGTCATACCGCGACGACCGTTAGAGGTAGGTTTATACTTTTTAATCGCCATAATTTTTTCCCTCCTCTTCTTCTATTCTAAATTAAACCTCGAATAATTCGATTTCTTTGCTATCAGCTGTTAATTTAACGATTGCTTTACGACGCTTGTTCGTGTAGCCTCCGAATTTACCCATGCGCTTGAACTTACCTTTGTAGTTCTGTACGTTAACTTTATCAACTTTAACACCAAAAATTTCTTCTACAGCGTCTTTTACTTGAGTTTTGTTAGCTCTAACATCAACTTCAAAAGTATATTTCTTTTCAGCCATTAGGTCAGTAGAACGTTCAGTGATAACGGGGCGCTTAATGATATCGCGTGCATCCATTATGCAAGCACCTCCTCTACTTTTTCAACCGCTGCTTTAGTCATGATCAACTTATCATGATTTAAAACATCCAATACGCTAATTCCGTTAGCAGATACAACAGTAACACCAGGGATGTTACGTGCAGATAATGCTACGTTCTCATCAAGGTCAGCAGTTACGATAAGTGCTTTTGAATTAACAGATAGTCCTGCTAATACACCTTTAAAGTCTTTAGTTTTTGGAGTTTCGAAAGCAAGGTTTTCAAGTACTAAAATGTTTTCTTCTAAAACCTTTGTAGATAATGCAGATTTAATCGCTAAGCGACGAACCTTCTTAGGTAGTTTATAGCTGTAGCTACGTGGAACCGGTCCAAATACAGTACCACCTCCGCGCCATTGTGGAGAACGGATTGAACCTTGACGAGCACGACCAGTACCCTTTTGACGCCATGGTTTACGTCCACCGCCAGCTACTTCAGAGCGAATTTTTGTTTTGTGAGTTCCTTGACGTAAAGAAGCTCTTTGCATAATAACCGCTTCGAAAAGAACGTGATTATTAGGCTCGATACCAAAGATTGAATCGTTAAGTTCGATTTCGCCAACTTGTGATCCAGTTTGGTTTAACAATGCTACTTTCGGCATTCTTATTTCCTCCTTTCTGACTTAAATATTTATGCTTTTACTGCACTTTTAACTTTTACTAGTGCTTTTCTAGCACCTGGTACATTACCTTTAATTAATAGAAGGTTGCGTTCAGCATCCACTCTTACGATTTCAAGGTTTTGTACAGTGATTTGCTCTCCGCCCATACGTCCAGGTAATAGTTTACCTTTGAATACACGGTTTGGAGCTACAGGACCCATTGAACCAGGGCGACGGTGATAACGTGAACCGTGTGCCATTGGTCCGCGAGATTGTCCGTGGCGTTTGATAACACCTTGGAAACCTTTACCCTTTGAGATTCCTGTTACATCTACGATTTCGCCTTCTGCGAAAATTGTTACTTTGACTTCTTGACCAACTTCATACTCATCAACGTTTACGTCGCGTAATTCACGAACGAAGCGCTTAGGAGCAGTGTTAGCTTTTGCAACGTGTCCTCTTTCAGGTTTGTTAGAAAGCTTTTCACGCTTATCTTCAAAACCTAATTGTACTGAAGTATATCCATCAGTTTCAGACGTTTTCTTTTGAAGAACAACGTTTGGAGCTGCTTCTACTACAGTTACAGGGATAAGATCACCGTTTGCAGCAAACACTTGAGTCATACCGATTTTTCTTCCTAAGATTCCTTTGGTCATTAAAGTCACACCTCCTGAATATTTATTATTTTATTTCATTAAAGTTTGATTTCGATATCTACACCAGATGGTAAATCTAAACGCATTAATGAATCAACTGTTTGTGGAGTTGGATTCACGATGTCGATTAGACGCTTATGAGTACGCATCTCGAATTGTTCACGAGAATCTTTGTACTTATGAACCGCACGAAGGATTGTGTAAATTGACTTTTCAGTCGGTAATGGAATCGGACCAGATACAGCCGCACCAGAACGCTTTGCAGTTTCAACAATCTTCTCAGCTGATTGATCAAGAATTCTGTGATCATAAGCTTTTAAACGAATACGAATCTTTTGTTTTGCCATTATTTTCCCTCCTTTTCGCCTATATTAAAAATAGACATTCTCCGTGAAAATTTCCCACACACTCGCCATGGCAAAGCGGCCGGGTGTGTCAGCAACCTTTCACTTCATCGCAGTCAAAGACCAACATTGTCTATTATACTGAAACTATAAAGCAATTGCAACATAAATATGTTTTTTTGTTTATGTTTCGAACACTTTTCCTATTATAGCTGTTACACTTACTCTTTTCAACTAGCATGAACAATAAACTTTGTGTGAAATAATTCCACTCTTTCCTTCTTTCAATCCAGGAATACTCCTATAAAAAAAGGCCGGTACAAAGGAATTTTCAATATCCCTTCTACCGGCTCTTTCTATTCTTTAAACCAATACTTATTGTTTTATATATCCCTTAGATTTTAAGTGTTGTAGAATTTGCTCCACACTTTCTTCTATAGAATACTTATTTGTCTCTACTACAATTTCTGGATTTACTGGCTCTTCATACGGTGAGTCGATACCTGTGAAGTCACGAATAAGTCCTTTTCGTGCTTTTTCGTATAAACCCTTAGGATCTCTCTTTTCGCACTCATCTACCGGACACTTAATATATACTTCAATAAACTCATCAGCCTCAAGAAGTTCACGAACAAGTTCTCTATCCTTAATAAATGGAGAAATAAATGCCGTAATCACAATTTGTCCACTATCAACAAAGAGCTTTGATACTTCCCCGATTCTACGGATGTTTTCTGTCCGATCTTCTTCAGAAAAACCAAGATCCTTATTTAATCCATGACGAATATTATCTCCATCTAATACATATGGATTTAACCCTTGGTCAAAAAGCGCTTTAGCAGCAGCATTGGCTACCGTAGACTTCCCTGAACCAGATAACCCAGTAAACCATAGGACAAAGCTGTGATGCCCAAATTGCTTTCTTCTTAACTCTTTATTTAATGAAGCTTCATGCCATGTAATATTTGTACTCATTATAACCCTCCAACTACGCCTTCACACTGTGAGATTTTAAGCCTTCAATTAGAACTTCTACGACTTCTTTACGGCTAAATTCACTTGGTGGTACTTCACCATTATGAAGCATTTCTCTTACCTTTGTTCCAGAAAGAATCACATGATCTTCTTTAGAATGCGGACATGTTTTTGTTGAAGCCATGTTTCCACACTTTTTACAGTAGAAGCTATGTTCAAAGAATAGAAGCGTTAAACCTAATTCTTCTTGTGTAAACTGATCAAAAATCTTTTGTGCATCATATGTTCCGTAGTAATTGCCCACACCCGCATGATCTCTTCCTACAATAAAATGGGTACAACCATAATTTTTACGAACCATTGCATGGAAGATAGCTTCTCTTGGTCCTGCATAACGCATAGCTGCTGGGAATACAGCAAGGTATACTCGATCTTCCGGATAGTAATTCTTTAATAAAACTTGATAACTCTTCATTCTAACATCCGCTGGAATATCATCAGATTTTGTTTCTCCCACCAACGGATTTAAGAATAGGCCATCAACGATTTCTAGGGCCGACTTTTGAATGTATTCATGTGCACGGTGAACAGGATTTCTCGTTTGGAAACCTACCACAGTCTTCCAACCGTTTTCAGCAAAGATACTTCTTGTTTCAGTTGGATCTAGATAGTACTCGTTAAATCTCTCTCTTTCCAATCGCTTTACGACCTTAATTGGTCCACCAACATAAACATTCTTTCTTTCAAATAACTTACGTACACCTGGATGAGCTAATTCATCTGTTTGGTATACCGATTTCGCCTCAACTTCTTTATCTGGAGTATAGATGTCATTAATCGTGATGACTCCGTATACTTCCCCTTCAAAAACAAGTTTCGCCTCTGCGCCAACAGACAAAGTGCTCGCTTTGTCTTCATCTACCGGAAGAGTTATCGGTATACTCCATACATGGCCATCAGCTAAGCGTAGATTATTCACTACTGATTCATAATCCTTTTGATTGAAAAAACCAGTAATCGGGCTATATGCACCATTTCCAATTAGTTCTAGATCGCTTAATGCTGTCTTGTCTAACTCAATGGAAAGTTCAATATTTTCAACCTTGAATTCAGGCTCCCAAAGATTAATAAGTTTTCCTCCGTGTGGCGTACTAAGTGTCATAATTAAATACCTCCGCTATTTTCAAAGTATGTTCGGTTCTCTTTCTTTATCGTATTTGCCAAGGACAATGTCCCTAAAGTGGCAATACTTACACTAAACAACACAACAACTGTATATATATCAGTATCAACAAAGATTTTCACAAGTCCATATGATAGGACCAGTGATAGAATAGGAGATACAACCCATACCTTGAGGATCTTATTGATAATACTTTGTTGAAAAATTACCTTTCCTCTTTGAACAAAACCTATTCCGATAATTGCAGTACTTGTAACCTGGGTCAACGGTACCGGCAACCCAAAAACAGAAGCTAATATAACCAACGTAGCACCTGTACTTGAAATGGCTCCACCTTCAAGTAAGGAAAAGCTTGTGATTTTTTTTCCGTTTGTTTGAAGCACTCTTCCTCCAAGGAATATAGCTCCTAGCGCAATGAATAATCCACCAACCCAAACTCCAGTTGTGATAGAAACTACTCCAGCTCCTACTAGAGGACCAGCAGCATTCGCCACATTGTTCATTCCTGCTGAAAAAGCTTCAAGAAACCCAACAACAATAACAAAGATTGTAATTGGCTTATTATACTTTCCATTCTTGACTACAGGAAACTTCTTTTCAAGCAACTTTATTCCTCTACCCCACAACAGTGCCATAGAAAATGCTGCTATTGGAACGATAAACCAGAAAGCCACAATAACTAAAATGTTCTTAACAAAGAGTGCCTTAAAAGCAACACCCACACCTACAACAGATCCAACTGTAATCTCGCTCGTGGACAAAGGAATGCCCATTAAATTAGCAATAAATAATGAAAGTGCAGCGGAAGATAGAATAATGAGAACAACTTTTTCATCAAGTACTGATGATGGCACAATATTTGAGCCGATAGTTTTGACAACCTCACTCCCACCGAGTACAGCACCTAAAAATATCGCCACCCCACAAACAAGCAAAGCGACTTTCTTTTTCGGAAGCGCTCCAGAGCCGTAAGCGATAGAGATGGAGGCGGCAGCCCCACTTGCACCAATATTCATTGCCAAAAAGAGAGCAACAATAACAGCCGTATAAGTGATAATCATGGGCAAAGCCCTCCTATTGGTGTAATCCGCATTCCGTCTTACCTGTTCCTGTCCATCGACCTGATCTCATATCCTCTGCGTTAAAGGCTGGAGAAGTACATGGTGCACATCCAATACTAGGGTACCCATTGTCATGAAGAACATTATATGGAAGATCATTCTTATGTGCGTATCTCCATACATCCTTCCAGGTCCAGTGAATGAGTGGACATACTTTTATCGATTCAAATTTGTTATCTTTATTGAAATACTGCGTGTTCTTTCTCGTTTCTGATTGCTCTCTTCTTAATCCACTTATCCATGCAGTGGCACCCGATAAGGCTTCTCTTAACGGAATGATTTTTCTTATTTCACAGCATTTGTTTGGTGCTGTCTTCCAGAGTTCATCTCCGTGATGTTCTGCCTGCTCTTCTAATGTTAAGGACGGTTTTTTAAGTTCAATTTGTAATTGAGGGTAACGTTCTTTTACTTTGTCTATTAACTCGTACGTCTCCTTAAAATGAAGACCTGTGTCTAAGAAAACTACTTTTGCATCTGGCTTAACTTTCGCAATTAGATCAATCATGACCATGCCTTCTATTCCAAAACTACAAGCGTACACAATTTCATTTTCATCGTAATGCTCATAACTCCAACGTAACGCATCCAGTGCGCCTTTTGTTTCATTCTCCTCGTCGAAGCTAGGAAATGAATAATGATCATATGATGAAAAGGTCAATTTTGATTCGACCATGCAATACCACTCCTAACATTAGTGTATCTCTATTTTTGTTTTTAATTCCAACTTAACAGATAGGTTTAATTAAATTTATCAACTAAGAGCAAAAATGTCAATGACTTTAGATAAAAATTAGCATAGAAAAAAAGCAGATGGATAATCCATCTGCTTTGTTCATTCGTTAATTATTCAGAGATTGTAGCAACAACGCCAGCGCCTACAGTACGTCCACCCTCACGGATAGAGAACTTAGTACCTTCTTCGATCGCAACTGGAGCAATTAGCTCAACTGACATTTCGATGTTGTCGCCAGGCATAACCATTTCAACGCCTTCAGGAAGGTTACAGATACCTGTAATATCAGAAGTACGGAAATAGAATTGTGGACGGTAGTTAGTGAAGAATGGAGTATGACGTCCACCTTCTTCTTTAGAAAGAACATAAACTTCCGCTTTGAACTTTGTGTGTGGAGTGATTGATTTTGGCTTAGCCAAAACTTGTCCACGCTCGATTTCTTCACGAGATACACCACGAAGTAGTGCACCGATGTTGTCTCCAGCTTCAGCATAGTCAAGAAGCTTACGGAACATTTCTACACCTGTTACAGTAGTAGATTTTGGCTCTTCAGTGAAACCTACGATTTCAACTACGTCCCCAACTTTAACTACTCCACGCTCAACACGTCCAGTAGCAACAGTTCCACGACCAGTGATTGAGAATACATCCTCAACTGGCATCATGAATGGCTTTTCAGTGTCACGAGCTGGTGTTGGAACATACTCGTCAACAGCAGCCATAAGCTCGTTGATTTTCTCTTCCCATTCTGCTTCACCTTCTAAAGCTTTAAGAGCAGAACCTTTGATTACAGGAATGTCATCTCCAGGGAACTCATACTCAGAAAGTAGGTCACGGATTTCCATTTCTACTAATTCAAGAAGCTCTTCGTCATCTACCATATCACACTTGTTCATGAATACTACAAGGTGAGGTACACCAACCTGACGAGAAAGTAGGATGTGCTCACGAGTTTGTGGCATTGGACCATCAGTTGCAGATACAACTAGGATTCCACCATCCATTTGTGCAGCACCAGTGATCATGTTCTTTACGTAGTCAGCGTGACCTGGGCAGTCAACGTGAGCGTAGTGACGGTTAGCAGTTTCATACTCAACGTGAGCAGTAGAGATTGTGATTCCACGCTCTCTCTCTTCTGGAGCACCATCGATTTGATCATATGCACGAGCTTCAGCTCCACCTACTTTTGCAAGTACAGAAGTGATAGCAGCTGTTAAAGTTGTTTTACCATGGTCAACGTGACCAATTGTACCGATGTTAACGTGTGGCTTTGAACGGTCAAATTTAGCTTTTCCCATTAGAAAAATCCTCCTTTAATATATAAAAAATAGTCTAAGTATATTTATGGACAGAGAGGTTGCTGTTACCAGCACCTACCAACGTCCACACTTACATAAGTAGTTATACTTTATATAAAGGCGAAAATCAATTATTCGCCTTTATTTTTTTTGATGATTTCTTCAGAGATTGATTTTGGAACCTCTTCATAGTGATCAAAATGCATAGAGAATACTCCACGACCTTGCGTACTAGAACGAAGGCTAGTTGCATATCCAAACATTTCAGAAAGTGGAACCATTGCACGAACAACTTGAGCGTTTCCGCGTGCTTCCATACCTTCTACACGACCACGACGTGAAGTTACGTTACCCATAATATCACCAAGATACTCTTCAGGAATAATAACTTCGACTCTCATGATAGGCTCAAGAATAACTGGGTTACACTTAGAAGCTGCTGCTTTAAGTGCCATAGACGCAGCGATCTTAAACGCCATTTCAGATGAGTCAACATCATGGTAAGATCCATCAAACAATCTAGCTTTGATATCTACAACAGGGAATCCAGCAATCATACCTCTGTCAAGTGAATCTTCAAGACCCGCTTGTACAGCTGGGATGTATTCACGCGGAACAACACCACCAACGATTCCGTTTTCGAATTCAAAACCTTTTCCTTCTTCGTTTGGAGAGAATTCGATCCAAACGTGTCCGAATTGTCCGCGTCCACCTGATTGACGTGCAAACTTTCCTTCTACATTAGCAGAAGAACGGATCGTTTCACGGTAAGCAACCTGTGGAGCACCAACATTAGCTTCTACTTTGAATTCGCGACGCATACGGTCTACTAGAATATCTAAGTGAAGCTCACCCATACCTGCAATGATAACTTGTCCAGTTTCTTGGTCAGTATGTGCACGGAATGTAGGATCCTCTTCTTGAAGCTTTTGAAGAGCAGTTGTCATTTTATCTTGGTCAGCTTTAGATTTAGGCTCGATAGATAATTGAATAACTGGCTCTGGGAATTCCATTGACTCTAGGATAACTAGGTTCTTTTCATCACATAGTGTATCACCAGTTGTAGTATCTTTAAGACCTACAGCAGCAGCGATATCCCCTGCGTATACCATTGAAATCTCTTCACGGCTGTTAGCATGCATTTGCAGGATACGTCCTACACGCTCACGCTTGCCTTTAGTAGAGTTTTGAACGTATGAACCTGAGCTTAATGTACCAGAGTACACACGGAAGAATGTTAATTTACCAACATAAGGGTCAGTCATAACTTTGAACGCTAGAGCTGAGAATGGCTCTTCATCACTTGAGTGACGTTCAACTACCTCATCACTATCAGGAAGTGTACCTTTGATTGCAGGTACATCTAATGGAGATGGAAGGTAAGCAATTACTGCGTCAAGCATTTTCTGAACACCTTTATTTTTAAATGCTGACCCACAGATTACTGGGTAGAATTCAACGTTAACAGTACCTTTACGAATCGCTGCTTTAAGCTCATCAGTAGTGATTTCTTCACCACCAAGGTATTTTTCCATTAAGTCTTCATCAAACTCAGATACCGCTTCGATTAATTTTTCACGGTATTCTTCTGCTTCTGCACGGTACTCTTCAGGGATTTCACGAACTTCAATATCCGTTCCAAGATCGTTACCATAGAATGTTGCATTCATTTCAACTAGGTCAATAATTGCTGAGAATTGATCTTCAGCTCCGATTGGAAGTTGAATTGCAGCAGCATTTGCTTGTAAGCGATCATGAATTGTTTTAATTGAATACTTGAAATCAGCACCAATTTTGTCCATCTTGTTTACAAATACAACACGTGGTACACCGTAAGTTGTTGCTTGGCGCCAAACGGTTTCAGTTTGAGGCTCAACACCAGACTGTGCATCAAGTACAGCAACTGCGCCATCAAGTACACGAAGAGAACGTTCAACTTCAACTGTGAAGTCTACGTGTCCTGGTGTATCGATGATGTTAACTCGGTGGCCTTTCCATTGAGCAGTTGTAGCAGCGGAAGTGATTGTAATTCCGCGCTCTTGTTCCTGCTCCATCCAGTCCATTTGAGATGCACCTTCATGTGTTTCACCAATCTTATGAATACGACCAGTGTAATAAAGTACACGCTCAGTTGTTGTTGTTTTACCAGCATCGATGTGTGCCATGATACCGATATTTCTTGTATTTGCTAAGGAGAACTCTCTTGCCATTGGTATTTCTCCTTTCTCGTATGAGTGTTTTAGTTTATTTTTTTATAAGAGTAAAAGTAAATCCTACCAACGATAGTGAGCAAATGCTTTGTTTGCTTCAGCCATTTTGTGAGTATCTTCACGCTTCTTAACTGATGCACCAGTGTTATTCGCTGCATCTAAGATTTCGTTAGCTAAACGCTCTTCCATCGTCTTCTCTCCACGAAGGCGAGAGTAGTTTACTAACCAACGAAGACCTAGAGTTGTACGACGATCTGGACGCACCTCTACTGGTACTTGATAGTTAGAACCACCTACACGGCGTGCTTTAACTTCAAGAACTGGCATGATATTTTTAAGTGCTGCATCGAATACTTCGATTGGCTCTTTACCGCTGCGCTCACGAATTAATTCGAATGCAGAGTAAAGGATTGCTTGTGACTTTCCTCTTTTACCGTCGATCATCATTTTGTTGATCAAACGTGTGATTAGCTTTGAGTTATATAACGGATCTGGTAATACGTCTCTCTTTGCTACAGGACCTTTACGAGGCATGTTTGTTCCTCCTTTCACAGAAGTGTGATTTTAGTTTTTTGTAGTATTGATTACTTCTTAGCTGCTTTTGGTCTCTTAGTTCCGTATTTAGAACGACCTTGCATACGGTTGTTTACACCAGCTGTATCTAGTGCACCACGAACGATATGATAACGTACCCCTGGTAAGTCCTTTACACGACCACCGCGAATAAGTACTACGCTGTGTTCTTGTAGGTTGTGACCAATTCCAGGAATGTATGCTGTTACTTCGATTCCGTTAGTTAAGCGTACACGAGCATATTTACGTAATGCTGAGTTCGGCTTCTTTGGAGTCATTGTACCAACACGCGTACATACCCCACGCTTTTGAGGTGAAGATACGTTCGTTTGTGATTTCTTGAAGCTGTTGTAACCTTTGTTTAGTGCAGGTGATTTAGACTTTTCCTCTTTCGAAGAACGTGGCTTACGCACTAATTGATTAATTGTAGGCATTTCTTTTTCCTCCCTTCATCTACTATTTCAAAGCCCACACATCCAGGTGGTTCATTTTGAAACAAAAAACAAAGTCTTTATAGATATCTTTCTATAAAAACAGTTTTTAAAAAGTTATTGCTACAGTAGAAGCACCTACTTCGATTCCGCAAGCTTTACCAAGCTTTTTCATAGAATCTACGTATATAATTGGAACGCCAACTTCCTGTGCTGTGCTAATTACTTTTGCCGTTACACGTGGTTCAGCATCCTTAGCCACTAACACTTCAGAAATTGTGCCACTTTTGATTGCTTTCACTGTTTGCTTAGTTCCTACGATAAATCTCTTTGCCTGCATTACTTTTTCATAAGACATGATTGCATCCTCCAAAGTAACAGGTTTATAGGAGCACCTTTGATATATTAACACCTATGAAACTCTCTGTCAACACCTGATGAAATTTTTATAACTAGTGATGTTCATTTAATGTGCGGCACTCAAGGTAGAGTGCCGCATCAATGGTTATTCTACAGTTAATACTTCTTCTTGTTCAATGTTTGTAACTGGCTCTGCTTTGCGATAACGTTGCATTCCAGTTCCAGCCGGAACAAGTTTACCAATAATTACATTTTCCTTCAGACCAAGTAACTCATCGCGTTTACCTTTAATAGCTGCGTCTGTAAGTACTCTTGTTGTTTCTTGGAACGAAGCGGCAGATAAGAAGCTATCTGTTTCAAGTGAAGCCTTGGTAATACCAAGCAATACAGGACGACCTGTTGCAGGCATTTTTCCAGAAAGTAATGCTTTTTCGTTTGCATCTCTGAACTGATGAACATCAAGGAGTGATCCAGGTAATACTTCCGTTTCACCTGCATCGATGACACGAACCTTACGAAGCATTTGTCGTACCATTACTTCAACGTGTTTGTCACCAATTTCTACCCCTTGCATACGGTATACCTTTTGAACTTCACGAAGCAAGTATTCTTGAACAGCTGTTACGTCTCTCACCTTAATTAATTCCTTCGGATCGATAGAACCTTCTGTCAATTCTTCACCACGTTCAACCTTATCGTTTACACCCACTTTTAGACGTGCTGTGTATGGAGCTGTGTAGGTTCTTGACTCTACTTCACCCTGAACGATAATTTCATGCTGTCTGTCGCGACCTTCATTAATACCCACAACCACACCTTCGATTTCAGAGATGACCGCTTGACCTTTCGGGTTACGCGCTTCGAAAATCTCTTGAATACGAGGTAGACCTTGTGTGATATCGTCTCCGGCCACCCCACCTGTATGGAATGTACGCATCGTTAACTGCGTTCCTGGTTCACCAATCGATTGAGCAGCGATGATACCAACTGCTTCGCCCACTTCAACCTCTTGACCAGTAGCTAAGTTACGACCATAACATTTCTTACATACACCGTGACGAGAATTACATGTAAACGCAGAGCGAATCCATACATCTTCAACACCAGCGCTAGCCACTTCAGCTGCTAGGTCTTCTGTAATTAATTCATTTTCACGAACCATTACTTCTTTTGTTTCAGGGTTTTTAATTGCTTTTCTTGCATAACGTCCGATTAAACGTTCTTCTAATGACTCAATGATTTCTGTTCCGTCTCTAAGGGCGGCAATATGCAATCCACGATCCGTTCCGCAATCATCATCACGAACAATAACATCTTGTGCTACATCAACGAGACGACGAGTTAAGTAACCAGAGTCAGCCGTTTTTAGTGCTGTATCGGCAAGACCTTTACGCGCACCGTGAGTGGAGATAAAGTACTCTAGAACGGTTAGACCTTCACGGAAACTTGATTTGATTGGTAACTCAATGATACGTCCAGCCGGGTTGGCCATTAGTCCACGCATACCAGCAAGCTGTGTAAAGTTAGATGCGTTACCACGGGCACCGGAGTCACTCATCATGAAAATCGGGTTTGTTTTATCTAATGATTTCATCAGCTTCGCTTGGATAACATCCTTCGCAGCACTCCAGATAGAGATAACACGATCATAACGCTCATCTTCTGTGATTAAACCACGTCTAAATTGCTTTTGAACATTATCTACCTTTGTTTGTGCTTCAGCGATAATTTCTTGCTTTTCACCTAATACAACGATGTCTGCAACCCCAACTGTAATACCAGCTTTTGTAGAGTGCTTAAACCCTAGGTCCTTCATTCGGTCAAGCATCTTTGAAGTTTCAGTTATCTTAAACTTCTTAAATACTTCCGCAATGATGTTTCCTAGAATCCCCTTTTTAAATGGATCTACAACATCCATTTCACTAATTACTTGTTTCACATTCGTACCCGGTTCTACAAAAAATCTTGCAGGTGTTTCTATTTCAAGATTTGATTTTGTAGGCTCGTTGATGTACGGGAATGAGCTAGGCAAAATTTCATTAAAGATCAGTTTTCCAACTGTCGTTAATAGAAGCTTTTTATTTTGCTCTTCCGTGAATGTTTCATTATTTAACGAACCAGCATGTACAGCCACACGTGTATGTAAGTGTACATAACCGTTTTGATAAGCTAAGATCGCTTCACTTGTATCCTTAAATACCATTCCTTCTCCGACTGAACCTGCACGTTCAAGTGTTAAGTAGTAGTTACCTAATACCATATCCTGTGAAGGTGTAACAACCGGCTTTCCATCCTTCGGGTTAAGGATGTTTTGAGCAGCAAGCATTAATAATCTTGCTTCTGCTTGAGCTTCAGAAGAAAGCGGTACGTGAACGGCCATTTGGTCACCATCAAAGTCAGCATTGTATGCTGTACACACAAGCGGATGAAGACGAATCGCACGACCTTCTACTAACGTTGGTTCAAATGCTTGGATACCAAGTCTATGAAGAGTCGGGGCACGGTTAAGAAGAACCGGATGCTCTCTAATTACTTCTTCAAGTACATCCCAGATCTCTGGCTGTACTCGTTCAATTTTACGCTTAGCTGATTTGATGTTGTGCGCTAAACCTTTTTCAACCAATTCCTTCATAACGAACGGCTTAAACAGTTCTAGTGCCATTTCTTTTGGCAATCCACACTGATACATCTTTAAGTTTGGTCCTACAACGATAACGGAACGACCAGAATAGTCAACACGCTTTCCTAATAGGTTTTGACGGAATCGACCTTGCTTCCCTTTCAACATATGTGAAAGTGACTTTAAAGGGCGGTTACCCGGACCTGTTACCGGACGTCCACGACGACCATTATCAATTAAAGCATCTACCGCTTCTTGAAGCATACGCTTTTCGTTTTGTACGATAATGCTTGGAGCTCCTAAGTCTAATAGACGCTTCAGACGATTGTTACGGTTGATTACACGACGGTATAAATCGTTTAAGTCAGAAGTAGCAAAACGTCCTCCATCTAATTGAACCATTGGACGTAATTCTGGCGGAATTACTGGCAGAACATCAAGGATCATCCATGACGGCTCATTGCCTGAGTTACGGAATGCTTCTAAAACCTCTAGACGCTTAATAGCTCTTGTACGTCGTTGACCTTGTGCCGTTCTTAACTCTTCCTTCAATGCTTCCACATCTTTGTTTAAATCAATATCAGAAAGTAGCTTTTTAATAGATTCAGCACCCATCGATGCTTGGAATTTGTTACCGTATTTGTCACGGTATGCACGATATTCCTTCTCAGATAGAAGCTGTTTCTTTTCCAATGCTGTATCACCAGCATCTGTAACTACATACGATGCGAAATAGATAACCTCTTCAAGTGCACGAGGAGACATATCTAAAACAAGACCCATACGACTTGGGATCCCTTTGAAATACCAAATATGAGATACAGGTGCAGCTAATTCAATGTGACCCATACGCTCACGACGTACTTTTGCACGAGTGACTTCCACTCCACAACGATCACAGACTACGCCTTTATATCTTACACGCTTATACTTACCACAATGACATTCCCAGTCCTTTGTCGGCCCGAAAATACGCTCACAGAATAACCCATCTTTTTCGGGTTTTAGTGTACGGTAGTTAATTGTTTCTGGCTTTTTTACTTCTCCAAAAGACCAAGAACGAATCTTATCTGGTGAAGCAAGACCAATTTTCATAAACTCAAAATTATTGACATCTAGCAAGGGGCCTACCTCCCTTTTGATCTACGGGTTTTACCCTTATATGAAAGGCTTAGATCCTAAATAAGTCTCTATGCCAACGATATGTTAGGGAATGATTCCTTGAAAAATCAGCCCATCTCCTAAACCTTATCAGTCAAGGAGATGGTCTTTATATATGTGAGTAGATTACTCTTTTGTACCTACTTTTTCTGATTCAGACTCTTCAAAATCAGGTAAAATCGTCAAAGCATCAGCTTGTTGTACATCATCATCTTCTTCTAAATCGCGCATTTCAATCTCTTGCTCATCGCCAGAAAGGATTTTAACATCCATCCCTAAGCTTTGAAGTTCCTTCATTAATACGCGGAATGATTCTGGCACACCTGGTTCTGGAACATTCTCACCTTTAACGATAGCTTCATACGTCTTCACACGTCCTACTACATCATCTGACTTAACCGTCAAGATTTCTTGAAGTGTATAAGCAGCACCGTAAGCTTCCAATGCCCAAACCTCCATCTCACCAAAACGCTGTCCACCAAATTGTGCTTTACCACCAAGTGGTTGTTGCGTTACAAGTGAGTAAGGTCCAGTTGAACGAGCATGGAGTTTATCATCAACCATGTGAGCAAGTTTGATCATATACATTACGCCGACAGAAACACGATTATCGAATGGTTCACCAGAACGACCGTCGTATAGGACTGTCTTCGCGTCACGAGCCATACCTGCTTCTTCAATAGTTGACCAAACATCTTCTTCACGCGCTCCATCAAATACTGGAGAAGCAACATGAATACCTAGTGCTCTTGCAGCCATACCTAGATGAAGCTCAAGTACCTGACCGATGTTCATACGTGATGGTACCCCTAATGGGTTTAACATGATGTCAACCGGCGTTCCATCTGGTAAGAAAGGCATATCTTCTTCAGGTAAAATACGTGAGATAACCCCTTTATTCCCGTGTCGACCAGCCATCTTGTCCCCTTCAGAGATCTTACGCTTCTGAACAATATAAGCACGAACAAGTTGGTTTACACCTGGAGGTAACTCATCTCCATCTTCACGGTTAAAGACTTTTACATCTAGGACAATACCGCCACCACCGTGAGGTACACGAAGAGAAGTATCTCTAACTTCACGTGCTTTTTCACCGAAGATTGCATGTAATAAGCGTTCCTCAGCTGTTAGTTCTGTTACACCCTTAGGCGTTACTTTACCAACTAGTAAATCTCCGTCCTTCACCTCAGCTCCGACACGTACGATTCCACGCTCATCGAGATTTCTAAGAGCATCTTCTCCTACGTTTGGAATATCACGAGTGATTTCCTCCGGTCCAAGCTTTGTATCACGAGACTCTGACTCGTATTCTTCGATATGGATAGAAGTATACACATCGTCTTTTACTAGTCTTTCACTCATGATGATTGCATCTTCATAGTTATAACCATCCCAAGTCATGAAGGCAACAAGAACGTTACGACCAAGAGCAAGTTCCCCAAGCTCCATAGATGGTCCATCTGCAAGGATCTCTCCTTTTGTTACTCGGTTACCTACAGCCACGATTGGTCTTTGATTATAGCAAGTACCTTGGTTTGAACGAATGAATTTTTGCATTCTATATTTATCTAGATCGCCCTTTACTTCTTGGCCATCTACTTCAGTCACTCTTCTTACCCACACTTGACGTGCTTCAACATGCTCCACGATTCCATCGTGTTTACAGATTACAGCTGCTCCAGAGTCTTTACCAGAAACATATTCCATACCCGTACCTACACGTGGGGCTTCTGGTTGCATCAATGGTACAGCCTGACGTTGCATGTTCGCACCCATAAGAGCACGGTTTGAGTCATCATTTTCAAGGAACGGAATACATGCTGTCGCAGCAGAAACTACTTGTTTAGGAGAAACGTCCATGTAGTCTACACGCTCACGATTAACAACTGTGTTCTCACCACGGAAACGAGCAATAATATCGTTATCTAGGAATGATCCATCTTCTCCTAGTTTTACATTTGCTTGTGCTACTACATAGTTATCTTCTTCGTCTGCAGTTAGGTAGTCGATATGGCTTGTAACTTTTCCTGTTTCAGGATCTACACGACGATATGGCGTTTCGATAAACCCGAATCGATTTACTTTTGCAAAGGAAGATAATGAGTTGATTAGTCCAATGTTCGGACCTTCCGGTGTTTCAATTGGACACATACGGCCATAGTGAGAGTAGTGAACGTCACGAACTTCGAAACCAGCACGTTCACGTGTTAAACCACCAGGTCCTAACGCAGATAAACGACGCTTATGAGTAAGCTCAGCTAATGGATTGGTTTGATCCATGAATTGCGATAACTGAGAGCTACCAAAGAACTCTTTAATTGACGCGATTACAGGACGTATATTAATCAATTGCTGTGGTGTAATCGTATTTGTATCTTGAATGGACATTCTTTCACGAACAACTCTTTCCATTCTGGATAAACCGATACGGAATTGATTTTGAAGTAATTCTCCTACTGAGCGCAGACGACGATTACCTAAGTGATCAATATCATCTGTATCTCCTACCGAATGTAGAAGGTTAAAGAAATAGCTAATGGAAGCAATAATATCAGATGGGTCTATATTCTTAACAGCTTCTGGTACATATGCATTTCCAATAACATTGATAGCCTTTTCGCCATCCTCATTTGGAGCAAAAATCTTAATTGATTGTAAAAGAATATCTTCTTGTACTACTCCTCCAACTGGAGTGAACGTCTTAAATCCAATATTCTTTTCTAATTGTGGAAGAATACGATCTAACGTACGGCGGTCTAAAAGCACACCTTTTTCCGCAATGATTTCTCCCGTTTCAGGATCAACCAATGTTTCTGCAAGACGTTGACCAAATAGACGATTCTTTATATGCAGCTTCTTGTTAATTTTATAACGACCAACATTCGCTAGATCATAGCGCTTAGGGTCAAAGAATCTTGAAACAAGTAGACTTTTTGCATTTTCAACTGTTGGTGGTTCACCCGGACGAAGACGCTCATAAATTTCTAATAGAGCTTTCTCAGTACCTTCTGTATTATCTTTTTCAAGTGTATTACGAATGTACTCATTGTCTCCAATTAACTCAATGATTTCTTGGTCTGAGCCGAATCCTAATGCACGCAAAAGAACCGTAACGGGTAATTTCCTCGTACGATCTATTCTAACGTACACAACATCCTTCGCATCAGTTTCATATTCTAACCAAGCACCACGGTTCGGGATTACAGTTGCTGTATATCCACGTTTTCCGTTTTTATCAAGTTTTCCACTATAATAAACACTTGGAGAACGCACAAGCTGAGATACGATAACGCGCTCGGCACCATTAATAACGAATGTACCTGTTTCTGTCATAAGCGGGAAGTCACCCATGAATACATCTTGGTCTTTTACTTCCCCAGTTTCTTTATTAACAAGACGCACTTTTACACGAAGTGGAGCAGAGTATGTAACATCTCGTTCCTTGGATTCTTCAACAGAATACTTTGGCTCACTTAAGCTATAATCAATAAATTCTAATGACAAATTACCTGTGAAATCTTCAATCGGTGAAATATCCTGGAACATTTCACGCAATCCTTCATCAAGGAACCACTGATACGAAGCTGTTTGAATCTCAATTAAGTTAGGTAATTCTAATACTTCACTGATTCGCGCATAACTTCTTCGCTGGCGGTGTCGTCCATACTGAACTAGTTGACCTGTCAACAGATTCACCCCTCAAATCAAGCTTTTATGATTACTTCTATAAATTTCTTATAAAAAAACAGATAGGTAAACGATATGCTTTTATCCAGACAGGGGGATTTTCCCACTTGACCGCTAGACTTAAGTCAACAACGCTTACATGTATCTTCTTTCATAAGACAAAAAGAAAAAGGGTTTTTTCCTAAAAACCGCATTCTCCAATTTTCTACTATTATTTTATTAGCATCGCCGAATACTGCCAAATTTATACAACTACAGTTGAATTTAGCAATTTTACACAATATATCATGTTGGCATTTTATAATATTAACATAGCCAAAATGTCAAGTCAAATCTTTTTAGCTTTCAAAATAAAATACCCTTTTTTCTTTTCGATGGTTTCAACTGAACCAAATATTTCACTTAATTTCTCTATTGCTGATGGCGCACCCTGTTTTTTTTGAATAACAACCCAAAGCTCACCACCAGGAGCTAGATGATCAAAACTTTGTTCAAATATATCATGAACAACTTGTTTCCCTGCACGAATCGGTGGGTTTGTTAAGATAGCAGCAAACCCTTTCCTCTTTACCTGAGTTAACCGGTCACTTTCGTATATCGTTACATTTGTAACTTTATTTAGAGCTGCATTATCCTTTGCTAATCCAATCGCACGCTCATTCACATCTACCATATGTATCTCTTTGGTTACTTGTTCTTTCGCTAGAGAAATTCCAATCGACCCATAGCCGCAACCAACATCAAGGATCGGCCCATCAATGTTTGGGAATTCAAACGCCTCAATCAATAACCTTGATCCAAAATCTACTTCACTTTTCGAAAAAACACCATTATCAGTAATAAAAGATAGGCTTTGATTTCTAAGTGTGAAGTTCCACGTCTTTCGATTACTCTCAACTTTTTGCTCACGCGAGAAATAATGCTCTGCCATACTACCACTTCCAAATGTTTAGTAGAGAAAACTTATACGAAAAAATTATAATCGAACCTTTTTTAAAAAGCAAAAGGCTCGCTTATGCAGCGAGCCTTTCAATATCATAATTACTTAACTTCAACGTTAGCTCCAACTTCTTCAAGCTTAGCTTTGATTTCTTCAGCTTCTTCTTTAGAAGCGCCTTCTTTGATTGCTTTTGGAGTGTTGTCAACAAGTTCTTTTGCTTCTTTAAGTCCAAGACCTGTGATTTCACGTACAACTTTGATAACTTTGATTTTTTGGTCGCCTGCAGAAGCAAGAACAACGTCAAATTCAGTTTTCTCAGCAGCAGCTTCTCCACCAGCAGCTCCAACTACAGCTACAGGAGCCGCAGCAGTTACACCAAATTCTTCTTCGATAGCTTTTACTAAGTCGTTAAGTTCTAAAACAGTCATGCTTTTAACTGCTTCAATGATTTGTTCTTTAGTCATGATAAAAGTTCCTCCTTAAAATTGTGTTTGTAATAGTTTATTTCACGAACGATATTTCTAACTTACGCGCCTTGTTCTTCTTTTTGATCTGCAACAGCTTTTGTAGCAAGAGCAAGGTTGCGGATTGGAGCTTGAAGTACGCTGAGTAGCATAGATAGTAAGCCTTCGCGTGATGGTAGTTCAGCAAGAGCCTTAATATCTTCTAATGATGCAACGTTCCCTTCAATTACACCTGCTTTAATTTCAAGAGCTTCGTGTTTTTTAGCGAAGTCATTTAAAATTTTAGCTGGGGCAACAACATCTTCGTTACTGAATGCGATAGCATTAGGACCTGTAAGAGCGTCGTTAAGGCCAGCAAGCTCAGAAGCTTCAGCAGCACGACGAGTTAAAGAGTTTTTGTAAACCTTGAACTCAATTCCAGCTTCACGAAGTTGTTTACGAAGTTCTGTTACTTCAGCAACATTTAAACCACGATAGTCAACAACAACTGTTGTTTTAGCAGCTTTTAACTTATCAGCGATTTCGTCTACGATTACTTTTTTAGTTTCGATAGCGTTGCTCATCCTTACACCTCCTGTAGATTTACTACATTTATACCAGAAAATATAAACCTCCATGCCTTGCAGACATGGAGGAAGTATACAATAGTCGTTTACACGAACTGTTCAATCTATCGTATGACCTCGGTAGGGAATTAAGCCTTAAAGGCACCTACTGTCTGCGGTACAAATGTTATTTTATTTTCACAACAAAATCTATTCTAGTAGAATTTTATTCTGTTGTCAATTATATTTTTAAATTACTTTGCATTTACAGTTGAAGGGTCTACTTTTACTCCAGGTCCCATTGTTGAAGTAACTGTTACGTTCTTCATATAAGTTCCTTTTGCAGCAGAAGGCTTCACTTTAAGCATTGTTTCGAAGATTGTAGTGAAGTTCTCAACAAGCTTTTCGTTTTCAAAAGAAGTTTTCCCGATTGGTACGTGGATGTTTCCAGCTTTATCAACACGGTATTCAACTTTACCAGCCTTGATTTCGTTAACTGCTTTAGTTACATCAAATGTAACTGTACCAGTCTTAGGGTTTGGCATTAAGCCTTTAGGTCCTAATACACGACCAAGCTTACCAACTTCACCCATCATGTCAGGTGTAGCAACGATTACATCAAACTCAAACCAACCTTGGTTGATCTTGTTGATGAAGTCTGCATCTCCTACATAATCAGCGCCAGCTGCTTCTGCTTCTTTCGCCTTTTCACCTTTAGCAAACACTAGTACACGTTGTGTTTTACCAGTTCCGTTTGGAAGTACAACTGCTCCACGGATTTGTTGGTCAGCTTTCTTTGGATCTACTCCAAGACGGAAAGCAACTTCTACAGATGCGTCAAACTTTGCAAAGTTTGTCTTTTTAGCAAGATCAATAGCTTCTTCAACCGGGTATGCTTTTGTACGGTCAACAAGCTTTGAAGCTTCTAAAAACTTCTTACCTTTTTTAGCCATTTTTATTTCCTCCTAGATTGTGGTTTTAGCGGAAAAGTTCTAAACTAACCTCCCACGAATTACAGCGCTGTGCTTTAACACACTCGCTAGACATAAGAAAGGTTGCGCGTGAAACCAAATTCAACACCGCAACCCCTTAACACTAAAGAAACATTTGAGCATGAATTAGTCTTCGATAACAATACCCATGCTGCGTGCAGTACCTTCAACCATACGCATAGCTGCTTCAACGCTAGCCGCATTTAGATCAGGCATTTTTGTTTCAGCAATCTCGCGCACCTTGTCACGCTTGACTGTTGCTACTTTATTACGGTTCGGTTCACCAGAACCAGACTCGATGCCAGCCGCCTTCTTAAGAAGAACTGCAGCAGGAGGAGTTTTTGTAATAAATGTAAATGAACGGTCTTCAAAAACCGTAATCTCAACAGGAATGATTAAGCCAGCTTGTTCAGCTGTACGAGCGTTGAACTCTTTACAGAATCCCATGATGTTAACACCGGCTTGACCAAGTGCAGGACCAACTGGTGGTGCTGGATTAGCTTTAGCAGCAGGGATTTGTAACTTAACAATCTTAATTACTTTTTTAGCCACGAGACACACCTCCTTAAGTCCGTGATGTGGTAATAGGGGATTTTCCCCTCCCACTCATATAATAGTCTTTATTTAGAATAAAGAACTGCTTCCTTTTGTCCGGTCTCAAAGTTTGAGACATACTGACCTTTGAAATATTACCACTTTTCGAAACCTATTTCAAGTTTTTTCAGGTTATATTTTTTCAATCTGTGTAAATTCAAGTTCTACAGGGGTATCCCGACCAAACATATTTACAAGAACCTTGACTTTAGACTTGTCTTTGTCAATTTCCTCAATAGATCCTGTAAAGTTTGCAAATGGACCCTCCTTGACTTGTACCGTTTCCCCAAGTTCAAAGTTTACATCCACACGCTTCTGCTCAAGTCCCATACGTTTAAGAATGAAATTCACTTCTTCCGGCAGTAAAGGTGTCGGCTTAGAACCAGATCCAGCTGAACCTACGAAACCAGTTACTCCAGGAGTATTTCGAACCACATACCAAGAGTCATCTGTCATTAAGATTTCAACCAATACGTAACCTGGGAACACTTTTCTTTTAACTACTTTCTTTTTACCATTCTTAATATCTGTTTCTTCTTCTTCAGGTACTACTACGCGGAAGATCTTGTCTTGCATCGCCATAGACTCTACACGTTTTTCAAGGTTTGCTTTTACCTTGTTCTCATAACCCGAGTAAGTATGAACTACATACCAATTCTTTTCCATTGTCGAGGACGAATTGTCCTTCCCTCCCTATATAAAAAATCCATATTATTAAACTAGAAAGCATTGTTAGCTTTTATTTTTTTACAAATGAAAAAACCCGTTGCCGGGCTTTGCTAAAAGTTTCCTATGTTTGTTACCATTATACCATTATATTACGGGTGTTATTCAAGGAATTAAACGAATTAATTCTGAAATCCCTAAATCGATTACAGCAAAGAAAAGAGCAAAAAATATAACTGTAGCTAATACTGTAACTGTGTAGTTCGTCAGTTCCTTACGCTTTGGCCAACTAACCTTGCGCATTTCACGGCTGACATCTTTAAAAAAATTGACTACGCGCTGCATGTGGATACCCCCAACTTCCTTGTCTTACTCTATCTATAGGTGGTGCCTACTACTTTGTTTGACGGTGGATGGTATGAGCACTGCATGTTCTACAAAACTTCTTCAGCTCTAACCGTTCCGACTCTTTATTGCTCATCGTTGAATAGTTTCTCGAACCGCAAGTTACACAGGCCAAAACTACCTTTTTTGTCAAAAATGCCACCTCTAACTTACTATTTTGTCCATAAAACTGTATCATGGACACTTATCAATGTCAACAGAGCTCTATTACCATCTACCCTGTCATACTACAGGGTGAGCTCCCTTACCTCAAGGTATTTCTCAAGCTTCCTTTTCACACGTTGGAGCGCATTATCAATAGATTTCACATGACGGTTAAGCTCTTCTGAAATCTCCTGATAGGACTGGCCATCAAGGTATAGAGCTAGGACTTTCCGCTCTAAATCGCTTAACAGCTCTGACATTTTCACCTCAATATGATCAAATTCCTCTTGATTGATAATAAGTTCCTCCGGATCTAACACTTTGGCTCCAGAAATAACATCCATTAACGTACGATCGGATTCTTCATCATAGATTGGCTTGTCCAACGACACATAAGAATTCAGCGGAATATGCTTTTGTCTTGTTGCCGTTTTAATAGCTGTAATGATTTGTCTCGTAATACAAAGTTCTGCAAACGCTTTAAAAGAAGTGAGCTTGTCTTCTCGGAAATCTCGTATCGCTTTGTAAAGACCGATCATTCCTTCTTGAACAATGTCCTCTTTGTCAGCACCGATTAAGAAATAGGATCTAGCTTTAGCTCTAACGAAGTTTCGATACTTATGAATCAAGTAATCTAATGCTTCACTATCGCCTTTGTGCACTAAATCAACTATTTCTTCATCCTCAAGCTGCATTAAATGTAAATAATTTTCGTTGATTTTTGTTGTCTTGTAGTCAGCATTCACTTCGGATCCCCCCGACCGAACAAGCATAGATAGAAATATTATACAGTAGGCCTTTTTAAAGCGTCAACCGCTCTTCACTTTCCTCGACGCCATTTTTCAAAAATTTCTGCCACTTCACTACTTAACGGTATTTTTGAAGCAGGGCTATTTTCCTGGATGTTCTTTACCTTTTTTTCTATCTTCTTTTCAACCGAATCCATCTCAATTAATAACTCTCGTGCTGATTTTCTTAGGGCACCTTGTCCAAATATGGCCCATTGTTCTGTAAAATCAGAGGTGGCCACATGAATCTGAGTTTTTCTATTATTTAAAGAGATCGCAAGCTTTTCAATGCGTTCATCCGCAGTTTCATTGTTTCTTGTGAAGATAACTTCAACTTTATAATTCTTATACTTTTTCTCTGTTCCTTTTACAAAATGTGCATCAAAAACAACGATGACACGAAAACCTGAGTAGGCTTGATACTCGGCCATCCTCTCAACCAGACGGTCCCTAGCAGCAGCTAGATCCTTATTTTTCAGCTCTCGAAGCTCTGGCCACGCTCCGATGATATTGTATCCATCCACTAACAGAATGTCCATTTTATCCCTCTAGTGGATATCGTTTTCGATACACCTCATACATTAAAAGGGCAGCCGCTACCGAAGCATTTAAAGAGGTGACATGTCCTTTCATTGGCAGGCTAACCAAAAAGTCACATTTATCACGGATGAGTCTCCCCATTCCTTTACCTTCACTACCAATCACAAGACCTAAAGGCATTGTCCCATCGAGCGAACGAAAGTCCTGTTTTCCCAACGCATCTGTACCTGCAATCCATAATCCTCGTTCCTTTAGTTCATCAATGGTTTGTGCCATATTCGTCACTCGGACAACGGGAACATATTCAATGGCACCCGTTGATGCTTTTGCTACGGTTGCTGTTAACCCAACTGCTCTTCGTTTCGGAATGATGATTCCGTGTGCACCAGTGGAATCTGCTGTTCTCATAATGGATCCTAGATTATGCGGATCCTCAATTTCATCTAACAGAAGAAAAAAAGGTGTTTCTCCTTTTGCTTCTGCTGCCTTAAACAAGTCATCAAGCTCCGCATATTGATAGGCAGCAACTGCCGCTACAACCCCTTGGTGATTTCCTTCTACCATCTGGTCGATTTTCTTTTTAGGAACAAATTGAACGATGACATTTTGTGCTTTTGCTAGCCCAATGACCTGTTGCATTTGACCCGTTTGGGAACCTTCTGCGATAAATATTTTATTCACATCGCGTTCTGACTTTAGTGCTTCTATAACTGGGTTTTTTCCAATAATAAAGTCTTGGCTCATCTTATTGTTCCTCCTTTCATTCTCCAACTTGAGAGAGGGCGACTGTGATCAACTCATCAAGTCGCTCCTCTCTGTTCATCAAATATAAATATCCGATTAACGCTTCAAACGCTGTCCCATAGCGATATGTCTGTACATCTGTGTTCTTTGGCACGGTTCCAGATTTTGCGTTTCTGCCCCTTCTAACAACAGCCTCTTCTTCCTCACTTAAGAGCTTCGAATCCAGAAAGTGATGGATGAACTGACACTGTGCTTTTGCTGAAACATATTTGGTTGACTCCTTATGAAGCTGATTAGGCCTTACCTTCCCTGATTCAAGGAGATATCTTCTAACATAAACTTCAAAAATGGAGTCCCCAATATATGCTAAAGCGAGACTATTCAATTGTTTCGCATCTATCGTATTTTCAAAGTGAAGCATATTTTAGCCTCTTTTCCATCTTGTGCCTTGAGGCGTATCTTCTAAAATAATGTTCATATCTTTTAACTGATCACGAATTTGGTCAGATAACTGGAAATTCCGATCTTTTCTAGCCTGAATTCGTTGTTCAATTAATGCTTCTATTTCTTCGTCAAGTAGTTGATCTGCTTCAAGAGTTAAACCTAAGATTCCAAATAACACTTCAAACTCTCTCATAAACGCATCGATTACAACGATAGATGTATTTTTTTCAATAAGATACATATTAGCCAACTTAGATAGGTCGAATAACTTAGTGATCCCATTTGCTGTATTAAAATCATCATCCATATCACGAACAAACTCATCATGTAAGGTAGTAACTTTAGTCAACCATTCTTGATCATTATCCGTTAAATTGGCACTTGCTTCACGTCGATGTTTTAAGTTTTGATAAGAAGTTTTTAATCGTTCAAGTCCTGCTTTAGTATTTTCTAACAACTCATCCGTATAGTTAATAGGATTGCGATAATGGACTGCTAACATGAAGAAGCGTAGTACCTGCGGATCATGTTTTTTGATAATATCGTGAACGAGAACAAAGTTCCCTAGTGATTTCGACATTTTTTCATTATCAATATTAATATACCCGTTATGCATCCAATAGCGAGCAAATGTTTTTTCTGTTAGCGCTTCTGATTGCGCAATTTCATTCTCATGATGAGGGAAAGCCAAATCTTGTCCGCCTGCATGAATGTCAATGGTATCACCTAAATACTTCTTCGCCATGGCAGAGCACTCAATATGCCAACCCGGTCTTCCTTTCCCCCATGGGCTTTCCCAGAAGATTTCACCTGGCTTCGCTGCCTTCCAAAGGACAAAGTCTAAAGAATCTTGTTTCTTTTCACCGATGGCAATTCTCGTCCCTAGTCGCAGTTCATCAATTGATTGGTGAGACAATTTGCCATACTCCTTGAATTTGCGAGTGTGATAGTATACATCTCCCTCAGACTCATAGGCATATCCCTTTTCAATCAATGTAGAAATAAAATCTAAAATAATATCCATACTTTCTGTAACTCGAGGATGCACATCTGCTCTTTTGCATCCAAGTGCTGTAACATCTTCAAAGTATGCTTTAATAAAACGATCAGCAATCGTAGGGACATCTTCTCCAAGTTCATTTGCTACGCGAATTAGCTTATCATCCACATCGGTGAAATTGGAGATATATTGAACCTCATAGCCTCTGTACTCTAAGTATCTTCTTACTGTATCAAACACAATAGGTGGTCTTGCATTTCCTATATGGATATAGTTATAAACTGTAGGTCCGCAAACATACATCTTTACTTTACCTTCTTCAAGAGGTATGAACGGCTCTTTTGAACGAGTCAATGTATTATATATTTGAATGCTCACGCTCGTAACTCCTTTCCTTCTCTACCTGTTCTAGTTGTCTTCTTAAATGATTAATTTCGGATTCTAATGCTTTAAAACGATCACCAGTTGGATCTGGTAGATCACAGTGATTTAAATCTTTCTCTACTTTCTTTCCATCCCTTATTACCACTTTCCCTGGAATCCCAACTACTGTCGAATTTGGAGGGACATCCTTTAGTACAACAGAACCTGCTCCTATCTTAGAATTTTCACCAACTGTGATCGATCCTAATACTTTTGCACCCGTTGCAATAAGAGCATTGTCCTTAATCGTTGGATGTCGCTTTCCTTTCTCTTTTCCTGTTCCTCCGAGTGTAACTCCCTGAAACACCGTCACATTGTCACCAATTTCACATGTTTCACCGATGACAACCCCCATGCCATGATCGATAAAAAACCGTCTTCCGATGGTTGCACCTGGATGAATTTCGATTCCTGTGAAGAAGCGACTTACCTGCGAAATGACCCGTGCCATAAAATAAAATTTTCTCTTATATAAAGCATGTGCCATTCGATGAGCCCAGATGGAATGCAAACCTGAATATGTTAAGATAACCTCTAAATACGTCCTTGCCGCTGGATCTTGTTCAAAAACTACTTCAACATCTTCCCTTAGCATTTTAAACATTATCGTTCCCCCTAAACGTAAATGCTGCCTTTTTATAAGGCTCTTTTCTAAAACATTGTTGCTATATACACACTTTTTTAGAATTAAACTATATGTTTCAGCATCCAATCAGGACTTTATCCTCCTTAGAAAAGAGCTTCTCTCCAAATAGACCAATAAACTCAGCGTTATGCGGGGAAAAATCCGGCTTCTGGGATTTTTCCAAAACAACAAACTTTACGAAAACAGCCTTTTATAAAAATAAAAACGCCCCTGTCAAAAATGACAGAGACGCTTTGATGCGCGGTTCCACTCTGTTTAAGTAACCTAGATTACTTCAACTCAACTCTTGTAACGGAAGAAATCCGCCTCATTCTACTAAGGGAATGACCCTGTTTCGAATCAGGACTCAGAGGGGCACTTCAAAAAACAAGGGGCTTAAACCACTTTCAGCCGACGATGGTTCTCTCTAGAAAGCATTGCTTTTTTACTTTTCCTCTTCAACATTTTCTAAATTATATAATTATCTTTACTATATTACATTTTTTCCAATCTGTTAACCAATAATGCTCACAATTCGCTTTAATATTTTTTCTTTTCCGATTAGTGCAATGGCTTTCGGTAGATCTGGACCATGTGTTTGACCAGTAGCAGCGACACGAACCGGCATAAATAGCTTCTTACCTTTTTGTCCTGTTGCTTTTTGAACGGTCTTCAACGTTGCTTGAACATCCTCTGGTTGGAGACTTGGAAGCTTTTCAATCTCACTCGCAAAAGTAGATAATACTTCCTTCACGCCCTCCTCCTGAAGAACCGCCTTTGCTTCTTCCTCTAGCTCTAGCTCTTCCTTGAAGAATAACTCAGAGAGCTCGACAATTTCAGCCCCATAGCTCAACTGATCCTGATAAAGTGCTACGAGATTTTTCGTCCATTCTACTTGCTCTGGAGTCATTGCTTCACTAATCAGGCCCGCCTTTTGAAGATGTGGCAGAGCAAGCTCATACACGACATCAACCTCTTGTTTCTTCATGTACTGGTTATTCATCCACGTAAGCTTTTGCTTATCAAATAGAGCCGGAGATTTCGAAAGTCGATTCGCTTCAAAAATCGAAATTAGCTCTTCCTTCGAGAAAATCTCTTCTTCTCCAGATGGTGACCAGCCGAGGAGAGTAATAAAATTAAATAATGCATCAGGAAGATATCCTAATTCCTCATACTGTTCAATGAACTGAATAATGGACTCATCTCGTTTGCTCAGCTTCTTTCGACTTTCGTTCACGATTAATGTCATATGTCCAAACACCGGTGTTTCCCAACCTAATGCTTCGTAAATCATCATTTGCTTAGGTGTATTCGAAATATGATCATCTCCACGTAATACATGTGTGATTTCCATTAAGTGATCATCCACGGCTACAGCAAAATTATATGTCGGTGTTCCATCTTTTTTTACAATAACAAAATCTCCGCCGATTCCATCTGCCTCAAATGAAACGTCCCCTTTAACCATGTCGTTAAAACTGAAAACCTTTCCTTCAGGAACTAGAAAGCGAATACTTGGCTGTCTTCCTTCTTTTTCTAAAGCTTCACGCTGCTCACTCGTTAGATGACGACATTTGCCTGAATAGCCACCCATCTCACCCTTCTCCGCTTGCTCATTACGTTCTGCTTCTAATTCTTCCTCTGTACAATAGCATTTATAAGCTTTGTCTTCTTCTAAAAGTTGCTTATAATACACTTCATATAAGTCATTACGTTCTGATTGTCGATATGGGCCATATGATCCACCGACATCCACACTCTCATCCCAATCGATTCCTAACCATTTTAAGTATTTTAGTTGACTTTCTTCCCCGCCAGCAATATTGCGCTTCTTATCAGTGTCTTCAATTCGGATAATAAACTTTCCACCTTGATGACGAGCAAACAAGTAGTTAAATAGCGCAGTACGAGCGTTTCCAATATGTAAATGCCCCGTTGGACTTGGTGCATAACGAACACGTACAGTGTTAGACATTCTTTTTCCTCCTAAGAGTTCAATCTATTTTTGACATTTATTTTATCATTGTGAAAAGACAATTCCTAGAGCTCTTTCTTTTTTAAGAGCACAACTGCTTGAGAGGCAATTCCTTCTCCTCTTCCGGTAAACCCAAGCTTTTCTGTCGTTGTTGCTTTCACATTTACTTGATCTGGTGTAGCTTTTAATAATTCAGCGATTCGGTTCTTCATTTGCTCAATATATGGTGCCATCTTAGGTTTTTGTGCAATAATGGTGCAATCTGCATTCACTAGCTCATACCCTCGATTCTCAACTAATGACCATACATGTTCAAGAAGTTTCGCTGAATCAGCACCCTTAAACTCTGGGTCCGTATCTGGAAAGTGTCTTCCAATATCTCCTTCACCAATCGCACCTAAAACGGCATCTGTCACTGTGTGAAGAAGGACATCTGCATCAGAATGCCCTAACAATCCTTTTTCATAAGGAATCGTTATACCTCCTAATATCAAAGGTCTACCTTCCGTGAGCTGATGAACGTCAAATCCTTGTCCAATTCTAAACATCGTTATTAAAGTCCCCTCTTTTGGTAGTCACGTTGCTTAATGATTGCCTCTGCAAAATACAAATCTTCTGGTGTCGTCAGTTTGATATTATCGTAGTCACCTTCAACAATTTTTACAGGGATATGTAGTCGTTCTACTAAACTCGCTTCATCCGTTCCTAAAAAATTCTGTACCAACGCTAGGTTATGAGCTTCTTCTAGCAACGACACGCGAAAAGCTTGTGGGGTTTGTATAGCCCACAAGCTTGAACGCTCAATCGTCTCAACTACTTCAAAATTATTTACCTTCTTAATCGTATCCTTAACAGGGACCGCTACCACAGCCGCTCCATCCTTTTCAGCTACTGATACTAATTCATGGATCACTCTTTTTTCAATAAATGGCCTAGCTGCATCATGAACGAGTACAATTCCCTCTTTCTTGGCTGCTTGCAACCCATTATACACACTGTGCTGTCTTTCGTTCCCACCAGCAACAAGAGCAGTAACCTTTTTAATTCGATACTTTTTTAAAAGGCTGGAAAAATGATCTTCATCTCCTGCTGAAATCGCTAAAATAATTCCCTTACATGCCTCATCTAATTCAAATACTCTTAGAGTATGAATTAATATAGGAATATCCTTTAGCTGAAGCAACACCTTATTTTTGCCTGCCCGCATTCTTTTCCCTTGTCCTGCTGCAGGGATAATAACTTGGTAAGACATAAGATATCCCCTAACTATTTCTATAATGCTTTTTCTAGTAACTTCGGTTTAGCAAAAATCATTCGACCAGCTGATGTCTGTAATACACTTGTTACCAATACATCAAGCTGCTTACCAATGTAATCTCTACCATCTTCCACCACAATCATCGTGCCATCATCAAGATAAGCAATACCTTGGTTATGCTCCTTGCCATCTTTGATGACTTGAACATTCATTTCTTCTCCAGGTAATACCACTGGCTTAACAGCATTTGCCAAGTCATTAATGTTTAATACGGCAACCTTTTGAAGTTCACATACTTTGTTAAGATTAAAGTCATTGGTTACTACTACCCCGCTTGTTAACTTTGCAAGCTTAACAAGTTTGGAATCTACCTCTTGTACATCTTCAAAATCGCCTTCATATATTTCAACATTCATTGCTAGTTCTTTTTGAATTCGATTTAGAATATCAAGACCTCTTCTACCACGGTTTCGCTTTAATACATCTGAGGAATCAGCAATATGCTGCAATTCTTCAAGGACAAATTGTGGAATGACAATCGTTCCATCTAAAAAGCCTGTTTGACAGATATCCGCAATACGTCCATCAATAATAACACTTGTATCTAATATTTTTAATTCATTTTTAGCAGTAGTAGGCTCAGCTTCTACTTCTTCGTCACTAGACTTCTTTTTCGATTTTGTAAAAAGGGATAATAACTCGTCTCTCTTTTTAAAACCAACCTGAAAACCTAAATAACCAAATAGAAGTGTCAATAGTACGGGAGCAACCGTGTTTAAAATAGGTACTTCAATACCCGTTAAAGCATAACCAACTAAAAAGGCAATGATTAATCCAAACACTAATCCTACGCTACCGAAAATAATATCTGTTATAGGTACTTTTACAAGAGATTCTTCTACCCATTTCACGAAATTGACGACATAATCGACCGCCCAAAAAGTAATAAGATAAAAAATAATAGCACCTAAAATAGCGGTAACATAATGATTATTTATCAGAGGAATGTCGTCTAATGAGATAAGAGTTAATAAATCAGAGATTAAAAAGATCCCTAAAGTACCGCCTGTAATTAAGAAACAGGCTTGAACAATACGCTTTAACATTCCTTCACCTCCTTTTATACATTATAAACAATTTCCATAAATTGAAACGTAATATTACATAGAAAATTATTGTTTGTTAATATCCTGTAATCTCTTTGTTATATTAGTATAATTGCCGGTGATTCAGGTGTTTATTATTACTAAGGGTAGCACCTAGCAAATATTGGTGTCAATTTTTTACCCTTTATCTCTTACTTATTCAAATGTCGCTTTGAGTGCATCCGCTACAGTAGATACTCCAATCAATTGAATCCCTTTTGGGGCTGACCAACCACCTATGTTATTGGCAGGAATAATGACTCGTTCAAACCCTAACTTAGCTGCTTCTTGAACACGCTGCTCTATTCTTGATACCCTTCTTATCTCCCCTGTCAAACCTACTTCTCCTATAATACAATCTGTTGGTCTGGTTGGCTTATCACGGAAACTTGAAGCAATACTAATCGCTACCGCTAGATCAATGGCTGGTTCATCCAGCTTCACTCCACCAGCAACCTTTAAGTAGGCATCCTGGTTTTGAAGCAACAATCCAACTCGTTTCTCCAACACAGCCATTAACAGCGAAACTCTGTTATGATCAATTCCTGTAGCCATTCTCCTAGGATTTCCAAAACTAGTTGGTGAAATAAGTGCTTGTATCTCTACTAAAACCGGTCGTGTACCTTCCATCGAAGCAACTACTGTCGATCCTGCCGCACCTTGTGATCGCTCCTCAAGGAATATCTCAGATGGATTATGAACCTCTTCTAATCCAAATTCCTTCATTTCAAAAATTCCCATCTCATTTGTGGAACCAAAACGATTTTTTACCGCCCTGACGATCCGATACGTATGGTGGCGCTCCCCTTCAAAATAGAGCACGGTGTCGACCATATGTTCGAGAAGTCTAGGACCTGCAATCGAGCCTTCCTTTGTCACATGTCCTACTATGAAAATGGCAATCCCCTTTGTCTTCCCTATCCTCATCAGCTCAGCTGTACATTCTCTAACTTGAGAAACACTTCCTGGTGCAGAGGTTACTTGAGGATGGAAAATGGTTTGGATAGAATCCACAATGACAAAACTCGGGTTTTCCTTTTCAATTGTTCGACTGATCTCTTCTAGGTCCGTTTCAGAATAGACGAGTAAGTTTTCTGATGTGACTCCTAGGCGATCGGCCCTTAGCTTGGTTTGTCTCATGGACTCTTCCCCTGATATATAAAGAACGGAATGTTGCTTTTTTGCCAGTTGAGAGGAAACCTGTAAAAGCAGAGTGGACTTCCCAATTCCAGGATCACCACCTATTAACACAAGGGAGCCCTTAACGATTCCGCCACCTAACACACGATTTAACTCAACCAAGTCCGTTTGTATACGGGGCTCAGTCATCGTTTCAATAGAGGTAATTGGGGTTGCTTTAGACATGGTTGTTGAACCTACTGAATGAGCAAAGGTTGCACGGTGATTAGATACCTTTTTTTCTATCTCTTCCACCATCGTATTCCATTGTCCACACCCAGGGCATTTCCCCATCCATTTGGGAGATTCATAACCGCAATCATTACACATAAATTTTGTTTTTACTTTTGCCAAACGTATATCCCCCTTTACACCTTCCTAGCCATGCTCTCTTATTATAAGACATGTTATTAATCCATTGCAGTGATAAGTATTTCCCAAAAGAAAATAGAAGGCACACGTAATCTCTTACGTGTGCTCCTATTTTTTATGATTATTTATGAATAGGTTCTCCTGCCCTAACAGCAAAATCACCATCCACATAATCAATGACAACCTTTTGTCCTGTCAGTACCGTACCTCTTAATAACTCTTCTGATAGACGGTCTTCAATATGCTTCTGAATCGCTCTTCTTAAAGGTCGAGCACCGTATTCAGGGTCGTATCCTTCTTCAGAAATTTTCTCTTTTGCAGCATCGGTTAGCTCTAATGTAATATCCTGTTCATTTAATCGCTTAATTAGCTGATCAGACATTAAAGTTACGATCTGTTTCAAGTGCTTCTTCTCTAATGAATGGAAAACAATAATCTCATCGATACGGTTTAGGAACTCTGGACGGAATGCCTTTTTCAGCTCTTCCATTACCTTGCCTTTCATATCTTTAAAGTCCTGCTCTCCATCTTGAATATTAAATCCAACATACTTATTACGCTTTAACGCTTCTGCTCCAACGTTAGATGTCATAATAACAACTGTATTTCGGAAGTCAACACTTCTTCCCTTTGAGTCCGTTAGACGTCCATCTTCAAGTACTTGAAGCAAAATATTGAATACATCTGGATGGGCCTTTTCAATTTCATCTAATAAAATAACAGAGTAAGGCTTTCTTCTTACCTTTTCTGTCAATTGTCCACCCTCATCGTATCCTACATATCCTGGAGGAGAACCTACGAGTCTGGAAGTCGAATGTTTTTCCATATACTCTGACATATCGACGCGAATCATAGCGTCCTCATCGCCAAACATCGCTTCTGCTAATGCACGCGCAAGCTCGGTTTTACCAACACCTGTTGGACCAAGGAAAATAAACGAGCCGATAGGGCGCTTTGGATCTTTCAGACCCGCACGAGCACGACGGACAGCCTTTGAAATAGCCTTTACAGCTTCCTCTTGACCAATTAAACGAGAATGCAGAATTTCTTCCAGCTTTAATAGCTTATCTGTTTCTGTTTGTGCCAGTCGTGATACAGGAATTCCCGTCCAACTTGCTACAACTGTAGCAATATCATCGACAGTAACCTCTGAGTTCTCTTTCCCTTGCTTCTCTTTCCAGGTTTTCTTTGTCTCTTCTAGTTGTTCACGAAGTCTTTGTTCTGAATCCCGTAAAGATGCAGCCTTTTCAAATTCTTGGCTTTGAACCGCAGCATCCTTTTCCTTGCGAACTTCTTCAAGCTTTGCTTCAAGCTCTTTTAAGTTTGGAGGAGTCGTGTAAGAACGCAATCTTACTTTTGAGCCTGCTTCATCAATTAAATCAATGGCCTTATCAGGAAGGAAACGATCCGAAATATAACGGTCGGACAATTTTACAGCTGCCTCAATCGCTTCATCCGTTATGGACACTCTATGATGTGCTTCGTAACGATCTCTCAATCCTTTTAAAATTTGTACAGATTCATCCGCTGTTGGTTCATCTACCATGATTGGCTGGAAACGTCTTTCTAAAGCGGCATCCTTTTCAATATATTTACGGTACTCATCGAGGGTTGTTGCCCCAATACATTGAAGTTCTCCACGAGCTAATGAAGGCTTTAAGATATTTGAAGCATCAATCGCACCTTCTGCTCCACCAGCACCTATAAGTGTATGCAACTCATCGATGAATAAAATGATATTTCCTGCCTGACGGATTTCATCCATTACTTTCTTTAAACGGTCCTCAAACTCACCTCGATACTTTGTACCCGCTACAACCGTACCCATATCAAGCGTCATAACACGCTTATCTCTTAATGTTTCAGGAACCTCATTATTTACAATTTGTTGAGCCAAACCTTCAGCAATAGCCGTTTTCCCTACTCCAGGCTCCCCAATTAACACCGGGTTATTTTTCGTACGTCGGCTTAATACCTCGATCACACGTTGAATTTCTTTGCTTCTACCAATAACCGGATCAAGACTTCCTTCTCTAGCAATAGCTGTTAAGTCACGTGCTAAGCTATCTAAGGTAGGTGTATTCGCATTAGCTGCCGTACCACCTTGGTGATTACTTGACTCACTGCTACCTAACAGTTGAAGCACCTGCTGTCTTGCTTTGTTTAAGCTGACGCCTAAATTGTTTAATACCCTCGCTGCTACCCCTTCACCCTCACGAATAAGACCAAGCAATATATGTTCTGTTCCTACATATGAATGACCAAGCTTTCTTGCTTCATCCATGGAAAGTTCAATTACCTTTTTTGCTCGTGGTGTATAGTGAATGGTCTGCGAAGCATCTTGCCCCCTACCAATCAGATTTTCTACTTCTTTTTGTATTTTCTCTGATCCTAATCCTAAAGCATACAATGCCTTTGCTGCGATACCTTCGCCTTCTCTTACCAATCCAAGTAAAATATGCTCTGTTCCAATATTATTGTGACCTAAACGAATAGCTTCTTCCTGCGCTAGTGCAAGTACCTTTTGAGCTCTCTCTGTAAAACGTCCAAACATCATATGAACATCCTCCTCTAAGGTTAATTTTCCATTTTTATTCTTTCCCTTATTAAAGAGGCGCGACGAATATCACGCTCGTTGGGTCTTAGTGGTCCTCCCGCATATTGCTGGAGAAATCCTGGCTGTGTTAAAATCATTAATTCATTCAAGATATTTTTTGATATGTTTTCTATATAGCCCATATCAATACCTAATCTTACATCAGACAAACAGCTCGCTGCTTCCTTTGTTTCAATGATTCTACTATGTGTTAGAACACCTAGGGAGCGAAAAACTCTATCTTCTAATTGTATGTTAGAAGTTTTTGCTAATGCCCCACGGGCTGACCTTTCCTGAGCAATTAGTTGGCTGACAACTCCCTTTAAGTCTTCAACAATATCCTCTTCAGATTTACCTAACGTGATCTGATTCGATATTTGAAAGATGTTACCTAACGCTTCACTACCCTCTCCATATATTCCTCTGACGACGAGACCCAGTTGATTGATGGCTGGAATAATACGATTCATTTGTTGCGTTAATGTCAAACCTGGTAGATGCATCATTACAGAAGCGCGCATCCCTGTTCCCACATTTGTCGGACAGCTCGTTAAGTATCCTACCTTTTCATCAAATGCATAATTGATATGCTCTTCTAATTCATCATCAATTCGATCAGCCAGTGTTAACGCCTCGCTTACCTGGAATCCAGGGTATAAACATTGAATTCGAATATGGTCTTCTTCATTAACCATAATGCAAACTTCTTCATTTTCGGATAAAAGACAGGCACCTAAAGTAGAGTTTTCTACTAGATGAGGACTGATTAAATGCTTCTCCATTAATACTCGTTTTTGTATTGGCTGAAGTTCTTCCATTCTTAGAAGTTCTAATGGACTTAAGTTAGGAATGGAATGATTTAATAATGCCTTCTCCATTGTCTGAATAACCTCTTGTGCTTCTTCATTAGAGAAGAGGGTTGGGAAGTTATACTCATTTATATTCCGCGCGAGCCGAATTCGAGAACTTAGAACAATGTCTGAATCAGGCCCTTCTGCACTCATCCATGAGCTTATGGCTTGATTAATAAATTTTTCAAGAGACATGTACTATTCCTCTCCTTCACTTTCACTGCGTAACAGCTTTTCAATTTCTCTTATTTCGTCCCTTACAACGGCTGCTTGTTCAAACTCTTCATTTTCTATTGCAGACTTCAAATCAACCTTTAGTTCTTCCATTTTCTTTTTGTAGTGAATGTTGCCACCTATACGCTTAGGTATCTTTCCGTTATGTGTGGAGTTTCCACTATGGAGCCGTCGTAGTATCGGTTGAAGTTGATCCTTGAACGTCTCATAACACTGTGCACATCCAAACCGGCCGACTTGACTGAATTGCTTATATGTCATCGAACAGCTTTCACATTGCAATACTTGTTGTTGCTCATAAAGTGAAGCTTTTTGTTGAGCAAGCTGATATTTATGATCGAAGTTTAATAGTCCAGCCAATAGATTATTAATGGAAAAACCAGAAGTATTAGTGACTACAAAGTGCTCTCCTTTTTCTTGGGCACACACCTCACATAAGTGGAACTCAGTTTTCTTACCATTGTTAATCTTTGTAAAATGAAGTGTAGCTGGCCTTTCATTACACTCCTGACAAATCATGTTACTCACCTCAATAAATGGCTTTACTTTTTTCTAAATGCTTAAGATCTTATTATTTATATTTCAATGTTGTTAACATAGCCTTTAGCATTCTCGAACGAAGTTCATCACGATATGGTAAGTCAATATACAGGACGGAGCGATCAATGACACTGAGCATAATTTTTGCTTCTCTCGTTGAGATCACATCTTCCTCAACTAGCCTAAAAATCACATGCTCTGCACTACTTTGTGACACTCTAGAAGAGATCACAGTTAGCAGCTGGTCAATAAGGTGAGCGTTATCGTGTGATTGAACTTTCATAATTCGAATATATCCACCACCACCTCGTTTACTTTCTACAACGTACCCTTTTTCAATGGTAAATCTTGTGTTTATTACGTAGTTGATTTGTGATGGTACACACTGAAACTTATCGGCTATTTCACTACGCTTAATTTCAACGAGCTCTCTTTCACTCATCTCGAGTACTTCCTTTAAGTACTGTTCAATGATATCGGAGATGTTCCTCACCATATCCCCCCTCTCTGACTTTGACTATATTTGACATTAATTATACATGATGAACGTAGTTTCATGCAATGAACAACACCTTATAAATTTTTCCCCAAATTTCGTGCTCTCAAACTAGGAAGGAATTCATAAATATATTTCTCTATTATTTATTGGGATAATAGAACCTTTAATATTTACATTCAAAGATAAGATCTTACGGTTAATTAGAAAAACACACAACAAAAAAAGCACCCACTCAGGTGCTTTTTTCTTTGCCTAGCGACGTCCTACTCTCACAGAGGGAAACCCTCAACTACCATCGGCGCTGAAAAGCTTAACTTCCGTGTTCGGTATGGGAACGGGTGTGACCTTTTCGCTATCGCCACTAGACTCGTATT
>JBEQAB010000018.1:0-54870 GCA_041640555.1 Bacillaceae bacterium
GATCCGCTCGACTTGCATGTATTAGGCACGCCGCCAGCGTTCGTCCTGAGCCAGGATCAAACTCTCCAATAAAGAGTAAGATTAGCTCTTAAAGTTAAAACGTTGGCTAGTGTATGTTTCAACACTATTCATTTTTTGTTGACGTATGATTTGTTTAGTTTTCAAAGAACAAAATTTCTAACCTGTCGCTCTTGGGCGACTTTTTAATATTACCAGAAGTGATTGTTAGAGTCAATAACTTTTTTCAATTATTTTCTCATGATCTTAACTTCTTTTGCGGCAACAGATAATAATATAACACCTATTCGAATTGAATGCAACATGTTTTTTACAAAAAAATAGCGGACAAGAAATATCTCATATTCTTGTCCACTATTTTAGATAGTTAACGATGTCTCATTGCAGGGAATAACAATACATCTCTAATAGAAGGTGCACTTGTTAGAAGCATAACAAGTCTGTCAATTCCGATTCCTAACCCACCTGTAGGAGGCATCCCATACTCAAGAGCTTCGATAAAGTCATCATCCATCATATGAGCTTCATCATTTCCTTCTTCACGCTCTTTTAATTGTGCTTCAAAACGTTCACGCTGGTCAATCGGATCATTCAGTTCAGTGAAAGCATTCGCATGTTCACGAGCGACAATAAATAATTCAAAACGATCTGTGAAACGAGGATCTTGATCATTTTTCTTTGCAAGAGGGGAAATTTCAACCGGATGGCCATAAATAAATGTTGGTTGAATTAACTTTTCTTCTACTTTTTGCTCGAAGAACTCGTTAACAATATGACCATACAGCATGGTATCCTTAATTTCTACTCCGTGTTCCTTCGCTAAGGCTCTTGCTTCTTCTACACTCATTTCCTTCCAGAAATCAGCACCGGTATATTCCTTAATTGCATCTACCATATGAAGTCTCTTCCACTCTGGCTTAAGGTTTACTTCATATTCACCGTATTTAATAGTAGTTGTCCCTAATACTTCTTGAGCAATATGAGCAATTAGATTTTCTGTAAGGCTCATAATATCTTGATAATCAGCGTAAGCCTCATAAAGTTCGATCATTGTAAATTCAGGATTGTGACGAGTAGATACTCCTTCGTTACGGAACACACGTCCAATTTCATACACTTTTTCTAAACCTCCGACAATCAGGCGCTTTAGATGAAGTTCAATGGCAATACGCATATATAATTCCATATCTAATGCATTATGGTGTGTGATGAACGGACGAGCAGATGCCCCACCTGCAATTGCATGCATCATAGGAGTCTCTACTTCTAGGTACCCCTTAGAATCAAGGTATCTTCTCATTGATTGAATGATCAAACTACGAGTAATGAATGTGTGTCTGCTTTCTTGACTCATAATAAGATCAACATAACGTTGGCGGTAGCGCTGTTCAACGTCCTTCAGACCGTGAAATTTATCAGGAAGTGGACGTAATGACTTTGTTAAAAGCTGAAAATCTTCTACTTTTACAGACAGCTCTCCAACTTGTGTCTTAAACAATGTACCCGTTACACCAACAATATCTCCTAAATCAGCAATATTAAAGATTTCATATTGCTCTTCACCTACTGCATCTTGACGAACATATATTTGCAGTTGCCCCTTTAGGTCTTGGATATGCGCAAAGCCAGCTTTACCTTTTCCACGCTTTGTCATGATACGGCCAGCAATAGTTACAGCAATATTTTTATTTGCCAGCTCTTCTTTTTCCATTTCTCCGTACTGACTAATAAACTCTTGGGAGAAGCCAGAACGTTCAAATCTCTTTCCGAATGGATCGAGACCCTTTTCTTGAAGAGAAGCTAACTTTTCTCTTCTGACTTGTAATTGGTCATTAAGTTCCTCATGACTCATTTTTATCAACTCCAATTTCCTTCTTGTATCTATCAAACATCAATTGCTTGAATTTATGTAATAACACCATCTTATAAGCATACTATATTATTTTACACAAAGTGAGAAAAACAGACATTAAAAAAGTAAAATAAAATAAAAACTGCCAGCACGAACTGGCAGTTAACATAATCAAACGTATTATATTGAATGTTCACTTAGAAGTCAAACCTTAACCTACCTGAGATTCCATCGCTTCTTTTTCTTCTTCTTCTACAACTAGAGCTGTTAATAAAGTAACAAGATCAGTACGAGTATTGCACTCATTAATACCATTACGCACCTTCGCATTTCCTCTTATTCCTTTTAAATACCAAGCTGCATGCTTACGCATTTCCCGAACAGCTACATATTCTCCTTTAAGAGCAATAAGACGATCTAAGTGAAGAATACACACATCAATTTTTTCACGAACGGTTGGCTCACCCATGAGCTCCCCTGATTCAAGGTATTTAACCGTACGATAGATCATCCAAGGGTTCCCTAGAGCTGCACGACCAATCATTACTCCATCACAGCCGGTTTCTTCCAGCATACGCTTGGCATCTTGAGGAGTCGTTACATCTCCATTACCGATTAAAGGAATACCAATAGACTGCTTAACCTCACGAATAATCTCCCAATTTGCTTTTCCCTCGTACATTTGGACACGAGTACGACCGTGTAAAGAAACGGCTTTGCCGCCAGCTCGCTCAACGGCCTGGGCGTTCTTAACCGCAAAAATATGATCTTCATCCCAGCCCATACGCATTTTTACAGTAACCGGCTTTTTCACAACATCCGTAACCGCAGAAACCATCTCGTAAATTTTATTAGGATCTAAAAGCCACTTTGCTCCTGCATCACATTTTGTGATTTTCGGAACTGGGCATCCCATATTAATATCAATAATATCCGCATTAGTATTTTCATCAACGAACTTAGCAGCTTGGACTAATGTCTCTTTTTCACCGCCAAAAATTTGCAAGCTTAATGGCTTCTCTCTCTCATCGATGTAAAGCATATTCATTGTTTTTTCGTTTTTTAAGATAATTCCTTTATCACTAACCATCTCAGCACAAACTAGACCTGCACCAAACTCTTTAACAGTTAGACGAAAAGCAGAGTTACATACACCAGCCATTGGAGCTAACACTACTTGATTTTTCATTTCAATATTACCAATTTTAAGCATGTTACCCCTCCGTCTTTAATAATATATCTATTCATCCACCTCTTGTGGCATTAAATCCTTTACAGAAACTTTTAGTGCTAGGGCCGCTGTTTCCACTAAATGATCTGAAGGCATTCGATTTCCTCGTTCTATTTCCCCCAACACAGAAACAGAAACACCGATTTCCTTAGCAAACCCTTCTTGTGTAAAACCTTTTAGTTTTCGAAAAGCGCGAATACGTCTTCCCCATTTTTCTGCTTCCATATTCGTACCCCTTCTTTTTCAGCGTTCATATTGAAATATTCCTCTATCGACTTATCCTGATTTGGTATTCTAATAGAAGAATCTATCTCAAGTAATGGCGCAAGAACAAAGGCGCGTTCCTGCATTCTTGGATGTGGAACAATTAGGTTCTCTGCTTCAATATTTTCTTGATTGTAGAGCAAAATGTCAAGGTCTATTATTCTTGGGCCCCATTTGAATTCCCTTTTTCTGCCTAAATCCTTTTCGATCCGAAGGCAAATTTCTAATAATTCATACGGTGTAAGTGTTGTTCTAATCAAGATTACCATATTTAAAAAATCATCTTGTTCCGTATACCCAACCGGAACCGTATCAAAAATTGAGGAGCTTTTTACCAAATGAATTTCCTTCTCCTCTTTTAAATAACAGATTGCATCTACTAGGTTTTTATATCGGTCTCCCATATTTGTACCTAAGGCAAGATATGCCAAGTTATTCAATTAGATCTACTCCTCATAATTTCAACTGCGACTGATTCGTAATGTCCTTGAATAGGTGGATCAGGCTTAATGACCTTTACCGTTACAGCATGAGCTTTAGAAAATCCTCTTAAACAGCGGGAAGCAATTTCCTCAGCAACTGATTCTACTAGCTTAAAAGGTTCTCCTTCCACTACGTCTTTACACAACTTATATAGCTCTCCATAATTAATGGATTCATCCAAGTTATCGCTTTGTCCCGCTTTTTTCAAGTCCACTTCAACAACCAGATCGACCATAAACCTCTGTCCTAACCGGTTTTCCTCTGGGAATACACCATGAAAACCATAAAATTGCATACGGTTAACGTAAATTTTATCCATCATATTCTCCTTTTCCCATCATCGCATCCATCATTTTTGCCATTCGACTAATTTCCTTCACATCATGAACTCTAACGATTTGGCAGCCCTGTTGAATACCATAACATACAGTCGCTCCGGTTCCTTCCATACGTTCATGTACAGGTAAGTCTAACACAGCACCTATCATTGATTTACGAGAGGTTCCGAGAAGAACTGGATAACCGATAGCTACAAGGTTATGTAGATGTCTCATCATTTCCAAGTTTAACTTTACATTCTTCGCAAAACCAATGCCTGGATCTAATATAATTTGTTCATCACTTACACCAGCCTCCTTCACTAGGGAAATGCTTTCATACAAATCATTCATAACATCCCTGAAAAAAGACTTATAGTTCCGATCCTCCCTGTTGTGCATGAGAACGATAGGTGCTTTTGTTTCAGCCGCTACCCGTTTCATATTCGCGTCCGCCTTAGCCCCCCATACATCATTAATAATATGAGCTCCAGCAGCCAGTGCTTCTCTAGCTACATCTGCTTTGTATGTATCAATGGAAATAGGAACGTTAACCTCTTTTGATATAGCTTTAATAACAGGAACCACACGTTCAATCTCTTCTTCTGCAGGAATAAATCTCGCTCCTGGCCTTGTGGACTCCCCGCCAATATCAATAATATCAGCTCCTTCTTCCACCATCTCTATCGCTCGTTTGACTGCTTCATCCACTCTATCAAAGCTGCCACCATCAGAAAATGAATCAGGGGTAGCATTTAAGATTCCCATGATGATTGTTTTCCTCTCAAAATCTAATGTATATGGTCCGGCAGTAATCAAATCATTCGCCTCCTAATTCCTTTGTTGAGATAATTCCTTCCTACTCCAAAGACTATTTGTATACTTACGATACACTTGGTGCAACATTTGAAAATGCTCACCCTTTACACCAGGTAGTAAAAGTGAATTACATTTCGAAACAGCTACAATTTCTTGAATCGAGTTTGTAACAAATATCTCAGTTGCTTTATTCAGTACGTCTGGTTTATAAAAACCTTCCTGAACCTGTAGTCCTTTTTTTCTAGCAAGCTCTATAATAAAAGATCGGGTGATTCCATTTAATATTCCTGTACCCAGGTCAGGGGTAAACAATTGATTATCTATTACCCAGAAAATATTTGAGACAATTCCTTCTGCAATACATCCATCCTGTGTTAGAAAGATCCCCTCTACATCTGTCCGATTTCCTATTTCTTTTTTTGCCAATACATTATTCATATAATGATGAGACTTTAATCGTTTGGGACCTTCTGGTGTATTTCGACTGAGCTTCAGAAACTGAGCTTCCTTTTCTATCGGTCCAACCGCTTCAGGAAGAGGCTTTACGAACATCATGACATTGGCATGTTCATACGGTTCAACTGGTAGACCGACAGCACCGACACCTGCAGATATATTTAGACGTATATAAGCATTGGACAGCTCGTTTTTTTTCAATAAAAGCTTGAGTGTTTGAGTTACATCGCTTTTATTAAGAGTTTTTGAAATTCCAATCGTCGATAGACTACTATTTAGCCGCTCAAGATGATCTTCTAATAAAAAGGGATGACCTTCGTATACGCGAAATGTTTCAAATAGACCCATCCCATAAAGGAACCCGTGATCAAAGGGAGAGATTCTTGCCTCCTCCTCCTGGATCATTTCTCCGTTCATATACAAATACATCAATATCCCTCATTCTTTGGAGTCAATTCCATTTTGTAATACGAAACAAAATTCTGAAGCAATTGTTTCCCTGCCATAGTCATAATAGACTCTGGGTGGAACTGAACCCCCTCTACCGGAAGATCCTTATGCCTAATCGCCATGATTTCTCCTTCTTTCGTCCAAGCAGATATTTCAAAGCAATCTGGTAGCGTATCCCTCTTTACAATTAATGAATGGTATCTGGTTGCAGGAAATGGATTGGGTAACCCCTCAAAAATTGTTTTTCCATCATGATACATAAGAGACGTTTTGCCATGCATTAATCGCTCCGCTTGCACGACATCTCCCCCATATACTTGAGCGATTGACTGATGTCCTAGGCATACACCAAATATAGGAATCTTTCCTGCGAATTCCTCGATCGCCCTTAATGAGATTCCCGCTTCATTTGGGCTACATGGGCCCGGAGAAACCATAAGAAAGTTGGGTTTTAATTCTTCAATGTCTTTAATACTTATCGCATCGTTTCGCTTAACTTCCAAAGTCTCACCAAGCTCACCTAGATACTGAACAAGATTAAAAGTAAATGAGTCATAATTATCTATCATTAAAATCAATGGAATTCACCTTTTTCCGCTAGTTCTTTTGCTTTCCAAAGAGCCATTGCCTTTTTCAAAGATTCTTTATATTCATGCTTTGGATTGGAATCTATGACGATTCCTGCTCCCGCTTGCACATAAGCTTGTCCATCCTTTACTAGCATGGTTCGAATGACAATATTAATTTCCATGTCATCATCAAAACCAATCCAACCCATAGATCCTGTGTAAATCCCGCGCTGGACCGGCTCGAGCTCTTCAATAATCTCCATGGTTCGAACCTTTGGAGCTCCCGTAATCGTACCACCCGGAAAGGAAGCATCAATCAAATCAAAGGATGTTTGATCTGGTCGTATGACTCCTCTAACATTTGAGACAATATGCATAACATGCGAATATCTTTCAATGACCATAAATTCATTCACTTCGACCGATCCGTACTCACAAACTCTTCCTAAGTCATTTCGTTCTAAATCAACAAGCATGACATGCTCTGCTCTCTCTTTTTCATTTTCAATGAGTTCCTTAGCCAGCCTTAGATCTTCTTCTTCATTCTCTCCTCGAGAACGAGTACCAGCAATCGGCCTTGTACTAACTTCATTTCCTTGCTTTTTAACAAGGAGTTCTGGAGACCCACCAACAATCTGAAACTCAGGAGTATGTAAATAACTCATATAAGGTGACGGATTCAATTGTCTAAGCTGGTCGTATACATTCACCGCTGGAATCGATATCTCTTTTGCTTGACGGACAGATAAATTCACTTGAAAGATGTCACCTTGAGCAATGTATTCCTGAATTCTTTCTACCGCTTTCATAAACTGCTCGTCACTCATAGAAACATGCAACTCATCATTAACTGGCATGATTCTTTCTGTTTCGCACTTCATTAGCGGACCTGTCCACTTTAACTCCCACTCATATAGAGCCTCTGGATTAGCATAGCCCTTTTCTTGAATCTGCAAGAGCCAGAGTGTTTCCTCTTCATGATCAAATACAAACCATTCGTTAAATAGGAAAAAGTAAACCTCTGGCATGTCCAAATCATCTAATGATAATCGAGGCAATTTTTCTATATAGCGTGCATAATCATAGCTGATATATCCAATAAGACCTCCTTGAAAATCTGGAAGTCCATCCTGACGATCAATCTGATACTGAGAAAGATATTCCTTCATTAAATGAAGAGGGTTCCCTTGTAGTTCCTGTTTATTTTCCTTTTCAACAATCGTTAGTATGTTGTTTTTCCCTATAAAGATTGTTTCTGGCCCAAAAGCTGCAATATTGTATCGTCCACCACGACCACTCTCTAACAACACATGGTGTTGATAGGACCCAGAAATCTCTCTGTACTTCTGGTAAAACCTTTCTTTATCAAAAGGTATCTGTTTGCTAGTTAATGTTAATATTTTCAAAAAAGGTTCTCCCCTTTAAAAAAGTGAAAATAAAAGTTCCATTTTCTTATTTTACTATTTGCCAAAATAAAAACAACAGCCCCTGGGACTGTTGCTTATGTTTTGATTAATCTTCGAATTGATATAATGGAGTACTTAGGTAACGCTCACCGTTACTTGGAATAATTGCCAGTACTTTCTTTCCTGCTCCAAGCTCTTTTGCTACCTTTAATGCTGCACAGATAGCCGCCCCAGAAGAGATCCCTCCAAGAATTCCTTCTTCCTTCGCTGCACGACGTGCGTATTCAAAAGCTTGATCATTAGAGATTTGAATTACTTCGTCATAGACCTTTGTGTCAAGAATATCAGGTACAAAACCTGCACCGATTCCTTGAATTTTGTGTGGACCTGGTTTACCACCGGATAATACAGGTGAATCAACCGGTTCAACCGCATAAATTTTAACATTATCAAAATTTTGCTTAAGAACTTGACCAGCACCAGTAATTGTTCCACCCGTTCCAATCCCTGAAACGAATGCATCAAGACCTTCGCTCATCTGTTCAACAATTTCCTTACCTGTCGTTCTTCTGTGAACTTCAGGGTTAGATAGGTTTTTAAATTGTTGTGGCATAAAGTAACCATTTTCTTTTGCAAGTTCTTCCGCTTTACGAATAGCTCCACCCATTCCTTCTGGACCAGGTGTTAAAACAAGCTCCGCTCCATATGCACGAAGTAAGTTACGTCTTTCCATACTCATCGTTTCAGGCATAACCAGAATCGCTCTGTATCCTTTTGCTGCAGCAACCATGGCAAGACCAATTCCAGTGTTACCACTCGTTGGCTCAACAATCGTATCTCCTGCTTTAAGTTCTCCACTCTCTTCAGCAGACTCAATCATTGCAAGAGCAATACGGTCTTTTACTGAGCTTCCTGGATTCATATATTCAAGCTTTAAATATACATCTGCGCTACCTTCTTCAACAAGGCGATTAAGCTTTACAATCGGCGTTTGTCCGACTAGTTCTGAAATAGAGTTTGCTACACGTACCATCAACAACCACTCCTTATTCCGACTAATTTTATTGGTTTAATTTAATTTATATCATAAATTTGCCAAGTGTCAATCTTTTTACACAAAACTTTATTGATTATTTAAGCGGAAAATCGTTCAAATGAACCATATTAGTTCTGTTCGTAAAACCAATCAACCTTAGCCTCTTCCCAAAAGTCACGCGCCGATGTAGTTACATCCATTTGCTCCAAGGCGATTTGTCTACGAATGCTATCCTTTACATCCTTAAACTCAAACGTTCTACCTTTTATTTGATCGTGAAGCAATACAATGGAAAAACCATTATCTGTTTTAATTGGTCCTGTCCACTCATTTTCCTTCAACTTCTGAACAGCTGATAAATAGTCGCGAGCATATTGGTCCATTTCTTCGCTAACATAACCAATATCTCCCCCTTGATTGGCACTGAATTCATCAATGGAACGTTCCATTGCTAATGCTTCAAAACTTGTACCCTGTTCAAGCTCCTCTATTGCCTTTTTTGCTTCTTCTTCCGTCTCAACAATGATATGAGAAAGGTGATAAGCCGTCGGAATTTGGTACAGGCTAGAATTTTCCTCATAAAACTTTTTTAAATCTTCTTCTTTCACTACCACATCTTTTGTCAGAAGCTCATCCAGCATGATACTATACTGAATTTGTTGTCTCCATTTTTCTTCATCTACCATCTCATTAGAGCCTGATCCGTACATGGTTTTCACTAGGAGAAGTTCCCTATCTACCGCTTTTTTTGAAATGGAGATGTCATATTTATTAGCTAATTGAGCGATTGCCTTTTGATCGATCATCTCACTTAAAACATCACGGCCATAACGCTCTTCCATTTCCCCAAGCCATTCTTGTCTAGTTATTGTCTCATTCCCTATCGTTGCCACTACCTCTTTACTACTACCTTTATCCCGTGATAGAAAAAAAATAATGGTTACAATATTAAGCAAGAGAAGGCCGACAACTAAAGACTTTAAGTACTTTTTATCCACCATTTCTCCCCCAGGTTATATTAAAATTTTGCCTGTTCCTTTAAAGTCTCTAATTCTTCCTTCGAAAACTGATATTTTTCATTACAGAAATGACATTGCGCTTCCGCTTGACCATCTGTCACAATCATATCTTCGATTTCCTCTTTACCTAAAGAGATAATTCCATTAGAGAATTTCTCCTTTGAACAGGTGCATGAGAATGTAACAGGTAATGTTTCGAGGATTTTTACATTTTCTTGACCCAGTAGCTCATTTAGAATTTGCTCGGGAGTGAGTCCCTTTCCAATCATCTTAGAGATTGGCTCAATGGTTTTTAAACGATTTTCGATTTCCGTAATGGTTTTATCTTCGGTTCCAGGCATCAGCTGAATAATAAACCCACCTGCCGCGAGAATACTATTATCAGGATTTACTAAGACACCCACACCGACAGATGAAGGAACTTGTTCGGAAGTGACAAAATAATAAGTAAAGTCCTCACCCAGTTCTCCTGACACAAGAGGCACTTGACCTGTAAAGTTCTCACGAAGTCCAATATCTTTAACGACCGATAAAAAACCATCTGTTCCAACGGCTCTTCGAACATCCAGCTTTCCATGTTCATTCAAATCAAAATGAGTTTGGGGATTGGTTACATATCCGCGCACTTCACCTTTTGCATTGGTATCAATTAAAATCGGGCCAAGAGGACCCCCACCATTTATCCTAATAGTGATTTTTTCTTCCCCTTTTAACATAGCCCCCATCATTACCCCTGCAGTCATAGCTCTCCCTAAGGCAGCTGATGCAGTGGGCCATGTATAATGACGTCTTTGTGCCTCTCCTACTGTTTCTGTACTCCTAGTCGCGTAGGCACGAACTTGCCCATCATATGCAAGAGCTTTAATTAAATAGTCACTCATTTGTTTACCCCTTTCAGTCTTACAAAGCTGTTATCTTACTTTATCGTTTCCAAATTTCTTTTATAAATAATCTGAAGTCCCTTTAATGTTAAAAATGGATCCACAATATCAATAATATTAGATTCCTGTGCAATAAGGTTGGATAATCCCCCTGTAGCAATAACAGTAGGCTTTGCTTTACTTTGATCCTTCATTCGTTTGACAATTCCTTCAACCTGACCTACATAGCCATAAAGAATCCCCGCTTGCATGGCAGCAACCGTGTTTTTCCCTACAACTCCATCTGGTCGAGCAATTTCTATCCTAGGCAGCTTGGCAGCCCTTGTATATAAAGCTTCTGTTGAAATATTAATACCAGGAGCAATGGCTCCTCCCATATATTGCTTATGTTCATCTATGTAGCAATAGGTTGTTGCCGTACCAAAATCAACGATGATTAACGGACTTCCATATTCATGGATAGCAGCTACCGCATTAACGATCCGGTCTGCTCCAACTTCTCTTGGGTTTTCATACTTTATATTCAACCCAGTTTTGATTCCTGGCCCTACAACTAAAGGCTTTATATGGAAATACTTTTGGCACATACGTTCTAATGAGAACATAATGGGCGGTACTACGGAAGAGATAATTATTCCGTCAATATCGGAAAAAGAAAGATTTGCATGATTAAACAAATTCCTAATAATCATTCCAAATTCATCTTCTGTTTTCGAACGGTTTGTTTCTATTCTCCAATGATGTTTTAATTCTTCTTGGTCATATACACCCAACACTATATTGGTATTTCCCACGTCAAATACAAATATCAAACGTCTCACCACTTTATTAAAATTTCTTAACCTTTAGTTTCATTCTGCCAACATCATACCATAACTATCCAACCCAAGCATAGAAAAGAGGCACTCAGTATATGAGTACCTCTTAAGATTTATTATTCTTTTTTACTTCTTAAATCAGGTAGTGTACTTTCATCTGAAGACGACTCATCTAATGACGATTCTTCTTCCTTCTTACCACCGATGTTCACTTTCACATCATCTACCACTGATGTTGTAGGATTTTTAGTTACCCCTTCATCACTAGATGGTCGATCAGGAAGTGTTCCTTTTTCAACTAAGTGCTTAATTTGCTCAGCATCTAGTGTTTCCACTTCAAGAAGTGTATTGGCTATCAAATCAAGCTTATCTCTATTTTCAGTAAGAAGCTTTTTCGCTCTAGCATAACACTCTTTAATAATGGTTTGAATTTCAACATCAATTTCGTAGGCAATCTTATCTGAATAGTTTTGTTCATTATGAAGATCTCTACCTAAGAACACTTGACCACCAGAAGATTGACCAAATTGTAATGGACCTAATTTATCACTCATTCCGAATTCTGTAACCATTCGGCGGGCAATTCCTGTTGCACGTTGGAAGTCATTATGAGCGCCTGTACTTACTTCACCGAAGACGATTTCCTCAGCCACACGTCCACCTAGTAAACCAACAATTTTATCAAGAAGCTCCGGTTTTGTCATGAAGTAACGGTCTTCTTTCGGAAGCATTACCGCATAACCACCTGCTTGCCCACGAGGGACGATCGTAACTTTATGAACCATTTCTGCTTCATCTAACACCACGCCAATAACCGTATGGCCAGCTTCATGGAAAGCAACAATATTACGTTCTTTTTTAGATATCACACGACTCTTTTTCGCAGGTCCCGCAATTACACGGTCAGTTGCTTCATCGATATCTGTCATATCCACTTTTTTCTTATTCTGACGAGCAGCAACTAATGCCGCCTCATTCAATAAGTTTTCAAGATCTGCACCAGAAAAGCCTGGAGTTCTGGCGGCAATCGCTTTTAAGTTTACTGATTCATCAAGCGGTTTGTTTCGTGCATGCACTTTTAATACCGCTTCACGGCCATTGACGTCTGGACGATCAACTGTAATTTGACGGTCGAAACGTCCTGGACGAAGTAAAGCAGGATCTAGAATATCAGGACGGTTTGTTGCAGCAACAATAATAATTCCTTCGTTCGCACCGAATCCATCCATTTCTACTAGCAATTGGTTAAGGGTTTGTTCACGCTCATCGTGACCTCCACCAAGACCTGCACCACGCTGACGTCCAACTGCATCGATTTCGTCTATAAAGATGATACAAGGAGCATTCTTCTTTGCATTTTCGAAAAGGTCACGTACACGTGATGCCCCTACCCCAACAAACATCTCCACAAAATCAGATCCACTGATCGAGAAGAACGGTACACCCGCTTCACCAGCTACTGCACGAGCTAATAAGGTTTTACCTGTACCAGGAGGTCCTACCAAAAGTACTCCTTTTGGTATACGTGCACCTAGTTCGGCAAATTTACGCGGATCTTTTAAAAATTCAACTACTTCGACGAGCTCTTGCTTTTCTTCATCAGCACCAGCAACATCTTTAAAACGAACCTTCTTTTTCTCATCATTGTAAAGCTTCGCCTTGCTCTTTCCAAAGTTCATGACACGACTTCCGCCGCCTTGTGCCTGATTCAAAAGGAAGAAGAACAAAATAAAGATAATGACAAATGGAATAATCGAAGTAAAGAAAGTTACCCAACCACTTGTTTCTTTTGCTGGAAGCACATCCACAGTAGGGTCTGCTTGCTCAATCTTTTGTAAAAGACTTTCACTGTTCCATACGTAAGTAATAAATGATTTTCCTTCTTCAGCACCTTCAAGTGTTCCACGAACTTCATAAACTCCTCTTTCAGGCTGTACGGAGATGGAATCCACCTGTTTTGCCTCAAGATGGTCTACGAATTTACTATAAGATATATTTTCGGTCGGTTCATTATTACCATTAAAAAAGCTAACCACACCAATAATCACTAGAAAAATTAATAAATAAAAGATGGTATTACGAAAAATCCGATTCATCCCTTACCTCCTCCCACGGGTAAACAAGCTATAGTAAATAGTAACATAGAAAATTGTTCCAGTATATGAATATGCCTTTGTAGTATGCATACAATACTTATTCTTTTCTTACTCGTTATTTGTTGAGTAAACTTCTGGCTTTAACACCCCAATATACGGTAAATTACGGTATTTCTCTGCATAATCGAGACCATAACCTACAACAAACTCATCAGGAACGATGAATCCAACATAATCTGCCGCTATATCCGCTTTACGACCCGTTGGTTTATCTAATAAAGTGACAATACTAATTGACTTAGCTTTTCGGTAACGGAAAAGCTCCACAAGGTAGCTGAGTGTTAACCCACTATCAATGATGTCTTCGATAATTAATATATCTCTACCCTCTACGGAAGTATCTAAATCCTTTAAAATTTTCACTTCACCAGAAGAGACAGTCGAATTCCCGTAACTTGACACATCCATAAAATCCATTTCAAGGTATGTATCCATTCGTTTTAAAAGGTCTGCCATAAAAGGCATCGCACCCTTAAGCACCCCAATTGCTAATGGAAACTTATCACTATAATCATCCGATAACTTTGCCCCTAGCTCTTTGATTTTTCCCTGAATTTCCTCTTCAGAAAATAAAACTTTTTCAATGTCATTTTTCATCATGATTTGCTTGTGCCCCCTAGAAGATCAATGCTTGTTATATTGTAATAGTATGTATTTCTTTTCATCAGCTTGAACGAAAGAAGTGATATCTGATTTCTTTATTCCAGGAATCCAAATGATATGATCATCTGAGTCTGTAACAATAGGCCACCTATTTCTCTCTATAATGGGCAGCTTCTGATCAATAAAGATATCTTTAATCTTTTTTGTTCCTTTCATCCCTTTTACTTTCATTCGGTCGCCCTCTCTCCTTGTCCTGACTTTCAGCGGAAGACTGATACAGGCCATAGGAAGCAGAAGTTGATTAATGTTAGTATATTCTATTTCTTTATCAACATATTCCCATGTAATGAAATCCCCTGTTGGCAATAATGTTTTTCCAACCGTTATTTCCATCTCATAGGATACATCCTTTGGTGGGGAATGTTGAAATTGTAATTGCAACTCTCCATACGATCGAGTTACCTTTAATTTTTCAGGTAAATCAATCACACCGGAAGGCCGAAGATTGTTGATTAGAGAAAAGATCTGTTCAATATGAACAGCAGAAAGGGAAGCTGGTTGTTGCTTATAAAGATAGTTTAATATTAGTTTAATCACTCTTCTTTGTAAAGGCATTGGTATTGAGCATAGCTCTTGAATGTCAATAACAAATTTTCCCTCACTTTGATGCATTACGACTTTTTTTAATTGCTGGTTTGCCAGGTCTTCTAAAAACTGCTCTGTTTCTTCCAGTTCCTCACTAAACCTTTGAAAATGCTCATGAACCCTCGGATTTTCAGCTTTCAAAAAAGGAAGAATCGTGTGACGAAATCGATTTCTACTATATTTGTCACTGTCATTACTAGGGTCTCTTCTTGGATCTAGCCTATTCCTTTGGCAGTATTCTTCAATTTCTTGTTTTGAGACGCAAAGAAAAGGTCTTAGAAGTGTCCCTTTATCAAATGGTCTTGAAAAAGGGATACCGACTCTAGCTTTTCCTGAACTTCCTCTTGTTAACCTCATAATTACCGTTTCCAATTGGTCATCCCCGTGATGTCCGAGCACTAAATAGCGAAGGTTTTCCCTTCTCATCGTTTCTTGAAAAAAGGAGTATCTGCATTCTCTAGCAGCTACTTGGGAGCTTAATCCTGTTTCTTCTATGTACAATGGTACATTTATAGAACGAACAGTTACAGGAATGTTCCTCTCTTCACAAAAGGACTGAACAAACCTTGCTTCACGCTCGGACTCACCTCCTCTAAACATATGATCTACATGTGCAACAAAAAGCTTTAGTTGGTACCGTTCTTGACGCTTCCACAGGAAGTGTAGGAGTGCAAGGGAATCTGGGCCTCCGGATACCCCTACTAAAATGCTTGCTCCCATTAAGTTTATTTGTTTTCTAGTTAGAAAAGCTTCTACTTTTTGTTCAAGCATGAGATTCTTCCTTACTTCATTGTCTTATCATTAGCTTACCATGTTCTATACATTCCTTCAAAAACTAAGGGACTTATTTATCGTTTTTTTATAGTTGCCCATAAATATAAAGGAAATAAAGAAAGGACAGTGTCGTTACAATGAGCATTGTTTCGAGCGCATGTCTTTTCTTTTTCTTTTTTACAATGATTTGACGACTTTGGCCTGTTTGATTTTGCACCTGACTTCTTTGATGATGCACAGATGGTTTGGAACTTTGCTTTTTTGGATGTACATGTGAAGTCTTCGATGTATGGGGCTGAGAGGAAGCATGATTGCCTTCAATTATTGCTTTTCTCATATCCATTGCTGTTTGGTATTTCCCCTGGAGGGCATGAATAATCACTTGCTCAAACTTTAGTAATTCTGGCTTTTGTCTAATCATCATCTGAAGCTGATTAAGACCACCTGATGTTTTCTGGAATCGTTTGGGGTATGCGGTATTGATTATAATCATAGCAACTGCAAACAAATCATAAGCGGGATCTGCTTTTCTTGAACCAAGTCCCCAATAGCCTCTATCATAAAACTCAGTGAATTCCTTGATTGCTCTACCTTGGATGGTTGTCCCGCCAACATCAATACAACGAATTTTCGATGGTGGTCCTGTAACAATTAAGTTTTCTGGCTTTAAGTCGCCAAAAGTCCACCCATTGGTATGCAGTAAATGAAGATCAGAGAGTAACTGTAGGACGAGAACTTCAATCCATACAGTTCCCTTTTGTTGGATAAATGTTAAAAAATCAGGTCCTTTAATATATTCCATCGCATAAAAGGAAACCTTTCCTGACGATCTTATCCAATCATCCACATCAACCAAAGAAGGTCCTAGGGTTGACCCTTGGACCTTCGCAAAGGATTTGAGGACATTAACCTCAGAAGTAATCGACATGCCATTATCACTCAACTTTAACGCAACATACTTATTCAAGTGCTGAGCAAGATAAACAATTCCATTCGCTCCATACCCAAGCTCTTTGATAATTACATATCTATTCTTATGCCATTTCCCTTCGACAATTGTTCCTGCTGTTATATTAGACAGATTCTTCAAAGTATTGTTCATCATCACGAGAAAGTAGGCTCCTTAACGAACGTTTTTTCTTAAAGGATGACAGTGCTTCACGAAGTGCGGGACCAGTAGGTGTAATTCCTCCTGTGGTAAGCTTTGCGAAAATACTAGTTAATGATTCTAACCTCGGGGTCCAATCTAGCAATTTTTCGACATCATTCTTTTTCCCGGGAAATACAAAAACAGAAAATTGATTGTCACCTGACCTCGCATTAAGGCTTAACGATAGGTCTAATAAGGCCTCTTTAACAGTTGGAAGTTTATGTTTCATACTTGCGCTTGTGTCGACAAGAATCAACACTTCTAACTCTACTTTTTCTCCAAGCTCATCGACGACCTCCATTACTTCTCCTCGCTTTTCAGGAGGTAAGTCTTCGATTGTCTGTGAACCACCTAGAATTTGCTGTAATTCCTTGTTCACCACTCCTTGAAGTGTTTGTGTCATTGCCTTTCTCGTAACCATTTGTACGGTTTGAGAAAGCTGCTGTGCATAGACTACTTGGCTTACTCCCCCGCCAGCTAATGCGATATTTTCAATTTCCCTTAATCCTTGATCATCAATAACATCTTGTTCCATTACTCCTATAACATTAACGGTGATCCCTTGTTCTTTTGCTAGAGCTGAAACTGCAATTGGGTCCTCTCCTTGGTTTGAGCATCCATCAGTTATCAAAAGAATTTGTTTTAATGTGCCAGTTTTCATTCGATTCCCCTCCACGTCTAAATGTTGCTAACATTTTCGACTAGATGGAGAGGAAATATACATATCTTTTCTCTTTACTGTATAAAATAACTAGTTTGCTTTTTGTCGATATTTATTAATCGGTATGGAAGACCACTTTGGAGTGTTATGTTTGATCTTAGAAACAACGACGGTCATATCATCCTCTATATAGCCTGAACGAGAGCGTATCACCTCTTCCATAATTAAATCCGCCACCTCTTGCGGATCGTCTGTTATTAGCTCTCCAATTTTCCTTTTCATCCAAAGGTCGTAGTTCTCTACATGCTTTGGCCCTTCAAATACTCCATCGCTCATCATGATAAGGAGATCACCAGCTTTTAACTGTTCACTTACCACATCCACATCAAACTCCTGAATAATCCCCATCGGCAGATTACTCGCTTGTACCTTGATAACGGCATTGCCCCTCTTAATAAAACTTGGGGTTGAACCAATTTTCAAGAACCTAACTGCAGCATTTTGAAGATCTATCATTGCTAAATCTAAAGTTGAGAAAATTTCATCCGTTGTACGCAGTGATAGAACAGAATTGACTGACTTAATGGCCACCTTCTCCTCTATCCCCGATTGTAGAATTTTCTGTAGAAGTTGAAGGGTTTCCTGACTTTCGATATGGGCTCTTTCTCCATTTCCCATTCCATCACTAATGGCAACCGCATGCTTACCACCACCAAGCTCAATCGTTGAATAACTATCACCTGATACAAAGCCTCCATCCTTTGCTGCGTGAGCAACCCCTGTATCTATTGTAAAAGCCTTCGCCGAGCGGAACGTTACATGACAATAGCCATTTGGATAGGAAGCACACTCTTCTGAATTAACAACAATGTTTTCTCCTAAAATGTCTGAAAGCATAGGTGCTATGAGTTTTTCACATTCTCCATGTCCATTACAATAGGGAATGGTTATATCGATATCTACATTTCCTTGTTCAAGGCTGTAGATCTCAACATGTTCAATATGAACACCATACTCTCGTAAGGCTTCTAATATCAACTCTTCTTGCTTATAGTGATTATCTCTTTCCCTTTGAATTTCCTTGGCAAAGTTCCCCATGACTGTTGAAACACCCAGGAGTTGATCCGCCACAAGCCTTCTACTTTCCTGCACTTGTTTCTTTAGCTTCTGATTTGCTTGATAAAAGGTTAGCTCCTGTTGGATGGCATCTACTACCTTTTTGGACTTTGTACAATGTTTCTCCCAGTCTCGTGAAAGTTTCAATGGCACAACGCCAGAATTATGATCCATTTCATTCATAATATCCTTCATATATTCATAGGTTGTATTAAAGTTTCTAGACCAGCAATTTTCCTTTTTAAAGCAGGTTTGACAGGTCTTTTCTGTGACGTTTCCAAGGAAAAAGTCCAGTTCTCTATCTTTGTCAATTTCCCCACTTTCATCCAATGATGAAAAACTGTCTGACAGAGCTTGAAAGACAGAAGAGAATTGTTCCACTCTTTGCGCAGTTACATCCCTCATTTTTCTCATATACTGCTGTTGTTCAGCAGAGTACTCAGGTGTTCCTGGGATATGCTTTGCCAGTTTAGATGTTAGCGCTTGAGGTGTCAGGAAAAATAAAAGAATGGCAGCAGATGTCTCTAAGACGGATTTATAAAGAGAGCCACCACCCTCACCGTACATTCCAATTAATAATGTGGCTATTAGAAGCCCCACGGCTACCCCTATTTTTTTTCCTTCTTTTAAAAGCCCCCCCAATAGCCCCGAAAAGGCTAATAAACTCATATGATAGAAACTAGTAATGTTCGCTAGACTGAAAATTAGTCCCGTCACAACTCCTACCGTAGAACCTACAGTTGCTCCTGCAACAAAGGCGAATACTAATACTAAATATCTTGACATAATATGTTCAATCGATAGTTCATACAATGACCATCCAATGGTTCCTGTCATAATTGATGCCAGCATAATAATCAGGCAAACGATTTCTTCGGTTTTTAATGTTTGTCTTCTTTTACTTAGAGAAAGAAGGGGAATACTTTGAAGAAAGATTAGAGTAAGTATGAAGCCAAGGCTTGCCTCAACCCCTGCCATCATTCCATCATAAAGTGATACATTTCCTGTTGTTAGATAGCTTTTTCCTATCTCACCAATACCCAAAGTGAAGAATACATAAAAGGGGATTGCACGAACTTCTGTTTTTAGCCATTTTTTTGTTAGTCGAAAGGCAAGTAAAAAAAGAAAAGCTGTGCAAAAAGCAAATGCGGAATTCACAATTGAAAGGGTTGCTGCACCAGCTACTAGTCCGATTAATGCTAGAGGAGCTTTGTCCTTTTTTACGAAATAGACAGCCGCAAAAAAAGGAAGGGCAAAAGGTGTTAGTTTAGACAAGATTAGAGCTCGTCCAAGCAAAAAACCAATGAGTAGTAGAAGAATTCCTTTCTTTACGAAAAACGTCTCTAACTTTGCTTGTATCTTGTCCAACATTTTTCCGAACTCGATCTTATGTTTATTAAAATTAACTTCACCGACAGGATCAATAATATTCCTTTCTACCTTTTCCATAATTTTTACACCCCATTTTTGTTTCGTTGCAAGCATTATAAAAAACATAAATTCAAAATTTTGTCATAATTACTCAGCATATCCCAACTTTTGTTCGACGTAATTCTTGGATAAATTCAAAGCATCTTCAATAACGTGACAAGATTCTATAAATTTCATCGCTTTCGGAACTATATTCATAACTTCGGAAGCTAAAACCCCTTCCAAAAAGAAAGGGGTTTTTGTAGAAATTAAAGGAATAAAAATAGTCATTTATTATAGAAAATAATGTCAACATACAAAAAGGCAAGCCGTTTTTCGGCTTGCCTTCATATTTATTAATGTATCAGCAGCAAGTTAACCTCTTCTAGCTCCTCTTCCACCGCGCTTAGATTCTGTGTTGCGCTTAAGAGAAGACAGTCGATCTTCACTATCTTTTAAGAAACGAGCCATTTTAGACTCAAAGTTCTCTTTAGCAGGCATTCTATCATTTGCTTTCCCTTGACGAGGACGTCCTGCCCCTCTTGAATCATTTCCGCCACCACGATATGGTGGTCTTTCCGATCTTTCTGGACGAGAGCTGCGTTCAGGTCTCTCAGGTCGATCTACAGCTTTTTTAATTGATAAACCGATCTTCCCATCTTTCTCAACATTGATGACTTTGACTTCAACTTGGTCACCAACTTTTAGATGGTCGTTAATGTCTTTAACATAATTATCTGCAACTTCACTAATGTGAACAAGACCTGTTGATCCTTCCGGTAGCTCTACAAAAGCTCCAAAATTAGTAATGCCTGTTACCTTTCCTTGTAACTTGCTGCCTACTTCGATTGACATAAAAAGAATGTTCCTCCTTAAGAATATAAAAAATCATACTTTATATATATTATACAGAAAGGAAAAAAAGCGTGTCAATAAGCCGAGTTACTGGTTCATTTTTCCTTGTCTTTTTTTTCCGTTGGGAGGTTGAAAATTATCTCGTTACTATCGGAAAGAAAGAAGTCTTTTCTTGCTAATTTAGCGATATATTCTTCATCATTAAGCTTAATGATTTCCTCTTTAAGGATCGTTTCTTCTTTTTTTAAGGAAACTAGTTCCTCGTCTGCCTTTTGCTTTTCTTCCTTCATTGCCTCTAGAGTCGCGGATTGCCTTAGGAGTGTAGATACGATAAAGTATGCTGCTAACCCTACAATTACGATAAAAACAGATAGCCTTCTTATAAGCAGCGTTCTTTTTCTTGCATTTTGAATCACTGCCATTTCTTGATGCTCCACATATTGCGACGGTATTTTTGTTATATTGCGTTTTCTGACAACACTCACCTCGGCGTTCCCTCCTTACTCTTTGTTCTTTCTCCATCTAGAAAGAACGTTCTTAATGGTATTCTTTATAACCTGATAATATCCTGCTAACTTATTATATAACTTCTCGACGGTTTTTTTAATATGTTTCGGCAATAAATTCCAAAATAATATCAAGAGCCATTTGACAGGGGTAAAAATAAGCTTAAAGATCATCCAAATGAACTGGATTGTCCATTTTGCAAGTACGAAAAGTCCCTTTCCTATTATCGTTACCAGACTTACACAGCCTAACAAGAGAGAGACAATGGGTCTATAAATGAGCATAAGAAATATTTTTACAGCGTACCGATAAATAGAGATTATCATGGTTATGATAATCTCTAAAACTCTTGCGTACCCACGCTTTAAGAGACTTTGGTAAGCGGCAAACCCACAGAGAATGGCCAAGAAGATATAAAACCTTAATTCTCCTTGATTAATGACAAATAAAACGTAGAAAAAAATCAAACCCTGTAGAATCCAAAAGAATATGTCGTTTACAAATACTAGCCAAGACTTTCTTTTTGATCGAAACAAAAAACGATTATACGTATCAATTGCAGCACCTAGATAGCTTCCCATGGCAGCCATGGAAATCATTGTTAAAAATTGTGTAGTAAGTGTCATCGGAACAGCTTGCTAAAGAAACCTTTAGCCTTCTCCCCATGCTGATCATCTAAGTACACAAGATCAAATACTTTACCTTTAATAGATACAATTCCTTTATCAACATCTAGGTTCTTCATCTGCAGATTCTGACCCTTAATGGCAAGAAAGCCCATTACGGTTTCAAGCAGAAACTCTTCATTATCAAAACTTTCAACTTGTTTCACACCTGTGATGTCTAAAAGTCTACGCCCTCTCATGATGACATCATGATCTGGTAACGTAGTTCCCTTTGAAGTATTTGTGTCATAATATTGGCTCATTCTCTCATCCCTCACAATCACTTTGTACAACCTTTTGTACATATGTATGAACGGGATGATTCAATTAGAACTGAAACACAAATATACGAGTCCTCTTCTAGCTATTCAACAGCTTCTTCAACTTTCTCTTCCTTAACAAGACTATACATAGCTGCCGCTTCCTCTTTTCGAGAAGTTTCTTGAAGCTTTTCAATTTTCACCGTTACGACCTTTTGGCCAAATCGGACAGCCAGCTCATCTCCAACTTTTACGGTAGAGCTCGCTTTTGCCTGTTGACCATTTATCGTAATTCGCCCTTGGTCACTAACCTCTTTCGCAAGTGTTCTTCTTTTAATAAGACGTGAGACTTTCAAAAATTTATCTAATCTCATAATAAACTCCTCCTCATTATTCTTCTTTTTTAGCTTCATTCCAAAATTGATCCAGCTCTTCTAACGTAAATTCTTCGAAGGTTTTCCCACTAGCAAGTACCTTAGCCTCAATAAAGGCAAATCGACGCAAGAATTTTTGGTTGGTTTGAAATAAAGCCTCTTCAGGTTGAATTTGTAAGAACCGAGCAATATTGACTAGAGCGAACAAGATATCTCCCAATTCCTTCTGTAAGTCATCTGTATGCTTTTCCTTAGCAAGTTCTTCCTCAAACTCTATTAGTTCTTCTTTAACCTTTTCCCATGCTTGTAATACATTTTCCCAATCAAATCCAACTTTTGCCGCCTTTTTTTGCAATTCATATGCACGTATTAAGTTAGGTAAATGTGTACCTACACCATCAAGAATAGAAACTTTTTGTTCCCCTTTTTCTTCCACTTTAATCGCTTGCCAATTCTTCAACACATCGTCAGCCGTTTCGGCGGTAACATCACCAAATACATGCGGGTGCCTTCTAACCATCTTAGCCGATATTCCCTCAATTACATCATCAATAGAGAAATAACCTTCGTCCTCTCCAATTTGCGCATGTAACATCACTTGAAGCAGTACGTCCCCAAGCTCTTCAATCATGTGGTCAATATCCTCATCATCAATTGCCTCAATCAACTCATACGACTCTTCGATCAGGTACTTTTTTAAGGATTGGTGTGTTTGCTTTTTGTCCCAAGGACAGCCATTCGGGCCACGAAGTTCAGCAATAATGGTTCGTAACTTAGAAAACTCTTTATAAGATAACTCATCTTTTTGAACAGGTGGTACATATACGGAGGTTAAATTATTTAATGTGACTTCCCGATCAAGCTCATATAATGGTACCTTCTTGGTTATTTCTTTAGAAGTACCAGCAGCTGTTACGATGACCACATCATGGTCAAAAGGGTATTTTTCCATTAGTGTTAGTTTCACTTCTGAGGCAATAAAAGTATCATATACCTGCCCAATAATCAGATGCTGGCTCATATGAACATCATCACGTTTTAGATTTGTCCCATCTAATAATTGGAATCCCTCAATTGGATCGATTTTTACTGCTTGAAATAAGGGATCTAAAAAGCTTTGACCTCCAATAACTTCAATCTCTACTTGTAGCTCACTCGCTCTTTCTAACAGAATTTGAACCGTACGTTCAGCAACCAGTGGATGTCCGGGAACAGCATATATAAGTGACCCCCCATTAGCTTTCGATATAAGATCATCACATATCGATTCATATACCTCATCAAACGTATCTTTTGCTTCGTATATATGATCATATGAAGTAAACTGAAAACCTTCTTCTCTAACTAACTCATCCACCACTGGATGTTCTTTCGTTCGAAGAAATACACTCTTATTTTGTTTTAATCGCTTGTATATGCCCAGTGGCAGCTGATCCATATCACCTGCACCAAGCCCAACGATTTGGATTTTATTCAAAATTCATCAACTCCTATTTTTTTTCGGAAGTAATTGTATTAGTTTGCTTCCAAGAGGCAATAAACTCAATTCACTCTCTTTAAAAGTATGTAATCTTACTATAACTATTAAGTAGCTCAGCCCACCTATAAGGACCCCAATTATTGCCTTAAAGCCAGCCTCAACTCGACTCGGTTCATTTAGGAAATGATCGATAAGCCAGTCGTACCCTTTTAATAGTAAAAACATGATGAAAGCAGCTGTTGCAACCTTTACCAACTCTTTTCCTTTCATAATCTCACCCTTTACCCTTGTTAGTAGAACCATAAACAGAAGGAAACTGATAATAACAAGTGATAAGATAGAGGCAAAGACCGCACCATAAGCTCCAAAAAGAGGCACGAAATACATATTAAGAAAGTATTTTAACAAACATCCAAGAACAATCGTTATCGCTGGAAAAACGATTTGCCCTAGTCCTTGAAGTACCGCACATAAGGTGATAATAAGCGAACTTAAAAGGATGATAGTGCTTTGCATAGCAAGAATGGATGACCCCTCGCTATTTTGAAATAGAAAAACATTGGTCGGTTTGATAATGGATAGAAGTCCAATACTGGCTCCTAATCCAACCATTATACTAATAAGCAAGGACAAACGAATTCGATCATGTAGCACTGTTATATTGTTTTTCACTTTTTCACTAGAGATGAGCGGTACAAGAGATAAAGACATCGATGTAGCCACCACAATCCCGAGTTGAATGAGAGGAACTCCTCGATCATATATCCCCTTAATTTCTTTTGCTGCATGTCCGTTTGTCATCAGTTTTAATAACGAATATAGGTTTAGGGAATCTGCGAGTTGAATAAATAAGAGAAGCATACTACTTACACTAATAGCAAACCCTTGAATGCAAAGTATTTTTATTATTCCCTTGGCTTCAGACCAAGTTGGAATGGATGTTTTTTGGAAAAACACTGGGAGATACTTTTGTCTTTTTTTATAATAGAACAGCAATACGGACACTGCTACTAGCCCACCGACAATAGAACCGAACATAGCTCCTGCTCCTACTTTATAGAGATCTTCATTCCTCAGGGCAAAGGCAACCGCTAAAATAGTGCTGACTCGAATTAATTGTTCGCTTACTTGTGATATTGCCGTTGGCTTCATATCACCACTTCCCTGAAAAACACCTCTTAAAATAGATAAAACCGGTAGTAAAAGAAAGATAAAAGAAATTGCCTTTAAAAGAAGGGCAATTTGTGGGTCCTGCATAAAAGAGGCTAAATAAGGAGCACCGTAAAATAAAGTTACAAATAAGATGACTCCAATCAAAGATAAAAGAAATGAGGAGGTTACAATTAGCTTCTTTGCTCCTTGAACATCTTTTACGCTCATTTTTTCAATATAAAGTTTAGATATAATAACAGGAAAACCGTATGTACATAACACCAATGCCATTCCGTAGAAGGGATAGGCTTGTTGGTAGATATAAAATCCAACGTCCCCAACTAGGTTTTGAAAGGGAATGCGATAAAATGCACTTAGCACTTTGATAATAAGTGCAGAAACGGTAAGAAGCAAAGTTCCCTTTAGTATGGTATGTGACTCTTTATGGGGTTTCACCACCCTCACCCCCAATTTATGTAATTCGGAGTTATTATAGCATATCGGAGACATGCATACATGATAAGACGGAAAAAGAGGTAGCTGATATCGCTACCTCTTTCTTTCCCTTTAACCCTTACTTTTATGATTCCATTTGTCTTGCCAAGAATCCAGCCGCTGTTTCTACAGCTTTACGCTCTACTTCACCGATAGTGGATTCTTTCGAGAAGATGATAACAGCGCCGATAGGATCACCGTTTGCGATAATTGGACCCACGGTGTATGAAGAAATCGTTTCTTCAATTCCATCAATTAATGCGACTTCACCTTGTTGTGTAATAATGACCGACGTTCTGTCTTCCATTGTTTTTTCAACAAGATCACTAATATTCTTATTTAAATAGTCCTTCTTTGAGCTACCCGCAACAGCTATGTAAGCATCTCTGTCGCAAATTAAGATTGGATTTCCTAGGCTATCGTATAGAGCCTCTGCATATTCTTTCGCAAAGTCACTTAACTCGCTGATTGGAGAATACTTCTTTAAGATCACCTCTCCATCGCGGTCAACGAAAATTTCTAACGGGTCTCCCTCACGAATTCGAAGAGTTCTCCGGATTTCCTTAGGAATGACGACACGACCCAAATCATCGATTCGACGAACAATACCAGTTGCTTTCATCCAACGTTGCCTCACTTTCATCTGATGATTTAAACGTTTGGCATCCATCTCTCTGCGTTGTGAAATGATTGCCATTGTTTGAACTTAGTATCTTTCATATGGAAAGTTCTATACACTTACATAGTTTTTTCTCTAAAATGTTAAAATTAGCAATAAAGGATAAATAAACCAATTTACTTTTTTTACTTACCCTTTACCATTTCAATTAAACATTACTATGCTAGAATCTATCTCTTAAGAGACGATACTCCCTAAATCCTTCCTTGCATTATGAAGACCTTTCATCATCTTGAAAGCAGCGTCTAGCCACTGATCCAAGCCAACTCCCTTAATATGAAGGACCATCTTTAATTTACTACCTTCCATCCCAAGTCCAACCATACGGCCAAATTGACTACTCACCTCAAATATTTTTTGACCATCTATTTGAGAACTGTCCTCTTCTGAGACAAGGATATTGATTTCATTTTTACTTTGCTTAATTGTCTCTACACCAGCCATTCTCGCATAGACCTTTAATTCAGATAATTGGAACAGGTATGCCACTTCATCCGGGAATTCACCGAATCGATCAATCATCTCCTCTTGAAGCTCTTGTACATCTTCAAGAGTTAATAGTCCACGGAATCGTTTATACATTTCTATTTTCTGATTACCATCACGAATGTATGTGTCTGGTATATAGGCATCTACTTCCACATCAATCTCCACAGGCTTAATAACAACCTCTTTATCAATACCTACTTTTCTTTCCTCTATGGCTTCCTTAAGCATTTGAGAATATAAGTCAAATCCGACAGAATCAATAAATCCATGCTGTTCGGCACCTAATAGATTTCCAGCACCACGAATGGATAAATCTCGCATGGCTATTTTAAATCCAGACCCAAGCTCCGTAAATTCTTTAATCGCCTGAAGTCTCTTTTCTGCAACTTCCGTTAATACCTTATCTTTTCTATAGGTAAAGTACGCATATGCCACTCGATTAGATCGTCCCACACGTCCTCTTAGCTGATACAACTGAGACAACCCCATACGGTCAGCATCAAATACAATCAAGGTATTTACATTAGGAATATCTACTCCTGTTTCAATAATTGTCGTACTAACAAGTACATCCGACTCTCCCTCTAAAAACCCTAGCATAACCGATTCAAGCTCATTCTCCGTCATTTTCCCGTGCGCGTACGTTACACGTGCATCCGGAACAAGCGCTCTAATTTCTTCTGCTTTTCTTTCAATATCCTCCACACGATTGTAAAGGAAATAGACTTGCCCACCACGAGCTAATTCCCTTTCAATCGCTTCTTTTACTAGTCCGCCATTATATTCCATCACATAAGTTTGAACTGGGAAACGGTTCTCTGGTGGTGTTTCAATTACTGATAGGTCTCTTACTCCGAGCATCGACATATGAAGAGTTCTCGGTATTGGAGTAGCCGTTAATGTGAGCACATCCACATTTGTTTTTAACTGCTTTATCTTTTCCTTATGTGTAACTCCAAAACGCTGTTCTTCATCAATAATCAACAGTCCTAAATCGCGATACGTAATATCTTTCGATAGAATTCGATGAGTTCCTACCACCACATCTACCGTACCTGTCTTTAGACCATTAATGGTTTCATTCTGTTGCTTCCTGCTTCTAAAACGACTTAGTAAACCAATATTGATTGGATAATCCTGAAACCGCTCCCTCATGGTCTCAAAATGCTGTTGAGCTAAGATTGTAGTTGGAACGAGCAAAGCAACCTGCTTCCCATCTGCTATTGCTTTAAATGCAGCACGAATGGCAACCTCTGTTTTTCCGTAACCCACGTCCCCACAAAGAAGTCGATCCATCGGACGTTCTCTTTCCATATCCTTTTTAATCTCTTGAATAGAACGCAATTGATCCTCTGTCTCTTGATATGGAAATACTGATTCAAACTCTCTCTGCATATCTCCATCCGGACTGAAGGCATAGCCGACAGAAGCTTCTCTTTCTGCATAAAGCTTAATAAGATCGTCCGCAATATCTTGAACAGATGACTGAACCTTTGTTTTCACTCGTTTCCAGTCATTTCCTCCAAGCTTATATATCTTCGGTTCCTTGCCTTCAGATCCCACATATTTTTGTACCAAATCAATTTGCTCCACAGGAACATATAACTTATCGGTTCCTTGGTAGCGAATGTGTAAATAATCCTTATGCACTCCGTTGATAACAAGGGTTTCTATACCAAGATACTTCCCTATTCCATGATTCACGTGAACAACATAGTCGCCAACTTTTAATTCTGAGTAGCTCTTAATTCTCTCTGCATTCGATAACTTTTGTCTTCTAGTTGTTTTTTTGGAACGCTTATTAAAAAGCTCTTCCTCTGTAATCACAACAATTTTCTGTATGGGTAATTCGAAGCCGGTTTGTAGTCCACCTTGCATAATTTGGACTTTTCCTTTTAAAATATCCTGCTTTTGGTTCGCAACAATCGCTTCAATTTCATAGTCTTCTAACACTCTTTCTAGCTTCTTACTTTTCTCACTATCTTCTCCTAAAAAAATGACGGAGTACTTCCCTTTTTTCCAACGCTCAATTTCCCCTTTTAACACGTTCATCTGTCCATGGAAATTCTGCATTTGCTTACAAGTGACATTAATAATGTTTTGAGGGTTCGTATTGGGTACATGTCTTAGGAAAAGTGACATATATACAATCGGTTTTTTTGATTTTTGTAGCATTCCATTCAGATGGTGAGACACAGAAATATCATGGACAATCTTCCCTTCCCCTAGAAGGCTTGTATACCATTCTGCCTCCTCTTTATCTAGAGAATCGCTCATTTCCTGAACTCTACTAATTTCATCTACAAAAATAAGACCATTTTTCGGCAAATAGTCTAATAGACTATTAGACTTCTCATAGGCGAATGATAAGTACTTGAATAACTGTTCTGGTCTTTGGCCATTCTTTAATTGTTCGATTTCATACCCTATATTTTGAGACAGTAAGGTTTTTACTTTTTCATCCTTCAGCTTTTTCAAGCTCTTGGCCAGATGCTCTTCAAGCCTTTGAGCGATTATTGCAAAATCGGAATCATCTAGTGGAGATTCCGTTGCTGGTCCTATAAAAACTGTAGACAATTTATCCTTTGATCGTTGGTCTTCCAACGAAAATGTACGGATAGAATCTACTTCTGTATCAAAAAACTCTACCCGAATCGGGTCTGTTTCCGTAAGCGGATAAATATCTAAAATTCCCCCACGCACACTAAACTCACCAGGGGCTGCTACCATTTCAGACCTTACATACCCCATTTTCACAAGCTGAAGACTGAGCTCACCCAGCTCGATATCCTGCCCAAGCGAAATCGTATACTGTTTAGATTTCCAAAGCTCGAGGGGCGGAAGATATTTTCTAACTCCAGCAATAGGAGCAATAATAATTCCACCTGCATTGCTGCTTAAATAATTCAAAGCCTCAATTCTCTGGGCTTTTAATTCTGGACTAGCAATACTCATCTCGGCTGCTATAAGTTCATTAGCTGGGTAAAGGAAAACCTCATCTACCTCAACCAACTGAATTAAATCATCGTATAGCTTTTGAGCTTGTAACAGATTATGAGTAACGATAAGCATTGGTTTTTTCATACGCTCATATACAGAAGCCAAAAATACGGTTCTTGCAGAACCAGATAGCCCTGCAATGAGCTGTTCAGTAATACCTTCTTCTATTCCAGAAAGGACGGATTTTGTATCATCTAGTTCACTAAAAAGTTGCTTAATTGCTAACATGTATGCCCTCCTCCCAATACCTACATATGTATGTAATATAAAAACAGAAAAATGCTTTGGATGTTTCTCCAAAGCGTTTTACTGAATAAGATAGTCTTGTGCATGAAAGTCTGGATTTCTTTCTAATGACTCCTGACAATCTTCACAAATCGATTTAATATGCATATCTCCATCTATATCATAACTTACCATATCGAGTCGCTCTTCACCATTCAGCTTGTGAAGCCCTAGTCTTTCAGTCTCTAAAGTATTTTGCTCAATCGTACCCATTGTATGTCCGCAGTGTCGGCAATGGTAATGAATGGCCATGCCTGTCCCTCCTAGTAAATAATTCATTAGGATTAGTATTGACCTTTTAGGACAAATCTTATTCATTCATTACTTATATACGTTATGTCGTTCACATAACAATGATAACCGAAGATTCATGATTTCGTATGATTATTGATTATAACGGTTCATTACTTGCAAGAATGGGTCTTTTAGCCAGTCCAGGCATGCTTCCCCACTTTTTTTCACGATGAGGTTAATGGTTTCTTGTTCTTCCTTGGTAAATTTACTAAGAACATAATCACTTATACTCATTCCATTTGTTGGCCTACCAACTCCCACACGTATGCGTTTGAACTCTTGTGTCCCTAGATGAGCAATGGAGGACTTTATACCATTATGACCACCAGCACTGCCTTTCTCTCTTAAACGGAGCTTCCCTACTGGCAAGTCAAGGTCATCATATATGACAACGATATCTTCAATAGAAATATTAAAGTACTCCATTAACGGACGGATAGACTCTCCAGACAAATTCATATAAGTTAATGGCTTTAACAGAAACACCTTTTCCCCATCTACATAACCAACACCATAGATCCCTTTAAATTTCGACTGATCCAGATGAATGTTCCATTCTTTAGATAAATGATCAATAACATCAAATCCTACATTATGTCTTGTTTGATCAAACTGTTTTCCTGGGTTGCCTAAACCGATAAATAGTTTCATGTTTCACCTCTTACAACATCAAAAGGGGCTGGCCAAACAAATATGGTCAGTCCCTGTAGTGATTTCTTTGTTATCTTTAATTATTCGACAGCCTCTGTCTCTCTTCCTTCTAGATTTTCAGGAATTCCTGGTTCTTGTTCTTCACCCGTACTAATTTCCTCTTCTTGTCTAGGAGGGAGAATAGACACAATCGTCTCTTCATCTTCATTGTTAATATGGTAGGAGGTACGTCCTTGGATATCAGCAATAGACATGGTCTCACCAACTTGTAGACCGCTAACATCTACTTCAATTACTTGAGGAATATCCGCTGGTGTGGCAGTAATGCTTACCTCATGTAATGGCTGTTGGAGAACTCCACCATCTTTCACACCTGCAGCCTCACCTACAAGTGTAACACGAACATTTACTTGTATTTCTTTTGACATATCCACAGCTAAGAAATCAGCGTGTAGTATTTCCTTTTTTATTGGATCCATTTGATAATCCGATAAAATGACATCGTATGTTTCTCCATCAAGATCAAGAGAAATCACACCATTTCTCCCCACTTCTCGAATCGTTTTCTGGAAGTCGACAGCATTTATATATAATGATTTATTATCTACATTAGCGCCATAAACAACAGCTGGCACTTGTCCTTCGTGACGCATAATTGACAAAGTGGATTGACGAAAATCCTCACGTTCCTGTGCATGTAATTGGGTAGTCAAAATCGTTTTCTCCTTCCAATATTAAGGTCTCTTTATAAAAAATGCCCCTAAACAGGAAAGTCTAAACGTAGAAAATTTTTAAATTAACCTAAGGCTCTTTTCTTAAACTTTGTTGCTATTAGAAATTAATATAATTGATTGTGCTATGTTTCCGCAGAAAACATAATTCAAGTAAGAAAAGAGCCTGCAAACTAAATTCTTAATCACAAAATAGCTATTTCCGCGTTAAAATCGGCTTTAAGATTTTAACAACAAGCTTTCCGAAAACAGCCTAACCTAAACAGATGAGGCTTGCACTAATAGCAAGCCTCAAAATGTTATTTATAATTAGTCAAACAGAATACTTACAGATTGTTCTTCATGAACACGGATAATAGCCTCTCCTAAAAGCTCAGCAACAGATAGTTCCTTGATCTTCCTAGACGCTTTCTTCTCTTCCGATAACGCAATCGAGTTTGTTACAACAAGCTCTTTAATTTTTGAGTTTTCGATTCTTTCAATCGCAGGACCAGATAGAACAGCATGCGTACAGCATGCGTACACTTCAGCCGCACCATTTTCAACAAGTGCATTTGCAGCAAGAGTAATGGTTCCAGCTGTATCTATAATATCGTCGATTAATATAGCTGTCTTTCCTTCGATGTTACCAACAATATTCATTACCTCAGCAACATTTGGTCTAGGTCGACGCTTATCAATAATTGCAATTGGTGCCTTAAGTCTTTCTGCCATTTTACGAGCTCTCGTTACCCCGCCATGGTCAGGTGAAACAACAACGATGTCACCACTTAGATCCTTCTTGCTAAAGTACTGAGAGAGAATAGGAACACCCATAAGGTGATCAATCGGAATATCAAAGAAACCTTGAATTTGTGGTGCATGCAGATCCAATGTAATCACACGAGTGGCTCCTGCTGTTTCAAGCAAATTAGCTGCAAGTTTAGCTGTAATTGGCTCACGAGCTCTAGCTTTACGGTCTTGACGTGCATATCCGTAATAAGGCATTACGATACCTATTGATTTTGCAGATGCTCTTTTAAGCGCATCAATCATAATCAATAGCTCCATTAAATGCTCATTAACCGGTGAGCTAGTAGATTGGATAATAAACACATCACAGCCACGGATACTTTCTTCAATATTGATTTGAATTTCTCCATCGCTAAAACGAGTAACCGAACACTTTCCTAGCTCTACACCAATAACCTTTGCAATTTCTGCTGCTAGCGCAGGATTGGAATTGAGTGTAAACACCTTTAAATTTGGATCTAAATACTGATTTGACATCATGGACCTCCGATTGCTTTATTTCTTTTTGCTATTTAATTTTGATACGTAAGCTTCTTTGTTAACTTGTTTTGCTCTAGCTATAGCGAGTGCTTCTCCTGGTACATCTTCAGTGATGGTTGACCCAGCCGCTACATACGCACCTTCTCCTACTCTAACTGGAGCTACAAGATTTGAATTACAACCAATAAAGACATTGTCTTCTATTTTTGTTAAGTACTTATTTTTTCCATCATAGTTCACCGTAATCGATCCACAACCAATGTTTACATTGCTACCCACTTCAGCATCTCCAATATAACTTAGATGGGAAGCCTTACTTCCTTTGCCGAATACTGCTTTCTTGATTTCAACAAAGTTGCCAATTTTTACATCATCATGAATACTCGATTGAGGTCTTATGTGCGCAAAAGGACCAATGGCAACCTCATTACCAATTTCACTATCGTAAGCTGCTGACTGACGGATAGCCGTTCCTTTTCCAATTTTACAATTGTGAATTTCAGTTTGCGGACCAATAATGCAATCTTCTCCAATCACAGTTCTTCCTGCTAATATTGTTCCAGGGTATAGAATAGTATCTTGACCAATTTCTACATCTGGACCAATATATGTACTTGAAGGATCAATGATTGTAACACCGTTACGCATATGCCACTCATTCGTACGTTCTTTAAAGATTCGTTCCGCTTCAGCTAAAGCTACACGGTCATTAACGCCCAATGTTTCTTCAAAATCTTCTGTTTGATAAGCTGTTACTATTTCTCCAGCATTTTTGAGAATTTCAATAACATCTGGTAAATAATACTCCCCTTGGACGTTATCATTTGAAACATTTGTTAGTGCCTCAAATAGGGCTTTATTGTCAAAGCAATACGTTCCTGTATTAATCTCTTTTACTCTGCGTTCTTCATTCGTTGCATCTTTATGCTCAACGATTTTCTCAACCGATCCATCTTCGTTTCTAATAATACGTCCATAGCCTGTCGGATCATTTGTCCATGCTGTTAAAATCGTTACTTTAGCAGAAGTCTCTTCATGATGCTTAAACAATGCTTCCATCGTCGTTTCCTTAATTAGAGGAGTGTCTCCACATACGACAATGGTAATGCCTTCTTTATCCTTTAGTATATCCCTTGCTTGCATAACAGCATGTGCTGTTCCAAGCTGTTGTTCTTGAAGCACATAGCTGCTCTCTTCGCCCAGCTGTGCTTTCACAAGTTCCGCTCCGTGTCCAATAACTGTTACAATGCTGTTTATATTAAGCTTTTTCACATGATCAATTACATGCTGTACCATAGGCTTACCACCAACAGGATGGAGAACTTTGTACAGTTTTGATTTCATCCTAGTTCCTTGACCTGCGGCTAATACTACCGCATACCGATTCGACATTTACAGGCCTCCAATATACCTTTTTATCCATTAAGAATATATCTTAAATACTCGTATATTTCAAGGATAGATGAAAAACTACATGATTTTAACATTAAGAAAGGTTTAACCTTATATTTTTATGGGTAGTAGTATGTTGGAGTGAAGAAATGGGTTCAAGAAACATAAAAAAGAGCCTTACTCATGAAGTAGGCCCTTGCTGTTTATTTTTTTAGGAAGCTCCAGCTTCTTCAAATTCAACTTCTAATTCACCTAAACGGTGGTACTCAGCTAAAACTGCTTCTTGAATCTTCCCACGTGTACCTGAATTAATCGGATGAGCGATATCGCGAAACTCTCCATCTGGTGTGCGTTTACTAGGCATAGCAACGAATAATCCGTTATTTCCGTCTATCACGCGGATATCGTGAACAACAAACTCATTATCAAGCGTAATGGATGCGATTGCTCTCATACGTCCGTCTGTATTAACGCGGCGTAATCTTACGTCTGTTACTTCCATCCTGTTCACCACCTTTGCACAATTAGATATAATCTACGTTTAAATATTCAACAAATTTTTCATATCTCCTTCTTCTAATTTATTTTTTTTTGAAAAATTAGTCAAAATCGTGAACATTTTAGTCGAAAAGCGGAAGCGCCTTGCTCAGCCCCGACAAGCATAAGACGAATCGCGCAGGAAGGCCTGCCTTCTGGAGTGATTTGGCTTTTGACCTAGGAAAAATGGCTTTATATTATTCCCTCGAGGGGCTAGGCGCTGGAGCTGGACAACGATCAATGGTCATATTTACATTTTGAGAATAAAAAAACACTCGTCTTATTTGACGAGTGCAATTACTTCGATTTCTACTAATACATCCTTCGGTAATCTTGCTACTTCCACACAAGAACGAGCTGGCTTATGTACAGAGAAATATTCTCCATACACTTCATTTACTGCAGCAAACTCATCCATGTTTTTAATAAATACCGTTGCCTTTACTACTGTTTCGAGCGTTGCTCCTGCTTCTTTTAGGACGGCTTGTAAGTTTTTAAATACTTGATGCGTTTGTTCTTTTACGTCTCCTTGAAGTAAATCACCCTCGGCAGTTAAAGGAATCTGACCAGAGCTATAAAACATATTATTTACAACGATACCTTGAGAATATGGTCCGATAGCTGCTGGTGCTTCATTTGTTTGAACTACTTTCATACTAACTCCTCCTGTTTATGTAAAAAATAATTTCCTTCATTCACTTGGATTTGCTTTTCTTTTACATCTACATCCGAAAGCTTTACTAACGATAAATAATCATCCACTAGTCTCTCTTCAATTTTCTCTGCTTCCACGAGCACGGCAATTCCGGCTAAATTAGCATTAAACTCATTCAACATACTAATCATTCCGTTAACGGTACCGCCTGCCTTCATAAAATCATCAACAATTAACACATTAGCCCCTTGATCCATGCTGCGTTTTGAAAGTACCATCGTTTGAATTCGTCCTGTGGATCCAGATACATAGTTAATACTTACCGTGGAACCCTCAGTTACTTTATTATCTCGGCGCACAATAACAACTGGCACATTTAAATGACTTGCAACCGCATAAGCCAATGGAATTCCCTTCGTGGCAACTGTCATAACCAAATCAATTTTCTCCTCTGTAAAAGCAGATGCAAGTAACCGGCCAGCTTTTTGAACAATCGCTGGATCTCCTAATATATCTGTCATATAAAGATATCCACCTGGCAGCAGCCGATCAGGATCAGCAATTAAACCACATAATTCGTTAATAATTGGCCTTGCTTCCTCATCTGATACTTTTACGGTAAACTTCACACCACCTGATGCTCCAGGAACCGTTTTCAGCGTCCCAATTCCTCTTTTCTCAAAAGTCTCTTTTATGATTGCTAAATCTTCACTGATAGATGATTTAGCCGAACCATACCTTTCTGAAAAGAAAGAAAGTGAAACTAATTGCTGGGGGTGCTCAAGCAAATAGTTCGTCATATCTACTAACCTTTCACTTCGACGAAACTTCATAATAGACCTCCCATATCCGAATATTTTAACGATAATATACCATTAATGTACGGATTTAATCAAGGGTATGTCGTTCTCCTAGCATACGTACAGCAAAAACCTGGTCACAAAATCCTCTCAGCCCATTATACAGACGGTGCATTCTTGAATCATGGTGAACAAGGGCAAAAACAGTTGGACCACTTCCGCTCATCAGTACCGCATCAGCACCAAATCTTTGCATTTGATCCTTGATTTGAGCAACCTCTGGATAAAGCTTTAAAGTGACTTCCTCTAGTACATTTCCAACATTGTCACACACACCATCAAAGCTTCCTTCCTTAATCGCCTCGACCATTGCAGGTAGGTTAGGATGACTTACTCCGCTTAATTCAAGCCTTCTATACACGTCTGCTGTTGAAACACCAATAAAGGGCTTTGCTAAAACTACCCAACAAGTCGGAGGTGGAGGGAGTTGTGTAATCTTTTCTCCACGTCCTTTTGCTAACGCCGTTCCACCGTAAACACAAAAGGACACATCCGACCCAATCTCCGAACCTAATTCCGCAAGCTCGTCCAATGTTAAATTCAATTTCCAAAGCTTGTTTAACCCTCTTAGCGTTGCGGCTGCATCACTGCTTCCACCCGCCAATCCTGCGGCAACAGGAATATTTTTCTCAATGGAAATATGAACTCCAGCTTTCACTTGAAATCGTTCTTTCAACAGTTTTGCTGCTTGAAAGGCTAGATTTCTTTGATCATCTGGAACAAATCGATTTTGAGAATTGATTCGTATGGCATCCTCTTCTAAAAAGGTTAATTCGACTCGATCAGCAAGGTCTATCGTTGTCATAATCATTTCTACTTCATGAAACCCATCCGATCGTTTATGTAATACATCTAACGATAAATTGATCTTTGCAGGAGCTTTTATTAAAAGCTTCAACATCTCCACCTACTTTAAACATTCTCTCTAGTCCATTTTTGTCCTATTTTACCACAAAACGATAAAAGTAAGACCTCTCCACACAAAAAAGCCGGAGAATCAGTTTTCTCCGGCTTCTGTCGCAATGAATTCGAATTGTTAGTTAACTCTCGCATGAAGTAAAAAGGTTGCTTGCTTTTAGCGCTTTTCCGTTAACTGCTGTTGCGCTATTTCGATCGCACGCTTGACCATATTGCCAGCATCTTTCGCTTTAATGCCGCCCCAACCTTCTTTTTGAACGACATCATAGAATCCTAGCTCCTTCGCTAGTTCCTCTTTAAACCCTTCTGACATCATCCCTCTTCTTCTGCTCACGATAACATCCCCTTTCTTCATCACGACACTCTTATTATGTTGAAGTGGTTAGAAATTCATTAGCTTTTAGAGAAAAATTGATTAAATTTACGTATAGTTTTTCAAAGAAAATATAAAATAAAAAACAAATTAAAAAGCAGCAAACCCATAGTTCACTGCTTACACGATAAGGACAACCTTAACTTAGTGCCATTTGTCCTGTTGTATCTTCATAGAAAGTAATTTGAACCGTCTCTGTTAAAACGTCTGCATAGCTGTACGATACACGTTCGAAAGCATTTTCTTCTTGATCTAACTCAATTACAAACACAGATGGATACGTTTCTGCAAGAATTCCGTATCTTTCAATCGTCTTTCTTCGACCACCATTGGCCTTGAGCAAAAGTCTTTTTCCTAAATTTGAATCAAGAGCTTTTTTAATATCAACCAAAGTTTTTGCCATTCGGTCCACCTCACTATGTAAAGTATAACACATTCACACTGTCTAGTCAAACAAAATAATAAATTATAACAGTGTTTAAAAATAAAAGTCAATATTTTTTGTTCAGCATTTTCTTCTAATTTTCAACATTTTTAGGATTACCTATTTATTTTTAAATATGTACCGAATTTTTAAACAAAGGCTCTTTTCTAAATCATTGTTGCTATATACACACTCTTTTAGGGAATTAACTATATGTTTCAACAGCTAATCAGAATATATTTATCCTTAGAAAAGAGCTTCTCTCCAAATAGATCAATAAACCCAGCGTTATGCGGGGAAAAATCCGGCTTTTGGGATTCTTCCAAAACAACAAACTTTACGAAAACAGCCTAATAAAAAAACACCGTTCAGTTTTGAACGGCATTTCTCATTCGTGATTACCTTTGTTATAAGGCATACCCGTACGTAGTACACCCTTTGTTTCAATTCCTCCGAGTCCTTTTTCTCCCGTTAATGTATTTCTCAATACATCCCATACATTAATTCTCTCCATAAACGGAGTAAAGGAAATTTTAGCTACAATATAGACAGGATCAAGGGCGTGTATGTTTACTCTTGAAGGGGAACTTGCAAAGTTAGCACCTGCTTGAATCAAAGATTCAAAATGGGACTGACAGGCCCCAGCAAATATAACCAACTGGTCGAGATGAGGGAACTTCTTTCTGGCCTCTCTTACCGCTTGAACAAAGTGTTTTGAATGTCGATATGCATTGATATCCGTAGGTTTTCCCTTGGCCTTTGAATATGCATCATGTCCTGTAATAACGATAATATCAGGGCGATAATAATCAATCAAAGACCCTATTTTATTAGGCATTTCTTTTTCATTTACATGAATGCCAGTTACAGGTACTCCTATTTTTTCATACAATGTTAAGCACTTTTGCAAATAAGAAGGATCTCCATCCAGATGTAATACTTTCCCTGGCACTTGGAAATAGTTAAATGGCTTACTGTACCCTTCAGTTGCCTCAAACTCCTGTTTAAACTGTAAAAGGTCCACATCCTGTCGAAAGAGCTGGTAAGACTGTTCTTCAAGTGATTGGTACTCCGATGCCACTTTAGAACGGGTATTTTGATCAATCACGACCAAATCTTCATAGGGAGCATCCGCAATTAGTCGAAAACTTTCCCCGTATAATACAGCTAACTTCTTCCCTTGTTCTTCTCGTATATCTATAACCCGAAAGATAATATCACAATTATACGAAACTCTCCCAACGACATCCAAAAGGTTGATCGTCAATGTAGTCACTCCAATTAGCCCAATAAACTAGAGCATTCAAATAGAATAATTCTTAATTATCCTATGCAAGGAACTTAAAAGTCGTGATATACAGAAAAGCGTAAGTGCCTTGTTTAGCCCCGAATCGCACAGGAAAGCCTGTCTTCTGGAGTGATTTGGCTTTGGCTTATGATCTAGGAATAATGGCTTTATATTATTCCTAGAGGAGCTAGGTGCTAGGTGCTAGACAGAGTTCAAAATAAATAACGTAATTCCAGTTAAAAAAGACCCTCAGATTTTGAAAAATAACCGGAAGAATTCCGTTTAAATTGGGAAATACCCATATTCCCTTAAGAATAAGCGGAGTTTTTCCGCTTATGTGATTCAAATCTTTGAATTTTGGCTTATTTAGAGCAGTTAACCGGAATTCCTCCGCTTATTTCTGCTTCTTAAGCTTCCTCTATATACATTAACCGGAATTTCTCCGCCTATTAATTCTCTTACCTATATGAAATCATCAAGGAATTATTACAGAGCCAAAGTCAAAAGAAAAACGTGGTTTTGTAAACAAAAACACAGCATTTTGCAGTCGCATTTACGAGGTAACAGAAATCTCTGTAACCTTACATTTTGATATACAAATTGGACTACAGGTTTCATGCCTAATTTTATAATTATTCGCGTTATATCAATAAAAAATGACCATCAAATTCACATACAAATTAATGGTCATTTTAATATATATTTTGGATTTTTGTGACAGGGAACAGAACCCGTTCCTTTACTCAGATGGGGTCTTTTTAAGCAAAATGATCGAGCAAAGCATCGCTCAGTTGAGCAAATTCAGCAATCGATAATGTCTCGCCTCTTCTAGTAGGCTCAATTTCAGCTTTTTCAAGCGCCTGCAATATCATGTCCTTTTTTGCCTTTCCGTCGGGTAACTGGCTTGTTAAGTTGTTTAAAATCGTTTTCCGACGCTGCGCAAAGCTTGCTCTTGTGACTTGAAAGAAAAAGTCTTCACTTCGAACTTTAACGACAGGCTCTTGCCTAACCGTTAATCGAATAACTGCCGAATCAACATTTGGTTGAGGCATGAACACAGTTTTCGGAACAACCATGACTGTCTCCGCTTCCGTATAATATTGGACAGCAATTGAAAGGGATCCATAGTCCTTTCCACCGGGTTTCGCAGCAATACGATCGGCTACTTCTTTCTGAAGCATACAAACAATCCCTCTAATTGGGAGTTTCTCCTCTAATAACTTCATAATGATCGGAGTGGTTACATAGTAAGGTAGATTGGCTACAACCATGATATCTTCTAAACCTTTGAACTGTTCCTCGATGACATCTTTTACATTAGCTTTCAATACGTCTTCATGAATAATGGTTGTGTTCGGATAGGGAGCTAGCGTCTCTTTTAAAATCGGTAGCAATCGCTGGTCAATTTCAAACGCAACCACCTTTTCGCTATTTCTTGCTAATTGCTCTGTTAATGCCCCTATTCCAGGTCCAATTTCAATGGCTCCGGAGCTTTTAGTTAAATTAGCGTGATCAACAATCCTTCTTAATATATTGGTATCAATTAAGAAATTTTGACCTAAGCTTTTTTTGAACGAAAAACCAAACTTCTTTAGTATTTCCTGTGTCCTTACAGGGGTAGCTATATCTTTACTCATCTGTTTCCTCCTGAAAAATAACGGATAGTGCTCTTAAAAACTCTTCTTTACTGATTTGAAACATCAATAGTCGCTTATAAAGTTGCTTTCCATTTGTATACCCAATCGAAAGGAGTTTACCGAGCTTCTCTCTTCTTTCCTTTGACTTTGGACCACCAATTAGACCTGCTGTTAGCAAATCCTCTTGAGTAATCTGTTCTACTACTTCTTCCTTCATATGATGAGCATGGCGAAGAGCCTTTCGAATCTCTTCCACAGAAGCGTGTTCAACACCAACACCCTTCCCTCTTTTATGTAGTGCATTCTCCTTTGGAATAAAGGCATGCTTGCAATTTGGTACATGCTCAGCAATTGTTTGTCTTATTTTTTGCCCAGGATAGTCTGGATCAGTGAAAACAATAACTCCCCTTGTCTGTTGGGCCCTTCTTATCCGATTGATGGTATCATCATTTAACGCCGAACCATTCGTTTCAATCGTATCCGCATCTACAGCCCTTCGAATGGCTGTAGTATCGTCTTTACCCTCCACAACGATAATTTCCTGTATCTTCATAAACTCCTCCCAATACACATACCATTAAATAAACACTTTTTCTGAAAAAAAATTAAAATAATTGAAATAAAAATGAAACATTTTAACACTTAATTCGTCTATATAGTATAAACCAATTGTAATGAAAAACGGACAAAAACACAAAAAAGCAGAGGGCAGCCCCCCTGCATAAATGAATCAGTTAAGAATTTTGATTTTAACCGTTTTACGACCCCAACGATATGCATCTGCTTTCGACGCAAAAAACACATCAATTTTATTTCCTTTAATAGCTGAACCTTTATCAGCTGCAACTGCATAGCCATAGCCTTCGACATATACCTTTGTCCCTAGTGGAATTACACTTGGATCGACTGCAATCACTTTTGCACCTGGATTAGCATGAAGGTTCAAGCCCGTTGCCGTAACACCAGAGCATCCATTGCAACTTGCAGTATAAGCAGTGGATGTAACAAAAAACTCCTTGCTAACACTGTCACTACCACGTGATACGGTTTGGGTACTCACCTTTGTTCCTACCGCGACAACCTTATCTTGCTTCTCTTTAACCTGTGTTTCTTTTAGAAGTGTTCTAGAGACTTCCTTACCATTCTCTAATACCACCTCATACTCCTTTGTCTTCAATCCTTCTTGACCCGGAGTCACTACCTTTTCTGTGCCTTTGGATAAATTACTATCATTCTTTGTAACAACTGCAAAATGAATCGGTTCTTCCACTACATCGGTGACTTTTTCAACCCGAATGATGCTAACAACAGCATCCTTCTGAATAACTGAGTCTTTTTCAGGCTCTACACGGTCTAGTTCTCCTAGAGTGATTTCTTGTTGTAGTAAAAAGTCAGCGACCGTAGTCGAAGTAGTAGTCCAAGCTTCTTCTTCTGTACCACCGTTATTTAACTTGAATGGAAACGCAATGTTTACTTCAATGTTCATATCCTTCTTGATTGCAGTGTCTAAATCAGGTGTAACCTTATCGTGCTCAGTAAGTATAATTTCTTGTTCCTTTAGAAACTCTTCTACAGTATCTGCTGTAGACCAAACTGCTTTTTCCTCGGTATCTTTTACCATTTGGACCTGTTTCGCAGGTTTATATACAACCTTTAAGTTGTCTTTGACCTTTGTGTTTTCCGAGGGAAACACATAGTCCTCTGAACGAAGAGCGATGTCAAGTTCGTCGAAAATACCTTCAATTGTGGCTGCATGTGTCTTGATGATACGTTCTTGGCCATCTAGTGTCATGGTAACAGTTTCCTTCGTGGATTCATACACCGTAAACCCCGTAGCTGTTGTAAAAACTATGAAACTAGCAGAGATAATGGCCCACTTCTTTGTCCTCAAAGACCTGGAAAACAGGCTTTTCATGCTTTGAATCACGATGAAAAACGCCTCCTTTTCTCATGGAGTGATTATATAAAGTATCTTATTGCCTGTCAACCCTCAGGATTTTCCTCTGAACGTACTCATTATTATGACTAATAGAGTTCAAAAAAGAAAGAGAGAGTTGTCGACACGGTTATCCTATGAGAGAAAGGAGACATGTAGAACTTTTTAGAAAAAGAAAAGATTTGGACAAGCTTTGATTTTATTCGACAGGTTTCCTTATCAATTTATGCCGAATAATATTTTTGCATTTTCTGTTGTTACCTGAGAAACTTCTTCAAAGCTTAGTCCCTTTAATTCAGCAATTTGCTCCGCCACTAGCTTCACATAACTCGGTTCATTTCTTTTTCCTCTGTATGGATGTGGGGCAAGATACGGGCAATCGGTTTCGATTAAAAGCTTATTTAACGGAATCTCTTGTGCCACTTCTTTCGGCTTTTTTGCATTTTTAAATGTAACCGGTCCACCGAGGGATATATAGAAGTTCATTTCCACACATTCCTTTGCAACCTCTACGCTTCCACTAAAACAATGCATAATGCCCCCTACCTCAGCCGCGTTTTCTTCTTTTAAGATTGTAACAATGTCTGCTGTTGCCTCTCGGTTATGGATCACAATAGGTAATTTCACTTTTTTGGCTAACTGTATTTGTTTTCTAAAGACTTCTTGTTGTACTTCTTTTGGTGATTTATCCCAATAATAATCAAGTCCCATCTCTCCGATAGCTACCACTTTAGGGTGTTTCGCAAGTTCTTCAATCCACTCCAAGTCTTCATCACGCATATCAATCGCATCAACTGGATGCCAACCAATACTTGCATAGATAAAATCGTATTCTTCAATTAATTCCATGGCTTTTAAAATGGTAGGTCGATCGAATCCTACAACGACCATGTATTGGACACCTTCCATCCTAGCACGGTCAATTACCTCATTTAAATCCTCCGTAAACTGTTCTGCGTTTAAATGTACATGTGTATCAAATAACATTTATTTCCTCCAATATTATTTTTCTGTTACATATATGTTATTAGCGTTTCAACTATTAAGTCTCCTATTTCCCTTATTTAAACAGGAAGATAAGAAAAACATAGGAATGAGCCATGTGTAATGTTACACGTGAAACATTTCTATGTTTTATCTTAGTAAGACTTTATTCCTTATTTCACTTTCGCTCCTAGTGGAAGTGAGTCACTCACTGTGGCCAACGACATGATCCCATCCTTTTGACCTGCAAGAATCATTCCTTGAGACAATTCACCACGTAATTTTACTGGCTTTAGATTTGTCACACAGATGACTCTTTGTCCAACTAAATCTTCTGGTTTATAAAATTGAGCAATCCCTGAAACCACTTGTCTACGCTCAAACCCTAGATCTAATTGTAGCTTTAATAGCTTATCTGCCTTTTTAATTGGCTCAGCCTCTACTACTTGCGCTACTCGCAAGTCAACCTTCATAAAGTCATCAATCGTAATTTCCTCAACCTCTGGAATTTCTTCAACTTTAGTTTCTTCTACAACGGGCTTCACAGCCGGTTGCATTTTTTCTTTAATAAAAGACACCTCTTCTTGGATATCCAGTCGTGGGAAAATCGGTTCACCTTTCTCCACCTTTGTACCCTCTGGAATCATACCGAATTTTTCGAGACTCTCCCAGGACTGAAGTCGACTATCTACAATAGAAAGCTGTTTAAATATTGCTTGTGGTGTCTTTGTTAGGAATGGCTGAAGCAAAATAGCCACTCTTCGTAATGTTTCAGCTAAATGAACCATAACACTTTCTAGCTCATCTTTTTTCTCCTCGTCCTTTGCTAGAGCCCAAGGTGATGTTTCATCAATAAATTTATTTGTTCGGCTAACTAACTGCCAAAGTGCTGTAAGAGCAACAGAAAATTCCATCTTCTCCATTGCTTCTTCATACTTTGTCACCGTTTCCTCATTTACTTGAAGAAGCTGTGCCTCGAATTCTCCTCTTGAACCTTCGTACACCGGAACCGTTCCATCAAAATACTTATTAATCATTGCAACTGTACGATTCAATAGGTTACCCAAATCATTCGCTAAATCAAAGTTAATTCTTTCAACAAACCCTTCTGGTGTAAACACCCCATCTGCCCCAAAAGGAACTTCTCTTAATAAGTAGTAACGAAGGGAATCTAAACCATAACGATCAATTAATGTTACTGGATCTACCACATTCCCTTTTGACTTAGACATTTTTCCATCTTTCATAAGAAGCCAACCGTGTGCGAACACTTTTTTAGGAAGGGGGAGGTCTAATGCCATGAGCATAATTGGCCAATAGATGGTATGGAAACGAACAATTTCCTTCCCAACTAAATGTACGTCAGCTGGCCAATAGGTTTCATATTTAGAAGCATCCTCTGTGCCGTAGCCCAAAGCAGTAATATAATTGGACAAAGCATCAATCCATACATAAATAACATGCTTCGGATTTCCAGGTACTTTAACTCCCCAGTCAAACGTGGTTCTTGATACAGCCAGATCCTCTAATCCTGGTTTAATAAAGTTATTAATCATCTCATTCTTACGAGACTCCGGTTGGATAAAGCCAGGGTTTTCTTCATAGTATTGCAACAGGCGATCAGCATACTTACTTACTTTAAAAAAGTAAGATTCTTCTTTCACCTTTTCTACTGGTCTACCACAGTCAGGGCAATTACCTTCATTTAATTGCCTTTCCGTAAAGAAAGATTCACATGGTGTACAGTACATTCCTTCATATTGATCAAGATAAATATCACCTTGTTCAAGAAGTTGAGAAAATATCTTCTCTACCACCGTTTTATGTCTGTCTTGTGTCGTCCGTATAAAATCATCATAAGAAATATCAAGCTTCTTCCAGAGTTCCTGAATTCCAGCTACAATATCATCAACGTAGGCTTGAGGAGTAATTCCTTTTTCCTCTGCCTTGCGCTGTATTTTCTGCCCATGTTCATCCGTACCCGTTAAATACATGACATCAAACCCTCGTAGCCTCTTATAACGAGCCATCGCATCTCCAGCTACGGTTGTATATGCATGTCCAATATGTAAGTTTCCACTAGGGTAATAAATTGGTGTTGTTAAATAAAATGTCTTTCTTTTCTCAACCAAATCACTCACTCCTCATCCGATTATCATTCTGTATCGAGTCACTTCTTATACTCGTCAGCATAACCTCTTATCTCATCAAAATATACCTAATTATGAAGAAATGTGCAATATAATCAACTATATAGCCTTTTCCACTTCTCCCCATTTTTTATACATCCTCTCAGGTAAAAAGTGTATGTAGATTCTTGTCGAATGATGAATTAAAATATGTCAATTTGTCGACAATCGGTTTATAATTTATTCATAATAAAATTATGTATCATCATCCCTATAGTATCAAAAGTGTTGATATATCAACGTTTATAAACTTCTAATATTTTCTAATTTAATCAGATATAAAGTTATTGACGTTTTTGGGAATGGCTGGTATTATAAAAACATAAAAGAAATTTGTCGAATAATGACGAAAAAAAGAGACAGAGAAATATAAATACAATGGAGATTTGAGAGGAGCTAAAAAAATATGAAATCTACTGGAATTGTTCGTAAAGTTGATGAGCTTGGTCGTGTAGTTATTCCTATCGAACTAAGACGTACACTTGGAATCGCAGAAAAGGATGCGCTAGAAATTTATGTTGACGATGAGCGTATCATCCTTAAAAAGTACAAGCCAAACATGACTTGCCAAGTGACTGGTGAAGTTTCTGATGACAATATCACGCTAGCAGGCGGAAAGTTAATTCTTAGCCGTGAAGGTGCAGAGCAACTACTTCAAGAAATCCAAAACAACTTTCAAGTATCTAAATAATGATATAACAAAAAAGCTTCTCAGTTAAAGAGAAGCTTTTTTTATTCTTGAATATGATAAGCTTGATACACTTCACGCTTTTGTAAATTTCGATCCTTTGCAACTTCCTTGATCGCTTCCTTAGATGATTGTCCTTTTGCATTAATGTAATGCTCCACATGCTCAGGGATTGATAAACTCTCCCACCAGCTTTCTTCTTCCACTGCCTCTTCCTTACTTCCTTCGATTATTAAACAAAATTCCCCACGCACTTCTCCTTGAATGGACCATTCCACCAACTCTGAGACAGTCCCTCTAATAAACTCCTCGAATTTCTTCGTTAATTCTCTACATATAGTCATCTGTCGGTTTCCTAGAACCTCTTCGATTTGCTGAAGTGTTTCTTTCAGTCGATGTGGTGACTCATAAAAGATCATTGTTGCTTTTTGATTCTTTAGTAATTCCAGTTCTTTTTTTCTATCCTTTTTCTGTCTCGATAAAAATCCATAAAAGTAAAAAGGCTGTGTTTGAATACCAGATGCTATAAGTGAAGTTAGTGCTGCATTAGCTCCTGGTAAAGGCACGACGGCAATTTCTTCCTGTGTGGCTTCCACTACCAACTCATAACCAGGATCTGAAATCGTAGGCATTCCTGCATCGCTGACAAGAGCAATCTTTGCTCCAGCCTTTAGCTTTTCAATTAGTTTTGCTCCACTCACTATCCGGTTATGTTCATGGTAACTAACGATCGGTGTATCAATTTCGTAGTGATTACACAGTTTTTTTGTATTTCGAGTGTCTTCAGCTGCTATGTAATCCGCTTCTTTCAACATCCGCACGGCCCTAAAACTCATATCCTCTAAATTTCCAATTGGAGTAGGAACTAAATATAGGATCCCTTTCGTCTCTTCATTTTCAAAGCTTTTTTGTTCCCACATGTCAATCACTCACTTCCAATTTTCCTTCATTTTCTCCATACAATATTTCTTTCATTTCATCAGTATATTCGTTGTTATCATTATAGACAAACATAGGAGGAAGTACTTTTAAATCTGGATTTCCGTCCTTGATTGCCTCCACTAATAATATATTCGCTTCTTTTCCAACCTTTGGGTAAACCAACTGTATTCGCTTAGGTTCTAAACGATATCTTCTCATTACAGTCACAATATCTAACAACCGTCCTGGCCGGTGTACAAACGCGACTTTTCCACCCTGTCGTACTAGCTGACTAGAAACGGAAATTGCATCTTCTAAAGTACATAAAATTTCGTGTCTAGCAATCGCTAAATGCTCATTCTCATTTCTCTCATCTTCCCCACCAGTTAAAAAATAAGGAGGATTGCATGTAACCACATCAAATTTCCCGTAGCCAAGTTGTTTTGGCATGTCCTTAATATCCCCATGGATCATTTCAATTTGCTGATCAAGGTGATTGTATTTCACACTTCTTACCGCCATATCGTACAGACGTTCCTGTATTTCTACTCCTGTTATTTTCCCTTTTGTTCGCGTACTTATGAAAAGGGGAATCACACCATTTCCACTACATAAATCAATAACATTTCCTTTTTGTATAGGCATATAAGCGAACCGAGCTAATAATACAGCATCTAGAGAGAATGAAAAAACCGTAGGACTTTGGATAATCCGAAGGTCCTCAGCTAATAAGTAATCCAAACGTTCGTCGCCTTTTAACATATGGTGTCTTCCTCCTACCTGAATTCCTTAATTTTCCGAAAAAAAGGCCTCCTTGTCAAAGGAGACCCACTTATTTTTTATTTAAAAAGGATAAGCAGAACAAACAGTCATCCTTTCTAGGACTCCCAAAATGGAGATTACAGATATGAAATCCTTCTTGATAAAGGCGTGCAAGGTTATCATAACCTTCACCAATATCAACTATTTTTTCGTTCTGAGTCTCCTCTGCTTTATTACTTTTTTTGCTTTTACTTACTTTTGGTTGCTGTTGTCTCTCGATGGATGTTCGATCAAGGTGCCTCCTTAAGTGCTCATTCTCTAGCTTTAAGGAGTTATTTTCTTCAAGTGTTTCAGCTAAATGTTGCTTTAACTCACCTAATTGCTTATATAGATGCCCGATTTGTGCTTCCATATTGCTTACTGAATCAAAAATTTCTTTTTTATTCACACCTTCCACCTCATTAATCTGTGGATTGAATCTATACAGCGCCTTCCTTTAATATCTCATCGAGAGTATATTCTAGGACACGCTCATGATCAGCCAGTTCAACCTGGAGTACTCTTTCCAGTATATTTAATCCCACCACTCGACCAGGGCCCTGTGGTGTGGTGATGACTTGACCTAGATCAGGTAGTAGCTCTTTTGCTGACTCATATTCATCATTTTCGTATTTTAAACAGCACATCAGTCGGCCGCATAACCCAGAAATTTTTGTAGGGTTTAATGAGAGATTCTGATCTTTTGCCATTTTTATAGATACTGGATCAAAATCACCTAGAAAGCTCGAACAACAAAGCATTCTACCACATGGACCAATTCCACCAAGCATTTTCGCTTCATCTCTTACACCAATTTGACGAAGTTCAATTCTTGTACGGAATATAGCTGCTAAATCTTTTACAAGCTCACGGAAGTCAACCCGGCCATCAGCTGTAAAATAAAAAATCACTTTATTTCTGTCGAATGTATATTCAACATCGACTAGTTTCATATCTAGTTGATGTGTAGATACTTTTTCACAGCAAACATCGTATGCTTCCTTTGCCGCAAAACGATTTTCTTCAACGATTAAACGATCCTTTTGATCAGCAATTCTAAGGACTTTCTTAAGAGGAAGCACAACATCATGCTCATCAACCTGTTTCGGAGCAATAACTACCTTGCCATACTCGACTCCTCTTACTGTTTCCACAATAACAAATTCATCCTTTTGAATTGAGAGATCTCCGGGATCAAAATAATATATTTTACCCGCTTTTTTAAAGCGTACTCCAACTACATTATACAAATGAAGATCCCTCCTGCAATCGTAACACCAGCTCTTCCATTAGGAGCTGGGGGTTCATATTGGCTTGCAGCTTTCTTTTTGCCTCCAATATCCAAGACAATCCATCTGCAACTTGCCTTCCTGATACATGAAGAGCGTATTGTTGCAGCCGCGTCATTTCACTGACATAAACAACTTGGCTTGATTTCTCAAGCTGTAAATATAGTAAATCTTTATATAATAGAAGAAGTAAGTCTAAACCTTGATCAAACTGTTCTTTTTCTTTAAAGTGTAAAAACCATTCCTCTTGGAGCATCACCAAAGCTTCGAGAGGGTTCTTTTTTAGCACTTCATATAATTTTAACACTATTTTTTGAGCTTGTGCAAACCAATCGTTATGACTTAGCTCCAAAGCCTCATCTAAATTATTGGTAAGCTGGGCAATTATAGGAGCTTTTGTCCGTTCGATCCCATGTTCACCCAATTTTTTTATTAAAATAGTAGGAGAGAATGGCTGGAATTTTATTATCTGACAACGGGACAAAATAGTTGGAAGAATTTGTTGTGCACCCTCCGTTAGCAAAATAGCTGTTGTCTCTGAATGAGGCTCTTCTAAAAACTTTAGTAAACTATTAGCTGCATTCCCTGTCATCCTGTCAGCATGCACAATAATGTACATTTTTTTCCTTGATTCTACCCCCGTCTTTGAGAACTCCTCTTGTAGGTCTTGAATTTGCTTTTTCTTTATGGAAAGGCCATCTGGCTCTAACAAATGGAGATCAGGGTGATTCCCACTTGTAATCCTTTTACAATTGCTACATGCATCACATGGGATATAGTTGTCGATAGGACTAGAGCAAAAAAGGCTTTTAGCTAATAAATAACTAGCTTCTTTTTTTCCGATTCCTCTCATACCTTCAAACAGGTAAGCATGAGCTAACCTATCCTTTTGTATACTGTTCTTTAATAGCTTCCCCACCATCGGCTGCACTTGATCCATCTCATCCCAAGTTTTAAGCATCGTCTCACTCACTTACGTATATAAATTAATTAAAAGACCTTTTATTTCACCAATTTTACCGAGCAAATCAATAGAGTTTCCTTCCTTTTCAAGTACTCCCTCGGTTATCTCCACTAACTTTTCATCAATTGTCTCAACAATTTTTAACGATCTTCCTTGTCCGTACTGATTCCAGCTATGTGACTGCTTTAGGTCCATGCCAAAATCAACTGCTTCCTTCACAAATCGTTTGACTAATGTTTTATACTTAGAAAGGTCTTTGAATGTCCTTGACCTCGCTAACCTTTCACCCGCACTTTCAATATCCTTTAGGAGATTTTGAAGTTGGCCCATCTGCATTTTTTGATCCTGCTTTTGCACAAGTTCATTAAATTTTAAACTAGTGTTCGCTGATGTCTTTTGTTCAGATCGAATTTTATCTGTATTTAAACGTATATCCTGATTTATCTTCATAGGTGACCTCGCTATTAAAAGTGATGGAACTGCTCAACAGGTAAAACAAAAACTGTAGCTCCTCCTACTTCTACCTCGACCGGAAATGGAACATAGGAATCTGCATTCCCCCCCATTGGTGAAACTGGAGCCACCATCTGGTCTCTTGATTTACAATTATCCTTTATAATTTGCAAGGCTTTCTCTACACGTATATCTTCCGTTCCAATCATAAAGGTAGTATTCCCCGATTTCAAGAATCCCCCTGTTGTAGCTAGTTTTGTTGCACGAAAATTATTATCAACTAAAGCATTGGATAACCGATTACTATCTTGGTCCTGAACGACTGCTAAAATTAATTTCATATCATCCACCCCTTAGCGGTATAATATATTCTGAATTATTACCTTTATTATAACAGGTAATTAGCGTTGTACCATGCTCTAACCTATAATCTAAAAGAGGAAATTCAAGGATTGATTTACTAAAAAAATAAAGTGCCTTACCTTGTAAGACACTTTCCCCCTCTTATTGTTTATTTAACAATTTTAATAAGTGATTTAAAGACTGCTGAAAAACCTGTTCTACAGACTGTGATGCATCTATCAATAAGATTCTATCCTTAAAACGATTGAGGAGAAGATGATATCCTTCTCTCACTTTCTTATGGAAATGAATCTCTTCCAGATCAAGTCTGTTTACTTCCCTTCCTTTATGCTGACCAATTCGGTCCAGACCAATTTCAGGATCAATATCAAAATAAAAAGTAGCATCTGGCATTTTTCCTTCAATGGCAAAGTGATTAATGCTATACACTTCATCAATCCCAAGTCCTCTTGCATACCCTTGATATGCTAATGAACTATCTATAAAACGATCACATAAAACGATAGAATCTTCTTGTAGATGTGGCAATACCTTTTCAACTAGGTGCTGACGTCTTGCTGCAGCATATAGCAATGCTTCTGTTCTCGCATCCATGGCTGTATTTTCTTTATTCAAAATTACTTCTCGTATTTGTTCAGCAATCGGAATGCCACCTGGTTCCCTTGTTACGACAACCTTCAGCCCTCGTTCCCTTAGTGCTGTTGCTAACATTCCAATAATAGTTGTTTTCCCAGCACCTTCTGGACCCTCTATTGTAATAAATAAACCCTTACTCATAATACCCTCCAACTAGTTTACTTGTTTCTACTGATGAAATACTTTTAAGTGGTACTGCTTTATATTTTCTCCGCCTTGAAATCTCGATCCAGCTTCTAATAAGTTGTATATCTGATTAATATCATCACCTTTTATTAATTCCCCCGGTAATAGTAACGGAATGCCAGGGGGATAAGGAATAATACTCTCTGCACATACTCGTCCACTTGCCTCTGACAAAGGAATAATTTCTACTTTCTTTTTTTCCTGTTCCTTATAAGTTATATGTAACATAGCAATAGGAGTTCCTTTGGTTATCTCCCGGAATTTTCTTTCAGAGATTTCTTCTTCTCCCATTGCCATTTTTATCGCACTACATACTTCCTTTATAGGATATCGATCTCCTCTTTTTAAAAGTGGGAAAATAAAAAGTATATTATGCTCATCTGCTAGCTCTGTAAAGATTCCATGCTCCTCTAATTTTGACTGCAGGTCAAAACCAACTAATGCCGTTCTTGACTGTATCGTTATTTTTAAAGGATCACCTTCACCTTTATAGGAGAGAAGCTTTATGGATGGAATTTCGTTCAACATTTCCCTAAACCGAGAAATCATTTGAAGTGTATATTTCAAGTCTTCTTCCGCATATGTGGCAATATACTTTCTAGCAAGATCAAGAGAAGCCATTATTGGATATGAAGGACTGCTAGATTGTAACATACGAAGAAACATCTTTACCCTTTCTAGGTCAACCCTTTCACTGTTGTAATGCAAGTATGAACCCATGGTCATGGCTGGCAATGTCTTGTGTGCAGATTGTACGACCATATCAGCACCTAGTTCTGTAGCACTCGCAGGAAGCCCCTTGCTTCTTTTAAAGTGGGCACCATGTGCTTCATCCACTAAAACAATAATATTACGCTCATGGCAAAAGGTAATAATCTCCTTTAAGTTCGGTGCCATTCCATAATAGTTTGGATATGTAACAATTAGCGCTTTAACCTGAGGATAGTCCTTTACTGCTTCTTTGATACTATTTAATGTTATTCCTCCAGCTACTTGCCATCCAATGTCAAACTCCGGTGCTATAAATATTGGTTTTACATTAGCCAACCTCAGTCCGTTCATGATGGATTTATGGCAATTCCTTTGAACAAGAACTTCATCCCCTTCACCTACTGCTGAAAGAATCATTGCCAAATTTCCAACAGTGGATCCATTTATAAGAAAGAAGCTTTTTTCCACCTCATAAAATTCAGCTAACAAAGATTCTGCTTCGAGAATGGCCTCACTAGGAGAATGCAAATCATCCAAACCAGATAATTCAGTTACATCTATATTCAGGATATTTTGGAATACCGGATGAGCTTCTTTAATAAATATCTCTCCATTTTTATGTCCTGGGACATGAAAGGAAATCGCTTTTTTATTTTTGTGTTTGATTAATGCTTCATATAATGGGGTGTTATTTTGATTCACATGACATCCCTCTTATCTTTTTCAAATATCATACTTGTTTATTTTAACAAACTAGTCCTTTTTATTCTTATTTATTTTTTAAAAGTTTCCATGTAGACATACAACGATTTACTTATCATACATAAAATAGTATTCAAGCAATCTACCGAAAAGATTATTCGAAAAATTGTATACAAATAACGTATCTTGGCAACAATAGGTGTATGGAGGTGGAGTTATTTTGGAAAAGATTATGGCGATAAAACAGCTGGGGGAAATTTGTGTTGTTTGCGAACAGTCCAAACCGAAAGGAATACATCTATACACTTCATTTATTTGCGTCGATTGTGAACGAAGTTTAGTGACTACACCAACAACAGACCCAAAATATAAATATTATATTTCAAAACTTAGAAAAATTAATAAGCCTGAGATATTCTCCTAATATATGAACGAGTAGAAAGTACCTTGATAAGTGCTTTTTTATCTAAGTATTTATAGACATAAAAAAGCACCCACACAGGTGCTTTTTTGTTTGCCTAGCGACGTCCTACTCTCACAGAGGGAAACCCTCAACTACCATCGGCGCTGAAAAGCTTAACTTCCGTGTTCGGTATGGGAACGGGTGTGACCTTTTCGCTATCGCCACTAGACTCGTATT
>JBEQAB010000019.1:0-47406 GCA_041640555.1 Bacillaceae bacterium
GTTGATCTGTTTAAATACGGACTCTTACATGGTCCCATAGACGGATCGACCTTCCTTCACTTCTACTATAAAAAAATAGTAGCACAAACCATGGCCTTGGTTTGTGCTACTAATGTTAGTATGTTTAACCAATATTCAAGCCAATTTATAAAATAAGCGGAATTCTTCCGTCTATTAATCAGAATGGATACTTAACCTGAACTTCTACTTCTGTTGCCTCCCCATTTTTAGGGAGAGGCAGTTGGCTTAAAAACCTCATTTACTTATGATATGGTTCATTCCTATTAATCCGGTAAGCCCGATACACCTGTTCAAGCAGAATCAGTCTCATTAATTGATGGGGGAATGTCATTTTAGAAAAAGATAACTTTTCATCCGCGCGGTTCAGTACATCCTTACTTAAGCCCAGCGAACCTCCAATAACAAAGGCTATTTTACTTTTTCCGTATATAGCTAACTTATCAATCATATCCGCCAGTTCTTCTGATGATCGTTGCTTTCCTTCAATCGCTAGCGCAATCACATATGTATCTGGAGAGATTTTTGCTAACAGCCGCTCTCCTTCTTTATTCTTCACCTGTTCCATTTCTATTTCACTAAGTTGCTCTGGAGCTTTTTCGTCTGGAAGCTCAATCACTTCGACTTTGGCATAAGCCGTTAGTCTTTTTAAATACTCATCTATACCTTGCTTTAAGTATTTTTCTTTAAGTTTGCCAATTGTTAATAATGAGATATTCACACTTCATCCTCACTTTACGAACAAGATATCCACAGAAGTTATCCACATGTCCACATTTTTAATCCACATATTGTATAGGATCATTTGTTCCCTACCATATATATAGCATTATTTCGACAATATTCACAGGTTGTTGATAACTCATTTCCCTCAATTTTTAGTAAGGTTGGAAATGTCTCAAACTCATCTACGACCGTATCTATGGCCAGATCTACGTGTTCCTCACAGCAATAAATCATGTTATTTCCCTCCTTCAAGTTTCTCCAATCTTCAACAAAATCCTATGTGGATATCTTAAATATAGTTTGCCCAAAACTTATCCACATTCCTTTCCCATCCTACCAAAACTATTATGAAATTTCTATCCACAAAAAAAGAAATGCAGACAGTTAGTCTGCATTTCTCTCCCATTTATAGTGTATTTCCCCCTAGCTTTATCGTTGTTTCTTGAAACTTTCCGGCACGGTAAAATTTAATTTTCAGCTGATCGCCGACTTTCTTTTTATTATATAGATGCTTTCTTAAATCAATAACATCCTTAATTGGGTCACCGTCCATTTCAACAATTACATCCAAATCTTCTAACCCCGCTTGTTCTGCAGGTGAATTTGGATCCACTGTCATTATTACCACTCCAAATGTTACATCTTCCGGAAGTTTCAGTGTTTCTTTCTGATGATAAGCTGATACTTCATTTACTGATTGAAGTTGAATTCCCATGTATGGTCGCTTGACCTCACCAAACTCCTCTAGGTCACTAATGATTGGCTCAGCAGATTTTATTGGAATAGAAAGGCCAATTCCCTCTACAGAACTCTGGGCAATTTTCATCGAGTTAATACCAATCACTTGCCCACTAATATTAATTAGTGCTCCCCCACTATTACCTGGGTTAATCGCTGCATCCGTTTGGAGAACCTCAGCCTGCCAGTCAATTGCTCCATCTTGGTTAATATCAACAGGAATCGCACGCTCTAAACCTGATACAATTCCTTGTGTAACAGAGCCTGAAAATGTTGCCCCTAGTGGGTTTCCAATGGCGATCACTGGTTCACCAATCTTTAAGGCATCAGAATCACCAAACTCAGCAATGGTTTCAATCTTGCTTCCATCCACCTCAAGAACAGCCAAATCGGTCCAAACATCACTACCTCTTAGCTTAGCTTCAAGCTTTGTTCCATCAGACAATGTCACCTCAAGAGAGTTTGCCCCTTCTATTACGTGATGGTTTGTTACAACGTAGGCTTTGCCATCCACTTTTTTATAAACAACACCTGAACCTGACCCTGCTTCCTGACTACTTGATTCTGACCAAAAACTTGTCGTTTGAAGGTTTGTAATTCCAACTACCGCATCTCCAGCTTTTTCTACGGCCTTTGTTATATCTGTCACTACATTTAGGCTTACATTTTCTGTCCTAACCGCGTCGTTGCTTGTTGAACCTTCTTCTACATCTGTATCTGATTCCGTTGAATATGGAAGAACATCAAAGCCAATTCGAGGCAAAGCAACCACAATAAGAAAAACACCTAAAATGGCTCCAACTAGACTTGCTAAAAAGTATCCTCCACGATTTCCCTTTTGTTTTCTGTACCGTGTTTCGTAGTCTTGATCATAATAACCCACGATTCACCAATCCTTTCAAACAATCATTATCTATGTAGTTTATATCTATATATATAATATAATCCCTTCTTGTCAGAGAATAAACCAAAAAGGTGACCCGAAAGTCGGAATCACCTTTTTTATACCGCCGTTAACGCAGTTGGAACTTTAGGGTCGGTATCATATAATTCAAATTGCTCTCCAATGATGATTCCCTTACTTTGAAGTGTTTGCTCAACAGCCATCTTTGCTAGATCCTTCATGTTGTTATCCTGACTTAAATGAGCTAGATAAATACGTTTTGTCTGATCACCTGCTACTTCACTCATTGCAATGGCAGCATCCTCATTCGATACATGTCCAACATCACTTAAAATTCGGCGCTTAATGCTCCATGGATACTTTCCCATGCGAAGCATTTGAACGTCATGGTTGCTCTCAAAAACAAACACATCTGCGTTATGAATGATTCCTTTCATACGATCGCTAACATAACCTGTATCTGTAATTAAAACGAGCTTTTTCCCATCTTGATGAAATACATAAAACATGGGTTCAGCCGCATCATGAGACACCCCAAATGATTCAATATCCACTCCACCAAAGCTTTTTACCGTTTCCATATCAAACGTAAATTTCTGCTCGACAGGAATTTCCCCAACTAAATGGTTCATAGCCGCCCATGTTTTGGCGTTAGCATAAACAGGGAGCTTATACTTTCTTGCTAATATTCCGACCCCTTTAATATGATCACTATGCTCATGGGTAACAAAAAGTCCAGACAACTTACTAATATCACGATCAATTTTTTGAAAAAGAGCCTCCATTTGCTTCCCACTTAGTCCTGCGTCTACTAGGAAGGACTGACCTTCCGATTCTACATAAATCGCATTCCCTGTACTCCCACTCGCTAGGATACTAAAATGCAATGACATACTATTCACTCCAATTATTTTCTTCGTCCTTTAGTTGAATGACTTGTCCTTCAAAGGCATTCACAAATAAATTCTCCCCTCCGTTTAACACAAAGCGCCACGCAGGTGTTAATACCTGTGAAGAAGTTAAACGAACAAGTGTGTAATAACCAAACTCGACTCTTTCTATCTTTGTTCCATACGGTAAATAGCCATTTTCATAAAGTGTTTCTAAAGCCTTGATTGGCTGAATGATTCTTTCATCTTCAGACAGCTCCTCGATACTATTGAGTAATGTTTGACTGTAGGATACTACTTCATTATCACTATTTAAATAGAACTTGATTTGGCCACTTGGATTTATATAAAATAGCTTTTCTTGGTAGTGTTGATAATAGGTAATACTTTTTTCATTATCATCTCTACCCCAATAACGATACTGATCACCATTCATGACTGATTCTTTTAGAAACGCATCTAATTCAGGCGGTTGACCTTTACTGCTGACTTTCAAAGGTGTGTCCAATTTCGATTCTATCGATTGATTATTTCTAATCGTAATGGTTTGACCACTGAGCGTTGTATCAATAAGCATTTCAACCTCTTCTTCTGTAAACACTCTCGGTACCGTACTTAAGTACTTGTCCTTCTCAAAGTTTTTCGGAAGATCTTTGTATGTGATTTCATCCGCCTTTAATCGGTTTTCTAAAGAAGGATTCGTTGCATATTCATACTTAGTTGCGGTACGAATCTTTAAGAACTCATTCATAAGATAGATATTTAAAACGAAAAAGGAAAGGATAAAGATGGTTTTAATTCTACTCCAATCCATGCTTTACCCCTCCATCTTCACTGCTGGGCACCATTTTCCACTCATCATTATACTTATAATACCAAGCAGGTTCTAAATAAATTACATCCTGGTTATCCTTAGACATGTGATAGCCAACCGTAAGATCCTGAAGAAAATCAAGGTCAAAACCCTCTACATTTTTCAGCTGCTCTAGTACACTTATACCAGAGGGAAGAGTGATTTCAGTGGCTTCTACTCTACTTCCTAACATAAAATTACTTCGATAATATTTATTAATTTCACTAGCATTCCAGATTTGTAAAATCTCTGATACTCCATTATCGCCAAATATCGGGTATCCACTTAAATCATATAATCGGAATAAAATGACCTGTTCCGACTGGTCCATGCCTACATATCGATAATTATCCGTCCAACCCCCATGGCTGTTTATAAAATCAATGCTCTTTTCCAGGAGATTTTCCGATTTCGTGGTTGTTCCACTCTCTACATTTTCTGTTTTCAGATAGGAAACCGTATTGGTTTCATAATTGACACTCATCAATGTAGTAGTATCGGTATATTCTTCACCAAAGGAACTATAATTTTTGGACACTAAATTTGGGTCACTAAACAGAGCATCCCGAAGTTTTTCCGTTTGTATCTTCAAATATAGATATTTATATAAGGCAATTTTTACTGGCTCTTTTCTAAGCATCGTAAAACTTTCTCGATTAATTGGTTCATAAAGAGCAAACTTTTCATTCGTACTTATATCCATTAAATAACGTTCTTTAAAGTCATTAATATAAGAGGCTGAAACATAGGCTCGAAGCACTTCTTGTTCTTTCGAGGAAATAAAATATACGACTCCTCCCTCTCTTGTTTCCGGCTCTAAATCAATCACAATTCGGTCAAAGTTACTTTTAGGAATATCATTACTAGGTAATTGTAACGCGCTTCGATACTCCTTTAAAGGAACAATATCAGGAAAAATAAGTTCTAACGCATTCTTATCGTAAATAAACGACGGGATATTTTTCACTAAATCTGAAATATCTTCAAATTCACTAAATCCCCATAAGCTTAATTCTTTCATGGTTTGATCAATCTCAAAGGAATCAAATGTACCATAGTGTTTCTCCCCTTGATGGAAAAACAATCGTTCAGGACGGACAATCTTGCTCAATTCCTTTGTTTCTCCAAGCGATACCTCTTCAACGGTATTTCCACTTTCCTTCAAAGTGTCATAATTGGGCTGATATGTCCACAACATCCACGTAAGAAGAATGCTAAAAACGACAAGAATTAATAGGACGATAGACTTTATCGTTTCATACTTCATGTCCAGTCATCCTCCTCACTTCGATCATAAGGGAGGGTAAATGAGACCGTCGTCCCTCTCCCTTCCACACTTTCCGCCCAAATCTCTCCTCCATGGGCTTCTACCATTTCTTTTGCGATAGCTAGTCCTAGACCTGTCCCACCAAGCTTTCTAGTTCTTGCTTTATCCACTCGGTAAAATCGTTCAAAAATCTGCTGAAGATTTTCTTTTGGAATACCCATTCCCTGATCACTTACACTTACTACAATATGATCTTCATTTTCTTCCATTTTAAAGGTGATTTTTCCACCATGTGGAGAATATTTCATGGCATTTGAAATAATATTGTCAAGAACTTGCGTAAGCTTGTCCTCATCTCCCTCAACAAAGGCACCTTGCTCTAATAGTTTTCGTTCAAAAACAGTGTTTTCGTCTTTTATTATCTCAAAACGATCAATAATTCGATTAAAGAAATCAACAAAATTAAACCATTCCTTCTTCAGACGATAATCTTTACTATCCATCTTGGATAGCTGAAGCAAATCATTTACTAAACGTATCATTCGTTCTGTTTCCGTTTGCGTAACACTTAAAAAGTTCGGAGCGATTTCCTCGTCCTTCCACGCACCATCTGATAATGCTTCTAAGTAACTTCTCATCGTCGTTAAAGGGGTCCGTAACTCATGTGACACGTTGGCAACAAATTCTCGTCTCTCTAAATCAATTTTCTCTTGTTCCGTAATATCATGAAGAACCGTTATTAGACCATTTACAAATCCAGTTTCCTTTTGAATGACCGAAAAATTGGCACGTAGAATCAGAGGCTTTTTTGCCGTGCTATAGTCCAAAATAAGTGATTCTTTTTCTACCAGTAAATCTTCAAACGTATAGTCTTCTTCTAAGCCTAGTAAAGACACAATGGAGCTTGATAGTATTGTTTCACGTGAAACGCTCAAGAGCTTTGCTGCAGGTTCATTAATTAGGATTACACGTCCTTTTCGATCGGTAGCAACCACACCATCGGTCATATAGGAAAGAACAGACGATAACTTCCGACGTTCTCCCTCCGTGGTTGCTTGTGCCTCTTGTAGCTTTTTTGTGAGATTATTAAAAGTAATGGCCAATTGTCCAATCTCATCATATCCGAAAACTTTTACCTTTCGAGAAAAGTTTCCTTTAGCCATTGCCTGTGCCTGCTTTCGCATATCCGAAATGGGCCTTGTAATCGTCTGTGCTAGTAGAATTCCAAGTACTGCTGTAATCAATAATGCAATACCCGTTCCTGTGGCAAGAATATTATTAATGGTCTTCATTTGTGAATATACATTTTCTTTCTTCGCTACCAAGTAAATAGCACCTGTTACATCATCATCAGAACGAACGGGTGTAACTAAAATCCAAATTCGATTTCCGGTCTGCGGATCTATTTGAGTAACATCCTCCCCTTCATCGGCTGATGTGGCTATAACTCGCCTAATTAATGTATCAGTTGATCTTTGACCTACAATACCTTGGTTATAAGGATCTGATGTGCCAATAATTCTTTGTGTACTTGCCTCAATTAAACGAACCTCTGAAATATCTGTCGTTTTCAAATCAGACAGTATCTTCTTTACAGCCTCTTCCAGAGTGGGTCCATCATCTTCGGTGTTACGTTCCTTACCTAACTCTTCACCTAAGTAATAGGCTAAAAGATTAACTCTCTCTTCAATAGAGGTTTCAAAGTTTCTTAATAATGTACTTTCAAGCTGTCTGACAAAATAGACACCGATAATTTGCATTGCAATTAAAATTAATAATACATAAATCATGACAAATTTAAGATGAATAGATCGAAAGAAACCAACCTTTTTCATTTACTGATTACTCCTGTTCAGGATTTCGTAAATAGTATCCTACCCCTCTTCTTGTCACAATCCATGTAGGGTGACTTGGGTTATCTTCAATTTTCTCACGGAGTCTTCTAACTGTTACATCAACCGTACGAACATCGCCAAAGTAATCGTAGCCCCAAACGGTTTGCAGTAAATGTTCTCTCGTCATCACTTGTCCAATATGTTGAGCTAAGTAGTGAAGTAGTTCAAACTCTCTATGAGTAAGCTCGATCATCTCCCCGCGCTTGGATACAATATAAGCATCTGGGTGAATCGTCAATGAGCCTAATTCAATCTCATTTGTCTCATCTTCTTCCTGCTGACTTATATTCGTTTGATGTCTTCTTAAATTTGCTTTCACACGCGCAATTAATTCCCTCGTACTAAACGGCTTTGTTACATAGTCATCTGCGCCAAGCTCAAGACCAAGTACTTTATCAATTTCAGAATCCTTTGCCGTTAGCATAATAATAGGCATTTCATATTTTTTACGCACTTCACGACATACTTCCATTCCATCACGTTGTGGAAGCATGATATCGAGTAAGATTAAGTCTGGCATAATCTCTTCTACCATCTTTAATGCTTCATTACCATCATAGGCACAATATACGTCGTAGCCTTCCTTCTTAAGATTAAATTGAAGGATATCTGCAATTGGTTTTTCATCGTCGACAACAAGTATACGCTTTTCCATTTCATAGCTCCTTTAATTTGACTGTCTATTTATTTTATCTTCCGCTATTTTTACTGTTCATAGTCCTTACTTTATCATGATATGCCTATGAATTCACGTTTTTAGAGGCAACTCCCTTCATTAAGAAATAGAAAACCTCTAGTTTTCACTAGAGGTATTAATATATTATCTATTTACATAATTTAGTGGATTTTGTAAACTACCATTCTTATAAACTTCGAAATGAAGATGGACACCTGTTGAATCTCCAGTTGAGCCCATTACACCAATAGCAGACCCCTTAACAACCGTTTGACCAACACTTACACTGATTGAAGCTAAATGTGCATAAACAGTGCGCATCCCATTATTATGGTCAATGACAATCTTGTTTCCATACCCGCCATCATACCCTGCTGATACGACAGTTCCATTGTCAGCAGCTTTAATGGTTCCACTACTAGGGCGTGCAATATCTATACCTTTATGTTGCTTTCCCCATCTGAAACCCATTTGGCTGGAAACATAACCTCCATTTGCCGGCCACGCAAGGGATCCATCCCCACGAGATGGGACAACTTTTGTTCCTTTTCTTACAATATAAGTAACAGGTTCTTGAAGGATCTTTTCACTCACCATTTCTTGAGCGACACGGATTCCATTTTGCTCGGAAACTTTATAGGTTACCTCACGAGCTCCTTCTTTCCCCTCTTGCTCTACTTTTGTATCGCCTTTATACATAGCCCCATCTTCTATTACTTCATTAGCAAATGCGATGGTTTCCTTTTTTGCCTCTTCTTTCACAACTACTACTTGAAGAAGGGGTTGTAAGAAGGTTACATTTAATTCTTGCCCAATCTTTATTACGCTATCTTCTGTCATCCCAGGGTTAATGGATAATAACTGTGCAATTTCCATTCCATGTGCTGAGGCAATTCCACCTAACACATCTCCCTCTTTTACAGAGTATTTCTTTTCTTCTAAAGTACCCTTAGTTAAAAAGTTAACTGCTTCCTCAACAGTTAAAATTTTATCTGGAGTAACTTTTTCTACATTTTGTGAAACTTCTTTTGTAAACGAAACGTCTAATAGACGAACTTCATTTTCCTTTAGCGTAGGTAGTACAACTTCAGGAGTGGCCTTACGAGTTTCCAACTCTGTTAGTTGCTCCTGTGTCACATATTTTAGCTTCAAAGCTTTTAATACCTGTTCCGCCTCAGCTTCACTTTTTAAGTAAGCGACTGCTTTTCCATCAATGACTAAAGCTGATGCATTTGCTTGAACGGCCAGTTTACTTTGGATGATTTCGGCAACTTCTTCGTCACTTGTTTTAGCAGTAGAACCAAACACTTGCTCTGAAACATATGTAAGTTGTGAATCAACAGCTAAATCTAAATTTGTATACGATTGCTTAAACTCTTCTACTTTTTCATCTAAAATCTCTTGAACCACTTCTTTGTCAGAAACAGTACCAACGTATTCTTTATTCATATATACATAATATACCGTGCTTAATTTAGAGCCATTAGCAGATGCAGAACCTACACCAAATGTAAGAGTTCCTAATGCGATTGCTGAAATAGCTACCTTTTTTATTGTAGGTGTTAGACTATTAGATGCGTTGATCGTTAGTTCGGAAAGTCTCTTATTGAAAAAACCCATTCTCTAATCCTCCTAGACTAGCGCAACAAAACACTTTTAGTGCTTTTAACTCTTTTTATTTTCACTTTATTGCATAATAAGACTTCTTTACTTTAACATAAATAAGCCATCAAGAGTTTACTAGCACTTGATATGTAACATAATTGTATAATTAATGACATTATATTACAAAGGTCCGTCGAATGAATAGATTGATAATTTGTTAAAGTTTCCTAGTAAAACATTGATATAACAGCATTTATTAATAGAAACGCTTTCATTTTTCTAAAAATTACTGAAACTATTTTCGACAATTTTTTTGGGATAATTTTACTCAAATATTACATCTTTGTAACAAAAAAGAGGAATTTGTCATAGGACAAACTCCTCTTTCATAGATGGCTCAGGACGGAATCGAACCGCCGACACAAGGATTTTCAGTCCTTTGCTCTACCAACTGAGCTACTGAGCCATATATAATATTTATTCCCTAAATACGTATTGCTTTGTCCTTCGTCCCGATTTTTCAAATCGGTACGCTGGTTGTTTTTCCTTTGTAGCTTATTCATCGTGCTCTACCGACTGAGCTACTGAGCCATATATAATATTTATTCCCTAGATACGTATTGCTTCGTCCTTCGTCCCAATTTTTCAAATTGGTACGCTGGATGCCCTTTCTGTGGAGCTTATTCATCGTGCTCTACCAACTGAGCTACTGAGCCATATTTATGTATGTATTTATAAAAATTCCAACCTCTTGCTTTTGAAGAGATTGGAATAGTGTGATGACCCCTACGGGATTCGAACCCGTGTTACCGCCGTGAAAGGGCGGTGTCTTAACCGCTTGACCAAGGGGCCGTGTGTTTATTCGACATATTCTGACGACGTTTTTTATAATAGCATAATAACTTTATAGATTGCAATATGTTTTAATAAAAAAAATATATACTTTTAAAAAAATTCGCCACTACTTTTAGTGGCGAATTTTTGACTTAACTTGATTAGCTTTGTCTCCATGGGTTTAACACAACATTTGTTTGTGTACGATCTGGACCTACAGAGAAAATAGACAATGGAATACCTGTTAACTGTGCAATTCTCTCTAGGTAGTGACGAGCATTTGCTGGTAGTTCAGCAAGTGATTTGCAGCCTGTGATGTCTTCCGTCCAACCTGGCAGCTCTTCAAAGACTGGCTCACATTCAGCTAATGTTTTTAAGCTTGCTGGGAATTCTTCAATTACTTCCCCTTTGTATCGATATGCCACACAGATCTTTAACGTTTCAATCCCTGTTAACACGTCGATGGAATTTAGAGAAAGATCTGTAATTCCACTTACTCTTCTAGCATGTCTTACGACTACGCTATCAAACCAACCGACACGACGCGGACGTCCTGTAGTTGTACCATACTCACGGCCAACCTCACGGATTTGGTGACCAATTTCGTTATCTAATTCCGTTGGGAAAGGACCGTCCCCTACACGAGTCGTATACGCCTTAGATACCCCAACTACATGCTTAATTTTCGTAGGACCTACACCCGATCCGATCGTCACTCCACCTGCAACAGGATTGGACGAGGTAACAAATGGGTATGTACCTTGGTCAATATCAAGCATAACCCCTTGAGCACCTTCAAAAAGAACGCGGCGTCCTTCATCAAGTGCATCGTTTAACACAACTGATGTGTCACACACATATTGCTTGATTTGTTGACCATATTCATAATACTCATCAAGAATATCTTCAATCTTAAAGCCTTCAGTCTCATATATACGCTCTAGCAAGCGATTTTTCTCTTCTAGGTTTCGTGCTAACTTTTCCTCGAACACTTCACGATCAAGTAGGTCAGCAATACGAATTCCGATACGCGCTGCCTTGTCCATATAAGCAGGGCCAATTCCCTTTTTCGTTGTACCAATCTTATTTGCTCCCTTGCTTTCTTCCTCTACTTCATCAAGGCGCAAATGGTAAGGCAAAATAACATGTGCACGGTTACTCACGCGAAGATTGTCTGTTGTAACACCCTTATCATGTAAGTAAGCAAGCTCTTTTACTAAAGCTTTTGGATCTACAACCATCCCATTTCCAATCACACAAGCCTTATCGCTATAGAAGATTCCTGATGGAATTAAATGAAGCTTATACGTTTCTCCACCGAACTTAATCGTGTGACCGGCATTATTTCCTCCTTGGTAACGAGCGATCACTTCTGCATTTTCTGATAAAAAGTCTGTGATCTTACCTTTTCCCTCGTCTCCCCACTGTGTTCCAACTACAACTACTGATGACATATAACAGCACCTCCAAAGGTAACTAACTTTTTTTCGTGCAAATCAAACAAGATTAGTTTACCAATGTGAACAGCTAAAAGTCAACAAAACCCGAACGATTTTTGTAAGATTAATATTTTTTGTTCGTAATTGATTCTTTTTTCATAGAAAAAAGACTAGCCGGTTCAGCTAGTCTATTATTATTCTAATCTATTAAGCTCCAGGTGGAACTCCATTATCATCAAAACGCCGCTCCAAGTTAACAAACTTATTATATTCTTTCACAAAAGCTAATGATACGGTTCCCGTCGGACCATTACGTTGCTTTGCAATAATGATTTCGATAATGTTCTTACTTTCCGATTCACGATCATAGTAATCATCACGATATAAAAAGGCAATTACGTCGGCATCCTGCTCAATACTTCCTGATTCACGGATATCTGACATCATTGGACGCTTATCTTGACGCTGTTCTACTCCACGGGAAAGCTGTGATAAGGCAATAACAGGTACTTTTAGCTCACGAGCAAGAGCCTTTAAGGAACGGGAAATTTCTGATACCTCTTGTTGACGGTTCTCGCCGGAACGCCCACTTCCTAGGATTAACTGCAAGTAGTCAATTAGAATCATTCCTAGGCCGTGTTCCTGCTTTAAACGGCGACATTTTGAACGAATATCTGTAATTCTTACCCCTGGGGTATCATCAATAAAGATTCCAGCATTCGACAAGCTCCCCATAGCCATTGTTAGCTTACCCCAGTCCTCATCGGTTAAAGAACCCGTTCTAAGCCTTTGTGCATCAATATTTCCTTCTGCACAAAGCAAACGCATCACCAGCTGTTCAGCACCCATCTCGAGACTAAAAATAGCAATATTTTCACCAGTTCTTGATGCAACATTTTGCGCAATATTTAAGGCAAATGCTGTTTTACCAACGGATGGACGTGCTCCTACAATGATTAAATCATTCCGTTGAAACCCTGCTGTCATACGGTCGAGCTCTGAGAACCCTGTTGCTAACCCCGTAACTTCACCCACGCGGTTATTCATGACTTCAATATTGTCATATGTTCGGACTAACACGTCCTTTATATTATGAAAAGCACCAGCATTTTTTCGTCCGGATACTTCTAAAATACTTTTCTCTGCTTCTCCTAACAACACTTCAACTTCGTCTTCTCGTGTGTATCCATCCGTTGCAATTGTTGTTGCTGTACGGATCAATCGTCGAAGCAAAGATTTTTCTTCAACGATCTTAGCATAGTACTCTATATTTGCAGCTGTCGGAACCGAACCAGCTAATTCACTTAAATAACTTACTCCACCCGTATCTTCAAGAAGTTTTGCCGCTGAAAGCTCTTCTGTCACTGTTATTAAATCGACGGCTTTTCCTTTGTCGCTCAGTTGTAACATCATTTGGAAAATTTTCTGATGCGCAGCTCGATAAAAATCATCAGGAATTAATATTTCTGAAGCCATTGTAAGCGAAGATGGTTCTAAAAATATCGCACCTAAAACCGCCTGCTCAGCCTCTATATTTTGAGGAGGAAGACGGTCAGCATATAAATCACTCATTTATAGTAACCTCCCTTTGCTTTCTTAGAGGATATGATGAAAACTAGAAAAAATGTGACCAGAAAGACGGTCACATTTTGTTAGCTACTCTATTTTATCATGAATATACCGAAATGGAACTTCCAAATTTAGTTTACTTCTTTAACATGGACATTTAATGTAGCTTGAACTTCGGTATGAAGTTTTACTGGTACCTTTGTATACCCTAAAGCACGGATTGCATCTTCTAGTTCAATTTTACGTTTATCAATTTTGATACTATGCTTTTTTTGAAGCTCTTCTGCAATTTGCTTACTAGTGATCGAACCAAAAAGTCGTCCACCTTCACCTGCTTTTGCACTTAATTCTACTGTAATTTTTTCAATCGTTTCTTTTAGTTTTTTCGCTTCAGTAAGCTCTTCTGCAGCTAACTTCTCCTGCTTCTTTTTTTGCCCCTCAAGGGTACTTACATTAGTTGAGTTCGCTTCTACTGCAAGACCTTGCTTAATCAAGAAGTTTTGTGCGTACCCATCAGCTACATTTTTCACTTCGCCTTTTTTCCCTTTTCCTTTAACGTCCTTCAAAAAGATTACTTTCATTCTTTCTTTCTCCCTTCCATATACTCGTGTATGGCCGTTTGCAGTCTTTCTTCTGCTTCCTCGATTGTAACATCGGTCAGCTGTGTTGCTGCATTTGTTAAATGGCCTCCACCATCTAGATTTTCCATAATAATTTGGACGTTCACGTCACCTAACGATCTGGCACTGATTCCAATTGTTTGATCCGATCGCTTTGAAATAACAAATGACGCTTGAATTCCGTCCATTGTCAGCAGTGTATCTGCTGTTTGTGCAATTAATATTTGATCTATAATTTGCGTGTTATTCCCTTTTGCAATGGCTACACCTTTTTTATAAAAATAAACCGTTTCGATCAACTTCGCACGTTTTAAATATGAATCAACATCTTCTTTTAAGAATTTTTGAACAAGAACGGTGTCTGCCCCTTGCCCTCTTAAATACGACGCAGCATCAAAGGTTCTAGCTCCTGTACGAAGAGTAAAGCTTTTTGTATCAACGATAATACCAGCTAAAAGAGCAGTTGCTTCAAGCATATCAATCTTTCCACGTTTTGGCTGATATTCTAATAACTCGGTGACGAGTTCTGCTGTAGAGGACGCGTATGGCTCCATATAAACGAGTAGTGGACTTTGGATGAACTCCTCTCCCCTTCTATGATGGTCAATAACCACAACATGATCTATTTTTGATAATAAACGCTCTTCAATAACTAATGAAGGTTTATGTGTATCAACGACCACTAACAGCGTATCCTCCGTTGCAAGCTCTAATGCCTGCTCTGGGGTCACAAAACGATTAAACAATGTTTCATGCTTTTTGATCTCATCTAACAATCTTTGAACACCTGTATCAATATCATTCGGATTTAAAACGATATAAGCGTCACGTTCATTCATTTGAGCAACCTTTTGTATACCTATTGAAGCTCCAATGGCGTCCATATCCGGGCTTTTATGCCCCATAATGATAACTTTGTCGCTTTCTGTGACGAGTTCCTTCAGAGCGTGAGATATGACCCTTGCACGTACTCTTGTCCGTTTTTCAACCGGATTCGTTTTTCCTCCAAAAAACTTCACCTTACCATTGGTTAGCTTTATCGCCACCTGGTCGCCACCACGACCTAGTGCTAAATCAAGACTTGATTGGGCTAGAGACCCTAACTCTGGTAGTGAGGAGACACCAGAACCTACTCCTATACTCAAGGTTAATGGGACATTTTGCTTTGAAGTCGTTTCTCTCACATCATCAAGGACAGAAAACTTTCCTTTTTCAAGCAATTGTAAGATATTTTCATTAAATACAGCAATAAAGCGTTCAGAGGTAATTCTTTTAAGGAACACTCCATTTTCCTGCGCCCACTTATTTAGAATGGATGTAACAAGGTTATTCAAGCTACTTCTTGTCTGATCTTCCATCCCTTGTGTTAATTCATCATAATTATCTAAGAAAATAATTGCAATGACGGTTCGTTCATCTTCATATAACTTTTCAATTTCTGTTTGTTCCGTAACATCAAAGAAGTACAATAGTCTTTCCTCAGGACGATGTATGACTCTAAACTTACGCTCATGAATCGTGATGATTTCAGTTTCGACATCTTGCTTGATTAAAGGAATAAGTGATTCACCCACATCATAGAGCGACCTACCAACCAGTGTATCCTCTTCAAAGCATGAAGCTAAGAACGGATTGGTCCACTCAATATAGTAGTCATCATTAATTAACATAATACCAATTGGCATTTCCATGAGCGCTTCCTCGCCCACTTTTTTTACTCGATAGGATAATGTAGTTATGTATTCTTCCATTTCTTTTCTTTGTTTTCTTTCAAGCTGAAAGATATAGAAAAAGGGAAGGAATGCTACTATTAACCCGATTAAGCCTAGTAACCAATTGTACATAGCAATTAATCCGAGAAGCACCACTGTTATGGCAATTAATGCGTAGATGGGGTAGCGAATCGATCTCTTTTCTAGATAAGAAGGCATAATTTCAGCTCCCACACAGTAGTGTATTTTATTGATTCTTGATCCTTTTTCTTAAATCAAAACCTAAATCAATTATACCTAATATCCGTACAATATAAAGTAATTGTGGAAATAACAAGACTCCAATTGTGAACATTATCGGTACTGTCCTAGGAAACTTCTTTGCATGACTAAAGTAATAAATGAAAGCCAACCCTTGTAAAACCATTAACCATTGAAGCAAAAAGGCGATATTTACAATAGCCATAAAAGCAAAACTTCCCTCTTCAGGGTTAAAAATCATCGACGCAATAATGGAAAATAAGTAGATCCATAAAATACTTTTTGGCAACTGTAGGTAGCGAAAAGGTTTCCAATTAGAAATTTCAACCTGAAAACGTTTTGCAATAGGAAAACTAACTAGTTGAATAAAGAACACCCCAAGAAAGGCAGCCATCACAAACAAAGTGGGCTTCAAAAACCTTCCCGCTTCTATTCCAGCAAGCAATTCTTCCATCTGCTTCTCATTCGGAGTTTGTCCTAATGCTTCCATGATTGAAAGGGAAGATTCTATGGAAGCTTTTGTTGCAGCTATCGTTTCATCAATAAAGTCGATTTGAAAAAAAGCGACAGAAATAGCATAGGTCAACACCACAGTGAATAGAAAGGCTATAGAACCACCAAAATAAATCGCTTCTCTGCTTTTCTTCTCTCTAATAAAGTCTCCCATCACTAAGCCTGTTAGACCAAAGGTAATAGCTAATGGGATGGCAAATATTGTTCCCACGATCAGTGATAATAATAAGGAGGCTACAAAAAACACTAGCATACTTTTGCGGTCATTTTTATACGCAAAAAGAATAAAAGGTAATACCAAGAACAAATTGGTAACCATCCCTAATATGGGCATATATGTTGTTAACAAAAGTAGAGCTGCATATATGGCTAGCAATAAAGCTCCTGTTGTTAACTGTCGAACATTTTTCAATATCTCACCTCATTTAATTGCATCACTTCTATTTTATCTAGTTCTAGAGATGGATTCAACTTATACAGATTAGATCTCAAAGTTATGCATAAAAAAAGACACCACTAAGGGTGTCTTTCTCCGTCCATTATTCACCAGTAACGTATGGTAGTAATGCCATAGTACGTGAACGCTTGATAGCAACTGTTAATTTACGTTGGTATTTAGCGTTTGTACCTGTTACACGACGAGGTAAGATTTTACCACGTTCTGAGATGAATTTCTTAAGAAGATCTACATCTTTGTAATCGATATGAGTGATTCCGTTTGCTGTGAAGAAGCAAACTTTACGACGCTTTGCGCGTCCTCCTCTACGTCCTCCGCCCATTGCCATGAGTATTTCCCTCCTTTTATAAAAGTTTTCGTATGGTCAAGGATTTTAAAATGGTAAATCATCATCAGAAATGTCGATTTGACCACCATCATTTGCAAATGGATCTTCATCCATTCTTGTAAAACCTTGGTTATTATTATTGTTGTTTCTATATGGTTGATTCTGATTGTTATTCCCGTATGGTGAAGCTTCTCTTTGCCCTCCGAAGCCTCCTGCGTTTCCGCCAGGAGCAGAACCACCAGAAGCACCTCTTGGCTCCAAGAATTGAACACTTTCAGCTAATATTTCAGTGACATATACTCGCTTACCATCTTGTCCATCATAGCTGCGTGTTTGTACACGACCATCTACGCCAGCTAGACTTCCTTTTTTCAAGAAGTTTGCTACGTTTTCTGCAGGTTTACGCCAAATCACACAGTTGATGAAATCTGCTTCTCTTTCTCCTTGCTGATTCGTAAAAGTACGATTAACAGCAAGTGTAAAAGTAGCGACAGGAACTCCATTTGGTGTATAGCGTAATTCAGGATCTTTCGTTAACCGACCGACTAGAACAACACGATTCATCATCAGAATCAACCCCCTTTCTTCTACGTCTAATGTTTCACGTGAAACATCAAGGTTAGAAGTACTTATCTATTCTTATTTTTCGTCTTTAGTAACCATGTGGCGGATAATATCTTCGCTGATTTTAGCTAAGCGAGAGAATTCTTCCACTGCAGCTGAATCAGAGTTAACTTTTACAAGTTGGTAGTAGCCATCACGGAAATCATTGATTTCGTATGCAAGACGACGCTTACCCCACTCTTTTGCTTCAGTAAGTTCCGCACCATTATCAGTTAAGATAGTGTTGAAACGCTCAACTAAGGCTTTTTTAGCCTCATCTTCAATGTTTGGGCGGATGATGTACATAATTTCGTACGCTCTCATCACGTTCACCTCCTTTTGGTCTAAACGGCCCAAATTGGGCAAGGAGCAATATTCATTACTCACAAGAAGAAATTATATCACAACAAGAAATGAAACACAAGATTAGAATAAAGAGCACTCCTATATTACTGTTAAGCATTCTTTTTTAAAGTTATTAATTTCTGCTCAATGGTTCGTTTGCACTCATTGATTAACTCTTCAAAGATTCCTTCCCATGTTTGCTTTAATGCATACTCTCTTGCATTTTTCGCCATAATGAGCCTGCTCACTTTATTAGTGAGTAATTGTTCCGTTTGCTCAATAAAATCCTGAAAATCACTAGCTTTACATATCTTTCCTGTCTTGTTATGCTCTACAATTCCACTTACTCCTCCACGATTAGAAACAATTGCTGGAGTACCGCTGGCAAGTGCCTCTAGTACAACGTTCCCAAATGTTTCTGTTTGAGATGGAAAGACGAATAAATCACTGGCTGCATAACAGGAAGCTAGCTCATTTCCACTTAAATATCCCGTCATTGTTATATTTTTATTTTCGTTAGAAAGGCAAGATATCTCCTCAAAACTAGGACCATCCCCTACAATTAACCAATGGACGCTTTCTTTCCATTTTTCCGAGAAATGTTCCATGATCTTTTGTAATGTAGAAAGGTCTTTTTCTGGTGCTAGTCTCCCTACATAAAGGAGAATAAAAGGAGCTTTTATATTATATTTCTCTCGAATGTTGACCGTTTGGTTAGTGGGGTGAAAAAGAGAGCAATCGACCCCTCTCGTCCATACAAATAAGTTAGTGAAGCCTTTCGTTTGGAGATGCGTTAACGTCTCCTTGGAGGGAACAAAAATTCGTTCTGAGGAAGAATAAAACCATTTCAAATACCTCCACAGAATGGGAGATATCCAACTAAGCTTGTAATAATCCAAGTACTGGTCAAAATGTGTATGATAAGAAGAAATGATTGGAATATGCAATTTTTTAGCTGCATGGGACCCTAGTACTCCCATCGTTAATGGCGTGGCCACGTGGATAAAATCTGGGGAAAATGCTTGTACTCGTTCAAGAATGGTATTCGGCAGAGCCAAGGCTGTTCGACATTCTGGATAGATAAAAAAAGGAATGCTCATAAATTGGTGAACATAGGGATAGGGATTACTTCCCTCCAATTCTGGTGTGAATACTTCTACGTCATGTCCTTTTTGTAGTAGGTAATCAGCGTATCTTTTTAATGATTTAGCTACACCATTTACTTGCGGATAAAATGTGTCAGTAAAAATAGCTATCTTCAAACTGATCCCCCCTAGAAAAATAAATGACAAAATCCCAATGCGGTGAATGCACCTAGTAATGAACCTGCTAACACATCAGTTGGATAGTGGACGCCTAGTATGACACGAGAAAGTGCGACCAAAATTGCCAGAGGAAACAAAAAAGGAGCTAAAAATGGATCAAATAACATAAAAGGTGTAACAACTGAGAATATGGCTGTAGAATGACCAGACGGAAAGGAAGGATCCTTTAGTTCCCTACCATATATGGTCGCTTGCAAGGTAGATAAATGTGGCCTAAGTCGTCGGAATTGTCTCTTTGCTAAAAAGACAAACAAATGGCTTATGGTCAAAGAAAAGAAAACAACGATAACTACCTCTCTAAGCTCTAACGGACCAACTATCCAAATGAATAATGGTATTCCAATAGAACAAAGAGCCCCCCCTAAATGAGTAACCCATCTAAAGATTTGAATCAGGAATACCGGTTGCTTGTTTAATAAATAGAAAATGATTTCATCTGATTTCACAATCCAATCCATTGTTCGCTTCACTTATACAGCCTCCTTTCTAATGCTTTTAGTTTAAGTCGTAAACATTGACAACAAGTTGATTTACTGTTAAGAAAACGTAAAAAACCACCTTGATTTTTCAAGGTGGTTCTCATATTAAAGAGAATTGTCTAGCTCCAGGGCGCTAGCGATTTTCTTATACATTAAAGCGGAAATGGATGATATCTCCGTCTTTTACTTCGTATTCTTTTCCTTCTAATCGAACTTTACCAGCTTCCTTAGCCGCAGTCATTGTACCGCCAGCTAGTAAATCTTCATATGCAACGGTTTCTGCTCGAATGAACCCACGCTCAAAGTCAGAGTGGATAACTCCTGCACATTGAGGAGCCTTCATGCCTTTACGGAATGTCCAAGCACGAACTTCTTGAACGCCAGCAGTAAAGTATGTTGCTAATCCAAGTAAATGATAAGCTGCACGAATCAGCTGATCAAGACCTGATTCTTCAATACCAAGCTCAGATAGGAACATTTCCTTTTCTTCCCCTTCAAGCTCAGCAATCTCTTCTTCAATCTTTGCACAAACGACAATAACTTGTGCATTGTCCTTTTCAGCAAACTCTCTCACTTTTTGTACGTATTCATTTGAAGACGGGTCCGCAACATCTTCTTCCCCTACGTTAGCCACATAAAGGACCGGTTTAATCGTTAACAAATGAAGTTGCTTCACTACCTTCATTTGCTCTTCAGTAAACTCAACTGTACGAGCAGGCTTGTCCGCTTCAAAGGCTTCCTTCAGCTTTTCAAGAATTTCTGCCTCAAACACAGCTTCCTTGTCTTTTTGTTTGGCCATCTTCCCAACACGTGCCAGTCTTTTTTCTACTGATTCAAGATCAGCTAAAATTAACTCAAGATTAATCGTTTCAATATCGTCAATTGGATCTACCTTACCAGAAACGTGAGTAATATTATCATCTGCAAAGCAGCGGACAACCTGACAGATTGCATCCACTTCACGGATATGGGAAAGAAACTTGTTTCCTAATCCTTCCCCTTTACTTGCTCCCTTTACGATCCCAGCAATATCAGTAAACTCAAATGTTGTAGGTACCGTTTTTTTCGGCTGAACAAGCTCTGTTAATTTTTGTAGTCTTTCATCTGGAACTTCTACAATTCCTACGTTAGGGTCGATTGTACAGAAAGGATAATTCGCTGATTCAGCTCCTGCTTGTGTAATCGCATTAAATAATGTAGATTTCCCTACGTTCGGCAAACCTACGATTCCTGCTGTTAGTGCCATCCATGTCACTCCTCATTTATATATTCGCACCAAAATTCGTCGATACAACTATATCTATTGTTTCATTTTTTCTATTTTTAAAAGCCTTTAGCCTTAAACAATTATAGAGATATGATGGCAAAAAAACAAGCGGAGAAAAGCGGAAGCAGCTCGGTAAGCCTCGACAGGCATAAGATGAATCACGGAGGAAGGCCTGCCTTCTGGAGAGATTTAGCTTATGACCCCGAGGGGCTAGCTGCTGGAGCTGGACAAACAAGAAGAATCCGCCTAAACGACAGATTCTTCTTGTTCTACTTTTCTAATATTTACTAAGCAATCATACAAAGTACTTCCCAGTCCGTTATCCGATTCCTCACTTGGGGTTAAGAGATTGACGGACCCTCCATACTTCTTCCAAATGCCCTCATCAATATTAATAGTATTTGGATGCGCATTAGTAAGAATTTGAACATAGCCTTTGACCGCTCCACGCTCATTCCATACCTCTACAAAGTCATTTTCTGCTAAATGAAGATCCTCTGCAATATTTGCTGCTATTTCAACTCGAAGCTTTGGTTGTTGAGCAAATAAATGATAGTGCTGTGAATGGTTTGAACGCATAGGATGAATAGTTAAAAGCTGGTAAGGATATTTCTGAGCTAATTCAGGGGTTGTAATGGTTGATTCATTAGGCAGAGATAAAGATAAACGTCCATCTTCTCCCTGTTGGATTGCTCGATTAGAGACAAACTCATATTTTCCGCTCGGTGTTTTAAAATGAAAATCACTCCATGGAACTTCATCTACTGGAAGTTCTACATGAAAATTTTCTTTGAATGTTTGGAGCGTAATTCCTTTATCTTCTAGATGTTGAATCGCCATTTTCATCCACTCATCTCTGGAATGGTTAAAGTCATCCCCAAAGCCCAGTCGATTTGCTAATTCTGTCCAAATCCACAAATCTGATTTAGCTTTCCCGGGTGATTCAACTAGCTTTGGACCATAGTTAGCATAATGATGATACATGGAAGAATAATAAATGTCTTCTTCTTCAAATGCCGTTGCCGTAGGAAGAATATAATCAGCCAGTTCTGCGGTATCTGTCATGAAGGAATCAATTACAACCACCGTATCAACAGAAGAAAATGCCTTTATCATCTCATTCGTATTAGGAACTTGTGCAATCGGATTTCCGCAAGTAACAATAATCATTTCGATTGTTGGGTTCACAGCTTCTAAAATCCCTTTTGCCTGCTTCATCATAGTAAAATGGCGACCTTCTTTCCGTCGGTCCGGCAATGTTAGTTCCTCAAACTGAAAGCTCTGTCCTACCTGCTTATTCGCATAATTTGCTCCACCGCCGCGAATCCCAATGTTTCCGCTTATAGCAACCAGTGCATCAATGAGACGAATGGTATTTCCCCCATTTCCGTAGCGTTGCATTCCTAAGCCAAAATACGTGGAAGTGGGACGATCCCCATATAAGTAAGCAAGCTCAGTCATAACATCTATCGATACTTCAGTTATTCTACTAATCTCTTCGAGAGAAACGGTTTGAATTAATTCCTTCACATGAGTAAACCCAACTGTATATTTTTCAATAAAATCTATGTCAGCCAGTTCTAAACGTAAGAGTTCTTTCATGATCCCTACTGCTAGAATCCCATCCGTCCCTGGTTTAACCGTAATATGTTTATGGGCTAGTTTTGCAGTTGCATTGTATAACGGGTCAATTACATAAAGTTTGGCTCCGTTACGTTTTGCTTCTTGTAGAACAGAGTAGAAATGCATATTCGTTCGAGCTACATTTCTACCCCATACCACGATGTTTTTACTATTTAGCACATCTCCTGGAGCATGACTGTACGCATCGCCAAAATCCCAGTTTTGCGCTTCAATTCCAGCCCCCCAGCATAGTGAGCCTGTTAACTCTGTTACACCACCAAAACCATTAAAGAACCGTTGATCGAGATTTTTCAACAAACCTCCATTGGCATAATCATGGCTATGCAAAATAGACGTGGTTCCCTTATTTTTCTTTAACCAATACATTTTTTCAGCCACTTCATCTAGTGCTTGGGCCCATGGTATTCTATGAAACTCACCATTTATTTTTTTTAAAGGGTAGAGAAGTCGTTCAGCAGAATTAGTTCGTGCTTCAAGCATCCGACCTCTTCCACATATTTTCCCTTTTGTAATCGGGTGGGTTTCATCTCCTTCCACCCGAGTGACCCTTCCATCCTCAACTGTTACTTTAAATCCACAGCTGTCCCAACAATTTAACGGGCATGCAGAAGTATACGTACTCGCCATACTCATCCCCCTACTTCTTTAGCTCTCCGCTCTTTCTAATACTTTTTTCATCTTACGTGAAAATTCCTTTCGAGGAATTAACACACTATGGTCACAGCCGATACATTTAATGCGGATATCCATTCCTAAACGAATGATCTTCCAACGATTGGCTCCACATGGGTGTGGCTTTTTCATTTCAACCACGTCATTCAAGTTAAATTCCTTTTGCTCCAAATGCTCTCACTCCTATTCATTTCCCCATGCCTTCTTAGAAGTAGCCTCATCTTGACGTGAGTACATGACCATACGAGGATAAGGGATTTCTATTCCATTTTGATCCAACCATTCTTTTAGTTCTTTGCGTAACAAGCGTGCTACAACAAAGTGTTTCATGGGTAATGTTTCTGCAGCTATACGTAAGACAACATCGGAGGCAGCTAAATTTTGTACTCCTAAAATCTCAGGTGTTTTAATGATATCCTCATATTTTGCAGGCATTTCTTGTAACAGTTCAGAAATCACGGTTTCTGCCTTTTTAATATCGCTCTCATACGAGATGCTTAAATCAACAACTGCCATACTATTATACAGAGAGAAGTTTGTTACTTCTGTAATATTACCATTTGGTAAAATATGAAGTTCCCCTGTCCATGTCTTAATTTTTGTTGTTCGTAATCCAATCTCTTCAACTGTTCCCTCAAACTGTCCAATTCGAACAAAGTCACCAACTGAAAATTGATCTTCAAAAATAATAAAGAATCCTGTAATAATATCACGAACAAGGTTTTGTGCTCCAAAACCAACGGCAAGTCCAACGATCCCTGCTCCTGCAAGCATTGCACTTACATCTATGGTTAATGTTGATAATATCATCATAAAGGCAATAAAGTACACTACATACGTAAGGATATTTTGTAGCAACTTTAAAAGAGTTGCCTCTCTTCGCTCCGATACACGTAAGGGAGAACGAGTTCTGACTTTAAAGACATTTTCAATCATCACTTTTCCAACCTTTATGAAAATGCCTGAAAGGATAAAAATCGCAATAATCTTCAGTGCTCCTTCTCCTAAAGAAAGCCATAAATCTTCGTTCATTGCTTTTTCTTTTAAATCATTTAAAATTTTCTCCCAGTATTTCATCAAATCACCTCATCCTATATTGTTGGAGATTTTTCTTATTTTATCAATTTCTATACTCCCTTTGTAGTATAAAGGGTTGACTCCTTCAAAATACCTATATTCCTTCTACCAAAGAGTTCCCAAGACCTGTCTAGTAAAATGGAATTCCTCCTTCCAACTACCCTTTTTCCAAATTACATAAACAGTACGTATACAATTCGTATTTCTTCCGTATACTGTTACTACAATTTACGAAGGAGTGGGCCCAGTGAACTTGAAATCTACCTTTTTTGATAAGAAAGAAGACAATGGCGCAAGGATTTCCTATGACGATCAACGTGCTTCTCATAAACTAGCAATTGAACTAGTTTCTATTCTACCAGTAGCTACCATTGAACGTCCGATTGTATTTGTTTGTATTGGAACTGATCGTTCAACAGGTGATTCATTGGGACCACTCGTCGGCACACTTCTTGAAGAAAAACGAATGAACTCCTTTTACGTTTATGGAACTCTCGAGGACCCCATTCATGCAGTGAACTTAACTGAAAAACTCGAGGACATTAAAGCGAAACATTTTAATCCTATTATCATCGCGATTGATGCTTGCTTAGGTCGACTTAAAAGTGTTGGTTTCATACAGCTGGCAGATGGCCCTGTTAAACCAGGAGCTGGTGTAAATAAAGAACTTCCATCTGTAGGTGATTACCATATCACTGGAATTGTTAATGTGAGTGGATTTATGGAATACTTTGTCCTACAAAACACTAGATTAAACTTAGTTTTAAAAATGGCTAAAGTCATAGCGAATGGAATTTATCAAGCAAGTGTAACGTATCCACCTGTTAACAGATGGAAAAACATTGGAAACCCAATAACAAAAGACGCAATTGGTGGAAGGGAATAATAAAGAGGCCTTTATTTAGAAGGCCCCCTTTTTGTTATCCTAATATAATTTCTACAAGTGACATGATGGTCACAATTAAAGCAACTACAAAAATACCTGGCAGCATATTGGCCACTCTTATTTTCGTAATTCCTGTAATATTTAATCCAATTGCAAGAATCATAATTCCACCTGTAGCGGTCATTTCAGCAATAAAGCTAGTCATAAGTGCATCTGGTATCAAGCGATCAATCTGGGTAGCAAAAGCGGCAATAGCCCCCTGATAGAGCATGACCGGAATGGCAGAAAAAATAACACCGATTCCAAGAGTGGTCGTCAAAATTAGTGCGGTAAATCCATCGATAATAGATTTTGTATATAACACATCATGATCACCTCTAATGCCGCTATCCAGTGCACCAATAATGGCCATTGCACCTATTACAAAGATAAGCGTTGCCGTTACAAATCCTTCTGCAATACTTCCTTGCTGAGAGCTCCCTACTTTCTTCTCCAACCATGCACCTAGAGCATTCAACTTCCCATCTAAATCTAGCCACTCGCCAAGCACAGAGCCAAATACAAGACTAATGATGACAATGAGAAAATTTTCACTTTTTAAACCCATTTGCAGTCCTAGTACAACCACTGCAAGACCAATACTAAACATAACAGTTGTTTTCATTGATTCTGGAATTCTATGAAGAAGCTTCCCCAACAATGCCCCTACCACAATCAATAATCCATTTATAAGAGTACCTAATAAGAACATATCATTCACCTATTATTGTTATTTCGTTTCTCGAAAAAAGCATGCTAACAATATAGCATGAAATTCACAAAAAAAACCATCCTTTTTGATGGTTTTTAAAATATCTATTTTAATTAGTATTCTTGATTATTATTTAATAATTCGAGAATTCTTTCTAAATCATCTTTTGAGAAAAATTCTATTTCAATTTTCCCTTTATTTTTAGACTCTTTAATATTGACAGTTGTGCCAAATCTCTCACGTAAAAAGCCTTCGCGTTCTTTAATAAAAACATTTTTCTCTGGCTTTGGCTTCTTTGTTTCACGTGGAACATTTTCATTCAAGTGTTGAATAAGTTGTTCTAACTGGCGAACATTTAAGTTTTCTTTCATTACTTTTTCAGCAATTAGAGGTAACTTTTCTTTTTTTCTAAGGCCCAGTAAAGCACGACCGTGCCCCATTGAAATCTTTCCATCTGAAATCAACTGTTGGATTTTGGGTGGCAGTGTTAACAAACGGACAAAATTTGCAATATGTGGTCGACTCTTCCCTAGTCTTTTAGCCAACTGCTCCTGTGTTAAAGAAAGCTTTTCCATTAGCAACTGATAGGCTGCCGCTTCTTCTATCGGTGTCAAATCTTCTCTTTGTAAGTTCTCTAGGACAGCAAGTTCCATCATTTGTTGTTCAGTTAATTCTCGAATGACCACAGGAACCTTTTCAAGTCCCGCTTCTCTAGCAGCTCGAAAGCGTCTTTCACCAACAACAATATCATAGCCCTTTATACTTTTTCTAACGATTATAGGCTGTAAAATACCATGCTCAATAATTGACTGCTTTAGCTCTTCAATTGCCTCTTGGGTAAAGATCTTTCTCGGCTGATAAGGATTAGGACGTATTTCTTTCAAACTAACATCCGTAATCGATTCCTGTTTGTTTGGCTCCTCGATGTTTGCAAAGAACGCATTTAACCCTTTTCCGAGTCCTTTAGCCATGCGAAACCACTTCCTTTGCCAAATCTAAATAGACTTCTGCACCTCTAGATTTTGGATCGTAAATGATAATCGGCTCCCCATGACTTGGTGCTTCACTTAAGCGGATATTTCGGGGAATAATAGTTTTGTATACTTTATCTTGAAAATACTTCTTTACTTCTTCAATCACCTGTAGTCCAAGATTTGTTCTGGCATCTAGCATCGTAAGAAGAACACCTTCAATTTTTAAATCTTGATTTAAATGCTTCTGGACGAGTCGAACGGTATTTAGAAGTTGACTTAACCCTTCAAGTGCATAAAATTCACATTGAACAGGGATGATAACAGCATCTGAGGCAGTTAACGCATTTAAGGTTAATAAACCTAATGATGGCGGACAGTCGATAATAACATAATCGTAAGATCCTTTTACTTCCTCAAGTGCCCTTTTCAATCTCACTTCTCTTGATATGGTTGGAACAAGTTCAATTTCTGCACCTGCTAACTGAATTGTAGCGGGGATAGCATATAGGTTTTCAACGGATGTAGGCATGATAACTTCCTTTGCCTCAACGTCATCAACTAATACATCATATATACATTGCTCCACGTCAGCTTTTTCAATACCAACACCACTTGTGGCATTTCCTTGTGGATCAACATCAACTAGCAATACTTTTTTCCCTATATATGCTAAGCAGGCACCTAGGTTTACAGAAGTTGTTGTTTTACCAACTCCTCCTTTTTGATTCGCAATGGCAATAACTTTCCCCAACGGTGTCACCTACCTTTATCTTCAATAATAACATTTACATTTGAAAACTATTAAAAAGACAATCACGTATTCTATTCTATCATGAAAAAGAAAAGAGAATCATATTTTTTATTTCCCAAGGGCTTTAATTGAAAAAAATAACAAAAAAATAGAGAAGCTAACAAAGCTTCTCTTAATCTATTATTTCTTTTTAGGAATTTTGATTGTTATTTGGTAGAAATCATCAAACTCTTCCTCTTCAGAGTTTAAGTTGATGCCACTGTCAGAAACCATGGACAGAGATTGACGAATGGTATTAACCGCAATTCTCACATCTTTGCTAAAAGCTTTTCGCTTCGGTTTTGGCTTTTCAGACGTTTCTGCTAGAAGTTTGGCCACTCGATCTTCTGTTTGTTTTACATTTAAGTTTTTCTCAATAATTTCTTCCAATAATTTTATTTGCTTCTCTGCATCTTTCAAAGGAATGAGAGATCGCGCATGTCTTTCAGTAATGGATTTATTTAATAGTGCTTCTTGTACCTCTTGCGGTAGCTTTAATAGGCGAAGCTTATTGGCGACAGTAGATTGCCCCTTCCCTAGCCTTTGCGCAAGAGCTTCTTGAGTTAAATTGTGTAATTCCAATAGCTTCCCATAGGCAATTGCCTCTTCAATTGGTGACAGTTCTTCTCTTTGAAGGTTTTCTATTAATGCGACAGAAGCCGTTTCTGTATCATTCATGTTTTTCACTATGGCAGGGGCTTCATCCCAGCCAAGCTTTTTCATCGCTCTCCATCTTCGCTCACCGGCAATGATTTCAAACGTACCTTCTTCAAATTCTCTTACAACAATTGGCTGGATGATCCCATGTATGTGTATCGTCCGTGAGAGTTCTTCAATTTTGTCCTCATCAAATACTGTCCTTGGCTGGAAGCGATTTGGAACAATTGAATCAATTGGTATTTTTTTTATCTCTTCATGATCTGCTTCAGTAATTACTTCAACCTGTTCTTCCGTCCCAGCTTGTCCCTCTTTTTCGCCTAGGCCAAAAAAGCGTGTGAAAGTCTGCTTCATCACCCTGCACCACCTTTACGAAACTCCCTAATAATGTATTCTATAAAAAAAATCAAGTTCCTGCCCAAACATGCAATGATTGATTATTTTATCCTACATACTTACTAAAATTATGCCATAAAATGAGCTAAAATGTAACTCTATTCAATTGGTGTTTTATTCGGAGTCCCAGGTTTTCTAGGATATTTTTTTGGTGTCGCCTTTACCTTTTCTACAATAATAATATTTCTCTCACTTTCCTCGATAGGAAGTAAGAATGAATATGTCTCTTTCAAGGATCCTCCGAGTGTGGCAATTGCTTTTTTTCCAACTTCCAACTCATCATTTGCGTGAGCCGCCTTCATGGCTACAAAGGTTCCCCCCACCCTGACAAGCGGCAAGCAAAGCTCACTTAATACAGATAATCTTGCTACTGCTCGAGCTGTAACCAGATCATATTGCTCTCTGTATTCCTTCTTTTGACCAAATGTCTCTGCTCGGTCATGAATAAAGGTTACTCCATCAAGTTGTAGTTCCTTTGCAAGATTCTCCAAAAAGGTAATTCGTTTGTTTAAAGAATCAACAATGGTTACCTGTAGATGAGGAAATGCAATTTTAATTGGGATGCTAGGGAATCCTGCTCCTGCTCCCACATCACAAAGGCTTAACGGTTTTGAAAAGTCATAATAAAACGCAGCAGATACACTATCATAAAAATGTTTTAAATAGACATCCTCTTTCTCCGTAATGGCCGTCAAATTCATCTTTTCATTCCACTCAACTAATAAGTGAAAATACTGTTCATATTGCTTAATTTGTTGAGGAGAAAGTTCAATCCCCTTCTCCTCTAACATTTTTATAAATAACTCTGTATTCATGCGGTACCTTCTTCCTCACACCGGAAATAATTAGCTTTTATGCATCGTTTGAAACACGTGCTATTTTTCCCTGTTCCAAATAAACAAGTAAGATGGAGATATCTGCAGGATTTACTCCTGAAATTCTTGATGCTTGAGCGATTGATAATGGTCGCACCTGCTTCATTTTTTGTTTTGCTTCAGTCGCAATTCCAGAGATGGCATCATAGTCGATGTTATCAGGAATCTTTTTATTCTCCATTTTCTTCAGACGATCCACTTGTTGTAAAGACTTTTCAATATACCCTTCGTATTTCACTTGGATTTCTACTTGTTCTTTAATATCAAAATCTAAGTCGACCTCAGATGGGACAATGGCTTCAATATGTTGATACGTCATCTCTGGTCGTTTTAGAAGGTCCGAAGCCCGGATACCATCCTTTAACTCACTTCCACCCTGAGCTTTAATGAGTTCTTGGACTTCTGGCTTAGGTTTAATGATAATTCCTTCTAGACGTTCCTTCTCCGCTTCAATCGCTGCTTTTTTTGTTAAAAAGCGTTCATAGCGCTCTTCAGAGATAAGTCCCACTTTACGGCCAATTTCGGTTAAACGTAAATCGGCATTATCGTGACGTAACAACAATCGATATTCTGCACGTGAGGTAAGTAATCGGTAAGGCTCATTCGTTCCTTTAGTCACAAGGTCATCGATCAATACCCCTATATAAGCTTCCGAACGGCTAAGAATAACTTCCTCTTCACCTAATGCTTTTCGGCCCGCGTTCATACCAGCCATTAACCCTTGGCCTGCGGCTTCCTCGTAACCTGAAGTCCCATTAATTTGTCCTGCTGTGTAAAGGTTCTGAATGACTTTCGTTTCAAGCGTTGGCCATAGCTGTGTCGGTACGATAGCATCATACTCAATGGCATATCCTGGTCTCATCATTTGAACATTTTCAAGACCGGGAATGGTCTTTAAAATTTGATGTTGAACTTCTTCTGGTAAGCTCGTTGATAATCCTTGAACGTATACCTCTTGTGTGTTTCGTCCCTCTGGTTCTAAGAAGATTTGGTGTCTTGGTTTGTCGTTGAAACGAACAACCTTATCCTCTATGGAAGGACAATATCTTGGACCAGTTCCTTTGATCATGCCTGAATACATAGGAGAACGGTGCAAATTATTATCAATTAACTGATGAGTCTGTGCGCTCGTGTAAGTTAACCAACACGGCAGTTGGTCCGTAATAAATTTGGTTGTTTCATACGAAAATGCTCTTGGCACATCATCACCAGGTTGAATCTCCGTTTTGCTATAATCAATGGTATGACTATTCACACGTGGAGGAGTTCCCGTTTTAAACCGAACAAGATCAAATCCTAGCTCTTCGAGGTGTTCGGAAAGCTTAATCGATGGTTGCTGATTATTAGGTCCACTTGAGTACTTTAGTTCACCAAGGATGATTTCACCGCGAAGGAAGGTACCAGTAGTAATAACAACCGTTTTTGCTTCATATGTAGCGCCGGTCTTTGTTATTACTCCTTTACATACTCCGTCCTCAACAATCAGACGTTCCACCATGCCTTGAACTAAGGTAAGATTTTTTTCATCTTCTAATGTTTTTTTCATTTCATGCTGATAACTAAATTTATCCGCCTGCGCACGTAATGCACGTACTGCTGGCCCCTTCCCTGTATTCAGCATTCTCATTTGGATATGCGTTTTGTCGATGTTTTTTCCCATTTCTCCACCGAGAGCATCGATTTCGCGCACAACAATTCCTTTTGCTGGTCCACCAACAGAAGGATTACATGGCATAAAAGCCACCATATCTAAATTAATGGTAATCATTAATGTTTTTGCACCTTGACGCGCAGCAGCCAAACCCGCTTCACAGCCGGCATGTCCCGCTCCAATGACAATCACGTCATAATTTCCAGCACTATATTGCATCATGCTGCCTCCTTGTATCTATCAAAAAATTATTTACCTAAACAGAACTGCGAGAATAACTGGTCAATTAAACTTTCATGAATGGACTCTCCAATAATCTCCCCTAAGAGCTCCCAAGTTCTTGTAAAATCAATCTGCACAATATCAATTGGCACACCACTTTCCACACCTGCAATCGCTTCTTCTATAGTGTGTAATGCCTGGTGAAGTAGGGCAATATGTCGACTATTAGATACATACGTGATATCACCTGTCTCAATCGATCCAGAGAAGAAAAGAGCAGCAATTGCCTCTTCTAAATCATCGACTCCTCGGTCTTCAAGCAAAGAGGTCGTAACAAGAGGACTTTTCCCTGTTAGTTCTTTCACTTTCTCCATATTAATCTTTTGAGGAAGATCTGTTTTATTGATAATGACGATAACATCCATTCCTTCAACAGCCTTAAATAGGTTTTCATCTTCCTTTGTTAGGTCATCCGAATAATTCAGAACCAGTAAAATAAGATCTGCTTCTTTTAACACTTGTCTTGATTTTTCTACGCCAATTCGTTCTACGATATCCTCTGTCTCACGAATACCTGCTGTATCTAGTAAACGAAGCGGTACCCCTCGAACATTGACATACTCTTCAATGACGTCACGAGTCGTTCCAGGAATGTCCGTAACAATTGCTTTATTTTCCTGAACTAGACTATTTAATAAAGAGGATTTTCCAACATTAGGTCTTCCGACAATCACCGTTGATAAACCTTCACGTAAGATTTTTCCTTGTTGAGATGTTTCAAGTAACTTTTTCATTTCTACACGAACCAGATTGGCCTTTTCTAACAGCATGTTATGCGTCATCTCTTCCACATCATCATACTCTGGATAGTCGATATTCACTTCCACATGAGCTAAAGTTTCAAGAATTTCCTGTCTCAACCTCTGAATAAGCTTTGATAATCTTCCTTCCATTTGGCCAAGTGCTACGTTCATGGCGCGATCAGTTTTGGCACGAATTAAATCCATCACAGCTTCTGCTTGTGATAAATCAATCCTACCGTTTAAAAAGGCACGTTTTGTGAATTCACCTGGTTCTGCCAACCTTGCTCCAGATCGTAATACCAATTGTAGGACACGATTCACAGACACAATTCCACCGTGGCAATTGATTTCTACTACATCTTCTTTCGTAAATGTATGTGGCCCTTTCATCACAGACACCATTACCTCTTCAGCAACCTCACCAGTTTTGGGATCAAGTAAATGACCGTAATGAATGGTATGTGTTTGTACTTCTATCAACCGTTTATTTCTTTTTCCTCTAAATAATTTATCGGCAATTTGGATTGCTTCATCTCCACTCAGACGAACAATCGCAATCGCTCCTTCACCCAGTGGTGTCGATATTGCCGCAATTGTATCAAATTCCATTGCCTTCACCTCTTCCCGTTAAGGGACATGTATATTCCTTATCTTCATCTATGTCACGAAACTTTACTCATTAAAAGCATCTTTTCCCAAATTATTAGAATAGCACAGTCATTTCTAATAAAAAAGAATTATCCACAAACAAAAAAGCGCATTATGCTCTATCATAACTTATCCACATGTGAATAACAAGAAAAGCGGAAGCGCCTGGTTAGCGACGTATGGACTGGAGCGCTTCGACTGAGATAAAGGAAACACGAAGAGCGTTAGCGATTCGATGTTGACTTATCGTAGAGAGAAGAGCGAAGTACACTAGTCGCTAGGCGCTGGAGCCAGACACAAGAAAAGCGGAGGAAGCTTGTTCAGGGGCGACAGGCATAAGACGAATCGCGCAGGAAGGCCTGCCTTCTGGAGAGATTTGGCTTATGTCCCGAGCCCCTAGCTTCCGGAGCTAGACACAAGAAAAGCGGAGGAAGCTTGTTCAGGGGCGACAGGCATAAGATTAAATTAAACAATACAAAAAAACGACCCCACCAAGGTGGGATCGCTTATCTAACTTTTATTTATTCGGTGTAATCACGATGTAACGATTTGGTTCGACTCCATCAGAGTATGTTTTCACTCGCTTATTACCCATTAAAGCTGTATGAATGACTTTTCTTTCATACGATGGCATTGGTTCGAGCGCTACTCTTTGACCTGTACGAACAGCTTTAAATGCAAGTCTATCAGCCAATTGCATGAGTGTATCATTTCTTCTTTTTCGATAATCTTCTGCATCAAGCAATACATTTACGTATTGTTCCGCATATCGATTAATAACTAGCTGCGTTAAATATTGTAGTGAATTTAAGGTTTGTCCTCTTTTTCCAATTAGGAGGGCAATCTTTTCCCCTGAAAGGATAAATTGAACTTGTTTGCCTTCTTTTATCACTTCAATATCAACTGGTGAACCCATTTTTCTCGCAACATCGGTTAAAAAGTTCTTTGCTTCTTCAATCGCATCAATTTTTTTAGATACTTTGACAATAGCCGGACGGGTTCCAAAAATACCAAATAGCCCCTTCTTCCCTTCGTCAACTATCGCTATCTCTGCACGATCTCTTGTTGTTTCTAGTTGAGCTAAAGCTGACGCTACTGCTTCCTCAACGGAATTACCCGTAGCAGTTACCTCTCTCACTTTTTCGCTCCTCCTGATTTACCAGTTTCAGCAACCTTTTTTAAATCTGGACCTTTAATAAAATATGTTTGAACAATCATAAAGATGTTCCCTACTACCCAATACAGTGATAAGGCTGCTGGGAAGGTAAATGCAAACACAACAATCATAACCGGCATAATGTAAAGCATCATTTGCATTTGAGGATTATTCTCTACACCCGCCATCATGATTTTCTGTTGGATGAAGGTTGTGATTCCGGCAACAATCGGTAAAATATAGAACGGATCCGGAGACCCAAGGTCAAACCATAAGAAGTTATGCTCTGCAATCTCTCTTGTACGAGATATCGCATGATAAAATCCAATTAAAATTGGCATTTGAATGATTAATGGAAAACAACCTGCAAGTGGATTTACTCCGTGCTGCTGAAATAGCGCCATTGTTTCCTGTTGAAGCTTTTGTTGTGTTTTTTGATCTTTTGAGCTATATTTTTCTCTTAACTTTTGCATCTCAGGCTGAATAGCTTGCATCGCCTTTGAGCTCTTTGTTTGCTTGATCATTAATGGTAATATCACCAAACGAATCAAAAGTGTTACTAAAATAATACCTAATCCAAAGTTTCCGCCAGCAAACTCCGCTGTTTTGACAATTAATAACGATAATGGGTATACAATATACTCGTTCCAAAAACCTTCGCTTTCTGCTGTAATCGGCTTATTATACTCTGTACAGCCCGTAAGTAGTGCCATCAGAAATATGAGGCCGATTAAAAGAAGAAGTTTCTTTTTCAACCGTTTTTTCCTCCTTAATATCTAATATCCTCCAAGTATGTACACTTCAATCTTTAGATGAAAAAAGAAACACACTACTTGTTCGTCTATTAATAATCCAAGTGTATTGTATCATTTTTTATAAGTACATTGCTTAAAAAAAATGCAATCACTTAGATTTAATTTCCTTCTTTCTTTCTACTCTACCATTTAAAACCTTGGCAAGTTTTAAAACATGAGTTAAACTTCCCTTTACTTCATGAAATGACATATCGGAAGCTGGTTTTCTCGCAATAATAATTAAATCATAGTCATTCTTCATTTGATCTTTTAGTTCTAACAGCGCTTGTCTAATATATCTTTTCACTTGATTACGGGTTACAGCATTTCCAATCTTCTTGCTTACAGACAAACCAACACGAAAATGGGTTTGCTCTGGAACACTTCGTAAATAAACAACAAATTGACGATTGGCTACCGAATTCCCCTTTTTATATACTTCTTGAAATTCTTTATTCTTTTTAATACGAAATTCCTTTTTCATTCATTACACCTACGATCAAGATTAAAGCAAGTGCTCTAGCTTCTGGAGGCGCACACTGCCCTTCCCATTATTTTCTTCTGTGTGAACATCTATACATAAATCGAACTCTTCTTTCACCTGAATGAGAAAAAAGACCACTGACGTTTCAGTGGCCTAAGCAGATAATACTTTTCTTCCTTTACGACGACGACGTGCTAATACTTTACGTCCGTTTGCAGAGCTCATACGACTACGGAAACCGTGAACTTTGCTGTGTTTACGCTTATTTGGTTGGTACGTTCTTTTCATTATATGACACCTCCCTGAGGAATAACTTTAAAGACAGTCCTTCTAATTATAGAGGCGACCTATAAAAAAAGTCAATAGCCTATCTTCGACTCCTTTTGACAGACAGAATGACAGAAATGATTTTCTCTATTCATAAATAGTTTGGCAAAATGCCTCCAAAACATATTTTTTAGTATCTGTTAATAACTTTCGACACGTTTCTCCATTATCCACAACGCTTATTGACAGCTTTTTCACAGATTCTTTCACTGTGGACAATTTATACTCACAGCTTGTACTTGTTGTGGATAAACTTAAAAAACCATTGCGTCTACTTAATTTATTTGATATTATTATTGTGTTTTCACTCTGGATAAATTCATGTGGATAAATAACCTATCCACAGATTGTGGATATCTTGTGGATAGGTTATTCAGACCCTATGTAGAACGTTGTCCACAAGTCGTGGATATTGTCGAAATTCCTCATTACTTCTTATATATATACTTACCCACATTAACAGATTTGTATATTTATAAATTTATAGGTTGTACAGCGTGTATAACCTATGTTTTTTTGTGATCCTAACGGGAAACATAGAAGAAATTAGTAGACGGTTTAGCCACTTCAAAGATGGCATTTATATTCCTATAAAGGAGGGATCAGTTTGGAAAATATTTCGGATCTTTGGAATAACGCGTTAGCCAATATAGAGAAAAAAATCAGCAAGCCCAGCTTTGAAACGTGGCTAAAATCTACTAAAGCCCATTCTTTGCAAGGTGATACATTAACCGTAACGGCTCCAAATGAATTTGCTCGTGACTGGCTAGAAGAACGATATTCGCAATTAATTGCTGGAATTCTCTACGATATAACAGGAGAAGAACTAGGGGTTAAATTCATCATTCCTCAAAATCAAAATGAATTGGAAGATGACATTCCTATTCCACAAAAACGCAATATAAAAGATGACGATCATCAAGAGCTACCGTTAAATATGCTCAATCCGAAATATACTTTTGATACATTTGTTATTGGTTCTGGAAATCGATTTGCACATGCTGCTTCACTAGCTGTCGCTGAGGCACCAGCTAAAGCCTATAATCCCCTTTTTATTTATGGGGGCGTAGGATTAGGAAAAACTCACCTTATGCATGCAATTGGTCATTATGTTCAGGATCATAACCCATCAGCAAAAGTTGTTTACCTATCTTCTGAAAAATTCACGAATGAGTTCATTAACTCTATTCGAGACAATAAAGCTGTTGATTTTAGAAATAAATATCGCAATGTAGATGTTCTTCTTATTGATGATATTCAGTTTCTTGCTGGAAAAGAACAAACTCAAGAGGAATTTTTCCATACATTTAATACGCTTCATGAGGAAAGCAAGCAAATCGTTATATCCAGTGACCGGCCGCCAAAGGAGATTCCGACTCTCGAAGATCGACTTCGTTCACGCTTTGAGTGGGGGTTAATCACAGACATCACACCACCAGATTTAGAAACAAGAATTGCCATCCTTCGTAAAAAGGCAAAAGCTGAGGGATTAGATATTCCTAACGAAGTCATGCTATATATAGCCAATCAAATTGATTCAAATATTAGAGAGCTAGAAGGTGCATTAATTCGAGTGGTTGCGTACTCGTCTCTCATAAATAAAGACATTAATGCTGATTTAGCTGCGGAAGCTTTGAAAGATATTATTCCAAGTTCGAAACCACGAGTCATTACGATCCATGAGATTCAACGAGTCGTTGGAGAGCATTTTAATGTGAAACTTGAGGATTTCAAAGCAAAGAAGCGTACGAAATCTGTTGCTTTCCCTAGGCAAATTGCTATGTATTTATCAAGGGAATTAACCGACTTCTCCCTTCCGAAAATCGGCGAAGAGTTCGGAGGTCGAGATCATACGACAGTTATTCATGCTCACGAAAAGATTTCAAAGCTTATTCAGACAGATGCTCAGTTCCAAAAACAGTTGAATGAGATTAATGAACTTTTGAAAATTTAATACTGTGTATAACTTTCACTCGTTTGCTCACAGTCTGTCCACATGTGGATAGGCTGTATTTCCCTTCGTTTAAGAGGGTTATCCACATACTCACAGGCCCTACTATTACTTCTACTATTTTTTTATAATAAAAATATATAAATAAACCTGATATTCCATTCATACGGGGGGGACTTATTTTATGCGTTTTATTATCCAAAGGGACCGCTTAGTTCAAAGTGTCCAGGATGTTATGAAGGCAGTAACTAGCAGAACAACTATTCCAATCTTAACTGGTATAAAAATGGTCGTTACAGAAGATGGTGTTACATTAACTGGTAGTGATTCAGACATTTCCATTGAATCCTTTATACCTAGAGAAGAAGCTGGTGATGAACTTGTCGAAATTAAACAAACAGGTTCCATCGTTCTTCAAGCCAAGTTTTTCAGTGAAATCGTAAAGAAATTACCTACAGATACAGTTGAAATAGATGTTCAAAATCACTTTCAAACCGTCATTCGTTCAGGTAAATCTGAATTTAATTTGAATGGTCTTGATGCTGAAGAGTATCCGCATTTACCACAAATTGAAGAGCAAAATGCTTTTAAGATCCGTACAGACCTCTTAAAAGTTCTTGTTCGTCAAACAGTATTTGCCGTGTCCACCTCAGAAACACGCCCAGTGTTGACAGGTGTAAACTGGAAGGTTGAAAACGGCGAGTTAATCTGTATTGCAACAGATAGCCATAGATTAGCTTTAAGAAAAGCAAAGGTCGATATTGAGAACGACATCAACTACAATGTGGTTATTCCAGGGAAAAGCTTAAATGAATTGAGTAAAATACTAGATGATACAAATGACCTAGTTGATATTGTTATAACTGAAAACCAAGTGTTATTTAAAGCTAAACATCTATTGTTTTTCTCCAGATTGCTTGAAGGAAACTACCCTGATACGACGAGATTGATTCCTTCAGAAAGTAAGACAGAAGTAACCGTTAATACAAAAGAGTTCTTACAATCCATTGATCGTGCTTCCTTGTTAGCAAGAGAAGGAAGGAACAACGTAGTTAAATTTTCAACGATTGAAGAAAAAGTGATAGAGGTGTCCTCTAATACACCAGAAATTGGGAAAGTAGTTGAAGAGCTCCAGGCCCAAGCGATTACTGGTGAAGAGTTGAAAATATCTTTTAGTGCAAAATATGTAATGGATGCATTAAAAGCTTTAGAAGGACAAGAAATAAAAATTAGTTTCACAGGGGCAATGAGGCCATTTATTATCCAACCTTTGAATGACGATTCTATTCTACAATTGATTCTCCCTGTAAGAACGTATTAAGAATAAGCTGCCAGATATCTGGTGGCTTTTCGTTTAACCCTTTGTATACAAACCAAATATTTAGTAAAATAAAGAGTAGACACGAAATATGCTCGTCATGAAAAATTACGAGAAATGAGTGAGGTTATTTGAGAGAAGAAGTGAAAATTGATACGGAATATATTACGTTAGGTCAATTTTTGAAGTTAGCAGGTGTCATAGATACCGGAGGCATGGCAAAGTGGTTCCTAAGTGAACATAAAATATTTGTCAATAATGAGCAAGATCAAAGGAGAGGTCGAAAGCTTAGAGCTGGAGATGTTGTTGAAATTCCTACCATCGGTTCATACATTGTCATGTAAAAGGAAGTAGGCTTCGACAAATGTGTTGAAGTCTCGCTTACTGTATAGGGATAAAGGATGTTTTGAATATGTATATTGAGCATTTAGGGTTAAAAAATTATCGGAATTACGAAGAATTGACTATTAATTTTGAAAACAAGGTTAATGTCATCTTAGGTGAAAATGCTCAAGGGAAAACAAATGTCATGGAATCCATCTACGTTTTAGCCATGGCTAAATCTCATCGAACCTCTAATGATAAAGAACTTATTCGCTGGGATGAAGAATATGCTACAATAGAGGGACGGGTAAAAAAAAGTCACGGACCTCTCCCGATGCAGCTGATTATTTCTAAAAAAGGAAAAAAGGCAAAATGCAATCATCTTGAGCAGCAAAAATTAAGTCAGTATGTAGGGAATATGAATGTGGTTATGTTTGCGCCTGAGGATCTTACACTCGTAAAAGGGAGTCCGCAGGTTAGAAGGCGATTTATAGATATGGAGATTGGACAAGTATCCCCTATTTATCTTCATGAAATGGGACAATATCAAAAAATCCTTCAGCAAAGAAACCATTATCTAAAAATGTTGCAGATTAAAAAGCAATCAGACGAAACGATGTTGGATATTTTAACAGAGCAATTTATTGACAAGGCTGTTCGTATCGTAGCCAAACGTTATGAGTTCCTCCGTTTGCTGCAAAAATGGGCCATTCCCATTCATAGTGGAATCTCTAGAGGGCTAGAAACGTTAAAGATTGAGTATAAACCTTCAGTTGATGTATCAGAAGAGCAAGATTTGTCGAAAATGGTAGAAGTATTCACTCATAAATTTGGTAAAATAAAAACAAGAGAAATTGAACGTGGAACCACACTGTTTGGTCCCCATCGCGATGATATGCTCTTTTTTGTCAATGGACGTGATGTACAAACATTCGGATCTCAAGGCCAGCAACGAACAACTGCCTTATCCGTTAAGCTAGCAGAAATTGAACTTATTCATTCGGAGATTGGGGAATACCCTATTTTACTATTAGATGATGTTCTTTCTGAACTTGATGATTATCGCCAATCTCACTTGTTAAACACCATTCAGGGAAAGGTACAAACATTTGTGACAACAACAAATGTAGATGGTATTGACCATCAAACGCTTAAAGAAGCATCGACCTTTACTGTTGAAAGTGGGACGATCAAACAAATCTTATGAGGTGTTCATATGTATGTTCATATTGGAGAAGAGACATTGGTTCGAGCAATAGATATTGTTGCCATCATAAGTAAAGAAAGTGTCGTCTCATCATCACAGATGAATGAGTTATTAACGAATGATCGTTTAGTGGTTGTGGATCTTTCGAAAGGTGGATATAAATCTATCGTGATCACGAAGGATAAAATCTATTATTCACCTTTATCATCTGGAACATTAAAAAAACGCTCTTAATAATAAGTTGTTCAGTATTAGAATAATCTTAGTTCTCTTGCTAAGTGAAAATATATATTTGGTACGCGAAAATCAATTGGTTTTTGCTTAATTGTGATAGAAAGAGTAGGTGAACGGTTTATGGCAATGGAACAAAAAGAAGTCCAAGAACAATCATATGATGAAAATCAGATACAGGTTCTGGAAGGTCTTGAAGCCGTTAGAAAAAGACCGGGGATGTATATTGGTTCCACAAGTGTCAAAGGACTCCACCATTTAGTTTGGGAAATCGTTGACAATAGTATTGACGAAGCTCTAGCTGGCTTCTGTACAGAGATAAATGTTGTGATTGAAAAGGATAATAGTATTACAGTTATTGATAATGGCCGAGGAATACCTGTCGGGATCCATGAAAAGATGGGAAGACCGGCTGTTGAGGTCATTATGACTGTCCTTCATGCAGGCGGAAAGTTTGGTGGCGGAGGTTATAAAGTTTCTGGAGGACTTCACGGAGTTGGTGCGTCTGTAGTTAATGCGCTATCTACACTATTAGAAGTGTATGTTCATCGTGAAGGGAAAATTCACTACCAGAAATTTGAGCGTGGTGTGCCTGTTGCTGACCTAGAGGTGATCGGAGAAACAGATCATACTGGTACGACGATTCACTTTGTGCCAGATGGGGAAATTTTCACAGAGACTCTAGAGTATGATTATGAGACACTTGCCAATCGTATTCGTGAGCTTGCTTTTTTAAACAAAGGGTTGAAAATAACGATTGAAGATAAGCGTGAAGAAAATAAAGCGAACCAGTACTATTATGAGGGTGGAATAAAGTCTTATGTAGAGCACTTAAATCGATCAAAGGAAGTTCTACATGAAGAACCAATCTTTATTGAAGGCGAAAAAGAGGGAATTACCATCGAGGTCGCCATTCAATACAATGATAGTTATACAAGTAATATTTACTCGTTCGCGAACAATATTCATACCCATGAAGGTGGGACGCATGAATCTGGTTTTAAAACGGCCCTTACAAGAATCATAAACGACTATGCTAGAAAATATGGTCAGATAAAAGAAAACGATTCAAATCTGTCTGGTGATGATGTACGAGAAGGTTTAACAGCTATCGTATCAATTAAACATCCAGATCCACAGTTTGAAGGTCAAACAAAAACGAAACTTGGTAACTCAGAGGTAAGAGCAGCAACAGATACGATCTTTGCCGAGGCGTTGGATAAGTTCTTGCTTGAAAACCCTACAGTTGCTAGGAAAATAGTCGAAAAAGGCTTAATGGCGGCAAGAGCTCGTTTGGCTGCTAAAAAAGCGAGAGAGTTAACACGTCGAAAGAGTGCACTTGAGGTATCGAGCTTGCCAGGTAAGCTTGCTGACTGCTCTTCCAAAGATCCTGAAATCAGTGAGATTTATATCGTTGAGGGAGACTCAGCGGGTGGGTCAGCAAAACAAGGACGTGACCGTCATTTCCAAGCGATTCTTCCACTTAGAGGGAAGATCCTTAACGTAGAAAAAGCAAGATTGGATAAAATCCTTTCAAATAATGAAGTTCGTGCCATGATTACAGCTATCGGGACAGGGATTGGAGAAGACTTTGATCTTTCGAAAGCTCGCTACCATAAAGTTGTCATTATGACGGATGCAGATGTTGACGGTGCGCATATTCGAACACTGATTCTAACGTTCTTCTATCGATATATGAGACAAATCTTAGAGGCAGGCTATATTTATATCGCTCAGCCACCGTTATATAAGGTACAACAAGGGAAACGTATTGAATATGCCTATAACGATAAAGAACTAGACCGTATTTTCTCAGAGCTTCCGAGTCAACCGAAACCTAATATTCAACGTTACAAAGGTTTAGGTGAGATGAATCCTGATCAGCTTTGGGAAACAACCATGAACCCAGAGACTAGAACCATGTTGCAGGTTAGTCTTCAAGATGCTATTGAAGCTGATGAAACATTCGAAATGCTAATGGGAGATAAAGTAGAGCCACGTCGTAACTTTATCGAAGCAAACGCACAATACGTGAAAAACTTAGATATTTAAAAAAGGGTAGAGGGTAACCACTATCCTCCTTTTCTTTTCATAAGAAGGCTTACAAAGGATCATCATTAGCTTTAAAGGAGGTACACACGTTGGCTGAAACACCAAATTCACAAATTAAAGAAATTAATATAAGCCAAGAAATGAAGACTTCATTCCTAGACTATGCGATGAGCGTAATCGTCTCCCGTGCTTTGCCAGATGTTAGAGATGGATTAAAGCCTGTTCACCGTCGTATTCTATATGCCATGCATGACCTTGGAATGCATTCTGACAAGCCATATAAAAAGTCTGCACGTATCGTTGGGGATGTAATAGGTAAATACCACCCGCACGGAGACTCAGCGGTGTATGAAACCATGGTACGTATGGCTCAGGATTTTAACTACCGTTACATGCTTGTTGATGGCCATGGAAACTTTGGATCCGTTGATGGAGATTCAGCGGCAGCGATGCGTTATACAGAATCAAGAATGTCAAAAATCTCAATGGAACTGTTGCGAGATATAAATAAAGACACGATTGATTATCAAGATAACTATGATGGAGAAGAAAAGGAGCCAGTTGTTCTACCTGCTCGATTCCCGAATCTTCTTGTCAATGGAACCACAGGGATTGCAGTTGGAATGGCAACAAATATTCCCCCGCACCAATTAGGTGAAGTCATTGATGGTGTATTAGCTGTAAGTAAAGACCCTGAAATTACAACAGCGGAGCTCATGGAGATCATTCCTGGCCCCGATTTCCCAACTGGAGGACTAATACTAGGCCGAAGTGGAATCCGAAAGGCTTACGAAACTGGCAGAGGTTCCATCACATTACGAGCAAAGGTTGTCATTGAACAAAAAGCAAATGGCAAGGAAGTTATTATTGTTAATGAAATTCCATACCAGGTAAATAAGGCAAAGCTTATTGAGAAAATTGCTGAGCTTGCTCGTGAGAAAAAAATTGATGGTATAACAGATCTACGTGATGAATCAGATAGAAAAGGTATGCGTATTGTTATTGAGGTTCGTAAAGATGCCAATGCCAATGTGTTATTGAATAATCTCTATAAGCAAACAGCTCTACAAACGAGTTTTGGAATTAACACATTAGCTTTAGTAGATGGACAACCTAAGGTCTTAAACCTAAAGCAGTGTTTAGTTCATTATTTGGATCACCAAAAAGTAGTCATTCGTAGAAGAACAGAATTTGAATTACGGAAAGCGGAAGCACGAGCACATATCTTAGACGGATTACGTATTGCGTTAGATCACCTAGATGCGGTTATTAGCTTAATTCGTTCCTCTCAAACAACGGATATTGCTCGTGAAGGCTTAATGAATACCTTCCAGCTTTCAGAAAAGCAAGCACAGGCGATTCTAGATATGCGATTACAGCGTTTAACAGGATTAGAACGCGAAAAAATCGAGGAAGAGTATCAAAACCTTGTGAAGCTGATTGCTGAGCTAAAGGAAATTTTAGCAAATGAAGAAAAGGTTCTTGAAATTATTAGAGAAGAGCTAACAGAAATTAAAGAACGCTTCAACGATAACCGTCGTACAGAAATTGTAACGGGTGGAGTGGAAAACATTGAAGATGAGGATTTGATTCCAGTTGAGAATATCGTTATTTCGTTAACTCATAATGGATACATCAAGCGTCTTCCTGTTTCAACCTATCGTGCGCAGAAGCGTGGTGGTCGCGGAATACAAGGAATGGGGACGAATGAGGATGATTTCGTTGAACATCTTGTTACAACGTCCACACATGATACCATTCTTTTCTTTACAAACAAAGGGAAAGTGTATCGCTCTAAAGGTTATGAAATTCCTGAGTTCTCAAGAACAGCAAAGGGAATTCCTATCATCAATCTACTTGAAGTCGACAAAGGAGAATGGGTGAATGCCATTATCCCTGTTTCTGAGTTTGTAGATGACTGGTTCCTGTTCTTTACTACCAAGGAAGGAATATCAAAACGATCTCCACTCACTTCCTTTGCTAATATTCGTAACAATGGTTTAATTGCCTTGAATCTACGTGAGGAAGATGAATTAATCTCTGTTCGTCTTACAGATGGCAGCAAAGAAATTATTATTGGAACGAAGAATGGGTTACTCATTCGATTCCCTGAAACGGATGTTCGTTCTATGGGCCGTACTGCAACGGGTGTTAAAGGAATTAACATTGATGAAACAGATGAAGTTGTTGGAATGGAAGTACTTGAAGAAAACACAGAGATATTAATTGTTACTAAGAATGGATACGGTAAACGTACTCCTGCCGAAGAGTATAGAATCCAGGGCCGTGGTGGTAAAGGGATCAAAACATGTAACATTACGGATAAAAACGGAAGCCTAGTTGCAATGAAGGCTGTGACAGGTGAAGAAGATGTCATGTTAATTACTACAGGCGGAGTCTTAATCCGTATGGCGGTTAGTGATATCTCCACAATGGGACGAAATACTCAAGGTGTGAGATTGATTAGGTTGAATGAATCAGAAGAAGAATTCGTAGCAACTGTAGCGATGGTTGAAAAAGAAGAAGAAAAAGAAGAAATCATCGTTGGTGAAGATGAAGAGTTAAATGAAGTTGAACCAGCGGATGAAGAATAATTTGAAAGAGAGGGACATTATTATGTTCCTCTTTTTTTATGAATTAGGTAAAATAGACTAAGAATATTATTACTAGAGGGTGTAATTAGTGCGAGTTCTTATAAAAGAAGTTCAAGAAGGGTGCATTCTTTCTGAAGATGTTATTGGGTTATCAGGCCGGGCAATTGTCCAAAAGAAAACCGTGTTAACTTCCGAATTGCTTGGGGTATTAAAAGCCTTCTTAGTACCCGAACTAGAGGTTGAAAAGACTCTTTCTAGCGGACATCCTTTTATTCCAAGTGAGATCCTTTTGGATGATGATGAAGTCAAATGTGGAGAAAATGAAGAGCAAAGGGAACTTACATTCACGGAACTCTTTCTCCAAGCATCAAGAAGCTATAAAAAAGAGTTTCGAAGCTGGCAAGCAGGCCTACCCGTAGATGTTACAAAGGTACGTAGCATTATATTTCCATTAATTGAAAAAATAGATCAAAATCAAGTAGACCTTTTTCAACTTCACCACTTTTCAACTGAGGAAGACTATTTATACCAGCATGCAGTTGCGGTTGGATTAATTAGCAGTTTTATCTCTAAGAAGCTAGGTTTTAATAAAGGTGAAATTGTTCAGGTTGCTTTGGCTGGAGCTTTAAGTGATTGTGGAATGGCAAAGCTTTCTGAAGGTATTTTAAATAAAAAAACACCTCTTACTCAAGAGGAGTATCAAGAGGTGAAAAACCACCCGACGTATAGCTATAGACTTATTCAAAGCACACCGTTTATTAGAGAGGCTGGGAAAATTGCTATCTTCCAGCATCATGAGCGTTTGGATGGAAGTGGGTATCCGTTAGGAGAAAAGGGGCAGAAAATCCACCAGTATGCAAAAATTATTGGAGTGGCTGACACCTTCCATGCAATGACATCACAACGATTGTATCGAAAGAAACAGTCTCCTTTCAAAGTGTTAGAGATGATGCTACAAGATTTATTCGGACAGTTTGATATTGCCTCCATTCGTGCGCTTCAATCTGGAATCCTGAATATTTCTATTGGAAGTTTAGTAAAACTTTCAAATGGACAAGAAGCTGAAATTCTATTTATCGATGAAAATGCACCAACTAGACCACTTGTAAAAGTATTATCTACTGATGAAATTATTCATTTGCAGAGAAACCGAATGCTTTTTATTGATGAAGTAAAGATTCCTTAGCATGGGAGAGCCAAATAGGGACTATTACTATCTGGCTCTTGAATATTTCCATTTATTAGTTGTTGAATAATGAACGGAGACTTGTTATACTATGAAAAGTCAGCTCAACAAGTACTTTAAAAAGTTATAAAAACTTTTTTTAAAAAAGTAGTTGAAATGAGTTGGTAAACATGATATATTATTAAAGTCGCCTCGATGCGACAGTGATTGTTCTTTGAAAACTAAACAAATCATACGTCAACAAAAATGATTAGTGTTGAAACATACACTAGCCAACGTTTTAACTTTAAGAGCTAATCTTACTCTTTATTGGAGAGTTTGATCCTGGCTCAGGACGAACGCTGGCGGCGTGCCTAATACATGCAAGTCGAGCGGATCTTTGGGAGCTTGCTCCCGAAGATTAGCGGCGGAC
>JBEQAB010000020.1:0-39186 GCA_041640555.1 Bacillaceae bacterium
AAGAATATCGTGAGGTCTTTTCGTCATGGGAAAATTTAGATGTATTTGGGAGGGGTACCCCTCCCAAATACATCTAAATAAAAACATAAATGAATTAACTGAAATACACTTGACTAATCGTAAGAAAATAGACGGAGAAATTCCGCTTAATTAGTAATTTTTATTAAAAAAGGCATAAATAGACGGAGAGATTCCGACTATTGGCTCGAAAAATACGAAAATAGGAGATTTTGCTTTGCATAAGCGGAAAACCTCCCCTTATTTACCCCCAAACGAGGCTCCATTCTGCATCTAACCGGAAGTTCTCCGCTTATTTTCTAGTTACTCGATTAAGGACAAAACATCTAATTAATAAAGGAGTGAGTTTTTATGGCCTACAGTTTTTTTATTTTTGTTTGTTATATAAACTCAGTGAAATCTACTATTATCACAAAATTTTCACAACTCAAAAAAGCCTTTTGTCCCAAGTAAAAGGGAGGTGCGGATTTGGGTAATTTTTCAATTTTATATGAAAAACATTCTCATTTAGGTTGACACTATTTGTATATAAATATATGATAGAGCTTGTGATAATGATTCTCATTATTAGAGATTTTGAAAAAGAGGAGAGCCGATGAAGAAACGATACTTACTACTCGCGTTACTTATTCTTTCAGTTCTATCTCTTTTTGTAGGGGTAAGCAGCATTTCTCCAAAGATGTTACTTGACTTTCAATCAGAAGAAACTGAGATCTTTTTAATTAGTCGCGTTCCAAGGTTAATTGCTATTTTACTAGCTGGGGCTGGGATGAGTATTGCTGGTTTGATCATGCAGCAATTAAGCAGAAACAAATTTGTTTCTCCCACAACCGCTGGAACATTAGATGCAACAAGGCTAGGAATTCTCGTATCAATGCTATTTTTTGCGAATGCAACGATGCTACAAAAGATGGGAATCGCCTTTGCCTTCGCCTTAGCAGGAACCTTTCTATTTATGCAAATCCTGGACAGAATTAAGTTCAAGGATGCTATATTTATCCCCTTGGTCGGACTCATGTTCGGAAATATTTTATCATCGGTTGCTACGTTTTTTGCTTATCGGGCCGATGTGATTCAAAATATGTCAGCATGGCTGCAGGGAGATTTTTCAATGATTATGAAAGGCCGCTACGAGCTGTTGTACATAAGTATACCGGTATTATTAGTTGCTTACTTGTATGCTAATCGGTTCACGGTCGCTGGGATGGGTGAGGATTTTTCCAAAAACCTAGGTCTTGCCTATAAGCGAGTTGTGAATATTGGGTTGGTATTAGTAGCTCTTATTACGGTGACGGTGGTACTTACCGTCGGGGTCATTCCTTTTTTAGGCTTAATTATTCCGAATATTATTTCTATTTTCAAAGGTGATCATCTGCAAAAGACGTTACCGCATACGGCGTTACTGGGAGCCATCTTCCTTCTAGTAACAGATATCCTCGGCCGAGTCCTTATTTATCCATATGAGATTTCTATCTCATTAATGGTCGGTGTGATCGGTAGTGGAATCTTCCTATTCTTGTTGTTCCGGAGGAAAGCGTATGCGTAATTCAACCAAGAATATATTACTGACTGTGGCTGCAATAGCCGTTTGTGCTCTTTATTTATTTCATGATTTGAATGGAAGCTATGATTATGCTCTTCCTAGAAGAGGATTTAAGGTAGTTGCCATGATTTTAACAGGGGTGGCTATCGCGTATTCCACGGTTGTTTTTCAAACAATTACTCACAATCGAATCCTTACTCCGAGTATTATGGGACTTGATTCCCTGTATATGCTAATCCAAACCGTCATTATTTTCTTCTTGGGTTCAACCCATGTTACGGTTACGAACAAGCAAGTGAATTTCGGAATTTCAGTGGTAGCGATGATTGTCTTTGCGCTATTACTCTATCGATTTCTTTTTAAAAAAGGTAATCAACCAATCTACTTCTTATTGTTGATTGGAATTATCGTAGGAACCTTTTTCTCAAGTATCTCGACATTTTTACAGGTATTGATTGACCCGAATGAATTCCAAATTGTACAAGATCGAATGTTTGCAAGCTTTAATAATGTCAATACCGATATTTTATGGATTGCGATTGGAATCATCGGATTGCTCATTCTTTATGCTTGGCGATATACAACGTATTTAGATGTACTGTCTCTAGGTAGAGATAATGCTGTCAATCTAGGAGTGAATTATGATTCATTAGTAAAGAAAATGCTCATCCTTGTTGCGGTATTTATTTCCGTCTCCACGGCACTTGTCGGTCCGATTACGTTCTTTGGATTGATTGTAGCAAACCTATCTTATCAGTTGTTTGGAACCTATAAACACAAGGTTCTGATCAGTGGAGCTGGTTTAATTAGTGTCATCGCCCTCGTAGGTGGCCAATGGGTGGTAGAAAGAATCTTTACTTTTTCAACGACACTAAGCGTCATTATTAACTTTATTGGTGGCGTGTACTTCATTTACTTACTGCTAAAGGAGAGTCGATCATCTTGATCCAAGTTCAAGCACTTTCGAAGTTTTATGGAAAAAAGAAAGTCGTAGAAGATGTAACGGTCTCGATTCAAAGAGGAAAGATTACTTCTTTTATCGGCCCAAACGGAGCAGGAAAGTCCACTCTGTTATCGATGGTCAGTCGTCTTTTAGATGCTGATTCAGGTGAGGTGCTCATTGATCAATCGAATATAAAAAAGATGAAGTCAAATGACTTTTCAAAAATTGTATCGATCTTAAAGCAATCGAATTATATTAATGTTCGTTTAACGATTCGTGAGCTGGTTGCATTCGGTCGCTTTCCTTATTCAAAGGGCCGGTTAACGGCAGAGGATGAGAAAATGGTTGATCAAGCAATCGAGTATATGGCGTTGAAAGACATGGAAGACAGATACTTAGATGAGTTGTCAGGAGGGCAAAAGCAGCGAGCGTTTATTGCGATGGTTATTGCTCAAGACACCGAGTATATCTTACTGGATGAACCGTTAAATAATCTGGATATGAAGCATTCGGTACAGATTATGAAAATTTTACGTCGTTTGGTGGATGAGCTTGGAAAAACGGTCGTGATCGTTCTTCATGATATTAATTTTGCTTCAGTGTATTCAGACCGTATCGTTGCTCTAAAGGATGGAAAGGTCGTAAAGGATGGACCAACGAATGAGATTATCCAATCAAAAGCGTTGAAGGAAATCTATGATATGGATATTCCAATTCAAGAAATGAACAACTGTCGAATCTGTGTGTACTTTAATTCATAAAAAGGGGATAGAAAGATGAAGAAGTTTGGTTTATTTTCACTTGTTTTCACTATGCTTTTCTTATTAGCTGCATGTGGTGGCAAAGAGGAAGCAAGCACGACGGCTAGCACAGAAGGAGAAAAAACAGAAGAAGTAACCATCTCTCACGAATATGGTGAAGTGACTATAGAGAAGAGCCCTAAGAAGGTAGTAGTATTTGATTTTGGTGTTCTTGATACATTAGACGCATTTGGAGTGGAAGTGGCTGGTGTTCCACAAGCAACTGTTCCAAAAAGCTTAGAAAAATATGCTGGTTCTGATTATACCAATGTAGGTGGCTTAAAAGAGCCTGATTTTGAAGCGATTCATCACTTAGAGCCAGATGTGATCTTTATTTCTGGAAGACAAGCGGAGTTATATGACCAATTTGCTGAGATTGCTCCAACTGTTTTCATTGATGTGGATTATACCAACTATATGTCTTCACTTGAAAAGAACTTTGATCTTTTAGCAGAAATCTTTGAAAAAGAAGATGTTCTTACTTCAAAAATGGAAGAATTAAAAGCAAGCATTGAGGAAGTAAACAAAGAAGCATCCGCTTCTGAAGACAAAGCATTAATTTTATTAGCAAATGAAGGAAAAGTAAGTGCATACGGTCCAGGTTCACGTTATGGCTTTGTTCATGATGCATTTGGATTCAAAGCAGCGGACGAAAACTTAGAAGTATCTCAACATGGTCAAAGCATTACATTTGAATACATTTTAGAGAAGAATCCAGATGTGATCTTTGTTATTGACCGTTCTGCTGCAGTTGGCGGAGAAGTGGGTGCAAAAGAAACGATTGAAAATGAGTTAGTGAAGAAAACAAATGCCTATAAAAACGGAAAAATTATTTACCTTGATGCCGTAAACTGGTACATTGCTGGAAACGGTGTTGAATCAACAAAATCAATGGTAGAAGAAGTGAAAGCAGCACTTAAATAAAACTTGATAGCCGGACTTCGTTCCGGCTTTTTACAAATAGGAGGCCATTCCATTGTTTTATCAAATGAAAAAAATCGTTGTTGAAGAAGGACACTCTTCAAAGGTCATTGATCGCTTTTCTGGACAAGGTGGATTGATTTCAGAGCAGCCCGGCTTTATTGATAAGCAAGTGCTATTGAAGAAAAGTCGTCATGGTCATGAAGAAGTGATCGTTATGATTCGCTGGGAATCAGAATGAGATTGGAAAAATTGGGAGAAGCACCCCGATCATATTGCTGGGCATAGAGCCAATGCTGGTAAGCCGAAGCCCGAGTATGTGGTCGAATCTAGCCAGGATGTATATGAGTCACAAGTGTAATGGAAGGCACCTTAAAGGGTGTCTTTTTTACTGTTTATCAGTATTACTGTCCAGAAAAACCTTACCTTGCTCATCGATCTGACCAACGGTTACGTTTGTGACTTTTTGAATGTTATGCTCTTTGAGAATAGAATTCATCCAAGATGGATCCTTCCCGGCAGCCTCAAGGCTCTCCATCATAATTTTCCCATCAATAATAAATGTTTGTGGTATCCCGCGTGAGATCGGGTTGATTTGGAAGTCAATATTTTTCGTATACTGCTGAGTTCCTTTCTTTTGAGCTGAAACCGTTCCATCCGTCTCAAGAAAGGCAAACTCTACTTCATCTAGATAAAAAATATTTTTCTTTCGAAGAAGAAAAAGGAGGTCATCCACCGTTAATCGAGCTTTTAACATTCCTTCTTCTTGTATTTTGCCATTCTTAATAATAAGCAATGGTTCCCCGTTAAAGAGTTTTCTTGTAGCATAAACTTTAATGGATAACACATCAGTAATGAGAGCAATTAGGGCAAAAAGGATAATTCCGTAAATTCCAATGCTTATAGGAATCGTATTGCTAAAAGCAAAAGAGGCTCCGAGGGAACCGATGGTAATTCCAGCAACAAAATCAAAAAACGTCATATGTGCGATTAACTTTTTCCCTAAAATACGGCACATGATGAACAATGTTATAAATATAAAGGTGATTCGTATTGATGCATCCAAAAAAGTCATTTAAGGATTCCCTCCCAATCGTACTAGCCTTGAAGGAAATGCCTCCAAGGCTAAGTAATTATTGCAGGTTTAAAGCTGTTTGAGCAGCTTGCTGGTCAAGTCGTAATTGTTCAAGCACATTCACTGGGTGATAGTACCCTTTATTAATCATGTAGTTGGTAATTTGCTCATGAGAACGAATGGTATCGGTTAGTTGCTCAGTCAAAGCTTGGCGCAATTCTGGTGTAGCACATTCAGAAATGGCAATAGCGTAATTTTTTATGGCTGATTTTGCTGCCATTAATAAATCGGTGACAATAACTTGCTCAGTCATCGCACTCATTTGACCTGATTGGGTTGAACCAGCCATATCATTGCTCATTCCAGATTGGTTTGAGTCAGATGTGTTTAAAATCGTTGGGTCAACGCCTTGAGAAGAACTATAACTATTCTGTCCGGATTGTTCCATTTTGTTATTGCCCCTTTCTTGGTACAAACTGTTGCAATGTTTGAATATGACTTTTTGTTTGATTTACATCCTGTGTAAGGAGATTCTTCAGTTCATTATCTTGGACAAATCCACTCATAGTTGAAGATTTTGTTAAACAAAGACTTTTAAAGGCCATAATTTCATGTAGTTCTAGTGTTTCATGTACGCCGAGTGTGATGTTACTCATACTAGCACCTCCTTTTAAGTTACAAAGCTAATATGTCCATTTATAAGATTGGAGAGCTTAGGTGTTTATTGGAAATTGTTTTGGGGCTTTAACATGCTTGGTTTGGGAAAGGTAGAAAGGGAGGTGAACAAATTGAAGAATAGAACTGAAAAGCAATTAAAAACAAATTCCTATGAAGCAGATGTTGAAACAAAAGGAACGAAACATTTGAAAGGTGCTCCTAAGCCTCATGGTTATGGGGGAAGAGTGACAGAAAATGACGAGTAAGTATTTCATAAAATAAACTGGCCAATATCATCTTGGCCAGTTTATTGGAACCTAATATTTAATTTTAAAAGAAGGATATGGATCGGTTTTCTCCCTAGTATGTATTTCCATGTTGTTTACCTTAGAGAAAGGATTTCCTTCTCGAACGGACTCTATAAAAAGCTGGAGATCCTCCGGTTGACCGACAGCAATGATTTCTACGCTGCCATTCTCCATATTTTTTACCCAGCCGGTGACTCCATATTGTGCTGCTCTCATTTGTGTATAGTAACGAAAGCCAACCCCTTGAACTTTACCAGAAACGACAATATGTAACTGGTCCACGTTATTCACTCCTAAATTCAACTTTACAAATTATATATATGTAGTTTCATCCTCCCATAATTCGAATTTCATTGCAATAGCCTCTTTCAGTTATCCTGACCTGGGTCCTGCTGGGTTTGTTTGTAAAAAACAAGATGATTACATAAGTTGTAGCAGTTCCTGAGAAAATATATAAGAAGTTATTTGAAAAGGAGCATCTGTGATGACAAAATCGAAGAGTCAAGAAGAACGCCAGTGGAGGCAGAGAAAAGAAAATCAGCATCCTCATGGAAAAGTAAAAAGCTTTGAGGAATTAGGTGCTGGAGTTGAAGGGAAAAATAACGACAATAAGTAAAGCATGAGGGAATTCCCTCATGCTTTTTTTATCGTTTTTTCTTTTTGGAGTTATCTAGTAGTGGAAGTTTATTTTTATTAACGGCTTCAAGAGCAACATGGACGTGGACAACCTTTTCATCGATGGGGGATACGGCAGTAATTTTTCCTTTTCTCCCTTTTATCTTTACATTTTCCCCTTCTGCAGGGAGATTTTTGAGTAACTGAGTTAACAAGACATTTCTATTATCATAGTACGTTACAACATACATCTAGACCTCACCTATTCCTTTTAAGAGTGTGGAATCATCCATGTTATAAAATATAGGAAAGTTGGAGGGTTTAGACCATGTGAGGGGAAATTTTTATTATTTGATACGGTAGAGAAAAGGCTGATTTCCGCTTAAGGCGCTTGCTTTCCGGGGGGCGGGCGGTGAGCCTCCTCATCGCTTTGCTCTTGCGCGGTCTCACCTGTCCCGCTGGATCCCCCAGGAGTCAAGCACCTTCCGCTCGAATCAGCAGTAGCTGTTAAAGGATTGACTAAGTATTCCTCGTCATAGTCAAACAACTATGTTCTGAAAACCACTGGGTCAATACTGTGGCATCTATATACCTTCAACAGTGGATATATAAAAGAAAACTGTAGGCAAACTCTAATTTTACGAATTTGACTACAGTCTTATGCGTGGTTAGGAACCCCAGCTATTAGTATCCAGTTAGAAAGCCCAATTTCCGTTTCGGAATACGGGTTCTGCTTGATCATCTTTTGTAATACCATCAATATTCATTTCAGCAGAGCCGATCATGAAATCAACATGTGTGATACTTTCGTTCAGTCCATTCTTCTCAAGATCTTCAGCAGACATCGTTTTTCCACCTTCGATACAGAATGCGTAGGCACTTCCGATCGCTAAATGGTTAGAGGCATTTTCGTCGAAAAGGGTGTTGTAGAAAAGCACATTGGATTGAGAGATGGGTGATTGGAATGGCACCAATGCGACTTCTCCTAAATAATGTGAACCTTCATCCGTATCAACAAGGCGTTTTAAAATGTCCTCACCTTGCTCAGCTTTTACATTGACAATGCGCCCATTTTCAAAAGTAATGGTGAAGTTATCAATGATATTTCCACCATAGCTAAGCGGTTTGGTACTTGCTACATATCCGTTCACACCTGTTCTGTGTGGAACAGTAAACACTTCTTCTGTAGGCATATTGGCCATGAAGTGGTTTCCTTGTTCGTTAATGCTTCCAGCACCCACCCAAATATGCCTTTCTGGAAGTTCAATCGTTAAGTCTGTTCCAGGAGCGGTATAGTGTAGCTTTTTATAACGACGTTCGTTTAAGTAAGCTACTTTCTCGTGTAGGGTTTCGTCATGCTTTTTCCATGCTTCCACTGGATTGTCTAGGTCTGCACGAGTCGCTTTGAAAATGGCATCCCAAAGGAGACTCACTTGTTCTTCAGGTGCTGCGTCTGGGAATACTTTAGCAGCCCAAGCAGGAGAAGGAGTAGCAATAACCGTCCAACTTACTTTATCTGACTGAATTTTTTTACGATAATTGCTTAATGCTGTTCCCGCAGCTTTTTGAAAGTTTGCGATACGCTCAGGGTTGACCCCTTTTAATAGGTCAGGACCTGAAGAAACGATGGACATGAAGGCAGCACCTTTGTCGGCAAGCTCTTCCATTTCACGAGCCCGCCATTCTGGGTACTCGTTAAAAGCAGCATCAGGTGCTAAGTTGTACTTGGTACGCGTCACTTCATCGTCTTGCCAGTTGACGATGACATTATGGGCACCAACTTCGTAGGCATTGCGTACCACTAGGCGAACAAATTCAGCTGAGTCGAGTGTTGTATTGATAACGAGTGTCTGGTTAGGCTGGACGTTCACGCCCACTTTAACAGCCAGCTCTGCGTATTTTTCTAAATTAGTTTGAAAGCTCATATGTATAGTCTCCTTTTTTGTGGATTCTTCTTTCTTATTGTATTCGTTTTTTCAAAAAAAAGAAAACAAATTCGCCACCCGAAAGGTTTTTTTGTACATGATCGAGTGGCGAATATTCGTACTTAGGCAGAGCCTTTTGCATGTGTTAAAGGTTGTTGCTTTTGATCAAGCCTTGAAAACATGATCCAATAAATAACGGCACTACCGATGGCAAGAATGGCAATGGTAAAGAAGGTCCATTCATAGCCAATCCACACGGTCAAAGGAATGGAGATTGGAGCAATGGTTCGACCAATGGTGTATCGAAGACTTGCTGCAGCGAAATATTGTCCTCTCATATGCTCAGGGGCTATTTTTGAAATAAAGCTTTGCTGTAACCCGGCAACAAGCAGTTCGGCTAGAGTGAATATAGCCATAGCGAATACAAGTCCCCATATCCATTCGGTTTGGCCAAATGCAATAATAGCGATGGCATATAGTAGGGAAGAGAGGATAAATACATTTCTTTCCTGAAAACCAATGACCCATTTAGTAATAGCTACGGTTAAAAGAGCAACAAGCAAGCCGTTCTCTGCAAGGATGAAACCAAAGGCTTGTTCTCCACCAACACTTAATGACCAATTGCCGATCGTTAGGAGAGATTGGTTATGAACGACTTCCTTTGTATAGACTGGGATGAGCAAGTCGAGCTGCATAAAGGTTTGCGCGGCTAGTACCCCAGCGATGATAAATAAAAGGAAGGTTCGATCCTTGATGATGACTTTGTAGTCACGAAGCTGATTCCCAACGAAGGAATACCATTTCGTACTGGTGCTTTCCTTGTGCTCATAAGTTGGTGCTGTTTCACGTGTCCATTTTTGTAGGACGACAGCTAAACCGACACAGATAAGTCCCGCGATAAGCAGAAGCTCAAAACGGTGATTCACATAGAAAATCGCACCCAGTAGAGGACCGATGACGACTGCGATGTTAATCGATGTATAAAAGACAGCAAACACGCTGCTTCGGTTTTCCTCGTCTACCACATCAGCCACCATGGCCTGACTAGCTGGCCAGTAGATGGATCCGAAAAAACCAACAAACGAGAAACAGAGGAAGCCAATCCATGGAGACTGAAGCCATGGTGAATCAGCCAGTCCGAACAACATAAAGCAAATGCCCTGGCCAAAGGCAGAAAGAACCATCATCCGTTTACGACCGTATCGATCGGCACAATAACCACCTATAAGATTGGCAAAAACCGATAAAACCTGTGAAAGAATTAATAACAAACCAGCGAGGCTTTTACCGAACTCATCGGCAAAATATATGGTTAAAAAGGGAAAAAACATCCAAAAGGTAATGTTCATTAACGCCTCACCAAACAAACGAACCTTCAAATTGGAATCCCAATCACGTATTCTCATGCTGAAAACCTCCTCAATGCAGTGACAAATGCGGTGTCAGACACCCTCCGTGGACAAAACCCCCCAATCTGTCTTTTTGTGGTGTCTGTCACCGCTCGTGGACAGATTGCCCTGATTTGTCCGTGTGGGGTGGACAGTTTTGTTCCTGAAAAACGCTTAGGTGCCTGGGGCGCCTAAGCGTTCGTTTTATATTGTTAATTTTTAATCTTTCTTTTCTAACGCTGCTTTTAATAAGTCTCCAAGGCTGTTTCCGAAGTTGTCATCCTTTTGGGTGTACTTCTGGACAAGCTTTCGTTCCTCGCGTTTATTGACAGCTTTCTTTCGTTCCTCTGCTTTCTCGACCACATTACACTTGCGACATTGGAAGTATAATCCAGCTTTTCCTTCGTGCATTTCCATTTTCTTTTTACACTGAGGACAGCGGCGGTTAGAAAGCTTAGGATCCTTGCGCTTTCGGTAGTTACATTCCGAACTTGAGCAGACGAGAATCTTGCCTTCTTTCGTATTTCTTTCTTTCAACAGAGATTGGCACTCTGGGCATTTTGAGCCCGTTAAATTATGAGCACGATACGATTTATCGCTCATCTTAATTTCAGAAATCAATTGCTCGGTTTGCTTCCGAATCCGTTTTAAAAATTGCTTTGGATCTCCTTTGCCACGTGAGATGGCTTCAAGCTCTTTTTCCCATTGTGCGGTAAGCTCTGGAGAGGTAAGCTCCTCATTCACAAGATCCATCAATTGCTTTCCTTTAGGAGTCGGATGTAAACGTCCATTTTTCCGGTCAACGACCTCGGTTTCGATGATTCTTTCGATGATCTCGGCGCGCGTCGCAGGGGTTCCAAGCCCATATTTCTCCATTTGACCTAAAATATCAGACTCTGAGAAACGTGCAGGAGGTTCGGTTAGCTTTTTCTCGGCTTGAACCTGAGCTATCGAGAAGGACTGTCCTTTCGTGATCTGTCCAAGCTTTTGACCGCTTAACTCTTCGTCTTTTCCTGTAATAGCTTTAAAACCTGCATCAACCACAACCGTTTCCTTCGTAGAGAATGACTCCCCGTTCACATCAAATACAGCACGAACAGTTTCGTACTGATAGGCTGGGTAAAAAAGAGCTAGGAATCGCTTCACAATTAAATCGTACAGCTTTCGTTCATCTGACTCTAAATCACGAAGAAATAATCGCTCTTCGGTAGGAATAATGGCATGGTGGTCAGTTACTTTTCCATTATTAAACACCCGTTTAGCGACTACCTTCCCTTTGTTAGCGAGAATGCTACGTACTTCTTCCTTATAGCCTCCAGCAATCGCCTCCACTCGATCAAGCATCGTCGCTTCCATATCAGTCGTGAGGTAACGAGAGTCCGTACGCGGGTACGTTACGAGCTTGTGCTGCTCATATAGTTTTTGCAAAACACTTGATGTCTTTTTCGCTGAAAAGCCAAAGCGTTTGTTGGCATCACGTTGAAGCTCCGTTAAATCATAAGGAAGGGGCTGTTGCTCAGACTTAGCCGTACGATTGATTGACTGAACGCTCGCTTTTTGTCCTTTACTCTTTGCTAAAATCTGATCTGCTTTGTCCTTGGAGAAAATTCGCTTTTCCCCATTTTCCTCCCAATCGGCCTTCAAAGGTCCAATTTGGGCTGAAATCGTCCAATACTCCTGCGGTTTAAAGGTCTGAATCGCCTTTTCTCGCTCCATCACTAATGCAAGAGTTGGCGTTTGAACTCGACCTGCAGAGAGAGGGTCCTTATATTTAGTCGTTAAAGCGCGAGTCACATTAAGCCCAATTAACCAATCAGCTTCCGCTCGACAAACCGCTGATGCATATAAATTTTCATACTCGCTTCCCGGGCGAAGTTTAGCAAATCCCTCTTTAATCGAACGATCCGTATGGGATGAAATCCACAAACGTTTAATCGGTTTATTCCAACGGATTTTTTCTAAAATCCAGCGTGCAACAAGCTCTCCTTCACGTCCTGCGTCGGTGGCGATAATGCATTCCTTCACGTCTTTACGTTTGGCAAGAGATTCGATCGCTTTATACTGGTGAGAGGTTTGTTTCATGACCTTAAGCCCCATCTTATCAGGGATAATGGGCAGGTCTTCTAAATTCCATTGCTTGTATTTCGTATCATAATGCTCAGGCATCTTTAACTCAATTAAATGTCCAAGCGCCCAAGTGACAATATACTTCGGCCCTTCAATATAGCTTTTATGTGTTTGTGAACAGCCAAGAACGCGCGCAATTTCTCTAGCAACGCTTGGCTTTTCAGCAAGTACGAGTGATTTCATTATTTATCCTCCGAATTTCCATTTGCTCGGGATAAGTATACAGGAAAACGAAAGAAAAAGGGAATAGAAAGGCGAAGCGCCCGGTTAGCCTTGACAAGCATAAGAAAGACCTTGCGATTGCAAGGTCTATTCGACGTCTCGAGTTTCTACTCTGTTTTTAAACGCTTCACGTACAACAAGGAACTCCTCATCGCCGATTGCGTCCTTTGTATGTTTTTCAACAAGAGTTCCCTCAGGAAACTTCCCAGGGTGTCCCTTTTTCTTATGCTCATAATCTTTTCCGCGACCCATTTTTCCACACTCCTTTCCTCAAAATTAGCTTTTCCGGAAAAATTCCCTTCTATGTAGAAAAGAAACAGGACAGTTCAGAAGGTTCATGCATAGTTATTAAAGTAGTGGTTTGGAAATTTATAAAAAGGGAGGGGGGATCCAAGTGTCTAATGATTCTCAAAATGAACAACAGCCATTTTGTGCGACTCGAGACGATCAAGCTCCAACATTCTCAACCAGTGGATTTGTAAATGGAGAAATCAAAACCTTTGAACTTGAGCAATATAAGGGAAAATCGCTTCTCTTATTTTTCTATCCAAGTGACTTTACACCCGTCTGAGAGACAGAACTAGCGGCGGTCGCTGCTATTTATCCTTATTTTCAGGCAATGAATGTGGAGATTTTGGCTATCAGCACAGATAGCATCTATTCACATAAAGTCTTTCGAGAAACCACTCCCTCTTTACAAAATGTCTACTACCCTATGTTGAGTGATAGAACACATGCGATCTCCAAATCGTATCGAGTATTGGATGAGAAAGCAGGAGCGGCTTTTAGAGCCTCTATTTTTATAAATCCGGAACAGATCATTGTAGCTAAGCTAGTCTATCCGAGGGAAGTCGGTCGAAACCTTTATGAACATGTCAGGCTAATGCAGGCACTTCAGCATGCAAAGGATACCGGTAAAGGTGTCCCAGCAAATTGGATGCCTGACCAAAGTTAGAAAACAAATATTGGAAAATCGCCTCTTTCCACAATACAAGGTATAATAAGGGAAGGAGGGGATATTCATGGATTTTTCTCAAAGTATTTCAGAGGAACGTATTCGTAAGGCGATTGAAAATGGAGAGTTCGATCATTTACCTGGCTATGGAAAACCGTTAAAGCTTGATGATTTATCGGCCATTCCTGAAGAACTTCGAATGGCCTATACCGTGCTGAAAAATGCGGGATATTCTCCAGAAGAACATGTACTCAAGCAAGAAATGATGTCTATAGAATCTCTGTTAAAAGAATGTGAGGACGATGATCAAAGACACAGTCTTCAGAAAAAATTAAATGAAAAGCTGCTGCGTTTTAACAATATGTTATCCAAACGCCGAGTTAACACAAACTCTTCTATTTTTAAAAATTATGAGCAAAAAATAAATAAGAAGTTATTTTAAAATGGCTCTTTTCTTAAACTTTGTTTTTTTTTGGAAAATCATTTTATTGATTATGCTAAGTTTCAGCAGAAAATAGCATAAATTTAATAAGAAAAGAGTCTGCAAACTAAATTCTAATGCGCAAAATAGCTATTACTACGTTAAAATCGGCTTTAAGATATTAACAACAATCTTTACGAAAACAGCTTTTAAAATAAAAAAGGAATTAGTGTAGGTTGATTTCCGCAAAGGGTGGACGCTTTACGTTAGCGGGCATTTACCAATGACTCAAAACTCCTTTTAAACATTTCAAAGTAGTATACTTGCTGATTGGAGCGGAAGGTGCTTGACTCCTGGGGGATTAGCAGGACAGGTGAGACCCCACAGGAGCGGTCAGCGACGAGGAGGCTCACCGCCTGCCCCCCGGAAAGCAAGCGCCTGGAGCGGAGATCAGCCTTTTATTGCAATCTGTAATGCCTAAGGAAACTCCTTAGGCATTTTTTTGTCATATCTTCAAATATTATTTTTTACATATTCCCTTAAAAAATGACATAATTAGCCGAAATAAAAAGTAGTAGGTTGATAGAAAGAGGACTTCTATCATACAAGATACTTAGGAAAAGACAGGAGAATGAAGTATGGATAAAACGTCGGTAATAGGTGTTGTCATCGGGGTCGTGGCTGTACTAGTGGGGATGTTCTTTAAAGGTGTTAGCCCCGTGCAGCTTGTGAATCCAGCGGCAATTTTAATTATTTTGTTAGGAACGGCTGGTGCTGTAACAATCGCATTCCCAACAAGTGAAATCAAAAGAGTACCAAAGCTGTTCGGAAAGCTTTTTAAAGAAGACAAGTTACCAGACACAGCTGAATTAATTAAAATGTTTTCTGATTGGGCACAGCTCGCTCGTAAAGAGGGGTTATTAGCACTAGAGTCACAGACGAATGAAATCGACGATGATTTCTTGAAAAATGGATTATCGCTTGCTGTTGATGGACAAAGTGCCGACTATATTCGCGATGTGTTATCGGAAGAAATTGAAGCAATGGAAGAAAGACATCAATCTGGTGCTCTGATTTTTACACAAGCAGGTACGTACGCTCCAACCCTTGGAGTACTTGGTGCAGTAGTAGGTTTGATTGCTGCCCTTGGGTACATGAATGATATTGAGGGACTAGGACACGCGATAAGTGCTGCCTTTATTGCCACTTTACTAGGTATTTTTACCGGATATGTACTATGGCATCCATTTGCAAACAAATTGAAGCGTAAGTCAAAGCAAGAAGTGAAAATTAAACAAATGATGGTTGAGGGAATTCTATCCATACTAGAAGGAGAAGCGCCTCGTGTCATTGAAACAAAACTAGCTTCTTACCTACCTGGTAGTGAGAAGAAAAAGTTCTTAGCTGCGACAGGAGAAGCGGCAAATGAGTAAGCGCCATAAGAAGCATCATCATGAGGAGCATGTTGACGAATCTTGGTTAATTCCTTACGCTGACCTTTTAACTCTCCTGCTTGCGTTGTTTATCGTATTATTCTCCATGAGTTCATTGGATGCGAAAAAGTTTCAAGCAATGGCAGAAGTGTTTAATGCTCAATTTACGAGTGGAACGGGGATATTTGAGTTTCCAAGCCCAATACCGGAAGAAGGGGCAACGGCACCGGATGAGCAGCAAAATGACTCTGAAAGTACCGAACAGTCTCAAGCACAATCTCAAGGGATGACCGAAGAGCAAAAACAACAGCTAGCCGAACAAGCAGAACAGGTTGAGCTCCAAGCCATTCAAGCGAAGGTAAACGAGTATATTACGAGCAAAGGGCTAGAGGACAAACTGGAGACTACACTCGAAGATGACGGATTACACGTAACGATTCGTGATAATGTTTTATTTGAATCGGGCAGTGATTCAGTTAGAACACAGGATTTAACCATTGTTAGAGAGATCTCAGATTTACTCGTTATGGATCCAGCGCGAAGTGTAATTATCAGTGGGCATACAGATAATGTTCCGATTAAAAATGCACGGTTCGCGTCTAACTGGGAGCTAAGTGTCATGCGTGCGATTAATTTTATGAAAATCTTACTCGAAAACGACAAGCTTGATCCAAGTTGGTTTAGTGCGAAGGGATATGGGGAATTCCGACCGATTGCTTCAAACGAAGATGCTGCTGGAAGAGCGAAAAATCGTCGTGTAGAAATTTTAATCTTACCAAGAACTGCGGACTGAGCCTGTGATGGCTTCAGTCTTTTTTAGGCTCTATTCTAAGACATTGTTGCTATGAACACACTTTTTAGGAAATTAACTATATGTTTCAACAGCCAATCAGAATTTTTTCATCCTTAGATAAGAGCTACTCACCAAATAGACCAATAAACCCAGCGTTATACGGGGAAAAATCCGGCATTTGGGATTTTTCCAAAAACAACAATCTTTACGAAAACAGCCTTTTTTTAATATAAAAAGGACCACTTCAAAGAGTGGTCAAAAAGAGATACAAGGGATTATTCATTAGGAAGCGCTTACAAGAAACGCAAAAAACTAATCGTTGTTATTATCAGGTTGTGGTACTTCCGGTTTACACATTCGATCCATCAAAATTCCAGCAAAAAGGATGCATGCAATTGGTATGGAGAAATTCAAGATGTGAACAACGGTCATGGAAATACCCCCTTCACACATGGTTGAATCTATATTCATTATAGTTTTTATTCATAAAAATGGCAAATAAATTTCATAAATTATACAAATTTGATAATTGACAACACACTGCATAAAGGTCGATTTCAAAAAGTATGAAATATTTTTCCAGTTAAAGAGAATAATAAGGGTAGAAAACGAATGGACAAAAGTTTATAATAAAGACAAATGTCTATGATGTCATGAGGTGAATTATGAGTGATAAGGAAGCAACGATACTTGGACTGATTAAAAGAGATCCATTTATCTCTCAAAATGAGTTGGCAGAAAGGACGGGCCTATCTCGTTCGGCAGTTGCTGGTTATATTTCTTCTCTTACCAAGCAAGGAAAACTACTAGGTCGAGCATATGTATTACCTAATAAAAAACAGGTGATCTGTATAGGCGGAGCCAATGTGGATAGGAAAATGCAAGCCATTGATAAGCTTCAGTTAGGAACATCCAATCCAGCAAGTACTAGTAATTCTTGCGGAGGAGTGGCAAGGAACATTGCTGAAAACTTGGGAAGACTAGGATTAGATGTTTCTCTTATGACTGTTGTAGGTGATGATCATGAGGGAAAATGGCTCCTCGACTACACAAGATCATACGTAGATATAGAGCCTTCAAAAATGCTCCCTAATGAAGCAACGGGAACGTATACGGCTGTTTTGGATGTGGATGGAGAAATGGCGGTTGCTTTAGCAGATATGGGCATATATGATCGTGTCGATTTAGATTTTGTTGAAAAGCGCTGGGGCTTTCTTGCATCAACAGAGCTTGTCATGATTGATACAAACTTCCCTTCTGACATACTTGCGAAAGTGATTGATCGCTGCAGGGAAGAAGCGATTCCACTCGTCATTACCCCGGTTTCAGCTCCAAAAATTAAAAAGCTGCCACAAAATCTTGATGGTGTGGCTTGGTTGATCGCGAATAAGGATGAAGCTGAGGCTTTAGCAGGGAAACCAATCAAAGATGAAGGTGACTTTTTTAAAGCGGCAGAAGTCATTATGAAAAAGGGTGTTGAACGGGTGGTTATTTCACGCGGGGACAAAGGACTTATTTACTTTACAAAGGCGAATGAAGCGGGTGTATTGTTGCCGCCAAAGGTTGATGTGGTTGATGTAACGGGGGCTGGAGATGCATTGGTTGCAGGGATCGTCTATGCCTATTTACGTGACTTAAAAACGGAAGATGCGTGCAAAATTGGAATGGCGTGTTCCATGCTAACTTTAGCAACGGAGGAAACGGTGAACCCGTCATTAAATCATCAACAGCTACAAGAAGCTTTTCAACATAATTTTCACTAAGGAGCAAACAAACATGGAAAAATACTTAGAATACTCACTAGAAGTTTTAGAAGCGAAAAAAAATAATGTACCAGTTGTGGCATTAGAATCAACCATTATCTCTCACGGAATGCCGTACCCACAAAATGTACAAACGGCAAAGGAAGTAGAAGACATTATTCGTAAAAATGGTGCCGTACCAGCCACAATTGCTATTTTAGACGGAAAAATAAAAATAGGCTTATCAGATGAAGAGTTAGAAATGCTTGCTACTCGAAAGGATATTGAAAAGGCGAGCCGTAGAGATTTACCATACCTAGTGGCGACAAAGAAAAATGGAGCAACAACGGTAGCGGCGACAATGATCTGTGCAGAACTTGCTGGAATTGAGGTGTTCGTAACCGGTGGGATTGGTGGAGTTCATCGTGAAGCTGAAGTAACAATGGATGTGTCAGCTGATCTTCAAGAACTTGCTCAAACCAACGTGGCTGTTGTGTGCGCAGGAGCAAAATCAATTCTTGATATTGGTTTAACACTTGAATACTTAGAAACGCATGGGGTGCCAGTCGTTGGATTTGGCACAGAAATTCTTCCGGCTTTTTATACAAGAACAAGTCCTTTCCAAGTAAACGTTCAAGTGGAAGATGAAAAAGAAGCTGCAAGCATGATTCGTACAAAGTGGGAGCTAGGATTGAAGGGTGGAGTGGTGATTGCGAACCCAATCCCAGAAACAGATGCTCTTGAAGAAGAATTTATCAACGGTGTAATTGAATCGGCATTAAAAGAAGCAAAGGAAAATGAGATTGCAGGTAAAAATGTTACTCCATTCCTTTTAGCAAAGGTAAAAGAACTTACAGAAGGAAGAAGCTTGGAAGCGAATATTGCATTGGTGAAGAATAATGCTGATGTTGGATCAAAAATAGCTGTTCAACTTAACACTTTATCTTAAAAATTATTAAGAAGGAGTCAGTCTAATAACGACTGATTCCTTTTTTTATGCATAAAAATAGTAATAGATTTACAAACAATGGATTTGTGCATTTTAACGAACGAAATGTTCTTAAAAAAATTGAAAAAGTAAGATATAAGGAGAATGGAGATGAAAGTGAAAGAAAAATGTTCATTATAACGAAAAAACGGTCGGTTTACAGTGTTTGGTTTTATCTGTACTTGCGTCTAAAATAAAAGTAAATAATTCTTTATATAGAACAAAAATAATAGAATAACAAACGAAAACTATTAGAATAGTAGGTGGCAGGAATGTACCGGAAAAACTGTGACAAATGCTATCGCCCTTCTTACAGCAGTTCGGAAGCAGGGGAGTGGATCTGTCCTATATGTGGTCATAACCTAACAAAGTTACCATTTTTTGACGCAATTACACTTGAAAGGGTACATGTAAATATCATACCTATTCAAAGAAAACTGAAAGCCTATGAGAAACAAAAACTAGGAATAAAGACTTAATTAACAGAAGTCAGAAAATTTTAAAAGTGATTTCGACAGTGGGCGACATGAAGACTAAGGATTTTTGTGCGAATTTTTAAGAATGTAAAAAAATGTATGTAACCTTTGGTTTTCAATTGTTCTTTATGAAGGTCTTTGTCGAATACTGTTGCTAAAAAGTTGGGAAAGTTTTTAAGTGTATGACAAATTTTTACACAATTTACTAAAATCGAGTAGTAAAATGATTGATAAGTGAATTAAATGGGGAGATCAAAATACAGAAAAAGGCAAACCTTCTGAAAAGGGGGGACGCAAAGTCGCAGGTCTAAGGTAGTTGGAAGTTTTTTGCTAAGACGGCTGGACTGCCTGGAATACGATTGTATTTTAGGGGGAGATTGAGGAATGTTAGAAACGAGTGAAGTAACAGTAGAAGAGCTAGACTATGAGTGGATGATGTTAATCATTGAAGCAAAAAAGTTGGGCCTGGAGAAAGAAGAGATTAGAAGATTTTTAGATGAGACTGAAATCAGAAGATAAATAGAAACTCGCTTACTAGCATGTTGTTTCATACATAGAATGAAAGTATTTCTGTTAGGGATGGACTAGATGGGAATGCTTTTTGTTTTGTATAAGGCTTTTTTGTTTAAGATTGTTGTTAAAATCTAAAAGTCGATTTTAACGGGAAGTAGCTATTTTTATTAAAATTGTGCTACAAAGTATAAGAAAAGAGCCAAAAAAAAGACAAAATCACCTGGATTTTGTCTTTTTTGCATTAGCTATTATTTGATTGATTACTTCTCCATTTATTAAACTCAAGAAATTCTTTAAACTGATCTTTCGAAACCCCGGAGTTCATAGCCTCTTTCACAAGCTTCATCCAGTCAGAATCTAGTTCGTCTTTATTTGGGTGCTCATGTATAAGATGGTCAACTGGTACATGAAGGACAGCTGAAATTTTCTCAAGAAATTGGATAGACGGATTCGTTTGTAAATTTCTTTCTAATGAACTTAAGTATGATTTAGCGACACCAGCTTGTTCAGCTAGTTCAGACATGGACATTTTCTTCTCAAGACGAAGTTTTTTAACACGATCTCCAATCATCTAGACCACTCACCTATCTCTCTGTATGAATTCATAATAGCAAAAAAAATTGGGTAGTTCCATATTCAGAACGAAAATAGTAGACTCCGTTCTTAAAATTTCTTTAGTTAGTCACAAATGGAAGGTAATTACGGTTCTGGTAATTAAAAACGGATTAACCACTTTTAATACTTCTATGTAGCATTATACACAATACATTTCGCAATGAAAGTGATAATTGTGGGCATAAATAAAAAAAATCTACTGTCCACCCCATACGGACAAACTTACCCCATCTGTCCACGAACGGTGACAGACACCACAAAAAGACAGAATGGCTCATTTTGTCCACGAAGGGTGTCTGACACCCTTTTATACCCGGGATTGGGGTGGGTGAAACCTGTTTTTTTTGTTCGACAAATTCTTTTTATGTGTTTGTTGGTATTAAAGGCGGGAAGGGAGTTCAATCAATCGTTTGATTGACTATTATTTGAGGTTATCTAACAAAATTAGACATAGGAATGCTTTGCTAATATAGACCGATAGAGAGTACAATAAAGACTATACATTATAGGGATTTGGGGGAAGGTGAGAGAAATGATTGTTTTAAAATCACCTCGTGAGATTGAGGCTATGAAAAAAGCAGGGGAGCTTCTGGCTGCTTGTCATAAAGAAATTAAAAAAATGATCAAACCAGGAATAACCACTTGGGAAATTGACCAGTTTGTTGATACATACTTAGCGCGACATGGTGCTATTGCTCAGCAAAAGGGTTACAGAGGTTATGAGTACGCAACCTGTGCAAGCATTAATGATGAGATTTGCCACGGCTTTCCAAGAAAAGAACCACTGAATACAGGGGACATTGTCACGATAGATATGGTTGTTAATGTGAATGGTGCCTTAGCAGACTCTGCGTGGACATATATCGTTGGAGAAGCCTCTGAAGAAACAAAACGTTTGGTAGAGGTAACAAAAACGAGCTTGTACAAAGGAATTGAAGCCGCTGTGGTAGGAAATCGAATCGGAGATATCGGACATGCCATCCAAACCTACGTGGAAGGAGAGGGATTCTCGGTCGTAAGAAACTTTATTGGTCATGGAATTGGCCCCTCCATTCATGAAAAGCCGGATGTTCCGCACTTTGGACTACCTGGGAAAGGTCCTCGCATAAAAGAGGGTATGGTATTTACGATTGAACCAATGGTGAATGTTGGAAATTACGAAACGAAAATGGATTCCAATGGTTGGACCGCTCGTACCGTGGATGGAAAAAACTCGGCTCAATTTGAGCACACAATCGCCATCACGAAGAATGGCCCGATCATTTTAACCGACCAAGGAGAATAATCAAGCACTATCAACAAAAAACTATATGAAGTTAGATGGAGGAAGTCCCATGACAGAAAATCATGAAACAGAAAAAAAGAAAATTAGCTTGCAAGAAGCGATTAAGCAACAACTAGAAAAAAAGAAAAATCAGCAAGCAGGAGGAAAAACTAGCGCCAACGGTCCTGCGACAACAAAGAAAATGAAAAGCCAGCAAACCAAAAAGGTGAGCAATCAACGCCGTAAGATGGGCGTATAATAGCATATGATCAACAAAAGGGAACAACACATAACTAGTGCTGTTCCCTTTTGCTTTAAAACATTTATTCCTCATCTTGTACTTCGCCATCGCCAATCTCATCTTCTCCTGGTGCGTCGTCACAAGCCACAACCGACGTAACGAGAAAACCAGCAAGCAATATCATAAGAAGTTTACGTACCATTCGGACATTCCTCCTTTCGATGATAAAATCACTCAATCATATTATTTGAAGGGTCCATCCAAACTATTCCTCTATCAATCCTATTGATGAAATGAAACTTAGGAGTAAAGGACAATAGTAATGCTATCGAACAATTTGTATACTAGGGGTAATAATGATTGTAGAAGGAGTAAGCATGAGATTAATTCGAATTGATGAATATGAGCCACGTACCATGCAGTTGGCGAAACCAGTTTTTGATCGGCAAAAAAGGGTGCTTCTTGCAGCAGGCCGCTCCATCCACCCAACCTACCTGAAAAAGTTAATCGATCTTGATATTCGATATTTATTTATAGAGGACGCAGAGTCATTTGGAATTTCCATGGAGGAGATGCTCGATGTACCAACCTGGGTGGATGCAGTAGATGTACTCCAAGCGGTTTATAAAGCGGTAGAGAAAAAAGAAGAACTTCCGATTAGACCCATTCAACAGCTCGCGATAAAGCTGGTAGAGGAAGTGAACAAAAGAAAGGCTATTCTTTTAATTCCTGCCTCATCATTAGCGGAAGAGCTACGAGAATATGCCCACTCGGTTAATGTCACACTTCTTGCATTGCAAATTGCGAAAAAATATCACATTTCTCAAATGCAAATTCGTGATTTAGCAGTCGGTGCCTTGGTTCATGACATAGGAAAGGTACTAACTCCTATAAAGGATGATCATCCAAGAGTAGGGTTTGAATATTTACGAAAAACGAGAGAAGTGAGTTTGCTTTCTGCTCATGTTGCCTATCAGCACCACGAAGCCTTTGATGGTAGTGGAGTACCTAGGGGGTTACGAGAAAAAGAAATACATGAATTTGCTCAAATCTGCAGCATTGCCAATTTTTACGAAAATGCATTATCGAAAAAGGGAATTCCACCCCATGAGGTAATGGAGTATGTGATGACAAAGAGTGGAACACTGTTTAGCACAGATTTGGTAAAGCTGTTTGTCCAAGAGGTACCACACTTTATTCCAGGAACAAAGGTCATTCTCAATGACGGGCGCCAAGCGATTGTCACGAAAGTAAAAGGTAATCTTCAAAGACCATTTGTGCGATACTTGGATTCAAATGAAGAAGTTTCGTTAGGGGAAAATCACACATTATTAATTACGGAAGTGTTGGACCAGTAAAAAAGAGCTATCACCAACATTAAAATGAGTGCCAATTTGCATATGAAATTGACACTTATTTTTGGTGGAGATATTGATATAAGCGGAGAATTTTCCGTTATACTGCAGAGTAGAGCTCTGTTCAGGGGATATAAGCGGAGGTTTTCCGATTAAGCAGAGGAAAATCACCCATTTACACGTTTTTTGACTAAATAGACGGAATCTTTCCGTCTATTTCTGCGATTTTTAGTGCTATTTTCTAATTAGGAGAAATTTCTCCGCTTAATGATGAAACCCTGCTGAATCCCAACCAAAAATAGATTTTAAAAATGGCTCAGTATAGTAAACTGAGCCATACAGCCGTTAAAAAAATCGGCTCATTATTGTTTTCTTAGATTCCCTAATTCCTCCGCTAGTGCTTGCGTTTCACTAGGGCTAAACGAATCTCTTTTCATCACAAGGTCATAAATTTCTTTAAGCTCTTCATACATATTTTCATCAAAATGTGATGGTTTGATGGCACCTAAGTTTAATACCTTCAGTTTTTCTTTTATCTTTTCAATCATGTATTCCACATTTTCTACTGATTTCTCAGACAAGTTCATCGTTCGTTCTCCCCTTTTTCTGCAAGCTTGTAAAATTATCTTTCCATGTTCCCCTACAAAAGTCAAATGAATTTCGACAACTTCTTTTCTGAAAGGTTGAAAAGCCGTTCCTTTTCCTACAAAATATAGAAAGGAGGGAAATATTATGGTTAAAGTTTTATTTGTGTGCCTCGGGAATATTTGTCGTTCACCAATGGCAGAGGCGATGTTTCGTGATTTAGTGAAAAGGGAAGGATTAGAACATAAAATAACGGTTGACTCTGCGGGTACGGGAGATTGGCATCTTGGGAAGCCTCCTCATCAGGGAACACAGGATATATTAAGTCAGAATCAAATTAGTTTCGAAGGTCAGGTCGCTAGACAAATTCTTGCCGATGATCTAAACGAATTTGACTATATCATCGCCATGGACTCGCAAAATGAAAAAAATATACATAAGCTGAAATCTCTTCAGTCGAGTGCCAAAATTGTAAAACTGCTTGATTATGTTCCGGAAGCAGAAAAAGTAGATGTTCCAGATCCGTACTTTACCGGTAATTTTCAAGAAGTGTTTGATTTATTAAAGATCGGCTGTGAACGTTTATTAAAAGAAATTCAAACGAATGAGAATGCAAGCTGGGAGGGAAAATGAGATGAGTGGAACAAAAAAGTTTTGGACAGGTGTTCTTTGGGGAGCTCTTGCCGGAGGGGCAATCACTTTACTCGACCGTGACACGAGACAGGCTGTTGTATACAGCTGTAAAAAGACAAGTGGGGAGCTCTCCTATTATATCAAGCATCCAGATGAAGTGGTCGAACAAGTGAAGGATGCAACGACCAAAATTCGTTCAACCGTTGAGCAAGTGAGTGGAGATATTTCATTTATTGCAGACAAGGTAGAGGAACTTCGCGAAGTAACACCAGCCGTAAAGGGGATTGTGAAGGAAACAAAAGAGGTTTTCCAAAACGAAGAAGAATAGTTCATCGTAAAGAAGGGGGAATGGAATGGTTATTGATCTGAGATTTCTTACCTTACTTACAAAAAGAGTATTGCAGGATGATGTATTTGGACTGGCTGCACAGCTAGCCTACTTCTTTCTGCTTTCTTTATTTCCTTTGCTCATATTTTTAGCGACGTTGATTTCGTTTTTACCCATTTCTCAACCAGAGCTCTTAGGTTTTGTGGAAGATTTTGCTCCAACAGAAACCTTTACTCTGATTGAAACCAACTTAAATGACCTTATGGAAAAAAGGAATGGGGGCTTGCTGTCTTTCGGGATCATTGCCACTATTTGGTCAGCATCCAATGGCATTAATGCCATTGTTCGAGCATTTAACCATGCGTATGATGTCAAAGAGAGCCGGTCCTTTTTTGTTGCAAGGGGCATGTCGATCCTATTAACCTTTGCAATGATTTTTGTCTTTATTGTTGCCTTGTTGCTACCTGTTTTCGGAAAGCAAATCGGCATCTTCTTATTTTCTTCATTTGGTTTATCAGATGAATTTTTGTCGATTTGGAATGCGCTTCGCTGGGTAGTTAGTTCGCTCATTTTGTTTACGGTATTTGTTGGTCTGTATTGGATCGCACCAAATAAAAAATTCAAGTGTGTCCGTGCGGTGCCTGGCGCCATATTTGCAACCATTGGATGGGCGCTCGTTTCGCTGGCTTTTTCGTATTATGTAAGTAATTTCGGAAATTACTCGGCAACTTACGGAAGCATCGGAGCCATCATTGTATTGATGATTTGGTTTTACATGTCAGGAATTATTATGATTATTGGTGGAGAGATTAACGCACTTTATAGCAAAATAAAGGACGAAGCATGCTAAAGAGCCGGGGATGATCCCCGGCTCTTTCTATGACTTTAATAAACGTAGGCTGTTTAAAATAACAAGAATGGTACTACCTTCATGTCCGATAACCCCAAACGGAAGATCTAAAAATTGAAGGAAGTTTGAAGCAATTAATAACATGATGACCGTGATAGAAAAAATGACATTTTGTTTGATAATTCGATTCATTCTTTGTGATAATGTAATGGCTTCGGCAATTCGAGGAAGATCATTCTTCATTAACACAATATCAGCTGTTTCAAGTGCTACATCTGACCCTTCACCCATGGCAATTCCCACATTTGCGGTTGCTAGGGCAGGTGCATCATTGATTCCATCTCCAACCATTGCAACAGTACCAAAACGCTTTCGAATGTCTTTTAGTTGTTCCACCTTTGTTTCTGGCAGGCATTCGGCAACGTATTCATTCACATGACTTTCACCAGCGATGGCTTCAGCCGTTTTTTCACTATCACCCGTTAGCATGATCGTGTAGATTCCTTTTGCTTTTAACAAATCAATGGCCGCTTTTGTTTCCTCACGTACCACATCCTTTAAGGCAATAAGAGCAACAAGCGTCTCATTTTGCTTCACAAAAACAATCGTTTTCCCTTCAGATGCGAGCTGCTTGGCAATTCCATTAGAAAAGCTTTCTGCCTCGATCTTGCCGACAAAGTCAGCTTTTCCGATTTTCCAATCGATTCCGTCAAGACTTGCTTTTACCCCATATCCTGATACATCTTCAATGCTATCCGGATGAGCTAGCGTAGACGCTGTTTCTTTTTTAACATAAGTAACAATTGCCTGAGCTAGTGGATGATTTGAATGATTCTCAATGGATGCGACCGCTTGTAAAAGGGGCTGTCTTTCCAACTCTTCGACTACAATGATATCCGTTACTTCAGGCTTTCCTTTTGTAAGGGTCCCGGTTTTATCAAAGGCAATGGCTTGCAGATGGCTAAGGTTTTCTAGATGAACTCCGCCTTTAAAAAGGATGCCGTGCTTCGCGCCATTGGAAATGGCAGATAAGGTTGCCGGCATAATCGAAGCCACTAATGCACAAGGTGAGGCAACCACAAGCAAAATCATCGCCCGATAAAAGGTTTCCGTCCAACTCCATCCAAGGGTAAAATGTGGCACAAACATCATAAGTACAACGACCGCAAGAACTACTTTTACATAAGTTCCTTCAAATTTCTCAATGAAAAGCTGAGAAGGTGATTTTTCACTTTGTGCGGATTGAACCAATTGAATGATCTTTTGAAATAGGGTGTCGCTACTTGGTTTAGTGATTTCAACAGTCAGAGAGCCATTTACATTCACCGTACCAGCAAATACTTCTTCTCCAATTCCTTTACTTACTGGAATCGATTCCCCTGTAATTGCCGCTTCATCTAAGTTCGATTGGCCTTTAATAATTTTCCCGTCTGAAGGGACGCGTTCTCCAGGTTTGACTAAAATATGATCTCCAATACGAAGCTCACTGACATGAACCGTTGTCTCATGATTCCCGCGGATAAGGAGTGCCTCTTCCGGCTGAAGCTCCATTAATGCGGAGATCTCCTTATGGCTCTTGTTCATGGTGTACGTCTCAAGTGCTCCACTCATTGCAAAAATAAAGATAAGAATAGCACCCTCTGTCCAATAACCGATAATCGCCGAACCGATTGCAGCAAAGATCATCAGCATTTCTACGTTCAATTCCTTCTCTGCAATCGTATCTTCTATACCTTCTTTGGCCTTAGCAAATCCACCGATCAAAAAAGCGAACAGAAAGGCAACAATTGAAGCGGTCGACCAATCCAACTTTTCTAATGTCCAGCCAACCGCAATAAGAACCCCACTCGTAATGGCAGCAATTAACTCCGCATGCGGCTTTACTTTCTCAAAAAAGCTTTCATTTACTTCAATAGGTCTCTCCAAAGCCTTTAATTCTGTATTCATATTCTCTCCTCCATTCGTCTAATTGAGAAAAATAATCAAAGTCATTACCCCTAAAAAACACGAAAGCTGTCATCTAATGATGACAGCAGAATTGCGTTGGTTATATTTTATTAAGTTCATCATACCATATATTTTCCGAGTTCAGAAGGGATTTGCTAATAATAATTTTTCTTCTTTTAGAACCAGTACAATACTTACATTATAATGTTTTTAATTTTAAAATAAGTAGAAAGTCCGAGAACAGTTCCCGGACTTTTTTATTACGCACTTTTTTCACTGGCAAAGCTTCCCTTCATTCGTTTCCCAAACACAACAATCACAAGGAAGATGGAAAAAAGAAGGGTGCTGACGATATGGAAGAAGCTGATTTGATCAAAGGCTTGAATGATGACTCCACCAATCGAAGGTCCTGTTAAGCTTCCAAGGCTAAAGGCGATTCCGCAAAGCAAATTACCTGTAGGTAATAGATTTTTCGGCATAATATCCGTCATGAACGCTATTCCTAGTGAGAATGTGGAACCAACCACCATACCTGATGATAGGAAACAAATAAATAAACCAAGGAATGATTCTTCTAGAAATCTCGCTGCAGAGAAGCTCGTAAATCCAAGAAATAAAATGACAATCAATACTTTGCGGCGTCCCAAGCGGTCACTAAGGATTCCGAGCGGCAGCTGTGTAATAATCCCACCCACTGCAAAGGAAGTCAGCAAGATTGATACTTCTGACACTTCAATACCAGATCTGAGGGCATATACCGGGAAAATTCCATTCAAGGATGATTCCAAAAAACCATACGCAAGCGGTGGTAAAAAGGCCACCCAACCGTATTTTAGAGCTTGCCCAAATCGTTTCCCTGTGTCTTTAAAGCCACCGATCCCTTCATCATTCTCGGGATATTCATTTTTTAATGCGAAAATAAACATCCATCCGACAAGACACATGACTGATGAGATGATAAAGGGAAGGGAAGGACTAATGTTAACAAGCGGTGTCATCAGTGGTCCAACCGCAAACCCGATGCCAAAAAACAATCCGTACAAAGAAAGATTTCTCCCTCTCGTTGCTTCTGGAGAAGAAGAAGTAATCCAGGTTTGTGTCGCAAAGTGAAGGGCATGGTCACCTATCCCAATGAAAAAGCGAAGCAAAAGCCAAAACCAAAAGTTTTGCCACAAAGGAAAAAGGGCCAGCGCAACGACCACCAACAACCCTCCGAATAAAATAATGTTTTTATATCCAAATTTTCGAAGCGGCTGCTCCATAAAAGGTGAGGCTAGAAGAATTCCTATATATAAAGCAGTGGCATTCATTCCATTCATTCCGGAACTGATCCCGCTTTTTTCAAAAATAACCGCGACTAACGGCAGCAGCATTCCTTGACTAAAGCCTGAAATCGCTACAATGCTGACAAGGATCCAGAAAGCCTGTTTACTATTTTTCATGTGTGGTTTCTCCTTCATATTTCTTCTCCCATCATACAAGAATATTTCGGAGGTTGAAACAAAATTTTACGATGAAGTTCTTTTTAAAAATGGAAAAATAGTGTAATCTCATGTGTATGAAAATCATATCGAGGTGAGAAAATGGAATTTCATATGAAGGATGTTGGGTTTTACACAGAAACACCCTATGGAAGATTAGATGTGGCAGGAGATGAAGCTTACGGTTTCCGCCCTTATCAGCTATTAGTGGCTTCGGTTGCGGTCTGCAGTGGGGGAGTTTTACGCAAAGTGCTTGAGAAGATGCGCATGACGATTGAAGATATACACATTGCTACAGATGTGGAAAGAAACAAAGAGGAAGCTGATCGAGTGGAAGTAATTAAAGTTCACTTTACAATTAAAGGTGTGAACCTTGACGAAAAGAAAATCCATAAGGCCATGGAGCTAACGCGAAAAAATTGTTCGATGGTTCAATCCGTAATTGGAAAAATTGATATCATTGAAACGTTTGAAATTGCTTCAAAATGATTATAAAAGGGAGGGGGCAGAGTTTTCTGCCCCTCGTTTTACATAGTTAGCTCTTCTGGCTCACTGCCAGCTTTTTCAAAATAAAGTATTCTTTCTGGTTTAAAAGCTAATAATACGTAATTCGGATCATCCGAACCTGACATCCATTCAGCTAATGAATCGTCCCAAAATCTTTTCCGAAGGTCTGGTGATTGCTCCACCGAGGAGGTCGCTTCCATTTCACAATAATGACTGGTAAAGCTTCCTGCTTCGAGACCGAGTAAAATATGAACATTTGGATTGGAATTCATGTCATCCAGCTTATGCGTATCTTTGTGCGTGGCTGCATACAATGTCAATCCATCGTGGAAAAAGAGCATAAATCGGCTAAAGGGTTTCCCATCTTGAATCGTAGCAAGCGTTCCAATCGCGTGATTATCAAACATATGTAGTACTTTATCTTTTACATTCATGATGATCTCTCCTTTTAAGAAGCTACCTATAATCTGTCTCGTTACCGAGTTTTTATGACTGATAAATTTTACATGGAAGAAGGAAGGCAGTATGGCAAATAAAGTGTTCTTGATATTGGTCCTTATTGGTGTACCGTTATCTGTGATCGGCACCATGATGCATTGGTCGAGCATTATCATGTTTATCATCTACTGTTTAACGATTATTGCGTTATCTAGCTTTATGGGGAGAGCGACCGAAAGCTTGGCGATTGTTACCGGTCCTCGCGTGGGGGGATTATTGAATGCGACTTTTGGCAATGCGGTCGAGCTCATTATTTCTGTATTTGCGTTAAAAGCAGGATTAACGGGTGTCGTGCTTGCCTCATTAACCGGTTCTGTACTAGGAAACCTTTTGTTGGTGGCTGGACTTTCGTTTTTTGTTGGAGGACTAAAATACAAAAGACAAACCTTCAATGTGTTTGACGCAAGGCATAATTCGGGATTATTAATGTTTGCCGTGATTGTAGCCTTTGTGATACCGGAAGTATTTTCAATGACCATGGAACAAAAGGAAAAAATGTCCTTGAGCGTTGGAATCTCCGTCATATTAATTCTTTTATACTTGGCCGCTTTATTTTTTAAATTGGTTACTCACCGTGGAGTCTATCAAACCTCTCATGAAGGGAAAGAACATGAAGAAGAGGTACCGGAATGGGGAAGAAACAAAGCAATTGGAGTTTTATTTATTGCCACTCTCGCTGTTGCTTATGTTTCAGAAAATCTCGTTCATACTTTTGAAGTAGTCGGAGAAACCTTTGGATGGACCGAGCTTTTCATCGGGGTTATTATTGTGGCTATAGTTGGAAATGCTGCCGAGCATGCATCAGCGGTGATTATGGCTTATAAAAACAAGATGGATATCGCGGTAGAAATTGCGGTAGGTTCGACGCTGCAAATTGCGATGTTCGTTGCACCTGCACTCGTGTTAGTGTCGTTATTTTTCCCAACACCGATGCCATTAGTGTTTACGATTCAGGAGCTGATTGCGATGGCGTCCGCTGTGTTATTGTCGATCATCATCGCAAACGATGGAGAATCCAACTGGTTTGAAGGGGCGACTTTGCTTGCTGCCTATTTTATTATGGGGATTGGTTTTTACTTATTATAAAGGCAACGAAAACAGCCATTATAGAGACCAAAAAGACTCTGTATCAAGAAACGATACAGAGTCTTTTTTTTATTTTTTTAAGTAATATTTACATTTCCAAGAATATGTTGGACAAGGTCGGAATAAAAAGATACAGACGCAAGTTTTCTAGTTTATCAACTCCCTCTCTATTGTAGTGGTTTCGTTAAAGAAGAGACGAATAACAAGATAAACTACAAACCTCCTTTTAAAAAAAGTGTTAAGCGTATGTTCTGCTATCCTCCTTTATTAAGAATGTAAGCTAAGTATAGCTCATAAAGGTATTTATGTAAATATTCAGAACATTACAATATTGTTACAATTTGACGAAAGGGGGCTTATTTACTCGTTGTTTATACATCGCTTATTGTTCTATGTTGGTGGACTGGCTATTTTGACTTTAGGTGCTTCTCTGACCATAAAAGCGGATCTAGGTGCAGGCCCATGGGATTCGCTCAATGTTGGATTGACTCATTTGCTTGGACTCACAGTAGGAGGTTGGTCCATTATTATTGGTCTTCTGTTAATCTTCTTGAATGCTCTGATTAAGAAGACGATTCCAGAAGTGTCCTGTGCCATCACGGTTGCTATTAGTGGGATTTTTATCGATGGGTGGCTATTATTCGTGTTTGATACCTATCATCCAGTTGGATTTTACCCGAAGTTAATAAGCCTTAGCTCAGGAATCCTACTCATTTCTTTAGGGATAGCTACGTATATACAGGCAAGATGGCCACTGAGCCCTATCGATGATTTTATGATTGCCTTGAAGGAGAGATACAAGATTACTCTCGGAACAGCCAAAACGATTGGTGAGGTACTTGCCTTATGCTTTGCCATTCTTCTTCATGGTCCGATTGGTTTGGGCACCTTTGCTGTAGCACTTGGTCTTGGGCCGTTTATTGCTTTTTTTAGCTTGATGTGGGAAAGAGTGTTAATCAAGAAATGGTAGAAGTTTTTGGTAAATGGATAATTTGATGGAACTCCGAAAAAACTAATATCAAATCTATGAGTTAGCTGAAAGGGGTTCCACTAAAATGAGAAAGTTATTGTATGCGCTAGTCGTTGGCTTTCTTTTCTCGCTCTTATCTTTTTCCACCATACACGCTGAAAAACCAGCTGCACCTGAAGCAAAAAAGGAAAAGCAACCTCAACAGGTTCAAATTCCAAATTCGGTATTAAACATTACAAAAGAAAATACATATCCAAACCCAACGCAGGATATGCCGACCTTGCAACCTAGTGAACTGACGAAGGATTTAATTGAATCTTCTAAAGTGAAAATTGAAAACCCAGAATTGATTCGCATGTTAAATGAAACAACGGTGAACAGCACACCGTTTGCTGTTGGCTATCGTGCGATTATTTATCTAGGACAGTGGCCGCTAAATTATGAATCAAGCGAAACGGCCCCGAACTGGGAGTATCAAAAAATTAATACGAATTATGTAGATAATCGTGGTGGAAACACAAACTACCAAATGCATTATGTACAAGAAATGCAGAAAATTGTACGTGGTGGCTTAACCTCAAAGGTGGCTAACGCAGAGGATGTAAAGAAAATGATGCTATTAAAGGCTGCTGAAAAAACGGGTCTTCCTCTGGCATTTGAGACCGTCGTAGGTGGAGGAACGAAGAAGGATCAGGTATACAATGTACCGCCGAAACGACTTGGTTACCTGTATGGATACGCGCCAGCTGTGAATGAAAAAGGAAAGGTCACTTACGGTGAAGTGTATATCATGCTTAAAGGTAGCAAAAAAATGATTGTAGTGAAAAACGTAACGTCGCAAGGAATTGGTGCTTGGATTCCGGTTCAGGACCATGTTTCATTTGGATTCATCGCACCAGATAAGCCAAGATAAGTAAGAGAATAACATAAAGGGTCGATCACTAAACTTGGTGATCGACCCATTTATTTTGGCTCTTTTCTAAAACATTGTTGCTATATACACACTTTTTAGGAAATAAACTATATGTTTCAGTAGCCAATCAGAATATTTTCATCCTTAGAAAAGAGCTACTCCCCAAATAGACCAATAAATTCAGTGTTATGCGGGGAAAAATCCGGCATTTGGGATTTTCCCAAAACAACAAACTTTACGAAAACAGCCTTTATTTTTAAATAAGAGCTTTACGTGTAGAAAAATCAATGCCTTTATAATAACTGTTTTTCACTAACACATTCGGTCCAAGGCAGCGAGCGGCAGGACAATGGCAACTTAAGCTTTTTGCCAAATCCGTTTCAAGCCATTTATTAAAAACGCCAGGTAACTCATCGGATTGAATATTTCCAAGTGGTGGAGTATCGCCGAAATCCGTTACGATAACATCCCCTGTGAAAATATTAATATTGAGTCTTGAGCGTCCATCAGGATCATTGCGGACAGTTACATTTTTTGCACGATAAAGCTTTTGTAATAGAGCTTGATCTTCTTCACTTGTGTTACACCCATAGAATGGTAACGTTCCAAACAGCATCCATACCTTTTCGTTACGGAAGTCAAGCAATCGGTGAATCGCTTGGCGAATTTCGTCTAGCCCGAGAACTTCTAGATTTGATGCAAAATCAGAAGGGTACATCGGGTGAATTTCATGACGTTGGCACTTCATTTCTTCAACGATCTGCTCGTGAATACTTTCTAAGTAGGGAAGAGTCCGCTTATTCAACATGGTCTCCGCTGATACCATCACTCCTGCATCAACCAATGCACGGCTGTTTTCAATCATTCGAGCAAAGAGTGCGGCCCGCTGCTCACGAGTGGGTTTCTTTTCCATCATCGCAAATCCACCGTCAATAAAATCATCCACTGTTCCCCAATTATGCGAAATATGAAGAACATCTAAATAGGGGCTGATTTTATAATAGCGTTCAATATCTAACGTAAGATTTGAGTTAATCTGAGTACGAACCCCACGTGAATGGGCATACTCAAACAAAGGAAGCACATAGTTCTCAACCGACTTGAGTGAGAGCATAGGCTCTCCACCTGTAATACTAAGCGAGCGAAGATGCGGGATTTCATCAAGTCTTTGGATTAATAAGTCGACTGGCAAGCCCTTAGGGTCCTTTGGCTGCAAAGTATAACCAACTGCACAATGCTCACAGCGCATATTGCAGAGCGTGGTTGTTGTAAATTCTATATTTGACAGGGTCATTTTCCCGTGTTGTTCCACATCCATATAAGCTTCCCAAGGATCATACTGGGGAGTGATGGCAGGTTTGTTCATTGTCTTCATCGATTCTCTCCTTTTTCAAGATCATCCTTTGCTATTATCAATTTGTATGTTGAATCTGTCAATCCATGTTCAACATCTTTGAAAAATGGGGAAAATAGAAGCAAACAGCCTTGAAAGTTGGAAGGAATTTCTGTAGGATGAAAAACGAGTGAAAGGAGCGAGTCGAATTGGGTAACAAAGTAAGCGATAAGAATTCACAGGTTACATTTTTAAAACAACGATTAAATATGTTTATTGAAGTATTGGATGCGATTGAGCCAGAAAATACAGAGTTGGAAGATATCGATCGTCTGATTGAAATGATTGATGATTTAGAATCAAAATGCCGAGAATTTAATAACCGCGATTGATAAATGACAAAGTGTAGCTAAATGTAGCTGCACCTTTTTTCTTTGATGAAACTTATGTTTGATGTATTCGTACATATATATAGAAAGGATGTGGAGAATGTTGAATATGGGAGATTTGTTATTTCAGATTTTATCCATGCTATTAATGGTAGGGTTTGTTACGGTATTTATTTACATACTGGTGACCTATTTAAACCGCTCGAAGAAATCATCATCTTCAGCAATGGAAGAAAAACTTGACCGTATAATTGAATTGCTTGAACAGGAGAGAAAGAGGGAATAACTTATATGTTAAGTAGAAGTCAGTTTTCGATTATCTTAGGGTTTGCCATCGTACTTGGTGTCATTGCCGCATTGATTGATATTCCATTATGGATATTAATTGTGGTGATTTTATTGATTACGATGGCAGTGAGCTATCTGCCAATCGTGATGAACCTCTATCTCACAGATGATATGAAAAAGGTTGAGAGGTTTTTAGAAGCTAGACTAAATCAGCCCATTTTTCACTTTTATTATGCGTTAGCAAAAGAGGATGACTTTCAGGTGGAAAAAGCCCTTCGGGACGTGCGTGAAAAATATAGAAAAGGTCATTATTATACAATTTATTCTGTTACCTATGCTGCATATAAAGGAAAGTTAGTGGAGAAAAGAGACTCTATTGCTCAGATCAAACAGCCAGCATTAAGAGTGTATTATGAAGGGCTGTTAGCCATTGAGCTGGGAGAGCTAGATCGTGCCTCACAACTCGCTAGTGAACAGAAGAAACCTTGGATGAAAGAAGCAATAGTAGCAGAGGTTGCAGGCAAACGTGGGGAGCGCGAACTCGAAATCAAGCATCAGCAAGAAGCCATTCGCCTGACGCACGGACTTCAGAGATATTTGTTGGTGAAGAAATATGGAGTGGGGAGGCCGTGAATGTCACGGCTTTTTTCTATATTTCAAGAAGCGGATGGAACAAATGGCCGAAACCCTTTTCATCAAATCGTGATAGGAGTATAATATGTGATGGGGAAATGTTGAAAAATTCATACTTATTTAGATACATGGGGAAGGGGAACCAGTCATGAATATCGAGAAGTTTCAGGAAAGTATGTATCAACTCATCGTAGAAACATCAACAAAGTTACCAAAGGATGTTCGACGTGCCATTCGTGCGGCGAAGGAAAAAGAGAGTGCAGGTACACGCTCAGCGATGAGCTTAGCAACGATTACAAACAATATTATGATGGCAGACGATAATGTGTCGCCAATCTGTCAGGATACCGGGCTACCAACGTTTAAAATTAAAACGCCTGTTGGAGCCAACCAAATCGTAATGAAAAAAGCGATTAAAGAAGCAATTGCTCAAGCGACGAAAGACGGAAAGCTCCGTCCGAACTCCGTTGATTCTCTTACGGGTGATAACAGTGGAGACAATCTAGGCGATGGTACCCCTGTTATGAAGTTTGAACAATGGGAAAAAGATTATATCGACGTGCGCCTTATCTTAAAGGGTGGCGGTTGTGAAAATAAAAATATTCAATACAGCCTTCCAGCAGAGCTAGAAGGACTTGGTCGTGCTGGACGAGATCTAGATGGAATTCGTAAATGTATCATGCATTCAGTATATCAAGCACAAGGACAAGGATGTAGTGCTGGTTTTATCGGTGTCGGTATCGGGGGAGATCGAACATCTGGTTATGAACTAGCAAAAGAGCAGCTATTCCGTTCGGTAGACGATGTGAATCCTAACGAAGATCTTCGAAAATTGGAAGAATACGTGATGGATCATGCCAATGAATTGGGAATTGGTACGATGGGATTTGGTGGGGAAACGACTCTCCTTGGTTGTAAAGTAGGTGTCATTAACCGTATTCCTGCGAGCTTCTTCGTATCAGTAGCTTATAATTGTTGGGCATATCGCCGTTTAGGAGTAGAGGTGAATCCAGAAACAGGTGAGATCAATAGCTGGATGTATCAAGAAGGAGAGAACGTGGATTTCACTGCAGAAAAAGAAGCGCAAGCACAAACCGCTGCTTCTCAAGAAACAGAGAATCGTGTGGTTACACTTGAAGCGCCTATTACAGAAGAGCAAATTCGTGAACTACAAGTAGGGGATGTTGTTAAAATTAATGGCATGATGTACACGGGGCGTGATGCCATCCATAAATATTTGTCTGACCATGATGCTCCGATTAGCCTTGACGGACAAATCATTTACCACTGTGGACCGGTTATGTTAAAGGACGAAGAAGGCAAATGGCATGTAAAAGCTGCTGGCCCAACAACCAGTATTCGTGAGGAGCCTTATCAAGGAGATATTATGAAGAGATTTGGTATCCGTGCAGTTATTGGGAAAGGCGGAATGGGTTTGAAAACTCTAGCTGCATTAAAAGAACACGGTGGCGTGTACTTGAATGCAATCGGGGGAGCAGCCCAATACTATGCAGATTGTATAAAATCGGTTGAAGGTGTAGACCTTATGCAATTTGGAATTCCAGAAGCGATGTGGCATTTAAAAGTTGAAGGTTTTACAGCCGTTGTGACAATGGATTCTCATGGAAACAGCTTGCATCAAGATGTGGAAAAATCATCTTTAGAAAAACTGGCTAAATTCAAAGAACGAGTCTTTTAATATAGAATCGTCGAGTGCTGAAGTAGCACTCGATTTTTTACATAACGGAGGAGAAAATGAAGGGGAATATTATCTTTTTAAATGGTGTATCAAGTGCAGGGAAAAGCACTTTGTCAAAGGAAATCGTGAAGTTTCTTCCTAACTATTTTCATTTTAGTGTGGATGACTTCGATACGATTATCGAAAGGATGGAAGAACGCGGGACAGATCGTTTAATTCCTGTCCCTACAGAAACGTTTTTCCACCGGTCGATTGCCATGTTTTCCGATCAAGGCATTCATCTCATTATCGACCATGTGCTGCACGATCAAGAAACGATAACTGATGCCTATCATACATTGAGAGACTATCCCATCTATTTTGTAGGTGTTCATTGTCCTGTGGAGGAACTGGAAAGAAGAGAATTGGCACGTGGTGATCGAACAATTGGACAAGCAAGACTACAGCTTCAGTTTGTTCACCAACAGAAGGAAGCCTACGATATCGAAGTGGATACTTTTACAAACGGCACGGAGAAGAGTGTTCAAGCAATTGTAGATTTTGTTTTAACTAACGAAGCTTCACTCGGTTTTTCTAAATTACATGAATGATTTTCTCTCTAATTACGGACAATAAGGAAAACTTGTACTGTGAGAGGGGACTACAGATGAAAAAGCTGTTAGCCATCCTTTTTTCCTTATTGCTTAGCTTTTCGACCATCGCCTCAGCAAGTGTCTCCAATGCTCCGATTCACTGGGGCTTTAAAAAATCTTCAAATGAAGAACCGGTCGAAGCCGGAAAAGAGTATGATGAGCTGTTAGAGAAGTACGGAGCCTTTTATAAAGGTGATCCAAAGAAAAAGGTCATATTCCTAACATTTGATAATGGCTATGAAAATGGGTACACAGCAAAAGTGCTTGATGTGCTGAAAAAAGAGAAAGTGCCTGCCGCTTTTTTTATTACGGGTCATTACTTAGAAAGTGCCTCTGACCTTGTGAAGCGGATGGCTGATGAAGGTCATATTGTTGGCAATCATTCGTATTATCACCCAGATATGACAACCGTAAGCGACGAAAGATTTTATAGAGAGCTTGAAAAAGTTCGTGCAGGTACCGAAGAAATAACCGGTGTTAGACATATGGTGTACCTTCGCCCACCTCGAGGGGTGTTCAGTGAACGTACCCTTATGAAGGCAAAGGAAATGGGCTACACCCACGTTTTCTGGTCTCTCGCTTTTGTTGACTGGTACCGGGATGACCAAAAGGGCTGGCAGTATTCCTATAATAATGTGATGAAGCAAATTCATCCAGGAGCAGTATTGCTCTTGCATACAGTATCAAAGGACAATGCGGATGCGCTAGAAACAATCATAAAGGATTTAAAAAAGAAAGGTTATACCTTTAAAAGTTTGGATGAGTACACTCGTGGTGAGGCAATGAAGGATCCAATCTTTAAGATCAGGAAACGAAATAATTAATAAATTGTTATGCGGATATCTTAGATGTCCGCTTTTCCTATGGTGATTAAATTTTAAAAAGTTATTGTGTTCTATCTGAGAATTATGTAAGATATACTTCTGCTTCAAAATCAGAAGTATCTATGAAAATTAATTTTAAAACAGAAGTTGACTTCTGCGAATCAAGATGTTATAGTAATACATGTAGCCGACAACAACGACTTGAAATTAACTTCTAAAAATGTTTTTCGTAGAAGTTGACAACGGTGAAAA
>JBEQAB010000021.1:0-19493 GCA_041640555.1 Bacillaceae bacterium
GACATTAGTCCTAAGCTTAAACCATGCCAACTTTATATCCCACATAGTTCAGATAAAACGGAATGGGTTTAGGGTTAATCTTTCTACGTGATAGCATCCTTTATATCCCACATAGTTCAGATAAAACTCTTCTAAAAGCTGAGCTGTCTGTGTACTAGAGAAGATCTTTATATCCCACATAGTTCAGATAAAACTTGTTTTTGTATCTGATGTGTAGTTCACATTTTGCAGCTTTATATCCCACATAGTTCAGATAAAACTGCCCACAATTCAGCCTTTTGGTAAGTTGCAGTCACCTTTATATCCCACATAGTTCAGATAAAACACATCTGAAAGCGAACAGAGACTTGCTTGTCGGGCTCTTTATATCCCACATAGTTCAGATAAAACATCATCGAGTAGAAGAACTACAGTTTTAAAACCGAATCTTTATATCCCACATAGTTCAGATAAAACAAGATGTTTATAGTAGAGTTGTCCCGCCTCACACCCACTTTATATCCCACATAGTTCAGATAAAACTCTATATTGTTCTTTCTGTTGCTCTGTCAATGCTTGCCTTTATATCCCACATAGTTCAGATAAAACCTCCACAAGGGCTTTCCTGCTTTCTATCTCCGAAAGACTTTATATCCCACATAGTTCAGATAAAACGGCGAGGTTCAGATCGGCCGCATCTTCGTCTACGACCTTTATATCCCACATAGTTCAGATAAAACCCACCATCTTAACAACTTGTCACGGGGCTTCAAACCCCAGTTTTTATCTATATTATAGCAATCTTTTTTAAAAAGTCAAGAGTGCGCAGATGAATGAATTTTGCAGCGAACCTCCGATCGTATTTTTTGGAAGTTCGAAAAATTGCCATCAGAGCTTTGTGTATCAATGCTCAGAACCACTTTTGCTATTTTTCCGGTTCGCTGCAGTTTTTTAGATAACAGAAGTATCTAAGTTTATAAGATGTTAGAGGTCATATCCTTTTCCACACCTAAAACTGTCTTTTGGTAGTTGGATCGGTTTTCGATACTGTAGAAGTAAATAGAGTCCTCTTCTTTGTTTATAACCCTCTCAAGTTCGTGTATGCACTTTGCGAGTTTACCATCCGTAATTTCTCCTTCAAATACAGAATTTTGAACCCACATAAAGTATTTTTTCAAAATCTTTCTTACTTTGTTTATCCTCTTCTCATTCACGTCATAAGTAACTATCAAGTAAACCATGGTTTACCACCACGCCTTAAGTGGTTTGTATAACTCATCTCCTATAAAGTGTTTAATAAGCTTGTAACACTCTAACCTTATTAACATTTTGTATGAAACATTTCTTTTGAGCTTTCTGTGTTTAATAGTTGTTGAAAGCTTTTTATCAAATTCCTGAATGAATTTTTTCCTTCCACTTTCCTTTAAGTAACAGTAATTCACATCCTCATCAAAGTCCTCGAGTTTTATGATGTTATTATTTACGAGTTTAAAAATGATAGGATCGGCGATAAGGGGTTTGAATATCTCAGCAATGTCAAGGCTTAACGAGTATCTCCTTTCTCTCGGTTCATGTAGATAGCTTACCGTGGGATTAAGCTGGGTGTGGTATATCTCGGAAAGAACGGTTGAGTAAATCATAGAATTGGCAAAGGATATTAACGCATTTACGGGATTCGAAGGTGGACGCTTTTCTCTTTTTTCTATATGAAAGTCCTGATTTAAAATGACATTAAAGGCTTGATAGTAAGCATCTCTCGCTCTACCTTCACAACCCATAAGTTCGCTTATGGTTTTTGATTGCATAGCTTTTGCAAGTTCCCCGTTTATCCTATCTTGAAACTCCTCTGTGTCTTTATACTCTTTTAGATTTCTCAACATGTGAAACATAGCACCTTCTACAAAGGACAGGGCAAGATAAAAGCGCTTATTTGGATCGAGATAATGCTCAACTTGGCGGACTACAAGTTCTCCCGATACATTTCTGTCCCTTGGCATAAAACTACCCGCATAAAAGCCGTAGTAGTTATAAACGTGGACTACTTTATTTTGCTGTGAAAGGAAGTTTAAAAGCTTAGTGTTTAGCTCTACCTCTCCAAAAAGGTGGATTGTATCTACGTCCTCTATAGGTATAGCCTTTTTATCCCCATTTTCGTTTTCTATATAAAGAGTGTTTTCTTTTCTTTTTATCTTCCCACTCGAAAATATGTAATATGAACGACTCATATTTTATCCCCAGCAAAGTTCGTAGTATGCACACTTAGAGCAGTAAGGCTTGCGTTCAAGAGGTGGGGGTTTGTCCTTGCTTACTATCTCGTGGACTTTCCTTAGTGCATCTTCAACTTCCTTCTCCGCCGAGGGAGTTAGAATAACCTCTTCCCTCCTTTTCATCCTTGGGTAGTTTATGATACCTTTCTTTTCGATTCCAAGGCGCTTCAGATAATAAAGATAGTATAGTAGTTGAATTCTATCTGCATGGCGCATTTTGTTTGAGTATTTCACTTCCCTAATGGAGTTACTATCCAAAATGTCAATCCTAATAAGATTATCGATAAGAATATCTCGTTTTGTCTCCTGAGGATAACTGTAGATTTCGAGAAGTTTAGCTATCAATACTCTGTCTGAGTTGGACTCCATCTGAATCCCTCTATCGAAAAGCCAAAGCTTCCTTTCGCACACATACAAATAGTTAACCTTTATTCCATTAGTCTTGAAGGTTTCGAAGTCAAAACTATCAGCGTTCAAAGATACATCTTGGTCAATGTCCTTGCCCATGGGTATTCAGTTTTTGTATCTAAATAATCGGAGTGTCCTCATTCTCAATTCCTTTAGCGTTTAAACCAAGATCGCTATTATATTCCAAGTTAACCCTGTAAACACCACTCAACCACCCTTTAATCCTCTTTCTGTCTTCCTCTTCTAATCCTTTAATTTCATCAACAACGTATGAAACATCGTATAGAGAGAATCTATCATCTTTGATATACCTTCTTATATCCACGTTCACAACGTAATTAGAAAGAACATCCATCTTAAAAGTTGTGTAAGATATCTTGTCCCTCTTTAAAAACTCAGTGATGGATTTTTTGAAATCTTCAAGCCTTTCAGCAGGTATGGCTGGAACCGTATAAATTTCCCTAAATATACGTAGTGCTTCGAATTTTTTATCGGACACATAACCCGCATCCAAAATACTGAGTGTGTTATAAAAATCCATCAAATACTTTGAGTTTTGAGGAAGTGTTGCGTATAGCTCTTCGATTAGAATTTCTTTTTCGTGCTCCGGTAGTGGGAAGTAGTTCTCTTGGTTGCTTCTTTTGGCTTTCTCGATTTTTTCGAGTAATTTATTTAGCAAATCGCTTTCTTCTTTGTTGTTGGATTGTGAAAATAGCTTTTCTATATCCTCTTCGCTCAGCGTTCCTTCTTTTTGGTAAAGCAAAGCCAATGAGCGAATCAATAAGTCGTAGTGATAAACAGGTCCGGCGCCGGAGGTTAATTTAGTGTTTCCTTGTGGTTTCTGATAAAAAATAACAACGTTTGGTTTTTCTATATCGCTGTTTTGAAGGTTTTCTTTGGAAAGTTCATCCTCTTTTATTCTTCTCATTACTCTACCCATTCTTTGGACTAAAGCATCAAGAGGCGCAAGTTCTGTATAGAGAATATCCGCATCTATATCTAAGGAAGCCTCTACCACTTGTGTGGCTACAAGTATTTTCCCTCTGTTTTCATCTTTAGGTTTTGGATTGAAAAACTCTTCCATAATCTCTCTTTCTATAATTTCTCTATCTTTTATGGTAAATCTAGAGTGAATTAGACATACCCATACACCTTGGTCTTTGGCGTTTTCTTTGATGTTTTCGTAAATTTTTTGAGCCTCTTCTACGGTATTTAAAATTACTAAAACTCTCTTTCCTTCCTTTGCTTTCTTAATTATCTCTTGTATGTCAATACTACCTTGGCGGAGTTGGACGTAGTGCTTTGCTTGTATATCAATACTACTTGGGTATAGCTTTTCATATCTGTTTATTGAAATGTAGTTTTCTTCTCCTATTCTTCTTTTTATTTCTTCCAATACAAACTTAGGCAGTGTAGCGGTCATCAAAAGGAACTTTCCACCAAGTTTGACTACATCTTCTATGAGTTTAACGATGATTGCTACCGCTTTTGGGTCATATGCTTGAATTTCATCTATTATCAAACGAGAGTAAGCCAGGGTAGCGTATATTTTTTCGTAGCCAGGATACTTTAAAGCGGAAGGGAAAATCTGGTCTCCCGTGCTTACTATTACTGGCATTGATAAGTGCCTTGCCAGTTCCAACACTTTGAAGTTTTCTCCTTCGAAGTTTTCCGTTTTTGTAACAAGGTATATATCCGCATCCGAGTGTAAAAGACCTACGTTGTCTGAATCGTTGTCTGGATTAAAATATTGGGTTGCTCTTTCGAAGATGGAGTTTACGGCACTTCTTAGAGGAAGAGTAAAAATGAGTTTCTCACCAGCTCCCCACAGAAAGGCAAATTCTGTCTTACCAGAACCTGTAGGAGCAATTAAGATTACGTTTTTTTCTTTTGCTTTTTCACCATTTAGCTCCTCTATTTGCCATAAAGGTTTTCCTTTAGCTTTCTCTTGTAGCTTATTTATTATGGATTCCTGGACAGTTAAGTAAGAAGGTGGAGATTTTTCTATAGGTTCCTTTAAACCTTCCTTTTGAACAAAAGAAGCAAAGTGGTCAATTCGCATCAACAAACCTGAGGTAAGAATGAACTTCTTTTTTTGTTCTTCGTTGAGATTCAATCTATAAGGTAAGAAGTAACAGTGATAGGGTGGAATAACCCAAAAGGACATATCAACTCCTTCTGCAATTGAGTAAGCTAAGTCCTCATCAAACTTTAACAAATGAACAAACTCGGAGCTTTCGAATTGAGCCTTTAAGTTCTCCAAGAGCTTTTCCCTTAAATCGCTATCTTCTAAAACCTTCTTAACAGCTCTTTTGAAGTCTTCATCCAAACCTAAGATAATGTTTTGAAAGTTGTCACGCCAGTGATGGAAAGCGATGGCTGAAAGCAAAATTCTAAGTTCCGTTTCGTCTTTTATGCCCGTTTTCTCCTTTATCTTTTCCTTGTCTATCCATAGCAATGAAAAGATACTGTGGGGAACATTAGGAAAGGACACCTTTGGACTATAGTTCCAATTTCCCACATCTATTTGAAAGGATGGAGAGACTTTACCTAAATCATGGGCAAATATAGCCAATTGGAGTGGTTTGTAGTAGTCAGACACTACAGAAGGTATAATCTCTCTAAGTTCTTCCAAGTGTTTAAGTAGTCCAAGGGTGTGCTCGCCAAGGGTTATATGAGACCCATCATACTTTTTGCCACTTTTTGCCCAAATCTTACTCATTATTTGTCTCCCCAAGCTTTGTAAGAATCATTGGTAAGTTTTCTTCCTTATCCACGTAACAGCTAAAAGGCAAAAAGCTCCTACCTTCGTATAGTTTGGCGATAACAAAGTTTTCAAAAACACGCTGATTATCTGAAGTTATCTTATAGAAAGTTGGTAACCTAAAAATATTGCCGGGTAAATTTTTAAAGAAACTATCGTAATTGCTCTTCTCGATAAATTCATCCTCCACAAACTTTTTTTCCGGTATCCACGTAAAGTAGTCTATACTCCTTACCCGCTTATATTCAAGGTTTTCGATTGGAATAAGCTTAACTTCTTCAATTACCATCCAATCCTCGGATCTTCCAAGATGAATAGGAGAGTGCCTGTTTGAAGGATTATAAAAAGCTTCCTTCACAACTTCTAAGAAGTCTTTATCTCTATGGTAAAAGTAGATAAGTAACTCCACATTGTGCAAAACGTCCATTGTCACGGGTATCTGACCACCCGGATGCTGAGGTGTAAAATCCACTATCCGGTTGTTCACATGATGAAATTTTTCCTTGTGGTTTTCTGAGTTTAAGTTCCTATACCATACGTATTCTCTCACTATACTTTCATACCTGCCGTATATACCAACAGAAAGCCCTTCCTTTATCTTTTTGAAATTTTCCTCACTGTCACTTGTTATTCCCAAAAGATTGCAAAGCAACCCTTTTACTGTTGAATAGGGAGGTATAGGGTAAGTAAACTGGCGCCTTTGGCTAAAAGGTATCCTGTATTGAGCCTGTGGCTGTGTAATTTTAACTTTTAAGATGTAACTCATTACTTTCTCACTTAACACCAATGGCTTCTAAAAACTCTTCCCAATCTTCATACAGACCTTTGGTATCTATGTTGGTAACCAAGTTAAAAGGATTGTAAACGTAGATAAGTTTTCTGTTGTTTTCCGGGTTTATATACGAATTGCTCAATACGGAATTTTCAAAAGGTCCAAGCTCAATGTATGAATGGAAAAGTGGAATAGGAATCTCTACAGATGCTGCAATCATAAACTTAGGAACTATACCGTAGTTCTCCCCACTTGTGTGGTATATTAAACCGTTTTTTATTGCTTCAAGGATCTGTAATATCCTATCCTTCTTCTTCTGCTCATCCAGCTTAAAGGTTACTTTTTTCCTTTGGTCTACATTTTCAACAATTATGTAGCCTATATCGGTGTTTCCTCTTTTGAGGATATACTTTCCTCTTTCTTCTTCCGCCTCGATAGAAAAAGTTAAAGTTTTGTCCTCTTGTTTACTGCCAGATTTCTTTTCTTCTGTTTTCTTAGGAATAAGCCTTAACAACTTTTTCTTTTCGTATAAGCTTCTTTCTTCATACTTGACATCTTCTACCCACCACTCATCATAACCCAACTTTTCAGCATCAATGGTAAAAGAAACCTTAAAAATAGACATATGCTCTTCTTTGTTTACGGGGTTCGGATTAGCGCCACAACGGTTTGCTAGATCGTGGTTTGCATTAAATTGCATATCTCCTTCCCAAGGCTCAAGAGCTACGGCTTTTGTAATTCCTACGGTAGCTTTTCTGGTAAAGCTTTGTTGCCCTCCTATGGTATACATATACCCAAAGGCATCAAGTTCAGCGTGGGTAAGGATATTCTGTTTAGTTAAATCAAACTGAACCACACCACCGTTCTCTTTACACTCAGCAGGTTTCCACTCCTCTGGGTAAAGCCTGTTAAGTGTTTCAAATAAGTAATGTCTTATCGCTACACGAGACAGGTAACTGTAGGTGTATCCATTGGCTCTTGTGAGTTTTTTAATAGAAGGAATATTTCCCCCCAGTTTTTCATCCCTATTTAGAGCCGAAGCTTCAAAAATAATGGTAACTGTAATAGGTTTTATTTTGCCTTGATTGTTACTCATCGCTTTCGCCTCCTTGTTTATCTATAAATCCACTCAAGAAAGCATACATAAAAGCTCTGAATAAGTTAATATCATACTTAGGTTTGCTAGCTTCAATTAATTCCATGGGAACTTCAACCTTATTGGTAGCAAAGCTTCTTATTAGCATTCCCATTACTGCATCCCTCTTTCCAAGTCTTATCTGCTCAAGGAGTCTAAACATTCCATTTCCTATTGCATCTTTTAGGTCCTTGTTGTTTTGGGCAATGCTGTATCCTTTACGTTTTAACTTCTCTATGAGAAAATCAGGTTCGCTTTTTTGTAATTCGTTAAGCAAGAAACGCACTTGCTTAAGCTCTTGTTCTTTTGTTTTATCGTTTTCAAGAGCTCTTTCTACGCTTTCCAAAGCCGATAAGAAATCTCTCAGTTTTTCGAACTTCGTGAATAAATCAAAAGTCTTTTTCGCATCCTCTAACCACCCTAAATCATAGGGCTGAATTTTCTCGTAAAGCTCATCTAGTTTTTCGCTTATTTCTTCATAGACACCCATGACCTCACCTCGCTTTTTATAATTGAATTTATTTTTACGTAAAGCTCAGGCAAAATTTTAGATAGTTCTTTTAGGTTTTGTTCTTTGGTGCTTTTCAACTCAGAAGGAATATCCTTTCTGTTTCCAGTAGATAAAGCCCTAATGATTGCATGAGAAAGTCTCAAAAGCTCTTCAAAATCACCTTTTAGAACTGTTTCTAAAACCACCGGTTCCTTTGTTTGACTGATTAAGCTTGCAATATCCTTTTGTAGTAGGATACAAGAAATGTGGTAAGGAAGGGAGTAATAATCTACATTCTCTCCTTTCTTAATTATCATTTCTATATTCATTACACTCCAAGCTCCCAAAGTAATATGCACCCTTTGAGCAAACTCTATAAAGCTAATGCCTAAAATCTTTCGAAGATCGTAGCTATTGTTCTTACTCAAGATTTCTTCAACAAATTTGTTTAAATACCACATAACTTTAAAAGAAGGTGCGTTGATGAATATTTCTCCATTTAATGTTTTGTTTTTTGCAAAAGGTATGTGGTGATGAATGATAAAGAAGGAACATAAGGGACAGACATAAAACGAACTTTTTCTATTTCCATGCCAAAGAGCGTTAGGAAACTCTCCGGCTGAAGGTGCTAACAAGTTGTTATGAGCCACGCCATATTTTTGCAAGTTTGGAAGAAAGGTATCTTTAAATCCGTCCCAAGAGCTTAATAGTTCCTCTATAATTTCGGTAGGTAGAGCGAAGTTTCTGGAGCAGAATATACAAAACTCCTCGCCTATTTCTGCTACCTTTGACAGCTTTTCTACAAAAAATGGGAAGTTTTCTTTGTCCTTTTTTCTCGATGGATTTATATAATTTCTGTAAAGTTCAGACTTTCCTATAATACTAGCGATTTTCCCTTCTCCAAAATAACGCTCTTTAACCTTCAATTTGGTAAATACACTTCTGGGAATTTCTACGAGATTATCCTTAAACCAACTTTCTACTTCTATTTTTTCAACTTCTGAAAGAGACATCAAAAACCCAATTACACCCGCATTGTAAAGCCAATTTGAAGGATAAAGAGTTATCACATCTTCCATTTACAGCACCTCCACCATCCCAAATCCTTGACCAGTTCTAAGCCCCATACCTACCTGATAAAGCATCTGCAAATCTCTTGGATCCCCCTTTAGTTTAAACATTCCCTCAAAGCACGTAAGAGTCATGTAAGGTTTGCCTGTCTTTTCTCTGAAACCCTTTATAGTGTGCTTTACAACCTGCTTTTTTACATCCAAAGGAACAAGTTCCAACTGTTCGTAGAGTCCCTCACCTCTTAAATCTTTCAAAATTCTATGGTGAATAGCATTGAAATGCTCGTTAAAACTCTCGAGAGAATCGTAAGAAGGCAAAATAGGTTTGCCCTCTTTATCCTGTATCAGAATAGGAGAAAGAGTCCTAAAAATCGCCTCTCCTTTTGTAATTTTCTTCTCTCTTAGCACCAAAACACCTTTTGTTTTGAGGGTTATATCTTCACTAAAGGGAAATTCCTTTAATTTAAGTAAACCGTTATACAGAGATACAATAAACTCGTAATCAGAAGAACTCACATAAAAGGAAATCCATTTTGTTGAGGGAATGTAAAAGACCATCTCAGAAATCTTTAAGCCGGGTTCTATTGTTATGTCTTCTATCACCCCTTTTCTACCTAAAGGAAGCTGGACACTAAAGCAAAAAGGTTTTGTTATTTTTGAGTTCTCGGCGTTGTCCTCTGGGTAGAGTTTATTCTTATACGCCAAATTGCTAAGTTTAATGGCTTCTTTTATCAAAGCCATAAATCTGTGTCTGTAGATTATGGGAAACCTGTCGCAGGTCAAGCTGACTTTTAGACGCATGTTTTATTATCCCCCTGCTTATTCTAAAGTTAAATTATAACAAGCTATGAGTTTTTAAGCATTCTAAAAAATATACTTTGGTTTATCCAAAACCAGAAGTAAAATTTTACTATTGTGCGCAGTCGTGGTATAGAAGATCTTTTAAAAAGAGCGGATATAGTAGACGTAATAGGATCTTATATTCCTCTCAAAAAGAGTGGGAATAACTATATAGCCAGATGCCCTTTTCATCCAGATGACACACCCTCCCTTTCTGTGTCACCAAGCAGAGGTATTTGGAAATGCTTTGGGTGTGGTGTAGGTGGTGATGCCATAAAGTTTGTGGCTATGTATGAAAACATAAGTTATCCAGAGGCTATTTTAAGATTAGCCAAAAAGTATAACGTTAACATAGATATTCGCAATGAGAAAAAAGACAAGTTTCTGTATAAGGTGCTCGAAGAAGTTGCCTTTTTTTATCACAAAAAATTAGAAAAAGAGAGAAGAGCTATAGAATATCTTAAGTCCCGAGGTGTTTCTTCAAAAGAAATTCAAGCTTTTACAATAGGTTTTTCTTCATCTTCAGATGATTTGGTAGATTTTTTAAAAAAGAGAGATCTATTGGAACATTACGAAAAAACACGAAACTTGATAAAAGTCTCGGATCATATTTACAGAGATATATTTTTGAATAGAATAATTATTCCCATAAGAGACTCTCAAGGTAACGTAGTAGCCTTTGGAGCAAGGGCTATAGACGATACCAAACCCAAATACATTAATTCTCCAGAAAGTGAAATATTCAAAAAAGGAAACACATTGTTTAATCTTCACATAGCAAAAGAATACATAAAAGGAAGAGGATACGCTATTGTTGTGGAAGGATATTTTGACGTTATCTCTCTTTACACAATTGGTTTCAAAAACACTGTAGCACTTCTAGGAACTGCTCTTACAGAACACCACGCTAAGGAATTAAGTAAATACACGAAAGAAGTTATACTTCTATTTGACGCAGACCACGCGGGACAGAAGGCTGTTTTTTCTACTTTGCCCAACTTACTAATGCATGGACTCAAAGTAAGAGTGGCATTTCTCCCTAACGGGCAAGATCCAGATAGCATGGCAAGGACCAATTCGAAAGAACTTATAAAACTTATAAATAACTCAAAAGAAATCTTTGAAATCTTGATTAAGTCCGTAGATACCATAAACTCACAAGCTTTTAAAGATACAATCAATCTAATAAGTTACTTGCCAGATAAGCTACATCAGGAACACCTGCTGAGAGAAATTAGTGAAAAGGTTAAAATTGCTGTTTCTGTGCTCAGAGAAAGTATGCCAAAGCTAAATGTTAAGAAAGCCGAAAAAGTTCAGACCAAAGAAAAGCTTTCCTTTGCTGAAAAGGTTGTATTAAAAGCTTGTATAGATAAGGGATTATCTAACGTACCTCTGGATAAGATTTTACTTTCGCCAGCAGCAATGTTACTTTTGGAAGAAATCAAAAATCATAACTTAGATAGTATAGACGAAGAAATACTAAATCTAGACGTGAAAGATCTGGACGTAGCATTAAATGCAGCTATTAAGACGCTTAGCATCGACATAAAAATGTCAAAAAGTCACGCTATAAAAAAGAGAGTTGGAAAGGCGAAATAAAATTTTGGTAATTTCAATTTTCCTTAATTATAACGGGTTTATTCATTTCGTTTATTTTACTAACCAAACTTTCAGAAAATCGCTCCGCTAAAGAGGGACTTTTGTCTATATCCAAACTGTATGTTGTGGTTATTATGGTGCTCTTTAAGTTGTTGTATCTGTATGTGAGTATATAGGTAATGTATTCTTTACTCCAATCAAATAATGTCTCGCTACCTAAATCGTCCAAAACTAATATTGGTACCCTTAAAAGGATATTCAAAAGTTTCTTTTGCTTGATGTAATCATCAAAGTAGTATCTTAGCTTACTTAGCATATCCCTTGTATCAAAAAAAAGTCCCTTTATGCCCTTTTTCAGGTAAATCTCTTTAAGAATAGAACAGGCAAGATGTGTTTTCCCTACTCCAGATGGACCTACTATGCTTAATCCTTTTCCACTTTCTAACTCAAAATTTCTTGAATACTGAATACATTCAGCTAAAGCTTCGTATTGAGATGGTGATTTAGGTTGATAGTTTTCTAAACTGGCATGGTAAAACCTTTTAGGTATCCGTAATATTTTCCATATATCTCCCTTTTCAAATCTACATTTACATAGTTCTACCTTAGACCCTTTGTCTATGAAACCTGTATCATTGCATAGAGGACATACGCTCTCTTTGTTAAGATCTTCTTCATGCAAGGGCGCGATTTTATGATTCTTTTCATCCATAATTTAAAATATATTTATAGTGTATACCTTTTTGTTGACTAACGACGACGGGTACTTTTCACCAGGAATACAAGCTCTAAGAAAAGCTTTAATGAGTTTAGGAAGGGTTATAACCATTGCTCCCGACAGGAACCTAAGTGGAGTTGGTCACTCTTTGACATTTACTTCGCCTTTGCGTATGAGAAGAGTAAACGATGACTTTTGGACTGTAATAGGTGGTACTCCTGCAGATTGTATCCATTTAGGATATTACTATATTTTAAAGGAACAAAAGCCTACGCTTGTATGCTCTGGTATAAATGAAGGTCCCAATCTCGGGGAAGATATAACTTACTCTGGAACCGTATCTGGTGCTATGGAAGGCAGAATATTAGGAATACCATCCGTAGCTTTTTCTTTGTTTGGCAGAGAAGACCTAGACTTTGATGAAGCCGCGGAAATTGCTAAAGATGTTGTAAGAATAATAATAGAAAGAGGAATGCCAGAGGATACTTACTTAAATGTCAACATACCTAACCTTAGAAAGGATGAAATAAAGGGGATTCTGGTCACCAGGCAAGGCAAGAGGGCTTACAAAGAAAAAGTCATACAGTTCTTGGATCCAGCTAAAAAACCTATGTTTTGGATAACCGCAGAGGAGTTTGGTTGGCATTTGGAAGAAGGCACAGACTATTGGGCTGTCTACAACGGTTACGTATCTGTAACACCGCTCCACACGGATCTCACCAATTACAGAATCCTTGAAGCTCTAAAAAATACGTATAAATTAACTTGAAATATGTTCATAGGCGTCGTTTACATAGAGATATTCATCCCTGAGAGTTCCTCGCTCAAGGAGAAAAGACAGGTTTTGAGATCCATAAAGGATAGGATAAGAAGTAATTTCAACGTATCCGTTGCGGAAATAGATCACCAGGACCTTTGGCAGCGTTCAGGTTTAGCCATTGTATGTGTAGGTGACAGTATCAACTTCACTAAAGAGATAACAACCAAAATTAAGAACTTTGTTGAGAAACACTACCCTCATTTCCTAATAGGATTTAAACATGATCACTTTAAGGTGGATTTAACTTAGCTTTTGAAAGGTTTAAACATTATTAAGGTCTTAATGATTATATAATTAATAAGATACGGGTAATTAATAAGATACGGGGTGTGGCTCAGGTGGCAGAGCGCTGGCATGGGGGGCCAGAGGTCACGGGTTCAAGTCCCGTCACCCCGATTTTGAGATATAAAAGGCATTAAACTAAATCTAATGAAGTATTTAGCTTACTTTCTTTTACTTGCGCTCTTTGTTTACTTTTTGATAGTTAAACCCTTCCTTCTTGCAAGAAATATAGAGTTTCACCTTAGTGGTTTAGTTGTAGATTTAAAAAGCCTGAGCTTTGGTATTAGGGAATTTTACGTTTACATTCCATCCAAAGAGCGAGACCTTTTTGTGTCCGCTTACAACGTTCTTCTGAAAAAAACCACGTTGAAGGCTAAAGAAGTGAACGTTGTGCAAGTGAGCAAGGTGGTTTCCAAGAAACCTTTTGATTACAACTTTTCCAACTTGACCAGGAGGCTTTCCAAACTAAACGCAGAAGTTGACAGTATTTACGTTTCCATAAACTCTTTACCCTACAAAGAAAGTGTAGCGGTATTCGTTGGAGCTACAAAGCTAAGCGGAGGAATCCTGCAATCCAAAGAATGGGCACAGGCTTACCTAATCCATGAAACAAAAACTAGAAAGATCGGTGTGCTGTTGGATAGAGCTCACATAGATGGATCCACCTTTTACGTAGATGATGCCAAGGTTGTAGGTGATTACTTTGTGGCAAGCTTAAAGGCTAAGTGGATTGGAAAGAAGGGCACATTTAGTGGAAAGTTGGAAGTGGATGAAATAAAGACAGCTAAGGTTATCGTAGCGCGGACCACCGCCTTTGTAGAGGGAGAGATAAACTACACCTCTGTAAATTCCAAGTTGAAGGTTTTTAGTCCTTACGTGGAAGTGGTAGACAAAAAGCGTTGGACAAATATAAGTGGAGACCTCACCTTTCACTACAGGTTAAACGAGGGGATGAGTCTGGAGGGGAGTTTGTATTCTCAAAACCTACAAGCACAGTTAAATTACGTTATCAGTCCAAAGAGCAAACTCAGTGTAATCTTCAAGGGTTTCGAAGTTGACAACAAGGTGCTAGGTTTGGAGAAAAAAGTATCTGCGGTAATGTCAGGTAAATTGGACCTTTCTCTGAAGGATAAAAAGTTAACCTTGAGCGCTGTGGCTTCTCCTTTTAGGTATGATATCTATTCTTTCGATTACTCCGTACTCGATTTGAATCTCGATTATGGGGACAGGTTAAAAGGTAACTTTCGCGCAAGTCTATCGGGAAAGGGTAACATACAGGTGGATGGTTACTTTTTTGACAAAAACGTCAGCGGGATGGTCAGAGTTGCAGATTTTGAGTATATGGACGTAAACGTTAAGCTCTTACTCAATTACATAGGTGGCTTTGAGTACAGGGAAGGAACAACATCTACAGTTGGAAGGGGTATAGCTAGAAACGTAGTTTATGGAGGGAATCACATAGGGGATTTCTCCTTTAATTTCCAACTTCTGAAGGATACATACAGTATAAACTTGGAGGGAGAGGGCGTAAAAGTTGTTGGGGGTGGCTCTTTTGTAGAGAAGACCTTTCAAGGAGATGTATTTTTTAACGACTTTAATTACTCACAGGATATAGCAAGCGTAAAGAATGTCCATGGAACGGCGGTTGTTTCCACGGGTAAAGACAGAGCGTACTTTGATGGAAAACTGAGAGGGAACCTATACGTCAAGGAATTTAGATCACAGTTCGATGGAACTCTGAAGATAGAGAGTGCAGAAGGCTTACATGGTAGCTTTGATTTTTCGCTAAGAGATATCAGCAGAGAAAAAAACAAACTCTTTAGCACGGCGGTAATCAAAGGTAACATAGAAAACAGCGTTCTGGGTGGACAGTATAGTGTAGAAGATGTATCAAGAGGTAGATTTATCTACAACATAAGAAAAAATAGTTACTCCGTTAATGGCAGAGTGGATAAGAAAAGTATGGATTACTCCCTTTCCTTCGATTTCAAGGTGAACGGGACAGATAAGTATTTTTCTGGCTCTTTAAAAGGTTTGGCTAACTACAAAGGCAGTAACATTCCTTTAGATGCCGATCTGACCTATTCTAAGAATGGATGGAAAGGTTATATAAAAGGCTTTAGGACGAACGTATGGGCTTTGGACGTAAAAGTGGAAGATGCGCTGTTTGATGGTTTAAAGGTGGATTGGAAGGGTCTCAGGGTAGCTCTAGGTAAGGATGAGATATTTACATTAAGCACCAAAACCATATCGCTTGATATTCAAAACAAGATCTTCAACTTTGATGGCATCTTAGATGGCAGTGTAAAGGGTAACGTTCTAGCCAGTTACGATACTAAAGAGGGTCTTAAGATAAAATCTCAAGGTTCTATGGATATGAACAGAGTATCACGCATAATTAGAAGCAAGCTACCTGGTATATTCGAAGGTGACCTTTACTATCTGTACAGATTTACCAACAGTAAACAGGAACTGGATATATACACAAAGGAAAAGATAACCTTTGTATCTAGGTACATAGGCGTTCCTCTTGCGGGGACGTTGAATGTAAGTTATGATGGTCAAACGCTGAATGGAAAGGCGAAATTTGAAGGAAACGGTTCTGAGATTGAAGTTGGACTCAGGGGCAATACTACAGCACTAGAGGCAAAAACCAACGTTAAAAAGCTTTTGTTAGTATACAGATCTGACAGCTTTAGGTATAGAGGAACGAGCGATGCATATCTGGAGCTCAAGACCAACCTTAAAGAACTGGATATAAAGGGGAGCGTGACATTTGTGGAAGGCTACTTGGACATCATTTCCTTAGCCAAAGGTAACCAAGATAAAAAAGAAGAGTATAAGAATGTGAGCTTAAACGTAGCTTTTCGTAACACTAAACCCTTGAGAATAAAACTGCCTGAAGGTTACACGGTAGCGAACTTAAGTGGTAGTTTGCTTGGCACTTTATACGAACCCAAGTACAGTGTGGATGTTAGCTTACTAGGTGGAAAGCTTACCTACTTTGGCAAGGACTTCTTTATAAGGCAGGGAAAACTGGATATAACCCATGAAGATAAAAAGATAGAGGTAAGCTTGAGTTCACCAACACCTGATTACAACATAATCATGGATGTTACGGGTAACATAAACTACCCAAAGGTTGTTGTAAGGTCCGATCCTCCAAGGGATCAAAGGGAGGTTCTCAGCGCTCTCATAGGAGGAGGTACTTCACAGGGACTGATTGCGGTAGATCAAGCCATACTTTCCCAGTTTCCTGAATTTGGTTTACTCAAGAGAACGGTGAGTAACATAATAGGCACTGATATAAACGTTAGTGTATCTCCTGTAATAAGTGCCAATGAAACAGGTATAACTACAAAGGTATCCAAGGACTTCACCGACAAATTAAGTGCAGAGTACCAACATAGCACCATAAAAAATCCGAAGGAAACTTATGCAGAAGGTAGCGCTAAACTGGTTCGTGGTAGTTCCATAAGTGCCAGGATGTATTCCGATCAATCCAAGGAAGTAAGGATAAGGATTCAAAGGAAGTTCGATCTAAAGTGATTCTCTGTTGCTGTAAAGTGTATAGTAACGTTTTGGGCTTAGGTTTAATCTCTAGGGATGAACTAAGCAAAAAACTTAATAGGGATAGTCTTTTTTATACCTTAGGATGTGTAGACCTCTTATAAAGTAGTCCGTCCATGAGTAGAGTGTAAATAATAGACTCAAAAACACAAGTATTTGGCTCTCGTATCCAAAGAGGTGGACTACTATTGTTAGGGATAGTGTAAAGGTTGTGAGCTTTCCCCAAGGGCTCGGCGAAGGTAAAACACCTTTACGCTTAAAAAGGTATACAGAACCCATCAAGATAAAAACATCCCGCATCAACAACATGTAAAAAAGGTATTCGGGCAAAACCCTTAGTTTAAACACACACACCAAAAAAGCAAAAAACATCATAACCTTGTCCGCAAGAGGATCTAAAACCTTCCCAAGATTGGACTGAGCTTTTAAAGACCTTGCCAAAAAGCCATCTAAAGCATCGGAAAGAGCCAGCAGAGAGAAAAACCACTTTACGTAGCTTTGTTCAATTACAAGCAAGAGGGGTGAACCTAAAAGTCTGGTAGCGGAAATTATATTGGGTAAGCTACGGACGCAATGGAACATCATAAAAAAGTATATCCCTTTTCATATATGGTAGTTTTGCAAGGATGTTTCCTTTGTAATCAATAACACCTGTGTCACCTGAGTTATTAACCCAAAGAACGTATACGCCATTTTCTATGGCTCTAACCTTTGCCCATCTTAAGTGCTGGTATGTGCAATCGCTATCTTTGAACCAACCGTCGTTTGTTAAAACAGCCACAATATTTGAAGATTTAGCAAGCTTTTTAACCAAATCGTAGTAGGCAACTTCAAAGCATATAGGCGTAGCTATTTTTATCCCCTTTGTTTCTAAGGGGTTTGGTTTGCTACCAGCTACATAATCTATACCACCGATGGATTGGAAAATCTCTTTTAAAAATCCAAAAGGATAAGGTAAATACTCACCTACAGGTAAAAGTTTAATCTTGTCGTAGTGTTGAACCATACCTTTGTTTATGAGGTAGGCTGAGTTAAAGGGTTTCATTCCTTCCCTTATGTCTATTAGTCCTACTATAATGGGTGTTTGCATAGAAAGTTCCATAAGCCTGTATTTATGTGAATCTTCGTCCTCTGAAAAAAAGAAGGGAAAAGCTGATTCTGGCATAATCACCAAGTCCGGTTTTTTCTTTACCGCTTCCTCTAAGATCTCTAATATCTTTGGTGTTTCCTTTTTAAACCTTTCCCAATTGAGCTTTGTGTGCTGGTCAACGGCTGTCTGTATGAGAGCTACCTTTATGGTTTTTGCTTCTGTGTAGCTTCTTTCTATCTCTGACTTTGCATACAGACTAAGCAAAGCGGTAAAAGTAACCAAAAGGACGCTCACCCACTTTTTTCTTTCAATAAAAATTATAGAAAAAATTAGCACTGCACTTGCACCGTATACGTTAAGGTAATGTAAAGAGAACTTAAACAAAGGTATTTCTGAAACAACGCTACCAAAGATGAGCCACGGGAAACCACCGTATGGAAAGTAAGATCTAAAAACCTCAAAAAGCACAAAGCTAAGAGCTAAAGTAGGAACAAAAAGAGAGTTCTTTCTTAAAGTAAGCTTTTTTGCAAGCACTAAAGGCACACTAAACTGATAAAGAGTAAGAAAGAGCACAAACAAAGTGAATATACCATAAGCTAAGAGAGGATTTAAACCTCCAAACTCTACGCTCGCTATATTTATGCATCTGAGAGAGAGAAAGAAGAAAACAAACCCTGATAAATTCCAAATATACGGTTTTGGATTTTTAAAGAGCAAATACAGAGCAGGAAACACAAAGAACCAAAGGTTATACTTGGAAAAGGGAAGGTATAACAAGAAACCTATCAAAAGAGACAAAAGAGTATGTCTCATCTTGAGGAGAGAGAAATCAAGACTATGCCAGTAACAGCCATGAGTATGCCAAGGGCTTTTGTTACATTTATGGGTTCACCTAGTAGCACATAGGCAAACAGTGCAGTCCAAAGGGGAGATGTAGAGGCTATAGGTGAGGCTACGGATATGTGTCCACTTTTGATGGCTACAAAGAAGAGAAACAAGCCAAGAAAACCTGACATAAAACCACCTAAGGCTATAGCTAAGAGTTCCCTTGAACTTACTTCGAACTTTTCACCGCTTAACAAAAATGCCAAAAGAGCCACGGCAAAGGCGGTAAAGTTGTGTATGATAAGTGCCACAAGGTAAGGGACATTACCCTTTAGTCCGAGTTTAAAAAGCAGTGGAGCACTTCCCCACACTATGCTGGCTAACAAAGCAAAAATAACTGTTCTCATAATCTCTTAGAATTATATTTAAAATTCTTCACAAGAAGTCTCCAGGTTCTATAAGCTGGAGATGATCCTAATAACGATGGTGAAATTCGATATATCCAGTACTTCTTCTATACTACCATTTGATCTTAGCAACAAAATACAGAAGAAAGGTAATAAACGAGAAGATTTCAAAAAGGCTAAAAGAAATCTTATTCAACCTAATTACAATATGAATTTCAAGTTAAATTATCTTGTTTAAGGCAATTCCTACAATACCACTTTCCGAGTTTATGAATGCTTATAAAAGTAATTCCCCAAAATGCTGAAAAAGCAAGTGCTAAAAGCTTACATATACCAAATATGTCCTGATAAAGCACACAAAAAAACCTATTCCACACATAACCCCGGCAAACTATAAAAAAGACCATCCTTCAATGTTCAAACACGCCAATAAAAATTATCTCAAAAACAAAGAACA
>JBEQAB010000022.1:0-16349 GCA_041640555.1 Bacillaceae bacterium
ACTAATCGATCGAGGACTTAACCAAATTAAAGATGAAACGTATTTCTTTCTTCTTCATTCATTATCTAGTTTTGAAGGAATGATTTTCTTCAACTGAATACGAGTCTAGTGGCGATAGCGAAAAGGTGACACCCGTTCCCATACCGAACACGGAAGTTAAGCTTTTCAGCGCCGATGGTAGTTGAGGGTTTCCCTCTGTGAGAGTAGGACGTCGCTAGGCAAACAAAAAAGCACCTGTCTGGGTGCTTTTTTTGTTATATAAAAATAAGAAAGTATAAGATTTGCTTAGAGAATTGTCTAGCTCCAGCACCCTAGCGTCCTTCACTCTCTGCGCTACGATAAGTCAAGCAAGAATGCGCCTCTGGCTCTTCGTGTTGTCCAGCTTCAGTACCTAGCTCCTCGGTGTCATAAGCCAAAACCCTCCGCAAGGCTGGCCTTCCTGCGTGATTCGTCTTATGCCTATCGGAATCGGAACTGAGCAAGCTACTTCCACATTTCACTTTCCTTATATCAGTTAGAGCGCTCCAGGCCTGTCTTGCGCTGAACAGGCCGCTTGCGCTTTTCTTTATTTCTTCATCATTAAATATTGATAAACAAGAAAAGGGCCTTTGTCTAAGCTGACCTGTAAGAATGATTGAATGAAAGGGAAATCTTTGTTGGGCATAGTTTTTACCAACTCACTCCACCACTCCGTTTCGTAGCGGGCAATCATACTAAGGTTATATAGCAGTAAATAATGAATAAGTAATTCATTGTATTGAAGTAAATCTCCTTTTGTCAAAGAAAGGGAGAAATGATTATCTACCAGATTATATTTTAATATAGAAAAGGATGATAGCTTTTTTCCAGCTAAGTGAAAACAAAGGCTGTCATTCAAACTTTCAGTACATAAAAAATCACCATTCGTTTTTGTTTGGAAAAATTCTGTGAATCGATCACTAGTCATATGAAAGGTATCTAGAGCTACCTCTGGAATGTGTATATTTAAGTCCTTACTCTCAACAGGTAAAAAAGTTTTCTTACCTACGAGCTCTTCAAAAAGACTAGTAAGTTCTGGAACTTGCATTAAGAGATCGTTCATTGTTGTTTTTTCCCCTTCCAATTGTTTCATGTGAAACAATCGTTCTCCAATATGAGGAAACAATCCTGTCTTTTGAAATTTTACTTCGTCCTGAAAAAAATGATATTGCTGCTTTTTTCTCTTCCTAGTTGAAACTCCATGGGCAAGTACAGAGGTCGTTTCAGGATAATTTGGGTCTACAGTTAAAATACACGCTTTTAGTAAGTGTACAAGACCATAGAAGATTAAAATAGGCTGGATGATGAGAGGTGAGTTCCTTGCCTGTTCATAATATACCTGTCCGTGTTCAAGATAATAAATAAAGGGGTAGCAGTTTTCATAACTTTTTTGTTCGGCATCTGAAAGCTCTAAAGATTGATAACATTTTTTTAAATAATGTTGCGTCGAATCGGCTGAAAAAAAGAGTGAAAATGAGTGCAAATTTGCATAAGGGAAAATCAAATTCGTAACCTCCAAATTAATTGAAAAATCAAACATATTGAACAGTTCTTGACAGTATTTTAACCAATTGATAACCTACTAATAATATTTTCGAGTAGGGGGGCAATATTTATGTGGGAAAATAAGTTTGTTAAAGAGGGTTTAACCTTCGACGATGTATTGTTAGTGCCTGCAAAATCAGAAGTACTTCCTAGAGATGTGAGCTTACAAGTTCACTTAACAGAAAAAATCAAGCTAAACATTCCAATGATTAGCGCAAGTATGGACACAGTAACAGAAGCAGAGATGGCGATTGCTATGGCGAGACAAGGTGGAATTGGTATTATCCATAAAAATATGTCTATTGAACAGCAAGCCGACCAAGTGGACAAGGTAAAACGTTCAGAAAGTGGAGTTATTACGGATCCTTTCTTTTTAACTCCTGATCAACAAGTGTTTGATGCTGAGCATCTTATGGGGAAATACCGAATTTCTGGTGTTCCAATCGTAAATAATGATGAAGAGCAAAAGTTAGTTGGGATCTTAACCAATCGTGATCTACGCTTCATCCAAGACTACTCGATAAAAATTTCGGATGTAATGACAAAAGAAAACTTAGTTACGGCTCCTGTAGGAACAACATTAGAGGAAGCAGAAAGCATTTTACAAAAGTATAAAATCGAAAAGCTTCCACTCGTTGATAGTGAAGGAGTACTTAAAGGATTAATTACGATTAAAGATATTGAGAAAGTAATCGAATTCCCTAATTCGGCAAAAGACGAGCAAGGTCGTTTATTGGTTGGAGCAGCAGTAGGTGTAACAACGGATACCATGAAACGTGCTGAGATGCTTGTAAGAGCTCAAGTAGATGTACTAGTAATAGACACGGCTCATGGTCACTCTAAAGGTGTTATTGACATGGTCAGATCTATTAGAGAGGCATTCCCAGATATCGCTATTATTGCAGGGAATGTAGCTACAGCAGAAGCAACAAGAGAGCTAATTGAAGCTGGGGCCGATATCGTTAAAGTGGGTATTGGACCAGGATCTATCTGTACAACAAGGGTAGTGGCAGGTGTGGGTGTACCGCAAATCACAGCGGTATACGATTGTGCAACAGAAGCTAGAAAGCATGGAAAAGCTGTTATCGCTGATGGAGGAATTAAATACTCTGGAGATATTGTAAAAGCTTTAGCAGCTGGTGGACATGCTGTTATGCTTGGAAGCTTATTAGCTGGTGTAACAGAAAGCCCAGGAGAAACAGAAATCTTCCAGGGAAGACGTTTCAAAGTCTACCGTGGTATGGGTTCAGTAGCAGCAATGGAAAAAGGGTCGAAGGACCGTTATTTCCAAGAAGACAATAAGAAGTTTGTTCCAGAGGGAATTGAAGGACGCCTTCCGTACAAAGGACCATTAACAGATACGATTTACCAATTGGTTGGTGGATTACGTTCTGGAATGGGGTATTGTGGAACAAAGAATTTACAAGAACTCAGAGAAAACTCAAAGTTTATTCGAATGACAGGGGCAGGTCTTCGTGAAAGTCATCCACATGATGTTCAAATTACGAAAGAAGCACCTAACTACTCACTTTCTTAAGATTTCCTGAGTCTTTAGAACGAAGAGATTACAAGTATTTTTACAAGACAGAGTGACCTTTCTCTGTCTATTTTTTTTGTAATTTATATGGTAAACTGTACAAGGTGCAAAAAATATAGAATCATGTCGAAATGATTTTCATAGAGTAATTGACAAAGATGGAGGTAAGTTCATTGTATCGTTTAAAAAACATTTCAATCTGGGTAATGACCTTGACAATAGCATTCACGTTTTCGTTTGCAACTAGTGTTTCACCCGTAAAGGCAGAAGAGGATCCACTGGGAATCACAGCTGAGGCAGCAATTCTACTGGATGCAGAAACTGGGAAGATTCTTTATGCGAAAAATATAGATATTGTCCTAGGTGTAGCATCTATGTCGAAAATGATGACCGAATACCTGCTACTTGAGGCCATTGATGAAGGTAAGATTAAATGGGACCAAAAAGTGAAAATTAACGCGTATGTTCATGAACTTTCAGGTGCACCTGGTCTATCCAATGTTGGGTTAACTGAAGGAGAAGATTATACGGTTGAAGAGCTTTATCAAGCAATGGCCATTCATTCTGGGAATGCTGCCACAGTTGCTTTAGCAGAATTAATGGCCGGATCAGAAACAAATTTCATTACACTTATGAATAAAAAGGCTGAAGAATTACAATTAGGGGACTATAAGTTTGTAAATTCAAGTGGCCTAAATAACAGCAGTTTATTAGGGAATCACCCAGCTGGTGGGGCTGATGAAGAAAATGTGATGTCAGCTAGAGCAACCGCAAAGCTTGCTTACCATTTGATTAATGATTATCCTGAGGTCATTGAAACAGCAAAAATGCCTGAACTTCAATTCAGAGATGGACGAACGTATAAGAATTTTAACTGGATGCTTCCAGGTCTTATTTTTGAGTATGCAGGGGTAGATGGATTAAAAACCGGCTCAACTGACTTTGCTGGAGCAGGGTTTACCGCAACCGCTGAAAAAGATGGACAACGTGTGATTGCGGTTGTGATGAAAGCTGCAACAAAGGACGAACGTTTTACAGAAATGAGAAAAATATTAGATTATGCCTTCGGTAACTTTACGGAAGAAGAAATTGTTAAAGAAGGATATCAAGTTAAAGGACAAAAAACGTTACCCGTAACAAAAGGGAAAGAAGACAAGGTATCCATAGAGTCAAAGGAAAGCATTTCCATGGTTGTTAAGAATGGAGAAAAGGACCAATACAAAACGGTCTTAAAATTGGATAAAGATAAGCTGAATGAAGACGGAGAGCTAACAGCTCCAGTAAAAAAAGGTGATAAGGTGGGAACACTCACGATTGAGCCGGTCGAAGGTGAAGGGTTAGGGTTCCTAACTGAATCTGGTCAAAAGCAAATTACGGTTGATGTGATCGCTACAGAGGATGTAGAAAAAGCCAACTGGTTTGTATTAATGATGCGCGGTGTTGGGGGCTTTTTTGGAAACCTATGGGACAGTGCCTCTTCAGCTGTTAAAGGAATATTTTAAATAAAGAGATTATTTCCTCGTAAATAAGGGCTTCCTGTCTTGACAGGAAGCTCTTTTTATTGTTTATTTACGAATAGGGAAAAAGATTAATTTCGATTGAATTCGTTATGCTTTCCTTTTTTTAGTAGCTACATATGGAGACATAATTTACCCATCTAATGTAGATGGTAATAATGAAAGGGGATCAAGTATGAAAACAGGTACAGATCGAGTTAAACGTGGTATGGCAGAAATGCAAAAAGGCGGCGTCATTATGGACGTTGTTAACGCAGAGCAAGCAAAAATTGCTGAAGAAGCAGGTGCGGTTGCAGTTATGGCGCTTGAAAGAGTGCCTTCAGATATTCGTGCGGCTGGTGGAGTGGCTCGTATGGCAGATCCACGCATTATGGAAGAAGTAATGAATGCTGTTTCTATTCCTGTCATGGCTAAAGCACGTATTGGTCATATTGTAGAGGCTCGTATTTTAGAAGCAATGGGTGTTGACTACATTGATGAAAGTGAAGTATTAACACCAGCTGACGAGGAATATCATCTGTACAAGAGTGACTTTACCGTTCCTTTTGTATGTGGATGTCGTGACCTAGGGGAAGCTGCTCGTCGTATTGGTGAAGGAGCTTCTATGCTTCGTACAAAAGGTGAACCAGGAACTGGGAATATCGTAGAGGCTGTTCGTCACATTCGTCAAGTAAATGCTCAAGTACGTAAAGTTGTCGGAATGAATGTGGACGAGCTTATGACAGAAGCTAAGCTTCTAGGAGCACCATTTGAGCTTCTTCTTCAAATTAAGGAGTTAGGACGTTTACCGGTTGTTAACTTCGCAGCTGGTGGGGTTGCAACGCCTGCAGATGCTGCTCTAATGATGGAGCTAGGTGCTGATGGAGTATTCGTTGGTTCTGGAATCTTTAAATCAGATAACCCAGCTAAGTTTGCTCGTGCGATTGTAGAAGCAACAACACATTACCAAGACTACAAATTAATTGCTGAGCTTTCAAAGGAGCTTGGAACGCCAATGAAGGGTATTGAAATCTCTTCTTTAGCTCCAGAAGCTCGTATGCAAGACCGTGGATGGTAAGGTGAACAAAATGGTTAAAGTAGGAGTACTAGGCCTTCAAGGAGCTGTACGTGAGCATATACGCTCCATTGAAGAGAGTGGGGCAGAAGCTGTTGTAATCAAAACAAAAGATCAGCTAGAAGAAGTAGATGGGTTGATTATGCCTGGTGGAGAAAGTACAACGATGCGCCGCTTAATCGATAAGTACGATTTTATGGGGAGCCTTAAGGAGTTTGCACAGTCAGGAAAACCAATGTTCGGAACTTGTGCAGGACTTATCTTAATGGCGAAGGAGCTTGTTGGTTACGATCAACCTCATATTGCAGCAATGGATGTGAAAGTAGAACGTAACTCATTTGGACGCCAACGTGAAAGCTTTGAAGCAGATTTAGATATTGCAGGTGTCGGTGAAAACTATCCAGCCGTCTTTATTCGTGCCCCACATATTGTTGCTGCAGGTGAGAATGTTGAAATCCTCGCTAAGCATGAAAATCGCATAGTTTTTGCTAGAGAGGGACAATTCCTTGGTTGCTCCTTTCATCCAGAATTAACAGAGGATCACCGTATCACACAGTATTTTATCAATATGGTAAAAGAAGCGAAGAAATAAATATAATCTGGTTGCATCTTGGAAATAATTGTAGTAAAGTACTATAAAAATAAATAATTGTAATGCATTGAGAGGAAATAGTAGCAAGCGAGCTATTTTAAAGAGAGCCGATGGTTGGTGGAAATCGGTAAATGGTGCTTGTGAATCCATCCTTGAGTGAAGTATGGAAAGCAAATCGTGTGAGTAAATACTTCCGGTTAAAAACCGTTATTTATTTAAGGTGGAAGGTAAATGATACCTTCAACTAGGGTGGCAACGCGGGTAACTCTCGTCCCTTTTATAGGGACGGGAGTTTTTTGTTTGCTGAATATGATAAAGGAGGAAGCAATATGTTAGATTTAAAATTTTTGCGTGCCAATTTTGAAGAAGTGAAGGCAAAGCTTCAGCATCGTGGAGAAGACTTAACCGATTTAGGTAAATTTGAAGAATTGGATCGTACGCGTAGAGAGTTAATTTTAGAAGTAGAGCAGTTGAAAAGTAAGCGTAACGAAGTTTCTCAACAAGTGGCAGTACTTAAGAGAGAAAAGAAGGACGCAGATCAACTAATTACTGAGATGAAAGAAGTAGGAGATAAAATTAAAGGATTAGATGATCAGTTACGAGACGTTGAGGAAACATTGGAAAAGCTTCTACTTAGCATTCCGAATATTCCGCATGAAAGTGTTCCTGTTGGTGAAACAGAGGATGATAACGTGGAAATTCGTAAATGGGGAGAGATTCCTAGCTTTGAATTTGAACCAAAGCCGCATTGGGATGTAGCGGATGGTCTTGGAATCGTTGACTTTGAACGGGCGGGCAAAGTTACGGGAAGCCGTTTCGTGTTTTATAAGGGATTAGGTGCTAAATTAGAGCGTGCCTTATTTAATTTCATGCTAGATTTGCATACAGAAGAGCATGGTTATGAAGAGGTTCTACCTCCGTACATAGTAAACCGTGCAAGTATGACGGGGACAGGACAACTTCCGAAATTTGAAGAAGATGCCTTCCGAATTGAAAGTGAAGACTTTTTCTTAATACCAACAGCAGAAGTTCCCGTAACGAATTTACATCGTGATGAAATATTAAGTGGTGAGGATTTACCAATTAACTATGCGGCCTTTAGCGCATGCTTCCGCTCTGAAGCAGGTTCTGCTGGTAGAGATACAAGAGGATTGATTCGTCAGCATCAATTTAACAAAGTGGAGCTTGTAAAGTTTGTTAAGCCCGAGGATTCTTACGATGAGCTTGAAAAATTAACAGGTCACGCGGAAAAGGTGTTACAGCTTTTGGGACTTCCATATCGTGTATTAAGCATGTGTACAGGAGATCTTGGCTTTACGGCAGCGAAGAAATACGATATTGAAGTTTGGATTCCGAGTTATGAAACGTATCGTGAGATTTCTTCTTGTAGTAACTTTGAGAGCTTTCAAGCACGTCGAGCTAATATTCGCTTTAGACGTGAAGCGAAAGGAAAGCCAGAGGCTGTGCATACACTAAACGGTTCAGGTCTAGCAATTGGTCGTACGGTGGCGGCGATCCTAGAAAACTTCCAGCAAGCGGATGGTAGTGTGGTCATTCCGGAAGTGTTACGTCCGTATATGGGGAACCGCGAAGTGATAAAATAAGGGTAGCGTTAATAAATTAAGCGGGTGGAAACATCCGCTTAATATTTTTTTAAAAAAAGTTGACTTCGTTTTTTGTACATGCTATATTATAACTTGTCGATGAGATACGGAGGTATACCCAAGTCCGGCTGAAGGGATCGGTCTTGAAAACCGACAGGCGGGTCAAACCGCGCGGGGGTTCGAATCCCTCTACCTCCTCCATCTAATTGAAATGAACCATTGCGCATAAAATGGAGATTGAAAACCGCTTGTGATTACACAGCGGTTTTTTTGCGTTTAAAAGTACTAATAAAAAAATCGCTGAAAAAATTCAGCGATTATCTTTTTAGTAATTGTGATTGCTTTATATGATTGGCAATACGTTCGATCACTGGTTCAATAGAGGACTCATCATCCCTGATGTCATAATCATTAATATTTATACGTAACACGGGACATGCCGAGAATGAGTTAATCCAATCTTCATAACGCTGGTGCATTTCATTCCAATAATCAGTCGGTGTTTGCTGTTCCATTGGGCGACCACGCTCTTTAATTCGACCGATAATGTCATCAATGGATCCCTCTAGGTAAATTAGTAGATCTGGATGAGGGAAATAAGGTGTCATGACCATGGCCTCGAAAAGGCTCGTATATGTCTCGTAATCTACCTTAGACATCGTACCTTTTTCAAAATGCATTTTTGCAAAAATCCCTGTATCTTCATAAATCGAACGGTCTTGGATAAACCCACCGCCATATTCGAAGATACGCTTTTGTTCTTTAAATCGCTCTGCAAGGAAATATACTTGCAAGTGAAAGCTCCATCTAGTAAAGTCCGCATAAAATTTATCTAAATAAGGATTCGTATCTACTTTTTCAAAAGAAGTACGAAAATCAAGTGCATTAGCAAGAGCGTTCGTCATCGTAGACTTCCCAACTCCCACTGTCCCTGCAATCGTAATAACCGAGTTAGCAGGTATTCCGTATTTAGTTCGAAGGTTCATGATTACATACTCCTTTTTCTAACGATGTGGTTAACTGGTTGATAATCCTGTCTAGGTCATTCTTGTTTTTTACAAAATCAAGTTCGTCTCCATTAAACCGTAAAACAGGGATTTCAGGATGCAATTTTTCAAACTCACTTATTGCATGATCATAATCAATGGATAATTGCTCAAGATAAAGAGGGCTTATATTCTTCTCAATTTCCCGACCGCGCATTTTTATCCGCGATAAAAGGGTGTCTAAACTAGCGTGTAAATAAATAATGACGTTTGGTTTTGGCATATCTCTAGTTAATATTTGATAAATATTAAAATACTTATCATACTCTTCCGTACTAAGTGTACGTTGAGCAAAAATGAGGTTCTTAAATATATGATAATCGGCTACGACCGGCTCGTTTTTGGTAAGATATAGCTTCTGTATGTCTCCGAGTTGCTTGTATCGGTTACATAAGAAAAACATCTCTGTTTGAAAGCTCCACTCTTCAATGTTTTCATAAAACTTCCCTAAAAATGGGTTTTCATCAACGATCTCCCGAAGTAATGCAAATTGGAAGTGATCAGAAATCACCTTGGCTAATGATGTTTTGCCCACACCAATTGGCCCCTCTACCGTGATAAAAGGCGTTTCCCCCATGGCTTGTCCTCCTTACAGCACCACTACCTAAGGTGGTATTTCCGTCTATATTAAAATAATTATTTTTATGAGACAAAGTCCATTTTATCACATATAAGACTAATAGGAATATGGAATTATTTCTTGTTTCCCATATTGAAAATTTTAGTAAAAAAATAGCAGCCCTAATAGCTGCTATCGTTACGATTACCTTTTTACAACGTTAAAATTTTCTACAATAAGTAACCAGTTTTGTGGAAATGATAGGCCAAGCTTCCAGTAGCTCATTCCGCGAAGGTTTAGCTCTTTAATCAAGTTGAACTTTGCTTGAATTGAACGGGCATCTTCAAACCAAACTTCATGTTGCTTGCCTTCTTTGTCCCTGTATTTAAAAAAGGGTGCTTGAGCCGTGGTATCATACTGAATGGCAACATTATTCGTTGCGGCAAGTTGGATCGCTTGCTGAGGACTTACTGCTTTTGCTACTGTACCTTGGACAAATGGGAGTGTCCAATCATAACCATATAAATTTTGTCCCATCATGATTTTAGAAGCAGGCATTTCTGTTAACGCATATTCAATTACCTTTCTTACAGGTCCAATAGGTGACACAGCCATGGCTGGACCACCGCTATAGCCCCATTCATAGGTCATAATAACAACAAAGTCAACAATTTCTCCATGGGCGCGATAATCATGAGCTTCATACCATTCCCCTTTTTGCTCACGGCTTGTTTTTGGAGCTAAAGCCGTTGATAGCAACCATCCTTCTGCTTGGAAACGTGCCTTTGCTTTCCGTAAGAAACGATTGTATGCCTCGCGGTCTGCGGGGCGTAAGAACTCAAAGTCAAAATGTATGTCTCTGAAATTATATTTTTTAGCAGTTGTTACAATATTATTTAAAAAGCGATCTTGGATAGGGATATCATTTAGTAGGATTCTTCCTAATTCAGCATTGAATTGGTCATTTTCTTGATTCGTTATGACCATCATGAGTACATTATTGTTGGCCCTTGCAATAGCAGGAAAGTTATTTAACAGTGGTTCTTTAAGCGAACCGTCTCTTAAAGCTTGGAAGCTGAAAGGTGCTAAGTAAGTTAAGTAGGGGGCAGCATCTCGTGCACTTTCCTCGAGGATTGGTGCTACTGTTGTTCCTCTTGGCTCCACATAGGCATTAAATTCTGCATTCCTTCTTTCTCTACGTGGGATATATAATCTAAAACCAGTACGTAAAGGTTGAGTAAGAGAAAGTTGGTTTACTTGGGCGAGCTGTTGATAAGAGATTCCGAATTTCTGTGCTATGGACCAGAGACTGTCACCGGACTGTACCCAATAAAAGCTACCGACAATAGGTATGACTAACGTTTGGCCAATAACCAAGTCATTGGGGTTAGGAATTTCATTTGCTTCAATTAAATCATTAACCGTTGTGGAATATGCTTGAGCGATTCCGTAAAGCGATTGATTTGGCTGCACGACATGAATTTGCATGTTTTTCCCTCCTAGATGAATCGAGCAAACCATAAAAAGAATGGTGTTCACTCCAAATAATGTATTGAACGCTATCACCATCTTATGAGGGAAAAGAATGATTCATGTTACATAATTCTTATAGTGGATCAATCTTGCCTTTTAAAACATTTTTAATCATTTTTAATGAGTACGCATTGTCTTGGTCATCAGCAGAAGCAATTGCATTCTGTGGAACATGTATGGAATATTCCCTCATATATGCATCATTTGCGGTAAAAAGTACACAAATGTTTCCGGCAATTCCTGTAATGACGAGAGAACGTACATTCAACTGGTATAGTAGAGTGTTTAAAGCCGTACCGAAAAATGCGGAATGTTTCGGTTTAATAAGAAAAAGATCGTCTGGCTTCGGTTGGATGATATGGATAATTTCTTCGCTTAAGGAGTTTTTACAATGATTGATGATACGGGTAACATCTGCTTGCCAAAGATTATAATGGTCATTTATATAAATGATGGGCCGCTTTTCTTTTGTAAACTGTTTCTTTAGTTTTTGAATATTTTTGGCAATAGGTAATGTTTTCTTTGCAAGCACTTCACCATTGCTGAAGTCAAAATTATTTATCATATCAATAATTAAAAGAGCTGTTTGACTAGTATTTTCGGGTGTACCCATAAACGATCCTCACTTTCTTTTTTCTTCATTAGCGTGTGAAGGTTGTATTTTTCTATACATTTGGAGATGATGGATAAAACGAATGAAAGGATTTATATGTGAAAATGAATGATGAAACATATATGTTGGAAGCCATAAAGGAAGCGAAAAAGGCAGAAGAGCTGCATGAAGTACCCATAGGAGCTATAATCGTCATCAATAATCAAATTGTAGCAAGAGCCCATAATCTGAGAGAAACTAGACAGAGTGCGGTAGCTCATGCAGAATTGCTTGCTATAGAAAAAGCTTGTGAAGAATTGGGGACATGGAGGCTTGAAGGGGCAACTCTATATGTGACGTTGGAGCCATGTCCGATGTGTGCTGGAGCGATCATTATGTCACGAATAGAAAAGGTTGTATTTGGAGCAAGTGACCCAAAAGGCGGGTGTGCCGGAACATTTATGAACTTATTGTCTGATGAAAGATTTAATCATCAAAGTGATGTGTACTCTGGTATATTAGAAAAGGAATGTGGTGAACTATTAAGTAATTTCTTTCGAAGCATTCGACTAAAGAAAAAAGAAGAAAAAAAGCAAAAAAATAAAACAAAAACTAACTTACAGTAATTTACAGTTGTAAAACATTGATTTTTAACAGGAAAGAAAGTATACTAAATTATGCGTCGTCAGTGACGCACTTTAAATTAGGTTTCAATTTTGCCGTGCTAGGTGGGGAGGTAGCGGTGCCCTGTACTCGCAATCCGCTCTAGCGAGACTGAATCCCTTCCCGAGGCTGGTTGCCTGTAGGGTCTGCCTTAAGCAAGTGGTGTTGACGCCCGGGTCCTGCGCAATGGGAATCCATGAACCATGTCAGGTCCGGAAGGAAGCAGCATTAAGTGGACGCTCCCATGTGCCGCGGGGTTGCCTGGGCCGAGCTAACTACTTAAGTAACGCTTATGGGCGCCAGTCGACGGAAGGTGCACGGCAGTTAAATAATAATAGCAAACTCATCTCTTCTATAAAGAGGTGAGTTTTTTGCATATATAGATCAAGATTTCTTAATCAGCCTTTGTAAAAAGGATTTTCTTTACGTTATAATAATAAAGACCATATATAGGAGGGGGCTTGTCTGTGGCTTACCAAGCTCTATATCGTGTTTGGCGTCCTCAAACATTTATTGACGTTGTTGGACAAGAACATGTAACAAAGACTTTGCAAAACGCCCTGCTTCAGCAGAAAATCTCACATGCTTATCTTTTTTCTGGTCCAAGAGGAACAGGGAAAACAAGTGCAGCAAAGATTTTTGCAAAAGCGGTTAACTGTGAAAATTCGCCCGCAAACGAACCATGTAACGAGTGTCCTGCTTGCTTAGGTATTACAGATGGATCGATTCCAGATGTCATTGAAATAGATGCGGCTTCTAACAATGGGGTCGAGGAGATAAGGGATATACGGGACAAAGTGAAATTTGCACCAAGTTCTGTGAAGTATAAGGTCTATATCGTTGATGAAGTCCATATGCTTTCTATCGGAGCTTTCAATGCCTTACTTAAGACTCTGGAAGAACCGCCAAGACATGTCATCTTTATACTAGCTACAACAGAGCCTCATAAAATTCCTCTGACCATTATATCAAGATGTCAGCGATTTGATTTTAAGAGGATATCTGCTCAATCGATTGTCAATCGGATGAAAACAATCGTGGATGAAACAGGCGTTCGCTATGAGGAAAAAGCGCTACAAGTCGTTGCGAGAGCGGCAGAAGGTGGAATGCGTGATGCACTTAGTTTACTTGATCAGGCCATTTCATTTAGCCGTGATGAGGTAACAGTTGAAGATGCATTAACCGTTACAGGTTCTGTTTCTCAAGGGTTGTTAAACCAGTTAGCAACAGCTATAAAAGAAAGAGATGCGGCAAAAGCATTAGAAGCGTTAGAAGAGTTATTATTTTTAGGTAAGGATCCTTCAAGATTTATTGAGGATTTTATCCTTTATTACCGTGATATGCTTCTTTTTAAGGCTGCGCCAAATTTAGAAGAATCATTCGAACGAGTATTACTTGATGATGATTTTAAACAATTAGCCGAAGCTGTTAATCAAGAAGATATTTATCAAATCATAGAGACGTTAAATAAATCTCAACAAGAGATGCGCTGGACAAACCATCCTCGCATATTTTTAGAAGTAGCAGTAGTGAAACTTTGCCAAATGAAAGTTAGAGATAATGGTAAACAAACTAGTTCTATTGAAATTGATTCTTTGTTGAGTAAAATATCTAGCCTTGAGGAACAACTATCAGATCTTAGGAAAAATGGTATTGCAGTAACGAATGATCAAGCTGCTAATACAGCTAGTCAAGCAAAACCAGCTCGTACCTCACGAAGAGGGTTTCAGGCACCAACAGGGAAAATAAATGAGATTCTGAAGAGTGCCACAAAACCTGATTTAACGCTTGTAAAAAGCAAATGGGGAGAATTGTTAGGGAAACTTGTATATAATCAAATGAGATCACAAGCGGCATTATTAAATGAGGCAGAACCCGTAGCAGCTTCAACTACCGCATTGGTGATTAGTTTTAAATATGAGATTCATTGTCAAATGGCAATGGATAACGATCGATTCTTAGCGGTCTTATCCGATTTAACGCAAGAATTAATAGGTCGCCGTTTATCCGTTGTCGGAGTCCCTGAAGAACAATGGCAGACGATCCGTGCTGGATTTATTAAAACAAACCGTGATGGAGAAGCTGATCAAGGGGATGCAGCAAAAGAGAATGAAGAAGACCCAGTTGTTTCAGAAGCTATCAAACTTTTTGGAAGCGAACTAGTTGAAATTAAAGAATAAATGACATGGAGGATGAAAAAGATGCGTGGAATGGGTAATATGCAAAATATGATGAAACAAATGCAAAAGATGCAAAAGAAAATGGCTCAAGCTCAAGAGGAGCTAGGAGAAAAGAGAATTGAAGGAACTGCTGGTGGAGGAATGGTAACGGTCATTGTTTCCGGACACAAGGAAGTTCTTGAAGTGAATATTAAGGAAGAAGTAGTAGATCCAGAAGATATCGATATGCTTCAAGATTTAGTGCTTGCTGCTACAAACGATGCCCTAAAGAAGGCGGAAGAACTAACAAACAATACGATGGGACAATTCACTAAAGGAATGAACCTTCCTGGAATGTTCTAATAGGGGGTTAAAAAGTGCATTATCCTGAACCAATTTCAAAGCTCATAGACAGCTTTATGAAACTGCCAGGGATCGGTCCGAAAACGGCTGCTCGACTGGCGTTTTTTGTGCTTAGTATGAAGGAAGACACAGTCCTTGATTTTGCAAAGGCACTTGTAAATGCGAAAAGAAATTTAAGTTATTGTTCGGTTTGTGGACATATAACCGATCAAGATCCTTGTTATATTTGTGAGGACCAAAGAAGAGATCGAAGAATCATTTGTGTTGTGCAAGATCCAAAAGATGTAATAGCTATGGAAAAAATGAAGGAATACAGTGGGCTATATCACGTACTTCATGGAGCAATATCACCAATGGATGGTATTGGACCAGAAGATATTAATATTCCTGATTTATTAAAAAGGCTACAAGATGAAGAAGTTCAAGAAATCATACTAGCTACAAACCCAAATATTGAGGGTGAAGCAACTGCTATGTATATTTCACGTTTACTTAAGCCAACAGGTATCAAGATCACTCGTATTGCACACGGTCTACCAGTAGGTGGGGACTTGGAATATGCAGATGAAGTTACACTATCAAAAGCACTCGAAGGCAGAAGAGAAGTATAAAGTGGGGAATGAATATGTTTTTTCGACGTAAGGGTTGGTTAAGGAAAGAATATAATGATCAACTTATCTCTCAAATGGAGCAGCTTAAAACAAGCTGGAATAATCAGAAGGCGTTGTTAAACAAAAGCTTCGACCCCTCAGAAGATATTATTTGTCAGACTAAGGTTGCTGAAGCTAAATACTTTTTCCTCTTTAAAGAAGCTAAGCATAGAAATATTAAGATTGACCGGTAAATAGTATGTCGCGTTCTTTTTCTTTTAGCTTGTACATATATTGTAACTACAAGTGATAAGAGGGGGATCAAACTGTGGAGCCGGTAATTGTTATTTCTGTTCTTGGTGGACTAATTGTTTTATTACTGATGATGGGCACACCGTTGAAACCAATTCGTACAGTAGGACAAGGCGTAATCAAAATATTGATAGGGGCATTATTTCTATTCTTCCTTAATGCGTTTGGGAATCAGTTTAATATACATGTGCCTATCAATTTAATGACTTCTGCTATATCAGGCTTTTTAGGTCTACCTGGTTTGGCAGCTTTAGTGGCCGTTCAACTATGGATTTTATAAGCCGAAAGAATAAACCACTTTAGCGGTGGTTTATTTTTTTTGATAATAAAATAAAAAAAAGTATTTTTACTGTTGACCTGATAATTGAATGATGATAACATAGTTTAAGTCGCCACGAGATAATGAAAAAATAACTTAAAAAAGTTGTTGACATTATAAAGTGGAAGTGATATTCTAATTAAGTCGCCTACGAGCGACAGTGATTGTTCTTTGAAAACTAAACAAATCATACGTCAACAAAAAATGATTAGTGTTGAGATATACACTAGCCAACGTTTTAACTTTAAGAGCTAATCTTACTCTTTATTGGAGAGTTTGATCCTGGCTCAGGACGAACGCTGGCGGCGTGCCTAATACATGCAAGTCGAGCGGATCTTTGGGAGCT
>JBEQAB010000023.1:0-9392 GCA_041640555.1 Bacillaceae bacterium
ACAATAGTAGTCCACCTCTTTGGATACGAGAGCCAAATACTTGTGTTTTTGAGTCTATTATTTACACTCTACTCATGGACGGACTACTTTGTAAGAGGTCTACAAATTCTGGGAAATAAACCAAGTGATATCAACTAGATTTTTTATATAAAATAATGGCATTTTGTACTTATACTAATTGAGTTGAAAATACTTCTTTACCAGATACAAATGTTTTTATGACTCTAGGAACACCTTCATCCACATTAACTGCAATCATATCTGCATCCTTTCCTTCTTCAATAGAACCTGTAGTATCACATATTCCTGTAGCTTTTGCTGGATTTAAAGTTGCCATATTTACGGCTACGTTCAAAGGTAGTATATTATGAAAGTATAGTTTAAAAACAGCATGAAGAATGGTCATAGGAGAATAATCAGAGCATATTATATCTCCATATCCCGAGGATATTGCTTCTAAAGCACTTAAATTTCCGGTTTGCGATCTACCCATAAGCACGTTGGGAGCACCTAAACACACGTAAATTCCATTTTCGTGAGCAGTTCTTGCAACTTCCATATTTATAGGAAACTCAGATATTCCTATTCCTTCCTCCTTCAACCAAAGGATCTTTTCATTCGAATCATCATCGTGAGAAGCTAAAGGGATATTCATAGATCTACATAGTTCCATGACATATCTCAGGTTTAAGTTCACGTAAGAAGAGTTTCTGACAGAAAGTTTTCTATTAATTATCTCCGATAATTCCTCCTCACTCATCTTATATACTTTACTGAAGTATTCTTTGAAGGACGCTACTTCTTTAAACTGTCCTTGTCCTGGTGTATGATCCATTATAGAAAGAAGATGAATGTAACCCTTTTTTATCAAAGGTTCAAGATAACTTACGGCACTTTCGTTTGTTAGCTCGTAACGAGCGTGAATTCTAGTCTTTACCATTAGCTTTTGTGATAGTTGGTTAATAGTTTTTATTAGCTGAGAAGCTTTTAGGTTGCTTCTTAGTCCTATTTCACCTTCTGCGAATGAGATCGAGTGATATATAGTGGTTATACCACACGCAGCAAGCTTTTTATCTAGTTCGAAAATGGCTATTTTTTCTGGAAAGTTACAATTAGGTCTTGGCTCTATTTCTTTTTCTATAGCATCGCAGTGCAAATCTATGAATCCTGGTAGTAGAAATCCCCCTTTTATATTTATTTTTTTCTTATTATTGGACTTTATTTCTCCGTCTCTTATTTCTACTATAATTCCATTTTCTACTTTAACAGAAGCATTTTGTATTATTCCATTTGGCACTACAACCTTAGCATTTTCAATTATGAAATCCATCCCTGTATCCTCCGTTAACTTTGTATGTTCTATCCGCAATCAATTTCATTAGTTCGATATCGTGAAAAACTCCTATCATCGTTGTTCCTTGTTGTTTTAACTCTTTCAATAAATCCAAAACTTGATTTGCAGAGTGCATATCAAGAGAAGCTGTAGGTTCATCTAGTAGAAGCAGTCTCGGCTTCCATACAACAGCCATAGCTATGTTAACTTTTTGCTGTTCACCTCCGCTAAATGTAGATGGAAACGCATCAAATAACTTTGATGGAACACCGAGTCTTTCTAAAATATCTTTAGCTTTTTTAATTGCCTCTACTTCAGGAACTTTCCGTCTGGATAAAAGTGCGTTTGCTACTAAATTCAGAGTTGATACTCTAGGAATTACTTTTAGAAACTGTGATACGTAAGAAATTTCAGAAAGCCTCAATCTTAAGATTACCTGTTCCGGAGCTTTTGCAATATTAACAATACCGTAAAGTTTAGAGTTATACAAGATATTACCACTAGTAGGTAAATATGTTCTATATATGCACTTTAGTATTGTGCTCTTACCGGAACCGCTTGGACCTAAGATACCTAAGAATTCGCCTTCTTCAACATCAAAAGAAACATCAATACACCCGCTTATCTCTACAGAACTGGGAATGTAACGTTTAAAGACCTTAGACAAAGCTTCAACTCGAAGTAACATCGCCATGCCTACTCTAAAGTTGTGAACTTACAAGCAATTGAGTGTATGGGTGTTGTGGATCTTCGAGTATCTGATCCGTAAGTCCAGCTTCTACAATTTTTCCGTATTTCATAACAATAGCCCTCGTTGTTAGTAGTCTTATAACCCCTATGTCGTGTGATACAACAATAATAGAAAGTCCATATTCTGCTTGAATGTTTTTGATTAAATCCAGAATTTTTGCCTGAACTGAAAGGTCGAGTCCTGTAGTCACCTCGTCAAGAAAAAGCACGAGAGGAGCATTAGCCAAGGCTTTTGCAATTTGAACCCTTTGCTGCATGCCCCCGCTAAAGTTTATGGGAAGATCATCTATACGTTCTGTAGGAATTTCAGTCTTTTTTAGAAGATCCAGTGCCTTCTTTCTTATGTAAGAGAAGTTTTTATAGTTGGATATCAGTAAACGCTCAGCTATATTTCCACCTACACTTATGTTCATTCTAAGTCCCATGTAGGGATATTGGTAAACCATACCTATAAACGAGTTTCTAATTTTCCTTTTTTGAAAGGAGTTAAGCAAAAACAAGTTTTTACCCTCTAAATCCGGAGTGTTAACATACATTTCTCCTTCTGTAGGATCTATTTCAAAGTTTAGCAACTTTAGGATTGTGCTTTTACCTGATCCGCTTTCACCAATTATACCTAAAACTTCTCCTCTAAAAAGCTCGAATGATATATCACTACAAGCTACAATAGATTTGCATGTAGGACATATATTGGTTTCACGATCCGGTCCTGTGTAAATCTTGCATTGACTGCAACCTCTTCCGAAAATCTTTGTAAGACCTTTAACCTCAAGAATAGGTTTTTGTAACATACTTAGACTCCCTCTCTTTTATACGCTTATCACAGTAACTTGTATCAGAACATACGTAAATCCTTTTCCCTGTTGTATCATCTATTATCTCATCAAGAAACGTGTCTGTTGATCCACATCTTACGCAAGCTTTTCCAGTAAAATCTTCAACTCTAAATTTAAAATCCTCAAACGCCAAGGGCTCGACTTTAGTATAAGGAGGTACTGCGTAAATCTTTTTTTCTCTTCCAGCACCAAAGAGAAAAAGATTGTCCGCCATGTTTAGCTTAGGTATATCCCACCTTGGTATAGGGGTTGGATCCATTATGTATCTATGGTTGACTAATACTGGATACCTTGCACCTATGCTTATCTCTTTGTATTTAACAATGTCCTCGTATAGATATAACCACATTAAATTGTAGTCTCCTTCCGCATGCATCCTTGCAGTTTCTTTTTCCGAAGGCTCTACCAGCCTTAAGGGTTCCGGGTAAGGAACTTGTAGAACAAGGATTTGATCTTTAGTAAGCTTCTCTTCGGGGATTCTGTGCCTTGTTTGTATAATTGTTGCTTGCTGTGTATCCGTAGTAGTTTTTACTCCTGTTACAGAAGTGATAAATTTTTTAATGTTCACTGCATTAACGCTTTCGTCACAACCTTGATCTATTACTTTTAGTATGTCTTGGGGTCCAATTATGGAAAGGGTTATCTGTATGCCTCCTGTCCCCCATCCCCTCGCGATTGGCAATTCCCTTGAGGCAAAGGGTACTTGGTAGCCAGGAATAGCGATAGCTTTTAGGATTTTCCTTCTTATTTCGCGCTTTGTGGCTTCATCTAAAAATGCAAAGTTATATCTATAAATCATCTATTTACCTCCAACTCATGGGAATTTGCGGTTTCCTGAGCCTTTCTTAGCCTATCTAAGTCGGATTGGAAAGTTACGTAGTGAGGGAGTTTGTAATGATTAGCAAAACCCATTGAATCTATACCATCCACATGATAAAGAACAAATTCCTGATCTTCAGATGGACTTTTAGGTTCCTCAGTCTGCATAGCTCTGTCAAGAACGGCAATCGAAATAGCTTTAGTTTCATTATGACCAAAACATAGACCATAACCAAGTGTAAATCTCGGTAAGTCTCCATCTTGCGTAAATTTGGAAATAACTATAGCCTCCGTAACTTTAACTTCTCCTACTACAAACACTTTACCTGTGTATGGATTTTTTACTTTTAGCGGAAGGTAACCTACTCTCAACTCTCCAATAGTAGGATGTATATCCCCATAACCACGCATGTTGGAATACGCTAAAAGTAATAATCCTCCCGTTTCGCCTCTTGCCATAACTTGTAAGGTGGCACTTCGTGGAGCGGGAAATGTCAAAGGTTCTTTTGTGATATCTACAAATTTAGCTCCATTTGTTGTTAATTTTTCAATCAGTAAACCTTCTTTCCTTAAGATTTGTACAACATGAGGCAAATTTTTAGGAATAGGTTCTATATATTTGATATCTGCAAAAAGGTTTTTTATAAGTTCTTTTTGCTTCTTTTTAGATTCATAAAATAGTTCAAAATCAAGAAGACGTAAGGTATAATCGGAAGTGGGTCCCAGTATTTGACCTCCAGGTATGTCTTTAAAAGCTGCAGATATACGTCTAATAACACGCATCTCTTCAGTAGATTGAGGCAAAGAGTAACCTAATCTAGGAATCGTGCTTCTATAAGCTCTGAGCATAAAAGAAGCTTCGAAAATATCCCCTGCTGATTGTTTTATAGCTAAAGCCGCCAATTTAGGTGCATAAAGGGAACCTTCACCCATAACCTTGTCTACAAGAAAAAACAACTGTTCCATAATCTGCTCAACTTTTATCGGTTCTGTTTTACCTTTCAACCTGTAATATGTTAAGAGTTTAGCTGCATTTTCTATTGCTTCTGCACCACCTTTCACAGCAACGTACCCCATGCTATACTACCTCCAGCTTGGAAGACCTTGGAATGCACACAATGTTGTTGTCCTTATCTATGAAAATGGAATCAACACCTAATGGATATTCAGAATTTGCTTCTTTTAGATAGTAAAATTCCTCCTTTTTAATCCCCTCTACACAAAGGAAAACTTTATCTTTGATACCAGGTCCCTGTAAACTTATATAAACTCCAGCACAATTACCTCTAGAGAGAGTATTCACTGAGTATATAATGGTTGCACTCAAATCTGGACGTAACAGAGTTCCTCTTTTAGCAGAAAGTAATAATCCTTTGCTACATCCAGAGGTTATAATTATAAAGTCGGCTTTCTCTATATCTTCTACCTTAGAACCTGTTTCTACATATATGTCGTGGGTCAATTTTTGTATATCATCGCCTATAACATGAAAACTTACTTCTCCGTCAAGCAGTGTTATAATAACCAGCATAAGCCCATTTGCACCGGGAGAAGTTGGCAAAGAATAAATTTCCCCTGGTCTGGCCATAGCTTGTAATAGAGTTCTGTAAACTTTCTGAGTTAAAAGAATCTTGTCAGGGTATTCTATACCATAATTCATATTCATCTCCTTGACATAGTTTCAAAAGTTACTTTTGTTTTTGCAAGAAGTTTTCTTTCAGAATTCTCTAACTTTGCTATCTTTCTTTTCTCTTTCTTAATCTGGCGCATAAGCTCCTTTTTTAAGGATTTTAAATATTCATCTTCTTTGGATTCCGCACTCAAGAGAAGATTTATAAATGCTGATAGAATAGCTCTTTCTGGTTCATCACCAACTATCATAGAGTATCCTACAGTCCCTCTATACTCAATTTCAACTTCTGTAACGAGCACTTCTCCAAGACAAAAATCTGTATCATATACATCCTTAAATACGCTCATAAGAAGTCCAAGCTGGGGACCTTTCCTTATGTTTATGTCCTTGGGTATACTACGAATCAGTCTATCAAGGGATTTTTTTCCCATTTTGGATATTACTATATTGAGATCTTCTTCCATAATTATACGATCCTCCTTCTAAGGTATGAAGAAATCCAATCAAAAAGCAGTATAGTCAATAGAGTTAATAGAATTATGGTTGCGGCCTTTTGATATTCAAATAGCTTAATACTCATAACTAGTTCAAAACCTATTCCGCCAGCGCCTACTACACCCATAACTGTAGAAGCTCTAATATTTCTATCTAAAATGTAAAGGTTGTAACTGTTAAATAGAGGGATTATTTGAGGAAAAATAGCATACCTTACCTTTTGAATAAGTTTTGCTCCTACCGCCTCTATAGCTTCAAGAGGTTTGCCATCTATGTTTTCTATCGCTTCTGCATAAAACTTCCCAAGAAAGCCCGCCGTATGAAGCGCTATAGCTAAAACTCCAGCAAATGGTCCAAGTCCTACTGCAGCAACGAACACTAAAGCGAACATCAACTCTGGCATCGCCCTTAGAAAGTTGCTAATTTCTTTCATTCCATTATACATAATTGGGTTATTCATCACATTCTTAGCTGAAAGAATACCTATAGGAATAGATATTACAACTGCTAGAAATGTTCCGCTTATTGCCATGCTAACAGTTTCCAACATCAACTTTATGTAGGTCTCTAAATTAGAGATGTCCGGAGGAAACATTCCTTTCGTGAATTCTATTATCTTTGGAATTCCAGACCTTATCTCCTCTGGATCGATGGGGATAAAATATACTGAAATCAAGCCTACTGATAGTATTGCTAATATGGATATAGTATTAACGTATAAATTTTTTCTATTGTGGCTTTTGCCTTCAATTATGCGTCTCCTAAGTTGAGCTGAGATTCTATCGATAATAGTTACTATCGCAAAGATAATAATTAAGATTGCTAAAGCTCTCTGATAATCAAAAGATCGCATGCTTGCGAACAGCTCTAAGCCAAGTCCTCCCGCCCCAACTACGCCTAGAATCATTGCTACTCTAATATTGTGATCCAACATGTAAAGGTTATAACCCATAAACAAAGGAAGAACTTGGGGAATGATCGCATACCTAATTACGCCTAATTTATGACTCCCTGTTGCTTGTATTGCTTCAACTGGTCTACTATCTATGCTTTCTATGGCTTCCGCATAGAACTTGCTTAATATTCCTATAGTTGAAAGTGCTATAGCCAATACTCCAGAAAACGCACCCATACCTATGGTGACTACAAAGATTATTGCATACATAATTTCCGGTATTGATCTTAGAAAGTTTACTATGAGCCTCGAAACATAATACAGAACTCCACCCGAAGTGTTCTTTGCAGAAAGGAAACCAAGAAGGATAGATGCCATAATGCCTATAACAGTTCCCCAAAAGCCCATAGCAATTGTTTGAAAACTTAGGAAAAGTATTCTCTTCCATTGAGAAAAGTCAGGAGGAAACATTTCTTTTACAAGATCTACAGAATTAGACAATCCACTGATTAGATTTGGTATACTAACATTAGAAACTTTAAACGAAATTGACAGTATAAGAATTAAAGCTAACCAAACAGAAGCTGCTTTGAGGCGTGTCTTGTAATCAATTCTTAAAGTGCTAGACATCTTTTGTATTCAACACTCTCTATATCCTGTTCCAATTCTTCAAACCCATATATATCGTGTATATGTTCATGTGTAAGCTGATCAACACTCCCATCAAAATACACTTTGCCATTCTTGAGGGCGACAACTCTTTTAAAGTTGTCTCTCACCACGTTAACGTTGTGGAGAACACATATCAGAGTAATCTTCTTTTCTGCATTTATTCTTAATAATAGATCTACAATTTTTTTACTAGTTTTTGGATCAAGATTTGCTATGGGTTCATCTGCAAGTAAAATGTCTGGATCTTGCATCAATGCCCTAGCAATAGCAACACGTTGTTTTTCACCACCACTTAAGCGATCTACTCTCTCATGCGCTTTATGCTCAATACCTACGAATTTTAGTAGCTCCATTGCCTTTTCTTTTTCTCTTTTACCGAAGAACCCTAAGGTAGATGCTATTAGACCTATTCCATTGTCAAATCTACCTAAGGCACCTGTGAGGACATTTTCTAAAGCAGACATTCTATCAACCAGATTAAAAAGCTGATAGATCATTCCTATCCTTTTCCTGATCCTTCTTAAATCTTTTTGACTTTTGTAGTTTACCTCTTTTCCAGCAACAAAAACTTTTCCTTGATCGGGTTTTACAAAACCGTTTATCACCCTTATCAGAGTAGTTTTGCCTGTACCGCTAGGTCCAATTAGAGCGAGGGCTTCCCCGCTCTGCATATTCATATTTATCCTATCTAGTACTATCTTATCGTTAAATTTCTTCGTGATATTTTCCAGTAATATCATTTATACATTACCTCCATATTATTTCTTCTTTTGTTTCTCTAGCTCATCCAACGTTCTCTTGATGTCTTTTATGAGTTCAAAATCTTTATCTGTTACAAGCTTGTATCCTGTTATTTTTCCATATCCTGTTACTACATCCTTTGGGACTCTGGTTATAGCATTCCTTAGAGCAGTTTTAACATCTTCAGGTAAATCCTTTCTATATGCCATTGGTGGACCAGGGATTGGTGGTGATTGCCATATTATTACGTTGGTTTCTTGGGAGATTTGCCCTTTTTCAAGCATTTTTTGGTATGTAACATCGTTATCCGCAGCTATATCGATTATTTTGTTTTTCACCACAAGTTCAGCAGCGTCGTGTGTTCCTATGAAACCTACCTTTTTAAATACCTTTTCTGGATCAATACCAGCTTTATGCATAAAGTATCTTGGAACAGCATATCCTGATGTGGAAGCAACATCCGTAAATGTAAAAGTGAACTCTTTTTTATGATTATTTAATTTTTCTGCTATTACTTTCATTCCTGCTTCCCCTTCAAGTGGTGTTGTTATTCCAAGCTTTTTTGCTACTTCTGGAGTTGCTACCAAATAGGATCTGTATGTAGTGTTTCCTTTTTGATCCATACCAACTGCAAAAGCTTCAGCATTGGCTCTTTCCGCTGCTAAGACGTATGAGAATGGACCAAACCATGCGAAATCTACCTTCTTTGCTCTCATTGCCTCAATAACACCTGTATAATCTGTAGCTGTGAAAATCTGTATACATCTCCCCATTTCTTTTTCCATCCAATTTTTCATAGGGGTATATTGTTCTATCATTGATTTAGGATCCTCTGCTGGTATTAGACCCATTACAAGACACTTTTCCCTTGCATTGGAAATTTTCACACTCGAGAAGCTCACAAGAAGAGCAGTTATAACAAACATGAGTAACTTACTCATAGTAATCACCTCCTCATACAAAAGTTTCACTGTAAAGCTTAAGGATTTTTTGTTAAGATTTGATTAAGATTTGATTAAAGTTTTATTAAGATAATTAGCCATGGGCTTAAATTCTTCTTACACCCCCTTCACTAAGTTATAGCACTTCATTCTCGGATCTGATATGATTAGCCCACGTTCTAAAACTTTATTTTCCTTAGTTGAGGGTTCAAAACTCCAACAAAAAGTAATTAAATACACACCTAAAGACAGAAGAGAATCACTTTAGATCGAACTT
>JBEQAB010000024.1:0-8020 GCA_041640555.1 Bacillaceae bacterium
AAAGTTAAACTAACGCTTTTCTTAATGAAGAGAGGGTCTCTAGACAACCCTGTAGGATAATCCAAAATAACCCCTATGTCGCTTTTTATCTTGATTTGATAAAACAGAGCCTTTTTTGGTGTAATTTCCACATCGCCGTATTTTAGCACTTGATAACCGCCCGAATCTGTCATTATAACCCCTTTGAAATCAAAGTAGCTATGTAAATCAAGGGTTTTACCCTTAAATTTTTTCCAGAATAAATAAGCGTTCGTTATTATAGACCTACAACCTAGTTTCCTAATGTATGAAAGTAAATCAGGATCATAATCTACTTTTATCACGGGGAGGAGATCTGGCGTTTCTATATAGCCACTTTTTGTGTAAATTTTGCCTAACCTAGCAGCCAATGTTTTATCGTTTATCTCGAAAAACATCTTTTAAATAAAATGATTATTTTTTGAATAATTCGCTACAAATAGCCCTTACTTTATCAGCTATTGGTCCTGAGCCTTCTATTGTTCCATCAGGTAAAATTCTTACTTTGTCAGCGACAGTGATAACCCTTGAAACGCTATCTAAACTTACTAGTTTAGGGAAGTATTTCTCTAACTTTTCGGCTAATTCCTTCATGTCTAAATAAGGAGCAAAAAGTTTAATTTCGCCCACAACTGAACCATGAAGAACCAACAAAGAGAAAACATTGCCCGCTTCATCGCGCACGTTGTTCATTACTAAATTAAGTCGTTCAGAATCAATAGCAATAAGTTTCCCTATATAGCGCCTGCCATAAGTGGTATAAACTTCAACTTCTTTATCTATTAAGTTAAGTATTTCTGTTTGAACTCTTCTAAGAGGCAACGCCATAGAAATCATTACCATAAACTGCTATATTTACTTATTTCACTTTCACCGATCTCTTTAGATTTAGAAATAACACTAAACCGTATAATAATAAAGCTATAACTTACAAATTCAACAATACCTGCTTTTTTATCGAGTTGAAAGGGAATATTGAGATGAAGATATGTAAAGAGTGTGGAGGTCTTTTAGTTATAACATCTGAAGGAAGATTGGCATGTAGCAATTGCGGATTGATTTACAACAATATGTTTTTTGAACAACAAAGGGAAACCAATGAAGAAATACCTGTTATCCCTACAATACCCTTAGGCAGTAAGATAAATAGCGGCTCCTATGGCATTTTCAAAGATAACCTTAATAGAAAAGTCGACGAAAGGCTTCAAATAATGTTTAAAACCATCAAAAGACTAGATGATAGACTGAAAACTTATCAAGCCTCTGCTAATATAGGGAGTATATTATTAAATAATTTTTTACAAATCACTTCAGAATTAAACCTAAGTAAAAACTTAGCTTATGATGCTTTGAGATTATATTTAAAAGTATATAACTATTGTAGACAAAACAATTATAATTTCTCCTGTCCTACGATTTCTGCAGCTTGTTTACTCGTCACATCTAGAATTTATGGAGAAAACAAAGTAGTCAACTTAGAAGAAATTACAAATGTTTTCCTAAAATATGGTCATAGGGTATCAAAAAATAAAATAGCTTGGTGTGTCTCTATTATTAACAAAAAAATACTGGATAAGCCATTAACGTATAAAAATTTAGTTAAAATATATTTGGATAGATTTTGTAAAATTGCTTTAAATAATTATAAAATACATGAAAAAACAAAAAAAATTAAAATCGATATTAGAATATTTTTAGATAAAATTAAACGAAAAGCTACAGAAATATTAGAAAATTTTAATGATGTTAAGATACAGAGTAAAAACCCATTTGTATTTGCTGCTTCACTATTCTATGTAGCCGAAAAAAGAGTTGCAAAAGAATTAGGTATCAAACCCTTAATCTCTCAACGCTTAACTAGCGAAATTTGCCAAGTGCCTGAGTTTTCGTTAAGAGAACATTTACCCCTATTTAAAAATGCCTGTTAAAATCGGTCTGGAATATTTTGTTAAAATCTTAGAGGAGAAAAATCTAGAAATTAATGATATAAAAGATATTTTAAGAAAAATAGGTATTGAAGAAAGCAAAATAGATAAATTAGTTACAAATATAAAAAATGAAAAAGTGGATACTGAAACTAAGAAAGAAATACTATCAGAAGAACAAAGCATTATAAATTTAGAAAAAGAAATAATAAGCCTTAATTTCGACCTAAGTAACTTGAAGACAGTTTTTGATTCGTATAAGAAAAAAGTTAATGATATTGAGAAAAAAGTTAATGATATTGAGAAAAAAGTTTTAAATTTACTTTCTTTAATAGAGGAAAATATACCAAATTTAATCAGCAAAAAATGAACAATACATGTAATAATTGTAAAGTTATTTATAAAACTCAAGCATTAATATTTATATGCCCATATCATGAGAATGTTTTTGGATTAGAACTTAATAAAAATTGCAGAAAAAATCTTATAAACGAAATTAATAAAACATCAAAAATTTTTTATCAAACTGTATTTACTAATTTAAAAATAAAAAAAATATATAGTAAAAATAAAATAGAAGAATTTTACAAAGCTTTTAAATTTTTAAACAATTTTTTAATTAAGTTTAAACTTAAAAAAATTTATAAATTAGATGAAAAAATTATAGATAATCTAATATTTGAGCCTTTAGAAACGATTTCTGATATTTCTTTAAAAAACGAGAAGATATATTCAATCTTAAAGAAAAATAATTTCTTCTCAGAAATAATTGAATTCATGAATATGGAATATGATAAAAAATGTGCATATATGAGACTGTTTGAAAATGACATAGATTTTGACGAAAGATGGTTTTTAAAAACAGAAATTATAAAGGAAATAATCAGCGGCCCTAACCACGTTATAAAAATCTTTGATACAGGAAAAGAATATTTTTATTATGTTAAACTAGAATCCGGCAATATATGTGAGGAAGGATCTTTGTTTAGTCTATTAGAAAGAATGGATGGTGATTCTCGCTCTTTAAGAAGATTAATTGCAGCTATATTCGATAAAGAAGTGCAAGAAATATATCTCGATAAAGAAAACAGCTGGGTTTATCTAGATCATTCAAAGTACGGCAGATGCTCTACGAACATATTTCTTAAAAGCATTGATGTTGAAAAGTTTAAGACGTTTATTAGCATAGTAACCGGCGAAGAAATAAGTACAGGTCAACCTTCTTTAAAAGTGGGCATCGCAGATAATAATATTAAACTTAGAATAGCTATAGACGTTTTTCCTATCGTTGAAGATTCTTCACTAGATATTAGAAAGTTCACAAGAAAACTTTTGACACTTAGAGATCTAGTGAATAATGGAAGCATAGACCTAGACCTTGCGGCCTTTTTAGTATTACTTGCTAGAACAAAATGTGCTATAGTTATATGCGGTGAACCTAATAGCGGAAAAACTACATTGGCACATGCTATAGCACGTCACTTACCACCAGTCTACAGAAAGATATATTTGGAGGATGTGGACGAAGTATATTCTTCTTTAGAAGACATCCCTCATAATTTATACATAAAAACTAGTTCCTTGGACGTATCCTCAAAGTATTCAAGCAAATCGCTAGAAATAGTAAAATTATTACATAGATCTCCTGATTGGATATTTTTGGGAGAACTACAAACAAAAGAACATACAAGAGCATTTTTTCATTCCTTATTAGCAGGGTTAAGAGGAATCGTGACTTCCCATTCAAGCTCAGCTCATGAATTAATAAAGAGATGGATATTACAACATTCTATACATCCTTCAAGTATTTGTTCTTTAGATTTAATAGTAGAAATGGGAAGAAACATTCTTGAAAATAAAATAGAGCGCTACACCAGAAAGGTCTATGAAATTAGGTGTATAAATGAAGAACCTGTTCTTTTTGAAATTTATAGATTTGGCGAAAAATTCGATCAAAATAACATGCATAAATGGACAATATACAAGAAGCTCATTAATAACGGAGGAATTGCTATAGAAAATATATATAGCGAGTTATTAAATATAAAACAAAATATAATTAATGAAAAGTAAGAAATATTTTACGTATCAAATTGAACTTGCAAATCTACTATTTTTAAAATTAATTTTATTAAAAAGTATTGGTTTCAATCTTAATAAATATTTAAAAATAATTGCTAATAAAAAAAATTTTAATAATTTTAATATACTAAAAACTATCTTAAAATTTTTAGAGAATGGAATAGAAACAAAATATATTTTAAAATATATTTCAAACAAATTGAATATACCCGAAATTAAAGTTCTACTCACAGATTATGAAATAAACGGAAAAATAGATAAAGAAATGATATCTATACTTTTAGAAAAAAATAAAAAAATATTAGAAAATATAACAGATAAGCTAAATTTCTATTACATAATTCTAACTACGATACTTTATCTCTTACCTATAGTTTTAATAGTTATTTCTTTCTTTTTGAATATAGATTTATTTTTGATAATAATTTTTCCTATTATCTTATCCATATTAATAATTAATAAATTAAAAAAGATAATATGAATAGTACTTCAGCAAAACTGAAAGAGTTTATAAATAAAACTTTCATGATGATAAATCATTTTAGTATAGAAAAAATAGCACTAGAATTAGATGAAGAAATTAGAAGAAAATATTTCGATAAATATATAAAGAAAGGAATCCCTGCTTCTAGAATCTTTAAAATGATAGGAAAAAGTGAGGATAGCGAACTCGCTGAAGTGATCCCCGATTTATATAACTTGCCTATTAAAGAAAGGAAAAAAGTCAGTAGCCTATTTATTTATTTAATCGCAGTGGACAACTCAATGGAAGCATTTCTTAGATTTTTTAAAGGGTTAAGACTGAAGATTTATACTATGAATTTGTTGTTAGCGATCGTTTACTCTATCTTCCCTTGGTTTATATCTTTTGCGAATAACAAAATTAATCTCATTAATGAATTCCAAATCATGTTGCCAACCTCAATTTACTTAACCTTTTATTTCGCGTTCCTCATGTTACTCGTTTCCTTTTTAATGTCAATTAACTTCCTAGAGAGAAAGGCGATGATCATCCAATTTTCAGCGATGATGTTAATTTATATTCTCCTCCAGGTGATGTTTTGGATATTGTTTAGCTCGCGGTTAGCGAGCTTATATATTTTACTCTAAAATACTTTTGATGATAAAAGCGCTTAAAAATAAGAAAGGGTCACCTTTACTCGAAGAAGGACTTCTTCTAGCTTTAGCTGCGGTAACATTCTCAATAGTGCTAAGTATAGTAGCAGGCATTCTGATAGGGATAAAAGATTACTATACTTCATTTTCTTCTAACATAAATACTTCCTTCAATGATGTATTAAACAAAATAGAGGATATACTAAAACAAATAGCAAAATGGCTTGGTATATCTTAAAAAAAGATAATATAACAAAAATATATAAAAAGAGAAAAAAATTAAAATATTTTTTTTATGCATTTTTAAAGTATAATTTTAAAACAAAATTATACTTTAAAGAAGAAATATTAGCACAATTTATAAATAAAATTGAAAAAGAAAATCTTAAAATTCTTTTTTTTACTCCTATAAATATAATTAAAAATGAAAACAAGTTTAATACACTATTTATTATAATATGGAAAGAAAGTTTTTTAATAAAAGAAAAAAATATAGAACAAATTTTTGAAAAAATTATTAATGAATTAAATCTATTTTTTAATTATGAATTAACTCAATTAAATGATGAAGAAATTAGAATTATTTTTGAAAAAATTTTTCCATTTAATATAATATGAATAAAAATACAAATATACTTAATTTATTTAAAACTATAATAGAACAAAAAAATAAAATAATAGAATATTATTATAATAATAAAGAAATTGACTTAGGAATCGATAAAATTACAGGCATGAAATTCTCTATAGATATTAAAAATAAAACTTTATTTATAGTAGGACAACATGCAATTATAAATAAATTATTAAATAATTTATTAAATAAATTAACACAATTTTATATAGTTATTATGATAGACTGGTATTCGAAATTACTTAACAAAAACGAGCTTGCAGAAATAAATTATAAAGAAATTATTAATAACACAATTGAAAATTTAAATAAATTTATAGAAAGCTATGATGATTTATATGAAATAATGACTTTATTTACACAAATTTTAATAGAAATATATAATTTAACAAAAGATGAAGCAATTTTATTAAAACGTATTTTACTAGAAAATTTTAAAATAAAATATAATAATGAAATTATTTTAAAAAATGTTATTAATGATTTAAAAGAAACTGTTTTTAAAACTTCATATGAAAACGAAATAAAATATTCATTAATAAGGAAATTAGAAGAAATGATAAATAATAAAATAATAAACGAAATAAGATTTAAAACTAAAGGAGACTTAAATGAAAAATTTTATAATATTTCATTAGGAATAATAAATAATATAGGCTTGAAAATATTAATATTATTATTTATATTTAACAAATTGAACAAAATCTTCAGAATGTATAACGCAATACTAATACTGTATTTACCCACTATTATCTTCAGATATTTAGAAATGCCTCGTAATATGCAGTTGATGGATCAGCTTATCTCTATTTTAAAAGAAAAGGGAACAACTATAATAATTACAGAAAACTTAGCCGAATTGCCTCCAGAAATCAAAATTTTTGGTGATTACATACTTATAAGCAAGGAAGAATTAAAACTTATAGAAGAAGGCTTAAACAATAAAGAGTTAACAGAAAGAGTTAAAGAAATAGCGAATTACAGCTCAGGGGAGCTAATAATCATAGATAAAGATTTTACAGTATTTAGTATAGACATTCCTTCCACAACTTTTAATTTAAGCAAGGATGATATTATTTTTGAATAGATTTTTCTTTAAGTCTTGAGATCAATCTAAAATACTCTTCTAGTTTGTTTTTTTTCTCATAAATATTTAACCAATCAATTGATTTTTGGTATTTATTTGCTAAAAAAGGATCCTTTAAAAGCTTAATAATATTTTTTTTAGTATCTTTAAAATTTGTATTATTTATTTCAATTTTTTGTGATTTTTTAAATATTTTATTACATTCTATAGAAATTACATTTAAAAATTCTGCTTCTATATTTTCAAGGATCTTTTTTTTATCATATTTTCTTTTCAATCTTTTATATAGTTGTAGTGGATCGCATCTTAATATAATTATTTTATCAAATTTATCTGAAAAACAATCTATAATATGGGAATCTATGATAAATTTATTAATTATTAAAAAAAGTTTGTTTATTTTTCGTTTAATTTTTTCAGAATCTATTATATATGCCTCTCTGGTTTTATCATAGCCTAAAAAAGAATTAGTATAATAAGCAAAAGTATTTAGATTAAAAAAATGAAAAGAATAATAAGATAAAGATAAAGCGAGCGAAGTCTTGCCCGTCCCTGGTGTTCCGCAGACCAGTAATTTCACTCAGGAACCGACTCTTCTTTTTCGCCTTCTTTAGGCTTTGGAGGAACTTCCTTTGAAACCTTTGATGCCGCTACTATTTCGTCTATCCTTAATATAGTTACTGCAGCTTCCGTAGCTGCAGTTAACGCCTGTAGTTTAACATTAAGAGGTTCCAATACGCTTCGCTCTAATAAATTAGCCGCTTTGCCTGTAATACCGTCTATTCCGTAATACTTAGAAACTTCATCCGGTTTTGCATGAATTGCTCTGACTTCTGCCAGGGCATCTATAGGATCAGCACCTGCATTTTCAGCCAATGTTTTGGGTATAACTTCCAAGGCTGCTATAAAGCTCTCTATGGCTAATTGTTCTCTTCCTCCGATTTTCTTTGCGTACTCAGCTAACTCTTTAGCTATCTCAATTTCTGCAGCGCCTCCTCCTACACATACATATGGATACTCAAGAACATCTGAAACCACACTTAAGCCATCTATTATTGATCTTTCAGCTTCATCTACCAACCTTTCTAGTCCGCCTCTTATCAATATACTCACTGCTTTAGGATTCTTGCAACCTTCTACAAAGACCATTTTATCTTC
>JBEQAB010000025.1:0-6195 GCA_041640555.1 Bacillaceae bacterium
AAAACGCACAAGAACTCAAAGAAGCACCAAACAAGACCCCCGTTAGGAGGATAAAAGAAGCGCAAGCTAACAGAAATCCTATAGTAAGATGGGAAGGTAACTACCTTGATAAAAATTAGCCTTTTTAAGTGTTGGAACACGGAAATTGATAAAACTCATTTGCAAAGATAAGTCTTGATTTATTTTAAGGTTATGCCCAATAGACTAGCGAACGCAAGGAGTCCATATCTTTTAAAGGCAAGCAATCAAAAAGTTGACTGGTATCCGTGGTGCGAAGAAGCCTTCGAAAAAGCCAAGAAAGAAGACAAACCCATACTTCTTTCCATAGGTGGTGTCTGGTGTCACTGGTGTCACGTTATGGCTCACGAAAGCTTCGAAAACGAAGAAATCGCAAAAATAATAAACGAAAACTTTGTGGCTATAAAAGTAGACAGGGATGAAAGACCAGACATAGATAGAAGATACCAAGAAGTGGTTATGGCTATGACTGGTAGTGGTGGGTGGCCCCTCACGGTTTTCCTTATGCCAGATGCAAAAGCTTTTTTTGGAGGCACCTACTTTCCACCAGAGGATAGATGGGGGAGAATGGGTTTTAAGAACTTGCTCTTGAGGATAGCTAAGCTGTGGAAAGAGGACAGAGAAAAGATAAAAAAATCTGCAGAACACTTATTCGAGACTTTGAGAAACTACAACTCCGCCAACTACAAAGATTACGTAAACGAGAACTTAATCACAAGAGGTGTATCTTATCTTCTTTCTTCCTTAGACTACCAAAAAGGTGGTATATCTGGAGCACCTAAGTTCCATCACGCAAGCGCCTTGGAGCTTTTGATAATTCATTACTACTTTACCAAATTACCAACTATCAGAGATGCTATACAAATATGGCTAGACGGAATGGCAAAGGGAGGCGTATACGACCATCTTTTAGGTGGCTTTTTTAGATACTCCACTGACGAGGACTGGTTGGTTCCGCATTTCGAGAAAATGCTTTTTGACAATGCTGAGCTACTTAAAATCTACAGTATAGCCTACAAGATCTTTTCCAAAGATCTTTATTCCTACATCGCAAAGGGTATAGTGGATTACTATAGACAGGAAGCTACAGACGAAAAGGGCGGTTTCTATGCTTCTCAGGATGCGGATATTGGTAACTTAAACGAAGGTGGCTACTACACTTTTACTTACGATGAACTGACGCAAATCCTTAATGAAGAGGAATTACAAGTAGCTTCCCTTTACTTTGGGATAACTCCCAAAGGTCACATGCACGGTGGAAAAAATGTCATACACTTGAATATGGATTACACAGAAGTAGCCAATTTACTTAAAAAAGATACGGATTTTATAAAGCAAATGTTAGTATACATCAAGAATAAGCTCAAACAATACAGAGAGAAGAGAGAAAAGCCTTTTATAGACAAGACCATATACACCAGTTGGAATGGTTTAATGATATCTGGTTTCTGTGAGTATTACAAAGTCTTTGGGGATGAATGGACTTTGGAATTTGCAAAAAAGACAGCAAATAGAATTTTACAAGAGCTTTATGTAGATAAAAACTTACAACACACGCATGGCGTAGAAGGTTTTTCCGAAGATTACGTATTCTTTGCAAAAGCTCTGTTGGATCTGTATGAAATTACTCAGGATGTGAAGTTTCTCGAAATCGGCAAGAGGCTACTTGATGAAGCTTTAGACCTATTTTGGGATAAAGAGAACTGGGGCTTTTTGGATACAAATAAAGAATCCTTAGGACTTTTATCGATAAAAAACAGACCCATCCAAGACACACCCACGCAATCTGTGAACGGTGTAGCTCCGTATGCTCTGCTACTTCTGTATAGCATAACAGGTGATTCCAAATACCTGGACTTTTCGGAAAAAACCCTTCAAGCTTTTTCTAGATACATTCAGGACTTTCCCATGGTGTCTCACTCTTACTTAGTGAGTTTATACGCCTTTACAAAAGGTGTTTACAAGGTGGAAAGTAGTAAGTATTACGAGGAGCTTTTGAGGCTTTACAGACCATTTAAGTTTGCTCTAAAGGGTGAAGTGGAAGGTATAGTGGTCTGTGAAGGAACAAACTGCAAATTGTTTGACAGTATAGAACAATTAGAGCTCTTAAATTAAGTTTTAGTGGTTTAAAATTTAAACCTATGGCAAGAACAGTAAAGATAGTAGCAAGGAGCGTAAAGATAGATATAGTAGGAGAAATAAGTCGTTGCAATGTAGGAGAAGATTCTAAATTTTACTGCCTTCCGGTAAGGATCACCTTTGACAATGGAAAGGTAGTAGATTACATGCTAAAAGCCCACGGTGAGCCAAAGACTTTAAAAGAGTTTATAGAAAACAAAAAAGGAATAAAAGACAGGATGGAAAAAAACTTTGGATTAGCCGAAGACGGAAGTGTTCTGTATATAGAGTATCTACTTACCCAGTAGAAAATTTGTGTATAATTATTTAGTTTGAGGGCTGGTAGCTCAGCTGGCAGAGCAACGGACTCTTAATCCGTGGGTCGCGGGTTCGACTCCCGCCCAGCCCACTTTTCTTAAAATATATTCTTTATGAAATTCATAGAATTCGTATCTTACCTGAAAAAATTAGAAGAAACTTCAAGTAGAATAGAACTCTCAGAAATTCTCTACGAACTCCTGAAAAACCTCTCACCAGACGAAGCCAAGTCTGCTGTTTACTTGATATTGGGGGAAATTTTGCCATCCTTTTATGGTTTGGAATTTGGTATATCGGAAAAACTTATAATAGAAGCCCTGTCCAAGAGTGCTAAGGTAAAGGTGAGTGAAGTAACATCCATATACAAAAAAACAGGGGACTTGGGAGAAACCGCAAAGGAACTTATTAAGAGAGAAGGTAAAAATTTAGATCTTTTGGGAGTTTACAAGGAACTTCTAGATATCGCAAGGTCAAGAGGCACGTTGGATAAACTAATGAAATTTATAAGCCTTATAAATGCTCTCTCTCCAGATGAAGCAAAGTATGTGGTTAGGATAGTGGATGGTAAACTCAGGCTAGGAGTGGGTGATGCTACCATTATAGAGGCTCTGGCTCTAGTGGCGGGAAGCAGGTCTTACAAAACATCAATAGAAAAGGCGTATAATCTTTGTTCCGATATAGGTTTGGTAGCTGAAAAACTACTACTTGAAGGTATAGATTCTATAAAAAACTTCAGCATACGAGTAGGATACCCTGTTAGGATGGCTCTAGCAGAGCGTGTTTCTTCTCCAGAAGAGATAATAAAAAGACTTGGTGAGTGTGCCATAGAAGGAAAATACGATGGTATGAGAATACAGGTCCATAAAAACGGGTCCCAAGTTCACATATACTCAAGAAACCTTGAGAATGTAACTCATATGTTCCCAGAGGTTGTAGATGAGTGTTTAAAAACCTTAAAAGTAGAAAGCATAATTTTTGAGGGAGAAGCCATAACTTATAATGAAGATACGGGGGAGTTCTATCCGTTCCAAATCACCATACAGAGAAAGAGAAAATACGATATCCACAGATACGTGCAGGAATACCCACTTAAAGTATTTACCTTTGATATTCTCTACATTAATGGAGAGGATATGACGCAAAAGCCCTTTATTGAAAGGAGAAAAATTCTGGAAAAGGTATTGACTAACCGCTTAATAATTCCATCGGAAATGAACATAGTCAAAGACGCTAAAGATATTCAGAAAATTTTTGAAAAGGCTATTTCGCAAGGTCTTGAGGGTGTAATGGCAAAGCGCTTGGACGCACCATACTTAGCTGGTTCTAGAAACTACAACTGGATAAAACTAAAGAGGAGCTATAAGGGGTCTTTAGCGGATACAATAGACGTGGTAATAGTTGGTTACTTCTATGGTAAAGGCTTGCGTGCCAAGTTAGGTATTGGATCTTTGTTGGTTGCAGTATACAATCCAAACAACGATACTTTTGAAACTATCAGTAAAGTGGGCTCTGGTTTTTCCGAACATGAGTGGATACATCTTAAAAACATACTAGATGGAGCAAAGCTCACACACAAACACGCTAGGGTAAACTCTCTAATAGAGCCAGATGTATGGGTTGAACCTAAGTATGTTATAACCGTAACCGCAGATGAAATCACCCGCTCTCCTTTGCATACAGCTGGTAGAGACGTGGAAGATACAGGGTATGCCTTGAGATTTCCCAGAGCTCTAGGTTTGATCAGATCTGACAAAAATGCCGAAGATGCAACAACGGTGGATGAGATAATAAAACTCTATCAAATCCAGCAAAAGAGAGCTATAGAGTAGGTATGTTAAAAATTGAAAACCAAAGGGCAAGAGAGGGAATAAAAACTCCCTCTCCCCTATAACTTACATCTTCGTTACTTATTAGTCTCAAACTTTTCTATGCCGTTGAGTGCTATGTATCCCCAAAGCCAACTGCCATGCCTAGAAAAAATCAAGATTTTATTTCTAAACTTTAACTCATCACTTATAGTCTTAAGTATCGTTGCACCTGCTATGAGGTTGTCTATGCTAAAAACATCCTTTACTGACTGTATCTGCTTTTCGGCATACTTTCTGGTGTCCTCATCCTTTATCTTTTGGAGATCTACGTTAAATACAGCTTCTTTCTTGTTTATCAACATGTTGTAAAACCTGTTTATGTCCTCCGCTTTAAGTATTACGAAAGAGTCCTTTTTCTCGGGATAAAGCAGTGTCACCATTGCCCACACAATTCCACCATTCATAAAGACGTATTTCCTGTTCAGCAAAGGTGGCTTCCGGGATACTTCTTTTTTAATCTTTGGAGCTACGTCCGAAGAGGCTATCTTAAGAAGCGTGTTCACATACTCCTTCTCTGAGGGATTTTCCTTCTTTGCTTTATCTCCAAGTGAAACTGTTCCATAAGGTATCTCAAAGGATACTGTTCTCTGTGAATCTCCTTCGAGGTAGCCTATCTTTGTGTTACCACTTCCAATGTCTACTGAAATGGCATTAGCTCTGTATTTTTTGGGTATTGAACCAATGATGTTATAAAAAACTTCTTCTTCAGTGTTAATAAATGCCATATCTTTTTGGGTAGCTTCTTTTACCTTCTGTGCAAACACATTGTAGTTTTTAGCCCTAATAATTGCACTGCTACCAACGATAAAGATATCCTCCTTTCTGACACCTCTCTTTTCTATCTCAGCCATCAACTCTTTTATAACCTTTACAGTCTCATTCATTGCATCCTCATCCATAAGACCTTTTTCCGCCACACCTGCAATTATGGTTGTGTTTACAGATTTTCTGAACTTTTCATCCACATTGTAAAACCCTTCAGCGTCAGCCTCTTTAACCTCAACAACCATCGCCTTAACACCCTTAGACCCAACCTCAATGCCACCGTAGAGATTGGTTTTTTTCTGAGCTTCCAATACAGCCAATGCAAAAAGTGCTTCCATTTCAAGACGTTTTGAACCAATACCTTTAGCAAGTTTTAAACCTTTCTCAAAATACTCTTTGGCTTTTTTCTTATCTCCTGTATCCAGGTAATAGTAACCAAAGTATAGATATGCCGTTGCTTCCCAATACTTATCCCCAACCTTTGTAACCCTCTTTAGACCTTCATTTAGATAATACCATGCATTTTCAAAATCCTTCATTTCTCTATAAGTGTCACCAAGGTTAAGCATTGTTTGACCGCTTCTATGATAGTCTCCGACTCTTTCGAAAATATCTATAGCCTTTTTAAAATACTCAACCGCTTTTGGAAAGTCCCCCTTATCCCTGTAAATAAATGCTATATTATTCAGTGTTGGAGCTTTATCCTTTTCATCCGTTTTGAGTTTTAATGACTGTTCATAATAATCAAGTGCCTTGTCAAGATCGCCTTTACTACGATATACACCGGCAATATTGCTGAGGGCTACTGCTTCTTCTCTTCTATTACCAAGTTCACGAGATAAAGAGAGATGCTTGCTATGATAGAATAGTGCATTATCGAGGTCGTCTTTGTTATCATAAATTAAACCAAGTCGGTTGTAAACAAAAGCTAAATCTTTCTTAGATGTAGCCAATTTTTCAGCGTTCTTCATACTTGAAAGTGCAAGATCGAGTTGACCTACCTGTAAATAGGATGTTTCAAGACATAGATGGTCATAAAAATTATTAGGATAAAACCTTACAAACTTATTAACTTACTTATTAATTGTTGTAATACCTAGGTCAGTTT
>JBEQAB010000026.1:0-4343 GCA_041640555.1 Bacillaceae bacterium
AACCTAGTTTGGCAAGGTGTTTCTTAGCTTCTTCTGTAACTTCTATTTGTATGTTTCTTTCTTGTAATCTTTTGTTTACGTTAGATATAAGCAGATCCACTATTTGAATTAGCTCTTTCATAGTAAGAGGTTTGAACACTATTATTTCGTCTATTCTGTTTAGAAATTCAGGTCTGAAGTGATACTTTAGCTCTTCCAAAACTTTTTCCTTTGCTTTCTCAAATTCCTTGTTTGTGCTATCTTCGTCTTTGTCAAAGGGAACAGATATAAGATACTGGGAACCTATGTTGGAAGTCATTATTATAACTGTGTTTCTAAAGTCTACGGTCCTTCCGTGGGAGTCTGTAAGCCTTCCATCATCCAAGACTTGTAAAAACAGGTCAAACACTCTTGGATGCGCTTTTTCTACTTCGTCCAAAAGGATAACCGAATAGGGTTTCCTTCTGACAGCTTCTGTCAACTTTCCACCTTCTTCGTATCCCACGTATCCGGGAGGTGCACCTATAAGCTTGGCTACACTGTGCTCTTCTTTAAACTCTGACATATCCAACCTAATTAGAGCGTCCTCATCTCCAAAGAGAAGTTCAGCAAGAGCTTTGGAGAGCTCCGTTTTTCCTACACCTGTGGGTCCCAAGAATAAAAAGCTTGCGATAGGTCTCTTTGGATCTTTTAGTCCCGCTCTTGCTCTCCTTATAGCTTCAGATACAGCCTTTACCGCGTGCTCTTGGTTTATCACACGTTTGTGAAGTTCATCTTCTAGGTGTAAAAGCTTTTGCATTTCTTCTTCCTTCAAGCGCGATACGGGTATACCTGTCCACTCGGAAACTACCTGTGCCACGTCGTCCCAAGTTACAACTACCTCTTGGGCTTTCTTGTTTTCGAGTTCCTTTAGTTCCTTTTCAAGTTTCACCTTTTCTATCTTTAGGTTGGCTTCTTTTTCGTAGTCACCAGCCTCAGAAGCCTTGATTATTTCGTAATCGAGATCCTCTATCCTCTTTTTAAGTTCCTTTATCTTTATATCACTTCCACCTAACTTATTTAGTATTTCCTGTCTTTCTCTTTCCAGTTGCGCTTTTTTAATCTTGAGCTGAGCTTCCTTTTCGTAATTCCCTTCAAGGTAAGCTTTTTGAATTTCTTCGTCTAAGGCTCTAATTTTTCTATCGAGTTCCTGAATTTCAGGTGGCACGGATACCAAGGATAGTTTTTTCCTTGCACTTGCTTGGTCAAGGGCATCTATGGCTTTGTCAGGTAGCTTTCTAAAGGTTACATACCGTCTGGTTAGATTAACAGCGGCTTCTATAGCTTCATCGGATATTTTCACTTTGTGGTGTCTTTCGAGTTTAGCTCTCAAACCTTTTAGTATCTGTATGGCTTCCTCTGGTGTAGGTTCGTCCACGTATATGGGTTGGAATCTTCTCTCTAGAGCAGGGTCTTTTTCTATGTATCTTCTATACTCGTCCACCGTAGTGGCACCTATGACCCTTATTTCACCCCTTGCTAAAGCTGGTTTCATCATGTTGGCAGCATCCACCGCACCTTCGGCTTTCCCAGCACCTACAACCGTGTGAATCTCATCTATGAAGAGAATGATGTTCCCTTTACTTTTGACTTCATCTAAAAGCTTTTTCAGTCTCTCTTCAAATTCACCTCTGTACTTAGAACCTGCCAAAAGGGATGCCATATCCACACTTACGATCTCTTTGTCCTGCAATTCGGTAGGCACTTCTTTGTTCACTATTCTCTGTGCGATCCCCTCCGCTATAGCGGTTTTACCTACACCAGGGTCACCAACCAAAACGGGGTTATTTTTTGTTCTTCTGAGGAGAACCTCTATAACCTGGTTGATTTCCTTTTCTCTTCCTATGACTGGATCCAGTTTGCCCTCCCTTGCCAGTTGGTTGAGGTTGACACCAAACCTCTCCAGAGGAGATTTCTCCTCTTCCCTTAGTTCTTGTGACACATCTTTCATCTTTTCACCTCCTGTTAAGTCTTCTAAAAGTTTATAAGCGATGGTTTCTTTAACTTCAAGCAATGCAGAAACTACGTGGTAGGGTTCCACCTGCGACTGACCTTCCGAAATAGCCTTTTCTTGAGCTACTTCCATAACCTTTATAAAGTTCTGTGAGTAATCAAAAGCTGGAGTTTTACCAAAAACCTTTTGAGCTATTTTATCTATAACCCTATCTGAAGAAATTCCTAAGTCTTTAACTTGCTCTACAAGTGAGGATGTTTCCAAAGCCTTCTTTACAAGCCCATCTATAGATAAACGACCGTCCAAGAAGCTTCTCACATCTTCGCTTTTAAACACACTAGATAGCTGTTTTTCTACACTACTTAACTGATTTCTATAATGGGACTCTATCCTTTCCATTCTAGATAGCTCTATTTGAAGCTCTCTCAATGTCCAGTAATCGCCATATCTCTTGGCTTCTTCCATTTCCTTGGATATTCTTTCCTTGGCTTTTCTTATCTTGTCCAGTTCCAGTTGGACGTTACCAATATCGGATTTGACCTGCATTATCTGGCTTCTTAAATCTATAAGGTGCTTAGCTTCCTGCTCTATGGCTTTGTTTATCTGCTGTGTTATCCTTTGAAAGTAATCGTTTACTTTGCTATAGACAGCTTTTGGGTCTATCCCCCTCTTTTCGAGGAACTTACAGAGTGAGGAGTTTTCATCCGCAAGCATGGCAAGTAGCAGATGGTCAGTATCTACCTTTGTCTCACCCTGCTTTTGTGCTATGTCCTTTGCCTTCTGCACGTATTCGTAAGTTTTCTTGGAAAGTAGGTTTTCACTAAACATTTCTCACCTCCAAACTTTATAATGCTTTTAATAATAAACTTTAGTTTATTTTTGTCAAGTTTTAAATCTACCTTCGGTGAGTTACAGGTATAAAGCTTTTGAGTTAAAATAAACAACCCATGTTGCCTGTGGAGAAACAACTTGAGTTGATAAAGAAAGGTGTGTCTGAAATCATAGAAGAAGAAGAGCTCATAAAGAAGTTAAAAGAAGGAAGACCTCTCAAAGTCAAGGCTGGCTTTGACCCTACCGCCCCAGATTTACACCTGGGGCATACCGTTTTACTTCAAAAACTCAGAACCTTCCAGCAACTTGGACACGAGGTCTACTTTGTAATAGGTGACTTTACCGCTATGATAGGGGATCCCACTGGAAGGGTGGAAACAAGACCACCTCTGACAAGAGAACAGGTTTTGGAAAATGCCAAAACTTACGAACACCAGGTTTTTAAGGTTTTGGACCCAGAAAAAACCAACATCGTTTTCAACAGCGCTTGGCTCTCCACCTTGGGAACGGACGGTTTGATAAGGCTATCCGCACAGTATACTGTAGCACGTATGCTTGAAAGGGATGACTTTTCCAAGAGGTTCAAAGAAGGAATACCCATATACATACATGAGTTTATTTATCCTTTACTTCAAGGTTACGACTCTGTATTTCTAAAAGCTGACATCGAACTTGGCGGAACGGACCAAAAGTTTAACCTGCTTGTAGGTAGAGATCTTCAGAGAAGCTTTGGACAAGAACCCCAAGTTTGTATAACGCTTCCCCTTTTGGTAGGACTCGATGGCGTGAAAAAAATGTCCAAATCTTACGGCAACTACATAGGTATAACAGAAAATCCAAGGGATATGTTTGGGAAAGTAATGTCCATATCCGATGATCTCATGTGGGATTACTACACTCTTTTGACTGACTACACGCCACAGGAAATCCAAACTTTTAAAGAAGAACTCCACCCCATGGAAGCTAAAAAGAAACTGGCTTTTTACATAGTGAGCAGGTATCACTCTCAAGAGGCAGCGCAGGACGCACTGAACTTTTTCGAAAGCACCTTCTCAAAAAGGGAATTCCCAGAAGATGCACCAGTTATAAATGTTCCCAAGAACTACAGAAAAAAAGCCTTCGAGTTTCTCTTTGAACTTGGTATAGAATCTTCCAAAAACTCAGCAAGGCGTGTCATAGAAGGTGGAGGGCTAAAAGTGAACGGCTCAAAGATCGAAGACCCTAATTACGAAATAGAAGTAAAGGAAGAGTTAAGAATTCAGGTAGGCAAAAAAAGATTCTATAGAGTTATACCGACGTGAAATGCTACTACGTATGAGTGATTCCTACTTCAAAGAGCACTTTCGCACTCTCCAGAGGCTAACTAGGACCGTCCCAGCACTACTTAAAGCAAACAAAAATTTCTCAATTTCTTAGCACCACTAATCTCTCTGTCATGAAACTATAAACATACTCCAACACACTTTAAAAAACTGTCCAAAACGTGTTAAGTGTGTTTGAAAAAGAACCTTCACTATTCTAGCTTTCCACCACGACTTGG
>JBEQAB010000027.1:0-3767 GCA_041640555.1 Bacillaceae bacterium
AGATGTTAAGGCTTTACCAAGAGCGCTACGAAGACTTTGTCAATTATGCAATGAGGGACGCTTTGATTACACTTTTATACAGGCAGAAAAGGTATTCTGTGGAGGAGGTGGCGCCCATGAGCAACGCACAAGAGGCAGCAAAAGAATTCAAAGAAACGGTTATGGCTTTGAAAGGATATCGAAATAGCAACGAATTCGACAAGCACTTCAGGTTCTTAAAAGTTGTTAATCAAAAGATAGCTGTAGCACCGAACAAGTTTAAGGTTCAAAAAGTTTTGAGCTACAGACCGGCGGTTGCGCATGTTTTCTCAGCGTTGGAAAACGCTTACGCAGGTGGTAGAAACGAAGCCTTTTGGTTTGGTCCTTATCTTGGTGATGTTTGGGACTTTGATTTAGCATCTTGTTATCCAACGTGTATGGGCTTTGTAAAGGACATCAAAGAGCCTGTGAAAAGCTATTTCAAATACAATCCTGATGATATCGAATTCGATGAGATAGGTTTTGCGGTGATAAATTTTGAGTTTCCACCGGACGTGCCTTTTCCAAACATACCGGTTAGGGATGAGAAAGGAAGAGGTTTGATATTTCCACGAAAAGGAGAAAATGTTTATGCAACAGCGCCTGAGATATGGCTTGCCAGAAAGCTTGGCGCTAAGATAGAGTTTGTAACGCCTTTTATGGGATTGAAAACGGAAAAGTATTCAACGACTAAGGAAGCAATGGCAATAATGATTAAAAAGCGTGAAGAGCTAAAGAAAGTGAGTAAGTTGCTTGAGCTATTGCAAAAGGAAAAGAACAATTCAGTTTATGGCAAAACAGCGCAAGGATTATCCGCTCGAAAGACTTTAAACATTTTTGAGTTGGAAACTGAAAAGATACCACCAAGCTCAATAACAAACCCTGTGATTGCAAGCATGACCACAGCTTTTGCAAGGACTTTCATTTCAGCTTGTATCAACGAAGTTGCTATGAAAGGTTATAAGGTGTTTTCAGTTACCACAGACGGTTTTAATACAAACTGCCCGCCTGAGGTTATGGACCAACTCCATTTCTTTGGCTTGAGAAAGCTTTATGAGAAGATGCGTGAAGATATGCTTGGCAAACATGAAAACATGCTTGAGATTAAGGGACATACAAAAGGTTTGGTTTCTGTAAGAACTCGAATGCAAATGTCTTTAGACCCTCAGTGGATTAAGAAAGGCGATAAAGAAACGCTTGGTTTGATACTCGCACGGGGTGGTTATTCTTTCAAATCTTACGATGCGCCTTTGTCTGAATTGGAACAAAACAACATCCTTATTAGGCTTTTCCTTGAGCGTGAAGGACCTGTGTATAACAAAACGAGGTTCTTTACACCCTTGAGGGAGCTTTTAGAAAACGAAGCTTTGGACTTCCAAGAGATGGAAGTTGAAAGGTTCTTAGGTTTTGAATTCGATTGGAAGCGTGAGCCTTTGAACATAGAAGAAGTCGAATTTGAATGGCAAGGTCAAAAGTGGAAACACGTTTGCTTTGATACAAAACCTTTGGAAAGCATCGAGGATTTCGAAAGGATTAGGGAACATGTGGAACACCTCAGACACAAAAAGAAGCAATATCCGATTTTGAAAACGAAACGGGACGTTGAAAGTCTTGTAGATTACATCAAAATTAAGCGCTTTAGCACCACTGAGATTGAGGATGTAAACAGAACCAGAGCTTTCCACTTGCTTAGAGCTGTGATGCGTGACCTTGTAAGGAATGAACTTCCAAAAGAAGAGCTTTTGGCTAAACTCCAAGAGCGGTTTGGTATCAAATTTACCAAGTTTGATAGATACAACGCAAAGCGCAAGGACCGCAACACCCAAATTGTTCTTTTCAAAGAGGATTTGGAAGCTTTGAACTTGGAAGTTGTGGACCCTCAAAAAGTTGTGATTGTTTGAGCAGTTTTTCCATTTATTGAATATTCCTTACAAACTTTGGTAACGCCAGCGCCTGCGCCTGCGCCTCTTTTCAACAATATTCGTAAATCGATCCGTCGGTCGGTCCGTCTGTCGAAAATACGGATATTGGCGGGCGGTCGGTTTCTTAAGTTTGTAAGGAATAATCAATTAATGGAATGAGCGGTAGCGCCGGAGCAAAACCAGTTTCAAACCGGAAAGCGGAAAAGTATTTTGCGTAGGCGCTACCGATCGAACCAATTGACTTGTTTGGTTTGAGAGGTTAAATTAAACAATCATGCTGGGGTTTTTCAAAGGGAAGGGGCGAAAAGGTAGCGAAAGCGTGATGGGAATAACGGTGTGGCTTCCGAGGGAGATTTTCGAAAGGGTGGACGCAATAAGCAAAAAGACAGGGATGTCTCGGAGCTCAATTTTGCGAAGCATTATACTTAAGCACCTTGAGGAGTTGGAGAAGTTCGAGGAGTTAGCTAAGTAAAAGCTGTAGGTTGAACGAGGGGCGGGGGTCGGTAGTCAATCTACAGCTATTATTTATTTTTATTTAAACGAGGCTTGCCTCGGGGTGTCGCAGACTTACTCCCATGCGGGTTTGCGTGGGCGGTAGTCAATTTACACATAGGGTCACCCTATGTGTAGATTGACTACCTTTGGGTGGGCGGGCGGGGGTCTTTACGTAAATTGACTACTGGGGTTTTTGCGCATAAATTTTATAAAGCCCGGACTCCAAACCGGGCAAAAGGGGGGTAAACAACGATGGTAGATAGTGTTGATATTACTTATTTTACGCCTCTATACGATTTTGTCAAGAATCACGTTGAATTCAGAGTTTTCAAGCTTGAGGATGGTTTAGTTTTGCCGAGTAGTATTTTCCTTATAGCCTTTGATAGTGAGTGGCAGGATATCCCATCTGAAGACGGACAGACACGCAGGCACATGATTTCATACCAGTTCGTAATGAATTATCAAGATATAGCGCTGGGTGTTTTGGTGGAGCTCTTAGGAATACGTTTAAAAGCTTTCGATGTTTTCCAGACTTTAGTTGAGATAATGAGGAGAGCTGGCGCTAAGTTTGAACGCACGGTTAAGACAGAACTTATAGCACACTTTAACATTGCGGACCTCAGCGCCTTTGAGGACTTTAGGAAGTTCCTAAAATCTCGCAAAAGTAATATTGCCTTAAGGGGCTCTATCATTAACACAAGACCGCTTTCTTATAAAGATGACAAGTGGGAAGACCATCCTGAGGGAGAAGTCCAACTTAAAGGTAGGACTTTCAAAATTTACCTTAGGGACACCACAAAGCTGGCACCAGCACAAATGGGAAGCTTGAAAGCGCTTGGAGACCTTGTAGGCTTACCAAAGCTTGAGCTTCCACCGGGATACACAAAAGATGAGATGTTAAGGCTTTACCAAGAGCGCTACGAAGACTTTGTCAATTATGCAATGAGGGACGCTTTGATTACACTTTTATACAGGCAGAAAAGGTATTCTGTGGAGGAGGTGGCGCCCATGAGCAACGCCCAAGAAGCGGCAAGAGAATTTAAACAAACCGTTATGGCTTTGAAAGGATATCGAAATAGCGATGAATTCGACAAGCACTTCAGGTTCTTAAAAGTTGTTAATCAAAAGATAGCTGTAGCACCGAACAAGTTTAAGGTTCAAAAAGTTTTGAGCTACAGCCCGGCGGTTGCACATGTTTTCTCAGCTGGAAGCGTGAGCCTTTGAACATAGAAGAAGTCGAATTTGAATGGCAAGGTCAAAAGTGGCGTCACGTTTGCTTTGATACAAAACCTTTGGAAAGCATCGAGGATTTCGAAAGGATTAGGGAACATG
>JBEQAB010000028.1:0-3001 GCA_041640555.1 Bacillaceae bacterium
GATGCTTTTGCACTCTCCACACTCTATCTAAGACCTTCCCATGTCCTATCTGAAAGTTTCAAATCACTATAAATATATCCACACACGCTACATGTTTTAGAGAAACGAAAGAAACTATCAACTTTTATAAAGATTCAGTTATACCATTCTGTGTATATTCAAATTCCTTTGCAATCTTTTTAGTCTCTTTTCAGCTTTGATAAAATACCTATGATAGGGAACTTCCATAACTTCCTTATCTGCTACTATTGTTGCAAAACTTTTAAGTCCTACATCTATTCCACATTATTTCTTGGATTATATCCTTCCTTCAAACTTTGTATGTAAAAGAATCTTTACTCCAGTTTTAAGTTTTGGCAAATAAAGAGGTGCTTTTCAAAATCTACTTTGTAGTTGTTTGTTGTATACGATTGTTTATCTTTTTTGTTCTTGAATCTTGGCAATCCAAGGGGTTCATCTGTTCAAGCAGTTTATTCCACACAAACCTGCAACAACCAAAGGTCTTTTCAAAAAATTCTTTTTGTGCTTTATCAGGATATATTCGGTACTTATAAGATTTCAGCATTTGTTTTGTTACCTTGATTTTCAAGGTATATTAATAACTTTTTGACCAAAAAAATGGAGACTTTTTGCAAAAAAATGTTAAAGTTACAATTCCAAACAAAACCTTGTAGCTTTGTATGTCCTTGAGGTATTTATATGAAAGCTGGGAACCTGCCAACGAACCTAAGAAAGAACCAGCGCTTAAAAGCAAAGCAAGAATTAAAATAATTCTCCTTTGTTTCAAGTAGATAGGTGAAGATACTAAACCTGACAAAGTGAATAAAATTTGATTGTAGGTTTTCACGAGGTTTGCACCCTTTATTCCAAAAAGGGATATATGACCTACACTTGCAAGGATAGCTCCACCCGCACCTGTTGTAGAAAAGACAAGTCCTACTAAAAAGCCGTAAATAACAGTCAATATGGAGTAACTTATGATTTTAACATTTTTTGCAAGAAGTTCCCATCTTCTATAAGATGGAGAAAAATTGCAGTTGACATGTATTCAGTTTCGGTATACAATAATGCTAGCGTAGAGCTGGGAAGGTCCTAGTGAGCCTGCGGAGAGTGCGAAAACACTCGCTGAAACAGAAAGCTCCTACCTGTAGAGGTGGTAGTAGTTTACATTATATAAAATGGCTAAGGAAAAGGGAAATTACACGGTAGCATACAACAAAGAAGCAAAGGTAGATTACGAGATATTGGAAACCTATGAAGCAGGCATAGTATTAGAAGGACCAGAAGTTAAGTCCTTAAGAAACAAACAAACTGTATCCTTCAAGGACAGTTTCGTGAGGATAGAAAACGGGGAAGCTTGGCTATACAATCTCTACATAGCTCCTTATAAGTATGCTACTATAAAGCCTCCAGATCCTTTGAGAAAGAGGAAATTGCTACTTCACAAAAGAGAGATCTATAGATTATACGGCAAGGTTCAAGAGAAAGGTTACTCTATTATACCTTTAAAGCTTTACTTCAAAAATGGTAAAGTAAAAGTGGAAATCGCTTTAGTCAAAGGCAAAAAGAAGCACGACAGAAGACAGGAGCTAAAGGAAAGGGATTTGCAAAGACAACTGAGAAGAGAGATAAAGGAAGGTAAAATCAAGTTGTGATAAACTTTTAATTTATGAAGTTTTACATAACAACACCTATATATTACGTAAATGACATTCCACACATAGGTCACGCTTACACAACTGTAGCTTCAGATGTATTGGCAAGATACTACAGGCAAAGGGGTTTTGATGTATTTTTTCTCACGGGAACTGATGAACACGGTCTAAAAATTCAAAAAAGTGCCGAAGAAAAGGGGATGTCTCCTCAGGAACTTGTGGACAAAAACTCAGAAAACTTCAAGAAACTTTGGAATGCCATGAATATATCCTATGACTACTTTATAAGAACCACTGACCAATACCATAAAGAATTTGTTAAAGAGGTTTTTATTAAAAGCTATGAAAAAGGTGACATATACCTTGGTGAATACGAAGGATGGTATTGTGTAGGATGTGAAGAGTTTAAGCAACCTTCTGAACTTTTAGAAGGAAATGTATGTCCCATACATCTAAAACCATGTGATTACGTAAAAGAGCCTTCTTATTTTTTTAGACTTTCCAAATATGAAGGTTTCATTTTGGAACTTTTGGAGCAAAATCCAAATTTTGTTATGCCAGATTATAGAAAAAACGAAGTTATAAGTTTTGTTAAGCAAGGTTTAAGGGATTTATCGGTAACGAGACCTGCAAGTAGAGTTAGGTGGGGAATAAGAGCTCCTTTTGATGATGACCACACTATATACGTTTGGTTTGACGCTTTGTTCAATTACGTCTCAGCTGTAAAGGATAAGATGCATTACTGGCCCGCTGACCTACACCTTGTAGGAAAAGATATACTAAGATTTCACGCTGTATATTGGCCGGCTTTTCTAAAGTCGGTGGATTTGGACCTTCCCAAAGGAATATTTGCGCACGGGTGGTGGAAAGTTGAAGGTCAAAAGATGTCTAAATCTCTTGGAAATGTGATACATCCTATGGACTTGGTTAATACCTATGGACTTGATGAGATTAGATACTTCTTACTTAGAGACATGCCTTTTGGACAGGATGGGGACATAAATAAGGATGCTTTAGCAAACAGGATTGTGGGTGAGCTTTCCAACGAAATAGGAAACCTTTTCAGTAGAGTTTGCGCAATGGTTTTAAAGTATCTAAAGGGAAAGGTTAGCGGAAGTAAGGATACCGAGTATGAAAACTTTGTATCCCAAATACTAAGCAGTTACCATGAAGCTATGGAAAAGGTTGATTTTTACAATGCACTTGAGTCTGTATTGAAACTTGCCTCTTACTTAAATAAGTATGTGGATAGCAAAGCTCCGTGGTCCTTGGCAAAAAGCAACGAAGAGGAGCTAAAAAAGGTTCTGTATACCTTAACGGATGGACTTTTTTTAATTGCATGGATG
>JBEQAB010000029.1:0-2971 GCA_041640555.1 Bacillaceae bacterium
TTTATTAACGACAAGCCGAGGGTATCTGCCAATGAATATTGACCTTGTAGCTTTAAATGCCTTGGCGCACTTTGAAAAAATACATCCCCAGGCCGTTCGAATCTTCACGCCATTCGGCAAGCGCGTGCCACTAGAAGATTGTCAAACAAGCCCCCTTATTAAGCAATTCATCGAAGTGTACGAACCGAAAGTCAAATCAAATGGTCTCTTTCAACACCAAGCAGATTTTCTTCGAGCATTCAGCAAGCATCCTGAGCGACACTTTCTTCTCACGACAGCAGCTGGTTTGGGCAAGAGCCTGTGCTTCTGGGCATGGGTGTTTGAGCATCTTTACAGAGATGCTAATGCTACCAGCTTACTCTGCTTTCCAACACAGGCTCTAATGTGGAGCCAGGTTGAACGGTTGACTCGTTTATCTGAACCTACATCGCTGGCCTTCCCTGGAGAGCAGAAGACCGTCGCTTACGGCGGCAAGATTCAATTGGCAGGCAAAGAGATCGGCTGGACTGTGTGGTACGGCCATGGAGAAGGTTACAATTTGGATAAATTAATGGATGAGCATGAGAAGAGCGACGCATTCCAATCAGCTCGCATTCGTGTTGCCACCATAGACAAAGCGCACTGGAGCCTTATTCGCCAACACAAGGAATTTGTCAAAAGGCTGCGGTGCGTAGTCTTAGATGAAGTGCACACATACAGCGGTATCTTTGGGGCTAATGTTCACTTCTTTTTGAAGCGTCTTCTCATGAGCCAGGAGCTTCTCAGACCTAGCGGCGGAAAAGAGCCTCGCTTCTTTTTGGCTTCCGCTACTTTAAGCAACACTAAGGAATTCGTCCAGAGGTTGCTGCCACTGGATACCAAAACCCCAAATGATGAGATCGAACATATTCAAGATTCAGTGAAACAAGAAATCTCTCTTATAAACACGGAAGAGATACGAAACTGTTTAGCCAAGCCGCCTAGTGACGGATTGATTCGGATTGTCGTTCTGGGCCGCATCGCCTGGGATAAGTTAATGGCTTACATAAGCAGCGATGAAAAGCTGGGAGCAGAAGTCAATGCGATCTTTTTCTCTCCCAGAAAGTTTGATAGCAGGGTTATAAGGTTGGCAATGCAACAGTCAGACACAAAGCGGGAGATTGTTATCTATGACGCTGATATTCCGCCCTATGAACGTCGGGCTATTGAGAGAAAGTTAAACGATCCTTCTGTAAAAGGTGTTACGGTTCTTGCCACCAGTGCGATGGAGCTTGGAGTAGACATTGAAGGCCTCGATCTCTGCATCGTGCCTGAGGTACCTCCTACGAAAGTGGAGCTGCTTCAGCGAATTAGTCGTGTAGGAAGGCGAGTTGGCAAGCCCGGCTTGGTAATGGTGCTCATCTCTAAAGAACCACTTTCTGAACGTATCCTCGAAAACCCAATCGAAGCATTTCAATTGGACCAAGGCAAGCTCATCCCAGTACCGACTCACTTGGGTATGCTCCAACTGAAACATATGCTAGCCGTCCTCCATGAATGGCGCTACAGGCATAGTGCAAGGGAAAAGGTTGATTGGGACTTAATTATCTGGAAGTTGTCAAAGCAATTTGATTTGCTGAATCAGACATTAGCAGAGCTTGGGCATACCCCAGAGATATTTCTTATACAATCTGAAAGCAGATTCGTGAGAGGAGATTCGCGTCAACAGCAACGGAGAGATGCGATAGAAAGAATTTTGAAAGAACTTTTTCGCTTGGAATACGGTGACATTGCAGACATGCATGATCCAGATTGGGTTTACAAAGGATTTCGCGGTACTGATACCTACAATATACCTCTTCTCTTGTCAGAGGAAGGCCAAGACAAAGAAATCGCTCGTGTTAATCAAATGGATGTCTTTCGGGATGCCCACCCTGAAGCAGTTTATCTAGGCCATGATTCTAATTTCTATCGCATAGTCTCCTATGAAGTTTCGTCAAGGAAATCAATGCCGCCGATTCGTTGGCTAAAATCCATTAAAGCTATCCGAGTGGAACGCGAGGAGCGTCGTGTAACAACACGGGGAGATTGGGACGATCAATACGATCCACTGAATTGCGAGACTGTACTGTGGCAAGACGGTGTAAAACGCGGAACCTGGACTTATACTCGCAGGTGGCAAGGATATAGAGAGATTGACTTGGAATCAGAGCAAGAAAGATTTGTACTCCTTGAAGAAGTAGCGGAGAGATTTAGGCAGGCCATTGAAGAAGGGGCTGATTTCCCATTCTTGCACCCTTTAACGTATATAACTCTGGGGTGGCAATGGGATTTTGGTCCTTTGGGGATTAGCGATAAAGCAGAAAGAGAATTCCAATTCATCTTAGAACGCCTGTTGAGCAGCTTTATTGCCGATAGCGTGGAATCTAACAAAGAAGATATGATTATAGGCTTGGATCTTGACCACCACCAGCTGTATGTGCTCGATTCTACCCCAGGTGGGAATGGCTTATCATTCGCTTTGCTAGATGACAATCGCTTTGGGACAGCCTTGCAAAGATGTGTGAAAAAGCTTTCTCAGTTTAAGCAGGCTACATGGGAAGAGTGGAAAGAGTATGTAAGAAAGATGTGCCATGACGTATTACCCGACCATCCAGCAAAGATGTTCTTAGATGTTGTCCAAGAGCTTCATGCTCGCTGGGTTTATGGGTCGAAAGAATAGCCGAGAGTTAAGCCACAATATCAGATTAGATACATCCCCGTCAATCTAACAGCCTACCATGTGCACGTACTTGAGCGCGAGCGGTTCGCCCTTGCTATTTTCATGGCCTGGGAGTTCAGGCGCCGGACGTGGGGATATGGCAGATCGGAAGCTGGTTTTGACTCTCCTGGTGGGTGGTAGAGGATTTGAACCTCTGACCTTCTGCACGTCAAGCAGACGCTCTTCCGCTGAGCTAACCACCCGTTCAGTGTGGAGGCGGCGACCGGAATCGAACCGGTGCATAAGGGTTTT
>JBEQAB010000030.1:0-2730 GCA_041640555.1 Bacillaceae bacterium
CTTCCCGCTGGAGCATTTACCTCGAAGACTATATCAGCACCTGTGATCCTTGGAAAGTCACCTCCCTGCTGGTAGTAAGGATTGGGATTAAACACGTTATCCGCTATATCTTCCCATATGGTTTTCAACTGCTGACCAGTCCTTTTGGTTATGTACACGTTTGGATAAGTTAATCCAACGAAGTTCATTGCTCTCTCTACAGTTATGGGGTCTCCTGGAAGAATCGTATCGCCCCATCTAAAGCCAGGAGACTGCACAAGATCTATACCGTGGTAATGATCCATAATAGCCATACCTATAAGCTTGTCTATTGTGGAAAAGGCAGTGTCTCTTTTGTAGAGCATGGTATCAGCGACACCTATCACTTGAGAAAGCTTATTTTCGTGCTTACTGTAATGTCTGCTCACTATCTCTTCGGCTCCTTTATCCGATGGTATTACATCTGCAAGAACAGGTATAAGCCTTAAGTTGTAATTCCTTAACTTACCATCCTTCACATCTAGGTCTAATCTGGTAACTACTTTCCCATGTGAGCCTGAGCATATTACTAGTGTATTACCCACTCTTATGGCTTGAGGTGTTACGTCGTGTGTGTGACCTGTGAGTATGATATCTATACCAGGAACATCCTTTGCTAGCGCTATGTCTAAGGGCAATCCATCGTGAGATAAAAGTACTATCAAATCGACTTTATGCTTTTCCTTGAGCTCAGATACATACTTCTTTAAATCCCCAACTCTTACGCCAAAGGATAAACCTTCGCTTAGGTTCCTCGGATGCGCTTGAGGAACGTAAGGGAAAGAGCTCCCAATTATACCTATCTTTGCGCCCCCCACTTCTCTTATAGTGTAAGGTTTAAGAACGGGTTCTTCGAATTCATCAACTATGTTGTAAGATACAACTTCAGCTTTTAGTTTCTTGATTTTCTCAAAAACTTTATCCTTTCCAAGCGTGAATTCCCAGTGAAGGACCATAACATCGTATCCTACATAGTTCATCCAGTCTATGATGGCATCCCCTTCGGTGAGTAATCCTATTGCTGAAGTCACCCATGTATCACCACCATCTAGAATGAGTACGTTTTTTCTCCCCCTTTCTTCCACTATTCTCTTTATAATCCAAGCTATTTTACTGGCTCCACCAGTCCTGCCATAGGTCTTTGCAAGTTTTACAAAATTACTACCGTTATACACATAAGCTTCTGGTGTCCCCGATGGTAAATTGTAATACTTTGAAAAATCATCACCTGCTAAATAACCTGGCGTTCCAGCTAAGCCTTTTGGGGGTATTAAATTAGGCGGTTCTGCAAAATAGAGGGGCTTTAGATGCCCATGTAAATCCGTCGTGTGTAGGATAGTAACGTTACCAACTCCCTTGACTGACATAAGATCTTCAACTTTAACTTTCGTAGCGGTACCAGCACAGCTCGAGAGTAGGTAAGATGAAGTAAGGCCACCTAAAGCACCAAGGATTGCCCCCCTTCTACTTATTTTCATAAAAAGTACCTCCTAAACCCTACTTATTTACCGGCGAATCTGGATGTAATAGGTATGCTACTACGTCAGCTATCTCTCTAGAACTCAAGATAGCATTATGCCCGTATCTTGGCATAGGTGCGCATGGATACATAGCCCAACTGTTGTAAATGATACCATAAACTATCTTTATCTTTTCTATGGTTTCTGGCGAGTTCAAATTTTCCTTGGTTATGCCCCATCTCTTACCATACGCTCTTAGAGAAGGTCCAAGGTTTCCACCTACAATTCCACGCTCTATTTCGTGGCATGCATAGCAGTTGGCTCCTACAGCTCCAGGCTTATCCGAAAAACCGTAGGGGACGTTACGACCAGCAGAACCCGTTACAATTTTCTTTCCGTTTTCCCAATTACCTAAATATATACCCCAGTCGGGATACTTGATGTTGCTAGATAGCTCCATTACCTTTTGAATATCCTTGGGTGGCATCTCTTCCCTTGAGTTATACTTACTACATATTTTCTGTGCTTCATCTTGTTGTATCCTCCAAGCTACTACGGGGTCATCATCAAAGCTCTCTTTGAGCATTCTTTGATATTCTTCTTCTGTTATTCTCATCTGAGCTTGACTAGCTCCCCTTGTTTGAGTCTTGCCTTTCTGTGAATAAGAAACCTCCGTTCCAACTAAAGAAAAAGCGGCAACTAAAGTTAGAACATAACCAAGTTTTTTCATAAAGATACCTCCTTACCTTGCTATTGCAGGGACTTTTATTTCTGTTCCATTGGCGGAGCCATAAAGATAAGTGCTCAATGCTACAGCTATATCGGAGTGAGGTTTCAAGTATGGTAACCTCGTTTGTCTGTAACATTCAGCATACCTGTAATGCATTGGAAATACCTGGTTCCAAGACACCCTGTAGATTGGGAATTTGTTTACAGCTTGCCCAACTTCCCCTCTATCTATGCTCCACAATGCACTCGCTCTTATTCTTTGTTGTTTCTGTCCTGCGTGACATGTTGCACAGTTAAAGTCCCAAGGTCCCATCCTAGCATAATAGACCTTTTTGCCTATTTCATACATTTTCTTTACTTGGGGGTCTTTTAAGTTCACATTAAACTTATAACCATTGGATTCCATGGATAGATAAGTTACCATTGCATCATACTCAGAGAAACAGTTGGTTTTCCCCCAGCATTGCATAGCAAATTTCCTTACTTGCTCCGGTGTCATACCTGCATACTTTTGCAGGCACCA
>JBEQAB010000031.1:0-2722 GCA_041640555.1 Bacillaceae bacterium
TAGTTGAAAACCTAAAAAAGCACTTTAACGACATAAAGCCCCTCTTTACTGGGCTAAAGGACAAAGAATGGAAAACCAATATGCAGATTCTTAAGGAACTTTCCCAAACCATATACCTTGTGAAACTCCAACATCACAGAGCGGAAAGCTTAGAAAATCTATTGGGTTATGCAAAGGAGTTAGGACTTAAAGCAGTAATACTGGAAAGTGTTCAAGACGCTCTTTCTATAGAGGATGATATAATTGTTCTGGGCTCTCTTTACTTGGTAGGAGAAGTTAAAAAAGCTTTAGCTTTTGCTAAGCAATGAATGTAAGGTTTGTAGGTTCCTTTAAAAGCGATTTTTTAAAGGATAAACCTCATATAGTTTTTGTAGGCAGGTCCAATGCGGGTAAGTCTTCTCTAATTAACATGTTGGTAAATAGAAAAGTTGCTTACGTTAGTAAAGAACCAGGAAGAACAAGATTCATTAATTTGTTTGAGCTGGATAGAAAACTATACATTGCGGATGCACCTGGATACGGTTTTGCAAAGGTATCAAAAGCTGAACAAGAAAACTGGAAAAAATTGATGGAAAATTACTTTTTCGAATGCAAGGATGCTATAAGTAAGGTTTTCTTGCTGATTGATAGCGTAGTTGGTCCCACTGAGTTGGATAAGATGATGATAAGTTGGTTGGAACACTTAAATTTAAGGTATACTGTAGTGTTGACTAAAATAGATAAAGCTAGCCAAAGGGAAATAGCACAAACAGTAAGTAAATTAAAAACTCTTACAGATAGACCTATTGTTCTTACTTCCTCCAAAGAAGGAAGAGGTAAAAGGGAGTTATTGAGCTTTGTTTTTGCCTAGGCTAAAGGTCTGTGGAAGTTCAGTTTTTAGGAATAATGAAAAGATTATAAGAAATACTGTCTAAATACAGTAAGGAATCTCTATTATATTCGAGTGTTTTTCTTTTGAGTATGCTACCTTTATGATCTGAGGAAAGGTGTTTACTAGAGCTTGTAAGTACTGTAATGTCTCTTCGGGTAAACCAAGTAAGGCTCATCCTTCCGAGCCTATAAGAATCTATTACGCTGTAGAAGGAACTCTGGGATACGTGGTAATAACTCCTATAGATAGGGAAAATCTTGAGGACGGGGTGCAAAACACTTTACAAAGTGTATACATAAGTATTTTTGTAAAAGCCCTAACACTTGACTTTATAGAAAAAAATCACATCAAAAGCCGATGTATTAGCTCACAATATAGAAACTGTGCAAAGAATACTTCCTTTTGTGAGACCTTAAGGCAGTTACAAGAGTGAAGTTTTAAAGTTTTACAAAAATCAATCTGAAAAACTGGCAAAGTCTAGGTTTATGGTAGGTTTGGGTGAAAACGAGGATGACACTTTAAAAACGTTAGAAGACCTAAAAGCTACAGGTGTAGATATAGTGGTTGTGGAGCAATTTCCAATAAATACTAACCTGTGGTTAGGTTTTACACACAAGAAGATTTTCTAAGGATAGAAGAAACTGCAAAGAGCATGGGATTTAAAAAGGTGCTTTGTAAACTTCTGGCAAAGTCCTCTTACCGTGCTTACCATTTGGTTTAAAATAAGATAGATGAATTTAACTAAGACAAAAAAAGTAAGAGGAGAGCTAAGGGTTCCATCTGATAAATCCATATCCCACAGAGCTGTAATCTTAGGTGCCTTAGCTAAAGGTAAAACTTACGTGAAAGAGTGGTTAATTTCCTCTGATACTCTTGCAACATTAAGAGCTTTTAAAATGCTTGGGGTCAAAGTAGGAAGGCATGGCAAAGAATTTATCATCCACGGCACCGAGTTTGATTTAAAGGAACCAAAGGATGTAATAAACGCTCAAAATTCAGGCACCACAGCTAGGTTACTGCTTGGGGTGCTTTCAACTCAACATTTTCACTCTGTAGTTACAGGGGACAAAAGCTTGAGAAACAGACCCATGTTAAGAGTAGTAGAACCCCTAAAAAGCATGGGGGCGCACTTAGATGGTAGAGAAGGAGGAGACAAGTTACCTATAAGTGTAAGAGGTTCAAATCTCAAAGCTATAAGTTTCTTCAATAAAAAAGCCTCTGCGCAAGTTAAATCTTCTTTGCTTTTGGCTGGGCTTAGAGCTCAAGGTATTACAGAGATAATCGAACCTTACTTATCCAGAGACCACACGGAGAGAATGCTCACCACCTTTGGTGTAAAACTCGAATGTGTGCGGACACACTATGGACACATAGTAAAACTAGAGGGTGGTCAGCCTTTGTTTGGATGTGAAGTTTACTGTCCAGCGGATCCATCATCGGCAGCTTTCTTTGCAGCTTTGGCAACTCTTGTTGAGGATGGAGAGGTTCTATTAAAGGATGTTCTTATAAATCCCACAAGGGATGGTTTTTACAGGAAACTCAAGGAAATGGGAGCAAGTATAGAATACACAAATGTGAGGGTGATATCCGGAGAACCAGTTGGGGACATACTTGTAAAATCTTCAAAAGCTTTAAAAGCGATACAGATAAACGCAGAGGATATACCTTCAATGATAGATGAGATACCTATTCTTGCAGTAGTTATGGTGTTTGCGGATGGAGTTTCTTACGTAAGAGGAGCAAAGGAACTTAGGGTAAAGGAAAGCGATAGAATAAAAGCTATAGTTGAAAACCTAAGGGCTATGGGCGCAAAAGTCGAAGAGTATGAGGATGGCTTTGCCATAGAAGGCA